>OZ240214.1:0-4847673 GCA_965197575.1 Dehalococcoidia bacterium
CTTCGCCGTCCGGGCCGCCGGCCAGCCAGCCGATGATCTCGGGCTCGAGGGCCGGCGAGTGGCGCCAGTCGCCCAGGGTGAGCAGCCGGTGCCCGTCGCCGGGGACGATCAGGTGGAGGACGTCGTCGAAATCCTTGGTCAGGTCCTCCTTTTCCCCGATGTAGCGGACCATCTCGTCGAGAGCCCCCTTGACCCGCTCGACGCAGTCCTCCATGTTGGTGGTGATCCTGGTCATCATGACCTCCTTGTGTCGTCGTGAGTGTCGTGAGTTTGGCCCGCGCTCCGTCCTGCGCCGCGGCCTTCTGCCGGAGCGCCGGGCGGGCGGTGTCCTTCCGTCGTGGGAAGGGGATGTCGCGGGCGAGGGCTGCAACACGAAAACGGGCCGGAACTGGGTTGCCCAGTCCGGCCCGTGAGATTGCGCTCGGTCCTCGCGTTGGCGGCGCAGGAGCGCCTTACGGGTGCCTGATTACATGAATTTCACCTCCCTTGATGGGGATACCGGCATCTGCGAGGCGTGGGGTTCCCGGGCCGGGGCCGCCCGCGAGACCCTGGGACGCGGGCGGCCCCGGCTCAATCTCGTCGAAGGTTGAGAAGCCCGAGAGGACCTCGCCCCGGCAAACATGCGACCAACTTTGGTTACACCACACTAGTATTACAACGACAGTTGGTGTGATAAAGTGACAAGGCAACTGGGGAAGGCTTGGGCAGGTGAGGCAGGGAAGTGGATGCTGCGGCTTTCGAGCAAGTGTACGAGGCCTTTCAGGATTTTCACGCTTACTTCGCTCCGCTGTTCGGGCGCAGTGAGTCGCGGAACCACAGCCAGAACTATCTCCGGGCCCTCTTGGTGCAGTCCCAGGACCGGCGCAACGCCGAGAATCTCTCCGAATCAGTGGGAGTCTCGGCCCGGGCCATGCAGCGCTTTCTCACCAAAGCCCCCTGGGATGACGACGCGGTGATGGGACGCCTCCAAGAGTACCTGAGCCCCAGGCTGGGGCACCCTGAGGCGGTGTGGGTGTTGGACGGCAGCGACTTCCCCAAGCAGGGGAGGAAATCGGCGGGGGTGGCCCGGCAGTACTGCGGCAGACTGGGCAAGGTGGCCAACTGCCAGGCCGGGATGTTCCTGGCTTACGTGAGCCCGCTGGGCCGGGCGTTGGTGGACAAACGGCTGTATCTGCCCGAGAGTTGGACCTCGGAGCCGGGCCGCTGTGCGGCGGCGGGTGTGCCGGAACACCGGCGGAACTACCGTTCGAAGACAGAGTTGGCCCTGGAGATGCTGGCGCGTGCCTTGGAGCTGGGCCATCTCAGGGCCGAGTGGGTTGCCGGAGACGACGCCTTCGGGATGTCGCCGTCCTTTCGTGAGGGACTGGCGAACTTGGGGATGTGGTACGTGCTGGACGTTCCGGGCGGCACCACGGCCTGGCCCATGGAGCCGGCTTGGACCAGTCCGGAATATCAGGGGTCCGGGCGTCCCCGCAAACCCAGGCTGGTGGACGGACAGCGCCGGACCATGGAGCAGCGCAGTGATGGGTTGCCGGATGAGGCCTGGCGGGAGATAACGGTGGCGGAGGGATCCCAGGGGCCGCGCACCTACCGGTTCAGCGCCCAGAGGGTGCGTCCGGCCAGCAGGCGGAAGCCCGGCGAGATCCACTGGGCCGTCTACCGCCGGAACCTGGACGGCAGCGAGCCCCGCTACTACCTGTCCAACGCTCCTGAAGACACTCCCTTGGAGACCCTGGCCTACGTGGGCGGTTCCAGGTGGCGCATTGAGACTGAATTCGAGACTGAAAAGGGCGATGTGGGGCTGGACGAGTACGAGACCCGCAGCTGGGCAGGCTGGCATCACCACATAGCCATGTGCCTGCTGGGCGGAGCGTTCCTGTTGGGCCTACAGCAGGATTGGGGGGAAAAAGATGCCACGGATCACCCGTCCGCAGGTGTACCGGGTGGTGCGTGAGATGCTGCCCCGTGAGTGGTTCGGGCCGGAGGATTTGTTGCGACTGCTACAGGCGGAGCAGTTGCGCAACCATCGGGCCAGCCGGTCTCACGCCAAACGTCGCGCCACTCTCCGTGCATCCCCGGCCATCCCGCCTTGAACTGTCGTTGTAATATTAGGGCCGGGACCGGCGTCTGGCGAAGAATTTCGCCATGATGACGACGGCTTTCAGGATGATGCTGCCCCGTTCGTACTTGGCTGACACCAGGGTGAATAAGGCGGTGGCGGCATCCCGGTCGTGTTAATAAACGAGCAGACGCTTCCCTACTGGAACGCGCTGGGCCAGGGGTTCACGCCCTGGCCAGCCGCGTTTGCGTCGAGGCGGGATGATTCCATCACCGTTTCCCAAGCGACGAGCCTTCCGGACGCCCAGAATGCCGGAGGTCAGGTCCGCGTGAGTTGCGTCGGCCGGCGCGTATGTCATCACGCCGGAATGGTGAGCCGCGCCACGGTGCCCTGCCTGTATTCGACTTCCCTGAGCTCGGGTTCGGCGGTGCCGTACATGGTGAGCAGGCCGGCGCCCGAGTGGAGCAGGACCTTCCGGCCCGGCTTTTTCATCTCATTGACCGTTGTCCAAAGGCCGGCGCCTCTCGTCGGTACGTCTGTGCCCGAGACGAGTTCCTGGACGGCGAGGGCGATGGCATCCACGTCGGTATCGATGTCCGGCAGGTTGGGATTCCGCTCCAAAGTTGCACGGATGCCCGGGCCGGAGTCGGCCACGACGCAGTCGAAAGCGTGGCCTCGGCGGTGTGGCATGAAGCGGACGTGGGCGTGGTTGACTGCAGGGCTCATCCTGTGTTCGGCGGCGTTGGCGATCAGCCTGGAGAATATCGCTACCAGTTGCCGCCCGACGCCGGCGGTGCCCATCCCTTGCTCTTGGACGACTGCATCCAGGGAGTCGGCCAGTTCCTGGGCTTCCCGCATGGAGTGAAAGGCGGTTGGCGCCAGGATGTACTTGCCGTCGTCCGAGTTCATATTTGCACGTGCGGGTCCGCGGGCAACTCCGCTTGGGCATGCAAGGCTTCTTGCACGGCCTCCTTGAAGCCCTCTACCCGAGCTTCGGGGACCCGCTGTATCCCCTGTGCCGTGCCGGCGCTTGCCCGGATAGAGGCCGGTCCTCTTTCAGGCGTTGACATGTGCCTGCTCCCGGTTTCGCCGGTGGACTCCCTGCCATTGCAGTGACATACTCGAATACAGTGACAGTAACAGGTCTACGTCTTCCGGACCAAGGCCGAGCAACTCGAAGGCGTAACCATGCTGGTTTCCAGACACCGCATCGGCAAGGACCTGCCCGAGGTCGTGCACCCCGACGCCGACCCCGTTGCCGTCGCCGTTTGCCGCGAGGTCCTGGCGGACACCGGGGCCGAGTGCGTGGTCCTGCACGGCTCCCGCGGCTGGGGCGGATGGGACGAGCAGTCCGACTTCAACGTGATCGTGGTCCATGAGGCGGCGTCGGAGAAGTCCGAGGCCGACCGCCTGATGTGGGCCGTCCTCCGTGCCAAGAACGCACACTACCAGGACTCCCCGGAGTACCAGGCCGACCTGGAGGACTGGCCCTGCATTCTGACGCCGGAGCGCTATGCCGCCCTCAGGCGGACGCTGAACCACAGAGTCGCCAGGGCGGCCCGCAGGGGTCTCATATTCCCTCGAGATTCCGGCGCTGAGGACCGCTACCGGCACGACGGCGACACCTCCAACGAGTGGGAGTTGGTAACGCTGGAACGGTTGCGGATGGCACGGGCGGATGCCCGGTCGGCAAGGGACGAGCAGGAGTGGGGCAGGGACCGCAGGTACAGCCAGAGCCGTGCGCGGCTGGCCGGCATGACCGCCCACATACTCCTGTGGCAATCGGGCGCGGCCCTGCTGTCCATACTGGGCGTCATCTACCCGATGCGCTCCACGGTGGAGATCGCCCGGCTGATCCAGGAGCACGATCAGGGCTGGTGCCACCAGTTCCTGAGCGATCTGTCCCAGTTGGAGCAGTACGCCGGGTGCGGGTGCGAGCTGGTGGTGACGGACCGGTTCGGGACGTGCCGGAGCTGTGGGAGAACTTGGAGGCGGACCGGGAGGCGCTGTGGGCCCGTATCAGGGAGCTGATCGGGTACCGCAACCACTGACTGGCTACCGGGGCAAGAACTCCGGCTCGACCAGCAAATCAGGGGCGGCCACACCCAGAGCCTCGGCGACCGCTTTCAGGGTCTTGAACCTGGGGGACTGTTCTCCGTTCTCCAGCCTCACCAGCGTGACTCTCCCTATGTCCGCCGCCCGGGCCAGCGCCTCCTGGGTCAACCCGGCGGACTCCCGGAACCTGCGGACCCGCTCACCGACGGTCTGCCTTCCCAGTGCTGCTATGGCCTCGACCGTTGGCCGGTACGAGGCGTCGCAGTAGTGCCGTGCAAAGTCCCAGGGAATTTCCACGCTCTCGCCCCCGGCCGACCGCAGGACCATCTCGTAAGGGTTGGGCAACTCCAGGCCGGATATCCCCTCGCGTGTCTTGACCTCGGGAACTTCGGCGTAGGGTATGAGGCCCTTGAACCCGTCGGCGAAGCTCAGCTCGATTCCATTATCCAGCAGGGCGGCGGTGGTCATCATCCGGTTGGCGTTTTTCACCAGAACTACGTCCATCGGCTACCTCCTGTGGATAGCGTCCCAAGTTGCCCTGATCTGTGCTGCGTGTCTCGCGTACGCCTGCATAATGTCCCGGAAGTTGCCGGGGGAGGCTGGTCCATGTAGGTGCCCCCATTCAACTCGATCCGGCAAACGTCCTCGTTACCGACCCAGGCGCTCAGGGCAGCTGATGAACTGCCCGGCAACATCGTTGTAGGGCCGGTTGGGCCCGATGTAACGCTCCCGGACGGGAGGGCTCTGGCTTGCGGCAAGCAGGTCGCCGGCGAAACCAGCCCGGTTGAAGGGAGAACCGCTCCGTTGACGGGGGCATCACCTCGGTAGACGGTGGCTGTCGGCAGAGCCGGGAGCCGAACGGAAGCGGTTATCCCTGTCCAGTTACCACTGGTCATTTGATAATCGCCTACTTCCCAGACAACCCCACGGTAGAGCTGGAACTTCTCGAGTCCGTCCTTGCACTCGCGGCCCCTCGATCGCAGGACGCCGGAAACTGTTTCCCTGGCCGGCGATTCCTGTAGATTCGAACGCCTTCAGCTGAGGCGCCCTCCTTTCCCGGGACCAATCTACAACCTATGCACGCCGTGCCTGGTTCTGATATCAGAATCCGCCCGGACAGTTGGCCGCGTGACCTCGATGTCCTCACTTTCCCGCCGTTCGATGCCGGATCGCCCGGGTTGCCTTCGCAACAGGGAAAGGGGATCGCCTTCTCGATAACCAAAGGGCGAACATCCACTCAGGTTGGGTGGCCTCACACCAGCTTCTCCCCGGCGCCATCGCCGGGCGGCAGAGGCAGGTAAGCGCCGGTGCCGGCCACCTCTCCCCGTTATTCCGGGACTGGCCTGGCGTAAGTTCAGGCCGTCGTCAGGCCTCAGATCTCCAAAAAGAGGACCGCAACCTGACGACATCGCCAGGACCGTCCCGGCTGAGGAGGGTCCGTGGGTGGCCCTTAATCCGCTTCAGAGGAAACGCTTGACACGGCGGGACCAGTAAGCTGGATTTAGGGATTTGCCATCACGTACGGGAGGTCAATGAGGCATGTTGTCAATGAGCACGGCGAACCGCTATCCGTTGAGCCCGCTGGCGTTAGCCTTCCCCGATTACGCCAAACAGGAGTTCGAGGACCTCGTAGGGGACATCGGGGCGCAAGGGCTGCTCGAACCCATCGCCGTCTGGCGCGGCGAGATCATCGACGGCCGGCACAGGTACCTCGCCTGCCTCGAGGCCGGTGTCGAGCCCCGGTACCAGTTCCTCGATGACGAGGTCAACCCTATTTTGTATCTGGCTTCCAGGAACCTGTTGCGCAGGCACCTGGACGAGACCCGGCGTGCCGTCTCGGCCTACAAGCTCTCGGCCCTGTCCAAACGCGGCCGTCCGGCAAATGACCCTGAAAAAGAGGTAAATTTACCTCTTTTTTTTCTGACCGTCAGGGAATCGGCCGAGCTGCTGGGAGTAAGCGAGAGCTCCGTAAAGCACGCCAGAAAGGTGCTCGACGAGTCCAGCCCGGCGGTCCCGGAACTGCGGCGCGCCCTGGAGCAGTCGCTGGTCAAGGTCAGCGACGCTTCCCGGGTGGTGGACGAAGAACCGGAGGTCCAGCGGAGAGCGGTGGAGATGGTCAGCGCCGGGGAGGCCAGGACGGTCGCTACCGCCGTAAAGCGGATTTCCCAAGAAGCGGCTGACTCGGCCGGGACGGACAAAGAACGTGACCCACCCAGGTGGGCTGGGGAAGGCATCCAGCTCTTTCATTCGACGGTCGCCGGTCTCGGCAGGCGGATCCGACCGGACAGTGTCGACGTGCTGGTTGTCATGCCGCCCTTGGGCGCCCCTTTGCAGGTGTTCTCGGACGCCGTGGTCCTTGCGGGCCGCGTTCTCAAAGACGACGGAGTCCTGGTCGTGGGCGCCGATGGGGAACGTCTTCCGGAACTCCTTGGCCATTTGAAAAGTCGCGACCTTGAGTGGGTATCCCTGTTCTACCTCCTGTATCCAAACGTAGTGGCGGCCTCGGAGGAGCCCCACTGGGTGAGCGCCCGCTGCCTTCCGTTGCTGGTCTTTGGCAAGCCCAGCTACCGGCTCGGGGGCGGAGAGGCCGTGATAGAGGCGCCCAGGACGCTTTACAGCGGCGGGGACTGGCTGAGTGTAATCGACGCAGGCAAGGGATGCGTGGTGAACCGGTTCGCCCTCCGGGGGCAGGTCGTCTGCGACGCCATGCTCTGCGGCGGTAGCGGCGCGGCCGTCGCGGCCCGGGATAGGGGTTGCACTTTCATTGGCGCGGATGATGATGAATCAAGGCTGGACCGGGTTTACGATGCACTGGCTTCCGGCGTCGGTGGCGCAGATGGCCAAATGGAGATCCGCCAGATGTCGTTCGCTTAGCGGACGCAAGAAGACACGCCGGGACTACGAAGGGCATGACTGCGTCCTGGACGTTGAGGCGCTTGGAATGAAAACCGGTTGGCCGTGAGACGCCTGCCTGGCCCTTTGGGAAATGAAGACGCTGTTTATCCTTCTCCGTCCCTCTGCGCCAGTTCCGCCTCCAGCTCTTGGACCCGGGCCTCGGCCGCCAGCCTGCCTTCCCGCTCAGCCAGTCTGCCTTCCTGTTCGGCCAGCCTGCTTTCTTGTTCGGCCAGCCTGCCTTCCCGCTCCTGCTCGAAGGTGGGTATGTGTTCTCCCGTCTCGGGTTCGTGCCACCGGAGCTGACCGTGCTCCCACCTGATCAGCAGGCCCAGCACGGCGCTGTAGCCCTGCAGGACGCCTTCCTCGAGCTCTTCGATGGCGATGGGCTCGTACCGCCCTTCCGCCAGACGGTCCCCGGCCAGCCTGGTCCCGTGGAAGTTGCCGGTGTGGTCGAAGCGCCAGTACTCGGAGACGCCCAGAGCGGCGTACCTTGCCGGTTTGTTTTCCACGTCGTTCCGGCCGGTCCTCCCCGAAGCTATTTCCATGACCAGGTCGGGGGGCTTGCCCTGCCGGGAGATGACGTAGCTGTTGTCCTGGTCGTAGAGGTTTGGGTTGGCGTTGAAGGAGACAAGCATGTCCGGGTAGATCCACTGGCTGGGCGGTGTGCCGGGCTCGGGGATGATGAATCTTTCCCCGTCGACGATGGTGGTGTCCGGGTTGCCGAGGTAGTTGGTGAGCAGGTAGACATTGCCGGTTTTGGTGAGGTTCCGGAAGCTGGTCATGTCGTCTGGCTCGCGCTCCGGCGGGTCCGGCAGTGGCAGGAGCGTCTGTGGCTTGGTGGTCATGGCTGGCCTCTTGGGCTGGGCGGTTCTTGCTGGATGGATTCTATCGGATTTGTCGAGCAGGGACTGAGTTCGTGAATGTCTGGGGAGGTTAACTTTGTCGGTTCATGACTCGCTAAGTGGGCACGATTAGTATCATTGCCAGCGGTGTCCGTAGAACATTGGACCTGCGGTGAGCCAGGCGGTGAGTCCGCAGACCACGAATGCCAAGGCTAATGCCTGGCCCATGGATCTTGAGAGGTCCACGAAGCCCATGGTTTCGGCGGACAAAGCGACTAATGAGAACAATGCCGCAATTGCTGTCGGCACGAAGAGGACTCTCGCTAGGGATATGATCGCTTCCATATCTTACTCCTGTTTCCCGGGCCTGTAGGTCAGCTGGAATATCAGGTCGTTCAGGTCGTCTTGGAAGGCCTGGTCCTCGGTGTACTTCTTGTATAGCTCGGTGCTGTCCTTCAGGCTGGCCGTTATCTGCTTCCTCAGTGCCGAGTCGTGTTCGATCCGGGCGTTCTGCTTGTCCGAGTGCATCTTCGCGTTCTGGTAGGCCGTGTCCTCGTTCACCCGGTCTGGCATCGCCTTGATGATCTCGGTGACGTGCTCCGGGTTGCTGAAAGCGTTGCCCCAGGTCTTGTTGAACTCGTCCAGGATCATGGACAGCAGTTCTAGCAGGGATTCCTGCCTGCCTCCGCCCCGTTCGGCTTGGACCGGGTCTATCTCTGCGTCCTCGTCTTCCAGGGTGATCCTGATCGTGGCCTGCTTCTCGGTCCGGTAGGTCTCCATGTCCACGGCTTCCAGGATGCCCAGAGAAAGGTCGTCTTCTTCTGGTGCTGGCAGTTTCGGTATCAGGAAGTTCAGGAATATCGAGAGCTTCTCCCACTCGGGGTTGGCGTACGGGAGGATCTGGGACAGGAACCCGTAGAGCCGGGTGAACGACTTCGCCGACCCCTTTAGCCTGACCTGGTCGTCCTCGGTGAGTTTCAGGTACCTGTCGGCGCACTGCCCCAGTACCGGTTCGAAGGTGGACCGGTCTTCCCCGTCCAGGTATTTCTGGACCAGGTCCTCTATCTCCTGCTGGGAGTAGACTTGGACTTGGTCGAGTCCTCCCTTCAGGTCATGGAGCTTGTTCGGGTCGGTCTCGTCGGAGAGCACCGTGGTCCGGTAGTAATCCTCGAACGATTCCTGGATCACCTCGGTGCTGTTCAGGAAGTCCAGCACGAAGGTGTCGGACTTCTTCGGGTGGAAGCGGTTCAGCCTTGAGAGCGTTTGGACTGCTCTGATCCCGGACAGGTGCTTGTCCACGTACATCGTGTGCAGAAGCGGTTCGTCATAGCCCGTCTGGAACTTGTCGGCGCATATCAGGATCCGGTACGGGTCCTCTTGGAAGCGTTCCGCGGTCCTGTTCTCTGGGAACCCGTTCAGCAGGGCTTCGCTGACTTCTTGGTCGTCGACCTTCCGGGATCCTGAGAACGCGACGAGGGGCTTGAACGTCAGGCCTCTCTGGTGTACGAGCTCCCGGATCGCGTGTAGTACCTGATTGCGCGGTCCACGCCGTCGACGACGACCATCGCCCGAGCCTGTCCACCCATTTTTCTGGGTATGAACACCGAGTGGTTGAAGTGGTCGACGATGATGGCGGCCTTCTGAGCTATGGCGTATTCGTGGTTTTCCACGTACCTGCGGAGTTTCCTCTGCGCTCTCTTCGAGTCGAACCGAGGGTCGTCGTCGATGCTCTTGGCCAGGTTGAAGTATCTGTTGACCGGCGTGTAGTTGGTCAGCACGTCCATGATGAATCCTTCCTCGATGGCCTGCTTCATCGTGTAGTTGTGGAAGGGCAGGTGTTTGACCGTGCCGTCCGGTTGGGGGTCTGGAGCCCCGAACAGTTCCAGTGTCTTGTTCTTGGGAGTAGCCGTGAAAGCGAGGTAGGAGGCGTTGGCCAGGAGCCTGCGGCTCTCTATTATCCGGTTGACCTGGTCCTCGAAGGTGTCCTCGTCGTCTTCGTCCGCCGACGCCTCGCCTAGGGCCTGGGCCATGGCGCCCGCGGTTTTTCCGCCTTGGCTGGAGTGGGCCTCGTCGATGATGATGGCGAACTTCCGGTCCCGGTGGTCGTTGCCGATGTCGTCCAGGATGAAGGGGAATTTCTGGACGGTGGTGATGATTATCTTCTTGCCTTCGGTGATGAAGCGGCGGAGGTCCCCGGACCTGTCGGCGTGTCCCACGGTGGAGGCGACCTGTGTGAACTGGCGGATTGTCCCGTCGATCTGCCTGTCCAGCACTCTCCGGTCGGTGATGACGATGATGGAGTCGAAGGCGTTGTCTCCTTCATGTTCCACTCCGATGAGCTGCCGGGCCACCCAGGCGATGGAGTTTGACTTCCCGCTGCCGGCCGAGTGTTGGATGAGGTACCTCTCGCCGGCGCCGTTTACCCTGACGTCTGCTAAGAGCTTCCGGACCACGTCCAGCTGGTGGTAGCGTGGCCATATCTGCCGGTTGTTGGCCTTCTGGGCGTAGTTCTCCAGTATGTCCGTGAGTCCGTCGGGTGTGAGGATCTCTTCCCAAAGGTACGCTGTCTTCATGCCGTTGGGATTGACCGGGTTGCCGGTGCCGCCGTCGTCCCTGCCTTTGTTGAAGGGCAGGAAGTCGGAGGCTTTACCTTTCAGCTCGGTGCAGAACTTCACCTCCTCGTCGTCGACGGCGAAGTGTACGGCGCACCGACCCAGCCGGAACAGGTCCTCCTGGGGGCTCCTGCTGTTCTTGTACTGCTCGACCGCGTCTGCAACCGTCTGGCCGGTGAAGCGGTTCTTGAGCTCCATGGTGGCGATGGGCAGGCCGTTCACGAACAGGGCGATGTCCAGGGACAGCTGCTGGTTGTTGCTGCTGTAGCGGAGTTGCTTGGTGACCGAGAAACGGTTCTGTTGGTAACGCTCCTCGGCCAGGGTGTTGCCAGGAGTTGGTGTGCCGTAGAAGAGCGTTATCTCGTGAGGGCCGTGTTGAATGCCCTTCCGGAGGACGTCGACGATTCCGCGGTTGCCTATCTCGCGCTTGAGGCGGTCGAGGAATCTCTTTCGTGTGGTGGAGTCGGCGTCCAGGGACAGAGACGCTGCTGTATCTGGCTGGGTAGCTTGGAGAAATGGGGAGAGGTGGCCCAGGTCGACACAGTGGGCCGACAAGTAGTCCTGCGGGTCTCCGGGGACCCACCCGTTGCTGGTAAGTGAGTTGGTGATAAGGGCTTCTAGGCCCTTTTCAGTCGTGTCGGTGACCATGCTTCACCCTCAGAGGTGTCATCGTTCTCCCGACGACTATCATCCCAGCAGCCGTGTGGTTGGTCAACGAATCAGAATTCCCCTACGGTATCTGTACTTCCTTCAGTTCGCCGGGTTGTAAACCTTCCAGGGCGATGCGGACGACTTCGGTGTTCCTTGCTATGCTGGGCCAGTTGGTGTTCATCAGGACAACGACTGCGATCTGGCGGTTGGCCATGTTCTGCTGGTGCCTGATGCTCTGGTCGGTGGTGAGCAGCACCTCGAACCCTGCTTCTTCGGCCCGGTCCATCAGGACTCCGTTGGCGAGAGTGTCCCATCCTCGCTCAACGGAGGTTTCCACTTCATGTCCGAAGAGCCGGCGGCGAAGCGGTCTCGGAGTTCCCTTATCGAACAGTATGCGCATCAGGCACTCTGGCCCGGAGGTCTTGAGCCACGAATTCCAAGACTGCTTTCACGTCCGATTCGTCCACGCCGTCAAACCATTCCATGAAATCGTAGATGGTTGCTCCCCCTGCCAGGTTCTCGAATAGGGCGTACACTGGCAACCTGGTGCCTTTGAACACCCAGTTGCCGCTCACCCTGTCGGGCACGCTTTCGATTCTAGGACACTTTTCCCAGTCAATCATATGATTGCCTCCCGAGCCCGTTGCAAGTTCCTAGCCTGGAATATATGGTTTGCCAAGCTCCTTGTCCATCATATCTCCATCGTCGCCTGCCTCCTCCGGCAACGCCGCCGCCACCTCACGCATATCCAGCTTGACGGTCATTACGTCTGGAACGATATTTGAATCCCTTCGTTGATTTCGGCAGAGTTGCAGAGAATCGCGATGTCCCTCAGGTCACCTGTTTCAAGTATTAAAGGGTCGCAAATGTCCGAACCAGTGAATATCGCAAACCGGTATTCTCGCTGATTCTTGTAGCGCTCACGCTTGTGAAATATCGTGTCGACACCAGTTACGTCAACAGATGGCTCATCGCTATATCTGACTAACCTGCCGACCAGTCCGTAACCCTCAGTTTCCCGAACGGCGTTTTCACCGAAGTCCAGACACTCCTTTGGAATCTCGATTTGTTCTTTTTTGAATTGCTCCACCCGGGCAACGGGTATGTCGCTGTAGTCGCCACTATGCGCAGCGTGCATGCAGAGCAGGTTGACTTGTTCTGTCCAGTTCATCCGAACTTCAATGGGCTCCGCAAGTTCACGTTCAGGCACTACGATTCCTTCGGTCTTCGATCCATTGATTGACACGGAGAGTTCGATGTCGCCTCTTAGCAGCCCGACGCCTTCATAAGCATCGGCGCGATTGCGGTCACCTTCCAAGTTCCTGAAGTAGGCCAACCGGTTAGCGTATAGGCTCCCGCGCAGAAATCGCTCTGCATGTTGTTCATCGTTCAGGGCAATCGCGTTTTAACTGCGGGGCATAATCGCTATTAAAGGAATTGATAATCCTTTCAAATCACCGGCATTTTTGGACAAAACTTGCATGTCCTGGGGTCTTCTGGTCCATCAAGCTAGCCCGATTTCCAGTGATGGAGAGCGTTTCGAGGGTTTTGTTGAGAGACAAGACGCCAGAACACTGAGTAATCGTGCAGTTACGAATTAAAACGCGATTGCCCTGGTTCATCGTTGAAGAACTTTGCCAAGAAAAATATCATTGGTCAGCCTTTCCGCGTTCCAGAGTTATGAGGCTTTTGGACAGTAGCATCTCCCACAGAGCCTCCTTCCTCTGTAGGGTAATAATCGTCGCCTCGGTCGGATAGCCTTTCCGCCGTCTCGCGCACGTCTAAACCAAAGCCAAGGTGGGATGTGCATTTGCCTGAGGCGGGGAATCCGGCTGGAAGCCGCGGGGGAGTGCTTCGGCCCTTGATTGTAGGATCGCCCGGCAGCGCCGTTTCACCTCGTCTTTCCTGCTGGACAGTCCGGCCAGGAAGTTGCCGGCCCTCTCCTGCACAGCCGCCTTGGTTCCCAGGCACAGATTGCCAGTGGCCTCCTCTCTCGCCCAGCCCCAGATAGCCTCATCGGCGTTGAAGTCCGGGCTGTAGCCCGGCAGGTTCACCAACCTCAACCCCAATCCAGGCGTCCCGAGGTACTCTCGCACCGCCTCTCCGCGATGGGCCGGCGCGTTGTCCCAGATGACCCTGAGCGGGCCAGGGTGCCTCTCCTGCAAATGGGCCAGGAATGCCGCCGAGGTGCCTGCGTTGCTGTTACCCTCCAGTTCCATCCATTCCACCTCGCCCGTCTCCAAGCACACCGCCGAATAGTAGCTGGCCTTCTCGCCGTAACGCGGGCTGGTCGAGTCCACCAGAGCAGGTTCTCCTCTTGGCACCCACTTGCCCCGCAATTCGGCGTCGGCCCGGAAGTGGGCCTCGTCGGCGAAGAATATCTTTCCCCCAGTGCGTCCCACCTCCTCCCGCAGGGCGGCATACTCCGCCACGAAGGCCTCCCGTTTGGCCTCATCAGCCTTGACCAGACGCTTCTTGGGACGCTTGAAGGCAAATCCCAAACGGTGCAGCCAGTTCAAGCAACTGCTGCGGCTCAACTCAATGCCGACCCTCTCGAAGACAAACTCGCGCACCACCTTCCAGTTCCAGTTGGCCAAGCCGATGCCCGACGAGGCAGGCGGTTGCTGCACCGCCCCTTTCAGCGCCGCTTGCTCCGCCTCGCCGAGGACGGGGGGGAACCCCCGGTCTGCTCGAATATCAAGGACGCCGGCCCTCCCTCGCCGAAGGCTGACGCCCATCGCCCTATGGTGTGGGGGTCCCGGTCCAGCGCCTCCGCCGTGGCCGATGCCGTCCGGCCCTGGGCCAGCAGCCAGATGGCGTGCCAGCGTTCCCGTTCCCGGGGCGTGGGTGCCAGAATCATCCGCCGGTGCAGATCCTTGGCATTCATCTCCCATTGTTCGAGAAACCGGTCTATCTCCCTCGCACCCATCACCAACCCCTCCCTGACACCTGGAAAAGCTATCTTTGCCCCTCCGCCAATTTACCCTGTCTTACTGCGCATTTCACCTTGGCTTTGGTTTAGCCCGAATCCACCGAAGGGACGACGTTACAGCAGCGGAATGGGCGATGAGGGGCAAGGGGGGCGATGGTCCGGGCACGATTCCGGGTAGAGGGGGCCGGAGTCTGTCTTCGGTCGCCGCAGAGAGACCTTGTGACCATCTGGGGACGTTGGGCAGGGCGAGATGACGGTGAAAGGACGCAGCAAGAGACTCTCGCGGACCGGGCTGGCGCGAGTTGGCGGGGACGTTCGGTTGTACGTTGTGTGGCTCAGGCACCGGCGTTGCCGTCAGGCAGGAAGTGGAATCGCTCGCAGCCGTGCCAGGGCGCGGCTGAACTGGGTTTCCCAGGGTCAATGCCGGGGAAGATGCGAAGTGAGGCGGCGCGCCGGGCGGGTGAGCCGTCCCGCCAAGGAGAAGACCCTCCGCCGGAGGGTCTTGGTGGTCACGATCTGCTCACCCAGGCCGATGCGGGCGGCCCAACGGGCCAGGTTATGCGCCATCACCTGTATTGCGAGCCAGGCGGCGTTGGCGGCGAAGCGCCCCGAGGGCATGTGATTGAGCCCGGCGCCGTACTTGAGGTCTCGGATAGCGTTCTCGATCTCGGTGTGGCGGCGGTGGTCCGCCTCCAGTTGCAGGGTCTCTCCGTCCCGGCCGGTGATGAAGGCGTGATAGCTGTAGGTGGCGAAGAGGGCCAGTTGGGAACCGGGCGTTGGCTTCACCCGCCGTACGATGAGCCGCACCGGTGTGGCGTCCGGCTCACTCTGGAAGGGGGTGCAGGTGGTCTCGGCCACAGCAGCGGCGCCGTCCATCCAGTAGGGAACCGGCGTCCAGTCCGCCTCGGGTATCGCCTCGATCAGGTTCCGCAGGCCAGCGTGCTGGCGGATGGTGATGGAGAAGCGGACATTCATCCGGCGGCAGAGGGCGACCACGGCGTGGGTATAGAAGCCGCTGTCGGTCCGCACCGTGAGTTGCCCGCTGGCCCCGGCATAGCGCACCCGCCCCACCGTCTCCCGCAGGAAGTGGGCGGCGCCGCGGGCGGTGTTGGCCCGGCCCTCCCGCAGCCGTGCCATCAGCACGTCGCCGGTGCCGGCGGCGACGGCCATCAGCGGATGATAGCCCCGCTTGCCGGTGTAGCCATGGTGGCGGGCGCCCTCCTTGGCCAGGCCGCAGGTCTCGCCGATGGTCGAATCGAGGTCGATGGTGAATGGCGCGTCGCCGGGTCCCGCCCCGGCCTGCCAGGCCCGGGCCAGCAGCTCACGGCTCACCCGGTCCAGTTGGCGGACATGGCCCCACCGGAAGCTGCGCAGGAAGGTGCCCAGGGTGGACGGCGCCTTGACCGTGCCGCCCAGGGCGCGGGCCGTCCCGCCGGTGCGCAACGCGTCGGCGTCGTCAATGCAATCGCCTCCAGCCAATGCGGAGGCCACCAGGGTCATCCACCTTGTCGCCGGGGTTGGCCCGGCCCGGGGCGCGGCCCAGGTCGAGATGCCGGTCAACCAGTTGGGGCAGGCCGAGATGCCGGGCCAGGGTGGCCGGCAGGAGCAGTCCGGCATTGGCCACCAGGCGGTGATCGTCGAAGACGATATGAATGCGGTCGGGGTGGTGGTGTGGCAGCATCTATTGAGTGCTCCTTTTCCGGGGTCGGTTTCTTGTTGCAAAACCATTATCCCAGTTTCAAAGGAGCACCTTTTTGCCGCTTCAGGACACTAACCCCACGCGTGCGTTCGGTGGATTCGGGTTTAGACTCCAACTGAGGAACGGTCCGGCGGTCAGGTCGACAGATAGGACATCGCTTTCCAGTCTGTAACCCATGATGGGTCCGCCAGGAGCATCTGTACTGTAGTGCCCAAGACAGCCCGGTTCCGCAGGCTTTTCCCACAGCGTCGCGCGCATTCGCCGGACCTGATGTCCCGCCACTGTCTATCCGGTGGAGTAGCTGGCCAGGTGCTGATCCGACCAATCGGAGAACAACAAAGGTTATGCACGACGGTTTGTGGGACCGTTGCTATTCGAGAGGGCAAGGGAGACCGGAGAAGTCAGGCAGCGGTAGTCAAATCCCGTACAGCGAGGGCCTGGACTCTCTCCCTGTCCGCGACGTAATCAGCCCATTCCTGCATCAGCCCTATACGCTGCATGAAGAAATCTGTCCTCTTATAGGCCTTCTTGGTCTTGTTATTCTCCTGGTGGGCCAGGGCGGCGTCGGCGGCCGGCGAATATCCGCTCAGCTGTTCCTCTGCCCAGTCGGTGAAGGAACTCCGGAACCCGTGGGGAACCGCAGGTATCCCCAGCCGTCTCAACATCACGTTGTACGTCATATCGGAGGCCACACTGCCTCCAGGATTGGAAGGAAATATCAGCCCGTCCGGTCCGGTTATCGGCCATGCTTCGTGCAGAATTTCCATCGCCCTGTCTGAAAGAGGCACCCTGTGAGGACGGCGGGCTTTCATCTTGATGGCTGAGATTTCCCAGGTGCGCCGGTCCCAGAGGATCTCCCCCCAGTTGGCGTTCCGTACTTGTCCCGAACGCGCCGCGGTCAGCACGAGGAACTCGAAGGCAAGCTTGGTCGGCAGGTTGGCGGTCGACTCGCGCACTTTTGCTATGGCCCAGCCCACCTGGCTGTAGGGCAGGGCCGGATGGTGATTTGGTTCCCTGTTCACCGGGGGCAGGACCTTGAGAAGGGCTTTTCCTGCCGGGTTATCGAGACGGTATCCGTGGGTAACCGCCCAGTCCATGATGGTTCCCATCCGTTGCCTGACCCTGCCGGCTGTTTCGTTCTTGGCGGTCCAGATGGGTTCCAGCACGTCCAGCGCGTCTCGTGGAGTGATCTCGTCCACTGGCTTCTTCCCGATCACCGGAAAGGCATACCTTTCGAGGGTTGAAGTCCATTGTGCGGCGTGTTTCGGGTTGCTCCAAGTGGGACGGCGCAGTTCGATTACACGGAGGGCGGCTACTGCAAACGCCGGAACTGACGGTGCTGGGTTGCGAGCCGCTTCCTTGGCGAGCTGCTTCTCTGCCAGTGGGTCCCGTCCTTCGGAAACGGCGGTGCGGTTGGAGGTGGCCAATGAACGGGCCTGCGCCAAACTGACGGTGGGGTAGGCCCCCAGTCCAATGTCCCGGCGCCTGTCGTTGATTACGATGCGCTGGACCCACGATTTGGTGCCGGCGGGGGCAACGTGGAGGTAGAGGCCATCGCCGTCCCCGTGGCGTCCGGGCTTGCTGATCCTCTTTACGGAGAGTGCGCTGAGCTTGCCCATCTTTCCCCCATTCCCACATTTGTTCCCACACGATGTGTGGGATATGGTGGTATTTTACGGGGTGTTACGGGAAAGCTCAAGGGGCGAGTATCACCAATATAGCTATATTATTGACTCTAATGAGACTGCATGGAACCTAGTGGGAAGGTAAAGTGGCGGAGAGAGTGGGATTCGAACCCACGTCACAGTTGCCCGTGAACCGGTTTTCGAGACCGGCGCTTTCGTCCGCTCAGCCATCTCTCCGCAAGCTAAAACCAGGTTATTTACACCGCCCTCATCCCTTTTTGTCAATCTTTTGTAAATCTACCGCCGTCAAAGCCCTGAATTTTCATCCAATTGCGCTGCCGCCTCCCTTTGCAGGCCCGGCAGAACGTGGGAATACAAGTCCTCCGTAATCCCGATGCCCGAATGCCCCAGCCGCTCCGACACGACCTTGAGATGGACCCCCTCCCCCAATAGCAAGTTGCATGGGTGTGCCACAGGTCATGGAAGCGGACACCCTCGAGTCCCGTCTTCTTGGCCGACCATATACCCAGTTTAGCGAACCTGCTGTACGGCGGCAATGCCGCCTCCTGAGCGGCAGGACGATTGCAAAGTCAGGAGGGTTGACCGCAGAGGCGGGCGATGGTCTGCGTTGGGCGGAAGGCGCAGGTCTTGGCTCGCAGGGGCATGGACATCTGCCGTGGAAACCATTCCTCCAGGCGCAGGGCGTTCAGCGCGGTGTTGACCAGGGTGGCGTATACCTCACCCAGTCCCGGACGGCGCAGCGTGTGGACGTCCTCATCCCAACTGCGGTCCTTCACGTGGCGCAGGCTGTTCTCAACCCTCCAGTGATTGCGGAACCCTCGAAGCAGTTCCTTTGGTCCGCACCGCCGGGAACTCAGGCTGGTCAGCAGATACCACCGCTCCCGGCTCACCTCCCCGGCGGCTATGTCCACCGCCTCCTTCTCCACCATCACCCCCTGCCTCGCCCCGGGAAATCCCAACTCATCCCGGATATAGTCGGCCAGCGCCGCACCGGTCCAGATGCGCCGCCTCTCGATCACACCCGCTTTTTTCCCACGGTCTCCGCCTCAGGCTCACCCAGTTCCTCCACGGCAAACCCGTCCGCCAATGCCGCCAGCGCCTCGGGCCGGTTCCCCTTGATACGCGCCAGGCAGTCCCGTCCGTAGCTGACTATGGCCCGGCACAGGTCCCGCTCCGTGTACAGGGCGTCCCTGGTCAGCAGTCTCAGGCCGGGATAGCGCTCGAACAGTTGGGCCAACTACTCCCGCAACACCCCGGGTTCGTGCCGTTTCTCCGATGCCGGCCACTGGGCCAGACCCAACTTCAGGTCATGGGCCAGCACGTTCACCATCACCAGGGGATGGCCATTGGCATCCTCGGACTGCTTGGCCCGCTTGCCGTCTGCCGGGGCGTTCACCTCCCGGTCCGCCACCACGCCAGCCACCCATCCGGTCAGGGCCCCTTGCAACTGCGCATAAGGGACACCGGCCAGGGTGCGGGAGATAGCAGCGGCGTGGGGCGGATGGTTTCTGAGAAAACCCAGAGGCTCCTTCAGTGCCGGCCAGTGCATCCTGGCGAAGAGGGCGCTGTGGGCCATGGTGGTCTGGCCGCAGACCAAGCCCGGCAGGGTCAGCCGCAGCATGGCCTGAAAGGGATGCCGGACTCCCCGGGCCCTCCTGGGATCCGGCGCCTGCTCCAAGCACTTGAATGGAGATTCCGCCGCTGTCATATCCACACACTCCCATAGCTCACTTCCCTATTAAACCTCCTTCCCCGACTTTGCTATCGTCCTGACATGAGGAGTCCGTTTATTGACGAGCCGAAGTGGTCGGGAATTTATCATCACAGTCTCCGAGAGGTTGAATGCTGGGGTGTTTCCGCTAGGAATGCTCTGAACAAGTTCGGCGGGTTGTGGCATAGTAAGGCTGGAGAAGCCGAAGCCGGCCGGGGGAATAAGGTTGGATGGACCAGCCAACGTTTGCGGACCTGGAATATCCGGGCAAGAAGCGGAAGACCCGGAGGGAGCTATTTCTCCAGCGGATGGACGGGCTGATTCCCTGGGAGCGGCTGAAGGAGCGCATCCGGCCCTTCTAGCCCAAGGCCGGGTAGGGCCGGCGGCCCTACCCGTTGGCGGTGATGCTGCGGGTCCACTGCGTGCAGTTGTTCTACAATCTGAGCGGCCCCGGCATGGAGGACCTGCGCTACGAGGCCGAATCGGTGCGGCGGTTCGCGGGACTGAAGCTGCCGGAACCGCTGCCCGATGAAACCGCCATCCTGAACTTCCGCCATCTCCTGGAGAAGCGCCAACTGGGCCGGGGCCTGTTCGAGGAAATCAATGCTCATTTGGCGTCCCAGGGGCTGCGGCTTCGGGAAGGGATCATCGTGGACGCCAGCATCATCGAGGCTCCGTCCTCAACGAAGAACCGGGCTGGGGAACGCGACCCGGAGATGCGTCAGACCAAGAAGGGGAATGAGTGGCATTTCGGGATGAAAGTCCATACCGGAGTGGATGCGGACACGGGGATAGTGCATAGCGTGGCTGCGACGGCGGCCAAGGCGCCTGACGTGACCGGGGCGCACCGGTTGCTGCACGGCGGGGAGAGGCGGGTGTGGGGCGACGCCGGGTATCAGGGAGTCCACAAGCGGGAGGAGAACCGGGGCCGGGAGGTGGACTGGCAGGTGGCGATGCGTCCCGGCAGGCGCCGGCGGTTGGAGCCTGGCAGCGATGAGGCGCTGGCGGAGAAGCTCAAGGCGCCGGTGCGGGCCAAGGTGGAGCACCCGTTCCTTAAGGTGAAGCGGCTGTTTGGTTACGGCAAGGTGCGTTACCGGGGACTGGCCAAGAACAGGCAGCGGCTGGCGCTGTTGCTGGGACTGGGCAACCTGTTGACGGCCCAGCGTCATTGGGCGGCGTGACGGGGGAGGAGTGCGCCCGAATCGGGCCAAAGGCCGCTGGCGGGCCCGGCGCCAGGCCCCGCTGGTCCCTCTGAGGCCAAATCAAAGGGCTGGACATTCACCAAAACGGGCAGGAAGGATGCGTGTCTCCCCGAATGCGGCTCCGGTAAACACATCCCGGCCCTGGCCGGTCTTGTTCAGAGTATCCCTAGTATTACAACGACGGATTGTAGAAAAAGACTATTTATGGTTCCTGTCTGACCACGAGCAATTCACTGTGTGAGGCCCGCGCCCGTTCGGCGGCAGCTTCAATTCCGGCGTACGGATCACCTTCTCAGACAATCCGTCGTTGCAATACTAGTACCGTTTCCAGAAAGTCTTACAATCATAAAGAAGATCAGGTAGGCTTGGGTAAAATCCTTTAGCGAGGCCGTACCTGACATGCCTGTCTCCAAATACAAAGTCGAACTGACCCAATCCGAACGCTCCGCTCTGATTGAAACATCCGGCCGTGGCAAGCCGTTGGCCCGCACGGTAAAGCGGGCCCTTGCGCTGTTGAAAGCTGACGAAGGACTCGCAGACCGCGAGGTAGCTGAGGCGGTTTCGCTCAACGCCGCCACTGTTGCCAGAGTGCGCAGACGGTTCGTCGAGGAGGGGGTGGAAGCCGCAATCAACGACCGGCCACGGTCAGGCCGTGAGCGCAAGCTGAGCGGCAGACAGGAGGCGCACCTCGTCGCCATCGCGTGCAGCAATGCGCCCGAAGGACACGCGCACTGGACGCTCCAGCTACTTGCTGACAAGGTGGTGGCGATGGAGTTTGCCGGGAGCATATCCCTGGAGACGGTGCGCCAGATACTCAAAAAAACGAACTCAAACCATGGAAGAAGAAAGAGTGGTGCATCCCCAAGGTGAGCGGGGAGTTCGTGGCCCGGATGGAGGATGTGCTGGACCTGTACCACGAAGACTACGACCCGGAGCGTCCGGTGGTGTGTTTCGACGAGACCTCCAAGCAGTTGATCGAGGACGTGAGGCCGCCCATCAAGGCCAAGCCCGGACGGGTGGAACGCTATGACACCGAGTACCAGCGAAACGGTACCCGAAACCTGTTCATGTTCTGTGAACCGAAGGGCGGATGGAGACATGCCGAAGTGACCGGGCGCCGCACTGCGGTGGACTTTGCTCACCAGATGCGCTGGCTGGTTGACCAGGCGTACCCCCACGCCAGGGTGGTCCGGCTGGTGTTGGACAATCTCAATACGCACAAGTTGGGCTCGCTCTACGAAGCATTTGGAGCGTCCGAAGCGCGTCGTATAGCCAAGCGCTTGGAGCTGCACCACACTCCCGTGCATGGAAGCTGGCTGAACATGGCCGAGATCGAGTTGAGCGTCTTCAGCAGACAGTGTCTGAACCGCCGGGTCGGCGATGAAGTGCTGCTGCGGCAGGAGGTCGCCGCCCTCGAACGCGAGCGCAACGATGCTGGCGCCGTCATAGACTGGCGGTTCTCCACTCAAGACGCCCGCAGTAAACTCCAACATGTATATCCATCAGGATTAAATTGAAACGGTACTAGGATATTTGATCTAATCCTAGCGGAAACACTTAGAAACTATCTTCGAGCATGGTTCGACAAGACCACCACGGGCTGGATGGGATGATGTCTACCGCTAACCCTGAGCCTGTGATGGGCGCGACTATGGCTGAAGGTCCTCTCGAGACAGTTTCCATAGATTAGTTCATGCCTGAATCATGCGTGGGTCGAGAGGCGGTTGACAGAGCCACGACAATGCTACAGTATCCTTGAGTAAGACTGGATAACAAGGAACTATTATGCCAAGAACCACAAAGACCATCACCTTCTCACTGCCGCCGGAAATGGCGGAGCGGCTGGACGAAGTGATGCAGCAGCAGGGCCGGTCGCGGAGCGAGTTCCTGCGGGAAGCCGTGCTCCGTTACATCGAGGAGTGCGAGTGGCGGCAATTGCTACACTACGGGGAGGAGCGAGCTAGGGCCCAGGGCATCGGCCCCGAGGACGTGGCCAGCCTGGTGGAAAAATACAGGGTCGAGGTGGGCCAGTCCCGGACATGAGAGTGGTCCTGGACACCAACGTGATAATCTCCGCCCTCAACTTCCCCGGCAACGAGCGATTGGTGCCGGAGTTGGCCCTGCGGGGACGGTTCGAGTTCTTCCTGTCTCTCTTCATCCTAGAGGAAGTTGCGGGAGTGCTGGTGCGCAAGTTCGGTTGGGACGAGGAACGCACAGCCCAGGCGATCCGAGTCATTGAGAACGCTGCCACGATAATGGAGCCACCACGGCTCCTTGAACTGATAGGGGGCGGTCACGCCGACAACCGGGTGTTGGATTGTACGGTGGCCGCATCCGCTGACTACCTGGTGACCGGTGACCGAAGGCATCTCCTGCCACTCGGGGAACACCACGGCACAAGAATCGTCAACGCCCCGGGCTTCCTGTCGGAGTTGGCCGAAGTACGGTAGGCCGCAGGCAAGCCACGCCCGCCCAATCGCTGACGGGTAACTGTTCAGACTGGAGCGAGTTGGGGTTGGGAGAGGATGGAGTTCAGGGCATGGCAGGGGTTGCGGCCCCGCAAGCGCCAAGTGCCGAACAAGGAAGCCAGAACGCTCTTGGTGGTGCTCCCTTCCGGTGAACGGGTCCCGCCGCTGATCTTCCGGCTCACCACCGCAGGACGCAGGCTGCGCTCCGCCGCGTTATTGTCCGCGCTCACCAGGGGGTCAGCGACGAAGGTGAACAACTCCGGCAAGAAGCGTTCCACCCGCTGGCACAGAACGCTCATGGGCGCGCGCTGCCCACGTAAGGCTTGCAGATGGACAACATCTGCTCTTGGAGGAGCTCCTGTTGTCTTACCCGTTGGACCCGCTGCACCGTTTCCGGCAGGCCCGGGTCAGGGCCGGGATGTGCCTGGGCCTGGTCATACACCTCCCGGACCTCTTGAGTCCCCTCTTGAGTCCATTGGGCCAGGCCCTGGTGTTGGGGGTATTTCTCCTTCAGTTGGCGGATGTCCCGCAGCAGGTGGGTCCAACACCTCCGCAACCGCCTGCCTTCCCCGGCTGGCCCGGCGGAGGAAGCAACGCACTTCCGGAGTGCTCAAGCTCCAGAGATACCCGTTGCGGCCATCTTCCCGCCAGCCCGTCTCGTCCCCGTACACCACCGGACTGGCTCGAATCCGCTGCTGTAGCCGGTTGTACTCCTCCTGGCCGCGCCCGGCCGCTCCACGCACCAAGGCCACCAGTTCCCCCACGCTGAGGCCCAGTCTGTAGCGCCACTTCAGGTAGCGTTGAATCACCCCATAGGGAAGCCGGGACTCCTCCCGGAGCACGCATACCTCCTGCTGGACTGAGATTCCTGCCCGTTGCCGCCCCGCCACGAGGGCGCTCAAGTCCGGTTCAGGGGACCATCGCTGCCCGCACTTCCGGCAAGTGCGTTCCAGCACCACGTGCTCAGTCACCCGCGCCCGCACCCGGGGTATCGATATCACCTGGCGGCTTCTCCTGACCTTCCAACTCGGCGATTCGGGCTTCCAGAGCCTCAACATGGTCGAGGAGTTGACTAACCAACTGAATCAACTCCTCACGGGAGGCCCCAACTAAATTCACCTGCCGGTCCATGCTTATAGTCTACCCCTGACTTAGCCAGTCTGAACAGTTACGCTGACAGTTGCTCCTTGACAACGGACACTCAGGAGTTCGATGACACTTAGTAAGACTCAGTAATCAAAAGCAAGGGGGGACGGATGAAGAAACAGGTGCAACCCCTCACCCCGGCGGCCCTCTACGCCAGGGTCTCCAGCGACCGCCAGGACGTGGACCTGTATGTGGACGCCCAGCTAAGGGCGCTCCGGGACTACGCCAAGAACAACGGCTACACCATAGCCCGCGAGTACGTGGACGAGGCCGAGAGCGGCCGCATCGCCGACCGGCCCCAGTTCCGCAAGATGATCGACGAGGGCGGCAGGAACAACGCTCCCTTCCATGGAGATATTGGTCTGGAAATTTTCGCGCTTTACCCGCAAGCGGGAGCACGCCGTCGCCTTCAAGTCCATGCTCAGGCGCAGGGCAGTCCGCGTCGTCTCCATCACCGAGCAGGCCGACGACACCCCCACCGGCAAGCTCCTTGAGGCCATCATCGAGAGCGTGGACGAGTTCTACAGCGAGAATCTTGCCCAGGAGGTCGTGCGGGGGATGCGGGAAGCGGCATCCAGGGGTTACTTCCTGGGTTCCAAGGCGCCCTTCGGCTACAACCGCGTCAAGGTCAGCGACGGGGTCAGGGAGCGTCCCACCCTGGAGGTTGACCCGGAGGCCGCTCCCATCGTCAAGGAAATCTTCGAGAGTTCGCGGCGGGGCAACGGGCTGATGGAGATCTGCAAGGAGCTTAACGGGCGGGGCATCACCCACAAGGGAAAGCGCTGGCAGAAGAACGTTGTCCACTACCTGCTGACCAACGAAGCCTACACCGGCACCGCCGTCTGGGGAGTGAAGGGCAAGGGAGAAAAGGCGGGAGAGCCGGTCAGGGTGGAAGGCGCCTGGCCTGCCCTAGTAGTCAGTCAACCGTGAAATCGGAAGGGTAAAGACGGTGAAGTTTGGTTCGGGCGTCCTGGGTATTGAACCGCCAGTTGATGGCGGCCTGGGCGGCGTTTCGCTCCGTGACCAAGGCTTGGACCTCCCGCCGCAGCGCCTCCTCGCTGGGGAGCCGCTGGCTGAGGCAACAGCGGGACAGTACGCTGAACTCGATTTCCGCCATGTTCAACCAACTGCCGTGCTTGGGGGTGTAGTGGAACTCCAGCCGCCGGGCAATCCTCCGGGCCTCAGCTGCCGGGAAAGTCTCGTACAAAGACGCCGTGCGGTGGGTGTTCAGATTGTCCAGGACCACTCGCACCACCTGGGCTTCCGGGTAGGCCTCGTCCGCCAGCCAGCGCATCCGGTGGGCGAAGTCCTGCATGGTGCGCCGTCCGGTGACCTCCACCGGCCGCCAGCCAGCCAAGGGCTCGCAGGCCAGGAACAGGTTGCGGGTGCCCTCCCGCCGGTACTCATAGTCCTGCCGCTGCGGCAGTCCTGGCCGGGGCGGCAGCGAGGGCCGGGTCTCGGCCAACAACTGGGTGGAGGTCTCGTCAAAGCAGACCACCGGCCTTTGGGGGTCATGGGGTTCCTGGTACAGGTCCAGGACGTCCTCCATGTGGGCCACGAACCCGGCGCTCACCTGGGGGATGCGCCGCTCCTTCTTCCGCCACGGCTTGAGCGCGTTTTTTTAAGACGCTTTCGCACCCCCTCGTGGGACATGGAAGCCGCCAGCCCCAACTCCACCACCTTGCCAGCCAAAAGGCGCAGCGTCCAGTGGTCATGGCCTTCCGGGGCCGGGCGGCAGGCCAGGGCGATCAGGCGGGCTTCGCCCCGGTCGTCCAGCTTGCGGGGCCGGTGGGCTTGGGGACGGTCCTTCAGGACCCCAGCCAACCCATCCTCGCTGAAGCGCTGCTTGACCCGGTACACCGTGCTCAGCGCCACATCCAGCCCTTCAGCCACCCGGGGCGCCGGCCAACCGTCGTCGCTCTTTAGCAGAATCCGCACCCTGGCGCTCACCCGCGCCGTGCTTTTCCCAACCCGGATCAGACGCCGGAGTTCTTCCCGTTGTTCCGGCGTCAGCCGCACCGTGTGCTTGTCCCTTACCATCACCGCCACCTCCGCCATCGACTCTTCCTGCCAGACAGGGCAACCTATTTGGCCCCCTTATTTAACAAATCCTAAAACCAAGTTCACTGACTACTAGTACCGTTTCAATTTAATCCTGATGGATAGATATGTTGGAGTTTACTGCGGGCGTCTTGAGTGGAGAACCGCCAGTCTATGACGGCGCCAGCATCGTTGCGCTCGCGTTCGAGGGCGGCAACCTCCTGCCGCAGCAGCACTTCATCGCCGACCCGGCGGTTCAGACACTGTCTGCTGAAGACGCTCAACTCGATCTCGGCCATGTTCAGCCAGCTTCCATGGGTGGGAGTGTGGTGCAGCTCCAGACGCTTGGCTATACGACGCGCTTCGGACGCTCCAAATGCTTCGTAGAGCGAGCCGGGCTTGTGGGTGTTGAGATTGTCCAACACCAGCCGGACGACCCTGGCGTGGGGGTACGCCTGGTCAACCAGCCAGCGCATCTGGTGAGCAAAGTCCACAGCAGTGCGGCGCCCGGTCACTTCGACGTGTCTCCATCCGCCCTTCGGTTCACAGAACATGAACAGGTTCCGGGTCCCGTTTCGCTGGTACTCGGTGTCATAGCGCTCCACCCGTCCGGGGGCGGCCTTGATGGGAGGCCGCCCATCCTCGAGCAACTGCTTGGAGGACTCGTCAAAACACACCACCGGCCGCTCCGGGTCGTACTCTTCGTGATAAAGGTCCAGCACATCCTCCATCCGGGCGACGAACTCCCCGCTCAGCTTGGGGATGCGCCATTCCTTTTTCTTCCACGGCTTGAGTTCGTTTTTTTGAGTATCTGGCGCACCGTCTCCAGGGAGATGCTCCCGGCAAACTCCATCGCCACTACCTTGTCCGCCAGCAGATGGAGCGTCCAGTTTACATGTCCTTCGGGTGGACTGCTGCACGCGATGGCGACGAGGTGCGCCTCCTGTCTGCCGCTCAGCTTGCGCTCACGGCCTGACCGTGGCCGGTCGTTGATTGCGGCTTCCAGCCCCTCCTCGACGAACCGTCTGCGCACTCTGGCAACAGTGGCGGCGCTGAGCGAAACCGCCTCAGCCGCCTCACGGTCTAAGAGTCCTTCGTCAGCTTTCAACAGCGCAAGGGCCCGCTTTACCGTGCGGGCCAACGGCTTGCCACGGCCGGATGTTTCAATCAGAGCGAAGCGTTCGGATTGGGTCAGTTCGACTTTGTATTTGGAGACAGGCATATCAGGTACGGCCTCGCTAAAGGATTTTACTCAAGCCTACCTGATCTCCCTTATGATTGTAAGACTTTCTGGAAACGGTACTAGTGCCCCGAGAAACCTTCAATGAAGTACAGCTGGGACTCCACGAACGAGCACCGGACAAGCAGCGGCCTGCACGTGCGGGTAGCCAGTATCTCCTGAGCGGCGGCTTGCTCCGCTGCGGGGTGTGCGGCAAGCCCTACTCCGGCCAGGGGGCCAAGAGCGGCCAGTTCGCCTACTACGTCTGCGCCAGTCTGTTCAGGGAGGGAGCCGGAGCTTGCACCGCCCGCTACCTGAACGCCGTCAAGGTGGAGGACCTGGTAATCGAGAAGGTGAGGGAGCGGATTCTAACCGAGGAGACCATCACCGAGCTGGTGACCCTGGTGGCCGAGGAGATCGACGCCCTGGCCGGGGAGATGAACGGGCGTCTGAAGGCGGTGGACGCGGAGCTAAGGGACGTGGAGAGCCGGTTGGAGAACCTCTACCAGGCCCTTGAGACCAGGCAGTTGCCCATCGAGGTACTGTCGCCCCGCATCCTGGCCCTGAAGGCCCGGCAGGACCAGCTCACGGCGGCGCGGGAGGAAGCAGAGGGCCAGCTTGAACGGCGGCGGGCGGACCTGCCCAGCACGAAGGAGATTCGGGAGTACGTGGCCGATTTCCGGGCGTTCCTCCAGGAAGGGACCTTCCCGGAGCGGAAGGCCCTCATCCGCAACTTCGTGAAGGGCATTGAAATCGTGGAGGACGAGGCGGTCCTAACGTACACCATCCCCATGCCGTCGGACGGGGTGACGTCGGAATCGGCCCCGGTTCTCGATTTTGTCCACTCCGGCCCCCCAGACCATCGTTCCGGTGTAGACCTCGTTGGTCAGCAGCTTGTAGACGGTGGTCTTGCGCCAGCTCTTCCCGTTGGGGCTGGCGATGCCCTCCTTGTTAAGGGTCTTGGTGATGTCCAACAGCGTCTTGCCGCCGTGGGCCATCTGGAACATCCGGCGCACCAGGGTGGCCTCAGCCTCGTTGAGCTCCAGCTTGGGGCGTTTCTTGGCCCCGTCCTGGACCATGACCCGGTTGTAGACATAAGGAGCGCGGCTGGTGATCCAGAAGCCCCGGGAAGCAGCTTCCCGCATCCCCCGCGTGACCTCCTGGGCCAAGTTCTCGGAGTAGAACTCGTCCACACTCTCAATGATGGCCTCCATCAGCTTGCCGGTGGGGGAGTCATCGGCGTGCTCGGTGATGGACACTACGCGGATGCCCCGTCTTCGGAGCATGGCCTTGAAGGCGACGGCGTACTCTCTTTTGCGGGTGAAGCGGGAGAACTTCCAGACCAGGATTTCCTGGAAGGGAGCGTTGGGCCGGCCCGCCTCGTCCAGCATCCGGCTGAACTGGGGTCTATCGGCAATGCGGCCGCTCTCGGCCTCGTCCACGTACTCGCGGGCCACCAGGTAGCCGTTCTTCTCGGCGTAGTCCCGCAGCGCCCGAAGCTGGGAGGCCACGGACAGGTCCACGTCCTGGCGGTCGCTGGAAACGCGGGCGTACAGGACCGCCGGAATCAGGTCGGTCAAGTTACTCATCTGTGTCTCCTTCCATTGGTCCTTCGGGTTCAACCTGGCGGGAGCGCAGCCGTTCCAACCGTTCCTGGCGGCGCAATTCCCTATCTTCCATATACAGGCGGAGGGCTTCCCGCACCAACTCGCTCATGTTGCGGCCCTCCTCGCGCATCACCGCCTGCACCTGCTCGGCCATCTCCGGCGGCAGGGAGAAGGTGATGGTCCTGGAGATTCTGCGTGGGGGCATCGTCTCTCTTTTTGCCTATCGTTGTAAGCTATTGTCTTACTATCTATCATCCGCCTTCCGGCCCCGGCTGTCAAGGAGCTGCCGTCAGGGTCCTGCGCCCAGCCGACCTATGCTGGCGTTGCAACACGGCTCGGTCGCCGTAAGGCACGGCAACGACGACCACTTTAGCCAAGCGCCAGTTCCAGATCACGGGCTGAGCGGCCACCGCCAGTTCATCTTCTCCCCATAAGCCGTCAAAGTATTCCGTTCCGTAGTATTGAATGCCTTCGTCGCGGATCACCCGCTCCGCCAACGAACCGGGGGACGGGGCACGGCCCCGAAAAGGCAAGCCGCCCCGGTAGCCGCCGAGCAAAATTGAGGCCCGTGGCTTGAAGCCGGGCGTCCGTGCGACAACCGTGGCCCTGAAGTCGGCGGGGACTGACTCATTCCAGGAAGCGGGCTCTCCCTTCTCCCTCCGCTCGTAAAGGACCGCCAGGAAGGGTTGCCCGCGCATCACTTCGGCCAGCCGCAGCGTCACCGAGGCGTATGACCGGCCAAAGTGTTTCTGGAGGGCAAGCACATCCAGGCCGCTGCATTCGGCGAGGGTTGTGAAGATCTCCGGTTGCATCAGCACCGCCGCCGCAAAGCGGTCCGCCTCCTGGCACACTTTCCGGTCCGGCGGGGCATCGGATTCAATGTCGCACAGGGTCTCGTGGATGATCTCGTAGGCTTCGTGGAGGACCGTGTGCTCCCTGGCTCCTTCTCAGAGGGCCTCCCGGTAGTAGATGTCGTAGCCGTTCCCGGGGTCTCCGAAGTGAGCGCCCTTCAACCCGTCTTCCAAGGGCAAACTGTACACCGTGCCGAACTCCGCTTCCTCCAGCAGGCCGGTCAATTCGTCCAGCGTGGGCCGCACCGACAACCCGAAGTAATCCACGAACCGGCCGGCCATGCCCTCCGGGTTCAGGGGTTTGTCGATGCCTTCGTCTTCCAGGAAGTTGTGGCAGAAGCTACCCAGAGTCTTCGTCATTCCAGCAGCCTCTTCTTGGTGAATCGTTCGTACATTTCGACAATGAACCGCTTGGCATTCAGGGAAAGAGGTCCGTCGGGGCGGGTGCCAACCCGGAACACCGGATCGGAGAGCACGTACTGGTAGGCCCGCTCCACCTCCTCGGCTTCGCCTGCGTAGTCCCCTGCCCCTCCCAGGTGTCCCGCCCGCCGGAGCAGGTCCTCGGGGTCCACGTTGTAGGCCACAGCCAGTTTGCGCAGCAGGTTGGGGCCCGGTGGACGTTCTCCCCGCTCTATCTTGGATAGGTAGGAGCTGGAAACGCCGGTGATCTGGTTCACCTCCCGGAGGCTGCGGCCCGCGCGCAATCGCCTCAGCAGTTGCCCCAGTTCCTCGATTCGGTTCTCCTGGGCCTCCAGCTCGTCCATGATGCCCTCCCATCCCCTTGGATGTTTCCCCGTCCTTAACGACCTCACCTGCATCAATGCCGCTATATTGTTGCTATATTATTGTTACATTATAGCAAAATCTGTCAACGAACGCTCTGGTTGACCGTTATTTCATTATCTATCCTGATATTCTACTGCTACACTGACCTGGACAGAACACCTGTACTGAATTTGGAGTATACACCAGGGCGCGGCGGCGTGCCACCGGCGTGGACTCCGCAACATCCGGAGGGTTCCACCCTTGACCAAGAAGCGGCGGCTTACTCCAGAACAGGACGAGATGAGGCTGCGGGGCCTGCGCATCCTGGCCCGGATGATCGTCCGTGTCCACCTGGACTCCCAGGGAGGGGAACCGGTGGGAAAGGACGGCGGCGGACCGGACGGCCCCAAGGATGCAGGTCCAGGCGGTCTGCACCTGAAGGATGGCGAGCATGTCGGGTAAGAGCCCGCCGGTGAAGGCGAGGCTGAACGCCGTGGCGTTCTGGGACCTGCTCTCCAGGCTGAATCTGTCCAAGAACGAAGTGGCGGAACTGGTCTGCCTGAGCACCGGCTACCTGTCTCAGGTCCTCAACGGCAGGCGTAACGCCTCGCCCGCCACCCGGAGGCGTTTGCAGGAAGTCCTGGGTGTGGGTTTCGACGAGTTGTTCATCGTGGAGGGTGGTGATGAGGTCTAAACCAATACCAAGGTGGGATGTGCATTTCTGGGGTCTTGAAGACGACCGAAAGGACTCCACAGAACCTCGTATCACCTTTGGGCCCCAAATGGGTGGCCACCGACAGTGGGTCTAGCGATATGTACATTTCACCTTGGCTTTAGTTTAGGACCCACCTGCCGCCCCATCTGACCTTCGGAGCGCGCTGCTGCCCGAGGATTTTCCGCAGCGGCTCAACCGGCTCAAGCGAGCCAGCGGCCTCTCCTGGGACGGCATGGCCGCCTGTCTCGGCGTGGACCCCCGCCAGTTGCAACGCTGGCATCAGGGCACCGCCCCCTGCGGGGACGCCCTGTTCGCCATCTTTCGCCTGGCAGTCCGGATTCCCGGCGGACTTTACCTGCTGCTACCCGAGGATTTATCTCCGCCGGAGAAGACCGGCGGGGTTCAGGGGCGGTTTACCGATTTCTGAAACCAAGATAAAAGAGAACTGGCGATGACTGAGACCACGGTATTGAAGCGGCGGAACAACGGAGTGGACCTGCCCGAGGACTTCCCCGCCAGACTGGAGCGGTTCAAGGCGGAATCCGGGTTGTCTTGGCGGTCCCGGGCCCGGTGCCTCGGCGTCAGCCCCTACCGGATTCGGGAGTGGCGCCGGGGAACCGTTCCCGACTCCACTCATCTATTTTCCCTCCTGACCCTGGCCGAGAAGCTGGGGTTCAGGGGGATTTTCGTTTGCCCCGACCAGGATATGCCGGTACTAGGAGAAGGTTAAGGCAGTCAAGGCTGAATTCCTACTGGTATTGTCCGACTACCACAAGTCGTGTGAGATCTAGTCCGTACCCTCAGGAGTTTCCACACCAGCCTTTGAGAAGGCGGAAGGGCCGTTCCTGCCGTCAAGAAAGATGGAAGCATCCAGCTCTACAGCATGAATTGTGGCATAATTGCAGATCGCAATAGGAAATTGTGAGAGCAAGAATGCCAAAGCACACAATCCTGCAACAACTCCGTTTATTCTCCCTCGGGGGTGAAGGAATTGGGGGTTGGCTGACAAAGAAAACTGACGACCGAGTATTTAATAGACTTGATGACATGTCCCAGAATCCCGTGTCCTTGGCACAGTTTAATCAACTTCTCGGCTTGGGGCATCAGGCCCCGGTGACCAAAGATTTTTTTCATTACTACTGGCTCGAATGTCCGCCGAAACACACCTACCCTGTAGGCTAGCTTCCTGACTTCGACCCACAGTGGGTAGACGGTGCCGAGAGGATTTATTCCTTAAAGCATCTTGCGTGGGGTCTGTATAGGCTATTTGTGGATGGCCTTCTCTATTTTGGAAATGTACGAACCGCGTTCCGCAATTTCCGAACGCTCGATAGGCAAGACCTAGGAGCGTTCTTTGAAAAGAGGCGGTTCGATACAGAGGCCATTAAACAGCGTGGGGACATTCTACCCTTGCAAGTGATTCCACAGGATGATCGTTATTTGGTTTCTGAAATGGCGTGCAAGTCGTTTGGAGACGGGCCAGAATCAGAAGGCGAAATGCGCGAAGCGCTCAAGCAAGCGTACGGAGAACACCATAAGAGGAATGGAGGTTCGGTTACTTTTCGCCAATTGCTTACCGGCGAATTGCCTGCCAATTATTCGGACCGTCAGTATGAGTTCGAATTTTCAATGAACGACGTGCTTGAAGAATCAATTGCGTCCGAAGGGGACTTTGACCAGAAATTTGGAATCGTGGCCGAAAAATTCTTTGCGGCCCGTAGAAGCGCGCTCAACAACACTCAACACTATCTGTCAATGGTCAATGACTTGGACGTATACGTCGCGACAAGTATGAGGACGAGGGATAATTTTCGTGAAATGGCGCGTTTCTGTGATGAACTGTTCAAAGACGAGAAACTAGCCGATCTAAAGCTACGTTATTTTGATCCCACGTTGAGTGCTGCCCAAGGTCATGAGGACAAGGGGCTGATCGAATGCTTGATGGTGAAATGCGCCAAGGTTCTGGTCTACAGTGCAGGCGATAGGGAAAGCTATGGGAAGGATGCTGAGGCAGCGATGGCACTGAGCCTAGGAAAGCCCGTTATATTTCATTGTGACGCAGAGCAAAAAGCCCGGTTTTATCGGGAAGTTCATCCGTTGAGTCGCCTGATAGAGTTCGAGACTGGGGTAGCAGTGGGCGCGATGGTCACTGAGGATAAAAAGGTAGTAAAGATGCTGCTGTCTCGCTTATTCGAGAACCAGATGCAGTACCGCCTCGAACAGCATCCATCGAGGCAGGGGTACTTGCTTCTTAAAGAACAGTTGACAAATTCAGTTGTCCGTCTACAGACAGATGACCGGATGCTTACCGAAACTTTCTGGAACCACTATCACAATTCCTTTTGAGCTGACCGGAGCATTCTCGGCCACCTTCGGCCGTTCCCAATAATTCCCCACCTACTGCCCCTGATCCCTGGTATGAGGAAACGCCCATGTGGGGTGCCCAATTTCTGTCCATTTTTCCCAAGCCCTTCCCATTGGACCATGCTCTTCAACAACCGTGCTGTGAGAAACCAGTAAGAGAAAAGATAATCTAGTCCGTCCCATCTCCTCCCGCGCCACCCGCAAAAAGTGGGTGGCCGCCAGGTCGTCGTCGAAGACGACCAGAACGGCTGGCTGAACGCCGTGGTCATCGGTGGGCCGGTGGGATGAGTAGTAGCGCAAATACGGGGCCAGGCGCGCGGCCATCGTCGTCGGCCTGACCGCCCGGCGCTCCCACTCCAGGAAGAAAGGCCAGTTCACGCCGTCCCGCCGCAGAATGCCGAAGGCGTCGGGATGAATGGAGCGCAAGCGGTCGCCGTGGCGGAAATGCCTGGAGGCCCGGTGGGGTGGGTCCAGTTGCACCACTTCCCAACCCAATGCACGAGCCTGGCGGGAGCCGGAAGCTGACCCCGAATCCACCGAAAGGAGGGTGCCGGGTCAGCGGCCTGAAGCCGCAAGAAGGCGCTCCTGTGCATCCGGGATAATGGTTTGCAACAGCAACCCGGCCCCGGAACAAGGAGCACTCAATAGATGCTGCCACGCCACCACCCCGACCGCATCCGCATCGCCTTCGACGATCACCGCCTGGCGGCCAATGCCGGGCTGATCCTTCCGGCCACCCTGGCCCTGCGCCTTGGCCTGCCCCAACTACTCCGGAAGCGCCTCGACCTGGGCGATGCGCCGGGCCGGGCCAACACCGGCGGCAATATGATGACGCTGGCGGCCTCCGCTCTGGCCGGCGGCGATTGCATCGACGACGCCGACGTGTTGCGCACCGGCGGGACGGCCTGCGCCATCGGCTGCGTGGTCAAAGCGCCATCGACCCTGGCCGCCTTCCTGCGCAGCTTCCGGTGGGGCCATGTCCGCCAACTGGACCGGGTGAGCCGGGAGTTGCCGGCCCGGGCCTGGGCGGCTGGGGACGGACCCGGCGGCGCGCCATTCACCATCGGCCTTGATCCGGCGGTCTGCGAGACGTACGGCCTGGCCAAGGAGGGCGCCCGCCGCCACGGCTACACCGGCGCACGGGGCTATCACCCGCTGCCGGCCATTGCCGCCGGAACCGGCGGCGTGCTGCTGTCCCGGCTGGGCGAGGGCCGGGCCAACACCGCCCGCGGCGCGGCCCACTTTCTGCGTGAGACGGTGAGCCGGGTTCGCTGCGGCGGGGCCAGCGGGCAACTCACGGTGCGGGCCGACAGCGGCTTTTATACCCACGCCGTGGCCGCCGTCTGCCGCCGGATGGATGTCCGCTTCTCCATCACCATCCGCCAGTACGCCAGCCTGCGCAACCTGATCGAGGCGATACCCGGTGAGGACCGGACGCCGGTTCCCTGCCGGATGGACGGCGCCGCTGCCGTGGCGGAGACCACCTGCACCCCCTTCCGGAGTGAGCCCGGCGCGGCGCCGGTGCGGCTCATCGTCCGGCGGGTGAAGCCAACGCCCGGTTCCCAACTGGCCCTCTTCGCCGCCGGCAGCTATCACGGCTGCATCACCGGCCGGGACGGAGAGACCTTGGAACTGGAGGGGAACTGGAGGCCGGCCGCCGCCGCCACGCCGGGATCGGGGACGCCATTCGAGACCTCAAGCACGGCGCCGGGCTGAACCACATGCCCTCGGGGCGCTTCGCCGCCAACGCCGCCTGGCTCGCAGTACCGGTGATGGCGCATAACCTGGCCCGTTGGACCGCGCGGACCGGTCTGGGCGAACGGACCGTGACCACCAAGACGCTCCGGCGGCGGTTCTTCTCCCGGGCCGGACGGCTCACCCGCCCGGCGCGCCGGCTCACCCTGCATCTTCCCAAGCGCTGGCCGCGGGAGGAGAAGGTCACTCGCGCCCCGGCACGGCTGCGAGCCATTCCACTCCCGGCCTGACGGCGCCCGTCCGCCACTGTCCCAACGTCCGGCCAACTCGCGCCATCCCGGTCCGCGAGCCCCTCTCGCCGTGCCTGTCCCGCCATATCGCTCACCACAGCCACTGCAGGCCGCCACCGGCGCCCCCAAAAGCGCCTGCAGACCGCCCGCCAACCTCCCGTCTGCCCGAATTCGAGCCCGGATCATCGCCCCTGTAACTCCCTCACCCCCCTTCCACTGTCCTCACGCCGTCATTCCGTGTCCATCGGTGGATTCGGGCTTACTCCCAACTCCTGTATATCCTGTTCATCCATGTAAACTGATTCCTCCACTTCCCCCACGCCCTGTTGCGCTCTCCGTCCCGCCTCTGCGCCCTCTGCGTTGAAAATTCCGTTTCCATCAGGGATCCCCATGCGACTGCCCGCTGACACCTCGCCCTTGCCAACCCCCAATACGCCTCCCTACCATAAATACTAGGCAGACCCCAACACCCCGCTGGCGCCCCGGCCAACACGCCGGAATGGGCGAAAATGAGCGAAAATGAGCGAAAATGAGAGGGAAATCAAAAATTTCGCCCTCCCTCCGGGCCGCCCGCCACTCCCTGAAAATAAACTCCAAGAGGTGAACGCCCCCTATGAACGCCCTCAGAGCCCGCGTCAACGCCCTCCGCCGCAAAATGGCCCGCGAACTCACCGTCGTCCGGCTCCGCCGCCTGTCCGATGAATTTTCCCTCCAGTGCGCTGTCGCCGTAGGCGACCGCCAGCCCCAACCCGAGCCCCATGCCTTCATCGGGAGGGTGGTCGACGCTGGCTTCCGCCTCCCCACCTTCATGGCGGTCCACAAGTACCTGGACCGCTGCCGCCGCCGGAACGCCATCCCCGAAATCGACGGCCTTCTCCGCACCCTCCTCCCTTGGGCCGCCGCCCGCGGCTACATCGGCGCCTTCTTCTAGCCAAGCCGGGCGCGCGTGCAAATTGACTCCTTCCGCTTTGCCCGGGCCCTGGTCGGCTTGTGCCCTTGTTTGACACCTTTCGGGCTGCTCGGTACTATCGGCTTCCGGGAGTTGGCGCGGCAAATTCGGGTATGAGAGGTTCCGATGAAATACGACTACATCGTTGTAGGGGCGGGGTCGGCGGGGTCCATTTTGGCTTCGCGGCTTACTGAGGACCCGTCGGTCTCGGTGCTGCTGATCGAGGCCGGGCCGGATTACCCAGATTTCGAGCGGCTGCCGGACGAGGTGAAGTACGGGTTCGCCACCGCCACCGACATCATCACCAAGGACCACAACTGGGAGTTCATGGGCAAGGCCACCGATACGGCTCCGCCCATGCGGGTTCCCCGGGGCCGGGTCACAGGCGGGTCAAGCGCCATCAACGGCCAGATGTTCCTCCGGGGCGTCCCGGAGGACTATGACGCTTGGGCCGCTATGGGCAACGACCGGTGGGACTTCCAGAGCGTCCTTCCGTATCTCCGAATGATCGAGACCGACACCGAGTACGGCGGCGACGATTTCCACAACTCCAACGGCCCGATCATCGCGCGCCGCTTCCCGCGGGAGGAACTGCTGCCGGAGCAGCTAGCCTTCTACGACGCCGCCCTGGCCGCCGGCTTCCCCGACAGCCCCGACCAGAACCACCCGGAAGCCGGGGGCGTCGGCCCGTCGCCTCTGAACAACCCCAATGGTATCCGTTGGAGCACGGCCCTGGGTTACCTGGACCCGGCGCGGCACCGCCTCAACCTGACCATCCGGCCCAACACTCTGGCCCGGCGCATCCGGTTCGACGGCAACCGGGCGACGGGCGTTGAGGTGGAAAGCGGCGGCGAGCGGTTCGTCGTGGAGGGGGAGCAGATCATACTCAGCGCCAGCGCCGTCAACTCCCCTCATCTGCTGATGCTGTCGGGGGTTGGCCCGGCGGACCAGCTTCAGGCCCACGGGATACCGGTGGTGCATGAATTGCCCGGCGTGGGTCAGAATCTGCGCGACCACCCGTTCGTGCCGGTGACCTTCAGGACCCATCCCGGCCATCCGTTTAACCCGGACGAGCCCCGGTTGCAGATGATGATGAGCTGGACCGCCGAGGACTCTCACCTGCGGAACGACATGATTTTCGTGGCGCTGTCCTACGCGACGGAGCAATGGTCCAGGGACCCCAACGCCGATGACGCCGACCCCATCGGCTTCCGCATTGCTTCCGGGCTGTACTTGGCGGTTGGGGCCGGAGAACTCACACTGCAATCCGCCGACCCGGACCGGCAGCCTTTCCTCGACTACAACTACTTTGCGGAGGAGTTCGACCTGCGGCGTATGCGGGAAGGAGTCCGGCTGATCGTGAAGTTGTCAGAAGACCCTGGTCTGGCCGGGTTGATACAGGAGCGGGTCAGCCCATCCGACGCCGAATTGGCCACCGATGAGGCGCTGGATGCGTTCATCAGGCGCAATTGCAACACGGGCCACCACATTTCGGGCACCTGCAAGATGGGTCCGGCGTCGGACCCGCTGGCCGTCGTAGACCAGTTCGGCAAGGTGCATGGGACGGAGGGGCTGCGGGTGGTGGACTGCTCCATCATGCCCGACTGCATCCGGGCCAACACCAACGTGACCACCATGATGATCGCTGAGCACATAGCGGACTTTATCAAGCAGGGGCGGTAGGAGAAGGAGCCAACCGGGAGACGCATGATGGGGCCAGTCTACATTACATGCGCCATCGGGCCGAACCGGGAGAGTCTGACGGCCGTGGAATTTGTGTTGGATTACAACGAAATTCACACGGTCGTTAGCCCTGCATTAGGCGCTGAATTGGGCCTGGATTTCGGGATAACGGCGCCAGCAAGGGTGAATGGGGTTGAGTTGCAAGCCTCGATGGCCCTCGCATGCGTCAGGATGAGCGACCGGGATGGCGTTACCTTGGTGGTCGCGGTGGAAACGCCCGTGCCGCGCTTGGGACGCATAGCTTTCCAGGGCCTCGGATTAAGGTTCAACAGAGAGGATCGGACCATCGACTTTGGCGGAATATATCCGCCGCCAGTCTTTGTGGCTACCGTCCCTGCCGGATGAAGTCGGCGATCCTCTCGCCTATCATCATTGTGGTGCAGTTGGTGTTGGCCCGCACACAGTTCGGCATTATCGAAGCGTCGGCCACCCGCAGCCCCCGAAGCCCATGCACCCGGCCAAACTGGTCGACCACTGCCATCGGGTCGGACGCCGGGCCCATCTTGCAAGTGCTGGTAATGTGCTGGCCGCTGACCACGGTCCGGCGGATGAAGGCGTCGAGCGCTTCGTCCGATTCCAGTTCCTCGTTGGAGGGCTGTAACCGCTCGTCGATTATATCGTTGAACGCCGGGTGCCGCCCCAGCTCGGCGCAGGTGCGGACGACTTCCCGGCAGCGGCGGAGGTCGAACTCCTCCTCGAAGAACCGGAAGTCCAGGTGCGGCTTGCCGTGGGGGTCGGCCGAGGTCAGGCGCAGTTCTCCCGCCCCGACTTCCAGGTTGATGAAGGAATACATCCCCAACCCCCGGACCTCCTCTTCGTCATCCTCCGGGACGTACATCCGCGGGTTGATCATCGAAGCCATCAGAATCTGCAGGTCGTTTCTCAAGTGCGAATCCTGGGCGGTCCAGCGCATCCCAACCTGGAGCCGGGGTGCGTTGGGGTCGAGCCCGTGGCCGGGCTTGGTCTTGAAGGGCACGAACACTATGGGATGGTCGCGCAGGTTTTGGCCGACGCCCGGCAGGTCGTGCACCACAGGTATGCCAAACTCGCGCAGGTGGTCGGCCGGGCCCACGCCGGAAAGCATCAGGATGTGGGGAGAGCCGATGGTCCCTCCGCTGAGTATGACTTCCTCTCCCTCGACGGCGAACATCTCTCCCCCGCTTTCGACCTGTACTCCGGTAACGCGGTCCCCGTCGAACAGCAGGCGATGCACGGTGCAGTTGGGCTTGATGGTCAGGTTCAGACGATGCCGGGCCATGCTCAAGTAACCCAAAGCGGTGCTCAGCCGGATGCCGTTGGGGTTGTTCAAGGGCAACGGCCCCACCCCGGCGCCGTCGGGATGGTTGAAGTCGGGAGCGTCGGGAAAACCCATAGCTCGCGCGGCGGTGTGGAAGGCTTGCTGGTCGGGACGCCATTCCGACGGCGCGAATCGCCGGCAAACTATGGGGCCGTCGGAGTTGTGGAAATCGCTGCCGCCAAACTCGGTGTCGGTCTCCATCCTGCGGAAGTAGTGGAGCAGGTTCTGGTAGCTCCACTGGTCGTTGCCCATAGCGGCCCAAGCGTCGTAGTCATCGGGCACACCGCGCAGGAACACCTGGCCGTTGATGGCGCTGGTCCCGCCGGTCACTTTGCCCCTGGGAATCGTCAATGGCCCGCTGGTGTCGGTGCCGCGGGCGGTGAACTCCCAGTTGTGGTGAGTGGTCACGGTGTCGACGCCCGAGGCGAAGCCGAACTTTATCTCCTCCGGAAGATGCTCGAAGTCGGGATAGTCGGGCCCGGCTTCCAGCAACAGGACCGACCGGTCCGGGTCCTCGCTGAGCCGGGTCGCCACCACCCCGCCGCCGGAGCCCGCGCCGATGACGATGTTGTCGTATTTCATGTTCACTCCCGAAAGCTTCGCTTCGAGTATCCAGCGCCGTCCGACCTTCCCAAGTCCCGGCGTTTAGCGCAGTTGGAATCCTTCGTAGCCGTTGGCGGCTACTTCCGCACAGCGGGCGCGGTAGGCGGGGGCGCTGTCGGGGTAGAGAAGGAGGACCCGTGCTTTGCCTGGAATGTTGGCCCCGACGAACCAGGAGTCGGTCTTGGTGCGGATGGAGCCTGCGGCCAACTCCTCGACGTGCTCCACCCACGCCTCTTCCGCCTCCGGCCTGGCTTCAATGCGGGTGTAGCCGTGGTCGCGCATGTAGGCGATGCAGTCGCTGGTCCACTCCACAATGGCCTCGGCGCAGCGGGGGAAGTTGCAGGTGGCGGCGGCGTTCAGCGCAAACATGTTCGGGAAGCCGGCGCTATGGACGCCGAGGTAGGTCCGCAGGCCGTTGGCCCACTTGTCTTTGATGGACTCCCCCGTCTCGCCGCGCACGTCGATCCGGGTCAAAGCCCCGGTCATGGCGTCATATCCGGTGGCGAAGATGATCACGTCGAGCTCGTATTCCTTCCCATCGCTCGTCTTGAGGCCGCTGGGCGTGATGCGCTCGATGGGGGCCTGGCGCACATCAACCAGCAGTACATTGTCCCGGTTGTAGACCTCGTAGTAGTTGGTCTCGCAGGGGATGCGCTTGGAGCCGAAGGGATGGTCCTTGGGCACCAGCATTTCCGCCACCACCGGGTCGTGAACGCGCTCGCGGATCTTGTTGCGGACGAATTCGCCGTATTCCTCGTTGAGCTCTTCGTTGGTCATTATGTCCCGGAAATTGCTCAGCCATTTCTTGAAGCCGGACTCGGCCCACAGTTGCTCGTACACCTCCAAGCGCTCCTCCGCCGAGACTTCCAGCCCCGAGCGCGGGTCCAGTTCGTGTACGAACGCGCCGGGAGTCTCGCGGCACTTCTCGAAAATGTCCGGGTAGCTGGCCTTTATCTCCCGCTGGGTCTCCGGGTCGATCTCGGAATTGCGCAACGGCGCGCAGTAGTTCGGCGTGCGCTGGAAGACGGTCAGGTGGCCGACCTCCCCGGCGATTTCCGGTATGATCTGGACGGCGGTGGCCCCGGTGCCGATGATGCCCACGCGCTTGCCGGCCAGGTCCATGCCCTCCTTCGGCCACCGGCCAGTGTGGCACCAAGCGCCCCGGAAACTGTCGATGCCCTCGAAGTCGGGTATGTAATGCGCCGAGAGAATGCCGACCGCCGTGATCAGAAACCGCCCCCGAGCGCGGCGGCCGTCTGCCGTTTCGACTTGCCACACGTTCTCGTCGGAGTCGTAGACCGCCGAGACAATGCGGGTGTTGAACTCGATGTCTCTTCTCAGGTCGAACTTGTCCGCCACGTAGTTGAGATAGCGCTCGTTCTCCGGCTGGCCGGAATAATGCTCCTTCCAGTCCCACTCCTGAAGCAACTCCTCGGAGAAAGAGTAGCCGTAGCTATAGCTCTCCGAGTCGAAGCGCGCGCCGGGATAGCGGTTCCAATACCAGGTGCCCCCCACCCCGGCGCCGTCCTCGAAGACCCGCACCGAAAGGCCGAGCTCGCGCAAGCGGTATAGCTGATAAAGCCCGGTAACCCCGGCCCCGATGATAATGGCGTCGTACTGGTCCGTGGCCCTGCCCACCTCGGCCCCGGCGGCTGGCGCCTGCTGCAGCGTATCTCCCATGTCCGTCCCTCATTCCGGTTTTCGCGGATTACACTCACAAATCCGTCATCTGAACCCAAAGCGGTCCAGTTCTCTTCGCTTGCAACCCCATAGGAGCCTCAATAAACTATTCGGCGAAAGTAGAACTAAGAGACCGCCGCTATCATATACTTGAGGTGCGGGCTGTGGAAAGGCTGTTGCCCTGCACTGCACTTGGGAGACTACGTATGCTGAATAGAGTTCACATCAAGGGTTATAAATCATTGCAAGACGTTGAAGTGAAGCTGTCGCCACTCACTTTGCTCTTTGGGCCAAATTCAGCCGGAAAGAGCAACTTCCTCGATTCCCTTCAGCTTCTGTCGAAAATGGCGACGAGCCAAACGCTGAACGAAGCCTTCGATCCTCCTTACCGAGGCAAGCCGCTGGAATCTTTCACTCTAGGTGAAGGCGGGCTTAGAGGGTTGATGGAGCAGGAGCGGCTGGCCTTTTCCATCGAGGCCGACTTGCATCTGTCGGATGCGGTGATTGATGCAGTTAACCAACAGATACAGGATATGCGCCGTCCCAGCGGCGACGGACGTTCAGAAGCAACCGGCAGCAGTTCCGCCCGCGTCCGCGAACGAGACTTGCGCTATCGCGTCGAAATTGAGATGGTGCCCTGGTCCGGCTTCTTGCGCGTAACCGACGAGTACCTGGCAGCCCTGAACTCCAGCGGCGAGCCTACCGGCAAGCGCAAACCTTTCCTAGAAGGGCAGGGCGCAAAGATTCACCTGCGGCTGGAAGGGCAGGCGCACCCTACCCAATACGAGCGTTATCTTGACCGCACTATCCTCTCGATGCCTCATTATCCGCCCCATTATCCGCACTTGGTGGCGGCGCGGCGCGAACTGGAGAGCTGGCTCTTCTTCTATTTCGAGCCGCGCGAGCGTATGCGGGCGGCCAACCCTATCAAGGAAGTGCGCCACATAGGGATGATGGTCGAGGAACTTGCCGCCTGCCTGAATACTCTCCGGGCGCTCGAGCCCCAGCAGTTCAATGCCGTGGAAAAGGCTCTCCACACTATGCTGCCCAACATAGACGGCATCGAGATAGACGTGAGTGACCTCGGCGAAGTCGAACTCCGTCTCAAGGAAAACGGCGTAGCCATACCGGCACGTGTGCTGTCCGAAGGCACGTTGCGGCTGCTGGGCCTGCTGGCCCTCAACGGCGCCGGCAGCACGCCGTCGCTGGTGGGATTTGAAGAGCCGGAGAACGGAGTCCACCCGCGCCGAATCCAGTTGATTGCGGAACTGTTGAAGACGCGCTCCAAATTCGGAGCGGCCCAATATATCGTCACCTCCCACTCCCCGATTTTGCCCGATAAAATACCGGACGATTCCCTGTTTGTGGTGCAGCGAAACGGACGCTGCACCCAAATTAGCCCCTTTTCGACTTGGGGGCCCCTGTGGCGCAATAACGAAATCGACTACGCCCTCGATGACCAGAAAGAACGTCTTCCAGTATCGAAGCGGATCCTCAGAGGTGACTTCGATGCGTGAGATTGCCCTGTTTGTAGAAGACTTGGCTCACCAATTGGTTATCGGCGGGTTGGTGGAACGGCTGACCGCCGACCACGGTATCCCAGCGCGGTTGAATTGGCTTAGCGCCGAGGGAGGACACGGGCAAGTTATTCAAGAGCTTCGCGCTTATCTGCGCGATTTGGCGAGACAGGGCAGCCCTCTACCGGACTTGATTATCGTCGCCACCGATGCCAACTGCGGCGGACTGAACAATCGCTTCCGCGAAATTAACGATGTAGCTGAATCGGTGGCCACCCTTCTCCCTCCAATAATCCCTGCCGTCCCCGATCCGCACATCGAACGCTGGCTGCTGCTGGACGGCGCCGCATTCAGCCGGGCGGTTGGCCGAGGCTGTGACGCACCGGATCAGAAGTGCAGCCGAGACCTTTACAAGGACCGTCTTGCCGAGGCAGTATTGGCCGCGGGAAACCCGCCTAACCTCGGCGGAATCGAGTTTGCCGAGGACATCGTTCGGGAGATGGACATTGAGCGCGCCGGGCGGTCGGACCGGTCGCTCCGAGCCTTCCTCGACGACCTGAGAGCCATTTTCAGCAATGGCGGTTGTGAAGGCGCCAGCGCCGGCCCGCTTCAATTTGGGCCACCGCCTAAGTATACAGCGATGCCCGGGGCGTCGCGCCCATCAGCAGGCCGCCGCCGTACTCGAAGTTGAGCGGCAGACCGGAGATGTGCTGCCCGTGGACGTGCAGGTCCCTGAAGAACCGCTCCAAGCCCACGGAGTGGTGGATGGCGTTGGTGCCGGCGGCGCTGAACAGCTTGTCCACGACCTCGACCGACTGCCGGATGGCGTGGGTGATCGCCAGCCGCGCCCGCGCCGCCTTTTGGGCCAAGTCCGGCCCGTTCTTGACCTGGGCCTCCCACATCGAGCCGACCGCGTCCAGCACGTAGCTCCTGGCCCCGTCGACCATGGCCTCGCACTCCCCCACCACTATCTGGACGTGGGTGCGGTCGCGCAGCAGCGTCGTGGAGTCGGTGGAACCGGCCCCGGTGGCCAGTTCCACAAAGGCGTTCATCGCGCCGCGGGCCATGCCCAAGGCGTTTCCGGCGGACAAAGTCCAGCCGAGGACAATGGACGTTTGCGGCGGGCTGTACAAGGGGCCGTCGTAGTAGGCCGGGTCTCCCCGCGTGTAGGTATGACTGGAGGGCACGAACACGTCCGCGAACTCGGCGTCGTTGCTGGCCGTTCCCCTCATGCCGAGGGTGGTCCAAGTGTTCAGAACGATGCCGGCCGCCACCGGCACCACCGCGACGCGGGTGACGGGGTTTCCGGCGTCGTCGGTTACCGGGCCGCGGTCGTCGATCAGCCGGCAGTTCAGGAACAGGGCGATGGAATGGTCGATGCCGCTCAGGTAATTCCACCTGCCGGAAACGAGGTAGCCGCCCTCGGTCAGCTTGGCGGTGCCCTCGGTCCGGGCCGAACCCGACCCGAGCAACACTGGCGGGTCGCCGAAGACTTCCTTCGCCGCCTCCACGCTCAGCCGGGAGACGGCCGCTGTCACCGCGCTTCCGTTGAAGACGCACCAGCCGGCCGAGCCATCGGCCTTGGAGATTTCCTCGACAACACGGAAGGCCGTGATCGGGTCTGCCTCGGGCCCGCCCAACTCCCTTGGCCCGTAGAGGCTGAAAAGCTGCTTCTTCGCCATCGCCGACGCCAATTCTGGAGGAAGCTGACACTCGGAATCGATCCGGTCCAAACTTGATAGAATCATGGGGACCAGGCTTTTCGCGGCGTCAACGAGACTTTCGGCCATGTATCAACTCCTGATTTTCCGTCAATCGGTCGCTTGGGTTATTATAGCCCTTGTCCCAACCCGTCGGGGCGATTCGAGAATTGCCCCGACGGCCGTTATTTTCGCTTTGGTGCTTGAGTGAATCCCGTCTTAATGCTACGATTCACCATAATAGTCGGCGCCCTTATATAAAGGAGGACTATCCATGCCAAACAATGACCACGACATTGGGCTGATGGCCCATCTCATGCGGCGCGCCGGGTTCAGCGCGCAGTATGAAGAACTGGAAGCCCGCGCGGCCAAAGGGTACGAAGCAACCGTCGAAGAGTTGCTGCACCCCGAGGACCACTCTCACGGAATCGACCTGGACCTGGCGGAGCGCTACTTCACTGAATGGAGCCACTTCACCAGGGGGGTCCCGGAATACATCGCCTTCAGGATGATTAACTCCAAGAACCAGTTGGAAGAGAAGATGGTCCTCTTCTGGCACGGCATCATGTGCACCGCCGACAGCAAGGTGCAGAGCTATCCCACCTCCTACCTCGAAATCGAGATGTTCCGCAAGAACGGAATGGGGAGCTTCAGGGACATCCTGATGGAGGTATCCAGGAACCCCGCGATGGTGTTCTACCTGGACAACTGCCTGAGCCACAAGGGCGCGATCAACGAGAACTACGGCCGGGAGCTTTTGGAGCTGTTCTCCTTGGGCGTGGGGATGGACGGGCAGTTCAACTACACCGAGGATGACGTGAAGGAGGCCTCTCGCGCCTTCACCGGCTGGACCCTGGCCAACAACGTGCCGGGCCAGCCCTACGGCCGCTACACCGCCCGCTTCGTCTACAACGCCGACGACCATGACGAAAGCGACAAGACCTTCCTCGGCGAGACAGGCAACTTCAACGGCGAGGACGTAATCGACATCATCAGCAAGCAGCCGGCGGCGGCCCGGTTCATTTCCCGCCACCTCTACAGCTACTTTGTGGCCGACGAGGCCCAGGTGCCGGCCTGGATGGATACTCCACCCCAGGACCCCGACACCATCAAGATGCTGGAAGACGAATATTACCGCTCCGGCTACAACATCCGCTCCATGCTCCGCGTCCTCTTCCACTCCGACGCTTTCAAGAATGCCCGCTTCGCCAGGGTGAAGAGCCCGATAGAAACGGTGATTGGCACCCTGCGGATGGTCGGCGACTGGACCGAGCCCAAGCCCGGTTTCGAGTTCATCTTCGACGAGATGAAGTACATGGGCCAGGAGTTGCTGAACCCGCCGTCGGTGGAAGGATGGCACACGGGCCGGGAGTGGATCGACGGGGGCACTCTGGTGCACCGCATCAACTTCACCTCCGACTTCATCAGCGACACCAACCAGCCTGGCGTCCGGGAAATCATCAACAAGCTCTCGGCTAAGGGAGAGGTCATCTCCAGTGAGACTATGGTAGACGACACTCTCCGGCTTCTGGGCCACTACGAACTGGCCGAAGACACCCGCCGGGCCATGATCACCCACATCGAAAAGGCCGGACAGATACGCACCGGCACCCCCGATTTCGACCAGCGGGTCAGCGAACTGCTGCAACTGATCGTGGCTACCAAGGAGTACCTCTACGCCTAATCGTCTGAATCAGGATTCGCCGGATTTTGGGATTAACAGGATTGGGCACTCCCATCCTGTTAATCCTTGAATCCTGAAAATCCTGGTTCAGACAAAATTGAGAAGCGATACACACAATGCGAGGAGGAAATCGTGACTTCTAACAGGAAAGACCCGGTCTTGGTGGTACTGCAAATGTCGGGCGCTTACGACGCCCTGAACACCATCATCCCCTACAACGACCCCCTGTACATGGACTACCGCGAGCAGTTGGGGCTGACGCCGGAACAGGTCCTGCCCATCGACGATAAGGTAGGCTTCCACCCGGCAATGGCCCCGATCAAGGACATGTACGACGACGGCAAGGTGGCGGTCATTCAGGGCATCGGCTATCCCAACCCCATCCGCTCCCACTTCCGCTCGATGGACATCTGGCACACCGCCGAGCCGGCCAAGATGGGCACGGAGGGCTGGCTGGGCAAGGCCATCCGCGACATCGACCCCAATAGCGAGAACGTCCTGACCGCCGTGAGCTTCGGCCGGGGGCTGCCCCGCGCCCTGGCTCTTCCCGGCGTGTCGGTGGCCTCGGTGGGCGACCTCGACACCTACGGGGTCCTGACCGGAATCGACGGCGAAGACCAGCGCATGGAAGCCCTGGACATTTTCGCCCGCATGTATTCTCCCCTCGTCGGGACCGGCCCGGCCAACGACTACGTTTCGCAGACCGGCCTGGACGCCCTGAAGGGCGCCGACATTCTCACGACCGCCCCCCAGATGTACTCCTCCTCCATCGAGTACGGCGGCAGCCAATTCTCGCAGTGGGTGAAGAACATCGCCCAGGTACACTGCGCTGACTTCGGCACCAGGGTGCTCTACACCGGCCTGAACCCCGGCGCTTTCGACACCCATGCCAACCAGAACACCGCCTTCCCCAAGCTGTGGGCCGAGGTGTCCAACGCGGCCAGCGACCTCTACCACGACCTGAAGGAACACGACAAGAACCAGGAAGTCGTGATCTTCATGTTCACCGAGTTCGGACGGCGGGTGCAGGAGAACGGCTCCGGCACCGACCACGGCTCGGGTAGCGTGGCCTTCGTTATGGGCGACGCCGTGAAGGGCGGCCTGTACGGTGAGTACCCGTCGCTGGAGCCCAGCAAGCTGGACGAGGGCGACCTGCGGTGGAACAACGACTTCCGCAACACCTACGCCACCATTCTCGACAAGTGGCTGGGCCTCGACGACCAGGACATCCTGGGCGGGAAGTACGAGCAGTTCGACTTCATCAAGTAGCTTGTCTTTCGATTTAGTCACCCTGAATGGAGTGAAGGGTCTCCCGTCAACGGCCGAGATTCTTCGCTTCGCTCAGAATGACAGTAGGATGTGAGGAGCAATGGTTACTCAAGTTGCGCCTTTAAGTTTCCAATATAGCCACACCATCGGGCGTCAAGAGGTCCGGAGCGGTAACGGCTTCTTCCAGCCGGTGGCTATCACCAGCGACCCGGAAGGATTGCTGTACGTGTTGAGCCGGGGCACCGAGACCCCGGCCTTCTTCCCCTGCAAGCGCGTCACCGTCTTCAACCTGGACGAAGAGCTAATCACCGAGTTCGGGCAGAAGATTCCCCCGGAGGAGGCCGACGCTTCCGCGCCCAACGGGTCGTTCATGTGGCCGACCTCGGTCGCCCTGGACAGCGAAGGGGCAGCCTACGTGTCGGACGAGTGGTTGAACCGCATTTCCGTCTACAAGGACGGCGCCTGGGCCAGCATGTGGGGCACGCCCGGCAGCGGCGACGGCGAGCTAAACCGCCCTTCGGGACTGTCCTTCGACAAGGACGACAACCTCTTCCTGGTCGACAGCGTCAACGCCCGGGTACAGGTGTTCACCAAGGACGGCAAGTTCATCCGCAAGTGGGGCTCCAAGGGTGACGGCGACGGCCAGTTCAACGTGCCTTGGGGCATTGACGTCGACCACAACGGCGACGTCTACGTTGCCGATTGGCGGAACGACCGCATCCAGAAGTTCGCCCCCGACGGCACCTTCCTGATGAAGTTCGGTTCCACGGGCGAAGGGAACGGCGAGTTCAACCGGCCCACCGGCGTTGCCGTCGACAAGGACGGCATCATCTACGTGACCGACTACAAGAACGACCGTCTCCAGGTCTTCAGCCCCGAAGGCGAGTACATCACCCAGCTAACGGGAGAAGGCGGACTGTCCAAGTGGGCGTCCGAGCGGGTGACCTATGATCCGGTCATCGCTAGGGGTAGGCAGAAAGCCCTGAACCTGGAGGAGCGGGAGCGGCCATTCCAAGGCCCAATCGCAGTGGAAGTGGACGACGAGGGCAGGGTCTTCGTTGTCGAGACCGCCCGCCACCGCCTCCAGGTCTTCATCAAACAGAGCGCCCTCTTCGCCGGAGAACCGCTGTAACCCCACAAGCAGACTCGCCCTAAAAAAAGCGGGGCCCCGATGGACTGGGGCTCCGCTTTTTTGCGTTCCGCTGACGCTTAAAGCAGGGGGCAATCACAACCGAAGCGTTCTTTCAACTTCCCGCAGTCGGCGGCGACGGTCTGCAACGTCCGGTATGACCTGGGCCACCAACCCCCAGAACTGCACCGAGTGGTTTTGGACTGTCAGGTGGGCAAGTTCGTGTACCACGATGAGCTCGATCAGCGCCGGTTCGAGCATCATGACGCGCCAGTTGAAACGAAGTGTGCCGTCGGAAGCGCAGCTCCCCCAGAGGCTGCGTTGGTCGCCGATGAGGATACGGGACCTCTCCCCTCGCCCAAGCCGGGGCCACCAGCGTTGGACGCTCGCCCGCAGCCGCTCGTCGGCCCTATCCCGGTACCACTGCACGACTGCGTCCCGTATCCGTTCGTAGCGGTCGCTGTCCTCCAGGTCAAGCGGTACCGCGACCCGGAACCGTCGGCTGTTAAGGCGCACGGTTGGCGATTTCACGTTGCGAGTTTCCACGAGCAACGGGACGTCCCGGCCCAGGTACGGTAGCGTCTCGCCGCTGGCGAACTGCATGGGCACGGGTTGCAACGCAGCCTCGGATATGCGCTCGACGATCCAGGACGCCCGCTTGCGCACGATCGCTTGCAGTTCGCTGGCGGACACGGCTGAGGGCGCGACCACGACTACGCCACTGCCGTCCAGGGTAATCTGCACGGTCTTCTTCCGGCGCGCGCTCCGGCGGACTTCGTACTCGATGGTCGTATCTCCGACGTTCACCCGGTCGCGGGTGGTCATATCGTAGTCACGGCTATCGTAGTATTGCCTCCGCGCCACATCGTCGGCCTACACCTTGCCGACCAGGCTTGCCAATAGCCGCTCCGTCCGCGACACCGACTCAGTATGGTCGTCACCCACCGGGAAGACCGAAGCCAGGAAGTCCGTCGCCCCGGCGTCGGCGAAAGCCTGCAGGCGGCGTTCGACTTCCGCCTCATCGCCAATGACCGCAACGTCCGCCGGGCCGTCCACCGATTCGATGTTGAGCATCCTGCGGTAGTTGACCAGGCTGCCGTAACGCTCGAACAGCGACGCGGCCTGCTCGAAGGCAGCAGCCTTGTCGTCGGTAATGGCCACCGGCAGACCGACGCACACCCGGGGGCTGGCCCGCCCGGCCCGCTCGGCGGCCCGGTTTATGCGCGGCACGACGTGGGTCCCGATCGCACTGATCCCGCACATCCAGGTGATCGTCCCGTCCGCAAGCTCCCCGGCTGCGCGCAACATCGCTGGCGCGAGCGCGGAAATCAAGACCGGAAAGGGGGCCGCGCCGGACATTTCCAGCTGGGCATCCACCCGGTACATTTCCCCAGAATAGCTCGCCGCGCCGTCGGCCACCAACTGATTGAGCACCGACAGGTACTCGCGGGTATGGCGGGCTGGCCGGTCATAGGAGAGTCCCCAAGAATCTTCGACGACCGGCTGGTGTGACGGGCCGATGCCCAAGGCGAGGCGGCCCTTCGACGCCGCTTGCACCGTCATGGCCTGTTGCGCCAGCGCCGTCGGATGCCTGGGATAGCTCGGTACGACCGCCGTGCCGAGTTCGATGCGGCTCGTTTGCCTGCCGGCCAAGGCCAATGTCGTCAGCGCATCGAACCCGCGACTGGAAAGATGGGGAGTCCAAAACCCGTCAAACCCATCGCCCTCCGCCTTGACCACCTGTTCGATAACGTCGTCCATCGTCTTCAACTGGCCGGGCACACTGCCCGGAAACAACCCGATGCGCATTAGACTCCTCCCCAAGAAAGCGGTTGCCTCAACTCTAACACCTTGATCGAATCCAGCGAAGGCCGTGCCGTTTCAGGAAATGCCGGGTTCGCCTCTAGGCCGGTGCCGCATCATGGGCCCTTCAAACACTAACTTCGCCAACTGTGCATGGATTTTTGGGCCAGTATTACGCAACTAAGTCTCGGAGAAGGACCAATCCTCCCCGAAGCGGAACCAATTCCATTGATACCAATCATGCGCCGGAGTTAAAACGCGATTGCCCTGCCTCGGGCTCCCGGCTGCGACCGGGACGACGGGGTGACGGGAATTGAAGGGCCCTGCCGCCGCATCGAGGGCCCTTGGCAAAGAGCTACTCCAACCGCCTTATTCCGGGCAGTCCCAGCGCCGTGGCTACGCTGACGGCCGCTAAAACAGCACCGTTGATTAGCAGTGCTCCAGGGGCTCCCAGGACGCCCGCCAACGCTCCCACTCCCAGGTGGCCTACCGGCGCAACGCCGATGCTGAACACCCAAGCGCCCATGGCCCGCCCGCGTTCTTCGTCGGCGACGTGGTCCTGCATGAGAGTCTTATAGATCGTATCGACGGCCATAGCGCAGGCGTTGACGAACAGCAGGACTCCCAAGAAAGAGTACATGTTGCCAGCAAGGGAGAACGCCATCTGGCCACAACCGAAGCCGATTGCAGTTGCGAACATCATTAGCCCCTTCTTTGGGGAGGCGCCCAGTCCGGCCAGGAGCCAGAGCCCCAGCAGCCCTCCGGCCTGGCGCGTGGCGGTCATAACCCCTAGTCCCGTGGCCCCCACATGAAGGACTTCCTTGGCGAAGACGGGCAGCAGGGTGATGTGTGTGAACCCGAACACCTCCGTGGCCGCAGTCAAGAACATGAGCGCGAGCAGAATGCGGTTCTCACGGACCAACCTGACGTAGCCTATCAGGTTCTCCAGCACCGGTTGGACGACCGCCTCGGCCGAGCGGCCCTGGTTGACGATGACCAGGATGACCAGGGCCGAACTCAGATAGCAGACGGCCGATGCGACAAATTGCCAGCCTGGCCCCAGGAACTGGATCAGCGCCCCGGCAGCGAGGGACCCTGCGATGCCGCCCCCCTGCATGGCCATTGCGCCGAGGGCCAGACCGTTCAGGGCGTATTGATGCCCCACAATATCGTAGGTAAAGGTCTGCCGGACCGTGATGGTAAAGGCCATCAGGCCGCCCAGGACAGTCACCAGGGCGATGATGGACCAGATGTTGGTGAGTCCACCGAGCAGGAGGAGGGCCATTACGGTCGCTGCGGCCGCGGCCCCCAGGGTTCCAACCCGGAGCAGCATCCGGCGCTCCCATCTATCGGCGACCACACCGGATAGCACGCCCAAAAGGAAGAAAGGCAACATCCGGGCTGCCGCTCCCACGCCCACCATGAACGCCGAGTCGGTCAACTCGAAGATGAGCCACCCGACCGACACCTGCTCCATCCCGGTGGCCAGGGAGTAGAGGACCGTCGATGCCCAGAGTAGCCGAAAGTCCCTGAAACGGAGAGCGGCAGCCCAGTTCTTAATACCGTACATCCAGTCCGGAAGACGCGGGTGAGGGGAGACTGTAGCTCAGATCTATTGAATGTCTGCCAGCCAAGAAAATTGCTCCCGTGAATGATACACTCTGGCCGAAGGAATCTACGAGTCACTGACAACGACGAAATTCTTTAGCGGGGGTTTCGATTATGGCCTCACCAGAATTGGACCAGGCAATCACCATGTTCCGGGCAGCCAAGGCGGAGACACAGGCCTATACCACCGTCGAGGAGTTCCGAGTCTGGTACGAACAGTTCACAGCCCAATTTGAACTGCCCGAAGACGCCGTTTTCGAGCAGGTGGGAGCGGGAGGTGTATCCGCCGAGTGGATTTCCACTCCCGGAGTGTCTGAAGACCGGGTGGTCATGTACCTGCACGGCGGGGGCTACATGATCGGTTCAATGCGGACCCATCGGTCGCCGCTGTCTTACCTGTCTCGGGTGTCCGACGCCCGGGTGCTGGGGCTCAACTACCGGCTGGCTCCGGAACACCCCTTCCCGGCGGCGGTCGAAGACTCGGTGGCCGCCTACCGCTGGCTGTTGGCGGAAGGCGTCCCGCCCCGGCGGATCGTCATAGGGGGTGACTCGTGCGGCGGCGGCCTCACTATCGCCACGTTGGTCGCCTTAAAGTACTTCGGCGACCCTCTCCCAGCCGCCGGAATATCTCATTCCGGCTGGACCGATCTGGCCAACACCGGGGACACCTTTTTAACCAAGGCAGAGGTGGACCCCCTCATCGACAGAGAGATGGTCGACGGCATGGCGGCGGCCTACCTTGGCGACCGGAGCCGCACCACTCCCCTGGCGTCTCCCTATTACGCCGACCTGCGGGGGTTGCCGCCGTTGTTGGTACAGGTAGGCACCGCTGAAGTCCTGCTGGACGACTCGCTCCGGTTCGCCGAGCGGGCCAAGGAGGCCGGGGTGGACGTTACTCTGGAAGTGTGGGACGACGTGCCCCACGTCTGGCAGGCCTTCGTGTCGTTCCTTCCCGAAGCCAGGCAGGCCCTCGACCACTGTGGTCAGTTCGTCCAGAAACACACTATCTGAGTGAGCCGTATGAAGTATGACATCATAATCGTCGGCGCCGGGTCCGCTGGCTGCGTCCTGGCCAATCGCCTGTCGGAAGACCCCAGCCGGTCCGTGCTGCTCCTGGAGGCTGGGCCGGACTACCCCGACCCGGAACTGCTGCCCGCCGAGCTGAAATACGACATGAACCAGGCTGCTTCCGAAGAGGGCGCGGGGCATAATTGGTCCTTCATAGGCCAATCCACCCCGCAACAGCCGGGACCGCTCCACGTCGCTCGGGGGCGGGTGACCGGCGGCAGCAGCGCCATCAACCATCAGATTATGTTGCGCGGCCTCCCCGAGGACTTTGACGGCTGGGCGGCCGAGGGCAACGACGAATGGAGCTACCTGAAGACGCTGCCCTACTTCCGCCGGCTCGAAAGCGACGCCGACGTCAGGGATGATTTTCACGGCTCCGATGGCCCCATTCCGGTGTGGCGGCACTCTCGGGAGACCTGGCTGCCCTTGCAAGAGGCCTTTTACCAAGCCTGCCTAGACGCGGGCTTTCCCGACGACCCGGACATGAACCACCCCGAGGCAACCGGGGTTGGCGCCTTTCCCTTGAACAACCCGGGCGGAGTGCGGATGAGCACGGCCCTCACCTATCTCGACGCCTGCCGCCACCGCCTCAACCTGACCATCCGGGCCAACGTGCTGGCAAGACGCATCCTGTTTGACGGCAAGCGGGCCACCGGGGTCGAGGTTGAAAGTGATGGACAGGAGTTTGTGGTCGAAGGAGAGGAAATAGTTCTGAGCGGCGGGGCGATAGCCTCGCCGCAACTTCTGATGCTATCCGGCGTCGGCCCCGCAGAGCCGCTGCGCCAACTAGGCATCACCCCCATTCACGACCTGCCCGGCGTGGGGCAAAACATGAAGAACCATCCCTCGGTATCCTTGGTGTTCCGCTCAAGGGCGGGCCATCGCCTAGCGCCGGACGCGCCAAGAAACCAGGTGGGGCTACGGTTCACCGCCAACGGATCGACCGCCCGCAACGACATCCAAGTCCAGCCAACCACGTCCTACCCGGAGAGCCTAGAAGCGCCGGACATTCGCATCGGCTGCCGGTTGGAGCTGCCCTACAGCGAAGGGCGGCTGACCCTTACCTCCCCCGACGCGTCGGCGCAGCCACACCTGGATTTCCGGTTCCTGACCGACCCCAGGGATGGCGCGCGGCTGCGCGACGCCATACGCCGCTGTGTCCGACTTTTCGAGCACGCCGCCTTTACCGACTTGCTGGGGGAACGGCTGGCGCCGACCGATGCGGACTTGGCCGATGACGACGCCCTGGAGGCTTGGCTCCAGCAGAACGCCGGTATCGCCGGGCATACTTCGGTTACCTGCAAAATGGGGCCGGAATCCGACCCGATGGCGGTGGTCGATCAATACTGTAGAGTACATGGGTTGGAGGGACTGAGGGTCATCGACGCCTCCGTAATGCCGGAGGTAACCCGGGCCAACACCAACGCAACCGTCATGATGATTGCCGAGCGCGCCGCCGACTTCATTCGTGAAGGCCGGTAGCGGCGGGAGCTATTGCCTCTTCGTCCAGGCGTGCGGTCCCAGTCAAATCCGGGAAATGGAAATTTGGAGAGGGTCCATGAAATACGACGTTATTGTCGTCGGCGGAGGAGCGGCTGGGTCGGTGTTGAGCAGCAGGCTGGCCGAAAACTCGAATACCTCCGTTCTGTTGCTAGAAGCCGGGACGGATTATCCTGATTTCGCCAATCTTCCGGACGAAGTAAAGTTCGGCCACACCAGATACGCGGAATCCCGGACTCGGAACACAACTGGGCCTTGCGGGGAACCATCACCGAGGAGCAGGGGGAGATCCACGTGGCGCAGGGCCAGGTGATCGGGGGAGGGTCATCCATCAACGGTCAGGTAATGCAGAGAGGATTTCCCGAGGATTTTGACCGTGGTCCTCCCTCGGCAACGATGAATGGTCCTATGCCAAAGTGCTGCCCTTCTACCGAAAAATGGAGAGCGACCTCGGCATTCACGATGACTTCCATGGAACGGACGGGCCGATGCCAGTAAGACGCCGTCAGTCAGGCGCTTGGCCGGACATCCAAAAGGCCTTCCACGACGCCTGTTTGCAGATGGGGTTTGGCGCCACCGAGGATACAAACGGCCCAAACCTGTCCGGCGTCAGATCGCCCCAACTGCTGATGCTGTCGGGAATCGGCCCCAAGGACCAGCTTGAGCGGTTTGGGATACCCCTGATTCATGAGCTCCCCGGAGTGGGACAGAATCTGTGGAACCACCTCAGCGCCCACGTAACCTTCAAGGTCAAAGACGGGAAAACTCTGGCCACCGATCTCGACGCGCCGCATTTCAGTCTGCATTACACTTCCCAAGGGTCGGGCAAGACCAACGACATGGTGCTAAGAACCAGCACCGTGGTCGACGAACGGGAGGAGCGGGTCGCCGGAGTACGGACTATGTACCTGACCGGTGACGTCCCGCCAGACCGCTCGGCGCGCATATCGTGTACCCTCGGGTTGCCCAAGGGTTCGGGCTACGTCAGGTTGGTATCCGCCGACCCTAACGTACAGCCGTCCTTTAACTATCGCTATCTCCAGTACCCGAACGACATTCGGCGGGTAAGAGAGGGTCTGCGATTCGGGCTAAGGCTCCTGGAATCCGACGCCTACAAAGACGTGCTCGATCACCTGATCAGCCCGACCGAAGACTTCTGGCCGACGACGACGCTTTGGACCTCTGGATACGCCAGACCGTGGGGACCGCCACGCATGTATCCGGGACCTGCAGGATGGGTCCTGATACAGACCCCATGGCGGTGGTCGATCAATACTGCCGGGTCAAGGGAGTGCAAGGGTTGTGGGTGGCCGATTTCTCGGTACCGCCGCGGATTCCCAGGTCAGGCGGTCTCCACCCCACGGCTCTCATGATCGGGGAACGTGTCGTCGACTGGATTGCGGCTGGATAGACCCAAGGGTTCATGGGGATTGGCTTTTGGCCTTATCTACCTCAAAAAGCGAATAATACAGAGACAACGGCGATCACGATAAGCCCGATTATGGCGCCTGCTCCTGAAGCCACCATCCAGCGGCTGCCCTCTTCAAACCCGACTGAGGCGCGCCAACCCACGGAGGCCAACAAAGCCCAAGGCATGGCGACTGCCAATACTCCGTATATCAGGAACGCAAGCACCACGACGCCTGGGGCGGCCAGCGCAATGGCGCTCCAAACCGGAATGCCCACCCACAAGAAAAGCGCCATGCCTACCCAAATCTTGGAATCGGGCGTCAGCCCCCTTCCGGTAGTGGCATATTCTCTGGTCTGCTGCTGAAATTGCCACTCAGGATTCCAGTCTTCCGACAGGGTCGGGCGTACCTCCAGCGACCGGATATGGCCTCCGGCGTCGACTTCCTCTTGGGATGGAAACGGGTCACGGCCTCCGAGCAACGCAGTCCGCTCGCACCAAGGGCACGAACTTAGGTGACTGCCGTATTTGTGTTGTTGATTTACGCCGCAGTCAACGAGGTTTTGCTCGGCCTCGACTAGCGCGTCTTGCCAGTCCACTGCGGAAGGCCGGGCCGCGGGGTTTTCGTGGCCATCGTCGAAACATCGTTCAAAGAGTTCCTGAAGGCCCGGCGCCAGGATGCCGAAGGGCAGGGAAACCGCAGTGGGCTTATAGGGCACTTGGCGCCCGAGACTGAAAGTGTAATGACCATCTCTGATTCGGTCTGTTATCGGCGGCGGGTCGTCGTCTCCCTGATAGCTGCCGGAGAAAGGGTGGCCTCCTGCCATGAGCAACAGGAACATCAGCACACCCAGACTGAACAGGTCTTGCTCGGCGGTCCGTTCAACCAGCGTGTCCGCTTCCCCTTGCATCTCAGGCGGAGTGAAATCCGGGGTGAATACCGGAGACAGATATATCTCCCCACTCTCCGGGTTGGGAACCTGGAACGAGTCAGTATCGATCAGGGTTACCCGCGCATCGTCTGACACAAATACGTTAGTGTTGTTCAGGTCACCGACCACGTAACTTTTGGCATGGACGGCGCTTACTGCCTGGGCCAGGCTTTGCCCGGTGCGCAGCAGGTCCTGATAGGTGAAATGAGGCCGGTATTGCAGACGGGATTGAGGGGAGTAAACGTCGATAATGGGCGTCATGCCGCTCATTCTTGGCATGAGGTACCCAATTACCCGACGCTTACGGTCCGCGCTATGAAGCACGTCAACCGGCCAGGCCAAGGGGAAATCCGTACTGCTTGGCGCACCGTAATCCGGCGGGTTGGCGCACATCACGGACAGTTTGCGCGCATGCTCGTCGGTGGGATTGAGGTAGACCTTGGCGGCCAGGGACTCGTCATCGGGAAAAGCGTAGACCGTAGACTCGCCGCCTACGCCCAACATGTTCGAAGGGTTCAGGGAAGTGACTTCTCCGTTGCGTCCCCTCCGCAGTTTGACCGCTTTTTTCACGGCGCCAGCCCGAAGAGCACCAGGGTCAAATCATCGGTGGTATTGTCGGTGACGCGCGGGGAACCCATGAACCGCTCGAGTTGTTCCTGTGCCTGGGCCGATTCCGGTGTGCTGGACACGAAGTTAAACAGCGGAGTGAAGAACGGACCGTGCGGTTCTCCAGAAGGCATTTTGAGGGCTAGCCTCTGGAGCCCGTCGGACATGATCGCAACGTGAGTAAGACTGCCTCGCCACAAGGACATCTGGGCATGCTTCAAGTCGCGGCGTGCGTTGAGGAAAGTAGTCTCGTTGACGTGTTCGCCGGCCTCTGGAGTTGTAACGCCTGTGATGTTTCCATCGGCGTCCTTGATGACGGCGATGCCGTCTCCCACTTGGGCGGCTCCAACCAGCTCAGGGGTAGCTACCACCAGGATTAAAGTTGTCGCCAACTCGCGTACTTCCACCTTCCGGGCCGCCGCCTCTGCCTTTACGGCGTTCTGGGCCGTTTTCAGGGCGCCGTCAAGGCTGGAACGAATCCCTTTGTCGTCCCCCGATGTTTTCCCTTTGGCGCAGAACGCTTCCACGGCGCTCTTGGCGGCGATTTCCGCTCCTACTTCAGCAAGGGAGGCAGAGCCAGCGCCGTCCGCGACTGCCGCAACCAGCACATCTCCAGTGACGATCTGCCAATAATGGGCGTCCTGGCAAGGCATCCCGGTGGACTGATGGCTGGTTCCGCAGACTGAAGCCCCCACGCCCCTCCAATTCGACGACCGACCATCGGCGGATGCAGTGTTTGCTCCGTTTTGTCCTCCTGCTACGGTCATTTTTTAAGCCACCTGGTAGGTATCAGAGAAAGTATCCCCGCCGGTTTATCGCTCGCCACCGCTTGCATGCTTCTGGAGAGCCATATGAATAACTCATTGAACTTCAGGCCGTCGAGCCTCATGGGCTTCTCAAAGCCCATTCTCATTAACTGGGTAATGTCGGCGCCCTCCGCAGCCACCGTGTAGAATACCAACCGGTCAAGATTTGCCTCTCTTCTAACCCTGCGGGAAGCATCCTCTACGAAAAGGAACAGTTCGCCTTGAGGGTCGCCGTCGGTGATCATCATCACCCAAGGACGGTAGTACGGAATCCCCGCCTCTTTGTAGCGGTTTTTGCGCTCCTGAATCATGTCCAGCGCCGTGTTTATCGCCGCCCCCATGTGAGTCTGTCCCTGCGCCGTAAGCACCGGCGGTTCGAACCGGTCGGGGGTCACAAAGTCCTGGACCAGCCTGACCGTCGAGTCGAAAGCCACCACGGCCACTTCAACCCGCTTGGGCGCCACTGGGTCTTCCATCAGGTCGGTCCGAAATGACTTCAGACCCTCGTTCAGCGCAGCTATGGGTCGGCCTTTCATAGATTGGGACGTATCCAGCAGCAAGATGCACGGGCATCGCGGCTCCTGGTTCTCGGCAAACTCGACGGCGTCGGCCAGGCTCAGTTGCGGCCCCCCGGCGCTCCCTGCTGCATCGGTAGAGGAAGCCTCTCGGTCAGATCGTTGGACTGATTCCGAATTCAACTCATCGAAGGCGGACAAAAAATTCCTCCAGCGCAGGCGGTTGTATGGATACTATTACAGCAATGTCTTTCCAAGTGTCAACCTTTTATCAGGCTAAAGACAAACGGCAAATACCCACGGATTCGTACCTGTGGCATAATACGGCCGATCCATAGAGAGCCGGAGGACCGATGGCACTTGGCGTTGCATTTGGTTTGATGAGCGCATTCTTTTTGGCCGGGCTTTACGTGGCCGCTGCTTTGGGCTGCCTGTCGCTGGTATTGATGTGGTTCTTCAGCGATGCTCCACTGTGGAACATCATGGCCAACAAGGGGTGGGAATCGAACACCAACTTCATTTTGGTTGCGGTCCCCCTGTTCATCCTGATGGGTGAGTTGATGAACCGTAGCGGGATGGGGGAGCGCATGTATTCCGTCATCTCCCGCTGGCTGTGGTTCCTCCCGGGCGGCTTGATTCACACCAACATCGTTTCGTGCGCCATCTTCGCCGCTTGCTCCGGCTCCAGCGTGGCCACGTCCGCCACCATCAGCCGGGTGTCGCTGCCCGCTTTTCGCGCCCGCGGCTATAACGAACGCCTGGTGGTGGGCTCCTTGGCCGCTGGCGGCACCCTGGGAATCTTGATACCGCCCAGCATAAGCTTGATCATCTACGGCGTATTAGTCGAAGAATCCATCGGCAGATTGTATCTTGCCGGGTTCTTCCCCGGGTTCATGTTGGCCCTGATCTTCATGATCATGATCGCCATCGTGGCGCTTATCTTTCCGGGCATCGCGCCCAAGGAGACGGGACAAAGCCTAACCGACCTGGACCAATGGCGGCGGAGAATCATCTCCTTGTTGTCCCTACTCCCGGTGGCTGCGCTGATTTTCGTAGTGCTGGGCACCATCTACATGGGAATCGCCACTCCGACCGAAGCCGCGGCCTTCGGAGTAAGCGGGGCCCTAGTCATCGGCGTATTGATCAACACCGAGACCATTTGGCAGCCGTTGGGAGCGATCTTCTTAAGGCGAACCAGGCTGGTGGCCTTACTGCCAAGGGAATCTCAGATAGTGATCCGGCGGGCCCAGCCTCCCACCAAGGACGAGGTTGTACGGGTAACGAAATTTGCACTGGAAATAATGCAAACTTCCTTCCTGTCGACGGTCCGAACAACAGGAATGATCTTTCTGATCGTTCTGGCCGCGTTTACCCTCAGCTTCGCATTCGCCAGGCTGGGGATATCCCAGCAAATAGCCGACGCGATATCCGGGTTGGAGCTGAATCAAGTCACGCTGGTTATAGTGCTGGTGGTCTTCTACCTGATCTTGGGCACCTTCATGGAGAGCTTCTCCATGCTGGTGACCACGATTCCCATCCTGTTGCCTACCCTGGAGCAGGCAGGGGTAGACCTCATCTGGTTCGGGATAATAATGGTGCTTCTGGTGGAGGCCGCCCTGATCAGCCCGCCTGAGGGCATCAACCTCTACGTGTTGCATGGTGTGCGGCAGGACATCACCCAGGAAATGGCCGATGCGGCAGGAACCCAAGCACAACAGGGCACAATTGCGGACGTTTGGATCGGGGTGCTTCCGTTTATGGCCTGTATGGCTTTGACCGTAGCCCTGGTCGTCGCCTTCCCGGAGATCGCCCTTTGGTTGCCTGATACGGTCAAGGGGGCACGTAGCTAGCCGCCACCCCCTGGGTCCGGCGGAACGCGCCAAGTCTCTCGAGGTCGCCTGTAAGCCTTAGCGTGGTTCTTAAGGTCATACGAGAGCTGGGATTAGGTCGCGCATCGAGCCTGTTGCAGACTGATGACCGACCTGTCGACGCTGGCGAGGCGACTCACGCCACTCGAACTGTGCCGGCAGCTTCAGGTACTACCAGGACTTCAGGACCGGCAGCACTTCCTCGGCAAAGAGCCTCAGGCTTCGCTCTGCGACGTCAAGGGGGATGCCGCCGAAACGGAAGGCGACGTTCCATTCGAAATCGCCGAGCAGTTCCCGGCGTTCCTCCAGCCCCCGCAGAATCCTGTCCGGGGTGCCCCAACTGGCCGCTTTCATAAAGCCTTCCACGGCTCCCTCGAGACCGGCCGAGCGGGCGATTTCGGCCTTCTGTTGATAGGCGTTGTAGCCCTTCACCTGGCTGAAGTGGTCGCTGAGGAATTCGTAATGATAGAAATTGCTCTCGACGAACTTGCCCTGGTACTGGCGCGCTTCCTCCTCGCACTGCGCCATATCAGTGCCGCATACGACGAACTCGGTGAGCATCAGGGCAGGCGGCTCGGTGCCGTGGAATTCACGGTGCAGGGCCCGGCCGCGCTCGATGCCCGGCATCCGCATTTCCCAAGGGCGATCAGCGAACATGACAATGTGTGCGCCCAGCTTGGCCGCTGAGAGAACAGACTCGTCGCTGGCGGCAACGGCGTAGATGCGCCCGTCGAAGGAGTGTTGCGGCCGGGGCCGGATTTCAACACGGGGTTGCTTGTAGTAAGTCCCGTTGCCCTCGATGAAGCCAGTCCTGAGGGCCTCGACAATCATCGGCGCCGCTTCGTCGAAACGGTCCCGCGATTCATCCATGCTGATGCCGAAGGCTTCGAATTCACGCCGCGCCAGTCCTCGCCCGAACCCCAGGCGGAGCCGTCCGCCGCTCAACATATCGAGAACGGCAGCGTTTTCGGCCACCCGCAAAGGGTTGTGCCAGGGGAGAATCACGGCGGCCGTGCCCACATCGATGTTGGGATGCTTGGCGGCAAGGTGGGTCATTAAATGGAGATTGTCCGGCACGAAGGAATAGTCGTTGAAATGGTGCTCTGCCGACCAGAGGCTATCGAAGCCCGAGTCGGCAGCAATTTCAGCGAGGCGCAGTTCCTCCTCCCACATCTGGCCGTCCGAGCCTTCCTCCCAGCCGTAGCTGGAGAAGACCATCATCATTCCGACATCCATGCAAATGCTCCTTTCGATTCGTTCAGGTTGCCCGCCAGCCTGGGCTGGGCTGGGCTGTGGGCTGGGCGTTAGAAGCTTGGCTTGGTGGGGAAAGGCGTCAATTGGAGTTCGTGGGTCCAGCAGGACTTGTCCTGGGTGTGCAGATAATAGAAAGCCTCGGCGATCTTGACGGGATTCATCAGCAAATCAGGGTTCTGCTGGGCGCGGGACGTGGCCCGGGTACCCGGGGAATCGATCATGCCGTCGATCACCACGTTGGCAACATGCACGCCGTGCTCGGAGTATTCCTCCGTCAACGCCTGCGCCAGCGCGCGCATCAGCACCCTCGGATAGTACAGCGACTGTCCGGTGTACCGCTTTTTCCCCCGCAGGGAAAAATTGTTGTTGGAAATGAGAATACTGCCCTCGCCCCGCTCGCGCATGGCGGGCAACACTTCCTTGGCGACCAGGAAGGGTCCGCTGCTGGAGATGTGCTGGGCGGTTTCGAACATTTCGAAGGGAATGTGTTCCATTAGTTCTTGTTCCGGCGGAAGGTCGCGCCCCTCCAGGTAGCCCGCGTTGTACACCAGGACATCGGGGTCGCCGGCCTGCTCCCGAATCTGGGCGAACGCTTCCGATATGGAGTCACGAGACGCCAGGTCCAGCTCGACGATCATGCTGTCGTCGCCCTGTTCCCGGATCGCTGCCTCCAATGGAGCAGCGTTGGCGGCATTGCGGGTGGTCAGCACCGTGAAGAAGCCCTCTTTGGCAAACTTCAGGGAGATGGCCCCTCCCACGCCCCAGCGTACGCCGACGGGCAGCTCGCTGTCGTCAATGTCCCCTCCGTGGACCAGATGAGTGTTGCGTCCGTCTGATTGCCACTTGGAAGTCGCCCCTATCACGACGGCGACCGGTTTTCGTGCTGAGTTCATGTCGGATTCCTCTCGTAGAAATGTCGGCTGCCCGCCGTCACTGAAAGTTGAGCCTGCCGGTGGCGATCATTCCGTCCGCGAGGCATCACGCCCGGGGAGAAGTCGCCGACGGATTTCGAGACCAACGCTTTCCGGTCGATTAGGCAGCGCAAGGGATAGTGGGCCCGGCAGGGATCGAACCTGCCACCAGCCGGTTATGAGCCGGCTGCTCTACCACTGAGCTACGGGCCCTCCTTCGTAGCTTATGCTCGGCGTTTTGGGGGTGTCAAGGATGGAGGTTTGCCGGGTTTGCACTTGGTTGGGATCCAATGGTCAGCGCGGGTCTGGAATCTGAGGACGGCCGCAGGGGTTTGACCGGTTGGGTTGGAACGATCCGGTAGAGGCGATGCCGGAGATCTGGGCCCTTCTGCCTGCTTCTCGCTGAGAACCTGAGCCGCCCAGAATTTCCGGCGCGGCCTGCTTATTGCTGGGGGACGGGGCCGCGGCGGGCAGTGTCCGGTGTTGTTGGGTTCGCGAGGCGCGGGCTGGAACCGCGGATGAAAATCATTGGTCGTGAAGGGGGATTTTGAAGTCAAGGCCGACGCGAGCAAGGTCAGCAGCCAAATGTTCCCGAGGTGCGTGGCTCCGGAATTGACGACGCCAGCGCCTGTTTCACTCATCATGCCGGCTTTGGCAGACACCAGGGTCAGGTTGGCCGCGGTGTCGGCAATGTATAGCTGGAACAGAGTTTTGGCGCGGTCGAAATAGCGGGCCTGGCGAACCCCTAGCTGGCCCAGCCGCGCCAGCCGCTGGCCCACCACCACTCGCCGTTGGCGATACCCGGCAAAGGCTTCACTCTGCCGCTGTAGAGCACGGGCCGACTGAAACAGGGCTACCTGCAGGTGCAACTGCGCCGTTTGTCCCGCGCCTGGCGACGCCGCGACGCACTGGGGCGCAACGGACACGTACCACAGACCTCCGCATCGAACTGGAAGCCCTCCAGTTTGTAAGTTCGACCCGTTAGGTCAGTCCGTCGCTCTGCCTTGCGCATCTTGCGAGTAACATTCCCCGCCGGACCGGTGGAGGAGCCCGACTCCAGGTCAATCCGGAAGTCATCCTTGTTGAAGTGGGTCTGATTGGGGGTGTCGCGGCCCTTTGGCAATCAGCGTGCCTCTTGTGTCGGCGAAGGCCTGGGCGGGTATCGCTATCCCCATAAGCGGTATCGTCCATGTCCTCTTCCACCGCCATTCCGGCTCCGGTCCGCTCCACGTCTTTATGCCGGAGCGGTTCAATGACATCGTGCGCAGCCACTGGGGAATCGAGAACCAACTCCATTGGAGTCTGGACGTAGTGTTCAACGAGGGCCTGACCAGAAACCGCGAGGGAAATTGTGCCGGAAACCCGGCTTTACCCCGAAAATTAGCCTTGAATTCAGCCCGGTTGGAACCATCCAAAGGCTCCATACGCGGCAAACTCAAACGGGCAGGCTGGGATAACCAATTACTGGCATCCATCCTGTCCCAGTTCGCCAAAATCCAAATGCGATTACCCTGCCAGTGAATTTAATCCGATTGACTCATGCGTTTCGGAACGCCTAGAATGCCCCTATCCCTACGGGAAAATTCCCGCGCGGTAGAGGATATATGCTGGATACGAACGTCGAATTGGTTGCTCATTTGCTGCGGAGGGCCGGGTTTGGGGCCAACCGCGATGAGCTGGCCGCCTGCGCGGCCAAGGGTTACGAGGCCACCGTCGAGGAGTTGCTCGCTCCCAAAGACGAGCAACGGATGAGTGATTACCTGGTGCGCCGCTTCCACCCGGAACTGTCGGGAATGATGGGCCCCCTGGCCCCCGGCGAGAACTGGCTGTACCGGATGGCGACCACTACGGCCCCGTTGCAGGAAAAGATGACCCTCTTCTGGCACGGCATATTCGCCACCGGATACAACAAGGTCATCCACGGTAAGGCGCTGTCCGACCAGACCCGGATGTTCCGCCGCTACGCCACGGGGAGCTTCCGCACCCTGCTGGTGGAGCTGTCCAGGGACCCGGCCATGATCATCTGGCTGGACAACCAGGACAACCACAAGGGAGCCATCAACGAGAACTACGGACGGGAACTGCTGGAGCTGTTCTCCATGGGCGTGGGCAACTACACCGAGGAGGACATCAAGGAGTGCGCCCGGGCCTTCACCGGCTGGACCATCGCCAACCGCCAGTACATGGAACTGCGCTCCCAGCGCGACTCCGACTGGCCCTACGGCCGCATCTCCTGGCACTTCGAGTTCCACCCAGAGGACCACGACGACGACGAAAAGACATTCCTGGGCGAGACGGGCAACTGGAACGGCGACGACATCGTGGACATCATCTGCAAGCAGCCCGCCACGGCCCGGTTCATCGCCCGCCACCTGTACAGCTTCTTCGTGGCCGACGAGCCGCCGGTGCCGGAGTGGCCCTACACCCCGCCAAGCGACCCCCAAGCCATCGAGACGCTGGTGCAGGCCTACTTCGATAACGACTACAACGTCGGCGCGATGCTGCGCGTTCTGTTCAACTCCGGCTTCTTCAAGTCGGCGGAAGCCCGCTATACCAAGGTCAAGAGTCCGGTGGAGCTGGTGGCCGGTGTGCTGCGGCTCACCGGCGAGTTCGACCGTCCCCGCTACGAGATCCTGGAGCGTTTCAATCAAGCCTCGTACATGGGCCAGTATCTGAACAACCCGCCCAGCGTCGAGGGATGGCATCAGGGCACCGACTGGCTGGACAGCGGCACACTGGTGGAGCGCATCAACTTCGCCAGCCAGCAGATCGGCGACGCCGACAAGCCGGGCATCCGCGCCATGATCGGCCGCATCAGCGACGAGCTGAGCGAGACCACGTCCCCGGAGCGGCTGGTGGACGCCTGCCTCGAGGAGGTCGGCGCGCTGGCGGTGGACGAGTCCACCCGCCAGACGCTGGTGGACTTCTCCGCCCAAGGCAGCCAGGGAGCCAACACCGACCGCCAGCACGTCGCCGACGTGCTCCAGATGGTGGCCGCCACCCAGGAATTCCAACGCTCATAAGCAGTCCCCTCTCCCTCCTGGTGAGGGCGGAACACCCAAGCGGATTAGGATGGTGCTCTCCCAGTGACCACTCAGAGCTTGAAGCCGCGACAGGATTCAGCGCAGATGGTGCCCGAGCCGTATGGCCCCATAGTGTTGCGGTTGGATCCTGTTGTACAGCTTACCGATGAGCAGTTGGAGGATCTGTCTTCGCTGAACGAAGCGTTACGGATAGAGCGGAACGCCAAAGGAGAGTTGGAGCTCTTGCCCCCTGCCAATCTCACTTCCGGAAGCCAAGAAGCCGACCTCACTATGCAAGTGGGAATCTGGGCCAGAGCCGACGGCAGGGGTGTAGCATTCGGCCCATCCGCCGGTTTCACCCTGGCCAACAGTGCGGTACGCGCTCCCGACGCATCGTGGGTTCTGAAGAGCCGCCTGGCAGAATTGACAGACGAACAAAAAACCCGGGGCTTTGCGCCCGTTTGCCCCGACTTCGTGCTAGAACTGCGCTCCAGTTCCGATAGCTTGAGAGTGCTGCGCGCCAAGATGGAAGAGTACATGGCCAGCGGCGTCCGGCTGGGTTGGCTGATCGACCCGCTGGATCCTCCGCGCCGGGTTTACGTTTACCGCCCCGGAGCAGACGTCGAAATTCTCGAGGGGCCGGAAACCCTTTCCGGCGAACCGGAACTGCCGGGCTTTACGCTGGACTTGAAACCCGTCTGGGAGCCGGCCTTCTGAGTTAAAGATCGGGCCGGCGCCCGCCGAAAACAGATGCCGAGGCGTAGCGATGACTACTGCACAGAAGACTAAATTCCTGGAATACTCCCACACCATGGGCATGACAGTCATGGAGGGCCGGGGCTTTTATTATCCGGTGGACACCGCCGTCGGCAAGGAAAACCGTCTCTACGTGATCAGCCGCAGCAAGGAAGAGACCGCCCGCGGCGTTCGCGTCACCATGTGCGACGGAGACAGCGGGTATTTCGGCAATTTCGGCGGCTACGGCCGTGACGGCGGCCAGTTCGTCTGGCCCGCCTGCGGCGCGGTGGACAGCCAAGGCCGGTTCTTCATCAGCGACGAAAAGCTCAACCGCATCACCGCCTACGACGACACCGGCAACTACCTGTTCCACTGGGGCCAGTCCGGCTCCGGCGAGGGAGAGTTGGACACGCCGTCGGGTTTGGCCTTTGACGGCGAGGACAACATCTACGTAGCCGACACCTACAACAACCGGGTGCAGAAATTCACCGCCGACGGCCGCTTCCTGCTTTCCATCAGCGGCGAGGGAGAGTGGGGAGTCAGTCTTCCCTGGGGCCTGGCCTGCGACGCGCAGAATAACGTGTACGTCGCCGACTTTGGCAACGACTCCATCAAGAAGTTCTCTTCGCAAGGCGAGTTCCTAGCGGCGTTCGGCTCTTCCGGCCGCGGCGACGGCCAGTTCACCCGTCCGGCGTCGGTGGCAGTGGATCGGGACGGCTACATCTACGTGGCCGATTGGGGCAACGAACGGGTGCAAGTGCTGGACGCCAACGGGAACTTCGTGCAACTGCTGCGAGGCGAGGCCACCCTGTCCCAATGGGCGTCGAACTTTCTCAGCATCAATACCGAGGAAGCCGCCGCCCGCGCCACCGCCGACCTCGACATGACCATAGAGTACGCCGTCGACGACCCTCACGAAGAATCATCCCACATCGAGAAGTATTTCTGGTGCCCGGTTTCGGTTAAACTGGACAGCGAAGGCCGTCTCTACGTGACCGAGACCAACCGGCACCGGGTGCAGGTATACCGGCGCACCGCCCAATCCCGGTAACGGCTACACATCTCCGTAACGTCGATCTGAGGAGCAGGGACATGGTATCGACCAACAAAGAGCGTACATTGGTTGTTATTGAATTGAACGGCGGAAACGACGCCCTGAACACCCTGATTCCCTACAACAACAGCCTCTACTACGATTACCGCCCCAGCATAGGCATCCCGCAGAAGGACGTGCTGCCCCTGAACTCCAACGGAGGCGGGGGGGAGTACGGCTTCAACCCCAACATGCCGGCGGTCAAGGACCTTTGGGACCGGGGCGAGTTGGCCATCATTCAGGGCATCGGCTACCCTCAGCCCAACCGCTCTCATTTCCGCTCGCGGGACATCTGGTACACCGCTGAGCCGGAGAGCATCGGCACCCAGGGCTGGCTGGGGGCGGCAATCCGCGACCTCGACGCCCAAGGCGAGAACGTGCTGACCGGCGTGAACTTCGGACGCGGGCTGCCCCGGGCGCTGGTCGGAAAGGGCGTGCCGGTGGCCTCGGTGGGCAACCTCGAGACCTACGGCCTGCTCCCCGACATCGACGACGAGAACGTGCGGCAGCACGCTCTGGACGCCCTGGGCCGCATGTACGGCCCCGCAGGCGGCAGGGACATCGTGGCCCAGGCCCTGAGCGAAAACGGCTCGCAGGCCCTCATGGGCGCGGACATTCTCCGCACCGCGCCGGAGCGTTACTCCTCCAGCGTCGAGTACGCCGATACTCCCGTCTCCCAGAGCTTGAGGAGCGCCGCCCAAGTGATGAGCGCCGGCCTGGGCACGCGGGTCCTGTACGCCCAGCACGGCAGCTTCGACACCCACAGCAACGAGCTCCAGTCCCACGCCAAGCTGTGGCAGGACGCCAACACGGCTATCAGCGACTTTACCGAAGACCTGAAGGAACAGGGCCTGTGGCAGGACACACTGGTACTGGTATGGTCCGAGTTCGGACGCCGGGTACGGGACAACGGCACCGGTTGCGACCACGGCTCCGGCGGCGTGGCGTTTGTCTTGGGAGGCTCGATAGAGGGCGGACTTTACGGCCAGTACCCGTCGCTGCGGGAGGCCGACCTTTCCGAGGGCGACATGGCCTACACCACCGACTTCCGCTCCACCTACGCCACCATCCTCGACCGCTGGATGGGCCTCGACCCCGATCCCATAGTCCACGGCCAGTTCGAGCAGTTCGACTTCATCGGCCGCTGACGCCCGGTTTTTCACCGCAGAGAGCGCAGAGACCGCCGAGAGCTTTGGATAGCCCTCGGCGGTTTTGGTGTCTTAACTACTGCGCTTCGTTGCCTTGGGCCTGGCCCGCCGCCAGACTGTTCCGAGCGCCAATTGCCATCAGCCGTCCGGGACAGAATTCCGGTCGGGGACGTAGGTTCGCATCCGTTCAGTGCAATCTCACCAGTCAGCATTGCTTGACACCCTATATCCGGCGTGCTTTGCTTGCTGGCGAACGGGAAATCTACACGTAAACGAGGTGAAATCATGGCAGAGAAACTGGTTGGAGTAGCGGTCGGCGGGGCCGGAATTCGTGAGATTCAGACGATGATTCTGCGGGCGGAGGAACTGGGTATCCATGCCGCCTGGATGACCACCGGCGGGGCGCGGCCCGACAGCATGACGGCCTTTGCCGCCACCGCCGGGCTGACCGAAAGCATCAAGCTGGGCACGTCCATCGTCCCCACCTATCCGCGCCACCCGCTGGTGATGGCGCAGCAGGCGCAGATTGTGGCCCAGCTCGCCCCCGGACGCTTCCGGCTGGGCGTCGGCCCCAGCCACCGGCCCACCATCGAGGCGATGGGCATCGAGTTCAACGCTCCCCTGGCCCACCTCCGGGAGTACCTGCAAATCCTCAAGGCCATCCTGCAAGGCGGGCGGGTGGACTTCGACGGGGAGCATTACACCGCCCACGACGGCATCGCCGAGCCGGTGGACATGGAAATCATGGCGTCGGCGCTGCGCAAAGGCTCCTTCGAGCTATGCGGGGCCGAGTCCGACGGAGCGATTAGCTGGATTTGCCCCGGCCAGTACCTGCACGACGTGGCCCTGCCCGCGATGCAGGCCGGAGCGCAGCAGGCCGGACGGGAAACGCCGCCGCTCATCGCCCACGCCCCGGTCTGCGTCCACGACAACGCTGACGAAGCACGCGCCGCGGTGCGGCAGCAGGTGATGAACCCCCGCCTCCCCTACTACCAGCGGATGCTGGTGGCCGCCGGCTACCCCGAGGCCACCGAAGGCGTCTGGAGCGACGGCATGATAGACGGCGCGGTAATCTGGGGCGACGAAGAGAAATGCGCCGAGGGCGTCCAGCGGCTGTTCGACCTGGGCGCGACGGAAGTGCTGGCCTCTCCCATCTCCGCCGGCTCCGACCCCGCCGCGTCGGTGGACCGCACCATGCGCCTGCTGGGCCAGGCCGCGGGGGCGGTCCATTAGCGCGGCCAGCCGACGCTATAACTTCGCAGGGGCGCACAGACGTGCGCCCTTCTTCTTTCAAATGAGAAGGCGTGGAGAAGTTTGCCAATCCCGCGCCTCACTCATAAGATGAGCGCAACGATGAAGGTCAACCTGTTCTGCAAGGCCCTCAATTTCCGGAGGAAGCTATGAAATACGACGTTATCATCGTGGGCGGGGGGTCGGCGGGGTGTACACTGGCGGCGCGGCTGTCGGAGGACCCGGCGCGCTCGGTGCTGCTGCTGGAGGCGGGGCCCGACTTCCCGGACCCGGAGCATCTGCCCGACGAGATCAGGACGGGCAGCAACAATGCCGCCTCGGAAGTCGATTCGCCCTTCAACTGGTCCTACGAGGCCACCGGCAGCGCAAGACAGAGCAGGCCCATGGAAATCGCCCGCGGCAAGGTCATCGGCGGGTCGGGTTCGGTCAACGGCCAAGTCTTTTTGCGCGGTCTGCCGGAGGACTACGACTCGTGGGCCGCGCAAGGCAACGACGAATGGAGCTTCATCAACGTCCTGCCCTACTTCCGCAAGCTGGAGACCGACCTGGATATTCGGGACGACTTCCACGGCGGCGACGGTCCCATCCCGGTGCGGCGAGTCGAGCGCAGCCAGTATCTCCCGGTCTACGAAGCCTTTTTGCAGGCTTCGCTGGACGCCGGGTTCTCCTACGATGCCGACATGAACAACCCCGACTCCACCGGCGCGGGCGCGGTGCCGATGAACAACCCCGGCAACGTCCGCATGAGTGCGGCGCTGGCCTACCTGAACCCGGTGCGGCACCGCCTGAACCTCACCGTCAAGGGCGAAGTCACGGCACGGCGAATTCTTTTCGAGGGCAACCGGGCAACCGGCGTCGAGGTCGAGAGCGGCGGAGAGCGGTTCACCGTCGAGGGCAACGAGATCGTGCTGTGCGCTGGCGGCATTGCCTCGCCGCAACTGTTGCTGCTGTCCGGCGTGGGGCCTGCCGAGGAACTGGGGGCGCTTGGGATTCCCGTCGCGCTCGACCTGCCGGGCGTGGGGAAGAACCTCCGGGACCACCCAATGGCCCTTGTGGAGCTTGCTCCCAGCGACGGGGTGGAGCTGGCCTCGGACCGGCCCCGTATCCAGACCGGACTGCGCTACACCGCCGAGGGTTCCGGCACGCGCAACGATATGCAGATCACGCTCACCACCTACGTCGGGGAACACGCAGGAGACCCCATCGCCGGGTCGAGCCGCCGCAGCGACCGGAATATGCACTTCACCGTCATCCTGGAACTGGCGGAGAGCGCGGGCGTTCTGTCGCTGAATTCCTCCGACCCTGCTGCCGGGCCCCGGCTGGACTACCGCTACCTCGAAGACGAATGGGACCTCCGCCGGATGCGTGAGGCCATCCTGCTGTGTGCGGGCCTGCTGGAGCACGAATCGCTGCGGCCGCTGGTGCGCGAGCTGCTAGCGCCGTCGGCCGACGATCTGGAGTCGGACGAGGCGCTGGACGCTTGGCTCTACGAAAACATCGCCACCACCTTTCACAGCTGCGGCACCTGCAAAATGGGGCCGGACTCGGACCCGATGGCGGTGGTCGACCAGTATTGCCGGGTGCGGGGGCTGGAAGGGCTGCGGGTGGTGGACCTGTCCGTCGCGCCCAACGTCGTGCGAGCCAACACCAACGCCACCGCCATCATGATCGCCGAGCGGGCCGCCGGCTGGATCGGCTAGCGGTAAGCGCGCCTCTTTCAAGATTCAATTACACGACCGGATGCCCCTCTCTGCGGGAGAGGGCTTGGATGAAGAAATGCCGATACTCAACGAGGACATGAAGCGGGTAGTCCGGCAGCAACGCTTGGGGTTCATCGCCACGGTCTGCCCCGATAACACGCCGAACCTCTCGCCCAAGGGCACCACCGCGGTCTGGGACGACGATCATTTGGTGTTCGGCGACCTTGCCTCCCCGACTACCATGGAGAACCTGCGCCACAATCCGTCCCTGGAAATCAACATCGTCGACGCCTACGCGCGGAAGGGCTACCGTTTCAAGGGCAAGGCGTCCATCGTGACCGAGGGCGAATTGTTCGACCAGGTCAGGGAAGCCTTCGTCACGGGCGGCCGGGGCATACAGCAAGTCGGCCTTCCCGCCAACGCCTACGTGCTGATGAAGGTGGAGACTGCCGCGCCGCTGGTGTCGCCTGCCTACACCCCCGGCAAGACCGAGGAAAGCACCCGGCTGGAATGGGCCGAACACTGGCTGGCGGTGCAACAGAGCCGCCTGGAGCAGCTTCGGGAAGCGGGATAGCCAATATGCCCGGCGATGTGCGCCGCAACGCTGTCGGCGGCCCACGGCGTTTGCTATACTAGGCTGGAGTTGCTAAGAGCGGGTGTAACTCAGTGGTAGAGTGCTTGCTTCCCAAGCAAGACGTCGAGGGTTCGAATCCCTTCGCCCGCTCCAATCCTGCCGGATGTCGCGGTTGCCGGACACTATCGCCTGTGGTAAATTTGCCGCAACATCGTTAATAGTCATACGGAGCATCGAATGGCTTACGTTACGCCCCGCGAGGGCGAAAACCCGGAAAGTTTGGTCAACCGCTTTCGGGCTTCGGTCCAGCATTCCGGCATCTTGAGGGAGCTCAAAGACCGCCGGTTCTTCCGCTCCAAGGCACAGAAAGAGCGTTTGGCCGCCCAGCGCGCCGCCCGCCGCCGCCGCCGCCAGAGCCGCCGCGCCCGCTAGTCCTTCGGCTTCGACCAGCCGGAAACAGCCGCGCCCGGCCTTCCACCGGAGTACGCGAATCAGGGCGATTGACGCGATATGTAACTGCGGCCGTCTAATCTGCGGATTTGACAGCCTTAAACGCCGCTGATAAATTAAATTGGTTGCTCATTGGCAGCCTTTTACTTTGACTGCTAACCCGTATGCTTAGGAGAAGACCCGTGCCTCGATACGACTACCGTTGCGTGGAGTGTGGACTCAACTTCGAGTTACGGCAGAGCTTCAGCGAAGCCGGAAGGGGGGTCTGCCCCCAGTGTGCCGGCGTGGGCCAAAGGGTCTACCATGCGGTGCCCGTAATTTACAAGGGTTCCGGCTTCTACACCACCGACTACGGCCGCCCCAAGCCCCCGGTGGAAAAAGAGCCGGCGGCGAAGAACGGCAGCGACTCCGGCAAGTCGTCTTCCGACAGCAAGCCTGCCGAGTCAGGCGCCGGTTCCTCCAACTCCGACAGTTCCAGCAGCAGTTCCGACTCCTCCACCGCGGCCGCCAGCGCCGCCAGCACCTAAGCCGCTTCGGGGCCCCGCGCTCTCCGACGTATGCGGGCCTTGGTCCAACGGGTCGCCCGAGCCTCCGTGGAGATAGACGGTGCAGAGACCGGCAGCATCGGTCCGGGCTTGGTAGTGTTGTTGGGGGTGGCTGCCCACGACGCCGAATCCGACGCCCAGTACTTGGCAGATAAGATCACGAACCTGCGCATCTTCGCCGACGAGAACAACCGCTTCAACCGCTCCGCCCTCGACATTGGGGCGGAGCTTTTGGTTGTAAGCCAGTTCACTCTGTACGCCGACACCCGCAAGGGACGCCGGCCGGACTTCACCAGCGCTGCGGCCCCGGAGCGGGCCGAGGAGCTTTACGAGCACGCAATCGGTCTGTTCGAGCGGTCCGGGCTAAAGGTGGCCACGGGGCGGTTCCAAGCCTACATGCAGGTGCATCTCCAGAATGACGGCCCGGTGACACTGATGCTGGACAGCGCGGACCGCCAAAGGCCTCGCCGGGGCTAGACCGAAAGCGCTAGCCGATCTCCAGGTCCAGGCTGATGTCCAAGGCTTCCACCGAGTGGGTCAGCGCGCCGACGGAGATCAGGTGTACCCCGGTCTCGGCGACGGCCCGCACGGTCTGGTGATTGATGCCGCCGGAAGCCTCGACCACCGCCCGGTCTCCGATGATGGCCATCGCCTCGCGCATCATGTCCACCGCCATGTTGTCCAGCATGATGATGTGGGCGCCCGCTTCCAGCGCCTCCTCCACCTGATCCAGCGTCTCCACCTCGACTTCCACCTTGATGGTGTGGGAGGCGCGCTCCAAAGCTAGCTGGATGGTCTCCTTCAACCCCAGTTCGCGGAAGCGGTTGGCCTGGATGTGGTTGTCCTTGATAAGGATGCCGTCGGCCAGGTTCATACGGTGGTTGTGGCCGCCGCCGGCGCGCACGGAATACTTGTCGAGGTAACGGTGCCCAGGCGCGGTCTTGCGGGTGTCGACGATCCGGGCAGGGAGGCCGCTGACGGCTTGGACGTAGCGGTTGGTCTCGCTGGCGATGCCGCTCATCCGCTGTATGAAGTTCAGGGCGATGCGTTCGGCCCGCAGTATGCCTGCCGCCTGCCCCGAAACCCGGGCGATGTCGTCGCCGGGGGCCAGCGGCGAGCCGTCGGGCAGCAGTGCGGTCAGCTCAAGCGTAGGCTCGACCCGCCGGAACACCTCCAGCCCGACCTCGACCCCGGCCAGAACGCCGTGCGCCTTGGCCCGGAGCATACCGGCGCCCTGAATTTCGGGAGGCACCAGCGTGCCGGTGGTGGGGTCGCTGAACGTCTGGTCTTCGACCAGAGCGGCGTCGATTAGGTGGTATACCTCGGGCGGGAACGTTGCCACGGCTCAATCTCCACTCGTGGATGATGGTGCGGTCTGACTGCTTCCCGACAAGCACGGTAACAGTATCTCCGCCGCGTGTTCCAGGGTGAAGCCCTTTATCTCCTTTCCGTCATAGTCAATAGAAAAAGAGACCAGCGTTTCGCTTACATCCCAGCCAAAACTTGCACCCTCTTCGTTCCACATATCTAATGTGTCAGTCTCGCTAAAATAGCCAATCCGGAGCTTGTTCCGCGTGTTCTGCCCTACCATCTTGCGCACACTTGCAGCGGAATTGTCTTGCGAAAATATCATCGGCCGATCAGGCAAACGCGACTTGGCAAACACGGCATCACATTCGCTTAGATGAGGCAGAAGCAACTCTCGCGCCTTTTCCAGCGTGAAACCTGCCGCTTCTCCATCGGCGTCAAGATTCGCGGTCAGCCCCTCAGCGACAGCGTAACTACAATGTGTAGACTCGCCGTTGTCGACTTCCAGAGTGTCGGTGTCCCGGAAATAAAAGACTGTGAGTTTCTTGTGCGAGTTTTCGAGCATTTCTTTAGCCGTCGTTCGGGATTCCCCACACTCTGAGTCTCGTTCTATCGAAAAAGGCATTATGCACTGCATCGCCCTCAACAATCACCCTGAGCCAGTGCTTCATCTCCGGGATATATCTCCAGTAGCTCACTCGTCCATTACTCTGGACTTCTCTATGTGCCGGCTCAGATAAGACGAACACTACCCATTCATCCCTGACTTCGGGATGGCTTCTCCTAGCCGAGCGGTAGTAACTGGCAAACTTCAGGTCCCGGGGCAACGACAAGAGCCAATTACCGCAACGACAGCATCCGGTCCAGGGCTACCTGGGCGTCCTTGCGGATGTCTTCGGGGACGGTGATTTCGTTGACTACTTTGCCCTCCAGCAACGACTCCAACACCCAGAGGACGTAGGCTGGGTGGATGCGGTACATGGTGGAGCAGGGGCAGGTAACCGGGTCGAGACAGAAAACGGTCTTGTCGGGGTTGTTGATGGCCAGGCGGTTCACCAGGCTGATTTCGGTGCCCACGGCCCACTTGCTGCCGGCGGGGGCGTTGTTGATCTGGTTGCGAATGAACTCGGTGGAACCCACTAGGTCGGCGGCCTGCACCGTCTCCATCACGCATTCGGGGTGGACCAGGATGTTGATGTCGGGGAACCGCTCGCGGGCGGCCTCGATTTGCTTCACCGTGAAGCGGGTATGCACCGAGCAATGGCCCTGCCAGAGCACCATCTTGGCCCGCTCCAACTGCTCCGGCGTGTTGCCGCCCATGGCGCGGAAGGGGTTCCAGACGACCATCTCGTCGAGGGGCACTCCCATCTTTAATGCGGTGTTGCGGCCCAAGTGCTGATCTGGGAGGAACAAGACCCTTCCTCCCTGTTCGAAGGCCCACTCCAGCACGGCGGCGGCGTTGGACGAAGTGCAGACCGCTCCGCCGTTGCGCCCGCAGAGGGCCTTGATGCCCGCGATGGAGTTCATGTAGGTGACGGGGACGATTCCGCCGGGGCCGAGCACTTCGGTCAGGTCGTCCCAAGCGTCGTCCACGTCCTCCATCGGCGCCATGTCGGCCATCGAGCAGCCGGCCGTGATGTTGGGGAGGAGCACTTTCTGGTGCGAACCGGCCAGGATGCAGGCGGTTTCGGCCATGAAATGCACGCCGCAAAAGACGATGTAGTCGGCGTCGGGCCTGTTGGCGGCCTGTTGGGACAGCAGGAAGGAATCGCCCTGGAAGTCGGCGTACTTGATCACTTCTTCCCGCTGGTAGTGGTGGCCCAGCACCGTGACCGCGCTGCCAAGCTGCTGCCGGGCCGCGTGAATCCGGGCGTCCAATTCCTCGGCGGTGTAATGAAGGTACTCGGTCGGTATCTGCTGCCAGCGCACGTTTACCGACAACTCCTCCGCCAGCGGCTTGGCGGGCAGTTCGTCCTCGGTCTTGCAGAACGCGGAATGTTCCAGCTCGGTAATGGGGACGATGGGGCGCTTCATTCGGGTCGTCATGGCCTCATCCTGGGCCTCTCCCCTAGGGAGAGGGGATAGATTGCTTGCCGTTGGAGTCTCGCGTGAGCAGCGATCCTTGCAGGGACCACGGGCTGGCGCTGTCGACGCGCAGGGCCACCAGCTTGCCCAGATGGTCGGCTTCATCCTCGAAGAACACCAGCTTGTTGGAGCGGGTCCGCCCCATCCACTTACCCTTCCGGCGGCCTTCCACCAGCACCTCGGTCTCCGTTCCCGCCAGCCCGGCGTTGGTCTCGGTGAGGATGCGCTCCTGCAATTGGTCGACCCGTTCCCGGCGGCTGGTCTTCTCTTCGAGAGGAACGTCGTCTTCCATCGTGCGGTCGGCGATGGTGCCGGGGCGGGTGGAATAGGGGGCGCAATGCACCTTATCCATGCGCAATTCCCCGATCAGGTCGAGGGTGCGCCGGAACTGGTCTTCGGTCTCTCCGGGAAAGCCGACGATGATATCGGTGCTGAGTGAAACGCCCGGAATGGTGTTCCGTATGTCGTCGACCAAGCCGATGTAGTCGGCGCGGGTGTAGTGGCGGCGCATCCGGGCCAGCACTTCGTCGTCCCCGGCCTGGACCGGGAGATTGATGTGCTCGCAGACCTTGGGCAAATCAGCCACCGCCTCCACAATGCGGCGGCTCATAAACGATGGGTGGGAGGTAAGGAAGCGGATGCGGTCGATGCCGTTCACGTCGTCGAGACGGTGGAGCAGGTCGGCCAGGTCTACTTCTTCCGGGAGATCGTGGCCGTAAGCGTCGACGGTCTGCCCCAACACCGTCACTTCCCTCACCCCGCGGGTGGCCAGCAGCTCGACTTCACGCGCGATCTCGTCCAAGGGGCGGCTGACCTGCCGGCCCCGGCGGTAGGGGATGATGCAGAAGGTGCACATCAGGTCGCAACCGTGGATGATGGGAACGTGGCAAGTAACGTCGGGGCGGGTCGGCGTGAGGTTGCCCACGCATCCTTCCCAGTCTAGGTCCATTCGCTGGCCCAGCATCTCCAGCAACGGCTCGTATTGTTGGGGGCGCATGAAAACGTCGACGTAGGGAAAGCGGCGGGCCAGTGGGCCAGAATTGGGCCCCACCATGCAGCCCATGAGGGCGATCACGCGCTCCGGGTCGCTCTTCTTCAGCCGCGACATCGCGCCTAGGTTGCCGACGACCTTGTCCTCGGCCGACTGCCGCACCACGCACGAGTTCAGCACTACGACGTCGGCGTCGCTGGCGGCCCCCGCCGGCCGGAGGCCCATTTGCTCCAACGCGGAAGCCAGGCGGTCGGAGTCCGCCGTGTTCATCTGGCAACCGATAGTCCAAATGTAGAAGCTGTTCATTAAATCTGTCTGACGGTCTTTATGGCTGGCTGGAAAGGCTGCTCGCAGGGCGGGATTCAGGGAGATTGATGGCGGAGGGAATGGGATTCGAACCCATGAGCCCGTTTTTACCGGGCTAAGCGCTTAGCAGGCGCCCGCACTAGGCCTCTATGCGATCCCTCCCAGTAACCAAATATGTTATCAAAACCCCTCGCCCTCATCAACTGCGGCGACAGGCCAACAGGACCCGGTCGAGAGGCGGGCCGTTACCGTATTCGAGACGCCGGCGGCGGGCCGGTCTGAACGGTGTCGAAGTTGTGAGGACCGGGCGATTCCTGTAAGCCGCTACTTTAGTGCTCGTTTATAGCGTCAATCTTCGGCTACTCTCCGAAATTATACACAATCCGGCATGATTGGGGCGAATTTCCGTATTGACACGCTTTGATACGGGCCATATGATGATTCCCGCACTGGATTGCCGATTCCGAAACGGCTCTAATATCCAATAAAGACGGATTACATCAATATCAGGGGAGTGTATCGAGAATGGACGAACTGGACCGCAAAATAATAGCCTTGCTGCAGTTGGATGGCCGGGCCTCCAATGCCAAAATCGCCCGCGAAGTCGGCGTCAGCGAAGGCACGGTCCGGCGTCGGTTGCGGCGGTTGGTCCAAGACGACGTGGTAAAGGTCATCGCCGTGCCCAACCTGGAAAAGCTGGGCTATGCCACCACCGCCCTCATCGGGCTACAGACCGGGCCGGGCAAGTCCGACTCGGTGGCCGAGTCCATCGCCGCGCTGGATGAAGCCCATTACGTGGCCATCACCACCGGGGCTTACGACGTTTTCATCTGGGCCGGGCTGGAGTCGGCCGAGAACCTGGGCAACTTCCTGCGCACCAAAGTCGGCGTCGTCGACGGCGTGCAACGCACCGAGACCTTCGTGAACCTCTCCATCAAGAAACGCACCTACGGCCTGGTCTTGTAGGCGGCCCGCCAACCTTCTTCCCGGCAGGCATCGTTCAAGAAATGAACGTTGGTTCTTTTGCAATCGCACCGGGCTATGCTATAATTATGCCCGATCAGCCCCCACCCAGCTTTGCCTGCGGTGGTTGTCCCCCGACATACTAAACCATGAGGGCCGTAGACGATGACCTATATCATCACCGAACCATGCGTAGGCTTAAAGGACTCCGCTTGCGTCGACGTTTGCCCGGTGGACTGCATCTACACCCGCGACGAAGACGACATGTACTACATCAGCCCCGATGAGTGCATCGACTGCGCCGCCTGTGAGCCGGTCTGCCCGGTAACCGCGATCTTCGCCGAGGACGCTGTGCCGGCCGAGTGGCAAAATTACATCCAGATGAACTACGACTACTTCAAGAACACCGACCCGGCCGAACTGAAGCGCAAGTAACCGCATACCTACCGGCGACACGAAAGGGGCCTGTGCTGTACAGGCCCCTTTTCATTTTGGGCGGACTATCCGGCGGCGGGCGGTCTAGCCCAAGTCGTCCAGGCAAGCGTCGATGGGCTTGCTGATGCAGGAGAATATCGGCGTGTCCAGCAGCGTATAGGGCCGGGCCTTGGACTCGCGCAGGTCCATCACCAAGTCCAGAAAGTTGGAAGGGTCGTCGGTCTCGAACCCCAGCACGAACTCATGGTCGTCCAGCCCGAACGAGTAGGCGGTGCTTATCTTGACGTTCGGGTACTTGTGGCCGATGACGAAGTGCTCGCTCATCAATTCCTGCCGCTCTTCCTTGGGCAGTTGGTACCATTCGTGAGTCTTAACGAAGGGGTAGACGAACAGGTACTTGCGACCCACGATACGCATGGTCGACGACGTGCCCTCCTGTCCCTCGTGCCGGTGGTCCACCACGTAGGGAGAGCGGCGGGTCATCGCCAGGTAGGAGTGGGGCATGGTCAGGTAGGGGGCGAGCGCCGTGCGGTTCACTTGGGCCATCAGCTCGTTGATGGCCTCCAGCGAGGGCGAGACTTTCCAGAGCATCAGGTCCACGTCGCCCCGGGTGCCCACCAGGCTGTAGCTGGACATAGCCACCCGGCCGGAGAACTCCTCCAACACCTCGGCGAACTGTGCCTTGCCCTCCCGGCGCTGGCCCTCGGGCAACTGGCGCCACTCCGGGGCAACCTTGAAGAAAGAGTACTTAACGAAATCGCGCCGGACCGGTTGGTCTGAGTTGCTTTGCATCTTTCATCCCTCGAAGGTCAGGGTATTTTGGAATTAGCGTCTCTTCATGCCTAAGTAATCAGGCTGTCTCTCGAAAACGAACTGCCCTTGAGCACCATTGTTGAACACATCGCGTACAAAGTACTGCCTTGCCTTCTCAGTTAATCCTAGCCTTGACGAGACTTTCTTCAGGTCGATCCGTTTGAGCACATCGACGGTAATCGGCCTCTTGGCATCTGAGAACACCAACGCCTGTACAAATGTTCTCGAGACATCAGAATTAAGCAAGGAACAGGCAAACTCAGCTTCTTCCTGTGATTCGCATGGCATGAAATAGCAGGTGTCGTCCAGGATGACGGGTTTATCTTCACGGAAGCCAATAACTCGAAACTCTAAGCTCTTGTACAGCCCCGAGATGGCTACCTTCCACGGAGAAAACGAATATCCGCCTACGCCAAATATCCCAAATCTAGGCGTTCCCTTATAGATTGAGCTCTTTCTGCCGTCCAGGTAGACAGCATGATCAAGTAGATACTGCCAGGTCTTGGGTGCAGTCTGCTCGATAATACCAGTATCTTCCCCGATGAATCGTTGAGTAACTAGGACAAATTTGGTTGGCTCAAGTCTGGCGTTCGCCAAGTCGGAGGACTTTAGTAATGGGTACAGATAAGTGGTCTCCAAGTCACAACGTTCACCAAGTTTGTTGACGCAATAGGAACCATCCTGAGTAAATTCCATGATTTTGGTGGCGTCATGTTTAATGCCGGATCGCCAGGTACGGTAACTGAAACCGTCAATATCCCGGCATTCGTCAAACAAATCGAGGTCGGCAGTCAGTTCTCCGCCGGTCAGGCCAAACCGTGTCCTTCGCCCATCGGCTGACATATCTGGATACACGCTCGCCTCGGTAACCATGTCGGTAGCCGTTGCGCCCGTACGCACTACTAACAAACAGGCGGACACAGAGACATTGAAGGATTTCTTCGTATCAAATAAATGCACCGCTGCGTCTGAAATGTCAAGTCGATTTAGCCAAGCGTGCTTTAGCACCCTTCTCGCAGTCGCAGTCTTGCACAGCATCGCCACCGTTGCCGGAATGCCATTCAGACCCTCAAGCAACTTGATAATCATCCATTCTGAAATATCAAAGTTTGACTTTCCGGACCGCGCATCGAACCCGGCAAGTCTTTGGAAATTCTGCTTGGTGGGCAGGTTGTTTCCTCCAATTGCACCTAGCGTCGAGTTGGTAACCCACGGTGGGTTTCCAACAATCAGCAGGTTTTCGGCGGTAAATCGCTTGAAGAATTCCCTCCAGTCTCTTGCGTAGAAGTCCTCGCATCTAATATCAAATTTGGCGCCTTCATCGCTCTTCAGCCGATTGGCGGCCTCGTTCACATGCTGTTGGTTAATGTCGAAACCGAAATATCTGGTATTCGGCCCGAAAGCCTCACTCGCCGCGGCCAGGAAATTGCCGATACCGCAGGTAGGTTCAACCAGCACCGAAGGAGTCCCAACTCTGGTGTCCAAAAGCCTAATAATTTCCATAGCCAATTCCACAGGCGTCTGGAAATCTCCGAACTGAATCTTTGCGGTCAGTGCCATAACCTACAACACCCTGGTAATCCCCTCAATTTGACCAGCCATGTCTATAACTCTGCGATATTGGAGCCGCCATTGAAGCGCATTGGAAATTGTGATGTAACCAAGTTCGGGCGGATCCCGCAGGATCTCTCGCGCTAAGTTCCTGGCCTCGATTTCGTCTACCGGCAAATAGCGCTCTTCAAGAAATGCAACGATGTCGTCTTCATTGGCCGAGTTTTGCATCAATTGATCGAGTCCGCGCGTGGTCTGGAAATCAGCCGTCCGGGAGCTGTCAACGAAAACTACATGCCTCATGGCTAAATTGGCGGTTCGCGATTGGTCGTCGTCGGTCTTTTCGTACACAAAGACCAGCAAAGAGTACCCTAACCCGTATATCTTTTGGCGAGCCGACCTGAACGGCGATGATGACTGTGGCTGACGAGCGCTCGTCACTTTAACATCAACTTTTATCCCGGGAAAATCGATACCCTTAGCCGAGGATCCTTCCTGAAACGAGTACCTATGTTTTAGGTGCTCCTGGAACCGGTGTTCCAAGTACGTTCCAACCGCCTTCCCGTCCGTCACCCCATAAAGTTCGGTTACGGAAAGTGCGGACACTTGCAATGCAAAACCTCGGGCTTCAGTTCTCAGCGTTGCGACGGTCAACTCGGTCATTCAACCCTCAATGCTGCCGTTTTTGATAGTCGATGAAATGATACCACCTTGCTGTTAGAATGGCCGGAATTGAGACGTTCCGAACTCTCTAGTTGGGACTACGGGGAGGCGCTGAGATGGTTGCATTGGGCACGGCGGAATATTCTTACGAAGTGGACGTGGGGTGGGGGAAACTTCCCGACGGCTGGTCGTTCAAGGAATGCGCCGCGGTGGGCGCGGACGCCAACGATAACGTCTACGTCTTCAACCGCGGCGAGCATCCGATGATCGTGTTCGACGCCGAGGGCAACTTCCTCCGCTCGTGGGGCGAGGGCATGTACCCACGGGCGCACGGCATCACCATGGGGCCAGACGACAGTATCTACTGCACCGATGACGGCGACCACACCGTTCGCAAGTGCCGCCTCGACGGGTCCGTCCTGTTCACGCTGGGCATCAGCGGCCAGCCGGCGCCCTTCATGAGCGGCAGCCCCTTCAACCGCTGCACCCACGTAGCCATCGACCCGCAGACTGCGGAGTTCTACGTGTCCGACGGCTACGGCAACGCCCGCGTCCACAAGTACGCTCCCGACGGCACGCACCTCTTCTCTTGGGGAGAGTCGGGCACCGGCCCCGGCCAGTTCAACATCGCCCACAACGTTTGCACCGACAAGGACGGCTGGGTCTACGTGGCCGACCGGGAGAACCAGCGGGTCCAGGTGTTCGACAAGAACGGCAAGTTCGAGACCCAGTGGAACAACATGGCCCGACCCTGCGGTCTGTATATCGACACCTCCGGCGAGCAGCGGGTCTACGTGGGTGAACTGGGCGTGGCCATCGGCCCCAACTCCCAGGCCTACGGACTCGGCCCGCGCATCGGCATCCACGACATCCAGGGCAACGTGCTGGCGCGGTTGGGCGACGGCCCCGAAAGCGAAGAGCCGGGCAGCTTCATCGCTCCCCACGGCGTGTGCATCAACTCCAAGGGCGACATCTTCGTGGGAGAGGTGTCCTGGACCCACACCGGCAGCCACCTGAACCCGCCGCGCGAGGTCCGCTCCCTGCAAAAGCTGACCAAGACCGGTTAAGTTTCGCCACAGAGGACACAGAGATCGCAGAGGGTTTTTTGGTTTTCTCTGTGACCTCTGTGATCTCTGCGGTGAACAAAGGACTTGCATGGAAATACGCATGGGAAGCCTGGTGCGGGACGCGCGGGAGGCGGCCGGTACCACGATAATCATCGACGTGTTCCGCGCGTTTACGACCGCCGCCATCGCCTTCGCCCGGGGCGCGACTCAGATCACGCTGGTGGCCGAGGTGGACGAGGCGCTTGAGCTGTACCGCCGGGGCGTCGGCGACCTGCTGATGGGGGAAGTGGGCGGCAAGCGGCCCGACGGCTTCGACTTCGGCAACTCTCCCCACGAAATCTCGCAGGCCGACGTCGCTGGCAAGCGCCTGGTCCAGTCCACCCGCGCCGGCACCGTCGGCGTGGCTGAAGCGGTGAACGCCGACACCATCTATCTGGGCTCTTTCGTGGTAGCCCAGGCCACGGTGGACGCCATCCGCCGACAGCGTCCGGAGCTGGTGTCGATCATCGCAATGGGCGACCAAGGACGGGTCCGCTCCGACGAGGACGAGCACTGCGGCATCTATCTGCGGAACCTGCTCGAAGGACGCCGCCCCGACTTCGACGCGGTAAAGAGCCTGATAATGTCCGGTGGGGCGACGCAAAAATTCTTCGACAGCGGGCAGCCCCAATTTCACCCGGAAGACGTGACCCTGGCGCTGGAAGCTGACCGCTACCCCTTCGCCATGAGCATCACCCGCGAAGACGGCCTGCTCGTAGCCCGCAAACACCAATTGAAGGGCTAGGTGCTGTAGGCGCGTTTCGGGTCTTTGCTTCCCGTTTAGCCGCCGAAGCGCGACAGGCGCAGGTGTTCTGCGCCGGAGACTCCGGTGTTGCCCTCAGCGATCAGGTCGGCCAGGATTTCGGCCATGCCAGTGCTCCAGAGGATGCCTTTCCGGCCCGCTCCGGTGGCCACGTAGAGGTTGTCCCAGCCGGGGAGTCGGTCGACGATGGGCATTCCGTCGGGGGTAACAGGGCGCAGGCAGGCGGTGTGCTGGGCCAATTGGGCGTCCCCCAGACCGGGGGCCATCGTCAGCAGGTCTTCCATGATGCTGTCCCGTCCCGACGCGCTCGGGGTCTCGCTGAATCCCTCGTGCTCTTCCGTGGTGCCGGCCCAGACCAGCCCGTCGGGCTTGCTAGCCGCGTAGCTTCCCCGGTAGTTGAGTCCCACGTTCAGGGGTTGCTGCCGGGTTCGCAACCGGAGGATCTGTCCTTTCAAAGGCTCCACCGGCAGGGAGACGCCGCACCATTCAGATGCTTCTCTGGCCCAAGGGCCCATCGCAAGCACCACCGACCCGGCGTCGATGCGGCCGCCCTCGTAGAGCACTCCGACAGCCGCGTCTCCAGCGCGCTCCAAGCCGGTGGCGCGGCGGTGGAGCATCTTCATACCGGCCCGCTCTCCGGCGCGGACGGCGGCCAGGGTCAGGCGGTAGGATTCGACCGCGCCGGTGCCCTGCTGGTGAAGAGCGCCCAAGCAGGCCGGGTTGATCTGCGGTTCCAGCTTCAGGGCGTCGCCGGGCTCCAGCCATTGGGCGTTGAAACCCAAGACCGACTTCATCCAGGTCAGGCTCTTTTGGGCTTCGGTCGCCTCGGCTTTATCGAAGGCCAGATTCAAGCGGTCGCGGACTTGAAACTGGCAGTCGACTCCCGTCGCTTCCTGGAGTTCCCGGGCCAAGTAGCGGTGCCGCGTGTAGCAGAACAAGCTAAACTCCAACAACGGCTCCGGCAGGCCAGCGCCGGTCAGCGGGTCGAGGCCGCCGAAGGCGAATCCCGAGGCGTGGGCGCCCAGCGTGTCGGCTTCCAAAACGGTGACCGCGAACCCGCGCCGGGAGAGCAGGTAGCCGCTGAGACAACCCACAATTCCGCCGCCGATGATTACGACGTCCCTGGCCGCGTTTCGCAATGCTACACCCCCTTGAACCAGGCTTCGAACCTCGGAAGCAGCGACGTGTCGCCCTGGCCGGTCAGCTTGCCCGAGTCGAGACCCTGCCGACCGGTGAGGCGTCCGTAAATGTACAGCAGGTAGTCCGAGGGATCGCAAGACACGACGAGGTCGGCCCGCGCCGCCCCTCCAACACCAGGCAAGGCGGCGCGCGAAACAACTGCGGCTTCCTGGAACTCGAATCCGTCGCCTTCGACGGTGACCGTGAGACTCTTGCCACCGGTGTCGAACCGGAACGTGACGGGTGCGTCCAACTTCGGGCCGGGGCGGAAGGACATTCCCAGCCACTTGGGCGAGGCGTCCATCAGGGCCGGGATGCCGCGCTGGTCCAGCGAAGGCCCGTCCTCGACCGCCGTGCGCATGTCCCAATCGTGGATCACCAACTCCTGGATGCGCAGGTCAACGTAGTCGGAAGCCGGCATCGCTCCCCGGCGCATGTGCCAGCACAGCGTGTCCCAACTCCCAGAGGCCGCGAAGCCGTCCAGTTCCTCGGCCAGTCCTGCGTAGGCGGCGTCGAAGGCGGCTACGAGGCCGTCGCCCAACTGCTCGCGTCGCTGGATGTCCCGCCCGGCGTTGGTGGAGGACGCGGTCTCGCTATTCACCGGTTGGAAACCTTCGGGCGGGCCCGACTCACCGGCGCGGCCCCGGCGCATACTCTCAAGTTGCCGCTCGGCCCCGCCGATCAGATGGCTGGCCACGTCTCGCACCTGCCAGGCGTCGCAGGCGCTGGGAAGGGATATTTGCTCCAGCGATAGCCCGCCAAGAAACTCCAGGACGTTCGCCGCTACGACCTTGGCGGTCTGTACCCGTTCGTCAATCTCGCTCATCTCGCTTACCTCTCGCTCTTTGACATGGATGTACAGGATAGACAGGACTGTTCTTCTTCTATGCGCTTGGGCCTCTCTGATACCTCTTCGACTATTAAAAGACCCTGGTCCCGGCGGAGGCCGCCGGCTACTGCGGCGGTGCATCCCGAATCGCCCGCCACACTCGCTCCGGCTTTAGTGGAATGTCCAAGTGCGTTACGCCCAGGGGCGCCAGGGCGTCGAGGGCGGCGTTCACCACCGCCGGGACGGCGGCGATGGTGGGTGACTCGCCCATGCCCTTGACTCCCAAGGGGTTGTGAGGGCTGGGAGTCTCCACCTGTTCGACTGTAAAGTCGGGGAGGTGCTTGGCCAGGGGCATGGCGTAGTCCATGAAACTTCCGGTAAGCAACTGCCCGTTCTCGTCCCAAACGGCCTCCTCCAACAGCGCGGCCCCAATCCCTTGGGCCAGACCGCCGTGGACCTGTCCGTCGACCACCATCGGATTGACCACCGTTCCGAAATCGTCCACCGATATGAAATCGGTCAGCGTAACCGCTCCGTTGTCGGGGTCCACCGTTACCACCGCCACGTTGGCGCTGAAGGGGAAGGTATAACCGGCGGGCTCCCAGAATACATTGGCCTCCAGCCCCCGCTCCGTGCCCTTGGGCACCGGCTGGCTGCCGAAGGATACGCCGGCCAGGTCGGGCCAGGTCAGGTAACGGTCGGGTATATCCTCGGCAAAGAAGCGTCCTCCTTCCAGCTCGACGCGCTCCGGCTCGGCGCTCAACATCGCCGCCGCCAAGAGGGTTGCTTTTTCCTTCACTTGGCGGCTGGCCTGGACGACGGCGGTGCCGCCGACCACCACCGACCGGCTGGCGCGAGTGCCGGTGCCTTGGGAGATCAATGAGGTGTCTCCGTATAAGACGTCGATGTCTTCCAGCGGAATGCTGAGTTGGTCGCTGGCGATCTGAGCGAAGGTGGTCTCATGGCCTTGGCCGTGGGGCGAGGAGCCGGTGATCACCGTGGCCCGCCCGGTGGCGTCGACTCGAACGGTGGCGGTCTCGAAGCCCGGACGGACGCTGAACGCGCCCGACGGGCCGAAACCCGATGCGTCGACCGTGGTGGCGAGGCCAATGCCGATAAATATTCCTTGCTGACGCAGGTTCTTTTGCCGTTCACGCAGCTCCAAGTAGTCCGCCAATTCCAGCGCCCGCTCCAGAGTTGCCTGGTACGCGCCGCTGTCGTGCTCACGGCCGGTGGGAGCGCGGTAGGGGAACCACCCTTCGGGAATCAGGTTCCGCCGCCTCACCTCGGCCGGGTCCAATCCGAGGGCGGCGGCGATGCGGTCCATGACCAGCTCGACGGCATAGGCGGTAGCGTGCTGTCCGTATCCCCGATAGGGGCCGACCGACATCTTGTTGGTGTAGACGCCGTGGGCGGTCCACTCCAGATGCGCCACCTGGTACGCTCCGGTGGCCCCAGATGGCGTGAGGGTCTCGGCCACCGCATGGGTGCCGCCGAAACAGTAAGCGCCCAGGTCGGTATAGAAGCGGAAGCGCAGCGCGGTCAGGACGCCGTCGGCGTTATACGCCCCTTCGACGTACTGGACTTCGCCCCGTCCGTGGATCGTGGAAGTGAAGTCTTCCTGGCGGTCTTCCACCCACTTGACCGGCTGGGCCAGGTCTAACGCCAGAGCCGCGGCGATGACCGTTTCCGGGTAGGTGTCGATCTTTGCCCCGAAGCCGCCGCCGACGTCCTTCGAGATGACCCGCAGACGGTTTTCGGGGAAACCCAGGGTGTGGGCTACGAAACTGCGCTCCATATGGGGCGCTTGGGTGGAAAGCCAGAGCGTTAACTCTTGGAGTCCGGGTTGATAGCTGGCCAGCGCCGCCCGCGGCTCCATCGCGTTGGGCACCAGCCGGGGCTCGGTGACTCTCAGAGAGACCACGCCGTGAGCCTCCTGGAACGCGCGGTCGGGGTCGCCCGCGGTGCGGCTGCTCTGCCCGCACAGGTTGGTTCCCAACTCCTCATGCACCAAGGGCGCTCCCGGTTCCAGCGCCCTTTCCATGTTCACCACGGCCGGCAGGGGCTGGTAGTCGGCCTCGATCAGCTCTATCGCGTCCCGTGCGACGTAGGGGTCGCAGGCCAGCGCCACCGCTACGGGCTCGCCTTCGTACCGGACGGTGTCGACCGCCATCGGCCACCGCGAGACCGCATTCATGTGCTCGCGAACTCCGGCCAGCCGGAACTCGGCGCGGCACATCCCGTTGATTTCCGGGCCGGTGTAGATTGCAACGACGCCCGGCAACACTTTGGCCGCCGAAACGTCGAGGCGCGTGATGTGGGCGTGGGGATGCGGGCTGCGCAACACCGCCATGTGGAGCGCACCGACTAACGGCACGTCGCCGGTGTACTGGCCTTGGCCCTGAATGAGCCGTTGGTCTTCCTTGCGCCGCACTGAAGCGCCGACCATCCGGGCCGTTTCTTCGGTTGTCACGACAGTCCTCCCGACGGCACACCGGCGGAATGGGCCACTGCGCCTGTCACCTGACTTGTTTGGCTCGATTATAATGCTTTAACCACATGGCTGAACTCATAGCTTGGCCCAGAGGTAGGATTGTGACAACCCAAGATGCCGAAGACACGAAAGTCCGCTGGCGGGAGTGGGACGAGGCTGCTTTCGCGGCCAGCCGTGAAGAACGGAAACCGCTGCTTCTCACGCTGACCGCCACTTGGTGCCACTGGTGCCACGTCATGGACGAGACCTCGTATGCTGACGCCAAGGTGATCGAGCGCATCAACTCCGGCTTCATCCCGGTGCGAGTGGACGTCGACCGGCGGCCCGACATTTCCCGCCGCTACAACCAGGGGGGCTTTCCATCGGTGGCGATTCTGGACGACGGCGGTGAGCTGCTGGCCGGGCGGGTCTATGCTCCGCCCGACGAGATGCTGGCGCTGCTGGAACAGATCATCGCCCATTTCCCCGCGCCGGTCCCCGCCGTCCCGCGACAGGAACCCGCCAGAGCCGCCCGCCGCTCGGATGATGACGCATCACCCGATGAGCAGGTCTTGCAAAGGTTGGAGGAGTTGTACGACCCTCGGTTCGGCGGGTTTGGCTTGGAGCCAAAGCAGCCGCCTTGGGAGGGGTTGCGATTCTTCTTGGAGCTTTACGCGCGCACCGGTGGGGAGCGGTACTTGACGATGGTGACCGATTCCCTAGACGGAATCATTGCCGGCCTCTTCGACCAGAAGGACCAGGGTTTCTTCCGGTACTCGGTCTCCCGAGACTGGAAGGCGCCCCACTACGAAAAGATGCTGGCCACCAACGCCAACCTCGTGTCCCTGCTGCTGGAAGCCCATCAGGTCACCGGCAAGCCGGCCTACGCGGAGGCAGCCCTCGGCGCGCTGGATTACTTGACCGGCACCCTGCACGACGACGACACCGGGCTGTTTTACTCCAGCCAGGATGCTTGGGAGAACTTCTACCGGCTGCCGTGGAAGGACCGGGACCGGGCGGAGCAGCCGACCGTCGACCGCACGGCCTACACCGGATGGAACTCTTGGGCCGCCAGTGCGTTCGTCAAGGGTGGCGCCGTGCTGGGCGCTCCACGGTATATGCGCTTGGGCGCGGAGACACTGGAAACCCTCTGGTCCAGCGCATGGCTCGGTGAATCGGGGTTCCTGCACACCGTAGCCGGACCGGGCGACCAGCCCCGGATACTGGAAGACCATGTCGCGTTCCTGCGGGCTTCCTTAGAGCTGTTCCAAGCCAGCGGAGAGGCGGCACATCTGGAGCGGGCCACGGAAGTCGCGGCGGTAATCGACCGCCTCTTTGGCCCGGCCGAGGGTGGTTATCTCGACGTTGCCGCCGCCGTTAACCCCGTGGCCGGGAGCGCCCTCTCCGGCGACCGCCCAGTGCTGGAGAACTCTTTGCTTGCCGAGGCGCTGGTGGTCCTGGCCTGCCTTACCGGCAACGCCTCGTACCAGGATCGGGCGGCGCTGGCCCTGCGCGCCTTCGAGACCGTCGTGCCGGATAGCAGCTTCCTCGGCCGGAGGCCGTCGCGGCGGGTGGAGGAGGACGAAGAAGCGCTGTTCCTGCCCGCGGGTTCGGCTTGGGCGCGGGCGAGGCGGTTCTTGGCGGCGGGGCCGGTGCATCTGGTCGTCGTTGGCGCAGCCGGACGTTCGGATTCTCACGGCCTGCTGGCCGCCGCGCTCAAAACGTATTTTCCGCACCGAGTCGTCCAAAGATGGGACCCGGCAGCGGACCGGGAACGCATCGAGTCCCTCGGCTTTCCGCTGGACGCGGAGCCCGCGCTCTACGCCTGCATGAACGGTATGTGCCTGGCGCCCATTCGCTCGGCCCGGGAGATCGAGCAGTTGCCGGACGAACGGCCCTGGAACAGCCTGTTCGCCTAAACTAACGGCGGGCCGAACACTAACCATCGCAGTGGCAGGAGAATCCTGTAATGTCGACCTTTGGTGATATAGAAAGAACCTTCGCCAGTCTCTACGAGTACCGCTGGGCCATCGGGGCGGCGACGCTGGTGTTCATCGCTGCGGTCCTCGCCTTCGCCTACTGGCGCGGCTGGCACCGCGTCATATGGCGGCATAGGGTGGGATTCGGAATCGCATCGGTGCCGATGCTGGCCATCACCATATGGCTCGGCTGGTCGCTGGGGTCGCCGCTGTTCACCAACGTCACCGTCGAGGAACAGTTCCCCTTCGCCCTGAACGCCGAGGTGCCGCCGGGCATGGAGCGGGAGGACGTCGAGATGGCCATGGCGGGCATGGCAATGGTGGACGACCCGGTGATGGATGAGGCCATGCCCGAAGCTCCGGCCATCGACGCGGCGTCCATGCTGGAGTCGGGGGAAGTGCTCCCGACAATCAAAGGGGAGATCATGGTCGGCGAGGGCGGCGAGGGCGGCGAGGCCGAGATGGCCGAAATAGTGGAGGAGATGGAGAAGCGTGGGATGAGGGTGGTGATGCGGTCCGGCATGACAACGTCGGACTCGTCCGACGAGGTCCGCAAGTTCAAGGAGGGCAGCTTCAAGGACGCCGACGCCTTCCACAAGGGAAGTGGGCAGGCCATAATCTACACGACCCCCGAGGGCGGCCACCTTCTGCGGCTAGAGAACCTGGACGTAACCAACGGCCCCGCCCTTCACGTCGTCCTGTCCCCCCACGAGGACCCGACCCGTTCCGAAGAGGTCAAGTTGCCAGGCTACATCGATCTTGGCGACCTGAAGGGCAATCGGGGCAATCAGAACTACCCGATCCCGGCGGATGTTGATTTGTCCGTCACCAAGAGCGTGGTAATCTACTGCTACCCCTTCGCCGTGGTGTTCAGCGTGGCGACGCTTCAGGGATCGTGAACGACGGTGAAGGACGCGCGGCGGTTGTGACATCGGGGGCTAACGTCGATAATGGGCGATATAACAGGCAGCGCTTCTTGGCCTTCCCTCAACCAAACGCAGGAGGATTAACGATGTCGAGAATCAGCATGATCCACCACATCAACATCCAGATCACCGACCGGGAGCGCACCAGGGAATGGTACGAGCGGGTGCTGGGAGCCGAGTTCCTGGACCGCGGCCCGGCGCTCAACAAGCGGCAGCTTCAGTTGCGCATCGGCACCGGCGAGGTCCACACCAGCGACGTAGACGAGGTGATTCCGGTGCCGCGTGTCCACTTCGCCATCGAGGTCGAGGACTGGAACGGAATGCTCGCCCACCTCGACGCGCAGGGCGTGGCTTGCAGCCGCTCCGCCGGGGGCGCGTTCACCGGGACCGGCGGCGAAGACCCTTATCAAGGCCGCCGCGAGGACACCAACGAGCACTACACCTACATCAGCGACCCCGACGGCAACCTGATCGAGCTGGTCTACCACCCGCTGGGCCTCGAAAGCTCAGACGGCGACAGCGTGGCCCTGACCGCCGACTCCGACAACGTCCGCTGGACCCAGATCTCCGGCTTCGTCGAGGAAGCCTACCGGGCCGAACCGGCCAAGGTCTAGTGTTGTAACGCCTCCCAGACCTTCTGCGGCGTCAGGGGAGTGTTGATGTGGCGGACGCCCGCGCCGGATAGCGCGTCCATCACCGCGTTGGCGATGGCTACCGGGGCCGCCAGCGTCGGCAACTCGCCAATGCCCTTGACGCCCAGCCCGGTAAGCGGCGACGGCGTCTCCATCGTGTCAAGGTCGAAGTCGGGAAGGTCGATGGTCTTGGGCAGGGCATAGTCCATCAGGCTGCCGCTCAACGGCTGGCCGTCCTCGCCGTAGACCATCCCCTCCAGCAGCGCCTCCCCGATGCCTTGGGCGATTGCGCCATGCACCTGACCGTCGGCCAGCATGGGGTTGATAATCTTGCCCGAGTCGTGTACCGCCACGTATTGCAGGATTTTGATCGCCCCGCTCTCCCTCGAAACTTCCACCACGGCCACGTGGGAACCGAAGGAGTAGGGGCTGCGCTCCAGCGTGTTGGTGCCCTTGAAGTCCAGTCCCGGCTCCGCTCCGTCGGGCAGCAGTTCCTCGTTGTAAGCCGCACCCGCTACCTGGGCGAAGGAAACGCCGCTGTTGGGACGGTAGCGGTTCACGGCCCGCCCCTCAGCCAGCACCACATCCTCCGGCGGGCAGTCGAGGAGGTGGGAGGCGATGTAGGCCAGCTTGTCCTTGGCTTCCTGCAACACCAGGTGCAGCACCGTCCCCCCGGCGATTAACCCGCGGCTGGCAGAGGTCCCGCCCCCGGCGGGCAGAATGTCGGTGTCGCTGTGGCGCACCCGGACGTCGCCAGGGGCGATGCCCAACTCGTCGGCGGTCATCTGGGCGAAGGTGGTTTCCGTGCCCTGCCCGTGGGGCGAGAGGCCGGTGTGTACGGTCACGTCGCCGGTGTCGTCGATGAGGACTCTCGCGTGGTCGGTCAACATCGTAAATCGCGCGCCGGAACCTTTGACCACCGTGGCCAGTCCCACGCCGATGAGAGGGCCGTCGGAGGCTCGCGCTTCGCGGACCCGCTCTTGCCAGCCTGCGTAGTCGGCCATGTCCAGCGCGCGGTCGAAGGCGGCCTCGTAGTTGCCGGTGTCGTAAGTAATCCCGGTGGGGGTCTCGTGGGGGAAGGCATTGGGCGCGATGAAGTTGCGTCTCCGCACCTCGGCGGGATCCAGGCCCAACTCCTGGGCCACCAGGTCGATAGTGCGCTCCATGGAGAAGGCGGCTTCCGGGCCGCCCGCGCCCCGGTAGGCCCCGGTGGGCGGCTTGTTCGTCACCACGCCTTCCACGTTCACGGACATCGCCGGGGTCCGGTAGGGGCCGGTCAGCCGGTGGCTGGTCAGGATCGGTATCGTCGGGGTGGAGAGGAAGAAAAAGGCCCCGAAGTCGCAGACGACGTTTGCGCGAATGCCCAGGATCGTTCCGTCGTTCTTGGCTGCCGCCGACATTTCCAGGTCGAAGCCGCGGCCGTGGAAGCAGAGCATGTTTTCCTGGCGGCTTTCCACCCACTTGATGGGCCGTCCCAACTGCATCGCCGCATAAGGGATGGCCACTTCCTCCGAGAACAGGCAACCCTTTTCGCCGAAGCCGCCGCCGACGTCCGGAGCGACCACCCGCACGCTTTCCTCGGTGCGGCCGAATATGTTGACCAGGTGCCCCCGTACTTCATGGGGGTGTTGAGTCGAGTCCCAGACGGTCAGCAGGTCATTCTCCCGGTCGTATTCGGCCAAGACTCCCCGGCCCTCCATCGGGGCCGGGGCAAGCCGCTGCACTCTGTATCGCTCGCTCACTACCCGGTCGGCCGAAGCGAAGGCGGCGTCGACGTCCCCGCCCTCGTTCACCGTCCGCAGGCAAACGTTGCTGCCGAGGTCAGGATGGATGACCAGCGCTCCTGCCTGCCGCGACTGCATCGGGTCCACCACTGCGGGCAGCAGTTCATAGTCAACCGCGATCAGCTCCAGGGCGTCACCGGCGGTATAGACGTCTTCAGCCACCACCACCGCGACGGCCTGACCCACGTAACAGACCTTGCCTGTGGCGAGCACGGGGTGCCTGGGCGGGTTGATTTCGTTGGCTTCGCTGGACAGGCGGGTGGGGAGTTGCTCCGTCAGGTCCTGCAGATCGTCCGCGGTTATCACGGCCACGACGCCCGGCAGCGCGGTGGCCGCGCTGGCGTCGATGGAGCGCACGACGGCATGGGCGTGGGGACTGCGCAACACCAGGGCGTGGAGCATTCCCGGCAGCTGCATGTCGTCGACATACGAACTTTGCCCGGTCAGCAGGCGGTGGTCCTCAAACCGTTTGACCGATTGCCCTGCGTAAGTCGTCATAAATGGCCTCCGATTGTCGTGGAAGTCCTGCGGGGACTTAAGAGTGTGGTAAATATACTATATAATGAGGCGAACGGACTCCCCAGACCCTTTCAGGAGGGAGATATATGCCCGATCAAGAACAGATCGCACAAATGGGCCACTTGATGCGCCGGGCCGGTTTCGGCGCGTCTTACGAGGAGTTGGAGGCCAGGGCCGCCAAGGGATACGAGGCCACGGTGGAAGACCTGCTCCACCCGGAGCGATTCGACCCGGTGGACGACGACCTGCTCTTCCGGTTCATGCCTGGTTACGAAGGCGCCCTCGGCCCTCCCCTGAACCAGGCCGAATGGGTGTACCGTATGATCAACACCCAGCGGCCGTTGGAAGAGAAGATGGCGCTCTTTTGGCACCAGCTTTTCGCCACCGGCAACTCCAAGGTGGACAACCCGCCGGAGTTGACCCAGCAGATTGGTATGTTCCGCCGAAACGGCTTGGGCAGCTTCCGCGACCTGCTGGTTGAACTGGCCAAAAACCCGGCTATGATCTTCTGGCTGGACAACAACGGCAACCACATGGGGGCCATCAACGAGAACTGGGGCCGGGAATTGCTGGAGCTCTTCTCAATGGGAGTGGGCAACTACTCCGAGGATGACATCAAGGAGGCTTCCCGGGCCTTCACCGGCTGGACCATCGGCCCCAAGATTCCGCGCAACCCCTTGGGCCGCTTCTATTGGAGCTTCGAGTACCGCCCAGAGGACCACGACGACGGCGAAAAGACCTTCCTGGGGCAGACCGGGAATTTCGACGGACAGGACATTATCGACATCGTGGTGAACCAGCCCGCCAGCTCCCGGTTCCTGGCGCGCCACCTGTACAATTTCTTCGTGGCTGACGAACCCCAGGTGCCCAGTTGGAACATCACGCCACCCAACGACCCCGACGCCATTGACCAACTGATTCGCGCCTACGACGAGTCCGGCGGCGACATCCGGGCGATGCTGCGGGTCCTGTTCAATTCCGATTTCTTCAAGCAAGCCCGCTACTCCCGGGTCAAGAGCCCGGCGGAGCTGGTCATCGGCACCGCCCGCTTGGCTGGCAACTACGTGGGCCCGCGGCCCGGCTTCAACCAGTTGGCCTTCGAGTGCGCCTACCAGGGGCAGGAACTCCTGAACCCGCCCAGCGTGGAAAGCTGGCACACTGGCGCCGAGTGGATCGACGGCGGCGCGCTGGTGCGGCGGGTCAACTTCGCCGCTGGCCTGCTGGGCGACACCTCGCTGCCGGGCGTTCAGGCCATCGTCGGCAATCTCCGGGGGCGCGGCACTTTGACCCCGGAGGAGTTGCTGGAGAGCTGTCTGGAAATGATCGGCCCGATGGAAGTCGGCGAGTCCGCCCGCGCCGAGCTGCTGGAACACGCCCGCGCCGGCGGCGACCTGAGTTGGGACTCCGCCGATTCCGAGAAGCGCGTCGGAGTGATGCTGGCCCTTATCGCCGCGTCACGGGACTTCCAGTTCGCCTAATCGTCAGAATCAGGATTCCCAGCATTATAAGGATTAGCAGGATTGGAATCCTGAAAATCCCGAAATCCGATGAATCCTGATTCAGACCGCTAAAGAGACAGTTAGGAGGAAACATCGTGGCTACGACCAAGAAAGACCCGGTGCTGGTAGTCCTGCAAATGACCGGTGCCAACGACTACCTGAACACCATCATTCCCTACACCAATGGGCACTATCGGGACGCCCGTCCCAGGGTTGGCATTCCCGAAGACCGGGTGCTGCCGATCAACGATGAGTTGGCCTTCAACCCCAACATGGGCCCGGTGAAGAAGCTCTATGACGAAGGCAAGATGGCTATCATCCACGGGATCGGCTACGAGAATTCGCCCCGCTCCCACTTCCGGTCGATGGACATCTGGCATACCTGCGAGCCGGACATCGTCGGCACCGAGGGCTGGGCTGGCAAGGTCATCCGCGACCTCGACCCCAACGGCGAGAACGTCCTGAAGGGCGTCAACTTTGGGCAGGGCCTGCCCCGGGCGTTGGCGTTGCGCGGCACGCCGGTCACGTCGGTCTCCAGCCTGGAGTCCTACGGCGTGTTGTCCAGCGTACCCGGCGTGGTCGCGGAGGCGGAGCGGGAGCAAATACTGGAGCGGTTCGCCCGGATGTATGCCCCGGCCGTCGGCGCCGGTCCGGTGATGGACTACTTGGGCCAGACCGGCCGCGACGCGCTACAGGGCGCGGACATCATACGCTCGGCCTCGGAAGGGTACTCTTCGACCATCGAGTACGCCGAGACCCCCATCGCCAAGTACCTGCGCGACATTGCCCAGGTCTACCTGGCCGACCTGGGGACCCAGTTGTTCTACACCCAGAACGGCAGCTTCGACACCCACTTCAACCAGCCGCCGATGCACACCAAGCTGTGGATCGATATGTCCAGCGCCATCAGCGACTTCTTCGACGACTTGAAAGAGCACGACGCGGGCGACAACCTGATCATGGTGTTGTTCACCGAGTTCGGCCGCCGGGTGAAGGACAACGGCACCGGCACCGACCACGGCGCCGGCGGGGCGGCCTTCGTGATCGGGAACCAAGTGAAGGGCGGCATGTACAGCGCCTACCCGTCGCTCAAGCCCGAGGACCTGTCTCAGGGCGACCTGGCCCCCAACTATGACTTCCGCGGTTTCTACTCCACGGTGATCGACCGCTGGCTGGGTCTCGACCCGGTGCCCATCGTTGGCGGGAAATACGAGCAGTTGGACTTCATCTAGTCAAACGCAGAGCGCGCAGAGACGGCCAGGAAAATGCACAGGAAAACTCTGCGTCCTCCGCGCTCTCGGCGGTGAAAAAAGGGAGGTAGCCAATGCTAACTACAGTAGCCGCGGGCCGGGTGTTCGATTACAGCTTCTGCTTGGGCATGTACGGCATGGCAGGGCAGGGCTTCTGGACGCCCCAGGACTTCGACATAGCGGCCGACGGCACAGTGTTTGTGATCAGCCGGGGCGCGGAAGAGTTGGGCCAGCGGATCAGCAAGGTTACGCTGGACCACCAGTTCCTGGGCCAGTTCGGGGCCTATGGCCGAGGCGACGGGCAGTTCGTCTGGCCCCGCTCCATCGCGCTGGACGGTGACGGCAAAGTCTACGCATCCGACGATTTCCTGAATCGTGTCTCGGTGTTCGACGCCGACGGCGCGTTCATCTCTAGCTGGGGCGAGACGGGCAGCAGCGAGGGCCGGTTGTCCGCCCCCGCCGGGCTGGCTTTCGACGCCGCCGGGCATCTCTTGGTCGTAGACAGCATGAATCATCGCGTCCAAAGGTTCACCAAGAGCGGGGTCTTTCTCGACAGTTTCGGGGAGCACGGACAGGGCTACGGCCAGTTCAACCTGCCTTGGGGCCTCTGCGTCGACGACCGGGGCTCGGTCTACGTCGCCGACTGGAAGAACGACCGGGTCCAGAAGTTCGACTCTCAGGGCAACTTCCTGTTGAGTTTCGAGGCTTCGGTTTCGGGCGTCGGCGACCTGCATGGGCCGACCGGCGTGGCCGTCGACTCCGAGGGCGATGTTTACGTGACCGACTGGGGCAACCACCGTTTGCAGGTCTACGCCAGCGACGGCCGTTTCATCACCACGCTGGTCGGCGACGCCCAGCAGCCGTCGCCGTGGACCCAGACCTACATAGATGCCAACCCGGACATCATCAAGGCCCGCCGACGGGTGGACCTGGAGCCGGAATGGCGCTTCCGCCGTCCGGTGGCGGTCAAGGTCGACGATCAGGACCGGATCATGGTGTTGGAAGCGGCCCGCCACCGCATCCAGGTCTACGAAAAGGTCAAGGATTACGAGGAACACCCCCTGAACCTCTGAGCTTCGGGATGCGTTCCGGGCCACTCAAAAGGAGCGCTGCCAGTGGCGGTGCTCCTTTTGTCTGAATCAGGATTTGCAAGATTAAGAGATTCCCAGAATTAGAATCCTGAAAATCTTTTAATCCGGCAAATCCTGATTCAGATGTTTACCAGGCAGTCAGCTTGAACCCCACCCACACGGCTCCTAACCCCAGAACGATTTGCAGCCCCACGTTGCCCAAGGCCAGCAGCACGTAGCCGTCGCGGGCCAGCATCAGCGTGTCGTAGCCGAAGGCGGAGAAGGTGGTGAACCCGCCCAATATCCCGACGAACAGAAAGACGCGGGAGCCGGACCCGGCGCTGAACATCCCATGCGAGCTTGCCAGACCGCCCAAGAGCCCGATAATCAGGCAGCCGGCCACGTTCACGGCCAGCACGCCAAAGGGAAAGCCGGAGGCGGCCAGCGGGAGCTGATCGACCCCGCGGCTGATCAGGTACCGGGCAATCGCCCCCAGAAAGCCTCCTGCCCCCACGAGGAGGATGGATTCCAGGTTCATCCGGCCATTGTAACCAATATCCCGTAACCATTCTTCGTAGTGGACGAATCACAATTTCCATACCACAATACACTCGACGGCCCAGGTTAGGGCCGCGTCTTGGCAGCGGGTGAAGAATGAACGAGCGATTTGGCGTCCCCCATGTGTTTGCGGGCAACCCCTTGGACCGGGGTGAGCGAGAGCGCCGCGATGAAGACTGGATAACCCGCGCCGCCAACGACCCGGCAACCAGGCTGATCCCCATGCGCGACCTGAACGTCCCCATCGCGCCCGGCGACGAACCGGGCCTGGCCTGGCTCAATCCCGGCGACCTGGAGCAATTGGGAGTTGCTGCGGAGGTGGTCTTCCTGGGGCTGCTCGATGGCGTGGCCCACTTTGTCGTCGACGTCTCCGGTGACGAGCCTGCTGCGGCGGCGTTGCAGGACAGCGGGAGGCTGACCTTCGAGGACGCCCGTTCCGCCGCCGAGTACTTGAGCGCTCCCGATACCGGCATCATCGCCCAAGCCCGGGCGCAGTTGAGTTGGCACAACCGGCACGGCTTCTGTTCCGTCTGCGGCCATGCTTCCTACATGGCCCGGGGCGGGCAGGTGCGCCGCTGCCCGGAGTGCAAGACCGAGCACTACCCCCGGACCGACCCCGTGGTCATAACGGTGGTGCATGACGGCGACCTGTGTCTACTGGGGCAGTCTAGGGGACGGCTGGTGCAGATGCGCCGTTACTCGGCCTTGGCCGGGTTCATGGACCAGGGCGAGTCCATAGAAGAGGCGGTGGCCCGCGAGGTGATGGAGGAGTCCGGGATACAAGTCGGGGCCGTCCGCTATCACTCTTCGCAGCCGTGGCCCTTTCCGTCGTCGCTGATGATCGGCTGCCACGCCGACGCCGCCACCACCGACATTGCCTTCGACGACGAAGAGATGGCCGACGTCCGCTGGTTCTCCAGGGAAGAGGTGCTGCTGGCCCTGGAGGAACGAAGCGAGACCCTGGCCATCCCCGGCCACACCGCCATCGCCCACCACCTGATCCGCGCCTGGGCCACCGGGCAGGCCGACTAGGCAGCCATACCCATCGACGGCAATCGCCCAGGGCTGACAGACCATTTAAGGAGGGACTGCCATGACGCAGCCAATTACCAAGATCGACCGCGACAAGACGGCGGTGATAATCGAGGACTTTCAGCAGCGCATCGTCAATAACGTCGCCTCGGAGCCGGCCGCCGTGGTGGAAAACGCCGCCAGGACGCTGGCCGGAGCCCGGCAGGCGGGAGTGCCGGTAATCTACTTGGTGCATCGGGGCGGCCCCTTCGCCGAATACGCCCCGGACATCGAGCTACACGAGGGCGTGGCCCCGGCCGAGGGCGAGTTGGTCCTCACCAAGGTCAGGCCGGGCCCGTTCTCCACCACGGCCCTCGACGTGACCCTGCGCGACATGGGCGTGGATACGTTGGTGGTCATGGGCGTGGCGACCAGCGGCTGCGTGCTGTCCACCGTGCGTTGGGCCGTCGATGTTAACTACAAGTTCATCGTCGTTGCCGACGCCTGCTCCGACTCCGACCCGGAGGTGCACCGGGTACTCACCGAAAAGGTCTATCCCCGGCAGGGCACGGTGATGAGCGCCGAGCAGTTTCTGGCCGCGCTGTAGGGGCGAATCGCGATTCGCCCGGCGCTCCCCAATCTAAGGAGGCGGATATGAAATACGACGTAATCGTGGTCGGCGGCGGGTCGGCCGGATCGGTGGTGGCCAGCAGGCTCTCCGAAAACCCGCAAACCTCGGTGTTGCTGCTGGAGGCCGGGCCGGACTACCCCGACCCGGAAAATCTACCGGACGATATTCGGTTGGGTCACACACGCACCGCCGAAGCCCCGGACTCGAAACACAACTGGGCCCTGCGCGGCACCCTGTCCGAGGAACAGGGCCCGACCCACGTGGCCCAGGGCAAGGTCATCGGAGGAGGCGGCTCCATCAACGGGCAGGTATTCCTGCGCGGGCTGCCCGAGGACTTCGACCTGTGGGTTGAACGGGGAGCCCGTGAGTGGACGTACCTGGACGTGCTGCCCTTCTACCGCAAGATGGAGACCGACCGGGATATCCAGGACGACTTCCACGGCTCCGACGGGCCGCTGCCCATCACCCGCAGGCACAATGACGGCAACTGGCCGGCGATCCAAACGGTGTTCCATTCGGCCTGCCTGGAATCGGGCCACGGAACGGCCAACGACATGAACGGCCCCGAGCACATGGGCGTTGCCTTGGTTCCTATGAACAACATGAACGGCGTGCGAATGAGCACCGCCCTGACCCATCTCAGCCCGGCCCGCCACCGGTTGAACCTGACAATCCGCGGCGATGTCTTCGTCCGCCGCATCGTGTTCGAGGGGAACAACGCCGTCGGCGTCGAGGCGGAGAGCGGCGGAGAGACGTTCATCGTCGAGGCCGACAAGATAGTGCTCTCGGCGGGCGCGCTCAAGTCGCCCCACGTCCTGATGCTGTCGGGCGTCGGCCCCCGCGACCAACTGGATGAGTTTGGCATCCCTGTGATACATGAGGCGCCGGGCGTGGGGCAGAACCTGTGGAACCACTCCATCACCACCGTTTCCTACAAGGTGAAGGACGGTGTGGTGCTGGCCGCCGACAATCTCGGCACCCGCATCGCCCTGCGCTACACCGCCGAAGGTTCGCGCCACGTCAGCGATATGATGATGACCACCAGCTCGGTCTTCAACGCGCTGACCGGCGAGGTGATTGACGACGGAACGGCCCGGGTCACCTGTGTGCTGGAGCTGCCGGAGGGATCTGGGTGGGTGCGGCTGGCGTCCGCAGACCCCACGGTGCAGCCGTCCTTCAACTACCGCTACTTCGAGCACCCCGAGGACACGCGCCGCCTGCGCAACGGCGTGCGCCTTGCCGCGTCCATACTGGAGACCGAGGCCTACCAGGGTATCTGCGAAGGGCGCATTACTCCTACCGACGAAGTGCTGAACGACGACGACAACCTGGACCTGTGGATGAAGCGCACCGTCGGCTCGGCCCGCCACGTCTCCGGCACCTGCAAGATAGGTCCGGACGACGACCCCATGGCCGTTGTGGACCAGCATTGCAAGGTCAAGGGCATCGAGGGCATCTGGATCGCCGACTCATCGGTCATGCCCATAGTGCCCCGGGCCAACACCAATGCTACGGCGATAATGATCGGCGAAAGGGTGGCCGACTGGCTGTCGTAAGTTGGCCGCCGCCGTCGCCCTGGCTTTTCTCTCCGCCTGCGGGTTCGCCACCGGCAGCATCCTGATGCGGATCGGCACCCAGCACGTCGCGCCGCCCGCGGCCACCTTCTTTACGGTCTTGGTCGGCGCGGTCCTGGTCTGCGGCATCGCCTTCTCCGTCAATCTCGACGAGATCGTGGCGATGCCGCCGGAGACCTACGGATGGATCACCATAATGGGCATTCTGGCCTACTGCCTGGCCCGTGTGCTGCACAACTCGGCCCTGCGGATGGTGGGCGCCGCTCGGGCCGTGCCCATGATCTCCCTGCAACCCCTGTTCGCCTTCGCCATCGGCTTCCTGATTCTTGCCGAGCGCCCCAACCTGCTGGTGACCATCGGTACCCCTATTATCGTCGGCGGCCTGTTGTTGGTGATGATGCCACGGCGGCGCGGGGAAGGGACCGTCGAAATACGCAAGCTGGGCTACCTGCTGGCCATCGGGGGTTCGCTGGCCTTTGTCACTCGCGACGCGATCAGCCGCCATGTTCTGGGCGGGCTCGAGCTCGCTCCGCCGTTCGTGGTGTCGGGCTTCGCGCTGGCCATAGGCGGCGCGATACTGTTCGCTTTCATCCACCGCGGCGTCATCAACAGCATTCGGGACGTGCCGTTGCGCTACGTCGGCGTCTGCTGCCTGGCCGGGCTGTTGCAGGGCATGGCGGTAGCGTCGCTGTTCCAAGCGCTGAGCCGGGCCCCGGTGACCATCGTCACGCCAATCTACGCCAGCCAGCCCATCATTGCCTTGGCGCTGGCCTGGTTGTTTCTGCGCCAGTTGGAGTCGTTGGACCTACCCTTGGTCTTTGGCACCTTGTTGAGCGTGGCCGGGGTTATCATGGTAATCTTAGGGGCAACCATGTAGAGAGTTACGCCCTCACCCTAACCCTCTCCCTCCGGGAGAGGGAACCCTTGTTTGGAGGAATGATATGTCCGTTGGCGTAGTTGTACCCCTGCCGGCCTATACTCTCGACCCAGCGTTCATCGCCAAGAAAGCGGAAGACCTGGGCTTCGAGTCTATCTGGTATCACGAGCACCCGATTCTGCCGGTGAACAGTGAGAGCCCGTTTCCTTCCACCGGCGGCGAGATTCCTTGGACTTACGGCCATTTCTCCGAGCCCTATATCTCGCTGGCCATGGCCTGCGCCGTCACCAGCACGATCAAGCTGTGTACCGGCATCACCCTGGTGCCGGAGCGCAACCCGTTGATACTGGCCAAGGAGATTGCTGTGCTCGACCGGCACAGCAACGGCCGGTTCGTCTTCGGCATCGGCGCGGGCTGGAACCGCGAAGAGACCACCATGATGGGCGGCGACTTCGACCATCGCTGGACCCAGACCAGGGAAGCCGTGGCCGCCCTGAAGGAGTTGTGGACTCAGGACGAGGCGGAATACCACGGCCGCTATTACGACTTCCCGCCGGTCTATATGTACCCCAAACCGGCGCAGAAGCCGCACCCGCCCATTCTGCTCGGCGGCAACGCCCCCAACGTGTTGCAGCGCGTAGCCCGGTGGGGCGACGGCTGGCTGCCGACGCGGGCGACTGCCGGCCAGATCGAGAACGGCCGCAAAGTCCTGGACGCCCTGGCCGACGAGCGAGGGCGGGACCCGGAGTCCCTCACCATTTCGGTGTTCGGCCAGCCGCCTGACACCACCCGCCAACAGGTCGACGACTTCCTGAACGCCGGCGCGGTGCGGGTTTCGGTGTGGCCCACCCACTGCGACACCGAGCAGGAAATGGGCGATCAGTTGGAGCGGATGGCCGAGAACCTGATACGCTAAACACCTTGCCTCTTCTCCTTCTGGGAGAGGGCCAGGGTGAGGGCAATATCCAGGCAAAAGCAAGAGGAGGACAGACCATGAGTACCTATGTGTACGTCGCAGCCCAGGATGACAACAAGATCGGGATTTACACCATGGACGAAGCCACCGGGGCGTTAACGCTACAGTCGGAGGCAGCAATGTCCGGCGGTCCGTCTCTGCTGGCCATCAGCCCGGACCGGCAGACGCTGTACGTCGGCCATCGCGAAGTCCCCGAGATTTCCAGCCACAGCATCGACCAGGGCTCCGGCGCCCTGACCCGCACCGGCTCGGTGACACCGGCCGACCCGCCCGCCTATCTCGCCACCGACCGCAGTGGCAAGTTCCTGCTTTCGTCCTTCTACCAAGGGGGGCATGTCGCATCCTATCCGCTCGGCGGAGACGCCTCGTTGGGCGGCGCTGCTATCGAGTGGCTGGCCACCGACGAGGGCGCCCACTCCGTGCTTACCGACCTGTCCAACCGCTTCGCCTACGTGCCCCACATCGCCCGGGTTCAGGACAACGTGCTGGAGCCGCCGAAGAACATTCCGGGCCCCAACAAGATTTACCAGTTCAAGTTCGATGCCGACACCGGCAACCTGACCGCCAACGACCCTCTGATTCTGGACCAGGACGACATGCTCGGCCCGCGCCACTATACCTACCACCCCAGCCTGAACATCGCCTACTTCTCCAACGAGCAGGGGTGCAGCGTCAGTTCCTACCGGATAGACGACTCGGGAACCCTCTCGCCCTTCGAGACCGTCACCACGCTCCCCGAAGGCGTCACCGAGCGGAACACCTGCTCGCAGATCCAGTTCTCGCCGTCGGGCGACTTCCTGTTCGTCCCCAACCGGGGCCACAACAGTATCGCCAGCTTCTCAGTTGACGGCGAAGGAAGGCTGACCCCGGCGGGCCACGCGGCCACCGAAGCCGTGCCCAGCGCTTTCAGCCTGGACCCGGCGGGCAAGTTCGTGTTCTCCGCCGGTTCGTCCACCGGAATGCTGGCGTCCTACAGCATCGGGGACACCGGGGAGCTAACGCCGCTGGAGAAATACGCCGTGGGCGAGCGCCCCATGTGGGTGCTGACCACGACGCTCTAACCCTTCTCCCTCAAGGGCAATGGTGGTATTCACATGGATGTACAGGAAGGATTATGGGAGATTAACCCAAAATATCCTGTTCATCCGGTGCATCCATGTTCACTCCGCCAGCACCCCGCGAAACAGGTGCTCCCCGCAGCCGTCACCGTCTCCGGGCAAGGGGAGCGCCTCCACCTCGAACCCGGCTTCCTCCATCAGCGCAATCCAGGTGGCTATGGGAAACAGGCCGCTGACGTGGATGTCCTGCTCCACCCGATTCACCCCGTTCTCGGTGATCGTGTAGATGAACAGCGACTCGACGGTGGTGTCCGCCGGGTCGGGGTCGCTGAGACGCTCTTCCACCCTCACCTCGGTATCGCCGGGTTGGAGCGGGGGCCGTCCCGACCAGTTGATGATCTTCCCGTCCCGGAAAGTGTCCCGCACCAGGTCCGGGGCCGCCAGCAGCACGCCGCCCCGGCGGAGATGCGTCCGGGCGGTGGCGAACGCGGCGCGCAGGTCATCTTCGGTCAGCATGTAGGAGACGGCGTCGTGGATCAGCACGGCGTCGAATTTGCGACCCAGCCGTACCGTCCGCATGTCGCCCAGATAGTGGTCCACGTCCGGGTTCAGCCGACGGGAGATTTCCAGCATACGCGGCGACAGGTCCACTGCGGTTGCATCGAAATCGGCGGTCAGGTGGGAGAGATTGTGTCCTCCACCCACGCCCAACTCCAGGATGCGGTGGCGGCCCTCGCCCAGCTTCCCCCGGATGGCCTGCCGCCAATAGCCGGCCTCGTCCGCATAGTCCTCCGGCGGGCTGACGATGGGCCAGAGGTAGGCCAGCTCGTTGTACAGCCTCACCCCTTCCACGGGGTTACGGAGCGACCTCGATTACGCAATCGACGATCACCGCGGTGTCTCCGGGGAGGGCGGCCATGCCTGGGGCGGATCGGGCGTGGCGGCCGGCATCGCCGTACAAGCTCACGAACAGGTCGGACGCGCCGTCCACCACCTGCGCCTGCTCGGTGAAGCCGGGAGCGCTGTTGACCATGCCCACCACCTTCAGGATGCGGCTCACCCGGTCCAGGTCTCCCAGCTCGGCCTTCATCCGCGACAGCAGGTTGAGGGCGCACCAGCGGGCCGCTTCGTAGCCCTGCTCCACGGTCAGGTCTTGGCCCAGCTTGCCGGTTATCCGGCTGCCGTCGGCGCGGCGGGAGCCTACCCCGGCCATCCACATGACGTTGCCGCTTCGAGCCACCGGCAGATAGTTCCCGACCGGCTCCGGCGGGGGCGGAAGCTCGTAGCCCAGCCCGGCCAGCCGCTCTTCTGCGACGCCCATCAGGCGACGCTCTCCCGGACGCACTCTTCCAGCAACGCCAAGGCTCGGACGGTGAACACCCACATGTTGGCCTCGCGGTCCGAGTCGCCGGTCTCGATGGTGATGACCTTCTCCACCGGCCCGGCCACGGCCACGCAGGCATGGCCGGCCGAGTCGCCGTAGCGGTTGCCTGTGGGGCCGCTGGCGCCGGTCTCGGCCAGCGCCCAGTCCGTGCCCAGCGACTCCCGCGAGGTGCGGGCGTTGAGCAGGGCGTAGGGTTCCGAGCTGGCCCTCATCCCCTCCATCGCCTCGTCGGGCACGAGCAACAGCCCCTTCTGCGCGACGCGAGTGTAGATGACGCTGCCGCCGACGTAGTAGGCCGAGGCCCCGGGAATGGCCACCAGCGCGGCGGAGATCAGGCCGCCGCAGGACGATTCAGCTACCGAGACGGACTGGCCGGTCTCCTTTAACAGCGCCCCCACCGACGAGGCCATCGAGCTTAGGTCAGGCATCAGGTTTTCCTCCAAGTCTTGTCAAAATTCCGGGTCGCAAAATCATCGGTGAAACCGGGCCTATTTCCTGATTTCAGGAACAAACGCTTGCAATCTTCTTTCCGGGTGTGTTAGACTATCGCTCGCAATCAAGAAATTATCCGTGGCCCCGCATCACCGGCGGGGCTTTCTCTTTGCCCAAAATTCCCAGGGCCTCCTGATAATCGCCCCAGGTGTCCAGATCGCGGAACGACTCGCGGCCCCTGCCGATGCTCGAAAGCCAGGCCGCGTCCAAGTATTTCACCCGGCTCCGCGCCAGCAATCCCTTGAGGGACGTGTCGCCCTCCGCCAGTAGCAGCTCCGCCGTCCCGAGACATCTCACATTGTAAAAGGCGTGCAACGGTTGCGCACGGCCGCCGGACTCCACCGCCAACACATCGCTCTCACCCAGTTCCACGGCCATGCTGCCGATGACCTGCGGGCGCAGGAAGGGCATGTCGCAACCGGCCACGAAGCACCACGGCCCGTCGACGCTGGCCAGCCCCCGGGCCAGCCCGGCCAGCGGACCCTGCTCGTCGCGCCCGTCGATGACCACTTCCGCCTCTAGCCTTGCTATATCCTCGGCATTCCTGGCAACTACCACCGTCCGGCGGAACAGGGGGCGAAGTACGTCCAGCACCGTCCCGATGACGGTGGAGCCACCCCACGACAACATCCCCTTGGGCCGCCCCATGCGTCGGCTTGCGCCCCCCGCCAGCACCAGCGCGTCCATCTCAGATGGGCTGGGCGGAAGTGCCGACAGCCCGGCCTTTGCTTCGAGTATGCTCACGTCAGGTTTCTGGGCGCGAAGCTCATCGTGTGCTTGAACATCGAACTGCCGGTCTTGCGTACCGTCCCTTTGCCCAACTTGTAACGGTAGCGGTTTCGGGCCATCTCGACGAGGGCGGAGTAGTAGTGGACCGTGCCCTTGGACCGCTCCGCCGCCTCCTCGAAACCGTCGAACCCCATGCGCTTGGCGACCTGAGCGATGATCCACCAGTGGACTTGGCCGCTCTGGTCGGATCCATGATCTTGCATAGGAATTCCCGTCTGGTCGTCTCCACGCCGCCACCTGCGTTGAAATCTCCCGCGCTGGAACAATTATATCCCGACGAAGCATTGGTTTGACATAAACGGGTCGGCTGGAACCGGCTGGAAAGCTCGGTGTTGACCGGGGCGGGCCGGGGTGAGAAGATGTAAAGGCAATGGGGACGCGCGGGTTCGACAGGGGCGTCCTGTAGCGGATTGCAAGCCGAGGCGCCATCAACCTCGTTAATCAGGTGGCAACCGTTAAACGGCGAACGTGAATTCGCTCTAGCCGCCTAGCAGCGGCTACGTCTGCTCCCCGCTATTCCCGGAAGAGGGGATGCCAGGCGCCATAAGTCTGGGATGCGGCCAACCCGACGCCGGTAAGGGCGGCCAAAGATTCACCGGCTGGACTTCTCGGTGCTGCGTCGGCGGTGCATCGAGAGGCTGAGAGCAAACCGCCGGACAAGCTTGTAGCACATCCGACTATCGGCTCTTCTGGACGGGGAGTTCGACTCTCCCCCGTCTCCACCATTCCTTCCTGAACACATGTTCGATCCCTCTAGTACCGCCACGTTTGAAATGGCAGGATGATTTTCACGGGTGACCGTCAGCTCCACTCGTACTTCCCTGAGCCTACTTTCTAAGCAACTGTCATTTCTGGCATGACTGACTACTAGTACCGGTTCCAGATAGATTTGTAAGAACATGAGAAGGCAGTCATACTGGGGTATGATCTTTCTGTGGGGGAGTATCCAGACATGGCTGCCAGCAAGTATAAAGTCAATCTGAGTGAATCCGAACGCTCCCGTCTCAATGAGGTTTCCCGCCGGGGCAAGACGTCAGTCCGTACGGTCAAGCGGGCGCTGGCGTTGCTCCAGGCAGATGAAGGACTTCGGGACCGTGAGATAGCCGGGGTGCTTTGGATCACCGTTGCCAGAGTGCGGAAGCGGTTCGTCGAGGAAGGGCTTGAGGCCGCCGTCAATGACTGGCCAAGGCCGGGCCGGGAGTGCAAGTTGGACGGCAAGCAGGAAGCGCACTTGGTTGCCAGGGTGTGACTGAAACCAGTTGGAAATCGCGGCGGTTTACAAGAGGGGAAAGGGATGGCAATCTCCCTGCATAGATAAATAATAGCGGCGTGGGCAGCGCCGGTGAGGAGAGGGCCATGGAGCGGGAGCGGGCACTGCGGGAGATAGTGGAACAGGCCATTGGAGAAATGCGGGAAGTCCTGAGCTTGGAAAGCGAGGAGGACGGGGCGGAGCAGTGGGACTCGGACGCTTGGGAGGAAGAGCTTATCCGGTTTTCCCGTGAGTTGAATCGGAAGATGTTGCAAACTTGGGCGGAGGTGAAGGCTGAGCAAGCAAAAGCTCAGGCCTCTTTTGCCCCTGCTGCCAAGGCAGACGCCAACTGCACCGGTGGCAGCCCCTGAGCTGGCTGAGCAGCTTTGGCCCGATAAGGGTCCAAACACCCTAGCTGCGTTGCCCCAAGGACCACAGCAGCCAGCGGCCTTTCCAGGGGTTGACCGGTTTGAAGCCTCAAGGCAAGTCCTTGGCCTTGCAGCGGGCATTGACGGACTTTGGGGCGGAAAAGTCCTTCGGGCAGGCCGGCAGGCAACTCCAAGAACACTATGGAGTGGAGTTGCACCGCAGCAGCATAAGGGAAGTGGTGCTGCAACAGGCGGGGAGAGCCGCCGGGTTGGTGGAGGGTGAGGACCGAGAGGCCACCGCCAGCTACGCAGCGCAGCGCAGCTACCGGCTTGGCAAGCCGTGGCTGATCGTGGAGACCGACGGCAGCATGGTGCGCACTGGGGAACTGGAGCCCGGCCCGGCTGGGGGAACGAGTCCTAGCGGGCGTCCCAAGAGCATCAGGAAAACCCGGTGGCGGGAAGCGCGGCTGAGCGTGGTGGAGGAGCCTGGCGGAAAGGAACGGCGGTACGCGGCGGCCTGGGGTTCTCCCCAGAGGACGGGAGAGCAGATGTTTGCCCTGGCGCTGCGGTGCGGGTATGGGGACAACACCTGAGTGCATGGCGTGGGAGACGGGGCGCCCTGGATCGCGCAACAGATGGCGGCAGTTTTCCCCAGGCAGCGCTTCTTACTGGAGCGCTATCATCTGTTGGAACACTTGCATGACGGGGCGTCGGCCCTGACGCCGGGGAACCCTGAAACCGCCCGGGCTTGGGTAGAGGAGCAGGCGGGCCTTATTGACCAGGGGAACGTAGCCGTGGTGGTGGCTGAATGCCTGGTCTTGGCGGGAGCTAACGCGGAGCATCCGCTGCACCGGTTGGCCGGATACTTGGAGAACCGGCAAGAACAGCTGGACTATGCCGCAGCCTGCCAGGAAGGTCTGCCCATCGGCAGCGGCATGGTGGAAGGGGGCCACCGCACCGTGATCCAAGCCCGGTTGAAGTTGCCTGGAGCCTGGTGGAAGGAGGAGACGGTGGACCCCATGCTGGCCTTGAGAACCCTGCGGGCCAACGGCCAGTGGGAAGCCTTTTGGCATTGACCCCAACTGGCTTCAGTCACACCCATTGTAGAATCCCGGCTTGATGTGCTTGAGGCGGGCCCCCTTGCTGGAGCGGACCGGGCACAACCCCTCCAGGGCGATGCTTTCCGGTTTCTCCAGCACGCGATCGTCCCAGATGGCCAGAGCCACCTTGTCTTGCTCCTCCAGTTGGACTAGGCTCTGGTCTGCCAGGTACCAGAGGAACTCCTTCAAGAGAGTGTGGGACCACGTGGGAGAGCGCAGCAAATTGCTGAGCCGTTTGGTTCCGGCAGGCGCTTGGCTGGGGGAGAGTACGTGGGCGCCCAGCTCGCTCAGGAGCAGTCCCGACCGGGAGTGGCGCAGGCGTACGATGGCAACCAGAGCCAGAAAGAAAGTGCGCACCAAACGCCGGTCGGCCTGCCGGTCCAGCCATTGTTCCAAACGATTGCGGCAGATTGGTAACCTCTCGCCCTTGCTCCCACCCCACCCCATGTTGCAACATAGCAGAGGACCCCTCCCGGTGGTTGGTGAATGAACAATCCCATTCCACCCGAAGGGGTCTTTCTTTGTGCCTGGTTTCTAATATTACAACGACGGATTGTCTGAGAAGGTGATCCGTACGCCGAAATTGAAGCTGCCGCCGAACGGGCGCGGGCCTCACACAGTGAATTGCTCGTGGTCAGACAGGAACCATAAATAGTCTTTTTCTACAATCCGTTGTTGTAATACTAGTACCGTTTCCAGAAAGTCTTACAATCATAAGGGAGATCAGGTAGGCTTGAGTAAAATCCTTTAGCGAGGCCGTACCTGATATGCCTGTCTCCAAATACAAAGTCGAACTGACCCAATCCGAACGCTTCGCTCTGATTGAAACATCCGGCCGTGGCAAGCCGTTGGCCCGCACGGTAAAGCGGGCCCTTGCGCTGTTGAAAGCTGACGAAGGACTCTTAGACCGCGAGGCGGCTGAGGCGGTTTCGCTCAGCGCCGCCACTGTTGCCAGAGTGCGCAGACGGTTCGTCGAGGAGGGGCTGGAAGCCGCAATCAACGACCGGCCACGGTCAGGCCGTGAGCGCAAGCTGAGCGGCAGACAGGAGGCGCACCTCGTCGCCATCGCGTGCAGCAGTCCACCCGAAGGACATGTAAACTGGACGCTCCATCTGCTGGCGGACAAGGTAGTGGCGATGGAGTTTGCCGGGAGCATCTCCCTGGAGACGGTGCGCCAGATACTCAAAAAAACGAACTCAAGCCGTGGAAGAAAAAGGAATGGCGCATCCCCAAGCTGAGCGGGGAGTTCGTGGCCCGGATGGAGGATGTGCTGGACCTTTATCACGAAGAGTACGACCCGGAGCGGCCGGTGGTGTGTTTTGACGAGTCCTCCAAGCAGTTGCTCGAGGATGGGCGGCCTCCCATCAAGGCCGCCCCCGGACGGGTGGAGCGCTATGACACCGAGTACCAGCGAAACGGGACCCGGAACCTGTTCATGTTCTGTGAACCGAAGGGCGGATGGAGACACGTCGAAGTGACCGGGCGCCGCACTGCTGTGGACTTTGCTCACCAGATGCGCTGGCTGGTTGACCAGGCGTACCCCCACGCCAGGGTCGTCCGGCTGGTGTTGGACAATCTCAACACCCACAAGCCCGGCTCGCTCTACGAAGCATTTGGAGCGTCCGAAGCGCGTCGTATAGCCAAGCGTCTGGAGCTGCACCACACTCCCACCCATGGAAGCTGGCTGAACATGGCCGAGATCGAGTTGAGCGTCTTCAGCAGACAGTGTCTGAACCGCCGGGTCGGCGATGAAGTGCTGCTGCGGCAGGAGGTTGCCGCCCTCGAACGCGAGCGCAACGATGCTGGCGCCGTCATAGACTGGCGGTTCTCCACTCAAGACGCCCGCAGTAAACTCCAACATATCTATCCATCAGGATTAAATTGAAACGGTACTAGTACCGTTTTCACTTGAATATGCCTTATATCGGATATCTGTTAATCATTCCCGCGCAAGCAGGAATCCAGAGTTAGAGGCAGCCTTCCAGTATCAATAAATCTAACTGGAAACGGTACTAGTAGCCCAACAACTTTGAAATGATGGCATGATGAGTATGCATCTTGACGGGGAGCAACATTGCCCAAGTATTGCCGGGCAATCTCGGCTACTCATCATTTCAAAGATTTCGGACCACTAGTAGACCAACAGCTTTGAAATGAGGCATGAAGGATGTATTCTCCCAAGCATAGGGATTAGTGGATTGGAGCAAGGGAGAATCGTCATGCCGGCCAAGAAATACCGTATCCAGCTGACAACCGAAGAGCAACAGGAACTGAAGGCGTTGGTTTCCCGCGGGCGTGCGGCGGCGTATAAGCAGACCCATGCCCGCATCTTGCTGCTGAGCAATGAGGCGCAAGCAGACGGGTCCCTGAAGGACGAAGAGATTGCCAGAGTTCTCAAGATTAGCAGCGCGACGGTTGAAAGGGTGCGCCGTTGTTGTGTGGAGGAAGGGATTGAGGCGGCGCTGAACCGTAAGCGGCAACTGCGCCGCCGTCAGAAGAAACTGGATGGCGCCGGGGAAGCCCACTTGATTGCGTTGGCCTGTGCGGAACCGCCGGAAGGCCGCGTGCGTTGGACGCTGAAGTTGTTGGCGGACCAGCTGGTCGAATGCGAGATAGTGGAGAGCATCAGCGGCGAGACGGTGCGCCAGGCGCTTAAAAAAACGAACTCAAGCCCTGGCTGAAAGAGTGCTGGTGCATCCCGCCTGAAAGCAACGCGGACTTTGTGTGCGCGATGGAAGATGTACTGGAAGTCTACCAGCGCTCCTACGGGGACAACGAAGTGCTGGGGTGCCTGGATGAGACCAGCAAACAGCAAGTGAAGGAGACCCGGGTGGGGCGGCCGGCCGGGCCGGGCGCGGCGGCGGTGTACGATTACGAATACGAGCGCAATGGCGTGAGCAACCGGTTCATGTTGTTTGCGCCCTTGGCAGGATGGCGGCGGGTCGAAGTGACGGACCGCCGCACGAAAGTGGATTGGGCGCGGCAGATCAAGAAGCTGGTGGATGAGGACTATGCTGGCAAGGACCGGATTGTGCTGGTGATGGACAACCTGAACACCCACCATCCGGCCTCGTTGTACGAGGCGTTTGAGCCTGCCGAGGCGCGGCGCATCGCCGAACGGCTGGAGGTCCACTACACGCCGAAACATGGGAGTTGGCTGAACATGGCCGAGATTGAGATCGGGGTGCTGGCCCGGCAATGTCTGGACCGGCGTATGGCCAGCCAAAGTATCCTGCGCCGCGAGGTCAACGCTTGGCAAGGCCGACGCAACCGGGACACGATACAAGTGAACTGGCGCTTCACCACCGAGGATGCGCGCATCAAACTGAAGTCTCTATATCCAGCAATTCAAGGTTGTTGAACTACTAGTGCCGTTTCCACTTGAATATGCCTTATATCGGATATCTGTTAATCATTCCCGCGCAAGCAGGAATCCAGAGTTAGAGGCAGCCTTCCAGTATCAATAAATCTAACTGGAAACGGTACTAGTTAATCTTCGGTTCCCTGGCCTGAAGTTCTTGGTTATCTACAATACTCTGCGGCGTTGGTCCAGGCATTGACGTTGAGTTTGGCTAATCTGGTCGCCCCGTGCGGCGCAGCTGGCGCGGAATTATCCTGTTCAACTTCTGATGCTGACCGATACGCGCCTCTGGATGTGGATCGCCGCACTAGTCGGCCAAGACCTGGACGGCGCCTCATGAGCAGGCCGTTCGGAACGCCGAGGCGAAAGTTGTGCGAGAGAACATCGGCCTTGGCGATGAGCTTTTGGACGACCTCTTTTCCCCCGGGGGTCTGAAGGTCAACCTGGATGCCTTCCTTGCCAGCGTAAGGATACGCCTCGGCGTCACAGCACACCGCTGGCGTCTCCTGACACACCACATCGTGGGAAAGTGCCCGGGAATGCGCGCAGATTTGGAAGCGCACAGGCCCCTACAAATTTATCGAGGGTTCTTCGTAATCTTTCAGCTTGTTGTAGATTTGAAGCCGGTGATGGTAGGACTCCAAAACTATGATGCGGTCGTAGTCGTCAACGTTGACAGCCACCGGTCGCCTGAATCGCCACTCAGGCTCCAAATCTGTCCGCCGCCTGGCTTTGATGATATCCGGATTGGCGTCGATGTAGGTCTGGGCCCATGGCGAAGGCTCTTGGGCGTCACCGACCAGCGCCGTAATGTATTGGCCCTCGTCGTCGTAGATCTGGACGCGGTGGTTTCCCCAGTCTGTTACGTACACATCCCCGTCTGAGTCAACAGCTGCGCCGGATGGGCCTTTGAGAGAGCCCACCCCGGCGCTGGAGCCTTCGAACTTAACGAGCAACTCTCCGTCGGGGGAGAATTTCTGCACCCGGTTATTTCCCCAGTCCGCGACGTAGATGTTGTCCTGACGGTCGATGCAGACGCCCCATGGCATCTCCAGATCTCCGTCACCGGCCCCTCGCTTCCCGAACTTGGACTGAAACTCACCGATCATGCTGAAACTTTGCACCCGATGATTCTGGCTGTCCGCCACCCAAAGGGTTCCGTGGGAATCGAATGCAATTCCTGACGGTCCGTTTAGCTGCCCGTCTTCGCTGCCTGGCCTGCCCCAATGATACCGATAGGCGCCCTCTTCATCGTACATGGTTATCCGGTTGACATACTCGTCCGAAACGAACACTCGCCCGTGACGGTCCAAATCAATTGAACGGGGCCAGACAAAGCGGCCGTCTTCCGCGCCGACAGAGCCGAACTGGCCTTGAAACTCGTGGTCGAAGTTGATCTTGCTGACACGCTGCCCCAATTGTTCCACACCGCGGCTCAACACATAAATTCGACCGTTCGATCCCAGGACGAAATCTTGCGGAGCCCAAAATCCCCGGCCAGCCTGACTGTACATACCTATGCAGTAGCTGTAGTCATACACCCGGCCAGCGGCGACGGTGGTCAGCATGTCCGCTCTCCCGTGAACGAATTTGGGATCTTAAAGCTACACGAAGGACATTTGCTCGAACTGTCCGCCGACGATGGGTACCGGGTCCAGTCCCAGCCATCTTTCCGCCAAGGTGGAGTAGAAGCCACGAAAATCGTAGTTGGGCGCCAGGTCCCCTTGGGAGAGATCTCCCGGTTTCAACGACGGATAGGTCCCGTACATTCCACCATTTACCCGGTCGCCGATGGCGAACGCTACCCCAGCCGCTCCGTGGTCGGTACCAGTGCCATTATCGCGGACGCGGCGTCCAAACTCGCTGAACAACATAATAACCACCTCGTCTGAGGCGTCGTGCTCACGCAGGTCGGCGAAGAAGTCGTGTATGGCAGCGGAAATGTCCATCCAGAGTTTGGTATGTGATCCCATCTGGTCATAATGGGTGTCGAAGGGCCCGTATGACGTGTAAAAGACCTGGGTACCCAGGCCAGCCAGATGCACCTGGGCCACGTCTCTGAAGCGCCTGGCGATGGGATTATTGGCGTATTCTACGTTTGAGGAATAGGTTTGGGGAGCAACCCGGATGATGTCGGCTCCTCTCAACGCATCCCGTCCTGCCTGTCCCAGATATTCCATGGTCGGTCCGGTGCCGATGGCGGGAGCGTACATGCGGGCGAAGCTGTCCAATAACTGGACTCGCTCCTGCTCAGACGCGATTCCAGGATTTGATGAGAGCACGCCGTATGTGGGAAGGTGGTTGACAGAAGTAACAGGAACCCCCCGCATGGTTAGCGCCCGGGGCAAACCCTGGCCTAAGCTCACACCCTTCAGCACGTTCTCGCCGCCAGGATCCAAGTCCCGGATGACCTTGGCGAGCCAGCCGTTAACCCCGATGGAATCCGGCTCGCAGGTATGCCAGATGTCCATGGCACGAAAGTGCGAACGGGGCGAATTATCAAATCCGATCCCGTGAATGATTGCCATGTCGCCCTGGTCGTAGATGTCTTTCAACGGCTCCGTGTCAGACCGGAATGCCAGTTCGTCATCTATGGGCAATAATTGGTCTTCGGCGATATGAACCTTGGGCCGGTTATCCCAATACAGAGGATTGCTATAAGGAACGATCGTATTGAGGTAATCGTTGGCCCCGGTTAGCTCCAGTACGACCAGCACGGGGTCCTTATGGGTTGATGCCATCTTCATATCCTTCTGAATTGGCTGTAAGCACTTGCCTAGGCAAACTGATAGTCTCGTGAGGCGGCGATCAAGGTCAAAATCTTGCTCACATTCCGAAATGTGGCACTTAGTTCTTCTCTGGTGCCAAAGGCCAGCTCGCCACATTTTTCGGCATGGACCATCAATTCAGAGTGGGTCGCCTCACTGACTTCCAACGGTCCCATCGCATCAAGACAAGCTACCACTATCGCCTGGGGGGAATTATCCCCATGCACATTCACCAACACCCGCTTGATGATGGCCTGCACGCCTGGCAGCGAGGTGTCGCCAAGTATCCTCGCGGCAAAATTCACCCGGCGCATCAAAACTCCAGGGTCGATCCATTCGGAGCCGGTGTGCCAACCCTCCACGCTGGGAGGATTGAGAAGTTCCTGTCCCTGCCAACCGCACTCCAACGCCAGATTGTTGAATCCTGGCTTGAATCCGTTATAGTTGCCCGCCATACGCACGGTGCCAACGATCAATTCAGCCGGGCTCTTCACCCGGGCGAAGCGGGCGTTCTTGAAGAACTCCGAGTTGAACAATGCTCGCAAAATAGACCGGATGTCACCACGGGACTCATTGTAGGCATCCACCAACAACTCGATGGCTTCAGGATCAATGGGTGGTGTAATGTTCCAACTGGCGACATGGGGCTCGTCGGCGACGAAGAATCTGTAGAGGTGGCGGGCCAGAAACCGGGCCGTAGCCGGCTGATCCACGATAATGTCCACGATGTCTTCGCCATTGAAGTTCCCGGTATGTCCCAGGAAGGTCTTCTCCCGATCGTCGTGGTCCTCAGGTTTGTACTCGAATTGCCAGTGGAAACGACCGTAAGGATTACGGGGAATTTTGGGGGCAATCGTCCATCCGGTAAAGGCCCTGGATGCTTCCCTGATATCGTCCTCTGAGTAGTTTCCGACTCCGAGGGAAAAAAGCTCCAACAGCTCCCGCCCCCAATTCTCATTTATGGCGCCGTCATGATTTCCGTGGTTGTCCAGCCAGAAGATCATGGCAGGCGACTTTGCAACCTCCACCAGCAGGTCACGGTAAGTACCCAATCCGTGTTCACGGAAGAGGGCAATCTGGCGAGTCAGCTCCGTTGGATTGTCCACCTTGGAGTTGCTGGTGGCGAACAACTGATGCCAAAAGAGGGCCATCTTCTCTTCCAGAGGACGTTTGGTGTTGATCATCCGGAAAACCCAATCGGCCTGATTGATCGGCGGCGCCCCGGCCCCCTCATAACCCGGGAAGAACCGGTACAGCAGTTCGTCGTCTATGGCCGGCTGCCGCTCTGGATGCAGAAGCTCCTCGACCACGGCTTCGTAGCCTTTGGAGACACGCTCCTCCAGTTCCTCACGGGGATCACCGAAGCCCGCTCGTCTCATTAGGTGGGCCATCAACCGAATGTCTTCTTGGTGGGGCATTACCACCTCTCCGTTTACCGAGCCCAAAGCACTCAGCCAAGCGCCCATTCACGACATCTTAGGATTGGCCAAATCGAATGTCAACAAAAGAGTCGATGTCCCCAGGGCAATCGCGTCTTAATTCGTAACTAGCAAAATCCACAGACGTCCGAAGGAATGGCAAGGCTCGAAGTCTCTGGAAAGGCACCTGACCCCTGAATTTCGGAGGATCCTAAGCTCGCTATGGCCCTGAGAAGCCGCTAGTTAACCTACTGTTGGCAGGAAACGTGCTTATTATTGTTTGCTCAGATAGATTCTATTGGCAGAAATTTAAGACGCGATTGCCCTGTCGATGTCCCTTCTACGCACGACAACCTCGAAAGGTTACTGCACAGATTCAGAGAACCCGACTCCCCTACACTGACCACGATCCGCTCGAAAATGCGCTTGGCGGTGTGGCGCTGCTTACGGGAAAGTCTGAGCTCGTCCTCAAGAATCCGGTCAATGATGCCCGTAAATGGCTCCAGCTTGGGGCGCCGGGGCGGAGTCTGCCGCCGGTAACCCGGCGGAACGGAGAATGCCAGCATTTTGCGCACGGTGTCCCGGTGCAGACCGAACACCCGCGCTGCTTCCCGGATGCTCATCCCCTCCACCATCACCGCCCGGCGAACCCGCAGATATACGTCCACTCTGTACATCCATCGCACCATCCATAGGGTCGACTTCGAACCTATGAATGACGGCGGCCGGTACAGTATTCAATCGCCGAACGTCAGCAATCTATCCGCCCACGTGGTCCAATATATCTTCGCCGCTTACACCAGGTGTAAGCTTTCGTTGGGGCCTGTCGTCCGGGCAGAGTCCGGATTGGCATTGGAGCCTAATGCCCGGTCGATAGCATGGCCGGGGAGTCCTGAAGGCGGCATCATTGGTGAGGCCCCGCTGAGGGCGCTCCCGTTGGGTAGATTATACGCTGTGAGCGACTCCCTCCGGCGACAAGCCCACGCTGTCATGGCAGAGGGGATGATGAGCACACCCGGGAACGGCGCAGAATCCGCGGGAAAAGCCGGAGGGGGACGGCAGCGTCGGACAGGACATTTGTCCCAAGTGAACCTGAACGCCGCCGGCATTGACGTGGGAGCCAGCAGCCATTTCGTGGCGGTGCCCGAGGACCGTTGGGAACAGCCGGTGCGCGAATTTGAGGCCTTCACTGCGGACCTGTACCGCCTGGCCGATTGGCTGGCCGGGTGCGGTGTGGAGACAGTGGCGATGGAGTCCACCGGAGTCTACTGGATACCCCTGTTCGGAGTGCTGGAGGAGCGGGGGTTTGCGGTGATGCTGGTGGACCCCCGGCGCATCAAGAACGTGCCCGGCCGCAAGACCGACGTGCAGGACTGTCAGTGGCTGCAGCAGTTGCACACCTGCGGGCTGCTGTCGGGAGCCTTCCGGCCCGAGGGGGAGATACGGCGCCTGCGCAGTTACCTGAGGCAGCGGGCCATGCTGGTGGAGTATGCGGCCCAGCATGTGCAGCACATGCACAAGGCGCTGACCCAGATGAACGTGAAGCTCCAGCACGTCATCAGCGACATCACCGGCAAGACCGGCATGGACATCATCGAGGCCATCGTGGGCGGCGAACGGAATCCCCGCAGGCTGGCCCGGTTTCGCCGCCCCGGAATGAAAGCGGACGAGGCGACGGTAGCCAAGTCGTTGCAGGGCCACTGGCGGGAGGAACACATCTTCGAGCTGACCCAGGCCCTGGAACTGTACCGGTTCTATCAGAGCAAGATTGCCAGGTGCGACCGTGAGATTGAAGCCCGGCTGTTGCGGTTTGAGGACCTTAGCGATGAGGAGCCGCTGCCAGGCAATATCAGGAGGCGCAGCCAAGGAAACGCGCCGCGCTTCGATGTCCGGAGCCACCTGTACCGGATGACGGGGGTGGACCTGACCACGGTCGACGGCATGGACGCTTTTACGGCGCTCAAGGTGGTCAGCGAGATTGGAACGGACATGACCAGATGGCAAAGCGCCAAGCACTTCGCGTCCTGGCTGGGTTTGAGTCCCAACAACCGCATCACGGGTGGGAAGGTGATCAGCTCCCGCACCAAGGCCAGTGCCAACCGGGCGGCCAAGGCCCTGCGCTTGGCGGCCAACTCGCTGCACCGCTCCGGCAGCGCCCTGGGCGCCTTCCTGCGCCGGAAGAAGTCGCACTTGGGAGCGCCCAAGGCCATCACCGCCACGGCGCACAAGCTGGCCAGGATCATCTACGCCATGTTGCGCTACGGGCGGGAGTACGTGGATGCCGGCGCGGAACACTACGAGCGGCAGCATCACCAGAGGGCGCTGCGGGCCACGACCCGCCGTGCGGCACAACTGGGCTGTCAACTGGTCCCCATCTCCAATGCCGGTGACACGCGCCTGCCCCAGACTGCCACGGCGTGACGATGCCAGTTAGTGGGTAGCAGAGTTATGACCGTGTCCGGGCCGGGCAGAGACGACTAACTGGTGAGTCCGCCCAGGAATGTATACTCATGGTAAGGCGTGTCGTCTGGACAGAGACCGGGTGGGCACTGGTGGATATTACCCGATGGGTAGCATGGTCAGGGAGCCTTACGACGGCATCATTGGTGACGCCCCATCGGGGCGATCCCGTTCCATAGATTGTTCGATGTTGGGACTCCCTCCAGAGACACGCCTCCAAGGCAGGTGTGGAGGGAATGATGAGCAGAGGCAAGAGCGGCGCAGAACCGGCGGAGCTGTCCCGGTTGAACCTGAATTCGGCAGGCATAGACGTGGGCGCCACCAGCCATTTCGTCGCGGTTCCCGCCGACCGCGCGGAGCAGCCGGTGCAAGAATTTGAGGCTTTCACCGCGGACCTGTACCGCCTGGCCGATTGGCTGGCGGAGTGCGGCGTGGAGACCGTGGTCATGGAGTCCACCGGGGTGTATTGGATTCCTCTGTTCGGAGTTTTGGAGGAACGGGGATTCCAGGTGATGCTGGTGGACCCCAGACGCATCAAGAACGTGCCCGGCCGCAAGACGGATGTGCTGGACTGTCAGTGGCTGCAGCAGTTGCACACCTACGGGCTGCTGTCGGGAGCCTTTCGGCCCGAGGCCGACATCCGGCGGTTGAGAAGCTATTTGCGGCAGCGGGCCATGCTGGTGGAGTATGCGGCCCAGCATGTGCAGCACATGCACAAGGCGCTGACCCAGATGAACGTGAAGCTCCAGCACGTCATCAGCGACATCACCGGCAAGACCGGCATGGACATCATCGAGGCCATCGTGAGGGGCGAACGGAATCCCGGCAGACTGGCCCGGCTGCGCGATCCCAGGACCAAGGCCGACGAGAAGACCATCGCCAAGTCGCTGCAGGGGCACTGGCGGCAGGAGCACATCTTTGAGCTGAGCCAAGCCCTGGAGCTGTACCGGGTTTATCAGTCCAAGATTGCCGGGTGCGACCGTGAAATTGAAGCCCAACTGGAGCGGTTTGAAGACCACAGCGACGGCGAGCCTCCGGCTCCCAATGGCAAGAAGCGCAATCAGAAGAACGAGCCCCGCTTCGATGTCCAGAGCCAATTGTACCGGATGACTGGAGTGGACCTGACCCGCATCGACGGCGTGGACGGTTTCACGGCGTTGAAGGTGGTCAGTGAAATCGGCACGGACATGACGAAATGGCCCAGCGCCAAACACTTCGCGTCCTGGCTGGGGCTGAGCCCCAACAACCGCATCACCGGCGGCAGGGTCATCAGCTCCAAGACCAAGCCCAGCGCCAACCGGGCGGCGGCGGCATTGCGTCTGGCGGCCAACGCGCTGCACCGCTCCGGCAGCGCCCTGGGGGCGCCTTCCTGCGCCGGAAGAAAGCCCACCTGGGAGCGCCCAAGGCCATCACGGCGACAGCGCACAAGCTGGCCTGCATCATCTATTCCATGCTCCGACACGGCCAACAGTACGTGGACGCTGGCGCCGAATACTACGAACGTCAGTATCAGCAGCGGGCATTGCGCACCGCCCAGCGTCGAGCCGCCCAATTGGGCTACCAGCTGGCGCCCCTGTCCGATGGTGAGCACCATCCTCTGGGCGTGCCCCTCAACCCACCAGCGGCAGTCGCCTGAAAAACCGTGTTAGTCGGGAGGTCTCGCAGATGGTCGAATCGAGGTCGATGGTGAATGGCGCGCCGCCGGGTCCGTCCCCAGCCGTCCGGGCCCGGGCCGGCAACTCGCGGCTCACCCGGTCCAGTTGGCGGACATGGCCCCGCCGGAAGCGGCGCAGGAAGGCGCCCGGGGTGGAGGGAGCCTTGGCCATGAAACCGGGAACGCGGGCGGTCCCGCCGGTGCGCGGCGCATCGGCGTCGTCGATGCAATCGCCGCCGGCCAGAGCGGAGGCCACCAGGGTCATCAGCTTGTCGCCGGTGTTGGCCCGGCCCGGCGCATCGCCCAAGTCGAGGCGCTTCCGGAGTAGTTGGGGCAGGCCAAGGCGCAGGGCGAGGGTGGCCGAAAGGATCAGCCCGGCATTGGCCGCCAGGCGGTGGCCGTCGAAGGTGATTTGGACCCGGCCGGGGTGGTGGCGTGGCAGCATCTATTGGGTGCTCCTTGTTCCGGGGCCGGTTTTCTGTTTCAAAACCATTATCCCAGAAGCGCGGGAGCGCCTTCTTGCGGCTTCAGGTCGCTGACCCGGCGCCCTCCTTTCGGTGGATTCGGGCTTACACTCCTCTCGTTTGGCGGTGTTGCTGCGGCGGATTATGAAATCTCGGCGGTCTTTGAACAGCCGGGCGCGGTTCAGGACCCCGTCGTAGGTTTCCGGGTCGATGTCCTCTACCTCATCCATCGTCCAGTATTTGTACTCGCCGAGGAACAGGTATTTGCGCTGTTGGTGGAAGAACCGGCAGTCTACGCCCTCGCCCCGCAGGATGCGCCGGCAGAAGGCGGCGAGCAACTCCTGCTGGCCGTCCCTTTCGATTACCACGTACTCGTGGGCCAGGTCTCGCGGTAGGTGACCGCTTCCCGCCACGGGGCACGGGCTATCAGCTCCATTATGTGCGGTTTCTGCGTTTCCAACTTTGCACTGACTCGCTGAGTGTCTCCAGGCATTTTCATCCTAATCAGACTATCGGATTCGACACGCTGCGAGTTTCACCGCCGCCGTCCCTTTTGCTATCATCCATGCGAAAGCCCACCGACTCCACCCTGCCGCGTGGCCGAGGCCCGTTATGACCTCCAAAGTCTCCAAACCTGCCGCCCCGTTCCTGCCCTACCGGAAGATTCTGCCCGATGGCTTCATTTGTCCTCAACCCGAATACCTGCGGGAAGATATGCTTCAGGCTGAACCTAACGATGAATCCGGTCACCTGCTTCGTGACCATTACTCCGGCCAACCAAGTACGCTAGTGGATACAGGCGGTTTCGTTTTCTACGACCCCAACGACCTCAATCGGGGCCGTGTGCGCCCCGACGTCTATGTGGTTTTCGGTGTGGACACCGGCGCCGTCTTCGAAAGGGCGGGGTACGTCATATACGAAGCGGGCAAGCCCCCGGACTTTGCCTTGGAAATCGCTTCCTTCAGTACAAGACGCCGGGATACCGGCTACAAACGCGCACTTTACGCCAAAATAGGATTCGGCGAATACTGGCGTTTCGACCCCACTGGCGGCAGACAGTACGGCTACCCTCTGGCAGGCGACATCCTGACGGACGGAGTCTATCAGCCCGTGGATCTGACTCTGGAAGATGACGGGATGCTCTGGGGCTACAGCCCGGCGCTGGACCTGTGTCTGTGCGCCAGAGGCCGACGGCTGATCTACTACGACCGCAAGACCGGCAACTACCTTCAAACCGTCGGCGAAGAGCGCGCCGCCCACCGCCAGACCGCCGCGGAGCGGGACGTTGCACAGGCGGAGGTGGAACGGCTACGGGAGGAACTCCGCCGTTTACATGGACAGTAGCATTACCTCTGCCTGCGGTTAATTCAACGCCCGTGCTAAAATGGATGCTAATATGCCTATCTACGAGTACCGTTGCGGGGCCTGTCGAACGGTCAGCAATTTCCTGGTCTATAGCTGGTCGGCGGACAAGGCCTTGCAATGCAAGCAGTGCGGCGGCCCGGACATGCAGCGGCTGATGTCGGGGTTCTCGTTCCGGCCGTCGTGGGGCGACAGTCTGAACTGGGCGCCCAGCCGGGAGACGATGAGCGACGTCAACGAGGACAGCGCGGCCAGCATCGACCAGTACATGGGGCGCATCCAGCAGGAAATGGGCGGCCAGACCACGCCCGACTTCGACCGGATGCGCCGGGAAATGACTAACATGGATAAACAAGATGGACAGGATTAAGCGTAATGCCGATATATGAATACCGGTGCCAGTCTTGCGGTGGGGTGTCGTCCTTCTTCGTCAGATCCATCGGCAGCGAGGTGAACGCGGTGTGCGGCCATTGCCAGAGCACCGACATGGAGCGGCGAATGTCGTCCTTCGCCATGGGCAAGACGACGGCGTCGGTGCATGAAGCATTTCCATTAGGGAGCGAGTACCGCTCTCCCGACTACTACCAAGACCCGCGCAACATCGGGCGCGGCGTGGAGGCGTCTTTCGCCAAGCACGGCATGGAAATGCCCCAGTCGGTGCGCGACAACATCGATGCGGCGCGCTCCGGCGAAACGCCCAAGGGCCTCGACCTATGACGACGGCAGATTTCTCCGGCCATAGCCATTACTCCGTCATCTTCCACTACGCGGGAGCAGTCGCCGGGCTGACCGCGCCGGAACCGATGCCGGCGCTCCAAGCCCTGCGTGAGATACTTCCCGCCCTTCCCTCGCCGGCTGCGCTGGCCGGCCCCGCCGACCCGCCGCCCCGGAGCAACGAGGAAGCCGTGGCCTTGGTGGCGACCGCGCTGGACTTGCTGCCCCATCTGGAAGCCAACGAAACGTCCAGCCCCATCGGATGGGAGACCATCGCCCGCTTGCGCCACGCGCTCGGCGAGTTGTCGGCCCAGCTTGGCGCGGCCATCCGCCGCGAGAAAGCGTCGCTGGTGCGAGGGCTATACGTCATCATCGACCCCGAGGTGACGGCTGGACGTGAGCCGCTGGACATCGCCAAGGCGGCGGTCTCCGGCGGGGCCCGAATGCTCCAACTGCGCGACAAGCTCCGGGACAAGGGTGAGACGCTGCCGCTGGCCGTGGCCCTGCAAGAGCTATGCCAGCGGAACGGCGTCCAGTTGATCATCAACGACCATGCCGACTTGGCCGCCGCCGTCGGTTCCGCCGGGCTGCACGTGGGGCAGACCGACCTGCCAGTGGCCCAGGCCCGGCAGGTGCTGAAGCCTCATCAGGTGTTGGGGCGCTCCAACCGGGATTTCGAGCTGCTGGCCGAGTCGGAACAGATGGGCGCGGACCACGTGGCCTTCGGCGCGATCTACCGGACCGGCACCAAGCCCGGCGGCCGCGCTCCGCAAGGCCCGGAGCGGATGCGAGAAGCGCGGACGTATACGACGCTGCCGCTGGTAGCGATCGGGGGCATCACGGCGGACAACGTCGCGCCGGTGGTGGAAGGGGGAGCCGATGCCATCTGCGTCACCGCCGCCGTGGGCTTGGCCGACGAGCCGGAGGCCGCGGCAGCCCGGCTGGTGCAGGTTATCGAGCAGGCCGGGGGAAGAGTCTAATGCCATCCAAGTACAACGACGACCTTTCCGAGATCGGCCAACAGGCCATCGAACAGCTCACTGACCGCAACCGCGACCGGGAGCAGGCCCTTGCCGTGTCCCGCGAGGTGGTGCGGAGTTCGGCGAACGCCATCCGGGCGGTACACCGCGCCGACTTCGACGAGGCCCGGGAGTTGGTCCAAAAGGGGGCCGCCCGGCTCAAGGAAGCTGAGCACATCCGGGTGGACAATCCCCTCATCTACAACGCCGGTTTTATGAACGACGCCCGTAAGGAGTTCACCGAGGCCAACGTGACCCTGGCCGTGATCTCCGGCGGGCCGCTGCCCCGGCTGGAAGACCTGGGAGTCGACCCATCCTCCTACCTGAACGGCATGGCCGAGGTTATCGGCGAGTTGCGCCGCTACATCCTGGACCGGCTTCGCAGCGACGAGGTGGAACGCTGCCAAGAAATGATGGAAGTGATGGACGAGATCTACGGTGTGCTGGTGACGGTGGACTTCCCGGAGGCCGTGACCGGCGGACTGCGCCACACCACCGACGCCATGCGCGGCATCCTGGAACGCACCCGCGGCGACCTGACCGTTGCCATGCGCCAATACGCCCTCGAGTCCCGACTCGCCCAGTGGCAAGAGGGACGGCCCTCACCCTAACCCTCTCCCAAAGGGATAGGGAATCATTGGAGGAACTATGCTTTCCGGTTCCAAAGCGTCCGTCGAGGTCTTGGACAGCTACTACGAGGACCTGAAGGACTACGCCCTCTCGCCCCTGTGGCTGGTGCAGGAAACCGCGTTGGTATCCGAACCGACTAGCAAGGCCGTCCCCTTCCTGTGGCGCTGGCGTGATTTGCAACCGCAAGCCCTGCGGGCCGGCGAGCTAATCGGCACGGCCGACGCCGAGCGGCGCGTGTTGATGCTGCTCAACCCCGGGCTGAACGGGCGCATGGCCACCACCAACACCCTGTTCTCCGGCCTGCAAATAGTCATGCCCGGCGAGGCGGCCCGCGCTCACCGTCACACGCCCGCCGCCCTGCGCTTCATCATCGACAGCCACGGCGGCGCGACCACGGTCAACGGCGACCGGGTGTCCATGTACCCCGGCGACCTGGTGCTGACCCCCAACTGGACTTGGCACGACCACACCAACGACACCGGGGACCCGATTATCTGGCTGGACGGTCTGGACATTCCGCTGGTGCATATGCTGGAAGCGGTCTACTACGAGCCTTATCCCGAGGACATCCAGCCGGTCACCGAGCCCCACGACTCCTCACAAGCCAAGTACGGCGCGGGCACGCTGCGTCCGACCTGGGAAGACCGGGCGGGCAGCCACTCGCCCTTGATGCGCTACCCGTGGGAGCAGGCTTGGGCGACGCTGCAACGGCTGGCCCCGCAGGTCGACGGCAGTCCCTTCGACGGCGTGATCATGGAGTACACCAACCCCAACACCGGCGGGCCGGTGATGCCCACCATCGCCTGCCACATCCAGATGCTGCGGCCGGGGGAGTCCACCAAGGCCCACCGTCACACGGCCGGCGCAATTTACCATGTCGTGCAAGGCCGGGGCCGCTCCATCATCCGCGGCGAAGAGTTGGACTGGGAGGACAAGGACGTCTTCTGCGTCCCCGGCTGGGCCTACCACGAGCACATCAACGCCTCCGCCGACGAGCCCGCCGTGCTCTTCAGCTTCACCGAGGAGCCGGTGCTGCGCTCCCTGAGCCTCTCCCGTGAGCAAGCCCACCCGGATGGCCGCCAGGCGGTGGGCTAAGCCAATCTCGACAACCGTGGTGTTTCGTTTGGGCGGCGCGGCGCTGGCCCTGTGCTGCATGCATCTTTTTGCTCGTCGCCTGCGACTCTCTGGGCGGCGGAGGCGCATCGTCGGGCGGTCCTCCGCTGGTCCGGATCGGCGAGCATGCAACCAGGCTCAGCGCAGGCCGGGACCATAGCTGCGTACTGAAGGAAGACGGCTCGGCCGAGTGTTGGGGGAGGGGTTACCCCTCGACCGTTACTTCGCATCCTGGCGAGCGCTTCGTGTCGATCAGCAGCGGACGCGGTTTCGCCAGTAGTGGCCTGCGTTTAGTTGGCTGACTCTCCGATGCCGAATGCCCAAAAGACTACGGCGCTTATGATCAACACTGGGATAAAGGAAATGACGACGACCCCAACAGCACGGAGAGTCGAGGTATAATCCAGGCACTGCCGGACAGCGATCACCATGGCCGCCACCTGCCAGACGAGCACGATGAATCCAATGATCTCCCCGGCCACCGGCAGAAAAACGAACACGTTGAAGATTCCCGGGGTCTGTGCGAATCCGGTTCCCCGGGCCAGTTGTCCCCAATCGGCGTGGGTTTCCGAAGTATTCAGGAGCCTGGTGCCGACCAGCAGAACCACCAGCGCCCATAAGGCCCAGGAGACCGGTCCTCCGACTACCCCAAAGATTATCGCGGCTACCCAGTCGGTGCCGCCCGACAGCAGACCACCGACGCCCGCGGCGATGGAAACGATAATAACCACAAGCGCCGCCTGTATCGTGGCGCCGCGGTCATGCTCTACGTCCTCGAATGTGTCTACCTTTAACAGGGCCGCGCCCAGCATTCTTTCCAGCATCAGACCACCTCGCGAACCGCCCGGCGGGTTGGTTGCCGCTGCGGGAAATGAAGTCTTCCCTGACTTTGCCATGATACTACGCGGCGCGCCCGGCCTACGCCGCTAATCGGCGGCAGTTCGGCCCAAATATGCGGCCCCCGGATCCGCCCAATCATACGGGCAAGCCGAAGGGACTCCGGGACTCGCAGTTCCATTGCTCCCCGGCGGCCCGGCGGCTATCATGGCTTGGCGCGGACGTGGCCGCGCTCATGCCGATAGGAGTGGAATCGAGACCATGCTAGTCAGCTTTCTGGGCACCGGGGCGGGGAGCTCTACTATGCGGGCCCACACCGCCATCGCCCTCGAATGTCCCGACGGTACGCGGTTGTTGCTGGACGCGAGCTCCGGGAATTCGGTGTTGCGCCACGCCGGGGCGTTGGGCATCGACCTGCGGGGGTTCGACGATGTGCTGCTGTCCCACGATCATCCCGATCATATGGCAGGGCTGGTCTTCGTGCAGTTCGACCGCGCGCTGTCCGGCGGCGACAGGCCGCCCCTCCGCGTCCACGCCACCGGGGAGGCGCTCGACGGGCTGAAGCGGCACTGCCTGGGCACCCGGCTGAACGTGACCGACGTTTCCGGGGACTTCGGCCGGAACGCTCAAGGGCGCGAACTGTTGCATTGGCGGCCCGCCGCCTCCGGCCAGAGGATCGACCTCGGGCCAAGGACCACGGCCTGGCATTTCCCAGTCGACCACATTACCGGCGCGGTGGGCTGGCGCGTCGAATGCGACGGCGCGAGCGTGGTGTTCTCCGGCGACACCAGGTATAGCCGCGACTTGGTCGACACCGCCTCGGGCACGGACCTGCTGATACACGAGGCGTACTGCGTCGGCGACGTCGAGCAGGCCAGCGGCCGCGGCCACGCCACCGGCGGCGAAGCGGGCCAAGCCGCCGCCGAGGCCGGGGTCGCCCGGCTGGCGCTGACCCACATCACCGACGCCTACCACGCCGATTCCCAACCCCTCGCAGAGGAAGCGGCCCAGCGTTTCACCGGCCCCATCAGCCTGGCCCACGACCTGCTGCAAATCTCGCTAAACAGTCCCTAACTGTGTTTCCGCCCCCTTCCTGGCGATCTCTGCGCCCCCTGCGGTGAAAATCTACTGACAGTTGCCCGTAGCGCGGACACCGCCCGTCCTCCTATTATTGCCGAAACAGCAGGCAATAGGAGGGGGCTTATGCTTGCCTACGCCAAGACTTGCGCGGTGATCGGACTGAACGGTTTCGTGGTACAGGTCGAGGTCGACGTCGCGCCGGGGCTGCCGGCCTTCCACATCGTCGGCCTGCCCGACACCGCGGTCACCGAGGCCAAGGAACGGGTACGGGCCGCACTCCGCAACAGCGGGTGCGAGTTCCCGATGAAGCGCATCGCGGTTAACCTGTCCCCGGCCGACCTGAAGAAAGAGGGGCCAGCCTACGACCTGCCCATCGCCGTCGGAATCCTGTTGCGAACGGGCCAGCTCGACGCCACACCCCCCGGCGCAGTGTTCTTGGGCGAGCTGTCGCTGGACGGGACGCTGCGCCACACCAACGGAATCCTGACCATGGTCTCAGTGGCGCGGGACCAAGGCTACACCTCGGTATACGTGCCGGTCATGGACGCCGACGAGGCATCGCTGGTGGAAGACATGCAGGTGTACCCGGTGACGACGCTGTCCCAGTTAATGAGTCACCTGCGGCTGGAAGAGGAAATCCAGCCGATACAGGGCGACGGCTGGCTCAAGTGCGGCGACCTGGACATCACCGAGCAGATGGACTTGGCGCACGTCCGCGGGCAAGACCACGCCAAGCGGGCGCTGGAAGTGGCCGCCGCCGGCTTCCACAACCTGCTGTTCAGCGGGCCGCCGGGCAGCGGCAAGACGCTTCTCGCCCGCTGCCTCCCCTCGATCCTGCCGCGTATGGCCCCGCAGGAAGCCCTGGAAGTGACCAAGATTTACAGCGTCAACGGGGCCCTCCAAGCCGAAAACCCGCTGGTCTTGCGGCGCCCGTTCCGTTCGCCCCACTACACCATCTCCAACGCCGGGCTGGTCGGTGGAGGCAGGAAGCTGCGGCCAGGCGAGATCACGCTGAGCCACCGGGGGGTGCTGTTCTTGGACGAGCTTCCCGAGTTCAATCACTCGGCGCTGGAGTCGCTGCGCCAACCCCTAGAGGACAAGGTGGTGACCATCAGCCGGGTCACCGGCAGCGTCACTTATCCGGCGAGCTTCATGATGGTCGCCGCCATGAACCCCTGTCCCTGTGGGTTCTACACTCACCCGGCCAAGGAATGCACCTGTTCGCCTTCGATAGTGGCCCGCTATCAAAGACGGATCAGCGGGCCGCTGCTGGACCGGGTCGACGTATTCGTCGACGTTCCGCCGGTGGAATACGAAAAGCTGCTCGACCAATGCCCTGCGGAAGACTCCAGCGGGCCGCGGCAGCGCGTGGAGCAGGCCCGCGATTTGCAACGCTGGCGGTTCCAGGACCGCGGCTTCCTGTGCAACTCGGAGATGGGCCCCGCCGAGGTCTGGAAATACTGCCAAATGGAGGAGGGCGCCAAGGGTCTATTGCAGACTGCGGCGCAACGCCTGAACCTTTCGGCCCGCGCCTTCCACCGTATCTTGAAGGTCTCCCGGACCATAGCCGACTTGGGGGAGTCGGAGGAGATAAGCACCGCCCACCTTGCCGAAGCCCTGCAATACCGCTCCCGCGCGGCCTTGGGCTGATTCGGACATGGATGCACAGGATAGGGTCAAACCTGTACATCCTGTGCATCCATGTTAAACCCCCGGCATATTGCCAGCGGCGGGGCGTCGGACTATTATATGGCGCATGGAATCGAAGCAGATAAGATATCCGCTAGGGACTCTCTCCAAGGTGGAGCCGATGACCTTTGGGCAGCCGGGGCAGCGCACTTTCCGCCTCGATCTGCACTCCGGCCCCGCGATCTGCTCTGTATGGCTGGAGAAGGAGCAGTTGCTCCAGTTGGGGGTCTATCTGCGGGACATAGTGGCCGGGCTGTCGGCCGAGGACAAGGCGCGGGACAGCCGACCCCAAGAGGCTGCTTGGTCCGGCGGGGAAACCACCATCGACTTCAAGGCCGGACAGATGTCGTTGCGGCATGACGCCGAATCGAACTCCTTTTATATGCAGGCCCACGCCCAAGAGACCGAGGAAACACCGGAAGGCGAAGGCGACTCGGTGAGCTTCTGGATCACCGTGGACCAAGCGCGGGAGTTGTCGGAGGAGTCGCTGAGGATTTGCGCCGCCGGCCGGCCCATCTGTTTCCTCTGCGGGCAACCTATCAACCCGGAGGGCCACGTTTGTCCCCGGGCTAACGGACACACGGTGCTGGAAGCCGGCTAGTCGAGCGGGTGAGGCTCCTGTACCATTGGCTGCCGAGACCACAACGCATGACGTAATCCGCCGCGGCGAGATCACCTCCTACCAGTTGACCCGCATGGGCTCCAACTACACTTTCCTGTGCATGATCGAGTTGGAGGAACAAGCGGCGTTGGCCATCTACAAGCCCCGCGACGGCGAGGCCCCGTTGTGGGATTTCCCGCGGGGAACCCTCTACAAGCGAGAATATGCCGCCTATCTGCTCAGCGACCACCTCGGCTGGGACCTGGTGCCCTTCACCATCATCCGCGACGGACCGCACGGCGTCGGGTCGGTGCAGCAGTTCATCGAGCACGACCCCAAGCGGACCTACTACAACCTCGGCGAGGACTTCGCTCATCAATTGAAAACGGTGTGCTGCTTCGATCTGGTGGCCAATAGCACCGACCGCAAGGCCAACCACCTGATCATCGACGACAACGGCAAGCTGTGGAGCATCGACCACGGCCTCACCTTTCATTCGGACATCAAGATTCGCACGGTGATTTGGGACTTCGGCGGCGAAGACATTCCCGGCCCACTCCTGGACAAGCTGGCCGAAACGCAGGACCAGCTTCTAGGGCGCCGCGACGATCTCACCGGCAGCCTGCTGGAGTTGGTGGAGTTGCTGGAGCCCGCCGAAGTTGCGGCATTCAAGGAGAGGTTGGAGTGGGTGCTGACCGAGCGCACCTACCCCGGAATCCCCGGCCGGCGACGGCGGCGGTAGAGCTGTCCCATCGTGGCAGCGGCGGAGTAAGCGCGAGTGGACGAGGAGCGCGATCATGCCGGTTGAAGCAATCAGCGCGGTCACTCTTGCCGTGCGCGACATGGCCCGCTCAGTGGAGTTTTACCGGGACCAAGTCGGGTTGGAGTTCCTGTACGGCGGTGAGAACGCGGGCTTCACCAGCTTTCGCGTCGGCGGCGGCTTTCTCAACCTGACGCGGGAAGGGACGGCGGAGCCCGCTTGGTGGGGCCGATTGATCTTCCACGTCGACGACGTGGATGCCCACTACCGCCGCCTCACCGGATTCGGCCTGACCACCACCACCCAGCCCGTCGACGCCCCTTGGGGGGAGCGCTACTTCCACATCGACGACCCCGACGGCCACGAGCTTAGCTTCGCCAGGCCACTCCGACGGGAATAAACTCCCGGCCCTTGCCGCAGCGGACGGTTAAACGTTGATCAGGAAGTTGATGACGTCCCCGTCCCGGACCGGGTAGGTCTTCCCCTCGGAGCGCAGGACGCCCTCCTTCCGGCCTTGGGCGATGCTGCCGCAACGGACCAGGTCGTCGAAGCGAATGACCTCGGCGCGGATGAACCCGCGGGTGAAGTCGGTGTGAATCGTCCCGGCGGCCTGCTGGGCCGGAATGCCCTCGGGGACCGGCCAAGCTCGCACCTCGTCGTCGCCGACCGTGAGGAACGAGACCAGTCCGACGGTGCTGTAGCAGACCCGCTTCACCCTCTCAATGGCCGGCTCGTCCAGGCCGAGCGCCAGCCGGAACTCCTCGGCCTCGTCCTCCGGCATGAGCGCCAGGTCTTCTTCCAGCCGGGCCGACAGGTCCACTTCGCCGAGCCCGGCAGCCGATTCCTCGTCGAGTCCCAAGCCATCGAGGGTTGGCGCGGGGTCCGACTCGCCGATGTTGAAAGCCACAACCACGGGTTTGCCGGTAAGAAGCTGGAAGTCCGCCAGAGCCGCCGATTCCGAACCCGTCAACACCTGCCGCCGGAAGGGAACGCCATCCTCCAGGGCCGCCTTCACCTTGCGCACGGTTTCCAGTTGGGTCACCAGCGCCGGGCGTTCCTCGGGCTTCGACTTGTTGAAGTTGTTTGCCAGCCGTTCCTCGGCCCGCTCCAGCGATTCCAGATCGGCCAGCGCCAGTTCCACCAGCATCGCCGAGAGGTCGCGGGCCGGGTCCACGCTGCCCGAAGGGTGGGGCGTCGCCGGGCTGTCGAAGGCCCGGACCACCAGCAGCATCGCGTCGGCCCCTTGCAGCAAGTTTCGCTGGCGGCCGTTCAGTAGTTGGTTGGGGGAGTCCCGTCCGGCGGGAGGCAGGTCCCAAAATTTGATCTCGGCATGGACCACCTTTCTGGGGGCGTACATATGCCCAAGAGTGGCCAGCCTGGTGTCGATAACCTTCACCACGCCGACGTTCAGGGGACCGGCCCCTCCGCCGGCGCTGGTAGTCGCGGAGTGTCCCGCGGTCAGCGCGTTGAATACGGTGGTCTTGCCGCTCTGCGGCAGCCCGATAATCGCTATTTCCATTGAATCGTTCCTGCTATGTATTCGTGGTGACGGCGCACTAATCGGCAGCGCCGTCTCCCGGCTCAGTCGTCCGCTATCAACCCCCGCTCCGCCAAAAACGCGCGCGCGATGCTGGACAGGGATATCAATACGACTGGAAAAGCCGTCCCCATTCGGTTTTCAGGGCGGCGTCGATGCGCCGCTTGCCCTTGGTTTTCAACCAGTAGCCGTTGTGGTAGAGGTTCGAGGCCAGGAAGGCCCACCCGGCCAAGGGGCTGCGTAGCAACAGCTTTTCCATCGGCTTGAGCGGCCCCCAGTAGATGAGCTTCTGCCCCCGGCTGGCGAAGGTGTTCTCGATGCCGGAGAAACGCCAGTTGACTTGGCTGATGTCCTCGCCGGCTACCTCGATTTTCGATACGTCGCCGCAGCCCAGCCCCTGCTCGTGGGCCAGCCGGATAAATTCGATGCTCATCGGGTCGAAGCCCATCATCTTGGCGGCCACGGCGTCGATAGCGACCTGATCGGCGCTGGCCAGGATGCGGTCTTTGACGTGCCAGCGCATGGCCCGGGGGCCCGGCCCGTCGCCCGCGAAGGTGCCGTCCATCACCGCGAAGATGCCGGAGTGAATCTCCTGCTGTATGGCCAGCAGGTCGACCAGGGTCTCGTGGATCACCGAGTGGGTCCAGTGGCGCTTGCGGTGCAGCAGGCCGCCAAAGGCGTTCTTCATCGCTCCGGTCATGGTGGTGAAAACATGGGTCTTCATGGTCGGCAGATGCACGATGTTGGTGCCCGGAAAGCTCTCGGGGATCTGGATGCCCTCGGGGAAAATTTCGTCCAGCGCCAGCATCCTCGCCTTGGGCCGGTAGTCCACCCAGCGGTTGGGCGGGCTGTCCAAGTGGACCGCAGGCAGACCAACCTTGTCTTGGGCCGCCTTGTGCTTGTTGTTTTCCTCGCCCTCGTAGGAGTCCACAACCACCGTGCCGTTGTGGGCGGCAATCATATCCCGGTGCCCCAAGGCGCTCAAGGCGTTGGCGACTCCCTCTATCTGCCAGGGGGTCGTGGAGCAGCCGGGGTACCAGTGCTGCCAGGAGATGTTGACCTTGAGCAGCGTCTGCGCCTCGGGCGAGAGATGCTGGGCGACACCGGCCAATTCCATCGCCCGGCCGATGTCCGACAGCACCGTGGACGGCGTCGTGGCCACCACGGCCACCACCGGCGTCGCGGTGCGACTTGGGCGAGACTCAACCGGCATCGGCAGGGCGCTGATTGCTTCTGGAGTGGTCATTGGTCCGGTCTCCTGGTCTAGGCCAACCGCGAGGGCTGTCCTACTGGGTGATTAAGATCAGGGCGGAAACGGCGATCCAGACCACGATCGACAGCATCAGGGGCAGGTCCCGGATGATCAACTGCTCCGGCGCTTCGGCGCGGCCGCTGGTGTTCAGCAGGTACAAGTACCGGAACAGCCCGAACACCACCAGCGGCAGCGTGAACACCATCGTGTTGTTATCGGGCAGGTTCTCGGCTTCGATTGTGTATAGAGTATAGCTGAGCAGCGCGGCGGTTGCCGAGATGTTGAGCAGTTGCGTGACGAACGGCCTCGAATATCGCTCCAGCACCGCCCGCTGTTCGGCGGCGCCGTCACCAGCCAGCCTTACCTCGGCGTAACGGCGGCCCAGCACGATGAACAGCGCGCCAGCCCCGGTGGTCGCGTAGAGCCACGGCGACGGGGCCACGTCAATGGCCAGCGCACCGGCCGCGGCCCGGATGACGTAGCCGCTAGCCACGGCGAACACGTCCAGCAACACCACCTGCTTTGCGCCCAAGCAATAGGCCACGTTGATGCCAACGTAGGCCAAGCATACCAGCCCCAGCACCTGGTCCAGCAGCCACACCGCGGCCAGACCGCCGGCCACCAGAACCGCGGAAGCTCCCGCCGCTACGGGAGCGCCGACCCGCCCGGAAGCGATGGGCCGGTGACGCTTCAGCAGATGGCTCCGGTCGCCCTCCCGGTCCATCAAGTCGTTGAGCAGGTAGATGCTGCTGGCCATGGCGCAGAAGGCCAGGAACACCACCAGCAGCCGGAGCAGCAACTCGGGCAGGGCGTCGACAGAGTCCAGCGACCAAGCGACGTCGACAGCGAACACCAAGGGGAGGAACACCAGGCCGTTCTTCACCCACTGCAAGGGCCGGAACGACCGCAGCAATGCCACCGGGACGCCGGCCAAAGCGCCGGTGCTGTATTCCTGGGGGGGACTCTTCGGGGGGGAAGACACGCCGTCGGCCTATCCCCCGGCCTTGAGGCCGGCATACCAGGCGCCCAAGGCCGACATACTCGAATAGTAGAAGGTAAACACCACCACTCCCGCCCAAAGCAGGACCCGGAAAGGAGCGCTCGCCTCCGTCAGTTTTTCGCCAAGCGCCAGTTCCACGATGGCCGCCGCAACCACGAAGATGAAGCCCATCACCACGCCGAAAATAGTCCCGAACACTAGGGCCTTGCGCCCGGCGGAGCCGGGATAGGACGAGGCGGAGGATATTCCAATATATCCGGCGATAAACGGTCCAAATGGGACTCCGACGAAATGGACTATGGGGATGAAGGGCATAATGAAGATTATGGCCACGCCTACGATTACCCCTTTGATCATCGAAACGGCCCGCCTGCCCCGGTCGGGATGGCTGTCCTTCAAGATATTGCCGTGAGATATTATAGACGACATCCCGGAACTCTTTGCCGCCGCCCCGACCCGGTTAAACGAGGAATCCATGCCGCCGAACGACGCCTTTCCCAGCCATTTCGATGACAGCGCGCCAATCTCCCGCCTGCTGGGGTTCGAGGGCGGGCGGTCTGATTCCGGCGTCGGCAGCGTGTCGCTGACAATAAGGCCACAGCACTTGCAGAACGCGGGCAACGTTCACGGCGGACTCATCGCGGCTTTGGCCGACACCGCCTTCTTTCGGGCCGTCCGCTCGCTTCTGGGGCCGGGGGAGCGCACCGCCACGGTCGAAATGAAAGTCAATTTCCTCGCCCCGGCGCAAAGCGGTCGGCTAACCGCCACCGCCACCGTCCTCAGCAACGACGGCCGCCTGATGGTCGTCGAGGCCGCAGTGACCGGCGAGGACGAAACAATCGTCGCCCAAGCCCTCGGCACCTACCTGATAATGCGGTAAACCGGGCGTTTTTGGCCCGGACCATTGGGTGCTGTGATCAGGGCCCTTTCATTTTCGGAAAAAGTGTCCCCTCTCCCTCTGGGAGAGGGTTAGGGTGAGGGCGTCCCCCGGCAAACTGACTTGCCGCAGCTAACACTATGGCAGGGAGAATTGTCCCTCACCCCAGCCCTCTCCCCACAGGAGAGGGAGAATGAAAAGGCCCTGGCGCCGCGATGCACAATCTTGGAATAAGGCCAGCCCTGTTGTATAATCGCCCTGCGTCAAGCGCGAGAGGAGCGCCGGCATGAAAATCCCCATGAAGGTTGACTATGGGGTCCGGGCCTTGGTCGAGTTGGCCATCCACTACGGCGAAGGCCATGTACAGACCGCCGAGATCGCCAAGCAGCAGGGCATCCCGCTGGCCTATCTGGACCAATTGATGGCGTCGCTCAACAGGTTCGGCTTCGTTTCCAGCCGCCGCGGCCCCCAAGGCGGCCATTCGTTGGCCATGCCCCCTCACGAGATCAACCTCAGCATGGTCATGGCCAAGCTGGACGCCAACAATTCGCCCCTCGACTGCCTGATTAACCCCGACGATTGCGTGTTCTCCGACTCCTGCGCCCAACAGGAAGTGTGGAAGTCGGTGGAGGACGCCATCCGCGACCTGCTGAGCAACATCACGGTGGCCGACCTGGCTGACCGTCAATTGAGCCTCGCCGGGGCGAAGGCGTGAATTTCCTTTCCCCTCTTCCTGTCCCCTTGAGGGAGAGAGTCGAAGTGGTAGGAAACCCGGACCGATTAGCCGGGCCAAGGCGCTTTCAATGGCAAGGATGGACCCGCCTCTGGACCTGTCCCACAGGATTGGACGCTTGGAAGGCCGCCAGGAACAGACCAACATCCGGTTGGTGGAACTGGCGGACCAACTGAAGCAAACTAACACCCGGCTTGACCGTTTGCTGTTCGCATTGTTTGGCGTCGGCGCAGGAGTGGTGGTGATGCTGGTCAAGCAGTTTCCGGGCGGCTGACGCCTGGACGTGATTCGTTCGCATATTACATAGTGGAGGAACCAAAGGAGATGGCCACTCAACCCTTAGCCCTGACTCCCGATCAAGTAAAACGCTACAGCCGCCACATCATCATGGGCGACGTGGGCAGCAAGGGCCAACGCGCCCTGATGCAGTCCAAGGCGCTGATTATCGGCGCGGGAGGACTGGGGTCGCCCTCGGCCATCTACCTCTCCCTGGCCGGTGTCGGAACCGTCGGCATCGTCGACTTCGACGTGGTCGAGCTGTCCAACCTGCAACGCCAGGTGTTGCACCACACTTCCGACGTGGGACGCCCGAAGGTGCAGTCGGCCTTGGACAACATCAAGGCTTACAACCCCGACGTAAACGTGGTGCTCCACGAGACCCGGCTGGAGTCCGACAACGCGATGGAGATCATCAGCCAGTACGACCTGGTGATCAACGGCGCGGACAACTTCGCCACCCGCTACCTGGTCAACGACGCCTGCTACCTGCTGAACAAGACGCTGGTGGACGGCAGCATCCTGATCTTCGACGGACAGGCCACAGTGTTCCAGCCGGGCCAGGGCTGCTACCGCTGCCTGTTCCCCTCGCCGCCGCCTCCGGGGATGGTCCCCAACTGCGCTGAGGCCGGCGTGCTGGGCGCGTTGACCGGGCTGGTCGGCAGCATTCAGGCAACCGAGGCCCTCAAGCAGTTCCTCGGCATTGGCGAGGCGCTCACTTCCCGCCTGCTCTTGATCGACGCCCTCAGCATGACCTTCCGGGAAGTGCGCCTGAAGCGAAACCCCAATTGCCCGCTCTGCGGCGACCACCCCACCGTGACCCAGTTGATCGACTACGAGGTCTTCTGCGGCGTGGCCGAACCCCACGAGGAACCCGCGGCCGCAGCCGTGGACTAGCCGGTCCCGGCGAGACCCGCCCAAGACGGTCAAAGGCGCGAACGGAGATAACGCCCGGCAACAGGTCGTATGGTTACTAAGCTGACTTACAAAGGGATTATTGCCACCATCGGCAACACGCCCACGGTGGAGTTGTTGCGCATGAGCCCCAAAGAGGGCGTGCGCATCTACGCCAAGCTCGAAGGCGCCAACCCCACCGGCAGCGTCAAGGACCGGATCGGCCTCAAGATGATCGAGCAGGCGGAGGCGGACGGCGAGCTGAGCCCCAGCCGGACCATCCTGGAGCCCACCAGCGGCAACACCGGCATCTCCCTGGCCATGATCGGCCGACTCAAGGGCTACAACGTCTCGGTGGTGATGCCCGAGAACGTAAGCGTGGAGCGTGTACAACTACTGGAAGCCTACGGGGCGAAGATCATTTCGTCCGATGGTTCCCGCGGCACCAACGGCTCTATCGAGGTCGCTCAAGACCTGCTGGAGAAGAATCCCCACGACTACGTGATGATGTACCAGTACGGCAACAGCGGCAACCCCGGCGCTCACTACGAGACCACCGGCCCCGAAATCATCGAGGCGGTGCCGGAAGTCGATATGTTCGTGGCCGGCTTGGGCACCGGCGGCACGCTGATGGGGGTGGCCCGCCGCCTCAAGGAGCACAATCCCCAGACGAAAATCGTGGCCGTCGCGCCGGAGCCGGAGGACTTCATTTCCGGGCTTCGCAGCCTGGAGGACGGCTTCATCCCGCCGATCCTGGACATCAACCTGCTCGACTCGCGAATGCTGGTGGGCAGCTTTGAGGCGTTCCACACCGCCAAGCGGCTGATGGACGAAGAGGGCATCTTCGCCGGCGTTTCCTCTGGATCGGTGGTCTACGGGGCCATCCGGCAGGCGGAGCGGATGGAGTCGGGTTCCATCGTCTGTCTGCTGGCCGATGGCGGCTGGAAATACCTCAGCACCGCACTGTGGACCAAGGACTACGAGCAGTTGCGCGAAGAGTCCAAAGGCAAGATTTGGTGGTAGCAATTCTTGGATTCCGGCCTCCGCGGGGACCATGTCAGGGACGATTGAGGGTGTTTCAATAGCTTGAACGCAGGCTAGGCCGGTGATATACTTTCGTCAAATGGTCCTTTCTTTCTGGAAGCGGGTTGAGCCCGCTTTCTTGTTGATGGAGACATGCGCTTCCAGCAGGTTTCGGAAGGGGGCTGACCGATGAAAAGCGATTTCCTTATAGCGTTGACCCAATTGGCGGCGGAAAGGCACCTGCCACGAGAACAGGTGCTTGGGGCCATTGAAGTTGCCCTGGCTTCCGCCTTCAAGAAGGACAATCCGGCTTCGGGTCAGAACATATCGGTGACGCTGAATCCCAACACCGGGGAGGTCAGCGTCTATGCCCTGAAAATGGTCGTGGACAGCGTTGAAGACCCGGACCGCGAGATTACGCTGGGCGACGCGCAACACATCAAGCGCACCGCCACCATCGGCGACGAAGTGGCGGCCGCCGAGCCCCTGCCCCACAACGCCAGCCGCATCGCCGCCCAGACCGCCAAGCAGGTCGTCCTGCAGCGCCTGCGGGAGGCGGAGCGGGAGTTGCTCTTCCAAGAGTTCCAGCAGCATGAGGGCGACATCGTTTCCGGCATCGTCGAGCAGGCCGAGGCGGGCCGCTCCATCACCCTCGACTTGGGCCGCGCTCAAGCGGTCCTTCCCTATGAAGAACAGGTCGGCAGCGAACGCTACCGCAAGGGCCAGCGGGTCAAGGTCTTCCTGCTTAGCGTCCGGAGCACACCCAAGGGGCCGGAGATACTGGTGTCCCGCAGCCATCGCAATATGCTGAGACGGCTGTTCGAGATCGAGGTCCCGGAGGTCTACAACGGCGTGGTGGAGATCAAGGCGATTGCCCGCGAGCCAGGCTCCCGCAGCAAGGTTGCCGTGACCGCAACCCAGCCAGGCATCGACCCGGTGGGCTCTTGCATCGGCATCCGGGGCAACAGGATCCAGAGCATCGTCAACGAGTTGCAGGGTGAGAAGATCGACATCGTGTCTTGGGACAACGACCCGCGGTCTTTCATCGCCAAAGCCCTCAGTCCCTCGGAGCCGGTGCATGTGGAGTTGTTGGACGTCGAGCAGACTGCCATCGTGGTGGTCCCCGACCGGCAGCTTTCGCTGGCCATCGGCAAGGAAGGCCAGAACACCCGCCTTGCCGCCCGGCTCACCGGCTGGCGGCTGGACATCAAAGGCATGACCGAGTGGGAGGAGATCCGCGAGGCGCGCATCAGCGGCGCGGCGGCGGCGGCCCAAGCGGCAGCGCAGGCCGCGGCCGCTCAAGCCGCAGAGGCGCCCGAATCGGCAGCGGTCGCCGAGGCGGTCGCGGTGGCCGAAGCCGCATCCGACGCGCTGGATGCCGCGGATGCCATCGAACAGGCCGCGGTGGTTGTCCCGGTCGAAGCCGTGGCGGTCGCGGGGGTGGACCAAGACAATATCCTTGAGGCCCTGATCCGCGAGGAAGAAACGCTGGCGGCCGAAGTTCCGGCGCCCGTCGAAACCGCCATTCCCGGCCTCAGTGTCGACGACCTGGACGCCTTCACCCTGGACGACGTGGCCATCCTGGACGACGACGAAGAAGACGAAGAGGAACAGGAAGGCGAGATCGACGACAGCCTGCCCCGGCTGGCCGACCTGCCGGTACTCACGCCGGATGCCGGGAAGATCCGGTTCGCCGAGGATATCGTGGAAGACATCCGCGGCGGTGGCCGTCGCGGCGGCCGCGCCCGTCGCGGCGGCGGTGGCTCTCGCCGGGGCCGTTAGGCCCGCACCGCGGGAGGCCGCGCCTTGCCTAGAAAGCGGCACATCCCCGAGCGTAGCTGCGTTGCTTGCGGCAGCAAGATGCCCAAGCAGGATTTGGTGCGCGTGGTGCGCTCACCCCAAGGCGCGGTCGCGGTAGACCTTCAAGGCAAAGCTCCGGGTCGCGGCGCTTACCTTTGCCCGAAAGACGGCTGCTGGGATCTGGCCCTTGCCCGTGGCCGGCTCTCCCGGAATCTCGGTGTCGAGATTTCCAGCCAGGATCGGGAAGCGCTTCTCGAAGCAGGCCGGTCTTTCCACGAGCAGCCGATTGCCGGATAATGGTCTCGTGATACCCTAGAGCGGAGGACTGATGACGACCGAAGCGACAATCACTGAAGACACAGGCAGAGCCAGGTCCCAACGCCGGAACGGAGAACGGCGCGGGGCCCAGCCGCGTTCGCTGGTCCTGCCGGAAACGATGACCGTCCAGTACTTGGCCGAGGTGCTGGCCCAATCGCCCATCGACGTCATCAAGCAGTTGATGCGCAACGGTATCATGGCGGGTATGAACCAGGTCATCGACTACCAGGTGGCGACGCTGGTCACGACTGCTTTCGGCGTCCGCACCGCCATGGCCCAGCAGCCCACCCCCGCCGCCCGGCCGGTCGCGGTGGCGGAACGCGACGAGGACGACCCCAACCTGATCGCGCGGCCCCCGGTCGTCACCGTTCTGGGCCATGTCGACCACGGGAAGACTTCCCTGCTGGACGTTATCAAGAACTCCCGCGTGGCCGACCGCGAGGCCGGGGGCATAACCCAGCACATCGGCGCTTATCAGGTCGAGGTGCGGGGCCAGCCCATCACCTTCCTCGACACCCCCGGCCATGCCGCCTTCACCGCCATCCGCGCCCGCGGCGCGCGGGTCACGGACATAGCCGTCCTGGTGGTGGCCGCCGACGATGGGATCATGCCCCAGACCGTCGAAGCAATCAACCACGCCAAGGCCGCCGAAGTCCCCCTGGTGGTGGCGATCAACAAGATCGACCTGCCCGGCGCGGACCCGGAGCGGGTCAAGCGCCAGCTCAGTGAAAACGACCTGCTGGTCGAGGACTGGGGCGGCGACGTAATCTCGGTGAACGTGTCCGCGCGGACCGGCGAGGCCATCGACGACCTGCTGGAGAACATTCTGCTGGTTGCCGAAATATCCGAACTGAAGGCTAACCCCGACAAGTCCGCAAGTGGCGTGGTCATCGAGGCGAAGCTCGACCGCAAGCGGGGGCCCAGCGCCACGGTGCTGGTCTCGGACGGGACCCTCTCTGTGGGCGATTACATCGTCGCCGGCTCCGCCACCGGGCGGGTGCGGGCCATCACGGACGACAAGGGGCAAATCCGCGAAAAAGTAACGCCCGGTTGCCCCGCCGAGGTCTTGGGCTTCGGCTCGCTGCCTGACGCCGGCGACCGGCTCAGCGTGGTCGGAAGCGACCGCCAAGCCAAGGCCATCGCCGTCGGCCGCGACCGCGCTCGCGGCTCCCGCCCCGGCCAGACTCGAGCGCTCAGCCTGGAAGAGGTGGTCAATCGGATCGAGATCGGCGACGTTAAAGAGATGAACCTGGTGCTGAAGGCTGACGTGCAAGGCAGCCTGGAAGCCATCCGGCAGTCGCTGGAACGGCTGGTCGACGAGGACGCGAAAGTGCGCGTGCTCCACACGGGGGTCGGAGGCGTGACCGAGTCGGACGTGCTCTTGGCCAGCGCTTCGGACGCCGTGGTCATCAGCTTCTCCACCGGCGCGGAGCCCAGCGCCGAGCGCTTGGCCGACCGGATGGGCGTGGAGATTCGGAACTACAACATCATCTACCAGTTGATCGACGACATCGAGCTGGCCCTCCATGGCATGTTGCAGCCGGTGTTTACCGAGGTAATCGTAGGCCGGGCGGAAATCCGGGAGCTGTTCGAGGGTCGCCGCGGCGCGAATATCGCCGGTTGCCGTGTGACCGAGGGCCGGGTGGTTCGCAACGGGGCAGTCCGTTTGATGAGGGAAGGCAGCAACGTCGCCGAGAGCACCATTTCCAGCCTGCGCCACTTCCGGGACGAAGTGAACGAGATGAACTCCGGCACCGAGTGCGGCGTGGTGCTACAAGGCTTCAACGACTTCCACATAGGCGACGTCATCGAGGTATTCCGCCAGGAACGCGGCCGCCGGTAGCCTCAACGTAACTCTCCGGATCAAACCGTCAGGGCGGGCCAAACTGGACCACGGGCATTTAGGACTTACGCGATGTCCAGGCGCATCGACCGCGTCAACGATCAGCTTCGAGACGAGATCAGCCAACTCTTGGCGCGAGCAACCAAGGACCCGCGCCTGAGCGGGGTGATCAGCATCACCCAGGTGAGCTCGTCCAACGACCTGCGCTCGGCCCGGGTGTTCGTCAGCGTGATGGGCAACGAGGAAACCAAGAACACCGCCTTGGACGGCATCCGGTCCGCGGCGGCGTTTCTGCGAAGGGAGCTCCGGGGAAGGGTCAACCTTCGCCACACTCCTCACCTCACCTTTGTCTTGGACGATTCTATCGAGGAAGGGGACCGCGTCTTGCGCCTTTTGGACGACCACACACCCGGCGCGTCCCCACCCGGTTCGCCCTGAGCAGCCGAGGGATTGATCGTGGCCAAGGGCCGAAGCGCCAACAACACCCCGGCGGTCAACGGGTTCATCAACCTGTACAAGCCCGTCGGCATCACATCGATGGAAGCGCTGCGCCGGATAAAGCGCATTACCGGGCAGCGCCAGAAAGTCGGGCACGGGGGCACCATGGACCCCTTGGCGCGTGGGGTGCTGCCGGTCTGCTTCGGGCAAGCGACCCGGTTGATGGAATACGTGGTGGGCGGCCTCAAGCGTTACGTCATGGACGTCACTCTGGGAGTTTCCACCACCACCTACGACGCCGAGGGTGAAGTCTCCGCAACCAGGAGCCCTGACGGTGTTACCCTCGCGGACATCGAAACCGCCCTGGAAGGTTTCGTGGGCGCAATCATGCAGACCCCGCCCATGTACAGTGCGGTGAAGGTCGACGGGCAGCGTCTGTACAAGTTGGCCCGGGCCGGAATCGAGGTGGAGCGCGAGCCCCGCGAGGTGGAGGTCCACAGCATTCAGGTGGTGGAGTTCGCTCCGCCGCGGCTGAAGCTGGACGTGGAATGCGGGCGCGGCGTCTATATGCGGTCGCTGGCCCACGACCTGGGGGAATTACTCGGTTGCGGGGGTCACGTGGCCGACCTGGTGCGGATGGGTTGCAGCGGCTTCAACGCCGATGATGGAGTCACCCTCGACCAGCTAACGGCCGACGCCGCATCCGACGAGGGCTGGCGGCAGCACCTTCACCCCATAGACTGGGTGCTCCGGGACCTGAAGAGCATCACCGTCGGCGGCCACGCGGAGCAGTTTTTGCGCCACGGCCAGCCGGTCAGTCTGGGGCGCCCCGCCCTTGACGCCGGTTATCTGGAGCAGTTCCGGGCCTATGACGCCGCCGGGCGCTTCCTGGCCTTGGTGCGCTACAACCGGCCGGAAAACTCTTGGCGCCCGGTCAAGGTGTTCCAACTGGACACTCCCTCGCCCCTGGCTCCGGTCCCCACGCCTTAGCCTCTCCTGTGGGAAGGAAATCCGCCTTGACAATCCGAGGCGGGAGTGTATATATGAAGGAACGCTACGTAAGGTCGCTCAACACCCGCAACCGCAACTCGTCGCAAATCGCATAGGGGGTGCGCCAATGGAGGCCTATTGCTTTAAGTGCAGGGCCAAGCGGGAGATCTCCAACCCGCAACAAGTCACCTTGAAGAACGGTCGGCCGGCCACCCAGGGAGTATGCCCCAATTGCGGTACCAAGATGTTCCGTATCGGGAAGGCGTAGCAAGCATCCGACAAGCGGCGGATGGTTCTGGACCGGGACTCGCCCCCAAGCACAACCAAGCCGGTCTAGGCTTGGACCGCCCCAACCGCTCCGAACCCGAGTTTCGTCAAAAGGCTCCGCGGGTTTTGCTCCAACAGAGTTTGCACCTCGTCGTCATCGAGGCCCGCTCCCTTGGCGACTTTTTGCGTCATTTCGGGGGTGAGCAGGTCACCGGGTTCGTGAGCGTCGGAGTCCAAGACCATCTGAGCGCCCGCCTGCCGGGCCATACGCACCACATGGCCGTTGGCGAAGCTGTGGCCCCGCCGGGCTGAGACCTCCAGGTACACGCCTCGCTCGGCGGCAAGACGCGCCTCGTCCAGCGTGATTAGTCCCGGATGGGCCAGCACGTCTACCCAGGGCGAGCGAATGGCGGCCTCGTTGGTGCCCGGCTCGACCGGCTCGGTTACCGTTTCGCCGTGGACGTTGACAATTTTCGCGCCCATCTCCTTTGCGGTGCGGGCCACGAGGTCGATGTCCTCCTTGGGGACATGGGTAATCTCGACTCCCGGCAGCACCAGGATGTCCCAACGGCGGGTGGCCTGAGCGCAGTCGATTACCAAGGTCTTAAGCACGAATTCCACGTTGCCCAGCCCCACGTGGTCGGTCACGGCCATTGCCCGGTATCCCCGCACAAGGGCCCGCCGGATCAGCTCGATGGGCGAAAGCACGCCGTCGCTAAGAAACGTGTGGGTGTGAAAATCGTACATTCCAGGCACTCCGTGTTATTATCGCTCAGGCCCCGACTCAGCCCTCTTCGCAGCATTGATAGTGAGCCAATTGACTCAGTCCCCAGTATCCGCCGACCGGTCCGCCTGTGGCCGCTGCGGCCGTCAGCCACGGCCCACCTGGGCCTTTTCCTTCGAACTCCCCGGCAGCGACCCGGACCAGCCGAAGGGTGAAATCCTCAAGTGCGTCCGCTGCGCCCTGCGACACTCGTCGATGCTGCGTCGGTCCTTCAAGGTGGCCTTGGTCGTGGGCACGTTGATAACCGCGTTGAACCAAGGGAACGTTATAGTCGCCGGCGACTGGGCCAACGAGCTCTTCTGGAAGATCCCCCTGACCTACTGCGTCCCGTTCTGCGTGGCCACCTACGCCTCTCTCAGCACAGCCCGGCGCTAGGCGAATTTTCGCACCACCGAGACTACCTTGCCCCGCACCTCCACGTTGGCAGCCGCGCAATAGATGGGCATCATTTGGGTGTTGGCGGGCTGCAAGCGCACCCGGTCGCCTTCCATGTAGAACTTCTTGAGGGTGGCCTCTTCCTCCAGTTTCAGCCAAGCCACCACCATCTCGCCGTTGGCCGCCTCATGGCACGGCTTCACCACCACCACGTCGCCGTCGTCGATCAGCGCGTCTACCATCGACGTACCCTTTACTTCCAGCGCAAACAGCTTCCCGTGGCGGCGCGGGAGGTCGGGAGAAACTTCGATGTCGTCGAACTCGGCGCTGGATGGAGCGTCCTCGGTGCTGAACACCGGCAAGGGCTGCCCGGCGGCGATTGCGCCGACGATCTGCACCCGCGGAGCGTTGGAGACAGGCTGCCCTTGGCTGTCCAGCAACTCGATGCCGCGGGCCACGTCCGGCCTCCGGTTGAGGTAGCCGCCGCTACGCAGCTTTTCCAGGTTGTAGTCGACGACAGAGGTCGAGCTGATCTCGCAGGCCCTCTGAATATCCCGGACCGTCGGCGGGATGCCGTTCTCGGAGTAGTAGTCCTGTATGAACTCGAGAATCCGTTGGCGGCGCGCGGGCATCTTCTTCATCACCACAGCTTCCTCTCATAAAACCTTTGTTCTGAAACTAGGCTAACAAAGGCTGCCCGCACTGTCAACGCGCCCGTGTCAGTGTCTGGACTTTGATTCGTGTAATTTATCGATTTCTATGATTGGAGGAGCGAATCAGGACAATCGCTGCATCACGGGAATCAAAGTTCAGATAGTAGCAAGAAAAAAGAACCGCCCGATTATGGGGGCGGTCCCTTGGCGACTCGACGCCGGGAATACCGGACGTTACAGCGCTTCCGGCGACTCGATGCGGTTCAGGCGGTGCGCCATACGGGACTTGCGGCGGGCCACGTTGTTCTTGTGCAGGATGCCTTTCTGCACCGCGCGGTCCATCACGCGCATGGCGTCGCGGACGGTCCCAGCCGCTTCATCGGCGTTGCCGGAAGCCAGGCTGCGTTGGGCCTTGGCGATGGTGGTGCGGGTTTCGGTCCGGGCGCTGCGGTTGCGCTGGGCCCGTTTCACTGACTGGCGTCCGGCTTTTTTGGCGGGCAAAAGCGTTTACTCCTCGTGTTATTGTGCCGGGCTATTATAGGGGAACGGCGGCTAAACGTCGAGATTCTTCACGCTGCGGGCGTGGGCTTGGATGAAGCTCTTGCGGGGGGCGACCAGTTCGCCCATGAGGTCGGTAAACACGTTCTCCGCCTCGACCATGTTCTCGATCTTCACCACCAGCATGTGGCGGGTATCCGGGTTCATGGTGGTCTCCCACAACTGTTCGGGATTCATCTCGCCCAGGCCCTTGTAGCGCGAGACGCGGGGCGTGGTGCGCTGGTTCCCGTTCTTGCCGAGCACCTCATCCTTCTGCTCCTCGGTGTAGGCGTACTCCACCCGGCGCCCCATCTCGATCCGGTACAGCGGCGGCTGGGCAATGTAGAGGTAGCCGTGCTCGATGAGCGGCAGCATCCGCCGGTACAGGAAGGTGAGGATCAGGGTCCTGATGTGGGAGCCGTCGACGTCGGCGTCGGTCATTATGATGATCTTGTGGTAACGGACCTTGGTCGGATCGAAGTCCTCGCCCTCGCCGGCGCCTACGGCCGCAACCATAGCCCGGATTTCCTCATGGCCCAGAATCTTGTCGGGTTGCTGGAGCACCCTTTCGACGTTCAGTATCTTGCCCTTGAGGGGCAAAATGGCCTGGAAGTGGCGGTCGCGGCCCATCTTGGCGGAGCCGCCGGCCGACTCGCCCTCAACGATGTAGAGCTCCGACTTGGCCGGGTCGCGCTCGGCGCAGTCGGCCAGCTTGCCGGGCAGGGAAGTGCCGTCCAGCGCGTTCTTGCGAATTACCAGCTCCCGGGCGCGCTTGGCCGCCTCCCGGGCCTTCTGAGAGGTGAGGCACTTCTCCACCACCCGCTTGCTTTCGGCGGGGTTCTCCTCCAGGTAGCGGATCAGTCCCTCACTGACCACCGATTCGACAATGCCGCGGACCTCGGCGTTGCCCAGCTTGGTCTTGGTCTGGCCCTCGAACTGCGGGTTGGTCAGCTTGACGCTGATCACTGCCGCCAGCCCCTCGCGCACGTCCTCGCCGATGAGGTTCGGCTGGTCCTCCTTGATGAAACCCTGCTTCCGGGCGAAGTCGTTGATCACGCGGGTCAGCGCCGAGCGGAAGCCGGTCATGTGGCTGCCGCCCTCCTCGGTGTTGATGCAGTTGGCGAAGGAGTACACTGTCTCGGAGAAGCTGTCGTTGTACTGCACTGCCACTTCGACGGCGGTCTCGTCGACGGTCTTTTCGTAGTAGAAGGGCATCGGCTGCACCACTCGCCGGTTGCGGTTGACGTTCCGCACCAGGTTGGCTATGCCGCCGTCGAAGTAGTAGGTGCGCTCCACGTCGCCGTGGCGCGTCTCGGCGTGCCACCGGCTGGTGAAGCAAATCTCCAGGCCCTTGTTTAGGTAGGCAATCTCCTTGAAGTGGGCCGTCAGAACGTCGAAGTCGTACTGGATGTCGGGAAAGATCGCCGGGTCCGGCCTGAAGGAAATGGTCGTGCCGTGGGAGGCGGTCTTGGTTTCCTTGATCAGCTTGGTGGTGGGCAGCCCTTGGGCGTACTCCTGATAGTAAAGCCATCCTTGGCGGCAGACCTCGGCTCGCAGGAATTCGGACAGGCCATTCACCACCGAACCACCGACGCCGTGCAGCCCGCCGGTGACCTTATATGCCCCACCACCGAACTTGCCGCCGGCGTGCAGGGTGGTCATCACCGTCTCCAGGGCGCTCTTGCCGGTGGCGGGATGAACGTCAATGGGGATACCCCGGCCGTTATCGGACACGATGATCGTGCCCTCCTCGTCCAGAGAGAGCTCCACTCGGTCGCAATAGCCGGCCATGGCCTCGTCCACGGCGTTGTCGAGGACCTCGTAGATCAGGTGGTGGAGGCCGCGCTGGTCGGTGCTGCCAATGTACATACCAGGCCGGACCCGCACCGCTTCCAGACCCTCCAATACCTGGATGTCTTTGGCCGTATAGTCTGCCGTCGGGGTCTGTGTCATGCGTCAATCACCAATTGGGAAGGCTGTGCCGGGCACCCGAAAAAGAGCGCAAAAGGGGCCGCATCGTGTTCGTAATTGGTATAAACATTATAGCAGATTTGAAGCATTTAGCTTTGATTTTGCCCACGTTTGACGGCGTTTTGGTATCGACCGCCAGAGCCCGTTCGCGCCCGCGGGAGCACTGAACACGCGGGCTCGGTCCCGCGGGCCCCAGGTCGAATTTTTGGACCGAATTACGGGCGACGATGCTATGGGAAGATCCTCCGGTAAACGCCGGGCGAACCGTCGTGATGCACCATGTGGGGGCGGATTTCCGTGTTCCAGGTGGGGGTCACCGCGGTGCGCCAGTTGGCCCAGCCTTCGCTCTCCGCCACCGCCAGAGACTCCATCTCGTGTACCGTGGCGTACTTCGGTTCACCCATGATTGCCTCGAAACGCCGGGCCCGGACGTAGCCGGGGATGCTCAGGCAAAGCGGCAGACGTTCGTTGTTGTAGGCATCATTGAACTTGGCATCCAACTCATCCGGCACCGACATCCGGCCGACCAGTATCACCGGCGACATTCCTGCCTCGGCGGTCTCGGCAGCCAGCTTCTCGGGATGCACCCGGCGGTACAAATTGCGGATGTAGGCCGTGCCGATCACGCTGGGAGACATACGGCGCGACCATTCGGTGGGGTCCTTGAGCCATTTCTGCCACCCATCGGAGTACCAGGCCTCGTGGGAGTCCAGCTCGTAGCAGGCCAGGTACTTCGGGCCGCCCTGCACCGCCTCGTATCGCGCCGCATCCAGCACGCCGGGAATCGACAGCCGTTCCGGTATGTGCTCCTCGTTGTACCAGCGGTTGTACTCGTCGTCATGCTCTGGGGCCACGTCGCTGTAGACCAGCAACAGCCCGTCGCCTTTCTTAGCCGCCATTTCTGTCCTCCATCATCTCGGAATATCCGGGGAGTCCGTGCGCCACGCCCGCAATTTTCGGGTCAGGGCAGGGTCGCTCCGGGGAAATAGTGACGGCCGGTGCGGAGGCTGGCTAGCGCGTAGCGCATCGCTTGAAACAGGGGCTCCGGGGGATCATTCACGGCGAACCAGCCGCACCGGGCAAAGCTGTCGGGCTCGGCCAAGACCGGCTCTTGGCTTCCGATGTCGCCCAGGAACTCCACGTCGAGGTAGTGGCGTCCGTAGGCGATGATGTTGCTGACGCAGAGGAAACGGACCTGGCCCACCACCACTCCCAACTCCTCCAGCGCTTCGCGCCTGGCGCAGTCTTCCAAGGATTCCCCCGATTCCAGGTGGCCGCCGGCCGACCCCCAAGTACCGCCGCCCAACCCACCCTTACGTTGGGCCAAAAACACCCGCCCGTCCTCCCGGACAAACACAACTCCCACACCGACCAGGGGCCTGGACTCCGCTGAAGACATTGACCTGAGTATATCACGGTATGATGGCCTGCCATGCCGTTGCTGCTTTTGTGACTATAAACTCGGCGAGGGGAAGGGCCGGGCGTATGGCCGCCTGCCAGAGGGGGCTATAATTGCTCAGGAATCATGCCGCATAATCCCAAACGTCATTTCCGAAAATCAGCGAGGTGAGGCCCATGCCGGAGTTTCAACGCACGGTGATAACCAGCGACCAAGCTCCCCGGCCCATCGGAGCATACTCCGCAGGTATGTCGGTACACGCCGGCCGGATGGTGTACGTGGCCGGCCAGGTAGCATTGGACACCGACGGCAACCTGGTCGGCCCAGGCGACGCGGCCGCCCAGACCAAGCAGGTCCTGGCCAACATCGGGCACATCCTGGCCGGAGCGGGGGCTAGCTTCGGAAACGTCGTCGAGTTCACCACCTACGTGGTGGGCCGCGATTCGGTGCAACAATTCATCGCCGGACGCACCGAGGTCTACCCGGAAATCTTCCCCGACGGAGACTATCCGCCCAACACCCTCTTGGTGGTGGACGGGCTGGTGCGGGAGGACTTTTTGGTGGAAATTAAAGCGGTGGCGGCCCTGCCCTAGAGCCGCCGGGACAGATTATGACCGAACAGGCACAAGAGCGCTCGTCGGCGCCGATAGAAACCATCCTGGCGCGGGCCATCGAGCGCGCCCCCGACGACCGGGTGCTCTACGAAATCCCGGTCTCCGCATACCCGACAAGCTCCGGCAAGCTGTTGGTGAACTCTCCGGGTTCCGGGGAGCTGAAGGACGGGCGTTACGGCCGGTGGGATACGCTGGCCCGCCATATGCAGGAGCTGGGCCTCGCCACGATGGTCACCTATAATGCGCCCCGGCCCGATTTCGAGGTGCAACTGGAGTGGGAGCCCTATTCTTACAAGGGGGCCAGCTGGAACCAACTGCTGCTGGAGAGCCTGTGCAACACGATTGACTGGGCGCTGGAACGCAGCGAGGAACTCTGCGGTTCAGCCTCTCCCGACCTGTATCTGGCGGGGTTCTCATCGGGCGGCTCCGCCGTCGGGGCCGTGGCGTTCAACTACACCGAGGTCAAGCGGGTCCTGATGCTCTCGGCCTACGACAGCGTGGGCGACTGGTTCTACGAAGGCATCTCCCGGTTCACCGGCGACATCTACATGGCCTTCGGCAGCGAGGACCCCGTAGCCCGTTTCTTGTCTCAAATAGTCGGAATGGGCCGGCTGGCTGCCTCGTCGTTTCAGGCCCGGCAGGTCCCCAACTGCAACCACCGGTTCAGCGGCGCAGCCAACAGCCAAGCCCTGGTAAAGGCTTTCTACTGGGCGCTGGGCCACGACGACAGCTTCCCGGACCCCACCGGCGTTCCCAAACTATACGAGTAACCGACGGCTTTACACTAAGGAGGCGGACTTGGCTGACAAGGACAGGCTCATCGAGACCCTGATCGAGCTGATCAAGATCGACAGTCCCAGCGGCGAGGAAGACGCCATGGACCGGGAGGTCAGTGCGCGGCTGTCCCGGTTGGGGCTGGAAGTCTCCCACGACGGCTACAACAACGTCATCGCCCACTTGGCCGGGGAGGGTGGGCCGGTGTTGCTGTCGGCCCATCTGGACACGGTGGAACCGGGCCGGGGCATCAGGCCCGTGATCGACGGCGACGTGCTGCGCTCCGACGGCTCAACTATCTTGGGTGGCGACTGCAAGGCAGGCGTGGCCATCGTCCTGGAGGCGCTGACCGCCGTCAAGGAGTCGGGCGCGAACCGGCGGGCCGTGGAGGTGGTCTTCACCCGCCACGAAGAAGGCGGCCTGGTCGGAGCGCATCATCTGGATTTCGGACTGCTGTCGGCCAAGGCCGGCATCGTTTTCGACGGCGAAGGCCCGCCCAATCGGATCGCCGTGGCGGCCCCTTCCCAGAACGTGGTCACGGTCCGGATAACCGGCCGGGCCGCCCACGCCGGGCTGGAGCCGGAAAAGGGCCTGTCCGCCATACTGGTGGCCGCCGACATCCTCAACCGCCTCCCTCTGGGCCGGATCGACTCCGAGACCACCGCCAACATCGGCCGCATGGAGGCCGGGTTGAAGCGCAACATCATCCCGGAGCAGGCCATGCTGGACGGCGAGTTCCGCAGCCGCAGCAACGACAAGATGGCCTGGATGGAGCAACAGTTTCGCAGGGTATTCGAAGACGCCGCCACCAGGTATCCCGAGGCCGGCATAGCCCTGGACATCGTGAACACCTACCAAGCCTACAACATCGCGCCGGACAACGAGGCCATCGCTCTGATTGGCCGCGCCCTGGCCAGCCTGGACCTGCAGCCGGTACTGGAGGCGACGGGCGGCGGTTCCGACGCCAACATTTTCAACCAGCGGGGCATCACGGCGCTGCCGGTGGGCATAGGCGTCCGCTCCTTCCACACCACCTGGGAGACCGCGCTGCTGCCGGAAGTCCTTCAGGGCGCCCAAATGTGCGAAGCCGCCATTCTTGGCGTTTAGCCACGATATTCCTTGTCGCCAGGTGACGACATCCCGTCTTGAACCCCATTGTGACGCCTTCTTATTGCATTATTGGGGTTGACCGTTTTAATCTTGGCTTGCCGCATTGGGCGACCCTGGCAACCTAACCCGCCAGCAAAGGACCATCGATACCGATGCCCGAAGCCCTCGCCGAGATTGCCGAATTCTATGGAATCGATGCCTCATCAAGGCTGGAGCGCGAACGGCGCGCCTTGCTGGGGCAATACATGACGCCGACCTATGTGGGCCGGTTTATGGCAAGCCTGTTCACGGACTTGTCCGGCCACGTATCCGTCCTGGATCCTGGGGCTGGAACCGGGTCATTGACCGCCGCCCTGGTTGAACGGATGTGCGGGAGGAATGAGCAACCGCTAAGCGCGTATCTCTTGTGCTATGAAATCGAACCGCTGTTGACCGGGTACTTGCGCTCCACCTTGGAACAAGCCGTAATTGAATGTGAAGCAGCAAATATCAGAATTAGTACGGAAGTGAGGGAGAAGGATTTCATTCTGAACAATTCAGCAGGGATACAGGCTAATTCTTTTGAACCTGACGACACCCGTTTAGACTCCTTCACTCACGTAATAATCAACCCTCCCTACAAAAAGATTAGCTCTCTTTCTGAACACAGGGCAGCCTTTCGCAGGGCGGGAATCGAGACATCCAATTTCTATACAGGCTTCTTGTTCCTTGCGGCGCAGCGGCTTTGTGAAGGCGGGGAGATGGTCGCAATCGTTCCTCGCTCGTTTTGTAACGGGCCTTATTTTAAGCATTTCAGGCAGGTTTTCTTTGCCTGCATGGGCCTCAAGCGAATTCATATCTTTGAGAAGCGTGATACTGCATTCAAAAGTGACGATGTCTTGCAGGAGAACATCATTCTCCACGCCGTCAAGGGATGTAAACCCTCCCACGTAAAAATTTCGGCCAGCTCCGAAAGCAAGTTCGAGTTCGACCCGGCTTCAGGCGAGTACGTCGCGGCAGATATGACGCAACGGTCGGTGGAATATGCCAACGTAATTCAACCCGACGACCCCGACCGTATTGTTCACATCGCCACCAACGATGTTGAGCAAGTGATTGCCGAACGCATGACTCGCTTTACGACTACTCTTACGGGTCTTGTACGGGTCTTGGCGTAGAGGTATCGACGGGACCGGTCGTGGATTTTCGGCTGAAGGACCAGTTGCGGGCCAGGCCCGAGCCGGGCGCTGCGCCGCTTCTGTATCCGGCGCACTTCAGTCAAGACGGCCCGGAATGGCCCAAGTCGACGAGGAAACCGAATGCGATTCGCGTGACGGACCAAACTCGCAAATGGTTATGGCCGAATGAGGGCCACTTCGTTGTTACAAAGCGCTTTACATCAAAAGAAGAACGCCGCCGTATCGTGGCGTCGGTCTGCCCGTCTGACATTCCGGGGGAATTGATCGGATTTGAAAACCATCTGAACGTATACCATATCCATAAAAAGGGGCTTCCCCAGCCGCTGGCCGCCGGACTGACCGCTTACCTGAACAGCAGTATAGTTGACCGCTATTTCCGGCAGTTCAGCGGCCATACCCAAGTAAACGCCGCCGACTTGCGCTCGCTGCGTTATCCGGCGCGCGCCGAATTGGAGCGCATCGGAAGTCGGGTCGGTCGCGCTACGTTTTCGCAGGAGAGAATCGACGCTATCGTGGACGGAGAGTTGTCATACGCAATGGAAGACGATTCCTTGGCATTAGCGCAACAGAAAATTAACGACGCCCTGGAGATTCTACGGACAATAGAAATGCCCAGAGGTCAACTCAATGAACGATCTGCGCTTACATTGCTGGCTCTTCTCGATTTGAAACCTGCCGGAAACTGGAATGAACTGAGGAGACCGTTAATGGGCATCACTCCGATTACGGAGTTTGCCCGTCAGCAATACGGACGCGAGTACGCCCCAAATACACGCGAGACATTCCGTCGGCAGACAATGCACCAATTCGTAGAAGCAGGCATCGCCTTGTACAACCCGGACGACCCCAACCGGCCAGTAAACAGTCCCTTGGCGCGCTACCAGGTAAGCGATGAGACCTTTCGGATGATCCAAGCATACGGGTCCGATCGCTGGCAGCGAGCAATTGCGGACTATCTAGAACAAATAGGGTCACTCGCGGCCAAATGGGAAATGCAACGCGATATGCAAATGATTCCGGTAAACCTGGATGAACATACTCAAATAATGCTCAGTCCGGGGGCGCACAGTGAGCTAATTGAGCAGATCATCAGCCAATTTGCCCCTCGCTTTGCCCCGGGAGCCACGGTTATTTATGTGGGTGATACCGGCGATAAAGCGGGTTATTTCCAAGAGCATCATCTTGCCGATCTCGGCATAACTGTAGACCTTCACGGCAAAATGCCGACCGTAATACTCTATCATGCAACCAATAATTGGTTACTACTTGTAGAATCTGTCACCAGCCACGGGCCGGTTGACGCCAAAAGGCATAATGAGCTCGCGGAATTGTTTAGCGATGCTAGAGCCTCCCTTGTATATGTTACGGCGTTTCCCGACCGAACCGTGATGGCCCGCTATCTGAGAGCAATTTCCTGGGAAACAGAAGTCTGGTGCGCGGATGCACCGACTCACCTGATTCACTTCGACGGAGAACGGTTTTTGGGACCTTATCAGGGATGAATACATTCCTCATAGTTGTGTTCGACGGGTTGCAACCGGCGCAAGTTACGCCGGAGTTGATGCCTAACCTCAGTCGATTGGGTGCGGAGGGCGTGGCCTTCGGCAATCATCACGCCGCCTTTCCCACCGTTACCCGCGCCAACGTCGCCACCATTGTCACCGGGCATCACCCCGGAAGCCACGGGCTGACCGGCAATATGCTGGTCATACCCGAGTTCGACCCATACCGCGCCATCGGCGCATTGGAACCTGTCCTATCGGAAGTCGCCGCCAAGACTCCGGTGTTGCTGCGGCCCACGTTGGGCGACATCCTGCACCAGCATGGCAGGGAGTTCGTCGCCGTCGGCACGGGTACCTCGGGCAACGCCTACCTGCAAAATCCGAACGCCGAGACTCACGGCGGCGCGACCATTCACCCCGACTTCTGCCTGCCCCGCCCGCTCCACGACGAGATCGCCGCGAAGTTCGGTCCTTGGCCCGACCGCACCAGGCCCAGCTCCGAAAAGTTGGCCCGTGCCGTGGACATAGTTACCCAATACGTCCTGCCCGAACGCCGGCCCGCCGTCTCCCTCCTCTGGTTCTCCGAGCCCGATACCTCTCAACACGCCCACGGGGTCGGTTCGGAGGCCGCCGTCCGCGCCATCCGGGAAGCCGACCGCCAGTTCGCCAAGCTGCTCGGCTGGATGGACGAGCAGGGCCTGTCCTCCGACACCAACATTCTGGTGACCTCCGACCACGGCTACTCGACCATATTCGAGGTCATCGAAGTCGAGGCGCTGTTGCGTGAAGCGGGGTTTCCGCCGGGGGGCGAGCCTGGCGGAGTAACCGTCGCGCCCAACGGGGGATCGGTGCTGTTCTACACCCCGGACGCTCCCGGCACGGACGCCCGCGGCGGCTCGACGGCCGACCGGCTGGCGGAGTGGCTGACCGCCCAGCCGTGGTGCGGGGCGCTGGTGGCGTCCGACGCCGCAGGCCCGGTGCCGGGAACCCTGCCCGCGAGCCTCATCGGACTGGAAGGCCCACGTTCTCCGGCCATAACCATGTCCTTCCGCTGGGACTCGACCGCCAATGAGGCCGGACTCCTCGGCCACGCCTACTCCACCAACCTCGGCCCAGGACTCGGACAGCACGGTTCCATGAGCCGCCACGAGACTAGAAACGTGCTGTTCGCCAAAGGCCCGGACTTCAAGCAGGCAGCAACGGTCGCCAGCGCCACCGGCAACGTGGACATCGCTCCCACCATCCTTCGCCTGTTGGGCCTTCCTGGGGGAGAGACGATGAACGGCAGGGTCCTCCACGAGGCCCTCCGCAACGGCCCGGACGCCGTCCCCTGGCGCAGCGAGACCCACGAAGCATCTCGAGACGGCTATCGCCAGCAGATCACAGTGTCGCGGATCGATGGGACAATATACTTGGACCAGGGGGCGGTCTGGTATCATTAGCTAGGTCACGATCAGCCCCGCATAGACAGGCGGTACAATGTACAAGAGCGTTGAAGGGGTCCTGCGCAACGGAAGAGTCGAGTTTGATGAACCCGTGTCGAAGATTAAGGACGGGACACGCCTAATCGTTACATTCTTGGAGCCAGCGTACTTGGACCTCGAGGAGCGCGGTATTAGCCGCGAACAGGCAGCCCGCCTCAGAGCCCAATTGAGCTCTTTTGCCGAAGAGTGGGAAAGTCCTGAAATGAACGCATACGACGACTATGACAGCGCCAAGCGCAAGCTATAGGCGCGGCGATGTAGTGATTGCGCTTTTCCCCAATTCCTCTCAGTTGGACGTTCGCCGCAGACCCGCTTTGGTCGTGCAGGCGGACCATCTTGATACCGGGCTGCCACAGTTAGTGCTGGCAATGATTACCAGCCGGATGTTCCGCAGCAATCATCCGAGTCGGATAGAGATAATGCTCGACAGCGTTGCAGGAACAGGTTCCGGTCTGTTGTCGGATTCAGTAGTTATGACAGATAACCTGGCTACGGTACTCGAATCGGCTATCATCCAGTCGATTGGCTCCTTGCCAATGTCGGGTGTAGACGGGGCGTTAAGACACACTCTTGATATATAGGCGCCCGGGGATGGCCCACGGCCGGGTGGAGTAGCATGTCGTTGACTCTGTACTCCACTCACGGAAATAATAGCGCGTTCATTCTGGAAGTAAGGAGCAACCAAATGACAACCACCACCCGCAGGCGCCAGCTTGGCCGCCAGGTCGCCATCGTGGGGGCTGGGTTGTCCCAATTCGGGGCGTTCCCGGAGAAGGACAGCCGCGACCTCTTCGTGGAAGCCTTCCAGGACATGATGGAGACGATGGACCAGCGCATCGACATCGAGGACATCGAGTGCGCTTACGTCGGCAACTACTCCTCGGACCTGTTCGAGACTCAGGGCCACACCGCCCCCATCGTGGCCGACTGGCTGGGCATGACCCCCATCCCCATCACCCGCATCGAAAACGCCTGCGCCAGCAGCGGCAGTGCCCTCCGCGAAGGCGTGATGGCCATCGCCAGCGGAATGTACGACGTGGTGCTGGTGGGCGGCATGGAGAAAATGACCAACCTGCCCACCGAAGGCGTCACCGACGTGCTGGCGTCAGCGGCCGACGGGCTGTACGAGGTGCCGGCCGGACTCACCTTCCCCGGCATATTCGGGGCCATCGCCAAGGCCCACATGGACCGCTACGAGACTAACCTCGACCACCTGCTCAAGGTGGGCATCAAGAACCACAACAACGGCGCGCTGAACCCCAAGGCCCAGTTCAACGTGACCATCAACGACCTGATGGAGCGGCGCAAGGCCCGCGCCGAGCAGCGCGGCCAGCCCGTCCCCGACTGGCAGTCGGAGTTGGACTTCCTGAAAGACGAACAGGCCAACCCCTGGATCGCTTGGCCGCTACGGCTCTACGACTGCGCCCCCATCACCGACGGGGCCTCCTGCGTCTTGCTGGTGTCGGCGGACATCGCCCACAACTTCACCGACCGCCCCGTGTCCCTGGCCGGCATCGGCCAAGCCTCGGGCAAGCCCCTGCACGACGCCGAGGAACTGACCTCTCTCTCGGCGGCCAAAGAGGCTTCACGCCAAGCCTACGAAATGGCCGGAATCACCGCCAATGACGTTGATCTGGCCGAGGTCCACGACTGCTTCACCATCGCCGAGATCGTAGCCAGCGAGGACCTGAGCTTTTTCTCCCCCGGCGAAGGGGCGCGGGCCGTGGACGAAGGCCGCACGGCGCTGAACGGCGACCGTCCCATCAACACCTCCGGCGGGCTGAAGGCCAAGGGCCATCCGGTGGGAGCGTCGGGCATCGGCCAGGTGGTGGAGATCTACCACCAGCTCCGGGGGGAAGCCGGGGAGCGCCAGGTCAAGAAAGCGAAGGTCGAGGTGGGCCTGACCCACAATGTCGGCGGCACTGGCGGCACCTGTGTCGTAAACGTGCTGCGGCGAGAGTAGAGGGCACTGTCATGGCCAGCGAATTCAACGCCGCCAACTTCTACAAGAAGCTGCGGGAAGACGGCCAACTGACGGGCGTTTGCTGCACCAGCTGCGGCCACCTGTCCCCGGAGGCCCGGCCGATGTGCGCCTCCTGCCATAGCTTCCAAGTCGAATGGCACCCGTTCAGCGGACGCGCCACGCTCGCCACCTTTACCTGCATCTCCGTAGTCCCCGACTACTGGGGCCAAAAAGGCTACGGCCGCAACAACCCCTATTGCACCGGCATCGTAACGCTGGAGGAAGGCCCCCGCATCAGCGCCCGCATCACCGGCGTCGACGGCAACAACCCGCAAAACATCCAGGCCGGCATGGCCCTAACGTTGGACCTGGAAGACCTGGACCCGGACCGCCCGTCGCTGGCGTTCCGGCCAGCATAGGGGAGCGGCGCAGGTTATGTCACCAGCAAGTCGGACGCGATTCGGTTGGTCTTAGAAATGACCGTTAGAGAAGGAGCGTTGTAGCTTCCTATGACTCTCCTCACTAACAGAGAGGATCCTGGGAAAGAACCCGAAGGCTTGCCTCCGGGAAAGCAAAAGCGTGCGGTAAGTAATGGAGAGCCTTCAACCGACCTCGTTTTGAGCGCTTATGAAGGTTCAAACGAATCGCTTTTCCCCAAGATTCTGGCCCTCTATGTATCTCCGGGCAGCACTATTGCCGATATTACCTATGGCAAGGGCGTGTTTTGGAGGAAAATACCTGCGGATCGTTACCGCCTTCTTGCCACCGATTTAACCAATGAAATAGATTGTCGCAACCTTCCCTACAAAAACGGTGAGATTGATTGCGTTGTGTTCGATCCCCCATATATGCACTCACCAGGAGGAACGGCGTATGAGGGTCATGAACCGTTCGAGAAATACTACAAGAACAATGCAACTGGTAACCGTACAACTTCCAAATACCATGAAGCCGTATTAGAACTCTACGCTGACACTGGCAAAGAAGTCTTCAGAGTGCTCCGAGACCGAGGCATTTTCATCGTGAAATGCCAGGACGAGGTCTGTTCTAACCGGCAACGATTCACCCATATCGAAGTGATGCAATCATACGAATCCATGGGGTTCGTATCAGAGGACTTGTTTGTCTTGGTGCGGCGCAATCGCCCTGGCGTAAGCAGGGTAGTAAAGCAAGTTCACGCTAGGAAAAACCACTCCTATTTTCTGGTTTTCTGGAAGCAGGGCGAGAAAGGGGGGCTATGGACTCCTCCCGATTAAGCCCGTTGCAACTAATGCTTGAAGTAATTCACCAGCACACACCGCAAACGATTTGGACTGGCGCCCCGCTAGAGGCCTTTCGCCGTGTCGCCAATACAAACCGGGGCGACATCGGAGAGGAATTTATACGGCGTTTTCTCTCGCTGCATGAGATCGCAGTTAGCGAACGTAGCTCGCGTGTCAGTCGCTCAGACATGCAAATAGAGGGCAGAAACTTCGAAGTCAAAACGGCATCTGAAGATAGCAACGGAGGGTTCCAGTTCAACCACATTAGGCTTGACCGAAGGTATGATTACTTGCTTTGCCTGGCAGTTAGGCCAGCCAGCATCATGTTCAACGCCTGGGGTAAAGGCGAATTGTCGGAGGGAAGGGCTGGAACGCTGGTTCGTATGGCCGAGGGGCAGAGCGTCACCTTCAAGTTGAAAACGCCCAGACAGCATGCTCTCTATTGAGGAATTGCCGGCCTGGGTCCGCATGAACCTCTAATAAACAGTCCCGCTTTCCGCACGAACAGACGCCCGGCCGCATTGGCCGGGCGTTCCTTCTTTCGCCGGGGATGCTCCGCTTGGCGGCCTAGTCGAGGCCGCGGGTGCCGATCCAGCCCACCTGGGAGACGTCAATCATCTCGCCGTTGGGCCCGGTGTATTTGGTCTCGACGTTCTGGTGCCGGGGGCCGGTGTTCCCGGCGTGGAGGGCCTTGTTGACCTCGTCCATGGGGGCGGAGTTGGCATCGGACAGCCGCTGCTCGATCTCTTCCAGGCTCTCGACCTCGAACCCGATGTGGTGGATGCCCTCCCAGTCCTTGCCGCGCTCGCCGGCCACGGCGTCGGTCTGGAAGTCCAGGATGGCCATATTGACGTTGCCGTCGCTGAGCATGAAGCCCTTGGCGTTCTCGCCGTCGAGTTGAGCGACCTCGCGCAGGCCGAATACCTCGGAGTAGAACTTGGCCGTCTTGGCGGCGTCGTTGGTGGCGATGGCGATGTGCTTAATCTGGGGCATTTCGCAACCTCTCGTATAGAAATCTGGCCCTTTTCGGTGCCCAAAAGATACCACGTTTGGCTGCCTGCCGCCACCGCCCGTCCCCGGTGTCGAGGCTATCGCATATGGATAACCCTTCTTCTCGAACATGGAAGTATAGGATAGACAGGATTCAATTCGAGGCATCGCCATTGGATTTTCGCCAGGGCCTCGTCGTTTCGAGTGCGGGCAAGAATTACATCCGGCGCATCCATGTCCGAGGAGGGTTCAGCCCCGTGTTAGAATGGTTGTGACCGCCTCACTTGACGCCCCCTAAAGGCGATGGCGGGGCACGGGCCTCCCGCAGACTGCGGGAATATTCGCGGAGGAATGACTTATGACCGTCCCCTACAAGATGAAATTCGGCGTTTTTATGGCCCCGTTCCACCGGGTCGGCGAGAATCCGACCTTGGCCTTGGAACGCGACCTTGAGCTCATCCAATGGCTGGATACCCTGGGATTCGACGAAGCCTACATCGGCGAGCACCACAGCGCCGGGTGGGAGACCATCTCCTCGCCCGAGGTGTTCATGGCCACCGCCGCCGAGCGCACCCGGAACATCAAGCTGGGTTCGGGCGTGGTTAGCCTGCCCTATCACCATCCCTACATGGTGGCCAACCGGTTCGTGCAGCTCGACCACTTGACCCGTGGCAGGGTCATCCTGGGCGTCGGGCCGGGCGCGCTGGCCTCCGACGCTCTGATGCTGGGCATAAAGCCGGAAAACCAGCGGGCGATGATGGACGAGTCGCTGGGCGTCATCATGCGGCTGATGACCGAGCCCGAGCCCATCACCTACAAGAGCGACTGGTTCGAGTTGAACGAGGCCGTCATCCAGCTGCGACCCTTCCAGACCCCCCACGTGCCGGTGGCCGTGGCCTCGGTGGAGTCCCCAGCCGGGGTTACGGTGGCCGGGAAATACGGCGCGTCGGTGCTCTCCCTCAGCGTGCCCCGCGACACCATCCGCCGCACGTCTCTGATGGAGCTTTGGGACATCTGCGAGGAAACGGCCGCCGAGCACGGCAAGACGGTCCGCCGGGAAGACTGGGGCATCGTCATGGGGATGCACCTGGCCGACAGCAAGAAGCAGGCATTAGAGGACATTCGCGAGGGCAGCGCCCGGGTGGTCACCGAATACTTTGCGGCGACCCTGGGGAACCCGGCGCCCCCCGTTCCCCGCGACCAGATCGTCGATCACATGGTCAACAACAACCAGTGGATCGTGGGCACGCCGGACGACGCCATCGCCGGCATCGAGCGGCTTCAGGAGATCAGCGGCGGTTTCGGCAAGTTTATGATCCGGGTGGAAGACTGGGCCCCGCGCGACAAGATCCACCGCAGCTATGAACTTCTGGCCCGCTACGTGATGCCGCACTTCCAAGGCTCGCTGGTCGGTATCCAGACCTCCCAGAAGTGGGCCGCCGAGCGTATAGAGGTATTGCAGGCCAACCGTGTCGCCGGATTGCAGGCCGCCACCGACGCCTTCGACGCCAGCCGCAGCCGGAACTAACGCCATGGATTCAAAATACCTTTCGCACGAAGTCAACAGGGAAAACCTGCACTGGCTGGTCGACCGCCTCCCGGACTGCGAGATAGAGGTGACCTATTGGGTCGTGCTCGCCCACCTGAAAAAGCACGAGCCGCTGATCTGGACGCTGATGACCGCACCCTACGAGGACGAGGACGATGGGGAAGAGTCCGAGGAGGAACGCCTCGCCACTGAAGAGGCTGTGGAAGACATGCGGGCCGGAAGGTGGTCCACTTTGGAGGAGGTAAAACAGCGGCTCGGCATTCCTAAATGATATGGAATGTCCGCATAGCCCGCCGTGCTGACCGAGATCTCGCAAACCTGGACCCGTCTGTTTACATCCGTGTAGTGGAAGCAATCGACCGATTGGCCGAGAAGAATCAAGGAGACCTGATCAAGTTACGCGGTATGACAAACACATGGCGGTTGCGAGTTGGGGATTGGCGGGTGAGGTTGAGGTTCTACAACGAAGAGGGCTTCTTCGAAGTTTTAAGAGTCCAGCACCGCCGAGAGGCCTATAGGCAGGTGTGACAACGCGGTGGCTGTATAGGACAGGCCCGGCGTTTGCCGGGCCTGTCCTGCGTTGGGTGTTGCGGGTATGGCATTAGCGTTGGGTTTTGGTGTCGCTTCCCCCGTCTGTCAGCGTGGCGGTACCGTCGGGGTGGATCATCACCCCGGCGATGGGACCGAATTTCTCGTTGAACAGCGTCACTTCACCGGTGTCGTAGCCGCCTACCCGGTTGACCCAGTTGGGGATCATGTCGCCCAGGACGATTTCGTTCAGGATAAACTCTCGCATCTCGTCGTCCCAGGGGATATGCTCCATCCCTTCGTCAATGTTCTTCTGCAGGCCGGTGGCGTTCCATACGGGCGCCATCCGCAACTCTTCCAGCTCGGTCCTGGCGCCTTCTTCCAACAGAATCTGCTGGAAGTCGGTCGGTAGGGCATCCCAAGCGTCGGGGTTGAAGATGAGCAGGTCGGCCGGCATGGATATCGCCGGGCCGACGATGTAATCGGCAACCTCGTACCAGCGTTGGCCGTGACCCGCGCTGCCGCCGGTCATGCCCGCGCCCAGGATGCCGCGCTCGAGGGCGGTGTAGACTTCGGCGAAGGCCACGAACTGGGCGTCGCCACCGAGGCCGTTGATCAGGTCGGAAAGGGTGGTGCCGTGGCTGCGGGTCTTGATGCCCTCGTAGTCCTGGAGGGAGTTCAGCGGCTTGCGGCTGAAGAACCACTGGTCGTTGCCCGCGTACCAGTTATGGCTGACCACCGTGCCGCCGCCGGTAGCTTCTTCGATGTACCCGTCAAGGTCGTGGATCACTGCGGTTACCGCTTCGAAGTCGGTCTCCCGGTCCTGGAATAGTCCCCAGAAGTAGTACATGTCTAGCACCGGCAGGTCGCCGCCGACGTAGGCCCCGGTTATCTCGGAGAACCCCAGGGTGCCGTTGGCCACCAGGGTCACGGTGTCCGGGCCGGCGATGCCCAACTCAGGGTAGCCTACGGTCTGTATTTCCAACTGACCGTTGGTGCACTCAAGCACGTTGGGCACAAAGAAGGACTCCTTGGCCTTGCAGGGGAACAAAGCGCGGTTGATACAGGCGTACTGTATCTTGATGCTCTCGCCCTGGGTTACCAGCGCGGTGGGGTTCTCGAAGTTGGCCCGCTCCAGCAGGAACTTGTAGTAGTCGGACTCGTAGATTCACCTGCTTTCCTCAAGCAGGTCCAGCGGGATCATGCCTTCCGCTCCAAGTCCCAGGTCTAGGTCCCTGGTTGGGCCGACCAACTGGGAGAGGTCGCCGATGAATATGGAGCCCGGCCCGCCAGCCACGGATACTGCGTATTTGGCCAGCGCATCTTCCCCGGAGACCTTCCCGCCGCCGGATGCGGGCGCCTGCTGGGCCGGAGCCTGGCCTGCGGAGGATTAGCGGGCGCTGCTGGGGGCCTCATCTTCTCCGCCGCCACAGGCCACAACCCCCAGGAGCAAAAGTGCGATAAGACCCGTTACGATGATTCTTAGCATTGGGGACCTCCTGTATATCCCAGAATGTGGGTTTAATCGAGGAGTCCGGAAATGCCTTGGGTCTTTGGCTTAGATATGCCTCCTTTACATTGATATGCCATTCTGATTAACACATAATACGTCGTAAATACCTGAATATATTATTGATTACATACTATTTAACGTAATAGTTATTTGCGAAGCGTATATCATACTCCAAGTGGCGTGGCCACAATGCGCCGGGCGGTGTGGCCGGCGGCTGTGTTTTCGTCGGGCAAATGCTATAAACTGGTTCCAATGGGTGTCTAACTGAGACAAGTGGTGCTGGAACCATGCGAAAGACCAAGATAATCGTCACGATAGGCCCCTCTTCACGGGATGAGGAAACCCTGGACCGGCTGATCGCCGACGGAATGGACTGCGCCCGGCTGAATTTCTCCCACGGAACCCACGAAGAACACGCCGAGGTAATCGCCACCATCCGGAGGCTTTCCCGCAAGCACGGGCGGCCGGTGGCGGTGTTGCAAGACTTGGGCGGCATCAAGCTGCGGTTGGGCCAACTCGACGAACCAGTGCAGCTAACGGTGGGCGACGAAGTGGCTTTCTCGACCGATCTTGCGTCTGCCGACCCAAGCGTGTTGCCCTTTCCCCAACCCAGCGTCATGCGAAATCTGCGAGTGGGCAACAGCGTTTTCATCGCCGACGGCAGCATCCGGTTGGAAGTCACCGAGACCGCGCCTTCCAAGGTGTTCGCGCGGGTGCAAACGTCCGGCGTGGTCTCTTCCTACAAGGGCGTGAATCTGCCGGGGACGTTCATCGACGACCCCGTTTTTACCGGGAAGGACAAGGCCGACCTCAAGTTCGGCGTAGAGCAGGAGGTCGACTGGGTCGCCGTTTCCTTCGTGCGCACGGCCGAAGACATCCTCTACGCCCGCGAGCACCTGAACGCCGCCGGCAGCAAGGCGCTGCTGATGGCCAAGCTGGAACGGGGCGAGGGAATCGACAACATCGACTCCATACTGCCCGAGGTGGACGCTGTAATGGTGGCCCGCGGCGACCTGGGCGTCGAAATCCCGATGGAGCGGGTGCCCAGGGTCCAGAAAGAAATCGTGGCCAAGGCCAACCTGGCCGGCAAAATCGGCGTGATCGCCACCCAGATTCTTCGCTCGATGGTGGTCTCGCCCACCCCGACCAGGGCCGAGATTTCCGACATTCATACGGCGGTCCTAGACGGCGGCGACGCTATCCTGCTCTCCGACGAGACGGCGATGGGCAACTACCCGGTGGAGGCCCTGCGGGTCGCGGTGGCCACCATCAACGAGTCCGAGCAGATTTACCCGTTCTACAAGGACCTGGGCTCCCACGACCGCACCCAAGCCATCACGGGCGCGGCTTCGCGGCTGGTCTACACCCTCGACGCCAAGCCCATCGTGATGACCAGCACGGGCCGGGCCGCGTTGGAGCTATCCCGCTACCGGCCCGCCAGCGACATCCTGGCCTTTTCCCACGACGCGGCCGTGCTAAGGAAACTGTGCCTCGGCTGGGGAATCTATCCCGCCGGCGTGATCACGCCCGAGCAGGACGTGGCCCAACTGGTCTTTTCCGTAATCCAGGCGGCATTGGACGGCGGAAACGTCACCGAGGACGACGTGGTGACCATCGTCCACGGCTTCCTCCCCGGCGTGTCGGGCAACACCAACGCGGTGCAAGTGCTGTCCATGCGCGAATACCTGGAGCACGTGGGACGCGATAAGACGGAGGAGCGGGTAACGGCGTGACTGAGGCCGCGCCGCGAAACGCGCGAGCGCCTATAAGGCCGTCAGGGAGCGGGGGAGGTTGGTTTCGCTCATCAGGTAGAGGTCGATGCCGCGGGCCGTTTCCCGGCCTTCGGCTATGGCCCAAACTACCAACGACTGGCCCCGGGCGGCGTCACCGGCGGCGAAAACTCCGGGAATGCTGCTCATCCGGTCGTCGTCTATCTTGATGTTGCCCCGCTGGTCTAGCTCCACGCCCAACTGGGTCAACATTCCCTCGTGTTCCGGGTGCAAGAAGCCCATCGCCAGCAACACTAGGTCGACGTCGACCTCGAACTCGCTGTCCGGCACTTCAGTCATCGCCGGGCGGTCGCCGTTAGCAGGCTGGCTCCACTCCACCCGCACCGCGTGCAGCCGCTCCAGCTTGCCGTTGCTGCCGGAGAACGACTTGGTGAGGATGCCGTAGTCGCGGACACCGCCTTCTTCATGGGCGGCCGAGGAGCGCAGAATCGTTGGCCACTGGGGCCAAGGGTTGCTCTCTACCCGCTGCTCCGGGGGCTCGGCCAGCAGCTCGTACTGGTACACGATTTCCGCGCCCTGCCGGTGGGCGGTGCCGAGGCAGTCGGCGCCAGTGTCGCCCCCGCCCAGGATAACCACGCGCTTCCCCTCGGCCGATATGCGCTCCGTGTCGGCGACTTCCTCGCCCGAATTCAGCTTGTTCTGCTGGGTGAGGTACTCCATCGCGAAGTGGACACCGTCCAACTCGCGTCCCGGTACAGGCAGGTCACGGGGGTCAGTGGAACCGACGGTGAGGCAAACGGCGTCGAACTCGCTGAGCAACCGGTCCACCGGGAAGTTGACGCCGACGTTCACGCCGGTCTCAAAGGTCACGCCTTCCTCGGCCATGATGTCGAGGCGGCGTTTCAACACCCCCTTGTCGAGCTTGAAATCGGGGATGCCCAACGCTAGCAGACCGCCGATGTAGTCGGCCCGCTCGAACACCGTCACCGTATGCCCGGCCCGGTTGAGCTGCTGGGCGGCGGCCAAACCAGAGGGACCGGAGCCGACCACGGCCACGCTCTTGCCGGTGCGCCAGGCCGGCGGTTCTGCCTTGATCCAGCCCTCTTCGAAGCCCCGGTCGGCGATCTCTTTCTCGATGTATTCGATGGTCACCGGATCGGAGTTGATGCTGAGGACGCAACTGGCCTCGCAGGGGGCGGGGCAGATGCGGCCGGTAAACTCCGGGAAGTTGTTGGTGGAAAGCAGGGTGCGGAGCGCCCGCTCCCAATCTCCGAGGTAGACGAAGTGGTTGAACTCTGGGATCACGTTCCCCAAGGGGCAGCCGGTATGGCAGAAGGGCACGGCGCAATCCATGCAGCGCCCTCCCTGCTCCCGGCTCGCCGCCTCCGGCCAGCGCTGGTACAGCTCGCTGTAATCTCCGACACGCTCGACGACCGGGCGCCGCTCCGGAGGCTGGCGTTCGGCCCGCATAAATCCGACGGGGTTACCCATGACTCACCGCTTCCAGCTTACGGTGTGCCAATGCCGCGGCCTTACGTTCTTCCAGCACCCGGCGATAGTCGCGCGGCATGATTTTCTTGAACTTCGGCAGCGCGGCATCCCAGTTGGACAGAATTTGGCCGGCGGGGGCGCTGCCGGTGTACCGGTGGTGTTCCTCGATCAGCTCTTTCAAGATGGCGATGTCCTGATCATCGGACAGGGCTTCAAGGTCGGCCATGCCGCCGTTGAACCGGATGTGGAAATCATCGTGTTCGTCGTAGACGAAGGCGATGCCGCCGCTCATGCCAGCCGCGAAATTCCGGCCGGTGGGGCCCAGCACCACCACCACGCCGCCGGTCATGTATTCGCAGCCGTGATCGCCGACCGACTCCACCACCGCCTGCGCGCCGCTGTTGCGGACGCAGAAGCGCTCCCCGGCAACACCGTGGATGAAGGCGCGCCCGCCGGTAGCGCCGTACAGCGCCACGTTGCCTATGATGATGTTCTCCTCGGGCACGAACGGCGAGTCAGGATGGGGGGTTACGACGATCCGGCCGCCCGACATCCCCTTGCCGAAGTAGTCGTTGGTGTCGCCCTTCAGGTCGAGGCTGATTCCCTTGGCCAAGAACGCGCCAAAGCTCTGGCCCGCCGACCCGGAGAAGTTGATGCGGATGGTGTCCTCGCTCAGCCCTTCTTCGCCATAGCGCTTGGCGACTTGGCCGCTGAGCATCGCCGCGACGGTGCGGTTGGAGTTGTGTATCGGCAGGTCGATCTGGACCGGCTCCCGGAAGCGCAGGGCCTTCTCCGATAGCGAGATCAACCGGTGGTCCAGCGCCTTCTCCAGCCCGTGGTCCTGCTCCTCCGAGCAGAACACAGTATCTCCAGGATTGACCGCCTCCTGATGGTAGAGCAGCCGGGAAAAGTCCAAACCCTGGGCCTTCCAGTGGTCGATTGCTTTTCTGGGGTCGAGCGCGTCCGCCCGGCCGATCATTTCGGCGACGGTGCGGAAACCCAACTCGGCCATAATTTCCCGCATTTCTTCGGCCACGAAGGTGAAGTAGTTGACCAAGTATTCGGGCTTGCCGGCGAATTTCTTGCGCAACTCCGGGTCTTGGGTGGCGATCCCCACGGAGCAGGTGTTCAGGTGGCACTTGCGCAGCATGATGCAACCGCTGACCACCAGCGCGGAGGTGGCGAACCCGAACTCTTCCGCGCCCAGCATGGCGGCGACGACCGCGTCGCGCCCGGTCTTGAGCTGGCCGTCGGTCTGCACTGCGATCCGGCTGCGCAGTCCGTTGGCCACCAAGACCTGTTGCGTCTCGGCGATGCCCAATTCCCAAGGCAGGCCCGCGTGTTTGATGGAGGACTCGGGCGAGGCCCCGGTCCCGCCGTCGTGGCCGCTGATCAGCACTACATCGCCGTGACCCTTGGCAACGCCGGCGGCAACGGTGCCGACGCCAACCTCGGCCACCAGCTTCACGTGGACCCTGGCGTCGGGGTTGATGTTTTTGAGGTCGTGAATGAGTTGGGCCAAATCTTCGATGGAGTAGATGTCGTGATGGGGCGGCGGCGAGATAAGCTCGACCCCCGGAGTGGTGCGGCGCACCCAGCCGATGTATTCGTCGACCTTGTGGCCGGGCAACTGGCCGCCCTCGCCGGGCTTGGAACCTTGGGCCATCTTGATTTGCAGGTCAGTGGCGTTAATCAGGTAGTTGGGGGTTACGCCGAACCGGCCCGAGGCGACTTGCTTGATGGCGCTGCTCCGGCGGTCCCCGTTGTCGTCGGGGGTGTAACGGCGGTAGTCCTCGCCGCCCTCGCCGGTGTTGCTGCGCGCACCCAGCCGGTTCATGGCGATGGCCATCGTTTCGTGGGCTTCTTTGCTGATGGAGCCCAGCGACGCCGCGCCGGTGGCGAACCGCTTCACGATTTCCGAGGCCGGTTCCACTTCGTCGATGGAGACGGGAGTGCGGCCATTCTTGAATTCCAGCAGCCCGCGCAGAGTCGCTATGCGCCGACTCTGGTCGTTGGAAAGGCGGGCGAACTGCTTGTAAACGTTCCAGTCGTTGGTGCGGGCAGCGTGCTGCAAACGGGCGATGGTGTCCGGGTTCCACTGGTGGTGCTCCCCGTCCCTGCGCCACTGATAGGCCCCGCCCAAGGGCAGGTCCTGGTTGGCGGACAACTTGGTCTGCTCGTAGGCTGCGCTGTGCCGGTGTACCGACTCCCGCTCGATGGCGTCCAGCCCGATGCCGCCGACGCGGGAAGGAGTCCAAGTGAAATACTCGTCGATCAGGTCCTGGTTCAGGCCCACCGCCTCGAAAATCTGGGCTCCCCGGTAGCTCTGCACCGTGGAAATGCCCATCTTCGACATCACCTTCAACACGCCCTTCTCGTTGGCCTTGATGAAGTTCTTCTGGGCGTAGTCCGGGGTGTGGCCGTTCAACTGGCCGGCCTCCGTCATCGAGTGGACGGTTTCCAGGGCCAGGTAGGGGTTTACCGCGCCTGCGCCGTAACCGACGAGCAGGCAGAAGTGATGGACCTCCCTGGCTTCGCCGGTCTCGACGGCCAGCCCGACCTTGGTGCGGACGCCCTCCTTTATCAGGTGGTGATGCACTGCCCCGGTGGCCAACAGGCTGGGGATCGGGGCGGCGTGGGGGCCTACGCCCCGGTCGGACAGCACGATGATCGCGCAGCCGTCTTCCACCGCCTGCGCCGCCTCACGCCGCAGCCGGTCTAGGGCGGCCTTCAGCGACTCGTCTCCCGAGTCCGGGTCGAACAGCGTCGACAGGACTTTGCTTCGCACGTCGCCGAAGGTGAGAGCCTTGATCCTGGCCATGTCCTTGTTGTCGATGATGGGCGAATACAGCTTCAACTGGCGGCAGTGTTCCGGGGTTTCCTCGAACAGGTTTTGCTCGCTGCCGATGAAGGCTCCCAGCGAGGTGACCAGCTCTTCGCGTATGGCGTCCAAGGGGGGATTGGTGACCTGGGCGAACAACTGCTTGAAGTAGTTGAACAGCACTTGGTTCTGGTCGGAGAGAATGGCCAGGGGGGCGTCGTTCCCCATGGAACCCACCGCCTCGTAGCCGTTTTCGGCCATCGGCGCGGTGAGCATCCGCAACTCTTCCACGCTGTAGCCGAAGGTGCGCTGCTGCCGCACCAGTTCTTGCGGGTCCATCGGCGGCGGCTCTGCCGGAGTGGGCAGGCTTTCCAGGGAGATCTTGTTTTCGGCCAGCCACTCGCCATAGGGTTGGCGGGCGGACAGCTTCTCCTTCAACTCTTCGTCGCCGATGATGCGGCCTTCTTCCAGGCTCACCAAGAACATCCGCCCCGGCTGCAAGCGTCCCTTGAGCTTGACCCTGCTTGGAGCGACGTCCAACACCCCGGTCTCCGAGGCCATCACCAGCTTGTCGTCGTTGGTGACGAGGTAGCGGAAGGGGCGCAGCCCGTTGCGGTCCAGTACGGCCCCGATGTCCCGTCCGTTGGAGGAGACCATCATGGCCGGCCCGTCCCACGGCTCCATCAAGGTCGAGTGGTACTCGTAAAAATCCTTCTTCTCCTGGGGCATCGTCTCGTGCTGGTCCCAGGCTTCCGGGATCATCATCAGCAGGGCGTGGTCCAACTCCCGCCCGGTCATCAGCAGCAGTTCCAGCGCGTTATCGAAGCTGGCGGTGTCGCTGTCGCCGGAGGTCATAATCGGCGCGAGCTTGGCGGCGTCATCGCCGAAGAGGGGCGACTCGAAGTGGGCCTCGCGGGCGCGCATCCAGTTGAGGTTGCCCCGGAGGGTGTTAATCTCGCCGTTGTGCGCCAGGTAGCGGTAGGGGTGGGCCAGGCGCCAGTGCCCTAGCGTGTTGGTGCTGAAGCGCGAATGGACCAGCGCAAAGGCGCTGACCATCGCCTCATCCTGCAAGTCCAAGTAGAAGTCCGAGATTTGGTAGGCCATGAGCAGGCCCTTGTATACGATGGTGTTGCAGGACATGCTGCAAACGTAAAAGTAGTCGGCGTCTTCTTCGGAGATGCCGGTGTCCTTAATTGAATGTTCGATTACCTTGCGCACGACGAAGAGCTTGCGCTCCAGTCGGGCAGCGTCCAGCCCGCTGTTGCCGGGTCCGATGAACACCTGGCAGATGTAGGGGGCGCGGGCGCGGGCGTCGCGGCCGATCTTGGCGGCATCGAGCGGGACCTCGCGCCAGCCCAGCAGTTCCAGGCCCTCGTCCACGATAACGCCGGAAATCAGGTTGCGGGTCTTCTCCCGTGCGGATGGCGCGGGAGGCAAAAAGACCATGCCGACGCCGTATTCGCCGTCGAGGGGAAGCTGGAAGCCGAGCTTTTCGGATTCGCGGCGGAACAAGGCGTGAGGCATCTGGATGAGGATGCCGGCTCCGTCGCCGGTCTCGGGATCGCTGCCGGCCGCGCCGCGGTGGCCCAGATTGATCAGGACCTCCAGCCCTTCGTCGATGATCCGGTGGGTCTTCTGGCCCTTGATGTTGGCGACCATGCCGACGCCGCAGCTATCGTGTTCCTGCTCCGGCGAATAAAGTCCCTTTTTGGCTAATTCTCTCAGAGGGTCCATATCTTCAGATACCTGTCAGAGAAACTTGAGCACCGGGATATTCCGCCCAAGCCGTCGACCGCAGAAAATAGAAAGCAGCCGGGAGGCAGGAGCCTTCCCAGCCGGGACGCGGCCTGATTTGTGTAATATATCACAATATTCGGTCGATACAAGGCCCCGCCCAAGCTGTTGGCAGGTTTGGCGGATGGCAACAGGGGCGAGCATCATGGCCCGCCCCTGTCAGGTTGGCTGACGCCTTGTACCGGAGGTCAACCCTGCGGCGGCGGCATCATGTCCATCACGGGGAGCAATTGGCCGAGAAGCATCTCCATCATAGATGCGTCGATAGTAATACTGAAGGTAACGGCAGTACCGGACTGACTAACGCCGATGCCATCGATCAACTCCTTCGACTCGGGGGTGGAAGCCATCGTGCCGAGCATGGCCACCATGCCTTCGGAGTATTCCTTGGCCGCCGCCGCCGCCGTATCGTCCTGGAAAATCTGATTCCCCTCGATTTCCAGGGCGTCATCGCGGAGCAGCAGCTTCATCGTCGACACCGGGGCGGCCATTGCGCCCAGGTTGAAGCCAGCCAACAGGCCCAACTGGGGCATGGCGTCCTCGCCGCCCGCCGCTGGCATCTCCAATAGCTCCGGCGGCAGGGCTACAGCAATGCCAATATCCCGGTCTCCCAAGGCATCGAAGGCCCTCTTCATTTCGCCTGACACGGGCAGGATGACTTCGTCCTGAACATCGAGCATCGCCTTGACGCCAGACGTCGTGCCAATGAGGAGCACATCGGAGCCGATAAATGCCATCGACAATGTGCCGCCAGCCTCGTCCAACGAGGTGTACAAGTTGTAGCCCCGGTATACGTCGATTTCGAATTCCATGTCCGGTTCGCTCCTGAAGCTGAAGACGACCCCCGCCTCGTCGAACTCGCCGTGCAGGGCAGCGCCGACCCGGGGCTCATCCATGCCCATTGCCGGGTCTGCTCCCATTCCCATGCCGGCCATGCCCATCGTTAGCAGCACGTCCAGGTCGATGAATGCTTCGACGTAGGGGACGGAGCCAAGGTCGATACCGGTATCGACCTCGAACTGTTCCGCGATGCCCATGCCGGATTCAGACCCACCGAGCATCATGTCGAAAACCGGCATCAACAAAGGTGAAGCGAGAATCGTGGCGGGCCTGCCGTCAACGATCAGAGTCGACCCCTCCGGCAGGAACGACCGGCCCATGCTCATGCCGGTATCGGCTGTGGGTTCAGGGGTAGCGGTGGGCACCGGCGTGGCCGTGGGCCGCGGGGTAGGCGTGGGCACTGGTGTGGCCGTGGGCCGCGGGGTAGGCGTGGGGACGGCTGTGGGGATAGGCGTCGGGTCTCCGCAAGCCAAGGTTGCCAAGACGGCCAGGGACGCGACGGCCACGGCAAGTTTCGGCGCTAAGGAATGAAAGAGGTTCATACAAGCTCCGTTGCAAGATTGGGCCAGTCATTATTGTACTATATGCCCCAGCACGTTATGTCCGGTCATTCGTCACGGATTCGGACATGATTGCGTCCTGACCCCGGGCGGCCTCCCCGGACGGAACGCGCCGCTGGCCAAGGGCCGCCGCAATTGACCACCACCGGCGGCGGGCCTATACTCGCCAACAACCTCCAGAGACCTGACAACCGGCTTCAAGAGACTGGCGGTGCACCGCCAAATGTGCGGAGGAACACTCCTGGAACCGCTGGAAGTGGCGCAGTTCATTGTAGACGTTGCTTCGGACAAGCTGGCCGACGACATCGTGTTGCTCGACCTGCGGGGGCTGGCGCCCTTCGCCGATTACTTCGTCATCATGTCGGCGGAGTCGTCACGGCAGATAGAGGCGCTGGAAGAAGACCTGACCCAGACCCTCAAGGAAGCCGGCGTCCCGCGCCATCGGCGGGAAGGGACGGCGGGGTCGGGTTGGGTGCTCCTGGACTTCAGCGACGTCATCGCCCACGTCTTCTCGCCGGAAGAGCGGGAGTTCTACGACCTGGAACGGCTGTGGGGACGCGCCCCCCAGGTAGTGCGCGTCCTCTGACCGCCACGCCGGTCAGGACTCGATAATCCACGGGTCGCTGCTGCGGGAGTAATCGAGAATTTCTTCCGGCTCGAAAAACAGGGACAGTTCCCGTTGCGCCGACTCCGGGCTGTCGGAGCCGTGGACTAGGTTGCGGCCAATGTCCACTCCCAGGTCGCCCCGGATGGTGCCGGGGGCGGCGTTGGCCGGGTTGGTGGCCCCCATCGTGTTGCGGACGATTTCCACCGCGCCGTTGGCTTCCCAAGCCATAGCCACCACCGGCCCGGAGGTTATGAAGCCGACCAAGCCCGGAAAGAAGGGGCGGTCGACGTGCTCGCCATAGTGGCGGTGGGCCAAGGCTTCATCGACCTGCAACAGCTTCATCGCCGCCAGCTTCAGGCCGCGGCGCTCCAAGCGGCCAATCACCTCGCCTATTAAGCCGCGCTGCACGCCGTCTGGTTTCACCAGTACCAGGGTCCGCTCCATGCGTCCTCCGTTATTCGCTTTCTTTTTTGAGTTGGATATTCACGCCGCGGCGCTCCATTTCCCAAAGGAAGGGGGCCGGGTCCAGCCGTTCCGGCGGAAAGACGCCGGGGGCCGGAAGCTCCCGCCCGGCGAGCATCCGCGCTCCGACGACCAAGGCCGACGCGGCGTCCTCCGCCGTCTCCCCCGCCGGGAAGGAATAGGTCAGGGTGAAGCGGCAAGGCCGCCCCCACAGCATCCCCCGCACCTGCACTTGCCGGGGCAGCCGGCCGGGGCCGGGACCGAAGTCGAACAGCGGCGCGGCGGCGGGGCCGGAGAACAGGACCGCCGCAAACTCGACGGGGGACAACGCCCCGGCGCTGGTGGCGACCGGCTCTTGCCCGGCTAGGCCGTATTTCACCATATGCTGGATCATCAGGTCCATTTCCGGGTGCCAGAACCCGTAGTGCGTCGAAGCGCCGGTCAAGGTGCGCAGGCTGTCGGGCAGGGTGATGGGGCCCAGCCCCACGGTACGGCAGCGCACCGTCCCCCACGGCTCCGGAAACGGCACGTCCTCCGCCTCCGCCATTGGGGATACATGGCTCCAGCGGCCCTCCCGCCAGACCAGCGCGGGGCCGCCGAAGGCGGTGAGCCGACGCCGCCATTCCGCCGGGGAGCGGGAACGCAGGTCATCGACCTGGTACAGCCGCACCTCTTCCACCCGGTCCAAACGCTGTCCCAAGTAGTGGGCCAGCACGTTGGTCTGCCCTGGGCTGGCCCCGAGACCGGGTAGCACCCCCACCGCGCGATACTCCGCCAGCCCGCGCAGATATTCGGAATCAAACACCATCTGCAACGAGTCCGGGTCGTCGTTCACGTCGGCGTAGAACGCGCCCGCCTCGACCACGGTGCGCATCAACGGCAGGACTTCCGTGGTGAACGGCCCCGCCGTGTTCAGCACCACCAACACCCCGGAGAGCGCCTTGATCAGCGTCTCTTCGTCGGACCAATCGAAGCACACGGAGGTGGCCTTCGGGCCGCACGCCTCGGCCGCGGCCGCCGCCCTGGCCCGGTTGCGGTCGGCCACGATCACCCGGTTGAAGGCGCGCTCGTTGCCCAGCAGCCGGGCGGCGGCGCGGCCCACGTTGCCGCAGCCGATGAGCAGCACCGCGTCAGCCGGCACGACCGGCCTCTTTCCCGCCCCCTTTCCCATACGCGCGGGTCACGGTTGCGCCCGCTCCCGGCGGGGCCGCCGGACCGGCTCTTGCGGCTTCCGGTCGCGGCGCTTGGGCGTGCCGATGCTGGGCATCCTGAGATAACGAGGTTGCAGCGTGTGGAGGTCGTTGACTTCGCCGCGCTCCAAACGGCTCCGAGCCAACGCCGCCAGAGAATACACCCGGTCGGCGGGCGTCGTGCGGCACAGGACGGCGCTCGATCCCAAGCGCCCCCGTATCTCGTCGGCCCAAGAAGCCAAGCCCTCTCCGCAAAAGATGGTGGGGCTTCCAATCTCTTCCAATTCCTCCAACAATTCAACGACCGTCGAAACGCGGTCGTCCCTCACGCGGCCGCCATCGAGGCCGAAGAGCGCCGAGGCCGCCTCCGCCCGCCCGGCCTCCAGAAGGGCGCAGACCTGCATCCCCGAATCTAGGAAGGGATAGGCTTCGAGGTCCAGGCTGCCGACGCCGATTATGGGGATGCGGCAGGCGGCGCACAGTCCCTTCGCCGCGCTGACGCCGACGCGGAGCGCGCTGAAGCCGCCGGGGCCAAGGGCGACCGCCACAGCCTCCAGATCGCGGGGGCTCAGCCCGCGCCCCTCCAGGAGTTGGGCCACCGCAGGCATCAGCTCGGCGGTGTGGTTGACCCCGGAATGCCAGGCGCGGCAGGCCACCACTCGCTCTTCCGCCAAGGCCACCCCGGCGTTGCGGGTCGAGGTGTCTATAGCGAGTATCATCGACGTGCCTCCGGGAGATTTCCGGCGGCGGCAGCCAGGACTTGGGCCAGCTCCCGATACCGACCGGAAATTGCGTCCACGGTGATGGTGCGGTCGTCTACGCCGGAGCCGTAATCCAGCTCCAGCCACAAGGCGTCCTCGGGGAACACTTCCTCGGCCCGGTCGGCCCACTCGATGACACAAACCCCGTCGCCGGACAGAAGCTCGTCCAGCCCCAGGTCCCAGGCTTCCTCCGGCCCGCCGACGCGATAGAGGTCGACGTGGTGCAGCGTGAGCCTGCCGCCCCTGTGCCGGGTCATCAGGACAAACGTAGGGCTGCGCACGTAACCCTCGATGCCGAGGCCGCGGGCGATTCCCTGGGTCAGACAGGTCTTGCCAGCGCCGAGAGGGCCGGTCAGCAGGTAAACGTCGCCCGGCAGGGCAAGCTCTCCGATGGTGCGGCCCAAGTTCCCGGTCTGCTCCGGGCTGGTCATCAGGAGGCGGAACGGCTCGTCCATACAGGGATTCTAGCCGAAGTGGTCCCAGCCACCGCCGGAGGTGGCCAATTCCGAACCGGAAGCATCCACCACAGCGACCCGGCCCGGCTCCCCTTCTTCTATATAGCCGACAACCGCCGCCCCCGGCGCTTGGGCCACCACCCGCTCGACCGTCGATGGCGGGCCAGTGAACAAGAGCACGTAGTCCTCGCCGCCGCCCAACGCCAAGCCGAGACAATCTTCGGGGAACTGTTGGCGCAGCAACGGGTGTACCGGCACCCGTTCCGCCTCGATCCGCGCGGCCACGCCGGACGCCCGGCACAGCTTGGACAGGTCGTCGTAGAGGCCGTCGCTCACGTCCATCGCAGTGGTTATGCCGGCTGCGGCCAGAAGCTGCCCGTCGGCCACTCCGGGCATGGGACGCCGGTGGCAACGCCGCAGGCGCTCCGCCGCCTCGCCGGTGGCCTCCGGGCAGTCCAAGAGTAACCGGAGCCCGCCAGCCGAGCTGCCGACGCGCCCGGTAAGCGCGACGCTGTCGCCGGGCCGGGCGTTGGCCCGCAGCATCGGCTGGCGGGAGGTGACGCCGGTGAGGGCCACGGTGATGAACAGCACCGGCGAGCGGACGATGTCGCCTCCGACAATAGCCACGCCGTACTGCTCTCCGATCTCCAGCATACCCCGGTAGGTCTCTTCCAAATCGCCCATTTCCGTCTCGGGCGGCAGGCCCAGGGTTATCAGCGCGTAGGTGGGCAGCCCGCCCATGGCGGCAATGTCGCTGACGTTGGAGGCGATGGACTTCCAGCCCAAGTCCCGCCACGGGGTGGTCTCGCGGGTGAAATGGACCCCTTCGACCATGGTGTCGGTGGTGAACAATTCGCGGGCCAAGCCCGTCTGCCAGACCGCGGTGTCGTCGCCGGTATCGACCAGCAGCTTGAAGGAAAGGGGAGCGCCGTTGTCCGGCCCCCGCCGTTGCTCCACGACCATGCGATTGAGCCGGTCGATAACGCCAAACTCGCCGATGTCCTGAACCCGCATAGCCACGCATTATATCGCAGCTAGTGTTTCACTTGTGCCTGCCACGGGTTCCAGATCGGAGAATACGTTGAGGGGCTGATTGACGTCCCCAAATGGCCTCCATTTTTGCCGAGCCCTTGGGCGCCATGCTTCCGGGACTGCGATTCTTTTCCGATTGGGATCAACCGCTTCATACCTGACCACTACAACCGGAACGCCGCGGTTGGATCAGACCGGGCTCCTGCTGCTCTGGTCCCGCCGCGGCAACCGACTGACAGGCGGGCGGGCCGGAAATGGATTCGGATTTGGGACGATTACGGCCTTGACAGCCCGTAATGCCGTGGGTATACTGCGATAGCCCTGAACCCTTGGGGACACAGGGGCAAAGGCACTTTAACAGTTGAATAGTGGAAGGAAGCTAGGTAAGTTCTTTTTAGAGAGTTTGATCCTGGCTCAGGGTGAACGCTGGCGGCGCGCTTAATGCATGCAAGTCGAACGTGCCTTCGGGCAAGTGGCAGACGGCTGAGTAACGCGTGAGTAACGTGCCCTTCGGTGGGGTATAGCCTCGGGAAACTGAGAGTAATCCCGCATACGATCCGCGTACCTTGGTATACGGATGAAAGCCTTCGGGCGCCGGAGGAGCGGCTCGCGTCCTATCAGGTAGTTGGTGGGGTAAAAGCCTACCAAGCCGATGACGGGTAGCTGGTCTTAGAGGACGATCAGCCAGAGGGGGACTGAGACACGGCCCCCACTCCTACGGGAGGCAGCAGCAGGGAATTTTGGGCAATGGGCGAAAGCCTGACCCAGCGACGTCGCGTGGGGGATGAAGGCCCTAGGGCTGTAAACCCCTTTTCCCGGGGAAGAGAAAGGACGGTACCCGGGGAATAAGCTCCGGCTAACTACGTGCCAGCAGCCGCGGTAATACGTAGGGAGCGAGCGTTACCCGGAATTACTGGGCGTAAAGAGCACGTAGGCGGCTTGGTAAGTCTCTTGTGAAAGCTCCCGGCTCAACTGGGAGAGGTCAAGAGATACTACTTGGCTTGAGGGCAGTAGAGGAAAGCGGAATTCCCGGTGTAGCGGTGAAATGCGTAGATATCGGGAGGAACACCAGTGGCGAAAGCGGCTTTCTGGGCTGTGCCTGACGCTGAGGTGCGAGAGCGTGGGGAGCAAACTGGATTAGATACCCAGGTAGTCCACGCCCTAAACGATGAATGCTAGGTATAGGGGGTATCGACCCCCCCTGTGCCGCAGCTAACGCGATAAGCATTCCGCCTGGGGACTACGGCCGCAAGGCTAAAACTCAAAGGAATTGACGGGGGCCCGCACAAGCGGTGGAGCGTGTGGTTTAATTCGATGCTAAGCGAAGAACCTTACCAAGGCTTGACATGCTGGTAGTAGGAACCCGAAAGGGTGACGATCCGGGGGTAACTCCGGAAGCCTTCACAGGTGCTGCATGGCTGTCGTCAGCTCGTGCCGTGAGGTGTTGGGTTAAGTCCCGCAACGAGCGCAACCCTTGTCGCTAGTTAAATTCTCTAGCGAGACAGCCTCCCACAAGGAGGAGGAAGGTGGGGATGACGTCAAGTCATCATGGCCCTTATGCCTTGGGCTACACACACGCTACAATGGCCGGTACAATGGGCTGCGAAAGCGCGAGCTGGAGCCAATCCCACCAAAGCCGGCCCCAGTTGGGATTGCAGGCTGAAACCCGCCTGCATGAACGCGGAATCGCTAGTAACCGCAGGTCAGCATACTGCGGTGAATACGTTCCCGGGCCTTGTACACACCGCCCGTCACGTCATGGAAGCCGAGAACGATTGAAGTCGCTGAGCTAACCCGCAAGGGAGGCAGGCGCCGAGGTCGGGTTTGGTGACTGGGACGAAGTCGTAACAAGGTAGCTGTACCGGAAGGTGCGGCTGGATCACCTCCTTTAAAGGGAGCACAGGCCGGGCCTGTTGCTCCGGCATAGCCGGGGCGGAGGCCAGACCCACTCCCAGGTCGATCGGTGGGTGTTCCTCATCCTGAAAGCCATGCGATAGAGTGCTAACGCGCTCCCAGGCTGATGGAGAGGACCCCTGAGAAAGCCCGCCGAACACCCCGCCCGGTCTTTAAGACCACTGCCGGGGACCTGCATCACTCAAGAACACAACCCAACCTCCCTTCCACTGTTCAGCGGTTAAAGCGCCACAAAACGAAAGCCGGACTCATCGAGTCCGGCTTTTTTCTGCCGTTGCGAACGCCGACCTCGTAGGAGGTGATTTCTATGCGAGTTTAGTTCATGCCCTGCTTGATTTCCTTGATTTCTGCTGTGTGCCGTCAGTCGGCTGTGCCCTCTTGGAGCTGCTCTTGAGCTTTCTGGCTGGCACTGGGATCGGGAAGGAGTCGACGAATAGCTGTCTTTTAGGATGGTGTATCCCGCTACTACCTGTCCAACGCTCCGGGGACACACAATTGGAGACCCTGGCCCGTGTGGGCAGCTCAAGATGGCGTATTGAGACGGAGTTCGAGACGGAGAAGAGCGACGTGGGGATGGACGAGTACGAGACCCGCACTTGGGCGGGCTGGCATCATCGCATCGCCCTGTGCCTGGTGGCGGGGGCGTTTCTGTTGAGCCTGAAACAGGCTTGGGGGGAAAAGATGCCCCTGCTCACCCGGCCGCAGGTGTGCGGGGTGGTGCGTGAGATGCTGCCCCGGGAATGGTTCGGGCCGAATGAGTTGCTGCGCTGGCTGGAGATGACGCAGCAGCAAAACGAGCGGTCGAGACTCTCCCACCGGAGGCGTCGCCACAGACTCCGCCGCCACATGTCAGGAGCTCCTCCTTGAAACCGACGTTGTAATACTAAGAGGGTGTGTGACTATCCCCACCGGCACCCAACCCTTCATTCCTGCGCATGTGGGAATCCACTGTCTCGGCTTTGGAGCGCCGTCAACGCCATAGAAATTCCGAAAGACTTGGACAGTTTGGGCTACTGTGCCAGGATTCCCACACACCCCCCAACCTGCCTGGGCGATGACGGGCAGAATGGTTGATCAGTCGTTCAGCAGGATGTAGACCGCGGCCGATGGGCTCAGGTCGTTGTGCGAATGGCCCTTGCCGGTGACGTCCTCCATCAGCCGGATATCCCCGGCCCGCAGCACCCGCTTCGCGCCGTCGCTGGCCCCGATCTCCACCTCGCCGGACAGGTGGATAATCAGCCTGCGCTCGGGCAGAGGATTAAAGTCCCTGTGGCGCGACCCGTCAAACTCCTGCACCCGCACCTCGGACACATTGACCAGCGCCCCCAGCTCCGGGTGCTCCTCCAGATTCAGGTCCTCAATGTGGCTCTCGCCGTCGGCGTCCGAAAATACCCGGTATATTGCCATTCCGCCCTCCGGTACATTTCTGTTATGGATACCCTGGTAAACTCTGTGGCAGTCACAAATCAGAGCAATGGCATCTTTATGACACAGGCCAGCCGTCCTTCCCGTCCCGATGTCATTCCCAACCGATTCTACCTCACTCCTAATTCCCGCGAAAACGGGAGTACAGAACCCTTACAAGGGACAATCAGCATACCCAAGGGATTTCTGGATACCGGCTTTCCCCGGTGTGACGAGTAACCGGCAACCTTGTCATCTCAATCAGCTAACCCTGGTTCACCAGCTCCTTGGCTCTACCGGGGCATTCCCCTAGCCGCAGGCCGGTATTACCTCTTCCCCGAACAGCCGTATCGCCTCCATTATCTTTTCATGGGGTGGGCCTCCCGAGTGGGCGTGACGCAGCCGCAGCAGGAAGTATTCCGCGTCCACGGCCTTGCTCCAGCGCCGGAACTCCGCCACGCATTCATCCGGCTCTCCCAGTATCAACCGGTCCGCCCCCAGGTTGTCCAGGGTTATCTCGTCCTCCGACCGGATGCTGCGGAACTCCGACAGGCCGTTGCGCCAGTAATATTTATAGGCCGTCATCACCTCCGGGCCGTACACCTCTTCGGCCTCAGCGCGGGTCTCGGCCACCCAGGCGTCCCGCATCAGGGCCACCAGCGGCTCCCGTCCCGTCCGTACCGCCGCCTCCCGGTAGGTCTCCACCAGTTCGATGGTGCTGGCTAGGCCGGTGCTGGGTCCGGCCACGAACCCGTCGGCCATGCGCCCGGCCCGGCGCGCCCCGGGCGGGGTGCTGGCCCCGATCCACAGTGGAGGAGCGGGCTGCTGAAAGGGACTGGGCCGGATGTGCAGGTTTTCCAGTTGGTGGTACTCGCCGTGGAAGGAGAAGGGTTCCCCGCTCCAGCAGTGGCGGATAATCTCCACTCCCTCCTCGAACCGGCCCACCCGCTGGCGCACCGGCACCTCGAAGGCCCGAAAATCCGCCTCCTGGTATCCCAGGCCCACGCCCAGGATGATCCTCCCCTTGGACACCAGGTCCAGGGTGATCACGTCCTCCGCCAGGTGTACCGGATTGTGCAGAGGCAGCAGGATTACCGACGTGCCCACCTTCAGGGTGCTGGTGTGGGCGGCCACCGCCGTCGCCACGATCAGCGGTGACGGCAGGAACCCGTCCCGGTCCTGGTGGTGCTCGCCGAAAAAGCAGGAGTCAAAACCCACCTCCTCTGCCAGCCGCGCCTCGGCGATAACCTCGTCTATCCGTTGGTCCAGCCGCTCTCCCCGGGGCGGGTCGGCGATGGAGCTGTAGATGCCGAACTTCATATCCGGTCTCCCCTAATCCTGCTATGGACCAAGACTATTCCGGGCGCGGCGCTAAAACCCTCGTCACCCATCTTTCCCGCGAAAGAACGTCACCCCTGCGAAGCTTGTCCTCGTGGTCTTGCCCCGTTCACTTTCGCGATAGACGCCCCCAAGCCGTGGTTACGGTTACAGCCTCGGGTCAACCGGCTCGCTTTCCAGGGCCAGGACCGCGAAGGCGCATTCGTGTACCCGGTAAAGAGGTTCTCCGTCGGCGAAACGCTGCAGGCCCTCGAGCCCCAACGCAAATTCCCGGAGGGCCAGAGACCTTTTGCCGGAAAGGTTCCGGCGTCTCAGTCGGTCTATATTCTCCGGAAGGGTGTACTCAGGGCCGTAAATGATACGCAGATACTCAGGCCCCCGGCATTTCAAGGCGGGCTGCACCAGGCCGCGTTTGCCGGAGGCGACGAAGTCAACCGGCTTCACGACCATGCCCTCCCCGCCCTGGCCGACCAGTTCTTCCCACCAGCGGATGGCCTCATCATCGTCCCCGTCGTTCAGGTCCACCAACCTATGGGAGGTAGCGCGGAAGAGCGCCGGGTCAGTCAGGTACAATCGCCCGGCCATGTCCATATGCCAGGTATGGCTCTTGTCCGTATGGACCCTCCCCTCGGTGGCCAGCAGGTGAAACGGCGCGAGCCGGATATCGTCCAGGGACGCCACCGGCCAACAGTACCGGGCGTAGGCGCTGCTGTAGAGTTGCGCTAGTCGCAGACGCTCTTCGATGCGTCCCAGGGTCTCGCCGGTGTCTATTCCCCGGGCCGCGGTCTGTTGGAGAACAGACTTGGCGTCCGACAGGCTTGTCTGCGCCGCGGCCCCCACCGCTGCGTACTGTTGCCGGACCAACTCCTGGGCCTTGACGGACCAGGGCATGAGTTCGCAGTCCAGCACGACCCAACCGGTATCCAGCTCGTCCCATATCCCGGCCCCGGTTATGGCCCGGCGGACCCGCTCCAGAAAGCTGGCCTCAAGAGCCCGGTCATCGAAGAAACGCCGTCCGGTGCGGGTGTAGCAAGCGCCGGCGCCTTCCCCGGTGATGCCGAACCGCCGCTCTATTACCCCTTCGTCCCGGCCAACGACAACGATGGCCCGCGAACCCATGTGCTTTTCCTCGCAGAGCACGCTTGAGACGCCGCTATTCCTGAAGTAGCCAAACACCTCCGCCGGGTGTTCAAGCATGTCGGGAAGTTTCGAGGTCTCGCAGGGGGAAATGGTGGGCGGAAGGTACACCAGCCAACGGGGGTCCAGGGCGAACCGGCTCATCACCTCCAGCGCAGCCGCCGCGTTTTCCTCCCGGACCGTGATGTTGCCGCGCAGCCGGGTTGCCACGATACGCTTCCCGGCAACGTCGCCGATGTCGAGAAGGTCCCCGGCGCGGACCTCGGGAGTTTCGGCCATTCCTCCAGGCTGACGCGCTTCCGGCAGCGGCCTTGCCGGCTCGTAGTAGACTCGCGCGGCGGGGACCGATACAAGCTCTTGCTCAGGGTACCGTAGCGCCGTCAGCTTGCCGCCGAAGACACAGCCCGTGTCGATGTTGATGGTGTTGTTCAGCCACGCGGGTGCAGCCACCGGAGTATGGCCGTAGACCACTGCGGCGCGGCCCCGGTACTCGGCCGCCCAGTTGTAGCGCACCGGCAGCCCGAACTCGTCGGTCTCCCCGGTAGTCTCGCCGTAAAGGCAGAAGTCCCTGACCCGGGCGGAGGCCCGGCCCTGGTACTCGGGTTTCATCCCCGCATGGGCCACCACCAGGTTGCCGTCATCGAGGACGTAATGACTGATCAGTCCATCCAGGAACCCGGCGGCCTGTTGCCGGAATTCCGGCGGCTCCGCCTCCAACTGTTCGAGGGATTCCGCCAGCCCGTGTGATATCTGTACGTTTCGCCCCCGGAGTTTACGGACGAGCTTGGACTCGTGGTTGCCCGCCACGCACAACGCCGTCCCGTCCCCCACCATGTCCATGACCAGCCTGATGACCCTGGCAACCCCCGGACCCCGGTCTACCAGATCGCCCAGGAACACAGCCTTCCGGTCTTGGGGATGAGTGACGGTGAAGCCGGGCTCCCCGTCGGCGCCCGCGCGTCCCCCAAACTCGTAGCCAAGGCGTTCCAGCAGAATCACCAACTCGTCGAAGCAACCATGTACGTCACCGATGATGTCGAAGGGCCCGTGCTCGTGTTGCAGGTTGGTCCACAAGGGCGTGCGCTCAATGGAGACCTCCTCCACTTCTTCCGGAGAGTTAAGGACGAAGATGTGCCTGAAGCCCTCTCGCCTCAACCCCCGCAGCGACCTCCGCAACTGCTCCGCCTGACGGCGCACCACTCGCGCCCCGAACGACCGGTCGGGGCGCCCCTGGTTCCGGGCCAGGCACAGGGACTCGGGCATGTTGAGCACGATGGCCACGGGCAGGCAGTCATGGTCCCTGGCCAGCCCCACCAGGGACTTTCGGGCCTCCGGCTGGACGTTGGTGGCGTCGATGACGGTGAGGCGTCCAGCCCGCAATCGCGTAGCGGCGATGAAATTGAGCAGCGCAAATGCGTCCGGCGTCGCGGCCTGGTCGTTCGCGTCGTCTGAAACCATCGCCCGGCAGGCATCGGAAGACACAACCTCCGTGGGCCTGAAGTGCCTGGAGGCGAAAACGGATTTGCCGGACCCGGATGGCCCTACCAGGGCGACCAGGCACAGCTCTGGGACTGCGATGTTCATCGGGTAAACAATCCCATCTGTGTCGGCGCGCCGTGGTCCGCGTGCTCCGGGCCAATGTCCTGGAAGCGGACATCATAGCTGCGCCGCGCCGCAATATGCCGCGCCCACTCCTGGAACTGTTCCCGGTTCCACTCGAACCGGTGGTCCCGGTGCCGTAACTCTCCGGCCGGCAGCCCGGCGAAGAGCGCATTGTACTCCGCGTTGGGCGTGGTGATCAGGACTGCCCCCGGCTTGGCGCTACCGAACACCACTTCCTCGAAGGCGTCCAGCCGCGAGGGGTCTATGTGTTCGATGACCTCCATCGCAACCGCGGCGTCGTAGCTGGACAGCCGCTTGTCCCTATAGCCAAGTGAACCGTGCAGCAGGGTAACGCGTTCCTTCTGACGTTCCGATAACGTATCAAGATGAAGCCGTTGCCGGGCCGATTCCAAGGCCCGGTGTGATACGTCAAGGCCAGTAACCGAGCTAAGCGATGGCTCCTTGAGCAGTTCTCCGATCAGCCTTCCTTCCCCGCAGCCCAGGTCGAGCACCCGGTTCGCGCTCAGGGTGCGAAGCGCGTCCAGGACTGCCGCGATTCGTTGCTCGCCAAGCCGCATCGGAGCCTCGAGCTGGGCCTCTTCATGTTCGTGCCGCGCCTCGATTGCGCCAGGGTCCGATTGGCCGGTGTCGAGCAGTTGGCCAATGCCTGACGCACAAGGCCGCGTTGGTGCTTCAGGTAGCGGCGGGAGATCAGGTCCCGTAGTGGGTGGTGGTCCAGCCACCCCGCCCCGAAGCGCAGCAGCTTGTCGACCTCGTCGTCTCCGACCCAGTAATGTTTGTTGTCGTCCAGCACGGGCAACAATACGTACAGGTGCGAAAGCAGGTCGCGAAGCCGGGTCTCCGACGTGAGGCCAACGCTGAAGTACGGGCTATTCCCCCACTGGGGAAACCGGGCATCCAACGGCCCTTCTCCTACCTCAACGGCATAGCCCAAGGGTCCAAATAGGCCCCGGATGAGATCCGCTCCTTCGTGAGAGGGCACCGCCGGTAGCCGGGCCTCCAGGGGGATTGCCTGCTCCACCAGCCCGGGCCGGTCTTTGCACTGACCCCTGAGGGCGCTGCCGAATACGGATGCGATCGCCACGCTGAGATGCGACGACGCGACGTAGGGCCGGTCGTTCACATATTGCTCCAGCCAACCAGCGGAATTCGGCCCGCCGGTCTTGGGGCGTACAAGACCAACCGGGTCGATTTCCAGCAGAAGGGCCACGGTGCAACGCCTGTCATCAGCTTCGGGATAGAAAACATCGGCCCGCCCGAACGGCAGCGGGAACGACTGGAAGCGGGCCGGGTTCTTGTGCAACAGGAAGCCCATGTCGGTCGCGGGCTGATACGTCGTGGAAATGGTTAGCAACATGGGTCAATGGTACGGCGAAGCGCTTCAGGATTTCAAGACTGGCTTGTGCCGCCTGGCTGGAAACAATCAAGACCCTTCACGGTGCGGTTCAGTCTGGCATCGTAATCTTCCAGTTTTCCTGACAGGTCGGGGAAACGGACCCGTCAGGACGGGCTGATAAAAGCTGACGACCCAACTGAGGCTCTGTCGTGACGGTGGGGGCATCATGCTTGCGTCTGACTTGCCGTCGCGGACTGGCTGAAGAAGGGTGGGTAGGCCCGCGCATGTGTAAAGTCCAAGCACGAAGCTGTAATGGGTCTAAGCGCTTTGTCCCCTTGGACGGTTACCGACGGCGGCAACCGGACGAGTTGAAGATTCTGATATTCTAGGATCTGGGCACGGTGCCTGGCCGTCCTCAGTCTTGACGTTCCATAAGCTGATGAAAGGGACCTGGAGCCATGCGCTATCAGACTGTGTACCTGCGCCCAACTGTAATTGTTGGTGTCGCTTTTGCCCTGGTTATGGCGGTGACAGGAATCTTTGCACCGGCCCTGGCGCCCCACGATCCTGATGCTGTAAATCCATCCGCGCATTTCGTCCCTCCTGGTGGGAATGCGGACGGCGGCCAGAGCCATATCCTGGGAACGGACAGACTTGGCCGGGACGTACTGAGCCGTATTGTCACAAGTTTTAGAATCTATCCGTACATTGGTCTCGTGGGAACCCTTTTGGGTCTCTTGGCCGCATCGCTGTTAGTGATTGTGCGCAGCATCAGAGGCGCCGCACTTACTCAGAATATGCCGCGCCCGCTGCTCGGTGTCCCGTTCTACGGCCTGGCCATGCTTACGTACGTTATCGGTGTTTTTCTATCCATTACTATCGTAGCTTCCGTGGGGTCGTCGCTTGAGGCCACAATCGTATGCGCAGGGGTGTTTTCGTCCCTCCTGCCAATGGCCCTTGTTGATGGGTCCGTCCGAGGGGATCGCGCATCCTCAGGCCCGGTTCGGCTTGCTGTCCGCCGCGGGATTGCGCTGTCTCCGATAGGGTTCAGCCTGGCCTTGCTGATGGGCCTCTTCATCGAGTTTTCTATATCGTTTCTCGGAATAGGTGTGCCGCCTCCGACTCCGTCTTTGGGCGGCATGATTGCAGAGGCAAGGGCCGACTTCACGTTCGCGATGTGGACGTGGGTTTTTCCCTTGGGGATTGTGCTGGTGGCCGTGTGGGCTTTCTCAGCCATCGCCATTCCAGTAGCAGGATCTTACCCCCGCCAGCCGGAACAGCCCTGCCGGCCCATGTTGGCACGCCGGCGGGGTTCTGGATAAGATCGGCGGCCGACATGATTGACTTTCTTGCCATGCTGACAGTCCTCTTTGTAATCAGTGTCCTGCAATCCGCGTCTGGAATTCTAGCGAGCGCGCTGCTCCCGGCCTTGGTTTGGATTTTTGTAGTCTCCCCCGGCAAACGGGCCTTTGGCTTGAACGTCTTGAGACCAGACGGCTCCAGGATAGGTCTGGGCCGGAAATTTTGCCGCTCCTCCTTGGCGTGGATATTTTCGGGAGCGCTCATCAATTTGATGATTGCTTTCCGGAAAGACAAGCGCGGGCTTCATGACCTGATTTGCGACACGGTTGTAGTCCATTGGTAGGGGCCTGGAGCGGTCCGCCATCCTTGCCGTCCAGGGTGAATGTCAGCACCTCGTCTGCCAGGTACTACATGGCACTCCTGTCCGGGATGGCAGCATAAGATAGCGATTCACGCTGCTGCTGGAACATCACCTGAAGGAGCTGAGGCTGCCCAGCTTCCCGAGAGAGTACGGAAGGATGGCCGCCCAGTGCGCCGCCGAGGGTGTGGACCACTTCGAATACCTGCTGCACTTGGCTGAACTAGACTCCTCATAGACCGCCATCAGCGCATGGTGGAGCGCCGGATCCGGGCGGCACGCTTCCCCGCCGTGAAAAGCCTGGACAGCTTCGACTTCCCGGCCATACCCTCGGTGACAAGGCGCTGGTGATGCGACTGGCCCGCTGCGAATACATCCATCACCACCGCCGCAGCCCTAGTATTAAGTCAAGGTTGAAGTGTCAGGATAGAGGCGGCGCATTTTGGTTCTGGCATCCTTGGTGGTGAAACGCCAGTTGATGATGGCACCGGCCGCATTGCGTTCTGCCTCGCAGGCGCTGATGTTCCTTTGCAGGGCGTCCTCATCGGGGTTCCGTTTCTTGAGACAGGCCCGGGCCAGTACGCTGAACTCGATCTCGGCCATATTCAGCCAGCTGCCGTGCTTGGGCGTGTGGTGAAACTCCAGCCGTTTGGCGATGCGCCTGGCCTCAGCCGCCGGAAAGGTCTCATAGAGGGACGCTATCCGGTGTGTGTTCAAGTTGTCGAGCACCATTCGGACCACAGGGATATCGGGATATGCCTCGTCCACCAGCCAGCGCATCTGATGGGCGAAGTCCTGCATGGTGCGCCGCTCGGTAACCGCCACGTGCCGCCCGCCCGCCCGGGGCTCGCAGGTCAGGAACAGGTTCCTCGTTCCCGCTCTCAGGTACTCGTAGTCCTGACGCCTGGGCCGCCCCGGTTTCGCCGGGATGGGCGGCGTGAGGTCGGCCAGCAACTGGGTGGAGGTCTCGTCAAAGCAGACCACCGGCCTTTCGGGGTCGTAGGGCTCGGCGTAGAGGTCCAGCACGTCCTCCATGTGGGCCACGAACTCCGCGCTCACTTTCGGGATGCACCACTGTTTCTTCCGCCACGGCTTGAGTGCGTTTTTTTCAACCGCAACCGCACCGTCTCGTGGGAGAGGGACTCCACCAGTCCCAGTTCCACCGCCTTGCCCGCCAGCACGCGCAACGTCCAGTGGTCGTGGCCCTCGGGCGCCGGGCTGCAGGCCAGGGCGATGAGATGGGCCTCCGCCCGGTCGTCCAGCTTCCGGTGGCGGGTGCTCTGGTTGCGGTGTCTGAGCACCTCATCCAAGCCATCCTCGGCGTACCGTCGCTTGGTGCGGAATACGGTCCGCTCCGAGATGTCCAGGGCGGCGGCCACCTGCGAGGCGCTCCAGCCCTCGTCTGTCTTGAGCAGGATACGGGCCCTCGCGATTGCTTGGGCAGAACTCCGGCCACCCCTGATCATCTGCCTGAGCCGACCCTTTTCCCCGGCGGCTAACCGGACTGCGAATTTCTCCTGCACCATAAATGCCCCACCTCCCACAACACTGCTTCCTCTCCCAAAGGTACCATCGAAACCTGGCGCATGGAATATCTGACAATGCGAGTTTGACTGGGTACTAGTACCGTTTCAAAGTAATCCTGATGGATAGACATGTTGGAGTTTACTGCGGGCGTCCTGAGTAGAGAACCGCCACTCTATGACGGCGCCAGCATCGTTGCGCTCGCGTTCGAGGGCGGCGACCTCCTGCCGCAGCAACACTTCATCGCCGACCCGGCGGTTCAGACACTGTCTGCTGAAGACGCTCAACTCGATCTCGGCCATGTTCAGCCAGCTTCCATGCACGGGAGTGTGGTGAAACTCCAGGCGCTTGGCTATACGACGCGCTTCGGACGCTCCAAATGCTTCGTAGAGCGAGCCCAACTTGTGCGTATTGAGATTGTCCAACACCAGCCGGACCACCCTGGCGTGGGGGTACGCCTGGTCAACCAGCCAGCGCATCTGGCGCGCGAAGTCCACCGCAGTGCGGCGCCCGGTCACTTCGACGTGTCTCCATCCGCCCTTCGGTTCACAGAACATGAACAGGTTTCGGGTACCGTTTCGTTTGTACTCGCAGTCGTAGCGTTCCACCCGTCCGGGCTTGGCTTTGATGGGCGGCCTCACGTCCTCGACCAACTGCCTGGAGGTCTCGTCGAAACACACCACGGGATGCTCTGGGTCGTGGTCTTCGTGGTACAGGTCCAGCACATCCTCCATCCGGGCCACGAACTCTCCGCTCACCTTGGGGATGCACCACTCTTTCTTCTTCCATGGTTTGAGTTCGTTTTTTTGAGTATCTGGCGCACCGTCTCCAAGGAGATGCTCCCGGCAAACTCCATCGCCACCACCTTGTCCGCAAGTAGCTGGAGCGTCCAGTTCGTGTGTCCTTCGGGCGCATTGCTGCAGGTGATGGCGACGAGGTGCGCTTCCTGTATGCCGCTCAGCTTGCGCCCCCGGCCTGGCCGTGGCCGGTCGTTGATTGCGGCTTCGAGTCCCTCCTCGACGAACCGTCTCCGCGTTCTGGCAACAGTGGCGGCGCTGATCGAGACCGCCTCAGCCACCTCGCGGTCTGAGAGTCCTTCGTCAGTTTTCAACAGCGCAAGGGCCCGCTTTAGCGTGCGGGCTAACGGCTTGCCCCGGCGGGATACCTCAATCAGACCGGACCGTTCGGATGGTGTCAGTTCGACTTTGTACTTGATGGCACAGCTATGCCGGGGCGGCTGTGGAGGTCCTGGAAGGACTGGACGGCCGGCTCACCGTGCGGCATGAAGGGCGCATCGTCGCTGCCCAGGAGGCGCCACCCAGTCCGGTATTTCTCCGCAACGGCCACCGGCGTTCCGCAACTGCTCCTGTCCCGCCCTCCGGCGCCAACGGCTTGGACGAACGCTGGACAGCGGCTCTCAAACCACTGGACTCGAGGGCAGCGGGCGAGGAAGATCAGGCGCCCATCCCCGACAGCGCAGCCGCCACCGGGACGTCCGCAACCGCCTCTCCGCGCAAGCCGACGTTTCTTCAGAAGGAGAGATGGAAGGCGATTCAAAAAGCCAGGCGCAAGGGGATGCCACTTCGAGCAATTGAGCGGGAATTGGGAATCTACCGAGCCACCATTAAGAAATACCTGGACGCCGAAGGTCCTCCGACGGGGCAATCCCGGGCGGATCCCACGACGTCATCATCTGATACCATGGCGGCATAACCGAGTGACATTTATGCTGAACACTTAACCGGACATTTTCCCTGAACTTCCACAAGAAGCTGACCCACTCGAAGCCCATTTCCTCGGCGTACTCGCACTCCTCGATGCCGTCCTGGTAGCTCTGGACGGAGACCGCAGGATCGTTATAGGCCGACGGCGTGGGCCAGGTTGCGGGAAAATCGCGACGGTGGGCGTAGCCCATCGCGCCCAGGTAAGATGCCTTTATCGGGCGCTCCTCCCGGTTGGTTGAGTTTGGTTGCCTAGAGTTCTACCAGATCGTAGGAAAGTGTGTTGAAAGACTCGCCGCCGTTTTCGGTAATCAGCGCCGTGTGAGAATATTTCGTAATGGTCCACTGCCGTGAGTCTAACATAAGGCCCGCGGCCAAGGTTTGAACGGGGAGCGGAATATACAAGCTACGCCAAGCTGTCTATTGACCTGAAGTCTTGAGGTGGGAGGATGCAGCCGCCGATCAGTGGAGGGCTTGATGGGCTGCCAGCCTTTAGCTGGCAAAATAGAGCCGGATGACGGCTATCGCCTGGTCCTTGTTAATACGGTCACTGAAGTAATCACGTATGGCCGCAATGGCCTCGTCCTTGCTGATCCCGCCGTCTCCGTCGCCGTCATACGTAATACCCAACGATAACTGGATGGCCGCCGTATTGCCATTGCCGTCGGCATCTTCTGCCACGCCAGCGGCAATATCCACCGTCACCATACCGATGGCGTTCGGCGTCACGTCAAACGTGTAGATGGTGTCGCCGTCGGCTCCTGTGAAGTTACCGATCGTGCCGTTGCCCACGTCGATGTCGGCTGAGGTGAAGCCAAAGACCGGCTCGCTGAAGGTGGCCGTCACGGGGACCGGCAAGTTGATTCTCACCGGCCCGGCGCTTCCGGTGACGTGGGCGCCCGGCGGACTCTTGACTGGCACGTTGGAAGCTCCGCCCACTCGGATGCGAGCGTACCCGAGCAGGTCTATGTTTTCTCCTATAGTTGGTGTCCTGCTTCCGTCTCTAAATCCCAGGACAAGGACGATGTAGCCTGACGGGTTGACGAGGGCCTGTGGGAACGGAAACTTGATGATGAACGCCCTTTCGTACAGCCGGTATTCGGCGGCGACGGAATCCCCAGGGTCGTCCAATATCCAGTTCGTGCCATCCTCGAGCGGGGGCAGTATGCTGCCTGCATACTCATGCTTGTCAGCGTGGGACAGTGAAAAGTTTGAGTACCCGCCCTCCCTTGCTTGGTGGAGGGTTTCACTGTACAGGACTGCATCGTTTAGCAGTGTGCCGCTGAACGTTACCGAGTGACCGTCGTAGGTTGGGTATTGATCCCATTGGATTAGGTCATGGCTTGTTCTGTCTACGCCTTCGTCAAACAGCCGGTTTTCCGGCGCGTTTACCGCGCCTGACCAGTGCTTGTCGATGATGTCGTCAAGCCCTTCGAATGTCTGCCGGACCGCGGCGATGCCGGGAGTCCGGTCTTCTTTGGCCGGACCGCGTCGGCCACGGCGGAGGCTCTGGAACGGGATCCTCACACCATCGGCAGATGGGCCGCCGCCTTCGGGGAGGGCGGTCCCAGGGCCTTGATTTTCGAGCAGTCCGGGGGTTCCCCCACGCCCTCGGCAAGGCGCAGCAGGCGGAGTTGAGGGCGGCGGTGCCGGAGTTGCCCGCCTTGGCGAGCATCAGCCTGGCCAACTGGAACTGGAAAGTGGTCCGGCAGTTTGTCTGGGAACGCTTCGGCATTGGCCTGAGCCGCAGCAGTTGCCTGAACTATCTGCACCGGCTGGGGTTCGTCCTGAAGCGTCCCAAGAAGTGGCTGGTCAAGGCGGATCCGGCCCGGCGGGCTGCCTTTGTGGCGGAATATGCCGTCCTGACGGCGGAAACGCGCCGAACTGGGGCCAAGATATTCTTCGCCGACGAGGCGCACTTCCAAGCGGATGGGGACCTGCGGGGCAAGTGGGTATTGCAGGGAGAACCGGCGCTGGTGGACTCCACCAGTCCGCGGCGGGGCGAGAAAGCCAGCTACTTACTATTCGGCGATGTGTCTGGAGACCTGCGACGTGGAACTGATGGGACTGGAGGGCAACAGCAACGCCGCCACCTCTGCCGCTTTCCTGCGGCAACTGCAAGCGCGGTTTGACGAACCGCTGACCGTGATCTGGGACAATTCTCCAGCCCATCGCGGCGACGCGCTACGGGCCCACCTGGCCACGCCTGAGTTGCGCCTGCGCCCGGTGAACCTGCCCAGCTATAGCCCAGACTTCAACGCTGATGAAGCCATTTGGGGCTGGGTGCGTCAAGAGGTGACCGCCAACTTGTGCCTGGGCACCAAGGCTGCGGTGCAGGACAAAGTGGGCGACTTTTTCGCCCGCCTGGCCGATCTTCGGGAAGAAGTCAAGCGGCGATGCCGGACCGTGCTCCAAGCACGGGCGGAAGAACTAACTGGAAGCGCCCAAACCGATTTTCACCGCACCGCAAATGTATATCCCGCCTTGGCTTCAGTTTAGGAAACGGGCCGCCGGTTGGCGGCCCGCCCTAATTCCCTCCAATCAAACTCCCCGCCTATTTGAAGTGGGGGATGACGTCTTCGGAGAGGCACTTCAAGGTGTCCATGACTACCTCGCGGGGGACGGATGATGTCCAGTTGCACTCGAACATAATCTCGTCGGTAGTGAAGGCCTCCCTGAACATGTGGATCTTCTCGACCACCTCTTCCGGCGTGCCGAAGAGGTTGACTTCCTCGGTGGCATCGGGGCCGGCGCTGCCGGCGTCAGTGCTGCCGATGGCGACACGGCCCGCGTAATAGATGCGGGCGAGGTCCATGAGGTTTTCGACACGGCGGTCGGCCTTTTCCTGGGTGTCGGCGACGAGAGTGGGCACCCGGACGACGGTGGTAGGATCTCCTTCATGCCCCGCCTCTATCCACGCCTTGCGGTAGGCATTGACGTCCTCGCGGAGGACGGCGGAGCCCCGCAGGTTGTGAGGGGAACTGCCGGCGCCGATGGCAATGCGGTATCCCTGCTCGCCCATGGGCACGAAGCTCTCCTGGCTGTCCACGGGAAGCAGCATGGGCATGGGCTTCTGCACGGGCTTGGGGATGCTCATGTAGCTCTCGTAGAAGGCGGGGTAGTTGAAGTACTTGCCCTCGAAACCGGAGAATCTGTCCTCGTTCCAGAGCTGCTTGAGCAGCTCGAGATACTCGAAGAAATACTCCCGGCGCTCGGCAGAGCCGCGAGTGCGGGCCCCTGCGCCGTAGATGAAGCGTCCCTCGCTGATCTGGTCAACGATGGCAACCTGTTCCGCGACTTGGAAGGGGTCCTCGGGCTGGAGGTTGTCGAAGGCATACCTTTCGTGGGGCAACGCCCGCGGGGATACGGACTCACTGGGCAACCGTAGGGTCGGGCGGTGGATGGAGGTGCCAATCCTTATGTTCTTGGTGTGGTTGGCGATGGCGGCGGACAGCATGAGGGACTGGGGGTCCATGCTGCCCTGGGTGGAGAAGTGACCGCCGCCGAACCAGACGTAGTCCCAGCCCGCGTCCTCGATGTGCTCGATCTCCCGGAAGTTCTGCTTGTAGGCCTCGGCTTCGAGGAGCTTGCCGTCCCGATAGTCGGGGTCCCAGGGGACCTTGCCGCCCTCGTAAACGGCGTTCCAAGTGGTAAACAATCCAAAGTCCATGCTCGCCCCTCCTGTAAAAGCATGGGCATACGATTCCATGCTACTCCCGATGATATTCCCGCGGGCTGGCAGAGTCAACGTTGAGTTCCGCCCATCAGGGCGATAGAAAGGAAGCAGCCTCTATTGTTTTCTGCTCATCCTCAGCTAGTGGTCCGAAATCTTTGAAATGATGAGTTGTTTAAGCAGGTTGGGCCTCGCGAGGATCTTCCAGCAGTTGTGTTCCCCGCCAGACCGTTCTGCGGAGAAGCCATCATATCAAAGCTGTTGGTCTACTAGCCGCAGGGCGCCCTCACCATAGGCCGATGGTTCGAAAGGTTCACCGTGACCGGGTGAAAGAGGAGCCCGCGATCGGCCCTGAGCAGCCCACGCAGGGTCTTTCAGTTGTCTCCGCAAACTTTAGCTGTCATTCCGACCGAAGGGAGGAATCCAGGAGTCTTGTGCCGTTGCGGGTGAAGTTACTGACGACCGCCGCGGCGGCGGACTTTCGGCATCGATGTATCGTCTTACGGTGTCTCTGTGGAGACCCAGCTCCCTTGCCATCTTGCGAATGGACATGCCCTGGAGCTTGGCCTGCTGCACCGCGTCCCATCGGGCCTGCTGAAGAAACGTCGGCCTCCTAAGTGAAGTGGTCACCGTCATGGAGACCACGTCTCCATCGTCGATGGCGGAGCCGTGACCGTTTTCTGCGGCTACCATTGCCAGTGGCTCGGGGGTTATTTCCCGAGGTTCACTGAGGCTTTCGGGGTCCGGAGACGAGATGGCATCACCCGAAGAAGGCTTGATGCCATCTCGCAGGAATCCTGGACTTGGGGGCGCTTCTTGGGCGGCAATGATGCGTCCTTCATTCTGTAAGGACAGCCGGCTGTCCAGTCCTTGCAGCACCAGCACGGTCGCGCCAGCATAGCTGCGGCGGTGCCGACCAGGCAGCAACTGCAGGGTGTGCCTCTGGAACTTCACGGTGTTATCCCTGGCCACTCTCCTTTTGTGTTTGAAGCACAGGACTTGCCCCAGGCGCAGATCTGACGGCAAGGGTCGGAATGCCGGATCAGGGCACTGGGCAGGAACTTTGAAACGCCGGTTGAACCGGGGCAGGAACTGCTCCAGTACGGCCTTGGCCTGCTCCATGGTGGTTGCTCCTGCCAGCCGGAGTTCCGTGAAACCGGTCCTGGAAGGTTCCCGCCGTCCGCTCCACCCTTCCTTTTGCCTGGGGAGAGAGGGCGAATATCAGTTGTATCCCCAGGCTCCTCCATTGCCCGGCCGAACTGGGTTGGCGTACCGGCGGGCTGATATTCCGAGCGGTGCTTGAATACAGGGTGGCGGTCAGTGTACAGGGCCACAGGAATGCCGCGGCGCCGTATCAGTCCCTGCATCAGCCGGAAATAGCTGAGGCTGTCCTCCTGCTCGCAGAACAGGGCGTTGACCACGCAGCCGGTGGCGTCGTCCACGGCGAAGAGCAGCACGAACTGCGGCCCGTCCTCACCCAGCCAACGGTGATGGCTGCCGTCCAACTGGATCAGCATGCCTTCTTGGAGCATCCGCTGGCGGCGCACCCGGTGCTTGGGCGGACGCCTTCTTCGCGGACTGTCAGGCCCGCGTTGACCAGGATGCGCCGCAGGGTAGTCCTGCCCATGTCGAGACCCTCGCGTTCACTGAGCAACTCTGAGAGATGGGTGTGGTTGGCTCCCTGGTAAATCGTGCCAGCCAGATGCGCCACCCTGCTCCTGGTCGCCTCGGGAATAGCGTTGGCTGGCTTGCGGCCCCGCAGACCATGGGCAAGGGCGGCAGCTCCGTTCCTCCGATAAGCCGCCAGTATGCGCCTGGTATGTCGCGGGCTCAATCCCATAGGTGTAGCCGCCAGGACGATTGCAAAGTCAGGAGGGTTGACCGCAGAGGCGGGCGATGGTCTGCGTTCGGCGGAAGGCGCAGGTCTTGGCTCGCAGGGGCATGGACATCTGGAGGGGAAACCATCCTTCCAGGCGCAGGGCGTTCAGCCCGGTGTTGACCAGGGTGGCGTATACCTCACCCAGTCCCGGACGGCGCAGCGTGTGGACGTCCTCATCCCAACTGCGGTCCTTCACGTGGCGCAGGCTGTTCTCAACCCTCCAGTGATTGCGGAACCCTAGAAGCAGTTCCTTTGGTCCGCACCGCCGGGAACTCAGGCTGGTCAGCGGATACCAGCGCTCCCGGCTCACCTCCCCGGCGGCTATGTCCACCGCCTCCTTCTCCACCATCACCCCCTGCCTCGCCCCGGGAAAGCCCAACTCATCCCGGATATAGTCGGCCAGTGCCGCACCGGTCCAGATGCGCCGCCTCTCGATCACACCCGCTTTTTTCCACGGTCTCCGCCTCAGGCTCACCCAGTTCCTCCACGGCAAACCCGTCCGCCAATGCCGCCAGCGCCTCGGGCCGGTTCCCCTTGATACGCGCCAGGCGGTCCCGTCCGTAGCTGACTATGGCCTGGCACAGGTCCCGCTCCGCGTACAGGGCGTCCCTGGTCAGCAGTCTCAGGCCGGGATAGCGCTCGAACAGTTGGGCCAACTGTTCCCGCAACACCCCGGGTTCGTGCCGTTTCTCCGATGCCGGCCACCGGGCCGGACACAACCTCAGGTCATGGGCCAGCACGTTCACCATCACCAGGGGATTGCCCTTGGCATCCTCGGACTGCTTGGCCCGCTTGCCGTCTGCCGGGGCGTTCACCTCCTGGTCCGCCGCCACGCGAGCCACCCATCCGGTCAGGGCCCCTTGCAACTGCTCATAAGGAACCCCGGCCAGGGTTCGGGAGATAGTGGTGGCGTGGGGCGGATGGCTTCTGAGAAAACCCAGAGGCTCCTTCAGTGCCGGCCAGTGCATCCGGGCGAAGAGGGCGATATGGGCCATGGTGGTCTGGCCGCAGACCAAGCCCGGCAGGGTCAGCCGCAGCATGGCCTGAAAGGGATGCCGGACTCCCCGGGTCCTCCCTGACAGGGGTAGGTAACGGCTGAAATTGGCCCGGAACGAACCTTGGGAAGGCGCCGGGGTTTCCGGCATTCTGGTGTCAGCTACGCAACCGGACGCCGGAGGTTCCCCGTGCGCCTTCCCAGAGAAACCTATCAGATTCAGCAAACTATTGAAACGCATTTACCTCACCTCTCTCAGCCACAGTTGACCGGTCTGGTCCTGTGGGTCTGCGGGGCCATCCTCGCCGGCAGCGCCTGTCAGAACGCCGTCGCCTCCGCCCTCTCGCCCTGGGGCAGCTGGAACAACCTCCGCCAGTACCTCAGAGAGTGGCTCTACGACGGCAGCGACCGGACAAGCCCCTGCCAAACCCAACTGGACGTAACTCTCTGCTTCGCGCCGCTGCTTCGCTGGGTCCTCGCCTGGTGGCGCTCCGGCAGACTGGCCCTGGCCATCGACCCCACTCTCAAGGGCGATCAGACCACCGCCATCGTCATCAGCGTCCTCTACCGCAGTTGCGCCATCCCCGTGGCCTGGCGCATTCACCCCGCCACCCAACGCGGCTCCTGGATGGACCCCACCGTGGAACTGCTCAAGGAACTGGCGCCAGCCGTTCCCCATGAAATGTCCGTGATCGTCCTCTGCGACCGGGGCATATCCAGCCCCAAGCTGTGGCAACAGATACGCGCCCAGGGCTGGCGCCCCTGTATGCGCTATCGGAAGAACATCACCTTCTGCGCCGACGGCGGCAAACGATTGCCTGCCCTGCGTTTCCTTTCCCGTCCCGATACCGCCTGGGTCGGCCAGGGCACCGCCTTCAGCACCCCCAAGGCCAAACGCCGCTGCACCCTCATGGTGGTCTGGTACGCCGAGCAGGAGGAACCCTGGGTCATCCTCACCGACCTGCCTCCAAAGGAAGTCGGCGTCAGTTGGTACGCTCTGCGCTTCTGGATCGAACTGGGCTTCAAGGCCATCAAGAGCCTAGGCTGGAAGTGGGACAAGACCCGGCGCACCGATCCGGCACACATCTCCCGGCACTGGCTGGTGCTGCCGGTGGCGACGCTTTTGGCCCTGGCCTACGGCACCAGGGTGGAAGACGCCCAGGACCGCAGGATCGCCCCAGGCAACCTGCGGACGCCGCCCAAGACGCTGGCTTCCAATCACCGGGACTCTCGGAGCCGTCCGGCGCGCACCGTCAGCGTGATCCGCCACGGCGTCGACTGGCTCAGGCGGTTGCTGCTCAAAGGACGCCTCTGGAGCCGCGTCTGGCTGCTGCCCGAACCCTGGCCGGAACCCAAGCCCAACCTGGAGATCACCCATCATGCCCCCTCGTAGCAGCCGTTACCTACCCCTGTCAGCCCCCCCCCCCCCCCCCCCCCGACTTTTACCTGCACAAAGTGAATCAGAGCTTGCAGAAAGCCTAGACCTCTCAACTCACTACTGTGCGACTGCCGTCACTGGGCCAAGTCTCCCATTTGGCGCTCCTCCCTTTCTCCGTAGACTGCTGCATGCGTCTGCGCAATGCGGGACCGTAGGGTTTACTTCGCACAGGAACGAGGCCGCCCCGTTCACCACTCCTGCAGTTCCCGAAGTCAGGCTGGCCGGACACTGGCAACGGATTTCGGTCCGATCCCGAAGCTACGGTTCTTCCCCATTTCAATCCGGCTGTGCAGGATCCCCTGCCATACCGGTTGAAAGAGCCCATCACACCTCTTCCACAGCGTCAATCCCTCCCGTATCGATCTTAGTCCCTCCGTTTACATTCACCCCCTCCCAGATTCTGGCAGTAACTCCTACGTCTTGGCACGACGTTGCCTCCTCCTTCGAACAGAATCTAGCGGGCGAAGGTCGTAGTGTAGCCGGCAAGACAACTTCAGTTAGCCAAACCGTGAATTACCCGATTCAGGCTAATGTATCCAATCGCCGTCTCGGGGCTATGCTGGCCTGGCTTGCAGGTCTTGGTTCCCAGCCAAGACCTCACTTTGTCCAACGCCGACTTTACCGGCGGTGGAGAACCGTTCTCGCGAGAGTGGTCTATGTATCCGACAACTGGGCGAACGGAGGATCGTTCGATGACCCTGTTCTGTTGAACAAGGGGCCTTCCTCCGAATCAAACTCTTTGAGGCGTACGAGATGCATGGCGCCGGAAGCGATGTCTGGCCTGATTACTGTGTTGACTATCCCGGAATCCAGGTAGTGACCACGAGGTATGACGTTGCCCCGCTTGCCACCGAGGAGCGTTGAATACATAAAACCCCCGTAACCGTTACCAATCCAATCATTGCTCGCTCGAGCTCTGAATCTGGAGTCCTACCGGCTGCAATAGCCGAACAGGGCTGAACCTAAACTAAAGCCAAGGTGAAATGTACATATCGCTAGACCGCACTGTCGGTCGCCCCCAGTTGAGACGTAAAGGTGAGATGAAGTGCCGTGGAGTCCTTTAGGTCGTCTTCAAGACCCCCGAAATGCACATCCCACCTTGGTATTGGTTTAGTCCGAGAATCTCATTGTGTAGAGGAGAACAAAATGAACAGGTCAGCGGGCATTTCAGGCACAAGGCTCCCAAATCGGACGAATCTGATTCGGGTTCGCGCAATCTTGGTAACCCTGGCCACAATACTGGCTTTGGCCTGGCCATTGGGACTCCAAGCTAAGGATGACCTCAACCTGGACCTCGCCTCGCTTACCGTGACTGACCAGAATGGCGTTACCGTCGACATTGGCACCTTTGACCCGCGACGACGGATTACTCCGCAAGCGTTGCCAGCACAGTAACCCATGTGACCATCGACGCCTTGTCCAGCTCCGGGTCCTCCCACGCGAGGATCCAAATTTCGCCGGGAGACTCGGAGACGTTATCCGGTCATCAAGTGGAACTCAGCCACGGCACCAATTTGATCCTGATCAGTGTGTACTTGTCTGGACTCGATCAGGTGTTGAGGCCTTATAGCTTGGCAATCACCAAGGCGGGAAGCGCGCCTGACGGCGCTGCCACCAATATCAGAATCAGCGGCGCAGGTTGGGCTAAGGAGGGATCTACAATACCTTTCCTGCTCACTCGTACTGGCGATACAACCCGTGCCTTGACGGTTCCGGTCGATGTAACCGAAAAAGCAGATATGCTGCCCTCATTATCGAAGGGACGGTTCAACGTGGAATTCCAGGCTGGCTACGCCTCGGCAAGACTTGATGTCCCTACCAACTCCGACTCCTTGTATCAAGGGTCCTCCCGAGTGAAGGCAGCGTTAGTCGATGGAGAGGGATACAGCCTCGACTTTTTGATCGCCCCTGCACAAACACTGGTCGTGGACGATGACTACAGAAAACCGAACCTAGCTTCTCTTGCGCTTGTAGATCAGCAAGGGAACACCATGGACATCGGGGCGTTTGCGCCGGACACAAGGACCTACTCTGCCGGGGTGGAAAGCGAAATAGAGTGGATAACCATATCGGCTGAAACTACCTATTTCTCTCCCTTTTTCGCAAGGATTCTGCCGCCGGATAGCCGAACTTCCGAGCCCGGTCATCAGGTGGACTTGAGCCACGGCGTCAACTTGATCACCATAGCAGTAATCCCCGACATCCGCCTCTCTGACACACCTGCCATCGGCACTTATGAGGTAAGGATCAACCGGGCAGGCAGCACATCGGGCGACTCACTCCCCACGATTAGCATTTATGGTTTAAACCGTAGCTTTGAAGGTTCCACGATGCCCTTCGTCCTCACCCGTACCGGAGATACCTCCCAAGCTCTCACGGTGACGGTTAATGTGTCTGAAACTGGTGGCGAGATGGTGCCCTCTTCGTCACAGGGGCGGTTCAACTTGGAATTCCCAGCCGGGAACGCATCGGTCAGGTTCGACGTGGCGACCAACGCGGACCATGAGTGGGAAGAACATTCCACTTTGACGGTGGCGTTAGTTGACAGTGACGCCTATGAAGTTAGCTCCGAATCCGGCTCGGCTTCCTCGGAGATAAAGGACAACGATGTCCCAAGAGTCACTGCAACCTTCACCGTGGACTCCACACAGGTGGAAGAAGGCGGGGTGGTTACGGCAAACGTTGTTGTGAAAACCGACGGCCCCAAGCAGCCCCACGGTTTCGTTGCAAACCTGAGGTTCACCACCGAAGTGGGCACTGCTCAGGAGGAGGACATTGAGTGGCCCTCTCCCCGCGACTGGCTTGGCTTCTCCTACGGTTACAACCCAAACGACGACGGCACCTATGACCGAAGCGTCGGGTTGGACATCACCGTCAATTCACAAACGATGCAACCGGTGGAGTCCAATGGGGTTGTCCCTGAATTTAAGCGCGAATTCAGCATACCCATATCAATTAGCAACGACGATAGGGCGGAAGCAGACGAAACATTCAACATTCTTGTGGATTGGGAAACTGAATACTTGCCTGCGCATAGAATCCAGACCTTGGACCAGAACATCAATTCCCACACCATAACCATTATGGAACACGAAGAAACCCCTGAGACGCCCGACCCGGTCAGCCATATAACCGTCGAAATAGCGGACTCGGGTTCGGCCGGTTCGACCTACACCATCACATGGAACGACGCCGGAGAATGCACCAGCGACTACAATGCCTACTTGGCCAGCAGATCGACTGCCTACCATAGCACCTTCCATAACTCCTGGACCGGGGTCATTGAGACACAAAAATGGACGAGATCCCAGACACTGGGTTCAACAGGTCATCAAAACACCCAAATAACTAAGACCCTGGACAGTTTCCCATTGAAAGACCAGCACATTGTCCAAGTGTACTGTGGAGACAGATGGCGATTGATCGGAGAGGTTCCCCTCCCATCAAAAACGGAAAATTCCGTCGAACGGCCGGTTGCGGGAACCTATTCCTCAGAGCCAGCGCTGACGGGGCTAACGGTCGCCCCGGGAACCCTGGGGCCTGCGTTCGCAAGTTACGGTTTCTTATACGCAGTTCTGGACGTTCCGCACGACAGGAACCAGATTACCTTTTGAATGCGACCGCAAGAACTGGCTACACCGTTTCGTGGGACCCGGCTACGGACGCAGACCCAGATACGGATGGACACCAAGCGGAACTCGAGGTGGGTTACAACAGCATATTCGTTTCGGCTGACCACGACCTCGGCATCAACAGCTTCTTGTACGAGGTCATCATCAAGCGCGGAGAGGCCGCGTCAGACGGACAGCAGAAAGACGCCACCCTGAGCGGCTTGTCTCTCAGCGGGGTCAACCTGAACTTCGACCCGGCCACGACTGAGTACGCCATCAACGTGGCCAATGACGTAGCTGAAACCACAGTGGCCCCGACGCTCAACGATGCTGGCTCCAGCCACGTTATCAAGCTGAACGGGGTGGAAGATGCCGACGGAACAGTCTCCCTGGCGGAAGGCGACAATTTCATCACTGTAGAGGTAACCGCTGAAGACGGAGTAACCACCCAGACCTACACCGTAACCGTAAACAGAGCCAAGCCACACCTGACAGCCAGCTTCAAGAACACGCCTGAGTCCCATGATGGACAGGCGTCTTTCACCTTCGAGCTGAGGTTTAGCGAGGAGCCTGATCTCAGCTATAAGACTTTGCGGGACCACGCATTCACGGTGGCCGGGGAAGAGGTACTAGTACCGTTTCCAGAAAGTCTTACAATCATAAGGGAGATCAGGTAGGCTTGAGTAAAATCCTTTAGCGAGGCCGTACCTGATATGCCTGTCTCCAAATACAAAGTCGAACTGACCCAATCCGAACGCTTCGCTCTGATTGAAACATCCGGCCGTGGCAAGCCGTTGGCCCGCACGGTAAAGCGGGCCCTTGCGCTGTTGAAAGCTGACGAAGGACTCTTAGACCGTGAGGCGGCTGAGGCGGTTTCGCTCAGCGCCGCCACTGTTGCCAGAGTGCGCAGACGGTTCGTCGAGGAGGGGCTGGAAGCCGCAATCAACGACCGGCCACGGTCAGGCCGTGAGCGCAAGCTGAGCGGCAGACAGGAGGCGCACCTCGTCGCCATCGCGTGCAGCAGTCCACCCGAAGGACATGTAAACTGGACGCTCCATCTGCTGGCGGACAAGGTAGTGGCGATGGAGTTTGCCGGGAGCATCTCCCTGGAGACGGTGCGCCAGATACTCAAAAAAACGAACTCAAGCCGTGGAAGAAAAAGGAATGGCGCATCCCCAAGCTGAGCGGGGAGTTCGTGGCCCGGATGGAGGATGTGCTGGACCTTTATCACGAAGAGTACGACCCGGAGCGGCCGGTGGTGTGTTTTGACGAGTCCTCCAAGCAGTTGCTCGAGGATGGGCGGCCTCCCATCAAGGCCGCCCCCGGACGGGTGGAGCGCTATGACACCGAGTACCAGCGAAACGGGACCCGGAACCTGTTCATGTTCTGTGAACCGAAGGGCGGATGGAGACACGTCGAAGTGACCGGGCGCCGCACTGCTGTGGACTTTGCTCACCAGATGCGCTGGCTGGTTGACCAGGCGTACCCCCACGCCAGGGTCGTCCGGCTGGTGTTGGACAATCTCAACACCCACAAGCCCGGCTCGCTCTACGAAGCATTTGGAGCGTCCGAAGCGCGTCGTATAGCCAAGCGTCTGGAGCTGCACCACACTCCCACCCATGGAAGCTGGCTGAACATGGCCGAGATCGAGTTGAGCGTCTTCAGCAGACAGTGTCTGAACCGCCGGGTCGGCGATGAAGTGCTGCTGCGGCAGGAGGTTGCCGCCCTCGAACGCGAGCGCAACGATGCTGGCGCCGTCATAGACTGGCGGTTCTCCACTCAAGACGCCCGCAGTAAACTCCAACATATCTATCCATCAGGATTAAATTGAAACGGTGCTAGTACCGTTTCCAGTTAGATTTATTGATACTGAAAGGCTGCCTCTAACTCTGGATTCCTGCTTGCGCGGGAATGATTAACAGATATCCGATATAAGGCATATTCAAGTGAAAACGGTACTAGTATTACAACGACGCTTCATCAAATTGGGTGCCTCGTGAGTAGAAATTGCACTTGGGAACGGTCGGGCGGGAAGCTGTCGTGCAAGCTGGCCTATATCCGGGAAGGGACTCCCAAGAGCCCTATCACGCCAACCGTCGTTGTAATACTAGTACCGTTTCCAGTTAGATTTATTGATACTGGAAGGCTGCCTCTAACTCTGGATTCCTGCTTGCGCGGGAATGATTAACAGATATCCGATATAAGGCATATTCAAGTGGAAACGGTACTAAACCAATACCAAGGTGGGATGTGCATTTCTGGGGTCTTGAAGACGACCGAAAGGACTCCACAGAACCTCGTATCACCTTTGGGCCCCAAATGGGTGGCCACCGACAGTGGGTCTAGCGATATGTACATTTCACCTTGGCTTTAGTTTAGTACCGTTTCAATTTAATCCTGATGGATAGATATGTTGGAGTTTACTGCGGGCGTCTTGAGTGGAGAACCGCCAGTCTATGATGGCGGCGGCCTCGTTGCGCTCGCGTTCGAGCGCCGCGACCTCCCGTCTCAGCAACGCTTCATCGCCCACCCGGCGGTTCAGACACTGTCTGCTGAAGACGCTCAACTCGATTTCAGCCATGTTCAGCCAGCTTCCGTGATTGGGTGTGTGGTGCAGCTCCAGGCGTTTGGCTATGCGGCGCGCCTCGGGCGGTGCAAACAATTCGTAGAGCGAACCCAGCTTGTGGGTGTTGAGATTGTCCGGCACCAGCCTGATCACAGTGGCGTCAGGATATGCTTCGTCCACCAGCCACTTCATCTGTTCAGCGAAGTCCACGGCAGTGCGGCGCCCGGTCACCTCGACGTGCCTCCACCCACCCTTCGGTTCACAGAACATGAACAGGTTCCGGGTCCCGTTTCGCCGGTACTCGGTGTCATAGCGCTCCACCCGTCCGGGAGCGGCCTTGATGGGCGGCCGCCCATCCTCGAGCAACTGCTTGGAAGACTCGTCAAAACACACCACCGGACGCTCCCGGTCGTACTCTTCGTGATAAAGGTCCAGCACGTCCTCCATCCGGGCCACGAACTCCCCGCTCAGCTTGGGGATGCACCATTCCTTTTTCCGCCACGGCTTGAGTTCGTTTTTTTGAGTATCTGGCGCACCGTCTCCAGGGAGATGCTCCCGGCAAACTCCAACTCCACCACCTTGTCCGCCAGCAGATGGAGCGTCCAGCTTGCATGTCCTTCGGGTGGACTGCTGCACGCGATGGCAACCAGGTGCGCTTCCTGCTTGCCGTCCAACTTGCGCTCCCGGCCCGGCCGCGGCTTGTCATTGATGGCGGCCTCAAGTCCTTCCTCGACGAACCGCTTCCGCACTCTGGCAACGGTGGCGGCGTTGATCAAAAGCACACCGGCTATCTCATCGTCCCGAAGTCCTTCATCTGCTTTGAGCAACGCCAGCGCCCGCTTGACGGTGCGGACTGACAGCTTGCCCCGGTGGGAAACCTCATTGAGACGGGAGCGTTCGGATTCAGCCAGCTTGACTTTGTACTTGATGGCAGCCATGTCTGGATACTCCCTCACAGAAGGATCATACCCAAGTATGGCTGCCTTCTCATATTCTTGTAAATCTATCTGGAAGTGGTACTAGCACTACAATGGTCGCTGATGAGAGTCGTCCTGGTTATCCAGGTGGGCATGGGGGTCATAGTCTAGGGCGAAGCATTTCGGGAAATCCGGCGGCAGCTAGCGCTCTAGGTCGAAAACTTAACCAAGCATTCGGCGCGGGCTTCTGCTCTGGGTCTGGTGTGTGGTGTGGTATGCGACGTGGAGCGGACCTACGGCCTTCCTGGTCAGAAATCACCGGTACTGGCGCCGCTCGGTCTTGCCCCGCACCGTGTAATTCACCGAGCCACCGCGCAGGAGCCAAGCATTCTTCTGGTTCGATCCACGAAGTTTCCGCATTTTACTGACGACGGGCATTGACGGAACATGAGTCATCCCGAATTTTGGATGGGAGGGGAGAAGGAAGGGGGATAGGCGAGCCAAAGGGAACTCAAGGCAGCTCTTAATCTGGAAAAGGGTATCGCGGCTTGGCGGTACCGTTTTCCGGTTCTATGGCACCAAGAGCGGAGCAGGTCTTGGACCAGGGCTCTGGAATCCGGGGCCAGCAAGGAGAGCAGAAAGGCGTAGACCAAACTGACCATGAGCAAGAGCTTGAGCCGGTTCTCCCAGAACCAGAGGCGGGGCCTCTCCATCGCCAGATCAGTCTTGCAGGCCCGGTAGCACATCTCCACCTGCCAGCGCCGGGCGCAGGCTAATACGATTGGCCAAGCGTCGTCAGTTGCAGCGATGGGTTCATTGGTCAGCAGGTACCAGGGACGGCGTCCCTTCCCCGGCCGGGAAACAACGAGCCAAAGCTGTTCTTCCACTTGGGGATGGCGCACCGGAGCGAAGACGATGCCGGTTTTGCGGTACTCTCTGCGGTGGACGTCCCAGAGCAAACGGTGGTCCACAGAACGCTTGCCCTGGGTGACCCGCCAAGCGTTGCGGCTGCCCTTGACGTCGGTCAGGTGGTAGCGGGTAGGCCAGCGGATGATGAAGCGGACCCGGTGGTGGGCCAATTGGTTGAGCCAGGGAGCGCCGGCGTAGCCTCGGTCGAAGACGTGGAGCGCCCGGCGTCCCCATGCTTGGGCGCATTGGGCCAGGAGGGAGGTGGTGTTGGTGCGGCGCTCGGAGGCCAGCTTTCCCCGGCTGGTCCACCAGCGCATGGCGGCTAGGGAAGGAGGCCCCTGCATCCCCGCCACCATGACGGTGAGCCACTGTAGTCCTGGGACGAATACCGGCGGCCCTCCCGGCGGATTCTAAAAGCCTGGTTTGATGCGCTTTAGGCGGGCGGCTTTGCTCGAACGCACCGGACACAGCCCCTCCAAGGCGATGCTTTCCGGCTTCTCCAGCACACTTTCATCCCAGATGGCCAGAGCCCTCCCGTCCTGTTCCTCCAGTTGGGCCAGGCCTTGGTCCGCCCGGTACCAGAGGAATCTCTCCAAGAGAATATGGCTCCACTTGGGAGAGCGCAGCAAATTGCTGAGCCGTTTGGTCCCCGCCGGAGCCTGGTCTGGGGAGAGGACATGGGTGCCCAATTCGCTAAGGAGCAGCCCAGACCGGGAGTGACGCAACCGCACGATGGCGGCCAAGGCCAGGAAAAAGGTGCGTACCAAACGCCGGTCGATCTGTTGGTCCAGCCACTGTTCCAATGGTCCGATGAACAACTGGAGTATATTGGCAACCCCCTGCCCTTGCTCCCGCCCCATTCCGTGTTGCAACATAAGAGAAGACCCCTCCTGGTGGTTGGTGTGTTGACAATCCCATTCCACCTGAAGGGGTCTTCTCTTGTAACTGTTTCCTTATACGGGTTTTAGCCTTTTACCCAAACTCCGGGATGACTCATGTTGGTAGCTAAGCTCATTTCGCCTAGGAGTAACTATGTTCAGGACCCATGGGTTTCTTGAGGAGGCTGTGAGAGAGATTTGGACTAGTAGTCAGTCAACTTGGTTTTAGGATTTGTTAAATAAGGGGGCCAAATAGGTTGCCCTGTCTGGCAGGAAGAGTCGATGGCGGAGGTGGCGGTGATGGTAAGGGACAAGCACGCGGTGCGGCTGACGCCGGAACAACGGGAAGAACTCCGGCGTCTGATCCGGGTTGGGAAAAGCACGGCGCGGGTGAGCGCCAGGGTGCGGATTCTGCTAAAGAGCGACGACGGTTGGCCGGCGCCCCGGGTGGGAGGGGCTGGATGTGGCGCTGAGCACGGTGTACCGGGTCAAGCAGCGCTTCAGCGAGGATGGGTTGGCTGGGGTCCTGAAGGACCGTCCCCAAGCCCACCGGCCCCGCAAGCTGGACGACCGGGGCGAAGCCCGCCTGATCGCCCTGGCCTGCCGCCCGGCCCCGGAAGGCCATGACCACTGGACGCTGCGCCTTTTGGCTGGCAAGGTGGTGGAGTTGGGGCTGGCGGCTTCCATGTCCCACGAGGGGGTGCGAAAGCGTCTTAAAAAAACGCGCTCAAGCCGTGGCGGAAGAAGGAGCGGCGCATCCCCCAGGTGAGCGCCGACTTCGTGGCCCACATGGAGGACGTCCTGGACCTGTACCAGGAACCCCATGACCCCCAAAGGCCGGTGGTCTGCTTTGACGAGACCTCCACCCAGTTGTTGGCCGAGACCCGGCCTGCTTTGCCGCCCCGGCCGGGACTGCTGCGGCGGGAGGACTATGCGTACCGGCGGGAGGGAACCCGCAACCTGTTCCTGGCCTGCGAGCCCTTGGCCGGCTGGCGGCAGGTGGAGGTCACTGAACGGCGCACCATGCAGGACTTCGCCACCGGATGCGCTGGCTGGTGGATGAAGCCTACCCAGGGGTCCCGGTGGTGCGGCTGGTCCTGGACAATCTGAACACGCATCGCACGGCGTCTTTGTACGAGACTTTCCCGGCAGCTGAGGCCCGGAGGATGGCCCGGCGGCTGGAGTTCCACTACACCCCCAAGCACGGCAGTTGGTTGAACATGGCGGAAATCGAGTTCAGCGTACTGTCCCGCTGTTGCCTCAGCCAGCGGCTCCCCAGCGAGGAGGCCCTGCGGCGGGAGGTCCAAGCCTTGGTCACGGAGCGAAACGCCGCCCAGGCCGCCATCAACTGGCGGTTCAATACCCAGGACGCCCGAACCAAACTTCACCGTCTTTACCCTTCCGATTTCACGGTTGACTGACTACTAGGGCAGGCCAGTCGGCAAATGAAATTGCGAAGCGCTTGCTCGATGATGGGAGGGCGACAAGCACGGCCGAGAATCCAGTTGGATCATTGGTGGCTACGCTTCACAAACACCATGCTGGGAAATCAGTCCGACGCGAGTGGCGGGCCGGCCAGTTTAGATATTATCCTGAAGCCGAATCGAAAGCAGAAGAGACAACCGAGGTCCAGCATTTGAGCAACTCGTCCTCTCGTGACGACCTAACTTAAACGCTTGGTGTGAATTGTAAACTGGCATTTGGTTTGGTAAGGGAGGCATCCATAGCCGATAGTCAGCTTCTAACCGGTCAAGAAAGAGGCTAAGTTATGGTGGATACGGACACCTTCCTCACGGTACTCTATGTGATGGCAGACGATTTTTGCAAATGCCACCCCCGGCTCCAAGGCACCCCCGGCCCCAAGGCTTCTCTGACCAGGAGCGAGGTGGTCACCCTGGTTATCTTCAGCCAGTGGGCGCGCTTCCGCAGTGAACGGGACTTCTACCGTTATGCCGCCAGCCGCTTGAGGCCGGCTTTCCCCACGCTACCCCGCCGGAGTCAGTTCAACCGGCTGACGCGGCGCCACTACGGGATCCTGGCGGCTTTCTCCCGCTACCTGGTGGACTTGCTGCAAGGACCGCGTTGCCTCTATGAAGCCCTGGACAGTTCCGGCGCTCCCACCAGGTCTGCCAAACGCCGGGGCGCCGGTTGGCTGGCCGGGTAGGCTGACATTGGCTGGAGCAACCGCCTGGGCTGGTATGAAGGCTTCCACCTGCTGCTTGCGGTCAATCCCGAGGGGGTCATCACCGGCTTCAGCTTTGCCCCAGCCAGCGTCAAGGACCAGACCATGGCCGGGGACCTCTTCGCCTTCCGGCATACTCCCCATCCCAGGCGGCCCACTTTGGGGGAGCCAGCCCAAGGCTGGTACGTGGTGGACAAAGGCTTTGAGGGCCAGGCGGCAGGACAGCGGTGACGGGACTGCTACGGGGCCCGGGTAATCTGTCCGCCCAGGCGCAACAGCAGGAACCCTTGGCCCAAAGCATTGCGCCGGTGGCTGGCTGGGATACGCCAGATGGTGGAGACCGTCTTCGACAAGCTCCACCATGCCTTCGCGCTGGACCGGGAGCGCCCGCACCAACTGGATGGCTTTCAAACCAGATTGGCGGCCAAGGTGGCCTTGCATAATTTCTGTATCTGGTTGAACCGGCAAGGGGGCCGCCCCTCGCTGGCTTTTGTTGACTTGCTTGGTTGGTAACATCACCTATTTCACACCAAGCGTTTTAGAGTTGCCGGAGGATTGCGTTGAGTATGTCGACGCCTTGGTAGTACTGCCGCAGTTCAACAGCCGTCGTGAGGTCGTCCATTGGTTAATCAGAAAGGGAATGGAATCTGTGCGAGTTAGTTGACACGATGAGGAGATTTCAGTGAACAAGTGGATTGGATCTCGTTACGAAAGTGTGGTCGAGTTAAAACGGACACGTGCTAGGCAATCGTGGAAATGCCATTCATGCGACCGGGTTATCAATTCGGGCGATTACTACTTCCGTCAATCTTTGGGGTTGATCAGGAAACCGCCAGGAGTGCGACTCAATGCTTTTTGCTTGGGCTGCGCGCATTCGCCACTAGCCAAGAAGCTAGTCAAAGGCCGGGACGACATGGGCGATGGTCAAACCACCGGAACTACAAGTCGCGCCGACCCCTCGTTAAAGACCGGTGGTTACGGCAACGAGATCGTAAAACCCCAGCGACCGCCGGTCTCTTCGGGAGCTTTAGTGGCTGCGGACAAGACAACGGACGGAAACCGGAAGCTAAGGCCGGTAATGGAAATGTCGCTCTTCGAATGGGCGCTTGGTATAGAGCAGAATTGCGATTCCTAGCTGGAACTCGTGAACCCTCGCGCTGACCTGCTGGTATAAGAGTGAACTATCATCCCCGCAGCGGGCCGATGCACAGGTGGTGAGGAAATGGGCCCCTCAAGGCGTTGGGCAAAAATCTATTAACAGAACCCTGAAACGGACGGAGACGACCAAGATTGACCGTTAGACACCTCGTACGCCCGTTGGGTAGTGATGCCAATGGTCTCGTGCTTGGTCCCGAAGGGTCAAACGAATAATAGTCCTGTGAATAGGGTTGGGCCTGATCATGCAGAAGAATCACTCCACACAGCGGCCCATGCACCCGTTCCCAGCACGCATGGCTCCTGAAATCGCATTTGAGGCACTTTCTTCCCTGCCAGAAGGGAGTCTGGTTCTCGATCCCATGTGCGGCTCCGGAACAGTTCTGCAACAGAGTCTCATCCGCGGACATCAAGCCGTTGGTTTTGATAAAGATCCTCTAGCCGTCCTTATATCTCGGGTTTGTGGTCAACCCATAGAACACTCCCAACTGTTGAGAGAAGCGAATAAGATCGCCGACCAAGCAGAATCACTGCGTGAACAAAGACTCCACCTCCCTTGATAGACGAAGACGACGAAACTAAAGCGTTCATCTCATTTTGGTTCGGTAGCGAACATAAGGAGAACTCTACGTGCTTTGGCCTATTTGGTCGCTCTCAGAGGGTGTGTGAGAAATCCCATTCAGGCTGGCTTGAGTCTTTTGAGCATGAGATGGATCATGGCTGGGTGTACCCAAGCCTCGCCGGTTTCCGGCAATTCCACATAGTCTTTGCTCAGGCGCCGGCACCGTCCCAACCATGATAAAGTGCGCTGCACCACCCACCGGCGGGACAGCACCTCAAAGGAGTGACTGTTCGGCCTCCGCCGGACCACCGGCAGCAGCCAACCGCGGGTGGTCCGGGCCCAGGGTACTAACCGCCCAGCGTAAGCCGCGTCCGCCCAGATTGCCTGAAGCCGGGGAAACCGGCCCAGCAGCTTGGCCAATACCAGCTTGGCTCCATCCCGATCCTGAATGTTGGCCGCGTGAACTACCACAACCAGGAGCAGCCCAGTGGTGTCTACAGTGGTGTCTACTACGATGTGACGCTTGCGCCCGGCGACCTTCTTGCCCGCATCATAGCCGCTGGACCCCCTTTTTCCGTGGTCTTCACCGATTGGCTGTCGATGATCGCCGCGCTGGGCGTGGCAACTCGTCCCTCAGCCGCCTCCCGAACCCTGGGGCGCAAGGCCCCCTCAATGCCCTCCCAGCTCCCGTCCCGGCGCCACTCCCGAAAACACCACCACACCGTGCCCCAGGGCGGCGCCGTTCCAACTTGGGGCCTGAGCCCTTAAAGCCCACGCCGGTATTGATGTCCGCGTCCTCTTTTCGGTTCTCTACGTCTCGTCGATTGCAGTTTATATCCGTTCGAGCGATTCAGTCGCAGGTGGCTCTGGCTAACCTCTCCCCCGTCATTCCCGTTCTCTGCCTTCACTATCTTCAGAATCTCGAAGCCAAGCGACTGCACCCTTGCATTGACGGACGCAGACGGCTTCCCCACGCCTGAGATACCGAGCTTGAGGGATATCTCGGACTCGGCCACTTTGGGTATGTCAGAAAGGTTTAATTTACCAATGCTTGACAGAGAATTCCGTAGTATTTTATTATGATTTTGTGCGGTATTCGTAGCACAGGAGCTTATGTCGTCGTGAGATAGCATGGGCTGATCCCCTCAATGAGGCCCGGAGTTGGTCTGAAACTTGGCTCCGGGTCTTTTTTTGTTTCCGTTATTTTATCCCTTTCTTGGGTAACTGCAACAAGTCCTCACTTGCCACGGAATTCGTCAAGATATTGACCGGGCGTAGCCGAGAGGGTAAATTCCATAGTGCAACAGCAACTCCAACCCACGACCAACAAGGATCTATTTCGATGCGTGGTCTGTCTAAATCCTCGGCGAAAGGCACGTCTTCGTGCCTCCTGACGGGCTACGCATCGGGTGTTGGTTGCTGTTGCGAGTGCCTATCGCCCTAAACGTCAGGAGGCGCCCGCTGTGAAGAACCAATACTTCGGTGACATCTACGACTACATCAAATACGGTCTGCTTCGCCGTCTGAGTCCCAAGGGAGAAGTCAGCACCACCCTCTGCTGGATGCTGACGCCCAACGACCAAGGGAAGGACGGACACCGCATCAGCTACCTCGAAGACCACGCGAAGTGGTGAGACTTCGCCCCCCCCCCCGTGTTCGACCGCCTTATTACATCGGTTGACCGTCAGTTGCGGGATACAAATGTTATAGAGGCAAGCGGGCTGTTGCCCAACACGAGATTCTACACTCAGCTCCTGACCGATAACACCGACGAGCGGAAAACGTACTTCGACGGCTTCCTCAAGTCGTCGCAAGGCAGGGGTTTGGTGTGCTTCGACCCCGACAACGGGCTTGAGGTCAAGTCGGTGAAGTACGGTAGGAAGCAGTCATCCAAGTTCCTCTATATGCACGAGGTCTCGGAGTCATTCAACAAGGGCCACTCCTTACTTATCTACCAGACTATGCTCTACAAGCCGGATCAGTTTGCCAGGGAACTGGCGGACAACCTACAGCAGGAAACCAAGTCGCCGGGGCCGGTGTGTGTTCAAAGCTCCGGGTGCAGCCTTCTTCCTTGTCTCACAAGCCAAGCATCAGGAGCAATTCGCGGAGGTCGCCTCAGAGATAAAAGAGCGTTGGAGCATTCTGCTGTCCGTCGCACAGTACCCCAAAGGAGACACCTGAACCTTCGTAGAGATTAAGGAAGCCGGACGGCAGATCGTTCCCAATTCTTGCAGTAGGAGGCACCTTCATGCTAACTCGACTTCTATTTGTTCTCGTGTTGCTTATCTTGACTACGGCGTGCTCCGCAGTTTCTTCTGCTCCTAAGACTCCTTCGCCCTCGGCAGCACCTGGCTTGTCTGTGTCCGAAAAACAGCAAACCTCTGAGACGCCGACTGTGGCCCCGTCTGATTGCTTCGGAGATAATTACATACAGCAGATTCGCGCCGAATATGCGGCCAATCATCTCCGAGCAACTGACACTTATATTAACCAGCGAGTATGCCTCCGAGGGACGATAGGGGGATTCCACCAAGGAGGGTCGCTATGGCAGGTCTATGCAACCATTGGAGAGAGCGCGAGATTTACGATTGGTTTTTCGGATAGGATTAGTTGGGATGGTAACAAGTCCGAGGAAGAGAACGAAGAAATCTTAAGGAAGCGAGAGGTTCTTCGAGAGTGGATGATGACAAGTAGCGTTGGGGATGCGGTTGAGGCTGAATGCAGAATCCAGACGTTCGCCCCTACAAAGCAACAACCAAAGATGACACCAGAGATTCCGATATTTACAAACTGCGAGTGGGTGGAGGAATAGGGTAGAGGAAGGACAGGGGCTACTTCCTCCGTGCCCCGGTCATCCGCATTTCTTGTCCGCCTCTACCAGACTTGCCCGTGGTTACCCGGGCCGACCCACTAGTGCCTTGATAACCAACGGTCTTGGCCTCGCTCTTCTTTCGTGCCCTGGCTGCACTCTTGGCTGCGGAAGTCGCCGCCTTGAATTCGCTGACCGCCTCCACTAGGTCAGTCCATTCGTCGAGCTTCACGCCAAGCTTAGCCGCCTGCGCCGGTGTCCCACCTTTGTGCGCCTCATGGTCTCGGAACAGATTGTAGTCAATTACGAAACCATCCAGGGTGTCCTGTCCGGTCTTCCGGGTCTGCAACCCTCGCATTACTTTGGTGCGCTGACGGAAGGTTCCTTGCATCCGCTCAGAGCGGTTGTTGTTGACTATATCGTAGATGCTCGGTGCTACGAAGTGCCTGGTGTTTGGGAATATTAAGGAGATTGCCGCGCCGTAGGAACCAAGACCGTCGGTGGTTATCGTTTTCGGAGGTATCCCGCCGTTGGCTTTCGTAGCCTTCTCGAATACAGCGATGGCGTCCTTCTCGCCTCTATACGGAGACAGATGAGAAGCAAGAACGTACCGAGTGTCGAAGTCCATCACGTTCCAGTTCCACATCCGTTTGCCGCCGACCTTGAGTTGCATCTCGTCCGCTACCCAATGGCCGGATGTTTCAGGTGCGTGTTGGCCAACTATTACTCCGGCAAGCTCTGAATACTCTTTCACCCACCGATGGATTGTGTGCTTCGACGGTTCTGGGACGCCAAAGTTTCTCCCTAGAATCTCAGCGATTTGCTTGTAAGACATCCCGCTGTGGTACATATCAACTGCCGCGCCGATGTGCTCGGTCCGGTTCCAACTGCCGAAGGCATTGCCGATTGCGTTGAACTTCCGGTCGCAGTCCTTACATTGATAACGCTGGTAACCATTACGGGTGCCCTTCTTGATGACTTCGGTAGACTCGCAATGAGGACAGTTGACCGTAACGGTCTGTTGGAACTCAGCCATCGTGTGCCTCCAGCTTCGAGCGTTGTGGCTGCCGCTGCGATACTAAAAGCGTACAATGACGAGGCGAATTCACGGTAGATGACTAGTAGTTCAACAACCTTGAATTGCTGGATATAGAGACTTCAGTTTGATGCGCGCATCCTCGGTGGTGAAGCGCCAGTTCACTTGTATCGTGTCCCGGTTGCGTCGGCCTTGCCAAGCGTTGACCTCGCGGCGCAGGATACTTTGGCTGGCCATACGCCGGTCCAGACATTGCCGGGCCAGCACCCCGATCTCAATCTCGGCCATGTTCAGCCAACTCCCATGTTTCGGCGTGTAGCGGACCTCCAGCCGTTCGGCGATGCGCCGCGCCTCGGCAGGCTCAAACGCCTCGTACAACGAGGCCGGATGGTGGGTGTTCAGGTTGTCCATCACCAGCACAATCCGGTCCTTGCCAGCATAGTCCTCATCCACCAGCTTCTTGATCTGCCGCGCCCAATCCACTTTCGTGCGGCGGTCCGTCACTTCGACCCGCCGCCATCCTGCCAAGGGCGCAAACAACATGAACCGGTTGCTCACGCCATTGCGCTCGTATTCGTAATCGTACACCGCCGCCGCGCCCGGCCCGGCCGGCCGCCCCACCCGGGTCTCCTTCACTTGCTGTTTGCTGGTCTCATCCAGGCACCCCAGCACTTCGTTGTCCCCGTAGGAGCGCTGGTAGACTTCCAGTACATCTTCCATCGCGCACACAAAGTCCGCGTTGCTTTCAGGCGGGATGCACCAGCACTCTTTCAGCCAGGGCTTGAGTTCGTTTTTTTAAGCGCCTGGCGCACCGTCTCGCCGCTGATGCTCTCCACTATCTCGCATTCGACCAGCTGGTCCGCCAACAACTTCAGCGTCCAACGCACGCGGCCTTCCGGCGGTTCCGCACAGGCCAACGCAATCAAGTGGGCTTCCCCGGCGCCATCCAGTTTCTTCTGACGGCGGCGCAGTTGCCGCTTACGGTTCAGCGCCGCCTCAATCCCTTCCTCCACACAACAACGGCGCACCCTTTCAACCGTCGCGCTGCTAATCTTGAGAACTCTGGCAATCTCTTCGTCCTTCAGGGACCCGTCTGCTTGCGCCTCATTGCTCAGCAGCAAGATGCGGGCATGGGTCTGCTTATACGCCGCCGCACGCCCGCGGGAAACCAACGCCTTCAGTTCCTGTTGCTCTTCGGTTGTCAGCTGGATACGGTATTTCTTGGCCGGCATGACGATTCTCCCTTGCTCCAATCCACTAATCCCTATGCTTGGGAGAATACATCCTTCATGCCTCATTTCAAAGCTGTTGGTCTACTAGCAAGCAACATATATATTCCCAGTGGATCACACCGTGGTCTATAATCGTGGTATGGGGTACGCCCCTAATCGCAGTGGCGGGGATGGTGGGATTCGAACCCACGGAGGTGGTGCTAGCACCTCGCTCAAGTGAAAATCGAGTCCTTTAGTCCGCTCAGGCACATCCCCGCAGAAACAGAAGAAGCACTGCCACTCTTCCAGCTTAGGCAAACGAAAATAGCAAGCGTTCGGCTAGCTATGCTCGCACCTTAAGCCAAAAAAGTGGCAGTGCTTCTTTGTATTTATAGTCTAGGCCGGATGGAATGGGGTGTCAACGTTCAGGCCCCAAGTTGGAACGGCGCCCCCAGGGCAGGACGATTGCAAAGTCGGGGAAGGAGGTTTAAAAGATAGGGAAGTGAGCTATGGGAGTATGTGGATATGGAAGCGGTCAAGTGCTTGGACAAGTGCCGGATCCCAGGAGGGCCCGCTGACAGGGGTATGTATAGGGTTTTTATGCGGGGGCATGGCGGGTGACCTCCAGGTTGAGCTTGGGTTCCGGCCAGGGTTCGGGCAGCAGCCAGACCCGGTTCCAGAGCCGGCCCCGGAGCAGCAACCGCCTCAGCCAGTCGATGCCGTGGCGGATTACGCTGACGGTCCGGCCCGGCCTGCTCCAACTGCTGTGGTGAGTGGACGCCAGGTGTTTCGGAGGCGCTCTCAGGTTGCTTGGGGCGATCCTCCGGTCATTGGCGTCTTCCACCCTGGTCCCATAGGCCAGGGTCAGCAGCGTCGCCACCGGCAGCACCAGCCAGTGCCGGGAGATGCGCGCCGGGCCGGTTCTCCTGGTCTTGTCCCATTTCCATCCCAGGCTCTTGACCGCTTTGAACCCCAACTCGATCCAGAAGCGCAGCGCGTACCAACTCACCCCGACTTCCTCCGGCGGAAGGTCGGTCAGGATGATCCAGGGCTCCTCCTGTTCCACGTGCCAGACCGCCAGCAGGGTGCAACGGCGTTTGGCGTTGGCCCCGCCGAAAGCGGTTCCCCGGCCAATCCAGGCGGTGTCGGGACGAGGAACGAAGGCGCGGGCCGGCAGTCGGCGGCCTTTCCCGGCGCAGAAGGTGACGTTTTTCGGATACCTGATGTAGGGATGCCAGCCCTGAGCGCGTATCTGCTTCCACAATTTGGGACTGGCCAGGCCCCGGTCGCACAGCACGATCACGGTCCTTTCCCTGGGGACAGCCGGGGCCAGATCCGGCAGCAGTTCCACTATCGGGTCCATCCAGGACCCTCGCTGGTTGGCGCGGCGGATGCGCCAGGCCACGGGAATGGCGCAACTCCGGCAGACCACGCTGATGACGATGGCGGTGGTTTCGTCCCCTTTCAACGTGGGGTCAACCGCCAGGGCCAGCCAGCCGGAACGCCACCAGGCCAGGACCCATTTCAGCAGCGGCGCGAAGCAGAGATTCACCTCCAGTTCGGTCTGGCAGGGACGGGCCCGGTCGCTGCCGTCGTATAACCACTCCCGGAGATACTGGCGCAGGTTGTTCCAGGCGCCCCAGGGCGAGAGGGCAGAGGCCACGGCGTTCTGGCAGGCGCTGCCAGCCAGAATAGCCCCGCAGACCCACAGGACCAGCCCGGCCAATTGAGCCTGAGTGAGGTGGGGCAGATGCGTTTCAATCATCTGCTGCATCTGATAGCATTCCCTGGGAAGGCGCATGGGACCCCTCCGGCTTCTGGTTTCGTCATAGCTGCCAAGATGCCGGATTCCCGTGCGCTTTCCAAGTTCTCAGACCAATTTCACTCCATACATACCCTTGTCAGAGGAGGGCCCGGGGAGTCCGGCATCCCTTTCAGGCCATGCTGCGGCTGACGCTGCTGGGCTTGGTCTGCGGCCAGACCACCATGGCCCACACATCGCCCTCTTCGCCAGGATGCACTGGCCGGCACTGAAGGAGCCTTTGGGTTTTCTCAGAAACCATCCGCCCCACGCCGCCGCTATCTCCCGCACCCTGGCCGGTGTCCCTTATGCGCAGTTGCAAGGGGCCCTGACCGGATGGGTGGCTCGCGTGGTGGCGGACCGGGAGGTGAACGCCCCGGCAGACGGCAAGCGGGCCAAGCAGTCCGAGGATGCCAAGGGCCATCCCCCGGTGATGGTGAACGTGCTGGCCCATGACCTGAGGTTGGGTCCGGCCCGGTGGCCGGCATCGGAGAAACGGCACGAACCCGGGGTGTTGCGGGAACAGTTGGCCCAACTGTTCGAGCGCTATCCCGGCCTGAGACTGCTGACCATGGACGCCCTGTACACGGAGCGGGACCTGTGTCAGGCCATAGTCAGCTACGGACGGGACTGCCTGGCGCGTATCAAGGGGAACCGGCCCGAGGCGCTGGCGGCATTGGCGGACGGGTTTGCCGTGGAGGAACCGGGTGAGCCTGAGGCGGAGACCGTGGGGAAAAAGCGGGTGTGATCGAGAGGCGGCGCATCTGGACCGGTGCGGCACTGGCCGGCTATATTCGGGATGAGTTGGGCTTTCCCGGAGCGAGGCAGGGGGTGATGGTGGAGAAGGAGGCGGTGGACATAGCCGCCGGGGAGGTGAGCCGGGAGCGCCGGTATCTGCTGACCAGCCTGAGTTCCCGGCGGTGCGGACCAAAGGAACTGCTTCGAGGGTTCCGCAATCACTGGAGGGTTGAGAACAGCCTGCGCCACGTGAAGGACCGCAGTTGGGATGAGGACGTCCACACGCTGCGCCGTCCGGGACTGGGTGAGGTATACGCCACCCTGGTCAACACCGGGCTGAACGCCCTGCGCCCGGAAGAATGGTTTCCTCATCGGATGTCCATGCCCCTGCGAGCCAAGACCTGCGCCTTCCGCCCAACGCTGACCATCGCCCGCCTCTGCGGTCAACCCTCCTGACTTTGCAATCGTCCTGTGCCCCAGGGTGGCAGGCCGTGGGGCGCCAGGGTATGCCGCCGCGCAACACATGCAGGATGCCATTTACAACTTCCCGAGGGTCCACGGTCCGTGGGTGCCCCCTGGGTTTGCTTAGCGCCAGCAAGGGGGCTGACCCGGCCCATTGGGCCTCGGTCAAATCCCTGGGATAAGGTTTTCTATTCATACCCCCGGCATATTCAGATTCCCGGTCCGCTGCCCAAGAAGGACTTGGGCCAGTTTAGCCCATTCTCACACACCCTCTTAGAAAGCGAAGGAGGCATTTGCTTGAGGGTCATAGTCAATTAACAAAACATTTTTGTAATAGTGGTGAGCGAGGGTCCTGCTTATCTCTACGGCTAAAGTAGTTTTCCCAACGCCCCCTTCATGTTTATGAACATCAAAACTGGTGTTGCCAATACACCTCCGCTTGGGTCGCCTTGTGAGTGGACTGAACTGTCACAAATGCCACACGTTCTACCCGTATTATTCGATACCGGGGTATTCGGGCATACGGGAAATATACACCATTGGGGCAGCGCCATGCCGTCCTGCGCTGGGTTAGAAGCCTTCCGCGATTGTGATACCATATCGGCGGGCCGTTCGATTAGCATAATGGTCCATGATCGCACCTTATCGTCAGGAGACATAATATGTTGGACTATAAGCCGAACATCGTCCTCTCCAACGAAGAGTTCAATGTGGTCGGTTCGCGGCCGGTGCGGCCCGACGGGGCCGAGAAGGTCACCGGGCGCGCCCGCTACGGGGCCGACACCGTGCTGCCGGGCCTGCTTTACGGCAAGATTCTGCGCAGCCCCCACTCCCACGCCGTCATCAAGTCCGTCGACACCAGCGCCGCTGAGGCGCTGCCCGGCGTCCGTGCCGTGGTCACCTCAGCCGACTGGCCGGAGACCTCCCGCAGGCTGTCCGACCTGGCCGAGGGCGCGATCCAGAACCTGGGCTTCCTGAGCACCAACGTGCTGGCCCGCGGCAAGGCGCTCTACAAGGGCCACGCCATCGCCGGAGTGGCCGCAATCAGCCCTCATGTCGCCGAACAGGCGTTGGAGTTGATCAAGGTCGACTACGAGGTGCTGCCGCCGGTGTTGAGCGCCGACGAAGCCATGAAGCCCGGCGCTCCCTTGCTCCATGACCGACTCGCCGGTCTTTCCAACGCCGCGATGCGGCCCGGCGGTTTGTTGGACGATGACGACCCGACTGTTGGCTCCAACATCGCCAACCACTTCGAGTTCCGCTTGGGCGACGTGGAGCAGGGCTTCAAGGAAGCCGAGGTCATCGTAGAGAAGGAAACGGAGACCGTCCCGGTACACCAGGGTTACATCGAGCCTCACGCCGGGACCGCGCAGTGGGGCCCCGACGGCAAGCTGACTCTCTGGTCCAGCAGCCAGGGCCAGTTCACCGTCCGCGACCACACCGCCCGCTTCATGGGCATCCCCATCGCCGACGTGAAGGCCGTGCCGCTGGAGATTGGCGGCGGCTTCGGGGCCAAGACGGTGCTCTACGTCGAACCGGTGGCGGCGCTGCTGTCCCGGAAGAGCGGACACCCGGTGAAGGTGCAAATGAACCGGAAAGAGGTGTTCGAGGCCACCGGCCCCACCTCCGGCACCAAGATCAAGGTCAAGCTGGGCGCGACCAAAGAAGGCAAGCTGGTCGCCGCCGAGGCCAGCCTGATTTACGAGGCAGGCGCGTTCCCCGGCTCCCCGGTGTCGCCGGGCGCCCAGTGCATGATGGGCCAGTACAACGTGCCCAACGCCTACCTCGAAGCCTACGACGTAGTGATCAACCGGCCCAAGTCGGCCGCCTACCGCGCTCCCGGCGCCCCGGCCTCCGCGTTCGCTATGGAAACGGCCATTGACGAACTGTGCGAGAAGCTGGAGATGGACCCGCTGGAGTTCCGGCTGCTCAACAGCTCCAAGGAGGGCGTGCGGCGGGTTACCGGTCCCATGACCCCCAAGGTCGGCTACATCGAGACGCTCCAGGCCCTCAAAGACCATCCGCACACCCACGCCCCGCTGGGCGAGTCCAACGGCAAGCTCCGGGGCCGGGGCCTGGCCAGCGGCTTTTGGGGCAACAACACCGGCCCGGCCAGCGCCGTGGCGGTGGTCAACTCCGACGGCTCGGTCGGCCTCACTGAAGGTTCGCCGGACATCGGCGGCAGCCGCGCCGCCGTCTCGCAGCACCTGGCCGAGGTGTTGAGCATCCCGGTGGAGGACATCAAGCCCCAGGTCGGCGACACCGACAGCATCGGCTTCACCTCCAACACCGGCGGCAGCAGCGCCACCTTCAAGTCGGGCTGGGCCGCCTACGAGGCCGGGCAGGACGTGAAGCGGCAGATGATCGAGCGGGCCGCCAAGATCTGGGACATCCCGGTGAACGACGTGGAGTACGCCGACGCTGTCCTCCAGCATAAGTCCGACCAAGAGTTGAGGCTCACCTTCAAGCAGATTGCCGCCCGCCAGGTGGGCACCGGCGGCCCCATCGTGGGCCGCGCCGGAGTGAACCCGCCGGGGGCCGGCCCCTCCATCGCCGTTCATCTGGTGGACGTGGAGGTGGACCCGGAGACCGGCAAGGTGGATGTGATCCGCTACACCGCCGTGCAGGACGCCGGAAAGGCCATCCACCCCAGCTACGTCGAAGGCCAGATACAGGGCGGCGTGGTGCAGGGCATCGGCTGGGCGCTGAACGAGGAATACCGGTTCGACGACGATGGCGGGATGCTCAACAGCAGCTTCCTCGACTACCGGATGCCGATTTCCCTGGACCTGCCGATGATCGACACGGTGATCGTGGAGATCGCCAACCCCGCCCATCCCTACGGGCTGCGGGGCGTGGGCGAGGTGCCCTTGGTACCGCCGCTGGCCGCCGTGTCCAACGCCGTCTACGACGCCATCGGCGTCCGGATAGACTCCCTGCCCATATCGCCGGACAAGGTCCTGGAAGCCGTTTGGAGCAAGAACGGCGGCTAAACGAATTTAGAATAGTGAATTAGGAATGCGGCAGACAATTCCGCATTCCTAATTCCAAAAATTCCCCTCTCCCGGAGGGAGAGGGCTAGGGTGAGGGCAATGCCAGAGGTTTGGGTCCCGCCCCGGATGCAAGTGCTCACCGGCGGCAAGCAGCAAGTGCAAGTGCCCGGCGCGACGGTGCGCCAGGTGATCAACAACCTGGAAAGGGAATACCCAGGCACCCGCGAGTGGCTCATGGATGACGAAGAAGACGACCTCATTCCCGGAGTGGCGGTCATCGTCGACGGTGAGACCAGCCTGATGGGGCTGCTGGAGCGCGTCCAGGAGAACAGCGAGGTGCACTTCCTGCCCGCCATCGGCGGCGGTTGAATAACCAGGACGTTAGGGCCGGGCGATTCACAGCCCCCATTGCAGGCGAACGTAGGCAACGGGGGCTGGTCTTTTGTGCGAACTTCGAGGAGGACCTGGTTTGAGTAGCGTAAGTCCCCAAGAGGTCGACGAATCCGCATCTGGCCCGCCCCGCCTACGCCCCCGGCTGAGCGTTCAGGCGGCGCGCGAGGTGCGGCGAGACACCCCGCTGCGGCAGGCTCGCACCTGCTATGGACACTTGGCGGGCGTTGCCGGTGTCTGGCTGATGGACCGGATGATTGCGCTTGGATGGCTGGAAGAAGCACCTGCCCACGCGGGCGACCGGCACGTGCGCTACGTCACGACTACGGGGGGCGACCGCGCCCTTTCGGACCGGGGAGTACAGCGCGCCGCCAACGGCCGGGCCGCCGCAGGCGAGGCTTTCGGATGCCTCGACTGGACGGAGCGCCGTCAGCACTTGGGCGGCTCGCTGGGGCGGGCAATTAAGGTTAGCCTGCGCGCTGGCGGCTTTATTTCCCTGGCGGGAGATTCGCGGGAAGTTGCCGTCGTCGCGTCGCTTGAATCGTGGCTCGACGGGGGATCGCGGTTGGACGGGGTACTGGCCACGGGTTAGAATACTGCAACGCCATCGGTGTTCGGCGGGGTTCTCCGCGTAGTCAAATCGAACTTCGTTTGTCCAGGAGGAAACGCATGGTCCAACAGCTAACGGCCTCGCAGCAGAAGTGGTACGACCTGGCGGCCAAACATGCTGATGTATTCGCCGAACGCGCCGCCGAATACGACCGGGAAGGCAAGTTTCCTCACGAAAACTATGCGGAGATGAAGGAGTCGGGCTACACCGCCATGCCCATTCCGGCGGACTGCAACGGCGGAGGGGCCGACCTGCTGGACATCTGCATCGCGCAGAACCGGCTGGCCCAAGGCTGCGGCGCGACCGCCCTGGCCGTCAACATGCACTTCGGTCTTCCCTTTGTAATGACCGACCTCAGGGCCGACGGCTTCGAAGTTGAAGAACTCCTGACCCGTATTGCCGACGAGAAGCTGATCGTTTTCGGGGCGATCACGGATCCCCAGGTTGACAGCATGAAAGGTATCACCGGTATGGGCTACACCACGGTCAAGGCCGTGAAAGAGGGTGAAGGCTTCCGCATCAACGGCCACAAGGCTTTCGGCACCAACAGCCCCGGAGGCGACCTCTTCGCCAGTTCCGCCATCTACGAAGACCCGGAGGAAGGCGAGGTCGGCTTGATCTTCATCCTGCCCATCGACCACGAGGGGCTGGTATGTCTCAACGACTGGGACACGATGGGGATGCGGGCCAGCCAAAGCCATAGCTGGCGGCTGGAAAACGTGTTCGTCGAAGAGGACCACGTGTTCAAGCACAAGCCTTGGGAGTGGGACATTTACGCCCGCGGCCTCTGGGCCTGGCACGGCGGCAGCTTCGGGTCGGTGTACCTGGGCATAGCCAAGGCCGCTCGCGACTTCGCCATCAACCAGACCCGCGACCGCACCCGCATACCCTTCAAGTACCCCGAGAGCTACTATCCGGGCCACCAGTTTTTGGCCGCCGAGATGGATATCGCCCTCCACGCGGGCTGGGCCTATCAGTTGCAGATTGCCGAGCGGTTGGTCGACACCAAGAACCGCGACGACGGGACAATCGTTGACGCGGTGGCGATGCAATACTTCTGCATGAAGACGGCGGTGGATGTGGTAGGCAAGGCGGTGGACATGGTGGGCGGCGCGGCGCTGGCCCGGCGGTTGCCGCTGGAGCGCTACTACCGCGACGTGCGGGCCGGCCCCATGCACCCCATCAGCGGCTTCGACGCCCTGGAGCTAATCGGTAAACACGCCTTCGGCCTCCCCCGCGACGCCCAGCCGCGCTACGTGTGATGGGGCGCGGCCACTGTCCGGGTGGTGGTCACGCTGGCAGGATGACGTTATTGGCGACGTGGGCCGGGTTGATTAGCACTTGGTTGTTCGGCCTGTCGACAGTCAGGGCGCAAAGGTTCAGGAAGTCCCTCCCGAGTAGCGACGGCAATTCTTGGATCACCTGAGAGTGAGGCTTCCCGGCGATTAGAATCTGGCACGAGAAAAACCGGATTGAGCCGTCCTGGTCTCTGAACACGAGTGCCGCCTCCTCGCGGAAGTACCCGAAACCTCCGCCAACCCCGGACATTGTCACCAACGAACTCCGGCGTAGCCGATTGTACGGAATGCGTAGCTTGGCTGTGTCCTCGTCGTGCAGAGAGGTGCGGTCGGCGCCTGTGTCAATCAGAAAGTCGACGGGTCTTTCGACTCCGATGCGGGGCAGGATAACCCGCGCTTGGACAAATGGCGCAGGTACTGGAGCCAGGCCAGCTTTGTAGAACCCTGGTATTGCCACGAAAGTTTAGATTATCAAGGGCTTGGGGTTAGTGTTCATGCGCTGTATGACGGCATCGCAATCACGTAGGCCCTTGGCGTCGAGTTTCTTAAGGACGTTTTTCAGGCTTGGTCCAACCACGACCAATTCCTGACGGAGGACCGCTACCCATTGGTCCGGGTATTTTTCGGTCAGTTCGTTGCGGACAGATTCTACATACTTGGAGTCGTCTATGAATTGTTCCAAGCTGGCAAGATCCGCACTCCAATCACGCTCGCTCCATTGAATGGCGTTCAATATTGTCAGTCGCTTTGCCTCATCGATTTCCATCGCGGGCCTCCCCAACCGGCAGTCTGTGGGTGACTGCCAGGTCCGTATTCTAAACCAAAGCCAAGGTGAAATGCGCAGACGGATAGGGTAAATTTGGGAGGGAACTGGGTTAGCTGGTCTCAGGAGTTGCGAGGGGTAGGTGATGGGCGTGAGAGAGATAGACCGGTCTCTGGAACAATGACAGATGGGAGTGAAGGACTTGCGGAGGCGGATGATTCTGGCGCCCACGCCCCGGGAGCGGGAGAGATGGTACGCCATGCTGCTGCTGGCCCAGGGCTGGACGGCAGCAGCCACGGCGGAGGCCCTGGAGCGGGACCCGCACACCATCGGGCGATGGGCGTCGGCCTTCGGCGAGGGAGGACCGGCGGCCCTGATGTTCGAGCAGACCGGTGGTTCCCCCCCGCCCTGGACCAGGCGCAGCAGGAGGAGTTGAAAGGGGCGGTGCAGCAACCGCCAGCCACGTCGGGTATTGAATTGGCCAACTGGTATTGGAAGGTGGTTCGGCAGTATGTCTCGGAGCGCTGCGGCGTCAGCTTGAGCCGGAGCAGTTGCCTGAACTGCCTGCACCGTTTGGGATTCGCCTTCAAGCGTCCCAAGAAACGCCTGCTCAAGGCGAACGAGTCCCGGAGGGAGGCCTTCGTTGCGGAGTACGCGGCCTTGAGGGAGGAGGCCCGGCAGACCGGGGCCAAGGTCTTCTTTGCCGACGAGGCCCACTTCCGTGCCGACGCCGAACTGCGTGGCAAGTGGGTGCTGAAGGGAGAACCCGGCCTGGTGGACTCGAGCAGCCCGCGCTATGGCGAGAAGGCCAGCTACTACTCGGCGGTGTGCCTGGAGACCGGTGAGGTGGAGTGGATGGAGCTGGAGGGGAACAGCAACTCAGGAACATCGGCCATGTTCCTGAGGCAATTGAGAGAGAGGCAAGCCGGGCCGTTGAACGTGATCTGGGACAACGCCCCGGCGCACCGCGGCGAGGCAGTAAGGGAGTATCTGCGGACGCCGGGCCTGGGCCTGCGGTTGATGAATCTGCCGGGTTACAGCCCGGACTTCAACGCCGATGAGGCCATCTGGGGCTGGGCGAGGGAGGAAGCGACCGGGAACCTGTGCTTGGGGACCAAGTCCCGGGTGCAGGAGAGGGTCGGGAACTTCCTCGATGCCCTGGCCAGCCGGAGGGAGGAGGTCAAACGCCGCTGCCGCACCATCCTGCAATCCAAGGCGGAAGGGCTGGCGCAAGCTTCCCAGAGCGATTCCGGCCACACCCCAAATGCACATCCCACCTTGGCTTTAGTTTAGATCCACAGGCAGGTCCATGCCTGTAGTCTACCCCTGACTTAGCCAGGACGATTGCAAAGTCGGGGAAGGAGGTTTAAAAGATAGGGAAGTGAGCTATGGGAGTGTGTGGATATGGCAGCGGCGGAATCTCCATTCAAGTGCTTGGAGCAGGCGCCGGATCCCAGGAGGGCCCGGGGAGTCCGGCATCCCTTTCAGGCCATTCTGCGGCTGACCCTGCCGGGCTTGGGTCTGCGGCCAGACCACCATGGCCCACAGCGCCCTCTTCGCCAGGATGCACTGGCCGGCACTGAAGGAGCCTCTGGGTTTTCTCAGAAACCATCCGCCCCACGCCGCCGCTATCTCCCGCACCCTGGCCGGGTTCCCTTATGCGCAGTTGCCAGGGGCCCTGACCGGATGGGTGGCTGGCGTGATGGCGGACCGGGAGGTGAACGCCCCGGCAGACGGCAAGCGGGCCAAGCAGTCCGAGGATGCCAAGGGCCATCCCCCGGTGATGGTGAACGTGCTGGCCCATGACCTGAAGTTGGGTCTGGCCCAGTGGCCGGCATCGGAGAAACGGCACGAACCCGGGGTGTTGCGGGAACAGTTGGCCCAACTGTTCGAGCGCTATCCCGGCCTGAGACTGCTGAGCAGGGACGCCCTGTACGCGGAGCGGGACCTGTGCCAGGCCATAGTCAGCCACGGACGGGACTGCCTGGCGCGTATCAAGGGGAACCGGCCCGAGGCGCTGGCGGCATTGGCGGACGGGTTTGCCGTGGAGGAACCGGGTGAGCCTGAGGCGGAGACCGTGGGAAAAAAGCGGGTGTGATCGAGAGGCGGCGCATCTGGACCGGTGCGGCGCTGGCCGGCTATATCCGGGATGAGTTGGGCTTTCCCGGAGCGAGGCAGGGGGTGATGGTGGAGAAGGAGGCGGTGGACATAGCCGCCGGGGAGGTGAGCCGGGAGCGCTGGTATCCGCTGACCAGCCTGAGTTCCCGGCGGTGCGGACCAAAGGAACTGCTTCGAGGGTTCCGCAACCACTGGAGGGTTGAGAACAGCCTGCGCCACGTGAAGGACCGCAGTTGGGATGAGGACGTCCACACGTTGCGCCGTCCGGGACTGGGAGAGGTATATGCCACCCTGGTCAACACCGCGCTCAACGCCCTGCGCCTGGAGGAATGGTTTCCCCTCCGGATGTCCATGCCCCTGCGAGCCAAGACCTGCGCCTTCCGCCCAACGCAGACCATCGCCCGCCTCTGCGGTCAACCCTTCTGACTTTGCAATCGTCCTGGCGGCTTAGCCAGTCTGAACAGTTACGCTGACAGGGGTGTGACTAGAAGTCGTTGGTATCAGTTCCAAAAGGCTTCCCACCGGTTGTTGGCTCGCAGGGACCGCAAGGCCAGCATAGGGTTCACCGTCTCCTCCTTCCACCATGCGCCGGGCAACTTCAATCGATCTTGAATCACCGGGCGATGCCCTCCTTCCACCGCACCGCTGCCGATGGGCAGACCTTCCCGGCGGGCGGCGGCGTAATCCAGCTGTCCCTGCCGGTTCTCCAGGTATCCCGCCAGCCGGTGCAGCGGATGCCCGGCGTTTGCTCCCGACCGGCTCCGGCATTCGGCTACCACCCCGGCCACCTCGCCCTGGTCAATGCGGCTCGCCTGCACTCCGGCCCAAGCCCTGGCCGCTGCGGCGTCGCCCGGCGACAGGGCAGACGCCCCCTCATGCAGGTGTTCCAAAAGATGGTAGCGGTCCAGCAGAAAGCGCTGCCTGGGGAAGACCGGCGCCACCTGCTGCGCAATCCAGGGCGCCCCGTCTCCCACGCCATGCACCCAAGTGCCGTCCCCATACCCCTGCTGGAGCGCCAGGGCAAACATCTGCTCTCCCGTCCGTTGGGGAGGGCCCATAGCCGCGGCGTAGCGCCGTTCCCCTCCACCCAACGTCTCCACCAGGCTCAGCCGCACTTCCCGCCACTGGGTCTTTCTGACCCGTTTGGGACGCCCCCCAAGACTCACTCCACCCGCCGGGCCGGGCTCCAGCTTCCCAGTGCGCACCATGCTGCCATCGGTCTCCACGATCAGCCACGGCGGCCCAGGCCGGCGGCTGCGCTGCCCCTCGTAGCTGGCAATGGCCTCCCGCTCCTCCCGCTCCACAAATCCGCCAGCTCTTTCCGCTTGTTGCAGCACCACTTCCCGGACACTGCTGCGGTGCAACCGGACGCCGTAGTGTTCCTTCAGTTGCCGGCTGGCCCGCTCAAAGGACCTTTCCGCCCCAAAGTCGCTTAAGGCCCGTTGCAAGGCCAATGACTTGCCTCGACCCCGCAATCCGGTCAACTCTTGGAAAGGCCGGTGGCCCACCGCCGGCGGAGGCTCCTGGGGGCAACGCAGATAGGGGGCTTGCACTTCAATCCGTCCGAAGAGGCTTAACCACGCCAGGGGTTGCCACCGGTGCAGGTGCCGCCTTCCCCCGCAGCCGGGACAAAAGGGTCCTGAGCTTTTGCTTGCTCAGCCTTCACCTCAGCCCAGGTTTGCATCATCCGCCGGCCCATTTGCCGGGTGAACTGGATAACCTCTTCCTCCCAAGCGTCCGGGTCCCAATGCCCAGCTTCCCCTTCGTCCACTTCCTGGGCCAGGGCTTCCCGCATCTCCCCAATGGCTCGTTCCATAATCTCCTGCATTATCCGCTGCATCACCCCTCCATCCGCATTGTTTCCATTTATCAGCAGACTGCCAATCCTGGCCTACTTTGTAAACTCCCTTTCCCAACCACTTTCAGTCACACCCGGAGGCGACGCCTGATTTGATTGCTTGGCCCTGCAATGCTACGCTGGTACCGAGAGTCCAACTAAAGCAACCACCCACCCGGAGGACACCCCCGCATGGCAGGCTACGTTATCGGCAACATCACCATCACCGACCCTGACGCATTCGCCGAGTACGGCAGGCAGGTTCCCGGCACCATCGCCGCTTATGGCGGGACTTATCTGGTGCGGGGCGGCGCGCCCGAGGCGGTGGAGGGGGACTACAACCCCGTCCGCATTGTGGTATTGCAGTTCGAGAGCGTCGAACAGGCCAAGAAGTGGTACAACTCCCCGGAGTACACCCCGCTCCGGGAGATGCGGATGAACGCCTCCACCGGCGACCTGTTCTTCGTGGATGGAGTCTAGGTTTCGTGTCCAGGCTCTGGCCGCGGGGGTCGCGCCAAGCCAATGACCGAGCGTTAACGGCGGGCCGATAGGCAATGGTAACGAGCGAGAAGGAAACGGAGCGGCTGACCTTCCCAGTGGGCGGGATGACCTGCGCCGCCTGCGTTTACCACGTGGAGTCGGCCCTGAAGGGAGTGCCCGGCGTCCACGGCGTGTCCGTCAGCTTGGGCGCAGAACGGGCGTCCGTCGACTTCGCTCCCGGCGTCGCCAGCTTCGACGATCTGCAACGGGCCGTAGAACACGCGGGCTACCGGGCGGAAAGGACCGACGAGTTAGGCGGCGTCCAACGGGAGCTGGAACGTCTGTCCCGTGCCGATGAGACGAGGGCGCTGCGCAACCGGCTGCTCTTCGCTGGCGTCGGCGCGATACTGTTATTCTTGGGCACCTTCGGCGGCTTCCCGTGGGTGTTGCGCCTGATGGGGCTGGGCTACTACCCATTCCTGCTGTGGGCTTTGGCCACGCCGGTGCTCTTTTGGGCCGGGGCCAGCTTCTACAGCACCGGACTCGCCGCCGTGCGGCACGGCACGGCCAATATGTTCACCCTGTTCGCTTTGGGCACCATTGCCGCCTATGCCTACAGCGTGGTGGTCGTGCTGCTGGACGTTTTCGCTCCGAGCGTTCTGGCCAACGCCGGCATCCAGCCCAAAGTTTATTTCGAGACTGCGGCGATCATCGTCGCATTGATACTGCTGGGCCGATACCTGGAAAGCCGCGCCCGCGGCCAGACCTCCGAGGCCATCCGGCGGCTCATGGGCCTCCGCGCCACCTCGGCACGGGTGGTGCGGGATGGCGGGGAGTTCGACGTTCCGGTCGAGGAGGTGGCTCCCGGCGACATCGTCTTGGTGCGGCCGGGCGAAAAAGTCCCGGTGGACGGCGAAGTCACCGACGGCTACTCCTCCGTAGACGAGTCGATGCTGACCGGCGAAAGTATGCCTCTGGACAAGGGGCCTGGCGCGCTGGTCTACGGCGCAACCCTCAATCTTCAGGGCGCGTTCTACTACCGGGTCCTGAAGGTCGCCAGCGACACTGTGCTGGCCCAGATCATCCGGCTGGTGGAGGAAGCCCAGGCCTCGAAAGCGCCCATCCAGCGTTTGGCCGACCGCGTCGCCTCCGTTTTCGTTCCGTCCGTCATCGCCGTTGCCTTGGCGGCGTTCCTTTTCTGGCTGCTGTTGGGACCCGATCCCGCCTTGACCTTCGCCACGCTGGTCTTCGTGGCGGTGCTGATCATTGCTTGCCCGTGCGCCTTGGGCTTGGCCACGCCGACCGCCATCATCGTCGGCACCGGGAAGGGCGCGGAGCAGGGAGTGTTGGTGAAGCAGGCCGTGGCCTTGGAAACCGCCCACCGGGTGGACACGGTAGTGCTGGACAAGACCGGCACCCTCACCACCGGGAAGCCGGTCGTAACCGATCTCGCGCCGAGGGGCGTGGGCGAGCAGGAACTGCTCTTGCTGGCTGCCTCGGCGGAGCGCGGTTCGGAACACCCGTTGGCCGAGGCGATAGTCGGGGAGGCGCACCGCCGGGGTCTCGCCCTGCATACCATGTCCGGCTTCCGCAACATACCGGGCAAGGGCGTCGAGGCGCGGATCGACGGGAGCGTCGTCCGGCTGGGCAACCGGGCGCTCATGGACGAAAGCGCGGTCGCCCTGGACGGCTTGGTCGAGTTTTCGGAGTCGATGGCCGAACAGGGAAAGACGACGATGTTCCTGGCTGCCGGGAGCGATGCTAAGGGCGCAATCGCCGTCGCGGATACGCTGAAGCCCGAGGCCAAGGCTGGCGTGGAGCGGCTGCGGGACATGGGGCTGTCGGTGGGGATGCTCACCGGCGACAACCACCGGACCGCCCACGCCATAGCCGGTCAACTGGGCGTCGACTGGGTAAAGGCCGAGGTGCTGCCGCAAGACAAAGCCGACATTGTCCGCAGCTTGCAGGCAGAAGGACGGGTGGTAGCGATGGTCGGCGACGGGATCAACGATTCCCCGGCGCTGGCCCAAGCGGACGTCGGGATGGCGATGGGCGGCGGCACCGACATCGCCGCGGAGTCGGGGGACATCACCCTGATGCGGGGCGACGTTGGCAGCGTGGCCACTGCCCTGGTCTTGAGCCGCCAGACCATCCGCACCATCAAGCAGAACCTGTTCTGGGCCTTCTTCTACAACGTGCTGCTGGTCCCGGTGGCCGCTGGAGCGTTGTTCCCGGTCTTTCTGGCCGTCGGCGGCGTGCCCGCTTCCCTGGAATTCTTCTTCGGCCAGCAGGGGTTTCTCAACCCGGTGCTGGCGGCCCTGGCCATGGCCTTCAGTTCGGTGACGGTGATCACCAACTCCCTCCGGCTGCGCGGGTCTACACTGTACGGATGAGGTGCCAGCAATGGCCATAGCGACAGACCCGGTCTGCCTGATGGAGGTCGATACGGATAACCCGCCGGGCGGGCAGAGCGATTATCAAGGCACAAGCTACTATTTCTGTAGCCCCGGTTGCAAGGTGGCCTTCGATCGAGACCCGGAACACATGCTTTCCGGCGAGGGCGTGGTGCCGATGGACCACGGCAGCCACGGCCAAGCTCCCGCCCCCGGCGGGATCATGGGGTTCTTCCGGCGGCTCTTCGGCTCGAAGCCCCCGTCCGATTGATGAGTCAGCCCCGAGTGATGGGCAGGTGCTGCCCGTAGGCCCTGGCCCGGACCATTCTTAAGCGATTGGCCGAAGGGCAGGCGCTTAAGCTGCCGCCCCGCAGCAACGCTTGTACTTGCGGCCGCTGCCGCAGGGGCAGGGGGCGTTCCGGCCTACCTTGCCGCTCGTGGGCGCGGCTGTCCGGTTGGGGTTGTTTACGGCCTGCATCGGGCTGGCCTTGGTGTTGTTGCGGCGGCTTCCGTTGGCCCTGGACGCCTCCGGGCCGACGGTGACGTGGAAGAGGGTATGCACCACGTCCCGCTGGATGCGCTCCAGCAGGTCCTGGAACATCTTCTGGCCCTCGGTGCGGTACATCACCAACGGGTCGCGCTGCCCGTAGGCATGCAGGCCGATGCCCGTCCGCAGATTTTCCAAGGCGGTCAGGTGCTGCACCCAGTGGGTGTCGATGGCCCGCAGCAACAACAGTCGCTCCACCAGCCGCATCTGTTCCTCGCCGATGGCCTCTTCCCGTTGGGCACAGACCGTTTCGGCATACTCGGACAGGATGCCGTTGATCTGGTCGATGTTCCACTCGTAGATACGGTCTTCGTCCTCCAACTCTGGAGGCGGCGGACAGATCTGGCCCAACTCGTCGATGAGGCCGCCGGTGTTCCAGTCATCGGCGTGGCGGCCGGGCAGGTATTGACGGACTAGCCTGGCGAACTCCCGGCGCAGCATCTCCAGGGTCTTGTCCTTGATGTTGCCGCCGTCCAACACTTCGCGGCGGTCGGAGTAGACCACCTCCCGCTGCTTGTTGAGCACGTCGTCGTACTCCAGCAGGTGCTTGCGGATGTCGAAGTGGTAGCTTTCGACCTTAACCTGGGCGCCGCCGATGGACTTGGTGACCAGCTTGTTTTCCACCGGGGTTTCCTCGTCCAGCCCGGTCCAGCCCATGACCGTCTTGATGCGATCACCGCCGAAACGCTGCATCAGGTCGTCTTCGAGGGACACGTAGAATTGAGAACTGCCTGGGTCGCCCTGGCGTCCGGCGCGGCCCCGCAACTGGTTGTCGATGCGCCTGGCGTCGTGGTGTTCGGTGCCAACGACGTGGAGGCCGCCCAACTCCACCACCTTGTCGTGCTCGGCCAGCCAATTGGCCCGGTCGCTGTCGGCTCCGCCCAGCACGATGTCGGTGCCGCGGCCAGCCATGTTGGTGGACACCGTGACCGCGCCCAACCGGCCCGCTTGGGCGATGATATTCGCCTCGCCCTCGTGGTTCTTGGCGTTCAGCACCTGGTGGGGGATGCCCCGTTTGCGCAGCCGGTCGCTGAGGTACTCGGAGGACTCGATGGACGTCGTTCCGATGAGCATCGGCTGTTGAGTTTCGTGCATTTCGGCGATTTGTTCGATGACCACGCTCCACTTGCCTTCTTCCGACTGAAAGACTAGGTCGGAGCGGTCGGTCCGCTGCATCGGCAGGTTCGTGGGCACCTCCACCACTTCCAAGCCGTAGATACGGTAGAACTCGTCGGCTTCGGTCGCCGCGGTACCGGTCATGCCAGCCAGCTTCTCGTACATGCGGAAATAGTTTTGCAGCGTGATGGTGGCGTAGGTAATGCTTTCGCGCTGCACTCGGATGCCCTCTTTGGCCTCCACGGCCTGATGCAGGCCGTCGGACCAGCGGCGGCCCGGTTGCAAGCGCCCGGTGAACTCGTCGACGATGACGACCTCGCCGTCGCGTATCACGTAGTCCTTGTCCCGCTGCTTCATCACCCGAGCGGTGAGGGCGTTCTCCATGTAATGGACCAAGTGATAGTTCTCCGGGTCGTACAGGTTGGAGGTCTTGGTCCACCGCTCCATCTTGGAGATGCCTTCCTGGGTAAGGGAGATTGCGCGGGTGCGGTCGTCGATGGTGTAGTCCTCGGCCCCGTCGAGCCTGGTGACCAGCCGGGCGAAGTCCTGGTACAGTTGCACCGGCTCCTCGGCGGGCCCGCTGATTATCAGCGGAGTCCGGGCCTCGTCGATCAGGATGTTGTCCACCTCGTCGACGATGGCGTAGTGCAACTCCCGTTGCACGCGCTGGCCCGCTTCCAGGGTCATGTTGTCGCGGAGGTGGTCGAAGCCGAACTCGTTGTTGGTGCCGTAGGTAATGTCGGCGCCGTAGGCTTCGCGGCGGGAGACCGCCCGGAGGAACTTGAGGCCGTCGGCCGCTTCTGCTGCGTCGGGGTCGTAAATGTAGGCTGCGTCGTGTTGCAGACAGCCAACGCTCAGTCCGAGAGCATGGTAGACCGGCCCCATCCACACTGGGTCCCGGCGAGCCAGGTAATCGTTTACCGTGACCACGTGGACGCCGCGTCCGGTGAGCGCGTTGGCGTACACGGCCAGGGTGGCGACCAGCGTTTTGCCCTCGCCAGTCTTCATCTCGGCGATCTTGCCTTGGTGAAGGACCGTTCCGCCAATGATCTGGACGTCGTAATGGCGCTGCCCCAGGTTGCGCCGCGCCGCTTCCCGGACGGCGGCGAAAGCCTCGGGCAGCAGGTCGCCCAGAGTCTCGCGGCCGTCGAGCCGGGCGCGGAACTCCGCCGTCTTCTCCCGGAGCTGACCATCGCTCAACTGCCGGAGGTCCGGCTCCAGCGAGTTGACCCGGTCCTTCAGCGGATTGAGCCGTTTGAGGACTTTGTCGTTGGGATCTCCCAACAGTTTTTGTAGAACAGTGACCATAGGTGGCTGTCCTAGCCCTGTGGCGAGTTATGGATACGTTCGAGTCTTGCCACGAAATCATGCACAAGCGGGCGGTCGACAGGATATTCGAAGTCTTCCATGAAGCGGTGGTAGAAGTTGTGGTGGAACTTCTCGGCCACCAGGAACCCGGTGTGTATCTGGTGGTCTCCATACTCTTCTGTAAGCCGCTGGACCGCTTGTCTCATGGCTTGGTGATTGTTCGACGGCCAGCCCCGCTGGATGATAATTGCCAACAGCGCGTGGGCCGCTGCACCCCACAGCTTCTCAGAACCTTGGAGCAAATCTCCATCGTCGAAATAACGGTCCGCCTCCTCCAGATACTGGTTTGCCGTTTCTATGTGATCCTGTACTTGCATGGTCTTATCCCCCAACTAAAGACGGCCGGGCCGCGCCGCGCAGCTCCGCCAGGCCGGTTACGCCCGATTCTAACAGGAGTCCCTCCAACTCTTCCATGATGCGCCAAGGGGCGTTCAGACCCACCAGGTTCGCGCTGCCGACCTGCACGGCGGTTGCGCCGGCGAGGATGTATTCCAGGACGTGCTCGCCGGAGAAGACGCCGCCCACGCCGATAATGGGCACGTCCACCGTCTGCGCCGTTTGATAGACCAAGGCCAGCGAGATGGGCCGGAGGCCCGGCCCGGACAGCCCGCCCATGATATTCCCCAACACAGGGCGGCGGGTGGCCGGGTTGATGCGCATCGCGGGAATGGTGTTGCAGAGAGTGAGGGCGTCGGCGCCGCCGTCGACTGCCGCCCGCGCAATTTGGGTGATGTCCGGCACGTTTGGCGACAGCTTGGCCAACACCGGCAGCGCGGTGTTCTCCTTCACGGCAGCCACCGCGTCCCGCGTGAGGGCAGCGCTATGACTGAACAGCGCGCCGTCCTCCACGTTGGGGCACGAGAGGTTAAGCTCGATGCCTTCGAAGCCCGCCACGCCGCGGGTCATCGCCGCCATCTCGGCGAATTCCCCCACGCTGTCGGCGGCGAAGCTGAGCAGCACGGTGGCGTTCCAGCGCTCCCACTGCGGGGCTAGGTCCCGCATCGCCCCCTCGATGCCGGGGTTGGTCAGCCCGATGGAATTCAGGAACAAGTGGTCGCCCGCATCCCACGCCTCGCGGAAGGACTCCGGGTGCCACCGGGGTTCCGGGTTCCCTTCCCGCGGCTGCCGCGTGACGGTCTTGGGAATCACCGCCCCGAGTTGGGAGAGGTCCATTCCGGCGGTCAGGCCCCTGCCGTAGCCGTCGTAGCCCAGCGTGCCGGAGGCTATCATCACCGGGTTGGACAGCTTCAGGGGCCGGGGGCTGCCAGGGGCCAGGTCTATCGATAAGTCCGGCCCCTGGAATGTTGAGTCTGCCAGGCTATTCCGCTCCCTCATCCGCTGCTTCCTCCACCGCCGGGTCGGATTCGCCGGCCGTAACCAAGCCGTTCGCGCCGTTGCCGAGGCCCAGCCCGTTGTCTGTTTCGGTTGCCTCCGGGGCGGCATCGGGCGGCTGGGACAGCATGGCGGCGCCGGCTGCCTCTAGCGAAACTTCCGTATCTACGAATTCCTCGTCCTTCGATCCCTCCGGCGCATAGGGGCGGGCGGACGAGGCGTGTTCTCCGAATGGGGTCAGTTGTTCGCCGATTTCATCTCCGAAGCCCAATGCGAAGATGCTCGGGTCTATGGGGTCCTCCCCGTCGGGCCCGTTCAACGGGCCAGCGCCGCCCTGGGGAGCCCGCAGCCAGCCGCCGGGGGCGATAGCCGCCATGTCCAGCGCCGGACGGGGATTGAGCAGCTCGGCCATGCCGGGAATGTCGATCCGCGCCGGGATGAGCCGCCCGATAATGACGTTCTCCTTGAGGCCCTGCAGCCAGTCCTGAGCGCCGCTGACCGCCGCTTGGGTCAGTACCCGCGTGGTCTCCTGAAAGGACGCGGCGGACAGGAAGCTGTCGGTCAGCAGCGAAGCCCTGGTCACGCCGAGGAGGATGGGCTTGGCCGTGGCCGGTTCCCCGCCATTGGCCAGCACCGCCTCGTTCTGGTCTTGGAAGTTGAACTTGTCCACCATCTGCCCCGGAATCAGCTCGGAGCCGCCGGTGGACTCCACCTGAACCCGGCGCAACATCTGGCGCAGTATGATTTCGATGTGCTTGTCGTGAATCCCCACGCCTTGCGACTGGTAAACCGACTGCACCTCGTTGACCAGGTAGCCCTGCAATTCGTCCTTGCCCCGGATGTGGAGGATGTCGTGCGGGTTGAGCGGCCCGCCGGTCAGGGGGTCGCCCGCCCGTACCTCCGCGCCGTTGCGGACCAGCAGGTTGGCCGAGGCGGGAATGATGTTCTCCCGGACCTCAACGTCCTCCCAGACCACGGAGATGTAGTCCGGGGCGACTTCCACCCGGCCGCCGACGTTGGCGACGATCTGCTCGATGCGTTCCACCGGGACGATGGCCTCTTCGTGGGCCTCCACGTCTTTGTCCGGGTCGTCGGAGGTGTCCGCGGAAGCCTCGGCGGGCAGGGCGCGCTGGGCGGTGGCCAAGACCATGCCCGGCTCCACCGATTCGCCGTCGTCCACCAGCACCTGCGCACCCTCCGGCAGCGCGTAGTCCTCCCGGAATTCCTCACGGGCCACCAGCCGCAGCCGACGGCCTTCTTCGTCAGCCTCCAACTCGACTCTGCCGTCGATGTCGGCCAGAAGGGCCGCGCCCTTGGGTATCCGGGCCTCGAAAAGCTCTTCCACTCGGGGCAGACCGCTGGTGACGAGGGTGATGTCCAGACCGGCGACGCCGCCGGTGTGGAACGTGCGCATGGTCAGTTGCGTGCCGGGTTCGCCGATGCTCTGGGCAGCGATGATGCCCACCGCCTGGCCCTCCTGCACCGTTTTGCCGGTGGCGGGCAAGCAGCCGTAGCAGGCTTGACAGACCCCCCGCTGGGCCTCACAGGTCAGCGGAGAGCGCACCGGCATTTCGAGTATCCCGGCTTCGTAGATTGCCCGGGCAATAGTGTCGTCGATTTCCTGGTTGCGGTCGACCAGGATTTCGCCGGTCTGCGGGTGGGCCACCGGCTCCGCCGCCAACCGGCCCTTGATGCGCTCGCTCAGGCTCTTCCCGTCGGTGTCGTTGGGGCGCCACGGCACCATGTAGGCGTCGAGGGTGCCGCAGTCTCCCTCTAGGATGATCACCTCTTGGGCGATGTCGATCAACCGCCGGGTCAGGTAGCCGCTGTCGGCGGTGCGCAGGGCGGTGTCGGCCAGCCCTTTCCGCGCACCGTGGGTCGAGATGAAATACTCCAGGGCAGTGAGGCCCTCGCGGAAGCTGGACTTGATGGGAATGTCGATGATCCGTCCCTTGGGGTTGCTCATCAAGCCGCGCATGTAGGCCATCTGCTTAATCTGGGTGATGTTGCCCTTGGCGCCGGATTTCGCCATGATCGCAATCCCGCCGAACTTGTCCATGTCGACCTGGGCATGGGATTTGCGGTCTGCCTTGGGGACATCCTGGTCCTTGTCGGGACCATACTCCGGGTCTGTCCAGGCATCCGTGGCCGCAGTCCAGGCGTCGACCTTCAGGTTGTAAAACTCATCCGGCGAAATCTCTCCCATGTCGTACTGCTCTTGCAGCACCCTTACTCTTTCAGTGGCAGCATCCAGAAACTCCTGCTTCTTACCGGGCACCTGAATGTCGTTGATGGCGATGGTGATGCCCGACGTTGTGGCGTAACGGAAGCCGAGGTCCTTGATGCCGTCCAGCACGGTCGCCGTTTCGTCGTTGCTCAGGGTCCGGTAGAGGTCGGCGGTGAGGTCTTTCAGTGCGTCCCGGTCCATCAACCTGTTCTGGAAGTCTACTCGTTCCGGCAGTATTTCGTTGAACAATAGTCGGCCCATAGTGGTTTCCAGGTACTCATTGCCTTTATTAGGTCCGCTACGCACTTCGCGGACATAGATCGGTGCTTGCAGGTCGATTACGCCCGATTCGTAGGCATTTCGTGCCTTGACGGAATCCTTGAATCGAATGCCCGCTCCCTGGGCACCCTCGTCCAAATCGGTCAGGTAGTAGCAGCCCATGACCATGTCCAGCGTGGGCGCGACCAGCGGGTCGCCCGAGGCTGGCGACAGCATGTTGTGGGTGCTGAGCATCGCCTCGCGGGCTTCCAGAACCGCCATACGAGATAGCGGCACATGCACCGCCATCTGGTCGCCGTCGAAGTCGGCGTTGAAGGCGGAGCAGACCAGCGGGTGAATCTGTATCGCGTTGCCCTCGATTAGCACCGGCATGAAGGCTTGGATCCCCAGGCGGTGCAGCGTCGGGGCGCGGTTGAGCAGCACGGGGCGGTCCTTGATCACGTCTTCGAGGATGTCCCAGACCTCGCCCCGCGCCCGTTCGACCATTCGCTTGGCGTTCTTGATGTTGGGCGCGATGCCCAGGATGACCAGCCGGTGCATCACGAAGGGCTTGAACAGCTCCAGCGCCATGCGCCGGGGCAGCCCGCATTCGTGCATCTTGAGCTCGGGGCCGACCACGATGACCGAGCGGCCGCTGTAGTCCACCCGCTTGCCCAGCAGGTTCTGCCGGAAGCGGCCCTGCTTGCCGCGCAACAGGTCGGACAGGCTCTTGAGCTTGTGGTTGTGGCTGCCCTGAATGGGGCGGCCGCGGCGGCCGTTGTCGATCAGGGCGTCGACGGCTTCTTGCAGCATCCGCTTCTCGTTGCGGATGATGATCTCCGGCGCGCCCAAGGACATCAGCCTCTTGAGCCGGTTGTTGCGGTTGATGACCCGGCGGTAGAGGTCGTTGAGGTCGCTGGTGGCGAACCGGCCGCCGTCGAGCTGCACCATTGGGCGCAGCTCCGGGGGCAAGACCGGCATAACGGTGAGGATCATGTCCTCGACGCGGTTGCCGCTGTTGCGGAACGACTCCACCACCCGCAGGCGCTTGATGGCCTTCTTGCGGCGCTGTCCGGAGGTGGACTGCATCTCGGTGATCAACTGGTTGCGAAGCGCTCCCAGGTCCACCGTTTGCAGGATGGCCAGCACTGCCTCCGCCCCCATGCCGGCGGTGAAAATGGGTCCGCGGTCCTTGTCGTCGGGGTAGCGTTCCTTGAGGTCCCGGTGGCGCGACTCCGACAACAACTGTAAGGGACGCAGGTCCTCTAGCTCGTCGATGGACGCCTTGAGCTGTTCGTCCAACTGGACTTGTTCGGCGACCATCTGAGCGTTAGCCGCGTCGATCTCGGCCTGAATGGCGGCGATGTCCACGGCCCCTTCCGCCGCCTCGGCGGTGTCTGCGCCGTTGGTGGCTTGAGCTTCGTGGGATTCCTCAGAGCCGGTTGGAGTGCCGTCGGATGCGCCCTCGGGCGCGCCGTCCAGAGCCAGGTCGGCCGCTTCCAACCGCGCGTTGAGCTCGGCTAAGCGTTCCTCGCCTTGGCGCTGGAGTCTTTCCACTGCGAATTCGTGCCGCACTTTCTCGGCTTCGATAGACTCCTGGCGCGTGTCTTGGTCCACCGACACCACAATATGCTGAGCGAAGTAGAGTACGCGCTCCAGGTTGCGGGGCGAGAGGTCCAGCAGCAAGCCCAGCCGGCTGGGGGTGGTCTTGCTGAACCAGATGTGGGCCACGGGGGCGGCCAAGCGAATATGCCCCATGCGCTCCCGGCGTACCTTGGAGCGGGTGACCTCCACGCCGCAGCGGTCGCAGATCACGCCCCGGTAGCGGATGCGCTTGTACTTGCCGCAGAAGCACTCCCAGTCCTTGGTGGGGCCGAACAGCCGCTCGCAGAACAGGCCGTCCTTTTCCGGACGGAGCGTCCGGTAGTTGATGGTTTCCGGCTTGGTAACCTCGCCGTGAGACCAGTTCAAGATCTGCTGGGGCGATGCGATAGAAATCCTGATCGCGTTGAAATTGGTCGCGGACGTCTCCGCCCTATCTGCCATCCTGACCATTAAATCGTCTCCAGAGACTGGAATAGCTCGGTGTCGCCAGCGATGCTCTGGCTCAGGGGCGCCCGTTTGTCTTCGTTCAACAGTTGGACCGCCAAGCCCAGGCTTTGCAGTTCCTTCAACAGCACGTTGAAGGACTCCGGCACGCCCGGCTGGCCGATGGGTTCGCCTTTGACGACGGCCTCGTAGGTCTTGACCCGGCCGGCCACGTCGTCGGACTTGACGGTGAGCACCTCCTGAAGGTTGTAGGCTGCGCTGTAGGCTTCCAGGGCCCAGACTTCCATCTCGCCGAACCTTTGCCCGCCGAATTGGGCCTTACCACCGAGGGGCTGCTGGGTGATCATGGAGTAGGGGCCGGTGGAGCGCGCGTGAATCTTGTCCTCCACCAAGTGAATGAGCTTGAGGATATAGATGCTGCCCACTGTCACCAGTTGGTCGAAGGTCTCGCCGCTGCGGCCATCGTAAAGCTCGAACTTGCCGAAGGTGGGCGGGGCTATCCGCCGCTCGCGGTGAACGTCGAGGGCCAGGTTGTACATCGCCTCCTTGTCCAGCCCGGAGGGGTCTTCCCCGGCCTCTTCGTCGAGCCACAACCGCAAGCAGGCTTCCTGGGCCACGCCCGTCCGGGAGTCGTCGAACAGGTCCGTGAAGTCGTAGCCCCGCTCCCTCAGCCAGCGGGCGATCTTCCGTTGATTGGCTTCCCCGTGGCCGTTGCCATTCCCGTTGCCGTTCGCGGCTGCGCCGGCCTTCTCGGCGAACCAGATGCGGGCCAGGGAGTCTTCAATGGCGTCGTCGTCGGCCCCGTCGAACACCGGCGTCTTGGCCCGGAAGCCGAGTTGGTCGGCGGCCCGGCCCAAGTGGGTCTCAAGCACCTGCCCCAGGTTCATCCGCGAGGGAACGCCGATGGGGTTGAGGATGATGTCCACCGGGGTGCCATCCTCCAGATAGGGCATGTCCTCTTCGGGCAGGATGCGGGCCACGACCCCCTTGTTGCCGTGGCGTCCGGCCATCTTGTCGCCGACCGAAATCTTGCGGGTCTGGGCGATCCACACCCGCACGGCTTCGTTGACGCCGGGGGAAAGGTCGTCCCGGTTCTCCCGGTTGAGCACCTTGACGTCGATGACCTTGCCGCGTTCGCCGTGGGGCACGCGCAGGGAGGTGTCCTTAACGTCGCGGGACTTCTCGCCGAAGATGGCCCGCAACAGCTTTTCCTCCGCGGTCAGCTCGGTTTCGCCCTTGGGCGTCACCTTGCCCACCAGGATGTCGCCGGGGCCAACGTCGGCGCCGACGCGGATGATGCCGCGCTCGTCCAGGTCCCGCAGGCTGTTCTCCCCGACGTTGGGGATGTCGCGGGTGATCTCCTCGGGGCCCAGCTTGGTCTCGCGGGCCTCCATCTCGTGCTTTTCGATGTGGATCGAGGTGAAATAGTCGTCCCGGTAGAGGCGCTCACTGACGATGATCGCGTCCTCGTAGTTGTAGCCTTCCCAAGACATGAAGGCCACCAGCACGTTCTGGCCCAAGGCCAGCTCGCCGTGGTCGGTGGAAGATGAATCGGCCAACACCGAGCCGACCTCCACTTTGTCGCCCCTGGTGGCGATGGGCCGCTGGTCGAAGCAGGTGCCCTGGTTGGTGCGGGAGAACTTGATCAGCGGGTGCGGGTGCTCCTGGCCTTCGCCGTCGGTGACTATGATCTCCCGCCCGTTGACCGACGAGACCACGCCGGCCACCTGAGAAGTAACCAACTGGCCGCTGTCCCGCGCCACCCGGTCCTCGATGCCGGTGCCGACCGTCGGCGCTTGGGGCCGCAGCAGGGGCACGGCCTGACGCTGCATGTTCGAGCCCATCAATGCCCGGTTAGCGTCGTCGTGTTCCAGGAAGGGTATCAACGCCGCCGAGACGCTCATAATCTGCATGGGCGAAACGTCCATCAGATCGGCGAGGTAGGGCGGTTCTTGGGTGTACTGGTCGGCGACCCGGATCTCCACCCGCTCCTCGACGAACTGGTTGAGCTCGTCGAGCTTGGCGTTGGCCTGAGCGATCCGGTGGTCCTCTTCCTGGTCGGCCGAGAGGTAGACGACGTGTTCCTGGCCCTTGCCCACGAAGGGCTTGACCTTGATCATGGTCCCTTCGGGCAGGGCCTTGATGGCGTTGATCTTGTTGGGCCTTATGACCACCCCCTCGCCCACGACGATGCCCCCGTTAGGGTCTTTCACCGCCTCGGTGACGGTGCGGTCCCGCAGGTCGTTGGAGTCCTTGGGCAGTTCGCGCAACACTTGGCGGTAGGGCGATTCGATGAACCCGTAAGCGTTCACCCTGGCATAGGACGCCAGCGAGCTGAGCAGCCCGATGTTGGGCCCTTCCGGGGTCTCGATAGGGCAGATCCGCCCGTAGTGGGAGAAGTGAACGTCCCGAACGTCGAAACCGGCCCGCTCACGCGAGAGGCCGCCGGGGCCGAGGGCGGAAAGACGCCGCTTGTGCGTCAATTCGGCCAAGGGGTTGGTCTGGTCCATGAACTGGGACAACTGGGAGCCGCCGAAGAACTCCCGGACGGCGGCCACCACCGGGCGGATGTTGACCAGCCCTTGAGGCGCGGCGATTTCCGGGTCGACCAGGGTCATCTTTTCCTTGACCATGCGCTCCATGCGGAGCAGGCCGACGCGGACCTGGTTCTGCACCAGTTCGCCCACGGCCCGCACGCGGCGGTTGCCCAAGTGGTCGATGTCGTCGGGTTGTCCCTCGCCTTGGTTGATACGGATCATGGTGCGAATGACCGCCACCACGTCGTCCAAGGAGAGGGTCATAAGGTCGTTGTCTTCCGGCCGGCCCAAGCGCCGGTTCAGCTTATAGCGGCCCACGCGGCCCAGATCGTAGCGCCGTCCCTCGAAGAACAGGTTGTTGATCAGGTTCCGTGAATTCTCCAGGCTGGGCGGTTCCCCCGGCCGCAGGCGGCGGTAGAATTCCACCTGGGCGGCCGCGATGCGGCGGGCGGCCGGGCTGTCGTACTCTTTATCCGGGTGCAGCCACGCCCACAGCGAGCGCAGGTCGTCCTCGCGGTACGACAGGTCCCGGGACTCGACCGCCGGGTCGCGGTCCAGCGTGGACTGCATGTATTTGTGGTTCTCGGCGGTGTCGATGTCGGCGAACAGGTCAAGTATGTCCTCGTCGTTGGCCACGCCCAAGGCTCGCAGGAAGATGCTGGCCGACACCTTGCGCTTGCGGTCGACCTTCACCGAAAGAACGTCCTTGCTGCTGGTCTCGAACTCCAGCCAAGCCCCGCGGGAGGGTATCAGCTTGGCCAGGCACAGGTTGCGGTTGCTCACCGGGTTGCGCTCGTAGACGAAGTAGATGCCCGGAGAGCGCACCAACTGGGAGACGACCACCCGCTCCGCCCCGTTGATGATAAAGGTGCCGTTGTGCGTCATCATCGGGATGTCGCCCATGAAGATCTCTTGTTCCTTGATCTCCCCGGTCTCCTTCATAACCAGGCGGGTCTTGATCCAAAGAGGCTGGGAGAAGGTGATCTCCCGCTCCTTGGTCTCCTGCGGAGAGTACTTGGGGTCGCGGAAATGGTGGTCCAGGAAGTGAAGCTCGTACTTCTTGCCGGTGTAATCGGTGATCGGCGAGATTTCCTGATATACTTCCGAGAGTCCTTCGGCCCGGAACCAGTCGTAGGACTGGATCTGGCTCTGGATGAGGTTGGGCACTTCCAGCACTTGGGGAATGCGCGCGTAAGATCGGACATCCTGCAATTGCATATGATGCCCAATACGAGCAGGAGACAAAGCCATTACCTTTCTCCTTAACGTGAGTGGGTACGTTGGGCCGTATGGCCGGGGCACACGAATGGATAGGCGGCGGACAAACGAATATGCCGAGGGTGGTGTACCGGGGATTGAGAGCCTGAAATCGTCACTTGCGGCATACGCCAGTAAACTCCAAGTATATAACGGTCCCGCGAGTTGTCAACCCGTTTGCCCACGGATTTTTCGGTCTTTCTTAACATCCGGCTCCCTCCTTTCCAAGATTCATCTTACTCATGGGGGTAGAGCAGAACCTGCCCCGGCCCGTCTTGAGGGGTGAGGCCCTCGACTTGAAATACTCATTTCGCCCCGACAACTTCATTATTCATGGCCGCCCCGTTCACTACGCTTGGGTGATGGTGGTCATAGCCTCGGTGATGAGGCTGTTCAGCTCCTCGTTCCGCTCCTCCTCCAGCATCCTCATTCCACGGCTGGTCGAGTCCTTTGGCTGGAGCTACGGCGCAGTGGGGCTCGGCTTTGGGCTACAGTGGGTTGTCTCGGGGCTGTTGGGGCCGTCCGCCGGATGGCTGGGCGACCGCTACGGGGTCCGCGTGGCGATGACGCTGGGCGCGGTGCTGTTTGTGGTGGGCATGGTGCTCACCGGGTTTATGACCAGCCTGTGGCAGTTCTACCTCTTCTTCGGCGTGATACTCAGCGCGTCGATGGGCATCTTCCAAGTGCCCCTGACGGCCTCGGTCACCATGTGGTTCCGGCGGCACCTGGGCACCGGCATGGGCCTGTTGCAGTCGTCCCAAGGAGTTGGCCCCCTGATCGCAGTGCCCATCATGCTGCTGATCATCCACCAGTTCGGGGGCGGGCTCGACGGTCTCCGGGCCGCGTTCTGGGTGCCGGGAATCATCGGCGGCGTGGTGCTGTTGGCGCTGGTGCGCGCTTTCTACAACGAACCGGGAGAGATTGGTTTGCGGCCCTTCGGCGCGTCGGAAACCGAGCCGATACGCAAGGTGCAGTCGGGAGACATCGCCAAGATTCGGGCCCAAGTGTTCATGAAGCAGGCCCTGCGCACCGGCCCATTCTGGAACCTTATCGGCATCCATTTCTGGGGCTGTGCCGGTCACGCCATCGTGCTGGTCTATCTGGTGGCCATCGCCGAGGGTGAGGGAGTCTCCCCAGGGATGGCTGCCGGGGCCTTCGTTACGTTGTCGGTGGTGAGCACCGTTACCCGGTTCGTCGTTCCCGTGGCTGCCGATCGCATGGGCAGCAAGGGCGCGATGGGCGTCTGCTTCGCGCTGCAAACTCTGCCCATCGTGCTGCTGTTCTTTGCTGTCGAACCTTGGCACTTCTACCTGTTCTCCGTGCTGTTCGGGATCGGCTTCGGCGGCGAGATGAGCGCCTTCCCCATCATCAACCGCCAGTACTACGGCAGCGCGCCCATAGGCACCACCTACGGCTGGCAGATGATGGGTGCGGGGGTCGGTATGGCCGCCGGAGCCTTGATCGGCGGATGGCTCCGGGACTGGACCGGGAGTTTCGATGCGACGATGGCCCTCTCCCTCGTCCTGAGCTTGGCTGGCGTGCTGGCCATCTTCGTCCTCCCCTCCACCAGCCACGAGCAACTGCCCGACTGGGAGCAGGACCTGCCCGAAGAAGCCCGCACCGAGCCGGCGCCGGCGCCGCAACCCCGCCCCGGCCAAGCCACATCCCCGTCTGCGGACTGAGCTCAGGGACTTGACATATTGAGAATTCTGTGGTAATATTGATTATCATAAAATATTGGAAGGTGCAAACGAATGTTCACGCAAAGGAATCGGTTTGATAGGGAATCACAGATACGTCAGGAGGCTGCCAGCATGGCGATAAACAAGACAATCACGATGGTCGCTATAGAGCTTGGGGTCTCCGTGCCCAATGTTGGCACTCCTTCAGATAGGCGGGATACTCTAATACAAATTATTAGGTCGAGGTATATAGCCCTAGGACCGTAGGTTTTCTGCGACCCGTCTCAAGCCATTTGCGTCGTCACCCCCGGCCTTCGTGCTAAACTTGCGCCGTACGCTGAGGCGGCAAACGAAGACTCGGAGGTGTATTCATGTTGGATTTGATCGTTCGCGGCGGCCAGGTTGTTACGCCTATGGGCGTGGGCGAGTGGGACGTGGCGGTGCAGGGCGAAAGGATTGTGGCGGTGGCTGCGCCGGGCGCCCTTACCGATGACGTGGGCCGGGTCATCGACGCTACGGGCAAGATAGTGGTGCCCGGCGGAATCGAGCCCCACGCCCACATTTCCGCGCCGATCATGGGCCACGGCGACCTGCGGACCGCGCCGCCGGAGCAGGTCAGCCGCGCCGCCCTGTTCGGCGGCACCACGACGCTGCTGGACTTTGCCATCCAGTACCCCGGCATCGACATCCCACAGGCCATCCAGGAGCGCACGGGCGTCTGGCAGGGCAACTCCTACGCCGACTACTCCCACCACCTGATGCTGCTGGGCGCGATCCCGCCGGAGATTATCGGCTCGTTGCACGAGGCGGTCGAGGACGGGTTTGCTTCGTTCAAGATATTCACCACCAACATCCGTCCGCCCACCTCCGCCGGCGAACCCCGCATGGTGGGCACCGGCCACCTCCACGACCTGATGGAGGAAATTCAGCGGCTCAGCGCCATGCTGCTGGTACACGCGGAAGACGACGACATGGTGCAGCACATGTACCAGAAGCTGACGCGGGAAGAGCGCACCGAGTGGGCCAATATGTCCCTGGTGCATAGCGCCGAGTCGGAGGACGTGTCCTTCCGGCGGGTGCTGCGAGTGGCGGAGTGGACCGGGGCCCCGGTGTACTTCGTCCACGTGAGCGCGCTGCACGGAGTGAACGCCATCGCCGAAGCTCGGGCCAACGGCCGCCCGGTCTACGGCGAGACTTTACATAACTACTGCTGCTTCAGCGAAGAGAACTACAAGGAAGAAAACGGGATGAAGTACCATACCTACCCGTCGCTGAAGTCCGAGAACGACCGGCTGTCCCTGTGGGACGGCATCGTGAACGGCGGTCTGCAAACGATGGCCACCGACGAATACTGCACCTCTTGGGAGACCAAGATTTCCGGCCGCACCATCTCCGACGTTACCGGCGGCCACAACGGCGCTGAGGCCCGCATGGGCATCACCTACAGCGAAGGCGTCTCCAGGCAGGGGATGACGCTCCAGCGGTTCGTCGACGTCACTTCCGCCAACGCCGCCAAGATCATGGGCCTCTACCCGCGCAAGGGCGTGCTCGCTCCCGGTAGCGACGCCGACATCTGCCTGATCGACCCCTCCATCAAGCGGAAGCTGACGTCGGACGACTTCCACATTTCCGACTACAGCATCTGGGACGGCTACGACATCGAGGGCTGGCCGGTGACGACCATCCTGCGCGGCAGCGTGGTGGTGGAAGATGGGAACTTCAGCGCGGCCCCCGGCGGCGGCCAATTCCTGCGTCGCAAGGTTGACCCCGCTGTGGCCAACCGTCCGGCCTGCTGACGTATTCACCGCAAAGAGCGCAGAGGACCTTTGGTTAAAGCCTCTGCGTACTCTGCGGTAAAACATGGAGTAACGAGATGGCGCGAATAAAGCTGGTGCCAACGGAGCGGCTTACTCCCAGTCTGCGAAAGATTGCCAAGGAGGCCGAGGCCCACAAGCTGAACCCGCGCATCTTTCAAGCCGCTGGGAATCTTCCCGAGGTCTACGAGGCGTTCTGGTCCTTCTACGGGCCGCTCAAGCTGGGCGGCTTGCTGGAGGCGCGGTTGAAGGAGTTGGTGCGCCTGAAAATTGCCGAGCTCAACGAATGCGCCACTTGAAAGCTGGGCCGTGCTGTGCCGGCGGTGCAGCAAGGGATGACCGAGGAAATGGTGGCGTCCCTGGCCCATTTCGAGGACACCGACCTGCCCTATCGCGAGAAACTGGCCGTCCGCTTCGCCGAGCGGATGGCCACCGACCACCAGAACGTGGACGACGCCTTCTTCACCGAACTGCGCCAAGAATTCACCGACCCGGAGATTTTTGAGTTGGGCATGATCACCGGCCAGTTTATCGGCTACGGCCGCCTGCTGGCCATGCTCGACCTGGAGAACCCCGACGAGCCGGAAGATTAGGTTTCCTGACAGAGGTGGGTATGAATCAGGGGCCTATTAGGCCCCTCTGGTTGGTTGTGCAACTTGCTTAAGCTACCGGGTGGTCGTCAACTGCTGCGATGGCGAATCTGAATCGTCCAAACGCCGGGCGGCCACTGTTCCCAAGAGACTACTGTATCGGAGATGAAGTTGACTTGGGCCTCAGATGGCATAGTTTTGTGAAGGCGGAACTGAATTACGCCGTAGGGAGCAGGTTCTCCATGCAGGTGCACCAGTTCGCCAAAGTCCATATCGAAAGTAAACAGCGTGCGTTGCTCTCTTGCGGCCTGACGCAGTAGGTCTATGTCTGGAGCCGTGGGGTTGACTTCTCTTGCGTAGAACACGTCGTGGCTGGCTTCCCGCAACCGGGTTACTACTCGACTCTCCATGTTAGCGTCAGCAATTAGACGCATTTTTTTTCTTCCACTCGGCCAGCCATTCCCTTTTCTCCCGCTCCTCTTCTTCGTCCATCCGACGGTTATAGTCTGACCAAGTGAAATTGGACAGCTTGGCGCCAGTAGCGGCGTATTCCAAGCAAGCGTGCAAGTCTTCCCGGGTAACGAGGGGGTGGTACTCTTCTAGGAACCAATCCTCCGTAACGTCCACGACGCGCAGCATATCCGTCACAAACTCCACCGAAAGGCGGGTGCCTTTAATGATGGGTTTGCCACCCAGGATTTCCGGGTGGCTGACGATGCGGTCCTTCCAGAGATAGGTGTATTCTTTCGGGTCAATGGGCATGACGGCCCTCCGGCGGGCTACTTGACGACTCCGTGGCGTTCGAGGATGCGGGCCAGCTCGGCGATGCCTTCGTAGTTGTCCTCGGCGGTGGGGTAGCCGAAGCACAGGCGCATTGCGTTGGCGCCCCGGCCTTCGGGCGAAAACAGGGTCCCGTTGTAGTAGCCGACTCCTTCCTGGAACGCCTGCTCCTGCAATCCTTCCAGGTCTGCGCCTTCGGGCAGGGTCAGCCAGACGTATAGCCCGCCCTCCGGCCGCGTCCAGGTGGCGGCATCGCCGAAGTTTTCTCCCAGCGAGGCGAGCATGGCGTCGCGCTTGGCCCGCAGCGACTCGTTCTGCTCCTTGACGTGGCCCTCGATGTCGCCGTGCTTCATGTATTCGGCGATGGTCAGGGCAGCGAAATGGTTGACTGCGCCGCCCATCTTGAAGGCCCAAGCGCGGCTGATTACCTCTGGAGGGGCCACCAGGTAGCCCATGCGCATCCCCGGCGCGATGGTCTTGGAGAACGACCCCACGTAGATGACCTGCCCGGTGTCGTCCAGCGAGTGGAAGGAATCGACGTCCTCGCCCTCGAAGCGCAGGTCGATGTAGCAGTCATCCTCGAACACGGGCACACCGTGACGCCGCGTGATTTCCAGCACCTTCTTGCGCCGCTCCAGGGTCATGGTCCAGCCCAGCGGGTTCTGGAACGCGGGGATGGTGTACAGGTACTTGACCCGCCGTCCCTCGCCCTTCAACCGCTCTATCGTGGAGTCGAGGGCATCGGGCAGTATGCCTTCCTGGTCGCAGGGCACACCCACGACGTTGGCCCGGTAACGGCGCAGCGACCGCAGCGTGCCGAGGTAAAGGAACTCCTCGGTCAGCACCGTGTCGCCGGGTTCGGTGAGGGCCTGAATCACCATCGAGATCGCCTCGCCCGATCCGCCGGTCAGCACCAGACCGTCGGCGTCTACCTTCATGTTGCGGTCGCGGTTGAGCTTCTCCGCCACCAACCGCCGCAGTTCCGGGTAGCCGGCGGGGTCGGTGTAGTAGGCCAGGTCGCGCCCCTCCCGGGACAGCACGCTCCGCACGGCCTCGGCCAGCCCGTCCAGCGGCAGGGTGTCCGGGTTGGGGTAGGCCACGGCGAAGTCGTATCTGGCGTGGCGGGTCTTGCCCGGCGGGTTTTCCGGCGCCCCGGCGGCGAACAATCCTTCGTAGCTGAATCTTTCGGGCATGGTGACGGCTCTCCTCTGTAAGCTAAATCGGCGGGGGATACCGGACGGAGATCTCCTTCGTGTCTATGAAAACATCGACGACATAAGCTCCGACCCATGGTTGGAGCTCGTACCCGCTCGAAGCGGGCTGACGCACTCCGAGGAATACTTCCTGGAGCCGAATGGCAGCCTGCCACTCTGCAACGGTTCTCGGCCCGATTATCTCTTCATCGTTCAGGAAGAAGATGTTGACCAGATGGGCGTCCAGTCCGTTCAGTTCACGCAGCCAGTATAGATGCGCCAAGCGATTGGCATATTGGTAGAAGCTGGCTGACCAGTCCACCGGCGCCCTCGATTTGAGAAACGATTTGGTCTCGCCCAGGCTTTCGTGAATCTTCTTTAGCGCAGTCTCCCCCCTTGCCTGGCTTGGAGCGGTGACCATCTCCGAGATATGGGCCTTAGCTTCCACGAGCAGAATTTTGCCGTTGTCGGTCACCGCAAGTCCGTCCCATTGAGGGCCGAACCTGGGCCAGAAATCGGCGAGCAGGCAGCGAGTCTCCAATTGCCCGGTCAGGTAGCGGGAGCTTGCCAACCGGTCTATGAAGGTCTGGTCCCGATACTCCGCATAGTGGTCGCTAAACAGCGGCGAGTGCCAGTCAATGTCGTTGGGAGGCTCGCTCAGCCTTTGGCAAATCGCTTCGTTGAGCAGATGTGGACGGCAGTTGACCAGAATTTGCAGCCACCGTCGGCTGCCCCGGTTGGATGAGGCTGGGTCGGATACTGTGCGGGTCATGTCGGCTCCGGGATGTCCAGACCTAAACTAAAGCCAAGGTGAAATGTACATATCGCTAGACCGCACTGTCGGTCGCCCCCAGTTGGGACGTAAAGGTGAGATGAAGTGCCGTGGAGTCCTTTAGGTCGTCTTCAAGACCTCCGAAATGCACATCCCACCTTGGTATTGGTTTAGTAATACCGCGAAAACACCGGCTCCTCTCGGGTGATTATTTCCAGCACTACCGGCTGGCCGGTAGCAGCGGTTTCTTGGGCGCGGGCCAAGGCCGGGGCGATGTCGCCGGGCTGTGTGATGGTCTCGGCGTGGCAGCCCAGGCTGTCGGCCATCTTGGTGTAGTCGCCGGTGAGGAACTTGGAGCCGTACTTCTCCACGGCGATGGGTATGTTCTTTTCGTAGCCGCCCATTGCGCCGTTGTTTACGATAACCGTGATGGTGCCGATGCGGTTGCGGGAGGCGGTCTCGAAGTCGGTGCCGCACATGCCCACGGCGGTGTCGCCCATCAGGTTGACCACCGTCTTTTCCGGGGCGGCCAGCTTGGCCCCCATGGCGTAGCCCAAGCCCGCGCCCAACTGAGTCGAGTTGCCCCAGCCGATATAGCCGCGGGGCGTGGTGGCTTCGTAGAAAGGCACGATCTGGTCGCGGGGGTTGCCGGAGTCGTGGGTGACGATACTGTTGGCTTTGTCCAGCCCGTTGTTCAGTTCCCAGACCACACGGTAGGGGCTGATTGGGACGTCGTTGGAAGTCAGGCGCGGCATCCACTCGGCCAGCCATTCCTGTTTGATGGCTGCGATTTCGGCTGAGACCGAAGTGTCGCCCCGGCGTGCGTTTTCACCCAGGGCTTCCCGGACCTCGTCGATCAACTGGCGGAGCACCAGCTTGGCGTCGCCCAGTAGCATATCTTCGAGGCCGTACTCGCCGTTCAGGTCTCGGTCGTTGATGGTGGACTGGATGATTGCCTTGCCGGGTGGAACGGGCGCGGAGGCCAGTGTCTTCTGGAAGCTGGTGCCGATGCCGAACACCAGGTCGGCCTTCCGTAGAAACTCGCCAACGGCCTTGGTGCCGGTGTTGCCGCCGGCGCCCAGGGCCAGAGGATGGTTTTCGGGGAATCCGCTTTTGCCGAGAGTCGTGGTCATTACGGGGGCGTTGAGCAACTCGGCAAGCTCTATCAGCTCCGGGGTGCCTTCGGCGTAGAGCACGCCCTGGCCGGCGTAGATGACAGGCCGGGACGCGTCGATGAGACGGCGCGCCACGCGGGCGGCGTCCTGCGGGTCGGCGGCGGTGCGGCGCTTGGTAATCGGAGAGTAGAAGAACTCCGACTCGTCAATTTCCCCGTTCATCACATCGATGGGCGTTTCCAGCACGACCGGGCCGGGCACGCCGGCGCGGAGTTGGGTGTAGGCGCGGCGCAGCATTTCGGGCACCCGTGCGGGAGAGTTAATCATCCCGGCCCACTTGGTGACCCCCGCGTAATTGCGGCTGGCCGAAAACTCGGAGGGCATGGTGGTGCGGCCCGAGCCCTCGTGGCCCGGCAGCATCAGGATGGGCACGGAGTCGGCGTAGGCTTGGGCCACCCCCGGAAAGGCGTTCTCGATGCCCGGTCCGGCCTGGACGATGCAGACGCCGTTCTTGTGTCCGTTGTTCACCCGGCTGTAGGCGTCGGCCATGTTCACCGCCCCCCGCTCCATCCGCGAGATAACCGGCCGTATTCCGGCGGCGGCGATGGCGTCTATCAGCGTGTTGTTCGGGAAGCAAAAGGCCACTTCGACGCCCTCTTGCTTCAGGATGTTGGCGATGGCGGTCTTACCTTGCATCGGTCCTCCCGGTTATTTTTAGTACAGCCCCTCGTCGGAGAAGAAGGGTTGGCTGGCGTCTATGTTGGCCTGACCCATCATCCGGTCGGTGTTGAGCAGGCAGGCCCGGCGGTACAGCACGAGGATGGCTTGGTCAAGCAGCATCTGGGGCTTGTTGATCCGGTGCCCGTGCTTGAGTGCCAGCCAGGCGTTATGCCCGGCTGCGAAATACTCCTCAAGGAAGTCGGTCGGCTCCACCTCGACAGCGCAGGCTTCCAGGATTTCCTCGGGAACTTCGGAGCAGAGTATTCCTGGCTGCTCTGATGTCATGCGGAGGAAGTGTTGTTCCCGGTCGGACTCCATCAGCTACCACCCAAGTTTCGTCAGGGATGTATGGTACGATGATGCAGTATGGAGGCCGCATATGGCAACAGTAAAACGGAAAGAGCTTTCAGTCGAGGTTGATTCGGAGTTGCTCGACAGTCTGCGCTATATTGCAGCTACCGAAGGCCGCGAATTGCGGGAAATCCTGGAAGAGGCGATGTGGGCGTATCTCATCCAGCAATCAGGCATTGAATCAAGTCGCCATGACAGTGATATTGGGCCGCAAGTTCACGCAGTTGTGGCGAAGTATCGCAAGCTGCATAAGCGCATATCTCAATGATGCGCCGGTATCTTTCAGTTCAGTATGTAGCCATTATTCACACCGAGTTGATTCGCTTTGAAGGCGAACCCGGAATCCGCGACCCGGGCGCGCTGTCCAGGTCGCTCTTGCGTCTGCTGGAAGAGGATTTTGACAGTATTGCCGCCGAAGCTGCTGCCCTTATGGACGGCATATACAATAACCGACCCTTCGTAGACGGAAACAAGCGTGCCGCTACGGCTGTTGGCGAAATGTTTTTGCTGGAAAACGGCTACTTCATAGATTTCGAGCCATTTGCGGCTGTTGCCTTCTTCATGCAGTTATTCGACGGAGGAACCTTTCTCTTCGACAACCTGTATCCTTGGTTGATGGAGCACATCAAGCCACTGCCCTGAACGTCATACGCCCCTAACGAAACAGTCCGCCGGGCGACCAATCAGCCGCCCGGCGGACTTGTGTTTCCGCGCTGAAATCTGCTTGGTGGTCAGAGGTTGAGCTGAGGAACCAAGTACCTGGAGAGCTTGTTGTAGATCTGCAACCGGCTGCGCTGAGTGTCAACCACCACCAAGCGGCCGTTCTCGGCGTCGAACTCGACGGCGGTCGGCTGGGCGAAGGTCCATTCCGGCTCGGTCGTCCGGACTTCCCGGCGCCGCTTGCCGTAGTCGGCGTTGGCGGCGACGGTCAACTCGGCCCAGGCCGAAAGCTGCTGGGCGTCGCCGACGAGGCTGGTGAGGAACCGGCCGTCGCGGTCGAAGATATGCACCCGGCCCAGGCCCCAGGCGTTCTTGGTCCAGTCGCAGACGTAAACGTCGCCGTCGGGGTCGACCGCAACGTCGGATGGGTAGTTCAGGTTGCCGCTCTTGTTGCCGGGGCCGCCGACTTGGGCCAGGAATTGGCCGTCTCCGGTGAACTTCTGCACCCGGTGGTTGTTGGCGTCGGCCACGTAGACGTTGCCGTCGCCATCGACCGTGATGCCCCAAGGCGAGTCGAACTCACCCTCGCCGGCCCCCCGCGAACCCCAAGCGCCCAAGAACGTGCCGTCGGTCTTGAACATGCGGACTTGGTGGCTGCGGCCGTCGGTCACGTACAGAGTCTGGCCGGGGGAGATGGCGATGCCGCCGCTGCCGTTGGCTTCGGGGTCGCCGGGCTGCACCGTGGAGAAGTGGCGCTGGTATGCGCCGTCTTTGTCGAACACGGAGATGCGGTTGAGCCATTCGTCGGCTACGTAGAGGTTGCCGTCTTGGCCGGCGGCTATTCCCGCGGGCCAGATCAACTGGCCGTCGTTGTTGCCGTAGCGGCTGAACTCACCCAGGTATTCTTCTTCGCCCCAGGCGCCGCCCAGGGTAACCTTCGAGATGCGCTGGCCTACGCCGGTGCGGTTCCAGCCCACGTTGCTGATGGACTCGGTGCCCCGGTTGGCGACGTATACCACGCCGTCTGCGCCCACCGTCATGGCCACGGGGGTGTTGAATCCCATGCCGGTTTGTGCGCCCCGGCCAATGTTGTGGCTATAGTCGTAGGTGCGTCCGGCCACTGTTTCCGTTAGCATCAGTATTCCTCCCGCTAACCTTGTTGGGGGTCTTATGAATAGGCCCTCTCGGTAAGGAGAGGGCCACTTGTTGCGTGAGCCCTCCCGCCGCGCGAGAGGGTGTTGCTGCCAGTGGTTTAGGCCAGGATCGGCAGCTTTTCGTAGGCGCCGCCGGTGACCGGCTTGCCGTCCAGCCCCATCCAGTCCTCGATGACCGTGGTGTACAGGCCGCGGTAGTCGTAATTGGGTACGACGTCGCCCTGCTCCAGGTCCTTTTCCTCCATGGATGGGAACTCACTGTACTGGCCGCCCTTGACGTTCGTGCCGAACATGAAGGCCGCGCCGCCAGCGCCGTGGTCGGTGCCCGACCCGTTGTCGTGGGTGCGGCGTCCGAACTCGGTGAACATGACCACCACCACGTTGTCGTCGACGCCGTGCTCCCGCAGGTCGTCCAAGAAGGCGTCCAAGCCGTGGGAAACGTCGTTCCACAACTTGTCGGCCATGCCGGTCTGGTTGGAGTGGCTGTCGAAGCTGCCGTGGTCCACGTAGAAGATGCGGGTGCCTAAGTTAGCCATGTGGACCTGGGCAATGCCCTTCAGCTTCTTGGCGATGGGGCTGTCCGGGTACTCAACGTCGGACTGGTACATCTTGGGGGCTTCTTTCAGGATGTCGGCCCCTTCCAGGGTGTCCAAGCCGGTCTGCCCCAAGTAGTCCATGACGGCGCTGGAGCCGATGGCCGGCGAATACAGGCGGGCGAAGCGGTCCAGAATCTTGTTCCGTTGCTCCGGCTCGGAGATGCCCGGCAACAGGCCATAGTTGTCGAGGTCGTCCACCACCGCGACCGGGGTGCCCGGCAAAGCCAAGGCCCGGAAGAGGGACGGGCCGAAGCTGACCGTGGTCAGCACGTTTTCCTTATTGGGGTCGATGTCGCGGGTGGCGCGGCCCAGCCAGCCCTCGGTGCCTAGCTTTTCCGGCTCGCAGGTGTGCCAGATGTCCATGGAGCGGAAGTGGGAGCGGGGCGAGTTGGCATAGCCGATGCCGTGGATGATGGCCATGTCGCCGCGGTCGTAGACGTGCTTGAGCGGGGCCATTTCCGGGTGGAAACCCACCTTGTCGTCGATGGGGATGACCCGGTCCTCGGCGATCCCCACCGTCGGGCGGTTGTCCCGGTACAAGGGATTGCTGTAGGGAATGACGGTATTCAGGTAGTCATTGCCCCCGGTCAACTGGAACACTACCAGGACCGGGTCTTTCTTGGTGCTGGTCATTCTCGTCTTTCCTCCTGAGTTCAGATTAGACGTTTCCAAAACGGTTTTTTTGGTCTGGCGATTTTGCCCGGGGGAGGTTCAGTGAATTCCTGGCCGGTGGCCGCAGCATCACTCATCCGCTGGAGCCAATCTAGCCAAAGTTCATCGACCATTGCCCGGCCCAATGCGTAGCCTCCGTCATAGCCGACAGGAAAATCCTCTGGGATCTCCCTGCCCACAATCTGCCGGAATTCTCTTTCGCGCTCCTTACGGTTCTTTTCTTTGTACCATTCCGAGATCAGCATCAAGTCCTCGTCAAAGTTCGCCGCTGCCGGTGCTTCTCCCTTCGGTACGCCCCCTGTTGTATCTTCTCTTTTGGACCCAATCCGAGACGAGCACTAGAATCTCGGTGACAATAATCGTCTCGGCTGCCAGAACCACAGTCCAAGGGGCAATACCCCGACCGATCCCGATGATTATCTCCGGCCATTGGCTGGACGGGCTTGATTTTATCTCGTGCCATATTACCAGTCCCGCCAAGGAAACGAACTGAATGCTGAAGAGGACTAGATAGTATTGCTGCCAGTCCTCCTGAACGCTCCAGATTGAAATTCGCGGGCGGTTTTGCATTGTTTGGAAACAGGAACGCGGACCCCATTCAGCCCGCACTCCCGATTCCAAGTTCCTCTAGGCGTATTGGTACTCACGCAGGGAGACGATCAGTTGTAGCAACTCCGAGACTCGCTGGGTGGACGCGGCGGTCTGCTCGGCGTTGTCCCAACTGAAGCTGCCGCCTTCGGATATGAACCCGACGAGCTCGTCGCGGCTCTCCGTGTTCACTTCCAGCGGCCCCATCAGGTCGAGACAGCCGTCCACGACTTCCTCGGCGGTGTGACCGTTCCGGGCCTCGAGGCGGTCTACGATGTCCCTGATACCGGGGCGGGAAACGTCGCCAACCAAGTCGGCGGTGAAGTTGACCCGGCGCATCAGCGAGCCGCTGTTGATCCACTCTGCGCCGGTGTGCCAACCCTCGACGCTGGGCGGGTTCAGCAGGTCCTGGCCCATGTAGGAGGGCTGCCGGGAGAGGTCGCCGATGCCGGGGGCGGGGAATTCGGCCCCCCCGACCATGCGCAAGGTACCGACCACTACCTCCGTGGGGTTCTTCAAGCGGGCGAACCGCGCGTTCTTGAAGAAGTCGGAGTTGAACAGCACCCGCAGGGTGGTCCGCATGTCATAGCCGTTTTCCATCAGCGTGTTAGACAGCGTCTCCACCGCCTCCGGGTCACTGGGCGGGGTCACCGACCACGCGGGCACCTGGGCTTCGTCGGCGACGAAGAAGTTGTAGAGGTGGCGGGCGATGAACCGGGCGCAAGCCGGGTCCTCGCTGATGATGCGGATGATGTCGTCGCCGTTGAAATTGCCGGCGTTGCCCAAGAAGGTCTTTTCGGTATCGTCGTGGTCCTCGTCGCGGTAGTCGAAGAACCAGTCGTGGCGGCCGATGGGGCCCCGGGGCAGCTTGGGCTGGATGGTCCAGCCGGTGAAGGCTCGGGAGCACTCGCGGACATCGACCTCGGTGTAGTTGCCGACGCCCATGCTGAACAGCTCCAGCAACTCACGCCCCCAGTTCTCGTTGACCGCGTCGGCGTGGTTCTCGCAGTTGTCCAACCAGTAGATCATGGCCGGGTCTTTGGCCATCTCGACCAGCAGCTCCCGGAAGTCGCCCATGCCCTTCTCGCGGAACTTGACGATCATGTCCATCACGTCGTCGTAATGGTCGACCTTGGAGACGCCGGTGGCGAAGATGCCGTGCCAGAAGAGGGCCATTTTCTCTTCCAGCGGGCGCTTGGTGTTGACCATGTCGTGCAGCCACTCGGCCGCGCCCATGCCGGGCAAAGTGCCCGGACGCCAGGTCCACGGGTGGTAGCGCATCATTTCGTTGCGGTCTTGGGATTCCTGGTTTTCCGGGTGGATCAATTCCTCCACCGTGGCTTCATAGCCCTTGGCCACGCGGGCCTCAAGCTCCTCGCGGGTCGCTCCGAACCCGGCGCGGCGCATCAGGTGGGCCATCAATGCGATGTCTTGGTCGCCCATGATCTTCCTCCCAATAATCTCGGTCATCCCGCCAGGGAATCAGTCCGGCTATCAAACCGCAAGCCAAGCGAAAATACCCCCGGCGGGGAATGCCCCTATAGTAGTGGCGACCGCCCACGATGTCAACGACAGCCAGGCGTGACGAAGGGCCGCCCATCAGCTACACTTCGCCAAAAAAGCGGACCAAAAGTTTCGGACAAAGATTCAGGCGAGGGAGAGTCATGCGGTTGGAAGGAAAGGTTGCTTTGATTACCGGCGCGGCCCGCGGGCAGGGGGCGGCGGAGGCGCGGCTGTTCGCCAAAGAGGGCGCGAAGGTGGTACTGGCCGACGTTCTGGACCGGGACGGCACGGCAGTGGCGGCGGAGATTGCCGAGCTGGGCGGGGAGGCCCTGTACGTCCATCTGGACGTGTCCAGCGAAGACGACTGGCAGCAGGCCGTGGAAGCCGCCGTATCGAGCTACGGCAAGTTGGACGTTCTGGTGAACAACGCCGCCATCTGGCGGGGCGGGCATGTGGCGGACACCTCGTCCGAGCAGTGGGACCAGGTGCTGGACGTCAACGCCAAGGGGGTGTTCCTGGGCACCAAGCTGGCCATCGGAGAGATGCGGAAGGCCGGGGGCGGCTCCATCGTCAACATTTCCTCCACCGCCGGGCTGGTCGGCAGCCGCACCAGCACAGCGTACAGCGCATCCAAGGGCGCCGTGAGGCTCTTCACCAAGTCCACCGCGGTGCAGTACGGCGCGGAGGGCATCCGGGCTAACTCGATCCACCCCGGCCCCATCGACACCGCCATGGGCGACCAGGTGTGGCCCGACGCCGGAAGCCGGGAAGAGGCCATCGAGCGCACGGTGTTGAAGCGGATCGGCACGCCGGAGGACATCGCCAACGGTGCGCTGTTCCTCGCCTCCGACGAGTCGTCGTTTATGACAGGGACGGAGCTGGTGATAGACGGCGGCCTGACGGCGCAGTAGACGTACCCATTGCCCCAACCCGGTTCCTGCTGTCCAAGCAGTTCAGGGGGTCAGGAAGGGCCCGCCGTGCAGTCTCCGGTACAGCTCGCGAAGCTCGTCTTGGCGGTCTGCCGGGGTATGCTTCAGCAGGATGCGATATATATTCTCTTCCCACACACCCTCCCTCTCCACTCTGGATGGATAGAGCGAACTATCCGGCAGCAACACAGTCTCGGATAATTCCTTGATCGCGGAGGACATCGCCTCTTGGCCCATCGTCTCGTAAATTTCCGTGAAGAAATCCTCAGCCATCAGATATAGGCAATTTTCATACGGATGACCCACACCATACCCAGGCCACAATTCAAGATATAATTGCCATAAGTTCTCCATCTTGAGGTCCTCGACGCAAGGGGCATAATTTTGTAGCAGATCAGTCTTGCGGTCGCCTAGCGACTGGATGCCCGTTCGGTCTGCGATGAGGGCTACAATGAACTCAGCCCCGCCTTCCGACAGCCAGCGCGGCCCATTGATCGGACCGCCAAAGTAATAATGGGCTGTCTCGTGAGAAACGCCGGAATGGCTCGACAGAACCATCGAAGAGCCTAGATGCTTGCCGCGGCCAATGGAGCCATCAATTAGCAGGACGATGTCGTTAGTCGGGAAGGGCAAACCTGTAAACTCTTCCGCTATTCGGGCCGTATCTTCGATTTCTGTCAGTACATCCTGGCCCGGCGGAAAGGGGTTGGCGCGAAAGTACCAGATATTCACGTCACCGGCCAACGGCAGGGAAACAGTCTTCGCTTGGGTGAAGTGGGCCTGTAGCAAGTCGAAAAACAGACTGGGCCACTCTTTGGCGATTGCTCCGAGAACGATAACTAAGGCGGCCTCTTCGTGGTCTAGGCCATCGGCAAACCAGGACTGACTCGTCAACCGGCTCCAGCGCTCCAGGTCCGGATCATCATTCATAATGCTGAAGATACTGAAGATGAAGTAAAGACCAAAGTCCCCGCTATAGGCAGGCACGGTTTTGGCGCTGAGCAGCGCCGCCTCAATGTCTATGCGAGCTATCTCCCACAGTGTTTCAAGCGCCGCTTTTTCAATCCAAGTGATGTCGTCGGTAAACCTCGGCAGGCGCAGCATAAACCTCGCCAGTTCAGGATCTGTCTCGTCGATTATCCGGTGCAGACTCCTGAGTGCAAAATATTCATATTCACTTTTGTGGCCTAGCCAGGGGAGGCTTGCTGCTGTCCTCGCCAACTCAAGGTCTGTGCTTGCGATGCCATCCAGGAATGTCAGGTGTGCGACTTCCGCGCTGGGAATGCCGCCTGGATCCCCTGTGACGTCGGCAACGCCGTCGGCAACCCAAGGGAGATTCATCACTGTTTTCCCAAAGCCCGTGTCCGTCACTGAGATGTTCCTCAGACGCCCGAGGGCACGCACCTCGTCGCCATCGCTGTCCACTCCGTCAGCGAACCACGGCAGACCCACCGTGATTCTGCCCAACTCGAGGTCTTGAGATGCTATATCAGCTAAATAACCCAATGCGCGGTACTCGTGCTCGTTCACGCCGTCAATGAACCAAGGGAACTCCAACGCCATTCTTGCCAGTTCGCGGTCTTGCAATGAGAGCGCATTCAGGACATTCAGACCGCTTATGTCACTAGGGGTCACCCTGTCGGCCAGCCAGGGCAGTTTTACAGCCATCCTTGCCAGTTCCATGTCCTGGGAGGCGGTATTCTCCAGAATCCGGAGGAAGTACGACAGGTCGCGGGACCATCCTCCTACGACCCACGAGAGCCGGGCGACCTCGTTGCCCAAGTCCTGGTCACGAAGCCAGAGGTCGATGAGCGACTTGGCGGCGTTGACCTGATAACCATTTTGTGGATTCTCCAGCCATGGGATTGTCTCCGACAGACTGGCGACGGCGAGCTCTTCGGCTGAGGGTTGAGGCGCCGTAGCCGTAGGTGGACCTGCAGGTGCTGCGGTTGGCGACGCCAGTTGCGCATGCGTGTGTACGGGCGTGGGGGTCGGTCGGGTGCCAGGTCCATTGGCGGCCTCCGGCACAGGCGTTGCCGTGGGGACAGCAAGTGGAGCGGGTTCCGGCGCAGGCGTCGGCGTAGGAACAGTAAAGGAAGTGGGTTCCGGCGCAGGGGTTGCCGTGGGGACGGTAAAGGAAGTGGGTTCCGGCGCAGGGGTTGCCGTGGGGACGGCAAAGGGAGCGGGTTCCGGCGCGGGGGTTGCCGTGGGGACGGTAAAGGGAGCGGGCTCCGCCGCAGGGGTTGCAGTATCGGGCGGAACACCTGTCGGCGCAACCTGACGAGATGCAAGGGCGGGCGCGTTGGTGGGGGGCGGAGCCTCCCCTCCGCAAGCAATCAGCAGGACGGCGACGACACCCGCAAGCAGGATGGCCCGCGGCACCCTTGGGCAGGAACGGAGACGCATCGTCGGGCCGACCATCGCTGAAGGAATCCCAAAAGTACCTAGCGTGCCGCTCTCCCCAACAGCTCGGCCAGCGGGGTTACCGGCCCCAGGTCTTCCAGCCCGTCCAGGATCGTTAGGGCAGTATTGGAGTCCTTGTCGCTCAGAGCGATGCTGGCGCAGTCGAGGAACTTGGCCCGGATCTCGTCCATACTTGCCCCCCGCAACGCGCCGGTGGTGGCGCGTTCGGCCCGCTCGGTGAGCACCCGGCCGTCCTTGGTGTGTATGTTCACCTGGTTGTAGGCTTCGGTCCAGCTCAACTGGCCTTCGTAGCCTGGGTGGCGGCGCATCTCGATACGGGGGACCAACTCCTGCGCTTCCGGGCGCATCACCTGCTCGTCGGTGAAGCTCGACAGCCCGATGCGTCCGTCCAGGATTTCCGCCGCCAGGCAGTATTGCATACTGAACTTGCCCTCCAGCCCTCCGGTGGGGCGGGAGTGAATCAGCGACCGGGGCGGGTCAAAGTCGACCAGAACGTCGATGCGGTCGACCTGGTCGGCGGTGAGCGTCTCTTGTTGCAGAAGTTTGGCGGTAGCGTCGAGGGCCAGGTGGGCGCTGCCGCAGCATGGGTACTTCTTGATTTCGATGCCCGATTCCACGATGTAGCAACGGTTGCCGATGGATCCGGCGGCCTTCTCCGGATCGTAGCCGCTGCCCCCGGAGAAGGCCCGCATGAAGCCGAATCGCCCTTCCAGGGCGTCGTTGGCGGCGGTGAACCCGGCCTGGACCAGCTTGGCGGCGGTGATCCCGGACCGGCAGGCAGCCCCGGCATGGTAGGGCTTGGTCATGGTCCCGAAATTCTGGCGCAGTCCTGCGGCCTGAGAGGCTGCGAGAGAGATGGCCATTGCGGTCTGGTCGGCGTTCAGCCCCAACAGACGGGAAGCGGCGGCGGCCGCGCCCAGCGCTCCCAGGGGACCGGTGGGATGCCAGCCCAGATCGTCGAAGTAGGCCGGGCTTATGGCGTCGCCCACGGCGCAGGCCACCTCGAACCCCAGCAGGTAGGCCAGCAGCATTTCCCCGCCGGTCGCGCCCACCTCCTCGGCCAGTGGAAGGGCTGCCGGGATGAGCGCGGCGCTTGGGTGGGTCTTGGTGATGAAGGTGACGTCGTCGTAGTCCAGGGCGTGGGACATCGCGCCGTTGATCAACGCCGCTTCGGGCGTCGATGTCTTGAAGCCGCGGCCGACCACCGTGGCCGATGGAGTGCCGCCCAGTCCCCCCACGTAGTCGCACAATACGTCGGCCAGCGGCTCTTTAGACCCCGCCAACATGCAGCCCAAGCAATCGATTATGGCGGCCTTGGCGGCGGAGATTCCCTCGGGCGGAAAGTCCTCCAACCCGGTGGAGACTACATACTCGGCGAACTTCTTTGTGACTTCCATTTTAGTGACCCCCTTGGGCGTTCCAAAACTCGGCTCCAAGGCCGAGGCATTACCGCACAGTAAAACACGAGGCGGCGCGTGGCGCAATTCGCTTGCTTGCGGGCAGACTTAGCGGAGCCTATGATGTCGTTAGGAACGTGACTATAAGAGGCGAGGCTGGCAATGGACTCTGTGGGGATCAGGGAATTGAAGCGCGACACCAGCGCGATCATCAAAAAGGTCCGGGAAGATAAAGAGCAGGTAGAGATAACTTTTCGCGGCGAGGTCGTGGCCCGCATCGTACCCGTAGATAGCGTTCAGGAGCGGAGAGAACAGGTGCAAGAACTTTGGGACAAGATGGACCGCCTTGCTATGAAAATCCCCGAAGGCGTGGGCGGAGATTCAGGAATCTCAATCGTTGAGGCTTTGAGAACTGAGCGAGCGAGAGCTTTAGGGTGTTCGTAGTTGACGCCAGCGTCTGGATAGCCGGATTTTGGCCTGAGGACCGGCATCATAACGAGTCTCGGTCTTGGCTTACAGAGGTCATTTCAAGAGGAGAGAAGACCCTCAGCCCAGCGGTGGTACTGGCGGAAATCGCCGGTCCAATCGCACGTCTCTCCGGCGATTCCGCTAGGTCGTTGCAGATTGTTGAAGACATCGTTCGGCTGCCCGGGTTTGAGCTTGCCGTTGTCACAGAGGAACTAGCGGTCGCGAGCCACAGGTCGCCGCTGATTTGCGGTTAAAAGGGGCCGACGCAATTTACGTTGCTGTGGCCATAGAGCGAAGTGTTCCTCTCATTACGTTCGACAATGAGCAACTGGTCAGAGGTCGGCAACTGGTGGAGACGGCCATTCCAACGAGGGAAGGTCCGTTCTAATCGGGCAGTCCCTTATGTGTCTCTCCGGCTACAACTTGCCGGGGGATGGGCCACAGAGTATTATGGCCAGCAACGGCTGGGTTGAACTACGGATTGAGAGGTCTGCAAGACGCAATGAGCACACAGATACGCGGCAGAGAGTTGAAGGTGGTGCATGACACCGCCGACCCCGGCACCACCACCCAGACCAGGGGCATGGTCCGCAAGCCCGGCGTGGACAGCAATACCGCCGGGGCCAGCAAGATCTGGTTGGGGCACGTCGAGTGTACGCCCAACACGATGGGGCCTCCCCACAACCACGGCGAAGCGGAAACCGCCGCCTACGTGCTGAAGGGCCACATCCGCGTCTATTACGGCGAAAACTATGAGGAGTACGTGGAGGCCGGCCCCGGCGACTTCATATTCGTTCCGGCCCACTTCGACCACATCGAAGGCAACCCCTACGACGAGCCTGCCGAGGCGGTCCTCTCCCGCGGGCCCGACAACATCGTCATCAACTTGGGCGAATAGCTCCCGGAGCAAGTCCGGCGCCAGCCGTCGGCAAAGAGCCCCGCGAGGCTCGCAATTCGCAGGTATTCCGGCCCGGCCACGCAACGCCGGGCCGGTTCGATTTTCGGGCTTGACCGCCTGATCGAGCGGCAGGCGGTATACTAAACCATCCCAACCTGTCGAAACAGACCACTGAAACAGAGCGGCCGAAAGAGACTATCTTTGAAACAGACCCGCGCCAGCCGAATCCTCCGCAAGCCGCGTAACGTGTTCTACGGCTGGTGGATTGTCGCCATCAGCGCCGGCATAGACATGCTCAAGCACGGCACCTTCAATAACGGCATCACCTTCTACGTGCATCCACTCACCAAGGAACTTGGCATCGGCGTAGCCGCCATCTCTTTCGCGGAGATGCTGGGCCGGGGGGAAGGCGGGCTGCAGGGCCCGTTGATGGGGTGGATGACCGACCGCTTTGGGCCGCGCTTCATCATGATACTGGGCGCTCTTACTTCCGGGACCGGTTTCATTCTGCTGTCCCTCACCGACAGCTACATCTATTTTGTTCTTGTTTTCGTAGGGCTTCTGTCCCTGGGATTCAGGGCCGGATACAACAACGCCACCATGCCGGCCATCAACCAGTGGTTCCGTAGGCACCGCGCCTGGGCCATGTCGGTGGCGAGTTTGGGCAGCCCCCTCGGCGGGATACTCATTGCCCCGGCGATTGGCCTGTTGGTCGTGGATCTCGGCTGGCGTGAGACCGCCTTCTACTCCGGTGTGGCGATTCTGGCGGTGGTGCTGCCCCTTTCGTTCTTCGTCCACCGCTCCCCGGAGAGCAAGGGACTGCTGCCCGACGGGGCCAAACCCGAAGCCCGCGAACCCGGCAGACGCGCCGCGCCGGGGGTTGTGGTGGCGGCGGCTCCAACCGTGCCGGCCGGCGGGCTGTCCTCCGGCGAGACGGACTTCACCACCGGCGAGGCGATGCGGACCGCGTCGTACTGGATGATTGTGCTGGCGGTGGGCCTCCGCAACACGGTGCATTCCGGGATTCGGTTCCTGCTGTCTCCCGTCATCGTCTGGTTCTTGATGGGGGCAGGCCGCGCCGAGGATGACAGTTTTCGTATTTCGGCCTTCCTGGTTGGGCTGATGGCGCTGGGCTCCCTGGTAATGAACCCCATCGTTGGCTGGTTGGGCGATAGCTGGTCGAAGCAGCGCATGAGCGCGGTGGCGATGATTGGCGGGGCGGTCTCGATACTGGTGCTGCTGGACCGCAGCGGTACGGTATGGCAGGCGTGCCTGTTCGTGGTGTTGCTGTCTCTCTCCGAGACCGCTAACCCGCTGGCCTGGGCCATCATGGGCGATTTCTTCGGGCGGAGAAGTTACGCCACGCTGCGCGGATGGCAGCACCTGCCCGACCAACTGATGTCGATGAGCACTCCGGTTTGGATGGGTCTTATTGTCGACAGCACCGGGAGTTATTTCTGGGCGCTGGTGCCCTTGGCCGCTATCTATTCATGCTCGGCATTCTGCTACTGGATTATCCCTCGGCCCAAGCCCCCGGTTAGAGTCTGGTCGGCGCAAACCGCTCCTGGTGTCTGAACACCCGCGTCTGCGTAACAACTGAACATCTATCCGAACATTCATCGGGAGACGGAACAGCATGGTCTTGGAGTCGGGCAGAATCACAACCGAGGGCATCGAGAGGCTTCGGGCGCGGTTGGGATCGTTCAACCGCCCTCGGCAGTATGGAGTCGGGTTGTTCAACGAGCAGGCCACCCAGGACGCCATCCGTCACTTCTGCCAGGGCATCGGCGACGTCAACCCGCTGTATTGGGACCGCAGCTACGCAGGCGGCACTAAATACGGCACGATCATCGCGCCGCCGTGCTTTCTTTACAGCGCCTATTGGTGCTCTGGACGCACCGGCGGCCTGCCCGGAGTCCACGGCTTCCACGCCGGCAACGACTGGGAGTGGTACCGGCCCATATACTTGGACGACCGCATCTCCGTGCAGGAGCAGTTCACCGGCTTGGAGGAGAAGGAGAGCCAGTTTGCCGGGAAAATACTGATCCAGTCCAGCGTGACCCACTACTTCAACCAGCGGGGCGAGGTCCTGGCCAAGACCAGAGGCTGGCAGGTGCGGGCGGAACGCAGCGCGGCCCGTGAGCGTCAAAAATACTCCTTCGAGCCCTATCAATACTCTCGCGACGAGATTCTCGCCATCCAGGAGGCGGTGTTGGGAGAGGAAGTCCGCGGCAACAACCCCCGTTGGTGGGAGGACGTGCAGGTGGGCGACGGCCTGCCGCCGGTGGTCAAGGGGCCGATGAGCCACGGCGACATCGCGGCTTTCGTCGCCGGGTGCATCGGCGGCATCTCCCACGGCATACAACTGCGAGAGATGGCCCGTCACCCTTCCTGGGGCTTCACCGACCCGAACACGGGCGCCCAGGAAGCGATCATCCGCGTCCACGACATCCAGGAGGCCGCCGAGAGCGCGGGACTCCCCGGCGCTTACGACTATGGTTGCCAGCGGTGTTGCTGGATGGGCCACCTGCTGACCAACTGGATGGGGGACGACGGCTTCCTGAAGAAGATGTATGTCGAGCTTCGCCGCTTCAACGTCGTCGGAGACACCACTTGGTGCCGGGGCCAGATCACCGCCAAGCGCGACGAAGGCGGCGAGAAGCTGGTGGACCTGGAAGTTTGGGGCGAGAACCAACGGCAGGAAGTCACCATGAGGGGGACGGCCACAGTGCGCCTCCCCTCCAAGCAGCCAGTGCTGAGCTAGTTGCTTCTTTCGATGGCCTTGTTTACGATGATGGCGAGGTGGCAGACTGATGACGCAGCAGAAACCGCGCCTGAAGTACACGGTCAGCGACTATATGAGCATGCCCGACAACGGCAAGCGGTACGAGTTGCTCGACGGTGAGATGATATCGGCTCCATCAGCGACACCCAGGCACCAGACAGTCCAGAAGAGAATTGTTCTCGACTTCGTCCGCATTTTCGAGGGCCGAAACCTTGGGCAGATATTTATTCCCCCGTTGGACGTCGTGTTTTCCGATGGCGACGTCGCGCAGCCCGATGTGATGTTCATATCCAACGAGCGACTCGACATCATCACTGACGCGAATATTCAGGGGGCCCCGGACTTGGTGGTCGAGGTTCTGTCACCAAGCACTGCGATCTATGACCGGGGTTATAAGCTAATCCTCTACGGGCGCCATGGTGTCAAGGAATACTGGCTGGTTGATCCATTCACGGCGTCCGTATTAGTGTACGTCCAAGGCAGAGAAGGTCTCGTCGAGTATGCCCGTCTCGGCCCCGGCGGCCAGATGACCACTCCCCTCACCCAAGAAATGTCCATCGACCTGGCCGGCCTATTCCGCTTGGACTGATTCGGCGGCTCTGGCGAACCCGGCCACCGCGCCCTCCAGGACCCAGTCCTCTACGCAGTAGGAGATGCGGAAATAGCCAGGGGTGCCGAACCCGCGGCCCGGCACCACCAGCACGTTTGATTGCAGCAGTTCGCGGGTAAAGGCCACGTCGTCCTCGACGGGCGATTTCGGGTACAGGTAGAAAGCGCCTTGGGGCTTCACCACGTCGTAGCCAAGTTCGCTCAACTGGGCGCAAAGGAAGTCGCGCTTTTCCTCGTAGTAGGCCGGGTCTACGCTCACCCCTTGCAGCCCGCGCACGATGTTCTGCATCAAGGCCGGGGCGTTTACGAACCCCAGCGTCCGGTTGCAGAAGCCCAAGCCGCCCGACAACTCTTCTTTGTCCGCGTAGTTGGGATTGATGGCGATGTAGCCGATGCGCTCGCCGGGCAGGGCCAGGTCTTTGGCGTGGGAGGTGACGATCAGGCTGTTGTCGTAGTGGGGCACGATCTGGGGAAACTCCATGCCGTCGAAAATGATCCGGCGGTACGGCTCGTCGCTGATGATGAAAATCTCCCGGCCGTACTCCGCCTGCTTGCGGCTGAAGAGGGCGGCCAACTCGGCGATGTCCGACGCGGAGTAGACGGCCCCGGTGGGATTGTTGGGGGAGTTGATGATGATGCCCTTGGTTTTGGGCGTCATTACCGCCTCGATGGCCGGTACGTCGAGTTGGAACTCGCCGGTAGTGGGCGCTACGACGGGCACGCCGCCGTGGTTGTCGATGTAGTAGAGGTACTCCCAGAAGTAGGGCGAAAGGATGATTACTTCGTCGCCGGGGTCCAGGACGGTCTTCAGCACGACGTTGGCGGCGGCGGCCGCTCCGCAGGTCATGATTACTTCGTTGCCGGTGAACGGCAGCCCGGTATCGGCGGCCAGGGTCCCGGCCACCGCCTGCCGGGTGTCCATGTAGCCGGGGTTGGGCATATACCGGTGCATCCCGGGGAGGGGAGCGTTGGCCAAGCGGCGCAACTCGTCGTGAAACTCCTTGGGCGGTTCCATCACGGGGTTGCCCAGCGACAAGTCGAACACCTTGTCGGCCCCGATTTGGGCCTTCAGAGCCAGCCCTTCTTCAAAGACCCGGCGTATCCAGCCTCCCTCGGACATGAACTGCCGGACCTTCTGCGACACCGCCATAACTTCAGCCTCCCGCTTTGGCCAGTCCGGCCCACCCGGCCGGCCACTAGACCGCGAGTGTAGCAACGGCCAACAGGGGTGTCAAAACCGTCCGAGGATTACGCAGCAGCCAGAGGATCGAACATGGATACACAGGATAATCAGGATTCGATTTTCTTTGATTTGATTGTCGTGGTCAGGTACGGTCCGTCTGTGGTCACCAGTGGTCACCAGCGGTCGGTCATTTGAGCGCAAAGAGAATTATCCTGTGTATCCATGTTCGACTACCCTCCGAGTTCCTCCATCTCCTCCATGCGAAAGCCCAGGGCCTTGCCGAACTGGTAGACGAGGCTGTAGCGGACGGCCTCCGGGTCGACCGGGCTTTCCAGCAGGGCGGTCATGGAGGTTACGGCGCGGTCTTCGATGCCGCAGGGGATGATGTGCCGGTAGTAATCCAGGGCGGTGTTCACGTTTATCGAAAAGCCGTGGAAGGCCACTCCCCGGCTTACCTTGATTCCGATGGCCGCTACTTTGCCGCCGTTGGTCCAGACCCCGGTGAGGCCGTCCTCGGTGTGGGCCTCGATGGCGAAGTCAGACAGGGTGGCGATGATGGCCTGCTCCAATGTGCGGACGTAGCGCAACGGCCCGCCCCACTCCTTAAGGTCGATTACCGGGTAGCCCACAAGCTGCCCTGGGCCGTGGTAGGTGATTTGGCCGCCCCGGTCCGTGTCTACCACCGGGATTCCCTCAGGCTGCGGCAACAGCAAGTGTTCGTCCTTGCTCAGGCGGCCTCGCGTGTATACGTGGGGGTGCTCCAACAGCAGAAGGGTGTTGGGGGCGGTGTCGGCGCGGATCTGCGAGGCCAACGCCCGTTGCAGGTCCCAAGCCCGGTTGTAGTCCACCGTGCCGAGCCAAGCGAAACGGCACATGGAATGGCGCCGCCTCTTGGAATCAATACGGGCGGTGCTGGTGGGGCCAGGCATGACGACCGGCGAGGCCGCTTAGAAGACCGGGGTGTCGGGCGTCAGGGATTCCAGGCGGGCCTTGACGGTTTCCAGGAACGCGCTGGCCTCTGCGCCGTCGTTGATGCGGTGGTCGAACGACAGGCAGAGGTTCATCATCGACCGGATGGCGATGGCGTCGTCGCGGACTACCGCCCGCTTTAGAATAGCGTCGGTCGTCATGATTCCGGCCTGTGGGTGGTTGATGATGGGGCCGGAGGTGACCGATCCCAGCGCGCCGGTGTTGTTCAGCGTAAACGTGCCGCCCTGAACGTCGTCCAGCGTCAGCCGGTTGTTGCGCGCTCGGACGGTCAGGTCGTTTACCGCTCTGGCCACCCCGGAAAGGCTGAGTTGGTCGGCGTCGTGTATGACCGGCACGATGAGCCCGTTTGGAGCGGCCACGGCCAAGCCGAGGTTGATGCGCCGCTTGAGAATCACAGCGTCGCCGCCCCACGAGGCGTTCATGGTCGGGACTTTCTTGAGGGCCTCTATGACTGCTTTGATCGCAAATGGGAGGTATGTTAGCGGTACGCCTTCCTGACGCTCGAAATCGCCTCTCATTTGGGCCCGCAGGGCGACCAGGCCAGTGACGTCTACCTCCACCGAACTCCAGGCGTGGGGAATCTCGGTGACGCTGCGGACCATCGCTTCGGCGATGATGCGCCGCACTGGGGTCAACGGCACACGCTCCTCGTCGGGGCCGGCCGGCAGAGGCGCGGGCGGCGGCGTTGCGGCTGCCGGAGCCGAGGCCGGCGCGAGTGCAGCGGCGGGAGGGCCTTGTTCCAGATGCTTGAGCACGTCGTCGCGGGTGATTCGCCCGCCCAAGCCGGTGCCCTGAATCAGCGAAACGTCTATCGAGTGCTCCCGGGCCAGCCGACGTACTACTGGCGACAGTCTGGGGCCGCCGTCCGGCGTAGCGGCGGGCGATGGCGCCGGTGCTGGCTGCGTCACGGGTGGAGTCGTCACGGCAACCGGCTGCCGGGGTGGAGGGGCTGCCGAGCCGCCATCCATGACCGGCTCGATGGCCTCGACCGCTGCGCCTCCGGTGGGGCCCACCGGGGTCACGTCCCGCATCAGGTACGACGCCGCGCCCGGTGACGGGGGCGGCGTCGCGGGAGCCGGTGCGCCTCCGGTAACTTCCACCTCGGCTATGGGTGCGCCCATGGGGAGGGTCTCGCCTTCCTCGGCCAGCAGCCGCACCAGCGAACCCGCGACCGGCGAGGGCACTTCCATCGTCACCTTGTCGGTGACTACCTCCACCAAAGGCTCATAGCGCCGGACGGTGTCTCCGGGCTGCTTCAGCCATTTGCCGATGGTGCCTTCGACCACCGACTCGCCAACGTGGGGCAGCTCAATCGTTACCGGCAATTGTGCTCCATTCGCATCTTGGTGAGATTCATCCAAATCAATAGGCCGCCAACCTGCGCAGCGCGGCGGCGATCTTCTCGGTATCGGGGACGTAGGCGTCCTCCAACGTCTGGGCGAAAGGCATGGTGGGGATGTCCGGCCCGCAGACCCGCTGCACCGGGCCGTCCAGGTACTCGAACGCCTCGTCGGCGGCCAGGGCGGCAATCTCCGCGCCGATGCCGCCGGTGATGTTGTCCTCGTGGGCGATCAACAGCTTGCCCGTCTTTTTCACCGATGTTAGCACCGTGTCCCGGTCCAGTGGGGTCAGGGTGCGCAGGTCGACCACCTCGGCGTCGATTCCCTCGGCGGCCACCAGGTTCGCCGCCTCCAGGCAGTAGTGGAGAGTCAAGCCGTAGCTGACCACCGTGACGTTGCTGCCGGGGCGCTTGATGTCGGCGACGCCCAGGGGCAGGGTGAATTCGCCTTCGGGCACCTCGCCGCGCACCAAGCGGTAGGTCTTCTTGTGCTCCAGGAACACCACCGGGTCGTTGTCGCGGATGGCGGTCTTCAGCAGGCCCTTGGCGTCGTAGGGAGTGCAAGGAGTCACCACCTTCAACCCGGGGGTGTGGAAGAAGTGGGTCTCCACGTTCTGGGAGTGGAACAGGCCGCCTCGAATGCCGCCGCCGTAGGGAATTCGCACCGTCATCGGGACCTGTACCGCGCCGTTGGTGCCATAGCAGGAGCGCGCTGCCTCGCCGATAAGCTGGTTTATAGAAGGCCAGACGAAGTCCGAAAACTGTATTTCCGGCATGGGTCGCTGTCCGCGGAAGGCGGCGCCCAAGGCAATGCCGACGATGGATGCCTCGGCCAAGGGGGTGTCGATGATCCGTTCCTCGCCGAACTCCTCCATCAGCCCTTGAGTGGCCAGGAACACGCCGCCCCGGGTGCCCACGTCCTCGCCCATGACGAACACCGTGGGGTCCCGCCGCATCTCTTCCCGGATGGCCTCGCGGACCGCTTCGATTACGCTCATAACGGCCACGGCATCGACTCCTTGTTGGGGGCGCCGCCTCTTGGTATCGGTACAGGGACGCCTACGACGAGTAGACCTTGTGATATAGGGTGGAAACGTCGGGGGGGCTGGCGTTGTCCGCCGCGTCGGTAGCCTCGTCCACCGCCTGGAGCGCGGCGGCGGCCGTGGCCTCCACGTCGTCCTGCGTCAGCAAAGCGTGTTCGATCAGCAGGTTGCCGAAGGTAACGACGGGGTCGCGCTTGCGGGCGTTCTCCACCTCGTCGGCGGGCCGGTAGCGCCGGTCGTCGTCGTCGGTGGTGTGCGACATGAACCGCTCCACCTTCATCTCCAGCAAAACCGGGCCTTGCTCCCGGGCGTGGTTGATGGCCTCGCGGGTGGCCTCGTAACATTGGAGAAAGTCCATGCCGTCGATGGTGAAGCCGGGGAAGCCGTACCCGGCGGCCCGGCTGGAAATCTCTTCAACGTTCATCTGCTTGCGCTGGGGGACGGAGATGGCGTAACGGTTGTTCTCGCAGATGAAGACCACCGGCAGTTTGTGGACGCCGGCGAAATTCATGGCCTCGTGGGTCTCTCCTTGGCTGGAAGCCCCATCCCCGAAGTAGACCAACGCCACCGTCTGCTCACCTCGCATCTTGCAGGCCAAGGCGTAACCTACGGACTGGGTGAGACCGGCGGCGACCACGTTGGAAATCTGGATAATCTTGCGCGGGATGTCCGCGCCCTGCAACGGGAACTGGCGGGCGTTGCTGTATGGGTCGCCCTCCTTGCCCATGAACGACCGCATCACCTGCTCCGGAGTGAGCCCGGCGGCGAACTTGAGGGCAAGGTTGCGGTAGTAGGTGAACAGGAAGCAGTCCCCATCTTTCTCGGCGGCCAGCAGGCTGCCCAACTCGGCGGCCTCGTGGCCTTGGCTCGAAGCTGCAATGGGGACCTTGCCCTGCCGGTTCAACGCCCAGATGCGTTCGTCCAAAGCGCGGGCGTACACCATTCGCTTGTAGAAGTCGACCAAGTCCTCGCCCGGCACCTCATGGGGCAGGGCAATGCCGGACGGGTCGGCGACGGCGGCGCTGCTGGATTGGTTGCGGGGAGACTTCTTCCTTGGCATCACCTCTCCCGTGTTACTCCCGAAAATGTAACGGGGGCCACGATTCGGCCCATCTAAAACCGGCCCGAGAACCAGATGGGGAATTCGACGGCAATTATATATGGCCCCGCGCGGCGCCGCAAATTACCGGCAGCCGCCACGCCCCGGCCGCGCCCTAACCTCGTCCCGACCTGTTTTCATCCAGATCTTGCCCAGGTCTTTCCACCCCGCTCAGCGGCGAGGCCAACGCTCAGATATAGTCCTTTGACGAGTCTTAGAATCGCGCCCAAAATTGGGAAAATTGTTAATAAATTTGGCTCGTTTCTTGGGTTGACAGCGCCTTGGAGAGAGTTGTAATTTCGCCATATCGTAATTTTGGGAGGCCCCTGAGCCTACCTACTCAGGATTCGCTGGGTAAGCCGGCAGCCGGCGTAAGGGGCGTCTTCCCAACCTTCCCGGATGGGACCCGGCCGTCAGGATAACGGCCGCAAGGTCCGCCAACAATAGAAATTCGTTGTCACGCAATTTCAAGCGTGACGGTGCTCGGACACTTACCACTTGTTTTTTCGCGGCGTTATAACCGAGGGCTTCCTGTTGCCATTTTTCAGGGGTATCCAACAACATTTTTCGGCGTGAGATGGTGCCGGGAGGACGTGGAAGCTGCGCCGTGGAGTGTACGGGTTATGAAAAGTTCGTCAGCTCGAGAAGTATGGAGGGCCGTGTTGGGCGACCTACAGTTGCAGCTTCCACGTCCTACCTATGAGACTTGGCTCAAGCCCACCGAGGGAGTGGCCCACGAGGCCGATTCCTTCGTGGTGGAAGCGACCAGTCCCTTCGCCGTGGAATGGCTGGAACGCCGGATGTACCAAGCGCTGCAAAAGAGCCTGGAGAAAGTCGTCGGCCACCCCCTCGACTTGCAGCTACGGGTGAAGGGCGAGGGCGTCTCCTACGCCATAGAACGCGCCCAAACCCCGCCGGCGCCGGCCCGCGCCGATGCGGCGGTGTCGCCCCTCTTGTTCCAGGTCCGGGCCTTCAACCCCAAGTACTCGTTGCGGTCGTTCGTCGTCGGCCCGTCCAACCGGCTGGCCTTCAGCGCGGCGCAAGCGGTGGCCGAGGCGCCGGGCCGGGACTACAACCCCCTGTTCCTCTACTCCGGCGCAGGATTGGGCAAGACCCACCTGCTCCAGGCCATTGGCAGCGCCTGCGCCCACCGGGGGATGTCGGTGCTGTACGTGACCTCGGAGCAGTTCACCAACGAGTTCATCACGGCGATCCGCAACCGGACCACCGAGGACTTCCGCCAGCGCTACCGCTCGGTGGAAATGCTCTTGATGGACGACGTGCAGTTCCTGAGCGGCAAGGAACAGACCCACGAGGGTTTCTTCCACACCTTCAACGATCTGCACAACTCGGGCAACCAGGTCGTGGTCTCCTCCGACCGGCCGCCGCGGGAGCTGCCGCTGATGGAAGACCGGCTGCGTTCCCGCTTCGAATGGGGCCTCATCGCCGACATTCAGCCCCCCGACCTGGAGACGCGCATGGCCATCCTGGCCAGCAAGGCCGACGAGATGCGGGTGGGACTGGACGAGAGCATCCTGGAGCTGGTCGCCAAGCGGGTGCAGCGAAACGTGCGCGAGCTGGAAGGAAGCCTGACCCGCATGGTGGCCTATGCCCAACTGATGAACGTGGACATCACCCTGGAATCCACCGAGCGGATATTGAACGACGCGGCCCCGGAGCAGACGCGCTCGGCCATCGACCCCCGTCGGATCCTGGCGGAAGTGGCCGCCCACTACGGGCTGGCGGAGAACGACCTGCTGGCCCGGAGCCGCAAGAAGGCGGTGGCAGTCCCCCGGCAGATCGCAATGTACCTCCTGATCTACGAGTTGGAGATGTCGCCCACCGAGGTGGGCCGGCTGCTCGGCGGGCGCGACCACTCGACTGTCATCCACGGCGCGGGGAAAGTCAACGGCGAAATGAACGAAGACTCGGCCCTCCGCCAAGAAGTGCTCGCCATCAAAGAAGCCATCTTCGCCTGAACCCGCGCGTGGGGGATTTCCTCTGACAGCCGCCATTAGCGCACACGGCCCAAGCCGTCGTACAATAGCGGGGAAATCAGCGTTTGGGGGTGACTGTATGGCTCAAGATTACAGGACAGACCGGCTGGAAGGCGCGGTCGAGCAAATGGCTGAAAGGGTGACCAGTCTCGAGAACTCGGTATATTCCAGGTTGGGTTCCTTGGAGAACTCAGTGGAGATGCGCTTTAACTCCTTGGAAAACCGCGTGACGCAGATTTTCCTGGGGATGGTGGGCCTGATAGTGTTGATGACCATCACTCTGGTTGTGGCCATTCTCTTAACGGATTGAGCTTCCCGGGACCCCGAGATGAAGAATCAGGTAGTTGTCGTACTATAGCGGGGCATCAGAGTTTGGGGGTGATTGAATGTCTCAGGATTCTAGGATAGATCGGCTGGAAGGCGCGGTCGAGCGGTTGTCTGGAAGAGTGACTAATCTCGACAACTCCGTCCAATCGAGGTTCGATTCGGTGGATGAGCGCTTTAACTCCCAGCAAAATCGCGTGACTCAAACTCTCCTAGGGATATTGGGCCTGATCACGGTGATGATCGTCATCCTGCTCGTGATCATTCTCATAACGGACTGAGCTTACGGATGACCTCTCCCGAATGAAAACACAGGTAATTGTCAAGACCCACGAGCTGGCCCTCAAGGGCAAGAACCGCCCTTGGTTCTTGCGGCGGCTGACCGAGAATATCCGCAACGCCGTCGAAGGGGCGGGCGTGGAACGGGTGTGGCAGGGTCAACTAATGGTGGGGATTACCCTCGGCGACGAGGGCCAATGGGAGGAGGTCAAGGAAAGGGTTAGGGACTGCTTCGGGGTGGCCAAGTTCTTCAAGGCTTATGAGTTTCCGCGCGATCTGGACTTGGTGAAAGCGCGTCTCCCGTCAATGCTGGAGCGCCATTCGTTTTCGACCTTCCGCATCGTCACCAACCGGGCCGACAAACGCTTTCCGATGGAATCGCCCGCAGTGAACCGGGACGTGGGCGCGTTGGTGGAGCAACTGACCGGCGCCCGCGTCGACCTGGGCCATGCCGAGTTTTCCATCCACCTCGACATCCAGAGCCGCGGCATCCTGGTGTACTTCGAAGAGGTGCGGGCCCACGGCGGGCTGCCGGTGGGTGTCAGCGGCCGGGTGGCGGTGATGCTCTCCGGCGGCATCGACTCGCCGGTCGCGGCCTGGCACATGATGAAGCGGGGTTGCCGGGCCTCGTTCGTCCACTTCCACAGCTATCCATTGGTGGACCGGACTTCCATCGAGAAAGCCACTGACCTGGTCCAACACTTGACCCGCCATCAGCACCACTCGGAGATTCTCTTTGCACCCCTAGCGGAGATTCAGAAACGCATCATCCTTTCTACGCCGCCCTCCCACCGGGTGTTGCTTTACCGCCGATTTATGATGCGCATCACCGAAGCTCTGGCCCGGCAATCCGGCGCAAAGGCCATCGTTACCGGCGAAAGCTGCGGGCAGGTGAGTTCCCAGACACTGGACAACATCGCCGTGATCGACGCGGTGGCCGGGATGCCGGTGCTACGGCCCCTGATCGGTCTGAACAAAGAAGAGATCGTAGGTATGGCGCGGGACATCGGGACCTTCCCCATATCCATACTACCCGACCAGGACTGTTGCACGCTGTTCGTCCCCAAGCACCCGGAAACCAAGGCCAGGGTGGAGACGGTGCAGCGGCTGGAAGAAGTCCTGCCGGTGGACGAGTTGGTGGCGGAGGCGCTGGCCAACACCCAACGGCAGCGTTTCGATTCGCCCTACAGCGCGGCCCTTACTGTGTGAGTGGCGCCGGTCTTCTTCTTGGGCCAACGCTCAAGGGCGTCTCCCGGTCGTTCTATCTCACGCTCAGGGTGTTGCCGGGAGGCATCCGCGAGCCTGTAGGACTGGCCTATCTGTTGGCCCGCGCCGCCGACACCATCGCCGACACTCCAACCGTGCCCCCACCGCTCAGGCTGGAGCGACTGCTCGCCTTCCGGGGCTTGGTCCAAGGCCCCGCCTCTTTAGATGATCTCGACCAAATCGTCGCCCCGGCTTCCGAAGGGGAAGCGTCACCGGCAGAGAGGTTTCTTTTGGCCTCTCTGCCCGATGCCTTCTCTTTCCTGGAGTCCCTGCCGGACTTCGACCGTGAGCAGGTGCGGAGGGTGGTGACGACGCTAACCCACGGCATGGAGTTGGACCTCACCAGATTCGCACCGCCCGGACTCCAGTTACATGAACTGGGAAGTCTGTCGGCCCTCGACTCGCCGGATGAACTCAACCGCTATACCTATCTGGTAGCAGGCTGCGTCGGCGAGTTCTGGACTGCGGTGATCCGGGCCCACGAGAAGCGGCTGTCGGGTTGGGACCCGGAGCGGATGGCGGCGCTGGGCGTTCGCTTCGGCAAGGCGTTGCAGTTGACCAACGTGCTCCGCGACATCCCCCGGGACCTGCGCAACGGCCGCTGCTACCTGCCGTCCGACGAGTTGGAGGCCGCCGGGCTGTCGACCTCGGACCTGTTGGACCAGTCCCGTGCTCCACAAGCCCGGCGGGTGCTGGCTGCATGGACCGAAAGGGCGCTCGATCACTTCGACGCGGCGGAGGAATACCTGCTGGCGACGCCCCGGCGGTGCGTCCGGCTGCGGCTGGCGGTGCTGTGGCCGATACTCTTGGGCTTGGCGACGCTGGCCGTGCTGGCCCGGAACGAGTCATGGCTCGACCCGGCCCGTCCGTCGCGGGTCAAACGCAAGTGGGTCTACTGGATGATGGCGCGGTCGTTGCTGGCCGCGCCTTCGGACCGGATGCTTCGGCGGTGGATCGGCGGCCTGCGGGAGCAGGTGCGATCAGCGCTATGACGCTTGGGCGCTGAAAGGTTCCCTCGCGAATATCCGGCGCACCATCGGCTCGAACACTTCCAGGGCCAGCCACTTGTAGTCGGGGTCGAAGGACGGCTGGTCCCAACAGTGGCAGAAATCGACTGTATCCTGATACCAGGGGTGGTCCCGGTAGCGGTCCCGCGCGTTCCGGTCGCCGTCGTGGTGATGGGCGTAGTAGTAGCTTTGGAACAGCCCGTGGTGGCGCACGATCCAGTAGGTCCGCTCCGAAACATAGGGCCGGAGCACCGCGGCCGCCAGTTCGCTGTGGTTGTGGGGCGAGAGCAGGTCACCGATGTCGTGCAGCAGGAGAGCCACCACCATCTCCTCATCGGCGCCGTCGCGGTGGGCGCGGGTGGCGGCCTGCAACGAATGCTCCAACCGGTCGACCTTGTAACCGGCCAGCGACCCGGACAAGCCGCGCAGCTGTTCCAGCACCCGGTCGGCGGTCTTGGCGGCGAAGTCCGCCCCCAGCCGCCCGAGCAGTTCATAGTCCTCGCGGGTGCCCTCGGCCATGCTGGTGAAGGTGACGGTCCCGGTGGCTTCTTGCATGGGGTATCTCCTGGCAAAACTCCGGTTTCGTCGGCGTCCGCCGAGTCGGCGTCGTCGGCTCGCTTCATCGTGTAGTATGTAACGAATTCTATCACGGACGGCCCGACGCCAAGATTTAGGAGGCGGCAAGGTGGCTGACCAAAAAAGGCTCGAAGGGCGAATCGCCCTGATTACCGGCGCGGGGCGCGGCATCGGGCGGGCCATCGCCTTGGCCTACGCCGCAGAGGGGGCGAAGCTGGTGCTGGCGGCCCGCACCGGCGCAGAGCTGCGGGAGACCGGCCGACAGCATCACCGGACGGTTCGGAAGCGACGTTTCGACGATCATCGCCGACGTGACCAACCGCGAGCAGGTAGACGCCGCCGTGGCCCACACCCTCGAACGCCACGGCGCGATCGACGTCTTGGTCAACAACGCGGGCAACATCGGGCCGGTGGGCAGGCTTTGGGACAACGACGCCGACGATTGGGCCCGCACGGTGTCGGTGCATCTGATGGGCACGTTCTACGGCTGCCGGGCGGCGGTCCCGGCGATGCGGGATCGGGGGTCGGGCCGCATCGTCAACATGTCCGGGGTCGGCGGCCCCAACATGTCCTCCTACGATGCGGCCAAGACGGCCATCGTCAACTTGACGGAGAACCTGGCCTTGGAGCTGGCGGACACTCCAATAACCGTCAACGCCATCAGCCCCGGTTCCATCCACACGCGCATGTGGGAGGAGACGCGGGACCTGGCGTTGGCGATAGGCGACACGGCAACCTACGAGCGGGGCGTTCAGGTCACCTCGGGCGAAGGCGCATCCATCGAACGGGCGGCGGAGTTGGCGGTGTTCTTCGGCAGCGACGACTGCGGGACGCTGTCCGGGAGGTTAATCCGGGCCTTCGCCGACCGCTTCGAGGACTTCCCCCGGCAGGCGAACGAAATCATGGCGTCGGAGGCGTATCTGATGCGGCGGGTGGACCCGGAGCGGCCCTTCCCCACCTCGCCGTCCTACCCGACGTTGCCGCTAACCGGGCCGTAGGCGGTTGCCGGGAATTCCTGTAACATTAGCCCAGCTTTACGCCTGAACCCACGGAGGAATACAATGCCAAAATTCGTTCGGGTCTATACCGGCGAGGACGGCCAGTCGATTATCGAGGAACTCGACTTCGAGATGCAGGACTTCGTCGATACCGAGGGCGCGCATGGCCTGTCGACGCCAGTGATCAACACGCCTGGGATTATGTTCCGGGAGTACGAGCCGGGCTATTTCCTGGACTTCCACACCGCGCCCCGCCGCCAGTACAGCATCACCCTGACCGGCGAAATCGAGGTGGGCACGCCCGACGGCACCATCAAGCACTACGGCCCCGGCACGGTGCTGATGGCCGAAGACCTGACCGGCACCGGCCACTCCACCCGCGTCGTCGGCGATGCGCCACGCTTCGCCATCATCATCCCCTTGTCCGATTGACCACCCGGCCAACCCCGGCTGGCGCCCCAATTTTGGTCTCGGAAGTGATGCCGCGATGACGCAACGATACCCCTCTATCGGCGAATACAATCCCACCGTGCCCAGCCGGATCATCTTTGGGCAAGGGAAGGCGGACTCCCTCGCCGCCGAAGTCGAAGCCTTGGGCGGCAGACGGGCGCTGGTGCTGTCAGGGCGCGCCGTTGCCGAGCGCACTGGCACCGTGCGCCAAGTGAACGCGGCCTTGGGCGGCATGTCTGCCGGGGTCTATTCCGGCCTCACCCAGCGCGCGCCGCTGGCCACCGCCGTGGAAGCCGCCAACCTGGCCGTATCCACTGGGGTTGATACGCTGGTGGGAGTCGGCGGGAGCACCATCTCCGACGCCGCCCGCATGATTGCCGTCCTGATGGCGGAGGGCGTGACCACCGTCGAGGAACTGCGGGACCTGGGCCACCGCAACGGCGGTATGCTCTCGCCGGACCTCACCGGGAAACCGCTGCCGCTCCAGGTATCCATCCCGACCACCCTCTCCGCCGGGGAGTTCAACATGGGCGGCGGGAACGTGCTGGACGACCAAGCCGGTCACAAGATTCGTGTGCGGCATCCGGGACTGTACGCCGACCTGATCGTGCTGGACCCGGACATGACCATCGGCACCCCGGACTGGCTGTGGCTTTCCACTGGCGTCAAGGCCTTGGACCACTGCATAGAACGACTGTATAGCCACGGTAATCAACCGGCCATCGACGCCCCTGTTCTGGCCGCCGCCGAACTGCTCTTCAACAATCTGCCCCGCTCCAGGGAAGCGGATCGCGACTCCCACGCCCGGCTTCAATGCCTGCTGGCGGCCTGGCTGTCGATGATTGGCGCGCCCAACTTCGCGATGGGTCTGAGCCACGCCCTCGGGCACATCATCGGGGTGAAATACTCGGTGGGCCACGGCTACACCTCGTGCGTAACCCAGCCCTACGTCATGGAGTACAACCGTCCGGCCTCGGCACACAAACAGGCCCTGCTGGCCCGCGCCGCCGGGCTGGACACGCGGGGAATGAGCGACGAGGCCGCCGCCGAGCTGGCGGCCCGGGCGGTGGACGACTTCATCGTCGGCCTGGGTATGCCCCACCGGATCCGCGAGCTGGAAATACCGGAAGCAGACCTGCCCGCCATCGCCGAGGAGGTGCTGGGAGACGGCGGTTGCCGCACCAACGCAATCCCGGTCACCACCACGGAACAGGCGATGCAAGTCCTGACGAGAGCCTACTAGGGTGAGGCGATGCCGGGCGAAACCGATATTGGTCCGATAGCGGCCAGAAACGAACTGGCGCGGTCGTTGAGGGCCAAAGGCCGCTTCAACGACGCCATTGGGCTGTACCAGCAGACGGTCGATAGTTATTTGGCAAGGTCCGGCCCGGTCCATCCCCAGACGTTGCGCAGCCGCAGCCGGTTGGCCAACACCCTTTACGCCGCGGGGCGTTACGCAGAGGCCGCGGCCCAGTTCGAGGACATCCTTGAAAAGCGGTCAAACGCTTTGGGACCGGGGCATCCTGACACCCTGCGCAGCCGAGGGAGCCTGGCCAACACCTACATCTGCCTGGGGCGTTTCGCGGACGCCGCCGCCCTGCACCGGCAGACCCTGCGAGAGCGGGAAGACGTGTTGGGGAAGGACCACCCGCGGACGAATCAAAGCCGACGCCAGTTGCGCCGCGCTTTGTGCGCAGTCAAATCGTCCCCGCCGAGTATGAATAAGGAGCGATAGAAATGAAATACGGATTTACCCTGCCGGGAAGGGGCCCGTTGGCCACTCCGCAAACCCTGGGGCAAATCGCCGGAAAGGGCGAGGAATTGGGTTACGACGCCCTCTTCACCGGAGACCACATCCTGATCCCCAGGAACATCGCGTCGCCGTACCCCTACACCGAGGGCGGGGAGTTCCCCGGTTCCCCCTCGGGCGAGTCCATGGAGCAGTTGACGCTGCTGGCCTTCCTGGCCGGGCAGACATCCCGCATCCGGCTCGTAACCAGCGTCATAATTGTCCCCCACCGCAACCCGTTGGTCGCGGCCAAAGCCCTGGCGACGCTGGACGTGCTCTCCGGAGGGCGCTTGGTGGTGGGCGTCGGCGTTGGCTGGATGCGCGAGGAGTTCGAGGCGCTGGGCCTGCCGCCCTTCGAGGAACGCGGGGCGGTCACCGACGAATATATCCGGGCCTTCAAGGAACTGTGGACCAGCGACAACCCTCACTTCGAGGGCAAGTACGTCAGCTTCGACAACATCAGCTTCCTGCCCAAGCCAGTCCAGAAGCCCCACCCGCCGATTTGGGTGGGCGGAGAGAGCCGCCCGGCGCTGCGCCGCACCGCAGAGCTGGCCGATGGCTGGTATCCGCTAGGCTCCAACCCGACATACCCCATGGGCACTCCGCAAGAACTGGCCGCGGGCATGGAGCGCATCGCCACCTACGCCCGGCGCTTTGACCGGGACCCGTCCGAGATCGAAGTCATATACCGCACCCACCAGTTCGACCTCCGGGACACCGCGGCCAACGAAGACCGCCCGCCCTTCGTAGGCGACGCCGATCAGGTCGCCAGCGACGTCCGAGCCTACGAGGCTATGGGCGTGGGCTCCCTGGTGCTGGACTTCCTCCGGCAGACTGAGGACCTGAACGTCATGCTCGGCCGGATGGAACGTTTCGCCGAGCAGGTTTGGCCCAAGGTCTAGGAGACGGGCAACACCGGCTCGGTGCGGTCTTCCGGCAGCTCAACCTCAAAGGCGTTGAGAAAGAAGGCGGTCTGGGAGTAGTTGCCCATCAGGGCCACTATTTCAACCAGGTGTTGGGCGCCGAACTGCTCCAGGGCCGCTTGGAACGTCTCCGGGGTTATCTTGTGGTTCTGGTAGAACTCGTGGCAGAGATCAATCACGGCCTGCTCGTCGGCGCCCATTGTCGGCAGGGGCTGGTTGTCGCGCAAAGCGTCCACCAAGGCATCGCTGACGCCTTCGGCCCGCGCCGGGGGGGCGTGGGCATTCCAGATGTACGGGCAGTCGAGCGCGCGGGCCGTGGCCAGGATCGCCAACTCCTGGATTCGCTTGGGGAAGGTAGTCTCGAAACGCAGGTAGGCCGTGAGGTGGCTGCGACGGCGGGACATCTCCGGGCTGTTGACGGTGATGGAGATTGGTCCTCCGGTGATCGACCCTCCCGTGTCCCTGGTCAACTCGTCGAAGGCCCCGCGGAACTCTTCGGGCACCATGTCTCGGGAAACCACAGGTATTCTTGCCATGACTCTCCTCGATTTGCGCTAGTCTCGGAAGTCGTTCCCGTACAGCTCCTGCAGCCGGGCCAGGTGTTCCGCCGGGATGGGCGGCAGGTCGACGCACCCAGCGGTCTCCTCGGCCTCGGCCCGGTTCTTGACGCCCGGCACGGTGCTGTGAATGTCGGGGTTCATCAGGCTGAAGACCATCGCCGCTTGCGACAGCGTGGTTATTGGGCCTTCCAACAGAAAGCCGAGCTTGGCGGCGCTGGCCAGGTCCTTCTGCATCAGCGCGTCGCCGGGCCGGGGCGGCCGGTCGAGAGCGTCCGTTAGCGCCCCGGCGGCGTGGGAGCGGATGCCGATGACGCCCATGTCGTGGCTCTTGGCCAGCGGGATGATCTGCCCGTTGTCGAACAGGCCGGCCCCGGCGGGCGGCGGGTGCTGGGCTGTCCAGTTGAGCAGGTTGTAGTAGGCGAGGACGGTGTCCCACTCGTTGCTTCCGAGGAGCCGGTGCATGGTGGGAATGTGGTGGTCCATGGCCGACAGACCGATGAACCGGGTCTTGCCCTCGCGCTGGACGGCCCGGTAGGCCTCCAGCACCGGCCCGAGGGCGTCGTCCCCGGAAAGCGAGTCCGGGGCTTCGCCCCTGGTTTCGGTGAAGCGGTTGTGGACGTGCAGGACGTCCACGGAGTCGCGGCGCAGGCGGCGCAAGCTCCTCTCGACGGAACTACGCACCGCGCCGTCGACGTCGTCCATCTCGTCGGCCCGCAACCGCACCTTGGTGGCGACAACTACCGGCTCAGTGCGGCCCTCCAGCGCCTTCCCCAAGGCTTCCTCGGCCTTGCCGTCGCCGTAAGACGGGGCCACGTCGAAGAACGTAATCCCCAATTCCAGCGCCCGGTGTACCGAGGCTATCGCCTCGTCCTCTGTGGTGGGCCCCCACACCTGCCCGATGCCGCCGCCGCCGAACCCGGCCCGGGAAACGATCAACCCCGTGCGTCCCAGTTGTGCGTATTCCATAGCTTTAGTCCTCACTCAGGGCTACGGGAAACTCCAATCGCTGCGAGGTAATGATGTAGGCGCGGCGCATGGTTTCACGAAAGAGGTCCACATCGAACACTTCCACCAAACCGTGCTGGATTTCCAGTGCTTCATGAATGGGATCGAGACCAGGGTCGTCGCATCTCAGCAGATTGAGAGAAAGGTCAAAACTCTCCTTCTGAGTTAGATACTTGTCCATCTCTTGGTGGATGAAATGAATTGCGTCGCGTTGGTGCCCGACAATCCACGGGGCGGCCATCACGACTTGCCATAGGTTAGCGCGCTCCTCAGGAAGCGTAAGCCCAAAGAACAGAAATCCACCTTTTCTCTCGGACAGGTCGCGCTCCATCATGCGCAACTGTTTTACGACCCGGTTCATCGGTCCGATAACTACTGGCTCCATAAAGCCCTCAGAATTTCTTGAGTCGAGCGCATCATTTCCGTTGCGGATTGTTCGGTCGCGTGGCCAGGCCGGGCGTACCAAACTTCCGAATTCCAACTCCGCACAACTTCCCAATCTTGCTTTATCTCGACCGCGATCCGATTTCGAACCCTCGAAAGGTATAACAACACGTCCAAGTCGTGAGTTCTGAACGACCGGTAGCCTTCGAATTCACGCCTCGTCTCTAGAAACCATTGCCAATTCAAAGTTTCGCATATCCTGGCCTTCAAGGCCAATTCCAAGGCATAGCCACAGAGGCAAGCCGAGGCATCGTACCGCCCGGCGTCGAAGAGCGCTTGGGCGTCTTCCAGCCGGGCGGCGGATAGGGCGCGCAGATCCGCGATGTTCAGCAAGCTATCCCCCGACCGGCTTCATGGAACCTTCGCCCACTCTAGCTATGCTCTCCTTCGGCTAGCTGGAAGTAGATGCGGTGGGAGCTGCTGGGCTCGATGCTGGCCGTCTTGTAACCGAAGGGGCTGGCGGACGGGCCGTCGCCGCGCATCTCGTTGCCCTTGATTTTCAGGTCGCTGAAGACCTTGTCGATGTCGTCCACGCCCCAGGCCACGTGCATGACCCCGGGTCCGGTGGCGCGCAACTGGCGGGCCGTTGGCGTATCGTCCCGCAGCGGCTCGAAAAAGTCGACCAGGGTCTCCCCGATCTGGTAGAGGATGGACTTGAAGCCGCGGTCAGGGAATTCGTCCTGTCGGATGGGCTTGAGGGCGAAGTTCCGGTCCAGGTACGAGGCCATGTCATCCACGCTTTCCACAACGTATGTTACGTGATGCACTTTGTTGAACACGACGTTCCTCCGCGCTAATAGACTTGGCGGAAGCCTAGTGTTTTTTGCGCCGGGATTCAAGCCCTAAATTCGCTGGCCCCAAATTGACGGCGGCTGACTGGCCCGCCTATCATCGGTGGCAATCATGACGACTCCTGCCCGCCACACCCAACTCCCGGACGTAGACACTGAGGCGGATGTGATTCGTGCCGTGGCCCAAGCAGTTGGCGAGACCCTGTGCGCTTCTTGCGTCGTCCTGTTCGGCTCGCGGGCCCGCGGAGATTACCGCCCAGACAGTGACGTTGATCTGGCCGCCATACTTGCAACCGATACCCTGGACGCCACGGAGCGCCGCGACGTTAGGGAAGCAGCCCTGGAGTTGGCTGTTTCTGTCAGTGGCGGAAGGTTCCGCTATGTCGACGTTATTGTCTGGACGGAAGCCGAATACCGCACGAAAAAGCGTTCCATCAACCATGTGGCCGGCCGTGCTTGGCGGGAGGGCCGGATACTGTACGGCGCCCACGCAACGTATCCTGGAGAGGAAGTAGTGTCGGAGTTGGACAATGCACGGGAATTGTTGATGCAATGCCATCGGCAACTCAGGGGGATGTCGGCGTTTATAGATCCGGAAACGGATGAGGAGAATTTCGGGTTTCACGCCCAGCGAGCTGTGGAGCTGGCGCTGAAGGCCTGGGTCAGCCTGGCGGGGGAGCGTTACGAGCGGACGCACAAAATCGCCGATTTGATCGCTACGCTAACTAACGCCGGCGTTGCCGAGGCCCAGTCCCACGCCCATTTCGACCGCCTCTCCCCATACGCCGTCAAGTACATCTACGAGGATGTTCCGGACCCGGTCATGGACCGCGAGTTTGTGTTCGGCCAGGTAGAGGGCCTAGTGCAACTCGTCGAGACGCTGCTGCAACAAGCCGAAAAAGAATCCGGCGCCGAACTCTAATTGTCGGGGTGAGAGAATGCCGACTGCCACTGTAAACGGGGTGGAGCTTTACTACGAAACTGCCGGACGCGGTTTCCCCCTGGTACTCAGCCACGAATTCGCCGGCGATATTCGCAGTTGGGAGTTCCAGGTAAACTTTTTCGCCCGCCGCTACCAGGTTGTCACCTACTGCGCCCGGGGTTACCCGCCCTCGGAAGTACCCGACGACCCGGAAGCGTATTCCCAAGACCATCTGGTGGAGGACTTGTACGGGTTGCTGCGCCACCTGGGGATCGAAAAAGCTTATGTCGGCGGACTGTCCATGGGCGGCAGCAGCACGGTCAGCTTCGGCATCGCCCACCCGGAAATGTGCCGTGCGTTGATCGTGGCTTCGGCAGGCTCCGGCAGCGACGACCGGGAGCGTCTGGTCGCCACCTGGCAGGCCAACAGCGAATTGATGCTCAACGAGGGGATGGAGAAATTCGCCGAAGGCTACGCCCGCGGGCCTGAGCGCACCCAATTCCTGCGAAAAGACCCGGTGGGCTGGCGGAAGTTCTTTGAGAGTCTCTCTGCCCACTCAGCCCAAGGCTCCGCCTACACCTTCCGCGGCGTGCAGATGAAACGCCCGACCATCTACCAGTTGGAAAAACAACTCGAAGCCATCGACGTCCCGGCCTTGATTCTGATCGGCGACGAAGACGAACCCTGCATTGAGCCGTCCGTCTTCATGAAGCGCCACATACCCCGCAGCGGCTTGTCCGTATTCCCCCAGAGCGGCCACACCATCAACCTGGAAGAACCCGACCTCTTCAACCGTACCATCCTGGACTTTTTGACCGCCGTGGAGGCGGGAGTCTGGGCCAAACGAGGCGATTAGCGTTACTCCTGCAACTCCCGGATGATCTTCTGTAGCTGGCGTTCGTCGCCGGGAGCGGTGGCGTCCATGCCGAAGACCACCTCGTCGAGCAGGCCGTCGAAGCGTTCTTTTACTGCGGCGGCCACCTCGTCGTAGCCGACGGCCACGGCGAAGGCGTCGAAGATTTCGTCGGTGATCAAGCCGGTCATTTCGTCCCACTGGCCCTTCAGCGACATTTCGTGCAGCCGCACCGCCACCTCCTCGAACCCATGCACTTCCAGCACCGGGGTGTAGGTGCGGGTGGAGGAATAGAAGGCGATCTGGCGCTTCACTGCCTGTTTCTTTGCGTCGATGGCGGCCTGGGTGGGGCCGGTGATGATGAAACTGGAGCCGGACAGGTTCACCTGCTTGGGGTCGCGTCCGGCGCGGGCCGCGCCGTCGGCGATGCTGGGCAGGATGCGCTGCTTCAGGTACTCCGGCGAGCATAGTGGGTGCAGCGAGACGCCGTCGCACACCTCGCCGGCCACCCGGCAGTTGTAGGTATTCACCGCGCTGATGAACACCGGCGGGTGGGACTCTTTAGATGGCCCCGGACTGAAGAACGGCGTCATCAGCGAGAAGTTGTAGTGGTCGCCGTGAAAGGCCAACCGCTTGCCCTCCCGCCAACTTTCCCAGATGGCGTGGAGCGACTGCACGTACTCGCGCATCCGCGGGCCGGGGGCCGACCACTCCGTAGAGAAGCGCCGCTGGATATGTCCTTTGACCTGGGTCCCCAGACCCAGGCGAAAGCGGCCGCCGGAAAGCTCCTGAAGGTCCATCGCGGCGTAGGCAAAGACCATCGGCGACCTGGGAAAGGCGATGGCCACTCGCGGCTCAAGAGTCACCCGCTCGGTGGCGGTGGCGGCCAGCACCAGGGGGAACAGCGGGTCATGCCCCGTCTCCTCGGTGCAGAGACCGTCATAGCCCAAGGACTCCGCCCACCGCGCTTCCTCCGCAATGCCTTTGATGTTGCCGGTGTTCAAATGGTAGAGCACCCGAAAGCCCATTATCTGCCTCCGCGGTCTTTATATATGGTCGTCTCAAAGTAACAGAACAAGCAACAGTCCCAACAAAACCAGCGCCGCCATCAAGGGCAGGCAGCCACCTCGCCTGGGCAGACTCGACTGGCTCCTTCTTTGGGCGGCCCGGTGCTCCCACGGCGCGACCCCAGGTCCCGTCCTCCAGAGGCCGCGCCGCCTGCTTCGGGCGGACTCTTCCGCCTCCTCGAACCCCAGATCCGCTCCACCATAGTCTCGGTACCAGCGAGCATGGCCCTGTTCCACCAGAATCCGGTTGATGGACCTGGTAGGGCCTGCCGACTGATGGTATAGCAGCACCACCAACCGGTGGTAGCGGTCGACGTCGACCACTTCCATCCGTAGGCCGTTGGTGCGCCATACCAGCCGCCACAGCGCTTCCTGCGCTTCCCTGCCGAAGGCTTGGTCTCGTTCCGGGGCGTCGATGCCGAACAGCCGCACCGGAAGAGCGGTCCCGACGCTTCTGGGAGTGCGGATCACCCACAGCGAGTCGCCATCGGGCACCGACGTGACCTGGACCGGTACCGCTCTGCTGCCGTAGGATTCCTGGCCGTAGGGGGAGGGCCTGGGGCGGGCCATGCTACCGGGCGGTGAATCCGCCGTCCACGATCAGCTCCGTGCCGGTGATGTAGGAAGCCTCGTCGGAGGCCAGGAACAGTACGGCGTTGGCCACCTCGATGGGCTGGCCCTCCCTCTGCATAGGCACGTCGTTTACCAGCCTTTCACGGCGGGTGTCGCCGCGCTGGAACGAGGTGAGCATCGGCGGCATCATGCCCGGATGCACCGAGTTAACCCTGATCCCGTCCTTGGCGTGTTGCACGGCGGTGGCCTTGGTGAGGATGCGCACCGCGCCCTTGGAGGCATTGTAGGCAGGGTGGACAGCCTCCTGCCCCACGAACCCGGAGATTGACGAGATGTTGACGATGGAGCCGCCTCCCGCTTTCTGCATGTCCGGCACGGCGTGTTTGATGCCGAGGAACACCCCGCGGGCGTTGATGTTCATCAAGCGGTCCCAAGCATCGGTGCTGCGGAAGTCGGTCTCGCCGCTGCCGCTGATCCCAGCGTTGTTGACCAGAATGTCCAGCTTGCCGAAGCGGGACACCGCCTCCGCCACGGCGGACTCCCAGGCCCCTTCGTCGGCGACATTGAGGTTGACGAACATCGCTTCGCCGCCGGTCTCGGCGATCTCGGCCTCGACCTGCCGCGCATCTTCCTCGCGGATGTCGGCGATGACGACCTTGGCGCCCTCCCGGGCGAACAACCGGCACTCCTCGGTGCCCATGCCGTGTGCGCCGCCGGTAACAATTGCTACCTTTCCTTCGAGTCTCATGGGTCCTCCGGTCCGATTAAATGATTCCCAGCGTTCGCAGCTCTTCCAACTGTTCCCAAGTATACCCGCGCTCCAGCAGTACCTCCTCGGTATGCTGGCCCAATTCCGGCGCGCCGCGGTCAACCCTTCCTCCGGCCTCGCTGTAGACGATGGGCACGCCGACCGACTTGATAGGCCCGATGGTCTCGTGGTCGATGTCGACGATGTAGCCGTTGGCGGCCATCTGCGCGTCGGCGGCGACGTCCCGCACCCGGTTGACCGGGGCGCAGATTAGGCCGTTGGCCCGGCAGCGGGCCAGCCAATCTTCGCAGTTCTTCCCTGCGATAGCCCGGTCGATGATGGCGATTAACTCCGCGCAGTTCTCAGCCCGATGGCGGGTGGAGTCGAACCTGGTGTCGCGCTCCACCGCTTCGCCCAACTCCAACACCCGGCAGAAGTCCGGCCACGATTCCTGCGGGCGGTTGATGGAGAACATGATCCAGCGGTCGTCGGCGCACCGGTACCACCCGACCAGAGGATTGAACACCTCGGTCCGCACTGGCCGCCGGGGCGTCCGTCCTGCCATCAGCGAAACGTTGAAGGGCATGGCCAGCAGATGCACCATCGCTCCCAACAGCGACGCCTCTACCTGCTGGCCATGCCCGGTGCGCTCCCGGTGGTACAGCGCGCCCAGCACCCCCTGGCACAGCATGGTCGCGCCCAGTTGGTCGCAGGCTCCGGGCGTCATGTACTGGGGCGGACTGCCCTCCTCGCCGATGCAGTCCATCATTCCCGACCAAGCGAAGGCCACGTTGTCGAAAGAGCGCTCGTCGGCAAACGGACCCTGCTCCCCGTATCCGGTGGCCAGGGCATAGATGAGCCGAGGATGTTGCGGGGCCAGCGTCGGATAGTCGAGGCCCAGCGACTCCCGCACCGGGCGGCGGTGGTTGGTGAGCAGCACGTCGGCGTCGGCCGTCAATTCCAGGAAAATCTCCTTGCCCCGCCCGCTTTTCAGGTCCAGCGTGATGGAGCGCTTGTTGCGGTTGGCCCCCTCGAACAGGACGTTGCGCCCGCCGGGAAGCTCCAGCGAAACGCCCAGGATGCTGCGCCAAGTGCGGGCGATGTCGCCGGCCGGGTCTTCGACCTTGACCACGTCGGCCCCCAGGTCGCCCAGCATGTAGCCGGTGGCCGCCCCGTGATGCGCTTGAGTCCAGTCCACCACGCGGATGCCGTCCAGAAGGTTGCTCATAGTCCCCTATCCATCTCCCCTGGGCAGGACGGTTTCATAGTATTGCCACCGACATGGATAGACAGGATGGGGGATTTACAGGACGGACCGGTCCGACCCTACCTTCCAATCCTGCCTATCCTGTATATCCATGTTATTCCTTTCTGCCACCTTTGCAGTCGGACCAGGGTGAGGGCTCCGTTCGTGTGCTAGGATAACCCAACCGGGGGAAACTCGCAGCCCGCATATTCCAACAAAATCGCAGAGAGGTGGACCCGATGAAGTCCGATTTCGTTCAGGCCGGTCCGGTCAGGTTGCAGTATTTCGAGGAGGGCAGCGGCCCGGAGACAGTGGTGTTGGTGCATGGCTACGCCTCCAACGCCTCGATCTGGCGCTACACCGTCGAGCGGCTGACCCACAACGGCGGGTTCCGGGTGATCGCCATCAACAACCGTGGCGCGGGCGACTCGGACCGCGCCGACACCGAGGCCGGCTACACCGTCCAGTCGTTCGCTCAAGACCTGTTTAACGCCGTGCAGGCCCTGGGGCTGTCCGGGTTTAACTTGGTGGGCCACTCGATGGGCGGGGCCACGGTCACGCAGTTCTCATTGGCTCATCAAGACTTGCTGAAATCGCTGGTGTTGCTGAACTCCGCTCCCCTGGCCGGGCGGACGCTGGCGGTCAACTGGGAGGAAGACCTGCGGGAATCGTTCGCCGGCGGCGGCCTGACCCAGGGAGACATGGGTTTCAACGCGCCCCACGTGACCCAGGACTTCATCGACGAGGTCACCGGCATCATCCTGCGCAACCCCGTAGAGCGAGCCATCGGCGGGCGCCGCTCCATGTCCGCCCTGCGCCTGCGGGAACGGCTGGGGGAAATCCAAGTCCCCACCCTGATAGTCGGCGGCGACCGCGACACCACCGTCGGAGTAGACAACATCGTAGCTGAATACTTCGCCCTGCCGGAGGGGTTGCGTCACCTGCACATGTTCCACGGCATCGGCCACTCCCCCAACGTCGAAGTTCCCGGCCGCTTCGCCGGCCTGCTGACGCGCTTCATAGTGGAGGTAAACGCGGGGGTCGCGGTGGGAGCGGCGGCGTAGGGCAACCCAGTGCCTAGACAGTATCGGCCGAGGGACGTGATTCGGGCGCTCGAACGGGCCGTTTGGGAGTTTGCTCGACAGACCGGCAGCCATGTTAGACTGGAGTTGCCGGACAGGCGTCATCCCGTATCAGTGCCGTTGTCCGATCCGCAACTCGACCCCGGGACGCTTAATTCCATTGCCAGACAATGTGGGATGTCTGGGCCCCAATTCCAAGCGCTCATTGAGAATACCTGTAATGGCAACGAAGAAAATCACTGTAGTGGTCTACCCCAGCGAAGATTGCTACGTCGCATATATGCCCTTGTTCCCCGGATGCACGACCCAAGGCGAAACCGTCGAGGACGCCTTGCGGATGGCCAAGGAATCGCTTGAGCTATCGCTGTACGAACCGGACGAATTTGGTCTGTGGGCCTTGGACGCCTACTCGTCCGACGTAGTGGTCGATACAGTGGAGATTGAATTCCCAGTAGTGCCAGGCCCGGATTGGGTGTTCTTCGACAAGGTGGCAAACAACTCCGAGGCGACGGCCTGATGGCTAAAGGCATATTGTGCTCGCGTCGATGATGTCCTGCAGAAAGTCTCGGTGAGACCTCGCGATTGTCAAACGGCTACCGACTCGTTAAGGATCCGCTGGAGGTCCTCGCCCTTCGGCCCCCCTTTCGAGACCAGGTGTGCCTCAACGCCGACCAACTTGGTCAAGTCTTCCTCCAAGTCGAAGAACTTGAAAAAGCCGGGCACGGCCTCATAATCGACCAAGATGTCGAGGCGATCAGCCCGCTTGGCCTTGTCTCTGGCGTAAGGCCCGAATAGTGCCAGGGACCGAACATCGTAGTTCTGTCGCAGGCGCGGCATCTCCGACCGTAGAACGTTCAAGACCTTTTTCAGACGCGGCCTGCGCCGCATTAGTTGGAGAGTCTCCTGTTCCTCAGGCTCCGCTCTGTCCGTCTTTAGTAAGAGTTAAGACCGGGCAAGGTGCCCGGTCTCTTTCGGATACGTCATCAAGGGTTACTGTTGCTGTATGTGTATCATTACCGACCGTGCGAGAGCCGCGATACCCCGGCGGTTGACTTGAACCGTTCGGCCGTCAGCATTGCCGTTAAAATGAGAAGAAACCCTGTGGCCTAATCCCCAATCCACCGAAAGGAGGGCGCCGGGTCAGCGGCCTGAAGCCGCAAGAAGGTGCTCCTGTGCATCCGGGATAATGGTTTGCAACAGCAACCCGGCCCCGGAACAAGGAGCACCCAATAGATGCTGCCACGCCACCACCCCGGCCGGGTCCAAATCACCTTCGGCGGCCACCGCCTGGCGGCCAATGCCGGGCTGATCCTTCCGGCCACCCTCGCCCTGCGCCTTGGCCTGCCCCAACTACTCCGGAAGCGCCTCGACTTGGGCGATGCGCCGGGCCGGGCCAACACCGGCGACAAGCTGATGACCCTGGTGGCCTCCGCTCTGGCCGGCGGCGATTGCATCGGCGGCGCCGATGCGCCGCGCACCGGCGGGACCGCCCGCGTTCCCGGTTTCACGGCCAAGGCTCCCTCCACCCCGGGCGCCTTCCTGCGCCGCTTCAGGCGGGGCCACGTCCGCCAACCGGACCGGGTGAGCCGCGAGTTGCTGGCCCGGGCCCGGGCGGCCGGGGACGGACCCGGCGGCGCACCATTCACCATCGGCCTTGATTCGGCGGTCTGCGAGACCTGCGGACTGGCCAAGGAGGGCGCCCGCCACCACGGCTGCACTGGCGCCCGGGGCTATCACCCGCTGCCGGCCATTGCCGCCGGAACCGGCGGCGTGCCGATGTCCCGGCTGGGCGAGGGCCGGGCCAACACCGCCTGCGGCGCCGCCCGCTTTCTGCGGGAGACGGTGGGCCGGGTGCGCTACGGCTGGGCCAGCGGGCAACTCACGGTGCGGGCCGACGGCGGCTTCCATACCCGCGCCGTGGCCGCCGTCTGCCGCCGGATGGATGTCCGCTTCTCCATCCCCATCCGCCAGCACGCCAGCCTGCGGAACCTGATCGAGGCCATACCCGGTGAGGACCGGACGCCGGTTCCCTGCCGGATGGACGGCGCCGCTGCTGTGGCGGAGACCGCCTGCACCCCCTTCCGGAGTGAGCCCGGCGCGGCGCCGGTGCGGCTCATCGTCCGGCGGGTGAAGCCGACGCCCGGTTCCCAACTGGCCCTCTTCGCCGCCTGCAGCTATCACGGCTTCATCACCGACCGGGATGGCGACACCCTGGAACTGGAGGCCGACCACCGTCGCCACGCCGGGATCGAGAACGCCATTCGAGACCTCAAGCACGGCGCCGGGCTGAACCACATGCCCTCGGGGCGCTTCGCCGCCAACGCCGCCCGGCTCGCAGTACCGGTGATGGCGCATAACCTGGCCCGTTGGACATCGCGGACCGGTCCGGGCCAACGGATCGTGACCACCAAGACGCTCCGGCGGCGGTTCTTCTCCCTGGCCGGACGGCTCACCCGCCCGGCGCGCCGGCTCACCCGGCATCTTCCCCAGCGCTGGCCGCGGCAGGAGAAGGTCACTCGCGCCCCGGCACGGCTGCGAGCCATTCCACTCCCAGCCTGACGGCGCCCGTCCGCCACTGTCCCAACGTCCGGCCAACTAAACGTCCCCGCCAACTCGCGCCATCCCGGTCCGCGAGCCCCTCTCGCCGTGCCTGTCCCGCCATTTCGCTCGCCACAGCCACTGCAGGCCGCCGCCGGTGTCCCCAAAAGCGCCTGCAGACCGCCCGCCAACCTCCCGTCTGCCCGAATTCGAGCCCGGATCATCGCCCCTGTAACTCCCTCACCCCCCTTCCACTGTCCTCACGCCGTCCTTCCGTGTCCATCGGTGGATTCGGGCTAAGAGGCAGCCCTTGTGGCTGCCCTGGGTGGACAATTGAAAGACCCTGGAGTGCCCAGTACCGCACCTTGACACCTATAGGAGCATCATTCGGCGGTTGCGAACTGGACCGTCCGCCGCCATCCATAGGCTTGAAGTCGAGCCAATGGATGGTGCTATGGATGTATATAGTGGACGTGTATCTGCGGGTCCGCCGGGCGGTGATGGTGGAGGGGATGAGCATCCGTGAGGCGTCGCGGGAATTCGGGTTGCACCGGGACACGGTGCGCAAGATGCTGGCCTATTCGGTGCCACCGGGCTACCGGCGGCAGGGCCCCCCAAAGCGTCCCAAGCTGGAGATCTATACCGGCGTCATCGGCCGCATCCCTGACGATGACCATCACGTCCCCAAGAAACAGCGCGACACCGCCAAGCGCATCTTCGAGCGGCTCAGGGACGAGTAGACGAGTATGGGTTTGGCGGTGGATACACCACGGTCAAGGACTACGTGAGGGAGCATCGCCGCCGGTCGCGGGAGATGTTAGTGCCGCTCTCCCACGCGCCGGGCCATGCCCAGTGCGATTTCGGCGAGGCCCTGGTCGTAATCGCCGGAGTGCAGCAGAAGGCCCACTACTTCATCCTGGATCTGCCCCACAGCGACGGGTGTTTCGTCAAGGCTTACCCGGCCGAGGTAAGTGTTCAGACTCGATGAGGTGAATTGAGCGAATTCAACCGCTTCTGTGAAAAACGCTGGTGTCCGGGGCGCGATTGTGGCATAAGGGAACTCATAAGGGAACTATGGAAACGGAAGTGGACCTGAACCAGGCGAGCCGGGAGACGCTGCTGGAGATTATCGCCGAACTGCGTCAGCGGGTGGAAAGCCTGGAAACCCGGCTGTCCAACGGCGGGCCGGGGGCTGGGATGCCGGGCCACAAGCCGGCCGCCAAGCGCAGGAAGCCCGCGGCGGAAGAAAAGAAGCCGCGAAAGAAGCGTCCCCACGGCTTTGCCCGGCGGCGGATGGAACCCGCCAGGCGGGTGACCCACGCCCCGGAGTCTTGCCCCGAATGCCATACCGCTCTCACCGGGGGATGGCCGCAGCGGACCCGGGAGGTCATAGACATTCCGGCAGTCCCGGCGGAAGTCACGGAGCACGTATTCATAGCCCGGACCTGTCCATTGTGCCGGCAACGGCGGCGGCCCCGAGACCCTCTGAAAGGTCTGGCTGTAGGCCGCCAGCGCCTGGGAGCCAACCTGGCAAGCCTGATAGTGACCCTGCGGGAAGAGGCCCGGCTGCCCGTAAGGGCCATCCACCGTAAGGACCATCCAATGGTATCTGGGAAGGTTTCATCAGTTGAAGCTGAGCGTCGGGGCCATCGTCCGGGCCGTGCATCAGGTCGCCCGGCAGGCCGGGCCGGAAGTGAGCGAGTCGCTGGAGCGCATCCGTTCCAGCCCGGTGGTCCACGCCGGTGAAACGGGTTGGCGGGAGAACGGGAGAAACGGCTACGCCTGGACCTTCAGCACTGCCACGGAACGGTATTTCCTGCGCCGGGGCCGGGGCAAGGAGGTGGTGGACGAGGTGCTGGGCGACTCCTTCGAGGGGATTCTGGTCAGCGACTTCTACGCCTCCTACGACCACTACCCCGGATTGAAGCAACGGTGTTGGGCTCACCTGCTGCGGGACATCCACAAGCTGAAGGCGCGGTACCCGGAAGACGGCGGGTTGGCTCAATGGGCGCTGGGAGTGCGGCGGCTTTAGGTCAAGGCCCGGGCTTGGGCGGCGGAAGGCAGACGGCCCCCGCCCCGGGGACAGTTGCTCTTGGAAGAGGGGTTGCTGGCGCTGTGCCGCCCTTTCCTGGAAGACCCGGTGGCAGTGCAAGCCCAGCTCTGCCGGCGGATTGAACGGCACATCAAGGAACTCTTTGTCTTCGTGTCGCACCCGCAGACGCCTTCGGACAACAATGCCGCCGAACGCAGTCTCCGCCACCTGGTGGTCAGCCGGAAAATCAGCGGCGGGACCCGCTCGGGGCCGGGCAGCGACAGCAAAATGACCTTGGCGTCCCTCTTCGGCACTTGGCGGGCCAAGGGCCTCAACCCCTTCCTGGAAACCCGCCGGTTGCTCATTTCCCCTCAAGTCTGAACAGTTACACAAAACCCTCTCGCCTTGACACGCTCCACCGACTGATTCGATAATGGATTGGCCTGCCGAGGTAGCTCAGGTGGTAGAGCACGGCACTGAAAATGCCGGTGTCGACAGTTCGAGTCTGTCCCTCGGCACCATCCTCTCATTTATTCCCTTGCTTGGCTTTGGCATAGTCTCATTTACTCTTCTTTGCCACGTTTTCCGGTCGCTTTGCTGGACAAATGCTGGACAAATTCCCACCAAACTACGGCAAATGTCAGTATCAATCACCACGTAACCGGAATCCCTGGTACCCCGCGCCCTTACCCCTTGCCGTTCGGTCTATTCGTGGCAGTCCGGTTTAACGAATCTCAAACTGTCGTTTCTCATTCTCCTGATGCGTGATGGAACGCTTGGGTTGGCCACAGCGAGACCATCTGAGTGTTCGTGTGCGGCACGCTCTGAGCTGTCCGCTGGTATCCTTGCTGGCCATCAGGACAAGCGCCTGCTTGTTTGAACTTTTGCATTTTGAGCTAATTTGACAGATTCGGAAGGGTCAGCTGATCATCGATTAAGGTGGAGTAGCTGTTCATCTTCGGTTACGCTCAAGAAAAGTATTTTAAGAAACGATTCCTTTTTGCTGGAACCGATCCATCGGGTGCCGGGCTCAAGGCTGAGCGGCCTAACCACAGGGTGGTGGTCGGTTGCCCGTGGAATAGACAACGATTAGTTCCGTGTGTTCACCACTGGCTAGCCCATGCTGCCCAGCACCGCACAAGAATCTGGAGATCCCCAAGAAGGTATCTCCGCTGCTGGATGACAGGCCGGGTTAACGAACCGGCCTCACAACGCCAACCGCAACAAAAATTGGTCAAACCAAATATCGCCCTAGGCATGGCGTTGAACTTCGAAGTCTCCTCTCGCGGATGAACCGTTCCACCTGCAACCCAGCTTGGGAGCTTGATCATTTTTGCTAGACAGGAGCTGAGCGGTGGGAGTTCGACGGTATGCACTGGCCGTGCGGGAAGCGGCAGTGGCGTTAGGGGTGAGTGACTGGCTGATTCGAGAGGAATGCAGGACGGGACGGTTGTTCAGCATTAAAGTGCGGGGCAGGATCATTATCCCTGTGTGGGCTCTGGAGGAGTACATCGGAACGCCTCTGGCGCAGAGGACCAAGATGCCACAGGATTCTGGCGATTGCTGATTAGCGATGGCCGGAGGGGATGATCCCTCCGGCCATTTGCCTGTGCTCCGCACCGGTGCGCCAGTTTATAACGGGTGAGCCATCCAGGCCCGATGTCGAGTTAAGGCAGCGGGCCGCCGTTGCCCGCTATGCGAGCCACGGCCATGCTGGTCTTCCGGTCCGGGTCCCCGTCCGGGAACTCAGGGAATTCGGCGCCTTCCTCGTGAAAGACGAAGTTGAACGTCCTGACCTGCCAGTAGTCATCCAGGATGTAATAGGCATGGACCTCTGCCGGTTTGTCGCCGTCCATGAGGATTCGCCTGTGACGGGCACGGGACTCTCCCTCCGTTTCGAGGGTGCCTTCCAGCCAAGCGATGATCTCGGACTCGAGGTCCGGTGAGTGGTGCCACTTCCCTAGGGCGACCAGACCGTTTCCATCGTCCGGGATGAGCAGGTCGAGCAGGTCCCTGACCTGCTCGGTGAGAGCCTCCTTCTCCTGAAAGTAAGCGCGCGCCTTCTCCAGCGCGCTTGTTACGATTGTGAGTTCTTCTTCTGAGAGGGTTTTCATGTCAGTTATTCTGACCTCCGTGAATTTTGTTTGGGTTTCTCGCTGGTTCTGACCTCTCCGCGCCCCGTGCAGCGCTGGCGGTTCTGCGGTGTACTTTTTCTGGTGGAAAGGGACCGGTAGGATTGTCTTTGAAACGGCAGCGGGCCGGAACTGGTTTACCAGTCCGGCCCGAAAAACAATTCAGCAACTTCTACGACGACGGCGGTCCCTTGCCTCCATCAGAGTGTGTTTGATCTACATATCAGCCTGCCTCCTTGTCCAGATTCAGGGTGTTCCCGTCCATGTTGGTCGAAAACGGGGCCGCCAGCGAGACCCAGGAACGCGGCGGCCCCGAGTCAACTCGTTCAGGTGTCCCGCAGACTGGATCTCTGGAATCCCCAAGGTTTCCCATGATGACCGTCGTCCGGGTTTTCCCGGACGAGGCCTAATACTACAGTCGCACTAACACCGACTCGGTACTTTCGGTCTCAAATTCAGCGTAGTTTCATTAGGTTCGGAGACGTTGGCCGTAGCCAGACGTTGCGATTTCAGGACCGTCCAACACCCCAAGCGACCAGCTGCGGCTGTAGTACTAAGTACTACAAGGGCGCGTTTTCTGGCTGGATATACAGCCAGGCGCCGGGGGGTGGTTTGGGAGATGGATGCAGCGAGCTTCCAGCGGGCCTACGACGGCCTTCCGGAATTTCACGCCTTCTTTGCTCCCTCCTTCGGTCGCAAGCAGTGGCGGGAATACAGCCGGAACTGTCTCCGGACCCGGCTAGTGCAGGCCCAAGAGCGGAGCAATGCCGAGAATCTCTCGGAATCGGTGGGCATTTCTGCCCGGGCGATGCGGCGCCTGCTCACCGAGGCCCGATGGGATGATGACGCCTTCAGTCTTCATAGGACGCTTGCTGGGATACCCGGTTCCCAGGCTGGGACACCCGAGGCGATGTGGGTATTGGACAGCAGCGGCTTTCCCAAGCAGGGGAGGAAATCGGCAGGGGTGGCCCGGCAGTACGGCGGTCGACTGTGCAGGGTGGCCAACTGCCAAGCCACGATGTTCCTGGCCTACGTCAGCCGCCCCATGGGCCGGGCGCTGGTGGACCACGCGCTATAGCTGTCCGAGAGTTGGACTTCCGACCCGGAGCGCCGTGCGGTGGCTGGTGGGCCGGAGGAGCGCCAGACGTACCGGAGCAAGACGGAGTTGGCCCCGGAGATGCTGGAGACAGCCTCGGCGCTGGGTCTTCTCAAGGCTGGGTAGGGCGCGGCAGACGACGCCTTCGGTATGTCGCCTTCCTTCCGTGAGGGAAAGGCGGCCCTGACGATGCGCTACGTGCTGGACGGTCCGGGAAGCACTATGGTCTGGGCCAAGAGCTGGAAAGGATCACTCTGGCATACCAGGGCTGGGCGTCCCCGGCAGCCCAGGCTCGGGGAAGGGCAGCGCCGGACCATGGAGCAGCGCGGTGATCTGTTACAGGAAGATGTCTAGCCGGAGGTAGCGATAGCCCAGGAAAGCCAGGGGTCCGCCGACTTACAGATCTATTGCCCGACGGGTGCGGCCAAGCAGCAGACGCCAGCCGGGTGAAATCCACTGGGCCATCTTTCGCAGGAAGCTGGACGTAAGCGAGCCTTGCTACTACCTGTCTAACGCTTTCGAGGCCATAACATTGGAGATTCCTGCATGCGTGAGCGGCTCCCGGAGGTGCATCGAAACGGAGTTCGAGACTCGAAAGGGCGATGTGGGACTGGACGAATACGAGACCCGCAGCTGGACAGGCTGGTATTACCACATAACCATGTGCCTGCCGGGCGGAGCGTTCCTGCACGGCAACCAGCAGGAACCGAGAAGAAGATGACCCGGCTCACCCGCCCTCAGGTGTACCGGGTGGTGCGCGAGATGCTGTCCCGGCAACGGTTCGGCCCAAGGGAGTTGCTGCAATGGCTGAAGGCATCGCAACTGCGCAGAGAGCGGGTGCGCGGCTCCCACGATATGCGCCGCTCCTCCTCCCTTCAAGACAGGATGGAATCGCCACCTTGAACCCGCCGATGTAGTACTAAACTAAAGCCAAGGTGGGATGGGCATTTGCTGGGTGTTGGGAATCGGACTGGGTGGAGCACAGTAGTGCTTTGGCCCTTGACTGCAGGACTGTCCGGCAACGGCGTTTCACCTCGTCCTTCCGGCTGACCAGCCCAGCGAGGAAGCTGCCGACTCTCTCCTGCACCGCCTCTTTGCTTCCAAGGCACAGGTTGCCCGTCGCCTCCTCTCTCGCCCAGCCCCAGATGGCCTCACCGGCGTTGAAGTCCGGGCTGTACCCCGGCAGGTTCACCAGCCTCAGGTTCAGTCCGGGAACTCTCAGGAGTTCCCTCACCGCCTCGCCACGATGCGCCGGCGCGTTGTCCCAGATCACGTTCAGCCGGCCGCCGTGCCTCTCCCGCAACTGCTCCAGGAAGTCAGCAGAGGTTTCGCTGTTGCTGTTGCCCTCCAGTTCCATCCACTCCACCTCTCCCGTCTCCAAGCACACCGCCGAATAGTAGCTGGCCTTCTCCCCGTACCGCGGGCTGCTGGAGTCCACCAATGCTGGCTCTCCTTTCAGCACCCACTTGCCCCGCAGTTCGGCGTCCGTCCGGAAGTGGGCCTCATCAGCAAAGAATATCCTGGCCCCGCTCCGCTGGGCCTCCTCCCTCAGGGCAGCGTACTCCGCCACGAAGGCCTCCCGCCTCTCCGCATCAGCCTTGAGCAGGCGTTTCTTGGGCCGCTTGAAGGCAAATCCCAGACGGTGCAGATAGTTGAGACAGCTGCTGCGGCCCAGAGTGACGCCGAATCTTTCCAGGACAAACTGGGCCACCGCTTTCCAGTTCCAGTTGGCCAGGCCGATGCCCGATGCGCCAGGAGATTCCTGCACCGCCGCCTTCAACTCCGCCTGCTGTGCCGCCTCGAGGGCGGGGGGGACCCCCCGACTGCTCGAAAATCAGGGCCGCCGGGCCGCCCTCTCCCAAGGCGGCCAGCCAACGCCCTATGGTGTGAGGGTCCCGTTCCAGCGCCTCCGCCACCGCCGAGGCAGTCCAGCCTTGGGCCAAGAGCCAGATAGCGTGCCATCTCACACGCTCCCTGGGCGTCGGCGCCAGAATCAGTCTGCTGTGCACCTCCCTGGTGTCCACAAGATGGCCTAAAACTGCCCCAGCGCAAACGGGCTGTTCGTGTTCCGCCCGGTCCAGACAGGGTGCGGGTGGTTGAGAGGGTTGGCGATTCCCAGAAACTCAGGCTCCAGGGCGCCGCTGGAGCTGTTCCGGACGAAATCAGGCTGGAGGGATCAACCTTTGCAAATCTGCAGACTTTCGCGACGATCGACGTGAAACCGTTCTACGAAAATGCAATTTAAGGTCCCTGTTTCTCCCCGGCCGACCCGGAGGCCACCCCCGTCCAGACCTTAACCGCTGTTCTGGTTCCGCTACTTTTTCGGCCGCACGAACACAGGTGCCAAATGGTGTCTTGTGTCCGGCGGCACGAACGGTCCCTTCCTGCGTCGGCCCACCTTGCCCCACCGCCCGAACTGGGCGTCTAAGCCGGTCTCGGCGTCATCCGCCGGGTGGTCCGCCCGGTGCTCAACGCGTTCTTGGTGTTCGTCCTCGTAGTCCTCGTCGAACTCCTCCTCTGAGCCGGGGTTGTAATCGACGACGTCATCGTCGTAGTAATGGTCGCCAAAACCAAGCCGCTCCAACATGTGGGGCACCTCCTTTCTCCTATTTTTCAACATGCTGCCGCTCGGCGCTTTTTAGGTCTCAGCGCAAACGTGGTATGGATCCACGGATATGCTGGATTGAAAGGGGGTGCCACATGACGATGCGACAAGGAAAGGTTCTACCCATGCGGGCGCAGGTGCTGGGGGAGCGGCTGCGGAGGATGCTGCTGCCCAGCGCCAGCCAGCTGCGGGCCGGCACTGAGTTGTCTGATGACCAGGCCAAGAGGGGATTGCGGGACCTGACAGAGGCGCAATTGGTGGCCAGCGCCGAGATGGGATGTCTCCAGCCCGCCGTCCCTAGGACGTGGTTCACGCAGTCGGGCCTGGCGTATTTCAGGCCCTCCGCAGAGGAGAGGAGCTGGCACGGGCCCCACGGCCTGGGCAACTTGATCATCTACGACTTGCCGCGGATCGAGGCCGTCAACGCCCTCGCGCCCTTTTATGAGACGCCAGACTGGCGGTTATTTCAGGTCCATTTTTACGAACGGGAGCCCCTGTTTGCGGCGGCGGAGTTCCGCTTTTACGATGACCAGCCGTTGTTCATGGCATCTCCGTACCGGGGCCCTGGGGAGCACCGAGGCCCTGACGAGTATGCACCCGCGTACGTCGCGTTCTGCTGGGCATCCGTGATGGACACCCAGCGGGAACTGGTGGAACGGCTGAGGGCGGCGCCGGAAGCCATGCAGAAGCAGGCGACACGCCAGGACAGGACATTCTTGCCCGCTGCCCTGGCCATCGTTGGGCACGAAGAGTGGCCCGTGGCCCGGGCACTGAGCATGGCCCGCGAGGTCCTCTCTAGGTGGGTGGACCCCAGCCACATCAGGGGCTGTTACTACGGCGGCGACGGCTGGCGTATGTCAGATGCATCTTCGGTCCTGACCGGCAGGCCGCCGGACAGCGTTCCCCCGCTCCTCCCACCACTGCATACCCTGCGAATGGCGACGAGCGTCAGGAAGCTGGGGAAGCAGAAGTTCGATAACGTCGTAAAGCGCCATCCCTGGGGCGGACGTACGGGCCGGAGCCTCTTCGAGCTGTTGACGAAGGTAGGAGAGTTCCCTGTGGGAGGCATGAGCCACTACCAGGCGTTTGTCGGTGAGTCTCGCGAGGGGACCGAAACCAAGGAGCGGATGGCACGGCTGATCAGTATGGGACTGGCGGAGGTGGTCAAGGTCCACGCTCGCGTCAAGGTCGACCGATTGCCCCAGGGCGTGCCGGCGACGATCTCGGAGCGGGGACAGGGCGCGCACCGGTATGCCCTGACCAAGGCCGGAAGAGTGGCTTACTGCCGCGCCCATGGAGGCAGTCCGTCCGTTCTGGCCAGCCGGACGAAGATGGGCCTGCTACGGGTCGAGAAGGGCAGGTGGTCATACCGGCATGAGGATTGTCTGTACGAGACGCTGGCCCAGTTATGCGAGATGGGGTGCAGCATCGCCCCAGGGTGGCAGGCCAGAGTTACCCTCGCGGACGGACGGCGGATCCACCCGGACGGAATAGTCCTGGTTGAGACTCCCTGGGGCCGGTTGTGGTGTTTCCTGGAAGTCGAGCTGTCGGACCGGAGCTACAGCGCGGTCCAGCCTAGGGTGGAGCGGTACGCCTCTGAACATCGGAGGGACGCTCATCCAGTGCTCATCGTGTGCCACGATGACCGGGCCGAATATACCTTCCACCTAGCAGGACTCGAGTGTAACCCGCTGCCCCGCATGTTGACCACAACCCTGCGCCGGCTGAGGGACGGCGGCGTGGCCGGTGCCGTCTGGTCGTTCTACGGCCGACCGTGCACACTGGCGGTCTGAGCAGGGACCAGGTCGGCTCAAATCTACTTTTCCCTACCTGGCGCCGGGGAGAACCACGGGGCAGCACCAGTAACGGGACACCTCAGTTAGGTGTACCCTGGCTGAAAACACAGGTTGCCGGGGAGAGGTACGGGGCAGTGGCCAAAATCAGGCTTCACCGCCGTCCGGCGGCCTTTTTCAGGGCTCAGGGTGTCCCGCGTCAAGCACCTCTGCCGACCTGAAGTCTACTATTCTTGCCGGTTCACCTCCTGTTCCTGACCCCGCTGCCGGGTAGCGTCGGTGCGGTAGCTGGGGACGTCGAATTCCAGGATGACGGAGTGATGCACCACCCTGTCGATGGCCGCGGCGGTGGCCTTGGGGTTGGCGAAGATGCGCTCCCACTCGGAAAAGACCAGGTTTGAGGTTATACCCAGGGATCTGCGTTCGTAGCGTTCGGCGATGAGGGTGAAGAGCACCTCGGACTCCTCGGCGCCCTGGGGCAGGTAGCCCAGGTCGTCCAGCAGCAGGAAGTCGAAGTTGTCCAGCTTGCGCAGACGCCGGGGCAGGTCCAGGTCCCGCTTCGCGGCCAGCAGCTCCTGCACCAAGCGGTAGGCCGGTTTGAAGAGGACGGAGTGTCCTGCCTCCACCAGGCGGTGGCCCGCGGCGCACAGGGCATGGGTCTTGCCGGTGCCAGGAAGCCCGAAGGCCAGCACGTTGACGCCGAGTTCCACGAAGTTCCCATGGGCCAGCAGGTCCAGTTGCTGCCTGAGCAGCAGGGGTATCCGCTGTTGTTCGAAGTTCTCCCAGGTCTTGCCCGAGGGGAGCTTGGACTCCTTGCGCAGGCGGCTGATGCGCCGGTGCCGGCGGTTCTCGGCCTCTTCCTCCAGCACCTCCAGGAAGGTGGCCAGGGCGTCGCCGTGGCCGGCGGCGGTGAAACAGGACACCGACCTCGCCCCCATGGTGGGCAGCTTGAATTGGTGGCATAGCTCCCCGATACGCTCCTGGATGACGGCGGTGTCGGTCATCGGCACACCCGACGCAGCCAGGTCTGCCGCGATCAGGCTGTCGTAGATTTTCAGGTCCGGCTGGCCGGCCCAGGGTGAGCGCCGGGGCCTCGGGCGGTTTGGGCTCCGCCAGGTCCCGCACCTCCGCGTAGGTGCATTGCCTCACCCAAAACGTTACTCTACGAAAGTGGTGCCTCAACTAAAATGTTACCGAAAACTCTGGAGGCAGCCACGTGGGCGGAGGCATCAGCAAGATGGCGAGGCAGGAACTTGTGGCGACGATCCGGGATCGGTACCAACGGGCATCCAAGAAGGACAAAGGGAGGATTCTGGACGAATTCACTGCGATAACCGGTCACCACCGCAAGCACGGCATCAGGCTGCTGGGCGGTACTGCTGACAATAAGAGCAAGCAGGTCGTGGGAAGGCGCATCTACGACGAGGCCGTCCGCGAAGCGGTGATCGTAGTCTGGGAGGCTTCCGACCGTATCTGCGGGAAGCGGCTGAGGGCGACGCTGCCCAGCCTCGTGGATTCCATGGAGAGGCATGGGCATATGAGTATCGATCCTGCCGTCAGGGAACGCCTCCTCTCAGCCAGCGCAGCAACGCTGGACCGGCTGGTCAAACCCATCAGGTCCACCGCGGGGAGTCGACGCAGACGGCGGCGACGGCCGAACATGGGTCGCCAGATTCCGGTGCGCACTTACAACGACTGGAACCGGCCTCCGCCTGGTTTCCTGGAAATAGACTGGTGGCTCACTGTGGAGGAACCCCGTCCGGGTCTTTCATCCACAGCTTGGTGGCCACCGACATCTGCACGGGATGGACAGAGGCCGTTCCCCTGCTGGCCAGGGAGCAGTCCCTGGTGGTGGAGGGTTTGGAGGCAATTGCCCGGCAGCTGCCTTTCCCGATCCTCGGGATCGACTCGGACAACGACGGCGCCTTTATAAACGAGACACTGTTGCAGTACTGCGCCCAACGGGGAATCGAGTTCACCCGTTCCAGGCCCTACCGCAAGAACGACCAGGCATGGATTGAGCAGAAGAGCGGTTCCGTTGTCCGGCGGTTCGCCGGTCATGACCGCTACTCGGGCCAGATTGCCGGACAGGCGATGGTCCACCTGTACAAGGCGGTGAGGCTGCATGTTAACTATTTCCAGCCGTCGTTCAAGCTGCTGGAGAAATTGCGTGATGGCGCCAGGGTCATCAAGCGCTACAGCCCGCCGGCCACGCCCTGCGACCGGGTCATGCGGGACGACACTATCTCCGCTTGGACGAAAGAGGAGCTCAGTGAATACCGTGCCGGTCTAGACCCGGTGGCGCTGCTGCGTTCCATCCGCGAGGCACAGTCTGCTTTGGCAGCTATGTCCTCACCGCAGCCCCTGGAAACTCCTCACGGTGAAAGTATTGACCGATTTTTGGCCCGGCTTCCCGGTCTGTGGCAGGAGGGCGAAGCACGGCCCACTCACAAGGCGCGAGTTCGCCCGCCCCGGCACTGGCGGACCAGAAAGGATCCGTTCGAAGGCGTTTGGTGCGACGTGCTGATGCGGCTCGAGAGGGATCCGGACACGACCGCCAAGGACTTGATGGCGAGACTGAGTGCATCTCATCCGGAGCGGTTCAGCGAGGCCCAGCTGCGGACCCTGCAGCGCCGGGTGAAAGACTGGCGTGGCGTAATGGCCAAGAGGCTGGTCTACGCCGCTTTCGATGAGTACTCAGTAAAACAGCGATACGGAGGCGAATCAGCTTTGATCGGAACAGGAATTAGCGGCTAGAATTTCGGTAACATTACTTGGTGAGGCAACAGGATCAGAAGTGGGCCATCTTGGTCCTGGTGGACAGATAGCACTCACGGCGGGCCTCTACCTCGGCGCCCAGCAGTTGATCCAGCACCTCGGGATAAGTCAGCTGCTTGCTGGCTGCTGATTCCGGGTTGTTGTCCAAAACCTCCACGACCTGCTTGAGGTCAAGACTTTCGAAGGTGCCGGCGAGTCTGCTCCAGAGCAATTATCGAGCCCTCTCACGGCGGCCAACTCGTACACCTCCAGGGGTCGCCGCTCCACCTCTCCCGCATTGCCACCGCCTCCCCGCGGGGCCGGTTGTCTCCCATTGGCAGGCCCGACCACTGGCCGGGCAGGATGAATCGTTGGCCCGGCTCCTGCGCCCTGGGATGCACCGCGATGCGCTCATCGCCAGCCCAGATCTCCACCGTTCCCTGACGCTGGCCCACCTGCACGATTCGTCCAGCCCATCTCCAGTGGACTCCGTAGCGGGATCCCTCCCAGCTGACGAAGCCGTCCCGGGCCACCCTGCGGTCCTCACGAAGGTAGGGCGCCAGGGCGTTACGGCCCGGCAACTTCCCCAGGCGCGGCCGCTCCTCAATCAGCATCTCCCGGGGCACCCGGTAGGTGGTCCCGTGAATCCTCCGGTTGGCGACGCTGTCGCACCACTCTAGTGCCTGGCGGTTGAGATCGGCGTCGTCGGTGAAGCGCATGCCGGGCCACATGTTGCCCTTTACGTACTTCACCCCGCTTTCGACCTTGCCCTTGGTCTGCGCCCGGTAGGGCTGGCACAGCCTCACCTCGAAACCCACCCTGAGAGCGAAGTCCAGCATCCGCTGGTTCCAGATGGGCTGCCGGTCTTCGTCCCGGCCCAGGGCCACCACCTTAGCATTGTCGTAGAGACAGCGCCGCGGCACGCCGCCCAGGTACTCGAAGGCGTTGACATGGCACTGGATGAAGGCGGCGGTGTCGGCACGGCGGACCAGCTCCACGTAGCAGGCCCGCGACCACCCCATGGTCATCACCATCACAGCACCATTATAGTTACACGGTAGTCCTCAAACCTGCACCGGGCGTTTGGCCAGTCCCAGGGACCAAACGCCCTCCGGCTGCCACCCCTGAAGAACGAAGAGAACGGAGAAGGGAGCTCAAGCGTGATCAGAATAAACGTCGGCGAGCCAAGAATCCGGGGGGTTGCATAAATTGTCTGCAAGAACCAGCAAGAGAAGGAAAGGCTCTGTGCCAAGGGTGTAACGACAAGGCATCGGAACGACAACTTCAGCTCAAAGCACTAAACCAAAGCCAAGGTGAAATGCGCAGATAGTGGAGGTTAAGCAGCGATGCCGGGTCATCCTTCAAGTACGTATGAGAGGGCTTCACTGGCGCAACTAAGCCAATCTTCATCGCTCTCGAATGTACATCCCACCTTGACTTTAGTTTAGGAATATGCACCTACTGCCGTAAGCATCCGGCAAGGGAAGGAAAGACCAAGTGCCAGAAATGTGCCGACAAGGTAAATGAACGGGACAGACAACGCCGCGCCCTAGCTACACAAGCCAAGGACGGAAGGGGGACAGTAGAGAGTAAACCCCGTCTGACTTACCAAGAGCGAAAGACCCGTGGCATCTGCAGGGACTGCGACGAACCCACGGTCGACGGCACGATCATGTGTCAAGTGCATTCCGAGAGGATGCGGGAGTACCGAAAGAAGTACAAGGCCAAGAAGCGGACTGAGGCTAAACAGGCAAGGGCTGGATAACTACAACACCCTAAACCGAAGCCAAGGTGGGATGTGCATTTGCCTGACACAGGGAAACGGGCGTGAGATCTCGCAGGAGTGCCTCGGCCCTTGATTGCAGGACTGTCTGGCCAAGTAGCCGCTCGGCCAGAGCAGCGCGGGTACTGAAGACGGACCCCTCCGTTAGCCGTTGGTCAACGGGTCGTTTCCCCAGGTGAACAAGGGCTCCGATCCTCCCTCTTTGACCAAAAACACTTCCTCGATCCAGCAGCGTTCTTTCTCATCGCCCGGACACAGAAGGTGAGCAGCTATCACCATGTCCTCTTCCAACATCCAGTTGGGATCGGCGCCATCCTCCACCAATGCCAGCACATCCGCATGACTTAGCCCCAGGCCATGGAAGTAGGTGAGCACGGAGTCGTGTTGCGGCACTCCCAACCGTTGAAACGTTCGTCGGCTCTTTTCTTGCAGGTCGCCGATCCGGACTCCGGGGCGCATTGCATCGTGAATCTCGTTCATCGCTTCGGCGGTAGCCCGACCGATGCGGCGGGCCATGTCCGAGCCGTAGTCCTCCACGACCCAGGTCTTACCGCCGTCCCAGCAGTACTGGTTCTTGGTCCCATGGCAGTCGAACATGATGTTGGTGCCTGGCTGGACCACGAAGTCCTCGGAGTCTACGCGCAGTCGCACGGCGGGGTCGCCGTCCAGCGGGTTGGCGAAAAAGACTCCGCCTGGGTCGTAGACCCATCCGCCCAGCGCGGTGATCTCCGCATGATAGGTATCCACCAGCTCCTTCCAGAGCTTACCTCGGCTCCATGACTGTACCGTCCGTTCTATGGCAACCTGGTTCACTCGGGTGGCTTCCCGCAGCCATTCGATTTCCTGGGCGCTCTTCTTCTCCCGAACGAACATCATCAAGTTGTATGCGTCTATAACGTCCGCCAGGGAGCGGGTCACCTTAACGCCCACTCTCAGGTCATCGTAGCCGATGCGTCCGTGGGTGAGGCCCAAGTCCTGCACAGCATCACGGATCGCCTCGGTAAAGCCACCAGCAAACCGGTCACCGGCGTTCTTTACCCAGCCGGAGTCCTGCCGAGAGGCCGGCATAAACCGGAAAAACTCAGACCGGTCGGTGGATGCGCCCACCGGAAGGAGGACGCTTCGGTGGGGACGGATGTCTTCGATCCATATGGGCTCATACAGGAAAGGTGATACAAATATGTCAGGCCCAATCAGGATGGGGTGTTGCAAGTCATGCCGCGAGATAACCACAGCGACTCCTGGTGGCTCGTCGGCTTTGGGCGCTGTGGGGTTGTGTCCCGAAAGGTATGTCACGTTCAGGGGCGTGGTAATCACCAGGCCGTCTACGCCACGGAATTCCATCGCCCCGGCTAAACGTTGAGGATCGAACATAGGAGCCGGAGTTCCGTTAATGTCACTGGCCACGATCAACTCCTTCTATTGTGGACTTGAGCCGTTCTCTATCGTGGAGGTTCCCCGCACCCCACGACCCGGACTTGGATCTTGGAGGGGTTATTGTAACCTTTTGATGGTCGGTGCGACAGGAAGAAACGACCAGTCAAGAAGGTGGCCGGACGATTTTGGAGACCAAGTTGCCGCCGTTAAGCACGGTTTATCCCCGCGGGTGCGGGCCTCCACGTGCAGTAGGCCGAACTGAAACTGGCTCCCCGCTAGGGAGAGCCAGTTCGCGTCTAGTTGCTCCTGGGTTGGGCCCATCGCTGGGCAGCGGGATGCGGTACACGATCGTGGCCCGGCCGGGCTCTATCCAGACGCACTTTACGAAGCGCTTGAGCAACTCCTTCGTTTCCTTCGGCTGGGAGTGCCGTATCAGCTTGCTCAGGTCCCTGGCGAAGTCGATCACCAGCTGAGGGTCGGCCACGATGGCGGCGTCCCGGTCCAGATCCCTTTTAGCCTCGGCCTTCTTCTCCTCGAGCTCGGCTTTCTGCTTTCGCAGGGGATCCATCCTCTTCGTGAAGTTCTCCACCGTGTAGGCCCCGGCCTCGTAGGCCGTCATGACCCGGTCCTCCTTCTTTTCCAAGCCGAGGATTTCCTTGGTGATGAGCTCTAGCCTGGAGAGCTGTTCTTCGTAGGGGACTGCCAGTTCCCGGGATACGATCTCTATGGTGGTTGTCGTGTTGCTGGGAGAGAGGATGTCGTCCGTCACCGTCTTCAGGAACAGCGGCTCGAATTCCTTGCTGTGGACGTTGGGACAGTCGCACTCCGAAACTGTGTCATGCCTTCGCGTCTTGCAGACGTAGTCGCAGCTATGGTCACTTCTCGGGCGGACCTGAAGATTTTCGCCACATTTCATGCACTTCATGACGCCACTCATCATGCGGTCGCTTCCAGCCTCACGGGGATGCGTTTGGGATTTGGCCCGTGCAGCACGGCTCTGCTGGGCCATTTCGTATTCCTCTGGCGTGACTATCCCCTCGTGATGGTCGGGTATCAAGAGGGGATCATCGCCGCTTTTGGAACTGACGCCCCACTCGGCGTATCCCGCGTAGGTCAGCTTGTTGAGGAAGGTGTCTATCGTGGATGGAGGCCACCACTCCTTGCCCTTCGGGCTGGGTATCCCGTCGTCGTGCAGTCCTTCCCTGATGTCTTTGTCGGTTCTCCCGGCTATCGCCTCCAGGAAGAGCCTCCTGACGACATCGGAGTATGGCGGGTCCAGAACGATTTTGGGGTGTGCGGGTTCGTCGTCCTTCTCCTTGGTCTTCACCAGTTTTAGGCCGTAGGAGACCCGGGAGTGTGGGTAGAATCCCCGCAGGACCAGTTTGCGCAGACCCCGCCGCACGTCCTCGCCAAGGGTGTCGGAGAAGAAGGCGTTGATGGTTTGGATCATCGCCCTGATCATCCTGCCGGCAGGAGAGTCATCTATCGGTTCGGTGATGGAAATCAGCTCGACCCCGCGCTGTTCGAGGATTGCCTGGTACGTCACGCTGTCGAACAGGTTCCTGGAGAACCGTGATAGCTTCCACACCAGGATGGTGTGGAACTTGGCGTCACGGCTGGTGCCATCCGCGACCATCTCTTGGAATCCCGGCCGGGAGCTGATTCTCCCGCTGGCGGCCTCGTCGGTGTAGATCGCCACAATGATCATGTTGTTGGCCTTGGCATACCGGGTGCATTCGTCGATCTGGGCTTCGATGGAGTTGTGGATGTCCTGGCGGTCGCTTGAGACCCGCGCGTAGATGGCGACCGGGATGGGGTCCCCGTCCTTCATCGTGGAGCCTGGGACCCGGCGTATGCCCTTCGACATGGGGTCTTGGATCGGGTCCACGGCCTTCGGCGTGTTGACTGAGATGCGGTCTGTGTTCTTCATGCCCCTTCTCCTAGTTGGTACGGGACGCACTCTACTCTGGAGCGGTTATTCCTTCAGCCTGTCGGGCCCAGATGTTGGCCCATCTGTCCCTGGGCAGTTTGTTTTTCCGGGGTTTGTTCCAGTAGGGACTCTTGCATTTGGCGCAGACCCTGGGGTCGTCCTTGTCCCGGAGGCCGGTCCCATTGCGGGAGGCCCACCGATAACCGCATCGTTCGCAGAGATAGCCCTCAATGGTAGTGTGCGCCATTGATCTGCCTCCTCGCCGATGTTGACCCTGTTATATTACTAATAGGTACATGTTTTGTCAAGTTTTTCCTTGGATTGTCCTGCCCGGCGATAAAAACTTAGCTTCATTATATGCGGCGCCCTTCCGGGTGATCCCTTTTTACCCTATCGTGACGCTTCCCCACTTGTGAGATTATATCCGTTCAGGATATACTCCATACCAGCTTAGCGTTGCTCCCATAAAGAAGAGGCCGCCGGAAAGGACATTCCGACGGCCCAGGAGAGAGCACCGCTTAGACGCCCAGGGAGAGAGTCTTTGCTTGCTCAATGCGATTTTAATGCTGTGCTGTTGCTTTATCAAGCGCAGCGTCGCCTTTTCGCCGTGGGTTTGCTGGACTCCAGGAGGCCCAGTTGGCCCGTGTTCCAGACGAAGCTCCTCGCGACATCTTCCCCGAGCCGCCGCTCGACGAACTGAGCAACCCGGATCCTCTGTGTGATCCCGAAGGCTCTTGGGATCCGGTCGGCCTCACCCTGCTGGGCCGGTGGTTTACGAGGGCCTATCTCCGGGCCCAAGCTCATCCGGACCCGGATGAGTAGCCGCTCAGTGCGGGGTCAGGCCAGCAGCGATTCCGGCAGGCTGATGGTCTGTCTGAGCGTGCCGGCGAGCGGAGTTCCCGCGGGCAGTGGCAGCCTGTACTCGACCTCGGCGGTTCCCGGTTCGACCCGGATCCGGTCGATGAATCTGGCCAGCACTTCTCCGCCCTCCGGCGCCTGTTCTGCTGTCATGAGCCATTCCGGGACGGATGCGGCATTTCTGCAGAGCTCGTCCGCTTCCGTGGCGTCGTGGCCTGCCTCGGCTAGGGCTCCGCCCACCGCTTCCCTGACAGTGTGGAATGTACTGTCGGTGATGATCACGCTCATCACCTGGCCGAGCAGGTGCCGGTTCAGGTCCGCGGCCCGCAGGGCCGGTGCCTGGCAGGGCTCTTTCTGGTTCGAACTGCCGGCGCAGGTGTAGACCGGGCCGGGCCTGTCCTCCAGGTGCATGGGGGCGACGCACTGGCCGCACTGCAGAAGTTGGTCCATGGGGAAGCGCTGTGTGGCGTTGATGGTCATGTGGAGTTTCTCCTCCGCCGGGGTTTTCTCCCGGCGTTCCTTGGTGTGATTTTACGGCACAGGCGGGGTTTCCGCCTTGTCGGTGGCGTCATTCCGAATCCTATTACTGATGTTCAAGTATGGTTAATCATGATCATTTCGAGGAAGGCGGGTACGCCGCCGGGTACATCAGGGTTTCCTCAGCCAATCAGGATGTCCAGCGCAGCGTCGCTGCCCAGAAGGAGTTGATCCAGGAGTTCGTCTAGGAGCACGGTTCTGGAAACGCCGCCTGGTACGTCGACGAGGGGACGGGCATCGCTCTCCCTGCCTTGAATGAGCTCCTGGCTGATGCCAGGTCTCCCGGGCGCGGTTTCGACTACCTGCTGGTGTGTGACTGGTCCCGGTTGAGCCGCTCCGCTTTGGAATCCCAGGTTAACCGAGCGAAGTTCCGCGAGATGGGAGTCACGGCGGTGTCGGTCTCCGACCCCGGCAGGGCATCGCGGCGGCTCGGCTCCGGCGCCAGAGTTCCTGACCCAATCACGGCCGGCGGCCATCTCCTCGGGGGCGGCCGCTGGCCGTGATCAAGGAGGCCACGGTCCTTCGGGGCGGTGGCCTCCTCTTTTCTGCGGGCTGTTCCCGCTGGTGTTGGTGAGGACCGTCCGTCATGGGAATGTTGTCACTCCCGGCCCCTCTTCGTCTCCACGCGGGGCCGGGTGCCTCTGTTGGCAATGGGAACAGTCTCGATTTGGTAGTGGCGAAACCTCAGTGGTCGGAAGGGCTGAACAAATAGGCAGTTTACGGTACTCTTGGTGCGGCGGTTGAAGGGTTGTATCGCTCACCCTGAGGAGACAGGAACGTGATTCTTTGGGTTTGGGACCGCTTCAAAAATCTTTCTTTTTACCATTATCGAATGATCATCGTGACTATTTTCGTTCCGGTGATTTTAACTGTGGCCGTCACCTACTTTGCAGTTGACTGCCTGGTGGTTCGTGTAATCCTTGATGTGGGCGTAGTCTTGGTCTGGGCATTGTTCGTGGTGATCGTTGTCGCCTTGATGGTCGAAAGGGACATGGCCGAGGCGAATCGGTTAGTGTCCCAGCAGACGGGCCCGTTTGTGGAACAGGTCCATCGACTGGAAGAGGAACATGGCGACTTGATAACGGACGTACGGCTTTAGATGGAAGACCTGGAAAGCCGCACGCGGTCCACGTTTGAGAGGTTGGGGGCCGAACTCCCACCTAAGTCGGTATCAATCCGAGCTAGGGCTATTGCCGGCGCCCCGACAGTGTCCGTTACTTTGAGGGTGTCGGGTGGGAGCAAGTGGGCGCGGCTTCGACAGCGGTTTCGGCGCGCAATGCGGAGGGTAAGGGAAATTGTGTACGGCAATCCCCCAGCGCGGTTGACCTGATGGGCCGATGGCCCTGTGCGGTTGGCGGGCAGCATGGAGATCCTCCTTCTCCGGTATCGGCTTTCCCCCGGGCCGAGCAGGGGGAGGACCGAATGGTCAGCCCTGCTGGTGCTGCTCCAGCTCCCGGACCCGGGCCTCGGCGGCCATGCGTGCCTCCCGCTCAATGTCGGCGCGGGCCCGTTCCTGGGCGAAGGTGGCAATGTGCTGCCCGGTCTCCGGGTCGTGCCAGCCCAGCCCTCCGTGCTCCCATCGGATGAAGAGATTGAGCGCGGTGCTGTAGCCCTGCAGGACCCCTTCCTCGACCGTCTCGATTGGGATGGGCTCGTACTGGTTGTCTACCAACCGGTCTCCGGCGAGCATTGTCCCGTGGAACTCTCCGGTTTCGTCGAACCGCCAGTACTCGGGGGTACCCAGGGCGGCATAGCGGGCCCTCTTCTGCACTACGTCCTGCCTGCCGGTGCGCCGGGAGGCTGTCTCCATGGGGAATGGGGAGGGTTTGGGTTTGGCCCGCCCGTCTGCGGGTTTCGGTCAAATGGCACCCCGCCTGGCCCCTCTCTTCTCCACCCGGTGCCGGGTGCCGGGGGCTGGATTCACTGGAAATGGGGCTTTTCAGTGCTTCCGGGTACTTGGGGTGCCCAATGCTCATTTGGGCCGGAAATGGCCTCGTCCTGGGCTGGCACGATGGGTTCAGGTCCGGGGTCCGGAGGGTTGCTCGGGACTCCGTGCTTCCACATCCGCCTCGTCCCCTGGGGGGAGGACATCGGGCAGGGCTTTTGTGTCCCTTTTGTGGGGTGAGCAATACAACCTTGCCCTGTCGAGAGGTCAGCCGCTTGGCGTTCCGGGGGCCGACCCCAGGGCATCAGGACATGCTGTCCCAGTGCTTTCGGGCTGGCTCCAGCTCGGCTGACTGCCACTGGGATACCCGGTTTCCGTGATTGCCAGCTACGCTAGTACTTCCCCCGGCAGGTCGACTTCCTGCCGGCGCATGCCCGCCAGTGGGCTGTCTCCCGGCAGCGGGAGGGTGATTCCTCTTTCTCAATCGACGTGAAATTTTCAGTTGGGATGCCGAGGCTGATGCTGACTTGATTGTCGTGGTCAATGAGGACCTGATCGACAATCAACCGCAGGACATCCCGGCGCTTCTCTTGGGGCAGGTCGTCCAGACCGTGGCCGAACTTCCCGGCCCACAGAACCAGGTTCTCCATGAGGAGGCGCTTCTCAGACGCCATCGACTCCCTGGCGCGGAGGTCGTTCAGTGTGGCACGAGCGGCTTCCAGTCGCTCGGTGATGAAGCGCCGCTGCTGGTCGAGTTGGTTCTCGGTGATCTTACCCGACACGTACAATCGGATGGCTCTCTCCTCCTCGACCTGTATCCTTTGGAGGTCGCGCTCCGCCAAGGCGGTCTGCTCGGCTAGGCCGCCGTCTTCCTGGGCGCCCAGAGACTCGATGCCTGCGACTATGAGCTCGGGGTTCTGGACCATCCCCTTGACCTGGTTCCACACCAACTCCTCCAGCTGTTCGGCCCTGAGCATCGCGGGATTCCGGCAATCCATATGCTCTCTGAGCATTCCGTAGCAATGGTAGTGCCGCTGAGGGGTAACTCTGGCCTGCTTGCGGACCTTGCCCTTCCGTCTGAAGTAGGTATGCGTGGAGGAGCGGCAGGCGAACATCAACCCGCACTCGGCGCAGCTGACGAGGTGTTGGAGCAGATAGAATATCTTGGTGTTGCGATTGGACTTTTGCCTCCGTTGGCTCTTGAGGGCCTGCGCCCGGTCCCAGGTCTCTTCGTCCACCAGCGTCGGGAACGGCACCTCGATCCACTTATCTTCCGGTTGCGGATAGACCCTCTCTCCGGCCTCCGTCACGACCCAACGGGCCTTGCCGTAGTGCCAGGTGCCCTTGTAGACCTCCCTGCCGAGAATGTCGTTGATGTATGCCTTGTGCCACCGGGAGCCGGGATTCCTCAGAGGGGCGTTGTCGCCGGTCATCTGCTGGCAGATCGCGGTCCCGGCCAAACCCTCGTAAACGTACATGTGGAAGATGCGCCGAACGACCTCGGCCTCCGGCTCGTATATCTCCGGTTTGCCGTCGTCTCCGGTGCGGTATCCGTAGGGGGCGGCTCCGGCGGGCATCCGGCCCTGCTTGGCCGAACCGCGCTTGCCCATAGTCGCTCTCTCCCGGAAGTTGTCCAGCTCGATCTTGCCGATGGCGGCCATGAGGCCGAAGGTCTTCATGTCGATGGCGTCTGTGACGGCTTCGAGCTGTATCTGGTGGGCCTCGACCACCTCCATAAGGGCGGCTGCGGGGTACATGCCCCTGCTCAGGCGGTCGGACTTCCAGCAGACGATGGTGTCGAAGCGTTCCCGCTTGGCGTCGGCCAGCATCCTCTGGAACTCCGGGCGCTTCTTGGACCAGCCTCTGCCCACCTCCTGGTAGCGTGCGGTTATGGTCATGCCCTTCTGCTCGCAGTAGGCTTGCATCTCGCCTAACTGCTCGGAGATGGAGGTCTTGTCGTCCTCGGCCTGGCTCTTGTCCGATACGCGGGCGTAGATGGCCGCCCTCTTGCCGGTTACTCGTTCCCTTGCCATGGTTCTCGCCATGATTGCCTCCTTTCACTTGAACCACTGAAATCAAAAAGACCCGCCTCCTGTCGGGAGCGGGTCTGCGAGTAGTACAATGCTACTGCATCACCTGTTTCGGCAGGTGGCGCCACGGCCCGGGGTGTTTGCTGCATCGCCGGGCCAACTTGCTGCCCCCATAATACCCCTATTGGCCGGTCGGCGTCAAAGGTCTTGTTGACAGCCGCAGCCGCTGGTCAATCCCGACCCCAGGAACGTCAGCCCCAGGGATCTGGCCGAGTCCGCGACCTGCGTCAAGCGTCTCTGGAAGAGCCACCTGAGACGAAGCCAGCTCCCCGACATGCTGAGGGACGAGGTTGGCGTCATCACCAAGCCCCCCGGGTGGTGACGCTCCCGCCGTCGTTCTTCCGGGCTCCTCAGATGCCACAGTGTCCCTCGCACTCGTTGCCGAACCCGTCCCTATGACCGTCGTCTCCCATCTCCGCTTCGTCGAGGGCGACCGCCTGGGCCAGGGGCATCCGCAGCGTATGCAGATAGGGCGTCTTGTCCAGGGCCAGCCCGCGATTTGAGTCCCGCAGGTCGGCGTCGATCTCCACCGCCTCGGCGAACAGCTCCGGCCACCTCCGCTTCGTCTCCACCCACCTGTGACGTGACTGGAAGGGGCAGGCGACGCAGGCCGAGCGCTCCAGGGGCCTGTCGTAACGGGCGGCCCACCAGTCGATACAGTCCCGCCTGGACATCGCCGCCTCGATGAGGGGGTAGCGGTTGGTTATCCACCTGTCGCGGGAGGTCTTCATGCGGATGGCCTCGTCGGTGGAGATGCCGAGCCAAAGCTCGACGGTCGTACCGGCGGGCACGCGCTGTCTCGGCCTCAGTCCGAGTAGCTCGCGTATCCTCCGGCGGATGGGCCTGATCTTGTAGTGGCCAAAATTGGCACTACAATGTGGTTGTGAAGCCGTGGACTCACGGTGACCCGAGAGATGCCCCAGGCAAGTGACCCTCCACTGTAGAAACTCGGCAGATTCGCGGGCCGGCCCATATAAACGCCAACTCCGGGGGAAATTACCAGATCGCCGTCGTGTAACGCGTTCAGCAGCGGTTCCGGTAAAGCGGAAAACTGACAGGCTATAACTATGTGACGAATGCCTAATACTACAGTTGCAGATTAGGGAAGTAGAATAGGCCATCACTTGATGAAGGGGTGAGGCGGTGGCAGTGTACGGGGATGAGGTGGCGGAAGTGGCCCGGTGGGCCGAGGGCATCAAAGGGATTCATCAGTGCATAGCGGGAAGGTTCCGGCGGCCGGAGCCGCGTCTGGAAGCCGGAGTGCCGGGGGAAGTCACCTTCCAGACCAAGGCCCAGTTGGCCCAACGCATGCTGGAGCGGGCGGTGGAGTCGGGAGTTCCCTTCGGCTGGGTAGCGGCGGTGGCTGGAGCAAGCGGAAGTGCCCCATGTGCTGGCTATCAAGAGGAGTGAGATGCTGTGGGCTTGGACGGACAAGGGGCCCCTTCAAGTGAGGGATGACCGGCTGGTGTCGCAGGTTGACGAAGCCAACTGGGTCCGGTGCAGCGCGGGGAACGGGGCCAAGGGACCCCGGGTATACGAATGGGCTACAGTGGAGATACGTCCCTTGAGAGAACGGGGGAAGGGCCCCTGGCTGCTGGCCAGGCGCAGCATCGCCAAGCCGGAGGAGTTGGCCTACTACGTGTGCTTCGGTCCTGCGGACACAACCCTGGAGGAATTGGTGATGGTGGCCAGGGTCCGTTGGTCCATAGAGGAATGCTTTGAGGAGGCCAAGGGACAGAGCCTGCCCCCGCGAAGGCGCTGACAGGGGTATGTATGGGGTTTTCATGCGGGGGCATGGCGGGTGACCTCCAGGTTGGACTTGGGTTCGGGCCAGGGTTCGGGCAGCAGCCATACCCGGCTCCAGAACCGGCCCCGGTGCGGCAATCGCCTCAGCCAGGTGATGCCGTGCCGGATTACGCTGACGGTCCGTCCCGGCTTCTCCCGGCTACTGCGGTGAGTGGGCGCCAGCGCCTTGGGCGGCGCTCGCAAGCTGCCGGGGGTCATCCTCCGGTCATAGGCGTCTTCCACCCTGGTCCCATAGGCCAGGGTCAGGAGCGTCGCCACCGACAACACGAACCAATGCCGCGAAATCCGCGCCGGGTCGGTCCTACGGGTCTTCCGCCATTGCCAACCCAGGCTCTTGAGCGCCTTGAACCCCAACTCGATCCAGAAGCGGAGCGCGTACCAACTCACCCCGACTTCCTCCGGTGGAAGGTCGGTCAGGAGGAGCCACGGCTCCTCCTGTTCCACGTACCAGACCGCCAGCAGGGTGCAACGGCGTTTTGCGGCGGCTCCCCCGAAGGCGGTCCCGCTCCCGATCCACGCGGTATCCGGACGGGGAACGAAGGCTCGCGCGGGCAGCCGCCGTCCGCTCTCGGCGCAGAAAGTGACGTTTTTCGGATACCTCATGTAGGGATGCCAGCCCTGAGCGAGGACCTGTTTCCACAATTTCGGACTGGCCAGGCCCCGGTCGCACAGCACCACCACGGTCATTTCCCTGGGGACCGCCGGGGCTAGGGCCTGCAGCAGTTCCACTATCGGGTCCATCCAGGCCCCGCGCTGGTTGGCGCGCAGGATGCGCCAGGCCACGGGAATGGCGCAACCCCGGTAGACCACACTGATGACGATGGCGGTGGTTTGGTCGCCTTTGAGCGTGGGATCAACGGCCAGGGCCAGGCGACTGGAACGCCACCAAGCCAGGACCCACCGGAGCAGTGGGGCGAAGCAGAGGCTTACGTCCAGTTCGGTCTGGCAGGGACGGGCCCGGTCGCTGCCGTCGTAGAGCCACTCCCGGAGATACTGGCGGAAGTTGTTCCAAGCGCCCCAGGGCGAGAGGGCGGAGGCCACGGCGTTCTGGCAGGCGCTGCCGGCGAGAATGGCCCCGCAGACCCACAGTACCAGGCCGGTCAACTGTGGTCGGGAGAGGTGAGGTAGATGCGTTTCAATGATCTGATGCATCTGGTAGCATTCTTTGGGAAGGCGCATGGGACACCCCCGACATCTGGTTTGGTAGCAATAACCAAGATGCCGGAATCCCGTGCGTTTTCCAAGTTTTCAGACCATTTCAGCCCATACATACCCCTGTCAGGGGGGGCTGACAGGGGTATGTAAAAGCGAGATTATAGCTACGAACCGGCCCCCCCCAACCTCTGGATTCCGGACTACGCTGGAATGATGGAATGGGTCTGATAGTGGGCTGTGGGGGTGATTTTGTATCTGAGCAAGCCTGCCCTACTATATGGTCTCACGTTTAATTGCGGTAAGTCCCAAATGAAATACATACCCCTGTCAGTGTCAGGGGGGGGCCTGACAGGGGTATGTAAAAACGAGATTATAGCTACGAACCGTCCCCGCCACCCCTGGATTCCCGCCTACGCCGGAATGACCGAATGGGCCTGGTAGTAAGCATTTGGGGACGATTTTGTATCTGAGCACGCCTAACCTACTATCCGGTCTCACGATCAACTGCGTAAGTCTCAAAATAAAATACATACCCCTGTCAGGGGGGGGCTGACAGGGGTATGTAAAAACGAGATCATAGCTACGAACCGTCCCCGCCACCCCTGGATTCCCGCCTACGCCGGAATTACCGAATGGGCCCGATAGTAAGCATTTGGGGGTATTTTGTATCTGAGCGCGCCTAACCTACTATCCGGTCTCACGATCAACTGCGTAAGTCTCAAAATAAAATACATACCCCTGTTAGGGGGGGTGAACATATGAGCTAGACCGCCGTAGGCGGCGAAGCCCGAGGCGAGCGGCGCAGCGACGGCAGGGGCCGTCGTTCCGTCCGCCGCCTCGGGCGCCTGGAGTGGTTTATTCCGTTCCAAGTGAACTCCTTTCATCCGGCATCTCCGGATGGCGCGCCGGGGAAGGTCGCTGCCTCCGTCCGCCGGTTCCGTTTTCAGGCCGGTGTCCAAGCCGGCGGTGCCCGCAACAGGGAGAAGGAACGGGCGTTCAGGGTCGGTTGCCAAGTCTTGAACGCCCCGGCAGGGCGCATCTCGGAGGGCGGCCACATTCCACCGTTTCATCAAGCACGTTCTTCACGTTAAGAGCGCATCGTGAGATTTCCAGGTCGAAACTCCGAAACACCCAATTATCTATGTTACTTTACCACATTCAGTAACGCATATTCCCATAATTAAGGTATGTGTAATGCGTGTGTTACACACCAACTGAGGCAATTCGCCAAACGGGACTGGAGCCCGGCGCAGGTCCCTTCGGAGCCGCCCCAAGGCCCTTTCAGATACGCCCCAAAGGTGCGACGCGGGTGCCCCGCAGTCGCCGAGAAGGGCAAGGGCGCCGGATGACTCGAGCCTGCGAACCGCCCTTCCTTCGGACCGATGGGTATCCCCTGACCCGGCCAGCCCGGCTGGACCGGTGCCGGCGCCGGGGCTGGCGTTTCTGATGTGTGTTCATCACGATGAAGGGGGTTCTTATGCCATTCTCTTTGTTGTTATCACGGCGTTCTGGCAGCAGGTTGATTGCCAAACCCCACGGTCCGCTCCAGGTCCGGCGGAGCGACTTGCCGGATATCTCGGGTCGTGTTGCCGTGGATCACGCAGGCCGCCGTCGTCTACTCGGTGCTGAGCCTCGTGGTTGTGCTCGGGCTGGGTAACGCGGCCCGTCGGCTGGCCTGGGCGGTGCACAGCCCCTCGACCGACGAGGGGTCCGAACTCCTGGCAACCCTGACGGAGCGGGAGAGGGAGATACTGAAGCTGTTCGCCGGGGGGCTGTCCTACCAGGAGATTGGCGAGGTGAGGGAGATCAGCGCCCTGACGGTGCGCAACGCGGTGTCTGGGGTCCAGAGGAAGCTGGGCTTCAAGACCAGGCAGCAGATGGTGGTCTGGGCGGTGCGAGCCGGCCTGGTGGACGGCGGTTTGTCCTAGTTTCTTTACTTATGTGACGCGCTTAAGGCCGGATGAGCCGGGGAATTCAGGATGCCGGACGGTTGAAGCCAAAGCCCGGACCAGCGTCCCCGGACGGACCCACGTCGGAACGGGGCGATTTCTCTCTCCCGCCTCTACCGGCAGTGGAGCGCCGCCGGCACCCCGTCCCTGCTCCACACCGTAACCGCGCCGGTCACCGGCCCGGCCAGCGCCCGCTCTAGGGTGGCGGTCAGCATGGGCAGCGTCCCGGCGGCGGCCCGGAAGTTCCGCCTCCCCCGCGCCGTCTCGCACACCATCAGCAGGGGCAGGGCGCGGCCCGCCGCCGCCATCCGGCGGTAGGGCCCGAGCTTCTCCGCCACCCTCTCGGGACGCACGGCGGTGCGCTCGAACTCGATGTAGTGGGTACCCGCGCCCAGGGCGCCGCCGCTGACCTGCACCAGCAGGTCGGGCCGCACCTGGGTCAGGCCCGGCACGTTGACCTCGCCCTGCCAGCCCGCCACCGTCGCCACTCCCTCGCGGGCGAAGCGCACCACCAGCCGGTTCACCCCGTCGTTGTGTTGCTCCTCGTGCTCCCGGTACCAGCGGTCCAGGTATGCCCCGTGGCGGCTGCGGATCACCGAGGGCAGCACCCGGCTCATGTTGGCCGCCCGCCTCATGCCCAGCTCCGACAGGTAGTGCCGCCCGTCGAACACCGCCACCAGGCCGGTCTGGACGAACCGCCCCAGGTGGCGGCTGACCTCGCCGGAGGACCCGCCCACGACCTCCCGGAGCCAGGAGGCCCGCATGGCGGGGAACTGGCAGATGGTCATGAACAATCGGTGGGCCGTTCTGCCGTCAATGGCCTCCATGTCGGGATTGTCTCTCAGCCACAGACCGACGTTCTCGGGCCGGCCCACGGTCGGATGTCCGGCGGGGTCCGACACCAGGTCCCGGGAGGGACGCAGTTCCACCGCCTCGCTGCACTGCCCGTCGGGGGTGCAGAACAGCGTGGGCGTGTTGTTGCTGAGGGTGTTGCGGGCCAGTTCCCTGGCCCAGGCGTCCACGGCCACCACCACCTGGCCCGAGGGTTCCACAGCCTGGTCCGGGTCCTCGTAGAACAGCCGGTTGCCGATTCGCAGGTACCTGTCTTCCTCGTGGGAGTAGCAGTCCACGCCCCAGAAGCGGTGCTGCTCCTTGCGCCGGAGTCCCCGCTCGGTGGCGTGTAGACCGGCGTAGGTGAAGGGGGTCCATAGGTCCGGGCCGTAGCGGGCCACGGCGTGGTAGAAGCCGCCGTGCCTGAGCAACCGGAAGTCGGTCATCCTGACCTCCCTGGAGGCGGCCGTATCGTCGGCGGGCCGGTTTACCCTGCCGCTGCGTATCAGGTCGGGGGCCAGGCGGTAGACCGGCTCCAGCATGGCCAGCCGGCGCAGGGAGGTCTCGATTCCCCGCGAGGTGGCTGTCCAGGGCGGGTGTTCGTGATCGGGGCCGTCGCCGTTCCCGCCAGCAGAATCACTGCCGGCAAATGCAGAGTCGGACTGGCTCTCCAGGTGGACCGGATGGTCGTGGTCCAGGGCGAACTGCTCCCGGTAGTCCTCGGGCAGTTCACCCTCGGGGTGGAAGGCGGCCAGCCCAGTGGCCCTCGCCTCCTCCCTGGGGGCGGGATGCTGGTGGTCGGTGACGTAGAGCAGGTCCACGGCCCGGCGGGTCAGGAACCAGCGGTGCTGCCTGCGCTCGGTCATGCCCCGCACCACCGATGTGACCCAGCCGCCCCGGCGCAGGGCGCCCAGCATCCTTCTTACCCTCTCCTCGTCCAGGTCCAGCACCGGGGCCAGGTTGGCCACGCTGGCCAGGGGCATCCTGGCGGCTATTTTCAACAGTTGTCTTTGTTCATTGGTCAGTGGTTCCCGCCGGGGCATAGCTCCGCCTCCTATCTCCACAACCCCTCCCGAATCGCGGCGATTGACCGGCTGCTTGGCGGTTTTCCAAGGGCTGCCCCACGATTTGAGGCTTCCTTATCGGCCGCATCCGGGAGGGTGTGTTTCGTTTATCTGATACTTATATTACGTCTAAGAAGGGTCAATAGATTGCCTATATCGTCGTACAATCGCCTGACACCGCTTGTGGAGAGCGGGCGAGGGTGTCTCTCGGCCCGCTGGTGGAGGGCGTCTCGAAGGAGACAGAGGCCGGGAGATGGCCGCCTGGCGAGGGAATATAATGGGAATCGGATGATAATGGCTGCCGGAAGCAGGAGGTGGGACTATGAACTCACGCAAACAGGGAGAAGGCTCTTACCCGGAGCTCTTCCCGGAGGACTTCGGCCAGCGGCTGGAGCGGTTCACCGAGCTCGCCGGTCTGTCGTGGGAGGAGTTCGCCGAGTGCCTCGGCCGAGCATGACCGCGTGATGGAGTGGCGCAATGGCACTATCCCCACCGGCGGGGAGGTGTGGCACATCATGCGTCTGGCGTGGTCGGTTCCCGGCGGAATTGAGATCATGCTTCCAGAGGCCGCTGCGGGCGGGGAGTGAACGACATGAGCCGCACGCGGTAATGCGGCTGTCGCATTTACCGTCGCGTTGCCCTGTACGGCTGGACCATCAATTGTTGCCGAACAACCGTTGCGATGGGCTCGCATGGCGATTCATCGCGGTCAATTGGCTTTTAGCCCAACGGCCCATGTATACCTGATATGTTGGTCGCGATTGGATAACTGCTATCTACATGCTGGCATCCAGATTCACCGCCCACGAGTAGTGCAGTTTTTAGTTGCTATGGCGTCCTTCGTATGAACTAAACGTTCAACCAGATTCCGCGAAGACTTGCTGGATAGCCGAGGTAAAGCGTGAGCTTGGGCTAACAAATGGAAGGGCACCAAACGCCGGCCAAGGCCGAGGTGTCCCAACAAATCGGAGTGGCACTGTAACCACCGGGCGGCGTGGCAGCCAAGAGCGTCGGAAAAGAGTGCCAATCGACCTGGTAAAGAATGAGAAAGCTCCTGCTAGGACGCAGGGGCTTTTCTTTTGTGCTGAACCCTCTCTGTGAGAGGCCACAGTAACAGGACGCGAGGCTCCCAACGGGTATACTTACGTGTATTGGCCTGCTTTCTTACTTTGCCGCCATGTCGCGTTAGTCGGGTGCGCTCTCAGGGGTCGTCTTATGGGTGGTGCTGCAAGGCCGATCAAGACTTTCGCGGAGAATGTTATCGCGCCGATATTCAAGAAGCGTGGCCATTACGGCGTCCCAGGAAGGCTTGACTCTTATTGCCCAGACATTGACAATTCTCTTAAATTTGGGCGTTTTGTCGTCTCTCGTGGGAGAGATTTGTTCCTTTTACTTGATTGACGCCTGCCGGCACTGAAACCATAGGGACAACCAGCCTTTTCCACCCAGCACCGGTCAAAGCTGGCAAGAGGATACGTCTGTTCGTCTTCGTTGGGGCGGGCAAGTTGGAGTTTGTCGGAGACGACGACCTGACTCCTATCAACCGTGGGCAGGAAATATAAGGCTGACCCCATCAGGGGAAAGCCAGCTATGGCCTATTTGCTATCACACCCTACCAGAATATTGAGTGGCTAGTGCAAGCCGTAAATTGGAGAACTAGAATCGATGGCGGCGATTCCCGAAACAGAGTTCGTTCCAGGGGCATTAGTTAGAGCGCGAGGGCGCGACTGGATAGTATTGCCTAATGAGGAACCTGGTGTATCGCGCCTTCGGCCGGTAGACGGTCTCGACGCCGAGGCCGTAGGCATCTACCGTTCGCTGGAGCCGGATGCTGTCAAGCCCTCCAGGTACTTACCACCGGACCCGGAGAAGGCGGGTGATTTCACCGGAGGTCTGCTGCTCAGAGACGCAGTGCGATTAGGTCTCCGCAGTGGGGCGGGCCCGTTTCGCTCGATGGGTCGGCTTTCCGTTGCCCCCCGGCCCTACCAGTTTGTACCCCTCATCATGGCGTTGCGGATGGACCCGGTGCGCTTGCTTATCGCCGATGACGTTGGCGTAGGTAAGACCATCGAAGCTTCCATGATCGCCCGCGAACTTCTGGATCGGGGCGTGATAAACCGTGTGGGAGTCCTGTGTGCGCCGCATCTGTGCGAGCAGTGGGAGGAAGAACTTCGCACCAAGTTCAACATGGACGCGGCCATTATCCAGTCATCAAGAATCGGTCGGTTAGAGCGCGGCCTCCCCCGGAGAGACATCTCCTTATACCAGTATTACCGCCATCTCGTTGTCAGCATCGACTTTGTAAAGTCGGAGCGGAATCGGCGGATGTTCCTGGACAACGCTCCCGACTTCATCATCGTCGACGAGGCTCATACTACAGCACGCCCCAGCGGCGACCGGTCGGGCACCCAACACCAGCGCTACGCCCTAATCCGCGAATTGGCAAACGATGACAGTCGTCACATGGTCTTGACCACTGCCACTCCTCACAGTGGGATAGAAGAGAGCTTCAGGTCTCTACTGGGATTGTTGGACGAGTCGTTCGACGTATTAGACGAGGTTGACATTCCCCACGCCAAGCTGGCTCCCCATTTCGTCCAGCGAAAGCGAGTAGACCTTAAGAGCTGGTTAGGCGTTGATACGCCTTTTCCCGAAAGGGAGGCAAGCGAAAGATCCTATACCTTGTCGGGTGAGTACCTTCGGCTATATGAAGACATCCTCGAATATTGTCGCGGGTACGTATCCAGTGATGGAATGGCGCAACAGCGCCGCCGGGTGCGGTATTGGGCTGCGCTGTCAATCTTACGTTGTGTTCTTTCCAGTCCCAGGGCGGCCCGTGCCGTCCTGGAGAATCGGAAACCTTCATCAAGCGAGATATCAGTTGAGGATTTCGCCGATGAAATGTTCAGCCAGCAAATTCTGGACTCCTCAGAAGAGGACCAGGCCACAGACTACATCCCAACTACGGCCTTAGATGACCAGGACACCGAGCTGGACGCGACGGAAAGGCGATTACTGGACGGATTTTTGAAACGGGCAGAGGCGCTGGAGGGAGAAGAAAGAGACGCAAAGTTGGGAGAGGTATCCCGTTCAGTGTCTGACCTACTGGCTGAGGGCTACAGTCCTATCGTGTACTGCCGGTTTATACAGACTGCCCGTTACGTCGCCGAACATCTCCAGCGTATTCTGCAAAGGCGCCACCCTCAGTTACAAGTAAAAGCTGTGACAGGGGACGATGGAGATAGTGAGCAGCGGAAAGAGACGGTATTGGCGTTGGCCGGAGAGCCAGTGCGGGTGCTGGTTGCTACGGACTGTCTAAGTGAAGGAGTAAACCTACAGGAACATTACGATGCCGTAGTTCATTACGACCTGCCCTGGAATCCGAACCGACTGGAGCAACGGGAAGGGCGTGTGGACCGCTTTGCCCAGACGAAACCCACAGTGAAGACAGTCCTGATCTACGGGTCCGACAACGAGATGGACCTTGTAGTTCTGGACGTCCTACTGAGGAAAGCGCGCACCATCAGGCAGCGTTTGGGAATCTCGGTTCCGGTCCCGGTAAATTCCGAACAGGTCGTGAACGCACTGGTGGATAGCGTCCTGTTACGAGGGAGGCGACAGGCACGACAGTTGACTCTCGCCCTGGAAGATGCCTCGGTGAGTCGTCTACACCAAGCTTGGGACCAGATGGCAGACAAGGAAGAGCGGACTCGGGCGTACTTTGCGCAACATGGTATCGAGCCTGATGACGTTGCCCTTGAATTGGCCGAGATGGAGCCTGTCCTGGGAAGTCCCCAAGACGTTCAACGGTTCATTGCTAACGTTATACAGCGCTTCAACGGGGACCTTCGGGAAACCCGGTCCAAAGGTGTGTTCCTGTTTGAACCTGGAGACCTCAGAGACCGTATAGTCGCTAGGGCTGGCAAGCCGCTGTTCCCGTTGTCAATCGCTTTCGACGGCGTTGCCCCTCCGGGGGTCACTCTCTTGGGCAGAAATAACCCTGCTGTCGCCACAGCGGCAGAGGCAGTACTTGCCCAGGCTCTCAGAGGTCGGGATAGTCGCTTTGCCAGGTCAAGCGCCATTTTTACGAACGCTGTCGAGTTGCGGACGGCGGTGTTGGTCCTCCGGCTCCGCTACCTCATAGAGGGAGCGAGCAGCCAGTTTGCCGAGGAGGTCGTCACCGGAGCCTTCCACCGGGAAGGCGATGCTATCCGTTGGTTGGCGCCGCTCCAGGAACAATCCTTAAAACTCCTGAGAGAGGGAGACTCGCAACTCGCCGCCAACATGTCTCCCGCCGAAAGGCGGGACCACATACTCTGGGCTCTTGATATGCTAGGGGATGGTTGGTACAAGGAAATCGTCTCCGAGCGAACTGCTGCCTTAGAAGCGGCACACAACCGGCTTACGAAAACCATCAAGGGCGAGCCTGCCAAGGTAATACCCCACGAGCCGCCGGACATCATCGGCTGCTATGTGCTCGTGCCTGCTGGGGGTAGATCATGAGTTACGCGACTATAACCGTAGAAGGAGGTCTCCTGCCACCGGACCTGCTAGACCGAATCGCTACCGACGACAACAGTATGTCGGGGCAGAAGCCCGCAGATTTCGGATTGTCAGCTGGCCGACGCCTTCCTGATGAGATACAGCGGACCTTCTCCGACGCCCGGGTCCACTGGGATTCGTTCACCAGGCGCTTGGAACACTCGCGGGAAAGTCGAACCACTTTGACTCGGCAGGACTGGGGGTCAAAATTTTTCGAGCTCCTTTCATTCCCAACGTTGGAATACCAGAGAACGGCCATTGAGGCTGGCGGGGCTGCCTTCCCCATTTCTTATCTGACCGGCGGACCGGATATCTTTACTCCGGTCCACATCGTGGCGGTGGATCAAGGCCTCGACGAGCGTTCGGGCAGAGGACGCACACCCCATGCCTTGGTACAAGACTATCTCAACCGTTCCGACTCGCTATGGGGCATGGTCACCAACGGGGCTAAGTTGCGCTTGTTGCGAGACAGTGCCCGCCTCTCCAAACCGACTTATCTGGAATTTGATATCCAAGCCATGATTGAAGGCAACGCTTACAGCGAATTCGTTGCCCTCTACCGGCTTCTCCATGCTACCCGGTTGCCTCTCCGCGGCATGGGGCCACATGAATGTCTGCTAGAAAGCTACTACAACCAGGGTATTGAGGAAGGTGGGCGGGTCCGGGAAAAACTCCGAGACGGTGTGAGGAACGCGCTGGAAGTCTTGGGGTCTGCCCTAGTCCAACATCCCGATAGCGAAGCACTCCGAGAATCATTAAGCGGACGCTTGGACGACACAACCTACTACCGTCAGCTCCTCAATTTCGTCTACCGGATGCTCTTCCTCATGGTTACGGAGGAACGAAGGCTTCTCTTCACGTCTGGAGACATTAAACAGCAAGCCGTGTACGACCGATATTACAGCATCTCGCACCTTCGAGAGCGAGCTGAACGGTACTTCGCAGGGGATACCCACGGCGACCTCTGGGCTGGACTAGCCCAGACATTCCGCCTTTTTCGTGACGATAATGCCGCCCAACAATTGGGACTATCGCCCCTCAACGGCGAGTTATTTGGGAGGGATGCGTGCCGGGATATAGAGAGCGCTTCTTGTACCAATGAGGCCTTCCTTGCTGCCATGCTTTCCCTATCCACATTTGACGACAACGGCGTGCGTCGAAGGGTTAACTACGCCCACTTGGACGTGGAGGAGTTTGGCTCAGTCTACGAAAGTTTGCTGGACTACCGACCCGTCGTCGACCTCGGTGGTGCTTCCGGCGCCCCGCCTCGCTTCCAGTTGGCCGCAGGCACTGAGCGTAAACAAACGGGCTCCTACTACACGCCGCCGGAACTGGTGCGCGAACTCGTCGAGAGCGCGTTGGTGCCGGTAATGGAAGAGCGGTTGGCAGATGCCAAGACCGGCAAAGACAAGGAGCAGGCTCTCCTGGATCTTCGCGTATGCGACCCTGCTTCCGGCTCAGGCCACTTCCTGTTAGCCGCCGCCCGACGTATAGCCCGCGAGTTGGCCAGGGTCCGCAGCAGCGGGGATGAACCGGCCCCGTCGGAGTATCGCGCTGCGCTGCGCGATGTAGTGCGTAGCTGCCTGTACGCTGTGGACAAGAACCCCTTGGCCGTGGACCTGTGCAAGGTGGCACTGTGGATTGAAAGCCACGCCGCAGGGTTGCCCCTCAGCTTTCTGGACCACCACATCAAGTGCGGGGACAGCCTGGTGGGAGTCAGCGATCTCGCTGTTCTCGAAAAAGGAATCCCCGATGACGCGTATAAGGCAGTGACCGGCGACGACAAGCAGGCGGCCACCTATTACCGCCGCCGCAACCGGCAGGAGCGGACAGGCCAGCATCCCATGGCCTTGGGAAGCGATCAGTCCTTGCCTGCTACGCTGGCCCAAGAGTTCGCCGCTTTTGGTCAGTTGGAAGAGCGAAGCCCAGCGGAAGTACAGGCGAAAGAAGACCTGTACCAGCAACTGCGCGGTTCTGGAACCCGCTGGTGGGAGGTCAAGACCGCCTGCGACCTCTGGACTTATGCTTACTTCGCACCACAGGAAATGCCGGGAGCAAATGGACTGGACAGTGTGCCGACCACCGATGACGTGCGGAAATCTCTTCACCTTCCTGCCAGCGTCAACGGAAAACTGGTTGGTCAGACATCCCGAGCATCCTCGGAGATGCGTTTCTTCCACTGGCCTCTGGAGTTCCCAGAAGTGTTTGATGGGGGTGGTTTCGATGTGGTGCTGGGCAACCCACCTTGGGAGCGAATCAAGCTCCAGGAAAAGGAATTCTTCGAGACGCGAGACCGGGAAATAGCAGATGCCCCGAACAAGGCCGCGCGAGACAGATTGATACGTGGATTACCCCAGCGAAATCCTGGCTTGGCCGACGAGTTCGCCTGCGCCGTCCACGATGCGGAATCTGTCAGCCGTTTCGTTCGTGGTAGCAACCGGTTTCCGCTAACGGGACGCGGAGACGTCAACACATACTCCATCTTCGCAGAAACCGGACGGACTATCTGCGGCCCCACAGGACGGATGGGGATAATTGTGCCGTCAGGAATTGCCACCGATGACACCACCAAGCAATTCTTCTCTGACCTAGTGGATAATCGCTCTTTGGTCAGCCTCTATGATTTTGAGAATCGGGAAGGTGTGTTCCCTGGAGTGCATCGTTCCTACAAGTTCTGCCTACTTACTCTAACCGGTAGCGGTTGTCCGTCATCCCAAGCGGAATTTGCCTTTTTCCTTCACCGTACCGAGCAGCTTCAGGATGACGCCCGCCGGTTCACGTTGGCGCCGGAGGACTTTGCACTGTTCAATCCCAACACCCGCACCTGCCCGGTTTTTCGTACACGTAAGGACACTGAAATCACCCTCGGCGTCTACTCCCGAAACCCAGTTCTAGTAGATCGTTCAGGAGGAGACGAGCAACGGACATGGCCCGTCCATATGTTGCGAATGTTTGATATGACCAACGATTCCCATCTCTTCCTAACCCCTGATCAGGTTAATATCGAGGGATTCCATCCAGTAGGTTTAAATTGGTGGGAGAAGGACAATCAACGACTACTGCCTCTATATGAAGGGAAAATGGTGCAGGCATTTGACCATCGGGCTGCTGACGCCACAGAGAATCCACAGAATATGTTGCGGAAAGGGCAACAGTCAGCTTTAGCTGCCTTTGAAAAACAAAGGCTGGATAGATTACCTTCTCCAAGATACTTTGCGCGCGATGTCGATAGCCGCTGGCCTACTGCCAATGATTGGATTGTCGCGTATAAGAGTGTAACGGCTGCAACTAACACGCGGACGATGATTGCGGCGATTATTCCTAAGGCTGGTGCAGGGAACTCCTTAAACCTACTGGCCTTTGAACCGGAAGTTAGGGACGTTCCGTTACAGGCTTGCATGGTTGTTGCAAATCTAAACTCAATTCCGTTCGACTTTGTAGCCAGACAGAAGATACCAGGAGTAAATCTCAATTGGTTTTTGCTTGAACAGATCCCCTTCATTGCACGGGTTGAATTTGAAAGGGAGTTTGGTGGAGTAACCGCCCATCAACTCGTTCGAAATCGTGTCCTCGAGCTCACGTATACCGCGTGGGACCTCCAATCCTTTGCCGAAGATTTGGGCTATGATGGGACACCTTTCAAATGGGACGAGGAACAGCGGCACCGACTCAAGTGTGAACTCGATGCTATTTTTGCCCACATGTACCAACTCGACCGGGCCGACTTGGAGTGGATTCTTGATGCCCAGGAGCCAAGCGCCTCCTTCCCGGGATTGAAGCGCAACGAGTTGCAGCAGTTCGGGGAGTACCGCACCCAGCGATATGTCCTGCAGGCTTACGACCAGTTGGCACAGGATCAACTTCCCGATTTGGTTCCATAACTCGATAGAGGATTGACAAGTCTAGTAAACATGGTACTGTATGCAGTACCATGTAAAGGCAAGGCCGTGACCCAACTCGACAGACTGATCCAACGAATCCGGGCGCGGCCTCCCGAAGCGAGCTTCAACGATGTCTGTCGCCTCCTCGAAGCCTACGGTTGGACCTTCAAACGCCAGAAAGGCAGTCATGCCCATTTCACGAAGCCCGGGGAGGGGACCCAGACCGTCCCTTTGGTAAGTGGCCGCTACGTGAAGCGCTACATCTTGGATCAAATCATTGATCGACTTGGATTGGATGAGTGATATGGTTACATCCGCTACTCGAAAGCCTTTAGAGCACTATTTGGACCTTCAGTACCCATTCGTGGTTCACGCGGACCTGGACGGGGGATACGTCATCGTTTACCCGGATCTACCGGGTTGTCTGTCGCAGGCTGAGACCCTTGATGAAATCCCCGCCATGGCGGCGGACGCTCGGACTGGGTGGATCGAGACGGAGTATGAAGAGGGACGAAACATTCCCGAACCCTCTCATCAGGAGTACAGCGGCAAGTTCAACGTGCGCTTACCGAAGTCATTGCACCGCGCACTGGCGGATGCCGCCGCTCAAGATGGTGTCAGCCTCAACCAGTACGTGGTCATGTTGCTCTCAAGTGGCAACGCCCACGTGCAGGTGGAGCGTGAGCTGAAGCATTTGGTTACCATGCCCGTCAGCTGGAAGGAACCCTCAGATCATTCATATCACTTTCTTGAGAATCTCGTTGAATCCCGTGTACAGCACTACGGTTATTCAGCCCCACGGGAGGCTGTTGCAGCATGACTGCAGCGGGTAGCAATCCGTCTCCGAGTCACTCGGAAGCGGAGCCTATTGATCCGGCGATTTATAACGCATTCATCGGCCAGATTGAACTCACTTCAATCTGGCTCAGTTCTTCCTCAATAGAAAACCCCGGTGGCCCCGGCAGTCCAGGCGAAGTCGGCATTGACATCGCTGGCAGCGCTCGCTGGGAATCTGTGGAGGATGGACTTGTCGCCTTTCACGCCTATGACGTGACATTCAAAGAATCTGATTCCAAAGTAGCGGGCATCAGCGTCACGTTCGGACTGGAGTTCAAGTCCGAACAAGCCATGACAGCGGAGTTGTTCGCGGTCTTTCAAGAAGTAAACCTCCCCGTCAACACCTGGCCCTATCTCAGGTCGTTTCTAGCCGACGCACTGGGGCGAATGGGGTGGCCGCCGCTGACTCTTCCGGCGTTCAAGACCGGCACCCAATCCCCGTCTTGACACAAGAGAAACCGCCTGGTCTAGCATTCGGGTAGGAGGGCACATTGCCGCTAGACGTTTTTCAACTTCGCGAAACTGTAGTCAACGAGTATCAGGACTACGTTCGCAGTTTCGTCCGCGTCTTGGACGACCGTATTGACGAGTACGTAAACAGCCGTTTGGAACAAGGCGAACTTTGGCCTGAAGCCGTACTCCAACTCAACCCGGCGTTCGAGATGGACCAGACATTGGGGGAACTGGCCCAGGCCGGAATTCTTGCTCCCGATACGGCCCGCTTTTTTGGACCGGACCTGAAGTTGTACCGACACCAGCGCGATGCCATTGACTTGGCCTTACGGGATGAGTCCTACGTCGTTACTACGGGTACCGGCTCCGGTAAAAGCCTAACTTATCTAGTCCCCATCTACGACGCCATCGTCCGCAACAACCCGGAGCGGCACTCAGTTCGGGCGCTGCTCGTATACCCCATGAACGCCCTCATAAATAGCCAGTTGGAGGCGTTGAGGGCCTTCCAGGAACGCAACTTTCCTAACTCTCCGGTACGCTTCGCTCGTTACACTGGCCAGGACCGTGAGGAAGCCCGCGACGCCATCCTCAAAGACCCGCCTCACATTCTGCTGACTAACTATGTCATGGCAGAGTACCTCCTGGTCCGCCCGCATGAGCGTTCCCTGTTGAATGCCGCAACCCAGGACCTCCGTACCCTGGTCATGGACGAACTTCACTTCTATCGTGGGCGGCAAGGCGCGGACGTGGCGATGCTCACCCGCCGCATCCAGGAGAGGGCAGGCCGTGATCTCCAGGCGGTAGCGACTAGCGCCACCATAGCCAACGCAGGAACCAGGACAGAGCGGAATGAAGCCGTCGCCGACTTGGCGTCGCGCTTTTTCGGTTTGGACATTCCCGCAGCAAACGTAGTGGACGAAACGCTGGTGCGGGTTGCTACCATAGGGTCTCCGCATGGGAATGCGGAACTGAAGGCCGCAGTAGAAACCCCTCCACCTGATAGGGACGTACACTCCGTGTGCAGTCATACTCTCGCAGCCTGGGCTGAGGACTTTTTCGGCGTGGCCGAGGAAAATGGCCGGCTGATTCGAAGCTCCCCCAAGACTTTCGACGAGGCCGTGCGAACTCTGGCGGAGGAAAGCGGTCTGTCGCAAGAGAACTGCGCGGAAAAGCTCCGTGAGGTGTTGGAGGCAGGCAACGAGGCCGGACTGAGCGAAGGCCAACAGGTCTTTGCCTTCCGTCTGCATCAATGGTTGTCGTCAGGTAGCAGCGTGTACGCCACATTGGAGCCGTCGGACGTCCGCGAGTTCAGGATGGAAGGGCAATACAAGGTAGATGAGGAGCGCGTTCTGTTCCCGTTGGCGTTTTGCCGGGAATGCGGCCAAGATTACTATTTGGTATCCCGTATCCAAGAACATGGCATTGAACGACTCATACCGCGCTCCCCAATGGTTGGTGCTCCTGAAGAGGATATAGACGGAGAAGGGGGCTTCTTTGCCATCGAGTGCGATGACCTCTGGTCGGGAGATGATGACGACCTGCCTGAATTCTGGTTCAACGAACGCAGGCGCGGACGAGTCGTCAGATCCAACTTTGCTCAGTTTCTCCCTCAACTGTACACGGCAACTCCTGGTGGGAGGCTAGACGGAGGAAACGGGAACGGGGCAAGGGGGTGGTTCCAGCCAAGGCCTTTCCTGATTTGCCTGCGTTGCCGTGCCGTGTATGACCGAAGACAGGGAGACTACCGCAAGCTGTCCTCCCTGAGCCAGACTGGAAGATCAACTGCAACCACTGTCGCTGTGAATGCGGCCGTGGCAGGCATGGCGACCCAGGACCTTCCGCCCGACGAAACCAAGTCCCTCAGCTTTACTGACAACCGGCAAGATGCCTCTCTACAAGCTGGGCATCTTAACGACTTCGTGCAAGTTGCTATGTTGAGGGCCGGACTAATCGAAGCTATTAGGCGCAATGGGGCTTTGACTTATGACGTGTTGGGACCGGCTATATTCGACGCCATGGAACTGCGCCCCAACGATTTCTTGAGAGAACCGGTGAGTGATGGCCCGGGTTACGACCGTGGCAAGCGAGCAATGACCGACCTGCTGGAATACCTCGCTCTGGACGATCTCAGCCGAGGTTGGAGAGTAACCCAGCCGAACTTGGAGCAGACTGGTCTGCTCAGAATCGAGTACGACGGACTTTCAGAACTGGCAGCCGATGATGGACGATGGATTGGCCTGCCCGCCCTCGCAAATGCCGCGCCCGATACTAGGGAAAGAGTATTACGCGCATTTCTGGACCACCTGCGGATGCAGCTAGCCATTGACGCGGACGAGCTAACATCGGACGCTATCCGCCGTTTAACCCGCAACGCCAGCCAGTCGTTGCGGGATCCGTGGAGGTTGGAAGAACGGGACAGTTACAGCCTGCGTACCCAGGGGCTCGCGCTTATGCCCGGAGTACAGGCATCACAGAATGAGAGAAGAGAGCGTGGAATCCTGAGCCTGGGACCTCGTTCTGCTATAGCGCGGTACTTGCGCTCGTCGTTTACATGGCAGATTGACCAAAACCTTTCCACGGAAGAATCCGAGGAGATTGTCCGTGGCATCGTCGAGGGCTTGCGGGGACATTTCCTGTCCACAGTCAACGACCGCGGCGGGACCGCCAGGGGAGTCCGGGTCCTAGCCGGAGCGATACGCTGGAACGCTGGCGACGAGAAACCGGCTCCGCCTGACCCTGTAAGGAGCCGGTCCCTGCACTTACGACGTGATGTTCCGGGAATGCAGCAGGCCAATAGCTACTTCACCAATCTGTACAGGACCCACGGACGCCATCTTCGCGGCATGGTGGCAGCCGAGCACACTGGCCAAGTAACTGCGCAGGCACGTGAAGAGCGAGAAGAAAGATTCAAGAGTGGAGATTTGCCTGCGCTGTTCTGTTCTCCGACGATGGAGCTAGGCGTTGATATTCGAGAGTTGAACACGGTGCATCTACGCAACATCCCTCCTACTCCGGCAAACTATGCTCAACGGAGCGGACGGGCGGGCCGAGGTGGGCGCCCAGCTCTAATTGTGGCGTTCGCAGCCCAAGGTAATGCCCACGACCAGTATTTCTTTGGACAACGTAGCAATGAGATGATTGCGGGAGCGGTTGCTCCGGCCCGAATTGACCTGCGAAACGAGGAATTAGTAAAAGCTCACCTGTACGCCACCTGGCTTGCCTCAGCTGGTTTGTCCCTGGGGAACGGCATGGCGGATATTCTCGACCTTAGAGACCCCGAGTTTCCCATTGCTACCGACCAGCGTGCCGCAATTGAAGGGTCTAGCAGGGAGGGCATCTTTAATGAAGCCGTCGCTCGTAGCGAACGAATTGTGACCAGAGCACGGGACATCCGCAACGCGCCGTGGTTTTCCGACAATTGGATAGAGGAAACGCTGCGGGCAGCTCCCGAACGGTTTGATGGCGCTTTCGGCACATGGCGCGAATTATATAGATCTGCACTCGCTCTACGGGACCAGGCACGGAGAATAGCCGACGACCCTCATGGCCCCAGACGCGACCGGGAGGATGCAGAGCGTAGGCAGGCAGAGGCTCGACGTGACATTAGCCTGTTGCTCAACCAGACGAATCGCCAAGACGAGTCCGATTTTTACCCCTACCGCTACTTGGCTGGAGAGGGCTTCCTGCCAGGTTACAATTTCCCCAGGCTTCCGGTACGGGTTTCGGTAACGGTACGTGATGAGACACAGCTCATCGACCGACCGCGCTTCCTTGGTCTTTCGGAATTCGGTCCAGGCAATCAGGTTTACCATGAGGGACGCAAACATCGGGTCCATTCTGCTGTCCTTCCTCCGGCAGGGATCGAGTCACTATTGACTCGGGCACGGCTTTGCAATGTGTGTGGCTATGCTCACGACGGAACCGCCGCTGATTCAGACGTCTGCGAGCATTGCGGAACCCGTCTCGAAGCTGCGACGTCTCAGTTCCCACAACGCCTGTTAAGCCAGCCCATGATGCGAGCGCGCACGGTCGAGCGCATTTCCTCAGAAGAGGAGGAGCGGGTTCGGAGCGGCTACTCCATCAGTACCCATTTCAGTCTCCCGGGAGGCCGGATTCAACGGGCGACAGCAGAAGCAACCAATGGAGACTCCGTCCTCGAAGCGGACTATGCACCTGCCGCTCGTCTTTGGCGGATAAACCAGGGTTGGAGACGCGACCCTACTGGATTTTCTATAGATCCACAAACGGGGAGATGGGTGCCACGCGAAGGTGAAGACGATGCTAGCGACGGGGAACCTGGGGTGCCGAGGGCTGTGACGGGCGTTAAGCCTTACGTCCAAGACGGACGTAATATTCTCATGCTCCTGCCGCGTGCCGAGGACCAATCAAATGAGTTCCTGCTGTCACTGTTGTACGCCTTGAGACGAGCAATTCAGGTCGTTTTTCAGGTTGAAGAACAGGAAGTCGGTGCCGAATTGATAGGCCAGGGAGAATACCGTCGACTTTTGTTTTGGGAGGAAGCCGAGGGCGGAACCGGGGTCTGGGAACGCCTGATAGTGGAGCCGACAGCGTTTGCTGAGGTTGCGAAAAAAGCCCTGGACCTCTGCCACTTCGACCCCGAATCTGGCGAAGATGTCCAGGGAAGTGATTCCGTAACATGCGCAGTTGCTTGTTATGAATGCCTCTTAACGTATTCGAACCAGTTGAATCACCGCCACATAGACCGCCGGCTCTTGCCAGGATTTCTCAGCCTTCTTGCTACGGCGACAACGATCCAGGAGCAAGGTAACGACAGGGACGAACAATACCAAAAGCTCTTGGGCATTGTAGACCCAAGCTCTTCATTGGAGTGTGAGTTCCTCCAGTTCCTATATGACGAGAAGTTGCGGCTGCCGGATCACGCCCAGAATCGTCCCGCCTCGGACGTTCCTGTACAACCTGATTTCTACTATGAGCGAAATGGCTTACCCGGCGTTTGTGTGTTTATCGACGGTCCACATCACGACAACTCCAACCAAGGGACCGCTGATGAACGGGTCCGCTCTCAATTGCAGGATCGTGGCTTTCGGATAGTTCGGATCGGATATGAGCGATCTTTTGCTGACCAAGTTCAAGAACACTCAGACGTGTTCGGGGTGGGGCCTTAGACTAAATCGAAGTCGCTATACAATCACCGGCGCATTTTGCCCATTTTCTCCGGAGGCATTCATGTTCAAGACCAACCCAATGTCGTTGAAAGAACTACTGGATGATGTCGATAGCGGAAAGATTCAACTCCCCGACTTTCAACGAGGTTGGGTGTGGGACGACGACCGCATTCGCGGTTTGCTGGCAAGTATCTCAAGAGGATTTCCGGTTGGCGCAATTATGACCCTGGAGGCCGGGGGAGAGATACGGCTGAAAAGCAGGATGATCGAAGGGGCTGAGGAGAACGCAAGTAATCGGCCAGACGCTTTCCTGCTGGACGGCCAACAACGCCTAACATCCTTGTATCAATCACTTCGGCATGAGGATGCAGTTGACACTCATGACAATCGTGGACGACGCATTCGACGCTGGTATTACATCGACATGCTAGCGGCGATGGACCCGAACGTTGAGCGGGAGGATGCGATTGTCAGCGTACCTGAGAACAGAAGAGAAACGAGGAATTTTGGGCGGGAAATTGTGCGGGACTTATCCAGCCTAGAGCTGGAATACGAACAACACATGATGCCAACCGAACGATTGCTGGACAGCAGTTTGAGTTGGCTCTTCGGATATATCGGCCACTGGCAGGGCCGGGACGAACAACATCCGGAGGGGGGTGGCTTTGCCTTCTATGAGCGTTTTAACCAGACAGTGATAAGTGCGTTTGCCGACTACAGTCTTCCGGTCATCAGCTTGGACAAAGAAACCCCCAAGGAAGCGGTCTGCACGGTCTTCGAGAAAGTAAACACGGGGGGCGTAACACTTTCGATGTTCGAGTTGGTCACGGCATCGTTCGCAGCACAGGACGAGGATTTTTCTCTGCGGGAGGACTGGGATGCGCGACGGAATCGATTGCACAGTGCCTACGGATCGCTGCAGGGAATAGGGGGAGACCAGTTTTTGCAGGCTGTGGCATTGTTGGCCACGCAGAAACGCCGCAGAGAAGCAACCGCAGAAGGCCGCCCTCTGAATCGGATACCGGCCATCAACTGCCGGAAAAACGACATCCTCGGTCTAGAAGTCTCTGACTATCACGAATGGGCCGACCTGGTGGAAGACGGCTTTGTGGAAGCAGCCAAGTTCCTGCACAACCAGTTTATATTCACCAAGTACGATGTACCGTACACCACTCAACTTGTTCCGCTGGCTTCTCTGTACGTGGAATTGGGCCATGCGCTGGAGCCAGCCATCGCAAAAGAGAAGCTGGAAAGATGGTTCTGGTCCGGTATTTTTGGGGAGGCGTACGGGGGTGCTGTGGAAACACAGTACGCGCTCGACCTGGCTCAAGTGGCTGGTTGGGTGCGAGGAGAAACGGAGCCTGCCTTGGTAAGCGAAGCGAGCTTTATCCCCGAACGTTTGCTGTCGCTGCGCACGCGCAATAGCGCCGCTTACAAAGGCTTATACGCCTTGCAGATGAAGAGCGGCGCAGCGGACTGGCGTACCGCTAACCAGTTGGCGTCTGCCACTTGGTATCAAGACAACATCGACATTCATCACATCTTTCCCGTAGCTTGGTGCAACAGGTCAAATCCGCCAATTCCGCCCCGCCTGCACAACTCAATCATTAACAAGACACCAATCGACGCTACGACCAATCGGAGGATAGGGGGCAGTGCCCCATCTGTGTACTTGCGCCGACTGCAAAGCGACATTACCAAAGATGCGCTTTATCAGGTATTGATGTCACATTGGCTTAACCCCGAATGGCTGTTCGCCGACCAATTCGTTGAATGCTTTGTTGAGCGTGGAGAGGCGATGCTGGCATTGATAGGGAAGGCGATGGGAAAGCCAATGCCGAACGGCAGAGAGACTTTCCTGAGTGCGTTGAACTCCGCCGGAATTGAGCAACCCTTAGATGAGTTCGATGAACCGGAGGACGAACACGACGTGGTGGGCGACTGGGTGTATCAAGAGGACGCAGTTGCCGCCGACTAATGCGATACCTTAACTGGCAATATAGACAAGAGATGACCTGTCAGTAGGTGGCAGCTGCGCGTCCCTGCAAAACTGAGCCAAGGCAAGGCCGCACACATGGGCAATAAAGGAGATTGCCACGTCATGTGTGTCGATCTCCTTAATTTTATGCGAATTAGCATCCCGTCAGAAGTAGTACCTGCTCCAGTCCCTGCTTTTCCCCAACTGCCACTCGCATAGGGACATGGATGAAGGCCTGACCTTGCAGCTGCGTTTCTGGGATGCGCCGGTTTGTCGGCCAGGCAGAACAGCAACTAGCCACTGCGCCCTTGAGCGGGTTCGTGGCGATGGCCCCTGTCCAGCATAGATAGGCACGACCACCGGTCCGGCCCTATATCCAGTAAGGGGCAGGCTGTCGGCGTTGCTCCCGTTTCCGTGGTTAGATCGTGGTTCGGTCCCCCGGGACCGGCGCCTTCCCGCTCCGGTTCATTGAGCATGACGGCATAGCCCCTCCGGTCCGCTCGCGGGGGATCGAACCAGGGCATCAAGCAGAGGTGGTATGGCCGATTGCGTGGCTGGCCGCCCGAACTCAAATGGTTGCATCCAAGTCCACTGGCCACGAGTAGCGGAGTTTTCCGTTGCTATTGTGTCTGCCGTATGAAGGTTCTTGATTTTGTCCAGTTAGGTGGGGCCTGACTTGACGGTAGACAGTACCATCTTTGAAATGTGGATGGGGCTGTAAGCCTGCCGGAGCTGCCGGGCTCAACAAATACAGCGCGTCGGGGCCGAGGATTGCAAGGGTGCCTTAGTGAGTCGACATAGTGAGGTGATGTTCTCCCTGTCGCCCGTTGGCAATTCGAAGAAGTTGACTGCGGCTGGTCTCGCTATTCGCCGCGAGGTCAACTGTGACGAAACAGTCCCGATAAGACGGCCGATGCCGCCATCAGCAAGCCACTCTTTCATTGTCCTAGCAGCGGACGCGCCCGCGCGACTTACGGGTGTGGGTTGTCCCTTTATGCTGTCGACCAAGAACGCAGATAGGACTGCCATAAACCCCAGGTAGAGCCACGTGGGGTTTCACCAGCACGTTAAGGATCTACACACTGGATCGGTAGGTAGCGTCGTTGGTAGAGCCTCCAAGAAATTCCGGTGCAAACATCTTAGGGGGTGTCGTCATATTCACCGTCATTCCGGCGAAAGCCGGAATCCAGATAGGTCAGGCAGCAAATACGTCTTTGCCAGATGCTGGATTCTGTATTCCCGCGAAAGCGGGAATACCCAAAACAGACGCTTGGAGACTACTATCCTAAAATTGACGACACGCCCTAGTAGTCAGTCATGTTTGGAATTGAAGGGATATAGGCGATGGAGCTTGGTTCGGGCGTCTTGGGTCTTGAACCGCCAGTTGATGGTGACCCGCGCCTCGTTTCGCTCTCGCACCGAGGCTCCGACCTCCCGTTGGAGCGATTCCTGGTCGGGGAGCCGCTGCTTCAGGCAAGAGCGGGCCAGTACGCTAAACTCGATTTCCGCCATGTTCAACCAGCTGCCATGCTTGGGGGTGTAGTGAAACTCCAAGCGCCGGGCAATGCGCCGAGCCTCGTCCGCTGGGCAGGTCTCGTACAAAGACGCCACCCGGTGGGTGTTCAGGTTGTCCAGCACCACTCGCACCACCGCGACCTCCGGATAGGCTTCATCCACCAGCCAGCGCATCTGCTGGGCAAAGTCCTGCATGGTGCGCCGTTCGGTCACCGCCACGCGCCGCCAACCCGCCAAAGGCTCGCAGGCCAGGAACAGGTTGCGGGTTCCCTCTCGCCGGTACTCGTAGTCCTGCCGCTGGGGCAGTCCTGGCTGGGCGGGCAGCGGGGGCCGGGTGTCGGCCAGCAACTGGGTGGAGGTCTCGTCAAAGCAGACCACCGGCCGTTGCGGGTCATAGGGTTCGGCATAGAGGTCCAGGACATCCTCCATATGGGCCACGAAGTCGGCGCTTACCTGGGGAATGCACCACTCCTGCTTCTGCCACGGCTTAAGGACGTTTTTTTCAGGTGCAGCCGCACCGTCTCGTGGGACAGGGACGGCGCCAGCCCCAGTTCCACCACCTTCCCAGCCAGCAACCGCAGCGTCCAATGGTCATGCCCCGCCGGCGCCGGAGTGCAGGCCAAGGCGATGAGGTGGGCTTCGCCCCAGTCGTCCAGCTTCCGGTACCGGTGGGCCTGGGGCCGGTCTTGCAGCACCCCAGCTAATCCCTCCTCGGCAAAGCGGCGCTTGATACGGAACACCGTGCCCTCGGCCACATCCAGGGCTTGGGCCACCTGGGGCGCAGACCAACCCGCATCGGTCTTCAGCAAAATCCGGCCCCGAGTAGTGACCCGGGCGGTGCTTTTACCTGCCCGAACCAAGTGCTCCAGTTGGTTCCGCTGCTCCGGTGTCAACCGGACTCCGTACTTTTCCCTGACCATACCGCCACCTCGCTTCAACTCTATCCAGAGTCAGGGTAGCTCCTTTGGTCAATCTTTCACATCACCATCTAAATCAAGTTTGACTGACTACTAGTGATTTCCGCATGATTGATTGTGAGCGCATTCAGCAGCCCTCAGCTGGGGGTATTCGGGCACAGCTCTCCACAAATGCGTGTGCGTCGTCGATCATTGATTTGACGACGTCATAGGTTTCATCATCAAAATGAGTGGCTAGGGTCTGACGGTTCGACCGGTCCGTGTGCTTGGTCAGGTGGGGTAGTATCACTGGTTTTCCATCGACGACCATGCTGTTGTAAATGGTTGAGTGGCCAATCGTGTTGCGAATCTCGACCAATTCCTCGAGTTTGGAGATACCGACCTCGCGGAAATCACCAGGCAATTTCCCAAGAGTTTCTGCCGCTAGATCCTTCACCAAACCGGAAAAGCCCTTGTCGCTATTTTGGGCCCCTAATTGCATCTGAATAGGCTCTAATCTGGCCCACCAATCGTTGAACCATTCTGGGGAAATTCGACCTTCAGACTGTACGGTGCGCAACTCTAACATCAACCGTATGACGTCAGGATGCCGGCTCACAAAATGGTAATTCAAATGCTTTTCAACGTAGAGAACCAGCATGAACACTTCGCCGGGTCGCACAACTAACTGTTCGTATTCGACAGGATTATCGACGGGGGGAATTACCACCCGTTTTTGTGCTTCCTCGGGCGATAGGTCTATACGGCTTAGCGTGTACATCAGTAAATCGACGGTGACGGGTTCTTCTGTTGCGCTTGTCGCTAGCACTGAACTAACCCTGTTGAGGTAATGGACGAAGGTTTCTCCGGGGGGTTTAGCCACACGGTAATCGGCATACTTCATCATCATTGACACGGATCCGCAGAGAACCGGGTATTCCGCTTCCGTATCTTCATCGGACACCCAGTACAGTGCGAATTCAGCGTCGGGCGTAAGTAAACCGAGAGCAGGCAGGAAATTTTGCAGCTGCGGCATGGTCGGCCTTTCGGTACGTCCCAAAGCCGCAACGGCCCGGCTGCTGTACCTGCCCTGATCCTCGGTGATGAGGTGATAACCGCCCAAGCCTGACTCTGGTTGGTTCATGGCGCTAACTTTCTCCGGCCGCTCAGAAATTCAACGATCTGGCTGTTCTCGTAGCGTCAGATTTTATGGTAGCACACGATGGGCGCCCTATAAGGTGCAGTCCCTTATGCTCTTTCAAGAATCACCTGCGCTGTGCATCGGGGAAAGTCTGGCGTTCGGCTAACCATCATTGCAGTGTCAACGCCGACGCAAATCTGACCAGGTTCGCGATGTGGAATTGACTCACCTCATCAATTGCGCCTGTACGCCTGCGACCGCCGGTCAAAAATTGAGCCACCTCCTTGTTTGGAGCTCAGCAACTTTGTTAGTTGCGGTTCCGGTTCCAGCCACCTAGTTGGACGGAAAGTACCTCGATGCCGAGCATCTCGGCTCCTTTCTGGTAACGTTCGTTCAGCAGAACCTATTGCGTTGTTTTCGCCTGACGGTCCGCCACAAAGCTCCGCCATAGCCTTTGCAGCAGCGCAAGCGCGCCCGCCACGATCAATGCGACGTTTCGAATCGTCGTGCTACCTGATTCTCCGCCGCTCAACCATTCCCAGAACACCGCTGAGAGCACAACCACTACGGCAAGTACGGCGCAAAAGCCGCCGACTACAAACGTGTGGCGGCGGTTACGAAAACGTTGCACCAACGCAGCCCTTCCTTCCCCCATCAGGCCCACCCTTCCGACAGCACTTCCGCCTGTTCCAGTACCGTTTGAGTAGCCTTTTCTTGCTTATCGGGCGGGTAGCCGTGCTTGCGGAGGATACGACGGACGAGAACCCGCAATTGCGCACGGACATTCTCCCGCAGCGTCCAGTCAATCGTCACGTTGCGCCGGACGGTCTCGACCAACTCTTGGGCTATGACGCGGAGGGTTTCGTCGCCCAGAACTTGCACGGCGCTGTCGTTGGTTTCCAGGGCATCATAGAAGGCCAGTTCGTCCTCGGTCAGGCCCAGTCTCTCGCCCCTGGTCGCCGCTTCCCGCATATCCCTAGCGAGTTGAATCAACTCTTCGATGACCTGCGCAGCCTCAATCGCCCGGTTCTGGTAGCGGCGCAAGGTCTGCTCCAGCATTTCGGCGAAGGAGCGGGTCTGGACCACGTTGGTGCGCCGGCGGGCAGCCAGTTCACCCCGGAGCAACTTTTGCAATAACTCCACGGCCAGGTTGCGCTGGGGCATACCCTGAACCTCGGCCAGGAATTCCTCGGACAGCACTGATATGTCCGGCTTGTCCAGCCCCGCCGCCGCGAAGATTTCCATCACCCCTTCCGAGGCCACCGCACGGGAGACTATCTGGCGCACCGCCAGGTCCAGGTCCTCTTCCGGTCTCGCTTCGCCCGCAGCTCGCTTGGACAGCGCTGCCCGCACCGCCTGGAAGAAACCCACGTCGTCACGGATGCGAAAGGTCTCCGCATGGGGCACGGCCAGAGCGAAGGCTTGGGAGAGTTCCCGCACCGCCTGCAAGCAACGGTCCTTGCCGTTCTCTTGAGCCAGAATGTGCTCCTGCGCTGCCGGAATCAGCCCCAACCGCTCCTGTGCCGCGCCCGTCGTCCATTTCGACCAGTCGAAGCCGTGGAACAGGGCGCAGCAGACTTCATGCTTCTCCAACATTACTGCCACCGCCTCTTCCTTGTCGATGGCGGTTCGCCCCGTGCCTCCACTCTCAGTGTAGGTGACCAGCGCCTGCCGCAGGTCGTTGGCCAGCCCCAGGTAGTCCACCACCAGGCCGCCGGGCTTGTCCTTGAACACCCGGTTCACCCTGGCGATGGCCTGCATCAGCCCGTGGCCCCGCATTGGCTTATCCACGTACATGGTGTGCAGGCTGGGAGCGTCGAAGCCGGTCAGCCACATATCGCGCACCAGCACGATGCGAAAGGGGTCGTTGGGGTCACGGAAACGGTTAGCCAGCGCCTCCCGCCGGACCTTGTTCCTCACGTGCTGCTGCCACTCCGGCGGGTCGGAGGCTGAGCCGGTCATCACCACCTTGATGCTGCCCCTGACGTCATCCTCATCATGCCAATCCGGGCGCAGGCGCACCAGTTCCCGGTAGAGGTCAACACAAATGCGCCGGCTCATGCACACTACCATCGCCTTGCCGTCCAGGGCACCCAAGCGTTGCTCGAAGTGGGCCACGATGTCCTCGGCAATCTGCTTGACCCGGTTTTCGGCCCCGACGACGGCCTCCAGCTGCGCCCACTTGGTCTTCAGACGTTCCTTCCGTTCAATCTCCTCGCCCTCGGTGGCTTCCTCGAAGTCCGGGTCAATGGTGGGACGCTCGGCATCGTCCAGTTCCAGCTTGGCCAGGCGGCTTTCGTAGTGGATGGGGACCGTGGCTCCATCTTCAACGGAACGTTGAATGTCGTAGATGCTGATGTAGTCGCCGAAGACGGCCCGGGTGTTGGCGTCCTCCAATTCGATGGGGGTTCCGGTAAAACCGACGAAGGAGGCGTTGGGCAAAGCGTCCCTCATGTGGCGGGCGAAGCCATCGATGAAGTCGTATTGGCTGCGGTGGGCTTCGTCGGCTATAACCACGATATTCCGCCGTTCCGATAAGGTGCGGTAGGTATCGCCCCGCTCCTCCGGGAAGAACTTCTGGATGGTGGTGAAGACCACGCCGCCAGCGGCCACCGACAGCTTTTCCCGCAGGTCGGCACGGCTTTCGGCCTGCGCCGGCGGCTGGCGCAGCAGGTCCTGGCAGCGGGAGAAGGTGGTGAAGAGCTGGTCGTCCAGGTCGTTGCGGTCGGTGAGGACTACGATGGTAGGATTCTCCATGTCTGGCTCGCGGACAATGGCCCCAGCGTAGAAGGCCATGGTCAGGCTCTTGCCCGACCCCTGGGTGTGCCAGACTACCCCGATGCGCCGGTCGCCGGGAGCGCCCCCAGGCTGGCGTCCCGTTTCATACCTGCCACAAATCGGGCCCGAAGCAACCCCTCTCTCCCTTTGAAGCTCCGCCGCCCTCAGGGTCTCGCCTACGGCGGCACGGACGGCGTGGAACTGATGGTAGCCAGCCATCTTCTTGACCGGCTTGCCGCTGCCATCGTCGTCAAACACGGTGAAATCGCGGAGCAGCGCCAGAAAGCGCTCCGGGTAGCAGGCGCCTTCCAGAATCACTTGCAACTCGGTCAGGTCAGGGCTGGCCAGCGTCTCGCCGGTGGTGGTGGTCCGCCAGGGTTTGAACCACTCCCGCCCGGCGCCGAGGGCACCTACGCGGGACTCCAGACCGTCGGATACCAGCAGCATCTCGTTAAAGGAGAACAACGCGGGTAATTCAGCCTAGTAGGTCTGGAGTTGCTGCCAAGCAGTCCAAATGGTAGCGTCCTCGTCGACTGGGTTCTTCAACTCTAAAACGCCCAGGGGCAGGCCGTTGACGAACAAAACGACATCCGGGCGGCGGGTGTTCCTGTTTCCGCCCACCGTTTCCGTAACGGTGAACTGGTTGACGGCCAGCCAGTCGTTGGCCGCCCAATCGTCGAAGTCTATGACCCGGGCCGGTTCGCCTCGGATGTTGCCGTCGCCGGAGCGGTATTCCACCGTCACTCCGTTGACCAGCATCCGGTGAAAGGATCGGTTACAGGTTTCCAGGGTCACCCCTTCGGGAAGGGTCAGATTACGGAAAGCGTCGTCCAAAGCCGAGGCAGGAAGAGACGGGTTCAATCGAGCCAGCGCATCCCGTAGTCGCCGGTCCAAGACAACCTGCCCGTAGTCATCCCGCTCCGCTCCTGTAGCGTCGGGGGCGATGTCCGGGCCGTGGGTGGTTTGCCAGCCGAGGCCAGCGAGCCATTCCAGGGCCGCAAATTCTACAGCTGATTCGTTAAGCGCGGTCATATCCCGCCATCAGAGCGAAATTCCAACGAGGGAGAGGATAACGACGATTCCCAAAACTACATGAAGGACGGCAAATAGCACTGGAATCCACTTTTCTATGGCGGTGACGGCACGATAGGACCGTCCGCGGCCATCTTCCGCCAACCGCCATTCGTACTTGTACATTGCCGCCGGCAGATGCTGCTCAAACTCGTGGATTACCTTGAACTTTACCCGGTTAAGGTCGGCGTGGGACTTGATGATCAAGTACCATAGTAGAGACACGGGTATGCCTATAACCGGAATAACCAGCGCCCAGTAACTTTGACCGAACCCTGTAGATTGAAAGCCGTACAAAGCGACCAGGGCAGCGTTGAGGGTAAGGAGGTAACGACTTGACTGAACCCGTCGGGCGCTGACGTTCTCTGCCGATTGGACGTAGAGCTTGTATTGCTCCAGCAAGTCGGTTTGGAATGATTCGCCATAGGCGTCGGCAGTCCAGCCTATTACAGATTCTCGCTCTTGGTTAGCCATAGCCTATTTCGGTTCAGCGATGAGTTCCTTCAAGGTGGGCCATGTCCAAGGGTGGATTCTCCTCCTCTTAGGTGCGGACTTAGGACGCGTACATGTCCTGTTCCTGCGTCCCTTCAGCAGGAAGTACGGTTTTCCTGCCTGTTGCACCATGGTCACTTCCGCTTCCACACCCTTCGCTTGGTGCGTATGCTCCCCGCAAATGACGATGGTGAGGTCCGCTCTATCGATCAGGTCTCGCACCTTCTCTCGCCAGTTCTCGTCAAATGGTTCATTTACTGACCAGTCCGTGATGCTGAACGGCGAGTCCGACCTCTTGGCTTGGGCGACGAGATTGCCTCGAAGGTCGTTATCGTTGTCGTAGTCGAAGCTGATGAATACACTCTTGGTAGCCATGTGTGTTTCCTACTCGCTAGTACCGACCTTGGTCCCCACAGCGGGTCCCGGTCAGCCTCTACTGCTTATGTCAGCTTCAGGGAAGCTCACGAGACTGGCTCACACGGTCCCAGGCGAATTCCGTCGAATCTGACGAAGCCTTCGAACACGTTCACCTCAACCATCTCTGAGTCAAACCTGGCAGGTAATTTGGATTGCGGAGAGACAATAACCCGGAACGAAGATGGCCAATTGTCTCCCGATGCAACCACCTCATGAGTGCGTTCTTCCAGGACGATACCGAGTACTAGCCCGTCAAAACTGATGGTCATCTCAGTTTCTTCGGACAGCCAGCCGAAGTGTTCCATTAGATTGCGACGCAGGGGGCGGGCGTAGTCCCTGTAGATATAGCATCTTGGGCTTGCAGAGTAGGCACGGTTTTTTTCCTCCGCTTCTTGCTGTTGCCGTACCATTGGAACAAGGTCCCAGTGCCGTTCTCCTTCGATAAACCAATCGGGCAGAGGCTCAAGTTCTCTCCGATTAGAGCTAAGCGCGTAGCTGATCCAGGCAGCTGCTTCTAATGAATTCTCCAAGTTGTCGGGGATCTGGTGGTCTACAACCGTAAACGTGCGTCCAGTATCGATAGTACCGCCGAGTACAACCACATACCTCGCGTACATATTCATCATGTGGCTTGCGGTCAGATTCAGCTGAGCAAATTGGTAGCCAACAGTATCCGATACGTAAAGAGGTTCCCGATGCTCGAAGCCGAGTTCAATCAGAGAGCCTAATGTGGGGCATAGTTCGCTCATCTTCTGCTCCAAAAGTTAATTCGCCTTCCCCGTTGCCCAACCGGAAAACGGTCCAAACGGTATTCAGGCATTCCGGAGGGTGGCTTCAATGGCGGTTTCAGAGAGGGTGCCCATTAATCCTCACGTGGCTCCGGCCCTTCACCAATGACGGCAAGGATGCGGTTCTTCAGCTTTTGGCGCAGTTCCTCTGGGGTGGTCCAGACTATGTGGTTGTAGTGATTGGTGTCGAAATGCAGGGTATTCACTGCATCTTCCCGACATGTGAAAATGACCGGAATCCCAAGCCCGTGGGCGAATCCCGCCTCGTAATACACACCGCCTCTCGGCCCATCCTTACCGTGGGTGAAGTCAGCCACAAGGAACCTTGAGCGACGAATCTCGGCAACAATCTCATCGTCGATCTTGTTGATATGTTCTTTCTGGTCTATTCGTATCGGCTTGTATCCTGCATCTTCTACGGCAGGTTCGATTCCTTGGTCAGAAGCAGCTTTCATGGTGTCATCGAACCACATAGCGACGAACGCCTGTGATGAGTCGACGTTGACTAACTGTTCTGCAATTCGGCTACGACCATCCACGGTAACTCGTACCAAGGCTGGAATCTCATACTCTCCGAACCCAACCGTAGTCACTCTAGGCCGGGAATCTAGCCAACCCTTGCTGACCATATAGTCGATTAAGTAACCAATCTCTCCCTCGCTGGTTGACTCGGACCAAGCATACGCCGAACCATCGTCACTCCTGATGTCATATGAGGTTCCCACAACAGTTGTTTGTTTACCAATGAACCGCAACAGTCTATCAACGCGGTTGTGAACTTCAAGAGGAGGTTTAAACTTGGTCAACTCGATAATATCTCTAATAATCCGCGGTTGGTCATCTCCTTGACTACGCTGGTCGATAACCCAAGTTGTCAGCCGCGCTTTCTGATCCAAAGAAAGCCTGGGGATGTCATCTGCCACTACGTCGTAACCGATGGAATATGCCCCTCCAGACCGAGGCGAATCAACTACTCGAATCAATCGATTATGAACATCCCGAAAGTATCTCGCTTCGTGACCGGGACCCCATATAGGGCAAGTTGAGATTTCTGTTGGCATGATCATTCACTCTCCCTGTCAACTCTGACCTCCCCCGACAACATCTTGGGCAGCAGCGCATCCCGCTGGTCGGCTAGGGAGTAGGATTCTTGGCGGGTTATCTCTATATCAGAGAACATAGGACCTACGAGAGAGCTGAATTTTGCCCAAATGTCCGCTGGTGGGACCGGAAGGAGGTACGGGGCCAATGCATCAACTTGGACGCGCTGTCGCCCCGATGTTCCTGTCATGCTCTGGATAGCGTGCTCTCGAAAGCCCTCGTCACGGCCCAGCAAGTACGGGTATTCCTCCGGAACGGGGGGAATTGCACGCATCACGATGAACTCGGTTGATCCCCATCCAACCATGTCATCCGGCAATGATTGGACAAATGCGGTCTTGCCATTCTCCAAACAGGGAGTAATCCGCGCGAGTAGCGTATCCCCGTTGCGGAAACGGGTCCCAGAAGTGAACTCCCGTAGAATCGAGTTGGCTGGACTGGAACCAGAGGTTGGCAGGGCTGCCATTTCGATGTATGGTCCGATTGTCCCCTTCTTCATAGGTTCTTTGGGATTGAGCTCAACGACCTGCTTGAGCGCCTTCACCTCCCACCCTTCCGGTATCTCCCCCAACTCCGAATCAACCAACCGGTCCGGGAACAGGTCCCACAACTCCGGCGGCAGGTAGGGTTCCCGGCCCTCCAGCTTGGCGCGAGTGGGACCGAAGTCCACGAACCAGTCCTGGAAAATTGCCCGCGCCATCTCCTCCAGGGTCTGGTTCATCCGCCGGTTCAGCTCAATCTTGTCGTCCAGCGCGCCGAGGATGTGGGCGATGGCCCGCTGTTCGGGCAGGGGAGGGAGGGGGATTTCCACAAGACCTATGTCAGCCTTCCGCAACCCAAATCTGGTTATCCCGTTAGCGTAAGAATGGAATTGTTCTTGAGCTTCGTCGGTGCCCAACGCGTAGAAGAGGTAAGTACCATCAACTTCCGATGAACAGGGTCTGAGGATTGCCAAGTGGTATCCGCAGACTAAGTTGGGAATATCCTCGCGTACCAGGGCCGGGACTCCTATGTCATCGTGTTTCTCGGAGTCTTTTGTGATGATGACATCGCCGACGACCAACGAACACTTGGCTATCTCCCGCTCAGTCGCGGTTGCTTCCATGAAGTCCATATCGGCGTGGATGAAACTGTTGTTGTAAACGTCCGTGTAATTACAGAGTTGGACAGCGCGCTCATTTGCCTTTGATTTCTTGTCCACACTGCTTAACTGGAGAGTAACCACATCGCCAAGCGCAACTTTGCGCCCCCCGATATTCCTTGTCCTTGGGGCAGCAACTGAAGGTAGCGGCACCCTCTGGCCCTCAACAATCTTCTTGAAGGAAGGACTGATGGCATTCAAGTCCACCACGTCAATGGTGTAGGGCAAATCCGATTCCTCGAAAGCAACTTCTAGTCCGACCATAGCCTTGTAGTCAAGCGCGTCAGCGCCTTCCACGGCCAGGTCCAGATCCGAAGAACCCTTTGTCATCCAGTTGGCGCGGCTGCCGAACACCCAGACCTTGAATCCGGCCGGCAAGTGCTCCCGGAGGATGTCCTGCACGATTTCCAGGTGGTCGGGGCGGATGTCCGCCGGGTTAGTCCAGTCGTTCATTCCTTTCCTGTGACTCCCTCAGCAGGTGCCGGACTTCACCCGGAAATTCTTGGGCGGCCTTGAAACACCCGCTCCGCCATCGCCTCGTTGTAAACGTGGCTGGTCAAGCCCCGGTTGCGCCGATGTTCCATCCAAGCAGCGAGGTCCGATTGTAGCAATCCCTGTTCAGAAGCCCTCCTGATCAAGTTCCGAAAGTCAAGCTGGTCAACCTCCGCAGGATTAGCCGAAACCTGCTCCAAGTACCGTTGAATCATCCTGACGCTGAGTTCGTAGGTGAACTCGAAGGCCTGGATGGCGCCGGCCCTCATCTGGTTTCGAATTTCCGGGTGTTGCCGCACGATGTCGGAAACATACAGGACCAGTCCCTCCTCCAACTGCGCCACAGCATTTTCAAAAGGCGACAAGTCCAGATTCATCAGACCTACCTCGTCCTGATTCACATCGCAGAGACGGGGCGGTATTCCAAAAGCGCCGACCGACCCACAATATCCACGACACGGACCAACGCCTCCTTCCCGTTTGAATCGGTGAGAAGCAGGTCTTCTCCCAAGATGAAGTGGACGGGTTGTTGTTTTCCTTCGTTGATAGAGATGTTGGACGCATACAAGTACGTCCTGTCGTGCACGTCCCGAATCGGGTTTAGCCGCCCCGACAAGCCCAGGATATGCCCGGTAGACTCCCGATATATGACGGAGCCACCTCCCGGTATGGGAGTCAGTTCAACTGCTAGCGGTCTTTCTGCGGGAATCCAGCCTTGTTCCAGTCCCGCAGCATAGCCTCCAACGGCCACGAACACGACCATCGGCAGATGAATGGAATGCAAATCGACCCTTGCCTCCCCATTGGCGTCGGTCACGGCGTGTTTCCAAGTCTTGTTCGGGAACAGCGCCAATACATCGGCATCCTGCAATGGCTCCCCGGAGCTGCGTACAGAGATCACGGCATTCGCTGGCGTAAATTCCAATAGAGCAGCGGGAATAGTGAGGCACAGTTCCGCTTCGTCCACCAGTCGAAAATTGGGAAGCACCCCACTTAGTTCTTGAGTTTCCCGTCGAATTATTGGAACGCCGTCACCTCGCCGCTCCATGAAAAACTGTCTCCCACCCCCGCCTTCAATGCCGCCAACATTCATCCTGCCCAAAATCGAGGTTAGGACTTCGTTGCGCGTAGACTGCCGCTCGCTCATACTTTCTATTGTGAGATTGTTAGGCAAACTGCCGGGCGAGCAGATTTCCAGCCTGTCCTCGAACATGGCGAGCCTGATTCTGCTCCCTCGAATGGAGTAGTCACGGTGTACTACGGCATTGACCAGGGCCTCAAACAGCGCCCTCTCACTGTACTGGGGCAAGTCCTGGCGGGTAGGCTCTTTTCGGGCAGCAATGCTCATATTTCGTACAGCGAAAGCCAGGGCCTCCCTGACCTGCTTATCGACAGGACCGCTAATGACTTGTGAGTCAAGCTGACCGGATGCCCTGTCGGTTCCCCTGTAACGAGTCGCAGTTATGCAGGCGTTGGGCAGCCAATGTTCGGGCGAACTACTGCATAGAAGAACCCCGGCGACTGTGGACCGAAGCGTACCGTTCTGGTCCACGGCCAAGAGTCCCATCTTCTCCAAGGCCAACTCTGGGTCGGCAGCGCCCTCGGCACTGACCAAGGGTTTCCAAAGGGCGTCATCAAGGGTCCCGAACCCTGTTCCATCTACGGGCTGCTTATCGAACCATAGGAAACTTGCTTGTCCGCGCCTTTGAGCCAGCCGCAAGCGTTCCTCGCTGGTCATTCCCCGCTTTGTGCTGCCAACGCGAATGAAGCTCCCGCCCGGACTGTCATGTTGCGCTTGACCTTCCGGCACATCCACCATTAGAAACGCTTTACCTTCGGAGGTTTCTCTGCGAAAGATATCGACCCTTATTGGGGGCCGTATGGAAGCTGTGCATACCTCGGCGATTAGAAGCTCCAGTTGATTCATCTGTTCGCGGGAGATTTCTACGACATCGCCTTCATCAGATACGCTGCATAGCAGCACCCCTCCATTCGCATTGGCAAAGGCGGCGATTTCGTCCGCCCAGTCGCCCCGTCGAGGTTCCCTTGGCCGGTTACCCGTGAAGACGACCTCTTTGAATTCCCAATTGCTATCCTCACCCAATTGTAGGTGACGCTTGATTTCATCGTCGCTATATGTCATTGGATGCCTGCTCCCTTTACCGCTTGAAATGGTTGGCAAAGTCTCTGCAATGCATCTTCGTTGAACCCTGGGCAGTAATCACGTAACACTCCAGGGGTGAATTCGCCGACACGCACTCTTCTCTCCAGGCGAACGCGTTTGACCTCTGATGGCAGTTGTCCCATCAGAGGTCTCACCAGGTCTTCAGCCTCGGCGTAGACACCCTCATGCCATTCCGCTTCCGGCACGCGACTGTTTTGATACCAAGTAGCCAGCCCTTCTTCGAGCATATTGGTGGGCCGCCCGTCCACTCTCGGATTCCACGGATCAAGCAGATGGAAGCACTCATGGGCAAGCTGCCATCTTGCCCTAGTCAAGTCAGTAAGCGCCGTTTGGCTGAGCCGGATAACGATGTGCCTCGACCGCCGCTCATCATCATCCGGCGCAATTCCACTTTCTGGAAACCACAGTCGCGGCGAATTTTCCGGCGTACAATCGATGTCGATGCCCACCAACACGAAGGTACGGTCTCGCGGCCCGAACCAATGCTCAATGTCAGCCAAGAATCGGCTGGCATATTCCGGGAGTGTCATTGGCCCATGGCTGCCATCCTCTTGGTACTTGGTAGCGAACAAGGAATTGATGACAGTCAAGGGCTACCTCCAAAGCCCAGCTGTTCCAGGTTTTCCGCAATGGCGGCATCCAGCCGCAGGGCTTCTTCCTGATGCTCCCGCCATTGGGCGGCGAGGCGGGCCATCTTCTCCTGGAAGGGTTCGCCATCGTCGGGCTGCGGCTCAGCGCCCACGTAGCGGCCGGGGGTGAGGACGTGCCCGTGCCTGCGGACTTCCTCCAGCGTGGCGCTATTGCAGAAGCCGGGAACGTCGGCGTAATCACCGGCGCCATCGCCGCGCCGCCAGGCATGGTAGGTATCGGCGATGCAGGTGGTGTCCTCGGCGGACAGGTCCCGGTGGGTGCGGTCCGTCATGTGGCCCAGCTTACGGGCATCGATGAATAGCGTCTCGCCGGGATGCGTTTCCCCGACGCCGCGACCTTTGCGGAGAAACCAGAGACAGGCCGGTATCTGGGTAGAGCGGAACAACTGCCCTGGCAGGGCGATGATGCAATCCACCAGACCGGACTCGACAATGCTCTTGCGGATTTCCCCCTCGCCCGACTGGTTGGAGGACATGGAACCGTTGGCCAACACGAACCCGGCGACGCCCCGAGGCGCTAGGTGGTGCAGAAAGTGCTGCACCCAAGCGAAGTTGGCGTTGCTTACCGGCGGGACGCCGTGCTCCCACCTTTGGTCGTCCCGCAGCCGCTCCCCACCCCAATCCGAATCATTGAAGAATGGGTTGGCCAGAACAAAATCGGCCCGCAAGTCAGGATGCCGGTTGTTGTGGAAGGTGTCACCGTGGGAAATCTGGCCTTCGATGCCCCGGATGGCCAAGTTCATGCGGGCCAGCCGCCAGGTGGTGTAGTTGGACTCCTGCCCGTAGATGGAAATGTCGCCCTTGGCCTTGCCACCGTTGCCGTTGCCCGTGGCGTGGGCGCGGATGAAGTCCATCGACTGCACAAACATTCCACCTGAACCACAGCAAGGGTCATAGACCCTGCCCTGGTACGGTTCCAGCATTTCCACCAGCAACCGCACCACCGAGCGAGGCGTGTAGAACTCTCCTCCCTTGCGACCCTCGGCTAGAGCGAACTGCTCCAAGAAATACTCGTACACCTGGCCGAGAACGTCGGTCGCTTCGGCACTGGCGCCACCAACCCTGATGTTGCTCACCAGATCCACCACCTGGCCCAGCCGTTGCTTGTCCAGGGCGTCCCTGCCGTACTCCTTGGGCAGTACATCCTTGAGCACAGGGTTGTCCCTCTCCACGGCGGTCATCGCGTCGTCCACCAGGCGGCCGATGGTGGACTGGTGAGCCTGGTTTCTCAAATGCGGCCAGCGGGCTTCGGGCGGCACCCAGAAGATGCTTTGGGCGCGGTACTCGTCTGGATCCTCCGGGTCTGCACCATGCTCCCGCTCGGCTTCCAGTTTGGCGTAGGCTTCCTCGAAGGCGTCGGAGATGTACTTGAGGAAGATGAGGCCCAGGACAACATGCTTGTACTCGGCGGCGTCCATACTGCCTCGCAAGGCATCGGCCATTCGCCAAAGATCGGTGCGATAGTCCGCCGCTGTGGTGCTACGACCCGAAGCGGCGGCTGGACCAGGGCTTTTTCGTCTCCCGCTTGCGGTCGTCATCGCGGTTTGTTCCCCCGCTTTTCTTCGGTGCGCCACCTAGCCATCTCCTGCTTAGGATTCTTGCCGTCTGGTCCATAACCATGTTGAACTAGGAACCGGGGCACATCGCCATATACCATCTTGATCACAGCCGACTCGGCAATTCGGTCATGGCCTTGCAGGAAGAAAGACCTCGTTGGTGTCTCTGCTCCACACCCGCACCAGCATTCGCCTGTCGGAAATTGGCGCTTGCTTGAAGCCATTCTCGCTTTCCTCCTCGTGGGATTCTCTTACAAGTCCGGAATGCTATTCTAGAATAGCATTCCGGACTTGCTCTGTCAACTTGGCGTCAACGACCGACGAAAAATAGTGAAGTTCATACGACTTGCCGCCTCCACAGCCCTACGTCAGTACTCGCCTCAGCATCCGCAGTCGCCTGCTTGACGCCAAATCTGGTCCTCTCCCGACCTCCAAGTGTTATTGAATTCGATTCAAAGATTATGCGTCTTGCAGCAGTCAGCCAATGCACCATCAACCTTTGCTCAAACAGGATTGGCGCCGCCTGCGGTAATTGAAATGTCCGATGGGCCAATACTTGGTGATACGATCCCGATGGGCTTGTATCGCCGCTCCGAATTGCCCGCGTGGAGGTGCAAAGCATCGGATGTGAGGGAACAGGACCGGCTGGTAAGGCTAGCCACTATCTTCCCCGGCAATGGTCGCCGCTTGGAGGCAGTTGCTACGCATCGCGCCAGTACTGACATTTGCCCACTGACGACGACGGCCCCCGGCTGATACGCTGGAGGCATGGCATTCTCACAAGAGCGCATCCTGGACGCCCTGGCCCGGCTGCCATTCATCGACACGGGGGAGCTGGCGCTGATCCTTGGCGAGCCTCTGGCGACGGTGCATCGCGCCCTGACCGGGCTGCTGAAAGACGGCCTGGCCGGACGGTTGAGCCACGGCACGGCCCACCTGCCCTCCAGCCACCGCTACTACCTCACGAGGAGGGGCATCGCTGAAGCTGCCGACGCCCTGGGCTACGACGCGCCGTCGGAGTTGGTACGGGCCTATCCCGTGTCCCGGCAGTGGCTGGCGTTGCTCATCCGCCGCATGGACGCCGTGGCCTCGGTGTACCGCCTAGCGGCAACGCTGTCCCCCGGCGTGGACGGCCTGGAAACCCTGGTGGAGTTTCACCGCCGGGGCCGGTTCGACGCGGTGATCACTCTCCACAATGGCCGCAGCTTCGGCGTGGTGCGGCAGGGATTGGCGCTGCGGCGCCGGTCCCTCTACGATCGCCTCAGAGCCATCGCCGAGTACCACCACACCCGCCGTCCTTCCGCCGTGCTGGTGATGGTCCCCAGCCCCTGGGAGCAGCGGCTGACCGATGAGTTCTGCCTGAGCGCGGACCTGCGGGACTGCTACGTGGGCGTGGAGTGCCGGGAAACGCTGGAAGAGTGGGAACGTCCAATCTGGCATTCGTCCAACTGGGTGGTGGGCAGGACGTACCGCACCCTGGAGCAGGTGGTCTCCCAGACAGAACCCGGCGGGCGGTTTCACCCGGAGGCGCCGGAGCGCAAGCGGGCCTCCCTGCCCGACCCGGATCGGCTGGTCCAGGCCACCCCGGCCTTCGGTCTCAGCCCGTCGGAGAAGCGGACGCTGGACCTGATCACCGACCACCCGATGATCCCCCGTGAACACCTGAGCCGCTGGCTGGGCGTCTCCGACGGCAGGGTCAGCCAGATGACCCGCAGCCAGGTGAACGATTGGGACCTGGTTGAACAGCGCGGCAAGCGGGCCGACGTACGCTATACCCTGTCAGAACGGGGCATCAGGTACATCACCTACCGAGACCGGGCCCAGCTTTCCACCACCATGGCCGCCTGGAGCACCGAGCCTACCACCGACAATCATGGACAACCCCGGCCCCTGGGACACCGCATCCTCACCTGGGAACGCCAGACCAATCACGCCGACGGCATCACCTGGTTCCTGTCGGAGCTGGCCGCCGAAGCCCGAGCCGACGACGCGAGCGAACTACTGTGGTCCGTGCCCACCGCCCGGTCCGACCGGGCCTTCAACCGGGGCGAGGACGCCATCGCCCCCGACGCCGTGGGGCACCTGCTGACCGGCGGCCTGCACGTGCCCTTCTACTTCGAGCACGAGCTGCGCGCCCGCCACCCCAGGGGAGCAGCCGCCCGCCTGCGTCCCTACTCCCGCTACTACCGTTCCGACGCCCCGGCTCAGGACCAGCCGCCCTTCCCCACGACGCTGTTCCTGGTGGATACCGAGGAGGTGGCGGAGACCTACGCGATCACCGCGTCCCGGATGACCGCCATGGCATTGCCCATCCTGGTGTCCAGTAGGGAGGCTCTGTCCTGTAGAGGGATGCTGGGCCGGTCCTGGCGTCCCCTCTGGGACCCAGACCGTCCGCCCCTGGCGCTGCGGGACCTGGCAGACTATGGCTGGGACACATTGCGCCGACGGATGCGTTGGCAGGAGACACGTTAATCGTTCTGATACGGTATTATCTGCCCGCTCTGTTGTCCGGGGGCGCAAACCGCCGCTCCCAGGGCGATTTCGGGGGTTGGCCGGGACGCCGCGATGTGTCATTCTCGCGGATGTCAGGTAGGAAATGAGCCGAAAAGCGGGTTGACCGGTCAAAACTTGTACTTTTACAAACATGAGAAACCACGCTAAAACAATGGGAGGCCCATTTGCAGAAATGCAATCGCCATTGCCGCCGTTGACGCATCAGCCCATGACGAGGTGAGACACATGAAAGATGAGGTCCACTGGGTGGACAAGGGGGAGGCGGCGCGGGAGCTGGAGGTATCGCTATCGACCCTGGACCGTATGATCCGCCAGGGTGAGGTGGAGGTGGCGAGGGAGGGCCGGCGGGTGTACGTGAAGTTGCAGGGACCCCCTTACCCCAGCGACCGGGAACTACTGCGCCAGGCCATGGCCAGAGTAGAACAACTGGAGCGCACGGTGGGAGAACTATCCGATGAGGCTGACCAGTTGGAACAGGAGAGGGACCAGGCCCGAGCCGAGACGGAGACCACCAGGGGAGAGTACCGAGAACTGGAGGAGGAGCATCACAGGGAGCAGGCCGCCCACCGGAGGGCCAGGCGCTGGGTTGCCAGGCTGGGCATCGCCGTCGCCGTGCTGATCGTGCTTCTGGCCGTCACCGTCCTGGTGGCGTGGTGGTTGATTGCGTAGCGGTGCGGGTCCATGTAAGGGCTGATATGCTGCCCCGGCCCATCAGGTCAGCATTGACAGAGAAACAGGGATGAAAGATAATGATAGTAAGACAACTCATTACGACAGCAAGCACAAAGGGAAAGCATGCCGCCACGCCGTATTTCCAGGACCATCACCTTCTCCCTGCCGCCGGAGATGTTCCAGCGGGTGCAGCGGGTGAAGGAAGAGGAAGGCAGAGACATGAGCGAACTGGTGCGGGAAGCACTGCGTCTGTACATCGAAGATAGGGAGTTGCGCCGTGAGCAACGCCTGGAACTGCTGCGCTCCCGGCAGGCCGATCAGACAGAGGAAGATGGAGGACAGAGCGATGAGTAAGAATACCGACCTCACCCCGGCGGCCCTCTACGCCCGGGTGTCCAGTGACCGTCAGGACGTGGACCTCTCCGTCGCTGCCCAACTCAGGGCGCTGCGCGACTACGCCGAGCGCAACGGCTACTCCATAGCCCGCGAGTACGTGGACGAGGCCGAGAGTGGCCGCGTCGCCGACCGGCCCCAGTTCAGGAAGATGCTGGACGAGGCCAGCAAGCCGGAGGCCCCGTTCAAGGAGATTCTCGTCTGGAAATTTTCCCGCTTCACCCGCAAGCGGGAGCACGCCGTGGCCTTCAAGTCCATGCTGCGGCGCAAGGGCATCCGCGTCGTCTCCATCACCGAGCACGCCGACGACTCCCCCACCGGCAAGCTGATGGAGGCCATCATCGAGTCCGTGGACGAGTTCTACAGCGAAAATCTTGCCGAAGAGGTCAGGCGGGGGATGCGCGAGGCGGCATCGCGGGGCTTCTGGGTCACCAGCCGGGTGCCCTACGGCTACAGCAAGGTCTACGTCCAGGACGGGGCCAAGAAGAGACCTACACTGGAACCCGATCCGGCCACCTCCCCCGTCGTAAAGCGTATCTTCAACCTGGCCGAGGCAGGCAGGGGCATCTTGGACATCACCCGCACCCTCAACGGCGAGGGCATCGCCAACCCCACCGGCAGGCCCTGGTCCAAGAACGGCATCCACATCATCCTGAAAAACGAGGTCTACACCGGAACTTTGGTCTGGGGCGAAGGCGCCAAGGACAAGGGCGAGCCGGTGCGGGTGGAGAAGGCGTTCCCCGCCATCGTGTCCAGGACCTAGTTCCGACGCGTGAATAGGCAGATGCGCTCCCGCGCTCCCAGGAAGGCCCATCCCCGCCGCGTGGGAAGCTCCTACCTGCTCAGCGGCCTGGTCAAGTGCCGCAATTGCAGCCGGGCCATGTCCGGCCAGGACTCCAAGGGTGGGAAGTTCGCCTATTACGTTTGCCAGTCCCTGATGAAGCGGGGCAGCGGGGCTTGCGACTGCCCCAGGCTCAACGCCCGCCGCTTCGAGGAACTGGTGGTGAACAGGATTCGCGCCAACATCCTCACCGAGGACAACATCCGGGAACTGGTCAAGCTGGTGGACGAGGAGATGGACGGCATCGCCAAAGAACAACGGCAAAGACTGGAGACCGCCGAGGCGGAGCTTGAAGACGTGCGGCGCAGGCTGGACCGTCTCTACAACCTGGCGGAGACCACCGACCTGGACATCGAGGACTTCAAGCCCCGTATCAAGGACCACCGGGAACGCCAGCAGCGTCTTGAGGCCACGGCGGAGGAGGCCACGGCGATACTGTCGCAGCGGCGCGTTGTCCTGGACGACGTGGAGACTATCGCCGCCTACTGCGAGGACCTGAGCAGGTATCTGAACGAAAGCGAGTTGACCGAGCGCCGGGCCTTCATCGAGTCCTTCGTGAAGGAGATCGTCGTGCAGCCCGGCAACGCCGTGGTGCGCTCTATGCCATCCCCATGCCCGAGGATAGTCCGATAGAGGGAAAGGACGTTGAAGAAGTGGCTCTGGACGACCCGGTACTGTCTACGGTCAAGTTAGGTGGGCCTGGATGGACTCGAATCAACGACCTCGGTCTTGCCGGACCGCAGTTGAGGATGCATTTATTACTGCCGGACGCGCCGGAAATCGTGCAACCACGATGGACCCTTGGAGTGGCGGCACAATGCCGTCCCCTCCAAGGAACAAGCCCGGAGGCTGGAGCATTCATGGTCTGCCCGGCGGCGCCATCCCGCTCGGTCTTCCGGCTGGGGGAGCCCTGGCTACGTGAGGGAGGCGGACTTTCCATTGCTGCGGCATCAACCTATTTCCCGACGGCGTCGACATCGTCAAGCAAGTTGTCCCCGCTTCCTCTGATGCGGAGGATGGCCTGTGCCACGGGCGGGCCGGTGACGACCTCGACCCGTCCCCACTCGTTCACGCCGCCGTGCTGGGTTTCGAGCAACCAGTAATCGTCCACAAGGTGTTGGACGGTCACCTGGGCGAGTATCACTCCTGGCCCGAAGATCCTGGTCTGTCTGGTCTGGTAGCCCTGTTGCCTGCACTCCTCCATCCAGGAGAAGATCCCGGTCTTCAGGTATGGGTAGTGGGGCCATCCGGTAGTTCCTATGGGCAGGAGCTCGTTCCCGTCCCCGGGCAGAAGCAGGTCCAGCACAGTACGAACCTGCCCCTGCAGTTGCGTGAGGGCATCGTGGCTCCGGTCGGGGTCTGGGATAAGGTTTCCTTCGGATGCGTTCATTGCGTTCTCCCCAGATTGCGAAGAGTTGTAAGGCCGGATATTTCATCCGGCCCGTTGGTTCTTGAGACCGTTTCGGGCTCACCGGCCGCCGGGGCGCGCCCCGGCGGCCGGCTGTCGCCATTGGGCTTCGGGTCGCGCCGCTCTACGTGAGGCGTGCGGACTCTGGGCCAGTCCGGGGCATCTGGTCGGCGCTGCCCACGATGTGGGCCACGGCCTTTCCCGGGTCACGGCCGGCATCCCCGTCCGGGAACTCCGGGATTTCCTCGTCCGCCTCATGGAAGACGACGTCGAAGACGGAGACCTTCCAGTGGTCGTCCAGCATGTGCTTGGCGTGGACCCAGACCATCCTGCCGTTATCCGGCAGGACTTTCCTCCGCCGGGACTGATCCCCCTCTTCGCCGTCCGGGCCGCCGGCCAGCCAGCCGATGATCTCGGGCTCGAGGGCCGGCGAGTGGCGCCAGTCGCCCAGGGTGAGCAGCCGGTGCCCGTCGCCGGGGATGAGCAGGTGGAGGACGTCGGCGAAATCCTTGGTCAGGTCCTCCTTCTCCACGGTGTAGCGGACCATCTCGTCGAGAATCCCCTTGACCCGCTCGACGCAGTCCTCCATGGTGTTGATCCTGGTCATCATGACCTCCTTGTGTCGTCGTGAGTGTTGTGAGTTTGGTTCGCGCTCCGTCCTGCGCCGCGGCCTTCTGCCGGAGCGCCGGACGGGCGGCGTCCTTCCGTCGTGGGAAGGGGATGTCGCGGGCGAGGGCTGCAACACGAAAACGGGCCGGAACTGGGTTGCCCAGTCCGGCCCGTGAGATTGTGCTCAGTCCTCGCGTTGGCGGCGCAGGAGCGCCTTACGGGTGCCTGATTACATGAATTTCACCTCCTTCAATGGGGATGCCGGCATCTGCGAGGCGCGTGTTTCCCGGGCCGGGGCCGCCCGCGAGACCCTGGGACGCGGGCGGCCCCGGCTCAGCTAACCCTTATTCCTGCAGCCGGAACAAGTAGCCATCGGCGTGGCGATCAGCGTGTCCCGGTACAGGCTGGATGCCCGGCACTTTGACCCGGAGGGGACTGCTGTGGCGTGGCTTGCGACCAGCCGGGATCAGGGAAACGGCCTTCCAGTTGCGGAATGCGAGGCCGGTGGCGGGCATTGTTAGGAAGCGACTGGAATCTTGCGGGTGTTTCCAGCGGCCGTGCTGCACCGGTATTTTTGGCGGTAGTGGTCCATCATGGTGACCGCTCCGGGCCAGGCGCCCGCACATCCAAGCCCCAACAACCTGGCGGGATGGGAGTATTGAGGACTTGTACCGGGGCCTGAGACGGATCTGGCAGCCAAGTCCGGAACGGCGCCAGCACCACAATCTACTGCCCTGCATTCCCTGGATAGTCGAGCAGCCCTCTGTAGCGCCTTAGGCCCAACTGCCGGGACCGGGCCGGCGGGAAAGAATGCTGATTGCTGGTCTGGTGGGGTTAGTTCCGTCAACCGAGAAGCAGGGAAAGGTGGAGGATCTGCCCGAGGTGAACAACAACAATTAACTTTGCCGGCAGAAGTAGTTGACGCTGAACACGAGGTCCAGGATCGAATGGGGGCTGCCCTTTGCCCAAGGGAGACTATCCAGCTGTGCGATATTTTACGCCGGCAGCCCGGCAGCCCGGCAGCCCGGCAGCCCGGCAGCCCAAGAAGCTGGCCCATACCAGCGGCACGCGCAAGCTGCCACCGTTTTCAAATCTACGGTAAGGAAGCGGCAGCCATGGAGGTCCCATAGCGATCACCCCTTGACCCTCAAGTCGATTGCGAGTGTTGAATCATCGGCGGGGCGATCTCTTTGTGGCCGAAGACGTCGGAGGGGATCTCGCAGGATACTCGCGGAGAATGCTCGCTTCTTTGAACCGGCGGAGAAAACTGGCGATTCACGGACATATCACCGCCGGTCGAGCCGTGCAGTATGTGTCTTAGCCCGAATCCACCGATGGACACGGGTGGACGTCGTGAGGACAGCGGAAGGGGGGTGAGGGAGTTACAGGGGCGATGATCCGGGCTCGAATTCGGGTAGACGGGAGGTTGGCGGGGGGTCTGCAGGTGCTTTTGGGGGCGCCAATGGCGGTCTGCGATGGGCGCTGGGGGACAAGATGAGGACAGAGGACGCGGCGAGAGGCGCTCGCGGACCGGGACGGCGCGAGTTGGCGGGGACGTTCAGTTGGCCGGATGGCGGGTCAGTGGCAAACGGGCGCCGTCAGGTTGGGAGTGGAATGGCTCGCAATCGAGCGAGGGCGCGATTGACCTTCTCCTGCCACGGCCAGCTCTTGGGAAGATGGAGGGTGAGCCGGCGTGCCGAGCGGGTGATACGTCCGGCCAGGGCGAAGACCCTCCGGCGGAGGGTCTTGGTGGTCACGATCTGCTCACCCAGGCCGATGCGGGCTGTCCAGCGGGCCAGGTTATGCGCCATCACCTGTATTGCGAGCCAGGCGGCGTTGGCGGCGAAGCGCCCCGAGGGCATGTGATTCAGCCCGACGCCGTGCTTGAGGTCTCGAATGGCGTTCTCGATCTCGGCGTGGCGGCGGTGGTCCGCCTCTAGTTGCAGGGTCTCTCCGTCCCGGTCGGTGATGAAGGCATGATAGCTGTAGGTGGCGAACAGGGCCAGTTGGGAGCCGGGCGTGGGCTTCACCCGGCGGACGATGAGACGTACCGGCACGGCGTCGGGCTCACTGCCAAATGGTGTGTAGTCAGTCTCGGCCACGTCGGCGGCGCCCTCCATCCAGTAGGGGATGGGCGTCCAGGCATCCTCGGGTATGGCCTCGATGAGTTTGCGCAGGCTCTTGTGCTGGCGGATGGTGATGGGGAAGCGGACCCCATCTTGCGGCAGACGGCGACCACGGCGTGGGTGTAGAAGCCGCTGTCGGCTCGCACGGTGAGTGGTCCGGTGGCTCCGGCGTGGCGCACCCGACCCACCGTTTCCCGCAGGAAGTGGGCGGAGCCCCGGGCCGTGTTGGCACGGCCCTCCCTGAGTCGGGCCATCAGCACGTCCCCGGTGCCAGCAGCGATGGCCAGCAGCGGGTGATAGCCCCGCTGGTCGGTGTAGTTGTGGCGCCGCGCCCCTTCCTTGGCCAACCCGTAGGTCTCGCAGATAGTGGAGTCCAGATCGATGGTCAACGGACCGTCGCCGGGTCCCCCACCGGCGGCCCAGGCCCGAGCCAGCAGCTCCCGGCTCACCCGGTCCAACTGGCACACGTGGCCCCATCGGAAACTGCGCAGGAAGGTGCCCAGAGTGGACGGCGCCTTGACCACGCAGCCGATGGCACGAGCGGTTCCGCCGGTGCGCAACACGTCGGCGTCGTCGATGCAGTCGCCGCCGGCCAGCGCAGACGCAACCAGGGTCATCATCTTGTCGCCCGTGTTCGCACGGCCCGGGGCGCGGCCAAGGTCGAGATGGTTGTGGACCAGTTGGGGCAGGCCCAGGCGCAGGGCCAGGGTGGCCGGAAGAATCAGCCCGGCATTGGCCACCAGGCGGTGGTCGTCGAAGGAGACATGGATGCGGTCGGGGTGGTTGCGTGATAGCATCTGTTTGGTGCTCCTTTTCTGGGGTCGGTTTTCTTTTTCAAAACCATTATCCCAGAAGCACGGGAGCACCTTCTTACCGCTTCAGGACGCTGACCCGACGCCCTCCTTCGGTGGATTCGGGCTAAACGATTGTCGGTCGTTTGTCCCAGGAAATCGGCTCACCGGTTTCGGCATCAACAAGACCATCTAAACATGGCGGCTTGTCTTCTGGTATTGCCCTCGCGAAGGCGATTTGCTTTTGCGTCAACCCTTCTACCATCATGCCAGTGTCATTATAGAATTTTGCACCTGCGAGATTTGCTCCTTGAAGGCGTGCGTCACTAACGATCGCGCCGGATAAATCCGCGTCGGTTAGATTAGTATTATAGAAATACGCATTTGAAAAGTTAGTGCCGTAACATTCCTTGACGCGAGACAGGTTTGCATCCAATAAGGATGCTCCCGTGAGATTCACGCCAGCAAGCATTGCGCCTGAAAGGTCTGCCTCAAGAAGTTCAGCGCCAGAAAGATTGGTTCTTGCGAGAAACGTGTCAGACAATTTTGCGCCACTTAGCTGGGATTCTGACAGGTTCAAATTATAAAGATTTTGATTTCGAAGATCAGCACCATGAAGATCCAATTTGTGTTTTGTCTGCTGTTCAAGGCCAACTCGAACGTCGATGCGGGTACTGATACCTTGCATAACGGCACGAACATCCTGGCGCGGCGGATGTGTCGTGCTGTTGCTCAGCAGAGCTTCCCACTCTTCGTCCTTGGTTGGATGACGCACGAACGCGCAGAATAACTCCATTGTTTGGAGGTGGTACTGCTCAGGGTGTTCTTGGGCGAGACGGTTGAGAGCATAAATGCCACCCAAGCGCACTGAGAGAACGCCGTTACCGAGCATTTCTGCACCTCGCTGATACTGCTCGTTCAGCAACATCCGTTGTGCCGTTTTAGATTGGCGCTCTGCCACGGTGCTCCGCCAAACGGCGAGCAGTATCGCAATGACGCCGCCGATCACGAGTCCCACGTTGCGAACAGTGGTGCTAAGCGATTCGTTGTTGTCGCCTAATTCTTCCCAGAAGCGCCACGAGAGGAGGACGCCAATCACCAGTACGGCGGCTATCCCGGCGACCCACCAGAACCCATCCCAACCTGTTATGCTACGGATGAACCGCCTAGTGCCTTGCAGGATGAATCGCAGGAAGCGAAGCCGGCGGCGAATCACATTGAGTCCATTCATTTGGCTGTCACTAAACCAAAGCCAAGGTGGGATGTGCATTTACAATACATCGGTGATTGGGCTGGGATTCTCGCAGAAATCCTTCGGCCTTTGATTGCAGGACGGTGCGGCAGCGGCCCTTGACCTCGTCTTTCCGGATGGACAGCCCGCAGAGGAAATTCCCGACCCTCTCCTTTACTAGGGCCTTGGTTCCCAAGCACAGGTTTCCGGTGGCTTCCTCTCTCGCCCAGCCCCAGATGGCTTCATCGGCGTTGAAGTCCGGGCTGTAGCCCGGCAGAGCCTGCCCCCGTGAAAACGGGGGTTCATCAGCCGCAGCCCCAAGCCCGGCGTCCGCAGATACTCACGCACCGCCTCGCCGCGGTGCGCCGGCGCGTTGTCCCAAATCACGTTGAGCGGCCCGGAGTGCCTCTGCCGCAACCGCTCCAGGAAGGCAGCCGAGGTTCCGGAGTTGCTGTTCCCCTCCAGGTCCATCCACTCCACCTCACCGGTCTCCAGGCACACTGCCGAGTAGTAGCTGGCCTTTTCGCCATAGCTCGGGCTGGTCGAGTCCACCAAAGCCTGCCCTCGTGGAAACGGGGGGCCGGCTCTCCCTTTAGCACCCATTTGCCTCTCAGTTCGGCATCGGCCCGGAAATGGGCCTCGTCGGCGAAGAATATCTTCGCTCCCGTACGCCACGCCTCGTCCGACAGGGTGGCGTACTCCGCCACGAAGGCCTCCCGCTTCTGCTCATCTGCCTTGACCAGACGCTTCTTGGGACGCTTCAGGACAAACCCCAAGCGGTGCAGATAGTTCAGGCAAGTGCTGCGGCTCAGGCCAATGCCGAAACGCTTCGAGACAAACTGCCGCACCACTTTCCAGTTCCAGTTGGCCATTTCTATGCCCGACATCTCGGGCAACTCCTGCACTGCCCCCGTCAACTCCGCCTGTTGCGTCTCGCCAAGTGCGGGGGGGAACCCCCGGTCTGCTCGAATATCAAGGCTGCAGGCCCTCCCTCGCCGAAGGCGGCGGCCCATCTGCCGATGGTGTGAGCATCCCGGCCCAGTGCCTGGGCCGTGCCCGAGGCGCTCAGGCCCCGGCACAGGAGCCACAGTGCGGGCCACCGTTCTCTCTCCCGGGGTGTCGGCGCCAGGTACATCCTGCTGCGCACACCAGCCAAGTCCAACTGCCACCCCTCCAAGTCCGGCCTTATCCCCCTCATACCCATCACCATCCCCACTCAGTCTGCTCCCAGTCCTGACGCCATGCCTCCCTGATTCTAGCCGACCCGAATGCGGGTTTCACCTTGGCTTTGGTTTAGTACTCAGCATTGTTATGCCCGGGTGCGGGCCGTGCAGAGGAGAGTAACTGGAGAGGACGCCAGACATATACGATCATGGCGAGGAGTGTCGTCTAGGATAAGACCGAATCTGTTCCCAGCAACGGCCGCGACCGGCGCGTGAAAACCTGAGTTACTCGATAGCATTGTTATGCCCGTATCCGGCCCGTGCAGAGGCGACTAACTGGTGAGTCCGCCCCAGCGGTCACGACGTGACATCTTAAGTTAGTGGGGAGCAGAGTTATGCCCGTGCCCGGCCCGTGCAGAGGCGACTAACTGGTCAGTCCGCCCACCGGTCACGCCGTGACATCTTAAGTTAGTCGGGAGTCAACCGTACAATCGGAAGGGTAAAGGCGGTGTAGTTTGGTTCGTGCGTCCCGGGTGTTGAAGCGCCAGTTGATGGTGGCTCCGGCGGCGTTGCGCTCCGTGACCAAGGCCTGGACTTCCCGCCGGAGGGCCACTTCGTCGGAGAGCCGCTGCTTCAAGCAGGAGCGGGACAGGACGCTGAACTCGATCTCCGCCATGTTCAACCAACTGCCGTGCTTGGGGGTGTAGTGGAACTCCAGCCGCCTGGCAATCCTCCGGGCTTCCTCAGCCGGGAAAGTCTCGTACAGCGATGCCCGGCGATGGGTGTTCAGATTGTCCAAGACGACCCTTACCACCTCGGCTTCCGGGTAGGCTTCATCCGCCAGCCAGCGCATCTGCTGAGCGAAGTCCTGCATCGTGCGCCGCTCCGTCACCGCCACCTGCCGCCAGCTGGCCAAGAGCTCACAGGCCAAGAAGAGGTTGCGCGTACCCTCCCGCCGGTATTCGTAGTCCTGCCGCAGCGGAAGTCCCGGCCGGGGCGGGAGCGGCGGCCGGGTCTCGGCCAGCAACTGGGTGGATGTCTCGTCAAAACAGACCACCGGCCGCTTTGGGTCATGGGGTTCGGCGTACAGGTCCAGGACATCCTCCATATGGGCCACGAAGTCGGCGCTTACCTGGGGAATGCACCACTCCCGCTTCTGCCAAGGCTTGAGGATGTCTTTTTCAAGTGCAGCCGCACGGTCTCGTGGGACAGCGACGGCGCCAACCCCAACTCCACCACCTTGTCCGCCAGCAGCCGCAGGGTCCAGTGGTCGTGGCCTTCCGGCGCTGGGCTGCAGGCCAGCGCGATGAGGTGGGCCTCGCCCCGGTCGTCCAGCTTCCGGTACCGATGGGCTTGGGGCCGGTCTTGCAGCACCCCAGCCAATCCCCCCTCGGCAAAACGCCGCTTGATCCCGAATACCGTGCCTTGGGCCACATCCAAGGCCTGGGCCACCTGGGGCGCAGACCAACCCTCATCGGTCTTCAGCAGTATCCGGGCCCGGGTAGTCACTCGGGCTGGGCTTTTACCTGCCCGTACCAAATGCTCCAACTCGTCCCGCTGCTCCCCAGTCAGCCCGACCGCGTACTTCTCTCTGACCATACCACCACCTCACAACATCAGCTGGGGTCAGCATATCAACTTCACCCACATCCTTGGAACCACCATCAAAACCCGGTTTGACTGACTACTAGTGGTCCGAAATCTTTGAAATGATGAGTTGTTTAAGCAGATTGGGCCTCGCGAGGATCTTCCAGCAGTTGTGTTCCCCGCCAGACCGTTCTGCGGAGAAGCCATCATATCAAAGATGTTGGTCTACTAGTTTGGGCTTCTATGTCAATTGGAGTATCAGTGGGTCGGGGATCGCCACGGCCATTGGGCACGAACCCCACGGACATTCTACCCGAGGAAAGGTGCGAGAGTTCAAAGTACCCATTGACCTCTACTATCTTCATTGGTTCCGGACCTGTGACCTTGGCAGTCCCCTCATAGCTCGCTAGTGGAGTCCCCAATTGTGCTATCGCCTTCATGATTCCTGTCCTTCGATGAGGGTCTACGCCTACCAGCCGACAGTCGCAGATATGGGTGAAGGTCGTGCGTCAGGAGTGTGAGCCCCAATGAGAGTTGGCAGGAACACCTCGGTCCATGGCATGCACCAGTTGTTCTAGTGCGTGGCACAGCCGACGAAAGGAACGTGAGTTCTGGTAAGCCATATCCAAATCGACCGAACTAGTGAAAGAAGCCTGGTGGGTGGTTTCCTTGTAGGCCATGCCGCTGGGCATCTGATCGGACAGCCACTTCTTGGGGTTCGCGATGTCCTCAACGCTCGCGGTCAAACCGGCTGTCTCAGGGATATTGTGCTTACCCTTGATCGTGTCAAGACTGGCCAGAAACCAAGACTCATACTCCCGGTGGGCACACACTACCTGTACCGGTACGGTTATGCCGCTGCACTCACACCGTTGGGATATCTCCTGGAATTGGATTACAGGGCAGTCGTTGTCAGCGTCCACTAATACCAAAATTGCGCCGCAGTCCGGTTTATTTTGTGCGTGCCGCAGGAATTTCTCCAGGTCTCTCTCCAACTTTGACCTACCATTGGCATTCACGACTTGGCCCTTCCCTTGGGCAACTATAACATCGGGGCGGCATTGCCGTTTTAGGAGAATCTGGCGCAACAATTGGGGTAGAGCACTAACTTCTCCGGAGCCCTCAACCACTGGGACAATTGTCGGCACGCTAGCTACTCTACGTCGCCGACCGGCTGGAGACCTTCCATCCGATGCAATTCCCCCGGAAGGAACAAGCCATCTCTGACCGACTTCAGTTGGTGGTCTGCCACCTTGCCCACCTTGGTGGATCCACCTTCAGCATTGACAGCCCGGATGCTCTCTGGGGGTATCCTGTCGATCAGGTCAGGGCTGTGGGTAGTGACCAAGATCTGCCCCCTCGATGCAGCTTCTTGCATAGTGTCTATGAGCACCGCCATGGCACCCGGATGAATGGCCAACTCAGGCTCCTCGAGACCAACCAAGGAAAGGGCAGGTTCCTGAAATAGAGCGGTGAGGATGGCGAGTAGGCGGACTGTACCGTCGGATTCATAGGACAAGTCAAACCATACGTCTTCCTGATTCGGACTATCTCCGGTGTGCTTAAGCTCTATAACATTGAAGCTCCCAGCGGTGCTGACGCGGATGTCGCAAACGCTGGGAACTGCGTAGTTCAGGGAGTTCTTCAAATCCGAGAGAAAGCGATGGTTCTTCTGCAGCATGTCGCTTATCGTAGACGCTAAATTTTCTCCGGTCGCGTCTAAGGGGTGGCTGTGTGCCGTTTTCTGAGGCTTGCGTAAAGAGTCGGCAAGGACATGATATAGATGAATTTCGGATAACTCTGTCCTTAGTAGTCTCAGTTCGGGATTCAAAGGGATATTCGGGGCTCCATCCATTCTACCTTCACCGCCCCTCGACATGATCAAAAGAAGATTCAAGCGCAAAGCCATCTCTGAAATCAAATGGAGGTCTAGGTTGCCAAAGCCTTCCCTGAGCAGATCGCGGGCGGCTCGACTCCTAGTTTGTGACAAACCGCCATCCTCGCTTGTTTGTTGAGGATCAAGGTGATCGAGGTCTGGGCGGGTCAAACGGCCATTGGAAATCTCGACTTCAGCAAGTTGTAGATGTGTATCCAGGGATACTATCTGGGCAAACTCCCGTTCTACTCGGTAACCACCGTCCGATTGACTTGCTAGTGTGAAGCTATATTCGACGGCCCTTGGAGGGGATGGAAGGGGAACTTCAAGCCGCAGGCCAACTTCCAGACCGGACACCGCTTTGTTTGGATCCCGACGTATGATGGAGTTTATTCCACCGCGTGCCTTGATGGCTGCTTCCAAACCGTCGCGTGCCGTGTCACCTAGGAACCCCACTAAATCAAGCAAGGTGCTCTTGCCTGAGGCGTTTGGCCCCACGAGAACAGTGAGGGGTTCTAACTCTAGCTCTGCGTTCTCGATGCTCCGGAAGTTCTTGGCCCAAACCTTAACAATCGATGGTCGAGGTTCCGGCTCTGTCACCATGAATCTCACCCGCAGCGACGTGGTTTCTTTTACAACTATACCACCTAACCCGCAGGGTCGTTGTCTTGAGGGACTGATGGCGGGAGGTTGAATCGAGTGGGCGAATGGCCAGGGAGTTGAGGTGGACCCGGAATTTCGGACAGGTGGCTAAGTGAGAGTTCCGCTCCTAAACTGAGGGCAGCGGCTGCTGTCGGGAAGGAGCAGGAAATGTCGCAAGGACGCAGGAAGCATAGCCCGGCTTTCAAGGCCAAGGTGGCGTTGGAGGTGCTGAAGGGCCAGGGACGGTGGCCCAGCTGGCCGCCAGGCATGAAGTCCATCTGGGCCAGATTCAGGCCTGGAAGAAAGCACTCACCGAGGGCGCCTCCGGCGTCTTCGGCAACGGCAAGGAGCAGAAATCCAGGAACGACTCCGCCCTGATCGCCCGCCTGTACCAGGAGATCGGCCAGCTGAAGGTGGAGCGGGATTTCTTGGCGGAGAGGTCCGGTCCATGAGTCCGGCCAGGCGGCGGCAGATGGTGGACCGGGAGCACCCGTCCCTGTCCCTGGTACGGCAGCGCGCGCTGCTGGGGGTGAGCCGTTCCAGCATCTACTACCGGCCCCGGGCTCCCTCGGCAGAGGACCTGTACCTGATGGGCGAGATCGACCGGCAGTACCTGGAGACGCCCTTCTACGGGTCCAGGCGGATGAAGGCCTGGCTGGAGCGGAGTGGGGTACGGGTGAGCCGGAAGCGGGTGCAACGGCTGATGCGCGCCATGGGGTTGCGGGCCATCTACCGGCGTCCCAGCACCAGCCGCCGGTCGCCGGAGAACCCGGTCTATCCCTACCTGCTGAGGAATGTGAGAATCACCCGGCCCAACCAGGTGTGGGCGGCGGACATCACCTACCTGCCCATGGCCCGGGGCTTCCTCTACCTGGTGGCAGTGATGGATTGGCACAGCCGGTACGTGCTGGCCTGGCGGTTGTCCAACACCCTGGAGGCCGGGTTCTGCGCCGAGGCGCTGGAGGAGGCCCTGGGAAACGGCCGGCCGGAGGTGTTCAACACTGACCAGGGAAGCCAGTTCACCAGTTGGGAGTTCACCCAGATCCTCCAGGAGCAAGGGGTGAAGATCAGCATGGACGGGAAGGGCCGGTACCAGGACAACATCTTCGTGGAGCGGCTGTGGCGGACGGTGAAGTACGAGGAGGTGTACCTGAAAGCCTACGCCAACGTCCTGGACGCCCAGAGGGGGCTGCAAGACTACTTCCGGTTCTACAACGGACTCAGGCCCCACCAGGCCCTGGACTACCGGACCCCAGCCGAGGTGTTCCACGGGGCCCAGGGTTTTGTTGTAGAAGGGGACTCTAATGAAAGGAGGGGTTCACCGGGACAGGGGATCGAATCACTGGCAGGAGAGCCGGGATTCTCACTTAACTCAGCCCTAATCCTGTCCAACTGATGGGGTCCACCTCAGCTAATCCTTTCTGTGAAGGAGTCCTGTTCCCGGTTGTGACTGCGGGCCAAGCAAAACCCCCCGGACCTTCCGAGCCGGGGGCTTCCTTGTCGTCCCGAACTGGCTTTGCCAGCTTCAGGGCATCACTGTTCTACTGTTGGGGGTTTTTCCTGTTCGGCTTCCTGTGGCTCTCCGCGCATCTCTCGCAGCGAGTCTGTCCGGGGATGGGAGCGTTGGAGCATGACCTGCACAGTCCCTGTTCCAAGTGTCTCTGGGTCCGGTTCCGTTTGAAGCGGCGGTTGTATTCCTTCCGTTCTGGTCGTTGGGATCTCGTCTTGTCGTACGCTCTGCGTGTTTGTTCCCTCTCCTCCGGGGTCAGCGTGGTCGCCCTGCTGCTACCTTTCGGTTCATTTGGTCGCGGTTGGGCGGCTTTCCGGGGTGCTCCGTTGGTCCGGCTATTGTGCTTTCCATCTTTTTGCTTCTTCGAGTTGGTCTTGGGTTTACCGGGTTTTGGGCCGGGTCGATTTCTTCTCCGCTTGATGACGAAAGAAGGCTCGAAAGTGCGCTCTTTGAAATATCCCGCTTGAGCGGGAGAGCCACGATGGCCTCCAGCCAGTCGTTCTAGATGATCCAGCGCCGGATGTTGCTCTCGCCCTGGCCGGCATCGCCGGTGAAGAGGGAACTCCCGTTGTGGACCTCGGCTATACTGCTTCCCTGGGGTGAATCGTGCTTCATCTTGCTGGCCATGTTGGCCAGGAAGAGCATCTGGCCGTCGCTGGTCCAGGTCACCAGCGAGTACTCAGCGTTGCCGCCGTGGCTGATCAGAAAGCGCGGGTCTTTGAAGCCCTTCTTCCCTCCCATTTTGTCCAGGTCGCTGCTCCAACTCTTCCCGTAGGGCGGGTTGCTCAGCATGAAGTCGAAGGTCCGTGACTTGAAGCTGTCGTTGGAGAGGGTGGAGTGCTGGGGACCGCCGATGATGTTCTTGTCGATGTTCTGCTCCCCCTTGAGACGCATGTCGGCCTTGCAGATGGCGTAGGTCTCGTTGTTCACTTCCTGCCCGTACAGGTGGGTGGAGACCCGCTTGCCGTTTTCCTCTGCTACTCCCTGGAGAGTCTGCTCCGCGATGGTGAGCATCCCGCCCGTGCCGATGGCGCCGTCGTAGAGCAGGTACGTGCCGGACTCGATCCGGTCCCGGATGGGCTGGAATACCAGCTGGGCCATGAGCTCCACGGCGTCTCTGGGGGTCCAGTGCTCACCGGCCTCCTCGTTGAAGCGGCGCACCAGGTCCTCGAAGATCGTGCCCATGGCGTGGTTGTCCAGTCCGGGGAGCCGGACTGAGCCGTCCGGGTTGAGGACCGGTTCCGGGCTGAGGTTGATCTGCGGGGAGCGGAACCTGGACACGACGTCACCCAGCACGTCTCCGGTGGAGAGGCGGCCCAACTGGTTGCGGAACTCGAACTCGTCCAGGATGTCTTGAACGTTGTGGGAGAACCCGTCCAGGTAGGTGTTGAAGTCGTCGCGCAGCTGCTGCTGAGATGCGTGGGAGGTCAGGTCTTTGAGTCCGAATTGGGAAGTGTTGTAGAAGGACTGGCCAGCCGCGTCCTCGAGGATCGGGGCCTGGTCATCTATGCCTGCGTCGTCGGCCCATTTCTTCTCGTCCAGCACCTTCTGCTTGGTGGGCTCCAGCACGGCGTCTAGGCGCCTGAGGACGGTCATGGGGAGTATCACGTCCCGGTACTTGCCCCGGACGTAGAGGTCGCGGAGCAGGTCGTCGGCGACGCCCCAGATGAAGTTGGAAATCTGGCTTAGCTGGGTGTCCTGCATCCCTGGTTTTCCTCACTATCTGTTGCTGGCAGGTACATATGTTCCGCTGTTCCTCGGGCAAGAATAGGGTGCCTTCCATGGCCTGTCAAACTAAGGCCTATCTTGGTTCAAAGCATCCCTACGCCCGCCTTCGGGCCGTGCAACAGCGACTAACAGGCGTGGCCATGGGTAGGTGTAAGATTGGGAGTGGCGTGTCGCCGGACCAAGACCGACTCGGCATTGGTGCATGACGCCCGGTGCAAAGCATGGTCCGGGAGCCTTACGACTGCATCATTGGTGACGCCTTGACCAGGACGTTCCCGTTCGATAGATTGTGCGCTTTCAGTGACCCCTTCCGGCGGCGCGCCTACGCAGCAATGAGGGGCGGGATAATGAACGCGAGCAGGGGGAGTGAAAAGCCGGAGGCGAAGAAAGGCGGGGGAGCTGCTCAGCGCCTGCCGGCGGAGTTGTCCCGGGTAAACCTGAACGCCGCTGGCATCGACGTGGGCGCCAGCAGCCACTTCGCCGCGGTGCCCCAAGACCGCTGGGAACAACCGGTGCGCGAGTTTGAAGCCTTCACGGCTGATCTTCACCGCCTGGCCGACTGGCTGGCGGAGTGCGGGGTGGAGACCGTGGCCATGGAGTCCACCGGGGTGTACTGGATACCCCTGTTCGGGGTCCTTGAGGAGCGGGGGTTTGAGGTGTTGCTTGTGGACCCGAGCCGCATCAAGAACGTGCCCGGCCGCAAGACGGACGTGCTGGACTGCCAGTGGCTCCAGCGGTTGCACACCTACGGGCTACTGTCGGGATCCTTTCGGCCAGAGGGTGAGATACGCCGCCTGCGCAGTTACCTGCGGCAGCGGGCCATGCTGGTGGAGTACGCCTCCCATCATATCCAGCACCTGCAGAAGGCGCTGACCCAGATGAACGTGAAGCTGCAGCACGTCATCAGAGACCTCACCGGCAAGACCGGGATGACCATCGTCGAGGCCATCGTCAGGGGCGAGAGGAATCCCCGCAGGCTGGCCCGGCTGCGCGATCCCAGGACCAAGGCGGACGAGGCGACCATCGCCAGGTCGCTACAGGGGCACTTGCGGGAGGAACACATCTTCGAACTGACCCAGGCCCTGGAACTGTACCGGTTCTATCAGGATAAGATTGCCGAGTGCGACCGCGAGATTGAAAGGCAGTTGGAGCGGTTTGAGGATCACAGTGATGGCGCCCCTCCCGCCGGGGATGGCAGCAAGCGCGGCCAGGGGAACGCGCCCCGCTTCGACCTTCGGAGCCACCTGTACCGGATGACGGGAGTGGATCTTACCCGCATCGACGGGGTGGACGGTTTCACGGCCCTGAAGGTGATCAGCGAAGTCGGCGCCGACATGACGAAATGGCCCAGCGCCAAGCACTTCGCATCCTGGCTGGGGCTGAGCCCCAACAACCGCATCACCGGCGGCAGGGTCATCAGCTCAAAGACCAAGCCCAGCGCCAACCGGGCCGCGGCGGCATTGCGTCTGGCGGCCAACGCGCTGCACCGCTCCGGCAGCGCCCTGGGCGCCTTCCTGCGCCGAAAGAAAGCCCACCTGGGAGCGCCCAAGGCCATCACGGCGACAGCGCACAAGCTGGCCTGCATCATCTACGCCATGCTCCGACACGGCCAACAGTACGTGGACGCTGGCGCCGAATACTACGAACGTCAGTATCAGCAGCGGGCATTGCGCACCGCCCAGCGTCGAGCCGCCCAATTGGGCTACCAGCTGGTGCCCCTCAACCCACCAGCGGCCGTCGCCTGAAAAACCGTGTTAGTCGGGAGCCTTCAGGGGACATCATCTGCCCTTATATCGTTACGTCGGTATTCGCGTCTGTTCCCCCGTGCGTCTCCGCTCGGCATAGCTGCGCCTGCGGGACTGCCGGTGGGCCCCGGCGTACTTGGGGCAGCGGGTCTGGCCGGGTATAGCTGGTTCGCCGTAATTCCGGCGCGTGATGGTCTTGCCTTTCACGGGGTTAGTCCCGCGACGTCGTGCCAGGACAGGACGTTTTCTGGCCTGAGCCACTTCTGGTCGACCATGAACCTGATCTGGCTTGTTCTCCTGGTGTAGTCCGCGTCCTCCACGACTACGAACGGCACGACCTTCCGGGAGTCGTAGACTGCCCGGTTGACCAGCACGTCGAGGAGTATCTGGGCCATGACGTACTGGCGGATCATCTGGTGAACCAGGACATGGTCGCTGTCCGACCCCAAGGCGCTTTCCAGCTTGGCCTCTCCGATGAAGAGGCGGTCCGTGGTCTCCAACACGATGTCTATTGCGGCAGACCACACAGAGTCCCTATTCTTTCGCCTTCCGCCGTCGTTCCTACTCTTGGAGGCGGTGCTGCTCCCTGCGTTCCGGGGAAGTGTTCCCCTTCCGGTCGTGCTCGAACGGCTCTCGTAGCTTGGCTTCCACTTCGGTCGTGGCCGGTTCAGGGTGGGGCTTCGTCTGTTGGGCCTTCGGGTTCGCCTTTCGTGGAGGTGTACTGGTGGAGCTTTTCCGTGGCGGCTTTCCTGCCGGTTTCGTCCTGGTGGGAGGGCGGCCGCCCGCATTGCTCGGTCCCGGCAACGGGAACGTGAACTCGAAAGTTCGGCCTACTGCACGTAGAGGCGGGCGCAGGCGTCGCGGTGGAGTCGATTGCCGAGGCGGGAGTGGAGGTCGGGACGATGGTTGCTGCTACCGGCGTGGCCGTAGGGGGCGGCGTCACAGTGGGCGGTGGCAGCGCCGTCTCAGTGAGGGGCAGGGGTTCCGTCGGAGATGTGTCGACGGTTGCTGTGGAAACTGGAGTATTCACCTCTGGCGCGTCAGTCGGCTCTGCGCCACAGGCCGCCAAGGCGAACAGGACAGCCAAGAATGTTAAGGCTATCATCGCCGAAGGCCTTACCGCCGAGATCCTGCGGAAGATTGAAATCCTAGGGGACATTCTCGACTTCTCAATATATAGGGGAATCAATGTAGCACTGCCCCCTGCGGTCGTTGGCGGCGGTCTTTCGTTCTTGGTTCACTGTGGGGTCAACACTACCTGGATCGCAGCTGGGGGGACGTCGCCTAGGGCGTCCTTGTCGATGTAGACGCTCTGGATGACGCTGCCGTCCTTGGTGCCGTACACCACCTTGTTCTTCGTGTCCTTGGTCTTGTGCAGTGTAAGGGTCAATGTTTCCATCACTCTCTGTTCCTCCTGCGGGTTCATGCTGGAAGCGGGGCCTGCTGATCATCCCATCGATTACGGAGAACTTGTCGTCTTTGCTGGCCGCCAGTCTGGTTTCCATTGCCCTTGGCTGCTGAGGTAAGCTAGAAACCGAGCCATCCGGTGAAATTCTCCCTTGGTATGGGATCGGTCATCCAGGATCTGTCAGGTTCAGGGATTCCCAATGCTTCCCTAACAGTGAGCCATCCGTTGGGCAGGTCGAAGCACATGCTATTCCCTCGGTTGCTGGTCCATTGGAGATGACGTTGTTCTTCGCATTCGAGGGCCAGGGCCAGGGTGGCCCGGACGTCTTGCGCACAGTACGAAATGACTGGCTCGCGTTCACCTGTCTGCCACATGCGGTTAGCTGTTTCGCCGTCCATGCCCTCGGGTTTTCCGGGGTTACCCATGCCCTTTGCGGCTTTGCTCAGACCCAGCGGGTACCCCAGATGAGCGTAGACGTGGAACATCATGTCAACGTGCCCCAAGGCCAGCTGTCGGCATTCATCGAGCATGCCCGATTCCTCGGCGAGGATATCGAAGTCGAAGCCCAGGCCGTTCCATGTGAGCAGAGTGAACGGGGCCGAGGCCTGTTCCGGGTCGGTGAGGATCATGAGCTGACTGACCAAGGCCTGGGCTTGCGGACGGGTGAGTTGAGATTCGATAGCCCCTGATTGTGAGCGATGCCACCAAGCGCGGGGTGCTGGGGCGTCCTGGCCGCAGGCGGCCGCACAGGCTATGCCCATGGGCCGGGCGGAGCGCCAGTCGCGGTTCTCAGGAAAGGGGTTAGCGGTTTCGAGGTCGAAAGCCAAGTAGCGTCGCATTGGAGGACTCCCTTGTATGGGCTTCCTCTATTTTACTATAGTGCGAACTGATGTGCTGATTACTTGAGTTCCATCTGGCATTTGCTCTTGGTCCGAGCGCAGGAGATCTTTAAAAATGGGGCGGGGAATTCCCGCACCGAAGACCTCGGTCCACTCGTCGAAAGGCAGGTTGGTAGAGACCAGGATGGAGCCCCGCTCGTAATGCTGTCTGAAAACCTCGAACAGCAGATCCGCCCCGGTGGCGGACAGGGGCACGATGCCCATGCGGAGAAGCCGAGGTGGGTGCAGGGTTAGGGAGACCTGCGTTCAAGCCTCTCTATAAACCCTCGACGTCCTTTTTGAGCACAGAGTATTGTTGAGACGGGTTTTTGAGCGGCTTTGCAAAGCTGGCCGGCCGGACTTTTGGGCCCTGCACAAAAACGCCCGTTTGTTGGGCAGGTATGCCGGATCGCCCTAAAATGAGAAGCTGTTGCGCGAGGGACTGGCCGCTGCATCAGGTTGCACCGCGGTCCTGCTACCGGTGGAGGTGACGAGCAGTATGAGTTACGCAACCTGGGCCACGTTGGGCGTGATGGGCGTCCTCTCACTCATCGTCCTGGCCTGCAGCTCAGCGACGCCTGAACCACTGCCCACGTATACTCCGGCCCCGACATATACTCTTTATCCCACATATACGTCTGTACCAACGGCGACGCCCACCCCCACGCCGGAACCAACGGCGAGCCGGATGCACCCAGGGCTTCGTACCCCGACAACCGCTCCGAGGAATAGCGTCCGTCCGACGCCGACGAATCTGGAGGTGTCCGGCCAAAGAGAGGTCGAAGGCACGACAGATGAAGGAGAAGCAGGCAGCACCTCTGACCGACCTCGGCCAACCCCGATTAACACACTCACCCCAGAGGAAATACCGGAAGGTGTTTCGCCGGCTCTGGCGCGAGATGCCCAGATGTACGCCGCAGATCAAGGCGTTGAATTGTCGGAGGCAATCAGGCGGCTGACGCTGCAAGACCCAATCGGGAGGTTGGGGGCAACTCTCGAATCCAACGAGGCCAACACCCTCGGAGGTTTCTGGATTCAGCACGAACCGGAATACCGCGTCGTGGCAGCGTTCACCAAGAACGGCGAGGAGACAATCGCCAAGTATGTCCAGGACGGGCCATTGGTGGACATTATCGAAGTCAGAACCGTCGATGCGACCCTTCAGGAATTGAAACGAGCCCAGCGAGAAGCTGGCTCGATAGTCAGAGGACTTGGTTTTCAAGCGGCATCCGGCATCAACGTATTCGAGAATCGAGCCGAGATCTACGTGCGTGATCGTTCGCTGCTCGAAGAGGCCTTGCAGGAGAGTGGGCAAACGCTTCCGGCGCACGTCCACATTGTTGAGCAGGGACTTCCGGAACGTCTGGAAGGCGATTAAGGCGTGTGGAGAAATGGGGTTCAATATGAGCAGTTTATGATTCTCAGCGAGGACAGACATGACGAGGTTCTGCTCATCGTTCAGAAGACTTATTGTCTTGGCGTTGTTCATCGGTGTGGTGGGTATGACAGCCGGATGCAGTTCTGGAGCTGTTGTGATTCCAGAACCCCGCGATGGAACCAGGTATTATGAGGTCTCGGAGATCTGCCAGTACATCGGAAACGAGGGCTACGACATCAAGGGGACGGTCCAGCATCCGGTAGGCGTCGACGACCTCGCAGGTATTCTCGACCGGCTGCCGGGGGGTGATCGTTCAATGGCAGAGTATATCATTATAGGCGTTGGCATCGAGGTCGAGGTCGACTTGGAGGGCCTCTGTAAGGAATGGGTGGTTGACCCGCCACTGGGAGAGAAAGAATGAGGACTCAATCCCTTCTGAGCTTCCATAATGGGCCTTTTGCGAGGTTGAGCCTCTGATCCCCGTAACCTACGTCCACGCATGGGCCAGCGAGGCAGGCCGCGACGACAGGCACTTGGAGACCCAGATCAACACCCTGACAGGCTACGGCGTCCGGGATGATCTCATCTACCAGAACGCAGGCTGGACTTTACGCAGAAACTAGAAATAGCAATGGATGCCATCGCTCTGGCGCGGCGCCACCTGTGGTTGGCGCCGGAAAGTTTTTCACTGTCTGCAGCTGACACAGATATTCAGGAACTCCCGGTCGCTCTATACCATCCGCTTGCAGATTCCCTCTCTTATGCCGCTTGAAATGCGTAAAGTCCAGGCAGGGAGCGGCCGCTCCCTGCAGCGCCCCGGCAGGCAGTAGCTGAAGACCAGTATCCGGCGGGCGACACCATCGTCGCCGCCCTGTACACCGGCGGCAGGGGAAGCCTCGACAATTTAGGCACGAACGGCTCCCAATGGCCCCGGCGCACCGCAGACCGGCGGGCAAACCTGATGCCCGGAACCTCCCAGCTGCCCCGAACCGGAAACCTGTCGAGCCCTCCACCTGTTCCGCTTGCAACGTGCCCAGTCCAGCCAGCCCTTGCCAAACCCGCGCCTCATCGTCCACACTCACGCCCACACAGCATCGGACAACGCCATGCTCATCCTGCACGCCGCCCAAGCAAAGGGAAACCTCGTCCTCTGGGCCGAGGACTCGGAGCCACGCCCGGGACCGCCCGACCAGCAGACGGATGGAAAGCACCCCTACTGCGCCCATGCCCAGGTCATAGCCGAAGCGATCGGCCTCGAAACGGTCGACAACAGCTTCGCCAGCGCAATCGCCTGGCTGCCCAGCCGGGGCGACGCTCCCGTGCCTTCCAGCCCCATGGCCGGCCCCATGCCCAGGTCGCGAGCCAAGCCGCGCATCAGGCCATGGACCGTGACAACTCTCCGGCTGAGGCCGGAGCAAGCCGTCCAGCTGCTGCAGACGTGGCACCGGCGACAGGTCGTGAAACCCGGCGTCGCCATCGGAACCGACCTGGCCTACTGGACCCACGCCCTGCAGCTGGCGGTCTCCCTGACGGTCCGGCAACAATTCCTGCCCAGCCTGTCCGAACGTGGCGCCCAGACCGTTGCGGCATGGATTCCGGTGTTCACTGGCGAGGACGCGCACCGGCTGGCCGAGCTGGCCGGACTGATGCCGGCATCAGCAAGGGCGCTCACCGGCACCGGGGCCACCGAACCGCCATCCACCCCAGCCCAAGCCGTCCTCCGGGAGTTCATAACAACCCAGGTCGACCACCTGGTGCGCGCCGGCACGGATACCGAAAACCCGGCGCAACCAGAGTTCGACTCCGCCCACGACGCTTGGCTGTCCGCCTTGAACCATCCCAACCCGGAGGTCCGGAGCAACCCGGCACAGCTCCAGCAGTTCCGCCGCCAGGTCGCCGAATGGCAAAGGCCCCTGGCCATCGCGGCCAACTCTCCATACCGTCTCTGCCTCAGGCTGGAGGAGCCGCCCGAACCCGGCCCGGGCGACGAGGCGCCGGCCATCCTGCAGGATGATTGGTGCCTGCGCTACCTGCTCCAGCCCCACGACGACCAGAGCCTCCTGCTCCCCGCCGAGGCCGTGTGGAAGAATCAGGTCAATGGAGCGCACCCGGACTTCAACCCCGCCGAGTTCCTGTTGAGTTCCCTGGCCCAGGCCGGCTCGGTATGCCCACCCATCACCGATAGCCTGAAGCGCAGGCAACCCGCCGGATACCGACTGAACACCGAGGAAGCCTACGGGTTCCTGGAAAACCAGGCCGCCGCGCTGCAACAGGCCGGGTTCGGCGTGCTGCTGCCCGCTTGGTGAACCCGGCAGGGCGCCAGGACCAGGCCCAGCATCCGGGCCAGGGCCAAGACCCCGGCCATGCAGGGCGGTTCCGGCATGACCATGACCTCCCTGATCGATCTCGACGTCGAGATGGCCTTGGGCGACGAACCCATATCGGCGCAGGAACTGGAAGAACTGGCCGAGCTGAAGGTGCCGTTGGTGCGGTTCCGGGGCCAGTGGGTGGAGATCAACGCCGATGACATCCGGGCGGCAGCCGATTTCTGGCGCAACCGGGAGCAGGTCAGCCTGCGGGAAGTCGTGCAGATCGGGCTGGGCGCCGACCAGCGCGCCCAGGACGACAACGTCTCGCTGGCGGCCGGCGACTGGCTCCGTGATCTCCTGGAGCGCCTGCAGCAGAAGGGCCAGATTGAGCAGATGGACGCCCCCGAGGACTTCGTCGGCCAGCTCCGGCCCTACCAGCAGATGGGCTACTCGTGGCTGGCTTTCCTCAGGGACTGGGGGCTGGGAGCGTGCCTGGCCGACGACATGGGCCTGGGGAAGACCGTCCAGACCCTGGCCGCCCTGCAGCAGGACCGCCAGCAGGGCAACGACCGGCCCAACCTGCTCGTCTGCCCGACATCCGTGATCAACAACTGGCAGCGGGAGGCGGCCAGGTTCACGCCGGACCTGCCCGTGCTGCTGCACCACGGCTCGAACTGCCAGGGCGGAGCTGCCTTCCGTAGCCAGGCGGGCAGTCACCATCTGGTCGTCACCAGCTACGGCACCATGCACCGGGACCGGGACCTGCTCGGCTCCGTACCCTGGCGGGCGGTGATCCTGGATGAGGCCCAGAACATCAAGAACCCGGGGTCCCAGCAGGCCCGGACCGCCCAGGGGCTCCAGGCCGACTACCGGATCGCCCTCACTGGCACACCGGTGGAGAACCACGTCGGCGACCTCTGGTCCATCATGCAGTTCCTGAACCCAGGCCTCCTGGGATCCCAGGCCGAGTTCAAGCGCAACTACTTCCAGCCCATCCAGACCAACCGGGACGGAGCGGCGGCGGCCCGCCTGCAGAAGGCCACCGGGCCCTTCATACTGCGCCGCCTCAAGACCGACCGGTCCATCATCGACGACCTGCCCGACAAGAATGAGACCAAGCAGTACTGCAGCCTCACCAGAGAGCAGGCAACGCTCTACCAAGCCGTGCTGCGCGAGGCGGAGCCCCGGCTGGAGTCCGCCGAGGGCATGAAACGCCGGGGGTCGATCCTGGACACCCTGACCAAGCTCAAGCAGGCCTGCAACCACCCCCGCCAGCTGCTGGGCGACAACTCCGCGGTCACCGGCCGCTCCGGGAAGTTGACCCGCCTGCAGGAAATCCTCGACGAGGTACTTCCCGGCGGCGACCGGGTGCTGCTGTTCAGCCAGTTCGCCGAAATGGGAGCCATCCTGCAACAGCACGTGCAGGAGACCTACGGCCTCGAAACCCCATTCCTCCACGGCGGCGTCACCCGGAAACAGCGGGACCTGATGGTGCAGCGCTTCCAGGACGACCCCGACGGCCCGCAGGTCTTCGTCCTGTCCCTCAAGGCCGGGGGCTCCGGCCTCAACCTGCCCCGGGCCAACCACGTGATCCACTACGACCGGTGGTGGAACCCGGCCGTGGAGAACCAGGCCACCGACCGGGCCTTCCGCATCGGGCAGACCAAGGACGTCCACGTCCACAAGCTGATCTGCGCCGGCACGCTGGAGGACCGCATCGACCTCATGATCGAAATCAAGCAGGAGACCGCCGACCAGGTGGTGGGAACCACCCCGGAGCGGTGGCTCACAGAACTGTCCAACGCCGAACTCCGGGACGTGCTGGGCCTCTACGCGAACCCGGTGGACTGACCAGGCGGACTCATGAAAGATAGCCCAAGCTCCACCCCGACGCAGGAGCGACGATGAGTTACAACGACTACGTGTACACCAAGCCAATCGAAGTCAGAGGCGGCATCCGGGCCGGGTCGAAGCGCGGCGCCTTCGGCTCCAGCTGGTGGGCCAAGCGGTGGCTCCAGACCCTGGAGGAATTCTGGATCGGAAGTCGCCTCGACCGGGGCCGCTCCTACGCCCGCCGGGGACAGGTCATGTCCATCGACGTCCAGCCCGGCGGCGTCACGGCCAAGGTGCAGGGCTCCCGCAAGCGTCCCTACAACGTGAGCATCGAGGTCCGGACCATCAGCCCGCTGGACTGGGAACGCCTCCAGGCGGCCATGGCGAAACAACCCATCATCGCCGCCAGCCTGCTGTCGGGCCGCATGCCGGACAACATCGAGGAGTGCTTCCGGGCCGTCGGCCTGTCCATGTTCCCCGACCGGGAGGACAACCTGGAGACTGACTGCTCGTGTCCCGGCTGGTCCAATCCATGCAAGCACGTCGCCGCCGTCTACCTGCTGCTGGGCGAGGAGTTCGACCGGGACCCCTTCCTGATCTTCCGGATGCGGGGCATGGACCGGGAGGACCTGTTGGGCCCGGAGTTCCGCCGCTCCGCTCAGACCCTGGAGGGACCCACACTGCCCGCCGAGCCACTGCCGCCGGAACCCGGCGAGTTCTGGACCAACCCGCTGACGGCGCTGCGGGAAAAGGACCATGCGGGTCCGGCCGTCATACCCGACCTGGCTGCCGCCCTGCCCCAGCATCTGGGCCGGTTCCCACTCTGGCAGGGCAACCTGGAATTCGTCCCGGCAATGCAGGACATCTACCGCGCCGCCTCGCAACGGGCCGTCGAGCTCCACATGGGACCGGCGGAACCGCCTGACAACCCAGCACCGGAGAGCGAGGCGGAGCAGGCACGGGACACGACCGCGGCCCACGTCAGCTAGCACTTCAACGACTGGTTTGAGGTGGCGGTCCCGGCCTGACGATACGGCACCCGGTGCGACACCTCTCGAGGGAGCGGGCGCGCCCGTTCGTTGAGTAGCTGTGGCTGGAGGATGCCCAAAGGCGCAAACGATCGGGCCATACGATCCCATGCTAAGCGTCGAACCCCCTTCGTACGCCCAGAACGTCCCTTCTTGAACCGTCGTTTGAATACTAATAATCCGGCGGCTCCGGGGCAACAGGCCGCCAGATCTGATTGTCGTTGATCAGGGGGTGCACTCTTTTGCTCTCCTTCCAGCTCTTGGCCTGGCGTAGCATCTCCAAGGCGTTGGTGCGGGTTGCGCCGCTATCGGAGCCCAGCATCTGACTGAGTTCCGTCACCCTGGCCTCGCCGTCCAGAATCTCCACCGATGTCACGGTCCTATCATGCGAGGCAAGTTTCGTAACCTTAGCGTGGTGGTCTGCGTAGCACGCTATTTGCGGGAGGTGAGTTACGCATAGCACCAGGTGGCTCTTGGACAGACCCCATAGTTTCTGACCCAAGACACTCCCGACTCGACCACCTATACCCGAATCGACCTCGTCGAACACGAGTATTGGGATCTGGTCAGCCGTGGATAGGATGGTCTTTATGGCGAGCATCAGCCTGGAGGCTTCTCCCCCCGAGGCGATCCTGGCCAGGGGCCGTGGTGGTTCGCCCGGGTTCAGTGAGATCAAGAATTCCACGGAGTCTATACCGGTCCCGTTGAACGCGAGGTGCCTGATAGACTCCCCGCCTGAAGAAGGTGTTGCGTACGGGACCCCATCCGCGGTCCCAACCGGCACACCGTCTTCAGAGTCTGATTGACGGATATCCACAAGCACTTGGGCATGCCCGAAAGCCAGCCCGGCGGCCTCTTCCTGTATCGCATCAGCCAGGCCCCTGGCTGCGTGTTGCCGGGCTTCGGAGAGCTGACCCGCAAGCCTGCCGACCTGCCTTCGAAGGTCCATCTCTCGGGCCTTCAATCCCTCCACACGCTCTTCCCTGTGATATAGCTTTTCCAGCTCCTGCGAGGCCCTCTCGCCGAAGGCCAGGATTTCTCCGATGGTGCTGCCGTACTTCCTTTTGAGACGGTTGATCAAGTCCAAACGCTCCTCAAGCTCATGAAGACGGTCCGGGCTGTATTCGATGCCGTCACGATAGCTTCGGAGTGCACGCGCCAACTCGTCCACCTGGTGCATCAAGGCGTCCACCGACTCAAGGTTCTGTCTCAATGAGGGGTCCAATTGCTCCAACTGGGAAAGGTCCTTGGACACCTGCCCGATAAGGTCCATGACCGATTCGCGCCGGTCGAAGCTATCGTATAACGCTCTGTAGGCGTGGTCGGACAGTGTGATAATTCGTTCTGCGTTGGCGACCCGGTCCCTCTCCAGGGTCAGGTCATCATATTCAGTTGGGCGTAGATTTGCTGTGCTGATCTCTCCTACCTGATACCTCAGAAAATCCACCCGTTGAGCAACCTCTTCTTCATCCTTCCGCAGCCGGTCCAGCTCTTGGCGCACCTCCGTTAGCTGGCGGGCCCATTCTGCCACCTCGGTGCGAAGCTGCCATAACCCACCATACTTGTCCAGGATATCCCTGTGCTCACGTACGTGGAGAAGGGATAAGTGCTGATTCTGGCCATGGATGTCCACCAGGTGTTGGGCCAGTGTGCTCAACAGTCTGAGAGGTACGATTCGCCCGTTCACACGGCAGGTGTTGCGCCCATCCAGGTTGACCTCCCGAGCGAGAATTATCTCCTCTTCGCCAACGTCAATTTCATACTCATTCAGAGCAACCTTGATTTTTTGAGAGATGTCGCCGCCAAGCAGGAAGATGCCCTCTACTCTGGACTGGCGTGCACCGGAACGTACCATGCCAACGTCGGCGCGTCCCCCAATTAGAAAGCCCAGCGCATCCACGATGATCGACTTGCCGGCCCCCGTCTCCCCGGTCAGCACACTGAAGCCGGGCGCCAACTCAATGTCGAGCTGTTCTATGGTGGCGAAGTTGGTGACACTAAGGAGTCTGAGCATGGCTATGTCCGAAACTGCACCCCTTCGAGCAGTGCCCTTTGGTCGCAGTGCCCTTTGGTCTACCCAAATTGACGGTCACCTTTGGCGCTCATGCAAATGCAGCGTCCAGATATGGCGAGGGACAGAGACCCGCTTCCACGCCTGTTGCCTCATTGAGAAATGTTACCGAAACTTTAGCACCTGGGGCCCCGCCCCAACCAGCGCTAATTCCGGCATTGCAGGGAGTTCCGGCATAGGCTCATCGACCGCAGCGTAGACCAGCTACTTGACCATGACGCCTCTGACGCCTGCCCCGCCCCCCACAGGTCAACCAGCTCCTTTCAGTACGTCGGGCATCCATCAGGGAGGCCGCGGGTCTGTGCGGCAAGGGTCCTCCCGCACACGCGGGAATGGATCATACCTCAGCGCCCGGCTAAAACCGGCCCAAAGCAGACCCCGCAGGCGCGGGCGAAGGGCACATTAAAAGGCCTTGGGGTGTCGTTAGACCCCGCTTCATATTACGGCGCCGTTTGATATCATACGACACCCCTGAGCCAGCCTTGCGGCGGCGGTGGGGAGGAGGTCCTGACGGGGGTGTCGTTAGACGCCCGTTTGCGACACCCCCGCCAATTCTGGGGGTAGACTATGGCGGTCTACGGTCACGCCCGGGTATCCCGCGGCAGGGAAGACGGAACCGACACCCTACAGAATCAGCGGATGCGGCTCACCGGCACCGGCGTCGACGCCGCCCATATCCACCAGGACATCATCACGGGGACCGTGATGCAGAGACCGGGACTGAATGATCTGCTGGAGGTTATCCGGCCCGGAGACGTCCTGGTGGTGACCGCGCTGGACCGGCTGGGACGCGACACGCTGGGTCTCCTGGAGCTGATCAACCGGCGGCCACTATGGGCGTGGATCTGAAGGTGCTGGACACGCCGGTGGACGCACAGGGCGTTGCCGGAGGCGGGCAGCTGGTTGCTCTGGTCACCGCCGGAGTGGCGGCCATCGAGCGGGTCAACATCAGCCGGAGGACGAAGCAGGGGCTGGAGCGGGCCAGGGCGGAGGGCAAGCTGGCGGGGCGGTGCTGGAGCATCTCGCGGGCGCGGATGCACACCATACAACGGATGCGAAAGGACCCGGGTATGTCCTTGGCACAGACCGCCCAGGGTCAGGGAGTGTCGGAATCGCTGGCGCGGCGAGTGCTGGGCGAGTGCTGAAGGTTGAGGACGTGGAGGCGCTACCGGCGACTGCGTTCAAAGAAGGCTGGGATCAGGTGGTCGGCGAAGCCGGACGGCGCAGGGGTTCTCACGCGTCAGAGTGCCGTATGCGGTTGCGGGTTCTCCCGCCGCCCCGCCGGTACAACAAAGTGTCTGGCACAGTGATTGTTCTCAGCCGGTTGGGGGCAGCGGAGTCAGTAACGGGAGGTGAACCGGCAAGAATAATCTGCGTAAACCGGCAGAAGTAATTGACGCGGTTTCGTTTGCTTGTGGTGTATGGACAACCCGACCCTCGTGATCCGTGCTGGCACAGTTTCTCATTTCGGTTCTACCGGATGGCTGGTTCTATGGGCCAACAAGTGCTTCAGCCACTCGGTTCTACCTCATACACCACGAGCGAACGGAGCCGATTTTCGGACTACTAGCCCGAAAGCAGCTCAGTGCAGAAGAGATCGGATACGGCGGCGTCGAAGCGCTCCAGTGAGTTGCTCAAATACGCCGAGGCCCGCTCACCATCGAAATCGCAGTAGCCTCCCGTGACGATCCAAAAGACCATGACTTCCAGCATGGAAAGCCGGTAATCGGACAGGCACTCTTCGAACGCGTAGCCACTTACCCCGTTGCTCACCAGCGCAGAGTGGTACGCGCGCAGAAGACCCAACTCCTCTTTCCTTCGTTGCTGCGGGGGAAATGCCTCAGTGATGAACGCGGCAACATCGCAGGCCCCCTTGCCGCGCGCAGAACTCCCAGTCGAAAACCACCAGCGGTCGCGCCAGGTCATTCACAGGGAAAAAGCAGTTGTCGAGGCGGTAATCCCCGTGAATGATTGTCCGGGGAGGTTCCGAGAGCTTGGCCTGTATCCTTGGGATTTCAAGGATCAGGCGGTCTCCCAGCAGCCGCAGACCCCGGGGCATCGCGTCCCCGGCCTTATTCATGAGGGACTCCCAGGCACCGGCGTATATCTCCTGGTAGACGCCGGTTTCGTCGCTCTTCAACGGCATCCACTCCAACCGGTCGAGCCGGGGGCTGTCCCACCACGAGGCATGGAATTCAGCCAGCTGGACGAGCGGGCGTCTGGCTTCGGCCAAGGAACATCCGGCCACGCTGTCGCCCTGGCGGGCGCCGATGACGTCCTCCAGCAGCAGAATGGTGTTCCCGGTTTCTGGATCCAGTCTACAGTGGTAGCTGTGAGGGGTTTGAAGGGGACTGCTGGCTGCCACTTCCTGATAAAACCTGACCTCGCGCCGGTCCTGTCCCAGCCTGTCGGATACCATCCTCAATGCAGGGTCTGCCGAGGGGAGCTTGACTATGATGGTACGTGGCAGGTCCGGGGGATCATCGTCGTAGTGGAGCCTCAGGCGAAACACTTGGTTGAGAAACCCCTTCCCCTCGGCAATGGTCTCAGCAGAGTACCCGGTCACGGTAGCCCTGCCAGAGGCATCCCTGCTATGAAGCGCCCCGGTCAACCAGGAGGGAGTAATTTCCTGAAGGCTGTTGGGAACCGTCAAACCGGTCATCTCCGTCCCGATGGGCGACGCATCCGGTCCTGAGACAACAGGCCTGTTCATTCAGCCAGCCTTGCGCGCGAACAGGACGCAGTGGTCCATTGGCTTGGGGTCCCTGAAGTACATGACTCCCCCCAGCTTCTCTCCCTCCGCCGGAATCACGCTCAAGCCGTGGTCTGCCAATACCCCCAGCACCTCACTTTCGCTGTAGAGCTGGAATGTCCTGTCCGCGCCGTAGTCCTTGTCGTAGACCGTTGCGATTCCCGTTCCGACCTTGAACATGAGCTGGAGCACGCCCCCGGCCTTGAGCAACCTGGCGAACCCCGGCAGGGTTACTCCCAGGACTGTGTCCGGGGCGATGTGCTGGATGACCGCATTGCACAGAACGAAGTCGAAGGAGGCGTCCGGATAGCCGATGGGCTCGCGGAGGTCGGCGACGGACACCCGCTGTGCGATCTCCGGGTGAAGCCTGCGCGCCTCCCGGATGTTCTCCTCTATGGAGTCGACACCGTAGATGTCGTAGCCCTTCTGCCAGTAGAAGAAGACATCGCGGGCGCCGGCCCCACAGCCGGCATCCAGCCCCCGGGCCCCGGCGGGGAACAACTCCTGGAGCCGGTCCATCAGGTCCGTATCGCCTTTGAGTCCCGGATGCGAGGCCTTGAGATATATGGACTGAACGAAGCCGTGGCTCACCTCGGCGTAACGCTGGGCGTGGCTCCTGTAGAAGCCCTCGGAAAAATCGGCTCTCTGATTCATTGCTGTAACGCCACTCCCAATGGGCTGGAGGCTCAAGCCCCCATGATTTCGATGAACTGCCCAGCCACAAGCTCAGGTGCCTGAGCCGCCGGATACAGGGCCGCGCCGGACCGGCTTGACTGTGTTATTCGGCACCCTGCCGGCGCTCAATCTTCAGTAGATCTAGGAACGCAGTTCCAGCCGGGGTTGCAGCAGACGTTCCGGGACTTTGGTTTCACGCATGAACTGCACCAGCAGCCGGTGAAGTTCCCTGGCCTCGCCGGTGTGCGTTCCCATCACGTTCTGCACTTGGTTCGGATCGGAATTCAGATTGTACAGCTCCGACAGACCATCCTGAGGGCTGTAAAGCAAACTCCATTCTCCCGAGGTGACGGTGGTGACCGGATGGTCCGAGAGGGTGCGGAGCAGGCTGTCCACGGATTGGACCGGGTCGCCGGGGTTGGCGAAGGGTATGCTGCTCACCACATACTCCCCGCCCCGGCAGGGAGTTGTCCCGCATCCCGGGCGCCAGAGACCGGCCCTGAACGAAGGCCGGAATCTCCAGCCCCAACAGGTCAAGCACGGTCGGCATGACATCCACCGCTGAGCTCAGGCCCTGGTATACTCCCGGAGCCACTCCGGGGGCTTGAATCAGTAGCGGGAGGTGGATCAGCTCCTCGAAGAGCGGAGAGTAGGTCCACTTCGATCCCGGCTCGCCGTAGGGCCGGAGGCTTCCGTCCGGGAGCCTGTCCGAGTTCATCTTGCCGAAGAGGCCGCCGTGCTCCCCGAAGTGGAAACCGTGGTCCGTGGTGAAGATGATCGCGGTCTTCTCCATCAGGCCCATGTTCTCGACGGATTTCATCAGGAAACCCAGCCAGGTGTCGACCATGGTGATCTCACCGCAGTAGGTCGCGTGACCCTTCCGGAGCCTCTCCTCGGTGTAGCCCGGCACGTCGTGCCAGTTCCCGTACACCGGCAGCACCGCCTCGCCGTCGTATCCCGGCCAGTACAGCTCGGTGTAGTAGGCCGGAGCGTCCCAGGGTTCATGGGGGTCCCAGGTGTCTATGTAAAGGAAAAAGTCCTCTTTGTAGTGATGTTCCAGCCACTGCATGGCGGTCTTGAAGGTTCGAGGGGCATTGCGGTCCCCTTCGTTTTGCCACGCCGCCCGGACATCCAGGGCCTCGTTGTGATAGCCGGGCTGGGGAACCAGCGACCACATGGTATCTTGGCCCGGGTTCATGAAGAAGGACTGGAACCCCCGGTCGTAGTTCATCCCGTTCCTCAGATAGTAGGGGGTGTCCACCGACGCCGCCGTGTGCAGGCCGTGGTCAGCCAACATCTCCGCCAGGGTGGTCACCCCAGCAGGCAGGGGCTCCCACCCCATGAAGGACATCGTCCAGCGGCCCGTGAGGTGGTCTGCCCGGGTGGGCATGGTCGGGAATCCGGCGGCATAGTGGCCGTCGAACCTGACCGACTTGGCTGCCAGCGCGTCCAGAGAAGGGGTTCGAATCGTCGGATTGCCGTAGGCGCCTATGTGGTCCCTGCGAAAGGTGTCGGCAACTATCCAGATGACATTCATCCTCGCTGCTCCCATGACCGGCTCGCGACGGATAAACCGCCAGTTGGTCCGGCGTCCCGGTTCCCAAGTTCATTGCATAACACTCGCGTGGCTAAGGGCCACGCTGCACAGTGCCCGTAGCCGGGTATGGCAGAAACTCCAAGGTGTTGGCTCAAATTTTAGCACGGAGTTATTTGGGACTCCGGCGCTGAACAACCGGACCTGCCCGGCTATCCCGAGCCCGCCTCCACCAATCTCAAAGACCAGCGCAATCAGGGTGCTTTGTCGTCCGGCACGGCGGCCAGCGCTTTTCGCACCGCCGCCGGAGGGCAGGTCATCACACGGGCCATGTGGCGCAACCCAGAGAGCCCTCCTCGGCCATCCGCCGGCACTGCTCCATCTGCTCCGTAGTCAACGCCGGTGGCCGTCCGAAGCTCTGCACCAGACGCCTGCACTCAGCATGAGCGGGGATATCCCGTGCCTTGCGGCGGCGGTCATCACCAATCTGATCAGCATGAACACGGGCCCGGCAGTGGGGGAAAGAAGCTGGCCATCCCTCGAGCTCCTCCGGAACACGCCTGAATTCTCCCGGGAGTTGCCAGCCAGCGCGGGTGAACTAGATGACCCGGTCTCCCCACCCCGGCGTGGACTGGCTGTCCGGCTCACCCGCCGCCCCCGGCAGCGGGGTCAAAATTACGCGCCAACGGGGAGTTTCCTTGGACGCCTCGACAAGGAATTCCTCCAGCGGGACATCGATGTCGATATCGTCGAATTCGAAGTTGAAGGCGGCCTTCACGTCGGCGGGGCAGACGAGGCCCGCCGTAGCGTTGTTCTCGCGTCCCACGCGCCTCAGTTCCTCGCGTTCGGCGAGGGTCATCTTGAGCCGGCGGTGGCAGCCGGCAATGGCGCATTTGACCGGGACTCTTCTGGGCATTTCCCTAATATTACAACGACAGCTCAAGGAGGGGGTTTCGGGCAGGCGCGCGGAGTGTTCAGCGTTAACTTTTCGCTGAAGTCAACAGTCTGCAATCTTCCGCCCACACGGTCCACTCCAGCCACCAGGCGGCGTCGCCCGACGATTCACCCCGGGTGTACTTCGCCACCATGACGCTGCTGTGCCACCGGCCTTGCTTCATAAACGCCGAGTCCTGAACGCCAGCCCGGGTCAGGTCCACCCGGCCGCCATGGCTGGAAACAGCCCTGTTCCCAGCCACCGGCTGGAAAACCCGGTTGCAGGACCCCTGGCAGAAAGCCATACTCCAGATATTCCAGCACCCCACCTCCCCCCGGCAGACGCGGGTAATAGGCAGTACTCTCGAGCACTCCTGCCCATTCCCCAATCCAGCTAACTCCGGCCCGGAAGCAGAAAGCCGCCAAGCCCTGCCGCAACGGCCACCCGCAGCCCACGGAGACGCAGTAACCATCCAGCGCTGATAGCCCACAACTCGCCGTACCATGACGAATGCCATATAATCGGCACCATCCACCCGTTGACCGGCAAGAGCCGCCAATCTCCGGAGGTCGAGCATGACCACCGCCGACACCACCGGCCGCGTCAAGACGCCGCAGGCCGGCAGCCATTTCCGGCTACCCGACCCGCCGGAGCGAGATCCCGACGACATGACCAGCGCCAAGCACCTGGCCGAAACCGGCAACATGCACCACCTGAAAATTCACCTTGGCAATCCGGCAACGACCATCGTCAAGTCCGAGCTGTACCTGGCGCTGGGCCGCCGCGGGTCCGGGGCGGAATTTCGCGTCCCCGATCTACTGATTGCCATTGACGCCGATCCGGAGTTGTACGAGCGCAACAACGGCTACGTGGTATCCGAGCAGGGCAAGCCACCCGACTTCGTGCTGGAGATAGCATCGCCAAGCACCAGGGCAGAGGACAACACCGGCAAGCGGGAATTCTACGCCCGCCACGGGGTCGTCGAGTACTGGCGCTTCGACGAGGAGAACAGGCCCAACCAAGTCAGGCTGGCCGGCGACCGCCTGGTAGAGGGCGCCTACGAACCCGTTGTCATCGACGCTCTGCCTGACGGTAGACTCAGGGCCCACAGCACCGTCCTGAACCTGATACTGGAGTGGCACAACGGCCAATTGAACTGGATCGACCCCGATACCGAGGAGCACATTCCCACCATCCAGCAGGAACGGAAGGGCCGCCTGGCCGCCGAGGCCCGCGTCCGGGAATTGGAAGAACGCCTTGGTCAACAAAACACTTGAACCAGCGTGAGGTAAACGGACGATGGCTCAGGAGACGCGCATAACCTCCGCCGACTTTTTCTGGAACGCTGTGGCCCAGGAGGCCGGTTTCTCTGGCCAATTCTGGCTCGACGCCTACAACCGCTACCTGGACGCAGTGCAGCGTGATCCTTCGCCGTCCTTTGACATATGGGAAGTTGAGCGCACGGTCCGGGTTCCCTCCGAGAGCGGCCACGTTGACGTACTGGTCCGGATTCAGCCGGAAGGGCGGGAGCACTGCGCCTTGCGCTTCACCGTGTTCCCGGCCGGCGACGGGCCTGATCCCCGTCAGCTGGACCGTTGGTACTTCTATGGAGAGGAGGAGAAAGAAACGCCTCCCATACTGGGAGAAGGTGCCTTGCTGGATTATATGAACCGCTGGTAACGGCACCCGCTCCGAAACCGGCGACGCCCGCACATTCGGAGGTAACCCATGACACGACCCATGTCTCCCTAACGCTATGCGCTTCGCCCCGTAGGCGCGGGGATAGATCCCCCGGTATCGTTACTGCTGGCCAGCAGCTCGCTCCCGAACCACGTCATCCACGATCCTCGAACCTACGGCACGTCCGCCATGGAGTGGGTGCTGCCCACGATGGGAAGGTAGATGCGAAGCGTGACCTCCGGGGTCGCATGCCCCAGCCACTGCGAGACCACGTTCAGCGGGATCCCGGCGGTGGTCAGCCAGTGACGGGCCGCACTGTGCCGGAGGCTGTGAGTTCCTGCCATCTGGCGCCCGGTCCCGGGCGACTCCTGGTCAAGGCCGGCATGCTCGATGCCAGCCCGCAGGTGCCGCAGCACCGTCTTCCTGGTCAACGCGACAACGAGATCGCGCGGGCCATAGGACGCGGGCCAGTTGGCGAACAGGCTGGCCAGGTCCGGGTGAAGTGGCACGGTCCGGCCCCTGCCGCCCTTGCCGCGGCGGACCAGCAGGGAACCGGCCATGACGTCTATGTCCCGCCATTCCAGGGCCACGGTCTCACCGACACGCAGCCCGGATCGCCACATGATGAGCGCCGCCACCTGGGCGCGGCGAAGCCCCAGGGCCGCCAGGCCGTCCAGGAGGCGCTCGACCTGCTGCGGGTTCCAGTAATGAGGAATCGTCATGCGGGAACTTTTACGCCAAAAGTTCCCATCCGGGCAAGCTGGCCCCGCTCTCCGAGCCAAAGTGCGAATCTGAGACCAAGGCACCTCAGCTGGCCGACGCGCCGGAAATGGGAACTTTTAGACTCAAAGTTCCCTCGAGCCATTCTCCCGCGCCCCGTGCGAGGTTCAGCCGAACGGGGCCGAACAGCCTCTCTCCGAGGGCTCGGTGTTAGGCCTGACCGGCGAAGCCCTGGCCAACCGGGTGCGGGACCCAGCCAAAGCTGCGGGGCTGGGCAATGGTTTCTCCGGACACAGCGGCCGCATCGGCGTGGCCAGGGGGATGGTCGCCGCAGAAGCGCCCACCGCAGTGATCCAGCACCAGGGGCGATGGCGGCACGGAGACATGATCGCGCGATACACCCGGGGCTAGGCAGCCGGCGAGACCCTCAAGTGGCTGAGCTGACCTACACCACACCTACCCGCTGCAAGCACCCGGTTCGCCATGAGCTGGGGGCGTGCAGGAAATGTCCGTTAATGTGGATTTACGGACTTTGCACAAGCGTTGCAGTCCACCGGGGCCATGGCAACGCTTAGAGTGCCCGGTGCAGTAGCTCCACGACCTCTTCTTGAGTGGCTATGGGGCGAGGATTGGTTGCGACCACCAAGTCTTCCAAGGCGTCCTGAGCAATGAGGGCCAAGTCAGCCTCTGAAACACCCCAATCGCTAAGCCGGCGGGGAATGCCGAGAGTGTCGATCAGGTTCTCCAAGGCCGAGACCGCCGCCGCGGCGGCCTTGTCGTCGTTGGCGTTCCGGGTATCGACACCCATGGCCTCAGCAATCCGCCGTTGTTGCGGAGCCGTCACCGAGCGGTTGAATTCCATCACCCGGGGCAGCATGATGCAGGAAGTCACCCCGTGGGGAACATCATTCCTGGCGCCAAGCTGATGGCCCAAGCCGTGGCTCAGGCCCACTTGGACGTTGGTCAAGGCATAGATGGACATCCAGGCGGCTACTTGGCAGTAACCGGCCGACTCCAGGTCGTCACGGTCGCTGGCGGACCGGGGTAATCGTTGCTGCAAGAGCCGCAGCGCCTCCAAGGCCAGTCCGTCGGAAAAGGGAAAGCTGATTTTGGAGCAGACGGTTTCAATAGCGTGGTCCACCGCTCGAATACCAGTCGAGGCCCAGAGCCATCCCGGAGTCGCGGTTGTGACCACTGGGTCCAGAAACGCCGCCGACACCCAAAGCCCATCGCCGGTATACAGGTCCTTTACCTTGCGTTCCTCGTCGGTGGCCCCGGCAAAGTTGGTGAACTCGCCGGCTGATAGGGTAGTGGAGACCGAAATGTGGGGTAAGCACGGGTTGTGCACCGCCGGTATTTCTACTTTATCCGGATACTGGAACCGGATACGGTAGCGGTCAAGTTGGCGCTCATTGGTGACGTTTTCAGCCAAGCACAACGCTACCAACTTGGCGGTGTCGTTGGGAGTGCCCCCGCCAAAGCTGATCAGGAGGTCTGCATCAGCACTCTGGGCCGCTCGGGTAGCCGCCAACACCGTGGCTCTGGGAACGTGCTGCCGCGTCTCACCAAAAACCCCAACACAGCGGTCGCCAAGCAACTCTTGAATTCGCCCCAAGATTGTTCCCTGTTGCATCAGGGAGTGCCCGGTGATGATGAACACTCGAGCGCCGCCCAGCTCATCCACCGCCGCCGGAAGACCGGAAAGACAGCCTTCACCGTAGTGGACCCGTTTCACCTGAGGGGAGGTGAATGACCCTATCGGCAACGGAGTTTCGGGCATGATTTACCTCCAGACCTGTAATCCTTTTGGGCTGACTAAACCACTCGGGCCGAATAAACCATGAGTGGACTGACACGGGATACCGGAGCCGCTTAATCGACACCCTAGTAGCCCAACAACTTTGAAATGATGGCATGATGAGTATGCATCTTGACGGGGAGCAACATTGCCCAAGTATTGCCGGGCAATCTCGGCTACTCATCATTTCAAAGATTTCGGACCACTAGTGTAGCCCAATTCCGGTGTCAATTATCAACGCACTACTGGCCAGGGCAGGGCAACCGCATTCTCCAGAATAAGGAAGGTTACTGCCAAGATTTAAGTGGTGAGCAAGCATGTGATGGCAAGGATGGTGGTGATGAGCAGTAATGCAGGTGGCAGCTTAGGCGAACATTTTGGCAATATGGAGGACCCCAGAAGGGACCAGGGCAAGCGGCATCAACTCTTGGACATCATCGCGATGACCATCCGCGCGGTTATCGGAGGCGCTGAGGGTTGGAGCGACGTAGAGTTGCTCGTCCAATGTAAGTACGAATGGTTCCAGAGATTTCTGGACCTGCCCAACGGGGTACCTTGCCCTGACACCTTTGCCAGGGTGTTCGCCCGCATTGACCCGGAGCAATTCCGGAACTGCTTCATGGACTGGGTGAGCAGCGTCAACCGGTTGACCCAGGACCAGGTGGTTGCCGTGGATGGCAAGACCTTGCGGCGCTCCCACGACCGCAACTCGGGGAAGGAGGCCATTCACATGGTCAGCGCTTGGGCTTCGGAGAACTCCTTGGTGTTAGGTCAGACCAAGGTGGAAGCGAAGTCCAATGAAATCACGGCCATACCTGAGTTGCTCAACCTGCTGGACATGTCGGGTTGCATCGTCACCATTGACGCCATGGGCTGCCAGAAGAAGATAGCCCGGCAGATTGTGAGCCAGGAAGCCGATTACGTTCTGGCGGTCAAGGAAAACCAAGGGAGGCCGCTGGAGGATGTGGAAGACCTGTTTTCCTGCGGACAGAGGACCGGATTTGAAGATATGAAGCACGATTTCTGCCAGACCCTCGACAAGAGACACGGACGCATTGAGACCCGCCGTTGTTGGACGATTGACGACCCGGAGCAGTTGTCCTCCGTCGAGACCGGAAAGTTTTGGCCGGGGTTGAGGAGCATCGGGATGGTGACGGCAGAACGGCGGCAGAGAGACCGGGTGATCGGTGGAATCCCGGTACCACATATGCGGTTTAGAGTCGGACGCCAAGGGACTTCTCCAAGCAACTCGAAGCCATTGGGGAATCGAGAATCGGGTCCATTGGGTGCTGGGCTTGTCCTTCCGGGAAGACGAAAGCCGGGTGCGGAACAGCACGGGCGGATCAAACGGAGTCCTCTTAAGGCCACAAATTTGGATGTGCCGGGAAAACGGGTTCTCTTTGATAAATGGCATGAACCAGCAACCGTCCAGAATCACCTGGCAGATTGGATGCGCCTCAACCCAAGAGGCTCAGAACTGCCTATGGGAGAGGTGGTGTCCCTTTTCACAGGACCATTCCTAAACAGCCATTGCTCAATAGAAAATTGCTTCAACAAGGATTCTGCAGGACCATACATGCACAATATAGCTAACGATACCCGATGGACCGTCCACCACCATGAATAATTTGAATAATTTTTTGATTCCCCAAATTGCCCGCGAGCTTCAGTTGGAGCGGAGGCAAGTTGTGGCCACCGTTGCCTTGCTGGACGACGGGGCAACCGTACCCTTCATCGCCCGTTACAGGAAGGAGAATACCGCCACCCTGGACGAGGTGGCGATTTCCAATATTCGGGATCGTCTGTCGCAGCTTCGGGAACTCGGGCATCGTCGGGATGCCATACTGTCTTCCCTGGAAAAGCAGGGTCTTCTGACGGAGGAACTGGGTCAGGCGGTTCTCTCTGCTGAATCCTTGGCAGCCCTGGAGGACGCATATTTGCCCTTCAGGCCCAAGCGACGCACTCGGGCTGCCATCGCCCGGGAAAAAGGGTTGGCTCCCCTGGCTCTGTATATTCGGGGCCAGGAAGATTTTGACGTCGGCCTGGCTGCTGCAGAGTACGTGAACCCCGACACTGAGGTAAAAAATGTCCAGGACGCCCTGAGCGGCGCCAGGGACATTATCGCCGAATGGGTCAGCGAGGACGCCACAGCGCGGCGGGCAATTCGGGAGCTGTTTTGGGACGAGGGAGTATTTTCGGCGACGGTGGCTTCGGGTAAGGAAGAGGCGGCAGCCAAGTACCGGGATTACTTCCAGTGGCAGGAACCTGTTGCGGGTGTGCCTTCCCACCGGGCACTGGCCATGTTCAGGGGAGAGAAGGAAGCGTTGCTTTCGTTGCATATAGCGCCTCCGGTTTCCTCTGCGTTGGCGATCCTGGAAAGGCTCTTTGTTAGCGGGCCAACCCAGGCATCTGCGCAGGTTCGGCTGGCCATTAAGGACCGTTATAAGCCGCTGTTGGAATCGTCAATGGAAACGGAGGTCCGCAAGGAGGTCAGGCTTCGCGCCGAAGAGGCGGCCATCAGGGTATTCGCCGACAACCTGCGGCAGTTGCTGTTGGCTCCGGCCCTGGGCCAGAAGAACATCCTGGCCCTGGACCCCGGCTTCCGCGCGGGCTGCAAATTGGTCTGTTTGGACCGGCAGGGCCGGCTGATGCACCAGGATACTGTCTATCCGCTATTGGGGTCGCGGGGGCGGGAGGAAGCCGCCAGTAAGGTGCTTCTGCTCTGCCGGCAATACCAGGTGGAAGCCATTGCGGTGGGCAACGGAACCGCGGGCCGGGAGACGGAAGCCTTTCTGAGGAAGCTGGATTTGGACCCTCAGATTGCGGTGGTGATGGTCAACGAGAGCGGGGCCTCGGTCTACTCGGCTTCGGATGCGGCGCGGACCGAGTTCCCCGACCAGGACATCACCGTGCGGGGGGCGGTTTCCATTGGGCGGCGCCTGATGGACCCGTTGGCCGAATTGGTCAAAATAGACCCCAAGTCCATCGGTGTGGGCCAGTACCAGCACGACGTCGATCAGAAAGCATTGAGGCAGCGCCTCGACGACGTGGTTGCTAGCTGCGTCAACAGCGTGGGCGTGGAGCTGAACACGGCCAGCGGCCAGTTGCTCTCGTATGTTTCTGGCCTTGGACCTCGTTTGGCCAAGGCAATTGTGGAGTACCGGAACGACAACGGCCCGTTTGCCTCCCGGCAATCGCTGAAGAAAGTGCCTCGCCTGGGTCCCAAGGCTTTCGAGCAGGCGGCCGGGTTCTTGCGCATCAGAGACGGCGACCATCCGCTGGACGCCAGTGCAGTGCATCCCGAGTCCTACCGGGTTGTCGATGCCATTGCCCAAGGCATGGGCCAATCACTGGTGCAGATGGTGGGCAATGCTGCTGTGGCCCATAGGATTGACCCCAGTCGCTACATCAGAGATAACGTTGGGCTGCCGACATTGACTGACATCATCGAAGAACTGGCCCGGCCCGGCCGGGATCCACGCCAGGAATTTGAACCCTTTCACTTCGCCCAGGGGATAAACCAGATCGGGGACCTGACGGCAGGTATGAAGCTGCCCGGGGTGGTAACCAATGTGACCGGTTTTGGCGCCTTTGTCGATCTGGGTGTACACCAGGACGGGTTGATTCACATCAGCAGGCTGTCGGACCGCTTCGTCAGCAACCCCTCGGACATCGTTAAAATTCAGCAGCGGGTGTGGGTGACCGTGCTTGAAGTCGACCTGGAGCGCAAACGAATCGCTCTGTCTCTTCGGTGAACTGAGAGGAGACTTCCGGCACAGAGTTACGCAGCGGCAGTAAAACAAGCCGTTGGTGCCGGGAACGACCAAAAACCCAAATGCGGTTGCCCTGCGCTGGTATGTAAAGAGTTGTCCATTCGAGGTATGGCGAGGGAGTGGGGCATCCACAGAGAGACCGTGAGGAAATACATCCATGCTGAAAGACAGCCGTGTCGGCTGTCTCGGGCAACTCCGGCTACCCCGCCATCGGATACCACTGAGGAATAGAAAGTGGCATTCTTGCTGAACACTTACGCGGACATATTCCCTGGATATCGACAGCCACAAATCAGGCAGGCCGAGCCGCCCACGTGGTCCACTTTACCTCCGCCCCAGTGGCCCAACTTCCCGGCGCCATTGACAGACAGGAGCGGTGACGCCATCGTACCGATGGCCTCCTTAGGCCGTAGGCCGTAGGCGCCGGCCAGATTCTTTGGGGCCCCACATCCGGTCGATCGGGTTGGATGCCCAATCGACGCTATACGATCAGCTACAGGGCTTTTGTGTGGAAGTCCAAGCCAAGCTGGTGGGTGGAAACGCCGCGGCCGTCTTCAACCTGAACTGAAGACAATTGACCGTCTTCGGCCTGGGTAATATCGCGGTCGAATACACGGCCGGGGGAATTCCCGGCGACATCTTCCAGCCTGGGTCCGATAACCAATTGATAACTGCCCTCGATCCAGGGGAAGGCTGGCATGAACCGCCAACTCTCTTCCGCCGGTCCGACCTCTTCCTGGCCCTGCAACGGGAGGCCATTAGAATCGCAGACCAGGAGGCTGTGCTGTAGCAGCGCATAGTCCAGAGACCGGTCGAACTTGACTATCAGCGGGTCGGCCGAGTCGGCTTCGGGGACGGTCAACTGCCAACAGCCCGGATTGATCCGCGCCCTGATGGCAGGGCCGATCCGATAGCTCCTCTCGGCACTGACCGTTAGTGGCTGGCCTGAGGCGTCGCGGAACTCGGGGCCGATAACTAGCCTGACCAGCACTCCCTCTATCAGGGGGTAGCCGACTTCCTGGTTGGGGATGAGCCCGCGCTTGATGCGGCCCGGGTCCAGCAACATTGTGAGCCGCCGCCGCGCCGGGTCCCACAGCTCCGGATCCGGGGGGAGGAAAGCCCCCTCCAATACCTCGCCCGTGTCCTCACGGTGAAGCCGTACTGTCCGAGCCGCCCAACCCTCGCTCATCGGGCCGGAAAAGTGTACGTATATCCTGAGCAGGTTGACCGGCAGCTCGGGAGCAGTAGGGTAGATTGCTACGACTCCCGTGGCAGGAGCTGAAGCTGGGGACGAACGCTGAATGGTCCAGACCTCCGGGCTCTCAACTCCACCGCCGGAATCAACCAACAATGAATAGCTCATCCCGTTGACGAACGAGAACCGGGGGACGAAATAGATCGAGTCGCATTCAAAAGTAAAACCGCCGGCGACGGGAGGGATTAATCTGAAATCGCCGACGGTTTCCAGGACTTCGCTCGGCAGGAGAGCCAACCGCTGGCCCAGGTCGCCAACGGTCAGCCCACCCAATTCGCGTAACTCGATCTCAGTCCAACCGCGGACCCGGAGGAATGTCCGGCCTTGTTCCTCCGCCCATTCCAGGCGCAGTTGGCGGCCTTGGGTCACAGTGTCGCGGTAGCATAGGAGCGCAGGTGCATGTTGCCGTCCTCGTCTTGTTGCAACATCAGTACGCCACTGCCGTTGAGGTTGGCCATCCGCTTGACACCGGGATGGGGCAGCAACTGCCGGGGCACGCCTACCCCCGGAGTCACCGGGTCGGCGGGGTTTTCATCCAGCGAGTCGTCCGGCACCGTCAGAGCCCCCTGCCCGTCGATATCCTTGCAGGCGATCTTGAACAGCGGGTGCCGGTCGTTGCACACCAGCAGGTATTCCCTACCGTCATGCTCGTAAGAGACCAAGTCCAGCGGCCGGTTGTGCGCGCCGAGTTCGGCGACGGTTCTGCCCTTGGCCTGTTTCCCCGGCTCCAGGTCAGCCAAGGAGAATTGCACCACCGGAGTGCAGGTGTAACTGGCGAGGATGCTGGTGTTCCCTTGGTAGGGCACGAAGGCGCGGATGGGGGCCGCCGTCTCGTACTGGCCGTGGGACACGTGGAATATTTCCAACGAGTTGGACTTGACGTCGCCGTTGAACGGGAAGGGAATACGCCGCAGGGTCGAGGAGAACTCCTCGTTGGACGTCCCGGCCACCAGCAGCAACCCGTCAACGTAGGACATGTCGGTGACCGTCACCGTCCGCAGCTTTACGCGGGTAACCAGGCGGGGGTCGTCCTCGTCCGCCGCGTCCTCGATGACCGTCTGAGCAAAGGCCACGTTTTCCAGGGATACGTCGCTGATGGCCCCGCCTTCGGAGACCTTGATTATCACGGGGACCGCGGCGTCCCCGCTGCCCCGCATGACGGAGAAATAGAGGTTGCCGGAGGTGGGATGGACGGCCATGTCCAGGATTGCCACGTCGTCGCGGGAGCAGCCAAGATAGGACGCCAGCGAGGTGTCGAAATTGTCCAGGCTCACGGCTTCCGGTGGGCTGCCGCCGCCAGAGTCGCCAACGTCGGCGGCAAAGATGGCCGCACCGACGTTATCCCCAATGAACAAAATCCCCTCCGGACCAAAGGCCAGTGGCCCCACCGACTTGATCCCAGGCGTACCGACTTCCAGACCCAAATCGTCGAGACTTATCGCGGTCCCGTAGTCGACCATGAAAACCTCCTACGCTTTGCAAACTTGAATTCCAGGCAGTGTAGCATTCCGCCCAACGCACTGCCATACAGGAGCCCGAAGTATGCCTCTTGGAGCTGGAGAGGGCGCTAGCGATTTGCCCATTCGAGCCGCCCTTGATACGAAGACTTAGCGGCCACCACATAGTTTCCGAATTGAGAGATGCGTGTTCTCTCATGCCCGCTGGGGATTAGTCTAGCGGTAGGACGCCTGACTCTGGATAAGATAGCGTTCCGAGGGCTTGGAGAGGGCGGGTGGGCCCGGGCGAAACTTCCGAGTATCAGCGGCGTGGACGACTAGGGGATGCACCACTGTTCCATCGGTGGTGGTCCTGGACCGGCAAATTGTTCGGTTTAGTATCGACTGTGGGCCAGACTTAAAGTATCCGATAAGGGACAGTTATCGGACTCTGCACCAAGCCTCTTGACTGCTAGTACCGTTTCCAGATGGTCTTGTCGATACTGGAAAGTCACCTCCAACTCGGGATTCCCGCAGAAGCGGGCGGTAGGCGCAACTTTCCTAGTCCGCGTCCCGCTGCCCGCCAGGTTCAACGGCAAGTACGACCCCGCCAGCAGGCCCTCATCAACCCCGACCCTGCTGAAGCCCGGGGACCGGCGACAGTTCGCGAAACCCGGAAAGACCAAGCCCAAGTCGGAGCCGAAACCCAGACCGCCAAAGAAGGCCTCTTTGCCAAGGGTCGAGAAGACACCGGAAGAGCAGAGGGAACGTGAAGGTCCCAGGCAGCGGCCGCCCGAGTATAAAGAGGCCTCCAGGAGGGCAGCCAAAGACTGGCGCGAAAGGGCCAAGGAGCTCGGGCTTTGCAGGGACTGCCGCGGACAGGCCATCCCAAACCAGACCAGGTGCGAGGCCTGCGCCGAAAAGCACAGGGCGCAGCGCCGTCAGAACGACGCCGCGAGAGGAAAAAGAAGGATGCCTCGGGCTACACGGGCGCCGGAACTCGGTGAGACACAGGAGCGCCCGGAGTGCTGTCCCTGCCCGCAGCACGGCAGGCAGCGTTAGGATCAGGGAAAGGCTGGTTGCAACTACTAGAGCACTCCTCGACGCCCCCGAGGTCTCCGAAGCCTAGCGGCTCTGTACCCGTTGGCATATAATCCGCCCCGTCTAACCAGCTTGCGGCGACGCTCCGATCTGACTGTTGCGCCGCGACGGAAGAGGCAGGGGAAATGAGCGAGACAAACGCACACGACGTAATCGCCCAAGCATTGGAAACACTGGAAGAGGCGAAGTCGGAACCCACCGGGGGAAAGTGGCTGGAGCGTCTGACAGCCCAGATAGCCCCCTACATCAGAGAATGGGACTTTTCCCATTGCTGGACATGGGCGGAATGGCCTGACCGGGAAAGGCTCCTCCCGGAAACCACAAGCCAGGACAACGGCATCGACGCAGTGGCGGTCAACCGCTCTACCGGAGCCTACATAGCCATCCAGTGCAAATCCAGGCAACTGGACGAGAATGGACGGGGCAATGACATCGAACGGCCGGAAATAACCAGCTTCATATCGGAAAGCGAAAACGACCTGTACGACCAAAGGTGGCTGATTACCAACGGAGACAGCCGCCTCAACGACAGAGCCGAGCGGACGAACTCCCAGCTCAGCAAGAAGATCAAGCTCATCAACCTCCACGCCGACCTAACGGTGCAACAGCAAGGGAGCGTCAGAGACGAGGAGTGCCCCCACTGCCAGCCCAACTCTAATGGCGAGTGGCGCAGGCAGTCCAAGACCTGTATGCAGAACGATGCCGTCAGCTCTGCCGTGAGCAGATTGAGAGGCCAGCTTGAAACCGACCTGGACGGCATACCCATCGGCCAAGCCCGCGGCAAGATCATCCTGCCCTGCGGCACGGGCAAGACCCGCATCTCCCTGCGGATCGTCGAGGAGTTGACGCCGCCGGGCGGGCTGTCCGTGGTGCTGTGCCCGTCAATCGCACTGGTGGCGCAGATCCGGCGCGAATACCTCCTGAACTCAGAAAGGCCCATCCGCGCCCTGGCAGTATGCTCAGACGAGACTGCCGGTTACAACCCCAAGAAAGAGGATCAGAGAAATACTTTCGAGGAAGTGACCGCCGACTCTAGCAACGTCAGCGCCGACGAAATCAAGGGTAAGGTCACGACAGACCCGGAGGAAATCGCCCGATGGATAGGGGAAGGGGTGGAAGACGGGCGCGTCAACGTAATCTTCGGCACCTACCAGAGCGGGCACCGGATAGCCGAGGCACTCCGGACGTCAGGAACAACCGCGGAGGTAATGATCTGCGATGAGGCCCACCGCACCGCCGGGTTGCGCCGGACGAGAAAGTCCACGGTGGACCAGATAAAGGACTTCACCTTGTGCCACGACAACGGCAAGTTCCCGGCAAAGCACCGCATCTACCAGACCGCCACGCCGAAGATATACACCCAAAAAGCCCTGCGGGAGAAACAGAAAGAAGACTGGGTGGTCCGCAACATGGACGACCAGAGCGTCTTCGGCCCGGATCTGTTCCGGCGGAGCTACCGGGACGCGGTGGAGAACGAATGGCTATCGGACTACCGCATCATCGCCGTGGGAATCAGTGGGGCGGAATCCCACGAAGTCGCCAATGCGCTGGCCAGCACCACCGAGAGCAAGGGGCGCAACCCCCTGACCTCCACCCATTTCCTCAGGGGGCTGGCGTTCACCCTGGCTATGGGTGGCGCCACCAAGGGGCGCGAGGACGAGGAAATCAACATACAGTCCTGCATCGCCTTCATGAACACCGTGGACAAGTCCGACAACATGGTAAAGGCCCTCGACACCGAGCCGGTCAGGAGCTGGCTCCGCGACCGAATGCGGGAAATGGATACCGGCAAGGCGCCAGCAGACTACACCCTCGAGCACCTGGACGCGAGCAGCATCGTTACGGAGCGAGAGGAAGCCAAGGCCAAGCTGGCGGAAGGAACGCTGGAAAAGCCGCACGGCGTCATCAACGTAGGCATCTTCGGCGAGGGCACGGATTCGCCTTCCCTCAGCGCCGTGGCATTCCTGGAAGCCAGGAGAAGCCCCATCGACGTGGTGCAGGCCGTCGGACGGGCCATGCGCACGTCGCCCGGCAAGGATATGGGGTACGTGATATGCCCCATCGTAATCCCCCTTGACACCGACGCCGAGAACTTCCTCAAGACCAGCAACCCGCAGGACGGCTGGAAGGAGCTGGGCGACATCCTGCTGGCCCTGCGGGCCCACGACGAGCGGATTGAGGACCGGCTGGCGGAACTCATGACCCTCTACCTGCCGCCCGAGCCGGAGGTGGTCAAGACCATCGTCGGGATAGCCCACGAAGAATCCAGGCGGATGAGCTACTGGGAACACGTCGGCAAACCCGGGGCAGCGGAACTGGCGTTGCAGGAAGTGCTGGACGGGACGAGGAGTCCGACCAGCGCCTTCGGCAAGGTATCGGAACCGCCCAATCCCAAGGGAGTCATGGAGGCTGGCGCCGAATACCGGACCGCAACTACGGACAGGCCCATAGAGCCAAGCCAGTCCCTCAGCGGCAAGAGCGAGGACAATGGCGAAACCGAGCTCCGCAAAGGCGGAGTGGAGCGGGAAAAAACGGACGAGAAGACCGGGATGCCGGGAAAGGTGGACATCGACAAGACGAAAAGCAAGATCAAGGACATGGCAGGGGGAAAGGGAGGCACGGCGGTGACGCTGACACGGGAACGCAGACCCCGGCGCACCCAGGCAGAAATAAGCGCCCAGGCTGCCATGCGGCTCCTAGAGTTGGACGCCAACGAAGAGCGCAGCAAACTCATCACGATGAACCTGCTGGAGAAGTCCGGCCTCCGGGGAAACCGCCCGGAGCGTGACGCCAACATGATCCAGGACAGCATCTACGAAGCGGCCCACCAGCTACGCAACGAAACTCTGAAGGACACCCTCGACCGGCTTTTCAACCTCAACTATCTCGACGACAAGGCCCGGGAGAATCAGGCCGACGGCTGCACCATCGCCGCCCTGCTGCTAATGAACGCAGCCATGCTCCACCAGCGCATCAGCGCCGGCCGCTGGCTGGACGGAGTAGAAAGTCTTGACGCCATCAAGAACTCCAACAACCCAGTGAGCGAAATCAAGGACCAGTGGAACACCATCCGGGCCCGGGACTTCCGCCCCGTGATAGAACCCGCCCTGGAAGCCATCCGCGCCGTGGAGCGCACCGGCAGGACCGGCGGGCTGGTCATGGCCGTTCGCCACATCGCCAAGGAGGCCGAGGACCTGGCCGCCAGCTACGCCGACCTGGGCGCGGACCACGCCGGCCCCCTGTTCAACCGCGTCATGGGCAACCAGGCCAGCGACGGCGCCTTCTTCACCCGGCCCGTGGCCGCCTCCATCGCCTCCCGCCTCACCCTCGACTCACTGGGAGAGCAGGACTGGACCAACGAAGAGATCTGGAAGGCCCACAAGACCGTGGACCTGGCCTGCGGTAGCGGCACGCTCCTCACCGCCATGCTGACCGAGATGAAGCGCCGGGCCACAGAGCAGGGCGCAACGGCCAGTGAAATCGGCCAGCTCCAGAAGACAGCGGTGGAAAACACGCTAAAGGGTATGGACATCAACCCCATCTCGCTGCAACTGGCCGCCTCCCAGCTCACCACCGGCAACCAGGACATCGGCTACCGCCGCATGGGGCTGCACCGAATGCCCTACGGCCCCGACGCCAGCGACCCAACGAAGGTATCGGCGGGAACGCTGGAGCTCCTGAGTCAGAGGGAAATAGTGCCGCGTAATGGCGAACTCGACCTGCCCGACGACAGGATAGCCTCGGAGGAAGTCTGGACCCAAGGCGGCGAAGCCATGGAAGACGCCGTGGACGCGGTGAAGGACGGCGTCAGGATAGTGATAATGAACCCGCCCTTCACCAGCCGCTCCAAGATGGGGGAGAAATTCCCGCAGGAAACGCAGCGGTCGCTGCGGAAACGCGTAGACGACCTAGAGCAGCTCTTGGTTCGCAACGACAAGGACATGAAAGACTTTGTCGACAAGAACGCCTTAGGAACACTATTTGTAGCGCTGGCAGACCGATGCCTAGAAGCATCAACTGGCACCCTCACAATGATACATCCCACCATAGCTTTGACGAACCCTTCAGGACAGTATGAACGTAAAGTGCTGGCCCAGCATTATCACATCCATACGGTGCTTACAGGCCGCTGGCCCCGAGAGTTCACCTTGAGCCAGAGTGTCGAGATTGACGAGTGCATGGTCATTGCTGTGCGCCACGTCGGCTGCCGACCATCAACCCGGTTCATTCAACTGGACCGGATGCCCCACAACGAAGACGAAGTTGCTGAACTGCACCAAGCATTGCTTGACTGCCCGGACGGTCAGCTGGCCGACAGCTGGGGTGAGGTATCACACTGGCCAGCGAAGCGCATAGAAGCGGGCGACTGGACTCCGGCAATCTGGCGGTCCCCAGAGTTGGCCGAAGCGGCATGGACCTTCAAGAGCGCAGAGGGCCTTATCGCACTTCACCAGCAAGGAATGTTTCCTAAGAAAACTGGCGCCAGTATACCAGCAAAAGCACTTGAACAAGGCTCAAGTACAATAGGCAATGGAACGAAAATAAACGTACTAGTACCGTTTCCAGAAAGTCTTACAATCATAAGGGAGATCAGGTAGGCTTGAGTAAAATCCTTTAGCGAGGCCGTACCTGATATGCCTGTCTCCAAATACAAAGTCGAACTGACCCAATCCGAACGCTTCGCTCTGATTGAAACATCCGGCCGTGGCAAGCCGTTGGCCCGCACGGTAAAGCGGGCCCTTGCGCTGTTGAAAGCTGACGAAGGACTCTTAGACCGTGAGGCGGCTGAGGCGGTTTCGCTCAGCGCCGCCACTGTTGCCAGAGTGCGCAGACGGTTCGTCGAGGAGGGGCTGGAAGCCGCAATCAACGACCGGCCACGGTCAGGCCGTGAGCGCAAGCTGAGCGGCAGACAGGAGGCGCACCTCGTCGCCATCGCGTGCAGCAGTCCACCCGAAGGACATGTAAACTGGACGCTCCATCTGCTGGCGGACAAGGTAGTGGCGATGGAGTTTGCCGGGAGCATCTCCCTGGAGACGGTGCGCCAGATACTCAAAAAAACGAACTCAAGCCGTGGAAGAAAAAGGAATGGCGCATCCCCAAGCTGAGCGGGGAGTTCGTGGCCCGGATGGAGGATGTGCTGGACCTTTATCACGAAGAGTACGACCCGGAGCGGCCGGTGGTGTGTTTTGACGAGTCCTCCAAGCAGTTGCTCGAGGATGGGCGGCCTCCCATCAAGGCCGCCCCCGGACGGGTGGAGCGCTATGACACCGAGTACCAGCGAAACGGGACCCGGAACCTGTTCATGTTCTGTGAACCGAAGGGCGGATGGAGACACGTCGAAGTGACCGGGCGCCGCACTGCTGTGGACTTTGCTCACCAGATGCGCTGGCTGGTTGACCAGGCGTACCCCCACGCCAGGGTCGTCCGGCTGGTGTTGGACAATCTCAACACCCACAAGCCCGGCTCGCTCTACGAAGCATTTGGAGCGTCCGAAGCGCGTCGTATAGCCAAGCGTCTGGAGCTGCACCACACTCCCACCCATGGAAGCTGGCTGAACATGGCCGAGATCGAGTTGAGCGTCTTCAGCAGACAGTGTCTGAACCGCCGGGTCGGCGATGAAGTGCTGCTGCGGCAGGAGGTTGCCGCCCTCGAACGCGAGCGCAACGATGCTGGCGCCGTCATAGACTGGCGGTTCTCCACTCAAGACGCCCGCAGTAAACTCCAACATATCTATCCATCAGGATTAAATTGAAACCGTACTAGCATCTAAAGGTGCGGAAGGCCAACAAACGATTGAGGCCCGCCCGGATAGCTTGTGGGACATTAGCAAAGGAGGGCCAAAGAGGCACGAGGGAAACGAGGGCCATTTGCTCCTAACATTCGGGCAGCGTTCCGGTACTGGAAGGCTAAACGCAGTAGCATCCAACGAGAAATACATAGGCGTGGGATGGATGCCAGTCCCGGAAGTCACTGCAGAAGAGTCGAAAGCTGTGTCAGTTTTTATGAACTCCACGGCAGGCAGAATACAGCTGATGACGAATGTAGGGAAAATGATAAGTTTCCCGATCTACAACCCAAGTGCATACAGCGACATAAAAGTGCCCGACGTGAAAGACACCCACATCCGAGAAATCTTGGCCAACTGCTGGGAGCGCACCAGGGACATGGAGGTGCCGCAGTACCGCGACGGCGAGCGCGAGGTGCGACGCCTCTGGGACGAAGCGGTAGCCCAGGCCATGGGCTGGGATGCCGCCGAGCTGACCCGCCTGCGCCACCTGCTCCACCAGGAGCCCCACGTCCGCGGCTTGGGATACGGGCAGTACCGGGACGAAGCTGACGAAGAGCAGGAATGGGACGAGGCGGATGACCCGCCAGATACCGAAGAGGACCAATGCTAGTCCTCCACCCGTAAGCGGCTAATCTGGGAATCACGCAACAGGCCCTGAAAATCGCAGACGCTATCGCAATGGAGGTACCGGGTCAGAACCCGGCCCTCTGGTAGTCAGAATTCCCGTTACGGAGGACCGGAACGTTGGCTCCTCATTTCGACTCACCCAATGGCCCAGAATTCACATTAGAAGATCTGAAGAACTGTGGTTGGAAAGCCGCCTTAGAAAAACGCGACGAAGACACGCATGGCAATGGGTATGGCCATAAATGGACAGCTTTAAAAAACGCCGAGCGGGAAGCTCAGTCCAAAGGAGATACCACGACGAGCAAAGCATTAAGTCTACTCGCGCACATCTCCTCCATGATGCTGAAACCCGAAAATCGCAACGAGCCGTTCCAGCCCGTCGCCGTCTTTACCGATGGAAGCTCAGCCATACTCAGCGACTTCACAGAGACGGAAATCAACTTGCTCGAACAGTTTTTACACGGTGTAGACGATTTCTGGATGAAAGCCCGTATTGCCGACCTTCTCTGGCTGCGGCAGATGCCACGCAACCCAAAGTTCGCCTTGGAGGCAATCGACGCCTACAGGTCAATTCCGCTGAATGGAGAAACCTAGTACTGTTTCTATGAAGTCTTGTATATTACGTGAGATTGAGTAGGCTTGGGTATGATCTTCTAGGGAGGCCATACCCGAACATGCCTGCCATCAAGTACAAAGTCGAACTGACACCATCCGAACGGTCCGGTCTGATTGAGGTATCCCGCCGGGGCAAGCCGTTAGCCCGCACGCTAAAGCGGGCCCTTGCGCTGTTGAAAACTGACGAAGGACTCTCAGACCGCGAGGTGGCTGAGGCGGTCTCGATCAGCGCCGCCACGGTTGCCAGAACGCGGAGACGGTTCGTCGAGGAGGGACTCGAAGCCGCCATCAACGACCGGCCACGGCCAGGCCGGGGGCGCAAGCTGAGCGGCATACAGGAAGCGCACCTCGTCGCCATCACCTGCAGCAATGCGCCCGAAGGACACACGAACTGGACGCTCCAGCTACTTGCGGACAAGGTGGTGGCGATGGAGTTTGCCGGGAGCATCTCCCTTGAGACGGTGCGCCAGATACTCAAAAAAACGAACTCAAACCATGGAAGAAGAAAGAGTGGTGCATCCCCAAGGTGAGCGGAGAGTTCGTGGCCCGGATGGAGGATGTGCTGGACCTGTACCACGAAGACTACGACCCGGAGCATCCCGTGGTGTGTTTCGACGAGACCTCCAGGCAGTTGGTCGAGGACGTGAGGCCGCCCATCAAAGCCAAGCCCGGACGGGTGGAACGCTACGACTGCGAGTACAGACGAAACGGTACCCGAAACCTGTTCATGTTCTGTGAACCGAAGGGCGGATGGAGACACGCCGAAGTGACCGGGCGCCGCACTGCGGTGGACTTCGCGCACCAGATGCGCTGGCTGGTTGACCAGGCGCACCCCCACGCCAGGGTGGTCCGGCTGGTGTTGGACAATCTCAATACGCACAAGTTGGGCTCGCTCTACGAAGCATTTGGAGCGTCCGAAGCGCGTCGTATAGCTAAGCGCTTGGAGTTTCACCACACTCCCGTGCATGGAAGCTGGCTGAACATGGCCGAGATCGAGTTGAGCGTCTTCAGCAGACAGTGTCTGAACCGCCGGGTCGGCGATGAAGTGTTGCTGCGGCAGGAGGTCGCCGCCCTCGAACGCGAGCGCAACGATGCTGGCGCCGTCATAGAGTGGCGGTTCTCTACTCAGGACGCCCGCAGTAAACTCCAACATGTCTATCCATCAGGATTACTTTGAAACGGTACTAGTTTCGGAGTTTTCCGTTGCTATTGAGTCCACCAGACTTGACGAAATCAAGAACTTTCACCATTACCTTCAATCGGGCACTGTAAGCGACCATAGGTCTGGCCCGGCAGCGAAACCCGTCTGGAAGCGGGCGGCCAGTTACTCCCGTAGCGGATGGAGTTCCGCAGAAGCCCCCGATGTGTCAGCGGGGGCTTCTGGTTTGTGGAGGCCGGCCGCCAGGCCGGAATGCGGGAAGGCAGCTTGTGCCAGCAGCAGGGCGCGGGATGGCCACGGTCATGCCATCTCCGGTTCCTGCCCCTAGCCCTCGGCATCCGGTAGCCTACCCTCAGCTCAGTGGGGATGTAGGTGGGGTTGCCGGTGTCGTCGCCCAGCTTGCGGCGGACCAGCCAGGGTTCGCCGGTCCTCTCCAGACCCCAGACCCGTTGCAACAGCTGGTCGTGGGTCAACACTCGCCCGGCATGGACCGAAAGCTCGAAGAGCAACTCGTACTCGGTGGGCGTCAGCCGCACCGGACGCCCTGCCACCGCCACCCGGTGTCCGGGGTAGTCGCGATGGTCAGGTCTCCCAGCGAGTAGGGTCCGGACGGCTCAGCCAAATGCGGCGCGGCCCGCCTGCGCAGCGCCGCCCTGATCCTTGCCTCAAGCTCCGTCGGCGAGAGCCGCCTTGACCGGGCTGCGGACGGCCGCGGTTTGCGCCGTCATGCGACCGGCTGATTCATGACCGGATTCGACCTCTCCGGGCCGTCCGCGCCATATACCGTCCGGGAGCAATACTGTATAAATCTTCATATAGACAAAGGGTTGATTCTTATACATCTCATATGGCACGGGGTTTAGAATGGACGGGGTTCTTTACACCATAGCGACCTTCTTGGCAGAGTGGCTTTTCTTTAGAGGAAAAAGCGCGAACGCCGAAAACCTTCGATGAACGCGGCCTATCAGACGGCCGGTTGGATCCCATGCCTGGGACCCTTACCGAGGAAAAGGCAGACCGTAAGGGAGACAACTGAACCCACATTTCCCAGATGAGCTATCTTCAATGATGTCCTCTTATTTGGGCGATTTGGCCGGGTTGCGCGGCTATACTGAAACATACCCTTGGGCATGATAGGGGAGGGCTCTATGCGGCATTCAACACCGGTGCGACGTTGGAACGTCCTGCTGATTCCTTCAGCGGCCTTAGCCGTTGCCCTGCTGCTCGTCTTGGCGGCCTGCGGCGGGGAGGAGGAAGCCGCGCCGGAGGCCACGGTGGTCCCCGCGGCGACCGCCGCGAGCGTTTCGCCAACGGCGACGACGGCTGCGCCGGCCGCTATGCCGTCCCCCACTGCGGCCCCGGGGCCGACCGCCGCGGCTACCAGTGCTCCGGCGCCTGCGTCCGCCCCGGCAACCGCGCAACCCGCGCCGACCCAACCCCCGGCTCCGGCCCCGACGGAGGCTCCGGAGCATACGCCCGAACCGCCCAACCCGCTGGCGGTCTATGCAGCCGAGCACGCCAACGGGCCCGGCGCGATCTTCGTGGGTGACCCTACTCAGCTAATCGGCCCGCCGCCCCACGAGGGCCTGACGTTCCAGTTCCCGGCGGAGATATACACTCAGGTGGCCGGGTTGGGGCTGATGGGATCCCCGCAGTTGCGGGTCCCCAGCCATATGTTCATCTACACCAGCGACTACTATCAGGGACTGATCCAGAAGGCCAGGCTGACCAACCCGACCGAATTGGTCTCCTCCGGCGAGGACATCGAGATCCAGCATGTCTGCCTCGCCCGCACCCTGCCCACGTGCGTCCTCATCCAGGCCTACTGGGCGCCCAATCTGGCCAAGCGCACCAACGGCCAGGTCAAGCTCTCGGTGATCTCCTTGGCCGAGTTGGGGCTGTCCGGGCCGGACACCCTGGATTAGGTTGGCGACGGCACCCTGGAAATGGTGAACATCTTCACTGGCTATGTCGCCGGCGCCGTGCCCGCCCTGGAGGTCCAGTCCCTTTGGGGCACGGCTCCCGACTGGGAGACCTCTTACCTTACGCTCACCGCGCTGTCCGACGACGTAGACCGGATAATTCAGGACGAAACCGACGGCAGCCTGGTGGTCAACCGCAACTGGTTCGCTGGCGCCGACCAGTGGTTCTACGGGGACAAGCCCCTTCAGGGCGTGGCGGACTTCGACGGTCTGAAGGTCCGCACCAACTCGGCTGCTATGAGCGACTTCATCACCGGGATGGGCAGCGAAGCGGTCTTCATCGAACTGGCCGAACTTTACACTTCCCTGGACCGCGGGTTCGTCGACGCCGCCGTTTACGGCGCCCTGTTGGCGATTCCGGCCCGGCTCCACGAAGTGTCCGGCTATATGGCCGGGCCGGTTATCGGTTTCGGGTACACCAACAACGTCATCAACAAGGACGTTTGGAACGAGATACCGGAAGACCTGCAACAGATCATCATCGAGGAAGGCGCGAAGACCGAACTGGAGGGGCTGCGCCTGGCTCCCTTCCAGAATGTAGCGTCGGTGCAGATCAACGTGCAGTTAGGCATACAGCCGGCGCCGTTCTCCGAGGAGACAATGCGGCACATCCAGGCCGTGGTGGTGCCGGAGCACGTCATCCCCGGCTGGCTGCGGCGTCTGGGCTATCCGGAGAAGAACGCGGAGATCGTGGCGGTCTTCAACGAGAAGGTCACCCCATACACCGGGATCTTGATAAACGAGGACGGGACGGTCAGCCGGGCGCCGATTACGAAGGGCTCACGGGCCGAGTAGCTCTGGGAGCCGGACAAGCTCCCTCCGGCGTTCGCCAAGCCGGGGGCGTCAGGGCGAATGTTCCGCCCACCGGGCCAGGGCCTTTTCCGGCGCGGTGATTTCCTGGACCGACGTGTAGTAGTAGTCCTGCCAGCCCTCTTCGGGCAGCCCGGTAAACAGCATCAGGTTCAGGGGATACTGCTCGCTGTCGGTGGCGCGGCGGAAGTCGTCGCGGAACAGGAACGTCGGCTTCTTCAGGGCGATGGCCATGCCCAGCTCGACCATCACCCCCTCGTCGGGCGGGACGCCGTTGACTATGGCGAAGGTGGCGTCCGACTCCGCCACGTCGCGAAGGTCCTTCTGGCCGATGCGGTACGCCCAGCCAGTCCGCAGGAGGTCCGCTTGGTTGTTACGGGCGAAGGGCTCCCAGACCTCCAGTCCCAACAACTCCAGCGGCCGCCACGATGGGCGGCAGCAACGCCGCCTTCTGCTGGGCGGAAAACCCGTACGGGTTGGCAAGGTCGGGTCGATTTCGGTAGGGGGCAGGATCGTACGCTAAGGGGAATGACGCCGGTTGAGTGTGCGATAGACGGTTGGTCTTGAGACGGAGAAGAGCTCGGCGAGGTCGCTGATGGAATACTCGCCCTTGGCATGCATGCGGCAGAGTTCCCGCTGCTGTCTGTCGGAAAGTTTGGGCTGCTTGCCGCGCAATTCCCCCCGGCGCGGGCGATGGCCATGCCCTCGCGGGTGCGCATGCGGATGAGATCGACTTCGAACTCGGCAAAGGTGGCGAGAATATTGAAGAACATCTTTCCCATCGGACCGCCCGGGTCGTAGAGCGCCCGGCCGAGGGCCAGTTTCACGTCTCGTTCCCGAAGCCGATCGGCGCTGGAATACCGCCCATATCGGCGAAACGGTCAGACAGCGGAAACACGCCAGGCTGATGGCCAAGCCCGAGTTCCTGGCCCACATCTCACCCCTTGGGTGGGCCCACATCCTGCTCACCGGCGAATACCGGTGACCGAAACGCCGATAGCGGACTTAGCGTACGATTCTGCCCCCTACCCGAATCGACCCGTTGAAGGGCTTGATGGTCTCGAATGCCGGCTGGGTCGCGGTGGACAGCACGACGCTCGCCCCGTAGTTCCCGGTCAATTCCTCAGCATATCCAGAATCGGCTCCAGAAGTTTCGGGGGCAGGGTCTGCGCCTCGTCCAGGATGATCACGCTCTGGGCCAGGCGGTGCAGTTTGCGGGTGGAGCTGGTCCTGTTGGAGAAGAGGCTGTGGAAGAGTTGCACCGTGGTCGTGACAACCGCCGGGGCGTCCCAGTTTTCAGCGGCCAGCCTCGACCACACCTGGCCGTGCTCATATTCTTCATCTTCGTTCATATCGGCCATGGAGTGGTGCTCCAGCACCACGGACGGCTCCGCGTTCGCGTCCTGCTCCAGAAATTCCCGGTAGACCTCTGCCGTTTGCTGCGTGATGGACATGAACGGAGCGGCCGTTACTATCCGCCTCAGCCCATGCGCCGAGGCGTGGCGCAATGCGAAGCCCAAGGCCCACAGGGTTTTGCCGCCGCCGGTGGGGACGGTCAGCCGGAACACCCCAGGCGGCCTTTCAGCCGCGGCCAGGCAGGCGTCGTATACCTCGGACCGGACGGCGTTGACCGGCCCGGAGGCGCCCCTGACGCTCTCGCGGTGGCTAGCCTGGAACCGTCCCCAGAGCTGGCCCATATCGGGGCCGGAACTGCGAAGCGCAGCTCGCCCCGGATTGAAATGCCGCTCGGTGTCCAGGAAGTCGGCGTCCACCAAGGCGGAAAAGACCATGCGAAGCCACAGTTCGGCCTTGACCGGATCGCGCTTCACGAAGTCCGGAAAATCCACCGGATGATGGGGTTCCAGTTCAGGAATCAGCCGGCGGCCCGCTTCCAGCGCTTGGGTTGCGGCTCCGGTTGCTCCCTTCTCGGCTGCCCATCCTTTCAAGTCCTGCATCGCCCCGAGCCCGCCGTGATGTCCCTGTACCAGCAGTCCGCCCGGACCCAGATGTTGACAGGCCAGCCGGGTCCCGGCGCCCTTGTGGTCGGGACCTCGCGGTCTGCCGCCGGAGAGGCACCTTTGAGATTCAGGATCGAATTTGCCCAGGTCATGCCAGAGCCCGGCGTAGTGGGCGGCTTCGCCCCCACCGAAGGGACTGCTGAACTCCCGGGCCAGTTCGGCCACCGCCCGGAGGTGTTCCACCAAGCCGTGCCGCTGACCCTCGCCGTTGGCTGAGTGCGCATGGTAGTCAGGCATCGTCAACTCCCGGAGATTGTTTATGGGGCGTGTATGCCGGGGCCTTCAATTTTTGCTTGAGCGCCGCCCGGGTGTTGAAGTTACGCATCCTCTCCCCACAGGAGAGGGGTTACGGGACATCCCCGTGGTCCGGCGGAGGTTTCGAGTCCGGATTTACAGGGTTGAGGTTATCTCGGCGGTGCCGGTTTCGAACTGTTTGTTCAGCCTCGGCGATTTGCTCTCGGATGTTCAACAGGCGTGGACCGGTGGGACTTATGTAGGGATTGAGCGGGCGCCGGCTGATCAGGACATGGACTTCGTCTGATCCGAGAGGGACGACGAATTGGGCCGGTTCGTTCTCTGCTGCCGACATGGCTCCGAGGACTATCCTACCCAATTTCCGTTGGAGTTCCAGGTTCATGGCCACCTCCGCGTCCTGCATGTCCATGAGGTGATGGCGCTTGGATACTTCCATGGACTCCTCGCAGGTCCAGGAACATTGCTCCGCGACAATCATGTTTCCGCTTCTGGGGAATGTTGGCTCAGAGAGTTTGGGTGGTGAACCGCGGAAGCTGGCGAACTGGATATTACCGTCCCGGTCTTTCATAACGTCCAGTCTTGACCAGGTGGAATCTCCGCTGTCACTCCTTCGCATCAGCTCGTCCGAGACCTGCTCCAAGAAGCGCATCTGCTGCTTTTCCTCTTCCGGCAGGGTTGGGTCGAAGTCCCACCAGGGTTGGGATGGTATCAGTCCTGGGGTGATTGTTTTCCGGTCTGGCGCCAGGATGGTGAAGATTGGTATACCGAGTTCTCTGGCGACTTTCATGGCGTTCCTGGGCCGGCTGGAACGGACAATTTCAATGAATGCCATCGGTTCCCGGTGGGTGTTCAGGACGGTCAGGTCCGGGCAGCAGCGCCCGCTGTTGGGGGCCGACTGGTACTTTTCCATTTCCACGGAACCTGCTCCGCGCAGCAGGTCGTACTTATGTGGGTGCATTTGCTCGCAGGTCCAGATGATCTGCTGGGACGGATCGTATTGGTGTCCCTTGTGAACCGGGAGGTGGTCCTTGGGATCTTCTCCGATTCCGCATCCGGTGCACCCATTCAGCTTGCGTTCGAGGTGGTTGAAGAGGTCGCGTTTCCAATGCTCGTGTTGTTCAGACGGCATTGAGTTCTGTTCCTTTGCCCAAGTCGCAGTTGCGGCGCCTGTGTGGCACCTGGCACGGCTCGGGTCGGTTGGCGTCAGCAAGGGTCAACGGTGGGTGGCCGTAGCGCCTGGGTCCCACGGATGGGCGTGAGCGGCCTTCGCAATACTTCCGGCAACTGTGGTCAGTGGAGATTGCGGTCGAGTTGCGGGGACGTTCTGGGTCAGGGTAAGGCGGGGGGGTTGAGTTCAAAACGGGCTGGGGACTGGGCCATGACCCGGCAGCGGACCTTTCGTTCGTAGTCGCTGCCTTCGAGGTTTTCGAGGCGGCCGTCCATCCGATTGAGCCGCTGGTTGGTTTCGGTCTGGGCTGTTTCCAGCCGTTCCAGGCGTTCGTTGACCAGCCGAGTTTTCTTCTGGGTGAGCTGGACGAACTCGGCGAAGCGGCCGGGCCGCTCCTGTCCAAGCCCATCGGCTTGGACTGCCTCTCGCCACGGGGGGTTGTCGCGATGGTATGGGCGAAGCCGTCGATTTTGTTGATGGTGGCCATGGTTGGATCATACGGTTCCGCCGGGGTTCGGCCATCGGTTCAGGCGGAGTTGGCCGATCCCTCCATCATCGTGGCTCAGGCGGCTCAGGCCGGTTCGAGGTGTCTGCGCTCTGTTTCGTACCAGGTGACGTCCCCTTGGCTGATGGCCGCCTCCGCTTCCGGTGTCAGTCGCAGTGCGGCCACCAAGGCATGGGCCGGCTGGCCGGTGAACCGCGTCATATACCGGGCGTTGCGCAGGGCGCGGCGGGTGTCGTCTTCCCCGCCGGTGAACGACGCCTCGACGGCAATGTAGTGGACCTCGCCGGTGTCGCGGTGGCTGGCCCGGAGTACGATGTCGGCGTTCTCGAAGCTCTTCAGGTCCTCCGGCGTGATGCCGGTGGTGTCGTTGTTGGCTGTGAAGCCGTAGAGGTCGTCGTCGTTCAGTTGTTCCTGCAGCCGGCAGTTGACGATGCGGGCAATGCGGCGAACGGCGCGTTGGGCCGCGTCGCGGGCGTGGGCGCCTCTGATGGGGGCCAGGTCCGTTGTGATTTGTCGTGCCTCTTCCTGGAGCCGGTCGACCTTGGCCGGCAGTTCCGCCAGCTTGCTTAAGTCCTCTTGGAGCTTGTCGACCTTGGCTGGAAGTTCTGTCAGCCGGTCGACCTTGGCCGGCAGCAGCAGGAAGTCGTCAGTGAGCAGCGCCCGCAGCAGCAGTGTCCTGGCTTCGGGATTGGCGTTCAGCTCTCCGATCATTCTGGCGACCAGGCTATCCGGGGGCACTCCTTCCTGGGTGGTCATATTTCCGTTCCTGCTTGTTTATGCTGGGTGTTGTCGGCGAAGACCTGGAGGAAGCAGTGGATGTTATTGCTCCTGGCCCGTGGTTGGATTATACCCTGCTGCCGGGGGTGAACTGCCGGTTGGGGCGGAACTGTCGGATCACCGGCCTCATCTCTGGTCGAGGGTGTGAGCCGCGTGGCACTTCATCACCATACCATGCCCTCTCGTCCGCCGAGAATCCGCACCGCCTGGGTCCGGCGCCGGTAGCACTCCGGCAGCCGCCGGTAGTACGGCTCGCCTTCCATCTGCCGGATCCGGCGCTCCCGGTGGAGGAGCTGACAGGGGTAGGTAAAAGCGAGACTATAGCTACGGACCGGACCGGCCATCTCTTGATTCCGGCGTAGGCCCGAATGATGGAATGGGCCCGATAGTAAGCTCTTGGGGGAGATTCTGTATCTGAGCAAGCCTGACCTACCGAATGAACTCACGTTTACCAGAGGGAGTCGCAAATGAAATACCTACCCCTGTCAGCGGTGGAGGAGCCAGATATGGAGGTGGTTTTCCTTGGCCGACGTCATGGTGCTGCTATGTCCATCATCGCGCTGTGGTTCATCGTGTCTAATACAGAACAAAACGAAATGCAAACCCATCTGGATAGCGGAGGCGGCCACGTCAGGGCTGTTCGCCGTCCGTCCCAGTGGATGGAAGACTTGACCGGATTGGGATCGTGATGCTTCGGGGGCTGTCGCCGGAGCCTTTGGCCGTTCGCCGGCAGGGTCTTGGGAGCGTACCTGGGAAGCATCAGACCGTTTGGACATGCTCCGTGCAGAGGCTGCAATGTCCACCCAACCCCTACCCGTCCACCTGTTGGATGGTCCAGCGGCTGACCTCCAGGCGCTTGGCCAGTTCCCGCTGGCTCACTCCCCTCGACCGCTCCTCCCTGATGTACTCCCGTTGCTGCTCGGTCAGGCTCGGCCTCCGGCCAGGGAAACGCCCCTCGGTCTGCGCCTTCGCCTGCCCCGCGACCGAGCGCTCCCTGATCGAGTTCCGCCACCACTCGCTGAAGGCGAGCACCATCGCGAGTTGGAGCTTGCCGGTGGCCGTCGAGCTATCGAAGTCCTCCGCCAGGGCCCGGAACTCCACTCCCGCCCGGTGCAGGCCCTCGATCACCTGCAGCCCGTAGGCCAGCTCTGTAGGCGGCGGCGCTAAAGTGGGCCGTGTAGGCGGAAGATCACTGACATCTGGCGGTTGAAATTCTGTCAGCCTGCCCCAGAGGTGACACCTGAACGGTGCGGTCTTCCGACCAGCTTCTGGTCAGCCCTGGAGCGGTTCATGTGGATGAATCGCCCTGGCTGGGTGGTTCACAAACGCGCGTTTGTGACACTGGGCCACAATTCACTCCCTTCAGCTTGTTCAGGCGTGGGTCACAAAAGGATAGTGCAATAAGAGCCAGTTGGAGGGAGAGCGATGCCCGAGACCTACGGCTACGTCCGCACCCGCCGCCCCAGAGTCGGTTCCGTTTGCTTATGGTGTGTGGCCTTTCGTAGCATCTCCGCAACGCTCTGTCACAAGGCCTATTCACCTTCCAGAAATTCCGGAAGTCACTGCCCAACAATGTGGACGTGCGCTGGAGGCGTTTGCCTACTCTCTTGCAGGGCCTCTTCGAGCCGTGAACGGTCACGCACGTAGATTTCGGCTCGGTTCTCGAATACGTTGATGCCGGATGCCGCTCGAAACCCAAGTCCGCTGACTATCGAGCCAGCTTCTTGTTGGGCTCGTTTCAATTCCCAGAGGGTCGCATCGACGGTCCTGACCTCGATAATGTCCAACAGTGGCCCATCCTGGACATACTTGGCCATTGTCTTTTCCCTTCCTTCGTGAACGCTGCCACGACGCGGTACTCTGGTTCGTGCTGAATCCAGAAACCTCCGAGGGTGCCGGCCTCATTGGATTCGAGGGTTGCCCCCAACTTCCCGATTGGCTTTTGCAGTGTTAGCCGCCTGATTGCCTCCGACTATTCAACGCCATAATTTTCGGCGTAATATTGGGCATCCATCGCCAAAGCCGGTGAAACTCCTTCCGGTATTTCCTCCGGCGCAAGCGTGTTGAACGGGGTCGGCAAAGGTCGGGCAGGCGTACTGCCTGCATTTCCCGCATCCTCCAATACTTGGACCATCCCAACACCCTTGGATACGACCGTCTCCTCAGTCGCAGGCGTACAAGCTACGCACGCCGCCACGGTTCCAAGCAGTAGCAGTGATATCAGAACAAGAATCCTCATAGTCGGACAGCCTCGTGGGGTTTAGCTACGGGCATAGATTCGCGTTCGTATGCCGCCATTAGGCCATACACCATAAGCGAACGGAACTCCAAAATGTTCGCCTAAGCTGCCACCTGCATTACTGCTCATCACCACCATCCTTCCCATCACATGCTTGCTCACCACTTAAATCTTAGCAGTCACCTTCCTTTTCTGGAGAATGCGGTTGCCCTGCCCTGGCCAGTAATCCGTTGATAATTGACGCCGGAATTGGGCTACACTAGGCTGTCGATTAAGCGGCGCCGGTATCCGGTGTCAGTCCACTCGTGGTTTAGTCAGCCCAAAAGGAATACAGGTTTGGAGGTAAATCATGCCCGGAACTCCGTTGCCGATAGGGTCATTCACCTCCCCTCAGGTGAAACGGGTCCACTACGGTGAAGGCTGTCTTTCCGGTCTTCCGGCGGCGGTGGATGAGCTGGGCGGCGCCCGAGTGTTCATCATCACCGGGCACTCCCTGATGCAGCAGGGAACTATCTTGGGGCGAATTCAAGAGTTGCTTGGCGACCGCTGTGTTGGAGTTTTTGGTGAGACGCGGCAGCACGTTCCCAGAGCCACGGTGTTGGCGGCTACCCGAGCGGCCCAGAGTGCTGATGCAGACCTCCTGATCAGCTTTGGTGGGGGCACTCCCAACGACACCGCCAAGTTGGTAGCGTTGTGCTTGGCTGAAAACGTCACCAATGAGCGCCAACTTGACCGCTACCGTATCCGGTTCCAGTATCCGGATAAAGTAGAAATACCGGCGGTGCACAACCCGTGCTTACCCCACATTTCGGTCTCCACTACCCTATCAGCCGGCGAGTTCACCAACTTTGCCGGGGCCACCGACGAGGAACGCAAGGTAAAGGACCTGTATACCGGCGATGGGCTTTGGGTGTCGGCGGCGTTTCTGGACCCAGTGGTCACCACGGCGACACCGGGATGGCTCTGGGCCTCGACTGGTATTCGAGCGGTGGACCACGCCATTGAAACCGTCTGCTCCAAAATCAGCTTTCCCTTTTCCGACGGACTGGCCTTGGAGGCGCTGCGGCTCTTGCAGCAACGCTTACCCCGGTCCACCAGCGACCGTGACGACCTGGAGTCGGCCGGTTACTGCCAAGTAGCCGCCTGGATGTCCATCTATGCCTTGACCAACGTCCAAGTGGGCCTGAGCCACGGCTTGGGCCATCAGCTTGGCGCTAGGAATGATGTTCCCCACGGGGTGACTTCCTGCATCATGCTGCCCCGAGTGATGGAATTCAACCGCTCGGTGACGGCTCCGCAACAACGGCGGATTGCTGAGGCCATGGGTGTCGATACCCGGAACGCCAACGACGACAAGGCCGCCGCGGCGGCGGTCTCGGCCTTGGAGAACCTGATCGACACTCTCGGCATTCCCCGCCGGCTTAGCGATTGGGGTGTTTCAGAGGCTGACTTGGCCCTCATTGCTCAGGACGCCTTGGAAGACTTGGTGGTCGCAACCAATCCTCGCCCCATAGCCACTCAAGAAGAGGTCGTGGAGCTACTGCACCGGGCGCTTTAAGCGTTGCCATGGCTCCGGTGGACTGCAACGCTTGTGCAAAGTCCGTAAAACCACACGCCGTCTTTCCGGCGGAGGCCGGAATCCAGGATCTCTTACTGGAAAACGGTGCAGTTCTCTTAGTACTACAGCCGCAGATGGTCGCTTGGGGTGTTGGACGGTCCTGAAATCGCAACGTCTAGCTACGGCCAACGTCTCCGATCCTAATGAAACTAAGCTGAATTTGAGACTGAAAGTACCGAGTTTGTGTTAGTGCGGCTGTAGTATTAGAACCTGTCTACGATCTCTGGGATATGTTAAGTTGAGACTATTACCAAGGCAGGGTAATCATGTCTCATTCCTATCCCAGCGACATCAGCCGGGAGCAATTCGCCCGGATTCTTCCCATGCTGGAATCGGCCCGCCGACGGACCAAGCCTCGCACCGTGGACCTGTACGACGTTTTCTGCGGAGTGCTCTACTTACTGAAAAGCGGTTGCCAGTGGCGGATGCTCCCGGCGGACTTCCCGGACTGGCGCACCTGCTACAAGTATTTCCGGCAATGGAGTGAGCGGCCCGGCCCGCAGGAAGAGTCCATTCTGGAGCAGGTCCTAAAAAAAATCGGTTGGCGCGGCCCGGCAAAGCAATGGACGGAGCGAGCAGACCAGCTTCTGCATCGTGGACTCCCAGAGCGTCAAGAACACCGACAGCGCCGGGAACAAGGGCTATGACGCGGGCAAGAAGGTGTCCGGGATCAAGCGGCACATCGCGGTGGACAGCCAGGGGTTGCCCCATGCGATTCATGTGACCACCGCTGACGTTACCGACCGGGCCGGGGCTTTGGCGATGTTTGAACAAAGCCGGGCCGACCTGAGCCGGGTGCAGAATGTCATGGTCGACGGGGGCTACACCGGGAAGCCCTTCGCCGCGACGGTGCAGAACCTGCTGGGAGCCTCGGTGGAAGTGGTGAAACGCAATGAACTGCACACTTTCGTGGTGCTGCCGAAACGCTGGGTTGTGGAGCGGTCTTTCGCCTGGCTGGAGAAGTGCCGCCGACTATGGAAGAACTGCGAGGGAAAGCTCAATACCAGTCTGCAAATGGTGGTTCTCGCCTTCGCGGTGCTAATCCTGAAGAGATTGTAAACAGGTTCTTAGCATTCCTGGGTCCCGGCTTTCGCCGGGAGGACGGTAGGGTCTACTGAAACCGGCCCTCGCAGACCGTCTTGATCCGACCTGGGACTTTGCACATGCCCTACGGCGGGCTGCTAGGACGATTGCAAGGTCAGAGTGATTCTCCAGATAAGCGGGCGACAGTCTGTTCCGGGCGGAAGGCGCAAGCCTTAGCTCGCAGTGGCATGGACATGGCGGCAGGGAACCACTTTTCCAAGTGCAGGGCATTCAGGCCGACATTCACCAGAGTGGCGGAGACTTCACCTAGGCCAGGACGGCGCAGCGTGTGCCGGTCTTCTTCCCAACTCCGGTCTTTCACATGATGCAGGCTATTCTCAATACCCCAGGGATTGCGGAATAGTCGGAGCAACTCATTAGGGCGGCACCGACCGGGAGGCAGACTGGTCAGCAGATGCCAGCGCTCTTTGGATGCTGCACCAGTGGCTAGCTCCAAGCTCACTTTTGCCACCATGGCGGTCTGCTGCGCCCCGGGGAATCCCGGTTCCTTCCGGATATAGCCGCCTGTCTCGGCACTGGCCCAAAGCCTCCGGGTTTCGATTTTGCCCCCTTTTTGTCTACGGTCTCTGCTTCCGGGTTCCCCCGCAATGCTCTGAGTCGTCGTACCGGCCACTGGGCTCTGATTTGTCCCTGGAGCAGGTCCTGTGCTTCAAGCACGGCAGGAAGGTGGCCAGGGACAATACGGTGAAGTTCCAGCTGCGTACGCTGCAGTTGCTGCCAGAGCCGGAACGACCCAGCTATGCCGGCGCGGTTGTGGAGGTCCTGGAAGGACTGGACGGCCGGCTCAGGGTGCGCCATGAGGGACGCATCATCAATGCCCGGGAGGCGCCGCCCAGCCCAGCATTCCTCCGCAACGGCCATGGAGGTTCCTCCACTCCTCTTGCCTCGCCCGCCGGGGCCAACCACTTGGACCAGCGCTGGGCAACGACACTCAAGTCACTGGACTCAAGGGCAGCGGATGAGGAGGATCAAGCGGGCATGACCGGCGGTGCGTCCGCTGCCTTGACGCCCGCAACTGTCCCCCCGCGCAAACCAACCTTCCTGCAAAAGGAGAGATGGAAGGCGATTCAGAAAGCCATGCGCAAGGGAATGTCGCTGCGGGCGATCGAGAGGGAGTTGGGAATCCACAGAGCCACCATCAAGAAATACATGGATGCCGACGGTCCTCCCGGGCGGCGGTCCCGGCCTGCGCTCACTGCGTCAACATCCGATACAGTGGCGCCATAACAAAGTGACATTTATGCTGAACACCTAGCCGGACATTTATGCTGGCCTTCGACACCCCAGTGGCCCAATATCTCGGGCTTGTTGAAAAAGTGGGGTTTGATGGAGGGACAGGGTGCCACAATAGGGCCGCGACGTTCATCAAGGCCGCGACGCTCATCATCAGGAATCCAGTAGACCTGGAGCGTGGAGGCCCTCCAAAGGTGGTCGGCTCCCCGCAGGCGGTTGGGGTTGCCGGGTCTCCGTGAGTCACTGCCCTGGGTTTCAATGGGGCCGTAGGTCCGGTGCCTTGGCGCAACCGTCGCACGGCCTTGAGCACGTTGTGGGCCAGAGCGGCCATATATCCCTCGCAGTCGACTCTCCACAATCCTCGCAGCCGGGACCTGGCCCAGCCCAGTCTGTCCAGAGATGCAAAGGTGCCTTCAGAGACGATACGGCGGCCCTTCTGCTCCCGGCGATAGGCGGCGGTCTGGTTCCGTTCCCTGGCTCTCAGGTGCAGCGGGTGATACATGGTCAGGCCGATGTACCGGCGTTTCTGTCCAGGAGGGAGGCAATACGCCTTGACCGGGCATGCTTGGCAGTCCTTCTGGCGGGCCACGTATTGATAGACGCCGTCCCGATTGTGAAACCTGCCCCGGTTCAGGATTTTGCCCTGCGGACACACCAGATGATGACCCAGGTAGTCGAAGCCCCCGGTGGAAACCATGTTGGATTCCTGTAAGGGATGGATGGGAATGTAAGCCGTTATATTCCGGTGCTCGAGGAGTTGCCGCAGCTCACCCGCGTTGTAGCCTGTGTCTCCCGCCAGCGACACCGATTGGAGAGGCAGTCGCTCCAAGAGCTGCGGAACTGCCTTCCATTCCCCTGTGGATGCATGGGTGATCCCCCGGGACAGGATGAAACCGCCCCGGTCTGCGATGACATTATCCTGGTAATTCAAACCCGAGGGCTTGCCGGGTCTGGTGGTGCGCCAACGGGCGTCGGTATCCACCGGGCTCAGTGGCAGCCGGCCCTTGGCGTCCTGGAAGTACCGGACCTCCCCATGCTTAACCCCTTCGTCGTCGACCGTTGAGCGAGCCATAACAAACAGCCCGTTTGTCTCGATGGCCTGCTCCTTGAACTCCTCCACGGTCATGCCGCTGCGGGAGAGGCCGCAGCTGTTGACGTTGGCCTGGACCATGCTGGAATCAACATACAGCTCCGCCGACAGCAGCCCCATCCGAAGCAACTCCTGATTCAGGCCGTCAAAGACCTCCGAGAAGCCTTCCCGTCCGATGCGGTTGATGAAGTGGGTGATGGTGGAATGGTCGAACACCGGGTCGTCGATGGTGAGGAAGCAAAACCAGCGATATGCAATATTCTCGGAGATGGCAGAACACAATCTGCGGAAGGAGGCGATGTTGTAAATCGAGCAGATGAGGAGCGCCCGCACCATTGTCTCGGGATGAATGGCGGGCCGGCCAAAGTCGGGACAGTACCGGTGTTCCAAGGGAGGCACAAGCTTGGCGAAATCCAATTGCTCATCGATCTGGATCAGAAGATGGTTGGGATCAAAGAAGTCCCGCAACTGTCTACTGGTGAACTGGAAGAAGGTGGAGTCCCTTCGGCACCGGTCCAGCGGCTCGAGCATCCCCATTCCTCGCAATTGATGGACTGTTCACCCATTTTAGCCCAAGACCACCCTGGCCCTGGTCTTTTGCCGACTTTTCCGCAAGCCCATCTCGGCGCCGTTGACACGCCAACTACCCTGTTCGGAACCAGCTGGTCGGCCGAAATGGAGAATGCCGGTTTATAATTGGAGAAATCCCAGAACGTCCTATCCTCAGCAGAATCAGTTAAAACTGGGAAATCCTATGTTAGAAGACGAAGCATTTAAGGAGGGCCCATGAAATATGACGTTGTTATCGTCGGTGGGGGAGCGGCTGGATCGGTGTTGGCCAGCAGATTGGCTGAAAACGCGAATACCTCCGTTCTGTTGCTGGAAGCCGGGCCAGATTACCCTGATCCAGCCTATCTTCCGGACGAGATAAAGTTCGGCCACACAAGTTTTGCAGAATCCCCAGACTCGGAACATAACTGGGCCCTGCGGGGAACGATCACCGAGGAGCAAGGGGAGATCCACGTAGCGCAGGGCAAGGTGATCGGAGGAGGGTCGTCCATCAACGGTCAGGCAATGCAAAGGGGGTTACCTGAGGATTTCGACTCCTGGTCTGGTATGGGCAACGATGAATGGTCTTATGACAAGGTACTGCCTTACTTCAGAAAATCTGAGCACGATCTCGACATTCGGGATGATTTTCATGGAACCGACGGACCGATGCCAGTAAGGCGTCGTCAATCCGGGCCTTGGCCAGACATCCAAAAGGCCTTCCACGCAGCCTGTTTGGAGGCGGGTTATGGGGCAGTCGAGGATACCAATGGCCCGAACCCCTCGGGCGTTGGCGTGTGGCCCTCGAACAACCTGGACGGCTGGAGGATGAGCGCTGCTATCACTCACCTAAATCCCATGCGCCACCGTCTTAACCTTACGGTGAGGGGAGGGGTTTTCGTCAGGAAGGTATTGATCAAGGATCTAAAGGCCGTCGGTGTGGAAGTAGAAAGCGGAGGCGAGATTTTCAACGTTGAAGCAGACCGGGTTGTGTTGAGCGCTGGGGCTATCAAGTCGCCCCACCTGCTCATGCTATCGGGAATCGGCCCCAATGACCAACTTCAGCAATTTGGGATACCTCTCGTTCATGAGCTTCCCGGAGTGGGACAGAACCTATTTAACCACCTGAGCGCCCAGATTACCTTTAAAGTCAAAGACGGAATGACCCTGGCTGCTGATGCCGATGCGGCGCGCTTTTGTTTACACTACACCTCCCACGGGTCCAGCGAAGCCAATGATATGTTGCTGAGGACCACCCCAATGGTTGACGAACGGCCGGAGCGCGTCCCCGGTCTCCGGACCAAGTTCCTGAACGATGAAGTTCCCCCGGACCGGGTGGCGCGAATCTCGTGCACGCTCGGGCTACCCGACGGCTCAGGATACGTCAGGCTTGCGTCTGCCGATCCCTCAGTGCAGCCGGCCTTTAACTACCGCTATCTTCAGCATCCAAACGACATTCGCCGGGTGCGGGAAGGCGTGCGAATGGCGATTGGATTCCTTGAATCCAATGCGTATAAAGACGTGGCCGATTACCGGCTCCACCCAACGGATGACATTCTGGCCGACGACGACGCTTTGGACCTCTATATACGCCAAACCGTTGGAACAGCCAGGCATGTGTCCGGCACATGCAAGATGGGCCCGGATTCAGACCCAATGGCGGTTGTTGATCAATACTGCAGCGTCAAGGGAGTAAAGGGGTTGTCGGTGGTCGATGCGTCGGTGATGCCGCGGGTTACAAGGTCAGGTGGTAGCCATGCAACGGTAGTCATGATAGGGGAACGTGCCGCCGACTGGATTGCGTCGGCTTAACCCCGCCTTACCGCTGTCTGAAATCTATGGTCTAAGACGGAGGGTCGGCTACTGCCCCTATGGATGGCGGCAGACGGTCCAATTTACAACCGCCGAATGTCAGCGACTACCCGCCCGCACGGAACAATTTACCTCCGCCGTTTACAGGTGCTGTGGGCGCTCCAACTATTGGCTATTTCGGTTGTGGCCCTCTGCGTGGCGTCCTTCTTCATGCACCGCCGCCTCATCAAGTGACTGCCAGCGTCGTGGCCACCTGCTTGTAGTCTTCCAGTCTGGGGAGCAGCAGTGGCAGGTCGACACCAACTCTGCGATATTCTTCGATCCGTTCCTTGCAACGCTCAGGCGGACCGACGACGTAGAACGAGTCCACCATGTCGTCGCTTATGAGGCTGACCGCGTCCCGCCCACCGTCCTGAATCACCGACTCCCGGAGCGCGGGCAGTATGGACGGATCATAGCCACCCTTCTCCAGCAAAATCTCACCGACGTGGGGTTCGTCCAGCAGCCGCACTACCCGCGACTTGAGGCTTTCCAACATGCCCGCGGGGTCGTCGGTCGGGCGCACCACCAACATACAAGCGATGTCCACGTCGGCAGGGTCACGCCCCGTCTCACGTGCGGCCCTCCGTACTTCGTCCACGGCGTAGCTGATGTAGGTTGTGGGAGTATAGGCGTTTAGCAGCACGCCATCTGCGACCGCGCCCGCCAGCCGCAGCGCCCTGGGACCTATCGCCGCGAGATAGATTGGGAGCCGGTCTTGTACGGGCAAGGTCGCAAGCCCCACGTCGGCCAGATTGAATTGGCCTCCTTCGGAAGTTACAGGACTGCCCGACAACAGGGCGCGCACGGTCTCAACCGTCTCTTTGAGGCTGGCACGGGGGTCGCGGTACGGTATCCCCATCCGGTACTGGACCACCCAACTGTCGCTCCTGCCAAGGCCGAGCAAGAACCTCCCCCCGGAGATGCGGTCGAGGGTGGCCGCCGACATTGCGGTCAGCGCCGGATTTCGCGTAAAGGGGTTGACCACTCCCACGCCCAGCTTAATATCATGGGTCACGGCGGCCAGAAAACCCAGCATGGAGAAGGTCTCCTCGTGGAAATACCGCTCGGTGACCCACAAGGACTCGTAGCCGCAGCGTTCGGCAGTCTCGGCGTACTCCTTCAGCTCCCCGCCGCTGTCGATGCCGTGGTAGAGCACGATCCCTTGCCTGGCCATAGCCCCGCCTCCCTTCTCCTATCCTCCGCTGCCGGCGTCGAACTGGAGCAGGATGCCGTCGGGGTCGTAAACGTAGAAGCTGGTCAACTCTCCCCGGGCATTGAGCCGGGACTCCAGCGGTCCGGCGAACTCTACGCCTTTAGAGGCCAGGTCGTCAGCCAGGCCCTTCAGGTCGGAGACCGAGATCGAAAAATGGCTAAGGCCGATTTGGTCCAGCTTGATGGGGTCCCCGTCGGCGTCTTCGCCGGGGTGGGTCGTCATGGTAATGGTGGGGCAGTTCTCACCCTCGCCGATGACCAAACGCACCTGGCGGCGCGTCTGCCGTGAGTGCTTATACACGTGGGGGAGGCCGCCTGTAGTGGTGTCTTGAATCCGGTCGTACCCCACGGTCATACCCAGGATATCCCGGTAGAAGCCCAATGACCGGTCGATGTCCGCCACGCAAATGGCGATGTGGGAGATTCCGGTTGCGTCCATGCCTACTTCACCTCCGTATTTGTTGATAGCCAGTAGTCCAGCCGTTGCCTGGCACGGCGATTCCGGCGACTTTCATCTGGATGCGGTACAGGGAACCGAAGGTTGTGACGAACAAGGTCTTCCAGTCGTCCCCGCCCCAACCCACGTTGGTTGTTTGCGCCCCGGTGTGGATTGTCCCCAGATGGTTGCCCGCCGGGTCTATGATCCACACGCCGCCGGGCCCGCTGCTGTAGACGTTGCCTTCGACGTCCACCTTCATTCCGTCGGGGCCATAGGGGGTGATGGGGACGGGCGCGATAAGCTGGCAGAACACCCGGGCGCTGGCCAGGTTCAACATCCCGTTTGGGTTCACGTCGAACGCCCTGATCCTTCCGCCGCGATAATCGGCGATGTAGAGGATGCTTTCGTCAGGCGAGAAAACCAGGCCGTTTGGAAAGGCAAAGTCCGACACCAATAGCGAAATTGTACCCAGGTCCGCAGAAACCCGGTAGACGCCGGAGTACGACAGCGGAAATTCGGGGCTCGGCGCTCCGGGGTTAGTAAAGTAGATGCTGCCGTCCGACGACCTTACCACCACGTCGTTGGGCCGGTTCAATGGCATGCCCTGGTAGCTGTTGGCCACCACCGTGATGCTACCGTCCGGCTCCATCCGCGTCACCCTTCCCGCGCCGCCTTCACAGAGAATCATCCTGCCCTGGAGGTCCCTGGTCAGTCCGTTGGCGTTGTTGGTCGATTCCTGCAACAGGGTGATGCCGCTGCCGGGAGTCCACTGCCATCGTTTGTTGCCCCTTACTTCGCTAAAAATAAGGTGCCCCGCTTCGTGCCACCAGAGGGGCCCTTCGGCAACCTCGTAGCCGTTGCCCAGCTCCTCCAATTCCTGGTCGGCTGATACCAACCTGTCCAACTCCGGTGATAGCCGTTCGATTGGCACGGACAACCTCCTCGTCTGATTTGTTGCGCTCAGTCGCTCTTGAATCAGTCCAGGACCGGCGGCTATTGGGCCGTTAGCCCGCCGTCGATTACCAACTCGCTTCCCGTCATGAAGGACGACTCGTCGCTGGCCAGGAACAAGACCCCGTAGGCAACGTCTTCCGGTACTCCCAGCCTGCCTATGGGGTGCCGGGCCAGGTTCATCTCCCGTCCTTCTTCGTCGGCCAGCATGGACTCGGTCATGGCGGTGATGATGACACCGGGATGCACGGAGTTGGCGCGTATACCTTCCCTGGCGTACTGAATGGCAGTCGCCTTCGTGAACAGTCGAACGGCTCCTTTTGACGCGCCGTAGGCTGAGGTGGTCCCGCCGACCAGTCCAGCCACCGACGAGATGTTAATGATAGAGCCGCCGCCTGCCTTGCGCATCTCAGGGATGGCCGCTTTGGTGCCCAGGAACACTCCCTTGGCGTTCACGTCCAGGGTCCGGTCCCATTGGTCCTCGGTCAGGGTCTCGATGAGGACCCGCTCGCCATCCGGCCCGCGAGGGCTGCCGATACCGGCGTTGTTCACCAAAACGTCCAACTTGCCGAAACGGCCAACGGCGGTCTCGACGGCCTGCTGCCAGTCTACTTCGCTGGTGACGTCCAACCGGACGTAAACACACTCGCCGCCGCCCTCGTTGATTTCAGCCTCCACCTGTTGCCCTTCGGCATCGAGGATGTCTCCGATGACAACTTTAGCCCCTTCCCCGGCAAACATCCTGGCTTCGACTGCGCCCTGTCCTCTCGCGCCTCCGCTGATCAGCGCAACTTTTCCTTCCAGTCTTGGCATGTCTATCCCCCTTGGCGTCGGTTGCGTGACGGTCCGCCCGATTCGGGAACGGCTAGGAATAGTCCCATGAGCGGATCCGTTGCGGTGTCACTTTTATGTAAACCGCGTCCTTTCGAGGCTCGGTGGGAAGCTCCTGCTCAGGGACACCGCGTAGTTTCGCGGCTTCCCGGGCAAAGTGCAGGGCATCGGAGGGCTCGGAATGCACCGTTGCGGTGCCCTGGACCATCAAGCCCTTGATGTCCCCCCTCGATTTGCCGCTCTCCAGTAGCAGGCTCACCTTCGGGTTGTCCTGGATGTTCTTGAGCTTTCTGGTATTGCCCCGGACTCCCATTACGATGTCCTCACCCAGCCGAAAGTAGCCCAGCGGCACGGTGTGGGGATACCCGTCTGGCCCAATGGTGGTCAACGCAATCCAGCCAGGCTTGCTGTCCAGAAATTCGTGGGACTCCTGAATGGTCAAATTTCGAGGCATCGCCGCCACCTCTCGCGGTAAACCGCTCGTTCAATTAGCGGGGTCGAGCTAACAGGTCGGATATCAGAACGCGCGGGGTGGAAACACACGGCGGTACACGCCGGGTGAACCCGAAGCGTGACCGTAGGTACCTCCGATGTATTCGTGCATCGCGTCCTGGCCGCGCTGGTTTTCCCATGCCAGGGTCTCGGGCACCTTCTCGTGTTCGAACTCATACATGGTCAGGTACTTGGGCCAACCTTCGACGGACTGATACCGGCGGACCTGCATACATCCCGGGATCTTCAGGTTGCCCGGCGTCCGCACGTTATCGTAGTAGTAGTTGTACTTGTCCTCGATCTCCGGCGGCACGTCCATGCGTCCGATCTGGAGCGCGGGCGCCATTCCACGGCCCAACGTATGCGGGTCGCTTTCGGCGGGATAGATCTGAGTGTATACGTTACGGACCATCCCTCCCGCGGCCATGAGGGGCGACACCCGCTTCGACCAGTCGGTTGGGTTGGCCCGCTGGCGCAGGTATTCATCCGACTGCAGGGCTTCCGCCGATTCGAGTTCGTAAACGGCCAGGTATCTGGGCCCGCCCCGCAGGGCTTCACAACGGGCCCCATCCAGGAATCCAGGGTTGCTCAGCCGCTCGGGCAAGTGCTCCTGGTTGTACCAGGCGTTGAAGTCGGCGTCATGCTCGACGGCCACATCGGTGTAGACCACCATAGTAGTGGTACCCTTTCTTCTTGACCGCGTTGCGTACCCCCCAAGGAATAGCTCGGCGCAGGCCCATTAAAGCACAGATCACTGCTGCCAGACCATCCCGGATTTGCCAAACTCCGGGCGAAGTGTTACTAATCTGCTCGACCAGCAATGCAACCTAAACCAAAGCCAAGGTGAAATGCGCAGAGGGATGGGGTAAATTTGTGGAGGACTGGGTAGGCTCTTCCTGGAATTGGGAGGGGTTGGTGATGGGCGTGAGGGAGAATGGAGCGGTTTCTGGAACAATGGGAAATGGGTGTCAAGGATGTGCACAGGAGGCTGATTCTGGCGCCAACGCCTCGCGAGCGGGAACGCTGGCACGCCGTCTGGCTGCTGACTCAGGGCTGGACGGCTTCAGCCGCGGCGGATGCTCTGGGACGGGATCCCCATACCATCGGCCGGTGGGCTGCCGCCTTCGGCGAGGGCGGGCCTGGGGCCTTAGTTTTCGAGCAGTCCGGAGGTTCCCCCCCGCCCTTGGCGAGGCGCAGCAGGAGGAGTTGAAGGCAGCGGTGCAGGAGTTGCCGGTGCAGGCGGGCATCGAACTGGCCAACTGGTATTGGAGGGGAATTCGGCAGTTTGTTTCGGAACGGTTCGGCATTGAGTTGAGCCGCAGCAGTTGCTTGAACTACTTGCACCGCTTGGGGTTTGCTTTCAAGCGTCCCAAAAAGCGCCTGGTCAAGGCTGATGAGGGCAAGCGGGAGGCCTTCGTAGCGGAGTACGCCTCCCCGTGGAACGGGGCGAGGAGGTCTGGAGCGAAGATATTCTTTGCCGATGAGGCCCATTTCCGTGCGGACGCCGAGTTGCGGGGCAAATGGGTCCTGACTCGACCAGCCCACGGTATGGGGAGAAGGCCAGCTACTATTCGGCGGTGTGCCTGGAGACCGGGGAGGTGGAGTGGATGGAACTGGAGGGCAACAGCAACGCCAAAAGCTCCATGGCCTTCCTGACCCAATTGCAAGAGAGGCACACCGGGCCGCTGAATGTGATCTGGGACAACGCGCCGGCGCACCGTGGCGAGGCGGTGCGAGAGTACCTGAGGACACCTGGGCTGAGGCTGAGGCTGGGGCTGGGGCTGGTGAACCTGCCGGGCTACAGCCCGGACTTCAACGCCGATGAGGCCATCTGGGGGTGGGCGAGAGAGGAGGCTACGGGAAACCTGTGCTTGGGGACCAAAGCCAAGGTACAGGAGAAAGTCGGCCACTTCCTTGCTGGGCTGGTAGGCCGGAAAGATGAGGTGAAAGGCCGCTGCCGGACGGTCCTGCAGTCACGGGCCGAAGCACTCCTGCGAGACTCGCGGCCCTATTCCCAGCGCCAGGCAAATGCACATCCCACCTTGGCTTTGGTTTAGGAGTCAGTCATGCCAGAAATGACAGTTGCTTAGAAAGTAGGCTCAGGGAAGTACGAGTGGAGCTGACGGTCACCCGCGAAAATCATCCTGCCATTTCAAACGTGACTGACTACTAAACCAATACCAAGGTGGGATGTGCATTTCGGGGGTCTTGAAGACGACCTAAAGGACTCCACGGCACTTCATCTCACCTTTACGTCCCAACTGGGGGCGACCGACAGTGCGGTCTAGCGATATGTACATTTCACCTTGGCTTTAGTTTAGTACCGTTTCCACTTGAATATGCCTTATATCAGATATCTGTTTCGCCTGTTAATCATTCCTGCGCAAGCAGGAATCCAGAGTTAGAGGCAGCTTTCCAGTATCAACAAATCTATCTGGAAACGGTACTAAACTAAAGCCAAGGTGAAATGTACATATCGCTAGACCGCACCATCGGTGCCCACCCAGTTGGGGCCTAAAGGTGATATGAGGTGCCGTGGAGTCCTTTCGGTCATCGTCAATCTCCCCGAAATGCACATCCCACCTTGGTATTGGTTTAGTAGTTCAGCTATTTTGAATTGCTGGGTAAAGGGATTTCAGCTTGATGCGGGCATCCTCGGTGGTGAAGCGCCAGTCCACTCGTGCCATGTCCCGGTTGCGCTGGTCCTGCCAGGCGTCAACCTCCCGGCGCAGCGTCTCCTGGTCTGGAATCCGGCGGTCCAGGCACTGCCGGGCCAGCACTCCGATTTCAATTTCAGCCATGTTCAGCCAACTCCCATGCTTGGGGGTGTAGTGAATCTCCAGACGTTCCGCGATGCGCCGCGCTTCCACCGGCTCAAACGCCTCGTACAACGAGGCCGGATGATGGGTGTTCAGGTTGTCCATCACCAGCACGATCCGTTCTTTGTCCGGGTAGTCCTCGTCCACCAACTGCTTCACTTGGCGCGCCCAGTCCACTTTCGTCCGCCGGTCTGTCACTGCGGCCCGGCGCCATCCTTCCAACGGCGCGAACAGCATGAAAAGGTTGCTGACCCCGTTGCGCTCGTATTCATAATCATAGGCCGCCACCGCCCCGGGCCGAGCCGGCCGCGGCGCCCGCGTCTCCTTCACCTGCTGCTTGCTGGTCTCGTCCAGGCAGACCAGAACTTCGTTGTCTGCATAGCAACGATGGTAGACTTCCAGTACGTCTTCCATCGCGTACACAAAGTCCCCATTGCCTTCCGGCGGGATGCACCAACACTCTTTCAGCCAAGGCTTGACTTCGTTTTTTTCAGCGTCTTGCGCACCGTCTCGGGGTGGATGCTGTCAACTATCTCGCACTCGGCCAACCGCTCCGACAACAATCGCAGTGTCCAACGGGCCCGGCCTTCCGGCGGTTCCCCGCAGGCCAGCGCAATCAAGTGGGCTTCCGCAGCGCCATCCAGTTTCTTTGGCCGGCGGCGTTGTTGCTCCCTGCGCCCCAAGGCCGCTTCGATCCCTTCCTCCACACAACGGCGGCGCACCCTTTCCACGGTGGCGCTGGCGGTCTGGAGGGACCGGGCAACCTCTTCGTCGGTCATGCCTCCGTCTTTCCGCGCTTCATCGCTCAGCAACAGGATGCGCGCATGGGTCTGCTTGTACGCTGCTGCCCGTCCCTTGGAAACCAGGGCCTTCAGTTCCTGCCGTTCTTCCGTGGTCAGTTTGATACGGTATTTCTTATCCGGCACGACGCTTCTCCTTGGATGCAATTCGCCAATGCCGACAGAATACACCGCTCGTGCCTCAATTCAAAGACGTTGGACTACTAGTGAACAGGTGAGAATATATGCCAAGAACAACCATCAACATTGGAGAGGCGGCGGGACAGGCAGCCACTAATGCTACCTGGAAATACGCCATTGGTTTTGTGCCCGGTCAGGAAAACGAAGGGCTGGTAGCCAACGGAGAGGGCAGCCCGTGCCGGTTACCCGGCTACGACGACTCCGGTTGGGAAACGTGCCAGGACCTGTCTGTGGGGATCTCCAGCGGCTTTACCTTCGCTTGGTACCGGACCACCATCACCATCCCTGAGACGGTCAACGGCCGCCCCACCAACGGGATGCGCGTCCAGTTTGAGACCTGCGTCGACGACTACGGCGAAATCTGGATCGACGGCGAATGCAACCGCGACAGGGGTACCGTTCAGGGATTCAACGTTGCTCAACGGGTCCAGGTTTCCAGCGACGCCACCCCCGGCGCTCAACACACGATCGCCATATTGGCGGCCAACGGCCCGCTGGCCGCGCCGTTTGGGACCGTGTTCGTCCGCTTTGCCATCCTTGGCTTCGAGTGGACCGGGTCCTGAGACCGGGGGCTCTCGGTTACCTAACGGCGACCTCGCGGCTCTGGTCCGAGGCCTCCTGCCAGCGGGGGATGTCGGTGGGCTTCACCACGGCCGCCGCCCTGATCCACGAAATGATGGAGGCCAGGGACGAGAGAAGGCTGCTTAATCTGCAGCGGCAACTGTCCCGCCTGAACCTGCTGATCATCAACGAACTGGGCTTTGTCCCACTGTCTCGGACCGGCGTGGAACTGCTCTTCGAGGTCTTCAGCCAGCGCTACGAACGGGGTTCCATCATGGTGACCACCAATTTGCCTTTCGACGAGTGGACGGAAGTATTCGGCTCGGAACGCCTCACCGGAGCCCTGCTGGACCGGCTCACCCACCACGTGCACATCCTGGAGATGAACGGCGAGAGCTACCGGCTCAAGCGCAGCAGGGAAAACGCCGCCCCGCAAGCTCCGGACGACTTGGACAACCCATAAGTCGCGCCAGAAGCCATCCTCACTCACCCGCTCAGCCTGCTGCCAGCCTGTCTCTGGGACACTTCTCCTGAACAACTGACGCGGACATTTACGCTGGCCAATGACCTCTGGTGGTACACTTTTGCTCCATCCCACTGGCCCAACTTCCCGCCGCCCTTGACACTCTTGGCTCCTTGGGCCGAGTAGGGCTTGCCGCAGACCCCGCAGCGGAGCAGGCCGCTCAGGAGATACTGTCTGCCCACCCGTGCGGGTCGTTGCACCGTGGGCGCCCGGTCGTGGAGGCCCTGCTGCACCAGGTCGAAGGTCTCCCTTGACACCAGCGCGGGCCAGGCGTTTTCCACCCTGACCGGCTCCCCCGCCTTCTCGTCCTTGCTCTTCACGCCCCACACGGCGGTGCCGGTGTAGGCTTCATTGGTCAGCAGGTAGTGGACGATGTTCTTCTGCCAGCGCCGTCCCCGGTTGGTGATGCCCCGTCCGTTCAGCTCCTTGCAGATTTCCTTCAACCCGTTGCCCCGGCGGGAACTCTCGAATATCTCCTTGACGATGGGCGCCGCCACCGGGTCAACCTCCAGGGTGGGACGGTCCTTCACCCCGTCGCTGACCTTGATGCGGTTGTAGCCGAAGGGCGCCCTGGAGGCCAGGAAGTAGCCCCTGGACGCCGCCTCCCGCATCCCCCGGACAACCTCTTGAGCAAGATTTTCGCTATAGAACTCGTCCACGCTCTCGATGATGGCCTCCATCAGCTTGCCGGTGGGGGAGTCGTCGGCGTGCTCGGTGATGGACACGACGCGGATGCCCTTGCGCCGGAGCATGGACTTGAAGGCCACGGCGTGCTCCCGCTTACGGGTGAAGCGGCTGAACTTCCAGACGAGAATCACCTGGAATGGGGCCGTGGCCTTGCCGCCCTCGTCGATCATCTGGCGGAACTGGGGCCGGTCGGCGATTCTGCCGCTCTCGGCCTCGTCCACGTACTCGCGGGCCACGGTGTAGCCGTTGTTCTTGGCGTAGTCCCGCAGCGCCCGTAGCTGGGCGGCGACGGACAGGTCCACGTCCTGGCGGTCGCTGGAGACTCTCGCGTAGAGGGCCGCCGGGGTGAGGGGTTGGAACTGCTTCTTCATGCGTGCTCCTTTTTTGTTTGTTCGTCGCGGCGGTTGTCTTACTCGTCGGTGGAACCGGCGACGGGGTGGACCTGGACGCGGAATCCCAGGGACCGCAGCACCCGGAACACAGTGTTGAACTCGGGGCTGGCCCCGGCGCGCATGGACTTGTACAGGCTCTTCTCGCCCAGGCCCGTCTCCCGGGCCACCCGCCGCATCCGGTGGGCGCGGGCCATCTCTCCCATAATGCCCATGATCCGTTCCAGGTCGCCTGCATCCAGGGCGGCGTTCAGGGCAGCCGTCATCTCGTCGGACGTGGCCGGGTGCTCTGCCGGTGCTTCCGTTCTGCCCATCGCCGCTTCCTCGCCGTCGTGAGTTTGACCCATATTCCAGTATGTTATCCCATAGGATACCTTCTACGCAAGCGGGAAATGTCATTCGGGGCGGCCAATTTCGGAAACTGCCTGCTCTCCTTCACCATCCGGCGGCAACCCGGCGCATGGGTCCCTATCTCAGCACAAACCACCACAGGAGAACGCTGACTACCAGCAGCATGAGTAGCACGAAAGCAGTTACGCGGGCTGCGATTAACAGCTCCTTCGTCTCCTTGTGCTCGGCGACCTCCTTCTGGTACGCCCTCTCAAGCTCGTGGTAAGGCCGGTTGGCGGTGGCAGCGGACTCCCTGGCCTCATCCCGCTCCCGCTCCAACTCGGACGCTCTGATCTTCCACTCGGACACGCTTTGCTCCAACTCCCGCACAGTTCGCTGAAGCTCGTCCTCCCTGGCGACGGCCCGGCGCAGCAGTTCCTCGTCGGTGACGTACTCCGGTCCCTCCATCCGCACGTACACCCGGCGCCCCTCCCGGCGAACCTCGACCTCCCCCCTCCAGATCATCCGGTCCAGGGTGGAAGGGAGATCTCCAGTTCCTCCGCCGCCTCCGCCTTGGACACCCAGCGGACTGGCTCTTCCATCGCTCTTTCCTCGCTATAGGCTGACACGTCGGGGGTTTGCAAGTTGTCCAATTGCCGGTACATTTTACTCCCGGTATTTTAGTCCCGCTTTTCACTGCCGACCCTGACCGGTCAAGCGATGCGTCAACCGCATTTCGTACCTGAAATCGGCCCATTTCGGGCCTTTTCGGCCTTCCCGGATGACCGGAATCGGACCTGCGGGGACAGTTCTGGACACCCAGGGGGCGATGTGGGGAGATGGGGCTGCGTCAGTAGCCTCATCACGTAGCCCCCTCTATAGGACGCATCCGGTGCCGCAGCGAGTCCCAGCCTTAGGCCGACAGCCCGCGCAGCGCCAGCCGCGGGGAGCGCGACTCCCACAGGGGACGCCAGGACCGGCCCAGCAGCCCCCGCCGGGTCAGCACAGACGGGCACGACACCAGGATGGGCAGCGTCATCAGGTTCATCCGGGAAGCCGTCCTCGCGTAGGTCTCCTCCACCTCCTCGTTGTCCACCACGAATAGCGTGACGGGAAACGGGGCCATGTCTGCCTCGGGAGCGTTGGACCAGTAGTAGCGGGTGTAGGGCCGCAGCCGGGCCAGGACTCCCCTGGGATGGCCTGACAGGGGTATGTATTTCATTTGGGACTTACCGCAGTTAAACGTGAGACCATATAGTAGGGCAGGCTTGCACAGATACAAAAATCACCCCCAAAACCCACTATCAGACCTATTCCGTCATTCCAGCGTAGGCCGGAATCCAGAGGTTGGGGGACGGTTCGTAGCTATAATCTCGTTTTCACATACCCTTGTCAGCCTGGGATGGCGGGCGCGCAGCTCGTGCTCGAAGTAGAAGGGGACGTGCAGGCCGTCAACGATGAGCTTCCCCACGGCGTCCGGGGCGATGGCCGACTCCCCCCAGTTGAAGGCCCGGTCGGTCTTGGCCGTGGGGATGGACCACGTTAGCTCGGAGTCTGCTGTAGCCTGGGCCTCCGCCGCCAGTTCCGACAGGAACCAGGTCACCCCGTCGGCGTGCCTGGTCTGCCGCGCCCAGGTCTCGATGCGGTGGCCCAGGTGCCGATGGCAGCCCCGGTTGTCCGTGGTGAGTTCCGTACTCCAGATGCCCCGCGTCGTCGACAGCTGCGCCCGGTCCCGGTGGGTGACGTAGCGGATGCCCTCCTCCGACAGGGTGTAGCGGACGTCGCCGCGCTTGCCCCGGCGCTCCAGCAGGCCCCAGGCATTCACGAGATTGTGCAGCATCTGGCTGACCCTTCCCTCGGAGACGCCCAGCCAGCGTGCCAGGTGCTCCCGGGGTATCATCGGGTGGTCGGTGATCAGATCCAGCGTCCTCTTCTCCGACGGGGTTAGGCCGAAGGCGGGCGCCGACGAAACCATGTGCTCCGTGTCGGGCAGCGAGGCCCGCTTGCGCTCCGGCGGCTCGGTGAAGCGTCCCCGGTTCGGGTTGCCGCGAGTGCTGATGAATTCCAGCGAGTAGGGCAGGCTGCCGAACACCCAGGAGGCATAGCGCCAGGCGTTGCTGTTCCAGTCCTCCAGCGCCTCCCGGGACTCCACGGCGACGTAGGCTTCCTCCAGGTTGGCGTTCTCGCAGAACCGGGTCGTCAACCTCTGTTCCCAGACGCTGGGGGTCAGTACCAGGACCGTGCCGGGACGGCGCCAATATTCGTACTCTGCGATGGCCCGCAGCCGGTCGAATAGGGAGCGCCGCCGCAGGGCCGGACCCTGGCGCACCACCCCGAAGCTGCGCCCGTCGTGCCGGGTGATGGTGGCGTCGAACCGGCCCCGGCGGTGAAAGTCCACCTGCGTCCGCAGCCTGTCGGTTCCGGGAGAGAGGGACGCCGCCAGGCGGTAGACGGAAGCCACGGCGTCCATCCGGCGGATGAGCAAAGTGAGCCACTCCCTGGACACCGGGTAGGCCCTAACGAAGTCCGAGGAAGTCTCGAAGCCGAGAATACCGGCGGCCTCGCCGACACCCTTCGCCGTCAAGTAGTGCCGCTTGCTGGACGACAGATGGGCAGTGCCGTGGCTGACGCGCCCAACGATGCCGTCGTCCAGCAGCGCGGCTAGGCCCCGGTGAACGGCAACGTGGGCCTCGCCCAAGATCATCGCCAGTTCCCGCCGTGTCCACGAGGGGCATCCGGCTCAGGTGATTGAGCAGTTCTTGGTCGGAGACGCTCATGTATTGAGCGTAGCAGACGGAAGTCCTGACGGTCATTAGGCAAGTGTCAGTGCCGGTGTACGGGAGATGGGCATGAGCATGGGTCAACTGGCGGAGCGGGTGGGGGTATCTTCCAACCACATGTCCGAAGTGTCCCGGGGCCGCAAGAACATGAGCCCACGGGTCCAGAGCAGGGTGGAAGCCGCCCTGGACGCGCCGGTGAAGGTGGACCCGCCGAGCAGGACGACGTGGACCCGCGCGCCCTGTGGGACCGGATGGACGCTCACAGCGTCAGCCCAGAACGAGGTGGCCCGCCAGGCCGGCATCAGCTCCGGCTACCTCTCCCAGATCATGAACGGCCAGCGCAAGCCCTCCGGTGACGTGCTGGGACGATTGCACGCATCGCTGTTCACGCCTTCGGCAGAGGAACGGGTTGTGCCCGCCGAGGTCAAGGTGATGGCCTGGAAGAAGGGAGGGCGCAGCGGCGTGGTGGTGCGCGGCACCGGCGGGCCTGGGGCTGGCGGCAACAACCCCGGCGGCGGCACCGTCCGCATCGGCGGGCGGGTGCCCTGGGGCGCCGAGGTGGAGTACGCCTACCGCGCCGGGTACGACAGCCGGGGACAGGTGTCGGTTACCCACTTGGTGGACGAGCGGGGCTATTCCGTCATGCTGAACCGGCCGGAGCCGGAAAGTGCTTAGTCCAGTGCTGCAAGAATGCTGCAACAGTGGGGCGAGTTCTCCCTGTCTTGATGGGATGATGGTGTTCCGGGGCAGGGTCTCTGGCCCCGTAACCAGAACCAGGAGGCAATGATGGACCAGGCAGAGTACCGGGTGCAGGGCGCAGAAGTCAGGGAGGTTGAGCTTGTCCTACTGGCCACGCCCAGCGAGCAAGCACATTTCGGGCCGGATGGCGAGGTGTTCCCCATGTGTTACGGCATCGCCAGGACCCGTGGAGTGGTGGACTTCGAGGTTGACCTACCCGTGGAGTTCAGCCCGTCGCTGCTCCGGGTCGGCGTGAGGCACCGTGTCCTGGTCAGCTGGGCGCCGGTCCCGGTGGACGGGCTTCCGCACCTGGGGCTGCGCGTCGTTGACGTGGTGGGGACGCTGTGATGGAGTAATAATCTCCAGGATGGGACGATGGTTCGACGGGCTCAGCAACAATGCTCGCCCGGACACTTGGCACACCCAACGGCCCTGGCGCCTCTGGGCCAACCAGAGATGTGTGATCCGGTGTAGAATTCCCCTTGGGAGTCCCGGAGCAATGCCCCGGTGGCTCGACTCCGGCCCGTCGCAAATGACGCAAGTCCAACCCGCTATCAGCGGATGCGGGGGATTGCCTCGCCGGTGAAATTGAGCCGGGGTTCGCCTTTGGCAAACTGCCTCCAAAGACCCCCGGCCCACTCCATCACCGGACCACCATGGGTATCCCAAGCCAACGCTTGGACCAGTGGGAAGTCATGTCAAATGCAATCCCGGCAGCAAGCGAAGACGCCATATCGGACTGGGTTGGCCCACGGAATCTCCAACTCGGTCGCGGCTATATCGAAAGTGCTGCAATCATAGACCCGCGCCGCCAAGGCAACGCCGTCAGGGGCTGGTGTCAAGGCTCCATGCCCCAACCCTACCGGTTGCACGTTGCCTTCGGAGCCAACAGCATCGATGAGGCCCACTGTTCCTGTCCGGTGGGTGGCGGCGGGCGTTGCAAGCACATTGGGGCGCTCCTGCTTGCCTGGCTGGAGCAGCCCGACGCCTTCCGGGTGGTGGTGGAACTGGACACCGCCCTGGAGCGGCGCAGCAAGGCCGAGTTGATTGCCCTTATCAAGCGGATGTTGCAGCTTGAACCAGATCTGGAAACCCTGCTGGAGGCGGCTTTGCCGGATGGGAACCGGCGGGGTGCTCCGGTCAACCCGGAAGTCTATCGTCGCCAGGTATCCTCCGCCTTTCGACACGGTGGTGATGACTGGATGGCGTCGCAGAGGGTTGCCAGGGATATTAGTATCACTCTCAGCTCTGGCGACGGTTTTCTGGCCCTGGCGGACTACGCCGGCGCGGGTATAGTGTACCAGGCGGTGGCTCGGGGGATACTGGAAAATTACGAGATGATGTCGGACGAAGACGGGCAGTTGGCAGAGGTGGTGGACCGGTGCGTCGAGGGGCTGGGGAACTGCCTGGCCGGCGGGGGAGACGACGCTGCGGTCAGGGAAGGCTGCCTGCAAACCCTCTTCGACATATATCGCTTTGACGTGGACTTTGGAGGAGTCGGCCTGGGAGAGGCTGCGCCGGACCTCATTCTGGAACACGCCACGGAAGAGGAGAAGGGAGCCATAGCCGGCTGGGTGCGGGCCGCTATGCCCTGGGGCGAAAGCTGGACTGACGGCTATCATCGCCGGGTGTATGGCCGCTTCCTCTTGGATCTTGAAATGGCCCACCTGAACGACGACTCATTCCTGGGGATCTGTCGTGAGTGTGGTCTTCTGGCCGAGCTGGTGGACCGCCTGCTGACGCTGGGGCGGTTGGAGGATGCGGTAGCCGAGGCCGATTCGGCCGGGGATTACGACCTGCTGACTCTGGCGGACATCTTCCGCGAACATGGCTGCGCCCGGATGGTGGAGCCATTGCTGGCCAAGAGGACCGAGGCCAGCCGGGACAATCGTCTGGCGGAGTGGCTCAAGGAACGGTACAGGGAAAGAGGGGAACTGGCGGAAGCCCTGGCCCTGGCCGGGCGGCTGCTTGAACGACGCCCCCATCTCGCCGGGTATCAGGAGGTGCGGGAACTATCCCGGGCCCTTGGCGTCTGGCAGGAATCGCGTCAGCAGTTGCTGGACCGCTGGTCCGCCGCCGGTGAATACGGCCTGTTGACAGACGTTTACCTGGAAGAAGGCGAGGTGGACCTGGCCCTGAGATCGGTGAACCGGAGAAGGCCCGGGTTTCTTCATGGCGTGGACCAGTTGATCCGGGTGGCCCAGGCTGCTTCGGAGACACATCCCCAGGCCGCCCTCGATATCTACCGGCAGCAGGCGGAGAGTCTGATTGAGGCCCGCGGGCGAGACAACTACCGGCAGGCGTGTGCGTACCTGACCCGGGTGCAGGACCTGTACCAGCAACTGTCCCGGGAATCGGAATGGATCGGCTTCATCGCCGGATTGCGGGAACGCCATCGCCGATTGCCCGCACTGAAGGAGGAGTTGAGCAACGCCGGACTGTAGGCCTACGCCAGCAGCAGGAATCAGGCCGCCTCTTTGCCCTGCATTCAGACCCGGGAACACTCCCGCAAGTGCCCAGATGGGCAAGATCCAGCCAGAACGTGGCGTCGGGGTGCACCACGTAGCCGGTGCCCTGGTAGTGGTAGCCGATGCTGCACCGGGACGTGGGCAGCAGTTCCAGCAGGCCGTGGTCCCGGGAACGGGCGGTCCGGCGCTGACCTTGGCGGCGATGGTCGTAATGGCGTCCTGGTGGCGCTGCTGGGACGACATGGCGCGCAGGGCGGTTCCCGCGATGACCGGGGAGTTTCCCGGCTGCGGCACCGCTTGCGGGCGGCTCCACCGGTCCAGAGCCATCCTGACGGCGGCCCGGCCCCGGTGGGCCAGCCCTGGTCGGTGAGCACGCGCAACTGCCCATCGGCGCGAATCAATGTCAGGTTGGTCAGCACCTTGATCACCTGGTTGGCGCGGCGGCGGGTGACGCGGCCCATCAATCCGGCCAGTTGGCACGTCAACCATATCACGGGCTTCTGAGATCGGTTGCTCTGGGTCCCAACGCGGTCTTCCGATTCGAACTCCAAGCAGACTCAGGGGATACGGCGGGAACAGCGATGAAGCTGTTGATAGGTGTACCGGCACACGGTATAATGTTCCCATGATCCAGTCGTTTCGCCATCGGGGACTGAGGAGGCTCTATGAGCGAGGCGACCCCAGCAGGATAAGCGCCGACCAACTTGATCGGATTACTCTCGCCCTGGCAGACCTCGATGCAGCCACCAAGCCGAGCGAACTAGATTTGCCGGGGTACAGACTTCATCCCCTCCGGGGTGACCGGAAAGGATCGTGGAGCATTTCGATTTCGGGCAACTGGCGGATCACATTCCGCTTTGAAGATGGCGACGTGTATGACGTCGATCTAGTCGACTATCACTAGCGAGAGGGAAGAGACTATGGCTATGAAGGATCCACCCCATCCTGGCCGAGGCATCAGGGAAAACTGCCTGGAGCCCTTTGGTCTAAGTGTAACCCAGGCGGCGGAGGTTCTGGGCGTTGCCCGGCACACCCTTTCACGGGTATTGAACGGCCACGCCGCGATCTCTCCGGACATGGCCATTCGCCTTGAGAAAGCTGGATGGTCCAGCGCGGATTTCTGGCTGCGCCGACAGACTTCCTACGACCTAGCGCAAGCTCGCAAGGGTGAAGACCGAATACGGGTCGAGCGCTACCAGCCGCAACCCACGGCGTAGGAAATCAAGTATGTATGAATTGGAGGATATGCTTGGGGAGATTGTCTCACAGAAGGAGGTGGAGGGGATGCTCAGGGAGGACTTTGTTTGGACTTTGCTGGGCGTGTCCTTCCTGTCGACAGTTCCACAGCCCAAGTCTACGCCGTGATAGCCGCCGCCCGCCGTGCCGCAGGCATCCGATAAGCAAGGCCGATTGCCAGACCGCATCGATAGCCCACTCCCTCGGGGCAGCGGTCGCAACCAGAGACGTGAACGACTTCGAAGGTTGTGGGATCAACGTGATCAATCCTTGGGCATATGCATGAGCGCAGTCAAGTTTACCACAGCCGTTGCAGCCTATCTCGGCGATCTGCGCCGTATCCGGGCGTCCGGAGGCGCGACGGGCGAGCGTCGCGACTGGCCGCCAGTTCCTTGCCCCGAGGTTGCTCCAGACATTGGCGAGGTGCGCTGGGCGGCGAGGACGTTATAGGAGAGAGCGATGTTCAGAAGACTAAAGAGGGCATTCTTCCCTTCTCCCGAAGAACTTGAGCTACGCAAGCAGGAACTTCGCCGTCATCTGGAGGAGAGGAAGGGCGAGAAGGGTTGGCTAACTCAGCCGAGACTTGCAACCTTTTCAGACCTGCCTGATGCTGCTGGCCCTATCCGATTAGACAGTTCGGCCTGTCCCCACTGTGGTGCGGTGCAGGACCCACCTCCTCAAAGACGCAAGAAGTGCCGCGATTGCAAGGGGACGATCCACATCTGGACAGACCGTGAGGCTCGCAGAAAATACCTGTTGACGGAAGATCAGCGACAACAGCGCGAACGGGAGCGGCGGAATCGCCAATGGGTGGAACTGAGCCAGATTATCCAAACTGCCATGCAGACCCGTGATTGGGGTTCCTTGGAGGGCGCGTATCGACAGCAGGCAGCCATTCTCTTCAGTGAAGGCCGTCCCCATCGGCATGTAGCGATAGAAGCAGCCCGCGCCCAGCTAATGCGTATGTATGAAGACGCTGGCATTCGCAGCGTCAGAGTGAGCTCGAGCCAGGATGAAAGAGTGTGTGAGTATTGTACCGCGCTGGAAGGGAAGGTTTTCGATATCGAGAATGCCCTAGAGCAACTACCTATACCTGGCCCACACTGCACCGATGGCAGCGACCAGAACCCCCATGGTGGCCGCTGCCGATGCGTCTACATTGCTGTGATATGAGGCATGAAGGCGGAAAGCATTGGAAAACATAGTCTTTGTTCTGGCAACATTCTCAATACTGGGTAGTAGGAGGATACATAAATGCCGTCGGAACATGATGACGCCAAGACCGCCACTGTTTTCGCAGTGCTTAGACAGCTTGAAGGTGTAGATGACAACCTGATGGAACGGCCCGAAGTCGCACACCTTCCGTCTGTGTTGGAAGAGGGTGAACTGCCGGGATGCGTGGTCCAAAGCAGAGCGTCTGGCTTGTCAATGGTGGTGGGAAGTTGGGCCGCTAGGGCGGAGTAAAACTATACCACTTGGCGTAATTGGCCAGCAAAAATGTCCACACTAATTGTTCATAGGAAATGTCCCTCCGCCGGCAGTGGCAGGTGGTAAGGGGAGCCGTGTCCTGGTACGAACTAGACGTCGTCTGAGTAGCCTGGAGACTGGGAAGCAACGCTCTGCCGACTGTGGCGGAGGCGGTAGCTGTCGCCGTTCATCTCCAGGATATGGACGTGGTGGGTGAGGCGGTCCAGCAGCGCTCCGGTCAGCCTCTCCGAGCCGAAGACCTCGGTCCATTCGTCGAAGGGCAGATTGGTGATGACCAGGATGGAGCCCCGCTCGTAGCGCTGGCTGAAGACCTCGAAGAGGAGCTCCGCCCCGGTGCGGGACAATGGCACGAAGCCCAGTTCGTCGATGATCAGCAGGCTGAGGCGGGACAGATTCCGCTGCAGGTTGAGCAGACGTCGTTCGTCCCGGGCCTCCATCAGTTCGTGGACCAGGGCGGCGGCAGTGGTGAAGCCCGCGGACAATCCCCGCTGCTGTGCCAAAGAAAAAGGACAGGCTGTTGCCTGTCCCTGCGGCCCAGTGGGAGTTGCTGAATCGCGTGTGGGGAGTTGGTCCCCCTGCTGTTTATCCCTCTTCTTGTCTCTTTGCCAGTTCCGCCTCCAGCTCCCTGACCCGGGCCTCGGCCGCCAGCCTGGCTTCCCGTTCGGCCAATCTGCCTTTCCGCTCCTGCTCGAAGGTGGGTATTTCCTGCCCCTTCTCCGGGTCATGCCAGCGCAGTCGAGGCTCGCCGCGTTCCCACCGGACAAAGAGGCCCAGCGCGGCGCTGTAGCCCTGCAGGACCTCTTCCTCGACCTCCTCAATGGCTATCGGTTCATACCGGCCGTCCGCCAGCCGGTCTCCCGCGAGGCGGCTTCCGTGGAATCTTCCGGTCTGGTCGAACCGCCAGTATTCCGGGATGCCCAGGTCGGCGTACCAGGTCCGCTTGTTCCCGGTGTCCTCTTGGCCCGTGCTTTGCGAGGCTATCTCCATTACGAAGTCGGGCGGCTTGCCCTGCTCGGAGATGACGTAGCTGTTGCTGTCCTGGTAGGCCTCAGGGTCGGCGTCGAATGCGATCAACAGGTCGGGGAATCTCCGGTCCGCCGCCGGGGTGTCCGGTTCCCGGATGATGTACCTCTCCCCTCCGACGACGGTGGTCCCGGGGCGGCCGAAGTGTTGGGCCAGATGGTGGGCGCCGCCGTTCTTGGTCAGGTGGTCGAAGCTTGTCATATCCTCCGGCTCTCGCTCCGGCGGGTCGGGGAGCGGCGGAAATGTTCTTGTGGTTCTGGGTTTGGTGGTCATGTCTGGCCTCGTGGGCTTGGCGGTTCGGGTTCCAGCCTCTGGTATGGGAAATATAGAGCATCGTGCCTTTACTGTAAAAGCCGCTCTCTGACGGCTTACATCTGGGCCAGGTTCTTCGCCAAGTTGTAAGCGAACCACCCGTCCCCGGTCCGGAATGCCTGCGGCTTGGCGGTCTGGTTATCCTCCACGATGCTGAAGCCGTCGTCGTAGGGTTCGAAGTCCACGATCCGGTCGTACCTCACCCTTAACTTCTTCCTCGGTCCTGAGAACCTGAGAAATAGACATGTTTCGTGGTGAAGCCGACTAATCCGGTGTCCTGGTGGACGGTCTCCTCCCACTCGGCGGCACGGCTCCGGAAGGTCCCGGCCCGTAGTAGACGCCCCTTGCTACCCGGATGCTGAGCTCCCGGGAACTGCCTCTCCGGGTGATTGTTTCCAGGTAGTCGACGTCCTTGCCGGCGGCATATCCCTCGGCGTAGCAGCCACAGGGTTCGGGGCAGTCACAGAGAGGGCGTTCTCTGGTGGTCATGAGGTCTCCTGAAACTTCGTGTTCAGCGCGCCCTGAGATTCTCGTGGTATACACGTTAATTGTACTTAACGTGCAATCTTTCAGCTAACACCCGTGGGCGTTTTCCGGCCTGTTGCAAGGACTCGAGGGGCTATCCAGAGGGGAGTCGGCGGGGTTGCGGAGCGCACAGAGGCCACGGGGCCTCGCCTCCTGTGCGCTCCGCGGAGAATTTATCTCGGCGATGGGCCGGGTGAGCCGCGGCCTCACGGGCAGAACCGGAGATCACCCAAGTCTGAATTATCCATGTCCAACCGTCCTGACAAACTGCTTGGCACGCACCCGCTCAACTGGGTCTCAGCGAGGGCCAGTATTTCCAGGCCGGCGAGGTTGCCCAACTCCGGCGGTATCTCCCCGCTCAACTGGTTCTCATTAAGGGACAGGTAGGTGACGCGGCCGTTGCCGTCAGTGAGGACGCCTTCCCACTGTCTAATCGGTCTTGGACTCAGCCAGTTATTGTTGGTTTTCCAATTCGGGCCGCCGGTGGCGTTATAGAGTGGGACCAGCGCTTCCCGGTCCGTTTCGGGCGAGTTCAGCGCTCCGGCGTGGCCCTGGGTTTGGCTGTGGCCGACTGGCAGAACCAGAGATCACCTAAACCAAGGCCAAGGTGGGATGTGCATTCGCCTGAGGCGGGTAATTGGGCTGGGAATTTGGCAGGAGTGCTTCGGCCCTTGACTGCAGGACCGTCCGGCAGTGGCGCCTCACCTCGTCTCTCCGGCTGGCCAGTCCGGCCAGAAAGTTGCCGACCCTCTCCTGCACCAAGGCCTTGTTCCCCAGACACAGATTTCCAGTGGCCTCCTCTCTCGCCCATCCCCAGATGGCCTCATCGGCGATGGGCTACGGGGACGGCCAGGTAGTAGGGCGAAGCGGCGACCAGGGCATTGATGGCATCCTCAATCAAGACAAACTGGGCCTGGAGAAATCTACGTACAGGCCAAATGGCACACCTCCAACCAAGTTGGGGAGCCGGAAATTCGCAACTTTTCGGGCAGCCTGGTTGCACAAGGGGCCAACAAGGGTGTGTTTATCACCACTGCCTCTTTCAGTCCAACGGCCCAGCAGACCGCCGAGGCCATTTCAATGGGAACCCAGGTCATCCGCTTGATCGACGGACCAGAACTAGCTGCACTGATGGCCGAGAACGACGTCGGCGTCGTCACCGAAAGGACCTTCGCGGTGAAGAAACTGGACGCCAACTACTTCGCCGACTTTTGACTTTTGCCCTGGAAAACCGTCTGATGTGAAGTTGGCCGTGCCTCCGGGCAGCGGAGCGTTTCTAAGCTACCGCCGAGGCGGTCTCCTGGACCTACCGCTGGACTGACCTTTACTCTGCGTTCTTTCTTAAAACCCGGGCCTTTTGGACCGTGTTCGCCGTCCTAAATCCAAGAGGTGAATTTCCGATGGTTGCGATTTGTCCATCTCACTGGGGCTGACTGCCCGCACGGGCGAGCCTACGATGATCTTAAAGACACTTCCGTCAAGCTACGGATTATCGTGGGGTCGAGATGACGATCGCAGCACCCATTCCCTCGGTCAACTTCCATCTTTGGAAGCCCTGCAACATGAAGTGCCGGTTCTGCTTCGCTACCTTTCAGGACGTGGGACGGGACACTCTGCCCAAGGGGCATCTGCCTCGTGAGGGCTGCCTTTCTGTGGTGGATGCGCTGGCCGGCGCGGGGTTCGACAAAATCAATTTCGCCGGCGGAGAACCCACCCTCTGCCCCTGGCTCCCGGATCTGATACAGAGAGCCAAGGAACTGGGGTGCACCACGTCGATAGTCACCAATGGCAGCCGGATCTCCCCGGAGTGGCTGAATAGCGTGGGAGACTCCCTTGATTGGACCACAATCAGCATAGACACGTTGGACCCGCAAAAGCTGGAGGAGTCGGGGCGAATGACCCGAGACGGCCCTCTCGGCGAGTACGATTACCTGGGCGTCATTGATATGCTGAAGGAGCGGGGCATCCGCCTAAAAATCAACACCGTGGTAACGCGGAGCAATTGCGACGAGGACCTGACCGGCTTCATCGCCAGGGCCCGTCCGGAGCGGTGGAAAGTGCTACAGGTCCTCCCGGTCAGGGGCCAGAACGACGGGCTGGTCGATGACCAGGTGATTACTCCCGGGCAATTCGCCGGCTATATCGCCCGCAACCAGGGCGTGGAGAAGATGGGCGTCGCGGTGATTCCGGAGAGCAATGACCTGATGACCGGGAGCTACGTGATGGTCGACCCAGCGGGACGGTTCTTCGACAACACGGCCGGCACTCACGTATACAGCCGCCCCATCAACCAAGTCGGTGTCGATGCCGCTTTGCGGGAGATTTCCACCGACCCCGGCAGATTCCGCTTGCGGGATGGCCTTTATGATTGGTGAAGAGCAAGAGGAAATCATGCCAGAACGTGAAATTATGCCCCGACTCCCCACCAGCGGTCAGGTAATCGGAGCCTTGGCAACGAGGTTGGGCATCAGTCATCCGGTTCTCCAGAAAAGAACCACCCGCCGGTACTTCGCCGCCGATCCGGAACGCTTGGTGAAAGATACCAGCAGGGCCCAGATCATCGGTGCAATAGCGGAGGAGTTGACCGCCTCCGGTCTCATCACGTCATCGCAGACGAGGGACAATAACTACGAGCTTGGGCCTGCGCTTGTCTCAATGCTGCAGTGGCACGCGGATGACTGGGATTTGTTCCGGTCGTTCATCCGCCGACGGACGATGAGCGTCCTGCCCAGCCATTTGCCGAAGATCTGGGGAGTGTACGTCAGGCTTGCCGTGATCGACCTGGCCCTCAGGGTGGCCGCCCACCTACATCTCGCCGGATCTTCTCCCGCAGTACTGGCTCTGCTTGACTCGGTGAGCATCAGCTCCCGTGGAGATTACCTGAACCGAAAACGCCAACAGGCAGGGATCTCCCTGGAAGGTCTTGCCGAGGCGGTTGAAGTTACCAACAACTCCGTGGACGGCTGGATGTACCGCGGCGTACGGCCGTCCAATGACAATTTGGCCAGGATAGCCGAAACGCTGGCCAGCCGTATCGAAGGATCAACTGCGGCAAACATCTCCCTTGAACTGCGCTCCCTCTACTGGATAAGCGACGTGGCCGCCCTGCTGAGCGAACACATAGGGGTTGAGGCGGTGGCCGAGGCCATCGGGCGGTTGCGCCGGTACGCCGAGGAAACACATCGCACAATTGAGGACCGGTTTACTGGCGAAGACCGGGCAGCGGACCTTGCCGTCTTGGCTGACCTGGGCGTTGGCGCCCGTATTGCAGAGCCTCTGCTATCGGCCTTGATCGAACAGGAACGTGATGATGAATGGAGGGAGGACCTACGGGCCACCGGGATCGACCGGATCCGACGCGTTCTATCGATCAATCTGAGAGTTCACAGTGACGACGTGGATGCCCAATTACAGAGGAACGAGGGACGGCCACTTGAAGACCAGGACGCGATCAATTCCGAAGCTCATGCTCATTACCGGCGCTCCCTGGACCTTGAGGTACGCGGAGAATCTGACGAAGCTTTGGCAGAGGCGGAAAGGGCGGCCCGGCTCGAGCCACTGGCCCCAGCCTATCAATTCAGGTTGGGGTGGCTGAAGACCAGATCTTGCATCTGGGGCGAAGAGACGGCCCTCGTCGACGAGGGCCTGGGTGCATTATGGCTGGCGGTGACGCTTGATCCCACCTGGATAGCCCCATGGACCGAGATCGGGGCGACTCTGCATCACACCGGGAGATCGGCAGAAGCGGTCGTGCATTTGCGGAACGTAAAACCGGAATGCGGCCCATTGGACGCCCATTACCACAGTACCTTGGGTGCCGCGTGTTGGAAGGCGGGTGATCTGCCCAGGGCCTTGGTTGCGTTCGAGGCGTCTCTTGTACTCGACCCTGAGGAGACGTCAGCTCTGCTGGCGGCCTCGGAAATCGCCCTCTTGATCGGCGACGATGAAAAGCATAGGCGGTACCTCCGATTGGCCCGGCATTTCGGAGCGGATGAGGGCACCCTGGAATTCTGGGAACTGCTCCGGGAATTCGGTTGGGAACCCCAGGAGAATGCCGATACTGCCGAGTACGACCGGAAGATCGCCGTCATGGACTCCGTTATCAGGCTGAACCCCGCCGACGGCCATGCTCACCTCACCAGGGGTCTGGCGCACTTCGCCAGGGGTGACGACGACATGGCCATGTCGGACATTGACGTTGTTTTGGAGCAGGACCCGGATAATGCGACCGCTTACATGCTGCGGGGCATTCTGTTTGGAAACCGGAAGCAGTGGGACCGGATGGTCGCAGACATGAGCGAACTCATCCGGCTCAGGCCTGATGATGCTCTGGCACACTACCACCGGGGACAGGCCTACGGTGAACAGGACGCGCTGGACCAGGCGCTGGCCGACTTGTGCGAAGCCGTCCGTCTCGATCCCGGCCTCGCCGATGCCTACCGCGTCCGGGGCGACTGCCTCCGGTACAAAGAAGAATACGACGGAGCTATCGGTGACTTCGACACAGCTCTGCGGCTGGACCCCGGGAACGCAGCCGCCCACCTGGGTAGGGGAGGGGCATATCGCATGAAGGGTGATCTTGATCAAGCCATCGCTGATTACGATGCTGCGGTGCTCCTCAAACCTGCAGAACCGCTTGGGTACCGGTTCCGTGCGGACGCCCATGTCGCCAAGGGGGAATATGACTTGGTAATCGCAGACTGCGGCAGGGTATTGAAACTCAGTCCCCACGACCCGATAGCTCATTTCACCCGCGGCAATGCGCACCTGTTCAATGGGAATCTGGAACTGGCGCTGGCAGACTTCAATGCGGCGGTTGAATCCGACCCCACCAGCGGCCGTTCCACCTACGGCCGCGGTCTGGTCCGTCTGTTGATGGGAGACGATGGTGGCGCTGAGGAGGACTTTCAGCTCGCCCGCGACCTGGGCTACGAAGACCAAGACCCGGATTGCTGAAGTTGAGGGGCTGCTACACCCCCTTGCCGATGAGCCTGTAGGAAACAGTGCGGGTTCGTACGGCTGCCAGGCCTGCAAATGGACTGGATGGTACTCCATTTGCGGACCTTGTCGGCCATTTGCGCTTATCCGCGATTTTGGAAAGCCACCCTGCCAATTCCCGCCCTGCCCAGTCTTGCGCACCCGCCTTCCGTCCGCTATATTTGCGCCATAACTTTCCAAAGGGTAACTATACGACGGTAGGATGCCCCGTAGTCTCAAGAGAATCCCCGACTACTTCACCGAAGAGGAAGCCGACGCCCTTGTCGACGCCGCTCCCTCCTACCCGACCCGCATGGCATTCCGGATCATGCTCAGGACCGGCCTGAGGGTGTCCGAGGCCCTGGCGCTGCGGCGCGTGGACCTGCGCCTAGACCAGGACCCGCCGATCATCGTGGTCCAGGCCGACTCACCGGGCAACAAGGCCAGGAAGGGCCGGGAGGTCCCTGTGCCGGCCGACTTGGTCGAGAGCCTCCGCGACCTTGCGTCATTTCATTCCAAGCACCATTACCGTCCGATGATGGACATTTCGCGCCAGCGGATCGGCCAGGTGATGAAGGAGGCGGCGGTCCAGGCAGGGATCGACCCGGCCAGGGCCCACCCCCACGCCTTCCGGCATACCTACGGCCGCAACTGCGTCCTGCGAGGGGTTCCGATCTCAGTACTGCAGAAATGGCTGGGCCACGCCTCGATGGTCGACACGCAGCGCTACGTCGAACTGGCCGGGGCTCACCACGAATGGGTGCGCCGATTGTGAGCGTATTTGTTGAGCGCCGTCGCAAAGCTGAGGATCCGCCAATCGCGACGTCGCGCAAAAAGCGCCCGTTTGTTGGGCGGGAAGACTTCCCCTTAACATTGACGTTTAGTTGTGGCTCTTACATGACAGGGAGATGAGTCATGAGCTTTTGGGATGATTACCTTGGTGCCCCTCCCTTCGAAGTTATGTCCTTGTTCCCTGGTGACCCGTCGGATACCCACATTGTTCTCTGGCGGGGGCACGAGGACTTCGACGTCAAGGAACTGTGGGACTTCGATCCGGGTATAGATTGGCATGACAGACCACCCTCCCTTCCCGACTTCGTAAAGTACGGTGGCAAGACCCTGTGCGGGCTCCGCGTCGAGTCGGGACGGAACATGTACGGTGTCCGTTGGTCGGCGTTCGCTGACCATATTGGCGAGGGTGGGAGAGACCCCGCGCTGCTGGATATGCACGGAGTGACGTGCATGGTTTGTCGCAACAAGTTGATGTATGGCATCAGCCGTATCATCAGGAGGTTGACCCAACTCCGGGATGCCGTGGGCGAGGACTACGTTCAAAAACGCCCACTGGTGCATGGGAAAAAGGTCCTTTCACAGAACAGTCTTGGTCGGGGCATAACAAGCCAGGCGTATCAACGGCGGTGCACCGCCGCAAACGAAGAGGTTAATCCCCAGTTGGCAGACGACGTAGAGGAGTTTGATCGCATCACTTGTCCTGACTGTATAGCAAACATACGGGCTGACACCGCATATGGCCGGGCTCGTAAGCAATCTGACAAGGAAGGTCGGGCTGGGGTTGGCTGAGGAGATTACCGAGGTTTTCATAGGAACAAGACGTCCGAGTGGGATGGTTTCCCTGGCCTATATAGGTAGGCCCCCCGCGCCTGACGTGCCCGGCGCGGTCCAGCGTGTGCTGGAGGAGTTTATAGATGAATGCCACTCGGTTTTTATATGCTACTTCGGGGCAGTCATGGGCATGGACAATACCAGAGACATTTTTGCCCAGGCATACGAAGGGAACACCCCAGTGACAATCGAGCTATCCGACAACGATGCCACCGACCTTGTCCGCACGAGGATTCTGGGTAACGAGGCTATCGAGATGTTCTCCAGTGAGGGCAGATTCGAGAAACTTCAGGCGAGGTCTTTTGTTATTGCCATTTTCACAGAGTGGGAAGCCGTTACCCGCCGAAGACTCGCAACACTTCTTGGTGTCAAACCGGAAGACGTACAGTCCAATCTTATGGGTGACTGGAGGCGCTTGAGGAATTGGTTAGTCCACAAAGATGGCGACGCGGAGAAACAATACTTCGACGCTGGGGAGGGGTTGGCCAGACATCTGGGCTCGCGGCGTGGAGAACCTGAAATCTCAACTTCGGAAGTATTCAAGCTAATCGAGCAACTAAGGTCTTTGGTGGTGATAGTGAATCCAGGAAACGTCGAGCTATACTTCCCTTCTGCGATGTTTAGCCATGAGCAACGCTTCTGACCACGCCGGCCGTTATAGGCAGCAGGCTGTAGTCAAGGGAAACATAATGGGCCTAGCGAGGCCGAAATACGCCCGCTTGTTGAGCGGGAGGAGATATAGAGATCATGCCAGTCCTCAGAGCCACAGGCCGGCACACAGCCAGAGACGTAAGCCTAATTAGCGACGAAGGGAAGGTTTTGCTGTCATGGCACTGTTCAACTCTGACACAAACTCGATTGCTTGTTAATGAGATCAGGAAAGAATGGGGCAAACCACTAGAAATACAAATAGAGGGAGTACGCATAAAGCAAGCACGAAAGCGCGACGGGGCGCTGGAACCAGCCGAGCAAGATGAGGAGTAAAGCTTCTATGCCTGTAATGCTTGAGTTCGTCTACAGCAGAAGTGCTGGTGTGCCGATGAGTACACGACTGCTAGGATAAGTCGAAAGAATCACTTTGACGTCGCAACCCTCAAAAATACGTTAGCAGAGTACCGCCATCAGGATTAGCCCCAATCCACCGGACGAGTGGGTGTAAGAGGCCATCTGAAGGGGCGAAAAGGTGCTCCTCTAAATCTGGGATAATGGTTTTGTAACGGCAACCCGACCCCAGAGAGGGAGCACTCAATAGATGCTACCACGCAACCACCTCACTGCATCCAAGTCGCCTTCGACGATCACCGCCTGGTGGACAATGCCGGCCTGCTCCTCCCAGCCACCGGCCCTGCACCTCGGTCTTTCCCAACTGGTACAGCAGCGCCTGGACCTTGGCGATGCGCCGGGCCGGGCCAACACCGGCGACAAGATGATGACCCTGGTCGCTTCCGCGCTGGCTGGCGGCGACTGCATCGACGACGCCGATGCGCTGCGCGCCGGCGGGACGGGCTGCGCTCTCGGCTGCATGGTCAAGGCGCCATCCACCCTGGGGACCTTCCTGCGCAGCTTCCGGTGGGGCCATGTCCGCCAGCTGGCCCGGGCCTGGGCCGCCGGGGCGGGACCCGGCGACGCGCCGTTCACCATCGACCTCGATTCGACCATCTGCGAGACCTCCCGACTAACAGGGTTTTTCAGAGCGCGGCCGCCGCCGGTTTGAAAGGCAGGCCGGTATCCTGGTGCTCACCATCGGACACGGGCACCAGCTGGTAGCCCAGTTGCGCCGCCCGACGCTTGGCCGCGCGCAACGCCCGCTGCTGATACTGACTTTCGTAGTATTCGGTGCCAGCGTCCACGTACTCTTGGCCATGCCTCAGCATGGAGTAGATGAGCCTGGCCAGCTTGTGCGCCGTGGCTGTGATGGCCTTGGGCGCTCCCAGATGGGCTTTCTTCCGGCGCAGGAAGGCGCCCAAGGCACTGTTGGAGCGGTGCAGCGCGTTGGCCGCCAGACGCAGCGCCGCCGCGGCCCGGTTGCCGCTGGCCTTGGTCTTTGAGCTCATGACCCGGCCGCCGGTGATGCGGTTGTTGGGACTCAGCCCCAGCCAGGAGGCGAAGTGCTTGGCGCTGGGCCATTTGGTCATATCGGCGCCAATCTCGCTGATCACCTTCAGGGCTGTGTACGCGTCCACGCCGTCGATCCTGGTCAGATCCACTCCCGTCATCCGATATAGTTGGCCTTGGACATCGAAGCGGGGCGCGTTCTTCTGATTGCGCTTCTTGCCGTTGGGAGCCGGAGGCTCACCGTCGCTGCGGTCTTCAAACTGCTCCAGTTGGGCTTCAATCTCCCGGTCGCACTCGGCAATCCTGGCCTGATACGCCCGGTACAGCTCCAGGGCCTGGGTCAGCTCGAAGATGTGCTCCCCCCGCCAATGCCCCTGCAGCGACTTGGCGATGGTCGCCTCGTCGGCCTTGATCCTGCGGTCGCGCAGCCGCGCCAGCGTCCGGGGGTCCCTTTCCCCGCCCACGATGGCCTCGATGATGTCCATGCCGGTCTTGCCCGTGATGTCTCTGATGACGTGCTGGAGCTTCACGTTCATCTGGGTCAAGGCCTTCTGCATATGCTGGATGTGGTGGGAAGCGTACTCCACCAGCATGGCCCGCTGCCGCAGGTAGCTGCGCAGGCGCCGGATGTCCCCGTCAGGCCGGAAGGCTCCCGACAGCAGGCCGTAGGTGTGCAACTGCTGCAGCCACTGGCAGTCCTGCACGTCGGTCTTGCGCCCGGGCACGTTCTTGATGCGGCGCGGGTCCACCAGCATCACCTCGAAACCCCGCTCCTCCAGCACCGCAAACAGTGGTATCCAGTACACTCCCGTCGACTCCATGACCACGGCCTCCACGCCGCACTCCATCAGCCAATCGGCCAGGCGATACAGGTCAGCCGTGAAGGCCTCAAACTCCTGCACCGGCTGCTCCGTCCGGTCGGCGGGAACCGCGACGAAATGGCTGGTGGCGCCCACGTCGATGCCCGCCGCGTTCAGGTTCAGCTGGGACAGCCCCGCCGGCTCTGCGCCACTCTTGCTTCTGCTCATCAGTCCCTCCACGATTACCGTGTAGGCGGGTCGCCGGAGGGAGCCACCGACAACGTACAGTCTCCCGAACGGGATCGCCTCTGGTGGGGCGTCACCAATGATGCAGTCGCACGACTCCCGGACCACGCTACCCAACGGGCAATACGCACCAGTGTCTGCTCGGTCTTGGTCCGGACGACACGCCTCGCCATGAGCATACATTCTGGGCGTGCTCACCAGTTAGTCGCCTCTGCACAGGCCGGGCACGGGCATAACTTTGCTCCTCACTAACTACAGTCGCCACGCGGCAATCGGCGCGCCGGGAGGTGCGTAGGTAGGGTGTTCCGGAGCATCGGACATGGGCACCAGTTGATAGCCCAGTTTGGCCGCCCGGCGTTTAGCCGCAAGCAACGCTCGCTGCTGATACTGACTTTCGTAGTATTCGGCGCCAGCGTCCACGTACTCCCGGCCGTAGCGCAGCATGGAATAGATCAGCCTGGCCAGCTTGTGGGCCGTGGCGGTGATGGCCTTGGGCGCTCCCAGGTGGGCTTTCTTCCGGCGCAGGAAGGCGCCCAGGGCGCTGCCGGAGCGGTGCAGCGCGTTGGCCGCCAGACGCAAAGCCGCCGCCGCACGGTTGGCGCTGGCTTTGGTCTTGGAGCTGATGACCCGGCCGCCGGTGATGCGGTTGTTGGGGCTCAGCCCCAGCCAGGAGGCGAAGTGCTTGGCGCTGGCCCATTTGGTCATGTCGGTGCCGACTTCGCTGATCACCTTCAACGCCGTGAAACCGTCCACGCCGTCGATCCGGGTCAGGTCCACTCCAGTCATCCGGTACAACTGGCCTTGGACATCGAAGCGGGGCGCGTTCTTCTGATTGCGCTTTTTGCCGTTGGGAGCCGGAGGCTCGCCGTCGCTGCGGTCCTCGAACCGCTCCAGCTGGGCTTCAATCTCCCGGTCGCACTGGGCAATCTTGCTCCGATACACCCGGTACAGCTCCAGGGCCTGGGTCAACTCGAAGATGTGCTCCTCCCGCCAATGCCCCTGCAGCGACCTGGCGATGGTAGCCTCGTCGGCCTTGATCCTGGGATCGCGCAGCCGGGCCAGCTTCCGCGGGTCCCGTTCGCCGCCCACGATGGCCTCGATGATGTCCATGCCGGTCTTGCCGGTGATGTCTCTGATCACGTGCTGAAGCTTCACGTTCATCTGGGTCAAGGCCTTATGCATATGCTGGATGTGGTGGGAAGCGTACTCCACCAGCATGGCCCGCTGCCGCAGGTAGCTGCGCAGGCGCCGGATGTCCCCGTCAGGCCGGAAGGCTCCCGACAGCAGGCCGTAGGTGTGCAACTGCTGCAGCCACTGGCAGTCCAGCACATCGGTCTTGCGACCGGGGACGTTCTTGATGCGTCTGGGGTCTACCAACATCACCTGGAAGCCTCGCTCTTCCAGCACCCCGAACAGGGGTATCCAATACACCCCGGTGGACTCCATGACCACGGTATCGACCCCACACTCGGCCAGCCAGTCCGCCAAACGGTACAGGTCCGCCGTGAAAGCCTCGTACTCACGCACCGGCTGTTCCGAGCGGTCGGCGGGAACCGCAACGAAATGGCTGGTGGCGCCCACGTCAATGCCTGCCGCGTTCAGGTTCAGCTGGGACAGTCCCGCCGGTTTTGCCCTGCTCTGGCGTGTGCTCATTATTCCCTCCACGATTATCGTGCAGGCGTGTCGCCGGAGGGAGTCGCTGACAACGTACAGTCTCCCGAACGGGATCGCCTCTGGTGGGGCGTCACCAATGATGCAGTCGTAAGGCTCCCGGACCATGCTATGGATCGGGCAATACGCACCAGTGTCTGCTCGGTCTTCGTCCGGACGACACGCCTCGCCATGAGCATACATCCTGGGGCTGACTCAACAGTTAGTCGCCTCTGCACAGGCCGGACACGGGCATAATATTGCTATGGACTAACTTAAGATGTCACGCCGTGACCGCTGGGGCGGACTCACCAGTTAGTCGCCTATGCACGGGCCGGATACGGGCATAACTCTGCTCCCGACTAACACGGTTTTTCAGGCGACTGCCGTTGGTGGGTTGAGGGGCATGCCCAGAGGATGGTGCTCACCATCGGACAGGGGCGCCAGCTGGTAGCCCAACTGGGCGGCTCGACGCTGGGCGGTGCGCAATGCCCGCTGCTGATACTGACGTTCGTAGTATTCGGCGCCAGCGTCCACGTACTGTTGGCCGTGTCGGAGCATGGCGTAGATGATGCAGGCCAGCTTGTGCGCTGTCGCCGTGATGGCCTTGGGCGCTCCCAGGTGGGCTTTCTTCCGGCGCAGGAAGGCGCCCAGGGCGCTGCCGGAGCGGTGCAGCGCGTTGGCGCCGCCAGACGCAAAGCCGCCGCCGCACGGTTGGCGCTGGGCTTGGTCTTTGAGCTGATGACCCTGCCGCCGGTGATACGGTTGTTGGGGCTCAACCCCAGCCAGGACGCGAAGTGCTTGGCGCTGGGCCATTTGGTCATGTCGGCGCCGACTTCGCTGATCACCTTCAGGGCCGTGAAACCGTCCACGCCGTCGATCCGGGTCAGGTCCACCCCCGTCATCCGGTACAGTTGGCCCTGGACATCAAAGCGGGGCGCGTTTCCCTGATTGCGCTTTTTGCCATTGGAAGCCGGAGACTCACCGTCGCTGCGGTCTTCGAACCGCTCCAACTGGGCTTCAATCTCCCGGTCGCACTCGGCAATCTTGCTCCGATACACCCGGTACAGCTCCAGGGCTTGGGTCAACTCGAAGATGTGCTCCTCCCGCCAGTGGCCCCGCAACGACTTTGCGATGGTCGCCTCGTCGGCCTTGATCCTGGGGTCGCGCAGTTGCGCCAGCTTCACCGGGTCCCGTTGGCCACCCACTATGGCCTTGATGATGTCCATGCCAGTCTTGCCTGTGATGTCGCTGATGACGTGCTGAAGCTTCACGTTCATCTGGGTCAAGGCCTTATGCATATGCTGGATGTGGTGGGAAGCGTACTCCACCAGCATGGCCCGCTGCCGCAGGTAGCTGCGCAGGCGCCGGATCTCCCCCTCGGGCCGGAATGCGCCGGAGAGCAGGCCGTAGGTGTGCAACTGCTGCAGCCACTGGCAATCCAGCACGTCGGTCTTGCGGCCGGGCACATTCTTGATGCGTCGCGGATCCACCAGCATCACCTGAAAGCCTCGTTCTTCCAGCACACCGAACAGCGGTATCCAGTACACGCCGGTGGACTCCATGACCACGGTCTCCACACCGCACTCGGCCAGCCAGTCCGCCAAACGGTACAGGTCCGTCGTGAAAGCCTCAAACTCCTGCACCGGCTGCTCCGCACGGTCGGCAAGCACCGCCACGAAATGGCTGGTGGCCCCACGTCGATGCCGGCCGCGTTCAGGTTCAGCTGGGACAGTTCCTTCGGGTTTATGCTGCCCTTGCGTCTGCTCATCATCGCCTCTGCCATTGCCGTGTGGGCGTGTCTCCGGAGGAAGCCACGGACTGTAGCCATTCTCCCCAACGGGATCGCCCTGATCGGGGCGTCACCAATGATGCAGTCGTAAGGCTCCCGGACCATGCTACGGCTCGGGCAATACGCACCAGTGTCTGCTCGGTCTTCGTCCGGACGACACGCCTCGCCATGAGCATACATCCTTGGGCCAACTCACCAGTTAGTCGCCTCTGCACAGGTCAGACATGGTCATAATCTTGCTACGGCCTGGCCAAGGAAGGGGCACGACACCACGGCTACACCGGCAAGCGGGGCTATCACCCGCTGCTGGCCGTCGCCGCCGGCACCGGCGGTGTCAATGGGGTCGCCAAAACATGCCACTGTGGCGGAGTAACCGTGTACCACCGGCCTGATGACTGTCAGCAGTAAATCGGTCAGGGTGGCGACGTTACAGGAGCAGGAAGGGGCAGCGTTGATGGTGCGTTATGCGTCTTCCGGCTTCTCTGGAGCTTGCGAGGCGGCGTTCTCCCGGCTGCGCTTGAGCCGGTAGCTCTCGCCGTTCATCTCCAGGATGTGGACGTGGTGGGTGAGCCGGTCCAGCAGTGCTCCGGTCAGGCGTTCCGAGCCGAAGACTTCCGTCCACTCGTCGAAAGGGAGATTGGTGGTTATTAAGGATGGAGCCCCGCTCGTAGCGCTGGCTGAACACCTCGAAGAGTAGCTCCGCGCCGGTGTGGGACAACGGTACAAAGCCCAGTTCGTCGATGATCAGCAGGTTGAGCCGCGACAGTTGCCTCTGCAGATTCAGCAGCCTTCTCTCGTCCCGGGCCTCCATCAGTTCGTGGACCAATGCGGCGGCGGTGGTGAAGCCCACCGACATCCCCCGCTGGCAGGCGGCAAGTCCCAGCCCCAGGGCGATGTGGGTCTTGCCAGTGCCGCTGTTGCCGACGGCGATGACGTTCTCACGGCGTTCGATGTATTCGCACCGCGCCAGCTCCATCGCCAGCGCCTTGTTCACCGACGGGATGGCCGGGAAGTCGAAGGTGTCCAGGCTTTTGATCGTGGGGAAGCGGGCGGCCCGGATCCTGCGCTCCACCATGCGCTGATGGCGGTCGATGAGCTCCAGTTCCGCCAGACGGAGCAGGTATTGGGGGTGGTCCGCATTCTCGGCAACGCACAGGGCCGCCATCTTGCCGTATTCTCTGAGAACCTGTCTACGATGTCTTTGATATGTTAAGTTGAGACTATTACCAAGGCAGGGTAATCATGTCTCATTCCTATCCCAGCGACATCAGCCGGGAGCAATTCGCCCGGATTCTTCCCCTTTTGGAATCGGCCCGGCGACGGACCAAGCCTCGCACCGTGGACTTGTACGACGTTTTCTGCGGCGTGCTCTACCTCCTGAAAAGCGGTTGCCAGTGGCGGATGCTCCCTGTGGACTTCCCGGACTGGCGCACTTGCTACAAGTATTTCCGGCAATGGAGTGAACGGCCCGGCCCGGAGAAAGAGTCCATTCTGGAGCAGGTCTTAAAAAAAATGGGTTGGCGCGGCCCGACAAAGCAATGGGCGGACCGAACAGACCAGCTTCTGCATCGTGGACTCCCAGAGCGTAAAGAACACCGACAGCGCCGGGAACAAGGGCTATGACCCGGGCAAGAAGGTGTCCGGGATCAAGCGGCACATCGCGGTGGACACGCAAGGGTTGCCCCATGCGATTCACGTGACCACCGCCGATGTTACCGACCGGGCCGGGGCTTTGGCGATGTTTGACCAACGCCGGGGAGACCTGAACCGGGTGCAGAATGTGATGGTCGACGGGGGCTACACTGGGAAGCCCTTTGCTGCGGAGGTGCAGAACCTGTTGGGAGCCTCGGTGGAAGTGGTCAAACGCAACGAGTTGCACACTTTCTCGGTGCTGCCGAAACGATGGGTGGTGGAGCGGTCTTTCGCTTGGCTGGAGAAGTGCCGCCGCCGCTGGAAGAACTGCGAGGGAAAGCTCAATACCAGCCTGCAAATGGTGGTTCTCGCCTTCGCGGTGCTAATCCTGAAAAGATTGTAAACAGGTTCTGAGAAAGCTGGGTAACTTCAGTTCCTTCAGGTGATGCTCCAGCAGTAGCGTGGACTTGCTGCTCATGCCGCCCTGCCCGGCAACAGGCGCATATAGTCCCCTGCCGGCGTAGTACTCACCCGTACCCGGGGCAGGTAGGGATAAAGCTCCAGGTCCAGCCGGGGCGGCCGTCCCTCCAGCCGGCACAGCACCAGGTGCTTCACCGCATCGAAGCTGATGGCTCCCAACCGGAGGCTTCTTTCACCGCCGCCACCACCTCCTGCTGGGAGAAGGTCTCCAGCAGCCTGAGCACCTGTACATACTCCCGCTTGCCCCGGCGTCCCATCCGGGACTCCAGCAGCCGGCGCAGCGTCCCGAACTCCTCTGGCAACTCCCATCCCTGCAATGGAGCCGCCTGGTCCAAGGGGCCCGTCTTCCTCTCCAAGAGCGGCAGGTAGTGGATGGGGTCGAATACGAAGTCGTCGCGTTCGTAGGAGCGTGGATGCTTGGCGATGACCTCGGACCCGCAGCTGATCACCACCCGGTCCACGTTGCCCCTGACAATGACGTCCCGGTGCCCGTAGGCCACCGGCACCGAGTAGTCGTTGGTACGGTACCGGACCAGAGACAGGGAACTCACCCGGCCTGCCTGCTTGTCGCAGGCGTCGTAGGCCACCGGAGGCAGGGGCATCAAGACGTCCAAGTCCCGCTCCATCCGCTGGCCGATGATCTCCGCGTGGCCCCTGAGCCTAGCGTCCATCCGCTCGAGGCATCGTTGCTCCAGGTAGACATTCAGTGCTGCGAAGCCCTCGAAGGATGGTATGGGCACCAGAAAGTTGCGCCGCGCGTAGCCCACCAGACCCTCCACTTTGCCCTTGTCATTGCCCTTGCCGGGGCGGCCGAAACGGTCGTCGAACAGGTAGTGGGACTGGAGCCCGGTGAAGGCGCGGGTGCGTTGACGCCGGCCGTCCCCCAGTATCTTCGCGACGGCCAGCTTGGTATTGTCGTACAGGATGCTCTGGGGCGCCCCGCCCAGGAACGAGAACGCCGAGACATGGCCATCCAGGAAGGCCTCGGTGGTCTCCGCCTGGTAGGCTATGACGAAGCAACCGTCGCTGTGGGGCAGGTCCAGGACGAAGCAGTGGGCTTTCCGCTCGACGCCGCCGATGACCGCCAGGGCATCGCCGAAGTCGCACTGGGCGTGCCCCGGCGGATGCAACAGCGGTACGAACATCTCCTTGGTCTGGCGGCGATTTTCCCGCACGTAGTCCTTGACCGTGGTGTATCGGCCGTCGAATCCGTATTCGTCCCTGAGCCGGTCGAAGATGCGCTTGGCCGTGTGCCGCTATTTCCTGGGAAGCCTGAGGTCGTCTACCATGATTTGGTCGATGACGCCGGTGTAGGGTTCCAGCTTGGGCCTCTTGGGAGGATTCTGTCGACGGTAGCCCGGCGGCACCGAGTAGGCCAACATCTTGCGCACGGTGTCCCGGTGCAGTCCAAACACCCGGGCTGCTTCCCGGATACTCATCCCATCCACCATCACCGCCCGGCGAACCCGCAGATATACGTCCACCTTGTACATCCATCGCACTATCCATGGGCTCGGCTACAACCCTATGGATGGCGGCGGGCGGTACAGGTTCAACCGCCGAATGTCAGCGATCTTCCGCCCACACGGTCTACTTCAACTCCGCCATTTACAGGCAGGTCATGAGAGAGGATGAATACAGTCTTATTGCCTTAACTCATGGGGAAGAACGAAAGTGATCTCTTCTTCAGTTCCGCCTATCGTGGTTACTTCATCTGGGGCGAGGGCCTCTATGACATCCATAATCAGATCCTCGGGCGTGGAGGCTCCTGATGTGATGCCGATATTCTCGAAACCATCCAGCCATTGTAAATCCAACTCTTCGTGCCCATTGATGAGGTATGCGGGAAGACCGTTCGCCTCAGCTACTTCGCGAAGACGGTTGCAGTTCGAGCTGTTATGAGCGCCAATCACCAATACGACATCCACTATCTTTGTTAACTCATACATTGCCGCCTGTCGGTTGGTCGTTGCGTAGCAAAGGTCGTTCCTCACTATGACATCGGAGAAGTTTTCCTCGACTTCGGAGATCGCTTTCTTGGTTTCATTGGCCGATAGGGTGGTTTGGGTAATTAGAGCAATGGGTGCCTTTTCACCCCAGTCCGGCACATTCTCCCGCTCTCGGTTGTCAAGGAGGTGCATCTCAGTTTGGCCCATGGTGCCTTTGACCTCCTGGTGACCGCGGTGGCCGACCATAATTATTCGCCGACCCTCTCTTGCATACCGCTTCGCTTCGTTATGCACCTTTGTTACAAGGGGACAGGTAGCATCTATAACGTTGAGACCACGCTCTTCGGCCTTGCGGAAATCTTCTGGCGGAGAGCCATGAGCAGAGAAGACAACCGTTGAACCCTCTGGGATCTCGTTTACGTCCTCGACGGTTTTTGCACCCTTGTTCTCCAAGGACTTGACCACATATGGATTGTGGACAATCTGGTGTTTGACATATACAGGGTGAGGATATTTCTGGAGAGCCGTTTCTACTATGTCTATGGCTCGAACTACGCCTGCGCAGAAGCCTCTTGGTGCGCCAAGGAAAACCTTCACAATTCCTCTCCTTGAATCTAATAGGAAAGTCCCCAATAGATCGTCAAACTTGGAAGAATTCTAGCTGTGCGCATCATGTGAGTCTTCGGCGTTTCAGAAATCTGTACACCTTTAATTCAGACATTGAAATCATCAAAAGCACCTTCTTCGACTCACCTTGCGCATCGCCGCCAGTTGCTCATTAACGTAAATTAGTGGCCGCGCTGACACTGGATTCACTACCTGCGGAACCTTTCGGCGTAAATGTGGTCCTGTAGTCGGTAACAGTTTCCAGCCGTCACCATCTCTTTCCGGGCCGTCGAGCATGAATATCTCGACCATGCGCCGGTCGTCCTGTTTCAGCCTTTTAACGGCCTAATCTTTCAATCGTCTGGTGATGTAGAACGATCGGCTAATGTTCGCGGAGAAGCCCTCTATTAGAACTCCCCATTAGAACTCCCCTAACGATGGCGGCAAAAACCAACGGGGAGTTACCGTGAAACATGCGAATGCCGGGGATGCACGATCAAAGGTCAACCCAGTCCGGTGGGTTGACCATGGGTTTAAAGAAGCAACGCAGTTAGGATGGGTCATTCCGCAAGGCGCTTTCGTCTCCGTTCATCCACGACGGAATCAGAAGCATAGACTCTTCAGATCCCAACGTCGAAAGATGTTCGACCACATCGTTGGCTTCTGGCCCCCCGATGGTAATATGTGAGATGTCGTTGGATGCCAACCCCGGATCCAGCGTACGCGCGACCTCGTATCCCTCAACGTAGTCGAATGGTATCTGCATATCAAATACGATGTGAACCTACTCCTCCGCTGGTTCCACTCTCATATCGGGCAGCCACTCCAGCCAGGACGGCAAATACCAGTTTCCCCTGCCCAGAACTTCCATCATCGCTGGAACCAACACCGACCGAACCAGCGTTGCATCCAAAAGGATAGCCACTGCCAGTCCGAACCCAACCTGTTGATTGATGATCGTCTGTCCCGACGCGAACGCCCCGAATACCGCCACCATGATGAGGGCCGCGCCAGTGATTATCCCGGTTGTAGACCGTAACCCATACGAGATCGCCTCGGTGTTATTGCCCGTCTGGTCGTATCGCTCACGTATTCGACTCAGCAGGAACACGTGGTAGTCCATCGAAAGCCCGAATAATATCGTGAACAGGAACAGGGGTATCCAAACGTCAATCACCTCCGCGTGCTGGAATCCCAGAAGGTCCGTTCCAACCCCCTTCTGGAACACCAGCACCATCATTCCATACGCGGTGCCGACGGAGAGAAGGTTCATGGAGACCGCCTTGAGCGGTATGACTACGGAACGGAAGACCAGCAGCAGGACCACAAAGCTGAAGCCAAGTACGAAAGCGAAGACGATAGGTGTATATCTGTCAACAACCCCGTTAAGATCCGCTGCCAACGCCGTCGCACCACCCACGTACACGTCCGCTTGAATTCCGCCGAACGCGGAAGGAATGTGCTGCTCGCGTATGTCGGTAACTGCATCTACATTGGCTCGACTGCGGGACTCTCCGGGAATTGGCAGCGTCAGAAGCGCTAGGTCGCCGGATATGTTGGGAACCAGTACTGGAGGTATGGGAAATCTTGGATCGTTGCCCAGTGACTCCTGTAATTTCGCTATGGCGCCCTGCACTTGCGGGTCGTTAATGTTCCCTTCAATGACTATCTCGGTGGGATTGACAAGCCCGAATGAGAATTCCTCTTCCAGCACGAAGAAGGCTTCCTTGGTCTGGGCGCCCTCTGGAAAAGTGTCGACTCCGTTCACTCCGGTGTCGATCTGGAAATAGAAGACCGTCACTACAAGCATTGGTATACCGATCGCAACGATGCTGATCACCGGGAATCTGGTTACTATTCGGGTCGTTGCCTCCCAGAAACCGTCTCTTGAAACTTCCAAGTTTTTGACCTGTGTCCTCCCTATCAGCGGGACCCTCAACTTGTTCACTCCCAAGCCGAGCAGAGCAAGTACGGCCGGCAACAATGTCAGGGTCGCAGCCATCGAGATGATAACGACGAGAATCGTTCCGAGAGCCACCGACTGGAAGAATGACGCGGGAACTATGAACATGCCACATAGTGCTATCACGACGGTTGCGCCGCTGAATAGAACCGTCCGACCCGCGGTCTCGCCCGCTCTCTCGACTGCGTCAAGCTTGTTTAATCCATTTCCCATCTCTTCCCTGAAGCGGGATACGATCAACAGTGAGTAATCAATGCCCACGGCCAGACCAATCATCGTAATCATCATTGTGACGAAGAACACCAATTCAAACGCTTGACCTATGACGGCCGCCAGTCCCAGTGCGACGATGATGGAGAAAACGGACAACCCTATGGGCAGCATCGCTGCGGTCACCGTGCCAAAGAGGATGAGCAAAATTATCAGGGCGACTGGTAGACCGAAACGCTCCCCCTGTTCCAGATCGCGCCTGTTGAGTTCGTTGAATTCGAAAGCTATGCTCGCAGTCCCTCCGATGAGTACACGAAAGTCGTCCGCGGCGTTCGCTTCCCTGACAACATCCATGACGTGCTCTACGTTGACGGTAGCCTCGTCGAAGCTCCCAGCGAGTACAACCTGGATTAGGGTCGTCTTGCGGTCGGCAGATAACAGATTAACGTCACTTTCCTGGTAATAGTTCCGGCCGGAAATAACTGTCCCGCTCCCTAGAGCCATGATCTCATCGAATACCGACTCGACTTTTCCCTGGAATTCGGGGGCATCAACAGTCAGGGTGTCCGATTGTACGATGATTATTTCAACCAGCGGTTCGGGACCACGAAGCCTGTCCTCCAGCAGTTTGGAGGCTCGTGCAGACTCCGCGCTTTCGGACAAACCCAACTCTGTGGTCGTCGCGCTTCCGAGCAACCTGTTGATAAGAATGGCAGCAACCACAACTAGAGCCACCCATACGAGAACGGTTAACCACGGTCTTCGGGCGCTGGCACGCGCAAGAAATCCGGTCATATTTGGGCTCCCCTAATTTCAAGATGGTTAAGCATCAAGCGCAATCCCATCACCATTGGAAATGTAGCCAGAACCCTTCGTTCCCGAAAGGGAAGCTCCGACTGGATAGCGCCCTTTCGACACTGTGGGCTCTGGCAACTATCATATTCGCCGGCGGTCAGGGAAGAAGGTATCCAAGACTTGTACGACAATTCCTTCCGCGTCCAATTGCAGACGGTGCCTCTGGTTTGCAGCGGAACCGTGCTCAACAAAAGAGTCAGGCATTCCAATACGGTGGACCGTCACTCCCTCCATGCCTGCCTCGGCAAGTCCTTCTATGACGGCCGAGCCAAACCCTCCTGCCAGAACATTTTCCTCGACTGTGACGATGCGTCTTGTCCCTCGGGCCGCGTCAAGGACCAAGTCAATGTCGAGTGGCTTCACGAAGATTGGGTTCACGACCCCGCAGGATATCCCATAGTCCGCAAGCTGATCTGCAGCTTGCAGCGCTGCACTGAGAGACCTGCCCAGAGCGAACATCACCAAGTCGCGCCCTTCTCTCATGACAGCGCCTCTGCCAATTGGCAACTCTCGGAGTTTCCCGTCGAGAGGAACTCCGATGGCCGTCCCTCTGGCGATGCGGATAGCGAAAGGGCCAGCGTGTCTGTATGCGGGATAAACAAGATGCTGCAACTCGTTTTCATCCGCAGGCGCAGCCAAAACAACGTTGGGAAGACATCGGAAGTAGGAAATGTCGAACGCGCCGTGGTGGGTCTTGCCGTCCTCTCCGACAATGCCCGCCCTGTCAGCTATCACGGTCACAGCCAGATTTTGCAGGCATACGTCATGTACGATCTGATCGAAGGCCCGTTGGAGGAACGTGGAATATATCGAGACGAAGGGATGGAGCCCGGCAGAAGCCATCCCAGCGGCCATGCTAACTGCGTGCTGTTCCGCGATACCCACGTCGAAAACTCTATCTGGAAACTCGCTTCGTACGTCTGCCAAACCCGTTCCTTCCAGCATGGCCGCGCTAATGCCAACGACAGTTTCGTCCTCACGCATGATGCGCGCAATGGTCTGCGCGAACACCTTAGAGTATGTGGGAACGCCGGACCCGTCCCCTAGCGGAGAACTAGGCTGGTGGAACTTAACCGGATCGTCCTCGGCGGGTTCATACCCATGACCCTTGTGTGTAACGACGTGAACCAACGGAACGAGTCCTGTGGAGTTTTGGGCCTGCCGAAGCGTCTGCTCGAGTTGATTGAAGTCGTGGCCATCCACCGGACCCAGGTATTGGAAACCCATCTCGCTCCATAACATAGTGGGCACGATGAAACCCGCCAGGGCCGTATTGAACCTCTTGACGATGTTGTACACCAACCCACCCATGGGTGCTCTCTTGGAAAGCGTCTTCATTCGGTCAGCCATCGGTTGATACTCTGGGTGAGTAATAAGTCGCTTGCGCCAGTTGGTCAGGAATCCGATGTTCTCGGAAATTGACATACCATTGTCGTTCAGGACGACGATGAACTTGTCCGGGTTGAGATGCACGATGTTGTTCAGAGCCTCGAAGCTCGACCCTGAAGTCATTGCACCGTCTCCGACAACTGCGATGGTCCAGGAGTCCAGGCCGCGATTGGCCGATCCCTGCGCGACTCCGAGAGCGATGGACAGCCCTGTTCCGGCATGTCCCGCGGCAAGTGTGTCATGAGGGCTTTCGCTCGGTTCGCCAAACCCGGACAGTCCGCCCGCAAGCCGGATGTCCTTGAACTCGCCACGCCTTCCGGTCACCAACTTGTGGGTGTACATCTGATTTGTCGTGTCCCACACTATCCGGTCAGTGGGGCTGTCGAAGACCCGGTGTAGAGCCAACGTAAGCTCCACAACACCCAGGTCCGAGGCAAGATGACCGCCACGTTCGGTGATCACGGAAATGATAGTGTCCCGCGCCTCTTTCGCGATCTGGGACAGTCCTTCATAGGTAAGAGGCTTGAGGTCGCTAGGCTTATCTATTTGATCCAGAAGACGGCCTGCCATAGAGAAACTCCTTATGAATCTTCGGATTGTCGGAGTTTAGCTCCGGCTCGGTCTATGCGAAGAGGGCATTCCTTAGCCGGTAGGGGTCTGGGACAACTAAGACTGGTACAGCGGCCCTGCAGAATTGCATCCCTCCCCGTATTCTCATGTCAGCCATTCTTTGCCATCTTGCCCGCTACAGACTTGGAGACGGCACACGGCCTATCCAGAGATACGGCAATCAAAGGTGTATATCCTGACGTTAATCTGCTCTGTCACCAAAAAGATGAACGTTCGGAGCGGATATGGTCCGGGAGACGATAGCTGATCCCTTCCGGATCAACCTCAGACCGCTCCAACATCGTAATGAAATTCTCGGTGCGCAGGGGATGGGACCTGCCGGAAAAGACGAAGGGGAAGGCCTTTTCCAAGCGCCGCCTCCACCGTATGTACGCTAATATTCCGAAGGTCCAATGATTGGGAAACTGTAGCTTATCAGCCAGTTCATTCCCGATGAGGCAACGGAACAAACGATACATATCGTTCGCCAACGCCCGCGCATCAGCCGACTCGCTCTTCCTAAACAGAGAAGACGACGTATCGGCCAGGGCAGAGGCCGCAGAATGGATCAGATGGTGGGCCATCGCGATAGCTTCCTCATCGGGAAACGGCTCGCAAGCCAGACCTATCCTCAACAATTCAAGTGCGTCTGCTTCGTTCTGAAACAACAGGGGCTCTGGGACCCCCATCAGCCAGGCGGTATAGCGCCAGATGTGCATAAAACTATCGCGCTCGGCCTGGTCCATATCGGCACCCAATGCAGCCGACATTTTCAATAACAGCGCTGAGAACCCGGCAGAGGAAAATGCGACGTTGGCGGCGCTAACCGGCATACCGTACGCTAACTCATCCCAATCCCCCGATTCTCGTAAGAGGCGACGGATTTGCGCATGCACCAGCCGGATACGAACAGTGAGTCTCCAGCCGTCACCATACCGCTCCAAACCTCCAGGCAGCGTAATGTTAACCAGGTGCCGGGTATTTTGCCGGAGCCGCCGGGCACTGAAGTTTCCGGATAGCCGTCCCGTAGCGAAGAATGACTTGGAAATCAGTGTGGAAAATCCCACCATAAGAACTCCCGCTGCATGAGCGGCAATGAACATGTCTGAATTCGCATGGTACGCCCGGCAACCAGCAATGACCGCCGATGGGTCAAACCACGATGGTGCGGTGTCCAATTGCTCAAAGAATTGCGACAATTCTTCCGGCCCACTCCGTAGGGTTTCCCAATCCTGCTCAACGCCTGCACTAATCAGATCATGCACGGAATCTTGAGGGTGCTCTGCCAACGCCGCGATGGCTACATCGGCCAACGGATCTCCGACGACGGTGTGCGCAAGATATTGGTCAGCCAACTCTGGGTTTAGGGACCGGCCAGCACAGTACCTGGGCTGATAGACTGAGGGTATGTACATCACCAACTTCCATCAATGAGGTGTTCCTTGGACGGGAAGTCTTTTTGGAATGGAAAGGTTTTGAGAACCACAATGCGACAAGCAGATGCCACCCTTCCCAACATCGACAAGCCTTGCGATCTACGAGTTCGCTGGTTCCATCCGGTACGACCCGGCCTTGGCCATAGTGGACAGCTTCCCCCTGCCAGTCTGCCGCTTCGCCGGGCCCACCGCTGTCAGCGCTTCCGGGGAGAAGCTGCTTTCGGGAGGGATGACGTAGCCCGGCAGACCTTCTACGGTTTCAGGATGCACCTGCGTCTGAACTGGCCCGGCTGATCATCGGCTTCGGCTTGGCTCCGGCCAACGTGCATGACTTGGCGATGGTCCCCGAACTGGCCCCAGACGCCTAGGGGATCCTGCTGGGCGACCGCAACTACTGGTCCCCAACCCTGAGTGAGGAGTTGCGTGGCCAGGGCCTGCCATGCTGGCCCCTTTCAAGTCGAAGAAAAAAGGCCCCTGGCCCCGGAGGAGTTACCAACTCAGCCGGGCCCGTTACCGCATCGAAACCGTCTTCAGTCATTTGGTGGAGCGCTTTCAAGCCAAGCAGGTCTGGGCCAGGGGCATCTGGCGTCTGCAGGCCCGGTTGACGCGCAAGGTGCTTAGCCATACGCTGGCTTTCAGCCTCAATCAGGAGCAAGGAAATCCACCACTCCAATTCGACAGGCTGCTTGCATGGTAGAACTCGCACATCCGATCAGTTAATAAGACCAGTGTAATTATACCATATTATTCTCTTATTCCCTTCAATCAATATAGTATTATTGTGACTTATATAGTGTATGCTGCCGGATATACAGTTCATGAGGAATGGATACGGTCACCCTTTGATGGTGTGTTGTTCGACACCCGCGGAGATATGATGTATCTAGTGAAGACGGTAACTCGAATCTTTCCGACGTGGGTCTGGGATTTCAAAGGCGTCGACTTCGATGAATACCGGTACGCCGCGGCAGTATCCATCTGGGCCCGGTGGATTCTACTGGCAAGCTGTCTCTTTGAGGTCAACTATCGGGTCGACCACGAGTCGCTCAGCTACTTGTGGAGTACGTTGTGCTTTCTGCCCATGATGGCGGCCAACGGGTACATACACCGGAAAATCCGCTCCCGCCAGACGGTCAGGCCGCGCTTGCTGTTCTTCCTCAGCACGATGGACATTGCGGCGATCTCTTTCGGGGTGTCGCTGTCTGGCGGGTTCGACAGCCACTACTTCCTCCTGTACTATCCCGCAGCCATGTTCTCCTGGGTGTTCATCATGTCTCCTCCCCTCTGCCTCATCTGGGTATCTACTGTGGCCATCTTGTACGTGACCCTGTGCTTGGGAGTGGAATCGGGCCTGAACCTCGAGGGGCAGGAGGAGAAGACGCTGTTCTATAGGATCCTGGCCCTGTACGCTGTCTGCGGGTCGTTCACCTGCATCATGAGATTCGAGCAGATACGGAGGCGGGAGGCTTTGACGCGGGAGCAGGAGTTGAACCGGCAGCGCATCGAGCTGTCGCAGAACATACACGACACGACAGCGCAGTCCGCTTACTTGATCGGATTGGGAGTCGAGACAGCGCTGGAGCTAGCCGGCAAGTCCAACCGGGAACTGACCAGCAAGCTTGAGGCTATGGGGGAACTGTCGAGGTCCGCAATGTGGGAACTCAGACACCCGATTGATGGCGGCCAGATCTTCAGCGGAATGGACCTTGGCCAGACTCTAAGGGCGCACGCCGAGACATTCACGGCCATCACGTCGATTCCCGCCAAATTGGTACAGAGGGGCGCTGAACCTCAACTCTCCACGATAACGCGGAGCCTGATGTTCTCGATAGCCCACAATGCGCTTACGAACGCGTTCCGACATGCGCATGCACGATCTGTCACCATATCGCTGGACTTCGAGCCCGACCAATTGCGTATGTCTGTGTCGGACGACGGGATTGGTTTGCCAGTAGACTACATCGGACGGGGCCACGGCATCAGAAACATGATGGCCGACGCCGAGCGCATGGGAGGTAGGCTCGAGGTGAAATCAGACGGGGACGGCACGTCTGTCAGTTGCCTTGTCCCTTATGACCAAATGGTAGGAGGTCGGTAGATGACACTGGACACTAAAATCAGGGTGATGATCGTAGACGACCACGCGATCATGCGTGACGGACTCCAGGAGGTCTTGGAGCGCTCTGGCGAATTCGATGTCGTCGCATGTGCGGCTGACGGCAAGGAGGCCGTCAGGCAGGCAGTAGAGATCAAGCCCGATGTCATCATCATGGACATCTTGATGCCGGTCAAGAACGGTGTCGAAGCGTGCCGGGAAATAGTCGAAACATCGCCGGAGATCCGGGTTCTGATGCTGACTGCGTCCAACAACCAAGATGCGATAGTGCAGTCAGTGGCCGCTGGAGCGACCGGATACCTCCAGAAGTATTCGGGCCGGGATAGGCTGCTGTCCACCGTGCGGGAGGTTGCCCAGGGAGAGTTCCGCGTACAGGGCGAGGCAGCAAAGAACCTGCTCAATGGACTAGCGGGCGAACCCGTACCGACTCCTATGTCTGGCCTCGACAGTCTGACCGCAAGGGAGCGTGAGATACTCAGGATGTATGCACAGGGCATGTCGTACGCCGATATAGCAGGCACGAGAGGGAACAAACCTTTGACTGTGAGGAACTCCGTTTACGAAATCCAGCGCAAGCTGAAAGTGAAGACGAAGCAGGAGTTGGGGGTGTGGGCGGTCCGCAGCGGTCTGTTGGATGAGGATAAAACATCCTGAACACCGTCCCTGCCATCACAGTACCTTCCGCTGGGACCCACGAGGCCGCGTCTCCCATCCACCTTGAACCCTCCCGCCCGGCCTGCTCCACCAAACTGGACAAAATCAAGAACCTTCAAGTTGAGGCTCTTTTGGATCTGTAGTCAGACAGATCGTTGTCCTGACGGTTCTCGCATGAGGGATCCCTGTAGCGTGGCTGCCGGCTCCTGAGGTCCTCATGCCTATGGGCCCTGTTCCTGTGCTTGTCGCGGAATCAATGCGATGGAAGAACCACTGCCAGGCTATGCCATCGTCCATTTCACAATCTCGGAAGAATGAAGAATATTGAAATATGAAAGGTGTACGAGCAAAAATCGTTGATGGGATCGCCTTGGCGGCAATCGTTATTTTGGCAGTTATTCTGCATTGCGGGGTAATGTCGGTAGTGTGGCTCATCCTACACTGGCGCCGTGTCCTAGTACCGTTTCAATTTAATCCTGATGGATATACATGTTGGAGTTTACTGCGGGCGTCTTGAGTGGAGAACCGCCAGTCTATGACGGCGCCAGCATCGTTGCGCTCGCGTTCGAGGGCGGCGACCTCCTGCCGCAGCAGCACTTCATCGCCGACCCGGCGGTTCAGACACTGTCTGCTGAAGACGCTCAACTCGATCTCGGCCATGTTCAGCCAGCTTCCATGCACGGGAGTGTGGTGCAGCTCCAAGCGCTTGGCTATACGACGCGCTTCGGACGCTCCAAATGCTTCGTAGAGCGAGCCCAACTTGTGCGTATTGAGATTGTCCAACACCAGCCGGACCACCCTGGCGTGGGGGTACGCCTGGTCAACCAGCCAGCGCATCTGGTGAGCAAAGTCCACCGCAGTGCGGCGCCCGGTCACTTCGGCATGTCTCCATCCGCCCTTCGGTTCACAGAACATGAACAGGTTTCGGGTACCGTTTCGCTGGTACTCGGTGTCATAGCGTTCCACCCGTCCGGGCTTGGCCTTGATGGGCGGCCTCACGTCCTCGATCAACTGCTTGGAGGTCTCGTCGAAACACACCACCGGACGCTCCGGGTCGTAGTCTTCGTGGTACAGGTCCAGCACATCCTCCATCCGGGCCACGAACTCCCCGCTCACCTTGGGGATGCACCACTCTTTCTTCTTCCATGGTTTGAGTTCGTTTTTTTGAGTATCTGGCGCACCGTCTCCAGGGATATGCTCCCGGCAAACTCCATCGCCACCACCTTGTCAGCAAGTAGCTGGAGCGTCCAGTGCGCGTGTCCTTCGGGCGCATTGCTGCACGCGATGGCGACGAGGTGCGCCTCCTGTCTGCCGCTCAGCTTGCGCTCACGGCCTGACCGTGGCCGGTCGTTGATTGCGGCTTCCACCCCCTCCTCGACGAACCGTCTGCGCACTCTGGCAACAGTGGCGGCGTTGAGCGAAACCGCCTCAGCTACCTCGCGGTCTGCGAGTCCTTCGTCAGCTTTCAACAGCGCAAGGGCCCGCTTTACCGTGCGGGCCAACGGCTTGCCACGGCCGGATGTTTCAATCAGAGCGGAGCGTTCGGATTGGGTCAGTTCGACTTTGTATTTGGAGACAGGCATGTCAGGTACGGCCTCGCTAAAGGATTTTACCCAAGCCTACCTGATCTTCTTTATGATTGTAAGACTTTCTGGAAACGGTACTAGTACCCAGTCAAACTCGCATTGTCAGATATTCCATGCGCCAGGTTTCGATGGTACCTTTGGGAGAGGAAGCAGTGTTGTGGGAGGTGGGGCATTTATGGTGCAGGAGAAATTCGCAGTCCGGTTGGCCGCCGGGGAAAAGGGTCGGCTCAGGCAGATGATCAGGGGTGGCCGGAGTTCTGCCCAAGCAATCGCGAGGGCCCGTATCCTGCTCAAGACAGACGAGGGCTGGAGCGCCTCGCAGGTGGCCGCCGCCCTGGACGTCTCGGAGCGGACCGTGTTCCGCATCAAGCGCCGGTACGCCGAGGATGGCTTGGATGAGGTGCTCAGACACCGCAACCAGAGCACTCGCCACCGGAAGCTGGACGACCGGGCGGAGGCGCATCTCATCGCCCTGGCCTGCAGCCCGGCGCCCGAGGGCCACGACCACTGGACGTTGCGCGTGCTGGCGGGCAAGGCGGTGGAACTGGGACTGGTGGAGTCCCTCTCCCACGAGACGGTGCGGTTGCGGTTGAAAAAACGCACTCAAGCCGCGGCGGAAGAAACAGTGGTGCATCCCGAAAGTGAGCGCGGAGTTCGTGGCCCACATGGAGGATGTGCTGGACCTCTACGCCGAGCCCTACGACCCCGAAAGGCCGGTGGTCTGCTTTGACGAGACCTCCACCCAGTTGCTGGCCGACCTCACGCCGCCCATCCCGGCGAAACCGGGGCGGCCCAGGCGTCAGGACTACGAGTACCTGAGAGCGGGAACGCGGAACCTGTTCCTGACCTGCGAGCCCCGGGCGGGCTGGCGCCACGTGGCGGTTACCGAACGGCGCACCATGCAGGACTTCGCCCATCAGATGCGCTGGCTGGTGGACGAGGCATATCCCGATATCCCTGTGGTCCGAATGGTGCTCGACAACTTGAACACACACCGGATAGCGTCCCTCTATGAGACCTTTCCGGCGGCTGAGGCCAGGCGCATCGCCAAACGGCTGGAGTTTCACCACACGCCCAAGCACGGCAGCTGGCTGAATATGGCCGAGATCGAGTTCAGCGTACTGGCCCGGGCCTGTCTCAAGAAACGGAACCCCGATGAGGACGCCCTGCAAAGGAACATCAGCGCCTGCGAGGCAGAACGCAATGCGGCCGGTGCCATCATCAACTGGCGTTTCACCACCAAGGATGCCAGAACCAAAATGCGCCGCCTCTATCCTGACACTTCAACCTTGACTTAATACTAGTATTGACGACTCTTGCTGGAGTAGCGGCGGTTGTAATGATATTCCTGCAGTAAGGTGAACCATCCCCGCGCAAGGGGATCAGCCCATGGACCTCCAGACCAAGAGACTGTAAACGAGGCTACTGTTAATGCTCTACGATTCGGTCAGTAGCTAACAGGCCAGGGAAAATGTCAGCCCTATGAAGGAAATGACGTTGAACCAGAAAGAGCAGGCAAGGCTTCAAGTGTTGAACAACGTGCTGGACACAATCTGCCGATGGTACAGGCTGCCGAGATTCTCGAGGTTACTGAACGCCACGTCTGGCGCATTCTGGCGGCTTATCGCAAGGAGGGTGCCGCCGCCCTGGCCCACGGGAACCGGGGACGTCAGCCACCGAATGCCGTCTCCGATGAGCTGGCTGCGGCAGTGGTGAATCTGCCCGGCAAGCATTACTCCGGTGCAAACCACACTCACCTCGCGGAGTTGCTGCGGAAGAGGGAGGGCATTGACCTCGGCCGCCCAAGCACCGGGTGCGCCGGCAGCGGATGCCCCGGGAGGGCATGCTGGTCCAGTTGCTGGAGCGCCTTCAGTCAGTGCAACGAAGGCGGCCAAGCCTCGCCAGTTCCGAAAATCGCCGACCCTCAGCCATTCCCGCTGATATTCCAGCCAATGTTCCTGCTAGCTAATCGGCGGCTACGGCGTTGCCCTGGTAAGCCCAGTCGCCTACCACATCGTGCTCATCGCTGCTCTCGTCAAACTCGTCGACTTCCTGTGCCATTCCAGCGGAATCGAGAGCGCGCCGGAAAATCTCCCTGCCGGCCGGGACTGGCTTCCCCATCGCCCTCCCGATCAATTCCAACATAGCCTCGCCGCGCTCCACGAAGCAGTCGGCAAACCGGTCCGCGGCCAGCAGGTCGGGGGCTATCCAGTGGGAACGCAGGACGCTGTGCAGGTCGTCTTCGCTGATGTCGTTTTCCAAGCGACGGAGGTAGACCGACGGGGCGTTTCCGCCTATCTTTCTGTTGGTAGCTGCGTCTATCGGGGTCTTGTTGATGATCGAGTTGTACAGCCGGGGAGGTACCGGCGGGTTCGACTTGCCGCACCAGGCGACGGGGAAAATGTGATGGATGTCGATGTTTTCCTGGTGCCATGTGGCAAATGCCAGTTGTTCCCCGGTGCGCCAGTCCGATGCTCCGCTCTTCATCTGCAACGCGTAGAGGCCCTTGTAGGCTGCACTGTTGCGGGTGCGAAGCGACAGCAGGCGTTCAGGTATAAAGTTTGCCTCACTGACCATCACCGGCTGCGTGCCTCCCCTGACCCAATCCGCCACCTGAGCAAGGTCCAGGCCGAACTGGGTCTCCACGGCGCCTCCATACACCTCCCCGAATATCCCCGACCAGAACCATCTCTCTAGCTTGGCTCTGGCCATGGCCGGCGCCAGTTGATCGCCTAGTTCCACGTACAAGGCAGCGAGGGGGACCAACTGGGTGTTATAGGGCACGTCGTACCTTGTGAACATGTACTGGCTATGGAGGAACTTTGCTGCCTCGATAAACCCTTTCTCGACCCGGCCCGCCCATTCGTGGTAGTCGGACACTTCCAAACCCAGAATGTCGTTTTTCCTGCAGTTGATGGCCGGAACGCGATTCTGAGGAAGCCCTTCCTCGATACCCTCCCGGCGGCGTTTCTGGGTGGTTAGCAATGCCACAGCCTGCAGAAATTGGTCGCCACCGATTCCCTGCAACACGCCAAACGCGCCGTGCAGGCGGTTCCTGCGCGCCCCAATCTTCCCGGAGGGACAGGTTTTCGTCCTGTGCAGCGAAGGATGCAGTGACCAGCTCGAACATCGAGAGGGTTACGCCGCCGGTATTCACTTTCTCGAAGACCGTGCAGACCGCCTCCTTGGGCGTTTCCTTGTCCAGGCTGATAACCGGAAGGTTGTACTCGGAAAACTGGCTCATCACGGACTGGTTGAATCGCTCGTAGAAGGCGAATCCTCCGCCGTCCGGGTGTTCGTCGTCCCTACCATTCCAGTGTCCCACGTACCCGAACAACCAGCTTAGACTGTTGTCCAGCAGCCTCTCGGTAGGCATCATGTGCTGCTCATATTCGAACTCTCTGCTGGACAGGTTCCGGACCACTTCCCTTCCGAAATTCGTGGTCTCCCTCTTGTCCTCTGGTACGCTGATAATCGCGTCCTCTCTGTCGGCGTTGGGGTCCATGGCGGCCAGCATGTCGATGTAGTACCAGCGTTTGATACGCCGTCCCCTATTGTCGTGGGTGTCGACAGGCCCTTCGTGCCTGAGCGACTGGTAAAGAGAAGTCGACCTCTGCTGACCATCGAGGAGAAAGGCGTCTAATGTGGTCCCGTCCTTTCCTTCCGCGCCTTCGATCATTCTGCTCTTGAGACGGATTTCCCCGCCGGCTTCCAGGGTCATTATTGCCCCTACGGGAAAGCCCCGGGAGATGCTGGCCAGCAGCCCGCGAATACGGTCGTCGTCCCATACCCAACCTCGCTGAAAGTCAGGCAACTGTATTTTCCCGCTTTCCGCGTCATCCAAGAGTTCTTTCAGGGAAATCGGGTTTGTCTTGAACATGGAGGTCTCCGGTGAATCCATCTTGGAAATCGCTACCAATTGTACCACCGCGATGCTGCGCCCTCGACTTTCAAAGACAATTTGCCAGGACGATTGCAAAGTCCATAGCAAATAACAAAATCTGTTCGTTGTGCGCTTGTCGAGCCGCGTTCCCGTATCCAGCGGCTCATCCTCCAATAGGTTCAGGACGAGCCGGTAAGTCACTCTGCACGACTTTGCAATCGTCCTGGACAATTTGCGCCTAGCGCTTTCAAAGCGTCGCTAAACATGAAGCAGCGAACCTCCTATTCGACACTTCAGAGGACCGGCAGACAGAATGATTGGCATAGCCCTCCGGTTACATACTGAATCTTTAAGAAGGCAATTGTCCGGACATTTCGAGCCCGCTTGACAGACTCAGGCTCTGCCGGTAAGATTTTCTTACCTCAAGTAAGGAGAAACCAATGGATAGGGATGGCATCGTGCGTCAGGTAATCCAGGCTGTCACCCAAGTCCAAGAATCCAGCGGTAGAAGTGTCGGGGGAATTGGCCTCGATACTCGCCCCTTGAAGGACCTCCAGGACTTCGACAGCCTGTGCGGAGTGGAGGCCACCGTGTTGTTGTCTGAGGCCGTAGGCTGTGAGCTCCCAGGCAGTGTATTCGTGCCTCAGGTAGGTAGCAGCGTACTCACGGTCAATGATATCGCCGACAGGGTAGTTGACTGCATGAGTGCGGTCCAGGTGCCTCAATGAGTGCCCAAGATTCCCTCCGTAAGGATTTAGCGAATCGCCTGAAGTTGGCTCGAGAGATGGCTGGCCTCACTCAAGGTCAGGTAGCAACTCAGCTTGGTTGGCACAGGCCGACAGTTTCGGAGATAGAGGCAGGACGGCGGAGAGTCCTTGCTGAGGAATTGAAGACACTTGCAGAACTTTACGGGGTTAACATCCCGTGGCTCGTGGGGGAAGGAGACGGTAACGGCATCAGTGACAAGGCCAGGTTAGCAGCTCGAGAATTGGGCAAGTTAAGCGATGTCGACCTTGACCGCCTTCTTGTGCTGATCAGGTCCTTGAAAAGCTCGGAGGGCGGTTGAGGATTGACTGCATTGAAGAGAATGGCACATGGTGCCTTTGCGGCGGCGCTCAGGATGCGAAGGAAGGCCGGCTGCAGATTGGACGAAGCCATCAGTGTATATGACCTTGCTGAGCGACTTGATATCGAGGTCAGATTTGCTGACATCCCTTCGATGGAGGGGATGCTATATTGCAACCCCGATCCCGTCATCATTGTGTCTTCCCATCGACCCTCGGGCCGGCGTGCTTTCACCTGCGCGCACGAACTTGGACATTTCAATTCGGGAGATGGAACTACGATAGATGACCTTGTAGGAAAGTCAGACAAGGCCGGCACCGACCCCAAGGAGTTTATGGCTGATTGTTTCGCTGGCGCGCTGTTGATGCCCAAAATGGCGGTTGAGCGAGCCTTTGCCCTTCACGATTGGCCCGTTGGAAGCTCCACCCCTGGTCAAATCTATACCATCTCGAATTACTTTGGAGTCGGTTATTCCACGTTGATACATCATTTATGGAAAAGCCTACGGCTCATGTCAGGTTCCCACGCCGAAGGTCTGCTGAAGGTAGGCCGCAGGAAAGCTCAAGCCCAAGCTCTCGGCTGGGAATCGACGGATACAGTCTGGATAGTGGACCTACACTGGAATGGTCGGGCCGTTGACGTGGAGGTGGGAGATTTCGTGCAGGTGCATGGGGATTCGGCTTGCGAAGGGAGCCGTCTGGAATACGTGGGGGTCTCCAGTGGTGGACGCTTGTACCAGGCCAGCCAACCAGGGATTGGCAAGCTAAGTGCAGCGTCGGGATGGGCGGGATATGTGAGGGTCTCCAGGAAAACATTCGTTGGGCGCAGCATATTTCGCCATCTGGCCGAAGAAGGTGGTGAATAGCCGGATGTTGGTTGAAGAACATAACTTGTCAGTGGCTTGGGCCAAGGTGTTCCTTACAGTTCTCAAAGAAAACGAAGTATCACCGGTTGTGGTCGTGGTACGGGACATTGGTGATTCCGGCCCCGCAGAGATACCTGAAGTCCGCGATGCGCTTGACGAACTATTGGAAGGAGACGGAAAGGGCCTCTCCTGCAATACCGTTGCCAACACAATCTTCCCGTCTTTTTGGAATCCTCACTCGGATCGCCAAGAGTTATACGAACGTTACACACGGATTTTGCCGAGGCTCCGTAAGGACCGTAGAAACAGAAACGGCCTGTATTTCCAACGCCTCATCTCGTATGGTGCCAATGGCGCAACGGAGCGAGGTTTTAATCAACTGGAGCAAATCATCCAGACATGGCACAAAGGTAACCATAGACGTACAGCATTACAAGCTAGCCTGTTAGAACCCCACAAAGACCTTACGCATCAGCGACTACGTGGTTTCCCTTGCTTGCAACAGGTCGCATTCGCGCCATCCCGTAGTGGCGGCCTTGCTATAACCGGATTCTATGCTACTCAATACTTGGTAGAGAGAGCCTACGGAAACTACCTTGGACTATGCAGACTCGGCCAGTTCATGGCTCATGAGATGGGCTTGAAATTTGATCAGATGGTCTGCATCGCCACGCCGGCTAAGCTAGAACGCCCCAAATATTCAGTAAAGGGAATTGCCGAAAGGGTGAGGAATGCCCTAGCGAATTTCGAGAAGGCAGCAACAGATGGCTAGGCCAATCCGTCATGGCAAGGGACAGCCAACCGAGACCCAAAATCAAACGCCTTTCCTGTCGCGCGCCGAAGGGGGACCACTGGTATTCCGCACCCTTTTTCCCGCTCGACCAACAGTCGTATACGACTCATACTGGCGATTCGCGGCCGAGCGGCAGGAAGTCTTTTTCCGAAAGTTGGAGGGACGCCCGCCACCCTGGACCGATGATCCTGTTATCGTCCGTCACAAGTTCACCAACGCCTATCGGGCTTCCGACCGGGTGAGCCAATACCTCATTCGGAATGTAATCTACGAGGGAGAGCAATTTGCTCCCGAGGTCTTCTTCCGCACCATCCTCTTCAAGCTCTTCAATAAGATAGAAACTTGGGAACTCCTGAGGTCCAGGTTGGGCGATATTACTTGGGAAGGGTATTCCTTCGACCGGTTTGATTTCGTACTGGCCGATGCCCTGGCATCCAAGACCCGTATCTATTCCGCAGCCTATATCATGCCTTCGAGGGGTGGTGGGTTTGGCTATCGACAGAAACATCGGAACCACCTCAAGCTTCTAGAACGCATGATGGAAGATGAGGTGCCGCACCAGATAGCGGGCGCGCCCAGCATGAGGCAGGCCTTTGAAATACTGCGGTCATACCCGATGATCGGGGACTTCTTGGCCTACCAGTTCGTTACCGACCTGAATTACAGTGAGATTTGCGACTTCTCGGAAATGGAGTTCGTAGTCCCGGGTCCAGGGGCTCGGGACGGGATCCACAAGTGCTTCACCGACTTGGGCGGGCTGAGTGAGGCCGACATCATTAGACTGGTTGCCGAACGCCAGGAGCACGAGTTCGAACGTTTGGGGCTGACGTTTCGCTCATTGTGGGGGAGGAGACTGCAACTGATTGATTGCCAAAACCTCTTCTGCGAAGTGTCGAAGTACGCCCGAGTGAAGCATCCTCAAGTCACGGGAGTGAACGGTCGGAGCCGGATCAAGCAGGTTTATCGTCGATCGAACAAGCCGATGGAAATGTGGTTTCCTCCGAAGTGGGGTGTGAACCACCTCGTTTTCACGCTTGGCAATTCCAACGGCCACTAGTACAACTTCCACTTGAATATGCCTTATACCAGATACCCGTTTCGCCTGCCCATCGTTCCCGCGCAAGCTGGAATCCATAGTTGGAGGTGACTTTCCAGTATCGACAAGACCATCTGGAAACGGTACTAAACTAAAGCCAAGGTGAAATGTACATATCGCTAGACCGCACTGTCGTTCGCCCCCAAGTGTTGAGGCGTAAAGGTGATATGAGGTGCCGTGGAGTCCTTTAGGGCGTCTTCAAGACCCCCGAAATGCACATCCCACCTTGGTATTGGTTTAGGGGCCGTCGCAAAGTAACAGGAAGGAGCCATATTCGTGATTCTCAGCGGCGAGGCAATCCTAGAACGGTTAATGAGCGGGCAGATATTCAAGCAGGAAACATGGGATGAGGGGTTGATAAAAGAAGCCTCTTATGCGCTGAGGGTTGCTAGCGATGGGCTGATGCTTGGAGGCAAAGCATATCTACCAGATAAGGATTTTCTCGAGGGCGATATTAAGATCGACACTGGAGAGATAGCGATCCTTTCGACTATTGAACGTCTTGATATGCCAGGCGACCTGGTTGGAAAGATTGGGATTAGATTCGACTACGCCAGTCAGGGCCTAACTGGACTAATGGGGATTCAGGTAGATCCATTCTATGGTTGGGGCCATGCCAATGAGCGCCTGTATATTAGGGTCGCAAATTTAGGTAATGAAACGATTTCTATCTCCCCGCGTGCAGATGTATTCACCTTTGAGCTCCACGATGTAGAAGGGCAAGTCGAAGAACCGACAACACCCAGACTTGGAATGTGGCATCGCTTGCAAGACATATTGGCCAATCAGGGCCATGCAAGCTGGAGCAATGTGACCAAAGTGCAGGTCGATGTGGACAAGCTAAATACTAGATTTGATTCCGCTACCAAGGAGATCCGCGACTATCTCCAGCCTTTGGTCATGTTTGGCATTTTTTTGATTGCCGTTACCATTCTCGGCGTGGCTCTTACGGTTATTGTGACTGGAAGCGATACGCCTGAGACTTACGTACCAACCTGGGTACGGGACTGGGGATGGAAAGTGCTATTGGGCACACTCAGCTTTGCCGCTTTTACCACTGGGCTGATTGGGTGCATAACGGTCGGCGGCATAGCTTACCGAACATTAAAGCGGCAATAAAGGGGGACTATTGCATACCCCCCTTTGGTGAACCAACTAGCTCTATCGTCCCCCGATCCAAGTCGGCGTGAATCCGGCCTTTGCCGTTGGCTTTCACCTGACGCCAGATGTTGAACCCGGTTATGATCGCCCGCTCCCAATCGCCTTCGGTGCGGGCGCTCACCTCCAAGTGAGACGTCATGTCCTTGATGGTGCGCAGCAGGTCGTAGTTGACGCCCTCGGTCCCTTCCAGAAAGTTACGGCGCTCGGCGTAGCTGAACACCATCGCGGAGATTCCTTCCTCGATCACGATAGCCCGGCCGCCGTCCTCCACCTCATCAACCTTCGGATCACTCTTCCGCTTGCGCCGCATCAATGCTCTCATTGTGGGGGACCAGCCCAGGATACTGGCATAGGAAAGATGGCAGATGTCGTGGAAGCGATAGCCATCATCTTCGTAGCGGTTATCTGTTAACGGATCGCCGTACTTTGCCCCGTCAATGGTAGTGATGGCTATTCCGGATTCTTCCTCTATTGAGATGTCCATCTGCCTGGGTAGGCGTTCCGAAGGGGGGAAGTCCTCATCAAACAGTTTTCTCGTCGCTCTGTCCGTGCCTACAGGCTGCCAACGCCTGCCAGTCTTGCTGAGGTTGAAGTCCGCTATCTCTTCTAGCGTCAGCCCGTGCTTGGTCGCAACATTGGACAGATACCAGAGGAGGTCGCCCAGTTCTTCCTTAACCCGTTCGGGAAACAGCTTGTAGGACTCTCCGTCCCTGAGCCATTTCTTGTGCTCGCCCAGCAACTCCCCGACCTCTCCCGCCATTCCCAGGAGAGGCACCATGATACTGCGAGGGTCGGACTCGAGGTTTTTCTCTTCCGGCTGTTGGTCAGTCTGATTGGCTAGGCGCTGGTATTCATTAAGCTCCATCGCCTTTACCTCCTGCCAATCTTTGCATATTCGGTGTCCGCAGTCCGCTCACGTACTTGCATCCGACGGTTAGTGTAGGGTGGTTGTTGCTAACACAATATACAGTATTCGTCAATGTATATGTGTCAGCGTCGGATACCGGTTCTCTCCGATTTAGCGCCCGTAGCTTCTATTGTACGTCATGGAGCCGGTTCGGGTGCCAAGTCCCCGGCGATCTCCTCCAGTTGCTCCAGAGCTGCGCGGAGGTCCTCCAGGATTTCGTCGGCTATTACGTCGGGCGGGGGGAGGGTAGCTGTGTCCTCCATGCTTTCGTCGCGGAGCCAGAAGATGTCGAGGTTGGCCTTGTCGCGCTTCGTCAACTCGTCGTAGGTGAAGCGTCGGAAGCGTTCGGTCTCCTCGCGTTGCAGCCGGTTCTCCGGGTTATAGCAGGCCACGAAGTCGTCCAGGTCGGCGCGGGTCAGCGGGTTGGTCTTCAGCGTGAAGTGGCGGTTGGTGCGAAGGTCGTAGATCCACAGCTCCTTCGTCCATGGCGTTTCGCTGGCCGGCTTGTGGTCGAAGAACAGCACGTTGGCCTTGACGCCCTGGGCGTAGAAGATGCCAGTGGGCAGACGCAGCAGGGTGTGGGCGTCGCACTCCGCCAGCAGTCGGCGGCGCACCGTCTCCCCGGCGCCGCCCTCGAACAGCACGTTGTCCGGCACCACGATGGCCGCCCGCCCCTGGGTCTTCAGCAGCGTCCGCACGTGCTGCAGGAAGTTCAGCTGCTTGTTGCTGGTGGTGGCCCAGAAGTCGGGACGCTCCACCGTCAGGGTCTCCCGCTCCGTCTCGCCCTCGCTGTTTACGAAGGTGAGGGACGACTTGCGCCCGAAGGGCGGGTTGGTCAGCACCATGTCGTAGTTGACTCCCGGATGGGCGCGAAGGCTGTCGTCCACGGTGATGTTGGTCTCGTCGCTGCCGATGCTGCGGAGGTACAGGTTCATCGCGCCCAGCCTGGCCGCGCTGTCCACGATCTCCCAGCCGTGCAGGGCACTCCTCTGCAGGCGCTTTTTCTGGTCCTCGTCCATCGCCGGGTGGCGGTCAACAATGTAGTCGTGGGCCGCCAGCAGGAAGCCGCCGGTGCCGCAGGCCGGGTCGCAGACGGTGTCGTCCGGGCCGGGGCCCATCACGTCCACGATGGCCCGGATGAGCGGGCGCGGCGTGAAATACTGCCCGGCGCCGGTCTTCACGTCCTGGGCGTTGCGCTCCAGCAGCGACTCGTAGGCGTCGCCTTTCACGTCGGCGTCCATCGACAGCCATTCTTCGCTGTTGATGAGCTCCCGGACCAACCGGGTCAACATGGCCGGTTCCTGGATCCTGTTCTGGGCCTTGCGGAAAATCACGCCGAGGGTGCCGGGCTGACCGCCCAGCGTCTCCAGGGTGCGCCGGTAGTGAGTCTCCAGCTCGTCGCCGTCCCGGGCCAGGAGGTCTTGCCAGCCGTAGCCGTCGGGGATGGGCGGCGGCTGGTAGTCCGGCAGCAGGGTGTAGGGCGGGCGGCTGCGCTCGTGCATCATCTTGAGGAAGATGAGGTAGGTGAGCTGCTCCAGGTAGTCGCCGTAGGACAGCCCGGCGTCGCGCAGGATGTTGCAGTAGTTCCACAGCTTTTGCCCGATGTTCACCGAGGTCGTCATGCCGCCCTCCTCCTTGTGCTGCGCCGCCCGGACTTGTTCTTGACGGAGGCGGACGCCTGCGCTTCCGTCTCGCGCTCCGCCTTGATCCGCTCCAGAAGCGCCGACGCCGGCTCGTCGTCGGGGTCCTGGGGGACGAGCTTGCCGGAAAACGCCTGCTTGAGGATGCTCTGGCGCAGCCGCTCCGCCCGCCCCAGGCTGGCCTCCACCGTGGCCTCCGCCTGCTGGACGACCGACAGCCGCCGCTCCACCTCCGCCACGATGCGGCGCTGCTCGGCCAAGGGCGGGAATGGGATGGGCATAGCGGCAAGTTTGGTTCCGTTTACGTTTGCTTGTCCTACTTGCTGATTTCTGACCTCGCCGATATAAGCCCTCCCGTGTTGGGAGTTGATGAACGTACAGACGTAATCAGGCGAACAGCCTTCGAAAAAGGACACGCGGATCAGATATGACGCAAAACAGGCTACGGGATTGCCCCCCTTATAGACCGCGCTTTTGCCAACCAGCTCAGCACTGTTTGTCCTATTGAAAAGCAAGTCGCCGTTAGCTAGCAAGGTCTTTTCTACCTCGGTATCTTGCGATGGAAGATATTTAAGGTCAGAGAAATCAAGGCTGCCCTCTTGAATATTTCCCATACGCAACACCGGAACCCCGGACGTATCGGAATCAGCCTTGTTGGAAGTGCCGTACTGAATGCGAGACGAAAGCTGCTCAACCGTCGCCCACGCCCAGCCCTCCGGCGGTTCCGGGAGGGCGGAGGTGTCGGGGGCGGAGGGTTCCTTGTACTTGCCCCGGCGCTTCTCCTGGGACTCCCAGCGGGCGCGGCGCTCGGCCAGGATGCGCTCCAGCAGGACGGCGGCGGGTTCGTAGTCGCGGCCCTCGGAGCGGGCCAACTCCGCCTCGGTGGGGACGAGCCTGCCCTCGCAGGCCGTCTTGAGGACACTGGTCCGGTAGCGCTTCAGGTTGGCCCGCGCTCGCCGCAGCGCGGCCATCGACGCGTCCAACCGCGTGAACTGCGTTTCGATTTCGGCGACGATACGGCGTTGTTCGGGGAGGGGCGGGAGGGGGATGGTTTGTGCGAGGACGTCCGAGTCCCTAACTGCTGGGTAGCTTGTGCCGCGCTGTATTGGGTTTAGCCTTGCTACGAAATCGTCGTGCTGTACGTAATAAAACAAATGCCTTCCTACAAGGCGATTGGAAGGGTTCAGGACACAGAAACCCGTCGATGCAATTTGACCGTCAAACTCCGGTGGTACCAATGCGATGTTTTTGAGGTAAGTACGTACAGTTGAAAACAGCGTGTTGCCACTCCAAACTCTCTGTCTTGCCCTTGAAGGCGCATCTTTACCAATATAAGTCTTGGGAGACACGATGCGAAATTCAGAGTTATCTATTGAGGTAATATCAAGATAAGTGAAAGGTTCGTCAGGCCACTCTTTAGGGGATACCTTTTCTACTGAAAGGCATAATTCCCCAATATTGACGGTAGCCCAACCAGGCGGCAATTCTTCTGCAGCAGAATCCGGTATTTCAGGTGATGGCATTGGCAATATTTACTCTATTGTATTGGTCTCTTTCCTAGTCAGAGAATGTCATAGTTACGACTCATTACTGACGAACCATGTCAAGTGGGAACCGGACGCGACCTCGTACTATCCGCCCGTCCTTTAGTTCCGCCTCCCCAATAGGATTGTCCAGTTCTGTCCTATCTGTTGACTGTGTCATTTCTCGGCTACGTTCAAAAGCAGGTTGGAGAAGCATCCGGGCGATGCCTAAAGAGAAGTCTGGTATATCAGTTTCACTTGGACCGAACCAAATCTCCAACTCGACGGATGTATTTGGTGGATAGTAAATGAGAGGAGGATGGTCATCAAAATTATCCGGATAGACAATGTGCCCGCAAGGTAATTTATCGGGATGCTCGGCTACCACATTACAATGTGAGCAAGTAACGTAAGACTTTAGGTACAATTGCCTGGTCAGCAACTTTACCATTTCGTTCCGAAGGTCTATAACTTCCTCCAATGACATATCCTTGTAACGCTTTTTCTTGTTTCTATCCTTCCATGTATTATCCAGCTTGGTAAAGCCGCGTGCATCCACTTCCCAACTCATATGTGCATATCTGTTGCGAAGTTTGCCCATTTTTCTCTTTTCGCTGTCAGACCACGGCGGTAACCATAATCGCTCCTTGCCCCAGAACATCAAGTTATCTTCGGTCTCAAATCTTTGGGCCTTGTCCAAAAGAGGAAGTAGCTCTCTAATTTTCTGCCAGCACTGTTCAGCAATTTGCTTGCGGGTCTGAAATGCATTCTCCATTCTTACCATCGCCGTCCCCCCAACGTAATACCCTTATCACCCTCGGCACTTCGCCGTCATCGAAGTGGCACAGCACCGAGTCAATCATCCGCCGGTCTCAGCGGCGGCCTGCTGCGGCACATTGAGCGTTGGGACCGCCACCTCCACCTCCACGGCGGCGTTTAGTGGTTCGGGGATGGATTGGCTGTCTCTATCATCCCTTCCACATGAAAGCTGGCTGCTTCCCGGATTAGTTGACTGGTTTCCTCGAAGGTGTCGGCGGCGGCGATGCAGCCGGGCAGGTCCGGCAGATGCGCCGAATAGCCGTTGCCGGTTTCGACAACTATCGCCACGTATTTCATTGGTAGTTCCTCGTCCATAGAACGCCGCCGCGCCGCGCTTATGGTATCTGCGGACGCCAACTGCGCAACCGCGTTGAAGGCAGTTTCCGAAGGGTCTGATTGTGCGGGTCTACTTCAACCCCGATTGATTCCAGAGCGGTTACCCCCAGCAGCGGTTCCGCGTCCGGCGGGCCGCAGACGATGGTTGCACCAGCGATTTCTCCCATAAACTCGATATCGCCGGTGGTGACATCCATTCTGATTTCGCTGCCGTCCGCCAAGCCGTATACCCGCTGGCCTTTAGGGAACAGGCCAAGGGCGTCAAGATGTTGCTTCGGCACGAGGCAGTCTACTGCTCCGGTATCCACTAGGAACAGACCTTCCCAGGTCCGTTCCGGTTCGGCCGGGTTGCGTATAGTGGCCGTTACGTGTGTGATACCCATTTCAACTCCCGAATAATTCTCCTGCTCAGGATTTAGAAACTATCTCAACACCCGGTAGATTCGCTGAGAGATGGCCAATAGTCAGGCTGGCTCGTGGATTCCCGCTTTCGCGGGAAAGGCGGGTAGGGCGGGCAGCCCGTTTTGAGATAGTTTCTTAACGCAACGTCATCCTGCGGCCCGATTACGCGAATCGCCTGGGGCGCTTCCTCATCATCAAAGTGGCACAGCACAGCATCCCGCATCATCTCCCTGAGATGCTCCCAGTCGTCGCCCTGAGTGAAGATGCTGTAACCGACGGCCCGGGCTGTGTAGCCCCCTTCCGGCGCTTCCCGCACTTGGAAGACTATTTCTGCATTAGGCATTTCAGCCCTCTCCTACTATCTCTGTTCAGTATACTCCGGCACTCCCTCTACCCCGCCAGCGCGAGGTTCAGTTCCTCCAGCAGCGCGGCCAGCCCGTCGCCGAAGACGGCGTAGGCGCGGCCGATGCCGCCGCGCTGGGCGAAGGGGGCGTACTGGAGGTCGCCAGGCTCGATGCTGACGCTGCCGGCGATGTGGTCCTTGATGGCCTCGAGCCACTGGCGCTGCTCGGCGGTGAAGTCGCGCCCGGCAGTTTCCTGCATCGCCAACCAGCCTTGGAACCGCTCTTCCACGCGCTCGGCGAAGGGCGCCAGTTCCTCATCGTTTCCGACGGCGTAGCGCACCAGCGACACGATGTCGGCCATGACCCGCTGGCTGGAGCCGCGCACCCGTGACTGCTCAAGCTGCCGGTAGGCGTCCCACAGCCGTTCCGGAGTCCAGGAGCGGGGCGGGCTGGCCAGCGAATCGGCTAGGGCCCGGATTTCGGCATAGCTCAACCGCTGGCGGTAAGGCCGCTGGTAGAGGACTTGCAGGGCGGTTATCTCGTCCCGGTTCTCCTCGATGTACTCCCGGAAGGAGCGGGTGAGGGCGTCGGCCTCGGCCCCGGAAAACTCGGCCCGGACCACCGTGTCTTGGGATACCGTGTCGATGGTCTGCTCGTAGGCGCGGTGAATTTCGGTCAGCCGTTGGCGCAGCTCCGGGTTGGCGGCGAAGGGCCTGGCCGCCGCTTCCAGCAATTCCTTTTCGGCCTTGGCGATGGCTTCTTCCGGCGGGTCGTCCTGTCCGGTGGCCTGCTGAGCCTCTTCCAGGGCGGCGTCGGGGTCGGTGGCGTTGAGCAGCTCCTTGACCAGCTCGTTCAAGGTGGCGCCCCCGGCAACGGACATCACCGCTTGCCGGTCTTGGGGCGAGAGCCGCCGGTCCAGACGGGCGAGGCGGCTGGCCAGCGACGACAGCGTGTCCGGGTCGCGGTCGCCCATGGCCACCAGGTCCAGCAGCTTGTCGAAAGGGACCGACGGGTGGCGGTCCAGGGAGTAGGACTCGCCAAGCTCGCTCTCGGTGACGCCCACAGCGTCCACGATGACGAAGCGGTCCTTGCCGTCGGCGTCGGGCGTGACGGCGTTGAAGTCGGTGGCGGATATGGTGCGGACGCCGCGCCCCTTCATCTGCTCGAAGAAGTTGCGGCTGCGCACGTTGCGCATGAAGAACACCACCTCCACCGGCTTGATGTCGGTGCCGGTGGCGATCATGTCTACGGTGACCACGATGCGGGGGTTGAAGCTGTTGCGGAACTGCGTGATCAGGTCCTCGGGCCGGGCCCCGGTGGTGCGGTAGGTAATCTTCTGGCAGAAGTCGTTGCCCTTGGCGAACTCCTCCCGCACGATGTTCACGATGTCGTCGGCGTGGCTGTCGTCCTTGGCGAAGATAATGGTCTTGGGCACGTGCTGGCGGCCGGGGAATATCTCGGTCGTGACCTTGTCGCGGAAGGTCTGGATGACAGTGCGTATCTGGTCAGTCGCCACTACGTCGCGGTCCAGCTGGCCGGGCGTGTAGGTCAAATCCTCGTCCAGTTCCTCCCAACGCTTATCGCGGGTGCGGCGGTCGCGCCGGTCCACCTTCAGGCCGGCCTCGATGGTGGCCCCTTCCTCCGTGATCTTCGTCTCGATGCGGTAGACGGTGTAGCCCACGTTGATGCCGTCGGCCACCGCCTGCTGGTGGTTGTACTCCATCACCAGGTTCTGGTTGAAGAAACCGATGGTCTGCTTGGAGGGCGTGGCGGTCAGGCCGATGAGGAAGGCGTCGAAGTACTCCAGCACCTGCCGCCACAGGTCGTAGATGGAGCGGTGGCACTCGTCGGTGATGATGAAGTCGAACTCCTCGATGGGGAAGTTCCGGTTGTACTCCACTGTTTGCGGAGAGGGCCGGGTCGAGGCCACGTCATAGCCGGAGGCCTCCTCCGTCTCCGGGTCCAACTCCTCGCCCTTCAGCATGGAGTAGACCCTTTGGATGGTGGCGATGCACACCCGGCTTACCGGGTCGATGCTGGCGGACTGGAGGAGCTGGACGTTGTAAAGCTCGGTGAACTTGCGCCCATCGCCGGGGACGGTGAAGCCCTGGAACTCCCGGAGCGTCTGCCGCCCGAGGTTGCTGCGGTCCACGAGGAACAGCACCCGCCGGGCCCCGGCGTGCCGGATGAGACGGTAAACCTGGTTGCAGGCCATGAAGGTCTTGCCGCTCCCGGTGGCCATCTGCACCAAGGCGCGCGGCCGGGCCTGCGCCAGCGACTGCTCCAGGTTGCGGATCGCCTGCGCCTGCACCGGCCAGAGGTTGGAGTCGTTCAGCGGAGGCATGGTCGTGAGCTTGCTCCGCAGGCTGTATGGGGCGGCATATTCGGCTTGCGTCCCGGCCACTTGCTGTTGGCCGAATTCCCACGACGGTATTGACGCGCCCACCCACTCGGCCAGCGTCCCCGGCGCGTGGAAGGAGAACAGGTTCCGGCTGCGTGGCTGGGGGTCTAAGCCGTTGGTGAACCGGGTCTCAACGCCGGTGCTCTCGTACAGGAACGGCAAGGGACGAACGTAGGCGGGCAACTTGTCCGGCAGGCCCGCGCCGTACTTGCCCGACTGGGCTTCAACGCCGGTAAGCGTGTGGCCCTCGGGCTTCGCCTCCACCACGCCCGCGGCCCTGCCGTCCACGTAGAGCAGATAATCTGCGGTGCCGTGGCCGGGCCGCAACGGAAACTCTCGCGCCGCCACGCCGCGGGCGGCATGGGCGTTGAGTGCGCCCACGTCCTGCACTACCCAGCCCGCCTGCTCCAGCAGCCGGTCGATGTTGGCCCTTGCTCGCTGTTCGGGAGTGCTACTAGTACGGTTTCAATTTAATCCTGATGGATAGATATGTTGGAGTTTACTGCGGGCGTCTTGAGTGGAGAACCGCCAGTCTATGACGGCGCCAGCATCGTTGCGCTCGCGTTCGAGGGCGGCAACCTCCTGCCGCAGCAGCACTTCATCGCCGACCCGGCGGTTCAGACACTGTCTGCTGAAGACGCTCAACTCGATCTCGGCCATGTTCAGCCAGCTTCCATGGGTGGGAGTGTGGTGCAGCTCCAGACGCTTGGCTATACGACGCGCTTCGGACGCTCCAAATGCTTCGTAGAGCGAGCCGGGCTTGTGGGTGTTGAGATTGTCCAACACCAGCCGGACGACCCTGGCGTGGGGGTACGCCTGGTCAACCAGCCAGCGCATCTGGTGAGCAAAGTCCACAGCAGTGCGGCGCCCGGTCACTTCGACGTGTCTCCATCCGCCCTTCGGTTCACAGAACATGAACAGGTTCCGGGTCCCGTTTCGCTGGTACTCGGTGTCATAGCGCTCCACCCGTCCGGGGGCGGCCTTGATGGGAGGCCGCCCATCCTCGAGCAACTGCTTGGAGGACTCGTCAAAACACACCACCGGCCGCTCCGGGTCGTACTCTTCGTGATAAAGGTCCAGCACATCCTCCATCCGGGCCACGAACTCCCCGCTCAGCTTGGGGATGCGCCATTCCTTTTTCTTCCACGGCTTGAGTTCGTTTTTTTGAGTATCTGGCGCACCGTCTCCAGGGAGATGCTCCCGGCAAACTCCATCGCCACTACCTTGTCCGCCAGCAGATGGAGCGTCCAGTTTACATGTCCTTCGGGTGGACTGCTGCACGCGATGGCGACGAGGTGCGCCTCCTGTCTGCCGCTCAGCTTGCGCTCACGGCCTGACCGTGGCCGGTCGTTGATTGCGGCTTCCAGCCCCTCCTCGACGAACCGTCTGCGCACTCTGGCAACAGTGGCGGCGCTGAGCGAAACCGCCTCAGCCGCCTCACGGTCTAAGAGTCCTTCGTCAGCTTTCAACAGCGCAAGGGCCCGCTTTACCGTGCGGGCCAACGGCTTGCCACGGCCGGATGTTTCAATCAGAGCGAAGCGTTCGGATTGGGTCAGTTCGACTTTGTATTTGGAGACAGGCATATCAGGTACGGCCTCGCTAAAGGATTTTACTCAAGCCTACCTGATCTCCCTTATGATTGTAAGACTTTCTGGAAACGGTACTAGTCATTAGCTGCATTTCCTTGCGTATGCGGGAAGTGACTAGGAAAGACTTCCCTGCCTAACTGTGGGCATTTAAGTTGTCTCTCGAGACGGGTTGGACGGGATAGCCACAAACAATGGTTTGCAAAGATATTATGGCACGTTGCGGTATATGAAGTCCGAGACAAACGCAACAGCCTCATCCACGGTCCGGTATCTCTTTACCTGGAACCAAGTGTTGCCGGCAACCATCGCCGACAGCGATCGTTCACTTGTTTCTCTAAACAGACATATGGCAGGCTTGTTCAAGGCCTCCGTCAATCCAAGCTCGTAACCTACCTCCAATGAGGGCATAGTTACTTCTGCAACTACGATGTCGACCTCACGAATCCGCGCCACGTCCCTTTGGAAAATTTTCTCGTCGGACAAAGTTGTTTCGCCGACATCCCTCAACTCCGGGTTACCCACGTGTTCGGTCAGGACCTCGCCAAATTCCTTCAGCCGTTCTATGAGCTCGCGATAAATCTCCTGATCCCCTGATAAACCACGTATCGAACCTGCGAAATATATTTTCATGCTATCTCTTGCTCTCATCCCGCCAGCAATTCCACGGGGATAGTATTGTTTTACAGCCTCCCCCGTCGCCGGCCGTGCAGTTGCCGTGTCGTCCTACCCGATGGCGTCTTCCCCAGCCGGTCTCCCGGACTAACCTGCCGATGGAACTGCACGGCGTCCTCCTCACCCAGCGTCCGGAAGTAAGTCTCGGGGATCTTCCTCCATCCACCGACTATTTTCAGGACCTGCTCCGGCATGCCAGCCCGCAGGGCGTTGATGGCGTAGGAGTGGCGGAAGCGGTGGGGGTGCATGTCCTCGATGTTGGCTCGTTTTGCCAGGCGGTTCAGAATCTGGGATATACCACCAGGAAGTAGGGCCTCGCCCTGCTCGGACACCCAGAAGGCCCTGGTGCGGGGCATGAGGGTCTCTCTTTCCTGCAGATAGTCCCACATTATCGACCTGGCCGCGTCGCCGAGGGGCATCCTTCGTTCCTTCCGGCCTTTGCCCATCACCAACATCGTGCCTTTGGCAAGGTCCACATCACCGAGTTGGAGCTTGGCGATTTCGGCGAGTCGTCCGGGCGTATCCCAAAAGGCGTACAGGATTGCCCGGTCGCGAGACAAACGGAAGCGGTGAGCGGGTGTTCTGGCGAGGGAGGGGTCAGCAAGAGTGAGCAGGTCCCGCACCTGGTCTTCGGTGATTACGGGAACCGTCTTCTCCTCCAGCTTGGGCGCGCTGATGGAGAGCATGGGATTTCGGTCGTTGGGGCCGCGTTCCACCAGCCAGTTGAAGAACCGGTTCAGGCGGCGGTACTGGGCGTTGATGTGGCCCTTGGACAGCTTCCGGGGCTCGGCATAGGTCCGCTCTCCGAACCAGCGTATCCTGTCCTGGAGGTAGGCCAGGTAGTCCTCGATGTGCTCGGTGGTGATTTCCTGCACATCGGGCCAGCCCTGTTCCTCGGCGTAGAGGGCCACCATTGCAACGGTGGTTTCGAGGCTGGCGAGGTAGCCCTCGGAGTAACGGTTGGAGGCCTTTAGGCTGCTGAGAAACCGTTTGCCGGATTCGCGAAGACTGTGGTCAAAAACCTGCTTGACGACCATTCATCTGGTGGCACCTGAGAGAAAGAGCCGTCATTTTGTATCTGATTATACCCGAAAGTGGGGGGTTGGTGGGCCTGGATGGACTCGAACCAACGACCTCGGTCTTATCAGGACAAAGGCCTCCGCCGTGGAACAAGTTTCTGCATTATGACCTGCTCAAGTGGGGGCGATGAATAGATTGTGCACTCCTTCCAGTTTAGTTCCCTCCCCAGTTGCTTTCCCTACCTGTTACATAGTCAGCTGATCTCTACATCAGCCTAATTCGAGCATTGATGAAATCGGTCCTCTTGCAAGCTTTCTGAGTCCTCTTGGTTTCCTTGTGGGCTATTGCAGCGTCTGCAGTCGCGAAAACCCTTCCACCTACATGGGGAGCAACTTGCCTGCCTCCCGAAGCTGACTCCGGCGTTGTTGTGGGTCCCGGAGCAGGCTGGAAACCAAGGCCCAGTATTCAGTGGAATGGCTGCTTATCTTTAGATGGGCTAGTTCATGTACAACGACGTACTCGAGCAAGGTAGGCGTGAGCATTACGACGCGCCAGTTGAAGCGGAGGGTGCCGTCGGGGGCACAGCTGCCCCAGCGCTGTCTCTGGTCGCGGATGAGCACTTCCAGTGATTCAGGCCAGCCCATCCTTTTGCGCCAAACTTCAACCACCTTTGGCAAACGCTCCAAGGCCCGCTGCCGATACCACTGAACAATCACCTTTCTGATTTCGTCGTAGCGCTTGGATTCGGCCAAGCGTGCTGGCACGATGATTCGAAAGCTCCAATGGTCGAACCGGACCGTTGTCGGCGGTACGTCGGCGGATTCAACTACCAAACGGACGTTGCGACCCAGATAGGGCAGCGTTTCTCCGCTGACGAAGCGTCTCTGCGAAACTCGCAGGACTGACTCCGGTTCCTGCCTGAGGATCCATGGCGCCCTCTTGGTTACAATGGCCTCCAGTATTGAGGCCGGGGTACCCAATGGTGCGGCGACGAGGACGCGGCCGCCGTCCATCGTTATCTGCACGGTCTTCTTTCGCCGCTGGCTCCGCTGTACCTCGTACTCGATGGTGGCGTCGCCGAACTGGACTCGGCCAAGCTCGACCAAACTACACCCTGCTCTTGGCGACCTGTACGATCAAGTTTGCGAGTTCGTCCATCTTGGCTTCGCCGTACAAACCCGTGGCACGCAGACGGCCCTTCACGTCCCGGCGCATCTGACGCTGGACGTCGTCGTTTGTCTGCCAGTCAATCACGGCGTGTCCGGCAAGCACTTGCTCCACACTCAGGGCGGTGTCCCGTGCCGCGTCATCAACCTCAATGACATAGGATCCGGTATCCTGCCTGGCATACCTTTCCTCTTCGGCTCCGCTGGACGGTTCTCGAAGGATCTCGTATATCGCCATGGAAACCGGCGAAAGTCCGTGCCTGGCCGCGACGTTGACCTCGCCGTGGACTTCTCTTTGAAGGTCGGCCATTTGCCGGTAGGCTTCAGCGGCGTCGATAAGCTGGGAGCGCATCTGCTCGATGATGCGGGCGAGGCGCTGGGAGAGACGTTCGTAAAAAATCGGGTTCTGCTCCAGCCGCTCGTGGATCTGGGCGCGGATAGCGTGCTCCATTACGGAGGCGCGGGCCTCGGCGTGAGGCAGATGGGCAATTTTCTCGTCGAAGTCCTGGTCGAGGATGGAGACCGGCTGCATCATCTCGCGGACTTCGGCGCTGATGCGCTGGTCGATCAGCTGCTTGACCTTGGCGCCTATGTCCGTCCAGTTTACGTCGGCGTTTTCTCGGAGGAAGTGGGCGCGGACGTAGGAGCGGATCAAGGTGAGCCGTGCCAGCCGGTCAACGTAGTGCAGTGCCCGCTGGTCGGGGAGCAGGCGGTCCATCAGGCGGGAAAACTGGCGGTAGTCGGCGTTGAACCGCTCGAACAGGTCGGCCTTGTAGTTGCCTTCGGTGTTGGCGTCCGGTGCGAAGACGAAGACACACGCCCAGGTGTCGCTTAAGTCCTTGCCCTTGAAGTGCGACTCAGCCCTTACGGCCGCTGCCTCGATAACCGTCGCAGGGTCCTCTTCCAGAATCTGCATGCTGTCCTGGACATCGGACCAGTCAAAATCGGACAAGGCCTGCTGGAGGTCGTGGGAGATGCCGCAGTAGTCCACCACGAGCCCGTGGGCCTTTTCGGTCTGCGCGCCGTCCTTCTCGTGGGAGAACCGGCGGTTCACCCGTGCGATGGCTTGGAGCAGGCCGTGCTCCCTCAGCGGGCGGTCCAGGTAGAGAACCTGCTCGGGCGGCGCGTCGAACCCGGTGAGCAGCATGTCCACCACGACCAGCACCTCCGGCTCGCCCTCGGCGTCGACGAATGCGTTGGTGATCTGATCGTGGTCCAGCTCCTTGGCGACCTGGAACTCGGGGCCGTCGTTGTGCGTGGTCGTGATGATGGGGTATGCACTCAGGCCGAAGCTCTGCAACTGCTCGGTGTAGCGAAGGGCGGCGGCCCGGCTGGTAGCGACCACCTGGGCCTTAAACCCGTTGGGACGCACCTTGGTCTTGAAGTGTTCTGCGATGTCCAGGGCGATCATCTGGATGCGCTCTTGCGCCTCGGCCACCGTTTCCCGGTTGGCGTATCGGCGGCGAATCTCCTCGCGCACGCTGTCGGATTCATCGCCGAACATGGCGTCGAAAAGCTTGTCCAGGGTGTTCGGCCCCTCGATGTGCAGTTCCGGCATCCGGGCCTCGTACCAGATGGGCACGGTGGCGCCGTCGGCGACCGACTGCGGGATGGTGTAGGAGTCGATCAGCGGGCCGAAGCGCTTCATGGTGCTGCGGCCGAAGCCCTTGTCGATGGGCGTGCCGGTGAACCCGATCATCACGGCGTTGGGCAGCGCCCGCGTCATCTTTCCGCCCAGCACGCCGTACTGCGTGCGGTGGGCCTCGTCCACCATGATGAACACGTTGCCGGAGTCGTTGAGCACGTCCAGCTTGCCGTCGTCGGTGGTCAGTGCCTCTTCGAACTTCTGGATGGTGGTCATCACCGTGCGGCCGCCGCCCTGTCGCAGCACCGTCTGCAGGTCGAGGGGTTCGGCGCGGCCGGGGCGCTCCCGGCGTCGGCGGGCACGGCGTTCCTCCGGCTCGGGACGGGAGCGGTCCATCCGTTCCGGCGCAGGGAAGCCGCAGCGCCGGAAGGTCTCAGAGATCTGCTTGTCCAGCTGGGTGCGGTCGGTGACCACCGCGATGTCGGCGTTGGCCAAGCGTGGCTCGCGGCGGATCTTGGTTGCCAGCCACAGCATGGTCAGCGACTTGCCCGACCCCTGGGTGTGCCAGACCACGCCGCCCCGGTCCTCGGGCCGCGTCTCTGCCAGGATGCGCCGCATTGCCGCTGACACGGCGCGGTACTGCTGGTAGCGGGGCAGCTTCTTGACCAGCCGGCCCTGGTCCGGCTCGTAGACCACGAAGTCGCGCAGGATGTCCAGCAGCGTCGCCGGGGCCAGCATTCCAACGATAAGCTGCGCCTGGCCCTGCGGCTCCACGCCGAAGCGCTCCCGGACCTCGTCCTCGGAGTACGGGGCGACCGACTTCCATCCGAAGTAGGCGTTTTCCGGCGCGCCAGTGGCGGCGTAGGCCGCGGCGGCCCCGCAGTGGGCGACGCAGAGCAGGTTGTAATGGAACAGCTCGGGGGCGCCGGCGCCGTGCCACTCCGGCCCTGCCTCCTGGTAGCGGCGAAGCTGCCGCACCGCCTGCGACTTCCACACGTCCAGCAAAGACGGCGACTTGGCCTCCGTCACCGCCAGCGGGATTCCGTTGACGAACAGCACCAGGTCGGGCTTGATCACCCGCTGGTCGTCCTCGTCCTGAGCCGCCTGTCCTGAGCTGGTCGAAGGATTGCCCCGGCGCACCCGGAACTGAGTGGTGACGACGAACTCGTTGAGCCCGCCCTCCGGGCGGTCGAAGTCGAAGAAGCGGACGTTGCGGGAGTCCTGTCCGTGAGCGGTGTTGACGGTCAGGGGCAGGCCGAAGGTCAAGTACTCGTGGATCTTCTGGTTGCGGGCTATGCCTACCTCGTTGACGTGCTCCAGGTCGAAGATGGTCCGCTCCGCCTGTTCCTCGGTCAGCCACCCGTTGAGACGCAGCAGGGCGGCCCGCAGCCGCCCCTTCAACAGTACCTCGCGCTCCCCGCTCCGCTCTGCCGCCAACGCCTCCCGCGGCACGAAGGTCCACCCCAGCCGCTCCAGCAGCACCCGCGCCGGCTCCTCGGCCTGGCTGTACTCGTTGAGCGCGGAGGGGGTGGTCATTCTTTGCTCGCGTCCTTTTCCGGAGCAGCGTAAATGGCATCGTTTTCCTTACAATGGATTCGGACTTCATCGACCCATCTTTCGTACCAATACCATGATTTCGCGACTAGGACGCCGTAGCCTCTCCCGCTGTTTCTCGCATCTTTCGATTTCCAAAACTCGGTGTGGTGATGAATCTTGAACTGAGGATATCCCTCTTGATTCATCAATTCTACAATTTCCCCAGGAAGGTACTTAGGCTTTTCTACTTCCTTTAGCATTACCTGCTGATAATTCTCGTTCAACGACTTCGCAAGTTCAGAATCATATGGAACAAACTCGATCACCTCGTCTGCTTGAGCCTTCTTACCTGTTACAAGAGGAACGAACAGGAACTTGCGCCTGAAGTGTGGCGAACTGAGTTCTTCTTCGGTTAGCTCTGCATCAAACTCTTGGAGGTACCTAGCGACATTGGAAGGTAGTGGAGCAGTTGCTTCGGCCGGAGCCCCAGGATCAGTAAGGTCCCTGAACTGAAGTGTGAAGGAAGCGTTCTCCCCAAGGGATCGCTGTCTTCCAAATAACTCACAGATGTATCGTTCATAATTCAGACAACATGCCAGGTAACGCCCTGAGAACTGCTCGTCCAAGCCGACAGGACGATGATGTTCGATTTCGTGCCGTAATCCTATCAGAAACCTGATATTACTCTTGGTGGGGCCATCCAGAGGGCACTTTTTTTCATTCAGGCAACGTTCAAGTTCCCAGTATTTGTAGGCCCCTGACTTCGTTCGGTCAAATTTGCGCCGCTTCCCCCTATTCTCGAAGTATCTGTATTCAACACCCTCACGCCTGTAGTAAGCATGAAGGAGGTACATCCAAGCAATCACCATTAAGACAATAAAGGTTTCTGTCTTGAAGGTGGTTAACGGGTTGTTGAACGTTTGGACCGCGCTGAGGGCCGCCTCGCGTGATTTCCGCACCAACTCGTCAGCTACAGAGTGTATGCGCGATTTCGCCACCTTTGACCTCTCAAAGTTGCGTCCTCTCCCGGCCCGTTAGTAGCGCGTCGGCGGTCGATTCCTTCAACGATCGTAGCCCCGCAGCTTCATCTAGCGCAACCTCCACCGTTGCTTCCACGCCGTTCAGCGTTTCGGAGATATCTTTCTGCTCTGCTGGAGTTGGCATAGGAGTCAGAAGCTGTCGCAAGTCCTCCAGGTTGATGTTTTTCTGGGCACTTTCTGGGGCTAGCTCGTTCAAGTAAGCCTTACGAGTCCTCAAAAAATATTCAAGGAAGGTGGTATCAATGCGGCTCGGCGTTATTCCTACGAGACTGTCTGGAAAGGCCACGGGATAAGAGGTGATAGCCGTTTCGCCTATATTCGCCGCAATGGTGATAACGATGGTACCGGGTGAGAATAACTTGCTTATCGCCAGCCCCTTTTCGTTCAAGGTTTGGCTGTGCTCCTTTATCTTACCTGTCGACTTGACCACATCACCCGTCTGGATGAAGGGAATGTCTCCGCCGTAGAATCGAGGTTCATTACGTGGTCTGTGTGCGAATTTGCCTCTTTCCACCATCGCCACATTCCCCAGCCGCACCACGTCCCAGTCGGCCGGGATGGTACCGAGGCCGGAGACCTGGCGGAACTCGGTGTGCTGGCCTGGGAGGCCGCGGGTGAGCAGGTCATGGAGCAGGGCGTCGCGCAGGCCCTCGGTGGCGGCGATGACCGCCTCGGCTCCCTCGATGGCGTCGTCGATGCTGTCCAGCACGGCGGCGATGGCCTGCTGCTCCGCCAGGGGCGGGAGGAGTACCTGGTACCCCTCGATGTCGGTAGGTCGTACTGCCGGGTAAGCTTGACCCGTAGTTGCACCATCAAGGTAGCCTGCAAACTGCGGCGTCATTACGTGTTGATAGAGGAAGGATTCGACAATATTTTCTATTGGAGTTACTACAGCGAAACCAGTTGAGGCTACGAGATTATTCTGAGCCTCTCGAACACGGGCGAATCCTCTCAAGTTAGGCCGAACGGTGCTTACAAGAATATCCCCTGACCGTACCCGCCTGCGTGCTCGACTTGGCGCGTCAGATGCTGGCACAAGTCTTGGTTCCGACAATACACCAGGCGAGGAGACTGCGGTTAAATCTAAGTAGAGGATCGATTCTCCATCTGATGGGTCCCAATTTAAGCGGTTAAGTGTCGCCACATCCCCCAGGCGAACGCGCTGCCAGCCGTCAGGCAGGGTATGATCGACGGGTGTCGGCTTGGCTCCTGTCATTACTGCCTCGCGTCCAGGCGGTCGAGGCTGCCGCCCCAGGCCAGGATCCGCTCGTCGGCCGTCACCAGGCGGTGGCCGCCCAATGCGGTGGCAACGATGATGCGGTCGGCCGGGTCGGAGTGAAAGTCCGCCAGGCCGTTGGCGCGGATGCCGATGTCGCCGTCCACGGGGATTTCGATCAGGCCCTGTCCGAGGAGTTCCCGGCGCCAGGCTGCCACATCTTCCGGAGAATCCAACCGGTCCTTGGCCCGGAGCATCGCTACTTCCCAAAAAGTGAAGGCAGAAACCGCCAGGTCGTCCGCCTGCCATGCGGCATCGATGGCCTCCATGGAACCGGGCCCCATCGGGGAAGGGCGGCGTCTTGACCAGAGCAAGGCGTGGGTGTCCACCATCAGCATGATTTGCCGTCGATCAGGCCAAGTTCCGCCTCCCACACCTCATCCGCCCCTTCACCGCGGTCCAGGGCTTCACTGACCGCCTTTATCCAGGGGAATCGCTCGGTGTCGTCCACGAAGAAAGTCTTTGGCCGTTCCCGGAAGGCGGTCAACTTCGCCACCGGCTTCCCGTTCTTCGTGATGACAATCTCCTCGCCGTTCTCAGCGACCTCGTCCATTAGTTTCAGGCACTTGGCCTTGAATTCGGAAGCCTTTATCGTGCGCGGCCCGTTGGGGTTTCCCTGTCCCGTAGCCATCTGGACATCCCTTCCTTCTGCAGCGGTTTGGAGCTGGCCGGAGTATAACCATGGTCAAGCCTATGGTCATATTTTACCGCTGGTAGCCCAGCTCCGCCAGCAGCGCGTCCATGCGGGCCGTAGCCTCGTCGCGGCGGCGCTCGGCCTCCCGGAGTTGCGCCAGCGCCTCGGCCACCGAGAGCGTCTCCACCGGCTCGGTGGTGTCCACGTAGCGGCTGATGTTCAGGTTGAAGTCGTTGCCCTCGATCTCGGCCAGGTCGGCCACGTGGGCGAAGCGCTCCACGTCCTCGAAGGCCCGGTAGGCCTCCACGATGCTGGCGATGTGCTCCCGGTCCAGGAAGTTCTGGGCCCGCTCGGCGCGGTAGAAACCCGCCTGGGCCGCGTCCACGAACAGCACCCTGCCGCGCCGGCCGGCGGGCTTGTTGCGGTTCAGCATGCAGATGGCGACGGGGATGCTGGCCCCGAAGAAGAGGTTGGGGGCCAGGCCGATGACCGCCTCGAACAGGTCGGCCTCGACGATGCCCCGCCGGATCTTGCCCTCGGCGCCGCCCCGGAACAGGACGCCGTGAGGCATCACCACGCCCACCCGGCCCTGGGCGTTGGTCACCGCCAGCATGTGCAGCAGGAAGGCCAGGTCGCCCCTGGTCTTGGGCGGGATGGCCCCGTGGCGGTCGAAGCGGTGATTGGGGTCGGCGGGGGCGAACTCGTGGCCCCAGTTCTTCAGGCTGAAGGGCGGATTGGCGATGACCCGGTCATAGGACAGCAGCCGCCCCTCGCCGTCCACCAGCCCCGGCTCGGCAATGACGTCGCCGGCCTCCAGCCGCGCCGACCGCAGGCCGTGGAGCAGCAGGTTCAGCTTGCCGATGGCCAGCGTGCCCAGGTTGCGCTCCTGACCGTGAAGCACCAGGTTGCGGATGTCGCCGCCCTGCTCCCGCACGTACTGGGCGGCGTAGATCAGCATCCCGCAGGACCCGGCGGTGGGGTCGCAGATGCGCATCCGCTCCTGCGGCTCCAGCAGCTCGACGATGAGCCGGACGACCTCGCGGGGGGTGTAGAACTCGCCGCCCTTCTTTCCAGCGTCGTCGGCGAACTGGTAGATAAGGTACTCGTAGGCATCGCCAAGCATGTTGCCAGCGTCCACCTGCCCGTCCCGGAGGTTGGCGTCGCTGAGGTCCAGCCCGGCGAAGTGGTTCAGGAGCTGGCGGATGAGGCCCTCGCGGTTGGCCGGGCTGCCCAGCTTTTGCTCGTCGTTCCAGTTGACGCCGGTGAGCACCCCATCCAGCCGCCCGGTGTTGGCGTCCTCTACGGCGTGGCTGGCGATGTTGAGCGCCTCGCCCAATCCCATGGACTTGCTGGTGATGACCGACCAGCGGGCACCCTCCGGCACGAAGAACTCGTGCTCGTCGGAGTCGGCGAGGGCCGTCTCCCGTGGCACTCCGCGGTCGTTGACCGCGCTTTCCACTTCCTCGTCAAACCGGTCGGAGAGGCGCTTGAGGAAGAGGATGGAGAATATGTAGTTCTTGTAGTCGGCCGAGTCGATCTGCCCGCGCAGTATGTCAGCGGCTTGCCACAGCTTGCTCTGCAGTTCCTGGCTGGTCAGCGGCATTGTTCCCTCCGGAAAGCCGGCGCCGGTTGTTGCCCGAGACGATATCTCCAATGACGGAATCTCGCACCGTCTCCCGGCGTAGTCTAGCCGCCTCCACTGCCGCTGTGTAGGCCTGCTCCGACACCTCGACCAGGTTCGCAACTATTCTCAACTGCTGGGGAGTTGGCAGAGGTACCTCTATATGCCTGATGGCGCTGGCCGCCAGCGAAGTTATTGTGGCGTTAACCGTCATGCGCTTTACCAACTCCCTGCGGCCAAAGGACGAGGTAAGGTAGTACCAGAGGTAGTGAGCCAATCCTGCATTGGTGTCCCGGGCCCTGATCACCAGCAACGTGACTCCAGCCACGGTCTCAAAGACGTTGGGAGGCGCCATCGCCAGCTGGACAGATCCGGACCTCGCTGTAACCACGATGTCGAAGGGCTGAAGCAGGTGCCGCTCAGTGCGCCTGCCGCGGACGAGGTTGATTTCCCGGAGCTTGTCGAGCGCCAGCCAGCGGTCATCCTGAATATCGCCACTCTCCGCGATACGCGCCGGCCAGTCGCCCCGCCGAAGCCCCGCTCCTCTTCCTGCGAGGGCAAGTCCCTGAAAGCTGGATGCTATGTCTCCTAGTCGTGTCACTCATGCTGTAATGGCAAACATTGTTAATAAAGTCAACACGGCCTATTGTGTTTATATTCCTGACAACTGCCGACAGGTTCGACTCCTGGGCGTTATCGGTGGGCAAAGATTTGAGGTAGCGGTTGTTCTTTCGCCTGGCGGCCTCTCGTCAGGAGACGTCGGATATTTCAGGGTGATTGTTGTGAAGGGATCCATAAGACAACGAAACCCCGGGTCATGGGAACTGCAAGTCTTTCTCGGTCGAGATTCCAGCGGCAAGCGGATTCGAAAGACCGAAACAGTCCGCGGCAAGAAGGCCGATGCTTAGCGCCGTCTGAGAGAGATGTTGACCGACCTCGACCACGGCATCACCCTTCCTCAAAGGTCGTACAGGCTGGAGGAATGGCTCGACCAGTGGATGACAGACGTGATCATCCCGAACCGTCGACAGAAAACTGTGGATCGCTATGAAGGGGTCATTCGCCTTCATCTTGTCCCACATTTGGGCCACCTGGAACTGTCGAAGATCACGCCTGTTCATGTGCAGAGGCTGGAAGGCTATCTTCGGACAGAAAGAGGGATGTCGCCAAAGGGCGTGCAGATGGTTCACAACGTCCTTGGAGGTGCTCTGCGGCACGCTGTGAAAATGGAACTCATTTCGAGGAATCCTGTTGCGTCCGTTTCACCGCCCCCTCTCGAAAAGAAGGAGGCCTTTTCTCCTGTTGTGGCCTCAGTCCGCCGCCTGCTGGCCCACGCTGAGGCCGATGGGCACCACCTTTGGCCGTGTCTGCATCTCCTCGCCTATACCGGCCTCCGACGAGGGGAAGTCCTTGCGCTCGAGTGGTCAAGGGTGAACTTGGACAAGCAACTGATGACGGTGGCCGCATCCTTGGTAACCACGGCTCGGGGTATATCGGTTGAGCAGCCAAAAACTTCCAGCGGTCAACGTGTCGTGGACTTGGACAGCCTTACCGTCGAGATGCTCCGCGACCATAGAAAGAGACAAGAAAAGGATGCCCAGGCTCTCCGCATGCCTCCTCCAAGCATAGTCTTCCCACGCAACGGGCTGGGAGGCTGGTGTCATCCAAACACCTTATCGAACACTCTGGAGAGGCTGGCGAAGAAGGCAGGATGCCCGGAGGTTACGGCTCGGAGCCTCCGTCATTTTCACGCCACTGTATCCCTGCAGGCCAACCAGAACGTCGTTGTCGTCTCGAAGCGCTTGGGCCACTCCAAAGTCAGCATCACCCTGGATATCTACGCCCACGCCTTGCCAGGTTGACAGAAAGAGGTAGCGGAGGCCTTCGCACGGGAGATGGATCAGGAAAGCTGAAAACGCTGGACAAAATTACAGCAAGAGGCCAAACTATACCTCACTTGGCAAGGATAGCAGCTACGAAATCTCACTCCACAGCACGCAACTCGAGGAAATTGGCGAATCTGTCCCTCGGCACCATCCCGGTTCTGGTATAATAATTACTACCGGGCGCGGCGGCTAAATCAAGCCCGGACGGTTAACAAGCGAGCGGAAGTGGCTCAGTGGTAGAGCACCTCCTTGCCAAGGAGGGGGTCGCGAGTTCAAATCTCGTCTTCCGCTCCAAACATATCCCTTGACGAAGTTGGGCAGCTCTTTAGATGAGTTGCCCATTGTTTTTCCCGGACTCTGCAACACCGGAGGATGCGGTTATGGCCAATCCCCGCGCTGATTTCTCTCCCATCTTTCACCGGAAGCCGATGAAGCTGCCCGGCAACGCCCGCGTGGCGGTATGGCCGGTGATCAACGTCGAGGAATGGGACATCTCGGAGCCGATGGCTCGCACCGTGCTGCCCACGCCCCAAGGGGTCAGCGTGATCCCTGACATACCCAACTTCGGCTGGTTCGACTATGGCCTCCGCGTCGGGTTCTGGCGAATGAAGCAGGTGCTCGACCGCCACGGCGTCCGCGCCACGGTCAGCCTCAACGCCTCGGTGTGTCTCAGCTATCCACTGCTGGTCGAGGAAAGCCTCAAGTCCGGCTGGGAGATGCTGGCCCACGGCTACGTCCAGCGGGTCATCAACCGGGAGCCGGACGAGCGGGCCGTTATCCGCAAGACCATCGACACCATCGCCGAGTCCACCGGCGCCGCCCCTCGGGGCTGGATGGGCCCCGGCCTGGCCGAGACCTTCGACACGCCCGACATCCTGGCCGAGGAGGGCATCGAGTACATCGCCGACTGGTGCAACGACGACCAGCCCTACGAGTTGAAGGTGAAATCAGGCCGCATGGTGGCCGTGCCCTACACTGTCGAGCTCAACGACATCCCCATTTACCTGGTGCAGCACCACCGCTCGCCGGAACTGTTCGAGCGGGCCAAGGACCAGTTCGACACCCTCTACCGCGAGGGAGCCGAGAGCGCCCGGATCATGTGCGTTTCCACCCATCCCTACATAACCGGCGTAGCCCACCGCATCAAATACTACGATATGCTCTTCGAGTACATGCGCCAATTCGAGGGCGTGGTCTTTATGACCGGCAGCGAGATTCTGGACTGGTACAATAAGGCGGCAGGCGGCGCGCAGTAAGCCCCGCCCGCCCCGAACTCAGAGCAAGAGAATCGAGAGTTTGGAATATATCTGGGCGACGTCAAGAAGCTGCTGCCAGAACTGGAGCGCGTCCGCACTGGCCCGCCACCCCCGCCCTTCACTCCCGAAACCCGCGACCAGCGCAACCGCTGGCGCAGGCTGACCAGGAACGGCTGAACCCGTAGGGAGATTATAGAACCGTCATTATCAGACACAGCCAAGTACGCGGAACTAAGCCAGCGGTGTATCGACCAAGCAGACGATCATCTGCGGCGGGGAAATAACATTGAGGCATCGGAAAAGGGCTGGGGCGCAACGGCCCAGGCCCTGAAGGCCATCGCCGAGGAGCGGGGATGGAACCACCAAAGCCACGGCCTGGTCATTGACATCGCCAAGCAGGTAGCCGACGAGCAGGCCCGCCCGGACTTGTTTCGTTGTTCGCAGCCGCCCAAGCGTTGCATACCAACTTCTATGAAAACTGGCTGGCGACTGATGCCGTCGAAGTCTATCTGAACAACGTCAAAACGCCGCTGCCGGAACTGGAGCGAGCTCGCACCGGGCCGCCGCCCTCATCCATCGCCGACCCCAACAGGGAGCAGCGCAACCACTGGCGGCGGCTCACCAGAGGATAACAGCTTCCTTTACCTTCAGGCGTGGAGCGTCCGTAATAGCCAAGCGAAAGATAAACTTACTCTCGGCAACCTTAATCGATCCCACGACCCAACAGGAGCAGCCACCATGACCTACCAACCGGGCATCATCCAGACTATCGCCGGGACGGGCGAGCGGGGCTATGCGGGCGACGGCGGGCCGGCCGGGGCGGCTTTGCTTAGCGAGCCGTTTATGTGCGCCTTCGACGCGGCGGGCAATCTCTACGTGGCCGAGGCCATGAACCATTGCGTCCGCCGAGTGGAGGCTGGCACCGGCGTTATCACTACCATCGCCGGGACCGGCGAGGAAGGGTATTCCGGCGACGGCGGCCCGGCAACCGAGGCTACCTTCAACCAGCCCTATTCCTTGCAGGCAACCCCGATCGGCGACCTCTACATCGTCGACCGGCTCAACTATGCCATCCGCAAGGTGGCTGCCGCCACCGGCCTGATCACGACTGTGGCCGGCACCGGCGAGTCCGGCTATGGCGGCGACGGCGGCCCCGGCGCCCAGGCGCAAATGCGGGAGCCCAACGATTGCGCTCTCGACGGCCGGGGAGGGCTGCTCATTGCCGACGTGCAGGACCAGCGCATCCGCCGTCTCGACCTGGCTTCGGGTGTGATCACCACCTTCGCCGGAAACGGAGAAAAAGAGCGCGCCGGAGACGGCCGGCCAGCCGTGGAGGCCAGCATCCTCGGGGCGCGGGCGGTCTGTACTGATCGTCGGGGCAATACGTACATTTGCGAGCGGGAGGGCAACGGTGTCCGTTTGGTCAACGGCAACAGAATTATGAGCACTCTGGCGGGCACCGGAGAGCGAGGCTATACGGGGGACGGCGGCCAGGCGTTGATGGCTACCTGGGGCGCACCCAAAGCCATACGCTGCGACCACTCCGGGAACCTGTTGGTGGTGGACACCGAAAACCACGCCATCCGCCGCATCGGCGCGGTCACCCGCGTTGTGACGACCGTCGCGGGGGGCCGTTTGGGCGGCGAAGGCGACGGCGGCCCCGCTACAGAGGCAGCAATGGACCGGCCCCACGGTTGTGACGTGGACGCGCAGGGCAACATCTACATCGCCGACAGCAATAACCATCGCGTTCGGGTGGTCGGCGTGTGATGTCCTCCTCTCTCAGTGGAAGAGGGGGGGACTCTAAACCAATACCAAGGTGGGATGTGCATTTCTGGGGTCTTGAAGACGACCGAAAGGACTCCACAGAACCTCGTATCACCTTTGGGCCCCAAATGGGTGGCCACCGACAGTGGGTCTAGCGATATGTACATTTCACCTTGGCTTTAGTTTAGTCGTCGGCTAGGACTGCTTCCATCGGGTCCGGCGCGACGTCCCGGACGAAGACAGGTTCGCCGTTCCGCACCATGATCGACCGCTCGAACCGTTCTTGGAACGTAACGTCGTCCTCGTTGCCCACATCCCTGGTCAGGCAGCAGTATTCCAGCGAAATCCCGTTGGGGTCGCTGAAGTAGATCGACATCGCCCAGTCGTGGTCGACGATGTCGGTCACTTCCAAGCCTTTGCCGATGAGTTCGGTGCGCTTCGCGTTCAGCGCGTCGACCGAGCCGGCCTCAAAAGCGAAGTGGTAGAAGACGCCCGGAATGCCCAGCCCGCGGTTGATTCCGGTGTCGAAGTCCGTGGGCATACCCGGTATGCCGTTCGGCTCCATGAAGCCGATCAGTTGGTCACGGCCCACGTCGACGAACATGTGCCGTATGTGACCGCCTTGGCGAATCTTGATCACGTCGCACCGCACGACGTCGAAACCCAGGACGTTCTCGTAGAAGTCGCGCGTCGCGTCAAGGTCGTGGGTGGAGAGGCCGATGTGCGAGAATCCCTTGTTCGACATTGCAGTTGCCTCCTGTGGCATAGTCTAGACCCTGGCTGGCAGGTATTGCTGGTACCAAGCCAGCGTGTGCCTCATAACCTGGCTGAAGGCTGGCTCTTCGTAGACCTGATAATGGCCGACGCCCTTGAGCACCACCAGCTTTTTCGGCTCCCCGGCGTGGGCGTATAGCTGCTCCGACTCCTCGGGCGGCACCAGCCGGTCGTCGTCGCTGGTGATGAAGAGCACCGGCCGGGGCGCGATCTTGTCGACGATCCACTCCGGGTTGAAGCCCAGCGTGTCGTCCACGTACTCGACGGGAATGGTGCCGACGGCGGCGGGGTTCTTAGCGCGCGCTGCCGCAGCCAACTCGGCCGACTGCCGGTCGGGCAACAGAATGTCGCTGCGCTCCACCATCTCCGAGCGCCCGGTCAGCGAACGCTGCACCCGGTCGGACTTGGACTTCTCCAGCAGGTCGAACCACTCGTCCATGCGCCGCACCCGGCTCATCCACCGGGCGCCGTTGCCGATTCCCACCACGCTGACCACGGCCTTGGCCCGCGGGTCGGTGGCCGCCACCCAGCAGACCGTCGCGCCGCCGTAGCTCGTGCCGTAGATGCCGATGCGGTTGTCGTCGACCTCGGGCTGCACTCCGAGGAAGGTCATCGCGGCCTGCACGTCGGCGACCCGGCTGTAGGGGGCGAGGCGGTGCGGCGACTTGCCCTCGCTGTCGCCCCAACCCTTATAGTCGAAGGTCATCGCCACGTAGCCTGCCTCGTTGAGCACCCTGGCGTTGTCGGGCAGGTACAGGTCCTTCACGCCCGTATAGCCGTGGCACAGCAGAACCGCCGCCCGCGTTTCATAGCGGGACAGGTCATCGGGGATGTAGACGTCGCCGCACAGCTTGTAACCTTCGCTGAAGAACTCGACTGGACGCTTCATCAGGCTTTCTCCTTTACTCTTCCGCCAAGCGGGCGCTGGCCTCGTATTCCTGATCGTTTTCCAAGACATTCTCCGGTCCGGCGAAGCGGTCGGGCAGGAACGGCTCGATGGATGCGGGCGTCCTCCCCTGCAACACCAGCTCAGTTACCGCAATCCCGGTTATGGGGCCGAGGTGAATCCCCTTGGTAGTGTGGCCGGTGGCGAGAACCACGCCGTCGGTGCCTGGGACGGGGCCGATGATGGGCATCCGGTCGGGACTCAGCGGGCGCGACCCGGCCAGTTGTTGCACCAGCGAGGCGTTCTCGAGGTCGGGCAGCACTTCGATGGCCCGCCGCATCAATTCCTGGCGGGCGCTTTCGGTCGGCTGACGGTCGAAGCCCTCGCCCTGGTACAGACTCTGCTCGTCGTAGTCGCGGCCGCCGGTGCTGCCCACGCTCAGCATACCGTCCAGCCTGCTGATCATGTGGCCTCGCTTCGGCGAGCTGATCAACACTGGAAGCGGCTCCCCGCCGTATTGTAAAAGCAGCCGCTCGCCCTTCAATCCTTTTACCGGGATTGGAAAGCCCAGGTCCGCCTGAAAGGCCGGACTCCACACCCCGGCGGCTATCACGGTCGTACCGCAGTGGATTTCACCGTCGGGGGTGCGGGCGCCGGTGACGCGGGCCCCGTTCTTGACCAAGCCGGTCACCTCGCGCAGCAACAGTTGTGCGCCGTTGCGCTCAGCAGCAGCCGCCAAGGCCAGGTTCAGCCGGTAGCTGTCCAACTGCGCTGACCGTTCCTCGTAGGCCGCGCCCCGCAGCTCCGGGGTCAAGCGCGGCTCGATGGCGCGGACCGCGTCGGCGTCTATCCAGCGCAACGCCACGTCGGCGCTCTGCCACTCCATGAGGCCCTTGATTAGATCTTCTTCGCTTTCCTCCAAGGCCAAGCGCAACGAGGGACGCTGCTGAAACAGCAGGTCCATCCCGGTGGCGTCTTCCAACTCTTGGACCAAGCCGGGAAATTCGTTGAAGCTGTCGAGAGCTAAGCGGAAGGACGGCCCCGGTGAGAACTCGGTGCCCAGCAGGCTCAGCGAGCCGGTCGCATGGGCCGACGAACCGCTGCCGATGGCCTCCTTTTCCACCAATGCGACGGTTGCGCCGCTCTTGGAAAGGTAGTAGGCCACCGAGGCCCCGACAACTCCCGCGCCGATCACCACAACGTCGAACGAGCCAGCGATGGTTCCCATCCCGCAGAGTAGAGTTAAGCCGATTATGGAAACGCGCCCCACGCCTGTCAACCGCGGCTATTCGCTCTGCAGGGCAAACGCATTCTATTTTGATCCGAGAAGTTAGTGGCCAATTCGTTGGCTGATCACCATCCGAGTGAACGCATTTGGGCACAATCCAGCAGGCGGCTGGTCCCGGTTGCCGAGGAATTCGGACTTCCAAACGCCCCCGATTTTAGAATGCGGTTGCCCTGATTCGCTCTGCGTTCTCTGCACCCTCTGCGGTGAATCAAAGGCTAGTGAGCCGCTGGCTCAGCTCCCACAGCCGGGCGGCCAACGCTTCGTCGTAGGACTGGCGAGACGACGCCGTTTCCCGCTTGTTGATGAAATACTTGCCGGTGACGCCCTCCAGCTCGGGCGAGGAGACCAGCAGCACCGGCGTTTCCGCTCCCCTGTCTGCACTGACGCCCCGCGCGCCGATGAAGAAGTTGCCGATTCGCCCCAAGAGCCCGTTGTTGACCATGATGTTGGTGCGCACCAGGCCGGGGTGCAGGGCGTTGGCCGTCACCCCGCTCCCTTGCAGCCGCCGGGACAGCTCGTAGGTGAACAGGATGTTGCAGAGCTTCGACCGGGCATAGGCGCGGTAGCCCCGGTGGATGCCGGACGGGTCGGCAAGCTCGTCCGGGCGAAGCCTCCCAGCCTGACGGTGGGAGCTGGAGGAAACATTAACAATCCTGGCGGGCGCGGACGCCAGCAGCAGGTCCAGCAGGAGGCCGGTCAACAGGAAATAGCCTAAGTGGTTCAGCGCGAAGGTCATCTCGATGCCATCGACGCTGCGCCTGCGGTACAGGAAGAAGGCCCCGGCGTTGTTTACCAGCACGTCCAGGCGGTCCGTCCGTTCTCGGACTTCACCAGCCAAGCGGCGCACCTCGGCCTGCGAGGAAAGGTCGGCAAGCAGGTATTCAACGTCGTTGCTGCCGGTCTGCTCTCTTATCAAGCCGACGGCGGCGGCGGTTTTCGGCTGGTCGCGCCCCACCATCAGCACCCGCATTCCCACGCGGGCCAACTCGCGAGCGGTGACGAGGCCGATTCCATCGCTGGCCCCGGTGATCAGACAATTCTTCATAGAATGGTGAATAGTGAAATCGCGCTTAGTCCTGAAATGGAAGGGCTGGCGGGAGTATAGTGTATGCAGATTAACATTCGCCATTCTCAATTCACTATTCCCAATTCATGGAGTTGCCATGACCGACAACATCACCTTCGGGTGCAGCTTGAGCGTCGAGGATTATTGGGACGTGCCGAAATTCGCGCGCCGTGCCGAGGATATGGGCTTCCGGCGCATCACGATGGGCGAGCACATCATGGACGGCAATCCGCCGCGCCCGACCTTGCTCAACCTTCCGGCGATGGCGGCGGCGGCCGGCGCCACCCGCGCGATCAGGGTGATGACCGGCATCGTGATCGCCCCCCTCTACCACCCGGTGATGCTGGCCAAGATGGTGGCCAGCGTGGACCAGGTCTCCAGCGGCCGGCTGGACTTCGGCATCGGGATCAGCGGGCAGCGGGGCACCAGGGTGGAGTTCGATGCCCTGGTCATCCCCGTCCGGACCCGGGGACGGCGCACCAACGAGATGCTGGAGGTGATGAAGCGCCTCTGGACCGAGGAGCACGTCAGCCATCACGGCGACTTCTTCGACTTTGACGACGTTACGTTGCTGCCAACTCCCGTCCAGAAGCCCTACCCGCCCATCTGGGTGTCGGGCCGCAGCGAGGCGGCCATGCGGCGCGCCGGGGTGGCGGGCGACGGCTGGTATCCCTACCTGTTCAGCGTCCGGCGGCTCAAGGCCAGCAACGACATGGTGCGCCAGTTCGCCGCCGAGGCCGGCCGGGACCTAGCAGGGTTTCACTGGGGTCTGAACCAGCCGACGGCCATCTCGACCGATGAGGACGAGGCGATGGGCCTGGCGGTGTCCAACGTCGGCGAACGCTACGTCACCCCCCAGCGCAGCGCCGAGGACATCGCCCGCTCCCTCTGCGTCGCGGGCACTCCCGACGCCTGCACCCGAGCCGTCGCCGACCGGATCAAGGCCGGCGTCGAGCACATCAACCTCGGATTCCTCGCACCCGACGCCGACAGCCTCTACCGCCAAATGGATTTGTTCGCCGAACAAGTGATGCCCCGTTTCAATTAAACTAAACGCCCAGAACGTTCAGAGCGCTAAGATATAATAAGCTCAACCAAAAACCTCTGCGCTCTCCGCGATCTCTGCGGTGAAAAAACAAGGAGGAAGAGCTATGCCAGAGTCGCTGTCGGTAAAAGTGGAAACCAATCTGCCCGCCGCCATGCGGGACGGCGTCGTCCTGTACGCCGACGTATACCGGCCCGATGGGCCCGGCCCCTTTCCCACCATTCTCCAGCGCACCCCCTACGACAAGTCAGCCCCTCTTTCCGCCCAAATGCTCGACCCGATCAAGGCCGCCAAGGCCGGCTTCGCCTACATAATCCAGGACACCCGCGGCCGGTTCACCTCGGAGGGCCAGTTCTATTGCTTCGACGACGACATCAACGACGGCTACGATACCGTGGAGTGGGCCGCGTCGCAGCCGTGGTCCAACGGCAAGGTGGGCATGGTCGGCGCATCCTACGTCGGGGCCACCCAGTGGCTGGCCGCCACGACCCGCCCGCCCCATCTCGCCTGCATCGCCCCCAACGTTACCGCCTCGAACTACCACGACGGCTGGACCTACCAGGGCGGGGCGTTCGAGTTGGGCTTCAACGTCTCGTGGACCCTGCTCCAGTTGACCCTGGCCAACTTCAATGCCGCGTCCAAGGGCAAGAACGTTCCCCAGAACCGTAGGGGCGACTTGCTGGACGCCATCGACGGAATGAGCGACGCCTTCCGCCACTTGCCGATGCAGGACTTTGCGCCCTTGAAGGACGGGCTGGCCGACTACTTCTATGACTGGCTGGCCCACCCGGACTTCGACGACTACTGGAAGAAGCTCTGTATCGAGGAGCACCACGGCAACATCGCCACTCCGGCCCTGAACATCGGCGGCTGGTACGACATCTTCCTGGGCGGCACCATCCGCAACTTTCTGGGCATGGGCAAGCACGGCGCGACCGAAGACTCCCGCCGCGGCCAGAAGCTGCTCATCGGCCCTTGGCAGCACGGCTCGCGGGGCACCAGCATGGCGGGGAGCCACTACTTCGGCATCGCCGCCGACGCCATGGCCCTGGGCTTGGACGAAATTCACCTGCGTTGGTACGACTACTGGCTCAAGGGCGTGGACAACGGCATCATGGACGAAGCGCCGGTGAAAATCTTCGTCATGGGCGACGACGCTTGGCGCGACGAGCAGGAGTGGCCGCTGACCCGCGCCCAAGACACGAAATACTACCTGCACAGCGGCGGCAAGGCCAACAGCCGCCACGGCGACGGGTCGCTGAGCGTTGAGCTGCCGGCCGACGAATCGCCCGACGTGTTCCTCTACAACCCGGCCGACCCGGTGCCCACCATGGGCGGCCAGTTGTGCTGCAACCCCTATTTCGCGGCCAACGGGGCCTTCGACCAGAACGACATCGAGTCGCGGGCCGACGTGCTGGTCTACTCGACCCCGCCCCTGGAGAGGGATGTCGAAGTAACCGGCCCCATCACGGTCACGCTCTGGGCGGCCACCTCGGTCACTGACACGGACTTCACGGCCAAGTTGGTGGACGTTTGCGAGGACGGGTGCGCCCGCAACCTCACCGACGGCATCATTCGCGCCCGTTACCGCGAGTCCATGTCCAGCCCGTCGCCGGTCGAGCCGGGGAAGGCCTACTGCTACACCATCGACCTGTGGGCCACCAGCAACGTCTTCAAGGCGGGGCACCAGATCCGGCTGGAAGTATCCAGCAGCAACTTCCCCAGGTTCGACCGCAACACCAACACCGGCAAGCTGATCGCCGGGGACGCCGAACTCAAGCCGGCCCTGCAGACGGTCCTGCACAACGCCGGCCACCCGTCCCACGTAACCCTTCCCATAGTGCCCCGATAAAGGGTTTCTCTCCGGGAGATAGGGAAGAAATCTCCCTCTCCCATGGGGAGAGGGCCAGGGTGAGGGCCGTCAATGCCCCACGAATCGACCCCGGACCAGCTGGCCGAGCCGGACCCGCTCCGGGACTGGTACCGCGATACCATCTGGGGGCGCCGCCTCAACGATGACGACGCCCTCTTCGAGGTAATGAGCCTGCAGGTGTTTCAGGCGGGCCTTACCTGGAAGATGGTGCTGGACAAGCGCGACGCCTTTCGCCGCGCCTTCAAGGACTGGAAGATCGACCGCGTGGCCGATATGGGCCCCGACGACGTGGAGGTCCTGCGGCAAGACCCGGCCATCATCCGCAACCGCCTGAAGATCGAGGGGGTTATCGAGAACGCCCGGCGCATCCAGGCGTTACGGCAGGAGCACGGCACGTTCTGCCGCTGGTTCTACGACGTTCTGCCCGGCGGGGAATACCCGGGCCTGCAGAAGGAATTGCGCGGCGCGTTCAAGTTCATGGGGCCCGAAATCTCCCGGATGTGGCTCATGGCCGCCGGGAGAATCACCCGCGAAGAAGGCGACAAGTACCGCCCCGGTTAACCGGTCCGGCCGCCAGCCGGGGCGCGGTGCGCCAGGGACGCCAGCAACGTGGCGGCGGTGGCCGCGATGTCGTCCACCGCCTTCTCGAACGCAACGGCGTTGGCTCGCGACGGGTGGCGATAGCCGCTGATCTTCCGCACGAACTGCAATGCCGCCTCGCGCACCTCGGCCTCAGTCGGCGTGCCGTCGGGCTGGCGCAACAGCTTGATGCTTCGGCACATTGTCGATCCCCCGAAGTCAGCGGAGTCTGACGTACTTGGTTCCCACGCCCTTGGCCGCATCCGTCGCCGCCCCGCTGACCAGGTAGACGTCTCCGTGGGCGTCCGGCCAGATCTGGTGGCTGCGCGGAGTGGTCCAGCTGGCCAGGACGTTGCCCGTGCCGTCACGGACGGTCAGCAGGTTCTCCGCCGCCTCGTTGCTCTCCCGTTCCGCAAGGTAATAGTGACCGTCCCGCCCGATGTGAAGGTCGGTGGGAAGCTGGACGTTGCTCCACTGGGAGACGAACTGGCCTACCGGGTCGAAAATCTGGATGCGGTTGTTCTTGCGGTCGCACACATAGACCAGGCCGTCGGCGTCTACCCACAGGCTGTGGGGCGAATAGAACGCGCCGGGCCCGTCGCCGCCGGGCCGCCCCCACGAGGCCACGAACTGCCCATCGGAGGAGAAGCGGTGCACCCGGCAGTTGCGGTAGCCGTCGGAGGCGTACAGGTCGCCCGACGGCGAGGGCGACAGGCGGGTGGGGCGGTTGAACGGGCCGCCCGCCCGCAGTACGACTCCCTCGTCCTCGAAGCACCCGGTGTCCGACGGCTGGCCCCGGTTGCCCACTTCCAGAAGGACTTCGCCGCTGACCGACAGCTTCATCGCCACGTGGGCGCCCCGGTCGGCCAGGTAGATCACGTCGTCAGGCCCGATGTACATCGTGTGCGGCTCCACGATATAGCCCGTGCCCCAGGAGTCCAGGAATTTGCCCTCCCGGTCGAACACCAGGACCGGAGGGTCCCGCTGCTGCTGGCAGACGTAGACCCGGTCTTGGGAGTCGGCCACTATCCCGGTAACTACCCCCGCGCGCCAGCCCTCGGGTAAGACTCCCCACTCCCGGTCAACGTCGAATCGAAAATCCCCGGCTTCTATGATCGCCATGTAAATCACCCCCGGCCAATGTAGGGCATTTTGGTGGCCATGATGGTCATGAACTGGACGTTGGTGTCCAGCGGCAGGTTGGCGATGTAGACTACGACCTCGGCCACGTGCTCCACGTCGAAGCGCGGCTCCGGGCGGATGTCGCCGTTGGGCTGGAGGATACCCGATTCCATTGGCGCGCTCATGTCGGTGGCCGCGTTGCCGATGTCGATCTGGCTGCAGGCGATGTTGTACTTGCGCCCGTCCAGGGAAGTCGACTTGGTGAGGCCAGCCACTCCGTGCTTGGTTGAGGTGTAGGGGGCGCTGTTGGGCCGGGGGACGTAGGCCGAGATGGACCCGTTGTTGATGATGCGTCCGCCCATCGGGTCCTGCGCCTTCATAATCTTGATGGCTTCCTGGGTGCAGAGGAAGGTGCCGGTGAGGTTGGTGTCCACAGCGCGCTTCCACTGCTCGTAGGTCAGGTCTTCCATGTTGATGGGCGGCGCGGAGGTGCCCGCGTTGTTGAACAGCACGTCCAGCCTGCCGAAGGCCTCCAGGGTTTTGGCGAAGAGCGCCTGTACCGCCCCAGGGTCGCCGACATCGGTGGGGACGACGATCGCCCGCTCCCGCGCCTCCTCGGCCTCGGCCAGCGACGCTTCCAGGGTCTCGGTGCGGCGGCCGGCGAGGGCCACGGAATACCCATCGCGCAGCAACGCCAGCGTGGCGCTGCGGCCCACCCCGGAGCCTGCGCCCGTGACGATGGCGACTCTGCCGTTCGTATTCATTCGAATATCCCTCGTTCAATGCGTTAATTTCAAGGCTTCAAGTGACCGCTGCCAGTTTAACCCCGAATCGCGCCCTGAGTCTAAGGTTGCCCGAAACGTTGCCCATCTGGAAACGCGAGTGTAACAACTGCGTGATATGATTGTTCGCCGAGGAGTGATGATGACGGATAAACCGCGTTTAATATTCCCGCGATTGAAATTACGGCGGTCCCCTCGATGCTGAACCTTTCGGCGTTGCGTACAAGGGATGGGTCCATCTACGCCGGTTGGTGGGTCATCGGCGCTTGCTGCCTCTTGGCCGTATTCCCCGGCGCGATATTCTCCTATGGCTTCCCCGTCTTCTTTCTGTCAATCGAACGCGACCTGATGATCAGCCGCGCCCAAGTATCATTGATTTTCGCGCTGTCCAGGGGCGAAGCCGGAATCGGCGGGCCGTTGGTCGGTTGGATGATCGACCAGTTCGACTCGCGGCCCATCATAATCGTATTCGGGCTGATGGCCGGTGTGGGGCTGATCATACTCTCCGACGTCAGCAATTACTGGCTGTTCGTGCTGATTTACGTCGGGGTGGTGTCGGTCGGGAACAACAGCGGGTTCGGCCAAGTGTTCTTGGCGGTGGCCAACCGGTGGTTCGTGCGCCGCCGGGCCATGGGCATGACGCTGATCATCACCTCCTACACCATTGGCGGCGCATTTATGCTGCCCGTCCTCTCGCGCGGCGTCGACGCTCTCGGCTGGCGGGAGGTCATGCTCTATTCCGGGATTTTCGTGGCAGCCGTCGTGGTCCCGGTCGCGTTGTTCATCCGGCGCTCCCCGGAGCACGTGGGCATTAGCCTGGAGCACGCCGGTGAGGCCATCGACCCGACTTCAGCGGAGGCCGCCGCCACCCAGCAGACCGGCAGGGACTATACGGTTAGAGAAGCCCTGAAAACGCCGAGCTACTGGTTCATTCTGGTGGGCAGCTCTTTGCGTATCGCAGTAACCAGCGGCGTGCTGGTGCACGGCATTCCAATCATGGTCTGGAAGGGCACCACCGAACAGACCGGGGCCGATTTGATCGGCCTATTGTTCTTCGTGTCCATACCGGCCCGGTTCCTCATCGGGATGTCCGGCCTGAAGCTCCCCGGGAACCTGGTGCTGGCCGCTGGCATGGGCGCCGGCGCCGTCTCGCTTTTGGCCCTGAACTACGTCGAAGGCACCTGGATAATCTATTTCTTTGTGCTGGGGCTGGCCTTCCTGGAAGGGGCCTCGGTGCTGAACTGGGTGCTACTGGGCAACATCTTCGGACGCCGGAACTTTGCCACTCTTACTGGGATCATCTCCATATTTTACAGCGCCGGAATGATGCTCTCGCCGCTATTCCTGGGCTGGATGTTCGACAGGAGCGGCAGCTACGCCGTGTCCCTGGCGGTCTTGATCATCCTCTACGGAGTGAGCGCCATACTCTTTATCATGGCCCGCGCCCCGAAAGAGCCCGCACGGGCCGCGGCCGCTGTGTAGCAAGGCCATCGGATGATCCCCTCGCAAGGTGGCACACTTCGCCTCGCCACGAATTGACCGTACTGGGGCCGGAGGAATATATGGAAGCAGGAGAAACGACCTGGAAACTCATAGCCGCCAAGAAGGATAAGGGGCTGAGCTTCTCAGATCTGGGGAAGCTGATTGGCCGGGACGAAGTCTGGGTGGCGGCTCTTGTCTATCGCCAGGCCAGCGCGTCACCGGAAGAAGCCGGCAAATTGGCCGTTGCGCTGGGGATCGGTTCCGATGTTGCCGGGGAGCTTACCGAGCCGCCATTGAAGGGCTTGGGCCCCATTGTTCCCACAGACCCCCTGATTTACAGGTTCTATGAGATAGTGCAGGTCTACGGTATGCCGTTGAAAGAGATAATTCACGAAAAATTCGGCGACGGCATCATGAGCGCGATAGACTTCACCGTAAAAGTTGATAAAGAAGATGACCCTTATGGCGACCGGGTACGAGTAACCATGTCAGGGAAATTCTTGCCTTACAAGAGATGGTAGCGCCCATGCCGATGGAAGTACCGCCCTGGCCATCGGCGGGCCGTCTCTGGCCCCAGGATTTGCCGAGGGGCGTAAAATAGACCCAACCAAATCTCAACTGACCGGGATTGAAGAATGCCGATAGTCGATCACAGCCACGCCCCCGAAGTGCCTTGGCGGCCCGGTTACCGCAAGTGGGACATCACCACCCACGAACACGGCGTCAGCACCTCCCTGAGCCTGAACACCGCCGAACCCGGCACCGGCGCTCCCCTCCACACCCATGCCATCGACGAGTTGATCGTGATATTGTCGGGAGCGCTCGAAGTGCGGATCGACGGCGAGACCCACCGGGTGGAGAAGGACCACACGGTGGTCATCCCGCCCGGCGCGGAACACGCCTTCAAGGTAGTGGGAGAGCAAAACGCCGAGCTCTTGGTCGTTTTCCCGGACATGGAGCCCTACTCCGAGGAAAACACCACCTACCTGGAAGGGAGCCGCCCGGCCTCCGTTGGCGGCTGAAATGCCGGACAGGAATTGCTTCCAGGAAGGCGACCTGGCCCTGTTGCAAGACCGCAAGTCCAGGCGCTATATGCTGACCCTGGCCGAGAAGGACACTTTCCACAGCCACTTGGGGCGGTTGCAGCACGCCCAGCTCATCGGGCACTCGGTCGGCGGCTGGTACCGGACCGACCGGGGCCACACCCTGCTGGCGGTGCGCCCGACCCTGGGAGACTACGTCCGCCAGATGCCCCGGGGCCCGCAGATCATCTACCCCAAGGACCTCGGCAACATTGTCAGCTTTGCCGACATCTTCCCCGGCGCGACGGTGATCGAGGGTGGGCTGGGCTCCGGCGCGTTGACCGCCGCCCTGCTGAGGGCCGTCGGACAGGAGGGCCGGGTGGTCACTTACGAAATCGACGAGTCGGTGTTGCCCAAGGCGATGCGCAACATCGACCGCGTTGCGCCCGGCGCCGAAAATCTGGAGGTCAAAATCGCCGACCTCTATCAGGGCATCGACGAACGGGACGTTGACCGGGTGGTTCTGGACGTCCCGGAACCCTGGCAGGCCGTCGGCGGGGTGGCCGACGCGCTGGTCATGGGCGGGATCATGCTCAGCTTCCTGCCCACCGTGTTGCAAGTGCATCGGCTGGTGGGAGCCTTGGAGCAGGACGGGCGTTTCCAAATGATCGAGTCCTTGGAAACGTTGCTCCGCACCTGGCATGTGACCGAACGGAGCGTGCGCCCCGACCATCGCATGGTGGCGCACAGCGGCTTTCTGACCACCGCCGTCCGCTGCGAGCCCCGGCCCGGCGCACGGCTGATTGCACCGGCTGGGCTGACCCCCGAAATCCCCAACGATCCGGAGGGAGAAGACGATGGACGTGATGAATAGGGACAACACCATCGAGTTCCTGAATGCCCACGTTAAGACCGATATGCTGATGAAGCACCTGTTGTCGGTGGAAGCCTCGATGCGCGGCTATGCCCGCAAGTTCGGCGACGACGAGGACCGCTGGGGCATCGCCGGGCTGTTGCACGACTTCGATTGGGAGATTTGCCCCACGCCCCAGGACCATCCCAACTACGGCGCGCAGATTCTCCGCACCCAAGGCTACCCCGAGGACATGATTCGAGCCGTGCTTACCCACGGCGAACACACCGGCATCCCCCGCGAGTCGCTTCTGGAGCACACCCTGTTCGCCGTCGACGAGCTTTCCGGGTTCGTCCGGGCGGTGGCGCTGGTGCGGCCGACCAAGAGCCTGGACGACGTCACCCCCCGGTCAGTCCGGCGCAAGATGAAAGACAAGGCGTTCGCCAAAGACGTAAACCGCGACGACATCCGGAAAGGCGCGGACGAATTGGGCGTCGACCTCGACGAGCACATAGCCTTCGTGGTCGAGAGCATGAAGCCGGTGGCAGTCCGCATCGGCCTGGAAGGTTAGGGACGAATCGCTCCTACGACGGCCACGTCCCCCGGCGAAGATTCAGGTGGCGATGCGTAAGGACGGGTGTCGCCAGCCCGCCAACCAACTCCTCAGCCTCCGGGGACTGGTCGAAACCCCACAGCGCGGGGCGGTCCACGTCTTTCGCCTGCACCAGCGCCACGAAATCGCCCAACCCTCCCGGCTTGACCAACTCCAGCATCCCGGTGCGGTTGGCCGCGAACTCCGTCTGCGGTCCTGTGGCCTCGCGTAGACGGTCGAACATTGCCTGCCAGCCCAAACGATGCAGGAAAGTGCCCTGAGGGGCGGCGTCGATATACTCCAACCCCACGCGCTTCCCCGCCCGTACCACCCACGTGAAGTCCACTTGGGCCGACATGTCCTGCCGCCCCACCCGTTCCAAGGGCGCGTCGGTCTGCAAGTGCCGGTAGAACGTCGTGAGCGTCCCCCGTAGCCGCTTCTCCGCAGAGTACAAGTCCGCCGCTGGACGCCCGTAGTCGATGGTCAGGACGAACCCCTGCGCCAACGCCTGCGAGATGCCTTCCGCCCAGCCATCCAGCCCCAGGTTTATCTCGGCGGTCTGGCCCTCAGCCAGAGCGATGCCGAGGCCGTCCAACCGCTCCGCTAGCGCGGGTGTCGATGGAACGCCGGTTCGTGTCACCAGCCCGTCTCCCTCCAGCGCGACAAACACTTCCCGCAACCGCCCTTCTTCCATCACCACCTGATGCACCGGGAAGGCATCCAACAGTTCATTGGAAAACACACAACCCTTGACTCCCCGCAACGGAAGCCCCGAGGCCGTCACTCGGTGCGCCCGGCCCATACCGCGCTCGTGCCCGGCGGCTTCCCGGCGGTCGACGCAAACGTAGCGAAGGCAGCCCCCGAAGCCATCAGGAAGCCTCTCGGCAAAACCCGTGATGTCGCGGCAGAGCAGCCCGTTGCCCGCCCCCCACTCCACTACGTCGAACGTCGCGGGCCGCCCCATAACCCGCCACATTTGGAACAACTGCACCGCCAACAGCGCCCCAAAAGCCGGATGCACAACCGGGCTGGTGTAGTAGTCCCCTTGGCTGCCGATGGGGTCTCCGGCAGAATAATACCCGCCCCCCGGCCAATAAAGCGCCGCCTTCATAAACTCGGCGAAGGTGATCGGGCCGCAAACCGCGATGCGGCGGCGTATTTCCTCTTCGGGGGTCATAGGGGCGATTGTAGGCTATAATGCCGCCGACAGGAGCGGTTTCCCCGGCGTCAATCGGAGGCCAGCTATGACCACCAAGCCGACGAAATACAAGATGCTGCCCTACCGGCAGCTACGTGAGATCGACTACGCAAGTCTTGAGTTCGATCCAGGAGTTTCGGCCGAGAAACCGGACGGTATGAGACAGCACCTAGAGCAGTGGGAAGTCCTTGGCCTCCTCATCTCATGGTTCACTGACTTCAATCAACGTCCCGACGTCTTCGTCGATTTCGACTCGTTCATATGCTATGACCCTGCGAACAACAATGTTCGCATCTCCCCGGACATCTACGTGGCCTTTGGAGTCGACACTGGCGCCATCCGGCCGCGAATGATCTACCTGCCTGATGAAGTGGGGAAACCACCGGACTGGGTGTTGGAAATCGCGTCCGAAAGCACTTGGCGGGAGGATGTCAGCCGGAAGCCGGCCATCTACGCCCGGATAGGCGTCCCCGAATACTGGCGCTTCGACCCCAGCGGCGGCGATTACTATGGCTACCCGCTGGCCGGCGACCGTCTGGCCGGCGGCGCTTACGAGCCCATCGAGCTAACTACCGAACCGGACGGCACTCTCAAAGGATACAGTGAAGTCCTGGGGCTCAGCTTTTGCTGGGACGACGGCTGGCCCCGGTTCTACGACCCGGCATCCGGGACCTACCTGGAGAACTGGCAACGCACCTCAGCCGCCCGCGCCGAAGCCGAGGCCCAACGAGACGCCGCTGAGGCCCGTGCTGCCGAAGCTGAGGCCGAACTACAGCAGTTGCGGGAACAACTCCGGCGCTTGGGGCCGGGATAGTCTCTGCGGTCAAATGAACTGGGCAACAGTCAAAAAGAGAGGGGCCACTCGGCCCCTCTCGGGTTTCCTGGTTGCTTGGTTTAGCTCGCCTGGCCGCTATCCCCGCTGTTCAAGGGGGACGTATTCCAAGTCCATCTCGCCGACGTACTCCGTTAGCGGGCGGATCAGAATGTTGTCGCTGTATTGCTCCATGCACTGGACGGTCCAGCCAGGGATGCGGCCCAGGGCGAAGATGGAGATGAACAGGTCTTCGGGGATGTTGAGCAGGTAGTAGATAGAGCCAGCGAAAAAGTCGACGTTCACGCAGATGCCACGGTCACGGTAGGGCAGCATCGTCTCTTGTTCAAGGTGGGTCAGGATCTGGAACCAGCCCGGCTGGCCCAGCTTCTCGCCCAAGGCCCGAGAGCGTTCGCGCAGGTGCCGGGCCCGCGGGTCTTCGGCCCGGTAGACCCGGTGCCCGAAGCCCATGATGCGGCCGCCCGAGTCCAGGATCTTCCGGGCGTATTCTTCGGCGTTCTCCGGGTTGCCGATGTCCAAGGCCATTTTCATAACCTCTTCCGCCGCCCCGCCGTGCCAGGGACCCTTGAGCACGCCGACGCCGGTGGTTACGGCCGCGTGCAGGTCGGACAGGGTGGAAGCCGCGACCCGGGCACCGAAGGCTGAGGCGTTGGGCCCGTGCTCAGCGTGCAGAATGAAGTCGACGTCCAGCAGATCGGTGGTCTCTTGGTCCGGGAGCTCGTTGAAGAGCATGTACAGGAAATTACCGGAATGGTTGAGGTCTGGATTGGGGGCGACGGGCTCCAGTCCCTGCCGCAGCCGGTGGTGGGCCGCGACGATGCTCGGCCCCATGGCGGTGAGGCGGATGCCCTTGCGGACGGTGGCCTCAATCGAGTTGTCGTTCACTTCCGGGTCGAATGCAGCCAAAGCCGAGACGCCTGTGCGCAGGGCGTCCATCGGGTGGCTGTTCTTCACCAGGTCGAGCACCTGGATCACTTCGTCTGGGATGATCCGGTTGGCCCGAAGCACCGCGTCGAAGTCGGCCAGTTCCTGCTTGTTTGGCAGCTTACCGTAGAGCAGCAGGTGGACAACTTCCTCGAAGGTGGACTTTTCGGCCAGGTCGTGGATGCTATAGCCCCGGTAGAGCAACTTGCCTACCTGTCCATCGATGAAGCTGGACTCAGTAGTATCAAAGTAAACGTCCTTGAGTCCTTTGACTATCTCGGGCATGGCCTAAAACTCCTTGCGGGTTCGGGGTTGGGCGATGGACTGCGGGGGCTTCCCAAATCCGGAAATCACGACCGGAACGAGGTCGAAAAGAAAGCGTCAAACGACCGAAAAACGCCAACGGAATCGCTCGTTATTTTAGCATCGGCCCCCCCGAGTGTCAACCCGAATCGACCGGAATCCAGGGCAACCGCATTCTAAATTGGAGCGAGAAGCAAGCAGCCAATTTTACCCCTGACCGGTTTGAAATAACCGATTTTGACAGGGTTTGAAGGATGTTTGATGCCGTGCGCCGATGGACTTGGGGACTTCCATCGCGGTCGACTTTAGAATGCGGTTGCCCTGGACCGGAATCCAGGGCCTGTGCAAAGTCAGTTGACATAAGCGTGGCCTTCCTCGTAGATAGGAATATCACGCCCTATCTGATGGAGGAAGGCCATGATGGAGTATAGTCCGGCAGGGTTTGATGTCAATGTTGTAAATCCGCCAGGGCAGGGCGACCCCCAAAGGTTCATGGTGGATATGGGCAGCCTGTATGATTTTCTGAGCCGCCTGGAAGACCGGTGGGACGCCCGTGGTCTGCGCTACAAGCTGGTCCACATCCTGGTATTTGTGGTGCTGGCCAAACTGGCCGGGGAAGACCGGCTGACCGGCATCTCGGAATGGGTGCGGCACCGGAAGGAAGCATTGGCCAAAGCGTTGGGGTTGAGGCGCTCCCAAGCGCCGCACCGCACTACTTACAGCCGGATATTGGGAGAAAGGATGGACGCGGAGGAGTTCGAGGAGGCGGTGGGCGGCTTCTTCGCCAGCGTGCCGGTGGCCAGCGTGCCGGTGGATGGACAACTGGTACAGGTAACAATAGATGGCAAGGCTTTGCGGGGCAGCATCGCTGGGGGTCAGACCCAAGGAGTGCATCTGATGGCGGCCTATCTTCCCCCTATCTTCCCGGGGAGGGGGCTGACAGGGGTAGGTATTTGGTGTTTCCCGCTTCGGGACGATAGATTTCTTCAGGTTAGGCGACGGGCCAGGATGTGGTTCAGGAAGCAACAATACCCTTGTCAACCCGTCTGTTTGGCGCCGAAAAGGTGCTAGAAAGCCATTTGCCTTCCAAGTCCACAAATTTATACCTACCCCTGTCAGCGGGGAGGGGGTGGTGCTGGCCCCAGTGGAGGTGGCGGGCAAGGAAAACGAAATCAAAGCGGCCCCGCGCCTGCTGGAGGCTATCGATTTGCGCAGCAAGGTGGTTAGTGCGGACGCCATGCTGGCGCAGCGTCAACTTTCCGCGCAAGTCGTGGAGAGTGGGGGAGACTATGTTTGGATCGTCAAGAAGAACCAGCCCCAACTGCGTGAAGATATTGCCACATTCTTTGCCAGCGATGGCGTACCGGAAAATGGAGCGACGGCGGAGACGGTGAACAAAAGGCATGGGCGTATCGAGAAACGCAGCCTGCGGGCCAGTGACGGCCTGAGTGACTACCTGGACTGGCCCCATGTTCAACAGGTATTCAAGGTTGAGCGGCGCTTTGAATACGTCAAAGAAGGCAAGACGACCCATGAAACCGTCTACGGGATAACCAGTCTGGGGCTGGACCAGGCCGGCCCTCAACGTCTGCTGGAAATCGTCCGGACCCATTGGAACATCGAAAATGGCCTGCATTACCGGCGTGACGAGACCCTGCGGGAAGACTGGTGTCATTTGCGCTTGGCACACGGGCAACGGATGATGGCGGCGGTCAACAACCTGGTCTTGGGACTGTTGTTGCGGCGCGGAGTCCACAACGTGCCTCAGCAACGCCGCCGGTATGCTGCCCGATGGGACGAAGCCCTCAAACTCATCACATCCGTGTGATTCGGACTTTGCACAGGCCCTGACCGGAATCCCAGGGCAATTGCATTTGAGGTGGAGTGGGTAAAAGGTCTTTTCAGTAGTGGATAATTGGGCGGCGTTATTGGATATTTTTTATGGGATTTCCCGCCTTAATCACCAGCCTCTCCAAGAGATTTTGCCCATTCTGGTCGCCGGTTGGTTGAAATTTACGGCTAGAGCCTGCATTTCCCTACTCGAATGGGCCACCAGAATTTCAAATGCGATAGCCCTGACCGGAATCCCAGGGCTATCGCATTTGGATTTTGGTGAACTGGGACAGGATTGTGACCAGGCAGTCATTGTCCCATCCGTCCGTTTCAGCTTGCCCCTCATGGACCCTTTCGAAGGTTCCAGCCGGGCTAGTAGTCCATCACTGTTGAATTGATGGGTAAAGAGACTTCAGTTTGATACGCGCGTCCTCAGTGGTGAAGCGCCAGTCGACCCGCACGGCCTCCCGGTTACGCCGGTCCTGCCACGCTTCCACCTCCCGCCGCAGGACATCTTGACCGGGAATCCGGCGCTCCAGGCACTGCCGGGCCAGCGCCCCGGTTTCAATCCCGGCCATGTTCAACCAACTCCCATGCTTGGGAGTGTAGTGAATCTCCAGCCGCCCGGCGATGCGCCGCGCTTCGGCAGGCTCAAACGCTTGGTACAACGAGGCCGGATGATGGGTGTTCAAGTTGTCCAGCACCAGCACTATCCGGTCTTTGCCAGCGTAGTCCTCATCCACCAGTTTCCGCACCACCCGCGCCCAATCGGCCCGGGTACGCCGGTCCGTGACTTCCACCCGCCGCCACCCTGCCAACGGCGCGAACAGCATGAACCGGTTGCTCACCCCGTTGCGCTGATATTCGTAATCGTACACGGCTGCCGCGCCAAGCCCGGCCGGCCGCCCCACGCGCGTCTCCTTCACTTGCTGCTTGCTGGTCTCGTCCAGGCACACCAGCACTTCGTTGTCCCCGTAGGAGCGCTGGTAGACTTCCAAAACATCTTCCATCGCGCACACAAAGTCCGCGTTGCTTTCAGGCGGGATGCACCAGCACTCTTTCAGCCAGGGCTTGAGTTGGTTTTTTTCAGCGTCCGGCGCACCGTTCCGGTGCTGACGCTCTCCACTATCGCACACTCCGCCAACTGGTCCGCCAGCAATTCAAGCGTCCAACCGGCCCGGCCCTCCGGCGGTTCAGAGCAGGCCAGGGCAATCAGGTGAGCTTCCCCCTGCCCATCCAGCTTCTTCTGACGCCGGTTAAGTTGCTGCTTGCGTCCCAGGGCAGCTTCAATCCCTTCCTCCACGCAGCGGCGGCGCACCCTTTCCACCGTGGCGCAGCCAATCCGGAGGGCCCGGGCAATCTCCGCGTCCTTCATCGCCTCGTTCCCTTGCCCCGCATCACTCAACAGCAAGATGCGGGCATGAGTCTGTTGGTATGCCGCCGCACGTCCCCGGGACACCAATGCCTTCAGTTCCTGTTGCTCCTCCCTGGTCAGTTGCACCCGGTATTTCTTCGCCATCACTCCTATCCCCCATGTCCCAATCTTCTTTAGCTCCCACCGGCCATGATACGCCCCTCAGCCATCACTCCAAAGGTGTTGGACTACTAAACTAAAGCCAAGGTGAAATGTACATATCGCTAGACCGCACTGTCGGTCGCCCCAAGTTGGGACGTAAAGGTGAGATGAAGTGCCGTGGAGTCCTTTAGGTCGTCTTCAAGACCTCCGAAATGCACATCCCACCTTGGTATTGGTTTAGTCCCCGATGCAATGTTGCGCTGGCTGTTCCCAGCCTGCCAGCGCCGTACGACTTCTCCGATTTCCAATCTGAGCACCTCCCTGCACACCATCACCACTACTCACTCCCAAGTGTGGCAATGGTCGCCGATAAGGCACCCAAGGGTGGACTAATGACCCTGGTTGACTGGACTGATGACCCTAGTACCGTTTCCACTTGAATATGCCTTATATCGGATATCTGTTAATCATTCCCGCGCAAGCAGGAATCCAGAGTTAGAGGCAGCCTTCCAGTATCAATAAATCTAACTGGAAACGGTACTAAACCAATACCAAGGTGGGATGTGCATTTCGGAGGTCTTGAAGACGACCTAAAGGACTCCACGGCACTTCATCTCACCTTTACGTCCCAACTGGGGGCGACCGACAGTGCGGTCTAGCGATATGTACATTTCACCTTGGCTTTAGTTTAGTAGTCAGTCAACCGTGAAATCGGAAGGGTAAAGACGGTGAAGTTTGGTTCGGGCGTCCTGGGTATTGAACCGCCAGTTGATGGCGGCCTGGGCGGCGTTTCGCTCCGTGACCAAGGCTTGGACCTCCCGCCGCAGGGCCTCCTCGCTGGGGAGCCGCTGGCTGAGGCAACAGCGGGACAGTACGCTGAACTCGATTTCCGCCATGTTCAACCAACTGCCGTGCTTGGGGGTGTAGTGGAACTCCAGCCGCCGGGCAATCCTCCGGGCCTCAGCTGCCGGGAAAGTCTCGTACAGCGACGCCGTGCGGTGGGTGTTCAGATTGTCCAAGACCACTCGCACCACCTGGGCTTCCGGGTAAGCCTCGTCCGCCAGCCAGCGCATCCGGTGGCGAAGTCCTGCATGGTGCGCCGTTCGGTGACCTCCACCTGCCGCCAGCCGGCCAAGGGCTCGCAGGCCAGGAACAGGTTGCGGGTTCCCTCCCGCCGGTACTCATAGTCCTCCCGCCGCAGCAGTCCCGGCCGGGGCGGCAAAGCAGGCCGGGTCTCGGCCAACAACTGGGTGGAGGTCTCGTCAAAGCAGACCACCGGCCTTTGGGGGTCATGGGGTTCCTGGTACAGGTCCAGGACGTCCTCCATGTGGGCCACGAAGTCGGCGCTCACCTGGGGGATGCGCCGCTCCTTCTTCCGCCACGGCTTGAGCGCGTTTTTTTAAGACGCTTTCGCACCCCCTCGTGGGACATGGAAGCCGCCAGCCCCAACTCCACCACCTTGCCAGCCAAAAGGCGCAGCGTCCAGTGGTCATGGCCTTCCGGGGCCGGGCGGCAGGCCAGGGCGGTCAGGCGGGCTTCGCCCCGGTCGTCCAGCTTGCGGGGCCGGTGGGCTTGGGGACGGTCCTTCAGGATCCCAGCCAACCCATCCTCGCTGAAGCGCTGCTTGACCCGGTACACCGTGCTCAGCGCCACATCCAGCCCTTCAGCCACCCGGGGCGCCGGCCAACCGTCGTCGCTCTTTAGCAGAATCCGCACCCTGGCGCTCACCCGCGCCGTGCTTTTCCCAACCCGGATCAGACGCCGGAGTTCTTCCCGTTGTTCCGGCGTCAGCCGCACCGCGTGCTTGTCCCTTACCATCACCGCCACCTCCGCCATCGACTCTTCCTGCCAGACAGGGCAACCTATTTGGCCCCCTTATTTAACAAATCCTAAAACCAAGTTGACTGACTACTAGCAGGGCAACCACCCCGCAGTGGCCCCTTCCCCGAGACTCGAAAAGGCTCCGTTCCTCTCCGCCTCGACAACACGCGGGTGTGACTAAAAGTAGTTGGGATCAACTCCAAAAGGCTTGCCAACAGCCGTTGGCCCGCAATGACCTCAAGGCCAGCATGGGGTTCACCGTCGCCTCCTTCCACCATGCTCCCGGCAACTTCAACCGGTTTTGAATCACGTGGCGATGTCCACCTTCCACCGCGCCGCTTCCGATGGGCAGACCTTGCTGCCGGGCGGCGGCGTAATCCAGCTGTCCTTGCCGGTTCTCCAGGTAACCGGCCAACCGGTACAGCGGATGCTCTATGCTCCCTCCCGCCCGGCTCCGGCATTCGGCCACCACCCCGGCTACGCCGCCCGCGTCAATGCGGTTCGCCTGCGCTCTGACCCAAGCCCGGGCCGGTTCAGGGTCCCCCGGAGTCAGGGCCGCCGCCCCGCCGTGCAAGTGTTCCAACAGATGATAGCGGTCCAGCAGGAAGCGCTGCCTGGGGAAGACCGCCGCCATCTGCTGGGCAATCCAGGACGCGCCATCTCCCACGCCATGCACCCAGGTGTTGTCCCCATAGCCGCACCTCAGGGCCAGGGCAAACATCTGCTCTCCCGTCCGCTGGGGAGGACCGGTAGCCGCGGCGTACCGGCGCTCCCTTCCTCCCGGCGCCTCCACCAAGCTCAGCCGCACTTCCCGCCACTGGGTCTTCCTGGTCCGCTTGGGACGCCCCCCAGGACTCGCTCCCCCCGCCGGGTCCCGCGCCAACTCCCCAGTGCGTACCATGCTGCCATCGGTCTCCACGATCAGCCACGGCGGTCCAGGCCGGCAGCTGCGCTGCTTTTCGTAGCTGGCAATCGTCTCACGGTCCACCAATCCGGCGGCTCTTTCCGCCTGTTTCAGGACCACTTCCCTGATGCTGCTGCGGTGCAACTCCACTCCATAGTGTTCCTTCAGTTGCCGGCTGGCCGACTCAAAAGACTTTTCTGCGCCAAAGCCGGTCAAGGCCCGTTGCAAGGCCGAAGACTTGCCCCGGCACTGCACACCGGTCAACTCCTGAAAAGGCCGGTGACCCGCGGCCGCGGGGCGCTCCTTGGGGCAGCGCAGATAGGGGGCTGGCACTTCAACCGGTCCGAAGACGCTTAACCACCGCAGGGGTTGCCACCGGTGCAGGTGGCGTCTTCCCCCGCAGCCGGGACAAAAGGGTCCTGAGCTTTTGCTTGCTCAGCCTTCACCTCCGCCCAGGTCTGCACCATCCGCTGGCCCAACTGCCGGGTAAACCGGATAACCTCTTCCTCCCAGGCGTCCGGGTCCCGATACCCGGCCTCGCCTTCGTCCACTTCCTGGGCCAGGGCTTCCCGCATTTCCCCAATGGCTTGTTCCATAATCTCCCGCATCGTTCGCTTCATCACCCCTCCCCGCTGAATGCTTCTGCCTTCAGGAGATTGCCATCCCTTGCTTCTCCTGTAAAACCCTTTTCCCAACTGCTTTCAGTCACACCCAATTGCGAACCGTCAATTGACAGTCGCCTCTTCCCGTGAGGTGGCAGTACAGGTCGGGTGGTCCGGGCCATTCCTTGCCGTCTCGACGTCGCCTAAACCAATACCAAGGTGGGATGTGCATTTCGGGGGTCTTGAAGACGACCTAAAGGACTCCACGGCACTTCATCTCACCTTTACGTCCCAACTGGGGGCGACCGACAGTGCGGTCTAGCGATATGTACATTTCACCTTGGCTTTAGTTTAGTACTACAGTCGCAGATTGAGAGAAGGTAGAATTAGGGCAGTTGAGTGTTGATGAGGTGACGTGGTGGTTGTTGGGAGAGACGAGGTGGCGGAAGTGGCCCGGTGGGCCGAGGGGATCGAGCGGGTGCATGAGTGCATTGCGGGGCGGTTCCGGCGGCCGGAGCCGCGCCGGCGGGCGCTGGACTACCTGCGGGGACTGTTGAGCCCGGTGGAGCGCAAGAACGGCTGGCAACTGGCGGAGCAGGCTGGCGAGGCCACTCCCGACGGGGTGCAGCGCCTGTTGTACAACTACCGGTGGGACGCGGACCTGATTCGCGATGACCTCAGGGACTATGTTGTGGAGCATCTGGGCGATGCCGACGGGGTTCTGGTGGTGGATGAGACCGGGTTTCTCAAGAAGGGCGGCAAGTCCGTTGGGGTGCAGCGTCAGTACAGCGGCACGGCGGGCCGGATCGAAAACTGCCAGGTTGGCGTGTTCCTGGCCTATGCCGGCGCCAAAGGCAGGACGCTGCTGGACCGGGACTTGCACCTGCCCCAGGTATGAGCCCAGGACCGGGAACGGCGCGAGGAGGCCGGGGTGCCGGAGGATGCGGTATTCCGGACCAAGCCGCAACTGGCGCAGTTGATGCTGGAGCGGGCGGCGGATTCGGGTGTCCCTTTCAGTTGGTTTACCGGGGACGAGGTCTACGGCAGCGACCGCAAGCTGCGGCGGTGGCTGGAGCGTGAGGAGATTCCTCACGTGATGGCCATAAAGAGCAACGAGAAGCTGTGGGCCTGGACGGAAAAGGGACCGCTACAGGTGAGGGCTGACCGGCTGGCGTCCGGCGTTGAGGAGTCCGCCTGGGTGCGGTGCAGTGCCGGAAATGGCGCCAAGGGACCTCGGGTCTACGATTGGACCGCCGTGAAAATACGGCCCCTGCGGGAGCCGGGCAAGGGCCACTGGCTGCTGGCCCGGCGCAGCCTTGCCAAACCTGGGGAGTTGGCCTACTACCTGTGCTTCGGCCCGGCGGAAACAACCTTGGCGGAATTGGTGCGGGTGGCTGGGACAAGGTGGGCCATCGAGGAATGCTTCGAGGAGGCCAAGGGAGAGGTCGGTCTGGACCAGTACGAGGTGCGGCGATGGGACGGCTGGCACCGGCACATCACCCTGGCGATGCTGGCTCACGCCTACCTGACGGTAATCAAATATCAGGCGATGGAACAGGGAGAAAAGGGGGCCGCTACGGCCCGGATGAAGAGTTGATTCCCGTCACAGTGCCGGAGGTGCGCCGGCTGCTGACCCGATTGGTATGGAGGGAAAACCAGCCGCCTGATTTCATCCTTTACTGGTCGCGGTGGAGACGGCGCCACCAAGCCAGAGCCCGGCAATGCCACTACAAACGCCGCCTGTCACATCTGCGACTGTAGTACTAAAAGCGTATAGAATGCGCCGCGTCCGGCACGTCATTCTTTACCTCGCTTTTGAAGCCCTCATGATCGGTAGCGAGATCCTTGAATAACAAGAGTCGGTGACGAAGTTCTATGGCCGGAATTTGGGCATTACTTCCTTGGCGAAAAGCTCCATTGAGCGCAATACCCGGGAGTGCTCCATACTGCCGAAGGACATGCTGGCGCCGAAGTACCCGATGCCGTGTTCGTCCCGTAACTTGGTGATTCGCTGCACACATTGCTCCGGCGTGCCGAAGTAAGCGGTAGTCTCCAGTTCCGACTCATAGCTGGCCGGTTCTACGGTGCGGGTCCGGCGCCAGTGGTCCAGGTCCACGTTGATTTCATCGCCGCGGGTCAGGGTGCGCCGGTAGCCGCCCAAGTCCCGGACCCAAGTCAGGGACTGGCGGGGATATTCCCTGGCGGTCTGCTCGTCTTCCTCCAGGTACACGAACCGGAAATAGGGCATTTCCTCCACGGGCAGTTCCTTTCCGGCGGCGGCGCTGCGTTCCGCATAAAGGGAAAACAAACCCAGGTTGTCGGCCTCCGGGGTGGAAAAGCTGGTCAGGATGGGCAGGTCTCGCGATACGGCGACGTCCACGCTGGCGGGGGTGCGGGATACGGCCAGATACACCGGCGGATGGGGCTGTTGCACGGGCCAGGGAGCTATCGTAAGGTCTTTCACCTGATAGAATTCCCCCTGAAAAGCGAAATCGGACTGGGTCCACAGCCCCAGGATAACGTCCAACGCCTCCTGAGTACGCACGTCCCGGGTGTCAAAGCCGATATTGAAGTTGCCGTACTCGTAGTCCGCCGAGCCGCGTCCAACTCCGAAGTCCAGCCTGCCATTGCTCAGCACGTCCAGCATGGCGCTCTCTTCGGCCAGGAAAATGGGGTTGTGGAAAGGCAGGACACTGACGCCAGCCCCGATACGAATCTTCCGGGTGCGTGCGGCGATGTGGCTGAGCAGCGGCATCAGGGAAGGACAGATGCCGTACCGGCTGGAGTGATGCTCCGCAATCCAGATCGAATCGAAGCCCAACTCTTCGGCGTACTCAGCCTGTTCCAGCATTTCACCGAAGATCCGGCTTTGGGCGCTGGTCTCCTGTTCTGTCCAGGAACCCAGCAAAAACAGCGCAAACTTCATGATGGAATGGGCCTCCTTCAAGCTGACCTGGAGGGAATTCTACAGGTCTCTGGGAAGGTCTGCTTCCCCAGCCTGTCATTCAGAGTGTAGCGAAGGGTCCCGGCCTCGACACAAAGACCCTTCGCTACACTCAGCGGCCGTGCCTACTTTGCGGCCAGGATGTCGTAGGCCAGCGCCAGCATGATTCGTGAGCCGCTCATAAGGCTTTGGATGCCCACCGATTCGTCGGTCCCGTGGACGTTCGCGAGCATTGGGTCGTCGTCGGGGTGGGAGCCGGTCATGCCGTAGGTGGTGGTCCCCAGGTTGCGGGTGAAGCGGGAGTCGGTAAACCCGGTGCTCAGCGCGGGGACCCACTGGATGTCGTCCCGTTCCAGGGCCCGGGCGGCGCTGATCTGGATTCGCTGGGCGAAGTCCGTCTCGAAGGGTGAGGAGTTGGGAATGGACATATAGTCGATGTCAATCTCGACCCCCGGAATCCCGTCGAGTATCTTGCCCAACTCCTGCCGGACATAGGATTCGTCCTGATGGGGCAGCGTCCGAACATCGCAGGTCAGGCGGACCGACTCGGGAACGCTGTTGGACTTGATGCCGCCCTGAATCATGGTGGGCGTGATTGTCATCCGCGACAGCGCCCGCATAATTGACGCGAACCGGGGGTTTCCATCCTCGGAGTCCGCGATAATCTGGTCGATGTTTGCCGCCGACGGCCTGTCTTCGATTGCGAAAACGGACAGGTGCTGGAACAGGCTGGTGGAGGTGTCCCGCTCCGGCTCGTAGGCCTCGATCCGCTTCACGACCTCCGACAAACCAAACAGGGCGTTGGAACCCTGCCACGGGGTTGACGCATGGGCGCTTGAGCCCCGGACGTCAATCTCCAATTGCAGGCGGCCTTTCTCTCCCACTCCCAGCAGGTAGGTTAGGTTCCCTGCCGCCTCGATGGGTACTCCGCCGCCCTCGTTCACGGCCAGAGGAGCGGCCAGCTTCTCTGGATGGTTATCGGCCATCCAGCCAAACCCGTAGCGGCCGCCGTGCTCCTCATCGGCGCAGGACGCCAGGATCAGGCTGTCCTTGAGCTGGACGCCATTCCGCTTGAGAATCCGCATGGCGACTAACTGGCAGGTGAGCAGGGCCTTGCAGTCGGACGCGCCACGGCCGAAGACCCGGCCATCGGCCACCGTGGCGCTGAAAGGAGGGAATCGCCATTTCTCCTCCTCCTCAACCGGAACCACGTCCAAGTGAGACATGAACATCAGCCCTGCCTTTCCCGAACTGCCCTCCAGCCGCGCAATGAGGTTTCCCCGGTCGGGAGCGGACTCGATAATCTCGCAGGCCATGCCGTCCTCGGCCAGCCACTTCTCGATGTACCGGCACAGCTCCGTTTCGTTGCCCGTGGGCATGAAGCCGGTGTTGACCGTGGGAATGCGGACCATGTCCTGCTCCAGCGCCACGATCTCGTCGCGCATTTCATCAACTTGGTCCAGCAGGTCGTTCAGATCAGGCATCTGTTGTCCTCCGAAAGGCTATCAGTGTTTGCCCTGGGACTAGAAACCGACGGCGTAGGCCTCGCACCGCGGGTCTGCAACGGCCCCTGTCAGCGCCTACGGAACCAGACGGGCCAAAAGTCCCATTTATCAGTCCTAGCTTGCCATACGTTGTTTGATGCTCCCTATATATTTACCTGTTTCACCCCGAAGCAAATAGATGTTGGTTCGTGGTGAGTTCCGGAATGCCTTCGGCAGCTTACTGTATTCATCAATGAAGTTCGCGTTACATGGACGACACAATAGACCGCGAACGAAACCGGTCTCTTTGTCGTGGTCTATCGCTAATCCTCTTTTTCCTCGGCTGGGTCTATGATCATCACAAAAATAACACTTGCCGCCTTGATCTTCGTACATCATCTGGTGGATTTCTGGGGTAATACCATATTCATGCTTCAACTTGGATTTCCATACGCTGAATGCTTGCCGGGCTTTACTCTCGGGAGATAGTGCACGCAATTCTCGGGACCTAGCATTGTCCGTCTCTTTGCGCGATTGCCTACGTTCCCACTCACGTCGCTTTTGTTCTGATGTTTGATTGGCGTATCTGCTGCGGCCCCTTTCTCGTTCCGCCTCTCTTTGCTCTGGAGTACGATTTGCTCTTCTTTCTTTCCGCTTCTCGACTTGGTCTGGTGTACGGCTGAGCTCTCGAGCCTTGGCTAGATGGCACTCCTTACACCGAGCACTTCGGTGAAGGAATGTTGCCCTCTCAAACCACCGTTTACAGTTGTTGCACTGTTTACGGGATAGTTCCGAGTTCTCAAGCAAGGTCATTTGGGTCATTGCTGTTTGCCCTTTTTCAGATATTCATTCAAGTACAGCCAATCTTGACGTTCGGGTGGAAATCTCTCGTAGCGAGGCAGCAACTTTAAATTACAATTCTTGCACAAGAATCCCCGCGGCATCTCCGTTACGTGGTCATGGTCAAGTTCCAGCTCTTCCAGCGACGCAGGAATTCTACAGATTGCACACTTGCCCCTTTGCTTTGAATACAATCTATCCTCATCGAAGTCAGGTCCATATAGCCTCCGCCTGTGAGCTTTGCGTTCCTTGGCTCTCAGTATTGTCTTTTGCTCCGGGGGTAGATTGGCCTTCTTGGTTCGCTCACGCTCGCCTTGGATGCGGCGCGTTTTCCGCCGCTCCTCAACAGGCAAGGCTTGGTGACGTTCTGACTGGCCCTTCACTTCGCAAATTTTGCAGACTGCTCGTCTGAGATTGTAATGTAGGCCGAATTCGCTGTACTGCTTTTCCTCATTACATTTGGTACATATCTTGGTATATCCTTTCAACTCCTTCGACCGCTGATCTTGTTGCTTGCAATGCTGGCTACAAAATTGTGTTCTGGGCCCTTTGTGCGAAATGTCGATATGGCATACCACACACGTCCTGGCGGGAGGTGTTGAGCAGGGCACGCACTTTTTTGCGTTGTGCCCCCTATGAGATATATCAGCGTGACAATCCTCGCAGGTTCTACCTTCTGGGTTGTAACCCGTCTTCTCTCGATACTTTTGATTCTGACGTTGACGGTATACGGGGAACTTTTCCGGATTCCTCCCTTCCCATTCCCGACGTAACTGCTTGTACTCAGGCGTTTGTTGTCGGCTTTTGATCCGCTGTAACACTCTTGTGCGATTTTCCCAGTAGTAGTTCCCGGCGAGTTCCTTCGTTCGGCTGTTTGAGCAAGGTTCGCAACGTTGTGCATCACGTCTTCGGTGCGAAATGTCGATACCACAATCCAAGCAAAGATGCTTACCTTGCGCGGCATCTGGAAACATATCTAAACCAATACCAAGGTGGGATGTGCATTTCGGGGGTCTTGAAGACGACCTAAAGGACTCCACGGCACTTCATCTCACCTTTACGTCCCAACTGGGGGCGACCGACAGTGCGGTCTAGCGATATGTACATTTCACCTTGGCTTTAGTTTAGCTGTTCAACACTAGTGGAGCACCGCTATTGAATTGATGGGTAAAGAGACTTCAGCTTGATGCGGGCGTCCTGCGTGGTGAAGCGCCAGTCCACCCGGATTGCTTCCCGGTTCCTCCGCTCCTGCCAAGTCCCAGTTTCCTGTGTCAGGACTTCCTGGCTGGGTATCCGGCGGTCCAGGCACTGCCCGGCCAGCACTCCCAGTTCGATCTCGGCCATATTCAGCCAACTGCCGTGCTTCGGCGTATAGTGAATTTCCAGCCTCTCCGCTATGCGCCTCGCCTCCGCAGGCTCGAACTCCTCATACAGGGATGACGGATGGTGCGTGTTCAGATTGTCCATCACCAGGACTATCCGCTCCCTGTCGGCATAGTCCTCGTCCACCAGTTTCCTGACCACCCGGGCCCAGTCCACCTTGGTACGCCGCTCCGTCACCTCCACCCGCCGCCATCCCTCCAGGGGCGCAAACAGCATGAACAGGTTGCTCACGCCGTTACGCTGGTATTCGTAATCGTAGGCCATGGCAGCCCCGGGACGCGGCGGGAGTGGTTTGCGGGTCTCCTGCACCAGTTGCTTGCTGGTCTCGTCCAGGCACACCAGCACCTCGTTGTCCTGGAACTTACGGTGATACACCTCCAGCACATCCTCCATGGCACAGACGAACTCCGCATTGGCCTTGGGCGGGATGCACCAGCTTTCCTTCAGCCAAGGCTTGAACCGGTTTTTTTCAGACACCGGCGCACCGTCTCGGGGTTGATGCGGTCCACTATCTCCCTTTCCACCAACTGGTCAGCCAGCAGATGCATCGTCCAACCAGCCCGGCCGCTGGGCGGTTGGGAGCAGGCCAAGGCCACCAAGTGGGCCTCGCCCTCACCGTCCAGCTTTTTGGGGCGACGGTTTAGCTGCTCCTTGCGTCCCAGGGCCCTTTCCAAACCCTCCTCCACGCACCGGCGGCGCACCCGCTCCACCGTAGCGGTGCCCACCCTCAGGGACTGGGCTATGTCTTGGTCCCTCATAGCCCCGCCAGCCTGGTTCTCATCGCTGAGCAGCAGGATACGGGCGTGAGTTTGCTTGTATGCCGCCGCCCGCCCTCGGGACACCATCCCTTTCAGTTCCTCTTGTTCCTCCCGCGTAAGTCCCACACGGTATTTCTTGACCATCACCTCAACCCCGCTTCCCAAAATTCTCGGATTACCAACCCATAATACTCCGCCAGCCATCAATTCAACAGTGGCAGCCTACTAGTACTACAGTCGCAGATGTGACAGGCGGCGTTTGTAGTGGCATTGCCGGGCTCTGGCTTGGTGGCGCCGTCTCCAACGCGACCAGTAAAGGATGAAATCAGGCGGCTGGTTTTCCCTCCATACCAATCGGGTCAGCAGTCGGCGCACCTCCGGCACTGTGACGGGAATCAACTCTTCATCCGGGCCGTAGCGGCCCCCTTTTCTCCCTGTTCCATCGCCTGATATTTGATTACCGTCAGGTAGGCGTGAGCCAGCATCGCCAGGGTGATGTGCCGGTGCCAGCCGTCCCATCGCCGCACCTCGTACTGGTCCAGACCGACCTCTCCCTTGGCCTCCTCGAAGCATTCCTCGATGGCCCACCTTGTCCCAGCCACCCGCACCAATTCCGCCAAGGTTGTTTCCGCCGGGCCGAAGCACAGGTAGTAGGCCAACTCCCCAGGTTTGGCAAGGCTGCGCCGGGCCAGCAGCCAGTGGCCCTTGCCCGGCTCCCGCAGGGGCCGTATTTTCACGGCGGTCCAATCGTAGACCCGAGGTCCCTTGGCGCCATTTCCGGCACTGCACCGCACCCAGGCGGACTCCTCAACCCCGGACGCCAGCCGGTCAGCCCTCACCTGTAGCGGTCCCTTTTCCGTCCAGGCCCACAGCTTCTCGTTGCTCTTTATGGCCATCACGTGAGGAATCTCCTCACGCTCCAGCCACCGCCGCAGCTTGCGGTCGCTGCCGTAGACCTCGTCCCCGGTAAACCAACTGAAAGGGACACCCGAATCCGCCGCCCGCTCCAGCATCAACTGCGCCAGTTGCGGCTTGGTCCGGAATACCGCATCCTCCGGCACCCCGGCCTCCTCGCGCCGTTCCCGGTCCTGGGCCCATACCTGGGGCAGGTGCAAGTCCCGGTCCAGCAGCGTCCTGCCTTTGGCGCCGGCATAGGTCAGGAACACGCCAACCTGGCAGTTTTCGATCCGGCCCGCCGTGCCGCTGTACTGACGCTGCACCCCAACGGACTTGCCGCCCTTCTTGAGAAACCCGGTCTCATCCACCACCAGAACCCCGTCGGCATCGCCCAGATGCTCCACAACATAGTCCCTGAGGTCATCGCGAATCAGGTCCGCGTCCCACCGGTAGTTGTACAACAGTCGCTGCACCCCGTCGGGAGTGGCCTCGCCAGCCTGCTCCGCCAGTTGCCAGCCGTTCTTGCGCTCCACCGGGCTCAACAGTCCCCGCAGGTAGTCCAGCGCCCGCCGGCGCGGCTCCGGCCGCCGGAACCGCCCCGCAATGCACTCATGCACCCGCTCGATCCCCTCGGCCCACCGGGCCACTTCCGCCACCTCGTCTCTCCCAACAACCACCACGTCACCTCATCAACACTCAACTGCCCTAATTCTACCTTCTCTCAATCTGCGACTGTAGTACTAGTACCGTTTCCAGATGGTCTTGTCGATACTGGAAAGTCACCTCCAACTCGGGATTCCCGCTTGCGCGGGAATGACGGGCAGGTGAAACGGGTATCCGGTATAAGGCATATTCAAGTGGAAACGGTACTAGGCACTTCGCTCTGCATTTGCGCCTGATCTTGCCCCATTTTCTGTACCAGCTATACTGCGAATTTTACGGGTCAGTCCGACGTTGGTTAACCGTGGGGATGCGGACCATGTCCTGCTCCAGCGCCACGATCTCGTCGCGCATTTCATCAACTTGGTCCAGCAGGTCGTTCAGATCAGGCATCTGTTGTCCTCCGATAGGCTGTCAGTGTTTGCCCTGGGACTAGAAACCGACGGCGTAGGCCTCGCAGCGCGGGTCGGCGCCGCCCTGCAGCACTCCGGTCTCCGGGTTGCGGGTGATGACACAGTATAAGGCCGAACCCTCCCACCAGTCCGGGTACTGCTCTATGGTGTGGCCCTTCCGTCGTAACTCCCCGGCCACCTCGTCGGAAATTCGGCCTTCCAGCCGCAGCATCCCCGGCTCATACCTTGACATCCAGTTGGAACTGGGGAAGTTGTAGCTGTAGAAGCGGGGTTCCTCCACCGCTTCCTGCGGGTCGCGGCCAAATTCTACGACGTTCAGCAGCAGTTGGAGAGTGCCCTGCGGGATATGGTCGCCACCGTGAGCGCCGAGGGCCATCACAGCCTCGCCGTCGCGCAGCACCAGGGCGGGCGCGGGAGTGAGCCGGGGCCGCTTGCCCCCTGCTATCGCTGCCGGATGTCCTTCGGTCACCTTGGACTGGGTGCCGCGCAATGAGAACGCCAGGCCGGTGCCCGGAATTATCGGCCCGCCGTTCTTGGTGCCCTCGCTGGGAGTACTGGAGAAGATGTTGCCGTCCCGGTCGATTACGGCGAAATAAGAAGTCCCGCCGCCGCTGACTCCGGCTGTGGCAACCGGGGACGCCGCCTCCCTGGGTGACTGCGGGGCGCCGTCGAAAGTCGCCCTCCCGTTTCGCGGGTCTCCCGCGGGGGGCGTACCCGGCCAGGCCAGGTCTGGGTCGATCAGAGAGCGGCGCTTGACCAGGTATTCCTCCGCCAGCATTTCGTTGATTGGCACGTCCACGAAGTCCGGGTCTCCCACGTACTGCTCCCGGTCGGCAAAAGCCAGGTTCAGGGCCTGATTCACCGTATGGATGTACTCGGCGGAATTGTGGCCCATGGATGCCAGGTCGTACCCCTCCAGAATCTTGAGGGCTTGGGGGAACGTCGGGCCTTGGCCCCACGGCCCTGTGCTGTAGACGTCGTAACCCTTGTAATTTACCGTCACGGGCGGAGCCACCTGGACATGATATCGGGCGAGGTCTTCCTCGGTGAGCAGGCCGCCCATCTCACGGTTGAATGCCACAATCCTGCGGCCCAGTTCGCCGGTGTAGATGTAGTCTCTTGCCGCCTTCAGCGCGGCCTCCCGGCCTGACCTGGCGTTGGAAGCCTCCACGTCCGCGATTTTGGACAAGGTGGCAGCCAGGTCCCTTTGATAGAACATCTCCCCCTGCTTGGGGGCGCGGCCGCCGGGCAGGTAAATCTCAGCGGTTGACGGGTGGGCGTTGTACTGGTCGAAGGCCGTCTTGAACCGGCCGGCCAGGTAGCGGTACATGGGAAAGCCGTTTCCGGCCAGGTTTATGGCCGCGGTCGCCACCTGTCCGAAGTTCATGGTGCCGAACCTGGACAGAGACGTCAGCCACGAATCGGCGGCGGCCGGCGTCAGGGACGAGAGAACGCCGGCCGGCATCCTTCCGCCGTGATTCTTCTGAAAGTACTCGACCGATGCCGCTTTGGGCCAAACCCCGAGCCCGTCAATCGTGGTAACTTCTTTCCGGTCAGCCAGGTATATGACCGTGGGCGCCACGCCCAGGAAGCTGCAATCATCGACATGCGCCACGTTCAACGCCAAGCCAACGGCCACTCCGGCGTCAATCGCGTTGCCACCGTTTTTCAGGACTTCCAAACCGGCCATGGCAGCACTGGGGTGGCTGGCTACAACCATTCCGTTGACGCCCTGCATCAATAGACGAAGACTGGTTAGCGTGGTCCCTTTGACTGGCATTTTCAGGCCTCCTAATTAAGGATTTCTAGTTCTTCGGTCTGGCACAGGTCCGGGTCAGACTTTACGGGCCGTTTGGTCTATGGAGCTTCCGGCGAATGCAAGGAATCGGTACACATCGGCTGAATTGGTGGCAAGGCCCAGGTGGTCCTGCCCATTATTGTGGGGCTGCTCCCCATTGTAATGTCTGCGCCAAGATTCCACCTTCTCCCCAGCGTCCTCCACAGAGCAATCGCGTTTTGCTTTTCGAGGCCGACCCCGATGAGAAATCTGATTCCCGGTCGTTGCCCGAAGGAACAGTTATACTGAGACGTCGAATAGCCTTGTTGAGGCTCAACCTGCACTTGGGCTGAGTAGGTGGAGCGGAAGGAGGAACACACCGATGCACTGTGGAGTGATGGTCACTGGTTACAACCAAGGAGATTGGGCCCGTTTAATGGCGGAAGACTATGACCGCCCTCCGGCGGTACCGGACGCCAAGAATATGGATGACACCCTCTATATGGGGGAGATGGTTGAGCCGCTGGGGTTCGATTCGATCTGGGCGACCGAACACTACGGTTCTGCCTATTCGATGCAGCCCAACCCACTGCAGTACCTGGCATTTTGGGCGGGCCGCACCAGTCGAGTCGATGTGGGCACCGCGGTCATCGTCGCCCCGTGGTGGAATCCGGTCCGGCTGGCTTCTGAGATCTCCATGCTCGACATTCTGCTGCAAGGCAGGCGCCTCCATCTGGGGATCGGCCGCGGGATCGCTCCTCACGAGTACGCCTCGCTGGGCTACCCGATTGAACAATCGCACAAGTATTTCTACGATGTAATCAATGCCATCAAGGCCGCTGACGGCTCGGAGCGCTTTGAATTCAAGGGCGAGGTCTACGAAATTCCACCGACCAGTATCCGGCCACAGGCCCGCCATAAGGGTGAACTAACCAAGGACATCAAGGTGGCGTTTACGACCGAGGCGTCTGCAAGAATGGCCGCCGAAAACGGCCTCGGGCAGATGTTTGTTGCCGGCGACGACGTGGACGTAATGACCGATAAGGTGAGACGGTTCAACGCGATTCGGAAAGAACTCGGCCTTTCGCCCGACCAGCCCACCACTCTATTGTGGATGTACTGCGCCGAGACCGCGGAAGAAGCCGAAGAGGGGTGGACCTATTTCCACAACCAGCTCACCGCAGCCCAGCACCACTACTTCGAGTGGAACAATCCAGGCTATGAGGGCATCCATGGTTACGAGGAATACCTAATACGCCAGAATGCCGACGTCGGCACCGCCGACGCCAGTTTCGCTGCCCGGCGCGCAACCCAGCCCATCGGTACGCCCGACGAGATCATCGAAAGGATCAGGGCACTACAGCAAACCATCAGCCTCGAAAAGATCGTGGTCCACATGTTCTACGGCGGGATGCCGAGGGACAAGGCCGAAAAAAGCCTGAGGCTCTTCGCCGAAAAAGTTCTCCCGGAAGTGCAGGCCATGCCCACTCCAATCAACCCCAAGTCCCTGGGGTAAGACCCTGTGCCGAGAAGCCGAACACGGTGGCGGATGACTGATTTGCGTATTCAACGTCCTATCTCCACCCTCGTCCAGATTTGAGCGGGAGACTATGTTGGGCGCACCCGCCAGCCCCTCTTCCTGATGGGGCCGTCGATTTCATCAGTACCGGCGCGCTCAATTCAGGCAGGGGCCCGACTACCGGCGGGCGCCGTAACGACACTGGCCAGTGTCCCTCCGAAGTAACCGGCCATCCGGCCATCCCGGTGCCGTGCGGAGTATCCGATGGCCTGCCCATAGGCATGATGCTGGTCGGGCGGATGGGGGATGACGCAACGGTCCTTCGCGCCGCCGACGCCTACGGACGAAACGATTAGAGCGTGGCTGCGACAGAACGGTGTCCGGATTTCCTCTAACATCCATCCTGGGCCAGTCTCCGGGGGCAGGTCAGACCGGCGTAATTCATCAAGTTCATTCCCAACGGGGGTCCTATGCCAGCTCCTAGAGTAATTTACCAACCCAAACCCGGCAGCCCCATTGACGTTGACCGTGAATTTTATGGACGCTTAGGTCAAGATACGGAGACTCGGAGCCTGGTTGAACAGTTCGTGGTGCCGATACGCTCCGGCAGGGCCTGGCCGGTCTTGGCAGGCCAGGTATGCCGCATCGTCGTGGTGGAAGGGGCGCAGGTGGCCGACTTCAACGCATGGAACCTGAACAATCCCCGGGAACGGTTCTGGGCGGCTCGCACCAAGCAGTTGCACCGGGCCCACGTCACCACATTCGACCGGCTGTGGTCATGTCTCCCGTACCTGCGGCCCATGCTCACCATCACCGGCGACACGGTGGACTATCCCTTGGACGAGGACGGCGCCGGATGTCATGACCTGCTGGGCACCCGTTGCGATCCATACGTTCACAAACTGCTGAACGGTGAGGACTTTGACTACTGCTGCCACTCGAACCTGGTGCGGGCAATCACTCCGTACCACCTCAACGAGAGCGACGTCCACGACGTGCTCAACATATTCCAGGTAACCGGGCTTACCCGGGACGACCGTTACTTCGTGAAACCTTCACCAGCGAAGCAAGGGGACTACTTCGAATTCTTCGCCGAGATAGACCTCCTCTGCGCCATTTCCACTTGTCCCCACGGAGACCTGTCGGTCCAGGTTTGGGGAGAAGACGCCGACGATCCCATCGACACTTGCCGCCCGCTGGGCGTCGAGATCTATCAACCTCATCCGGGACTCCTGAAAGGTTGGCAGTCACCTCCAACGATCGATTACCGTGGTATCCACGGACTTGACCGTTCGTGAGGTTCCGGTGGCCCGAATGCGGTGAGCCGGTCAAATCATCAACCAAGGGAATCAGCCGGAGGGAGAGATGATAGTAGTAACCGGAGCGGCAGGGAGGCTGGGACGCGGGGTGGTGCAGTTGCTGGTGGGCCTGGCGAGACTGTATTGCGAACTTTTCGGTGGGAGATCCCGATATAAAGGAGTCGGCCAGGCGACAAGAGGATGTCCCATTAACCTCTGGCCCGCCGCGTAGGAGGTCTGCCAGGCTAAACGAGAATCAGTCTGGCCCGACTTCCTCGACTACGCCATACCACCCCAGCGGAACTGGATGGTGTGAAATGTTCCCGCCCCCCTTTGACCTGGCCCTCATTATCGACTCTGAGTCTTTATTGAGGCAAGCAGAACCCGAGTCCGTGATTGATACCAGCTGGCAGCCTCTTCCGAAGAGGCCCCAATACAGGAGATAGGACCAGTGTTCCCGGCGTCCAGTCGTGTAGCTCTTGGTTTTTTCTAAGCCTGTCGGATTCCCTCAACCGCCAGTCACCGCTATCGGCGACATGTTTCTGCTACATTTCATCTCTATCGTGAGCAGCATCACGGATACTCCACGAGGAGGTGGAATGATGATCCGCAGGAGACTCAGAAAGCTGGTTACGAAAAAGCCCCTAGCCTGGGCGCTTCCGGGGGCTATGCTCTTGGCGGTGATGATCATCGGCTGTGCGTCCGGGGAAGGACCGGAAGACGTCCGGGACCCCGGCTCCTCACGGCAACTCAAGGCGCCGTGGAACGAGAGCGCGGCGCCTACGGAAGCGACCACGGCAACAGATCCGAAGGCAGTGAACCCGAAGGGGAAAGCAACGAAGACGGAGGCGAACATGGACCGGGCGGAGAGGGCAGTGGGGAGAGCCGAGAAGCGGCGATGTCCAGCCCGATCATCCCCCTGGGACAGTCTTGGAATGGCATTCTGGGCGGATTGGCCGTATCGATGCAGTACGATGGGGCAACCAGAACTGTCCATGGAACGGTAAGAAACACGCTCTCAGAGAAACTTTGCTACGTGCAGGCCGAGCCTCACCTCAAGTCGGGAACCAGGACGGTGGGAGAGCTCGGTCCCGAGAAGCTGGGACACCTGAACCCTGGCCAGGAAGCAACGTCAACCCTGTCGGTCGCCAGTGAACCGAAACTTGCAGGGGTCTCTTACGATGGATACGTCGTCCACATGGAAGCGTTAGACTGCAGCGGCCCTGGCCCCGTGGCTCACACAGGAGGAGAGAACGCTGTCGGCAGTGGCGAACACGGCCACGGCGGCGAGAGCGGGGATGGATCTGCCGAAACCGGCGGCGAAGGAGGCGACGGAGCCAATGCCCTCGAGCCTGATGAGACCTACGATGCAGTCCACAGCGGCGCCCGGCTGGTCCTGAACTACGACGCTGCCAGCAACTCTTTCAGGGGCACCGTAGAGAACACCACCCCGGGTGCTCTGGACCGGGTCAGGATTGAAGTTCACCTTTCCAACGGAGTGGAGCTGGGTCCGACGACTCCGACGGACATGGTGCCGGGCGAAATGATGGAGGCCAACCTGTCGGCGACTCCAGCGTCGTTCACCGGATGGACGGCTCACGTGGAGGTTGGCGGTGGAAGTGAGGGGAGCGAGTCGGGCGGAGAGCACGGTGCTGGCGGCGAACACGGGGAAGGCAGGGAGCCCGACAGGGAGCACGGGGCAGGGCAACCGCATTCTAATTTGGAGCGAGAAGCAAGCAGCCAATTTTACCCCTGACCGGTTTGAAATAACCGATTTTGACAGGGTTTGAAGGATGTTTGATGCCGTGCGCCGATGGACTTGGGGACTTCCATCGCGGTCGACTTTAGAATGCGGTTGCCCTGGAGCACCGGGGGAGGCGGCTAGAGCCGTTCGGAGTCGGCCGTGGGATGATGTGACGTTGGAAGTGAGACAATCCGACCATTGGCATCTTCGAAAGATGGATGTGGTATCTCAATGAGGCGCGGCGTTCGGGACGGCTACCTGGAGGACCAGTGATGAGCGGCACGGTATTGATAATCGAAGACGACAGGAGGATCGCCAACTGGATCAAGGTGTACTTCGAGCGCGCCGGATTCTCGACCGAGGTTGCTCATGACGGCGAATCCGGCCTGGCCCTGGCCCGCAGTCTGCTACCGGACCTGGTGATCCTTGATCTTGCGCTGCCTCGTCTCGACGGTGTGGAACTGTGCAGAATGCTGCGCCGGGATTCGGAAGTTCCGATAATCATGCTGACGGCTAGGGAGGCCCCCACCGAGCGGATCATCGGACTGGATAGCGGGGCCGACGACTACATTGTCAAGCCCTTCGACCCGGAGGAGGTCATTGCGCGCGCCCAGGCCGTGCTCCGCCGGGTCAAGGGCAGAGTCCAGCAGGTCCTGACACGTGGCAACATCACCCTGAACGAGACCACCCTAAGCGTGACGGTCGATGATGAACCAGTGATTCTGAGTCAGGCCCAAATTGCCCTGCTGGCAACGTTCATCCGTCATCCCAACCAGATGCTCACCCGTGAACAACTGATCTCGTTGTCCTTCAACCAGGAATTCCAGAGGTTCGACCGCGCAGTCGACAGCCAGATCGCCCGCCTGCGAAGGCAGATTGGACGGGATGGCAGACAGCCCATTCAGACCGTCTACGGCGCAGGCTACAGGTTTGTGGCGGAGGACGAATGATATCGCTGCGCTGGAAAATCATGGGTTCAACGGTCCTCGTCGTAATTCTCACCGTTCTGATCAGCGTTGGCGTGGGCTATTTCGCAACGCAGTCCCGCCTAGACGTGCTCGTGGACCGGGTAGGAGACGATGAGGCCAGCCAGTTGGCTCGGAGTCTGAGCCGGGAGTATACCGCCGCCGGCGGCTGGGGAACTGTGGACAGGCCGCTCTCCCAGGCCGGATACCTCTACGATGAGGCTCCCACAGGGAAGGGTCCGAGGAAAGCGAGAGGGAGGCCGATGGGCTCTTCCACCGCGACAGGGTGCGAGTCGTCTTAGCCGGCGTCGATGGGCTTGTGGTGAGGGACAACCTGTCCGAGCTCTTACCCGGAGCCAACGCGCCCGTTCTGGAAGGGCACCGCGAGACGGTGTTCGACTTGGCGGCGAACCAGCCTGTGGGCCACGTTTATGTGGACGTAAACCGTGAGTTCCTTTCGTCGGAGTCGCATGGGTTTCTCAGCACACTCCTGTATATCACCGTAATTGGAGGGGTGCTGACGGTCTTTGTTGCCGTGCTACTCGCCGCCTGGTTGTCCAAGCGCATCACGGCGCCTGTGACGGCATTGACCCAGGCAACCCAAGCAATTGCCCAAGGGGAGACGACGCAGTTACCGGTCACGTCCTCGGATGAGTTGGGACAGATGAGTGCTGCATTCAACCGAATGACCTCCACCCTGGAGACCCAGCGCGAGCTCCGCAGGAGGCTGATAAACGATGTCTCCCATGAGCTGAATACGCCGCTGAGCGTCATACAGCTTGAGGCGGCCGGGCTGCGAGACGGCCTCCAGACCCCTGAAAGCGCGTCCTCCCACATCATCCAGGAAGTGGACCGGCTGCGAGGTCTGGTTACCGATCTGAACTCGCTGTCGGAGACCGACTATGGCGAACTCCGGCTCACCTTTGAGGTAAGTTCGATTTACCAACTGCTGGCTGCGGAGGTGGAACGCTGGCAGCCCCAATCACAGGCCCGGCAGGTTGAGTTGTCGCCGCAGGTTTCCGACAGCCTCCCGGACGTGGATCTCGACCGAATGCGCATGAGCCAGGCATTGGGAAATGTCCTGAGCAACGCCGTTCTTTACACCGAGGCTGGTGGGAATGTCGTGGTTAGGGCGGGGTTGGCAAGCGACGAAGCGGTGATCATATCGATCACCGATGACGGGATCGGCATCGACGCCGCAGACCTTCCCCACGTCTTCGACCGATTCTACCGCACCGGCCAGTCCCGCAGTCGCGGGATTGGTGGCACCGGCCTGGGGCTGGCCATCACCCGGGCCATCGTAGAGGCTCATGGGGGTACGATAATCGCAACAAGTGACGGCCTTGGACAGGGTGCCACTTTCACTATCCGCCTTCCTCTAAACAAGTGAACAACATGCGTCTTTCCCATTAACTTTGCTGCTGGAACAGTGCCCAAGGCTTCCCGGCCCACCGTTGAGAGGACTTGGAAGCACCCAAGCCGCAGGCATTTCGATAACGCACCAGCATGTAAAACCACCCCTGACAACCGGAAACCAGATTACCGGACCAGATTTTATTACGCGGGGCTGCGCCATGATAACGGCAATGCTTCCGTTAGCCCAAATCCACCGAAGCGGCGTCGTCATGCTGGCAAGACGGGGAATGATGGGCGTGGGGACGCAACGGTTCAGGTTTGGTTCCAATAAAGGTGGCCGGTGGCGTCCTGAAGCAGTCGTGCGGTGCTCCAATGGCGGCCCACAGTGGCGACGCTGGGTGAGATTGACGGGAAACCAGGCAGCGAGAGAGACACTCGCGGCCCGGGTGGGCGCGAGTTTGTGGGAATGTTCGCGAGGGGGATGTTCGATTGTCTGGATGGTGAGGCCTGTGGGGGCGGGGCGGTCAGGCTGGGAATGGAATTGCTTGCAGCCGGGCCAGGCGCGGCTGAACTGGTATTCCCAGGGCCAGCCCTTGGGAAGATGCAGGGTGAGCCGGCGTGCCGAGCGGGTGAGCCGTCCGGCGAGAGAGAAGAACCGCCGCCGGAGGGTCTTGGTGGTTGCCAGTTTCTCGCCGAGACCGATGCGGGCTGCGCAGCGGGCAAGGTTGTGGGCCATCGCTTGGACCGCCAGCCAGGCGGCGTTGGCGGCGAAGCGCCCCGAGGGCATGTGGTTCAGCCCGGCGCCGTGCTTGAGGTCCCGGATGGCGTTCTCGATCCCGGCGTGGCGACGGTGGTCGGCCTCCAGTTCCAGGGTGTCGCCATCCCGGTCGGTGATGAAGCCGTGATAGCTGCAGGTGGCGAAGAGGGCCAGTTGGGAGCCGGGCGTCGGCTTCACCCGCCGGACGGTGAGCCGCACCGGCGTCGCGCCGGGCTCACTCTGGAAGGGGGGTGCAGGCGGTCTCCGCCACAGCAGCGGCGCCGTCCATCCGGCAGGGAACCGGCGTCCAGTCCTCACCGGGTATCGCCTCGGTCAGGTTCCGCAGGCTGGCGTGCTGGCCGATGGTGATGGAGAAGCGGACATTCATCCGGCGGCAGACGGCGGCCACGGCGTGGGTATGGAAGCCGCTGTCGGCTCGCATGGTGAGTTGCCCGCTGGCCCCGCCGCAGCGAACCCGGCTCACCGTCTCACGCAGAAAGTGGGCGGCGCCGCAGGCGGTGTTGGCCCGGCCCTCGCCCAGCCGGGACATCGGCACGCCGCCGGTGCCGGCGGCAATGGCCGGCAGCGGGCGATAGCCCCGTGCGCCGGTGCAGCCGTGGCGGCGGGCGCCCTCCTTGGCCAGTCCGCAGGTCTCGCAGACCGCCGGATCAAGGCCGATGGTGAATGGCGCGCCGCCGGGTCCGTCCCCAGCCGCCCAGGCCCGGGCCGGCAACTCGCGGCTCACCCGGTCCGGTTGGCGGACATGGCCCCGCCGGAAGCGGCGCAGGAAGGCGCCCGGGGTGGAGGGAGCCTTGGCCGTGAACCGGGAACGCGGGCGGTCCCGCCGATGCAATCGCCGCCGGCCAGAGCGGAGGCCGCCAGCGTCATCAGCTTGCCGCCGGTGTTGGCCCGGCCCGGCGCATCGCCCGGGCCGAGGTGCTCCTGTACCAGTTGAGGCAGGCCAAGGCGCAGGGCGAGGGTGGCCGGAAGGATCAGCCCGGCATTGGCCGCCAGGCGGTGATCGTCGAAGGTGATTTGGACCCGGCCGGGGTGGTGGCGCGGCAGCATCTTGTATCCTGACTTTGGCCTGCGACAATAGCTCATCCGTGGTGGTCCGGAGCGCGGCAGACCGGTAGCATCTGGGTCATGGCAGACCGTCCAATAGCAAGGGTCGCCGCATTCCCTAACGGTAGAACCCGGACAGTTGCCTGGGCCAATCGAGCCCGCATCGTGCAAGGAAGGGTCAACACTGAAACAGGAGGTGCAGATGGGAGGAGAACCGAGGTTCGTAGGCATTGATGTCTCAAAGGCGCAGGTGGACGTTGCTGTCCGGCCTACGGGACAGAGATGGACCCTGCCCTACGACCAGACCGGAATTGAGGGACTGATCCCCCAGATAGTGGACCTGGAGCCTGCCTTGGTGTTGTTGGAGGCTACGGGCGGCTTGGAGTTGCCCTTGGTGGCCGCCTTGGCCGCTGCGGCGCTGCCGGTGGTGGTGGTCAACCCACGCCAGGTCAGGGACTTTGCCAGGGCCACCGGAACGCTGGCCAAGACCGACGCTCTGGACGCGGGGGTCCTGGCCCATTTCGCCGACGTTGTCCGTCCTGACGTGCGTCCCCTCAAGGACGCCGAGACCCAGGTCCTCAACTCGCTGACTGCCCGCAGGCGCCAGGTGATGACCATGCTGGTCTCCGAGAAGAACCGGCTGGGCACCGCCATCGGCGCCGTTAGTCCCCGCATTGAAGCCCACATCGCGTGGTTGGAACAAGAGCTGAGCGACTTGGACAAGGGGCTACGTCAGACTTTGCGCCGGAGTCCGGTGTGGCGTGAGAAGGACGACCTGCTCCGCACGGTTCCCGGTGTCGGGGAGCAGCTCTCCCTCACTCTGCTAGCCAATCTGCCAGAGCTGGGCACGCTGAATCGCCGGCAGATCGCCGCCCTGGTGGGCGTGGCTCCCTACAACCGCGACAGCGGCGCCCTGCGGGGCAAACGCGCCGTCTGGGGCGGACGCTCCCGGGTGCGGGCCGTCCTCTACATGGGAGCGTTGGCAGCCAGCCGCCACAACCCTGCTATCCGGGACTTCTACCAGAGGCTGCTGGCAGCTGGTAAACCGAAAAAGGTGGCGCTGGTCGCGTGCATGCGCAAACTGCTGGTTATTCTCAACGCCATGCTCAAACATGGCTCCCTTTGGTGCGATATAACTCAGCCAGTCGTCGCTCATTCCTGTTGACTTTCAAGACAGTTGCTATTGGGTGCTCCTTGTTCCGGGGCCGGGTTGCTGTTACAAACCATTATCCCAGATGCACAGGAGCGCCTTCTTGCGGCTTCAGGTCGCTGACCCGACGCCCTCCTTTCGGTGGATTCGGGGTAAGGCAGGGTCTCATGTTCCTGGAATAGGCCCCGTCCTGGGTGTTCTGTTTCCGTGTTTGGAAAGGCTTTGGACGGGCCGTGCCGGGCAACCGAGTTGCAGGCGTCTCTCCGTGTTTTCGGCACTTTGCCTATAGTATAGATTGTGATATATTCCACAAACTGATATACCATCAGCATACTACTACGAAATCATTTGCGGGGAATATTCGAATCGATCAAACACGGAGGGACAGATATGGCGCGTCGTCGGCTTGTATTGTCTTGGCAGTGCCTCTTGTTGATGATGATGCTGGCGGCCATTGCGGTCTTGGCGGTGGCCTGCGGCGGCGCCGCCGAACCCACGGCGGAGCCTGGCTCTCCGGCCCCAACGGCGGCGGCCCCCACGCAGGCCCCTGCGGCTCAAGCGCCGTCGCAACCGGCCACCGCTGCGCCCGCCCCGGCGACCAGGGCCGCCCCTACGGGAGCGACTCCCGTGCCGCAGGCCCAGGCCACGGCGACCCCCACCACTTTGGCGACTGCGATGGCCAAGCCCGAGGGCACCCTCAATATCGCCTACAAGGACCTGTATAACTTCGATACCCACCCCAAGGTGACGCCTGCCACTGTAGGGTTACTTGTCGGTACTTCCGTTGGCGAATCGCTGTTTGGCCGCGACGCCATGGGAAACACTTTGCCGAAGCTGGTCAAGGAGTGGAGTCTGGCCGCTGATAATCTGGTCTGGACCTTCAAGCTCCAGGAAGGGGTGCAGTTCCACAAAGGCTACGGAGAGATGACCGCCGAGGACGTCCTCTGGAGCATGGAGCAGTATACAGCCGAGGACGCCGTGAACAGCGTCGCGTCCCGTCTGAGAAGACTCTGGGCGAATCCAGAGGGCTCGGCGACGGCTATAGATGACTACACCATTGAGGTGGACACCGGTGTACTCCAGTATGACATGTTGAACTGGACCAGTGTCCCTTACGTCGGGTGGATTGTAAGCAAGAAGCAGGCAGATGAGCTGGGAGAAGAAACAGCCAGCCGCGACGGGGCGGGTACCGGGCCCTTTGAGATCGTTGAGCATCAGGCTGGGCGGTCCTGGATAATGAGGGCTGTAGAAGACCACTGGCGTAAGACTCCCAACTTCGCCGAGCTCGTCTACCACGAGATACCAGAGGAGTCTACCCGGGTGGCCAACTTCCTGACGGGGAACCTAGACACCTTCATTATGGAGATCGACTCCTTGCCCGCCGTCCAGGAAATGGAGGGCGTCACGTTCATGCGGGTGGAGGGCGGCGGCACGATACACATCGGCTGGTACGGCAACTACTACATACCCGAAAAGGAGCGTCCTGCCTACAACCCTGAGCTGCCGTGGGTATCCGCCAGCGCGGACGTGAACTCAGAGGAATGGCAGAGGGCCGCCAAGGTCCGACGGGCCATGTCAATCGCCGTAGACCGACAGCTCATAGTGGACACGATCTTGTCGGGCGAGGGAAGGCCCTTGGTGCTGTGGGGGTGGGAGGCCCAAATACACCGGCTTCCGCCCGACATTCAGGCAGGATGGGAGTTCAACCCGGAGAAAGCCAAGCGGCTCTTGGCCGAGGCAGGCTATCCTGACGGCTTCGAGGTGTCCCTGACCCCCGACATCCGTAACGTACCCGGTGAGGTAGAGGCCACCGAGGCCATAGGCACTATGTGGGAGGATATAGGCATTCGAACTCGCCTCAACAAGGTGCCCTTCGCCACCATCTTCGCGGAAATCAAAGCCCGGACCTATGAGCAGGTAAACACCCACGGCACGGGCGGCCGAACCGATCCCCTCAGTTTGATGATCCCAATGTTCGACAGCACAAGCGGCTTTAATGTCGGTATGGAGCACCCCTGGCTGGATGAGATGCTTGGCAAGGCAGTTATGACATTGGACGAGGATGAGCGCTACGAAGTCATGGTGGAGATGGCCCGTTGGGTCTTCGATAACGTGGCGTCGGCTGGGCTGTACGAGGTCAACATTGTATGGCCCTTGAGCCCCAAGATAGAGTCCTGGAAAGAGCATCTGGATCATGGAGACCGGAGAATCCTGAACGCCTTGGAGTACGTCCCGCACCGAAAGTAAAGGCTTACGGGCTCCGGCCCGTTTAACAAAGATACTTGGAGGGGCTGACATGGCTTGTCGTTGGTTACTCAACTCCAAGACTCCGTTGTTTCTGTTGCTGGCACTGGGCCTTGCTCTGGTAGTGTCCTGCGGTAGTTCGGCCGAGCCGACCGCGGGACCCACCTCGGCGCCAACAGCGGCCGCAGCTCCAGTACAGGCCACGCAACCCGCTCCGGCGGCGGCCACTCCGGTGCCGCAGGCGCCAGCCGCGGAAGCCCCCACGCCGGCTGCTACGGCTGCGGCTATGGCGACGCCTGAGGGCACCGTCACCCTGGGCTTCAAGGATGTCGGCGTCTATGAGTGCGTCCCTGGGACGATGGACATCGTCACCCTTTTGCTGATCGGCCGTGGCGCCCTAGAAGGGGCGATAACAATCGACGCCAAAGGAAGCTACTCGCCGAATCTGGTCCAGGAGTGGAGTGTCGCTCCGGATAATCTGACCTGGACGTTCAAAATCCGAAAGGGAGTCTCTTTTCACCAGGGCTACGGGGAGATGACGTCCGAGGACGTGATTTGGTCCATCCAGCGGATGGGGCAGGAGGGCTCGATCGCTCCCAGGGCTGGCGCAATCAAAAAGGCATGGTTGAATCCGGACGGTTGGGTGAAGGCCATCGATGACTACACCATAGAGCTGAACACCGGCATCCCTTCCATCGACGTGTTGGACAACATAAAACACCCGACCACCGGACTGATTATCAGCAAGAAGCAGATAGATGAACTCGGGGAAGAGGAAACCACCAAAAACTGCGCCGGCACGGGGCCCTGGGAGTTGGTGGATACCCGGGCCTCGGAGTTCTGGAAGATGAGCGCTGTGGAGGACCACTGGCGCAAGACACCCGAATTCGCCGAGATGGTCCTCCTCGGGATTCCCGAGGAGTCGACCCGGGTGGCCAACTTCCTGGCGGGTAAGGTGGATACTTTCGAGATGGCCCCGGACTCCAAGTCTGCCGTGGAGGTCCTCCCCGGCATCAAGTGGATCCAAATCAAGAACAGTGGGGAGACGCATATTGCCCTGGGCGGCAACTGGTATGTCCCTGAGAAGCCGCGTATTGGCTACAAGCCCGAGTGGCCCTGGGTTTCCAGCAACGGGGACGTGAACTCGCCGGAGTGGGAGGAGGCGCGGAAGGTGCGGGAAGCGATGGCCATCGCCATAGACCGCGAGACCATCGTGGACACGCTATTGGGGGGCGCCGGGTCGCCCGGAGTCATGTTCTTCTGGTTGGGCCACCACGATAGACTGGACCCCGACCAGAAATGGGAATACGACCCGGAGCGGGCCAGGCAGCTCCTGAGTGAGGCGGGCTACCCGGACGGTTTCTCGATAACCGTAAACGTCAACATCCGGGGCATACCGGCTGAAACGGAGGCGTGCGAGGCCATGGCCACCATGTGGGAGGAGGTCGGCATCCGTACCCGCATCACCAAGCTGTCAGTCGCCGCCGTCACCACGCCATTGATGATCGAGCGCAACTACGAGGCGCTTTGCCACGGCACCGGCTTCCACACGGAACCGGCCTTCGTAGCATCGATCATATGGCATAGCGAAGGACGCATTAGCCTGGGCCCGGAGCACCCCATCCTGGATGATTTTATCGACCGGGCGAACCAGGAATTCGATCCGGAGAAGCGCTGGGGAATCCAGAAAGAGATGGGCCGCTGGCTCTTCGATAACGCGCTGAACATAGGGATGTACAACGCCCACACGGAATGGCCCCTGAGTCCCAGGATAGACACCTGGGAGAAGCACCTGCAACGAGGAGACACGAGAAGGATAAGCCAGTTTGAGTACATACCTCACCGCAAGTAGGATGGTGGCAGAAATGGTGAATTGTTGGAAATTAGACCTCAGGACTGTAGTAGCCTTCTTGCTGGCGCTGAGTCTGGCCCTGGCGGTGGCTTGCGGCAGCGCGGCCGAGCCGACCGCAACACCTGGAGCCGCGCCAGCGGCCGCAACTGCCGCGGCCCCGGCGCCCGTTGCTACGGCAGTGCCTGCGCCGGCGACCCGGGCGGCCGCCCCCGCCGCTCCTGCCACGGCAGTACCGCAGGCCCAGCCTACCGAAGCCCCCACCGCACCGGTCACGGCCATGGCGAAACCCGAGGGAACCCTGGCCATCGGCTGGAAGGAGCTGGGGACCTTCGGCACCCACCCCAGGTTGTATCGCCTGACATTCGGCGGCAGCGTCGGAGCAACTATTGCTGAATCGCTGGTCTCCCAAGATCCTACGAACTTCGTTCCGCTCTTGGCCAGGGAGTGGAGTCTCTCCCCCGACAGCTTGGTCTGGACATTCAACCTCCAAAAGGACGTCCAATTCCACCAAGGTTACGGCGAGATGACGGCCGAGGACGTAATTTACTCTATCCAGCAAGCAGCGACGGAAGGGTCCTCCTTTCCATTGGCAGGTCAGTTGAAAAGGTTATGGCTCAATGAAGACGGCTGGGTGAAGGCCATCGATGATTACACTGTTCAGGTCCACACCGGGACACTCCAATATGACATGTTGGGCGTCTTGGGTCCGCCGTACGGTGGCTGGATCGTGAGTAAGAAGCAGGTAGATGAGGTGGGGGAGGAGGTGGCCGACCGCAACGGCGCCCTCACCGGGCCTTGGGAGACCGCGGAGATTAAGACCGGGCAGTTCTGGAGGTTTCAGGCCGTAGAGGGGCATTGGCGCAAGACGCCAAACTTCGCCGAGATGGTCTTTTGGGAGATGCCCGAGGAGTCCACACGGGTGGCCAATTTCCAGGTAGGCAAACTGGACAGCTTCCAAATGGCGCTCGACTCCAAGCCTGCGGTAGAGCAAGTATCCGGCACCAAATTCATGCGAGTGGAGGGCGGTGGCACTGAGCATCTGGGCCTCTACGGAAACTGGTATGTGGACCACGGCAGCGCGGACCACGGGGAGAAACGTCCCGGTTACGACCCTGAACTCCCTTGGGTATCCAGCAATCCGGACACTGGATCTGCTGAATGGGACCGCGCCCGGAAGGTGCGTCTGGCTTTGGCTTTGGCCATAGACCGTCAGCTCATCGTGGACACACTCCTGGCCGGGGAAGGAAAGCCCTTGTACTTGTGGGGATGGGAGAACAACGAACACAGACTCGCTGCGGACATCCAGGAAGGTTGGCCATACAACCCGGAGCGAGCCAAAGAGCTCTTGGCCGAGGCGGGCTATGGCGATGGCTTCGAGATAACCCTTACGCCCAGCATCCGCGGTGTGCCGGCGGAAGTGGAGGCCTGCGAGGCCGTCGGCACCATGTGGGAGGAGATTGGCATACGCACCAGAATAAACAAGGTCCCCTATGCCACAATCTCGCCGCAGTTGCAGACCCGTACCTATAACCAGGCAAGCTGCCACGGCACCGGAGGGAGGGCTGATCCCTTGTGGTTGCTTAACGTAGTGGTGACTAGTTCCTCCGGCTGGACTGCGGGGTTTGATCACCCTGAGCTGGATGCGATGATAGAAAAGGCCACCGGTCTGGTGGACGAGAATGACCGCTACAAAGTCATGACGGATGAGATAGCCCGCTTCATGTTTGATCATGTGGCGGAGCAGGGCCTGTATAGTGTCAATTTCTTATGGCCCTTGGGACCCGAAATAGACGAATGGAAAAAGCATCTGAATTACGGGGACGTCAGGTACTTAAGCAGTTATGAGTACGCACCCCACCGTGAGTAGGACTATCTGTCCCACACCGGGAGTAAGGGTCTAGCCGTACCGGCTCATCTGAACAGGAGCTTTTGGTGGAAGAAATGACGTATGGTTGGATGTTGAAGGCCAGGACTGCGTTAGTCATCTTGCTGGCGCTAGTCCTAACCCTTGCGGTGTCCTGCGGAGGTTCTACCGAGCCGACAGCGGAACCCTCTTCCCCGACGGTTGCGCCCACGGTGGCCGTAACTGCCGTGGCGCCGGCGCCCGTTGCCACCGCGGTACCGGCCCCGGCGACCCGGGTCGCCCCCGGTGCTCCTGCCACCGCTGTGCCCCAGGCCCAGCCTACCGAAACTCCGGCCTCACCGGCTACGGCGATGGCCAAACCCGAGGGCGCCCTGAACATCGGCTATAAAGAGTTGGGAACCTTCGGCTCTCACCCCAGGCTGACGAGCAGTTCGGTAATAGACTATGTCGGCTATGCCAGTGGCCAAGGGTTGCTGACGGTGAATGCTGACGGAGATTTCTTGCCTAAACTGGCCAGGGAGTGGAGTGTTTCCCCTGACAGCCTGGTATGGACATTCAAGCTTCAGGAGGGGGTCCAATTCCACAAGGGTTACGGGGAGATGACCTCCGAGGATGTTCTCTGGTCCATCCTCGAGGCTGCGGGGGAGAACAGTGTGTCAGCCTTTGTGTCCCACTATCGAAGACTCTGGACGAACGAAAAGGGCTTCGTGGATGCTATAGATGACCACACCATTCAGGTGCATACCGGCGTAACCCAATATGATATGTTGCTTACCTTGAGTCGTCCCTGGACTGGGATCGTCGTCAGCAAGAAACAGTTCGAGGAGTTGGGAGACGACGAGGCCAGCCGCAATGCTGCCGGTACAGGGCCATGGGAGATCCTTGAGCACAAAACCGGAGAGTTCTGGAAGTTCGGAGCGGTGGAGGAGCACTGGCGCAAGACGCCAAATTTCGCCGAGATGGTCCTCTGGGAAATACCTGAGGAGTCAACCAGGGTGGCCAATTTCCAGGCAGGAAAGCTGGACACGATGCTTATGTCCATCGACTCCAAGACTGCTATCGAACAGGTTTCGGGTACCAAGTTCATGCGAGTGGAAGGAGGGGCTTCGGAGCAACTCAACATAACTGGCAACTGGTATGTGGGGGTAGGCACAGATGCGCAGCGTCCTGGCTACGACCCCGAACTACCCTGGATATCGAGCAACCCGGACCCCACTTCCCCTGAGTGGGAGGTGGCCCGGAAGGTACGCGAGGCGATGGCGATAGCCATAGACCGCCAACTCATCGTCGATACGCTCCTGAATGGCGAGGGAAGGCCCCTGGTCATGTGGGGGTGGGAGACCGAGAGCAACATACAAAGGCTCGACCCGGACATAAGAGAGTGGCCTTACGACCCGGACCGGGCCAGGCAACTTCTGGACGAGGCGGGCTATAGTGATGGCTTCGAGATAGACATCACACCCCACATCCGCGATATACCTGCCGAAACTGAGGCGTGTGAGGCTGTCGCCACTATGTGGGAAGAGATTGGCATCCGCGCCCGTATCCAAAAGGTGGCCTACGCTAGTATCGGCCCCAAGTTACGAGCACGCAGTCAGACAGGGGTGACCTGCCACGGCGGGCCAACCCGATTCGACCCGCTCACCATAGCCAGCATAATTTACCCAAGCACATCGGGAGTCAGCCTGGGCTTCGACCACCCCTTTGTGGACGAAAAGCTAGCCAGCGCTATCAACATAGTAGACAGGGATGAACGCTTCAAAGTGATGAACGAGGTCCACCGTTTCGCCTTCGAAAACGTTCTGGCATCGGGGCTGTACATCGTCAACCTGATATGGCCCTTGGGCTCCAGGATAGATGACTGGAAACCGCATTTGGAGTACGGAGACAGAAGGGTCTTGAGCGGCCTGGAATACGTTCCCCACCGAAAGTAGATAGCAACACCGGTTCATTCAACGAACAGTTTGGATGGCGAACAGGCTTATTGTTGGGTGCTCAGCGCCAGGACCGGGGTAGTTCTCATGCTGGCGCTAGTCCTTGCCCTAGCGGTGTCCTATTGAAGCCTGCGAAGCAATCGGCACCATGTGGGGGGAGATAGGCGTCCGCGCCAAGATCAACCGGGTGCCCTGGTCCACCATCGCGCCCGTGATCATCGCCCGCGATTATCAGGGGGCCAACTGCCACGGCACCGGAGGCCGGGCCGACCCCATCAACCTGCTCAACATCGTGCTTCCCAGCACGGGCGGCTTCACGGTGGGCTTCGACCACCCCATTCTCGATGACCTGCTGTCCAAGGCGGTAGGGACGGTCGACACGGAAGAACGGTTCAAGATCGTCGGCGAAATAGGACGGTTCGTCTATGAGCAGGCGGCGGAGTCCGGTATATACAGCGTCAACATTCTTTGGCCGCTGGGACCAAGAGTAGACTCCTGGAAGGAGCATCTGGAGTACGGAGACCCAAGGGGCCTAAGTGGGACCGAGTACACGCCCCACCGAAAGTAAGCGAATTTCGTCATAGACTATTGCTCTTTCGTTGATGGGCCTGGCATATCCAGGCCTATTTCGCATCAGATGATACAGAAGACTCAACCGCTATCACTAATATGATTCGTATGATATAGTCTGTTGGTTTATAATCCCCGGAAGTCTAACGAAAGTCCGCAACAGAACCCCGCGTTGGATAACCAGTTTGGAGGCATCTAAATGGCGTATGGTTGGACCTCAGACATCAGGACTGTTGCGCTGTTGCTGGTGGCGCTAATTCTCGTTCTGGCTGTCGCGTGCGGGTCTGCGGCCACGTCAACTCCAGAGCCCGCCGCTCCCTCGCCAACGGCGACCTCGGTCCCTGTGCCGGCGACACAACCAGCCGGGGTTGCCGCTACACCGGCTACACCAGCTACGCCAGTGCCCCAAGCGAAACCCACCGATGCTCCCACCGCTCCTGCTATGATGGCCGCTCAACCCGAGGGCACCCTGAACGTGGGCTACAAAGAATTGGGCCTTTTCAGCACCAACCCCAAGTTGACGCCGGGCCAGGTGATGCTGTTCGTTGGCAGTGTCGTCAGTGAATCGTTGTTGTATCGGGACGTGGAAGGAAACTACCTGCCGAAGCTGGTAAAAGACTGGAGCGTTTCCGAAGATAGCCTGGTCTGGACCCTGAATCTTCGGGAGGGGGTCCAGTTCCATCACGGCTATGGAGAAATGACCGCCGATGACGTCATCTGGTCCATGCAGGAATACGGGGCGGAAGGCAGCATCTCGCCCAGGGCATCTCATCTCAAGAGACTGTGGGAGAACCCGGGGGGTTGGGTACGCGCCGTAGATGATCACACGATAGAGCTACACACCGGCGAGCTCCATTTCGACATGCTGCTCTGGATGAGTGTCCCTTATGCCGGGAATATATTCAGCAAGAAGCAGGTGGACGAGCAGGGAGAAGAGGCAGCCAGCGTTCAAGGCGCGGGCACCGGGCCATGGGAGATGGCGGAAGCGCGCCCCCAAGAGTTCTGGAGAATGAGGGCGGTGGAAGACCACTGGCGCAAGACACCTAATTTCGCCGAGCTGGTCTTCCATGAGATTTCCGAGGAGTCTACGCGGCTGGCCAACTTCCAGACCGGAAATCTCGACGTATTCAACGTCGTGGGCCTCGATTCACTGCCTGCGGTGCAGGAAATGCCGGAAGTCAAATTCATGCGCGTAGAGGGCGGCGCGACGGAACACCTCGGCATCTTCGGCGCTTTCTACGTTGGCTTGGGCACCGAGGACCAGCGGCCCGGCTATGACCCCAATCTGCCCTGGGTTTCCGCCGATCCTGACCCCTCTTCCGAGGAGTGGGCCAAGGCGACGAAGGTACGCCAAGCGATGGCCATCTCCATCGACCGCCAATTGATCGTGGACGAATTGCTCCACGGCGAGGGCAAGCCCCTCGTTTTGTGGGGATGGGAGAGCCAGATCCACCGGCTGCCGCCCGAATACAGGCAATGGGAATACGACCCGGAGAAGGCCAGGCGCCTTTTGGAAGAGGCGGGCTATCCTGGAGGCGGCTTCGAGATCACCCTGACGCCCAGCATCCGCGGCGTCCCCGCCGAGGTGGAAGCCTGCGAGGCCGTGGCGACCATGTGGGAAGAGATCGGCATCAAGGTCAAGGTGCAAAAGATACCTTACGCCAGCCTCTCCCCTCAGATCAGGGCCCGCGATTACCAAGGAGCCAACTGCCACGGCACTGGTGGGCGCTCTGATCCTTTGAGCCTGCTATTGGTGCTGACCACCTTGCACGCTTCTTTCACCGTCGGGTTCGAACACCCCTACATGGAAGAACAGATAGCGAAGGCGCTGCACATAGTGGATGCCGACGAACGATATGAAGTGATGGTGGATGTGGCCAAGTTCACCTACGACAACGTGGTGGAGATGGGCCTGTACAGCGTGAACCAGATTTGGCCCTTGGGCCCCAGAATCGATACCTGGCAAGAGCATTTCGAGTACGGAGACAAGCGCGTCCTGTCCGGGCTCGAACACGCGCCGCACCGGCAGTAAATCGAGAGAGGTATTACTCCCATGCGCGAATGGTTTAAGGGCGCCAGAGCCTTGGCACTGATGGCGGCGGTCTTGAGTCTGGCAGCGGCAGCCGCCTGCGGTGGCGCTGCCGAGCCGACCACTGCGCCCACTTCGGCCCGCGCGCCGCAGCCCACCGCCGTGCCGGTCGGCCAGCCTACCGCCGCGGCCCAACCTACCGCCGCCGCGGCCCGGCCGACGGAGGCGCCTGCGCCTCGAGCCACCCGGCCCTCGGGACCGGCCCCTACGGTTGCGCCGCAGTCCCGTCCCCAGGCGCGCCCCACCAATACACCGGCCCCCGCAGTTGAAGAAACGGCAAAACCCGAAGGAACGTTGGTAGCGGCCCTCACCGAGGTCTACCCCTTCCAGGGGACGCCGGTCAGGGCCCAGGGTGGTCTTGGGCTGTATTTGGGAGTTACCATCGGCGAACCGTTGGTCGGAATGAACACTCAGAACCAGTTCACGCCGAAGATCATCCAAGACTGGAGCATCTCCGACGACGGTCTGGTTTGGACCTTCGAGCTCGCCAAGGGCATCCAACTTCACAAAGGCTACGGGGAAATGACCGCCGAGGACGTCGTGTGGTCCGTAGGGCAGTTCGCTCACGAGGAGTCCAGCAACGCCTTCCGTAACCAGACTAGAAGGCTATGGATGGGGGCCGAGGGTGGGGGCGCAACTGTCATAGACGATTACACCATCGAGGTGAACACTGGCACATTGCAATACGACATGTTGAACGTATTCAGTAGGCCCAGCATCTTCGTTACCAGCAAGAAGCAGTTCGACGAGGTCGGTATCGACGAAGCGGCGCTCAACGGCGCAGGCACCGGCCCCTGGCAGATTGAGGAGCACCAGACCGGCCAGTTCTGGCGGATGAGCGCCGTGGACCCCCACTGGCGCAAGACCCCCTATTTCGCCGAGATGATCTGGCGGGAAATTCCCGAGGAGTCCACCCGGGTGGCCAACTTCCAGACTGGGCAGGTCGACACCTTCAATATGGCGCTGGACTCGCTCCCAATCATCGAACAGGCGCCCGGCGTCAAGCTGATGCGTGTACCGGGTGGCGGCACCATCCACCTGGGTTTCTACGGCAACTGGTACGTGGGCCACGGCACCCCGGAGCACGCGGAGAAGCGTCCCGGCTACGACGGCAGTATCCCTTGGATATCCAGCGATCCGGACCCCAACTCCGAGGCTTGGAAGACCGCGGCCAAGGTTCGCCGTGCTCTTTCCATCGCCGTAGACCGGCAGACTATCGTGGACACTCTCCTTCACGGGGAGGGGGAGCCGTTGGTATTGTGGGGGTGGGACAGCCAGTATAGCCGACTGCCGGACGACATCAGGGAGTGGGAGTTTAATCCAGAAAAGGCCAAGCAACTACTGGCCGAGGCCGGCTACCCTGAAGGCTTCGAGGTCACCCTGACCCCTGATATTCGCGGTGTTCCGGCGGAGGTGGAAGCCACCGAGGCCATCGGCACCATGTGGGAAGCAATCGGCGTCCGGGCCAAACTTAACAAAGTGCCCTATGCCACAATTCGGCCCTCTCTGGCCAGCCGCACCTACAACCAGATCAATACCCACGGCACTGCCGGCCGGTCTGACCCCCTTGACCTTATCGCCACCGTATTCAGGAGCACCGGAGGCTGGACGGCTGGCATGGACCATCCGGTTGTGGATGAGGCCATTGCCAAGGCCCTGGCCATTCCCGACGAGGATGAACGTTACAAAGTGATGATCGATCTGGCCCGCTTCACCTACGAGAACACGTTGGAGGCGGGCATCTACACCGTGAATATCATCTGGCCTCTGAGCCCGAAGCTCGACCCCTGGTTCGAGCACCTGGAATACGGCGACAGGAGGGCGTTGAGCGCGACCGAGTACGCTCCTCACCGCCAGTAATCGGGAAAGATCTGGACTTGGCCGAACTTCCTACAAACAACCATACGGAGAAACAGGCATGATGATGCGTTGGATCGTGAGTCACAAGACTATAGCGCTTCTCTTGCTGGCGCTTAGTTTGGCTCTCGTAGTGGCCTGCGGCACCTCGGAGGAACCGACCGCCGAGTCGACCACGGCGCCAGCGGCGACGCCCGCGCCAGCGGCGACTACCCCGCCGTCCCAACCGACCCAGGCCGCCCCAGCCCAGCCGACACAGGCTGCCCCGGCAGCGACCGCCGTGCCCACGGCCAAGCCTGCTCCGACCGCCGTCCCGCAGGCTTCAGACTCCAAAGGTCCTCATGGGATACTGAATACCGGCTTCAAGGAAGTGGACCCTTTCGCCGCCCACCCCAAGCTGTCCAGCACCATCCAGGCGCAATTCGTTGGCAGCGGGATTGGCGAAACGCCGGTGTCCTTGGACGTGAACGACGTATACCAGGCGGAGCTGTTCACTGAGTGGAGCGTGGCGGAGGACGGCCTGACCTGGACGTTCAAAGTCCGAAAGGGCGTCCCGTTTCACAAGGGGTACGGTGAAATGACGTCTGAGGACATCATCTGGTACTTCTACGAGTTTGGGGCGCCGGACTCTCTCAATAGCCACTCCCGCCACGTCAGAAGGCTTTTGCTGGACCCGGACGGGGAGCAGTTGAAGGCCCTGGATGATTACACTGTCCAGGCGAAGACCAGCGTCCCCCAGTTCGACATGTTGCTGCGCCTGGCCAGACCCAATATCGGAGCCATCACTAGCAAGAAGCAGGCCGAAGAGCTGGGAGATTCCGAGGCCGCTCTCGACGGCGCGGCCACCGGGCCTTGGGAAATCGTCGACCACATCGCCAGCAACTACTGGCACATGAAGGCGGTGGAGGGGCATTGGCGCAAGACGCCCGACTTCGCCGAACTCTATTTCTACACCATACCCGAGGAGTCCACCCGGGTCGCCAATTTCCAGACGGGCAAGTTGGACACCATGCAGATGGCCCTCGACTCCAAGCCGATCATCGACCAGGTGCCTGGCGTCGAGTACATGCGGGTGGAATTCGGTGGCACTCTTCAGGTGGCCCTTGGCCTCGGCAACTTCCATGTCCCGGAATTGGAACGTGCCGCCTGGGACCCCGATTTGCCGTGGGTCTCCGCAAGCGCGGATGTGAACTCCGAGGAATGGGAGAGAGCCCGGAAGGTACGGTTGGCCATGGCCCTCGCCATCGACAAGCAGCTGATTGTGGACACGCTGCTTATAGGCGTCGGCAAGCCCCTGGCCGCGTGGGGTTGGGAAGCCAACATGCACCGTCTGCCGGAAGACATGCAGCGGCGCGAACACAACCCGGAGAAGGCCAGGCAGCTTTTGGCTGAGGCAGGTTACCCCGACGGCTTCGAAATCACCCTGACCCCGGACATCCGGGGTATCCCCTCCGAGGTGGAAGCGTGTGAGGCGGTCGCCGTCATGTGGGAGAACATCGGCATCCGCGCTAAGGTGAACCGGGTGCCCTACGCCACCATCGCCCCGGTCTACAGGTCTCGCAACTACACCGGGGCCAACTGTCACGGCACCGCCGGCGTCTCCGACCCTGTGGGCTTGGTGGGCAGTGCTTTCTTGAGTGATGGTTCGGGCATCATCGGGTTCGAGCACCCATGGCTGGACGAGGCTCTAAACAGGGCCAACCATATCGTGGACGAGGAAGAGCGGTACAAGGTTGCGGTCGAGGTAGCCCGGTTCATTTGGGACAACGTGGTCCATGAGGCGCTCTACAGCGTTGACATTTTGTGGCCTTTGAGCCCGAAGGTAAACGACTGGGGTCAGTTCCTGGAGCACGGAGACCGCAGGTATCTGACCGGCACCGAATACGCTACTCACCGTGAGTAAGGCCCTCTGCAGGGCGGACTTCACTGTGCATCAAAGTATTAAAGAGGTTTGAAAATGATGCTTCGCTGGATCGTGAGCCCGAGATGGGTGGTGGTTCTCTCATTGGCGCTAAGTCTGGCCCTTGTCGTGGCCTGCGGCAGCTCGGCCGAGCCGGATGCGGCACCGACCGCGGCTCCCCCCGCTGCGGCGCCGACCGCTACCACCGCTCCCGCTCCCGCAGCGGCCCAGCCAACGCAGGCCGCTCCAGCCCAGCCGACGCAAGCCCCGGCGGCGGCCCAGCCGACACAAGCACGCGCGGCGGCGCCGACGGCCGTGCCTACGCCGGCACCAGCAGCCAGGGCCACCCCGGTGTCGGCCGCCGTTGCTCAGGGCCCCCGAGGCGTCCTGAACACGGGGTTCAAGGAGGTTAACCCCTTCGCCGCCCACCCCAGCCTGTCGAGCACCATCCAAGCCCAATTTGTTGGTATGGGCATCGGGGAAACGCCGATTTCGCAAGACGTCAATGACGTTTTCCGGGCGGAGCTGTTCAGCGATTGGGATGTCTCGGCGGACGGTCTGACCTGGACGTTCAAGGTGCGGGAGGGGGTCCCTTTCCACAAAGGCTATGGAGAGATGACCTCCGAGGACATCATCTGGTACTTTCACGAGTTCGGGTCGCCGGATTCTCTTAATGGCCACGCCCGCCACGTTAGAAGACTGCTGCTGGACGAAGAGGGGAGCCCCATAAAGGCCTTGGATGATTACACGGTCGAGGCGACGACCAGCGTGCCTCATTTCGACATGCTGCTACGCCTGGCCAGACCCAACATCGGCGCTATTACGAGCAAAAAGCAGGCCGAAGAGATGGGAGATGCCGAGGCCGCTCTTGACGGCGCTGCGACCGGGCCCTGGGAGATCGTGGACCACATCAGCGGGTCCTATTGGCACATGAAGGCGGTCGAGGGGCATTGGCGTCAGACCCCCAACTTCGCCGAACTCTATTTCTACAACATCCCTGAGGAGTCCACCCGGGTGGCCAATTTCCAGACGGGCAAGTTGGACACCATGCAGATGGCGCTTGACTCTAAACCGGTCATCGACCAGGTTCCTGGAATCGAGTACATGAGAGTGGAATTCGGTGGGACCCTGCAGGTCGCGTTGGGCTTGGGCAACTTCCACATTCCGGAATTGGAGCGGGCCTCGTGGGACCCCGAGTTGCCTTGGGTTTCCGCCAGTCCGGATGTAAACTCCGAGGAGTGGGACAGGGCCCGGAAAGTGCGGTTGGCGATGGCGATTTCCATCGACAAGGAACTGATAGTGGAAACATTGTTGAGGGGAGTTGGGAACCCGCTGGCGGGTTGGGGTTGGGAGGCCAATATGCACCGCCTCCCCGACGACATGCAGAAGCGGGAGTTTAACCCGGAGAAAGCCAGGCAACTCTTGGCCGAGGCGGGTTATCCCGATGGCTTCGAGATTACGCTGACCCCCGACATCCGCGGCATTCCTTCCGAGGTGGAAGCCTGTGAAGCGGTCGCGGTTATGTGGGAGGATATCGGCATCCGCACCCGGGTGAACAAGGTGCCCTACGCGACCGTTGCGCCGGTATACCGGGCCCGCGAATACACCGGGGCCAACTGCCACGGCACCGCTGGCGTGTCCGACCCCATGAACCTGCTCGGCAATGCGTTTGCCAGCAACGCCAGCGGAATTATCGGCTTCGAGCATCCCTGGCTGGACGACAAGTTAACCCAGGCGAACCGCTTGGTGGATGATGAGGCGCGTTACAAGATAGCGGTAGAAGTAGCCAGGTTTATCTGGGATAACGTGGTCCACGAGGCGCTCTACAGCGTAGACATACTGTGGCCACTGAGCACCAAGGTAAACGATTGGGGAGAGTTCCTAGAGCATGGAGACCGCAGGTACTTGACCGGCACCGAGTACGCGACTCACCAGGAATAAGTTCGGCGGACGGGCCCGGGATTATTGGAGCGCTTTCATCAAAGGGGTAAGATAGACGAGAACGCAAGCATGGCTGGATAACGTCCGAAGAGTCCCGATCATTGTCGGGAGGGCTGCCCTAGGCTTGGGGTTGGCTATTGTGTTGAGCATGGCGGGACTGGGGATTGCCTGGGGACTGTATATATTCTCGGGCGCCGTCTCCAAGACAACGCTGTTGGCTATGTCCATGGCAGGAGCTGGTATCGGGGGTGGCTTTGGGGCAAGCGTGGCGTGGTTGCGCATCGATCGCAACCCGCCCTTGGTTCTTACGCTGATGTTTGCGTTGGGCATTCTCGGTGGGGTGCTGGGAGGTTGGGCAGGCTACCAATATGGGTCGAACAAGGAGGTGGAATGTTGCGCCATGCCCGAAACGGCGCCGTTCACCTACACCGCATTTGGCGCTACGCTGGGCGCCAACGCCTTGGTGTTCGCGTTGATCATTGCAAGGGAGATCGTACTTAGAGTCTGGCGGCCCGTATTGGGGCGGGCCAGAAATCTGCTCAACATCTGATTGGTGCGGCTGCGATATGCAAAGGTTCCTGATACGCCGGTTCGTAATCGTAATCATTACCCTGTTCGCCGTCTCGATAATTATCTTCATCATGGCTCGAGCGGGCGGGGACCCCAGGAGTATGTTGCTGGATGATTACGCTACTGAGGAACAGTGGGATGATCTGGGCAGGGCCCTGGGCATCGATAGACCTTACTATCAACAGTATGGCATTTTCATAGCGGATGTGTTCCGGGGCAATTTCGGGCAGTCGATAAAGGAACGGCGTCCTGTAATCGACATAATCTCCCAGCGCGTCTGGCCTACTTTCCAGCTTGCGATTGCAGCATTCATCTTCTCCCTGGCCATCGGCATTCCGCTGGGCGTGCTCTCTTCCATCCAGCGAGGAAGCGTTCTGGACGTATTAGGCAAGATGGTGGCCTTGATCGGCCAGTCGGCTCCTTCCTTCTGGCTGGGAATCATGTTCATGTTCTGGTTCGCCGTTAAGTTGGGATGGGTGCCCCCGTCCGGCCGCGGAGAGTGGAAGGCCATCATCCTGCCCACGGTTACTTTGGGCTGGGTATTCATCGCGGCCAACCTGCGGCTCATGCGGTCGGCAATGTTGGACGTTCTGGACTCTGAATACGTGAAGCTGGCCCGGGCAAAAGGCGTGTCGGGCACTGCCGTAGTGTGGAAGCACGCCTTCCGGAACGCCATGATCCCGCCTCTAACGTTTGCTGGCGTGAACCTTGGCTCACTGATTACCGGGTCTCTAACTACTGAATTGGTGTTTGCTTGGCCCGGTCTGGGCCAATTGGCGGTCCAAGCCTTGTGGGCCTTCGACTATCCGCTGCTGCAGGGGATAGTCATCGTCTACACTTTGATGTATGTGGCGGCTGCGTTTTTCGTGGACGTCCTCTACGCCTACATCGACCCCAGGATTAGGTACGCCTAGCCTCTTGAGGAGTCCGCCGCGATGATCCAGCCACTGGCTATTCCACTCCCGCCAATCTACACACGTGTTTTCAGGAGAGTCCGTGCCATAAGGCGGTTTCCGGTCTTGTCGGTTTTTGTGCTCGCAGTAGTGGTAGTCGCCGGCATAGCCGCGCCGTGGATCACGCCCCATGATCCCACCAGGGGAGACTTGAGAGACCGGAATCTGCCCGGCTTCTGGACCGGCGACCAGACTACCATGAAGTTGGTAGTGGATGAGGTGGAAGAAGGGGAGAGATTCAGGCAGGTTTCTCTAGAAGATGCCCAAAAGGTCCACCCCAATGCCGCCGTGGGAGAACAGGTGGAGATAATGTTCCGGAGGACCGGCGGTACGACTTATCTGTTGGGCACCGACCACCTGGGGCGCGACTTGCTTAGCCGGACCATCTATGGCGCTCGCATCTCGCTGATCATGGCGGGGGTTACTCTTGGTGTCGGCGGCACTATCGGCATTGTCTTGGGACTGCTGGCGGGGTGGTACGGGCGGTTGGTCGACGAGGTCATAATGCGCCTCGTGGACATTGAGTTGTCTCTGCCGCTGATATTGGTTGCCCTCGTATTGGTTGTGTCTTTGGGCCAATCTCTCACCATTATCGTGGCGGTGTTGGCAATTTGGATTTGGCCCCGCTTTGCCCGGATGGTCCGGGGCGAGGTGCTGCAAATCAAGAATCTGGACTATGTCGCTCTGGCCCGCGTGGCGGGCGCATCTCCGTTGCGCATTATGTTTGTGCATCTCTTCCCCGGCACGATCAACACATTGATCGTGGTGGCGACCTTGCAGGTGGGCATCGTTATCCTGGTGGAAGCGTCGCTCTCGTTCTTGGGGGCTGGCGTTCCTCCGCCCGAACCCGCCTGGGGGTCCATGGTTGCCGACGGCCGCGACCGGCTGGCCGATGCTTGGTGGATTGCCACCATACCCGGCGTGGCAATATTGCTGACCGTTATGTCGCTGAACCTCTTCGGTGACTGGCTGCGGGATAAGCTGGACCCCCGCCTCCGCCAGATGGAGTAGGCCCCAGGATTCTTATCCCCCACCGGGGATAAGAGGGACGAAAAGAAGCCCCTCCCGATACCGGGAGGGGCTCACGTTTGGCCGGTAGTCGGGCGGTTTGGGGGTGTTTACTCCAGCTTCGTTACCGACCCGTCGGATTCGATGCGCAGGCCCACGATTGGGCCGACCTTGTTGTTAAAGCTGTCTGCGATTATTGGGTGGCTCGCGCTGCCTACCCGTCTAACCCAGCCGGGGAGGACGTGTTCAACCACGGCAGTGTTGAGGCTCCGGTCGGTCATCTCGTCGGAGAACGGGACGAACTCCATAGTGTTGTTTCCGGCGCCCCTCGAGTCGGTGTTCTTGAGCAGCCCCATCTCGTTCTGAATCGCGGCGAGCCGCAGGGCTTCCAGTTCCGATTTGGCGGCCTCTTCCAATATAATCTGCTGGAGATTTTCCGGTATCTTACCCCATACCGTGCCGTTAATCACGTTGTTGGTGGATGGGAAGCTCAACAGCGGCCCGATGATGTAATCGGCAACTTCATACCAGCGTTGACCGAATCCGGCGTCTCCCCCGGTCACGCCGCAGTCCAGAATGCCGCGTTCAAGGGCGGTGTAGACTTCGGCGAAAGCCACGAACTGGGCTTGGGCCCCCATCCCTCCAATCCAGTCGGAAAGGGCCGCGCCGTGGCTTCGGGTCTTCTTTCCGGCGAAGCCATCCAGCGTCTCGATCTTATCGTGGCAGAAGAAAAACTGGTCGTTCCCGGCGAACCAGTTGTGGTTCATGACGATCCCGCCCGTCTCCGACCGGACCAGGTTTTCGACGTCTTTGATGATCGATTGAGTGGCCAGGAACTCTTCCTCCCGGGACGAGTAGATTCCCCAGAGATTCTGGATTTCTATTGGGGGCATCTCTCCTCCGACATAGCCTCCGTAAATGTTGGAGGAGGACAGAGTCCCGTCGGCAACCAGGCTAAGGGTGTCGGTCCCGGACACGCCCAACTCTGGGAAAGAGGTCGTAATGAACTCGACCTGGCCGTTGGTCCGCTCCTCCAGGTTCGGCGTGAAGTATGACTCCAGCAGCTTGCAGGGCAAGAGCGCCCGGTTGATGCAGGCGTGCTGGATTTTAATGGATTCGCCGGACGCTGTGAGCGGCGTCGGGTCGGTCAGGCGGGCTTTCTCCAAAAGCTCTGCGTAAAATGGGCTCTCGTACACCCACAAGTGGCGTTCCAGCGACTCCAAAGTCACGTTCCCGTCGAAGTCTCCCTGGTCGGTGGTGGGAGCCGGACCAACCAGTTGGTTGATGTCGCCGACGAAGATAGCGCCCGGGCCGCCGGCGAACTTGGCGGCGTACTCTTCCAGCGGGTCCTTTTCTGTAGCCGCCGGTTGTTGAGCGGCCGGGGCTTGAGTTGCCGGGGCTCGGGTTGCGGGCGCGGCCGCGGCGGTTGTGGGAGCCTGTGTAGCCGGGGCCTGTGTAGCCGGGGCCTGTGTAGCGGGAGCTGCGGCCGGGGCAGTGGTGGCCGTCGGTTGAGCAGGGGCAGGGGCCGCTTCCTCGTCGTCTCCGCCCCCGCAGGCCGCCACCAGCCCAACCAACAGAAGCAGAATCAAGCCAAGTAGTAACGAGTTTCGTATCCTCAATTTCTCCCTCCTTGGGTAAATCTTTTAGACGCAAACCGGCTATTTCGCCCGTCTCCCATAGGGACGGCTGAATTTATCATATCATCGTGTAAGATGTAAATGGTTTCGGCAACAGTTTTGGCGTAATGAATCGTCGAAACCAATCGTTGAGCAACTGTATTTACTATAATAGTAGACCGATGGTAAATATGCGACGAAAGACCCCTGCGACGGGTTGGGTGGTAATACCGGCCCGTCGCAAGGGTCTTGTTTGCCCACTGGCAGGGATTTGCCCGATTACTGTAGTTTCGTAACCGATCCATCCGGCTCGATGCGCAGGTTGACCAGCGGTCCGACGTTCTCGTTGAACACGCGGATGATCTCGTGGTCTGTGCTGCCTACCCGGTTGACCCAGGCTGGAATTACGTGCTCGATTACCGACGAATTCAAGCTCCGGTCCTTCACCTCAGCGTTGAATTCCTGTAGCGTCATCCCCTTGGCAAGGTTCTTGGCCAGCCCCATATCGTTCTGGATCGAGGCTATTCTCAACGCCTCCAGCTCGGACTTGGCCGCCTCCTCGATAAAGATTTGTTGCAGGTCCGGCGGTATGCGGGTCCATACATCCCCGTTGATGATGTTGTTGGTGGAGGGGAAGCTGACCAGCGGGCCGGCCATGTAAGTAGTAACCTCATACCAGCGCTGCCCGTGGGCGGCGTCCGCACCGGCTACCGCCGATTCCAGGATACCCCGCTCCAGAGCGGTGTACACTTCGGCGAATGCCAGGAATTGAGCATCGCCTCCAATGCCCTCAATCCAGTCCGAGAGGGCCGCGCTGTGACTTCGTGTCTTGAGCCCCTGGAAGTCCTCCAGGGTGGCCAACGGGTCCTTGCTGAAGAAGTACAGATCGTTGCCGGAGAACCAGTTGTGGTTGAGGACGAACCCGCCCGTTGCGTCCCGCACCAGCGCCTCCAGGTCGGGGGTGATGGCGATTGTCGCTTGAACTCCGTCTCCCGGTCCGGGTATATCCCCCACAGGTTCTGTATCTCGATGGGAGGCATCGCCCCGCCCACGTAGCCGCCGTAGATGTTGACCATCGCCAGAGTCCCGTCGGAGACCAGCGTGAGAGTGTCCGGCCCGGCCAGGCCCAACTCCGGATAGGAGCTGAGCGCCAGCGTGAACACGCCATTGGTACGGGCTTACAGGTTTGGAGCAAGGAAGGTCTCGATCAGCTTGCATGGCAGCAAGGCCTGGTTGATGCAGGCGTGCTGAATCGTTACGTTTTCCGTGCTCACCAATTCAGTAGGGTTGGTCAACCTAGCCTTTTCCAGCAGGCCCTGATAGAAGCCCTTGGAGAAACCACTGAAGTTAGGTAGTTTCCGCAAAAAGATTGGCCGACGATACCATATTGGACACTATAGGTAAATTGGACGCAAAAAGGCCCGGTGCATTGGAAGCGCCGGGCCTTCGTAGGTGAAGAACAGGGCCGGGCCGGGCGCTACTGGTCTATCAGCGAGGCGGTCCCGTCCGGATTGATGACGATCCCCGCGGCGGGGCCGACGTTCTTGTTGAACAGCCGCACCGCTTCCGTGTCGACGCCGCCGACACGTTTCACCCATTGGGGAATCACGTATTTCAGCGCCACCTCTTCGAACATATAGTCGCGTATTTCGTCACTGAACGGGGTATAAATCATGCCCTGGTCCAGCATCTTGGGAATGCCCAGGGCGGAAAGTATCGGGGTGACTCTGAAGAATTCGAGCTCGTACTTGGCGCCCTCTTCGATCAAGACCTGCCGAAAATCTTCGGGCAGGTCGGCCCATACGTCCGGGTTGAAGGTAGCGTTCTCGACGGTGAAGAGCGGCAGGGGCCCCGCCATGTAGTCGGCAACCTCGTACCACCGCTGGCCATAGCCCGCGTTGGCGCCGGTCACGCCGCAGTCCTGACAAAAGAATCCCGCTCGCAGTGAATCAGGCGAGCGGGAGATCAGCATCGAGAACAGCCGTTACAATACGTCGATTGCTGTAATGCCGTATTCTCACTAGAATGACGTTGATTCAATGCGGATAGCCTTCAGAATCCGGTCTATGAGATTCGATTCGGACCTGAAAAAGAAGCGTGTCGTAGGACTGGTCATCTTGGCCGTCCTGCTCGCCCTCTTCCTTTGGTTTAACCGCATCCCCAAGCTCGATACGGTGGAGCAGGACCTGGTCTTGGCCACCGCGCCCTTTGGCGAGGCCCAGTGCTTCCAGGGGTTGTGCATCGACGGCAACCCGGAAGAGTCGCTGCTGGCCCGGTGGTGGGAGTTTTCCCTCACCTACCTGGAGTTGGTCGCCTTGGGGATGACCTTCGCCTTCTTGGTGGCCGGGCTCACCGAAGCGTTCCTGTTCCCGCCCGAAGCCCGCCGCGGCTGGTCGAGTCGCGGCATTAAGGGCTCCCTGCGCGGCTTGCTGATCGGCCCGGCGATGAACCTCTGCTCCGCCTGCATCGTTCCGGTCTCGGCCTCCTTCCGGAAGCGTGGCGCGGGGGTCGAGACCACCGTGGCCATAGTGCAGGGCTCGGCTACGATGAATCTCCCCGCCCTGATCATGGCGGTATTAGTCTTCACGCCGATGCTGGCCGGCTCGCGGATCGGCGTCAGCGTGGTGGGCGCCCTGCTGCTGGGGCCGTTGGTCGCTTGGCTGGCCCGCCCCAAGGAGCCGGGGGCGGCCGAGGACCCGGCAGCCGACTGCGCCCTGGACTTGGAGCTGCATACTTGGCGCGAGATCATGGTCGGCGGGGTCAAGGATTGGCTCCGGGCGAGCGCCGGTTACATGCTGCGCCTGGGTCCGGTAATGGTCCTGGCCGGGTTTGCCAGCGGACTGGTCATCCAATGGATCAGCCCGGACACCGTGGACCGGTTCTTGGGCGACAACGCCACGGGAATCGCGGTTGCCGCGACCCTGGGGCTGCTGATCAACGTGCCGCTGATGTTCGAGATTCCCTTGGTGGCCGCCCTCTTGATGGTGGGCATGGGCACGGCCCCGGCGGCCACCCTGTTGTTCGCCGCCGCCGCCGGCGGGCCGATAACCTTCTGGGGGCTGGCCCGCTACCTGTCTCGAAAGACAGTGCTCACCTTCGCCGCCGCGACCTGGGTTTTGGGGGCGCTGGTCGGGGTGGCGGTGCTTGGGGTGGGGGTTTGGACCGGCGTCGGGCAACCGAACGTCCTCCAGATCGCCGGGGTGGAAACCTCCAAATGCCCCGGTTGTCTGCTCCGGGCAGCGGTGGATGAGGCCGGTCACGGGGCCGTGATCCAAGTCCCGCCGGGCACCTACTCGCTGCTGGACGGCGAGCTGGCGCTGCGTAAGGACGTTACGCTGACCGGGGCCGGGCCGGGCCGCACCATCGTCCAAGCGGCCTACGCTCCGGGCGAGGCGACACACCGCGTGATCAACGTCGAGTTCGGCGCGACGGTGGAAATCTCTGGGATGACGGTGCGCCACGGGCTGGTCGATTCCAGGGAGGAGAGGCACCTGTACTTTCCGGCCACCAACAGCGGCGCGTTGGGCTACAACCTGGAGTTCGGCGGCGGCATCCACGTCCACGGCGACCTGACGCTGAGAGACGTGGAAGTGACCGGCAACTTCGCCGGTGGCGGGGCCGGTATCTTCAACGGCGGGCACCTGTGGCTTTATAACACCACGGTCCGGGGCAACGAGGCTACCGGAATCGGCGGTGGCATCTTCAACGGCGGCATCGTGATGGTGCAAGAGTCCGAATTTGCGGAGAACCGGGCCGGGGCTGGCGGGGGAATCTACAACCTCGGCGAGATGACCGTTTCTCACAGCGTCATTAGGGCCAATGAAGCCCGGGTCTCCGGGGGCGGGTTCCTGACCTCGTCCGTCGGTTCCTCCGTCATCGAGCACTCCAACGTCACCGGCAACACTGCCATGAGCGGGGGCGGGTTGCGCGTCGAGGGGCGAATGACGGCCTCCGACACCACGGTCAGCGGCAACACCGCCCGGCGCGGCGGCGGCGTCCTGAACATGGGCCGCATGTCCGCCGCCAACATGACCATCAGCGGCAATCAGGCGGCGGTCGGCGGGGGAATCGCTACTCGGACCACCTCGAAGCCGCCGGATACGACTGTTTCCAACAGCATCCTGGTCGGCAACACTGCCTCGGAAGAAGGCCCGGACTGCCACGGGAAGCTGAAAGCCTCCGTCGGCACCGTTCTGGGGTCGCACGACGGCTGCTCGTTCACTGGCGCTCCTGCGGGCTTGGTGAACGCCGCCTATGAGTTGGGCGGATAGACTCGGACGACGCTGGCGGCCCCTCTTGCGGACGGCAGCCCCGTTGCTGCTGGCCATGCCGCTGTTGCTGGGTTGCGCCGGGGACGCGCCACGTTCGTGGCCCGAGGCGTCATCGGAAGCGGCCCCGGAAGCGGCGGCAGGCCGGGCCGACCTGACCGTGCGCACCCCGGAGGGTTGGGACGCGCCCATCAACTACGATACCGCGGCCATGAGCATCAGCGTGGCTTGGGCCAACCGCGGCTCCGGCATGGCCGAGGACTACGCGATCATCCTGCTGGCCGACGGCGAGGTCATCTACCGTTGGGAAAAGCCCCTGCTGGCGCCGGGTTCCGAGAGGGTCGAAGTGCTGGAACTCCATGAGCTGCCGGACCCCCAATCCCTCTCCCACGGCCCTCACACGCTGGCGATGCTGGTCGACGCGAATCGTTCGGTCGCCGAGTCGGACGAGCGGAACAACCACTACTCCGCCGGCGTCGTCGATGTCGTGCTGCCCGACCTCTCTCCCGGAGCGCCGGCCGGCCTGGGTTGGGACGGCCCGGTGGTGTTCGGAGGGGCCGACCTGTTGTACGGAAAAAGCGGCGGCGCGGCGGACCGGGGGGCGTTTTTGGCCTACGCAGTGACCAACTCCGGGAAAATCGCCGCCAATTCTTGGGGCCGGGGCGATGCGGTGGAAGTGGACGGCCGCCAGGTCTCCTCCCGGTTGTTCGCGACCACCGGAGACCGGGCGGCCGGACCCGGTCAGGTGAGCGTGAACGCGATTCCGGTCTGGATTCTGGCCCTGCTCGGCGAGCCGCTGCTTACGGGCCGACACGAAGTCACCGTAGCGATAGACGTGGGAAACACCGTCGTCGAGGTAGATGAGACCGACAACCGCATCTCGCTTCCGGTGAACCTATCCCCAACGCGAAGGCGCACCGAGATCGGCGAACACCGATTGTCCGGCGCCGGCAGCCCACCCACGGTACACGCCGTCTACGCATTGCCGGCGGACGCTCCCGACGAAGAGTGGGACATCAACGGCGTCATCGACGGTATCGTGGCCGACGTGCAGTCGTGGCTTCGGCCGCGCACCGGCGGCCGGGACCTGGTGTTCGACGAGGCTGACGGGCGCTTGGCCGTTACTTTCGTCCGCTCGGAGAGCCGCCTGGACGAACTCCACGCTTCCTCCCGCTCCTGGCACCTCTTGGCGCAGGAGTTGTTTGGCCGGGGGTTGAACGACCCGCGCCGGATCTACGCCATCTGGTCCCCCTTCGCTCCCAAGACGGACGGTAACCCGATTTGCGGGGTGCAAACGGAGTACGAGGGCACGAAATTCGCGTTCTCTTTCTACGAACGTTCCGGGCCGGGCGAATTCCGTTGCATCAATCAGCCGACTACGATGGTCCATGAGGTAGTCCACGCTCTGGGCGCAGTCGCGCCGTGCGCCTCCAACTACTACGGCGACCCGGCAAGCGGCAGCATCGGCCACGTGGACGACCACCCCAACGACCTGCTGTACGGCGGCGACGAGTTGGGTTCTCCCGTGCTGCTGGACGAAGGGAACAACGACTATTTCATGCACGAGATACCGGGCTGCCCCGACGTGGCCGACAGCCCCTACCTCGCCCCGGCCCGCTAGTCGGAACCGAGGCCGGGGATGACCACCCGCCGGAAGGCATCGACTTCCGCCCGCGGCATGTCGTACCCGCCTTCCTGGGTGTGGGTTGGGAAGATGAAGACGTGCCCGATGCCGGACTCAGCCTCGGCCCGGCGCAGGCGTTCGAGACATTCCTCCGGCGTTCCGAACAGGCCGAAGGCATCGCAAATTTCTGCCGCTTGGGCATCGCTGATTTGCTCCGGGACCGGCTCGTCGGGAAGCGCGATCCCGGACTCCCGGAGCCAGAGCAGGTTGGCTTTGCTGGGGTATTCCAGGTATGGCTGACCGGGCCGGAACCACTGCTGCGGCCAGCGGCGAGCCTCCCGTCCGTCTTCGGCTACCGTGGTGGGCGTGATGTAGATGGTGTGGAACCCGTCCAGGTCACGTCCGGCCCGTTCCGCTCCGGTCTCCAGCCGCCGCCGGGACGCCGCGACTGCCGCCGGGTGCAGCCCGACCAGCACGAACGCGCCGTCGGCGACCTCCCCGGCCAACTCCATCATACGGGGGCCCGCCGCGGTCATTAAGACCGGAGGCGGCGGGTTGGTGACGTTTCTCAGGCGGGTGGTGACCCCGTTCAACTCCACCTGCTCGCCATGCAACAGGCGGCGCACCAGCAGAACCGCTTCCCGCATCCGGTTCACCGAAGCCCTGGGACGCCCGATGTTTCCCACCGACAGATAGCCGGGGCCGATGGTCAAACGGACCCGGCCCGGCGCGATTTCCTCCAGCGAGTTGGCCAACGACGCCAGCACCATCGGGTGGCGCGTGACCGGGTTGGAAGTGGCAGGATACAGGGTTAGCCGGGAGCTGCGCTCGGCGGCCAGCGCCAGGGCCAGGAAAACGTCGCGCCCGCTGTGCTGATGATCATGGACTCCGACGCCGGAGAAACCGGCGGCCTCGCAACCGGCGATGAAGTCGGCCGTCTCCCGCACCGGCAGTCCCACGGGCACCCGGATGTCTATCTTCATGCTCGGCTACGGCTCCCAAAACCCGCTGAATTGCACGGCAATCGCCCGTTCGTAGGCATGGTCGTGGGCCTGATCCTGCGATGTACGCCCGGCAAGCAGGCCGGTCTTCCGGGCGAATTCGTTGACTCCGGCCACCGCTTCCCGGGTTATCCCGGCTTGGTAGAAGGGCAGGTCCTGCTCCACGATGCCGGTGATCAACGCCGCTTCCTCCTGCGGGAACAACCGCCCGGCTGCTTGGGCGGCCAGCGACGGGTCTTCTCGCAGCGCCCTCTGCGCCCTGACCACCGCCCGCACCGCCGCCGCCACGCCCGCCGGGTCGTCGGCGATCCGCCCGTCCGTGGCCACCAAGGCGGGGAAGGTGTAGTGGCGCGCCGCCTCCGGCCCCAATCCCCTCCTGACGTCGAGAACGACCACGCCCGCGCCGCTTCGCACCGCAACCTCGGTGCCCATGCCGTTGGCCCAAAAGCCGTCGATGACGCCGTCGGCCAAGCACCGCGCCGCGTGGACCCCGAAGGAGACTCCCGCCCCCGTCGCGCCGGGAACAGGGCCAATCGCAACCTCGTCCCGCTCCGCGTCTATCCCCGCGTCGGCCAACAACTGCCGGAAGGCCAGATCCGGCCCCGGCGCGGCCCCGATGCGAAGGCCCTTCACCGCCTGTACGTCGCCGGGCGTCACGTTCAGCCCGGAACGCAAGACCAGCAGCCAGTAGGCGCCTTGGGCCAAGGCCGCCACCAGCTTCGCGCCCTCCCATTCCGGGAACGCCGCCAATACCGCGTGAGCAGGCCCCGCCACCAAGTCCAAATCCCCGTTCCGTAGCTGCTCCAGGGTGCGGGGAATAGGGAATACGTGCTCCAGGCTGGCGTCCAGCCCTTCCTCGCGGAACAGGCTCAACTCCACGGCCGCCAAGGCCGGGAAGTACGAGTTGGTTATAAGGTCAGGAACACCGATACGCATCCGCCGTCTCTCCATACTGCGATTGACCATTGCAACTCCGGCTTCTATATTCTAGTTCCAGCGTTCCCAAATCAATACGCCTAATCTATACGAACGGGGGAGACCATGCAGTACCCGATCAACCACGTCCACGTCCGGTCGTCGGACCCTCACGCTTCGGCTTCCTGGTACGAGAAGTACTTCAACGCGAAGATGCTGTTTGCCCGCGAGGTTATGCCGGGAACGATAACCATATCTATGGAAGTGGGCGGGCCGGTGCGCCTCAACATTTCCTCCAAGCCGGAGGGTTCGTCCGACAAGCGCAGCGCCGCCGAGCTCAACCGGCTGGGCTTGGAGCACTTCGGGTTCAACGTGACCGATCTGGACGCCGAGATAGCCAAGTTCGAGGCCGACGGCATCCGGGTGGTGCTGCCGGCGACGCAGGTTCCTACCGGCTCGAAGCTCGCCTATATCGAAGGCCCCGACGACGTGCTGATCGAGCTGGTGCAACCCGCCTGATAAGCAGGCTCGGCGGCCCGGTCAGCCTGAAAAGTGAGGCATCACCTCGCGGGCGAACAGCTCCAGTGAGTCCAGCACCTTGCGGTGTTCGATGCCTCCGAAGTTGACGAAGAAGATGATGTTTTCCACTCCTGAGTCGTGGAGAAGCTGCACTCGATGGGATATATCGTCCGGGCTGCCGAAGAGTATCACGTCCTCGCACATCGCGTCGAAATCGAACTGCACGTCCGGGGAATAGCGGCGGCGGTAGGCGGCGAACTCTTCGGGCAGCAGGTCCACCCGGTGTTCCGGCGGGGCGCTGACCTCCTGGCCGGTGCGCTTGAACCACATGAACGGCTCTTCTGCCGCCTGCCGGGCCAGGGCCGTCGTAGGAGCGGCGTGCATCGCTCGCGCCACCACCACGCGGCCGGGGGCGTAGTCCTTTTCCGCCTCGGCAAGAGCGTTCTTGTAGTGCTGGACCTGTTCGGCCACCTGCCCGTAGGTCTCGCCCTGACCGACCAGCAGGTTCCAATCGTTGCGCACCACCCGCTGCATACTGTCAGGGCTGGACGCCGCCACGAACACCGGCGGATGCGGCGACTGCACCGGCTTGGGCTGCATTGTCAGGTCGTTGAAGCTCCAGAACTCGCCATCGTGGTCGAAGGGTTCGGTGGCGGTCCAAGCCTTGGTCACGACCGACATCGACTCCTCGAAACGGCGGCTGGCTTCGTCCATGGGGATGTTCATCCGGTGGAACTCGCCCCACTGGTAGCCGCGCCCCACACCGAAATCGAGACGTCCGCCGCTGAGCAAGTCCACCGTAGCCGCCTGCTCGGCCAGCAGCACCGGGTTGTGGAAGGGGAGCACGGTCACTGCCGTGCCCAAGCGAATGTCGCTGGTGACACCCGCCAGGTAGGCCAGCAGCGAGAGCGTGGCCGAGACAATCCCGTGCCGGGTGAAGTGGTGCTCGGTGAACCAAACGGAATCATAGCCGAGACTCTCGGCGTGGAGCGCCTGGTCCAACGCCTCCCGGTAATAGCGGGCCTGCTGGCTGGGGTCGGGCAATTGCACCGAGTGGAAAAGGCCGAACTTCATGCTTCTTCCAGACCTGCCTCTATTGGCTGGCGATCCAGTCGGCGACCCGCTCGCCGATCATGATCGCGGTCGCGTTGGTGTTGGCCCTGGTCCACCTGGGGCATGATGGAGGAGTCGGCCACCCACAGCCCGCTGACGCCCCGGACGTGGCATTGCTGGTCTACCACCGACATGGGGTCGGAGTCGGGACCGATTCTGCAAGTGCCGGAAACGTGACGGGAGGTGCCGACGGTGTGCCTGATCCACCCGTCCAAGTCGTCGTCACTGGCCAATACTTCATCCGTGGGGGCAGTCCGTTTCTCCAGTATGCCTTGGTAGGCGTCCGACTCCAGTATGCTCGCGGCCAGCCGCACGGCTTCGCGCAGCCGCCGCATGTCGTTCTCGTTGTGCAGATAGCGGTAGTTGATGGCCGGCTGCACCGCCGGGTCGCCGGAGGCCAGCCGCACCCATCCCGACCCTTCCGGGAGTTCGAGGGCGCAAGCGATCCTGGCCGTGCGGTCGGGCAGGGTCTCGCCGGTCATGATGTTGAACACGCCGAGCGTGTGCAGCATCACATCGTTGGGGAAGGACGGCGGCTCTGAGGTGACCCGCAGCCCGAAGCGCAAGGCCCCGGCGTTGGAATGCAGCTCGACGTGCTCCTTGACTCGGAAGGTCACGTTGCCCATCGGGTGGTTGAACAGGTTCTGGCCCACGCCGGGCAGTTCGTGGACCACCCGGACGCCGAACTCCTCCAACTGCTCCCTCGGCCCGACCCCCGAAACCATTAGAATATGGGGCGACTTCAACGCCCCGGCGCTGAGCACTACCTGATCGGCTTCCACGGCGAATATTTCACCGCCACTCTCCACCTCCAGCCCGGATACCCGCGATCCCTCGAAGAGCACCCGCCGCACGAAGACGTTGCCGCGGACGGTAAGGTTCAGGCGGTGGCGCACCGGGTTCAGGTGGGTAATGGCGGTGCTCATGCGGACGCCCGCTTGGTGGTTCATCGGAATGGCCCCGATGCCCGAGGAGTCCGGCCCATTGAGGTCGTGATTGGGCGGGTAGCCGCGCTCCATCGCGGCATCATAGAACGCCTTCTGAACGTCGGGCCACGGCTGGTCCTCCCGCCGCACGATGGGGATAGGCCCCTCGCTGCCGTGGAAATCGTCCTGAATGTCGAGGTCCGTCTCCGCCTTGCGATAGAATGGGAGCACCTTCAGGTAGGACCATTCCTCGTTGCCGAAAGACTCCCAGCGCTCGAAGTCCTCCGGCAGCCCTCTGAGGAACACCTGCCCGTTAATCGAGCCGGACCCGCCGATAACCTTGCCTTGGGCGATGTTGATTTCCCCTTGCTGGTCGTTGATGACGCCGCGCAACGACCAAGAGACCGGCGAGCCAATCTTTTCGCCGTCGTTGGAGTTGCCGTTCCTAACCGCCTCGGGCAGGTATTCCGGGTCGGGGTAGTCCTGTCCCGCTTCCAGCAACAGCACCGAGCGGTTGGGGTCCTCAGACAGTCTGCTGGCCACCACCGACCCTGCCGATCCCCCTCCGACTACGATCACGTCGTACTTCATTCCTGCTCTCCTGCCCCTCGGCCTTTGCCCGCTGCGACATCGCCTAATCACGGATTCGCCAATTCGCTGATTCTACACTATTATGACGGCACTATTATGGCCGCAAACGGGACCCTACCCTGCGGGAGCGCCACATGGACCAAGCGGAACTGCCGTTCCTTTCGGTTGCCAGCCTGGCTCAATTGCTCCAGACCAAAGAGGTGTCTCCGGTAGAGCTGCTGGAGGCCTGTCTCCGGCGGATCGACTCACTTGACTTCAAGTACAACGCTTTCCTGACCGTGCTCCGCCGGGAGGCTATGGAACAGGCCCGGCAGGCCGAACGGGAGATCGTCGCGGGCGAGTACCGCGGGCCGATGCACGGCATCCCAGTGGCGGTCAAAGACCAACTGCTGACCGCGGGCATCCGCTCCACTGGCGGCTCTCGGATACTGGCAGATTTCGTTCCCGATGAGGACGCCACGGTCATCGCCAACCTGAAGAACGCCGGGGCCGTGCTGCTCGGCAAGACCAACCTGAGCGAATTCGCCGTTACCGGGTTCAGCCACCGTTTCAGCACCCCGCGCAACCCTTGGAACCTCGACATTTCCGCCGGCGGATCGAGCAGCGGCTCCGGGGCTGCTACCGCCGCGTTTCTTTGCCCCACTTCCATCGGTGAAGACACCGGAGGCTCCATCCGCCGTCCTGCGGCCTGGTGCGGCATCGTGGGGCTGCGTCCCGGTTGGGGGCGGGTGAGCCGCCACGGCGTGATGCCCGGTATTTGGTCGATGGACACGGCCGGCCCAATCTCGCGCTCGGTGGAGGATGCGGCGATCACCCTTGGCGCCATCGCCGGGTACGATCCGAAAGACCCCACCACCTGGAACACCCCGGTCCCGGACTACCGGCAGGCTTTGGACGGAAACGTTTCCGGGCTTCGCGTAGGCGTTGTCAGCGAGCTTCTGCACAGCGACATGGTGGAATCCAGCGTGGCGGCTGCCTTTTCGACGGCCGTCGAAACGCTGGCCGAGCTAGGCGCGGAGGTGGAGGAGGTGTCCATACCGCTCGCTGCCCACGCCAACGCTATCTCCGGGGCGCTGCTGGCCGCCGAGCCGGCCGCCGTACACCGGCAGTGGGTACGCGAGCGGCTGCACGACTACGGCCACGACAACCGGGTTGGCCTGCTCACCGGCAGTCTCATTCCGGCACAAGCTTACCTGAAGGCCCAAAAGCTGCGCTCCATGTTGCGGCAGCAGGTGCTGGACGCCTTCGAGACCTACGACGTGTTGGTGTCGCCCACCTCCGGGCGGGAGGCCGTGCGGCTCCAGGATGACCCGGTGATAACCAGCAAGGAGACCTCGTCCCGGCTGCCCTTCATGCGCACTAACACCTTCAATATCGCCAGTTCCCCGGCGATCTCGGTGCCCTGCGGTTTCGGCGGTCAGGGACTGCCCGTGGGCCTGCAAATCGGCGGGCGGCCCGGAGCGGAGGAAACGGTTTTCAAGGTCGCCTACGCCTACGAGCAAAGCACTGCCTGGCACACCATGAGGCCGCCGACGGTGGAACCCTGAGCGGCCCGCAGCCCCGTGCCGAATGGCAATGCGGGGCGTGCGTGCAGCGCCAAAAAAGGAAGAGACGATGATAAACGATCTGCCAGCCCTACTCCGCTACTTCGATTCCTTCCACCGTCGCACGGTCCGGGACATTCTGGCCCTGCCGCCCGAGGCGGAGAACTGGCGGCCGCCCGTCGGCGAAGGCGAGAAGGCGTGGAGCATCAACGAAATCGTGCATCACATAGCCGAGTCGAGGCTTTATTTCTCCCGGGCCTACCGGAACGAGGGCTGGCTCTATGACTGGGAGGTGCCCACCACCGAGAAGCGGGACAACTGGGTCCCTGCGCTGGAAGCCTCGGCTGCCGAGTTTCACCGCCGGTTGGACGACACGCCGCCGGAATGGCTGCAACGGCGGGTGAAGATGATCGACACCGACGGGATGCTGAGCGGGTGGCGCATTATGATGATGCTCTTCGAGCACGAGGTGCATCATCGCTCGCAAATCGACACCTACGGAGGGCTGCAAGGCTGGGACGTCCCGCAAATCTATGGCCGCACCCGCGAGCAGGTGGAGGAGTTGCAAGAGGAGCAGAGATCCAGGGGCTCCGCAGAGTAGTTCCGGGCGGGGCAGTTGCCGTTGCCCGCTCATCATCGCGGTATCAATCTTGAATAGACGCTGCCAAGCGTCGCAGGGCAGGTTTAAATATGTACAACAAAGCAATGATAAGCCTGGAACAGGCCCAAGCCGCCATAACGGCGATGATCGCCGATTTCAACAGGGACCCCGACCGGCGAAAGGTTGACATGGCGGTGGTCGACGACGCCGGAAACCTGCTGGCCTACGCCAGAATGGACCGGTGTTTGCGGCCCACCTACGCTATACGCAAGGCGTACACCGCGGCTGTGCGGTCCATGGATACGGCGGCATTCGCCGACCAACTCGCTTCCTCGGGCCGGACGATTGAGTCCTACGGGGACGCCCAGTTGATCTCGATCCCGGGCGGAGTCACGATTCTCCATGAGGGGGTCGTGGTGGGAGCCATCGGAGTCGGCGGACTCCCGAGCGGCTTCGATGACGAGGCGATTGCCAGAGCGGGGGCGGCGGCTCTGGGCATCTAGCCACGGCACCAAGAACGGGCCGAGGGCGTTCCGGTCGAGCAGCGTGCGCTGCCCAAGGGACGAGGACTAGACGTGCCCCGTCACCGGGACCCGCTTCTGCTCAACCGGGTCTACGCCGAGGAACGTCCCTTCCAAGGCCAGCGCCCCCAGTAATGTGGAAGTCCCTTCTTCGTTGAAGAGCATTTGAGTTATCAGTTCTTTCCCGGCAAATCGAATCCAGGTTTGCCCGATGGGCATTTCCCGGACTTCTCCCTCCACGGGTCGCACCCCAAGATCCCGCAGAGCGCTTGACGGGGCCGACATGATGGACGCGCCAGTGTCAACCAGCGCGTCCATCACCCGCCAACGCTCTCCCCGCTCGTCGCCCACGCTGATCTCGATATAAAACGTTCCTATGATTTCCCGCTCCTGCAGGAAGAGCAGCGCCGCCGTGCCGGGAGTTAGACGTGGCAGTTACGTTAATGCTCAGCCAGACTACTCTGCTATAGCAAAATACCCTCGTCTGGAATCAGCCGATTCCCGTGCGGGTCAACTGCCAACTGAGCGCTCTCCAAAGCCAACGCCCCCAGCAAAGGGATTGTGCCCTCTTCGTTGAATATGAAATCCGTGATGAACTCTTCATCCATAATCCTGATGTAGGTCTGGCCTACGCCCATTCTGCGGGACTCGCCTTGAGCAAACCGGTATCTCTTTTGCCGCTTGGGGGATACGCCCAACTCCCGCAAGACAGAGCTGGGAACGGAACACGCCGAGGCCCCGGTATCCACCAGAGCTTCAACCTTCGTCCAGCGTTCGCCCGCCGGGTCGCCAATCTCTATTTCAACGAAGAATGTACCCACTTGATTATGCCCCAAACTACCCAACGCTATGCTAGCTGTCGATGGTCCCGTCGGCGATGGCCTTGCCCCGCAGGTCGCCCTGTTGCTCCAGGTGGCCGCGGATGTTGGCTACGGCGGCCTGGACCATGTCCTGCTCCAGTGACCCGGCGGCGTCGGCGTGTTCGGCCTCGGCCAGCAGTTCGCTGGTGCGCTCGGTCAGGGTTTGCAGCGACCACTCCACCTGGTCGGCCACGGCGACGATTCCCTCGGGGAAGTCGCGGTGGGAGTTGCCGGGCGAGCCGGAGCGGTCATAACCGCCGCCGTGCCAGTGGCCGGGCCGGTCGTGGCAATCGAACCGCAGCACCTCTTCGTTCCCGACCTCGACGCCGATCGTCGGCCCGCCGCACCAGCTCCCGCGGACGTTCAGCGCCCGTATCGGCCACACGTAGGCGGTCACCTGCCCGTCGGCGGATAGGGGAACGTGCAACTCGTGACCAAAGTATTTCTCACCGGACCTCTTAGATGCCATTACTATCTCTCCTTACTTAACTTATGGTTGGCGACATACTGTGTCTGAAAGTAACACACAGGCCGTTGCGAGTACAAATAGGACGCCGGGCCAATCGTGGCGCTCACGGATTGATGACGCTGCCCCGGTTCTCCACGACGAACGTCTCGCGCCGCTCCAAGAAGTCCGCCGTCAGCTTGGCCGAGGACTCCGGCCGCTCCAACGGAATCGCGTGGCCCGCGTCGTAGACGAAGCAGACGTTGCAGTTGGGCGCGCGCTCCCGGTAGAGCCGGCCCGCCTCCGGGGAAACCAGCCGGTCCTCCTGCCCGAACACCACGAGGGTCGCGCAGCGCAGATCGGCCAGCGAGCCCAGCGCACCGCTGTCTCCGCCGAGCCGCTTTACCAGCGCGCGCTCGCCGGAAAGCGCCGCCGGATCCAGCTTGGGGAGCTGCGCCTGTTCCGGGTGGGCGAGCATCAGGCTAGCCAGGTCTTCCTCCGTCGCATCCTCGGCGACGCCGGTGGGCAACAGGCAGGTGGGCGATACCAGGATGAGGGCCTCCACCCTTTCCGGCGCGGACAGGGCCCGCCAGAACGCGACGTTTGCCCCGAAGGAGACGCCGATCAACGAGTGCCGCCCGACGCCCAGCGAGTCCAGCGGTTCATCCAGCGCCCCGGCCAATTCCTGAATCGAGGCGTACCGGTTGGAGCTGTACTGGCCGCTGGAAGTCGGCTCGCCGAAACCGGGTATCGGCACGTCCAGCACGCGGTACTGGCGGGCCAGCGACTCGCGCAGCGTGGGCAGCCTCCAGGGCAGGCCGTCGAGTAGCACGACCGCGGGGCCGCTCCCGGTATCGGTGTACTGCATCGTGGTCTATAGCTCCTTGAGGCGGGGCAAGACTTCCTTTCCGAACAACTCGATCTCGCCCATGATGTTCTTGTGGTCGAGGCTGGGCTGCTGGAAGAAGAGGTCGATTACGCCCGCGCCGCAAACGTCGTGGTATGCCTGTATCTGCTTGACTATGGAGTCGGGGCCGCCGACGAAGGTCAGGCCCGGCGCGCCCCCGACGATGTCGCCCTCGGCGCTCCCGGCAAACACATTCCGGTAGTCCACCGCCCGCCCGGTGCGGGAGGCTTCGATTACTTGGGCTACGGTCGAGCGCAGGCCCATGCCCGGCGCGCGGCCCTCGTTCTGCTGCCTCTCGAACCACTCCCGCGCCTGCTGATCGGTCTCCCCCAAGTAGATGCTGCCCCGGAACACGACCTGATCGCGCTCCGGCTGCCATCCCGCCTCGTCGCACCACCGGAAGTATTTCTCGGTGATCCGGGCGACGTCGTCCACCGGCAGGAACGATACTCCCAGCCCCAGCCGGTGCATGGCGGCGTAGTGGACCGCGTCGTCGCTGCGGGTGGCCACGATGGCCGCGGGGAACGGCTGCTGTACCGGGCGCGGCCAGACCGACACGGTGCGGTACTGGTAGTAGCGGCCCTCCCAAGCGAAGGGCTGCGGCTCGGTCAGGGCCTTCAGGATCAAGTCCATGCCTTCCAGCATCCGGCCCCGGCCCTCTGCCGGATTGACGTTGTAGACCTGGTCCTCGTTGGGCGTGCCGCGCAGGAACCCCATCACCAGCCGTCCGTTGGTCAGGTTGTCGAGCAGCGCCGACTCTTCGGCGACGCGAACGGGGTTGTTCAAGGGAAGCAGGTGGCCCAGCATGGCGATGCGGACGTTCTTGCATCGCTCGGCGACCGCCGCCGCCATCACCGACGGCGTGCCGGTGGCGATGCGCCCGGAGTAGTGGTGCTCCGAGAAGCTGACCCACTCGAAGCCCATTTCCTCGGCGTACTCGCACTCCTCGATGCCGTCCTGGTAGCTCTGGACGGAGACCGCAGGATCGTTATAGGCCGACGGCGTGGGCCAGGTTGCGGGAAAATCGCGACGGTGGGCGTAGCCCATCGCGCCCAGGTAAGATGCCTTCATCGGGCGCTCCTCCCGGTTGGTTGAATTGGTCTTAAAGCTCGACCAGGTCGTAGGGAAGGGTGTTGAAGAACTCGCGGCCGTTTTCGGTGATCAGGACCATGTCCTCGATCTGGTAGGAGCCCAGGCTGTCGGAATAGTACGGGGTTTCGAGGCACAGCACCATGCCCGGCTGCAACTCCGTGTGCTCGTCGGCGCTGATGAACGGCGGTTCCTCCACGAATGTGTCAAGGCCGATGGAATGACCGAAATGGCCGCGGCTATAGTTGGGGAAGCCTCGGGCGGCTACCTCGGCCGCGGCGGCGCGGAACACTTCGGAGATGACCACACCCGGACGCATCATGTCGCGGGCGACGGCGTGGGCCGACTGCAACGCCTCGTAGACGCGCCGTTGCTCGTCCGACGCCTTGCCGAATGCGAAGGTGCGCCCGCAATCGCTGTAATAGCCGCTCACCGTCACGCCGCAGTCGAATTTCACGAGGTCGCCGTTGGCTAGCCCGCTGGTGCCGCCGAAGCTGGCGCGGGCCCCGGCGCCGACGCTGGTGAACCCGAACGCGCCCTGGAGCTCGCCCAGATTCGGGTCGGCCCTGGCGGCGTCGAGGGCGCCGGCTTGGTAGAGGTAGTGAATGTCCCGCGCCGAATGACCCTCTCGCGCGTCGGCGACCGCCCGGTTGATTCCCGCCTCGAACAGCCGGGCCGCGTTGCGGTGCAGCTCGATTTCCTGGGGGTACTTGATGGCCCGCATTTCGTAGAGCGCGCCGGTCATGTCGGCGAACCGGCATTCGGGGTTGGTGCGTTGCAGCCATTCCAGCGAGTCGTGGTACATGTACTGGAGGTCGGTCCCGATGGTGGCGCTGGAGAGGCCGCGTTCACTGAGGGCCTCGCGCAAGCGCCGGTGGATTTCCGCCTTGTCGAACTGGGCCGGGCGGGAGATTTGGGCCTCGGCCCGGGGCGGCCCGGCGATGACGTCGATGTCCCTGTTCTCGACCCACATTCGGTAGGTGCGAATGTCGTCAGGCCGGTCGCGGCCTTGGCTGGCCCGGCCACGAAATCGCTGGTTATCAGCGCCGGGGACAGCGTCGGGTCGGCGGGGATCAGCGCCATGTCGGTGCCCATCAGACGCCAGGAAAGGTTGACCAGCGGGCTGAAGAACCCGGTGGTGTAGTAGATATTGGCCGGTGTGTAGGCCAGATAAGCGTCGATGTTGCTTGCCTGCAACCGCTCCCGCAACCGGCTCCGCACGTCCTCGAACACGACTTCTCCGCTCCTCAAACGATGGAGCAATTCTACACCGGCCCCGCAGAGGGTGACAGGGGCATTGGCGCGGGGATAAGATTCCCCTGCGCGAAACCCAAGCACCGCCGGGCCGGCGGGCGAGGTGAAGATGGTATCGCCAACTAGGAACGTCTTCTACGGATGGTATGTGGTGTTCGGCAGCGCCTTCGTCGTGTTCGGCGTGGCCGGGGGCCAGTTTTCCTTCGGCGTCTTCCTGACGCCGATGACCGAGGAATTCGGTTGGAGCCGGGGCACCCTGTCGCTGGCCTTCGGCGCCACCTTTATGATCTCCGGACTGCTCCGGCCGCTGGCGGGCTATGTCGCCGACCGCTACAGCGCCAAGTGGGCGGCCCTCGGCGGCGTTGTTCTCATGGGGGTGATGCTGACACTGGTGCGGGAGGTCACCAGCCTCTGGCAGCTCTACGTCATATTCGCGGTGATGAGCATCGGCATCACCATGGGCACCGGCCCGATCTTGACCAAGATCGTTAGTCAGTGGTTCTATTCCAGGCGGGGGCTCACCCTCGGCCTGATTGGCGGCGCGGGGTCCTTTGGGGCCATGATACTGGTACCGGCCACCTCCGCTATTCTGGTGTGGGTCGCCTGGCAGCAGGCTTACCTGTTCCTGGGCATCCTGCTGGTCCTGGTCATCTTCCCCGTCGGCGCATTACTGATACGGAACCGCCCGGAAGACATGGGCCTCGAACCCATGGGGGAACGCCCCGCGCCCCGGGGGGGTGGCCGCGAAGGACGCGACTTGACCCTCAGCGAGGCTTGGCGCAGTTCGTTTTTCCTGAAGCTGACCTTCGGGTACTTCGTTTGAGGGTACTCGATGAGCTTCGTGAATGCTCACTTCGTAAGCTACGCCCAGGACTTGGGTTTCCATCCCATGGTCGCCGCCAGCGCCTTCAGCGTTATCGGCGCAACGGCGGTATTCGGCGCGCTGATCCTGGGGCATCTTTCCGATCAGCATGGGCGGCGGCGGATGCTCAGTTTGTCCTACCATCTGAGGGCGATGGGGTTCTTTGTGGTGTTGCTGTCCATGGGCATACCGTTCCTGGGGGTGCCGTCCTTGGGGTTGCCGGCGTTGTTCGTTGGGATCCTGCTGGTGGGGTTCTCCTGGAACGCGGTGGTCGGAATCACGGCGGCCTACGCCTCCGACGGCTTTGGCACCAGCAATTTGGGCCAGATTTACGGGACGATGTTCGCGGTGATGCCCATCGGCTCCGGCTTGGGCGCGTACTTGGGCGGGCTTTTCTACGACATCCGGGGCACCTACGATCTGGCGGTCTGGTCGAACGTCGTGTTGCTGCTGGTCTCGACCCTGCTGGTGCTGTCCATCAGAGACCGCACCCCCGGCAGCGCGACCCCCGCCAAGGCCGAGGAACCGGAGGAGGGCGTAATAGCGGACACAGCCCCCGGCACCGCCCCGGCCTGACGGCGCCGGTTGGAAGCCGGGATACCCGTTTATAGCGAAATTAGCAGTCTTGCTATAGTTTAGCCTCGTCTTGTAAGATGGCTAATTTCACTATAAACTTGTCGCATGGACCCGATTCGCAACCCATATGCCCCTGGCGCAGGCACGCAACCCCCGGAGTTGGCCGGCCGCGATGAGGTCCGCGAGAGTGCGCGGATCGCATTGGAGCGGACCAGGATTGGGCGTCCCAACAAGAGCATGATGATGATCGGGTTGCGGGGCGTCGGAAAAACCGTGCTGTTGGACCGAATCCGGGAATGCGCGGAGGCCGAGGGCATATACGCCCTGCAAATAGAAGCCCCGTAAAACCGCTCGCTTCCCTCCATTTTAGCCCCTCAACTGCGCTTGGCGTTGCTGAGACTATCTAATAAGGAGAAGGCAAGACATCTGGCCCAACGGGCCCTTAGAGCGCTTACGGGGTTTGCCAGGGCCTTGAAGGTCAAATACGGGGACATCGAGGTTGGAGTGGACTTCGACCCCGAGCCCGGACTGGCGGACAATGGGGACCTGGAGATCGACTTGCAAGCACTGTTTGAAGTCGTTGGCGCGGCTGCCGAAGCGGACGGAAGCTGCGTGGCGCTCTTCATTGACGAACTTCAATATGTGAAAGAGGACGAGCTCGCGGCGTTGATAACCGCACTCCACCGGACATCGCAGCGGGGGCTTCCGGTGATCATGATCGGGGCAGGCTCGCCCCAGGTGCGAGGCCGGTTGGGAAAGGCGAAGTCCTACGCGGAAAGGCTGTTCGACTTCCCGGAAATCGGAGCGCTCTCACCGGAGGACGCTAGGCTGGCGATTGCCAAGCCCGCCCAAGACGAGGGTGTGGAGATAGAGGACGCTGCCCTGGCTGCCGTAGTTTCTCAAACCCAAGGGTATCCCTACTTTCTGCAAGAGTGGGGAAAGCATTTGTGGGATGTCGCCGAATCTTCTCCCATTACGGCTTCCGATCTCGATGCCGCTTCCAGGCTGGCCGTAGCTACCCTCGACGAGAGCTTTTTCCTGGTCAGGTTCGACCGGCTCACGCCTTCGGAGAAGAGGTACGCGCGGGCGATGGCCGAGCTTGGACCGGGGTCTCACCGTTCGGGCGACATTGCCGACGAGTTGGGCCGTCGCGTAACCTCCCTGGCTCCAACTCGCAACCAGTTGATCAACAAGGGCATGGTGTGGAGCCCGAGTCATGGGGACACCGCTTTCACTGTCCCCAAATTCGACGAGTTCATGCGGCGCATCATGCCTGGCGACGAGTGGCGGTCGTCCCTATAAAGCCTTCACTCCAACACCGCTCTACATCATCCAAATGAAAAAGCCCCGGCAAATCGCCGGGGCTTTGTTCGTCGCCGGGTCTGTTCCGGTTAGGGTACCTCTTCTATGGAGTTGTCGGGGTTGATGCGGACCTTGGCCCAGGGGGCCACCACATCGTTCCAGATGGCTACTTCGTCCGGACCAATGCGCTTGATCCAGTTGGGCAGCACACGGCCGAGGGCCACGTTCTGGTGAATGTGTTCCTTCATGTCGTCCGGCCATTCGATGAAGGTCATGCCTTTGTCAACGTTTACCTTGACGCCGGTCTCATTCCAGACGGCGGCCAGGCGGAGGTTTTCCAGCTCCATCTTCGCGCCTTCTTCGATGATAATCGCTTGGAGGTCGGCAGGGATCTTGGACCAGGTGTCCTTGTTCATAGTCTCGAAACCCATCGGCAACGAAATGGCCGGTCCGATGAGGTTGTTGGTAACCTCGTACCAGCGCTGGCCGTGGCCGGCATGGGCGCCGGTGACGCCGGCGTCGAGAATGCCGCGCTCCAGGGCGGTGTAGACTTCGGCGAAGGCCATGAACTGGCCCTCTCCGCCCAGACCGTTGATGAAGTCGGTCATGGTGGTCCCGTGGCTGCGAGTCTTGAGGCCCTTGAAGTCCTCTATCCCGGCCCCGCGGCTGGAGAAGAAGTACTGGTCATTGCCGCCGTACCAGATGTGGTAAATCAGCTTGCCGCCGCCGGTGTTGTCGGCGATGCCCGCGTCCAGGGCCGGAAGCAGGGCGGTGTTGGCCTCGTGCTCCGACGTGCGGTCCTTCCAGAGGCCCCAGATGTATATGATGTCAATCATGGGCCAGGTGCCGCCGACGTAGGCCGGCTGAATCTGGGCGAACTCGATGGTTCCAGAGTCAACCAGTTCCAGCATGTCGGAACCGGCCAAGCCCAGTTCGGGATAGCTGGAGACCTCGAAGTCCACCTGCCCGTTGGTGCGTTCCCTGACGTTCTCGGTAAAGTAGATTACCTGGAGCTTGCAGGGCAACAGAGCCCGGTTGATGCAAGCGTATTGAATCTTGAGATTCTCCCCGCTGGAGGTCAGAGGTGTCGGATCGGTCAGTTTCGCCTTGTCAAGCAGCGAGCGGTAGTAATCGGTCTCGAAAATGAACTTGTTCCGTTCCAGGAACTCGATGGGCACGTTGCCGGTGCCGTCACCCAGCGCTTCTTCCACGCCTCCGGGAGATGGGCCGACCAACTGGCTCAGGTCGCCCACGTAGATAGCGCCGGGCCCGCCGGCCAGTTTGGCCGCGATCTCTTGCAGTGGGTCGCTTGGGGCTGCGGCCGGTGGCGCCGTTGCCTCCATCGCGGGTTCGGTGGGCTGCGCCGTCGGCGGTTGGGTCGCTGCCGGAGGCTGGGTGGGTGGTGTGGTGGCGGTGGGGTCTTCGCCTCCGCAGGCCAGTACGATGGCCATGAGGACGGCCAACACTCCCATAAGCACAAGTTTTGTCATGGGCGGACTCTCCTATAGTCGAAATAGTTGAAATTTGTGCCCGGTCGGGCACTGCCGATAGCCCGGCGGAATATATCAAATCCGGGCGTACAATGCAAGGATTACGTGCGATTCGCCCCGGATTCACAAAACATAATGCGCGTAATGCGGACTTGTATTGCCTGAAAGAGCCGTATTGTCGGTCGATGCAACGAATAGAAAAACCGGACTCTGAGGAGCAGGTAGCGATTCGTTGCAGGGCAGACCGACGGCAACCGGCGGGAAGCGTCCGGTGGCGACAAAGGGGAGGGCCGCTTGGTCTTTGTCCGGTGGCTGCCTCGCGGATGTATGATATACCCATGTGGCGACAGGGTGAAAAACCGCTTTATTCGGAGAATCACGAGGCTTTCCGGCGCCTGCTGATCGTGGGCGGAATAGCCTTTGTCTGCGGAGTGTTCTTCTTCGAAGGGTGGCTGGCGACGATGAACTGGGTCTCGGGAATGGTCGCCCTCGGCTTCTGCTTCCTGGTCTACCCCCGCCAGTATTCGATCTATCCGGACCGCCTGGTGATTGAATGGTGGTATTTCCGGCGAAAGGTGGTCCGGTATGAAGAGGTAACCGAGTTGCTGGGTTCCAGCCTGGGATTCGCGAAGCACCTTGCGGTGATAACCCGCGGCCCCGCCCCCGACTACTCTTTCGGCTACACTTCCATCTCGCCCCGCAAAATAGAGGTGTTCGCCAGCCGCTTGGAAGAAGTCCTGAACCGCCACCGCTTCTACACCGGTCTGGAACCCATCACTGTCGAGCGCGCTTGACGCTTACCGCGTTCCTTTGAAGGCAGCAGGCGAGGACGGCGGGGCGCCCCTACCGGGAGGCCAGGGGAGGCGGCCCGCCCAGTCCGCCCTCCGCGGCGGTCTCGTGGAGGGCGATGACGGAACTTACCAAGGACCGCAGGTCGGACAACGACCGCTCGTCGGTCAGCTTGCCGTCCTGGAAGTGGCTCGATTGGAGATAGACCATGCCGGGCATGACGTGGGCCCCGAACCAGGCCAGCACCGGCCGCAGTTGGGTGTCCACCGTCAGGTAATGGTGGTCGGTCGCCCCCATGGCGACCAGACCGCAGGCCTTGCCCATCAGCCCCTCGACAGGAACGTGGTCGAGCAGGTTTTTGAGGGCCCCGGTAAAGGAGGCGCGGAATACCTGGGTGGCGATGAGGCACATGTCGGCTTCCATCACCCGCCGGACCACCGCCTCGGTGTCGTCGGGATAGTCCGCCAGCGGGCGCCCGTCGGCGAAGGAAATCCGGTTGTCGCCCAAGTGAAGCAGACTGGCGCTGACTGTCCCGAGCTTACCGGCAAGTTGGGCGTTGGCGTGGTCGACGGCAAGCTCCAACGCTTGGTACAAGCGGCCGGGCCGGGTCACCGTTCCGTGAATGGCCAGCAGCGTGGGCAATGCTACGTCAGCGCCGCGGTCTGTTGTTGGCGGGCCGCGGTGTAGCGGTTCTCCGGCTTGGGCAGGCCCAGGTTGCCCCGGAGGGTGTCGGCCTCGTACTCGGTGCGGAAGACGCCGCGCTCCTTCAGGATCGGCAGTACGTAGTCCACGAAGTCGGTGAAGCCGTCGGGCAGCACCGCCCCGCTCAGCATGAAGCCGTCGCAGGCCCCCGACTCAAACCACTCCTGCATCGTATCGGCGACCTGCTCCCGCGTGCCGATGAACGGGTGTCGCGGCGTCGTGGCCTGCAACGCCACCTGCCGCAGGGTGAGTTCCTTCTCGCGGGCCGCCTGCTTGATCCGGTCGGTTGTGCTCTCCCAGCCGTTGCGGCCGAAGTCGCCCAAGTCAGGGAACGCTTCATCGAGATCGTATGGGGAGAAGTCCATATCGTTGAAGTACCGGCCCAGGTAATTGAGGGCGTCGCCGATTTCGACCAAGTTAGCGATTTCCAGGTACTTGCGGTCCGCCTCTTCCTTGGTGCGGCCGACAATCGGCGAGCAGCCCGGCAGCACCAGGATTTCCGCCGGGTCCCGCCCGGCTTCTGCGGCCCTGCGCCGCACGTCGCGGCTGAATTCCTCGGCGTCGGCCTGGGTTGCTTGGCCGGTGAAGATGGCGTCGGCTACCGTGGCGGCGAAGGTACGGCCGGCGTTGGATGAGCCCGCCTGTATCAGCACCGGCCGGCCCTGACGGGAGCGGGAAATGTTCAGCGGGCCTTGGACCGAATAGAACTCGCCTTGATGGTCGAGGCGGTGCATCTTGGCGGGGTCGATAAATTCGCCGGTCTCCCTGTCGCGGACGAAGGCGTCGTCCTCCCAAGAGTCCCACAACCCCTTCGTTATCTCCACGAACTCGTGGGCCATGCGATAGCGGAGGTCGTGGGCCGGGTGCTCCGGCTTTCCATAGTTGAGGGCCGATCCCTCCAGCGGTGACGTGACGACGTTCCAGCCGGCCCGGCCATTGCTCAAGTGGTCAATGGAAGAGAATTGGCGGGCCACGGTGAACGGGTCGCTGTAGGTCGTCGACAGGGTAGCGGCCAGCCCGATGTGAGTGGTCTCCATGGCGAGCGCGGCCAGCAGGGTCAGCGGCTCGAACCGGTTGAGAAAGTTCGGATGCGACTTTTCGCTGATGTAGAGGCCGTCGCCGAAGAAGGCGAAGTCCAGCTTGGCTTGCTCCGCCCTGCGGGTGAGGCCCCGGTAGTAATCGAGATTGATGGCCGCGTCGGGCACCGCGTTCGGATGCCGCCAGGAGGCCATGTTGCTTCCCGTACCGGCCAAGAAGATGCCCAGGCGCATCATGCGTCGATTGCCCATAGCTCAGTCCTTAGAAATCAATTGGCCCAGCAGCTCGAAAGAGCGCAGCCGCTTGGCGAAGCTGTCGATGGCCGTGACCGCGATTATCTCTTGGGCGTTGTAACGGGTCTTGATGTTCTCCAGTTTCCGACGCACCATCTCCCTGCTGCCGTGGACGACGCTTGCATCGTAAACGTTTATCTGGAAGCCCTCGCCCGACTGCTGGCCGAACTCCTCACCGGCCTCGACGCTGCCCACCGTGAAGGTACGGCCGCTTTCCAGCGTGATGCGCACCACCTTTATCTTCGACGCATACGCGGCGGCTTCCTCGCCGGTGTCGGCCACGATTACCGGCAGGGCGAGCATCGTCTCCGGGCGCGCGCCAACGGTCGTGTCGAAATCACGCCGGTAGTCCTGCACTGCCTCGGTCATGGCATCCTCGTCATTGTTGAGGAACAGGGCGAAGGCGTAGGGCAGGCCAAGCCCGGCGGCCAACCGGCCGCTGGATGGAGTCGTGCCCAGGATGAAAAGCTCCGGCGGCTGCGGCGGCAACGGGCTGGCCCGGAGTCCGTACAGAGGGTGGTCTTCGTCAAGCCGGTCGTGCAGGAAGCGCTTTAACTCGTCGATTTTCTCCGGCAAGGGCATGACGCCCTGTTCGGCGTCCCGGCGCAGGGCTTTGGTGGACCGGGGCAGGCCGCCGGGGCCGCGGCCGATGCCGAGATCGATCCGTCCGGGGGCCAGCGAGGCCAGCACGTTGAAGTTCTCCGCCACCTTGTAAGGGCTGTAGTGCTGCAACATCACCCCGCCGGAGCCGACGCGGATGCGCGACGTTTTGGCCGCCAGATGGGAGATCAACACCTCGGGCGAAGACCCCATCACCCGGTTGGAACCGTGGTGTTCGGCGACCCAAAACCGGTGGTAGCCCCACTCCTCCGCCCTTTGCGCCAATTCGACGGTGTGAGCGAAAGCCTCGGCGGCGGTGTCGGACTCGTGCACCGGGCTTTGGTCGAGTATGCTGAGCCTGAAATCGAGTTTCTCCACGGGCTTAATTTTACACCTTTTGCTTGTGCTATTATTGGGCCGCTGACACACTGGCAAACATAACGCAAATCATCAAAATGGAGGCTCGACCATGCCACCAACGGGAAATGAATGGCTGGCTTTGACCCCGGAAACGACCCTGGAGCCGGATATTCCGATTTGCGACCCCCATCACCACTTTTGGGTGCAACGGCCCGAACCCGTGGACTACCAGCAATATTTGCTGGACGACCTGGCCGGCGACATTAACAGCGGCCACAACGTGCGCTCCACCGTCTTTGTGGAAGCCCGCTCTCAATACCGCACCGAAGGCCCCGAGGAGATGCGGTCGGTGGGCGAGGTGGAGTTCGTCCAAGCCATCGCCGACGACAGCGCCACCGGAAGGCTGGGCCCCGGCCGCGCCGCTGCCGCCATCATCGGCCGGGCCGATCTCAAACTCGGCGACGCGGTGAAGCCGGTGCTGGAGGCGCTGCAAGCCGCCAGCCCCAACCGCTTCAGCGGCATTCGCCACTCCGTGGGCTGGTCCCCACACCCGGATTTGGAGGACCGGGAGGTCGAGGGCTGCCTGGGCCGCGACGACTACCGGGCTGGCGCGAAGGTCTTGTCTGACATGGGTCTGGTGCTGGAGAATTCGCTTTACTTCCCGCAGATGGCCGACCTGGCTGCCTTCGCCCGCAGCGCGCCCGACCTTACCATCGTGCTCAACCACATCGGCGGCATGTGCCGAATTGGCCCCTACGCCAACCGCGACGACGAGGTCATGGCCGAGTGGCGCAAGGGCATCGACGAGACCGCCGACTGCCCCAACATCGTGATGAAGCTGGGCGGCATCGGTATGCCCCGCATCGGCTTCGACTGGCACACCCGCGAGAAGCCCGTGAGTTCCGAAGAAGTCGCCGAGTCCGTCGGCCCTTGGATGAACTACATCATCGAGAAGTATGGCCCTGACCGCTGTATGTTCGAGAGCAACTTCCCGGTGGACAAGGTCTCCTTCTCCTACAACGTCATGTACAACGCCTTCAAGCGGATGTCGTCGGGCTACTCGGCCTCGGAACGGGCTGACCTCTTCCACGACACCGCCGCCAGGGTCTACAGCATCAACGTCTAACTGTCTGAATCAGGATTCGCAGGATTGAAGGATTTCCAGGATTCGGCAATCTTGGAAATCCCGGAATCTGGTAAATCCTGATTCAGACGAGTAAGGAGAAAAGGCATGTTACCCTTTGAGATAGCCGTATCCGACGCGGTCCTGAACGACCTCCGGGCACGTCTGGCAGATACCCGCTGGCCCGACGAAATTCCGGGTTCCGCCTGGGATTACGGCAGCAACCTCGACTACATCAAAGAGCTGGTGGAGTACTGGCGCACCGGTTTCGACTGGCGGGCGCAGGAGAAGAAGCTCAACGCCTTCAACCACATGAAGACCGACGTGGACGGGTTGAGCATTCACTTCATCCACGAACGCGGCCAGGGCCCCTCTCCCATCCCGCTGGTCATCACCCACGGCTGGCCCAGTTGCTTCTTCGAGATGACCAAGATCATCCCCCTGCTGGCCGATCCCGGCAGCCACGGCGGCGACCCGGCTGACGCCTTCGACGTGGTGGCCCCTTCCCTGCCCGGCTTCGGTTTCTCTGAGGCGTCGAAGGACCGGGGGATGGAGATCGGCAAGGTGGCCGACCTCTGGGCGAAGATGATGACCGAGAACCTGGGCTATCCCAGGTTCTGCGCCGTGGGCGGGGACATCGGGGCCGGTGTCACCTCAAGGTTGGGCTACGCCCACCACGACAAGCTCTACGGCGTCCACCTGACCTCCGTCACCCGGCCCACGCCCTACCTGGGGGCAGGCTCCCGCCCATTGACCGAGGAGGAGCAAGCCCACTCCGCTCAGCGGGAGCGGTGGCAGCAGGACGAGGGCGGCTACAACCACATCCAGGGCACCAAGCCGCAGACCCTGTCCTACGGGCTGAACGACTCCCCCGCTGGCCTCGCCGCCTGGATCGTCGAGAAGTACCGCACCTGGAGCGACTGTAACGGCGACGTGGAGAGCCGCTACACCAAAGACGAACTGCTCACCATCGTCACCATCTACTGGGTGACCAACACCATCGGCTCGTCGGTGCGCATGTACAAGGAGAACCAGAGCCACCTATGGTCGATGGAAGAGGGTGAGAAGGTGCCGGCCCCGGCGGGCATGGCCATGTTCCCCCAGGAAATTGCCAAGCCGCCCAGGGAATGGGCCGAACGTTCCTACGACGTCCGCCGCTGGCAGGAGATGCCCAGGGGAGGCCACTTCGCGGCTTTGGAGGAGCCGGGACTTCTGGCCCACGAGATCCGCGAGTTCTTCCGCCCGCTCCGGGGTTAAGTTTAACCGCAGAGAACGCAGAGGACGCAGAGAAATACACAAAAAAACTCTGCGTTCTCCGCGCTCTCTGCGATGAAAAAAGGGGAAAGTATATGCCGGTAACGAAGATTGAGATTACTTCCCGGCAGCCCTTTGCCGGAGGAAAGTCCTTCGGCGACACGGGGGCCTACGAGCAGTTGGACGGGACGGTACATTTTGCCGTGAACCCTGTTCATCCGGTCAACGAGACCATAACCGACGTCGAGCTGGCCACCCGCAACTCCGACGGCGCGGTGGCCTTCTCGGCGGACTTTCGGGTGCTCCGTCCGGTAAACCCGGAACAGGGTAACGGCCGGGCGCTGTTCGACATCCTGAACCGCGGCAAGCCGCTGGCCCTGAGAAACATCAACAGCGCGCCGGAGGAGGTCCCGCCCGACGGCCCGATGGACCCTGGCAACGGGTTCCTGATGCGGGAGGGGTACACCGTGGCTTGGTGCGGCTGGCAGCACGACGTTCCCGACACGCCCGGCCTGATGCGCATCCACGTCCCCGACGCTCCGGTGTCGGGAAAGATCGTGGTCACTTTCCAGCCCAACGTCCCAACCGAAGTGCAATATCTGTCCGACCGCGGCCACCGGGCCTACCCGGCCGACAACCTGGAGGACTGGAATTCGCTCCTGACGGTCCAAGAGCACGAGGGCGCCCCGGAGCGCGTTATCCCCCGGCAAGAGTGGTGGTTCGCCAGGCTGGAAGACGGCCGGCGAATTCCCGACGCCAACCACGTCTGCTATCCCGACGGGTTCCAACCCGGCAGCGTCTATCAAGTGGTCTATACCACCACCGGCGCGCCGGCAGCCGGACTCGGCTTGGCTGCAACCCGCGACTTCGCCTCGTTCCTGCGCTACGGCGGCGCCGAAGATGGCAACCCGGCGCAAGGCGTGGAAAAGGTCTATGCCTTCGGTGTTTCCCAGAGTGGCCGCTTCCTGCGCCAGTTCCTCTATCAAGGGATCAACTACGACGAGGCGGGCCGCAGCGTCTTCGACGGCTTCATCCCCCACGTGGCCGGCGGCAAGCGGGGCGAGTTCAACCAGCGCTTCGCTCAGCCGTCCAGCCAGGCCGCTCGCAGCACCAACAGCATCTTCCCCTTCACCGACACCGCGCAAACCGACCCCGAGACCGGCCTGACCGACGGGATACTCTCCCGCCTAGCGGCCCAGGGCCCGTTGCCCAAGGTCATGTACACTTACACGCCCTCGGAATATTGGGCCGGTCACGGCTCGTTGGCTCACACCACACTGGACGCCAAGACTGACGTAACCCCGCCCGACGACGTGCGCATCTACGTGTTCGCCAGCACCCAGCACGGTCTGGGCAGCTTCCCGCTGGTCGACCTAGATGCGGTGGACAACTACCACGGGCAGCATTCGTTCAACGGGCTGGACTACCGCCCGCTCCTGCGCGCTGCACTCACCAACCTGGACCGTTGGGTGACCAACGGTGAAGTTCCGCCGCCCAGCCGCCACCCCCGCATCGGCGACGGCACGGCGGTCACGCCGACGGAGGCCGGGAAGACCCTGGAGCGGATACCGGGAGTGAAGATTCCGGCGCCGTTGCGGCGGTTCTCCCGGCTGGACTTTGGCCCCAACCCGATGACCCCCACGGTAATCCCGGCCGCGGTTGGAGCGGAATTTCCCGGTCTGGTGTCGGCGGTGGACCAGGACGGCAACGAGACCTCCGGGATACCACTGCCTTTCATTACGGCGCCGCTGGCAACTCACATGGGGTGGAACACCCGGCAGGAAGACATCGGCGGCGGCGGACAGATTCTCTCCACCGGCGGCGCATCCGGCGGCACCGTGCGCGGCGCAACGATCCCGTTCCCTGCTACCAAGGAAGAAAGGGAGGCGTCCGGCGATCCGCGCCTCTCTATAGAAGAACGGTATGGATCCAAAGATGAATACCTGCGGCGAATAGAAGAAGCCGCCCGCCGGTTGATCGATGAAGGATACATGCTGGAGGAAGACCTGGAACCGGTGACCACCCAGGCAGCCCAGCAATACGACCTGCTGCGGGGCCGGGTAGCCGAGACCCAACCGGTCAGCTAGACCACACAGCCCGCAACGAAAAACAAATAGGCCCCTCTGCGGTCTCTGTGTCCTCTGCGGTAAAAAAACGAGGAGCATACGCATGAAGTACGACGTAATCGTTATCGGCGCTGGCTCGGCCGGCGGCACCCTGGCCACCCGGCTCTCGGAAGACCCCGAACGCTCGGTACTACTGCTGGAGGCCGGCCCGGACTACACGGACCTAGAGCAGACCCCCGACGACCTGAAATACGGCTACGCGCCGCGCGCCTCGGAGATGGGCGCGCCCCACAACTGGTCATTCACCGGTACCGGCAGCGCTACCCGCACGACCGAAGTCAACGTCCCCAGGGGCCGGGTCGTGGGCGGCACCAGCGCCATCAACGGCCAGGTGTTCCTGCGGGGCGTCCCCGAAGACTACGACCGTTGGGCCGAGTGGGGCAACGACGAGTGGCGTTACATCGACGTGCTCCCCTATTTTCGCAAACAAGAAACGGACACGGACATCCGGGACGACTTCCACGGGTTCGACGGCCCCGTTCCGGTGCGGAGGCACAAGCGCGAAGACTGGCTGCCCTTGCAGGAAGCGTTTTACAACGCCTGCTCCGACTCCGGTTTCGCCGAGGTATACGACCACAACCACCCCGACTCCACCGGAGTCGGCCCGCTCCCCATGAACAACCCCAACGGCGTCCGGATGAGCACCGCGCTTTCCTATATAAATCCCAATCGTCACCGGCTGAACCTGACCGTTCGGGGCAACGTGCTGGTGCGCCGGATTCTGTTCGACGGCCAGAAAGCCACCGGCGTAGAGGTCGAGAGCGGCGGTGAGCGCTTTACGGTGGAGGGCGAGACCATCGTGCTGTCCGCCGGAGCCATTGCTTCCCCACAGGTGCTGATGCTCTCCGGCGTGGGCCCGGCGGCCCATTTGCAGTCTATGGGCGTTCCGGTGGTCAAGGACCTGCCCGGTGTGGGCCAAAACCTGCGCGACCATCCTCTGGTGGCAGTGCGGGTCAAGACCAAGCCCGAATTCCCGCTGGACGCCGACGCGCCCCGCATCCAAACGGTGCTGCGCTACACCGCCACCGGGTCTGATCTGCGCAACGACATGCAGATACTGCCGTCGTCCTTCTCCACGCCGTTGGGCGGCGATCCCTACGCCGAGGAGGGTATCCGCTTCACCTGTATCATGGAGCTTGCCCTTAGCGCCGGCCAAGTGACCCTGGACTCAACCGAGCCCGGGGCGCAACCGAACATCAATTGCCGGTACTTGAACGAGCCCGCCGACCGGGTGCGAATGCGCGAGGCGGTGCGAATGTCCCTGCAATTCATGGAGCACGAGGGGTTCCGGGACATCGTGGATTCCGTGATCGAGCCGCAAGAGAAGGACATGGTCTCCGACGACACGCTGGACGCCTGGATTATGGAGAACGTGGACATCGGCCAGCACCTGTCCGGCACCTGCAAGATGGGCCCGGCCTCGGATGCCACCGCGGTGGTCGACCAGTACGGGCGGGTCCACGGCATCGAGAACCTGCGGGTGGCCGACGCCTCTGTCATGCCCGACGTTATACGCGCCAACACCAACCTGACCACCATAATGATCGGCGAGCGCGTCGCCGAATGGATCAAAACTCAGGGCTAGGGGCACGGCGCCACTGGCATACAATTATCTGGAGCGGGAAAATTTGGACAAGCAAGAAGTAGACGAGTTCTTGTCGGGCATCAAGATGGCCGTCATGGCCACGATCAACCGGGATGGGTCGCCCCATCTGAGCCCCAACTGGTACTACTACGACGGGGAGCGGCTCCACTTCGTTACCACCAAAGAACGGCTGAAGTTCTTCAACCTGAGACGCGACGACCGGATGTCGGTCTGCGTCTACGAGCCGCCGATGGCCTCCGACTACGTGGTGGTGCAAGGGCGGGCCGCCATCGACGACCAAGAAATCTGGGAGACCGTCCGAGAGGTTGTCCAACGCTACGTGGCCGCCGATCAGGTCGACAACTACATCGCCCGCTGGCGGGGGGAGCCCCGCATCCTTGTGAGCATCACCCCCGACAAGATATACACGCGGTAATGAACATCCCGGAAGGCTTGCCCCACCGCAGGATGAGTTACAAGAAAGGGGGAGCCGCCGACGGCTCCCCCTCCGTGTGCCGGTGATTCTGCCTTGGGTTAGTAGTGGCGCAATTCCACCACGTTGTCGTCGGGATCATAGACATAGAGGGAAATGCCGTCGCCGTGGGAACCCCAGCGCTTGCCGGGGCCGGCCTGAATCTCCACGCCTAACCCCTCGAACTTGGCCTTGAGCTCGTCCATGTCGGTCTGCTCGATGACCATGCAGAAGTGGTCCTGATTCTTGGCCCCTTCTTTGCCGATGGATTCCTGGTCGCTGCCGAAGAAATCGATAATGGTGTCGTCGTTGAGCCGGGCCGACGGGAACCGGACCTCCCCGGCGCGCCACTGCTCCACCCGCTCCGGCTTCAGCCCCAACACCTCGACGTAAAACCGCAACGACGCCTCCACGTCCTTATTCCGCAGCACAATGTGGTCCATCTCTGTAATCTTCACCAAGGGTTGCGTCTGCACTTCAAGTTTCCGCATATCAATAGCCATAACCGGCCTCCTGCCAGTGCATTTCATTGCCGTCATAGTAATAGAATAGCGACAGTTTGTCAGCCCTAGTTTCCGTGCGAACGCGATAGCCTTTCCGAGCCAAGGCACCCGAGACGTTGAGCTAGCTTGACACAGCCCCCTCTGTGGTACGAAACTGCGTCCTATGCAGAGATATATCATCATACGGTTTGCTTGGGCGGTTGTGGCCCTTTGGGCGGTAAGTATTCTGGTGTTTGGGTTGGCCAGAATTACCGGCAGCCCGACGGATACCCTGCTGTCTTTCGAGGCTAGTCCAGAGCAGCGGGAGCTAATGAAGGCATACTGGGGCTTGGACCAGTCCCTGCCGGAGCAGTATTTCACCTTCATCGGCAATGTCTTCAGCGGCGACTTGGGGGATTCGTTTAAATGGCGGCAGCCGGTGACGGAACTGGTGAGCGACCGGTTCCCGAACACCATAATCCTTGCCGTCCTTGCGATAGCGTTGGCGACTGTTATTGCCGTGCCGATAGGCGTCCTGTCGGCAGTGCATCGGGATACATTCCTGGATTCTTTCGGCAAATCGCTTGCCTTGATCGGTCAATCGGCGCCGCCCTTCTGGGTGGGTCTGGTGCTAATGTGGGTGTTCGCCGTGCAATTGGATCTTGTGCCCACATCCGGTAAGGGAGGCCCCCTCTCGTTCATTTTGCCTACGGTCGCCTTGGGCTTGTTCTGGGTGGCGGCGCTGATGCGGCTTATCCGGTCAGCAATGCTGGATGTTCTGGACAGCGAATATGTGAAGTTGGCGCGGATCAAGGGCTTGGCTGAATGGCGAGTGATCTGGAAGCACGTCCTTCGTAATGCCGCAGTCGCACCGCTAACCTATTTCGGCATAATCCTCGGCAGCCTGCTCGTGGGTTCCGTAACCGTCGAGACCGTGTTCGCTTGGCCGGGGCTTGGATACCTGGTCTTCGAGGCGGTAATCATCCGCGACTACCCGCTGGTGCAGGCCATCGTGTTGATCTTCAGTGTGTTGTTCATTCTGGTCAACCTGATCGTAGACATCCTGTACGCTTACCTCGACCCACGGATCAGGTACCAGTAGGCTCCACGACCGTCAGCGCCTGGTTGGCCGGTACGTTCTCCAGCCGCTGCCTCTTGCCGCCGGGCCAGTGGACTTCGATGACCTCCACGATTTCTGCCCCGCCCAAGCCAAAGTGAACTGGCACTACGGGGTTGGACATGTGGGACTGGCTGGCCCCCATCTCCCTGATTTGCGTAATCCCGCCAGCCGTTACGATTATCCTTGCCCCGATGCCGGAACGGTTGCTAACGGTCCCCTTGGTAGTCACTTCCAGCCAATTGTTGTCGTTGGCGGACGTGTTGAGGAACAACCGTGAGGTGCCGGGCTCTCCATCGAGGGTTCCCATGTTGACGACGAAGAGGTCGAGCAGCCCATCGCCGTTGAAGTCTCCGTGGGCCACGCCTCTTCCGGTACCGGGGTCATCGGCTCCCGAAGCGCGGGATACGTCCGAAAACGTCCCGTCGCCCATATTGGCAAACAGCGCATTGGGCTGATTTTGCATGTTGAAGCAGGGGTCGTTGTCCATCTGGCCAGCGACGGTGTAGAGGTCCAGCCGACCGTCGTTGTCCAAATCTGCGAACACCGTTCCCCAACCCACGGCCCTGCCGTCGAACCAGTTGCCGGCGATTCTCCCTCTGCTGGTGCCGGTCCTCTCGGTCTTGTTGACGAAGGTTCCGTCGCCCTGATTTTCCAAGAACTCGCCGTCGCCGATGTCGGTCATGTAGAGGTCGAGGTCGCCGTCGTTATCGTAGTCTCCGGCGGCCAACCCCATGCCGAAGATTTCGAGATTCGCCCCGGACTCCTCGGAGACGTCGGTGAACCTCACAGTGCCCGAGGAGTCTCTGCCGTCGTTGCGCCACAGGACGTTTGGATAGTTGGCTGCCCCGAAGTCGTTGACGACGTAGATGTCCATGTCGCCGTCGTTGTCGTAGTCCAAAAACGCGGGCTTGAACCCGGCGCCTTTCACTGGGCTGGGATACTGGAGGTCTTCGCTGAGCAAGTGCGTCGTGTTCTGGAACGTGCCGTCGCCCTGATTGTGAAACAGGGCCAACGGCCTTGACGCACGGGCCAGCCCTTCCGTATCCAGCGCCAGCTTCCCGCCGATTTCCATCAGGTGTCGCACCACCAAAAGGTCTAGGAAACCGTCGTTATCATAGTCGCCCCAGGTCACGCCCATCGTGCGGTGGTCGCCGTCCGGGTCGCCAACGCCCGATGCCGCGGTTACGTCCGAGAAGGAATCGTTGCCGTCGTTCCGGAAGAGTTTGCTATCGCCGAAGTTGGCGACAAAGAGGTCCAGGTCGCCGTCGTTGTCGTAGTCCGCCCAGCCCACGCCGTAACTCGTGGCTTCCGGATCGTCTACCCCCGCTGCCTCGGCCACGTCGGTGAAGGCGCCGTTGCCGTTGTTGCGATAGAGGGCATTGGGACCTGCGGAGTTCGTGGCATAGAGGTCCAGGTGTCCGTCCCCGTTGTAGTCCCCGGCGGCCACCCCGCCTCCAAGGTTAATGGCGGCATCGTCCCGGGTGTGACGAAAGGCAGCCCCAGCCTGTTCGGCCCGTTCCTCGAAAATGATCGGGCTCGCGGCGGCGGGTGAAGGCGCGGACGCAGTAGGCAGGTCCGTGTTGAAATAGGCGAACATTGCGCGGATAGAATCGAACCAGGCGTCGTTGCAAACGAAGTCCAGTTCTACGGCCGGCCCCCCTCCGGGTGGAGTGTAGGTCCTGGTGTGCGCCAGTTCTTGCGGCGTGAGACATTCCACCAAGGCCTTGAGAAGCGGAGTGAACATCGCTCCGGCTTCGAGTGTATCGAGCCTGGTGCCAAGGCAGCGCACGGTGGACTCGCTTAGCGAGTCCATTGGCGGGATAACCTGCGTGCGGGCCGCAGCGCCGGGACTAACGGTAGGCGTGTCGGCGATTGAAGTGGATGGCGGTGACTGGCCAGCGATCGTTGGCTGAGACTGGGCCGGCGGGGTGGAAGTCGGCTCGGCGCCGCAGGCCGCGAGGGTCAACAAGATCCCCAGAAGGGCAATGGTCAAGAGGTATAAGAATTTCATTGGCGTTGCAAAACGCTCCAATTGAATGAGGGGCAGGCCGCCGGCCTGCCCCTCATTCTGGCTCGACTTAGATGTGCGGGTTCCCTAGTTGTAGCAGGGCTCCTCGGTCAAGCAGGCGGTGATCAGGTCAAAGTGTCCGTAGTTGGCCCCGTCCGATCCCGGGAATTCCCAGTTGTCGATGATGTCGGGGTTGGCGACGAACTCGATGAAGATGTAGAAGAAGGGCATGTAGGCGTACTCGTCGTAGAGGATGTTGCCCATCTCCCTCTGAATGCGGTCCCGCTCGCCCAAGTCTACGGTAGTCGACAGCTCGGCGAACAGAGCGTCGAGCTCCGGCGTCTCGTAGAAGTGGATTGCTCCGGACGAGCGGTTGAACAGGCTCATCTGGGCGAATACCGTTTTGAACGACGGCGGGGAAATCCAGAGGCCGAAGGCCTCGGGCTCCTTGTTGGTCCAGGAAGAGAAGTAATTGGAAAACTCCCACTCCTCCAGTTCCATTTCGATCCCAACATCCCTGAAGTAAACATCGAGAGCCTGCATGAAGTCAGCCGACTCCGGGAAGCCGAACACGTTCATCAAGATGCCTTTCACCTTGAAACCATCGGGATAGCCCGCTTCTGACAATAACTCACGAGCGCGGTCAGGGTCGTAACCGTAGTGCTCGTCGTATTCCTCAAGCCAGCGAGGGTCCCAGCCGGGCAGGCTGTCGTAGAACCCGATCTGCGGGCTGGTGGTGACCCGTCCGCTGAACAGGGTGTTCTTGATGGTCTCCTTGTCGATTGCCCGGTTAATGGCTTCTCTAACCCTCACATCGATATAAGGGAGGGTGGGGTCTTGGTAGGGAGGATCGAAGTTTCCTTCCTCGGCGGGATGCAACCCTTGGAAGATGCCGTTTAGCTGGTTGCCAGGGAAATTGCTCTGGATGACCTTGAAACCATGATCGGCAACTGCGGCATCCGCCAGGTCGCGAGTGAGTTCGGTCAGGTGGATCTCATCAGCCAATAGGCCGGCGTTCCGCGAAGCGACCTCCCGAATCCAGCGCAGGTCAACTTTCTCGAAGCTGGGCGGCGGGTTGTTTCGCCTCCAGTGATCATCGAGCCGCTCGTAGGTTACGTTGACGCCGAACTCGCGGCCGGTGTACCGGTAGGGCCCGGTGCCGATCATGTCTTCCTCATAGGCCGCATCGCCACCGGCCGTATCGCCTCCGGAGTCGTACTGGGCCTTGCTCGTCATCAGCCCGCCGCCACTGGGCGCGATGTAGAACAGGTAGTCGGGGTTCGGGTTCTTGAGCTTGAGTATGATCTCGTGGTCGCTGACTTTAGTTGAGGCATCGAGGTCGATTTGCTTCCAGTCAGTCGAATAGGCCAGGATGGCATCATCCCGTTGGTACATCGCCACAGTGTGGAAGACGTCGTCAGCGGTGAACTCACCCCACCCATTGTGGAACTGGACATCCTCTTCGAGCACGAAGGTCCATTCGGTGCCGTCGTCGCTGAGTTCCCAAGACTTGGCCAACTCGGGGACCCAGACGTTAGTGGTGGGGTCAATGTCCACCAACACTTCCATGACCAGGTCCATCTGCTGATGGTGGTCAACCGTGCCGGCCCAAGGCAAGTTGGTCTCCCCAGCCGAAGGGTCTACCGAGATAACCAACGTTTCAACTTTTGGTTCGGCTTCCATCATGGCCGGCGGCGCCGTCGGTTCCGGTTCCGCGGTTGGCGCCACTCCCGCGCCTGCGGGGGTTGGAGTGGCTCTAAAGGCGCCCGTCGCCCTGGTAGCGGTGGGTTGCGGCCCGGCTGACGTAGCCGTGGGGGCCGACGTGGGGGCCGGGGGGGCGGTCGCAGCAGGGGCCGCGGTGGTGGCCGTCGAGGCGGGCGCATCGTCGTCTCCGCCGCAGGCCACTGCAATTACAGCCACAGCCATCACCAGAATCGCCAGAAAGATAGTGGGTCTGAATCCGAAACGTAACATCGCACCGTCCTTATTGGGAATTAACCGAGCAAGCCCCAGCAGGACTTGCCCGGCGGAATTTATCAAAAACGGACTGTCACTGTCAATACGCCGATGGCAGTCTAACCGTCAAATATATAAGGGGCAGGCCGCCGGCCTGCCCCATTCTTACTCGACCTCGACTCTGTTCTGTAGGGTTGCTAGTTGTAGCAGGGATCCTCGGTCAAGCACGCCGTGATCAGGTCGAAGTGCCCGTAGTTGGCCCCGTCCGAACCTGGGAATTCCCAGTTGTCGATGATATTGGGGTTGGCCACGAACTCGATGAAGATGTAATAGAATGGCATGTAAGCGTACTCGTCGTAGAGGATGTTGCCCATCTCCCTTTGAATCCGGTCCCGCTCGGCCAAGTCTACGGTGGTCTGCAACTCGGCGAACAGAGCGTCTAGCACCGGCGTCTCGTAAAGGTGAATTGCTCCAGACGAACGGTTGAACAGGCTCATCTGGGCGAACACCGTCTTGTAGGAAGGGGGCCCTATCCACAGACCGAAGGCCTCGGGCTCCTTGTTCGTGAAGGAGGAGAAGAAGTTGGAGAACTCCCATTCCTCCAGATTCATCTCTATGCCCACTTCCCTGAGATACACGTCAAGCGCCTGCATGAAGTCCGCCGACTCAGGGAAGCCGAACACGTTCATCAAGAAGCCTTTCACCTCGAAACCGTCGGGGTACCCCGCTTCGGCCAGAAGCTCACGAGCGCGGTCGGGGTCGTAACCGTAGTGCTCCTCGTACTCCTCCAGCCAGCGAGGGTCCCAACCCGGCAGGTTCGAATAGAAGCCGATCTGAGGGCTGGTGGTGACGCGGCCACTGAACAGCGTGTTCTTGATGGTCTCCTTGTCGATTGCCCGGTTAATGGCTTCCCTGACCCTCACGTCGGTGTAGGGCAGCGTCGGATCCTGGAATGGAGGGTCGAAGTTGCCGACCTCAGCCGGGTGCAGCCCTTGGAAGAGGCCGTTCAATTGGTTGCCCGGGAAGTTGCTCTGGATGACTTTGAAGCCGTGGTCAGCGACAGCGGCATCGGCTAGATCGCGGGTCAACTCGGTCAGGTGAATCTCCTCAGCCAACAAACCGGCGTTCCGGGAAGCAACCTCCCTAATCCACCGCAGGTCGACTTTTTCGAAGCTGGGCGGCGGGTTGTTTCGCCGCCAGTGGTCATCCAGCCTCTCGAAGGTCACGTTCACTCCGAAGGTGCGGCCGGTGTAGCGGTACGGTCCGGTACCGATCATATCCTCTTCGTAGACCGCGTCGCCGCCGGCTTGGTCGCCTCCGGAGTCATACTGGGCCTTGCTCATGATTATGCCGCCGCCGCTGGGCGCGATGTAGAACAGGTAATCGGGGTTCGGGTTCTTCAACTTGAGTATGACCTCGTAGTCGCTGACTTTCGTTGAGGCATCGAGGTCGATTTCCTTCCAGTCGGTGGAATACGCCAGAATGGCGTCGTCCCTCTGGTACATCAATACGGTGTGGAAGACGTCATCAACGGTGAACTCACCCCAATTGTTATGGAACTGAACGCCCTCTTCGAGGACGAAGGTCCATTCGGTGCCGTCTTCGCTTAATTCCCAGGACTTGGCCAACTCGGGCACCCAGACGTTGGTCGTGGGGTCGATGTCTACCAAGACCTCCATGACCAAGTCCATCTGCTGGTGGTGGTCCACCGTTCCAGCCCAGGGCAGGTTGGTCTCGCCGGCCGACGGGTCTACCGAAATAACCAGCGTCTCAACCTTGGGTTGGGCTTCCATCATCCCCGGCGCTTCCGTGGGTTGAGGCACGGGAGTAGGCGCAGTTCCTACAGGTGTAGGAGTCGCCCGGAAGGCGCCGGTGGCCCTTGTTGGCGTGGGCTGCGGGCCGGATGGGACGGCCGTGGGGGCCGGGGCCGGAGGAGAGGTGGGAGCGGCAGCCGGCGGGGAGGTAGGCGCAGGCGCGGCCTCCTCGTCGTCACCGCCGCAAGCCACTGCAACCAGGGCCAGCACCATTACCGATAGCGTCAGCAGAAGAAGATTCCTTAAACCGAAACGCAACATCGCATCGCCCTTATAAAGAAAGAAATTGGTAAAGCGAACCTAAACGGTAGCCGCACGGCGGAATCTAGCAAAAACGGCCCGGCAGTGTCAATACATCGGACGGCTCTCCAACCGGCGGACCAGCCTAGTTGTAGCAAGGCTCCTCGGTCAAGCAGGCTGTGATCAGGTCGAAGTGCCCGTAGTTGGCCCCGTCCGACCCTGGGAATTCCCAGTTGTCGATGATGTTGGGGTTGGCCACGAACTCGATGTAGATGTAGAAGAAGGGCATGTAGGCATACTCGTCGTAGAGGATGTTGCCCATCTCCCTCTGAATCCGGTCCCGCTCATCCAAACCTACGGTAGTCTGCAGTTCGGCGAACAAAACGTCCAGTTCCGGCGTCTCGTAGAAGTGAATTGCTCCCGTTGAGCGGTTGAACAGGCTCAACTGAGCGAATACGGTCTTGTAAGACGGCGGCGCAATCCAAAGTCCATGTGACTCCGGTTCTTTGGCCCTCCAAGAAGCCAAGTAGTTGGAAAACTCCCACTCCTCTAGGTCCATCTCAATTCCCACATCCCGCAGATATACGTCCACGGCTTGCATGAAGTCGGCGGATTCCGGGAATCCGAATACGTTCATCAGTATACCCTTGACCTTGAAGCCATCAGGGTAACCGGCTTCGGCTAGAAGCTCGCGAGCGCGCTCGGGGTCATAGCCGTAATGCTCTTCGTACTCCTCCAGCCAGCGCGGGTCCCAACCCGGCAGGTTGGAGTAGAAACCAATCTGGGGGCTAATTGTCACCCGCCCGCGGAACAGAGTGTTTTTGATGGTCTCTTTGTCGATAGCCAGGTTGATGGCCTCCCTGACCCTCACGTCGGTGTAGGGCAGTGTGGGGTCCTGCCAAGGCGGGTCGAATTTTTCGGGCTCCGCCGGGTAGAGGCCCTGGAAGACACCGTTGAGTTGGTTGCCTGGGAAGTTGCTCTGGATGATCTTCATGCCGTGGTCGGACACTGCCGCGTCGGACAGCTCGCGGGTAAGCTCAGTTAGATGTATTTCTTCGGCTAGAAGACCGGCGTTGCGGGAAGCGACTTCACGGATCCAGCGGAGGTCGACCTTGTCAAAACTGGGCGGCGGGTTGTTGCGGCGCCAGTGGTCGTCCAACCGTTCATAAGTGATGTTGACCCCGTAGGAGCGGCCGGTGTAGCGGTATGGGCCGGTGCCGACCATATCGGCCTCGTAGCCGGCGTCCCCTTCCGAGTCCCACTGCGCTTTGCTCATTATCAAGCCGCCGCCGCTGGGGGCTACGTAGAACAAATAGTCGGGGTTCGGATTCTTCAGCTTGAGGATGATCTCATGGTCGCTGACCTTCGTCGACGCATCAAGGTCAATTTCCCTCCAGTCTGTGGCGTAGCCGAGAAGGGAATCATCCCGTTGGTACATGGCCGCGCTGTGGAAGACGTCGTCGGCCGTAAACTCTCCCCAGCCATTATGGAATTGGATGCCGTCTTCTAACTGGAAAGTCCACTCGGTCCCGTCTTCACTCAGCTGCCAGGATCTGGCCAATTCCGGGACCCAAACATTCTCCGTGGGGTTGATGTCGACGAGGACTTCCATTACGAGGTCCATCTGCTGATGGTGGTCGACTCCGCCGCCCCAAGGAAGGTTGGTCTCGCCAGCCGACGGGTCGACCGAAATAACCAGCGTCTCAACCTTGGGTTGTGCTTCCATCATCGCCGGGGCTTCCGTGGCTTGCGGAACCGGAGTCGGAGCAGCCGCAGCCGGGGTAGGATCTGCCCTAAACGCTCCGGTGGCCCTTGTTGGCGTGGGCTGCGGGCCGGATGGGACGGCCGTAGGGGCCGGGGCTGGAGGAGAGGTGGGCGCGGCAGCCGGCGGGGAGGTTGCCGCAGGTGCGGCAACTTCGTCGTCACCGCCGCAAGCCACGGCAACCAAAACGATTACTGACATTGCCAATAAAAGAATATGGTTGATTTCGAAGCGTAGCATCGTACATCCTTAGCGAAGACTCATTTAATTGAAATACATTGTGGTGAATAGTTAACCCAGGCCGCGAATCTAACAAAACGGCTATTTACTGTCAACACGCACATGAAGCGGGGAAGCAGGGACTTTCTTGACAAGTAGCGACGAAAATTTGTAGAGTCTCTTCACTCGACGGTGTTGTGTCATGACAGCCGGTTATTATCGTGTGCTTGAAGGAAATCCGAATTGGCAACTGCTGAAATCCTGGTCAAAAGGCGCCCCTGGTACTCTCATCCCAGCATATGGAGGGTGTTTGCAGAGGCCAGACGATACCCTGTTATCCCGATTTCTGTGATACTTCTCTTTTTGATCGTGCCCGCAATCGGCGCGAATTGGATCGCCCCTCACGATCCTTTCGACGGCGACTTGAACCAGCGCTTACTGCCTCCGGTATGGATTGGTGAGGAGACTAATATGAGGACGGTGGTTGATAGGATCACCGACCGGCCGAACCAATTCACGGTCCAGGAAGCGGTCAGACAAATCCAGGGCGGCGGAGGATCACTGATCACTGCCGCCGGTGACGATCCCAATAGGGATATCGTGTTGGGCGACCGGATTCTTGAGATCAAGCAGGCAGGCGGGCGGGCCAAGTATCTGTTGGGCACCGATAAAGTGGGCCGCGACATTCTGAGCCGAATCATCTATGGCTCCCGGATTTCGGTCGTCGTGGCCGGCATCGCCATTTTTATATCCGGGATCGTCGGCTCCAGCCTGGGGATCGCGGCCGGCTTTTTCGGGGGCTGGATCGACTCCTTGATCATGCGGCTAGTGGATATTTCCCTTTCGATACCGATCATCTTGATGGCCTTGGTGCTGGTCACCGCTCTGGGCGCGAGCTATGAGACTATCGTGACGGTGCTCATCATCTTCCTTTGGGCCCAGTACGCCAGGCAAGCCCGTGGGGAAACTCTCACTGTGCGGGTGCAGGACTTCGTCGGGCGGGCACGAGTAGCTGGGGCGTCCAACCCACGGATCATGCTCAAGCACATCTTCCCCAATGTGTTCAACAGTTTGGTGGTGCTCGCTACCCTACAAGTCGGGTTTGTGATTATACTAGAGGCTAGCTTGAGTTTTCTTGGGGCGGGGATTCCCAGACCGAATCCGGCATGGGGCCTGATGGTTTCCGATGGCCGGGAGTTGATCATCTCGTCATGGTGGGTGTCACTCTTCCCTGGGGTAGCTATTTTGTTGGTGGTCATGTCGATGAACTTGCTAGGGGACTGGCTTCGGGATAAGCTGGACCCCAAGCAGAGGCAGGTGTAGTTATCGCTACGAATTTTGGCGCCACGGTTTTGGAGGTCAAGGACCTTCACACTTATTTCTTCAACCGCTGGGGCATTACCAAGGCGGTGGACGGTGTGAGCTTCTCCCTCCGGGAGGGCGAAACGCTGGGCATCGTCGGGGAGTCGGGCTGCGGCAAGACGATGACCGCCCTCTCCCTGCTGCGCCTGATTCCGAGGCCGGCGGCGCGCATCGTGTCTGGCGAGATCATCCTTGACGGCGAGAATCTCGTCGAAAAGTCCGACAAAGAGATGCGGCAGATCAGGGGACGCAAGATTTCAATGATCTTGCAGGACCCGCAGACCTCGCTCAACCCGGTGTTCACCATCGGCAATCAGCTCCGGGAGGCTCTTGGCATACACCAGTCCGGCGGACGCAAAGACATGCTGGGCAGGGCGGTCGACGCCCTGAGAAACGTCAGGGTGGCCGCCCCGGAGCGCCGCTTGGACGACTTCCCCCACCAGATGAGCGGCGGCATGAAGCAGCGGGTTATCGGCGCCATCGCCATCTCCTGCGAGCCCAAGGTCATCATAGCCGACGAGCCGACGACGGCCCTAGACGTGACGATTCAATTGCAATACCTGCGGCTGCTGAAGGACATTCAGGCGGAAACCGGCCTGGCCATCATCTTCATCACCCACGACTTCGGTATCGTCGCCCGTATGTGCGACCGTGTCGCGGTGATGTATGCTGGCCGGATCGTTGAGGACGCCGGTGTCCGCGACCTGTTCAACAAGCCGCAGCACCCCTATACCCAGACGTTGATGGCGTCGGTGCCCCAGATGGAAAAGACCGAGCGGCTGTTCGCCATCGAAGGCCAGCCGCCGGCTCTGTACGCCTTGCCCGACGGCTGCCGTTTCGCCGACCGCTGTCAGTACGCGCGGGACATGTGCCGCGAGGACTACCCGGGCACCACCCAGGTCGAACCCAACCATACGGCGAACTGCTGGATGCTGGACCCAGCTTGGGCGGGCGAGCCGGCCAGGGTTTAGCCGGTCAAGATTTAAGACGAGGCGGGTGCTGCGACGTGGCTACAGAACTACTCCGCGCCGAAAACCTGACCAAGCATTTCCCAGTAACCAAGGGCCTGATCCTGATGAAGACCGTGGGGTACGTGCAGGCCGTCGACGGCATCGACTTCACCATCAACGAGGGCGAGACCCTCGGCTTGGTGGGCGAATCGGGCTGCGGAAAGACCACCACATCGAAGCTGATTCTGCGCTTGGAAGAGCCAACGGACGGCGCGGTCTACCTGGACGGTAAAGACATCCAGTCTTTCCGCGGCCCGGAGTTGAAGGAGTACCGCACCCAAGTCCAGGCGGTTTTCCAAGACCCGTGGTCGTCGCTCAGCCCCCGCATGAGGGTGAGGGACATCGTCTCCGAAGCTCTGGTAGTAAACCGGGACGTGACCACTCAAGAAAAGAACGAGCGCGTCGAAGAGGTCATGGCCCAAGTGGGGCTGCACCGGGCCCAGGCAGACCTGTACCCCCACGAGTTCAGCGGCGGCCAGCGACAGCGGGTGGCGGTTGCCAGCGCCCTTGCTTCCTATCCCAAGCTGATCATCTTGGACGAACCCGTTTCCGCGCTGGACGTTTCCATCCGCGCCCAGGTTATGAACCTCTTGGTCGATCTGCAACAGGAGACCGGGGTAGCGTTCCTGCTGGTGGCCCACAACTTGGCGACCGTGCGCTACATGGCCCATCAGACGGCTGTGATGTACTTGGGGCAGATCGTCGAATACAGCCCCACCGAGGAGCTTTACGAAAACCCCCTCCATCCCTACACCAAGGCGTTGTTCTCGGCGGCTCTCCCATCCCACCCCGACGTGCAGCGCGAAGAGATCGTGCTGACCGGCGAGGTGCCGTCGCCGATCAACCCTCCCTCGGGTTGCCGCTTCCACCCTCGCTGCCCCTTCGCCATGGACCGTTGCGCCGTCGATGTCCCCGTCAGGAAGGACATGGGCAACGGCCACTTGGTCGAATGCCACTTGTACTAGCCGCAGGTCTGTATCAGCCATCAGGGCGACTCCCCTACCCGACGGTCCCTGATAAGCTGCGAAAGGCGCGGCCTCGCCTTGGCGCAGGGTCTTTTGATTCTCGGAAAAATCCTCTCTCCTTTGAGGGAGAAGGCCGGGGTGAGGGGAAGCCCATTTCGCCTGAGCCGGAAACCCGGTCCATCGGTTAATCCTGAAAATCCCGGTTCGGACAACCCCCTTGTCAGTCCCGGATACACCCTCCTACCCATCCATAATACCCGTCAGACTCAGGATACCGGCGGCGCTCAGACCAAATCCAGCCTGATACCGGGGAAACACGGCGTCCAATGCCCGGAAACCGCGCCAGATCCAACCGCTCCCAACTCGCCTGCCAACCGGGCCAACCGGGCCAACCGGCCGCAATGGCCGGAAATGAGAGGGAAATCAAAAAATCCAACCGGCATCGGTTTCCAGCTCGGGAACGACCTCACCCTAACCTCCGGCTTAGGCGACTTCTTTCTGAGAATCGAAAGACCCTGCGCCCTGGCTGCGCTTATCGTACATTGGTCTTGTATAATTCTGGGGAAGCAGGGCAGCAGGAGGGGGATTGTCCAACGAAAACATCCTCATCGTGGAAGACGAAGAGAATCTGGTGGAAGCGCTGCGCTACGCGCTGGCGCGGGAAGGCTACCAGATCATGGCGGCAGACAACGGGGAGTTGGGGCTTCAGATGGCCCGGGAGCACGAGCCCGTCTGACCAAAGTGGGGGCATACATTCTTAGGTGTGCCAATTCAATTCTACACCGGAGGATCGATGCTCCCGATGCTGGTTTGTGTCAAACCCAAACTCCTCTTTGCCCTGGCTCTTATTACCCTCGGCGTCCTCCCCTTGTTGCTGGCGGCCTGCGGCGGCGGCGACCCCACGGCAACGGCGGTCCCCTCAGCCCAGCAGACTGTTTCCGCGGGACAAACTCCCTTGGCCGACCTCGAAGGCGACATCGCTATCGACGGCTCCAGCACGGTGTACCCCATCACTGAGGCAATGGCGGAAGAGTTCGGCGACCTGACCGACGGCAACGTGCGGGTGGTGGTCGGCGTTTCCGGCACCGGCGGAGGCTTCAAGAAATTCTGCGCCGGCGAGACTGTGATCTCCGACGCCTCCCGGCCCATCAAGCAGAAGGAAATCGACCTCTGCGCGGAGGCCGGAGTCGACTTCGTGGAAATCCCGGTGGCCATCGACGGCCTGAGCGTGATGGTGAATCCGGCCAACGACTTCGTCGAGTGCATGACCATCGACGAACTGCACACTCTCTGGGCCCCCGAAGCCGAAGAAGTGGTGACGAAGTGGAGCCAGGTGCGGGACGGCTGGCCCGACCGCGACGTGCGGCTCTACGCTCCCGGCGTCGACTCCGGCACTTTCGACTACTTCACCGAGACCGTGAACGGCCAGCCCCAGGCCTCCCGCGGCGACTTCCTCGCCAGCGAGGACGACAACGTCCTGGTCACCGGCCTCTCCGGCGACTCCGATGCCTTGGGCTACTTCGGATACGCCTACTACGCGGAGAACCAAGACCGGCTGAAAATCGTGAGCATCGACGGCGGCAAAGGCTGCGTCGTCCCCACCGACGAAACGATCAACAACGGCAGCTACAGCCCGCTGTCCCGGCCGCTGTTCATCTACGTGCGGAGCGACGTTCTCGACGAGCCGCATATCAAGGCGTTCGTCGAGTTCTACCTGAGCGAAGATTCCCGGCCACTGGTGACCGAAGTCGGATACATCCCCTTCCGGGAACAAGTCTACGAGCTGGCCTTGGCCAAGTTCCAGAATGGCGTAGCCGGCGCGGTCTTTGGCGGTGACGCCCGAATGAGCGGCACCATCGAGGAGGTACTTCAGGCCAGCCAGTAAAACACTTGACGTTTCCCTGAAGGACGAACGCGCCTGCGGCGTGGGGAGGGTCGTGTTCGGGAGAGTCCTCTATCACTTTTCGGCCCTGACGCTACGCCGTGGCTTTTTTTGTTAAAATCCCCCCAAACATCCCCATGTCCGCGCCTACAGGAGGAATGCAATGGGTATCGCCAGGCTATACACCGGAGACGACGGTCAATCGCACATCGAGGAAATGGACCTGGACTCTCACCCGGGACTGGCCTCGATGCAGTCCACCACCGGGATAGTGTTCCGCACGGTCGAGGTCGGCTACTTCAGCGACTGGCATACCGCCCCGCGCCGCCAGTTTGTGATAACCCTGGACGGCGAGGTCGAGATCGGCTTGGGCGACGGCACGGTACACCGCTTCGGCGCCGGTCAAGCGATGCTGGCCGAGGACCTGACCGGCCAAGGCCACACGACCCGCGCCGTCGGCGACCGGCCCCGGTTGACGGCCACCGTGCCGTTGGAAGGTTAGAGGAGGCCCCTCACCCCGATCCTCTCCCAACGGGAGAGGGAGCTTAGACGGAGGGCATCATGCCTATAGTGCAACACGACCCAGGTCTGGAGCGGCTCATTTCCACTGGCCAGCCGATACAGGAGCTGGCCGGGGGTTTTGGCGGCGAGTTCGGCCCCGCCGAAGGCCCCGTGTGGTGGCAGGAAGGGAATTACCTGCTGTTCAGCGACATCCACAATAACCGCCGCATGAAGTGGGCGGAAGGCGAGGGAGTGACGCTGTTCAGCGAACCCACCGGCCGGGCCAACGGTCTCACCCGCGATCCCCAAGGCCGCCTCGTCGCCGCCGAGCACGACGGCCGCCGCGTTTCCCGGCAGGAGCCCGACGGCAGCATCACGGTGATCGCCAACAGTTTCCAGGGACGCCCGCTGAACCGGCCCAACGACGTCGTCGTCAAGTCCGACGGCTCCGTCTACTTCACCGACCCCAACGCCGGTATGCCGGTGCAGACGCAGTTCGACCTCAATTTCCCCGGCGTCTACCGGGTTTCCCCCGACCTGGGCTCCATAACGCTGCTGGCGAGGGACTTCATCGGCCCCAACGGGCTGGCCTTCTCTCCCGACGAGAGCGTGCTCTACGTCATCGACTCCCGGCGGGGGCACCTGCGGGCCTTCGACCTGCTGCCCAACGGCACGCTGGCCTTGGCCACCAGCCGCGTCTTCAGTCACAATCTGGGGGAACGCCCCGGAATTCCCGACGGGATGAAGGTAGACGTCGAGGGGAACGTCTACGTGGGTGGCTCTGGCGGCATCTGGGTCATCGACCCGTCCGGGAAGCACTTGGGCACAATCGACCACGGCGGGCCGTTGACCACCAACATGTGTTTCGGCGGCGGCGATTGGCAGACCCTGTTCTTCACCACTTGGGACAAGCTGTATTCGGTCAAGCTGAACGCTCCGGGGCTCGCCGTCCCGTCGCGCTAGACAAAATCGTCAGAATCAGGATTCCCAAGATTTGAGGATGGTCAGGATGAGCGCTCCAATCCCGAAAATCCTGATTCTGACAAAGTTGCCGTAAGACTTAAAACAGGAGAACTTTCATGGAATTCGGACTTTTTATGATGCCCCTTCACCCGCCGCGGCGGACGCCCTCCGACTCCTACGACCGCGACATAGAACTTGTCGTGCAAGCCGACAAGCTCGGCATTCACGAGGCCTGGATCGGCGAGCACATCACCGAGACCTGGGAGAACGCCCCAGTGCCCGAGCTTTTGATCGCGCAAGCCCTGGCTCTTACCGAGAACATCGTGCTGGGCACCGGCGTGACCATGCTGCCCCTGCACCACCCGGTGGATACCGCTCACCGCATCGCCATGATCGACCACATGGCCCGCGGCCGGTTTTACTGGGGCATCGGGATTCGCTCGCTTCCCACCGACCTGCAACTCTACGGCGTCAACTTCGACAGCATGGACGACGTTCGCGAGCAGGGGAAGGAGGCGCTTGAGGTCATCCTGGGCCTCTGGGAGGCCGCCGACGAGGGCAAGTTCGGCTTCGAGGGCAAGTATTACCAAGTCCACGCGCCGGAAGCAATGGCCGAGCTGGGCCGCCGCCTCTACTTCAAGCCCTACCAGCAGCCCCATCCACCAATCGGCGTGGCAGCCTCCACGCCCACCACCGACACCATCCGGATGGCCGGAGCGCGGGGCTGGATTCCCATGAGCAACCTGCCCGACCGCTTCATCCCCGACATGTGGAAGACGATGGAAGAGGGCGCGGCCAGCGCCGGCCGGGTGGCCGACCGCAAGGATTTGCGCCTGGGACGCGACATCTACGTCGGCGAAACGCCTCAGTCGGCCCGTGAAGAGGCGCGGATTGTGCTGGGTCAGCCCTTCGAGGACCACCAGTGGAAGAACCGCAAGGCCGGCGGCATCCTCGGCTACTTGAAGAACGACCAGTCCATGACTGACGAAGAAGTCGACGTCGATTACATGATCGAGAACATCTGGATCGTCGGCGACCCGTCCGAAGTTGCCGAAAAGATCGAGAAGACCTACGAGGACACCGGCGGCTTCGGCTACTTGCTCAACGTGACCATGGACCCCGACGACCATTCGCTGGTGCAGCGCTCCCAGCGGCTGCTCATGGAGCAGGTAGCGCCCAAAGTCGAACACTTGGGGTAAAGTAATGACCACACTAAACGAGCGCGCCGAAAAGGGCGCGGAAATCCGGGCCAGGTTCGGTGGCGGCACCGCCAGCCCCGGCTCGGTGCCAGCCTCCCGCGACATGGCCCCCGACCTGCACCGCATCGCCGACGAGGCCCTATTCGGCTCAATCTGGCAGCGGCCGGGGCTCGACATCAAGCACCGGGAGATGATTACCCTTTCGGTGTTGACCGTAATGCAGCGCGAAAACCAGTTGAGGCGCCATGTAAGCAACGCGGTCAACCTGGGCCTTACTCCGCAGCAGGTAATCGAAGTGATGATTCACGCCGCTTTTTACAGCGGCGTGCCAGCCGCTTTCACCTCGATGGGCGTGGCCAAAGAGGTATTCGAGGAGCGAGGCATAGACTTCGCGCCCCAGTTAGTCTTCGACTCCGAAGAAACCCCCGACGACCTCTTCCAGCGAGGCGCGGCCCGGCGCGAAGAATACATGGGCCCGCCATCCGGACCTCCTTCCGAGCCGGTGACGCAAGCGGAGCGGGAGTTCAGCCGCCTGACCACTGAGTACTACTGGGGTTCGGTCTGGAACCGCCCCGGCCTGGACCTGCCCAGCCGTTCCATCTGTACGCTGGCGTGTTTGACCGCGCTGGGGCGGGAAGGCCCTCTGCGCAGCCACATCCAGGGAGCTCTGCACCAGGGCCTCTCGCCGGAGGAGATCGTGGAAGTGTTCATTCACGCCACTTTCTACTGCGGCCTCCCCTTCGTTCGCGCCGCCATCGACATGGCCAACGAGATCTTCCGGGCGAGGGGACTCGGCTAGTCCCTCAATGCAGGACCACCCCCGTGAATGCCCCGATAGCGCAGCTTCCGGCGAGTCGTATCTGGACGAACACCGGGAGTTGCGTTTCGATTGGGTGGTGTTGCCCGCCGCGACCGACGGCCTGCCCGGCACTGGCGGCCAAACGCGGATGTGCCTGGACGACTTCGCAGTCTCGGAAATACCCAGGTTTCCCCCGTCCGGCGAGGGAGGCTACGCCTATGCCTTCGTCGAAAAGCGCGGACTCACCACCCACGACCTGATCGCCGCGCTGCGCGAGGCTGGCGTGCCCTACAACGATGTGGGTTTCGCCGGACTCAAGGACAAGTACGCGGTAACCCGCCAATGGCTGAGTGTGCCCGAACGCTTTGCCGCGCAACTGGAATCGCTGGATGGGCGGGAGGGCGTCCGGGTGTTGGAGATTTCCCGGCACACCAGGAAGCTGGGCCGGGGCCATCTCCGTGGCAACCGCTTCGAGATACGGGTGCGCGCTCCGGTCGAAGACTGGCGGCCTCGCGCCGAGGTTGTCCTGCAACGGCTGGAGTCGATCGGGCTGCCCAACTACTTCGGGCCACAGCGCTTTGGACGGTTCAACAGCAACGCCATCGACGCCGTGCGGGTGTTGCGGGGAGAAAACGTCCCCGGCGGCCGACGGTTGGGCGAGTTCTTCGTCTCCGCTCTCCAGTCCCACCTGTTCAACTGGAACCTCAAGCGGCGAATGGAGCTCAGCCTCTACGCCGCCGTGCTGGACGGAGACCGGGCGCAGCGGCACGACACCGGCGGCGCGTTCTTGGTGGACGATCCGGCGGCGGAAACCGAACGCGCCCAAGCCTTGGAAATCAGCCCGCTGCTGCCGCTCTACGGCCGGAAAGTCTCGGGAAACCTGGGCGCGGCGGAACGGATCGAACGGGAGGTCCTGGAGCATTTCGGGCTGACCCGCACCCTCTTTCGACGGGCCGCGCGGGGTGCTTGGCGCATCAGCCGGGTGCGGCTGGAAGACCTGGCTCTGGAAGCGACGGAGGACGGGTACACCGTCGGCGTCACCCTGCCCAACGGAGCCTACGCGACCTGCCTGCTCCGCGAGCTGACGAAGGTGGAAGATGCGCCTCAAAGGCAGCGGAGCGTCTCCTCGCGGACGTAGTCGCGCAGCTCCGGGGGAAGCGGGCCGACAGAGCCAGCCTTGGCGTTCTCCGCGATCCGCTCCGGCCTGCTGGTGGCCGGAATGGCCGCCGTGACCCTGGGGTCGGACACCACCCAGGCCAGCAGGGCTTGGCCCCACGTCTCGATCCCCAATTCCGCCAGCGGAGTCAGGTCCGGCTCGGCCTTGAGCTGCTTCACGTAGGCCCCCTTCTTCAGGGGCTCCATGACCAGGAAGCCAATGCCCAGTTCCTCGGCCAAGGGCAGTATCACGTCCTCGCAGCCCCGCTCGACCACGTTGTAGGGCAACTGCACCGCGTCAATTCGGCCCTCCCGCATCAGCGCGGCGATTTCGGGGTAGGCTTCGTGGACCATGGCGGTGACGCCGATCATTCCGATCCTGCCCTGCTCCTTCAGCCGCTCCAGCGTCGGCAGATGAGTCCGCCAGTCGATCATGTTGTGGACTTGGAACAGGTCGATGAAGCCGGTGTCGAACAACTCAAACGACCGGGCGATCTGCTGCTCCCCCGCCTCTTTCCCCTCGACCCGCACCTTTGTCGCCAAGAAAAACTTGTCCCGAATGCCTGAAGTGGTCCGGCCCACGATCCGCTCGGCGTTCCCGTAGAATGGGGAGGAATCGATCAGGTTGACCTGACTGGACACGCAGTTGTCTATAATCTCCTGGCGCCGGGCCACATCGGCCTCTTCCGTAACGTCGAACGTCCGAAGAGTGCCAAGCCCGATGACCGACACGTCCGAAGCTCCAAGCCTGCGAAACTCCACAATACTCCCCCTCAGCGATGGGCTATAGGCATTTTAACGGCCATTGGGCAGGCCCGGACGGCAAGCAGTCCGGCCCAGCTAAACCAATACCAAGGTGGGATGTGCATTTCGGGGGTCTTGAATACGACCTAAAGGACTCCACGGCACTTCATCTCACCTTTATGTCCCAACTGTGGGCGACCGACAGTGCGGTCTAGCGATATGTACATTTCACCTTGGCTTTAGTTTAGGTCAGTGCGAGCGGCGTCCGGCCCGGTTGATTCCCCGGCGACCAGCGGGGCGGAAAGACGTTACCAACCCAGGCTCTCTTTGACCAGCAGCATAGTTACGCGGCCGGGCGCGGGCTCTCGTTCCATGATCATCAGCTTGCCGATGGGGGTGGGGGCGACGCCCCGTTGCTCCAGCCATCGGTCGTGCCGCTCCAGGGTGTGGCCCCGCACCCGCTCTATGGCGTCGGCCAGGGTCGGGCAAATCTTCTGGGTCCCGGCCACCAATACCACTCGCCTGGCCCCGTAGGCGTAGGCTGAGATCTGGCTGCCGGAACTGCTGGCGATCACGATTTCCCCGGTCTCGGCGATGGCTTGGACGCTGCCGACGAAGTACTCGGCGATGCTGGTCTTGCGCCGGTATTCCCGCTGCTCGGCGGGGTCGGGCACCGCGACCATGGCGTCGTGCAGGTTCACGTAATCAGGGTTGCCGTGCATGAATTCGCTGTAGCCGATGGTGGCCAGGGTCTCAGAGGTGTTGACGAAAATCTCCGAACCGGTGGGTATCCACTCGATGAGTTGGGCTTGGGCCGCCTCGCGGTTTTCGACCACCACCGTCTCGACACCCGCCGCCGCCAGCGCCTTCACGGTCCGGTCGATGGATGCTGAATCGGCCAGCGTCATCTAGGCGCCTCCGCAGGGGTGAAGATTTGGCATTACTTCCTCAGTGAACAGGCTCATGGAGCGCATCACCTGTTCCGGGGTCAGGTCTCCCCAAGCGAAGATCGAGCAGAAGTAGTTGATGCCCGTCTCGTCGACCGCCCGCTGCACCGCCTCCCGGACGGTGTCGGGCGAGCCGGCGATTACGACCTCCTGACCGGCCAGGCCGTCGAAGTCGCGGACGAAGTTGAGGAAGTCCAGACCGGCTTTGGCCCACAGGAAGTTGATGTTGTGGAACCAGGTCCCGAAGGCGGCGCGGCACTCCGCCACCGCTTGCTCGTCGGTCGGGGCGACGTAGACGTGCCGGGTAAGGCCGAGCTTGGGGACTTCTATGTGGTGGTTCATGCCGTCCCGGTCCTGCTGCTCGCTCCACACCTGCTTGTAGAGGTCGAAGTGGGTCTTGGTGGTGGCGTTGTCGGCGAAAACGTGGCTCGTGTTGAACCCGTGGCGGGCCATCCAGGGCACGGTCTCGATGTTGTTGCTGGCGTACCAGAGGGGCGGATAGGGCTTCTGCTGGGGGTGCAGCCACAGCTCGATGTCGCTGTAGTTGTGGTGCTTCCCTTGGTGGTTGAGCACGTCGCTGGTGAACCCGGTGAGCAGGATGTTCATCTCCTCGTTGAATCGGTCCCACAGGTCGGCGGGGTCAAGGCCGAACGTCTCCGCCTCCATCGGCACGATGCCGCGCCCGACCCCGAGCTCCAGCCTGCCGTTGCTGAGGTTGTCCAGCATACAAACTTCATGGAGCAGCCGGATCGGGTTGTAGAACGGCAGCAGGTAGACCAGAGGGCCCAACCGCAGGCGGCTGGTGCGCTGGAAGGCCGCCGAGAGGAACACCGTGGGCGAGGGCGAAATGCTGAGCGGCGTGATGTGATGCTCGGCTAGATGATAGCAAAAGAAGTCGTTGCGGTCGGCGTACTCCAGCATCTTCAGCCGGTGCTCGAAGATCTCGTTGGCGGGGGACTTGTCCCACTCGATCCAGTCGAAGATGCCGAACTCCAGAGAATTCTCCAGAACACTGGCGGGTGAGCCCGGTTGGGTCATGGCGTCCTCCATCTCGGAGCGAATAGCCGTGGGGCGGGCACCGGCATAATACGCCCGCAACGAATCATCCGCAAATGCGCCTGCCGCTGAGGGGCCTTTGCAAAGGCCCGGTCAATCGGGGCAATGCCGGTTAAGACGCGGTTGTCCTGGGGGTTGAAGGAACGAGGCCGCGGGCTGCGGCCCAGGGGAGAAGGCAGCGGAGGAGTTCATCGCAGTCGGGAAGGGAGTTTTGGTGGCGGCATCGCTCCAGGTAGCGGTGGGCCGCCATGAAGGTGGGGAGGCGGAATCCGGCTTGGGCCACCCGGCTGATAAAGAGATGGGACTGAGGCTCGGGCTGGCGGCGGGAGGGGGCTACGGTCCACCGGAGGCAAAATTCTTTGGTCAAGGGTCGGAGCCGAACAACGGCCAGTGGGAGGGCCATTTTGCGGCGCAGGGCGTTGACGCGATTTCTGAGATGGCTCATTGACATGGTTTCACTTCCTGAGCTTACTTTAGGGGCCGGATTTTTTGATTTTCCCTCCCATTCCCCCCCATTTCCGCCCATTTTGGCTCACCGGCCGGGTTGGGGGCGGATTTGCGGGGCTGGCGGGCAGGTCGGGTCTGACAAGCATTATGGTAGGAGGGTGTGTCCGGGATTGACAAGGGAGAAGTGTCAGGAGGGTGTTTCGATAGGGAGAGGGAGAATTGAAAAGCCCTGCGGCCGGGCTGTGGCGCGCCCGCCGATGGCGACGATGAGCCGTACAATCTCGCCCTGCTGCACCGCACCTGCAACGGAATCAAGCGGAACCAACTGACGCCGGAGGAACTGCGGCGGTATAACGCCGACAACGGACTGCTCTACTTGAACACCGTGGGGGAGAACTGGTTGACCTGTTCGAGGCCACCCGCTACGCGGCGCAGGAAATCAGCCGCCACGTTGCCAGGCACGGGCTGCAAGGGGCGCTGCTGGAAGCGTAATTACGGGGCGCTGAATGTACACGGCTACTGAGCTTGTATAGACTATAAGGGTTAACCTGCGGCGAGAGAGAAGACGTGACCGCCATCAACAGCCAGGAAGACTTTCTGCGCGCACTCTCGGAAAACCCCGAGTGGAAAGCGGCGGTGCGCGCCCAGATACTCGGCGAGGAGCTGCTGCAACTGCCGGCCCGGTTCGATGTCTTCGTCGCTAAGCAGGAACAGTTCAACGCTGAGATTACCGATTTCATCGCCGAGATGAAATCGTTCAATGCCGAGATGAAGTCGTTTGTTGCGGAGCAGAAAGAGATTAACACTCGCATGGAGCTCCGAATGGACGGATTAAGCAACGGCATAAACGGGTTAAGAGGCGATTTTGAAGGGTTAAATAACAAAGTCGGCAGGATAGGCGAAGACGTAAACAGGTTAACCGTAGACTCCGGCAGGATGAGGGGACACTACGCCCGGGAAGCGGCCATCAAGCAGGCGGAATTCATAGCTATGGACATGGGCTTGGAATATGTCCGAACCCTGCCATCGGGAGACCTTGCCCGAATGGTATTAAAGGCGGCGCAAGGGAGGCCCCTCAGCAACGACTTCAAGAGTTTCCGTCTAGCCGACCTTGTGATTGAAGCGACGGATGGCGAAACCGTCCAGCACATTGCAGTTGAAGCGTCTTTCACCGGCGACTACCGGGACACCAACCGCGCCCTCCGCAACGCCAGCTTCTTGACGGAGTTCACCGGGCGGGCAGCCCGGGCCGCCATCGCCAGCGTCAGGAATGATGACGATATAAACTGGCTGATAGTTTCCGGCGATGTCTACTGGCACGAAATCAGGGAGAAAGACCTGACGCCGGAGTGACGCGGCAACAGGTCCCGAAAGCGGCAGGGGCGGGTCCCAAACCCGCCCCTGCGCCGTTAGCTGAACTAACTCCTGCGCTGCCCGCTGGCGATTATCATCGCCGCGAACTCCGTGTCGATGCCCCTGGGCCACTCCCGGCCTGACGGGTCGGAGACCGGGATAATCAGGGGCGGGCCCAGGCCCTCGATTTCCATTCGCAGCACGTCCCCGTCCTGTACCGCGCCGATGTGCTGATGATTGACTCCCGTGGCGATGACGTCGCCGGGCTCGAGGGTGGTTATCTTCGACATTTCAGAGACCAGTTCCGGTATCTTGTGGGCCATGTCGCTGGTGGGGAAGTCGTGGCGGGCTTCACCGTTGTTCCAGAGGCGCACCTGAAGGTTCTGAGGGTCGTCGATTTCGTCGGCGGTGACCAGCGCCGGACCCATGGGCGCGAAGGTGTCCCAGCACTTGCCCAGGAAGAAGCTGTTGCCCACCGCTCCCTGCAAACCCCGGGCCGACATATCCAGGAAATTGGTGTAGCCGAAGATGTGGGACAGGGCGTCGTCCTGGGTTACCTTGCTGGCGGTCTTGCCGATGACGAAGGCCAGCTCCGGCTCGTGGTGGAACACCGACGCCGGGGCCGGAGGAAGCTCGCAGGTATCGCCGCTGCCGATGATCGCCGTTGGAGATTTCAGGAAACCGTCGAGCACCGCCGGCTCGCGCTGTCCGAATTCCAGGTAGTTGACGGCGGCGCAGATGAGCTTCTGCGGGCGGGGCACCGGAGGCCGCAATTGCACGCTTTCCAGAGGAACGCCGTCCTTGCCGTCGATAGCGTCCTGAATTCTGGGCTTCATCTCGTCCCACTGAATGATGACCTCTTCGATCAGGTCCTGGGGCCGACGGAAGGTCATACCCTCGACGGCGCTCATGGCGTCGATAATGCGGTCACCTTCAATCACGCCCAAGCGGAAATCGTCGAACAACGCCAGCTTCATGGCTCAACCCCCATCAAGTAATGGCCGCAGTGTCTCACGTACCCGCAAGACAGGCAAGCGAACTTGTGCTCAGGGACGGCTGGTGGCAACATGGATGCCGCCATGCCCCGGAAGGCTGCCGACCGGAGAGGCATGGGCCGCGAAGGAAAATTCGGTTTGGGTGCAACCTGGAATAACCGAGGAGCGCATGACCGACATACGCTACGAACTGCGTGGGCATACCGCCTACATCACCATTTGCCGGCCCCAGGCTATGAACGCTTTGGGCCCTGAACAGCAGGCTGAAATCGTCCCGGTCTGGGAGGCTTTCCGGGACGACCCGCAGGCTTGGGTGGCGATCATCACCGGGGAGGGCGACCGCGCTTTCTGCGCCGGGGCCGACCTCAAGACTTACACGCCGGTATTGGGCGAGCGCGACATTTACGACCTGCGTCAGGACGCCGACCGTCCCGGCTTCGGCGGCATCACCCGCGGACTGAACATCTGGAAGCCCATCATCGCCGCGGTCAACGGCTACGCCTTGGCCGGCGGGCTGGAGTTGGCCTTGGCCTGCGACATCCGCGTCGCTTCGGAAAACGCCTCCTTCGGTTGCTCCGAGGTGCGCCGAGGGTTCCACCACTGCGACGGCGGCACGGTGCGCCTGCCGCTCATCGTCGGCTTGGGCAACGCGCTCAAAATGCAGCTTACCGGGGAGCCGATAGACGCCAAGGAGGCGCTGCGAATCGGGCTGGTCAGCGAGGTGGCGGCGCAGAAAGACCTTATGCCCACCGCCGAACGCTACGCCGCCGCCATTGCCGCCAACGGTCCGCTGGGGGTGCGCTCCGCCAAGGAGTCGATGATTCGCAGCCTCGGCCGGGCGTTGGAAGACGCGCTCCGGTTCGAGAACGTGCTATTCTCTACATTGACCCGCACCGAAGACTTCGCCGAGGGGCCGCGCGCCTTTGCCGAAAAGCGCCCCCCGGTCTGGAAGGGCCGTTAGAGCGGTTTATAATGAAGACACCCTCACCCTAACCCTCTCCCGGAGGGAGAGGGAACTTCGTATTACATTGATGGAGGGTTGAGACATGATTGAGGCCGACAATCGAATCCCCCTCGACTGGGACGCCCTGGAGGTCGGTGAGACTTTCGAGAAGTTCGAGTACCTGCTCACCCAAGAAATGATCGACGAGTACCGGCGCGGCGTCATGGACGACGAGGCCAGCTTCCCCACCATCTCCCACAAAGTGGACGTGCGGCAGTACAACGCCAGGTACTCCGACAGCGGGTCGGTCAACGCCCGTTGCGCTTTCTATTGCTACAATCCGCCCCTGGCCGGAAGGAAGCTCACTGTCACGGCGTGGATCGCCGACAAGTACCTGCGCCGGGGCAAGAACTACATTGTCACCGAAGCCGTATCGGTGGACGAAGACGGCCGGTTGATCGACCGGGTAATCACCCACGAGCTGAAGCAGCCGTCGGAGGTGGGCAAGAAATGGGGCGGCTAGAGCGCGACTACGAGACCGGCGCGGCGGTCCCGCCCTTGTCCAAGCACATGACCCAAGAGGCCATCAACCTGTTCGAGGGCAGCGCCGGGCAGAGCGGGCCGTCGCAGTTCACGGACGAAGAGGCGGCCCGGGAAACTCTGGGCACGTCGGGAACGGTGGCCTCGGGCCGGATGTCGTTGACCTTCGCCATCGAAATGCTCCGGCGCTACTTCGGCCCCGAAGTTTTCAACCGCACCGGCATGGTCGACCTGCGGTTTCTGCGGCCGGTGCGCCCCGGCGACACGATTACGTTTACCGGAGAGGTCTCCGGCGTGTCCCGCGAGGCCAACGGACGCAAGGTCACGGTCGAGATAAAGGCCGAAAACCAGGACGGAAATACCACCGGCGTAGGCTCCGGCAGCGCGGTGGTGCCAAACGCCTACTTTTCAGCGGACGAATGATGTTATAATTAGTCTGGTGCGAGTTAAGGTGTCCCGTTGTTGGTTTCTTTTGCTGTTACCGTCAGCCTCGGATAACCTGGACTGAGCCCACAGATTTTTTGGAGGTTATCCAAATGGCTCTGGCCGATAAACAGTTGATTTGCGTGGAATGCGCCGGCCCCTTTACCTTTACCGTAGGAGAACAGGAATTCTTCGCTTCCAGGGGGTACACCAACGACCCCAAGCGCTGCCCTGAGTGCCGCAGCGTCCGCAAGAACCAGCAGCGCGGCGGGTTCGGCGGGGGCGGCGGCGGGACCCGGGAGATGCACCCGGTGGTCTGCGACCAGTGCGGCGTAGACACGATGGTCCCCTTCGTGCCCCGCGGCGACCGCCCGGTGTACTGCAGCGACTGCTTCAGCAACATGAGGCGGTAGCCTCACCGCATCCCAACCCGGAAGAGCCGCCGCTTGGGCGGCTCTTCTACTTTCCGGCGCGAAGCCGAACGTTCAGAACAGGTGCAACCGGAGATGGACCCAACCCCTGCCATAGGCATCGTGGGCTGCGGCGCGATAGGCCGCGCCATCTTGCGGGAGGCCGACCGACGCCGGCCGGTTGGGTGTCGCGGTCGCTGGCGTGACCAGCCGCACGGAGGAGACGGCCCAAGCGTTCTTGGAAACTCTGGACGCGCCTCCGCCTTATCTGGCGCGCGGGGAACTGATCGACCGCTCGTCGCTCTTGATCGAGACGGCCGGGGGGCAGGTGGTCCCGGAGTTGGCCCGCGAGGCGTTCGGGGCCGGAAAGGACCTGATGGTAATCAGCATCGGCGCGCTGCTGGAGCATCCGCAGGTGATCGATCTGGCCCGGAGCACCGGCTGTCGGCTTTACGCGCCGTCGGGCGCCATCGCGGGATTGGACGGCATCAAGTCGGCCTGCGCCGGGGCCGTGGATAGCGTGACGATGATATCGCGCAAGCCTGTCCGGGCTTTGGAGGGCGCGCCTTATCTCGTGGAAAACGAAATCTCGCTGGATGGCCTGGAAGAGGAAGAACTGCTCTTCCACGGCCCGGCGCGGGAAGCCTGCCGGGGGTTCCCTTCCAACCTGAACGTCTCGGCGGCGGTCAGCCTGGCCGGAATCGGGCCCGACCGGATGGTGGTGAGCATCGTGGCCGTGCCCGGCTTGGAGCGTAACTGCCACGACATCGAAGTCGAAGGCGAGTTCGGGCTGCTCAGGGTGCATATCGAGAACATCCCCTCCGAAAACCCCAAGACCGGACGGCTCACCGCACTGTCCATCATCCGGTCGGTGCGGGACGTGGTAGACCCGGTGAAGATTGGAACTTAAGTCACGCTCGATCATCATCCCCGGCCTGGCTACCGGCCATGCGTTCTTTCACTGGATCCTACAGAGCTTCGTGGTGGTCCTGCCCGAGATCCAGAGCACTTTTGGCTTGAACGCCGTCGGAGTAGGAGGGACTCTCTCCATCCGCGAACTGGCGTCGGGCTTGGTCGCTCTGCCGGGCGGCGTTGTGGTGGACCTGCTGCGCCGTTACTGGACGTGGCTGCTGGCGGGCTGCCTGGGCGCGGCGGCCCTTGGCTCCTTGCTGATGGGGGTGTCGCCGGTCTACGGCCTGTTGCTTGTCGGCATCGCGGTGGTGGCGATCTCCCACTCCATATGGCACCTGCCCGCGTCGGCATCCCTGTCCTACCACTTCGCCGAACGCCGGGGCACGGCCCTGGCCTTCCACGGAGTGGGCGGCAGTGTGGGCGACGTAGCAGGGCCGCTGGCGACCGGCGCGTTGCTCTTGGTTTTGGCCTGGCAAGAACTGCTCAACATTTACGCTATTGCGCCGTTCTTTACGGGCTTTATGGCGGTCTGGTATCTGCGGGGCATCGGCCAAGTGCGCCCCGGTGAACCCCCTCCGGTCGAGTTTTCGGTGCGTGTCGAAATGACCAAGCGCCTGTTGCGAAGCCCGCTGCTTTGGGGTCTGACCGTCGTCCGCGGTCTGCGGGGAATGGCGCTGGTGGCGTTGGTGATGGTGCTGTCCCTTTACTTGGAAAAGGAGCTGGGTCTGGGCGAGTTCGAGCGCGGGTTTCACATCGGGCTGCTCATCGCCATCGGGTTGGTCGCCAAACCGGCGGCGGGCTACCTTTCGGACCGTTTTGGACGCAAGCAGGTGCTGGTGCCGGGGCTGGTCTGGTCCTGCCTGGTGGCCTTGGCGCTGATCATCTTCCACCAAGGCATACTGCTGACCGTGACCGTGGCGCTGTTGGGGCTATTCCTCTATCCCGACCAGCCGATCCTGACCGCCGCGGTGTTCGATGTCGTGGGACGCGACGTGGCTTCCACCGGCTTGGGGGTGGTGGCCTTCGCCAGCTTCCTGATGGGCGCGACGGCCCCGCTGATCGCCGGAGCGTTGTACGACAATATCGGTTTTCACGCCGCCGTATACTTCATCGCTGGGCTGTTCGCCGCATCCGCGTTCGCGTTCGCTGCTCTGCCTCTGAGAAGGCCCTCACCCTAACCCTCTCCCAGAGGGAGAGGGGACTTTTAGGCGTGGGGCGGGCGTTGGGTATGCCAGGTGGTTGCTTGCTCGTAGGCGTAGGCCACGTTCAGCACGGTCTGGTCGGCGCCGGGCCGCCCGCCTATTTGCAACCCGATGGGGAGTCCCTCGTCACTGAATCCGCAGGGAATGGAGACTGCCGGAGCGCTGGCCAGGTTGAAGGTCCGAGTTTGCAGGAAGCCGAGGGGCGCCGTCTGCTCTTTGCTGGTGATGACCGGGTCTTCTACGATGGGCTGGGCTGCCACTCCCGAGGTGGGCGTGATCAGCACGTCGTACTTCTCCAGCGCTTCATGCACCTGATCGCGGAACATCGTGCGCAGTTTCTGGGCTTTGTAGTAGGCTTGGGCCGGAAAGATGCTGCCGGTAAGCAGCCCGATCCGGTTGTTGTGACCGTAGTCCTGTAGCCGCTCCCGCACCCACTCTCCCATGTTCAACGCCGGTTCGACCAACAAGGGCACCTGTGATATGACGGCGCCATACGCGGTGAGCGGGATCGAGGTGTGTTCCACCGTGGCGCCAAGTTCGCCCAGTACACCGAGGGCCTTCAGAACGGCGTCGCGGGTGTCGGCGGCAATGTTTTCGTCCTCCAATTGCTCCACGATGACGCCGATGCGAATGCCTTGAAGGTTGGCGTCCAAGCCTTCCCGAAAGTCCGGGACGGGCTGCTGCCAGGTGTAAGGGTCTTGCGGGTCGTGGCCGGCGATGGCGGTCAGGGTGATGGCTGCATCTTCGACCGTGCGGGAAATCGGGCCCACGGTGTCCATCGACCACACGCCGGTCATCACGCCGTAGCGGCTCACCAGACCCCAGGTGGGACGATGCCCCACAAGGCCGCACCAGGTGGCGGGGAAGCGGATGGAGCCGCCAGTGTCCTCGCCCAGAGACGTGGCGCAGAGAAACGCGGCGGTGGCCGCCCCGGAGCCGCCGCTGGAACCGCCGGTGCGCCGGTCGAGGTGCCACGGGTTCCGGGGCGGGCTGAACCGCTCGAATCCGCCGCCCATAGCGAATTCCGTCATGTTGGTCTTGCCCAGCAGGACCGCGCCGGCGCGTTTGAGGTTGGCGATTACGGTGGCGTCTTCTTCGGGGATGAAGTCGGCCAGGATGCGAGCGCCGCCCGTGCTGCGGATGCCCTTCGTCCAGAACTGGTCCTTCACCGCCACCGGTATGCCGTGCATCGGGCCGCGGTAATCTCCCCGAACGATGGCCTGCTCCGCTTCCCGGGCGGCCTCCAACGCCTCCCGGCGGGAAACGGTGAGGAACGAGTTGAACTTGAAGTCCAAGCCGTCGATGCGCTCCAAGTACGCCTCGGTCGCCTCGACGGGCGAGACCTCCTTGGACTCGATGAGGCGGGAAAGCTCGGCAACCGGCAGAAAGGGGATGTCGCGCTGGTCCATGTTTCGGCCCTCTTCATGTTGGGTAAGATGTTGCGTTCGGGAGTTAGGGAATCAACTGGGCGTACTCGTCCAACAGCGGCGTGACCGTATCCGCTTCTTCGGACGGGAGGCTGAAAATCACGCGGTCTACGCCGGCGTCGGTCATCCGGGCCACGTTTTCGGGGTCGGGCCGCACGCCGAAGATCGTGATGTCGATGGAATCGGGGTCGCGGCCCACGTCCTCGGCGCGAGCCTTGAGCGCCTGGATTTTTTCGGGAAGGCCGGGGCCGGGCGCGGCCCGTCCGCTGATGGGCATCCAGCCGTCGCAGTACTCCAGCACCCGGTCGAAGGTGGTGGGGCCGTCGCCGCCCATGATGATCGGCGGGTGGGGCTTTTGCACGGGCTTGGGGTAGGCCCACATCTTGTCGAAGTCGACATAACGCCCGTGGAACTCCGGCTCTTCCTGAGTCCAGATTTCCTTCATGGCCAGAATGTTCTCCCGCAGGATGCGCCAGCGGCGCTTGTAATTCGTGCCGTGGTCTTTCATTTCCTCGGCGTTCCAGCCGCCGCCGATGCCGAAAATAAAGCGACCGTTGGAAATCATGTCCAAGCTGGCGACCTCCTTGGCCGTGGTGATGGGGTCGCGCTCGATCATCAGGCAGATGCCGGTGCCCAGCTTCAGGTTGGTGGTGGCCCCGGCCGCCGCCGTCAGCGCCACGAAGGGGTCGTAGGTGTGCCAGTACATCCGGGGCAGGTCCGGACCGCCGGGCCAAGGGCTGACGCGGCTGGCCGGGATATGGGTGTGCTCCGGCACCCACATGGACTCGAAACCCCGCTCCTCCAGCGCCCGGGCCAAGTCGTCGGGACGCATGGAGTAGTCGGTGGCAAACATCATCGCGCCGTATTGCATTGCAACCTCTCGGAAAGTGAAATCTCCGGCTAGTATAGCACCGGATGTTTCCTGCGGTTTGCGTCAGCCCATTGGCGTGCTTAATATAGATGTAGGTCCAGATTTCCCGATTCGGCGGTGCAGCTTGACAGATAGCGAACACGGACAGAAACCGGGCAAGGCAAAGCAAGGGCTGAGCCGCGTCATTCAAAGGATGAACGACGATTACCGCAACGAGGTGGTCAAGCGGGCTCTGGACTGGCGGAGTTCCGTTTCCCCCGCCGCCCGCGCCGCGCTGAACAACGCCGCCAACGCCTTCGTCGAGGTGGACGGATTTAGAAACGCGGGCTTGGCGATGACCCCGCTTTTGATCAAGCCCATGGCCGAGCGGTCCGCCATTATAGACAGCCTCGCCGGTGCGGTCCTGCGGGTGTGGGCCGAGTCGCAGGCGGCATTGTGCGAACTGGTGACCGCTCACCTGGCCAGGGAGTCGCTTTTGGCCGACGCGCCGGATTACTCGGCGAACACCATTCGGACGCGCCAGCACGACCGGCGCTGGGACGACGCCATCGACCGGCTGACCGAGCTTCGCCCGGACGAGAGCCGGGACGACCTGCTGCTGGCGAGCTATTACGTCAGCGGCCTGTTGCCCGCCGCCGGGGACGCCGATGCGGGTCCGCCGGATTCGGACGAGTTTGCCGGCGCTCTGGGGGAAGCCCTCGACTTTCTGCGCTCGCTTCCTCCCGACTCCCCGGAGTGGGAGCAAACGGTCGTCGGCTTCGTCGACGCCATCGGGGGGATCAAAGAGGCAAAGCTGGCGGAGGTTCAGGAGGTTGCCGACCTGGACGCTGAGGTCGCCGGCATCTCCCGGCAATACGCCAGTCTGCTGGAGTATTTCGAGTGGGATCTGGAGAAAAGGCTGGCGGCTCGGCCACGTCCTTGGGCCGACATTCGGATTGCCAGCCAGGTGGTCAAAGAGCTGGCTGGCTTGCTGGGCGAATATGCTCCGGTGCATCCAATGGCCGCCATTCGTAGCGAAGAAGCCAGGCGTGGGCCGCGCCGCGCCGAGCTTGAGGAGCGAATCGACGGCGTTTTGGCCCAATTCGAGGCGCTGCCGGTCCGGACTGCCCCGACGACACGAGTCGAAGAGCCGCCGGACCTCCCGGCGGCCGCGACCCGGCCCGAGCAGCAGCCGGTGGTGTCCCCGGCGATATCCCCGGTGTTTTCCGAAGAAGAGTTGGCGTCGCTACGGGCCGAGAACGAGCGTCTATCGGCGGAGAACCTGAGCATAGAATCGCACAACGAATCCCTGATAGCTCAAGCCGGGGAACTGGAAAGCGACGTCAATGAGAATCGTAATCTTGCCGAGATGTGGAGGCGTTCCTATCAGGACCTGCTCAAGTCCCAAGAAATGGTTGCCGTTGACGCTTTGCCCGAATTCGAGAACGTGGCCCACGTGGTGCGATGGGCTGAGGAGCGCTTGGCCGACCGGCTGAGCTTCCTGCTCAATTCCAGGTCCGACACCCAAATCCCCTTCGACAACCCCCGGCAGGTCTGGGATGCCCTGGAATGGCTGGCCACCACCTACTATCAGGCCAAGACGGGGAAGAACGGCTCGTCCGACTTCGACCTTTCTCTGCGCCAGACCTGTGGATGGCGCTACACCCCCGACCAGTCCAACACCACCGTGGGCCAGTACCGGGACTATTACGAGACGCGGGTGGGCCACCGGAGACGCGCCCTGCGGGAACACATCGGGACCGGAAACGGCTACCACCGAGGCACCATCCGCATCGCCTTCGCTTGGGATGCCGACGAGCAGAAGGTCGTCGTTGGCTACGTCGGGCGGCACCAGCGCACCGACGCCAGCTAGACGCCGCTCCCGGTCGGGGTCGAAGCGCGGCTAGAACACCACGACGGAGCGTAGCACCTCGCCCCGTTCCATCTTGTGGAACGCCTCTTCCACGTCTTCGATGGCGATGGTCTCGGACACGAAACGGTCGAGGTCCAAGCGACCCTGAAGGTACAGGTCGATGAACATGGGGAAGTCGCGGGTCGGCAGACAGTCGCCGTACCAGGACGACTTGACGCTGCCGCCCCGCCCGAAGACCTCCAGCAGTGGCAGCTCGATCTTCATGTCGGGGCTGGGCACCCCCACCAGCACCACCGTACCGGCGTGGTCGCGGGCGTAGAAAGCCTGCTCGAAAGTGACCGGATTGCCCACGGCCTCGATGGCGACGTTCACGCCGTTGCCTCCGGTGAGCGAGCGCACCGCCTCGACGGGGTCGGCGGTCCGGGCGTTGATGGTGTGGGTCGCGCCAAACTCCCGGGCCCATTCCAGCTTGCGGTCGTCAATGTCGATGGCGATTATGGTGTGCGCTCCGGCCAACCGCGAACCGGCGATGGCGGCGTCGCCCACCCCTCCGCAGCCGAAAACGGCCACCGAGTCGCCCCGGCCCACGCCTCCGGTGTTCACCGCCGCCCCCAGCCCAGCCATGATACCGCAGCCGATGAGTCCGGCCGCGGCCGGGCTGGCCTCCGCTGGCACCTTCACCGCCTGTCCGGCGTCAACCAGCGTTAGCTCGGCGAACGCGCCGATGCCCAAGGCCGGGGACAAAGGGACGCCGTCGGCCAGCGTCATCGGTTGCGAGGCGTTGCGGCTGGCGAAGCAGTACCAGGGCTTGCCCCGGACGCAGGAGCGGCAGGTCCCGCACGGGGAGCGCCAAGCGAGGACCACAAAGTCGCCCGGCCCGACGTTCTGCACGCCGGGGCCCACCGCCTCCACGACTCCGGCGGCTTCGTGGCCCAGCAGGAAGGGGAAGTCGTCGTTGATCGCCCCTTCCCGGTAATGAAGGTCGGTGTGGCAGACGCCGCAGGCCTGCACCCTCACCAGCGCCTCGCCGGGGCCCGGGTCGGGAACGCTGATCCGGGCCAATCTCACCGGTGCGCCCTTGGCCTCGGCGATGACTCCGTTAACCAGATGGGGCATGGTGTTCTCCCTTTTTGAGACAGCGGAATTTAACCGTTGGGAATGGTATTCGGCCTGTGGGGATTTGTCTACTTGCCGACGCCGAGGGCCGATTCGACTTGCAACGCGAACCCGATCAACGCCTCGTCGCTGCCCCGTTCGCCCATCAGGGACAGGCCCACGGGAAGCCCGCCCACGCTGCCGACGGGCAGGCTGATCTGGGGCCTCCCGGTGGTCCCGGCGGTGCAGGTGAGGCGCACGATCCGCCCCTGCACTTCGCGGCGCTCCGACAGCCTTTGCCCGCGCGGCGGCGCAACCACGGGGGAGGTGGGCAGGCACAGGAAGCCGCCTCCGGCGAACACCTCGTCCAAGCGACGACGGACCGCGTCGCGCAGGGCCGCGGCTTCCTCGGTCTCGGCGTCGGTGATGGCGGCGGCCGAAATGTACCGTTCGGTTACCCAATAGCTGAACCTTGGGTTCACCTGATCGATCCAGTCGCTCAACGTCTGCCAGGCTTCCCGCGACTGGAGCACGTTCTGTTGCCAGGCCCAGCGGTCGAGGCCCTCAGAGGATAGCGTGATGGCGGATCGCTCGCCCGCCAGCGCGGCGATTTGCTCCGCAAGGGGGCGCAAGACCTCGGCCACCTCGGGGTCGGCGGCCTCGAAGGCGTCTTCCGCCAGCGTTACGCGGCTGGGCGTTCCGGGGGCGATCTCCGACTTGAAGACCGATGAACCCACTTTGGCGAACGTCCCGGCGTCCCTGGCGAACCACCCGATTGTGTCGTAGCTGGGCGCTTGAATGAGAATCCCGTGCAGGGGGACCCGCCCGTGGGTCGGCCTGAGACCATAGAGCCCGCAAAAGCTGGCGGGGATGCGAACCGAACCGCCGGTGTCCGAACCGAGGGCGAAGTCCACCAACCCCCCGGCGACGGCGGCGGCGGAACCACTGGAAGAACCGCCGGGCACGCGGCCTGGGGCGCTGGGGTTAACCGGCGTGCCGTAGTGGGCGTTTTCTCCGAGGATGCCGCGGGTCAGTTCGTCGGTGTGCGTCTTGCCGACCATCGATGCTCCGGCGTCCACCAGGGTCTGAATGATCCAGGCCGTCGCCGCGGCGGGGCCGTGGGTGGCCTTCCAGTCGGGGTTGCCGCCGCCGGTCACGTGACTGGCCACGTCGAAGATGTCCTTGGCCGCGAAGGTCATGCCGGACAGCGGGCCGCCGTCTTGACCAATGAGGCAGGCCTCGGTATCCTTGCAAAAGGCGTCCAGAGTGTCGTTGATTTCGGGACGGACTTGAGCCATATGATGTTTCTCCTGGATTACCCCGTCTTGGGATGATGGTTCCGGGTGGGCCATAGCAGGTGTGGTCTTGCCCTACAATCCCTCGGTCCCGGTCAGGATGCCGATCCGGTCGATGATGGCCTCAACTGTTTCGGTTACCGAGGACAAAAGTCCGGCCTGGTCCCGCAATGCGTCGCGTGCCCCGGCGTAGCGATACCTTACGGCGTAGGCAGTCAGCCAACTTAGCCGTTCCCCGGCGGGTGTGGCAGTTTCCGCGGGATGCCTCCGGACTATATCCGCCAGTTCAGCCAGATCGTGTGTGCTGCGGTAGTCGGCGTCCAGCGCGGAAATCCAGCCCTTCAGCGCGTTCTCCAACGCCTGCTGGGCGTGGAACCCGACCGCTTCTTGGGCGGCGTTCCCTTCAACCAGGATAATTAGCACCCCAAGCTCCCGCCGCGCGTTGATGATGCGCTGCTGTATGTCCGGCCAGTTGGTAGGGTCGGGATTGTCGTAGACCACTTTCTCTCCGTTGGGGTGAAAGCCGTCGCGGACTGCCTGCCCAGCTACGTGGTTCCTGGCGCGGCGGCCCTCGTCGAACTCGCCGCGGTTCAACCGCACCAAGTCGACGTTGATCAGGGAATCGTAGACTTCGTCGGCTTTGCGAAAGGCGGCTGCGCTGGCGCGCGAGTAGTCATTCTTGCTCAAGGGTCCGGGGCCCGTGATGATCAGGAGGTCAATATCGGAGTCCGGCGCAAAGTCTCCCCGGGCCCGGGACCCGAACAGTATGACGGTATCCGGGTGGACCTCGTCGGCCACTGCGCGGGCGACGGCGCGGGCCCTTGGGTCGTGAGACAACCCGGTTGCGGCTTCAGTCATACCGTGCTCCCGTTCGTCCTATGCGGCAATCATACTCATAGGCTGACGGCATTATTTTATCGGCGGGCGTTGGCATCGTCTATAACGCCCCGCGAGCGCGTTGCGTCCATTGGGTTATACTGCGCGGAGTGAACCGTGCCAAATCCCCGGCCTTGGAGGCCCCTCATGCTGACCGGCGAAGCTAACGAACGCTTGACCCAGGTTGGACCGGGCACGCCGATGGGCGAGCTGATGCGACGCTACTGGCTGCCCGTCCGGCCCTTGGCCGAACTGTTGGAAGAGGAGGTAATGCCGGTCCGGCTGCTGGGCGAAGACCTGACGCTGTTCCGCGGCACCGACGGCAGCCTCGGCCTAGTCGGAGAGCGGTGCCCCCACCGGATGACCCAGATGAAATACGGAATACCCGACGAGGGAGGCATTCGCTGCTGCTACCACGGTTGGATGTTCGACACGGGAGGCCGGTGCGTCGACACCCCCTTGGAGTCGCCCGAGGGGGCTTTCAAAGACCGCATCAGCATAAAGTCCTACCCAGTGCGGGAAATGGGCGGCTTGATCTGGGCCTACATGGGGCCGAAGCCCGCGCCGTTACTGCCGCCGTGGGACCTGTTCGTCATGCCCAACGCGGTGCGCCAGATCGGCATCATGCGCCTGGCTTGCAATTGGCTCCAGTGCCACGAGAACACCGGCGACCCCACCCATAGCGTCTACCTGCACGGCAATCTGTTCGACTATGTGTTGCGGAAGCAGGGCAAGATCGAGGAACGGGCCGGAAGTGAGGCGCCGCCTCCTGGTATAGGTACGGGCGGCGCTGCGGGCCAGATACACACCCTCTTCTCCCGCATGGACTTGGGCCGGGGCATCGAGTCCCTCTACGCCAACGCCACCCGCTATGGCATGGAAAAGGGCATCAATTATTCCAAGGCGCTGGGCGCCGACCGCGACCACGTATCCCGCCACGCAACAGTTATCTTCCCGTTCTACACCCAGACCGGAGGGCCGGGGATGGTGCGCCAGGAATTCCAGATTCGGGTGCCCGTAGACGACACCAACACCTACCACATCAACTACGGCTGCTACATGGCCCCCGACGAAGTCCCTGCGCCGGATCAGGAAACCATCCCCTACTACGACGTACCGCTGTTCGACGACGACGGCCGCCCGATCCTCGACTTCGTGTTGGCCCAGGACGCTCACGCCTGGATTTCCCAAGGCCCCATCACCGACCGCACCCAAGAACACCTGGGTCGCACCGATCTGCCCATCGTGTTCCTGCGCCGTCAGTTCGAGGAGCAGATGCGAATTGTCGAAGACGGCGGCGACCCGATGAACGTGTTCCGCGATCCTGCGTTCATGCCGAAACTGATCCACGGCGGCGCTTGGGACGAGGGGAACTCGGAAGGCAAATCGTCGCTCACCGGGGCGGGCAGCCCGCTGTCGTCCTTCCGCTCCGCTTACCACAAGGGTTACGGGATCGACGACGCCGACCGCTACGGCCCGGCCATGCCCCTGGTCATCGACCTCATGCGCCGTGTTGAAGAGCAGGCGGCGGGTTAGCCGCAACAAGGATGATGCTGGGAGAGGGAAGTCCAGCCTCTCTTTCCGGCGGCTAGGGGCTAGGACGACGGCGGAGTTCCTCTTCCAGTTGGCGGATGCGGGCTTCGGCTTCGGCGCGGGCTTGGCGCTCGCTGTCCCGCTGGGCTTCGGCGGCGCGGCGGGCGGCACGTTCTTCTTGGTCGGTGGTCAAGTAGCGTTGACCCACCGGGTCCCAGAAGCGCAGCACGCCTCTTTCCCAACACAGGTCCAGATTCAATACCGTGCTGCGGCCCCAGAAACTCCCGTCCTCCAACCGGCTGACGGGGATGGGCTGGTACTGGCCGTCAACCAGCGTATCGCCGGCCAGGGGAGCACTGTAGTAAAGCCCGCCAGTGTTGTCGAAACGCCAGTATTCGATGACGCCCATGGCGGCGTAGGCGTCCCGCTTGTAGGTCTCGTCGCGCTCGCCGGTGGTCTTGGAGGCCACTTCCAGCACGAAGTCCGGCGGCTTGCCCTGCTCCGGTATGAGGTAGCCGTTGCGGGCGCGGCAGGCCGCAGGGTCCCCGTTGAAGGCAATGAGCAGATCGGGGAACAGAATGTGCTCGTAACTCTCCGTAGGTCTCAACCCAGCCGCCAGTTCGCTGAGGATGACGGTAGTGTCCAGGTTTCCGAAGTGGGCGGCCAAGGACGACGGGTAAGCCGGGAAATTCATGTAATAGTACGTGGTCATGTCCAAATCGCAGGGCCGCGGGTCCGGGAACTGGAGAATGTCCGTGGCACCCGGCGTTGCAGCGGGCTTGGTGGTCATGTCGGGCCTCCGCGGGCGGAAGGTGGAATAGCGGCATTATACTCAGAGAAAGGGGTATATCAAACAGCGGAGTCTTTGAGGGATAAGAGACGAGCCGCAATTGACCGCCTTCAGGCCGATATTTATAATTTCTGGCCAAGATAGCCTGCGTCTCCGGGCCGCTCCGCTCTGCGAAGGGGCTTGGCCAAAAAGAAACTGGAGGAAAACGATGGCAACCACACGAGCTCCCTTCCTGTCGACCATCTACGGCGGCTACTATCACTCGCAGGTACCCAAGGAAGACGAAGAATTGACCCACGTCGGGCCGGGAACGCCGGGCGGCGAGTACCTGCGCCGGTTCTGGCAGCCGGTCTGCTACGCTGACGAACTGGCCGACGTGCCCGTTGGCCTGAAGATTCTCGGTGAGGAACTTGTGGCCTTTCGCGATTTCAGCGGGCGCGTCGGGCTGGTGGAAGCCCACTGCCCCCACCGCGGCGCTTCCCTGGAGTTCGGGCTGGTTTCCGAGCGGGGCATCCGTTGTTGTTACCACGGCTGGCTCTTCGACGTGGACGGGACGATTCTCGAAACGCCGGGCGAACCCGCGGGCAGCACGTTCAAGGATCGGCTGTGCCACGGCGCTTACCCGGTGCGCGAGTACACCGGCATAATCTTCGCCTACATGGGCCCGCCCGACCAGATTCCCGCGTTCCCGATATGTGACAGCTTCGAGCGTGAAGGCTTCCGGCTCATGCCGGGCAAGCGCTATGACTACCCGTGCAACTGGCTCCAGATACTTGAAAACGCTATGGACCCGGTGCATACGTCTTTCCTCCATACCATCGTCAGCGGCTCGCAGTTCACCGACGAATTCGGGGTTGTTCCCAACCTGGACTTCATGGAAACTCCCATCGGGATAATATATCTGGCCACTCGCCGGGTGGGCGACAACATCTGGGTGCGAATGGTGGAAAACGTGCTGCCCAACCTGCAACAGGTGGCGCCGATTTGGGAGGACGGCAAGGAGCAGCACGGCTTCGACGGTCCCATGATGAGCCGCTGGATCGTGCCGCGTGACGACAGGAGCACCATGCTCCTGGAGATGCGCCACATCTCAGAGGCCGAGGAGAAGGAGCCCGGCTGGTGGCTGGACCGCAACGAAATGCTACCGGCCCAGTTGCCGGTGTCGGACGACCTGCGCGAGCAACAGCTTCAACCCGGCGACTACGAAGCCCAGGTGTCCCAGCGGTCAATCGCCGTCCATGGGATGGAGCACCTGGGCGCTACCGACCGGGGCATCACCATGTTCCGCCGCCAGATCCGGCGCGGTATCCGGGCGGTACAGGATGGCCGCGACCCCGGAACGCTGGTGCCGGACGAGAGCGAACGCCTCTCGACCTACTGCAACGACACGGTGGTTTACGCACCGGCCGCCGCCACGCCGGAGGAGGACACGAAGCTGATGCGGGAGACAGCCCGCCGCCTGGCCGAGGAGTACATCCAGAACCCGCCGCTCAAGAAGTAGACCCCGTTTTCAACTGCAACGAAAATGGCCCGGGCTATTCAGCCCGGGCCGTTGCTTTTGAAGGACGGTCGGTTCCCCGAACTATTACTGGGCTCCGGCCTTCGCCGGGGTGATGGTGAAGTGGAGCCGGGAAGACGGTTATGGCCGGAAAGACGGCGTGGGCGGCGGGCGTCTGCTATCATTACGGGAAACCAGTCCGCAAGAATTGGAGGCCCGACATGGCAGAAATCATTGGTGTCGGCGTTACCCACTATCCCCCGCTGATCACGCCGGACGAAGACCGTGGTTTCCCGATCAACGTGACCCTGAACCGGGACGAGCGGCTGCCCGAAGAGCTGAAAAACCCGCTCAACTGGCCCGCGCCGATGCAGGCGGAATACGGCGACGACCAGGGTATGGCTTCGGCGGCAGTACACCGGAACCGGCTCGTGGCGGGATTCCGGGAAGTCCGCGAGAGGATCCTGGATTTCGACCCGGATTTCGTCATCATCTTCGGCGATGACCAGTACGAGAATTTCCGGGAAGACATCATCCCGCCCTTCTGTATCTTGGCCTACGATGAGGCGCAATCGACTCCCTTCACCCGGCACGACGGTACGCCGCGACGCAACGTCTGGGAGGAACCGGCGGACAAGACCTTCACTTACCGGGGGCACCCGGAGGCCGCCCGCTACTTGGCCGGCGGGTTGATCGATTCCGGCGTGGACATCGCCTACGCCTACCGTCCGCTGCACGAGCCGGGGCTGGCCCACGCCTTCATCAACACGCTGCTTTACCTGGACTACGACCGCGACGGCTTCGACATCCCGGTGATTCCCTTCGCCGTCAACTGCTACGGGAGCAAGGTAATCAGCAACCGGGGCGGCATCCTGCCCCACAAGGTGAACGGACGGACGCTTGAGCCCGACCCGCCCGGCCCGTCACCCAAGCGCTGTATGCAGGTGGGCGCGGCGGTGGGCCGCATCCTGCGGGACAGCCCCTACCGCGCTGCGCTGGTCGCGTCGTCAAGCTGGTCCCACGCCTTCCTGACCGCCAAGAACAACTACCTGTGGCCCGACGTCCCGTCCGACCGGATGCTGTTCGAGGAGCTAAAGAAGGCCAACTACGACGTCTGGCGCAGAAGGACCACCGTCGAGATGGAGTCCTCGGGCCAACACGAGCTGCTCAACTGGGCCTGTATGTTGGGCGCAATGGCGGAGCTGGAGCAAAAACCCGACATCATCGACTTCGTTGAGTCCCACGTCTTCACCTCGAACAAGGTCTTCGCCACCTTCCACCCGTAAGGGAGTTCAAACATGGATAGACAGGATTAAGAGTCTATTCATCCTGTCTATCCATGTGAAAAGCCCGTCTTCAACGAAAACCGACACGGGAGAGTAGACCGACGAATAGCAGCCGCGTTTGCCACGGCCAGCCAACGCCGCTAGGATAGAGAGCGTCTGTTAACATAAGGTCCGGCGCTCCATTACGCGGCGCGCCGGGCCGGTATTTGGAGGTACGTCATGCCCCTGGACCCGCAAGCACAAGCTGTAATCGACCAAGTAACCGCGCTGGGACTCCCGGCAGTGTGGGAAGTCACGCCGGAGCAGGCGCGAATCAACGCCGCTTCCCGGCCCCGTCCTGTCGGACCCGAGGTCGCTAAGGTGGAAGACCGGAGCGTCCCGGCCCCCGATGGCGACGTCCCCGTTCGCATCTACACGCCCGAAGGTTCCGGCCCCTTCCCGATTCTGATCTGGTACCACGGCGGCGGCTGGGTGATCGGCGACCTGGACTCGGCTGACCCCTCGGTCCGCAACCTTTGCAAGGGCGCAGGTTGCGTGGTGGTGTCCGTTGACTACCGCCTGGCCCCGGAGACCAAGTTCCCCGGCCCGGCGGAGGACTGCTACGCCGCCACGGTCTGGGCTGCCGATAACGCGGCTTCCATCAACGGCGACGCCTCCCGCATCGCGGTGGGCGGCGACAGCGCCGGCGGCAACCTGGCCGCTGCTATCTCGCTGATGGCGGCGGACCGCAACGGCCCGGACATTGTGCATCAACTCCTGGTATACCCGGTGACCGACCGCAACTACCAGACCGCTTCCTACGTGGACAACGCCACGGGCTATATGCTGGCCAAGGACGCCATGCAGTGGTATTGGGACGCCTACCTCGCCGACGAGGCCGATGCGTCGAACCCCTACGCCGCGCCGATGCAAGCGGGCAATCTGGCTGGGCAGCCTTCGGCTTTGGTAATTACGGCCGAGTTCGACCCGCTGCGCGACGAGGGCGAAGCCTACGGCAAGCGCCTGCAAGAAGCCGGCGTCGAGACCACGGTCACCCGCTACGACGGGATGATCCACGGCTTCTTCGGCATGGTCGGGGTCATGGACCAGAGCGCCGTGGCCGTAGACCAGGCCACCGCAGCCCTGCGCGCCGCTTTCTCCGGCGCCGGAGTACCCAGTCCGGCGGACGACTAGCCGCCCGACGGACCCGATACCGGCACACCAACTAACTGAAGCGAGGGGAACATGGCTGCAAACCCGATGGAAGTCACAGTCTGGTATGACTATACTTGACCCTTCTGCTACGTCGGCCTGGCTAGGCTCGACATGTTGGCGAAGGAGATGCCCCTCTCCGTCGACCGCCGCCCCTATCTCTTGGGCGGCCCGGACAGGCCCCCTGAGGGGGAGCCCCGGCGTATGTTCGACGGGGAGACGGAGACCGAACTGAACCCGGCGATGCAAGAGCGGGCCCGAGGTGCGGGCATCACCATGCGGCGGCCCCAGTGGTCGCCCAACACGTTGCTGGTCCACGAGACCACCATGTTTGCCAAGGAGCAGGGGCTGGACGGCGAGTTCCACCACCTGGCCGCCGCGGCTTACTGGGAGAACAGCGTAGACCTCGGCAAGATCGAGGTCCTGGAAGCGTTGGCCGTGTCCTGTGGCTTGGACTGGAACGTGCTGGGCCCTCGTCTGGAGTCGGGCCATTACCGCCAACGGGTGCTCGACGAACACCAGGCAGCCCTCGACCTGGGGATAACCGGCACCCCAACCTACGGCGTGGGCGGCGGAGTCCACTGGGGCGACCTCGGTGTCGACGACCTGCGATCTTTGATCGAGTCCGCTTCCTGAGCGCCATGCCGGGAAGGCTTACGGAGCAATTCACTGAATGACCAAGCTGTTTATGAGTTACTATTCCGAGGAGGAGGCGGACGCCGAAGACATTGCGCGGCATTTGGAAACCGTTTTCCACAACGAAGGGCTTGAGGTGTTAATGGCGTCCCGCCCTGAGTCCGTGCGTCCAGGGGATGTTTGGCAGGACAGAGTCATTGACGCACTGGCGGAGGCCGACGTCCTGCTCGTGTTGATGACCATCAATGCGCTCAGCAGGCCGTGGATTAATTTCGAAATAGGGGTGGCTTGGGCGCGGCGGGCGCGAATCCTGCTGTTCTGCAACCGGGGAATGACTCCGGCTGCACTGCCGACTCCATATAACACCTTGCAGGCCGTCGACATCAACGGCATGACATTTGAAACGAAGCTGAATCGGGTGACCGATGTCGTTTCAACGGCCCTTGGTATAAGACCGATGGGCCCTGCTGCACTGGGGGCGGGGCTGGCTCCGGCTCTGTCTGCCGAGCCCATCGCCTCGATAATTCGCAGTTGGAATCTCCGGCCTCTGGCCCACGTCGGAGAAACGGCAACAGGGGAGTTCCTGGTTGGCGCCGTCAGCCCCGCCCGGTTTGACCGCGCATATGCCGTTGGTTTTCAGCCGGGCGAAGCCCTGTTCATCCGGTTGTTTTTTGGAAGGACCCCCGAAGGCCGGTATATAAACGCTATGGCTAGTGGCGAGGCTGCCTCTTTATTCGAAACCGTTACCCGCGATACTGTTGTTGTGCGCGCTTCGGTCCGGTTGGCGGCGGTGTTTGAAGAGGCAGCCGTCGCAGTTCCCCTTCTCGCAATTGATAGCTCCGAGGTGATTTCACCAAAATGACGTCCGGGCAACGTGCCAACTGACCGCACGGCAGTAATCGTAGGCGCCGGCGTCTTTGGGCTGACCGGCGCCTTGGAGTTGCGGAGGCGGGGCTACGACGTAACCGTGGTCGACCCTGGGCCGGTGCCTCACCCGATGGCGGCGTCCAACGACATCAGCCGCATGGTGCGGATGGACTACGGCAGCGACCGTCTCTACAGCCTGCTGGCCGCCGAAGCCATTGACGGCTGGCACAAGTGGAACGCTGACTTTGGCCGCGAGCTATACCATGAAGACGGTTTCCTGCTCCTTTCCAGCCAACCCTTGAGCGAAGGCAGCTTCGAGGCGGATTCCTTCGAGTTGCTGTCCGGCGAAGGGTGGCCGTTGCGGCAGTTGGACGGAGCCGAGATCGCCCGCCGCTTCCCCGGCTGGAACTCCGAACGCTACATCGACGGCTACCTTAACCCCCGGGCCGGATGGGCCGAGGCGGGAGCAACCATCAACACCCTCTGCCAGGTTGCCGGAAACGAAGGCGTTCGGCTGGTGAGCGGGTTCCGGGCTGCGTCGATCATCGAAGAAGGCGGCCGGGCCGTCGGTGTGCGCGCGGCCGACGGCCCGGAGGTGCGGGCCGGGCAGGTGGTGGTTGCGGCCGGGGTCTGGACTCCGGTGTTGCTGCCCCGGCTGGCGGAGGTGATGTGGACGGCCGGGCAGCCCATCTTCTACTTCGAGCCGGAAGACCCGGACCGGTTCCGTCCGCCCCGGTTCCCTCCCTGGGCGGCGGACATCCCCCGCTCCGGCTGGTACGGCTTTCCCGCCAACGACCAAGGAGTGGTAAAGATCGCCAACCACGGGCCGGGCCATGCTGTGCCGCCCGACGCACCGCGGGCGTTGCAACCGGGAGACGAGGACCGGCTTCGCCGCTTCCTGGAGCAGTCGTTCCCGGAGTTGGCCGACGCTCCTTTGTCGGGTAGTAAAATGTGCGTTTATTGCGATACTTGGGACGGCGATTTCTGGATCGGGCGCGACCCGGACTTGGACGGACTGGTTGTGGCCACGGGCGGTAGCGGCCACGCCTTCAAGTTCGCTCCGGTCCTGGGGCGGCTGGTGGCGGACGCCGTCGAGGGGAAGGACAACTCCTATAGCCAGCGGTTCGCTTGGCGGCCGCGTGGGGAGGTCAAGTCAGAAGGGGCGCGCTATTCCGGGGAATAGCCCGTCCTAGTTCTCCGACAGGAGCATGACCGTTACGCCAAGCTGCTCCGCCAGGGTTCGGCGGGCGTCATCGGCGTTGGCGCAGACCACGGCAGGAACGGCAGGCCGGTTGGCCGCGCGCTCCAACATCCGGGCCCTCTCGGCGGCGCGAATTATGTCGGAATCGCCGATGGTTATGGACACCTCGGCGGCCACGAGAAGCTCGGCGTTATCGTCCCTGCGCTTTCCGGAGAATACCAGGTCGAGCAGCGTGATTTCGCGGAATTGTTCCCGGTCTATGATGCCCTCATCTCGTGCGTCTTCGAGAACGTTGATGAATTGAAGGCTTGAGCCGATGCGGGACCCCCGCATGACAGTGACTCTGCCGAGGTTGAGATAGCGATCCGCTAAGTTGAATACGTTGTGTTCGGCCCTGTACTCGTAGTTCGTACCCAGTCCGTTGTCGAATCTTCCGGTGAGATGATTGACGCTGGTTTCGAGCGCGCCCAAACGGCCGTACACCAGCTCGAAATTCCGATTGGCGGACTCGATGAAGTCGGCCAAGCGCTGCGGCAATTGACTGATCTCCTCTCCGAGGATGGCGCCTCGTACCGCTTGCTTCCACTCAGCGTTCTCGTTGAGAATCCGAACGATGTCGCTTATGTCATTGATGGTGGTCATCGGAAAAGGCGGGCGTCACTGCCTCGGCGCGGAGGAGGGCTGGAACTGCTTCAGTTCGGGCATGACCTCCGAGGCGAAGAGGCGCATACTCCGCTCGGCGTCGTCGGGGGGCATCCCGCCGTAGCTGAACACGGCGACGGTGGAGTCGTGGCCGGTGTAGCTGTGGATGTCCATGACCTTCTGGTAGCACTGCTCCGGCGTGCCCCAGACCTGGAGCCCGGTGAAGAAGTCGCGCACGTCCCGGTCGCCGTACTCGTCAATCTTGTCGGTGAAGTTGCCGTAGTATTCGTAGCCTCTGGTGGATTTCAAGTGGTCGCTGCGGAACTCGTAGTGGGACATTACCGATTCCCAGTAGTTCCCGATGTATTGGTCGGCCATCTCACGGGCGCGCTCTTCGTCACGGTCGCAATAGGTGAACGCCACGACCACCGGCGGGGGCGGCTCGGACTGATTGATCGAATGGTAGGCATCGCGGTATGTCTGAAGGTCCGACTGCACTTCGCGCCACGGCTTTTGGGGGATGATCAACATCCCGACACCCAGCTCCGCAAGCACCCGCGACGACTCCGGGGAGATGGCGGCGGCATAGGTCCGCCCCCGGAATGTGCGGAAGGGGCTGGGGCGAATTTCGACCGCCGGTTGCTTCACCAACTCCCCGTCCAGTTCGGCGACGCCGCTTTCGAGGGCGTTGATCAGCAGCTCGGCCGACTCGTTGAAGCGGGTCCGGGACTCGTTCATGTCGGAGCGGAAACCTGCATACTCCACCCGGGCCAGCCCCCGGCCGACGCCTACGATGACGCGACCGTCGCTGAGGTTGTCCAGCATGGAGAACTCTTCGGCGACCCGCACCGGGTCGTGCCAGGGCAGCACCACCACCATCGAGCCAAGTTGGGCCTTTTCGGTGCGCCCGGCCATGTAGGAGAGGAACTGGAGCACGTCGGGACACATGGTGTAGTCGGTGAAGTGGTGCTCGACGCCCCAGATGGACTCGTAGCCCAGCGGCTCGGCCAGGTCGGCCAAGCGCAACTCGTTCCGGTAGACCTCGTGATCGGTCTTGTGCTTGTGGGGGTTCTGGAAGACCGCGGACATGCCGACGTGCATAGCGCTTAATCCCCCGGCAGGTTGCCGGCCACGTCGACCCGCAACTCGTTTTCAAGACGCTCCCGGACGCCCTCGCTGAGCACACCGCACTTGAACAGGTTGTTGACCAGAGTGTTGTGCATCTCGTGCTTGAACAGTTGGCGGAACATCACGAACTCGCTGCTCTGGGCACGGTCGCGGCGGAGGGTGCGTATGTCGTCAATTTCGGCGTTGTTGAAGCCCATGTCCAAATAGGCTTCCTTGGGGAAGCCGCCGGTCAGGGTGTTGCGGAGGAAGTGGATGGTGAAGTCCTCCATCTCCTCGCGCTCTTTGGGCGACATCTCCTGCACTTGCTCCGGCAGGCTGAGCATCCCGAACCCCATGTGGCGCGACTCGTCGCGCAGGATGAGCTTGCAGCCCTCGCGCAGCAGGTCGTCCTTGGCGGTCTCAGCCAGCATCTTGAAGAGGGCCACGGCAAAAGTCTCGCCGACCAGTTGCAGCCCGATGGTCTTGATGTACCAGCGGGGGTCGCTGAGGATGTAGTCGAAAAGCTCCCGGCCCACTTCCGACTGCTCGTACATCCGTCCCACGCGGCCCGACATGTAGCGTTGGAAAAATTCTAGATGGCGGGCCTCGTCCATTACTTGGGTGGCCATGAAGAATTTGGCGTCGGCGTCGGGCAGCACGTTGGCCAGTTGGGAGCAGACCAGGACCGCCGCGTGCTCGCCGTGGAGGAGTTGGCTGAGGCGCCAGGCCGAGAAGAGCCGGTTCATTTCCTGGCGCTCTTTCGCGTTCATCTTGTCCCAGTACGGCGTCTCGTAAATGTCAATCAGCTCGTCGGCGATGAAGCCTTGCTCGAAGTCGACCGGCCGCTGCCAGTCAATGTAGGTGGCGGCGTTCCACTGGTCGCGTTTTGCGTTCTCGTAAAGACGCCGCATGTCCTCCTTTTCGACCTCGTGGTCGTGAAGGTATACGGTGTCATATTCGGAGTGGACAACGTGGGCCGAATCGGGCAAAGTGACCATGACTTTTCCTCCCCGTAATTTGGGGAATTCTGGGTATCATAGTATCGGGATTACGTAGATATTGTAAAGCCGTGTTCAAACACTCCCGTCATTCTCCCGCGGGTTGGATGACGGTAATAACTGGAGTACGGGCGATGAATTGGCGTGAAATGGTGTCGGAGAAACTGATGACTCCGGAAGAAGCGGTCAAGGCGGTCAAGTCCGGAGATACGGTGGCTGTTGCGGCGATTAACGTCACGCCCTTCACTTTGTGCGAAGCGCTATACGCCCGCCGGGACGAGCTGCAGGGAGTACGCATCGACCACCCCGCGCCCCTCTTCCCTTGGGTCAGGCCGGGCGACGAGGACGCCTTCGAGCTTCACGACCTCTACGCCACGGCGGCCGACCGGGAGATGGTCAACGCAGGGCGCGTGGTCTACCATCCGGTGGCGCGGTGGAGGGAGGGCCATTTCCCGGACGGTTTCGTTCCGGACCCGGAGGTGTACTTCCTCCCGGTGTCCCCGCCGGATCGCAACGGCTATTGCAGCTTTGGTCCCGGCGTGTTCTTCTCCCCCTCCTACTGCCGCAGCGCCGGGACGGTGGTCGCCGAGGTGCACGAGAACTTCATCCGGACCGGCGGCGACAACTACGTCCACGTATCTCAATTGGACCGGCTCTGCGAGGCCACGACACCCACAGGGGCGGTGGCGGCGACTCCCCGCTCCGACGAAGACAATTTTGTTACCGAGGTGATCGGCACTCTGGTAGCCGCCGAATTGATCAAGGACCGGGACACCATTCAGATTGGGATCGGCACGGTGGCGGCCGCAATGGCGGCGTTTCTCGGGGAGAAGCAGGACCTCGGGATCCAGACCGAAATCATCACGGGCGGCGTGGCAGACCTGGTCCAACAAGGCGTGGTCACTGGCAAGTACAAGACCCGGCACCAGGGCAAGGTGGTTGCCAGCATCGCGTTTGTCCCGGAGGATGAACTGGCCATGATCGACGGGCACCCGGCGTACGAGCTGTACGAGTTCAGTTATAGCGACGACGTCCGCTATCTGCTACAGCAGGACAACCTTGTGGCCATCAACAACGCCCTCCAGATCGACCTGACCGGGCAGGTGTCGTCGGAGACCATCGGCAACGCCGTTTGGAGCGGCGTCGGCGGGCAGATGGCCTTCGCCACCGCCGCCAATTACTCCAACGGCGGACGTTCCATCACCGTGCTGCCCTCCAGCAGCCTGGTCGCCGGAGAGCGGGTGTCCCGTATCGTGACTACCCTGCCGGGCGGTGGCGTGGTCACCATTCCGCGCACCCTGGTGGACTACGTGGTCACCGAGCACGGAATCGCCCACCTGCGCGGCAAGTCAACCCGCGAACGCGCCGAGGAGCTAATCGCCATCGCCCACCCCGACTTCCACGCCGAACTGCGCCGGGAGGCGAACAAGGCCTACAACATCGCGGTCTGAGGCTCCGCTGCTTGCCCGATTGGGTTGCTCCATAGTAGATTTAGGGTAATTCGGCAGATGCCAAGAGGTCTCATCAAATGACGACTACCAAGCACGAAAAGGGACTGATAGTCATCCAACTAACCGGGGGGAACGACTATCTGAATACGGTGGTGCCCTATGGAGAGGGCCGCTATTATGACTACCGTTCCACGGTCAACATTCCGCAGGAGCGGGTGATTCCCCTGAATGACCAAGTGGGTTTCAACCCGAGCATGGGGCCGATGAAGGCCCTGTGGGACGAAGGCAAGGTTGCGGTCATCAATGGGATCGGCTACGAGAACCCCAACCGCTCCCACTTCCGTTCCATGGACATCTGGCACACCGCCGAACCCGACGCCATCGGCACCGAGGGCTGGCTGGGCCGGGCCATCCGCGACATCGACCCGCAGGGCGAAAACGTGCTGACCGGAATCAATTTCGGCCGCGGCTTGCCCAGGGCGCTCGGCTGCCCCGGCGTGTCGGTGGCCTCTGTGGGAGACCTCGCCACCTACGGCCTGTTCCCCGACGTCCAGGACGAAGACCTGCGGATGTTCACCCTAGAGGCATTCACCCGTATGTACGGCGGGGCCGCCGGACGCGACCCGGTGATGGACCTGCTCGCCAAGACCGGCCGAGACGCCTATCAGGGCGCCGACATTCTCCGCACCGCGCCCGCCCAATACTCGTCCTCCGTAGAGTACCGGGCCGACTCCCTCTCGCAGAACGTGAAGAGCATCGCTCAGGTATTCCTGGCCGACCTGGGCACCCGCGTCTACTACACCCAGCACGGCAGCTTCGATACCCACTCCGGTGAGTTGCCGACCCACGCCTCCCTTTGGGAAGACGTGGCCGGGGCGGTGGGCAGCCTGATGGGCGACCTGAAGGAACACGGCCGCGAGGACGATGCCGCCGTCGTGGTGTTTTCGGAGTTTGGCCGCCGCATCAAGGACAACGGCACCGGCAGCGATCACGGCTCCGGCGGCGTAGCTTTCCTGATTGGCGGCGCGGTCAACGGCGGGCTGTACGGCGAATACCCGTCCCTGGCCGAAGCCGACCAGATCCAGGGCGACCTTCGCCCCAATAACGATTTCCGGCAGACCTATTCGGCCATTCTGGACAAGTGGCTGGGGCTTGACCCCGATCCCATCGTCAACGGCCAGTTCGAGCAGTTCGACCTGTTCCGTTTCTAGGCTAAAGAGGTGACCACGTCTGGCCCGGAGCCACGGACATCGATATGGAGTGTGCCGGAACGCTGGCGAAGGTTGTATTTCGCTATATTCTCAATCCAGATCGTGGGCCTGATCGGACTGGCGGTCTGGTATGAGGTGTACTTACAAACCGAGGACTCATGGCAGGCGACGGTGTTCGCCATCAGTAGGGACGTGGGAACATCAGCGGTTGCAGTCGCGGCCGAAAGCATTATTGTGGTGGACGTTGTTATGATACTCACTCTGTTAGTCGAAGATTATTTGAGGAAGCGGCACGAGCGGGACCAAGCCACCGGCGCCGCTCAGGAGCGGGAGAGATGGGAAGCGTGGAACCAGCGGCGGTTGGAAGCGGAGGCCAATAATCAGCCGTTCACCGAGCCGCCGCCTTCTCCGCTGTTTGAGGAAGTTGTCGGCAAATAGAAATCGTAGAAGACTTGGCCGGTTGGACCCCAAACCCCAAGAGCGAGGTAAACAATGAGCAATAACGACACCGCCCTGATGGCACACCTGCTGCGCCGCGCTGGGTTCGGCGCGACCCGAGACGAGTTGGAACGCTTCCTGGAAAAGGGGTATGAGGCCGCGGTCGAAGAACTGCTGGAGTCGGCCGACCCCGGCCATATGCCCGACGACCTGGTCCGCCGATACCACGTGGAGCAGTCGGAGCTGCGCGACCTGGCCGGTTCCGCGGCCTACTGGATGTACCGGATGATCAGCACCCAGGCCCCGTTGGAGGAGAAAATCGCCCTCTTCTGGCATGGCCTCTTCGCCACCGGCTACACCAAGCTCAACCAGGCCCGCTCCCAGCTCAACCAGGTTGAGATGTTCCGCCGCTCCGGGTTGGGGCGGTTCGACGAGCTATTGCTGGAGATTTCCCGCGACCCGGCGATGCTGGTCTGGTTGGACAACAACGACAACCACGGCGACGCCATCAACGAGAACTACGGGCGTGAGTTGCTGGAACTCTTCTCTATGGGCATCGGCAACTACACCGAAGAAGACATCAAAGAATGCGCCCGCGCCTTCACCGGCTGGACCCTGGCCAACGCCGAGTACATGGCGGTCCGGGCCTACAAGGACTCCATCTGGCCCTACGGCCGTATCGCTTGGCACTTCGATTACCGCGAAGAAGACCACGACAATGGCGAGAAGACGTTCCTGGGCGAGACCGGTAACTTCAACGGCGAAGACATAATCGACATCATAGCTAAGCAGGACGCCACCGCCGACTTCGTTTGCACCCGGCTGTTCCAGTTCTTCGCCGCGGACGAGGTGACGGAGCAGGGCCGCCGGACCATCGATGCGATGAAGGAGACTTACTTCGAGTCCGGCTACCAAGTTCGCAGCTTGCTCAGGACGCTGTTCAACTCCGAATACTTCAAGTCGCCGGAGGCCCGGTTCGCCCGCGTGAAGGGCCCGGTGGAAATGGTCGTGGGTGCGGTCCGCATGGCCGGGAGCTACCAGACGCCGACCCTGGGAATCGAGAAGGTCTCCAACAACATGCTCTACATGGGCCAAGGACTGTTGCAGCCGCCCACGGTGGAGGGCTGGCACGAAGGCGCCGAGTGGATTGACAGCGGCAGCTTGGTGGAGCGGGTGAATTTTGCCGGCAAGGAGCTGGCCAACGTGCGCAGCCCCGGCGTGCGGTCGATCATCGACCGGCTGGCCGACGACAACGACGGAGTGCTGAGTCCGGCCGAGTTTGCCGACGGCTGCGTGGACCTGCTGGGGCCCATCGATGTCAGCGAGGAGACTCGCTCCGTTCTCGTGGACTTTGCGTCGCGTCAAGGCGACTTGAATCTGCGTGGCCGCCAACCCGGCGACGATGCCGAGCAGCGGGTCGGCCACATGCTGCGCTTGATCGCCGCCACCCAAGAGTACCAACTAGCCTAAGTCACTGCTCCTTGAAGGAGAGGGCAGGTGAGGTCCGTGAGCACCCGAACGCAATCAGCCAGCATCACGCTGGACTACGTCAAGACCATCGGCATCGTAAACAACGGCCTGAACGGTCGGGGGTTTGCCAATCCCTACGACCTAGCGGTTGCCGGGGACGGGCGGATATTCGTGCTGAACCGGGCCGACCCCGCGCGGGCCGCCGGAATCCGGATCGGCATCTGCAACCTGGACGAGGACTACCTGGGGGAGTTCGGCAACGGCGGCGGGTCGGGTGACGGGCAGTTCGTCTGGCCGGTGGCAGTGACTTTCGATAATCAAGAGCGGTTCTACATTACCGACGAACAGAACCAGCGCGTCAGCGTGTTCGACTCCTCCGGCAACTACCTTGACTGTTGGGGAGTTCCCGGTCAAGGGGACGGCGAGTTCAACGGCCCGGCCGGAATTGCTGTCGGCCCAGATGACTCCGTCTATGTCGTGGACCAGCACAACTCCCGCGTGCAGAAGTTCACTGCCGACGGCGGATTTGTTCGGGCTTGGGGTTCTTTCGGAAGTGGGGAGGGGCAGTTCAACCTCCCTTGGGGAGCGGCCACCGACAGCCAGGGCAACGTCTACGTCGCCGACTGGCGTAACGACCGCATTCAGAAGTTCACCGCCGACGGCGACTTTCTGGCCGCCTTTGGTTCTCCGGGCGACGGTGAAGGGCAGTTCCAAAGGCCGACTCAGGTCGCGGTAGACGAGGAAGGCTTTATCTACGTTGCCGACTGGGGCAACGAGCGGGTGCAGGTCTTGGACTCCGACGGCGGTTTTCAAGTTTTGTTGCGGGGCGAGGCCACCGTTTCCAAGTGGGCCCAAGAGTACTTCGACTCGAACCCGGAGGAGAAGGCGGAGCGCGACCGGGCCAATCTGCTGCCGCCGCTGCCGCCCCACCTGAATACTCCCTATCACGTTTCTTCCCAGACCGAGCCCTATTTCTGGGGGCCGGTTGCCGTTTCCCTGGACCGGGAAGGACATCTTTACGTGGTAGAGACCAACCGCCACCGCTTCCAGGTCTACCGGAAGCGGTAACATACAAAGAAAAGGGCGGGCACACGGCCCGCCCCGGTCAAAACCAACCCGCGCTGGACTTTTCCCCGCTATTGCGCCGTCGCGGAAAGCCCCGCTCCCTCGATTCCGGCGCGCGCGGCGTCTTCGTCTTCCTGAGCAGTGCCGCCGCTGCCGCCGACCGCGCCAATCAATTCCCCGCCCCGGAACACCGGCAACGCGCCCTGGCCGGGGATCATGTGTCCGCCCTCCATCGCCATCAGACCGCGGAACACCGGGGCCAAGGCGTTTTCGGTCAACTCCCCGCTGGCCCGGCCAAAGCAGGACGCCGCCACGGCCTTGGCCCGCGAGATCGGCGGCGTCCGCCAAGAAGCGCCGTCGGTCCGCATCATGGTTATCAGGTCGCCGCGAGGGTCGACGACCGAGATGCTCATCCTGACTCCCATTTCCAGGACCTTGGCCTTGGCGCCTGCCAGTATGACCTCGGCCTCCGCTAGGGTAAGACTTGCCATGGGTTCCACCTCCTCGAATCGGAAATTCTACGCCGCCTATTGTAGGCGACTATCCCGGCGCAGGCGAGTTAGCGGAAGACCAGGGTAGGAAACTCGGAGTCCACACCGTCCGCGGTCAGGCTGCCGGGGATGGTCTCTACCGGAATGTCCAGCAGGGTTTCCGCGTGGTAAGCGGAGACTTCTTCTATGGAAACGTTGACGGGCATCTCTGCCCCGGTGCTCAGTCGGAAGGTTAGCCTGAGCAACGGACCGGCGCCGCTGAGTCCGTCGAGGCTGACGAAGCTGGCCCACAACCGGCCGGGTTGCGTCTCGGAGGTCCTCATCAAGGCCCCTTCGGCGAATACCCCTGGTTCGATCATTTGCAGGTCCAGCGCTTCCGTATCGAACACCAGAACGAACTCCAGGCTGCCGAGGCCGTCGGCTTGCTGCGCCTGAACGTCCACCGTCACCGTCCTATGGGTGGGGGTAGCCGGGGGGACCGGCACCGGAGTCGGCGCCGGGGTCGATGTAGGCGCGGGCGTAGGTGTTGGTGTCGGCGTTAGCGTCGGGGTCGGCGCTGGTGTAAGCGTTGGTGTCGGCGCCAGCGTCGGGGTTGGCGCAGGCGTAGGCGTTGGTGTCGGCGCTACGATGGGAGTAAGCGTCGGGCGTGGAGTTGCGGTAGCGCCGGGCGCGGGAGTGAAGGGCCTGGTGCCGGGCTCGTCGTCGCCGCTGAATACGCCGACCGCGAACAGGATGATCACGACTACCACCGCGAGAGCGATGGGAAGCAGCCACTTCCAGTAGGAAGTAACGAAGATTATAGCGACATCAAAAAACCAGCGCATGATCTGTTTTTATCCGGGCTGGGCTAGGAAAAGAATTTGGTCAACGTCCACGGCGTTCACCACGCCGTCGCCGTTTAGGTCAAGCCATTCGTATCCGGGGCTGGCGTCGGCGATAACTTTCAGTGCAATAAGCGCGTCTCTGGCGGTCACCGCTCCGTCCCCGTCCGCGTCGCCCGACATCGGAGTTTCGACGCGCAGCTCGCCGCCGACCAGCGGAAACTCCGGCGCGTCGCCTTCGGACAAGCCGATTTCCAACTCGGACAGCGTCAGCGGGCTCATATCGCCGGTCTCACCGACTACCTCGAATTCCACGGCGGCCACGGAGCCGTCGGTACCCGGATCGCTGGTTGCAGCAAGGCCAAAGCTGATCTGTCCAGCCGTATCGGCGTTGTGGATGAAAGTGGCCCCGGCAAGTCGGGAGCCTGGCATGACGCGGGCCACCCGCAACACCGAGGGATCATAGGCCAATTTGAAGGCGAGACTGGTAACCCCTTGAATACGGCGGAGCAAGACCGTCACCTGCGCCGTAGTCCCTTGCTCGGCGACGCGGGAACCCACAACCAGCGCGGGCTTGTCGGGGTCCTCCACGGCCGGAGGCGCAGGTTCCGGGGTTGGCGTGGGTGTCGGCGTTGGGTCCGGTGGGCGAGGATCGCCTTGGGGCCGGATCGCCATCTGATATGTGCCGATCGGGTTTTCCACTTGGGCTGACGCCGAAACGGAAAGCAGGTATCCGCCGGACACCGGAGCGGTCCATTCCAGGGTGTTGCCGACTCCGAAGTTTGAAGCCGTGAATCCGATTCCGGCCGCCCCTTCCACGGAGAATCTGACTGCCTCGGCCGTCCCCAGGGTCAGGTCCACTCTGTAGTCCTTGCCGCCTTCTGCGGAGAAGTAGAAGAAATCGGAGTCGTCGGCCGGACTGACCGCCCCGGCGATTTCGTTTCGCAGACCGATGCGGGTGGCGTCTTTGGAGTTGTCCGAGTGCCGGTCGCGCGTCGAGCTATCCTCGGTAACCCGCAGCGTGTAGGTGCCGGTCGGTATCGCTGACCGTGGCGAAGAGGACACCTCGATATACTGGGAGCCGCTGAGCAATGGGACCCAGGTAAGAGTGTTGCTGTCGCCAAAATTCCGGGCGGCCGTGCTCGTGCTTTCTTCGACTCTGTTCACCAGCAGACTCAAAGCGTCCACTGTCACATAGTTTGCGGTGATGGTGTACCCGCTGCCCCGTTGGCCCGCGAAGGTGAAGTAGTCCAGGTCGTCCTCTGGGCTGATGCTCCCCTGATAGGTCGTGCCAATGCTGACTTGGGTGCCATCGGCGACGGTATCTCCGTGCCGGTCCTGGAGGGCGGCATCGGCCTCGATGGTGATCGTGTAAATTCTGACGGGGTCGGAGGCCTGTGAGGCTTGGGCCAACGACACGTAGAAGTCCCCGTCGGAAGGTGCAGTCCACGAGATTTGCTGCCCGCCGCCGCGGTTGGTGACCAAAACTTCGCCTTCGGAGTCCTCGATGGCAACCGATGCGTCTTCTCCGGCAGCCGAGTCCAACCTCACCGAGTAGGTTATGCCCCGTTGGGCGCTGAACCTGAAGTAGTCCAGATCGTCTTCGGGGCTGATGCTCCCCTGATAGCTCGTGCCAATGCTGACTTGAGTGCCCGAAGCGGCAGTGTCTCCGTGTCGGTCCTGTAGGGCGGCGTCGGCCTCGATGGTGATGGTGTAGAGTCCGACAGGATTGGAGGCCCGTGAGGCTTGGGCCACCGTCACGTAATAATTACCCTCGTCATCAGGCGCAGTCCACGAGATTTGCTGCCCGCCGCCGCGGTTGGTGGCCAAAACTTCGTCGTCGGAATTCTCGGAATGCTTCATGATGTTGACCGATGCGTTTTCCCCGGCGGCCGAGTCCAAACGCACCAAGTAGGTTATGCCCCTTTCAGCATCAAACGAGAAAAAGTCCAGGTCGTCTTCCGGGCTGATTGCGCCCTGATAGGGGTTGCCCAGGATGATCGGGGTCGCATCGTCCCAAGTGTTATCATTGCGGTCGCGAAAGGTGTCCAAAACGGTCAGCGTCAGGGTGTAAGTGCCTATTACGTCGGGCACCTGGGTGGATGCGGACACCATAATATAGTAAGTGTCCTTGTCTGGCGAAACCCATTCCAGCATGTCGCCGACCCCGCTGTTGGAGGCTACGCGCTTGTTGCCGGTATAGTCCCATATAGACATCTCCACGCCTTGGGCCGTGCCCAGGGTGGCCGTAAGGATGTACTTGACGCCGCGCTCCGACGTGAATTTGAACGTGTCGCGGTCGTCGGCGGGGCTGATGGCGCCCGCGTAAGCGTTGCTGAAGCTGATTTCTTTGCCCTCGAACTGCTGCTCCGGGTGCTGGTCCTGCAGTTCCGTTTCCGAGTTCAGCCGCAGCGTATACGTGCCTTGAGAATTGCGGACCCGGTTCGTGCCGCCAATTCTCACGAATATCTTGTTGCTTGCCGGTGAGGTCCAGGTGACGGTGCTACCAACGCCGCCATTGGTTTTGACGATCTCGTCGTCGGCATTGCTCCGTATCTTGAGGAGGGTGATGGCAACGCCTTCCGAAGTTCCCGGCTCGATCTCGATGGTGTACCTGACGCCGCGTTTGGCGGAAAAGTAGAAGTAGTCGAGGTCGTCGCCGCCATGTACCGAGCCGGTAAGAAAGGGCTGGTCGGTCCAAGGGCTGATCGCGTCCTGATAGGCGTCGCCGGCGGCTAGCTCCGTTGCGTTGTCATCATCGTCGGCATAGCGGTCGACCATCGCGTCGTCTTCGGAGATTTGCAGGGAATATTCGCCCAGGTGGTAAGGGTTGTTCTCGTCCAGGTTGGGGGCGGCCTCCACCAACACAAAGTAGGTGTCGCTGGTCCGGGCGACCCATTCGATCATTTTTCCGTTGCCATCTTGAGTCTTCGTCTGGTGGGCCGATTTGCTGGTCCCGCGCTTTACGGAGTTGATTATATTAACGTAAGCGTCGGCAACGGTTACCGTGTCGAAGTCTATTGTGTAGAGAGCGCCGCGCCGGGCCCGGAAGCTGAAATAATCAAGGTCGGCCCGACTGCTGAGTTCGTCGAGGGAGCCGGTGACGGCTGGGGCGCCGACTTCAACGGATGTGGCCCCGGAGCGGAAATTGCTGTGTTCGTCTTGGGCTAAGAGGCCGCCGCCGAAGGAGAGAAAGGCTGCGGCGACGGTCACCACGACCCACGGAAACACTCGTAGCAGCCATGCCGGTCGGCCCATGCGGTCCCTTTCCTCCGCCCTTCAACCCAGTATTTACATAATTTTAGGATTTGTCTGAGACTTTTACAATCGAATTTGGCACGGGTTATTCCTGTTTCTCGCCCTCGCCGTACAGCGCAGTATCCGGGTAGGCGGAAAACCAGCCGAACCAGTAGGCGTTGCGGCCCGTCAGACGTTCCAGTTGCTGCGACTCATCATCCGCCTGGACCAGGGCTTCCTCCCGCACCAGCCACCGCCGGCCGCTTTCATCAATAAGGGTCGTCCCGCCAACCGCCGGCGAGTCCGGGGCGGGTGAAAAGGCGTGGCCGCCCCTCGCGTAGACTCTCGGCCCGGCAGCCCCGTCGACAGACCCTTCGTTGGCCACGATAACCACGCTTTCCCCGCCGACCGTGTCGTTGATCACCCGTTGTTCCGCCAGCGCCGAGACCGGGAACGCCTTGGCGTCGCCACCGAAGACCAGGCCGAACACCAGCTCCTTCACCGCCAGGAAATCGCTGCGGAAGGGCACCGGAAACATGGTGTCTTCGGCGCGCCGGTAGTCGGAGTAGATCGACCGGAGGTTGTCTTCGTGGAGGTAGGCCGACGTTGAGTAGACGCCAGTGTCCAGGCTGAGAACGGTCGTGTCCGGGTGTTCCGCGACCCAATCGCCCCAAGTCGTGAGGGACAGGGGGAGCATCTTGAGCCTGCCCCCGCTTCCCACCAGAGGCCCGACGACCGGCTCACCCACGAGCTGCCGCCAGAGGGTGGCGGTCTTGCGGTCGTACATCAGCTTGTTGCTGCGGTACAGGAGGCCGGAGGTCCCGAATTCGACCGGCGCGCCGTCCATCTCGGTGGAATACACGATTCCAGAACCGCAAAGGGTTCAATAGGCCAAGGCAAGGGGCACGCCGCCGACCACGTCGTTGGCCATCTCGTGGGCGTTGAGGATGCGCAGGGGGTAGGCCCGGTGCTCGCCGTTAATGGATACGCCGAAGACCCGCTCGCCATCTTCGAGATAGTCCGCTTCCCCGGCGGCGATTACCGGGGCGTATTGCAGGTCGGGGATGCCGTCCTTGCGGACCCCGCCCCACACGATTTCCTCGATACGAATGGAGGACTTCACGTCGTCGTAAAGGAATGCCCCCATCTCCGGGTCGATGACGCTGAAGAGGAGGCCCTTCCACTCTGCATAACCGTCCGGCGGCTGCACCTCGGGATGATTGCCCAGCCACTCCATCCACCAACTCCATTCCGACTGCTCCGGGCCGAACAACACCGGCTCGCCCTCCGGCACACCGTCCTTGATCCGAACGAGGAACGACGCCAGCGAGGAAATCCCCTCGTTGTTGGTCTGGAACCGGAGGAAGTCCACCAACACCGGTATGAAAGCCGTATTCCCGGAGGCAGCCATCTTTTGGGCGACTCTGGCCAGCGGCCGGTCGAGAGTGGCCATCATCAGGGCGCGAGGGTCGTCGGGAAGCACGTCAGGCTCCGGAGCGATAGGAGTGGGTGGCGGCGCAGATTCCGGTGCCGGGGAAGCGGCAGGCGGAGGCTGCGGGGTCGCCGTAGGAGCATCGGTGGGGATTGCGGACGGAGCAGGCGTGACAGTGGGAGTTGGCGCCGTACTATCAGAAGAACAGGCCAGCGCGAGCAACAGAATTATGACCAGAGGGAATACGGCCCTTGGGATCACTGGGACTCACGGAAGAGCTCGCGCCCGATCAGCATTCGCCTGATCTCACTGGTGCCCGCGCCGATTTCGTAGAGTTTGGCGTCGCGTAGCAGCCGGCCCGCCGGGAACTCGTTGATGTACCCGTTGCCGCCCAGGGTTTGTATGGCTTGCAACGCGGTCTGGGTGGCCCGCTCGGCGGCGAACAGCAGGCAGCCCGCGGCGTCCTTCCGGTTGATTGACCCCTGATCGGCGGCGCGGGCGACGGCGTAGGAATAGGCCTGGCAAGCCGACAGCGCAGTGTACATGTCGGCCAGCTTGGCCTGGATCAGCTGAAACTCGCCGATGGGCTGGCCGAACTGCTCCCGCTGATGCACATAGGGCATCACCGTGTCGAGGCACGACTGCATGATGCCCAGCGGCCCCCCGGAGAGCACCAAACGCTCGTAGTCCAACCCGCTCATAAGCACCCGGACGCCGTGCCCCTCTTCGCCCAGCACGTTTTCTTCCGGGACCTCGCAGTCCTCGAACACTAGCTCGCTGGTGTTCGAGCCTCTCATGCCGAGCTTGTCCAGCTTCGGAGCCGGTTGAAACCCGGCGAACCCTTTTTCGATGAGGAACGCCGTGATGCCCCGGGACCCGGCTTCGGGAGCGGTCTTGGCGTAGACCACCAGGGTATCGGCGTCGGGGCCGTTGGTGATCCACATCTTGCTGCCGTTCAACACGTACCGGTCGCCCTGCATTTCGGCGCGCAACCGCATACTGACCACGTCGGACCCGGCCTCCGGCTCGCTCATGGCCAGAGCGCCGACGTGTTCGCCGCTGATCAGCTTGGGGAGGTAGCGGCGTCTCTGCTCGTCGGTGCCGTTGCGGGCGATCTGGTTGACACACAGATTGGAGTGAGCGCCGTAGCTGAGGCCCACGCTGGCCGAGCCGCGGGAGATTTCCTCCATGACAACGGTGTGGGCCAAGTAGCCGAGGCCCGCGCCGCCGTACTGTTCGGGCGCGGTTATCCCAAGCAGACCCAGGTCGCCCAGCCGGGCCCACAGGTCGCGGGGGAATTCGTTGGTCTGGTCGATGTCTCCGGCGCGCGGGCCGATTTCCGCGGCGGTGAACTGGCGCACCGTTCCCCGGATGATTTCGACGGTCTCCCCCAAACCGTGGTCAAGGGAAGCGTAAGACGGACGACGCGATGTCATTGCGGCACAACACCGGACGATCAACCGCTGCGGCGGTCAATGATTCGCCGGGCCTTAAACTGGGTGCGTTCGAACTCTCCCTCCGGTTTCAACTCCACGGCCACGCCGACGCCGATGGCCCGGCGCAGGGCGGCGGCAATCTCCTGTCTCACCGGCTCCAGGGCCTCCGGGTTGAACTCTTGGGCGGCGAAGCGCCCCGAGAGCACCTCGGTTTGGACGGTGAGCCGGTCGAGCTGCCCGGATTCCCGTTCCAGCAACAGCCGGAACTCGCCGCCGAACACCTCCATCCCGCGCAGCACGTCCTCGATGCGAGAGGGAAACACGTTCTGGCCGCGCACGATGATCATGTCGTCCACCCGGCCGTAGATTCCGCGGGTCAGCGTGGGGTAGGTGCGCCCGCAGGGGCAATCAATCATGTCCCAGTGGGCGATGTCGCCCGACCAATAGCGCACCATCGGCTGCGAAGTCCGCTCGGTGTGGGAATAGACCGGCACCCCCTCTTGGCCCAGCGGGAGGCTGCGTTTGGTCAGCGGGTCCACCATCTCGGTATAGACGATGTCCTGCCACAGGTGCATACCGTTGTCCAGGTGGCGGCAGCCGGAGTTGCTCATCCAGGGAGTCATTTCGGCCATCGTGCCTTGGTCTACCACGTAGCAGCCGAAAGTGGCTTCGATCAGTCTTCTGGTCGCGGGCACGCTTGCTCCCGGCTCGCCCGAGAAGAACATGAAGCGGAAGTTGAAGTCCGTCTTGGGATTGAGACCCATCTGGCGGGCGGTCTCGGCAAGGTACAGGGCATAGGACGGGGTGCCGTACAGGGCCGATGGCTTGACCATAGAGGCCCATTCCGCCGCCCGTTCGGTCTGGCCCGGAGCCCCGCCGCCGAAGGGAAAGCAGGTAGCGCCGAGGCGTTCGGCGCCGACCAGCGCGCCCCAACTGCCCACGTAAAGGCTGAACACCGCCGCGATCATCACCATGTCGTCCGGACGCAGACCGGCGGCCCATAGGATGCGGGCATGGGCTTCGGCGATGCGCTCCCAATCGTCGCGGCTGATGCCGAACACCGTGGGCCGCCCGGTAGTGCCTGAAGTCCCGTGGACCCGGAAGACCTGCTCCGGCGGCACACACAGGAAGCGGCCGTAGGGCGGGTGCTCCTCCTGCTCGCGGCGGATGTCTTCCTTGGTCAGAATGGGAAGTTGGGCGAACTCTTCCAGGCTTCGGAGATTCTTGGGATCGACCGGCACGTCCCGGTAGAACTCTTGATAGAAGCCGGAATGCTCGCAGACGTAGCGGACCTGCTCCCGCAGCTTTTCAAGCGTCAGCGCGTCGCGGGCTTCCGGGGCCATGGTTTCCAGTTCCGGCGACCAATATTCGTCGCCGGGAGATGGAGCATAGTCCAGTGGATATTGGGGGGGCCAACTCATGGTCTTGTCTGCGTCCGTTATTGGCCGGAAGTTGAGTGGTCTCGGCCCGAATGTCGGTTGATGAAGTCGGTCATGTCCGTGGTAAAGCTGCCCACCGGAAACACCCCGTGGACGCCGATTTCGTGGAGCGGCGCAACATCGTCCTCAGGAATGGTGCCGCCCACCAGCAATAGCACCTCCCCGGCCATGCCCCGGTCGGCCAGCGCCTTGGCCAGTCGGGGCACCAGCCGCATATGGGCGCCGGACAGGATGCTGATGCCGACGACATCTACGTCTTCCTGGAGCGCCGTCTGGGCCACTTGGTCCGGGGTGACGCGCATACCCATGTAAACGACCTCCATCCCAGCGTCCCGCATGGCGCGGGCGATGACCTTGACGCCCCGGTCATGCCCGTCCAACCCCAGCTTGGCCAGCAGGACTTTGGTGGGGGTATGTTCCTTGCGATTAATCAATGTAGGAAGCCTCTCTCCTGCTAAAACAGCCCGATCTGCGAATCAGATTTTGTGGAACTCCCAATCCCCGTTCTCCGTCTCCACCAACGTCCTGCCGTGGGCCCTGGCGATAGCGCGGTGGCTGGACGACATCATAGTCGGCGGATGGGCAAATATTACCGTTGTGTCATTCCGGCCGGAATTGCTGATACACTCTTCGGCCACTCTCAACGCTTCATCGACGAAGGACGGGGAGACTCCATGAGTACCAGAAAAGTCTAGGCACAATGGCCTGCCACCGTAATGTGGTTGCTGCGAAAGCACAGGCTTGATTCGCCTGGCAGATTGGCGGGATGTCAAGATAGGTTTGCCCAAAATATCGAACACCTTGACGCCTTTCATTTTCTACCTGTTTATGTTGGAATCGAAATATATGCCATTGTACCGGGAAACAATTTCGTACTGGTAATGCGAGTAGTCAATTTTTCGCCTTTACTGATAATTCCGTTGCCTGAATGAATAATGAGCTGCCTTCCGGGTGTGCGCATTTTTTCGACGGTTTCATATAGGCCGATACCGCGATAGTAGTCTTGGGTTCCGCTGACCAATTCCTCAGTGGCCCGCTCCATGGCAGCCCACTCGTAGCGGCCAAATTCTTCGTGCGAGGGATTGCGCAGAAGGGAAGTTTTGATGCCGATGCCTCCGTCCGCGATCCCACATACAAACTGGCTGCCTTTCTCCGATGTGCCAAACTGGACTAATCCATAGGCTCCTATCTCAGACGTCGAGTGTTCCGCAGCGTTGTTGGCCAGTTCTGAAAATGTCTCGTAGGTCACATCGTATATGGTCGGGGACCCTTGCCTGGACTCGCTCAAGGAGTAATGGATCTGGTTTGTTAAATCCTCAGCCTCAGTCGTGCTGTCAAATCGAGTTAGCGGCAACACAATTTCTGTTGAAGCGGAGGTTGTGCTTTGGTACGGTTCCACAGCTACATCCTCCTCCCGTAAGGTGCGGAATAACCCTGTATCCATCAAATACGATGAGACCATGGCATCCTTTGAGGCGAGCAGTGAGCAATCGCTTCCGCGCCTTTTCGCCAGCAGCAGATAGACCGCGCACCACAGCACGGCAGGCGGGTGAACTCTGGAGCACTCCCTAAGATCGACAATCACCTCCGGTTCATCGAACGCATCTGACCGAGGGTCGTATCTATTGAATCTCGCGGGTATGCTGCGGGCATCTTTGAAATCTTGACGGGGAGCAATTTCCATGTCTACCGCACCCAGCAGTAAGGGTAACTATAGGGAACGCGCCCTTATCCGTGGAGCGGGTATCAGTTGCTTGTTTACTGGGTCTGCGACCAGCCTGAAAATCTCCAGCGTTGTTGCACCAAGCAGCGGCGTGTTTTCGGGGCGGGCGAAAACCACGGGCACCGTTCGCATCCGTCCTTGCAGCCGGACGACGGCGTCGCCTATCGGGTATTCCACTAGGCTGTCGGCGGCCAACTCGAAAACGTCGGACTCCAGACGCTCGACGCCCAGTCGCTCCAGCAGGTCTTCCGGCAACATCGTATAGATTGCCCCGGTGTCCACCATCGCCTCGACGGTTACAAATTTCTCGCGGGCCGGGTTGCCCACCTCAAGCTCTACGCTGAACGTTCCCACTAGCTCAATCCTTTTCCGGTTTCAGCCCGCGCTATCTCGTTCCTAGAACACCCCAGGATCAACGTACTCGCCGTAGACGTCACGCAGCGTGTCCAAAACTTCGCCCTCGGTGGCCAGGGCGCCCACGGCTTCCAGGACCGGGGGCATCAGGTTGCGGTCGTCGCGGGCCGCCTGCTTTAGTGCGGAAAGTGCGCTGCGGACATCAGCCGGGCTGCGGTTGCTGCGGGTCTCGGCCAGCCGAGCCATTTGCCACTCCTCTTCTTCCGGGTTGAACTGGAATAGCTCCAGCTTCTGGGCTGCCTCCGACTGGTACTGGTTCAGGCCCACGATCACCTGCTGGTTGCGTTCGATGCTCAACTGGTACTCGTAGGCGGACCGGGCGATCTCCCGCTCGATATAGCCGTTGCCGATGGCTTGCAGCATACCGTGACGCATCGAACCGGCGCCCATCTCGTCGATCCGGCCAATGTATTCTTGGGCCGCCTCCTCGATGTCGTTGGTCAGGCTCTCTACAAAGATCGAACCGCCCAAGGGATCCGCGGTGTTGGCTACGCCCGACTCGTGGGCTAGGATAAGTTGGGTGGCCAGCGACATCCGCATGGCGTCTTCCGACGGGATGTCGTATGCCTCGTCGTAGCCGCTGACGTGAAGCGATTGGGTGCCGCCGAGGACGGCGGCCAGCGCTTGCAACGCCCCCCGCACGATGTTGTTCTGGGGGTCTTGCCGCATCAGAGTGGAGCCCAGGGTTTGGGTATGGAAGCGCATCCGCATGGACTCCGGCCGCTGCGCCTTGTAGCGCTCCTTCATCACGCGGGCCCACATTCTCCGGGCCGCACGGAACTTGGCGATCTCCTCGAAAACGTCGTTGTGGCTGCCGAAGAAGAAGGAAAGCCGCGGCGCGAAGCTGTCCACCGGCATCCCGCGGGCCAAGGCGGACTCGACGTAGGCCATGCCCTGAGCGATGGTGAAGGCCAACTCCTGCACCGCATCGGAGCCGCTTTCCCGCGTGTGGTAACCGCTGATTGAAATGGTGTACCAGTTTGGGACGTGGGCGGTGCAGAACTCCACGATGTCGGTGGTCAGTTTCAGCGACGGCTCGGGTCCCAAGGCAAAGGTCTTTTGTCCGTGGAACTCTTTGAGGGAGTCGTTTTGCACCGTGCCCCGGAGAGCGTCCCATGCGACGCTGCGCTGCTTGGCCGCCGACAACAACATGCTCAAGAGCACGATGGCCGGGTGATTGATGGTCAGGGAGATGCTCACGCCGTCCAGCGGGATGCCCTGAAACAGGTCATCCATGTCCCGGATCGAGTCTATGGCCACTCCCAACCGCCCGACCTCACCCTCGGCCAACTCGTGGTCCGAGTCGTACCCGGTCAGCGTCGGGTGGTCAAAGTCGGTGCTGATTCCCGTCTGGCCGTGGTCGAGCAGGAAGCGGTAGCGTTCGTTGGTCGCTTGGGCGGTGCCGAACCCGGCGATCTGCCGGCGCGTCCAGAGGCGGCCCCGGTACATGTTGGAGTAAGGGCCCCTGGTAAAGGGGTATTCGCCGGGACGTCCAACGTCCCGGTCGAAGTCCAGCTTTTCCCTTTCCGCCGGGCCGTATACCGGCTTGACTTCCAAGCCCGATAGAGTACGGCCCGACAGGGTTTGGCTCTCCGGCTCACCGCCCTTAGCGCTATCGGACATCGCTTAGCCCACCCTCACGCACTTGTCGACGCTCTTGTCTCCGGTCAGGGCCAGGTAGATGTCGCCGTGGGCGTCGACCCAGGAGCCGTGGGCCGAGCGGGACGGGAAACGCTCCAACACCTTGCCCTCGCCGTCCAGCACGCTTATCTGGGGCGGCTTTCCGTCTTCCGGGCGTTCGCTAGTGTAGAAGATGCCCTCGCTGTCCTGGGAAATGTCCAAGGGCCGCTGCATGTCGGTCCACATGGTGATGTACTCGCCCTCCGGCGAGAACACCTGGACGCGGCTGTTCTCCCGGTCGCAGAGGTAGACGCGGCCGTCTTGGCCGACGATCAAGCTGTGGGGCAGGTGGAACTCGTTGGGGCCGCCCTTGCCCGGCTGACCCCAAGAGGAGATCAGGTCTCCCGCCGCCGAGAAGCGGTGGACTCGCGCGTTCCGGTAGCCGTCGGAGATGTAAAGCTCGCCGCTCGGCGAGGGGACCAACTCGGTCAAGTAGTTGAACGGCCCGGCGGCGCGCGGACAGACCTCGCCCGCTACCTCGCAGCCGGTGTCCGAATATTCGCCCTTGGTGCCGATGGTCAGCAACGGTGTGCCGTCCAGCGAACACTTTTGGGCGATGGAACCTTCGCGGTCGGTCAGGTAAACGATGTCGTCGGCGATGTATATGCCGTGGGGGTTCTCGAAACGCCCCTCGCCCCACGCGCCCACGTGGTTCCCTTCCCGGTCGAAAATTACGACCGGGGGCTCGGCCCGCTGGAAAACGTACACCCGGTCCTGGGAGTCCGTGGCAACCGCGCTAACCGTTCCAAAGCTCATCCCGGCAGGCAGCTTGGCCCAGTCCTCCACGATTTCGTAGCTATATTTGCCCGATCCTACAGTGGCCATTTCAGCACCTCTCTGCAACGTCGTTGGTCGTCGTCACTGGAGCCGGAACCTTTCGGCGAACCCGGTTCCGGCAGCACCAATACTAACACAGGAAGGGCCGGGCGGCTTGAGGCGACCCGTCGGCCCCTGTCAGCCGCGCCCGTTATAGAGGTAGTGGGGGGTCTCTCCGGTCAGCCGCCAGTCGCGATAGAAGTTTTCGACGTAGGGCGTCAGCCGGGCCGCCATGCGCCGGGCAGCAACGGTCTCCGGCCCCACTGCACCCGATAGGCTCTCCCGCATTTCCCGGACTATCTCCGCCTTGTCCGCCTTGATGAAGGAACCGCCGCGCACCACGACTTCGCCCTGCACCAGCACCGTGTCGACGTGCTGCGCTTTACCCCGGTAGAGGATGGTGTCCACGACGTTGGTACCCGGCTCCATGTAGGGTTCTTCCATGGCGGACAGGTCGAGCAGCACCATGTCGGCGTAGTAGCCGGGGGCCAAAATTCCGATCTTGTCCTGGAAGCCCGTGGGCCGGGCGGCGTTGGCGGTCGCCATTCGCAAAACCTGGTGGGAGTTGATCGCGGGCTGGTCCAGTCCCGGCTCGCGGTGCAGCTTGGCCAGGAGTCGCATCTCCTGCACCATGTCGTCATCGTCGTTGATGGCGGTGCTGTCGGTGCCGACGGCCACGTTCATCCCTCCGGCCAGCATGGCGTTCACCGGGGCGATTCCGTTCTTGAGCCGGAGGTTGGAACTGGCGTTGTGGCAGGCCGTGGCCCCGGAGGCGGCCATCAACTCGATGTCGCCTTGAGTCAGCCACACCGAGTGGGCACAGGAAACTTCGGGTCCCAGGAAGTCCAGGTCGGCCAGGTGACGCACCGGCGTGTGGCCCCAGGTGCGGATGCCGTATTCCTTCTGGTACCAGCTTTCCACCAAGTGCATATGGATGGGCGCTCGGTAGCGCCGGGCGTAGTCCTTGGTGCGCGACAGGAAATCGTCGGATACCCACTGCACGTTGCTGGGGCTGAGCAGCACGGATACCCGAGCCTCCGGGTCTTCCGCGTATTTCTCGTGCAGGTTTTCGAAGACCTGGAAGTAGTCGTCGTCGGACAAACTCACCGCGGCCAGGTAACGGCGCAGGTCCTCGGCAAGGTCGGCAGGGAGGCCGGAAATAAACTGGGCATCGTCCTGGTAGACCACCCGGTTCTGCTCCCGGTGATAGACCGAGAAGGCGGTGCGCATCCCGGCGGCGGCGAACCCCCGCAGCACCTCGTTCAGGTCGTCCTCCAAGCCGGCCGCCGGGGTTTGGGGGTGGTTGTACATCACCGTGGTCGTCCCCGACTCGATCATCTGGATGGCGGTGTAGAGGGTCATCAGATAATGGTCGTGGGGACGGCGGCCCCAGCCGGCGAGAATCCAGGTCTCCAGGCAGTCGTCGGTGCAACCCATCTGGAAGGTCGTGACGCCGCGCCCGTGGTGGTGGGTGTTGACCAAGCCCGGTATGACGACGTAGCCGGGGCCGCCGATTTCCTCGTCGGCCTGGTGGGCGGACTTCAGTTCCTCGTATCCGCCGACGGCTTCGATTACTCCATCCCGTTGAAACACCGCGCCGTCGGATATGACCCGGCTGCCGGAGGCGTCCGCTCCCGCCTCGCAAACTACGTACCTGCCCCGAATCAACGAGGTTGCCATAGCTGCCTCCATTAACTGCCAATATACTCAAGTGGCGTGAATATAGGTTCCGTCCGATTTGGTGTCAAGGAATCTTCGGGCAATGGCGAACAGCGGTGGTTGGACACCCACGGATGCCTCAGCCTCGTTCTGGGTTACAATGGCGTCAATCGAAACTTCGGGGTTTGGAGGTCCGTCATGGCTGGACTGGAGGGCAAGGTTGCGTTAGTCACCGGCGCGGGCGGGATGCGCGGCGTGGGCCGGGCCACGGTGATGAAGTTGGCCGGGCTCGGCGCGGACATCGCCCTCACCGACGTTCACCGCGAGACCGAGGACCTTCCGCCGGCGGAGGTGCGGACAGAATGGGGCGGCCTGGACACCGTCGCCGGGGAAGTGGAGGCCGGGGGGCGCCGCAGCTATCCGGTGTTCTGCGACCTGAGCGACGCAGGCCAGATCGAGCGCATGGTGGACCAGGTGATGGACCACTACGGGCGCATCGACATCCTGGTCAACAACGCCCGCGCCATCATCGGAAGGGACAAGGTGCCGGTTACGGAGCTGGAGCAGGACGTTTGGGAGCATTTCCTGGCCATTAACACCACCGCGCCTTTCCTGCTGACCAAGGCAGTGGGCCGCTACATGATCGAGGCCGGCAACGGGGGGCGGATCGTCAACATCGCGTCCAACGCCTCCAAGCAGGCCAGCGCCACCGGGGCGGCATACTCAGCGTCCAAGTTTGCCGTTCTGGGGCTGACCCAAGCCTCGGCGCTGGACTTGGCGCCCTACGGCATCACGGTCAACGCGGTCTGCCCGGGCCCCATCAACACCGACCGCATGAGCTACTGGGAGCGGGACCAAGCTGCCGAGCGAGGCATCACCCAGGAAGAGTTCCGCAGCCAGATTGTGCAGAGCGGCGCACAAGCAAGCCCACTAGGCCGCATCGCCGAGGCAGAGGACATAGCCAACATGGTGGCCTTTCTAGCTGGCGACGATGCCTCGTTCATCACCGGGCAGGCCTACAACGTCAACGGCGGGGTGTTGTTCCACTAGGGGGCGGGTGGCTTGATTCCCTCTCCGGGCACAGGTGTGGCCGGAGAAAAGCGGCGGCGTTTTCCAGCATGACGCCGTTGTAGAACCTGCCGTGTTCATCCTCTCCGTCGAAAAATACCGTTAGGCCGGAGTCAACTATTTGGGCATACGGCGTCGGCAGCCCATTCTCCAGCTTGAGAACGTCCGAATCGGGATCGTATTGGACGATTAGCGGCAGGCCATGCCGGTCCAGGTCAACTTCGGAAGGGCGGTCGCTGGGGAGATTACTCTTTTCCGTAGAGAGCGCTGGCAGCCCATCGTATAGTAAGGCTCGAAGCAAAGCGCCTTTACCCTCCAGCTCGACGTAAGCAATGTTCCGTTCGTCATCATCGAATACTATTAGTCCTCCGGCTACAGCAGTGCCTGCGTCCCAGAGCCGCCCGTTGGAAAGCATCAGATAGTCGGTTTTCTCGTCGTACTTCGCGCTCAACGCCATCATCGCCCCTCGGCTCTTCTCAACCTGTGGGTCTCGCGTCTGTCGGGAAATTTGGTGAGCAGCGTCCCATCTTCGAGCAACACGACCACGATAACATACCTGTATCCCGTGGATACGCCGTAAAATTCGACCCTGTCTTGTCCCCGCCGGTCAAAGATCACCTTGTAAGGGTTTTCCAGTATATCCTCGATTGCCGAGTCCGTTATTTCTCTCCTTGATGCGGCACGGCGTACATCTTGCTGGTAGTGACGAGTGGTATAGCGTCCCGAGCTTGTAATACCTCCGTCTGCCTGAGGGATGCCTTTCCTCGCAGCAACTTGTCTCGCACGACGCCGATTTTCCCCTTCCAACCGTCCTCTTCTTGGAGCAATGCTAATACCGGAGCGGCGGTCAGCAGGCCGTAACGCCGTGAGGAGTCTCGCCCGCCCGCCGCTCACGCACAAGCTGCGTCGCCCCCGTCGCTGCAATAGATAAACCCAGCAGCAGGGCGAACGCGCCGTTGTAACTGCCCCAGGTGTCGAAGATCCAGCCCCCTGCGAAGGCGCCCAGGCCGCCGGCGATCTGGTGTACCGCAGAGACCGATCCGGCCAGGGTGCCCAGCCGCGCCGTCCCGAAGATGTTGCCCACGAAAACCACGGTGAGCGGGGCGGTCATCAGGAACGTGAACCCGTATAGCAGGCCGAACACGATGATACCGGGCGTCGTCTGCCAGTAGAGCACCAGCGCGAACGCCGCGATTCGCAGGACGAAACACAGCGCCGTGGGAGACTTCGCGCCCATAGCGTCGGCCAACACGCCGGACGCCAGCACTCCGGCTAGCCCCAGCAGCCCCATCAACGCCAAAAGGTTCCCGGCCAGCACGTCGCCCACACCCTGGTCTTGGGCAAAGGCGACGACGTGGGTCGCTACCAGGAAGTCCTGGAAGCCGCATACCGTGTAAATCAAGAAGAGCAGGATGGACTGGCGCGAGGTGAGCGTTTGGGCCAGAGTCCCCGGGATCCGACGGGTCTCGGACGTGGGGGAGTCCCCTTCCGCCGACGCTGGTGCCGGGCCAGCGCCGTTGGACGGAGCGGGCGCTGGCCTGATTAGCAGCAAGGCCAAGGGGGCCAGCACCACCAGGTTGGCCGCGCCTAGTATGGAGTAGGACCACCGCCAACCCAAGGAAACCAGCGCCGACGCCAGCAGCATCACGATGATGAGTTGCCCGATGGCGTTTCCGGCCACCGCGGTGCTGGTGGCTATCCCACGACGGTTGCTGAACCACTGGCTGACCATTACGGCGACCGGGGAGACCGAGGTTCCGGCGTTGCCCAGTGCGTAGACCGCCCCGTAAACCAGGAACACCTGCCAGACCGCGTCCACCCGCCCCATCAGGCCGATACCGACGCCGCCCGCAACGGCGCCGATAGCAATCGTGCCGCGCAGGCTCCAGCGGTCGACCAAGCGGCCAACAAAAGGAAGGGCCACCGCCGAGACCACCATGAACGTGGTTATCACGGCGGACAAGGTGGAGCGGCTCACGTCCAGGTCTTCCGACATCGGCTTCAGCATCAATCCGAAGGCGAAACGGGACCCGCCGCTAAAGAACAGGACGGTAAACCCGGTGCCCAGGATCACCCAGCTGTAGTCGATGCGCCTCAATGCAATAGCCGCCTGTCGATAGGTTGGCGTGGAAACCGGACTCCGGGGCAGGGGCCGCAAAAACAACAACCACCGGCTTCAGGCAGAAGCCGGTGGTCTGGTCGTCAGGGGTAGGGGGCCGGTCTAGCCTCGGAACAGCCCCTTCACCGTGCTGATCACCCGCGCCTCGTTGGGTAGGTAGATGTTCTCCAAAGCCCGGCTGTAGGGTACCGGGGTGTGGGGAGCGGTCACGCGGGAGGGCGGGGCGTCCAGGTAATCGAACGCCTCTTCGGCGACGCGGGCGCAGATTTCGGAGGCCAGGCTGCATACCGGCGTGTCCTCGTCCACCACTACTATGCGGTGGGTCTTGCGCACCGACTCCAGTACGTGGTCGTAGTCGATGGGCGAGATGCTGAGCAGGTCCACGACCTCGGCGTTGATTCCTTCCTTGGCCAGTTCCTCGGCGGCGGCGGTGGCAATCCAGGTCATCTTGGAGATACCCACCAGAGTAACATCGCTGCCCTCGCGCACGGTGCGCGCCTTGCCGATAGGGAAGGTGTAGGGCTCTTCCGGCACCGGGCCGCGATTGGTGTACAACCCCTTGTGCTCGAAGAACACCACCGGGTCGTCGTCGCGGATGGCCGCGGTGAGCAGCCCCTTGGCGGTGTAGGGGTCGGAAGGCGCCACGCCCTTCAACCCAGGGATGTGGCTGAAAATGGAGTAGTAGGACTCGGAGTGCTGGGCCGCGCTGCCGAAACCGGCTCCGATGCGGGTGAGCATTACGAACGGCACCTTGACCTGCCCGCCGAACATATAGCGCATCTTGGCGGCGTTGTTCAGCATCTGGTCCATGCAGACGCCGATGAAGTCGACGAACATCAATTCGGCGATGGCCCTCATGCCGGTGGAGGCCGCGCCGATGGCGGTGCCCACAAAGGCGGCCTCCGACAGCGGCGTGTCCAGCACCCGCTGGTTGCCGAACTGCTGGATCAGGCCGACGGTAGTGCGGAACGGCCCGCCCCAGGCGTCAACGATGCCCAGGTGCTCGCGGCCCGCCCCGCCGGCGATTTCCTCGCCCATGATGATCACGGTCTCGTCGCGCTCCATCTCTTGGCGGATGGCCTCGTTGATGGCCTCGCGGACTTGCAATTCTCTGGTGGTGGTGGCGGTGGCTGTCGTCATCGCTCGCTCCTGTTGGTGTCCGAGAGTCGTCCCCTCTCCCTCTGGGAGAGGGTTAGGGTGAGGGCGTCCCCGGCGGCCGCTGGCTAGACCGGCATATTCACGCCGCGGCGCATCATTTCCACCGGGTAATCGACGTAAACGTCCTCGTAAAGCTCCGAGGGATCGGGTAGCGGGCTCTCGTCGGCGAACTTGACGGCGTCTTCCATCAAGACCCCGATTTCGGCGTCGATCTGGTCGAGCTCTTCGGCGGAAATCTCACCCTGCGGCACCACGGTCTCGCGGAAGAGCTTGAGCGGGTCCCTCCCGCGCCAGTGGTCTTCTTCCTCTTTGGTGCGGTAGGACAGGGGATTGTCGAATACGGTGTGGCCGTAGTAGCGGTAGGTGCGGCATTCCAGCAGCGACGGGCCGTCGCCGGCGCGGGCGCGGGCCACGGCCTGCGCCGCCGCGTCGTAAACCGCGAAAACGTCCATGCCGTCAACGTGGATGCCGGGCATGTCGTAGCCCGCGGCGCGGTCGGACACGCGGCTGGTGGACAGCGCGTATTCCACCGGCGTCGATTCGGCGTAGCCGTTGTTCTCGCAACAGAAGATGACCGGCAGCTTCCAGACCGAGGCCAGGTTCATGCACTCGTGCAGCACGCCCTGGTTGGCCCCGCCGTCGCCGAAGAAGGCCACGGCCACCCGGCGGTTTTGGTACTGGAGCTTGGAGGTCAACGCCGCGCCCACGGCCAGCGGCACACTGCCGGCGACGATGCCGTTGGTGCCCAGCATACCCTTGCTCATGTCGGCGATGTGCATCGAGCCGCCCTTTCCCTTGTTGGGGCCGGTGGCGCGGCCAAAGAGCTCCGCCATCATCCCCTTGGGGTCGACGCCCTTGGCGATGCAGTGCCCGTGCCCGCGGTGGGTGCTGCCGATGTAGTCGTCGTCGGTGAGGTTGGCGCAGATTCCGGTGGGCACGGCCTCCTGGCCGGCGGAGGAATGGACGGACGCGGACATGCCGCGCTGCCCGGTCTCCGGGATGCCCCGTTCCTCAAACTGGCGGATGGTGGTCATCGTGCGGTAGAGCTTCAACAGGGTGTCTCTGTCGAGGTCCATTCTCCCTCCAAGACCGGGCTGATGCGCGATGGGGCGCACCGGGGCCAAGTTTCCCCAATAGTAGCATGAGGGCTTCCGATGTCAATACGACTGAAAGCAGGGTCTGCTCAACCAGCATCAGTCTTGGCAGCAGGCATTGCCAAGGCACGTCGACAACACCGAAAACGGGGGTTCCTAATTGTTCAACCGGGAGAATGCGGACTGGCGACTGACCCGGCAGGGATCTCCGCAAGCGGCTGCCACTAGCCGGTCTCCTCCACGAGGAGGGCATGTACGTTGGCGTTATCGGCCCGTTCCTGGTCCCGAGGATGGAGGCGATACCCGGCGACGGCCGCCATAGCTCCCTCCGGGAACACGGCCCTTAAAGCTGCGGCAGATTGTTGGGCTCGTTCAATATCGTTCTGGCTGATGTCGTTGGACACTTCGACGGCTACCCATACTTCCGCTTGGTCGGACTTGCGCTGGGCGCGAAGAATAATGTCCGTTGTGTTGATTCGAGTTTCCTGCGCGTCGGTGATGATGCCGTTGTCAAGGGCGCTTTGCACCGGCTCGAAAAGCTCCGGGCTGGTGTCCTGAATCGGGCTGTGCATCATTCGCGACCGGCGCAAGCCAAGCCGTTGGCTGAGAAGTGGCCGAATCCTGCGGTGGAGCTTTACTTCCAGTGAGTCTCCCTTGAGGACGGCAATGTCGGCCTCCGCCCGCCCCATGCGACCCGTAAGTTCCTTGACGTTGCCAGTAAGTTCTTTGACGTTTCCGGTGAGCTCTTTGACGTTGCCCGTGAGGTCTTTGACGTTTCCGGTAAGCTCTTTGACGTTGTCCTTGAGCTCCGCGATGTCTAGTTCCACTCTCTCCATGCGGCTTGTAAGCAGCGCCAGGTCGGCTTCGATTCGCTCCAAGCGAATCGGCATACCCAGAAACTCGTTGGTGAGCAACGCTCGGAGCAACAGAGTCTGAGCATCAGGGTTGGCTTGAAGCTCGGCAATGATGCGAGCCACCAAGGATTCGGGGTCAATTTGAGGAGAGGTTGTGGACATGCCCCGATTATACCATCCGGTCTGGCATACTGGTTTCGGCATGGGCCGGGAAAGTCACTACCGCCGCGGCTCCCACCTCGGCGGCCAGCGTCTCGGCGGCATTTCCGCCGGGCCGGACCACTTCCAGGTAGCCGTGGCTGCCGATGAGGGCTACCAACCCCCGCGGTCCCGGCCTCGCGGCAGGGTCGTAAAACGTCCGGCTTAACCCCGGTATGTGCTCGCCCTTGATGGTCACGGAGACTTCGCCCCACCCGGCAAGAGCATCGCCCCGGATGTTGGTGGTCAGGTTGCCGTAAACGTCCTGGAACAAGACCACACCGTCGATGCCGCCTACCGTTGCATGGGGTTCCGGGATGGGCCGCCAGACCAGCTCGTCCACCGGCTCGCCCAGGTCTTGCGGGCGCGCGCCGAGGGACAGGTGGGCCGCAACCGGAGCGAACACGTCCCGTCCATGGAAGGTGGCGCTGACCGGGTGACGCCAGTAGTCCTCGTTGGTCAGGTGATAGGCCGACAACCCGGCCGGGACCGCAACGGCGCCGGGTTGTCCGGGCATATTGTCCGTGTACCTGGCCAAAACCTGGCTCAACACACCGTTGTCGGGGGCCACGAACGAACCGTGGGGAGTGCGAAGCAGGACCGGACGCCGGCTGGTGCCGACGCCCGGATCGACGACAACGATGTGAATGGCGTCTACCGGAAAGTAGCGGTAGCTTACGCCGAGGAGGAACGAGCCGTGGAGTATGTCTTGGGGCGAAATCTGGTGGGTGAGGTCGATGAAGCGGGCCGCCGGGTTGATGCCCAAGACCACGCCCTTCATAACTCCGGCATACGGATCGGCCAGGCCGAAGTCGGTGGTAAACACCAGCAAGGGCGCGTTCATACTACCAGTGCCGCGCAGAGGATGGTGGGCCGCCGACCCTTAACTCCGAATTATCACGCTGACAATCGAGATGATCAGGAAGACGGCTGCCAGCAGAATGGTGAATTGAAAGAGAGTCTTTTCCAAGCCCCGGCGGGTGCGAACGGTCGATTGCGCCGATCCGAAAAGGCCGCCTCCCCCTTCCTTGACCTGGGCCAGGATTATCAGCACCAGCACCACCGAAATCAGTAGCTGGACGATGTCCATCACAGTGCCCATCGAATCTTACCGTCCCTTGGGCCGGTCTTGTGCCGCGCCCATTGTCTTCAGTCCGTTTTGAGAGCCTCCAGCGTTTCGTTGACCAGTTGGTTCACCAGATCGGGCTTGGCCTGGCCCTTGGTCAGCTTCATAACCTGGCCCACCAAGAACTTGGCGGCGGTGTCCTTGCCGCCCACGTAGTCCGCCACGGCCTGGGGGTTCTCGTCGAGGGCCTGACGCACCGCCGCATCCACGGCGGAGGTGTCGCTGATCTGGGTGTAGCCCTTGGCTTCGACTATTCGCGCCGGCGAGCCGCCCGTCTCGAACGCTTCCTCCAAGACGGTCTTGGCCAGGGTGACGCTGACCGTCCCGGAGTCCACCATGCTAATCAACTCTACCAGATGCTCAGGAGAAACTGGTGATTCGCCGATCTCCCGGTTTTGTAGGTTTAGCAGCCGGGCAAGGTCGCCGAGCATCCAGTTGCTGACTTGCTTGGCGAGGGAATCATGGCCAAGGCCGGAAGTCCGGCCGAGTGCGAGCGTTCGTTCGTAGAAGTCGGCGGCGGCTTTGGTGGCTGTCAGAAGCCGGGCGTCGTACTCGGGCAGCCCGTAATCCTCCTCGAAGCGGGCGCACCGCTCAGGGGCCAACTCCGGGAGCTGAGAGCGCACTTCCGCCACCCATGCCGGGTCGATTTGCAACGGCGGCAGGTCCGGCTCCGGGAAGTAGCGGTAGTCGTGGGCCTCTTCCTTGCTGCGCTGGGAAACCGTCACGCCCCGGCCCTCAATCCAGCCCCGGGTCTCCTGCACCACCCGTTCGCCGTCTTCGAGCACTTGACGCTGCCGCTCGACCTCGTAGCCCAATGCTTGAAACACCGAGTGAAAGCTGTTCATGTTCTTGATTTCGGTGCGGGTGCCGAACTCGTGGGCGCCTGCCTCGCGCAGGCTGATGTTCGCGTCGCAACGGAAACTGCCGTCCTGCATGTTGGCGGTGGAGACTCCGAGGTACTGGAGCAGCGAGTGGAGGGTCATTAGATACGCCCTGGCCTCTTCGGGTGAGCGCAGGTCGGGAGCGCTTACCACTTCCATCAACGGCACGCCGGAGCGGTTCACGTCCACCAGGCTGTAGCCGCCGCCGTCACCGCCGGGGAAATGCTGGAGCTTGGCCACGTCCTCTTCCAAGTGGACGCGGTGGATGCCGGTGCGGCGCAACACGCCGTCGGCTTCGATGTCCAAGTGGCCGTCCACGGCAATCGGGAGGTCGTACTGGGAGATCTGGTAGCCTTTCATCAGGTCGGGATAGGGGTAGTTTTTCCGGTCGAACTTGGTGAATTCAGGGATATTGCAGTTGAGAGCGAGGCCGGTCAGGATCGTATACTCCACGGCCTTGCGGTTGATCACCGGGAGAGTGCCGGGCAGGCCAAGACAGACCGGACACACCCTGCTGTTCACTGGCGCGTCCTGATAATCGGCCCGGCAGGAGCAGAACATCTTGCTCCGGGTCTGCAACTGCACGTGGACTTCCAAGCCGATTACGGTTTCGTATTCCATTCGCTTTCCATAAGTTGCCGCACGTCCGAAGCGTCAGGCCGGGCGCGCGTCTTTTCGCTCTGCCTTAGTCGCCGGTGTTTCCCCCAAATTGTAAACGAAGCAGTCTCGGATGCGGGGTGAATGTCCGTAATATCTACGCTCTCCCAAAGGGTGTTCGGGGGGAGGCAACTCCAAGAGCCTTTTCATCTGGCGGGCGTCAGGAGGACTTACTGATATTTCAAAGTAGTCATCAAGCAGAGCGTCATCATAGAGCTCTTCAACGTATGCCTTCCTTAAATCGAATATCCGCCCATAAGCCCAATTCTCAGTTTCGGGAGTGCCTCCCTGCATATAAAAATGCAGTGTCCACGTTTTCTCAGATTCGTAGCCGGGATACCACTCGTCGGGTTCGGGTATGTAACCGTGCAACAGCCAAGCGGCACCGTGAATCTCCCACCCTTCTTCGAGAAGTTTGTCTATGATGAATTTTCCGGCCCTGATTTTTTCTCTGGTTAGTATGTCGGTGTAAAACATTATTTAACTACCACCGCCTTTTAATCCAGAGCAGGATTCCCGCATTTGTGTCTGTTACCGCAGAGAATAATGTCAGGGCGGTGTCTTTGGTGATGGAATGCTCATAGCGGGAGTCGGCTTCCCAGCCGCCATCGCCAGCGATGGTATTCCAATTTTTGGAAAATGCCGGGTTGGAGTTAACTTCCCGCCGGAGTTCAGCACGTAGTCCGGCTGTTTCAAGCAATACCTTGAAGTCGTGGCTGTAGCTGTTCCGCACACGCCGTAATTCTGGGAAGTCGTGCTCCCTCACCTGCTTCGCAATGCAGGCTTTCAGCACGCACTCCACCGCATAGCCCAACAGATAGTATGCGCCGGAGTAATACCCGTTGTCGAGAAGGAGCCGCGCTTCTTCCGCCCGGAGGTCTGCCAGCCGTTGCAGGTCTTGCCGGTTCAATGGAGACAAGTCTGAAACGGCCGACGGTGCGTCAGGCCGTGGCCACCGGGATGTGAGACTCCATGAATTCTATGATCCACTGGCGAACGCGCTCGGTGGTCTGCTCCTCCACCGGCACGTCGTGGTAGGTCGAGCCTTCCAGGCACTCCTGCAAGTAGCGCGCCGCGCTGGTGGCGTGGGCGGCGTCGGCGCCAGGGATGATAACCGAAGGCACCCGAAGGGCCAGCAGTTCCAACGGCTCGGGGCCGGTGGCCGTGTCCCGGTCGAACAGGGTCTGGCCCATCAGCGCGACCATCGCCAGGTAACGGTCCTGGTTCTGGTTGGCGAAGCTGGCGGCAAAGCTCTCGTCGGCCACGATGGTGGAGGCCCAGGGACCGGCCTTGGGCTCGGCCCAGAAGGACTGTGTTTCCCGGGCCAAGCCCACTACGGCGGCCAAGCCGTTTTCTTTGACGAAGTTCACGTGGGCCTGGAATCGGTCCAGACCGTTCTGCCGCCAGTGTACGCCCCCCACCGGCCAGTGCAACACCAGGCCCAGGGTGGCCTCGGGGTACGTTACGCCGAAGGCGGTGGCGGTGGAGCAGCCCATGCAGCCGCCCATTACGAAGGCCGCCGGGATGTTCAGGACGTCCAGCAGTCCCTTGGCCTCGTGGGCGTAGGTGGTCCAAGATACCCGTTCCACCTTGCCGCCGGAGAGACCGGCCTCGCGCCGGTCGTAAGCCACGCAGGTATACCGGCTGGTCAGTGTTTCCAAGGGTTTCATGCTGGCCCAGATGCCGGAGGTGGTCCATTTCTCGATGGTGGAATCGAAGCCTCCGGGGGCCATCATCAAAAGCGGGGGGCCTGCTCCCCGGACCTCGTAGTGGATATTTATCCCGTTGATCTCGGCGTAGGGCATGGGGGCCTCCTCTTCGCCTTAGTCCGGCTTGGAGTACGGGACAGCTATATCAGGCCATGCGACCGCATCAGAGACTGAGTCGTCGAGCCGATATCGGCGGGGGTAGGGATAATGGCCGCGCCGGCCTCGCGGAGCGCCTTGACCTTCGCCTCGGCTGTGGCGCTCTCGCCGGTGATGATCGCCCCGGCGTGGCCCATCCGTTTCCCGGGAGGGGCCGACGCGCCGACGATCAGCGCGGCGATGGGCTTGGAGAAGCCACTGGCGATGAACGCGGCTGCGTCCTGCTCCATACTGCCGCCGATCTCACCAATCAGCACCACCGCGTCGGTGCCGTCGTCATCGTCGAACAGCTTGAGCACTTCCACGAAACTCGTCCCGATGATCGGGTCGCCGCCGATGCCGACGCAGGTCGACTGGCCGAGGCCCAGTCCGGTCAGTTGGCCCACCGCCTCATAGGTAAGAGTGCCGCTGCGGGAAACGATGCCCACCCTGCCCGGCAGGTGGATCGCGCCCGGCATGATGCCCACCTTGCAGCGCGCCCCGGGGTTGATCAACCCCGGACAGTTGGGCCCGATCAGCCGGACCGGACGGTGTTCAAGGTACCGAGCGACCTTTACCATGTCGAAGGCCGGAACTCCCTCGGTGATGCAGGCAATGAGCGGAATACCGGCGTCGGCCGACTCGACGATGGCGTCGACGGCGAAGGGAGGGGGCACGAAGATTAGCGCCATGTTCGCGTCCGTCTCGGCTACGGCTTGCTCCACCGAGTCGAAGACGGGCACTTTGTCCTCGAAAAGCTGGCCGCCCCGCCCCGGAGTCACCCCGGACACCACGTTGGTGCCATAGGCGATGCAATTACGGGCGTGGAAACTCCCCTCCCGCCCGGTGATTCCTTGGACCATAACTCTGGAATTTTCGTCTACCAGTACGCCCATGCCGGGTCAACTCCAACCGGATTGGCGGGGACGGCCCAAGGCCGCTACCCGGCCTGCTTGATGGCTTCCGCCGCTTCGCTCAACGTCTCGGCGAAGACTACGCCTAGCCCCGAGTCTCTCAGGATTTGCTTGCCCTCGTCGACGTTGGTGCCCAGCATCCGCACCACCAGAGGCAGGTTGGAGCCGGTCTGCTGGTAGGCCAGAACGATACCGCGGGCCGCGATGTCGCACCGCAGGATGCCGCCGAAGATGTTGACCAGCACCCGCCGCACCTTTCCGTCGGACAGGATGATGCGCACGGCGCTGGCCACCTTTTCGTCGGTGGCCCCGCCGCCCACGTCCAGGAAGTTGGCGGGCGCTGCGCCGGCGGCGGAGGTGACGTCCAAGGTGGCCATCGCCAGCCCGGCCCCGTTGACCAAGCAACCCACGTCGCCGTCGAGGTTGACGTAGGCGATGTCCAGGTCGGTCGCTTGCGCTTCCAGCTCATCTTCCTGGGTCTCGTCCCGCAGCTCCCGCAGATCGGAGTGGCGGAACATGGAATCGTCGTCAAGGTTGATCTTGGCGTCCAACGCTACAACCTGGCCGTCTCCGGTCACGATGAGCGGGTTCACCTCTACCAGGGTGCAGTCGTTTTCCACGAATAACTGATACAGAGAACCTAGCACTCGGCCGGCCGGCCCCGCCTCCAAGCCCAAGCGGCTGGCGATGCGGCGGGCCTGGAAAGGCATCAGCCCCAGCACCGGGTCGATGGGCTCGGCGTGGATGTTGTCCGGGTCGGTGGCGGCGACCTCTTCGATGTCCATCCCGCCCGAGGCGCTGACCAGCATCACCGGGCGCCGCTCCACCCGGTCCACGGTCAAGGCCACGTACATTTCCCGGCCGATGTCGGCCAATTCCTCCACCAACACTTGATGGACCGGCACTCCCTCCGGCCCGGTCTGGTTGGTGACCAGGTTGTTCGCCAGCATGGCTTGGGCCGTGGTCTCGGCTTCTTCCGGCGAGCGCACCACTTTGACGCCGCCCGACTTGCCCCGTCCGCCGGCGTGGACCTGGGCCTTCAATACCGCGCTGCCGCCCAGGGACTCGGTGGCTTGCCGCGCTTCCTCGGGGCTGGCGGCCACCACTCCACCCGGCACGGGGATGCCGTAGCGAGCGAATATCGCTTTGGCCTGATACTCGTGAATCTTCATGCTCAGAATGTAGGCGATTTTCTCTTTGGCGTCAACGCGAAGTCTCGGACACACGGGAGCGGGTTAGGGTATACAATTCCGGGGTGAGCGAGGCGTCGTCCCGTTTCGCGCGGGATGGGCGGCAAGATACTATACCGGCGGGAGGCGATATGGTCCGCTACAACAAAGCTATCGATCTTTTGGAACAAGGCAAACCGGTATTCTGCTCCGGACTGGTCTGGAACGGCAACCTGGACGACCTGGCCTTCGTAGCCGATGCGGACTACGACATGGTCATCATCGAAATGGAGCATCAGGGGTTCGACTTCACCACGCTGCGCACGTCCTTGCAGTACCTGTTGTCCAGGAAGCGCATCGTCGGCAACAGCTCGATGCAGGCCGACCCGGTGCCGATGGTGCGGATACCGCCCAACTTCCGGGAACGCAACCAGTGGGTGCTCAAGCAGGCGCTGGACACCGGCGTGTACGGCTTGGTGCTGCCCCACTTGAACACGGTGGAGGATGCCCAGGCGGCGGTGATCGCGGCCCGCTATCCACAGGTGCCCGGTGTGGCCGACTTCGAGCCCGAGGGGGAGCGGGGCTGGTGGGCCCGGATCGCTCCCCGCTACTGGGGCTTGGGGGCGGCGGAGTACTACGATGCCGCCGACCTGTGGCCTCTGGACCCCGACGGCAACATGCTGCTGATGGGCATCATCGAGGAACCGCACGGGGTGGAGAACGTCCGCAACATCCTGCGGGAGGTCAAGGGCATCGGCGCCATCTGGGCCGGACCCGGCGATATGTCGGTGGCCATGGGCCACAAGGGGAACGCCGGCCATCCCGACGTGCAGGCGAACCTGCTGAAAATTCTGGAAGCCTGCAAGGAATTCGACGTGCCCTGCGCCACCGGGGCCACGGCGGCCGAAGTACCGATGCGCCTGGAGCAGGGCTTCCGCATCATCATCACGTCGCCGGAAAAGACGACGGCCGGCCTCGACGAAGGCCGTCGCATCGCCGGACGTTAAGGCGAGTGTCTAAAAAGTTCCCTCTCTCCGCGGGAAAGGGATAGGGTGAGGGACGTATATGTTGCCAAGCATTTCACCCTATCCCCAACCCTCTCCCTCAGGGAGAGGGAGTAAAATGTCCCCTCTCCAGCGTGGAGAGGGCTATGGTGTGGGACCGCCCGGCTTAATTGCCCGCTGGCGTCATGGTTCTCGACGCGGAATCGCCGGCGCCGGGGTCGATCTGGAAGCTCTGCAAGTACCTGAACAGCGGCGAGTCCGACGACAGGATCATGGTCGAGTTCTGGCTCAGGAACTGCCGGTAGGCGTCCAGGCTGCGGCGGAAGGCGAAGAAGTCGGGGTCCTGGTTCAGCGCGTCGGCTAGAATCGAGATGGCCTGGGCTTCGCCTTCACCGCGAAGGCGGTCGGCGTCCCGGTCGGCCTCGGCCAGGATCACTTCGACTTCGCGGTCGGCGGCAGCCCGCCGCCCCCGGGACTCTTCTTCACCCTCGGCGCGCAACCGGCGGGCGATCTTCTCGCGGTCGGAGCGCATCCGCTCGAAGATCCGGCCGGCCACTTCCGCCGGGAAGTCGGCCCGCTTGATCCGGATGTCGATCATATCGACGCCGAAGGGTGGGTCTTCCGTGGCCAGGTCGGCCTGCACCGCGACCAAGACCTTGTCCAGTATCTCGGTCCGGGTGTTGGTGGGGCGGACTAATGAGTTGCCTTCGGCGTCGGTGATGGGGTTGCCCTCCGAGTCCAACTCGACGTCGCCGCCGATGATTTCCTCGCGGCTGCGTTCGGCCACTTCCGCCCTCAAGGATGCGTTGATCCTCTGTCCCAGAATCCTTCTGGCGTTGTCTTCGTTGTTGAGGGTCTGCAGGAATTCCCGTGGATTGGTGATCCGGTAGCGGGCGTAAACGTCGATTTCCAGGATGTTGACGTCCCGGTCGAGGAACCGGGCCACCGGGGCATCGATTCGTAGCACCCGCCGGTCGTAGCTCGTAACCCGGTCAACTCCGAAGGGAGCCTTAACGTACAGCCCCGATTCCGTCCGAACGTCACGCACCTCACCGAACCGGGTGATTACGGCCTGTTCGGTCTCGTCCACCACGTAGAGGCTGGTGGTGATGGTGATAATAGCGATGATCACGACTACCGCTGCAATGATCAGGTTTCTCATTGAGACCCCTTTTTCTCGTTATTCCAGGGCCGGGTTATTCCCCCTGGCTTGGCGGGATTCTACGGGCTGGGGCTTGGCCCCACCGGCACCGGCAGGATACCCTGCTGAATCCCCGGTATCAAGACCGCTTCAACTTCCGGGGACAGGATGGTTATGCTGATGCCGGGAAGTATCTCTTCCATGGCTTCCAGGAAGAGACGTTCTTGGGTTACGATCCTGGTCGCGGGCACCGAGGCGTCCTGCCGGTTGATGTATTGCACTGAATAAAGGGCGCCGGCCTCCAGGTCCGCTCCCGCTTCCACGCCCAGGGTCAAGATGTTCGTGCCCACGTCAAAGCCGGCTACGAACAGGCCGTCCGGCCCGTCCACGACCTGGATGTCGGTGGCGGTTACGTCGGTGCCGGGGTCTGAGTCGCGGTCCAAGACACGGTTGCTCAACCGGACGCTGAAGGGCCCGGAGCCGACGAACTGGGGGACCACCAGGTTTTCGTTCCCCAGGTAGGCTATTGAGAAACTTTCGCCAATGTCAGGCTCATTGTCCCGGCCCGCTACCGAAACCGAGAAATCGCAGGTCTGGGTCGCCCCGGTCTCCGCAACCGCCCGGTCGGTGAAGTCGCAATCGGGAGCGCCGATGACAGTAACTCCCGATACCAGGATGTCGTACCCGTCGCTGGAGCGAGGCCCGGCGATCACCTGAACGTCGGAAAGGCCGATGCCGGTGGTCGGGTCTTGGTCGCCGTCGGCGTCGTCGGTATCTTGAAGGACGTTGGTCAACTTTACCGACCGGTCGTTGTACTCGCTGAGGATCGAAAGGAATTGGTCGGATTCACCCTGGGCCCTTTCGATCCTGGCCCGTTTGAACGCTTCGGCCGGCTGGATTATCTGCTCCGCCTGACCGCGCGCCTCCGGGATTCTCTGGTTTTCGTAGGCTTGGGCCTGGTTGATTGCGGTTACCTTGTCTTGCCTGGCGTTGAGCACGTCGTTGAAGGCAGCGCGGACGTCCTCCGGCGCTTCCACCTTCTGCAACTCCACAGACAAGATGTTGATACCGGTGGCGTAGCTATCGAGAATTTCCTGAAGCTTGTCTTGGGTGGCGTTTTCCAGAGCAACGCGCTCTTCGGCCAGCACCTCGGCGATGGACCTCTGCCCGACCACCAAGCGGAGCGCCGCCTCGGTGGCGTCTTTCAGGGTGAGGCCGTCAGGGCGGCCAGCTTCGATTTGTCTTTGAGGCCCGGCATCCTCGCCTGGGTCATTGACCCGGAAGAGGAAGCTGTTCAGGTCTTTGATGTCGTATTGGACCACCAATTGCACGTCGATAATATTCAGGTCGCCGCTGATCATCTGAGCTTCGTTGGGGATGGTCTGCTCGGCTACTTCTGTCCCGGTGCGGAAGCCCAGTTCCAGGCGGCGGGGCAGGTCGGTCCGGACCACGTCGCGCTTTCCGACGGGAGATGGCCACCACCAGTGGAGGCCGGTCTCGGATACTGGAGGCGATTGGGCCGCGCCAAAGAGCCGCAGCGCCGCTTTTTCACCGGGACTGACGGTATAGATGCCGGTGCCCGCCCAGATGACGACGATTACGCCGACGATCAACACGACCGCCAGCCCCACTCCGCCGCCGCCCAAGCGTCGGGAGATGCTGGCCAGGGTGGAGCGCAGTTGCCCCAATATCTGGTCGAGATTCATTTCAGGAGGTCTGGGACCGCCGCCACCGGGTTGGTACATATTCGATAAATCCTTTTCCCGCGCGGCCTAGACGGCCGGCGGAGTCTGTTTGCCTGTCCGGGGTTGCGCTGGATTCGATTCTAACATTAGCCGGTTGCCGCAACCACATCCAACATTAGCTGGTTCAGGGTCTTTCGATTGCCGCAACCGGAGGGCGGGGGGCCGGTATGCCGGTTATAATGCCCTTGCCGTTTACGGCGATACGAACGCCCCCACGGGCGTCCGAGGAATGGAGGAGCGGATGGCGGCTGCCGGGCTCGAAGTAAAACCAAGTCAAGACATGACCAGAATTCAGGCGGTCTGCGAACACCAGCAAGGGCTGATTTACGTGGTGCCCGCCGAGCGGAGTTGGGTGTGCTCCCAAGAGTACCTGTCGGCCCACGCGCTGGCCGGGTTCTTCCGGGAGTTGGTTGCCCTGAAAGACCCGGCAGTCGAGTCGCTGATGCGGCAGTGGGGCTTGTACTACCGCCAACTCCCGGCCATCCAGGAAAACGCGGACGAGACGGAAGGGAACTCCGCCTAGCCGTCTCGGTCCAACGTGGATGACAGGCTGGGGGCAGGCTGAATCGTCGGTTGCGGGTGCGGCGCAGAGTAGGGCGAGGGTTCCGGCGGTGCGGCCGGGGTTCCCGGCTCGACCCCCAGCCCAAGGTCCTGGTTGAACAGGCGGTTCAGCGATTCGCCCGAAACCGTTTCATGTTCGATCAGGTACTCGGCCAGCCGAACCAGCTTCGGCTTGTGGTTTATGAGCAGGTCTTCAGCCTGGTGGTAGGCGTGGTTGATCAGCGCCTTAACTTCCTCGTCGATCTCCTCGGCGACCTTATCGCCGTAGTCCCTCTCCTCGCTGAGCTCCCGGCCCAGGAAAATCATTTCCTCGCGTTTACCGAAAGTGCGAGGTCCCAGCCCTTCGCTCATTCCGTACCGCTTGATCATGCCCAGTGCGATCTTGGTGGCGCGTTCGATGTCGTTGCTGGCGCCGGTGGTCACTTCGTCGAAGATCAATATTTCGGCCACCCGTCCGCCCATTGTGACCGACAGCATGTCGCGGAACTGGTTCTTGGTCCACAGGTAGCGGTCCTCCTCGGGGATCAGCGAAGTGTGGCCGCCCATCGACCCCCTGGATACGATGGAAATCTTGTGTACCCGGTCGGCGTGAGGTAGGACCCAAGCGACCAGAGCGTGGCCCGCCTCATGGTATGCGGTCATCTCCTTCTCGCGCGGGTTGATCAGCCTGCTCTTGCGCTCGGGTCCGGCGATGATGCGGTCTACCGCCTCCTCGAACTCCGACATGAAGATGGACTTCTTGCTTTGCCGGGCCGCGAGGATGGCTGCTTCGTTGACCAGATTCGACAGGTCGGCGCCGCTGAAGCCCGGGGTTTCCTTGGCCACTGTGTCCAGTTGGACCTCCGGGGCCAACGGCTTGCCGGCCGCGTGTACCTTGAGGATGGCCTTGCGCCCCTCGATGTCGGGCAGGTCCAGGGTCACGCGACGGTCGAACCTTCCGGGCCGCAACAGGGCCGGGTCCAGAATGTCGGGGCGGTTGGTGGCGGCAGTGACGATGATGTTGGTGTTGGTCTCGAAGCCGTCCATCTCAACCAAAATCTGGTTCAGGGTCTGTTCTCGCTCGTCGTGACCGCCGCCCAAGCCCGCGCCCCGGTGGCGGCCCACGGCGTCGATCTCGTCTACGAACACGATGCAGGGCGCGTTGCGCTTGGCTTGATCGAACAGGTCGCGAACGCGCGCCGCCCCGACGCCGACGAACATTTCGACGAACTCGGAGCCGCTGATGTGGAAGAACGGAACGCCGGCCTCCCCGGCCACCGCCCGAGCAAGCAGGGTCTTCCCCGTTCCCGGCGGGCCGACCAGCAGGACGCCTTTGGGTATCCGGGCTCCAAGGGAGAGGAACCGCTCCGGGAATTTGAGAAACTCGACAACTTCTTGAAGCTCCGCCTTGGCCTCTTCTACACCGGCGACGTCGGAGAACGTGACAGTGGGGCGGTTGAAGGGCATCATGCGGGCCCGGCTGCGGCCAAAGCTCAGCGTTTGGTTGTTGCTGCCTTGGGCTTGGCGCATCATAAACAGGATGAGCCCGCCGAAGAAGATCAGGGGGAGGAAGTTGAGCAACAGCCCGAAGAAGCTGCTCAGCCCGCTCGATCCCTTGTTGGTGATCTGAACGCCAATCGGGGTGCCCAGTTCGACGCCGTTCTCCTTGAGCAAGGTCTCGATGTCCGTGTTGTTGCCGGTCCGGCTGGTGAACCGCTCCCCCTCCCCCTTGGGGTATACGGTCAGCTTCTTGCCGTCGGCGACGATCTCTTGGATTTCGCCGTTCTTGGCCATGCCGATGACCGTGGTGATAGGCACGTCGTTATTGCCGCCCAGACCGGGCAATAGCGTGTAGAAGATCACGATCACGCCGATGATGATCATAAGGTATACGAAGCTATTGCGGAGCCAGCGGCTATTTCCCATAAATCCCTCTTGGGTTTCCTTTGGACGCAATTCTACTTAGGAGTCGCTACTTCAATACTATCGGAGCAGGCGTGAAATTGCAAAAGGATGCGTTCGGTTGTCAGGGCCTTTTGGTTGTCACCTTGAGCGGGACGCTTTTCCCTCGCCCGATTCCTACCAAGAGACGGGATTCAGGCCCTCGGCATATAAAGCACGTGTAGCTCCTTGCAGCGTGACGGTTTGCTCTTGGCTTACTTTCACCCAGTAAAGCTTTCCCGATACTGAATGGGTCAGGGCGCCGATTTCAGCCGGAGTAGGCGTAGACATCCCCGGCGCCAACAGCAACAAGTCAGGGGAAAAGAAACCGGTGGGGTCGTAGACCGACCATTGCCGCGTGGCGTTGTCGAAATGCGCCACCCATAGCAAGTTGCTGCCCAAGGGAGCGAAGGCCGTGGCCACAGGAATCCCGGCTGGGAGCAGCGTGGGTTCAGGTGTAGGGGTAGCCGTGGGTTCGGGAGCGGGAGTTTGGGTAGGTGCGGGCGTGGGCACAGGTGTCTGCGTGGGCGTGGGAGCAGGAACAGGAGTTGACGTGGCCGTGGGCGATGGGGTCGGAACAGAAGTCGGCGTGAGGGTGGGCGCCGGTGTGGGTGACGGCGAAATTGTGGGTGTAGGGACCTGGGTGTCAGTTGCGGCGGGAACCGTGGTAGGCGAGGCCATTGGTGTGCCGGTACAAGCGGCCAACGATAATGCGAGCACGACGGCTGCCGTTACGGCTAGTACCGCGTCCGGCTGAAACCGATGTATAAATGTGCCGAAGCATGACCGGGGCACGGATAGTAGAGAATCTCCAGTCGATAGTTGCCACAGCCTGATTTTGTTCGGTTATTTATCAAAAATAGCCGGACGCTGTACTAGGCCAATAAGACGTTGGGGAGCGGTGAATGAAAGCGAAAGGTTGACGAATCTCAATGTGGCGTCTCTGGTAGTATTGTTTTGGCTTGACCCGTCAGGGCGCCAACAATCGAGGAAGAGCACATTCACTGTAATTCCGGTGATGCGCCGGGTCAACACGCCGGGAGTATGGCTGTGTATGGGAGGCAGCGCGGGGCTTTCCCCCGGCTTTTTCAGGGGGGCCGGAATTTGGTGATACAATTCCGGTGGATGCCGGAGACGGCCGGACCGCATGTCCCGGCAGCCGTAAAGGGTCTTTTGATTTGATCGGGTGATTTAATTAGGAGGGGTCAACATGGCCGATTACGCTCACCCTGAGTCACTGGTTAGCACGGAATGGGTGGCCGAGCATGGAGGAGACGCCAATGTCCGGCTGGTGGAGGTCGATGTCGACACCTCGGCCTACGAGCAGGGCCACATTCAAGGCGCGGTGGGCTGGAACTGGCAGTCCCAGTTGCAACAGCCGGTGCGCCGTGACCTGGCTTCCAAGGAGGAAATCGAGCAATTGCTGGGCGGCTCGGGAATCGGCAACGACACGACCGTCGTTCTCTACGGAGACAACAACAACTGGTTCGCGGCCTGGGCTTTCTGGCAACTGAAGTATTACGGCCACGGCGATGTGCGGTTGATGAACGGCGGCCGGGTCAAGTGGGAGGTGGAGGGACGCCCGCTGACCACCGACGAACCCAGCTACGCCGCCGCCTCCTACACTGCCAGCGACGGCGACCAGAGCATCCGGGCCTACCGCGACCAGGTGCTGGCCTCGGTCAACGCCGGCAGCGTCGCGCTGGTCGACGTCCGTTCGCCCGCCGAATTCAGCGGCGAGCTTCTGGCCCCGGCCAATCTGCCCCAAGAGGGGTCGCAGCGGGGCGGGCACATTCCCGGCGCGGCCAACATCCCTTGGGGGCAGGCGGTGGGCGAGGACGGCGCTTTCAAGTCGGCCGACGACCTGTGGGAACTGTACGGCGGCAAGGACATTGACGGCAGCAGGGAGACCATCGCCTACTGCCGGATCGGCGAACGTTCGTCCCACACCTGGTTCGTGCTGACCCAACTGCTGGGGCTGGAAAACGTCCGCAATTACGATGGTTCCTGGACGGAATGGGGCAGCATCGTGGGGGCGCCCATCGAGAAGTAGACTCCTGAAGAGACGGGGCGCGAACGGGCAGGCCATTGGCCTGCCCTTTTTTGCAGATTACGCCCGCCGTTTTTCGTAATATTTTGTTAACATAACGGAAACATTAGAGCAACAGACGCGAAATTTCGCTGAAACATACGGCTCTTACACTGGTTATCGAAATCGGGTTTCGCGTAAACTCGTTGGGTACTTATCATCATTCCCCCCATGAGGGGTCGCAGGAGGGATACACATGCTGGCTCAAACGGTACCACAGACCAACACCGCGAGGCTGTTGCGCCGGTTTTTGCCCTACGCGATAGCCGGGTTGCTGGCGGCGGCAATCCTGGCGGGTTACAACATAGCGTTTGCCGGGGACATCACCTCGGACAACGACAAGCTCGATCAGGGAACCAGCTTGATATGGATGGTTGGCGCGTTCCTGGTCTTCTTCATGCAGGCCGGATTCGCTTTCCTCGGCGCGGGGCTAATCCGAAGCAAAAACACCACCAACTACATGACCAAGAGCTTCATGGACTTCGCCATCGCGTCGCTGTCCTTCTGGGCCTTCGGTTTCGCTCTCATGTGGGGCACTTCGGCGGTCGGTATCCTCGGGACCACCAACTTCTTCACCACCGACGCCGCGAACGGCCAGACCTACGTCGACTGGGTCTTCCAGATGGTCTTTGCCGGTACGGCCGCCACCATCGTGGCCGGAGCGGTTGCCGAGAGGACCAAGACCCAGGCTTACCTGGCATACAGCTTTATGATCGGCGCGGTCATCTACCCGCTCTACGGCCACTGGGTCTGGGGAGGCGGCTGGCTGGGCGCTTTGGACAAAATCGAGCTCGTGGCTGCGGCCGACTATGCCGGTTCCGGCGTGGTGCACGCGGTGGGCGGGTTCATCGCCTTGGCCGGGGCTGCCGTGGTCGGCGCACGCCGCGGCAAGTTCAACGCCGACGGCTCGGCCAACGACATCCGCGGCCACAACGTGCCCTACGTAATCATCGGCACCTTCATCCTGTTCTTCGGCTGGTTCGGGTTCAACATCAACACCGGCGATTCCATCGGCCTCAATGCGATGAACACGCTGCTGGCCGGAGCAACCGGCGCGGTCGTGGCCCTGTACATCCGCTTGGTGATGACCGGCAAGACCGACATCCTGATGGCCTGTAACGGCGCGCTGGCCGGTCTGGTAGGCGTCACCGCCCCGGTGGCCTTCGTCGAACCCTGGTCGGCGGTGGTGATCGGCGCAGTGGCCGCTCCAATCATGATGGGTTCGGTGATCTTCATCGAACGGGTGTTGAAGATCGACGATCCGGTGGGGGCGATCTCGGTGCACGGTACCGCCGGCTTGTGGGGCCTCCTTGCGGTGGGTATTTTCGCCAACGGCAACAATGGAGTGGAAGGTCTGATAGCAGGAGAATGGCGTCAGATCGTGGCCCAGGTCATCAGCATGGGCGTCGTGCTGGCCTGGGCCCTGGTGACCGGCTTCGCCCTGTTCTTGCTGTTGAAGTTCACCATGGGTGTGCGGGCCACCGAAGAAGAGGAGATGGAGGGCCTGGATATTTCCGAACACGCTCTCCCGGCCTACCCGGCCGACGCAGACTAATCCGCTGCAAGACATATCAAGGATTACTACCCGGGCCGCGGACCAACGCCGCGGCCCGGTTCTTTTTGCCCTCTTCTCGCGGCCTCGATGTCCTTTGAGGAGCGGTGGGGAATAGGCCCCGGATGTAACAAACATTTAACACAAACGAAAATAGCCCGTAACAACTTCCCGGCAAACTAGGGTCATACCAGATTCGGAGGAGCAAGAGGATGATCGCAATCGTAGCAGCGGGCGCTTTCGTGGGACTGTTTACCTTGTGGGTGGTGCTGCCCCGCAAACTCCTCCGCAAGTAGAGCAACCAACCATCGATCCAGTCCTGTTTGGGCAGGGTCCCGAACGTACCAACCGATCACCCCGTCCTCGCCCTACCGGCAAAAGGAACGGGGTGATTTTTTTGCCCCGCCCGGGGCATATGTAACAAAGATTTAACATGAATGAAAATAGGCTGTAACAACTTCCCGGCAAACTAGGGTCATACCAGATCCGGAGGAACAACAGGATGATCGCAATTATTGCAGCGGGCGCTTTCGTGGGACTGTTCACCTTGTGGGTGGTGTTGCCCCGCAAACTCCTCCGGAAATAAGCCCTCGCAACACTTTTCACCGCTCAAGAATCAGGCTCCGTTCATCCAATCCATGCCCGTCAGCATATAGACCGGCATGGATTGTTTGTTTCTAATACAATCAACAACAGGGCTCCACTAGCCCCGAGGAGGCGAGGAACGAAATGACACCACAAGAAGCAATTAGGTATTGCCACGACAACGGCATTGGCATCATCGACCTCAAGTTCACCGACCTGCCCGGTACCTTGCAGCACCTGTCCATCCCACTGAGCGAATTCACGGAGGACAACATCGCCGAGGGGTACGGGTTCGACGGCTCCAGCATTCGCGGCTTCAAGTCCATCGACGAGAGCGACATGCTGCTCATGCCGGACACCGCGACCGCGTACACCGACCCGTTCTTCAAAATTCCGACCTTGCACGTGATTTGCGACATCCTCGATCCTGTCACCCGGTCGGAATTTTCCCGCGACCCGCGCCATGTGGCCCACAAGGCGGAAGACTACCTGAGAAGCAGCGGTATCGCTGACACCAGCTATTGGGGGCCGGAGCCGGAGTTCTTCGTGTTCGACTCCGCCCGGTTCGACCAGAACATCAACTCCGGCTACTACTTCATTGACTCGGACGAGGGATTCTGGAACACCGGCGTCGAGAAGGCCATCGGCGGCGGCAGCAACCTGGCCTACCGGCCGCGCAACAAGGAAGGCTACTTCCCCACCTCTCCCTTCGACACTTTCCAGGACATCCGCTCCGAGATGGTGCAGAAGATCGAGCACTTCGGCATCATCGTCGAGAAGCACCACCACGAAGTAGCTACCGCCGGGCAGGCCGAGATCGACGTGCGCTTCGACAGCCTGACCAAAATGGCCGACACCATTTCCCTGGTCAAATACGTGGTCAAGAACGTCGCCAAGGAGCATGGCAAGGTGGCCACCTTCATGCCCAAGCCGCTGTTCGGCGACAACGGCACCGGGATGCACACCCACCAGAGCCTTTGGAAAGACGGCTCGAACCTGTTCTACGACAAAGACGGCTACGCTATGCTGTCGGCGACCTGCCGCCACTACATCGGCGGACTGCTGACCCATGCCCCGGCGCTGCTGGCCTTCTGCGCGCCCACGACCAACAGCTATAAGCGGCTGGTGCCGGGCTTCGAGGCACCGGTGAACCTAGTCTACTCCGTGCGCAACCGCTCGGCCTGCATCCGCATTCCCACCTACTCGGCCAGCCCCAGCGCGCGGCGGCTGGAGTTCCGCGCTCCCGACCCGTCCTGCAACCCCTACACCGCTTTCGCGGCGATGCTGATGGCGGGCATCGACGGCGTCATCAACGAGATTGAGCCGCCCGACCCGGTGGACCAGAACCTCTACGAGATGTCCGCCGCCGACCTGGCGATGATTCGGCAGGTTCCCGGCTCCCTGGACGAGGCCTTGGCCGAGCTGGAGCGGGACCACGAGTTCCTGATGCGGGGCGGCGTCTTCACCGACGATCTCATCGGCACCTGGCTGGACTACAAGAGGACCGACGTGGACGACCTCCGCCTGCGCCCCCACCCCTACGAGTTCTTCAAGTACTTCGACGCTTAGGCCACTCCATCCCCGGCGCGGTCACGAGAGGAACGCCGCTCATTTAGAGCGGCGTTCTCGTTTGCGGCCATTCTTCGACTCCGGTCCGTCGGCTCAGGGGAAGGGCAGCGGCGCTCCCGCCCGCATCGACTCGTAGGCTTTGAGGACCATCGCCAAGTCCCGGACCCCTTCCGCGCCGGTCATGGACGGCTCCCGGCCTTCCAGGATGGCTTGCCGGAAGTCCCGCACCATGGGGGCCAGACCCCGCTCCGCCGGTGCGAGTTCCAGCCGGCGTTTTCCGTCGCCGTCGATCAGCTCCACCCACGGCTGGTCAAGCTCGAAGTAGGCGCTGCCGAGAGCCCCGGAAATGGACGCCCACTGCCCGGTGTGCTGACCCACGGCCCAAGAGTGGTTGATGATGCCCACCAGCCCGTCGTCGTAGCGGTTGAGCGCCACGATTCCGTCCTCGGCGGCCAACCCCGGCTGGCCCGGAGGCACGGCCATGCCGTATATTTCGCTGGGAGGCCCGGCCAGGTAGGCCAGGATGCTGGCCTTGTGGATTCCCCCGTCGATAAACACCCCGCCGCCGTTCATCTCGGCGTCGCTACGCCAGCCAGCCGGCCGGTACGGGTACTGCTCTTGCAATTGGACCAGCCGCAGTTTGCCCAACGCGCCGGTGTCCACCAGATCTTTGGCCTTGGCCACCGGCGGCAGGAACCGGTAGTTCTCGGCCACCATCAGTGTTACCCCGGACTGCCCGGCCAGCGCGACTATCTCCTCCCCCTCCGCCACGGTCCGGGCGATGGGCTTTTCCAGCAGGACGTGCTTGCCCGCTTGGGCGGCCAGTCCGACGTGTTCCAGGTGCAGGTGGTGTGGAGTGCAAACGTACAGGGCGTCCACCCGCGGGTCGGCGGCGGCCGCTTCGTAAGAGCCGAAAAAGCCCGCGCCGTCGAACCGGGCGGCGTAGGCTTGAGCGCGCTCCTCGTCCCGGCTGGCGAAGTAGAGGTCGAGCCAGCCCCGTTCGCTCTGGACCGTGTCGGCAAAGGTCCAAGCGAAGTCCCCGCAGCCGACGACACACAAGCCGAATTTCATGGCGCGCCTCCGGGTCCCGAATCCGGTTAGTCTAACTGCTCCAGCGACAGCGTGTAGGTTGCGGGCAGACGTGTGGCAGGCGCGGCGGCCTGCACCACCACCACGATCCGGCCGGACGCCTCGGGGTCTTCTATGGTGGTCTGGCCGCGGTTCCGGTCGTCTAGGTCGAGACGGGTCACCCGGCTGCCGTCGTCTCGCTGCCGGACTATTTGCACGATGAAGTCCTGCTGGACCAGGTTATTGGTCCAGACGAATCCGTCGGGCTGCCAGAAGTCCTGCCCGGAGCCACCGGAAGGACGGGGCTGCGTCGTCAGGTTGCGAAGGCACAGCCCGTGCCCGTTGAGCGCGTCGTCGCTCAGGTACTGGAATCGGACCAGGACTTCTTGACCGGTGTAGGCGCCCAAGGGGACCGACTCGCGCACCCAGCCGTCGCTGTCGCCAGTGTAGCCGGGGCCGAAGGCGGAGTCGACCGGGTTTTCGGCGTTGGTGTTGGGCGTTTCCAGAATCGTCCAGGCCGTGCCTCCGTTGGTGGACACTTCCAGGTAGCCGTAGTCCCAGTCTTTCTCGGTACTGTGCCAGATTTCGTAGGTGAGTGTCGCTTTGTCGGCTTCCCGGAGGTCCAGGCGGGCGGTCAGCGTGGAGTTGATAGCGTCGCCGGAATTGCTCCACCAGCAGCCTTCCGGGCCGATTTCGGCAGGCAGCAGGCCAACGGTGTCCGCGCCGCCGAAGCGCACTCGCACCGGCCCGTCTACGTCTCGCAAGCGCACGTACCGGGTAGCGAATTGGGGCAACTGCCGTTCTTGGGGAACGTCCTCCGGGGTCAAACTTTCACGCACGGCGACCGGCGCAGGGAGGTCCGGGTAGCCGTAGTGCCCGGCTTCCTCGTCCAGCAGGTTCGCCACACCCCAATCGCCGAAAACGTCCAGGAAGTCCGCCTCGTGTCCCAGCGATTCGAGGTAGGCGTCGATGCCTTCGATACCGTCGGCCTGGAGTTGCAACAAGGGCCGCAGATCGCTGAGGCCCCCATAGTGCTCGGCCAAGTAGCGCATGAACAGGAAGGCCGCTCCATAGTTGATGTATCCGGCCCCGGCCTCGGTGGGCCAGTGGACCAGCGAGATGGGCGGGGAGAGAAGGAACCCCCGGGCACTTTCTCGGGCGCTGCGCCGGCCGGCGACAATCGTCGCCAACTCCGCCAGCCCTTCGTTCACCCAAGTCTCCTCGGTCGGGTCGGCCCGCCAATGCACGGCGTGTTGAAGCTCGTGGGCCAACACGTCCAGGTACGCCGCGCTGTCCACGGGTATCGAGGCGGTGTTGACGTATATCACCTCCCGCTCGTTGCTGCCGGGACGAATTTCCCGGGGATACTCGTCGGAGGAGCTGAAATACCCGCCTACCCCTCGTAACCGGGCGTTGATGATATTCAGGTGGGGGTCGTTGTCTACGCCGGGCACCCATTCCTGGCCGAAGACACTGGTAACCCGCGGATAGATCGTCTCCTCGAAGATGGCCGCCGCGCGCTCCAAGTCATCCTGGTTGATGTCCTGGCCGTCCTCCACGTACCAATAGGCGTTCGGAGTAACCAGCCTCAACTCGAAGCCGCTCTGATATTTTCTCAGGTCGACAATATCGAACAGCCAGAACGTCTCCCTGCTTCCCTGCTCGTAGGAAACCGGTCGAGGGTTGACCACCCTGTCCACCGGCTCGTCCAGCCGCAGAAGCTCCGAGGCCACTTCATAAAGGTCGCGCTCCGGCGGAACGGGAAACGCGGCAGCAGCCAGCGGCACGACCACGGGAGAAGGGTCAGGCGGTTCCGTGGGAGCGGCTGGGACGGGTGAAACGTCGGGAACGGGCGACGGCGATGCTTGCGCGGGTTTGGCCGGTGTCGCGGTAGGGTCGGGAGCAATCACTGGGGAAGGCGTCGGCGTGCCGGTGGGAGCATCGGTCCCACAAGCAGCCGACAGGCCGAGCAGAAGCAAAGCGCCGATTAGAAGTACCGCCCTCATTACAGCCAAGAAACGACAGCCAAGAAGCGTCCTAGTTGAAGCGGTTCATCGCGGTGTCGATGCCTGCTTGGAGCAGGCATTCTATGGCGGCGACCGCGCGGTCAACGGTCTCGCCGACCAGCCGGGACTCGTCTTCGGAGAACCCGCTCAGGACGTGGTCCACCGCGCCGTCCTCCGGGGAAGGCGGCCCGATTCCGATGCGGAGGCGGGGAAAGGCGATGCCGCCGACGGCCTGAATGATGGACCGGATGCCGTTGTGGCCGGCATCTCCGCCATCGGGACGCAGCCTCATCCTGCCCAAGGGCAGGGCCATCTCGTCATAGACGATCAGCAGGTCGGACCGGTTGGCGGAGAACCGGGTCAACAGGTAGGACACAGCCTCTCCGCTGTTATTCATAAATGTCCGTGGCTTGGCCAATACCACCGGGTTCCCTTCGTAAACGCCCCGCCCCAGGACCACCTTGGGACGCCGTTCGTTGACGGCGACGCCCCACTTTCGGGCTAGGAGATCGACCGTGTGAAAGCCGATGTTGTGCCTCGTGCCTTGATAGCGGGGCCCCGGGTTGCCCAGCCCGACAATGATGCTGGTGTCAGACAAGGCTGCCCTGCTCCGCCTCGGCAAGCGCCGCCCCATCAGCCGCCGCTCCCGGCCATTCCAGCAGGCGCAGGAAGGCGTCTTCGTCCAGCACCGGCGTACCCAGCTTTTGCGCCGTGGCAACCTTCGATCCTGGCGACTCTCCCACCACCACGTAGCTGGTCTTCTTGGTCACCGACGACGCGACCTTGCCGCCCAACTCCTTGATTCGCCCCTCAGCGCCGCTGCGGGTGAGCGAGGATAGCGTGCCGGTGACCACGAAAGTCAGCCCTCCGAAGGGCGCATCCTCCGACGGCGCGGCGGTGGCGGTTACGGGCAGGGCGTCCTGCTCCAGCCGCACCCCGGCGGCGCTCAGCTTTTCGACCACGGACTGATTCGCCGGGGCTTGGAACCAAGCGACGATGCTGGCGGCAATTTTCGGGCCGATGCCGTCTATCGCGGTCAAATCCTCTTCGGTTGCTTGGGACAATTCCTCAACGCTGATGTAGTTGCCGGCCAGCAGTTCGGCCACTTCTGCGCCGACGTGCAGGATGCCCAAAGCGAAGAGCAGGCGGGCCAGGGGGCGGTTCTTGCTGGCTTCGATGTTGGACATAATTTTGGTAGCCAGCTTGTCGCCCATTCGCTCCAGTTCCAACAGCTTGTCCTTTTCCAGACGGTACAGGCCCGCCACATCGGAGACCATCCCCTGCTCGATCAGGATGCCGCACCAGCGTTCGCCCAGCCCGTCGATGTTGGCCGCGCCCTTGCTGACGAAGTGCTTGAGCAGCTCGAAAAACTGCGCCGGGCAGGAGGAGTTGGGGCAGCGGTGCATTGCATCGTCGTCGGCCTTCATCACCGGCGTTTCACACACCGGGCACCGCTCCGGCATACTGAATTCCAGTTCACCGCCGGTGCGGCAGGCGACTACCGGCCCGACCACTTGGGGGATGACGTCGCCGGCCCGCTCGATCACCACCCAGTCGCCGATGCGGATGTCCTTGCGGCGAATGTCCTCCTCGTTGTGCAGCGAAGCGTGCTGCACGGTGGCCCCGCTGACCACTACAGGCTCCAGGATGGCATAGGGGTTGAGGCTGCCGGTGCGTCCCACATTGATGCCGATTTCCAGCAGCCGCGTCGTTGCCTGTTCCGCCGGAAACTTGTAGGCGATGGCCCAGCGCGGCTCTCGGCCCACCACGCCCAGCGATTCTTGCAGGGCCAGCGGGGAGACTTTGACCACCACGCCGTCCGCCTCGTAGGACAAGCTGTGGCGGTTCTCAAGCCATGATTGGTAGTAGTCGTGGACCTCTTCGATGGTGCGGCACAGCCGGTTTTCGGGATTGATGCGAAAACCCAGCTCCCGCAGCCATACCAAGGCTTCCCAGTGGGTGTCCGGGACTTCCGCGCCTTGGGCTTCGCCCAGCGAGTAGACCCAGATTTGCATCTTCCGGGAGGCGGTGACTTTGGGGTCTAGCTGGCGTATGCTGCCCGCCCCGGTATTGCGCGGGTTGGCGTAAAGCTGCTCGCCCCGCTCCTCCCGTTCTTTGTTGATGCGGTCAAACTCATCGGTGGGCAGATACACCTCGCCGCGCACTTCGAGACGCGGCGGCGCGTTTTCCAGCGTCAGGGGTATAGAGCGGATGGTGCGCAGGTTACGGGTCACGTCTTCGCCCGTCGTGCCGTTGCCCCTGGTTGCGCCTTGGGTCAGCAGGCCGTTTTCGTAGGTGAGGTTGACCGCCAGCCCGTCGATTTTCAGTTCGCACACCATGTCGAAGGCCACGCCGTCCAGCAGCCCGGATATGCGCGTGTGCCAGGCGGTCAGTTCCTCGAAGTCGAAAGCGTTACCCAAGCTGAGCATCGGGCGCGAATGCTCCACATCGGCGAAGGCCGCCGACGGCTCACCCCCGACTCGCTGCGTTGGCGAGTCGGGGGTTAATAACTCGGGGTGTTTCGCTTCGATTGCCCGCAGTTCCCGAATCAGCGCGTCATAATCTCCATCGCTGATAACCGGGTCATCCAGCGTGTAATAGCGGTGGTTGTGATAGTTGAGCTCGCGCCGCAACTCCGCGGCGCGCTCGGCGGGCGTCCCTTGCGCCATCTCAAGCACGTCTCCGGCAAGTGTAATGGTTGATATTTTAGAGCTTTCCCCGCCCCGACTGGTATCTTCTTGCTGACGAGAGTATGCGGATTCGGAAACTGCCGGGAGCCGTCGCTACCGCCGGGCCGGGGCTTCCTCGGCGGGGATGCGCGCGGGTTGGGGGCGTGGCGCGGCGGGGGTTAACTTCCGCCAGGGCAGGCGGCGGCGCTTGCCCCGGTGCCGACGGTAGGTGGCGGCTACGATGTTGGCTAGTTTGGTTGAGTCGTGGCGGGCGGTGGCGGCCTCGTCGATGACGTCGGCTTCGATTAGCAGGGCGGGGTCTTCCCACGGATGGCGCGAGCGAATGAAGTCCAGTCCGGCCGGGGTGGGGCCGTCGGGGATGCTGCTATTGGCCACCACCGCGTGTACCGCTTCCGCCCCGGCGTAGTGGCGCACCACGGCCAGGTGCTCTTGGACCGAATAGCCCTCGGTCTGCCGCGGCTCCTCGGCCACGTTGCAGACGTAAACCTTGAGGGCCCTGGATTCCGCCACTGCCTGGGAGATGCCGGGGATGAGCAGGTTGGGGACGATGCTGGTGTAGAGGCTGCCCGGTCCGATGATAATCAGGTCGGCCTCCTCCAGCGCCGCCACCGCCTCCGGGTGGGCCTGCGGATTGGGCGGCGAAAGGGACAACGATTGCAGCCGCCCCGACGCCATAGCCACGCTGGTCTCGCCGATGAGCGTCTCGCCCGCTTCGGTGCTGGCGATGAGGGTCAAGTCAGCGCCGGTCGAAGGGATGACCCGCCCGCGAATTGCCAGCAGCTCGCCGGCGATTTCCACGGCGCGGTAGAAGTCGCCGCCGATGCCAGCTAAGGCCGCAATCAGCATATTGCCGAAGCTGTGCCCGTCCAACTGCCCATCGGAGGAGAAGCGGTAGTCCATCAACTGCTGCATCACCGCTTCCGAGTCGGCCAGCGCCACCAGACAGTTGCGGATGTCGCCCGGCGGTTGGATGCCCAGCTCGTTGCGCAGGCGGCCGGAACTGCCGCCGTCGTCAGCCATGGTCACGATGGCGGTGATGTTGTGGGAGTAGTGTTTGATGCCGCGAATCAGGCTGGGAAGTCCACTGCCGCCGCCGATGACGGTGATGCGCGGCCCGGAGCCCAAGACCCGCTCGACGTACAACGAATGAAGCAGATTCCACCGTCGAGGCCGGTTGGTCAGAAGCTGGAGCGAGCGGGCCAGCCCGAAGGCCGCAATCAGCGCGCCCGCAGCCCCCACGCCCAAGAAGACGGCGCCGCGAACGATGGGCGGCTGTCCGCTGAGGACGATGCGGTCGAAGAAGGAGTTTACGGCCGGTCCGGCTGACACGCTGAGCGCGAACATCGTGCCAACGGCGATAATCAGCAGACCCAGCGCACCAACCACCAACCACCGCCTGACCGCCAGCCCCGGAGCCAGGAGCAGCAACAGAAAGCGGTTGAGCCGGGGATTCGCCAAGGGGCTGCGAGGCTTGTTCAAGGCAGGCCGAAATTTGGAGTATGGAATAGGTTGGGGCTGGGGCAGGCAGCCATTTCTATCAAGGGACGATGTTCGTGTCCGCTCCAAGCCCACAGCTCTGTGAGAGACGCTGCGACCGGAACAGCGGTTTCAGCCATACCGGGGGCTCTGTTCTGAATGACAATCGGGACAGCGCAGAAACCACCCAGCGTTCAGGAACCGTTTTGATTTGCGCCAAAAATAGCTGAGGCCACCTCCGGGGGCAGTGATACGCCGTGGGATTCCAGCAAAGCCTTTATTCGCTGGATTTCCTCTTGGCGTCCCTCCTCGCGTCCCTCCTCACGCCCCTCCTGACGGCCCTCCTGACGGCCCTCTTGGCGCGACTTTTCCCGGATCTCCGCCTTTTTTGCTTCCCGGATTGCCATTCCTCTTTCGAACATTTTCCTTCCCCAATCGAACAGGGCGGCTAGTGGGACTACGAATGACCAGTAAAGCCGGGCCGCCGCCGTTTCGAACCACTGGTATAGCCAGAAATCGGTCCCTGCGAATACCTACAACATCACCAAGCTGGCGCAGCCGACGAAGACGAATCCGGCAGCCTGAAATCCTATACCACGATCCGCCAATCCGTCGGATATTTCTGACCGCCTCATTGTACCACCCTACCCAAACACTGCGCAGATGATATTACCACTGCGCTCCTGCCTATGGCTAAGGAGCGCAGACGAGTGGCGAGCCTGCCCTGCCTGATGCTCAACCTGGCTTAATTGGGGAAGCGTTGCCCCATCAGGCCACGGCAACCCGTCTTCCTTCGTCGGAGGACTGTTGCAACAGGTCCAGGAAACGGTGCCGTTCAACGGCGGTATCGAAGTCGGGTTGGGACTCGCCTCCGTTTCGGATGGCCTCGCCCAATATCTGGTACAGCTGCGCCACGTTGTAGGCTTCCCCCGCGGGCACTGTCTCCGGCGCCAGGGACAACCGGGAGGGCACCGGCAACTCTTGCATCGGCTGGCTTCCCTGCGCCCCGGACAGCTTCACGTTGCCGTACTGGATCATCTCTGCCGAGTGGGCGGCCAGAGTGCCGTCCCGCCCGTAGACCTCCATGCGCCAGCCGGCCCCGTTCCACGGAATCGTGCCGACGTGGGCCGAGGCCATCGCGCCGTTGGCCAGCAAGCCGCTGATCGAAACGTTGTCCGGCGCGTCCACCGGGACGGTCTCCCCGGCGGTCTGCCATTGCGGCGCCTGCACCCCCACCTGTGCCGACAACTCGCGGAACTCTCCGACGCAGTGGCAGAAGATATCGAGGGCGTGCCCCGAAGCTATGGTGAGGGTGTTGGCACCGTTCCGGCGGTCGGCCATCCAGGCCCGGTCGGCGCCCCGCTGCAACAGGCCAGGCAGGAACATGGTCATATTGGCGGCCAGCATTTCGCCTACGAAGCCCTCTTCCACCAACTCCTTGATGCGGAGCAAGGCAGGTCCGCCGCGGGCTTGCAGGCCGACCATGTGCCGGACGCCCTTCTCCCGGGCCAGAGTTGCCAGCTCCTCCGCCTCGCTGGTGTTGGCCCCGAGCGGCCACTCGCAAAAGACATGTTTCCCGGCCTCCAACCCCGCCTTGACCATGCCGTAATGGGCTGGCACGCTCACCGAGCAGACCACCAGGTCCACGTTGGGATTGTTAGCCATTTCCGTATAGTCATGGAAGGCCAGCCCGGCCCCGTAGAACTCCGCCGACTCCCGCGCCGTCTCCGGCCGGGAAGTGCAAACTGCGGTCAACTCGAAGCCGGGCAGGGCCAGGAGGGCGGGCAGATGGGCCCTCTTGCTCCAACCGTAATTGGCGTTCGCGCCGATGATCCCTACTCGTATCTTTTCCGGCATAAGACCTGCTCCTTAAAGTCGATTCAGTCCAGTGCGGCAGGGGCTGTCCGCTCGTGCCACGGCGTCGCCTGCTCGTAGGCATAGGCCGCCCGGAACAGCGTTTCCTCGGCGAAGGGCCTCGCGCCCAGTTGCAGCCCGATGGGCAGCCCGTCGGTGGTGAACCCACCGGGGATGGAAATCGCGGGCAGGGCGGTCAGCGAATAGCAGCCGGTGTAGGAGCGGCGGAAGAAAAAGCGGGCCCGAACGTCCTCAGCGTTCTCGAACCGCGCCGTCAGCGCCGTGTGTTTCGGCGCCGGATAAGGGGAGGTAGGGGAGACCAGGACATCGACCTGCTCCAAAGCGGCCATGAACTCACGCCGCAACAACACGCGGGCCTTGGCCGCCCGGTTATAGACCTTGGCAGGCACCAGGGAGGCCGACAGCAGGCGCGTACGGGTAGCCTGGTCCAGATCTTCAGGCCGGGTGCGCAGGACCTCGTCCCTGGCTCCCGCGCCCTCGGTGTCCGCTATGCCGACGAAGACCGCGCCCGCCAACTCCACCAAGGGGATCGAAACTTCCGAAACCTCAGCCCCCAGACCTCGAAGGACGTCGAGGGACGACTCGACCGCCTCGCGCACCTCCGGGTGCATGTCGGGGCTTTGGTGAAGTTCTCGAATGAGTCCCACTCGCAGGCCTTGCCCTCCCCGCCGCAATCCAGATGTGTAGTCGGGCACCGGCCGACGGCTGGTGTAAGGGTCCTTTTCATCGTGCCCAGCTATGGCGCCGAGCACTATGGCGCAGTCCTCCACCGTCTTGGTCATCGGAGCGGCCGCGTCCATGAACCAACACATGTGGGTCATGCCGTAGCGGCTCACTCTGGTGAAGGTCGGGCGGAGGCCCACCACCCCGCAATACGACGCCGGGCCTCGCCCGGAGCCGCCGGTATCCTCTCCGACCGAGGCAGCGCAGAGGTGGGCCGAGAGCGCCACCCCGGACCCGCTGCTCGATTCCCCGGGCGTCCTCTCCAGGTCCCAGGGGTTGGCGGGGATTCCCCAGGGCGGGTCTTGAGTGCCGCCCATAGCTAGCTCGCTCAGGTTGAGCTTGCCCAGAAGCACCGCTCCGGCGTCCTTCAAACGCCGGACGATGGTGGCGTCCTCGTCCGGTACGAATTCAGAGTAAACCCGGGAGCCGTTGGTGGTAAGGATGCCATCGGTCCAGAACTGGTCTTTGACCGCGACAGGGACGCCAGCCAGCGGACCGGGGTTATCGCCCCGTGCCAACTGCTCGGCTATCTTCTGGGCTGCTACCAGGGCTTCTTCTCGCGTGACTGTGATGTAGGCGGCAAGGCGCGAGTCCAAGCGGTCGATACGGTCGAGGTAGGCGCGAACGGCGTCTTCCGGTGAAAGCTCACCGCTTCGGATGGCCCGGGCCGTTGCCGCTGCCGACAGGAATGCGGCGTTTTGGGTGGTCATATCGGGTCTTCCTCGGAAAAGATGTTCACCGGTTGTATGTCGGACAGGTCCAGGTCACGCAGCCCGTCCAGCTCGTTCATCAAGCTGTCGAAACGGTCGGCTACTTCGCTCAGCTCGTCGTCGGCGATGGAAATGCCGGACAACCGGGCCAATTCACGGACGCGGTTTTCTTTGGATGGAAGGCTGGCATGGGGCGTATTATCGCTCACGGGCAGATCCTCGAAGGGGAATGGTGCTCGGTGCCTCAATATATCGTTGGGGCCGCCGCTCTGTCCATACCAGCCCAGCCTTTGAAGCGGTGCTATACTTGGGCAAGACACATATGACCCACATGGCGTTTCGACCAGCCTTCAGGAGGTGTTTCCGATGAAATGGGCCTCTGCGATTTCCGAGCAGACCGACCTGGAGGGCGCTATTGCCGAGTGCGCCGTCAGCATCAGGTCTCAGTTGGACGGGGAAGAGCCCGACCTGGCGGTGGCTTTCGTATCGCCCCATTACCGGAACGACTACGGGCGGGTCGCCGGCCTGATGAGCGAACACGTCGGCGCGGCCCACACCTTCGGCTGCTCCGGCGGCGGGATCATCGGCAATGGCCAGGAAGTCGAGCAGCGGCCCGCCCTCTCCATCACCGTCGGCTCGCTGCCCGGCGTCGAGGTTGAAGCGCTGCATCTGGAAGACCACCGCGTACCCGACCTGGACGCGGGCCCGAGCTCTTGGGAAACACTCTTAGGGGTCACCCGGGACCAAGACCCGCAGTTCGTGATCCTGGCCGACCCGTTCTCCTTCCCGGTGCAGAACCTCATTATGGGGATGGACTTCGCCTTCCCCGATTCGGCCAAGATTGGCGGCCTGGCCAGCGGCGCTCAACGCCAAGGGGACAACGCGCTGTTCCTGGACGGCGAGGTCCACGACAGCGGCGCGGTGGCCTTGGTGTTGCACGGCAACATCATGGTCGAAACGGTGGTCGCCCAAGGCTGCCGCCCCATCGGGGAGCCGATGCGCATCACCTCCAGCCGACGCAACGTGCTGGTGGAGCTGAACGGCCACTCGCCGATGGAAGTGTTGCAGAACATGTACCGCGCCCTCCCCGAGCGGGATCGGCAATTGATGGGCCACTCCCTTTTCCTCGGCGTGGTGATGGACGAGTTCCTGGACAACCCGATGCAGGGCGACTTCCTGATCCGCAACGTGGTGGGGATGGACTCCAAGACCGGCAGCCTGGCCATCGGCGAGATGCTGAAGGAAGGCCAACTGGTCCAGTTCCATCTGCGCGACGCCGACACCTCGGCCCAAGACCTGACCGCCGTCTTGGAGCGCTACGCCTCGGAGAACCGGGAGAACGACGTGCCGGGCGCGCTGCTCTTCTCGTGCTTGGGCCGGGGCCAATACCTGTACGGACGGCCCAACCACGACACCGACATCTTCCGCGAAAAGCTCGGCCCGGTGCCCTTGGGCGGGTTCTTCTGCAACGGCGAGATCGGCCCGGTGGGTGGCACCACGTTCCTGCACGGCTACACCAGTTCCTTCGGCCTGTTCCGCGCCAAGCGCTAGGACGCCTGGCGTTAAGGTATTCCCAACGTGGGCGCGCCGATCACGGCCGGGATTCCCGTTTCGCTGACCGGCCAGTTCCGGGTGCAGGGCCAACAGACTCTGGCCGGAATCCGCGCTTGGGCCGAGGACGTTAACGTCGCAGGCAGCCTCGCCGTTGGAAGCGGCCCGCCCCGCCCGGTGCGCTTGGTCTTCTACGACGACGCCAGCAGCCGCGAGGCCGTCCGCGCCGCCACCCACCGCCTGATCGTGGACGACGGGGTGGACCTGCTAATCGGCCCCTACTCGTCGGCGCTGACGGCGGCCGCGGCAGAGGTGGCCCAAGAGCACGACAGGCTGCTGTGGAACCAGGGCGGCGCGTCTCCCAACGTCTACCAGCGAGGCAACCCCTGGATCGTCGGCGTGCTGACCCCGGCCACCGAGTACCTGGCAGGACTGCTGGAGCTGGTGCGTCGGGCCAGTCCGGCGGCGGAATCGCTGGCGCTGGTGCGGGCGGAAACGGGCGCGTTTCCCAGAGACGTTTGCTCCGGCGTGGAGGAACGGGCGGGCGATCTCGGCTTTCGCACCGTGTTGGCCCGCCAATTCCCCGCCGCGGCCTATGACTTCTCGGAGGTGGTGGCAGCCGTGGGCGAGTCCGGCGCGGAGGCGCTGGTTGTTGCCGGGCGGTTTCAGAACGACCTGCTCCTGGCCGAGCAACTGGCCGAGTCCGATGCCTGTATCGGAGCAGTCGCGGTTGTAGCCGCCGGGGTCGATGCTTTCCGGGAGCGGCTTGGACCCCGCGCCGAAGGGTTCATTGGCCCCAGCCAGTGGGAGCCGGAAGCGCGATACGCGGCGGAGTATGGCCCGTCGGCGGGCGAGGTTATCGCCTCCCTGCGTCGACCCGGACACGCCGCCGTTGACTACCCGATGGCCCAGGCTTACGCTGTCGGCGTGGTGGCGCAGCGGTGTCTGCAAGAGGCTGGCACGGCCGACGATTCGGCCCTGCGCCAAGCGGCTGCCACCCTGGATTTCTCTACCTTCTATGGCAGGTTCCAAATCGACGCCACCGGGTGTCAGATAGGTCGAGAGACGCTGCTGGTGCAGTGGCGACAGGGCCGCAAAGTAATCGTCTGGCCGCCGGAATTGTCGCAAGGCGCGCTGGCATATCCGTGGCGTTAGAATGGGCAGGCTTGAATTCGAGGGCTGTTTTATGAAGCTGAAAGACAAGGTCGCGGTGATTACCGGCGCGGGACGGGGCATCGGTCAAGCCATCGCCGTCGCCTTTGCCCGGGAGGGCGCGCGGGTGGTGTTGGGGGCCCGCAACGAAGCCGAACTGCGCGAGACCGGCGCACGGGTGGAGGCGGCCGGCTCCGAGCCACTGATCGTCCCCACCGACGTGACCGACCGGGCTCAGGCGGAGCGGCTGGCTGCCGCCGCCGTGGAGCGGTTCGGCCGCATCGACATTCTGGTCAATAACGCGGGCATCTCCGGCCCCATAGGCCCCTTGCAGGACAATGACATCGCCGAGTGGGTGGATACCATCAACGTCAACCTCACCGGCACCTTCTTGGTCTGCCGCGCCGTCATCCCCGTCATGGTCGGCCAAGGCAGCGGCCGAATCATCAACCTGTCCGGCGCGGGAGCGGCCAATGCTTGGAGCAATATGTCGGCCTACTGTTCCAGCAAGGTCGCGGTGGTGCGGCTGACCGAGGTTCTGGCCCAAGAACTGGAGCAAAAGGGAATCACGGTCAATGCCCTGGGTCCCGGCTCGGTCCACACGACCATGTGGGACAAAATGACCGAGGATGCCGCTCAAGCCGGAGCCACGTTCATCCACGAGACCGGGCTTCGGGTAACGTCGGGCGGCGGCGCGTCCATCGACGAGTGCGCCGAGCTGGCGGTCTGGCTGGCCGGGGAAGAGTCCGCCGGTCTGACTGGAAGACTGATCTCGGCGGCGACCGACGACTTTCGCGGTCTACCGCCGAGAATTGCGGAGATAATGGCGGGCGACGCCTATACGCTGCGGCGTATGCCTCTGACCTGACCCGGCTAGCTTTCCAGCTTCACCGGGTTGCGGAGGACGCCGATGCCGCTGATGTCGATCTCGCAGATGGCGCCGTCGCCCATGTCCTGCGTGGTGCCGGGGGTGCCGGTGAAGATGCAGTCGCCCGCCTCCAGCGTGACGTAGCGGGTGATGAACTCGATCATTGTGGGCACGTCGAACAGCAGGTGGTCGGTGGTCTCGTTCTGTTCCTCGTTGCCGTTGACGCGGGTCCGCAGGTGCTGGGCGTGGGGGTCGGCCTCGGTCTCGATCCAGGGGCCCATGGGCGAGAAGGTGTCCGCCGACTTGGCCCGCCACCAGTCCGAGTTGTTCTCGTTGCGGTCCTTCCGCTGCCAGTCGCGGGCGCTGACGTCGTTGCCGCAGGTATAGCCAAGCACATGGTTCAGAGCGTCTTCCTTGGAGACGTTGCGGCACTTGTCCTTGATGACCACCACCATCTCGCCCTCGGCGTCGAACCGCTGCACCTCCTTGGGGCGGATGATGGCGTCCTCGGGGCCGATGACGCTGGTGGGCGTCTTGTGGAAAATCATCGGGTACTCGGGGGCGGGCCGGTCGCCGACGTGGCTGGTGTAGTTCAAGCCCATCGCCAGAATCTTGCCCGGCGCCACCGGCGCCAGCAGCTTGACGTCGGAAAGCTTGTGAACGTGGTCGGTCAGGGTGTGTTCCTCGAAGGGACTGGCGCTCAGCGCGGTAACCGAGTCGCCCTCGACGACGCCGTAGTGAATGGCTCCGTGTGCTTCATACCTGGCGATTTTCATTGGCTTCTCCTAGCTTGTCTAAATCAATGTGCGAATAATTCTAACCCGCCGTCCCGTGGTTGGCTACCGGAACGGGATGGTTAGACGCCTCAGCTCTCGATGACGATCTTGCCGTAGAAGTCGCGGTCCTCCATCGCTTGGTGGGCGTCGCCTACGTTGTCCAGCGGGAACACGCGGCCGGGGATGCCGCGCAGGGAGCCGTGATGGACCACCTTCATAAAGTCGGCGAAGGTGCGGTTGCTGCGGCCGCCGCTGCCCATCAGGTGCAGGGGCTTGCCTTGGAGCAGTGACAGGTTGAGGGTGGCGGTGGCCCCGCTGGTTACGCCGGTAATCACCAGGCGTCCGCCGGTCTTGAGCGACAGCAGGTTTTGCTCCCAAACGTCCGCGCCGACGCAGTCGAACACCAGGTCCACGCCCTGGCCGCCGGTGAGTTCCTTCACCCGGTCGCTGAAGTTGGGCGTCTCGCGGTAATTGATCACCTCGTCGGCGCCCCATTCCTTCGCCTTGTCCAGCTTCCATTGGCTGCCGGCGGTGGTGATCACGCGCGCGCCCACCATCTTGGCGATCTGGATGGCCATGCTGCCCACGCCGCTGCCCGCCGCCTGCACCAGCACGTCGTCCCAAGGCCGCACCTGGGCTTGGGTGACCATGCAGTGCCAGGCCGTGTGCGCGGCGATGGGCAACGCCGCCGCCTCGGTGAAGTCCATCGAGTCGGGGATGACGTGGGCGTTGATGGCCGGAGCGGTGATGTACTCGGCATGGCCGCCGTCCAGGTCCACTCCCAGCCGCTTCTGGCCAGCGCACCACTGGTCGTTGCCCATGCGGCAATGCTCGCAGTTGCCGCAGGTGACGCGGTTGTTCAGGATAACCCGGTCACCCACTTGCAGGGAGGTGGCGGCGGCGGGGCTGATCGTGACTACCTCGCCGGCTACGTCGCAGCCCATAATCCGGGGCAGCGGGCCGTTGTAGGTGCGGCCCTCCCGCAGGTTGAGGTCCAGGTGGTTCAAGGCGCTGCCTCTGACCCGCAGCATGACCTCGCCGGGGCCAACCTCGGGATCGGGGCGGTCTCCGTAGACCAGCCGGTCGGTGCCGCCGTGTTCGTTGATAAAAGTTGCTTTCATCAGCGTCCCTCCTCGCGTTGACGGTCGCTCTTTTGGGTAAGAAATGGGCCTGAAGAATAGTAGAATGGGCCTGCGCCCGCCGAAATGATACCCGCGCCGCCGACCAGCGTCAAAACGAACAGGTGAGCATGGCCGCATCAGAACCAGACCGGGAAGCAGACCGTATTCTGCAACTACTGGCGCAGCTAAAGACTGCCTACGGCGGCTTCACATGGGAGTCGGAGCTTTGGGTCGCGGACGGGCCGCGCCGCAGCCCTTACCGGGCGCTGGCGCTGTTCGGCCTGAGCGCCCGCACCAAGGACGCGCTGCTGGTCGAAATGTGCCGCAAGTTCTTCCGCCGCTTCCCGGATGCCGGTGCTCTGGCCGAGTGGCGGGAATTCGTGGCGGAGGAGGCGCGGGGCATCGTGCGGGCAGGGCAGCTACCGGCGGTCGTCTCGATGGCGGAGGCGGTGGCCAACGGAGTGCCTCGGGAACGAGAGGGGCTGCTCGGCATCAAGGGGGTGGGCGGCAAGATTGCCGAATGTGTGCTGGCCTACGGTTGGGGAGAGGAGGCGCTGCCGCTGGATGCCAACTGCATCCGGGTGCTGGGCCGCGTGTTCGGCCCGTTGAATGGAAAAGACGGGCCGCGCCGGACTCCGGCGGCATTGCGCGACAGTCTAAAATGTGTCTATCGTATGCACCGTCCTCAGTTCGCGGACTTGTCCATCGGGATGGTGGACATCCACGAGATACTCCGGCTGCACGGGCAGGTCTGTTGCGCGAGAACGCCGGAGTGCGCCCGGTGCCCGGTGAGTTGGTGCCGGTCACGCCGGGAGCCTTGGGGCGGGTCCGCACTAATTGAGGTGTCGCCCACGATTTGGGACGACTGGAGGGAGTTGATCAATGAGCCTGTCGCAATTTGACATAAGCGGTCAAAAGGTCTTGGTGGTAGGCGCCGGCCGGGGCATCGGCAAGGGCATCGCCCTGGCGTTCAGCGAGGCCGGGGCCGACGTGGCCGTCACCAGCCTCTCGGAAGCCACCGTCGGCCAAGTGGCCAGCGAAATACGCGCCGCGGGGGGAACGGCCCTGCCCCTGACCGGCGATGCGACCAAGGCGGCCGACATGGACCGCATCGCCGCACAGGTGTTGGGGGAGTTCGGCCGCGTCGATACCCTGATAAATTGTGTCGGTGACTCTATCCGCAAGCCGGTGGTGCAGCTTCCAGGGACGCCGGACGCGGGCATGACCGAAGAAGAGTGGCATTTCATAGTCGACATCAACCTGACCGAGGCCTTTCAGGGTTGCCGGGCCGTCGGCCCCCATTTGCTGGAGCGAGGCGAGGGCAGCGTGATAAACATCTCCGGGTTCGCTTCGTTCCGGGGGCGGGCAGGGTCCGCCGCCTACGATGCGGCCAAGGCCGGGGTGATGCGCTTCACTGAGAGCGTGGCCCAGGAGTGGGCGCCCTACGGGGTACGCATCAACACCGTTGCGCCCGGCTACTTCCCCGACCCCGAGCAGGTGTCGGCGGAGGCCTACCAGGCAAGGCAGGAGCAGGCCAAGGGGCAGGTGCCGCTGGGAAGGCTGGGCGGGCTGAAGGAACCCGGCTACCTGTGCGTTTTCCTGGCTTCCCCAGCCGCCGCCTACATCACGGGCCAGACCTGGGCCATCGACGGCGGCGTCAGCATCAAGGGCCCCTGAGCGTGGAAGCCCCCCACCCTAACCCTCTCCCACGTGGAGAGGGAACAATGCCTTAGCGGTCGAATCAAACCCGGAGGGCATATCGCCATGATGAACTATCCTCTGCTGTTGCCCCGGATGCTGGAACGGGCCGAAATCTTCTTCCCCGACAAGGAGATCGTTACGCGGGAGGGCGAGGGCGTCCACCGCTACACCTACCGCGACCTGGCCGGGCGGGTGGCGCGGCTGGCCAATGCCCTGCGCGATTTGGGGGTGAAGCAGGGCGACCGCGTGGGCACCTTCGGCTGGAACACCTTCCGGCACCTGGAAGCCTACTTTGCCCCGTCGGTCTTGGGCGCGGTAGTGCATACGATCAACATCCGCCTGGCGGCTGACGACCTCGTGTACATCGTGAACCACGCCGCCGACAAGGTGATTCTGGTCGACCCGGACCTTGCGCCGGTCCTCGAGGCTCTGGCCCCGCAGTTGGAATCGGTGGAGCATTTCGTCGTGATGACGGATGACCGCGACTTCACCACTTCCCTGCCGTCGGCGCACAACTACGAAGACCTGCTGGAACGGGCTTCCGGCGAATACCTGCCGGTGGATCTGGACGAGACCGCCCCCGCCGGGCTGTGCTACACCTCGGCCACCACCGGCCGACCCAAGGGCGTCACCTATACCCACCGCGGCATCTACCTGCACACGATGACCGAGTGCCAGGCGGACATGGTGGGAATACGGGAGCGGGACGTGGTCATGGCGATGGTGCCCATGTTCCACGCCAACTGCTGGGGCTCGCCCTTCGCCGCAACTATGGTCGGAGCCACCCAGGTGCTGCCGGGCGCGCGCCCGACGCCCCAAGCCATTTGCCAGTTGATCGACCGCGAGCGGGTGACGATCAGCCTGGGCGTGCCGACCATCTGGGTGGGCCTGCTGGACTACCTGGAGCGCAGCGGCGAGGAATACGACTTTTCCAGCCTGCGGGAAGTGGTCAGCGGCGGCTCGGCGGTGCCGTTGAGCCTGATTCAGGAGTACAAGGAAAAGCTGGGCGTGGACTTGGTGCAAGCCTACGGCATGACCGAGGCCGCGCCCCTGGTTTCCTATAACCGGCGCGTCAGCGGCCTGGACGGGCTATCCGACGAGGGCAAGCTGGATCTGGCCGGCAAGCAGGGGTCGCTGGCCGCCGGGTTGGAGATGCGGCTGGTGGACGAAGACGGCGCAGACCTGCCCTGGGACGGCGAGGCTCGCGGCGAACTGCTGTTCCGCGGCCCCTGGATCGCCAGCGAATACTACAACGACCCCCGCAGCGCCGAGACCTTCGTCGACGGCTGGTACCACAGCGGCGACATCGCCAGCGTCGACCGCCACGGCTACATTCAGATCGGTGACCGGGTGAAGGACATGGTCAAGAGCGGCGGCGAGTGGATTTCGTCGGTGGACCTGGAGACGGCGATCATAGCCCATCCGGGCGTGCTGGAAGCGGCGGTGATCGCGGTGCCTCACGCCACCTGGCAGGAGCGCCCCCTGGCCTGCGTGGTGCCCAACGCCGACCACCGGGACACGCTTGAAAAGGGCGAGGTGCTGGACTTCATCCGGCCCTGCTTCGCCAGTTGGTGGATCCCGGACGACGTGGTCTTCTTGGACGAAATACCCAAGACCAGCGTCGGCAAGTTCGACAAGAAGGTGCTCCGGGACCGTTTCCAAGACCATCAGGCGGGGGGATAGCGGCACCGGCCTTCGGCGGGGTGACGAAGGAGAGATGGACCGGACCCCGACGATATAGGTCAGCCTTTGTGACTAGGTCCGGTGTTTGTCCGGGGCTAGGTCGACGTTGAGGAGGCTTCCCTTGAAGGTGCTGACGGCGACGATCTTGAATCCCGCCACACGGCCCTTTTGGTCGACAAGGGCAAGCACTCGGTCATCCAGCGTCGGAGTGTAGTATGTGTCACCGGTGTCCCAGGTTACATCCAGGTAATCCCCCTCTTCGTCGTACCATACGTTGACCCGTTTTTTCTCATCCGTCATATCCGTTCACCTTGCGGTATGGTGTCGGTTACATAAGCGGTTAAAATGAAGGCGTCGGATTCCAGGTACTTCACCACTACGCAAACCCACTTGTCCCCAACGACGGTGCCACGAAACCATCTGTAATTCAGCCTTACCCCGGCGGGGTCGCTGGTGGAACGATGGATAACATCGGGACTCTGGAGTGTTTCACCGACATTCTCCTCCATATTGTCCATGTACCCGTGCGCGACACAAACGTGCTGCCAACGTTCTTCGGTCAACCGCACTGGCCGCCCTTGCCAGTCCCGTAGGACCGTCGCCATCGGCTCCTCCCTCGGCGGTATAGACCAAAGCCTCCTGACTCACAGACATCGGTCGGAATGCGACCTCGAAAGTCTGCAAACCAACCACTGCCAGTAGCCGAATTCGCCTATAATAACCCTACGGGGACGGTACGGTTAGTCCCCGCCGGTACCCTCTCCCTCGGGGCGGGGACTCGGTTGGGCGGCGGGTTCTTCCACGACCTCGCGGCGCAGGCGTTCGATGTCCTGGCGCATCTCCTGTTGGCGGCGGGTTACGAAGAACATGTAGCCGAAGAAGAGCAGCCAGGCGACGGCGAAGGCGGCGAACAGGTAGGCCAGGTTCGCCGGGGGTTGATGTGAGTCCAGCAGTATCGTAGGGATCACGCGGTTTCTCTCCGTGCCGGGGACCGGCGGGCCCTCCTAAGCTCGAACCGGACCCGGCCCAGTTCGTCCTCGGAATCGCGCAAGGCCATGCGCTCCATCACGAGGTATACCATGAACATCAAAAAGGCGATGGACGACACGAGCAGCACCATGTAGACCTGCGAGTCCAGGGAGTCGGTCTCGGCCAACGGGCCGACGACCTGGCTCGGATGCAGCAGCGACCCCCACCATTCCACGGCGAAATAGACGATGGGAACATCGACGAACCCGATGATGCCCACCACCGCGGCGTACACCCCGCTCCGGGCGCGGTTGGGGGCGTAGGCCCGCACCATCAGATAGGCCACATAGATCAGCCACAGCACCAGCGTCGTCGTAAGGCGGGGCTCCCACGTCCACCAGGTGTTCCATACCGGGCGGGCCCAGATCATGCCGGTCAAGAGCGCCACCGAGATGAACACCACCCCCACCTCGCCGGCGGAGTGGGCCAGGCTGTCCCACCGCAGGTCGCGCTTGATAAGGTACATGACGCTGCCCACGAAGACGAAGAAGAAGGCCAGGAACGACATGATGGCAATGGGGACGTGCAGGTAGATCACCCGCGCCACTTCTCCCTGTGCCGCGTCGGTGGGCGCCACCATGAATATCAGGTATAGGTTGACCAGCATCAAAACGCCGGCAACCGCGCCAAAGACCGACCGAAAGCTGAAAACTCTCATTCCTCTACCACGAACGAAAAAACCCACGGACAGATTACCAGAAAAAGAGCGTCAAAAACTCCGATTAACGGCAGCCATCGGCCGACTTCAACAAAGGTCTCCCCGCCAATGGCCCGCGTGGTCACCTCCACCGCGGCGATGATGACCGGCAGGACGATGGGGAAGAACAGCACCGGGAGCATGATTTCGCGGGAGCGCGTCTGGGCGGCCAGGGCCGAGAACAAAGTGCCGATGAGCGCGAACCCGACGGTGGCCAGGACGATGGCCAGCAACAACGTGGCCGAAAACGCTGAAAACCCCAGCAGCACCGCGTAGACCGGAAGCAGGGCCGCCTCCACCAGCAGCATGAACAGGAAACTGGTCGCCGCCTTGGCCAGAAAGATGGCGTCGCGGCTGACCGGTGAGACCAACAGCCCTTCCAGCCCGCCCTGTTCCTGCTCCCTCACGAATGAACGGCTCATGGCCAGGGTGGCGGCGAAGGCGAAGGCCACCCAAAGCAGGCCGGGGGCCAGTCTCGTAGCCATTTCCGGTGTCGTCGGCTTGACGGCGAAGCTGAACACCACCACCAGCAATAGGCCGAAGAATATCACCGACACGACCAAGTCTCTGGAACGGGCCTCCAGGACCAGGTCCTTCCACACCATAGCGGCTACCGGGCCCAGCTCTCGCATCATGGGCCGCTGTCCTGCGGCCTTCCCGGATTCCAGTCTCCCGAAAGCGCTTCGCGGATCGCGGGCGCGGCCCCGGCCCCCTGTTCCTCGGATAGGCTCACCCGCCCGGCGGCGAGAACCCCGGCCCGCCGCGCCCAAGACAGTCCGAGGTCGATGTCGTGGGTGGCGACGACCGCCGAACGCCCGGCGGCGGTCCACTCCCGCAGCAGGCTGCCGAACATTTCGCGGGAATCCCGGTCGAGACCCGCCTCCGGCTCGTCCAAGAGCAGCACCTGTGGCTCGTGAAGGATGGCCCTGGCAATCGAGGCCCGCTTTTGCATACCGTTGGACAGATCGCGTACCCGGTGGTCGGCGCGGGCGGTCAGCCCGACCCGCCGTAGCGCGTCGGCAGCCTTGGTCTCGCAATCGCGGAGTCCGTAGAGGCGGCCGTAGTAGACCAGGTTCTCTCGGCAGGTGAGGTCGCCGTAGAGGAAGCTGCGATGCCCCACCACGCCGATGCGCCGACGGACCGCCCCCGGCTGACGGCGCAGGTCTCGCCCGGCGATGGCCGCCGTGCCGCCATCGGCCCGCACATGGGTGGAGAGTATCCGAAGCAGTGTGGTCTTGCCCGCCCCGTTCACGCCGAACAGCGCCAGCGTCTCGCCCCAAGGCACGGTCAGGTCCAGGTCCCACAGCACGGGCCACTCGCCGTAGCTCTTTTCCAAGCCACGCACTTCGATAGCAGGTCCGGGGGCGTTTTCACCGCTAGTAGGCGTCAATGGAGCCTCAGGAATTTCGACATGGATGCACAGGATATGCAGGATTGATTTTTCGGCGGTTCGGCAATTGAATCCTGTATATCCGGTGCATCCATGTTATGATACCGCTATCCCTTTATCCCTTTACAGACAGTACCCGATGCGGCGGGCGTTTTCCGTCAGCATCGGTCTGGAGACCGATTGGACGACAGGCAACCCCTCCCTTCATTACCATCGGACGGGCCGACGGACGGCGAATCCGAAGGACGGTCGAACCGCACCCGCTTCTTGATTCTCATAGCCGTGGTCGGGCTGGCCTTGGCGTATATGATATACGCTGCCTTCCCCAAGAATGCCTTGGCCATCCTCGACCCCAGCGAACTCGACGCCAACCCCGACGCACAGAATGGGACTGTGGTGCGGCTGGCGGGCAAGCTGGTGGAAGGCTCTTTCCAACGGGCCGACAAGTCGACCGTCTCCCGGTTCCAACTGACCGATAAGGATGGCGAGTCACCCGGCGCCGCGGTGGACGCCAGGTACGGCAGCGTGCTGCCCGACCTCTTCTTCAACCCGCACTCCGAGATAATACTCGAAGGAAGCGTCGGCGAGGACGGCGTTTTCCAGGCCAGCCACGTTCTGGTCAAATGTCCGTCAAAATACCGCTCCCTGGAAGAGGAACAGCAACAGGCGTCCGGCGGCTGACCACCGCCATCCGGCTGGCCCATTTGAACCAAACACCCCGCCGCGCGGCGGGGTGTTTTTCGTTGCCGGTAATGGCGCAGGGTCAAGCCCGGTTAGAACTCGAAGGCGGACATCAGCTCCTCGGCAGACCTGGCGCGGGCCGTGTCCCACATTTGCTCCACCCGCTGTTCGAGCGGCGGGCGGGACTCGTCGGCGTAGACGACGCCCACCGGAAGGCCGCCCTGCTGAATCAGGTCATAGGCCGCGCCGCGGTTGGCGGTGTCGTGCTCTTCCGGGACGTCCCACAGGGTGGGATCGATTCCTTTCCGGGGGTTGCCCTTCAATTCCTCGAAGGTGTCATTGTAGGTGGTGCAGGGAGACTGCACGTGGACGATGGAGAAGCCGGAATGCTCCATGCCCCGCTTGATGAGCTGGGAGAGGGGCCGGGGCTGCCCGGAGAACCCGGAGGCGATGTAGGAAACGCCCAAGGTCAGGTAGAGTTCCAAGGGGTTGATCTCGGCCTCGATCTTGCCGTAGGGGGTCGAGCTGGTTATCACGCCCAGCTTGGTGGTCGGGGAGCTCTGGCCCTTGGTGAGGCCGTAGACGCCGTTGTCCATGATGACGGCGCAAATGTTCAGGTTCCGCGCCGCTTGGGGGCCGATGTGTTCCCCGCCGATGCTGAGGAAGTCGCCGTCGCCGGCCACTACCAGCACGTTCAGCTCGGGGCGGGCCATCTTCACGCCCAGAGCAATGGGCAGAGAGCGGCCGTGGATGCCGTGCATCCCGTAGGGCTGGTCACCTTCCAGCAGGTGGACCATGTTGCCGGAGCAGCCGATGCCGGCCACTACCACGTTGCTCTCCATCGGAAGGCCGGTTTCCTCCAGCCGGTCGATCATGGCCAGTTCGATGGCGCGGCGGACGCCGAAGTCCCCGCAGCCGGGGCACCACTTGAAGTCGTATTCCGGGTTTTTCTTGCTCATATTCCTACAGCCTCCTTAAACCGCTGCCGGGGACCGCGAGCCGGTCATTTCCGTGATTCGCTCCACCAGGGTCCGCGCCTTGAACGGTAGCCCGGTGTATTGGGTTATGGACTCGGCCTTCACCCCCAGGCCCCTGAGAATCCCGGAGAATTGGCCTTGGTAGTTCAACTCCGGGACGATGACCAGGTCCTTCTGTTTCAACTCTTCCAGTAGCTTGGGCGGCAGCGGGTTCAGGTATATGGTGTAGTACCAGCTTACCGGCACACCCTGTTGCTTCAGCGTATTGAAGGCTTCCCGGGCCGGGCCCTTGCTCCCGCCCCAAGGGAGGACCGCCACCGAGTGCTGGGTGTCCTCGGCTTCGTAGTCGTCTTCTTCCAGCAGCTTGACCTTGCTGAACCGGCGCTGCGTCATCTGGATGTGGCGCTCCGGCAGGTGAGTCGTATCGCCGACATCGTCGTGCTCGCTGCCGTTGGCCACGTAAGCGCCGGGGCCGCCGGGAATAGGCATGGGCGAAAGCTCGTAGCCGGCGTAGCGCTTGTAGCCGTTGTTGCCTTCGTACACTAGGCGCTTCGGCGGTTTGACCTTGCTCAGGTCGGGGCGGCGGATGTTCTGGGCCCGCTCGGCCAACGACATTTCTGACATCAGTATGACCGGGCCCTGGTATTTCTCGGCCCACTCGATGGCCTTGATCGCGCCGAAGAAACACTCTTCCACCGTGCCGACGGCGATGATCGGGATGCGCACATCTCCGTGGGCCGGGAACATGCAGCTCATCAGGTCGGACTGCTCGGTCTTGGTGGGGAGGCCGGTGGCCGGTCCGCCCCGTTGCACGTCCACCACCACCAGCGGAATTTCGGCGATCCAGCTCAGGCCAAGCCCTTCGCTCATCAGCGACACGCCCGGCCCGGCGGTTGCCGTCATCGCGCGCTTCCCGGCGAAACCGGCTCCGAGGATTGCGGTGATCGATTCGATCTCGGAGCTGACCTGGTAGGCGAACCGGTCTTTGCCGACCAGATTGCGCTCCATGAAGAGCAGGACCGGAGTCGCTGGCGAGATTGGGTAGCCGACGTAGAACTCGAGGCCGCCGGCGATAGCGCCGATGGACAGGGCCTCGTTCCCCTTTATCATTAGCTGGTCGTATTCGGGCATCATTGCCGGCGCCAGTTCGCCCAGACTCAGACCGCTTGCGGCGATATGCTCCCGGCCCAACCCCAGGGCTTGCAGGTTGGAGCGGATGATTTCGTCGTCGCCGGGCCGGCCCCGGTTGAACCGCTTTTCCACGAACTCTTCCAGGTACTCGTGGGGCATGTTCACGAGATGGGCCAGAGCGCCCATGATCACCATGTTGGCCGCCCGGTTGTTGCCCGTCGACCGGGCCAGTTCCTCGATGGGCAGGCCGAAGGCGCGGGGGTCGTCGTCCAACTCGAACTCGGTGGAGTTGAAGATGACCACCCCGTCCTCTCGGAGGTCGGCGCAGTGATTTTCGTAGGCTTGCCGGTTGAACGCGACGAGCACGTCCACGTCGTCTCCGGGGGCGAGCACGGGGTCGACGGCAATCCGGGCTTGCGTCCAGGTAGGCCCGCCTAGAATCTGCGAAGGGAAGGTGGCGAAGGTTAGCGCGTGGTACCCGACTTGCGTCGAAGACTGCGCCAGACCTTCCGCCGAAGTTACGACGCCTTGACCGCCTTCACCGGCAAAGCGCACGACAAAGTCACGCATTTGCATGTCGAGGAGTCCTCCCAGCCCACAATCCGGGGCGGAAAAAGTAGATAGCCATGCGGTGGGAAAAAGGAATACAAGGGTTGCGGCAGATCGGGGAAATCAGAGGGGTAGGTGCGCCGGACACGGTTATCTGAACAACCTTTTGCCTAGGCGTTTCATCAGCCTTTAGGGTCAAACGACTATAACATCGCCCTATTTTCCTTGTCAATAAAATCCAAAGCCATCGCGAAACCGCGCCGGAACCGCTGGAAGCCAGCGACAACAGGCCGTTGTTGGCCTAAATTGGGCTGTGCTAGAATCGGGCGCATGGACGACCTGAAGTACTGGATAGCATTAAGCCGGATTCCCCAACTGGGGGCGGTGCGCTTCCGCAAGCTGGAAGCCTTCTTCGGGCGGCTGGAACACGCCTGGAAGGCCGGTCATTCGGAGTTGCGGGCAGCCGGACTCAAAGAAGACACCGCCCAAGAGGTGATGGCCGCCAGAAGCGGCATCTCCCCGGACCGCGAGATGGAGGCCCTGGACCGGGCTGCGGTCCGGTCGATCAACTGGCACTCCGAGGCGTATCCGCCGCGGTTGCGGGAAATCGCCGACGCCCCGCCGGTGCTCTACTATCAAGGCTCGCTGCTGCCCGGCGACGAGCGGGCGGTGGCCGTAGTCGGCACCCGAAATCCCACGTCCTACGGGCGGGAAGCAGCGGCAATGCTGAGCCGAGACTTGGCCGCCAACGGTATCACCGTGGTCAGCGGTCTCGCCCGCGGCATCGACGGCATCGCCCACCGTACCGCCATCGAAAGCGGCGGGCGGACGATTGCGGTGTTGGCCGGAGGGCTGGATTCGGTATACCCTAAGGAGCACGCTGGCCTGTTTCGGCAGGTCCAAGGCCAGGGAGCCGTGATCAGCGAGCAGCCCCTGGGCGTTCGCCCCGGCCCCAACAGTTTCCCCAGGCGGAACCGGCTCATCAGCGGCACGACCCTCGGTACGGTGGTGGTCGAAGCCGCCGAAGGCAGCGGCGCCCGGTGGACGGTGTACCAAGCGTTGGAGCAGGACCGGGAAGTGTTCTGCGTCCCCGGGACCATCTTCTCCCCGGCCAGCCGGTTCACCAACCGGATGATCCAGGAAGGAGCCAAGCTGGTTACAAGTTGCGACGACATTCTGGAGGAACTGAACCTGTCCAGCCTGGACGCTGCGACTCCGGTACCGCCGTCGGCCGAGACTCCGGCGCCAGCCCTTACGTTAGACCTGACGACGGCCCTATCGAATGACCAAGCGCCCCCGGCGTTTGGTTTTCCGGGCGCGCCGGAGGTTGGGCTGGCCGTTGGAGAGGAGGAGAGGGCGCTGTTGGGCCATCTTGGCGACCGGCCCATACACATCGACGAAATTTGCCGACAATCGGGACTGCCGATTACTTCAATAAACAGTATGTTGACGATGCTTGAACTACAAGGAACGGTGAGACAGGTCGGATGTATGCACTACGTCCGGTCACTGGCGGGGGTGGGGCATGACAACTAAAGAGCCTGCCGCCAAGAAGAAGCCCGGCCCCAAGAAGGGAACGGCCAAAGCCGCTGCCAAGGGCAAGGCCGCGACTAAAGGCGCGACGAAGGCCCGGACCCAGAATGGCCTGAACGCTGCGGGCAAAGACCTCGTGATCGTGGAATCGCCGGCCAAAGCCCGCACCGTGGGCCAGATATTGGGCCGGGACTACGTGGTCACCGCCTCTATGGGCCATCTGCGCGACCTACCCAAGAGCAAGATTGGCGTGGACATCGAGCAGGACTTCGAGCCGTCCTACGTCATTATGAAAGACAAGCGAACCCTGCTGACCCAACTGAAGAAGGCGGGGGATTCGGCCAACGAGATTTACCTGGCCACCGACCCCGACCGGGAAGGCGAGGCCATCTCCTGGCACCTGCAAGCAGCGGCCAAGTGGGAGGACCGGGCGGCCCCGCCCAAGCGGGTGGTATTCCACGAAATCACCAAGGAAGCCGTGGAAGACGCTTTCCGGCATCCCCGCGAAATCGACATGCAGTTGGTCAACGCCCAACAGGCCCGCCGGATTCTCGACCGGCTGGTGGGCTACCAGATCAGCCCGCTGCTCTGGCGGCGGGTGCAACGGGGGCTGTCGGCGGGCCGGGTGCAGTCCGTCGCCCTTCGCATGGTCGTCGACCGGGAGCGGGAGATCGAGGCGTTCGTGCCGGTGGAGTCCTGGACCATCGACGCCCTACTGCGCAAACAGGGCCAAAAGACCGAGTTCCCCGCTGCCCTGCATTCGATCAAGGGCAAACGGGGCCGGGTAACCATACCCAACGAGGACGAAGCCCGGCAGTATCAGGCCGAACTGGAAGGGGCGGACTTCAAGGTCGCCGAGGTCAGAAAGCGCGACGTGCGCCAGCGTCCGGCGGCCCCTTTCACCACCAGCACCATGCAACAGGAGGCCGGGCGCAAGCTGAGGTTCACCGCCCAGCGCACCATGTCCATAGCCCAGCAGCTTTACGAGGGGCTGGACATCGGCGCAGAGGGGTCGGTGGGGCTGATCACGTATATGCGGACCGACTCGACCCAGGTGGCCGTTTCGGCCGTCGCCGAGGTGCGGGACTACGTGGCCGCCCGCTACGGCAAAGACCATCTGCCGGAGAAGCCGCGGGTCTATTCCAGGCGTTCCAAGAGCGCCCAAGAGGCCCACGAAGCGATCCGGCCCACGTCGATCCGGCGGGACCCGGCTTCGCTACGGAGCTTCCTTAGTCCGGAGCAGCTCCGGCTGTATACCCTGGTCTGGGAGCGGATGCTGGCCAGCCAGATGGCCGACGCCATTTCGGAAGCCACGACGGTAGACATCGACGCCGCCTGCCGCAGCTCCGGCGTGGTCTACAACTTCCGGGCCACCGGCTCCGTCTTGAAATTCGCCGGCTTCCGCGAAGTCTATTTGGAAGGGCGCGACGACACGGAGAGCGGGGAGAACGGCAAGACGCTGCCGCGGCTTGCCGCAGACGACGCCCTGGAATGCACCAAACTGGACGCCAACCAACATTTCACCGAGCCTCCGCCCCGCTATACTGAAGCCACGCTGATCAAGGCGATGGAGGAGAAGGGCATCGGACGCCCCAGCACCTACGCGCCCACCATCGGCACGCTGGTCGACCGGCAGTATGTAGAGCGCGAGCGTAGTCGGCTGACCCCAACGCCGTTGGGAATGACGGTGACCGACCTGCTCACGGAGCACTTCACCGGCGTTATGGACCTGGACTTCACCGCCGGTATGGAGGAAGAACTGGACAGCGTGGCTCAAGGAAACCGGGAGTGGGTGCCGATGCTGCGGGACTTCTACGACCCCTTCAACCAGGCGTTGAACAAGGCCAACGAAACCTTTTCCCGCGCTGAGGAGACTGACGAGGTTTGCGAGAAGTGCGGCGAACCGATGGCTATCAAGACGGGACGCTTCGGCCGGTTCATGGCCTGCACCGGCTACCCCAAGTGCCGCAACACCAAGGATATGGGCGACAACTCAGGCACGCCCTTTGAGGAAGCAACCGATGAAGTTTGCGAGAAGTGCGACCGACCCATGATCATCAAGACTGGCCGCTATGGGCGCTTCCTAGCTTGCACCGGCTACAACACTGAGGAAAACCCGTGTGACAACCGCCGCAATCTGCTCAACAAGACCGGTGTCAAGTGCCCGCAATGCGACGGCGATATCGTGGAGCGGCGGGCGCGGGGACGGGGAGGCCGCCCCTTCTGGGGATGCTCCCGGTACCCGGACTGCGAGTTCGTCTTGAACCGCCGCCCTCTGCCCACGCCGTGCCCGGAGTGCAGCGGCTTGATGGTGCAACAGGGCCGGAACAACTCCGCCTGCACCTCCTGTAGCTGGCAGGAAGCGACTCCCGTAGAAGCTGAAGAAGAGTTGGTCGGCGTTGGCGACTGAAGCGCTTACGCCGGCGGTCCCGGCCAACGCCGCCGCCCTCGATTCCCATCTGGAGAAATTCCCGCTCCATCTGCTCGGTCAGCGCGGTCTCTCCGACAACACCCGCCGGGTGTACATGGCCGACATGCAGTCGTTCCGGGAGTATCTGGTACGGGAGGACTTGGCGCTCACCGACATGGACCGGCAGATGTTGCGCGGCTACCTGGCTTGGCTGGCCACGCCGGTCCGGGACGGCGGCAAGGGCTACGCCAGGGTCAGCGTGGCCCGCAAGCTGACGGTGCTGCGGTCGTTCTACCGCTTCCTGGTGCAGGAAGGGCTGTTCCGGTCGACTCCGGTCCCGTCGGGGCATAGCTTTCGGCTCAAGGCGGCCAAGCCGCTCCCAACTTTCCTCGGCCACCGGGAAGCGGACCGGCTCATGGATTCCCCGGACGAAACGACCCCCCTCGGAATCCGCGACAAGGCGATGCTGGAGATGCTGTACGCCAGCGGCATCCGGCTGGCCGAGATTCAGGGGCTGGACATAGACGACGTGAACTTCGCCGAGCGGCGGGCGCTGGTGCGCGGCAAGGGAGCGAAGGAGCGGTGGGTGCTGTTCGGGCGGCCTACCGAGTCTGCGCTCCAGAGGTATCTGAACGAGGCGCGGCCCTTGCTGGCCGGCGATTCCCGCAACGACGCTCTCTTTCTAAACCGCTACGGCCAGAGGCTTTCCCGCCGCAGCGTGGAGAAGCTGGTGCGGCGCTACTCGGCCTTGGCCGGGACCAGGGACGACGTTCACCCCCATACGTTGCGCCACACCTTCGCCACGCACATGCTGGAGGGAGGCGCCGACCTGCGCGTTATCCAAGAATTGCTCGGCCACTCCAGCCCTGCGACCACGCAGATTTACACCCACGTAACGAAACAGGAGGCTCTGCAAGCCTACCTCGCTCACCACCCCAGAGCGGAGAAGCCGGACGGGCCGGTCGCGTCCGCGGGCGAACCAAGTGACGCGCCCATCGATCTGCCCACTGTATTGAACGAGGAACACCCCCGTTCGTCCTGAGCGGAGCGGAGGCGATGGATGGCCAGGTTTCTGATTCTCAACGGGCCGAACTTGAATATGCTGGGCCGCCGCGACACCAGCATTTACGGCTCGATGACGCTGGACGAGGTCAACCGGCAAGTCTCCGAAACGGCCGAGCGGTTGGGCGTGGAGGTCGAGTTTTTCCAGTCCAATGTTGAGGGCTTGCTGGTCGACTGCATTCAGGAGCACTGGGGCCGGATACAAGGAATCGTCGTCAACGCCGGCGCGCTCACCCACTACGGTCTCACGCTGAAGGACGCCCTGATCGACGCCCGACTGCCCTTTGTAGAGGTACACCTGAGCAACCCCTACGCCCGCGAGCCGTGGCGGCGGCAGTCGGTCCTCTCCGACGTGGCCCGCGGTCAAATTGCGGGCTTTGGGTGGAGAAGCTATACTGCGGCCTTGGAGATATTGGCTGCCTTGGTTGAGGAGGAGTCTCGATGATGCAATCACGCTTGGACGGTTTCGTGGCCCGGATGCCGGAGAAAGAAGTGGACGCGATCCTGGTTTCCGGCTCGGACAACCGGCGCTACCTGTCCGGTTTTACCGGCTCGGCAGGCTACCTGTTCATCACCGGCGAACGGGCCGTGCTGGTTACGGACTCCCGTTACACCGAGCAGGCCACGAACCAAGCAGCCCAATTCCAGGTGCATCAAGTGCGCGGCGGCTGGGACTGGCTGGTCGAGCAACTGAAGGAGTCCGGCGTGAAGCGTTTGGGCTTCGAGAGCCAGGACATGACCGTTGCCACCTTCGACAACCTCCTGAACAAGATAAAAGAGGAAACCGAGTTGGCGGGCGTGTCGCTGGTCCCGGTTACCGGAGTGACCGACGAGCAGCGCACCATCAAGGACGCCGGAGAGTTGGCGCTGTTGCAGCGGGCCATCGACGCCTCGGACACCGCTATGGAGCAGGTCTGCCCGGTCATCGCCGAGGGTATGACAGAGCGCGAGGTGGCTTGGCGGATGGAAATGGCGATGCGCGACGCGGGCGCGGACAGCATCAGCTTCGACACCATCGTGGCGGCCGGCCCCAACGGCGCGATGGCCCACCACCAGCCGACCGACCGCGTCATCCGGCGCGGCGAGCCGATAGTCATCGACATGGGCGCCAGGGTCGGCGGCTACTGCTCCGACATCACCCGCACCGTGGTCGTCGGCGAGCCGGACGACACGTTCCACAAGATTTACGACATCGTGTTGGGCGCGCAACTGACCGCCATCAACACGGTCAAGATCGGCATGACCGGCGAGGAAGCCGACGGCCTGGCCCGCAAAGTAATCGATGACGCGGGTTACGGCGAGAATTTCGGCCACAGCCTGGGCCACGGCGTCGGGCTGGCGGTCCACGAGAACCCGCGGGTCAGCCCCCGTTCGACCGATTCCCTCGACCTGAATACGGTATTCACCGTCGAGCCCGGAATCTACATCAGCGGCTGGGGCGGCATCCGCATCGAGGACATCGTGATCCTGGGGCAGGGCGGCGCGACCCCGCTGAGCAAGGCGTCCAAGTAGGCATCGGACCGGGACCCGGGGCTCCTCTTGCCGCGGCGGATGGCGCGCGGTCTGTATCCGGGGGGCCGAGAGGGAGAAAATGAGCATAAATTTCAGCGACCTGAACCGTGGACTCGTCATCGAGTTGGATGGCGCGCCCTGGATGGTGATGGACTACGAGCGCCACAAGATGCAACAGCGCGCGCCCGTAACCCGGATCAAGATGAAGAACCTGCTCAGCGGAGCGGTGGTCGAGCGCACCTTCCAGCGTTACGATACCGAGTTTTCGGTGGCCGACATCGACAACCGGCCCACCCAATACCTGTACACCGACGGCGAGTTCTATTACTTCCTGGACCAAGAGACCTTCGACCAGTACGAGTTGACCAGTGGGGTGCTGGGAGAGTCGCTGGGCTATCTCAAGGAAAACGCGATGGTCGAGGTGGTCTTCTACAAGGGGCAGGCCATCAGTGTCAACCTGCCGACTCACGTGGAGTTGGAGGTGACCGAGACCCCGCCCTCCTTCCGCGGCGACACCGCCCAAGGCGGGAACAAGCCGGCCACGCTGGAGACCGGGCTGCGGGTCAACGTGCCGATGTTCATCACTCCCGGCACCACCGTCCGCGTGGACACTCGCACGGGGGCTTACACCGAGCGCGTGAGCTAGCGTGGTGGCCTCGTTCACTGCCTATACGGTCAGCCAGGTGGCCGAGTACCTGAAAGGCTATCTGGAGGACGACGCAAGGCTGAACGGCCTCTGGGTCGATGGGGAAGTGTCCGGCCTGCGGCGGTACTCCTCCGGGCACACCTACTTCCAACTGAAGGACAGCAAGGCCGTGCTGCGGGCGGTGGTGTTCCGCAATCAGCGGGGCGGTGACGCCCTGGCCGACGGTACGTCTGTCTACGCTCACGGCCGGATCACTTTCTACCCGCCCAACGGCACCGTCGACATGGTTGTCGACCTCGTCCGCCCCAAGGGCGAAGGCGAACTGGCCCGGCAACTGGAGGAGTTGAAACAAAAGCTGGCGGCCCAGGGCCTGTTCGAGCCGAGCCGCAAGCGTCCTCTACCCCGCTTCCCAAGAACGGTGGGTGTGGTGACCTCGCCGCAGGGAGCGGTGTTCCACGACATCCAGAACGTCCTCGGCCGCCGCTACCCGCTGACGAAACTGGTGTTGGCCCCGACCCAGGTGCAGGGCGATGGGGCCGCCGCCGGAATCGTCTCCGCCTTGGAGCAGTTGACCCGCGAGACCGACTGCGACGTGGTGATAGTGGCCAGGGGCGGCGGCTCGCTGGAAGACCTCTGGCCCTTCAACGAGGAAGCCGTGGCCCGCGCCATCTACGGGTGCAAGACGCCGGTGATCAGCGCGATTGGGCACGAGACCGACGAGACCATCGCCGACCTGGTGGCCGACTTGCGAGCCCCAACCCCGTCGGCGGCCGCGGAGCTGGCCGCGCCCGACATGAGGGAGTTGAAGGAAGCGCTGGGCCGCTTTGCCGGGCAGTTGGAGCGCGGCCTCCTGGACCCCATCAAGCGGGACCGGGCCAACGTCGACCAAGCCCGTCGGCAGTTGGAGTCGGGCCTGCCCGACATCGGCGTGCTGCGCCGCCGCATCGACGACGTGACCCGGATCGCCGTAGCCTCCGCCGGGAAGCTCATGGTGCAGAGCAGGCTGGAAGTCGACGGCTTGCACCAACGCCTGCGCGGCCTGGATCCGCAGGCTACGCTGGAACGCGGCTTCTCCATCGTGAAGTCGTCCGGCTCCGGGAAGGTCATCGACGGGACGGGGCAGGTGAAGCCCGGCGAGGCGCTGACTATAATTGTGTCCGACGGCGACTATGCCGCGGTGGCCGGCGTCCCCGCCAGCGTAAATACCAATGTCGAGGCCAAGACCAACACCAACGCCAACGGACGCAGCCGGAGGAAGCAGGCCAAGCCCGATCCGGGAATGACCCGGCTGCTGTAGGGATGGCTACGAACGACGGCCAGCAGCCGGGGGCGAATGTTGAGTCTCTGTCCTTCGAGGACGCTTTCCGTCAGCTTTCCGAGATGGCTTCCCAACTGGAATCGGGCGGGTTGAGCTTGGACGAAGCTACGTCGCGGTTTGAGTTGGGCATGAAGCTGGTGCAGCGGTGCAACCACCTGCTGGACACCGCGGAACTGGAAATCACCCGTCTCAAAGAGAGCTACCACCAAGCTCCGCCAGCCGGAGTTCCAGAGTCTCCCGCGCCCCCCGAGTTTGACGAGGACAACGACCTGCCGTTTTGAGTACGGGGCCTCCGGCCGATCAGCGAGAGACGCCAAGCGATACGCTCCGGGTGGACTTGCACGTTCACACCAGGCACTCCCATGATTCGGCGGCCCCGGTGCGTTCGGTGTTGGAGCGTTGCCGTCAAGCCGGGTTGGGACTGGTCGCCATTACCGACCACAACAACATCCTCGGCGCATTGGAAGCGCGGGAGGCCGGCGTTTTTCCGGTGATCGTCGGCGAGGAGATCAAGTCCTCGCGGGGCGACATAATCGGGCTGTTTCTGGAAGATGCGGTGCCAAAGGGTCTGCCGCCGGTGGAGACGGCCAAACGGGTGAAGGAACAGGGCGGGCTGGTCGGCGTGCCCCATCCCTTCGACCGGGTACGGCCCACGGCGATGGGCCTGCAGGCATTATTGGAGGTCCTGCCCTACGTCGACTTTCTGGAAGGCTACAACGGCCACACCCTGCTGGCCGCCGACAACCGGAAGGGGCAAGACTTCGCCGAAGCGCACGGCCTGCCCACCGTGGCCACCAGCGATTCCCACTCGGCGCTGGAGCTGGGACGCACCTACTCCGAAGTCCGCGCCGAACACCTCGACGGCACTCCCGCGGGCCTCTTGAGGGCCATCCGGGAGGGGGACTGGACCGGGCGGCGTCCCAACCCGCTGCTGTTGATGACGCCGGGTTACGCCAAGTTGAGGAAGGTGTTTCGCTAGGGATGCTGCGAATCGGATGGTTCTCCACCGGACGGGGGGAGGGGTCGCGCGGCCTGCTCCGTTTCGTGCAAGACCGCTTGGCCCGGCCCGGAATGGACGCCCGCATCGAGTTCGTCTTCAGCAACCGGGAACCGGGCGAAGCCGAGGGTTCGGACGCCTTCTTCGCGCTGGTGAACGGCTACGAAATCCCATTGGTGACCCATTCTTCCGCCAGGTTCCGGCGGGAGCGTGGCGGCAGATTTGCCGCCCTTCGCGGCGAATACGACCGGCAGGTTATGGAGCTGCTGGCGGGCCGAGCCGTCGATGTCTGCGTGCTGGCCGGATATATGTTGATAGCCAGCGGGGAGCTGTGCCGGGCCTACCCGTTGCTCAACCTTCACCCCGCGCTGCCCGACGGGCCGATAGGGACCTGGCAGGAGGTGGTCTGGCAGCTGATCGAGCAACGGGCGCCGCGCACGGGGGCAATGGTCCATTTAGCCACCGAAGAGGTCGACCGCGGCCCGGTGGTATCCTACGTGACCGTGCCGTTGACCGGCCCGGAGTTTCAGGCGCACTGGCAGGCGCTGGAATCGCAGGACCTGGCCGAAATCAAGGCGGCGCAGGGCGAAGACTTCCCGCTGTTCCGGCTAATCCGCCGGGATCAATTCTCCCGCGAGCCGTTTCTGTTGTTGGAAACGCTGCGGGCCTTGAGCAGCGGCGCGGTAATAGTGGGCGACGGCTTGGCGCGGAACGCCAGTGGGGAGGTCCTGGACGGCCTACCGTACCCCGGAATCTGCCTGGACGCGCATATAGAGGACGCGATGAAGCGCGAAGGCGACCGGGCGTAGGCGGCAGGGAGCGAAGGCTAGGCCGACTTTAGCGCCGGTGTCGTGGGCAGGTCCACCGCGGACCCGTCCGCCGTTAGCAGCGTCGGCGGGCAGACCCCGGCAATGGCGTCCCGGTCGACGATGCAGCGAGTCACGTCGGGCAGCGACGGCAGGTCGTACATCACGTCCAGCAGCGTGTCCTCGATGATGTAGCGCAGGGAGCGGGCGCCGGTCTGGTGCCCCAAGGCGCGCTCCGCTGCCGCCGCCAAGGCTTCCGGGGTGAACTCGAGCTCCACGCCGTCCATGCTGAAAAGCTGCTCGTACTGCTTGACCAAGGCGTTCTTCGGCTCGGTCAACACCCGGACCAACTCGTCTTTGTTCAAGGATTCCAGCACCACCGTCACCGGCAGCCGCCCGACCATCTCCGGGATGAAACCGAACTCCAGCAGGTCTTCCGGGCTGACTTGGGTCATGGAGCTTCCCCGCTTGACCGGCTCGCTGCGTCCTCCGGCCAGGAACCCCAGCCCTGCTCCGGCGGTCAGCCGGCCGTCGACCACCTGGTCTAGGCCATCGAACGCTCCGCCGCAGATGAACAGTACGTTGCGGGTGTCGATTTGGAGGAACTCTTGGTGGGGGTGCTTCCTTCCGCCTTGAGGAGGGACGTTGGCCACGCAACCCTCGATGATCTTGAGCAACTCCTGTTGCACGCCCTCACCGGATACGTCCCGGGTAATCGAGCGGTTCACGCCTTCCTTGCGGGCGATCTTGTCCAACTCGTCGATGTAGATGATCCCGTGCTCGGCGCGGCTGATGTCCCAATCGGCGGCCTGTATCAGCCGGAGCAGGATGTTCTCGACATCCTCGCCCACGTATCCCGACTCGGTGAGGGAGGTAGCATCGCAGATGGCGAAGGGCACGTCCAGAGTGCGGGCCAGAGTCTCGGCCAAGAGCGTCTTGCCGCATCCGGTGGGGCCGATGAGGAGGATGTTGGTCTTCTGGAGTTCCACGCCGGAGTTGCGCCGCCCGTTCCAGATCCGCTTGAAGTGGTTGTAGACGGCGACGCTGAGAATCTTCTTGGCCCGTTCTTGCGCCACGACGTAGGTATCGAGGTTGCCGTAAATCTCCCGTGGGACCAGGGGCTTGGCCGGTTCCGGCGGGTCGTCTTCCAGGACCTCACCCAAGATCCGGACGCAGTCGTAACAGACCGCTGCCCTGGCTTGAGGGGCGATCATCAACTGTGAACGGGGACACGGGCTTTCGCAGAAGGAACACCTGGACAGGCGCGGGCCGTTGCGGTCGCTTGTCACCTATCACCCTCTCCCGGACGTCGAAACAACTACGCGCGGCCCGTACCTTCCGGGGCGCCGCTTGTGGGCCAGCCGGAGCATTGACTGGGCAGCCTAGCTTTCTTCTGGTTGCTTGGCGCCCAGAATCTCGTCGACCAAGCCGTACTCCACCGCCTGCTCGGCAGTCAGGTAGTAGTCGCGGTCGGTGTCCCTGGCGATTTTGTCGTAGGCTTGCCCGGTGTTCTCCGACAGCATGTTGCGAATCTTGTCCTGCAGGCGGATGATCTCCCGCGCCGCGATCTCGATGTCGGACGCCTGGCCTTGGGCGCCGCCCATGGGCTGGTGCATGTGGATAGTGGAATTGGGCAGTGTGTAGCGCTTGCTCTTCGCGCCGCCGGACAGCAGCACCGTGGCCATGCTGGCGGCCATGCCCAAGCAAATGGTGGACACTTCCGGGGTGATCAGTTGCATCGTATCGTAGATGGCCAAGCCGGCGCTGATCACGCCTCCGGGGCTGCTGATGTAGAGGTTGATCCCCCGGTCGGGATCCTCTCGTTCCAAGAACAGCAGTTGGGCGATGATCACGTTGGCGATCTGGTCGTTGATCGGAGTTTGCAGGAATACGATGCGCTCCTTCAGGAGCAAGGAGTAGATGTCGAAGGCCCGCTCACCCCGCGGGCTGGTCTCGATGACCATGGGGATAATGCTCTGGGGCACGAAAAGTCCGCTGTCACGGGGCGTGTCTACCATGGGGCTGCTCTCCTTATACGGGTCCTTCGGTCTCGGCGACGGTCTCCGCGTCACCGGTCTCTTGGTTCTCGGCGGGTTCCTGTTCGACTGGTTCCTGTGCTTCCGGTTGGTCCTCGGCTGATTCCTGTTGCTCGGCGTCCGGCACGGTTTCGGCCAGCACGGCTTCGGACTCTTCTGTCTCGGCCGCTTCGGGCTGTTCCGTGTCGTCTTTGCCCTGCGCTATTTCCGCCAGCCGCGCCATCACCTTCTGGTTCAGAAGCGAGGTGCGGATCGAGTCCCTTCCGTTTTCGGTGTTGAGCGTATAGCGCATCATCTCCTCGGTTGCTTCCGAGGAGGTGGCCATAAGCCGCTCGGTTTCCGCTTCGATCTCCTCCGGCAAGACCTCGAGGCCCTCCACTTCCGCCAGCTTGCGGAGCACCAGGATGGTCTTGAGCCGTTGCTCGACCTGGGGCCGCGCCTGCTCTTGCCACTCGTCTTCGGTCTGGCCGATGTAGCGAAGGTAGGTTTCCATATCCAGGCGCTGGCGGCGCAGGGCCCGCTCCTGGTCCTCGCGCATCGATTCCAGCTCGCGCTCGTAGATGAGATCGGACGCCCGGATTGTCGTCAGCTTCATCACTTCGTCGAGGCTGTTGGCCTCGAGTTGGCGCCGGGCCGTGTTTTCGCCCTCTTCCTGGAGCCGCTGCCGGATGTGGTCGCTCAAGGCTTCCAGGCTCTCGAACCCTTCCCGGACGCCCAGGGCGAACTCGTCGTCGAGATCGGGGAGGGTTTTCTGCTTAATGGCGACGATTTCCACTTCGAACCGGCACTCTTGCCCGGCATAGGTCTCCAGCTCGTGGTCGTCGGGCACGTTCAGGCTGAACGACTTTTGCTGCCCTTCGGTCATGCCTTCCAGGTAGACCGAGAACCCCGGTAGGGGAAGCGGGTTTTCCAGGGTGGGGAGAAAGTCGATCCCTTCGTCGTCGATGGCGTCGTCGCCTCCGATAACGCCCTTCACGTTCATGGTCACGAGGTCGCCGAAGGCCACCGGCCGCTCTGCGGGTTCCCAAGGCGCGGATTCATACCGGAGGTCTTCCAGGACGTGGTCCACGTCCTCTTGGCCGATTTCCACGGCCACGGACTCCAGCCGGATCGAACGAAATTCGCCCAGGTCTATCTCCGGCTGAAGGGCCACCACCGCTTTGAAAGAAACCGGCTCCAGGTCGAGCACTTCGAGGCGCGGTTCGGTGAAGGCCTGGATTTCGTGTTCCCGGAGCACCTTGTCCAGCGACTCCGGAATCATGAACTCCAGCGCCTCTTGCACCAGCGCCGTGCGGCCGACGTGGCTTTCGACGATGGAGCGGGGGGCCTTGCCGGGACGGAACCCGGGAATCTGGAGGCGGCTGACGACCCGGCGGTAGGACCGGTTGAGGAACGGCTCCTCGTCTTCAGCGTCCATGGAGATGTTGAGGGTTACCTCAGTAGGGCTGTCCGACTCCCGTGTGACGTTCACCGGCTATCCTCTGCATCGGTTGGTGGGGGCGGGCGCCGCCCCGCGACGGGCGCGTAAAGCGGCCCGGCAGTGTGTATGGGTACGTCCGATTATAGCATAGTTGTGTTCCCGCAAAAACCTCGAAAGCCGAGCTTCTGCGGGCTGGGAAACTTCATCATTTTCATAAAAATCGTTCAAAAAGCGACCAAAATTCATTGACAGTTATGTCACCTGATTGTTACTTTCGCTTTTGTTCCCTAATTCGCGGGCGGCTTGCCCGGTGGGTTGGAACGTCGGAGTAAGCAGCGCCGCTACCGGTTGGCGGGGAAGTGTAGCAGTTGGCACAAGCGGCTGAAACAGAGATATTGAAGACAGCGGACGACTGGCTTTCGGGTCCCGGCGGCGAAATGGAGGCGCAATCTCGCTCCTACCATCGACCGGTCTTGGTGCGTGAAATTACCCAAGCCCTCGCCTTGGTCGAAGGAGGGGTTTACCTCGACGGCACCCTGGGTGAAGGGGGCCACTCCGAAGCCTTACTCGACGCCGAACCGCAGCCCGGCCTGGTCATCGGGGCCGACCTTGACCCCCGTTCCCTCGAAACGGCCCAAGCGCGGCTCGACCGTTTTGGAGACCGCTTCGTCGGAGTGAACGGCAACTACGCCGACATGGCCGATCTGGCCGGGCGTTGCGGCGTCGACCGGACGGACGGGGTGCTGCTGGACTTGGGGTTCTCCTCCCGGCAGGTCGAGCGCCCGGACTACGGGCTTAGCTTTCAGGCCGACGCCCCCTTGGATATGCGTTACGACCCAGCTGCGCTTTTGGACGCCGGGCAGATCGTCAACACCTATGACGAGAGAGAGCTTGTCGGCCTGTTGCGGCGGTTAGGCGAGGAACCCCGGGCCGGGGCGATTGCGAGAAGCATTGTCCGCAACCGCCCGATAGAGTCCACGGCCGCCTTGGCCCGGTTGGTGGAAGACACCGTGGGGCGGCGGCCCGGCAGCCGTATCCACCCGGCCACGCGGACTTTCCAGGCGCTCCGCATCGCGGTGAACGACGAGTTGACCAACCTGGAGCGGGGGCTGGAAGCGGCGGTCGGACTACTGAGGCCGGGCGGCAGGCTTGCCGTAATCAGCTACCACAGCCTGGAAGACCGGATCGTCAAGTCGTTCACGCAGCGGGAGGCCGCATTGTGCCTGTGCCCGCCGGGCCTGCCGGTCTGCGTCTGTGGGCACCGGCCGTCTCTAAGCATTGTCAACCGGAGAATAATCAGGCCGTCCGCCGATGAAGTGGACGGCAATCCAAGGAGCCGCAGCGCCAAGCTGCGCATCGCTCAGCGAATCCACACCCCCGGCGGCGTACCAACGGCGGGTGTTTAGGAAGGTGAAAGTTGGCTAAGGAAACGTTTTACACGGCAGTAGACATGGGCAGCGACAAGGTGACCGCCATCATGGCGCGGGTGGGCAGCGAGGGCGAGCTCAAGGTGCTGGGCACCGGGATCGTGCCTTCCCAAGGGATTGTCAAGGGCCGCATCGAGAACATCGGTGAAGTCCAGGCCACGGTGGCGTCGGCTCTGGACGAGGCCCAGCGCTACATCGGCAAGGCGGGGGTCGGCCCGGTCTACGCCAGCGTCAGCGGCACCCACATCACCAGCCTGAACTCGAAACAGGTGATGGAGGCCCAGTCCAACGCAGTGGACATCTCCAACAAGATGCTGGACGGGCTGCTCCGCGGGGCCGTACCGGAAGTAGCCGCAGGCCAGGAAGTGGTCCACGTCATCCCCATTGGTTACACCGTCGACGGACTGTCCGGGGTGCGCAATCCCGTGGGTCTGCACGGGGCGCAGGTGGAGGTCGAGGCCCACGTGGTGCTGGGCGAGGCGGCCGTTCTAAGGAACACGACCAAGGCCATCGAGACTGGCCGGACGACGCTGAAGAGCCTGGTGGTCCATTCCCTGGCCTCGGCGGAATCCACGCTGACCGGGGACGAGCGAGAAATGGGGGTCGTGCTGCTGGACATCGGCGCCGGGACCTCCGACATGGTCATCTACCGGCAGGGTAACCCGTGGTATTCGGCGGTGGTGCCGGTCGGCGGGAACCAGCTCACCCGCGACCTGGCCGTGGCGTTGCGGACTCCGGTGAACACTGCCGAACAAGTCAAGGTCAAGTGGGGCAGCGTTTTTCCCGACACGGTGCCCGCCGACGAGAGGGTGGTCATACCCGCCACCCAAGACGAGAGGGAGCGAGTGGTGGCCCGCCGGGACCTGGCCGAGCCCCTCAACGCCCGGATGCTGGAGATCCTGAAGATGGTGGTGCTGAGAGTCCGCGAGGCCGGTCTGCGGGAGATTCCCACCGGCGGAATCGTCCTCACCGGCGGAGCGGCCGAGATCGAAGGGCTTTCGGAACTCGCGAAGAAGTTGCTGGGCGGGCGGGTCCGCATCGCCCATCCCGACGGCATCGCCGGCCTGCCGGCGCAGCTGCGCAAACCGGCGTTTTCGGCGGGCGTGGGTCTGCTGCTCTGGGGCATCAAGCACCAGGGGGAGACCGAGCAGTTGAACATGGACCGCTCAAATGTGGGAAGCAAGCCTTGGCGGTGGGGACTCCGCAAGAAGTCGGCGGCGCGCCGCTGAGCCAGGGCGGGTTTAGCTCAACCGGGAATAAAAATAGCGTAAATGACGCGGAGGTAGGGGCATGGTACTAGGTAATTCAGCGGCATGGGAACCCAGTGAAGAACCGGACAACACCTTTGAGATGGTGCAGGAGATCAATGCCGGGGCGCCCTCGATCAAGGTGGTGGGCATCGGTGGCGGCGGGAGCAACGCCGTTAGCCGTATGTTCAAGGACAAGCTGCCGGTGGTGGAGTATTACAGCATAAATACCGACGCCCAGCACTTGTTCCGTTGTGACGTGGCCCACCGTATGGCCATCGGACAGAACCTCACCCGGGGCTTGGGCGCCGGAGCGAACCCAGACTTGGGCCGACAGGCGGCCGAGGAAAGCCGCAACGATATTTCCAAGTCCATGGCCGGGGCCGACATGGTCTTCCTGGCCGTCGGGATGGGCGGCGGTACCGGCACCGGCGCTGCTCCGGTGGTGGCCCAGATCGCCAAAGAGTCCGGCGCGCTGACCGTGGGCGTGGTGAGCCGCCCCTTCTCCTTCGAGGCCAACGCCCGCAAAAAGAACGCGGAAGAAGGGATTGCGCGGCTGAAGGACAACGTCGACACGCTGATCGTCATCCCCAACGACCGCTTGTTGCAGTTGGGCAACGACGGTGAGTCGACCTATACTTGGGAAGACGCGCTGAAGATGGCCGACTCGGTGTTGCAACAAGCGATCCAGGCCATCGCGGAAGTGGTTACAGTGCCCGGCGAGATCAACGTGGACTTCGCCGACGTTCGCACCATCCTCAACAACGCCGGCCCGGCCTGGCTGGCCATCGGACGCGGCAAGGGCGAAAACCGCGCCATCGACGCCGCCCGTATGGCGACCAAGAGCCCGCTGCTGGATATTTCGATGGACGGCGCTCGCCGGATCCTGTTCGTCATCACCGGCGGCCCCACCCTGTCCCTTCAAGAGGTCCAGGATGCGGCCAAGGTCATCCAGGACATGTCGGACCCGGACGCCAACATCATCTTCGGGACCTGCCGTGACCCCAAGCTGGAGGACGAGGTCAAGATCACCATGGTGGCGGCGGCGTTCCCGGTCCCGCACGACACGCGGCAGATGCGGGAGCAGGAGTTGGAGCGGTTGCTTTCCGACGTGGTCCCGCAGTCCGAGGACGAGCTGGACGTTCCGAGCTTCCTGCGCAGGCAGTCGGGCGGACGGAACAGCGGATTTTTGCGCTAGATTGGAGCGTAAATCGCTGGGCATTTGGCAGCGGACAGGTGGTATCATAACCAGAGTGCTATCTGCCGCCGGAATCATCATCAGGAGTAATGTTCTCGGAAGCCTACAGCACTAATCCCCCCTATTCCAGGTAACAACAGGCGCCGGGAATCCGCTTTCAGGCCGCTCTTTCCAAAGGGCGGCCTTCCTTTTTGTCTGTGACGCCCGGGCGGCACTGCTCGAAGAACTGCCTTGAACGACGAATTTCAATGCATGTTGACTTATATGCTGCCCGTATATACAATCTTAACTACCATCCATAGTAGGATTTGCCAACGCTAATCCAATATCTGGTATCTAAGAAATTTCCGGTCTTTATATAAGAAATAAGACAATCTTATGCGTTGCCCCTACTGCTCCAACTCCGAATCCAGGGTCACCGATTCTCGCGTGACCGACAGCGGCATCCGGCGAAGGCGGGAATGTCACTCGTGCGGCTTGCGCTTCACCACCTACGAGCGGGTGCAGGCGACCCCCCTCATGGTGTCGAAGCGCGATGGCCGACGGGAGGAGTTCGACCGGGAGAAGCTCGTTTCGGGCATACGTAAAGCCTGTGCCAAGAGGCCAGTGTCTTCCCGGACCATCGAAAAGATGGTCGACGAAATCGAGACCGGGCTGCGACAGCGGGGCGGTGGAGAACTCCCAGCCTCCGACTTGGGGATCATGGTGATGGACCGGTTGCGGGAGATCGACCGGGTGGCCTACATCCGGTATGCCAGCGTTTACCGGGACTTCCAGGACATCGAGAGTTTCGAGAAGGCGGTGCGGGACCTGCGGGACGAGAGCCAGCAGCTCCCCTTGCTGGACAACCTGCCGCCGTCCGCCCCCGGAAGGGGACGGCGGCGGTCATCGAGCGACCGGGCCCGGACTCGTACTGCGGGCAACGGGGCGAATCAATATGAACAACAACCTGCCGATGACGAGGATGCGGGGCGGACGGAGGCAGGAAAGGAAGAAGCGGAAGAAAAGGAGACCAGCGCCAATGAACGGTAGCTTGCAATACAGTGCCCTGTCCCGCCTGTTGACCCTGAACAACCGGATCCACGACCTTCAGAAGCAGATCCTGACCGAGCCCGTTACTGGCCCGGTCAACCGCATCGCCGAAATGCAGGAGGAAATCGAGCAGTGGTCCCGGGCCAGCCTGGCCGCCTGCTGGCTGTCCGACGTAGACGAGGGCGATGAGGACGAAGACTTGGTGTAAAACGCGCCGAAACAGGTGCTTGACAATTCCCACGGAGGGCCTTATAAATTCCCCATCATACGATATTTAGTATATCATTGGCCTCTTACTACAGGATGCAGTGGTAAGGGGCCTAGCCGACCCGGGCTGTCAGCGTTAGGGCAAAAGGAACGACAACAGTCGTCCAGCCGCGCGGAGAGCGGTAATTACTGACAGTTGGGTGGCGACAAACGGGCGCAATTCATGTTACAGACTGTAGGCGGTGGGGCGTTAGCCGTTGCCGCTCCGTTTATGAATAAGGGGGACGAGACGATGACCGCCACGCAGCATATTTCCCACATCGCGATGCCGTCAACCGGCGAACACCGCCGCAAAATCGCCGCCGCGTTGGAATCGGCCGGTATCGCCCGGCAGACCAACGAACGCTCCACCGAGTTGAGCGACAACGCACAAGTGGTGCTGGCCCGGCGCTACCTCTCCAAGGACCGGGACGGCGAAGTCCTGGAGGACCCCGAGGGGATGTTCCGCCGGGTGGCCCATAACCTCTCGAAGGCCGACCTCAACTACGGCGCGCCGGAAACGGAACGTCAAGCGACCGAGGACAGTTTCTTCGACGTGATGCACCGCTTGGAACTGCTGCCCAACTCGCCCACGCTGATGAACGCCGGCCGCGAGTTGCAACAACTCTCCGCCTGCTTCGTGCTGCCGGTTGAGGACTCTCTCGACCAGATTTTCGACAAGGTCAAGCAGACCGCCTTGATCCACAAGAGCGGCGGCGGCACCGGCTTCGCCTTCAGCCGGCTGCGGCCCGAGGGCGACGTCGTCGGCTCCACCGGCGGCATCGCCAGCGGCCCGGTCAGCTTCATCCGCGCCTTCGACACCGCGACCGACGTGGTCAAGCAGGGCGGGACCCGGCGCGGCGCGAACATGGGCATCCTGAGCGTCACCCATCCCGACGTGCTCCGGTTCATCCGCGCCAAGGAAGACGGCCAGACTCTGATCAACTTCAACATCTCGGTGGGCGTGACCTCCGACTTCATGGAGCGGGTCAAGAAGGGCGAGGACTACGACCTGATCAACCCACGCACCGGCGAGGCCACGGGCCGGTTGAACGCCAAAGAGGTGTTCGACCTGCTGGCCGAAATGGCGTGGAAGACCGGCGATCCCGGCCTGGTGTTCTTGGACATCATCAACCGGGACAACCCGAACCCCCAGTTGGGCGAGATCGAGAGCACTAATCCGTGCATCACCGGCGACACTCTGGTCTATACCGTCGAAGGGTTGCAGCGCGCCGCAGACCTTTGGGCCGAGCGTAAGGACTTGGCGGTAACTATAGACGGGCGGTTCGAGGCTGGGCGGTTCAAGCAGGCCGGGCCCGTAATGGCCACCGGAGTAAAGCCGGTGTTCCGCCTGGTAACTCGGGAAGGCTACGAAGTAAGGGTCACCGCCGACCACCGCATTATGACCAACCGGGGCTGGGTTACGGCGGCGGATTTGGAATACGGCGACAGCATTCACCTGATTAACCGGAAGGGCGGCTTTGGAGACGAAGGCTCCTCCGAGTTGGGGATGCTAATGGGTTGGCTGGTAGGTGATGGGACGCTGAAATCCGACCGGGCGGTATTGTCCTTCTTCGGCCATGAACAAGAGGAGTTGGCGCCTCGTTTTGCCAGCATGATGCAAACGGTTGTTCCCGGCCCCACCGGATATCGTCCCAACTACGATATAGGCGTGGTCGCGGTTAAAGACCGCGACGAATCACGGGTGTCTTCTTCGCGGTTTTTGGACTTGGTGGTCCAACAAGGTCTGGTTCCCGGAGACAAACATCTTGTTCCCGAATCCGTGTTCAAGGGCTGCGAGGAGATGCAGGCAGGATTTCTCCAGGCTTTATTCACCGCCGATGGTCACGTCAGCGGACAGGCCAACAAGGGTGTCAGTGTGCGTCTAACCTCGATAAACCGGCAATTACTGACGGACGTGCAGCGGCTGCTCTTGAATTTCGGCATTGCCAGCACTATCTACTCCGACCGGCGGGTTGAAGGGCTGCGCTGGCTGCCCGATGGGAAAGGGGGGTATAACCAATACAATTGCCAAGCCTACCATGACTTGGTAGTAAGCAAGGATAACCTGCTTCGGTTTGCCAGCGAAATCGGGTTCATCAGCGAAGCCAAGCAGTCGGCGCTTCTGTCCCGTCTGGCATCTTACCAACGCGGACCCTACCGGGAATCCTTTACCGCCAGTTTCGCGACGCTAATCGCCGACGGGGATGAACAGGTCTTCGACCTGACCGAACCTGAGACCCATTCCTTCATCGCCAATGGCATAGTCGTCCATAACTGCGGCGAACAACCGCTTTTGCCCCACGAGTCGTGCAACCTGGCCTCCATCAATCTGGCCCGGATGGTGCGCTTCGAGGACGGCGACGTAGCCATCGACTGGGAGCGCTTGGCCCGGACGGTGGACGTGGCGGTCCATCTCCTGGACAACGTCATTGACATGAACAATTACCCGATCAAAGAAATCGAGGAGATGAGCAAGAAGACCCGGCGCATCGGGCTCGGCGTGATGGGGTTCGCCGACCTGCTGGTGTCACTGGCCATCCCCTACGACTCGGAGGAGGCGCTGGACGCGGCTAGTCAGGTCATGGGCTACATTCAAGACCGGGCGCACCAGGCTTCAATGGAGCTTTCCCGCACCCGCGGAGTGTTCCCCGCCTGGGAGGGCAGCGTTTACAACCGCAGGCTCAACGGCGGCGATGTGCGTCCCATGCGCAACTCCGCGCCCACGACCATCGCGCCCACCGGTACGATTAGCATCATCGCCGGCGCTTCCAGCGGTATCGAGCCGTTGTTCGCTCTCGGCTACGTCCGCAACGTGATGGACAATACCCGGTTGGTGGAGGGCAACCCCTATTTCGAGGCGGTCGCTAAGCACGAGGGCTTCTACTCCGACGAACTTATGCAGGAAATCGCCAACAAGGGAAGCCTGAACGACCTGGACGTTCCGGCTTGGGTGAAGGACGTGTTCCGCACCTCCCACGACATCTCCCCGGAGTGGCACGTGCGGATGCAGGGCGCGGCCCAAGCCCACACCGACAACGCGGTCTCCAAGACCATCAATTTCCCCCACACGGCTACTGTGGATGACGTGGCCCAAGCCTACATGCTGGCCTACGACCTGGGCTGCAAGGGGATCACGGTCTACCGCGACGGCAGCAAGGCCGGGCAGGTACTGAGCACCGGCGAGACCGGCAAGGAAGAAGAGACGCCGGCCGCGCCGGTCCATGCGACGCCGAGGCAGCGGCCTCAGTCGATCCGCGGAGTCACCGAGCGGGTCCGCACCGGCCACGGCAACATGTACGTGACGGTGAACTTCGACGAGCAGGACCGGCCCTTCGAGGTGTTCGGCAACCTGGGCAAGGCCGGGGGGTGCGACTCGGCCCAACTGGAGGCGATCTCGCGGCTGGTGTCGCTGGCCCTGCGGTCGGGCATCGCCCCCGACGCCGTGCTGGAGCAGTTGCGCGGCATCACCTGCTGCCCCGCTTGGGATGAGGGGACGCTGGTGCGCTCCGGGCCCGACGCCGTGGCCTTAGCCTTGGAGCGCCACACCTCTGGGCAGAACGCGGGGCGTTCCCTCGGCTCGCTGGAAGCGGTGCAAATGAAGTTCACCCCCGAGGTGGTCACCAACGGCAATGGCAACGGCAACGGACAAGCGTCGTCCCGCCGCTGCCCCGACTGCAACACGCCGGTCATCTTTCAGGAAGGCTGCCTGACGTGCCTGTCCTGCGGCTGGAACAAATGCGAGTAGGTTAGGAAGTAGAAGAAGCTGCAAGCTACGGGAAGGCGGCTAATGCGCGCGGTGTGGTCGTGGAGGCCGGTTGCTGCTGCGGTTAATCGAGTCTCAAGTGCCGGGTCGTGTACCAGCCGCCTTCCTTACCTAAAGCCCCCGGTTCGCCCAGCCGGGGGCTTATCTCATGGCCGGACGCGCCGCTTGGCGAATTGGTCGAACCATACCGCACCGCTCCCGGGAGACGAAAGGGCGGCCGTGCTATAATTTCGCTGTTCCGGTATTCACAATGACATAACGCGCAACGCGGCGACGATACCCGCAGGTATCCCACGCGCCGGACGCCGGTACAGGCCCCGGCCGGGAGACAGGAACCATGACCGACGACCAGAAACCCAGCATCGCAATCACGATGGGCGACCCCTGCGGCATCGGCCCGGAGGTGGTGGCGAAGGCGCTGGCCGATCCCAGAGTGTACGAATCGTGCCGCCCGCTGGTGGTGGGCAGTAGCTATGCCATGAAGCAGGCGATTAGCCTCACCGGAGTCGCTCTCCAAGTCAACAACCCGGAAGACCTCTCGGCGGCGGGAACGGACGGGGGCGTCGTCGACGTGGTGGACATCGGCAACCTCAACCCCGAGGATATTACGGTGGGCCGGATTAACCCCACCTGCGGCAAGGCGGCTATGGAGTGGGTCACGCGGGCGGGGGAGTTGGCGCTGGCGGGCGTGGTCGACGGCCTGGCCACTGCTCCCCTCAATAAGGAAGCGGCCAGCCTCGCAGGCTACAAGTCCATCGGCCACATGGAGTTGTTGCAAGAGCTATCCGGCTCCAAGACGGTTGCCACCATGCTCATGGCCAAGAACCTGCGGGTCGTTCACCTGACCACGCACCGCTCCCTGCGGGTGGCCTGCGACTACGTGAAGAAAGAGCGCATCCTGGACTACCTCCGGCTGACCCACGAGTCCTTCGTGCAGTTCGGGTTCCCCAGCCCGGCCATCGCCGCTGCCGCGCTGAACCCCCACGGCAGCGACGGGGGGCTGCTGGGCAACGAGGAAGCGGAGGAAATCGCCCCGGCGGTAGCGGCTGCTCAGGAAGAGGGCATCAACGCCTTTGGCCCAGTGCCCGCCGACATCGTGTTCCACCATGCTGTGGAGGACCGCTACGACGTGGTGCTGGCCATGTACCACGATCAGGGCCATATTCCGGTGAAGGTCTACGGGTTCGAGGAGAGCATCACTGCGAACCTGGGGCTGCCGTTCGTGCGCACGTCGGTCGACCACGGCACGGCCTTCGACATCGCGGGCAAGGGCGTGGCCACGCATACCAGTATGTTGGAGTCGATACGGCTGGCGGTGGCCTTGTGCCGGGGCAATGGCCTATCCGAGTTCTAGTTGCTGATTCCGGTTTTCCAAGTCCAAGAAGGGCCGGTGATATAATTTCGCTATGAAGTTATCGTTTATTGGCGGCGGCAAAATGGCTGAAGCCATCCTTCACGGCGTGCTTTCCGCCAAGCTCGCCGGGCCGGAGGACGTGGCTGTCGGGGAGCCGGTGGCGGAGCGGCGGGCCTACCTTACCGGCGAGTTCGGCGTTTCGGCCTTGGGCGACAACCTGGAGGCTGCCGGGGCTGCGGACCTGGTGGTGCTGGCGGTCAAGCCGCAAGACTTGGGCCCGGTTATGGGCCAGCTAAGGGGCAACCTGACCGCCGGGCAAGCGGCGCTGTCCATAGTTGCCGGCGCGAAAATGGACACCCTCTCCACCGGGCTTGGGCACCCATCGGTCATCCGGGTCATGCCCAACACCCCGGCCCAAATCGGCAGCGGCATGTCTCTATGGACCTGCTCCCCCGGCGTCGACAGCGCCAATCGCGAGATGGCCCGGTCGGTGCTGGGAAGCGTGGGCCAAGAGATCTACGTCGACGACGAGAAGTACATGGACATGGCGACCGCCCTCAGCGCCAGCGGCCCGGCCTATGTGTTCCTGTTCATCGAGGCGCTGATCGATGCCGGCGTCTACGTCGGCCTGCCCCGGGACATGGCCCGCACCCTGGTGTTACAGACGGTCTTGGGCAGCACGCAACTGGTCATGGAGACGGGCCGCCACCCCGCCGACCTCAAGGACATGGTTGTTTCTCCGGCGGGCACCACCGCCGAAGCTCTGCGCGTGCTGGAGCAACAGGGCGTGCCGGCGGCAATCGTTGCCGCGGTGGACGCAGCCTTCAAGAAGTCGGTCCAACTCGGTCAGGGCTAGCCGGTCCGGGAATTGGCGGAGATAGTCGAACTAATCTTTCTCGCCATCACCGTGGCAGTATTCGCGCGGGTGATTCTTTCGTTCATCGTGCCGTTCGTCGGGCCCAGCCCCCACCCGGCGCTGGTCAGCATCAACAACTTCGTCATCCAGATCACCGAGCCCCTGCTGGGGCCGGTGCGGCGGGTGCTGCCGACGTTTGGCGGGTTCGACTTCAGCCCGATGGTCGTGCTGATTATCCTGTGGGTTATACGGAGTGGCATCGACCGACTGCTCTAAGCCCGCCTCGACGATTCGGGACCACCGGATGAATCTTGACCCTTCGGTTTTGGCCGCCTACACTTATAACTGCCTACACTGGGGCGCAACTAAACGGGGACCCATGAGACCGATGCACCAACAAGAGCTACTCAAGGGAAACACCGACACGCTGCTGCTGGCCCTGTTGCAGAACGAGCCGATGTACGGCTACCAGATCGTGAAGGAAGTGGAGAAGCGCAGCAGCGGCTACTTCGCCTTCAAGGAAGGAACCCTCTACCCGGCCTTGCATCGTTTGGAGCGGGCCAAGCTCGTCGAGGGACGCTGGGAAGAGAACCCCGGCAGCGTGCGCCGACGCTATTACTTGATCACGGAGAGGGGCAGGCAGGCGCTGGTGGACCGCCTTAGCGAATGGCAGCGGTTCAGCCGGGCCATGGACTCCGTCATGCTATCCGAGACGCCATAGCCAACAGCGGAGCTCGGTTTCGATGCCCAGTGACGATACAACCTACTTGAACTCCTTGGCCGAGCGGCTGCACCTCGACCCCAACGAGGAGCAGGACATCGTCCTGGAGTTGCAGGCCCACTTGGAAGACAAGGCTGCCGAGTTGCAAGCCGAGGGCCTCGACCGCGAGGCGGCGCTGGCCCAAGCGGTGGAAGGAATGGGACGGCCCGACGCGGTGGCCAGCCGTATGTACGCCGTCCACAGCACCGGCGTCTGGCGGGACGTCATACTCGCCGTGGTGCCCCACTTCCTGCTGGCCGCGCTGTTCGCGTTGCACCTGTGGAGCCACTACTTCCTGGTGAGCCTGCTTCTGGTGGGCATCGCCTTCGTCACTTGGCGCAACTGGCGGGCGGGCCGGCCGAGCAAGTGGTCGTATACCTGGATGGGCTACACCCTGGCGGCCCCGGCGTTGTCATGGCTGCTGTCGCTGATCACCTTGGCGTATGGCGCCTGGACGCTGGTGACCACCGGGAGTCTGCCCTTCAACACGGCGCTGTTCCTCCTGCTGATCGGCTACGTGCCGTTCTCAATGTGGATCGTATTCAACGTGGTGTCCAAGATCGCCCGGCGCGACTGGCTGCTGGTCTCGCTGACCGCCCTTCCCTTCCCCTTCCTGACCTCATGGGTGCTCTTCCTCAACTGGCAGGGCGGGCTGTGGGCCGATCACGCCGAGCGGATGCAACAGTCGGACACCGCGCGGGCCTGTATTTTCTTGGCCTTGGCCGTGACTACGGCGGCGTTTCTGAAAGTAGGGCCGCGAATTCTTCGTATCGGCCTGTTGGTGTTGACCACCTCCATACTGATCATCATCACCGCGCTGTCGTTCCCAGTGGACTTTGGATTCTTGGCAGTGCTGCTCATGATGGCGGCGTCGCTGGCATTCCTGCTAAGCCCGGCGGTGCTGGAGTTCCCGATGGCGCAACGATGGCAGCGGCGGCTGGGCGTGGCGGGGCGCGGCGATGATGCCTCCCCCCGGTTCTCCGACACCACGTAGCAATCGTCGACGGCAGTTGTAATTGCCGTTCGGCCGACACCGAGGTTAGTCCTGCGAGACGCCACTGACCGGCCCCACCCAACCACGCTGGAACAGGACTGCGCCTCCCTTCACGCCCTCCTGATCAAGGACATCGAGTCGTCCGGCCTGACCGCCGAGGGGGCCAGGCTGTTGGTGATGGCGGGTCTTCCCGGCACGGGGAAGTCGCACTTTACCCGCGAATTGGTCTCGCTTTCGCCCTTTCTGGTGCTGGAAACCGACCGGCTGCGTAAGGCCCTGGTCGCCCAACCCCGCTACACCCCCGGGGAGCACCGCCGGGTGTTCGGGGCCTGCCACCGGCTTATCGAGCAGTTCCTCGAGGAAGGCTATCCAGTGCTGTTCGACGCGACCAACCTCACCGACAGGTTCCGCGACCCGCTCTACGAGATTGCCGAACGCGCGGGGGCGCCGGTGGCGGTGGCGGCTATCACCGCTCCCCGGGAAACGGTGCGCCGCCGTCTTTACGCGCGAAAGGACGGGCTGGACCGAGACACCAACTCGGACGCCGATTGGCAGGTCTATTGCCGTATGGCCCCGCACTGGGAGCCGGTGTCGCGGGAGCATTTCGCGGTGGACACCAGCGAAGACATCGGGCCAGTGCTACAACAAGTGGTACACTGGGCCGCAACAGCAAAACCACCAAAACCACCGGGGGTCAGAGCAAGATGAAAATCGGAGTGAAAGCCGCCGACATTACCATCACCAAGACACCAGCCTTGATCGTCAACTTGTTCAAGGGCGTGAAGAAACCCGCCGGGGCCACCGGCGCGGTAGATCAAGCCCTCGACGGGGCGATCAGCCAGCTAATCAAAGACGGCGAGATCAAGGGCGGGGAGGGCGAGACCACGCTGCTCCACACGATGGGCAAGATCGCACCGGCAAGGGTGGTCGTGCTTGGGCTCGGCGACAAGGACAAATTCGATGCCCAGGTCGTGCGCCGGGTGTCCGGCGAGGTGGTGCGCTACCTGCGGCGGCGCGGCATAGCCAAGGCGATGACCATCGCCCACGGCGCGGGGTTGGGCGGCCTGTCCCCCGAAGAGTCGGGCCGCGCTATCGCTGAAGGCGCGACCCTCGGCCTCTACCGTTTCGGACGCTACCAGTCCGGCAACGGTGACGAGGCCACGGAATTCGCGGAACTGACCATCGCCGAACGGGACGCCGCGAGTGTCAAGGCCATCAAGTCAGGAGTAGCCGACGGCGAGACGATGGCGCAGGCCGCGCTGTTGGCCCGCAACCTGGTCAACGAACCCGCCAACGTGATGACCCCCACCAACATGGCCGATACCGCCCGCCGGGTGGCCGACGAACAGGGCCTGGAGTTCCACGTTCTCGACAACCCGGAGATGCGGGAAATGGGCATGGGCGCCTTCATGGGGGTGGCCCAAGGGTCGGAAGAGCCGGCCAAGCTGATCGTGCTGCATCACCCCGGCGACCCCGAAAACCCATCCAATAATCTGGGCCTGATCGGCAAGGGCATCACCTTCGACACCGGCGGAATCTCGCTCAAGCCGGCCGGGGGCATGGAGTCGATGAAGGGTGACATGGCCGGGGGCGCTTCGGTGATCGCGGCGATGCAGATCATCGGCAAGCTCAAGCCCAAGATAAACGTCACCGGCATCGTCGCCGCCACCGAGAATATGCCCGGCGGCAGGGCCCAACGCCCCGGCGACGTGGTCACGGCCATGAACGGCAAGACCATCGAGGTCATCAACACTGACGCGGAAGGACGCTTGGTGCTGGCCGACGCGCTGTGCTACGCCCGGCAGCGGGGGATCACGCGGCTGGTGGACGTCGCCACTCTGACCGGGGCAATGGTGACGACCTTGGGGAAGGCGTGCACTGGCGTTATGGGCAACAACTCGGACCTCATAAACCGCGTGATTGGTGCGGGCGAACAGACGGGCGAGAAATTCTGGGAGCTCCCCATGTTCGACGAATACAAGGAGCTGATCCGCAGCGACGTGGCCGACATGAAGAACAGCGGCGGCCGCCAGGCCGGGTCGATCAGCGCCGCGTTGCTGTTGCGGGAGTTCGTCGACGGCGCGGCTTGGGCACACCTGGATATCGCGGGCACGTCCACCTCGGATAAGGCCGCCGGGCACTTGGTCAAGGGCGCGACGGGCGTCCCGGTCCGCACCCTGGCGCAACTGGCCCTGAACCTCGCCGAATCGTCCCCCAAACCCAAGCGCAGGAAGGCCGCGGCGGCAGTGTAGGGTGGGAGGCAAGCCCGACGAGGCCGTGTTGTATAATCCCCGGTAATCATCACCCGGCAGGGAGTAGAGCAATGGCTAGAGTGGAAGCATTGGGCCACGTTGGCATTTACGCGGACGACATAATGAAGCAGCGCGACTTCTATACGCGGGTCATCGGCCTGGAAATCGCCGACGAGGACCTGGACGGCCGCGGCATGACCTTCCTGAGTTCCCACCCCGACCGGGAGCACCACGAGTTCGTGCTGATGAAGGGCCGCGTCACCAACGACGGCGACAAGGTCATTCAGCAGATTTCGTTCATCGTCCCCGGCCTGGACGACCTGAAAGAGTACCACCAGCGGTTGAAGGCGGAGGACGTGCAGATCGACCGCATCGTGAGCCACGGCAACGCCTTCGGCATGTATTTCTTCGACCCGGAAGGGAACCGGATTGAGCTTTACTGCAAGACCGGGTTCCCCGTGCCGCAGCCCCACGGCGACCCCATCGACATCGAAGCCCCCAACGAGGAATTGCTGGCAATCGCCAGGGCCGCCATTCCCGTCAACTAGACGGCGCGCCGCGTTTCGTCGGCCTCCCCACCGGGGTGGAACGCCGCCCGTACCGATAGCAGGAGGCGGCGTCACGACAATGAGCAGCGCCAGGGCAGTACCCTATTCCGAGCTTCCCCACGCCTTCCACGTCATAAAGTGGCGGGTGCTCTTGGCGTTCGCCGGGTTTTATCTCTTCGTCTACCTGGGGCGGTTCAATTTCTGGCCCGTCTCACCCTTGGTCAAAGAGGACCTGGCCCTCAGCAACCTGGAGATCGGGCTGGTCAACGCCCTGCTGCTGTGGGGTTTCGGCCTCGGGGATTTGGTCCACGGACGCCTTGCCGAGCGGTACGGTCTGCGTCTCTGGGTGCTGATCGGCGCGGTGCTCACCGCGGTCTTCAATGTGGTGACCAGCTTCGCCACCTCGGCGCTCACGATGGCCATCCCTTGGGGTATCGCCGGCTTCGTCAACGCCGCCTGTTGGGCGCCCGGCATCAGCATGATCTCCCAATGGTGGCCCCGCCGCGACCGGGGTATGGCAATGGGCATCGTCGGCACCTTCTCCGGCGGGGCGATGCTGCTTATGTGGTGGGTCTCCGGGACTGTCGGGGCCGAATTCGGCTGGCGGGCCGCATTCCGGTACCCTCCGCTGATCATCGTGGCGGTCGGAATTCTCCTTTACTTCCTGGCCAAGGACCGGCCCTCCGAAGCCGGGCTGCCCGAATACATCGAGGAGGACGAGGTTTCGGCTGCCCCGGAGGCGGTGGACCCGGAGCGGCTGAAGGGGCTGGGGCCCTATTGGGAACTGCTCGGCAACTCGCGGTTCCTGCTGGCCAGCCACGTCAAGGGCCTGGAAAACGTGGTCCGCTACGGGCTGACCACCTGGGTGCCCCTCTATTATTTCGAGGAAGGCGGCCTGTCCATCGAGTCGACCGTATTCCTCACCGTGTTGCTGCCCTTGGGGTACTTGATTGCGCCTCCGGTATCGGGCATCATTTCCGACAGATTCCTGAACTCCGCGCGGCGGCCAATGGTCATTTTCTCTTGCCTGGTCAGCGCCGTGGTCTTGGTGGGGATTGCCCTCGCGCCGCCGGTCGACCTCACCCTCGGCGCGGTCCTGCTGCTGGTTGGCGGAATCGCGATGGGCCTGTCGCCCATGTCCACCGTGGCCGTGGACATTGCGGGCAGGCGGATGTCGGGCACTGCCTCCGGCCTGCTGGACGCCCACGGCTACGCCTACGCCGGGGCGCAAGCGATAGCGTTCAGCGTGGTGCTGGACATGGCGGGCAGCCCCTGGCCCATCGTGTTCGTCGCCATGGCGGCCACCCGGATAGTCTGCGCGCTGATGATTTCGGTTGTAAAGGTCTAGCCGGGGGAGTGGCTTGAGGCGGTTTCTGGAAAGATGGGCCCGGCGTCTGTTCGTGGCCGTCGTGGTGGTCGCGTCCCTTCTTACGCTCTTCTTCGCGGTTACGCCCCAAGGCCGCACCGCTTTCCACACCGCTTTGTTCGTGCTTCAAGTGCTGGACTTGCCCTACAAGCCCCAGGCGCAGTTCACCGGGCAGCCGATCAGGGAGGAAGTCCGGTTCAGTCAGGCCGCTGGCGAGGGCGTGGCCGACGTTTACCGCATACCCGATGGAAAGAGCCGGGCGGCCGTGCTGCTGTCGTTGGGCGCAAACGCCGCCGGGCGCGACGATGAGGACGTGATCAACCTCGGCAATGCTCTGGCGCGGGCAGGGTTCGTGACGATGTTTCACCGGTCGCCGACCATGACCCTCCGCCATAACATCGACGCAAGAGAGCAGGAGAACCTTGTGTGGGGCTTCGAGTATCTGGCGGGCCGTGACTACGTAGACCCGGAGAGGGTGGGCATGGGCGGTTTCTGCGTTGGGGCCTCGTTCGCGCTGGTAGCCGCCGCCGACCCCAGAATCAACGAACGAGTGCGCTTCGTCAACGCCTTCGGCCCCTACTTTGACGCCGAGCAGTTGATGTTGCAGGTTGCCTCGCGTTCGAGCGTGTACCAAGGGCAGCGCACGTCGTGGGAACCGGACCAACTCACGATGCGCGTATTTGCCAACGAGTTGATTGAGACGCTGGAGGACGACGCGGAGGCCGCATTGCTGACCCGCGCTTACGTAAATAACCAGCCGGTCTCTCCCGCTGAGACCGCAGGGCTTTCCGCCAATGGCATGGTCGTGCGGGCGCTGTTGGAGGGCACGACGCCGGAGGAAGCGGAAAGCCTGTTCGACTCCCTGCCGACCGCGTTCCGCAGCGACTTGGCAGCCATATCACCCGCGAACCACGTCGAGGGGTTGCAGGCTCGCCTGTTGCTGCTCCATGACCGGAACGACCGTCTGGTCCCTTCCACCGAGTCCCGCCGGTTGTCCGACGCCTTCGAGGATCGGGGTGACATTCGCTACACCGAGGTCCTCGCCTTCGAGCACGTGAGGCCCGACAGCGGGGCCGGCGTCTGGCGGCTGGTGAAGGAGGCCGCCAAGCTCTACCGCCACATGTACGGCATCATCCGCATCGCCCACTAGCCATCTTCGGCGTGCCCCGTCGGCAATCTGCCTGTCGGCAACATTGACACGGCCAGCCGTGGTGCTACAATCTGCATTGGCAAACGCTTGCAATAACCAGCCGTGTCAGTTGGAGCATGTCGGGCCACCTATCCGCAGTAGACCGGCTTCGGGCGCAAGGCTATCGAATGACGCCCCAGCGTCTTTCGGTGCTGGACATCGTCGCTGGCCGGTCCGGTCACGTCGGTGCGGAAGAGGTCTGGAACTTGGCCAAGACCCAGCACCCATACGTCGATCTGGCCACCGTCTACCGCATCCTGCAACTGCTGAAGCGGGTCGGCGTGGTTACCGAAGTGGTGATCGGCAACAAGCTGCACTTCGAGTTGACCGACCAGCACAACCGGCATCACCATATGGTCTGCTCCGCCTGCTACACGGTGCAAACCCTCAGCCCCGACTACTTGGCCGAGTTCAGCCAGCGGTTGGAGCGGGAGTTCGGGTTCACGCCGGACCTCGAAAATCTGACCATCGAAGGCCAATGCTCGAAATGCTCCGCCTGACCGGAAGCGGGGGAACACCGGCCTCATCCGCCGCGAATGGAGCGCGACTCTAAACCGCTCATGGCCTTAGTTGTCTTGGCGGCATTCGCGGGTCTGCTGGCCGTCGTCGCCTGCGGAGGCGGCACGGGACCATCGGCAACCGTCCCGCCGGGGGGCGCCCCGGCCCCGGCTATTAACAACGTTCTTAATGTGGTATCGACCGTGTCCCCCATAACCAGTATCGTAGAAAATATCGGCGGCTCCCGGATCAATCTGCGAGGGGCGGTGCCGGAAGGCGTGAATTCTCATACCTTCGAGCCGGCCCCGTCGCTTGCCGCCATTCTCGCGGACGCCGACCTGGTCTTTCTGAACGGCCTGTTCCTGGAGGAGCCGACGCTGGAAATGGCCCGGGCCAACCGGAAACCCGGCGCGGACATCGTCAGCCTCGGGGAACAGGTGCTAAGCCGGGAAGATTGGGTTTTCGACTTCTCTTTCCCGGAAGCGGACGGCCACCCCAATCCGCACCTCTGGCCCGACCCCATGCTGGCCCTGCGCTACGCCGCAGTGGTGCGTGACAACCTTTCGGCCCGCGACCCGGAGAACGCCGACTACTTCAGCGCCAACTACGCCGCCTTCGAGGCCCGGGTCCAACAATTGGACGACGCCATCGAGACGCTGGTCGCCAGCGTGCCGCCCGACAACCGCAAACTGCTCACTTACCACGACTCTTGGGCCTACTTCGCCGCCCGCTATGGCATGACTGTCATCGGCGCGGTCCAGCCGTCCGACTTTTCCGAGCCGTCCGCCCGCGAGGTTGCGCGGCTGATCCGGCAGATTCAAACCGAGAATCTCACCGCAGTTTTCGGCTCGAAGGTATTTGCCAGCGACGTGCTGGAAACCATCGCCAAGGAGTCGGGCGCGGTCTACATCGACGAACTCAGCGACGACGATCTTCCGGGGGATCCGGGGGACCCGCTGCACAGTTACCTGGGTCTGTCCGTGTCCAACCTGAGAATAATGATTCCGGCCTTGGGCGGCGACGCTTCCGCCCTCGACGGTTTCGACACCAGCCAGGTCTTCCAGGGTGAAAGCGGGGCAGTCTATCCTCAATAGGCGGGACTAGAGCAATGTATCTGCACCCACGCCTTCTATCTCTTGCCCAGGACGTAAGGTGGCGAATCATCTTCGCGGCCATTGTCGGGATGCTGGCTGCCGCGGCCGGGGTCGCTCGGTTGGCCGTCGCCGCCGTGATCATTGCCGACGTGGTTCACGGTGGGGCGTCGTTCTCGACCCTGACCTGGCCGCTGGTCATCATGGCCGCCTTGATCGTGGCCCGTGCCGTCCTGCAATACCTTCAGGAAGTTATGAGCCACCACACGGCCAGCGTGGTCAAGGTGAGACTCCGGGAGCGGCTGTACCAGCACTCCCTGGCCTTGGGGCCGGGCCACTTCGACCAAACGCGGACCGGCGACGCCTTGATGTCGCTGGCCGAAGGGGTCGAGCGGCTGGAAGCGTTCTTCGGGCGCTACCTGCCCCAGATGATCGTGGCCGCGCTGGCGCCGCTGGCCATCTTCGTCTTTATGGCCCTGATCGACCTTCGCACCGGCATCGTGTTCCTGGTGTTCGCGCTGCTGACGCTGGTCATTCCCAACCTGTTCCACCGCTGGACCCGCGACCGCAGCACGGCCCGCCGGGATGCCTACGGCGCATTGGGGGCCGATTTCCTGGACGCGGTGCAGGGGCTGGCGACCTTGAAAGCCTTTGGCCAGAGCCGCGCCCGGGGCGACGTCCTGGCCAGCCGGGCGCACGACCTTTTCCGGACCACGATGGGCGTGCTGGCCGCTAACAGCGCCACCGGCGCATTGACCATTCTAGGTATCACCGGGGGCGCGGCGGTGGCGCTGGCCTGGGGCGCGATCAGGGTGAGCCACGGCGACCTGGAACTGCGGCCCTTGCTCATAGTGTTGATGCTGGGCGTCGAGATATTCCGGCCCCTCCGGGAGTTGGTGCAGTTGTACCACGAAGGCATGATCGCTATGTCTTCCGCCGAAGGGATATTCGCCATCATGGACTCGCCGGTGGCGGTAAGCGATCCCGGCCCGGCCTCGCAAAACGGCCGGGCCCCCCAATCCCTCAAGCCGGAGGTCACCTTCCGGAACGTGAGCCACGCCTACAGCGGCGGCCGGCGCCCTGCGTTGCATGACGTGTCCTTTACCCTGAGCGAGGGCGAGACCCTGGGGGTCGTCGGTCCCAGCGGGGCGGGCAAGTCGACGCTGGTGTGGCTGCTGCTCCGCTTCTTCGACCCGCAACAGGGCCAAGTGATGCTGGGGGGCCGTGACGTGCGGGAGATACCGCTGGCGCAGCTACGGGAGCAGGTGTCGGTCGTCACCCAGGACACCTACCTGTTCCACGGCACCGTGGCCGAGAACCTGCGCTTCGGCAACCCCAACGCCACTCAAGACGAGCTGGAGGAGGCGGCGCGGGCGGCCAACGCCCACGAGTTCATCACCAACCTGAACCACGGCTACGAAACGGTGGTCGGCGAGCGGGCGGTGCGGCTATCGGGCGGGCAGAAGCAGCGCATCGCCATCGCCCGCGCGCTCTTGAAGGACGCGCCCATCCTGGTGCTGGACGAGGCGCTGTCCAGCGTCGATGCCGAAAACGAGGCGGTGATCCAGGAAGGGCTGGACCGCTTGATGGCGGGCCGCACCACCTTGATAATCGCCCATCGCCTGTCGAGCGTGGTGAACGCCGACCGGATTCTGGTGCTGACCGAGGGCCGCTTGGTGGAGTCGGGCCGCCATCACGAGTTGGTGGCCGCGGGCGGCGTCTACGCGGAGCTGATGGCCCAGCAACAGGAGCAGCCGGAAGGACACGCTGCCGCATCCGGCGCCGTCCAAGCCGCGCACCACGGCCACGAACACCGTGCGCCAGCCGTGGCGGTGGAAGCGTTCATGCCTCAGCCCGGCCACCACGGCGAAGGCCACGGGCACGAACATCGAGCGCCAGCCGTGGCGGTGGAAGCGTTCATGCCTCAGCCCGGCCACCACGGCGAGGGCCACGGGCACGAACATCGAGCGCCAGCCGTGGCGGTGGAAGCGTTCATGCCTCAACCAGGCCACCACGGCGAGGGCCACGGCCATCATCACGAACGGGCACCGGGGGCCGCGCATCACGGCCATGACCATCACGCCGAGGGGCATCCCCGCCCGTTGGGGATACTGGGCGTCTGGGGACGGCTCTTGGGGCTGGTGAAGCCGTGGTGGCTGGAATTGGTCTTTACGTTTCTGTTGGGACTGGCGCACCATGGCTCGGTGATCGGCGTCGGCGTCGTCAGCGCCCTGCTCGTCGGGGCGGTGATCACCGGCGGCGACCTCACGCTGCTGCTGATTCTGCTGGCGGTATTCACGCCACTGGCGGCCTTCTTCGTCTGGACCGAGTCTTGGGCGGCCCACGACCTGGCCTACCGGCTGCTGGCCGAAATGCGGGTGGACATCTACCGGAAACTCGACCCGCTGGCCCCCGCCTACATGGTGCGCCGCCGCTCCGGTGATCTGGTGAGCATCGTCGGCGGCGACGTGGAGACGGTGGAGTTCTTCTTCGCCCACACGATCACCCCGGCATTCGTGGCGATACTGGCGCCCGTGGCCGTGCTGGCGACGCTGGCGGTCATCGCTTGGCCCACCGCCCTGGTGCTGGCGCCCTTCCTGGCGGCGGTGGCGGTCAGCCCGTTCTTCGCCCAAAAACGCTCCGAACACTTGGGAGAGGAACTGCGAAGCCAGCTAGGGGACGTTCACGCCCACATGGTTGACAGCATTCAAGGGATGCGAGAGATCTCGGCGTTTGGACGCGGCCCGGCGCGCACCGCCGAAATGGTGGACAATAGCTGGCGGTTCGCCCATTTCCAGCTTCGTTTCCTCAAGGAGAGGGCTTTCCAGATAGGGTTCATCGAGTCCATGACCGCCCTGGGAGGCTTGGCCGTGCTCGCAATGGGCGTCTGGCTGATGACTCAAGGGAATATTTCCAGGCCGGAGCTGATACTTGCCGTGATCCTGTCGGTGGCCGCCTTCGCGCCCATCTCCGACATCGCGCGCACCATGAAGCAGCTCATGGAGACCCTGGCCGCATCCCGCCGGCTGTTCGTGGTGCATGACGAACCGGTGCCGGTGACCGACGGCCCCGGCGTCCACCAACACCATGCGGACGGCGACGGCGCCCATGCCCACGCCCACGCCGCGGCCGCCCCTTCCATAACTTTCGAAGATGTGGGATTCTCTTATGGGCCGGGCGAGCCGCAGGCGTTGGACGCTGTCAGCTTCACCGTCGAACCGGGGTACACCGTCGCGCTTGTGGGACGCTCGGGCGCGGGCAAGACCACCTGCGCCAACCTGATGATGCGTTTTTGGGACCCCGCAGCCGGGGCCGTCAGACTCGGCGGTCACGACATCCGGGAGTTCGAGCTGGAGGACTTGCGGCGGCAGATTGCCCTGGTATCCCAGGATACCTACCTGTTCAACGCGAGCATCAAGGACAACATACTCTTGGGACGTCCCGAGGCGTCGGCCCACGAGATGGAAGAAGCGGCCCGGCAGGCCAACGCCCACGAATTCATCGCGGCGTTCCCCGACGGCTACGACACCATGGTCGGGGAGCGCGGGATGCAGCTTTCCGGCGGTCAGCGGCAGCGTCTGGCCATCGCGCGGGCCTTGCTGAAGAACGCGCCGGTGCTGGTTCTGGACGAGGCGACTTCTCATCTGGACGCGGTGAACGAGCGGCAGGTGCGGGACGCTCTGGAGCGGCTGATGCACGGGCGCACTACCCTGGTAATCGCGCACCGGCTGTCCACGGTCCGGGACGCCGACCGCATCGTGGTGCTCGACCACGGGCACGCGGTGGAGCAGGGCAGCCACCACGAGCTGCTGGACCGTCACGGCCTCTATTCGCAACTGGTGGCCACCCAATTGGTTGGCGCAGTAAACGGTGATGGGCACGGTGACCGCCACGGCGATACCCACGATGATCACCGGGAGCATCACGGCCACGAAAGTCATCCGGCCCACGCTACGGAGGACTGGATACCCGGCTCAGGCCGCCAACATCATCATCACTAACGGCGCCGGAAACGCCGTTATTTCTGAGGGAATCCGTTGCTACATCCTTTGCCCCACGAACCGGTACACGGCGAGCCGCTGGTCGAAGTCCGCGACCTCAGCGCCGGGTACGAAAAACAGCAGGTGCTGACCGGGATCAACCTGCGAATCATGCCCGGAGACTTCGTCGGGCTCTTGGGCCCCAGCGGCTCCGGCAAGACGACCCTGCTGCGCTCCATACTTGGCGCGGTGGACATCTTCGAAGGCGAGGTGCTGGTGGAGGGCGTCTCGACCGCCCGAAAGCGGCCCCGCATCGGGTACGTGCCCCAGTTGGAGACCATCGACTGGAACTTCCCGGTGACGGTGCGGGAGGTCGTTATGATGGGCCGCACCATGGAGAACAGGCTGTTCCCGTGGTTCCGAAAGGAAGAGAAGGACCTGGCCGACGGCATGATGGACCGCTTGGGCATCCTGCCGCTGGCTGGCCGCCACATCCGGGAGTTGTCCGGCGGCCAGCAGCAACGGGCGTTCCTGGCGCGGGCGCTGGTCAGCAGCCCGTCCCTGTTGTTGCTGGACGAGCCGACGTCCGGCGTCGACATCAAGACGCGGGACGACGTGATGCATCTGTTGCACGACCTCAACCATCAAGGAGTGACCATCGTCACCACCACCCACGAAATAAACGCCGTGGCGGTGCATCTGCCTTGGGTCGTTTGCATGGCGGGCCGGGTGCTGGCCGAGGGGCCGCCCTCCCGCGTGATTACCTCGGAAATGCTGCGCTTGACCTACGGGGCGGAGATGCCGGTCATCCATTACGAGGGCATGACCATCGTTGCGGAAAGCCCGCATTCGTATGGGCGTAACGGGAACGGGCGAAGCGAAAGCGAGACGCCGGAACACGAGCATGAACACGAACACCGGGCCCGCTATGCTTGAACCATTCGAGTTCCCGTTCTTCATTCGCGGCATGGCGGCCGCGGTGCTGGCTGGCGGACTTTGCGGGGCGGTCGGCGTTTACATCGTGCTGAAGCGGATGGCCTATATCGGCCACGGGCTGTCCCACGCCATTCTGGGCGGGGCCGTGGTGAGCTTCATAATGTCGATCAATTTCCTGATCGGCGCTACGGTTTGGGGCTTCCTGTGCGCCCAGCTAATCACCCTCACCACCAAGAAACGAAAGATTGCCTACGACGCGGCCATCGGAGTAATCACCACGGTCAGCTTCGCCGTGGGCATCGTGATCATCAGCCGCTACAAGAGCTTTACCAGGGACTTCGAGGCTGCCCTATTCGGAAATATTCTCGGCGTGGAGATGGGAGAACTCTTCGCGCTGGCGGCGGTCACCGTGGCTGTGGCAGTGGTGTTGTTCATTGCCTACAAGCTCTTCCTGTTCACCACTTTCGATGGAGACGTGGCCCAGTTCTACGGCATCCCGACCGGATGGGTGGAGACGTTCTTTTCTCTGGTGCTGGCCGCTACCATTGTGGTATCGCTCCAGGTGCTTGGGGTGCTGCTGATCGCCGGGGCCACGGTAATACCGCCGGTCTCAGCCCGGATGCTCACCAACAGCTTCCGCACGATGTTGTTGCTTTCCGCCGGATTCGGCGGGGCTTGCGGGTTCTTGGGCGTGTACCTCAGCTACTTCGTGGACGCATCATCCGGGGCCAGCATTGTTATCATCGAAGGAATGCTGTTCGCGGTGGTGATGGTGTATACCAGCGCCCGGGGCGGGCTGCCAACAGGGCGCCGTAAGACCGTCCCGGCAGTCCCCGGCCCCCAGCCAAACCCTGCGGAGCTGGACTAGAGGTTTCCGTCCCCGTCCTGTTTCCGACGGAAAAACGCCGGGGCGATTCGCGCGAATCGCCCCGGCGTTTGCAATTTTGTTCCCTCTCCCGTCGGAAAGGGCTGGCGCGATGACCGTGCTTAGGCTTCCGTCTGCTCGGTCTGGCTGCCCTTGACGGTGATGGTGATGTGGGCCATCGCGGTGTCGTCGGGCGCGCCGTGCCAGTGGTTCTCACCGGCCGGAATGATCACCACATCGCCCTCATTCACTACCAGGGTCTCGTCGTCGGTCGCGACCTTGCCGGTGCCTTCGGTAATGACCAGGATCTGGTCGCCGGAGTGTATGTGGAACTTGTTGCGGGAGCCCGCATCGAAGGCCACGATGGCGAAATTGAAGTTGTTGCTGTCGGTCGGGTCGAGGATGGCCTGACGCCAGACTTGGGTGCCGGTCATCAGACCGCCGGTCATCTCCGCCTGGGTCCTGGGCACTTCGCTCATGGTCACTCTTTTCATTCGTCTCCTCCAATTAGCCGCCCGCATAGAGGGGCGGGGCAAATTCACCGGACATAATCATACAGCTAGCCGGGTCTTACCGCTAGCAGCACCTCCACCGCCACTTCGTCGTTCAGGCTGACCACCGACCGGGCAGTCGGCTTGGGGATTTGCAGGCCGTCCCAAGTGAAGGTGGTGCGGCCCAGGATGTATATGACGTCGCCGTCGTCCCGGGCCTCGACCTCGAAGGTAAGCGGGGCGGTGATGCCGCGTATGAGCAACTCGCCTTCGATTTGCTCAGTTACGGACTCGCCGTCGGCAAACCCGTCGGGCAGTTGGTCCAGTCCCTTGACCGTAAACACCCCGGTCGGGTGGTCGCCAAACATACGCGAGCGGATGTACTGGTCGCGGAAGTTGCTGTCGCTGTGCAGGTCCTGAAGGTGGATCTCCACGACTGAGTCCCGACCGTCCAGGTGGACGTTCCCGGTGAGGGATTCGGTCTGGACCACGGCGTCGTTGGGCAACGGGAGCCTGGACAATTGCTCCTCCACGGTGAAGGTCGCCGTCGAGCCTTCACCCACGACGAAGGAGATGCCTTCGACCTCGCCGGTCTGCCGCCCGGCAGACGGGGCCGCCGCGGTTGGGGGCTCCGTTGCCGGAGGCGTCGTGGGGATGGCCGTCGGGCCGGGCTCCGGTTGCGTCGCGTCAGGCTGGCCGGTCGGCGGAATTTGTGTCGGTGCGGCGGTCGGCTCAGGGGCCGCGGGGCTGGCGGCCGGTTCCGGCGTCGCTGAACCCCCGCAGCCAGCCAGCGCCGCGAACGCCGCGACCAGGACCACGATGGATATGGAAAGTCGTATGAGGGACATGTCAGATTGCGTTCCTTGTCTCTTGAGTTGGGTTTGTTGGTTGAGCCGGCCTAACCGGACTGGCGCATCTGTTCCAGAGACTCGAAGATGGTTCTGGCCAAAGCCGCAGGCCGGTCGGCGAACTCCGGAGTGGGGTACCATTCGTAGTCGAAGCTGCGAAGCACCGAGCCCTCGATGCTGCAACGAAGGTCGGACACGACCACCTGGAAGCCCAGCTTTTGTGTGGCCTGCTCGGCCAGCATATCCAAGACCACTTCCGGGCAGCCGAAAACGACCAGAAAGCCTCCCTGCTTGTTGCCGTCGGAGACCCGCCCGCGGAACACGGGGCCGTACTGGTCGAATTCCACGATGGAGTAGGCCCGCTCCGGCACGTCGTAGTCCGGCCAGCCGATGTGGATGCTGCCGCCGACTTCCCAATGGTGCATCCTGGAGCTTATCCGGTCGGCACGACCGGCCGGGCCGATGGGATCCGGCGACCGCCCTTGAATACCGCCGTCACGCTCCTTAGCGCCTCAAGGTCCTGGAGCGGGTCGCCGTCGACCACCAGCAGGTCAGCGTCTTTGCCGGGCTCGATTGCGCCGGTTCGGTCGCCCTGCCGCATGACGGCGGCGGGGTTCCGAGTGCCGGCGAGGATGGCCTGCATCGGGGACAAGCCGGCGTCGGCCATCGCCAGCACCTCGCCTTGGAAGTCGCCGAACGGGTAGCTGCCCCAACCGCAGTCGGAGCCGCCGATCAGCTTCACGCCGGCCTCGATCAGCCGACGGAATTGCTCCACCCCTATCCCGCCCATCCGGTTGGAGCGGTCGAGCCTGACCTGCTCGGCGGGGGTGAGCGGCCGCTCTTCCATTGCCCGGAGCAGCGCGGCCCGGGAGGCGCGGCCCAAGTGCATCGTGGGGTTGAGCCACACTTCGGACTCGGCCAAGCGGTCAGCGGTTGCCTCGTCGTAGCGGTAGCTGCCGTCTTCGTCGTAGAAGAAGCAGTGCAGGATGGCGTCGACTCCGGCGTCCAAGGCGTAGTTGATGGACTTGGTCGACCGGCAATGGGCCAGCACCGGCTTGTCCCGGTTGTGCGCCTCGTCGACAATGGCCCGCAGCTCCTCCATCGAGTAGGCCGGGCGGTAGGGGTCGCTGGTCAGGGTGCTGCCGCCGGACGCGGCGATCTTGATGAAGTCCGCGCCCTGTTTGACCAGGCTGCGCACTTGGCTGCGGACCGCGTCCACGCCGTCGGCCTCCCCGCCCATGAACCAGAGGTGGCCGCCGGTCACGGTCAGCGGCGGGCCGGAGACCAGCACCGTCGGGCCCTCGACCACGTTCTGGGCCAAGCCGTCCTTCAGGGCAAAGCCGGTACGGTTCCATGAGCCGCAATCGCAGAGAGAGGTGACGCCGGTGGCCAAGGCGTTGCCCACGTTCCGGGCGGAGCGGAGCAGGCGTATCTCGTCGGAGTCCCGGTCCCCCTCCTCGCCGGTCCGGCCGTCGCCGGGCATGTTGGTGTGGGTGTGACAGTCGAACAAGCCCGGCAGCAACGTTGCGCCGGGGTATTCCAGCACCTCGTGGGCGGCATCGCCGAGCCGGTCTTCCAGTTCCCCTCGCGGCGCAACCCACGAGACGGCGCCGTCCTGGAACGCCACCGCCATGCCTTCGCGGGCTGCGGCATTAACGCCGTCGATCAGCTTGCCGGGCAGGACCACCGTCAGCCGTCCACCGTTCTGGGTCAACTCGCCCTCCTGTCCCCGGTAGATTCAAGACTCGCTAGATTATAGCCTACCGGCGTTCCCTGAGCATGAGGAAAGCGAGGGGGCCTGCGGAAAACAGCACCAGCAGCAGGGCGGGCATGGCGGCCCGGGCGAAGAAAGCTTCCGAGGCCGCCGACCAGATGGAGGTCGCCAGGGTGGTGAACCCGACGGGACTGAGGATGAGGGTGGCCGGCAGTTCTTTCATCACCAGCAGGAACACCAGCGACGCGCCCGCCACGATGCCGGGGCGGGCCACGGGCAGCGTCACCGAGGTAAACGCGGCCAAGGGAGCGCGGCCCAGGCTCCGCGCGGCTTCCTCGAATCGCGGGGTTATCTGGAGCAGGGAGGTCCGCACCGCACCCAAGGCTGGCGAGAGGTACAGCACGACGTAGGCTAAGAGCAACATTCCGATGGTCTGGTACAAAGGCAGGGCGAAGTTCGCCCCGAAAAACACCAACGCCAACGCCACGGTGATGCCCGGCAGGGCGAACCCCACGTAGCCGAGCCGCTCCAAGGCCCCGCTCAGCAGTCCTGGGTGGCGCACCGCCAAGACGGCTACGGGAAGAGCGGCCACCACTGCGGCCAGGGCGGCGAGGGCCGAAACGTAGACCGAGTTCCAGGCCGCGTCCCAGACCAACGCCAAGGGTTCGCCGGCGGAGACGCCCCGTACCACCCAATAGCAAAGGACGGATATGGGCAGCCCCAACGAGACCGCTGTCACCGCGCCGCACAGGCCCAGCGCCGGCCACCGCCACCGGCCCAGCCGCACCGTTTCCGCGGGCCTCGTGGCTTGGGACGAGCTGCTGTAGTAGCGGCCCCGCCCGCGCGTCAAAAGCTCCAGCCCCACCCAGCCCAGCGCCAGCGCGATCAGCACCAAGGACAGGCCCGCGCCCAGCGTGCGGTCCAAGGCCGACTCGTACTGAGTGAAGATCGCCCAAGTGAATGTCTCGTAGCGGAGCAGCGACACCGCACCGAAGTCGCTCAGGGTGTATAGCCCCACCAAGAGCGAGCCGGACGCTATGGCCGGCCGCATCAGGGGCGCGACGACCCGGAAGAAGGTCTGCCACGGCCCTTGCCCCAGCCCGCGGGCCGACTCCTCCAAAGCAGGGTCCAAGCGCAGCAGGGCCGCCCGCACGGTCAGCAGCAGGTAGGGGTAGCTGAGGAAGGTGAGGGTGAGCATTGCCCCGGCCAGACCGTAGATGTCCGGCAGCCGCTCGATTCCGAACGGCCCTTCCAGCGCCTGTTGCAACATCCCCCGTGGCCCCAGCACCACGACCACGACGAACCCGGCCACGTAGCTGGGAATGACCAGAGGCAGCGCAGTCAAGACGGCCCAGACCCGGCGGAACGGCAGGTCGGTGCGCACGGTGAGCCAAGTCAAGGGCAGCGCCACCACTGCGGAGGCCAGCGTCACCGTTACCACCAAGAGCAGAGTCCGGCCCAGGATCGCGGCCACCCGTTGGCGGAACAGCAGGTCCCAGAGACTCTCGCCGCCGCCGTCCAGCGCCCGCACTACCAGGTAGCCCGGCGGAAGCAGAAGCGCGGCCCCCACCACAAGAGCGGGGGCCAGCACCGGGAAGGGAGGGAGAGCTTTGCCGCCCCCGGTGAGCCAGCGGCGGCCGGGGGCGGGAATCCGGCTCTTCATGGAATCAGGCCAGCCTTCCTGATGAGCTGTTGCGACCCGGCGAGGTCCGAAAGATCGGCGGAAGAGAAATCGGGATTGTTAATCTCGGCCAGGGGCACTACGGATTGACCGGCGGATGTTCCGGCGGTCAGCGGGTACTCGTAGGTGTTGTTCACGAAATAAGCCTGGGCGTCGGCGGATAGCAAGTATTGAATAAACCGCTGCGCATTTTCCCGGTTGTCGCTGGAGGCGAGGATTCCCGCCCCGGCCACCATGACTATTGCGCCGGGCCCCCCGGCGCGAGGATGGTAGTTTCTGGCCGGGAACGACTCGCCCTCTTCAGCCAGGAAGCGGTGCAGATAGTAGTGGTTGACGAATCCGACGTCGATTTCCCCGGCCCCGGCGGCGGCCACGATGGGCGTGTTCTTGGGGTACACCTTTGGTTCGTTGGCCTGTATGTCCTTCAACCATTGCAGCGTCCGGTCCTCCCCCCAAACGGCGCGCATGGCGGTGATCATGGTCTGGAAGGAAGCATTGGACGGGGCCCAGCCGATGCGGCCCTTCCACTCCGGGCCGGTAAAGCCGGTCAGGTCGTCGGGAAGGTCTGCGGGCGTCAAACGCGCCGTATTGTACACGACCGTCCGCGCCCGGCCCGAAACCCCGACCCACTTTCCGTTGGGCGAACTGGCCCATTCGGGGACGAGGGCAACGGTGGACTCGGGCAGCTTCTCCAGCAAGCCCTCCACTGCGGAAAGCCCGCCGGGGTCTTGGGCGAAAAATACGTCGGCCGGGCTGTTCTTGCCTTCCTCCAGCAGCGTCGCCGCCAACTCGGGGGTGCCGGCGTACTTCACGTTCACTTCCAGTCCGGTGTCGTCCCGGAACTGCTGGACCAAAGGCCCGACCAGCGATTCCGACCGCCCGGAATACACTGTAAGGGGTCCTCCTTCGCCACCGCCGCAGGCGACAAGCCCGGTTGCCGCGGCTACAAGCACGGTCAAGAACGCAAGCACTGACCCGGAACCAATGCGTTTCGCTGCTGATAGTATAGACATATTCAAGGGTATCATGTCTCTATTAACCATATGAATTACTATGCACTTCGCAAATTTCATGGCATGATACAGACTGCGACAGGGACTGTCAAGGCCCAAGTCCTTTGACTTCGTAAGACGTGGATACACATATTGACATGGGAAAGTCAAGCGTCTACACTAGTCCGCGTTCGCTTGGGTTGCCGCGAACAGTAACATTGGGCATTGCCAGGTTAAACGGTAGACGAACGGACATGAAACTGCGTTGGCGTTGGTCAGATGGCAGTAGCGACTACCATACCTGAACTAGGCGGCCTCGCCGCCGGAACCGGCACGGATGCCGCCCAAGTCATAGCCTTGGAGTGCCGCGGCGTAAACAAGCGCTTCGGCGGCGTCGAAGCAGTGGCCGGGCTGGACTTGGCCATTGAACGTGGGCAAATACTCGCGCTGTTGGGGCCGAGCGGGTGCGGCAAGACCACCGCTCTTCGCCTTATCGCTGGGTTCGAGCACCCCGACGAAGGGACCATCGCCATCGGCGGTCGCGCGGTGAGCGTTCGCGGTGCAGCCGTACCCCCGGAGCAGCGGCGGGTGGGCATGGTGTTCCAGGAAGGGGCGCTTTTCCCCCACCTCTCTGTGGAGCAGAACATCGGCTACGGCCTCCGCAAGGGTGCTGGCCGCAGGCAGCGCATCGACGAAGTGCTGGAGTTGGTCGGGCTGTCGGAGTTGCGCCACCGGATGCCCCACGAACTCTCCGGTGGGCAACAGCAACGGGTCGCGCTGGGCCGTGCTCTTGCGCCCCGCCCCGAAATCCTGTTGCTGGACGAACCCTTCTCCAACCTTGATCCGAAGCTGCGCGAGCAGGTGCGGCGCGACGTGGTGACCATCCTGCGGGCCAGCAACGCCACCGCCATCTTCGTGACCCACGACCAGGAAGAGGCGCTATTCGTCGGGGACGTGGTTGCGGTAATGAACCAGGGCAAGATCGAACAGACCGCAACCCCCGAGGGAATCTTCCACTCCCCCGAAACGAAGTTCGTGGCCCAGTTCGTCGGTATGGTCGAGTTTCTTCCCGTCTATTGGTACGCGGGGCGGCCGGGTACAGAAATCGGGGAGTTGGCTTGGCCCGACGCTTCCCCCGCCGACGCCAGGGACGAATTGGAGTTGATGGTGCGCCCCGACTGCATCGAGTGCTTGGCCGACGACGATGGCGAGGCGCTAGTCGTCGACCGCGAGTTCCGGGGGGCCTTCTACCTGTACCGCGTGCGCTTACCGTCGGGCGTTGCCGTTCGCTGCCTGCTGTCTCATACCGCCGACTACCCCATCGGCGCTGCGGTGTCGGTGCGGCTCCGGAAAGGCCACCACGCCCGCGCCTTCGTCAACGGACGGCTGCTGTCCGCTTCTTCCAACGGCCACGCTCCCGGCGGGCATACCCACTCCCGCTAGGCCTTGCCCCCGGTTCTCGTCCCTTCGTACAGCCCCAGGCCGTTTCTTTGATATACTCGTTACCGTATAGTTGTGATGTTCCGCCGTGAAGGCGCGACGCAATGCGAAGAATGGAACGAGTGAGCGATGCCAAGACCCAGGTCTAGGGCGGCGAAGGAATCGGAGGACGGGTCGGCGGCCGAGGCGCAACCCGACCGGCTGTCGGCCGGCGCCGAGAACTACCTGCTTTGTTTGTACCGTTTGTGGGAGGACGACTTAGTCCCTACGATCACCCAATTGACCGACGCCCTGCGACGGCTTCCGCCGGCCGAGGGGTTAGGCACCTCGGTGCCGTCGGTGGCCGGGATGGTCCGCCGGATGCAACGGCAGCAACTAGTGGATATTGGCGCCGACAAGCGTATCCGGCTGACGAAGCAGGGAATGGAGGGCGGTGAGGACATCGCCCGGCGGCACCGGCTGGCCGAGTGGCTGGTGGTGGAACTGCTGGGGATGGAGCTGCATCAGGCCCACGACGAGGCCCACCGCTTGGAGCACGCCATCTCGCAGCAGTTTCTGGAAAAGCTGGTGGAGCGGCTGAATTACCCGCGGCGTTCCCCCTTCGGCCGGCCGATCCCCGGCACCGGGGAACCCAAGGTGCCCCTCAACTCACGGACCCTTGACAACGCCGTCACCGGGGCATCGTATGTCGTGGACCGGATTCCCGAGGAAGACTCCCAATTGTTGGAGTTCCTGGCCGACGCCCTGATCGTACCGGGGCAGTCGATCTCGGTAGCCGACGCCACGCCTTTCCTGGGGGTCATGGAACTGACGACGCAGAAGGGGCAGGTCTCGATGGGCTACAACGTGGCCCGGCAGATAGTGGTTCAGCCCGCTCTGGACTAACGCATCCCGGGTAGGCCCGGATCGCTCTCGGAACCGCGCCTCGCCAGTTGTTGCCGCAGCTCCGCCCAGCCCTCGGCCATCGACCGCTCCGGGAATTCCGGCGCTGCCCCTTCCCGGTAGACGCTCACCAGGACGAACACCGGCCCGTCATCCCGCATCACCTCCTCCAGCCCGATCAGCAAGTCTTCCAGCCGGTCGAACCGGTAGGTCTTGCCGTAGCCGGAGCTTTGGGCCATTTGTATCAGGTCCAGATGGTCCAACTCCTTGATGGGCAGGCCGCCGGTGGAGGCGCGGGATACGTCGTCGAAGACGAAATGCACCAGGTTTCCCGGCTGGGACTCGCCGATGGTGGCCAGCCCCCCGAGGTTGGTGCGCAGAGTAGCGTCGCAGTCCAACACGAGAACTTTCTCCGCCGGTTGGGCCAAGGCAAGGCCGAGCCCGACGGCGGGGGCCCGGTCCATGCAGTCCATCAAGTCCAGATCCAGGTCCCGCCGCTCCGAGACCTGGCCCCATTCCCGCAACGCCGCCGACGTGGAGACCACCAGCGCACCGTTGCGGTGGTAGCTGACCGCCCGCGCGGCTTCCGCGGCTTCTATGGAAGGGATGGCGTAAGAAGACGTCATGTGAAGTTGTTGCGCCGGAAGCCTACCATGAGGTACATAGCCACCAGGACCGTGACGCCGCCCGCGACCCCGAGCGCGGGGTTGGAGCGCTCGAACGCCTGGAAGAGCAGCCAGAACCCCGCGAGGAACGCCGCGTAGCCCAGCAGCCGGGTTAACAGTCCCTTGCCAAGTCCCTTTAGCAGACGGCTATCCGATGCCGAGGGCCTCGGGAAGTTCCCGGATGGCCGTGTGGATGTTCCGGTTGGCCCGCTGCCGGAACTGGACCGGCGTGTTTTCGATCTCCGGCTTGATGGTCAGGTGTACAAAGACCGGCCCGGAGGCGGCCATGACCTCGTCGATGCCGTTGGTCAGGTCTTCGAGGTTGTCGAAGGAGAAAGTCGCCGCGTATCCGGCGGCCTTGCCCAACCCTTCCCAATCGGCCTTGCCGGAGCCGGGCACCGGCTGACCGCCGGTCACGGCGTAGACGCCGTTGTCGAAGAGGATGTGGCAAAGGTTTTCCGGCCCTTTGTCGGCCACCGTGACCATCGTCCCCAGGTTCATCAGCAGGCTGCCGTCGCCGTCCAACACCATCACTTTACGGTCCGGTTGGGCCAAGGCCAGCCCAAGGCCGACCGACGAGGCTTTGCCCATCGCGCCGGATACGGGGAAGTCCAACTGTTCCTTGGTGGTGACAGTGGGCAGGCCGAAGTGGACGTTGTTGGCGTTCATCGTGGCGATGATGACCGCCTCACCTCGCTTGCTGTCCAGGAGCTTTACGGCGTCGTCGTTGTTGATCATCGTTTGCAGTCCTTATTCGGAGGATTAGGAGCCGAACTCAGTGCCGACCAGGACGGCCACCGGCCTGTTGGTGCGCTCGGCCTCGTCGATGGCGTAGCTGATGCGGTCGGCGTCCTCGTCCGCCTCGATCAGGTAGTAGTTGATGCCCCAGGCGTGGAGGATGTGTTCGATGAAGCGGGCCGCCGAGTCGCCGGTGATGCCGTGGCGGGTCCAGCCCCGGTAGCCGACCAGCATCACCAGCGGCATGTTGATGTCGAGGCCCAGCCCCCGGATGGAGTCGCCGGACTCGAAAATGCCGGTGTTCTGGATCAAGACGACCGGCCGCTTGCCGCCGACCCACAGCCCGGCCGCGATGGCCATCGTTTCCCCCTCGCGGCAGACCGGCACGAGGTCGAGAGTAGGCTCGTTGGTGAGCAACTGGTACATGAAGTTGGTCTCGCTGTCGGGCAGCCAGACCACGTGGCTAATGTTCTTCTTCTTCAGTTCCTCAATCACGGATGCGGGGTGCAGTACGACTTCGTGGGTGGTCATTCAGACTCCTTCCGGTTCCAACGGCCGATGACAGGTTGCCATATGGGACGCCCCATTATATTCACGCGCCGGAAACGGCGTCAATTCCGGCAGTCAGCATCCTGCCCGTGTCGTTCAGGTAGTGGCTCAACGCCGGTGGGGATATTCCTCGGCTTACCACCAGATCGAAGCCGCGCGACGAGGCGAACACTGGCGCCGGCGCATTCTTGGCGAGGAACAGCGGCGCCAGTCCGTCCCCGTGAATGTACTGCTCGACCAGACGCCGCGCCGCCTCGACCATCACGTCGGCGGCTGACGGGGTCAACGGCTCCGGGATGGGAGTGCGGGCCTTGGGCGAGACCAGGTAATTGTAATAGGCGTTCAGCACTTCCTGTACCGCTACGTCCTCGCTCTGGGCCCGCAGACGGAGCGCCGCGCCGCGCAGGTAGTTGGGCAGCCGCTCCAACAGCCAGTCTAGGTACAGCGGGTCGCTAGCCACCTGATGAGGAAGCGTCAGGCCGCCCGCGTCCGGGAAGGTATGCGTAAGCTCGCCATCCGGCCCGGTTGAGGACGGCGGCATGACCGCGGCGTCCGCCAAGTAGACCGGCACCAGGACCGGCGGATGCGGGCCCCGGAGCAATTCGACCAGCGCCAGCAGGTAGTTGGTGCGGGCCAGAGTCATCGCCAGGGGATCTGTGGTCATGCCCATGACCCGAAAGGGCAGGGCCATCAACACTTCGATGGGATGCCCGCCATCGGCCAGCCCCGATGCGGCGATCATCCCTACCGCTTCGGCGAGCAGAGTCCCGTCTCCGCAGTCCGGGTCAAGCAGGGAAAGCCCCGGTTGTTGCGCCAGCCCCGTTTCCTCCAGCGCTTCCAAGACCAGCCCCGGCCGCGTCGGAGGCCCTTCCACCGGCGCAACCGCGCGGTATAGACCCGTGAGCAGACCGGGAGCGGGGTGGGAGAGGTCGAATTCCGCCAGCGAGTCGAGTAGCTCGCGGACGAGGTCCAGCGCCGGATCGCCGGCCACAGGCGGCTGGCCCCCTAATGATATGTGGAGGAAGGGCCAGGTGAAGAAGTCCTCGCCAAGAAAGTTGCCGATGCCGTCGCGCACGAAATGGTCGCCGTTGACCACTTCCAGCAAGTCTTGGGGCCTGGGCCTAGCCGGGGTCGATCCCAACGACAGGTAGGCGACTAGGCGGCACAGAAGGGAGAGGTAGGTGGAATCGACGAAGGCTTTCGGGGTGGCGGGGCCGACGGAGCGTTCCTGGCAGCGGGACCACTCCCGGCAGCCGACGGCTACCGGCCGGGCCGACGCAACCTGGTCATATAGCTCCGAGAGCCGTTCCACCGCCTGGCCCATGACCGGGCTTCCCGGCCCGAAAGCCGCCTGCATGGCCTCGGCGGTCGCTTGGCGGTCGCTTGAAGTCCGGGGGGCGCGGGACAGGCTAAAACTCCGCGCTCTTGGGAGTCCGGGGGAACGGGATCACGTCCCGGATGTTGGGCACGCCGGTGATGAACTGCACGGTGCGCTCGAAGCCCAAGCCGAACCCGGCGTGGGGCACGGTGCCGTAGCTGCGCAGGTCGAGATACCAGTAATAATCGTCGGTATGCAGCCCCGACTCCCGCATCCGCCGCTCCAGCATGTCGCGCCGCTCCTCGCGCTGGCTGCCGCCGATGATTTCGCCGATGCGTGGCACCAGCACGTCCATCGCCCGAACGGTCCGTTCATCGTCGTTCAGCCGCATATAGAAGGCTTTGATCTCCCTGGGGTAGTCGGTGACGATGACCGGGCGGCCGATGCGCTGCTCGGTGAGGTAGCGCTCGTGCTCCGATTGCAGGTCGACGCCCCAAGTCACGGGGAACTCGAAGGACTGCCCGGACTTTTGGAGCAAGTCCACCGCTTCGGTGTAGGTGACCCGCTCGAACCGCGATCTGGCGATTCCCTCCAGCGTGGCGATGGCCGAGTCGTCGTACCACCGGTTGAAAAACTCCATGTCCTCGGCGCAGTTTTCCAGCACGTAGCCGAAGATGTACTTCAGGAAGTCCTCGGCCAGCTCCGCCAAGCCCTCCAATTCGCAAAAGGCCACCTCCGGCTCGACCATCCAGAACTCGGCCAAGTGCCGCGAGGTGTTGGAGTTTTCGGCCCGGAAGGTTGGCCCGAAGGTGTAGACGTTGGACAGCGCGAGAGCGAATATCTCCGCTTCCAACTGCCCGCTGACGGTGAGATAGGCCGGTTTCCCGAAGAAGTCCTCGGCGGCGTCGACCGCTCCCTCCCGGCGGGGCGGGTTGTCGAGGTCGAGGGTAGTCACCCGGAACATCGACCCCGCGCCCTCGGCGTCGCTGGCGGTGATGATGGGCGTCTGGATGTACTGGAACGCCCGCTCTCTGAAGAAGGAATGAATGGCGTAGGCGACGGCGCTCCGCACCCGGGCCATGGCCCCGAAGGTGTTGGTGCGGGGCCGCAGGTGGGCGATCTCGCGCAGGAATTCCGGCGTGTGGCGCTTCTTTTGCAGGGGGTAGTTCTCCGGGTCGGCCGCGCCGATGACCTGTAGGGAGCGGGCCTGGATCTCGAACTTCTGGCCCTTCCCAAGGGACTCGACCACGCTGCCCTGAACGCTGACGCTGCATCCGGTGGTCAGCCCGTTGGCCGCGGCGTAGTCGGGATGGGCGTCGTCGACCACCACCTGCAAGTCGCGCAGGGTCGAGCCGTCGTTGATCTGGATGAAAGAGACCGACTTGGAGGAGCGCCGGGTTTTCACCCAACCCTGGACTAATACCTCTCCGGCCTGGTCGTCGAGAGAGTCCAGAGAGAGGATGTCTTTGATCGTGGTGCGCTGCATCAGACACCTCGCGGTTGTGGTGAAGGGACCATGCCGAAACTAGGCCGGGTCCGGGTGCGCTTCCCACCGGTCGGCCCACCGCTGGATCGCTCCGACCACCTCGCGCAGGGACTCGCCCTTCGCGGTCAGAGCGTATTCTACTACCACCGGCTTCCGGGCGTAGACTCGGCGCTCGACGATCTCGGCCTCTTCGAGTTCCTGAAGGCGTTGCGAGAGCAGGCGGTCGCTGAGACCGCTGACGTAGCCGGATATGTCGCTAAACCGCCGGGGCTGCGCCAACATGCAACGCAATATCGTGCAGGTCCATTTCTTGCCCAGAATGATCGTTGCTCTGTCGTAGCGCGGGCAGGGCTCGTGGCAGTCCATCGCTGCATTCTCCGCCAGAGTGCGATTTTGGGCATATTACCATACTTACTAATTATTAGCCACTTGACAAATAATTATAGAGCTACTAATATTTAGTAAGCACCTACTGACAGAATAGCGGAAGCACAAAAGTGAGTCCTCCCAGCAGGTGACCACCCAAACCCAAGGAGGCGCAACATGGCCACCATCTCCATCGACCGGGTACTCCGCACCGCCTACCTCACCGGGAACCGCGACGCCAACGAGGGCGGCAAGCCCCGGACCTCGATTGCCGCCAGGATCAAGGACTGGGCCGAGACCCACGCGGCCTACAAGATCGAGAGGGAAAACCGGCAGTGCTTCACCTAAACGGCGAAACGGCCGGACGGGAGGGAAGCGGCGCCTGGGCTACACAGCCTGGGCGCTCTTCTTTTTTGGCCGTCACCCTAGAAGATAAGATTGCATTTGAAGGGCTTGACTTTTCTATCTATGCTTGCTATTCTTTCTAATAGAAAGTAATACAGGAGATGGAATTATGGAGGGTCCGAAGAGAGTAACCGGCTTTATGCCGCTTGCAAAGTGGGTCGTAGGGGAAACACCAGGACTTACTGCCAAGGAAGTTTATGACCGGGTGGTCCAATTGTCCAAAGACGAGAGGATTGAGATCAGTGCCGCGTCAAACCCCCAGGCATCCCTGGTCGCCACGCTGAGCAAGGTTCACCAAGATTTCGGTATGGAGAGGAGGCGAGGCAGGGACGGTAAATATCGCTTCTACCAGATGAACCATCAGGCGTCAGACGACTTGGGCCGATACCCGGAGGCGAGACTAACCGCGGGCAATCAGCCGCCGGCCGTTGAGCGGAATCCAACCGAGGATTGCTTGCCAGTGGGTAACACCGGCGACCAGCGGGACGAAGCTGTCTCACATAGCACACAGACTTTCTTGGTTGAAGGCTCTTGTTGTCTCAGATTGTCGGAGGAAGAAAGAAAGAAAATCAGAGCTCTCGTGGATTTGGACAGATACCGTGACGAACATCAAGCCCACTCGGACTTGGTTAAACTGGGCTTGGAAGCAGTCCTGTCTAGGCTGCTTCTGTGAGCCTAACTAACTGGAACAATCGTTGCCGGTATGACCGACCAACAGCGAAACCTAACGCCTACCATTAAGTTCATTCAAAGCCAGGTTCGCGCGCGGCATTATGACCTGACCGAACATGCTACAATTGGGGGACAAGAAAGAGGCATAACCGACAAGGACATTGAGACCGCTCTTTTGAATGGCGAGGTCATCGAATCGTACGACGATGACTTTCCATTCCCTTCCTGTCTAGTATTGGGTTGGCGGGGAACAACTAGACCTTTGCACGTAGTTTGTGCGAGAGTCGATGTCGAACCCACTTTACACATCATCACGGTATATGCACCGGACGACTCCCGATGGCTAAGCGATTTCAAGACCCGGAGAATCAGGCGATGAGCGATGCCGTAAAACGCTGCTCATTATGCCGGGGGTACTTGGATCCTGGGGCTGCCACTCTCGAAATCTGGCTCGAGGGGCAGTTGGTCGTCGTTCGAGACGTTCCAGCTGAAGTTTGCGGACAATGCAAAGAGCCTTACTTTTCCGCCGATGTTTCCCATAAGCTCGACCACTTCTTTAAGGAGTGGCGTCATGTCAAGCCAGACCGATATCTATCCGTCCCTGAGTATTCAGCAGGGCAACTCCTGGGAGACACCTAGAGCGGCGGACGCGCTTCGTGCCACTTGGTGGCCTGCTGGTAGGCGTGGCCCACGCGGAGCAGGGTCTCGTCCGCCAGGTGCGGGCCGATTAGCTGCATCCCCACCGGCAGCCCTTCCGAAAACCCGCACGGCACCGACAGCCCCGGCAGCCCGGCGATGTTGACCGGGAGCGTACAAACGTCGATCAAGTACATCTGCACCGGGTCGCTGGTGCGCGCCCCCAGCGGGAAAGCCACCACTGGAGAGGTGGGCGTCACCAGGGCGTCCACCGACTCGAAGACTCTGGCGAAGTCCCGCCGGATCAAAGTCCGCGCCTGCTGCGCCTTCAGGTAATAGGCGTCGTAATAGCCCGTCGAGAGCGCGAACGTCCCCAGCATGATGCGGCGCGTGACCTCTGGGCCGAACCCGTACTGGCGCGTCTTTTCCATCGCTTCTTGCCACATGTCGGCGGCTTCCGGGGCAGAGTAGCCGTACTTGACCCCATCGTAGCGGGCCAGGTTGGCCGAGCACTCGGAGGGCGCGATGATGTAGTAGCAGGCCAGGGCGTATTTAGTCGTGGGCAGGGATACTTCCCGGACCGAAGCGCCCAGCTCCTCCAGCGTCCGCAGCGCCTCTTCCACCGCCCGACGGACGCCGGACTCCATCCCTTCCACGAAATACTCGCTGGGGACGCCCAACTTTAGTCCGTCCAAGCCTTGCGGCTCCTCGCCCAAGCGCGCCGAGTAGTCGCGGGCTTCCACCGGCAACGACGTGGCGTCCCTGGGATCGTGACCGGCGATGGCGCTCAAGACTATGGCGCAGTCCTCGACGGTACGGGCCACGGGGCCGATCTGGTCCAGTGACGAGGCGTAGGCGATCAGCCCGTAGCGGCTGACCAGCCCGTAGGAAGGCTTCAGGCCGGTCACGCCGCACAGCGACGCGGGCTGCCGGACGCTGCCGCCGGTGTCCGACCCCAAGGCATAGACTGCCTCGCCGGAGGCCACGGCCGCCGCCGCGCCGCCGCTGCTGCCTCCGGGCACTCGTTGCAAGTCCCACGGGTTGTGGGTCGGGTGGAAGGCCGAGTTCTCGCAGGACGACCCCATTGCGAACTCGTCCATGTTCCCCTTGCCCAGCATTACCGCGCCTTGGCCCAGTAGCCGGTCGACCGCCGTGGCGTTGTAGACCGGGACGTAGTTTTCCAGCATCCGGGAGGCGCAGGTGGTCGTCACCCCTTGGGTACACATAACGTCCTTGATCTGGACCGGCGCCCCGGTCAGTGCGTCGCCCTCCCCGGCGGCCAGCACCCGGTCGGCCTGCTCCGCTTGGCGCAGGGCCAGCTCCGGCGTGACCGTGACGAACGAGCGGACCCTTTCCTCCACGCCTTCGATGCGTTCGAGGCAGGCGCGGGTCAACTCCACCGAGCTGGCCTCGCGGCGCATCAGCAGGTCGCGGGCTTCTCGCAACGAAAGCCGGTTAAGCTCGCTCGGTCCCATTATTCGTCCAGCACCGCCTTCACCCGGAAGAACTCGCCTTCCCGGCGCGGCGCGTTGCTCAGCACGTCTTCCGGCGGCAGCGAGTCCTCCGCTTCGTCTTCCCGCATCACCGCGCCAAGCTCTCCGGCGTGGCCGGTGGGTTCCACGCCGTCCGTATCCAACTCGCTCAGCACCTCGAATTGCTCCAGGATGCCGGACAACTGGCGTCCGAAAACCTCGATCTCGTCCTCGGTCAACCCTATCCGGGCCAGCTTGGCAATGTGTTCGACTTGAAGGCGGTCCAGCATCAAAATCCCGAATTACAAATGAGAATAGTGAAAAGGATTGAGAATTATTAAATGAGGATAGAGAATGCAAGGCGCTGATTGCAAGCTATGACTCTGAATTCGCTCTTCAACAGGCTTGAATCGAGACTGACCAGGACGCCCTTCTTTTACGGGTGGCTCATTCTGGGCATTGCCTCGATGACGACCTTCGCCGGCAGCGGGGTCACCCAGGTCGTATTGGGCGGGATCCAGGTCTACATCATCGAGGACACCGGCTGGAGCAAAAGCACCCTGTCCTTCGCGGCCTCGGCGGGCACGTGGGCCTCCGGGCCTTTGACCCTCCTGATCGGCCGGTTGGCCGACCGCTACGGTCCCCGGTGGTTGATGCCGGTGGGGCTGGTCGTTACCGGCGTTTGCTTCCTGTCGCTGTCGGGGGTGTCCTCGGTCTGGCAGTTCTATCTCAGCTACGTCCTGGCGCGGGCCGTGAGCCAGGCGGTGTTGATCGGGCTGGTGCCCCGCACGGCGGCGGTCAACTTCTTCCGGCGGCGGCGCAACCTGGCCTTGGCCATCGTGTCGACGTTCCGCCCCATCACCGGCGCGATCAACATCCAGATAATCTCCATCGTAGCGGCCCGGCAAGACTGGCGGACCGCCTACCGCTATCTGGGAATATTCAGCCTTCTCCTGATCGTGCCGGTCATACTCTTCATGCGCCGTCGGCCCGAGGACCTCGGACTGCTGCCCGATGGCACTCCGCCGGGTGGGCCCATAGGGGCCGGCCGGGCCAGGGCCGCGCCGCCCGAGGATAGCTGGACCGCCAGAGAGGCCCTGAGGACCCGGACCTACTGGCTCATCGTCGTCACCGCCATCCTGGGAACCCTGGCCGCCAGCAGCACCGGGTTCAGCCTGGTGCCCTACCTGGTGGAGGACGTGGGCCTCAGCACCGGCTCGGCGACCGTGATACTGAGCCTCGGCACCGTTCTGTCCCTTTCCAACGTCTGGTGGGGCTGGCTGTCCGACGTAATCACGCCGCGGCGGTGCGTGATGGTAACCCTGCTGGGAACCGCCGGGATGCTGGTGTACCTGATGTACCTGGACTCCATCGGCACCATGCTGGGCGCGGTTGGTTTCGCGCTGGTCTGGGGAGTTTTCTCCGGAGCCGTCGGGACGCTGGAAAACATGGTGCTGGCCCAATACTACGGCCGGGCGTCGTTCGGCGCTATTCTGGGCGCGTTCGCCCCCTTCCAGACGGCTGCCTTGGGGCTGGGCCCAGCCTTGGCCTCCACGCTGCGAGAGGCCACCGGGGACTACACGACTCTCTACATGGGAATGGTAGGGGCCTACCTGCTCTCCGCCGTCCTGATGTTCTTGGCCCGGCCCCCAAGAAGAATGAAGAATATTGAATTAGGAATAGTGGATTAAGGATGTGGAAATTCCACGTCCCGATTCAACGTTCAGGATTCTAAATTCCTAATTCATCTCGGAGCCGCCGGAGACGCTGATGGACAGGCCCGTGACGTAGTCGGATTCCGGCGAGGCGAGGAAGGCGGCCATGCGGGCGATGTCGTCGCCTTGGGCGATGCGCCCCATGGGTACCCGCACGGCGCGGTCGGCGACCATTCCGGCGCGGTATTCCTCGCTGGACTCGCCGGCCGGGGCCAGTGCTGCTGCGATGAAGTCCACCCGCTCGGTGTCCACCAGGCCGGGGCAGATGGCGTTGACGTTCACCCGGTGCTGGGCCATCTCTTGGGCCATGGCCTGGGTGAAACCGATGATGGCGAATTTGGAGGCGCAGTAGGCGGCATATCGCGCGATGCCCCGCTTGCCCGCGCCCGACGAGATGTTGATAATCTTGCCGCCGCCGCTCCGCGCCGTCATGTGCCGGGCCACGGCCCGAGAGACGAGGTAGGTGCCGCGCACGTTGACGCGCATCACTTCGTCGAAGGCTTCTTCCTCGAGCTCCACCACCAGCACACGGTCCTTGCCGGGGCGGGAGCCGGCGTTGTTGACCAGTATGTCGATGCGTCCGAAGCGGGCCAGAGTCTGCCCCACCATGTCGTCCACTTGGGCGCTGTCGGAGACGTCGGAGAAGAGGGCCAGCGAGTCGCGGCCCATCGCCTCGATTTCGGAGGCTACGCTGTTGAGGCCCTCCCAGCCCTCCTGCCGGTCTTCGGCGCGGATGGCGTCGAGGCTCTGGGGAACGTCGGTGACTACGACGTTGGCTCCCTCGGTGGCGAGGCGTGTGGCTATGGCGCGCCCGATGCCGTGCCGCCCTCCCGCGCCGGTTACTACCGCGATTTTTCCGTTCAGGTCATACATAATCAGGCCCTCTGACGTTGCAGAATCCCTGCCGCCCCTTGCTTCCACACGACGGCCAAGACGAAGAAGCTGAAGGCTACCAGCGCCATGACCGGCCCGGACGGCAAGTTGAAGTGGAAAGCAAGATACAGCCCGGCGACGCCCGACGCAACTCCAATGAGTGCGGCAACGGCCATGGCCCGGACGAAGTTCCGCACCAGCAGCAGCGCCGTGGCCGCCGGAGTAATCAGCATTGAAATCACCAGGATTATACCCACCGCCTGCAAGGCCACCACCACCACCAGCGCCAGCAGCGCCAGCAGCAAGTATTCCAGTTTTTCCGTAGGCAGGCCGATGACAGAGGCTCCTGACGGGTCGAAGTTGGTGAAAACCAGTTCCTTGTGCAGACCGTAAATCAGGACCAGCACCGCCCCGGCCACCCCCAGGGTTGCGTACATCTCTCTTGGAGATATGCCAAGCACATTCCCCAGCAGGATGTCCTCCAATTTTACGTCTATCTGAATTCCCTGGGCCACGGCCACGCTAATCATCACCACGCCGGTGGCGAACAAGGCGGCGAACAGTATGCCCACCGAGGCGTCCTCGCCGATGCCGGCCCGTTTGATGAGGTAGCCGCTGAGCAGGGCCATAACAATGGCCATGGGGATGGCTCCGGCAAAGAAGACGGCCCCCACGATGGCCGCCGACACGATTCCCGGCAGAACCGAGTGGGCGAGGCCATCGCTCATAAACCCCAGCCCGCGGGTGACCACGTAGATGCCGGCAACCGGGCACATTATGCCCACAATTACGGACACAATCAGCGCCCGAACCATAAAGCTGTACTGGAACGGCCCGGCCAGGGCCTCAGTGATGATGTCCATTGTCGTCTCCCGCCAGTCCGTGGCCGTGAAATGGAACGGCCCCTAAGGGTCCATAGAGCTGGGTCATCACTTCCTCGTTCAGCACTTCCTGGGGAGGGCCGCAGGCGCAGACGTTGCAATTGAGGCACAGGCATTCATCGCAGTAGTGGGCCATGTGGTTGATGTCGTGGGAGGACATCATAATGGTGCGGCCCTCGTCCCGGAGGTCCATCAACACCGCCATCAGAGAGGTCTGGGAGGCGATGTCCACGCCGCTGAAAGCCTCGTCCAGCAGCAGGATGTCGGCTCCTTGGGCCAGGGCCCGGGCCACGAAGACCCGATGCCGCTGACCGCCCGACAGTTCGTAAATCAGGGATTTCCGGTGTTCCCACATACCCACCCGGTTCAGGGCGTCTTCGGCGGCGGCGCGGTCGGCGCGTCCCGGACGCCGGAACCAGCCAATGCGCCGCACCCGTCCCTGCATCACCACATCCCAGGCGCTTACGGGGATGCGCGAGTTTACCCGCTCGTACTGGGGCACGTAGGCCACCGCGCCCCGCATTTCGGCCATTGACTTGCCGTGAATCAGCACCCGCCCCGACGAGGCTGGCTGAAGGGAGGTGATGACGTTGAACAGGGTGCTCTTGCCGGCCCCGTTGGGCCCGACAACTCCCATGATACAGCCAGGCCCGGCGCTGAAGCTCACTTGATCGAGGATTAGCACACCCCCGAATTCCACCGTCACCGCCTCGGCGGACAGTGGGGGGGCCGACGATTCGGCTAACATGGCTATCGTAGAGCCTCCACAATCGTTGTAGTGTTGTAGCGCATCAGGTCGAGATAGGTCCCGGCATCGCCGCCCGGCTCGCCCAAGGAGCCGGTGTAAAGCCCGCCGATAAGCGTTGCCCCCGTCTCCTCGGCCACGCGCCGGGCCAGCCGGTCGCTGTGGGACTTCTCGGTGAATACTGCAGGCGCGCCCTCGTGCTCGATGGTCTCGATTAACTCGGCCAGGTCCTGGGCCGTCGGTTCCGTGCCGGTGGTCACCGGGAATATCGCCCCGGCCACCTCGAACCCGTAGCGCCGGGCGAAGTACTGGAAGCTGTCGTGGGAAGTGACCAGCACCCGGCGCTCGGCCCGCAGGGTCGCCACCTGTTCCTGGATCCAGGCGTGGAGGCTGTCAAGCTGACCGTTGTAGGCGGCGGCGTTATCGTGGTAGAAGCTCTGCCCGGCCGGGTCCACCGCAGCAAGCCGGGCGGCGATGCTGTCAACCGCCCGCTGCACCCGGATCGGGTCGAACCAGAAGTGCGGGTCCAGTTCGCCGTGGCCGTGGTCCCCTTCCTCCGCGGCATGGCCCTCTTCCCCGTGGCCGTCGTCCTCTTCCTCCGCGGCATGGCCCTCTTCCCCGTGGCCCTCCTCCTCCTCGCCTTCGCCGTGTTCCTCCAGGATTTCGACGAAGTCTATTGGGTCCACCCCGTCCCCCAAGGGCACAATGGCTTCCGGGTCCCCGGCGGCGTTAGCGATGAGCTCTTCCAGCCAGCCCGCTTCCAGGGACAGCCCGACGCTGAACACCACGTCGGCGTCGGCGACGCGGGTGATGTCCTGCGGCCCCGGTTGGAAGGTGTGAGGGTCAGCGTTTGCGGGCAGCAGGGGGAAGACCTCCACCCGGTCGCCTCCGACGGCCCGCACCCAGTCGGCCAGGATGTTGCTGGTGGTTACGACGGTCAGCTTCGTTCCTGAGGTTTCCCCGGGAGTCGCCGGGGCCGCGCCTTCGGACGGCTGCTCCGGGGCTTCCGTCGCTGGATCGCTACCGCAGGCCGGGGCCAACGCCAAGGCCAGCGAGACCAGAAGTGCGGCGGCCGTTCTCACGATTGGTCTGAGCATGTATCAGTACCTCCAAGAAATGATAGGTGGTATCAGTAATGACCGACGATGATAATGGGTATCATTTCGGGCCGCTGGTGATAGGTAGTATCAGTTCCTTCGGAAAGTGACCAACAGTATCAGTAAGGGCCAAAAAGGGGAGCTAGGCTGCGGCCCCGGCTTGCGTGCAGGTCCGGCATCTGCCGTAGACTTCCAGCCAGTGCCCGGTGATCTGGAAGCCGTGGCGGGCCGAGGTGGTGTCGAGGACGCCTTCGATGTCGCAACCCAGCAGGTCCTGGGACATCCCGCACTCGACGCAAAGCAGGTGGTGGTGGTGGCCGCGGTGCGAGAGTTGGTAGTGGAGGTCGCCGTCCTCCAGCAGCACACGGCACACTACACCGGTTTCTACCAGTATCTTGAGGGAGCGGTAGATGGTGGCCCGGCCCAGGTTGGGCAGCTGCCGGTACAGCTCCTCGGCGGTGAAGTGGCGTTCCTGCCCGGCGACGGCCTGCACGACCGACCGCCGTGGAGCGGTCGAACGGTAGCCGCGCTCCTCCAGTGTCTCCAGTATCTGCTCGGCCAGTGGTGAGCTGCGTCTGCGAGTAACCATGTTCCTACTGATACAAAGTGTCTGTAAAAGATATTACCGAACGGAGGCGCGGTCGTCAACCGCAATGGACCTTCGACTGCGATTCGCTTCGCTCAGGGCGAAACGGAACCGGGGTGGCAGGTGGAGGTCTATTCCAAGTGCCAGGTGTCGCCGGCTGGGGGCCAGGGGTTGTCTTCCGACAGCACTTGGGAAAGTTGGGTGAAAGCCCCAAGCATACCGGCGGGGTGCATCCAGATGCTGTTGAAACCGAGGTTGGTGTAGTTGTCGGTCTCCCGCGAGGTGGTGAAGCGGGCCCCGCACTCTTGCAGGTGGGCATCGACGGCCAGCGAGTCCTCGATCTCGAAGATGGTCAAGTACAGGCCCTCGCCGTAGCGGTCGAGGAACCGTTGCGCCGGGGCGTCCGGCCCGGTCGGCTGGGCCAGTTCGATGAACGTGTCCCGGCCGGCCAAGGGCATGACCGCTATCTCCAGGTCGGTGAAACTGACCCGGAACCGCTTGGTGGCCTGGAGGCCGAACATCCGGCCCCAGTGTTCGATGGCTTGGTCGAGGTCCCGCACCAGCACCGCCACCTGCCGCAACTGCCTGGTCATCGCCCGGTCTTCGACAATAGGCCAGATCGGGCCGGCCGAGGGCCAAGGATCGGCGCCCGCGGCGACTTCCATGATTTGCAGGAAAGCCCCGTTGGCGGAGGACGGGTGGACGAACGCGCTCTTGCCCTGAATCCGGGGCGGTTCCTCGGTGATGCGCAGGCCCAGCGACCGCAGATGGGGGACCAGGGTGTCGTATTCTTTGGTCTGGAAGATGAGCAGGTACGGCGCGGGCCCCCGGCGGGTCAGGTAGCGGGCGGCGGGCGAGTCGTCCCTTATCGGTTGTATCAGCTCTACGAAGGTGCCGCGGCCGGCGGGCATAACCGCGTTTCTCACTCCGTAGTAGGACAGGTCTTCGGAGAAGCAGGGCTCCATGTTCAGATAGCGTCGGTAAAGACCCCGGGCCGCTTCCAGGTCCGGCACCAGAAACGCGACCTGACGCAGACGGTCTAACATTCCACCCCATCGCCCCCGTTGGAGCAGGGGCCCACTAGGGGCGCTCCTTGAGGGCCACGACCGCCTTGCCGCCCACGTAGCGCTCGCCGTTGGGACCGGTCATAAGGATGTCGCACTCGGCCAGGTTTTGGCCGTCCTCGTCGCGCAGGTCGGTGATGGTGGCCTCCAGCGCCAGCGGCGAATTATGCGGCACGGGCTGGCGGAACACCACGTCCAGGTCCTTGATGGCGTCAGGGCCGGCCCAGTCGGTGAGCAGTTGCGCCATCATCGCCATCGCCATGATCCCCGGCACGATGGTCCCCGGCATCCCGGAGTCCTTGGCCGTTTGCAGGTCGGTGAAACGGTTGGGCTGGGGCGCGCCCCAAATGTCGCAGAAGCTGGCCACCTGCTCGTCGGTGGCCACGGTCTCGACCGGTCCGATCTGGTCGCCCAACTCTACGTCGTCGAAATAGGGCAAGTCTTACGCCTCCAAAACCTCCGGGCGGTGCCTCGCCGCCGATTTCCGGGAGTTACTCGCGGCGGGCGAAGGACTCTTGGACCTCCGCCACCACTTCGCCGTCCTGATTGCTGAAGGTAGTTTCCCACACCACGAACACCATCGTGCCCGAGCGTCCGGTCTTGGCGTACACGTCCTTGAGATGCGAGGACGCGGTGAGGTCGTCGCCAACGTAAATCGGGGCGATGGGCTGCACCCGCTGGCCGGCGTGCATCTGCGTGCGCCCGAACTCCAAGCCGACGTCGGGAAGCGCCACTTCCCGCACGAAAATGGAGCACAGAGTGGGAGGCGCGATCATGGCCCGGAAGCCCGATTCCTTGGCCGCCCCGTCGGAATTGAACGCCTCGCCGTTTTCTCCCAGGCTGGCGTTTACCTTCCGCACCATTTCCGCGGTGACGGTGAAGGGCCCGGCCACGTGTTCCCTGCCGTATAGCGACCGGTCGTATTTCAGTTCCATGACCATGAAGGCTCTCCTCAGGTGGAGGCGACGCTGGCGGTGGCTTCCAGCCGGACGGGCCGGAACTCCTTGCTGAGCAGGGCCTCCACCAACTGGCGCGGGTTTGTGATGTTTGCTTGGAACTCGGTCATGCAGGTGGCGATGTGGCTGGTGAGGTGGGCGTCGCTCCCGCCGATGCCGAGATAGCCGTGGGAGAGGCAAAGCTCGTCGGCCCGTTCGTTCTCACCGGCCCGGCTGCCGCCGTTGAGTTGCTCCACGATCTCCACGTCGTTGAAGGTCTCGCCCTGCGCCATGTAGTCGGTCAGGCCGATGCCGAACCGTCCGGGATGAGCGGGCAGCGCCAAGGCGTCGTATTGCCGGGCGGCCTTCATTAACTCGCGGGCGTCCATCCGCACGTCCGAGAAGTCGATCTCGCTCGTCAACTCCGGGGTAACGCCGTACACCAGGAAGTGGCCGAAGCGGGTATCCAACTCCGATCCCTTCATAATGACCATGTCGTATTGCCCGGCGAGGGCGGAGTAGTCCTTTTCGAAGTCGAATTTGCGGTGCTCGGTAAGCACTATGCCGTCGACGATGTGCCCCCGCTTGCGGAGCACCTGTACCCACTTCACGTACTGCTCCACGGTAGCCTTGGAGTCGTCGGATGACACGGAATGACAATGCAGGTCCAGGTACACGCTGGGGAAACTCCTAACCGCAAAGTAACTGATACGGACAACCAGAGACAATCATAAGCGGTAATACGGATTCCATCAACCGCCCCGTTGCCCTCTGGGCAAGAGACATTTTGCCGAAAGGTGGTATGAAGGTGATATGATCAGATCATGTGAGTCGATGCCGAATCGCACTGGACTGAAGCAGGTGGCAGGAGGATTACCGACGTGGCCGGCGTTTTCATCTATTGGGACAACTCCAACATTTTTCACGAGGCGCAACGTATAGTGGAGGCCCGTAACCAGGGCCCGAACGCCCGGTATCGCGTCCGCATACATTTTGAGAACCTTTTGAGCTTGGCCCACGCCGACCGTCCGATACAGAAGGCGCTTGCCGCTGGGTCGGTCCCGCCGGAAATGCGCCAATTGTGGAATCGCATGGAGAATCAGGGCGTAGAAATACAATTGTTCGATCGCGGGAGCACGGGAAGCGGTGAACAGGAAATGCCCGACCGAATACTTCAATTGCGGATGTTGGAAGATGCACTGGACTACAACGGAGACCCGGGGACGGCGGTAATGCTCACCGGAGACGGCGCCGGTTATCTCGAAGGGGCGGGCTTCCACAGGACTCTGGAACGAATGCACCGGCGAGGCTGGCGCGTGGAAATCCTGTCGTGGGCGCACTCCTGCAACCAGCGAATGCGACAATGGGCCGAGGCAAACGGGGCATTCGTGGCGCTGGACGATTTTTACGACTCCATCACGTTCCTGGAGCCATCCCGGCCGGGCTTCGAGTTGGCGGCCGCGCGCGACCCGGCGCAGTTGGACTTATCTCGGCGGCCGACGGCCAGCCCCCCGTCCGGCTAGCCCCTCATGCTGGCGGTGAGCCAGCGGTTGAAACGGTCGCCCAGCGTCACCGGGTCGTCCAGCAGCAACGGCACCTGGGCGTTTCCGGGAGCGATCTTCATATGGACGAAGGCCGGGCCGGGAACGGACGTGGCTTCCTCCAGCGCGGTTTTCAGGGATTCCAGGTCGGAGGCCCGCCAGGCGCGCAACCCGCAGCTTGCCGCGATGTCGGCCAGGTCCAATTTCCCGCTGAAAGTGTACTGCCCGCCCGTTGAAGCGTAGCTCTCGTTGTCCAGCACGATGAGGAGCAGGTTTTCGGGCTGGAGGTAGCCGACGGTCGTTAGGGCGTTGAGGTTGGTCAGCATCCCTCCGTCGCCTTCCACGCCCACCACCTTGCGTCCGGGCTGGCCGGACATGCCGAGGCTGAGGCCGAGCACGACCGGGGTGACGATGCCCATGGAATCGACCACGTAGTAGTGGTTCTCCCTGCGGTCGGCGGCGGCCATCTCCCGGCAGGTCGCGCCGCAGGTCAGCACCACCGGGTCGTCCGGAAACTGTTGCGAGATGAGGGCCAGGGAGTCGTAACGGGTGACGGGCATCGGGCGGATCACTCCTTGAGGTTCAGGAACACCACGATGGGCCGGTTGGTCATGTGGGCGTAGTCGAAGGCTTGCCGTATGGCGCGGGCCCAGGCGTCGATGGGCACCCGGTAGTCCAGCACGAAAGCCTTGATGCGCATGGTTTCCACCATCTGGATGGCCGTTTCCGAGAACAGAAAGTTGGCTGCGTTGTACTCGCCGAAGCCGCCGCGCCGCACCGCCAGCAACAGCATGGGCGAGTGGTAGGCCATCGCGTAGGTGGTCAGCGCGCCGATGGAGTTGCCAAGGCCGGTGTCTTGATAGAACATCACCCCCCTTTTGCCGGTCATGGCCAAGCCAGAGGCGATACCGATGCCCTCTTCCTCCCGCGCCACGGGGAAGGAGCGAACGTTGGGGTCGTCTTCGAAGTGGGCGATTACCGATGCGCCGAAGCTGTCGGGAACGTGGATGAAGTATTCGATTCCGGCAGCATGCAGCCCTTCGATCACCGCCGCGCAAGCATCTTCTTGATAACCCATAGACAGTCCCCATCAACAGTGGAAGGCCGAGCGGACCTGTAAGCCGGGTTCTGTATCCCGACGAATCGGGATGGTGACCATCTATCTAGCCTCCCGGCGTAACCGGGACCCGCCGGAGCGGGACGGCGTTGCCGCCGTGGTCGAGCGGCCAACCCGGGGACGGGCCGGGCGCCCATAGTCCCCCTATTCGGCCTTGCTCCAGGTGGGGTTTGGCCGCCGCTGCGTCGCCGCAGCCGGCCGGGCGCTCTTACCGCCCGATTTCACCCTTGTCGCCCTTTCGCCACCCCGCAGGGGCTTCGAAGAGGGACGGTATGTTTCTGTGCCACTTTCCGTACCCCGCGCCGACGCATTGCCAACGCGAAGTCCTGGGAGTTACCCAGCACCCTGCCCGGAGGAGCCCGGACTTTCCTCCCCGCCGAACGTCGATACGCCCGACGCGGCGGTCACCCGGTCTGCATGGCCCTCCAACCGGCACTCTAGCATAGGCCATTTTGCCGGTCAACTTGCCCGGCCGGCTTGGCCCGGCGGAATCGAATGAAAAAGCGGCCCATTTTTCAGGGCTGCTCGCGCGCCACGCCACGCCGGGGCGGGGGAATCCCGGCTGCTAGTCTCTAGCTAGGGAGCAACATACGCCCGCAGCTGCTACAGTTGACCGTTTGGCGACCGCTGCGCACCCGTTGTTGAAGATGGGTGGGCAGCGCCATCTGGCAGCCTTGGCACAGGCCGCGCTCGACGCGGGCCACTGCCTGCCCGCGCTTGGAGCGGCGCAGGGTCTCGTAGCGTTGCAACGACGTTTGATCCACGCCTTCGGCCAGCTTGCTGCGCTGCGACTCGTAATCTTTGCGGTCCGCCGCCAGCTTTTCGATGATTTGGGCCAACTCCACTTGCCGGATCTCCCATCGGGACTTGATGTCGGCAAGCTCGCGCGCCAAGTCGGCGCACTTTGCCTGAGACTCTTCGAGTTGGATCGCCAACTCCAAGAACAACGCTTCGTCCTGCCCGATCAGCCGACGGACCGTCGCCGCCTCTTGTTGCAGGGCTTCCAGGTCGCGCACGTTGGTCATCGAGCCGTCGTAGAGCTGGGTTTCCAACGTTTCCGAGCGCGCCTGCCGCGCTTCCGAGTCGGCGCGGCCTTCTCGTTGCCGCTGTTCGACGTCCTGCAACCGCTCCTCCTCACCCTTCAGGGCCGTCTCCATGCCCTCGATGGAGACCTCGGTTTTCAGCTCGTCTTCAGCCTTTGCCAATTGCCCCCGGACCCGGTCCAAAGCAAGGTCCAACTCTTGCAACGCATATAACTGTCTAACGCTAGTCATGCACTATCGCCCTGCGGGGTTCCTGTCGAGTCGTGTCAAGTAATGTACGTCGTTAGCCGGTATCATATTCGATTCTAGGAACGCCCCATCCCCTTGTCAATCTCATCATCGGCGCATCGGTATTGGCAAGATGCGCGATTGCGCCTAGACTTGGCCTACCGTCTGATACCGGCGGTCTCGCCGGGGCCGCAGAATTTGGCTGAGTCTGGGCCGAGGCGAGGGTGGACCGTATGCGAATTCTCCATTTTTCCGACCTGCACATAGGGGTAGAGAACTACGGTCGGCCCGACCCTGCAACGGGTCTCTCCACCCGGTTGGGAGACTTTCTGCGCTCCCTCGACGAGGTCGTGGAGACCGCATTGGACGAGCGGGTCGATCTGGTGCTGATGGCTGGGGACGCCTACAAAGGCCGCGACCCGTCCCAGACCCAGCAACGAGAGTTTGCCAAGCGCCTCGCTCGCCTGTCCAACGCCGGGATTCCCTCGTTCCTGCTGGTCGGCAACCACGATCTTCCCGCTGCCGCCGGCCGGGCCACGGCGGTCGAAATTTTCCCGACGTTGGACGTTCCCAAAGTCCACGTCGGCAGCAGCCTCGACATCTACCGGCTGGACACGCCCTCGGGGCCGTTGCAGGTGCTGGCCGTGCCGTGGCCCCGCCGCAGCGCGATGCTGGGACGGGAAGACTCGCGCGGGCTGACTATCGACCAGCTCCGGGAGGAGCTGGAGCGCCGCATGACCGACGGCATAGAAACTCGCGCCCGTCAGTTGGACCCGGACACTCCGGCCATCCTGGCGGCCCACGTCACCGTGAACAGCGCCACCGTCGGCACCGAACGGTCCATGATGCTGGGCAGCGATCACGCGCTGCAACTCAGCGCCCTGGACCGGCCCGAGTTGGAATACGTGGCGTTGGGGCACATTCACAAGCACCAGGTTTTGAGGCAGGGGCCGCCGATGATCGTCTACTCCGGCAGCCTGCAACGGGTGGACTTCACCGAGGAAAACGACGAAAAGGGGTTCTGCGTGATCGAACTGGACCCCGCTGCGCCGCAGGGCCAACGCGCGACCGGCTTCGAGTTTCGCAAGGTCCACGCCCGGCCCTTCATAACCGTCGACGTGACCATCGAACCGCAAGAAGCCGATCCTACCGCCGTTGTGCTCCGGGCCATCGCCCGCAAGCAGATCGCGGATGCCGTGGTCAGAGTGCGAATCTCTTTGCCCACGGAATTGTCCCCTCGCCTGCGGGAACCCGATATCCGGGAAGCCTTGGCCCCGGCCCACTTCATCGCGTCGGTGTCGCGGGAAACGACGGAAACGCGCCGCACCCGGCTCTCGCCCGACTCCGGCGACGGCCTGCAACCCATTCAAGCCCTCGGCCTGTACTTGGACAGCCGAGAAGTGGACGCCGAACGAAAGGAGCTGCTCTTGGCGCGGGCGCAGGAGCTGATCGACGCCGACTTGGGCGGGGCGTGATGGTTGCCCCGACCGTTGCTCCCGGCCCATAATGGCTCCAGAAATTCCGGGTAGTATTGGCGATATGGAGGAGGCGCAGCGTGGTACTCTCCAGACAAGACAATGAAGTCCTGACCAGGACCGGCCCCGGCACACCGATGGGCGAGGTGCTCCGCCGCTACTGGCTGCCCGCCCTGATGATCGACGAGCTACCCGGCCCGGACTGCCCTCCCGTCCGGGTGAAGCTGCTGACCGAGGAGCTCGTCGCCTTCCGGGACACCCAAGGCCGGGTCGGGCTGCTGGAGGAGTTCTGCCCCCACCGGCGCACTTCGATGTTCTTGGGCCGCAACGAGGAAAACGGCCTGCGCTGCGTCTACCACGGCTGGAAGTTCGACGTGGCGGGCAACTGCCTGGACATGATGAACGAGCCTGAGGGCAGCGACTACTACACCAAGGTCAAGGCCGTTTCCTATCCTACGATTGAGATGGGCGGGCTAATCTGGGCCTATCTCGGCCCGGCCGACAAGCAGCCCCCTCCGCCCCGGTTCGAGTGGACCCAGGCGCCCGAAAGCCACCGGCTGGTTACCAAGAATCTGCAAGAGTGCAACTGGCTGCAAGCGCTGGAGGGAGGCATCGACACGGCCCACGCCCCCATCCTGCACCGGCGCATCACCACAAACACCACCCGCCCGGGAATCGGGATCGACACCGACTTCGTGAAGGGCGCAGCCCCCAAGGTCGAGGTGGAGCGCACCGACTACGGCTACCGCTACGCTGGCATCCGCGCCCTGGGCGAGAACGGCAAGAATTTCGTCCGCGCCTACCACTACATCATGCCCTTTACCCAAGTCAGACCCTCCCAGTTCGGCCTGTATGGAGGCACGCCCCGTACCCTGATCGCCGGCCATACCTGGGTGCCCCGCGACGACGAAAACTCCATGGTCTACAACTGGATGTACAGCTTCGGCGAGGAACCCTTGTCCGAGGCCGACCGCGACCTGGAGCGGCAGTTGGGCCGAGGGCCCGGCGACTTGAACGCGGATTTCCGCTCCGTCCGCAACCGCGACAACGACTGGCTGATCGACCGCCAGGTGCAGAAGTACGAGACCTTTACCGGGATCGAAGGAGTCAACACCCAGGACCAGGCGGTGCAGGAAAGCATGGGCGGCATCGTCGACCGCAGCAAGGAGAACCTGGCCGCCAGCGACATGGCCATCGTGGTGGCGCGCCGGATGCTGCTGGGAGCGTCCGAAACGGTGGCCGACGGCGGCGACCCGCCGGGCGTCGGTGAATCGTATTACAACGTCCGGGCCATCGACAGCATCCTCCCGCAGGACGCGGTCTGGGGTGAGGCGCTGGCCGACCGGATGTACCCGCACTAGGCCGGGAGAAGTCCCATGAAAGCAGCAGTGCTATACGAGAAATTCCAGCCCCTGGCCGTTGAAGAGTTGGACCTGGAAGGTCCGCGTCGGCGCGAGGCGCTGGTCAGGATCACCGCCAGCGGCGTGTGCCACAGCGATCTGCACTACATCAAGGGCGACCGGGAGCACCCGCTGCCGGTGGTATTGGGGCATGAGGGCGCGGGGGTGGTCGAGGCCGTGGGCGCGGACGTAACCTACGCGGCCCCCGGAGACCACGTCGTCCTGTCCTTCGTGCCCACCTGCGGCAATTGCGCCTTTTGCGTCAAAGGCCGGCAGAACCTTTGCGTGGCTAGACAACAACTACAGGGCAATCTCCTGGACGGGACCAGGCGCCTGAGCAAGAACGGCCGGGGAATCGCTCACTTCAACGGCCTCTCCACCTTCGGGGAGTACGCGGTTGTGCCCGAGGACAGCTTGGTCAAGATCCGCGAAGACGCACCGTTGGACAAAGTAGCGTTGATCGGTTGCGGGGTTCCCACTGGCGTCGGCGCGGTCATCCACACTGCCAAGGTAAAACCGGGCAGCACCGTGGTGGTCATCGGCGCGGGCGGCGTGGGGCTGAACGTCGTCCAAGGGGCAGCTCTGGCGGGCGCGGAAGCCATCATCGCCGTAGACATCCACGGCCCCAAGCTGGAACACTCCATGGAGTTCGGGGCCACCCATCTGGTCAACGCCGCCACCGAGGACGTGATCGACCGGGTGCGTGACATCACCCGCGGCGAGATGGCCGATTATGCCTTCGAGGTCATCGGTTCCACCGACGCCATCAACCAGGCCCTGCACACTACCAAGCGAGGTGGGACCGCCGTGGCAGTGGGTGTTGCTCCGACGGGGGCCACGCTGACCATCGATCCCGACTTCCTGCATCAGGACCGGGTGCTGATGGGCTGCACCTACGGTTCCTGCTACCCCAGGGCCGACATGCCGATGCTGGTGGACTTGTATATGTCCCGGAAGCTGAAGCTGGACGAGCTAATCAGCCGCACCTACGCTATCGAAGAGATCAACACGGCCTTCGACGCCCTGGACCGCGGCGAGGTGGCCCGCAGCATCATCCGCTACTAGCTCCAAAGCCCCAACGGGCGTTTCACTACGCCGAAAACTGGAGCTTGACTCCGCAAGCAGTGGAGATTTTCGCCAGCGTATCCAGCCGGGGAGCACGATTACCCGACAGGGCGCGAGAAAGAGCGACGCGGTCGAGTTTGGCCTCGCGGGCCAAGGCTGAAACGCCGCCTTGTGCCTTGGCTATGTTGCGAAACGCGATCATTAGCAATCGCGGATCGTCGTCCATCTCCTCAATTACCGCGTTAAGATAGGCGGCAATGTCCTCGGGGGTCTTCAGGTATTCACTGGCATCATGGTCTTTAACAGGCATCTCGCTTCTCTTGTAGGTAGCCGTTCCACAAGGCTTTGGCTCTTGCTATATCCCTGGATTGGCGGCTTTTGGTTCCACCACCCAAGAGCACTACCATATCGTCGCCGTCCCGACCGTAATACGCTCTATATCCGGGACCGAGACTAATACGTCTCTCGGAAACACCTCCGCCAAGTCCCCGGTGGTCACCAAGATTCCCCACTTCGATACGGTCGATTCGGACCTGAATCCTAGCCCGGACTTCGCAGTCCTGGTTTCGGAACCAATCACCGAAGTAATCCACGCCGCCGGGGGTGACGTAATGGACGACCCTCACTGTGGTGCCATCGTAGCCAAATGGCTACATTCCGTCAACCACTCGGTCGGTGGACTAAACCGCCGCCGGGCGTCTGGTGTGCCACTCGGTGGCCTGCTCGTAGGCGTGGCCGACCCGGAGGAGCGCCGAATCCGAGCCGGGCCTACCCCCGATCTGCAGGCCGACGGGCAGGCCCCGTTCGTCGAAACCGCAGGGCACCGACATTGCCGGGCAACTGGCCAGGTTGAAGAGCCGGGTGAACAGAAAGGGCAGCCGCGAAGCCGTGGCTTTGCTGGTGACCGGAGGGTCGTCCTCTATCGGCTGGGCTGACTTGCCTGCGGTGGGCAGAACCAGCACGTCGTACCGGCTGAACGCCTCCAACACCTGCTCCCGGAGCATACTCCGCAGCTTCTGCGCCTTGTAGTAATAGTGGGCGGGCATCAGGCTGCCGGTGAGCAGCAGTATCCGGTCGTCGTGGCCGTAGTCGTCGATTCGCTCCCTCACCCAATCCCGGTGCTGGTGCGCCGGTTCCACCGCCAGCAGCGTCCCGGAGAGGGCCCCGGCCGCCGAGTTCAGCGGCAACGAGACCTCCTCCACCGATGCGCCCAGCTCTCCCAAGACCGAAATGGCCTTCGCCACCGTTTCCCGCACGCTCGGCTCCACCAGGTCCGACTCCATCTGCTCGGCGATTACGCCCACCCGAAGCCCGGAGATGCCCGCGCCAAGGGCTTGGCGGTAGTCTGGTACCGGGCTGGTTATGGTCTGCGGGTCGTTGGGATCGTGGCCGGCGATGGCGCCCAGCGTGATCGCGGCGTCTTCAACCGTCCGGGATATGGGGCCAACGGTGTCCATCGACCACACGCCGCGCATGACTCCATAGCGGCTGACCAGTCCCCAGGTCGGGCGCAGACCCACCAGGCCGCACCAAGTGGCCGGAAACCGGATGGAGCCCCCGGTATCCTCGCCCAGAGACGTGGCGCAGAGATAAGCCCCGGTGGCGGCCCCCGAGCCGCTGCTGGAGCCTCCGGCGTAGAGGTCCAGGCCCCACGGATTGCGAGGGGTGCTGTAGCGGTGAGAAAAGCCGGTGATGGCGAACTCGGTGAGGTTGGTCTTGCCCAGCAGCACCGCTCCCGCCTTCTTCAGGTTGGCGATGACGGTGGCGTCCTCTTCGGGCACGAAGTCGGCCAATATGCGCGAGCCGCCCGTGGAGCGAACGCCCGCGCTGTGGAACTGGTCTTTCACCGCCACCGGGACGCCGTGCATCGGGCCGCGGTGATTCCCGGCGGCGATCTCCCGCTCGGCTTCCCGGGCCGCATCCATCGCCATATCACGGGTGACGGTCAGGTAGGAGTTGAACTTGAAGTCGAGGTCGTCGATCCGGTCGAGATAGGCCTCGGTGGCCTCCACCGGAGAGACCTCTTTCGACTCGATGAGCCGGGAGAGTTCGCTGGCCGACAGGAAGGGCAGGTCGGACTTGTCCATGCGTCCTCCAATTCCTAAGCCGGTGGGAGAATGATGGGCAGGGGCTCCACGTCTTCCAGGCCGGGGGGATTGATGGCGTCCAGCGATTCCAGCAGGGCGTTCAGGCTGTACATCACCTCGGTCAGCTCGGGCTCCTCGATTTCCAGCCCGACGGCGTGTCCCAACGCCCTAATTTCGTCCCGGGTCAGGTCGGCCATAGCAGCCTCCGCGTTGAGTAGAGAATCGTGGATTGGGGATTTTGAATTGGCAAGTTGAGTGAGGCAATACTGCTGGATTGCGGGCCGCTAGTCAAGGCGGATGGTATACTTCGGGCGCCAGGCAATTCACTATTTACAACTCTAAATTCACAATTCAGGACAGAGATGGCCGATTACAAAGAAATCCAGGTTGACTTGGGTCCGGAATCCGCGTTCGCCAAGCTCCCCGCGCCGGTGGAAATCGGCGAGTGGTCTTACTTCTTGGCCCAGAACAAAAAGGGCGTTTACAACCTGTTGTCCACCGTTTGCCCGCACCAAATGGGCGAGGTGCTGGACTGGGACGGCGTGTTCATGTGCCCCGACCACGGCTGGCGCTTCGAGAAGACGGAGGGCGTCTGCATCAACGGCCCCAACTCCCGCATGGTCTCCTTCCCGGTCGCGTTGCAGGACGGCCGCCTCATCGCCACGGTCCCAGAGGATTAGGCCGGTAATAGAGGATTAGGCCGGTAATAAACGCAGAGGCCGCAGGGGGCGCGGAAGGGTAGGCCCCGGTGCTGCCTGCGGCTGATTTGGGTGGTCGTCATGGATAGGAACGAAATTCCCTATTTGACCGCGTCGGCGCTCTCCCGCCTCATCCGGGATCGGGAAGTCTCGCCCGTGGAGGCGGCCGAGGCTTACTTCGACCGCATCGGGCAGGCCGACGGCAAGCTGAACTCTTACATCACCGTGACGCGCGACGAAGCGCTTACCGCGGCCCGCCAAGCCGAAAGCGAGATTGCCAGCGGCAGCTACCGGGGCGCGCTGCACGGGGTCCCGGTGGCGGTGAAAGACCAGTTCAACACCGCGGGCATCCGCACCACCAGCGGCTCCAGCATCCTGAGCGAGAACGTCCCCGGCGAAGATGCGACGGTAATCGCGAAGCTGAGAGACGCGGGGGCGGTGTTGCTGGGCAAGCTCAACATGAGCGAGTTTGCCATGGCCGACATCTACCAACACCCCTACGGCACACCGCGGAACCCGTGGGACCTTACCCGCAACCCCGGCACCTCCAGCAGCGGCTCGGGCGCGGCCACCGCCGCCTTCCTGTGCGCCACGTCCTTGGGCGAGGACACCGGCGGGTCAATCCGTGGCCCAGCCAACTTCAGCGGCTTGGTCGGGCTGCGGCCCACCTTCGGCCGGGTCAGCCGCTACGGCGTGATGGGCGGCTCGTGGTCGATGGACACTGTGGGGCCGATTTCCCGGTCAGTCGAAGACTGTGCCATCACCTTCCAAGCCATCGCCGGACACGACCCCAAGGACCCGTACACCTGGGACGTGCCCGTTCCCGATTACCGGGCGGCATTGGACGGCGACATCAGAGGCCTGCGCGTGGGCGTCATCACTGAACCAATAGACGCGCCGAACCTCGCCCCGGAGATGCGGGCTGCCGTCACGACCGCCGTAGGAGTGCTGGGCGAGTTGGGGGCTAGCACCAACGAGGTTTCGATACCCCTCATCCCCGCCGCGGGCGCGCTGACCATGGCGATCATCGGCGTGGAGTGGTCTCACCTGCACCGGCGGACCTTCGAGCCCAACCTGAGCGAGTTGGACCACAACAACAAAATCCGCTTCCTTACCGGCAGCAGCATCCCCGCCCAAGCGTACTACAAGGCGCAGAAAGTGCGTACGTTGCTGCGCCGCCAGATTCTCAGCGCTCTGGAAGAATTCGACGTGCTGGTGTTGCCGTCAGGTGTTGGAGCCGCCCCGCCGGTGGAGAGCGTGCCCGGCATCCAGAGCAAGGAGCACGCCGCCTCGGCGCTGACCGGACGCATCAGCTTTACCGGCCCGTTCAACCTGGCCGGAGTGCCCGCCCTCTCCATCCCCTGCGGTTTCAGCGGCGAGGGCCTGCCGATGGGCCTGCAAATCGTGGGCCGCCCCTTCGCCGAGGATACCGTGATGAAGGTGGCCCACGCCTACGAGCAGAACACCGAATGGCACGACCGCCGCCCCGACATTTAGGCTCTCCGAGACTCCCAATATTGGTTGCTGAGGTATGACCGTGGAAGACATCAACCTATTCGACGCCATCTACAGCCAGCGCCAGATTACCCGCTACCGGCCCGATCCGGTGCCGCGTGATGCCATCGAGAAGGTCATCGACGCCGCCATCCGTGCGCCCAGCGGCGGGAACACGCAGCCGTGGCACTTCATCGCCATTACCGACCGCGACCTGATCGAAAAAATCGGCGGCCTCTACCGCGACCTGTGGCTGGGCGCGATGGGGGCCAACCCGCCGGCCGGTGAGAACTCGGTCTACGGAGCCGCCCGCTATTTGGCCAACCATATGCCGGAAGTCCCCGCCATGATTCTGGTCTGCGCCGACCACACCAAGGGCAGCGCTCCCTACACTCCGGGCGAACCAATCCAGCGCGGGCGCTACGCCTCGTCGGTCTGGCTGGCGATACAGAACCTGTTCCTGGCGGCCCGGTCGCTGGGGTTGGGGACGCGCATAACCACCACCCATCTGCGGGAGGAGGAAAAGATCAAGGAGTGGCTCGGCATCCCGGAGCACGTGGAGACGGTGTGCCTCACGCCGCTGGGCTACCCCAGGGGAAAGTTCGGCCCCACCGACCGCACCCCGGCCGCCGAGGTCTCGTCGTTCAACCGCTACGGCAGCCGCTAATGCTGGACAGGAGTGACACGTCGGCCTCGCCTAAAATCGGATGCAGAGGTCGGAGGGCGCATGGCGTTATTGATTCCGGTAGTCGTCAAGGAATTGAAGGAACAAGGGCGCCAGGAAGAACGCGCCGAATGGGACGCTTGGCTGAGGCGGCGCAACGAAGCCGAGGCCAACAACCGGCCATTCGACGAGCCTCCGCCGTCCCAGCGGCAACAGGGATCGGCAGTGGGGACTAGCGCCGGTCTTTCGCCGCCGAGTACGCGGAGAGTACAGAGCTTCGGGGTCGCCTGCTAGCGGCGGGAGCCGGTCAGCAGGCGCCAGCCGGTGGCCGACACGACTATCGCGAACATCGGATCGATAATCGACCAGAATATCATGCGTATATCACTTTGAGATTCCGAGTCGATTACTTTGACGCCCTCGCCAATCGTGATGTTGTCGATCCAGTTCCAGAGAAGCCAGATGATCAGCAGCAGTGAGGCGTAGAACAGCGTACTATCGCCGAGGTTGTCATCGCGCCGGTTAAAGCAGTTTACGACCACCGCGGTCAGCGCAGCCACGACCATGAAAAGGTCGATGATGTCCCATATCCGGCCTGTGTCGACGAGGTCGGCGTATAGCGGGTCAAATACGAAGTGCATCCCAACCCCGGTTGCTACGACCAAGAGAGCGAACCCGAGCAAGCTCTTGCCAATGTCCATATTTCCGCTCCTTGAGGCTGAGAGTTAGAACAGTTCCTGCAGTTCCTGCTCCAAGCGGTCGACATCGGCGGCCCCGTTGCGGCCCACGGACTCGTAGAGTTCGGCACCGTATTCCCTGGTGTGCAACACCACGGGCAGCGGGACGGCGTGGCCGAACACCAAGGCTTGTTGCTTGGACTCCAGCCGGGCCAGGACCGCCCGCAGTTGGCGGCTGCCGGGAGTGCCTGAAAGCACGGCGTCCACGTCGCGCTCGTTGTCCAGCAGGCAGCTGAAGCGGGTGCCGATCTGGCTCATCACCTCGTCCTCGATGCCGCTGGGCCGCTGGTCGATCACCATCAGGGTGACGTTGAATTTCCGCAGTTCCCTTGCTATCTCGCCGAAGATGGTCTGCGAAGCAACTCCGGGATTCAGGAACTTGTGGGCCTCTTCGATGACAATCACCAACGGGCGGGGCTCGCTGCCGCCGCGGCCCCGGGCCGTCTCGCTGGCTTCCACGTACCGCTGGTGTATGCGCCGGGTGAGCAGGTTGCTGACCAGAATGTAAGCGGAGAGGTCGTTGCCGTAGCGGCCGAACTCCAACACCACGTGCTTGCCGCGTTGCAGGTGCTCTATGATCCGGGTCGCGGCATCCTCCCGGGTGTATTCGCTGAGGAATTGGTAGCGGGTTAGTCGGCCCAAGCGGTTGTACAACGCCCGCAAGGCCCCCGGATTCACCTCCAGCTCCCCGGCCAACTCCAGCAGCGAACCCGCCTTGCCGACGGCCAGGAAGTCCTTGAGCCAACTGTCTTCGCCGAACCGCTCCCGGAGATTGAACGCCGCCGACGCCGCCACCTGCGACAGGTTGAGCGTCTCCCGCAACAACTCCACGTCCTCGGGCTCGATGTGGTTGTAGCCCAGCCGCACCGTCTCGTCGGGAGTGGAGCCGCGGCGGCGGGAGTTCTCTTCGTCGAGGGTGAAGGTCGAAACGCGGGAGCCGAATAGCTGTTTCAGCCCCTTCACGGTCATGCCCCGGTCGGCGTCCTGCCCCTGCCAGCCATACTCGCTGTGCATGTCGAAAATCAGCGACGACGCTTCGCCGCCCTGGAGAATCCCCACCAGCAATAGCCGGGTCAGGAATGTCTTGCCGGTCCCGCTCTTGCCGAACACGCCAATGGAGCGCTTGACCAGCTCGCCCAGGTTCAAGCAGAGCTTGGTCTCCATGTCCAGCGGGCTTCCGATCCAGAAGCCGCCGTCCTTCTCGCTGCCGAACACCAACTCGAAGTCCTGCTGCGACGCGGCGTGTACCCGCGAGAAGTGGGCGGGAATGCTCTTGGCGGCGACCGGCGGCTCGTCCGCGCCAAGCACTTCGGGCATGACCAACTGGGGCAGGACGGAAATCGCGCCAAAGGCGACGGTGCCCTGCAGCGCCCCGATGACGAAGTCGTTGCCCTCGGGCAGCGGCGTGTACTTCAGACGGGGGTCGGTGCTGCCCAGAGCGATGTCGGTGACGACGCCGAAGAAGCGGCTCTCCTCGCCCTGTATAGTCACGAACGTGCCGACCTTGACCCGTTCGACGGAAGTCGAGGCGGAGAGGCGCACCTCCAAGCCGTTGGTCACCGATCCCTCGACCACCATCCCCAAGGGGACGCCTGCGCCGGTGTCGCCGTCCCCGCCGTTCCGATGATGCTGGTTCACGGCGCGACCCTCAGCAGGATGGCGTTCAGCCGGGCCACATCGCTCGCCAATTCCAAGGCGAGACCCTGGCAGGCGCGACGGAGGAAACTTTGGGCGTCGTCCTGGGCCATCGCCGCGTGGCGCAGGCAGGCGCTGACCACTTCGTCGGCGTGGGGCTCGCGCGATTCCAGCAACAGTCGGAGCAGGTCCAAGCGGGCGGTGAACCGCGCTACCTCTGCCGGGCTGCACCGGTACACGAAGGAATGCACTCGCGGCGGCAGCGGCGGCAGGGATTGGTGTATCTGTCCCCCGGTGTCGGACCCGGCGATCAACACGCGGAAGCGGGAGGTGAGCAGGCGGTCCAGCTGCGGGTGCAAACGCCGGACTTCTTCTTCCGACTCCGCGCTCTCGCCACGGGCCAAGACCGGGCGGGCGCTGTCCAGAGGCTCCGTGGTAATGTCGCTAACGACGCCGTATATGTCCGGCGAGTTCGTCCTGACCAGCGCGCCCAAGGAAGGCGCACCCTCGACGTGATAGCACTGGGCCAGAAACGAGGCGGAATTAGACTCCACGACCTCCCCCACCCTTCGGGCCATCAGTCCGTCCGAGGTTCCCAAGAAGTTCACCGCACTGCAATCTCGCCGCAAGCATAACACACGGCAAAAGAAAACGGCTCCCGGCGTCAACATCCGGGAGCCGCGATTGCGCCGGACTGGTTTCCCCTTAGTTCTCGTTGGTGATCACCGGCATCTCCTTGACGGAGCGGAAGGTGATGCTCGGTTGGTATTCCATATCGTAGGTGCCCAACTCCATGTTGGGGTAGCGCTCCGCCAGTTCGCGGAACACTTCCTGCCCCTCGACGCGGGCGATGGTCGCGCCAAGGCAGTGGTGGATGCCGGCGCCGAAGGCCACATGGGGGTTCGGCCAGCGGCTGATGTCCATCTCGTCGGGCCGCTCGAACTTGTTGGGGTCGCGGTTCGCCGAGGGGATGAACCAGCGGATGCGGTCGTCCTTCTTGATCAGCTTGCCCCGCATCTCCACGTCCTGGCCAGCCAGGCGCTGAATCGATTTCACCGGCGAGTCATAGCGCAAGGCCTCTTCGTTGGCCCGCACCATCATGCCCTCCGGGTCCGATTTCAGCAGGTCCCACTGGTCGCGGTTCTCCATGAAGGCCAGGGTGCCGTTGCAGATCAGGTTGATGGTGGTCTCGTGCCCCGCCAGGAGCAGCAGCGAGGTGTTGACCAGCACCTGCTCGCGGGTGAAGACGCCGGCCTTTTCCCCGCTGGCCAGCACTGAGATAAAGTCGTCGCTCGGATTCTTCAGCCGCTCGTCGACCAATGGGTTAACGTAATCGAGCATGCCCTGCATACCCTCGGTCAGGATGTGCATGCGGTCGGGCTCGCCGCGGGCGATGTAGAGCAGCTTTTCGGCCAGCATACGGATGTGGGGGCGCTCTTCTTTCGGCACGCCCATCATCTCGGCGATGACCAGCACCGGGAGGGGAGTGGCCAAGTCACGCATCAGATCAAAGTCCGGCTTTTGCTCGGCCTCGTCCAGCAGGTCGTTGATGGCCGACTTCACCAGGGGCCGCCACTCCTCCATCGACTTTGGGGTGAAGTAAGTGTGGACGACCTTGCGCATCTCCAGGTGGTCAGGCCGGTCGTACTGGATGAACTGCTTGCCCTGGTAGTTACGGACGTACTCATACATCTCGCTGTCCGACTCGTTGATGGCCGGATAGGCCGGGCGCGGGTCGTTCAGCCAGACTACACTGGAGAAAATCTCGTGGTTGCGGGTGAGCCAGACCAAGTCGTCGTGCCTGGTGATCACCCAAAGCTCGTAAAGCTCGTTCCAATGGATGGGGTCTTCGTCCCGAAGGTGGCCGTAATAGGTGTAGGGGTCCTGCATGATTTCCGGTGCGAACATGTTCTCGTTGAAGGTAGTTACCATAGTCACACCCACGTTTTTGGAGTTGCTGGCACTCTAGGTCAATCCGCCTCGATTGTCAATACGGATTTAACCGCAGAGAACGCAGAGAGCACGGAGATTGATTTGGATTCGTTTCTGCGGTCTCTGGACGTAACTGTTCAGACTGGAGCGAGTTGGGGTTGGGAGAGGATGGAGTTCAGGGCATGGCAGGGGTTGCGGCCTCGCAAGCGCCAAGTGCCGAACAAGGAAGCCAAAACGCTCTTGGTGGTGCTCCCTTCCGGTGAACGGGTCCTGCCGCTGATCTTCCGGCTTACCACCGCAGGACGCAGGCTGCGCTCCGCCGCGTTATTGTCCGCGCTCACCAGGGGGTCAGCGACGAAGGTGAACAACTCCGGCAAAAAGCGTTCCACCCGCTGGCACAGCACGCTCATGGGCGCATCGCTGCCCACGTAAGGCTTTCAGATGGACAACATCTGCTCTTGGAGGAGCTCCTGTTGTCTTACCCGTTGGACCCGCTGCACCGTTTCCGGCAAGCCCGGGTCAGGGCCGGGATAGGCCTGGGCCTGGTCATACACCTCCCGGACCTCTTGAGTCCATTGGGCCAGGCCCTGGTGTTGAGGGTATTTCTCCTTCAGTTGGTGGATGTCCCGCAAGAGATGGGTCCAACATCTCTGATGCAGCCCTTGATGCACGTTGTAAGCGCCGTAGTCCGGAGCAGCAGACAACAGAAGGTCGTAAACGCGGCTGAAAAGTATCGAAATGCCATAGGCCAAACGAAATAGGACGTAAAAGATGCAGAGTGGGCTGGGCGGGACTCTCCCGCCGCCCATCATGCGCATCGGGTAGACCCAAGGCAGGAAGCACAATACTGAGAGTAACATTCCCGCAAGGAAGAAACGAGCAATGCTCAGCTGGTAAGCGTTGGCGAGGAAAGCGGCGAAAACGCCCCCACAAGGCGCCCAATGCCGCAACCGGTGCTGCGGACGCAATGGCGAAGAGCATGATGAGCCGAGCAAGCACCGACCTCCAAATTGACTCATCCTGGTGGCTGAAGGCTATCGAGGCGACGACACCTGCGGTGAAACCCCCAGTTTCGACGGCGGCATTTCTCCGACCCCACCGTTGAACTCATGCCCCGGCCGGCTGCGGAGCCTTGCTGATAAAGAATCTCGTGATCGCCTGCATCGAGCGAGTGTATACGCCCCTCATGCCACGGTCAAAACTAGGCGGCGCGCTATTGCCGATGCTATATAATGCATCGGGGGAGACAGAGGCGGCGAGGCGCAATTGAGCCAAGATGATGGACACCGCATCTCGCGGGACCCGGAAATGAGCGACATTTACCTGGACTACAACGCCACCACCCCCATAGACCCGCAGGTCGCCGAGGCGATGCTGCCCTATATCCACGGGCTTTTCGGCAACCCCTCCAGCGGGCACTCCTTCGGCCTAGCGGCGCGGCAGGGCGTTGATTTGGCCCGGCGGCAGGTGGCCGGGATGCTGGGCTGCGACGTTGACGATCTGATCTTCACCAGCGGCGGCACCGAGGCCAACAACCACGCCATCAAAGGCGTGGCCGGAGCGTACCGAGAGCGAGGCAATCACATCATTACCTCGGCGGTGGAGCATCCGGCGGTGACCGAGGTCTGCCGCTACCTTGAGGGCCGCGGCTTCCGGGTTACATACCTGCCGGTGGACGAGTACGGCATGGTGGACCCGCAACAGGTGGAGGAAGCCATCACTTCCGAAACTCTGCTGGTGACTGTCATGCACGCCAACAACGAGGTCGGCACCGTACAGCCCATCGCGGAGATTGCCGACATCGCCCACCGTCACGGGGCCCTGATGCACAGCGACTGCGCCCAGTCCGTCGGCAAGATTCCGGTGCGGGCGGACGATCTGGGCGTTGACCTGCTCTCCATCGCCGGACACAAGCTCTACGCGCCCAAGGGCATCGGCGCGCTCTACATCCGCCCCGGCGTCCGGCTGGAAAAGCTGATGCACGGCGCCAATCACGAGCAGGACCGTCGCGCCGGCACCGAAAACGTCATCGATATGGCGGGCCTGGGCAGGGCCTGCGAGCTGATAGAGCAGAATCTCGCGGAGTATGCGCAGCACATGGCCACGGTGCGCGACCGGCTGGAACGGGGCCTGCTGGACTCGGGAATGGACGTTCGAGTGAACGGCCACCCGGAGAAGCGGCTGCCCAACACCTCCAGCGTCAGCTTCAGGGGCGTCGAGGCCGACCGCGTCCTGGCCAGCCTGCCCACGGTGGCCGCCTCCGCCGGGGCCGCCTGCCACAGCGACCGGGTCGAAGTGTCCCACGTGCTGGCGGCCATGAACGTGCCCGAGGAGTACGCCATGGGCACCCTCCGCCTGACGGTGGGCCGCTTCACCACAGAGGATGAAATCGACCGGGCGATTTCCGAAATCACGGATGTCGTCGGCAGCCTGTCCGCGGTCCACTCGGCGGCGAACTGAACCGCCCTTTTCCCCTGTGCTTGTGGATACAACCCGACTTGAGGATTGTGAAGTTATGACAACACAGACCAACCCCGGCGCGCTGGACTCCTCAACCCTGGACGGTTTCAAGGAATCATTCGAGGCGCAGCCCGCCCACCAACTGATGCAGAACGTGGTCGCGCAGCACGACGTGAACGACGTGGCCCTGAACCGCAACATCGTCACGGAGGCGGTGCACAGCTTCTCCACCGTGCTGGACGACTGGAAGGTCACCAATCAGGCTCGCTCCGGCCGCTGCTGGATGTTCGCCGGGCTGAACCTGTTCCGGGTTGAAACCAAGGATCTTCTCAACGTAAAGGAGTTCGAGTTCAGCCAGAGCTACGTGATGTTCTGGGACAAGATGGAGCGGGCCAACTATATCCTGGAGGCGATCGTCGAGACCGCCGACCGGCCGGTCGACGACCGTGTGGTAGCCTGGTTGTTGCAACAGCCCTTGGGCGACGGCGGCCAATGGGATATGTTCGTTAGCCTCATCAGGAAGCATGGCGTCGTCCCCAAGACTGTCATGCCAGAGACGGAAAGCTCCGGCAACTCGATGCGGATGAACGCCGGCCTCAACTACCAGGTGCGCCAGGGAGCGCGGAACATCCGCCGCATCTACGCCGGGGAAGGCGGCCTGGACGCCATGCGCGAGGCCAAGGAGGAGACCCTCCGCTCCGTCTACCAGATTCTCTGCATCCACTTGGGCAATCCGCCCGCCAGCTTCGACTGGCAGTGGAAGGACAAGGACGGAGAGTTCCGCCGCGACGGCGCCATGACGCCCATGGAGTTCGCCGAGAAGTACATTTCGACGCCTATGGAGGAATACGTCTGCTTGGTCAATGACCCGCGCGGCGCCAATCCGCCGGGCCGCACTTACACCGTTCAGTACCTCGGCAACGTAGTGGACGGCGCCCGCATCAAGTACCTGAACGTGGACATCGAGCTGATGAAGGACATCGCCATGCGGATGCTCCAGGACGGCCAGCCGGTCTGGATGGGCTGCGACACCGGCAAGCAGATGCACCGCGACAAGGGCCTCTGGGACGCCGAACTGTTCGACTACGCCAGCGTCTACAACGCCGAGTTCTCCATGAACAAGGAGGAGCGGCTGGAGTACCACCAGACGGCCATGACCCACGCCATGCTGTTCACCGGCGTGGACGTGGTGGACGGCAAGCCCCGCCGCTGGCGGGTGGAGAATAGTTGGGACGACAAGGTAGGGGAAAAGGGCTTCTTCCTGATGAACGATTCCTGGTTCGCCGAGTACATGTTCGAGATAGCCGCCCCCCAAAGCTACCTCCCCGAAGAGCTGCAGCAAGCCCTAGAACTGGAGCCGGTGGTGCTGCCGCCGTGGGACCCAATGGGGTCGCTGGCGGGTTAGGCTTCAAATTTGGCAACCTTGACCTTGACCTGACCCCGGAAAATTGGTCCACCCGCAGTTCCTTGTCTGGTCCGGGGTCGCCCTCCGGTATCCCGCTCCGAAGGAGAAGTCCGTGGTCCGCATCCAGCCCGTGTCGAAGCCCGGCTAGGGCGAGTAGATACAGGCGCGGTGACGGGGCGCTGCCGTCGCAAGCAATTCGCCCTGACGCCCTTCCGCCCCCGGTGGCAGGCCGCCACCGGATTCCCCAGCCGCGTCGAGGAGGCGGGCTACCGCGTTCCGCTTATCGGCGTTGGCAAACCCCGGCCAGGGCGACTCTCGCCAAGCATATACCTTAAATTCGCGCTCTCGGCAAATCGGTTGCGCATCGTGGGCATGAAAGGCTCAAGGTCGTAGCAGGTATCAGCAATCCGGTAAGTCAAATTCGCGTATGCGATATAATGCACCGGGGGAGACAGGCGCGGCGAGGCGCACTTGAGTCAACTGCCTGGAATTGAACTGAGGCGGGCCTTTCGTGGGGCGGTGTCCTGGCTGGAAGAACACCGCGACACCATCAACGCGCTGAACGTGTTTCCGGTGCCCGACGGCGACACCGGGACCAATATGCTGCTGACCATGCGCGCCGCTATGGAGCGCTGCCCCAGCGACGACGTCGCGTCGGCTTCGGAGGTCGCTTCCGGTGTGGCCCAAGGAGCCTTTCTCGGGGCCCGCGGCAACAGCGGGGTGATACTTTCCCAGTTCTTCAGGGGGTTCTCCGAAGCGTTGGATGGGAAAGCGACCTTTTCCGGGCCGGACTTGGCCCAGGCCCTCGACCAAGCGCGGGAGGCGGCCTACCGCGCCGTGAGCCAGCCGGTGGAGGGCACTATGCTCACGGTGATCCGCCGCGCGTCCGAGGCGGCGCTGGACCGGGCCGTCGGCCCGGAAGACCGGGAGGTGGCCGACGTGCTGGCGACGGCGTTCCACGCTTCGTGCGATGCGCTGCGACGCACGCCAGAGCAGCTTCCGGTGTTGCGGGAGGCGGGGGTGGTCGATTCCGGTGGCTTGGGCATCGTGGCTATCATCGGCGGCGCTTGCCGCGCGCTCGCGCCCGGCGCGGCTGACGGCGGTCTCGACGAACTGGTGAACGGCAGCCTCGCTTCGTTAGTAGAGGGACGGGCCCAAGGGCGGCTCGCCACCCGCTCCGGCTACCTGGATACCACCGTCGACGTGGAGTGGGGCTACTGCACGGAATTCATCATCAAAGGCGAAGGACTGGACCCCGAAGCGGTACGGTCAGAATACGAAAAGACCGCGCTGTCCACCGTGGTGGCGGGCGATGAACGGCAGGTCCGGGTCCATATTCACGCCGAAGACCCCGGTCCAGCTCTGAGCTACGCTGTTTCCTTGGGCCAGCTCTCCAACATCAAGATCGAAAACATGGACGAGCAGAACGCCGGTTTCGCCGCCGACCGCGACGCCCCGGCGCTCGACGTTCCGGCCCCTCGGCTTGAGGCCGCAGACTTGGCGGTGGTGGCGGTGACCACGGGCGACGGCATCGCGGAGCTGTTCCTCGATTCGGGCGCTCGTGGCGTGGCAGTGGGCGGCCAGACCATGAATCCCAGCGTGGAGGAGTTGCTGCAAGCCGCCGAAAAGGCCAACGGCAGGAACACCATCATTCTGCCCAACAACAAGAACATCGTGCTCACGGCCCGGCAGGCGGCGGAGACCGATCCGTCTCTCCATGTCGTGCCGTCGCAGAGCATCCCGGCGGGCGTCACGGCGTTGCTGGCCTACAACCCGGAGCAGCCGCTGGAAGCCAACCTGGCCGCGATGGAAGAATCGCTGGCCGAAGTCAAGTCCGTCGAGGTGACCCAAGCCGTCCGGGACTCGCGCATCGGCGGCGGCGTCGTCGGCGCCGGAGACTACATCGGCCTAGTGGACGATGCGCTCGTGGCCGCCGCCGGGTCCGCGGAAGACGCGCTCCAAGCGGCCTTGGAGCAGGCCGGGATTGGCCCCGACTCCATAGTCACGCTCTACCGGGGCTGGGACGCCGATGAAGCGTTGGCCGAAGGTTTCGCCCGCTCACTCGAAAGACAGGCCCCCGGCATCCAGGTAGACTTGATCTACGGGGGCCAGCCCCACTACGATTATCTAGCCTCGGTGGAGTAACCACATGGCGATACGCATCGTCACCGACAGCGCCTCCGACTTGCCAACCGACCTGGCCGAGCGCCACGGAATAACAGTGATTCCGGCCTACGTTATCGTCGGCGACGAGACATTCAGGGACGGCATCGACATTACCGCCGACGACTTCTACCGGCAATTGGGGACCTTGCCGCGCCTGCCCACTACCGCCCAGCCCACGCCTGCGGACTTCGAGCAGGCGTACCGGGGGTTGCTGGCCCGAGGCGACCAGATCGTGTCCATTCACGTCGGGGGCAAGCTGAGCGGCACGGTAAACTCAGCCAACCAGGCCCGGCTGGCGTTGGGCGACGACGGGGCGCAGGTCGAGATTATCGACTCCAACATAGCCTCGTTGCCGTTGACTCTGGCGTTGGTGGAAGCGGCCCAAGCAGCCGAGGGGTCCGGCGATCACCGGGCTGTGGCCCAACAGGTGCGGGACTCCCTCCACCGCTACCACGCCTTCTTCATGCTCGATACGCTGGAGTACCTGCAAAAGGGAGGGCGCATCGGCAAGGCTCAAGCGTTCGTCGGGTCGATGCTAAGCGTGAAACCCATCCTGCGCATCCTGGACGGCGAGGTGCATCCGTTGGAGCGGCCCCGCAACCGCCAGCGGGCCACTCGGCGGCTGATGGAATTGAGCCGGTCGGTTGCTCCGGCGCGGCAACTGGGAGTGATTTACAGCACCGACCCGGAACCGGCCCGCGCCATTTTGGAAGAGTTGTCTGACCTGGTTCCCGCCGATTCCGTGGTGCAAGCCCGGTTCGGCCCCGCCCTTGGCACCTACCTCGGGCCAAACGCGGTGGGCGTAGCGGTGACAGCAGCCGATTGACCCGCCGCCCGGCGGTGGCGACGATTGGCGTAAGGTAATGGTGCGTCAGAAGACAAGCCCCCCTTCCTGGCATGAGGCGTTCCAGAACATCCTCAAGCTGGAGAAGTCAAGCGGCTTCAACGATTCGACCGTGATCGGCGGCTTGGACAAGTTCCTGGAGCGATGGTCGGCTGAAATCACCTCCCGCGCCGAAGAAGCCGGCGACCCCGCTGCTCTGCTGACGACTTCTTATGCCGCGATGCCGGTCGAAGCCCGGAGCGAGTGGGCCGCCCGCTGGCAAGCGCTGCTCAGCGGCTTGCCTCTCCCCGAAGCATCGGCGCCTCCGGCCCCGTCCGCTCCGGTCCCGGTGCCGGAGCCAGCCCCGGCGCCAGTTTCTAACGGCAAGGACAAGAACCAGGCCGGGAAGCCTCCTCCCCGGCGTTACCGCTCCCCTCCGGCCAATCTGACCATCGACGCCCCGGTCGACCGGCTTTCCGGCGTCGATGCCAAGACCACCAAACGGCTCGAACGGTTGGACGTGGCGACCATTCGCGACCTGCTCTACCTCTTCCCGCGGCGGCACGAGGACTACTCCAACGTGGTGAAAATCGCCGAAGTGGTCCCCGGCCAGCCCTGCACGGTCGTGGCTACCGTGTGGGAGTCGCGTGAAATAGCCCAAGGCCCCAAGGGCCGCCGCCGCGACACCGAGGCAATCCTGAGCGATGATTCCGGCAACGTCCGGGTCATCTGGTTCGGGCAGCGTTACTTGGCCCGCACCCTCAAGCCGGGCAGCCGGGTGGCCATCAGCGGCAAGGCCGACGTTTTCCGGGGCCAGATTGTTTTCGAGTCGCCGGAGCACGAGCAGTTCCGGGGAGGGCAGCCCGGCTTGTACACTGGCCGCTTGGCCCCGGTCTACCCGCTGACCGAGGGCATCACCGCCCGCAACATGCGGCGGCTGACTTGGCAGGCCCTTAAAGACTGGCTCGGCGGCTTGGAAGAGACGCTTCCCGCGCCGATGCTGGAACGCCTGAGCTTGCCCCCCTTGCCCGACGCCGTTTTTCAGGCCCACTATCCCGACGACTCCGACACCTGGCAGGAGGCGAGGCGACGGCTGGCGTTCGACGAGCTATTGACCCTGCAATTGGCGGTGCTGGCCCGCGGGCACGAGCGCAACCGCGACGCCGAGGGCGTTCCGGTCGCGCCGCCGCCGGGTGTGGTGGGCGGTTTTCTGCGCGGCCTTCCCTTCGACCTGACCAAGGCCCAAGCCCGTTGCATAACCGAGATCACCCACGACATGGACCGCGGCACTCCGCCCATGAACCGCCTGTTGCAGGGCGAGGTCGGCAGCGGCAAGACGGTGGTGGCGCTGGCTGCGATGCTCTCCGCCGCCGCCGCCGGGCATCAGGGAGCGCTGATGGTGCCGACCGAGGTGCTGGCGGAACAGCACTTCCGCACCATCGGAGGCCTGATGAGCAGCCTGGCCCGCCCGGTTCAGGAAGGCCATTTGTTCACGGCGTATCTGGAGGGCCACGACCGGCCGGTGTCCATCGGCCTGCTCACCGGAAGCTCCCGCGCGCCGGTGCGGCGGGAACTGACCAAGATGGCCTCCGACGGCTCGCTGGACCTGCTCATCGGCACCCACGCGCTGATCCAAGACGGCGTATCGTTGCCCAAGCTCGCTTTGGCCATCGCCGACGAGCAACACCGGTTCGGGGTCATGCAGCGTTCGGAGCTCCGGCAGCGAGGCAGCCAACATCCGCATACCCTGCTCATGTCGGCTACGCCCATCCCCCGTACCCTCTCGCTGACCCTCTATGGCGACCTGGACATTTCCACCATCGACGAGATGCCCGCCGGGCGGCAGACCGTGGCGACCCGGTGGGTAGCGCCGGAGCGGCGCGACGCCGCCTATGGCTTCGTGCGAAAGCAGGTCGTCGAAGGCCGTCAGGCGTTTGTGGTGTGCCCCTTGGTGGACGAGTCGTCGTCCATCGAGGCCAAGGCCGCCACCGAGGAATTCCAGCGTCTCTCCGGCGACGTGTTTCCCGATCTCCGCGTCGGGCTGCTGCATGGGCGGATGTTCGCCAAGGACAAGGACGGGGTGATGCGGCGGTTCCGGGACGGCGAGCTGGACATACTGGTGACCACCGCCGTTGTCGAGGTCGGGATCGACGTTGCCAACGCCACGGTCATGCTCATCGAGGGAGCGGAGCGGTTCGGCTTGGCCCAGCTTCACCAGTTCCGGGGCCGGGTCGGCCGGAGCGAGCACAAGAGCTACTGCCTGTTGCTCTCGGAGACCCAGGCCGAGACCGCCAAGGAGCGCTTGTCGGCCTTGGAGCGGATACACGACGGCTTCCAGTTGGCCGAGGTCGATCTGCAACTGCGTGGCCCCGGCGACTTCTTCGGCACCCGGCAGAGCGGGCTGCCGATGCTCAGGATGGCTCAAATCTCCGACCGGCAACTGCTGGAAACGTCGCGGGAGGAGGCCGCGCGGTTGATGCAACAAGACCCTGAACTTCAAGCTCCGGAACACGCCGCTCTGGCCGCCCGCGTGGCCCGCTTCGTCAACGAAGCCGCCGAAGCAGCCTAGCCCGCGCGGGATTCGCGGCTAGGCTGACTTGAAGCGGTAGCCCACGTTCCAGATGGTCTCGACGAAGGCGCGGCCCGGCGACTCCACTTTCGAGCGCAAACGGCGAACGTGAACGTCCACCGTCCGAGTGCCGCCGAGGTAGTCGTAGCCCCAGACCTGGCTGAGCAGGGCCTCGCGGGTGTAGACCCGGCCCGGATTGGAGGCCAGCAGCACCAGCAGTTGGAACTCCTTGTAGGTGAGGGCCACCCTGCGCCCGGCGACCGATACGTCGTAGCGTTCGAGGTCGATGGTAAGCTCGCCGATGCTCAGGACTTGGGCGCCGCTGGGCCCGCTCACCCGGAACACTGCCTGCTTCACTCGCATGGTCAACTCGTCCTGCGGGACCGGGCAGACGACCAACTCGTCGGGATTCAACGCCGGGTCGTAGTCGGCGACCAGCTCCCGCGGCACGGCCGCCACCACGGGAATCTTGCGGTCTTTACATAAGTCGACCAGCCGCCGCGCCGCCGCGCTTTCCAGCGACGCCAAGTCCAGCAGAACGGCGTCAGGGGGCTTGAGGCCCTGTTCCTCGTCGAGGTCGTCGTTCACCTGACAGGTCATGCCGGCGAGGCCAACCGTTTCGGCCAGATCGCTGGAACGGCCCCCGTGGTTGACCAATACTAAAACGTTATACAACTATCGAGCCCGAGCGTTAAGACTTGAGGCGGCTTAGCCGAGGTGGTCTGCCTGTTGCTCTTCGACGCGAGGCATCGCAAGCAGTATAGCCATTGCAGGCAGTATATCAAACAATATCCGAATTGACGCTTGGCCGAGGCGCAATCTATGATTAAGGCATCAGAAGGCGATCACCAGAAGATTCCGGGAGGACTTGGATGAGCATTCAGACCGTCGATTCCACTGCCGAAGCGGTCCGTCGGCGCATCCGGGCCAACGAATGGCGCGGCGTCACGTCCGGTGTTGCCCCCGGCTACGTGCAGGCCAACCTGGCCATCCTGCCCCGGGACCTGGCCTTCGATTTCCTGCTGTTCTGCCAGCGCAACCCCAAGCCGTGCCCTCTGCTGGAGGTCATCGAGCCAGGGCAGACCGAGCCGGTCATTACCGCTCCCGGCGCGGACATCCGCACCGACGCGGCCGGCTACCGGGTCTATGAACACGGCGAGTTCACCGCCGAGGTGGACACGCTGGAAGACCATTGGCGCGGCGACCTGGTCTCGTTCCTGCTGGGTTGCAGCTTTTCCTTCGAGACGGCTATGGTCGACGCCGGCATCCCCCTGCGCCATCAGGAGCAGGGCAAGAACGTTGCTATGTACATCACCAACATGGAGACCACTCCCGCCGGCGTCTTTTCCGGCCCGATGGTCGTGAGTATGCGCCCCATCAAGCGCGAGCAGGTGGTGCGGGCGGTGCAGGTGACTTCCCGATTCCCAGCCACCCACGGGGCCCCGGTACACATCGGCAGCCCGTCCGACATAGGCATCCGCGACATCTTCGCCCCCGACTTCGGCGACCCGATTGAGATTCTTCCCGGAGAAGAACCGGTGTTTTGGGCCTGCGGGGTGACGCCTCAAGCGGTCGCGCTGAACTGCAAGCCGCCGTTGATGATCACTCACTCGCCCGGCAAGATGTTCGTCACCGACCAGAGAGACGCCGACTACGCCGTCCTTTAGAATGCGCCGATAGCAGAAACATGATGGTTGAAAACGCGATGGCTGAAACGCCGATGGCTGAAACGATAGAAGACATCATTCTCGACCAAGACAAGCGGGGTATGTTGGCCCTGCGTCCCCACTTGCCCGCCGATTACTGTTCCCGCGCCGCCCGCTTCGTTATGGACCATCCGGGGGACGTGATGATCGTCACCGGGTTCTACGTGCTGATGGCCGGCAAGCCCGAGACCGACGGTCCGCCCGGAGCCATCGCCATCGGCGACGCCCTCAAGGCGCTGGGCCGCCGCGTGATCTACGTCACAGACGCATATACCGCTCCGGTGTTGCACGACTGGGCCGCCGGTTCCGATGTGATCGACTTCCCCATCGACGGCGTGGCGGCCAGCCTTGACCACGCTCAAGCCGTCCTGGAACGAGAGAAGCCGTCGCTGCTAATCTCCATCGAGCGATGCGGACGCAACGAGGACGACGTCTATCTCAACATGCGCTCGCGCGACATATCGCCCCACACGGCGCGGGTGGACTACCTCTTCGACGGAAGCGTGCCATCCGTGGGAATCGGCGACGGCGGCAACGAAATCGGCATGGGCAACCTGCTCGACGTCATTCCGGCGGTGGAGAGCCTTCCCGACACACCGGCGGTCTCGACGGTGGACCGGCTGATCATTGCCAGCGTTTCCAACTGGGGAGGCTACGGCCTGGTGGCTGCCCTGTCGCGCTTGGTTGGCAAGAACCTGCTGCCCTCGGTGGAGCACGAGACCCGCATGATCCGGGGAATGGTGGAGGCCGGGGCCGTGGACGGCACGACCGGCGACGCCGTGCCGACCGTGGACAACTTCACCACCAAGGAGAACGGCGCTCTGCTGGCCCGCCTGCACCGGCTCGTCGGCGGAAACTAGCCTGACGGCTTCGTCCGGGCCGCGTGGGAGACTACGGCGGGGCGCATAATATTTCTCCAATGCACACGACGCCGCTCCGATGCACGCTCTCCAGAACCGCCTTCCAAGTGACGGTCGTCACTGCCATTGTGGCGCTCTTGCTGTCCGCCATCGGGCCGCTGGCCGACCACCACTTTGCGGAGAGGCATCCGGGACACGCCCACGTCTACCTCGGCCCCGAAGCCCCCGACCACGCCCACCCCTATCAGGCCGGGCATTTCCATTCCCAAGCCCACGGCGATGACCAGCCGGGTAGCGGCGGGATCGTGTTTCTGACCGCCCAAGATGGCTTGGGCCAAGGTTACGTAGATCTGGCGGCTCCGGTCGTCCTCCAGTCCGCGGTCATCCCCGGCCCCGACGACAACCTTCTCCTGTTCGGCGCCGCATCTGGCGACATGGCCCTCCATGGAACGGTTGTCGGTCCCCTGAAACACCCTCCCCGCGCCTAGCTCCTTTTTCGCGGCGTCCCCTGGCGACGTACTGCGGCGGTGGCTGACTCCCTGCGATGCGCATGGGCCCGTTTCCGGCTGCGTCTGCGGTTACGTCTGTCCCCTAATTCCTGAAGAAGAAGGAGCAATCATGCACCGGCTATTTCGAAACAAGCTCTGGCTTGCGGCGTCCCTGCTGGCCGCCCTGAGCCTCGTGGTTGGCACGGTGTTCGCCCACGAAGGACGCGAAGTGGGTGAGTACCGGTTTGTCGTGGGGTGGGCTGAAGAACCTGCCTACGAAGGCATGAAAAACGGCGTCGAACTCCAGGTCACGAAGCTCGCCGAGGCCCATCCCCACGAAGGTGAAGACGAGAAAACCAGCGAGGGTGACAGCCACGAGGACGGCGAAGACGGCCACGACGAAGACGGCGAGGGCCACGAAGACGAGGGTGACGGCCACGACGAGGACGAGGCTCGGCAGTCGATGCTCCCGCCGTCCGCTCCGAAAATCATGGCCAGTGGCTTGCCCCAATACGGTAGCCACGAAGAAGCACCCGTGGAGGGCTTGCAGGATACGCTGCAAGTAGAGGTGACCCACCCGGCCACCGGGGATTCGCGGGTGTTCGACCTGCGGGCCGATGTGGATGAGCCGGGGCGTTACATCGCCGACCTCATACCGACCGCGCCGGGAGTCTACGAGTTCCGCGTCTTTGGTATGGTAGAAGACAACCCGACCGACGAGGTCTTCGTTTCCAGGGGCGTCGGAGGTGACTTCGACGACGTTCAGACGGCCACAGCCCTACAATTCCCGCACCAGATGACCGAAATGCGGGAGCTAGAAAGCGCGGTGCGGGGCGCGATGGAAACCGCGCAATTGGCCCAAGACGCCGCCCTGGAGGCCGATAGCGGCAGTCCGGGCCTCATACTCGGCATCATCGGCGCTGTGCTTGGGGCCGTGGGCCTGGCTGCCGGAGCGACTGCCCTGCTGGTTGCCAGAAGGCGCGCCCCGGCGGAGGAATAGGCCACGAGGAGCGGTCGAGGAAGAGTCCTCGCCCGTTCCGGGAGTTACCGTAGGACTTTGGGAAACCAGAGCATCATAGGTTCTTGGTGTCGTTGGCTCCTGCCGACGTGCCTCTTGGTCTTGGTGGTGGCGGTGTGGCTGCTGCCGCCGGGCCGGGAGGTGGAAGCCCACGCCAACCTCGCCCGCGCCAACCCTTCGCCCAACTCGGTGTTGGAGGAGCCGCCGGCCCGCGCCGCCATCTGGTTCACCGAACCCATCGAGCCGTCTCTGAGCGAAGTCCGGGTCCTGGATTCCCGCGGGGTCCAAGTGGACGACGGCAACGTGCTGGCCGACCGGAACGACCCGACGGCCATTTCCGTCGGATTGGTCCCGCTCCCCGACGGCACCTATACCGTGGCATGGAAGAACGTTTCGACGGTGGACGGGCACCGCGTCCGCGGGTCGTTCCTGTTCTCCATCGGACAACCCATATCCGGCGCGCCGGTGGAAGCGCCGGATGAGCCGCTCCTCCAATCGCCAGCCGAGCCGGTGCTCCGGTGGCTCATCCTGACCGGAGTACTGGCGATGGCCGGCGGCCTGCTGTTTGAGCTGCTGGTGTGGCGGCCGACGCTGCTGGCCCGGCAAGCCAACGCATCGCTGCGGCGGGCGGGTGCGTTGCTTGCGTCACGCTCCTCCAAGCTGGTATGGGCCGGGATCGCGTTATTGCTCGGCGCGTCGTTGGCCCAACTTCTGTTGCAGACCTCCTTGGTCCACGAAATTTCCATCGGCGAGGCGATAGGCGCCCCGGTCAAGGCCATGTTGACCGGCACCGAATGGGGACGCCTTTGGCTGTGGAGGTTCGGCCTCATCCTCGCGTTCGCGCTCGTCCTGTTCGCAGCGCCCCGGCTTGTACAGGATGCCGCCGGTCAACGGCAGCAGGCTGCCAAGCTGCTCGCGCTGGGCTTGGGCGGTGGCATCTTGTGGACGCTGAGCCTGACCAGCCACGGCGCGGCAACCCCGGAAATTCGCTCCTTCGCGCTGACGGCCGACTTCATCCACCTGCTGGCCGTGGCCTTCTGGGTCGGCGGGCTGTTCCACTTCGCCTTGGGAGCGCCGGTGGTGATGAGCGCCCTCTCGCCCCGGGACCGGCTTGCCTGCTTGGCGGCGATGACGCCCCGGTTCTCGATGGTCGCATCGCTCAGCGTGGGGGCATTGATCGTTACCGGCGTATTCAGCGCGTGGGCGCAGGTCACCACACCCCCAGCCATCCAGACTGCCTACGGCGCGGTGCTGGTCGCCAAGATAGTCATGGTGGTCCCGCTGTTGCTGCTGGGCGGGCTGAACCTGGTGTGGGTGCGTCCCCGGCTGACCCGCGGCGAGGATGCAACCCGGTGGTTGAAGCGGTTCCTGCTGGGCGAGGCGGCGTTGGCCCTGCTGGTGCTGGCGTCGGTGGGCTTGCTGACCAGCTTGGAACCGGCGAGGCAGGTGGCCTCCCGTGAGGGCATCGGCGTCCCGGACTCGCTCACATTCCGCGAGAGCGTGGAGGGCACGGACATAGGCCTCAACGTCAGGCCGGGAAGGGTGGGCCCCAACGACATCACCGTCTCCCTAGCCGACCGGCTGGGAGCCCCGATCACCAGCGCGACGGATGTCACCGTGCGGCTGACTTATCTGGAGGCAGACCTGGGAGAAGAGGCGGCGCCTGCGGTGTCGGCTGGAAACGGTGACTACCGGTTGGAGGGCGCGCCGTTGAGCATCTCCGGGCCTTGGCAGGCGGAGATAGCGGTGCGGCGGTCTGATGCGTTCGATGCCCGGACCGCCTTTCGCTTCGAGGCCGTTCCCTCCGGCGTCGCCGACAGCTCCGCAATCTCGCCGGGAACGGCCACGGCCGGCCTGCTTTTGGGGGCCGGGCTGGCGTTGCTGGGGATGGTGTTTATGGGCGCGTCCCTGCCGCTGGGCGGCTGGTTCACCCGCGCCGGGGCCGGGGTCATGCTGCCGGGCTTGGCCGGGTTCGCCGTCGGAGTAGTCCTCTTGTTCAACTCCCAACTGAGTGAGCCGGAGGGCTTGGTCCGAAACCCCTTCCCGCCCAACACCGAGTCTCTGCAGACCGGGCAAACCGTTTATGGGCAGAACTGCCAGACTTGCCACGGCGCAGGCGGGCGAGGCGATGGGCCAAGCGCGGCGGGACTGCAACCCCCGCCCGCCAATCTCATCGTCCACGTACCCCTGCACGGCGACCATGACCTGTTCCGGTTCGTTACCGACGGCATCCCGGGCACCGCAATGGCCCCCTTGGGCGCCACCCTAACCGACGAAGAAATCTGGCACGTAGTCAACTACATAAAAACGCTGGAATAAGGGATCTACCGCAGAGGAACGTCGGCCTCCGCTGCAGTCAACTGGATTCCGGCAGTGGCGCCGACCGTAACAGCCGCTTCGTCATGCCGATGAGCGCATCTACCAAGGAGGCATCGAAGTCGGGCGTCGCCAATCCGTGGGCATAGGCGTTGCGGTGCCGCAGGGCATGGTGCAGGAACCAGTAATCGGTCCTGGAAATCGCGCCGACGTGAACGGCCTGACCGAGAATGTTTCCGGAAGTCGGCCGGTCGGTTAACCAGTCTTCTTCCTCCGTGAGCAGCCTCACGATAGCCTCCACCCCGGACCAGGCCCGCAGTAGGGCCGCCTCGGCGAATCCGTCGGTCAGCAGGCTTTCCGCCTCGGCGACAACGCGCCATATATCTTCCGTTGCGAATGGACGCGCATCCTCCGGCGCATCGATTTGCTCTCCGGTGTTCACCACGGCCAACTCGAACTCCCATCCAGGCTCGGCCCGCACTGCCCACGCCATCTTATTGATCTGAGGTTCCTTGGCCAGCGACGCCCGGGATTTTACCTCGACGACTACCGATTTCCCGGCTTTGCTCAGCAGCAGATCGGGATGGTAACCCGCCAGGAAGTCCGGCAGTTGCTCCTGAGATGGCGCTTCGATCACATCATAGCCCTCGCTGCTGTACTTCGAGACGAGGGAGAGGATGAGCCGCCTCTCCAGGATAGGACGTGTTTCCATCAGAGAATCATCTCCTGATCGGGGACTTGCGTGACAACGATGTAAAGGAACTCGTTGCCTTTTCTCAGAGATTCATGCAGAAGGGTCGATTGATTGGCGGCAACCTGAACGCTGCCAAGGCTGCGCTTACGGCAGACCAGGTCTGTCACCTGTTCATCGTCCTCGAAAACTAGCCCCTTTAGCGCGTCTATGATGGGCTTTGGTACATTGTCTACATCTATGCGCCGGTTATTGTGGAAATACAAAATCGTGATCATCACCGGCCCGGCCACCGGCGATTCCCCTACCGGCCAATTCTCCGCTGCCGCACTTCGTACCTCCTGCATCCATTCATCCAGGGTACCCCTACGGCGTGTCTGCTGCGAAACGGGAGGCCCGTCTATGATGAATTCGAACGGGAAAGTCAACTCTCGTCAGTGAAGTCGGCAGGGGAAAGCGTTTTTTCCTCCAGGGCCAGGAGGCGGCGCAACTCGAAGATTTCGTCGCGGAATTGGGCCGCCTTCTCGAACTGTAGCCCCTTTGCCGCTTCTTTCATCTGCACTTCCAGGTCTTTGACCACTCGGAACATGTCGGTGCGCGACATCTCCTTGCGCACCACGTTGTAGCGGGCCCGGTTCTCGGCGATGGCCTTGATCCCCTCGGTGATGTCGTGTACTTCCTTCTGGATGCTCTGCGGCTCGATACTGTGCTGCTGGTTGTAGTCGTTCTGGAGACGGCGGCGGCGGTCCGTTTCGTCGATGGCTTGGCGCATCGAGTCGGTTATCCGGTCGGCGTACATGACCACGTGACCATTGGAATGGCGGGCCGCCCGTCCGATGGTCTGTATCATCGACGTTTCGGACCGGAGATAGCCTTCTTTGTCGGCGTCCAAAATGGCCACTAGGCTGACCTCCGGCAGGTCCAGCCCCTCCCGCAGCAAGTTGATTCCGACGATTACGTCGTAAACGCCCAAGCGCAGGTCTCTCAGTATCTCGATCCGGTCCAGCGTTTCGATGTCGGAGTGAAGGTAGGTGTTGCGGATGCCCATCTCCGAAAGATAGTCGGCCAACTCCTCGGCCATCCGTTTGGTCAGGGTGGTTATCAGACAGCGCTCCGCCCGCTCGACCCTCTCCTTGATCCTGACCAGAAGGTCGTCGATTTGACCTTGGGTGGGCCTGATTTCGACGGTCGGATCCAAAAGGCCGGTGGGCCGGATCACCTGCTCCACTACGGCCCAGCTTTGGCCAATCTCGTACTGTCCGGGAGTGGCCGAGACGTAGATAACCTGGTTGATGTGGTCTTCGTACTCGTCGAAATTCAGCGGCCGGTTGTCCAAGGCCGATGGCAGCCGGAACCCGAACTCCACCAGGGTCTTCTTCCGGGACATGTCGCCGCGGTACATCCCCCGCACTTGGGGCAAGGTCATGTGCGACTCGTCCACGAACATCAGATAGTCTTCGGGGAAGTAGTCCAGCAGCGTCCAGGGGGCGCTGCCCTCGGGCCGTTGGGCGAGATGGCGGGCGTAGTTCTCCACACCCGAGCAGAAGCCGGTTTCCTGGAGCATTTCCAGGTCGTAGTTGGTGCGGCTCTCCAGCCGGGCCGCCTCCAGTATCTTGCCGTTGTCCCGCAGGACCTTGAGGCGCTGTTCCAACTCGGCCCTGATGCCCTCGACGGCCAGTTCCAGCTTGTCTTTCGAGGTGACGAAGTGGTTGGCGGGGTAGATGGACACTTCGGGCAGGTCGGCCAGCACCTCCCCGGTCAGCGGGTCCAGTTGGACGATGCGCTCCACGTCGTCCCCGAAGAATTGGATGCGCACCGCCGCTTCCTCGTAGGCTGGCACCAACTCCAGCACGTCTCCCCGGATTCGGAACTTGGCCCGGGAGAGGTCCAGGTCGTTGCGCTCGTATTGCATGTCCACCAACTGGCGCACCAACTGGCTGCGGTTGCGTATCTCGCCGACTTTCACTTGAGCTACCAGGTTGAAGTAGTCGTTCGGATCGCCCAAGCCGTAGATGCAGGAGACCGACGCGACGATCAGCACGTCGCGCCGCGTCAGCAGCGAGGTGGTTGCGGACAGCCGCAGCTTGTCCAACTCTTCGTTGACGCTGGAGTCCTTCTCAATGTAGGTGTCGGACTGGGGGACGTAGGCTTCCGGCTGGTAGTAATCATAGTAGGAGACGAAGTACTCCACGGCGTTGTGGGGGAAGAACTCTTTGAACTCGGAGGCCAGTTGGGCGGCCAGGGTCTTGTTGTGGGCCATCACTATGGTGGGCCGTTGCGCCTGCTGGACAATATTGGCCATGGTGAAAGTCTTGCCGCTGCCGGTGACGCCCTTGAGGCTTTGCCGCGTCACCCCCTTCTCCACGCCCTCGGCCAGCCGGGCTACGGCGCCTGGCTGATCGCCAGTCATCCCGAAGTCGGCCGCCAACTGGAACCGGCGGTCGGCCCGGGACGGATTATTCCGAGCCTCGTTGACCTCTATCCCGGCCTCCGCCCACTTCTTGCCGCGTGTGTAGGTAGTCAATATTGAGTCCCCGTTCGAGCTGTCTAGGCGGAATCCGGCAAGCTCAGCGCATAGGAACCCGCCTAGACTGGCGAGGACCAGACATACGGGCCAGTTGCCAAGAAAGAATAATCAGTAAGTGGCTGCTGTGGTAGTGGCCCGATTAGCCGAATACGCTCCCTAACCCGTTCTTCTAGGTCCTCCAGTCCTGAAGAGTGCGTCAATACCGCTTGGAGCCAAGGCGGAGTTTGCTCGGAGACCTTCCAGATCTCACCGGTAATAGTGGGGTAAGTATAGCCAATGGCTGCCGGTTCCCCGACTTCGCCCAACTGTTCACCCAGTCGTTCAAAATCGAAGACCTGAACCCATTGCATACTACTGGCCCGAGCCTCACCATTCTTGATTTTCTCCAATGCTGTGACTGTCTCACCGGAAAACGACTTGTCTCCACAGAGGCTGCACACAGACGCTGGCACGTTCTCCACAATGAAAGGTTGAGGAATTTCGCAGGCACAAAACCGGGTTGCCTGTTCCACGACAGTATCAACGCCCTTGCAGCAAAAACAATCCATCATTCTCCTCCTCTATGTGCGCCTGCGGTAATTGTCTTCCCACTTGTCCGGCTCAGTCTCAGCTGGAAAATAGGCGGTGATAACCCGGGAATCAGGCGGATTAGCACATATTACATGGCCTACACGGCCGCAACTATCTGTTGTACCCCAGATAAGACAACTACCCCCTCTCGGATCCCGTGGATAATCCTCGATAACCTGAGGATGATCGTCCCATAGAAGAAAACGGATTTCCGCTTGACTTGGAGTAGGACGTGACAACAGTCGTTGAGTGTAGTGTTGACTATAGCGTAACAAGTCAGAGAAAGCATCTAATGACAAAACTGCGATGCGACTCTCGAACATTCCTACCACTCGTCAGCCGCTAGGTTAACCCCCTCAGCAAACCCTGGCGGGAGAAGAACTTCTCCTGAATCCTGCTCATATCCTTTCAGAGCACGTTTTAACATTATGGCAAATACTTTCGCATCTGCATGAGTTAAGCGCACTACCGCTTTCAATTCATACGGAGTTTCCGGTTGTGTTTCAGATTCACTCGCTTCCAGCGGAAACATACCCACTGGGCTAATGGCACGAAATCCCAGAAAAATACCCATGTTGCCGGCTGAAATCTGAGCAAAGTCGGCGTAAATCTCTGGAACGTCTTGAGTCTCTGGCATCTGCACACTCCGCAATGGAGAATGTGAGAAATTATACCACCCTGGAGTTCCCGCTCACCCCCGCGTGGCGAACTGCTGGAGGGCCAGGCGTATCCGGTCCTCCACGCTCAGGCCATCGTCGGGGGGTAGACCGTCCAGCGCAGCTCTCGCTTCGGCCGCTGAATAGCCCAACGCGGACAGGGCGGCCAGCACTTCTGTGTCTCCGCTGGCGGGCGGGGCCGTGAACGGGCCGTCGCCGGGCTCGATCTTGTCCTTGAGCTCCAGGATGATGCGCTCGGCGGTCCTCCTTCCCACGCCCGGCGCTGCCGCGAGGGCTGCCCCGTTGGCGCTGGCTACGGCTTGCTGGAGGCTCGCGGGTTCCAGTTCCGAGAGCAGGGAAAGGCCCAGCCGCGGGCCGACGCCGGACACTCCGGTAAGCAGGGTGAACAGGGACAGGGAGTCGGGGTCGGGAAAGCCGTAGAGCACCGGCTGCTCGTCCCGGATGCGCAGGTGGGTATGGAGGGAGACCGTGGAGCCGATTGCTCCCAGCTTGGCGATAGCGTTGCCGGGGACGGACACCTGCAAGGTGACGCCGCCCACGGAAAGATGGACCCAGTCCGGCCCCGCCGCTTCCAGCACTCCCCGCACACCGACGATCATGGCGTGTCCTAGCGTTCCGCTCCCGGCGGTATTTCCATCCGCAAGATGCCGGTTGCCTGTTCTTGCGCCAAGTGGCACAAGCCCACCGCGAGGGCGTCGGCAGCGTCCGACTCCAACGGGCCCGGCAGTCCCAGAGTGGCTGCTACGATCCCCCGCATTTGCTCCTTGGTGGCGGCCCCGTAGTCGGCCACGGCCAGCTTCACTTGGGCCGGTGCGTATTTGTAGATGGGGATGCCTTGGCTGGCCGCTCCAATGAAGACGACCGCCTGGGCTTGACCGATGGCCAAGGACGAACCGGGAAAACTTCGTTCTCCCCGTCCGACGAACGGCTCTTCGATGGCGACGGCCCCGGGGCGGAAGATGGCGATCAGATTCAGGACGTGGGTATGAAGCTGGTACAACCGCTTCTCCAGCGACATGGAGCCGGGCAAGGCGATGACACCGTAGTCGGCGGCTTCCAACTGCGGGCCATCGGCCAGCACCCCGTAGCCCATGCGGAGCGTACCGGGGTCAATCCCTAAAACGGTCATCGGCCCCTCCGGCTGAGGCTATCGTCGCGGTCACTAGGCCCCTCGTTGCGCTCGATAAGAGCCTCGAGCCGTATGATCTCGGCTTGGATGATGGGGGTTTGCCCCATCATCTCCTGGACCTGTGCCTCCGTCTGTCGCATGGCGACAAACGCAGCCTGATTCTCAGCATCCAATGCGTCAACCGACGCCTCCATTCTTGCGACGGCGGCTCGCAATTCCTGAATTATCACTTGTGTGGCCTGACGCCTCGCTTCGAGCTGCCGCAGAGCCTCGCCCAACTGCTCCATGGTTTCCGTAGAACGCTGCATCGCCCCTTCCAAGGGGGCCACTCGTCTCTCCATTGCCATTAGCCCTCAGCCTCCCGTTCATCCCCGTCGCCACAATAGCTGAACCCGGCCATCATCCGGCCCGCTTCCCCTTGAGCTTGCTGCACGAACCCTAGCTATCGGACTGGTACTTGTCCAGGACCTCGGGCGGGAAGTCGGCGTTGGTGAACGCCTTCTGTATGTCGTCCAAGTCTTCGAGGGTGTCCAGCAGGCGCAGGGTCTGCTCCGCTTCCCGGTCGCCCAGAAGAACGGTGGTTTTGGGGACCATCGACAACTCGGCTGACCGGATGCTGGTGCCTTCGTCCTGCAGGGTGCGTTGTACAGCCTGAAGCGCTTGTACCGGTGTATAGACCTCCAGGATGCCTTCGTCGATCTGGATGTCCTCTGCGCCCGCGTCGATGGCGAGCAGCCCCAACTCCTCGGCCTGCTCCTCGTCGGGCATGTCGACGGTCACGACGCCCCGGAGGTCGAAATTCCAAGCGACGCAACCAGACTCGCCCAAGCTGCCGCCGCCGCGGTTGAAAGCAGAGCGAACATCGGAAGCGGTGCGGTTGCGGTTGGAAGTGACTGCCTGCAATAGAATGGCCCCGCCGCCGGGGCCGTATCCCTCGTAAGTCACTTGCTCCAGCGCGTCGCCGTCGCCGCCCTCGCCGCTGCCACGCTTGACGGCGCGGTTGATGCTGTCCTGGGGCATGTTGTTGCTCTTGGCCCTGTCGAGCGCCAGCCGCAGGCGGAAATTCATGTCAGGGTCGGCGCCCCCGCCTTCCCGCACCGCCAACGCAATGTCGCGGCTGAGCTTGGTGAACAGGACGCCGCGCTTGGCATCGGCCGCGCCCTTCTGGTGCTTGATCGTAGACCATTTGGAGTGACCGGACATCGTCACACCTCCAATAGTGCTTGCGATTTTAGCATTGGGCCAAATCCACGGTCAAAGAGGCTCAGCGCAGTCCTTCGAGCAATCTCACCGTCATAGTACCGGCCGCCACGTCTATGGCTTGCACCACCTGCGACGTGGCCGGAAGCAGCAACTCTCGGTCCGGGCCGCCGCGGATGATATATACGTCGTTGCTGCCGGTCTCGAGGATTTCGGCGATTTCACCCAGTAGCTCGCCTTCCTCGGTGCGCACGGTCATGCCCAAGAGTTGGTAGTGGAAGTACACGCCCTCTTCCGCCGGAGGAGCGGCGTCGGGTTGCGCCGATAGCCAAGCGCCGGTCATGGCGGCGGCTTGTGAGCGGGAGCGCAGGCCCTCCAACCAGAGCAGGCGGGTGGACGGGCCGGTCTCACGGGACGTGGTGATTTGGTGGGCGGAACCGTTGGCGGAAAACAAGACCTGGCCCGCATCGAAGCGGCCGGGAACGTCGCTGAGAACCTTGATGGAAACCGCGCCGTCGTTTCCGCGAGGGCCCTGCACCAGAGCAACGACGACGGGATCGGAGGGGCTAATCGTTACTCTATTTCCAAGATGGCGTGGGAGCCGTCCTTGACTGCGGCTACCCGGAGCAGCACCCGCATGGCTTGGGCTACCCGGCCCTGCCGTCCGATGACCTTGCCCTTGTCTTCCGGGGCCACTTGCAGGCGGAAGATAATTCGCCCGTTCTCCATAGACTCGGTTACCAGCACGGCGTCCGGATCGCTGGCGAGCGACCGGGCGATGTACTCGATCAACTCTTTCATGGCTAGGGTGCCTCTACCGCTTGTTCCGTTGTTTCGGCGGGGGCTTCTTCTTCAGCCGCCGACTCAGTATCCGGCTCGGCGATGGTCATGCCAGCCACGATGCCGTTCTTGTCGAGGATGCGTTGCACCGGGTCCGAGGCCTGTGCGCCGAGGCTGAGCCAATGGGCCGCGCGGTCGGCCTTGAGGGTAATTGCGGGGGGGTTGACCATTGGGTCGTAGTTGCCGATCCACTCGAGGTAAGCCCCGTCGCGGGGTGAGGCTGCTTCCGCGACGACGATTCTATAGGAAGGGTGACCCTTCTTGCCGACTCTGCTTAACCGAATCCTTAGCATTGATTCTCCGGGGTCTGATTACGAGATTACGGCGTGAATTCCAGCATATTGGCTGAGGGGCGCCACAGGCTGACGCCGTATGATTGGGGATTTTAGCACAAAGAAATCGGGCCCGGCCAATTCTGGTTTTTGCTCGCCCGAATTGATTCCCGGATCCTAGGGGCGATGGTAGACATTGGCCTGGGCCCGACGCACGGGTTTTCTGCTTTCGAGCTTACGCTACGAAACGATCACCTCGTCGTGTCCAGACTGATGCCTACCATCGCCCCTGGGTGTTAAACTAACTTCCATTCGTATCACCTCCTTCTTCAAATTCCGCCAAGCGGTTAAGCTATTCTAACAACAGCCTTTTTCCCGTGTCAAGGGACACGCGCGTCGCCGAAGAGATCACTTTTACACGAGATCGCCCGCAAAATCCACGCCAGTTGCCGAGGATTACCGATGGCCCTCGGAAAATGCCATCAATGCGGTGAAATAATTCAGAAGCAGCCCGCGCTTCAATCTCACCTGCTCAGTCACTATCGGCCCGGCAGCCCGGTGAGAGAATGGGCAGACAGTTATGTTGCCAAGCGCATCGGGGAGGAGACGGACATTGCCAGGATCGCCGTGGAGGTTGCCCGGGAATCCGGCCTGTCGAACCTCAACGCCTACGAGTTGGTCGGCTCAATAGCCGCAGGTGGCCGAGACGACCCCACCACTAGAGAGGAAAGCGTTCAGGAAGGACTGCAAGAAGGACTTCGTTTAATTCGGTATGGCTCCGTGTTGTTGCTAATCGCTTTTGCGGCATACTATACCAAAGCGTTGGCACTCGTTGGAGGCGTTCCGATTTTTTCTTCCCCGGTGTTCGTGGCTTGGTGGACTTCTCTGGTTGTCGGCGGCTTTGGCGTGGTAGTCGGAGTGTTCCGCTTGATCGCCAGTTTGATTCTGAAACGGTAGCTGGGATGTCACACACGCATCCCCGGTTATTCTTCTTTTTACAGTTGACGGGAAGTTAACCACATGCGCGTAGTTTTCATGGGGACGCCCGCCTTTGTTCTGCCCGTGCTCGACGTGCTGCGTTCAATGGCGGGGCTTGAGGTAGTGGGCGTGGTCTGTCCGCCGGATCGCGCCCGGGGACGGGGTCGGCTGCCTGAGCCGCCGCCGGTCAAGGGGTACGCCTTGGAGCGCGGAATTCCCATGTTCCAGCCCGCCAGCTTCCGGTCGGAGGCCGCGCGTGCGGAACTGGCGGCGTTCGCCCCCGACGTAGTGGTCGTTGCCGCCTACGGCAGGTTGCTGCCGCGGGAAGTGCTCGACTTGCCCCGCCACGGTTGTCTGAACCTGCACCCCTCGTTGCTGCCCAGCCACCGCGGCCCCACGCCCGTGCCCACTGCCATTCTGGAAGCCGATACCCGCACCGGCGTTTCGCTGATGCTGTTGGACGAAGGGATGGACACCGGGCCGGTGATCGCCCGCGCCGAAGTCACGCTCCACGGCCGGGAAACATCCGAGGGGCTTACCGGAGAATTGTTCCACTTAGGCGCGGGACTGCTCCAGGCCAATCTAGGATCGTGGGTGCGGCGCGAACTGATCGCCGAAGTCCAGGACGACTCCCAAGCCACCGTTACCCGTAAGCTGGAACGGGAGGACGGGCTGGCCGACTGGGAACAGCCCGCCGAAGTCTTGGATCGCCGCAGGCGGGCGTACAGTCCGTGGCCGGGGTTGTATACTCGCTGGGACGGCAAGGTCGTGAAGCTGCTGGACACCTACCCGTTGCCCGGCCTGCCGCGCGAAATCGTCTACCCCGGACAAGTGGTTTCAGCCCCGCTTGAAGACGCGACCCCGCTGGCAATTGCCACCGCTGAGGGTTTGTTAGGTGTTTACCGGCTACAAATGGAGGGCCGACGGGCTGTCAGCGCCAAGGAGTTTCTGAGCGGCTTCCCCGGCATCATTGGGGCCACTTTTTGCTGAAGGATTGTCGGTCCACCGAAGTTGAAACCGAGGAGAAAGAGTGATGGCCATAGCATATCCCCCCGAGGCCCAGGTATTGGAGTGGCTGGAAACCCTCAGCAACTGGGGCCGTTGGGGCCCCGACGACCAGTTGGGCTGCCTCAATCTCATCGGCCCGCACAAACGCCAGCAGGCGGCGGCACTGGTGCGCGATGGGGTTCCCGTCAGTTGCGCCCGGCCGATCACCACCGACATGACCTCAGACGTTACCCATCAGGTGCAGCGCTTCATGGTCGACAGCGGCGAGGGCCGGGACACCGATCCCGAGGAGCGCCGCTTCACCCGCCGGGGCGCTGCCGAGTTCATCGGCATGGTGTTCCACGGGCAGACCATCACCCACATCGACGCCATGTCCCACTATTCCTGGAGAGGGCAGATGTACAATGGCGTTCCCGCCAGCGTGATCACTTCGCGGGAGGGCGCTCAAAGTCACTCCATCGAGGCCGCCTACGGGGGCATCGTCAGCCGTGGCGTCCTTTTGGACATCCCCCTCAGCAAGGGTGTGGACTGGGTCGATCCGACCCAGCCGGTCATGCCGGCCGACCTGGAAGCCGCCGAGCAGGCCCAAGGCGTGCGCGTCGAGGAAGGGGACATCCTGCTGATCCGCACCGGCAACTACCGGATGCGGCTGGATACCGGGCCGCTCAAGCCCACCGACCCGATGACCGCCTGCCAAGCGGCCTGCGCCCCCTGGTTCAAGGAAAGGGGAGTCGCCATGATGGGCACCGACACTTCCAACGATGCCCGGCCCAGCCCCTACACCACCATCGGTAACCCGCTGCACACCCTTTGTCTGGTCAGCCTGGGACTTTGGCTGATCGACAACACGAACCTGGAGGAGTTGTCCCAAGCCTGTGCCGGGCGGGGCCGCTACGATTTCATGCTGACCCTGGCCCCATTGCGGCTGCGCAACGTCACTGGCTCGCCGGTGAACCCCATCGCCCTCTTCTAGGCCTCTAGCCCGGAGGTTGCTGGCGGGTCTGTCAATTCCCTACGTCAGCGGCCTCCGCGGTCCAGCCCGCCCCGGAATCGGAGCAGGAAAGAAGAGGCGAACAGCAGCCCGCCAACCACGATCAGCGTGACCGCCGGTGTGGTGAAGCCGGTAGCCAATTGGGACCCGGCCGTCGTTGCCAGGTCGGTGGCCAACGCGGCGGCGGACGATGAGAGTTCTCCCGTCTCTTGGGCCATTGCGCTTTCCAGCCAGCCAGGCGCCCGCGATTGCAGCACTTGGCCCACTAACAAACAGATGACACCGCTGAGCAGCAATGTGATTCCCGGCCAACGCGCGACGCCGACGGGGTTCGGCAGATAGAGCAGTCCCAAGACCACGCTGCCAACGATGACCACGACCAGCGCCAAGGTCTTGCCCATGCCATTGACGAGGTTTAGCTGGCCCCGGAAGTCGTCCAATTCGTCCCGGATTTCCTGTTCGGTCGATTCGTCTTGTTTCGCCAGCTCGTGGACTAGATCGAGCCGGTCGCGGGTCGCCAGTTCGCGGCGGATTTCCTCAACCGCGTCATCGATCCGGGGGCCGGACAAGGGGCGGGCCATGACTTTCATCGCGGTGTGGGTGTCGCCGGCATAGAAAGCCCGCCGCAACTCTTCCCGGTAATCGCCCAGCGGGTAGATGCCCTGGGGGTCCCGTTGCCGGGCGTCGGCCAACCCCTCGTATACTGCCTCGAAAACCAGCGCGCGGCACGGCCTGGTTAGGGACTTGAGCGATGGGACGGTGGTGGGAATCTCGCCGTCGGCCAGTTGCCGGTAGCGGTCGTTGTAGCCGTCCGCCAACCGGCGCACCGCCCCTTGAGAACAGTCCGCCGCCCCGGAGTCCACTTCCTCCAATTGGTCGATGCGCCGGTCGATGTAGCCGAACAGCGCCGGGCGGACGCGGTCCAAGGGCGGCCCCAGCTCGATGTAGGCTTCCAGCTCGCCGGTCTCCTCCCGGAGATACGAGATGGTCCGCCCGATGGCCCCCTCCGCCTGAGATTGCAGGTAGTCCGGCGGCATGATTTCCCGGAGCAGCGCGGCGGTATCGTCGGGACTTACGACCTGGATGCCGCCGAGGTCTTGGTGCGTCTCGGCATGAATCTCGCGAGCCGCCTCTGCGTAGACGCGGTTGTACGAGTCGGTGTCGCGGAGAATGCCGGTGTAGAACTCGGCGTCCAGCAGCTTGATGGAAAGACTGCTCAGGACAACGAAATATAGCATCCCAACGAAAACTATCACGCCGAGAACGAGCGAGGCAATGGCGCGGGCTATGGCCAGCCAACAACCTAACTGGTTGTCCGTGGAAACGCCTGAGCGAGGAGTCTGCATTACCGGCGATGTTCTCTGCTGGGGGTTAGACCGAGGTGAAGCCGTCTAAAAGTTGGGCTGCATCGAAGTCAACCGCCGCACCCGTTCCGCTATGGGGGGATGGGTGGAGAACATGTTGGCGATGCTCGCGCCCCGGAGGGGATTCACGATGAACAGGTGGGATGCTCCCTCCGCGACGCGCATGGGGCGAGCCCGGGCGCCCCGCTCCAGCTTTTGGAGCGCGCTGGCCAAGGCAAGAGGGTCGCCGCAGGTATGGGCCCCGGTGGCGTCGGCCTGGAACTCCCGGGTCCTGGAGACCGCAGCCCGGACCAGGGCCGCGGCGATGGGCATGACTATGGCCACGATGAGCAGGCCGATCAGGTTGTCGCGTCCCTCCCTTCCGCCGCCCAGACCGCCGAATATAGCGGAGAATTGGGCCAGCATCGCCAGCATGGAGATCGCGCCGGCGATGGTTGCGACCACCGCCATAATCAGAGTGTCGCGGTTCCCCACATGGGCCATCTCGTGGGCCAACACGGCGCCGAGTTCCCGGTGGTCGAGGATGCTCCTGATGCCCGTGGTGACCGCCACGGTCGCGTGACGCGGGCTCCGGCCAGTGGCGAAGGCGTTGGGGGAGTCGGTATCGATCTCATAAACCTGGGGCATGGGCAGGCCCGCCAAATGCGCCTGCTCCCGCACGATGCCGTAAAGCTCCGGGTCCTCCCCTTCAGTGACAGGACGCGCATGGGTCATGCCCAGGGCGATGCGGTCGCTGAACCAATAAGCGCCGAAGTTCATCGCCAAAGCCAACACCAGGGCAATTACGATACCAGCCTCGCCGGCGATCATGCCTCCGATCATCAGCAACAGGGCAGTCAAAACCATTAGCAAGAAGAATGTCTTGATCGTGTTCACGGCAGGTAACTCTCCTGCTTTTTCTACTCTCTCAAATTATAGCACCGATCATTTGTCGCCTAACCGCCGCCCAACTCGTGGGCCGGGCCCATCTTCCCCGGCCCGCCGGTCATATCCCGTGGCGCGACGTTGGTTTGACACTGTTGGTTGGGCGGTGATATGTTTCACAATGTCCGACGGACTATCGCCGGAGGGGTATTTGTGGCTATCAAAATAGGCGTGCTGGCGAAGCAGGTGCTGGACCCCGAAATGCCGATGGCGGCGTTCCGCATTGACGGCGACGCCAAGCGGGTCGTCCCGCCGACCAACATTCCGCCGGTGGTAAACGGGTTCGACGAGAACGCTGTCGAAGCCGCCCTTCAAATCAAGGACGCCCAGGAAGCCACGGTCACGGTGATTTCCACCGGCTCCTCCTTCGCCCTCGACGTGATGAAGAAACCGCTGTCCATGGGCGCCGACGAGCTGGTCCTGTTGCAGGATGACGCTTTCGAGAACTCGGTGGACAGTTTCTTCACCGCGCAACTGCTGGCGGCCGCGGTACGAAAGCTGGAAGGCTTCGACCTGATCATCTGCGGCCGGCAGGCTTCGGACTGGGACAACGCCCAAGTCCCCCTCGGCGTGGCCGAAATTCTGGGCCTCTCCTGCGTGTCTCTAGGCAAGAAGGTGGATGTCGCCGACGGCAAGGTGCGCGTGGAGCGCATCATTCCCGACGGCTACGAGGTAGTCGAAGCGCCGCTGCCTGCCCTGGTGACGGTGAGCAACGAGTTGGGCCAGCCCCGCTATCCCACTCTGCGCGGGATCATGGCCGCCACCCGCAAAAGACCAACAGTGTGGAGCCAAGCCGACTTGGGGTTGGACGAGTCGCAGGCGGAATCCCGCGTGACGCTGAGGGAGTTGTTCGTCCCGGTGAGCGACCAAGAATGTGAGATGATACAAGGCGAAGACCCGGCCGATTCGGCCCGGCTCTTGGCCCTCAAGCTGCGCGAAGCCAAGATTATCTGACCAGAGATTAGCTGACGAGAGTACGATGGCCGAAGCCGCTGGGGTACTGGTACTGGGACAATCCACCGCCGAGGAATTGGGCGCGACGGCGTCCGAACTGCTGGCCGTCGGCCGTCGGCTGGCCGACAGCTTGGGCGAGGAACTGGCTATCGGGCTGTTGGGCGACACGCTGGACGTTCCGTCGCAGCAAGCCATCGCCCAAGGCGCGGAAAAGGTCTACGCAGTCAATCACCCGCTGCTGGCGGAATACCAGCCCGACCTCTACATCGCCGCGATGGAAGCCCTCTGCCGGGACGTCGATCCCAGGGTCGTGCTCGTAGCCAGGACGAACGAAGGGCGCGAACTGGCCCCGCGGCTTGCCTTCCGGTTGGGCGTGGGGCTGGCCCAAGACTGCTTGGAAGTGTCCATCGACACGGCGAGCAAGAGCCTGCTGGCCAACCGGCCGGTGTACGGCGGCAACGCCATCGCCGTGGTTAGTTGCGACCGCACGCCACAGATCGCCGCCATCCGGCCCAAAGCCTACGAGCCAATGGAGCCGGACCAGTCGCGGCAGGGACAGATAGTATCTTTCCCGGTGGAACTCGACCCCTCTCAAGCCAAGACCCAAGTAATTGAGACCGTCAAGGAAGAAGCCGCCGGCGTGAAGCTGGAAGACGCCCGCGTGGTTGTCTCCGGGGGACGCGGCCTCGGTGGCCCGGAACCCTTCGTCGGACTGGAAGACCTGGCCCGGCTGCTGGGAGGCGCGGTCGGCGCGTCCCGGGCCGCCGTGGACTCGGGCTGGGTGCCGTCGTCCTACCAGGTCGGCCTCACCGGCAAGACCATCACCCCCGACCTGTACATCACCGTGGCCATCTCAGGGGCCAGCCAGCACATGGCCGGCTGCTCGGGCGCCAAAGTAATCGTCGCCATCAACAAGGACGCCGAGGCCAACATCTTCAAGGAAGCGCGCTACGGCGTGGTAGGCGATTGGGAGAGAGTAGTCCCTGCCCTAACCGCAGCCCTCCGGGAGCTGGTCGACAGCTAGGCGGAAATGGGAGGAGGAACATGGCAGAATTCCTTATCACAAGAGGAATCGCCCACCGGCTGGAGGAAATCATCAAGAACGCTGCGGAACGGCTGGTGATCATCAGCCCATTCCTGAGAATCCCCGACGATATGAAGGCACTCCTCGAGGATCAGGACCGCATGAAAATCGACATCCGCGTAATCTACGGAAAAAACGAGCTGCAACCAGAAGAAAACAACTGGCTCGAATCCATGACTTCCATCAGGACGAGCTTCTGCAAGAATCTCCACGCGAAATGTTACCTGAATGAAAACGAAGCGCTCCTGACTTCAATGAACCTCTACGAGTTCTCCTTGGCCAACAACAACGAAATGGGGATACTTGTAACCCGCGAGCATGACCCCGAGCTCTACGATAAGATTTACCAAGAGTCGATGCGTCTGGTGAGGATAAGTGACGAGGTTCGCGTAACGGTCGCAAGGATCGTTCCTCCCGATGGCGGCAGGGAACCTTCTGAAGCAAGGAAAGACCGCCAAATTCAGCAGACGAAGCCTACGAAGGCTTTTTGTATTCGCTGCAAAGCCGATATACCAGCAGACCCGGTCAAGCCATACTGCCGAAACTGCTATACGAGTTGGAACCGTTACAAGAACAATAACTACGAAGAAAAACATTGCCACACGTGCGGCAACGACCATACGGCCACTCTCCTCAAGCCCCTGTGCCGCGCCTGCTACAGGAGATACAAGGACGTTGTCGAGTTTGTCGTGTAATACAAAAGACGCGGGGGCATCTGCGCCAATGTTGCCCGCGAGCAGCGCATCATCGGGTTAGCGGCTCCAATAGGCCAATCAGTTCCTCTACATTGTCGAGGTTGCGCTGGATCAGGCGAGGCTCCAAGAATGCCTTGCGCTTGTAATAGTTCCGGTGCAAGTAGTTGGCGGCGTTGCCAAGGTCGTGAATCCGGTAGTTTTGAGTCAGTTGGGATGCCTTGCTCAACACGTCGTCAAACTCGTCGTGTGTCTCGTACCTCCAGCTGCTGGCTGCTGCGACAGCCTTGGCCATGTGGGCCGCCGCCCCCCAGCCCTTTTCGGATGCTTGATGCAGGTCTCCCTCGGCTAGATGCTGGCGGCCCTTGAGCAAGAAATACTTGGAACGCTCATAGTGGTCGGTGACCACATTGCCGGTTTCCGGCGGCTCTCCGGGAGATTGAGTAGTCATTGGACTGTGCCGCTATTCCCTAACTTCCCTTCGGTCAAAAGGCGTATCCGGACTATAGCACATAGCTAGCCCAATATTACGTTGTCGATGATGCGGATGGCGCCCAGCCGCACCGCAGTTGATACCATTGCTCCGGTCGCCGATACCTGCTCCACTTCTTCCAGGGTGTCTGGGTCAGCTACGCTCACGTAGTCTATGCCGTCCAGCAGCGGCTCACTTTCCAACACCTCTCTGGCGGCGTTTCTCAAGGCATCGCCGTTGGTCGTGCCTGCCTGCCAGGAGTCTTGGGCCGCCGACAGGGCCCGGTAGACCACTGCCGCCGCCCTCCGTTGCTCTGGGCTCAGGCGCACGTTCCGGCTGCTCATGGCTAGGCCGTCGGACTCCCGGACGGTGGGCAGGACTACTACGTCGACGCCTGTGTCAAGGTCGCGGGCGAACTTGCGGATAACCACAGTCTGCTGCCCATCCTTCTGGCCGAAGTAGGCGTGGTCGGGCCGGGTGATGTTGAATAGCTTGGACACCACCGTGGCCACGGCCCGGAAGTGGCCGGGACGGGCCGCGCCCTCCAGCCGGCCGGCCAACGGCCCCACGTCGACCCAGGTGTCGAACCCCTCCGGGTAGACTTCGGAAACGTCCGGCGTGAAAACCAGGTCCACGCCGTGCTGGCGCAGCATTTCCAGGTCGCCGTCTAGGTCGCGTGGGTATTCGTCGAAGTCCTCGCCGGGGCCGAACTGGGTCGGGTTCACGAAGATGCTCACCGCCACCGTGGCGTCGTGGGCCCGGGCGTGGTCCACCAGGCTCAGGTGCCCGGCGTGCAGCGCGCCCATCGTGGGCACCAACCCCAAGGACCGGGGGGCTTCCCGGCAGGCCAGGGCCATCTGCTGTGTGGAATCAATCACTCGCATGGGCACCCGCATGGGCCAGTTCACTCACCGACGGTATTCCCCCCAGCCCGGTGGCCAAACGCACGGCCCGGAGCACCGCCCGCGCCGTAACTTCCGCCGCCGCCGCGCCCAAGGCGGTCAGGTCGGCCGCGCCGGACCACCGGCCGGTCGCCATGGCGAACATGGTATCGCCATCGCGGATGGTGTGGCAGGGGCGGATGGTCATCGCCAGCCCGTCGTGGCTTACGCGGGCCAGGTAGTTCGCTTCCTCGCGGCTTAGTGAAACATCGGTGGCCACCAGCCCGATGGAGGTGTTTTCCGGCGCTCCCGGTGAGACAGGGGCCGTCTCGAACAGCGCCTCAAGCGGGTCGTCGAACCCTCCATCTTCGCGCCGTGGTCCCGCAACCAGCTTGCCCTGTGAGTAGTCCCAAATGCCGCCGATGGCGTTGACTGCCACTGCCGCCGCCACCACCGGCCCGCCGGGCAGTCGAATACTCGCCGAGCCGATTCCGCCCTTGACCGACCGGTGGGGGCCGCCGGTCTTGGCCACCGTGGCCCCGGCGCCCGCGCCCACGCTGCCCTCTTCCATCGGAGCGCCGGACGCGGCGAGGCAAGCGGCCCGCCCGTCCTGCGCTCCGGGCCGCACTTTGGACGTGATCACGCCCAGGTCGTACAAGATGGCCGACGAAACAATCGGCACAGTCACGTCTGCGTTCACCCGAAAGCCGATGCCCTGCTCTTCGAGATATGCCATCACTCCGGAGGCGGCATCCAGACCGAAGGCGCTCCCCCCGCTCAGCACCACGGCGAACACCCGGTCCACCCGCCGCGAGGGCCGCAGCAGGTCGGTCTCCCTGGTCCCCGGCGACCCGCCGCGAACGTCGACGCCGCCAACCGCCCCCTCGCGGCACAGCAGCACGGTGCATCCGGTGGCGTTAGCGAGGTCGGTGTAGTGGCCTGCCTCGATGCCGGGAACGCTGGTGATGGTTTCGTTCACCGGTCCGGTCATGCCGTTGCATCCGCTGGCTGCCGGTGGTCGGGGAAGGGCACCACCAGCACGATCAGCAATGCCGCCACCGTCATAATGGACACGTAGTAGAAGATGGAGCCGTAGCCGCCCATCTCGTTGATGATGACCGTGGCGATGAAGGGCGATGCGAAGCCGAGAATTCCGTTGAAGCCGAAGATCAGCCCGGACGCCGTGGCCTCGGTGCCCTTCTCCACGACGTCCAGCACCGCCGCCAGCAGGATTTGTTGGAGGGCGAAGCTGAACAGCCCGACGCCGGCCATCAGGAGTGCTAGGAAAATCGTGTCGCCCGCGCTCACTATGAAGAAAGTGAGGACGGCGGCGATTGCCAGACAAGGCACGAGCACCATCTTGCGCCCGTAGCGGTCTGAGAGCGATCCGAGGATCGGCGTCGAAACAATCCCCATCCCGGTGAGCAACGCGATATGAACGCCAGCCAGGAAGTAGCTCATGCCCAGCCCACCGTCGGTCGACCTCTCCAGGTAGAACGGGGCCCAGTTGAACAGCGAGCCGGAGGCCACGCCCCGGACGGCGGCGGCCAAGGTTAGCCACATCACGATGGGGTTCTTGAACAGCCGGAGGCCGTTGCGGAACTGCCCGGCTATGCGCTGCACCCTCTCCTGGGCGGCGTTTCCCTCATCCCCCAGGTCCCGCAACGACCACCAGACGAACAGCGTCATCAGCGCGGCGGGGATGGCGTAGATGTACAGAACGTGCCGCCACAGCATGAACGTAAGAAGCCCGCCGGCCAACATCGGCCCGAGCACGTTGCCGATGTTGGAGCCGAACCCGTGAATCGAAATGGCGAACCCCCGGCGGTCAGGGAACCGGCGGGAGATAGCGGCGGTGGCTGGCAGGTGCCACAGCGCTCCAGGAATGGACACCATTGCGACGGCGATGACCATGATGGCCAGGTTGGGAGAAGCGGCGACCAACAGGAACGCCAGCGCCGACCAGAACATGCAGCCGGTGAGAATAGGCCCCCAGTTGACCCGGAGCCGGTCGACGAACACGCCGCCCGCCAGGTTCACCACGCCGAACCCGCCCTGCCTGATGCCCAGCAGAGCGGCCACCTGAAGGTTGCTCAGCCCCAGGGTGGCGGCAATCGCCGGCATGAAAATCGGGAAACCTTGGTCATACAGGTGGGAGATTCCGTGGCCCAAGGAGAGACTGCCGAGGATAAACCCCCGGTTCCGCCTTCGACCCTCCGACGCTTGCACTGCTTCGACCATACGCCCGTATCTTACAACATTAGCTTTCGTCTGGTTAGCATGAATGCTATGCTACGCCAGATTTCCGCGCTCCCGGAGGGGCGCGGGCGTTCGGCACTCTGACGCGGGAGGTCAAGACGACATGCCCTACACTGGTCTCAACCTCGAAGGAAAGGTGGCCCTGGTTACCGGCTCTGCCCGGGGGATCGGCGCGGCGCTGGCCGTCGGCCTCGCTCAGGCCGGGGCCAACGTGGCCGTGTCGGACTTGCCTGGCCGGCTGGAGTTGGCCCGCGAGACTCAGACGCTGGCGCAGGCCGAGGGCGTCGACAGCCGGACTTACGAGTTGGACGTGCTGGACATCGGAAGCATCCCCGCCGTCATCGACCGGATCGTGGAGGACTTCGGACGTTTGGACATCTTGGTGAACAACGCCGGAATCCGTATCCGCAAGCCTGCCCTGGAGGTCACCGAGGCGGACTGGGACGCCACGGTGGACACGAACCTCAAGGGCCTCTTTTTCTGCGCTCAAGCGGCGGTGAAGCCGATGATCGCCCAAGGGTCGGGACGCATCATCAACATCGCTTCCCAACTCTCGACCGTGGCAATGGCCGACCGCGCGCCCTACACCGCCAGCAAGTTTGGCGTCGCCGGAATCACCAAGGTCCTGGCGGTGGAGTGGGTCAAGTACGGAGTCACCGTCAACGCCATCGGCCCCGGCCCGACCGAAACTCCGGGGATGTTGGCCGCCGATCCCCGGACGCCGGAAGAAGTGCAGCTGGACCTGGAGCAGCACATGCCGTTGGGGCGGAGAATGCAGCCGCAGGAGTTGGTGGGCGCAGCCATCTACCTGGCCAGCCCGTCGGCCTCCGCCACCACCGGCCACCTTTTGCTGGTGGACGGCGGCTGGACCGCCCTGTAGGAGGAGTTCTATGTCTCTGGAAGACCTGGAAAAGCGGATCAAGACGCTGGAAGACATCGAGGAAATCAAGAAACTCAAGCGCCGCTATTGCGCCTACTGCGACGATAGCTATGACGCCGACGCTATCGCCGAACTATTCACCGAGGACGCGGTCTGGGACGGCCGCGAGCGCGGGCGGAACGAAGGCCGGGAGGCCATCCGCGAGTTCTTCCAGCGCGCGCCACAACGGCTGCCCTTCGCCATTCATATGGTGCTGAACCCGATCATCGAAGTAGACGGCGACCACGCCACGGGCGTCTGGTACCTGTTCCAGCCCTGCACCTATGCTGAAGGAAATCAGGCCGTGTGGGGTTCGGCGCGCTACGACGAGGAATACGTCCGGGTGGACGGTGAGTGGAGGTTCCAACACCTCACCCTAACCTCCCACTTCTGGACGCCGTTCGACAAGGGTTGGGTCGAGGCGAAGTTCGCCTAGCGGTCAGCCCAACTCCCGCAGTTGGGCGATGATCTCGTTGTTGGGCGCCCGGTCAGTCCTGGCGGTCTTGCCGATGTACTCCCAGCGTATGAAGCCATCCTTGTCGACAACAAAAGTCGATGGGGTAGGCAGATCGTTGCCGTGGAGGTTGAACACGCCATAGGCGCGGACTACATCCGCGTCGGGATCGGCTAAAATCTGGAACTCCAGGCCTCGCGCCTCAACCGCCCTTTTTGCTCCGGAAAGGTCGTCCACGCTGATGGCCAGAATCTCAGCGTCCAGGTCGGCGATAGTCTCGTAGTCTTCTTGCAGCTCGACGAGTTGCGCCTGGCAAGAGGTTCACCAGAACCCCCGGTAGAAGACCAGGACCACGTTCTTGTCCCCCCGGTACGACTCCAGGGAGACCAGATCCCCGTCGGCGTTCGGCAGTTGGAATAGTTGCGCCATCTCGCCGGGCGTTTCCATAGCTGTCGGCGGAATCGTGGGCTCGACGGTAGGTTCGTCCTCGACCAGCGCCGTAGGCTCAGGAGTGGCGGCAGGCATCACAGCCGTCGGCCCTCCGGTCGCGGCTGGAACTGCCGCAGGCGGAGCCCCGGTCGGGACCGGCGCTGCGGTATTGGGAGCTTCGGTTGCAATTGGCTTCTTGGTGGGCGGAGAAGCAGTCGGCCCCTCGCCCGTGGCTGCCGGAGCCGTTGCCGTGGGCGCATCGACAGGCGCGCCTGCCGCCTCGCCCACGGGAGTCGGGGCGGCCGGGGTCGGGCCGACCGGTGATCCGGTCACCGCGTCGCCGCCACCGGAGCAGGCCGCTATCCCCAAGGCCAGCGCCAGCATCGCCAGCAGGCCGACGAATAGCGAAAAACGCTTACCGAGAGAAATCACGCAAATCCAACCTGCTGACAGCAGCCCATATCGACTTGAAACTATATCGTCTATTATATCCCAACCGCTGGGCGAGGAACTGAATCAGAAATGGCCTCAGCAATAGAATGGACGGACGAAACCTGGAACCCGTTGACCGGATGTTCCCGGGTTTCTCCCGGTTGTGATCACTGCTATATGTTCGCCCTCTATCCCCGGCTCAAAGCGATGGGGGTGCCGGGATATGACACCGAGCCGGGCCAAGTTCGCCTGCTGGAGGAAAGGCTGAACATACCCTTGACTTGGAAGAAGCCCCGGCGAGTGTTCGTGAACAGCATGGCCGATCTGTTCCATCGGGATGTGCCGTTCGAGTTTATACAGCAAGTATTTTCGGTTATGGGCCAGGCCGCGACCGAGAAGGGGCACGTCTTTCAAGTCCTAACCAAACGGCCCGGCCGCGCCGTTGCATGGTGGGAACAATATGCCGGTGACTTTCCATCGGGATGGCCGCCGAACATCTGGATGGGCACTTCCGTGGAGAGCGCGAAGTATGCACCGAGACTGTCGGTCTTGGCGCGCCTGCCCTCCCCGGTACGTTTCGTCTCCGCAGAGCCGCTGTTGGGACCCGTAGACCTGACTCCTTGGCTGAGTGAAGGGGTGTTGCAATGGGTAATCGTAGGCGGCGAGAGCGGCCCCGGCGCCCGGCCGATGGATGCGGAATGGGTCAGAGACCTGCGAGACCAGTCGGTTGGGGCAGGAGTGCCATTTTTCCTCAAGCAACTCGGGGGCGTTCGCAAAAAGAAGGGCGGTGACGCCGCAACAATCGACGGGCAATACTGGCGGCAGATGCCGAACTTGGAGTAGCTGGTTGGCAAACACTTTCTTCGGAGGGCCGTGGACCCAAGAGAAACTGGGGATTCTCCAGCGCTATCTTGACTCTTACACTACCGCATTAAAGGCTCAGCCTTTCAGTTTGATATATGTCGATGCGTTTGCTGGTGAGGGATCTTGGAGCCCCAACTCTAGCTACACAGCAGATGAATACGACGACTTTCGTGACTTGTACAAGGGATCGGCAACTATCGCATTGGAAATACAGGACAAGCCGTTCGACCGGTTCCTGTTCATCGAAAAGGACCCCGACCGGTCAAGGTCTTTGGACGAACTGCGTGAACGACACACCGAACGGGATATAGAGGTCGTTAACCAGGATGCCAACGAGGCACTGCCAACTTTCTGCCGCAACCTTGCTGCGCTAGACCGTGCCGTCGTTTTCTTGGACCCTTTTGCCACTGAGGTCTCTTGGGCAACCATCGAGTCAATCGCAGCCACCAAGAAGATAGACTGCTGGATTCTTTTTCCGATAGGTGCTATCGCCCGCATAATGCCAAGGGACGAAAGGCCGCCACCAGCCTGGGAGGCCCGTCTCAACAGGATTTTCGGGGAACGACGGTACTGGGTAGGTTTCTACGAAGAGTCTCCGCAGCTTACCTTGTTCCCCGATGATACGCCCGGTCAGGAACGCCCGCCAAGAATAGAAATTGCAGACCGCTACCGCGAGCGGCTCAAGACGGTGTTCCATAGTGTAGCAACGACGCCACGGACGTTACTGAATTCAAAGAACTCCCCGATGTTCGAGTTGCTCTTTGCTGCCGGGAATCCACGAGGCGCATCTATTGCGGTTGGCATAGCGGATCACATCCTGACCCGCTGGTAGCCACGTTAGGCTAGGCAGCGGACGGGCTGGCCGCCGTTGAGGGCCACCATGTCTTGGGCTATGGGGCCGAGGTCCGAGGGGGTGCCCAGGGGTTCGCCGCGCAGTTCCGAGTAGGCGCGGTGCAGGTTGCCCGCCAGCCGCTCCGTGTCGTGCCAGTTGGCAAACCGCCCCAAGTCGGTGTCGCTAGCGGCTTCCAGCGGCGTTAAGCCGGACTCGTAGGCTGCCTTCGCGGTATCCTGCACGAAGCGCAGGTAGGCTTCGAGGTCGTCGAGCACTTCCGGGCCGCAGACCGACCCGTGTCCCGGCACGATGGTCTCTGCGCCAAGCTCCCGCAGGCGGCCGAGCGTCCGCAGCGATCCGTCGATGGAACCCATCGCCACGAACGGCGTTCCCTGGTTGAAGACTAGGTCGCCGGAGAACAGCAGCTTGCGCTCAGGGAACCAGGCCACGATGTCGTTGGTGGTATGGGCCGGGCCCATGAAGATTAGCTCCAGCTTTAGATCATCGACGTAGAGGTCCAAGCGGTCTTGGAAAGTGACAAACGGCGGGGCTAGTTCGAGGGCGCCCCATTGCACGTTCGGGAAGAGGGGATGCAGGGTATGGAGGCCGGTCTCGATGACCGTTTGGCGGCAAAGCTCGTGGCCGATTATGGATGCGCTGGGCACCAGGTAGTTGCCGTGAGTGTGGTCGCCGTGATGGTGGGTGTTGATCAGAGTCCGCAGCGGCAGGCCGGTCACGCTGCGGATCGCGGCCAAGAAGGCGCGGGTCCGGGCCTCGGTGAAGCAGGTGTCCACCACGCAAACCGCGTCGCTGCCAGCGATGAAGCCGGTGTTGTTCAGGCCCCAACTGCCGTCCAACTGTATGTAGGCGTAGATGCCGGGGCTAACCTCCTCCACCGTAGGCGGCGGCAGTTCCGAGGCGTCGTGGGCGTGGTCGGTGGCCATGCAAAACCTCCGGGCGCTGGCTCCAGCCAATATAATACACACCGATGCAACCGTGGAGGCAAGAGATGGCTACCACCGCTCCCTATGGTTCTTGGAAGTCGCCGATCAGCACCGGCCTCGTCGTGGCCGGTGCGGTCGGGTTGGGGCAAGTCGCGCTGGACGGGACGGACGTGTATTGGGCGGAGCTTCGGCCCGCCGAAGGAGGTCGGCTGGTGATCGTCCGGCAGTCGCCGGGCGGGGGGCCAGTGGATGTGACGGCGCCGCCGTTCAGCGCCCGCACCAGGGTACACGAGTATGGGGGCGGCGCTTTTCTGGTCGCCGACGGCGTCGTGTACTTCTCCAACTTCGCCGACCAACGGCTGTACCGGCAGGAGCCGGAGGGCGCGCCGGAGGCCATTACCCCTGAAGCGGACCTGCGCTACGCCGACGGGGTCCTGGACCGGCGCCGGGGCCGGATAATCTGTGTGCGGGAGGACCACACCGGGGCCGGAGAGCCGGTCAACGCGATAGCCGCCATCGACATCCGAGGGGAAAGGCCGCAGGTGGCGCTTTACGCGGGTTCGGACTTTTGCTCGACGCCCCGGCTCAGCCCGGACGGCGGCGCGCTGGCCTGGCTGGCTTGGGACCACCCGAACATGCCTTGGGACGGCACCCGGCTCTTGGTCGCGCCCGTGATGGACGATGGGCGGCTGGGCGAAGCAACGGTGGCCGCCGGCGGCGAGTCCGAGTCGGTTTTCCAACCCGCCTGGTCTCCCGAGAGTGAGCTCCACTTCGTGTCCGACCGCAGCGGCTGGTGGAACCTCTACCGCTGGCGGGGCGGCGAAGCCCAGGCGCTGACCTCCCTCGAAGCGGAATTCGGCAAGCCGCAGTGGGTGTTCGGGTCGGCGACCTACGGGTTCGTCGGGCTGGGCCGGATCGCTTGCGGCTACGTCGACCGCGGCGTGTGGCGCATGGCCCTACTGGACACGGAGACAGGACAGCTTGCCGGAATCGAGACCGGCTTTTCCGAGATGGGTCGCGGTGACCTCCAGGCTGCCGACGGACGCATAGCCTTCGTGGCTGGTGCGCCCGCCGAGCCGATGACGCTGGTGTCGCTGGACGTTGCCGCCGGGCAGAGCCAGGTGTTGCGCCGCTCCCACGGCGTCGAGGTCGACGCGGGGTACCTGTCGTCGCCGGAGCCGGTCGAGTTTCCCACCACCGGAGGCAAGACCGCCCATGCGCTGTACTACGCTCCAAAGAACCGCGACTTTGTTGCCCCGCCCGGCGAGAAGCCGCCACTGCTGGTCAAGAGCCACGGCGGACCCACCGGAGCGGCGTCGACGGCCCTGGACTTGGGTATCCAGTTCTGGACCAGCCGGGGCGTTGGCGTACTGGACGTGAATTACGGCGGCAGCACGGGCTACGGCACGGAGTACCGCAGGCGGCTGAACGGCGCATGGGGCGTCGTGGACGTCGATGATTGCGTCAACGCCGCGCTCTATCTGGTGGAGCGCGGCGACGCCGATCCGGCCCGGCTGGCCATCGCCGGAGGCAGCGCGGGCGGCTATACCACGCTGGCCGCGCTGACCTTTCGGGACGTATTCAAGGCCGGCGCGAGCTACTACGGCGTGAGCGACCTGGAGACACTGGCCAAGGAGACCCACAAGTTCGAGTCCCGCTACCTCGACAGCCTGGTCGGACCCTACCCGGAGCGCCGCGACCTGTACCGGGAGCGCTCACCCATAAACTACACCCACCTGCTGTCGTGCCCGCTGCTGCTGCTGCAAGGGTTGGAGGATCAAATCGTGCCGCCCAACCAAGCGGAAACAATGTTTGAGGCGGTGCGGGCCAAGGGCTTGCCCACGGCATACGTGCCGTTCGAAGGGGAGCAGCACGGCTTCCGGCGGGCCGAGAATATCAAGAGGGCGCTGGAGGTGGAACTGTACTTCTATTCGAGGGTGTTCGGCTTCGAGTTGGCCGAGCCAGTGGAGCCGGTGGCTATCGAGAATCTCGATTAGCCTTCTGCCGTGCGGGCCTTGTAGTCGCGCCGGTCGGCGCAGTTGGGGCACCAGCCGTAGAAGTCGATGCGCTGCCCGGTGAACTCGAAATCCGTGGACTCTTCGAGCCGTGACTTCAGCCCGGCCAGCAACTCGTGGCCGACTTTGGAGTCCACCACGCCGCCGCAGCCGACGCAAACCAGGTTGGGGTGAGGGGAGAGGTTGGCGTCGTAGCGCGATTGCTTCTGGAAGGGCAGTTCTCGGACGATGCCCGCCCGGTCCAGCAGGGCCAGCGTGGAATACACCGTGGCCAGCGTGACGTAGGGGAAGAACTCCTTGACCCGCTGGTAGATGTCCTTCACCGACGGGTGGTCGCCGGAGTTCACCACCACTTCGGCAATAGCCAGGCGCTGGGGAGTCTGGCGAATCCCCAGCGCCTTCAGCTTCGAGGCCAGTTGTTCTGGAGTGGTCAACTAAGCTCGAACCGGCGGTCTTAGAGGCGTCCGCCGAAGAACATGGGCTGCTGCTTGCGGTATATCTGGATGCGGTTGCGGCAGGACTCGACCACGAAGATCCGGCCCTCGTCGTCGACCTTCACGTCTACCGCGCCCCAGAACAGCTTTTCGCGTTCGATGCCTTGGGCGATCTCCCGCTCCGCCCACATCTCGTCGTTGGCGTCGAGCTTGTCCTTGCCCCACTTGGAGATGGTGGCGTCGCCGGTGATGACGGAAACCACCTGCCCCTCGTCGTCGAATATCTGTAGCCGTTCGTTGCCCCAGTCGGCCACGTAGATGAGCCCTTGCTTGTCCACACTGACGCTGGTGGGGCGGCTGAACTGACCCTCACCCTTGCCGGTGCTGCCGATGCTCAGCAGGAACCGGCCGTCGGCGGTGAACTTCTGGACCCGGTCGTTGGCCCAGTCGGCGATGAAGACGTTGCCGTCCTTGTCAATGGCAATGCCCCAAGGAAGGTTCAGCTCGCCTTCGCCGCTGCCTTGAGCGCCCCACTTGGCCAGGAATTGCCCGTCCTTGGTGAATTTTTGCACCCGGTGGTTCTGGCTGTCGACGATGAACACGTTGTTGTCGGCGTCGAAGGCCATCCCGGAAGGCCCGTTGAGCTCGCCGTCGCCGGAACCCTTCGTGCCCCACTTGCCGATCCAGTCGCCGTCGCGGGTGAACATCGAAATGCGGTTCAGCCACTCGTCGGCCACGTAGACGTTGTGGTCGTGGTCGATGGAAACGCAGGTCGGCCAGATGAGAGACCCGTCGTTCTCGTTTTCTTCCGTTTCTCCGGCGGTATGGACGCCGCGGGCGAACTCGCCGACGTAGTCCTCATCGACGGTGCAGATGGTGATGCGCTTGCCGTCGGGGCGGTACTCGTAGGAGCGGTTGACGACGTACAGGGTGTCGTCTTCGCCCCGCGCTATGGCCACGGGGTTGCGGAAGCCGGGGCCGGAGAACTCCCCGCGCCCGATGGTATGGCTGTACTGAAAGGTGATCCCGAGTGTCTGTGTAGCCATCGTTACCTCACTGGGTCCGAATTGGGAGGCCCGAATTGGGGCCCGCCGAAGTCCCGGATGGCAGGCCCGGCAGTTGCCGGGCCCGCGTGTCAGGCCCGGCGTATCAGGCGATCAAGTCCAACTGCTCGAAGGTCCCGCCAACGACCTGCTTCGAGTCGATTCCCATCCACTTTTCCAGCAGGGTGGAGTAGAGACCGCGGAAGTCGTTGTTGAAGTGGAGGTCGCCTTCCAGCAGCTTGTCAGTAGCCAGCGAGGGGTACTCGCCGTAGAGGCCGCCCTTGACCGGGTCGCCGACGACGAAGGCCACACCGCCGGAGCCGTGGTCGGTGCCGGAGCCGTTGTCGTTGACGCGGCGGCCGAACTCGGTGAAGACCAACAGCACGACGCTGTCAGCGGCGTCGTGTTCTTTCAAGTCCTGGTAGAAGTCGGAAATGGCCGTAGAGGTGTCGCTCCACAGTTTGGCGTGCCCCACCAACTGCCCGGCATGGGTGTCGAAACTGTTGTAGGGAGCAGTCGTGTACAGGAACCGGGTGCCCAGCCCTGCCAGGTGGGTCATGGCGATGTTGCGCATGTACTGAGCGACGGTGTCGTTCCCGTATTCCACGGTCGAAGAGTATTTCTCCGGGGCGGTGGCGAGGATGTCAGCGCCCTTCAGGGCGTCCATGCCGGTGTGGGACAGGTAGTCCAGCACCTGGCCGCGGCCTACTGCCGGAGAATACATGCGGGAGAACAGGTCCAGCGCCTCGTCTCTCTCTTCTTCCTCGATGCCGGTCAGCACGCCGTAGGTCTCGAGGTTGCCCACGGAAGCGACCGGGACTCCCGGCGCGGCCATGGAGCGGGGCAGCCCGCGGCCGAAGTTCACGCCGGTGAGCACGTTCTCGGCGTTGGGGTCGACGTCGCGGATGGCGCGCCCGATCCAGCCCTCTAATCCCACCTTGTCAGGCTCACAGGTGTGCCAGATGTCCATCGAGCGGAAGTGGGAGCGGTTGGGGTTGGGGTAGCCGATGCCCTGAACGACGGCCACCTTGCCCTGGTCGTAAAGCTCCTTCAAGGGGGCCATGGCCGGGTTGAAACCGACGTGCCCGGAGAGTTTCAGCACCGCCTCATCGGGCACGCGCACGGTCGGGCGGCGGTCGGCGTAGAGGGGGTCGCCGTAGGGTACCACGGTATTCACGGCGTCGTTGCCGCCCGAAAGCTGTAGTACCACCAAGACCGGATCTTTCTTCGTAGAAGTCATTGTTCTGGTTACTCCTCAGTCGGTCTTTGAGTTGCTCCGGTTGATATTTGAGTCTGGGATTCCGGTCACTCGGCCGTGGTGCCGCCGTCGATAACCAACTCCGAACCGGTCACGAAGGAGGACTCGTCGGAGGCCAAGTAAATCACCCCGTAGGCGATGTCTTCGGCGGTGCCGATTCGTTTCAAGGGCAGGCGGCGCATCCTCGAAGCCATGCGCTCGGGGTCGGATAGAGTGTCCCGGATCATCTCCGTGTCGATGGGGCCGGGGTGTACCGAGTTGCAGCGGATGCCGTCGCCGGCGTACTGAATCGCGGTGGACTTGGTGAGGAGGCGGACGGCGCCCTTGGTGGCCGTATAGCTGGCCGACCCCTCGGGGCTGCCCACCAGCCCCGCCGTGGAGGATATGTTGACGATGGACCCGCCGCCGGCCTCCCGCATGGCGGGGATGGCCGCTTTGGTGCCCAGGAACACGCCCTTGGCGTTGACCGCCATGATCCGGTCCCAGTCCTCCACGGTCGTGTCTTCTATGCCCTTGCGGATCAGTATCCCGGCGTTGTTGACCAGGATGTCGAGACGTCCGTACTTGGCGACTGCGGACTGGACCGCCGCGGTCCAGTCGTCTTCGCTGGTCACGTCCAGATGGACGTAGGTGGCGTCCAGCCCGGCCTCGGCCAACTCGGCCTCCACCTGGCGGCCCGATTCGTCCAGAATGTCGCCGAAGACCACCTTGGCCCCTTCCTGGGCCAACATCCGGGCTTCGACCGCCCCCTGGCCCCGGGCGCCGCCGCTGATTATCGCTACTTTTCCGTCCAGTCTGGCCATGTCTTGCTCCGCTGAATGATGAATAGTGAGAGGCGCCCTAATTCGCCATGCACTATTCACCATTTTAAATTCCTAGGCGAACTGATACTCCTGGGTGGCTACGATCAACTGGAGGGTCTGTCCCACCCGGCGACCGTAGTCCTCGGAACCCGGCTCCAGGCTGCCGCCCTTCTCGATGTGCTCGATCAGGTAGTCGCGGGTCTCGTCCGGCAACTGGTAGGAGCCGACCATGTCCAGGCAGCGGTCGACGAACCCGCCGGACTCGGTGATGCCCTCGGAGCTCAGGCGGTCGATGATGGCCTTGATCCCCGGCAGCGAGGTGTTGCCCACTTGGTCGGCGGTGAAGTTGATCCGCTCCACCAGCGTGCCGCTGTCGATCCACTCGGCGCCGGTGTGCCAGCCTTCCACCGTCGGCGGGTTCAGCAGGTCCTGGCCCATGTAGCGGATCTCCATCGCGATGGAATGCAGGCCCGGCTTGGGGTGGGTGAAGTCCTTGACGAGGCGCATCGTGCTGCCGACGACTTCCGCCGGGCTCTTCACCTTGGCGAAGCGGGCGTTCTTGAAGAAGTCCGAGTTGAACATCGCCCGCAGCATGGCGGTGATGTCGTAGTTGGACTCGAAGTAGGCGTCCTCCAGGATCTTGATGGCCTCCGGGTCCCGAGGCGGAGTTTCCTGCCAGGCCGGGACCTGCGGCTCGTCGGCCACGAAGAAGTTGTAGAGGTGGCGGGCGACAAATCGGGCGGTGGCGGGCTGCCGGGCGATGATGTTCACAACCTCTTCGCCGCCCCAGTTGCCGGTCTCGCCCAGGAAGGTCTTTTCTTGGTCGTCGTGGTCGGTGGAATTGAACACGAACTGCGAGGAGTAACGTCCGTAGGGGTAGCGGGGGATGGCGTTGGTGATGGTCCAGCCGGTGAAGGCGCGGGCGCACTCCTTTACGTCATCCTCAGAGTAGTTGGCGTGGCCGTCCATGCCCACACCCATAGAGAACAGCTCCAGCAGCTCGCGTCCGAAGTTCTCGTTGATGGCGTCCTTGTGGCTCATGCAGTTGTCCAGGTAGAACACCATCGCCGGGTCCCGGGATAGCTCCAGCAACAGGTCGCGCATACTGCCCATGCCCAGCGCGCGGAACATGTCCAACTGATCCTGAATCTGGCGGCCGTGCTCACACTTGGAGTTCCCGGTGCAGAAAATCCCGTGCCAGAAGAGGGTTATCTTCTCTTGCAGCGGACGCCGTGTGTTGATCATGCGGTAGGTCAGATACGCCTGGTTGATCTCCAGAGCGTTCATTTCCTTCCAGTCGACGAAATAACGCTCCAGCAGGAGCTTGTCGATGTCGGGTTGCTCCATGGGGCTGAGCAGCTCTTCCACCGTGGCCTCGTAGCCCTTGGCGGCGTACTCCTCCAGATCCTCGTAGGTGGCGCCAAATCCGGCGCGGCGCATAAGGTGAGCCATTAGCTCGATGTCTTGGTTGGCCATTAACACCACTCCTGCTTGAAGTTTGACCGGGAAACGGCACAAGGGCCGGAAAACCCGCCCTTAACTGAGCCGAATTATAATGATTCCCAGATAAGATTGTCTATCCTTTCAGCCGCAAGCGGCGATTTCCGGGGCGAAAGGACCACAGAGAGCACAGAGTTAACAAGAAATCTCTGTGGTCTCTGCGCTCTCTGTGTTTAATCTTGGGAGTTAAGCGCTGCCGAACCGGCGGCGATGCTGCCGGAGGGTTCAATCGTTCATTATCACCGGGATTCCCGCCGCTTCGGCCTTGGCGGCGGCCTCCGGGTTGATCACTCCGTCCTGCATCCAGATGTACTTGACTCCCACTTCGATGGCCTCGTCGACTACGGGCGGCACCAGCTCGGAGCGGCGGAAAACGTCCACCATGTCGATGGCCTCGGGCACCGACTTGAGATCGGGATAGCTCCGTTCGCCCAGGGCCTCGTCGATCATCGGGTTCACCGGGATGATGCGGTAGCCTTGGCTCTGCATGTAGCGGGAGACGCGGTAGCTGTCCCGCTCCGGGTTGTTGGACAGCCCCACCACAGCAATGGTCTTGCTGTTGCGAAGTTGCTCGTCCACCAGGTCGGTGTAGTTGGCGCTCATGGGTCGCCTCCTGTCTGAATCTTCGCCTAGTCCCATTTCTTGCTTGAAATGTACCTGAGGGCGGCCAGGGCTGCCGTTGCTCCGTCCCCGGCGGCGGACACCAGTTGCGAGGACGAGTGCTGGCGAATGTCGCCCGCCGCGAATACGCCGGGCGCCTCCGTCTCCATCGACACGCCGACCGGGATGTGGCCCCCTCCGTCTACTGCTAGCAGCCCCTCCGCCAGCCGGAAGTTGGGCTCCAGCCCAATGTAGACGAAGAGCCCCGACAATTCCACCGCGCTTTCCAGGCCGGTGACCGTGTCGCGCACCTTCACCCCGGAAACCGTGTTCTCGCCCAACACCTCTTCGACGGAGGTGTTCCAGAGCACCTCTATCTTGGGGTGGCCGCTCACTCGGTCTTGCAGCGCCTGCTGGGCCCGCAGTTGGTCTCGGCGGTGGAACAGCAGGACCTTGCCCGCGTACTCCGTGAGGACCAGCGCCTCGTCGGCGGCCGAGTCCCCGCCGCCCACGACGCCCACGGTCTCGCCCATGTAAAGCGGGCCGTCGCAGGTGGCGCACTGGGACACTCCCCGCCCGAAGAACTCCTCTTCCCCCGGAATGCCCAACTGCCGCAGGGTAGAGCCGGCGGCGATGATCACGGCTTTGGCCGTCAACTGGCCGGCGTCCGTAGCGACGGCCCGGTAGTCGCCGTCCCCCGAAATCGAGGATACCTCGCCCATGATGAACTCTACGCCCGCGTTCATGGCCTGTTCCTGGACCGAGGGCGCCAATTCCGCCCCGGAAATCCCGTCGGGAAAACCCGGAAAGTTCTCGATCTTGTCGATGTTGATGATGGACGCGCCGCCCATCATGCGCTCCACCAGTACGGTCTTCAGGCCATGCCGGGCCGCATACATTCCGGCGGTCATCCCGGCCAGACCGCCGCCAACAATCAGTACATCGTGATTATCCGCCAATGGGCGCCTCCGGCCCGTTAGATTTTATTTGTGTTGTATCGGGCCGTGCTATATTAACCCCTGCCCTTCAAGGTACTCAACGGTAAGCGCGGCGCACTGCTCCGGGGCCTCCAATTGCAGGAAATGGGTCGTCTCGGGCAGGAAGTCGTAATCGAGATCGATGAGGGCGCTAAGGTCCATGCTTGGCATAAATGAGAATTTCTCGGTGGGGTCGGACCCAATGACCTTTACCGGGCATTCGATGCTTTTAATGTCCACTTGCATCGCCCAACCAAAAAAGTATTCATAGACCTGGGCTTCGTGTTCCCGCGGGCAGCAGAGCTCGTACCCGTCGCCGTCCGCCGCGGGGCGGAGCGTCGTCTGCCCGATCAGTTCCGCCACGCCCGGTCGCATTCGCTGAAAGGCGGGGCTTTGTCCGAGACGCGATGCGTAATCCTCCCGTGACTCGAACCGGTCCCGCCTGCGGCGCGCCGTGGAGGCCATTTGTTGCGTCACGGTCTTCTCGAGGTCCTCGGGAGCGCCGCCGGGAGGACAGACCGGCGGGTCGAACAAGACGAGCCCCGAGAACCCGCCTCCCCCCTGCGCGTGGAGGAGCGCGGTGACTGCCGACATGGAGTGGAACACCCCGATTGCCGGTTTCTCCGCGAAAAACCGGCCGATGTCCCGAAGCACGCTTTCACAGTCCTGGACGAACGTTGGGATGTTGTGTACCCGCAGGGCACCCACCGGATTCCAGCCGTGACTTCGGAAGTCATAGACGAAAACGTCGAACCTCTCCGTTAGCAACGACCAATAGGGGTAGTACATATCGGCGGCGAATCCGTTGCCGTGACTCAACACGATCCGCGGACCTTCCGGGTTTCCGTGCCTCCTGACATTTACCAGCGTGCCGTCGTGCATTGACGCCTGAAGCGTCGCCAGCGGCGCGGGCACTGTCCAGGAATCCGTCATTCGATTGTCCCTATCTGGCCCATTCAGAGTCTATTCGTGGCACGATGGCGACTATACCACATCGACTTTTCGGGTAGACACCCGTTCTTCCCAAGCACCTCTCCCCGTGGAGTCGAACGGCGGGGGCTTCTTGCGGCAGGCCAAATCGACGCCTAGAATTGGGCCAATCTCAATCCGCCGCGCGGCTGCGGCCAAGGGGAGCGCGAAATGCTCGTCGATCTCATCAGCGTGAACAATAACGAGGGCCTGCGGTTGGACGGCGCGTTTTATGCGCCCGCCCACGATGCCCCGGGCCCCGGCCCCGTCGACGCGGTGTTGCTGATTCACGGTTCGCGGGGCAATTTCTGCGACCCCGCCACCAAGTCGATGGCCGAAGACTTGAGCGCCCAAGGCATCGCCGCTCTCACTCTGAACACCAACGCCCACGACACTATCTGGTACAACCAGCCCACTGGCGACTATAAGGGCAACGCCTTCGAGATTCTGGAAAACACCATGAGCGACCTGCGGGCCGGAATCGACCACCTGGAAGGGCGAGGCTACCGGAGCATCGGGATTCTCGGACACAGCATGGGCGCGGTGCGTGTCGCCTACTATGCCGCCACGCAAGACGACCCGCGGGTGGCCGCCGTCATCCCGGTGTCGCCGGTGCGCCTCTCCTATTCCTACTACCTGGAGTCCGAGGATGCCGACGAGTTCCGCGGCAACGTCGAGACGGCCCAGCGGCTCATCGACCGGGGCGAACCCGACGGCGTCCTCAGGGTGGACTTCCCGATTCCCCAGTTCTTCAGCGCGGCATCCTACTTGGACAAGCACGGCCCCTTCGAGAAATACAACCTGATCAATCTGGCCGACCGCATCCGGGTGCCCATGCTCGCCCTCAACGGCTCTCGGGAGACCCACACCCGGCTCAAGGACATGGCCCAGGACCTGGCCCGCTCCGCCGTCAACAGCCCCCGCGCCGTCGCAATAATGGTGGATGAAGGAGAGCACTCGCTGGTCAACCGCACCGCCGAAGCCTCGGCGGCGGTCTTGCAGTGGCTCGCCGCCCTCAGCCCCCAAGAGGCGCGGGTCTAGGCGGCGGCCAACCGGGCGTCCACACCGTCGCCCCGGACCGCTTGGACTCGTGAAAGTTCTCGCATCTCTGATACTCGCCGTCGGACTTCTATCGCTGGCCTGCTCCGGCGGCGCCCCCCTCCGGACACGGTCGCCCCTCCAACAACGACGCCTGCGCAGGCAACGGCGCTCCCGCGGGCAGGCTCGGACTGGCCGCACCCAAACTACGACCTATGGAACTCGCGGGCCACCTTCGAGTCCGCAATCAACTCCGGGAAAGTGGCCCTGCTTGCCGAGGCGTGGCGGTATGAATTGCCCCAGAGCAAGAGCTTCGGCGCGGCGGCCACTACCCCCATCGTCGCCGGGAACACGGTCTACCTGGGAGACCTGCTGACCAACGTCCACTCCATCGACTTGGCTACGGGTGAGCGGCGGTGGATGGCCGAAGTGGACTCCACCGTGTACGGCCCAAGCGGCGTGGCCGTGGGCGGCGGCAGGGTCTTCGCCAACAAGGCGGGCAAGGAAATAGCAGTCTACGACGCCAACACCGGCAAGGAACTCTGGGCCACCGACATTCTCGGAACGGGGGCGCGGTCAACTTCCAGCCCACCCTGGCCGACGGCAAGGTGCAGGCCGCCACGTCCTCGCTCTCGCAGCCGGGAGCGCGGGGTACGCTATTCGCCCTCGACCAACACACCGGCGACATCCTCCGGAGCTTCAACACCATCGAGTCGCCGGACCTGTGGGGCAATCCGAAACTCAACAGCGGCGGCGGGGCCTAGTACCCACCCGCCGTCGACCTCGGACGCCGAGTCACCTATTGGGGCACCTCCAACCCCTACCCCTTCCCCGGCGCAAAGGGCTTTCCCAACGGCTCCAGCCGTCCTGGAGACAACAGGTGGACCGACTCGCTTTTGGCGGTGGACTTGGACACTGGCAGCCTGCGCTGGGGGCATCAAGCGGTCCCCCACGACCTGTTCGACCGCGATGCCATCCTCGCCGCCGTGGCCCGCATCGACGGCACGACTCCGGGAGAGGTGATCATCAACACCGGAAAGCTGGGGCGGGTCATGGGCTTCAGCCCCGGCGGGGAGTTGCTGTGGGACACGCCGGTGGGTATGCACCGGAACGACGAGCTGACCGCCTTCGAGGGCGAGTTGGAAGTGCTGCCCGGCGCGGCGGGCGGTGTTGTGACGCCCATAGCTGTGGCCGACGGCGTGGTCTAGGCGGCGGTGGTCAACGCCCCCATCACGTACAAGGGTCCGGAAGAGACCAGTACCCGGCGCTGGCGTGGCTCTGGGCAAGTTTAACAGCCGGTTGGTCGCCGTGGACGCCGCGAGCGGAGATATAGTCTGGGACGCCGAACTGCCGGGAGACTCGTTCGGCGGGGCCACAGTGGTGAACGACCTAGTGTTTACGTCGGTGATCACCGACAGATTCTGGCTCTCGACCGCGCCACCGGCGAGATAGTCTGGGAGTACCAGGCTCCCGGCGGCATCAACGGCTGGCCCGCCGTCGCTGGCGACAAGCTCATCATTCCCGTGGGCTTCGGCGACCCGCCGGTGTTGCTGGCGTTGGGGCTGCCCTAGCCGATTCGCAGGCTCATCATATAGTGCTGGTCGTTGAGGGTGCGGTGAGTAGGGGCGCGGAAACCCACCGAGCGGGCCAGGGCGTCCAACTCCTCCGGCGCGATCCGGCGGTCCAGCGACGGCCCCGCCTCCATCTCCTTGGCTTGCCACTCCAGCACTGTACACCAGCCGCGGGGCCGCAGCAGCCCCTTGATCGACGCCAGGAACCGGGCCGGGTCGGACGGGTGATGCACCACGAACGCGACCAGCGCCCCGTCGAGGCTGCCCGGCTCCAGCGGAAACTCGTACTCCTCGCAGAGCAGGGTCTCCACGTTGCTCATCCGCGCTTGGTCCAGTTGCCCACGGCAGGCGTCCAGCATTGCTTGGTCGGTATCTAGGGCGAACACCTTTCCGCTGTACAGGAACTTGGCCAGCGGCACCGTGAAATAGCCGGGCCCGCAGCCGATGTCGGCCACCGTATCTCCCGGATTCACGGGGCACAAGCTGATCACGGTCAGCGGGTCCAGGGTCTCCGCCCGGTCGGGACTCAGCAGAATCTCGATCATTTCCTCGGTGGACCGGTGTCCGTGGCTGCTCATCGACGAACGCTCCCAGTACGTTGGGCCCAGCTTCGACTTTACATGACCGCTGGCGGCGCCGCAATCGCTGGCAGCAAGCGTCGAGTGTATACTGGACGCATAGACCGTTAGTACCGGAGGACTATTGGCCCATGCGCGTGAGCGTCGTCAAAGCCAAAGCTGAGCTATCAGCCTTAATGTCCGAAGTCTCAAATGGGGGACAACCGGTCGTCATCGAAAAGAGGGGCAAGCCGGTCGCCGCGCTGGTCAGCATGAAAGACTTGGAGCGCCTCGGATACGCGAGCGACTCAAACCCGCGTGGGTTGCTGGCGCTCGTCGGCCTCTCCGCCGAAGCCGGTCTGGAAGACTGGGAGGTCGACCAGATGATTGCCGACATCTACAAGGGCCGTGGCTACGTCTACGGCGAACCGCCGGACTCCGAAGAGGAATAGGCGTCCGGTCGATGTACCTGTTAGACACCGACGTGCTGAGTAACTTTACCAAGCGGGTTCCCTCCGAAGCACTGTCATCAAAAATCACCTCGGTACCTCATGAACCACTGTTTACATCCACCATCACGATCGGCGAAATGGTCTTCGGGGCGCACAAGAACAGAGAACGGAGACAGGCCCTATTGGACCGCATCGAAACGGAGATATTGCCGCTCGTCGGCGCCATAGTCCCCTTCGACGCCCCTGCAGCGAGGAGCTACGGAGAGATGCGGGCCTTCCTGGAGCGGCAGGGTATGCGGCTCGCCGACCCTGACCTCCGCATCGCCGCGACTGCCTTGTCCAGAAACTTTGTCATGGTCACTGGCAACACCCGGCACTTCAACCGTGTGCCCGGCCTTGCTGTAGAGAATTGGCTATAATCTTCCTAAACATTCTCCCAGGAGTTGCCCATGCCTTCGTTATCCGAACTTGACCCTGTAATCGCTCAGGCGTTGGAGGGCGAGGACCGCCGCCAGCGCGAGAGCATCGTGTTGATCGCCTCGGAGAACTACGCCAGCAAGGCGGTGCTGGTCTCGGGTTCCAGCGTGATCAGCAACAAGTACGCGGAGGGGTATCCGGGACGGCGCTACTATGGCGGTTGCGAGCACGTCGATGTTATCGAGAGCGCGGCCATCGACCGCGCCAAGGAGCTGTTCGGCGCGGAGCATGCCAATGTCCAGCCCCACAGCGGGGCCCAAGCCAACATGGCAGTCTACTTCGCCGTGCTGGAGCCGGGCGATACCGTCATGGGGATGCAGCTCGACCACGGCGGCCACCTGACCCATGGAGCTAAGGTCAACTTCTCAGGCAAGCTGTACAACTTCGTGTCCTACGGCGTGGATCGGGAGACGGAGACCATCGACTACGATGAAGTCGAGCGATTGGCCGCCGAGCACCGCCCCAAGCTGATCGTGGCCGGTTGCAGCGCCTACCCCAGGATTATCGACTTCCCCCGGTTCCGGGCCATTGCCGACGGAGTCGACGCTCTGTTGATGGTTGACATGGCCCACATCTCGGGCTTGGTGGCCGGAGGCGCTCATCCGTCGCCCCTGCCTCACGCTCAGATTGTCACCTCCACCACCCAGAAGAGCCTGCGCGGTCCGCGCGGCGGGTTCATTCTCTCCAACGAAGAGTTGGCCCGCGGTATCGACTTCGCCGTGTTCCCCTTTATGCAGGGCGGGCCGATGATGCAGACGATTGCGGGCAAGGCGGTGTGCTTCGGCGAGGCTCTCAAGCCCGATTTCTCCCGCTACGCCCACCAGGTGGTGGACAATTGCCGGGTGCTGGCCGCCGAGTTGTCCGAGGCTGGGATGCGGCTGGTCTCCGGCGGCACCGACAACCATCTGGTGCTGGTCGACGTCACGCCGTTGGGCATCACCGGCGCTCAGGCCGAGCGCGCGCTGGAATCGGTGGGCATCATCGCCAACAAGAACGCCATCCCCTACGACACCAAACCGCCCAGGGTCACCAGCGGCCTCCGCCTGGGCACCCCGGCCATCACCAGCCGCGGCATGGGCGAGGAAGAGTCCAAGCGGGTGGCCAACATGGTCAGCCGGGTGCTGGCCGACCTGGAAGACAAGGACGCCCACCGGCAGGTGGCTGGGGAGGTTCGGGAGCTGACTTCCCACTTCCCGGTTCCCGGCATTGATGACTAAACTAAAGCCAAGGTGAAATGTACATATCGCTAGACCGCACTGTCGGTCGCCCCCGGTTGGGACGTAAAGGTGAGATGAAGTGCCGTGGAGTCCTTTAGGTCGTCTTCAAGACCCCCGAAATGCACATCCCACCTTGGTATTGGTTTAGGTGTTGAGACACCTGAAAGCCGATGCTATAATCAGGCCACTTACCGTACTTGACAAGGGGTACTTTTGCGCCATTACGAACTTGTAGTCGTTCTTAGCCCAATGATCAACCCGGACCAGGCGGGCGAGACCTGGGACCGGATCAAGGGGTTCATCACCAACCGCGAAGCCAACATCGAACACGAGGAAAAGTGGGGCACCCGGCGGATGGCCTATCCCGTCCGCAAGGGGCAGTACCAGTTCCTGGAAGGCAACTACCACCTGACCCGGTTCTCGACCGAGCGGCCGTTCAACCGGGAGCTTGAGACCTACCTGAAGCTGGACGACCTGGTGCTTCGCTCGATGGTCACCACGACCCTTCCCGAAGACGAGTTGGCGGCCCAAGCGGCCGCCGCGGCCCGCGCGATACGCCAGCCACGCCCCGTCCCGGCAGCGGAGGGGGCAGCAGCGCCAGCGGGAACACCGGTCGCGCCCGCCGCCGAGGGAGCAGCCCCCGCCGCCCCGACAGCCGAGGAAACACCTGTTGCCGAAGCTCCAGCTGCTGAGGCCCCGGCGACGAGCGAGGCCGCCGCGCCAACCGCGGAAGCTGAGGCAGCCCCGGCCGCTGAGGTGGTAGAGCCCGATCCGGTCGCCGAGGCTACCGTTCCCGAGGAACCGGCGGCGGAGGCCCCCGCTGCCGAAGTAACCGGGACATCCGACGAGCCTGAATCCGCAGCCGACTAGCGGGGAGGGGTAGCCGTGAACAAGATAATCGTCATCGGAAACCTGGGCCGGGACCCGGAAATGCGCTACACGCCCAACGGCCAGTCGGTTACGTCTTTCAGCGTAGCTTCAACTCGAAGATATAACACTGCGGACGGCGAACGGCGAGAAGAGACCGAGTGGTTTAGGGTTAACGCCTGGGGGCGATTGGCCGATACGTGCAATCAGTATTTGACCAAGGGCCAGCAGGTATATGTGGAGGGCCGTCTAAGCAGTCGCACATACCAGGCGCAAGACGGACAAACTCGAGTTTCGCTAGATATATACCTAACTGAGATGCAAATGCTGGGTCGTCGTGGCGACGGTGACGGTATGGGCGGCGACCCATACGGCGCCGGCGCTGGTTCCGCGCGGGATGGCGGTCAGGGCCTTGACGACATAGACGACCTGCCCTTCTAACTTACCGAAATCTAAGGCGATAACGAAAAGGACTTTTTGATGACCACCGAAGCTCCCAGGCCAGCGGGCGATGCGCCAAGACCGGCGGGCGATGCCCCAAGACCACCCAGCGACGGGCCCAGACCACAGGGTCGGCCCGGAGGAGGTCCGGGCGGCGGCAGACCGGGCGGGCGTCCCGGCGGCCGGCCCCGGGGCCGGTTCGCTCCGCGCCGCCGCGTTTGCACCTTCTGCGTGGAACACGTCAAGCACATCGACTATAAGGAAATCGACAAAATCCGCCGCTTCGTGTCGGACCGGGCCAAGATCGAACCCCGCCGACGCAGCGGCGTTTGCTCCAAGCACCAGCGGGCCCTGCGCACGGCGATCCAGCGCGCCCGCCACATCGCTTTGATACCCTACGTGGCCCATCACTCCTTCCCAAGCGTCCGCCGCTGACCCTGGCGCGACAAAACTGGTCGAGGATCGATAATGGCACTTGCCCGGATCAGTGGCCGGTTTAGAGCGCCCACCGACAGGGCCGGACGGCGCCGCCGCTCCCGGTCGCACGGCGACGGGCCGGATGAGCGCGCGCCGCAAGACCCCGCCTTAGTCCGGGAGCGGCGCAGGCGTAACGCCTCGATCAGTATCGGCGTGCTCTTGGTGGCCGTCGTGCTTGGCGTGGTCGCCTTCGGCTACTACTGGGAATTCTACCGGCCCCCGCGGGTCTGGGCGGGCAGCGTCAACCAGGTCGAGTTCACGATGGGCGATCTGGTGCAGCGCATCCGGGTGTTGCAGGGCATCAACCGCTACTCTCAGGGAGGGCGGGTCGATCTCAGCACCGTGCCCTTCGAATACTTGCAGAACCTGATACACGCCGAGGTGTTGCGCCAGCGGGCGCCGTCTTTGGGGATTCAACCCACGGACGAGGCCGTGACCAGGGCGTTGCGGGCCCAGTTCCAACCGATCCCTCCGCCCGGCCAAGAGACTAATCCGGGGCAACTGGACCAGGAGTTCAACAACAATTACCAGACTTTCCTGACCGCCACCGGGCTGTCCGACTCCGAGTACCGTACAATAGTCGAGGAGGACCTTACCCGGTTTGGCCTGGGCGGACTATTGGCCCAAGACATCGTTAGTCCCCAAGAGCAGGTGGAAGTGCAGTGGATTCATCTGCCCCTCGATCCCGGTTCCCAAGCAGGCATCGCGCTGCAACCGGTGGAGGTCGTCCGCCGGATCGAGGCCGAGGACTTCCGAACGGTGGCGCTGGAGGTCTCTTCGTCCGACGGGTACGCCGATTCTTCGGGGTACGTCGGCTGGGTGCCGCGGGGCGCGTTTCCCGACCTCGATCCCATCCTATACGGCGACGAGGAGCGGGGCACGGAGGCGTTGGAGCCCGGCGAGACAAGCAGGCCCCTGTATACCGAGGACGGCATATACATCGTCAATGTCCTGTCGGATCCGTCGGTGCAGGAGTTGAGCGACATAATGCGGGTGAAGCTGAACGTGGAAATGGTGGAGGAGTGGCAGGGGCTTCAGCTTCAGTTGGGCGCGGAGGACGGCACCGTGCTAATGCACTTCGACAGCGACCTGTATGCGTGGGTGGCGGACCAAGTGGGCCTGACCTCCCCCCGTGTGGCGGCGCAAGGCCCCTAGCCTGAGTCTTATGCCAGCCGGAAGCAAGAAAATAAATGTGGCGCTGCTGGGCATGGGCGTGGTCGGCTCAGGGGTGGCCGACGCGCTTACCCGGCCGCCGTTTTCGGACTCCTTCGACCTCAAGAAGGTCCTGGTGCGGGACCCCTCCCGTAGCAGAAGCGTCCCGCTGCCTGCGGGCGTGATCACCACCGACGCGGCGGACGTGCTCCTCGACTCCGGCATAGACATCGTGGTCGAGGTCATGGGAGGCGAGGACCCGGCGACGGACTACCTGCAACGGGCCATCGCGTCGGGCAAGCACGTCGTCACCGCCAACAAGGAAGTCATGGCCAAGTCGGGCGCTGACCTGCTGGACCTGGCCGGTCGCAACAAAGTCAACTTGCTCTTCGAGGCGAGTGTCGGCGGTGGCATACCCATCGTCGGCTGCTTGATGAACGAGTTGGCCGGCAACGCCGTGTATTCGATCCGCTCCATCATCAACGGCACCACCAACTACATCCTCACCCGCATGGCCCACGAGCGCGCCCCCTTCGAGGATGCTCTGGCGGAAGCGCAAGCCCTCGGCTACGCGGAGGCCGATCCCACCAACGACGTGGAAGGCATCGACGCCGCCTACAAGCTGACCGTCCTCGCCACCCTGGCCTACCGCTGCCGCTTTCACCCCGAGGACGTCTTCCGCCAAGGCATCTCCGTCCTGGAACCCCAGGACTTCCGTTACGCCCAAGAATTCGGCTACGCCATCAAGTCGCTGGCCATCGCCGATTGGGACGAGGAAGGAGTGCAGCTGCGGGTGTACCCGGCGCTGGTGCCCGAAGGGGACATGCTGGCCAAAGTGGATGGGGTGTACAATGCCGTTGAAGTGGAGGGCAGCCTGAGCGGGAAGGTGCTGTTCCACGGCATGGGCGCGGGCCAGGGCCCAACGACCAGCGCGGTGATGGGCGACATAATCGAAACCGCCCGCATCATCGGGGACGGCTCGATTCCGACGGCGGTACGACGGCTCAAGGACCGCCCGGATTTCAAGCCCATCGACGGGCTGGTCACCCGCTATTACATTCGCTTGAACGTGGCCGATCAGCCGGGTGTGCTGGCCCAGATCGCCCGTGTGCTGGGAGACGGGCAGATCAGCATCGCGTCCGTGCTCCAGAAGGACTCGGATGCCGAGACCCACAGCGCGGAAATCGTGATTATGACCCACCCGGCCCGGGAAGCGGCGGTCCAGCAGGCTCTGGACTCCATCGGGCGGCTGCCGCCGGTGCGGCGGGTGAGCAACACGATCAGGATCGCGGAGTAACCGGGCGTGGCGCTTTTATCGAAAATACCGGGGGAAAAGCCGAAGAAAATGCCGGGGTTGTCATGGGCGTCGGCGTACTAAAGACCTACAAAGACCTGCTTCCGGTCACCGGGGCAACCCCCATGATCACGCTGGGGGAGGGCGATACTCCGCTGGTCAAATCCAACCGCTTGGCCGCGGAGTTGGGCTGCCCGGAGTTGTATTTCAAGCTGGAAGGCTGCAATCCCACCGGGTCGTTCAAGGACCGGGGCATGGTGGTCGCCATCGCCAAGGCGCTGGAGGAAGGCAGCCGGGCCATCATGTGCGCCTCCACCGGCAACACCAGCGCCTCCGCCGCCGCCTTCGGGGCCTACAGCGGCCTGCCCGCCATCGTCATTATCCCCAAGGGCGAAGTGGCTATGGGTAAGCTGGCCCAAGCGATGGCCTACGGCGCGAAGATCATCATGGTGAATGGCAACTTCGACGCCGCCTTGGGCTTGGTGCGGGAATTCACCACCAAGCACGAGGTCACGCTGGTCAACTCGGTGAACCCCTACCGGATTGAGGGCCAAAAAACCGGTGCGTTCGAGGTGGTCGACGCCTTGGGCGACGCCCCGGACTACCTGTTCATCCCGGTGGGCAACGCCGGCAACATCACCGCCTACTGGAAGGGTTTCCGGGAGTATTATGCTCTGGGGCGCAGCCGGACGCTGCCCAAGATGATGGGTTTCCAGGCCGAGGGCGCCGCGCCCATCGTCCGCGGCAAGCCGGTGGCCAACCCCCAGACCATCGCCTCGGCCATCCGCATCGGGAATCCGGCCAGTTGGAAGGGGGCGCTGGAAGCGCGGGACAGCTCCGGCGGCGCGATCGACATGGTCTCCGACGACGAGATACTGGAGGCCTACCGGCTGCTGGCCTCCCACGAAGGCATTTTTTGCGAGCCGGCCTCGGCAGCGTCCTTCGCCGGGCTGGTCAAGCTGCACCGCCAAGGGCTGGACCTGACGAAGCAACGGGTCGTCTGCATCTTCACTGGTTCCGGCCTGAAGGACCCTGACCTGGCGATTACCAGCGTCGGGACGCAGACCATTCAGGTCGAGCCGACCATCGAAGCGGTGGAGAAAGTGGCGCTGTCGTAAGCCAGCAGCCCAGGGAGCAACGAAACGGTCGAGCAACGGCGCATAGAGGAAGCGATAGCGGACATCATTCAGGCTATCGGCGAAGACCCCGGCCGGGAGGGATTGAAGCACACCCCGGCCCGGGTGGCGCGTATGTATGAGGCATTGTTCGCCGGAGTCGGGGCCAGCCCGGAAGAGGCCATCGACTCGATATTCGAGGCCGACGGCAACGACCCAGTGGTGCTGAGCCGCTTGACGTTTCACTCGGTCTGTGAACATCACCTGTTGCCCTTCTTCGGCGAGGCCACGCTGGCCTATATCCCCGACGGCAAGATCGCCGGCGTGAGCAAGCTGGCGCGGGCCCTAGACTTGGCCGCCCGCCGCCCGCAGATTCAGGAGCGGTTGACCACTCAAGTGGCCGACGCCGTCAACCAGGTGCTGCGGCCCGACGGCGTGATCGTGGAGTTGGAGGCCGAGCACCTCTGCATGAGTATGCGCGGAGTCCAAAAGCCGGGGGCAAGGATGACGACCTCGGCGGTCCGCGGCGAATTCCGGAAACATCCCTTGGGTCGTGAGGGACTGCTGGCCCTGATGCACTCCGGCCGACATGGGTCCTAGCCGTCTCCCCAGGGAGAATGGAGGTCGATGAAGACCCCGATAACATCGTTTCAAGAAATCAAGGAAGATTGGGACTCCGTGCTGAGCGAGTCCCCGGTCGACAACCTGTTCCTCTCCGCCCAATGGCAGGAAGTCTGGTGGGAGAATTTCGGCGGCGAACGCAGCCTGACCGGCTTTTCCGTTCCCGGCCCCGGCGGCAATGGCGTGTCGGCCATCGCGTCTCTCTCCCGGCAGGGCGGCTCCTACTCGTTCGTGGGCAACCCCGACACCTTCGATTACAACGATTTCCTGGTGCGCCCCGGCTTCGAAGAGCCTTTCTTCAAGCTGCTGCTGGAAAGCCTGGATAGCCAGAACTGGGACACCCTGCAACTCGACTCCCTCATCGAGGACTCGCCGACTCTGGCGCTGCTTCCGGGGTTGGCCAGGGAAAAGGGCTACACCGTCGAGATCGAACAGGAAGACGTGACCTCCGGGGTAGCGCTGCCGGAAACTTGGGACGAATACCTCGGCGGCCTCTCCAAGAAGGACCGCCACGAGCTGAGGCGCAAGCTGCGCCGGCTGGACGCTCAGACCGATTGGCGCTGGTATGCCGTCACGTCGCCCGAGGAAGTGATTGCCCGGTTCGACGATTTCCTCTCCTTGATGCGGATGAGCCGGACCGACAAAGACGAATACATGACGGCGGAACGGGAGCGGTTCTTCTTGGACATGGCGGAGCGCATGGCCCGCTTGGACTGGATTCGGCTGTTCTTCATGGAGATCAACGGCGCGCCGGTGGCTACCAGCTTGTGTTTCGACTACCGCTCGTCGCGGCTGTTGTACAATAGCGGGTATCAACCGGACTTGGGTTACTACAGCGTTGGGCTTCTGCTCAACGCTATGTGTCTGAAAGACGCCATTGACCGGGGCATGGGCTACTTCGACTTCCTGCGAGGTCCCGAGCCCTACAAGGCCCACTTGGGCGGCCAGCAAAGAAGCCTCTTCAGTATGGTGGTGAAACGAAGTTGAGCGATTCCCGAGCCGCGTTTATTACGGTACACGCCTGCCCCCTGGCGGCCCCCGGACAGGGAAAGTCAGGGGGTATGAATGTCTACGTGCAACAGTTGAGCCGCGCATTGGGGGAGTTGGGCGTCCAGGTTGACATATTCACGCGGGAGCACTCCGGCGTGACCAACACCGTCGAGTGGATCGCCCCGGCGGTGCGCGTCGTACACCTGCCGGCCGGGCCGTTGGAGGCCGGGGTGGGCGAGCTATACTCGCACCTGCCACGATTTCTGCAAGAGCTTCATGCTTTCCGCGAGCGCGACGGGCAGTCCCAAGACGGACGGGGTTACGACGTGATCCACTCCCACTACTGGCTGTCGGGCTGGGTGGGCCGCCATCTTTCCGAGGACCTCGGCATCCCCCACGTCGTGACTTTCCACACGCTGGGTCTGATCAAGATGCAATCGCGGGCCGGGGAGGTGGAGCCGGAGGAAAGGGCCGAAGTCGAGCGGGAGGTCATGGCCACCGCCGACCGGATCATCGGCTTCAGCAACCACGAGAGGGACGCGATGGCCCGGTTGTACGACGCCGACCCTTCGCGGGTAAGCCTGGTCCCCTGCGGCGTCGACCTAGCCAAGTTCCGGCCACTGGACCAGCAGGAAGCTCGCCGCCGCCTGGGTCTGAACGGCGAGAAGGTGATGCTCTACGTGGGCCGGGTCGAGCCGCTCAAGGGCTTGGACCTGTTCATCGAGACCGCGGCGCAAATGGAGGCCGACGACGTCAAGATGATCGTGGTCGGCGGGGATGCCAACGGCGAGAAGGAAATGGCGCGGGTGCGCCGACTGGCCGAGGAACGGCAGGTGGACGGGCTGATCGACTTCGTGGGCCGGGTCGAGCACGATGAGCTGCCCCTCTATTACAACGCCGCCGATGTCTGCGTCGTCCCTTCGTATTACGAAAGTTTCGGGTTGGTGGCGCTGGAGTCGATGGCCTGCGGAACGCCGGTGGTGGCCACCCGCGTCGGCGGCCTGCCGACCATCGTTCACCACGGGCATACCGGCTACCTCAAGTCGTGGCGCTGCCCGGAAGCCTTCGCCAACTCCGTCGAAATGATCATCTCCAGCGAGGGCCTTCAGGAGAGCTTGGGGGCCGCCGCCCGCCGCCGCGCCGAGGGAATGGGCTGGGGCAACGTCGCCACCATGATCGAAGAAATCTACGGCTCCTTGACCGGACCTACCCAATGAATACATAATAATTATCATCGAAAATCAGCACGATGGAGTCCGCATTGACCCCCGATCCCCCCGGCGCCAACGGGGCTAACGGTGCTTCGACCCTACCCCCTCCCAACCCTGACCGACGCCGTAGCCCCTTACGCCGGATCGTCGTTCACTTAGAGCGGACTTTTGCGGCGGGCGTATTGGTGATGCTGCCCATCGGTATCACCGCTCTAGTCTTCAAGTTCCTCTACGACCTGCTCACGCCGATCCTCACCCCGCTGACCAACCTGCTGCCCGGCCCGGAAATCCACGGCGCGGGCCTGTTTGCGCTTCTGATCCTGATCTACGTCGTCGGCTTGGTGGCCGCCTTCGTTCTGGGCCGTCGCATCATCGCGCTAGGCCACCGGATACTGGAGTTTATACCGCTCGTGAAAGGAATCTACGGGACCACGCGGACCGCCGTGCAACTGCTCTCCAACGGGTATCGGATGGACAGCGGAGACAAGTATAGGGGCGTGGTGCTGATTGAGTTCCCAAGGCCCGGCATCGTTTCCATTGGCTTGGTTACTTCGCAAATGGTGGATGAGGACGGCGAAGAAATCCTGTCGGTCTACATACCGACTACGCCCATCCCGTCGTCGGGGTTCCTGGTGATGGTCCCTGGCGATCAGGTGACGCATACCGACATGACGGTGGAAGACGCGATGAGCGTGGTGGTGTCCGGCGGTATACTGTCTGATCGGGTCTTTCAGCGCAGCGGAGTCGAAGTCCCTGGCGACTTGAGCTCGAACCAGTAGTGCTCCGCCCGCTTCTCGAAGCCGGTGGAGGTGTATAGCCCTACGGCCGACGCGTTGCTTCCGTCCACTTCCAGGCCGATGTCGGCCACGCCCTGTGTGTTGCGTAAGCGCAATTCATCTCGATGACGGCGCGGCCGATGGCCAGATCCGGGAACACCATGCTGTAGCCGCAAAGAGCGCCCGCATCTTCCAGCAGGAAGCAATTGGCCTCCGGCTCCAGGCCGGGGAGACCGAGATTGCCGTCGAATGCGCCCCGGCCCAGCTCGATCTCACCCGGCCCCCAAGCGTTCCAGGAGGCCACGAAATCCAGCAAGGCTGGGCGGTCGTCGTTGGTGTAATTGCGTACTTGCAAGGCGGGTCTCAAGGCAGGTGGATCGAAAAACTTGGGCTGTGGGCAACGGAATATACGGTTGGCTAAGCGTAGAGGAAGGCGGTGGGCGCGGCCTTTGATGCCCTTGACACCTTCGGCGGATTGTAGCAGAGTAGCCGTTGGCCTACAAGGAGGATACCGAGGCATGGACGAGACCCCGCAGCGCGTTTTGGTGGTGATTCCGCACCCGGACGATGCCGAATTCTGGTGCGGCGGCAGCGTTGCCCGGTGGATTAGCGAAGGCGCGCAGGTGCGCTTCGTACTTTGCACCGACGGCAGCAAAGGCAGCACCGACCCGGGCATGACCTCCCAGGAGTTGGGACCGATTCGAGAGGATGAGCAGACCAGGGCGGCCGAGGCGCTGGGCGTCCAGGAGTTGGTGATGCTGCACCTGGTCGATGGGACTCTCGAGGACACCGACAACTTCCGCCGGGAGCTGGTGCGCCAGGTCCGGCAGGTGAAACCGGACGTGGTCATCTGTCCCGAACCCTATCGCAAGAACCTGGGATGGCACCGCGACCATCGCATCGCGGGGCAGGTGACCCTCGACGCCGTCTTCCCCTACGCCAGGGATCACCTGCACTTCGAGGAGTTGTGGCGCGACGAGGGCCTGGAACCCCACAAGACCGGCACGGTGCTTTTCTGGGGTACGGAATCGGCCGACACCTTCGTCGACATCTCCGGCAGCATCGATACGAAGATGCGGGCCGTCAGTGTCTACGCCAGCCAATTGGATGGACACACGGCAGAAGAGATCGAAGGCTTCGTCAAGCAACAGGCTAGGGAAGGGGTTGAAGAGTCGGGCCTGGAGTACAGCGAGTCCTTTCGGAAACAGACCTTCCGCACGTAGGGAAGCACTCAAGATCGTTCAGTTCTCCCTCACGCTAACCCTCTCCCAGAGGGAGAGGGGACTTTCTCAAACAATTGAAAGGCCCTGTGGGCGCGACTCGCCTACAGCGGCGCTCCCGGCTCTTCCAGCATTGCTTGGCGCAGGAGGGGCAGGGGCGGCGCGCCGAAGGACAGCAGGCGGTCGTGGAAGCCTCGCAGCGAATATTCGCTTCCCCGCTCCCGCCGGTAGTCCTCCCGGAGCTTCAGGATCATCAGCTTGCCGAGGGTATAGTTCAGGTATCCGGGGTCGAACGTGCCGCGGAGGGCCTCCCTCCGGGCCGGATGCTCACCCATGTAGGCGTTCTCCATGAAGAAGCGGGTCGCCTCGTCAACCGTCATACCCTCGGTGTGCATGGCGATGGAGCAGACGTAGCGGCAATTGCGGACCAGGGCCTCCAAAAGCTGAGTGAGCAGCAGGTCCTCCCGGCCGGCCCCATACTCCGTTTCCAGCATCATCTGCTCGGTGTAGTGGGCCCAGCCTTCGGTGAAGGCGTAGGACGTCGCCGCACGGTTGATCAAGGGCAGCGGCTCCCCATACCGGTTGTGCAGGTGGTGGACGAAGTGGCCAGGGTAGACTTCGTGGATGGAAATAACCTTGAGGGTGTTGTAGTTGAAGTTGGACAGCCACTCGTCCTGCTGCGCCGCCGTCCAGTCGTCTTCCACCGGCGTCACGTAGTAGAACGACTCGGTGGCCTTCGACTCCAACGCCCCGGCGCTGTCCATGGCGGCAAAGGCGTAGCGCATGTAGGTGGGGGTCTCTATCACTTGGCAGCGGTCGTCCGAGGGCAACGAAATGATGTCGAAGTCCAGCAGCGCCTGCCGGATGTCCTCCAGAAGGTCGCGGGTGTCGGGAATCAGCGCGTGAGCCGAGGGATGGTCACGGCCGATCTCGGCGACTATGGACTCCACCGGCCGTCCGGGGGCGATGCGTACCGCCACCTCCCTGATTAGCTCCAGGTTCTCCTCCAGGTTGGCCCGGCCCACCTGCGCCACCTGCTCTAGGGGCAAATCCAGCCCCTCGCCGGTGGCCAGCATCCCCGCGTAGAGCGTGGGGCCGATGGCGAAGCCTTCCTCTCCTTGATTTCCGCGTGACTTGAGCCTTTCCACGAACCGGTCCAGGGCCGCCGCGGCGGTGTTCAGCGCGCTGGTGAACTCGTCCGCGATCTGCCGGTCGGACACTGCCCCAGCGAACCGGAGCAGGTCGGTCCGGTAGAAGCGGGCCATGCCGCCGTAGCTCTCGACGCTCATGTCCACGACGTGCTTGGAGAGGCGGTCGGACATCGCCCGGTCGAGGACATCCAGGAAGCCGGGGGCTTGGCGCAACGCGGAGGTGGCGGAGCGGAGGCGGTCTTCCAGCGGGGCGTAGTCGCGCCGCACGTACCCGCTCATGTTCAGGAATCCCGACTGCCGCATCGGGTTGTTCTCCAGCGGCCGCATCTCGGTGAAGGTGAACAGCTCCCGCTTGAGGAACAACTCCAGCAGGCCGTGGCCGAGCCGGTCTGGGGAGTCCAAGGCCGCGCGGTCCACCGAGGCCAACTCGGTCATCCCCTGCCGGATTTCCCGCTCCCGCCGGGACACTTGGGCGGGCGACAGGTCGGGCAGTTGGCCGTCGTACTCGTGCCGCCCGATGCGGGACCCGGCGGTGGGATAGAACCGCCAGTGGTCCTCGATGAGCCGCAGGGACAGGTTGGCGAACGCTTGTGATGCGCCGTTGCCCGCCATAGGTTTACAGAATCTCGCTGATCTGGTACTGGGGGGTGATGTCGGTGTAGTTCTTGATGTCTCCGATGATCTCCCTGCCGTGGGTCTTGAAACCCTCGTGGACCTCGTCGGCGGTGCCGAAGTACAGGTTGGCCATAGCGACGAAGGGGGCGGGCGCGTTGGGGTCGGCGGAGGACACTCCCTTTTCCAGTTCCGACCGGCTCAGGCCGCCCGGACCCAGCCGGTTATGCACCATCTCCATGTGCGGCCCGGCCCAGTAGTCGAAGTCGAAATTCTTGCCTTCCTCGTTGGGGTATAAGACGGTGACCTTGATCATGGACGCCCTCCTGAGTATCTGCGGTGTCTGGTCAAGCAAGTGTACCTTCACCCCGGCGGGCTGGCAACGGCCCTGGCGGGGGTATCGAGGGGGCCGAGGGCTGCGGACCAAGGGAGAAGGGAACGGAGGAGTGCGTTGCAGTCGGGAAGGGTGTTTTGGCGGCGGCACCGGTCCAAGTAGTTATGGGCCGCCATGAAGGTGGGGAGCCGGAATCCGGCTTGGACCACCCGGAGGATGAAGGGATGGGACTCGGGCGCGGGCCGGCGGTCGGCGCGGGCTACGATCCATTGGAGGCAAAATTCCTCGGCCAGCCGGCGGAGCCGGACCACGGCGAGTTTGCGGGCCATCTTGCGGCGGAGGGCGTTGACGCGGCGTCTCAGATCGTTCATTGGTTGGTTCACCTCGCGGGTTTAGTTTATTTTGAGGGAGTGATGGGGCGCCTAGAGGTAGAGGGCGTCTTCCAGGGCCTGGATGTCGGCTCGGAGCTTCTGGGCCTCGTAAACCTGGATGGCGAAAGACAGAGCGTAGCGGGCGGCGCGGAGGCGGACGGCCATATCCGGGGCGTCCATAGCTTCGGCGAGGACGGAGACGCTGCGGAGCATGAGGCCCTGGAGTTCCTGGCGGGCGAGGCTGGCGGACTCCTGGCGAAGGCGGGTCAACTCGTCGCGGAAGTGGTCGTCTTCAAGCCAGCGACGCAGAGTTCTCTCGGAGAATCCCGCTACGCGGGCGGCCTCGGCCAAAGAGGGGGTGGCTGCCATGACGGGCAAGACGGCCTGTTGGCGGTGGGTGAGTTGGAGATTTTCAGATCGCCGGACATCTGCGGACATTTGCGGACATTCCGGCTCGCTGGCCGGGTCGGGAGCGGATTTCCGAGGCTGCGGGGCGGGTTGGGAACGGTTGGGTCTGGCGCGGTTTGTGGGCATGGGACGCCTTGATGCCTCGGTGGCGGGTTAGATTTGGCCGGTGTTCCGGGGGGATGGTTGGGTCTGACGTTATTATGGTAGGAGGGTGTATCCGGGATTGACAAGGGAGGGGTGTCAGTTGGGGCCTTTTCATTGTCGGGACGAAGCCGGAGGTTGGGGTGAGGGCGTCTCCGCTCTGCGGGCAGTTATGGCCAATGCGCAAGATTCCCCCTCACCCCTGCCCTCTCCCCAAGGGAGAGGGGGAATGAAAAGGCCCTGCACCAGCGCGAGGGGGAATGAAAAGGCCCTGCACCAGCGCGAGGGGGAATGAAAAGGCCCTGCACCAGCGCGAGGGGGAATGAAAAGGCCCTGCTCCGGCGCGAGGGGGAATGAAAAGGCCCTGTCCGGCCTTGCCCGGGAAACGGCCTCAAGCCGGGGAAAATCCGCTTGGCCGGGGCGTGGCGGGTATGGCAGTATTTGATAGAATGAGTCCGCCATGCTTTCACCATTCCGATATTGGCGTGTTCTGGCGGCCGCCGCTGCCGTCCTGGTCTTGCTGCTGGTATTTACCGCCTGCTCGTCCTCGGAGGAGAGGGCGGCGGATGAGGATTCCTTGGCGTTGGTGTGGGAAGCCTGGCGAGAGATCAACGAGAACCACGCCGACGCCGACTCCCTGGAAGCCAGCGAGGCGGCGGGCGGCGCGATCTACCGGCTGCTCGAGTCCGGCAAGGTGGAACCCTACCCCTTCCTGACCGACCTGGGGCGGATGCGCGGGCAAGCGCCCCCCTACGTGCCCGCCGACCTGACCGACGTATGGCGGGCCACCGTCCTGTACGGGCGGCTGGACGCAAACACCGGCGACGACGCGCTGGCGGAGACGTTGCTGCAAGGGCTGGCCGAGGGGCTGGGCGATTCCCTCTCGGCCTTCGTGAACGCCGACCGCTACCCGGAAGCCAGGACCAGCCTGGAGCAAAGCGTCCAGGGTTCGTACCAAGGGATCGGTTCCCGTGTCTTCCGTCGTGACGGAATGTTCATCATGGTACCGTTCGAGGGCTCGCCGTCCGAAAAGGCCGGGATCGAGCCGGGCGACGTGCTGATCAGCGTGGACGGGGCGCCGGTGGAGGGCCTTACCACGTCGGCGGTGGTGGACATGGTGAAGGAAGGCGAGGAGGGCACCAAGGTTAAGCTGCAACTGGAGAGAGCCGGGGAGTCGGAGCTGGTGGAGCTGGACGTTTTTCGGGGCCAGGTCGAGCAGCCCTCGATTCGGCGCCAACTGACTCCCGGCGGCATCGGATACGTGGGCATCGACCGCTTCCGCGACAATACCGGCGACCAGGTCTACGATGCCCTCGAAGCGCTGTCCCAGATCGATATGCTGGCGTTGATTCTGGACCTGCGCAACAACCCCGGAGGGTCACTGGGGGCCGCTGGCGAGGTTGCGGCCCAGTTCCTGCCGCCGGGCACTTTGTTCCGCTACACGGACGGCCCGGACGGCGAACGCCAGGAATACCGCTTGGACGAGGAGATCGACAGCCTGGAGTTGAACGATCTGCTTCTGGCGGTGCTGGTGGACGAACGCACGAGAGGCGCGGCGGAGGCATTGGCCGCGGTACTTCAGGAGGGCGGCCGGGCGGCGCTGGTGGGTGCGGAAACCTTCGGCCAAGGGTCGGACTATGGCTTCGTGGAACTTAGCGACGGGTCGGCGATATACCTGCCGACCTCGCGCTGGTACACCGCTTCGGGCCTCCGCTTGGGCGAGCGCGGCGTAAAGCCCGACATGGAGGTCGCCTATGAAGAGGTGGAGGGTGGGATCGGAGGGGAACGCCAGTTCAACCAGGCTTACGAATACCTGGACGGCCAGCTTCCCCCCTTCCGGTAGCCATCGGTTCTCCGGCGAGTTTCTCCGGGATTATTCTGCCTATTCCTCGCGGCACCGCAGGCAGACGAAGGTACTGCGGTCCTCGGGAATACTGTCCACGCTCACGTTGCGTCGCCGGTTGCAGACCGAGCAGACCACCGATTCGGTGACCGTCGGCGCTTTGACCGTAACCGCGGAAGCGCCGCGAAAACCCTGATAGTCAGGGTTCTCGCGCTTCAGTTGCAGGTAGCGTTCCCTGTCTTTTCGGCCCATGAGGACCTCCCGGCGGGGGGCCGGACTAACCTACTTCGACGGCGGCCCCGGCCTCTTCCAGCTTGCTCTTGATATTGTCGGCCTCGTCCCTCGGGATCGCCTCTTTAACCGCCGTGGGGGCGGACTCGACCAGCTCCTTGGCTTCGCGCAGGCCCAGGGAGGTTACTTCGCGGACGGCCTTGATCACGTTGATCTTATTGGGGCCGATCTCCCGCAGGGTGACGTCGAACTCGGTCTTTTCCTCGACCTCGACAACGGCTTCGCCGGTGGGGGCGACGGCCACGGCCACGGGAGCGGCCGCGGTTACGCCGAACTCGTCCTCCAGCGACTTCACCAAGTCCGCCAGCTCCACCACGTTCATACCCTTGATTGCGTCCAGAATCTCGTCTTTGGTCATGGCTCCTCCTTTAGATTTGCGGGTTTATGAATCAGCCGGGATTATCCCGTTCGTCTCAGAGGGTGTTTCCAAATCCCCTCTCCCTCTGGGAGAGGGCGTGGGTGAGGGCGATCCCTAGTGAGGCACCATGTCCGGCGCGGAGAATTCCCCCTCATCCTAACCTTCTCCCTCAAGGGAGAAGGGACTTAATAAACACCTTCTCAGGGCTCCAACTGCCTGATCCGCGCTTGCAGCACGTTGTCCAGGTTCTGAAGCGGGCCGTTCAGCGCCCCCACCAGGCGGGAGATCGGGGCTTGAATCTGGCCCACCAGGGCGGCCAGCATCTGCGGCCGGGGCGGGAGCGCGGCCAGGCGTATCACGCCGGTGGCGTCCATAGCCGGCCCGTCGCCCATCACCGCGCCCCGGATGGAGAAGGTGTTGGCGTTGACGCGGGCGTAGTCGGCCAGCGCTTTGGCCGCGCCGGCGGGATCGTCGTAGCCGAAGGCCACCGCGGTTGGGCCCTGGACGATGTCCCTCACCTGGGGCCGGCCGGCCTCTTCGGCGGCCAGGTGCATCAGCGTGTTCTTCACGATGGTGAATTCCACGCCTGCGGCGCGCATGTTGCGCCGGAGATCGGTCATCTGGTTCACCGACGTGCGGGTATAGTCGGCGGTGAGGGTAATGGCGCTGCGTTCGATGCGGTCCTTCAGGTCCTGAACGCGCTCGATTTTCTCCTGAGTGGGCAAACCGCGCCTCCAACAAAAAAGTCCCTGCGCTCGAATGAGGCGCAGGGACGTTACTCCCACAGCACGGGCGTCGTTCCGCCCGATACTTGATTGCGCGCCTCGGCGGGCGGCCCTGCGGCCATTATCCCCTTGCGGGGACCAGCGGTCTTCGGCGTTGGTCTTCCGGGTTTTCGTGTTTCCAGTTTACCGGCCTAGTCCAGAGGCCGCAAGGCCTGTAGCGTCGGCAGGTCAAGGGGCACGCTGGGGCCCATGCTGGACGAGAGGTGGGCCGAGCGGAAGTACTGGCCCTTCAAGGCCGCCGGCCGGTCGCGGACCACCGCGTCGGTCAGCGCGGCGAGGTTGCCGACCAGCATGTCGGTCTCGAAGCTGATCTTGCCGATGGCGTTGTGGATGATGGCGTTGCGGTCGGTGCGGTACTCCGTCCGTCCGCCCTTGGCTTCCTGGATGGCCCGGGGCAGGTCCTGCGGCTGCACCATGGTCCCGGAGCGGGGGTTGGGCATGAGGCCGCGCCGTCCCAGAATACGCCCCAGCTTCCCGATCTTGGGCATCACTTGCGGCGTGGCCAAGCCGACGTCGAAGTCCACCCAGCCGCCTTCGATGCGAGCGATGAGATCATCCTCGCCCACGAAGTCGGCCCCGGCGTTCCGGGCCGTCTCGGCGCCTTCGGCTCCGGCGAAAACCAGGACCCGCATCGTCTTGCCCAAGCCGTGGGGCAGGCCCACCACGCCCCGAACCATCTGGTCGGCGTGGCGGGGGTCGACGTTGGTGCGGAGGTGGAACTCCACCGTCTCGTCGAACTTGGCGTTGGAAACGTCCTTGAGCAGGTCGACGGCCTCGGCGGGTTCGTAGAGCCGGTCGGGCTCCACTCTTTCGGCGAGGGCGCTGAACCGGCGGCTTCGGTTAGGCATCAGCTATCCCCTGGTCCTTATTCCTCTGAAATTTCTATGCCCATGCTGCGGGCGGTGCCTGCGATAATCGCCATCGCCTCGTCCACCGATCCGGCGTTCAGGTCGGCCAGCTTGGTGGAGGCGATGTCTCTCAGGGCGTCCCGGCTAATGCGGCCCACCCTAGTCTGGCGAACGTCGGGCGAACCCTTGTCCACCCCCGCCGCCTTGCGAAGCAGGTCCGACGCCGGCGGAGTGCGGGTCACGAAGACGAAAGACCGGTCCTCGTAGACCGTCAAGTGGACCGGCACGATAGTTCCGGCCTCGTTGGCGGTGCGGGCGTTGTATTCCTTGACGAAGCCCATGATGTTGACGCCGTGCTGGCCCAAGGCCGGCCCCACCGGGGGCGCCGGAGTGGCCTTCCCAGCTTCCAGTTGCAGCTTGATGATTGCCCGAATCTTCTTTGCCACTTATATCCGTTCCACTTGCAGAAAGTCCAGCTCGACGGGCGTCTCCCGTCCGAAGAAGGAGACCAGCACCCGCACCTTGCCCTTGCCTTCGTCCACGTCGTTGATCGCCCCGATGAAGTCCACGAAGGGGCCCTCGGTGATGCGCACGGTCTCGCCTCGCTCCAGCGCGATCTTGACGCGGGTGGCGTCGGACTCCACCTGCCGGAGGATGTCCTCGATCTGCTTGTCCTCCAGCGGCACCGGCTTGGGGCGCTTGTCGTGCTCATCCTCGCTGGAGACGAAGCCGGTGACGCCCGGCGTGTTGCGGACGGCGTACCAACTCTCGTCGTCCATCGTCATCTGTACCAGGATGTATCCGGGGAAGAGCTTTTTTCGTTCCGAGCGCCGCTTGCCGTCCTTGAAGACAACCTCCTCCTCGGTTGGGACCAGCACCTCGTTGATGCGGTCCTGCATGTCGAGGCTCTGGATCCGGAGGCGGAGGTTCTTTTCGACCAGGTCCTCCTGGCCCGAGTAGGTATGGACGATATACCAGCGCGGCCCCTGCTGCTCTTCGATTTCCGAAATGTCGTTCGCGTTCATAAAATCCGTCCGTTCGCCATTATCCTGCCCGAGCGCCGGCCACTGCCCGCCGGGAAACCCCGGGGGCTAAAGGCCGAAGATCACCCGGTTGAACAGCTCGGCGAAGATCCGGTCCAGGCCGCCGAGGAAGAACCCGGCGGCGATGGCAAGCACGATGACCACCATGGTGAGGCGGGCCGTCTCCTCGCGGCTGGGCCAGACGCACTTGCGCAGTTCGGAGTACGTTTCCTGTAGAAACGCGACCGGACTGATGCGCCCGGAGCCGCCGGAGGGCGCCAGGATCCGCTGGGCCCGGGAAGAGGCCCTGGCCATGGGGTTACCTCACTTCGCGGTGGGTCTTGTGGCCGCGGCAGCGCGAACAGTACTTGCGCAACTCGATCCGGTTCGGATCGTTGCGCCGGTTCTTCATCGTGGTGTAATTGCGCTCGCGGCAGTCCCCGCATTGCAGGGTAATGATCTGGCGGATGTCTGCGGTCTTTCTGGCCATGTTAGTCCACCACCTCGGTGATTACGCCGGAGCCCACGGTGCGGCCGCCCTCGCGGATGGCGAAGCGCATCCCGCTTTCCAGAGGCACCGGGGAAATCAGTTCAATGTCCATCTGAACGTTGTCGCCGGGCATCACCATCTCCACGCCTTCGGGCAGGCCGATGGAGCCGGTGATGTCGCTGGTGCGGATGTAGAACTGGGGCTTGTAGCCGCTGAAGAACGGAGTGTGGCGCCCGCCTTCCTCGCGGCTCAGGACGTACACCTCGGCCTTGGCCTTGGTGTAGGGGCGCATCGAGCCGGGCTTCACCAGCACCTGCCCGCGCTCCACCTCGTCGCGGTCAACGCCGCGGAGCAGGACGCCGACGGCGTCCCCGGCCTGGGTGGTGTCCAGCGACTTGTGGAACATCTCCAGCCCGGTGGCCACCGTGGCGCGGGTGTCGCCGAAGCGGATGATTTCCACCGGCTCGCCGACCTTGATGGCGCCGCGCTCGACCCGGCCGGTTACGACGGTGCCGCGGCCCTTGATGCCGAACACGTCTTCGATGGGCATGAGGAAGGGCAGGTCGGTGGCCCGGGGAGGGATGGGGATGTAGTCATCCATCGCCGCCACCAGCTCGAGGATGCCCTGCTCGGCTTCCTCGTCGCCCTCCAGGGCCTTGAGACCGCTGACCCTGACGATGGGGGTGTCGTCACCGGGGAAGTCGTAGCGGTTGAGCAGGTCGCGGATTTCCAACTCCACCAGTTCCAGGAGCTCCTCATCGTCCATCATGTCCACCTTGTTCAGGGCGACGAGGATGCGGGGCACTTCCACCTGGCGGGCCAGCAAGATATGTTCGCGGGTCTGGGGCATGGGGCCGTCGGGGGCGCTCACCACCAGCACCGCGCCGTCCATCTGGGCCGCGCCGGTGATCATGTTCTTGATGTAGTCGGCGTGGCCGGGGCAGTCCACGTGGGCGTAGTGGCGTTGTTCGGTCTCGTATTCCACGTGGGCGATGGCGATGGTTACGCCGCGCGCCTTTTCCTCCGGGGCGTTGTCGATGGAGTCCATGTCCAGATAGCTGGCCATGCCCTTCTTGGACAAGACGCTGGTGATGGCGGAGGTTAACGTGGTCTTGCCGTGGTCCACGTGCCCGATGGTTCCCACATTGACGTGGTCTTTCGACCGGTCGAACTGTTGCTTGGCCATGGTTTGCGGTGTCCTCCCTACTTGTCTGTTGCCATCTTTTTTCTGGAGCCCAGAGGCGGGATTGAACCGCCGACCCCGTTCTTACCAAGAACGTGCTCTACCCCTGAGCTATCTGGGCGCTTTGGAATTGTGAATGTTGAATTCCGAATAGTGAAAGAGTCTGTCAGTCATCTGAGTTCTCAATTCACTATTCTACATTCCGAGTTTATGGTGGAGGGGGCAGGATTCGAACCTGCGAAGCCCTTCCGGACGCCAGATTTACAGTCTGGTGGCTTTAACCACTCACCCACCCCTCCAGGGACATTCCGCTCCGTGCGCGACACCAGGGCCGGGCCGGAGGACTTGACTTCTAATATCGCATATCCGACGGGCAACACGCAATCGGGCCGACGGGATTTGGAGCCCCAGAGGGGATTCGAACCCCTAACCTGTCGATTACAAATCGACTGCGCTTCCATTGCGCCACAGGGGCGTCCCTTACCTGAACCCCTTCCTCAACCGAGGGAGAGGCCATGGGGCCGAAACCTGCCGGTGTGCGTCCGACTACAAAACGGCCCCCCAGAAGGGGGCCGGATGGGAACTAAGCGACATACAAATTATATGTATCACCCGAGGCCAAAGTCAATCGAAATCCTAACCCGGTGGACGGATTCCGCCAGATGCCTCAGGCGGCTGTCCTTGACTGGCCGTAGGGGTTATCTTACACTTCCCGCTACGGCCCGAAGCGTTGGCTTTGCATTTTGGATTGGCCACTTTCTGCTCATTGACTTCTTTAAGAGATGGACCTGAAAGCCTACATTCGTGACGTTCCCGATTTCCCCGCTCCGGGTATTCTTTTCCGGGACATCACTCCGCTTTTGGGTAATGCCGCCGCCTTCGACAACGCCATCAGCAGGTTGGCGGAACGTTACCGCGACGCGGACCTAGACGCGCTGGTCGCGGTGGAGTCTCGCGGCTTCCTGTTCGGGGCCCCCTTGGCACGGGAGTTGGGCAAGCCGCTGGCGCCGGTGCGAAAGCCCGGCAAGCTGCCCGCCGAGACCTACTCAACCGAGTACACCCTGGAGTACGGCAGCAACACCATGGAAATGCACGTAGACGGCGTCTCTCCGGGCCAACGCACGCTGGTCGTCGACGATCTGCTGGCCACGGGGGGCACCCTGGCCGCCACCGTCCGGCTGGTGGAGGCCGCCGGGGGCGTCGTGTCCGGCGTCGCGGTGGTGATCGAGTTGACCGGACTGGAAGGCCGACGCCACCTGGAAGGCTACGAGCTTTTCTCGTTGATTCAATACTAGGCAGTATCGGGACTCAGACCAGCGTGCCCCGCGAGGCGAACAACCCAGATTCCAAACCCCCTAAATCCCTAGAACCAAGGAGAGTGTCATGCCGGGACAGATTAGAGTAGGCAACGTTGACATCGTGGCGGTCTTGGACATGGTGCCCCCGCCGCGCGACCCCTGGATGATGTTCCCCACCACGGCGGAACCGGACTGGCACGACCATCAGGACGCCCTCGAATGCGGCCAGCTTCAGCTCTACTACCTGCATTTTTTCCTCCGCTCTCAGGGCAAGCTGATCATGGTGGACACCGGGATGGGTCCCGGCCCGCATCCCGACCGGGGCAACCGCACCGGAGACCTGGTCGGCCAACTGAAGCTCAAGGGCGTCGAGACGGGCGACGTCGACGTGGTGGCCCACACCCACCTGCACGGCGATCACGTGGGCTGGAACGTGGACTACACCGGCGAGCAGCCCGCGCCCACCTTCCCCAAGGCCCGCTACTTGGTGCCGCGGCTGGACTGGGAGCATTTCACCAAGCCAGACGTGATCGGCACCGCCCCGCAGGTCACCAACAGCGTCGTGCCCCTGGAGGGGATGGGCGCGATGGACCTGGTGGACACCGAGCACAACATCACCGACGAGGTGAAGATGCTGACCGCTTCGGGCCACACGCCGGGCCACATGGTCATCGACATAACGTCCCAAGGCGAACGGGCGATGGTGGTCGGCGACCTGTTGCACAGCAGGGTGCAGGTGGAGCGACCCGAATGGACCGCCGGCGTGGACACCGACAAGGAAGACAGCCGCCGCAACCGGGAGCGTGTTCTGGACCAGGCCGAGGCCGAGGACATCGTGATTGCGGCCGGCCACTTCCACCCCGACGATCACATAGGAAAAGTGGTGCGCCTGGAAGGAAAGCGCTACTGGCAAGTCATTTAGCCGTTTTTCTTGAGAGTATGTTTCCAACCCCCCTCTCTCTGGGAGAGGGCTGGGGTGAGGGTCGTCCCCAGCGAGGCAACCACGTCTGGCGCGGAGGATTTCCCCCTCATCCTAACCTTCTCCTTCAAGGGAGAAGGGACTTAATAAACGCCTTCTAAATTGGCGAGGCCCGGGATGATGAGCTTTGACTTCTGACCAAGGACCCAACGACCAAGGACCCAACGACCAAGGACCCAACGACCAAGTACCCAACGAACTGGACCGGGCCGCAGCCGAGTTCCGAATGCGGTACTACGGCGCGGCCAACAACCCGCAACCGCCGGCGGCGATGGCCGAGTTGGCCCCGGAGGTCATGCGCCTCGTCGACTCGGTGGTCTACGGGGAGATTTACAACCGCCCGGCAGTGGACCTGAAAACGCGGAGCCTGTGCACCATAGCCGCGCTGGTCGTGCTGGGCCACAGCCCGCAAATGGTCAAGCGCCACATCACGGGCGCACTGCACATCGGCGTCACCCGCGAGGAGATTTCGGAGATCATCGCGCAGATGGTCTTCTACGGCGGGATGCCGGCGGCGGTGAACGCCTTCCGCATCGCCAAGGAGACTTTCGACGAAGACGAGGCCGGCGGCGGCTTCGGGCCCATGCCGAGCGCCCCAGGCCGGGTAACCCCCAGCGGGTTCGCGCCGCCCTACCAGCGGCCCGCTCCGGTGACGGAACCTCAGGCCGAGCAAGGCGTCGGGCCGATGCCAGACCGCGGGGCCATGCCCGACCGGGGGCCGACGCCCAATCGGGGGCCGATGCCAGACCGTGGGGCCATGCCAAACCGCGGGCCGACGCCCAATCGGGGGCCGATGCCCGACCGGGGGCCAATGCCCAATCGCGGGCCCAACAGGACAGAGGAGAGAGCACAGGATGAGGATCGGGTTCATCGGGACCGGCAACATGGGCAATCCGATGGCGGCCAACCTAATCCGGGCCGGCCACCAGCTAACCGTCCACGACCTGAGACGCGAGGCCGCAACCAATCTGCTGGAAATGGGCGCAGAGTGGGCGGACCGTCCCAAGGAGGTCGTCCCAGGCAGGGAGGCGGTGTTCACCAGCCTCCCCGTCCCCAGGGACGTCGAGGCGGTGGTGCTGGGCGAAGACGGGGTCCTGGAGGGCGCAAGTAGCGGCTCGGTCGTTTTCGACCTCTCCACCAATTCCCCCACCGTGGTCCGCAGCCTGAGCCAGACTTGCGCCGAGCGCGGGGTTACGCTGCTCGACTCTCCGGTCAGCGGCGGGGTCTACGGCGCGGCGGCCGGCACCCTGGCGGTGATGGTCGGGGGCGACCGGGAGACGTTCGAGCGGTTCGAGCCGGTTTTGGGCGCCATCGGCAGTCACGTGGTCTACTGCGGCCCCGTCGGCAACGGTTCGGTCTGCAAGATCTGCAACAACCTGCTCAGCATGGGCATCGGCGTGCTGTTGTCGGAAGCCTTGACCTTGGGCGTGAAGGCGGGGGTCGACCTGGCCACGCTGGCCGACGTCATCGCCAACAGTTCCGGGAGTTCGCGCCGACTGACCGAAAAGTACGCCCGGTTCTTGTTCAAGGGCAACTTCGAGCCTGGCTTCGCCACCGCCTTGGCCGCCAAGGACGTGCGCCTCGCCACCGACCTTGGCCGCGAGTACGGCGTGCCTATGGACCTCTCCAACCTGGTCGACCAGCGGCACGTGGAAGCGATGTTCCGCGGCTGGGGCGCTGAGGACTCCGACGCGGTAGCCCGTATCCAGGAGGAAAAGGCCGGTGTGCAGCTAAGACTGCCCGAGGTTTCTTAGCCCCGCGGAGCCGATTGTTGCCGGAAAGGTGGGCGCGTAGAATACGTTATATAGAAGAGTGGTTGAGGTTCTCCAAATATGACCCAAATGTCCCCGATGGAACCGTTCGAGCAAGACGGCGGCGCGGTCGCTGACTACCGCCAGCAGGCCAGGGAGTTTCTGGTCAAGGGCCGGCAGTACCTGACCGATGACGACCTTCACCAAGCGGCCGAGAAGGGTTGGGGAGCCGCGGCGTGGATGGCAAAGGCCGTCGCCGAAGCTCAGGGCTGGAAATACCGCAAGCACGATGAATATTGGGACGTCATGTACCGAGCAGAGGAGATGTCCGGGGATGAACGTTTAACGGACCTAAAGGCGGTGGCGAATCAATTGCACGGGTATTTCTATACTCGTAAACGATTCCTGCGCACCAACGACATTGGCCGTCAACTGGACCGGATGGATATATTATTAGACATCCTTGAGCCGCTTACTAGACCCGGCCGCTAACGCACGACCCACGGAACCGGCAACGGCTGGGCCTCGGCTGAATCGGAAATGACGCCAAACGAAGAGAAGCGATAATGACCAACATGCAGCGTTCTACCCGACCCGAATACAGCGATACCGTCGAAGCTATCGAGGAGTGCTACCGCTTGGGCTGGAGCGACGGCCTTCCCGTGGTGCCTCCAGTGGAGTACAAGGTCCGGGATATGCTGGAGCTTTCCGGGCTGACCGGGGAGGAAGAAATCCTCTCCATGGATATGCGTCGCCGCGTGCTCACCTCGGAGAACGCCGCCGCCAACGCGGTCATGGCCGGCTGCCTGCCCGAGTATTTCCCCGTCCTCACCACGGCTTTAAGGGCGTTGGACGAGGAGAAGAACTACGTCAACATGGCGGCTTCGTCCACCAGTTCCCCGGCCGTTTTGATTATCGTGAACGGCCCGATCCGGCATCAACTGGAGCTCAATTCCAAAGACGGGCTGTTCGGCCCCGGCAACCGGGCCAACGCCTGCATCGGGCGGGCGGTGCGACTCTGCTTTATGAACGGGTTCGAGGCCCGGCCCGGCATCCTCGACCGCGGCACCCTGGGCAATCCCAGCAAGTTCAGCCTGTGCTTCGCCGACGACGAGGAGGGTTCCCCGTGGGGCCCGCTTCACGTCTCGCGCGGCTTCAACGCCGAGGACAATTGCGTGACCGTGGCGGTGGCCTACAACCCCATCACCGTGAACAACGCCTACGGCCACACCGGCGAGACCATCCTGGCCTCCATCGCCGACACCCTCAGAAGCGCCAGCCTGGCCTGGCGCTTCCCCTCGCAGTGGGTGCTGGTGATCGGGCCGGAACACGCCCTGACGCTACAGGACGACGGCTGGAGCCGCCGGGGGATGCAGGACTACCTGATCGAACACGCCTCCCGCCCCCTGAGCGAGCTTATCCGGCTGGGCATCGCCCAAGGACCGGAGCGGCCGGGCGACGATCATGTCATCCGCCGCTGTTCCACCGACCCCGACGATATAATCATTACGCTGGGTGGTGGCACCGGGGGCCGCAATAGTGCCATAATCGACACCACCAACTTCAAGATACGCACCCGGAAAATCGAGCTAGGTTAAGGAGGCGCAATGGCCGACACAGTATCCGTGAGAAACCTGACGCTGGTCGATCCTACGGGGTTGGAGTTGTCCGCCGACGATTTCCGCCTGAACGACCGGCCCATGTCGCTGGAAGGGAAGACCCTGGGGCTGCTGGAGAACTCGAAGGCCAACGCCGACAAGGTGCTGCACGAGTTGGGCCGCATCCTGCAAGAGACCCACGGCCTGAAAGAGGTGCGCTACTTCAGCAAGCATTCGGCCTCTCTGCCGACCAAGCAGGATACTATCCAGGAAATGCTGAGCGGGGTGGACGTGCTGATCACCGGGGTGGGTGATTGAGGGTCGTGCAGTTCGTGCAGTGTGCACGACGGCATCGAAATGGAGCGGATGGGCATCCCCACCGCAGCCATCATCACCCACGTCTTCAACAACACCGCCAAGGCAATGACCCGCATGATGGGCGTGCCGGAGTACGAGTACATCGTCGCCCAGCATCCCATCTCCAGCCTGACCGACGACGAGTGCCGCCGCAGGGCGGAGGCGCTGGTGGCCGAGGTGGAGCGGATACTGATGGGCAGCAACGCCGAGCGGATGCAATAGCCCTTCCCATGTATGGTTTGGAGCGACGGGACGGCGTGGAGCAAGGGGACGGCTTGGGACAACGGATCGACCGGGCACTGCGAGGTCAGACCCAGCCGACGGTTACTGTCCTGTCTTCGCTTCTGGCCGTCGAGGACGAGTTGGGCTACCTCCCCCGCGAAGCGGTGGAACGGGTGGCCGAGTTTATGGGAGCGACGGTCAACGACGTTTGGGCCGTCGCTTCCTTCTATCCCAACTTCCGGTTTGTCCCTCCCGCCGGACATCAGGTGGAAGTCTGCTGGGGCGCGTCCTGCCATCTCATGGGGGCCATGCCGGTGGTGAGGGCGGTGCTGGAAGCGGCGGGACTGGAAGACGAGGGCGACCGGGCCGACCGCCGCCTGTCGGTCCGCTACAACACTTGCTTGGGCGCCTGCGCTCAGGCCCCGGTGATGTCGGTGGACCATCATTTGGCCGGTCGCGTCACGCCCGAGTCCGCCGCCGCCAAGGTGACGGAAGCGCTGCGGAACGAACCCGCGCTCGTGGAGGCTCATGGCGGCTAGCTTCCCCGAGTTGGAGACGGAAGCGGCCCGGCGCTGGAGCGAAATCTCCGCGAGCGGCCGCCCTTGGGTCCGGGTCGGCACCGCGTTGTGCGGGCAGGCCGCGGGCGGCGAAGAGGTGGCCGACGCGCTGCGCGAGGCGGTGAAACGGCACGGAGCCGACGCCCTGGTGACCGAGGTCGGCTGCCTGGGCCTTTGCTTCGCCGAGCCGCTGGTGGACGTGCAGTTCCCCGGCGGAGCGAGGGTCTTTTACGGCAACGTCTCCCCCGAATCCGCCGACGAGATCGTGGCCGGTCACGTGGCCGGCGGCGCTCCGGTGACTCACTTGGCCTTGGGCTATTTGCAGACCGACGAACAGGACGACAGTTTTCAACTGCTGGCGGGGATGCCGGACCTTTCTAGCCACCCGATGCGGGCTTGGGAAAACCGGATCGCCCTGCGCAACGCGGGGAACATCGACCCCTTCGACATCCACCAGTACATCGCCAACGGCGGCTACCAGGCCCTGAACAAGGCCCTCACCGCTATGACGCCCGCCGAGACGCTACAGGAAGTGAACGCCTCCGGGCTGCGGGGACGGGGCGGGGCGGCCTTCCCCACCGCGACCAAGTGGCGTTTCCTGGCCGGCAATCCCGCGCCGGACAAGTACGTTCTTTGCAACTGCGAGGAGGGCGACCCCGGCGCGTTCAACGACAAGGCGATACTGGAAAGCGACCCTCACACGCTGGTCGAGGGCGTGATCATCGCCGGGTACGCGACCGGGGCCAACCGGGGTTACATATTCATCCGCCACGGCCACGACGGCCCCATCGACCGCTGCCGCGCGGCGGTGCGGCAGGCGGAGGAAGCCGGTCTGCTGGGTCGGGACATCCTGGGGTCGGGCTTCGATTTCGAGCTGGAGGTGGCCCTGACCGGCGATTCTTACGTGGCCGGTGAGGAAAGCGCCTTGATGGAAGCCATCGAGGGCAAACGGGCCATGCCCCGCTACCGCCCGCCCTTCCCGGCCCAGGTCGGTCTCTTCGGCAAGCCCACCAACATCAATAACGTGAAGACCCTGGCCTACGTCCCTGAGATCGTCTCCCGGGGCGGCGAGTGGTTCGCTGGGATCGGCCATGAGCAGAGCACCGGCACCGCGATTTTGTGCTTGTCCGGCCCCTTGAAATACACTGGAATGATGGAAGTCCCGCTGGGCATCAACCTGAAGGACGTGCTCTACCAAGCGGCCGGCGGAGTGCGGGACGGGAAGAAGCTGAAGTTCGTGCAGACCGGCGGCCCGCTGGGCGGCGTTCTGGGCGCGGACGACGTCGACCTGGTGCTCGACTTCGAGGTGCTGCGCAACGCCGGAGCGATTCTGGGCTCCGGCGGGATCATCGCCGCCGCCGACGATACCTGCGTGGTCGATCTGACCCGGGCGCTGGTCTCCTTCTGCCAGTATGAGTCGTGCGGAAAGTGCTTCCCTTGCCGCATGGGGATGAGCCACTTGCTGGAAGTACTGGAGCGCATCTGCGACCTGGAAGGGGACGGCGAAGACCTGGCCCTGATGCGGCGCACCGGCGAAAATATGCAGGCAGGCTCCTTGTGCGGCCACGGGCAGTTGGGTTTCAACCCGGTTGCCTCGGCCCTGCGCTACTTCCCCCGCGAGTTCGAAGCCCATATAGTAGACCGCAAGTGCCCCGCCGGTGTCTGCCGAGGGCCGCGGTACTCGCCCAACCGTTCCCGACGGTAATTCCCATCCGTGATCCCTGTCCGTAATCAATCGAGCGCGATGAAACATGGTCACTAGCCCCTCCGACGAAATAACCATCACCATCGACGGCGTAGAGGTCAGGACGCGGCACGGCAAGATGGTCCTGGAAGCGGCCATCGACGCCGGCGTCTACGTGCCCTACCTTTGCTACCACCCCGGCATGAAACCCTATGCCGCCTGCCGGATGTGCGTGGTGGGCGTGGAGGGGCAGCGCGGCTTCCCCGCCTCGTGCACCCTGCCGGTGGCCGACGGGATGAAGGTCCGCAACGAGGCCCCGGAAGTCGACCAACTGCGCCGCTCGGTCATGGAAATGCTCATCGCCGAGCACCCCAACGGATGCCTCACCTGCCACCGCATCGACATCTGCGGCCCCAACGACGTTTGCCTGCGCCACGTTTCGGTCAACGACCGGTGCGTCACCTGCCCCAAGAACGAGCGGTGCGAGCTGAAGGACACCGTCCGCTACCTGGGCATGGAGTTGGAATCACCCTTGGGGTACAAGTACCGGAACATTCCGCTGGAAGTCGCCGACCCCTTCTACGACCGCGACTACAACCTGTGCATCGTTTGCGGCCGGTGCGTCCGGGCCTGCGAGGAACTGAGGGGCGATGACGCCATCGGCTTCACCGAGCGGAGCGGTCAAGCCCTGGTTGGGACCTCCTTCGGCACCTCTCTGCTGGAGTCGGGCTGCGAGTTCTGCGGTTCCTGCATCGACGTCTGTCCCGTGGGCGCGTTGGTGGAGCGCGACCACAAGTGGGAGAAGGCCCGGCGGGTCGAGCGCAGCATTTGCCCTCACTGCCCCGTGGGCTGCCAGATGAACCTGGAATTCAACGGCAAGGACGAGTTGATCCGCGTCGTGCCGGAGTTGAATTCCCCGGCGAATCAGGGGCAAGCCTGCTTCAAGGGGAAATTCGGCCTGGAATTCGTGAACGATCCCAGCAAGCTCGCTTCGCCCCTAGTGCGCCGCGACGGGGCGCTTGCCGAGGCCACTTGGGACGAGGCGCTGGACCTTATCGCGGAACGGTTCGCCGGGCGCAAAGCCGCGGAATTCGCGCTGTTGACCTCCCCCACCAGCACCAACGAGGAGCATTACCTGGCCCAGAAGTTCGCCAGGGTGGTCATGGGGTCGAACAACGTCGACCAGACTTCCAACACCAACCCGGAGCTGGTGCTGGGACTGGAACCCTCCTTGGGCTTTGCCGCCGGCACCAACTCCATCTGGGATCTGGAGAAGGCTGGCTGTATCCTGGTCTTCAACTCCAACGTCACCGAGGAGCATAACGTGGTGGGCGTGCCCATCAAGCGCGCCGCCCGCAAGGACACCAAGCTGGTGGTCATCGACTCGCGGGAAGTAGAACTGACCCGCTACGCCCACCTCTGGCTGCGCCCCTTCCCCGGCACCGAGTTGTTGTTGCTGGCCGGGTTGCTCAAGTCGCTCCACGACCAAGGGTTGGAGCGGAAGGAATGGCTGGCCGAGAACTGCGAAAGCACGGCCAGCCTTCTTTACGCGCTCCATTCGTTGGAAATGGACGACATAACCCTGGCCACCGGCGTTTCGGCCGACGACATTGCCGAAGCGGCCCGCCTGTATTCGCAAGCTACGCCGGCGGCCTTGGTCTATGGGCTGGACAACGTTCCCGCCAACCTGGAGCGGGGCTGCGTGATGGTGCTGGTCGACCTGGCCTTGGTGACCGGAAACCTGGGCGGCCCCGGCTCCGGGCTGTATCCGATGCGGCGCGGGACCAACGAGCAGGGGGCTTGGGACGTCGGCTGCCTGCCCGACCGGCTGCCCGGCTACCGGCAGGTCAGGGACGAAACCGCCCGGCAGGAGATAGAGGGACTTTGGGGCGCGGCCGTTCCCGGCGCGCCCGGCCTCGGCTTGGCCCAAATCGTCTATGCGGCGCGGGAAGGCTCGCTGAAGGCTGCGTTGGTCGTCGGCAACAGTCCCAACTTCACCAACGGCCGGTTGGACGGCGCGTTGGAGGCCTTGGCCTCGCTGGAATTTCTCGTCGTGCATGACACGTTCTTGACGCCGCTGGCGCAGCGCGCCGACGTGGTGCTGCCCAGGGTGACCTTCGCCGCGAAGGACGGCACCTATACTAACCTGGAGCGGCGGGTGCAACGGGTAAAGCCCGCAGTCCGCTCCGAGGGTCAGGCCCGGCCGGAAAGCTGGGTCATCGCCGAACTGGCCCGGCGGATGAACGCGGACGGGTTTCAGTTTGACTCAGCTTCTGAGACAATGGACGAGATTTCCCGGGTCGTGCCCATTTACGGCGGCATCTCCCACCGGAGGCTGGAACGGGAGGGCACGCTGGTCTTGCGGACCAATTTGGAGAGTCCGCAGCCGACCCAGGTGCTCTACGCCAGCAAGCAGGACCGGGGTTTGCAGTGGCCCTGCTATGACGAGAAGGACGCGGGAACGCCGACCCTCTACGACGGCGGTTTCCCGGAGCGGAAGGCGGAGCCCATCATCCCCGACTTCGCCGGAGAAGCCCCAGGTCCCGGCCCGGACTACCCGCTATGGTTCGTTCCGGGGCGGGTGCTCTTGCAACAAGACCGGCCGATGGAAGTGGTCAAGGGCAAGAGGAACCGCATCCAGCGGGAGGAATGGGTGGAGTTGAACCCCGGCGACGGGGCGGAATGGGACATCGAAGAAGGGGCCAAGGTCCTTGTCGAATTGGAGGACGGCCGAATCCCCGGAGTTGCCCGGTTCAATAGCTCGCTGCCGCGGGGCGTGGTGGCCTCGACGGCGCTGTTCGGTCAGTTGGCCATCGACATGCAGGCCAGTGAGGAGTTTGACCCGGCCTCACTGTTGCCAGGGCTGGATACAAAAAAGGCCCGGCTCGTCCGGTCTCAGGAGTAAGCGATGGTGGAAGCATCGACCGGTGGGAACGCTCCGCCCGCACCGATTCTAGGCGGCGGCGCGCCTGACGCGGTGAAGAATCCCAACCTGACGCCCAACCCGGCCTTTCCCCAGGCCCGGCTGGTGGAACGCATCGACATCACCGACGATTTGATGGTGGTACGGTTGGAGCCGCAGGAAGGTGCGAGGTTCAGCTTCAAACCGGGCCAGTACTGCACCCTGGGCCTCGGCTCCGTCGAGCGGGCCTACTCCATAGCTTCCGCGCCCCACGAGCAGCTTTTGGAGGTGTTCGTCGAGCTAGTGCCGGACGGCGAGTTGACGCCCCTGATGTGGCAGTTGCAGCCCGGCGACGGCATGTCGATTCGCCCGCGGGCCAAGGGCATCTTCACCATGGACCAGCGGGTCCACCACCACTTCATGCTTTCCACCGTGACCGGTGTGGCCCCTTCCGTGAGCATGGTGCGGAATTACCTGCACCAAGGCGGCGAGGGCCACGTTTTTTACATCCTGCTGGGTGCGAGCTATCGCGAGGAACTGACCTACGACACAGAGTTTGCCGAGATGTCGGCCAAGCACCCCGAGTCCGTGGTGTTCGTGCCGACGGTCAGCAGGCCCAACGAGGAACGGAACCGGGGCTGGGAGGGGGCCAAGGGGCGGGTCAACGCCATCGCACAAGAATATCTGGAGAAGCTCCGGCTGCCCAAGGACGACACGCTGGTCTACGCCTGCGGCCACCCAGGCATGATCGAAGACATGAAGGAGACCCTCCCTCCGCAGGGTTGGAAGTTCAAGGAAGAGCGGTTCTGGAAGGAGTAATCTCCGCGCTTTGGCCGTTCGGCTTTTGTTCTATACATGACAGGACATGACAGGCCCGCTGAACGGCAAGGGCCGGTAAAACGGGTCGGGAAGGGGCCGTGACGCCGATACGCCGCCAGTACCTCAAGATCAAGAACGCCTACCCGGACTCCATCGTCCTGTTCCGGCTGGGCGATTTCTACGAGACTTTCGACGACGACGCCCAACTGGCCTCCCGCGAACTGGAGATAACCCTCACCTCCCGCAGCATGGGCAAAGACCTGCGAGTGCCCATGGCCGGGGTGCCAGCGCACTCGCTGGAGTCCTACCTGGCCCGCTTGGTGAAAAGGGGCCATCAGGTCGCCATCTGCGAGCAGCTCACCGACCCGGCCGCCTCCAAGGGGATCGTCGACCGGGACGTGGTAAGGGTAGTGACCCCCGGCACCGTATTCGAAGACTCCCTCTTGGACCGGAAGGCCAACAACTACCTCGCCGCGGTGGCCTCGTCGGGGGCGGTGGCCGGGCTGGCCTACGCGGACGTATCCACCGGGGAATTCTTCGCCACCCAGCTTCCCGCCGCCCAGATCGCCCTGGAACTGGAGCGCATCGGCCCCGCCGAGGTTCTGGCGCCCAGCGGGACCGAAGAGCCGCCGGCTTGGGCTGAGCCGGGCGCGCTTCCCGGCGGGCGCCGGGTTTCCGATTGCGACCCCGGCTGGTTCGATCCCGAAATCGCCCGCGACGTTCTGTTGGCCCACTACCGCATACTGACGCTGGAGTCCTTCGGCTGCGAGGGCCTGCCGCTGGCCACGGCGGCGGCAGGCGCGATTGTCAGCTACCTGCGCCACACCCGCCCGGCTGTCTCCGCCCCCGGCAAGGGCGGGTTGAGCGGGCTTCAGTTGGACAACCTCGCCACCTACTCCACCTCGCGCTACATGGCGCTGGACGCCCGGACCCGGCGCAACCTGGAGCTTTTTCAGGGGGGCCGGGGCGAACAGCACGAGCTGTCCCTGCTGGCCGCCATTGACCGCACCCGCACCGCGATGGGAGGCCGCCTGTTGCGGCGGTGGCTGGGGCAGCCGCTCCTGGACCTCGCCGAACTGGAGCAGCGCCTCGACGCGGTGGACTGCTTCTTTCAGAACGGGCTGGCCCGAAGCTCGGCGTCCACGGGACTGGGCCGCATCGCCGACCTGGAGCGTATCCTCGGCCGGGTCGTGGCGGGGACGGTCGCGCCCCGGGAGATGCTGGCCCTCAAGACCGGGTTGGAGGAAGCGCCGCGCCTGCGGGCCGTCGTCGCGGAAGCCGGTCCGGGCAAGCTGGAGTGGCTGGCGGGGGAGTTGGTCCCCGTGCCCGAGGTGGTCTCGTTGATCGAAGCGGCCATCAGCCCGGAGCCGTCCGGAGAACCCGGTGACGGCGGAGTGGTCCGCGAAGGCTTCTCCCCGAAGGTGGACGAGCTTCGGAACGCTTCGGCCAACGCCAGGCAATACATTGCCTCGCTGGAAGAAAAAGAGCGCCAGCGCACCGGCATCCGCGGCCTGAAGGTCGGCTACAACCAAGTGTTCGGCTACTACATCGAGGTCGCCAAGTCCAACGTTGCCGCGCTCCCCGACGACTACATCCGGCGGCAGACCCTGACCCACGCCGAACGCTACATCGTGCCCGAACTGAAGGAGTACGAGTCGTTGGCGCTGAACGCGCGGGAACGCTTGGCCGAGACGGAGTTGGAAGTCTACCGCCGCGTGTGCGCTCAGGCGGCCGAGTCGGCGCAGGCCATAGCGCGGGCCGCGTCCGCCGTGGCCAGGGTGGACGTTTTCTGCGGGCTGGCCCAAGCGGCCATCGACAACGGCTACGTCCGCCCCGCCCTGAACGACGGGCTGGCCATCCGCATCAAGGACGGCCGGCATCCGGTCGTGGAGCGAGTCCTCGGCCTTGGGGAGTACGTGCCCAACGATATTTCGCTGGCCAACGACGAGGCGCGGGTGGTGGTGCTCACCGGGCCCAACATGGCCGGGAAGTCCACCTACATCCGCCAAGTGGCCTTGATCACGCTGATGGCCCAAGTGGGGAGCTTCGTGCCGGCCTCCGAGGCGTCCATCGGCATCGTAGACCGCATCTTCACCAGGGTTGGGTTGCAGGACGACCTGGCCACCGGGCAGTCTACCTTCATGGTGGAGATGGTGGAGACCGCCGCCATCCTGAACCAGGCCACGCCCCGGTCGCTGGTGGTCTTGGACGAAATCGGGCGCGGCACCAGCACCTACGACGGCCTGTCCATCGCCCGCTCGGTGATCGAGCACCTGCACAATGACCCGCGTCTGGGCTGCAAGACCCTGTTCGCCACCCATTACCACGAGCTGACCCAACTGGCGTCCGTACTGCCCGGCGTGCGCAACTTCAGCGTCGCCGTGACCGAAGAGGGGAGCGGCGTGGTGTTCCTGCACCGGATCGTCCCCGGCGGGGCAGACAAGAGCTACGGCGTCCACGTGGCCCGGCTGGCCGGGCTGCCCCAAGGGGTGATCAACCGGGCTTGGGAGGTGCTGACGGAGCTTGAGTCAGCGGCGCGCCGCGGCAAATCCGCTGCCGCGCCGCGAAAAGCACCCGCACAGCAGATGGCCCTGTTGCCTTCGGAGCCGCCGCTGGCCGAGCTTATCCGGGCGGTGGACGTGCCCAACCTGACTCCACTGGAAGCGTTGAACAAGCTCTACGAGCTACAGGAACGCGCAAAGGGGTTGGGCTAGCGCCGGTCTTTGGTATAAAATTCCGGTAGGCATCGACATAAGAGGACGAAATGAGCCAGCCTGTGAACCTTTACTGGTGGCCCCGTTGATCCACATGCCGTAAGGCAAGAGAGTTGCTCTTGCAACAGGGAATCGAAGTAGTCGAGCGCGACTATTACAAGGAGCCGTTCTCCGAAGTCGAGCTTCGGGAACTGGCGGGCTTGGCGGCGGTCGGCCAGATTTTCGCCCGGCGCAGTCCCAGCCTGAAGCAGATGGGCTTGGCCGGGCAGGAGCTCTCGGACGATGAAATGGTCAACCTGATGCTCCAGGAGCCCAAGCTGGTGCGCCGGCCGTTGCTCCGCATCGGAGATACGCTGCTTGTCGGCGGGTCGGCGGCGGTGATGGAAGAGGCCATCCGGGCCGCAGGGACGAGTTAGAAAAAGTTGCTGACGTTCTTGGCCAAGAGTACGGTCTGGTCGAGGACGATTTTTCGATACGCCACCTTCCACTGGCCGCCCTCTTGGCGCAGCACGTCCTCACGGCTGCCGACGTAGAAGTCCTGCTCGGTCTCTCCCCGGGTGCGGTACATAATAAAGTTGGAATAAACTTTAAGTTCGGAATCCGTGGCCCCCGGCTCGACCTCCACGTTGGAAACGAAGTGGCGGGTGCGGGAGGGCGGGTCCTCCGCCCAAGCCATGCCGGAATCCAGCCGGTCGACGCGCCTGCTCAGAGAGTCCTTGTCCTCGTCAAGAATCGCCAGTTCCCCTTCCTTGGACAGCTCGCCTTCTTCATACCGGGAGCCGTCAAGGATGGAGATCGCTTTGCTGGTAACCGGGTAGCGGTTGGACCGGACCGGCATCCAATAGCGAATATCGTCGGTCAATAAGTCCAGCCAATCGTGGAACTTCCGCTCGTCCAGCAGCCTGGCTTCACGGTACAGAAACTGCTCGATCTCCCGGATGGTCTCGTCACGCATGTGAGTGCGCCCTCCAACAATAACGGAGTGCTAGTGTGCCGGCCAGCCGTCGGCCGCCATGAGTTCGGTCCACCTACGGTAGAAGCTCCGGTGATTATGCTCGCTGAGCCGATAGTCGCTGGCCCAGCCCAAAAGGCCCTCATCGAATCTCTCGTGGCCCAACCCCATGCCGATGTTCAGCTCGTGCCGCCGGGAAACCACACCGCGCCCCGCCCGGCTGCAACCCTCCCAGTTGTCCATGTCGTCCTGTTCGAAAGCCCCCGCCGGTCCAAAAGCCCGAAGCGCGGTGATGCGAAACGCCTCCTTGACCTCCGGGGGAGCCGCCTTGTCGACGTATACTGCCGATTGTATCTCGGTCCGGCCGGGTCCCCGGGGTTGCCAGACCCGGAATATACGGGCGACGCTGCGCAGCATGGAGAAGTTGGGGAAGATGGTGCCAACGTGGGGCCTGATCAGCTTTAACCGTTCGCCCAACCGTTTCTGTACTTCGTCATGGATCCGGTCCTCATAGGCCAGGATCTCGGGCACTGCCGGGTCGGAGGGATCGTCCGGGCCGAGGCCCACGATGCAGTGGCCATTACCCGGCGAGATCATCGCCCCTTCGCGGGACCTGTTGGTGCGAAAGTTCCCGCCGAATCCGGTGGTTACCGCCGAAAGGTGGCTCCAGGCCGTGTGGTAACCGTCTCCGCCGAAGTTCTCCGCGGGCATCTTCCAGTTGGCCGGCATGGTCCACTTGTGCATACCTCCGACGACCTCGACCCCACCCTCTCTCCGGTCGAAGAAGACGTCCAGGTACCAAGCCACATCCCCCAGGTAGTCGAGCAGGGGAGGGGCTGCCGGATCGAAGGTTGCGAAGATGAGGCCCTTGTATTCATCCAACTGGGCCACCGGCGTGAGTCCCCACTGGCTCTGGTCCAACTCGTTGTAGTAAGCCTCCTGCTTGTTGGGCACCGCTTGCAGCGAACCGTCGTTGGAATACACCCATCCATGATAGGAGCAGATAAACGCCGCGGCGTTGCCGGTTTCCGCGCGGCAGAGCCGGTTGCCCCGGTGTCGGCATACGTTCAGAAAAGCGTGAATCTTTCCCGCCCGGTCGCGCATCACCAAGACCGGGTCTTCTCCCATGTAGGTGGTCAGGAAGTCGCCCGGAGCGGGGATTTGAGACTCGTGGCACAAGAACAGCCAGCAACGAGCGAAGATTTGTTCCAGTTCTTGCTCGTATATGGCCTGCTCGCTAAAGATCCGGGGGTTGATAACGCCACTGTCGGCATCCACCAGGGCAGCGACATCTGTCATCATTAAGTCCTCCTCGTCTGTCCCGGCTCCGATTGCATGGGCGGCGGGTTGCCATAGGGCCAACTGTTTCTACAAATCGGCCCAGCTTTCCCCGGCCATGAACTGGCTCCAGCGGCGGTAAAACTGGCGGTGGTTGCTGTCGCTGTACCGGTAGTCGCTGGTCAAAGCGTCATAGTCCTGATTGAAGGACTCATGGCCCAGCCCCATTTGATAATTCAGCAACTGGCGGCGGGTGACCACCCCCCGGGAACTGCGGGTGCATTCCTGCCAGTTGTCCATGTCGTCCTGCTCGAAGGTGCCCGATGGGCCGAATCCTCTGATGGCGCTGAGGCGGATGGCTTCCTTCACCTCGGGTGGGGCGGCCCGGTCCACGTAAGACCACGACCATATTTCGATGCTGTCGGGACCCTTGGGATGCCAGACCCGGAAGGAGCGGGAACTACCCCGGAGTATGGAGAAGTTTGGAAAAACCGTGCCCACTACCGGATTCAATTGGTTGAACCGCGGGCCCAACCGTGCTTCCACTTCAGGGCGGATTCGCTCTTCATAGTCCTGGAGGGCCGGCATTGGCGGGTCTGCCGAATCGGTGGCGGGAATCGCGATCAACCCGTGACCGTTGCCGGGTGATACCGCGGCGCCTCCGCCGGACGGCCGGGCGGTGGCGCCGACGCTGAAACCGGTGCGGATACTCGAAAGGTGTGTCCACGAAACATGGTAGGCGTCGCCGCCGAAGTTTTCAGCGGGCATTTTCCAATTGCAGGGCACAACCCATTTGTGTATGCCGCCGATGACCTCAATTCCGCCCTCCCTGCGGTCGAAGAAGGTATCCAGGTACCAGGTCATCGCGCCCAAATAGTCCAGCAGCGGGGGCGCGCCGGGGTCGAAAGTGGCGAACACCAGTCCCTTGTAGCTGTCCAACTGGGCCACGGGAATCAGGGACCATCGCTTTGTATCGAGCTCGTTGTAATAGGCGTCTTGCAGATTGGGGACCGCTTGTAATCCGCCATCGGCGCCGTAGCCCCAACCATGATAGGCGCAGATGAAGGCGGCGGCATTTCCGTCCTCGGCCCGGCAGAGCCGGTTTCCCCGGTGGCGGCAAATGTTCAGAAAAGCGTTTACCTTGCCCGTCCTGTCTCTTGCCATCAGCACCGGGTCCTCGCCCATGTAGGTGGTAAAGAAGTCGCCGGGTTCCGGGATCTGGCTCTCGTGGCAGAGGAACAGCCAGCACCGGGCGAATATTCGCTCCAACTCTTCTTGGTAGATGTCGGGTTCGAAGAAGATTCGAGGGCTGATCAGGCCTTGCTGAGTATCGACCAAGCCGGCAATGTTGGCGTTCATGCTACCCCCGGTAGAAACAAAGATAAAAACCACAACTTGACTGGCTCCAATCTACCCGTTAAGACCTGTCCAACGCAACATCGACGGGCCCTGAGAGGAGGTTAAAGATAACCTGACAGATCGATTAGACTGGCATATACTATCGCCTAGCGGTTATTATGAATCGTGTGGGACACATTGCTACCGCCGGGTGATCGAACACCGGCGCCAAAGGGCCGAAGCTACCGATGAAGATCTTCTTTGACGTCGATTACACTATCCTCGGGCTGGATAACAGTCTGAGGCCGCAGACCATAGAAACGTTCCAAGCGCTGTTGGACGAAGACCACCAGATTTATATCTGGTCCGGGATGGGTGAAAGGTGGGAGGTTGTCAACAAACACCAACTGAATCCCTACGTGAGCGGCGTGTACGAGAAACCCACGCACCACTTCCACGAGAGGCTGGAGGAGTTGGGTGTGCCCTTCGAACCCGACTTCGTGATCGACGACTACCCCGAGGTCGTCGCGGCTTTCGGCGGCGTTTGGGTGCCGCCCTACTTCTTCAAGCGCACCGCCGACAAGGAAATGGAGCGGGTCTACCGCATCGTCCAGGACTTTGTCGCCACCGGGGCCTCGGAGGACAAACAATACCGCGCCAAGGGGACCATCGTCCCCCTCTTCTAACCGCCTTGGCGGGACGCAGCCATGCCCATTAGGGTGCTCGACCCCGGTCTTGCCGCGCAGATTGCCGCCGGTGAAGTCGTCGAGCGGCCCGTCTCCGTGGTCAAGGAGCTGGTCGAGAATTCCATTGACGCCGACGCCAGCCGCATCACCGTGGAGATCAAGGGCGGCGGGGTCGAACGGGTGCGGGTCAGCGACGACGGCGCGGGAATTCCCGCCGGGGAAGCGCCGGTGGCCTTCCAGCGTCACGCCACCAGCAAGCTCACCTCCCACGAGCAGCTCGACTCCATCGGCACGCTGGGTTTCCGGGGCGAGGCCCTGCCCAGCATCGCCGCCGTCTCCCTGACCACCATCCAGACTCGCCCCCACGCCGAGACCGCCGGTTTCCGCATGGCGCTCCGTTGGGGCGAGGTGACGGAGGCGGGCCCGCACGGCTGCCCCGCCGGTACGACGGTGGAGGTGGCCGACCTGTTCGGCAACCTGCCCGCGCGCCGCAAGTTTCTCCGCTCCGCCAACGGCGAGGCGCACCGCATCCACGAACTGGTCAGCCGTTACGCGCTGGCGTTCCCGGAGATACGCTTCCAACTGGTCAACGAGGGCCGGACTTCCTTCACCACGTCGGGCCAAGGCCAGCACCTGGAGGCGCTGGCGGTGGTCTACGGGGCGGAAGCCGCCGCCCACATGCTGGAAGTGAGCGCCGAGGACCCGGAGACGGGCTACGTGGTGGAGGGTTTCGCCAGCAACCCAGGGATCAGCCGGGCCAACCGTTCCTACCTCACGCTATTCGTCAACCGCCGCTGGATTCAGAACCGCTCGCTGGCCTTCGCCGTGGAAGAGTCCTATTCGGGGCTGTTGCAGGTGAAGCGGTACCCGCTGGCCGCCATCAACATCGCCGTGCCCTATGGGGAGGTCGACGTCAATTCCCACCCGGCCAAACGGGAAGTGCGGTTCCGCAACGAGGGCCGGGTCTTCTCGACGGTGCAGCGGGCGGTGCGGGCAGCGCTGGCGGCCGACTCCCCGGTGCCCTCGTTCGCCCCGCCGGACGCTCCGTTGCGCCAGCCGGGCGGGCTGTCGTTCGTGGGCCGGGGCGCTTCCGGCGGAGGGCGCTCCGACCGCCACGAGCCGCGGCCACCGGCCGAGCCGTTCGTCCCGGCGGAGGCGGCGATGATCGCCCGTCCCGCCACCCCGCTGCGGGTCGTGGGGCAGCTCAAGCTCACCTACATCGTGGCCGAGGGGCCGGGGGGGATGTACCTGGTCGACCAGCACGCCGCCCACGAAAGGGTGCTCTTCGACCGGCTGGCCCAACAGATGCAGGACCGGGGCAGCTTGTCCCAACCCCTGCTGGCCCCGGTGAGCGTGGAGCTTACGCCGTCACAGACCGAGACGCTGGAAGCGAACCTGACGTCGGTGCTGGCCTACGGTTTCGACGTGGAGTCCTTCGGGGACCGGGGATACCTGCTGCGGGCCGTGCCGTCGGTGTTGAAGCCCGAAGACCCGGCGCGGGCCTTGGCGGACATACTGGACATGACCGCGCTGGAAGGACTGGTGCGGCGCAAGGAGGACGTGACCGCAGCGTCCATCGCCTGCCACGGCGCGGTGCGGGCCGGGAAGCAGTTGACCGAGGCGGAAATGCGGGCCCTGCTGGAACAACTGGAAGCGACCCCCAATCCCCACACCTGCCCCCACGGGCGGCCCACCATGGTCCACTTCAGTTCGTACCTGATGGAGCGGGAGTTCGGGCGGCGCTAGACGAATTGCCAGTAGCGGCGGCCCTCTTCGCGGATTACTTTGCCGAAGCCGGTGTGGTGGCAGATAGCCAGCACCGCGTCCTCCGACTCCGCCCGTTCGATCATGCGGCGGCGGGTGCTGACGGCCAGGTCGCCGTCCATGTCGAAGCTGAACTTCCAGTCGGTCTCGGTGATCTGCGTTGGGCCGTGGAATACGTCGCCCAGCAGGAAAGCCCGCTGCCCGCCGGATACGATAGCCAGGCTCATGGAGCCGGGGGTGTGTCCGGGGGTGTGGATGGCGGTGATCTCGCTGGTCAACTCGCGCTCCCCATCCAGGAGGTCCAGCACGCCCAAGTCCAGCAGCGGCCCCAGGGTCTGGTCCCAGTTGGGCGGGAACAGTTCCTGCACTTCCGGCCGCTGGAACGCTTCCCAGTCGGCTTGGTGGGCCACGTAGCGCGCATTGGGGAAGGTGGGCCTTGCGCCGCCGTCGTGGGTCAGGTTCCAGCCCACGTGATCGAAGTGCAGGTGGCTCAGGAAGACCGTGTCGATGTCGCCCGGCTCCATACCCGCGTCCCGTAGCTCCACCAGCAGCCTGCCGTCCACGCCCCCGGTGAACGCCTCGACGGCAAGGGGACTGCTCGCCGCCCCGCCAACCCCGGTATCGACCAGGATGGTCTGGCCTTGGGAGCGGATGAGGTAGCACTCGAAATGGGCTAGCAAACTGTCACCGCTGAAGCCGGACGGATAGCGCTCCTGATAGTAGGGCCAGGATTCGGCGGGGACTTCGGGGAAAGTGTCGCTCAAGGGCAGTGCGGTCTCGCCGTCGTTCAGGGAAATAATCTCGACATTGCCCACGGTCAAACGAGCTTCAGGCATGGTCCCACGTCTCCGTTGTAGGCGGATAGATCAGCCGGATAGGTCATGCGCCGGTGGGAAGTGGGGCGAAGATGGTCAGGAACTGCCGGTGCGGCGCGGGTCCAAACGGGGGTCGTTCGCCGGGTGGAAGATCGAGTCCTCGCCGGGGAGGTCGTCGGCGTCCGCTGTCCCGCCGCGGATGCGGGCCAGCCCGCCCAAGGGGCCGGCGGCCAAGGTCAGGGCGGCCGCGCCGAAGCCCAGCTTGGCCAGGAAGCTGCGCCGGGACTCGCCGGACGGCTTCTTCGCGGGCTCGATCTCGGCTTGCCCTATGTCGACCGGCTCGATGTTCGTGTCCTGGGAAGTTTGCTCTGACGCCACGCTCTGCTCCTGTGGCCCGGCCCGAATCAAGTTCGTGACCTCAGCCGGGTGTGATTTTACCCCACGCCGGGGGTGAAGGCAAAGTCTTCCAGCAACAGCCGCGCTACCCGGCGCCCCATGCGGATGGAGTAGTTGGTGCCCCGGTCCTCGGGGAAAATCTGGGTGGTGTTGGCCAGGTAGAGGCGGCCCACCGGGGTGCGGTGGTCGGGGATGTCGCGGCTGTAGTTCCGGCCGATGATGGGCTGGGCGCCGTCGACCCGGTGGTGATGGTATTCCAGCACCCAGGAAGGGTCGAAGTCCGGGTTGATGCGTTGCAGGTAGGGCACGAACATCTCCAGCATCGCCTCGGGACTCATGCGGTAGAGGTCGCTCTCCCGGTCGGGGTAATTGCTGATGTAGAGGATGTGCTTGCCGCCGTAGAGCGAGCGGTCGATCATGTTCGTGTGTTCGATGAGCGCCACGAAAGGCATGTCCTGGTCGGCGATGTTCATCCAGTACTTGTTGGTGAAGGGCCGGTCCATGACCAGAATCAACACCACCGCCGACAAGTAGCGCACGCCGGTCAGCTTGGCCTGGTAGTCCTCCGGCATCGGCGGGGCCAAGCGGGTGAAGACGTAGGACGGGGCCGTGGCGATCACGGCGTCGTAGTCCCGCCGCTCCGGTGCGCCGTCGCCGGTCTGGACCTCCAAGCCCCGGGCCGCTCCGTCCTCCACCAGCACCTGCGACACCCTGGCCGACAGGTGAACCTCGCCGCCCTGCTGCCGCACCCGGTCGGCCAGCACGTCGATCACCTCCCCGAAGCTGCCCATCGGGTAGCCCAGCCGCTCCTTCTGGAACCCCTTGCCACGCGAGGCCACCCGCAGCCGGATCTTGCCCCACAGCCAGGTCATGCTCACCTTGTCGTAGTGGTCGCCGAACTTGCCGCGCAACAACGGCTCCCACAGGACGCGGTAGGCCGCGCGGCCCATGTGCCGTTCCAGCCAGTCTTTGGCCGTGACGTCCTCGAATTGGCTCCAGTCCGCCGTCCGTTGCAACCGGACCGTCCACAGCCCGACCCGGAGCCGTTGGAGCAACGACAGCGGTTTGAAGCGCAGCAGGTCCATCGGCGTTCCGAAGTCCCAGACCTTCCCTTGGTGGTAAAGCCCGACCTTGGACTCCAGCCATTCCAGCTTATGGCCGAGGCCCAGTTCGTGAATAAGCTCGGTGATGGCGGTGTCGCTGACGAACAGGTGGTGGTAGCCGCGCTCCAGTTGGCCCCCGTAGACCGGGAAGGTCGAGGCTTGCCCGCCCAGGAACGGCGCGGCCTCGAACACCTCGGCGTAACACCCCTGCTTGGTCAGCTCGTAGGCCGCGGCCAGTCCGGCCACACCGCCGCCGATGATTCCCACCCTAAGCCTCGCGCCTTCCGCAGTCACGAGTCCGTTCCTCCGGGCGGCGGGTTGGCGGCGTAACCGGGGGCCGCATCGCCGCCTGCGGACTCCAACGCCGGCTCTTCGGGGGCGCCCATCAGTTGCTTGAGGCCCAGGTTTTGCTTCCACAGGATGAGCAGCCCCACCAGGTTCACCGGCAGCCAAAGGGCCACCAGATGCACGAACGCGGAGTAGGCCCCGGCAACGGTCGCGCCAACCCCCAGCGCCACCAGCGTTTGCTGGGCCACTACCTCGAAAGGCCCGATGCCGCCGACGGCGCTGGGCACTCCGGTGGCGAGGTTGGAGGTCGCCGTCAGCAACGCCACGGCCAGGATCATGGCCCCCGGCGAACCGAAGTAGCTGTCGAGGTCGAAGGAATAGGCGACCAGCCAGTAGACCGCCCATTCGCAGGCCCACACCGGCAGCGAAAGCAGGACAAGCTCCAGGTGCTTGCGGGGCGAGCTGAGGATGCCCAGCGCCGACACGAACGTCCGGTAGAAGCGTTGCACCGGCCCGCGCAGGCGGGTGGGCAGGACGTTCAACCAGCCCTCGACGGCCGAGGCGAAGCGGGGACTCACCGCCAGCAGCGTGAACAGCAACAACGCCCCGCCAAAGGCGGCGACCGTTACCGCCGCCAACGCTACGATCGCGCCCCGGGAGATTTCAGCCGCGCCGTCGAACTCCCCCAAGAGCAGCAACCAGGGCGCGGTCGCCGCGATGACCGCCAGCAGGGTAACGCCGTCGAATACCCGCTCGACCGCCACCGTGCCCAAGGCGGAACTGGCGCTGAAGCTCTCTTGACGGGCCAGGTAATAGGCCCGCACCAGCTCGCCGAGGCGCATCGGGAGCAGGTTGTTGGCCATGTAGCCGACGACGACCACGGGGTAGAGCCGCCGCACCGGGAACGGGCGCAGGGGCAGCAACAGGAAGCGCCAGCGGACGGCCCGGAACAGCACCGCCGCGAAGTAGACCGCTACCGCCGGGGCGAGATAGGCGTAGTTGGCCCCGGTCAGCGCGTCCCCCAATTCACCGGGGTCGATCTGGTACAGCAGGATAACCAGCAGACCGGCGCTGACCGCGATGCCCAACCAAAGCTGCCACTTTTGGGAAAACAACTAACCGGGTCCTTCCTGAAGATAGTGGTAATATTCCGACTTGAACCAGGGGTCGTCCAACTCCCGGAACAGCATATACCGTAACGCGGTGTTCCAGGACTCCCGGTTGGCGGCTGTTTCCTTGAAAAATCTCAGGTCTTGCACGATCTGGCTGCCAAAACTCTCCGATTCCCGGTTTTCGTCGGGCCGCCGGTACGACTCGGGGAACCAGAGCAGGTCCTTGTGCGGCCCAGTCCGGGTGTACCGCTCCGTCTCTTCCCCGCTGGTAGAGGCGTTGGACGCCGCCACCATCAACACCGGAGCCCTGCCCTCGCTGCCGAGCTCGTCGCTGGCCCGTTGTTCCACCGTCCGGCAGGAATCTTTCCAACCCTCTTGTCCCTCGCTCTTGAAACAGGAAAAACGCAGGCTGCCCTCCTGCTCCTGATGCCGGACGTACCATTGGAAGGGGTACCAGGCTTCGTAGTCGGCCCGCACCGGCTGCTCCGACAAGGCCGGGGCGGACGGGTTGGAGAAGACCTCGCGCTGCATCGTCCGGTAGGTCTCGACAAGGTCGGCTGAACCTTGAGCGTAGACCAGGACCTCCACGTTGGAATCGTCGTAAGTATAACCCGCCCGCACCGCGCCCCACGTTCCGAAGGCCAGCAACAGGGCGGCGAATCCCAACGCCGCCACCGGCGCGCCCCGGCCCGGAGAGGCGGTCCTGATGACCACTGCCGCCGCCACCGCCAGTATCACGGTCGCCGCCAACATCACCCAATGCGAGGCGTCGAACCCCTGCCCGACGTAGCGAAGCAGCAGGTAGACCGCGCCCGCTGCGGTCGCGGGGGCCAAGACCAATAAGAACACGCCTCCTTCCCGGAGGGACTCCCGCCACTCCACCCGCCCGGCCAACTCTCCCAAGAATTTGGCGGCTACGAAGATGAAGGGCACAGTGAGGTTCACCAGCAGCCAGGGCATCTTCTCGCTGGCCACGGTGTACCCGACGAGCGTCACGATGGCCCAGAAGGCGAGGGCCAGCCCAAGGTGGTCGCGGTTGCGCCAGAAGAATACCGCGCCCGCCAGCCCGAAAACCCAGGGCAGAAGCTCGTAGACCGACAACCCCACGAAGTAGTAGTACCAAGGCTGGTTGCCCCGCGCCACGTCCTGCTGGGCGATCCAGTAGCCCATCCCCTGCCAGGAGCCGCTGAACAAGCCGGCCAGGTTGGTGAACATGGTCGTGTAGAACGCGGCCCATACCAGGTAGAAGACGGCGGCGCAGCCCAGCCAGACCCCGCCCAGCCAGCGCACGCCAACCACGACCGACACCAGCAGCGTCCCCAGCAGCAACACCAAGGCCACGACGTAGTTGGCCGGAATGCCGTTGGCCGCCGCCTCCACGGTAATCGTTTCGGGCAGCACGGTATCCAACACGGCTTGCAGGTCGAGGACCGGGGTGAGCAGTACCGAGTAGAGGACGACGCCGAGGGCCGTGCCCAAGACCAGTGAGCAGGCGAGTTGCCAATGAACGCGGTAACAGACAGAGACCGTCACGGCGGCCGCGGCGGCGAGAAACGCCAACAGCAGATCGGCAACCGGGAATCCGGCCAGGGACGCGAACGGGGCCATCGGGCGGAAGAGGAGCAGCGCAATCCCGGCGACCGCCAGCAGGGGCAGCCCGGCAACCACCACGGTCCGCCGGACCTCGGGGGGCCTCCGGCTCAGCACGAACGCCAGAGCGGTAAGCCCGACGACTACGACGGTTGCGTGAATGGCCCAGTGGACATCCGCAACCGGCAACAGCAGTGTGCGTCCCACCCAGGCCGGCGCGCCGACCAGTCCCTTACTGCCGTCGGCGTGGTATACGTGGTGCCCGGCCAACGGGTCGGGATTGGCCAGCGTCAGCCCGAGGAAGTCCTGGAACAACCCGGCGATGGCGGCCCACTGCGGCAGGGTGAGCGTGGCCAGCAACAAGAAGAAGGCGGCGGCCGTTCCCTCTGAAAAACCGGCTGAAAAACCGGCGCGGGCGACTCTTCCGTTCCAGAAGTCCCGGACCGCCATGAGAATCAGCATCAGCCCGAAAACGCCGACCACCAAGTAAACGGTCTCCTTGGTGGCGAACATACAGGCCAGGACCGCCGAGGCCAGGTACAGGTGAACGCGGCGTCCCCCGTGCAGGTAGCGCCACATCAGCACCAGGAGAGCCGAGGCGAAGAACACCATGATGATGTCGTTGCGCCCGAACCGGCTGAAGTAGAGAAGGACGGGGGAGAGGGCCAGCATCACCGCCGCCAGCAACGCCCCCCTACTGCCGAGGTGGTCGCGGAGGAAGTAGGGCAGGACCACCAGCGCCGCGCCGAACAGCGCGTAGCCCAGCCGGGCCGTGAACTCGGTGTCGCCGAAGATGGTGAAGACGGCGGCGGTCATCTCGATTTGGAACGGCCCGTGCATCCAGGGCGCGTGCAGGTAGTTGTCGCCGAACAGCCACGGCCAGCCCAGTCCAACGCCGTCGCTGTTGGCCAAGCGCCAAGCGTAATGCACGTGAATCCCTTCGTCGTAGTGCATCGCCCGCCCGCCCAGCTCCCAAAGGCGCATGGCCAAGGCCACCGCGAAGACCGCCACGAACCCGGCTTCCAGCCAGCCGAACCGGCGCAGAAACGGTAGCAGCCCTTCCAGCGCCGATTCAGCCTGGCGCACGACTGTCTTGCACTTCCGTAATCGGAGTCACCTCGTAGATAATCACGCCGTCGGCCTCGAATGCAGTCGTCAGGAAGCCGTCGAACCGGGAGAGGTCGGCGACCCCGTAGCTGCTACGCTCCCGCTGGCCCAGATAAACGTACCTTACACCGAACGATTCCAGCAACTCCCGGACCACTGCGGGGTCGTCGCTGCCGTAGATCCGGGCCACGGCTTCCTCCCTCCCGGCGAACGGCTCCGCGCTGCCGCGCCACTGGAGCTCGTGGCCCTTCCAGCCCAGCACTGTCGGCAGCCCGGTGCTGGATGAAACGCGGCCGTAGCCGGAATAGTCGTCGCCCACCGCCTCTACCATCCGCCCCCAAGGCGCCTCGTCCCGCAGCCAGCGGATGGCCTCGTACTCCCCCGGCGCTCCCTGCTTCAGGAAGGCCAGTCCGTCCAGCGTGTTGTCGCCAAAGCTCGGGTTCCCGGCTTGCAGCCCGGTGCGTTCCAACACCGCGCCCAAGGGGTAGTAGAACGATGCCGCCAGCAATAACGCCACCGCGACTCCGGCCAAGTATTTTCCGGCCCGGAGGCCACCGGCCGCAAGACCGGTCCGGCGCACCGGAATCCCGATGGCTCCACCTTCGTCAGCCTCGTTCCGGCCCCACAAGTAGTACATCGCGTAGGCGGCCACTACCCCCAGGATAAGCCATACTTGATAGTAGACTTTGAAGACGGTGTTCATACGGCGAAAACCGCCGCCGAAGGAGTCCACCACGTAGAATAGCTCGGCGCCCATCATCAGGTAGAACCCCAGGCCGGTCAACAACAACGCGAAGACAACCGCCGGACTCCGGTCCGACAGTGTCCGTTGCGCGGCGCAGTGCCAGGCCGCGGCTACGATCAGGGCCCCTGGGACTACCAACACCGCCCGGCGGCCCAACTCGTCGAACGCCGGGCCCGTGCCGTCGGAAAACACGGTGAACACGAACACCGCCACCGCCCAGACCACGACCGGGGTGAGCGCCAGCAACGCCACCAAGACCGCCGCGGACGTCTCTCCGGCCCCAAGTCTTGCCGCTCCGCCAAGCTGGCGCGCCAGGAAGCCGACGGCCAATGCGATGAACAACCCCATAACCAGAAAGAGCAAAAAGGGCCGGGTGGCGACCTCCCGCAGCGGGAGCACACCGGACGCCTGCGTCTCCAGGCCCGCGTAAAACGGGGCGAACAGCATGACCGACAGGGCGAACACGGGAAGCATCACTACGGCAGTTGCGACAGCCGCTTCTCGAAGGTCGCCGTCGCCCTCCCGGTAGGACTTGAGCAGCGCCGCCGCCGCCAGCAGGGCAATCATGGTCGGGAAGTCCCAGGTGTTGATGAACGCCAGCGACCCGATGAACAGCGCCGCAGCCATCCAGAGCCACGGCTGGTCCAGCAGCCAACGGCGGCCTGCATTGCCGGGCGCACACAGGACGTTCAAGGCAAGTGCGAGTCCGAGGAGCACGAAGGGCAGGGCAACGACGTGCGGGTGCAGGTCGCCCAGAATAAAGCTGAAAACCGGGAACTCGGTGATGGTGTAGTCCAGGCTCTGCCCGTCCACCACGGTGTCGATGACGCGGCTGGCCCGGAACCACCACCAATATTGGTCAGGGAGGGCCCCGACGCCGGTCGAGACGCCCGGCTCGAGTCCCTTGATGCCCGCCCACTCCCAGAAGCCGTCACCGGCCCAGCCCCGGACCTTGACGAACTCCAACGCCCCTTCCAGGTTACCGGCCAGCAGAATCAAGACCGGGGCCGCCGCGCCGAAAGCCACCGACTTCCCGACGCCCGCGCCGGACAACCTCACCAGGTTGTAGACCAGGCCGAACGCCCCGATGCCGGCGAGGGCCGGGATGCAGGCTAAGGCCAGGTTGTAGCCTACACTGGAGGCCACGCCGGTCAGTTGGGTCAGGAACGCCATCATAAAATGGCCGAAGTAGTAGTAGCTGATGGCGTGGCCGGAGAGCCAGGGGTCTTCCGGCGGGAAAAAGCGGCTCTGCAACACGGCGTTGAGGAACCCGAAGTCCATCGGTTTCTCGGTGTGGTTTATCTCCGGGGCGCCGGAAATTATTCCCGCCCACAAGAGAAACAGGCCGATGAACACCGCCTCGCTGGCGAGGAGCAGCAGCCAGCGCCGCCTGAGAAAGTCGCCGAGCTCGGGCCATACCCGCCAAGCCAACACCGCCGCGCCGGAGGCTCCCACGAGCAGTAACACGACGATGGTGAGTTGGGTGTTGGGGACCGACCGCGTCAGCCCAAGAATCCACAGTACGTAGGAGAAGCACACCAACGCCGCCGGTTTGGCTAGCGTGACCCCGCGGTCGGGCAAACCGCGGAAGAGGACGAAGACGAAGGGGAGCGCCACCAGCCCCAACGCCTCCAAGGCCAAGAACCAGCTTAAGGCGTCGAGCATGAGTCACCCGGCGGGGCTTGGGGCGCGGAGGGAGCGGTCAGGAGACCGGCGCGAGCAGGGCTTCCACGAAATCCTGGCTGTCGAACGGCGCAAGGTCCTCGATGCCTTCCCCGGTACCGATGAAGAGGATGGGCACGCCCAACTCCCGGTTGATGGCGAGGACTATGCCTCCCCTGGCCGTGCCGTCCAGCTTGGCCAGGAAGATGCCGGTGCAGTCCACGGCTTCCTTGAAGGACTCGGCTTGGGCCAGCCCGTTGTGCCCGGTGGTGGCGTCCAAAGTCAGGATGACCTGGTGCGGGGCCTGCGGGTCTTGACGCCGCAACACCCGGTGGACCTTCCGCAGCTCTTCCATGAGATTCGCTTTGGTATGGAGCCGCCCAGCGGTGTCGATGATCAGCACGTCAGCGCCCCGGGCCTTGCCCGCCTGATAGGCGTCGAAGGCGACCGCGCCGGGGTCCGCGCCGTGGGCGTGCCGGACCACGTCCACGCCGACCCGTTCGCCCAGCACTTCCAACTGCTCCGCCGCCGCTGCGCGGAAGGTGTCGGCGGCCCCCAGCACCACCTTCTTGCCCGACTGGGTGAAGTGGTGGGCCAGCTTGGCGATGCTGGTGGTCTTGCCGACTCCGTTCACCCCGACCATCAGTATCACGTATGGCCCGTCGGCGTCGTGGCCGTCCAGCCACGGCGATTCGTCCTGTTCCGGTTCCAGATCCGAAAGCAGCGACTCTTTCAGGGCTTCGAACACCGCTTCCGGGGAGTCCAGGCCCTCTTGCCTCACCCGAGTCTTGAGCGTTTCGATGAGGCGGAGGGAAGTCTCGACGCCGATGTCCGAGGAGATGAGGATTTCCTCGATCTCTTCCCAGACCGAGTCGTCCAGCCCGGAAGAGCGAAGCAAGCCGAGGATGCGGCCGAACCAACGCTCACGGCTCGGCTTGACCGCATTCTCGGTCTGCTTGATTTCGTCCTGTTTGTTCCGTCTAAGAAACCGTAACATCTGTCATTCCGGGTGGTCATTCAGTGATTATCCCGTCCCGCAGGGCGGAACGGGCGGCTTCCCTTTCCGCTTCGGCCTTCTTGCCGCCTTGCCCGGAGCCGACGACCTCGCCGTCTACCAGCACTTCCACGGTGAAGAGCGGTTCGTGGTCGGGGCCTTCGCTGGCAATGGTGCGGTACTTGGGGGTGGGCATACCGCGTCCTTGCACGGTCTCTTGGAGGCGGGACTTGGGGTTCTCTTGGGGGGGGCGCCAGTCTAGCGCGGACGCTAACTCCCCGGACATGACCCGCAGCACGAAGCTCCGTGCTTGCTCCATTCCCCGGTCGAGATACACCGCCGCCACCAACGCCTCGAACGCCGCCGCCAGCACCGAGTCCTGATTGCGGCCCCCGGAAACCTCCACGCCACGCCCGACCAGAAGCAGGTGGCCCAAGTCCAAGCCGCGAGCAACCCGCGCCAAGGTTTCTCCGCGCACCAGCGTCGACCGGATCTTGGTCAGCCGCCCTTCCAACGCTTCGGGCAACCGCCGGTACAACTCGCCGGACACCGTCAACTCCAGCACTGCGTCGCCCAAGAACTCCAAGCGTTCATAGGACTCGGCCGCGTCGAGACCGTGTTCGTTGCAGAAGGAGCGGTGCATCAGCGCCCGGCGAAAAACGCTGGGGTCCCGGATGGGGAACCCCAGCATTGCTTCCAGCCGGTCTAGACCGGAATCGGGATGGCTAGATGACCCCATGAGGCCAGGGCGGCTGCGGGCGCTTGAGCTCGCCCACATGAGCGAATTGGCTCATGGTCTGGAGCAGGCTGTCGTAGATCTCGACGGCCTGTTCGTCGGGGGGGATGAACATCTTGAGGAACGCGGGGTTGCCGCCGTCGAAGACGAAGGTGGGCACGCCGAACGCGCCATATTCCTCCACCGCGGTGGTGTGGCTTTCGCCAAGCTCCCGCAGCAGGTCGGGGTCGGCCGCATCCTCCCAGAACCGGCCTACGTCAAGACCGCCCGCAACAGCGGCGGCCTCGATGACTTCCCGGTCGTTGAGGTCGGACTTGTCCTCGTGGCGGGACTTCAGCAGGGCCATGAAGAACGACTCGAAAGCCTCCTTGCCCTGGCGCTTGGCGGCCAGCCCGGCCTTGTGGGCCAGCAGCGTGGGATCGGAGCCGTCGATGGCGCCGGGAAGCTCCCAGACCAACACGCCCTCTTCCTTGTTATTGACCTGGGCCAAGGAGAACGGCTGCCAGTCGACTTCGATGGGATTCCCGGTTATCTCCCGAACCTTTGCCAACCACATGTTGGCATTGTAGACGAAGGGTCAACGAAAATCGTAATAGGTGGTGAACTCAGCCTCGGCCATATGCTGCCTCCCGCTGGTTTTAGCGTCTCTCAGCTTTGAGCGCCGACTACGATTGTAAGGCGGCTGGCTAGGCTTGTAAAGCGCGGCCATGCTATAATTTTACTCCCCGCTCCTGTCTCCGAAAGGGAGGTCCCTCTACGCAGATTAGCCATCATCGTTTGTCCCTCGACTCTCTCGCCGACGGCCTCGGCGCGGGCGGGGCGAATGCGCTCGAAAGCCTGCGCCGCCGGGCGTCTGCGCCGGGCACGCGCGTGTACCTCGTCGGCGGCCCGGTCCGGGACCTGCTCTTGGGCGCGCCGGTCAAGGACCTGGACTTTGCGGTCGAGGGCGATGCTCCGGCCCTGGCCCAAGCGGTGGCCCTTGAGACCGGCGGCATGGCCAAAGTCCACCGGCGTTTCGGTACGGCGACCGTCTGGCTGCGGGGAGACCAGGTCGACTTCGCCACAGCCCGGCGGGAAGAATACCCGCAGCCGGGAGCGCTGCCCAAAGTCACTCCCTGCTCGATGCACGAGGACCTGGCCCGCCGCGACTTTTCCGTCAACGCGATGGCCCTCCCGCTGTCCGGCGCGGAGACGCTGCTCGACCCCATGGGCGGGCGGGCGGACCTGGCGTCAGGGGTGATTCGCACTCTGCACCGGCGCAGCTTCATCGACGACCCCACGCGCCTGCTCCGCGCCGTGCGCTACGAGCAGCGGCTTGGGTTCAGAATCGACGACGCGGCAATGGCCGACCTTCGCAAAGCATTGGCCAGCGGCGCAATGCCGACGGTGGACGGCGACCGGTGGCGTCACGAACTGGAGCGAATCTTCGCCGAGGACCGCCCGCTCCCCGCCCTCTTCCGGGCCGTGGAACTGGGGCTGCTGGCCGGGATTTGCCCTCCGCTGACCAGCACGGCGGGCTTGGCCCGGCTGCGCGATGGGGACGTACAAGCGGACGACTACCTGGCGGCCCTGGTCTACGCGCTAAAAGCTGACGATGCCGAACGGTTCGTCAGCAGGTTCAAGCTCCCCCGGAATTGGGCTAGACTGGTACGTGATACCATCAAGCTGAGGGACGCCGAGAGTGACCTCGCCGGCCCATCGCTCCGCCCGTCCGCGTTGGCCCAAACACTGGACGGAAGAAGCTGCCGGGCGGTTACGGCTTGGTCCCGGCTGACGGCGGACCCGGCGGTGGCCCGAAACCTGCGCCGGTACGTTGCGGAGCTAGCGGGCAGGACGGCCCGCCTGTCGGGAAGGGACGTTATGGCGCTGGGAATTGCCGAGGGGCCGCCCACGGGTGCGGTGCTGAGGCGGTTGCGGGACGCGCGTCTGGACGGCCTGACCGGTTCCGAAGAGGACGAGCGGCGGTTGGTCCGGGCGCTGGTGTCCGGCGAAAATCCACGGGAACGCGAGTAACGCGCAGGTAACGGTAGAAGCGATGGCGCAACCACCAATCGAGGAAAGCGAACTGGAGTCCTGTGTCATCTGCGGGGAGGCCCTCGACGGCTTTCACGAGACCTCCTGCCAGATGTGCGGCGGCAAGTTCCACCAGCCCTGGAGCCAGAGCGCCGACGTGCCCCAATGCGGGCGCATCGGCAGCCACGAGGATGCTCTGGCCATCGTGTTCCTCTGCGACGACTGCTATTATGGCCGCAGACCCTAGCTGAATTGCGAATGGTGAATTGGGAATGGAGAAACTCTTGTCCTCATTCTCCATTCCCAATTCACTATTCAACGAGGAGACTTTCCCTGATGCAAGCTGTCTATATCGAGGCCCACGGCGGCCCCGAGGTGCTGACCTTGGGCGAGCGGCCCGACCCGGCGGTGCAACCGGGCGGAGTGAAGGTGAAGGTCCGCGCCACCGCGCTGAACCGCCTCGACCTCTATACCCGGCAGGGCGACCGGGGCTTGGAGCGCCAGTTCCCTCCGCCGCTCATTCTGGGTGGGGATTGCGCCGGCGAGGTTGTGGAGGTTGGCGCGGGCGTCGCCGGGCTGAAGGCTGGCGACCGGGTCATCATCAATCCCAGGCTTAGCTGCCAGCAGTGCCCGGCTTGTCTTTCGGGGCAGGACGACCTTTGCCGCCGCTCCCAGTTCTTGGGCAGCGCGCTCGACGGCAGCTATGCGGAGTACCTTTCCCTCCCCGCCGCCAACGCTCACATCATCTCCGACTCCGTCAGCTACGAGCAGGCCGCCGCCGCTCCCACCACCTATCTGCCGGTCTGGAATATGCTGGTGCGCCGCCTGCGTTTGCAGCCCTGGCAGACCGTCCTGGTGCTGTCGGCGTCGGCGGGGGTGGGCACCGCCGCCATCCAGATGGCCAAGGATGTAATTGGGGCCAGGGTCATCGCCACCACCAGCACCGCCGAGAAGGCAGCCAAGGCCAAGGAACTGGGCGCGGATGAGGTCATCAATTACACCGAGGAAGACATCCGCCAGCGGGTGCGGGAGTTGACCGGAGGCGCAGGCGTGGACGCGGTGGTGGACCACGTGGGGGCCGACTTCTTCGGCCCGGCCTTCGCTTCCCTTCGCGCCGGAGGCCGCTACGGCATCTGCGGCGCGACCACCGGGCTTAGAGCAGAACTGCACTTGGGGCTGCTGTTCAGCCAGCAGAAGGAAGTCTACGGGGTCTACATGGGCACCAAAGAGGACATGCGCCAGATAACCGAGATGCTGAACCGGGGCGTAGTGCGTCCCGTGGTCGACCGTGCATTCTCTCTCTCAGACGCCGCCGAAGCTCACCGAGCAATGGAAGCCACGAGTTTCTTCGGCAAGCTGCTGCTGACGCAATAGACCGGGCTATTTCATCCAGAACCCGGCCACGAAGGTCAGGAAGCTATAGCCCCAATCAACCTGCTGTGTGAAGACCAGCCATAATCCTACTGCGAGGAACGAGGCGGTAATTATGGCTCGAGAGGCTACCTTTACCCAAGCATCCAAGTCTGCCGGGGTCACGAGGCGTCCCTGGAGTCTATGCCCGGCTGCTTGCCGTCTTTCTTCAGACTTCCCAGGATTATTTTGATGTCCTGGATCGTCTCCCGGATGTTCGATCCGAAGGGGAGGGCGGTTTTCCAATTCACCCTGCGAATAAGCTCCCGGAACGGCAGTTGTACATTTTCGTTAGCCTCGTCCATAACGTGAACTCCCCCAATTTCTACGGTCACCACATAACAACATAATACACCTTTTGGCAGTCGCAGACACCTATTTCTTGTCCCGTAGCCTGCGCCCGTGGAAGAGGTATTGATTGGCGTAGCCGGCGTAGCGGCCGAAGTAGGCCTGCGCCCACTCCAGGAGCGCCCGGTTGGTGGGGGTCTTCTGATTGGGGAAGTACCAGTCGGCCAGGGCACGGCGCACCCAGACGTCGATTGGGAAGGCTTCCAGCTTCTCCAGGGACATCAGCGCGATGCAGTCGGCAATCTTGTCGCCAATGCCTTTACACTGCATCAACTCCGCCTTGGCTTCCCGGTACGACGCGCTGACCAAGTAATCGAGGTCGAGGCGTCTTTCGGCAACCGCAACCGCTGCCTGAAAGACATAAGGGGCCCGAAACCCCAGCTTCAGCCGCCGCAGCTCTGTCTCTCCGCTCTCGGCCAGATCGGTGGGATGCGGGAAGGTATGGCGGCGGTGGCCGTTCAGCGTTAACGGGGAGCCGAATTCCTCGGATAGCCGCTCCATGTTCCGGTGGATGGTCTCGATGTTGGAGTTGGCCGAGCAGATGTAGGCCACCAGACACTCCCACGGCTCTTGGCGCAGCACGCGGAGACCGGGGTAGCGGTTCACTTGGGCGGCCACGTTTTCATCTTGGGTAATTTCCGCGTAGATGGCGTCGAGGTCGTCGTCCAACCGCAGGTACTCCCGGATTTGGGGCGTCAGCGTTTCCGCATCGGAGGGGCTGCTCTGGAACTCTACGGCCTGACCCTGCTGGCGAATGAGCACCAGTTCGCCCCGGATGACGCCGCTGAACCAGTCTCCTTCGCGCTGCCAGCGGTGGGCCTGTCCGCCCAGCAGGCTGGCGGCCAGGTCGAAGGGCTGGTCAACGGCCAGTTCCACGGCTGCCTCCTATCCACATGGCGGCCAGCGCGCCCACGCTGGCGGTGGTGCATGGGGTCATGGTGCAGGGCGGGATGGAGCGCAGGAAGCTCTTGCCGTAGCCGCGCCCGCTGATCCGCTGGTCCAGCACAACGATGGTGCCCTTGTCCTCCTTGTTCCGTATCAGGCGCCCCATACCTTGCCGGAACCTCAAGACCGCGTTGGGTATGGAGTATTCATTGAACGGGTCGGAATACTGGCCGGAGCGGGCCTTGACCACGGGGTCGGTCGGCACCTGGAAGGGCAGCCGGGTCAGCACCAAGGCTTTGAGCAGGCCCGTCGGCAGGTCGACTCCCTCCCAGAAGCTGCTGGTGCCGAGGAGCACGCTGTTCGGCTCTTCGGCGAAGGCCGTCATCAGTTGCGGGGCCGAGCCGTCGGTGCCTTGGGCCAAGACCTGTACGCCGTGGGCCAGCAACGGCTCCCGCAGCCGCTGGGCCACGGCCCGGAGCGCCGAGTAGGAGGTGAACAAGGCGAGGGTGTGCCCGCCAAGCCGTTGGCCCAAGTCGTTCAGCACGCGGGTGATGGACTCGACATAATGGTCGGAATTCGGCGCGGGCATGTCCTCCGGTATCAGCAATTGGGCCGCCCGCTGGTAATCGAACGGCGAACCCACCAGCTTCTCCGAGGCTTCCGGCCCCACTCCCACGCGGCTCTTGAAGTATTCGAAGGCGCCCTCGGCGCTGAGGGTCGCGCTGGTCATCACGACACAGTCCTTCCGTTGGAACAGCAGTTCGTCCAGCGTGCCGCTGATGTCCAGGGGCGCAGAGTGCAGCGACATTTCCCCGCGGGAAGGATTCGCGCCGACCCAGTGAATGGCCCCCTCCGAGGGATTGCCGAGGATGGACTCGAACCGCAGCCGGAGCGCGCCCAGTTCCTCGCCGAGGTTGGCCGCCTCCATCTTGAGGGCGGGTTGGTCGCTGGCGCCCGGCAGGTTGGTGGAGTCCAAGAAGCGGTGCAAGCGTTCCAGTGCGGTGACGGCCTGTTGCACGGCCACGTCCAGGTTCTCCCAGGCTAGATGCAGCTCGGCCCAAGCCTGGCTGCGGCGCGATTCGGGCGTGATCAGGAGTTGGTTCTGGTCTCCCTGATCCCTTTTCCCGCCCCGCTTCTGGGAGGCGTGGAATTGCTCCACCGCCGTCCAGAGGCGGGTCCAGTTCTGCTTCAGTCGCGGCTCCTCGGTGTCGGCGCCGGTCACGGCCTGCTCGGCTTCGCGCCGGATTGCCGACGCGGTGTCCTCGGCGGCGAGGGCTTGGCGAATCTGGTTGCTGAGGCGGGCCTGCGGCTCCCAGGTGTCGTCAAGAAGGTCTTGGGTCAACTCAAACCCGAACTGCCGGGTGGCCTCGTCCTCCAGGTTGTGGGCCTCGTCGATGATCAGGCGCCGGTAGTCGGGAATCAGCCCGCCGCCTCGGGTCAGGTCCGACAGCAACAGGGCGTGGTTCACCACGACGATGTGGGCCTGCTCCGCGCGTTCACGGGCCGCCCGCACGAAGCACGGAGAGCCGTCGCGCAGGCCGGGGCAGAAGCCCTGCTCGCCAGCCGAGACGTGACTCCAAGAGACCGCGTCACGGCCCGCCAGATTGATCTCGCCGCGGTCGCCGGAGGCGGTGTCCTGCAACCAGACCGAAGTCTTGGCCAGGATCCGGGCGTCTTCCACCGTGGGCGACTCGCTGCGGGCCAAGTGGTTCCAGCGGCGCAGGCACAGGTAGTTGGCCCGGCCCTTGAGCAGGGCAGTCCGCAGCACGCCGGCCGGGAGAACGCCCGACTGCTCCAGCACTTTGGTGAGGGCGGGAAGGTCCTTGGTAATCAACTGTTCCTGGAGGTTGATGGTATTGGTGGAGACCACCACCCGCTGGTTCTTCGACACCGCGAACAGGGCGGCGGGCAGCAGGTAGGCCACGGACTTGCCTACCCCGGTCCCTCCTTCGATGACCAAGTGGTTGCCGTCGTAGATCGCGCTGGTCACCGCCCCCAGCATCTCCTCCTGTTCCGGGCGGTGCTCGAAACCGGCGAAGGTCTTGGCGAATGGGCCGCCGGGACTCAGCATCCCGGAGATGCGGTCTTCGTCCAGGCCCGCGAGGTGTTCCGGGGTGTACCGTCTCTCCGTCGACCACAGCCGCTCCGACAACTGCTCCAAATCCAGGCCGGTCAACCCGACGGAAGAGGCAGGACCGGACCTTGCGCCTTCAAGCCCGGCCAGCGCACGGCCAAGGGGCCAACTGCTGCGCTGGGCCAGGTTGGATATGTAGCCGAGCAGGCCCTGGTCCTGCTCGTCGGCCAGCCGGAGCAGGCGCACGAACAGGCTCTTGGTGGCCATTGCGTCGGCCAGAGCGCGGTGAGCGTCCTTATGGCTGATGCCGAAGTGGTTGGACAAGTATTGCAGGGAGTACCGGCGCGACCGGGGCATGAACATCGACGCCAGGTCCCAGGTGTCGTAGGCAGGGTTGATCAACGTCAGACCGTTGGCTTCGAGGAACCCGACGTCGAACCGCACGTTGTGTCCAATGATGGGGTCCGCGCCCAAGAAGTCTTCCAACTCGGCGGAAATGGTCGAGAAGAACGGGGCGCGGCGCACCTGTTGCGGGGTGATGTGGGTCAGCCGCTGGATGAAATCCGGGATGTTGCGCCCCGGATTGATGAGGGTCTGATAGGTGTCCAGCACCTCGTCCCCGCGAAACCGGACCGCGCCGACCTCAAGAATGGCGTCGCGGACGGAATCAAGGCCCGTAGTCTCCAAGTCGACGGCTACGTGGACCTGATCGAAGGGGGATGTCCCTGTGTACAATGCTGCCATCACACTCCCTTCCCGGCCTCACTCCCTGATTCCATCTCACACGAGGGGAGGATGATGCCGCCTCGCTTCTTCTATACCGAGAGTCCGATCCGTGAGCGACGGGGCCGGGGGGCCTAAATCTTGTAGGGGCGCAAACTCCCGGCTCGCAAGCCGGTTACGGGGTGGAAATGACCGGAGTGCAGGGCCTTCAAGAACTCGGCCTCCGAGGTCACTTCGTCGTCGAACTCGGTCACGAACTTGCCCAGTCCGTGTACCGAATGGGCGTCGCTGCCCCCGGTCACCGGCAGGTCCAGCAGCCCGGCGACGCTCATGGCGAAGTCGTTCTCCCGGTCGACCGTGCCGCCGTTGGCGACTTCCACCGCGTCGGCCAGCTTGAACACCGGATGCTCCAGGGCGTCCTCCGGCTTCTCCGGCAGGGCGTCGGGGACGGACTGATAGATGAGCGCCCGGTCCCGCCTGCCCCCGCTGCTGAGCACGCCGCGGAAGGGGTGGGCCGTCACCACGAACCCGCCGGCGGCGGTGGCCGCTTTACGCAGCTCGGCGGCCTTGTTGAACCCCGGTTGGTAGCGGTCGAGTCCGAAGGCCAGCATGTGTCCCAAGTCCGTCTCGACCTCCATAGCGCGGATCAAGACCACGCTGTGCAGGGCCGCGAACCGCTGGAACTCGTGCCGGTCCCACGGCCCGGAGTGCTCGGTGAGACACAGTCCCCGCAACCCGAGCCGGTCGGCTTCCAAGACCAGGTCTTCCGGAGTGAGACTGCTGTCGCTGCTGCCCTTGGTGGTGTGGATGTGGAGGTCGAAAAGTCTTGCCATCGGCGTTTAGTCTATCACGTAATGGAACACTTCGTGGCGGCGAAGCGCCCGGAATTTCACCTGCGGGTTCTGGGCGGTCAAGATATCCATTGCCCTCTCCCCGGCCCGCGGCGGGTCGATGGCGTAGGTGAGGAATAGCCGGGGGTTGACCAAGCGGGCGATTTCCGCGCCGTCGGCAAGGGAAGTGCCGGTCCAAAACAGCACGTCCACGTCCGAGGGCATTTCCGGGAAGGGCGTGGTATCGCCGGGCAGGTACACCTTTCGGCCCCCGGCGATGTGCAGGACAAACGACAGAGGCTCGGTGGCCGGGTGGTCGCAACGGGCCGCCTCCAACTCCAGGCCGCCTACCGAAACGGAGTCGCCGGGGCGCATCGGGACGACGTTGGCGCAGCCCAACCGCTCCAGCCGTTCCGCCAAGACCGGGGAGGCTGCGACCTTTGCGCCGGTGCGCTCCTGTAACTTGCAGACCAAGCCAGGGTCCCAGTGGTCGGAGTGGTCGTGGCTGACGGCGACGACGTCCAGCGCCGCGCCGGGCGGCACGTTCATGCTGACCGGGTCGAGCAACAGCGCGGCTTGGGGCGACCTGACCGCCACCGCCGAGTAGCTGTTCACCCAGGCCAGCACCAGGCCATCGGCTGGCCCGGCGTCGAAAATGCCCGTTCCGCTAGCCGTCACCGGCTGGCTCGGCGGCGTCGGTGAAGCGGTCGTCCCGGGCGTGGAAGGCGGAGCGAGTGCCGTCGTTGCGCCGTTCGCGGAAAAAGTTGAACTCCTCCGGCTCGAAGCGCAGGTTGGTGAACAAGGTGTGGGTCAGGTAGCCTTGAGTCCACCCCGAAGTCGCTCCCAGGATGTCCAGGATCCAGTGGTGGGCGGCCTTGCCCATTGCGATGCCGTCGGCGGGCAGCAAGACCAGTTGACGGCACAGGTCCTCGACGGCCGACTCCAGTTGATCGGGCGGCACCGACTGGTTCACCAGCCCCATGCTCAGGGCTTCCGGGCCGCTGATGGTGCGGCCGGTGAGCAGGAGCTCCCTAGCCCGCTTCACGCCCACGGTCAGATAGAGGGGCACGAGGTTCAGGCCGCTGCCGGCGAACCCCAGCCGCTGCTCGGCGTGGGAGATCTGGGCGTCGTCGGCCACCACCGCCATGTCGCAGGCTTCCATCATGATCGTGCCTTCACCGATGCAATGGCCGTGGACTTGGGCTATGGTGATCTTTGGGAACAGCAGCAGCTTCAGGTGCTTCTCGATCCAGTTGCGGTCCACCTTGAGCCGGATTCGCTGGCTGGCCCGCCGTTCGCCCGGCTGACCGGTGCCGATGCCATAGACGAAGCCCACGCTGTCGAGGTCGTGGCCGGCGCAAAAAGAGCGTCCCGCGCCGCGAATCACCACCACCTTGATGTCGTCGTCTTCCTCGGCCTCGCCCAGCGCGGCGTAAAAGTCGTCGAGCAGCCCGCCCTGTCCCGGAAAGTCGAAGGCGTTCAGCTTCTCCGGGCGGTTCATGGTGATGCGAGCCACCGCGCCTTCCTTGTCGTAAAGGACATACTTGTAGTCCACGGTTTCCTCCGTTTCATAGCCTGCGGGTGTCAGGTGGTTGGCGTTCCGCCGCCGGTGACTTGCGCCATCGCTTGGGCCAGCCCCGGAAACCGGGCCAGCGGCAGCGCTTCGCCGGTCTCTTCGTAGTGGCCGATCAGTTGCCGGAAGTCGTCGGGCACCCGCCGGGTGGTCTCGGTGGCCGCGTCGTAGCCGACGTAGACCGCCTCCACCGAGGTCAGGAGCCGGTCGCCGCCCTCCGGGTACAGCTCCAAGTGCAGAATCATGCTGGTGTTCCCGATGTGCGAGACCCGGACGAAGGCGTCGAGCATGTCGTCCACGCGGGCCGGGGCCTTGAATTCCAGGGTCGTCTTGACCACTGCAAAGTCGAAGTACCCGGTCTTGGGCAGGCCATAAATAGCGACGCCCAGGCTCCTAAAATATTCGGCTTGGGACACTTCCAGATAGCCCAGGTAGGCCCCGTTGAACACGATGCCTTGGGCGTCGCCTTCCATCCAGCGCACCCGGAAGGAGGTGCGAAACTTGAAGTCGGACTTGGCCATCAGCTCGTATCGCCTGCCGTGTAGCCCAACTCGGCCAGGTACTTGCGGTCGTCGGCGGACAGCTCTGCCGAGCGCAACAGATCGGGCCGCCGGTCGAGGGTGCGCTTTAGGGACTGCCGCCTTCGCCAGCGGTCGATTTCCGCATGGTGGCCAGAGAGCAACACCTCCGGCACCGCCATGCCCCGGTAGTCGGCGGGCCGGGTGTACAGCGGGTGTTGCAACAGCCCGGTAGTGATGGAGTCCTCCGTCACGCTCTCCGGCGAGCCGACCACCCCCGGCAGCAGGCGGGAAACGGCGTCGATCAGCACCATCGCGGGAAGCTCCCCGCCGGTCAGCACGTAATCGCCGATGCTGACCTGCCGCGTGACCAGCGCCCGGGATACCCGCTCGTCGACCCCGGCGTAGTGCCCGCAGATCAGCGCCAGCGCCGGGGCCGCGGCCAACTCCTCCACCAGCGATTGCGTCAGCAACTCCCCCTGCGGCGTGAACAGCACCACCGGAATCTCGGCCCGCTCCGAATCGCTATAGCCGGCCAGCGCGGCCTCCACGGCCTCGAACACCGGCCCCGGCTTCATCACCATCCCGTGACCGCCGCCGAATTGGGTGTCGTCGGCCGTGCGGTGAACGTCGTGGGCGTAGTCCCGGATGTCAGTGACGTCGATGGACACCTGCCCCCGCTGCACCGCCCGCCCCACGATGCTGAACTGCAACGGCTGCCCAAAGGCTTCGGGAAAGAGGGTCAGGACGTGGAATCGCATGGGATGATGATACAGGAAATGAGGGCCTGGCGGCTCACTTAACCGTCATGCCACCGATGGACGGAAGTTCCATCCACGGGCACCTGACGTCGAGCGGCCTCCGGCTTCTCAGTTCGCCAGAATTACCGCGAGGTACGAGGCAATTCTGCCATGAGTGAAACGCTGCACGACGACGAAATATCCTATCGGACTTCGAGATCGCCTTTATTGTCCCACTGCGCGACCTGTCCGTCGGGCAACGAGAACTTAACCGTGCTCCGACCGTAATACCAGGCTTCCTCGCCTAAAACAGGGTAAGACTGAATCTTCGTGGGCGTGCCTTGAACGTGGAGCACGTCATCCCAAGATGAGCCGCGAGTGAAATATCCGGGAGTCGTCGATTCAGCGGTCGCGGGCAACAGCCGGACTTCGAGATCGCCTTTATTGTCCCACTGCGCGGCCTGTCCGTCGGGCAACGAGAACTTAACCGTGCTCCGACCGTAATACCAGGCTTCCTCGCCTAAAACAGGGTAAGACTGAATCTTCGTGGGCGTGCCTTGAACGTGGAGCACGTCATCCCAAGATGAGCCGCGAGTGAAATATCCGGGAGTCGTCGATTCAGCGGTCGCGGGCAACAGCCGGACTTCGAGATCGCCTTTATTGTCCCACTGCGCGACCTGTCCGTCGGGCAACGAGAACTTAACCGTGCTCCGACCGTAATACCAGGTTTCCTCGCCTAAAACAGGGTAAGACTGAATCTTCGTGGGCGTGCCTTGAACGTGGAGCACGTCATCCCAAGATGAGCCGCGAGTGAAATAAGCTCCTCCCGTGCGCGTTGGTGTAGATGTTGACGCGAGATGCGGAGTTGGCGCGGGTGTTGGACGTAGAGTCGGCGCGACGTTTGGCACTGGAGTCCATGCTGGGACCGGAGTAGGCACGGCAGTGGGATACGGTGTAGGCGTCGGTGTCGGAGTTGGGACAGCGGTTGGAAGCGGAATGGCGGTAGGAGTCGGCCTTGGTATCCTTGTGGGCGTGGGAGATAGCGTAGCGGTTGGCCTCGGCCTGGGTATAGGGGTGGGCAATAACTTGGCTATGGCAGTTGGCCGCAGTCTGGGCGTAATTGTAGGCGATAATCTCGGCACAGGAGTTGGCCCGGGAGCTTGAAAGGGTCTAGCCGCCGGTGTAGGCGTGGCAGCTACCGTAAAGCTGCTTTTCTGCTTAATTTCTGGGAGAATCGCCCGGATCGTCCTTTCGGACAGCGCGAAGCCCAGTCCTTCTGTATCAATAAGGGCGAACGTGTTGATGCCCAATACTTCCCCGTAGGGGGAAAGGAGAGGGCCTCCGCTGTTTCCTGGATTTATGGGTGCATCTATCTGAATCGCTTCGATATCGCGGTCGGACCGTATGGCAGATACAATGCCGCGAGTAACCGACGCAGCCCCGGCAAGATTCAGCGGATAGCCCATTGCAATTACTTCGCTTCCGGGTTTGATGCTCGATACATCACCAAAAGACAGAACCGAAAAATCCCCGCAGCATATGCTCACGACAGCTAAATCTCTATCGGGGTCAAATCCTTCAATGTGACCACGATAGATCTGTGAATCACTCACTTCAACGGAGATATGAGAAGCCCCTTCCACTACGTGATAGTTGGTGAGCACCAGGCCGTTGCCGTCGTCGCTAGTTTCAAAAATGAACCCGGAACCACTTGCGTCGAGGGTTTCGACCCGGACTACTCCACCCCTGACTTGCTCCACCATCGTTGCCAGGTCTGGAGGCGACGAGCTGGCGCACCCTACCAAGGCTAGTTGTAGGGAAACGAACAGCGCAATTAGTGAGGCTGCTAGTCTTCTCGGCGCTATGCTCCAACCATGAGACCGAACACCGGGTCGGCTAGTCCGCCACTGGCACTGGCGCGGCGGCAGGCAGCTTGTCGATGCAGGATTGCCCGCCCTTGAGGACGAGCTTGATGGCGTCTTTGTCGCGCAGGACGCCGATGTTGGCCAGGGGGTCGCCGTCTACGGCCAGCAGGTCGGCCTGCTTGCCCTTTTCGACCGTGCCGGTTTCCTTAGCCAAGCCGATGCACTCGGCGGCCCAGCCGGTGGCGGTCTGGATGGCCTGCATCGGGGTCAGGCCGCGCTCCACCATCAACTCGATCTCGCGGGCGTTGTCGCCGTGGACGAAGCCCCCGGCGTCGGTGCCGGCGGTTATCTTAACCCCGGCGGTGACTGCCCGGTGGAGGCTCTCTTGGTGTACGTGCCTCAAGGACTGTGACCGCGCCTGTATGTGGGGCGCGCTGATGGTCGAGTGGAACTCGTAGACCTCGAACGTCGGGGTGAAGAAAGTGTTACTGTCGGCCATCATCTTCAGCAGGTCGGGGTCGTCGGCCAGGTAGCAGCCGTGCTCGACTGAACCCACCCCCGCCTCGATGCACATGCGAAGGCCCGGCCCGCCCAGCGCATGGCACATGGTCAGCTTTTCCAGGGTGTGGGCCTCGTCCACCAGGGCTTTCACTTCGTCGGGACCGAAGGCGATGTCCATCGGCCCGTGGCCCTGGCGGGAGCTGGCCCCGCCGGTAGTGGCGAACTTGATCACGTCGGCCCCCACGCGCACCATCTCGCGGACGATGGAGCGGACGGCCTGGGCGCCGTTGGCCACGCCGATGGGCCGCATCGGGTCGTTGTTGTAGGCGGTGCGCTGTCCCGATCCGCTCACCCGGTCGCCGATGCCGCCGGTGGGCGAGATGATCGACACTGCGGTCAACAGCCGCGGCCCTTGCAGCAGCCCTTGAGCGATGGCGTCCTTGAACCCGGCGTCCAAGCCACCGGCGTCGCGGATGGTGGTATAGCCAGCGGCCAAGGACTCCTCAATGGCCTTGGCAGTCTTGAGGTGGGCCAGCGAGGCGGGTTCCTCGATCTCCCACCGGCTGATCAGCGAGTAGTTCTTGTCGGCCAGATGGTCGTGAGTGTCGATCAGGCCGGGAAGCAGGGTCAGCCCGGTGAGGTCCACGCGCTCGGCGTCGGGCGGGATGGCAACCGCGCCCCGCGCTCCCACGGCCTCAATGCGCTCCCCGTCCACCAGGACGACGGAGTCCCGCAGCACCGCGCCCCCGGTGCCATCGATCAGATCGGCGCCGGTCAATGCCTTCATCGGTCACTGCCTCCAATGCGTAGTGGGCTTGTTGGCTCCGATGCTAGTTACTACCCGTCAACGCTGTCAAGGGCGCGGGTTCGGCGCCGTTTTTCGCCAAATCCCGAAGCCGTAGCCGCTCTGAACGCGGGCGGGATTGCGCCTATAATCCTTAGCATGGCATTTGGCAAAGCGCTGGCGCTGCTGATCGGAGTGGTTTGGGCCGCCCTGCTCTTGGGCTGTACGACGGGCGGGGACGATGTGGTGTTCGTGTCCGAGGTCGACGGCGACGCGGAGATATATTCGGTCGATCCCGAATCCGGGGAACTCTTGGCGCTGACCAGCAACAACGCCGGCGACTACGCTCCGGCCTGGTCTCCTTCCCGGCGTTATGTCGCCTACGAGTCCAACGAGTCGGGAGACCTGGAGATAAACCTGGTCGACGAAAAAGGCGAGCGGGTTACTCGCGTCACCCACACGGCGGGCGACGACCGCACCCCGCGTTGGAGTCCGAGGGGAACTCGACTGGCCTACATCGCCTCCCAGGACGGCAACGGCGAGGTCTACATAGCCACGATGGAGGGAGGCCGGGTGGACCGTGCCACCCGCGATGAGGCCGAGGACCGCTTGGGCGGCTGGTCTCCCGACGGCGAGTGGCTGGCCTTTTATAGGGACGTCGGCACCGAGGGCTCAGACGCCGCCGACCCGGCCCTCGGAGATCAGGCGAACAAGAGCGGCATCTGGCTGCGCAATCCGGCCGGGGTGAACCTGATCCAACTGACCGAGGGGCCCGACAGCGGCCCGGTGTGGTCCCCCGACGGCGAACACATCGCCTTCGTAAGGGAGGTCGAGGGCAATCAGGACGTTTATCTCCTTAGCCGGGTCGAGAATGGGACGTGGCAGGACGACGCCCGGCTGACCCGCCTCACCCAGCATCCGGCCGCGGACCACTCCCCGGCCTGGTCGCCGGAGGATAACGTCATCGCCTACGTGACCGGGCGGCACGGCGCGACGGAAATCTACGTGATGCAGGCCGACGGTTCCGGGCAGGCGCGTCTGACCACCAACGAGGCCGACGACGTGAGCCCGGTCTGGTCGCCCGACGGCGACCGCATCGCCTTCGTCTCCCGCCTCTACGGTCCCGGCGAGATTTTCGTGATGAACGCCGACGGGACCGGGCAGCGCCGCCTCACCGCCAACGACGCCGAGGACTACGCCCCCGACTGGTAGCCTTGTTTATTCACCACAGAGAGCGCAGAGATTTTTTGATTTAAGAAACAAAACTCCCGCTGCGCTCTCTGCGGTGAAAAAAGGGTAGAATCAGGCATGGACTACGCCAAGATCGCTCCCATGATGGGCAACCTGTGGTCTCCCATAACGGCGGTGACTTCCCGGTGGCAGGGGAGGGACAACGCCCAGATTTGCGTTTCGATCGGCGGTGCCTCCATTGTCGCCGAGCGGCCCAGGGTTATCGTTCAGCTTTACAAGACCAATTTGTCCCATGAAATGGTGCTGGGCAGCGGGGCATTCGCCGTCAATTTCCCCCGCGCGGACCAACTGCATTGGATCAAAGACTTCGGCCTGGTCTCGGGACGGGACTGCGACAAGCTGGCCGGATTCGATTTCCGGCCCGGTGAGTCCGGGAGCCCGTTGCTGGAGGACTGTTGGGGCTGGCTGGACTGCCGAGTCATCAACGCCATGGACGGCGGCGACATGACCTGCTTCCTGGCCGATGTGCTGGACGGCAAGACGGTCTCGCCGGGCGAGCCGCTGTGGTGGCGGGATGCCCGCACCCGGATGCCCGATGAGTGGATGCAGGAATGGCAGCGCAAGCAGACCGGCGAGGTGGCCCACTCCCGCTCCCGGATGTCCCAGATCGACTACTCCTCCTTTCGACCGGCTTAAAATGCAGCCCGACCCCATCACGCAAGGCGCGCGATATGGAAAATGAAATCCACGGACTTATCCAGAAAGTCCACTCGACGCCCCACAAGACCGTGATGGCGGTGTCGGGGGCGGGCACTCAGGCGGTGGCCTGGCTCTTGGGGGTCGGCGGCGCGTCCCGCACCATCCTGGAAGTGGTGGTGCCCTACGGGCGTCGCTCCATGCAAGGATTCCTGGGCTTCGAGCCGGAGCAGTCGGCCTCGGCGGAGACGGCGCGCGACATGGCCCGGGCCGCGTTCCGCAAGGCCCGTACGCAACTGGAGGACGATTCGCCTCCGGTTGGGCTGGCCTGCGCCGCCACCATCGCGACCGACCGGCCCAAGCGCGGCGAACACCGGGCCTTCGTGGCGGTCTGGGACGCCGCCGCCACGACCACCTGGTCGCTCCTGCTTCACAAGGGTCTGCGGGACCGGGCCGGGGAGGAAGAATTGGTGAGCCGGATCATCGTGCAGGCGCTGGCGTCCGCCTGCGGTCTGGAACCGGAGTTCGACCTGGGCCTGACTGTCGGCGACAACCTGGAAGTGGTTTCCACGCCCCGCCCGGCGCCGCTGGAGCAACTCGTGTCCGGCGAAGCGGGTTGGGTGGTGCGCCGCCCCGACGGAAGCCTGGAGGTCGAGGGAGCCGCGCCATCGGCCATGCTGCCCGGTTCCTTCAACCCGGTACACGAGGGTCACCGCGGGCTGGCCAAGGCCGCGGCGGCGCTGTTGGGGGAAACGCCGGTCTACGAGCTGTCCGTCACCAACGTCGACAAGCCCCCGCTGCGGGCGGAGGAGATCGAGCGGCGGCTGGAGCGTTTCGACCGGGGTGAGACCGTGGTGTTGACCAGGGCCGAGACCTTCTACAAGAAGGCGGCCCTGTTCCCCGGCCGCGCGTTCGTCATCGGCTGGGACACCGCCGTGCGGATCGTAGCTCCCCGTTACTACGAAGACGAGACCGCGATGCTGCGGGCGCTGGCGGAGATGTGGGCCTGCGGGACCCGGTTCCTGGTCGCCGGCCGCCTGGACGGCGATTCCTTCAAGACTCTGGACGACGTTCATGCGCCGCCGGGTTTCGCCCCCATGTTCGACGAAATCCCAGAGGCCATGTTCCGCCGCGACATCTCCTCCACAACGCTGCGGGAGCAACCGGCGTAACGGAAAGAATATGCCCAGAGACAGCTTTCCGATAGGAGTCTCCGACCACCTGAAGTGGTACGTCTACCGCCTGATCGATTCTCGAAATGGTGAGACCTTCTACGTCGGCAAAGGGCAGGGAAACCGTATTTTCGACCATGCCAAGGGCGAGTTCTCATCGACGGATGAGGACGCCGCCGACCTGAAGCTGCAACGCATCAAGGAAATCAAGACCGCTGGCCTGGAGGTGGGCCATCTGATGCACCGGCATGGAATCGACCAGCGAAAGGTTGCCTATGAAGCGGAAGCCGCTCCACCAATAGGGAAAAGAGCCAACCTTGTTCAGAGACGATGACGCCAGAACGCTTGTCATATCGCTTATCATCGCCACTCTATTCATGGGAGCAGCGACCTGGTACGAAATAGCCTACCGCACCGAAGACTCTTGGCTTGAGACCATAACCTCAATTGCCATGTGGATCGGCCCTTCGCTGGGGCTGACAATTTTTATCATGGCGTACAGAGAGGCAGCCAAAATGATCGCCGAAAAATATAAGGCCAGACGCTACAATGAAGGTATCGAGAGTGCCGACGCGGAATGGGCCGCTTGGTTGGAAAGGCGAGACCAGGCTTTCGCGGAAGGCAGGGAGTTCACGGAGCCCAATCCCCGCGAGGCCAGGCAGGCCCGGAAACATAACGGCTCAAACTCGGGACGCTAACCGGCCTCGGCGTTGTATCTGAGAGGATTGAATGTCCCATTCGCCGCCCTTCAATTTCATTGACACTCACATGGGCCGATGATATAGTCCCGTCCGCCGATAGTAGGTATTTTGAGCGAAACGCGCCGCCTTGGGGCCCGCGTTCCGAGGACGAATAAGCCCTCCCCGCTATGCTGCTTCAGGCCTTCAGCCCCGACCTTTTCACTGAGAACTACACCGCTGTGGCCATCTCCGCCGCCGTCGCGGCCTTGGCGATTGCCGGTATGTTCGGTGGTTCGCGCCTGCTTTCGGCCCGCCGGGCCTCCGAGGTCAAGCTCACCACCTACGAGTGCGGGATACCGGCCACGCCCTACACCTGGTCCAACATCAACGTCCGCTTCTACGTCTTCGCCATCCTGTTCCTGATATTCGACGTAGAGGCAGTCTTCCTGTTCCCTTGGGCGGTCATCTTCCTGAAGGAGCAGGCCATCAATTCCAACGCCCTGCCCTTCTACGCCATGATGCTCTTCCTGGCGGTGCTGGGCTTCGCTATCGTCTACGCTTGGAGGAAGGGGGTGCTCGAGTGGCAGAAATAATCCTGGGCTCCGGCAACCAACCGGGCCCGAGCCTGTTCGACCAGACGTTGGGCAACAAGATGCCCGGCGTCATCACCACTACCACCGACCAGCTCTTCGCCATGGCCCGCAAGTCGTCGCTTTGGACCCTCAGCTTCGGGCTGGCCTGCTGCGCCATCGAGATGATCTCGACCTACATGGCCCATCACGACTTCGACCGTTTCGGCGTAGTGACTTGGCCCTCGCCCCGGCAGTCCGACGTGATGATCGTCGCGGGCACCGTGGTCAAGAAGATGGCGGAGCCGATCCGCCTGCTTTACGAGCAGATGCCGGAACCCAAGTGGGTCATCGCGATGGGTAGCTGCGCCACCAACGGCGGCCCCTACTACCGGTCTTATTCGGTGGTGATGGGCGTGGACCATATAGTGCCCGTGGATGTCTACGTGCCCGGCTGCCCGCCCCGACCCGAGGCGCTGCTCTACGGCATCATCAAGCTCCAGGAAAAGATCATGCAGGACGCCGGTAAGTAGTGGTCGAGTCCGCCGAGTCCAACCAGACCCCGGAAGAGGCGGCGCCCGGCGTGGAAGGCGAGAGCGGCGCGTCAGTAACCCCCGACGAGGCCGAGCCGGAACCCCAGGGGCCGGACCTGAGCCTGCTGACGGAGCGGGGGCGCGAAACTCTCCAGGCCACCCTGGAGGTGCTGCGCGAATTCGACCCCCAGCCGGGCACGCTGAACGACCTGCCCCAGGTGTCGGTGGCTAGCCGCGATACCGAGTCGGTGTGCAGCCTGCTCAAGAACGACCCTCGAATCGCGGCCAAGATGCTGCTTTGCCTGGCGGCGGTGGACTACCCGGACAACCTCCAGATGGTGTACGTGCTTCAATCGTTGGAGCCGGAGCGGACGCTCATACTAAAGACCGACCTGCCCAAGGATCATACAGGACGCCGGGACCCGATGGTTCCCTCGGTCGCGTCGGTCTGGAGGGCGGCCGATTGGTACGAGCGCGAAGCTCACGACCTGTTCGGGGTGGTCTTTCAGGGGCATCCGGACCTGTCGCCGCTGTTGCTCTATGATGGATTCGAAGGGTATCCCGGCCGCAAAGAATATCCTTTCTACGAGTACAAAGAGTTTTAGACTTGGAACAGTTGGCCCTGACCGCCCGCGTGGCCTGCGTACAAGATGACAAGGACAGCGTCTGGTACGTGGCTCGCGTCGACGGGCTGCCCCTGGAAGGTGAGGGAGACTCGGTGGAATCGGCACAGGAAGACTTGGTGCAGGTAATGAGGGGCTGGATCGAGGCCCAGGACGGCACGGAGAGCCTGGAAACCACGCTGGCCCAGGCCGGGTTTCCGGGCGTTGACGAGGATACAGAGCTACAGTTGGAGTTCGAGCCGACACCAGCCGAGGAAGGATAAGCCGCCGATGGCGCGAGAAGGGGCAAAGGACAGCATCACCTACCGGATCGAGGAGTCCAGGACCGGAGCATCCTGGCAGGCGGTGTGTCCGGAGTTGCTGATCACCGGGTTCGGCGACACGGCGGACGAGGCCAAGGACTCGCTGCGGCGGCAGGTCTCCGAGTACCTGGAAGACTGCGACGACCTGGGCGTCCTGGACGAGGTGCTGATCGAGGCGGGGTTTTACTTTGACGACGACCGCTGGATAAGCAACGAAGTGGAGCCGGTCAAAGGGCCGGACATAGTTATCCTTTAGGCCCGTCACCGTTAAAGAGATATGGCTGAAGTCGTCAACAACGCAATCGCCAACGCCGAGCCCATCGAGATGCTGCTCAACATGGGGCCGCAGCATCCATCGACGCACGGCGTCTTCCGGATGGTGCTATGGGTGGACGGCGAGAAGGTGGTCGACCTCGTTCCCCATATCGGCTACCTGCACCGCGGCTCGGAGAAGCTCTGCGAGGGCGAGCAGTACCACCAGGTCACCACTCTGTTCGACCGGCTGGACTACATCGCCAATTTCAACAACGAGCAGGTGTATTGCCGGGCTGTCGAGAAGCTGATGGGCCTAGAGGTGCCGGAACGGGCCGAGTACATCCGCGTCATTCTCTGCGAACTCAACCGCATCGCCAGCCATCTGCTCTTCGTCGCCACGATGGGGCTGGACGCCGGCGCCATGACGCCCTCCATGTTCTGCTTCCGGGGCCGGGAGAGGATACAAGGGCTGTTTGAGGCGGTGTCCGGCGCCCGCATGATGCACAACTATTTCCGCGTCGGCGGCCTCAAGGAGGACGTTCCCGACGACTTCATGGACCGGATGCGGGTCCTGCTTCCGCTGGTGCGCGAGGACGTCGTGGAGTCGGACAAGCTCCTCAGCTTCAACGAGATTTTCCTGGCCCGCCTGAAGGACGTTGCGCCCATCAGCGCCGAAGACGCCGTGGACTTCGGACTGACCGGGCCTTGCCTGCGCGCCTCGGGCGTCGACTACGACGTTCGGAAGGCCGCTCCGTATTCGATTTACGACCGCTTCGACTTCGACGTTCCTATCGGGCTGGACGGCGACTGCTGGGACCGCTACTACCTGCGGGTGCAGGAGATGTACGAGTCGCTGCGTATCGTCGAGCAGGCCCTGGAGCAGTTGCCCGAGGGCAACGTGACCTCGCCGCTGGGCCGCCGCCTGATCCGCCCGCCCGAGGGCGAGGTCTACGTGCGGGCTGAGAACCCGCGGGGCGAGATCGGGGTCTACTTGATCAGCGACGGCACCGACCGTCCCTACCGGCTGAAGGTCAGACCGCCTTCCTTCTGCAACCTCTCCGCCATCCGCGCGATGCTGATCAATACCTGGGTGGCCGACGCGGTGGTCATTCTGGGCTCGCTGGACATCGTGATGGGCGAGGTCGACCGCTGATGCCCGCCCTGCCGCCGTTGCTGATCAGCGCCATCGACTTCGTGTGGATCGTGGTTGCGCTGTTCATCTTGTTCACCGCGCTCTCCGTGGTGGTGCTTTCGTTGACCTGGCTGGAGCGCAAGGCGCTGGGGCGGCTGCAACGTCGGCTTGGCCCCACGCGCACCGGCCCGATGGGGCTGTTGCAGCCGGTGGCCGACGCCATCAAGCTCATCATCAAAGAAGACATCATCCCAACCTCGTCGGAGAAGGCCATATTCTGGGGCGCGCCGCTGATCGTCATGCTCTCGGCGTTTATGATCTGGGTCACGATCCCCGGCGCCCAGAACGCGGTGGTCAAGAACCTGGACCTGGGACTTTTCTACATCATCGCCTTCTCCGTGGTCGGAATCCTGGGGCTGGTGCTGGCCGGCTGGGGTTCGGCCAACAAATACGGCACCCTGGGCGGCCTCCGCGCCGCCGCCCAACTGGTGAGCTACGAGATTCCGATAATCATGGTGGCGGTCTCAGTCGCCATGCTGGCCCAGTCCCTCGACCTGCGAGAGATAGTGGCCGAACAGGGCAGCTTCCTCCCCTTCGTGCTGTTGCAACCGTTGGGGTTGGTGGTCTTCTTCGTGGCTGGGCTGGCCGAGGTGGGCCGCACCCCCTTCGACATCTACTTCGCCGAATCTGAGATCGTGGGCGGCCCCTTTGTCGAATACAGCGGGGCCCACTGGTCGCTGTTCTTCCTCGCGGAATACATCAACACCTTCGCCATCGCCGCCCTCACCGTGATACTCTTCTTCGGGGGATGGGCCGGCCCCGGACTGGAAGGCTGGTGGGAGATCATCTGGTTCCTGTTCAAGGTCTACTTGGTGGTGATGGTGATATTCTGGATCAGAGGCACTTTCCCGCGCCTGCGCATCGACCAGCTCATGGCCTTTGCCTGGAAGGTGATCGTGCCGCTGTCGTTCCTCACCGTGGTTATGACCGCGATCTACCAGTTTTATGGATGGCCGTGGTGGTCGCTGACCTTGATGTCGTCGGCGGGCCTGTTGTGGGTGGCCTACGCGATCTACCGCCGCATGACGGGCCCGGCCAACCGGGTTGCCCAGGTCAGGGCGCGCCAGGAGGCGCTACGGGCCCAGCGGGCCGCCAGCAGGTCCGCCAGCGGGCCGGGAGGAAGTTAGCAGAATGCTCAACAGCATCAAAGGGTTGCTATTGACCCTGGTATCGTCCGCCAAGGGCTTGCGCGAGCCGGTGACCCAGCAGTACCCGGCCACCGGGAACCTGTTCCGGCGCAAGGATGCCCCCACGCCGGTACAGCCGAGGTTCATGGGATTCCCGGCGCTCACTTGGGACGAGGAGGTGGGCGAACCCTACTGCACCAGTTGCATGGTCTGCATCCGCCAGTGCCCCACCCAGTGCATGTCGGCCACCATGAAGGACAACCCCCTTCAGGCCGAGGGCAAAAGCACCCGCAGGAAGATCGTCGAAAGTTTCGAGATAAATCTAAACCGTTGTATACTATGCGGGATCTGTGTCGATGTTTGTAACTTCGACGCCATCGTGATGTCCCACGAACACGAGATGAGCACCTTCAACCGCAACGGCGACCGGACAAATCTTCCCGATCTGCTGGAGCTTGGGTTCAAGCACCAGAAGGAGACCGGCTGGATCCCTCCGACCAAGAAGGCCAGACCCGCGCCAGCCGCTGCGGCCGCGGCCAAGCCCGACGGGGATTCTTAAAGACCGCTTGCCGGGTGAATTCGCTATGCCCTCCAGAGAAGACGAACGCTGGCTGAATCTCTCCAAGAAACATCCGCCCGCCTGCACCTGTGTGGAATGCGTCGAAAGGCACCTGAAGCGGCGCACGTCCCGGGCGGGCGGGCCGTTAGGCTTTTTCCGAAAACTGTTGGGCAGGCGATGAAGCGCCCGTGACGCCGTTTTCCAACACTCTGCGCAGGTTCCACCGGAGAGCCGCCGATTAGGTGGCTTAAATTTTGGAATAGTTTGATGCCCTGGTTCTTATTCATCCTGCTGGCTATTTTCACGCTGGGCGGCGGGTTGGCCGTGGTGGTCAGCCGGAACGTGGTCCATGCCGCGCTGGCTCTCTTGGTGTCGCTGGTGGCGGTGGCGGGCATCTACCTGTTGCTGTTCGCGGAATTCCTGGCCTTGGTGCAGGTATTGATCTACGGCGGCGCGATCATCATCGTGCTCATCTTCGCCATCATGCTCACCCGGAGCGCCGAGTATCCCCGCACCTCCGACAACAAGCAGTGGCCCTTGGCCGCCATCGCTTCCTTGGCGTTGCTGGGAGTGTTGGTGCCCGCGTACATAATCAACGCGGCGGAGGGCACCGAGGCCCAGAACGCTCCCTTCACCGGGATAGCCGAGTCGTTGTTCACCACTTGGGCGGTCCCCTTCGAGGTCGCTTCCCTGGTGCTGCTGGTGGCCCTCATCGGGGCAATAATCATCGCCCGCTCCGGGCCCGGAGAGAACTAGGCAGTGGTCGACCTGGTCTGGTTCCAACTGCTTAGCGCCGCGCTCTTCGTCATCGGCTTGTACGGAGTCCTGGCGCGGCGCAGCGCGGTGCTCATCATAATGTCCATCGAGCTGATGCTGAACGCCGTCAACATCAACCTGATCGCGGCGTCCTCGCACCTGGAGGGCACCGGCCATTTCGCCCGGTTCGACGGGCAGTTGATCGCAATCTTCATCATCACCGTGGCGGCTGCGGAAGTCGGCCTGGCGCTGGCCATCATCCTGCGAATTTTCCGAAACCGCTCCACGGTGAACGTGGATGAAGTGGACTTGATGAAATGGTAGGGGGCGCCGGCTAATGGAGTGGGCCTGGCTCATACCCGTCATCAGCCTCGCCGCCGCGCCGGTCATCGTGCTGTTGGGCCGGTGGCTGCCCGGCAAGGGAGCGGTGATTTCCATCGGCGCCATCGCCGCCGGGTTCGTCGTCTTTTGGTTCGTGCTGTTCGGTTGGATGGACGCTTCTCCGGCCACCGACGGCTGCTTCACCAGCGAAAGCACCGAGGCCCTGACCTGCAACTACGAGCGCGGCTGGTTCAACGCCGGACTCCCCGGACTGAGCGACAGCGTGAGTCTGCACTGGGGGATCATCATCGACCCGCTGACCATCGCCATGCTGGGGCTGGTCACGTTCGTCGCCCTGATGGTGCAGGTCTACTCGCTGGGCTACATGCGCGGCGACCCGCGCTTCGGCTGGTATTTCGCGGTACACGCGCTTTTCGCCGCCTCGATGCTGGGCATCATTCTCGCCGACAGCTTCCTGTTGCTGTACGTGGCTTGGGAGTTGGTGGGCGTTTGCTCCTACCTGCTCATCGGCTTCTGGCACGAGCGGCCGTCGGCCCGGGAAGCGGCCAAGAAGGCGTTTATCGTCACCCGCATCGGCGACGTCGGGCTGTTGGTGGGCATACTGCTGCTCTGGAAGGAAGTGGGCAGCTTCAGCATGTTGGAGGCGTTCGAGGCGGTGCAGACCGGCGCAATGAGCGAGGGCGTGACCACCGCCGCGGCGTTGCTGCTCTTCCTGGGCGCGATGGGCAAGTCGGCCCAAGTCCCCTTCCACGTCTGGCTGCCCGACGCGATGGAGGGGCCGACGCCGGTGAGCGCGCTAATCCACGCCGCCACCATGGTCGTCGCCGGCGTGTTCTTAGTGGCCCGGACTTACCCGTTGTTCGAGGCTTACGACGCGGCGCCGCTGCTGGTGGTCGCCATCGTGGGCCTGGTCACCGCGTTAATGAGTTCGACCATCGCGCTGGTGGCGACCGACATCAAGCGTATTTTGGCCTACTCCACAGTAAGCCATCTTGGGTTGATGATGCTGTCCCTCGGCGCGTTCGGCTACACCGCGGCGGTGTTCCACCTGCTGGCCCACGGCTTCGCCAAGGCGCTGTTGTTCTTGGGCGCGGGCAGCGTGATTCACAGCACTGAGAAGCAGGAAGTATCGGAGTTGGGCGGACTCCGGCGGGTGATGCCATTGACCGCCTTCGTTTTCGCGGTAGGCGCGCTGTCCTTGGGAGGCGTGCCGATACTGGCTGGCTTCTGGAGCAAGGACGAGGTGCTGGCGGCGGTGAGCGACAACCGGAACGCGGTGTTTATCGTGTTCGCTTTGATTACCGCCCTGCTCAGCGCGCTGTACATGGGCCGGGTCCTGTTCGTGACCTTCTTCGGACGGCTCCGGGACGAGTTGGAGCACGTCCACGATGCTCCGCCGTCGATGGCGGGGCCGCTCGCCCTGCTGGCCGTATTGGCGGTTGGGTTCGGCCTCATCAGTTGGAACTGGCCGGGCAATTTCGACGGCTTCGGGACTTTTGTGTTCTTCCACGAGGGCCACGGTTTTGAGTTCACTTGGTGGTTGGGAATCCTCTCTGCGGCGATGGCGGTGGGCGCCTTCGTGTTCACCTACCTAGTCTACGACCGCGGGAGCATATCACTGGATCGGGCCAGAGAGAGATTGGCCCCGGCGCTGCGGGTCATAGAAAACAAATACTATTTCGACGAAGCCTACCAGTGGGTCATCGACCGGCTGGTGCTGGTGTTCTCCGGCTTCGTCGGATTCTTCGACCGGGCCATCGTCAACGACGTGGGCGTCAACGGGCCCGCCGACGTGGTGCGGAAGGTTGGCGTCACCCTGCGGCTCCACGTAACGGGGCACCTGTATAGCTACGCTCTGGCGATGGTGCTGGGCGTGGTGGGGTTGGGTATCTTCTGGTGGTTGAGGACGGTCTAGGACACCCGTGGCGAACTTCGATCAAGTAGCCTTGTTGTTGCTGATTCTGGTGCCCCTCGCGGGTTCCGGCCTGATGATGTTCATGCCCGGAGACCGCCCGAAGGACACCTGGTATTTCGCCGTGTTCGTCGGCATCCTGTCGCTGCTCCTCTCGGTGGTCATATTCGCCCGCTACGACTACGACGCCGGCGGCTTCCAGTTTGTCCGCGCCTACGATTGGCTGCCCGGCCCGATGGACATCAGCCTCGCGCTGGCGATAGACGGAATATCCGCGCCGCTGGTCATGCTGAACGGCCTCGTGCTGATGGGCGGGGTGCTGATCTCCCGGAACATCGACTACCGGAACCGGGAATTCTTCGTGCTGCTGCTGGCCCTGGCCGCCGGGGTCTACGGCGTGTTCGCGGTGCGCGACCTGTTCTTCCTGTTCTTCTTCTACGAGCTGGCCGTGCTGCCGATGTACCTGCTCATCGGCGTGTGGGGCAGCAGCACCGACTTCCGCACCTTCCTGCGCACCAAAGAATACGGCGCGATGAAGCTGATCCTGTTCCTGGTGGCGGGCAGCATCCTCGTCTGGGTCGGCATTCTGGCCGTCTACGCCGAGGCCTCCGGCGCCGGGGAGGGCACCTTCAGCCTGCAACGGCTGGAGCAGTTGGCGGCGTCGGGCGGGTTCGATACGACCTTCCAGACGCTGGTGTTCCCGCTGTTCATGGTCGGCTTTGGCGTATTGGCCGGCCTCTGGCCCTTCCACACCTGGTCTCCCGACGGCCACGTGGCCGCGCCCACGGCGGTGTCCATGCTCCACGCCGGGGTGCTAATGAAGCTGGGCGCTTACGGCATCATCCGCGTCGGCATCTTCCTGCTGCCCGACGGTGCGGAGAACTGGATGCCGGTGCTTATCGCTCTGGGCACGGTCAACGTGCTTTACGGCGCGGTCTCGGCCCTGTCGCAACAGGACCTCAAGTACATAATCGGCTACTCCAGCGTGAGCCACATGGGCTACGTGCTGATGGGCATCGCCACGTTGGACAGCATCGGCATGGGCGGCGCGGTGCTGCAAATGTTCTCCCACGGGATAATGACCGCCCTGATGTTCGCCTTGGTGGGCGCTATTTACGACCGCACCCACGTCCGCGACATCAACGTGCTGAACGGGCTGTTCGGGCGCATGGGCGTGACCAGCTTTTTCTTTGTCATCGCCGGGCTGTGTTCGCTGGGGCTGCCGGGGATGAGCGGCTTCATCGCCGAATTCTTGGTGTTCACCGGGGCGTTCCGCACCTACCTGCCGCTGGCGGTGCTGGGGGTGGTCGGCGCGGCCATAACCGCCGTGTACATCCTGCGGCTGCTGGCCCGCACTTTTTACGGCGAGCCGGACGTTCGCTGGTCAGGGCTGTCCGACGCCAGCGTGATCGAGAAGTCCGTCGGCGGCGCGTTCGTGCTGGTGATAATCTTCGTGGGCGTCTGGCCCGAGCCGTTGATGCGGGTCATCAACGTCGGCGTCGACACCATTCCGGGAGTCTAACGAGCCGTGCCGCTAACCGCCAACCTGGACCTGCTCACGCCGGAGTTCGCCTTGGCGGGCCTGGCGTTCCTGGTGTTCGCGGTGGACCTGGTGCTGCCCGAAGGCCGGAAGCAATACTTGGCGTGGCTGTCCATCGCCGGGCTGCTGGCGCTCATCGCCGTTTCCGTGGTCATGCTGTGGGGCGTGGAGGAAACCCTCTACGGCGGGCTGCTGGCGGTGGACGACTTTTCACTGTGGTTCAAGGTTTTGTTCATGGGCATCGGGGTGTTCATCATCCTGAGTTCCATGGACTTCGTGCAGGAGCGGCTGGAGCACAAGGGCGAGTTCTACGGCATTGTGCTGTTCTCGGTGCTGGGCATGAACGTGATGGCCCAGTCGCGGGAGCTGCTCACCGCCTACATCGCCTTGGAGCTACTCAGTTTCAGCCTTTACGTGCTGGCCGCTTACGCGCGGGACAGCGCCAAGTCCAACGAGGCTGGCCTGAAGTACATCATCATCGGCGCGTTTTCCTCGGCGGTGCTGCTCTACGGTGTGAGCATGGTCTACGGCGTATTGGGCGTCACCAAGTTCGAGGCCATTGCCGCCGGACTCGCCGCCGCCTCCGAGGTGAGCCCGGCCCTTTGGGTAGGGGTGGCGCTCATCCTGGTGGGGCTTGGCTTCAAGGTGGCGGCGGTGCCCTTCCACATGTGGGCGCCCGACGTTTACGAGGGCGCGCCCTACCCCATCACGGCTTACCTGGCCATCGGTTCCAAGGCGGCAGCCTTCGCGCTGCTGCTTCGCTTGGCCGCCGAAGGATTCGTGCCCGTGGCCGACCGTTGGGACCAGTGGCAGTTGATCCTGGCGGTACTGGCCGCCGTCACCATGGTGGTCGGGAACCTGGTGGCCCTGGCCCAGCGCAACCTGAAACGGCTGCTGGCCTACTCCAGCATCGGCCACAGCGGGTTTATTCTCGCCGGGGTGGCCGCCCTTTCGATTGATTCCAACCTGCCGTCCAACGGGGTGATGTTCTACCTAGTGGGCTATTCGGTAACGAACTTCGTGGTGTTCGGCGGGCTGATCTCGTTCTTCAACATGACCGGCAAGGAGATGATGAGCGACCTGGCGGGATTGGGCGGGATGCAGCCCTTCCTGGCAGCGTCCATCGGCATCGGCATGTTCTCGTTGGCCGGGCTGCCCATCTTCGCCGGGTTCGCCATAAAGTTCTACCTCTTCACCGCCGTTGCCGACGGAGGGCTCCTCTGGCTGGCGGGCCTCGCTGTCTTTGCCAGCCTGGTCTCCCTCTACTACTACTTGCAGGTCATTCGTCAGATGTACATCGAACCGGCTGAGGGCGACCGGGCCTACGGTCACGGCTACGGCTACGAAGAGCAAGAACACGAAGGGGAAGAACACGAGGGCCCGGCGCCCCGGCCCGGAGCCGCCTTGATCGAGACCTACCCGGCCTTGGGGCGGCCTCCCTCCATCACGATTATCGCCGTCTTGGGCGCATGCCTGCTGGCCGTGTTCTGGATCGGCGTCTATCCCTCCCCGCTCCTGGATACCATCGATGCCGCCAGCCGGGCGATTCTACCCTAGGTCAGTGTGATAGCATGGCTGTCGAGGAACAGGGGAGGTAATACCGGAAATGGCGACCGCGTCAGCGGAATCCGATCGCTACGTGGCAATCAGTCAGCGCCTCATCCGGCAGGCAGAAGAGGAATTGCAAGAGGGCGATTTTCTTCAAGCCGGCGAGAAAGTTTGGGGTGCCGCGGCCCACGCTGTTAAAGCAGTCGCGGAACTGAGGGGTTGGAACCACCATAGTCACCAGCGCCTTTACGATGTTGCCAACCAAATCGCCGACGAGTGGGACCGCCCCGAGCTAAGGCTTTTGTTCACTTCAGCCGGGACGATGCACGACAACTTTTACGAAGACATCCTGGACCTGGATAGGGTCGGCCAGGGTCTGGAAGACGTGCGGCTCCTAACCGGCGAGTTGGAGGCGATCCGAATGGCGCCGCTGCTCCCGTTTGTTCCCAGGAGCCCGGCTCAACAAAGACGCCTGTCGAGGCTTACCGAAAGATGATCATTTCAGTTATCGGAAGCAGCAACCCGCCGGACCAAGAGCACCTCGACCTGGCGGAGGAGGTGGGGCGGGAACTGGCCAGGCGCGGCATCACGGTCGTGTGCGGCGGCTTGGCGGGCGTAATGGAAGCGGTGTGCCGCGGCGCCAAGGCCGAGGGCGGCACCACTGTCGGGATTCTGCCGGGCCGGGACGCGGCCGCGGCCAACAGCTACGTCGACATACCGATTGTCACTACCATGGGCTACGCCAGGAACGTGATAGTCGTCCACACCGGGGCCGCCGCGATCGCGGTAGGCGGGGCCTACGGCACCCTGTCGGAAATCAGTCACGCCCTCGCCGATGGAGTGCCGGTCATCGGGCTGAAGAGCTGGCCCCTGACCACGTCCGGCGAGGGGAAGCCGGTGGACGACGCCATCATTCAGGCCGACAGCCCAGCCGACGCCGTGGAAAAGGCCATCGCAGCCGGCGAGGCCCGCTTGAAGGCGCTGTAGGCTGAGGAGTATCGGGGCGCAGGATGAGCAGTCAGACCGGCGGCGTGACCATCGCGTCAGTACATGGGCGGGAAGCCCTGGACTCCCGCGGCAACCCCACTGTCGAGGCCGAAGTTCGGCTTAGCGACGGGACCTCCGCCATTGCTTTGGTCCCGTCGGGGGCCAGCACCGGCAGCCACGAGGCAGTCGAACTGCGCGACGGTGACGCGGCGCGCTTTGAAGGCCGCGGCGTGCTGCAAGCCGTTTCCAACGTCAACAACGTGATTGACCGCTGGGTTGTCGGCCTTTCGCCCTTTGACCAAGCCGCCATTGACCAGTACATGATTAGTCTGGATGGGGCTCCCAACAAGAGCGAGCTTGGGGCCAACGCCATTCTGGCCGTTTCGCTGGCCGTGGCCCACGCCGCTGCCCGGAGCGTCGGGGTCTCGCTATGGCGTTATCTGGCCGGAGATGGCCCGGTCAGCCTGCCCGTGCCCATGTTCAACATCCTGAATGGAGGGCGCCACGCCTCAGATTCCGCCGACATACAGGAGTTCATGGTGTTGCCGGTGGGTATGTCCACCTTCTCCGACGCGCTACAGGCGGGGGTGGAGATTTACCACTCGCTGCGTTCGTTGCTACGGGCCGGGGGCCACAACCTGAACGTCGGCGACGAAGGCGGGTTTGCCCCGTCCCTACCCTCCAACAGGGACGCCTTGGAGTTGGTGCTGCGGTCGGTGGAGTCGGCCGGCTGCGCGCCCGGCCGGGACGTTTACTTGGGGCTGGACGTGGCTGCCACCGAGCTTTACGACGCGGCGCAGGGGAAGTACGTTCTGGAGCGGGAGGGCGTCACACTGGACTCGGGCCATTTGATCGACCTCTACGAGGATTGGGCCGCCCAATACCCCATCATCAGCATTGAAGACGGCCTGTCCGAGGACGACTGGGAAGGCTGGGTGGAGATGCGTCGCCGCTTGGGAGGGTCGGTGCAGCTGGTGGGCGACGACCTGCTGGTTACTAACATCGCCCGCATCGAGCGCAGCATCGAGGAGGGGGCCAGCAACGCCGTCCTGCTCAAGCCCAACCAGATAGGCACGCTCACCGAAACGCGGGCCGCGCTGGACACCGCCCGCGCCGCTGGCTGGGGCGCGGTGATGAGCCACCGCTCCGGCGAGACGGAAGACACCACCATCGCCGACCTGTCCGTCGGTTGGGACGTCCGCCAAATCAAGACTGGCGCCCCCGCCCGCTCCGAGCGCGTCGCCAAGTACAACCGCCTGCTGCGCATTGACGCGGAGTTGGGCGACGGGGCCAAGTACGCCGGGCAGTCGGCGTTCGACTATCTGGGGCGGGCGGCGTGATAGGATAGCAGGGACCGTTGCAGCCATCGGAACAGCCGGGGGTAGTCGCTGGCGGTGTATTCTACGACCACACGCCCCATTTTCTGGAGACTAAAAAAGAGGGAAGACATGCCGAGGCGACTGACGAACGCATCGTCTTCGTTCTGGAGAATCCGGAGCAGGTTGTCCTCCTTCAAGGAGACAGGCGCGTCTATTGGGCTCGAATTCTGGATCCTGGAGTGGAACCATGGTGGATGAGGGTAGTTGTGGTCGAGAATCGTAGCGGCCCGGCGATACTATCTGCGTATGGGCCGCCAGATGCTGGATGACGAAATGGCAGACATCAAAAACCTTAGAATTCGCTACGCCCCGGAAGGAGACCTTCTGGCCCTGTGGAACGGTGTTCCGGACAGGGGAGGGGGAGGAAACATCACGAAGCACACTATCCTGACCGCGTTCTACGCAGAGCGGGGTTCGAGGGAGTGCGTCGGGTTCGATCTGTTCGACGCTGCCAAGATGCTAATGCCGTTTCTGAAGCAAGAGGCATCAGAAGGCCCTGTGTGTAACGGCGAGTTGTCCGCGTCATACTTGAAAGGAACCGATACTCTGGTCTTGATCAGTAGCGAGTGCTCGATCGCATTCGATCAGGCGGTCGCCACTGGCTTGACCGCGCATAGTGAGGCAGACGGATGGGCGGTTGGCTTCACCCTGGATAATGCCGCCGAACTGCTCCTTCCCCATCTTGAGACTTGGCGTCCAAGGACTGCCGAGGAGATGGCGGAAATCCAGAAACAGGTCGCCGAGCGTGAGGCGGCGCTCCGGGAGCGTATCGCTTCGCGCTCATAGTGTAGAATGTTCGCAGTTTGGGACACAGAGGTAGAGCATGGTTACTCGCATCGGGATTAACGGTTTTGGACGGATCGGCAGGCTGGTGCTGCGGGCCAACGAGGAGCGCAACTCCGGTAAGGTCGAGGTGGCGGCGGTCAACGACCTGACCGACGCCGAGACCAACGCCCACCTGCTCAAGTACGACACCAACTACGGCGGTTATCCCGGCAAGGTGGAGGCCAACAACGGCGATTTGGTCGTCGACGGCCGCAGCATCAAGGTGTTCTCCGAGCGGGACCCGGCCAACATCCCCTGGTCGGAGATGGGCGTGGATATGGTGGTCGAGTCCACTGGCATCTTCACCGACGCCGATAAGGCCGCCGGGCACATGAAGGGCGGCGCGAAGAAGGTCATCATCTCGGCGCCGGCCCGCGGCGAAGACCTGACGATGGTGCTGGGGGTCAACGACGACCTCTACGACGCCGAGAAACACAACATCATCTCCAACGCTTCCTGCACCACCAACTGCTTTGCCGTGATGGTCAAGGTGTTGCACGACCAGTTCGTGGTGGAGCACGGGCTGATGTCGACCATCCACTCCTACACCAACGACCAGGCCATCCTCGACCAGCGCCACGGCGACCTGCGCCGGGCCCGGGCGGCGGCGATGAACATCATCCCCACCAGCACCGGAGCGGCCCGCGCCGTGGGTCTGGTGCTGCCGGAGCTCAACGGTAAGCTCCACGGGATGGCCTTCCGCGTGCCCACATCCACAGGCTCCATCACCGACTTCACCGCCCAGGTAGCCCACGACGTGTCGGTGGCCGACGTCAACGAGGCGTTCCGGAAGGCCGCCGAGACCAACCTGGCGGGCATCCTGGAGTACTGCGACGAGCCGCTGGTCAGCTCCGACTTCCGGGGCAACCCCCATAGCTGTATCTTAGATGCCCTGTCCACCATCGTGATGAGCGACCGCATGGTGAAGATCATGGGTTGGTACGACAACGAGTGGGGCTATTCCTGCCGCACCGCCGATCTAGCCGCCATGATGAGCGAGAGGGGCATCTAGCCTACGTCCGGCTCCTTTCTGCGCCACTTGAGCTTCAATGGCCTCGCCGGATGGCCGCCTTTCCTGTTGGCGGCCATCCTCGTCGTTGCCTTGGGCCTCCGGCTCCACGGGGTGGACTGGGACCAAGGCTTCGCATATCACCCCGACGAGCGCGACATCTACATGCGCTCCGGGTGCATGTACGACCTGCTTACCGAGGCGCCGGGCCACCGGCAATGCGGCTACGTCGCTGACCAGCCCGGCGCGGAACCCGGACTTCCCGGCCTCGGTACAGCCCTGGACGCCGAACGCAGCCCGCTAAACCCCCACTGGTTCCCGCTGGGCAGCATCCTCATCTACGTGATGGTCTTTTTCCGGTCGGTGGCCGAGCTGTTCACCGACCTCAACGCCTTGGACATGCGCTTCGTCGGGAGACCGCTGGCCGCCTTGGCCGACGTCGGCTCCGTGTTCCTGGTGTTTGCCTTGGGCCGCCGTCTGTACGGACAAGGCACGGGACTGCTGGCGGCGGGGCTGACCGCCATCGCGGTGATTCACGTCCAGCACAGCCACTTCTACCGCCCCGAGCCGTTCACCGTCCTGTTCACCCTGGCCAGCCTTTGGGCGATGCTGTGGATGGTGGAGCGGCGGCGGCTCCGCGACTCGGCCCTGTTGGGGTTTATGCTGGGGCTGGCCCTTGCCCCCAAGGTGAACGTCCTGCCGCTGGTACTTCCCTTGGCTCTCGCCTACTTGTACTGGATACTTGACGAGGCCGAGAACTCTTGGACCGGCATCACTCCCGACCTCGTCCAACGGGCCGCAGGACACGCTGCGGTCGCCGCATCGGTGGCCATCCTGGTGTTCTTCTTCAGCTCGCCCTACGCCTTCCTGGACTTCGGGGCGTTCGTGGAGGACGTGGCCGCGCAGACCCGCATGGCGAATAACGCTGGACTGTGGCCGTTCACCGTACAGTACGTGGACACGCCGGCCTTCCTATACCAGATACGACAGACGACCGTGTGGGGGCTGGGCATTCCCTTGGGAATCGTCGCTTGGGCGGCGATCCCTTTCACCATTGGATGCGCCGTGTTCGCCAGCCGGACCCGGCGTGCCGACCTGTTCCTGCTGGCGTGGGTAGTCCCCAGCCTGCTCTTACTGGAAAGTTTCGAGGTGCGCTTCCTGCGTTACCTGTTCCCGCTGATGCCGGTGATGGTCCTGCTTGGGTCGCGGATGCTTCTCTGGGAAGTGGACTTGTGCCGCGCCATAGCTGACTACTTTCTGGACGCCGGGCGCTCCGTCGCGCGTATTCTGCCCGTCCTGGCGGTGGCGTCGGTCGTTTTCGTGGTGGCGGGCACCGCCTTCTACTCGCTCGCCTTCCAGCGCGTCTATGCTGACGACCACCCGGCCACGGAGGCGGCCCGGTGGATGGTGGCCGAGGTTCCGCGGGGCACGACCGTCGTCCACGACAATCATTGGGACGAGTTCATTCCCGGATTCTACCGTTTCCAGGACTGGCAGTTCCCGCTATACGAGGCCGACACTGCGGAGAAGATGGAGGAGCTGGCGACCCATCTCGCCGATTCCGAATACCTCCTGTTCTACAGCGCCCGGCCCTACGCCAGCGCCGCCCGCGACCCGGAGCGGTTTCCGCTGAGCAACGCCTACTACCGCAAGCTCTTCGCCGGGGAGTTGGGCTACCGGCTGCACCGCGAGTTCACGTCCTACCCTCAGTTGGCGGGAGTCGCCTTCCGCGACGACGCCCTGCCCCGCGCAGGGCTGCCGCCGGTGGAGCCGGAGGTAGCCCATCCGCCGCCGAGCTTCACGCTGGAGTTGGGCTACGCCGACGACAACGTGGTCGGCTACGACCATCCCCGGGTGCTTATCTTCAGGAACGCCGAGCGCCTGAGCGAAGCCGAACTGCGCGAGCTCTTGGTTCCCCCTCCTGGTAACGGTTTGGGAGACGACACCCGGCCGGTGGGCCTGATGCTGTCGGATGCCGACCTGGCAAAGCAGCGTGAGGGCGGGACCTATACCGAAATCGTTGACCGCAGCAGTTGGGCCAACAAAGTCCCCGTGCTGGCCTGGCTGCTGGCGGTGGAGGTCATCTGGCTGCTGGCGCTGCCCTTGTCATGGTATGTCTTCCGGGCCTTGCCCGACCGGGGCATTATCCTGGCGCGAATCCTGGGGCTGCTGGCGGTTTTTTACGTGGCCTGGCTGATCGTGTCGCTGGGCTGGCTCGACTCGGCCTTGTTGGCCGTCTACGTGGGCATGGGCGTCACCGCCGGAGCTTCGGCGGTGGTCTTGTGCTTCCAGCACCGGCATATCCGGGCGTTCATCAAGGACCGCTGGCGCTTTCTGCTGGGCGCGGAGGCGCTGTTCGTGCTGGCGTTCCTGGCCTTCGTGCTGGTTCGCTACGCCAACCCCGACCTCTGGCACCCGTGGCGGGGCGGCGAAAAGCCGATGGAACTGGCCTACCTGAACGCCGTGCTCCGCTCCACGACCCTGCCGCCCTACGACCCCTGGTTTGCCGGCGGCTACCTGAATTACTACTACTGGGGTTACTGGATCGTCTCCGGGCTGATTCGACTTACTGGCGTGGCGCCGACTACGGCGTTCAATCTGGCCGTGCCGATGTTCTTTGCCTTGACCGTGACCGGCGCGTTTTCGCTGGCCTACAACCTCGCCGAGGGCGTCCGGCGGGGGACTACCCTGGGCATGGCGAGCGCGCCGCCCTGGAGCGACCGGGCCGGCCTGGACCGGTACGTGCCCGCGTCTTTTCTTGACCGGCTGGGGGAGCGATTGGCCGACTGGCGTTCGTGGCTCTTCAGCCCGGTGTCCTGCGGGCTGACCGCGGGACTGTTCATCGCCGTCATCGGGAACCTGGACGGGATGGTGCAGATCGTTCAGAGGTTCTGGAGCGGCGGCTGGGGCGGGTTTGATTTCTGGCGCAGCAGCCGGATGATACCGGTCTTGGACAACTTCGACCCTTCCCCGGCCGCCTTCTGGGCGCCCGACCCGCTGCCCGGAGCGGCCGGGGCGGGCTACCACATTACCGAGTTCCCCTTTTTCACCTTCCTGTTCGCCGACCTCCACGCGCACATGATGGTGATTCCCTTCACGCTGTTGGTTATCGGGCTGGGGCTGTGTCTGGTGGCCGGGCTTCGCGGGTCCCGCCTGGTATGGACAGTGGTGGCGCTGACCGTGTTGGCGCTGGCCCTCGGCTCGCTGTGGGTGATCAATAGCTGGGACTACCCTTCCTACTGCGTCCTGGCGCTTGGCCTGCTTGCCTTGGCCGCGTGGTCTTCGGGGCGGTCCTTTCAGGGGGGCGCGCTCTGGCTGTTAGGGGCGGCGGTAGCGGTGTTCGTCGTCAGCCTACTGGCCTTTCTACCGTTCCATCAGAGCTACGAGACTTTCAACAGCGGGCTGGACGTTTCGAGGTGGCGCACACCGCTGGACCGCTACCTGGGTATTCACGGCCTGTTCTTGTTCATCGCCGGGACTTTCCTGGTCTACGAGGCCCGTTGGGCTGTATCAACCCTGGTCAAGAGCCTGTGGGACCGGACCGTCCTGGACCCGGAACTCAAATGGCTCCGCCTCGCCGTCGCGCTCGGCCTGCTGCTGACGGTGTTCTTGGCGGCGATGGGCTACTGGACGGCGGCGCTGCTGTTGGTTTTGCTGGTACTGGCCGGACTGGCGGCTTGGGAAATGCTGGCGTTCGACGACTCCGACCGGGGCTTCGCGGTGACGCCGGTGATGCTGCTGGCGATGGCGTTGCTGATCAGCATCGGCGTCGACTTCGTGGCGGTGGAGGGCGACATCGGCCGCATGAACACGCTCTTCAAGTATTACCTGGAAGTCTGGGCGCTGATGAGCGTAGCGGCGGCCTATATGCTCTGGTACTTGGCCAGGGCCGGGTTTCTCGAAGGGCGCTGGAACCGGGCTTCCGTCGCTTGGGTGGCGCTGCTGGTGGTCTTGGTCGGCTCGTCGTTCGTCTACACCGCGCTGGGGACGCGGGACCGGCTCGACAGCCGCTTCGCCGAATTGCCGGGAACCCTGGACGGCGCGGCGTACATGGCGGCAGCGTTGCACTGGGAGAAGGAGCAGTCCTTCGAGCTAAAGTGGGACTGGGAAGCGATCCGGTGGCTCCATGACAACCTCGAGGGTTCCCCAGTGGTGCTGGAGGCCCACACGGACCAATACCGCTGGGGAGGGCGCATCGCCAGCTATACCGGCCTGCCGACCGTGCTGGGCTGGCCGTGGCACCAAATCCAGCAGCGGGAGGCCTATTCATTCGCCGTCCACGACCGCGCCGGGCACGTTCGGGAGATGTACGAGACCACCGACTTAGACCGCGCGGTCGAACTGTTGCGTCGTTACGGAGTTGCCTACGTCGTGGTGGGCGACTTGGAGCGAATCCAGTACGCCGAGGCGGGACTCGAGAAATTCGATGGATTGGAGGCGGCGGGGCTGGCGAAAAAAGTGTTCGAGAATCAGGGCGTCACGGTCTACGAGGGCCACTGGTAGCCGGGAATTTCAGTTGCGTTCAGCGACTCACGGGCTGTTGACATAAGCCGATGATCTGAGCATAATATAAAAATAATTTAAGGAATATACCAAAGGCGCAGATTCCGCGCCAAGTCCTATTGAGGGCGGCCCTCTTTTCCCGGCCCGGCAGGTTGGAGGATAGTGGCGTTCAGGGAGGCGGGAAGGTGACAAGAGGGCCGATGCCCTTCCTCGGCAAGGGAGGCAGCCAGCCTCGACGCAATTCCGAACCCCTGCCTGCCGTCAACCATCTTGGGTCCACCTCGGATACGAACCCATCACCCGCAGGGAACTGACCCGGCGCGAGATGCCGTCGATGGCTGCCTTCATGTCCGCGTCCTCCCGGTGGCCGTCGCAGTCGATCCAGAAGATGTACTGGCCCAGCGAGCGCCGGGTGGGTCGCGATTCGATCTTTCCCAAGTTGATGTTCCGGCTGGCGAACTCCCCCATCACCTGCCAGAGCTGTCCGGGTTCGTCCAGATCCCCGAAGCTGAACCACAGCGAAGTCTTGTCCCGCCCGGTCGGGGGATGGTCGGTCTTGCCCAGCACCGCGAACCGGGTCACATTGGCGGCCACGTCCTGAATCCCCTCCGCCATGATTTCCGCGTCGTTTAGCTCCGCCGCCCGCCGGGGGGCGATGGCCGCCGCCGGGATGGGGCTGTGCCGGGCGTCGGAGACCGCCAGCGCCGTGCTGAGCGACGCCATCTGCTGGGCGTCGGGAAAGCTGCGCTCCAAGTATTCCCGGCATTGGGCCAGCGCCTGCGGGTGGGAATAGACGACCCGCACCTCTTCCAGCCGGGTGCCGGGCTTGCCCATCAAGTAGTGCTCGATGGGCAACACCACTTCCTGTTGGATGAAAATCGACGGCTCACCGATCAGCAGGTCGAGGGTGAAGTTTACCGACCCCTCCAGGCTGTTCTCGATGGGTACCACGCCCTGCTCGATCTCCCCCGACGCCACAGCCATGCCGACCGCCGTGATGCTGGGATAGGCGACAAGCTCCGCGTCCTGGTTATAGAGCAGGGCCGCCTCCTCCGTGTAGGTGCCCACCGGGCCAAGAAATGCGATCTGTCGGGGCACTGCTAGACTCCGGTCAGGATGTCGTAGAGGACCGCTTCGTCGCCGGTGGAGGTCACTGCCACCAGCTCGTCGTCGGACTCGATGATGGAGCGGTTGTCCGGCAGCTCCGCCCGCCCCTTCTTAACCATCAGGGAGATAAAACTGTTGGGCGGGAGCTCAACTTCGGCCAGCCGTTTGCCCACGATATTGGCGTCTTCGGGAACGGAGACGCTGACCAGTTCCAGGCCGGGCACCCGAAGGTTCATCAGGTGAACCAGGGGCCGGCCGGGCACGCCCTCCTCCAACGCGGCCAAGGTCAGATGCACCGAGTTGACCACCACGTCTACCCCCAGTTCCCGGAACAGCGCCTCGTTCTTGGGGTCCTTGATGAGGGCCATGGTGCGAGGGGTGTTGAAGATGTGCCGCGCCATCTGGCAGACGACCAGGTTGGTCGCGTCCACGCCGGTCAGCGCCACCAGCACCTCGGCGCGGGAGACGCCGGCCCGTTGCAGCGTGGCCTCCTGGGCTCCGTCGCCAAGCACCGCGACGCTGCCCAACTCGTCGGTCAAAAGCTGGAAACGGGACGGTTCCCGCTCGACAACCACCACCTCGTGCCCGCCGGAGATGAGCGCCTTGCACAGGTAGTAGCCCGACCCGCTGCACCCCACGATTACTATGAACATGGCTCAGCGCCTCCCTGTCCTCGCGCCGACCAAGCGCCAATGGCCTCGATCACTTCCTGCAACAGCACGATGGAGTAGCCTACCACGTTCAAACCCAGAGAGGAGTAGAAACGCTGAAGCTCCGTGTTTGTAAGGTGACAGACCACCCGGGGCACGTTGAACAACTCCTTGGCGATTTGGGCTGTGAGCAGGTTGTCGTGGTCGTCGGTGGACATGGCCAAGAACAGGTCGACGCGGTCCACGCCGGCATCCTGCAGGTAATCGTGCATGATGGGATCAGTGCTCCAGATGACCTCCACGCCGGGGAAGGCGAGGAGTTTCTCCAGACAGTCGCGCTCCTTGCCCACCACGACGATTTCGGAGTTGCTCTCGGTCAGCCCGGGCATGATGCCGGCCGTCAACTGGCTGCAACCGTAGATCAGGACGCGCACGGGCTAGGCTCGCGCGAAAATGGGAGCGGGAGCCGGTTCGCGCCACAAAATGACTTGGCAGGAGGCGTTGTCCAGGATGTAGGTCGCCGTCTGGCCGAGGGTACAGGAGCCGAAATTCTGGTGGAAGTGGACGCCCAGTATCAGCACGTCCATCTGCCGGTCCACCGCCTCCAGTACGATGGCCGGCCCGGCCTGGCGCGCCCGGATTGACCGGGCCTGGAGCCGTCGGCACTTCTCCTCCCGCGCCACGTCCTCAATGTGCGACAGAATACGCTCGGCCCGCTCGGTGTCCTCTGGGATTTCCGCTTCCAGCGAGAAGGCCAGCGGCACCTCGATGACGTGTATGGCGTAGAGTTCGGCCTTGGCTTCCCGCGCTATGTGGCAGGCCCACCGAAAGGCGTTCTCGCAGTGGGGTGTGCCGTTAACGGCTACAAGGATGCGTTTCGCGGTCAATGGCATGATCAGGCACCGTTGCGGTGGTGGTTGCCGTTGATGTCCCGGACGATGTCGGAAAGCCGACCCAGGTGCTCGTTGGTGGCGGCCACGATCAGCACGTCTCCGGGCTTGATCTGCTCGTCCTTGGACGGGTGAAGAAAAGAAGTGCGTCCCCGGCGGATGGCCAACACCGAGATGCCGTGGCGGTCGTTGGTCCCGGAAAGCCCGGCGTCCTCCAGGGTGTGGCCGATCATCTCCTCCGGCGGTCGCATCTTGCTGATCCCGTAGTTGGTGACGATGGGCATGTAGTCGATGACGCCGGTGTCGAATCCAACGTGGGCCGTGCGCCGGGCGCTGTCCGCCTCCGGGTAGACCACCCGGTCGGCCCCGATGAGCTCCAACGTGGAGCCGTGCAGTTCGTTGGCGGCCCTGGCGATGATGAACGGAATGTTCATGCTCTTGAGGCGCACCGTAACCAGCAGGCTGGTCTGGATGTTGTCGCTGCCCAAGCCGACGATGGCTACGTCGTAGTCCTGGACGTCCAGTTCCCGCAACACCGACTCGTTGGTGGCGTCGGCCCGCACCGAGTAGGTGGCCTGCCCAAGCTGTTCCTGAATTCTGGCCTCGTTGATGTCGATAGCCAGAACGTCGTGACCGCTCTGGTAGAGTTCCTGCGCCACTGTCGAGCCGAACCTGCCCAGCCCGATCACACAGACCTGCTTCTTCACCCTTCTGCCTCCGCTGGCGTCAACCTATTCTAACCCTTTCCTGGGCAAATCGGTACACCTCCACCTCGTCTTCTTTGGGGGCCAAAGACAACGCCAGCCACACCGGCCCCAGCCTTCCGGCCAGCATCGCCACGATGAATATGGTCTTTGCCGTCAAGCCCAGCTCCGGCACTATGCCGGTGGTCGCTCCGGTGGTGCCAAGGGCCGAGACCGTGTCGAACAGCAGGTTCAGGAAGGGGACCTCCGGCTCCATGCTGACCATTACCGGCATCACCACCATGATAAAGGCCACGCCCAGCCCCGCCACGGTCAACGCCCGGTGTAGCTGCGGCTGCGGTATCTCCCGACCGAAGGCTTCGGCGTGTACCCTCCCCCGCAGCGACGACACCACCGCCGCCACGATGACCGCGAAAGTCACCACCTTGATTCCGCCTGCCACCGACCCGGCCGTGCCGCCGATGAACATCAGCCCTGCGAAGGTCATCTTCGTCGCGTCCTCGACCTGGCCGAAGTCGATGATGCTGAAACCGGCGGTTCGTCCGCTCACCGACTGGAAGACCGTCCCTATCCCGCGGTCGATCCAGCTCAGCGGGCCCATCGTCTCGCTGTTGTTCAACTCGGCCAGAAAGAGCAGTCCGGCCCCCAGAACCCACAGCGCGACGCTGGTCACCACCACCAGCTTGGTGTCCAGGCTGAAGCGGGCGAAGCGGCGCTGCCGCCACACGTCTACCATCATCACCCAACCCAGGCCGCCAAAGGCCATCATAACCATCATGGTGAGCAAGATGACGGGGTTGGAGACGAAACGCGCCGCGTTGCCCGCCGGGTCTTCAGGGATGATGTTGAACCCGGCGTTGTTGAAGGAGGACACCGACAGGAACAAGGAATGCCAGAAGGATTTGACCTGCCCCAGCCCGTCCAGCCCGTGTATCTGCCAGAAGAAGATGAGTGCGCCGAGCAGGTAGACGAGAAACACCATCAGGATGACGTTCCGGCCTATCTCCCGCAGTCCCTGCATCTGCTCCACGCCCACCGTGTCGCGCATCAGCCCCCGGGTCAGCAGCCGTTCCTGAAGAGTGGAGCGCTGTCCCAAGACCAGCAGAAGGAAGGTGCTGATCACCATGAATCCCAAGCCGCCCACGAGCATCAGAATGAAAATCACGGCTTGGCCGAAGGGGGCCCAGTAGTCCGGGGTGCTGACCACCGTGTGCCCGGTGACGGTAACTGCCGAGGTGGAGGTGAAGAAGGCAACGTCCACGGGCGTATAGCCGCCGTCGTTGCTGGCTATGGGGAGGGTGAGGAGGACGGCGCCGACGAGGATAAGCAGGGTGAACCCGCCGATCAGGATGGTGGAGACGCTCAACAGCCGCCGCGGGCGACGCGGCGCTGCGGTCCGCTCCACTATCGGGGCGACCTCACGGCGGCGGGGCAACCGGATGATGGCGTCGATGGGACGACGGCGCCGGTTAAAAGCCAAGTCGAAAGACGCAGCGTTGGTTTTTGGGCAACAGGATTCTAGGATTTCCTGGAACGCCGTGTCAATCGGGTCACGGCCGCCTTTGGCGCGTCTGTTGGAGGAATGGCCGTCTTGGTCCGGACCGGCCTCATCTGGTGCGGGTTAGCCAGGCTTGGGTTAGGATGGGGGCAATGCTGATATAATCGAGATGGCGCAACCGACGCGAGGTGACAGTACATGACGACCAGCCCACGACAGGTTGAATTGGGCTACGATGCAGTCGCCATCGACCAAAAGTGGCAAGCCCGTTGGGAGAACGACGGCCTCCACAAGGTGGCGGACGACGACCCGCGCCCCAAGTGGTACGAGATGACTATGTACCCCTACCCCTCCGGCGACCTTCACATCGGCCACTGGTACGCTATGGCCCCAGCCGATTGCCACGCCCGGTTCCGCCGGATGCAGGGCTACAACGTGCTGCACCCCATAGGTTTCGACGCCTTCGGCCTGCCCGCCGAGAACGCCGCCATCAGCCGGGGCATACACCCCTACGAATGGACGATGGACAACATCGAAAACATGCGCCGGCAGCTCCGCTCCATCGGGGCCATTTACGATTGGGACCGGGAAGTCGTCTGCTGCCTGCCCGAATACTACCGCTGGAACCAGTGGTTCTTCCTGAAGCTCTACGAAAACGGGCTGGCCTACCGCGCCAACGCCCCCGTGGTCTGGTGCCCTTCCTGCCAGACGGTGCTGGCCAACGAACAGGTGCTGAACGGAAGCTGCGAGCGTTGCGGCGCGGTGGTGACGCGGCGCGATCTGGAGCAGTGGTTCTTCCGCATCACCGACTACGCTGACCGCCTGCTGGACTTTGGGGGCTTGAGGGAGTGGCCTGAAAAGATCCTCACCATGCAGAACAACTGGATCGGCCGCAGCGAGGGCGTGGAGATCGCCTTCGACATCTCGGCCCACGGGCTGGACGAGAAGGAAATCCGCACCTTCACCACCCGCATCGACACCATATTCGGCGTCACCTTCATCGTTTTGGCCCCGGAACACCCCTTGGTCGCCCAGCTAACCAGCCCCGAGCGGCGACAGGCGGTTGACGAGTACGTTCAACAGGCCCGCCAGACTTCGGAGATTGAGCGCCTTTCCACCGACAAGGAAAAGTCCGGCGTCTTCATCGGCAGCCACGCCGTCAACCACCTGAACAACGAGCGTGTGCCCATCTTCATCAGCGATTACGTCTTGATGACCTACGGTACCGGGGCGGTGATGGGCGTGCCGGCCCACGACTCCCGCGACTTCGAGTTCGCCCGCAAGTACCAACTTCCCATCCGCACCGTGATCGCCCCGATTACTTGGGACGGCCGGGAGCTGGCAGAGGCGTACTTGGGCGACGGTTTTATGACCAACTCCGGCCGGTACGAGGGACTGACCAACGAGGAAGGAGTGGAGGCCATCTCCGACGACGTAGAGAGGAACGGCTGGGGGAAGCGGGCCGTTTCCTACCGCATACGCGACTGGCTGATCTCCCGTCAACGCTACTGGGGCACGCCGATCCCGATGGTCTATTGCGACGATTGCGGCGTCGTGCCCGTGCCCGAAGCTGACCTGCCGGTCCTGCTCCCCACGGATGCCGACTTCACCCTCAGCGGCCAGTCTCCGCTGGCGGCTAACGCCGGCTTCCTCAACACTACTTGCCCCGGCTGCTCCGGCCCGGCCCTCCGTGAGACCGACACCATGGATACCTTCATGGACTCCTCGTGGTACATGATGCGCTACCTTTCTCCCAACTTCCACGAGGGGCCGGTCGATCCGTCCGTGGCCAAGGCCTGGTTGCCGGTCGACCAGTACACCGGCGGGGCCGAGCACGCGGTAATGCACCTGCTGTACTCCCGCTTCTTCGTCAAGGCCCTTTACGACATGGGCCTGGTCGACTTCGAGGAGCCCTTCCTGCGCCTGTTCAACCAGGGCGTGATACTGGGGCAAGACCACGAGAAGATGAGCAAGAGCCGGGGCAACGTGGTGAACCCCGACGACGTGGTCGGGCAGATGGGCGCGGACGCGGTGCGCTGCTTCCTGATGTTCATCGGCCCCTGGGACCAAGGCGGGCCGTGGAGCGACGTCGGCACCAACGGCATCGCCCGCTGGCTCAACCGGGTGTGGGACATCGTCAACCGCGACCCGGCGGCTCTGGAAGGCGCGGCCGACGAGGCCGCCGTGCGCGACACCAACCGGCTGCTGCACCAGACGGTCCGCAAGTGCTACAACGATCTGGACCGCTTCAAGTTCAACACCGCCATCGCCGCTTTGATGGAGCTGACCAACCACCTGAACCGGGCCTGGGCCGACTCCAGCGTCGACCCCGCTACCTGGCGCGACGGCACGGAAAAGCTGATGCTAATGCTGGCCCCGATGGCGCCCCACGTCACCGAGGAACTGTGGGAGCGCACCGGCCACCAGTACAGCATCCACGAGCAGCCCTTCCCGGCTTGGGACGAAGATCTGGCCGCCGACGAAGTGATCACGCTGGTAGTGCAGGTCAACGGCAAAGTCCGCGACAAGATCGAAGCGCCGGCGGGGATTGCCGAGGCCGAGGCCCAAGAATTGGCGCTGGCCAGTTCGCGCGTTCAAGCCTACCTGGAGGGCAAGACCCCCAGCAAGACCGTCTACGTCCCCGGCCGTCTGGTCAACGTCGTGGTGCAACAGTGACGCCCTCCGGTTGCTTCTACGGCGTGGGGGTGGGGCCGGGCGACCCGGAATTGTTGACCCTCCGAGCCCAGCGTCTGTTGCGCCATACGAAGGTCGTCTGCTTCACTCAATTGGACAATGGGCTGCCCAGCTACGCCCTGAGCGTGGTGGAGGACCTGCTGACCGAATCCCCGCCGGAAATGCTCAGCATCATCATTCCCTCCGACGACTCGCCGGTCAGCGCGGAGACGTGGCGGGAGGCTGCGGGGAGGATCGTGAGCCGGCTGCGCGCTGGCCTGGACGTGGCCTTCATCACCGAGGGCGACCCGATGCTCTACAGCGAGTTCTTCCATCTCTGGGAGTGCGTGCGGGAAGAGAACCCCGACGCCGCCATCGAGGTGGTGCCGGGCGTGTCGTCGGTAATGGCGGCGGCGGCCAGTTCGGGCGTGCCGCTGGTGACCCACGGCCAGCGCTTGGCCATCCTGCCCGCCGTGTACGGAATCGACGACCTCCGCGAGGCCATCACCAACTACGACACCATCGTGCTAATGGAAATCGACTACAACCTGATCCGGGCGTTGGCCAACCTGGAAAACCTGGGGCTGGCGGGCAAGGCCATCTACGTCCGCCAAGCCAGCACCGCCCGCGAGCGAGTGGTGGAGGACATCAGCAAGCTCTCCCCCGAGGACCTGGACTACTTCTCTTTGCTGATTATCAAACGATAGGAGTACCCAAGGGGTCTTCCGGTTGTGAGGTTTGCTAAACATTACATTGAACACCGGATGGCGTGGACCGCTTGACCAAGCCATCTCGCTTGACCAGATGGCGCTTGGGGTGTTGGACGGTCCTTCGCAACGTCTAGTAGTCCGATCCTAATAATCCGGTACGTGCCTGTAGTACTAGGTACAGGATGACGGCCGCATTCGATATTGGGCTTATTTGGATGAGTTCGGCCACTACGTGCGGGTCGTCGTTGAACCGGACGGCGAGGTGATACTGACAGCTTTTCCGGATGGTGATTTTCGGCTGTAGGTATACTGAAGAAGGACGTGTCCGGTAATGAAAGTCGCTTACGACGCAGATGTAGACATCCTTACCATCGTGTTCATGCCCACGAAGGTCAAAGTATCCAGGGAAGTTCTCCCAAGAGTCATCGTTGATTTCGATGTGGATGACCAAATCACTGCTTTCGAGATCATGGACGCCAGTATTTTCACTGACCTTTCTCAAATGAGGGTCTTCATGTCTCAATGGGGCGAGGAGGAGAGAGTATTGGACGCCAACGGTGACTTCTTGGTTTTGCCTCGAACTATCAAAACTGAATCCGCCGGAGACTGAATTATGACAACGAAGGTGCAACCCAAGGACATGATGGTCACCGCCAACGGGCTCAACATCCATTACCTGGACTGGGGCACGGAGGGCAAGCCCGTGGTCGTCCTGCTCCATGGCCTCCGGGGCCACTGCCACTCGTGGGACGACGTATCGGCCCGTTTCTGCGCCGACTACCACGTTCTGGCGTTGGACCAGCGGGGCCGCGGCGAGACCGACTGGGCGCCGGGCGGCGACTACTCCACCGGGTCCTTCGTGGCCGACCTGGAGGGTTTCTGCGACGCCCTGGAGATTGAGTCCTTCACGCTCATCGGGCACTCCATGGGCGGGCGCAACAGCATGGCCTTCGCCGGGCGCAACCCGGAGAAGCTGGAACGCTTGGTGATAGTCGACATCGGCCCCGACCTCGACCCTCGCGGCTCGGCCCGGATCACCCGGGAGATTCAGGAAGTCCCCGAGGAGTTCGACTCCTTCGAGGCCGTATTCCAGCACATGAACGCCCAGAACAGGTTTGCGTCCGAGCCGGTGCTGCGCCGCCGCCTGACCTACGCCACAAAAGAACTGCCCAACGGCAAGACCGGCTGGCGCTACGACTTGGCCGTCCGCGAGCAACGCCGCAACAACAGCGGCGCTCCGGCCCCCGACCTGTGGCCCGCGCTGGACAAAGTGACCTGCCCGACCCTGATCGTGCGCGGCTCGGAGACCGACACCCTGGGCTTGGACGTGGCCGAGCGCATGGTGGACATCCTGGCCGACGGTACGCTGGTTCACGTGGACGCCGCCGCCCACATGGTCTTCGAGGACAACCCCGACGGCTTCATCCGGGCGCTGGCCGAATTCCTGGGTTAGGGGGCAAGAATGACCGCAGAGCAGAGGCCCGAGTCCGCCAACGACCTCATCAAGTTGCTGAGGGTGAGCGATGCCCCGTTGCCCGACGGCGACACTGGGGCGGGGCTGAAGTTCCACACCAACCGCGGCGAGTTCAGCGGCATCCTCCACGAGTCTCCCGGCGCTGACAAGGCAGTCATCTGGGTGTGCGGGGCCCGAGGCGGTTTCGGCGGTCCCGGTCCCGGCACTTATGCCCGGCTGGCCGGGCAGTTGACCGAACAGGGCATAACGTCGCTGCGGTTGGACTACCGCTTTCCCAACGACCTGCTCGAATGCGTGCTCGACCTTTTGGCCGGCGCCATCTACTGCCAGGAAAACGGCTACGGGCCGGTGGTGGTCGTCGGCCATTCCTTCGGGGGCGCGGTGGTGATCGCCGCCGGCGCGACCAGTCCCCACATCAAGGGGGTGGTCTCGCTGTCGCCCCAGACCTACGGCGCTGGGATGGCCGGACAGCTTGCCCCGCGCAAGTTGCTGGTGGCCCACGGCAAGGCCGACACCCGGCTGCCCTTCTACTGCGCCCAACAGATTTACGACTGGGCTGCGGAGCCTAAAGAGCTGGTGCTCTTCGAGGGCGCGGAACACCGCTTGGAGGAGTGCCGCGACGAGCTGGAAACCCTGCTCTCGGCCTGGATTCCGGCTACCCTGGCCGAAGAGATAGAGATACCCGCCCCAAGGTAAGGTCCCCGGCTGTTCGCCGAAAACGTCTAATCGGGAGGCAATCATGCTTGACTTGATTATCAAAGGCGGGACAGTGGTTGCGCCCGAGGGCGCGTCGCTCATGGACGTCGGAATCGTGGGGGAGCAGATCGCGGCCGTGGCCTCTCCCGGCGCTCTGGACGACGTGGGCGCGGCGGAGACCATCGACGCTACCGGAATGATAGTGCTGCCCGGCGGAATCGAACCCCACGCCCACATCAACGTTCCCGTGCCCGATTACTGGGCCGGGGGCGACACCGGTGTCTACACCCAACCGCCCGAGGCGGCCAGCCGCGCCGCGGCCTTCGGCGGCGTGACGACCTATGTTGACTTCGCTGGCGCGCTGCCCCTGACGCCGGGCGCAGTTCCGCCGTCCGACCCGATTATGAGCCAGATTGAAACCCGGCGGGACATTTTCCGGGGTCACTCCTACACCGACTACACCTTCCACTACATTCTCGCCGGGGCAATCCCGCCCAGCACCATGGGGGAGATTGGCGAGGCGATTCAGTCGGGAGTGGCCAGCTTCAAGATTTTCACGACCTTCCATGCTCGCGTCCCCATGGGGCACCTGTGGGAGATTTTCCAGGAGGTCGGCAAGCACGGCGGCATCATGGCGGTCCACGCCGAAGAGGACGACATCGTAACCTACATGGAGGACAAGCTGGAGCGGGAGGGCCGGGACCACGGTTCCAACCTGCACTTGGCCCACAACAACATCTCCGAGGACATTTCCTTCCGCAAGGTAACAAGGCTGGCCCAGAGCACCGAGACCGGCATCTACTTCGTCCACACCACGGCCAAGGAGGGCGTCGCCGCCATCGCCGAGGCCCGCGCCGCCCAACTGCCCGTCTACGGCGAGGCCCTGCACAACTATCTGCAATTCACCTGCGACGACTACCTGGAGCCCGACGGCCTGGCGATCCACACGTATCCCGCTATCAAGTTCTCCGACGACCGCGACGCGCTGCAACAGGGGCTGGTGGATGGCCCGATCTGCACCACCGCCACCGACGAGTGGACCACCTACAAGAACGTCAAGCTGGCCGGCGACACCATCCGGACGCTGTGCGGCGGCCACAACGGCATCGAGACCCGTATGCCGGTGACCTACACCAAGCTGGTCGCTCCGGGCCGCATCGGCCTGGAGCGGTTCGCCGCCGTCACTTCCACCAACGCCGCCAAAATCCTGGGTATGTACCCGCAGAAGGGCGCCATCGCCGTGGGCAGCGACGCCGACATCGTCATCTTCGACCCCAACCTGAAAAAGACGATAACAGTGGACGAACTGCACGCCGAGTCGGACTACTCGATATGGGATGGCTTCCAGAGCGAGGGCTACCCGGTGATGACCATGCTCCGCGGCAAGGTCATAGTCCGCGACGGCCAACTCCTGGGCGATTCCGGCGACGGCCGCTGGCTCTCCCGCAGGGTTGCCCCGCGGGTGATAACGCAAACGTCGGTGTAGGTGGGGGCGATAATCTGACCGAGCCGGATAGGACAGTGTTTTCCCCTATCTAAAACAAGCGGAGTTGGCCCATTATGGCAGGGGATTCGGCTAGAGGCACACGTGTCATCGTGACCAGCATATTAGGTGGCAATAAAAACCAGGTTTCAAGTCAGCAGGTCCGTGGAGGCCGGGTTTTCGTCCTCTTCGGGAGCGGCGACATCGACCTTCGGGGCGCCGCCCTCGACGACGGTGAGGCAGTGCTCAGAATCATCGCGATGTTCGGCGGCGTCAAGCTGATCGTTCCAGAAGATTGGGCGGTAAACGTCCAAACCGGGGCGGTCTTCGGCGGAATCGAATCCAAACGCACCATGCCTGCCTCGCCGACAGACCAACTCACCCTTAACGGATTTTGCTTCTTTGGCGGAATAGAAATCAGCTCCTGAACTTGCACTTAACCGGAGGCCCCATTGTGTTGGCGCCTTCTGACCTCTACCTGTTCACACTCAGGCTAGAGAATTGAGGACAAGGGCGCGTTTGCTTACCGCAGCAGGGGCACTACTTCGCTCCAGATTCGCTCGATCTGGGCTGCTTCCGGCCAGGTGGGGCCGAGGATCAGCGTCTTGCAGCCCGCGTCGATGAAGGGCTGAAGCTTTTCGGCACAGGCTTCGGCCGGACCGAAGGCGCAGTTGTTCTCCACGTCGTACTGCGGGCCGTAGTAGGCGTGGGTGAAGCTCTCCAGGGCCTGTTTGGCCCGGGAGCGGTCGGAGTCGACGTAGGTGTAGATCAGTTTGCCGGACTCCAGCGATTCCGGGTCTTTGCCCGCTTCCGCCGCGTAGCCCTGCACCTTCTGCCACGCCTGGCCCCAGGTCTCGGCGTTGGCGGTGCCCCCGGCGACCCAGCCGTCGGCCAGTTGTCCGGCCCGCCGCAGGGGGCCTTCCGCCGACCCGCCGAGGATGATGGGCACCGAAGGCTGCTGGACCGGCTTGGGGTCCACGTTGACGTTGTCCATGCTGTAGTAGCGCCCGTGGTGGGTGACGTCCCGCTCCGTCCACAGCCTGCGCATGATCTCGAGGTCCTCAGTGAACCGGCTCACGCGCCGTCCGGGGTCTATGCCCATGGGCCCGAACTCGTTGTCCCGTCCGCCCAGAGAGATGCCCAGAGTCACCCGGCCTCCGGACAGGTAGTCCAGGGTGGCGGTGGTCTTGGCTACCAGAATCGGGTTGCGCAGCACGAACAGCAGTACCGCCGTGCCCAGCCGGACCCGCTCGGTGACGGCGGCGGCGCAGGTCAACAGGGTCATGGGCTCGATGATGCTGATGTTGTGGAAAATGCGGTCGATGACCCACAGGGAGTCGTAGCCGATTTCGTCGGCCCGCCGGAAAAAGCCGGTGAACTCGGCCATCGACGGGGGCGTGTCGCCGAACCCGCCGGGCACGAGCAGTCCGATTTTCGCGTTGGCTGGCATTTTCCTTCCTCCTAAGACGACGCCTTCCTAAATGGCCCTTGCCGACCGGAACGCCTCTATGTCGGTCTCGGTGTAACCCAAGAGATTGGCGAGGACCTCGGCGGTGTCTTGCCCCAGAGTTGGCGGGGGCGAGAACGATTCCGGGTCGCCGGTCTTGATGGGGTTGCCCGCGGTCTCGTACCGTCCGGCCACCGGATGCTCGATTTCCACCACCATGTTGCGCAGTTGCACTTGGGGGTCGGCCAGGGCCTCGGCGATGTTGTTGACCGGCCCACCGGGAACGTCCCACTTCAGCAGCAGTTGCTCCCAGTCCGGGCGCGGCTTGGAGCGAAAGCCCAGGGCAAGCGCTTCTTCCAACGCCGCCCGGTTTTCGATGCGGGCGGGCGCGGTGATGAAGCGCGGGTCGGCGTCCATGCCATTCAGTTCCTTGATTTCGCCCGACATCATCCGCAGCGTCTTCATGGCGAATTCCTGGCTGGCGCAGTGGACTTGCACGTACTTGCCATCGGAGCATTCGTAAGCGCCCACTGGCAGGTTGGATGGGTGGCCGGAGCCTATGGGTTCCGGCACCTCGCCGGACACCAGATAGAATTGGCCCAGGTGCGCCTGAAGGGAAATCTGCACGTCGAGCAGGCTGATGTCCAACCGGCGCCCCTCGCCGGTGGTCTTTCGTCCGTACAGGGCCGACACGATGCCAAGGGCCGCCATGTAACCTCCGACCATGTCTCCCACCGGAAAGCCCATGAATGCCGGGGGCTGGCCTTGGTGGCCGGTCACGCTCATGCCGCCGCCCATGGCCTGAACGATGCCGTCGAAGCCGGGCCGCTCCCGGTACGGCCCTTCCTGGCCGAAGGCGGACAGGGAGCAGGCGATGATCGAGGGGTTGTCGCGCTTCAACGAGTCGAAGTCCAGGCCCAATCGCTCCAGCACGGACGGGCGGAAGGCGTCGAACACCACGTCGGAGACCGCCACGAGCCTGCGGAACACCTCCTGCCCAGCAGGGTTGCGAAGGTCGATGGCGACGCTCTTCTTGTTTCGGTTGAAGTTGAGATAGTAGGCGCTCTCGCCGCCCAGGAAGTGAGGCCCGATGCGGCGCGACATGTCGCCCACACCGGGCTGCTCGATCTTTATGACCTCGGCGCCCAGATCGCCCAATGTGCGGGCCGCCACCGGGCCGGCGATGGCTTGGGACATCTCCAGTACCCGCACGCCCCGGAGCACGCCTTGAAGGGGCAGGGTCACTGCTCCGTCGACAGGAGCGCCGCCAGTTGACGCACGTCGTCCATGTTCTCCAGGTTTTCTACGGCGTCGATGATTTCCTGCTGGCGTTCCGGGCTGATTACGGCGCCCGACAGCCCCCGGAACTTCTCTTTCATCTCATCCCAGGAAAGCGCGTTCTCCGGGTCTCCCTTGGGGTACCGGATGTCGCTGCGCAGCCTCCGCCCGTCGGTGGTCGCCACCTCGGCCCACGCCCGGAACTCCTTGGGGAAGTGGGCTTCCAACTCGGGGTCGATGACGCTCTTGACGCGGAGCAGGATACTCCGTACTTCGGGCCGGTCCTGCACGCCGGGGGCATACTCGACCAACGAGGCCCGTCCATAAGCCAGGGCCACGGCGGCCCCGAAGGGCATGCTGAACTGCATGTCCACCACGGTCTTGGGGTTGGCCTTGTCCTCTTCAGGGGCGGAGATGATATTGTAACCGGCGCTCAACACGCCGATGATCACTTCATCCACTTCCTGCGCCTCAAGCCCGTGGGTCCTCTTCAGGTCCAGCAGGCAATCGATGGGGCCCTGCTTGTAGCGGCAGCAGGAATGGGGCTTGATGCTGGTGCGGGTTATCTGGTACTCCTCCCCCAGGTCCTTCAACACCAGGCTGGGGTCGGGGTCGCCGGAATAGCCCTGCAGGAAGCCGTCCCTTCCCTCAAAGATGGTGGTGGGGCCAATGTAGCCGTGCTTGGCCAGCAGGCCAGCCCAGGTGCCGCTGTGGGAGGCCCAACCGGGGTGAAGGCGCTTGGTCCACGCTCCCTCGGCCAGGTATTCCATGCTGCCCGCGGTCTGGCTGCCGGCGATGCCCAGGGCGTGAAGGAAAGACTCGCCCTCCAGACCCAGCAGGCGGCCCGCGACGGCCGCTGCGCCGAAAGCCCCGCAGGTGCCGGTCGGGTGAAAGCCGCGGCCGTAATGCTCGGCTGGTTTCAGGGCGCGCCCCAGCCGCACGATCACGTCGTAACCGGCCACGACTGCCGTGATGAAGTCCTTGCCGGACACTTGGGCCAGGTCGGCCAGCGACAGCGCGGTGGGGTAGGCTACGACGCCCGGATGCAGCGACGCCTCGTTGTTCACGTCGTCCATCTCGATGCTGTGGAAGGCGGTCCCGTTGGCCATCGAGGCATACTCCGGCAAGACCCGGTGCGGAGTGCCGACGACGGCGGAGGGCCCGGAGCGGCCCAGGCCCTGTAGTGCGTTCACCACCGACTTGGCCGAATCGGTGGTCGAGCCGTTCAAGGTGACGCCGGCGAAGTCGAGGCACAGGTACTTGGCCCAGTCGACCACCTCCGGCGACAGGTCTTCGTAGGTGAGATTGGCCGCGAAGTCGCCCAGGGCGCGTGTGATGCCGGTCTCGTTGTTGGTCTGCACCATGCGGTTTATCCTCCATTGTGGTTTTGCCGCTGCTATTGCTTTGGAGTCAGCTCTGATAGGTCGCGCTGAAGGGGAAAAATACGCGGTTTTGCTGGCCAGGGCGGGCGGCCCATTTCATAGAGCGTATGCAGAATGCCCAGCTTGTGGATGACTTTGGACGGGGTAATGTCCAACTCTTCCAACTGTTGCCGGGTAATTTTCCGAATCTCTCCGGTTTTGTCGGAGCGGATTTTGACTGTATCTAATCCTACATCCTCAACCCAGGTCTTTTCGTGCGTCTCAGTTTCCTTGATAGGCGATTCCTGCTCAAGCAGGTCTCGCGTTTCCCCCACAAAATGCGACCACCTGAAAGCCGGCCCGTCCAACTTGTCGATGTGCTGCCGGAGATGCTTGAGGTCGAGCCTCTTTGACGCATCCAATACTTCGACACCGACTAATCTCTCGTTGAAGTCGAAGTCCAGCATTAGGTCGAGTCTCTCGGCATCGACGACAACCGTATCGACGCTGCCCCGTTGGTCAGTTAGGTAGATGTAGGCGGCATCAACATCGGCGGAATAGGTGATTCTCATTGCGCTTCCTTCCAAAATCCGAAACGGACTATAACAGTGATTACTGCGATGCCTCACTCTTCCTTCAATAGAATATACAACTTGCAATTCCTTGTGGGGATAGAAGCCCTTCGGTCGTTCATATCCGCCAGTCAGGACTCCTTTGGCAATGTATCGTTCACTGTAGGTCTCGCTAACCTCTCCGGTTGCCAGGACAAATCCGATTTCTTCCTTGGTGGCTCCCCGACGCTCGAAATAGCCTTCGTCGTGGCCGACAAATTCAAAATGCGGTGTCATGCCACTTGCCTATCGTACCATCGCTATGTCCTACAGACCCGACTCGTAGAGGAAGTCGCCGGTGGGGAAGTTGTTGAGCAGGTGGCGGGCGATTACCAGGCGTTGGATTTCGTTGGTGCCTTCGCCGATCATCATCAGCGGGGCGTCGCGGAAGTGGCGCTCCACCGTCAGGTCCTGGGTGTAGCCGTAGCCTCCGTGGATGCGCATGGCGTCGGTGGCGACCTGCATACACATCTCGCTGGCGAACAGCTTGGCCATGCCTGCTTCCATGTCGGCCCGCTCGCCCCGGTCTTTCTTCTCGGCGGCGTGCAGCACCATGAGATGGGCGGCTTGGACCTGGGTGGCCATGTTGGCCAGCATGATCTGGATGCTCTGGTGCTCGCCGATGGGCTTGCCGAAGGTCTGGCGCTGCTGGGCGTACTTCGTGGCCTCCTCCAGCGCGGCCCGGGCCACGCCGAGGCAACGGGCGGCGACGTTGATGCGGCCCAACTCCAGCCCGCTCATAATCTGGTAGAAGCCCTTGCCTTCCTCGCCGCCCACGAGGTTGGCGCCGGAGACGCGGTAGTCCTGAAAGGCCAGCTCGGACGTATCGACGCCGCGGTAACCCAGCTTGGGCACGTCCCGGACGACCTCGAACCCCGGACCCTTTTCGGCGATGAAGATGCTCATGCCCCGGCGAGGCGGGTCGGCGTTGACGTCGGTCTTGGTCACCAGCGCGAAGGTGTTGCCGTGACGGCCGTTGGTGATCAGGCTCTTGGAGCCGTTCACCACGTAATCGTCGCCGTCGCGTACCGCCCGGGTCTCGATGGCTTGGACGTCGCTGCCGGCGTTGGGTTCGGTGATGCAGATGCCGCCCCGTTTTTCGCCGGTGGCCATGAGCGGCAGGAAGCGCTCCTTCTGATCCGGCGTGCCGTGGGTGGCCACCATGTAGGCCATGATGAGGTGGGAGTTGAGTATGCCGCTAAGGCTCATCCAGCCGCGGCAAATCTCCTCGATGGCCAGGGCATAGGTCGAGACGTCGAGGTTTAGCCCGCCGTATTCTTCCGGGATGACCGCCCCGAATAGGCCGAGTTCCTTCATCCGCTCGACCAGGTCGAAGGGATACTCGTCTTCCCGCTCCATTGCTTGGGCGACGGGCACGACTTCTCGGCGGACGAATTCCCGGATGGTCGAGACTATTCCTCGCTGGGCTTCGGTAAGTTGAGGCAAAGCGACTCCTTGGGCCGACGGTCTGGGGGTTCCATCGATTCCCTTTAATTGACACCCTTGCGGCATCGCACTACACTCACCGCAACCACCCCTTGGGAGTATAGCAAAATGACTGCCAAGCCCGACTACGTAAACTTGCTCAACGATATTTGCCAGCAGGAAGCCCGCGCCGGAATCTTCCTCAAGGCCTGGGCCGACAAGACGGACAACCCGGACCTCAAGCAGTGCCTGACGTTTGTGGCCGAGCGCGAGACCAGCCACGGCGATATCTTCGAGCGCCGCATTCGGGAGTTGGGGTTCTCTGCCGAAGAGACTGAAGACCCCATCTTTGCCGAACGGCTGCAGGTCGCCGGTTCCGACATGTCGGACGCCGAGAAGATTGTCTGGATGCGGCAGGCGCAGACTCGTGTCACCCTGCCAACGGTGCGGATGCGCTACGAGGAGGCGGCAGAGGACGAATCCGTTGACCAGTTGACCCGCTCCCTGATCAAGTGGTTCACCGAGGTGGAAGACGACTCCGGCGCCTCCATGCGGTCAGTGTACGCCCAGATCGAGCAGGAGGGCTAATCAATGCAATTCGGAGCGTTCTTTGTCGGCCAGCGACCCCAACTCCATGAGCAATACGCCGACGAGCGCAAGGCGAACCCCAACCCGGTCAGCCGTACCGACACCCAGGTCTACAGCGACATCCTGAAGGGTGCGGTATTGGCTGAGGAGTTGGGGTTCGACTCGGTCTGGATTGCCGAGCACGCCTTCAGCGAACACAGCATCATCAGCTCGCCCCATAGCCTGCTGGCCGCCATCGCCGCCAAGACGAAGCGGGTCAAGGTGGGCGTTGCCTGCACCATCGTGCCTTGGCACGCCCCGCTGCGTATGGCCCAAGACCTGGCCACCCTGGACATCATCAGTGAGGGGAGGCTCATCGTCGGGGCGGGCCGAGGCTACCAGAAGCGGGAGTTCGACATCTACGGCGTCGACATCGCTGAGTCCAGGGACCGCTTCGTAGAAGGAATGGACATCGCCGTCAAAGCGTGGACCGAAGAGACCTTCTCCTACGACGGCGAATTCTACAACTTTCCGGAGGTCCGGGTCATACCCAAGCCCCTTCAGGAGCCGCACCCGCCCGTTTTCATGGCCGTTACCCACAGCCCGGAGTCCGTGGAGATTGCGGTCCGGAACCGCTGGGGCCTGTTCACGGTGGGCAGCAGCTTCTTCCCGGCGTCCCCCGACTCCGACCAGAACCTGATCAGCCTCTACCACCGCCGGATGCTGGAAGATGGGGTCGCGCCCGACGACATCGAGGTTGCCGCCGTGCGTAACGTCTACGTTTCCCTGACCGATGAAGAAGCCGTCGAGTTGCTGACGCCCCGGCTTCAGTGGGCCGGTGACATGGGCGAATTCCTCCGGCGGCCCTTGGCGGACATTGTCGGCGCGGTGGGCGTCCGGAGCTATGAGCACTACGTTCGGGACCCGTTCATCGAACCTGACCTGGTGGCCCAACGCGGCAAAGAGGGCATGGCCGCCATCGGCAGCCCGGAGAAGGTTACTGCCGCAATCAAGGAGCTCGAGGCCAACCACGTGACCCACTTCATCAGCTACCTGGACGCTGGCGGACTCGATTTCGACCAAGTGTCGAGTTCCATCCAACTGTTCTCCGAGAAGGTGATGCCCAACTTCCGTTAGTCAGGAGCTTACATTCCATGGCAACGCTGGACGTTTTGACCTACGGGTTCGCCCTCAATACCGATCAAGGTTCCTTTGGTTACTCCACCAACTCCCTGCTCCGGGTGGGCAGCCACAACATTCTGATTGATACCGGGCCTTCCTCCCGGCGCCCGTTCCTGTACCGGGCGCTCCAGAGCAAGGACCTCACCACCGACGACATCGACATCGTAATCCTCACCCACATGCACTGGGACCATTGCCAGAACACCGACTTGTTCCGCAACGCCCGCGTTCTGGTGAACCCGGTGGAGATCGACTACGCCCGCAACCCCAATCGCTGGGACTTGGCGGTCGCTGCCGGAATGGCCGACATGATGCGCAATATGAAGGTCGAGGTGGTGTCCGAGGGCGACACCATCGTCGACGGCGTGACGGTTCTGGAGACTCCGGGGCATACCAAGGGGCACATGAGCATCCTGGCCGACATCGACGGCGAAAACGTGCTGATCGCTGGCGACGCCCTTCCGGAGAGCGGCACGGTGTCGCGGGGCATCCCCTACAACATTTTCTGGGACGTGGAAGACGCCCACGCCAGCGTCGAAAAGATGGTGGCGTCGTCCAACGTGTTCTATCCCGGCCACGACCGCCCCTTCCGGGTGGAAGGCGACGAGATCAACTACCTGCACGGCCCGGCCAACATCGAAGTCCTGAACAGCACGGAAGGCGGGGGAACCGCTTCGCTGACTTTCACCGTCAGCCCGACCCGCACGGTAAACGTCGACATCGTCCAGAAGTAGACCGGCCTTGTCTACCGAGCAAGACATACGCGGCGCTATCGACACTCTGGTCCGCGCCCGGCCCAATTTCTGGCTTCGCTCCGCCTGCGGAGTAACCCGCTCCCTGGCTTCGATCTACGCGATACTGGACCGCAACGCCTATACGCCGGACACTTCGCGGGCCAGGATTCTGCTGATCGGCGGACTTTCCGGCTACAAGGAAGACGTGGACCTGGCGTTGCGCGCCCTGGAACTGTACGCCGGCGGGGGCGACGCCCTGGCTCTGCGGCTGGCCCTCAGCGCCGTGCCCTGCGCCAATCCAGACGGCCTGCGGCTCAACGCCGGGCCGGGCAACGGCGCGGGCGGGAACCCGACGACCGGCTACCCGCCCGAGGACAATTTCTTCTTCGACTACACCGACCCCGAAAAGCGGTATCTCTGGCGTTGGGTCTGCTTCCAAGCGCCCGACCTGGTGCTGGAACTGCAAGAAGGCCGGTCCGTCCAGTGGGAACACAACGAGGCCGCCCGGTCTCTGGCCCCCGCCGTCGCCTCCCGCGACGTTCGCGGAACCGGGCTGCTCGCCGCGCTGGGGACCGGACACCCGGACGGGCTGGGCAGCATCCCCGGATTGAAACTCGTTTGCTCCGAGGAGCAACTGCCCCGGGAATTGAGCCGGCTGTTCGGCATGGTGCGCCAAGCGGGAGTCTGGTCGCCCTCCAATGCCCGGCGCGCGCTGGACGCCCGCCGGGCCCGCCCCAGGATGGAGACCGGCCGTATCCTCGGCGGCGCCTACGGCCAGACCTTCGACCCGGTGGTCTACACCCAGGGGGTGCCCATCAGCGGCCGTCTGCGCTTGGCCGAACTGGAACCCGGCCGCGGCAGCCCCGCGCCGCAAATCGCCGCGCTGTTGCAGGACTTCACCGATGCGGCGGTACTTGGATTCGGCGAAGGTTTGGCGCCCTCCGCTCTGGCTTCGGTCGTCTGGAGCGACGAGCTCACCCGGGCCACCGGCGACGGCAGGTACGCCAACCTGATTGTCGCCGCCGCCAACCGCTACCAGGACCCCGAACCGGGCCAGGCGCCCCCTCCGTCGGACCGCGACTTCCGCACTGAAGACATGTTTATGAACGGCGCGGTGCTGGGCCGCGCCTACGAGCAGACCGGGAACGCCCGCTACCTGGACCTGCTGACCAAGTTCTTGATCAATTCGCGGATTCAGCAAAGCCACGGACTGTTCTGGCACTGCCGTTCGGCCCAGTATTATTGGGGCCGGGGCAACGGTTTCGCCGCGATGGGGCTGGCGGAAACGCTGACCTACCTGCCGGACAACCACCCCGACCGGCCCGCCGTGCTGGCCATGTACCGGGCGTTGATGGAGTCGCTGAGGCGGCTGCAACACCCATCGGGCCTGCTGTCGCAAGTGCTGGACTTTCCAGGGTCGTACCTCGAATTCACCGCCACCTGCATGATGGGCTACGCCATGGCCCGTGGGCTGCGCCGGGGCTGGCTGCCCGACGACTACCGGGACACCGTGGCCCTAGCCTGGCAGGGCGTGTCCGAGCGCATCGACGATCTAGGCAACGTAGTAGACGCCTGCGCCAGCACCGGAGTCCAAGGCAACGTCCGCGACTACCTGGACCGCCCCGCCATCTTCGGCCCCGACGACCGCAGCGGCGGCATGGCCCTCTGGTTCGCGGTAGAGGCAGAGCGGTTGGAGCGGGGGGTGTAGGGTAAGCAGAAACACATCGAATCCCCGTTTGCTGGCCCAGGTGTGACGGCCCGATGATCCGTCGTGTTGTTCCAAGTGGAGCCGCCGGAGCAACTGTTGCCCGGTGTTATAATGACCCCATCGACACATGGTAATGCCTATTGGGGGATGGATGGCAATTGATGAACGAATTCAAGCGGCACGGGTATTCTTGAACAAGTCGAGCGCTGAGTTCGCCGCCGGGGATAACCGGCAAGGGTCGGACATACTTTGGCAAGCCGCGACTCATGTGGTGATGGGTTTGGCACAGGCTCGGGGCTGGGAATGTGACAGCCATCGCGCTATGAAGAACGCCGCCGAGCGGCTTGGCGTCGAGTTCGGCGACCAGTCCATCGGATATGGGTTTTCGGCCGCCGAGAAGTTTCACTGGAATTCTTATCACAACTTCATGGAGGACTTCGAACTGGAATCCGACCGGCCCGTGGTCCACGAATTTGTGGAGCGGATGCTGGCATACCACGAGCGCTCTTAAACATCTACGGGAGGTGCTAGTCCATGGCTATTTCGACCGGTCCCAACATGGTGCTCTCCACCCAGGAATACGAGGTAGTCGGCAGCAGGCCGGTGCGTCACGACGGCGCGGAAAAGGTCACCGGCCGGGCCCGCTATGGGGCCGACATCAGTCCGCCTGGGCTGCTCTTCGCCAAAGTGCTGCGCAGCCCCCACTCCCACGCCCGGATCAAGTCCATCGACACCAGCAAGGCCGAAGCGCTGCCCGGAGTGCGGGCGGTTCTCACGTCTGCCGACTTGCCTCAGCCCCGCGGCCGTCTGTCGGACCAGGGCGAGGGGGCGATGGTCAACCCCAAGTTCCTCAGCAACAACTGCCTGGCCGATGACAAGGTCCTCTACCGGGGCCACGCGGTCGCCGCCGTTGCCGCCACCAGCGTGCATATCGCCGAGCAGGCGTTGGAGCTCATCGAGGTTGATTACGACGTGCTGCCGGGAGTCACCGACGTCCTCGAAGCGATGAAGCCGGACGCCCCGGTGCTTCACGAGCGGCTGTTCAACGCCGCCGACGCCAACGTTCGCACCGGCGGACTGCGCGAAGAGAGCGACGTCAGCGCCAGCACCAACATCGCCAACCACTTCTTCTTTGAGATGGGCGACATCGAGCAGGGCTTCAAGGAAGCGGACATCGTCATAGAACGGGAGTTCCGCACCCAGTCCGTGCATCAAGGCTACATCGAGCCCCACACCGCCACCGCCGATTGGGGCGAGGACGGCAGCCTGACCATCTGGTCGAGCAGCCAGGGGCACTTCAACGTCCGCGACCAGGTGGCGTTGGTGCTGGGCATTCCCATCTCCAGGATCAAGGCCATTCCCATGGAGATCGGGGGAGGTTTCGGCGGCAAGACCCTGGTCTACCTGGAGCCCGTGGCCGCCCTGCTGTCGCAGAAGTCCGGCCATCCGGTGAAGTTGAGCATGAACCGGGCCGAGGTGTTCCAGGGCTCCGGCCCCACCTCGGGCAGTTGGATGCGCTGCAAGCTGGGCGTGACCAACGAGGGGCGTATCACCGCCGTCGACGCCTCGCTGGCCTACGAGGCGGGCGCTTACCCCGGCTCGCCGATCAATCCGGGGGTTCAGTGCATGACCGGCCCCTACGACATCGCCAACGGACGCCTGGAAGGTTTCGACGTCGTGCTCAACAAGCCCAAGACCGCGGCCTACCGCGCTCCCGGCGCTCCGGCGGCGGCTTTCGCCATCGAGACGGTCATCGACGAGATTTGCGAGAAGATTGGCATGGACCCCTTAGAATTCCGCCTGCTGAACGGCGCGAAAGAGGGCACCCGTCGTCTCACCGGCCCCACCTTCGGCAAGATCGGCAACCTGGAAACCCTGCAAGCCGCCAAAGACCATCCCCACTGGAACGCGCCGCTGGACGGGCCTAATCAAGGCCGGGGCGTGGCCGCCGGTTTCTGGTTCAACGGCACCGGCCCAGCCAGCGCCACCGCCAGCGTCAACGCCGACGGCACCGTGGGTCTCATCGAGGGCTCGCCGGACATCGGCGGGACTCGCGCCGCGCTGTCGATGCAGTTGGCCGAAGTGCTCGGCATCGCCGCCGAAGACGTGCGCCCGCTGGTCGGCGACACCGACTCAGTGGGCTACACCTCCATGACCGGCGGCAGCAGCGTCGCCTTCAAGACCGGCTGGGCTTCCTACGAGGCGGCCCTCGACATCCGACAGCAGATGGTCCAGCGGGCGGCGCGCATTTGGGACGTTGATCCCGATTTGGTCGAATACGAAAAAGGAGTAATGTCCCACAAGTCCGACCCGGAACTGAAGCTGACCTTTAAGGAACTGGCGGCCCGGCTGAACGGCACCGGCGGTCCTATCACTGGCCGGGGCAACGTCTCGCCGGCCGGAGTCGGCGGAGCGTTCGCCGTTCACGTCGTCGATGTCGAGGTCGACCCGGACACGGGCAAGGTCGACATTCTGCGCTTTACCGCGGTGCAGGACGCCGGCAAGGCCGTGCATCCCAGCTACGTCGAGGGCCAGATTCAGGGCGGCGTGGTGCAAGGCATCGGTTGGGCGCTGAACGAAGAGTACGTCTTCGGCGGCGACGGCGGGATGCAGAACCCGACCTTCCTGGACTACCGGATGCCCATCAGCCTGGACCTGCCGATGATCGACACCGTGATCGTAGAGGTGGCGAATCCGGGCCATCCCTACGGAGTACGCGGCGTCGGCGAGGTGCCGATAGTCCCTCCCATGGCCGCCATAGCCAACGCCGTCTACAACGCCGTAGGCGTGCGCATGGAGCAACTGCCCATGTCCCCAGGCGCAGTGCTGGAAGCGCTCTGGGAGAAGAGCGGCGACGCTTAACATCGGCAGACTCGCCGCCGGTCCGGTATCCAAGGGACAATGTGGGGCTCTCCTGAATTTTGGGAGAGTCCCAACTTTTGATCGGCAACGCTGGAAAGTGACTATAGGGTCGAAGAGTGTGCGATAGACATATCTTCGCTTGTTCCCGCCGAGGGGCTAATCCAAACGCCGCAACGTCACCGCAGCGTCATACAATTGGGCCTTGCTTTTGGCGCGCAACCTGCTTCCGCTGTTGACGATACTGGACCCGACCCGGTCTCTAAGTCTGGTGACCCCCAGCACTGTGAGACCTCGAAGAGCCGCAAGGTCACACAAGTATTGGTCTACCTTCACTTCCTTCCCCTGAACAATCGAGTTGCCGAGGACGACAATCGCAGTTCCACCCAAGCGCAAAAACTTACCCAGGAGCTCACAGAAGCGGTCGAGGTCGTTCATGTATGTAGCGATGTAGTTGGCCCATCCGTTGCCTCCGTAGGCCCCTCGTGAGCCATTGGCTTCGCGGATTTCGGCAATTTGGTCAGCAAGTCCCGGTAACTTCGGCTTTAGGGGAATGGGAGCGCTCGCTCTGACCGTCTGCCAGTACTTGCCGAAATTGTTGTTCTCCAGGCGCTTGAGGTCTTCGGAAGAGCTAACCAGGCCAGCCCAGAAAAGCTGCGGACGGCTGTTTCGAACGTAATGGTAATTGTTCATATATGGCGGGGAGGTCACAACCAGATCGACCGAGCCCGGTTCGATGAGCCCTTCGGAGTCGAAGAAGGAAGTTTCATGGACTTGCCAGAGCGGGCTGTTACGTCTGCTGGCGGCCTCCAACTGGAATTCGGCGATGTCGTCCGTCATTTGCCTTAATCTGGCGGCAAGGACCTTCCCAACCTCCGCATCGACTATCAATTTCTTGCCCGCCGCTGGCCGTGAGCCTAGCGACGGCTCATACGAGTAATTGGAGAATTCGACTATCACGGAGGAAAGAGCAACCTTGAAGAGTTCGCTGATGGGAGGGGTCAGCTCGCTCAAGTAGTCGATGGTAAAGAGGACCTTCCTCTCGACGGCAGGCGAGAAGAAGGGAATTCGGCTTTTGAACCCCGGCGGCGGCAAACTCCGAGGCTCGGCGGCGGCATTATGACTCCCGTCGTCATCAATGGAGGTTGAACGCCGGCCGGCGTTCTCGATGAAGACCTCGTAATCCTCGATGCTCTCGATGAATTCATCCAGAGAAACACTCTTCGAATTGAGTTTCACCTTGCAGACTAGCGAAGCAAACGGGTTTAACTCGAATCCGACACTGTTCATGCCTAGTCTATTCGCCTCGACCAAGGTTGTGCCTACCCCGGCAAAGGGGTCCATTACCAAGCTATTCTTTTGAGGAAACGGCAGATTCTGCGTGATTGCGTTATGCGCGAATTCTCCCGAAAACCCTGCTATCCAGTTGGACCAGCGATGAATCGACAGGGACTTATTATGAGCGGAAGCGGCCTGCCCATAACTTGCACTCACATGGCCGGGGGTCAACACCGATTGGTAATTGACGCTTTCAGACGACATGCTTAGACTCTACTGAAAACCCAAATCCGGTCTCGAGTAAATGATAACCGAATCGGGGAATCCTTCAAGGCGCGGTTGTCAGCCATATCCAGGGTACAGGCCGAGCGATTAAAGATGTCAACCGACCTTCAGTACAACTTCACCAGCGTGGCCCACGAGATGGTCTGCGAGGCGAACGCCATCCTCCTGCCTCACACCATGCGCTACAACGCCGGGGCCTGCGCTGACCGGCTGGCGCTGATCGCGGAAGCAATGGGCATTGACACCGCGGCAATGAGCGATGACGAGGCCGCCGCAGCCGCTGCCGACGGGGTGGAGGAATTGAGGCGTTCGTTGGGGCTGCCGGAGCGGCTCCGGGACGTCGGGGTGCCGGAGGAGGGGTTGGAGTTGATCGCTTCGGCTACCCTCCACGACCGGGCCTTGGCCACCAATCCCAGGCCGGTGTCCGACGCCGGGCCCATTATGGCCGTGCTGCGGCAGGCTTGGTAGACGGGTCTTTTCTTCTCATCGGGGCGAGAGCGCAGGGGGTGGCCCCGTGAAGTTCGGCGTTTGCCTGCCCCACTACGGCAAGCCCGTGGACTTGGACGACCTGCGGGCGGTGGCCGAGGATGCGGAGACGATGGGGTTCGACTCGGTCTGGGCCAGCGACCACATAGTCACCCCGGCGCACCTGCAACCCAGCATCGGGCCCGTCTTCCTGGACGCTTTTGTCGTCCTGTCCCATGTCTCCGCCCTTACCCGCCGGGTCAAGTTGGGAACGACGGTTATGGTAGTACCCTACCGCAACCCTCTGGTAGCCGCCAAGATCATCGCGACGTTGGACAATCTCTCCGGCGGCCGGGTGGTGCTGGGCGTCGGCGCGGGTGGGGCGCCGGACGAGTTCGAGGCGTTGGGAGTGCCGGAGTCACAGCGGGGGAGCCGCACCGGCGAGTACCTGTCGGTGATGATCGAGCTTTGGACCAACGACCCGTCGAATTTCGAGGGCAGCTTTTTCAACTTCTCAGGTGTCCGGTTCGGGCCCAAACCGGCACAGCGACCCCATCCGCCGATTTGGGTGGGCGGACGCAGCGACGCCGCGCTCCGGCGGGCGGTGCGCTTTGGGGAAGCGTGGCACCCGACCTATATGGCGCTGGAGTCTCTGCGCGAGAGAATCGGCAAACTTGCCGAATTGTCGTCGGCTGCGGACCGGGAGTCACCGCCGGAGGTTACGATTCATCAGATCGTCGACTTTGGTGAAGGGCCAACGTCGGTTGGCAGGAATGGGGAAAGGCGCTTAGGGCACGGCAACCCAGCCCAGGTAGCCGCCGATCTGGACTCTTACTCCGGGCTGGGCGTCAAAACGGTTGTCTGCAACTTCCGCTCGGCGGATGTTCCGGCCCTGCGGAGCGCCATGCAGACCTTCGCGGCGAAGGTGATGCCGCAGTTCTCCGGCGTCTAGCCGAAGAAGTCTTTGATCAGGCCGACGAACTCCGCCGTCTGTTCCACCTCGGGACGGTGGCCGCAGTCCTCGATGAACGCCAGCCGCGAGTTGGCTATGGCACGAGTGTAGGCTTCCCCGGCGCTGGAGGGCACTACCTCATCCTGGCGACCCCAGATAATGAGAGCTTCGAGGCTCTTCGCCAGCGCCAAGCGCGGGGGTAGGCCGGGGTCGTACATATAGGGACGCCAAGAGAGGCGGCAGGCTTCTTCTCGCGCCGTCTCCCACAATTCCACCTGCTCCGGGGAGGGCTCGTCGGGGCAGACCGTCTGGAACTCGGCGTTGTTGTCCGGGTCGGCGAACCCGACGGTGATAAACTCTTTCGAGACTACCAGGAACATGTCCAGGATCTCCCCGGTGGGGGGGAGTATCCCGGCCGGCGCGGCGAGGGCCAGCTTCTTGAAATTTTGCGGACATTGGGCCGCCATCTCCGCCGCCAGCCAGCCTCCCAGCGAAGACCCAATGACGTTCACTCCGGCCAGGCCCAACTCCTCCAGCGCCCGCAGATACCACCCGGCCATGTCGCGCATGTTCCTAATCCAATCAATCCGGGCGGTCACGCCGAAACCGGGATGCGAGGGGGCGTAGACGGTGTAGCTCTGGGCCAGTTCCTCGTGGAATCGCAGCCAGCCGGGCTGCCCCATCTCGTCGTGCAACACCAACAGCGGCTCGCCGCTTCCGCCCTTCAGCACCTGTAGTTCCGCGCCCGCCACCTGGTGAGTTTCTTGGGTCCATGTTGCCTGGCCGGTTGTCATCGATTAGCTCCTTCGCAAAGCAAGCGGATATGCAGTCTCGGATAGTGGAAACCGGAAACAATTGTCCGGGCGTATGCATGTATTGTCAACCCGGCTGACAAGTGCGTGAGCCGCCCGTCACCCCAACCTACGACTGCGTCGATAGCCTCGATGCAATCTGGCCTCCCCCGCAGGGAAGGGGGACGATTGACTCCCTCCCGGTGGATGCGGATGCTACTTTTTGCCGGGTTCTGGATAGGCTGGGCGTCCGGTGGCAGGGCGGCAGGTTAGCGTATATAATACGGCCAATATTAGACAGCCCTCATTATTCGGGAAGTCCGTAGGTTCAGAGATGAAAGACTCCGGTGAGGGCCGCTGCTGGGGTACATATGACCTTGTTCACCAAAGATGAGTTCAGGTCGGCGCTATCCGAATTCGCCACGGGCGTTACCGTGATTACAACGTTGGACGACGAGGGTGAGCCCCACACGATGACGGCCAACGCCTTCACCTCGGTCTGTCTTGATCCGCCCATTATTCTGGTGTCCATCGCCCACGGCACCCACACCTACGGGTACGTGGAGAGCCGCCGCAAATTCGGCGTGAATTTCTTGAGCGAGAACCAAGAGGAGTTGGGGGGCTATTTCGCCAAGAAGCCCCAAGACCGCACCGGGGGAGTCGATTACAGCTTCTCGACCTCCCAGTTGGGTATCCCCGTCCTAGACGACTCTTCGGTGTTCTTCGATTGTGACGTGATCGGTTCCCATGTCTATGGGGATCACACGATCTACTTGGGCGAAGTAAACGAGATCCGCCGGAACGAGTCCGACGGACCTCTCATGTTCTACCGAAGCCGATGGTATCACCCTTCCCGGACTTAGCGCCCGGCGGCCGCGCCAAACCCGGCGCGGCCAATGGATCCTACTTCAGTGAAGCGAGGAAACCCTCGATAACCTCGTTCACCTGCTGGTACTTCTCCATCTGGACGAAATGGGTCCCGTCGGGAATGATCGCCTTGCGGGCCCCGTCGATATTCTCCGCCAGATAGTCGGCGTACTTCACCGGGGTCATCGCATCTTCGGAGCCGCAGATGACCTGCGCCGGCAGCGTGATGTCTTGGACTTGCTCCATAACGTCGAACCGGTCACACGCCATAAGGTCGTTTAGCTCCACCATCGGACCGATCTGACCGGCCCGCTGCTCCACCACCTGGTAAATGTCCGGCTGCACCCGCTTGTAATACTTGAGATGCCCGGCCAGCCAGTCGGCGTTGTTCTCGCCGGGGTTCCTCGCGCGGTCCAGGTAGTGGGGATGGACCCGGAGCCGTGCGCCGGTGCCCAGCAGGATGATGCCCCGAAGTTCGTCCGGATAATTCAGGGCGTATTGCAGAGCGATGGCTCCGCCCATGGAGTGTCCGCAAAGGACGACGTTCTTGTACCTTCGGGCGGTAATGAAGCCGCGGACCCATTCCAAGTAGCTATCGACATCGGAGCAGACCGTGCCGTCCGGGTGTCCCGGCAGATCGATGGCCTTGGAGTTTCGGAAGTGTCTGAGCTGGTAGTAGAACGACAGGCTCGAACACCCCGCGCCGTGCAGGAATACGAGTTTCATCCGTTTTGCCCCCGATTTCGGTAATAGTCCGACTTGACCATTATTATGCGACCATTTTATACGCCAATGCCGGAATCTTCAACCTAAAAGCCTATCGCCGTTCGTGATAATGGGGCTAGTCGGATGGAGCTGGTTCCAACGGGAGTTGGCCGTTGGAGCCGTTGGCGCTGGATTTCCCGTTGACCGACGATGCCCGTTGGCGGTCTCCGACTCTTCGCCGGTGGCTGCCGGTTCCCGGATGACGGCGATGGCGGCGACGTAATCGTCGTCGTCCTTCGGCCGCCACACAATGACACCCCTGGTGTTCCGGCCTGAAATCCGCACTTGGTCCAGCGTGATGCTGACCACCTGGGCTTTGGCGGAGATGATCCTGATCTCCTGGCCCGGCGTTTCGGTCACCACCCGCGCCGCCGCCACGTTTCCGGCATCCTCTCCGGTGCGGAAAGTTTTCACTCCCTGCACGTTGTTGGAGGTGCGCCGATAGTTGGACGTCGGTGTAAGTTTGCCGAATCCGCCCTGGGTCCCGCCTTGACTGACGATCAGCAAGTAGCTGTTCGGCACCACCACCGCCATCGAGACCACCTGGTCGTCGTCGACCAACTTGATGCCCTTGACTCCCCCGGCGGTGCGGGAGCGGGGCGTCAACTCCGAAATGGCGAATTTGGCCGCCTGGCCCTGCTCGGTTACCATCATCACGTCTCTGGATTCGCCGACTTGGGCCACCGAGACCAGCTCGTCCCCCTGCTCCAAGTCCATTACGATCAGTCCGGCGGCGCGAATGTTGCTCAACTCGCCGGTCTTGAGCGCTTTGATTTCACCCTTCCGGGTGGCCAACAACAAAGAGTTGTCGTCCTTTGGGTTCTCTATGGGTAGCACCGCCTGTACCTGCTCGCCGCGGTCCAGAGGCAGCAGGTTGGAAGATAGGGTACCGCGGGAAGTCCGGGAAGTGTCGCCGGGCATCTGATGCACCTTCAGTGGGTAGACTCGCCCCCGGTTGGTGAAGAAGAACAGCGTGCTGTGGGTGTTGACCTCCAGCAGTTCGATTATCGCGTCATCTTCTCGGGTGGTCATGCCGCGTACGCCCTTGCCCCCGCGAAGCTGGGTGCGGTAGGTGTTCGAGGGCACCCGCTTGACATAACCGCGCTGGGTCAGTGTGACGGTGGCGTTTTCCAGCGGGATAAGAGACTCCGGGGTCTCTTCGCCGATTTCCTCTTCGTAGATGACGGTGCGCCTGGGGGTGTTGAAGGACTTTTTGAGTTGCCGGGTCTCGTTCTTGATTTCGGCCCGGATCTTGGCAGGGTCGGCCAGCAATGCTTCCAGCTCGGCGATCTTCGCCAGCAGCTCGTCGTGCTCTTTTTGCAGCCGCTCCCGTTCCAGGGCAGCCAGGCGGCGCAGTTGCATATCCAGGATGGCCTGGGACTGGATCTCGCTCAGCGATAGCTGCTCCATGAGGTTGTTGCGGGCGGTCTCGACGTCGGCCGAGCCGCGGATGATGGCGATAACCTCGTCCATCCGGTCCAAGGCCAGCAACAGCCCCTGCACCACGTGGTCGCGGGCGCGGGCCCGTTCCAACTGGTACTCGGTCCGGCGGCGGATTACTTCCTCGCGGTGCTGGATGAAGTGCTCCAGACAGCGGCGCAACGGCAACACTTGGGGCTGGCCGTCGACCAGGGCGAGCATGATGGAATTGAACGACGACCGCATGGCTGTGTGGCGCATGAGGTTGTTCAAGACCACGCGGGGCTGGGCGTCGCGCCGCAGCTCGATGACGATGCGCATACCGCGCCGGTCCGACTCGTCGCGGATGTCGGAGATGCCATCCAGCTTCTTGTCGCGGGTCATATGCGCGATGCGTTCGACCAGCGTGGCCTTGTTTATCTGGTAGGGCAGCTCGGTGACGATGATCTGCTCCCGGCCATTGCGGACTTCCTCGAACTCCGTCTTGGCCTCCATGATCATGCGGCCCCGGCCGGTGGTGAAGGTGTCCACGATGCCCTTCTTGCCGCGCATGATGGCGCCGGTGGGGAAATCGGGGCCTTGCACGAGGCGCATCAGCCGCTCGGTGGTGGCCTCCGGGTGGTCGATCAAATAGACGATGGCGTCGCAAATCTCGCCAAGGTTGTGGGGCGGGATGTTGGTGGCCATGCCGACGGCGATGCCGGTCGCCCCGTTGAGCAACATGTTGGGCAGCCGAGCGGGCAGGACGGACGGCTCGGTCAGCGAATCGTCGAAGTTGGGGACGAAATCGACGGTGTTCTGGTCGATGTCGGACAGCAGTTCCTCGGTGATGGCCGCCAGCCGCGCTTCGGTGTACCGCATGGCCGCCGGCGGGTCGCCGTCGACGCTGCCGAAGTTGCCCTGCCCGGCGATGAGCGGCGTGCGCATCGAGAAGTCTTGGGCCAACCGGACGAGGGCGTCGTAGACCGACCCTTCCCCGTGAGGATGGAACTTGCCCAGCACCTCACCGGCGATACGGGCGCTCTTGCGGAATTGCGAGTTGGGGCGAATTCCCATGTCGTGCATGGCGTAGAGAATGCGCCGCTGCACCGGCTTGAGGCCGTCACGGACATCGGGCAGCGCCCGCGCCACGATCACGCTCATGGCGTAGGTGAGGTACGACGTCCGCATCTCTTCTTCGATGCGGACCGGCTGGTCTTGTGAGGGTACCGGCGCGGTAGTTACCATTGGCTAACGCTCCTTTCGGGTGGGGAGGCGGCGAATCGCTCCGCCCGTTCGTGCAGGCCGGCGAAAAGGTTGGAGAAGAGCCGGGGCACTTCCTCCAGCCGTTCCGGATGGCATTGCAGCCCGATTACCCAGCTATGCTCAGGGCTTTCCAGTCCCTCCACCAACCCGTCTTCCACACTGTAGGCTGTCGTCATAAGACGAGGCGCGCGCTGCGCCTCGGTTAGTCCCTGATGATGGCGGCTGTTGACACGGAAGATACCGGCCATGCCGATAACCGCCGCGGCCTTGGCCCCTGGCGCGACGAAAATCTGGTGGTAGCCCGACTCGTAGCGGCCTTCGGTCTGCTCGCCGCGGTGGCCGGGCAGGTCCTGGACCAGCCCGCCGCCGAAGGCCACATTGAGCAACTGCATCCCCCGGCAAATCGCCAGCACCGGCATGTCGCGTACCAACGCATAATCCAGGACCCGCAGTTCCAACTCGTCGAGGGCGGGCATCAGTTGCAGCCCGGCGTTGGGATCCGGTTGCTGGCCGTAGCGGGCCGGGTCGACGTCAGGCCCTCCGCAGAGCAACAGCCCGCCCACGTCCCGCATCAGGTCCGGAGTCGGACGATGCTCGTGGGCCTCGGGCAGGAGCACCCGCGCCTCCGCTCCTGCGGACTCCATGACTTCGACGTAACGGCGGGCGTTTCCGGCGCTGGAGGAGGTGATAGCTACGATGGACATACAACATAACCATTTTACCGGATTGGGCCATCCGATTACAGTCTTGACATACGAAAATGCGCGCATTCCGGCCCATTGTCCGAATCACGCCGAATTGCGGATTTCGGGATTGGCAAGATAGCTATAACCATCCTGAAATCTTGCGAATCCTGATTCAGACATTTTGCCCGGCGGCCGGAGCCGTTATTTGGTAAACTATGGCCGTAGCTATTTATAAGTTAGAGGCGAAGGGAAGTATGAAAGAGGTTATACAGGGGGCCGTCGATGCCTTGAAGGATGGCAAGCCCTGTGTACTTGCCACGGTGGTCCGCACCAAGGGCTCGACGCCGCAGAAAGCGGGCGCGATGCTGCTGGTCCGGGAGGACGGCAGCGGCCTCGGGACGCTGGGCGGCGGCTGCGTCGAGGGCGACATCTGGTTCGCCGCCAAGGAGATACTGCGGCGGAACGGCGGCCCGGAGTTCAAGGACTACTACCTGAACGAGGACATCGCCGCCCGCGACGGGCTGGTCTGCGGCGGCACGATGTACTTTTACTTGGAACCGCTGCGGGACGACGGCGAGTTTCTGCCCTTCGGCAACGACATTGTCGACGCCTACGAAGGGGGCGAACCGGTAAGTCTGGCCACGGTGGTCAACAGCCCCTCCGGCAACCTGGGGGTCAAGCTGTTGTTGCGGACCGGCGGCATGGTCTCCGGTTCCTTGGGCACGGCCGAGCTGGACGCCGTGGCCTTGGAAGCCGCCCATCGCGTGGCGGAGGTCGGCAATTCCGAGTCGCTCTCCACCGGGGACGGCACGGAGATTTTCGTCGAGGGGTTCACCACGCCGCCGACGCTGGTGATGATCGGGGGCGGCCACGTGGGCAAGGCAACCGCCGACCTGGCCCACTTCTTGGGCTACCGCGTGTTCGTGGTGGACGACCGGCCGGAGTTCTCCAACGAAGAGCGCTTCCCCTACGCCGAGCAGACGGTCGTGGCCCCATACGACGAGTGGGCCAGTCACCTCACCATCAACGTCAACAGCTTTCTGGTGGTAGGGACCCGCGGGCACCGTTTCGACGACATGGCCCTGGAGTCGGCGCTCACCACCCGCGCCCGCTACATCGGTCTGCTGGGCAGCCGCCGCAAGACCCTCATGATCTACCGGCGGCTGATGGAGCAGGGGGTGGCCAAGGATCGGATCAAAGAGGTGTACGCTCCGGTCGGCCTCAACATCGGCGCCCTGACGCCCGAGGAACTGGCCGTCAGCATCATGTCGGAGGTCATCATGGTCCGGCGCGGGGGCGGCGGTGGCTCGATGCAGATGGGCGACTGGTACGTCGACCGGGCCGCCGACATCGTCGAGCGGGCCGTGGAAGTCTAGCAACGGCATAGAGCTGTCCAACGCCGCGCTCGACGTGAACCAAGAAAGCAGCATACCCGGCGTCTGCGCGATATTGCTGGCGGCTGGCGAGTCCCGCCGCATGGGCGAACTCAAGGCGCTGTTGCCTTGGCGCGGGTCGCCCCTGGTGAGTTATCAGGTCGACTCCCTTCTCGCCGCCGGGGTCGATCAGGTGGTGGTCGTTTTGGGACACCGGGCCGAGGAATTGCGCCCGCTCCTGGTAGACTGCGACAATGTTAGCCGGGTGATAAACCCGCTCTATCTGCAAGGGAAGACCACTTCGATCCGCGCAGGAATCGCCGTCCTCGACCGCTCGCCGGTCAGCGACGTGCTGCTGCTGAACGTGGACCAACCCCGGACGCCGGAAACGGTGCGCCGGGTGCTGGAAACCCACCGCTCCCACGACTTCGCCATAACCGTACCTGAATACCAGGGCAAGGGCGGCCACCCGATAGTTCTTTCGGCCTCGCTGATACCCGAGCTCCGCGCCATTGACGAAGAAAGTCAGGGCATCAAGGCCGTCGTTCGCCGCCACGCAGACACGGTCAACCGCGTCCCGCTGGCCGAGCCGGAAATCCTGCTGGACCTGAACACCCCGGAGCAGTATCGCGCGGCAGTGGAGGCTAACGATATTTGAGGTCGTACTCGATTTTGGCCGCTTGGTCCAACTTGTTGGAGACAATAAGGTGGAACCTGTCGTAGTTGGGAAGAGGCAAGTCCGCTTGGTGAAATCGGCGATCTCTGTATCCCGCATATGACTCCGGGGCCTTGCCTTCCCGAAAGTCTTCCATCCCCATGTCGTCCACCAAGTAGGTTGTAACCGGACTGTCCGATCTGACTTGGAATATAACCCACGGGTCAGATGCGTGGGGTTCAAAGGTGAACAGCAGTGCCTTGTTCGGCTTGAGTGATTTTCTTCTCATAATTGAATTTCTTCAGGGTCGCCCTCGTATGACCCAAGCGGAGTCGTGATTCTTCTGGCGCGCCTGATCAAACCAATCAGCGGTCGGTAAAGGACGGGAAGCATGACCACCAACCCGGCTTTCCAATTGTCGTTGACCAGTATCAATACTTTTCCGGAGCGGGACTCCAGTGGTTCATCCCCAACAAAGACCAGTTGAACTGCGATATAAGCAACTATCCCCAGTGCAAAAAGAATACCAGCCCTCTCGATTATTTCAAACAGCCGGTCTAGGAAATGCGATACCGAATCTCGCCTCATCAGATTTCTGTGCACCCCCCAATACGGAAAAAAATCTATTTACGCTGCCGCCCTAACCTTGCTTCCCGACGGCATCAGCAGCGAGGCCCCCAGGCCAACGAAGAACAGCGTAGATGCGAAGTAGAAGGCCGAGTGCCAGCCGGCGTACTCTACCAGAATGCCCGCCGCCACCGACGCCAGCGCGCCGAAGAAGGCGTTGCTCCCCCACATCAGCCCGATGAACGTGCCCTCCAGTCCCTTGCCATCGGCCACGTCGATGGCGGCGGCCTGGGTCAGGGAGTTCACCGAGAACAGGAACAGCCCGAAGGCCAGCACGGAGAGCGACATCAGCAGCCCGCCGCCGCCCAACGCCATCCCGAGGGGCAGCACCACGGCGGTCGCCATGATCCCCACGATGATCGACTTCCGCCCGATGCGGTCGGACAGAGCGCCGAACAGCGGCCCCGCGACGATGCCCGGGGCGGCCAGCAGGGCCACATGGAAGCCCACCCAGAAGTTGGTCATGCCCAGGTCTTCGGCGAGGTACAGCGGGATCACCCACAGCAGCGACCGGTCGCCCATCCCGCGCAGCGCCGATACGCTGAAGATACTCCACATTCCGGTGCCCCGGAACGACTCTACCATGCTCGCCAGTTGAGTCCGTATTTTTGCCCCGTAGTCGATGCCCTCCGGCCGCGGCCCGCCGACGCCCCGCAACAGCAGGAATATCGCCACCGCCAAGACCAGCAGTATCGGCGTGCCGCCGCCCACGATCCATCGCCAGCCCACCACGCCGAGCAGCCCGCCGACGATCAGCGGGCCAATCCAGTCGCCGATATTGCCGGTGGAGCGGTGCATGGAGATGAACAGGCCCCGCCGCGCCGGGAACCGCTGCGCCAACAGCCCTAGTGCCGGCGGGTGCCACAGGGCCGTGCCTGCGGAGGCCACCGCCAGTGAGGCCAGGATCAGCCCATACGACGGCGCGACCGACACCAGGAAATAGCCGACGGCGATGAGGGTCATGCTGATGGTCAGCACGTGGGCGCGCCGGTGCTGGAATACGTCGACGAAGAACCCGCCGCTCATGCTGGTGATGCCGCCGGAAAGCTGGCGCACGGCGTCCAACAGTCCGGCCTGAATCGGATTCAACCCCAAGGCGACGTAAATGGCGGTGATCAGCACCAGGAAGGCGCGGCCATACATGTGCTCCAGCGTGTGAGCGCCGATCACCGTGGTGGCCATCACCGGGTCTTTGGTGCGGCGCGGGTCCCCGGGGACCGCCGAAGCGTCAGGATGTGTTATTTCAGCCACTTGCCCTCGCCTAACCCTCACTCCCGGAGCGCGGGAGCGGTTTAGAATTCGTAGAAAGCCTGTTGCAGCCACTCCCGGTCGTCGCTTACGGTGAGGGCCAGCATCAGCAGGATCCTCGCCTTTTGGGGGAGCAGGTTGTCGCACACGAGAAACCCCTGCTCCGCTTTCCGGGGTGTGCTGACGACCCGGCCCGCCGTGGAGCGGGAGGACAACACTACAGGGATACCGTCGTTCACCGCCTCCGCCGCCGCGCTCAAGAAGGCGGGCGGGAAAGTGCCGCCGCCGAACCCGACCACCACGAGGCCGTCGGGCCGGGAGGGACGCACCGCGTCGATGATGCTGCCGTCGGCCCCGGCATACGAATAGATTATCTCCACCCGGGGCAGACTGCTCCGCTGGCCGACGTCGAAGGGCGTGGCCGTAGTGTGCCGACGGAGCGGCGCCCGGTAGAACACCACCTGCCCGTCGGAGTCGGAATATCCCAGAAAACCAAGCTCGTTGGGCCGGAAGGTTTCCACCCGGAACGTGTTGGCCTTGCTCACGTCGCGGGCGGAGTGTATCTCGTTGTTCAACACCGTCAACACGCCCATGCCGCCCGCGTGGGGAGTGGCCGCGATCCGCACCGCGTCCAGCAGGTTCAGGTCGGCGTCGGTGCTGATGGCGGTGGGCGGGCGCATGGCCCCGGTGACCACCACCGGCTTGTCCGACTTGACCGTCAGGTGCAGGAAATACGAAGTCTCCTCCAGCGTGGCGGTGCCGTGGGTGACGGCGACCCCGGTCAGTCCATCGTCGTCGCCAAGCAGCCCGTTGATGCGCTTGGTCAGGGCAAGCCAGTCGGAAGGGCCGATGGCGGTGCTGCCCACGCTGACCAGGTCCTCGCAGGCGACGTTGGCGATGCCGTTGATTTCCGGCACTCGGTCCAACGACTGTTGGATGGTCAGGTGGTCGCCGATTTCCGAGTAGAGCATGAAGTCCATCCGGTCGGGTCCGATGCCCGCGATGCTGCCTCCGGTGCCGATAACGTGCACTCTTGGCTTGGAGCCGGTCATAAAAGCCCTCCGCCGTCTTTGTTGTCTGCCTCTGGTTGCCCGTATTTGGTGGCTGCTATGATACTACGGTAGGACACTACTTTCTTGCCGGCCAGGAGCACCGTTGCGGGCGCTCGTTCTCTCCGACATTCACTCGAACCTGGAAGCCCTGGAGGCGGTGATCGACGACGCATTGGACCGGGGCGGGTTCGACGTCGTCTGGTGCTTGGGCGACAGCGTTGGCTACGGCCCCGACCCTAACGCAACTCTGGCCCGGCTCCGGGAGTTCGAGTTGGTGGCGGTGGCCGGCAACCACGACTTCGCCGCCGTCGGAAGAGTCGACCCGGACGAGTTCAACGGCGCGGCCCGCTCGGCCATCCTCTGGACCGCCGACCGGTTGACCGCCGACGAGACGGACTTCCTCGCCGGGCTGCCCACGGTCATAGTCGAGCAGGGCTTTACCCTGGTGCATGGCACGCTGCGGGACCCGGTGGTGGAGTACCTGCTGGACCCCGAGTCGGCCATCGCCACCCTGGTCCGGCTGACCACGCCGTATTGTTTGGTGGGCCATTCCCACTACTCGTTCGTTTGCCGGGAGAACGGCGGCGCGCCGGTCTTCACGGAGTTCCCGGAGCGGCAGCCCCTGCCGTTGGGCGAAGAGCGCTGGATAATCAACCCCGGAAGCGTCGGGCAGCCCCGCGACCGCGACCCGCGGCCGAGCTACGCCGTGCTCGACAGCGACGCTATGACCATTGAACATCGGCGCGTCCACTACGACATGGCCGCCACTCAGCGCAAGATGCGCGCCGCCGGGCTCCCGCCATACCTGATCCAGCGGCTTGAGACCGGGACATAGTTTGACAGTTGTCCATTAAAGTTGATAGATTCAATGAATACCGGCACACACGGTGGCCGGTTGCGGCCCGCTAGCTCAACTGGCAGAGCAACGGACTCTTAATCCGTAGGTTCTCGGTTCGACCCCGAGGCGGGTCACCAGATTTTTCCGCCAGAGCACAGCCTCTCCCCACCCGGAGAGGCTGCTGTATTCCCCAACGTTTTCATCGAGATCGTCGCTATCGAGATCTTGGCTAAGGAGAAGAATTATGCCGGACACCACGACGACCCTTTCTGCCCTGCAAAGAAACTGGGACATGGTCATCGGAGCGGTGGACGGGCTAGACGACGCCGCGCTCTCCCTGCGCCCCAACGACCAGTCCAACTCCATGAGCTGGCTTATCTGGCATATGAGCCGGGTGGTCGACCGGTTCATCCACTCGCGGCTGAAGGATGAGCCTCAACTGTGGACCGACGGCGGGTGGTCCGGGCGGTTCGGAATGGCGGCCGACCCCGACGAATTCGGGATAGGCTGGACCTCCGACCAGGTCGGTGCATGGCAGGCCCCGCCCCAGGACGTGCTCATGGGCTACTACGCCGCCGTCAACGGCGCGGCGTCCGAATACATCCAAGGCTTGGGAGCGTCGGACCTGGAGCGGCAGATCGCCACGCCCAACCCGCCGGGCACGCAGTCGGTGGCCGAGGCGCTGGGGATCCTGGTCTGGGACAATATCGTGCATGGCGGGCAGGTGGCCTTCCTGCGAGGCTACTACCGGGGTATGGGCTGGTTCCGCTAGCCTGCCTGCTTGCGGCGTCGCGCGGCCGGACGGCTCGCCCTCGACTCCTCGTACTTGGAGATCCACTCGGCGGGCGTCGTCCGGGCTATCGTCTTGCCGATCAGGTCGAGGGGCAGGTCGTCGAGCTTCTTGAACCGGACGCACGATTTGCCCATGTTCAGCCGCTTGCCGCTGGCCGCGAACCCTTCGGTGAACCACTGCTGGGTTTCGGCGTCACCGTAGACGTTCATCAAGTACAGTGACATGTAGTTTTTCTGGGACGCCAACGCCGCGTACATCAAGGGGTGGCCGTTATAGGTCTTGGGGTAGTCTTGCAGCGGGATGACGTAGTTAATCATCCCGAACCCCATCTCCTCGGCGTATCCGTCGGGTAGATGGGCCAGAATCAGCCGCCGCAGCGAGGCAATCGGCTCCTTTCGCGCTTCTGCAAGACCGGCGATGTAGTCTTCGACTCCCGTTCCGTCCGCCACTTGGCCTCACTCCTTGGTAACTGATAAGCATAGGACTACCACCCCCATTATAGGCCGGTTATCGGCCGGATTCCTCAATAGCCGCGCCTTATTCTCTTGGAGCAGGCGGAAGACGCGATTAGAATGAATATAGAGAGACTTGTAACCCTTGCCAGGGATCGGCGAGCAAAGCTGTGGGCAGAGGAAAGTGTTCTATGACCAGAATAACGGTGACGGTCTTATTGGCGGTAATGGCGCTGGCGATTGCAGTGCCTGGGGTGGCGTTGGCGCAACAGTCGCCGCCACATAAGGTTTTCGGAGATGCCTCTATCGGCGGCAGATCCGCTCCCAATGGTGCGATAGTCAAGGCCCTGATCGACGGCAATGAAGTGGCCAGCGCCACAGTCAACACGAATGATCCCAAAGATTATAAATTGGACATCTTGGGCAATCACTCTGGCAAGACTATCAGCTTTACCGTTAACGGACGGGCCGCTACGCAGACCCTCCTGTGGGAAGATGGTGGCGCCCACATATTGAATTTAACTGCGCCGTTGGTCCCGTTGACCAACACGCCTACGCCTACATCCCAGCCGACGAATACGGTACCGCCGCCGATAATCCAACGAGGCGAACAAGGCGACCAGGGCGAACAAGGTGAGAAAGGCGAACAAGGTGAGAAAGGCGGTCCGGGCGAGAAGGGCGATCCGGGCGACCGGGGGGAAGACGGCGCTCCCGGACCGAGAGGAGCTACGGGCGCTCAGGGAGAGCGGGGCCCGGCCGGAGTGGCAGGCCCGGCGGGGCAGCCAGGCGCTGCCGGACTCAACGGTCTCGATGGCCGGGATGGGCAACGCGGAACCGTGGGAGAGCGGGGTCCGGAGGGTCCAGAAGGCTCGGACGCATCGTCAATCGCTGCCTATCTGGCGCTGGTAATAGCGGTGCTCACGCTGGTACTGGTCGTCGTCCGCTGGATCTGGGAATGGCTAAGGCAAGCTTAGCGGCATGTAGGCGGGCAGGCCGCCCGTCGCACGGCGGCCTGCCCGCCTCTGGGACAGACCGGGCGAAGAGCGCCGCAGGCTGAGTTTGGGCTTGCTTGGACAGGCCGGGCGGCGAGCGCCGCAGGTTGATCCGCAAGCCGAACGCCGGGGAAGTGTCGGAATTGGCAGACGAGCATGACTTAGGATCATGTGCCGCAAGGCGTGGGAGTTCGAGTCTCCCCTTCCCCACTTTTCCGGCCTGCGCGTGCTGTATGCAGAACGGGGCCGCCGAGGGCGATTTCCTCAGCGGCCCCACCCCGTTACCAGCCTACTCGCCTGCTATAGGCGACCAGTTGTAAATCTTCGCCAGCGTTCCTCCCATGAGGGTGGCGCGCTCTGAATCGGAGAGCCGGTCGGTGACCCGGAACGCCTCAACCCCCTGCTCGTAGGTCAAAAGCCTGACCGCCCGGGTCCAGTCGGTGCCCCACAGGCAGCGGTCGAGGCCGTAGGCGTCGAATATCCGGCTCAGCGGCTCCCAGATGTCGGGGTACGGGAATGGCTCATGGGACAGGGTGCAGGCCCCGGAAATCTTGATGACTACGTTGTCCAGCTCCGCCGCCGCCAAGACGTTGGGCAGGTTGGCGAAGGGTTCGGGCGGAGCCGGCGGCACGAAAGGCTGGGCCAGGCCCACATGGTCGATGATCACCTGGGTGTCGGGGTTGCGGCGGGCCAGCTCGGTCAAGAGGGGCAGCTTGCCAGCAGCCATGACGTTGACCGGCACGCCAGCCCGGGCGCAGGCGGCGAATATGGCGTTGAGGCCCGGGTGGTCCGCTTCGTAGTCCTGATTGGCCAGCATCACGCGCGCACCGACCACGCCCGGCGTTCCAGTCCACTCGTCAATGTCTTGGTCAATGGTTTCCGAGGTGGGGTCGAAGGGCCGGACCAGGCCGAACTTGCTGGGGTGCTGGGCGTATACCGAAAGGACGTAGCTGGCGTCGTAGTGGTAGAGCGAGAAGGGCGAAATCAGGATGGCCCCGTCCACGCCGACGGCGTCCATGGCCGCCACCATATCGTCGCCGGTGACTTCCTCCGGCCCCTCCAGGTGTGCGTGCCAGGGACGTGCGGGAGTGTTGCGCTCGTAGCAGTGCACTTGGCAGTCAATCGTGAGTGTCGGAGTCGCCATCGTGTTACCCCCTCCGTTTATAGATATTGAGTTGGGCTCGGTTTTTCGGACAAGCATCCAGGTGAGGTTCTGCTCCTAAGCCCCCGGAGTTGTCGTGTGAGACAAGTCAGTTTACACCCGAATCGGGCTTTGAGGGGAGGGTGACGGCTGTGGGCAAGGACAAGCGGCGGTTTCAGAACGCATGAATTCCAGCAATAATGCCGCCCTGATGCTATCATGGCATGTAGGGTGAATAGATTTGAGCGACTACCGGAACACCGCAATACGCAACCTGGCCATCATAGCCCACGTCGACCACGGCAAGACCACTCTGGTCGACGCGCTGCTGAAGCAGGGCCAGGTCTTCCGGGCCCACCAACAGATGGGCGCCTTGATTATGGACACCAATCCACTGGAGCGAGAGCGCGGCATCACCATTCTGGCCAAGAACGCTTCGGTCTACTACGGGGACGTCAGGATTAACATCATCGACACTCCGGGCCACGCCGACTTCAGCGGCGAGGTGGAGCGCGTGATGAACATGGCCGACGGCTGCCTGCTGTTGGTGGACGCCGTAGACGGGCCCATGCCCCAGACTACCTACGTGCTGCGTCAAGCCCTCCGGCAGAACGTTACCCCCATGGTAGTCATTAACAAGATAGACCGCCCCGATGCCCGGGTGGCGGAGGTGGTCGATATGGTGCAGGACCTGTTCCTGGAATTGGCTACAAGCGCCGAGCAACTGGATTTTCCGGTCCTGTATACCTCGGCCCGGCAGGGTTACGCCACCACGAACCCGAACGCGCCGGGTCCGGATATGCGCCCCCTCTTTGAAGCGATCCTGGATTCGGTGCCGCCGCCCAGCGGGGACCCCGCCGCCCCGCTCCAAATGCTGGTTGCGGCACTGGACTACGACAACTATCTGGGACAGGTGGCCGTGGGCCGCATTACCAACGGCACGCTCAGGCAGCGCGACGACGTGGCCTTGTTGTGCCGCGACGCCGAGCCGACTGTCCATAACCTGGAGCACGTTTTTGTTTTCCGCGGTATGGAGCGGGTGGAAGTGTCCGAAGCCCATGCCGGGGACATTGTGGCCGTGACCGGCCCCGAGGGAGTGTCCATCGGCGACACCATCGCCTCTCCCCAAAACCCGGAGGCTTTGCCGTCTATCGACATCAACGAACCGACGGTACGGATGACCTTCAGTGTCAGCACTTCCCCTTTCATGGGCCGGGAGGGTGTCCACTGCACTTCCCGCAATCTCCACGAACGGCTGATGAGGGAGTTGCGGACCAACGTCAGCTTGAGGGTAGAGGCCACCGCCAGCCCCGACGCCTTCGTGGTGGCCGGCCGGGGAGAGCTGCACCTGTCCATCCTGGTCGAGACCATGCGCCGTGAACAGTACGAGTTTCAGGTGTCACGCCCGGCGCCGGTCACCAAAGTCATTGACGGCAAGGTATACGAGCCCTACGAGATATTGAACGTCAGCACCCATGAAGACTACGTCGGCGTACTGACCGAATACCTGTCAGCCCACATGGCGCAGCTCCGCGATATGCGGTACGCGGACAACGGTTATGTCCACATGGAGTACAAGATACCTACCCGCGGCCTCATCGGATTCAACGCTTTCTTCCTTCGCACCACCCGGGGCGACGGAGTGAAAAGCAGTATCTTCACCTCCTACGAACCAATGGAGGGTGAAATAAAATCCCAACGCGGCGGCGCGCTCGTGGCGTCTGAGGGCGGTGTGGCGGTCACCTACGGCCTGCTGAATGCCCAGGGCAGGGGCGACACTTTCATTGACCCGGGCGTCATGGTCTACGAAGGCATGATTATCGGCTCTCAACGCCGCGACAGCGACATTGAAATCAACGTCTGCAAAGAAAAGAAGCTGACCAATATGCGCTCCTCGACGGCCGACGTTGCCAAGCGCCTGAACGCCACCGTAAGGTTAAGCCTAGAGGAATCCTTGGCGTTTATCTCTGACGACGAACTGGTGGAGGTCACTCCACAAAACTTGCGCCTTCGCAAGATGGAACTCCACGCGCTGGACCGAAAGCGCCAACGCCGCGACGGGCCACGCACCCGCGATTGAGGGCGCGCCGTGGCGGGCGTCCGCCGCCTCCGGGAATCTTGCTCCCAGGGCCTTTTCGTTGTCGCGGAGAGTCCCCTCTCCCCGCGGAGGAGGCCAGGGTGAAGGGCGTACTGCGCTGAGACCAATCGTGTGCGTTGCCAAGCATCTTACCCTCACCCCAACCCTCTCCCTGAGGGAGAGGGAGCATCTGTTCGTGTGCAAGCCCATTGAACAATGAAAAGGTCCTAACCGGATTGCCCCCAGGGTCTTTCTATTCTCAAGGATAGGCCAGTCCGAGGAGGCACAGGTTGCACTTCAACTGGTACGAATATCTTCGTACGGGTTGATAGGTGCAACCTGTGCCTCCTCAGATTATAACCTATCCACAGAGAATAGAAAGACCCTGGATTGCCCCGCGATAAGTTGCATTTCGTTTTTTATTGGCCCATAATCGGTTAACCGCGAAGAATCGCACCAATTTGCCGGTGGGCAAGAGTGGTCGAACGTTCGAAATCCTCCGCATTTGACCGCCTCCGCGCCTGGCCGGAAGAAGGAGGTCCTTTGGCCACACTTCTTGAAGTTAGGGACCTGAGAACCCACTTTTTCACAATGGACGGCGTGGTGAAGGCCGTCGATGGCGTCACCTACGACCTGGAGGAAGGGGAAACCTTGGGACTGGTTGGCGAAAGCGGCTGCGGCAAGAGCGTGAGCGCCCTTTCGCTGATGCGGCTCATCCCCGACCCGCCGGGCAAGATCGTCAACGGCGAGGTCTTGCTCGAAGGGGAGGACATTCTCCAGATAGACATGGACGACATGCGCAACATCCGGGGCGCCAAGATGTCCATGGTCTTCCAGGAACCGATGACCTCCCTCAACCCGGTGCTGACCGTCGAACGTCAACTGACCGAGACGCTGCAACTGCACAAGGGGATGGGCAAGGTCGAGTCACGGCGCGAGGGCGTGAACCTGCTCGCGCGGGTGGGCATCCCCGACCCGGAGCAGCGGGTCAAGCAATACCCCCACCAGTTCAGCGGCGGTATGCGGCAGCGCGTCATGATCGCCATTGCCCTTAGCTGCAACCCCCGGCTGATCATCGCCGACGAGCCGACCACCGCGCTCGACGTGACCATTCAGGCCCAAATCCTCGAGCTGATGAAGGCGCTCACCAGCGAGTTCGGCGTGGCGCTGATTGTGATCACTCACAACCTGGGGGTAGTCGCCCGCTACGCCGACCGGGTCAACATAATGTACGCTGGCAAGATAATCGAGCGGGGCAGCGCCCGCGAGATCTACTCCAACCCCCGCCATCCCTACACGGTCGGCCTGTTGCGGTCGGTGCCCCGGCTGGACCTGCCGCGGCGCGCCAAGCTGGACCCCATCGAGGGGCAGCCGCCGGACTTGGTTAACCTGCCTCCAGGGTGCGCTTTCAGGGCGCGCTGCCGCTGGGCCATCGACAAATGCGCCACCGATACGCCGGTATTGGCAGAGGCTGGGGTCGATCACTGGTCCGCCTGCTGGCGCTCCGAAGACCTGGGCCCTGCGGCCGTCGATTTCTTGGCCGCCTCGAGCGCTGCACTGGCAGACGCCCCGCCCGAATCCGCCGCCGGAGAGTAGTTGTTATGACGACGATGACCCAGCCCGTCGAGACCGGCAACGGGGCCGTTCCCGACGACGACATCCTGATTTCGGTAAACAACTTGAAGATGTACTTCCCGGTTACTTCGGGAATGATCTTCCAGCGTACCGTCGCCTATATTAAGGCGGTGGACGGCGTTAGCTTCAGCGTGCGGCGCGGCGAGACGCTGGGGCTGGTGGGAGAGAGCGGCTGCGGCAAGACCACCACCGGCCGCTGCATCCTCCAACTTTACAAGCCCACCGAAGGCCAGGTCGTATTCGAGGGCCAGGACCTGACCAGGATGAACACCAAGCAGATGCGCACCATGCGCCGCGAGATGCAGGTGATCTTTCAAGACCCCTACAGCTCGCTGAACCCGCGGATGACCGCCGGGAACATCATCGGAGAGCCCCTCATCGTCCACGGGCTGGTGCGCAACAAGAACGAATACCGGGAAAAAGTCGCCGACCTGCTGCAAAACGTGGGATTGAATCCCTACATGGCGGACCGCTTCCCCCACGAGTTCAGCGGCGGTCAACGGCAGCGCATCGGGGTGGCCCGGGCCCTCTCGGTCAGCCCCAAGTTCATCGTGGCCGATGAGCCGGTGTCCGCCCTCGACGTTTCGATTCAGGCGCAGATCATCAACCTGCTCGAAGAGTTGCAAGAGCAGTTCAATCTGACCTACCTGTTCATCGCCCACGATCTGTCGGTGGTGCGGCATATCAGCGACCGGGTAGGCGTGATGTACCTGGGTCACTTGGTGGAGATGGCGGAGCGGAACGAGATCTACCGCAATCCGGTCCACCCCTACACCCGCGCCCTGCTGTCGGCGGTGCCTATCCCCGACCCGATTCTGGATGCCCAACGGGAGCGGGTGCTGCTCACCGGCGAGGTGCCCAGCCCGCTGAATCCCCCCAGCGGCTGCGTGTTCCACCCCCGCTGCCCCATAGCCGACGATCAATGCAGCGTGGCCATCCCGGAGTTGCGCCAAGTGGAGACCAGCCACTGGGCCGCCTGCATCAAGGCCAGCGGGTACGGCCCGGTCTAGAATCAACAGTCCTAGCGGACGAACGCAGAGGCCGCGACTGTCGCGGCCTCTGCGTTCGTCCGCTAGACCGGGCATCCCTAAAAACGCCGTCTCAAACTTCGTGTACACTAGCATATAAACCGGAAGTCGACCGCTCCAACCGAGCAATGTGTATCCCTGAACAGGAGGTCAAAATGCGCAAAGAGACTATCCGATACACTTCCCCCGTCGATGCCTTCGTTGCGGTCTGCAAACGCTTGAGCAAATACGAGGTCGAATACTCATTGGAGTCGGAGGAGTTTTTCGATAGGTATCAGCGGGGCCGGATCTCCGATGACGCCGTGTTTGTGGAGTGGGCCAACGACTACCGGCATTACCTAGCGTTGCACGGAATGCTTGAGAAATCCCAGACGGATGCTGCATGAACTTCTAGCAGAGTATCTGCCCACAGTTGAACGGACAATTCGCTCGATCAATCAGGCATACATCCAATCAGGCATACATCGAGCGGTACTCCGAAGAGGTATTGACCCCGCAACGTGTGAACTTGCGCGTCCGAATTCGCTTCAATCAAGGGCATCTTCTGGAAATGCACGAGGCGATACTGGTGGAGAATGGGCGGCTGGTTCACCTTGATTATCGGTATCACTTCCAGGATAACCATAATCGTTTGATTTTCCGCTATGACGGTACGCCTCACTTCCCCGACCTGCCCGGCTTTCCGCACCACCGGCATCTTCCCGATTCGGTCATACCTGCGGTCAAGCCCGATATTGCGGACGCCATTCAGGAAGCTGTCGACTCGATAGGGTAGTAGCCCCATCGAGGGCGTGTTAGTATGGGTGGGTATGGACCAGTCGCTCATCCGCAATTTCTGCATTATTGCCCACATCGACCACGGCAAGTCCACGCTGGCCGACCGCTTTCTGGAAATCACCGGCACCGTCCGCCCTCAAGAGATGAAGGCCCAGTTCATGGACCAGATGGACTTGGAGCGGGAGCGGGGCATCACCATCAAGGGCAAAGCGGTCACCATGTACCACACGGCGGCCGACGGGAAGACTTACCAGCTCAACCTCATCGACACGCCGGGCCACGTCGACTTCAGCTACGAGGTTTCCCGCGCGTTGGCCGCCTGCGAAGGGGCCTTGCTGGTGGTCGACGCCAGCCAGGGTATCGAAGCTCAGACCATCGCCAACACCCTGTTGGCAATGAACTACGACCTTGACCTGATCCCGGTGTTGAACAAGGTCGATCTGCCCCAGGCCGAACCGGAACGAGTGGTTGGCGAGATCGAGCAGGTGTTCGGGTTCCGGCCCGACGAGGTGCTCTTCGTTTCGGCCAAGGAGGGCACGGGCGCCAGGGAAATCCTCGACGCCGTGGTGGAGCGGGTCCCGCCCCCCGGCGGCCGGCCGGCGGATGCGGCGCGGGCGTTGGTGTTCGACTCGGTCTACAACTCCTACAAGGGCATCATCGCCCACATCCGCGTCAATGACGGCGTGATTGCCAAGGCCGACCGCATCAAGGTCATGTCCTCGGGGAGGACGGCTGAGATCGTGGAGGTCGGTGTCTTTACTCCCGCTCCCAAGGCCACGGACCGCCTGGAATCGGGCCAGGTTGGCTACGTCGCCACCGGGTTCAAGGACGTGCGCGAGTGTACGGTCGGCGATACCCTGACCATCGACAGGGTTCCCGCGTCCGAGGCGCTGCCGGGCTATGTTCCGCTGAAGTCGATGGTATTCGCCGGATTGTACCCCTCCGACGGCGAGCAGTACGGGAACCTGCGCACGGCTTTGGAGAAGCTGCAATTGAACGACGCCTCGCTGGGCATCGAGCCGGAGAACAGCAGCGCCCTGGGGTTCGGGTTCCGTTGCGGCTTCCTGGGGCTGATGCACCTGGAGATCGTCCAAGAGCGCCTGGAGCGGGAATACGATCTCGATCTCATCGTCACCGCCCCCAGCGTGGCCTACCAGGTCACCCTGACCAACGGCGACGTAGTCAAGATCGACAGCCCGGCCAAGCTGCCGTCGCCCAACGAGTACACCGACATCGAGGAGCCAATACTCGACCTGACCATCGTTGCGCCGAGCCGCCACGTCGGCGTGCTGATGGAGTTGATGCACTCGCGGCGCGCCGAATTCAAGCGGATGGAGTACATCCAGAGCGCCCCGACCCGCCGCGATGACGGTGGCGACGTGACCGAGAATACCCGCGTTATGATGGAATACACCATGCCGCTGGTGGAGATGCTGGCCGATTTCTACAACCAGCTAAAGTCCCGCACCCAAGGCTACGCCTCGCTGGACTACTCCTTCGTCGGCTACCGCAAGGCCCCGCTGGTCAAGGTGGAAGTGCTGGTCAATCACGTTCCGGTGGAGGCCCTGTCGATGATCCTGCACCGGGACCTGGCCACGAGCCACGGCCGCCGCGTGGTGGACCGGCTGCGCACGACCATTCCGAGACAGCTATTCGAGGTGCCGATTCAAGCGGCCATCGGCAGCCGGATCATCGCCCGCGAAACGGTCCGGGCCATGCGGAAAGACGTTCTGGCCAAGTGCTACGGCGGCGACGTTACCCGCAAGCGGAAACTGCTGGAGCGCCAGAAAGAGGGCAAGAAGCGCCTCAAAATGGTGGGGCAAGTTGAGATCCCGCAGGAAGCCTTCCTCACCCTGTTGGAGGTCGGCGGGGAAGGTTCCTGAACGAGACTACCTTGGCTTGCTTCCGGACGATTGGGAATTATCGACCGTCCTGATTAAGGCCTGGCCCCAGGATGTACAGGTTAGGGCCGTCCGAGGGCTTCCGGTTAGTGAACATTGAAGACATCGTTGGCTCGATACGCCAGAACCGAATACGCATCACCGATCACGCCGACGAAGCAACTTAAGCGGACCACTTGTCCCTTGATGAGATATTGATCAGCGTTCTTCGGGGCGATGTAATCGAAGACTACCCCGACGATAAGCCGTATCCTAGTTGCCTGATTTGCGGGAACACTTTCAGACAGGAACCGGTGCACAGCGTTTGGGCTTATAATCCGGGAACCCGGTGGGCGGTACTGATTACCGTTTACCGTCCCAGCGAAGAACGTTGGCTTGACTGGCGTACCAGGAGGCCAAGAAATGACGCCTTTCAGTAAATGTCCGGTATGCGGTGGCGAGATCGTTGAGAGGGAAGTTGAGAAACTCCTGCGCGGCGGCTGCAACATTGCCTCTGTAACCGTCCTCGCCGAGGTTTGTCTGCATTGTGGAGAGCGGCTATTCTCGAAAGAAACGGTTGTCCGCTTTGAGGAAATCCGCTACAAACTTGCCCGGCAGCAGGTGGCGGAATTCAAATCTCTGGGACAATCATTCCAAGTGCCAATTTAACGGCGAGCGAATCAAACATGGATGTACAGGATAGACAGGATAAAGCTGATAATCCTGTATTTCCTGTGCATCCATGTTAAAAACCCAGGGCGTCGTGCAGCTCTGCCACCTGCTCCAAGTGCTCCCGCCAGTGCCGGTCGAAGCCGGCCAGCACCGCCTCCAGCGAGCGCTCGCCGTGTTCATCTCTGGTCCTCTGGTGCATCAGGACCGACTTGTCTACCAGGTCGGCGTCGTCCGCCGGACTCAGCGCTTGGGCGAGGCTGTCGAAGAACTGCTGAACGTCCTGCGTGATCTGCTCCATGTCGTGGGCCGCGCGCTCCGGCGTCATGTTGGAGAAGTCGGACCAAATCTCGTACTCGCTAATCGCCTCGGCCAGCACCCCGGCTACCACCTTGTGGATGCCTCCTGGCGGCGTGTCCAGCAGGTGGTAGACCACCTCTCGCGCTGACCACTCTGTATCTTCCGGCTTCCAGTCCAGGCAATAGTCCATGCCGTCCAGCAGGCGCAACAGTTCCGCCTGTAGGCTGGCGATGTTGTCTCTCTGGGCTTGCACCATGCGTTCTCGCTAGTCCTTGGTCAGATTGTGGAGCAGCGACTCGCTGGCCGCTCTGGTGTCGTCCCGGCGCAGCGCGAACTCCAGCGACGCTCGCAGCAGGCCCATCGGCGTCCCGCCGTCGTAGCGGATGCCCTCGAACTCGTAGGCGTACAGGTCCTGGCTCTCCAACAAGAGCAGCATCCCGTCGGTCAACTGAATCTCGCCCTTCGCGCCGGGCCGGGTGCGTTCCAGGCAATCGAAAATCTCCGGCGGCAGGATGTAGCGGCCGACGATGGACAGGTTGGAGGGCGCTTCCTCGCGGGGCGGTTTCTCCACCAGCCCCCGTATCCGGTGCAGGCCGCCGGACACGGGCTGGGCATCCACCACGCCGTAGTTGTGGACGGTCTCCCAAGGCATCGGCTCCACCGCCACTACGCCCGCGTGCTTCGCCTCCCAAACCGCCGTCATCTGGGCGACCACGCCCGGCGTGTGGTACACGATGTCGTCGGGGAGGATGACCACGAAGGGCTCGTCGCCGATGGCGTCTCTGGCGGTCAGCACGGCGTGGCCCAAGCCCAACGCCTCTTCCTGGATTACGAAGGACACGCGGGCCAGCCGTGAAGCCTGCAACACCTTGTCCAGCAGGTCCGGCGCGTCGTTCTCGGCCAGCCGCCGTTCCAGCCCCGGCGAAGGCTGGAAATAGGACGCGATGCCCTCCTTGCCGGGAGCGGTGATCACGATCACCTCTTCCACCCCGGCCTCCGCGGCCTCTTCGACCACGTACTGCAACATCGGCTTGTCGAGTATGGGCAACAACTCTTTCGGCACCGATTTGGTGACCGGCAAAAAGCGGGTGCCCAGGCCGGCGGCGGGTATGACTGCTTTCTTGATTGGCATGGCCGTATTTTATCACGGCCCCTCCGTTTGCCTCGCCTATTTCGGGCTTTATAACTGGGGGCGCCGAATTCAATTGACACATGGTTGCCGCCGAGCCTACCATACTATAGAGACCGCACTAGATGGGGAGCTAGCGGTGCCCTGCACCCGCAATCCGCTACAGCGGGATCGAATCCCTCCCCGAGGCCTGCTCAATAGGCCAATATCGCGGGCAAGTGACGCCGAAGGCCGGGTCCTACGCGACGCAGACTTGTGAACCCCGCCAGGTCCGGAAGGAAGCAACGGTAAGCAGGACACTGCGGGTGCCGTGGGAGTGCCTAGTCCGAGTCATTTTTCGCGACAAGCCCGGTGGTCAGCGTCGACGGGAGGTGGGCGGTCTCTTTTTATCATGCCCATGAATTTTCTACCCGCCTGCGGCCCCGGCTCCCGGTGACGGCCCATGCCCGGCGGGCCGGGCCTCGCAAGTCCCTCGGCCAGCACTTCCTCCATGACCCCAGAGTAGTCGGCCGGGTCATCGAGGCGGCTGGACTTTCCCCCGACGACACCGTGATCGAAATCGGGCCGGGACGCGGCGTCTTGACCCGGCATCTGGTCAGGCTGGCCGGGCGGGTGGTCTCCGTGGAACTGGACTCCGAGCTTGGCCGGGCGCTGGCTGAGCGGTTGGACTTCCCCGCCAACCTGACCTGCATTGAATCCGACGCGCGGACCGCCGACTATCCTTCACTGGCCGCGCCGTCGCGGGACTACAAGGTCGTGGGCAACCTGCCCTACTATGCCGCCAACCCCATCGTTCGACGGGTGCTGGAATCCGCCCCCGGCCCGCGTACCGCAGTCGTGATGGTGCAGAAGGAAGTGGCCGATAGCATGACGGCTCAGCCGGGGGACATGGGCCTGCTCTCGGTGGCGACACAGTTCTACGCCAGCGCAAGGCTGGTGTGCAACGTGCCGCCCCGCGCTTTCCGTCCCCAGCCCAAGGTTACCTCGGCGGTGGTCAGGCTGGACCTGCGGCCCGTCCCTGCCGTGGCGGTGAGTGATGTGGAGGAGTTTTTCGCGGTGGTGCGAGCCGGTTTCGCCGCGCCCAGGAAACAGCTTCGCAATTCTCTCAGTCAGGGCTTGGGAGTGAGCGCTCAGACGGCTACTGCCGTGTTGGACACGGCGGGCGTTGAGGGCTGGAGGCGGGCCGAGACCCTGGGCCTGGAAGAATGGGGGAGCCTGTACCGGGCTTGGGAGCAACTACGTCCGGCACGGGAAGAAGTTCCGCGGGAAGGCGCTAATGCCGGCTGAACCGTTGCGGGTCGAAGCCTTTGCCAAGCTGAACCTGACCTTCGAGGTGCTGGGCCGGAGAGGCGACGGCTATCACGAGGTCAAGACCATCTTGCAGACTATCAATCTGGCCGACCGGCTGGAGTTCGAGTACGCGCCCACGTTCTCCATAGCCTGCGACTTCGCCGAATTGCAAGGCGAGTCGAACTTGGTCTGGCGGGCCGCTTCCGCGCTGGCGAGGTCTCGGGGGATTCAGCCGCGGGCTGCGGTGCGGTTGCACAAGCGCATTCCCATGGCAATGGGTTTGGGCGGAGGCAGCAGCGACGCCGCGGCGGCCCTCCTTGCCCTCGACCGGCTCTGGGGCCTCGGCTGCGCCCCGGAAGAACTGGCGGAGGTGGCCGCCGGGGTCGGTTCGGACGTGGCGTTCTTTCTGTGGGGAGGGACAGCGTTGGGCGAGGGACGTGGCGAAAGAATCTCGCCCCTGCCCCCGCTGCCTCCGGTGAATCTAACCCTGGTGTTCCCCGACCTCGTTATCCCCGACAAGACCAGGACGATGTATTCCCGGCTCACCCAGGCCAACTATAGCGACGGCGGCGTCACCAGCCGGATGTTGCAGATTCTGTCGGGCCGGCCGTTCGCCGCCGAGTCCATCCGCGGCTGCATTTACAACGCCTTCCAGGACATTGCGGATTGGGAATTCCCGGAGTTGGCGAAGATGCGGCGGGAAACGCTGGCCCACGGCGGCCCGGTGTTGCACCTGTGCGGGGCCGGACCGGCCCTGTTCGCCCTTCCGTCGAGCGAGATGGAGCATCAAAGGGTGGCGGATGCCTTGCAGCCTTTGGGCGCGGGGGTTTACCTTGTAACGACCGTTTCTCCGCCGGAGGACTCCGGCGCATCGCAACAGAAGGACTGACACATGGGCATCGGCATCCTGGAAAGCATCTCCATAGGGATCAACCCCAACCTGTTCTCAGCGGGCGGGTTCATCCTATCCTGGCACGGCGTCTTCACCTTCATTGCCGTGGTGACGGCGGTGGTCCTGGTGGTGCGCTGGGCGCGCCGGGAAGGGATGGACGTCGATTGCGTCTATTCGGCCTCGATGTGGGCCATCATCGGCGGGGTGATTGGGGCGCGGGTGCTCCACGTCATCGACTTCTGGGATGAGATCTACCAGCACGACATCGGCCGGATATTCTCGGTCTGGTCGGGGGGGATCGCCATATTCGGGGCGATCTCCGGAGGGTTCGTCGGGGGTTCCCTCTACCTGCTGATTCGGAACTCCAACTGGTTCCTGGCGCTGTGGCGGCCCTTCTCCGTTGTTTTTGGCCAGCCGCATAAGGCCAACTTGCCCCGAATCAGCCACTTGGCCGACGTTACTGCCCCGGCCCTGTTGGTCGCGATGGCCATCGGCCGCATCGGCGACATCATCAACGGCGAGCATTTCGCCAGCGCCACCGGCCTGCCTTGGGGCGTCATCTACACCCACCCCGACAGCCCGGGGTTGGGTCGCCCGCCTACGCACCCGGCGGTGGCTTACGAGTTGATATTCGACCTCGTGCTGCTGGCCGCGCTCTGGCCGTTGCGGGACCGCCTGCGGCCTCGGGGGATGTTCTTCGCCCTGTACGGATGCACCTACTCCATCGGACGGTTCTTCTTGAGCTTCATGCGCGAGGAGTTCAACGTATACTTCGGGGCCTTGAACGAAGCGCAAATCGCCGCCTTGATCGTTATTGCGATAACGGTCCCGATCCTGGTCTGGAAGGCCCAGGTGGTCCAGCCGGCCGCCGCGCCCCGCGTTGGACGGCCGGCAGGCGGGCGTAGGCGTAACTAAGCGCGGGCGGCGGGCCGGAAGTGGACTACGCGCAGGGCGATTGCGTTTTCGCCCTGCCAGGAATCTTTGGTCACGGTGTAGGCCAAGTCCAGCCGACGGACTTCGGGGTCCCAGTTCTTGGCTTGGTTGAAAGCCAAGGCCACAAACTCCACCCCCTGTTGCTCGACCACCAGCCGCAGGTGTTGGCGCAGGTGGCCCATGTAGCGCATGTCCCGCACCGCCACGCCTTGCGAGGCGAACATCGGCCGGCGGTTGCCCTGACCGTAAGGCTCCAGGTCGGATAGCCAGCCGACCACTTCCGGCGTCAGCTCCGGCAGCTCCACCGCCGCGTCGATTTCCACTTTGGGGCCTGACTCTGGCGATTCCAGGAACTCGGCGGCGTAGGCGTCCAACCGCGAAGCCAGCACGCCGATGGACCGCCGCGGCAGGGTGAATCCGGCGGCTTGAGCGTGCCCGCCGAACCGCACCAGCAGGTCCTGGGTCGATTCGATGGCGCCGACAACGTTGAACCCCGGAATGCTCCGCGCCGATGCGACGGCGTACTCTTCCTCCACCGCCAGCACTACGGCGGGCCGCTGGTAACGCTCGGTGAGCCGTCCCGCGACCAGCCCGGCCACGCCGCGGGGGATGGAGTCGTCGGCCACCACCAGCATCGCGGGCAGGTGCTCCAGGTCCTCCACGCGCTCACAGGCCAAGCGAAAGGCGTGCTCAGTGGCGTCGCGGCGCTCCAGATTCAGGGCCTCCAGCTTGCGGGCCAGCGACCCGGCCTCCTCGTCGGAATCGGTGGTCAGCAGCCGGTAGCTGTCCATGGGGTGCCCCATCCGCCCGGCAGAGTTCAGCCTGGGGCCGATCTGGAAAGAGATGGTCTCGCTGTTCACGTCCTCGGGCGGCACCCGTGCCGACGCCAGCAGCGCCCGCAGGCCGGGGCGGCGGGTCTGCATCATACGGCGGATGCCCTCGGTCACCAGGTAGCGGTTCTCGTCCACCATCGGCACCAGGTCCGCGATTGTACCCAAGGCCGCCAGTTCCAAAAGCCCCCGGTCCCAGGGCAGCCCGTTGAACTCGTACAAACCCTGGACCAGCTTGAAGGCCAGCCCGGCCCCGCAGAGGTCGAAAAACGGGTATTCGCCGCCGGGCAGCTTGGGATTGATGGCGGCGACGGCCAGCGGCAGCCGCCCGCCGGGCAGGTGGTGGTCGGTGATGATCACGTCCGCGCCCCGGCTGGCAGCGTAACTCACCTCGTCGTAGGCCGTGATCCCGCAGTCCACGGTTATGATGAGCGTGATGCCTTGGGAGACCAACCGGTCGATGGCCTCTTCGGACAGCCCGTGACCTTCATCGACGCGGTGGGGCAGATAGGGCGTCACCGCGACTCCCATTCCGGCGAGGCCCTCGGCGATGATTGCCGCGCCGGTGATGCCGTCCACGTCGAAGTCCCCGAACACGCCCACACGCTCTTGGCCGTTCACCGCGCGGTACAACCGTTGCAGCGCGGCGTCCATGCCGGCCAGCCGCAGGGGGTCGTGGGGCAGTCGATGCGGAGGGTTGAAGAAGAAGCGAAGTTTCTCCGGGGTGTCGATGCCCCGGCGCACCAGGACGCGGGCCACGGCGGAAGGGGCCTGCTTGAGAAGCGGGGAAGCGTCGGTGTCGGGCGGGTAGACCCACCTCGGCTCCGGGGAGACTGTCGTCACCGGCTCTATCTCGCCAGCGCGGGGTTGGCGAATACCAGGACCGAGTTGTGCCCGCCGAACCCGAATGAGTTGCTCATCGCCACGTTGATTGCGTGGGTGCGCGCCTCGTTGGGCGTGTAGTCGAGGTCGCATTCGGGGTCGGACTCTTCGAGGTTGATGGTCGGGGGAATCAGCCCGTCCCGTAGCGCCATCGTGCAGATCGCGGCTTCCAGCGCCCCCCCTGCGCCCAGCAGGTGGCCGGTCATCGACTTGCTGGAACTGATGGCCACTCGGTAGGCGTCCTCCCCCAAGGCGAGCTTGATGGCCTTGGTCTCATGCTTGTCGTTCAGAGGGGTGGAGGTGCCGTGAGCGTTGACGTAATCGACTTCGGAAGGGTCGAGTCCGGCTTCTTGCAGCGCCATCGTCATAGCGCTGGCGGCGCTTTCGCCGGTGACCGAAGGCTCGGTGAGGTGATGGGCGTCGGAGGTTGCGGCGTACCCGCGAATCTCGGCCAATGGCTCGACTCCGCGGCGGGCGGCGCTTTCCTCGCTTTCCAGCACGAACACCGCCGCGCCCTCGCCGATGACGAACCCGTCCCGCGCGATGTCGAAGGGCCGGCTGGCTTTCTCGGGGCTTTCGTTCAGGCGCGAGAGCGCGCGCAGGGCGTTGAACCCGGCCACCGAAACAGGGGCCACGGGCGCTTCGCTGCCCCCGGCCAGCACGATGTCCTCCCGGCCTTGACGCACCATCTCCCAGCCCTGCCCCATGGCGTCGGCGCCGCTGGAACAGGAGGAAACCAAGCAATAATTGGCGCCCATCGCCCCGGTCAGCATCGAGACCTGGGCCGAGGCCATATCGCCCAGCATCATGGGGATCAAGAAGGGGCTCACCCTCCGGGGGCCGCGGTCGTTGAGGATGGTCAGTTGCTCGTTGAGGGTAGTGATCCCGCCGATGCCGCTGCCGATGACCACGGCAACCCGGTAGGGGTCGCCCTTGCCGGGGTCCAGGTCCGCCTGACGGCAGGCTTCCTGGGCGGCGACCACCGCGAACTGCGCGAACCGGTCCATGCGGCGGGAGACCTTGCGGTCCAAATAGCCCTCCGGGTCGAAGCCCTTGACCTCGGCGGCGAAGCGGGTATCGAAGCCTTCGGTATCGAACAGGGTGATGTTGCCGACGCCGGAACGGCCCTTCGTTATGCCGTCCCAAGTCGAAGCGGCATCGAGTCCCAGCGGACTGATGGCCCCGATTCCGGTGATAAAGACGCGGCGGCCCCGGTTCATATCCTGCCCAACACCTGCACTTCTTACACGGATGGCGCCGGTGTGTATGCTAGCCGGTCGCCTTTTTGCGGCCCTCGGGCTCGGCCAACGCTTGGTCGATGGCCTCGGTCAGATCGGTGATCCGGCCCGAGACATTGGCCGCCAATTCCCAGCCTCCGTTGGCGCTGGGATCGGTCAACACGCGGAGCGACTCGGTCAAGTCCGTGAGCTTGGCCCCGATGCCGTCCGCGGCGTCCTTGCGGACATTGGCCAGCGGTTGGGAAACGGCCTTCAGCGTCTCGACCAGTTCGCCGACGCGCTGGGAGATGTTCTCGCCGAACTCCCGCCCCGACAGCGCCACCGGGTCGGACCAGGTGCGCAGGGTCTCGGTGGCCTCGCTGAGCCGGGCGGAGATGGTGTCGCTCAGGTCGCGGCTGGTGGCCGCCAAGCGCAGCTTGTAGGTGCGCAGGATGCGGAACACTCGCCGGTAAACGTCGTCCACTTCCTGCAACCGGGAAGTGTAGCGGTCGAAGATGTCGCGGCTCTCCTGCATCGACCACCGTTCGTCGTGGTGGACGAATTGCCGCCCCGTGTAGAGGTGGTAGGGCCGCATTTGGCCCTCTTCCAGCGGTTCGCCGTACTCGTTCAGCGGCTTGAGGTTGACCCAGTTGGACGTGGCCGGAAGCGGTGTCAGGAAGTTGGCGGTCTGGTAGCGGCTCATCGTGGTCACCCAGTCCGCCAACGCCATGATGCTTTCCTCGGTGTCGTAGGGCAAGCCGATGATGGTCATGGCGACCACGGTGAACCCCATTTCGTTGAGGTAGGCCAGGTCGCGGTGCATCTGGCCGGGGTCCTGCCGCTTGTTGACGGCCTTGAGGTTTTCCGCGTTGTCCGATTCTACGCCCAGGTAGAGCATCTTGACGTTGGCTTCTTGCATCGCGTTGGCTAGTTCGGCGTCTTGCCCGACCTCGGCTCGCGCTTGGACGATCAGGTTCATGTTGTCGGTGTGGCCCTTCCAGCCTTGAAGGCGGGCCATCCGCTCGTTTCGGAACTTGACGGCCCGGAGGGGAGGCGCGTGGAGGTCGTCGGACACGAACACCTGGAACGAGCTGTTCCGGGAGGTGTGAATCAGGCCGTCAGCAGCCAACTGTTGCAACTGCGCGAGACGCTTGAATTCCGTTTCCCTAGAGACCAGGCGGTAGCCCAAGAATTGCTGAATCACCTGGCAGTAGGTGCAGCTCTCGGTGCAGCCGCGGATGGTTTCCATGACGCCGCCGGCCATGGGGTTCGCCGAGGTGAGGTCCTTGATCGAATGGAAGTCCGGCAGTTCCACGAAGTCCGGTTCCACCAAGCCGATGCGCTTGGTCTGCACGATGTGGCCGTCTTCCTGGTAGCTGATGCCGGGCACTTTATCCAGGTATTGATTGCGGGCCGGGCCGCGGCGCTCCATCAGCACGTCGCATAGCTGCCCGATGATGTCCTCGCCCTCCCGTTGCACCACCACGTCGAAGTTCCCGTAGAGGAACGCTTCGTAGGACAGCGGGCTCATTTGGGGGCCGCCGCCGATGGTGATGATGTCGGGATGGTATTCCTTGGCCAGCCGCGCCACCTGATAGGCCCGGGGCGCTTCGTTGATCAGCGCGGTGACCATCAGGATGTCGATGCCTTCCAGGTCCCGGTCCGGGTCCAACAGTCCCGAACGGTCCTCAAACCAGATCTCGCGTTCGTACTGATAGGGTCCTTCCCACTGGGCCAAGGCGGCGGACAGGAATAGCATACCCTGCCTGGGGATGGCCACGTACTCAAAGTTTCCGCCGGCCGATGCTGGCTGTAGCAACACCACCCGCTTTGTTCGCGACATTTCTGTGCCTGCCTACGCTTGTTCTTATAGTTGATAAACATTATACAGGACAGCGAAACCGGAGAATACCGGATTTGCGGTCCTGTTGGCGTCCTTCGCGGATTCGAGGGACCGACCCAAGGGCTCAGCGGAACATCGGGATAATCTCCCCGGCGATGGTTTCGAGGTGACGCTCCCGGTCCTCCGGGGGGCAGGTGATGCTGAAAATCACGTTCCGGGCGCCAGCGTCGATGTATTCTTGCAACCTTTCGGCGCACTGTTCGGGCGTGCCGAGCAGACAGTAGCGCCGCACGATGTTGATGAACTCTCCGCCGTAGAGGTAGGTGGAGCCAAGCTGCCGGGCCGCGGCCTCGGCCGCCTCTTGCTCGGTGGGATAGATCGAAATGTAGGGAAAGAAGCCCCACTGGTAGCCGGTCAGGTCCCGCCCGGCTTCGGCGGCGAAGGCGTGGACCTTCTTCACGCTGTCCCGGTAGCGTCCCGGATCGAAGAAATAGGGCACCCAACCCTCGCCGAAACGGGCCGCGCGCTTCATGGCCGCGTCCCGACGCCCCGACACCCAAACCGGGGGATGGGGCTGCTGGACCGGCGGCGGGTTGATCATCACTTCCGAGAGTTCGAAGTGCCGCCCGGAGAAGCTCACCCGGTCGCCGGACCAAAGCCGGCGCAACACCTCCAGACATTCGTCAGTGCGCCGGCCGCGCTGGTTCACTTTCAGCCCGGCCGCCTCGAATTCCACTGGGTACTCGCCGCCGATTCCGACGCCCAGCGTCAGCCTGCCGTTGGAGGCCGCGTCCAGCGTTGCGGTCATGCGGGCCAAAACCAGCGGATGGTAGAAGGGGGCCAGCACGATGGACGACAGCAGGCGGATCTTGCTCGTAGCCCCGGCCGCCACCGCCAGCACGGGCAGCGAGGCGTGGGTCGGCCCCGGCGGGTCGCCGCGCATGAAATGCTCCCCGGCGGAGAAGTACTCAAAGCCCAACTCCTCCATCCAGCGGGCCTGCCGCGCCGTCTGTCCAACCTCCAGCGCCAGGTTGGCCCCAAAATGTATGCCGTCGTCCGCCATTCGCCCTTGTCCTATGCCGCAGCCTCGCCGGGTCCGGCAACTATCTTAGCATCCCCCGGCCCGGCGCACACCCCGCCGGATACCACGCCGCATCTCAACGACGGCGCGCTCCTTGACAACCGGGAGTTGGTTGATTGACTCTAATATTGGCAGGAGAGACTGGCGGGAGGAGATTCGGCTTGCTGGTAATGGTGACGGGGGCTACCGGGTTTTTGGGCCGCCGTGTAGTTCGGGAGCTGCTGGAGCGCCATCACCGGGTGCGCTGCCTGGTGCATGTGCCGGGACGCGAGCGAATCTTCGACCACCGAGAGGTGGAAGTCCACTACGGCAACGTGTTGGACAGCGACTCCTTAGCCCAAGCCCTCTACGACGTCGAGGCGGTGGTTCACTTGGTGGCGATAATCCGGGAAGGACGGCGGGCCACCTTCGGCCTGGTGAACCGGCAGGGCACGGCGAATATGGTTGCCTCCGCCAAGGCCGCCGGAGTCAGGGAATTCCAGCATGTGAGCGCTATAGGGGCCGCCAACGACCCGGCCTATCCGTACCTGTACTCGAAATGGCAGGCGGAGCGGGAAGTCGTCGACTCCGGGCTTATCCACACCATCCTGCGTCCGTCCATCATGTTCGGCGAGGGGGACGAGTTTCTCACCGCTCTTGCCGGACTGGTCCGGTTGGGGCCCGTGGTGCCGGTTATCGGGCCGGGCCGCAACCGGATGCAGCCTATCTCCGTGGACGACGTGGCCCGCTGTGTCGCGGCTTCCGTCGGCAACCAGGACCTGCGGGGAAAGACGCTGCACTTGGGCGGCCCGCAGCGGCTCACCTACAACGACCTGGTGGACGAGGTGGCGCGGGCGATGGGAAAGCGCCGACGGAAGCTGCACGTCCCCACATGGCCCGCCTATGCCTCTGCGGCGGTCATGGAGAAGCTGTTGCCTCGCGCCCCCATCACTACGGGCCAAATCCGAATGGTCGGAATCAGGAACGTGGCCGACGGGGCGGACGTTGAGCGCAGTTTCGGGTTTACCCCCCGGCCGCTGCGCGGTAACATTGACTACGTGAACGAAGTTGGATTCTCCGATGGCCTGAAGCTGGCGCTGGGGTTGGCGCCCCGCCGCGGCCGCTAGGGGCGAAATGGACTACCGCCAAGCGATCAGCCGCCTCCTGACGCTGGTGGACGCGGAGCGCATTAGGTTGCGCGGGCCGCGCCAGAGGGCCATCTACAGCCTGGAGCGCATGGAGGGATTTCTCCGGCGCTTGGGCCATCCCCACCGGAGGGTCCCGTCCATCCACGTTGCCGGCACCAAGGGCAAGGGCAGCACGGCGGCGCTGTGCGACTCGGTCCTCCACGCCGCGGGTCTCCGCACCGGGTTCTACTCCTCCCCGCACCTGCACTCCTTTTGCGAACGGATCAGGCGGGACGGCCAACCGGTGACGCAGGACGTATTCGCTGGCCTGGTCGAAGACCTGTGGCCGCTGCGCGGCGATGAATCGGGCGAGCCGGTAACGCTGTTCGAGTTTATGACCGGCATGGCCTTCCACTGCTTCGACCAAGCCCTTGTGGACGCCCAAACGGTGGAGGTCGGACTGGGCGGGCGTCTGGACGCGACGAACGCGCTGGACGCGGCGGTGTGCGTGATTACGTCGGTGAGTCTCGACCACACGCAGGTGTTGGGAGACACGGTTGGAGAGATCGCCGCCGACAAGGCGGGCATCATCAAGGAAGGGGCTACGGCGGTAATCGCGCCTCAATCCGCCGAGGCCCTGGCCCCAATCCTCGACGCCTGCGCCCGGCGCAACGCCAACACGGTCCTGGTGGGCCGGGACGTGACCTGGACCGGCACTGGCGCGGGCGAAGGAATGCAGTCGCTGACGGTGCATGGCCTCGACCGCTCCTACGACCTGGAGATGCCCCTGCTCGGCGATTACCAGCTCGAAAACGCCGCCACCGCCGTCGCCGCTCTGGAAGCGTTCTCGCGTATCCAGGGGTTCGCTTTGGACCCGGCAGCCTTCGAGAGGGGCTTTCGCGGCGTGTCGTGGCCCTGCCGCATGGAAACCCTGTCAATGCGCCCGCTATTGGTGGCGGACGGCGCGCACAACGTTTACTCTATAGATAGTCTGTTGCGGTCGCTGCCCCGGTATTTCGATTTCGACCGGCTGCTGCTGGTCGCGGGATTTTCCCGGGACAAGAACGTCGAGGGAATGGTCCGGTCGCTCAGCCCGGCCACCCACCGGGTATACGCGGCGGCGTCCCGCCACCCACGGTCGCTGAAGGCCCCGGAGTTGGCGAGGCTGTTCGAGCGCGAGGGGGCGGTTGCGGCGGCGGCCGGGTCGCCCGCGGAAGCCTTGGGTTTGGCGATGGACGCGGCTGGGGAAGGGGACCTCATCCTAGTCACCGGCTCCCTGTTCTTGGCGGCGGAGGTGCGGGAGGCGGCCTTGGGCATCGAGCCGGAAATCTACCCGGAACTGTTGCCGGGGTCGGGGGCGCCCTAATCTTGCGCCGGACTGTCGCAACGATGTCAAAAGTAGAAACCCACGCAGAAATCAGGAGAGGCGGGTGACGAACGAACGGGTCCGGGTGGTGGTTACCGGCATGGGAGCGATGACCCCGCTGGGCGAGTCGCCCGACGAATTCTGGAAGAACTTGGTCGCCGGCCAATCGGGCGTCGGGCCGATGACGCTCTGCGACCCCACCGGCTACCCCTGCCGCATATCCGCCGAAGTGACCGGGTTCGATCCCGGCGCGTACATCCCGGAAAAGGAAGCGCGGCGCATGGCCCGCTTCTCCCAACTGGCGGTGGCCGCCGGGCTTCAGGCCGTAGAGGATTCCGGCATCGACGCTTCCCGTGAAGACCCCTACAGGGTCGGCGTGATCCTCGGCAACGGCAACGGCGGCTTCCCGACGCTGGAGGAAAACTGCCGGATTCTGGCCGACCGCGGCGGCATGAGGATGTCGCCCTTCTTCTTTCCCATGATCCTGCCCAACATGGCCGCCGCCGCGGTCAGCCGCTACCTGGGCGCTCGGGGTTACAACTCCACCGCCACTACCGCCTGCGCCGCTTCCAACCAGGCCGTCGGCGAGGCGGCGGACGTAATACGCCGGGGCGCGGCGGACGTGATGTTCGCCGGCGGCGCAGAGGCTGGCATCAGCCTGCTGGGCCTGTCCGGTTTTGCCGTGATGCGGGCGCTGAGTACCCGTAACGACGAGCCGCAACTGGCCAGCCGCCCCTTCGACGCCGGCCGGGACGGGTTCGTGCCCTCCGAGGGAGCGGTGGTCCTGACGCTGGAGCGGCTGGAGCACGCCTTGGACCGGGGCGCGACGATTCTGGCCGAGATTGGCGGTTTCGGCTGCACCAGCGACGCCGGGCATCCGGTGCAGCCGGGCGAGGACGGCGCTTCCGCCGCCGCCGCCATGCGGCTTGCCTTGGAGGACGCCGGGGAATCCATCGACCAGGTTGACTACATCAACGCCCACGGCACCTCCACGCCGTTGAACGACACCCTGGAAACCGTGGCTATCAAGCGTCTCTTCGGCGACCGGGCCTACCGGATTCCGGTGAGTTCCACCAAGTCGATGATCGGACACTCTCTGGGCGCTGCCGGGGCGCTGGAAGCCGCCGCCTGCGTCAAGACGATCACCGAGTCGATGGTCCATCCCACCATCAACTACGAATCGCCCGATCCCGGCTGCGACCTCGATTACGTGCCCAATCAGGCCCGGCGGATGGACGTGCGCGTGGCGCTCTCCAACGCCTTCGGCTTCGGCGGGCAGAACGCCTGCCTGGTCTTCCGCAGGTTCACGGAATAGATTGACGGAATGATCCGGTGATAGGGCCGGGCTGAGGGAAGGCGACATGACCGAGCGGCTGGTCACCGGCGAGGAACTGCAAGACGACGCGGACGTTACCCTGCGGCCGCGACGGCTGGCCGATTTCGTCGGGCAGGCCCAGACCAAGGAAAACCTCAGCATCGCCATTCAAGCCGCCCGCATACGGGAAGAGTCCTTGGACCACGCCATCATCTACGGGCCGCCCGGACTCGGCAAGACCACCCTCGCCCACATCATCGCCGCCGAGATGGGCGTGGCCGTCCGCGTCACTTCCGGCCCGGCGGTCGAGCGCGCCGGCGACATGGCCGCCATCCTCACCAGCCTCCAACCTCACGACGTGCTGTTCATCGACGAGGTACACCGGCTCAACCGGGTGGTTGAGGAGGTGCTGTACTCGGCGATGGAGGACTTCTTCCTCTCGTGGATGGTTGGGAAGGGTCTGGCCGCCCGCAGCGTCAACCTGCGGATCAACCCGTTCACGCTGGTGGGGGCGACCACCCGCTTCTCGATGGTCAGCGCACCCCTCCGCGACCGCTTCGGCTCCGTGCTGCGGTTGGACTACTACGAGGACGCGGACATGAGGGTGATCGTCGAACGGTCGTCCCGCATCATGGAAGCCGCCTGCGACGCCGAGGGAATCGTCGAGATCGCCATGCGCTCCCGGGGCACCCCCCGCGTCGCCAACCGGCTGCTCAAGCGCACCCGCGACTACGCCCTGGTGAAGGCTGACAACTACATTACCGGCCCGGTGGCGCGTGAGGCCCTGCAACAACTGAGCGTGGACCGCCTGGGCCTTGACCTGGCCGACCATCGCCTGCTGGGCAGCATCATCGACAAGTTCGACGGCGGCCCGGTGGGGTTGGACACGCTGGCCGCCTCGCTGAACGAAGACCCGGACACCATCATGGACGTATGGGAGCCCTACCTCCTCCAACTGGGTTTCCTGGACCGCACTCCCAGGGGCCGCGTCGCCACCCGCTTGGCCCACGAGCATCTGGGTCGCGCCTACCGTACCGCTGAACCCACCGACCAAGCCCGCTTAAATGGCTTCTAGGGCCTGTTAACGCTATCGCAGCGCATCGGTGATTAGAGCGAAGTGGATGAAGCCCAGGAAAAGCGCATCCAGCTTGTCAAACCGAGTGAAGACCCGCCGGAATGCTTTCAACCGCTCCACCTCGTTACGGGAGTAACCCCCAAATCCAGCGCCAGTTGACGGGTCTCGTCCCTCTCGCAGGCCCGGTCCATCAGCAACGGCAGCCCTTCCGGCTGCGGGCTCCGGTTGGCGGAGCAACCGGCCCCCTCCGGGGCATCGTGGGCCTGCCCTGGGGAGAGCGATAAGGTCATGGCCGTCCGGTCATTCGCAGCAACCAGATGAATCTTGGTGCTCCATCCGCCCCGGTATTTCCCAATGGACCGGGGGACCCTTTTCCAATGCGCCGGTGCCGTTCGGGATGGACCTTCACCGTGGTGCTGTCCAGCGAGACCGCCTCAATCTTGATTCGCAGGATCTGCTCCCGTTGCAGATACTCAAAGACCCGGTCCAGGACTCCGTTCTTGGACCAGCGGTTCAGCCGGGTGTAGACGGTGTGCCAGTTGCCGAATTGGGGAGGCAGGCTTCGCCACTTGCAGCCGTGTTCAGCTATATACAAGATTGCGTTGAGCACTTGCAGATTGGAAAGGCTGACGTTGCCGCGCTGGACCGGCAGGCAGTGGGCAATGCGTTGGTATTGTTCTTCTGTAATCTCCATTCAGCAAGTATAATTTATGTTCCTATAGTGTGAACAGACCCTAGTTAGCCGGATTCCAGTGGCGGACAGGAATTCCGGTTGCTAGCTTTTGGGCGAAAGTCTACAATGATTCCGCTTTGACTACTTCCATCCGCACTCCACGACAGCGCGAATCCAGCGCGGCCCCGCCGTTGCGCGAGGTGTTGACCTGCGCCTCCGGCCAGCAGCCGTTGTCCGACGCAGCCGCGTGGGCGCTGCTGACCGAGGGCGACGATCATCTGGAAGAAATTTGCCGGGCCGCGGCCCTGCTGCGTGACGAGGGTAAGGGCAAGACCGTCACCTTCTCCCCCAAGGTCTTCATCCCCTTGACCCACCTGTGCCGGGACTTCTGCGGCTACTGCGTCTTCCGGCAGAGCCCAGAGCAGGCCCGCGACACCCTCTACATGACCCCGGAGCAGGTGCTGGACGTGGCCCAAGCCGGGGCCAGGCTGGGATGCACCGAAGCCTTGTTCACGCTGGGTGAGCGGCCGGAGCAGCGTTATCCCGAGGCCAAAGACTGGCTTTCCAAGCGGGGCTTCGCCACTACCCTCGAATACCTTGCTCACGTCTGCCGGTTGGTGCTGGAAGAGACGACCCTCCTGCCCCACGCCAACCCCGGCACGATGAGCAGGCGCGAGCTGGCCGCCTTGCAGCCCTACAACCCGTCGATGGGCCTAATGCTGGAGAGCACCAGCCCGCGGCTGTACGAGCCGGGCGGCGCCCACGAACACGCCCCCAGCAAGCGGCCGCGGGTGCGTCTCCGCACCATCGAGTTGGCTGGCGAGTTGCGAGTGCCCTTCACCACTGGTATCCTCATTGGCATAGGCGACAGCCGGGAAGACCGCATCGAATCGCTTCTGGCCATCCGCGAACTCCACGGCCGGTTCGGGCACGTTCAAGAGGTCATCGTGCAGAACTTCCGGGCGAAGCCGGGAACGGCCATGGAGAGCGCGCTGGACGCCGAGACCATTGAGTTGCTATGGTCCGTGGCGGCGGCCCGGCTGATTCTGGGGCCGGGGGCCAACGTGCAGGTGCCGCCCAACCTTAGCGCCGATAACTTCGAGATTTATCTGAACGCGGGAATAAACGACTGGGGCGGCGTGTCGCCGTTGACGCCCGACTTCGTGAACCCGGAAGCGCCGTGGCCGGCCCTGTCTGCCCTGAAACGGAAGACGACTGCCGCCGGTTTCGAGTTGAGACCGCGGTTGGCAGTCTACCCTGAGTATTTCCTGTCCACTGGCGAGTATATGTCGGAAAACCTTCGGGCCAGGGTGGTTTCCTTGGCCGACGAAGAGGGATATGTGCGCGGAGGTATCCAACGATATGCCGGGAACGACTGAGCAGCCCGCAAACAGCCTGACCGCCTTGGCCGGCTCCCTGCGGCCCGAGGTGGCGTCGATTCTCGACCGCGCTCTGGCAGGCGAGGATATTTCCGTCGAAGACGCCGTCGTCCTTTTCGAGACCACGGGCCAAGAATACAATGCCACGGTCATGGCCGCCGACGAGTTGCGGCGCCGCACCGTGGGCGACGTGGTCACCTACGTGGTGAACCGCAACATCAATTTCACCAACGTGTGCATCAAGCGGTGCGGCTTCTGCGCCTTCAGCCGCGACTTCCGCGAGGAGGAGGGCTACTACCTCCCCACCGAGGAAATCATCCGGCGCGCCCAAGAAGCGTGGGACTACGGCGCGACCGAAGTGTGCATTCAAGCTGGCCTGCCGCCTCAAATGGAGGGCGACCTCTACATCAAGCTGTGCGCCGCCATCAAGGAGGCGCTGCCCGACATGCACATCCACGGCTTTTCGCCCGAGGAAGTGCTATACGGCTCGGTGCGCTCCCGTTGCACCATCCGCGAGTACCTGGAAGGGCTGAAGGCGGCTGGCGTGGGCAGCCTGCCCGGCACCTCGGCGGAGGTCTTGGACCAAAAGCTGCGCGACGAGATTTCGCCCGGCCGGATCACGGTCGACCAGTGGATCGAGGTGATCACCGCCGCCCACGAACTGGGCATCCCAACCACGTCTACGGTCATGTTCGGACACCGGGAGACACCGGTGCAGCTGGCGAACCATATGGACCTGTTGCGAGGGATCCAGCAACAGACCGGCGGCATCACCGAGTTCGTGCCCCTCAGCTTCGTCCACACCGAAGCTCCCATGTTTCTGAAAAACCTGGTGCAGAACGTTCGCCCCGGCCCCACCGGCATCGACGTGGTGAAGATGCACGCCGTCGCCCGGATCATGCTTAACAACTGGATTCCCAACGTTCAAGCCTCTTGGGTGAAGGAAGGCTCGCGGATGTCCCAGTTGTTGCTGAGCGCGGGCGTGAACGATCTGGGCGGCACCCTGATCAACGAAAGCATCTCCACCGCCGCCGGGGCGCAGCACGGCCAGTTGATGCGGCCCTCCGAGTTCCGGCAGATGATCCGCGACGCGGGCCGCGTACCGGCGGAGCGTTCGACCACCTACGGTCTGAGGCGGGTGTTCTCCGAGGCCGACGAAGAGCTGGACCCCCTCGACCTGGTCGGAGAGAACGTGGAAGAAGTGTTCGGCTCCTATAACCGCTTGGTCAAGCTGGACACCTACCGTTTCGAGCATCCCAGGCACGCCGCCGAACGCGCCGGTGTCTAGGAGTTGTCCCCCCGCGTATTGGCTCTAGCCGGAGGCGTCGGGGGGGCCAAGCTCGCGCTCGGGCTGGCCCATTGCTTGACCCCGGAAGAGTTGGTCGTGGGCGTCAACACCGGGGACGACGAAGAGTTCCACGGTCTGCACGTATCGCCCGATCTCGATACCATGATGTACACTTTGGCCGGACTGTCCAATCCGGACACGGGGTGGGGGCTGAAAGGCGACACGTTCAATTCCCTGGAAATGCTGAAAGGGTACGGTGTCGACGCTTGGTTCAACCTTGGCGACCGCGATCTGGCCACCCACGTCCGGCGGACTCAATTGCTGCGGCAAGGGGCCACGCTCTCCCAGGTTACGGCGGAGCTCTGCGCCCGTTTGGGCGTCGCTCACCCGATTGTGCCGATGACCGACAGTCCGGTTAAAACCGTGTTGGAGACCGACTTGGGGCCGCTGCCCATGCAGGAGTATTTCGTGAAGCGCCGGGCCGGTCCCGGCGTCACCTCCGTTAGCTACGTTGGGGCCGCCGGGGCGGAGCCGTCGCCGGGGTTGGACGCGGCCCTTGAAAGCGCCCGGATGGTGGTGCTGTGCCCGTCCAACCCGGCGTTGAGCGTCGGCCCCATACTCGGCGTGCGCGGAGTGCGTGCGCGGCTGGCGGGGTTCGAAGGCTTGAGAGTGGCGGTGAGTCCTATCGTGGGCGGCGACGCGGTGCGAGGACCGGCCGGGAAGATCATGGCGGAGTTGGGGCAGGAAGTCTCGGTGGTCGGCGTGGCCCGGGAATACAAGGACATCTGCGACGTGCTGGTCATCGACCGGCAGGACGAGGCTCTGGCAGAAGCGGTGGCCGGAGCCGGGATACACCCGCTCGTGACCAACACCATCATGGAAACGCTGGAAGACAAGACCAGTCTGGCGCGGGAGATTCTCGCGCTGGGCGACCGGGGCTAGCGGCGGCCAATCGTGACCCTGAACAGCGACATCGCGGCCATCGTGCCGATGAAGCCCTTGTCCAACGGCAAGTCGAGATTGGCCCGCTCCCTGCCCCCCGAAATGCGCGCCGACCTGGCCATCGGGATGCTGCGGCGGGTGCTGATGGCCGTCAAGGCCGCCCCTATCGACCACCTTTGGGTGGTGGGCGGCGACGAGCGGGTGCGCAACATGGCCCGCAACCACGACGCGCTGTGGTTCGAGGAAATGGGACGCAACTTGAACGACACCTTGGGCAAAGCCATCGACCAAGCCTTCGCCCGGGACAAGGCCGCGCTCTACCTGGCGGGCGACCTGCCCTTCATCAAGCCTTCCGACATTCACGCGCTGGTGCAGGCTTCGCGGGGGCAGGGCAACGTTACGCTAGCCCCGGCCCGGCGCGACGGCGGCACCAACGGCATCCTGGTGCCCCACGGAGTGCCCTTTCGCCCGGAATTGGGCCGCCGCAGCTTTAGCAAGCACTTGGCTCAAGCCGCCAGGCTGGAAACTTCGGTGGCGATTTGTTACAGCCCCGGCCTCGGTTTCGACCTCGACATTGTGGACGATTTGGAGACGTATCAGCATATGGAACCCGGACTGCTCGACCGGCTCATACCCGGAAGGCCGCGGCCAACCGGACGCTCCTTTCAAGACCCCCCGGTGACGCTATGACCCCGTCCAAGCCCAAGCTGGGTGTCCTGCTGCCGACCCGCGGCCTCCTGTTGGAAGGTGACCAGCCGCCCAACGCCGACCGGGTCATCCGTATGGCCCGGCGGGTCGAAGAGGCTGGGCTGGACTCGGTGTGGGTCGGCGACAGCCTGATCGCCAAGCCCCGGCTGGAGCCGTTGTCCACCTTGGGCGCGCTGGCCGCCGCCACGGACCGCGTGAGGCTTGGGACAGCGGTGTTGCTTCCGGCCCTGCGGCAGCCGGTGTTGCTGGCCCAAGCGATGGCGACGGTCGACATGCTCTCCAGCGGGCGCTTGATTATCGGCGCGGGCGTCGGAGGCGCGTTCAACGACGAGCAACGGGGCGAATGGGCCGCGGCCGGTGTCGACCATAAACGCAGGGCGCGCCGCTTCGAGGAAGTCGTGGAGGTAGTCAAGAGCCTGGGTACGGGAGCGCCGCTGGACTACGACGGTCGGCACTTCAGCCTCGATTCGGTCACCATGCGCCCGGCGGCGACCCAGCCCGGCGGCATACCCTGGCTGCTGGCCAGCCATTTCCGGGCGCGACAGCAGGCGCAGATCGACCGGGCGGCCCGCCTCGGCGACGGAATCATCTCGATTTCCGACACGCCTGATGAGTTTGCCGAGGTCATCGCCCAAGTCGACGCCAAGGCCGAGGAACTGGGGCGGGACTCAAGCAGGCTGGAAAAGAGCTTCTACATGACCGTCAACCTCGACCCGGACCTCAGCAAGGGACAGGCGGAAGCCGAAGACTGGCTCACCCGGTACTACGGCGCGGAGATTTGGGGCACCCGCTGGGGGCCGTTCGGAGGCCCGGATAGGGTGGCCGAACGCATGGCCGAGTACGTCGAGGCCGGGGCGCAGACGCTGGTGGTGCGGCTGGCGACGTTCGACCCGGAGCGCCAGCTAGACGACTTTCTGGACAACATCGCCCCCCGGTTCGCGTAATCTGGGGGCGCGCAACTTGGTTCCGGGAGAGGGAGGAGGCACGCCGTGGTCCCCATTGACCTGTCAGGCAAGAACGGGCTTGTCCTCGGAGTAGCCAACGACCACAGCATCGCTTGGGGGATCGCTCAAGCCTTGTCCCAAGCGGGGGCGCGTCTGGCGTTGACATACCAGGGCGACCGGCTGAAGGACCGGGTGGAACGTCTCGCGGCGACCTTGGGAGACTCGCTGGCCCTCCCTTGCGACGCCACCGACGACGACGAGATCGTGGACGTGTTCGCCGCGCTGGGGGAGCAGTTCGGGGATATCTCCTTCCTGGTCCACAGCATCGCCTTCGCCAACCGGGAAGACCTGAGCGGGCGCTTTGCCGATACCGGCCGCGAGGGGTTTCGCATCGCCCTGGAAGTGAGCGCCTACTCCCTGTTGCCCTTGGTGCGGCACGCCGCTCCGCTGATGACCGGCGGCGGCAGCGTGGTGGCGATGACCTTCGACGCCTCCCGCCGCGTCTATCCCGGCTACAACGTGATGGGCACGGCCAAGGCGGCATTGGAACACGCCGTTCGGCAACTGGCGGCCGAGTTCGGCCCCGACGGCATCCGGGTCAACGCCATCTCGGCGGGGCCATTGGAGACGCTGGCGGCGCGAGGCATCAGCGGTTTCCGGGACATGCGGCACACCTACGCCGAGAAGGCCCCCTTGCGACGAAACATCACGGTGGACGAGGTAGCGCAGACCGCGCTTTTCCTGTGCAGCGGGTTGGCCAGCGGGATAACCGGCGCGGTGATTCCGGTAGACGCCGGCTACCACGTAATGGCGGTGTGACCGGTTCAGGCTGGCGGTACCGCATACCGTTGGCGCTATCGGAAGAGGGTTAAGCGCTCAGCCCTTCGACCCGGCGGTTATCCGCGTCGGCTAGCTCCAGTCGGCCTTGTTGCGTGTAGCTCTCGGCGCGGCGCTCCCAGGCCTCGCGGTAATCGGGGTCGAGGGAGATGGCTTTGGTGAATTGATCGATGGCTTCTTGGGTACGCCCTTCGCCCAACAGCTTCAATCCCCTCGCGGTCATTAGGGCCGCGGTCGGAATCGTGCTGGGTTCAAGGACCCCCCAAGGGCGGACCGGCTCCGCAGGCGCTTCTGCGGGCTGCGCAGGCTCCTCGCCGACGGCTGCGGTCTCTGCCGCCGGTGGCTCCGCTACTGGTTGCCCGGCGGTAACGTTGCCTGCCTCAACCGGCTCGTCGGCCGGCGGGCCCGGTTCCTGCTTGACGGCCTCCGGGGTTTCCGGCTCCAACCGGGCAACGGGTTCGGCGGCGGGAGACTCGACGGCCCTCGCCTCGATGGTCGCCGTGGACGTCTGGGGAGAGTGAACGTCCGAGGCCAACACGGTGTCTGCGCCGTCGGGAGTGTAGTCGCTGGAGAGGTCCCAGCCGCAGCCGGTGCAGAAGTTCTGGTTCGACGAATGGGGCTGAGCGCACTTGGGGCAGGAGTCGGGCTGCGGGCGCGCCAGCGCGCCAGCGTTGGACGCTCGGGAGAACATCAGGAACAGCACCGGGACCACGCCCAGCAGCTTCACTCCGGCAGGCGCTCCCAGCAACGGCAGGACCCCCAGCAACAAGGCGGCTCCGCCCCACACCCAAGGGTTCCGTCCCTTGGAAACGGCCAGCTTGGCGGTCCATAGGGCCACAAATAGCACCAGCAAGAAGGAGAAGATCTGGCTCAAGCGGTTTCCATCCCCCGCCGGACGGCCTTATCCGGCTTATTCGGGAGCCGGGCGATTGCGAATTCCTATAATGAAATATACCTTATAATGAAATATACCTTAAATCGATTTTTCGGGCAATGCCCGCGTGTCACGGCAGGCGCGCCGCAGTCTACCGGAAACAGCCGGATTGGTGGTAAGCTAAGGTCAGCAATCAGTACTGCTCAACTCCCCGTCGGAGCGACACAGTAAGGAGGACTATGAAGACCACACTTTCGATACTCAAAGCAGACGTAGGGTCAATAGGCGGGCACACCAAGCCTTCCGACCGGATGCTGGACTCGGTCCGGTCAGACGTCAACGCCGCCATCAGCCGCGGCCTGTTGATCGATGCCTTCGTTGGCCACACCGGCGATGACATTTGCATCGTCGCCTCCCACACTAGAGGCGAAAACGACACCGAAGTGCATCAGTTCGCCTGGAACGCCTTTCTCAACGCCACCGCCATCGCCAGCCAGTACGGGCTGTACGGCGCCGGCCAAGACCTGTTGGTGGACGCCCCCTCGGGCAACATCCGCGGCGCGGGCCCGGCAGTGGCGGAAATCGAGTGGGACCACGACCCGGTGAAGACCAACCCGTTGCGCCCCGCCGAGTCGTTTATGGTGCTGGCTGCCGACAAGTGCGGCCCAGGGGCCTACAACCTCCCCCTGTTCCTGGGGTTCGCCGATCCGATGTACTGCGCCGGCCTCATGCTTCCCCGCATAGGCGAGGGTTTCACCTTCAACATTATCGACATGGACAACACCGACGGGGACAGCTTGCTCTCGCTGAACGCTCCGGAAGACTACTACAAGATCACCGTGCTGCTGCGGGACAACGAGCGCTTCGCCATCGAGAGCATCGTCTCCCGGTACAGCGGACAAACGGCGGCGGCGGTCTCGGCGACCCGGATGCACAACATCGCCGGCACCTACACCGGCAAGGACGACCCGGTGGCGTTGGTGCGGAACCAGGGTATATTCCCCGCGCCGGAGGAGCTGATCTCCCCCTACACCAAGGCCCACTTCATCGGCGGCGACGCCCGGGGCTCCCATGTAATGCCGTTGATGCCGGTGGCCCTCAACACGCCGGTCACGGGGATGTACTGCCTGCCCCTGGTGTCCTGCATCGGCTTTTCCCTGAACGCCGAGGCTAAGTTCTCCGACTCCTTCGTGGACTTCTTCGACAATCCGGCTTGGGACTACACCCGGCAACTGGCCCAAGAGAAGGCCGTCGCCATGCGCTCTCAGGGTTGGTCGGGCGCGGCTATGCTGCCCTACGGGGAGTTGGAGTATTCCGGCTTCCGCACCAGCATCGGCAACCTGGTGGAGCAGTTCGCCCTCCGCAACGGGGCGTCCGAGTCGGCGATCCCGGAGAAGGCTGGCGCCGCGGACGACTAGAAACCAGGACCCGGCACAGTCACGTTGTAGGGGCGGCCCTTGTGGCCGCCCTTCGTGATGATTTTGCGACGTGACCGGCCACAAAGGCCGCCCCTACGTTACGATGCGCAGGGAAAGGTCTTGCAACTGGGACGGCGAGACCGTCGAAGGCGCGTTGAACAGCAGGTCTGTGCCGCTCTGGGTCTTGGGGAAGGCGATCACGTCGCGGATGGACGTGGCGCCGCAAAGTATGGCCACCAGCCGGTCGATGCCGGGAGCGATGCCGCCGTGGGGCGGCGCCCCGTACTCGAAGGCTTCCAGGATTTGCCGGAAGCGGTCATTCACCTCTTCCTTCTCGTAGCCGAGGATGGCGAAGATTTTCTCCTGGAGTTCGCGCCGGTGTATACGGATGCTGCCGCTAGCCAGCTCGGAGCCATTGCACACCAGGTCGTATGCCTTGGACCTGATGCTTCCCATGTCGTCGCCGTCCAGAAGCGCCTCCTCATCATCGGCCGGAGCGGTGAAGGGGTGATGCGATGAGTCCCACCGCTGCCCGTCTTCGTTCCACTCGAACAGGGGGAAGTCGGTGACGAAGGCGAAGGCCAGCTCTTCGGGGTCGGCCAACTGCATAAGCTCGGCAACGTGGTTGCGCATGGCGTTCAGCCAGACGTTGATGCGGCTGGCCGGCCCGGCCATTAACATAACTAGGTCGCCCGGCCCCGCGCCCATTTTGTCGGCCAACCGCCCGTGCCACTCCGTCGGCATACGGAGCCCGGCGGACTGGAGGACTTCTTCCCCGGACTGCTGCCTTACCGGCGAGCTTCCCCGGTAGCGGATGTGACTCAGTCCTCCGGCCCCGGCTTCCTTGGCGAAGGCTTCCAACTCCCGCACCTGAGACGTGGTGTAGTGGGCCAGACCGGGGGCGACGAAGCCCTTTATCTGGCCACCGGCCGAGACCGTAGACAGGAACACCCGGAACTCGGTCTCCGCGGCCAACTCGCTCACGTCGGTCATTTCGAGACCGAAACGAAGATCCGGCTTGTCAGAGGCGTAGCGTTCCATCGCTTCGGCGTGGGTGAGGCGTGGGAAGGGCTTGCGGAGCTTCTTGCCGGGCGCCACCGACTCCACCATGCCGGTGTACAACTCCTCAGTGAGCGACAGCACGTCTTCTTGGTCGACGAAGCTCATTTCCAGATCCAACTGGGTGAATTCCGGCTGCCGGTCGGCGCGCATGTCTTCGTCGCGGAAACACCGGGCAATCTGAAAGTATCGCTCGATTCCCGACACCATCAATAGCTGCTTCATCTGCTGAGGTGACTGGGGCAGCGCATAGAAATTGCCGGGCTGAAGACGGCTGGGCACCAGAAAATCGCGCGCCCCCTCGGGTGTGCTCTTGATAAGGATGGGCGTCTCGATTTCAAGGAAGCCGTTGGCGTCCAGGAAGTCTCGGATGTACTTGACCACCCGGTGGCGGAGCACCAGATTTTGCTGCATCGGAGGCCGGCGCAGGTCCAGGTAACGGTAGCGCAGGCGCAGGCTTTCGTCGGCCCCGGCGTCGTCGGCGATGTAGAAGGGCGGGGTTAGGGAGCGGTTCAGGACCGTGACCCCGTCGGCCATCACCTCGACCGAGCCGGTTTCCATCGCCGGGTTTTCGCTTCCGGCGGGCCTCTGCCGCACCGTGCCCTCGACCTGCACCACCCATTCCTGGCGCAACTCCTCGGCGGTGCGCGCCGGGTCGGGCGACAATTCCGGGTTGAACACGACCTGAACGGAACCGGAGCGGTCCCGCAGGTCCAGGAAGATTATCCCGCCGTGGTCGCGGCGGCGGCTGACCCAGCCGGCCAGGGTGACGTGGGAGCCCGAGTCGCTCAGGCGTAGGGAGCCGCAGTCCGCGCTACGCAGCACGCAAGTCCTCCGAATAGATGCTTAAGGCAGGCGTTAGTTGCCGGGGAAAATGCTGAATATGTCCTGGAAGGGGCTAGCTTGCTGGCTGTCGATCCCGGCGACGGCGTCGGCCAGCGCGGCGGCGTTGTCCACCGGCGGCAGACAGACGGTGTCCAAACATACGTGGGCGCGGGCAGTCTCGTCGCCGACGGCGGCGCGGACGGTCTTGATGTCGAGGTTGGGGCTGTCCAACCGCGCGGCGGCTTGAAGCAACTCGCGGCAGCCGGCCAGTTCGGGTGCGCCTTCGATGGTCACTTCTACCATGGGGTTCTTGAACAGGTGAACCGTGAAACCGAAGTCGGCGGCGAACTCGCCCTGCTCGCGGAAGGTTTCCACGAACGCGCTCAGGGTGGCCGTGACGATCTGCCGGTAGTCCTCGTTGCGGGTCGCTTGGTACAGCCGCAGGAGCGCTTGGGCGGCCACCATGTTCTCCGCCAGCGGCTTCTCGCGCACCTGCATGTGTCCGACGGCCTGTTCGTCGGCCTCAATGTCGAAGAATCCGCCGCCAGCCTCGTCGAAATAGCGGTCGACCAAAGTAGCGGCCACGGCTACCGCGCGGTCCAGAAAATCCTGTGCGTCCCCGGCGGACCCAGGCGGTTGGCCTGTCGCGTGGGCCTGGATCAAGGCGGTGAGCAGCCAGGCCCAGTCGACCATCAGCGAGGGAGCGTCGTCCGGCCCGTCTATGTCGTAGGCGTGGCTCAAATTGCCGGTGCAGGCCATGGAATCGATGCGGTCGAGGACTGCCAGGGCCGCCTCGGCCAAATCGCTGCGGCCCAGCTTCCATGAGGCGTCCAGCAGCACCGTGACGGCCAGCGCCCCGGTGCTGGTATAGCAGAACGGGTCGCGGGGAGGGGGGGCGGCCAAACGCCGCGCCCCGGCGTCAACCTGAAAATACTCGGAGTGGGCGCCTTGGCTGCCCCGAAATCCGCCCGCGACCTGGTCGTACAGGTGACGGAGCAGGTAGTCGATGGTCCTCTCGGCCGCCTCCGAATACCGGGGCTCGCCCAAGATAATCGAGGCGTCCAAGAAACAGCGGGCGAGTTGGAGGTTATCTTCCAGCAGCTTCTCGCGCTGGGGCTCCGACCAGTCCCGGCTGGTGCTGTGCCGGAAAAAGCCGCCGTCCGCCTCGTCGAAGATGGGCGATGCGATCATGCGGTCGAGGGTCTTGCGGGACATGGCCGCGTAGAAGTCCTCGCCGGATGTCCGCAGCAGGTGCAACACGAAACGCAGAATCGACGGGTTGGTGAACTTGGGTTCGGCGCCGAAACCGCCTTCCGAGGAGTCGTAAGCCCCGGCGACGATCCGGGAAACGCGGTCCACCAGTCCTTCCTCGACCTCGGGGCCTGCGGTTACGCGGCGGGCCAGGCTTCGGCGTCGTCCCAGCAGGTCCCGCGATTGGGAGTACAGTTGGGGCTTGTCGGCGCGGTAGGCGTCATCCAGTTCCGCCAGCATGGCCAGAAACTGGTCTGGCGGCAGGTAGGTGGCCCCGCCGATAAGCCCGCCGTGGGGAGTCATAAATGCAGTCGTCGGCCAGCCGCCCACGTTGTAGCGGGAGTTGATGTCGGGGCGGTGGTCGTTGTCCACCCGGACCGCAACGAAGCTGCGGCCCAGCAGCGATTGAACGTCGGGGTCGGAGTAGGTGGTCTCGTCCATCACATGGCACCAATAGCACCAGGTCGCGGAGATGGAGAGAAGGACCGGCTTGTCCTCCGCCTGGGCTTTGGCGAAGGTCTCCGCTACCCACGGCTGCCAGTCTATAAGGTGGGCCTGATTGGCCCTAGGTGAGAAACGAAAGCTGGACACTGCCCACTCAAGTTAGCATAGCAACCCCGGAATATCAATTCGGGGAACACCGGGCTTGGCAATCAGCAACAAGAATCAGTGTATATTGAAATCCCACACTGGGGTCGGCGAGCCTATAGCGGTGAGACTCCGGAGAATTTAGAGGGCTATCCGGCAGAGCCTCGAGAGCATGTACCGTTTGCCCAGATTTCCGTGTGGCGGTCACAAGTCCAGGGGACTCAGGCTCAACCGCAGGTTCAAACCAGTTCGCATTAAGGGCGAGCCAATCTCCGACACTATCGTCAGTGATCGGCGCTGACCGCGACCGGATCTAGCCTGCTCAAGGAATAAATGCCGCGAGGCGGCGAGGGTGGAGGGGTTGGCAACGCTGAATCCGCTGGGCACTTGCTAGGCAGTGGCTGCTTCTTTCTGATAGTTGGCGTGAACCATTGGGACTGCCAGTAGCGTTCGCGCACTTTCCAGGACGGCGGGATCGGCGTTGGTTAGGGGGACGAACGTGCCTCCCTCCATAGCGGCCAGCGGCACGCCGTTGCAGATGGCCAGCCGGTTGCCCAGCACCGCCGGCACCCGGTCGCCGGGGGTCAGGATGCCGGCCAGATTCAACGGGTCGCAGGCCGAGACCACGACCATATCGCCCCGGTCCGGCCCGCCCCACAGCCGCCCTCTGTCTTCGTGGTTTGGGCCTGAATCTGCGGCCCTGTTATTCAGCTTGCGGAGGGAATCCATCGCTTCTGGCAAGGCGAACTGTTCACCGACGAAGCCGGACACGAACCTGCCGCCCCTAACTTCGCCCCGGGCTTCCAGCCGCCGCAGCACGCGCACCAAGTCCCGCCAGCGCACCGCCAGCGAATCGCGCACCAGCAGCTCGGGAAACAGGATGCCATAGCGCAACAAAAGCTGCCGGGCCACCGCCTCGGTGCGGTCCTCCACCGGGTCCACCGGCTCCAGCAGCGACCAACGGCTGTAGCCGCGGCGGCGGTGCAGGTTGCCCCGGCCTGGCCGGCCCCGTTTGTTATCCCGGGGCCGGGGGCGCTTCGTTCCCCGCAGGCGTTGGCGCATCGCTTCCAGCCCGTCGGCGGTCGCCAGGCCCGCCGACGCCAGCGTCCACAGCGCTTCCTCGACGTCCGAGGGCATCCGGTTCGTGGCGGCTACTATGTCGGAGAGGAACGAGGCCCCGCGGCGAGACAGATATTCCAGGGTCTCTTTGGGTGCGCCGGTCAGCCCGTCGGTGTCGGCTCCCTCGGCGGTCAGCATCCAGTCCAGCGATTCGCGCAGGGCGAGGGTAACGGGCGTGGAGCGGGAGAAAGCCGCCCGACCCAATTGCCCGGCCAGTGGCCCGCCGTTGTGCTGCCGGGACACCCTGCCCCAGACGACGTCGCCGCCCAAGCAAAGCCGGTCCAGCATCGAGCCGCCGTAGTCGGCGATGCGGGCGTTCAGGATCTCTTCCTCGACGGCCCCGGCGGCTACTTCAAACCCTTGGAGCTTTTCGATCACCGCCAGCAGTCCGCCCTCGCCGTGGAGGCGGAAGGGCGAACCAACGTGCTGCCATTGCAGCAGAAATCGGATGAAGGTGGCTGACGACACCGGCTCCACCTGCCGACGCAACGAGTCAATCGTCGAACGGTGGATGCGCGCCAGTATCCGGCGGTCGCAGAACTCCTCGGTACCGGCGGCGACACCGGCGTCCTGCCGGAATTGGCCTCGAAGGATAATGCCCTCGTTCTCCAGCCGGACTAGGGCGTAGGCCAGGTCTGACTCCGGCAGCGACAGGACCGCCGCCAGCCCGGCGGCGGTGAACGGCCCGGTGCTCTCAACCCACCCCCTGACCAACGCCAGGATGGCGTCTTCCCGGTCGCCGTCAAACGCAGGGGCGGTCTCCGTCGGTTGCGGGCTGAACATGGCGTTGGGGTATACCGAGCGCACCAAGGGCAGGCGCTCCGCCGCTACCCAAGCCGTCAGCCCTTCCCCGCAATCCAGGCGGTAGACCCGTCCGGACGATATTAGCTGGCCGGTCCAGTCGGCGATTGCGGCGGGATTCATGCCGAGGCGGTCCGTGCCCTCGTTGCCTTCCGGCAATACGCTCAGGGTCAGCAGCGCGTCGTGGAGTTCGTCGGCGTCGCGTATGCGGGGCCAAGCGTTTTCCGTCTCGCGGTCGATGGCGGCAGGGTCCAGGCGGGCTAGGTCACGCGAGTCGTCCGGCAGGGCGCGGCGCAGCGAGACCGCCCGGGCACGGCGTTCCTCCAAGGGGGCGTCGTCCAAGAATGCGTAGGGCATGGCGTTGAGAATCTGGTGGGCGAATACCGATGGCTGCACCGTGTCGCGGCCATACATCTCGATTTCGCCCCGTTGCAACGCGGCCAGCAGCTCACGGCAGCCTTCCAAGTCCATGGCCTCGGTGAGACAGTCGCGCATCGTCTCGAAGACCAGCGGGTGGTCCGGGATTTCGATTTCGCCTGGCGGGGCGTTGTCCTGGCAGGCCACCTGTGCCGGGAATACGGCTGCCAGCAGGTCGTCGGAACGCATCCGTTGCAGGGGAGGCGGGACCTTCTTGCCGCCGTTGTGCCGCAGGATGGCCAAGGCCCGCGTGGCGTTCCAGCGCCAGCGAGTGCCGAACATAGGCGCCTGCAAGACGCCTTGAGTCAAGACTTCCTCGATGGTGTTGGGGGTAAGGTAGTTGAACACGTCGTCCACCGGCATCGACAGGCCCGGCCCGAGCGAGAAATTGAGGCCATCGTCGGTCGCCGCCGCTTGCAACTCGAAATCGAAGGAGCGGCAGATACGCTTGCGCAAGGCTATCCCCCACGCCCGGTTGATGCGCGCTCCGAAGGGGGAGTGAATCACCAACTGCATCCCGCCGCTTTCGTCGAAAAACCGCTCGGCCACCACCCGGCTCTTCGAGGGAACGATCCCCAGCACCCGGTGGCCTTCCTCGATGTAGGCAACCAACTGACGGCTCGATTCGGGGTCGACGCCCGATTCCGTGACCACCCATTCCACGGCAGACGCCGGGTCGGCCAGTCTTTCGTCGATGCCTTCCCGGAGCGCGGAGATTTCGTCCGACAACTCAGTCGTGCGTCCGGGGGCTTCTCCCAGCCAGAAAGGGATGGTGGGAGGCTGGCCGTGGGCGTCCTCGACCCGCACCCGGCCGCTCTCCACGCGGCGAATCTTCCAGGCCGTGTTGCCCAGCAGGAAAATGTCGCCTTTGAGACTCTCGATGGCGAAGTCCTCGTTGACCGTGCCCACGAAGGTGTCTTCCGGCTCGGCGATGACGTCGTAATCGGCGTTGTCGGGTATGGCGCCGCCGCTGGTCATGGCGGCTAATGGCGCGCCGCGCCGTCCCTTCACCTCGCGGTTCACGCCGTCCCGGTGCAGGTAAGCGCCGCCTCTTCCTTGACGGCGGGTGTAGCCCTCGGCAAGCGCTTCGATCACTTGGTCGAACTTTTCTCTGGGCATCTCCCGGTAGGGGTAGGCCCGGCGGCACATCTCGAATAGGCCGTCTTCGGACCATCCTTCTTGGGCGCAGGAGGCCACGATTTGCTGGGCCAGCACGTCGGTCGGCCACGGCGGTATGCTCAGGGTATCGAGGTTGCGTCGGCGCACGGCGCGGCACAGGGCGACGCACTCGGCCAGCTCGTCGCGGGTCAGCGGGAACAGGCGGCCCTTGGGCGTGCCGCCGACAGTATGGCCCGAGCGGCCCACCCGTTGCAACAACACCCCGATGGAGCGGGGCGACCCAATCTGGCAAACGAGGTCGATCACGCCAATGTCGATACCCAACTCCAGCGACGCCGTGGCCACGCAGACTTTCACCTGCCCGGTTTTCAGCTTCTCCTCGGCGGCCAGCCGGGTCGAGCGGGAGAGGCTGCCGTGGTGGGCGACCACCAACTCCTCACCCAAGCGTTCCGAAAGCTGATGCGAGACCCGCTCTACCAACCGCCGCGTGTTCACGAACACCAGGGTCGTGCCGTGCTCCATCGTCAGCCGGGCCACGGTGTCCAGCGTCTCCCCCCAAATCTCGTGGCTGGCGATGGGGCCCAATTCCTGCTCCGGAAGTTGCAGGGCCAAGTCGATTTCCCGCGAATGGCCGGTGTCCACGATGGCGCAGTCGGGCACGCCGCCGGGGCTGATGCCGTCGCTGCCCACCAGGAAACGCCCGATCTCCTCGATGGGGCGCTGCGTGGCCGAGAGCCCGATTCGCACCACCGGCTGCTTGGCGAGGGCGCACAGCCGTTCCACCGACAGCGACAAGTGGGAGCCGCGTTTGTCGTCGGCAACGGCGTGAATTTCGTCGAGAATGAGGGTATGCACCCCGCTGAGGCCCTGGCGCCCGCTCCGGGAAGTGAGCAGGATGTAGAGCGACTCCGGCGTGGTGATGAGGATGTGGGGAGGGCGCTTGGCCATGCGCTGCCGCTCGGAAGCGGGGGTGTCGCCAGTGCGCACGGCGGCGCGGATTTCGGGCAGGGGCGTGCCCTTGCTCGACGCCAGCGTGGCTATCTCCTCCAAGGGGGTTGCCAGGTTCTTCTGGATGTCGTTGGAGAGGGCCTTCAGCGGGGAGACGTACACCACCTGCACAGTTTCGGGAAGCCCGTCCTTGAGCCCTTGACGCACCAGCGCGTCAATGCAGCTCAGGAACGCCGCCAGAGTCTTGCCGGAGCCGGTGGGCGCGGCGATGAGCGTGTGCCGTCCCTCGGCCACGGCGGCCCACCCCTGCTCCTGGGCCTCCGTCGGGGCCTGGAACCGGCTGTGAAACCACTCCTGAATTATCGGGTGAAATTGAGACGTCGGCACATTGACCTGTTGTGATTGCTCGAATTATTGCCCGTATTCTCCCCATTCCCGGAGCCCGGCGCAAGGCGCAAGTGTCATCAGGACGGGGCAAATGGCTGGATTGGGAAAAGAGTTCCCAGTGTGTGGTAGCATTCGGACGCGCCACCATACGGCAAACCGCCGGAAAGGCAGCCCGCGACTGCATTGCGGAGAGACCGCCATGACCACCAGGCTCGGATACGGCCGTATCCCCTACAACCGTGAAGAGGGCGACATTTACAGCGGCCTCTGTTTTGACCCTAACGACCCGGAGCCGCTGCCTGACGCTATGTATCAAGAACTTGTCCTTCGGGAAATAATGTACCTGCTGGGCGCCCGTTTCATCGACGTAGAACCCCAGGGCAATGTTTTTCTCAGCAGCAACACCTTCATCTGCTATGACCGCAGCAACCTGAACATCCGGGTAGGCCCTGATTGCTACCTGGCCTTTGGCGTGGACGCAGAGGCCATCCGGGCGCGGCGGCTGTATCTGCCTTGGGAAGCGGGCAAGATGCCGGACTTCGCCCTGGAGGTCGCGTCGGAAACCACCGCCGAGAACGACGGGAGCCAGAAGCGCGAACTGTACCAGCGGCTGGGCATTGGCGAATACTGGCGGTTCGACGGCTCCGGCGGCGAGTACTACGGGGAGCCATTGATCGGCGAACGGCTGGTTGACGGACGGTATCAGCGGATTGAAACCCGCCGGGAAGACGGCGGGTCAATCCGGGCCTACAGCCCAACTCTGGAGCTGTTCCTGTCTTGGGAGCTGCGGCGGGACCAGGGATGGCTGTGCTTCTACGACCCGGCGACGGGGCTGCGTCTGCCTTCCTATCAGGAAGTCCTCGACTCCGAACAAACTGCCGAAGCGAGGGCCGACGCCGAACAAGCCGCCCGTCTCGCCGCCGAAGCGGAAGCCAGGGAGTTGCGCGAACAACTGCGGCGGTTGCGGGAACGGTAAGCGCAGCCGGCGGCTCAGGGCGCCGGACCGTCGACCCCATCCAGTACGCCGAAGCTCTGGCGGACTGAAAGTCCAGCCTATCGGCAACCTGGGCAACCTGTTGGATGGATAGGGGTGTAATTCACCAAAGTTAAGGAGCATAAAACGCCCCGACTGCGCCCCCGAATCTTCCCGCGCTTTTGCGCCCTATCACTGATTCTCCTGACTCCGCTCCTGGTCTTGGCTTGCGGCTCCTCCTCGCCCGAATCAGACAGGGAAGCGCTGGTCGCCCTCTACAACGCCACGGATGGCCAAAACTGGCGAGAAAAAAGAAACTGGCTGAGCGACAAGCCGCTCGGCAAATGGGAAGACGTCGCCACCGACGACAACGCCCGCGTCATTGTGCTGGACCTCATCGAGAACCACTTGAGCGGGGAGATACCGCCGGAGTTGGGCAACCTCGCCAACCTGGGATGGCTGTACCTCGCCAGGAACGAGTTGAGCGGGGAGATACCGCTGGAGTTGGGCAGCCTCGCCAACCTGGGATGGCTGTACCTCGCCAGGAACGAGTTGAGCGGGGAGATACCGCTGGAGTTGGGCAGCCTCGCCAGCCTGGGATCGCTGGTACTTGGCGAGAACCAGTTGAGCGGTTGCATACCAGCCGGTTTGAGAGACCAGTTAGAGCAAAATTCCGACCTGGGTGGTCTGCCGTTCTGTTGAGACCCTGGCGCCCTGCCCCCAACCCGGCAAAATAGCCACGGCGCGCACAGGGCGCACGGAGAAACTTCGTGTTCTCGGTGTGCTCCGGGGTTTAGCCATCCTCCGGCGCGTAGGCAAAGCGCAGGGACAGAAACGCTGCTCCGCCCGTCCTTCGACAAGTTCAGGGCAAACGGTTTGAGATTCGGAAACACCCTGACACGATTGCGTTGCGGCTGCCGGATTTGACGCTGGCGGAAATGGGCCGTAGCATTTGCAGGGCGGACTGAGGCGTCCGCCCAACCTGCTATTTGCGAGGCGCCTATGACGCAGCTACCTGCGGAGCAATTATTGGAGGCCAGGGCCAACCCCTTCGGCGGCATGGTGACCGCGCCGGACCATCTGCCTGCCGACGCCGCCGAGTTCGCCCAACGGCTGGCCGGCTCCTTGGAGCAGTGGCGGGACGAGGGTTACAAGGCGGTGTGGCTCGAAGTGCCCATCGCGCGCGCTGCGCTCATACCGGCGGCGGTCTCCAACGGCTTCACCTTCCACCACAGCGGCGACGGCTACCTGATGCTGACCTGCGAGCTCGTGGAAGGCACCTATTTGCCCCCATTTGCCACTCACTACATCGGCATCGGCGGCGTGGTGTTAACCCCGGAGCGCGAACTGCTGGTGGTCAGGGAGAAGTACGGCTTCGGCGGGCGCCCGCCGACCCTCAAGCTGCCCGGCGGCGCCCTCCAACCGGGCGAGCACCTGGTCGAGGCGGTGGAGCGGGAGGTGCTGGAGGAGACGGGCGTGCGCGCTACCTTCGAGGCGATCACCTGCTTCCGGCACTGGCACGGCTATCGCTACGGCAAGTCCGACATCTACTTCGTGGGCCGGCTGCGCCCGCACACCAGGGACATAGAGATGCAGGCCGACGAAATCCAGGAATGCTTGTGGCTGCCGGTGGGCGAGTTCCTGGAAGACGGGGAAATCAGCAACTTCAACAAGCAGATCGTACGCTCGGCCCTGGAGTCGGAGGGCGTGGTCCAGTCGTTCATAGAAGGCTTCGGCGGCCCTGACACCCGCGAATACTTCATGCCCGCCCACCTCATCGACGGCATGGGCGTGGTCCCCTTTCCGGGCAAGGAGGCTGGTTAACCCACTAACGGTATGCGTCAGACTCGGCGGCGTTCCTGCTCCGCGATGTCCAGAAGTTGGCTGATCAGGGTTCTCCCTTGTCCTATAGCCTCTTCCAGGTCTTGCCCTCGGAGACGGCCTGTGTAGAAGTGATTGTGGAGCTTGCGCTGGGCAGCGCGAAATCCAGAAGTCAGCCTGGGCGCGGCGTTGTACCGGCCCTCAAGACCCAGAATGAACGCCAGGCGTCGCGGATGGCCTCGTTCGCCCAGTGCGTGGGAGACTGCCGCCATTGCTTGGATTACAGCCCCCCAGACAGCCTCCGCGGCCAGCATATCCGATCTGCGCCTCAGCAATTCGAGCGATTCATAGAGAAAGCGGTTGACCTGGGCGATGTGTTCGTTGTAGGTCACTGGCCGGCTGGAGCCCCGGCAACCTTGCCGCTCAAATAGTCGATGAATTCCTCTGCCTCTGGCCGATAAGCGGCGAACTCTTCATCATCCCAGTGATAGAGGGAGAGGTCATACTCCTCGTCGCGGGGAATCTGGGCATTGTCGAGGAAGCCCTGGGCCACCGACATACCGCCACCGTATTCCAGAGCGGAGTCCCCCCCGTCCTTTAGCGCCCTTACCACATTCCGTGCCTCGTCGTAGTTGCGGCAGGGGAGGCCCCGCTGTTCGGCGATGGCGGCTATGGCAGTCAGCGTGGCCAGCCAGGTGTACTTGCTGCCCTCCTTTTTGTCTCCGGCATAGAAACGCTTCTCGGCTTCGTAGAGGTATTCCCGAGGCGTTTTGCGACCCTGTGGAATTGCGCCCTTTGTCGGGGTTTTCTCGACGATGTAGTTGACGAATTCTGCCGCGATCGGCCGCCGTAGGGCGAATCCTTGTTCATCCCAATGGTTCAGGTCGAGGCTGGTGTCATACTTGCCAGGCTTCTGGGAGTTGTCCCGGAAACCCTGGGCTATGCCGTAGGCGCCAGTATGGTCATAGTCGCGGCCGTTTTGTAGCTCCAAAGTCAGGATCACCTCGAAGGCCTCGTCGTCGTTGCCGCAGGGGAGACCGCGCCGCTCGGCAAACGCGGCGATGGCGGCTTGAGTTGCCAACCAGACGTACTTGCTGCCCTCGAACCTGTCGCCCGCGTCGAAATTCTTGTCGGCCTCGGCCAGGTATCCCTGCGGCGTCTCGTCGAATTGGGGCGTTGCGGTCATCTCTATATTCTCGTTGGATGGCTTCGGAAAATTTGCTCCATTATACAAGCATGAACCAATGCACCTATAATGGGCACTGGTTTTCCCGGCATTTTCATGTGAGCGAAAGGAGCTGAAATGGTCGGCCGAATTGCCAACTACAACCTGGAACAGAGCGACGTCGCCCTGCCGCCTACGGGGCGTCCGGTGGTGCGGTCGACCCAGGGCGTGATTTCCAGCGGGCATTATCTGACTTCGATGGCGGGGATGCGGGTGCTCCTCAGCGGCGGCAACGCCTTCGACGCGCTGGTCGCCGCCGGATTCGCGGCGGCGGTGGTGGAACCCATCGCTTCGTATTCCTTGGCCGCTGAGGGCGTGTTCATGCTCTACGACGCCGCCAGCGGCGACCTGCTATCGTTGAGCGGGCAAGGCACCGCGCCGGGTAAGGCCACGCCGGAGTTCTACGCCTCGCAGGGGTTGGGACGCATCCCAACCGGACCGGGCCACGACCAAGCCCACCTGTCTTTCACGCTTCCGGGGATCGTCGATGCGTTTATTTCTATGCTAGAACGGTACGGCACCAAGTCCATCGACGACGTGCTGGCCCCGGCCATCAGCTACGCCGCCGACGGCATCCCCAACTACGAATACATGCTGAAACGGTTGAAGTCCACCGCCACCGCGCAGCAGTTCGACCTCTATCCGCCGGGCGGTTGGGAAGTCTTCTATGACGGCCGAGAGGTCCCGGCTGCCGGGTCGCTGCTGGTGCAGCCCGGCTTGGCCAACACCCTCAAGACGATGGCCGCCAGCGAAAGCGACGGCTCCGGCTCCCGCGCCGACGGCTTGCAGAGGGCTAAAGACGCCTTCTACCGCGGCCCCATAGCGCGGCTCATCGCCGACTCAGTGCAGAGCGTGGGCGGAATCATCTCGATGGACGACCTGGCGACCTACAGGTCCAAGTTCGAGAGGCCGGTCAAGACCACCTTCCAAGGCTACGAAATCTTCGGTCAGGACACTTGGACTCAGAGCCCGATGCTGATGCAGACGCTCAACATGCTGGAGCACTACGACCTGCAGGCTATGGGCCACAACAGCCCCGAGTATATCCATACGGTTTCGGAGGCGCTCAAGCTGGCCTTCGGCGACCGGGAAGCGTTTTACGGCGACCCAAACTTCGCTACAGTCCCCATCGACGGGCTGCTGTCCAAGGAGTACGCGGCGGAGCGGGTACAGCTAATCGACCCCGAAGGGGCCTACCCGGCCCAGCGGCCGGCCGGCGACCCGTGGAAATACTCACGGGTCAATGGCTCCGGCGGGAAGCAGGTCATGGCCGCTCCAACCAACGGGGTTCAGGCCAACGGTGCAGGGGCCGACGGCTCTTCCCACGAGGGCACGACCCACGTTTCGGTGCTCGACCGCCACGGCAACATGGTGTGCGGGACCATCAGCGGCGGCGCGTTCGCCAAGTCGGCGTTCTTCCCGGAGCTGGGAGCGGCCCTCAGCACACGCATCGAGATGTTCAACTGCGAGGAGGGGCACCCCAACGTCGTCGAGCCGGGCAAGCGCCCGCGCACCACTCTGATCAACTACATCGCCAGCAAGGACGGGCATCCGGTGATGACTATCGGCTGTCCCGGCGGAGACAATCAGGCGCAGGCCAACGTGCAGTTGGTGTTGAACACCGTCGTTTTTGGAATGGACCCGCAGCAGGCGGTGGAAGCGCCGCGGTTCGGCGCCCAGAGCCACGTCAACTCGTTCTATCCCCACGTTTACTATCCAGGCCGGTTGGAGCTGGAGCCGGGCATCCCGGAAAGCACGGCCGACTCCCTGCGCGTCTTGGGGCACAAGATCGAGCGGGCCGTCAACTGCGGTCTGGGGGCCACCGTGTCCGTCCGCGACCCGCAGACCGGCTACCTGAGCACCGGCGGCGACCCCCGCCGTGCCTGCTACGCCATCGGGATGTAGTTGGAGTGGGGCGCCCACGAATCTGCTGCGGTATTATTTTCGTGGGTGCTTGGCCAGGAAGTCGTCGGCTATCTCCTCGAAAGTCACGAAGCGGACGCCATCGTGGGACGCGATGTACTCGGTCAGCCGTTCCAGCATCAGCAGCACTTGGGGCCGGCCAGCGACGTCGGGGTGAATGGTGATGGGGAACACCGCGTCGTCGTACTCCCGGTAGACGTAATCGAACTGGTCCCGCCATAGCGACTCGATGTCCCTGGGGTTGGTGAAGCCGTGGCTGTTGGGCGACTTCTTGATGAACATCATGGGGGGCAGGTCGTCCAGGTACCAGTTGGCCGGAATCTCCACCAGGTCGGTCTCCTCGCCCCGGACCAGGGCGTGCATCCAGTAGTCGGCGGGCATGGCGAAGTCGATCTTGGTCCAGCGGTCACCGACCCGCACGTAATAGCACTCGTGGTCGCGGTGCATCAGGCTGTGGTCATACTTGATGCCGTGCTTGAGCAGCAATTCGTTGGTAACGTGGCTGAACTCCCACCATGGCGCGACGTACCCGCGGGGCCGCTGACCGGAGAGTTGCGTGATCAACTCGATGCACCGCAGCAACACCGCCTCTTCCTGCTCCGGCGACATGGCGATGGGGTTTTCGTGGGAATAGCCGTGCAGCCCCACTTCGTGCCCCTGCTCCACGATCATCCGGCATTCCTCGGGGAAGGTCTCGATGGAATGACCGGGGATGAACCAAGTGGTCCTGATCCCCAGGCGCTCGAACAGCCGGAGCAGCCGCGGGGTGCCGACTTCTCCGGCGAACAGCCCCCGGGAAATGTCGTCCGGCGAGTCCTCCCCGCCGTAGGAACCCAGCCAGCCGCCGACGGCGTCCAGATCGACCCCGTAGGCGCATAGAATCTGCTTATCCGGCATACGCTCTTCTCTCCCTTGGTATGTCACCATTCTTCGTTTGAATCAGGATTCCCAAGATGCCCACCGCCCGGAATCTCTGTTATTCTAGGCATCGAATTTGATCGAGGGGAGGGCAGAGTAGATGCGAGCAGGACTGACCGCCGGGGCGTTGACCGCCATCGTAGCCGTGCTGGTCTCATTGCCGTTGCATTCCCCTCTGGATAACGTCTTCAACAGCGCCACTGTGGCCATCGCCACGCTGGTCGTCGGCGTTGCCGCTGGCCTGCTCTGGGGACGGCCCCGCGGCGGCCTGGTCCTCTACGCGGGTGCGCTGAGCGCAGCCTTGGCGGTAACGATTGCCGTGATGGCCGTCGGCTCACTCTGGCTGGACCGGCTGGCCTCGTTCGGCATACCGCTGGCGGTGATCGCCTTCGCGGGCGCGGGAGCGCTCACCCCGGTCGCCGCCCGGTTGGCCCCCGCCCGCTGGGCTACCTTGCTGGCGGCAATAGCGGTGGTGGCGGCGTTGGCCCTCGGCATCGGCCTCGCCGGACAGGGCGACGCCCCCAGCGGCAAGCTCACCATCCCCCCGCGCTCTGGGGTTCCGGCACCCTAGTCGCCCCCTAATTGCCGGTTGCCACTGCCCTGGCTTCGTCCGACGACCGGCGCACCGAGTCGATGAAGTGGTGCAGGTCGAGTGCGGTGTCGAAGTCCGGCTGGCGTTCGCCCTCGCCCCGGATGGCCTCGCCGAACATATAGTAAAGCTGGCCGACGTTGTAGGGAGCGCCGTTGGGCATTCCTTCCAGCACGAACCGGTGATCGGCCGAGATGGACAGCTCCTCCAGCGTGTCTCCGCCTCGCGCACCCTCCAGCTTTACCGGGCCCAGCTGGGGCGAGTCCTCGGAGGTGGCCATCAGCGTGCCTTCCCGCCCGTAGACCTCCAGCTTGTAGCCGCTTCCGGCCCAAGGGATGCTGGCGACGTGGGCCGAGACCACTGCCCCGTTTTCCAGCCGCCCGCTGATCAGGATGTTGTCCGGCGCGGTGACGTCGAGGTACTGCTCGGTGTCGGTCTCGAACCACTGGTCGCATTGGGTGGAAACGATGGTGGAGACTTGGGCGAAGTCGCCCACCACGAAGCGCAGGGCGTCGATGGAATGGCCGGTGGCGATGGTCAGGGTATTCGCGCCCAACTCGTCGTCGCGCTGCCAGGTGCGCCCCGACGGCCGCTCCAGCACACCGCCCCGGACCAGCTTCATCGAGCACGACATAATCTCGCCGACGTAGCCCTCCTCGACCAGCTGCTTCATCTGCAACACCGCCGGCGCGGCACGAGCTTGCAGGCCCACGACCGCCTTGACGCCGTTGGCGCGGGCCAGGTCGGCCAGTTCCTGGGCTTCTTCGGTAGTGCGGCCCAGGGGCCACTCGGTGAAAACGTGCTTGCCGGCGTTGAGGGCGTCCTTGGTGATCTCGTAGTGGGCCGGAACGCGCAGGACCACGGCCACGGCGTCGATCTCCGGGTGGGCCAGCATCTCGCGGTAGTCGTCGAAGGCCAAGCGGGCGCCGAACTGCCGCTGCGACTCGGTGGCCGTCTCCATGCGGGTGGTACACACGCCGGTAAGCTCGAACTCCGGGCTGGCCATGATGGCCGGCAGATGGGAGCGGTGGGCCCAGCCCACAGTGGGACTTGCGCCGATGATTCCAAGCCGAATCCTGTCAGCCATGATTGCACCCCTCGTAAATTGTGGGTTCGATGATAGTGGGATTGATTTCCGGCGCCTGCCGGTACTATAGTCATTCTAACGCAAGTCATCCAATCGTACCGAGACTGGCGCACTCACCCAAAAGCGCACCCGGAGGCGTGTTATGCGAAGAATACTGATACCGTTGGTTTTCGTGGTGTTGCTGACCATCGCGGCGGTCATGCCCGTCACCGCTGGGAGTGGGACGCCGGTAAACGAACACGTAGGTTGCGACTACAGCACGTAAGTGGCCGGGGCATACACCGGGGCATATATAGGAGAAACAACGTAGGGGCGATTCTTGAATCGCCCCTACGTTGTTTTGCGCTGCGGTTTCTGGGAATGGGTTACAGGATCGGGAGGTAACGGGCGATCTCGTAGTCGGTCACGCTGGCGCGGTAATCTTCCCACTCCAGCTTCTTGTTCTGTATGAAGCTCTGGTGGATGTGGTCGCCGAGGGCCTCCCTCAGCAATTCGCTGTCCTCGGCCAAGGTGATGGCCTCGCCGAGGCTGCTGGGCAGGGTCTTGATGCCCAACGCCGCCCGCCGCGCTTCGGACATTTCGAATACGTTGTCGGGCAACTCCGGCTGGATCGGATAGTCCTCTTCGACCCCCTTGATGCCGGCGGTCAACAGCACGCTGAAGGCCAGGTACGGGTTGCAGGCCGGGTCCGGGGCGCGGTATTCGACCCGCATCGAGCTTTCGTAGCCCGGCTTGAAGGCGGGCACGCGGACCAGGTCGGCGCGGTTCAGGTGCGCCCAAGAAACGTAGACGGGGGCCTCGTAGCCGGGCACCAATCGCTTGTAGGAATTGACCCACTGGTTCGTCACCAGGGTTATCTCCGGCGCGTGATGCAACAGCCCGGCGATGAACTTCTTGCCTACTTCGGACAGATAATGCTCGTCGTCCGCGTCGTAAAAAGCGTTGCGCTCCCCGCGGAATAGCGACTGGTGTACGTGCATCCCCGATCCGTTGATTCCGGCCACCGGCTTGGGCATGAACGAGGCATAGGCGTCGCGGCTCTGGGCCAACTCCTTTATCACCAGCTTGGCCGTGATCACGCTATCGGCCATGGCCAGCGCGTCGGTGTACTGGAGGTCGATCTCATGCTGGCTGGGGGCGGCTTCGTGGTGGGAATACTTGACCGGCACCCCCATCTCGGCCAGATTGAGCACAGTGTCCCGCCGGAGGTCGCTGGAGGGTTGGCTGGAAAGCTGGTCGAAGTAGCCCCCGCGGTCGAGAAGCTCGGGGTTGTCGCTGCTCTTCAGGTAGAAAAACTCCAGTTCGGTGCCGACGTAGTAGGTATAGCCGAGGCGGGCCAGCCGCTCCAGGTTGCGCTTGAGGGCGGCGCGGGGGTCGCCAGCAAAGACCTCGCCCCGGGGCCGGCGGATGTCGCAGAACATACGGGCCACGGCGTTGCGCTGCGGCCGCCAAGGCAACAGGGTGAAGGTGTTGGGGTCGGGGAAAGCGCGCATGTCGCTTTCGTCGATTCGCGCGAAACCCTCGATGGCCGACCCGTCGAAACCGACGCCCTGCTGGATGGCGTCGTTGAGATCGTCGACGTTGATGGCAAAGCCCTTCAGGTTGCCGAGGATGTCTGGGAACCACAGGCGAATGAACTTCACGTCGGCGTCCTGCGCCGCCTGAAGTACGTATTCCCGGGCCGCGGGATCGTGACCGTTCATCGTCTCTCTCCTGGCAGGCCACTGGCCTTCTCGCTTGACGAAAAGCCCCCGGACTATCCGGGGGCCCGTGATTGGCTATCTTGGTTTAGGATATGGCGCGCCCGGCAGGACTTGAACCCGCAACCCCTGGGTCCGAAGCCCAGTGCTCTGTCCATTGAGCTACAGGCGCGTATGATTTTTGGGGCGAGCGACGGGGTTCGAACCCGTGATCTCCTGTGCCACAGACAGGCGCCTTAACCACTCGGCTACGCTCGCCACGGAAACCCCGGCGCGGTCAACGACCCCAACCCGGCGCTTCACGCCTCTCCCCCTAAGTGAATTTCAGAATGGTGATGGTGAGCCCGAATCCAACGCCCATAGTACCGACGGTCCAGCGGAGCAATCGCAACTCCACGGCAGCAATGTAGGCCCTCACGTTGGCGACGTCGACCCTGACGTTGGCAATGTCGGTTTCAACCCTGGCAATATCGGACTTGGTGGCTAGAAACTCGTAAACCGCTTCGAGACGGCTAAAACGCGGCTCGAAATCTGCTATAGTTTGTCTCGCCAATGGAATACCCCCAATCGTTGCTGCCAAAGAAAGTATACCACAAGAGCCTCGGGTTTCATGCAGGCAGTCCCGGTCGCCGCCTGACTAGGCCGCGCTTTCCGGGTTCAGCGCTTCACAAAATGTTCACACATTGGAAGCATACTGGCAGAGTAAGAACTAGCCGGCAATTGTAAGACGGGCTCCGCAACCCCACGCTGGGCTTTCTGCGGAGACGGGCGCGCGCATTCTGATTGAAATAGTGCCAGTGGGTTATCTACAATGACTAAAACCCATCCGTCTCAGGTGTCCCTCGGGACCAGGGAAATCGAAATGAAATTGAGTCCAGTGCTTCTCCTTGTGGGAATCCTGCTCTTGGTTGTCATGGGCGCAACGGCCTGCTCCGGCTCGGACGAGCCCGCGACAGCCACTCCGGCGCCAACCGCGGAGCCAGCCACCCCGGAAGCTACGGCGGCCCCGGCTTCGTCCGAGGATGAAGAAGGGAGTGGCGTAGATACGGGGCGGTTCGTGAGGCTGTACGTCGACCCGCCGACTCTTGACCCCCACTTGACTACTGACGCTACCTCCGCCGAGATCATCGTCGAAGTGTTCGGCGGACTGATGACCATCGACAAAGACTTGAACGTCGTACCTGATTTGGCCGAAAACGTAGACGTCAGCGACGACGGCCGCATCTACACCTTCCGGTTGAGAAGGGACGTCCAGTTCCACGACGGCAAGCCCGTAACCGCGGAGGATGTCCGCTGGTCTCTGGAGCGCGTGACCAACCCGCTGACCGAGTCGCCGGTCGTGGACCAGTACCTGGGAGACATCGTAGGCGTCAAGGAGAAGCTGAACGGCGACGCCCTCACCATCTCCGGCGTGAAGGTGGTCGATGAGTACACCATCGAGATCACCATCGACGAGGCTAAGTCCTATTTCCTGGCTAAGATGACCTATCCCACCGGGTTCGTGCTGGACCGGGAGAACGTCGAGGCCAACCCCAAGCGGTGGTTCCGCGAGCCCAACGGCACCGGCCCCTTCCGGCTCACCGAGTACAAGGTGGGCGAGACTATGGTGCTGACCCGGAACGAGAATTATCATTTGGGCGCGCCCAAGCTGCGCGAGGTGGAGTTCATCCTCAGCGGCGGCACGTCAATGCTCATGTACGAGAACGACGAGATCCACATTTCCGGCATCAGCCTGGCCGATCTCGACCGCATCAAGGACCCTTCCAGCGACCTGCACGGCGAACTCCGGGAGGCCCCGCCGGCCTTCAGCGTCAACTACATCGGGCTGAACGTAAACGAGCCGCCTCTGGACGACGTCAAAGTCCGGCAGGCGTTGAACCTGGCCATCGATAAACAGGAGATCGCCACCATCGTCTTGGGCGATCTCGTGGTGCCGGCCAAGGGCATTTTGCCGCCGGGGTTCCCCGGCTTCAGCGACGAGGTGCAGGGGTTCCAGTTCGATCCGGTGCGCGCAAAAACTCTTCTGGAGGAATCCAAGTACGGCGGCGACCTGGAGAACCTGCCGCCCATAACCATCACCACTCCCGGCAGCTTCGGCGCCAACGTCAGCCTGGACATGGAAGTGGTGCTCCAGATGTGGGAGCGCAACCTGGGAATCACCGCGGAGTTCCAGCAGACCGAGTTCGCCACCTTCCTGAAGGACCTGCACAAGCGGCGCTTCCAGATGTTCGACATCGGCTGGATCGCCGACTACCCCGACCCGGAGAACTTCCTGGATCTGCTCTTCCACAGCGAGAGCAGCAACAATCACACGAATTACAGCAACCCGATAGTGGACGACCTGTTGATGCAGGCCCGGGTCGAGACCGACGAAACCGCCCGCTTCGCCCTTTACCACGAAGTCGAGCAGCAGATTTTGGACGACGCCCCGTGGATTCCCTTGTGGTACAGCGGGGAGCGCCACCTGCTGATCAAACCCAACGTCCAAGACTATTTCATCACTCCGCTGACGGTCCCCCGCCTCAGACACGTCTATTTGACGGACGAATAGGGGCCGCCGCCAGCCGTGGGCGCATACATCCTCCGGCGGCTGCTCTGGCTGCCGGTAATCCTGCTCATCGTCTCCTTCATTACTTTCATATTGGGCCGTTTCGGGCCAGGGGACCCGGTCGAGGTCCTGATGGGCCAGCACTCGAACCCGCGCGTCGTGGAGCGCATCCGGGAGCAGCGGGGACTCAACGACAACATCTTCGTGCAGTACGGCCGCTACCTGAAGAACGTCACCCGCGGCGACTTCGGTGAGAGCTACAAGTACCGCGGCCGCACTGTAGCCGAGCTGCTCAAGAAGAAGATGTGGGTCTCGGCCCAACTCAACATCGCCGCGTTGCTGCTCTCGGTCTCCCTCGGAGTGACGGTCGGGGTTTTCGCGGCAGTCAAGCAGGGGACGGCGTGGGACACCGCCGCGGTGACGTTCACGCTGGCCGGGCAGTCGATACCGATCTTTCTTAGCGCCCCGGTCCTTCTGATCGTGTTTGCTTTGAAGTTGGACGTCCTGCCCACCCACGGCTGGGGAGGGTTCTTCGATACCCGGATCATCCTGCCGGCCATCGCTATGGGCGTGCCCGGCGTGGCCATCATCACCCGGCTAACCCGTGCCAGCACGCTGGAGGTCATCAATCAAGACTACATCCGCACCGCGCGGGCCAAGGGTCTGTCCGAGTTCCTGGTGAGAAGGCGGCACATTCTGCGCAACGCATTGATTCCGGTGGTCACCTCCCTGGGCTTTTCCTTGGCCGGAATAGCCTTCACGTCCTTCATAGTGGAAATTTTCTTCGGCATACCGGGCGTCGGCAACCTCTTCATCGAAGCGATCTTCGCCAGGGACTACCCGATCATAGACGCGGTCTTGCTGGTCGGCACCACCATGTTCGTGATGGCCAACCTGATCGTGGACCTGGTGTACCCGGTGTTGGACCCCCGGATACGGCTGGGCGCCAGCTATGCTGCGAACTGACGCCGAAAACCTGTCGACGTTCAGCCCGGCGCAGCGGGGCCGAAGCTACTGGGCTATCTCGCTGCGCCGTCTGCTCCGTAAGAAGGTGGGTGTCGGGTGCTTAACCGTAATCTTCCTGATGTACGGCTCCGGCATCTTCGCGCCGCTGGTCACCCCGTATGGCTACAACGACCAAAATCTCTCCATCGTCAAGCAGGGGCCTAGCCTTCAGCACCCCTTCGGCACCGACCGGCTGGGGCGGGACATTTTGACCCGGGTGATTTATGGCCTTCGGACTACGGTCATCCTGACCGTGGTCACGCTGGCCACCGGCAGCCTGGCGTTGGGCGTGTTTCTGGGCCTGATTGCAGGCTATTTCGGCCGGTGGATCGACACCGCGGTGATGCGCGTCGGCGAGATTACGTCGGCCTTCCCCGACTTGTTCCTGGTGTTGATCATCGTGTACACAGTCAAGCCACCGATGGTTGCTTGGCTGCGGGGCGTGGAGGGGTTCCTGGGCGTGGACATAGTGCGGCTCGGAATCGCCGACTACGCGGTGTTGGGGTTGGCGCTGTCGATATTCTCGTGGTTCGGCATGGCCCGGCTGGTGCGGGGCCAAGTGCTGCAAAACCGGGAGGAGCAGTACGTGGACGCGGCCCGCGCCATCGGCGTCGGCACCCCGCGGCTGTTGCTGCGTCACATCCTGCCCAACGTGATGGGGCCGGTGATTGTGACCGTATCGGCGGGCCTGGGGGCGGTCGCGGGCACGGAAATCTTCTTGAGCTTCCTGGGCATCGGGATTCAGCCGCCGGTGCCCAGCCTCGGTCTGATGATCTACGAGAACGGCAGCATCTCGGTGCTGCGGACCGATTCCCACCTGTTGCTGTTCCCGGTGGGGACTCTGGGAGTGCTCCTGTTCACCTTCAGCCTGCTGGGCGATGCGGTGTACGATTCCTTCAACCCACGGGCGCGCTGAGCTTTTCCGTCGCCCCCGGCTAGTCCGGCGGCTTGCGCCCAGGGAGGCGCAAGCCGGGAGTCTGCCGCCGGAGCCACGGCAGCACCGCCAAGCCCATCGGAGCGCTGATCAAGGCGAGCATACCCAGCCCGGCGGCGGTGCGGCTATTGCCGTCTGCTACCGGTGCGCCGCAACCGGCAGACGGGGTGGGCGTTTCTTCCGTGCCCGCGGTCTCGGCGGGGGCCGGTTCCGCGTCGGGGGTAGGCTCCTCGCCAGCCGTTTCTTGGTCGGCGGACGATTCCTCGGGCTCCGCTTCCGACGTTGCCGTATCCCCGCCTGATTCCTCCGGGCCGGGTTCGTCTCCCGTTTCTTCCGCGCCTTCGGGCGTTTCTTGAAGCCGGCTTTCCAGTTCTTCCGGCGAGGGCAGCGGCTCCAAGCCAATTGCGGTGCGCCACTCGCTGTCCAAGCCGTACTGGTCGAGGCCATAGACCCGGAGCATTGCGCTGTCCAAGTCCAGCGTCTCTTGGACCTCCCTGAATAGCTCGGAAATCTTGCCGACTCCATACTTGGCGATCAAGAAATTGACCACCGAACGGCCCTGCCCATAGCCGATGAGGATGTCCTCGGGCGAGCCGCCGAAACTGCCCTGGTACCAAAGGGGCCGTACACGGCGGGTGTAGATGCCGTAGCGTAGGGCGGCGTCGTAGTCGTCGGTGGGGTCGATGTTGCCGTACTCGGCCAGCCCCTCGTTCAGCCAGCTGGGGATCTGGCCGATGGCCCGACCGGCGGCCTCATGCACTAGCAGGTGGGTGAATTCGTGGGAGACGGTGCCGGTGACCGTCGGGTCAAACCCGTGGACCAGCAACACTCGCTCGTCGCTGAAGGCCATCCCCTGCGTCTGGAGGTCTTCCCGCACGGCTTGGGATCGGAAGGGAAGGGCTGCCGCCATGTGGCGGTAGTTGTTGTAGGCCACGATGCGCAACGGCTCGGTGGGGGCGATCCCGAGCACCGGGACCATCTTCTCCATGCTTTCCTTGGCCGCCTCCAGAATGACCCGCGCCCGTTCCTCGACGTATTCACCGTAGTAGTGGACGGTGATCAGGCCGTCGGAAACGGTCCTCCACTCGAAGCGGTTGTCTTCGTAGATGAACTCCTGTTCTTCGGTGCGGAGCACGCTTCCGGCTTTGTCGCGCAACTCGAAAGAGAAGGCGATCTTCGTTCCGGGGGGCAGGAAGTCGGAGCCGCTGCTGGCCGGGAGCAGCGTTTCGCCGGATACGGACTCGCCAGGCTCGACGTCGATGGAGCGGTAGGAGCTGCTGCCGGTCTGGTCCGCCTTCTTGAAAAAGACGCGCACCTCGTCGATGAGTCCCGAGCTTTCGGCGTTGACCACGAAGCGTATGCCGTCGGGGAACTGGCTCTCCGCCGTGGCCTGCACCACGCGAATATCCCCCTCGTCGGCGAAAACGGACGAAGCGAAAATCGCCGTCAGCAGCAGGGTTAGCAGAAAAACAGTTAAACGGCGCATTTTTTCGGCCTCAAAGCAAGTTTACTACAATTTTTGCGTACCCGTATTGCGTACCGGCGGAAACGCCGGACGGTCGGCTTGACTCTGAATTTCAACATGCCTACAATTTTTCCTGCTACTGACCTATAACGAATCGGGTGTGGCTAGATGGCGATTAAGGTTGGCCGGGTACCCCATCTCAACTTCGAGCCGTTCTATATCGACATGGAGCGGCGCGGCGTGGTGTTGCGCGACATTGCACTGAACAGCGTGGCCGAGGCGGTCCGGGAGGGCGAAATCGACGGCGGCCCGGTCCCGCTCACCGACAGCTTTGGCATGGAAGAGTACGCGGACCCGGTGGCCGGGTTCTGCTTGGCCGCCGCCTCCCGCGCCGGCAGCAACCTCTTGTATGCCAGGAAGCCCATCGACGAGCTGGACTCCGCCAGGATTGCCACGGCGGAAGTCGACCCCACCAGCGTGCAGCTTTTGCAGGTCTTGTTGGCCAAGAAGTACGAGGTCGGCCCGCCCGAACTGGTGGGCACCGGAGACGAGCACGACGCCTTGATTATTTCCGGCGACGCGGCCCTGCGCCGCCGCCGGGGGATGCGGGGCTACGGCAACCGCTACGACCTCGGCGAGGAATGGAACCGCTTTACCGGACTCCCCTTCGTTTTCGCCCGGTGGATGGGCCGGAAGGACATGGAACGGCGGGACACCATGCTCTTGGAAGACACTCTTTACGTGGGCTTGGAGGAGGGCGTCGACAGCCTGTTCCACCTGTCCGAACCCCGGGACAACCTGCTGATGCTGGCCCGCGACGTGGTGGAATACATCATCGGCTACCGCTACTTCGTCGGCCTGTCCGAAAGCAAGTCCATCGACCTCTTCCGCAGCTACCGGGACCAAGTGTTGAATTAACCGCAGAGGCCACAGAGATTCTCTTTGGTTGCTCTGTGGCCCCGTGCTCTCTGCGTTTAGAACAAGTCCAAGTGACCAAAGTCGTTGACCGCTGCTACGAGGCCACCGGGCAAAGCTGCTTCATCTGCGACTTTTCCCCGCCCCGCTCCGGCAGCCCTGCGGCCATCCGAGACGCAGACTTAGAAGCCGACTTCATCTCCGTGGCCTACAACCCAGGCCGCGCCGTCCGCACGAACTCCGCCATGCTGGCGGCGTCCATCCGGCAACAGACGGGCAAGGATGTCGTCTTTACCCTGGCCACCCGCGACATGAACCGGCTGGCGATCCAATCCCTGCTCTTGGGAGCGCAGCTACTGGGGCTGAAGAACGTTTTGGTGGTCCAGGGCGACCCCTTCGGCCAGCGCGACCTGGCAAGCGTCGCGCCGGTCAACGATTACACGCCGACGGCCCTGGTCGCCGCAATCAAATCGATGAACGAAGGAGCCGATTTCCGCGGAAGCCAACTCCGCGAACCTACCAACTTCTGCGTGGGAGCGACCTTCGACCTGTCGCGCGGGATAGAGGCAGAGGCCGGTCTAGCCGTGCGCAAGGTGAGAGCGGGGGCCGATTTCCTGCTCTCCCAGCCAATTTTCGACCCCTCCGAGGCCGCCCGGTTAGAGGAAGCGTTCCTGAGCAGGCACGGGGGGGAAACGATGCCCGTGCCGGTGTTCTACGGCCTGCAAATGCTGGAGCCGGACGGCGTGACCTTCAGCGCCATACCGGAAGAAACACGAGAACAACTGGACGCAGGCCGACCTGGCGTGGACATAGCCCTGGAACTCCACGGGAAGTTCCAAAAGGCAGGTCTACATAACGTATACTTGGTCCCGCCCATCCGCCGCGGCGGCGCTCGCAACTACGCCGCCGCCCGCGAGTTTTTGGAGCGCCGTGGCCGGGGCCATCGCCGGTAATCCCAAAAACCTCTGCGCTCTCCGCGTCCTCTGCGGTGAATCGGTCCTAGGGGCTCCAGGGCACCGGGGCGAGGCTGTCTAGCTGGTCGGTGACTACGTCCACCACGGCCGGGCGGCCGGAGGCGAAGGCCTGCTCCAGCGCGCTCTGGATGTCGCCGGGGCGTTCCACCCGGATGCCGAAGCAGCCTATGGACTCCGCGACTTTCGAGAAGTCTGTGTCGGTGAAACGCCAGAGTTCTTCCGGCGTCCCGCCTTCGATACCCTGGTACGCGCGGTGGTCGCCCCGCTGGTCCTGGCTGAGGGCGCTGTTGTTGTTGATCACCGTCACCACGTTGATGTTGTTTCGGACGGCAGTCTCCAACTCGGCGATGTGGTACCAGAACCCGCCGTCGCCGGAGAAACACAGCACCGGCCGGTCGGGCACGGCGCACTTGGCGCCCATAGCCGCCGAAAGCCCCCACCCCAGGGAACCGGCGCAACGGATGTAGCCTTGCGTCGAGTGGTTCAGGTCGACCATGCTGCCGGTCCAGATGCCGGCGTGGCCCGTGTCGGCGACCAGCATGGCGTCCGATGGCAGGAAGTTGGTGATCTCGGTACACAAGCGTTCCGGGATGATGGGCACGGCCTCCGAGTTTGCCCTCGGCGCAACGTCGTCCCGCCACTCCTGCACCAGTTGTTGAGCGCGGGCCGTCCACTCCGGCCGTCCGATGGGTTCCAACGCCTCTATGAGTCGGCGGGTTGTGGCCTTGGCGTCGCCGTGGAGGGCCACCTGCGCCGGGTAGCTGCGGCCCAACTCCGAAGGGTCGATGTCGATCTGAATCACCGGCGTTCCGGGGGCGGGAACGCGCCATTCGTTCGTGACCTGGCTGCCGGTGTGACTGCCGATGAACAGCACCAAGTCGGCTTCGTGAACCACGCGATTGGCGCACCACCGGGAGTAGGAGCCGACCACGCCCACCGCCAGAGGATGGTTGTCGGGGATGGCGCCCTTGGCGTTCAGCGAGGTGGCCACGGGGATGGAGAGCATTTCCGCCAACTCCACCACTTCCTGCTGGGCCTGGGACGAGGTTACGCCGCCGCCAGCCACGATGACCGGGCGCTGCGCCCCGGACAGTACCCGCGCCGCTTGGCGAACGCTCTCCGGGTCGGCCTCGGGCCGGAAGGCCGGGCGCTGCATGAACGATTCTTCGACGATGAATTCCAGGTCCGCCGCGGCCTCGGTGGCCACGTCGCCGGCCATGCCCTGAATATCCAGGTGCACCGGTGCCGGCGCCCCGGTGGTGGCTTCCCGGAACGCCTGCCTCAGCAGCCGGGGCAGCTGCTCCACGTTCTCGACGACGGCGCTGAACTTGGTGACTGAGGCGAAGGGCTTGGAGTGCTCGATTTCCTGGTAGGCGTTCCGGTACTGCTCGTCGTGGCGTTTGTGGCCAGTCAGGGCAATGACCGGCGCCAGCCCCAGGTAGGCGTCCTGCAGCCCCGCGGCCAGGTTCGCCGCGCCGACCGACTGGGCCATGCAAACGCCGGGCCGATTGGAGGCGCGGGCGTAGCCGTCGGCCATGTAGGCGGCGGCCTTCTCGCCGTGGGTGATTACCCGCTTGATGCCGTTCAGATCCATCTCGGCCAAGGCCCGGCGGAGAATGGCTGGGACCAGAAACACATGGGTAACCCCGTAGGCTTTAAGGGTATCCGCCATGAACTTGGCGCCGGTCGTCTGTACCATAGGTTCTCCCTCGCACTGGCCCCTCTCCGAAAAGGGAGAGGGAATTTGTTCTGTTAGATGGCCCGTGCCCGGTAAGTCCGCGGGATTAGTTCCTCACCGGCCGGGTCTACCATGAGGCTGAAAATCTGTAGCGTAGTCGCTCCTACGAGGTATTGGTCCTCGGGACCGAAGATGACCGGGCAATGCCAGTCCATACCGTTAATGGCTATTCGCGCCATTTCATAGCCCATCTCCTTTATCCCACCGTCGGCGAATGACCACCGGTCGTACATGCGTGGTTCGATTTGCAGATGGGTCAACAAGGACTCGGGCAACATGGTATGGGCGGCCCCTGTGTCGATCAGGACCTCTGGTATCGTTGTGAAGTCGCCGCCAACTGGGTGTCCGACGCCAATGGCGATGTGTATGATTCCCATGTTTCGCTCTGTCGGGGCGGGTTTGAAACCCGCCCCTGCGAAACCAGTTTATCACCAACCAGCTAGATGCCGCGCTCCTCGTACACTTCCTTGGCCACCTGCGCCGCGTTGGCGGACGTAGGCCAGCCGCTGTAGAAGGCCATGTGGGTGATGACCTCGGCGATCTCCTCTTTGGTAACGCCGTTGTCCAGCGCCCGGCCCAGGTGACCGCGCAACTGGCCGCTGCGGTACAAGGCGATCAGGCTGGCCACAGTGATGAGGCTGCGGTCCCTCTTGGACAGTCCGGGCCGTTCCCAAACGTCGCCGAAGAGTACGTCGGCGCTGAGTTCTCCCAGCTTGGGGGCGATTTCCGCGGTGACGGTTCGCGCAGTAGTCATTGTCCTTCTCCTAGCTCAAAATTCTAAATTTCCCATTCGCTATTCATAGCCCCGGCCCCCAGGTGACGCCGAAATCGGCGCGCTCCACCAGTTGGCCGGTGAATTGATGGGCCTTTACTCCAGCCAGCCAGACGGCGGGCGGCGCGACCACCTCAGGCTGGACCATCGGGATGTGTTCGGTGCCGGGCCAGTCTCCCCTGCGGTTCATCCAGGTATCGACCCGTCCGGGGCTGAACACGTTGACCGCGATGTCGTGCTCCCGGACTTCCTCGGCCAAGCTCATAAAAGCCCGGTTCAGGGCCGCCTTGCTCATGGAGTAGCCGACCCGCCCCTTGCGGTAGCCCCGCGCCGCGCCCGACGTAACGCAGAAGATGGAACCGCCGCTCTTCTGGGCGAACATGGCGGGCAGGACGTACTTGCAGAGCAGGATCGGCCCGCGGATGTTCACCGCGATGCAGCGGTCCAGCAATTCTAGGTCCAGCTCGGTGACCGGCGATTCGCAGTCAATCCCGGCGTTCGACACGACGACGTCGATGCGTCCGAAGTGGTCCAGCGTCTTGGCTACCATGCTTTGCAGGTCGTCGGGATCGGTCACGTCGCAACGGACCGGCAAAGCCTCGCCCCCCGCCTCGGCGATGGCGCGGGCGGTATCGACGATGGTGCCAGCGGCGTACTTGGGCCACTCCGAGCCGACGGAAGCATCGGCGTCAGTCCGGGAAGCGACCACCACCTGAGCGCCCTCGGCGGCCAAGGCGAGGGATATGGCCCGCCCAATGCCCCGGCTGCCGCCGGTGACGACCGCAACTTTGCCCTGCAACGACATCGGGCCGTTGTCCGCCATTTAGGAAGCGGGCCGGAACTTGGGCAGTGAGATGCTGTCGCTCAGCGGCTCGAACACGACTTCCACCGCCATGCCGACCTTGATTACCGCCGGGTCTGGGTCGACCTCGACCAGGTTGGTGGGCATTCTGGCCCCCTCCTCCAACTCGACGACGGCCGGGACGTAGGGCGACCGGTCCCGGAAGGGCGGCGTCGGGCCGCGGTGGACGATGGCGAAGGTGTGGACCGTGCCCCGTCCGCTGCTTTGTACCCAATCGGTGTCCCTGGAGAAACACTCGGGGCAGATGTCCCTGGGGTAGAAGTAGGAGGAATCGCAGGCCTGGCAGTGCCGCAGCCACAACTCCCCCTTCTTGCACTTCTCCCAGTAGAAGTCGGACTCGGGCTGGGGACTCGGGGCCGGAATGGGTGGCGGGGGCTGCTGCTGAGCCATATAGCGTCTCCCTATGCTCAAGGCGGGGGAGTCAGGGCCAGTTGCCCCCGCTTAACGCCCCCAAGAATACGCAGATGGGCCGCACCCGTCAAGGAAAAGGACCGGACGGTCGGCGTAGGGAAAGTAATCCCCGTTAGTTTTTCCGCGCAAGAGAAATTTACGACGGTCTAGTGGAAGTAAGGATACCTACAGGAGGCGATTAAGGTGGCTTTCTGATGGGCAACTTGGGGCAAAAACCAAGCCGGGTAGGATGGCGTCTTTGCTTCGATTCGGGCTGTCCCTGTACGCAGCCGCATCATCGGCCATTATAGAGGTCTCAAACTCCGAAATTCGGGTACGCATCCTCAACGGACGTCGGCAATCAGATAGCCGTTAAACAGAGGCGCATCCTTAATTCTTAACCCCTTGCCCCAGCCCGCCGCTTCCGGTATGTTCGCAGGCGTCAACCCTGCTTGAAACGGAGGCCAAGCGATGCGCATCGCGGTAATGGGGGCTGGCAGCACCGGCGGTTATTTCGGCGGTATGCTGGCCCGGGCCGGCAACGATGTGGCCTTGATTGCCCGCGGCACGCACCTCGAAGCCATTCGCTCGCGGGGCTTGCGGGTCGTGCGCGACGACGAGGAATTCACCGTGAACTGCGCCGCCACCGATGACCCGTCATCCATCGGCCCGGTCGAGCTTGTGCTGCTCACGGTTAAGACCTATCAGAACGATGCAGCGATTCCGGCCATGACACCGCTCATCGGCCCGGACACGGCCATTCTCTGCTTGCAGAACGGCGTGGACAGCTACCAAGCGGCCGCCAACCACCTTGGCCAAGACCGGGTGTTGCCCGGCGCGGCCTACATCGAGGCCGGAATGCCCGCTCCCGGAACGGTCAGTCAGGCGGGAAGCGTAGTCAGGGTCGTCTTCGGCGAGGCGGACGGCGACGAATCAGCCAGAGGTACGCGGATCCAGGGAATCCTGGCAGCCGCCGGGATACCGGCGGAATTCACCGCCGACATACACACCGCCCTGTGGAGCAAGTTCCTGTTCATAGCAACGATGGCGGGAGTCACGTCGCTGGCCCGGCAGACCCTGGCGGAACTGATGCCGCGACCCGAATGGCGCGACGTGGTATTGGGTTGCCTGCGGGAAATCGAGGCCGTGGCCCGCGCCTCACGCATCAACCTCCCGCCGGACATCTACAACGAAACGGTCTCGTACATAGACGGAAACCTGGCCGACCTGCAAGCCTCGATGCACTCCGACGTGATGGCAGGCCGCCCCCTGGAACTGGAAGCCCTCAACGGCGCGGTAGTCCGCGCGGGCCGGGCCACCGGCGTCGCTACGCCGATTAACGACGTGATTTACGCAATGCTGAAGCCGCTGGTCCAAGGCGCTGGTTAGGTTGGGCTAGCGTTTGGTGAGGCTAGACCTTCTCCTTGTTCCGGGAAGCGGTCGTCCGCAATGTGTCCTTGGTTTGCGCAGCCAGTTGCCAACTCCGAAAAATATACCGGGCCGGGCAGATATGGTACGATCATAAGGGCTATGGGAGATTGGTGGGAAAGGCGGTGGATCCGCCGTCATGCGACGGCCGCGCCTTTCGGAATTTTCATCGCGACAGTATTGCTGACGTATTTCGCGGAGCAAAATCAGTGGAACGGAAGGGCGAGTTTGCAATTGACGGCAAAAATGGTGGACTTGGGAGCCGTCTTGTACGCGATGCTTGCCGTGCTGGTGGAGCGAGGAGTTCTGGCTATGTTTTGGGCGCTTGATAAAAGGAGGGAATGGCGTGAGAAGATGCGGGCCGAGATGCGAGCCGAGTTGATGCCGGAAGTGCGGGCCGAAACAATGAGAAGGTATGAGGCATGGCTGGCGCGCGTGGCAGGAGAGAAAGACATTGCTCTCGAAGACTTGCTCCCGAGAGAAGAGGACCTCGAATAGTATCTGAGGTCGGGGCGTGACATGAAAAGCTGATTAGGAGGGCTTGCATCATGGAAGCCAGCATGGTTTCTCACATCGCTGTTTGCGTGCGTGATCTGGACAAGTCTTTGGCGTTCTACCGCGACATCCTCGGCATGAGGGTGGACTTAGATCAGGTGCAGGACACCACCACCGGCGGGCTGCCCAGCGTTTACGCCCACGCCCGCAAGACCCGGCGCACGGTCCACGTTCGCTACGGTCCGGGCGAGACTGCACCCTCGTTGGTCCTGACCTCCCATCCGGGAGAGGAGCCGGACGGCGGCCCCATCAAGCTGGACCAGGTGGGCATCAGCCACCTGTCCTTCACCGTTCCCGACGTCAAGTCGCTGGCCGATGAGCTGATCTCCAAGGGCGTTGAGATGGCCGCGCCGCTGGAGGCCTTCACTGCGCCGGACGGCCGGGTCAGCAGCATCTTCGTCTACGACCCCGACGGCATCCTGCTCCAGTTCGACGACCATGGCTAGCATCCGGTGAGCGCCGCTTCGTCCGCCGGACAACCCCCGGACCGACCGATGAGTCACGCTGACCGGCACGACCTGGACAAGCTGGCCCGGTGGCGTGACGGCTTGGCCGAGGCGGAAGACTCCGGTTTCCCGGTGTTCGCCGCCTTTCTGGTTACGGGGGAAGACCGGGCCTCCCACGATATTTTCCGCCGTTACCGCTCCGCCTTCAAGGAGTTGGCGGCCGGGTTTTCCAGCCTGGTCATTTTCGGGCAACACGGTACTTCCACCACGACGACGGCGATGCTGTTGGAGCTGGGACTGACGGCGAGGCAACTGCCAGTGCTGGCGTTGATCGACAGCGCCGGCTCGGATGATGCGTTCACCCTGGCGCTGCCGCCGGGCAACGCCGACGGCGAGTTGGACGACTCCGGCCCGTGGGGCCAGGCCCTCGCCCGTATTAGCCGCGCCGCCCGTGACAAGACTCCGCTGGATCTCGGCGGCGTGGACGGAGTGGTGGCGCGGCCGTTGGAGAGCGGCGGGCTGTCGTCGGCTATCGAGAAGGCGCTGGCCAGCATCGGCGATTAGCGGCGGGGTCTCGCCTACTAACCAAAGCCAAGGTGGAATCTACATTTGTGGGGTGATGGAGGACAGGCTAAGGCACCCCGGTGAAGCTCTTCCGCCCGCACATCCAAGACGAACCTCTACCGCCACTGGCCCTCTGCCATATGCACATCCCACCTTGGCTTCAGTTTAGGACTGGAGTCGGCTCCGAGGTGTCCATCCTGCGGCCTGCGCCTACGTTGACGGCGAGGAGCGCAGCCGCTGGCTGCTGCCACCATCTTCGCGGAGTCGGCAGCAGGCCCCTCGACCTTATGATTGAGGCTGGCGTCCCGGAGTGCAACATCCATGCCGACATAGATGTTTCCAGAGCTGCCGGCGTCGCGACCCGCAACGGCTGGAGATCAGTGGACTCCAAGCTGAAGCACGGCGATATACTGGTGGAAGCGACGTTGGACCGCATTGGACGGCGGTCCCTCGACGTCACGGGCGAGATCTACGACCTCGTGAACCGCGGTGTCCGGTTGCGCAGCCCGGCCGATAATGAAGCATGGGCGAAGTGACTGGACGCTGTCCCAGAAAGCATGGAGTGGATGACCGCTATGCTGATCGGCCAGGTGTGCTCCTTCTCCGCCCAGCTTGAGCGCCAAGCAATTGCTCGTCGCACCCGGGCCAGTCCAGCGCGAGCTAGAGCAGAGGACAAGCGTTTGGGCCGCCCGCCGAGCCTCGACGAAGATCAGATGACGGCAATCCACCAAGACCTCGCTGAAAATATGACGGTGGTAGCCATCAGCCGCCAGTACGGAATCCCCATCGTGTCACGAGCCGAGACCGGCAACAGGAGGGTAAGCAACAACGCCATGAACCAGTTGCTGGATTCCCTAGACCTCAGCCCAAGCCGGAAACCCAGGCCGTAAGGGCCCCGGAGAACAGGCAGTACGCTTCCGAGGAGCCGAAGGGGCAAGAGAAGAAGGCCAACCACAACAGCGTGAGAGAAGGAAGATGAACCGACATGAAACCGACACGGAAAAGCTCGAACGCCAGCAGAGAGCGGTCGCAGACTTGCGGCTGGACCAAGGAGGGGACGAGGAGACCCAGAGAGCAGTGATCGAGGAGGCAGCCCGCAGGGCCACCAAGGACAGCTGGCCCGAAATGTCCGAGGATGAACGCATACAGGTGGTGGAAGCAGTCGTGAACTTCGAAGGGCTCGTCTACCAATGGGCGATCTTCAGACGTGGCTGGGCCACCAGCTCGAGCGCGGAAAGAATCCCGGTGGACCCGGAAACCGCAGGCCCCAGAATTCTGGTCAGGGCGTACGCAACAGCCGAAGCAGACACCCTCAGGATGAGAAGCCACGCACGAGGGCAACCCACAGAGGCCGGGCTGCAGCCCAGCCTTGAGGAGAGGCTCCGCCGCTACCTGCGCCCCACCGAGTAAGAAAACGGCGACGGATTCGTCCACAGCCACCGGTACAACCGAGTGCTGGGAGACCACAAGGGCCACGACCCCGGAGCGTGTGTTCCAAGTAGACGGCAAGGGCGACGCGAACCCGAAAGGAAAGAAACGTGGAGTCGATTCTAATGCATCGGTGGAGGTTGCTCCACTAGGCCGCACGGCTACCTCTGGCTTGTTCAGTGGACTCCTAAACTAATGCCAAGGGGAGGGACAGGGGAAGTAGCGGTCCTGCCTTGTGGGCGGGCTGGAAGCCTTCGCCGAGGATCTTAGCCTGTCCTTCGTCATCCCGGAAATGCAGATTCCACCTTGGCTTCAGTTTAGACACCGTTCAGTATCGTCAGGATGCCCCAAGCGGCCAAGGCAAGACCGCTGGCGCGGCTGAACCATTCGGCCTTGGGCAATACTTTCTCGGCCAGCACGACCGCGGCCAAGGCGGCGATCCACGCTAGGTTCATAATGCCCAGAACGAAAAGCAGCGCCATCAACACCCAGCAGCACCCCAAGCAATAGGCGCCGTGCTCCAGCCCCATGCGTATCGCGCCGGCCTTACCCTCCCGCCAGCTTGTCATAACGAAGCCCATCGGCGAACGGCAATGGTTCAGGCAGGCGAACTTCAACGGGCTCCATTGGAAGGCCCCGGCGGCCAACAACAGGCTGCCACCAAGGTAGGAGTTGGTGGTCTCCCCCATCATAGACGACAGCAGCGACGCTTGATGCAGTCCCCAGTTGCCCAGGGTCGCCAGCACCGAGAACGCGGTCCAGACCGCGACGTAGCCAGCCAGGAACACCCCGGTGGACACGAACGGCTGGCGGTTGGCCCGGCGACGGCGGTTGACGGCGGCAAAGGTGAGTATCATCGGCGTGGCTGTGGGCACCATCATAGCCGTCATCATCACCGCCCACATGAGGAACATCAGGAGAAAATCTGTCCCACCCCAAGAACGCATGTCGGCCATCGCCATGCCGCCCATCCCGGCGTTGGTGCGTGCCAGGTAGACGGTATAGGCCCAAGCGATTGCCGCCACCAGCAATATGCCGGCGACGACGATGTAGCGGTCACGCTTGAGAAGCGACTCCAAGGCGGTGGACTGTGTAGTCATCAGGACTGTATTCTACAGCTTGACCGGCTCAAAGGTGGTGCTATAATTCGCACGCAGGAGGTGGCCAATTGGAAGCATTTGATTTCGCAAGTCCACAGAGCCTTGACGAGGCTTTGTCGCTGCTGGCCTCCAAGGGAGACAACGCTAGGTTAATCGCCGGCGGCACAGACGTTCTAGTCCAAATGCGCGCGGGACGCCGCACCGCCGAAGTGGTGGTGGACGTAAAGAACATCCCGGAACTGACCGAACTCTCTTACGACCCGCAGAACGGGCTGACCTTGGGAGCGGCGGTGCCGTGCTACGAGATATACCAGAACGCAGCGGTAGCCGCGGCCTATCCGGGACTCATCGACAGCGCGTCGCTCATCGGCGGCATCCAGATTCAAGGCAGGGCCAGCATCGGCGGTAACCTTTGCAACGCCTCTCCCAGCGGCGACTCCATCCCGGCGATTATCGCTCTGAGCGGAGTCTGCAACATCGCCAGCGCCAGCGGTTCTCGGCAGGTGGCTTCGGAGGACTTCTGCACCGCTCCGGGACAGAATGTGTTGCAGCCGGGCGAGATGCTGGTTTCCATAGCCTTCCCCGCGCCTGCGGCGAATTCCGGCACCAACTACCTGCGGTTCATCCCCAGGAACGAGATGGACATCGCAGTAGCCGGGGTGGGCAGCCATGTGGTCCTGGACGGTTCGGGGCAGAATTTCGTCTCGGCCCGCATCGCCCTGGCAGCAGTCGCTCCAACCCCGGTGTTCTCCAGAGAAGCGGGCGACAGCCTGGCCGGGAAGCCGGTATCGGCGGAAGCCATCCAAGAGGCTTCGGAGAAGGCTATGGCCGACGCCAGGCCCATCAACGACATGCGCGGCACCATCCGCCAGAGGGTACACTTGATCGGCGTCCTGACTCGCCGCACTCTCAACACGGCCATTGAAAGGGCCAGGAGTTAGCAAAGATGCCTGGAGTAGTCCACATTCAAGCAAAGATCAACGGCGAGGACACCAACTTCCTGTGTGAGCCGCGCCAGAGCCTTCTGGAAGTGCTCCGCGACGTGCTGGGCATGACCGGCACCAAAGAGGGCTGCAACGACGGCAACTGCGGCGCTTGCACCGTCGATTTCGACGGGCGTATCGTCGATTCCTGTCTCGTTCTGGGCGTCGAGGCCCAAGGCAAAGAAATCCAGACCATCGAAGGGATGGCCTCGCCGGAGGGGTTGCACCCCCTTCAACAGTCCTTCCTCGAAAACGCCGCCTTGCAGTGCGGGATCTGCACGCCCGGCTTCCTGGTCGCCTCCAAGTCCCTGTTGGACGCCGAACCCGACGCCGACGAGGGCCGCATCCGCCACTGGCTGGCGGGCAACCTCTGCCGCTGCACCGGCTACGACAAAATCGTCCGCGCCGTGTTACAGGTGAGCACGTCCGACTAGCCAACCGAAATTCGTTTCGGCCAATCAGAAAGGCGGCCCGTGTCGGAGCCGCCTTTCGACTATAAGGGAGAGTAGCAAGTGACCTCTAATCAAGTCCTTTCCGAAGTCGAGTACAACGTGGTCGGCAAGCGCCCGGTGCGCCCTGACGGTGTCGACAAGGTGACCGGGCGGGCCCAATACGGCGCGGACGTGAAGCTGACTGGTCTGCTTCACGCCAAGGTGCTGCGCAGCCCGCACCCTCACGCTCGCATCCGCTCCATCGACACCAGCAAGGCCGAGGCCCTGCCGGGGGTCAGGGCGGTCGTCACTTCCAAAGACCTGCCCTTCGCCTCACTGAGCAGGGAGGAGTTGGGCGGCGACTACGGGCGGTTGAAGTTCGCCTCCGACCATATGCTGGCTAGCGACAAGGTCCTGTTCAAGGGCCACCCGGTGGCGGCGGTCGCGGCCGTCAATCCCCATGTGGCCGAAACGGCCCTCGGCCTGATCGAAGTCGACTATGAGCCATTGCCGGCAGTCGTAGACGTTCGACAAGCCATGCAAGAGGGTGCGCCCCTGTTGCACGAAGAACTCCGTACTTCCTCGATGGGCGAGATTTCGGACAAGCCGAGCAACATCGCCTCCCACCTCAGCTATGAGAAGGGCGACGTGGAGCATGGCTTCGCCGATGCCGACATGGTGATCGAGCGCGAGTTCACCACCGCATCGGTGCATCAAGGCTACATCGAACCCCACAACTCCACCGCCTTCTGGAACTCCGACGGGCAGCTCAACCTGTGGACCAGCACCCAGGGAGCTTTCGCCGTCCGGGCCGCGGTGGCCGACGTGCTGCGGTTGCCCGTTTCCAAGATCAAGGTCACGCCGATGGAAATCGGCGGCGGCTTCGGCGGTAAGATCACGGCCTACCAGGACTCCTTCACGGCACTGCTTTCCAGGAAGGCGGGGGCGCCGGTGAAGCAGCTTATGACCCGGACTGAAGTGTTCGAGGCCTCCGGCCCCGCGCCCGGCTCTTGGATGAAAATCAAGGTTGGCGCGAAGAACGAAGGGCGCATCACCGCGGTCCAGGCTGCCTTCGCCATGGACGCCGGCGCCTACCCCGGTTCGCCGGTGATGCAGGCGATGACCTGCGCCTTTGGCTGCTACGACTTGGAAAACGGGAAGGTCGACGGCTACGACGTGGTCGTCAACAAGCCGAAGACCGCCGCCTACCGGGCCCCCGGCTCGCCCCAGGCCGCCTTCGCCGTGGAGACCGTACTCGACGAAATCTGTCAGCAGTTGGGCCTCGACCCGATAGAGTTCCGGCTGCTCAACGCCGCCAAAGAGGGCACCCGCCGGATCGAAGGGCCGGTTGCCCGTCGCATCGGCTTCGTGGAGTGCTTGGAAGCGGCCCGCAACCACGATCACTACAAGACCCCGGTCGAGGGGGAAAACGCGGGACGGGGCGTCGCCGCCGGTTACTGGATGAACCGCGGGTTCCAGTCGAGTTGCGTCATTACCGTGAACTTCGACGGCACCGTCAGCCTCATTATGGGATCGGTGGACATCGGCGGTACTCGGGCCTCCATCGCCCAGCAGACCGCCGAGGCGCTGGGCATCGCCTACGAGGACGTGAAGCCGACGGTGGTGGACACCGACTCCATCGGGTACACCTTCATCACCGGAGGAAGCCGCACCTCTTTCGCCACCGGAATCGCCGCCGTCGAGGCGGCGCAGGACGTGATCGGCCAGTTGGTGGCCCGCGCCGCCAAGATCTGGGACACTCCGGAAGAGGATGTGGAGTACGCCGACGGCGAGGTGCGGCACAAGTCCGACCCGGAGCTGCGGCTGCCCTTCAAAGACCTGGCCCGGCAGTTGGCCTCCACCGGCGGCACCGTGGCGGGGCAGTCGAACGTCGATCCGGCCGGCGAGGGCAACTCCTACGCCGTTCACATTGCCGACGTCGAGGTAGACCCGGAAACCGGCAAGACCGAAGTGTTGCGCTATACCGCCGTCCAGGACTGCGGCAAAGCGGTCCATCCCAGCTACGTCGAGGGGCAGATGCAGGGCGGCGCGGTCCAGGGCATCGGCTGGGCGCTCAACGAAGAGTATTTCTTCGACGACGCCGGGCGAATGATGAACCCCACGTTCCTGGACTACCGGATGCCGACCTCGCTCGACCTGCCGATGATCGACACCGTCATTGTCGAAGTGGCCAACTCCGGGCACCCGTTCGGGGTGCGCGGCGTTGGTGAGGTGCCGATAGTGCCTCCCATGGCCACCATCGGCAACGCCATTAACCAGGCTGCGGGCATTCGGATGTTCAGCCTGCCCATGACCCCCGGCAAGATTCTCGAAGCCGGATGGGAGCAGGAAAACGGTTCTTAACCGTTCGTTCAGCTAGGGTACAACAGGGGGCAGCCCGGCAGCATAGTTGGGTTGCCCCTCTCTAACTCAACTTCGGAGGGTGGGCCGTGGCCAAGGTGTTCATCCCCACCATGCTGCAAACGCTGACCGGGGGAGTCAAGGAAGTCGATTGCCCGGCGCGCAACGTGCGGCAAGTGATCGACGGTCTCGACGCGCTCTATCCGGGGATCAAAGAGCGGTTGGTGGAAGACGGCGAGATCCGCGCCAACCTGGCGGTGGCCATCGACGGCGATGTGGCCCGGATGGGAATGCTGGAGCGCGTGCAGGAAACCAGCGAAGTCCACTTCGTCCCCGCCATCGGCGGCGGCCATTAGTCAGCGAACATCTCGCGAAGAGCCGCCAGTGCCATAGAAAGCGTCGCTGGCTCAAGCGCGTCAAGCCGCCGGATTAGTCTTTGTGTGGCTACCGCGCGTAGTTGGTCCAACACCACATACCCATCTCGTCCCTGAAACCGGCAAGGCACTCGGAAAGAATACGGGTGGCCGCCGGTAGTCATCGGGGCAACCAAGAAGGCGCTCATTGCGGTGTTGATTCCGTCCGGGGAGATGACGGCGCATGGGCGTGTAGACTGGACTTCGTCTCCGACCGTTGGCTCCAGGGTGACCATATATACATCGCCTCCTCTTGGACCGGTCACTCCCAGACCCATCTATCCGGGTTTTCCCATAGGAGGATGTCATCGCCTCTTTCGGCAGCCAACTTTGCCTCTTCAGCCCAACCGGCTCTGGGTTTCGATAGTTCCTCGTTCAACGGGCTCGTGATGAGAATACCCGACTCGACCAATCGTAGTTCTACTTCCCCGTCCAGCCCCGCTTCCTTGATGAGGGAGTTCGGGATAAGAACGCCTCGGGAATCGCCGATTGTCACGATGTTGGTTTCCATTACTCTCATACTTACTTCGGTAGAGCGATTATATCGTAGACACTGGCGCCGACTGACATAACAATTGACTGGCCCGTTGGCCGCAACATACAATCATCGGGACACCTAATATCCGCGAGCGATTGATGGCAGGCAAATCGAAGCCTCGGGTTAAGAGTCTGGTTTCCTGCGGGGGCGTGGTCTACCGCCAGAACAACGGGTCTTTGGAAACGGTGTTGTGCGGGCGCAGCGAACCCCTCCGCTGGAGCTTGGCCAAGGGCACTCCGGACCCCGGAGAAACTTTGGAGCAGACTGCCCTGCGGGAAGTGCGGGAGGAGACCGGTCTGGAAGTGGAGCTCGACGCCTCCCTAGGCAGTATCGAGTATTGGTTTGCTGACCGGGAAAGCGACACCCGCTACCGTAAGACGGTCCACTTCTACCTGATGGTGCCCGTGGGCGGGCACACCGAACAGCACGACCCGGAGTTCGACGTGGTGCAATGGTTCCACGTGGACGACGCACTCACGGCGATGGCCTACGATAACGAAGCCGAGGTCTTACGGCGCGCCCTCGCCGTCATACAGTCGAGGGAAGGGACAGAATAGCTATGGTGGAGCTTAGAGGCGCAAAAGTCATTCTCAGGGACAAGCGTCCTGAGGACGCCGAGAAAGATTACCGCTGGCGCAGCGACCCCGAAATCGCCCGGCTGGACGCGGCTCTGCCCCTGACCATGTCATTCGACCGCTACCTCAAATTATTCGAGGACCAACTGCGCTACCCGACCCCCGGCTCTCACCATTTCGGCACCGATACCCTGGACGGGACGTTCATCGGCAACTGCATGTACTACGACCTCGACTCGGTGAACATGGAAGCGGAGTTGGGCATCGTCATCGGCGACCGCGATTACTGGAGCAATTCCTACGGCTACGACGCCGTGACCACCCTGCTGGAGTACATGTTCGAGGTGCGGAAGCTGAAGCGGGTCTACCTGCACACGCTGGACTGGAACGAGCGAGCCCAGCGTTGCTTCTCCAAGTCGGGGTTTCAGCCGGTGCGGCGGGTCCGGCGGATGGCCCAGGACTTCATCCTGATGGAAGTGCTGAGGGACGATTGGCTCGCCACCGCCGAGGAACGCCTCGCCGCCCGGTTCCGAACGAAGGCCGGCTCGGCCCCCGGCAGCCAGCAGCCTAATTCCGAAGGCGAAACGCCGGAGCAAGCCTAACCCGCGGCCGAGACCGCCTCGCGCAGGTCCACCGCCCCGGTGTAGAGGGCGCGGCCCACCACCACCCCTTCGACCCCTGTTTTCGCCAACTCCTGGATATCGGAGACCGAGGCGACACCCCCCGACGCCAGCACCGCCATGCCCGTCTCCTGCACCAACCGTGAGTTCGTCTCCAAGTCTGGGCCGGATAGCATCCCGTCCCTGGCTATGTCGGTGTAGAGGAGCCTGGAAACCCCCAGCCCCGCCATCTGCCCGGCCAGGTCCAGCACGCTGACCCGGCTGGATTCAGTCCAGCCTTGGAGCGCCACCATGCCGTCCTTGGCGTCCACGGCCACTACCACGCGATGGCTGCCATGCTTCTCGCAAAGTCTCCTGACCAGATCTGGGTCCCGCACCGCCGCCGTCCCGATGACCACGCGGTCGACTCCCGCCTCCAGCCAGGCGTCGGCGGTAGCCTCGCTACGAATGCCGCCGCCGACCTGCACCGGAATATCAAGGGCGGCGGTTATGGCGGAAATGACTTGCAGATGCACCGGCTCACCCCCGGCGGCCCCGTCGAGGTCCACCAGGTGCAGACGCTGGCCGCCCTGCTGTTGCCAACTCCGCGCCGTGGCCAGGGGGTCGTCGGAGAATACGGTTTCCCGGGCGAAGTCGCCTTGGGCCAGGCGGACGCACCGCCCGCCCTTAAGATCGATTGCCGGAATGACTTCCATTGGCCCAAGCCACGAAATTCTTGTAAATGCGGAGTCCGACCGGCCCGCTCTTCTCCGGGTGGAATTGCGTGGCGATCAGGTTGCCCTTGGCATAAATGCTGCAAAAGGGAAGACCGTAAGTTGTGCTGCCCACCACGCCCTTGGTGTCGTCCGGCTCGGCGTAGAAGCTGTGTACGAAGTAGAAATAACTGGCGGAAGGGATGCCAGCGAGGGCCGGGTGCTCCCCATCCGTCTGCACGCTGTTCCAACCCATGTGCGGAATCTTGAGGGGCGGGTCGGCGACTTCGGGCAGCCGTCGCACCCGGCCCGGCACGATGCCCAGGCAGGGAGCGCCGCCCTCTTCGTCGGTGCGGTCCAGCAGTAGTTGCAGCCCAAGGCAAATGCCCAGGAACGGCTTGCCGCCCGCGGCGAACGACCTGAGCGGTTCGACCAGACCGCGGCACTTTAGAGCAGCCATCGCCGCTGGACCCGAACCGACACCGGGCAGCACCACGGCGTCGGCATCCGCGAGTTCCTCGGGGTCGCCGGTCACCACCGGCTCGACGCCGTGGGACTCCAAAGCCCGCGACACGCTCCGCAGGTTGCCCGACTCGTAATCGACCACCACCAGCTTCATCAGGCTGTTCGCTCTCGTCAATTCCGCTGGCCGGTGGCTATCTCAAAGGGGAGGCCGCGGTCCTCGTAGCGGGCTACCACGAACAACAGGTCGCCCAACCTATTGAGGTAGGAGACGATGAGGTCGTTGGTCAGAAGACCGGCCTCGGCCATGGCCACCACCCGGCGCTCGGAGGTGCGGATGATGCACCGGGCCAAGTCGATGGCGGCGGAAGACGGCGACCCGCCGGGCAGGATGAACACCTTGGGCATCTCCATGTCCTGCTCCAAGGAGTCGATGGCGTTCTCCAGGTTTTCCACCATCTCGGGGGTTACCGGGCTGAAGTGCTGCTTGAACAGCTCATACTTGTCGGGGTCGGTAGCCAATTCGGCGGCCACGGTGAACAGCTCGCTTTGCAACTGCCGTAGCAGGTCCTTCACCCGTTGGTCGCCGGACATGGCCCGCGCCATGCCCATGGCCGACACGGCCTCGTCGGTGATCCCATAGGCCTCGGTGTGAGGGTTGTTCTTGGAGACCCGCCCTCCGTAGAGCAGGCTGGTCTCACCCTTGTCGCCAAACTTGGTATAAACCCTTTTGCGGTACTCGTCGGAAGAAGACACGGGCGTCACCTGCAATACATATATTGGAACATCGACCGTGTAGATGTGGTCGGGGTCTTCGTAGACAATACGAGAGAGTATATACTAATCACAATCCTTATAGCGGAGTTCCAAGGGATGGCAAGAGCACGCAGCCCGATGGACTTTGAAACCCTTGGCATCGGAACCGCATTAAAGCGCAATCGCCTCGCGGTCCCCTTGAATCAGCGAGAATACTCGTGGGAGGAAAGGCATGTCCAAGACCTCTTTCAGGATCTCGCTAACGCTATTGATAATAATAAGCAATCCTACTTTTTGGGAACCATAGTTCTCACCAATGGGGCAGATGGGGTATTGGAGATCTCCGATGGCCAACAGAGACTCGCCACCACCACGATACTGCTCGCCAGCTTCCGCGACTACTTTCACCGCAAAAACGACCAAGATATGGTCGGCGACCTCGAGGACTTCCTGTTTACCTTCGTTAGAAGCACTCGTGAAAGGAACCCAAGGCTCCGACTAAATGTTACTGACGACGATTTTTTCCGACGGCGGGTTCTTGAGTGGCCTTATCTGACGTCCTCTCTGGAGGTTACTACGCTACCCCGTTCTCGCCTCCTGATCCATAATGCGGCGAATATGGCTGCCGTTCACGTAGATAACATCCTGAAACCGTTCAGCGAATCGAACAAAGATGATCATTTGAACAGATGGATTGATTTCATTGAACATGCCACTGAGGTTATCTTAGCCACCGTTCCTGATGACCTGAATGCCTATGTCATGTTCGAGACTCTGAATGATCGTGGACTGCGAACTACACAGGCAGATCTCGTCAAGAACTACTTATTCTCAGAGACTGGGACTAGGATCAACGAAGCTCAACAAAGATGGGCCTCTATGAATGGGACCTTGGAGGCGATCGAGGATGACGAAATAACGATTACATTCTTGCGGCACTTGCTTATCTCTCTCCACGGTCACGTGAAGGAGAGGGAGGTATTGGAAAGAGTCCAGGAGAGAGTTAAAGGTAGGGCACCCTCGATTGAGTTCTTGGACACTCTGAGTATAGCGGCCCGCGACTATGTAGCGATGCTCACTCCGACACATCAGAAGTGGATAGAATATCCTACAGGCACAAAGCACCATGTAGGAACACTACTCTTACTAAGGGTCACTCCCCTTCGTCCACTGATGCTTGCGGTTTCCAGGACTTTCTCTCTGCCAGAAGCGGGCAAGGCTTTCCGTCAATTTGTATCCTGGTCCGTTAGGTTGCTAATCGCGGGCGGTGCCCGATCTGGCAGAGTCGAACAGGCTCTTGCTGAGGCTGCTCGGAAGGTGAGTATAGGGGAAGTAACGTCGGCGGCTGGACTGTTGTCAGAACTGAGGCCAGTGCTACCAAACGATACAGCGTTTCAATTGGCCTTTAGAGATGTGACTGTGGCTAGTCATGGTCTTGCAAGATATTATCTGCGGGCGCTGGAACAGAAATCCCAGGGCGAACCTGAACCAGAATGGGTACCCAACGAAGAAACCGTTATTACATTAGAGCATGTCTTACCACAGCATCCGGGGTGTAACTGGGTGGATGTCGAGCCCGCCATCTACTCGGTCTACTACAAGAGGCTTGGAAACATGGTTCTTCTAAGTCAAACAACGAATCGCGGCATTGGGAATGATCCGTTCGCCGACAAAAGGGCTGCCTACAATAACTCTTCGTATGAATTGACCAAAGAACTCGGTGGCTTGACCCATTGGCAGGCCACTGAGATTGAACAGAGACAATCCCGACTTGCTACGTTGGCCGTCGAAACTTGGCCGTTAGGGTTAAGCCGCTGACCAATCGGCCGGTGAGCCGGTATCTAGTGCCGCAGGATCAGAGGTAGAACGCCATGCCGCCGGAAGTCCGTGTTATTGGGGTCGAGGGTATGCCGGAGATGAGGCCCGGCGATGATTTAGCCGGGCTGATGATCGACGCCGCCCAAGCCCAGGGGACGCCCATCGAGGAAGGCGACGTGCTGGTCGTGACCCAAAAGGTCATCTCCAAGGTGGAAGGCAAGGTGATCAGCTTCAGCGACGTCGAGGCGTCTCCCCTCGCCATCACCATCACCGAGGGCCACCGGCGTGACCCTCGACATACCGAGTTGGTGCTCCGGGAGAGCAAGCGCATCGTGCGCATGGACCGGGGCGTGATTATCTCGGAGACCAAGCATGGGTTCTACTGCGCCAACGCCGGCATCGACGCCTCCAACATCCCCGGCGACGACACCGTGGCGCTGCTCCCGGACGACTCCGACGCCTCGGCGCGGGGCATCCGCCAGGTGGTGAAGGCCCGGTTGGGGGTGGATGTAGCGATTATCGTGTCCGACACCTTCGGGCGGCCGTGGCGCAACGGAGCGGCCAACGTGGCCATCGGCGTAGCCGGGATGGACCCGCTGCTCAGCTACGTGGGACAGGAAGACGCCCACGGCAACATTCTGCACACCACCGAAATTGCGGTGGCCGACGAACTGGCCGCCACCGCCGAGCTGGTCACTGGCAAGGCCCTCGGCGTGCCCGTCACCATCATCCGCGGCTATCCTTTTGTGCCGATGGAGGACGCCTCCATCCAGCGCCTGCTCCGAGGCGGCGAGCGAGACCTGTTCCGCTAGGGGTTTTTCACCGCAGAGAGCGCAGTGATTTAATCTGATTGTTCCTCTTTTTCCTCTACGGTCTCGGCGTCCTCTGCGGTGAATTGATCCCAGAGGGATAGCTGGCGGTGTTCGGCTTCTCCGAAGTTGCTTACGCCGACTCCGAGCAACCGGAAGGTGCGCAGGGGGCCGAACTCCGCCGATAGTAGCTTCCACGCCGTGTCCTTGATGGGGCCGGCGTCGTGGGTGCTCGCGGGCAGGGTAGTCTGGCGGGTAAAGGTGGTGAAGTCGGCCAAGCGCATCTTGACCGTGACCGTCCGGCCCCTGATTCCCTTCCGCTCCAGGCTTCCCGCCACCCGTTCGGACAAGCGGTCAAGCGCTTCTTTTAGCTCCGTCTCGTCGCCGAGGTCGTCGGCGAAGGTGGTCTCGGCGGAAACCGACTTCGTTTCCCGGTCGGTATGCACCGGCTCCCGGTCTTCGCCGATGGCCCGGTCGCGGACTGCGGCGGCGCGGACGCCGAAGGTGCGGGCGAACCAGTCCAGGGGCTGTTCAGCCAACCGGCCGATGGTGTGTACGCCTTCCGCCTTCAGCCGTTGCGCCGTCTTGGGGCCGATGCCCCACAGCTTGCCAACGGCCAGCGGGGCCAGGAACCGGGCCTCATCCCCCGGCTGCACCACTACCAGACCGTCGGGTTTGTCGAGGTCCGAGGCGATCTTGGCCACCGACTTGCTGGTGGCGACGCCCACCGACACGGTGAGGCCGGTCTCGTCGGCCACGCGCCGCTTCAGGTCCAGGGCGATGCCCAAGGGCCACCGCCCCTGCTCTTCGCCCACCGCGGCGGTGATGTCCAGGTAGGCTTCGTCCAAGGACAACGGCTCCACCAGCTCGGTCAGGTCGCGGAAGATGTCCATCACTAGGCCCGACATCTCCCGATAGCGGGTGAACCTTGGGGGAACGATGATTCCCTGCGGACACTGGCGGACGGCAGTGCGCATGGGCATTGCCGAATGCACTCCGAACTCCCGCGCCTCGTAGGACGCGGTGGCCACGACGCCCCGGTTCTCTGGCCGACCGCCCACCAAGACCGGCTTGCCGCGCAGCTCCGGGGCGTCCAACTGCTCTACGGCGGCGTAGAAGGCATCTAGGTCGGCGTGGATGATATGCTGCTTTTCGGGCCCCATATCGCCGTCCGAAACAAGGCTGGTTCGCAAACTTCGAGCGTGGTGACATTGTACGTGGTGACATTGTAATTGTAAGGCATCAGGGTAAGACATGAAGCCCGCCTCCCGCGGACGGGGATTGTGGGCCGTGGCGTCGCTGGTTGGCACAGGGTACAATGGCCGCGAGACCCACGCCGTTTCAGGAGGCGGTATGCCGACTATTCTCGATGATTACATCGCCAGGCACCCGGGCTCGGCCCAACGCTACCAGGAGAGCACCGGTATTTTCCCCGGCGGTGTGACCCACGACACTCGTTACGCCACGCCCTTCCCGCTGTTTATGACCCACGGCGCCGGCCCGCGCAAGTGGGACGTGGATGGCAACGAGTACGTCGATTACGTGTCGGGCCACGGTGCGCTCCTGCTGGGCCATTCCCACCCGGCCATCGTTGAAGCCGTCTCCCACCAGATACAGCGCGGCACCCACCTGGGAGCCTCCACCGACGAGGAACTGCGCTGGGCCAAAGCCATCATGGCGCTGATGCCCTCGGTCGAGAAGATACGCTTCCACAGCTCGGGCACCGAGGCCACGTTGATGGCCATGCGATTGGCCCGCGCCTACACCGGCAAGACCAAGGTGATCAAGCTGCAAGACCACTTCCACGGTTGGCACGACTACGCTATGGCTGGCTCCGACCGCTCCGCTCCGGGAATCCCGGAGTCTAGCTTGGGCACGATGGTCATCGTCCCGCCCGGAGACCTCGCGGCGGTGGAGGATGCGCTGAACCGCGACGATGTCATCGCCGCCTTGATCCTCGAACCGACCGGCGCCCACTACGGCCAACTGCCCTTCGACGTGCCCAATTACCTTAGCGGTCTCCGGGAACTGACCGCGCAGCACGGCGTAATCCTCATATTCGACGAGGTGGTCACTGGCTTCCGGGCCTCCACCGGTGGCGCTCAAGTGCGCTATGGTATTACGCCGGACCTCACCACCATGGCCAAGATCGTCGCGGGCGGCCTGCCCGGCGGCGCGGTTGGCGGCAAAGCTGACATCGTAGATATGATTGCCCACCGGGGAGACCCGGAGTGGGACAACTCTCGCCGCGTGTACCACCCCGGCACCTTCAACGCCAACCCGCTGTCGGCGGCGGCCGGGTCCACGGCCCTGGAGATGATCGCCGGCCAGCCCATCAACGAACACGCCGACGCCATGGCCGCGCGCCTAAAGACCGGACTCAACGAGGCGTTGGGGCGGCTGGAGATTCCGGGCCACGCCCACGGCATCGCTTCCATGATTCATGTGGTGCTGGCCGACTGCGATTGCGACCGCGAGATTTGCACCATGCCGCACCGGCAAATCTCCGAAGTTACGGCCTCGGCGGCGGTGACCGCCATGAAGCGCGGCCTGCAAAACCGGGGAATCGACATCATGGGCCGGGACGCCTTCCTCGTCTCCGCCACCCACGCCGACGCCGACATCGACCAGACCATAGAAGCCTTCCAGGACACCATGGCCGCGGTGCGGGCGGAAGGGCTGATTTAGGTTACTCGGAGATAATCAGCACCTTGACGCCCGCGGTTTCCGCCCGTTGCTGGTCAATTGCGTCGATGCTGTCTCCAACTACGGCCGCCACGGCAGTGCAGCCCATTACCTGCCCCAGGGTGACGGATCGTTCTGCGGCCCGCTCTATGTCGCGTCGGTCTATCGTGATAGAGACTTCGACTGTTGCCGCGCGCGGCAGCCCTGTGGTTACGTCTGTGCCGTAGAGCACGTAAGCCGCCCGGGCCAGAGAATCGGTTTGGGCTTTGCTAACGATCCCGGCTGTTCTGGCATCCATAGCAGCGTCCGGCAAGGATTCGTAGTCGGTGGTGGTCTCGCCTAGCAGCACTTTGGCGCGCCGGATGCCTAGTTCGGAGTGAGCGTGGCTGCGGATCGAACGGGCTATGCGGCGTTCGTATTTTTCCCCTAACAGGTTCCCCATGTGACCGTTCATCCGGTCGAATTGGGTGTCCATGCGGTCAACCCTGATGGCTAGCTCGCCAACTTTGGCAGCTAGCTTGTCCATAGTTATGGCTAGCTCGCCAACTGTGGCCGATAGCTCGCTAACCTTGGCCGATAGTTCGCCATATAGCTCGGTCAGACGGTCAACCTTATTGGGCAGCAACAGGAATTCGTCGGTCAGCATTGCCCGCAACAGGACGGGCTTGAGCTCCGGGCTAGCGTTTAGCTCTTCGATGATGCGGGCTATTACGGTGTTGGGCTGCGGTTCCGCGTTGGTGGTCATGCAATTGGGCTGGCTCCTTTAAGCTGACTTCCATTGTAGCGCGTTCTGCCGTAGCAGAGGGAGAAACGCGGCGCTTTGCGACAAACGCCGGGGACGACATCGACCAGACCATCGAAGCCTTCTAGGACACAATAGCCGCGGTGCGGGCGGAGGGACTGATTTAGGACACGCCCAGCTACTGTCTGTATCCGGCACAGCAGCGCACTGCAAAAGAGATCGCCCGGCCCATTTCGATAGGCCGGGCGATTGACGCTTGTGCCGATACCTTTAGGTTGCCGATGTTAGGGCGAAATATTCGCTGTGCCAGTGACGAATTCGCCATCGCTTATTGCGTCTTCAACATCCACATCCCCCACGAAATCGAAGAAGCCATTGCGCTGAACACTTTCCGCGAAGTCAACCAATTCGTCATATTCATCGGCTGCCGTTTCCGCTGACCGTTCGCTGCTGAACAGGGCGACGAACTTGGCGTGAGCTTGTTCTTCGGAGACATCGTATCCAGTTAAAGCGAACCCGTACCCTTGGCAGCGTCTTATTGCGCACCCCCAGTCGAAATCGCTGTCCGCTGCCACTGCGATAACGAATCCTCCGCCTCCCAGTTTGTCCAGAATGAGTTTCAGGTCGCTGCCGTCAACGCCCTCCAAGGAATCCGCGTCTTGGTAGATGCTGTTTAGCAGGCCCTTAACTGCATCTTCCTCTCCAGTTGATATGATATACCCATCGTCTTCCAAGAGGGCGTAATGTTCACTACCAGTCCAGGATTCGTACCGGAAGTACGAATCCTCTTCAAAACCGGCATCTTCCAATTCGTCTCTTATGTCGTCGAAAAAGAAGCTGCCTTTCACCACGACGAAACCCCAGCCTTCCTCGGCATCCACAGCAAAGGCGTATTGTTCGATTTGGCTCGTATCTAACTCCAGATTTCCGATCTCTATAATGTCTTCGTCCACATTTGCTAACGCTCCCCAGTGTCGAATTTCAAATCCTCCAAAATCCTCCAGGGCATCCTCGGCGCTCAAAATAGCCTGAATGTCCCATATAGCTAGCAGGGTAGTGTCCTCTGGAATTATCTCCAGCAGGGAACCGCCTCCGCTGGCTCCGCCTCCGCCGCGGCTCATCACCAGCATTACGACCACCACCGCGATGACGGCAACCAACACTGCTCCACCAATGCCGCCGCCGATGATGAACCACTTTTTCTTGGGGTTAGGCCGGGCAGTCGAGTCGGGGGGGTACTCTGAGTCTGGTCGGGAGTTTCAGGTGTTGCCATTGTGTCATACTCCATGTAGATGTAATTCCAGAGGGCCGAAAATCGGTTAGCGAAAATTCGCCCATTGGTAACAGCGAATGTCAATCAAGGTGGGCGACGGATACAGTAATTTACGCCTAATTGATTTGTCAACAATCGGATTTGCCGCATGGTCTGTCAGTTCGCCATCGGAACCAATCCCCGAGATATATGCGCCCCGCGTCGGCTTATATTTGTTAAAATCCAAAGGAGTCAGGCCAACAGACTAGGCGACAGACAACGAAGCAACAACAGGGAGCGTTCGAGATGCCATCATTCACGGACAAGTTAACGGTCAATGGCGAAGAAATGGACATGTACTCCTCGGTGCCCAGCGGCTCCGGCCCGCATCCCGCCGTGGTTATCGCTTTCCACGTGGGCGGGCTCGACGAGTTCGACAAAGTCATGGCCGACCGGCTGGCGGAGGCGGGATACGTTGCCGTGGTGCCGGACTTGTTCCACCGCTTTCCCCAAGAGGTGATGGACGGCCCCCGGCTGGAACGGCTCGGCCACCTGAGCGACCCGGACATCATCGCCGACATGAACGCCGCGGTGGACTTCCTGGTGGCTAACGAGCACGTGGACAGCGACCGCATCGGTGTGACCGGCTTCTGCATGGGCGGGCGCATCGCCTGGCTGATGGCCGCCGTCAACCCCATTTTCAAAGCCACCGTTCCCTTCTACGGCGGGAACATCATGGGCATCTGGGGCGCCGGGACGCAGACTCCCTACGACATGGCGGCCAACATCAACTGCCCGATGCTGTTCCACTTCGGCTCCATCGACGCCAATCCCTCGGTGGATGACCGCGACAAGTTCGACGCCGAATTGACCCGGCTGGGCAAACGGTTCGAGTTCCACACCTACGAGGGCGCGAACCACGCCTTCATGGACTTTAACAACCCGGACCGGCACCACGCCGAAGCCGCCGCGGCCGCGTGGCCGAGAACCGTCGAGTTCTTCGACAAGCACCTGAAGGGCGCGGCGGTCGCCGCCTAGCAACAGGGATAAGCCCTCACCCAACCCTCTCCCTCTGGGAGAGGGGACTTTTCTACGAGGGAGAAGCTGATGGCTCGTGTAGCATTGGACTTGGAACAAGCCGCTGACCTGGCGACATTGAACGCGAGCGGCTGGAGAGTGGCGCCCGGGCTGGTTCCCGGCGAGCCTAACCAGGGCTTGACCGCCGAAATGCGGGAAAGCCCGGCGCGTCTGTCGGACTATGACGATTCCTGGTGGGAGCAGAACGCCGACATCCAGGAACGCCGCTCCGTTGGCCTGACCTTTGCTTGGTACCGGCTCAGGGTGACCATTCCGTCCGCCGCGAAGGGCGAGGAAGTGGCTGGCCGCCGGGTCTGGTTCGAGACCAACGTGGACAACTACGGTGAAGTCTACGTCGATGGGCAGATCGACCGGAACCTGTGGACCATCACCGGCAACAACGTGCCCAAGCGAGTCCTGATCGAAGATAGCGCCGTCCCCGGCGTCGAGCACGTCATTGCCGTTTTGGTCGCCAACGCCCCCCTGGGCGAGCCGGTTGGCACCATATTCATCCGCTACGCCACCCTGGCGTTCGAGTAGACGGGACGGTGTGAAATAACTGTCATGCCCGGTCATTGGGAGCAAGTCCAGGTGGGCGGGGCCGCGATGCCCGTGTACCTGAGCGTGCCGGACGGCCCCGGCCCTTTCCCTGCGGTGGTGGTCATCCACCACGCGCCGGGCGTGGACGAGTTCGTCCAAGAGTTCTCCGACCGCTTGACCGGCGAGGGCTATACCGCCGCCGCTCCCGACCTCTTTCACCGCATGACCGACGAGATGGTGGAGCGCAGCGGCAAGACCCGGCGCGACCTGCTCAGCGACCCGGAGATCGTCTCTGACGTAAACGCGACGGTCGAGCACCTGACCGGTCATGCCAGCGTTGATTCCGGTCGGTTGGGGATCACCGGGTTTTGCATGGGAGGCCGCGTGACTTGGCTGGCCGCCGCCGCCAATCCCCATTTCAAGGCCGCCGTGCCCCATTACGGCGGCAACATAATGGCGCCTTGGGGCGACGCGGAGCGTTCCCCCTTCGACCTGAGCGCCGGAATTGCCTGCCCGGTGCTCTTCCATTTCGGGGAGGAGGACGCGAATCCTTCCCAAGACGACATGCGGAAGCTGGACGACGAGTTGACCCGGCTCGACGTGCCGCACCGGTTCTACACCTACCCCGGCGCGGACCACGCCTTTATGAACCGTTTCAACCTTGGGCGTTTTCACCGGCGGTCGGCGGAAATGGCTTGGGCCCGCACCGTAGAGTTTCTTGACGCCCATCTGAAGCCTGCTCCCATTCCCGCGTAGCCCACCCGCCCGCGTGGGTCAAATCCTCTGGAGGTTGTCATGGCTAGCACTTACGCCGGCACCGTCGCCGCCCCGGAATTCCCTTCCGGGATCGAATGGACCAACACCGACCGCCCCATCACCATGCAGGAGTTGCGGGGAAAGGTCGTGATCCTCGACTTCTGGACCTATTGTTGAATCAACTGCGCCCACATTTTTCCGCAGTTGCGGAAACTGGAAAAGAAGTACGCCAACGAGTTGGTGGTGGTCGGGGTCCACTCGGCCAAATTCCCCAACGAGAAAGAGATAAACAACCTCAGCGCGGCGGTCCGGCGCTACGGGCTGGAACACCCGGTGATCAACGACGAGGAATTCCGAGTCTGGCAGCAGTATTCCTGCCGTGCCTGGCCGACTCTCATGTTCATCGACCCGGCTGGCAACGTCATCGGCAAGCACGAGGGCGAGATGACGTTCGACCAATTCGACGGACTGCTGGGCAATATGCTGACCGAGTTCGACGAATCCGGGTTGTTGCAACGCTCGCCGCTGCCTACGACGCCCGACTTGGGCCCGGACAGCGTACTCTCGTTCCCAGGCAAGGTGCTGGCCGACGGCGAGGGCGACCGGTTGTTCATCGCCGACACCAACCACAACCGCATCGTGGTGACTTCGTTGTCTGGTGAGGTCCGGCACGTCGTCGGTTCCGGCGAGGAGGGATGGGAGGACGGCGATTTCACCAGCGCCGCCTTCAACCATCCGCAGGGCATGGTGCTGGCTGGGGACGTGCTGTACGTGGCCGACTCCGAGAGCCACACCATCCGCCGGGTCGACCTGGCGGCGGGGCGGGTGGCGACCATCGCGGGCACCGGGGAGCAGGGTTTCGAGCGCGGCGCCCGCGGTCCCGGCAGGAGCGTCGGTCTGAGTTCGCCGTGGGACCTGGCCTACCACGACGGTGCGCTGTACATCGCGATGGCCGGAATCCACCAGCTCTGGTCGCTGGAACTGGAGTCCGGCATCATCGGCCCCTACGCCGGCAGCGGCCGCGAGTCGTTGACCGACGGGCCGCTGGCCACGGCGACGCTGGCCCAGCCCAGCGGCATCACCACCGATGGGACGAAGCTGTTCTTCGCCGACAGCGAGACCAGCTCGATACGTTCGGCCGACCTCCAGCGCACCGGCTCGGTGCGGACGATAATCGGGCTGGGGCTGTTCGAGTTCGGCGACGTCGACGGCGCCGACCACCGGGTGCGGTTGCAGCACCCCATCGGCATCACCCACCATGATGGTGTGCTGTACGTGGCCGATACCTACAACCACAAGATCAAGCGGGTGATGCCCGTGACTCGCTCCGCTTTCTCGCTCATCGGCGGCGGCGCGGCGGGCCACGTCGACGGGCCGCCGGAGCAGGCCCGGTTCTCCGAACCCAGCGGCCTCAGCATCGCCGACGGCACGATGTTCGTCGCCGACACCAACAATCACGCCATCCGCGTCGTTCCTCTGGAAGGGGGCGAGGTCTCGACCCTTGAGCTTTCCGGCTTGTAGCAAGCCATGTGACACGGGAACGATTCACGAATCTGAAGGCTGAGCAGATCAGGAGAAGAATAATGGAGCGCCTACGGTTTATCGACGGCGATTCCCACGTTCTGGAGCCCGAAGCGATCTGGGAGGACTACCTGGAGAAGAAGTACCGGCACCTGATCAACGGGCACGTCCGGTGGGTGCGGGGGCCCTCGGGTAACGGCGCAGACGGCGATGCTGACCACGCGCCGAGGGACAATGCCCTCGCCTTCGAGCTGGAGTTGGAAGTGATGGGGCGGCGTCCCTTGGGTGACCGCGACCCCAACGCTGCCACCAGGAATTTCCAAGACCGCGATCTCGACGATCTGGACCTCGCCTACGGCAAGTGGGCCGACCAGGACTTTCCCGCCAGCGCCTACCGCGAGGTGATGGACGCCCACGGCGTCGACCACATGATCCTTTACCCCACTGCGGGGTTCTGGGCCACCGGCGTCGCCGAGATGGACGGCGAGACCGCGATGGCCATCCGCCGGGCTTACAACCGGTGGCTGGGAGACTTCTGCCAAGAGATCGGGAGGGGCGCTTGCGGCGCGGCGTCCATCGACCTGCGCGACCCCGCGGCGGCGGCCGAGGAAGTACGGCGGTGCGTAAGAGAGTACGATTTCAAGGCAGTCCACCTTAACCCGGCGCCCGTGCCCAACCTGCGCTTGTTCGACGAGGAGTGCGATGTACTCTGGGAAACCTGCGCCGAGTTGGGCGTGCCCGTCGGGCTGCACCCCAGCGCCAACCACCCCTTCGACCAGGGGCTATTGGACTACCTGCCGGGGCTGCGGAACTGCCGGGCCACGGTGTCGTTCGTGATGGGCAGTATGCTGGCCTGCACCGCTTTCATCATGGGCGGCGTGTTGGAACGTCACCCTGGGCTCAAGCTGGTGTTCCTGGAGTCCGGCTGCGGTTGGGCTGCGTTCTGGCTGGACCGCCTCGAAGCGGGCATCCAGGGCGGGACCCGACGGCTGCGGATCCAGGGTCTGAACCAGAATCCGGTGGAGTATTTCCAGCGCCAGTGCTTCGTGGCGGCTGACCAGGACGACCCCGGAATCGAGCCGTTGATCGAGGCTATCGGCGACCACGTCATCGTCGGGGCCACCGATTTCGGTCACCCGGAGGGCCGGAAGTATTTCAAGGCCAAGCAGGACATGATGGACCTGCCCAGGGTGTCCACCGAGAGCAAGCGCAAGATCCTGTGGGACAACGCCCTCCGCGCCTACCCCATAGACCCGGAGGACTAGGGACGAACGTCTTTAGGGCAGGCTCACTACCAGTATCCGGTCGCGGCGGCTGAGGTCTTGCTCGGCCGAGGTCTCCGCCTCCGGCAGGTATTGGCGGACGGCCTCTTCGGCGGCGGGAAACTGCTCCGGGTCGAGTTCCAGCAGGATAACGCCCGGCTGCTTCAGCTTTGCGGGGGCTTGCGATAGTAGCCGCCGCACGAGGTCGAGACCGTCCGGGCCTCCGTCCAGCGCGGTCTGCGGTTCGTTCCGCACTTCGGGCGCAAGTTCCGGCAGGCGCGCGCTGGGGATGTAGGGCAGGTTGGCTACGATGAGGTCCACCGGCTCCGGCACCGCCTCCAGCAGGTCGCCGTGGCCCAGCCTGACTCGGTCGGCGACTCCGTGGGCGCGGATGTTGTAGGCGGCCACGTCGAGGGCGGGTTCCGACACGTCCACGGCGTAGATGCGGGCGGCAGGCAGGTGGATGGCCAGGTTCACCGCGATGGCCCCGCTGCCGGTGCCTACGTCGGCGATGACCAACTCCCGGGTCTCCATACCCATCAGGGCCATGAACAGCGTGTGTTCGACAATGCCCTCGGTTTCGGGACGGGGGATGAGCACCGACGGCGTGACCATCACGTTGATGCCGTAGAACTCGCGGTAGCCGAGGATGTAGGCGAGGGGGACGCGCTCCAGGCGTTGCTCGACTATATCGGCCAGGTCTCGGGCCTGCTGGGCGCCGACCTCCGTTTCCTGCTCGGCGAATATGTTCTGCCGCGCCATCCGCATCACGGTCATCACCATGACCTCGGCTTCCAGGCGGGCGTCGGGAAGGCCAACGGCCTCCAGGGTCTGGTGCGTCTGCTGGATCGTCTCGCGGATATTCATAGCAGGCCGCTCCCTTTGAAGCGAGGGTGGGTAATCGTCCCTTTTCCCGCTGCCGGTGGCCCGGAGCGAGGCCCGGTTACACGCTGGCTTCGCCCAGCAGGTGGTCTTCTTCCCACGAGACCATCCGGTCGATGATGTCGTCGAGCTCGCCGTCCATGAACCTCGGTATCCCGTGGAAGGTGTTGCTGCTGCGGTGGTCGGTTATGCGGTCTTGGGGGTAGTTGTAGGTGCGGATTTTCTCGGCCCGCTCCGCGCCGCCGACCTGGGAGCGCCGCGCCTGGCTGATCTCGGCGTCGTGCCGGTCCTGCTCCGCCTCAAACAGGCGGGCCCGCAGCATCGCCATCGCCCGTTGCTTGTTCTTGTATTGGGAGCGCTCGTCCTGGCAGACGACGGTGACGCCGGTGGGAACGTGGACGATGCGGACGGCGGTGGCGACCTTGTTGACGTTCTGCCCGCCGTGGCCGCCGGCGTGGAAAATGTCGATGCGGAGGTCGTCGGGTCCGACGTTGACCTCGACGTCGTCGGCCTCGGGGAGGACCGCCACGGTGGCGGTAGAGGTGTGGATGCGGCCCTGCGCCTCGGTGTTGGGCACCCGCTGGACACGGTGGACGCCGCGCTCGTACTTGAGGCGGCTGAACGCGCCCTTGCCCTGCACTTCGAAGATGATCTCTTTGTATCCGCCCACTTCGGAGGGGTTGGCGTCCATCACGTCGACCTTCCAGCCGCGCACTTGGGCGTAACGGCTGTAGGCGCGGTAAAGGTCGGCGGCGAACAACCCGGCTTCCGCCCCGCCCGTTCCGGCGCGCACTTCGATGATTACGTCGCGCTGATCGTTGGGGTCCCTGGGCAGCAGCGCGGTGCGCAACGACCGGGTGACGGTCTCCAACCTGGCCCGGTCGCCGTCCAGTTCCTCGCGGGCCATCTGGACCAGCTCCGGTTCCCCGCCTTCGTGGACCAGCGCCTCCAGATCGTCGATTTCTTGGGAAAGCTCGCGGTACTCCCGCGCTATGGAGACCAGGTCTTCCAGCGAGGCCCTCTCTTTGGCTAGTTCCTGGACCCGTTCGTAGTCGATCGCCACGTCCGGGTCGCCCATAGACGCTTCGATCTCTTCGTAGTGGTGGATTATCGCATCCAGTCTGTCGAACATAGAGGACATCGCGCGAATCTCTTGCGGTGAGTGTTTTTTTGGGCTTCCGGTTACGGTATCCGCAACGCGCCAATAGTTTAACCTAAAGACTATCCGATAAACAGTCCTATACTTATGACTTTGATAAACATAACTTCAGCCTGTGGGTAGCCGTGAACGCTGACGCTGTGCTCGGATGTGGTATTATTCTGCCGAGGAAGCCACGATGACACCAGAGTTCATAGCAATACTGGCGGTCGGCCTTCCCCTTTACGGGATCTTCTTGATGGGTTTCCAACTCGTGCTCAAGCGTTTAGACCGCATTGAAGACCGCATCGACCGGGTCGAAGGGAGGATAGATCGCGTCGAAGGGAGGATCGACCGTGTGGAAGAGCGGCTCGGAGGCCAGATCGGGCAACTGAGCGCTCGCGTCGGAGACATGGAGCAAAGGCAGTCGAAGATTGAAGGTTTGCTTGAAGGAATCCGCGATTCCCTTTTCGACCGCAGCCGTGGTTAAGCGGCTAAACCTTCCTCATCCACAGGCCCATAGTCAGTAGTCCAGCGGCTTCTCGCCCCAATGCAGGCTTACCGTGCCCATGCCAAGGCGGCGGTACGACACCCGCGCCAAGCCCAACTCCCGCAACATTCCTGCCAGGGCCTCCGCCTCCAGGAAACGGTCAACCGACTGGGGCAGGTAGGTATAGGCGGAACGGTCTCCGGCCACCGCCCTGCCGATCAGCGGCACCAGCCCGTGGAAGTAGGGGCGGAACAGCCGGGTTTTAAGCCCTCGCTCCATCGGCGTCAACTCCAGCAGGGCCACCCGTCCGCCGGGCCGCACCACCCGCACCATCTCCTCCAGGGCCTGACGAACGTCCGGCATATTGCGCAGGCTGAACCCGGCCGTGGCGCAACAGAACGCGCCGTCTCGGAACGGCAATGCCAGCGCATCTCCGACCAGCAGGCCGATATCCGCTGGAGGGCCGTGCTTGACGGACCTCTCCCGCGCCCTTGCGATCATTACCGGCAAAAGATCCAGGCCCACGACCCGGTCGACTCCGGCACAGCGGGCGAGTTCCAGCGCCAGGTCGCCGGTGCCGGTGGAAACGTCGAGCGCCGGTCCCGTGAGTCCCTGCGAAGCCTGCCGAGCAGTGCGGCGCTTCCAACCCCGGTGCATCCCCAGGGTCATTAGGTCGTTCATCAGGTCGTAGCGTCGGGAAATGCGGGAAAAGAGGTCGGCAACGTAGCGTTGCTTGTCTCCGCCGGTCAGTCCCGCCATCAACTCACAGCAGCAATTGCATCGAATGGAGAGTACGGCTGAACGGATTGAGCACCAGCCCCAGGATTTCCAACGTCACCACGCCAAGCAGGGCTTGGTCGTCACCCGGTTCACCGAGTATCACAGGCGAATAGTCCTCCCCCTGTGGAAAGACTAGGTAACAGCGCGACATATTCCGTGTGATCGCGGTTCCATCGGCCAGGCGAAACCGCTCCTCTCTGGTGGCTTCCAGCCCGAGGGACTGCCACACTCCATAGGGGAGCAAAGTGTAGCCCGCTCCGCTATCCACCAAGAATTCGACAGCCTCTTCCTGGCCTGAAAACCCTCTCGCCAGGCCCTCGATGTACGTGATTCCCATCAGCCGGACCTCTCCCCATACTGCATGTCAACCGGCAGAGTTTCCTCTATTCCCAAGGCGACCATAACCCTGCCAACCACAAATTGCACTATATCTTTCACGGTTGCGGGCTTCAAGTAAAAGGCGGGGTCGGGTGGCAGCACCACCGCGCCCATCCGGCTCAGGGTGAGCATGTTCTCCAGGTGTATGCTGTGCAGCGGCGTTTCCCGGGGCACCAGCACCAAGGGCCGCCGCTCTTTCAGGCAAACGTCGGCGGCCCGCAACAGCAGGTTGCCTGAGATGCCGTTGGCCAAGGAGGCGATGCTGTTCATGCTGGCCGGGACGATCACCATACCGGCCGCCGGGTAGGTGCCGCTGGCGATGGGGGCGCGTAGGTCGTTGATCGCGTAGTTGATGAACGCGGGGTGCTCCTGCCATTCCACCAGCGTCTCGTTGAAAGGCTGGTCAATCTCTTCCTGCCAGACCAGCCGGGCGGCGTTGGAGCAGACCACCGCGGTGGGGATGTCCCGCCGGAGCAGCCCGTCGACCGTCTCGCGGGCCATCACCGAGCCGCTGGCGCCGGAGATGCCGACGATTACCGGGTTGGCCGCTATAACGCCACCGCCAGGGTCGTGAAGACCAACAAGATGATGGAGATGGTGCTGTTGTACTGGAACAGCGGCGAGCGCAGCTTGGAGAGGTCGTCGGCCTTCAGCAGACTGTTTTCCATTGCCAACAGGGCGGTGGCGATGGCCCATCCGATGAAGTAGTAGAACGCCAGGTCGAGCCAAAACCCCACGGCCAGCAGGGCAGCCGATGACAGCAGGTGCATCGTTCGCGCCGTCAACAACGCGCGACGGATGCCGAAACGCCGCGGGACGGAGTTGACGCCGTACTCGCGGTCGAAATCGTAGTCGGCGCAACCGTATATCACGTCGAACCCGCCGGCCCACATCGCCACGGCGAAGGAGATGAGCGCCGGCTCCGGGTCCATCCTTCCCGTCACGGCAATCCAGGCGGCCGACGGGGAGATGGCCAGCGCCCAGCCCAGGAAGAAATGGCAAGCCCAAGTGTAATACTTGGTGAACGAGTAGAGGACCACGTAACCCGCGGCCACCGGCGCGAGGATGAGCGTAAGCGTGTTCAACTGGGAAGCGGCATAGAAGAACACGCCGGTGCCGACCAGCATCATCAGGATGATGTCCCAAGGCTTGAGCAGCCCCCGGGGCAGGTGGCGGCCGGCAGTCCGGGGGTTGGCGATGTCCTCCTTGCGGTGGATGAGCCGGTTGGCCGACATACCCAGCGTGCGCACGCCGGTCATCGCCACCGTTATCCAGATGAAGTCGCTCCAGCCGGGCCAGCCGTCGGCCGCCAGGATCATGCCAATGTAGCAAAACGGCAGTGCGTAGAGGGATTCCCAGACGCGAATCGAGGACAGGTAGAGCGGTACCCGGCCGAGGACGGCAGAGAATACCGAATTAGGAATAGCGAATGGTGAAGTGGACATGGCTCGCGTTTCCGCCTCTAATTCACCATTCCGAATTCGCTATTCTAAATCCCATACTCGCTCCACTTGCGGTCGACCAGTTGTTTTATCTCCGGGATCATCACGATGTCCGGCGGCCATTCTCTTTTACGCCCGCCTTCCAGGGGGCCTTTGATGGTGGCGTCGATTCCGACCTTGCTCCCGAACTTGGGCGTGGGTGAGGCGTGGTCCAGGTCGTCGATGGGGCCGGTGGTGAACACGAAGTCCTGCGCCGGGTCGATGTTGTTGGCCACCCGCCAAGCCACTTCCGAGATGTTTTGCACGTCGACGAAGTGGTCCACGACGATAATCGTCTTGACCAGGCTCATCAGGCCCAGGCCCCACAGGGCGTGCATCACCTTGCGGGCCTGTCCAGGGTATTCCTTCTTTACGGAAATGATCACCAGGTTGTGAAAGACGCCCTCGGCGGGCATGTTCATGTCCACCACTTCCGGGAGGAGGGTCTTGATCATAGGCAGGAACACGCGCTCCGTCACCTTGCCCATCCAGTAGTCCTCCATCGGTGGCCGGCCCACGATGGTCGCTGGGTAAATCGGCTGGCGGCGGTGGGTGATGCAGTCGATGTGGAAGACCGGGTAGGGGTCTTCCATCGAGTAATAGCCGGTGTGGTCGCCGAACGGGCCTTCGAGGCGGGTCTCGTCCAACTCCACGTATCCTTCCAGCACGATCTCCGCTTGGGCCGGCACCAGCAGCTCGCTGGTCTTGGCCTTCACTAGATCCACCGCCTCGTCGCGCAGAAATCCAGCGACGACCATCTCGTCCATGTCCGGCGGCAGCGGGGCGGAACCCGTCCACATAGTCGCCGGGTCCGCGCCGATGGCCACGGCAACGTCCATACGGTCGAGGCCCAGTTCCCGCCCGATGCGCTCGTGGTGGGCGGCTACTTTGTGGGTCTGCCAGTGCATCCCGGTGGTGCGCCGGTCGTACACCTGGAGCCGGTACGTGCCATAGTTCTGCACACCAGTCTGCGGATCGCGGGTGATCACCAACGGGAGGGTGATGTAGGGGCCGCCGTCCAAGGGCCAGCACTTGAGGACCGGGAACTTGTAGAGGTCTACGTCCTCGCCATGGAAAACGACTTCCTGGCAGGGAGCGGAGCGCACTGTCTTGGGCTGGAACGACCCCAGATGCACCAACTGCCCGAGGGTGCGGAGCTTGTTGATCAGTCCCTCGGGCGGGCCGTGCATCAAGCCCAACAGGTCCTGCACGCGGCCGGCCAGATCGTCCAAGCGTTCCACGCCCAAGGCCCAAGCCATCCGTTGGGCCGAGCCGAACATGTTGATGAGGACCGGAACGTCGTAGCCCCTGGGGTTCTCGAACAACAAGGCCGGGCCGCCGGACTTGATTACCCGGTCGGCGATCTCGGTGATCTCCAACTCGTGGTCCACCGGCGTGGCGATGCGCCTGAGTTCGCCCTTCCGTTCCAGAAAGGAGATGTACTCCCGCAGGTCTTTGAAATTCATCGAAGGGCGACCGGGCGGTCTATCGGATTTCCAAGATGTAGCACGCCCGTATTGTATCGGCTGTCACTGGGCGCGTTCAATCTCAGAACGGGGAGATTCCGCCGAGGAGGAAGTGAAAGGGGGCTGGCTGACCAACCCCCGATATTGCGAAAGTCCGGGCGCTAGAAGCCGGAGGAAGACTCGGCCCGCATCCGGCTGAAGCAGTCGCTGCAATAGACCGGGCGGTCCCCCCTGGGGCGAAACGGCACCATCGCGTCGGAGCCGCACTCGGCGCAGGTGATGGGATACATTTCGCGTGGCCCGTCGTTATACATGCCACCGCCGCCGCCACCGCCGCGCTGCTCGGTGCGGCGTACCGCGCGGCAACTGCGGCAACGCTTCGGCTCGTTGCCAAACCCCCGGGCCTGGAAGAATTCCTGCTCCCCGGCGGTGAAGATGAACTCGCTGCCGCATTCAACGCAAACCAGAGTCTTGTCGGACAGTGCCACGGGTGACCTCCTTAGATGCGGCCAGCGCCGGTGCGCGCCAAGGCCGAGCCGATAATGTGAGACATTATAGCGTCAATCAAGCGTTATGCAACCAAAATCCATAGTTTTGGCGTGATTTGTGCATATTCGGCATTTTTGACCGATGTTGTTTACGTTTCGTCTACCAAAAAACAGGATGACGCTTTGAAAACAGCCCAGAGTTGCTGCCCTGTGTGAATGTCCATCTCCTCCAGGGCCGCCCCAGTCACTTGGCACCGCAACGGGCCTCCGCAGTCCAACTCCACCGTGTAGCCGGGGGGTCGGGGCTCGATGCCGACGACCCTGCCGGGGATGCGATTGCGGGCCGACGAGCCGACCGGCTCCGACTTGGCCAGGATGATGTCCGAGGCCCGGATGCCGACGGTCACCGCGTCGTTGGCGCCGGAATCAGCCGGAGCCGGGTCTCCCAATGGGACTTCCAAACTCAGCCCCACGCCCCGGCAGCTCATCGTGCCGTCCCTCGGTTGGCGCGACTCGACGCTCATGCGAAACAGGTTCTCCACGCCGACCAGCCGGGCGACCCTGGCCTGACCCGGCTGCCCCAGCACGTCCAGCGGCTGGCCCTCGGCGACGGTGCGGCCACCGTCGATGACCTGCACCGCGTCCCCCAAGGCCAACGCTTCCTCCCGGTCGTGGGTCACCAGTATCACCGGCACCGGGTTGCGGGCCAGCAACGCCCGCAGCTCTCGGCGCACGGTCCGGCGCAGCTCGGCGTCCAGCGCGGCGAATGGCTCGTCCAGCAACAGGACTTCGGGGCCCGTCGCCAGCGCGCGGGCCAGGGCTGCCCGTTGTTGCTGCCCGCCTGAAAGCTCCCAAGGGTAGCGCTCCTCCAACCCCTCCAGCTCCAGGGTTTGCAACATCGAGCGCACCCGCTCCTGCGCACCGGCATCGCGTCTGGAGGGGAGGCCGTAGGCGACGTTCTTCGCTACGGTCAGGTGGGGAAACAAGTGGTACTGCTGGGTCAGGTAGCCGACCCGCCGTTTGTGGGCTGGCGTCCACACCCCGGCCGCGCCGTCGTACACCGTCCGCCCGGCTACTCGCACCACACCGGACAGCGGGCGCAACAGACCGGCGATGGCCCGCAGCGTGGTGGTCTTGCCGCCGCCGGACGGACCGAACAATACCAGCACCTGCCCGGCCTCTACCCGCCATTCGGCTTGCAGGTCGAAGTCGCCGACCCGGCAGTGAAACCAGCCCTCAGACAGGCTCAAGCAGCCCTCCCCGCCCAGCGCCTTCTGGTGAGCAGGGCGAGAGCGGCAAGCACCAGCACCGAAGCGGCCAACAGGAGCACCGACAGGGCCAGTGCGCTGTCGAGGCTGGTTTCCATAGCCGTCATAATCGCCAACGGCATCGTCTGCGTCTCGCCCATGAGGTTGCCGGCAAACATGATGGTCGCGCCGAATTCCGACAACGCCCTGGCCCAAGCCAAGCCCAGCCCGGTCACGATGGCGGGCGAGGCCAACGGCAGCGTCGTCCGGGCAAAGGTGCGCAGCGGCGAGACGCCCAGGGTTTGGGACACGTCTTCGTAATCGCGGGCCACCGATTGAAACCCCAGCTTGGCCGCCCGGATATAGAAGGGAGCGGCCACGAATATCTGCGCGAACACCACCGCCACCGTGGTAAACGGAATGGGGATTCCGGCGTCGTAGAAGAGTGGCCCCAGGACGCCGTTCCTGCCGAAGGCCATGAGCATCGCCACGCCCGCCACCACCGGCGGCAGGACGATGGGCAGTTCCACCAGCCCATCGATCAGCCGTGCCGTCCAGTGTCCGCTGCGGGCCAGCCAGTAGGCGAAGGGGGTGCCGACCGCGACCACTATCCCGATGGCGATGGCGCTGGTAGACAAGGACAGCCGCAGCGCGGTCACCGCGAGGTCACCCGACGCCGCGTCCCAAAACCCGCCCTGCTGTCCGGCGCGCACCAGAAGCGCAACCACGGGCACGCCGATGAAAAGGGCGTAGAGCGCAGCGCAGCCGCCCCCCAGCACCCCGGACGGTCCCGCAGGCCACCGGCCCGGCCCTAAAACTCCCGTCCGGTTCGTGGAGCGTCTCATGGCCCCCCGAACCCGTGGCTGGCTAGGACTTCCTGGCCCGGCGCGGAGACGACAAAGCTCACGAATTCCCGCGCCCATTCGAGATTCCGGGAGTCCTTCAAGACAGCTATGGGGTAGCTGGCCCGGACGTTGTACCCCTCGGGGATGGGCAGGCGGCGCACGCTGCCGCTGACTACCGCCGTGACCGCTCCGGGCGAATAGACGATTCCGGCATCGACTGCGCCCAAGACTACTTTCTGCTCCACGTTCTTCACGCTGGTCTCTTCGGACACCACGTTGGACAAGACTCTCCGGCTGAAATCAGGGCCGAATTCGGGCCCGGCGGCGGCCAGCTTGTCCAGCAAGGCTCGGGAGTAAGCCCCGGCGGGAACGGCGGGATGCGCCAGCACGACCGTCACTCCAGGCTCGCCGAGGTCTTTGAGATGGGTAACGTTCGCGCCGCGCTGGATAGATGCGATCACCGCCATTTCGGTGGAGGCGAACAGCAGCGGCTTTCCGTCGACGAGTCCGGCTTCCACCGCCCGGTCCATCTGCACGGTGTCGGCGGAGGCAAACACGTCGGCCCCGGCCCCAAGCTCCAACTGGGTGCGCAACCGCTGGCTTCCGGACAGGTTCAACCTCACCGCGAGCTGCGGGTTCGCCGCCTCGAATTCGTCGGCAATCTGCTCGAACGCCGGGCCAAGAGAGGCCGCGGCGAACACCGTTATGGTCGCCGTTTCCGGCTCGCTCCCAGCGCATCCCACAGCAAGCAACGATATGATGAGAATGGCTTGGCGCAAGATAGCAACGGGAGGAATCACTCGGAGGATTGTAAAGTCGACTTGCTAATTTATCAAGATTAAGATACTTTCCACTGGTGAATGAGCTCAGGAACAACCTTCGGAAGCTGCGTCGGGACGCCGGGATTACCCAACAGGGGTTGGCCGAACGCGCTGGCATCAGCCGCCAAGCCTACGCCGCCCTGGAGTCCGGCGGGGCCAACCCCTCCACCGAGGTCGCGCTGCGTCTTTCCCGGGCTTTGGGGAGGCCCGTCGAAGACCTTTTCTTCCTGCGGCAGGAGCCGCCCGGAGCGGTCGAGGCTGAGTTGGCCCGCTCCGCAGGCGACGGCAGCGGGCCGACGACCGCCGGACGTGCCCGTCTTTTCTTGGTGGGAGAGCGGCTGTTCGCCCGGCCGTTGCGCGGGTCCAGCAATGCCCGTCATTCGGTGAGCGCCGCGGAAGGCACCATAGTCTCGGGCGGCGGAGACCGCGTCACCGTCCAGCCCTTCGACCGGGAGGACCTGGACTTGCCGAGCCTGGCTGTGCTGGGGTGCGATCCTGCCGTGGGCCTGTTGGAGCCGGAGCTCGCTCGCCGGGGAGTCCGGCTGGTGGCTATGGAGGAAAGCAGCGTTCAAGCGCTGGAGGGTTTGGCGCGGGGCGAGGCCCACGTGGCAGGCTGTCATCTGTTGGACGACGACACCGGCGCCTTCAACGACGCTTGGGTGCGGCGCATGGCGCCCTTTCCCTGTACGCTGATCACCTTCGCGTCCTGGCGGCAGGGATTGATGGCCGCGCCGGGCAATCCCAAGGGCATCGGCAGCATCGAGCGGCTGGCCGACCCGGACGTGAGCATCGTCAACCGCCAGCCGGGATCGGGCAGCCGGGCGTTGCTCGACCGGCTGTTGCGCCGGGCCGCTATCCCGCCGACCGCGGTCACTGGCTATCGGGACGAAGAACTCGGCCACCTCGCCGTCGCCGCGAAAGTCGCCTCGGGCCGGGCCGATACCGGCGTCGGGGTGGAAGCTGCGGCCTTGCTCATGGGGCTGGACTTCGTGCCATTGGAGGACGAGCGGTACGACTTCGTGGTGCCCGACCACCTGTTGGGCGAAACGCCGGTGCAGGTCCTGCTCGACGCGCTGCGCCGCCGCGCTCTGCACCGGCGCGTGGAAAGCCTTGGCGGGTACGACGTGTCACAGATGGGTATCCCCGCCGTCGGCTAGCTTGACGCAGTTCGGCGGCTGGGGTGTAATGACTGGCATCTCCTCACCGATGCAGCGGAGGGTGGGTCGGGCTAAACCCCTGCCCGGTGAGGCCCGGCTTCAACCAAGACCGGCAACTAAAGCAGATTGGAGGTCCGCTATGGCAATGGTGCGGTGCATAACTGAAATGGGTATGGGTGTCGACGTTCACGGCAGGGACTACACTACGGCGGCCAAGCGGGCGGTGTTTGACGCCATCCACCACAGCAGCCTCGGCTTCCAGCGGATGCTGGGCAAGACGGCCGACGACATGCGGGTGGACGTCACCATCGGTGTGCCGAGGCCCGATGAGGTCAACAAGGACGAGGTAATAGCCGAGCTGCCCCACGGCACCGGGCACTGCAACGCCGTGGCCGGCGGCCTGGAAGTCCCCAACGAGGCGGGCGACGACGCCTTGGTCATAGCCAACGCCGTCGTAATAGTCAGCTTCGACGACGGGAGCTAGGCCGGTTCCCGGTCAAGCCTGGAGCGCGGGCGGGGCCAGGGCCCTTTCTATGTCGTAGAGAGTCCCCGAGGAACAACGCCAGCGGTGTGTCCGTCGTGCCGCCCTTTCTAGGTCGCAGAAGTCCCCTCTCTCCGCGGGCCCTGGGAGAAGGCGCTGACGGCGGCTTGTCTTGCGTGAGGGGATGCCATATCCTGAATGTAGAGAGCCGGGCGCGACAAGCCATGGCGGGGAGCGGGAATGAACGACTCGGTTATCCAGACCGACGGGCTGACCAAGCGGTACGGGCGCATCCTGGCGGTGGACGGGCTGTCGCTGAACGTTCCGCAGGGGCGCATTTTCGGACTGCTGGGCCCCAACGGCTCCGGCAAGACCACGCTGATGAGTATGCTGCTAGGGCTGGTTCGGCCCACTGCGGGCAGCTTTACCCTGTTCGGCTCGCCGCCGAGCGGGGGTGGGCTGGAGCGGCAGTTACACCGCATTGGCGCCATCATCGAGACGCCTACTTTCTATCCCTACCTGTCGGGACGCAATAACCTGGCCTACTTTCAGGGAATTTCCGGGTGCGGACATCCCGGCGAGCTGGACGAACTGCTGGAGCGGGTCGGGCTGGGCGAGCGCGGCGGCGACAAGTTTCAGACCTACTCGCTGGGGATGAAGCAAAGGCTGGGGCTTGCCTACTCGCTACTGGGCGACCCGGAACTGCTGGTGCTGGACGAGCCGACCAACGGCTTGGACCCTGCGGGCATGGCTGAGGTGCGGGAGTTGATTCGCAGTCTCGGCGGCGAAAACCGCACCGTCATCCTGTCCAGCCATCTGCTGCACGAGGTTGAGCAGGTCTGCGACAGCGTGGCCATCCTGTCCCACGGACGACTCGTCGTACAGGGCGACGTGGCCGAACTGTTGCGGGAGCGGGGCCAGGCGCAGGTGCGTCTCCACACCACTAACGACGCCAAAGCCTGGGAAATCCTCAACGCCCTGGACTGGGTGGAAAGCGTCAGCGCCGACAACGGCTACCTGGTCGCCGGTGTGGACGCGGCCCGCTCTTGGGAGATAACCGCCGCCCTGAGCCGAAACGAAGTCTACGTGGCGGAGATGACGCCCGCTCAGATGTCGCTGGAGCAGTATTTCCTTGACGTTACCGACGAAGCCGCGGCTCGCCAAGAAATTCCCTCTCCCCAGGGCGAGGGCAGGAGTTCCTGATGGCGATGGCGATGCAGGTAGCCCTGCTGACCCGCTGGGAGTGGTTCAAGCTGCGGAAGCGCTGGGTGCCGTGGATTCTGCTGGGCTTCGTCCTGGTGATAGTACAGCTTATATTCTGGCTGGTGGCCACACTGAGCGATGACGTATCCTATCAGTCGCCAGCCGAAAATATCGCCAACGGCTTGGGATTCTCCGCCTTCTTCGGCCCGTTCATTGCGGTGGTTCTGGCCGCCGCTGTCATCGGCGGCGAATACGGTTGGGGCACGCTCCGCCCGGTGCTGAGCAAGGGAGCCGGACGCTGGCCGTTCCTGGCCTCCAAAGTCGCGGTGGTGGTGCTGGTCACCGCCGCGGTTCTGATCATCCTGTCCGTAACCGTAACAATTAGCGGTTTCATCGCCGAGGCCGTTCTCACCGCCCCGGAATCCACCGAAGGCTACGGCGACATTTCCTGGGTTAACCTGCTCGCGCTATACAGCAGGATGATTTACGGTTTCCTGCCCTACATCATGCTGGCGTTATTCTTAGTGGTGCTGACTACCTCCAACGGGGTTGGCATTGGCCTGTCTCTGGGCTACTACATAGCCGAGACGATTATCCTCATCCCCATTCTGAGCAACTTCGATTGGTCCGACCAGGTCTTTGCCTATTTGCTTAACCCCAACGTCGCGGCCTGGCAGTCCGTGCCCGGTAACGAGGGCGACCCTGCATCCGGCATCGCCACCATCGGCGGGATGCCCGAAATGGCCCACGGCTTCATCTTCGTGACGCTCTACGCCGCAGTCCTAGCCACCGCCGCCCTCGCGCTGTTCCTCCGCCGCGACATCGCCGGCGCGAAGGGCGGGTAGGGAACGGTCAACACTGGAGAAACACAGAGATTTTTGATTTCTCTCTGCGCTTAATTAACAGGGCCTTTTCATTCTACCTTTCCCAGAGGGAGACCGAGAGGAGAGGGTCAGGTAGTAGGTGCTCCGGCGGCAGCGCCATTGAACAATGGAAAGGCCCTGGTCAAGCCGGAAGTGCGGGCGGGTTATCAGTGCTCGTGGCCGTGACCGTGCTCCGGCGTGCCCCAGCCCCCGGCGCCGGGGGTGTGGACGCTCAGGATGTCGCCGGGCTCCACATCTATCAGTTCCTTCCCGGCCAGCTGTACTTCCTCGTAGCCGCCCCGTAGCAGGATATTCTCGCCCGGTTCGCCGTGGTGGCCGCCGTGGTAGCCGGGCGGGGGCCGTTTGCGCCTTTCCGACATCAGGGTCACCCGCGCCGGGGCTAAAAACTCCACCTCTCGAATGACGCCGTCGCCGCCCCTGAACTTGCCGTCGCCGCCCGACCCGCGCCGCAGTGCGTATCGCCGCAGCCGCAGCGGGAAGGCGAATTCCATGGCCTCGATGGGCGTGTTCATGGTGTTGGTCATGTGGGTCTGGATGCCCGAAATCCCGTCCTTGTCGGGCCGCGCCCCCATGCCGCCGGCGATGGTCTCGTAGTAGACGTAGGGCTTGTCGCGCACCGGGTCGTGGCCGCCGATGATCATATTGTTCATCGTGCCCTGGCTGGCCGCCGGGATGACTTCCGGCAGGGCTTGGGCCAGCGCGCCGAACAGCACGTCGGTGATGCGCTGCGAGGTCTCGACGTTGCCGCCGGCCACTCCCCGTTGCGGCAGCGGATGCACCAAGGAGCCGGGCTGCGTGTAGATGTTCAGCGGGCGCAGACATCCCTGGTTGGCCGGGGCCTGCTCCGTCAGCAGGCAGCGCACCACGTACAGGCAGGCCGAAACCGTGACCGCCTCCGGCGCATTGATGCAGCCGGGGCGTTGCGCCGAGGTGCCGGTGAAGTCGATAGACATCTCATCGCCGGACACGGTGATGGTTACCGCAATGGGCACGAGCTCCTCGCTCAGGCCGTCGTCGTCCATGTAGTCGAGGACGCTGTAGACGCCGTCGGGGATGCCCAGGATGGTCTGCCGGGTCACCCGTTCCGAGTAGTCCAGAAGGGCCGCCATGTGCTCCAGGGCGTCCGCCAGGCCGTAGCGTTCCACGACCTCCCGCAGCCGCTGCTCGCCCACCCTGACCGACGCAGTCTGGGCCGCCAGGTCGCCCTTGCGCTCGTCGGGCGTGCGGGAGTTGCGGCAGATGAGTTGGATGACCTCGTGGTTGAGCCGCCCGCCGCGGGCCAGTTTCAAGGGCGGGATGATCGTGCCTTCCTGGTACAGTTCGGTGGACAGGGGCAGAGAGCCGGGAGTCATGCCGCCGACGTCGGCGTGGTGCCCCCTGGCCGCCACAAACCCGGCCAGGCGCTGCTCGCCCCGCTTCTCTCCATCGGCGGGGGCGGCATAGACCGGGGCCACCATGGTGATGTCCGGCAAGTGGGTGCCGCCCAGGTACGGGTCGTTGAGAATCACGATGTCGCCGGGCCGGAGGGACTTCGGGAACACCTCCAGGGCCGCCCGCACCGAGGCGGGCATCGCACCGAGGTGGACGGGCACATGGGCCGCTTGGGCCACCATGTTGCCTTCGGGGTCAAAGACGGCGCATGAGAAGTCCCGGCGCTCCTTGATGTTGGGAGAATAGGAGGTCCGCTGGAGGGCTACTCCCATCTCCTCGGCCACCGACTCGAACATGTTCTTGAAGACTTCCAGGCTGATCGGGTCTACGGGCATTCCTTCACCCCGTCCCGCTCATTGTTGAGAGCGGAGGTTACTCGATTTCGGCCAGAAGGTCCCGGTGTTCCGGCCCGCCGCTTGGCTGTACCAGGTAGAAATACTCGGTGGACATTATCTCGTCGATGAACTCCTCGGGCAGTTGGGAGAACGCGCCGTTGGGGTCGATCTGGGTCCGGTGGCAATTGACGGAGTCCTTCTTCACCTGTAGGAACTCGGTGATGTCCTTGACCGTGGTGACATCGTCGTCGTCCGTGCCCATCAGCTCCACGTCGTCGCCTCCGAAGGGCGGCTTGATTCCGAGGTCAAGCATCTTGCGCCACATGCGCTGGAAGCTGCTTCGCGGGAAGCACAGGTAGTAAAGGAGGGGAGCGGGGTCGCAGCCCTCAACCGCCCCGGTGGTGTGCCGCGAAATGGTGATGTGGTCGGGATGACCGTAACCTCCGGTCAGGTCGTGGGTGATTACCAGGTCCGGCTTCACTTCGTCGAGAATGTCCCGGACTCGCCCAACCACAGTCTCTGCAGGGGCCTGATAGAGACTGGCGGGGTTGTCGTTGTCGGCTGTACCGGCCATCCCCGAATCACGGTAGTCGAGGAACCGCAGGTCGCTGACGCCGGTCACCGCCATTGCGTCGCGAAGCTCCTGTTGGCGCACTCGGCCCAGCGATTCGGGGGTGGCGAGGGCCAGGTCGCTGATCTGTCCGACGTCGCCGTTGGTGGCGCAGACCAGAGTCAGCCGGTGGCCCCGCGCGACCAGCATGGCCAGGGTTCCCCCCACCCCGAACCCCTCGTCGTCAGGATGGGCGAATACGGCGAGGATGGAAAGGCTCATTCGGGAGTTCCTAGACAATCGGGTCCAACTGCTTGTGATTACCCGCCATTACAAGATCGAACGCTTGGCTGACCTGTTGACGCTCATCAAGTGTAAGGTCCTCCGGCAAGTTGCGTAGGCAGTCCTGCAACTTGGCAGGAGTCGCATTGAAATCGACGCTATCGATTTCAATGCCCCTCAACGTCCCGTCGTCGGCGAAGTCCAAGATAATGCCGAGACTGACTTCCTCGGACTCCAGATAGGGGGTATGGGCGAGCCGGATGTAGAGGGAATCCGTTGCAATGTCGTAATCAAGCTCCATTTCTACTCTCTAAACCGGCGGTCCAAGAATGCCGTATGCGCTGTCTCGCCGTCCGGTTCGGTAACGACCCTCAAGTACTTGCCTATCTCGACGATGTAGGCCCAGTACCGAATTCTACCATCTTCCTGTGCTTCCATCCGAAGGGGATTGGCCAAGACCCGTTCGCACCAAGCCCGGTCGATTTCCGGCCGCTCCAACATGCGGCGCTCGAAATGGTCCGTCGTCTTCAAGAGATTTCCGTGGCGGTCTCTACCCCGGCTCCAGCACCAGGTTGCCGAAGGGGTCGACCGCGCCGCGCCAACCGGGAGGAGCTACGGTTGTGGTGTCCATCTGGACGATGAGAGCCGGGCCGGTGATCTCGTTGCCGGGGTGAAGGCCGTCCCGCAGGTACAGTGGCGTGGTCATCGTTCCTTGCGAGAACACCACCTGCGCCTCGCCGGCTTGCGCGGCGGAGGGGTCGCTTCCGCCGATAGCCTCCGGCCGGAGATCGGGTTTGTCCACTTCGATGTCCAGCTTCAAGCGCAGGTTCACAATCTCTACCGGCTCCCGGCGGTCGGCGTAACCGAAGCGCTGCAAGTGGGCCCGGTAGAAGCTCTCCCCGATGGCCCGGGACAGCCCGTCGCCCGAACGGCTTGATCGGGTCGATGGGTAGTCGATGGTAAGCTCGAACGACTGGCCGATGTAGCGCACGTCCAAGAAACGCCGTACCGTCATGCGTTCGGCGGGCAGCCCTTCGTCCTGCAATTCGTTGCGGGCCAGGCCCTCCATGCCGTGGAAGTCCTCGTCCAACCGGGAGCGGTCTATATCCGCGCCCCGGAGCATAACGGTGCGGGAGTAGTCCTTCACGATGTCGGCGATGGCCACGCCCAAGGCCGATAGTATGCCGGGCCTGGCGGGCACCAACACCCGGGGGATGCCCAGCTCTTGGGCCAACTCGCAGCCGTGGACCGGGCCCGCGCCGCCGAAGGGCACCAGCGTGAACTGGCGGGGGTCATAGCCCCGCTCCAAGGAGATGGAGCGGATGGCCCGCTCCATGTTGGCGTTCACCACCCGGTTGATGCCAAGGGCCGCCTCCTGAGTCCGCAACCCCAATTGCCCGGCCAGCGACTCCATCAGGCCTTGGGCCTTGGGCAGGTCAAGGGTCAACCGGCCGCCCAAGAACCGGTCCGGCAGCAAACGGCCCAGCAACAGGTTGGCGTCGGTGACGGTCAGGTAATCGCCCCGCCCGTAGCAGGCCGGGCCTGGGTCGGCCCCGGCGGACTGGGGGCCCACCACCAGCGCGCCGCCCGCGTCCACCCGCGCAATGGAGCCGCCACCTGCGCCCACCGTGTGAATTTCGATCATGGGCACGCTGATCGGGTAGCCGCCGACGTTCGAGGCGTTGGTCTCTTTGATCCGGCCGGGGCACAGCGAAACGTCGGTGGACGTGCCGCCCATGTCCAGCGTGATGATGTCGGGGTATCCCGCCTGCATCGCCGTGTAGAAAGCGCCCACGACGCCGCCGGCAGGCCCGCTGAGGATCGTCCGCACCGGCTGCTCCGACGCCAGCCGGGCCGTGATGCTCCCTCCCGACGACTGCATTACCCGCAACCCTTCCGACAGCGATGCCTCCAGTTCTCCCAAGTAGCGGCTCATCACCTGCCCAACGTAGGCGTTGACGACCACTGTGCTGGTGCGCTCGTACTCCCGGAATTCGGGCAGCACCCGGGATGACAGTGAGATGAAGGGCGGCGGGTCCAGCCTTGCCAGCGCTTCCGCCACCATGTCCTCGTGGACCGGGTTGAGGAAGGAGAACAGGAGCGATACTGCCACCGCATCGGCGTCGGACTCGCGCAACAGCGTAATCAGGGCTTCCAGGGCGTCAGGCGTCAGGTCCTCCAAGATGGTCCCGGTGTAGTCGACCCGCTCCGGCAGCCCGAACCTCAGCTCCCACTGGGCCAGCGCCGGGGCCCGGTCCTGCTCCAGGTTGTACAGTTCCGGACGGCTCTGCCGCCCGATTTCCAGCACATCCTCGAAGCCGAGGGTGGTCACCAGCGCGGTGCGCGCGCCCTTGCCCTCCAGCAGTGCGTTGGTGGCGACGGTCGAGCCGTGCACGAAGTCGGCGGACGTCACGCCGGTCTCTTGCACGCCCTGAATGATGCCCTCGGAAGGGTCGTGGGGTGTGGAAGGGAGCTTGTGGACGGAGAGGCGGCCGTCCTGCAAGACGGCGATGTCGGTGAAGGTTCCGCCAACGTCGATTCCGACGACAGTGCGAGGCATGAGGCACCAGTGTCTCCTGGGCGAATTGGGGGAGTTCACGGGGCAGACTTAGGCTTCGTCTGGGGGGTCTTCATAGGTTTCAGTTTCGCGATTCCACCAAACATAATCCCAGGCGTCCGCATCGGCAGAAGGTTCGCAAGCCAACGCCGGAACCCATCGGCGCAATGGCGCCTTGCCTGGGGGTGATTCAGCAATCACCCGATACATGAGTTCACCGTTCATTATGGTTGGCTCGATGATTTCCACATCCACGGCAATCTTGCCAGCTTGGGTAAAGCATACGCGGGAACCTTCGGAGAAAACTTGTTCGTAACCTTCGTGCGCCATATCAGTGAGGGCGCCGAGGGCCGTGCCAGGAACAAAGGTGGAGTACACTTCTCGGATCTGGTCCACAATTCTTGGTAAATCCTCCATTTCCTGTGATGCTTCAGCTTCGGCCTCTGCGGCTACTTTTAGCCGATCCAGGATGTGCACGAACTGAAGGTACAGCTTTTCTGTGAAGCGCAAACTGCCGTATGTGTTATCAAAAATGGCAATATATGCACCGCTCTTGGCCCCCCCTCCAAATTTTTGACACTAATATTAGTAGCGGCAGACCCTACGTCTCGTTGCATGATGCTATATTCATGCGCGAACACCTCTAACAATTTGTCTGACACGGCCCACTTTACTCTCAATTGCTTGAACCAGGGTTGATCTATGCAAAGCACGACGCCAGTGGTTCGGAAGTTTCTGGACCGCGCCCGCATGTTAGGGTTGTGCTGTTGCAGTTCCTGATACGCCTGAAACTGTCCCTGTCCGTCGAAATACCCTTTAACTCTCTCAGTTACTAGCATCTGGCATTCCATGAGAAAGCCGCCATTTCCTTTGAGGAAGTGACCTTGGATGACATCACTCTCCGAAATCGAAGTGTTAACCCAAGTAGTTATCTGGGGCCGTGTCAAGCGATGTGGAGATGTATTTTTAACACGGATAAACGAATCGTTTGTATGCCAGGCCATGATCTCGTATGCCCGCGCATTGTGGAAATACGTAGCACCCGGATAGCACTCTCTTAGTGCTTGAGTTTCACTTGCATCACCCAGAGCGTCGGCGTTTTGACTACGCTTGATTTGGAAATTGATGTCGCCGATATTCCTGAGAGGATATCCCCGGTGAGGAGTATCGCCGCCAAGCCTTGCGATTGCGTCGAACTCTGTCGGTCGGTTGCCTCCCGGAAGGGCGTACTGATGGATGTCCCCGAATCCTCCCGGCCACAGTACCCGAGTCGGCAGGCTCGAAGGAGCCGCAAGCGACTCACGTTCATCGGCCAGACAGCGTCCGTGGGCAAACTGCATGAAGCGATTGTCCAGGTATAGATGAGAGGGTTCAACGGACATGTCATGGTATTCTTGAAAAGAGGTGCCATATATGCGAAATGCGTCGGGAGTTCCTATTACTATGAACGCTCCGGGGCCGTTGCGCCCAACTCTGCCAAGTCGCTGTCGGTACGCCTTGCGGGTCGGTGGAATTCCCACATTGAACCCAACACGCAGATTGGGCAAATCTATTCCAAGCTCGAGTGCCGATGTCGACACGACACCACGAAGGGCACCTGACCGCAGGCGACTTTCGATTTGCTGCCGTTCCGTGGGGGTGTAACCCGCGCGATACGGGGAAACTTCAGGATGGTCGGAAAGTTCGTCTACTTCTTCCTGAGTAGCCATAGCCAAAGTTTCGACGCCTTTTCTTGAATCCACAAAGGTTATGAAACTGCCTTCATGCCCTTGAGACAGAACGCGACGCTGAAGCTCTTTGGCAATCTGGAGTTCTGACCCATTCGGACAAGCGACATGGGCTACAATTCGTTCATGTCGCGGAGCACCATCAGCTTCGTGGTCTATGATGGAAAATTCTGCGCCCGTAAGTTGTTTCAGATGCTCCCCTGGATTCGCTATTGTCGCCGTTGCTGTAACGAACTGCAAAGGACGCTCAGTTGCCTTGTTACTGAGCAGATGATTCCGCGCAGCAATTAGTCGTCTAATCAAAAACGAGGAATTACTCCCAAACACCCCTTCCAGTGTATGGGCCTCATCCATCACAAGCGTTGAAAGTGCGCTAACGAAGGTCTTAACCATAGGCATTGCCAAGCTTGACATTAGCCAAGCGTGACAAACGTCAGGCGTCATAACGATAACTCGTGCGCGTTTCAACACAGCGTCCCGATCCTTAACCGGAACTGTGCCGTCTATACGTCCAACTACGCTTTCCTCATCAAGACCCAGCTCGCGAGCCATTGCCTTCCAACTGCGCAGTTGGTCAGCTACCAACGCCCTGAGAGGATAGAAAACGGCCACCTTACTTGACGGGTCGCTCAATATCTTATGGAAAGCGTGGGACTGGAATACCAAGCTCTTGCCCGACGCTGTCCCTGTTGATATTACAAGGTTCTCGCCCCTTCCAAGTGCTTCAAGTGCTTGAGACTGGTGAGCCCATAGGCTGCCGGAGTATTGGCGGTTGAGAAAGTCGCCTACTTTAGAAGAGAACAAAAACCGAGGGATTTTTTCGTGACGGGCCGAACGTCCTTCAACATTGAAGGATTCGATGACCGAAAATTCCATGCCTTGCAGGAGTTTGTGAATGGTATCGTACATACCCTAACTTACTCCAAAAATACTTTCGCTAGTCTTCTAGCGCGATCCGGAGCCGTTTGTTGATGCGACCCTTGCTCTCGTGGCCCACTACCCGGATTCGCCCGACCTCCCGGGTGTTGGCTACGTGAGTGCCGCCGTCAGCCTGGAGGTCGAGGCCCACGATGTCCACCGTGCGCACCTCCCGGATGCCAGCGGGCAGCAGGTTGATCTTGGTGCGGACCAGGTCGGGGGTCTGCTCGGCCTGCTCCCGCGAGAGATTGCCGGTCCGAACGTCCCGCGCGGCGGCCACTTCGGCGTTGATTTTCTCCGCGATCTCGTCGGCGAATCCGGCGGACATTTGCTCCAGTTCGAAGTCCATCCGCGCCTCGCCCGGGCGCATGTCTCCGCCGGTCACCTGAGCTCCATAGTCGCGCCAGACCACGCCGCACAAGATGTGCAGGGCGGTGTGAGTGCGCATCAGCCGGTAGCGCCGCTCCCAGTCTATAATTCCCGTAACCCGGACGCTGGCCTCGGGGGGCTCCCCATCGATCAGATGCACCAACTGCCCATCGGCGCGCGTCACGCTCGAAACCCGAAACTCCCGGCCGTCGGCCCTGAGCACGCCGGTATCGCTGGGCTGTCCGCCCCCGCCGGTGTAGAAGGCGGTGCGGTCCAAGACCACGCCTTTCTCCGCCACCGAGGCCACGGTTGCCTCGAACTCTTTCAGATAGCTATCGTTATGGAACAACAGATCTGTCATCACGCGCCGCCCATTATATCAAAGGAACCACGGATAAACGCGCTCGAACGACTCGATGCAGGGTCTGATGCGCCCGAATGCCTGGTGCGGGGCCTTTCAGCTTTTGGCGGACGATAGTCGAATCCGCTGGGCAACCACGAGGGTTGCCTCTACTATACACCCCACCTCCAAGCGTAGGGGCAGACCTTGTTGCTGCCCTGGGTGGAGTGAAAGACCCTGGTGCCTGGTGCGGGGCTTGTTGACTTTGTGAGTGAATGAAATAAAATTGGCTCTGAGACCTGAAGAGGCGGCAGATGAAGATTTCGTGCTTGCAGGAAAACCTTAGCAGGGGACTGGGGGTGGTGGCGCGGGCGGTGGCAAACCGGGCAACGTTGCCGGTTACGCAAAACGTTCTGATCGGCATCGACCGGTCAATGCTGAAGCTGTCGGCCACGAATCTTGAAATCTCCATGACCACCTGGGTGGGGGCAATGATCGAGGAGGAGGGCTCGGTTACAGTACCGGCCCGGCTGCTCACCGAATTCGTGAACTCCCTGCCCAACGACCGCATCGACATGGAGATGGACGCGGGCTCGCAGGTGCTGCGGCTACGCTCCGGCCGCTCCGAGGCGAACATCCACGGTACCGACGCCTCCGAGTTCCCTCCCATACCCATGGTGGAAGACGGCATAGCTGCCCAGATCAAGCCGGGCGTGTTGAAGGCGGCCATCGGCCGGGTGGCGTTCGCTGCCGCAACCGAAGAATCGCGGCCCGTGCTGACCGGCGTGGAGGTGAAGCTCCGGGAGGACTCGTTCACGATGGCCGCGGCCGACGGCTACCGTTTGGCGGTGCAACACGGGTCGTTGTTGCAGCCGGTGGGGGAAGAGATGAGCGTCATCATCCCCGCCCGTACGCTGAACGAGCTAAACCGTCTGTTGGGCGACCAGGACGAGCCGGTGGAAATGATGATGACCCCGTCCCGGGGCCAGGTTATGTTCCGCATTCAAGGGGAGGAGACGACGGTCGAGATGGTCTCCCAGCTCCTTCAAGGTTCCTTCCCCAACTACGACCAATTGATCCCGCAAAGCTACACCACGAGGGCCATCCTCGACTCCCCCGCCATGTTGCGCGCCACTCGGACCGCCGCGATCTTTGCCCGCGACGGCTCCAAGATGATCAGGATGCAGGTGACGCCCGCCGACGGCGGCGAAGCGGGGGGGAAGATGATGATCTCCGCGCGCTCCGAGGAGGTCGGCGACAACCAGGACGAAGTAGACGTTGCCGAGATCGAGGGCGAAGAGGGCAAGATCGCCTTCAACAGCCAGTACCTGCTGGAAGTCCTGTCGGTGTTGGACCGGGGCCAGGTAGCCATCGAGACCACCACGTCCTCCGGCCCCGGCGTCTTCAAGCCCGTCGGCTCCGAAGACTACGTCCACGTAGTCATGCCAATGTTTGTGCAATGGTAAATGATGACGGCTCCAGAACGCCCGTCACCAGCACCCGGCCCGGCCCCATGACCAAGCGGATGTTCAACAGCCGCATCAGTCGTTGCATACCCTCGTCGTCCAGGGTATCCAGCGACTCCGAATACCTCGAAAAGGCCATGCGAATTCGCTCTTCGACCCGGTCCCGACCCTCGTTGAGCTTCTTCTGCTCCTCAAGCCCCGCGATGTCTTTAGCAAGCTGGGCCAAGAAGTTGTTGACCGGGGCCGACAGACTTTCATACATCTCCTGATCAATGTTCTCCTTCGTCCGTTGCATGGTCAAAGTAGCCAGCTTAAGTCGGTGCTTTTTGACCTGCCCCTTCAACCCAGAAATGCGCTTGTCCAACTTAGCACCACCGTCAACCGAGACCTGCCTCACGTCCTCAATGATGCCCGTCGGGTCCTTTACGACCGCCAAGATATGTTCCAGTACGACAGGCTCCATCTTGTCAGCCCGCATCGACTTCAGGCCACAGACCTTGGGTTATTCTCTGCCGCTGAGCGTCCCCATGCACTGATAGTATGGGTAAAAACCCCCATTGTGCTGGGTGGCCCCAGAAACTGGCTTACCGCATTCCCCACAAGAGAAAAATTCGTAAAGACGTAATCCCACTCCCTGCCGCGGCGAGGATTGCGATCCATAGCCTCCTGAACAGCTTGGAAGAGTGCCGGTTCGATAATCATCGGCGAAAAGCCCGCCAGCTTGATCCACTCCTTACGCGGCTTCGCAGTTACCTTCCGTTTTCCACTACCTCCCTTCTCAAAGACCTTTTCATGGCGCTTTTTACCCCACCATTCGACACCCGTGTACGCCTGGTTTCTCAACATGGTTCGGACAGTGCCAGCACTCCACTTGCCACCCTGCTTGGAAGGAATGGCAAGCCGGTTCAAACGTCTCGCAATCTCGCAACAGGACACACCAGCGAGCCGCCATTCAAAAACCTGTCGGACAACCCCTGCCTCGAGCTGGTTGATCGACCTCCTGTGCGTATGCGCGTCGTAGTCATAGCCGTACATGCCCCGGCCGCAACCATTGGGCATACGATTGGCCTTGGCCGTATTCACCTTGCCGTCCATGGTGCGTTGCGCGATCTTCTCTCGCTCCTGATGCCCAACAAATCCCTTCAGATACTGGATGACTTCGTCAAGCACCGATTCCACCGTCGTCCCATCCGCAAAGTGCAAGGTAACTCCGTGATCCTTGCAGTGACGGATGAACCTCGCACCATACCACGGGTCCCGGTACAAGCGGTCCGGTTCGTAGGTAAACACGTGCTGAACTTCCCCGCTTTCGACAAGCTTCCACAACCTTTGCATTCCAGGCCGATCAGGGTCAGCAGCGGACCACACTTCAGAAATGCTGCCGTGTTCAGGTTTTATCACTACGCCCACAGAGGCAGCTGTAGCCAAGTTCTTCTCCCGCTGGAAGTCCAGCGAAGTGCCGCTTCCTGCCCGGGGGTGCTTATGCGCTCATAGGTAGCACCAAACTCGCCACCAACAGAGTCGCCAGCTTCAAGGTAAGCCAACTGGGGTTTTCCCTTCCTTCCCATGACCATCCACCTCATCATCAAGTCTGCTGAGCGAGAGACCCGACGACAGGCGCCAATCCAAAGCGCCCACCGCCGGGTAATAAACACCTACTGATAATCCTCGGCGAAGTGCAACGCAACCCCGTGATCCTTGCAGTGACGGACCAACTGCAGAACATGCCACGGGTCTCTGGCCAGGCGGTCCGTGTCGTAGGCAAAAACGTGCTGAACCTCCTTCCTCTCGACGAGGTTCCAGACAGTTAGCAGTCCACGACGATCAGGGTCGGCCCCGGACCCCACCTCGGAAATGATGTGATGTGGCGCAATCGCCACGCCCAGAACGCTGGACAGAGCAAAAACCTTTTCCCGTTGCACATCCAGCGAGGTGCCTTCCTCCTGCCCGGAAGTGCTTACACGGAGGTAAGCAACACCAGAGCCCGCAGGAGCGCCATTGCCCTCCTCAAGGGTCCCCAACTGGACCTTATCCTTCTTTTTTATCACCATTCATCCCCTCAAATATGCTGAGTAAAAGGACCCAGCGGCAGGCAGAATCCAAAACGCCCGCCACCGAGACATGGGAAATTAAGAGTCACCGTCCGTATTCCCGCCAGCAGGCGGACCAGGACGCAGCACGAGTTTCCGCACCCAGTCCCGCAGGAACTGGCTGGACGGCCCAGCGGTGAAGACACACCGCACTTCAACACCACAGTGGTCTTCCCAGCCGCTGTCGTAGACAACCGACCCCAATGGGACCTCGGCAGTCCGACAACCGAACCCCGCCATTGGCGCATCAGCGCACGGTTGCACAGGGTCAGGAGATTGGGTAGGATGAGCAGGAGACGCGTCGGAGGCTCGAATCTCGCGCGGCTCCGCAAGGTGGCCGGGCCCGGACGGGCCCGACGCTTTTTTCGCATGGAACCCTCCTTTCTTTTCGTTAGCGTGTAAAGCGCCGGAAAAGCAAGGAGGTCCCCTGGCACCCGAGCCCCTGCCCGGGCAGAACCGATCTGGTAATTTACACATTGCGATCTCCCATGGAGGAGTGTCCCGCTCGAAGGGTCGTCTGCCGTCCAAAGCGAGCGCCCCTCGAGCTGGAAAACCAGAGAACGTAAGAAACGTCCATAAGAGTCTGTCAGTGTTGGTTCCAGTGCGAACATTACACCCATATAATAATAAGTTATCGTTACCTATCGGATACTATATCGAAGGGCCAGCGGGATAGTTAAGGGTCTGCTGTCAACAATCTTCACTCAGTCATAGAACCGCACATCCCGCCCTTGATGGATAGACATCCGGAGCTTACCTAAAGAGGCAGAAGCGAGCCAAGCCATCCCCCGGCACTGAACGGACAAAACCGAAAGTCATCCCCGCTTAAGAGAACCACCGAATAACGCGGAAACCAAGGCCGCACGACCGCAAAGCTCGTGCGGCTATCTCTTTTTTGTAAACCCACCAGCTAAAGCACGACTGCAAAGCGCCACCAACGCAGCCTCCCGTATGATCCCATCGCATAGTCAGTACCATCCGGACCCGTGGAGGACAGCGAGCACGCAAGAATGGAATCGAGCAACAGGAATGTGGGGTCCGACGCCAAACAGGCGGCCCTGACCCTCCTGGGGAAAAGACTCCGCACCGCACGGGAAAACGCCGGACTCACGCAGCAAGCCGTAGCCAAACAGCTCAAAGTCTCCGCCCAAAGCGTCAGGAACTGGGAGATCGGCAAACACGAGCCCACAAGGACGGCAAAGGATACCCTGGCCGCTCTCTACGTAGTGCAGCTGGAGCAACTGACGGCAGACATCCTCGGACTCCAGCCCAAGAAGCCCCACAGCCGTCCGAACAAGCGCATAGAGGTGGCCCCCCAGCTCCTGGCACAGGCCAGAAAGGACGCAAGGCTTTCACAAGCCCAAGTCTCCGGACGTACCGGAGTGAACATTGCCAGCATCAGGAGGTACGAGCGCGGAGCCGCCCGGCCCACAAGAGCCACCCTCAGAAGACTGGCCATCACATACGGAAAGCCAACCTCCTGGCTGGACCCGGACGCCGCCGATGCCCCACAAGTAACGGAAGCGCCCCACATGGACGAGGCCATGCGCACGTGCCTGAAGGTGCAACCCGACCTCAGCCCATGCTCCGTTATGACCATCAAGGACTTCATCCTGTTCACGCACCTACAGCAGATGAAAACCGGCCAGAAGCAAATAGCTTGCGCTCCTGAACAGCAAATGGCATTCTGAAAGCAACCTTACCGACGCAAGCAAGCCCCGCATGGAAAATGACCAGCTAAGAGTTGCAGCCGGCCCCAAGAGAACCGTGCTGATCCGCTTGGGCAATCGCCTGCGACGCGCTAGGGCGCGCGCACGCCTGACCCAGGCTGACGCGGCACAGGTAGTCGGAACCAGCGCCCAGACCGTGCGCAACTGGGAAACAGGCAGGCACGAACCACCCATGTGGGCAGTAAAGAAGCTGGCAGAAAACTACAACGTGAGCGAGGACACATTTCTGGAGAACCTGGACGCCCCCTTCGGCTCCGCAATCCCGACACCGAGATTCCCTTACGACAGGGTACTCGTGGAGGCCGAGAAGCTCTCAGAAGCCCGCAGGGACGCAGGGTTGACACAAGCAAAAATCGCTGAAATGACCGGGCTCAGCATCAGCGCCATCAGGCGCTACGAGAGCGGATCAGCCAATCCCGCCGCAAGGACGCTGCAAACCCTAGTACCGCGTCAGTGTGAAACCGATGGATAGATATGTTGAAGCTTGTCCCGGGCGTCGGTGGTAGAGAATCTCCAATTGATGGTTGCCGCAGCCTGATTTCGTTCGGTCTGTAAGGCTGCAATTTCCCGTTTGAGCGACGCCTCATCTTCAATGCGGCGATTCAAACATTGGTTGCTGAATACGCTGAACTCAATCTCTGCCATGTTGAGCCAGCTTCCGTGCTTGGGGGTATAGTGAAACTCCAGCCGCTGGATCACCCGCCTGGCCTCCTTGGGTTCAAAGGTCTCGTACAAGGAGGCGAGTTTATGGGTGTTCAAGTTATCCAGCACCACTCGGACCCTCTCCGCTTCCGGGTAAGCAGCATCCACCAGCCACCGCATCTGATGGGCGAAGTCTTCCATGGTGCGACGCCCGGTCACTTCCACGTTCCTCCAGCCCGCCAGTGGTTCACAAATCATGAACAAGTTCCGGGTTCCATTGCGCTGGTACTCGTAATCAAACCGCTCCCGCCGTCCCGCCTTGGCCGGGATCGGCTTCCGCTTCTCCGACACCAACTGCTTGGAGGTCTCGTCGAAACAGACCACAGGCCGCTTGGGGTCATAGGATTCCCCGTAGAGGTCCAGCACGTCCTCCATGCAGGCTACGAACTCGGCGCTCACTTTTGGGATGCGCCACTCCTTTTTCCGCCACGGCTTGAGTTCGTTTTTTTCAACACCTGCCGGACCGTCTCCCGGGAGATGGAATCGGTCAACTCCAGTTCCACCGCTTGGCCGGCAAGCAATTGCAAGGTCCAGCGGGAATGCCCTTCCGGGGGCGTGCTACAGGCCACGGCCACCAGGTGGGCTTCCTGCTTTCCATCAAGTTTGCGCCGTTGCCCAGGCCGTGGCAGGTCATTAAGGGCCCGCTTCAACCCGCCTTCTACGAAACGCTGCCGCACCCGGCCGACCGTGGCGGGGCCCACCAGCAGAGCTTCCGCCACCTGCTGGTCGGTAAGGCCTTCATCGGCTTTACACAAAATCAAAGCCCGCTTCACCTTACGTCCCGAGGATTTGCCACGCCTGGTGACACCCAGCAAGTGCTCCCGCTCATCTTGGGTCAAGCTCACTCGATATAACTTGGCCGGCATTCTCCACACACTCCAAAATGAAAGGACGCTTTAATTATATGCTTTCTTATATTTATCAAAAATACCCGGACGCGGTACTAGCCAGCATCTACAACAAAGAAGCCGGCTGGTTCACAGCCCGAGGGTATTTCACCGAAGAAGAGCAACGCTTTGACGCGTCGACCACAGTGAGGCTAAGCAAAGACTCCCAGGTAGACCTAAACCAATACCAAGGTGGGATGTGCATTTCGGGGAGATTGACGACGACCGAAAGGACTCCACGGCACCTCATATCACCTTTAGGCCCCAACTGGGTGGGCACCGATAGTGCGGTCTAGCGATATGTACATTTCACCTTGGCTTTAGTTTAGTAATCGCCACTTACAACGCAGCCAGGCCGGATCTACCGGACGAAGCCAAGCAGCGGATAGCCAACTTCATCGTCTTCACTCACCGACTGGTCCTTTCAGGTTACGGAGATGACTTCCAAAGGTTCGGCGTGGATAACAACAACCCTCGCACCCGCCAGCCTGATGAAACTCCTCAGAATGGTCCATAAGGGGCGCAGCACGGCATCTTTCGCCAGCAAGGGCACCCCACTATTCCAGGAAGAAAATGGCCTGAAAACACCACCAAGAGCATAATGAGTCCTTTCCCAGTCGATTTCAAAATTAACCAGCAGGCACGAGACAATAGATCCGAAGGATGGATATGGCGACTAGACGGAAGCGAATTGGGTGGATACTGGTATGCACGCTCATTGTCTCCCTGTCTGACGCAGCCGCCGCCCACATAGCGCTCACCCTCACAGAAGCAATCCACAACTTGGACCCCGGGACAAGAGCAATGGCAATCGCAGGAGCTTCAGCGGCCGGAGCACTGGTCGGATTTGCAGTAGCAAGCAAAACTTCCGGGCAAGCCCAAGGGCTAGGCAATCTGCAGAACTCTCCCTCGGAACCCAACAATCTCAACATCCTTCAGGGACAACCCGAATAGGCGAACAAAAGAGAAAGACGGCCCGCAACATGGCTGAGAGTTCCATACTCGGACAACTCGCCCGGCAAGCGGCTGATATCTCCCCGCCAACATCGCGCCGACTGATAACTCTGCAAATCTAAACTAGGCCGTGTTGACATTTTGTTACAGTGATAATGTGTCAAATCTTGAACTACCTCCAGAGCAATGGGCCAGGATTCTAGATTTCTTGCGGGGCCGCACTGACTTGCATGTTGGTCAGGAAGAAGAATGCCGACCTTTCATAGAGGCCGTCCTGTGGATCAACCGCTCCGGCGCCCAATGGCGGCTCCTCCCAGCCGAGTATGGGAACTGGAACAGCGTCTACAAAAGGTTTGCCCGCTGGGCCGACCGGGGTGTCTGGGAACTGCTGCCTCAGCATTTCGCCGGTGCGCCGGACATGGCATATCTCATCATCGACAGCACGGTGGTTCGGGCGCATCCCTGCGCCGCGGGAGTTCCCCCCCAAAACGGCGGCCAAGCAGCCCCAGCTCTGGGCCGGAGCCGCGGCGGGTTCAGCGCCAAGATCCACGTGAGCGTGGACGGCCTGGGCAATCCCTTGCGCTTCATCTTGACCGGAGGACAACAGCACGGCATTACCCAGGCAGAGGGGCTGCTAACCGGCTATGACGGTGAATACGCGCTGGCTGACAAGGGGTATGACTCCCAGGGATTTCGCCAGCACATTCTGGAGCGGGGCATGACGCCGGTGATTCCGACGCGCTCCAACCGAAAGGAACCCTGCGACTACGACGCGCATTTATACCGGGAGCGGCATCTGGTCGAATGCTTCATCAACAAGATGAAGCATTATCGCCGGGTATTCTCCCGGTTTGAGAAGCTGGACACCAGATACTTGGGCTTCCTTCATTTTACAGCCGCTCTCATTTGGCTACGGTGAAATGTCTACACAACCTAATGCCAAGGTGAAATACGCATATAGAAGAGGTCAAGCGGCGGTGCCGAAACGTCCCCCAAGTACAGGTGAAAGGACTTTATTGTGGTACCTGAGCCATCTTCATCGCCCCACAAATGTAGATTCCACCTTGGCTTTAGTTTAGGTTTTTGATGCCGGACAATTCCTTGGCATCCAATGGGGGGAATTCTGTTCCCTCGTACTTCAGGTCACTGATGGAGATCATCCCGTCGAATGCCCTTGGTTGTACGTGGACGTTTTTCAGGGTCAGTTCGCCTATCTCGACTCCGGCGAATGTTCCTTTTTCCAAGGCTACTTCCTTGCTGGGCGTTCGCCCGAGTTCGGAACCGTCGGCGGTTGTGCCCTGCACGACCAGCTTGGCGAAGCTAAACTAAGCTCGAATCCACCGAAAGGAGGGCGCCGGGTCAGCGACCTGAAGCCTCAAGAAGGCGCTCCTGTGCATCTGGGATAATGGTTTGTAACAGCAACCCGGCCCCGGAACAAGGAGCACCCGATAGATGCTGCCACGCCACCACCCCGGCCGGGTCCAAATCACCTTCGGCGGCCACCGCCTGGCGGCCAATGCCGGGCTGATCCTTCCGGCCACCCTCGCCCTGCGCCTTGGCCTGCCCCAACTACTCCGGAAGCGCCTCGGGAAGCGCCTCGGCCTGGGCGATGCGCCGGGCCGGGCCAACACCGGCGACAAGCTGATGACGCTGGTGGCCTCCGCTCTGGCCGGCGGCGATGCGCTGCGCGTCGGCGGGACCGCCTGCGGCGCCGCCCACTTTCTGCGTGAGACGGTGAGCCGGGTTCGCTACGGTGGGGCTAGCGGGCAACTCACGGTGCGGGCCGACAGCGGCTTCTATACCCACGCCGTGGCCGCCGTCTGCCGCCGGATGGATGTCCGCTTCTCCATCACCGTCCGCCAGCCACCATCGGCCAGCACGCCAGCCTGCGCAACCTGATCGAGGCGATACCCGGTGAGGACCGGACGCCCGGTTCCCAACTGGCCCTCTTCGCCACCTGCAGCTATCACGGCTTCATCACCGGCCGGGACGGAGAGACCTTGGAACTGGAGGGGAACTGGAGGCCGGCCGCCGCCGCCACGCCGAGACCGGGAACGCCATTCGAGACCTCAAGCACGGCGCCGGGCTGAACCACATGCCCCCGGGGCGCTTCGCCGCCAACGCCGCCCGGCTCGCAGTACAGGTGATGGCGCATAACCTGGCCCGTTGGACCGCGCGGACCGGTCCGGGCGAACGGACCGTGACCACCAAGACGCTCCGGCGGCGGTTCTTCTCCCGGGCCGGACGGCTCACCCGCCCGGCGCGCCGGCTCACCCTGCATCTTCCCCAGCGCTGGCCGCGGGAGGAGAAGGTCAGTCGCGCCCCGGCACGGCTGCGAGCCATTCCACTCCCAGCCTGACGGCGCCCGTCCGCCACTGTCCCAACGTCCGGCCAACTGAACGTCCCCGCCAACTCGCGCCATCCCGGTCCGCGAGCCCCTCTCGCCGTGCCTGTCCCGCCATTTCGCTCACCACAGCCACTGTAGGCCGCCATCGGCGCCCCCAAAAGCGCCTGCAGACCGCCCGCCAACCTCCCGTCTACCCGAATTCGAGCCCGGATCATCGCCCCTGTAACTCCCTCACCCCCCTTCCACTGTCCTCACGCCGTCCTTCCGTGTCCATCGGTGTCCATCGGTGGATTCGGGCTAAAGCCAAGATGAAATGTACATATCGCTAGACCGCACTGTCGGTCGCCCCCGGTTGGGACGTAAAGGTGAGATGAAGTGCCGTGGAGTCCTTTAGGTCGTCTTCAAGACCCCCGAAATGCACATCCCACCTTGGTATTGGTTTAGTTCCTGCGAAAATGCCTGTCGGCAGCGTGCTGTCGATGTTGATGCTCAGCTCTTTCAGGTTGACCAGCCCTGTCAGGTCTCCCGCTTCAGTTGCCACTGATGCGTGCCCACACTGCGGCCCTCCCGGTCCGTGAGCCGTGTAATCCGGTAGAGTTCCTCATTAGTGACGAGACGGCAAGAGTTGATCCGCAGGGTTGTCAGAATGGCTTGCTGAACCTCTGGGGTTCCGTTGCAGATTCCCACTCCGTCGGCGGCCGTTATTGATGTCGGCGGTGCTGTGGGCTCTGGGGACGGAGACGGTGTTGATGTGGAACGCTGCACCGCGGTGGATTGTTCCGTCCAGGGCGTTGCTTCTGTATCCGGACTCTCTCTGCTGGAGTTGTCCTGCGGTAGCTTGATTGAGTGCTCTGGCTGTCTTGTTAACTGGTTTTCCTCTTCATCGGCCGATTTCCGCAACTCTTTAACCTCTTGGCGCAGACTGGCAAGTTGTGAGTTCAGCCGCCTAATGTCTTCCACCAGTGCTTGCTCGGTCTGGCTGGGTGTGGGTGCCGTTGGGTCGCCATTGCTGGAGCACGCTGCGATGACGAGGAGTGTGAAGGAACTGTCAAAATCGCGAGGTTCAGGATCGCTCTCCTGGCGATGGTCGGGAGGTGGCGCATGGCTGTGGCACTCCTTCAATGTGTTGCTGGAGGTCACGTCCATTTTCAGCTGGTTCTGACTTCGCCGGTTTCAGCTTTTCTACTTGGTGGGATGTGCGGGCGATCCGTGCGTAGCGCGTTCCAAAAAAAAAGACCCGACTGCTTGTCGGGTCTAACGGGCGGTTGGCGGTGTCAGTTCAGTTGAGGGGCTGGATTATCCCACGCCTCGCCACTTAGTACTACAGTCGCAGATGTGACAGGCGGCGTTTGTAGTGGCATTGCCGGGCTCTGGCTTGGTGGCGCCGTCTCCAACGCGACCAGTAAAGGATGAAATCAGGCGGCTGGTTTTCCCTCCATACCAATCGGGTCAGCAGCCGGCGCACCTCCGGCACTGTGACGGGAATCAACTCTTCATCCGGGCCGTAGCGGCCCCCTTTTCTCCCTGTTCCATCGCCTGATATTTGATTACCGTCAGGTAGGCGTGAGCCAGCATCGCCAGGGTGATGTGCCGGTGCCAGCCGTCCCATCGCCGCACCTCGTACTGCTCCAGACCGACCTCTCCCTTGGCCTCCTCGAAGCATTCCTCGATGGCCCACCTTGTCCCAGCCACCCGTACCAATTCCGCCAAGGTTGTTTCCGCCGGGCCGAAGCACAGGTAGTAGGCCAACTCCCCAGGTTTGGCAAGGCTGCGCCGGGCCAGCAGCCAGTGGCCCTTGCCCGGCTCCCGCAGGGGCCGTATTTTCACGGCGGTCCAATCGTAGACCCGAGGTCCCTTGGCGCCATTTCCGGCACTGCACCGCACCCAGGCGGACTCCTCAACGCCGGACGCCAGCCGGTCAGCCCTCACCTGTAGCGGTCCCTTTTCCGTCCAGGCCCACAGCTTCTCGTTGCTCTTTATGGCCATCACGTGAGGAATCTCCTCACGCTCCAGCCACCGCCGCAGCTTGCGGTCGCTGCCGTAGACCTCGTCCCCGGTAAACCAACTGAAAGGGACACCCGAATCCGCCGCCCGCTCCAGCATCAACTGCGCCAGTTGCGGCTTGGTCCGGAATACCGCATCCTCCGGCACCCCGGCCTCCTCGCGCCGTTCCCGGTCCTGGGCCCATACCTGGGGCAGGTGCAAGTCCCGGTCCAGCAGCGTCCTGCCTTTGGCGCCGGCATAGGCCAGGAACACGCCAACCTGGCAGTTTTCGATCCGGCCCGCCGTGCCGCTGTACTGACGCTGCACCCCAACGGACTTGCCGCCCTTCTTGAGAAACCCGGTCTCGTCCACCACCAGAACCCCGTCGGCATCGCCCAGATGCTCCACAACATAGTCCCTGAGGTCATCGCGAATCAGGTCCGCGTCCCACCGGTAGTTGTACAACAGGCGCTGCACCCCGTCGGGAGTGGCCTCGCCAGCCTGCTCTGCCAGTTGCCAGCCGTTCTTGCGCTCCACCGGGCTCAACAGTCCCCGCAGGTAGTCCAGCGCCCGCCGGCGCGGCTCCGGGCCGCCGGAACCGCCCCGCAATGCACTCATGCACCCGCTCGATCCCCTCGGCCCACCGCGCCACTTCCGCCACCTCGTCTCTCCCAACAACCACCACGTCACCTCATCAACACTCAACTGCCCTAATTCTACCTTCTCTCAATCTGCGACTGTAGTATTAGTACTACAGCCGCAGATAGAGGGTGAGGCGGCGTTTGTAATGGCAGAGACGGGCTCTGGCTTGATGGCGCCGCCTCCATCGGGACCACTTCAGTACCGATTTCGCCTTGGATCTGGGCTGCCAGATCAAGCGGTACAGCAGCCGGCGCACCTCGGGAACCGTCAGCGGTATCAGGGTTTCATCCCACTCTGACTCTCCCCCTTTTTGCCGTTGCGGCAGGTGTTGGCCTGTTGCCGGACCACCGCCAGATAGGCATGGGCCAGCATCGCCAGGGTGACGTGCCGGTACCAGCTATCCCATTTCCGCACTTCATACTGGTCCAGCCCCACCTGTCCCTTGGCCTCCTGGAAGCACTCTTCTATGGCCCAGCGGGTACCTGCCACCCGCACCAGGTCTTCCAGGGTTGTGTCCGCTGGACCAAAGCAGGCGTAATAGGCCAACTCTTCAGGCTGGGCAATGCTGCGGCGAACCAGTAGCCAGTAGCCCTTGCCAGGTTCCCGCAGAGGCCGTATCGCCACCCTGATCCAGTCGTAGACCCGGGGGCCCTTGGCTCCCTTTCCAGCACTGAGCCGCACCCATGCGGATTCCTCAAACTGCGACGCCAGCCGGTCCGCCCGTACCTGACGCGGCCCCTTGTCCGTCATAGCCCACAGCTTCTCGTTCCTCTTGATGGCCAGCACGTGGGGAATCCCCGCCCCCTCCAGCCACAGCCGAAGGTTGCGGTCACTACCGTACACTTCATCCCCAGTGACCCAGCGGAAGGGAACTTCCGCTTCCACCGCCCGCTCCAGCATCTCCCGGGCTAACTGGGGCTTGGTTCGGAACCTTACCTCCTCCGGCACCCCTGCCTCCCCACGGCGTTGTCCAGCATCGGCCCATACCTGGGGCAGGTACAGTTCCCGGTCCAGCAGCACTCTCCCCTGGGCGGTGGCATAGGTCAGAAAAACTCCTATCTGGCAATTTTCAATCCGTCCCGCCGTCCCACTATACTGCCGCTGCACCCCCACCGGTTTGACACCCTTCTTCAGGAAGCCGGTCTCGTCCACCACCAGCACCCCATCGGTCTCCCCCAGATGCTCCACCACGTAGGCCCGCAGGTCGTCCCGAACCAGGTCGGCATCCCAGCGATAGGTGGACAGTAATCGCTGTACCCCGTCGGGGCTAACGTCGCCCGCCCGCTCCGCCAGTTGCCAGCCGTTCTTGCGCTCCACCGGAGCAATTAGCCCCTTCAGATACTCCAGGGCCCGCCGGCGGGGTTCCGAACGGTGAAACCGCTCCGCAATGCACCCATGAACTTCCTCAATGCCTTTGGCCCACCGGGCCACTTCCAATACTTCGTCCCGCTCAGTTGCCACCACTTCACCTCTACCACTCCCAGAAGTAACTCCATTCTACCAAGAACTATCTGCGACTGTAGTATTAGAGCCTATCCTAATAACCCGGCGGCCCTGAAAGCAATAAGGGCACAGGCGAAATGAAGAAAGGCGATGTAGTTGTCTGGAGACTGGTCCCAGCGGACCAGAATGCGCCGGAAGCGGTTCATCCAACTGTGAGTCCGTTCCACCACCCAGCGCCGGGCTTTGAAGCCGGCTTCCTTTTTGACGGCCTGAGCCTCTTCGCCCCGGCTCCGGATGTGGGCCGTGAAGCCAAACTCTTCCAGGGTCCGGCGCACCTCGTCATAGTCATAGCCCTTGTCCAGGCACAGACCCTGGGGGCGCTCCGGACTGGGCTCCGGGCGCGGTGCGGCAGGCTGTCCAGCGTAGCCCGGACCAGCTTCATATCGTGGCGGTTGGCCCCGGCCACCGCCAGCCCCGCCGGAATGCCCTGGGCTTCGGTCAACAGGCTGCGTTTGACCCCGCTCTTACCCCGGTCCGTGGGATTGGGGCCGGTTTTTTCCCCCGCCCAAGGGGGATTTGGTCACGGCCCCGTCCAGGCTCAACCAACTCCAGTCCATGCCCTTCAACTCATCGTAACGTTCCAGCCCCGTCCGCCATAGCTCCAGGAACACCCCGGCGGCGGCCCACTCCTGGAAGCGCAGGTGGGCCGTGGAGCCGGAACAAATGCCGGTGGCATCCAAGGCCTTCCACTGGCAGCCGGTGCGCAGCACGTAGAAGATGCCGTTGGCGCAGGTCCGGTCCGGCACCCGGGGCCGGCCCCCGCCCAAGGGATGGGTGTTCACCCGCTGGGGAATCAGCGGGGCCAGCGCCTCCCAAAGAGCGCCGGATACTTGGAAGGAGCCGGTGGCGGGGTTGACCGGCACGGCTGAGCCGGCGCGCTTCAGCCGAGGTGGCTTGGCTTCTTTCGCTTTAGTCATTCCGCTAGTTTAGCCTGGATTTTGTTATTAGGATAGGCACTTAATGTCCATAGGCAGACGATTTCAAAAGACAGGAATACTAAACCAAAGCCAAGGTGAGAGGCGCAGAAGCATGGGGTAGAGTTGTGAAGGCGTCAGGTTAGTTTGTCCTGGAGTCAGAGAGGGGTTGGTAATGGGTGTGAGGGAGATAGAGCGGTTCCTCGAACAATGGCGGATGGACGCCAGGATTTGCGCCGGCGTATGATTCTGGCGCCCACGCCCCGGGAGCGGGAAAGATGGTACGCCATCTGGCTCTTGGCCCAAGGCTGGACCGCCGCGACCACGGCGGAGGCTCTGGGACGGGACCCCCACACCATTGGCCGGTGGGCCGCCGCATTCGGCGGGGGCGGACCGGCAGCCTTGATGTTCGAGCAGTCCGGGGGTTCCCGCTGACAGGGGTAGGTAACGGCTGCTACGAGGGGGCATGATGGGTGGCCTCCAGGTTGGGCTTGGGTTCCAGCCAGGGTTCGGGCAGCAGCCAGACGCGGCTCCAGAGGCGTCCTTTGAGCAGCAACCGCCTGAGCCAGCCGACGCCGTGGCGGATCACGCTGACGGTGCGCGCCGGACGGCTCCGAGGGTCCCGGTGATTGGAAGCCAGAGTCTTGGGCGGCGTCCGCAGATTGCCTGGGGCGATCCTGCGGTCCTGGGCGTCTTCCACCCTGGTGCCGTAGGCCAGGGCCAAAAGCGTCGCCACCGGCAGCACCAGCCAGTGCCGGGAGATGCGTGCCGGGTCGGTGCGCCGGGTCTTGTCCCACTTCCAGCCCAAGCTCTTGATGGCCTTGAAGCCCAGTTCGATCCAGAAGCGCAGAGCGTACCAACTGACGCCGACTTCCTTTGGAGGCAGGCCGGTGAGGATGACCCAGGGTTCCTCCTGTTCGACGTACCAGACCACCATGAGGGTGCAGCGGCGTTTGGCCTTGGGGGTGCTGAAGGCGGTGCCCTGGCCGACCCAGGCGGTATCGGGACGGGAAAGGAAACGCAGGGCAGGCAATCGTTTGCCGCCGTCGGCGCAGAAGGTGATGTTCTTCCGGTAGCGCATACAGGGGCGCCAGCCCTGGGCGCGTATCTGTTGCCACAGCTTGGGGCTGGATATGCCCCGGTCGCAGAGGACGATCACGGACATTTCATGGGGAACGGCTGGCGCCAGTTCCTTGAGCAGTTCCACGGTGGGGTCCATCCAGGAGCCGCGTTGGGTGGCGGGGTGAATGCGCCAGGCCACGGGGATGGCGCAACTGCGGTAGAGGACGCTGATGACGATGGCGGTGGTCTGATCGCCCTTGAGAGTGGGGTCGATGGCCAGGGCCAGTCTGCCGGAGCGCCACCAGGCGAGGACCCAGCGAAGCAGCGGCGCGAAGCAGAGAGTTACGTCCAGGTGCAGGAGTTGCCCGCCATTTCGGGCATCGAACTGGCCAACTGGAACTGGAAGGCGGGGCGGCAGTTTGTGTGGGAGCGGTTCGGCGTCAGGCTGAGCCGCAGCAGTATCCTCAACTGCCTGCACCGCTTGGGGTTGGTGCTTAAGCGGCCCAAGAAGCGGCTGGTCAAGGCTGACCAAGCCAAGCGGGAGGCCTTCGTGGCGGAGTACGCCGCCCTGTGGGAGGAGGCGGTGCGGACCGGGGCCAGGATATTCTTTGTTGACGAGGCCCACTTCCGGGCGGACTCCGAACTGCGGGGCAAGTGGGTGCTCAGGGGAGAGCCGGCGTTGGTGGACTCGACCAGTCCGCGGTATGGAGAGAAGGCCAGCTACTACTCGGCGGTGTGCCTGGAGACGGGGGAGGTGGAGTGGATGGAACTGGAGGGGAACAGCAACGGCGGAACCTCGGCGGCCTTCCTGGGGCAACTGGGGGAGAGGCACTCCGGGCCGTTAGACGTCATCTGGGACAACGCGCCGGCGCACCGTGGTGAGGCGGTGCGCGAGTATCTGCGGACGCCGGGGCTGGGGCTGCGGCTGGTGAACCTGCCGGGCTACAGCCCGGACTTCAACGCCGGTGAGGCTATCTGGGGCTGGGCGAGGGAAGAGGCGACGGGGAACCTGTGCTTGGGAAGCAAGGCCCGGGTGCAGGAGAGGGTTGGCAGCTTCCTCGCCGGGCTGGCCATCCGGAAAGACGAAGTAAAGTGGCGCTGCCGGACACTCCTGCAATCAATGGCTGACCGGCTTCCGAGAGACTCCCAGTACTATCCCGCACGCACCGCAAATGCACATCCCACCTTGGCTTTAGTTTAGCCATCAAAATAACAGGGCCGCAACCTACGCTGAAAGGCGAGGAATTCGACTGGATGACCAAGCTAAACCAATACCAAGGTGGTATGTGCATTTCGGGGGTCTTGAAGACGACCTAAAGGACTCCACGGCACTTCATCTCACCTTTACGTCCCAACTGGGGGCGACCGACGGTGCGCTCTAGCGATATGTACATTTCACCTTGGCTTTAGTTTAGAAAGCATCCTACTGACTGTAAACAGTGCGCCACACCGAGAGGAGCCGGACACACTACTCATTCCCAGTGCCCTGTTCAAAAACAATGCAGAGCTGAAAGAAGTCAAAATCGGGACCATCAATACATACGGGATCCTCACAGACGGCAGAATGAGAACCTTAAGCTCAACGGAACTGGTGGCTCACCTGGGTCGATTGGAGACTCTATATATCGCCGGACTCAAAACCACCGACCACCGGCCGAGTCAGCCGCCGCTGAAACTGGCACCAGAGTCACCGCTGACCCAGTACCTGACTTTCCCCACAGGGATAACACAAGGATGGTACCACTCAAGCCAATACAGAGACCTCCAGAAATGGAGCGAATGGCGTGCAGGAACCATATCTGTGAACGCCAACAAAGAAGAAGGAGAGTAACGCCGGGCAAACGAACCAACCCGTCCGGTGCAAGCCGCAAACTGACACAGGGGCGCCAATGAGGACGACCCAAGCCATGAAACGACGAGCAGGAAGACCTATGTTCAAAGTAATCAGGAACTGGCTTCAGCAACTGACAGCCAAGCCTTGCTGGTCATGCGGTGAAAGATCCACATCATGGAGAACCATCCAGACCAAGACGTCAGGAGGCTGGGTAGATTTCAAAACCAAGCGGCTGACAGCAGGGTATGGACATCTCTCAAGGCAGACCGTAACCTGCTCCTCATAAGCCCAAATGCGGCGTAACATCCAGCCAAAGCGGCCAAGACGGCCGCACGAGGCGAGACATGACGACGAAGAACACCATCCAGCCGGCGGCAGCGAGGTTCCGCCTGCCTGAGCCGCCGCCTCGGCACATGGACGAGGTGACCGCATTCGACCACATATATAAACCCTGCGGCCACCAGCGGCTGGCCCGGCACTTCAGCAACCCCGAGACCACCCTGGTCGAGTACGACCGGTGAATAGCGGCCTCGCCGGACCACGACCCGGCAGACCTCAAGAGGCCGAACATGCTGATAGCCTTCGGCGTCAGCGCGGAGAAGTACGCCGACAACAACGGCTACATCATCTCCGAGCAGGGCAAGCCGCCCGACTTCGTGATTGAGGTGGCCTCGGCGAGCACCGCCAGCAACGATACCGGGGTGAAGCGCGACGAGTACGCGGCCTTGGGCATACCGGAGTACTGGCGCTTCGACAGCACAGGCGAGTACTACGGCCAGAGACTGACCGGCGAAGTCCTGGACAGCGGGGCCTACCGGCCGTTGCCGGTGGAGGAACTCTCCCCGGGAATATTGCAGGGATACAGCCCAGCCCTGGGCCTGCTCATCAGGTGCGAGCAAGGCCGGCTGGAATGGTGGGACCCCCAGGCGGAGGCACCCATCCCCAGCTGGGAGGACGACCTGGCCAGAGCGGAGGCCGCCGAGGCAAGGCGCAGTGAGCTTGAGGAAGAGGTCCAGCGTCTCAGAGACATCTCACCGACGCCGACGCCGGTGAATCGTCCGGCTGAGTCTCGATAGCCCTCAGGGCCCATGCGGCTGAGAACACCCGGCGCTAGGCCTCGCCCTCGCCAGGGCCAGGCGACCCCCGGGCGTGCCGCCGGAAGCCCCGACAGGCGCAACAAGCGCATCACATCCCCCCATCAGGCAGGGAAGCACGCGCTGCGCGCAGGAACTCAAACCAGCCAGCTCACGCCAACTGAATTTTGAAATCGTCTGGAGGCTGACTCACCGAGTCGCAGTGAGAACCTGTGAACGTCACCGGACCGGGGGAGACACAGCAGGACCAGCCAAGAGAATCAAGCTCAAGAACAGAGGAGCATGGGCAGACTGGTGGCGGTAAAGCACAAAGTCTGAGCAAGTTAGCCCCGACTGCTTGTCGGGTCTTTTTTTGGAAGGCGCTACGCACGGACCGCCGTACATCCTACTTCGTAGATAAGCGTAAACGAGAGCAGGCGGGTAAATAGGGGAAATCAACCCGTCGGTGAGTTCCTTTATACTGCCCGGCGGCGTAACGCGACCCAACTAAACCAAAGCCAAGGTGAAATGCGCAGAAGCACGGGGTAAAGTTGTGGAGGTGTCAGGTTAGTCTGTCCTGGAGTCGGAGAGGGGTTGGTGATGGGTGTGAGGGAAATAGAGCGGTTCCTCCGAACAATGGCGGATGGATGCGAAGGATTTGCGCCGGCGGATGATTCTGGCGCGGCGCCCACTCCCCGGGAGCGGGAACGGTGGTACACCCTCCTGCTGCTGGCCCAAGGCTGGACCGCGTCGGCCACGGCGGAGGCTCTGGAACGGGATCCTCACACCATCGGCAGATGGGCCGCCGCCTTCAGAGAGGGCGGTCCCAGGGCATTGATTTTCGAGCAGTCCGGGGGTGCCGGAGTTGCCCGCCTTGGCGGGCATCAGCCTGGCCAACTGGAACTGGAAAGTGGTCCGTCAGTTTGTCTGGGAACGCTTCGGAATTGGCCTGAACCGCAGCAGTTGCCTGAACTATCTGCACCGGCTGGGGTTCGTCCTGAAGCGTCCCAAGAAGCGGCTGGTCAAGGCGGATGAGGCCAAGCGGGAGTCCTTCTTGGCGGAGTACGCTGACCTGCGGGACGAGGCGGTATGCACTGGCGGAAAGATATTCTTCGCCGACGAGGCCCATTTCCGAGCGGACGCCGAACTGCGGGGCAAGTGGGTGCTGTGGGGAGAGCCGACCTTGGTGGACTCGAGCAGCCCGCGGCGTGGCGAGAAGGCCAGCTACCACTCGGCGGTATGCTTGGAGACTGGGGAGGTGGAGTGGATGGGACTGGAGGGTAACAGCAACTCCGGGACCTCGGCCGCCTTCCTCAAACAACTGAGGCAGAGGCACACTGGGCCGTTGAAGGTGGTCTGGGACAATGCTCCGGCGCACCGCGGCGAGGCAATGCGAGAGTATCTGCGGACGCCCGGACTGAGCTTGGGGCTGGTGACCCTGCCCGGCTACAGCCCGGACTTCAACGCCGGTGAGGCGATCTGGGGCTGGGTGAGGGAGGAGGCGGCCGGGGACCTGTGTCTGGGCACCAAGGAGATGGTGCAGGAGAGGGTGAGAAACTTCTTCGGCAGTCAGGCCTGCCGGAAAGATGAGGTAAAGCGGCGCTGCCGGACCGTCCTGCAATCAATGGCTGACCGGCTTCCGAGAGACTCCCAGTACTATCCCGGAGAAAGAAACAACAGCGTTGCCGGAACGATATGCTTCATGGCCGCCAGCAGATTAGATTACGGGAATGTCAGGCAGGCACTCACATTGCAGAGGCCCGCCTGACGAAAAGCACATTGTCACCAAGAGCAGCCTAGCCTCCCTTGCCCTCCAGCGCCTCCAGGACGGCGGCGGGGGTGATGGGGAGGGTGTTGACGCGAACGCCGATGGCGTGGGAGACGGCGTTGGCGATGGCGGGCAGGGGAGGGATTATGGGCGCTTCGCCCACGCCGCGCAGGCCGAAGGGGTGGCGCGGATTGGGGACCTCGACCATCACCGCGTCGATCATCGGAACGTCCAGGCTGGTCGGCATACGGTAGTCGAGGAAGCTGGAATTGAGCATTACTCCCTGGTTGTCGTAGCAATACTCTTCGTTGAGCGCCCAGCCGATGCCCTGCACCGTGCCGCCCTGAATTTGCCCTTCGACGTAGCTGGGATGGACCGCCGTGCCAACATCCAGGAAGGCGGTGTAGCGCAGGATGTCCACCTTACCGGTGTCTGGGTCGATCTCCACGTCGACGATGTTGCCGGCGATGATCGGACCGACGCCAGTGGACACCGCCGATACCGAGGTGGTGATCGGCCCGCCGTTGCGCATCAACCGGCCCGCCAGTTCCTTGAAGGTAAAGCTGTCGGCCGGATTTTTGGTGCAGGTGAACACGCCATCGGCGAAGGCAACGTCCTCGTCCTGGACCTCCCAGATCAAGGCGGCCCGGGCGCCCATCTGCCGCTTCACGTCCTCGGCCGCCTGAATCGCGGCCAGGCCGGTGTCAAATGCGGTGCGGCTGCCTCCGGTGACGGCGGTATAGCCGATGGTGTCGGTATCCACCACGGTCGGCAGCACGTCCTCGGCGGCGATTCCCAGAATTTCCGCGGCCTGCATCGCCACTGCGGTGCGGGTGCCGCCGATGTCCACCGACCCGGTGACCAGCCCGACCGTCCCGTTGCTGTTGACGATGATCGTGGCCGAGGACATCTGCCCGGCCTGCCAGCGGTAGCCCAACGCCACACCGCGCCCCTGGTTGGGGCCGGTCAGCGGGGTGTTGTAGTGGTCATGGGCCTTCATGGCGTCTTCCAGCTCCTTGGTGCCGAAGCGGGGATGGGCCACGCCGTTGGGCATCCGGTCGCCTTCTTTGGCCACGTTTCGGAGCCGCAGCTCAATCGGGTCCATGCCGAGCATATCGGCCAACTCGTCGAGCACCGGCTCGACCGCGAACGCGCCCTGCGGCTGGCCGGGGGCGCGGTAAGCCTGAACCTTCTGCTTGTTGACCACTACGTCGTAGCCGTCGACCAGCAGGTTTTCGATATTGTAGGGGCCGGTGGCGCAGAGAGTCCCGCCGCCGACGGGAGAGCCAGGGAAAGCGCCGGCCTCGAAGGCCATCCAAACGTGGGCCCCCGTGATCCTGCCGTCGTTCTTCACGCCGATCTTGGTGCGCATGTTGGTGGCGGACGTGGGGCCGGTGCCCTCGAAAACATCCTTCCGGCTCATCACCAGCTTCACCGGACGGCCGCTCTTCTTGGACAAGATCGCGGCCAGCGGCTCCAGGTAAGTGGTGATCTTGGCCCCGAACCCGCCGCCGATTTCGGTGGGGATGACCCGTACCTGGTCTTCGGGCACCCCGCAAATGGCGGCGGTGGAAGAGCGGATGGCAAACGAACCTTGAGTGCAGGTCCAGACGGTCAGGCGGCCGTCGGGGGCCCAAGTAGCGGTGGAAGCGTGAGGTTCGATGTAGCCCTGGTGAACGGTGCCGGTGTTGAATTCGCGCTCGATCACCACGTCGGCTTCCTGGAACCCCTTTTCCACGTCGCCCAGCCGGTGCTGGATGTGGCTGGCGACGTTGCCGTGAACGCCGGTATCGTCGCCCCGGCCGAACCGCTCCAGCTTGAAGTGGGTGGTCAGGTCTTCGTGGATGACCGGCGCGTCCTCGCGCATCGCTTCCTGAATGGAAAGGACGGGCTCCAGGACTTCGTAGTCGATTTCGATCAGTCCCAGGGCCTGCTCGGCTATGTGCGGGCTGGTGGCCGCAACGGCAGCGACGGCGTGGCCTTGATAAAGGGCCTTATGGTGGGCCATCACGTGCTCGGCCATGAGCCGGGAGTTACCTTGCGTCTCGGCCAGGTCGATGATCTGGTCCTGGATGATCGGGAAGTCTTTGGCCGAGACCACCGCAGCCACTCCGGGCAAAGCCTCGGCCTTGCTGGCGTCGATGGAGCGGATGCGGGCGTGGGCGTAGGGGCTGCGCAGCACCTTGCCGTGGAGCATACCGGCCAACTGAATGTCGGCCCCGTACTTGGCCGCGCCGGTGACCTTCTCCACCCCGTCGTGCCGCACTGGCGTGGTGCCCACCACTTTGTACTGATGCGCCTCGCCTTGCCGGACAATCGTAGTCATGTCGAACTCCTAACTGCTAGTCAATTAGCGTCCCAATTCACTGCCCGTATGATACAGCGTAGCGGCCCGGAGTGCGATAAAGAGGAGGCACATAGTGGACTCCCTGGCTGGTGGGTACGGGGCAGGGACAAGCCACTGCCCCTACAACAGTGCCCCGTCAGAATGCGATTGCCCTGAGCTATAGATATCGGGAGCGAGCCGCCAGAAAGTCATCTTTATGCAGCCCTTATCTGCTACGAAGCTTGGGGTCCAAAACGTCCCTCAGAGCATCGCCAAGAAAGTTAAACCCTAGGACTACCAAGAAGATAGCAAGCCCAGGGAAAATACTAAGCCCCGGCGCCGTTTTAACGTGCTCCTGGGCCGCTCTGGTCAGCATGCCCCCCCAACTAGGTATGTCCGGAGGGGAGCCTACTCCCAGGAAGCTCAGCGAGGCTTCGATTATGATGGCGAACCCCAAGTAGTAGGTGGCCAAGATGAGGTAGGTCGCGAAGCAGTTGGGCATGATGTGGCGGAAAACGATGCGCCAGGGAGCGGCGCCCACGGCCCGGGACGCAGTGACATAGTCCATTTCCTTTACGGACAGCACTTGGGACCGGACGGTACGGATGACCGGCGCCATCATTCCGATGACGATGGCTACAATGACGTTGTTCAACGAGGACCCCAGAACGGCCACTATCGCCAGGGCGATGATGAGGCCGGGCAAGGCCATCAGCGCGTCCACTACGCGCTGGAAGGCCAGGTCAAACTTCCCCCCCGCGTAAGTGGTGATGATTCCCAAAGCAAAGCTAGCGGTTATGCCAATCAATACGCTGCCTAAGCCCACGTAGAGGGAAACCCAGGCGCCGTGGAATAGCCGGCTCAATATGTCGCGCCCGATTTGGTCAGTGCCCAGAAGAAAGGAAGCGCTCGGAGGCTCATATGTCCCCCCACTGATTGCCCGGGGATCATCTAGAGGGATAATATTGAAATTGGACCCGAGGGCAATCAGTACGAGCAAACCTACGATGGCGCCACCAACCGCTCCCAGTGGTTTCCGCCGCGAGAAACTGGCCACTGCCTGAAGCGTCCCGGAGATGCCAGTCAAGCCAGCAGAAATTATGGGAGAGGCTACTTGCGCCGGTCTCTCGATAAATACCATAATCTGGTCCTAGGCGATAATTGGGTTACTGGTAGCGGATCCTGGGGTCGAGTATTCCGTACAACAGATCAATCACCAGGTTCAGAATCAGGATTACCGCCGCTACCATCAGAATCATCCCTTGAATCATGACAAAGTCCCGATGCACGATACTATTTATCAGCAGCGTCCCCATACCTGGCACCACGAAAATGACCTCTATGATTATCACCCCGCCCATCAGGCGACCAAACTGATAGCCTGAAATCGTGATGATGGGTAGAACCGCGTTCTTCAGGGCATGACGCCCGATGACAAGGCTCTCCCTGATACCCTTGGAGCGGGCAGTCCTTATGTAGTCCTCACGCAATATCTCCAACATTGCGGACCTCGTAACCCTGGCGGTGAAGGCCATTTCGTAGAATGCCAGGGCCAGAGCAGGGAAGACGAGCTGTTGGAGGTTGGTGAGGGGGTCTTCCCAAAGTGAGGCGTAGCCTAAGGGGGGTAGCCAGTTGAAGAAATATGCCAACGCATACACCATCAGTATGCCAGTCCAGAAAAAGGGGAGCGCGACCCCCACCAGGGTAAACACCCGGCCACCGTAGTCGATCCAGGTGTCCTGCTTTACGGCAGAGAGAATCCCCAGGGGCACAGCCGCTAGCGTGGCCATCAGCATGGCCATCACCGCCAACTGCAGGGAGACGGGGAACCTGGCCTTCAGTTCATCGATGACCGGGATTTTGTACCAGATCGAATTACCCAGGTCACCAACCACCACATGACCCAACCAGTCCCCGTACTGAACGTAAAAGGGGCGGTCCAGACCCAAATCGTGCCGCAGGCGGTCTAGATCTTCCGGTTTAACCTGGCCACCTTCCCCTTCCCCAGTCAGGATCATCATGGCTGCATCGCCGGGCACGATCCACATCAAGGTGAACACCATCATGCTGGCCAATACCAGCGTAGGTATAAAGAGAAACAGTCTTCTTACGAAATACTGCCTCATTCGTCCCTCCCGCGGTCAACTCAAATATGGCCAGCATGATTTAACTTGATCCTTGGGCTAGTTGGCCGGTTTCGGGGTGTCGGGGTCCCACCAGATATGCTCCATCTTGGTTATCTCCACCGCCGATTGAGGCTGAATGAAGTTGTGTATCCGGTAGTCATACGCCGCTGGTACTTGAAACCAGACCACCGGGACGTGGTGGCTTTCCCCTTGGCGAAGGATGTCGACTATCTCCTTGAAAATAGCCCTGCGCTCGTCGGGATCAAACGCTAAATCTTGGAGTGCGCTTAGCTCGTCAATCCTCGGATTGCTCCAGTCATCGGGGTTTCGGAGGGCAGGCCGTACGAAGAACTGGTCAAGGACTGAGGACGGGTCCCATGCGGGAAACCCGGTGGTGGTATAACTCACCGGATGGGTACCATCTCTCAACTGGGCATAGAATGTGGGAAGGTCCGTGGTGCGAATCGTAAAATCTATGCCGATGGTGTTCCGGAACTGCTCGGTGAGCACCTCCACCGTGGGTATGGATTGTACCAAGGTGTGGTTCTGAATTTCGGCCTTAAAGCCTTCGGGGAAGCCAGCATCCGCCATAAGCCTTCGGGCCTCGGCCAGGTCCTCATCCTTGGGATACCGGAAGCCCTCTGTCAAGGCGAGTTCCTCGAAGTTTTCAGCGCTTACCTCTTGCCCCAGCGGGAAAAAGGTGCCTGGCAAGGCAAATCCCTTGTGGGCGTTCTCATTAATCTGGTTCCGGTCAATAACCAAGGTCATAGCCTTCCTTACTCTGGGGTCATCAAACGGCGGCTGATTGCTGATAGTCAGTGAGCCCATTCCGCCGGGTGCGTTCCAACCCTGTATTACGCCACCCGTATCCTTTCTTAGGGCCTCCACATCGGCGGGTTCGAGTATCCCATCAACTGCGTAGGTCATCCAGACCTGCCCTACCTGCAAAGCCGTGATGCTTCTGGCTCGATCAATGACGATGAACGCCTTGAAGCCGTCGAAGTAGGGAAGGCCCTCCTTGAAGTAGTTGGGATTCTTCTCGTATTCGTAGGAGCTCCCACGGCTCCAATCCTTGAATATCCACGGGCCGGACCCGATCATGTTCGACGGGCAGCAATTGAGATCGTCCTGTGCTTGCCCCTCCACTATGTGCTTGGGGTATATCTTCATGTACTCCGATGACAGGTTCAGCAGGAAAGTCACCGCTGGCGCTTTCAGGGGAATCTTTATCGTGCGCTGGTCCACAATCTCGGCAGTCCCCGGTTCATAGTAGCGCCGGAGGGCCGCGGTTCTGGCCCTTATGGCATCGGGCTCCACAATCCGGTCCAGGGTGAAGACGACATCTTCAGGGGTAACGGGCTTGCCGTCGCTCCATTTGGCGTCGTGGAGGCGGAAAGTGTAGGTGGTGCTGTCATCACTCACTTCCCAGCTTTCCGCCAAGTCACCTTGTATCTGACCTAGAACGACCGGGTTAATCTCCACCAGTTGGTTAAATCTGGGGCCGCATGGCCTAAGAGTGCTGGACGAGCTACCTCCGTAGTGGACATCACAGAACCCAATGTCGCTAAAGGCTAACATCGGAAGGATCCCGTTGTGATGTTTCGCTTGGTCCATCCAGACTGGTCGCTCTATGGCAGGTGCAGGCGTGGCCGTGGGCACCGGGGCCGGGGCGGCCCGTGTGGCGGTTGGCACCGATGCTTCGCGCGACGGAGTGTTGGTGGGCGCTGGCGCTTGGGCCGCGGAGGTGGCGGCGGGAGCCGGAGCAGTGGTCGCTGCCGGCTGCGATGGCTCTTCCGTCGCGGCCGGCGAGCCACAAGCGATAGCAAATACAAAGGCAGCCGCCACCGCTAACAAGATTAATCCACTGATCTTCCTGAATCCGGGCATCATTGCCACCTCTATATATGTATTACGTCAAAGGGATGAAGCCAGCGACAGTGATTTGAGGCACTATATTAAAACGTCTATGGCAAGTCAATAGCTGGTTGACACAATTACCTGCCCTAGATACATTGCCTAGTGCGTGATTAAGAAGGGCGCAGCCGCCGGAGAGCCGCTCGCCGCAGGAGGAAACCCACGATGGCGGAGACGCCTCTATTCCCGGTTACCGTGGTGGGGAGCTGGCCCCGCTCCACCGATTTGGTGCGCGCCCTGCGCCGTAAGGAAGCGGGAGAGATGACGCTGGCCGAGTTCAACGCCGTCGCCGACGGCGAAGTGCTGGCCTGCATCCGCGCCCAGGAAGAAGCCGGGGTCGACATTCTCAGCGACGGCGAGCAACGTCGCGACAACTTCTACTCCTTCGCCGTCGACAAGCTGACCGGAATGCAGCTGATGAAGGTCTCGGAGCTTCTGGACTATTCCCGGGACCGGGCGCGGATGGAGGAAGTCCTGCGGGCGCTCGACGTGCCTTCCTTCGCCATCAAAAGCCCAATCGTCGTCGACGTAATAGGCAAGAAGCAGGGCCTCGCCCTAGACGAGTTGGCCTTCATGCGCGAGCACACCGACCGGCAGATCAAGATTCCCCTGCCCGGCCCGTACATGCTCACCCGCTCCGGCTGGTTCGAGGGCCTCTCCGACCGGGTGTATCCCAGCCCCGAGGACCTGGCCAAGGACGTAGTGGCAATTCTCCGGGAGGAGATCATCTCCCTGCGCGACCAAGGCTGCGACTTCATCCAGCTAGACGAGCCGATCCTCAGCCAGGTGGTATTCGGCGAGGAGAGCACCGAGACATTCATGTGCGCCGCCCTCCCCAACCGCCGCGACCCGACCGACGAGTTGGAGATGGCGGTGCGGCTGATGAACGAGACCACCGAGGGCATCACCGGGATCAAGACCGGCGTCCACATCTGCCGGGGCAACTGGAGCAAGAAGGAGGAGGTCCTGCTAACCGGCAACTACGGGCCGATGCTTCCCTACTTGGTGCAAATGAACATCGACCAGTTGGTGCTGGAATGCGCCACTCCCCGCGCCGGCGAGATGGAGGTATTCAAGGAGTACGCCAACGAGAAGGAAATCGGCCTCGGGGTGGTAAACCCCCGCACCGACGAGGTCGAGCCGCCGGAGCAAATCATCGAACGGGTGAAGGAACTGTTGCAGTACTTCGACCCGGACAAAATCTATCTGAACCCCGACTGCGGGTTCGGCACCTTCGCCGAGCGCAACGTCAACACCCACGAGATGGCCGCCGAGAAGATGCGGGTCATCTCGGAAGCCGCCGAAAGACTCAGAGCAGAATACAGCTAATCTCCTCTCTCGTTGGAGAGGAACGACCACAAATCCCCTCTCCCCCCGGGAGAGGGTTAGGGTGAGGGAAATGACGCAAGAACTAGAGAGAGACCTTAACGGACTGCCCCGGGAGAAACTCAACGAGGTACTCGACTCGTTCCGCGATCCCGAAGTGTTCAACGCCGTCACTGGCCCGTGGAAGTCCCGCGTGGTGTGGCAGGACGGGATGCGCGCCCGGGCCTATATGCGCAACCACCAGGTCGACATGGACGAGCCGGGCGACCTGACCGCCACCGACGTCGCCGCCAGCGCCCACGAGCAGCTGCTTTCGGCCATCGGAAGCTGCATGACCGTGGGCTTCGTGGTCAACGCCACCAAGCAGGGCGTCCGCATCCACGACCTGGAAGTCGCCGTGGAGGGCTACTTCGACAACATCCGCAAGTGGGCGGGCGTCGAGGACGAGGGCAACCCCGGCTACGGCCGCATCTCTGCCAAGTGCTTCGTCCGCGCCGACGCCGACGAGGACACCCTGCGGGAGATCTGGCGGCTGGCGGTGGAGGGCTCGCCGGTCACCCAGTCTGTGGCCAACCCCACGTCGGTGGAAACCGACTTCGAGATGGTCGGTTAAGCGCCGCCCGTACCGATTTTAGGAGGCGGCGCCCAAATGGCAACCTTCGTTTCGGCAGACTGGGTCACAGAACATATCGGCCAACCGGGATACCTGATTATCGATCCCCGGTCGGCCATGCGCTATCTAATGGGCCACTTGAGGGGCGCGGTGAGCGTCCCGTTCAAGAAGTTGCAAGGCCCCGACGGCCGCTTGGGGCCACCGGAGCAGTTGGCGGCCGCCTTCGGAAACGCCGGGCTGGGCGATGGCGTGGCGCCGGTGCTCTACGACCATCAGGACGGCCGCAACGCCGCCATGGCCGCTTGGGTGCTGGAATACCTGGGCCGCGACGATGTACACATCATGGAACTGCGATACGAGGCGTGGAAAGAGCAGGGGCGCGAGGTACTCTACCGTCCCGTAGCGACGGAGAGCAAGGCCTTCACATCCCGGATCGACTCTTCAATCCGGGCGGAAATCGCCGACGTCGCCGGCCTTTCCGGCGCGACCCTGCTGGACACCCGCTCCCCGGAGGAATTCCGCGGCGAGGCGGAGATGGACGACCGGCCCGGCCACATCCCCGGCGCAGTCCACCTGCCTTGGTCCGACCTGGCTGGCGCGGACGGCAATCTCCTGATAGAACGGGACCGCCTCGACCGGCGTATGGCCGAGGCGGGCATTACCCGTGACGACCAGGTGGTGGCGTACTGCCGCAGCGGAGTCCGGGCCTCGCTGGCCTACCTTGCAATGAAGCAGGCCGGATACAACGTCCGGCTATACGACGGGTCGTATGTCGAGTGGATGGAAAGCGGCCACCCGGTAGAGGTCTGATTTCACTATGACAGAGAGCACGGAGTTCATAGAGAGATAGCCCAAAATGTTCTCTGCGCTCTCTGCTCTGCCTTTAATCTAAAGCCCCGGCAGGTCCCAACCGATCCAGTTGCACAGAGCCCTGCCCATGATCAGCTCTTTGTCGGCGTCGGTCAGCCAGGACAGCTCTTCGGTGAACATGGTCACACACTCGCGCCAGGTGCAGGGCATTCGGGTAATGTCAGTACCCCAGAAACAACGGTCCGGACCGAAGGCGTCGTAAATCTGGTGAATGTAGTCGTGGATGTTGGCGAAGGGATAGGGTTCGCTGGAGTAGCTGGGGGCGCCGGAGACCTTCACCGCCACGTTGGGGTATTGGGCCAAATCGATTAGCTGCGGCAGGGTCTCCCAAGCCGCCGCGTCGGTCGCGCCGCCGCCTCTCCCCATGTGATCGACGTGCAGCTTCAACCCATGGTAACGCTCCGCCACCTGCCCCACCACCGGCAAGAAGCCGGCGCAGGCCAAGCCGATGGGCAACCCCGCCTCCTCTGCCGCCGCCCACACCCAGTCCATCGTGCCGTCGGTTGGCCACGACTGCTGGTGCGGCTGGAGGAAGGTGAAGCGCAAGCCCAGCATCCCCGGCTGTTGCTTCCAGCCGGGGACCAGTCCTCGGCTGGCCGGGTCGTCCAGGGGGAACTTGCCCAGGATGGACAGCCGGTTGGGGTGTTGGCTGGCCGCCTCCAACGCCATCGCATCAGAGCCCGGGTCCCAGCCCGGTGGGTGAATGACCGCCGCGTCCACCCCGGCCTCGTCCATTTCCCGCAACACGTCGTCGGCGTTGAACGATGTTATCTGCCGGTGCGCCGGGTTGGTCGGCAGGTTGCTGCCCCAGATGTGGATTTGTGAATCGACTACCAGCATTTCTTCCTCCAGCCTTGATTTTTTCACCGCAGAGCACGCGGAGATTTTATTCCTGCCGTCCTCTGCTTGCTCCGCGCTCTCCGCGGTTAAACCTTATGCCCAGGGGTCGTAGGAGCCGAAGTGCCAGAGGTACCCCTCGGGGTCGCGGGCAGAATAGAGCCGTCCGCCGTAGTCCTGGTCGGCTATCTCCATGACAATCTCCGCGCCACCGGCTATCGCCTGTTGGTAATGTTCATCTATTTCCGCAACGACGATGTAGGCGCTCTGGGTGTTTGCGCCCAATTCGGCGGGAGTCCTGACGAAGCCGCCGTGCTCGTCGTGGCGCGTCGACCCCAGCATGATCATGCCGCCGCCCAGGGTCAGCTGGGCGTGGGCGATGGCGCCGTTCTCTCCGGACACCACCAGGCGCTTGTCGAAACCGAACACGCCGCACAGCCACTCGATGGCGGCAGGGGCGTCGTGGTAGACCATCGAAGGGATGATGTTGCTCATTTCTTACCTACTCTTTTCTCCGGGGGGAGTTTCAGCCAGGATTTCAGGCGGACTTTGCCGCACGGCGGTTGCGGAACAGGGCGGGTTCCACGTAAGCGCTGGACGAGGTCAGGGCGTCGTCGATGATTTCCAGCACAGTGGAAATGGCCGGCTCCCGGAGCAGCGAGTCCCGCTTCTCCGGGGTGTCGGTCAGGGGCTCGTAACCGTCGATTCCGGCGTTCTGCCGGTCCACTATTTCTGCCGCCTTCTTGACGGCGTCCTCGATGTCGGACTGGCTGATTACGTTGTGCAACCTCCAGTTGGCGAGAATCGCGCCGTCGATCCGCTCGGTGGCCCGGTCCTTCATCTCCTCGATCTGGTCGAAGTTGGGCACGCCGCTGCAACCGATGCCCCGGCGGACCCACGGCTCGACGTAGGCCACCATGCTGTGGGCGTAGCGGAGCACCGCGTCCTCGCGGACGCCGGGGGCCTCGAACTTGGCCTGCTTCAGTAACGGGAAGGTCAGCAGCGTCCGCCGGGCGACCGGGTCGGACGCCGAGTCCAGGATGACCCGCTGCACCTCGGCCACGTCGATCATGTGATAGTGCATCGAGTGAAGGTCGCTGGGGTAGGGCGCCGGCACCCAGGCCGTGTTGCCGCCGGTGCGGGGGTGGTCGATCTTCCGCTCCATCATCTCCGCCATCGCCCGGTTCCGCACCTGCATTCCCTTGCCCACCTTGCCGTGCCGGTGGACGCCGGCCCGGACGCTAACGTCGACGTTGTGCCGCTCGTAGCTGGTGTTGAAGGTCTCTTGGGTGAGGTCGTCCCGGAGGTCCACCGGCCCAGCGTACATCTGCGCGCGGATTTGGGAGCCGGTGCGGTCCAGGAAGCCGGTGTTGGTGAAAAAGACCCGGCTCCGGGCCGCCCGCAACGCATCGCCAAGCTGCAAGGTCATGCCCAACTCTTCGTTCATAATGCCGATGAGAATCGTCCCCGAAGGCAGGCCCAAGCGGCCTTCCATCGCCTCGAACAGCCGCACTTGCTCGGCCACTTCCTCGGCCGTTTGCAGCTTCGGCGTTACCTGGTACACAAAACCCCGGCTGCTGTTGGGCGCGCGCACCGGCATCAGGCCCTCGCCGTCCTGCCGGGGTTCGCCGTTGGAGCCCTTGTCGTGGGCGGTGGCGATGAGCGTGGTGAGCAGAACGCCGACAATGCGCTCGGAAACCGGCTCGCCGCCCAAGGTCACGGCGCCGGTGTCGATGTGCAACGAGACGTTGCGCACCGACATGAGGCTGGTCGCCTTCAATCTCTGCTCGGCACCGTTCACGTCCTGGTAAGACTTGTCGGAGTTCATTGTCTTGAGGTTGCCGCGAGAGCCGTGGGCCAGAAGGCTGCCCTGGATCAGGCCCAGGTAGTTCCGCAGCCCCTCCACCAGGTCATCGGCGTCGACCACGGCCACGGCGTCCTCGAAGTCGACAATGTTGGTCACGGCCGACTCCACCAACAGGTCCTTGAACTGGCCGTTGTCCGGGTCGACCGCGCCGCCCTCGTAAAGCTGCATCTGGATGCCGAGGCCGTTGTCTTCCAGGAAGAACTCGGCAAGCTGCTGCGATTCGTCCAGGTTGAACCCGATGAACTTCTCGGGGTGTTGCAGCCTGACCTCTTCGCCGCCGGACGTGCGGCCGATCAACTCGTACTGGCCTCCGGCGTTCTGAGCTACCGAATAAGAGACGATGGAATCGAAGCCAACACCGTTTTGCCAAGCGGAGACATGTTGGTCCAAGAAGGCGTTGGTCTCTTCCACCACCATGCGCAGCCGGGCCGGGCGCTGCGTCTGCCGATCGATTTCAGGATGAATGTCGCTGAGGAAATAGGCGTCATACAAGCTGCCCCAACGGGCGTTCGCGCCGCCGACGGCCATGCTGGCGTTGGTGACGGGCGTGACCAGCTCCGGGCCGCTCTGGTCCATTTCCCGGTCGAGTTGCGGGGTCGCCATCTCGAAGTCCAGCGGCTGCTCTGGGCCCAGGTAGCCGCACCGCACCATTTGGTCTTCAAGGTCCTGGGCATCTTGTCCCGCCGACTCTGGCGTTGGACGCCACCCCGCTTCTCTCTTCCCTTGGTAATAACTGTCAATCTGCCGCTGGTAAAAGCCCCGTTTGTCCACCAGTTCCCGGTTTCTGGGGCCGAACTCTTCGAGCAAATCGCCCAGGACTCGGAACACCTGGTCGGCAGACCAAGACGTGCCGGGCAGGGCCTCGTCTCTAACGAACTCGTAGAGCGAGTCTTGAATTTCAACCGGATTGCCTGATGCCAGATTTACCTGCGCCATTTGCGATGCTCCCAAAATGTATGGTAATCGAGGCCAAGCCTCTCCCTAAACAGCCCCAATATTACCAGATAGGAGAATTGCCGGACTTTCGACGATGGAGGGATTGCGATTAGTCCAGACGGGCATCCTGCGCGGCGTGGCGGCCAGGCTTGCTGAGGAGTACAATCGCCTGACATCCTAAGCCGCCAAATTCCGAAGCCTACGGAGGCGCAAGCTATGGCCCTCGATACCGGTCTGCTGTTGGACATGTACCGCAAGATGATGACGATTCGCACCTTCGACCAACGGGCGGTGCAAGAGTTCCACGAGGGCAACATACCCGGAGTGGTCCACTCCTACATCGGCGAAGAAGCGGTGGCGGTGGGCGTCTGCTCGGCCTTGAGGACGACCGACCGCATCGCCAGCACCCACCGCGGCCACGGCCACACCATCGCCAAGGGGGCCAACATCGACCTGATGATGGCCGAGCTTTTCGGCCGCAGCAACGGCTACTGCCACGGCAAGGGCGGCTCCATGCACATCGCCGACTTCAGCGTGGGCATGTTGGGCGCGAACGGCATCGTGGGCGCGGGACTGCCGCTGGCTACCGGCGCGGCCTTGGCCGCCAAGCTGGAGGGCGGCGACGGTGTGGCGGTGGCTTTCTTCGGAGACGGCGCTTCCAACGAGGGGGCCTTCCACGGCTCGCTCAACCTGGCGTCCATCTGGAAGCTGCCGGTGATCTATGTTTGCGAGAACAACCGCTGGGCCTCGGGCAACTCTGCCGCCGCCACGCTGTCGGTGGAGGACGTATCAGTCCGCTCCGTCAGCTACAACATGCCCGGCGTTACTGTGGACGGCACCGACATTCTGGCAGTGTACGAGGCGGCGCAGGCCGCGGTGCAGCGGGCCAGGGACGGCAATGGGCCCACGCTGCTGGAATGCAAGACCTTCCGCTGGCGCACGCACTCTGAGTCCAGGGGAAACCCGGCCGACCCGCGGCCCGCCGGGGAGATCGAGTTAAGCCAGTCGCACGACCCGGTCGCGGTCTTCATCGACCGGCTGGTAGAGCAGGGAGCGGCGACCAGAGACCAGCTCCAGCAGACCGACGCGGACATCGCCGCCGCCGTCGAGTCCGCCATAGAGTTCGCCAAGGCCAGCCCCCTGCCCAACCCCGAAGACGCTCTGACCGAGGTCTTCGCGCCTTAGGTCCCCGTTCCCGGCAACCCAAAGACCGCAGCCTACCAGCGCGGGAGCAGCTATGAGAGAGATAACCTACGCCGAAGCCATCATGGAAGCGTTCCGCGAGGAGATGCGCCGGGACGACCGGGTGTTCCACATTTGCGGGAATCTGGGGCCGTTGGCCGCGCTGGTGCCGGAGTTCGGCATCGAGCGGCTCCGGGCCTCGCCCATCTCCGAAGAAGCCTACGTCGGGGCCGGTATCGGCGCGGCCGGCAGCGGCTTCCGGCCCATCATCAGTCCGGGCATGATGACCTTTGCCTTCACCGCCATGGACCAGATCGTAAACCAGATGGCGAAGATTCACTATATGTTCGGCGGACAGGCGCCTTTCCCGCTGGTGTTCCGGGCCTCAACCGGCGGCGGGCGCTCGGCGGCGGCCCAGCACTCGCAAAGCCCCCACCCCATGTTTCTGAACCTGGCCGGGCTAAAGCTGGTAATGCCCTCGGACCCCTACGACGCCAAGGGCCTGATGAAGAGCGCCATCCGCGACAACAATCCGGTCGTGTTCTTCGAGGACCAGATTCTGGCGGCGAAACCCGACAAGTTTCCGGTGCCGGAAGAGGAATACGTCGTCCCCATCGGCGAGGCCGCCATTAAGCGCGCCGGTGCTGACCTAACCGTGGTGGCCATCTCGAAGATGGTCCCGGAGGCGTTGCAGGCCGCCGCCGAGTTTGAGAAAGAAGGCATATCCCTGGAAGTGCTGGACCCGCGCACCCTGGCGCCCATGGACACGCCAGCCATCCGGCGGTCGGTCCAAAAGACCGGGCGGGTGGTCATCGTAGACGAAGCCTGCATCACCGGCAGCGCCGCCGCGGAAATCAGCGCCCAAATCACCGAAGACCCGGAGACCTTCCGCGCCCTGAAGTCCCCGCCGGTGCGAGTCTGCGCCCCCGACGTCCCCATCCCCTACAGCCCCATCATGGAGCAATATTGCCTCCCGGACAAAGACAACATCATAGAGGGAGTGCGGAAGGCGCTGGGCTAGGCCAAATGACGACAACTCAACTACATAACACCAAGACTTGGCACGACATTCACTACCGGCACTCGACGCCGGAGAGCAACCCCGGCTGGTGGGAGCATTTCGAGGCGGTGGAGGACCCTTTCAATCCAGGCAACACTCTCACCGGCCACGTCCAGCGTTCCGGCGGGAACGAATACGGCTCCCTCGTCATTACCCACGTCAACGGGCGGGAAGCCCCCCAGCGCTGCCTCACCACGCCCAAGGCGGCGTATCCCTACCACCGCGACCGCTCCTGGCTGCTCAACCAGGCCGACCATATCCGTTCCTTCGTCAAGTACGACGGGACCAATATTTGCCAGTACGCCTACCACGACGCGGACGGCGAGAATTACGTCACCTTCAAGCTCCGCACGCGCCCTATCCTGGCCCGGCAGTTCACCGCGATGCTGCGGCGCTGCCTGGAGCGATACCCGGCCGTGGCCAACCTCGTCCTCCAGCCGGGCGAGGCGATGATCTACGAGCTATACGGCTATCAGAATCCCATGCTGATCCGCTACGGCGAGGACATCGAACTGCGCAGCCTTTGCCACCGCCATCCGCAGACCGGGGACCTGGAGCCCGCCGAGGCGGACCACGAGGCGTTCGCCCGACTGGACTGTCCCTTGGCCGAGCCTGTTTTCGGCGGAAGTTGGCAGGACATCGAAGCCGAGTACCGCCGACGGCAAATGGTCATCAGCGGTCGGCTAACACGCATCGCCGACGAGCTGTTCGACGGGAGCGAGGGCGAAATGCTCTACGTGTCGTTCCCGGACGGCTCCCGTTCCGAGCCGGGCGCGTTCACGCGGATGATCAAGCTCAAGCCGCCGGAAATCGAGGAAATCCACCAAGCCAGCGAGTACATCCCCAAACTGGAGCTTCTGGCCACCGCCCGCAACGTCTTCGAAGTCGCGGACGATCCCACCCTGACCGACTTCATCATGCTGCTCAGCGAGGACTGGAGCGACGACCAGATCGGCAGGTCGATGGAAACCGTCGAGCGCGCCTTGACCGAGTCACTGGAACGTCGCCGCTTTGAAGACCGCGTGCTGGAAGTCTACGCCTCCCTAAACGACCCCCAAGCCTTTCATCGCGACAAGGCAGCCGTGATGCGCGCCCTGAGCGCCAGCTTCCCCAAGTCGGAAATCAACAAAGCCCACAACGCCCTCCGCGATCGCCTGCCGTAGTACGCGTCTAAAATAAGTATCAAATGGTGTATCATTCGGTGCCTAGACATTTGGTCCGGAGCGCCGGCATGAGAACGACCGTCACTATAGACGATAAGCTGCTGAAACGGGCGCGGGAACTTACGGGTATCGAAGGGACTTCCGCCCTCATAAAATAGTTTTGCGTACGCTGGTCGAGAGAGAAAGCGCCCGGCGTCTGGCAAAGCTCGGAGGGAGCGATCCCAGAGCGCAGCCTATACCGCGCCGGCAAAGCGAGTCTCTTTGATTCTGGTAGACACCTCGATCTGGATCGACCACCTGCGGGCCGAAGACCCCCATTGGACATCTCTGCTGGCCGACGGCGAAGTGCTGGTCCATCCGATGGTGATTGGTGAGTTGGCTTGTGGCAACTTGCGCCATCGAGAGCAAGTAATCATGGACCTTCAGGATCTCTTGGCTTCGCCAGTGGCGACCAACGATGAGGCCCTATTATTCCCTCAACGGCTATCAATTGATGGGACGAGGAATCGGGTTCATCGACATTCACTTGCTGGCGGCGACGGCATTGGCGAGTACCGCCCTCCTGTGGACCGCAGACAGGCGCCTGCTAAACGCCGCGACCGAACTGGGCCTGGACTACTCGCCGTCAGACAGGAATTAGCGCCGCTGCCGCAAGTTACCACTGGACGAACATCGGCATGTCTGTCAAATTGGCGTTATACCGTCGTGCTTAAGCCAAAGCCGGGCCAGTGGCCACCAAACGCACGAGTTCCGGTCGCCATAGCCGGAAGGGTTCGGAGTGATCTTACGCCTTTCGCGGACCATTTTACCGTCGGTTCTGTATCTGTGTACGGGTAACTTATGGTCTTGTGTTTGCGGCCTCTGTTGGCTCAAGAGAGCCAGTTACAAGAACTGCGCCCATGGAAACGTCAGGGCGAGCCAGTGATGGCTCGCCCTGCAGTGTTCTGATCCTTTGGAGGCTCTCCCTCGTTTCGTACAGCGCATCGGTTGCTGTGAATACACTCCTTCGGTGCTCCGCGCCGCATCTGACGGTGATTGGGGCATTGCGCGCGGCGTATGGAACAAGGGTGGATTTTGGCCCTTGGGTGCCAGTAGGTGGATGTAATTCTTTAGCCTTCGCTGTTTCTGAGTTCCAGTTGCTCCTCCAACTCCCTGACTCGGGCTTCCGCTGCATCTGCTCTTGCACGCTCCTGATCGAAGGTGGGTATGTGTTCACCCGTGTCGGGGTCGTGCCATCTGAGTTGCCCTTTGTCCCACCGGATGAGAAGGTTCAGAACGGCGCTGTAGCCTTGGAGGATTCCCTCTTCCGGCTCTTCTATGGCGACGGGCTCGTACTGGCCGTTCACCAGACGGTCCCCGGCCAGCCTGCTTCCGTGGAAGTCGCCGGTCTCGTCGAACCGCCAGTATTCCGTGATGCCCAGTGCCAAATATCTGGCCGGTTTGTTTTGCACGTCGTTTTGGCCGGTTCTTTCGGAGGCAATTTCCATGACCAGGTCGGGCGGCTTGCCCTGCCGGGAGATGATGTAACTGTTGTCTTGGCGGTATAGCGCTGGGTTCGCGCTTAATGAGATGAGCATGTCGGGCGAGATTCGCTGGTTGGACGGCGTACCAGGTTCGGGGACGATGTATCTCTCTCCAGACACGATGGTGGTCTCGGGATTGCCCAGGTACTGGATGAGGTGGTGCAAATTGCCGGTCTCGCCGAGGTGTTGGACGCTGGTCATGTCGTCTGGCTCGCGCTCCGGCGGGTCCGGGAGTGGGAGGAGCGTTTGAAGTTTGGTGGTCATGGCTGGCCTCACGGGCTGGGCGGTTCTGGTGAATGGATTCTATCGTGATTTCGCAGATGGCGTAAGGGCGGGCGTTTCGGAGGTGGAGTCTGCTTCCCCCTCACATCTGTGCCAGGTTCACTTCCAAGCCGCAACTGAACCATCCGTCCTTGGTCCGAAACGAGTCGGGCTTGGCGTTTGTGGTCTGTTTGCCTCTGAGTACCAGATCAAGCACTCTTGGGTTGTAGCTGACCATACTGTCTTCCTGCTATCCCCCGCAACTGTCCCCGTTTTCCATATCCTCTCCATCGGCGCCTTCTTCCGGCTCGTCGGGTTCGATTTCGACAACTGTGACTGTTGGGGCACTGGATTCGATAGCCCACCTCTGTTTTGCCCACTCCAACAGTCTGGTGCGGCGCTCGTCAATGGCATCAGCATTCCCAATTTTCCCACTGGGCCAGTTCTCTTTCTACGAAGAAAGGGGATTTTGCGTAACAGTGGCCCTCAGCATTCACTGAGCCCTTTTTCTCGGGAAATGGCTTGTTCAGGTACGTTGAGTTGTGTCTTGTCAACGTGAGGTTGCCAAGGTCATGGGTGTATTGAGCGTGCCTTGTCTCCGTGAACTTCTCTTCCCAATAGGACTGTCCAGAGATGGATTGAGGCAGAATGTGCTCGATCGAGTCTTGGAGGTCGCGGCTGGTCAATTCGTCCCATGGCACTAAGAGAGTGCCCCTCTGTTCTGATGCCAGAGCCGTCTCATACTCGTATAGGAAGTAACGTAGACCCGCCCACCTGTACCATGTGACCGGATCTTCGTCGGGGCCCTCGTCTTTGAAGTCGTCGGTGCTGCACCAGTATGCTAAGTGCTCCCTGAGCCTTTTGGATGCCTCATCGTAGGTCTTTTTCCCGGTGGCCAATTCGTTGCTCAGTCGAAATAGCAGAGCTTGTCCAGCATTGGATCTGGAATGGTTCCAGCTGTAAATGCGGAAAGCGAAGAGTTCGCAGAGTTTGAGGATTTCAAGGTACTTCTCGGGGTCGTGGGGCCATCCTCTCCTGACCGCTATCAGCAGTGGAAGGAAATTGGCGAGGTACCCTGTTCTCCTGATTTTGTTGCTCCAATCCACCACATCAGTTCGGACGTTGGGTTTGGTTTTGAAAGATGCAAAAGCATCGGTTCTGACTGGATTGTAGGCATCGCAGATGACGATTGATGATGCTCTCAAGCCCTCGGCGTAGGACAGCAGGTCGTTCAAGAAGTCCTGGTGCCTACTGGCATAATTGCGCAGGCTGAATTTTTCCTTTACGCTCCTGCTCCCTTGCCACTCCCTCGGCTGGGGATTGTGGTAAACCAGCCAATGTGCCCTCAAAAGGTGATCCTCGTCGTTGCTTGAGACGAGACCAGCCGACATCAACTGCTGAAGGATTTCGGCCCACGCGGAGTTGACCGACTTGCTCAGTTCGTTGGGAACCGTCAAGGAGGTTGAGGCGTACAGGAGATAGTTTTTGACCTTCTCGAGGTTGGTGAGAGGTTTCCCTCGGTCGTTCATAACTTCGAATATTACCCCCACCTCGGCATCGTCCTCTACCTCATATAAGTTGAACCGAAGTTGTGTGGCCAGTTTCCTGTATAGAGTCCTCAGCCATTCTTCCTTTGTGCTATCTCCATTATCGGCCTTGTCAGCGAGGTAGCGGGCTATCTGTTGCTTTGCATCCGCCAGACGGCGCTCGGAAGTGATCTTTGGTCCTTCCACGCCTGGTTATTCAGCGAGGACGCTGTCCTTGAAGAAGTGGTCCGTGTCGCTGTTAAGCGACAACTTGAAGAGCGGTAGTCCGTTGATCTCTTGAGCAGAAACAAAGTTCTTTTTGATTCCTTGAGAGAGTCCTTTGGCGGTATCGGAAAAGTCGGATAGGTTTCTTCGAATAGCATCCAGGAGTAGGACTATGGTGGTCAGTCTCTGCTGGCCGTCAACCACGTCCACCGGAGCGTATGCGTTCCCATCAGTGTCCATTCGCTCGCCGTCTGGGTCCACTTCATGGAGTACGATTGTACCCGTATAGTGATATCGGCCGTCGGGCAGCAACTCCATATCCTCCAAGAATTCTCGAACTTGCTGGCTCTCCCAAGAGTAACCCCTCTGGTAGTCGGGCACCCGGAACAAGCGCTTGTGAAAGAGCTCGTCTAGAGAGATTATATTGTTCATGCCGTTTCTCCCTTCCGTAAATGATAAATAAACGTACGAGCGATCCAGATCATCCTGAGAGGCGGTTCAGCGCCGCGTCTGCGGCCAACGCCGCCTTTCTCAAGACGACACGCGCCGCCTGAGCGTCGCGCCTGGGGGGTTGGATGCGATGCCAGGATGTACCGGGGTCTCGGAGTCCATCACGTTCCAAGCCAAGCCTTCCCGCCGCCCACGTCAACCTGCAACTCGTCGGCAACCCAATGGCCGCTGGTCTTGGCCTTGTGGTCTTTCATTTCTTCCGCAGCCTGGCCGGTGTAGTCCCGCACCCATTCGTAGATCGTGGCCTTCGAGGGTTCCGGGATGTTGTACTCGTCCTTCAGCCCCTCGGCGATCTGCTTGTAGCTTTTGCCCGTGTAGAAGTCCCGGATGGCCGAGCCCATCAGGTCGGCGTCCATGCGCCGTCCCTTGGCCTTGCCGTTGGCCCGGAACTTCTTGTTGCGCCTGCGGCACAGGTAGCGTTGCGGGCCCGCCTGTTTGCCAATCTTGACAACCCGGTCGGACTCGCAGTACGGGCAGTTGACCGTCGTGGTGACGGTTTCGGCGAATTCAGCCATCGCCATCCCTTGCGGTTGAACTCGATGGCCCTATGATACCACCGCCGTCGCAAGTGGAAAGGTAAGGTTACTTCCTGTCGGGACAATGTCCGCAGGGGCTGGGGCGTCTGTCCCAGCCTTCCGCCTGAACGAAAACCGGGAGCGCGTCTCAACTACGACTGGTTCGCCCTGGTGCCCCCCGGAGGAGATCAAGAAGGCCCACCTGGCCCAGAACCCGCCCCCGCCCCCCAAGCTCAGGGAACCCAGACCGATAACGGAATCGCCGAATCGGGGCTGACCTTTTCCGAGACAGGTCCATGCGCACAAACGCCCATGCGCCCGGGTGCAACAGCCCAGGTACACACCAACCCACAACCACTCAAGCCCCCGGCCCGGCGCGCCGACTCGCTCCCATATTCAGACTCTCCTTAATAAATGGCAAGGGAGGTTTTGTAATGAGTGAGGTTTCGAACCCTTCGAACGAAGGTGATGAGGCTGCGATGCCTCGGCGTGCTGTCGAGTACCTGTGTACCTCAATTGGTGGCTCTCAGGGTGAGGAGCAGTTGGTTGAGCAGCAGAACGGGGTCCAGGAATTTGCCGATGACTGTGGCTTCGATATAGTCGGTTGGTGCGTCGACGATAGTTCGCCTACGTTGGAGATGCCTGACCTGTCCCAGTAGTTGGAGGATTCGGTTCCTGCGGAGCGGGACTTCGGCCATGTGGTTGTCTGATCGTTCTCTCGGTTGAGCCGGAATGTGTTGCGGTTTGCCACGCTCCTTGACCCGGTGAGGTGTACACGGGCTGAGGCCAGGGGGTCGTTGGGAGCCGTCGCCCTATGGTTCCGACCGCTTGGGCGTATCGTTCATTCTTGGCTGGTCGCTGAACCAAAGCATTCATGCGGGTAGATCAGAAGCTGAACATCGGAGAGAAGAAACCTATTTGAACTTGGGCCAGGGGATGGGAGACCTGCCGCCCGGAGGACTTCGACTGGTCCGCCTCCGTCACCTTGGACCGTCGGCTGCCGGACGCCGTCTTCTCCCTGGAGTTCCTGGCCGAGCACGAGCATGTGTTGCTGGTGGGATCGGCCGGCGTCGGCAAGAGCTTCGTCGCTCAGGGTCTAGGCTACCCGCCATGTGCGCCGGATACACCGTGCGCTTCGTCGATGCCGACAACTTCTCCAGGACCCATGCGATCGTCCGCCCCATGAATCAGGGGAGATGCTTTGCAGGTATGGCGCTTTCGATTGTCCGCCGCGTCGCCGGGGTGCTCTGGTCCGGGCTCGCCGTCTCTTCCCACTCGGACCGGTGGACCCATGACGTGATCGTCAATGTTGGGGAAGCCGGGCTCGGCGAGTTGATCGTTCAGCCGGTTGTTCCGGCCGCCGTGGCAGGCCACGGGGATTTCCAGAGTGTCGAGAGCTTCCCGTACTTCCCTGAGCCTACTCTCTAAGAACCTGTTTACAATCTTTTCAAGAGCAGGGCAGTAAAGGCGAGCACCACCATTTGCAGACTGGTATTGAGCTTTCTTTCGCAGTTCTTCCAGAGCCGGCGGCACTTTTCCAGCCAGGCGAAAGACCGCTCCACCACCCATCGCTTCGGCAGCACCACGAAGGTGTGCCGCTCATCCCGGCGCACGGCCTCTACGGTGGCGCCCAACAGCCGCTGCACGGATTCGGCAAAGGGCTGCCCAGTGCAACCTCCGTCAACCAGCGCCTTTTGCACTTCCCCGAGGTCGGCCTGGTGGTGGCCGAACATGGCCAAAGCCCCGGCCCGGCCGGTCACGTTGGCAGTGGTCACATGAATTGCATGAGGCAACCCCTGGGTGTCCACCGCGATATGACGCTTGATCCCAGACACTTTCTTGCCCGCATCATAGCCCTTGTCCTCAGCGCTGCCGGTGTTCTTCACGCTCTGGGCATCTACGATGCAGAAGCTGGTCCGCTCTTTCCGGCCATTGCTCCGCCGGACCGCGCCAACCGATTTTTTTAAGACTCGCTCCAGAATGGAAGGCTGCGCCGGGTTGGGACGCTCACTCCATTGCCGGAAGTATTTGTAACCGGTTTGCCACTGGGGAAGGTCGGCGGGCAGCGTGCGCCATTGACAACCGCTTTTCAAAACATACAGCACCCCACGGAAAACATCGTACAAGTCGACGGTGCGGGGCTTGGTCCGGCGTCGGGCCGTTAGCAAAATCGGCAGAGCCAAGGCAAATTGCTCCCGGCTGATGTCGCTGGGATAGGAATGAGACATATTCACCCTCCCTGGGTAATAGTCTCAACATAACTTATTCCTGAGTTCGTAAACAGGTTCTCAGGGCCGGGACCGGCGTCTGGCGAGGAATTTCGTCATGATGACGATGCCTTTCCCGGTATAGACTGCCGTCACCGCCAGCACTGCGGAGAAGACTGCCATCCGGCCAGCGCCGGTGAGGACGGCGTGGGCCGTGTCCGCCGCGGTGTCCGAGGTGTTGATGAAGACCTCGTCCCGGAGGACCAGGCCCCAGCTGAAGGCGAAGAAAAGGATGAGCAGCAGAATGCAGAGGGCCAGCTCACCCGGTGTCGGGGGCCAGAGGAATCCCGGCTCCTCTTTCTCCGGCTGGTGCCGCTCGCGGGGTAGTTCAGATCCTTCCGGGCCGTCTCGTCGCATGTAAACCTCCTTATCGTTGCAAGGTGTGATAGGTTGACCGTTGTTGGGTGGCTGGAAGCGCCAGCAGCTGGCACTCGGATCGTGGGGACGGGCTTCGGCGCGACCTGGCGTCGGGCGCGTCCGACGCCGTTGTCGGCTGAACCCGGGCGGTGGTAATGTGTAAATAATCAGTATCTCTAGGACGGGAAATCGGGATTTATGTTGTTGTCCAGCGATTCTGTCCCCTTAAGTGAAAAGCGAAAATGTCACCCCGGTTAGTCCAGGGCGATTAGCGATGCATCCAAAGCCTCGGCCTTGGCACGTTCCTTGGCGCTGAGTTTCTTGGTGGACACGCTCTTCGCCACCGCGTACTTTTTCGTAGTGTTCTTGGCCATTCCCAGACTCCGGGCGATGGCTCGCAGGGAAAGTCCCTGCTGCTTGGCCAGCTGTACAGCCTCCCAGCGGGCCTGCTGAGTTGGCTTGGGTGTCCGGTGCAACTGGTGACGAAGCGGTTTCCCCTTAGCGCCTTTCGCCTTGGCGGCTGCACTCTCTACGTCGGTCGAGTCCTCGCTGGCCGATTCCAGGGCAGCCATGAGATCCCGCTGGGCCTGGTTCAGGTGGCTGTTGGCCGCCCAGTCGGCGACCTCCTGCAGTTTCACATCCGGGGAGCGGCCAGAGCCTGCTCCCCACAGTGACGCGGAGGGTGATGGTTCCTCCTGAAAGTCGACGCTCTCCCCCTGGTACCGGATCATCAGTTCCCCGTCAGCCCGTTCCAAGACGTCCACCCGGAAGTCGGCATAATTGGGCCGTTCCGCCCTCGGCAGCAGCTGCAGCACCCGCCAGTGGTACTTCACCGTGTTGTCCCGGGCCACCTTGCGGGTGTCCTTGATGCTGATGGTCTCGGCCAGGGACAGTCCAGCCGGCACCAGCCGGTAGGCCGTCTCGGAGTGTTCCACCGCCACGGAGAAACGGGCGTTGAACCGTGTAATCGGCGGCGCTAAAGTGTACCCCGCGGGCGGGTAGACCGCTGACATTGGGCGGTTGAATACTGGACCGCCCGCCGCCATCCATAGGCTTGAAGTCGAGCCTATGGGCGGTGTGACGGATGTACAAGGTGGACGTGTATCTGCGGGTCCGCAGGGCGGTGATGGTGGAGGGGGTGAGCATCCGGGAGGCGTCGCGGACGTTCGGGTTGCACCGGGACACGGTGCGCAAGATGCTGGCCTATTCCGTGCCGCCGGGCTACCGCCGGCAGAGTCCGCCCCGACGCCCCAAGCTAGAGCCCTACACCGGCGCCATTGACCGCATCCTCGACGACGACCACCAGGTCCCAAGAAGCAGCGCCACACCGCCCAGCGGATCTTAGAGCCTGTCTACGATCTCTGGGATATGTTAAGTTGAGACGATTACCAAGGGAGGGTAATCATGTCTCATTCCTATCCCAGCGACATCAGCCGGGAGCAATTCGCCCGGATTCTTCCCCTTTTGGAATCGGCCCGGCGACGGACCAAGCCTCGCACCGTGGACTTGTATGACGTTTTCTGCGGCGTGCTCTACCTCCTGAAAAGCGGTTGCCAGTGGCGGATGCTCCCTGTGGACTTCCCGGACTGGCGCACTTGCTACAAGTATTTCCGGCAATGGAGTGAACGGCCCGGCCCGGAGAAAGAGTCCATTCTGGAGCAGGTCTTAAAAAAATGGGTTGGCGCGGCCCGGCAAAGCAATGGGCGGACCGAGCAGACCAGCTTCTGCATCGTGGACTCCCAGAGCGTAAAGAACACCGACAGCGCCGGGAACAAGGGCTATGACCCGGGCAAGAAGGTGTCCGGGATCAAGCGGCACATCGCGGTGGACACGCAAGGGTTGCCCCATGCGATTCACGTGACCACCGCCGACGTTACCGGCCGGGCCGGGGCTTTGGCGATGTTTGACCAACGCCGGGGAGACCTGAACCGGGTGCAGAATGTGATGGTCGACGGGGGCTACACTGGGAGGCCCTTTGCTGCGGAGGTGCAGAACCTGTTGGGAGCCTCGGTGGAAGTGGTCAAACGCAACGAGTTGCACACTTTCTCGGTGCTGCCGAAACGATGGGTGGTGGAGCGGTCTTTCGCTTGGCTGGAGAAGTGCCGCCGCCTCTGGAAGAACTGCGAGGGAAAGCTCAATACCAGCCTGCAAATGGTGGTTCTCGCCTTCGCGGTGCTAATCCTGAAGAGATTGTAAACAGGTTCTAATACTACAGCCGCAGATAGAGGGTGAGGCGGCGTTTGTAGTGGCATTGCCGGGCTCTGGCTTGGTGGCGCCGTCTCCACCGCGACCAGTAAAGGATGAAATCAGGCGGCTGGTTTTCCCTCCATACCAATCGGGTCAGCAGCCGGCGCACCTCCGGCACTGTGACGGGAATCAACTCTTCATCCGGGCCGTAGCGGCCCCCTTTTCTCCCTGTTCCATCGCCTGATATTTGATTACCGTCAGGTAGGCGTGAGCCAGCATCGCCAGGGTGATGTGCCGGTGCCAGCCGTCCCATCGCCGCACCTCGTACTGGTCCAGACCGACCTCTCCCTTGGCCTCCTCGAAGCATTCCTCGATGGCCCACCTTGTCCCAGCCACCCGCACCAATTCCGCCAAGGTTGTTTCCGCCGGGCCGAAGCACAGGTAGTAGGCCAACTCCCCAGGTTTGGCAAGGCTGCGCCGGGCCAGCAGCCAGTGGCCCTTGCCCGGCTCCCGCAGGGGCCGTATTTTCACGGCGGTCCAATCGTAGACCCGAGGTCCCTTGGCGCCATTTCCGGCACTGCACCGCACCCAGGCGGACTCCTCAACCCCGGACGCCAGCCGGTCAGCCCTCACCTGTAGCGGTCCCTTTTCCGTCCAGGCCCACAGCTTCTCGTTGCTCTTTATGGCCATCACGTGAGGAATCTCCTCACGCTCCAGCCACCGCCGCAGCTTGCGGTCGCTGCCGTAGACCTCGTCCCCGGTAAACCAACTGAAAGGGACACCCGAATCCGCCGCCCGCTCCAGCATCAACTGCGCCAGTTGCGGCTTGGTCCGGAATACCGCATCCTCCGGCACCCCGGCCTCCTCGCGCCGTTCCCGGTCCTGGGCCCATACCTGGGGCAGGTGCAAGTCCCGGTCCAGCAGCGTCCTGCCTTTGGCGCCGGCATAGGCCAGGAACACGCCAACCTGGCAGTTTTCGATCCGGCCCGCCGTGCCGCTGTACTGACGCTGCACCCCAACGGACTTGCCGCCCTTCTTGAGAAACCCGGTCTCATCCACCACCAGAACCCCGTCGGCATCGCCCAGATGCTCCACAACATAGTCCCTGAGGTCATCGCGAATCAGGTCCGCGTCCCACCGGTAGTTGTACAACAGGCGCTGCACCCCGTCGGGAGTGGCCTCGCCAGCCTGCTCCGCCAGTTGCCAGCCGTTCTTGCGCTCCACCGGGCTCAACAGTCCCCGCAGGTAGTCCAGCGCCCGCCGGCGCGGCTCCGGCCGCCGGAACCGCCCCGCTATGCACTCGTGTACCCGCTCGATCCCCTCGGCCCACCGGGCCACTTCCGCCACCTCGTCTCTCCCAACAACCACCACGTCACCTCATCAACACTCAACTGCCCTAATTCTACCTTCTCTCAATCTGCGACTGTAGTACTAAGGGAAACCAAGGAGCCTGCCGTTTTCGCTGAGGACTGAAATCTCATGGAGATCCACTACATGATCGGTGAAAAGAGCCCGAATATGTGCCTCGTTAGCAGCGGCTACTCGATTACGGGGGCGCATGGGCGAATCAAACGGATAGGTTAGACGGATCAAGTAGTAGGCCGTGATTGGAAACCCGGCCCTGGCAATCGCGTGAGGGCCGACCGTAGTTCGTGGGTCGAATCCGCGGCCGGCAATCATCAAGCCCCGGCGAGCCGAGCCGTTGTCTGCGGCTAACGTCGCCCAAAACGGTTCGAATTCACCGCCGCTACACAGGTAACCGGGACCCCATCTCATTATGATCGTCCGATGTCAAATCCGAGTTGTTGAGTTGCCGGATCTCGGGTCATCCAGGCCAGAAGATCAGCGGTTTTGCGGGATTTATAACCGCCGAATCCAAGGGGCAACTGGAAAGCGGGACACATCAGGCGGTTGAGATAGAAAATTGCCCGGTCCTCGTCGCGTCGGCCTCTGGTCTGGCGGAGAGACAGCACATTGTGGGCTATAGCCGACGCCAATGCGTTGAGCAGACGGCTCTCCTGACTACCGTCACACTGCGCTGCCTCAATCAGTCCGTCGCGATCCGAGTTGTCGATCGCGACTCCGGTCACGCCTGGACTGATGGGAGAGTTTGGTCGCCAAGTCTCATCGTGACAGAGTTTTGCTATTCCGGCCACCAGGTTTGCTACGTCTTGGCCGTAGGGGATCCTGGTGCCTATATCTCTGACGTATGACGAAGATTCATCCACGATCAATTTGTGCTGGGCAGAAGCTGCAAGCTGTCGGCGGCGACGGCCTAGACTCCCGGAATTCAACAGCAGGTCGAATAGTGCCGCTGACAGCGAGAGAAACTGGTCCACGTTGGAAGAAGCCAAATGGGCCACAAGTTTGGCTCCGAAAAAATAAGGCAACTGGTTACGATCTGACATGAATATTTTGGCAATTTCCCAAGTGCCGGAACCAGCATTCTCAATAAGGGAGATGGGAAGGGGCGCAAAGGTGAATTCCCCTTGCCTGTTTTGAATGCGACGCTGCATCAAGACTTGGAGTTGGGCCCATCGAGCTGCCCGTTCGGGCAACGCCAATTCAGAAATGTCAGCTTCCCAATAGGTCAACCATTCACTATAGAGTTGGCCATATGGCTCCGCCAGAGCGTACCTAAGTTCCCGCTCGGACTTTACGACTTCAGTTAATTTTTGACCACCGAATTCGGAATCTAATGAGTCAGAGAGGCAGCCCTCAAATGATGAAACCTCGCGTTCAGCACGCCGTGCGCGCCGATCACCCACGTCTAGGAACCATGGTTCGAAATTGAACTTGGACGAGTTGTCTAGCCTTATTGGGTCGAAGCCTTCGCGGTTGGGACGCGCTTCTTCCGAGATGACCGCCGGAGGTTCAAGGCCGCGCAGTCGCATCGCAACCCAACTGGCGAAAGCAGTCTGATCGTGTCTTTCCAGTTCCTGCAGCAACAGATCTCTTTGCCAGCTATCCAGTAAGTGAGCGTCATCGAACATCACCAGGGTGTGCTTAGTAGCTTGGCGGCCGTCAATCATCAAGCGATGAGTGTTCAAGAGTTGGAAGAAGTCATCGACGCTTGGACCCGCATCTAGGGCTGCCGGGCGTGGGACTATGCTGTTGAGGGAGTCGATGATCAATTGCTCCGCATCGCGAGCGCGTTCGAACAACTCCCCGCCGGATATGATGCGGGCGTCTGGTCGGCGCGTGACTTCATCCGGCTTCGGCTCGAGGCATATAACATCTACGTCATATCGGTACCTGTACTGTTTCAGTTGCAACACGGCGCGTATGGTGAGTAGCGCAAGACGGGAGTGCAACAGGACCCAAAAGAGCTGTTTTACCTCGGCCTCATTGATGCGGAGGTACGCAAGCCGGTTGTAGTCCTCTTTGCAGTTTACGAGTACCCCCAGAAGTTGTACTTCTTGGTCTTCTATTGCACCTATACGGGCCAATTTCCCGGCCAATTGAGCAAGTTCGATGTCGTGCCGTGCATTCGCAACGCTGGTGAGAACCCGCGGTGTAAACAGCCGTAATAGTGTCGATTTCCCGCCGCCTGGCGCCGATTCAATCTGCATGAGCCGGTTCCAGCTTCCATCTTCGGGCAGGATATCCAAGACCGCCAAACCGAAGAGGTTCATGAATTGGTCATCAGACTCTGAAGACTCGGATTGCTCAGCGGTGCGGATGAGAAATGGATTACGAGAGGGAGGCATTATCCTTCCTCCATGCGGGCCTAGTAGTCAGTCAACCGAGAAATCGGAAGGGTAAAGACGGTGAAGTTTGGTTCGGGCGTCCTGGGTATTGAACCGCCAGTTGATGGCGGCCTGGGCGGCGTTTCGCTCCGTGACCAGGGCTTGGACCTCCCGCCGCAGGGCCTCCTCGCTGGGGAGCCGCTGGCTGAGGCAACAGCGGGACAGTACGCTGAACTCGATTTCCGCCATGTTCAACCAACTGCCGTGCTTGGGGGTGTAGTGGAACTCCAGCCGCCGGGCCATCCTCCGGGCCTCAGCTGCCGGGAAAGTCTCGTACAGCGACGCCGCGCGGTGGGTGTTCAGATTGTCCAAGACCACTCGCACCACCTGGGCTTCCGGGTAGGCCTCGTCCGCCAGCCAGCGCATCCGGTGGCGAAGTCCTGCATGGTGCGCCGTCCGGTGACCTCCACCTGCCGCCAGCCGGCCAAGGGCTCGCAGGCCAGGAACAGGTTGCGGGTTCCCTCCCGCCGGTACTCGTAGTCCTCCCGCCGCAGCAGTCCCGGCCGGGGCGGCAGCGAGGGCCGGGGCTCGGCCAACAACTGGGTGGAGGTCTCGTCAAAGCAGACCACCGGCCGCTGGGGGTCATAGGGTTCGGCGTACAGGTCCAGGACGTCCTCCATGTGGGCCACAAACCCGGCGCTCACCTGGGGGATGCGCCGCTCCTGCTTCCGCCACGGCTTGAGCGCGTTTTTTTAAGACGCTTTCGCACCCCCTCGTGGGACATGGAAGCCGCCAGCCCCAACTCCACCACCTTGCCAGCCAAAAGGCGCAGCGTCCAGTGGTCATGGCCTTCCGGGGCCGGGCGGCAGGCCAGGGCGGTCAGGCGGGCTTCGCCCCGGTCGTCCAGCTTGCGGGGCCGGTGGGCTTGGGGACGGTCCTTCAGGACCCCAGCCAACCCATCCTCGCTGAAGCGCTGCTTGACCCGGTACACCGTGCTCAGCGCCACATCCAGCCCTTCAGCCACCCGGGGCGCCGGCCAACCGTCGTCGCTCTTTAGCAGAATCCGCACCCTGGCGCTCACCCGCGCCGTGCTTTTCCCAACCCGGATCAGACGCCGGAGTTCTTCCCGTTGTTCCGGCGTCAGCCGCACCGCGTGCTTGTCCCTTACCATCACCGCCACCTCCGCCATCGACTCTTCCTGCCAGACAGGGCAACCTATTTGGCCCCCTTATTTAACAAATCCTAAAACCAAGTTGACTGACTACTAGTACCGGTTCCAGATAGATTTGTAAGAACATGAGAAGGCAGTCATACTGGGGTATGATCTTTCTGTGGGGGAGTATCCAGACATGGCTGCCATCAAGTATAAAGTCAATCTGAGTGAATCCGAACGCTCCCGTCTCAATGAGGTTTCCCGCCGGGGCAAGACGTCAGTCCGTACGGTCAAGCGGGCGCTGGCGTTGCTCCAGGCAGATGAAGGACTTCGGGACCGTGAGATAGCCGGGGTGCTTTGGATCAACGCCGCCACCGTTGCCAGAGTGCGGAAGCGGTTCGTCGAGGAAGGGCTTGAGGCCGCCGTCAATGACCGGCCAAGGCCGGGCCGGGAGCGCAAGTTGGACGGCAAGCAGGAAGCGCACTTGGTTGCCATCGCGTGCAGCAGTCCACCCGAAGGACATGTAAACTGGACGCTCCATTTGCTGGCGGACAAGGTAGTGGAGTTGGAGTTGGCCGGGAGCATCTCCCTGGAGACGGTGCGCCAGATCCTCAAAAAAACGAACTCAAGCCGTGGAAGAAGAAGGAATGGTGCATCCCCAAGCTGAGCGGGGAGTTCGTGGCCCGGATGGAGGACGTGCTGGACCTCTACCACCAAGAATACGACCGGGAGCGTCCGGTGGTGTGTTTTGACGAGTCCTCCAAGCAGTTGCTCGAGGATGTGCGGCCTCCTGTCAAGGCCGTCCCCGGACGGGTGGAGCGCTATGACACCGGGTACCAGCGAAACGGGACCCGGAACCTGTTCATGTTCTGTGAACCGAAGGGCGGGTGGAGGCACGTCGAGGTGACCGGGCGCCGCACTGCCGTGGACTTCGCTGAACAGATGAAGTGGCTGGTGGACGAAGCATATCCTGACGCCACTGTGATCAGGCTGGTGCCGGACAATCTCAACACCCACAAGCTGGGTTCGCTCTACGAATTGTTTGCACCGCCCGAGGCGCGCCGCATAGCCAAACGCCTGGAGCTGCACCACACACCCAATCACGGAAGCTGGCTGAACATGGCTGAAATCGAGTTGAGCGTCTTCAGCAGACAGTGTCTGAACCGCCGGGTCGGCGATGAAGCGTTGCTGAGACGGGAGGTCGCGGCGCTCGAACGCCAGCGCAACGAGGCCGCCAGCATAGACTGGCGGTTCTCCACCCAGGACGCTCGCAGTAAGCTCAAACATATATATCCAATAGAATTAAATTGAAATGGTACTAGTGTTCGGTCAAACCCGCATTGTCAGATGTTCCATGAGGTGAGCCGAGATGCTACTGTCGGGTAGTGAATTGAATTGTGTGAGGTGTTGCATCCATGGTTCAGGAGAAGTATGGCGTCCGGCTGAGCACCCGGGAGAAGGGGCGGCTCCGGCAGATGATCAGGGCCGGCAGAAGTTCCGCCCAGGCAATCGCCCGGGCGCGCATCCTGGTGAAAACGGATGAGGGCTGGACCGCCTCTCAAGTGGCCGCAGCCCTGGACATCTCGGAGCGGACCGTGTTCCGCGCCAAGCGGCGGTACGCCGAAGAGGGACTGGATGAGGCGCTGCGGCACCGCAACCAGGTCAACCGCTACCGGAAGCTGGACGACCGTGGCGAGGCCCACCTGATAGCCCTGGCCTGCATGGCTCCGGAGGGTCACGCCATGGGACGCTGCGCCTGCTGGCGGGCAAAGCGGTGGAACTGGGACTGGTGGAGTCCTTGTCCCACGAGACGGTGCGGCTGCGGCTGAAAAAAACGCGCTCAAGCCGTGGCGGAAGCAGCAATGGTGCATCCCGAAGGTGAGCAGTGAGTATGTGGCGGCCATGGAGGACGTGCTGGACCTCTACGCCGAGCCTTATGATCCCGAAAGGCCGGTGGTCTGCTTCGACGAGACCTCCACTCAGTTGCTGGCCGATATCAGGGAGCCGCTGCCGGCAAAGCCTGGGCGGCCGGGGCGTGAGGACTACGAGTGCCTGCGGGCGGGCCGCGCAACCTTTTCCTGACCTGCGAGCCCCGGGCGGGTTGGCGCCACGTGGCCATAACGAAGCAACGCACCATGCGGGACTTCGCCCATCAGATGCGGTGGCTGGTGGACGAGGCCTACCCCGATGTCCCGGTGGTCCGGCTGGTGCTCGACAACTTGAACACGCATCGAATGGCGTCCCTCTACGAGACCTTTCCGGCGGCCGAGGCCCGCCGCATCGCCAAGCGTCTGGAGTTCCATCACACTCCCAAGCACGGCAGCTGGCTGAACATGGCGGAGATAGAGTTCAGCGTACTGGCCCGGGCCTGCCTCAAGAGACGGAACCCCGATGAGGATGCCCTGGAAAGGAACGTCAGCGCCTGCGAGGCAGAGCGCAACGAGGCCGGAACCCCCATCAACTGGCGTTTCACCACCCAGGACGCCAGAGCCAAGATGCGCCGCCTCTATCCTGACACTTCAACTTTGACTCAATACTAGGAACACGACTGATGCCAGCGTGCTCGCAAATTTGCCGAGGGCTGACTGCGCCGGCTTGACGTGCTTGATGACGGCGTGCAGGTCGCCTCTTTGCCCCGCTCCATTTATGATGGGGACGCCATACCCCTGGAGCCGGTATCGTGCTTCTTCGGGGCAATTTTGGGGAACCTTCAGGTCTGCAGGGCCCCAGGGTGTCTGTATCTGCCGGGTGGTTCCGGATTTGCTCTCCTCGAGGGAAAGGGCTGACAGGGGTAGGTAACGGCTGAAATTGGCCCGGAACAAACCTTGGGAAGGCGCCGGGGTTTCCGGCATTCTGGTGTTAGCTACGCAACCGGACGCCGGAGGTTCCCTATGCGCCTTCCCAGAGAAACCTATCAGATTCAGCAAACTATTGAAACGCATTTACCTCACCTCTCTCAGCCACAGTTGACCGGTCTGGTCCTGTGGGTCTGCGGGGCCATCCTCGCCGGCAGCGCCTGTCAGAACGCCGTCGCCTCCGCCCTCTCGCCCTGGGGCAGCTGGAACAACCTCCGCCAGTACCTCAGAGAGTGGCTCTACGACGGCAGCGACCGGACTAGCCCCTGCCAAACCCAACTGGACGTAACTCTCTGCTTCGCGCCCCTGCTCCGCTGGGTCCTCGCCTGGTGGCGCTCCGGTAGACTGGCCCTGGCCATCGACCCCACTCTCAAGGGCGATCAGACCACTGCCATCGTCATCAGCGTCCTCTACCGCAGTTGCGCCATCCCCGTGGCCTGGCGCATTCACCCCGCCACCCAACGCGGCTCCTGGATGGACCCCACCGTGGAACTGCTTAAGCAACTGGCGCCAGCCGTTCCCCATGAAATGTCCGTGATCGTCCTCTGCGACCGGGGCATATCCAGCCCCAAGCTGTGGCAGCAGATACGCGCCCAGGGCTGGCGCCCCTGTATGCGCTACCGGAAGAACATCACCTTCTGCGCCGACGGCGGCAAACGATTGCCCGCCCTGCGTTTCCTTTCCCGTCCCGACACCGCCTGGGTCGGCCAGGGCACCGCCTTCAGCACCCCCAAGGCCAAACGCCGCTGCACCCTCATGGTGGTCTGGTACGTCGAACAGGAGGAACCCTGGGTCATCCTCACCGACCTGCCTCCAAAGGAAGTCGGCGTCAGTTGGTACGCCTTGCGCTTCTGGATCGAACTGGGCTTCAAGGCCATCAAGAGCCTGGGCTGGAAGTGGGACAAGACCCGGCGCACCGACCCGGCACGCATCTCCCGGCACTGGCTGGTGCTGCCGGTGGCGACGCTGCTGGACCTGGCCTACGGCACCAGGGTGGAAGACGCCCAGGACCGCAGGATCGCCCCAGGCAATCTGCGGACGCCGCCCAAGACGCTGGCTTCCAATCACCGGGACCCTCGGAGCCGTCCGGCGCGTACCGTCAGCGTGATCCGCCACGGCATCGACTGGCTCAGGCGGTTGCTGCTCAAAGGACGCCTCTGGAGCCGCGTCTGGCTGCTGCCCGAACCCTGGCCGGAACCCAAGCCCAACCTGGAGATCACCCATCACGCGCCTTCGTAGCAGCCGTTACCTACCCCTGTCAGCGGGGGAAAGGGGGACTTCGCAATGCAGGTCGTTGCCTTCACGCCGGTACATCGGGTCGGGCGACACTTGGATCGGGAAGGAGTAGGTGTTGCCGCGGTACGCTATGCTGATGCTCTGGCCTTGGTCGATGCCGGGAGGAATTTGCAGCGCGATGAGACGGCCGTCGGGAGGGATCGCTATATGCCTTTCCGCTCCATGGCAACATTACAGCAGGGTCACAGCTATGGGGTCTGTGGTGTAGTGCATAACTTCTGTGGGAGTCAGGACAGATGGCAAAGTCCCTTCTTGTCACGCTGAGCGAAACGAAGGGCCTCTGTGCTGAGAATGGGCTTCTTCACATCATTCAGAATGACAGGCATCACAACGGTAACTTTGCAACGGTCCTGGACCGCCCCCGCCAAAGGTGGCGGCCCACCGGCCGATGGTGTGGGGGTCCCGTCCCAGAGCCTCCGCCGTGGCCGAGGCGGTCCAGCCTTGGGCCAGCAGCAGGAGGGCGTGCCATCTTTCCCGCTCCCGGGGCGTGGGCGCCAGAATCATTCGCCTGTGCAAATCCTTGGCGTCCATCCGCCATTGTTCGAGGAACTGCCCTATCTCCCTCACACCCATTACCAACCCCTCTCTGACTCCAGGACAAACTAACCTGACGCCTTCACAACTCTACCCCATGCTTCTGCGCATTTCACCTTGGCTTTGGTTTAGAAGGCATCCTGCTACAATTCTTTGTGCTGGTGGCAGGACTTGGTGGTTCATTCTGGTTCGGGCGTCAGTCGGCTATCAAGGTGGGGCAGGAAATTGTCAGGCAACGAGCACGACCGGAGTTTCGACGTCTCGTCTCTCTGTACGAAAGTCTTTCCAGAGTATCGGAAACTTTACAAGCCGCACAAGAATCCGGCTCCAGTGAAGGCAACGGATTGGCATTAGCCCGGATTGACGCATCGGTAAAAGAGCAGATTGCAATGGCGGACGATGCGCTCGAAGGTTGGCGGGATATTGTCCCGAACGAATGTAGAAGAGCTGCTTAACAGTCGCTCTTCACGCGAGACCTAAACGCTTGGTGTGACATAGGTGATGTTACCAACCCAGCAAGTCAACAAAAGCCAGCGAGGGACGGCCCAGTTGCCGGTTCAACCAGATACAGAAATTATGCAAGGCGACCCTGGCCGCCAACCTGGTTTGAAAGCCCTCCAGTTGGTGCGGGCGCTCCCGGTCCAGGGCGAAGGTATGGTGGAGTTTGTCGAAGACGGTCTCCACCATCTGGCGTATCCCAGCCAGCCACCGGCGCAATGCTTTGGGCCAGGGATTCCTGCTGTCGCGCCTGGGCGGACAGATTACCCGGGCTCCGTAGCAGTCTCGCCACCGCTGTCCCACCGCCTGGCCCTCAAAGCCTTTGTCCACCACGTACCAGCCCCGGGCAGGCTCCCCCAAAGTGGGCCGCCTGGGATGGGGGGTATGCCGGAAGGTGAAGAGATCCTCGGCCATTGTCTGGTCCTTGACGCTGGCTGGGGCAAAGCTGAAGCCGGTGATGACCCCCTGGGGATTGACCGCAAGCAGCAGGTGGAAGCCTTCATACCAGCCCAGGCGGTTGCTCCAGCCAATGTTAGCCTGCCCGGCCAGCCAGCCAGTGCCCCGGCGTTTGGCGGACCCGGCGGGCGCGCCGGAACTGTCCAGGGCTTCGTAGACGCAACGCTATCCTTGCAGCAAGTCCACCAGGTAGCGGGAGAAAGCCGCCAGGGTCCCGTAGTGGCGCCGGGTCAGCCGGTTGAACTGACTCCGGCGGGGTAGTGTGGGGAAAGCCGGCCTCAAGCGGCTGGCGGCATAACGGTAGAAGTCCCGTTCACTGCGGAAGCGCGCCCACTGACTGAAGATGACCGGGGTGACCACCTCGCTCCTGGTCAGGGAAGCCTTGGGGCCGGGGGTGGGTTGGGGCTGGGAGCGGCATTTGCAAAAATCATCTGCCATCACATAGAGCACCGTGAGGAAGGTATCCGTATCCACCATAGCTGGGCCTCTTTCTGGACCGCTAAGAAGCTAACTACCGGCTATGGATGCCTCCCTTACCAAACCAAATGCCAGTTTACAATTCACACCAAGCGTTCAAGTGATTTCCTGCGACAAGGTGACAATATAAGTTATCCGATAAGAGGAAAAGTCGCACGAGTTCTTAACCTCCATGAAATTGCGCTTAATGTGGGGACTGCCGCAGGAGTGATCATGGGGATGGAATTCGATGTCATCAGCGACAAGGGAGAAGATATAAGAGACCCTGATACTCGGGAGATTCTGGGGTCGGTCGTTCTCGCCAAGACTCGTGTGCGTATTACCCAAGTGGAAGAAAGGCTGGCGGTCGCAAGTACGCAGTCAAAACGGATTAACGTTGAAGGTAGTACACTGGGCGTCTTTGCTAGATCACTGATGCCGACAAACCGGGTTACTAGGCATGAGTCACTGAAGCAGAGCGACGATGCCAGGTGGCAAGATCTCGACGAGTCTGAGAGCTTCGTCAAAATCGGTGACCCGGTTGTACAGGTGCTTGCGGAGGCCGAGGACTAGTAGTCAGTCATGCCAGAAATGACAGTTGCTTAGAAAGTAGGCTCAGGGAAGTACGAGTGGAGCTGACGGTCACCCGTGAAAATCATCCTGCCATTTCAAACGTGACTGACTACTAGTTGGTGCCCCGCCGTGCTGGAGGGCAAGGGCAGCTAGACGACGGTACCGGGTATCCGGGCAAATGAAGTGGCCCTGTTTGTTGACAAGGCCCTTCTTGTTATAAGACGCTGGTAGCTCATGTCCTCCGTAGGCTCGGCGCAGCGGGAGTCCGGTTCCTTCACGGCTGTTTTAAGCAACCGGGACTTTCGCTTTTTGTGGGCCGCTGGGGGACTGGACAACTCGGGGCGCTGGATGGAAGCTGTGGCTATGGGGCTTCTGGTCCTCAAGTTGACCGACTCGCCCTTCCAGGTCGCGCTGCTTTTCGTCTTCCGCTGGACCCCCATGCTCCTGATGGCCCTGCTGTCGGGCATGTTCGCCGACCGCGCCAACCGCTGGCTATTGATGGTTACGGCGCGCACTTTCATCTGGGCCGTTATCGTAACGCTTGCGGTTTTGGTTGCCACCGGGAAAGTGCAACCGTGGCACATGTTCGCCGGTTCCCTGCTGTTGGGCTGGCTGTACGTGCTGGAGTTCCCGTCCCGCCGCTCCTTCATCTACGAACTGGTGGGTGGGCGGCAGATCGTCAGCGCCATGTCGCTGGAGACCATCACTGTGACCATCGGCCGGTTTATCGGCCCCTTTTCCGCCGGATTCATCGTCGAATTCTCCGGGTACACGACCGCGTTCATCCTGCTGACTGTGCTGTACGGACTGGCGTTGGTATTCACCGTCTTGGTGAGGGCCAGAATACCGGCTCGCTCCTCCGGACCCTTCAACTTCTGGTCCACGGCGGTCTCGGGCATACGTTACGCCTGGGGAAACCGGATTATCCGCAGCGTGCTGGGCTTCACCATGATTATGAACGCCCTGGCGTTCAGCGTGGAATCGCTGTTCCCGGTGGTGGCCCGCGACCATCTGGGAGTCGGGGAGGGGCTGACCGGGCTGCTGATCGCTTCCCAGTCCATCGGCACCTTCGTCGCGGCGATCGGCATCGGAACCCTCAGCGGAAGCATGTATCATGGGCGCATCTTCTGCGCGGGTCTGTTCGTGCAATTGGTCAGCCTGGTGCTGTTCGCCTTCTCTCCCTGGTACCCCTTGTCGTTCATCCTGCTGCTCTGCGCCGGCATCGGCAGCGCCGGATTCGGCACCATGCAAAGCACCATCATTATGATTGCGGCGACGCCCGACATGCGGGGGACGTCCTTGGGGGTGTTGGGGCAGTGCATCGGGGTGGCCGCCGTCGGTGGGTTGGTAGTGGGGCAAGTGGCCGAGTGGGTGGCCGCCAACGTGGCCGTCGGGATGAGCACCGGCCTGGGACTGGTCTTATTTGTGACGCTAATCCCCTTCTCTTCTCTGGTGCGCCGTCCCATCGCGCCGCCCGAGGAACAGGAGGCTGCTCCCGAGGGAACGACCGCTCCGAGGGTCGCCTAGACGGCGCCTTCGGCTTCCAACAACTCCAACTCCTCCGGCGTCAGCCCGCCGATGCCGCAGAGAATCTCCCGGTTGTGTTGCCCCAGCGTGGGCGGGGTTTCGGCCGGGGATTCTTGGCAGCCGGTGAGCCGGACGGGCGTGCGGGGCGACTTGAACGTGCCGCCCAGGGTGTCGCCGGTCTCGACGAACATCCGGCGGCCCTCCAACTGCGGGCAATTGGCCAACTCTTCGATAGTCTGGGCCATCCCCATGGAGAAACCGATGTCCACCAGTGTCTCGGCCACTTCCAGCTTGGTCTTGTGGACGGACCATTCCTCGATGGCCGGTATGACCTGGGTATGGTAGAATTCGCCCTCCATCCCCTGACCCAAGAAACGCTCGTCCTGGGCCAGATCGTCGCGGCCCAAGAGCTGCCACAGCGTCCGCATCCGCTCTGCGGATCGGGCCCCGGCCAGGACGACATAACCGTCCTTGGTCTTGAAGGTCAGGCCCGCGGTGGCCAGCCGCTCCCTGGACCGCCCTGGCCCGGCGCCGATGGCCTGGTAGTGGTTCATGTTGCTTTCGATGTGGGACACCATGCACTCGTACATGGCCATGTCGACGTATTGGCCCCGGCCGCTCTTGCGTCGGGTCTCCAGCGCCAGCACGATGCCCAGGGCCGTCCACAGTCCGGGGATAGAGTCGCCGATGTTGTCGCCCACGCTCTGGGGAGGGCCGTCAGGCTCTCCGGTCAGCTCCATCCAACCGGCCATGGCTTGAATCGCCAGGTTGTTGGCCGGCCAATTGGAATAGGGTCCGCTGAGACCCGGACTGTCGCCGTACCCCGTGATGCTGGCGTAGATAAGGCCGGGGTTAATTTCGCTGAGCCGGTCGTAGCCCAGTCCCAAACGGCGGAACGCGCCCGAACCCCAGTTATCGACCAGCACGTCGGAGACGCGCACCAACTCCTCGAACGCCTGCTTACAGCGGGGGTTGCGGAGATCGATGCTGACGCTCTTCTTGTTCCGGTTGACGCCCAGGAAGCGGGAGCTTATGCGGTTGCCGTCGGCGTCCGAGACCATCGGCTGCCTGCCCCGGGCGATGTCGCCGGTGCGGGGCCGCTCGATCTTGATCACCTCTGCGCCCATGTCGGCCAGGATCAGGGAGCAGAACGGCCCGGCGACGATGTGGGTGGCGTCCAACACCCTGATTCCCTCCAGGGGCAGGGGCAGTTGGCTTGCGTCGGAACTCATGGCATCACTCCATTGGTTCGAGTTATCTGATTCGCGCTTATCCGGGGATTTCGTGTCGACCCGCGTATCCCTATGATAATAGCAATCGCGAGGAGGCACTCTGATGAGAGCAAAAGGCGTTTCGCACATCGCGGTCTGCGTGGCCGATCTCGACCGCTCCCTGCGTTTCTACCGCGACCTGCTGGGGCTGACGGTCCGGTTGCACACCACCCAGGAAATGGCGCGGCGGCCCGGCGCAGAGTCGGCCGAGATGTACCAGCGGCCGCGGGAGTCGCGCACCGTGGCCAACGTTTGGTTCGATGACCCGGAGACGGCCCAGCCGTTCTTGGTGTTGACCTCCCACCCCGGAAGCCAGGTGGATGGCGAGCCCATAAAGCTGGACCAAATCGGCATCAGTCACATTTCCTTCGCGGTGGACGACGTTCGGGCCTACGCGGAAGAACTGGCGGCCAAGGGGGTCCCGCTGGCGGGGAGGCTGGCCGATTTCACAGGCGAACAGGGGGAGATGCGCACGTTCTTCGTCTATGACCCCGACGGGATTCTGGTCCAGTTCGATCAAGGCCCCGGAGCGTAGCACGGGCTATCCGGGCAAGCCGTAGCCGTCCAGTAGATTCTCCACCAGCCCGGTGGCCCGGCCCCAATCGTAGGTGCGGTAGGAATTGTTCCTGACCGCGTATCCGGCCCCGGCGTAGAACATCTCATACTGGGTGTGGCGCGAGCCGAACTCGGACCCGATGGCGTCCCAGGCCAGCTTGAACAGCTTCACCCGCTCCGGGGCGTCGGCCACGGGTGAGCGTTGCACTTTCTCGATGTACCCGGCCAGTTCCGGGTTGCCGAAATCGGCTGACGAGGCCGGCAGCATGATGACGCCGCCGCCCGCCAGCTCCCGCAGGGTGTGAATGACCTGCGGATAGAGTTCTTGAGCGGTCACTTGGGAGGCGTACAAGAGGTGGCGGCCAGGCACGTAGTAGGGGCCGACGTACCGCCCGGCCGCTTCCATCCCGTTCACCATCCCCTCGATGACCCCGGCCTGCGCGGCCAGCTTGCCCAGGGTCTCCACCACCTGCGGGAAGGCAATCACGTTGGTTGCTTCGGCAATCTTCCGGGCCAGTCCGATGAGAAACCGCAGCTTGACCATCAGGCGTATCTGGGCCTGGTAGTTGTGGAACACATGGGTGGGGGCCTCGTGGAACTGGCCCCAGCAGAGCTTGACGTCCCGGTAGACGAACACCCTCTCCCAAGGCACCTTTACCTCGTCGAAGTAGATGATGGCGTCGTTCTCGTCGAAGCGGTAGGCCAGCGGATTGTCGAACTCGCTGGCCGCCGACGCCTCATATGATTTGCGGGAGAGTATCTTTACGCCCGCTGCCCCCATCGGGACCGCCACCGAGAAGGCGTGTTTTTCGTCCCCCGGACGCAGGGGCTGGATGGTCGTGACCAGCACCTCGTTGGCCATGATGCAACTGGTGCCCAGCATCTTGGCCCCCTTGATGGTGACGCCCGCCGAGTCCTCGTCGCAGATCCCTGCCGCCAGGAACTCGTCCTCCTGCCCTCCGGGCCCGGCGGCCCGGTTGCCCTGCGGGTTGGTGATGACGTAGGTAACGAACAGGTCGTTGTCCCGGGCGTAGCTGAAATAGTCGGAGAAGGCCCGCGCCCGCTCCTCGCCGTGCTCCCGGAACAGGTCCAGCCGCATCATCATCCCGGCCAGCGACGAGGCCACGTGGTCCGGCGAGCGGCCCATGAACCCGCAGGTGCGCTCGGCCCACGCTTCCAGGGCACGGCGGCGCGTCACCAACTCCTCATACGATTGGGGGAGTTGCCAGCAGCGGTTGACCCGCTCCCCGCTGGTCGGCGACTCGAAGGTCATAAGCTCCAGGTTCTCGGGAGCGGCCTGGAAGTCGTAAAGCGCCGCCGCCGACCGCACGGCGTTGCGGTAGGCCGGATGGTCCACCACGTCGGTGATTAGCTCCCCGTCGAGGAATACGTTGCGCCCGTCCCGCAGGCTTTCCAGGTGCCGCTCGCCCGTTTTTACCATCACCGAAGCCTCCAAAAGAAAGTCGCGTCGTTGCTATAATAAACGCCAAAGATGCGGCGCGGGCTGATTCAGGAAATCCCGGCGCTCTCCGCGTTTAGTCCGAAAGGCGGTGTTGATATGCGGCTGGTCTCGTGGAATGTAAACGGCATCCGGGCGGCACAGAAGAAGGGCTTTCTCGAATGGCTGGCCTCCGACGGCCCGGACATCCTCTGCATCCAGGAGACCAAGGCCAATATCAGCCAGTTGTCGAAGGCGCTGACGTCGGCGGCGGGTTACTCGGCGTACTTCTCTCCGCAGGAACGCAAGGGTTACAGCGGCGTGGCCCTCTACACGCGGGAGGAGCCGAAGTCGGTTGACTATGGCCTGGGCGTGGAGCGGTTCGACAGCGAAGGGCGCACCATTGTCGCCGACTACGGGGACTTCGTGCTGTTCGGCATCTATTTCCCCAACGGACAGCGCTCGGAGGAGCGCCTGCGCTTCAAGATGGACTTCTACGACACCTTCCTGGAGCGGACCGACGCCCTGCGGGCCGAGGGACGCAACGTGGTGGTCTGCGGCGACCTCAACACCGCCCACAAGGAAATCGACCTGGCCCGGCCCAAGGAAAACTCCAAGATTTCCGGGTTCCTGCCTGAAGAACGCGCCTGGCTGGACAAGTTCTTGGAGCGCGGCTACGTGGACACCTTCCGCGTCTTCAATCAGGAACCGGGCAACTATTCCTATTGGGACCAAGTCTCCCGCGCCAGGGACCGGAACGTCGGGTGGCGCATCGACTACTTCTTCGTGGACGACGGGTTTGCCGGGCGGCTGGAAAACGCCTTCATCCTGCCCGAGGTCATGGGCTCCGACCACTGTCCCGTTGGGATCGAGATTTCCTGACCGCGGGAAAGAGCCGTATGAATTCCAAACGGCCGCTGCGGCCATAGATGCAGTGCTATACTTGGGGCTATCCAGTGCGACAGCGAGGGACCGATGAAAGATAAAGTTGAAGTCTTCTTCCACTCTCAGCAGCCCTACACCCACATCAACGAAGAGGACATCAGCCAGTATAACTCCGGGCGTCTCGACTTCCCGAACACCTACTTCGACCCGGAAAAGGCGCATCACCTCTATAACCAGTACCACGAGCAGTACGCCATGGCCGATGAGGCGGGTCTCGACGGCATTATGACCAACGAGCACCACTCGTCCTACTGGAACATGAAGCCTTCGGCCAACCTGGACGCCGCCGTCATCAGCCGGATCACCAGCCGGGCCAGGATCGCCATCCTGGGCAACATCATTCCCATCAACGACCCGGTGCGCATGGCCGAAGAGCTGGCCATGCTGGACTGCTATTCCAACGGGCGGCTCATCTCCGGGTTCGTTCGCGGCGGCGCGGTCGAGACGCTACAGGCGGGCATCGACCCCACGGAAAACCGTGACCGGTTCGAAGAGGCCCACGACCTGATCATCAAGTGCTGGACCGAGCCCGGCCCCTTCCGCTTCGAGGGCCGCTACTACCACCACCGCGTCGTCAACCCCTGGGTGCTGCCGGTGCAGAAGCCCCATCCGCCGGTATGGTTCCCCGGCGGCAGCAGCCCGGAAAGCGTGGTCTGGGCGGCTCGGCACGAGTACGCTTACATGAACCTGGGCGCGATCATCAGCCTGACCAAGGAACTGAAACAGGTCTACATCGACACCGCCGCTGAGGTCGGCTTCACCCCCGGCCCGGAGCATTTCGGCTACCAGGTGCGGGCCCTGGTGGCCGACACCGACGAGAAGGCCCAGGAGTTGGGTCGCGGCTTCCTTTGGGCCGGTCAGCACCGGATGCGCGGGCCGTTGGAGCACGTGGACCCGCCCGGCTACCAGTCGCGCACGGCCAGCCAACTCGCGTCCCGGCGCATTGGCGGCGCTGGAGGTCCGGCCTTGGGCTACGAGGGCTTGCAGGAAGTCAAGGCCATCATCGTCGGCAGCCCCGACACCGTGATCAAGAAGCTCTCCGAGACCATCGAAGAGTTGAACCCCGGCTACATGATCCTGATCGGCAGCGACGGCAACATCCCGCACAAGGACGTTATGCGTTCGGTAGAGCTGCTGGGCCAGGAAGTGGTCCCCGCCCTCCACGAGATCGAGCTTCAGCCCTACACCGACAACTCATAGCCGGTAGGCGGTCTCGCCGTGTTCGGCGGTGTCCAGCCCGGCAATCTCGTCGCGGTCCGAAACCCGGAGACCGACGGTAAACTTGAGGGCCAAGAGTATGGCGGCCGTGGCCAGGAAGGACCACAAACCGGTGGCCGCGATGGAGATGACTTGGCGCAAGATCTGCTCGGCCCGCGAAACGTCAGTGAAGGCTTCGATTCCGCCGAAGCCCACGCCTACGAACAGGCCGGTGGCCAGAGCGCCCCAGGTGCCGCCGATTCCGTGGACTCCCCAAACGGAAAGCGAATCGTCCAGCTTTATCCTGATCAGCAACTCTACGGCTAGAAAGCACAGGACACCGGCCACCAACCCGATGATTATGGCGGGCATCGGGCCGACGAACCCCGCGGCGGGGGTGATCCCGACGAGTCCGCCCACCGCGCCGGAGGCCGCTCCTATAACCGAGGGTTTGCTGTTCAGAATCCAGGACGCGGCGGTCCAGCCGAGGACCCCGGCGGCGGCGGAAACGCTTGTAACCACGAAGGCATTGACCGCGGTTGCGTCCACTGCCAAGGCCGAGCCGGCGTTGAACCCGAACCAGCCGAACCACAGGAGACCGGCGCCGGTGACGACCATCGGTATGTTGTGCGGCTCCATAGGCTCGGAGCCGAAGCCGATGCGCCTGCCGAGAAGCATCGCCGCCGCGAGGGCGGCCACTCCGGTGTTGATGTGGACCACGTTTCCGCCGGCAAAGTCGAGTGCGCCAAGCTCGTCTATCCAGCCGCCGCCCCAGACCCAATGCGCCACTGGAACGTATACGATGCTCACCCAAAGCACCGAGAACAGCACGTAGGAACTGAACTTCATCCTCTCGGCAAACCCGCCCGTTATCAGCGCGACGGCGATGATGGCGAACATCCCTTGGAATATCATGAACGCCTGGTGGGGGATGTTGTCGGCGTAGGGTCCGGCGGTAGCCGCGCTGACGTTGTTGAGTCCGACAAAGGAGAAATCTCCGATCAGCTTTCCGACGTCGGGACCGAAGGCCAGGGAATAACCCCAGAGCACCCACACCACGCCGACGACACCCATGCTCATCAAGCTGTGCATGATGGTGGCGGCGGCGTTCTTGCTGCGGGCCAGGCCGCCGTAAAACAACGCCAGCCCCGGCGTCATCAGCAGCACCAAAGCGGCGGACAATAGGACCCAGGCGGTGTCACCGTGATTCATCTTCGGCAGACTCTCTTATGTTGGGGGATTTAAGTGAGATATTATCTGCAACGAAGTTGGACTGTCTAGCTTGGAAGTAGTTTAATTGGCAGTCTGCGCGAAGATGTCGAGGGTTGTTATAATGCAACGTCGGCAGCGTCGGTCTTTGGGCTTCGCGCTGCCGTTGGGCCCACAAACATCCATCGCATCAAGGAAGCCATGACCGACACGAATAGAATCGACCGGGCGGCCCGGACCCTGCTGGGGCAATTCCACGGCAAGCAGAAGTACCTGCTGGATTCGGACACCCTGCCCGTCGGCATCGCCGAAGCCTACGACGTGCAGCGCGAGTACCAAGCGGCGCTGGCTGCGGCCTATGGCCCCGTGGCCGGCTACAAGATTGCCTACACCACGACGGCCGTGCAGCAGGCCACCGGCCTGAGTGAACCCTGCGCCGGGGTAATCCTTGCCAACAACATTCGTCTTTCCCCGGCCAGCCTGGACTCGTCCGACTACTTGCAGGTCGGAATCGAGTGCGAGGTGGCCGCCCGGCTTGGCGCGGACCTGCCGGCCTCCGGCGCGCCCTACGACCGGGACGGAGTTTCCGAGGTTGTGGACGCCGTGATGACCGCCTTCGAGGTGGTGGACAACCGGCGCACCGAGGGCCAAGAGCGGGAGATGCAGCTTCTCACCACCATCGCCTCCAACATCCTGAACGCCGGTGTGGTGCTGGGCGAGCCGGTTACCGACTGGCGCGGCATCCACCTGGCCGGGTGCCGCGGCTCCATGACCATCAACGGGGAGCTGGTCGGCGAGGGTATGGGCTCCGACGTAATGGGCCACCCGCTGGAACCGCTGGCCTGGCTGGCCAACACGCTGGCGGCCCGCGGCATATCCCTATCGGCGGGGATGGTCGTAATCACCGGCAGCATCGTCCCGCCCAAGTGGTTGAAGGCGGGGGATTCGGCTACTATATCGATAGATGGACTGGGCGAGGCGTCCCTGATGGTCGCTTAAGGACGGTCGCGTAAGGAGCGCTTGCATGGTGGTCGTGGCCAACGACGTCAGAATGGACCCGCGAGGACTGGAGCGGGTCGCGGAATTGTTCTACCAACAGATCGAAGAGGGCATACATCCCGGCGCGGCTCTGGCGGTGTACCGTTTCGGCAGGCTGGCGCTGGACCTCCGGGGAGGCAAGGCCGACCGGGAGGCGGGCAGCCCGGTCGACGACGGCACCATGTTCGTGCTCTACTCCTCCACCAAACCCCTGACCGCCTGCTGCCTGTACATCCTATGGCAGCGTGGCCTTCTGGATTGGGACGATCCGGTGGCGGCCCACTGGCCGGGGTTCGCCCGGAACGGGAAAGAGCAGGTCACGGTGCGGCAGGTGCTGACGCATCAAGGCGGTTTCCCCGATACGCCGAGCCAACTGACTTGGGAAAAGTGGGGCGATTGGGACGCTGTGGTGGCAGCGATGGAGGGACTGCGCCCCGACTACCCGCCGGGCCGGGTCATCGCCTACCATCCGCGCAACTTCGGCTGGGTCATCGGCGAGTTGGTGCGCCGGATCGACGGCCGCCCTATCGACCGCTTCCTCCGGGAGGAGATTACCGGCCCGCTGGGGATCGACGACGTGTACGTCGGCCTGCCCCAATCCATGCTGGGCCGCGTCTCCAAGCTCTACGCGATGGAGGACTGCGACCGCCCCTACCAAGTGACCACCTACAACCGGCCCGAGGTCCACCAGTCGGTGCAGCCGGCCGGCGGAGGCATCGCCTCGGCGCGGGGACTGGCCCGGTTCTACGCCATGATGGCCGGCGGCGGCTCGCTGGACGGCGTGGACATACTCTCCCCCGGCACCATCGAGCACGTGACGACGCCCCAAGCCGAGGGGATGGACCACACGCTGGAGCGGCAGGTCGTCCGCTGCTTGGGCATGTCGCTGGGCGACCCCCGCAGCGGCGCGCCCGACAGTCTCGACCTTCGGACCTTCGGCCACGCCGGGTCGGGGACCTCCGTGGGCTGGGCCAACCCGGACAACGGCCTGGCCGTGGCTTACATAACCAACGGCTTCCGAGCCGAGACGACCAACACGCCCCGGCTGGCGGCCATCTCTCAGGCGGTGACCGACGCCTGCGGTTAGCCCGCTAGTCCACCTCGTCGGAAAAGGTGATCCACCAACCGTCTCCGTTCGGGGCGAAGTTCATGCGGATGCGCTTGGTCCCGGTGGGGGTGTCCATACCCAGGTACATCTCCCATTCGCCGGACTCCATCAACGCCGGAGCCGATTCTTCCGACACTCCCAGCTTCACGCCGAACAGCTTCATCAGCCCGATGTCGCGGCGGATCAGGTCCTCCTCCGTTGCCCGGTAGCCGGGCTCCAGGAACGCCAACACCCGCTCGGCCTCGTAGCTGTTGAAGACCTCCCAGTAGAGGAAGGCGGTCTCCCGGATCGACTCGACAGCGTCACCGTCCCCGGTGGTCGGCTTGAGAGCTTCTTCATTGGGAGACGACGGGGGCAACGTCGGGAGCGTCGTCGCGGGCGCGGTCGGGGTTTCTGTGGCCGGCGGGCGATCTGATACCGGCGCTTGTATGGAAATCGATGGCGAATTCGACTGGGCCGGACTCGTGGGTTGGCCCCCGGACTGGCAGGCCATCGCCCACACCAGCGCAACGGTAGCAATCGCCGAAGCGAACAGGCCGGACGGGCCCTTGAGCCAAGCTCTCATTGCGCGGCTGTCCGGCATGTACTATCCTGATTGCGGCTGGCCTGAATAAGGCTGGCTCGAATGCGGCAAAAGTCGTGAATAATTGATGGAGCGAACAAGATGGCAGGTCCCAAAGAGGCTTACGAGATCGAAATGAACCCCGACCAGATGGCCTTCATTCGTTCGGCCACGGAGAAGTACAAGCTGGCCAGCCAAGACAAGGCCGTCCGGGTGATTGTGGACTACCTCATCACCAACCCGGACATCCACGAAAAGGTGTTCACGGAGCCTCGCTGCCTCCGCTGCGAGTAATCCCTTTGTTGGTTCCCGCCACCCCAGCCAGGGGGCGGGACGGGTGTCGCAAGCATGATGGCGGTGGCCGGGCAAACGGCCCACGGCCCAAGGTTGGGGCGCTCAGGACGCGCGGCCCGTTTGCCCTTTGCGTTGCAGGACGTTAGCCGCCCATCTGTTTGACGGCTTCCAAGGCCATGCGGTAGCCGTAGATGCCGAAGCCGTAGACCGCGCCCTTGGACACCGGAAGCACCTGCGACACGGTGCCGCGGGCCGTGGGGTTGGAAACGTGAACCTCGATCACCGGGAAGCCAACCTGAGTGATGGCGCTGCGCAGGAGGCCGGTCCCAGCGGTGTAGCCCCCCGGATTGATCAGGCAGGCGTCAAAGCCCCGGTCGTGGGCGTCGTATAGGGCGTTGACCACCTCACCCTCGACGTTGGAGTGGAATAGCTCCACGTCAATGCCGAGTCCCTCGGCGTATCCGAGGATCTGCTCATTCATCTCATCGAGGGTCGCGGGGCCGAAGATTTCGACCTGCGACTTGCCCCGCATATTCATGCCCGCGCCTTGAATCACCAATACTTTGCTCATCGTTTTTCTCCTGACCTGGTCCTACTCGATCTCCCGGCCGTCCTCGGAGAGCATCGGCCCTCCGTCGGTGGGTTCGTTGGGCACCTCGACCAGGTACCCCGCCAGCATGATGTCCAGTTGGACCATCAGCATCTTGTTCCACGCAATGACCGCCAAGGCCGCCTCGCGTGGGTCGTCCATCCCGGCAAGCAGCGCCTCGGCCACCACCGAATGAATGTAGGACATCGTGCCGATCATAAACCTGCTGGGCGTGGACCCGAGATGGGCGCGGTGCGTCGGCGGGTGGCTGTGGACGATGCCCGTGGCCAGGATGCGGATGGGATAGTCGTCGTCGATCCTGAAGTCGATTGAGCCGCGCAGCCACCGCAACAGGCTGTGCTTGCGGCGGGTCAGCCGCTCCTCGTTGACCTGATCGTTCTCGTCGGCGAAGAAACGGCGCGACTCCGGGAATTCCAGGAAATGGTCGTAGACTGCCGCCGTTATCTCCTCGCCCCGGTCGAGCACGAGGTCGCGCGTGGCTTGGATCCGGGCCAACTCCGTCTCGTCGAGGCCAACGAAGTCAGCCAACTCTCTCATTCTGGCGGGCCAGTTGATTATTCGCGCCATTCACGACTCCGGCCTGCCTCATTATCCGAGGGTGGCCCAGCAGAATATACCCTTTCCGCTATGGGTCGGCAAGAAGCAGGGGCGAGGCGTCGCCAAATGTTACAGCCGGGTTAACGATTCGGTTAGAATGAGTGCTCCCAATGAGACACTCCTTCGACACATTCAAGGAAACGGCGGCGGCGGTGATGGGCAACGCCGACTTCCGTCTCATTTGGTACGTGGGAAGTCTGGCCGAGTTTGGCCGCAGGTTCGAGCTGCTGGTGCTCGTCTGGCTTATTCTGCAAGTGACGGACGGCTACTTCCAACTGGGCCTGATGGTCGTCTTCAACAACATCGTCCGCCCGTTCGTTTCTCCCTTCGCCGGTTACATTGCCGACCGTTTCAGCCGCCGCAACGTGCTCCTGGCGGCCCAGGGCATGAACATTGCCACCGGCGCGGCGCTATTAGCGTATATGTCCTACGACATCAGCCTGCTCCAGCCCTGGCACGTGTTCGGCGCGGTCTTCATTTATGGCTTGACCAAGGCTATCGAGGACCCCTCGCGGCGGACGGCGATCATGGACATCGTAGGCCGCCGCCGCCTCGTAAACGCGGTGTCGCTGGACGTGATCAGCCAGAACGCGGGCAAGATGCTGGGGCCGGTGGTGGCGGGCATTTTGCTGGACCGGACGGGTTTCTCCGGCGCCTATTCCTTCGTTATCGCGGTCCACCTGTTCAACTGGCTGCTTATGGCCTTCCTGCGCATCCCCGAATCGACGGTCAGGACGGCAATGGAGCCGATGCTGCGGAGCCTCGGGAGCGCGGTGCGCTACACCTGGAGCAGCCCGATGATGCTGGGGCTCCTGTACATCACCTTCGTGATGAACGCGCTGGCCTTCCCGGTGCAGCAGTTTATCCCTGCCCTCGGGAAAGACCACTTGGGTGTGGGCGTGGTGTTGGTTGGGCTGCTGGTCGCGGCCGACGGGTTCGGGAACCTGGCCGGGGCGGGGATGATTTCTCTGGCGCGGAACGTCAGGTTCCACGGCCGGTTCTACACCTTCGGCTCGGTGATCGTGCTGGTCATGGCCGTCGCCTACGCTTGGTCGCCCTGGTACGTGCTCACCTTCACCCTGCTGGTGTTGAGCGGTCTCGGCCAGTCCGGATTTTCCACCATGCAGACCTCCATCACCCTCCTGGCCGCGCCGGAGGAGATGCGGGGGCGGATGATGGGCCTGCTCAGTATGTGCATCGGCGTAGCGAACCCTATCGGAGCGTTGGAGATCGGCGCGATAGCCTCGCTGTTCGCGCTGCACTGGTCAATCTCGCTGAATGCTGCGGCCGGGCTGGTGTTGGTCCTCCCGGCGATCGTGCTGACGCCCCTGGTGCGCCAGCCCCTGACCCAGCCGCCTCCGGCCCCCGTCACGCCGTAGCTCGTCTCCCGTTGCGTCGAATGCCGGGCTTGACAGACATCGGCACGCTAGGTATTTTGAGTCGATTCTGCCTAGAGTTCCGATGTATGCCGCCTCTTCTCTCCGCCAAATCGGGAATAGTCCGGGACCGTTGGGGGGAGCCCCGGCTGTCCTCGTGGGACATCATGGCCGGGTCGTTGCCCTTCCCCCTCATCATCGCCCATCGCGGTGACGGCGCCAACGCGCCCGAAAACACCATCAAAGCCTTCCGCAGCGCTTACGAGTTAGGCGCCGACGGGATCGAGCTCGACGTCCGCCTGACTGCCGACGACCAGCTTGTCGTATTCCACGACTGGAAGCTCCACCGAGCCAGCAATGGCAAGGGCCTGGTCAACCACGCCACCCTGGATGAGATGCGCGCGCTGGACGTCGGTTCGTGGTTCGGCCCGCAGTTCCGGGGGGAAAAGGCGCCAACCTTGGACGAAGTTTTCGAGTCGCTGCCGCCCAATTTCCTCATCAACGTGGAAATGAAGGCAGTCATCAAGGGGATGCGCCTGATTGCCCACCGGGTCGCCGAGGTGGTGCGAAGGCACGCCCGCTGGGCTGGCACATTGGTCGCCAGCTTCAACCCGATTTCTCTTTGGGAGCTTCGGAAGATCGAGCCGCGCATCAGCCGGGGCTACATCTGGTCGCGCCGGCACCCCTTCCCCATCCGCTCCCGCTGCTTCAGCCCGATGGTGCAAGCCCACTGGTACGACCCGGCCAACGACAGCTATAACCCCGGACTGATGCGGAGTATGCGCGCCCGCGGCACGAGGACGCTGGCCTGGGACCGGGACTTCGGCGGCGACCTGGAAAAGATGGCGTCGGTCCGGCTGGACGCTGCCGTAACCGACCACCTGGAGCTGTTGCTGAGCCAACGACAGCAGTTGGCCCCGCGCTTCGTCTAGCCGGGAAACGCCCCATCCACCCTCACCCAAAACCCTCTCCCAGCGAGAGAGGGCCAAGGCGGGGGCGGCCCCCGCGGGAGAGAGATAGAGCCGGACGTGACCGGCACGTCGTCCCGTAACTCCTTTGACCAGCGATATAAGGCGCCATTTCCCTGCGAAACCAATTCTTGCGGATATTGGTGGGGCTTGATATACTAGCTTGGGTTATGGTGTCATTCCGATAAACGATTAAACACTGGGTGCTGTACTACGGCTCTATTTGATTTCATTGCAAGCGTTCGTCACTGCCTGATACCGGGCGGCGGGGTGATCTTGTGACTGTCGTCGATGACGTGAAGGCCCGGTTGGACATCCTGGAGGTCGTTTCCCAAAGGACGCAGTTGCAGCGGTCCGGGCGCAGCTACAAGGCAAACTGCCCGTTCCACCAAGAGCGCACCCCGTCATTCCACGTATTCCCAGAGCGGCAGTCCTGGCGCTGTTTTGGCGCGTGCGCCACCGGCGGCGACGCAATATCCTTCGTGATGCGCGCCGAGAACCTGGAGTTCGGAGAGGCGCTTCGGCAACTGGCCCGCCAGACCGGCGTAACTCTGCCCGACCGCCGCGACAACCCGGCGCCGGACCCGTCGGCCTACCCGATAAACGAGAGCGCCAAGGCGTACTTCCAGCGTCTCTTGGCTTCCACGCAAGGCGCGGAGGCCCGGGCCTATCTGGAGCGCCGGGGCCTCGACCGGCAGGCGTCGGACGCCTTCGAGGTGGGGTTGAGCCCGTCCGACGGAGAGTCGCTTCGCAATCATTTGACGCGAGAGGGCTATTCCGCCCGACAGTTGGCCGATGCCGGGGTGCTCCGCACTGGGGACGACGGCTTCCACCACGATTTGTTTCGCGGGCGGTTGATGTTCCCTATCCGGGACGCCGAGGGGCGGCTGGCCGGGTTTGGCGGGCGGTCTCTGGACGGCTCCGAGCCCAAGTACCTGAACTCGCCCCAAGGGGAAGTGTTCGACAAGAGCCGCATCCTGTACGCCTTGGACCGAGCGCGGGGCGACATAAGAAACAACGGAGCAGTCATCGTCGAAGGCTACATGGACGCCATCGCAGCCCATCAGGCTGGCTTCAAGAATGTGGTGGCCTCGATGGGCACCGCTCTTACCGGGCCGCAGGTGGACGCCATCCGGCGCTTGACCACCCGGGTAACGATGGCGTTGGACCAAGACTCGGCCGGTCAGCAGGCCACGCTGCGGAGCCTGGAGTCTTCCTGGAACATCTATCAGAGCCGAGTCGCCGGACGGGCCCGCGGGACGACGCTGTTGCAACGGGCGGATGTTCCCGAAATCAGAATAGCGGCCATGCCCGAAGGTCAGGACCCGGACGAAGTGATCCGCCGCTCTCCCGCCGAATGGAGCCGGCTGCTGGATGAAGCCAGGCCGCTCATAGAATACGTGGTGACGGCGCTGTCCAGCCATCTGGACGCTTCGACCCCGCAGGGGAAAACCCAAGTCGTGGAGGCTGTATTCCCGTTAATTGCCGCCGTAAACGACGCGGCCCAGCAGGACCACTACTTTCAGCTCTTGGCCGACCGGCTGAACGTTTCGATGGAAACGCTCCGGGCCAGCGTGGCGCGTCCGGCCACGGCCCGACGGACTGGCGCGCGGCAGCCAGCGCAGGCGCCGGCGGCAGCCTCGCCCTTCGCCAAGCTGGACCACGATCCGGTGGAGGAGTATTGCCTGGCGCTGTTGCTCCGCTACCAGGACCTGGGCGAGAAGGCCGTTGGGCTTCGACCGGAGGTTTTCGTGCGCCACGAAAACCGGGAGATCGTCTCCCGCTACCTGGAAGCGGGGCCGGAAGATGGCCCCGCCAGAGGGACGGCCTCTTTGAGAGATCGCGTGGAGCCAGAGGTCCTGGACCATTTGGAGGCGTTGGAGCAGAAGACGCTGCCGCCGCTCGACCTGGTCAAGCGGCATCGCGCCTTTTCCGAGGTTATGGCACGTCTGGAAGAACGAGACCTGCGCCGGCTCAAGGCCGAGGAGGAAATACGGTTCTCCGAATCGCCTCCGGACCTGGAAGCTGACGACTACCAAGACACGCTGGAGCTTAATCAACGCATAAGATTCAACGAAATCAATCGCAAGACCCCCATCCGCTCATAGTGGGCGGAGACCGGGCACCTACCCAGGCGAACGATCCGAGGAGAACGTATGGTTAGCCGCAGAGACAGCACCCGAGAATTGACCCCGGAAGACTTCCTCGACCCGCAGACCGAGGACACCGAGGAGCGGGACCCGATCATAGACATCTTCCGCAAGGTCGACGCCGGCAGTACCGATGAGTCGGACGAAGGGGGGGAGGCCGGCCACCGCCCGCCCAGCCTCGCCGTCCGTCCCGACGAGGAGCAGTGGGAGACCTCCGATACCGAGGCCACGCCCGAGGCTACCGACGACACTACCGCAGAGGCGGATAGCGAGGACACGGAGCGGGAGCCGGAAACCGAGACCGTCGAAGTGCTGGACGACCCGGTCCGCATGTATTTGCGGGAAATCGGCCGGGTGCGGCTGCTCACCTCCGCCGACGAGAGAAGCCTGGCCCGGAAGATCGAAGGCGGCAAGCACCTGCAAGCGCTCAAGACCGAGTTGACCCAGGCTACGGGCAGCGCCCCGAGCTCGTGGGAAATCACCCGCGCCCTGTTGGACCGCATGGTGGCTTCCACCCCGCTGATTCTGGGCTTGGGCCAACAGCTGGAGTTGCTGCCCGCCAATCCCAAACTTTCACAGATCACCAGCAACGCCGAGTTGCGGGCGGCTATTGACGCCGAGGTGTCTCTGGACTTGCTGGCGGCTTTGGTCGAGGAGTTGGACGAGCCGCAGGAGGACGTTTACCGCAAGGTGATAGACCTCTCGCTCAGTTCTTGGGTACTGCCGCCCGAAGCGGTTGACGTCCTGCAAGACTGCACCCTGGACCGGATACCCGCCATGCTGGAGCAGCCGGAGACGCTGGACCGGTTGCGGCGCACCGATTCCCTCTTCCGGCAGTATTTCAACAAGATGGAGGCGGAAAGCAGCCGCTCGACATCGCATCTGACCGAGGCCAATCTGAGGCTCGTCGTGAGCGTGGCCAAGAAGTACATCGGCCGAGGCATGGCCCTGCTGGACATGATCCAGGAGGGCAACATCGGGCTGATCCGCGCCGTGGAGAAGTTCGACTACCGGAAGGGCTACAAGTTCAGCACCTACGCTACTTGGTGGATCCGCCAGGCCATCACCCGGGCCATCGCCGACCAGGCCCGGACCATACGCATCCCGGTGCACATGGTCGAGACTATCAACAAGCTGATGCGGCAACACCGTCGGCTGCTCCAGGAATATGGCCGCGAGCCGACGCCCGAGGAAATCGGCCTGGCCATGGAGATCGGGCCGGAAAAGGTGGAGGAAATCCTGAAAATCTCCCAAGAGCCGGTGTCGCTGGAAACGCCCATCGGCGAGGAAGAAGACTCGCACCTGGGCGACTTCATCGAGGACCGCAACGCTCCCGCGCCCGCCGACGCAGCCTCGTTCCAACTGCTCAAGGAGCAGGTCAACGAGGTGTTGCACACCCTGACCGAGCGGGAAGCGCGGGTGCTTCAACTGCGTTTCGGTCTTGAGGACGGTCGTAGCCGCACACTGGAGGAGGTCGGACGGGAGTTCGGGGTGACCCGTGAGAGAATTCGTCAAATCGAAGCCAAAGCGCTACGAAAGCTGCGTCACCCGACCAGATCCCGGAAGCTCAAGGACTTCCTGGAGTAGATACCGGCGTCCCTCGTTGCCGGCCGCTGCCGAAGGCGATGGGCGCACGTTGGATTCGGTTGAGGCGATGACGGATTCTTCGTTATGTTAGCTGAAAAGACAACAAAACCAGTAGTATACGCAAGCATATTTGTTGTTGTCACGGAAATGCCGGTGATATACTCGTCTCACCAGCAGCCAGGGAGGAGGAATTCGTGGGCGAAACCGATACGAAATGCCTAAAGTGCGACATCGGGTATCTTGTCCCGCTTTCGGACTACGGCGGTCAGGGCGCTGCGGTCCATTACAAGGCTTGGGTCTGCGTGAACCCTACTTGCGGATTCAACATCAAGATTCGCAACGGGGACATTTACCTGAACGAGCCCATCAGCCCCGGGGCCTTGAACACGCCGCGGACTCGATAGACCCGGCTTAGTCCGTGATCGGGGTGGTTGAGGGGAAGTCGAACCGAGACCGGATATAACTGTCTGTTATTTAGGGCTGTTGTTTCGGTTCTATTACAACGGCGCGTGATTTCCACGGCAGGGTTTTCTCCTCAACTAGCGGGTCTTCTGATCCCGGTTTCCGGTGGGATTCACTACGCCGGAGGCGCACCCAATCCCCGCGAACGGCCCACGCATCCGCCACGAGTAACCTCAGGTTCTCCCCTACTGAGATTGCGGCGTCCCTGTAGTCCTCGAGGATTAGACCTGCCGGAGCTAGCCCTTGGTCGAGGCCAGAGTGGGGTCTACGCGGCGGATGCGGAGGCGTCGCAAACGGCGGCCCAAGATGGACGCCACTTCGATGTGCAGCTCGTCGGTCTCTACGCTGTCTCCGGCTTGCGGTACTCTGCCGAGGCTGTGGTAGACGAATCCGCCGACGGTATCAAAGTCATCGCTGTCGATCCCGGCCCCGAAAATCTCAGCGATCTGGTCGGTGGTCACGCCGGCGTCCACCAGCACCGTGCCGTCAGTCTGCCAGATGACGTGAGCCTCCCGGTTCCGGGAGAATTCGTCCTCGATCTCGCCGACGATCTCCTCCAGCACGTCCTCCATGGTCACCAGGCCATCGGTGCCGCCGTACTCGTCAACGACCACGGCAATCTGGATGTGACGTTCTTGGAACTCTTCAAGAAGCTCGTCGACCCGCTTCGTTTCCGGGACGATGAACGCTGGGCGGGCCAGGTTTCGCAGGGTGTTTCCCGGCTCGGGCCAAGCCAGCGCCGCTAGGACGTCGCGGGCGTAAACGATGCCCAGAATCTTGTCGATAGTCTCTTCGTAGACCGGCAGACGGCTGTGCCCCCGACCCACGATGGTTTCGACCACCTCGGACAGCGGAGTGTCGGCTTCCACGGCGACCATGTCCAGCCGGGGCACCATCACTTCCCGGACCGTAGTCACGTCCAAGCGAATGATCGAACGAAGCATCGCCCGGTCCCGCTGGTCCAGGCTGGTCAGCTCCTCCTCGGTGATGGCGGGCGTTTCCGGGACTGAGGGAACCAGGCCGCTGGACCCGTCCGCAGGATGCGAGCCGTCGCCGTTGGTCGCGGTCCCGGAGAGGCCGGGCGCGCGAGCCGCAGGCCAACCCGATTGGGACCTTCGCCCGGTATAGGCGGCAACGGCCCGGTCGAGCAAAAACAGCGCCGCCAGCAGGCCCGCCGCCATCAAGGAGATGGCCCACCATTCCGAGGTCGCCACGGCCCGCACCAGCGCCAACCCCGAAAGCGCGACGGCGAAAAGGCAGGCGACCTTGAGCCAGTAGAGCGTGATTGGGCGGAGGAAGAGGGGCGTCCGGGCGTCGCGATCCGGCACGCTGGAGTGCATTGCCGAGTTTTGCAGCAAACTCAGGCCGGAGAATGCCACCAGAAAGGCCAGGAAGACCAGGCCGGGGGATAAGCTGTCTGTATCCAAGCCTCATTGACTCCGGTAATCCACACTTCCCTTGGGGATTCCACCATTACCGGAAGGTCACCGTCTATTTTAGCTCGCGCTTAATAGTAGCAGGGATTCCAACCGCGAGTCTAGCCGGTGGGACGTTGCGGGTGACCACCGCTCCCGCTCCGGTAATCGACCCTGCGCCAACCGTAACCGGCGCGACCAGCATGGTATCGCAACCGATGAATGCGTCCTCCTCGATCACCGTGCGGTGTTTGTCCTTTCCGTCGTAGTTGCAGGTCACCATTCCCGCTCCCACGTTGACCCTGGCCCCGATGGAGGCGTCCCCGACATAGCCGAAGTGCCCCATTGCGACGCCGCTAGCTAGGCGGCTCTCCTTGACCTCGACGAAGTTGCCGATATGCACCCCGGTCTCGATGTAGGCCCCTGGCCGCAGATGGCTGTACGGCCCAATGTCGGAGCCGCTCTCCATCACCGATTCCTCCAGCACCGAGGCCGTCACCCGGCAGCCGTCGCCTATCGAGCAGTCCCGCACCACCGACCCCGGCCCGATCTCGCAGTCCTCGCCGACGGTTGTCCGTCCCAAGACCATCGTGTTGGGTAGAATGACCGTGTCCATGCCGATGGCGGCATCGGCGTCGATGAACACCGACGGCGGGTCGGTCATGGTAACGCCCCTCATCATCCAATGCTCACGGAGACGCTGTTGCTGCACTGCTTCCGCCCTCGCCAACTGCACGCGGTCGTTCACGCCCAACAATTCAGTCGGGTCTCCCGCCGGGACCGTCTCGACGTTGGCGGCCTCGTGCGCGGCGATGGCCGCCAGGTCGGTCAGGTAATGCTCTCCCGCAAGCCCGGCGGCAATTTTGCCAATCGATTCCCAGAGCCAGGGCCCCTCGAAGCAATAGACACCGGCGTTCAGCTCGGCGTATTCGTCGACGCCCGCAGCCGCCGCGTCGGCCGCCTCGACGACCCCCTCGACCTTGCCGTCCCGCCGCACGATGCGGCCAAGATCGTGGAGCGCAGGGTCGTGGCCGGTCAACAGCCCCATCCGGCGTCCTTCCCGGTTTTCCAACAGCCGCGATAGGGATTCCATCTCCACCAGCGGGGTGTCGCCGCCAATCACGACCACATGGCTGGCGGTGCTTCCCACCGCCTCGGCGCAACAGGCCACGGCGTGACCGGTGCCGCGAGGCTCAGGCTGCACGACGTACTCGACAGTGTCGCCCAGCGCCTCATGCAGCGCGTCGCGGTTGGCCGGAGAGACCACCACCAACACCCGCTCGACCCCGCACTCGCGGAGCAAGTCTATGGGGTACCGCACCAACTCCTTCCCGCACAGCTTGTGCAGCGGCTTCGGGAGACGTGATTTCATGCGCTGGCCCAGCCCGGCGGCCAGGACGATTCCGGCGATTTCCTTCATGCGTGAACCCCTCTGTGACTTATGCCGATTACACCATTTTCACACAGAGAGCGCAGAGAACACAGAGATTCTCCGGTTTTCCCGCATTTCTCCGCGCTCTCTGCGTACTCTGCGGTTAACCAAGATAGACAGGATGTGCATGATGGGGCAAAATGGCGCAATCCACCGCCAGTCTAGCCCAAGTTTCACCAAGGAGTACCGGATGGACAAGAGCGGGATACCCTTCTTGAGCGCCACCGAGTTGGCCGGACTTTTCCGGTCCGGGGAATTGTCGCCGGTGGAGGCCGCCGAGGCTTATCTGGAGCGTATCCAGGAAGTCGACCCCAAGCTCAATTCCTACATAACGGTCACTGCCGGGCAGGCTCTGGCCGACGCCAGGGCAGCCGAGGCTGAGATTGCCGCCGGCAACTACCGTGGCCCGATGCACGGGATACCGATTGCAGTGAAAGACCAGCTCTTCACCCAGGGTATCCTCACCACCGGAGGGTCGTCGATCCTCAAGGACTTCGTGCCCGGCGAGGATGCGACCGTCATCAAGAACCTGAAGCAGGCCGGGTCGGTGCTGTTGGGAAAGCTCAACATGAGCGAATACGCCATGGGCGACGCTTTCCACCACCCCTACGGCCGCCCCCGTAACCCTTGGGACCTGACCCGCAATCCCGGCACCTCCAGCAGCGGCTCCGGGGCCGCCACCGCCGCCTTCCTGTGCGCCACTTCCTTGGGCGAGGATACCGGGGGTTCCATCCGCGGCCCGGCTTCCTTCTGCGGGTTGGTGGGTATCCGGCCCACTTGGGGCCGGGTGAGCCGCCACGGTGTGTTGGGGGCAAGCTGGTCGATGGATGCCGTCGGCCCCATCTCCCGCACCGTCGCCGACTGCGCCGTCACCCTCGGCGCGATTGCTGGGCAGGACTTCAACGACCCCTATACCTGGGATGTTCCCGTGCCCGATTACTTGGCCGGGATCGACGACGGGATAGAGGGACTTCGAGTCGGAGTGATCACGGAGCGCGTCCACACCGATGCCCTGGACCCGAACGTGCGCGGCAGCGTGGAGCAGGCCATCACCCAACTGGGCGAGCTGGGGGCGGTGGTCGAAGAGGTCTCCCTCCCGCTGACGGAGCAGTCGGCGGCTATCTCCACAGCCGTCACCTACGCCGACGCGGCCGCCGTACATCACCAGGGCATCCGGGAACGCCTGAAGGACTATGACTTCAACCTCCAGGTGAGGCTGCTGGCCGGGAGCATACTGCCGGCCCAAGCCCAACTCAAGGCGCAGCGGCTGAGGCACCTGCTCCGCAGCCAGATTCTCGAAGCCCTGGAGCGGGTGGACGTACTTGTGATGCCTACGTCGTCCATCCCCGCGTCGCCGTTGCCGGAGTCGGCAGGCATGGGAGACAAGGAAGAGTTCCTCCGGATGCTGGGAGGGCGCCGGTCGTTCACCGCGCCAGCCAATCTGGCGGGCGTCCCGGCGCTGTCCATCAACTGCGGGTTCACCCCGGAGTTGCTGCCGGTGGGCTTGCAGATCATCGGCAAGCCCTTCGACGAGGCCACCCTGTTCCGCGTAGCACACGCCTACGAACAGTCCACCGACTGGCATACCAGGCGGCCGCCGGTTTAACCACGCCGCCCATCGTCATATCCCGGCGCGCCTAAACTTAGGAGGTCCTATGGCCGAACCATACGAATTGACCGCCAGCGAGATTGCCAGGCAAGTCCGCGGCCGGGGGTTGACCGCCGTAGACGTCGTCGAGTCGCTGCTGGCGCGTTGGGACGCCTTGGAGCCAAGCCTTCAAGCGTGGTTCTACCTGGATCGGGAGACGGTGCTGGCCGACGCCCAACAACGCCAGAGGGAACTGGATACGCTGCCCGAGACCGGGCCATTGCACGGCGTGCCGATCGGCATGAAGGACATCTTCTACACCGCCGGGATTCCCACCACCGCCGGGTCGAGGCACTACCAGGACTTCGTGCCCACCTACGACGCCACGTCGTTGTCCCTGCTCAAGCAGGCTGGGGCCATAATGATGGGTAAGACGGTGACCACCGAGTTTGCTTGCCTGGACCCGTCGGAGGCCAAGAATCCTTGGAACCCGGCCCACACTCCCGGCGGTTCCAGCAGCGGCTCCGCCGTCGCGGTGGCCGCAGGGATGTGTCCCGCCGCCCTCGGTTCCCAGACCGTCGGCTCCGTCCTGCGGCCCGCTTCGTACAACGGTGTCGTCGGGCTGAAGCCCAGCTACGGCCGGGTCAGCCGCTACGGCGTGGTGCCGGTTAGCTGGTCGCTGGACACCGTGGGCTGGATGGCCCGTTCGGTGGAGGACGCGGCGTTGCTGTTACAGGTGATGGCTGGCCCCGACGCCAACGACCCGGTGGCCGCCCGTATTCCGCCCGGCGACTATCTGGCGGCTTTGGACTCGCCCACGGCGCCGCGCATCGGGCTCGTTCGCTCCTTCTTCATGGAGCAGGCGGACCTGGAAACGCAGGGCAACCTCACCGCTGCGTTGGAGAAATTCGCCGCCGCCGGGGCCGTCGTCGAAGAACTGGCGCTGCCGGAGAGCTTCAAGACCGCCCACGAAGACCAGCGCATCATCATGTCCGCCGAGGCGGCCGCGTTCCATCAACCTATGTACGAAGCCCGCGCCGAACTCTACCGCCCGCTGCTGCGTGAGATGCTGCGACGCGGTCTGGAAACCGATGCCGCGACCTACTCCCGTGCGCTGGAGCGGCGGCTGCAATTCATCGTCGACATGCAGGCGTTGGCGGAGCGCGCCGACGTGCTGATCACACCGTCCACGCCGACGCCGTCTCTGCCGGACCTGACCAACACCGGCAATACGGCGTTTCAGGGACCGTGGACTTCCTGCGGGCTGCCCACTATCACCATTCCGTCGGGGCTGGCCGGGTCCGGGCTGCCCTTGGGCGTCCAGCTAATCGCGGCGCGGTTCCAGGAAGAACGCCTGCTGGCCGCCGCCCGCTGGTGCGAGCGCGTCCTGGACGTTCACCTCGCGCCGCCCGTCTAAGGTTGGGGATGCGGGAATAGAAGCAATCCAATTCCGCGCTCCATACTCCGGTCGTTCCCGTCCTCTCAGGGCCGATAGACGTCCAATGACGGTTCGCCGAAAGCCGGAGCCCGCTTCCTTCTGCCATGCCTCGGGAAGCTGGCCGGTGGCGTATAATGTCCGCGTATCGCTATCCTCCGTCACGAGGCCCGCTATGACCACCAAACGCACCGCGCCGCTGTCCTCCGCGCCGACGGCACACTTCCCCGAACGGCCCCGCAGGACGGATATGCAGAACTCCCTCTACCGTGAGCGTCCCGGCCATCAGACTGCCCTCATACGGCATTTCGGCTCACCGGACACCACCCTGGTCTTTGGTGATATACCCGTGGGCTGGAGCGTCAGCCGCCAGCAGGGGCTGCTGTATCCCGACCTGCTGGTGGCCTTCACCGTGGACGTCGCCGCAGTCATCGCGCGGCGGGGCTTCGCCATTGAGGAACAGGGCAAGCCGCCGGATTTCGTCCTGGAAGTCGCGTCGCTGAATACTGCCCTGAATGACTACACCACCAAACGGGAGGGCTACGCCGCCTACGGAATACCCGAATACTGGCGCTTCGACTCCACCGGCGGCGGCTACTACCCCGCTCCCTTGGCCGGCGACCGGCTGGTTGACGGCGAATACCAACCTATCATCATCGTCCAGACTGACGAAACCCGATATTGGGGGCACAGCGACGCGCTGAACCTGGACTTGTGCTGGGAGCACGGCCAACTGCGCTTGTATGACCCGGCATCGCGGAGCTACCTCCGCACCCATGACGACGCCCTCGACGCCCTCGACGCCGCGGAGGCCCAGCGCGACGCCGAGCGCGAGGCCCGCATCGCCGCCGAAGCCCGCATCCGCCAGTTGGAGCAGGAACTGAGCCGCCGCCCCCAATAACCCCGGTGAAGGTTTCGGGCAGTTGCAAAATATAATTCCCGGTGTTTGACCTCAATCAGGCCATAGGAGGAATCCGTATGCCCCAAGCCAATATTCCAAGCGAAGAGGAAGTGCTCAGCTATTTCGACAAATTCTCCAACTGGGGCCGTTGGGGAGACGACGACGAGTTGGGCGCTCCCAACCTGATCACCCCTGACAAGGTGAAGCGCGCCCTGGCCACGGTGCAGGATGGCGTCCGCATTTCGATGGCCCGCACCATCAGTTTCGAGCCGTCGCTGGACGCACCCGCGCCGCCGGTACACTTTATGGTGGAGAGCGGCGAAGGTTGGGCCAGCGGCCAGAAAGTCAGCAACCGCGCCTTCCCCGCCGCCACCGATTACTTCGGCATGATCTTTCACGGCTACACCGTGACCCACGTCGACAGCCTGGCCCACTTCTTCTGGAACAACAAGACCTACAACGGCAAACCGGCCCACCTAGTATCCACCAGTATGGGCGCAACCTTCGGCTCCGTCGAAGAGGCCAAGGAGGGCATAATCACCCGGGCCGTATTGGTGGACGTGCCCATGATCAAGGGCATCGATTGGATAGAGCGCGGCGAGGGCGTGATGATCGACGACATTCTGGCCGCCGAGGAGCAGTGCGGCTTTCGGGTCGAGGAAGGCGACGTACTCTTGGTGCGTACCGGCCAACTCCACCGCCGCAACGTGGAGGGTGCGGTGGCCCGGGAAGCGGGTTCGGCGGCCTGCCAGGCATCCTGCCTGCCGCTGTTCTACGAGCGGGGCATCTGTATGCTGGGCACCGACACCGGCAACGACGTTAGCCCGCCGCAGTACGAAAACGTGCCCAGCCCGATCCATCAGGTAGGCATCACGGCGATGGGACTGTGGATCCTGGACAACGCCAACCTGGAAGAGGTCGCCACCGCCTGCCGTGAGCGCAACCGTTGGGAGTTCATGATTTCCATCGGCCCCCTGCGCCTCCACAATACTACCGGCTCGCCGGTAAACCCCATCGCGATTTTTTAGCCAGCCCCGTCAGCCGGGGCAACAGAGCGGCGTTGTCCGAAAACGGGCAGCGCCCTTTTGCGCCGTCTCACCGCTCCCAGCGGGCCAGCTTCCGGGTTATTCTGCCGAACGGCCCGTTGAGCATCCTCTCGACCGTCGAATCGGTGGCCGACTGCTGGATTCCTGTGGAATAGGTGGGGTAGACGTGGATGATTCGGGCCAGGTCCGCCAGCTTGAGACGGCCGTGCAAGGCCACGGCGAATTCTTGGATCATCTCGCCGGCGTGGGGCGCCACGACCGTCGCCCCCAACAGGCGGCCGTTGTGCCGGTGTACCAGCTTGATGAAGCCGTCGGTCGCGCCGTCGGTCAACGCCCGGTCGACTTGCGACAGCGGGAAGCGGCTGACTTCGGCCTTGGGGCCGTGCCGCTCGCGGGCTTCGGCCTCGGTCAGGCCGACGTGGGCGGCTTCCGGGTCAGTGAAAGTCGCCCAAGGGACGTGCCGCAACACCGCCCGCTGGCCCAGGGGCAAAAAAGCGTTTCGCACGGCCATGAACCCTTGAAAAGCGGCGTAATGGGTGAACTGGTAGTCGCCGGTGCAGTCCCCGGCGGCGTAGATATTCCGCTGGCTGGTCCGCAGGTACTTGTTGACGACGAGGCCATTCTGCCCGTGGAGCACACCGGCCGCATCCAGGCCCAACCCCTCCAGATTGGCCCGCCGCCCCACGGCCAGCAGCACGGCGTCGGCTTCGACCCGTCCGCCGCCGTCGAGTGTCAGCCGGACGCCGTCGACAACCTTTTCCGCGCCGCTTACACCGCACCCGATTCTCAGGTCGATTCCCTCTTCGGCCAAGACACGGCCTATGACTTCTGAGGTCTCCGGCTCGTCCTGTGGAAGTACCCGGTCGGCAGTTTCCAGCAGAGTTACCGAAGACCCCAGCCGGTTGAAGGCCTGGGCCAGCTCGCAACCGATGGGCCCCGCGCCAACCACCGCAAGCCTTCGGGGCAGAACGTCGAGGCTCCAGACAGTTTCGTAGGTGAAAAAGTCGACCGCCTCCAGACCAGGAATCGGCGGAATTGCGGGGGATGCACCGGTGCAAATCAGGAAACGCCGCGCGGTCAACTCTCGGCCATCGACCAAGACTGTGCCTGGCCCTGGAAACCGCGCCGCGCCGATCAAAACGTCGATCCCCTCGGCCCCCAGCGCCTCCGGCGACTCGGCTTGGTAGATGCGGTCGATCACCGACCTCACTCTTGACATAACGAGACGGAGGTCGACTTCCAGAGACCGTTCAGGCAGGCCATAACGCCCGGCGTCCCGCGATTGGCGGGCAACGCTGGCGGCCTTGAGCAGCGCCTTGCTGGGAACGCAGCCGGTCCATGTACAGTCACCGCCGACACGCCTTTTCTCCACCAAGGCTACCGACAACCCCAACCGGCGGGCAAATCGGACGGCAGTCAACCCCGCAGAGCCGCCCCCAATAACCACTAGGTCGTAATCGCGGGTCATTTTTTACCGCAGAGAACGCAGAGAATATTTAGGAATAACTCTGCGCTCTCTGCGATGAATTACTCGAAGCCCGGCGGGGTCAGGGACACGCCCAGCGCCTGCTCGCACCACTGGGACGCGCCCAAGAGTTTACCTTCTTCGTAAGGGAGACCTCCGAACTGGACGGCCATCGGCAGACCCTGTTCGCTGAGTCCGCTCGGCACCACGACCGTGGGCAGGCCGCTGGTGGTCCAGGGTACTTGGAAGGCGGCGTCGCCCGTGGTATTGAGGTCCTTGGGGGCGGGCGACACGGTGGCCGGGGTCATAACCACGTCCACTTGCCGCGTCATCTCCACCATGTCGCGGCGGAACTGCCGCCGCAGCCGCTGGGCTTGCAGGTACTTGGACGCCGGGGTTATCAGTCCCATTTCGATGGCGGAGCGGATGCGCTCGCCGTAGTCGTCGGCCCGCTGGCGGTAAAACCTCTCGTGGAACGCCGCGCACTCCACGTGCATCACGATGCGCTGGGCACTGTGGCACGACGCAAAGGTGTCCGGAAGCGGCAATTCCACCACTTCCGCCCCGGCGTCGGCCAGCCGTTGGGCCACCCGCTCCGTATGGGACCACACCTCCGGGGTCGCCGTCTCGGAGTAATACTCCCGGACCAGACCGATGCGCGGCGGATGGTTGTGCTGCACCATTTGGCGAGTGAAGTCGGGTACGGGCAGGTCGAGCGAGCCGGGGTCGTTGGGGTCCTCGCCGCTCATCACCGCGAGCATCAGGGCCGCGTCGGCCACGCTGCGCACCAAGATGCCGACATGGTCCAGCGACCAACTCACCGGCACCACGCCGTAGCGGCTGATGCGCCCGTAGGTGGGCTTCAGCCCCACGATCCCGTTGTATCCGGCGGGACGGCAGGTCGAGCCGCCGGTCTGCGATCCGGTGGCGGCCGGGACCATCCGGGCGGCTACCGCGACCGACGAGCCGCTGCTGGAACCGCCAGGGGTGTGCTCCCGGTTCCAAGGGTTCCGGGTGGGCGAGGGATCGGACGTGGCGAACTCGGTGGTGACCGCCTTGCCGAGGATGATGCCGCCCGCGCCCCTGATCTTGGCTACGGATGTCGCATCGAAAGTCGGGACGAACTCGGAATAGACCCTGGAGCCGGCGGCGGTCAGCATCCCGGCGGTGTAGAAAATGTCCTTCAGCCCGGCTGGGACGCCGTGGATGGGCCCCAGCGGGTCGCCCCGGTCCACCTCCGTCTCCCGGCGGCGGGCCGTTTCCAGCACCTCCTCACGGTCGATGGTGACCCAGGCCCGCAGGTCGGCGTCGAAACGGTCGATGCGTTCCAGCAGCGACTGGACTAACGCGACCGGCGACAGCCTCCCTTGGCGAATCTCCCCGGCGGCCTCGGAAACGGTCAACTCATACGGTTCCGGCATCTCTGGTCCTCGCAACCTATTGGCTAACGGTATATCGTTCGGCGGCCTATTGATAAAATCCGGGTTCCAGGTCCACATGGACGGACACCTGGTCGATTTCCCAAATCTGCCGGGCGGTCTGCTCCAAGAATACTTGAAGCTGGGCCGCGCGGCGCTCCCCAAACTCGGCGGTGGCCTGCGCCCGTAAATCTCGGAGTATGTCCTCGAGGGAATCACCGGGTTTCATAGCAGCTTCCTAATCTCAGGGTGGGTAGGGCGCAATCGAACTTTGACGGCATTCTAACAGACGGGCTTCCCCGCGCGCTGGTATAATCCCGCCAACCACATTCACATCGGCCACGGGAGCGATACTATGCCTGATAGCTTGGACGACATTCTGGAGTCTTCCGAACACACCCTTCTGGCGAGCGTCTCCGGCAACACCGAGGGCCCGCTGTGGCACCCTAGCGGCTATCTGACCTTCGTGTCTCTCACCGAAAGCCGGTTGTACCGGTGGGACGAGGCCGGCGGTGCCAGCGTAGCGCGCGAGGGTACGGGCGAGGGCAACGGCTGCACCTTCGACAAGCAGGGCCGCCTCATCATGTGCGAGGGCGCTGACCACCGTTGCATTACCGCGATGGACGCCGACGGCACGGTGACCACCATCGCCGACCGCTGGGACGGCAAGCGGTTGCACAAGCCCAACGACGTGGTCTGCCGCTCCGACGGGAGCATCTTCTTCACCGACCCGGCCCTGCGCTTGCCCGCCGAGCAGCGGGAGTACGATTTCGCCGGTGTGTTCTGCCTGTCCCCTGGCGGGGAGGTCAGCGTGGCTACCGACGAGTGCGAGTATCCTAACGGCCTGGCCTTCTCGCCGGACGAGTCGGTGCTATACGTGGCCATAAGCCGGCTGGACGACGGCTGTTTCGAGGAGGAGGCTAGAGGCGAGGTGTGCCCCCACCGGAAAATACGGGCCTTCGATGTCGCGGCCGACGGTTCCCTGAGCAACAACCGAATCTTCGCCGACATGGCGTCGGCGGAGCCGGGCGTTCCCGACGGGATGAAGGTGGACACCGCGGGCCGGGTGTTCTGCACCGGCTCCGGCGGCATTTGGGTGTTCGACCCCGACGGCTCCCACATGGGCGTCATTCGCGGGCCGGAGATTCCGCGCAACCTGGCCTTCGGCGGAGACGATTTCCGAACCGTTTACACCACTCCGGGCACGTCCGTATACTCCTTCCGGGTCAAGACTCCCGGCATCCAACCGTATTAGACGCGGAACCAAGGGTTGCTCTCCCAATCCGGACCAAATTGCTCCTGACTTTAGGAGGCGACAATGGCGAACATAGTTGGCTCTGGCGATTACACCTATGAAATGGAGGCGGACTGGGCCAAGCTGCCCGAAGGATGGGCCATGCCCACCGCCGCCGTTTACGGCGACGCGCAAGACCGGGTTTACGCCTTCAATCGCGACCCCGACCATCCGGTCTGCGTGTTCGACAAAGACGGCAATTTTCTCTGGTCGTGGGGACAAGGGCTTATCGCCTTCGCTCACGCCATCATCATCGACAAAGATGAGCACGTGTGGCTAGTAGACCGCAACACCCACGAAGTCCACAAGTACACGAAGGAAGGCGACCACCTGATGACCATCGGCCAGAAGGGAGTGCGCTCCGACACTGGCGTCGCCCACGAGGACTACAGTTCGACCGCGTTCACGACCGTCACCCACGGCGGCCCTCCATTCAACATGCCCGCCGGCATCGCCTTCAACGACGAGGGCCAGATATTCATCGCCGACGGCTATGCCAACGCCCGCGTCCACAAGTTCACCCCACAGGGCGAGCTGATCAAGTCCTGGGGCGCCCCCGGCGACGGCGCTGGCGAGTTCCGGCTGCCCCACGGCGTCTGGATCGACCGCCACGGGCGGGTGCTGGTGGCCGACCGGGAGAACGACCGGGTGCAGGTGTTCAGCCAGGAAGGCGAGTACATCGCCACCTGGCCCACCAAGCTCATCGGCCCGGCGCTGTTCTATGTCGACTCCGACGACACCGTCTACGTCCCGGAGCATAACGGAGGGCTGTTCAGCGTCCTGAGCCTGGAAGGCGAGTTGATCACCCAGTGGGGCTCGGAGCTGCACCGCTCCTGCCACGGCGTCTGGGCCGACTCCAGCAAAGACCTCTACTTCGTGATGCCCGGTGAATGGGGCCGCGACCGCCGCGTGGTGAAATTCCACCGGCGCTAGGCGGAGTCACGATGGAATCTCAGAACGGATCGGCCCGCTACAACGGCCGCAATGGTCTCAGCCCGGCGGACCGGCGCGGCCTGATCCCCGAGTTGGGCCTGCGGGAGTACTGGTACCCCGGCATCCCCGAGGGGAAGGTGGGTCGCAAACCTACCTTGGTGAAGCTGCTGGGCGACGACGTAATCTTCTGGCGGGGTAAGGACGGCGTCGTGGCCTTCCATAACTCGTGCCCCCACCGGGGCTCGATGCTGCACATGGCCGACTGCTGGTGGAAGGGCACCATCACCTGCACTTACCACGGCTGGACCTTCGACGAGTCCGGCGAATGCGTTGCCGTGCTGGGCGAGGGCCCCGACTCCCGTATCCCCGGAAAGCCGGACGCACGGGCCGCGGTCTATCCGACGCGGGTGCTCAAGGGCATCGTGTTCGTATGGATGGGACACGGGGAACCCGCGCCCATCGAGGAAGACGTGCCCGAAGAGTTCTTCGACCCGCGGACGGTCGTGCTTTCCAGCAACACCACTTGGCCCTGCAACTGGCGTCCGGCGATGGAGAACATCTACGACGCCCACGTCCAGTACGTCCACAAAGACTCCATCCAATTCATGACCTCGCCCATTCCCCAGGCGGGCCCCACCCGTCCTAGGCCCCAGGTCATCAACGGCCGTGCCCTCACCATGCCGTTCACGGTCCGGGGCCGGGCAAAGCTGGAGAACGGCGAGAGCCGGCCCTACCAGGAGCAATACGCTGGCGGCATCATCTGGCCGCGCCATCGGTGGCGGCTGCTTTGGTCATGGCTTTTCCCCTGGATGGGGAGGCGGGCCGGGAAGAAGCCCAGAATCGTCGAGAGTCCGGAGTGGCAATCGGGCCACCACCTGCCGAGCATGTTCCGGTCGTCTTATGGCCCGAATGTGTATACCCGGTGGGCTGTTCCCATAGATGCCGGCAATATCCGGCTGTTTTATTTCCACACGGCCAAACCGCGGAGTTGGATTGGCCGGGCGTACGAACGCTTCATCTTTCATACCTGGCACGATTGGTCCCAGAATTTCAATTTCTCGGGCCAGGACGGCCGCCAGATGGTCAACCAGTACTACGACAAGCCGGAGAAGCTGTCGGCCACCGACGTCCAGACCATCGAGTGGCGCAAGCTGGTGCTCCGGGGCCGGGGCATGCCCGGGGCAGCCGACGTCGAGAAGTACGAGGCGGAAGTCTTCGCCGAGCGGTTGGCCGAGGAAATGGAGCAAGCGATAGCCGGTGACTAGGCGCTGGAAACGGTGGGAATTGCCTTAACATCGCCGCGCTGGCTGTTAATCCTGAGCAGCCCGTTCCTCCCGACAATCGGAGTGCTCGGGCTGTTCTTCGATTGGGGCGCCGGGGAACCGTTCCATGTGGACACGGAAAAGACCGCCGCGTTGCTCGTCTTGGGGGTGGTCATCCTCTGGACGGGCGTAAGCTGGTCATATCGTGCCCGGCTCCTGATGACCGGCTTTCTGGGAGCGTTGCTGCTCGCCAGCGGAATCTTTGGCGCCGCGATCGGCGGCGACGGGCCAAATATTGGCTTCTCCCGGGTAAACCGCCCGTGGGAAAGCCTACTCTACATTCTGCTCGGCCTGAGCTACCTTCTGGCCTCTGTCTGGCCCCGGCCCTTTGACTATCACGATTAGGCGCGAGTCCGGCAAGCTCAGGGGAGCAGTCCGTTTGTGGTGAGCCCGTCGAACCATTTCGGGTGAGCTTGCCGAACCGTGAACGGACTGCCTCGACAAGATCGGTGTGAACGGGAGAGGCAGGGTGAGGACAAACGGGGAACAACCTTCCGGCGGAGAATGCAAAGACCGTGGTTGGCGGGACTCCAAGCCGCTTGCAGCGGAAAGCGGCTATTTGCTATATTGGATGCAATGGGGCTGTAGCTCACTCGGGAGAGCGCTTCAATGGCATTGAAGAGGTAGAGGGTTCGATCCCCTCCAGCTCCACCACTTCCCCTCCAACGCCTCGTGTTGCGGCCTCGTCTGCCGCCTATTCCCTCGGCCAGCTTCATTAGCAGTTAGCTAGTTGGGGGAATGCCTAGCCGGGTAAGATGCCTTCGCCGACGAACAGGTCTTTGGCTTCCTGCAAGGTGAGGTCCGGTTCAGGCAGAATCAGGTCGGATTCCACCAGCTCATCCACCGGCAGCGGCGAGCCCTGTTCGCGCACCAAGTCCAGCATCCGCTTCAGGAGGGTCTCGAACTCGGCCTGCGCATCGGCTTCCACCGCTTCGACCAGTTCGTTGTCTATGTCGTTGAGCCGGTCTATGTAGGAGCCTGGGAGATTGTACTGGCCCTCGGAACTGATGCGAACAATCATTACAGGCTTCCGCCGCTGCGTCTGGCCTTCAGGGCGGCCAGTTCGTCTTCGGCGTCCTGGCTGACCGACATTTTCTCCAGTTCGCGAGTGATGTCGTCCTTGCTGTTGCCGGTGAAATCCTCGAGGACGCCGGCACTGGCCAGTTCGTCAATGGCGCTGGCGCGGGCGCGCATATTGCCGGTCTTGGTTTCGGCCCGCTCGACGGCCAAGCCAACGTCGCCCATTTCTTCGGAGATGCCGGAAAGGGCCGAGCCGATGCGCACCTGGGCCTGGGCGGCGGTGTACTGGGCCTTGATGATCTCTTTCTTGGTGCGGAAGGCGGCGACTTTGGCCTGGAGCCGCTGCTCGGCCTGAGTCAGCTTTTCCTGCTCCAGCTCCATGCCAGCGATTTGCTCCTCCAGCCCTTGCAACTCCAGCACGGCGGTATGCTTGCGCTCCAGGGCCATCAGAGCCAGGTCTTCGCGCTCAGCGTCCACGGCCTGACCGGCCTGCTGCTCCAGGCGGGCCACGTTTTCCCGTACCTTGTCGGCCTGCTGCTGGATTTGCCGCTTGGCCGCCACCATTTCAACCACGCCGCGCTTCACGTTACGCAGCATCTCCAGTTGCTTCTCATAAGAGTAGTCCAGCGTTTCCCGCGGGTCTTCCGCATTGTCCAGTATCCGGTTCATTTTGGATTTCACGATTGTCGACATGCGCGATAGCATTCCCATGATTGGCCTCCTGAACAGGCTTGGTGCCGCCGGTTTGTGACTTGTCCTAGCACGGGCGCGAGGTGGTTCATCCCCTCGGTACCAGGATATCTCTCCCTGACTTTTCCTAGCGCGGGCGCGAGGCGTCTTAGGAAGCGCCAGGCTCCTAGAGCGGCCTCAGCCGCGATTCCTTCCGCTAAATATGCTAAACAATGAGACGACAATGGCGATTACGCCACCGATGACCAAGATAAATCCCAAAACGTCGAGCAGCCAGTCGAACCATCCGGCGATAAACATTCCGCCCAGAATCAGCGCAAGGATTCCGACTATTAGCATAGCTGGTCCCATCATCAACTCCCAGGCGATACCGACTCCACTTTACTCAAGCATAATCCCCTCTCACACTTCCCGCAACTGGCGAAGCGATACGCTTCATCCTACTCCCAGGCTTCTCCCCAAGAACACGGGATTCTTCTGAAATGCTATCGACCGGCCTGCGGCGCAGATTGACCTGCGTCCTCGGCCTGAGTACACTCACACTTACCGGAGACCACGGGCAGGGGAATTTAGGCATCGGCAGGCCAGCCTGAGATTGTATGCTGCGTTCTATCTTTGGAAGAAAAGGGCGGAAGAAGGACTCTTCCTCTGGTCCGCCGCAAGACGAGAGCATCCGGGACGCGCGAGTCGGCGACGTGCTCACCATTGTCGGCCTGAATCTGGAGTATGACGACCTCTTCTTCTACGTGGAAAGGGTACACCGGTACTCCAGTCACGGCGAAACGTGGCATGAACTGGTGTGTTCGGACGGCGACAACAGGGTCTGGGTCGATTGGGTCGACGGCTACGATCTCTTCGTCACCGCCACCGACAACCCGAATCCGTCGGGCCTGGCCAGCGTGGGGCTAACCGAGGAGGTCCTGGTCGACCTGGACGAAGAGAACTCCATCGACAACTACATCGAGGTCGATGGGGACGTTTATCACTACAAGAACAGCTCCGAGACGTTCTATTACCAAGACCGCCGCGGTCCCGGACAGGGGTTCTATACCTGGGACTTCATACGCGACCAAGGAGACCGGGTCATGTCGGTGTCCAAGTGGGAAGGCCGGCCCTTCGAAGTCACCTTCAGCGAAGTCGTTTCGCCGGATAACATTACCCTTTACCCCGGAGACCGGAATCGCCCCGGCGAGCAGCAAGCCCGATGATTGACGCATTCGTCGCCACGCTGGAAGCCTTCCCGCGCGGACTGGTGTTCGTCGCCCTCGGCCTGGTTGTGCTGGTGCTGGCGAAGCTGGCCCGGGACGTGGTCACCCATTACAGCATCGACCAGGAAGTCGTGCAGAAGCAAAACCTGGCGGTGGCGTTGCGGCTGAGCGGCTACTTCATCGGCGTGATCCTGGTCTTGCTTGGGACCCTTTACCAACCGCTGTTGCTGGTGGGTGAAGAAGGGCTCGGTTTCGACGCGGGGTACTGGCAAGAGGTCCTGCGGGTATTCCTCTACTCGCTGGCCGGTATCGTGGCGCTGAACTTGGTCCGGCCCTTGATGGACAAGGTGATCCTGTACAAGTTCCGCGTCGAGGACGAGATCGTCGAGGGTCAAAACGTCGGGACCGGCGCGGCCGAGTTTGGAATCTACGTCGCGACGGGGCTGATGATCGCGGGGGCTGTGGCCGGCGAGGGGGCCAGTTCCGAGTTGACGTCCGCCCTAGTGACGCTGGCGTTCTTCGGCATGGGGTTGGCGTTCCTGGTAGCGTTTTCGGTCTTTTACGAGTTCACGACACCCTATGACATACACGCGGAGATCGAAGGCAACAACAGCGCGGTGGGCGTCGCCTTCGGGGGCAATCTCATCGCCATTGGTCTGGTGATGTTCAAGGCCGTGTTCGGCGATTTTGTTGGCTGGGGAGAGAGTATCGCCGCGTTCCTGACCCTGGGGGTAATCGGGTTCGCCCTGCTCTACGCTCTCCGGTTGCTGATCGACCTGCTCTTGCTGCCCACGATCCGGGTTTCCAACGCTCTCGGCGACGGCCGGAACATTGGGGTGGCGTTCGTGGAAAGCTCGGTGGTGATTGCTTCCGCCCTCATCCTGTTCATGGCAATCTAGCCGCAGCAATCCGTCCGCTCAGTAGTAAATCGGGGCTGTCGGCGAGTTGGCCCAAACTCGCCGGATGATCCCTCTTTCGGCGGCTAGTTGCCGGGCCTGCTCGTGCTGTTCCTCCAGATAGCTGTACCCGCTTTCGATGATTCTCCCGATCAGGGCGTCGTCCAGGTCGTACCTGTTGACCACCGGCTCCAGGATGTCGTCGAAGAAACTTTCATCCTCTACCAGGCCCGTCCACTTGGCCGCGAAGGTGTCCAGGCTGCCGTCGTATAGCCGGAGCAGGAACACCGTCCTGATGGGGTCCAGGCCCTCGGTCTGGTAGACTTGGGCCCGCAGGTCCACGCCGCGGCCCCGGTCGAAGCATACATCCTCGGCGTCATTGTCAAAGTCGGCGTCCTTGAAGTGGTCGTAGAAGTCGATGTAGCCCTCGGTTTCCGACAATAGCCTGCCGATGAGCGCTCGCCCCTCCCCAGTGATCACGAACGTGTCGGTCTCGTCCGAAGAGATGAGGCTCTTGCTTTGCAATCCGGCCACGCCGGGAACGGGCCTTTGGCTGTCCGGCGGAATCACCGGCAGGGCGTAATCGAACTTGTCCATGAAATACAGGACGGTCAACTCTCGCAGCCATCCCAGCAGTTCCTCTTTATTGGGCCATAAGCCCTCCCGGACAGCGTAGTCCAGGGCGTGGTATTGCTGACCGACTCGCAGGTGGAGATATGGACAAGAGGGGCTGCCGGGACTTTCCTGATCACGGTATGAACACCGGAGGCGCGGGTAGACCGGCTCCGCCAAGTCGAGCCTATCGGCGGTATCCGTTGAGACCGACAATTCCCAGAGGCCCTTTCTCCATCCTGCGACGGCGTCCGTGATTACGGCGTAGATGTCCGGCAGGTCGGGATTGGCGCGAACGTCGAGCATAGACTCGACGGCGCTCCGTTGTTGCCGATCTGCGGGGAACACCCGGTCGAGGAGCCGGCCGATGGAATCTTCGGCATAGTCCGAGGGCAGCACGAGACGGAGGTCGTCCGCCGGGTCCATGCCGGTCAACGACAGGTGGAGCTCGAACGGGACGGCGGAGGCCGAGCCGGGCAGGCCGGACAGCCGGGAAATCTCGACGGTTGAGTCCGGACCGTCCATCAAGAGCGCCGTCGGCCCCGGACCACCATCGCGCCGCCGCCGCCAAAGCCGCCGGACCCTCCCGAAGAGCGGAAAGCCCCAGACCCGCCGCGGCTGACGGAATTGCTGGTCTTGAATGTGCCGCTGGTCCTCTGGGTCTGCTGATAGGACGTGCGGTTCGAGCTGACGTTGCTCTTCGACTGCTGGTAGCGGGACCCAGCGAACGACGCCTGTTTGGTGTTGTAGGAGCTATTCCGTTGCACCTGTTGCCGGTAGCCCTGGCTTTGCCGGTAGGTGGTGCGCTGGTTGCGAATGGTGTCCCCGCGGGACACCGGCGTGCTGTAATAGTAACCGCGGGGCGATATGGCCGAAATCAGCAGATAAGTGAACAGAAAGTCGCCAGCACCGAAGTGGCTGTTGTAGTAGCCATTGCCGTGGTAGCCCCGCATGTCATATTCGTCGTTGCTCCCCTTGACGATGGAGAACAGTAAATCGTCGGTCTCATCGTCGACCCCGGAGTTGTTGTTGAGGTCTTCCCATCCTTCGAGGGTCAACGCGCTGCCGTCCTGCCTGGCCCGGACCAGCACCAGGCCGTCGCCTTCGTATATCTGGTTGACCCGTTCCTCGAAATCGGTGGCGCTCTTGGAATCCTTGAACGCCTGCTGAACGTCGTCCAGGTTTATCCTTCCCGCCGCGCCGTCGGTGGCGGCCCAATCGTCGTAGGACGGGCCCCCGCAGGCGGCAATCAAAGGCGCCGCGGCTACTACGCCGCCGAGGGAGATGGCCGTACCAAGCCTGAATCTTCTCAACTCAATCACTCCTTTGCCGATGGCCGACGGCGGCCGTTGCCACCGGCTGCCGGGCGATCAGCGCGTGGGCGTCTTCATGCACCTGGACCGGGGCGGCAACGGGAGGGTCAAACCGGTCTACCGGGAAAGTCAGCAGCCTCGACAGGTAATCCGCTTCCACCCGCTCCATGAACTCATCCCACGCCTTGAAACTTCGCCGGACGTAGTGGGCAACCGCCGACTTGTGGCTGCTGTTGGAGAGCGTTTGGTTCAAGATAGTGTCCTGGAGCTCGCTCAGTTGGCTCTTCCAGAGTTCGTCACAGGTATTCAGGTAGAGAAGAACGGTCAGATAATCGAAATTCGTGGAACCGGCTTCTTGCTCCAACCCGTCCAGCCTGTCTATGAAAAGTTGGCTTAACTCGGCGGCAAGCAGCGTCAAGTCGAGGCCCCAAAGACCGGCGCCATCGACCCGGTAGTCCAACCGCAGCTCCTCGGCAAACCGGACGAACTGGGAAGGGTACAAGTCCGAGGTAATCCCGGCGAAATGGCCGTCCACGAGGCGGCTGGCGAGGTTCCGGGCCAAGCCGGTGCAGATTTCCTTGAAGGAGGGCGAGTCGATGGCTTGGCGCCGGTGCTGGTAGAACAGGTCCGTCTGCCGGTCCAGGACAGCGGTGTAGTCTTGCACCAGGCTTCGCTGCGCCTCAGCTTCCCGCTCGGTAATTCCCTGCACCAGTTTCACGTGGGAGTCCACCGCCGGCCCGGCGAAGCAGGTCCGCCCGTCGGCATCGACCTTGCGGCATTGGCGCAGCTTGACTATGCTGTCCACGTGGAGATTGAGCAGGCGGTCCTCCAGGCTCAATAAGGTCTGGGTGACGCCGAAGTTGCCCTGCCGTCCGCTCCGTCCGCTCAGTTGGAGGTCGATGCGCGGGGAGTCGTTGATCTCGGTGCCGATCACCCGCAGCCCAAGGGGAAAGTCCGGCCTGTCCGGTCCGGCCAGGCTGGCGCACTGCTCCGTGATCCTGGCGTCGAGGCCCGGTTCCAGCAGGATGTCGGTGCCCCGGCCGGCCATGTTGGTGGCCACGGTGACCGCGCCGAACTCGCCGGCCTCCCGGACGATTTGGGCCTCCGCTTCGCAGCTAACCGCGTTCAGCAGGTTATGGACAATACCCCGGTCGCGGAGCAGCCGGCCAAGCTCGTGCGAGTCCTCTACGGTCAGCGTTCCCACCAGCACCGGCTGGCCGGCACGGTGGGCGGCGGCGACCTCGTCGACGATGGCCAGGGCCTTTTCCCGCTTGTTGAGATACACTCTATAGCCCAGGTCCACCCGCTTCAGGGGACGGGCCGGGGGAAGCTCCACGACCTTCAATCCGTATCGTTGCCGGAACTCGTCGGCAGAGGCGGTGGCCGTGCCGGTCATCCCGGAGACCCAGCGGTAGCGCTTGATGAATGCGTCGACCGAAATCCAGCCCAAGGTTTCCGTTTCGGGCCGGGGCGTGATGCCTTCCTTCGCTTCCACTGCCGATTGCAGCCCTTGTTGATAGACGCAGTCCACCTTGGGCCGACCTGTGGCCCGGTCGATCAGCACCAACTGGTCCTCGGTGACCAGGTAGTCCACGTCCCGGTGCAGAAGCAGGCAGGCCCGAAGCATCTGGTACACTTGATTGCCTAGGTTGTATTGCCTGGCCAGCCGCCGCCGGACCGCCGCCGCCAGCCTTCTCTGTTCGCCCAGCGTAAGGCGTTCGCTGGCGCCGAGGGTCTCCAGCCTTTCTTCGAGGGGGCGCCCGTCGTAGAAGGGGCCCAACTGTTGCACTAGGACTTCCCGGCCCTGTTCGGTGAGGGTGACAAAGCGCTTGTCCGCGGCGATGACGTAGAGCAGGCCCGGAGTGAGGTCGGCGCTGTCCGATTCGGCGGCCAGCATGGTCCGCTTGAACAGGCCCGGTTCGGCGGCCAGACACTGTTTCAGCGCAGGGTTATCCGGTTCGGCCAGCAACAATTGGGCCATGATGCGGGTCTTTTCGCGGAGGCTGACGCCTGGCCGGGCCAGTTGGTCGGCCAGCCCTTGGGATATCTCGCTTTGCCGGTCTATGAGCCGGCCGACCGCCCTCTTGACCTTGGTGATCGGGCCGCGGTTCCCCAAGGGGCTGCCGGAGATGATCATCGGGGTGAATGCTTCGTCGATGAGGGCGTGGTCCACTTCGTCGATAATTGCCGCTTCCAGCTTCCCTTGCACCCGCTCCTCGCCGCCGGTTTTGAGGTTGTCGCGAAGGAAGTCGAAACCGAATTCCCGCATCGTGCCATAGACGACGTCCTTCCCGTAGTTTTGCCGCCGCTCGTCGTCCTCCATGTACCCCAGCACGGAGCCGACCCTGATGCCCAAGGACTGGTAGACCGGCGAAAGCAGGTCGGCATCCCTGGAGGCGAGATAGTCGTTGGCGGTAATCGTGTGGACGGACCGGCCCAGCAGGGCGTGGGCCACCGCCGGGAAGGCCGCCGCGATGGTCTTGCCCTCGCCGGCGTTCAGTTGGGCGATGCTGCCATCGAACAGGTGGACGCCGGCCAGCAGTTGCTCGCCGGTGGGCCGGAGACTAAGCTGCCTCGTTATCGCTTGGTCTACGATGCCAAATGCTTGGGCAAGCATCTCTTCGGTGTCCAGCCGCTGCGCCCCGATTTTGAGGCGCGTCAAGCCCGTTCTCAGGTCGCCGCCGGAATGGCCGGAGAAGTCCAGCCGGCGGACCTTTGCCAGTATGCGGTGGGCGGCGTTCGGCGATAGCAAACGGCGGCTCCCTAACCGGTGCTTTCCCGCAGGCTGGACCAACAATACCTGCTGGAGCTAATGTAAACCAACAGATCACCCATAGTCGGGAAAATCTCTCCAAACCTCAAGTATGCCTGCTGGTCGCGGACCACTCCCACCAGGGGTTGTTTATCCTGGGGAAGGGGCGGTCAACTCCCTAGCTTCATAATAACCAGCCCCGCCTCATGGCCCGGCCCGTCGCACTCATCGAGGCGGGCCAGCAGATGTTCCTCGGCCTCCATAATTCGCTGGCCGACCACTGGCTCGTCCACCGAGAATTGGTCGCCCAACGGCGAGTCCAGGCCCCATCGGTCGGTGATGGAATAGTCCAGGCCCGCCCGTTGGCTGACCGCTTCATACTCCCGGCGGACCTTGCCGAATTCCTGCTCGCTACGATAGGGGATGGGAATGACGTAGTAATCGCCGGAAAGGTACAGCCCCAACTCGTTGTCGAAGACCTGCATCAGGTCGGTGTAGGGCATCCAACCCTCGAGAGCGAAAAAGAAGTTTTCCGGGATGTCCCGGGGTACTCGGTGGTAGTAGAAGTCCTCCTCGGCCTCGATCATCTTGACCGGAAGCGGCAGCTTGCCGCCGTGTCCATTTCCATTGCCGCCGCGTCCGAGAATCTGTTCGACTTGGGGGTCTCGCAGGAACAGGAAGGGGATGTTGCCGTTGGTGGCGTCCACCAGCACCTGCTCTCCGTCAATATCATACAGCAGGGCGGTATGCTGCCAGAACCGGGTATACCGCTTGGAGAAGCGAAAGTCGAAGGTGACCAGAAGCTCTCTCAGCTTCTCCACCGGCACAGGCCCGGCGGCGTTTGGCCCGGCGATGATGTACTCCGACTTGAGGCCGTAGTGGTCGGTAAGGAACTTCAGCGCCTGCACCTTTTCCGAACAGATAGCGCCCGCGCCCCCGATGATATTGTCGATGGTCTCGTCGCCCGACTTGTACACCAACTTCTTGCCGGAGAACCGCGAGTAATTCTCGAACTGCGCGTTCCAGACTCTCCTGGACAGCGCTTCCAGCAGCTTGAGTCTCGATTCGGCCGAATCTCCTTCAAGAATCCGGTCGGCTTCCGGAGCGCCAAAGCGGTCGGCCAGAGTCTCAAGCACGAACCCTGAGTATTTCTCCGCATCCCGCAGCCACTTGCGGGCGTGGAAACCGGTCCAGTTGCGATGATAGGTCCCGTTCATGCGGTCGATGGTGATGTCGATGACGGGGACCTCCTGCCCCCCGACCAAGGCCGCGCGACAGGTGGGAATTTCGTCCAGCCCGATACGCCGGTCCAGGTCTTTGAAAGTAACTTCGGGCACTATGTCCAAGAGATGCCCCCCGTCGGAACTCAGGTACACCAGGTCTTGCAAGGCGTAGAGAGAGTCTGCGGAATTTGGCGTGGTCCGATTCTCCCGCAACAGGCTGTCGATGGGGGCCCGTTTGAGATACTTGTCCAGCAGGTGCGCCAGAGGGCGGCCGCCTTCGCTGGCGTCGATTCGCAGGGCGCACTTTCTGGTGGAAACCAAGTCCGAGAATTGGAGTATCAAATCGTCCAAGATTTCCACTGCCCGCGCTCAGGCGTGCGCGCCCGCCTCACAACGCCGCATGGGGCCCGGCCCCCCAGCGAGCGGCAAAGTGATCGAAGGTGAACCGGCTCTTCAAGACCAGCCCGCCCGCGGTTGTTTCGTTCGGCGCGGTCAGGGCATAGACCGACGGGAGGCCGATCCCGTTGAACGAGTGGGCCTTGGTCAGGGTATACGACCCGGCGTTGTTGAAAACCACCTTGTCCCCGATCCCCAAGGGATGCTCGAAGCGGTAGCATCCGAACACGTCACCGGCCAGGCAGGTGCTTCCCGCCAGCAGGTATTCGTGGGGGGCGTCGTCATCGTGTCCAACCACGTCCGGCTGAAAGCTGTACTCCAACACTTCGGGCATATGGTTCACCGTGGTGTCCAGCACCGCTATCTGCTTGCCTTCGCTGGGAAATACGTCCAGCACCGTGGAGACAATGTATCCCGCCGAGCGCACCAAGGCGGACCCAGGTTCGAAGAACACTTGGCCGCCGGTCTGCTCTTTAAGAAGGTTCACGGCCTCGATGAAGGGAGCGAAATCCGAGTCGTCGTCGAAGAGATAACCGCCGCCCAGGTTGACCCATTGGACACCGGCCAACACCGGGGCGGCTTGGGAACAGACGTGCTGCACCGTCGCCAGCAGTTCCCCGAAATCCGAGGAGTCGCAGTTGGAGTGGAACAGGATGCCCCGCAGGCCGGAAAACCGGCCGGGCTCCTTGCCGAATGCCGTGACCAGGTCCTCCAAGGGCACTCCCAGCTTCGAGTGGGGTCGGCAGGGGTCATAGCGTTGGTCGTCCGCGAAGGACATTTGAGGGTTCACGCGCAACCCGCAACTTGCTTTGTCGTTGGTTCGTCCCGCGTACCGGTCCCAGTGGGTCAGCGAATTGAACGAGACGAAGTCGCACAGGTCGCCTATCTCGTCGATTTCGTCCCCACGGATGCCCGGCGTGGTGATGTGAATCGTTCCTCCGCGGTCGTTGGCGCAACGGGCCAGGCGCGCCTCGAACGGGGAACTCACCGCGAATCCGTCCAGGCTTGGGGCCATGAATTTGAGCGCGTCCAGGACCGAGAAGGACTTGATGGCGAACAGCAGACGGCACGCTCCGTCTTGACGCAGCGTTTCCCCGGCCCGGAGAAGGCGCTGAATTATCGCCTCGTCGTACACGAAGGCCGGGCTGGAAATGGCGTCAAGCCCACTGGGAAACATGCCCGTCCCTTTCAACCGTCACCTGCCGGATGGGCCGACGCACCGTTGCGGGGTCAATGCCCGTCTTTAGCGCGGCCATGACACCGGCGGCCTCCCAGTAGTTGTCCACGAGGTGGAATTGCCCCTCCTGCCACGGCAGCCTGGTCAGGTCGTTCTTCATCAGGTTCTCGTTTTCCCGTACCGCGATGACCGGAATTCCCTGCTCCAACGCCGCCGCCGTGGGCAGCCCCAAGCAGCCGTCGGGAATCACCAGGCATGAAACGTCCTCGACCGACAGGACGTGGCCGTCGCGCATCGCCGTTTCGTCGGTTACGATCCGGGGACTCTTCTGTAGTCCCTTGAGCACCGATTGCAAGAAGGTGATGGAGATGGCTTCGGCAGCCAGGCGCGGGTCGACGATGCCGGTATCGACCTCCAGCGCGGCCTGGGACTCGAGCATCGGCGAGTGGGCCGAGGGCACGTCGTACAGGCTGGAAATGGTGTGGGTCAGCATGGATTCGACCCCTCCCCAAGGATTGACCATGCTGCCGTCGCTGCCGAAATAATCGCCGTGATAGTGGAAAGGTACGTTGATGACCGAGGATATTGCCACTGCGTCGTACTCGCCCCGGTGCTTGTCCAGCACGTCCAGCACGCCGCCCAAGTCCTCCACCTCGCCAGCCGCCCGCGCCGAGCCGGTGTAATGCGACCGCATGATCAGCGGCGGGTCCAGCTCGATTGTCCGCGGGCACATCAGCCCGTAGGACGCCCGGGCCGCATTGACGGCGTTGACGGCCATCGCCGGGAAGAGGGTATCGGGATGGGAATTGATCAGAGCCAGCACCCGGTTTCCCCGGACCGGCTGCAAGCCCGCCGTGCCCATCAGCAGCCTCGAAATCACGCTGCCCTCAACGTAGAGTCCGTTGGCGGGCAGCTCGTTGATGTCCGAGGCGTTCACCACGTTGGGATGTGTGACCAGCCGGTCGCACACGGAAGCGAGCAACTGGGCCACCGGCGTTGCGTCGCCGGCGTGGCCTCCGATAGCGGCCCCGATTCCGGTGGGGACCAGCAGCACGGAGTTAAAGCTCCCGGTGTTCTCCGTCCGGCGTTTGCGGAACCCGAACATCAGTTCACTGGGAAATCGGCCGCGGGGAAACCGGCGACCGTGAAACCGTCCGTTGCCGTCGAGCTCCGGTTCCGATTCCCGGACGGTTGTCACCTCGCATCTGTAGCCCGCGTGGTCTGATTCGGTGACTACCAGCCTGACCGGAGCCAACCCTTCGGGCAGACGCGCCGCCGTCTGCCGCGCCCACCAATCGAGGACGCCAACACCAGCAGGCACGGCGGGAATGTCGAGCGTGGTCTCCGAAAGGAACACTGGTATTAGTCTCCGTCCAAGTTTTTCACCAACTCGTCTTAACCGCCGGTCAGCTTGCAGCACCGCCGCGAGACGAGACCCCCGCCGGCGGCCATCAACCACAGCATAACAGCCCGGCACGAGCCAAAGAAAGGGCTGGCCAGCGCCGGTGCACGGCCGTCCGCTGGCATGGCCACGTCGCTCCAAGTCTCCCCCGTCCTGTCCAATCGACGTTTCGTTGACCGGGGGTGGCGGCTCAAGTAGACTCGAATGGTCGAATCATACATCCGCCGCCGGTCTGGGAGTTGCCGCTCCATGCTCGAGCATCTGGAACACATGGGATTCCGCTGGGGCTACGTGTTCCTGCGGTCCGCCAACTATCTGGGGCCGGAGGAATTCCGGGAGCTTATGATGCTGGCCGTGGAAATGTACCTGGCCGGGGAGCACGAGCGGCAGGTGAAGCACTCGGAGTTCGAGGGACGGCTCTTCACCGAGCAAAAGTACGAGATGATGGGCGGGCTGGGCGGCCAGCGGTTCGACGCCGAGCTGGAGACCGCCTACGGCCGCGACCAAGCGACTTTCTTGGTCAACGAGCAGACGGGGGGCGCCGGGGCGGCCGTTTCCCGCAACTGATTTTTCACCGCAGAGGGCGCGGAGAACGCAGAGGTTATTTGATATGGCTATTGACGGGATTGCGCTGGCCAAGCAACTGGACCGGGTGCCCTCTTCCGTCGTTCCCTTGAGCTCGGCGGAAGAGGTGCGGTTTCAGGGCATCATGGAGGAGGCGGTAATGGTGGACGTTCACCAGCACCCCTTCGTAATGCCCGAATCCATGGACCGCTTCATCGACTACCTGCGCGGCAGCCGCTACCAATGGGGCTACCAAGCGGTCAAGCATGGCGGCTGGACCGCCGTCACCACGGCCAACGTGTTCAGTGGCCTGAAGAATACCACCGACATGTCGTTCGTCGAGTACGAAGATCTGACCGCCGAAGTGGGCACCATGCTGGCCGACGTGGCCGCTCAGGACGGCATCGTCCGGGTGGGCAACGCCCACGACATCGTTGCCGCCAAGCAGCAGGGGAACGTCGGCTTCCTGCCCACGCTGGAGCACCTGGCCATCGGCAACCGCATCGAGCGGGTGGACGCCCTGCATAGTATGGGCGTACGGCTGGCCGGCATTACCTACAACCGCAAGAACTTCATCGGAGATGGGCTGTACGAGCGAAATCCCGGTGGGCTGAGCAATTTCGGCATCGAAGTCGTACACCGTATGAACGACGTGGGGATGGCGGTCGACCTATCCCACGCTTCGATGCCAACCGCCGAGGACGCCATCGAGCACTCCCGCGCCCCGGTGGTCTTCAGTCACAACGCCGCCTATACCCTGCGGCCCAACCGCCGCACCCGCAGGGACGAGGAGCTTGCCGCCTGCGCCCGGAAGGGTGGCCTCATTTGCATTACGGCAGTGCCCAACTCCCTGAGCGACGACCCGGAGCAGGACATCGAGTGCGTCCTCGACCACTACGATTACATGGTGAAGCTGGTGGGAATCGATCATGTGGGAATCGGCACCGACACCACCATTGGAGACCACGTCGCCTTTCACCGTCAAATGATGGGCCGCGACGGGCCCACCGAGTTCCCGGCGCCGTACCTCAACGGGCTGGAATCCCCCGCTGACGGCAACAACATCGTCCGCGGCCTGATTCGCCGGGGCTACTCCGACGAAGAGACGCTGAAGGTCATAGGCCGGAACGCCCTGGAATTCTTCCGCCGGGTTATTTCCTGAATACCTGGTTATCTAGTACCGTTTCCAGAAAGTCTTACAATCATAAGGGAGATCAGGTAGGCTTGAGTAAAATCCTTTAGCGAGGCCGTACCTGATATGCCTGTCTCCAAATACAAAGTCGAACTGACCCAATCCGAACGCTTCGCTCTGATTGAAACATCCGGCCGTGGCAAGCCGTTGGCCCGCACGGTAAAGCGGGCCCTTGCGCTGTTGAAAGCTGACGAAGGACTCTTAGACCGTGAGGCGGCTGAGGCGGTTTCGATCAGCGCCGCCACTGTTGCCAGAGTGCGCAGACGGTTCGTCGAGGAGGGGCTGGAAGCCGCAATCAACGACCGGCCACGGTCAGGCCGTGAGCGCAAGCTGAGCGGCAGACAGGAGGCGCACCTCGTCGCCATCGCGTGCAGCAGTCCACCCGAAGGACATGTAAACTGGACGCTCCATCTGCTGGCGGACAAGGTAGTGGCGATGGAGTTTGCCGGGAGCATCTCCCTGGAGACGGTGCGCCAGATACTCAAAAAAACGAACTCAAGCCGTGGAAGAAAAAGGAATGGCGCATCCCCAAGCTGAGCGGGGAGTTCGTCGCCCGGATGGAGGATGTGCTGGACCTTTATCACGAAGAGTACGACCCGGAGCGGCCGGTGGTGTGTTTTGACGAGTCCTCCAAGCAGTTGCTCGAGGATGGGCGGCCTCCCATCAAGGCCGCCCCCGGACGGGTGGAGCGCTATGACACCGAGTACCAGCGAAACGGGACCCGGAACCTGTTCATGTTCTGTGAACCGAAGGGCGGATGGAGACACGTCGAAGTGACCGGGCGCCGCACTGCTGTGGACTTTGCTCACCAGATGCGCTGGCTGGTTGACCAGGCGTACCCCCACGCCAGGGTCGTCCGGCTGGTGTTGGACAATCTCAACACCCACAAGCCCGGCTCGCTCTACGAAGCATTTGGAGCGTCCGAAGCGCGTCGTATAGCCAAGCGTCTGGAGCTGCACCACACTCCCACCCATGGAAGCTGGCTGAACATGGCCGAGATCGAGTTGAGCGTCTTCAGCAGACAGTGTCTGAACCGCCGGGTCGGCGATGAAGTGCTGCTGCGGCAGGAGGTTGCCGCCCTCGAACGCGAGCGCAACGATGCTGGCGCCGTCATAGACTGGCGGTTCTCCACCCAGGACGCCCGCAGTAAACTCCAACATATCTATCCATCAGGATTAAATTGAAACGGTACTAGTACCGTTTCCAGAAAGTCTTACAATCATAAAGAAGATCAGGTAGGCTTGGGTAAAATCCTTTAGCGAGGCCGTACCTGACATGCCTGTCTCCAAATACAAAGTCGAACTGACCCAATCCGAACGCTCCGCTCTGATTGAAACATCCGGCCGTGGCAAGCCGTTGGCCCGCACGGTAAAGCGGGCCCTTGCGCTGTTGAAAGCTGACGAAGGACTCGCAGACCGCGAGGTAGCTGAGGCGGTTTCGCTCAACGCCGCCACTGTTGCCAGAGTGCGCAGACGGTTCGTCGAGGAGGGGGTGGAAGCCGCAATCAACGACCGGCCACGGTCAGGCCGTGAGCGCAAGCTGAGCGGCAGACAGGAGGCGCACCTCGTCGCCATCGCGTGCAGCAATGCGCCCGAAGGACACGCGCACTGGACGCTCCAGCTACTTGCTGACAAGGTGGTGGCGATGGAGTTTGCCGGGAGCATATCCCTGGAGACGGTGCGCCAGATACTCAAAAAAACGAACTCAAACCATGGAAGAAGAAAGAGTGGTGCATCCCCAAGGTGAGCGGGGAGTTCGTGGCCCGGATGGAGGATGTGCTGGACCTGTACCACGAAGACTACGACCCGGAGCGTCCGGTGGTGTGTTTCGACGAGACCTCCAAGCAGTTGATCGAGGACGTGAGGCCGCCCATCAAGGCCAAGCCCGGACGGGTGGAACGCTATGACACCGAGTACCAGCGAAACGGTACCCGAAACCTGTTCATGTTCTGTGAACCGAAGGGCGGATGGAGACATGCCGAAGTGACCGGGCGCCGCACTGCGGTGGACTTTGCTCACCAGATGCGCTGGCTGGTTGACCAGGCGTACCCCCACGCCAGGGTGGTCCGGCTGGTGTTGGACAATCTCAACACCCACAAGCCCGGCTCGCTCTACGAAGCATTTGGAGCGTCCGAAGCGCGTCGTATAGCCAAGCGCTTGGAGCTGCACCACACTCCCGTGCATGGAAGCTGGCTGAACATGGCCGAGATCGAGTTGAGCGTCTTCAGCAGACAGTGTCTGAACCGCCGGGTCGGCGATGAAGTGCTGCTGCGGCAGGAGGTCGCCGCCCTCGAACGCGAGCGCAACGATGCTGGCGCCGTCATAGACTGGCGGTTCTCCACTCAAGACGCCCGCAGTAAACTCCAACATGTATATCCATCAGGATTAAATTGAAACGGTACTAGTGAACATAAGGACAATGGCATGAACTGTCCGCGTTGCAGCGCGACCTTGACCGAGCGAAAGTTAAAGGACGTAGAAGTAGACCGCTGCCCCGAATGCGATGGCCTCTGGTTGGACTTCCACGAGTTGGATCAACTGGAAGACAACGCGATGGACGACGACAGCCTCAAGGGGATGATGGACTACGCCCGGAGGGAAAGCGACATCACCTGTCCTCATTGCGGGGACGGCATGGAGACCTTCAACTACCGGGCCCATAACCTGCCCATCGACCGCTGCAACGTCGGCCACGGCTTCTGGTTGGACAAGGGCGAGGCGGACCGGGTGCTCGACATCATGCGCCAACGCACCCGCGACCTGCGGCGGTCGACGTCCGCCGAGGAGCAGTGGGGGCAATTCCTGGAGCGCGGCGGCACCCGCAGCTTCCTGGACAAAATCAAGGGGTTGTTCGGCGGCTAGGCCCGGCTTTCTTCGGTGGCTGTTCTTAAGGGCGGGTCTCGTCGATACGGACTATGTCAGCCTGGATAACCGCGACGGCCTGGAGCATCCGTTGCAGTACTTCGTCCCGGCGGGCTTCGTTTTCCTCCAGCCGCTGCATACTTTCCTCCAGCCGCTCGACGCTTTCCCGCAGCCGCCGGAGGGATGCTCTCATCGCCCGCTGGTCCTCGTCCATGATTACGATCATGTCTGTCGCGTACTGAGCGAACTCTTCGATGTTCCTGATGCGTTCTTCCATCCGGCCATCCCTGCCCGGCTAGGGCTCGGCGACGATGGGGTTGCTGAGCGTGCCGATGCCCTCGATTTCGATCTCGATCACATCGCCTGGGCGCATGTTCAGCGTGGCCCCTTCCGTTCCGGTCCAGATGACGTCGCCGGGTTGCAGGGTGTGGTACCGGGTGATCTTTTGGATATAGTCGGCCACGGCCCAGATCATCTTGCCGGTGTTGAAACGTATCTTTTCGTCGTCGTTCAGACGGACCTTTACTTCAAGGTTCGTGGGATCGAGGTCCGTACCGATGAACGGCCCCATCGGATGGAACGTATCCGAGTCCTTGGCCCGCCAGTTGTTGGGGTCGTCCCGCTGCCAGGTGCGCTCGCTAACGTCGTTGCCGATGGTATAGCCGAACACGCAGCTAAGGGCCTCCTCCCTGGATAGGTGCTTGGCGGGCTTGCCGATGACGGCGACCAACTCACCCTCGTACTGGAACTCTTCTGTAGCGTCCTTGGGCTTGACGATGGCCTCGCGGTGGGCGATCAGCCCGTTCAAGGCCCTGGTGCCGACGATGGGTTCCTTGGGCCATACCGGGGCGGTGCCGGCGTGTTCGGCGGCCCAGACCACGTGGTCGGGATAGTTGAGTCCGCCGGCGTATAGCGTCGGCGGCACCACCGGCACGAGGAGCTTCACGTCGCCCAAACTGTATCGGGCCGAGGTCTCGCGGTATTCCCCGAAGGGGCTGCCATCGACAGCCGTGATTTCATCCCCTTCGACGATACCGTACCTGGTTACGCCTGCGCTCTCGAAACGGCACCATTTCATAACCATTCTCCTTTGTTCGGCTAGAAGTCCGGGCGTTGGGTTAGGAGTCCGGGCTTTGCCAGCGGTCGTAGGAGCAGACCTCAGAGAGGGGGCGGCGGGTGACCGGGCCGAACACGCCCCGGGGGTAGCCGAAGGGCATACAGTAGACCACTTGGGCGGTTTCGGGGATTCCGAACAACTCGTGTACCCGCTCCTCCACCACCGGGTGGAGCGTGGCGATGGTGCCGCCGATGCCGAAGGCCCGGGCCGCCAGCAACATGTTCTGGGCCGACGGAATTACCGAGCCCGCCGCCTGCGCCCCCTTGGCGGTGGCGCAAATCAGCACCATCACCGGGGCGTCGCCAATCTCGTTGGCCAGCCGCATCGCCGAACGCATGGAGTTCCGGCCCGGCGGCAGGTCATCCGGCCCGTAGATGCCCGCGTCGGCCCGCTTCGCCCACCAGGCCTCGTGGTACAGCTCGCCCAGCTTGCTTCGCATTTCGGCGTCCTGCACCACGATGAAGTGCCACTGTTGGTTGTTGCCGCCGTTGGGGGCGCGGATTGCCGCCTCCATGATGTCCTGCATCACTTCCTCAGGGATCGGGTCTTTCTTGAAGCGGCGAATGGCGCGCTGGGTGAACATCGCTTCTCCCAGCGCCATCGAGTCGAGACGGTCGGCGGTAGTCACGATCTGACCTCCTGATGTCTTTGCGGTATTCCCCGCTCCTCGGCCAACAGCCGTCCGTAGCCGGGGACCGGGTCGGGCACTCCGGCCAGGCTCAAGGCCCGCCAGAGCGTGGCCGAATGGGAAGTCACCACCGGCCTACCGATGGCGTCTTCCAGGTCTTGGGCGGCGACCATTGCGTCGAAGTTCATGCAACTGATGAACATTCCGTCGGCCTCTTCGCTGCCCGTGTTCCAAAATTCCTTCCAAACGTCCAGCGAGAACCGGTAGATTTCCGCAGGTGAAACGGCGGCGAATTCCGCGGCGGTGCGCAGCCCCATCCCTTCCATCGCCACCGCCGTGATCCCGGCCTCGGCGAGATAGGCCCGCTCCGCCTCGTGGTGGCTCTCTGGGTAGGGGCTGGTGACGACCACCCGGCGCAGGCCCAAGTGCTGCAACGCTTCCGTAGTCGCCAGCATCGTCGAGGTGGTGGGAATGCCCCATTGGGCTTCCATGTCGTCGCAGAACGCCCGGTCTTGCTCCAACCCGCGCATGGCCCCGCTGACGGTGCAACAGTAGGCGATGGAGTCCATGCGGGCGCTGGCCAGTTCCTGCACCGCACGGACGGCGTTGGTCTCCATTTCGATGAGGCCCTGCAACCCTTGGTCCTCGCCGAGAAGCATACGGCTGGCGAAGAAACCGACGCCAGGAGGGGCCGCTCTAGGGTAGCGAAGCTCGGAAATGGTCGACGCGCTCACAACGACCAGCCCGATTTTGGCCTTCAGTTCCAGCTTATCCATGCCCGCATATTACCACAAGACAATTGCTATAATACGGCGCAGTCCGAGCCGCGCAACCTGTGTGCAACCAGGGCGAACGATCAGGAGGAAAACGTGACTCAACATGGCGCCGCTCCCGCACCGGGGGAACAGGAATACCGGCGGCTGGGCGTGACCCCGATCATCAACGCCTCCGGCTCGGTCACCCGCTACGGCGGGACGCGGACCCGGCCCGAAGTGCTGGAGCAGATGGCCCGCACCGCCAGGGTGATGGTCAACATCGACGAACTCAACCGGAAAGCCGGGGAGGAAATCGCCCGCCTCACCGGGGCGGAGGCTGGGCTGGTTTGCAGCGGCGCGGCCGGCGGGCTGTTGCTGCAAGCGGCCGCTTGTATCGCTGGCAGCGACCTGGTCAAGATGCGCCGTCTGCCCGATACCGAGGGCATGAAAGACGAAATCATCATCCAGACGATGCACCGCTTCCCCTATGATCAAGCCTACCGCGCAGCCGGGGCCAAGCTCGTGGAAGTCGGCAACTACCTGTTCAACCATCCTTGGGAATTGGAAGGCGCGATAAACGAGCGTACCGCCGCTGTGGCCTACCTGTGCGCGCCCTTCTCCAGCCACCGGGTCATGCCGCTGGCCCAGGTATGCGAGATCGCCCACGCCCACGACGTGCCGGTGATCGTCGATGCCGCGTCCATGCTGCCGCCCCGGGAGAACCTGCACCGATACCTCCGCGACGGCGCGGACATGGTGGTCTTCAGCGGCGGCAAGGGGGTGCGCGGGCCCCAAGGGACGGGTATCCTTTGCGGGCGGCGCGACCTGATCGAAGCGGCCGCGGCCAATGGCAGTCCCGCCCAGTTCCTGGGCCGCCCAATGAAGGTGGCAAAAGAGGAAATCGTCGGGCTGGTGACCGCCCTGGATGCGTTCTTACAGGAAGACGAAAATGCCGAGATGACTGCGTATCAAGAATTGGCCCAACGGGTCGTCGACGCCATGGTCGAGACTCCAGGCCTGGAGGTAAGCCTGAAGCACGACGGCATAGATTACCTCATACCCACCGCCGTCGTGCGGTTCGGCAAAGGCTGGCAGGGCCCGCCGCCGGAGCAGGTGGCGGCGGCGATGGAGCAGGGCGACCCGCCCATCTACCTACAACAACTCGGCCCGCCTGACCAGTTGGGCGTAGACCCGCTGAATCTCACCGAAGAGGAGACCGACATCATAATCCGCCGCCTGCGCGAAACACTGTAAGCGCAAGACGGGAGCGTGAATGGCTAGTAATCTACTACCCGAGCCAAGGGAAGAGGGAGCCGACCCCTCTGAACGACTGATAATCGGTCGACGATTGCTTGAGCAGGCCAAGTCCGAACTCGAGTTTGGCGACCGGGCCCAAGCCTCGGAGAAAGTCTGGGGCGCCGCCGCCCAAAGCGTCAAGGCGATAGCACACGAACGCGGATGGAACCACGGCGGCCACCGGCTTCTTTTCGCGGTAGTGTCGCAACTGGCCAACGAGACGGGCGACTTCGACCTCCTTGATGAGTTCAACATTGCTGACTCGATGCACAATAATTTCTATGACAATAATCAACAGTCGAATAGCATCGCACGAGCAGCAGACCGAATCGAGGCATTTTTAGGCCGGTTGAGCGAGGTGCGTCAGCAACCGCCGCGTCCGTTTGAAATCCGGACCGAGCAGGACCAGCTTCTGATTCAGGGGCTTACCGACAGGCGGTACAATATCGGCGAGCGGTCGGGGATCGGATTCACCCGCCCCGGACATTGGGCAGCCGGAGACGCAGGGCCGGCGCCATAGGACCCGGCCCGACTTATCAGCTAACCGGGCTGTCCCACAACAGAGGCCGGACTGTCCCACAACACACGAGGAGAGATACGCATGGCCATTCAGATCGACTTGAGAGTCCCCCCTTGCAAGCCCGCCCCGGAGGTGGCCGACTTCGTGCGGCAGTGTGAAGACGCCGGGTTCGACGGGGTTGGCATCCTCGACTCGCAACTGCTGGAGCGGGACGTATTCGTCAGCATGGCGGCGGCGTTGCAGGCCACCGACCATATCCGGGTCGCCTCCGCGGTCACCAATCCCATCACGCGGCACCCGTCGGTAGTGGCTTCGGCGGCCCAGACCGTTTCCGAGATTGCGCCGGGCCGCGTCCAGATCTGGATCGGCCGAGGTTACAGCTCCACCGCCACCGTCGGTATGCGCCCGGCCACGGTGCGCCAGATGCGCAACTCCATCGTGACCATGAAGGAACTGATGGGCGGCGACATGGTGCAGTTCGGGGACGCCAGCAGCCGGATGCGCCACGGCGACGGCAGCATACCCACGCCGATCTACATCGCGGCCACCGGCCCGCGGGCCATGCGTGTGGCAGGTGAGGTCTGCGACGGCGCGGTGTTGATGACCGGCCTCCATCCCAACGCCGTGGCCGAGGCCCGTGAGCTGATCGCCGACGGCGCGCGGTCCGCTGGCCGGAACCCCGACGACGTAGAGACGGTCTTCACCGCCACCACGATTATCAAGGACGATCTGAAGGAAGCCCGCGAGATTGCCCGCCCGCTGGCAGTGCAGCGGCTTATGGAAGACACTCACAAGCGTTGGCTTCAAGCCGCCGGGCTGGACTTTGGGGAGCTGGAGCTGCCCAGGGGTCTGTGGGACCTGTACCCGGACGTGCCCCACGCCGAGGACTGGGAGAAGGCCCGCGAGTTGTGCGCCTTTCTGCCCGACGACGCCCTGGCCCAGATTTGCGACACGATGGGGCTGATCGGCACCCCGGACTACGTTGCCGAGCGCATCCGCCAGGCCGAGAAATCGGGGCTGACCCACCTCTACCTGATGACCGGCGCAACCTACGAGTTCGCTACCGGCGAGCTGACCGCCTTCCGCGACCACATCTTCCCGGACCTCGAACGCTCCAAGCAGCCGGCGTAAGCATCGTGCGTTGCGCCATGCGGGGCAGGTCTTGGTACATTGGCACGATTCTGCTTTTGGTGGCGGTGGCCACGCTTGCCTGCGGCGCAGCAAATACTCCGCAGCCTACCGAAGCGCCTCCGGCCGTCTTGCCGACCGTGGCCGGCGACGCAAAGCCACAGGGCGAGCCGGAGCCGTCGCCTCCCGCAAAGCCGTCGCCGACGGCGGCTGCGTCTCCAACCCCTAGCCCGACACGTCCCGCGCCCACCGGCCCCAACGCCGGCGGAGTGGAGCCAGACCCGGACTGGGAGGAGGCGGCGTCCGACGCCAGATTCTCTCAGTCCGGCTGGACGACCGAGTTCAGCTACCACACCGTACCATACGACGAAATCATATCGGGCGGGCCGCCGCGCGATGGTATCCGTCCCATCGACGAACCCAACTTTGTTTCGCCGGAAGAAGCCGACCAGTGGTTGGCCCCCCTTGAGCCGGTGATCGCCTTGGAGTTAAGCGGGGACAGCCGCGCCTATCCGGTACACATCCTCATGTGGCACGAGATCGTCAACGACGAAGTGGGCGGGCGCCCCGTGACAATCACGTTTTGCCCCCTGTGCAACTCCGCCATAGCATTCGACAGGACCCTCAACGGCGTGGTGTACGACTTCGGCACCTCCGGCAACCTGCGCAACAGCGACCTCATAATGTGGGACCGCCAGACCGAATCGTGGTGGCAGCAGTTGACCGGCGAGGGGATTGTGGGTGAATTGGCCGGCCAACGCCTCAAGTTCCTGCCGGCGTCCATCATCGCTTGGGAGGACTTCCGCGACACCAGTCCGGACGGGCTGGTGCTGTCACGCAACACCGGTTTCCAACGGGAATACGGCGGCAACCCCTACGTGGGTTACGACAAAGTGGACGAGCCGCCCTTCCTTTACTTCGGGGAACTGGACGGGCGCCTGCAGCCCAAGGAGCGGGTGGTTGCCGTCAATATTGAGGACGTGGACCTCGCCTTACCCTTCTCGGTGCTGTCGGAGGAGCGGGTGGTCAACTACCCGGTCAATAGCCGGCGCCTGGTGGTGTTCTTCAAACCAGGGGCTTTGTCGGCTCTCGACCGGATGAGCATCAAGTCTTCCCGGGAAGTTGGGGCCGCGGCGGTATTCGACGCCGTGCTGGAAGGCCGGAAGCTCACCTTCGAGCCGGTGGGCGAGGAATTCCGAGACACCGAGACCGGCTCTACCTGGAACATTCGAGGGCAGGCGGTCGCGGGCCCGCTGGCCGGGCAGCGCCTGGAGCAAATCGTTCACGGCGACCATTTCTGGTTCGCTTGGGCCGCCTTCAAGCCGGACACCATCATCTACGAAGGCCGCCAGTGAACGGCGGTGCAGTGCCTTTTAGCTGTCGCAGAGAGTCCCCTCTCCCCGCGGGAGAGACCCGATTGCATCGAGGCTCTCGACGCAGTCGGAGGTTAGGGTGAGGGGCGTACCGCGCTGAGACCTAATCGCGTATGTTGACAAACGTTTCACCCTCACCCCAGCCCTCTCCCTCAAGGGAGAGGGAGTATGTGCTCCGGTGTGTAAGCGCCATTGGACGATTAAAAGGCCCTGACCGGCAGTGACCGTTCGTTGCAGTCGCTGGCCAAGATGGGTACACTTTAACCGCACCCGGCGCGACCCCATTCTTCGGTCATACAGGGGATAGACTTGTCCGATTCAATCCTCGATCAGCTATGCGTCAACACCCTCAGATTCCTCGCCATCGACATGGTGCAGCAGGCCAGGTCGGGCCATCCCGGCGCACCGATGGGGGCCGCGCCAATGGCCTACGTGCTGTGGGACCGGTTCCTGAAGCACAACCCGGCGGACCCTGACTGGCCCGACCGCGACCGGTTCGTTCTTTCCGCCGGCCACGCCTCGGCGATGCTCTATTCGCTGCTGCACATGACCGGCTACGATCTGCCCATGGACGAGCTAAAGAGGTTCCGGCAGTGGGGCAGCAAGACGCCGGGCCACCCCGAGTACGGCGTCACTCCGGGAGTCGAAGTGACCACCGGTCCGTTGGGCCAAGGATTCGGCAACGCGGTGGGGATGGCGCTGGCCGAGCGGTGGCTGGCCACCAAGTTCAACCGCCCCGGCCACGAAATCATCGACCACTACACCTACTCGATTGTTTCGGACGGCGACTTGATGGAAGGCGTTGCCGCCGAGGCCGCGTCGCTGGCCGGTACCCTGGGATTGGGCAAGATCATCTTCTTCTACGACGACAACGGCATCTCCATCGAGGGCGACACCGACATCGCCTTCCTCGAGGACGTGCCGCGCCGGTTCGAGGCCTACGGTTGGCAGGTGCTTGGCCCGATGGACGGCCAGGACCTGGACGCCGTGACTGCGGCTATCAAAGAAGCCAAGGCGGAGACATCCAAACCCAGCCTGATTGTCTGCGAGACAGTGATCGGCCAAGGCAGCCCCAACAAGGCCGGGACTGCCGGAGTACACGGCGCGCCCCTTGGCGACGACGAGGTCCTGCTCACCAGGGAAGAGCTGGGGTGGCCCTACGCCGAGACCTTCACCGTCCCCGGAGAGGCTTGGGAGCACCTGACCAAGGCCCGCGAGCGAGGCCGCCGATGCCAGGATGAGTGGCAAGAGGCAGTTGAACGCTACCGGGATAGCCACCCTGAAGAAGCCGCGCAGCTGGATACTTCTCTCAGCGGCGGGCTGACCTCCGGCTGGGCCGACGGAATGACCGGGTTGTTCGACGCAGGCGGAGCAGTTTCAACCAGGGAAGCCTCGGGGCGGGTGATGAACGCCATTTCCGGCGCCGTCCCCAATCTGCTGGGTGGCTCGGCTGACCTAGCCTCTTCGACGCTGACAATCCTTGACGGCGAGGGCCACATCGGCCCCGGCAACTTCGACGGCCGGAACCTGCACTTCGGTGTGCGCGAACACGGCATGGGAGCGGTCTCCAACGGAATCGCGGCCCACGGCGGAGCAATTCCTTATGCCTCCACGTTCCTGATCTTCTCCGACTATATGCGCCCGTCGGTCCGCCTGGCGTCGTTGATGGGCCAGAGGGTCATCTACGTTTACACCCACGACTCTATCGGCCTCGGCGAAGACGGCCCCACCCACCAGCCCATCGAGCACCTTATGTCCCTGCGCGAGATGCCGGGCCTGACCGTGCTCCGGCCCGCCGACGCCACCGAGACGGCGATGGCCTGGCAGGCGGCCCTCGAAAAAGAGGACGGCCCCACCGCCATGGCTCTGAGCCGCCAGAACCTGCCAGTGCTTGACCGGCAAACCTTGGGGCCGGCCGACGGCGTCAAGAAGGGCGCCTACGTCCTTTGGGAATCGGGGGAATCGCCCCAAGTGATCATCATAGCCACCGGCTCCGAGGTACACATCGCGCTGGAGGCCGGACGGACCCTCGCCGACGAGGGTATCGATTCGCGGGTGGTCTCCATGCCCTCCTGGGAGCTATTCGAGGCCCAGCCGCAGGAATACCGCGACCAGGTCCTGCCGCCCGGCAACCGGGCGCGGCTATCGGTCGAGGCCGGGGCAACCAACGGATGGGCCCGTTACGTGGGGTTGGACGGCGCGTCCGTCGGTATGTCCACCTACGGAGCGTCCGCGCCTGGGGGTGTGGTGTTGGAGCAGTTCGGTTTTACCGCCGCACGGGTTGCGGACGAAGCGCGCCGGCTGGCCCGCGGGCCGGTCCAAGAGTAACGAGGTGGCTTCGGAAGGATGCCTAACTCGCCACGCCCCCAACTTGCTGCCCGGCGAAGATAACCGGGCGGCCCTATCTCTCGCGGACGACATGGGCCAACGCCGGATAATCGAACGCATATGGCAGCGCGATCACACCGTCTGGCGGTCCGAACCACTCGAGATCGCCAACCGGCTCGGCTGGCTGGACATCCCCGGCCCCATGCGCGAGGAAGCTCCTGGCCTGTGCGCCTTTTCTGACGAAATGCGGGCCGAAGGCTACCGCCACTTAGTACTGCTCGGCATGGGTGGCAGCAGCCTCGGCCCGGAGGCGCTCCGCCAGACATTTACCCCGGTGCCCGACTACCCGGAGTTAATCGTTCTGGACTCGACTGTGCCGACGCAAGTCGGGGCTGTCGGCTCGGCCATCAACCCGGCCCGGACGTTGTTCCTGGTCTCCTCGAAGTCGGGCCGCACCATCGAGACGCTGTCCTTCTACCGCTACTTCCGCAGCTTGGTGGAGGCAGCCCTTTCCGAGGGCGCGGCGGGCAGAAACTTCGTGGCCATCACGGACGCGGGGACTCCGTTGCAATCGCTCGGAGAAATGGCCGGTTTCCGGCGAGTTTTCCTAAACGATCCGGATATCGGTGGCCGCTACTCGGTACTCTCTTATTTCGGCCTGGCGCCTGCCGCTTTAGCCGGGATCGATGTGTCCGAGTTGCTGGCCCGCGCCCTGGAAATGCGGGAACAGTGCCGGACAACCGATGTCCACCACAACGCCGGGGCAGAGTTGGGATGGCTCATAAGCGCGATGGCGCTGGCGGGGCGCGACAAGCTCACGCTCATCACGCCGCCGCCCATCGAAAGCCTCGGCCTCTGGGTGGAGCAGCTCATCGCCGAGAGCCTCGGCAAGGACGGCAAGGGCATCGTCCCCATCGCCAACGAGCCGTTGCTGGAGCCGGGAGCCTACGGCAGCGACCGTCTGTTCGTCTATCTGCGGGTGGCTTCCCGGGTCAACGCCGCCATCGACGCGGCGGTGGGGCGGCTGGAAGCGGCAGGGCATCCGGTGGCGCGCCTGGAACTGCGGGACGCCTACGACTTGGGAGCAGAGTTCTTCCGGTGGGAGTTCGCCACCGCCGTCGCCGGCTCCATCCTGGAAGTCCACCCCTTCGACCAGCCGGACGTCCAGTCGAGCAAGGACATCACCGACGGCATCCTGGACGGCTTCATCAAGATCGGACGCCTGCCCGAGCAGGCTCCGGGCGGCTCGTTGCCCGGCTTACTGGCCCAGTCCAAACCCGGCGATTACCTGGCGGTCATGCCCTACATCCCGATTACCCCGGAAGCGGACGACCTGCTGGCCCAGTTGCGCCAACGGGTGATGGAAAGCCGCGGGCTGGCAACCACCGTGGGTTACGGGCCACGGTTCCTCCATTCCACCGGGCAGTTGCACAAGGGCGGCGCACCGTCGGGCCTCTTCTTGCAACTGACCATGTCCCACGACTCCCACGACGACCTGCCCATTCCCGGCCAGTCCTACGGATTCGGGACGCTGGCCGCTGCCCAAGCGACTGGCGATTTGCAAGCGCTGTCCGACCTGGGCCGCCGCGGGGCCAACATCGACTTGGGAGGCGACCCCCTCCAAGGGCTGCGACGCCTGCTCGACCAACTGTGATTTGCGCGCCGCGTCCAACGCCATAGACCGCCGGACGATACCCCATATAGGAGGCCGCTACTCTTGGAACTGGGAATGATCGGACTCGGGCGGATGGGCTCCAACATGGCCCAGCGGTTGGTGCTGGGCGGCCACCGCGTCGTCACCTACGACCTTGATGCCGCCGCGGTCCAGTCTAGCGGGCAATTCGGAGCGGAAGGGGCGTCGTCTCTCGAAGACCTGGCCCGGCGATTGGGACTGCCCAGGGCCGTGTGGGTCATGGTCCCGGCGGGCCAGGCCACCGAGGACACCATCGCCAGCCTCGCGCCCCTGCTCTCGCCGGGTGACGCCGTTCTCGACGGCGGCAATGCCAACTACAAAGACACCATGCGTCGCGGCCGCGAGTTGGCAGGGCAGGGCATCGACCTCATCGACGTGGGCACCAGCGGGGGCATCTGGGGGCTGACCGGCGGCTACTGCCTGATGGTCGGCGGAGAAGAGCATGCGGTCAAGCGACTCGAACCCATATTCCGAACGCTGGCGCCCGGTGAGGACCGGGGCTACAGCCATGTCGGGCCCGGCGGCGCGGGGCATTTCGTGAAGATGGTCCACAACGGCGTGGAGTACGCGCTGATGGAAGCCTACGCCGAGGGGTTTGAGCTGCTGGCCGCCAAAGAAGAATTCGACCTCGACCTGGCCGCTATCGCCGACACCTGGCGCTACGGCAGCGTCGTCCGCTCCTGGCTGCTGGACCTGGCCGCCGCCGCCCTGAAGGAAGACCCCCGGCTGGATAGCCTACAAGCCTACGTCGAGGATTCCGGCGAAGGACGGTGGACGGTCGAGGAGTCGGTGGAGCTGGCGGTGCCTATCCCGGCCATCACCGCGGCATTGCAACAACGCTTCCGCTCCCGGCAGGACGGCCCCTTGGCCGCCAAGCTCTTGGCCGCGCTGCGCCAGCAGTTCGGCGGTCATGCCGTCCGGCGCAGCGGATGCTAACCTGCCTAAGGTCAGGTACGCGATGGCAGAGCAGACCACCACTATCGTTATTTTCGGCGCGTCGGGCGACTTGACCAGCAAAAAGCTGGCCCCTGCCCTGGCCGACCTGTACGCCAAGGGGAGGCTCGGCCCGGAAGTGCAGATAATCGGCATGGCCCGCAGCGAAATGACGACGCAGGAATTTCGAGCCTCCTTCTACGAGGGTTTCGGGAACGAGGCGGACTTCCCGCCAGCGCCCGAAGTGTGGGAAGACTTTTCCAGCCGGATTCACTGCTGCTATGGCGATGTCCTCGACCCCGACGGCCTGGCCGATCTGGAGCGGACCCTGGCCGAGGTGGAATCGCCGGATAGGCCAGCCAACCGGCTGTACTACCTGGCCCTTGCCCCCTTCCTGTTTGCGCCCGCCATCCTTGCTATGGGCAATGCCGGCTACCACATGGAAAAGGATTGCTGGCGCCGGGTGGTGGTGGAAAAGCCCTTCGGCGTAGACCTGGCCACCGCTAGAGAGTTGAACCTCGCCATCCACTCGGTATTCGCGGAGCATCAGGTCTACCGCATCGACCATTACTTGGGCAAGGAGACGGTGCAGAACCTGCTGGTCTTCCGTTTCGCCAACGCCATTTTCGAGCCTCTCTGGTCCCGAAACTACATAGACAACATACAAATTACGGTGGCTGAGTCAGTGTCCATCGCCGAGCGAGCCGCCTACTACGACAACGCCGGTGTGCTGCGGGATATGTTCCAGAGCCACCTGCTCCAGTTGCTGGCGGTGGTGGCGATGGAGCCGCCGTCCACCTTCGAGGCCGACACCTTACGCAACGAGAAGGTCAAGGTACTGGAGTCGGTGCGGCATATTCCGGCGCGGGATGCGGCAGCCCACGGCGTCCAGGGGCAGTACGAGGGCTATCTGGACGAAGCGGGCGTGCCTCCCGATTCCCGGACTGCCACCTATGCCGCCCTGCGGCTGGACGTGGACAATTGGCGCTGGCAGGGCGTCCCATTCTATTTACGCTCCGGCAAGGCGTTGAGCAGCAAGCGAACGGAAGTGTTAATCCAGTTCCGACGCCCGCCCCATCTCATATTTCCCCAGGGCCGCAGCGGAGACATCAGCTCCAATACGCTGTCCATCTGCCTGCAACCCAACGAGGGGGTCCACCTGGAGTTCCAGGCCAAGACGCCGGACTCGGCCTTGGACTTGCGCCCGGTGAACCTGGAATTTCACTATGAAGACTCCTTTGGCGGCCAGGAAATCCCCGACGCCTACGAACGCCTGCTGCTGGACGCGCTGAACGGCGACGCCTCGCTTTTCATCCGCAGCGACGAAATCGAGCAGTCCTGGAGCATCATGGACCCGCTCATCGAAGGGCTGTCCCTGCCGTCGGCCCGTCCGCCGGAAATCTACGACCCGGGCAGCGAGGGCCCCTTTTCCGCCGACGATTTTCTGGCCGGCGACGGCCGCGGCTGGCTGGGCAAGTGCGTCGGGGGGTAGCCCGCAATTGGACGCCGACGCGGAACGACAGCGGCTGCTGCGAGCGTATGAGGCCCTGCCCAAGACGATGCACCGCTTCAACCCAGCCGGGATCCCGGAGCATGAGGAGATTCTTCCGGAATGGATTATGAGTGTCATAGAGACGCATGTGGACCGCTGGGTAGAGGTGATGCCTGATGGAGAACTCAGGACAATACTCGTCGGCCACGTGCCTAGCTTTCGCCAATGGATTAAAGTAGTGCTTGTAGGAAATCTCGAAACCGGTGAGTTACACACGGCGTACGCCGACAGGAGGCTGGAACGGAGGTATGGAGGAAGGCCATGGAGAGACCAGTGATTCGATATGAACTTGAGCCCTTGCAAAAGGTGAGGGTATTCTATGCGCCCGACACGCGGACGTTGTCTATTCACAACGGTTTGACTACCTCTGATGGGGAGGAAATCGCTGAGGGGCTAACGGTCTTTTACGACAGGGACGGCACACCGGCCGGGTTCGTCCTAGAGTCCGCCGAACTGCTGCTCAAACCGTTCTTGGACGCCGTCCGCGCCAAAGAATTGGCCGCCGATGACGCCGAACGCAAGAGCAAGGCAGTGTAGCCAGCAGACTGAAGGGCGAGATAGAGGACGAAGGCTATGGTTGAATTCCGCATCGGCGTGGACATTGGCGGCACTTTTACCGACATCGTTTTTCTGGGCAACGACGGGCGAGTCTTGGCCCGCAAGGTGGCCAGCACCCCCGACGACTACAGCCGGGCGGTGCTGAGCGGCATCGCGGACGGGGTGAATGAGTTGGGCATCACGCCGGCCTCGGTGTCCGAAGTCAGCCACGGCTTCACCGTCGCCACCAACGCCATCATCGAGCAGAAGGGCGCTCACACCGCGCTCATCACCACCGAAGGCTTCCGCGACGTTCTGGAGTTTCGCCGCAACCGCACTCCCCGGCTCTATGACCTTTACTACGAGAAATCTCCTACCCTCATCAAACGCCAATTCCGGTTGGAGGTGGGCGAGCGGCTGAACTTCCGGGGCGAGGTGCTGCGTCCTCTGGACACTAGCGATGTCGACCGGGCGGCGCAGGCGGTGCTGGACAGCGGCGTCGAGTCGGTGGCCGTCTGCCTACTCCATTCCTACGCCAACCCTGACCACGAACAGTACATCGCGCGAGTGTTGCGGGAGCGTGCGCCGGACGTGATTCTCACCCTCTCGTCCGAACTGCTGCCCGAGATGAAGGAGTACGAGCGCACCAGCACCACGGTCATTAACAGCTACGTGCGCCCCGTGGTGGAGCGCTACCTGACCCTGCTCACCGACGGCCTCACCGAGATGGGCGTCACCGTTCCGCTGACGGTTATGCAGTCCAACGGCGGGTTGGCGACCTCCGGCATCGCCAAAGAACGGCCCGTCTACTGCATCGAGTCCGGCCCGGCCGCCGGGGTGGTCGGCGCTTTTCATCTGGGGCGGCGGCTGGATATGCCCAACCTGATGACGCTGGACATGGGCGGCACCACCGCCAAGGCGTCCATCATCGAGAACGGCGAGATGCTGCAAGCGCCGGAATACGAAGTCGGCGGCGGCATCAGCGTGGGCCACCGGCTGCTGCGGGGCAGCGGCCACATCCTGCGCGTGCCCGCCATAGACCTGGCCGAGGTGGGCGCGGGCGGCGGCAGCATCGCCACCGTGGACCGCAGCGGCTCGCTCCGGGTCGGCCCGCAGAGTTCGGGGGCCTTCCCCGGCCCGGCCTGCTACCGGCTGGGCGGACAGGACGCGACGGTGACCGACGCCGACGTGCTGCTGGGATACCTGAACCCGCAGCACCTGTTGGCGGGCGACTTCCTCATCGACGCCGAACTGGCGCGGCAGGCCATTTCCGATAACGTGGCGCGCCCGCTGAACCTCTCGGACGTGGAGGCGGCCCACGGCATCCACCTGCTGGTCAACTCAAATATGGGGCGGGCGCTGCGAGCGGTTTCCAGCGAGCGGGGCCGCGACCCGCGCCGCTTCGACCTGATTTGCTTCGGCGGCGGCGGCCCGGTCCACGCCGCCGGGCTGGCCGAGATGCTGGACATCTCCCGCGTCGTCGTCCCGCCCTTCCCCGGCGTGTTCAGCAGCTTCGGCCTGCTGGTGGCCGACGTCGAGCACCACTTCGTCCAAACTCACTTCAAGACCTTCGACGAGATAGACCTGCCTACCCTGGCCGGACTGGTGGAAAACCTGTGGGAAGAAGGCCGCCGTCAACTGCGGCTGGAGGGCTTCGACGACTCACGACACGAGTTGATAACCCAAGCCGACATGAAGTACGAGGGGCAGGTTTCCGACCTGACCGTAGCCGTGCCGCCCGGCCCCGTAACCCAAGCGACGTTGGCTGCCGTGGCCGAAAACTTCGACCGCGAGCACGAGCAGTCCTTCGGCTACCGCACCGACGCCGGATATCAACTGGTGAACGTGCGTATCATCGCCCGCGGCCTGCCGGAGCAATCGAGAATGCCGGAAAGGTTCGAGCTGGCCGCCGCTTCCAACGGCGCACCGACCTCGCGCCCGGTCTACTTCGGCCCCAACCGCGGCTGGGCCGACACCCCGGTGGTCAGCCGCCCCAGCCTCTCCGGCCAGCCCGCCACCGGCCCACTGATTATCGAGGAATACGACTCCACCACCGTAGTCCTTCACGGCTGGAACGCCACGGTGGACGAGGCCAGCAACATTATCCTGGAGCGGGGGTAGGCCGCGAGGACCTATTCAAGGACTCGGCTGTACCAAGCCAGGAACGCTTCCGCAGCCTCGACCCACACATCGTCGCGGGTGCGGCCGCTGGACCGTCGGACGGCGAACCCGTGGTCGGCGCCTTCCAGGAAATGCAGCGAGGCGTTGGTGACTTCGGCGGCGGCTGTTCGCAGTTCGTCGGGAGCGCCGAAGGTGTCGCGGCTGCCGGAGCAGAAGAAGACTGGGACTTGGATGTTGGGAAAGTGCCCGTCTCGTGGCCGCTCCGGGTTGCCCGGCGGGTGGAGCGGATAGGCGAACAGGGCCAGCCCGTCCACCACTGCACCTTGGGCCGCGACCAGCGAGGCGTACCGTCCTCCCATGGAGCGGCCACCTGCCACGATCCTCGATGCGTCGTCGGGCCTGACCGCCTCGATTACTTGCCTCCAAGCCTCTTCCAACACCCGCGGCGGGTCCGGTGCGCGGCGGCCAGCCTCCATGTAGGGGAACTGGAAGCGGACGCACGATATGCCCGCCTCGGTCAGCCGCCCTGACAGATAGGCGCCGAACCCGTCGGCAAGGTTCGACCCGGCGCCGGGGGCGTAGATGAAGCAGTCACCGCTCCCGCTTTCGGGAGCAGTCCGGAGGGCCGAGATGCTTCCCGCGCCGACCGGCACCGTCAATTCTTGGTCAGCCATACCTCTTTACACACCGCGCCGGGCTGGGTGGTCAGCCCGCAATCATCCAGCCGTCGCCCACTCCACGCCGTTGATGACTATCTGCTGGAACTCCGGGGTCTCAAAGCTGCGGCCGTCGTGGCCCAAGAGCAGGACGAACACCTTGCCGTCGCCGTAGCTGCGGGTCCAACCCAGGGGGTAGGTGCCGCCGGGCATTAAAGTATCCTCGCGGTTGGGGCCCCACGGGTAGGTGCCGTCTTCGGCGTCCGCAGTGATGAACACGTCGTTCCCTTCGCCGAAGGTGGTGTTCATGTACAGCTCGTCCTCGGTGGCGAAGTCGGCTACGCCCCCGGCTCCCTTGTGCCCGGCGTTGCTGACGTTTACCATCATCGTCCCGTAGGGCGGGTGGTAGCTTGTCCCGGTGACCCAGCCACCGCCGGTGATCTCCTGGAACTCGGGCCACTCGGTGGGGACGCAGCAGGCTATGTGGATGCAGACAAACCCTTTGCCGGAGCTGATGTAGCCCTTCAGCCCTTCCTGCTCCTCGCCGTTCAGCGCCCATTCGCCGAAGTCGGACAGGTTCTCCCGCCGGGTGTTGAACACCAGCGCGTCATAGCCGCCCATTGCCGCCTTGTCGGTCAGCACCGAGGCGTCCTCGGTCACCGACACGTCATGCCCTGCCCCCTTGAGAAATCCCTCCAAGACCGGCGTGGACTCGTGGTACGGATGCCGCCCGCCTGACATAACTAACAGTTTCATGGTTCGCTCCTTTTTTTCACCGCAGAGGGCGCGGAGAATGCAGAGTTTAGCTGGCGAATTGGTCGATCAGGTTTTGGTCGCCCTCGGCTGAGATTTTACCGCTGGCGATGGCCTCGTGCAGGCCGAGACGTCCGTAGGCCAGCAACGCCAGGGTCTCGGCGTCGCAGGCGAAGGTAGCGGCGGCAGCCTCCGTCCCGGCCGGCCCCATCCGGGTTGCGCCGTCGCCGACGGTGATGTCGTAAGCGCCTGCCAGCGTTCCGGTTACGTTGAAACGGAACACCGCAGGCCCGGCGATGGACTGCCCCGGACGGTAGAGCCGCCCCACGACGAACCCCGGCAGCAGGTCGAGGACGGCGGGCAGAGCGTTCGCCGACACGTGGGCCGACGGTTCGATGCGGGAGCGGATGTCCCACTCATGCACCACCAGCTCGGTGATCCGCAGGTCGACGTAGGTCCCGACGGATATGACCGCCGCCGGGTGATAGCACGGCTTGTCCCAGTCCTCGGCGTTCAGCCCGGACAGTACCTCGTCGAGCCGCCCGCATTGGGCCGCGAAATGCGGCAGCAGCTGGCTGCCGAGCTCTTGCCGGGTGGCTACGGCGCGCTGGGCGTTGGCCACCATCCGGGCCGCCAGCGCTTCGGGACCTGACGGCGGAGAGCCTTCCGGCGGCTCTGCGTCTCCTTCGACGGCGCGGGCAATGTTGGCCGAAAAGAGGTCGATGGCCATGCAGAGGTGCGCCACCACGTCGTGGTTCTCCCAAGCGTCGCAGGCGCTCTGCGTACTCCACTGCTCGGCGGTCAGCGTCTGGAAGTATTGGCTCAACCGTTCCGACTCCGACTGCACCAAGGCAATCCGGTCTGTCATTGTGCTCATGCCAATCTCCTGCAAGTTACTCGGCCAAGAATGCGGCCAGTTCGCGGTTTACGTCGTCCGGGCACTCCCATTGCAGGAAGTGGCCGTAGTCGCCCAAGTGCTTGGACTTCACGCCGGGAATCACGCCGCGCCAAGCGTCGTCCAACGGCCCAGCGCCCATCTCCTCGGCGGTGCGGACGCGGCGGGAACCGTAGAGGAACAGGGCGGGGATGGAAAGTTGGCGCCCCTCGTCGGCCCGCCAGTCGGCGGGGTCGAGATAGGCGGCGGCGCGGTAGTAGTTGAACCCCCCGCGCAGGCCGCCCGGCGCGGAGTAAACGCGGACGTATTCGTCGATAATCTCTTGGGTCACCGGGTACTTGTTGATGGTCCAGTCCCGCAGGATGTGGCGCAGGTACACTTCCTCGCGGCCTTCCAGCAGCTTCTCCGGCAGGTCGAACTGCTGGTGGAAGTAGGAATGCCAGCGCTCGCGCACCACCGACGGGACCTGCGGGCCTAGCTGTTCATAGGGCGGCGTCGCGTCGAGGAAGGCAATCTTTCGCACCGCCTCCTCGTGGTCGAGGGCGAAGCGGAAGCCCACGCGCGCGCCGATGTCGTGGGACACGATAAAAACGCTCTCGTGGCCCAACTGCCGCACCAGTTCGTAAATGTCCGACGCCGAAGTGCGGGTGTCGTAGCCGTAGAAGGGCTTGTCCGAGTGACCGAAGCCCCGCAGGTCGGGAACGATGACCCGGTAATCCTGGGAAAACGCCGGTATCTGGTGCCGCCAGCCGTACCAGAACTCCGGCCAGCCGTGCAGGAACACCAGCGGCTCCCCCTCGCCCTCCATGACGTAGTGGATGTTAATCCCGTTGACCCTCGCGGTGTAATGGCTCCATTGTTCAGGACTGAGATCAGGCATATCGTCCTCCTTATAATTCAATATCCAATGCCGCCGGGATTTAATACCGCTGGCTCGATAACCTTACCGTTTGCTAGTACTCAGTCATGCCAGAAATGACAGTTGCTGAGAAGCAAGGTTTAGGAAATTAAGAGTGGAACTGACTGTCACCCGTGAAAATCATCATGCCAATTCAAACGTGACTGAGTACTAGTATTACAACGACGCTTCTTCAATTTGGTCAGTTTTGGGCTGGAAATCGCTTCAACGAACCCAAGGCCACAAAACTATCAAGCGTGTGGGCTGATAGCCATAAATTGGTGCCCATGGTCACTTTTTTGCGAACCGTCGTTGTAATACTAGTGCGCTATGGGGCTGGTGACCCAGCCGCCGTAGACCGGGTACTGGCAGCAGACGAACTCGATGTAGGCCGGCTGGCCGGTATCGTTGGCCGCCTGCGCCCGGCGCAGGGCTGGGATAATCTGGGCCGGGTCGGCCACCCGCTCGGCGTGCAGGCCCAACTCCGCCGCCACCCGCGACATATCCACCTCCTCCGGCCCCATCACTTGATGGGTGTAGGGGTCGTGGCCATCGCCCCAGAAACCGGGGCCGTACCCGGCAAAACCGCCGTTGCTGATGTGCGCCACCGTGATGCCGATTTTCTGTCGCACCGGCACCTCCAGGTTGCCCAGCATATAGCCAACGCCGGCGTCGCCCGTTACTGCCACGCACTGCCGCTCGGGAAAGGCGAGTTTAGCCGACATGGCCCCGGCCAGGCCGAAGCCCAGCGTGGAAATGTTGCCCCAGCCCAAGAATCCCCGGGGAATCAGCGTGTCGTAAACTGTGCTCAACTGGTCCCGAGTGTTGCCCGAGTCGTGGGTGACGAAGGAATTCATGGGGTCCAGCGCCTTCATCATATCGCCGAACACCCGGTAGGGGTTGATGGGCGTGTCCTCGGAGACCATCACCTCCCGGTACTGGGCCAGGCCGGCGTCCCGCGCCGTCTTGACGGCGGCCACCGCGCCATCGGGGGCCTTTCCGTCGCCGCCGGTGCGTTCGGCTACCGCGTCGGCCAAGGCCCGCAGCGTGAGCTTGGCGTCGCCGAGGACGGCGTGGCTGGTGGGGTAGATGCGGTTGATGTGGAACTCATCTAGATTGCACTGGATGATGGTCTTGTTGGCCGGATCGGGGATGCCGTGGGTGAACCGGCCGGGAGAAAGGCTGGAGCCGACGGCCAGAATCACGTCGCACTTGTTCAGGAATTCGGCAGGGTGGTCGCCACGGACCCCCACGAACAGCGGGTGGTTCTCCGGGAATGCGCCCTTGGCCTTGAGCGTGGTGATGACCGGGGCGTTGACCAGCTCGACCAGGGCCTTGAGTTCAGCCGACGCCCCGGCATAAATGACCCCCTCTCCGGCGTAGATGAGGGGATTCTCCGCGCCCATAAGCAGGTCCACCGCCGTGTTCACATCGGCCGGGTCGGGCGCGGACTTATAGCCCTTGACCGGAGAGTAGGGGTCGGCGGTCTCATCAAAAATGGCCGCGGCGTTGGGCACGGCCAGCACCACCGGGCCTGGGCGCCCGCTGCGCAGCATGGTGAAGGCCCGGCGCATAAATTCGGGCACTCGCTCGGGGCGGTCGATGTAGCCGAACCACTTGGTAACGGTCTTCAGGCTGGTGGTAACGTCGAATTGGGTGTTTTCGCTGCTGCCGGCCGGTATGCCGTCGGTGATGCACAGCATCGGCGAGTTATCCTCGAAGGCTTGGGCCAGCCCCGGATAGGAGTATTGCAAGCCCGCGCCGTTCACGCCGCCCTGTACGGTGCAAACCCCGATGCGCTCACCGGCCGTAACCCGCGAGAAGGCGTCGGCTAAGGCCACGGCATAGCGGTCGTCGCGCATCATAATCATGGGAACGCCCTCGCGTCCCAGCGCGTTGTTCACCCGGCACACCGGAAATGTGGAAACCCATTCGACGCCCTCCTGTTTCAGGATGCGGGCGATGGCGGTTGCTACGTCAATGCTCATTCGTTACCTCGTATTAGGGTGAAATTATCTCTCTGGTTGCTACGCCAATGCTCATTCGTTACCTCGTGTTAGGGTGGAATTATCGCTCTGATTGTACCACTGGGAAGGTGCATCGCATCTTCCCCCTCTCGACCTTCCTCAGGTCGTATTAACAGGGCTGTTCCCTTTGAAATTCTGGAGTGCATATGCGATAGCTACGGATAATCCTCTTGGGATTGACGGCCACAAATTTTGTGTTATACTAACGTTGGTTAGCTGCGCAGTTAAGAGAGTAAAGATAATATCACAAAACATAATAGAGATTATCTCTTTTAGAGATATAAAGGAGGAAAGAAAAATGAAAAAGGACGAAATACGTGATGAAAGTCAGTCAAGTGTTGGCTCAATAAGGATTCGACAGGAAGAAAAGATGAACAGCAAAGGTACAGTTATAAGCCGGACTAAGGAAATTGAAGCAAATTATACAGATAATCAGATTGACAAATACAAGGTAAGACGAGAGAAAACCTGGGTGAAGCCTCCTCTATCTAGATGGCTGTTAGCATGTCAAAGGAGATTTTCTTTGCTAGTATCGTTTCAATTTAATCCTGATGGATAGATATGTTGGAGTTTACTGCGGGCGTCTTGAGTGGAGAACCGCCAGTCGATGACGGCGCCAGCATCGTTGCGCTCGCGTTCGAGCGCGGCGACCTCCTGCCGCAGCAACACTTCACCGCCGACCCGGCGGTTCAGACACTGTCTGCTGAAGACGCTCAACTCGATCTCGGCCATGTTCAGCCAGCTTCCATGCACGGGAGTGTGGTGAAACTCCAGGCGCTTAGCTATACGACGCGCTTCGGACGCTCCAAAGGCTTCGTAGAGCGAGCCCAGCTTGTGGGTATTGAGATTGTCCAACACCAGCCGGACGACCCTGGCGTGGGGGTACGCCTCCTCAACCAGCCACTTCATCTGGTGAGCGAAGTCCACAGCAGTGCGGCGCCCGGTCACTTCGACGTGTCTCCATCCTCCCTTCGGCTCACAGAACATGAACAGGTTTCGGGTCCCGTTTCGCTGGTACTCGGTGTCATAGCGTTCCACCCGTCCGGGCTTGGCCTTGATGGGCGGCCTCACGTCCTCGATCAACTGCTTGGAGGTCTCGTCGAAACACACCACGGGACGCTCCGGGTCGTAGTCTTCGTGGTACAGGTCCAGCACATCCTCCATCCGGGCCACGAACTCCCCGCTCACCTTGGGGATGCACCACTCTTTCTTCTTCCATGGTTTGAGTTCGTTTTTTTGAGTATCTGGCGCACCGTCTCCAGGGAGATGCTCCCGGCAAACTCCATCGCCACCACCTTGTCCGCAAGTAGCTGGAGCGTCCAGTTCGTGTGTCCTTCGGGCGCATTGCTGCAGGTGATGGCGACGAGGTGCGCTTCCTGTATGCCGCTCAGCTTGCGCCCCCGGCCTGGCCGTGGCCGGTCGTTGATGGCGGCTTCGAGTCCCTCCTCGACGAACCGTCTCCGCGTTCTGGCAACAGTGGCGGCGCTGATCGAGACCGCCTCAGCCACCTCGCGGTCTGAGAGTCCTTCGTCAGCTTTCAACAGCGCAAGGGCCCGCTTTAGCGTGCGGGCTAACGGCTTGCCCCGGCGGGATACCTCAATCAGAGCGGAGCGTTCGGATTGGGTCAGTTCGACTTTGTATTTGGAGACAGGCATGTCAGGTACGGCCTCACTAAAGGATTTTACCCAAGCCTACCTGATCTTCTTTATGATTGTAAGACTTTCTGGAAACGGTACTAGGTTATTTTGTCGCTGCAATTCGGGACCTGTTGAATTGATTTTCGACTAGGGCGAGCGGGGCGGTCTCTCGGCTGATTCCTGAAATTCAAGCGCCGGGGGTAGAGCTGATGAGCCGCGTCCGCGCCTTGCACTACCTTCCGGTGCTATGGCACTATGCCCCAGGTCGCTCCAGGCCGGAACCCCACACGGATGAGGAGACTCCCATGATGCAAACGACCGACCCGGTAACCCGCGAGATCATCAAGAACGCTCTGATGAGCATCGCCGACACCATGGCCCTGACCGTGGTCCGAACGGCCCGCTCGGCGGTGATCAAGCACGGCATGGACTTCTCCACCGCCTTGTTCAACGCCGAGGGGCTACAGGTGGCCCAAGGGCTGACCTTGCCGCCGCACTTGGGTAGCATGGCCCCGGCGCTGGAGGGCGTGATGAACGCCTTCGGCGACGACGTTCGCCCCGGCGACATCTTCGCCAACAACGACCCCTACGAGGGCGCCAGCCACCTGCCCGACATCTTCCTGTTCAAGCCCATCTTCATCAACGACGTGCTCATCGGCTGGAGCTGCTGCATCGGACACCAGACCGACATCGGCGGGCGCGTGGCCGGCGGCAACGCCTGCGACAACACCGAAATTTTCCAGGAAGGGCTGATTCTGCCGCCGCTCAAGCTCTATGAAGAGGGCGAGCTGAACCGGGCGGTCTGGCGCATCCTGGAGAAAAACGTCCGTGTGCCGGACAAAGTGCTGGGCGACGTTCAGGCGTTGCTGGCCGCGGTGCGCTTCGGCGAGCGAGACCTGCTGCGGCTAGTGGACGAGTACGGCCTGGAAGACCTCAAGAGCTACATGACCGACATCCTCGACACCACCGAGATGCTGACCAGGGCGGAAATTTCCTCCCTCCCCCACGGCGAATGGCAGTTCGTCGACCACATCGACAACGACGGCATCGATCTGCAGTCCATCGACATCCACGTCAACGTGAAGATCGACGGTGACGAGGTATTCGTCGATTTCGACGGCACCTCGCCCCAGGCCAAGGGCAGCATCAACCCCAACTTCGCCTACACCAAGTCCAACGTCTACGCTGTGATGAAGTGCCTCATCGACCCGGCCATACAGTCCAACAGCGGTTTCTTCCGGCCCTTCAACATCACCGCCCCCGAGGGTTGCTTCGTCAACCCGCAGCACCCCGCTCCGGTAGCGGCGCGTGGTCTGGCCGGATTCCGCATCTGTCAGGCGATGTTCGGCGCGATGGCCCAGGCCTTGCCCGGCCGCGTGCCGGCGGCTTGGGGCGGCGGCGAAATCGGCCTCTCGTTCGGCGGCTACCACCCCAACCGCAAGGCGTGGGTCTACCTGGAGTTCAACAACGACGGCCCACGCGGCGGTGGCCCCAGCATCGACGGGGCGGACGGCCTGGCCTCGCCGGTACTGAACATGGCCAATACTCCCATCGAGAGCATCGAGTCCGACCAGCCGCTGCTGGTGGAGCGCTACGGCCTAGTTCCCGACACCGGCGGCGCGGGCCAGTACCGGGGCGGACTGGGCATAGTCCGCGAGTTCCGCCTGCTGGCCGAGGAAGCCACTTTCCAGCTTCGTTCCGACCGCACCAACTTCCGTCCCTGGGGCGTCGAAGGCGGCAAGCCCGGCACCCCCACGCAAAACCTGCTCAACCCCGGCACCCCCGACGAGCAGGAACTCCCCGGCAAGCACTTGATGACCCTGAAAAAAGGCGACCTCTACCGGGTAATCCAGGCCGGAGCCGGCGGCTACGGCAACCCCCTGGACCGAGACCCCTACGCCGTTCTGGAAGACGTGCAGCAGGAAAAGCTGACCCCGGAGTACGCGAGAGCAGAGTACGGCGTCGTCGTGGATGAGACGGGGGAACTGGATGTGGTGGCGACGGAACGGCTGCGCGGGGAGATGGGGAACCAATAAACGACGCGCTGGTCGAATTTCTGACAGAAGCCTCTTGCAACCACGCCTGCGGTGTTTTAGTGTTGGATTTAACCCACTTGATTCACGGGGAAGCATGAACATAGAGGCACTGACTGGAGCCCTTGATAGAGCGATCACAAAAGTCGCTGATAGACAATTCCTGAAGCTCTCTAGTTGGATGCCTCGACTGGGGTGGAGTAACAGGATTCGCCCGGCCCTTGACTCTCTTGCCCAACTCCAACAGGGCAACCCACCGAACTACGACGACCCCTGGACTGCTCTGTTCTATCTGACTTGGTATCAGCTTGGTCAAATCCAGTTAGCTCATCTTATGGTCGAGGGATTGAAACAGGCGAGAAGCAACGAATCGCTGCTCGCAAATGGTTGTCGCAGTCTGCACGTCGTTGATTTCGGCTGTGGGGCATTGGCGATGCAATTCGCCGTATCTTGGGCGGCAGCGGATGCCCTCGAAAGACAGGAACCAATATCTTCCATCAAAGTGGATTCGTATGACGCCAATCCTGCAATGTTAGATCTCGGCAATATCCTCTGGGAGCAGTTCAAGGAAGAAGTAAAATACGACCGTCGCCTCGGGCAGTTATCCAAGTCCGCCGAGATGATCGAAGCTAGATGTGGTAAACCTGAATCATTGTTCCCATACAGAACACTTGTAGAAGAAGAGCGGTGGTTGAGCGCAATCCATGCTGTGGATTCCAGCAACGTAGAACAGGCCAAAGGCGGTCTTGCCAAGATATGCGACATAACTAAACCCGACGTTGGCTTCTTGAGTGGAAATACCCAGCAGGGTGACTTACTCCAACAAACATCACCGTTCAATAGTCCCCAATATAAACATTGGAGGCCAGGACTCGTTCCACTATTCGAAAACGGTTTGCCAAAAATCACCCAATGGCGCCGCAGCCTCAATACTCGAATGATTCCAGGACATAATTTCCTCAGTAACGAAGTTACCTGGGGATTTCCTAGCGCATTGGGCTGGGGGTTTACCAAGTCCGACTAAATGGAGGGGCCGAAATGCAATCGCAATTCCCCCTGCCAGATCTCTGCCTGCTGGAACCGGCGGATGATAATGACTGCCCATTAGGTCACCCCGATCGAATCGGTGATGTCGCGCTTGACTACGTCCGAACCCGTGAAATCCTCACGAAAGCCAGCGGGTTCATGGATACCTACGACTACACCCTAAATCCCTATAGCGGCTGTTCGTTCGGTTGTACCTACTGCTACGCTGCCTTTTTCAGCCGCGACGTGGAGAAGCGCGACAACTGGGGCTATTGGGTCAGCATCAAGGAAAACGCTGTCGAGTTGCTGGAAAAGCGTAAGCCGGGGGCGCTGGACGGCAAGCTCATATACATGAGCAGCGTCACCGACCCGTATCAGCCGGTGGAGCGGCAGTTGGAGCTTACCCGCGGGTTGCTGGGGACGATGGCGGAGCGAGGCGACAAGCCCAAGCTGGTGGTGCAGACCCGCAGCCCGGACGTGGTGCGCGACTGGGACCTGTTCCGCCGCATCGAGAAGAACGGCGGACGGGTGCAAGTCAACATGACCGTCACCACCGACGACGAGGACATCCGGCGCACTTTCGAGCCGTTCTGCCCGTCCAACCCGGCGCGGCTGCGGGCCATCGGCGAGGTTCGGGCCGCAGGCGTCGATACCTGCATCACCATGACGCCGTTGCTATTGGTCAGCAGTCCCTACGCCTTTGCCGACAGCCTGAACGAGACCGGCGTCGAGAAGTTCATCGCCCAGCCGTTCCACTTCCAGCGGGGCAAGTTTCTGGCCGGCACCCGCGACAAGGCGTTCGATCTGATGGCCGAAAAGCTCGGCTGCGACCGGGTGTCGTTCAAGGAGGAATACTTGGAACACTACCGGATGGTGTTCGACGTGTTGCGCGATACGCTGCCGGAGCTGGGAGAGGGCAAGGCGGGCTTCGAGCCGCCCTTCTAAACTAAAGCCAAGGTGAAATGTACATATCGCTAGGCGGCACTGTCGGTGCTCACCAGTTGGGGCCTAAAGGTGGTATGAGGTGCCGTGGAGTCCTTGCGGTCGTCTTCAAGATCCCCGAAATGCACATCCCACCTTGGTATTGGTTTAGCTAAGGTGACGTAAGGCGCCGCAGGCGGGCTGCTTGTGCCACCGTTTGGGGGACGAACGCTGGCGGTTGGCTGGACAAGACTGATCGCAACTCTGCGATGTAGACTTGGGCGTCGTCGATCCCGCCGCGCACATTCCCAGCCGCCATCCAATCCTCGTAGAAATTGATGTGCAAGAAGCCTGCGCTTCGGAACAAACGGCCCAAGTCGGGCCGTCCCAACTCGTCGGCAATCTGTTCGGAGACGTCGAAAAGTAAGGCGTGGTGCTGGTGGTTCCAGCCTCGCTGTGCTGCAACAGACTTGACGGTGGAAGCTACTGCCCCCCAAGCCTTCTCCGACGCTTGGGAGAGGTCCCCCTTTTGGAATTCCTCTTCAGCCTGCCTGATGTAATGCCGACTGAGTTCTGCATACTTCGCCGATGGGGCGGGTTGTACCAACTTCCTCTCCTGCCCAGTCCGATATACTCCCGTCATTGTATCGGGCGGACTTATTAAAGGAAAAGCCCCGAACAGCGTCCCGGGGCTTTCGTTGCCCAAGTCGAAAGCCGGGCGCGCTAGCGGTCCATCACCTTGACCGTGTTTTCCTCGGGGTTGTACTGGTAGCGGACAACACGGTCGAGCTTTTGGGACTCTAGGCGGACTACCAGCGAGCGGCCTTCGACCACGTTCAAGGTGTCGTGGATCTCGCCGGGCAGGAAGAACGCCACCTTGCCGTCCTTCTGTACGAAGCTGCCGGTCTCCTTGATCTGCGGATGATCCACGCCCTCGCCGGGGTAGTGCCACCGCCACTTCCGCTGACGGATGGCGCCCTTATAGACGCCGTAGACCACCCAGGCTGCGCCATGGTCGTGGGGCAGGTTGTCCTGGCCGGGCTTCTGCACCGACGCCATCAGCCACCAGCCGTTGCCGGGGTGCCCCGAGTCTTCGTCCAGATGAATCGTGTACCGGCCGTAGCCCTCTTCCTCGGGCAGCTCAATGGCCTGTTCCAGCCAGTCCGGCTCGGCCAGGAGTCTCTCCATGTGATCGGACACTGCCTGGGCCTGCTTGAGCGGGTCTTGGGTCGAGGCGAAGATTTCCTGAACGTCCGTTACGAACGCTTCAACGGTGTAGGATGCTGTTTGGACCATCGAACGACCTCCAGAATACAGAGCTAGTTTTTGGGCCGGTTTTACAAGATTTTGGAGCAGCGGCCAACGGGTGTCAACCGGCTTCAGTCGGCCCTCATTCTGGCGTTTTCGGCACTCCGGCGTTATGATAGCGGCATATTCGCAAAGCAGGCGCCAATTCCCCATAGAGAGGAGGAAAGGTCATGGGCAATGGTTACTCGATATTCGTTGGCACGGTAGGCCAGGGGCTTAACATAAGCTCCGACAGCGGCGAGTCCTGGACCAAGATCAGGAACCCGATCCCCACCGAGGGCAACGTGCGCGCCTTGCAGGTCTATCCCGGCGACACCCATCGGATTCTGGCTGGCGCCGACGGCTTGGGCCTGTTCCGCAGCGACGACAACGGCCTCACTTGGGAGGGCATCGATTCCCCCACCGGCGACTTGCAGGTCTGGTCGGTGGCCATCGACCCCTCGCACCCCGACACCATCTTCGCCGGTACCCGGCCCGAGGGTTTCCGCTCCCGCGACGGCGGCAAGACTTGGGACAAGCTGTCCATGGGCGTGAACATGGAGTGCCCCATCGGCACGCCCCGCACCACCAACATCATCGTCGACCCGCGCGACAGCCGCACCGTCTGGGCTGGCATCGAGGTTGACGGCGTCTACAAGAGCCTGGACGGCGGCGACAACTGGGTGCATCTGCCCGACTTGGGTCCCGACCCGTTCCACGGCGACATCCACGGCATGGCCCTGAAGGCGACCGACAACGCGGCGTTCTACTGCACCAGCCCCTTCGGCATCGCCACCAGCAACGATGAGGGCGAGAGCTGGGATTACCATTACTTCCCGAAGTTCAATGAGAACGACGCCCGCTCCTACTGCCGCGGCATGTTGATCAAGGCCGACAATCCCGACACCATGTTCGTCGGCAACGGCGACTTCATCCCCGGCGTCACCGGCGCGATCCAAGTGACCAAGGACGGCGGCGCGAACTGGGAGCCGGTCAACCTGCCCGTCGAGCCCAACTCGGTGGTCTACTGGATGGCCAACAACCCGGAGATGCCCAACGTGGTGGCCGCGGCCAGCCTCTTCGGCTATGTCTACGTCAGCGAGGACGGCGGCGACACCTGGAGCAAGCTGAGGAAGGAATTCGGCGAAGTCCGCTCCATTGCCGTAACCCCCAACTAACTTCGACTACTAGGACCACCGGCGAGCCAACCCAAGGGGCAGGCAAGAAGTCTGCCCCTTTTTGGTTTCAGGGTTAGGGGGCGACTCCTAACAGCAGCAGGGGCACTGCCGGAATTCCGCGCCCCTGCCGCATGATGTTCAGCAGATCCCGCTCATAATACGGAACTCCGGATGACATGCCCTGCTCGAGTTCTTTCATCGGTAGTATTTCTACGCCAACGTCAATCACGTCCGCGACGAAGAATGCCATGTGCTTCACGAAAAGATCGTGGGCGACGAAGGCGTATTTGCCAAATTGCACTTCCACCGCGACGCGCTCTTTTACAAAGTCGGTCTGGTTATATGAGTAGATCGGCTCCTGGCCGGCATTCTCAATTGCTTCCCGCTGCCGGACTGTGGGGAGACCAACGATGTTGCGGGCGACCCTGGCATCGGAGGTCACCCAGAATTCCTGTCTTCTTTGTTCCCACCTCAGCTTTTTGAAACCATTGGCCATCGCCTTATTCAACTCAACCGGCGAATATAGCAACTGACCCAACTTGGTCCGTTCTTTAGACTGTTTGGTGCGGCAGGCTTCGGCATCGACGTCTGCGATAACGTCTTCTATTTCTTGGAGGAGGTCACCGTGATGCACCTGAAGAAATTCCCTGCCGTTCAGGTGCGAGTATTGGGCGGAAATTCGCATCAGTGTCCGCCGTTAGGCTTCATCGGATCGTAGACCGGCTTTCCCATCGGGCGGGTCCTGAGCGTCCCGGAGCGGAGGGAATAGACCCTCTCCTTCGCGACTTCCACGTACTCGCTGACCGTATCGCAGCCGAAGCCTTTGCGACCGTGCATCAGGGCCGCGACGATAGACGTTCCTACGCCCATGTACGGGTCAAAAACGGCCTCTCCAAGCTCCGTCAGCGAAAGAACCAAACGTTCCACCAGCTCGACCGGGAATTGGCATGGGTGAATCGTCTTTTCGACGTGGTTGCTCTTGACGTTCGGAAATATCCATACGTCGCCGGGGTTCTTGCCCTTTGGGTTGCCGGATAGCGTGCCGGCGTTGGGCCCCTTGAAGTGGCGTTTTCCGGGGTATTTCGACGGAACGCGAATCGGATCGAGATTGTAAGTGTAGTTGTCGCCCTTGGTAAACCAGTTGATTGTTTCGTAGCGGCCCGACAGTCGCCGGGAACAATGCAGCCCGTGTTCGAAATGCCAGACTATGCGGTTGCGTAGCTTTAGTCCGTGATCCTTGAACAAGGGATACAGTAAGATGTCTAACGGGACCACCTCGCCATGGTCTACGAAATTTCCTACTTGCCAACACAGAGAGCCAGTGGGATGCAACAGCCGGACGCACTCGGCAATTACTCCGGCCTGCCGCTCCACGTAGCTGTCGAGGCGACCCCGGTCCTCGTATGACTTTCCGATGTTGTAGGGCGGCGACGTGATGATTAGCTGCATCGAGCCGTCGGGCAATCCAGCCATGAACTCGATGTTGTCTTGACAGGCGAGGACGCAGTCGGCTTCACGAAGGTCCACGCCGCCGGAATTGACGTCCGCTGTGGCAGCCGTTGTGCGGGTACCAGTCATCTCGACCCCTCCAGCGCATCAACTCCAGTGGATCCCGGAGCCGTTCGTTAGACGCTGTGCGTTACTTCATTGTAGCACATCAGTTCTTACAAAACGCCCCGAATCTGTCACCAGGTGGCCTTCTTTTTCTCTAATAACCTGTGGAAGATGCCCATCCCAGAGTTCGACCCGTCGGAGAAGTTGCACGTCGCTATCTCCGGCGTGGGCCAAGCGGCGTCGGAGAGCGCGGCCCGGCAGTTGGAGCAGTTGCGGCAGGCGCGGGACAAGCTCACGGTGACGGTCGCGCGGCGGGAACTGCGGAAGTGGCTTCGCGAGTCGCCGGAGGGCGCGGCGGTTGGAGGCGGGCGTGGCCCGCTTGCTGGCGGGTGGGTGACTGATTGACTGACAGGAGGCCCTTGCGCTTCCCACGCGAGTCGGCGGACAATGATTGTCGGCGGTCGCGTTAGGTGAGCGGAATTCCCAGCCCGATCATGGAGACAGTCCGATGGTAACCGAAGCAAGTCATGACTTAAAAGCCAGCGATCTCCCTGTAGTACAGTATTTGGACCAAAGAATCACGTTTGATTTGCTCGCTATCCTTGAAGATGGGTTCTCTCAGCTCACTACTATTGAGACCCAGTTCTCAGAATCGGCGTCAACAGAGTCTTCGGGTCAGGCAGGCATAGGTGTAAGCAATGGGTTCGCGTTTCTTGGAGTCAACCTGAGTGGCAAAAGATCGAAGGGCACAACTGGGGCACAGAGTGGTGTGACTACGGCGACATTAGTACATACGCCGTCGTCCTTGTTCGCGCGGCTTCGTAGTGAATTATCTTCAATACACCTTGTCCATCCGGTATCTAAATCGGATGATCTCACCCAGATTAGGGGAGGTTACTTCGTTGAGTTTGAGGCAACGCTACATAGGATTCAAATCTTCGAATTGCTTGACGCCTTTGCAGTGATCGCTCCTTTAATGGCCGTAGTCGGCGACAACTCGGATGGCACTACAGTAAACCCAGGCAAGTCACGACGCCCAAACAAAAAACAGGCGGATCCTGTATTGGCTCAGATCGACTTGATGCGAAAAGCAATAACTGCGCCTGGCTCTCTGGATCTTGTCGCTAAGGTCGGCGGGATGAATTTTGTGCTCACAGCCGAAGAAGGTTACTTTATCGACCCGACTATGAACGGAGTCCTTGACGGAACGTTCCGGGTGTTTGGCAAAGCGACCCGTGTTGTCACAAATGAGACGGAATCTGTAAATCTGTTGAGGAAGACACCGTTCGGGAAGTTCCCTCAAATAGTTCAACAGTTGGGCTCGGTAGCTGGACAACTTGGCGAGGTGGGATTTGAAGGGGGCGTGCCTGATACTAAGATCAATGGTCCTACACTACAGGTAATCCCCGTCGCCATCTTCGCTTAATGTGAAACATCCCAGGACCCCAGAAGTATACATAAGGGCCAAGTTGAATAGCCTGGCCCTTATCGTGTACTGTAGCGTTCCGCGTGGGTTTTGCTACAGCGCTTCCAGCCCCTTGCGGACGCAGTCTTCGTCCTGCTGGGCGCTGCCGCCGCTGCCGCCGATGGCGCCGACCAGTTCGCCGTTTTGGATGATGGGGATCGCGCCCTGGGCCGGGATGATGCGTCCGCCCTGGCTGCCGATGATCGCCTGCATCACCGGCGACTCCGGGTTGATCTCCCTGCTGTCGCGCCCGAAGAACACCGAGCCTACCGCCTTGCCCGGCGCGGCCGTCGCGCTCACCGCGATGGCGCCTTCCATGCGCTGGAAGGCCAGCAACTGCCCGCCGCCGTCGACCACCGCTACGCTCAGCTTCACGCCGATTTCGTCCGCCGCGGCAATCGAGGCCCCGATAATCCGGTTTGCGTCCGCCAACGTTATTGCCATGTTCTTCCTCCTTGCTCGCAATTCGATTCGTCGCAGTATGACCGGCTGCGACGCCCAAATGTTACCCCTTAAGCCGACAGCCCACAACCCGGCGCTATTTCCGGTTGCTCACCCCCGCTACATTGACTATAATTCGCTCAATTCAATCGCGGGAGTCTTGGAATATGGTCGATCAGCTAGCCCGGCCCAAAGACAAGGCGGAAATCTATTGGTTTTCCGAGCAACCCTACGGACACGTAGGCAACGAGGACCTGGAGAAGTACGACTCGGGGCGCCTGGGGTTCCCCAACACCTACTTCGATCCCCATAAGGCCAGCATACTGTACAACCAGTATCACGAGCAGTACGCCCTCGCCGACGAGGTGGGGTTCGACGGCATCATGAGCAACGAGCACCACGCCTCGTACTGGTGCATGAAGCCGGCGGTCAACCTTGACGCCGCCGTCATCGCCAAGCTCACCAAGAACGTCAAGATCGCCATCCTGGGCAACGTCATCGCCATCAACGACCCCATCCGCATGGCCGAGGAAATCGCCATGCTGGACTGCTACTCCGGCGGCCGGATCATCTCCGGCTTCGTGCGCGGAACGGCGGTCGAGTCGCTGCAGGGCGGCATCGATCCCACCGAGAACCGCGCCCGGTTCGAGGAAGCCCACGACCTGATTATCAAGTGCTGGACCGAGCCCGGCCCCTTCCGCTACGAGGGCCAGTACTACCACTACCGGGTGGTGAACCCGTGGGTGGTGCCCATGCAGAAGCCCCGCCCCGACATCTGGTTCCCCGGCACCGGCAGCCCGGAGAGCGTGGTGTGGGCCGCCAAGCACAAGCACCCCTACATGAACCTGGGCGCTTTGGTGGACACCACCGAGTGGCTGAAGCAGGTCTACATCGACACCGCCGAGGAGGAAGGCTGGCAGGCTGGCCCGGAGCACTTCGGCTACCTGCTCCGCTGTCTGGTGGCCGACACCGACGAGAAGGCCATTGAGTTGGGCCGCGAGTTCATGTGGACCATCGAGCACCGCCAGCGCGGGCCGATGGAGCACAACGACCCGCCCGGCTACCAGTCCAGGGCATCGGTCGAGATCAAGGCGCAGCGCCCCACGGGCAACGTGGCCGGCGCCGGCGGCTTGGGCGTGGGCCTTAGCTACGACCAGCTTCGCGGTGTCAACAACATCATCGTCGGCAGCCCCGACACCGTCACCGAGAAGCTGACCGAGGTCATCGAGCGGCTCAGCCCCGGCTACATCCACATCTACGGCAACGAGGGCGCGATGCAGCACCAGGACGTGATGCGCTCCATCGAACTGCTGGGCAAGGAAGTCATCCCTGCCCTGCACGAAGTCAAGCTGCAACCCTACGACAACCGCCCCCGGGCCGCAATGCCGACGAGCGGCACCGCCGGCCTCGCCCCGTAAAGCCCCCGCTAGCCGATTCGGGACAAAAGACCCCTCTCATTGCGAGAGGGGTCTTTTCGCAGGTTGTCGAGGGCGCATCCACCGGAGGCATATATGCGGCCCTTCATCGGATCGGTTGCCGTGTTGATTGTGCTCGCCGTTTCTTGCGGGGCAGAGGAAAGCACTAGGGGTGGCGCGAGGGATTGGAGAGGAGCATCTTCTGCACCGGTCTCGGTAGCGAGGATACGCCAGGGCGAAAAGATAGCCGGGGAATGCAGGTTCGGAGCGGACATATCCCAGTACCCAGTGACATATTTCAGCCCTTCGGAGGATTGTCGGCAAGCCGTGCGAATCGGACCGCTTGGCGCCGATGAACTGGAGCAAATGAAGCGGGAGGAGCCGCTGTTTTGGGGAAAGTCCTCTCCTTATCAGCAAGCGTTAGTGGGCCAGCGGACTGGTGGCGAATGTGAATTCTCCTACCCCGCAGTGCAGGCGTTTCTGGAGTTTTCGGAAATCGCGTCAACCGACTGGACGAATTGTGTAATGATTGTTGATGTTGGGCCGGCTACTCAAAAGCAAATCGAGGAAGTCCAACGTCTCGGCACCACCAAATCCTCGACCGCCGTGCCTGCTCCATCTGCACCCGTTCCCGGACGATGATGACCAGCATCAGCGTAGTCACTGGAGCCTTCGGATACACCGGCCGCTACATCGCCCGGCGCCTCCTCGACGAAGGGGCCACCGTCCGCACCCTCACCCGCAACTCCGCCGCCTCCAGTCCCTTCGGCGACCGAGTGGAGCGGTACCCGCTGGACTTCGACGCCGCCGGGCAACTGACCGAGAGTCTGCGGGGCGCCGACACCCTGTACAACACCTACTGGATTCGGTTTGCCCGCGGCGACATCACCCACGACACTGCCGTCAGCAACTCTCGCGCGCTGTTGAACGCGGCGGTGGAGGCGGGGGTCCGGCGTGTCGTTCACATCAGCATCACCAACGCTTCGGAGGACTCGCCCCTGCCCTACTTCCGGGGCAAGGCGCTGGTCGAGAGCGCTGTCCGCGAGTCCGGGCTGTCCTACGCCATCGTCCGGCCCACCGTGTTGTTCAGCACTGAGGATATACTCATCAACAACATCGCCTGGTTTCTGCGGCGGTTTCCTGTATTTCCGATAGGGGGTTCCGGCGAGTATCCCATTCAGCCGGTGTTAGTGGACGACGTTGCCCGGTTGGCCGTGGATGCCGGGGCGGGAAGCGGCGATGTGGCGCTGGACGCCGTGGGGCCCGAGACGTTCACGTTCGAGGAAATGGTGCGCCTGCTGGCCCGCCGGGTCGGGAGCCGGGCCCGGCTGATGCACCTGCCGCCCTCAATGGCGCTGCTGGCCGCCCGGATGGCCGGCTGGCTCGTGCGGGACGTGGTGCTGAGCAAGGACGAAATCGACGGCCTGATGGCGGGGCGCCTGGTCTCGGCCGCACCGCCCACCACCTCCACCCGCTTCACCGAGTGGCTGCAGGCCGAGGGCGCGTCCCTGGGCCGACGCTACGCCTCGGAGCTGGCCCGGCATTACCGCTGAGCCTATCAGCACAGGTATGAATCTGCTATCGTTGTGAACAGGTGAAGCAGGGCCGAAAGACGGGAAAGTATCCATGCCGCCCAAAATACGGGAGTTAATTTCCGACTTGCAACGAGCTGGGTTCTACAGTACAGGAGGGCGTGGCAGTCACCGGAACTAAGTCCATCCAAATGTGCCTGGAAAGGTTACGCTATCGGGGAACCCAGGAGCAGATGCGGGCAGATACCAAATCCGGATTGTACGGAATGCGATAGAGGAGTCTAAGAAATGAAGGATAGTGCCCGGTATGCAAAAATTGTCGCGTGGTCAGACGAAGACCAGTGCTACATAGGATATGCTCCTGGACTCACGTTCGGCGGATGCTGTCATGGAGATGATGAAAAGGGGGTGTTCGCGGAGCTTTGCGAAATCGTGGACGAGATAATAGAGATTGACCACGAGGAAGGTAAACCACTTTCCCCACCGACAGCAGGTTACGACTTCGGTAGTGTATTGCGGAAAGCCGTAACTAAGTTTGAATCGGAAGGGGCGCCCGCATAAAGTACGGAATCAGCGTGAACAGGTGAAGCAGGGCCGAAAGATGGGAAAGCATCCATGCCGCCTAAGATACGGGAGTTGATATCCGACCTGGAACGGGCGGGATTTCGCAACCGGGGCGGCCGGGGCGGCCACCGGAACTTCATTCACCCTCACACCGGCAAACGGATTACGGTCTCAGGGAACTTGGGAGCGGATGCCGACAGGTACCAAATCCAACAGGTGCGAAGAGCAATCGAGGAGTCGAAGCGGTGAAAGACAGTGCGCGGTACGCCAAGGTCGTCGCATGGTCTGAGGAGGACCATCTCTACATAGGATACGCTCCTGGGATCGTCTCCGGCGGGTGCTGTCACGGCGATGACGAGAAGGCCGTGTTCGCCGAGCTTTGCGAAATCGTCGACGAATGGATCGAGATATTTCGTGAGGACGGTAAGCCCTTGCCGCCGCCGACGGCGGGCTATTACGAGGACAAGTTGGAGGATTACTTGCTGGAAATCGTCCAGTCAGCTGCGGTATGAAACCGGCCACCAATCAGGCCGAACAAGAAGCCCCGACATCTGCCGGGGCTTCTTGTGGTCTTGGCGGCTCCTGCGCTGCTCCCTACTCCGGGAGCCACATTACGCTGGAGATTTCGCTGAACTCGCGGCGCAGCTTGCTCCACGAGTCTCCGCCGTCGTCGCTGCGGTAGAGGTAGCCGTAGCGGCTGCCCGCGAATACGATCTTGGGGTCGGTGGACTGGATGTTGACCGTCCACATCGCGGTGTTGGGCTCCACCGGCAGGGGCAGGTCTTCCCAGGTCTTGCCGGTGTCCTTCGAGCGCATCACCGTGCCGGTCTGCCCCGGCGTGGTGTCGCCGATGGTCACGAAGATGACGTTAGGGCTGTCCGGCTGCACCATAATGCCTCTGGGATAGGTGAGCGGGAAAACCTCGCGGATGCCCAGGCGGTCCCAACTGGCCCCATTGTCGTCGCTGGTATAGACGTCGTTGTTCACCACCACCACGACGGTCTTGGGAGGGCCGGCCGCGACGGCGACGTTATGCACGTCGGGGTTGGGGATAGCGCCGTTGATCGACTCCCAAGTGTCGCCGGAGTCGGAACTATGCCGAAGGCCATCGACTTCCAGTCCGACCCATACGTCGCTATGGTTCTGCGGGTCGATGGCTATGCCGGTGACCCTGGGGACGCCGACGTTGGGGCATTCGGCTGCAATCTCCACCGGGCGCTGTTCCCAAGTCTGCCCGCCGTCGGTGGAGCGGAACACGCCGGCCGGGTTGGGCGTCCCGGTGCCGGCGAACATAAGGCTCGGGTCAGCCGAGTCGATGGCCAAGGCCCAAACGCAAGAGCCGCTCATTGCCGTGTCCACCAGCCGCCATTGCTGGCCGGCATCCTCGCTGCGGTACAGCCCTTTGTCCGTGCCGGCGAACACTATGCCGGGCCGTTCTGGGTGGTTGCCCAAGGTTCTCACCAGAGCGTCAGAGTGCATCCCGGCGTCGATGCCGACCCGCCGCCAAGACTCGCCGCCGTCGGCGCTGCGCATGATTCCCTGTCCGATGGTGCCTACCAGGACTGTCTTTACGTCGCTCATAACGCTGTCCTCCGTTTCCGGCTTGTGGACTGGATGTAGCGGTTTTCTCAGTTGGAAAGCGCGGCTATCACCTCGTCGGTCGTCCGCACTCGCACCAGCAAGGGCAGCACGTGCTTGATGGTCATTTCATGCACGTCTTCCTCACCGGCGGTGCAACAGTCGCTGACGACGACGCACTGCATATCGCGGTTCTTGGCATCGCGGGCGGTGCCTTCGACGCTGCGTTGCGTGGAGATGCCGCCGACCAGGATGGTCTCAGTGCCCAGCGATTTGAGGATGCCGTCGACGTTGGTGCCGTAGAACGCGCTGAACCGGGGTTTGACCACCAGGTAGTCGTTTGGCTGCATGGCGAGTTCGTCAACCACTGCGACTGCAGGAGTGCCAGCCTGATTGCCGGCGCCCGCCCCACCGATATCGGAGATGGTCTTGGGGGCATCGGCGTTGTCGGCCCGCCGGTGCGTGGTGATGTAGATGAGGGGCGTGCCAACCTCGCGGCAGTGGGCCACCAGCCGGGCGAAGTTGTCGGTCACCGCCTGGCGGTTGGCGGGCGGGTTGTAGGGCGGGCCGTCACCCTTGGCCACGGCGTTGATCATGTCCACCAGGATTACGGCGGTCTTCTTCGGGTCCAGGGTAATCGGGTCAGGCATAGTCATTAACTCCTTGCGATTGCCGGAATGTCTATCCCGCGCGAATCGCGGCGGTTCAACTGCTCAGGTAGGTGACCGGGCTGGCGAGGAACCGGGTGCGGCACTCCAGGCCGCAGAAGTAAATCCAACTGCCGTCGTGGAAGATGCGGGTGCCTTGTTGCGGGTCCACTTCCGACGCGCCGTGACGGGTCAGTGAGGTCTGGGCGCGGGCCTGCTCTTCGTCGATTTCCTTCCCGCAAACGGGGTCTTTGGCCATGTCTATCCTCCATTTGAGCCGGATTGGGTCAGGCGGGAAGGGGCAGCCCAAGCCGGACCCGGCCCGGTTTGTCCAACAACGCGCTGGCGATTCTCGCCCGGTGTTCGAAGGTCGTGCCCAAGCGCATACTCCAAGCCGAGACCCGGCGGAACCACAGGTGCAGGTCGAACTCCATCATAAAGCCGATGCCGCCGTGAATCACTTGGGAGGAGCGCACTACCGACTCGCATTTTTCGTTGCAGAAGGCTTTGGCCTGGGACACTTCGACGCTGGCGGGCAGCCCCTGGTCCATCTTCCACAGGGCCTCGTAGGTCAGCAGTTGGCCGCCGTCGACGTGCAACAGCATGTCGGCGCACAGGTGCTGGATGGACTGGAACGAGCCGATGGGACGCCCGAAAGCGACCCGGTTCTTGGCGTATTCGGTCGCCATTTCCGCGTCCTTGCGGGTTGCGCCGATCATCTGGCAGCAGACGAGGGCCGTGGCCCGGTCCAGCATGGCTTCGAGGATGGGCCAACCCTCGTGCAGCTCGCCCACCAGGTCGTCGCGGGTGACGCGGACGCCGTCGAGGCCAACCCGGCTCTGCTTGTCCTTGGCTATGGTGACCAGCGGGGTCTGCGAAACGCCGGCGCCGTTGGGGTCGATGAGGAACAGAGAAATGCCCGCGTTTTCGCCGGAGGCCGGGGCGGTCCGCACCGCCGCCAAGCATTTCTGGGCCACGATGAAATTTTCGACGAACATCTTCTCGCCGTTCAAGACCCATCCGTCGCCGTCGGGCTGCGCTTGCTGCACGATGGCTTCCGGGACCAGCCGCGGGTCGCGTTCGGTGACGGCCCAAGTCAAAACCGTACTGCCGGTGCAGACTCCCGGTAGTATTTCCCGCTTCTGCGCCTCGGTTCCGGCTTCGGCGATGGTCAGCGCGGCCACCATCGTGCTGTGCAACGGCACGGGGGCCAACACCCGGCCCAGTTCCTCCATGATCATGCCCAAGTAGGTCAAGGGCAGTCCCTGGCCTCCGTAAGCCTCGGGAATAGCCAGCCCCAGCCAGCCCAGGTCGGCCATCTGCCGCCATAGGGCCGGGGGATAACCTATTTCGTCCAGCTCCATTTCGCGGACCATCGCCGTGGAGACCTCGGCCTCCAAGAACTCACGGACCACGTTCTTGAGCATCTGTTCTTCTTCGGATGGCAGTATGTCCATGCTCGTTCCTGTGGGAAAGTGGTGGTGGAGTCGCCGTCTAGCCGCGCGGCATACCCAGGCCGCGGCGGGCCATCTGGTCGCGCATTACCTGTACGCTGCCGTGGTTGATGCCGGACTGGAACGCCCCCATGACGTTGTGGGCGAAGAGGCCGTTCTCGATGGCCTCTTCGGAACTGCTCAGCAACTGGGCGTAGGGGCCGAGAATCTGGGTGATGGTCTCGGTGGTATGGACTCCGTGCTCCGGCGCCCAGACTTTTTCCGCCGAGCCTTCGTAGGTGAAGTTGCCGCCGCGCTCGACCAGCGACATGCTGCGCATGGTCATAAGCCGACATACCTGGGCCTCGGTCCACAGCTCGGCCAGCTTGTCGCGGACGGCCGGGTCGTCGGCGGGCGAGTGGCCGCCGAAGTCGTTTTCCTTGATCCAGTTGACGATGTCCTCGTCGCGGCGCACGGAAATCAGGTAGCGGCTGGCGCCTACCCGGTCAAGGTTAAGCCCCATCGCCCCCACGTACCAGCCGGCGTTTTCCTCGCCCAGCAGGGACGATATGGGGATGCGCACGTCTTCGAAGAACGTCTCGTTGGTGCGCGCCATACCGTAGGTAGTGCCGATGGGCGCGGGCGGATCGCTCTGAATCGTCCACAGTGGGCGGACAGTGATGCCGGGGGTGTCCATCGGCACCAAGAAAATCGAGATGCCGCGATGGCGCGGCGCGTCGGGATCGGTGCGGGCCATCAGGTAGATGTGGGTGGCGTAATGGGCCGCCGAGGTGTACATCTTCTGGCCGTTGATGACGTACTCGTCGCCGTCGCGCACCGCCCGGCACTGGAGCCCGGCCAAGTCGGCGCCGGCTTGGGGTTCGGTGAAGCCGAGGGCAAAGATTATCTCGCCGCTAATCAGACCGGGGATGAAGTGCTGCTTCTGCTCCTCGGTCCCGGCGGCCAGTATCGCCGGAGCGCCGCTGCCCGCGCCGCCGACGGCGATGCCAAGGCGGGCGAACTCCTCTTCCACAATGTACTGCTCGATGCGGCTGCCGCCTTGACCACCGTACTCTTTGGGCCAACTGATACCGATCCAATTCCGCTCGGCGACCTTGCGGATAAGCTCCCGGTAGTGGACGCCGCGGCCCCCTTCTTCGGCGGTTTCCAGTTCATCGAGTACGTCCTTCGTGACGTGTTCGGCGATGAATTCCTGCAACTCGTTCCGCAGGGCTTCCTGCTCCGGGGTGTATCCAAAGTCCATCTGGTGCCTCTTTTCGTTTGATGGCTAGGGGAAGCTGATTGCCAGGCAAGGTCAGGTGGGGCGCATCGTCTGAAGCCCCTGCCATTTTCCCCGCGACGCAACACCAGTGTCAAGTAATGCTAATGGTGTCGACCAGTTGCTGCACGCGCTCGGCGGAGGCGTTTTCCAGGTCTTCGACTATCTGGATGAACGTCTCGACTGCGGACTCGTTGACCACGCGGGAAGCGCATTGCCGCACTTTGCCCAACCGTTCGTCGCGGCTCAGGGGGTTGCCCCAGATACCCCGGGGCCGGTGGCACACGACCCCGAAGGAACCTCGGTCGGTGGTGGCGACCTGCACCCTGGTCCACATATCTTCGAAGTTGGCCGGGATGTCCGGGCTCATATCGAGTTCCGTCTTGGCTAGCAGCGCCTGAATCTCGGGGCGGCGCACGCTCTCGTCGGTGAAGGTGTCGATGGTGATGCGGCGGTCGAGTAGCGCCGCCGCGACGGTGTACTGGAAGCTGAACTTGCCCTCCAGGCCGGTCTGCGGAGAAGGACGGCCGACGTAAGCCATCACCGGCGTCTGGATGTAAACCGACGTAATCTTGTTGGGGTCGACTGCGTGTTTTTCCTGCAATTCAAGGGCCGCGTCGATGCCCCGGTGGGTGCCATACTGGCTGGGGTGCTTCTTGATGGCCACGCCGGGGTCGACCATCCGGTAGGGGTTGCCGAAGTCGCGGGTGACGGCCTCCAGCTCGAAGCCCTCACCGAACATCACAGCGGGGTAGCCGGTGGGGTGGTCGAACACGTCCGGGTGGGCCGTGAATCCCTTGGCGGCCAGCAGCGCGGCCTCCAAGCCCATGCGCCCGGCGTTGCCGCAGTGGGTGGACTTGGTCATGGTGCCGGTATTGGCCGAAACCGTGCCGGCCCGGCTGCCGGCTATGCCAAGGGCCATGCGCGTTTGCTGGGTGTCCAGTCCCAGCATCACGGAACCGGCCGCCGCGCTGCCCATGACGCCGACGAGTCCCGGCGGGTGAAAGCCACGCAGGTCCATGTCGGCCGAGGCTACGCGGATCCGCCCCTGCACCTCGAAGCCGGTGACCAGCGCGGTCAGGATGTCCTCACCAGTCGCCCCGTTGCGCTCCGCCAAGGCCATAATTCCGGGGAGGGTGGGAGACGTGGCATGGGTGGCCGGATGCCACATCACTTCGTAGTCCAGGACGTGACCAGCCACTCCGTTGACGAAGGCCGCCATCGGCGGCGAGGTCTTGAACCCTTGGCCGAAGACCGAGCACTGAGGGTTGCCGCCCATCTCCTGGGCGTAGTCGGCGATGATTCCGGCGGCCGGCTCCAGAGAACCGGCCAGGGTCACGGCCAGGCCGTCCAGTATGACGACCTTCGCCGCCTCGACGGCTTCAACCGGAAGGGCGTCAAACCGCGCGCCGGAGATGTGTTGGGCCAGCTCTTCAGTGATCGACATAACGCGCACCCCTAAAGCCCGTCCAGCACGGGCCGCAATTCTTCTATCAGGGGGGGTAGGAACTCTTCCCACGTTCCGACGATGCCGAAGTCGGCGGAGCGGAAGATGGTGGCGCGGCGGTTCTGGTTAACGGCCACGATGATGCCGGCTCGTTGCAGGCCGACGGTGTGGTTGAACGCCCCCCGGATGCCCACCGCCACGTAGACCGTGGGGGCGATGGTGCGCCCGCTGATACCCACCTGCAACTGCTGGGGCAGCCACCCTTCGTGCGTCACGTCGCGGGTGATGGCCACCGAGGCGTTGACGGACCGGGCCATCTCGACCACCCGGCCCACGTTGTCCGCTCCGACGCCCATGCCCAGTCCGATCACCACCCGGGCGCGGGCCAACTCCAGCCCCTCTTGGTCCTCTTGGAACTCTTCGCTGACCAGCCGCACGTCCGGCCCGTCAAAGGGCATGGCGGCGATCTGCTCCACGATGGCCGCCGCGCCCGGTTCGGGGATGGCCGGCGTGAGCAGTCCGGGCCGCAGCGTCACCAGGTTGGGCAGTGTCTTGGACAGGATTGGGGCCACGACGTTTCCGCCGAGAGCGGGTTTCAACTGCACCAGACGGCCTTCGTCGTCGATTTCGAGGTCGATAGCGTCGCCGGTCAAGCCCAACTCGAGGCGGGCGGCCAGCCGTGCGGCTAGGTCCCGGCCGTCGGCGGTGGAAGCGAACAGTATGGCGTAGGGTCTTTCCCGCTCGACGACGGCGGCCAGCGCTTGCCCCACGGCGCGGCTGCAAACCGGCCCCAATTCCGCGTTGTCCAGCGCCAGGACTCGGTCTGCGCCGTGCGCCGCTAGGGTCTCCGCCAGGGCCTCGCCGCCGCTGGCGATGACGACCGCCGCGACCTCGCTCCGGGTCACGGCGCTCAATTCCCTTGCCTTGCCCAGCATCTCCAGCGTGACGTGGGCCAACCCGTCTTTGGTGGCTTCCGCGACCACCCAAATGCTGCGCTCCGACACTCCGGGGTAGCGGGGCAGCATCTCCGGGGAGCTTTCCGGCTCTGCGGAGTTAAGCTCGGCCAAGCGGTCGCGCACCGAGTCGGCCACCTGGCGCGCCGCCTCCGCAGGCTCGACTTCCTCCAGCATTACCCCCAAGCGGTTCGGCTCCACCAAGCGGATCTCGTTTACCCAGGTGGGCGAACCTTCCGCGCCGAATTGGGAAATGTCCCCGGTCAGGTCGGCGGCGCTCACCTGGCCGGTCGGTTTGGTTGCGGCCTCTTCCATCTGCGCCCGGTTGGGGTACGATTCCGGGGCCACGCCCTCGGTGACGCAGACCACGGCGGGGAGGGGACATTCCAGGACCTGTAGGCCCTCGTCGGTGATGCGCTCGGCCACCACTGCCCGGCGGTCGGCGGAAAAGTCCAGCTTGCGGACGTGGCTGACGTGGGGCAGCCCCATCAGCTCGGCGATCTCCGGCCCCACCTGCCCGGTCTCTCCGTCGGTGCTGTTGCGCCCGCAGATGATCAGGTCCGGCTGCTCCCGCGCCAAGGCCAACGCCAGCACCCGGGAGGTGGCCAGGGTATCGGAACCGGCGAGCGCCCGGTCCGTCACCAGCACCGCCCGGTCCGCGCCCAAGGCCAGGCAGTTGGTCAGTCCCTCGGCAGCGCCCGGCGGCCCCATGGTCAACACTATTACTTCGTCACCAGGCTCGGTCTTTAGCTCGGCCGCCCGGATTACGCCCAATAGATCGAAGGGGTTGACCTCCGACGGCACCCCTTCGCGAACGATGGTCTTGGCCTCGTAGTCGAACTGCATACGCGCGATGATGGGCACGTATTTCATGCAAACGGCGGTCTTCATAGGGCGGTCACTTCTTCTGGTTGGTTGGGGCGGTTGCCGGAGTTCCGGCGGTTACGACGCATCGCCGGACACGTTGATGAGCACGGCTTCCTCCCTCACGGTGGCGGCGAGGCGTTGCAAGCGGGAACTGATTGATACCGGGAAATGGGGCGGATTGGTCAGCGCTTTGAACCGGGTATCCAGCGACTCGAACTCTTCTTGGAACCGGCTGCGGACTTCTTGCAGCGTGGTCTCCTGGGAGGTACGCACCCCGCCGCGCATCACTTCTTCCAGCACCGGCTCGGTCCCGGCGGGCGTCGGCTCTTCCTCCAGCCCGATCATGTCGCCGGAGAACCGGCCCTGCGAGTCCCGCCGACGAAAGACCTGCTTTCCTCCGGGCAGGGAGACCTTGCCGGTGCTCAGCTTCATCACCGGGCGATGGTCGAAGCAGACGATCTTGTACACCATGTCTGACCAGGGCGCATCGGCCGACACCCCAGCCTTGGTCCCGACGCCGAACAGGTCGATGGGTGCGCCAGCGTTTATCAAAGAGTCCAACTCGTACTCGTCCAGACCCCCGCTGGCCAGGATCCTGACGTAGTCCAGTCCCTCCCCGTCCAGCACGCGGCGCACTTGGCGGCTGAGCTGCCTGTAGTCTCCGGAATCTAGGCGCACCGCGGTCAGGCGGTTGCCGCCGGCCTCCATCTCTTTGGCCACTTCCACCGCGTTCCAGGCCCCGGCGATGGTGTCGTAGGTATCGAGCAGGAGGATTGTGCGCGACGGGAAGGACTCGGCGTAGGCTCGAAAGGCGTCGATCTCCGAGGGAAAGCACGAAATGAACGAGTGGGCCATCGTGCCCGCCGGCGGAATCCCGTAGCGGCTGGCGGCCAGCACGTTGCTGGTGGAGGCGAACCCGGCGATGTAGCTGGCGCGCGCCATCTTCAACGCGGCGTCGGCGCCCTGGGCGCGACGGGAAGCGAAGTCAGCCAGCCCGCGCCCTTGGGCCGCCCAGACACACCGGGCCGCCTTGGTGGTCAGCGTCGTCTGGAGGTTCATCTGATTGATGACGTAGGTCTCGGCCAACTGGGCCTCGATGACCGGCGCGGTCACCTCAAGGACCGGCTCGTCGGCAAAGAAAAGCCGGCCCTCGGGAACGGCGCGGACGTCTCCGGTGAATCGGACGCCCCGCAGATAGTCCAGGAAGTCGTCGCCGAAAATCCCGGTCGAGCGAAGGTAGTCCACCGCCCCGTCGTCGAAGCCCAGCAACGAGAGATAGTCGAGCACATCGTCCAGCCCCGCCGACACCAAATAGCCCCGATTGGGGGGGTAGCTCCGCACCGTCAAGCTGAAAGTGGCCGGGGCGTGCATCCCCTGGCGGAAATAGGCCTGGGCCATCGTCAACTCGTAAAGGTCGGTGAACAACCCCAAGTCTTGAGCAATGAGGGGCAGGTTAGACGGTCTGCTTTGCATTATCGTTGATAGTCCGGCGAATGCTTGGGTACTACTCAGGCTGATGGAGCGAAGGCTTTTGCCGCGGCTTCCGGCAGTCTTATGGGAACGAAATAGTCTAGCGGGTACAGGTAGCCTTCGCCCGATTCATCGATGACCCTTATGTATTCGTGTTCGGCGGCGACGGGGTCCGGCATGACTTGATAGATTTTTCTCGTCTCCAATGCTGCCCGGTAATCGTCGTTTCTAATGCAAACGACGAATCGGGCCTCTTGGCGGTATTGGCTCATGGCAACTAGCTACACCAGATTCAAGTCTGCCTATGGGGCATTATTGCCTATGGGGCATTATGTTGAAGGGCTTGAAGGGTGTCAACCGAGCTCCCTTGCCCGCGCCCCGTCTTTTATCCCGCCGCAATCAAAACGCCTACCACAAGCGCCGTACACCATATCCATCAAAGAGCTGTTCGATGGAAACGAGCGCCAGATCTCGGGACAGCGCCTGCGCGATGAGCATCCGGTCGAACGGGTCTTGAAGAGGACCCGGCAGCCCCCCGGCGCGCACGGCGTCATCCACGGTTATCAGCGATTCCTCGAAGCCCTGGCGGGCTATCGCCCCAGCAACGTCCAAGGCCAGCGCCTCTACGCCGGGGAGTTTGCCGAGACGGTGCTTGGTCGCTATCTCCCAGGCCGACGCTGCGCTGATTAGTACGTCGTTGTCTTCATCTTCTATGGCTCGACGGGCGGGCGGCGACAATCGTCGGCTCCCTTCGAACCACCAGATGAACGCGTGGGTGTCGAGCAGCAATCGCAACGGTCAGCCACCCTCCCAGGCGGCCAGTTCTTCCTCCGGCAGAGGGTCGAAGAAACTATCATCGAGCGTTATCCGGCCCTTCATGGAGCCGAATTGTCGCTTGCTCGGGCTTCGGACACTCACGAGGCGCGCAACTGGCTCACCGTTGCGCGCAATGACAACCTCCTCGCCAGCCTCCACTTGCGCCAGCAGCCGCGACAGATTGGTCTTCGCTTCATGAACATTCACTGTTGCCATAGTCGGCTCCTTAAGGAGTTACTTGAGGAGTTACTTGGCTAACAGTATAGCTAACAAAGAGGTCTGTCAATCTGAAAGCTCATCATGGACATGGAAGGGTCTTTCAATTGTCCACCCAGGGCAGCCACAAGGCCCGACCCTGCGGGCGCACAGGACGATTGCAAAGTCACTTCATGGCTTGCACGTGCTGAGATATAAGAACTGCTCTCAGCTTTACCCAGGCTGGCGTCAGGCAGCATTTCAACTCTGCAATACCGCTGCCAACCGGCTTGGCAATGGTCCTACCCTGCCGGGACGAGGTCCGCGGACCAGGGGAGAAGGGAGCGGACGAGCTCATGGCAGCCGGGAAGGGCGTTTTGGCGGCGGCACCGCTCCAGGTAGCGGTGGGCCGCCATGAAGGTGGGGAGGCGGAACCCGGCCTGGGCCACCCGGCGGATAAAGGAATGGGGTTCGGGCAGGGGTTGGGAGCCGGAGAGGGCCGAGTCCCATTGGTCGCAAAATTCCCGGGCCAGCGGGCGGAGCCGGACGACGGCAAGGGCGCGGGCCATTTTACGGCGGAGGGCGTTGACGCGACGTCTCAGGTCGTTCATTCGGTTAAGGTTCTCCTTGCGGGGCTTATTTGGGGATTTTTCGATTTCCCGGCCATTTCCGGCCATTTCCGGCCATTTTCTCCCGCTCCGGGCCGCTGGCGGAGATGGGATGGGAATTACGAATGGGGCGGGGTGGTTTATGGGCATTGGATACCTGTCGCCTCGGTGGCGGGTTGGGTTTGAGTGTGACGGATATTATGGTAGGGAGGTGTATTCGGGGTTGGCAAGGGGATTGGGGAGTTACTGTTGAGTTGGGGTGATGAAAGGCGACTTTGCAATCGTCCTGTGCGGGCGCAGAGCTCGCCTTGACACTTTTGGGGCCTCTTAGTAGTATTCAGGGGTTGGGTTAACAATCAAATATTGCCTGGTTACCCTTTATATAGAACGGCTGAGGGGACGGCCCGATGAAGCCTGGCAACCGGTCGAAGCCTGATCAGGGAACAGACACGGTGCTAAATCCGGCGCTCTCGACTGAAAGTCCGGTAAGTTCAGTCGGGGCGAAATATGAGGGGGGCTCAGAAACCGCATGAGCTTCTCAATCGAGAAGCTTTTTTAGTGTAACGCCCCTTCGTTTCCCGCACGACCCAGGAGCGCTCGTTTTGAACGATACCCAGCTGAACGAAATCAGGCCCATCCGGTGGGCCGACGGCAACCTGCTGTTGTTGGACCAGACCCGCCTTCCCGCTGAAGAGACCACGGTCACCATCACCCGGTACGAGCAGGCGGTGGACGCCATCAGGGAAATGCGGGTCCGCGGCGCGCCGGCCATCGGCGTCACCGCCGCCTACGCCGTGGCTATGGCCGCCCGCGATTCGGACGCCGCCAGCCGCGACCAGTTTCTCGTCCAGCTATCCGAAGCCGCCGAACGCATCAGCGCGGCCCGCCCAACCGCGGTCAACCTGCATTGGGCGGTGCGGCGCATGATGGACGCGGCCGCCTCGGTCGGCCCCATCGACGAAATTCGCGGCCGGCTGCTGGACGAGGCCCAGCGGGTACACCGTGAGGACGAGGCCACCAACCGGCGCATGGGCGACTACGGGCGCGAACTGATGCCCGACGGCGGATCGGTGCTCACCCACTGCAATACCGGCGCGCTGGCCACGTCGTCTTTCGGCACCGCCCTCGGAGTCATCCGGGCCGGGTGGGAGTCGGGCAAACGCTTCGAGGTATACAACACCGAGACCCGGCCGTGGTTGCAGGGTGCGCGGCTCACTTCCTGGGAGTTCCAGAAGCTGGGCATACCGGCGACCCTGCTGGTGGACTCCGCCGCTGGGATGCTGATGCGGCGCGGCAAGATTGGTTGCGTCATCACCGGGGCCGACCGCATCGCGGCCAACGGCGACACCGCCAACAAGATTGGCACCTATAGCCTGGCGGTGCTGGCCAAGGAAAACGGCATCCCCTTCTACGTGGCCGCGCCCACCAGCACCATCGACCTCAGCCTCGCCGACGGCGACGAGATTGAGATCGAGGAGCGGCCCCAAGACGAGGTCACCAGCTACCGGGGCGTCCAGACGGCCCCCGAGGGCGTGGAGGCGGTCAACCCGTCCTTCGACGTGACCCCGGCGCGGTACGTGAGCGCCATCGTGACCGAGATCGGCGTGGCCCGCCCGCCATTTACCGAGAGCCTGTTGCTGGCGGTGCGCGAAGCCGCCGGATCCGGCTTGGGAGCGGCCTGATGACCACCGCCCGCGCCACCGTCGGGGTAATCGGCGGCAGCGGTCTCTACGAGATCGACGGCCTGAGCAACGTCGATTACATCAACGTGGACACGCCCTTTGGCAGGCCCAGCGACGCCATCGTGACGGGCACGCTGGAAGGCGTCCGGGTGGCCTTCCTGCCGCGGCACGGGCGGGGGCACCGCTTCAACCCGTCACACATACCGGCGCGGGCCAACATCTACGCGCTGAAGATGCTGGGCGTGGAGCGCATCATCTCCGTGAGCGCCGTGGGCAGCCTGAGAGAAGAGTTGGCGCCCTTGGACCTCGTCGTTCCCGACCAACTGATCGACCGCACCCGCCTGCGCGACAACACGTTCTTCGACGAGGACGTGGTGGTACACATCGGGCTGGCCGAGCCGTTCTGCGCCTCCACCAGCCGGGCCGTGCAAAAAGCCGCCGAGGACATGGGCATCACCGTCCATTCCGGCGGGACCCTCGTGGTTATGGAGGGGCCGGCCTTTTCCACCCGCGCCGAATCGTTCATGTACCGCTCTTGGGGCGCGGACATCATCGGCATGACCGCCCTTCCCGAGGCCAAGCTGGCCCGGGAGGCGGAAATCTGCTATGCCACGATGGCGTGGGTCACTGACTACGACTGCTGGCATCAGGGCGAGGAATCGGTGACCGTGGACATGGTGGTGGAAAACCTGCGCAAGAACGTGACCACCTCCAAAGAACTGCTGCACCGCGTGGCGCCGGCTCTGGCCGGGGAGCGTGACTGCGCCTGCGAGTCCTCGTTGCGGGATGCCATCATCACGCGCCGGGAGGAAGTCCCGGAAGCACTGAAGAGAAAGCTGGCCCCGATTACCGGACGCTATCTGGGCTAGCGGCGAAACCACGCCAAGGAGGTAAAGGCCATGCCAAGACAAGACCCTGGCGAACCCTATTTCCGGGTCGACTCAAACGAGGCCAACGCGATCCTGAACGCCGAGCCCGGCGATACCGTGGTCATCGACGTGCGCCGAGATGACGAGTGGGTCACCGGCCATGTTTCCGGGGCCGTCCACATCCCCATCGACGACCTGCCGGACCGCATCGACGAGGTGCCCCGGGACAAGAAGCTGCTGTTCATCTGCGCCGCCGGTGTCCGCAGCGGACTGGCCTGCGAACTCGCGTCATCGTTCGGCTATGACACGGAAAACCTCTACAACATCGAGGACGGCACACCGTCGTGGATCGCCGGCGGACACCCCACCTCCAGGGGCAACAACCCCTAACGGGGCAACCCTCGTAACGGAAGAAACCGGGGCGCAAAGCCCCTGATTAAGGAGAATCCTTTGGCTGCAAATCAGGCTATCGGAGACGTCAAAGACCTCTCTCTTGCACAGGACGGCGTCAATCGAATCGAGTGGGCCGCGCGGGAAATGCCGGTCGTGAACCTGATCCGCAAGCGCTTCGGCGAGGAAAAGCCGCTGGCCGGGCTGAGGCTCGCCGCCTGCCTCCACGTCACCACCGAGACCGCGAACCTGGCGCTGGCCCTGCGGGACGGCGGCGCGGAGGTCTATATCTGCGCCAGCAACCCGCTCAGCACCCAGGACGAAGTGGCTGCCGCATTGGTCAGCGAGTACGGCATCCCCACCTTCGCCATCAAGGGAGAGGACGACCAGACCTACTACAGCCATCTGACTTCCGCGCTGGAATCCAAGCCCAACGTCACCTTGGACGACGGAGCGGACCTGGTCACGGTGTTGCACACTCAGCGGGCGGAGCAGGTGGCCGACGTCATCGGCGGCACCGAGGAGACCACCACCGGGGTAATCCGGCTTACCGCAATGGCCGAGGAAGAAAAGCTGCTGTACCCGATAATCGCGGTCAACGACGCTGAGACCAAGCACTTCTTCGACAACCGCTACGGCACCGGGCAGAGCACCCTCGACGGCATCACGCGGGCCACCAACATCCTCTGGGCCGGGCGGCGCGTGGTTGTGGCCGGCTACGGCTGGTGCGGCCGCGGGGTTGCTTCCCGTGCCCGCGGCATGGGCTCCCACGTCATCGTCACCGAGACCAACCCCATCAGGGCCTTGGAGGCCGTCATGGACGGTTTCACCGTGATGAAGGGCATTGAGGCCGCCCGGGTCGGCGAGGTGTTCATCACGGTCACCGGCGGTTTCCACACCATCGGACGGGAGCACATCGAGGTGATGGCCAACGGGGCAATCCTCGCCAACAGCGGCCATTTCAACGTGGAGATCGACATTCCGGCCTTGGAAGGGCTGTCCACCGGCAAACGGGAAGTACGCCCGTTCGTCGAGGAATACACCATGCAGGACGGACGGAAGCTTTACCTGCTCGGCGAGGGTCGGCTGATCAACCTGGCCGCCGCCGAAGGCCACCCCTCGGCGGTGATGGACATGAGCTTCGCCAACCAAGCGCTGTCGGTGGAGTACATCGCTAAGAACCACGGACAGCTCAAGCCCGGAGTGCATGGCGTTCCGGTGGCAACGGACCGGGAGGTGGGGCGGCTGAAACTGGAATCGCTGGGAATCAGCATCGATTCCCTGACCTCGGAACAACAGAATTACCAGGAAAGCTGGTCCCAGGGGACCTAACCCCCGCTTTCTAGGAGAATTAACATGGCATTGCTTTTCGGCACGTCGCCCAAATACCTGCTTACTTCCGAATCGGTAACGGAAGGACACCCTGACAAGCTGTGCGACCAGATCTCGGACGCGGTGTTGGACGCAGCCTTGGCCGGAGACCGGATGAGCCGGGTGGCCTGCGAGACCGTGGCCACTAAGAACCTGGTGATGGTAACGGGAGAAATCACTTCCAACACGCCCCTTGATTTCAACGAAATCGCCAGGCAGGTGATGCTGGACATTGGCTATAACGACGTGAAGCACGGCTTGGACGGCAACTCCTGTGGTGTGGTCGCCCACGTCAGTCAGCAGTCCGCCGACATTAGTCAGGGTGTCACCACCGCCTTGGAACAACGCGCCAACAGCGATGCCGCCAATGCGCGGCGCGACACCGGAGCGGGCGATCAGGGAATGATGGTCGGTTTCGCCTGCAACGAGACCGAGGGCCTGATGCCCTTGACCGTAGATCTGTCCCACCGGCTGGTGGAGCGGCTGGCCGAGGTTCGCAAGGACGGCACCCTGCCCTACCTGGGGCCGGACGGCAAGTCGCAGGTCACGGTCGAATACCGCTACGGCAAGCCCCACCGGGTCGATGCCGTGGTAATCAGCACCCAGCACGAAGACCAGGAAGACCGGGGCGCGTTCACCGAGATGATCCACCAAGACATCATCGAGCAGGTCATCAAGCCGGTGGTCCCGGCCGACCTTCTCGACGACGAGACAAAATACTACGTCAATCCCAGCGGCTGGTTCGTCATCGGCGGCCCGCAGGGGGATACCGGCCTCACCGGGCGCAAGATTCTGGTCGACACCTACGGCGGCATCGCCCGGCACGGCGGCGGCGCCTTCTCCGGGAAGGACCCGACCAAGGTCGACCGCTCCGGGGCCTACGCCGCCCGCTACGTGGCGAAGAACCTGGTGGCCGCCGGTCTCGCTGACCGGGTAGAGGTCATCGTTTCATATGCTATCGGCGTGGCCAAGCCGATCTCCATATCCGTGGAGACGTTCGACACCAACCACCTTCCCAACGAGAAGATCGAAGAGCTGGTACACAGCAATTTCGACCTGCGCCCCGGCGCGATTATCGAAGACCTGGACCTGCGGCGGCCGATCTATGGGAAGACGGCGGCTTACGGTCATTTCGGGCGCACCGACCTGGACCTGCCCTGGGAGCAGACCGACAAGGCGGACGCCCTGCGCAAAGAAGCGGGAATCTAGCAAAGTTGGCTGACATAAGATTCGGCACCGATGGTTGGCGCGCCCTCATCGCCGACGATTTCACCTTCGAGAACGTCGCCAGGTGCGCCACTGGCCTTTGCTATTACCTCAAGGACTACGGCACGGCGGGCGACGGTCTGATCGTCGGCTATGACACGCGCTTCCTGTCCAGGGAGTTCGCCGAGACCGTGGCCGGCGTCTGCGCCAGCCAGGGTATCACGGCCTACCTCTCGGACCAGTTCGCGCCCACCCCGGCGTTCAGCTACAACGTGCTGCACCGGAAAACGGCCGGCGCCGCCATCATCACCGCCAGCCACAACCCGGCCGAGTGGAACGGCTTCAAGTTCAAGCCCGAGTACGGCGGCAGCGCCACCGACGCCGTCACCAGCGCCATAGAAGAGGCCATCCTCCGGGTGGACTCGGTCGATCTGGCGGCAATCGCCAGGGCGCGAGAATCGGAACTGGTCCAAGAATTTGACGCCACCGCTCCTTACTTCGAGCGCATTGCCAGCCTCGTCGACCTGGACGTCATTCGAGAAGCCGGGTTTCACTTGGTCGTCGACGCGATGTTCGGGGCGGGCCAAGGATACTTTCCCCGGCTGCTCGGCCGGGGCAGCACCACGGTGACGGAACTGCACGGCCACCGTAATCCGGCGTTTCCCGGCATGGCCCAACCCGAACCCATCGCCGCCAACCTGCCGGAGCTTTTGTCCGCCGTTCCCGCAACGGGCGCATCCGTAGGCATCGCGCTGGACGGCGACGCCGACCGGGTCGGCGTAGTCGACGAGACGGGCCGCTTCGTCACCACCCTCGACACCTTCTCGCTGCTGGCGCTCTACCTGCTGGAACGGAAAGAGCTGAGGGGCTCCATTATCAAGGGCGTGACCGCGTCTAAAGCATTGAACAAAATGGGCGAACTGTTCGGCATCGACGTCCACGAAGTCCGGGTCGGCTTCAAGAACATGGGGCCGGTGATGGGCGAACTCGACGCCCTGATCGCGGGCGAGGAGAGCGGGGGTTTCGCCTTCCGCGGGCACGTGCCAGAGCGGGACGGCATTCTGAGCGGGCTTTACGTGCTGGAGAACATGGCCGCGACCGGCCTGACCCCGTCTCAACTGTTGGAGCGCCTGTTCGGCCGCGTCGGCCACCACTTCTACCACCGGCGGGACGTGGAGTTCCAAGCCGAGGACCGGGCCAGGATTCAAGGTCTGGTGGCCAACCCCGGCCTCGACAGGCTGGGGGACTTCCCGGTGCTGGACTCCGACACCATCGACGGGCGGCGGCTGCACTTCGCGGACGGGTGGCTGGCGGTACGCTTTTCCGGCACCGAGCCATTGCTACGGATCTACGCCGAAGCCGACGCGCCGGAGAAAGTTGACCGCTTGTTGGCCGCGGCTTCGGACTACCTGGGGGTTTAAGCCCCCTCCGGCCTAACGCTTGGTATACTGCGGGGCCCGGCGCGCCCGCTTCAAACCGTACTTCTTGCTTTCCTTGATCCGAGCGTCGCGCGTAACGAATCCGGCCCGTCGAAGGGCAGGCTTCATATCCGGATCAAAGACGATCAGGGCGCGGGTTATCCCGTGCCGTATCGCCTCGGCTTGGGCGTTCACCCCACCGCCGATGACCTTCGCCACCACGCGGAAGCGGTTGAGCGTGCCGGTGACCTGAAAGGCGTCGGTGACGACGCGCTGCCAAGTGGACCAGCCGAAGTACTCGTCCATCGGTTTGCCATTGACGATAATTGGCCCGCCGTCGTCCGCGTAGAGCCGCACCCGGGCGATGGCGGTCTTCCTCTTTCCGGTGCCGTAGTAGTATTGCTGGGTTGCTTCAGCTTGCACCACAGTAAGTCTTATCCTCCGTCCGCTTCGGGAGAGCCGGCCGCTCGGGCCGCGCCGGTCACCTGTGCTTGATGGGGGTGCTCGGCCCCAGCGTACACTTTGAGCCGCCGCAGCATCTGCCGCCCCAGGTGGTTGCGGGGGAGCATACCCTTGACGGCCAGCTCCAGCACCCGCTCCGGGCGCTTCTCCAGCATCTCCCGCAGCCGCATCGACTTGATGTTGCCGACGTACCCGCTGTGGCGGTAGTAGTATTTTTGGGTGGCCTTGTTGCCGGTGACCCGCACTTTGCCCGCGTTGACCACGACCACGAAGTCGCCGGTCAGCGTATGCGGGGTGTAGGTCACCTTGTCTTTCCCCTGAAGGGACACGGCGATGTCACGGGCCAAGCGCCCCAGGGTCTGGCCGGTGGCGTCCAGGACCCGCCAGTTTTCGGCTACCTCGCCGGGTTTGGCAAAATACGTGCTAGTTCTCTTCATTAGTCTGGTCCGCCATCCGGTCAGCAAAAATCCGTTCCGGGTATTTTACCTCGATCAAGCACAGTCCGTGGGCCGACAGCATCGGGATACCGGGGATGGTCTCCCCGCCTTCCAGCACCCGCTTGACCAGGCTTTCGGGCTGTTTGCCTTTGCCGATCTCTACGAGAATTCCGTTGGCCTTCCTGATTTGATGCTTGAGAAACCCGTTGGCCTCACACTCGATCTCCACCAAGTCGTCCTTCCGGGACACCTGCCAGCGCATCGCGTTCCTGACCGCGCTACGGTCTTCGGGATGCCCGGCAGCCAAGGGCCGGAAATCGTGTATGCCGGCCAGCGCCTGCGCCGCCCTGTCCATCGCCTCGGCATCCAGCAGCCCCCTCACCCAGAAATGGGTGCCCCGGCGAAGCGGAGAGGGCCACTCCCGCTCCAGAATCCGGTACCGGTAGGTGCGGCTCAGTGCGGTCCGTCGTGCGTTAAACGACTCATCTACCTGCCGCGCCTTCAGGACTGCGATGTCGTCGGGCAGGTAGTAGTTCAACGCCGGGGCGAACCGTTCCAAGGGGAGCCGGGTCAGGGTCAGGAAGTCGACCACCTGCCCCTCGGCGTGGGCCCCGGAATCGGTGCGGCTGGCGCCTCGGATCCTGATCGCCTCCCCGGTAAACCGGGCCAGGGCTTCCTCCAAGGCTCCTTGAATCGTAGGTTGGTTAAGTTGCAGTTGAAACCCGTTATAATTCGCGCCCAAGTATTCGACCAGCAGAGCGGCCCGCCACGGGTCGGCCACTAGCCGCGAGACCCCGTTAAACCAGCTCGATCACGGCCATTTCTGCCGCGTCGCCTTGGCGCGGGCCCAGCTTTACGATCCGGGTGTAGCCGCCGGGCCGCTCGGCGTAGCGGGGCGCCAGATCGTCGAATATCTTTTCCACCACGCGCTTGTTGGGCAGCTTGGCCAGAGCCAAACGCCGATGGTGAACGCTGCCCACCGGGTCCTTCAGGTTTCCCTTCTTGCCGTGGGTAATCAGCTTCTCGGCCACGACGCGGGTCTCCTTGGCCTTGGCCACGGTGGTGGTTATGCGCTCGTGGATGATCAATTCCGCCACCAAGCCCCGGAGCAACGCCTTACGCTGGTCCTTGTAGCGGCTGAGTCTTCTGCCGGTGATGCGGTGGGAAGCCATGATTAGCAGTCGCCCTCATCATCGAAGTCGTCGACGTCTGAGTCATCCTCGTCGTCGTTGGGTTCGTCCTCTCGCTCGTCGAGGTCCTGGATGGACATTCCGGGGGCGATCGCGGCAACCTCGCCGCCGCCTATCAACTCGCCCAAGTCGTCCGGCGAGAGATCGGGCACGGACAGCCCGCCGAATACCGACCGTCCGATGTTCGTCCCGACGACGCCATGTTCGGCCAGCTTTTCCTGCAACTCCACCAAGGACTTCTCGCCGAAGTTGCGGATTTTCAGCAGGTCGTCGTCGGACATCTCCAGCACTTCTCCCACCCGGCTGACGTGGGCCCGCTTGAGGCAGTTGAGCGTGCGGGGCGACAACTCCAACTTCTCGATCGGCATCTGGTAGACCTCAACCGAGATAACCAACGGCGCCCGGTCCACTCCAGTATCGGCGACCCGGTTCAGGTTACTGAACAGGAAGAAGTGCTTGACCAGGTTCTCGGCGGCTTGCTGGACAGCCTCGACCGGGCGAATCGTCCCATCGGTCCAAACTTCCATGACCAGCCGCTCGTAATCCGTAACGTGACCCACCCTGGTGCGTTCGACATGGTAGTTCACCTTGCGCACCGGGCTGAAGACCGCATCCACAGGCAACACCCCGGCGGGCAGGTTGGACACGCCGTCGCTTGGGGCGGCCGACTGGTAGCCCACGCCCTGCTCGACGTTGAACTCGATGGAGAGGCGGGTCTTGTCGGTGTCCAGCGTGGCGAGGTGAAGCTCCGGGTTCACGATCTCAAAATCGCTGGACGTGGCGATGTCGCCCGCGCAGACCCGGCCCTCTCCGGCCACGTCCAGCCGCATCTTGCCCGTCCGGTCGGAGCTGGAGCGTATCCGCACTCGCTTGATGTTGAGGAGGATTTCCATCACCTCCTCTTTCACTCCTGGGATGGCCGCGTACTCGTGGACTACGTCGTCGATCTTCACCCAAGTAATGGCGCTGCCGCGAGTGGAACTCAGCAAAATGCGGCGCAGGGGGTTCCCGATGGTGAGTCCGAAGCCCCTCTCCAGCGGTTCCACGGCCACCATCCCGTAGGTCTCACCCGAGTCCATCACCCGGATGTCGGGTTTTACCGGCTCCGGCCCTTCCTCCGGCGCGCCGGTGGGCAGGACGTAGACGTCTAGTATTGACAAGAGCTACCTCGAGTAGAACTCTACGATTAATCTCGAATCCAGGACCGTTTGCAGGTCCTCGTCCGCCGGCAAAGTGACCACCCGCCCCGACATTTCGTTGATGTCCAGGGCAAGCCAGGCCGGGACCGGACGCTTGGGGATACCGTAGGTGCGCTCGGCATAGAAGTCGGTCGCCTTGTCGGCCTCCTTCCAGGAGAGCACGTCGCCCGGCTTCACGGAATAAGAAGGCACGTCGGTCTTGCGGTTGTTGATGCGGAAATGGCCGTGCAGCACCATCTGGCGGGCCTGCTTCCTGGAATCGGCAAAGCCGAGCAGGAAGACGACGTTGTCCAACCGCCGCTCCAGGCTGCGGAGGAGATTCATGCCGGTGACGCCGGGGGTGTTGAACGCCTCGTTCATGTACTTGCGGAACTGGGACTCCAGCACGCCGTAGATGTACTTGGCCTTCTGCTTCTCCAGCAGATGGACGCCGTAATCGGAGGGACGCCTGCGTCGGCGGGCCACGTCTCCCGGCGGGTTGCGGCGCTTCTCGAACGCGCAACGCGGGGTGAAGCAACGGTCGCCTTTAAGGAACAACTTTTCGCCGGCCCGCCTGCAAAGGCGGCACGACGGTCCTGTATATCTTCCCATCGGTTTGGCCTACACTCTCCTTCGTTTGGGCGGGCGGCAGCCGTTGTGGGGGATGGGCGTCACGTCGCGGATGCTGGTCACGACCAGTCCTACGCCCTGCAAGGAGCGGATCGCCGCTTCGCGGCCCGCGCCCGGCCCTTTAATGAACACGTCGATGTGGCGCATCCCGGAGTCCATCCCCCGTCGTCCGGCCTGCTCGGCGGCGCGCTGGGCGGCGAACGCCGTGCCCTTGCGCGAGCCCTTGAAACCGACTGCGCCGGCGCTGGCCGACGCGATCACGTTACCCTGCGGATCAGTGATGCTGACCAGCGTATTGTTGAAAGTAGAGTAGATGTAGGCCCGTCCTTGGGGCACGGAACGCCGTTCGCGGCGCCTGGTCCTGGGTCTAGGCATAGCTCAACTCCACTTACTTCTTCCCGCCGGTTCGGCGGCCGCGGCCGGCCACGGTGCGGCGCGGGCCCTTGCGGGTGCGGGCGTTGGTGCGGGTCCTTTGTCCGGCCACGGGCAGGTTGCGACGGTGACGCAGCCCCCGGTAGGAGCCGATGTCGATCAGCCGCCGGATGTTCTGGTTGACTTCCCGCCGCAGATCACCCTCGGAGATATACTCCCGGTCAATCAGCTCGCGGATGCGGTCGACCTGCAACTCGCTCAGTTCGTTCATGCGCGGCGGGACCACCGGGTCCAGGTCGGCCTTGATACAGATTTCCTCGGCCATCTTCGGCCCGATACCGTAGATGCTTCTGAGGGCAACGTGGGCCCTCTTGCGGTCCGGCACGTCTACCCCGGCTATGCGTACCATAGCGCCTCCTGCGAAAGACTCAGGATGATGGTGCTAACCCTGGCGTTGGGTGTGCCGAGCGTTCTGGCAGATAATCCTGATCACGCCCTTGCGCTTGATCACGCGGCACTTGTCGCACCTCGGTTTTACCGATGCTGTTACTTTCACGATTCCGCCTCGGCGAATCCGGCGGCTACTTGAACCGGTAGGTGATGCGCCCCCGCGTCAAGTCGTAGGGGGAAAGCTCCACCAACACCCGGTCTCCGGGCAACACGCGGATGAAATTCATGCGGATTTTGCCCGACACATGGGCCAATACCTCGTGGTCATTGGGCAATTCCACCCGGAACATACCGTTAGGCAGGGCCTCCTTTACGCTAGCCTCCACCTCGATTGCCTGCTTCTTAGCCATACGTCCCCTTAACCGTGGACTGTTAAGATTTCGGGTCCCTGTTCCGTTATCGCTATTGAATGCTCGAAGTGGGCGGACAGCAATTTGTCGGCCGTCACCACCGTCCACTGGTCTGCCAGAACCCGGGTGTGCCAGTCCCCCATGTTGAACATGGGCTCGATGGCGATGCACATTCCGGTGCGCAACAACGCTCCCCGGCCCGGATCGCCGTAGTTGGGCACCTGCGGGTCTTCATGCAGGAAGCGCCCCACGCCGTGCCCGACGAATTCCCGGACGACTCCGTAACCCCTGGACTCGCCGTAAGCCTGCACCGCCGCGCCGATGTCGCCAACCCTGGCGCCGGGCACCGCTGCTTCGATCCCGGCTTCGAGACCGAGCCGCGTGTCCTCCATTAGCGCCAAGACCTCCGGCGGCACCTCGCCCACCGGCAGGGACACCGCCGCGTCCCCGATCAGACCGTCCAACGTAGCACCCACGTCCACCTTGAGAACGTCGCCGTCCCGGAGGACCCGCCGCCCCGGTATCCCGTGGACTATCTCGTCGTTGACCGACGCGCAGATACTGGCGGGAAACCCGCGATACCCCTTGAAGGTCGGTGTTGCGCCGTGCCGCCTGATCTCCTTGAAAGCGATCCGATCCAACTCCCGGGTGGTAATCCCAGGCTCGACCGAGGCTTTGAGCAGGTCGATCACTGCGCCGACCACTGCCCCGGCGCGACGCATCGCGTCCAACTCCTGGGGGGACTTTATCGTTATTCCCCCGGAGTATTTGGAAGCTGAGTTAGATGCGGTTTCGAGTTTCCGCTCGCGGTCCACTTTGCCTATTGTACTCTTATACAGATTGGTTGGGAACCTGCCAGCTAGCCTGACAGGGCTGCCAGTATCAGCCGGTTTACCTTTTCCACGGCGCCCTGGCCGGGCACGTCCGCCAGCAAACCGCGCTCACGGTAGAACTCCAACACCGGCATGGTCTCTTCGCGGTAGACGTCGATCCGCTTCTGCACCGCCTCGGGGCGGTCGTCATCCCGTTGGTATAACTCGCCGCCGCAGCGGTTGCAGGACTGCGAGGCTTCGGCAGACTCCAGGGTTTCGGGCGCTTGACACTGGCGGCAGACGTACCGGCCGCCCAGCCGACGCACCAGTTCCGGTTCGGAGACATCGATATGCACCACACGGTCCAGCCCCCGGGAGCGGCTGTCCAGCGCGGCCTCCAGTTCGTTCGCTTGCCGGGTGTTCCGCGGGAAGCCGTCCAGAATGAAACCGTCGTCCGAGTTGATGGACATTACCCGGTCCAGAACAATGTCTATGACCACGTCGTCCGGGACCAGAACGCCCTGTTCCATGTATTCCTTGGCCCGCAGGCCCAGCGGCGTCCCTTGCCGCAAGTTGTCCCGGAACAGATCGCCGGAACTAACGTGCTCCAACCGGAAGCGGTCGATCAGCAACTGCGCCTGGGTACCCTTGCCCGCGCCCGGAGGACCGAACAGCACTATTCTAAGTCCCTGGCTCACGCTACCTCAGAAAGCCTTCGTAGTTCCGCATCATCAGTTGGGCCTCTAGCTGCCGTAGCGTGTCCAAGCCCACGCCCACCATGATGAGCAGGCTCGTGCTGCTCAAGGATATTGCCTGCACGTCTGTAACCAGCGACGCTAGATACGGCACGATGGCAATGAACCCCAGGAACAGCGCGCCACCCATCGTGATGCGCACGATTACCCGGTTCAGATAGTCCTGCGTGGGACGGCCCGGCCGGATGCCCAGCACGAACCCTCCGTTCCGTTGCAGGTTTTCCGCCAGATTCTGCTGGTTGAACACCACCAGCGTGTAGAAGAAGGTGAACAGCACCACCAATATGAACACCATCACCCAGTACAGGGGAGAGGTCGGGACCAGCAGGGTGGCGAAGAAGTTGGCAACGTCGCCGATCCAAGTGGTGTTGGTGGCGAAGTAGGTGGCGATGGTGCCGGGCAGAATCACGATGGAAAACGCGAAGATCAGCGGGATCATCCCGGCCGAGTTGATGCGGAGCGGCAGATAGGTGGCCCCGCTCTGCCGGTACATCCTCCCCCCGCGGAAGATGCTGCGCCCATATTGCACCGGGATGCGGCGGTGGGCCTCGTTGAACAATACGATCAGCGCGATGATGAACACGCCGATAATGGCGAAGAACCCGATGCCGAGCACGTTGTCGCGGTCTAAAAAGCCTTGCGTCAGCAGCCGGGGGAACCCGGCAACGATGCCCGCGAAGATGATCAGCGAGATGCCGTTGCCGATGCCCCGCTCGGTGATCATCTCGCCCAGCCATACCAGGAACATGGTGCCTGCGGCGATGGAGAACAGCGCGGCCAGGGTGGGCAGAAGGGCATCGCCGGTGAAGCCGACGTTGGTCAGCACGTTGCTCTGGGCCAGCAGGACCAACTGCCCGTAGCCTTGGGCCAGCGCGATGGGCACCGTGATCCAGTGGATGATACGGTTCATCTTGGCCCGGCCCGCCTCTCCCTCGCGGGATAGCTCTTGCAACTGCGGCAGCACCGGGGTGAGCAGTTGGATCACGATGGACGCCGTGATGTAGGGGAACACGCCCAAGGCGACGATGCTCATGCGGCTTAGCGCACCGCCGCTAAACAGGTCCAGGAACCCCAGAAGCTCGTTGTTCCGGAACAGGTTGTCTAGCTGTATCTGATCGACGCCGGGCAACGGGATGTGCGCGATGAACCGGTACAAGGCCAGAATGGCCAGCGTAAACAGTATCTTCGCGCGCAGGTCGGGCAGGCTGAACGCATCGATGGCCGCCTGCAACAGCCTAGGAAACCTCCCACCACCCTGGGCCTCCGCCGTCATCATCCGCCCGAGGTTTCCTCCACCGTACCGCTGGCCGCTTCGATCTTCTCGCGGGCCGTGCGGGTGAACTTGTCGGCCACCACCGTGAGGGCCTTGGTCAACTCACCGTCGCCGACTACCTTAATCGGTCGCTTCAGGTTGCGGATATAGCCGCGCTCCACCAGTTCCTGCGAAGTGACCCGCTCGCCCTCGTCGAACTTCTCCAGGTCGTCCAGTTTGACCAGTGAGTAGTAGGTCTTGAAGATGTTATTGAAGCCCCGCCGCATCGGGAGCCCCTTGATCAGCGGCAACTGGCCACCCTCGAAACCCACTGGCGGACCCTTGCCTGACCGGGACTTTTGGCCCTTCATGCCGCGGCCGGCGGTGCTGCCCTGCCCGGCGGAATCGCCGCGCCCTATGCGCTTGCGTCGTTTCCTGGCGCCCTTGGACGGGGCCAGTTGGTGTTGCATCATAATCGTGCGCCCTAGACCTCTTCCACCTTGAGCAGATGCACAACCTTGTTGACCATGCCCTGAATGGTGGGAGAGTTTTGGTGTATTACAGTGTGGTGCAACCGGCGCAGCCCCAACGAGCGGATGATCTCCCGCTGGTTCTTGGGCCGCCCGATGCAGCTCTTGGTCCAGGTTATCTTCAACTGGGACAAGCTATTCCTCCGTCGTTGGGGCGGGGGCGCGGACGGGCCGGCCGGTCCTCTTGGCCAACTCGGTTTCCGGGTCGCGGAGTTGACGCAGCGCTTCCATGGTGGCGTATACGATGTTGATCGGGTTGCGGGAACCCAGGGACTTGCCGACCACGTCCTTTACGCCGCCCAACTCCAGAATGGCCCGCATCGCTCCGGCCGCAATGACCCCGGTGCCCTCGCGGGCCGGCTTGATCAGAACGATGGTCGCTCCCTTTTTGACCGTTATCTGTTGGGGAATGGTGCTGCCCCGCAGGGGAACGTCCACCATCTCGCGGCGGGCCACCGCGTTCCCCTTGCGCACCGCGTCGGGGATTACGAGCGCCTTGCCCAACCCGGCGCCCACCTTGCCCTGGCTGTCTCCGACCACCACCAAGGCATTGAAGCGAAGCCGTCGGCCTCCCTTCACCACCTTCGCGATGCGCCGGGTGTAGACGACGCGCTCCGCGAAGCCGCCGGTGTCCTCGTCGCGCGGGGCTCGTTCCCGGAACTGCCTCGGCTGACCCGGCGGTCCGCCGCGGCCCGGTCCGCCGGGGCCGGAGCGGCCTTGTCCGCCTGGCCCGCCACGGCCGGGGCCTCCGCCTCCGGGGCCGCCGCGTCCTGGTCCCTGTGGCCTGCTTGGGGCTCGTACCATTAAAAGCTCATCCCTCCGGACTATTGTCCACTATCGCGGCTGCCAGATGCCACGGTTTTACACCGCTAAAATTCGAGGCCGCTTTCCCGCGACGCCTCGGCCAGAGCCTTTACCCGGCCGTGGTACTTGCAACCGCCCCGGTCGAAGACCACCTTGGTCACTCCCTCGGCCATCGCCCGCTCGGCGACCACCCGGCCGACAATCGAGGAGACGGCAATCTTGGGGGAGGCGGCGTCGCCGTCTTGCAGCGCTTCTTGGCTGGAGGCCGAAACGATGGTCCGCCCGGCGGTATCGTCAATCACCTGGGCGTAGATATGCTTCAAGCTGCGAAACACGGATAGCCTGGGCCGCTCCGCCGTGCCCATGACCTTCTTGCGGACGCGGGCTTGGCGGACTTTCCTGAGATGTCTGGCGTTCTTGTCTTTTGGCATGATTGAGCCTGGCTTAAATTAAGCTTTGCGGGCCGCCGCCTTGCCGGGCTTGAAGCGCAACACCTCGCCCTGGTAGCGGATCCCCTTTTCCTTGTAGGCGTTCGGCGGACGGACCTTCCGGACCCGGGCCGCCAACTCGCCGACCTTCTGTTTGTCGATCCCCCGGACGTGGATGCGGTTGTTGCCCTCCACTTCCATCGTTACGCCTTCCGGCGGGTGAATCTCCACGGGATGGCTGTAGCCGACGTTGAGGATCACGCCGTCGCCAGCGACCTGGACCCGGTAACCGACTCCCATCAGTTCCAGGGTCCGGGTATAGCCGTCGGTCACGCCGATTACGGCGTTGGCGATCAGGCTGCGGGTGAGGCCGTGCAGGGCGTGGTGGAACTTGCGCTCGGTCAGGCGTTCCACTACAACCTCTCCCTCTTCCACCTTGACCACGACGTCGGGGTGATACCCTTGGGTCAGGGTGCCCCTGGGACCGGATACCGTAACCTGTCCGTACCCGACCTCGATGTTAACTCCACTGGGGAGGGGAATCACCTTCCGGCCGATACGGGAGAGGGTACGCACGTTTCCGTTGCCATTAGCGTCACCAGACATAACAGAGCAACTCTCCTCCGATGCCCTCACGCCAAGCCTGGCGTCCGGGCATGACTCCGCGGGACGTCGATATGATGGCCACCCCCAGCCCCCCGTAGACCCGCGGTATCTCGCCCTTGCCCACGTAGACCCGCAGGCCAGGCTTACTGATCCGCTTGAGTCCGGCGATGGCTGGCTGCCGTCCTTCCCGGTAGGACAGATGGATCCGCAGGGTGGGGTGGGCCTGCCCTCGGGGCGAGTCGTAGTCCCGGATGAACCCTTCGTCCTTCAGAATCCGGGCGATGGACAGCTTCATCTTGGAATGAGGCATCGAGACCGATTCGTGGCGCACCTGAATGGCATTGCGAATCCTGGTCAGCATGTCTGCTACGGGGTCGGTTACCGGCATCTTCGCCTACGCTCCCTCTCGTATAACCCTAAAGGCTTGCCTTTCTAACGCCGGGCAACTCGCCGTTCAGGGCCAGTTCCCGGAAACAGATCCGGCAAAGCCCGGCGTGCCGGATATACGCCCGGGGCCTGGCGCACCGCTGGCAACGGTTGTAGGCCCGGGACGGGTATTTGGGCTTCTTGAGCCACTTTTGGATTAGGGAAGTTTTCGCCAAGCGCGCCTCCGTTGAACCTCTTTTTGAACCTTTTTACGTTACGCTTCTCTAATAAAGGGGAACCCGTACAGCTCCAACAGGCGCATGGCCTCCGCGTCGTTCTTGGCGGTGGTGGCGATGGTCACCTGGAGCCCGCGTATCCGGTCGATCTGGTTGTAATCGATTTCCGGGAAGATGATCTGCTCGCGGATACCGATGGAGAAGTTGCCGCGCCCGTCCATGCCTCGGCGCGGGATGCCCCGGAAGTCGCGGATGCGGGGCAGCGCGGTGTTCACCAGCCGGTCTAGGAAATGGTACATACGGGGGCCGCGCAGGGTTACCGCCGCGCCGATGGCGTTTCCTTGACGAATCTTGAACCCGGCGATGGATTTGCGCGCCCGCGTGATGACCGCTTTCTGCCCGCTGATGGTGGCCAGGTCTTGCGCGGCGGCCTCCATCGCCCTGCCGTTGGTCAGCGCCTCGCCCAAGCCGATGTTCAGCACGATCTTCTGAAGCCGGGGCACTTCCATCGGGTTGGAGTAGCTGAACTCCCGCATCATCTGCGGCACTATCTCGTCGCGGAACTGGTCGCGGAGCCTCGGCCGGGGCGGTCCCTCGGCAGTCGCTTCGGCAATGGCCGTGCCACCGCCCTGCTCGGCCCGGCCTTGGCCGCGCTGCCGGCGTGACCGGCGCGGCGCTTGCGCTTCCGCCGCTGGTTGCGGGGCAGTCGCCTCCGCGGCGGCCCCGTTCCGGGCTACCTCCTGGGCGGGTTCTTGGGGAGCATCCTGGGCGTCCGGTTGTTGCGTCTCGTCATCGAGCATCGTCGATCACTTCCTGGCATTTCGGGCAACTGCGCACCCGCGACCCCGTGTCCAAAGTCGTAATCCGGGGTCTGGTGGGGCGGTTGCACTTATTGCAAATCAAGGCCACGTTGGAAACGTGTACCGCCGCTTCCTTCTGAATTCTGCCGGATTGGCGCACACCGGGCCGGCCCTTCATGTGGCGGGTGACGATGTTTACGCCCTCGATTACCACGCGGTCGTTCTCCGGGAACTGCCGCTCGACGCGCCCGGTCTTGCCCTTTTCCTTGCCGGCAATGACCATCACGTTGTCGCCGGTGCGGATACGCATTACACCACCTCCGGCGCAAGGGAGACGATCCGCATGAACCCCCGGTCGCGCAACTCCCGGGCCACCGGCCCGAAGATGCGGGTGCCCCGGGGCAGTTGGTTGTCGGAGATGAGCACGGCGGCGTTGTCGTCGAACTTGATGTAGGTGCCGTCCGGCCGGCGCTTGGCTTGGGCTTGGCGAATCACCACCGCCCGCACCACGTCGCCCTTCCGCACCGGCGAGTTGGGGGCCGCCTCACGGACGTTGCAGACCACCACGTCGCCCACGCTGGCGTATTTCCGCCGGCTGCTGCCGGGTATGTTGATCAAGCGGATCACCTTGGCCCCGCTGTTGTCGGCCACGGTGAGCCTGGTATAAGTCTGGATCATTCCTCTTCGTCCGCCTCGTCCTCGAGGTCTTCCTCGTCTAGTCCTTCCAGTTCGTCCAGGTCCAGCTCATCTTCGAGGTCGTCAGCGTCGTCCGTCTCTGCGTCGGATTCCAAGTCGATGGGCCGGATTTCCGCCACCTGACGCCGCTCCAGAATCTCCAAGAGCCGCCAGTGCTTGGTCTTGGAGATGGGGCGGGTCTCCTCGATGCGCACCAGGTCGCCCACGCGGCACACGTTCTCCGGGTCATGCACGTAGAAGCGGGCCACTTGGCGGACCTGCTTGTGGTAGATGCGGTGGCGCTGCTTCCAGACCATCTCGACCACCGCGGTCTTGTCCTGCTTGGCCCGCACCACCGATCCGGTGCGGACCTTTCTCATTATCTTGGCCACTTAATCGCTCTCCAGCAGTTGCCGCTCCCGCAACACGGTGCGCAACCGGGCGATGGTCTTGCGGACCGACGCCGGCTCGTTGGTATCGGGAAGCTGGTTTGTGGCCGCGCGAAACCGGAGGTGCATCAACTCCCGCCCGGCCTTTTCAAGCTCTTCGCTCAACTGGTCGTCGCTGAGCTCTCTTACTTCGTGGATGCGCATAGGGACTCCTAAACCACGCCGACGGCTTGGGCGTTGGCCAGCCGGTCGCGGAGGACCGTCTTGGTTGGTATGGGCAGCTTCTGCCCGGCCAGACGCAGCGCGCGTATCGCCTCGGCCTGGGGCACGCCGGCGACTTCAAAGAGGATGCGTCCCGGCCTCACCACGGCGACCCAGTAGTCCACCCCGGCCTTGCCGCCGCCCATCCGGGTCTCGGCTGGCTTCTTGCTGACCGACTTGTCAGGGAACACCCGCACCCAGACCTGGCCGCCCCGCCTCAGGTGGCGGGTGATGGCGACACGGGCAGACTCGATCTGCCGGGCCGTAATCCAAGTGGCCTCCATCGCCTTGAGGCCCACCTCGCCCGAGTTAACGGTGCTGCCGGTGGTGGCCGCGCCGCGCATCCGGCCCCGGAACTGCTTCCTGTACTTGGTGCGCTTTGGTTGGAGCATCAGTTCTCCCTAAACCGCGTCCGGCGTCCCTAGATGTCGTCCAAGTCGAGCAGGTTATCGAGTTCCTCGTCGGGCTCGCCGGCCTGAACGGTGACCTCGATGGTCTCCAACTCGGCCACTTCTTCCGCTTGGGGCGGCAGAATCTCGCCCTTGTAGACCCAGACCTTGACCCCGACCCGGCCCATTATGGTATGGGCCTCGGCCAAGGAGTAATCGATGTCGGCGCGGAGCGTATGGAGGGGCACCTGCCCCATCATCAGCTTCTCCACCCGCGCGATTTCCGAGCCGGAAATCCGGCCCTTGACGATGATCTTTATTCCCTCGGCCCCGGCCTGCATCGCCCGCTGCGCCGCTTGCCGCATGGCCCGGCGGTAGGCGACCCGGCGCTCCATCTGGTCGGCCACGTTGCGGGCCACCAGGAAGGCATTGGTTTCGGGCTGGTCGATTTCCAGTATGTTGAGCTGCACCCGGCTCCGGGTGATGGATTCGAGCTTGGCCCGCAGGTTCTTCACCCGCTCGCCATCGCGCCCGATGAGAATGCCGGGCCGGGCGGAGTGGATGTTGATGACGCTGTCCTGCGCCCCCCGGTCGATCTCGACCCTGGCAATGCCAGCGTCGGAAAACGCCTTGTACTCGTCGCGGATACTGTTCCGAAGTTTCAGGTCTTCGGTGACCAGCCCGCGGTAGGCAGTGCTGTTGGGGGCGTACCAATGCGCCTTCCAGTCCTTGATGACGCCCAACCGGAATCCGTATGGATGGGTTTTGTGGCCCATTCCGCGTCTCCTTCTTTCAGGCTCCTAATTCTCGTCTTCGTCCACGACCACGGTGACGTGGCTGGACCGCTTGGTGATCCGCCCGATTCTGCCCCTGGCCCGGGGCCGAAACCGCTTGAGCGACTCGGCGTTGTCGGCGGTTATCTGCACGATGCGAAGGTTGTCCCGGTCCATCAGCATGTTGTTCTCGGCGTTGGCGGCTGCCGAAGCCACCACCTTGGCCACCGACTTGGCCCAAGGGGAGGGCAGCAACCCCAGAGTGACGAGGGCCTCGTCCACGCTCTGTCCCCTGACCAGGTCGATAATCGGCTTCAGCCTCTTCTGGGAAGCCCCCAGTTTCTTTGCGACGGCTCTTACCGGCGGCACTGCGCTACCTCACCCGGCTGGAGCGTTCCGACCGGGCCACGTGGCCCCGGTAGGTGCGCGTGGGCGAAAACTCGCCCAAGCGGTGCCCCACCATGTTTTCGGTGATAAAGACCGGAACGTGACGGCGCCCGTCGTGGACTCCGATGGTCAGGCCGACCATTTCGGGCATGATCATGGAGGCCCGGGCCCAGGTGCGGATCACCGTGTTGGCCCCGGAGCGTTGCACCGCGTCCACCTTCTTCATCAACTTGGGATGGACATACGGCCCCTTTTTGACCGAGCGGGACATATTCTAGCGTCTCCTACCCCTGCGGATTATGAACTTGGTCGAAGCCTTCTTGCGGTTCCGGGTTTTGTGGCCGAGGGTGGGCTTGCCGGTGGGCGACTTCGGCCCCGGCATACCGATGGGCGAACGCCCTTCGCCACCGCCGTGGGGGTGATCCACCGGGTTCATGGCTACGCCCCGGACGTGGGGGCGGCGGCCCATGTGCCGGGAAGCCCCCGCCTTGCCCAGGCTCTCGTTCTTGTGGTCGGGATTGGAAAGCTGCCCGACGCTGGCCCGGCAGCGCAACAGGATCCGGCGCATCTGACCGGAAGGCAGCCGGATCAGCACGTACTCGCCCTCGCGGGAGAGCACCTGCGCCCCGGTGCCTGCGCCGCGCACCAACTGACCGCCGCGCCCCGGGGTCAACTCCAAGTTGTGGATCACCGTCCCGGTGGGGATGTTGTGGAGGGGCAGCGCGTTGCCCAGGCTGACTTCGGCGTCCGGCCCCGACTGGACCCAGTCGCCGACGGACAGGCCGTGAGGGGCCAGGATGTAACTCTTCTCGCCGTCGGCATAGAAGATCAGCGCGATGCGAGTGGTGCGGTTCGGATCGTATTCAATCGACTTCACGCGCGCCGGAACCCCGTCCTTCTTGCGTTTGAAGTCGACTTCCCGGTACATCCGCCGCGAGCCGCCGCCGCGGCTGCGGACGGTGATCTTGCCCCGGTTGTTGCGTCCGGCGTGGTTCTGCTTCCGGGAGATCAGTGACTTTTCCGGCTTGTTGGTGGTGATTTCCTCAAAGGACGCCCGCACCGCGTTCCGGGTGCCGGGAGTGATGGGACGAAAGTTTTTCAACGGCATGGCGCCCGCCTACAGTCCTTCGATCAGGTTGATGCGGTCGCCCTGCTTGAGGGTTACAACCGCCTTCTTGGTGTCGGGCTGTTTCACCGAACGAGGCCCGTAGCGCTTCCGCTTTCCCCGGAGCTTGGAGATGTTGACGTCCAGCACGGTCACGTTGAAGCTCTTCTGGATCGCTTCCTTGACCTCCACCTTGTTGGCCCGGGGAGCGACCTCGAAGGTGTACTTCCCCGACTCCTGCTGGATGGTGCTTTTCTCGGTGATGGTCGGCTTGAGCAGCACGCGGTGAATGTCCATTACGCTTCATCCTCTGCATCGCCGTCAGTGGCTGCCGCCGGACTCTGTTCTTCCGCCTGCGCCTCTTCCTGGCTCTCTTCGGCCAAGGCTTCGGTCTCCTCGACCACAGTTACCTCGTCCTCCGCAGCGGCTTCTTCGTCGGCTAGCTCGTCGACAGCCTCGGCCACCGGCTCTTCGGCGTCTGGCTCTTCGACAGCGTCAGACTCGGGCGCGGCCGCGAACTTGCGGCCCCGGCGTCCGTGGGGTTCGACGGCCAGCGCCTCTTCGGCCCACTTGGCCGCTTCCACCGTCATAATCAGCGTCTCCCGGGCCAGCAGCGCCTCGGCGTTTAGCTGGTTGACGGGGAGGGTGTAAATCCTCTTCAGGTTGCTGGCGGCCCAGACCACGTTGGTATCCGGCTCCCGCGTGACCACCACCGCTGAGCCGGTCACGTTCAGGCTCCGCAGCAACTCGGCCATCGAGCGAGTCTTGCCGTCGATGCTGTCGGTGGCGTCCAAGCAGACCAGCCGGTCGTTGCGGGCCTTGTCGGAGAGGACGCACTTGAGCGCCAACCGCCGCATACGCCGGGGAAGCGTCAGGCGGTGGCTCCTGGGGTGCGGCCCGAAGACCACGCCGCCGTGCCGCCACTGGGGCGCGCGGGTGCTGCCCTGCCGGGCGCGGCCGGTATGCTTCTGGATCCACGGCTTTCGCCCGCCGCCGGACACCTGCGCCCTGGTCTTGGTGTCGTGGGTGCCCTGCCGCCGGTTCGCCTGATAGATGACCATCGCCTGATGCACCAGAGACTGGTTCATCGGCACGTTGAAGACCGCATCGTTCAACTCGATGCTTTCGATGGTCTCGCCGGTCTGGTTCTTCACTGCAACTTGCATGTCTTGATACGCCCGTTCCCTAGCGTCCGGTCCGCCGGATCATCACCAAGCTGTTGGGCGCCCCAGGGACACCGCCCTTTACAATGAGGATGTTGCGGTCGGTGTCCACGTCTATTATTTCCAGTCCTTTCACGGTGATACGCCGGTCCCCCATGTGGCCGGCCATCTTCATGCCCTTGAACACCTTGCCGGGAGTGGTGCCGCCCCCGATGGAACCCGGCGCGCGGGCGCGGTCCGACTGACCGTGGGTGCGCGGGCCGCCGTGGAAGCCGTGGCGCTTCATGGTGCCGGCGAACCCCCGGCCCTTGGAGCGGCCAATAACGTCCACCTTCTCCCCGGTCTGGAAGATGTCCACGCCGACGGTCTGCCCGACGGAGAATTCTGCTGGGTCGTCGGCCTTGACCTCGCGCACGTAGCGGGTGGGACGGCTGGCCTTGAAGTGGCCGCTGAGGGGCTTGTTCCGGCGTTTTACCTGACCGAATCCCAACTGCACCGCCTCGTAGCCGTCGCTGGCCTTGGTCTTGACCTGGGTAACGATGCAGGGGCCGGCCTCGATCAGAGTCACGGGAACGACTATGCCGTCTTCCCGGAAGATCTGGGTCATGCCGATTTTCTTGCCTAAGAATCCTTGAAGCATCCTGGACGACCTTAGAGTTTGCGTTACAGTTTGATAGAAATGTCGACACCGGCGGGCAGGTTGAGCCGGGTCAACGAGTCGATGGTCTTGGAAGTGGGCTCCAGGATGTCGATGAGCCGTTTGTGAGTACGGATCTCGAAGTGCTCCCGGGAGTCCTTGTCCACGTGCGGCCCGCGAATGACGCAGAAGCGGCGGATGTGGGTGGGCAACGGCACCGGCCCCGCCACGCGGGCCCCGGTGCGCTCGGCTGTTTCCACGATCTGGCCCGTCGAAAGGTCCAGCATCTTGTGGTCGAACGCCTTGAGAATAATCCTGACTTTTTGCCTAGTTACCATACTTCTACTTTCGGACTTCCACTTTATTGGGCCGGGCGACGGCTTCCTGCTTTGCCGCCGGGCGCGTTAGTCTAAACCTTTGCGAGGGATTTGAGAAGACCCTCGGGGACCGGCTCGTAATACCGGAACTCCATCGTGTAGGAAGCCCGCCCCTGGGTGCCGGATCTAAGGGCCGTCGTGTAGGAGAAAGTCTCTCCCAGCGGGATCAAGGCCCGCACCGTCTGAAGGTCGTCCTGGCCCTCGATGGTGCGGATCTGGGCGCGGCGGGTACCGAGGTCAGCGATGACTTCGCTCAGATACTGGCCGGGCGTGACCACCTCCAGGTCGGCGATGGGTTCCAGCAGGGCGGGAGCGGCTTTGCCGGCCCCTTCCCGGATGGCCATCATCCCGGCGCTTCGGAAGGCCAACTCCGAGGAGTCGACCGGGTGAAAACTTCCGTCCACCAAGGAAACCTTTACGTCCACCAGAGGATACCCGGCCAGCGGCCCATTGTCCAGAGCGTCTTTGACGCCCTTCTCCACTGCCGGGATGTATTCGCGTGGTATCACACCGCCGGCGATGGCATTCACGAACTGGATTCCCTCGCCACGTTCCAACGGCTCCAACTGCAACACCACGTGCCCGTACTGACCGTGGCCCCCGGTCTGTCGGACGAACCTGGCTTCCGACCGGTAGGCCCTGGTCAGCGTCTCCCGGTAGGACACCCGCGGCCGGCCCACCTGGGCCTCCACGCCGAACTCTCGCCGCATCCGGTCCACCAGCACTTCCAGGTGCAACTCGCCCATGCCCGACATGATGGTCTGGCCGGTTTCCTCGTTGACCCGCACCACGAAAGTCGGGTCCTCGTCGGAGAGCTTGCGTAAGGCGTCGGTCAGGCGGTCCTGGTCGGCGCGGGTCATGGGCTCGATGGCCACCGACACCACCGGAGCGGGGAACTTGGGCGGCTCCAGTATCACCTGATCGCGGTCCAGGCAAATGGTGTCGCCGGTAAAGGTGTTTTTCAGACCCACGGCGGCGCAGATGTTGCCTGCCGTAACCTCTTCCATCTCTTCGCGGTGGTTGGCGTGCATCAAGAGCAGCCGCCCCATGCGCTCGCGCCCCTTGCGGCTGACGTTCTGCACTGAAGCGCCCGTCTTGACCCGTCCCGAGTAGACCCGCAGGAACACCAGACGGCCAACGTAGGGATCGGTCGCCACCTTGAAGGCCAGAGCCGCCATCGGGCCGTCCTCGTCGGGATAGCGAAGCTCCACGGCGTCGTTGCGGGGGTTCACTCCCTCCACCGGGGGCACGTCGGACGGCGAGGGCAGGTAGTAGAGCACGGCGTCAAGCAGCGGGTGGACGCCCTTGCCGGAAATGGCGCTGCCGCACATCACCGGCACCAGGGTCTGCTTTACAGTGGCCCGCCGCAGAGCGTCACGCAAATCGTCCGGTCCCAGTTCCTCGCCCTCAAGATAACGGATGAGCAGTTGCTCATCCGTCTCGGCTATCTTCTCGACCATGGCTTGGCGGTAACGCTGGTAATCGTCCTCGAACTCGGCCGGCACCGGGATTTCCTCGTAGCTCTCCGGGCTGCCGCCGTTGGTCCGGCCCACTGGATAAATGGTGGCCCGGCCCCCGATGAGGTCGATCATGCCGTAGAAGTCGGTCTCCTCGCCCATTGGTAGTTGAATGGGCACCGGGTTGGCGTTCAGGCGGCGGCGGACCGACTCTATCGTGCGCTCGTAGCTGGCGCCGACGCGGTCCATCTTGTTGACGAAACAGATGCGGGGCACGGAGTAGGTGTCGGCCTGCCGCCAAACAGTTTCCGACTGGGACTGCACCCCGGCCACGGCGTCCAGCACCACGACCCCGCCGTCCAGCACGCGCAGGCTGCGCTCCACCTCGGCGGTGAAGTCGACGTGGCCCGGCGTGTCGATGATGTTGATGCGGCAGTCTTGCCAGAACGAGGTGGTGGCGGCGGCGGTTATGGTAATGCCCCGTTCCCTTTCCTGGGGCATCCAGTCCATCGCGGTGGTGCCGTCGTCCACGCCGCCGACGCGGTGAATGCGTCCGGTGGCGAAGAGGACCTGCTCGGTAACTGTGGTCTTGCCCGCATCGATGTGGGCGATAAAACCGATATTCCTGATTTTCTCGATTGGAAAGCTGTTGTCCATGATTTGGGCACAGGGGTGCGGGCGTCGGCCTGCTTACTACCCGAAGCTATTAGCGTCGGTAATGAACGAAGGCCCGGTTCGCCTCGGCCATTCGGTGCAATTCCTCCCTACGACGGACCGCCCATCCCTCGCCGCGCGAGGCGTCCATCAATTCCAATGCCAGCCCGCGGCGCATGGGCATACCGTTGCGGGAGCGGGCGCCTCTGATCAGCCAGCGCATGGCCAGCGCCTCGGAACGTTCCGAGCGCAGTTCGGTGGGCACCTGAATGGTGGAGCCGCCCACGCGCTTGGGACGCACCTCCACCGCCGGGGTCGCGTTGCGCAACGCCTGCTGGAACACTTCCAACGGCTCCCGGTTGGACTCTTCGTGGATGATGGAGAAGGCGTTGTAGGCCACCCGTTGGGCCACGGTTTTCTTGCCGCGTAGCATCAGCCGGTTGATGAACCGGGCCAACTCCACGTTGTTGAAGCGTGGGTCGGGAGTGGTGGTGCGTCGCTCGGCACGTCTTCTTCTTGACATAAGTACACCTTGCAAAAGTTACCCCCGGCGCAAGTCCCGGGGGAATCTCGACGAAATAAGACCGGTTAGCTGCGGGGGCGGTTGGCCCCGTACTTGCTGCGGCCCTGCCTCCGGTCGTTGACCCCTTCGCAGTCCAAGGCGCTGCGCACGACGTGATAGCGAACGCCGGGCAGGTCTTTGACTCTGCCGCCGCGTATCAGGACCACGGAGTGCTCCTGAAGGTTGTGCCCTTCCCCACCGATGTAGGCGGTGACCTCGACGCCGTTGGTCAAGCGGACGCGGGCGATCTTCCGCAGCGCGGAGTTGGGCTTCTTGGGCGTCATCGTGCGCACCTGAATGCAGACACCGCGACGCTGGGGGCAGCCCGGACCCCATTTGAGCCGGTTGCGCAGGGAGTTCTGGACCCAGTGCATCGCCGGGGCCTTGGTCTTTTTCCGGACCGGCTTCCGCCCCTTGCGCACCAATTGATTCACCGTAGGCATAGGAAAACTCTCGCCCGCCAGACCGGCGGCTTCGGGTAACTCTACCAACCACCGGGGTTGTTGTCAATGAAAAATTGACCACAGAGAGCGCAGGGTCTTCTTGAGTTTTCTCTGTGTTCTCTGTGTTGAAGTGTTATTATCTTGGTCTATGAATAACGTCACCATTATCGGGGTTGGCCCCGGCGACGGCGCTTACTTGACTCTCAAAGCTAGGGAGCGCCTGGAGCAGGCCGACCTCGTAGCGGGATTCAGGACGGTGCTCGACGTCGTCACGCCCTGGACGGCCAACGCCGAGGTCTGCCCGATGTCGTACCGCGACCAGGAAGACGTGCTGGAGTACGCGGTCGGCGAGGCCGGCAAGGGCCGGAAGCTCGTGGTCTGCGCCTGGGGCGACCTGAACTTCTCAGCGAAGGAGCTGTTGAACAGGGTGACGCGGCGGGCCGGTGACGTCGAACTGGTGCCCGGCATCAGCTCGGTGCAGATTGCCTTGGCGCGTTCCGGCCTCCCCATGGAAGAGAGCCTGTTCATCACGCTGCACCGCCGCGAGGGACACGGTTCGGCCCTGGAAGAGCTGGCGCATTACCTCAAAGAGGGCCGCCGCAACGTCGTATTGCTGCCCCGCCCCTTCGACCTGATGCCCCCGGCCATCGCCGCGGGTCTGATTGAAGAGGGTATACCCGCCGCCCACGGCGTTACCGTCTACCAGCGGCTGACCCTCGACGGCGAGCAGTCATGGGCCGGAACTCTGGCGGAGTGCGCCGCGATAACGGAAGAGTTCAGCGATCTGTCGATCATGGTGTTCGAGGTCTGATGCTCCTTTTCGTTACCACGGCCGACACCGACCTCCTGACCGCAGGGCAGGCGCTGGACGGGCTTCCCGAGGACTTCACCGCAGTCAAGGCGCTGAATCCCGTCTACCTGACCTCCCCTGAAGACCAACAATCGCTGCTCGACTCCGCCGCCGCGGCCGACGTGGTGGTAATGCGTTTGCTGGGCGGCAAGCGGGCCATGCCGGAGACCTTCGATCCGCTGGTGCGCGTTTGCCTGGAGCGGGGCGTTCCGCTGATCGCCTGCCCCGGCCATCAGGAGTGGGACCAAGAGCTGGTCTCCGCTTGCACTGTTCCACCGGCCGAGCTGGACACCGTGTTCAGCTACCTGATCCGGGGCGGAGTGGCCAATTTCCAGAACCTGTTTCTGTTCCTCAGCGACTCCTACCTGGGCACCGACTATGGCCACGAGGCCCCCGCCGACGTTCCTTGGGAGGGGGTCTACCACCCCGACGAACCGGACGGCGTGGAAGTGCAGAGCTTCGTCCAGCGCCGTTTCACTCCGGGCAATCCCTCAATAGCGGTGCTCTTTTACCGCGCCCACTGGATGAGCGGCAACCTCTATGCCATCGACGCGCTGGTCCGACGGCTGGAGCAGCTTGGGGCTAACGTGCTCCCGGTTTACTCCTTCAGCTTGAAGCACAACCCGGAGGGCGACGGGACGGTCAACCGCACCTTCGCCGACATTCTGTGCGATCCGTCGGGAGCGCCGCGAGTCCACGCCGTCATCAACACGATGGGCATGTCCATGAGCGATCTGGCCCAGGACGGCCCTACCGTGTCGGTAGCCACCGGCCCGCAGGTCGATTACCTGGACCGGTTGAACGTGCCGATCATTCAAGCCATCTTCAGCACCGGCAGCGAGGCGGAATGGCAGGGAAGTTCCCTTGGCCTGGGGCCCATCGACACGGCGATGAGCGTAGCCCTGCCCGAGTTCGACGGGCGCATCATCACCGTGCCCATCTCCTTCAAGGAGGAGCTTGCCTCCGGCGGCGACGGCCGCTTTGACGCCAGGCTCCAACGCTACCTGCCCCGGCCCGACCGGGTCGATTTCCTGGCCCGGCTGGCCGTCAAGTGGACCGGTCTGCAACTCAAACCCAATTCCGAGAAGCGGGTCGCGGTCATCCTGAGCAACTACCCGACTAAGGACGCCCGCATCGGGAACGCGGTGGGCCTGGACACCCCGGCTTCAGTCATCCACATCCTGAACGCCATGAAGGACGCCGGATACCGGCTGGAAGACATCCCCGGCGACGGCGACGAGTTGGTGCAACGGGTAATCGAACGGTGCAGCAACGACACCGACTCCCTCACCGAAGAGCAACTCCGGCTGGCGGCGGGCCACGTTTCCGCCCGGCAGTACCGGGAATGGTTCGGGGGGATGCCGGAGACGGTCCAGCAGGAAATGACCGAGGCTTGGGGAGAGCCGCCCGGCCAGGTCTATCGCACCGCCATACCCGGAAGGGATAGAGAGGGCTTGGCCATCGCGGGTATCGACCTCGGCAACGTTTTCGTGGGTTTGCAGCCGCCACGGGGGTTCGGCGAGAATCCCATCGCCATCTATCACAGCCCCGACCTTGCGCCCACCCATCATTACGTGGCCTATTACCGCTGGATACGCGACGTGTTCCAAGCCGACGCCATCGTCCACGTCGGCAAGCACGGCACCGCCGAGTGGCTGCCCGGCAAGGGCATCGGCATGTCCAACGCCTGCTACCCCGAGGTCGCGCTCGAAGACGTGCCGCTCTTCTACCCGTTCATCATCAACAACCCCGGCGAGGGAGCGCAGGCCAAGCGACGCCTCCATGCCACCATCGTCGACCACCTGATCCCGGCCATGACCACCGCCGACAGCTACGGCGATATCGCCCGTTTGGAGCAACTGCTGGACGAGCATTACCAGTGCATGACTCTCGACCCGGCCAAGCTCCCCCTGCTGGAAGGCCAGATCTGGGAGTTGGTGCGCCAAGCCGACCTCGACCGCGACCTGGGCGTCCAAGAACGCCCTGACGACTTTCCCGACTTCCTGTTGCACATCGACGGCTACCTGTGCGAGTTGAAGGACGCCCAAATCCGGGACGGCCTGCACACGCTGGGGCAGGTACCCGAAGGCGATCAGATGGTTGGCCTTCTATCGTCGCTCACCCGCCTCGACACCGGCAACATACCCAGCCTTCGCCGTGCCATGGCCGAGGCCCTGGGTCTGGACTACGTCAGTCTGCTGTCCGAACCGGGGACGCCCGTCGCTGGACCTCTTCCCGCGCCCTTGAACGGCAACGGCGATGGGCCGCCCCGCACTCAGGGCGACTTGGTAGAGCGGTTGGAGCAACTCAGCCGGGACGCCTACGCCCGGCTTGACGCCAATGGCTTCCGGCCCCAGGACGTGCCGACCGTCGTCAACGAAGTGCTGGACCGTCCCGACCGGCAGACCGAGCAGGTGCTGGCCTACGTGGCAAACACCATTCACCCGGCGCTCCTCCGCACCACCGACGAGATCGGCAACCTGCTGCGGGGGCTGGACGGGCGGTTCGTTCCCGCCGGCCCCAGCGGCGCGCCCACGCGGGGCATGGCCAACATCCTGCCCACCGGCCGCAACTTCTACTCCGTCGACCCCAAGACCATCCCGTCGCCCGCCGCCTGGGAGATGGGCACGGCCTTGGCCGACTCGCTGTTGCAGGTCTACCTGGAGGAAGAGGGCGCCTACCCCGAGATGGTGGGGCTGGTAATCTGGGGCACCTCGGCCATGCGGACCCACGGCGACGACCTCGCCCAAGTGCTGGCCCTGCTCGGGGTGCGCCCCGTGTGGCAGCCGGAGAGCCGCCGCGTCACCGGCCTGGAGTTGATTCCCCTGGAGGAATTGGGACGCCCTCGCATCGACGTTACCGTGCGCATCAGCGGCTTCTTCCGCGACGCCTTCCCCAACCTGATCGACCTGCTGGACCAGGCCGTCGAGCTAGCCGCGTCGCAAGAGGAACCGCCGGAGCGGAACATGGTGATCAAGCACCTGCTGGAGGACCGGGCAAGGGGGGAAAGCAGTGGAGAGAGTCCCGGCGCGTTGTTCCGAATATTCGGCAGCAAGCCCGGCACCTACGGCGCAGGAATCCTGCCGGTGCTGGACGAGCGGAATTGGGAAACGGTGCAAGACCTCGCCGAGGTCTACACCGCCTGGGGTGGCTACGCCTACACCCGCCAGGAGTTCGGCGTCCACGCGCGGGACGAGTTCGGGCGGCGGTTCAGCCAGATAGTCGTCGCCGCCAAGAACCAGGACAACCGCGAGCACGACATCTTCGACAGCGACGATTACATGCAGTACCACGGCGGCATGATCGCCACCGTCCGGGCGTTGACCGGGCGCAATCCGCAGCAGTTCTTCGGCGACAGCTCCGATCCCTCCCGCGCCAGAGTGCGGAAGCTGGAGGACGAGGCGAGGCGCGTCTTCCGCACCAGGGTGGTCAACCCCAAGTGGATCGACTCGATGAAGCGCCACGGCTACAAGGGGGCTTTCGAGCTTTCCGCCACCGTGGACTATATGTTTGGCTACGACGCAACGGCCCAGGTCATCGAAGACTGGATGTACGAGAACGTCACCGAGTCCTACGTGTTCGACCCGGAGACGCAACAATTCTTCCAGCAAAGCAACCCCTGGGCCCTGCGGGACATCGTGGAGCGGCTGCTGGAGGCGATCCAGCGGGGCCTGTGGGAAAACCCGCCGCCCGACATGAAAGAGCGTCTCCAAGAGATGCTGCTGCAACTGGAGGCTGACCTGGAAGCCCGGCAGGAAGGATGAATTGGGAATAGGGAATGTTGAATTGAGAATTGGGGTTTTCTCCATTCTCAATTCGTCATTCACCATTCCAAGAGGAGGCTGGACGTGGAATCGACGCTGGAGATCATCAAGGGGTTGACCCAAGACGAGAGCGTGATGTGGGTAGTGGGCGGCGGCGCGGTGGTCAGCGAGAACACATCCAAGGGCATCAAGGAGCCAGAGGTAGCCAACGGCTACGCGACCATCGAGGCCGACAACTGGCATTTCCACGTCAAGCTCGACGATGTGACGGGGATACAGTTCGTGGAGGCGGAAAGCCACGGCGACCTCCTGTCCTACTATGTGCGCTTCTCCGGCGAGAAGGAGGAGACTTTGCTCCGGGGCTACTTCCCCAACCCCTATCTGGACGAAGACCAAAACCGCACCGAGTTCCAGCCGGACAAGTTCCGGCGTTTCTCGGAAACGCGGGACCGCTACGTCGGCAACGAGGGCATCGTCTTCGTCAAGCGCCCGCGCCAGTAGTAGGGGCAAGCCAAAGGGCAACTACAAGGGTTTCCCCTACCGAGCGACGCTCCGCCGCCCCGGATTCAATGGCGCATGGGCGGCCCTGGTGGCTGACTTGGGTGGAGTCGAAAGACCCGCTGACAGTGGAGGATTCAGAGCCATGCCTTTCGCAGAGGTCAACGGCTACCGGATGCGCTACACCGTGGTTGGCGACGACGCCGCGCCGCCCATAGCTTTCGTTCACGGCGGCTTGGGCGGCGGCGACGGCGCCCGCGACACGATCAACCGGCAGGCGGATGGTTTTTCAGCGGACTACCGTTGTGTGTTCTACGACCGCCGGTGCTGCGGCCAGTCAGAAGCGCCCGCCGACGGCTATGACATTCCCAACTGCGCCCGGGACTTGCGTGCGCTGCTGGCCCACCTGGGCATCGACAAGGCCCACATATTGGGATCGTCGGCGGGCGGGCCGATTGCGTTGCAGTTTGCGCTGGACTACCCGGAGATGACCGACGCCCTTCTTTTGGTCAATACGATGACCTACTCGCAGGAGGCGCAGCGGGAGATACGCCGACAGGAACTGCGGAAGCTCAGGGAACGTGTGGCCGCCGAGGGCCGCTCGGCGGCGGTGGCCGCCGCGCTGGCCGACCGCTTCCCGCAGATGGCCGCCGAGGATCCGGAGCGCTTCGCCCGCCTCGCCGCCGAAAACGAGGCGCGCGCCGACGGCATCGCCGCCACTCATCAGGCTTACCTGGATATTGGCGACTCCCTGGAAAACCGGCTGGCCGAGTTGAAGATGCCGGTGGCCATCGTTCACGGCGACCAAGACAGCCGCATCCCCATCGAGTGCGGACGCAGCCTGAACGCCGCGATTTCCCAGTCCGCCATGTACGTGATAGCTGGCGCAGAACACGGCCTGACCACCAACGAAGCCGCCGGCCGCACCCAAGAAATTCTGCTGGGATTCCTGCGGGGAGTCCGCCTCCGCCGCGAAGCAGAGCACGCTATGTCGCAGGAAGACCGCGCCCAAGTCTCCTAACGTCCCATTCACGATGGCTCAATCGCGAACGTATGGGTTGGTGGCATAGAGTACAACGGCTTGACATCAACCCGTGGGGTTGCTAGCATCAACTCCACAGCCTGCAACAGGGCTGTCTTTAACAACCTAGGTTCGCTGAACGGTGTCCCGATGGTATCGGGATGAAAAGGGAAGCCGGTGTGAGTCCGGCGCGGTCGCGCCACTGTAACTGGTAGTCTCCTCCGCAAACGCCACTGGCCCGCTTGGGGCTGGGAAGGTCGGAGGATGACGAATCCAGGAGTCAGGAGACCTGCCTTTCAGCACGACTTGATACGCTTCGCAGAAGAGGGTAGTAGTCATTCGACGTATGTAACTGGAGCCCGGCCGAAGCGCCGGGCTTTTTTGTTGCCCAGAACTAACCGAATTTAGGGAATTTGGAGGAAGCAGACATGTTCAACCGCATCGCAGCTGCAACCGATACCGCATCCCGGGCGCCCTGGCTTGTAGCGGGCGCAGTTGTGCTCTATCTGGCCGGGTACGTGGACTCCGGCGTGCATGGTGCGGCCATCGGCGCTCCCGGCATCCTGGGCACGGTCCACGAGTTCTTCCACCACGCCCGCCACGTCGCCTTCATGTGCCATTAGGCTCCCGCGGGAAACCGGAGAACCGCTCATGGACCGCATCTTTCCGACCGCGCTGGTGATGGGCCTCATCGCTGGCCTGCTGGTGGCCGGGTACATGAACATCTTCACCGTGCCGGTGATGGAATGGGCCATCGAGCTGGAAGGGCAGGCCACCGCAAGCCCCGGCGAGGAAGGGGACGCCCTGCCCTTGGGCCAGCTCACCACGCTCGGCGCGCAGCGGGTAGGCATGACCTTGGGCTTGGCCGTGGTCGGCGTGATCTACGGTGCCATTTTCACCGGCCTGTATTATCTGGCGCGCCGCGCCGCTCCCGGTTGGAACCCTTGGGCTTGGGCCGACGTGGCCGGTCTTCTGGGGTTTTGGGCGGTGTCGACGTTCACCCAGATCAAGTATCCGCTGAACCCGCCAGGAATCGGCGACGAGGGGACACTGCTGGCCCGGCAGGGCTACCAATTGCTGGTTATCGCGGTATCGACTGCCTCGGTGGCCCTGGTCTTGTACGGAGTGGGCCAAGTCAACCGGGCCGCGTCCGGTGGCAGACGCTGGCCCCGTTACGCCGCCGTCGGGGTCGCCTATGCCGTGGTCATGCTGCTGTTGTCCTTCGCCGTGCCGGGGGTGCGCGACCCGTCCCCCGATTGGCTGCCGCCCGCGCTGACCATCATGTTCCGCACCTTCACTGCCGGCGGCCACTTCCTGCTGTGGATGGGCATCGCCTTCGGCACCGTCGGCTATGCGCTCTACCGGCGCAACGGAGTCCACGCCTATCCGACTTCGGCCGGGATTTCGACCGAAGCGGCGGACTAGGGCGCAAATGAGGAATTTCCCTCCCAAACAGGGCATCGGTTAGGTTGGGGCGCCCTCCAGGGCCGCCGGTTCTCGCCTAGGACCCGGCCCACCCCCTCCCTAACCGCGGCCCTGCACCGGACCGGGCGCCAGGCTCCGAAACGGCGGGCATCGTCTCCGGCAAGTGGTAAACTTCAGTAGACTTCAACCGGGTCCGAAACCCTCACGCCGGGAGCTGCGCTATTGACCGAACGAGTTGAACCCCGATTCCCCTTCACCGCCATCGTCGCCCAGACCGCGATGAAACGGGCTTTGCTGCTGAACGCGGTCAACCCCAAGATCGGCGGCGTCTTGGTGCGCGGCAAGAAGGGCACCGCCAAGTCCACCGCCGTCCGTTCCTTGGCCGCGTTGCTGCCGGAGGTCGACGTGGTGCAGGGCTGCCCTTACAACTGCGAGCCGGCCAACCGCCAGGGCCTGTGCCTGCGTTGCGGCCCGGAGGCCGTCGACGCCGGGACCGTCACGCGGCAGGTGCCCATCGTAGACCTGCCCGTCGGCGCGACCGAGGATCGGCTGGTGGGATCGCTGGACATCGAGCAGGCGATCAAGACCGGAACGCGGGCCTTCGAGCCGGGACTGATCGCGGCCACGCACCGGGGCATCCTCTACATCGACGAGGTAAACCTTCTCAACGACCACCTGGTTGACGTACTGCTGGACGCCGCCGCCATGGGCCGCAACTACGTCGAACGCGAGGGCGTGTCGGTTACGCATCAAGCCCAGTTCATCCTGGTCGGCACGATGAACCCCGAGGAAGGCGACCTGCGGCCGCAGCTTCTTGACCGCTTCGGCTTGGCCGTGGAAGTAGAGGGCAGTTTTGCGCCCGAAGAACGCCGCGAGGTAGTCCGCCGCCGCATTGACTACGAGGCCGCCCCCCACGCCTTCATGGAGCGGTGGCGCGAGCCGGAAGAAGCGGAGAGGGAGAGAATTCTTCGCAGCCAGCGGTTGCTCCCGGAAGTCCGCGTGAGCGAGGACATCCTGGAGTTGATCACGTCCATCTGCGCCGAGTACGAAGTGGACGGTATGCGCGGCGACATCGTGATGTACAAGACGGCCGGGACCATCGCGGCCTATGAGGACCGCACCCACGTCACCGCCGAGGACGTGCGGGAGGCGGCATTCCTCGCGCTGTTGCACCGGCAGCGCCGCCAGCCCTTCCAGCAGCCCGAGCTCGTCACCGAGCAGCTAGACAAAATGATCGAGGAGTTCCAGCAGCAGAACCAAGGGCGGGAACCCCACGATTCCGGCGGCAACGACGATCAGGGAGGCGTCGACTCCGACCCTCCGGATTCGGACGGGCAAGAACAGGACGACCCGCCGGACCAGCCCTCTGCGGATGGCCCGTCCGGCGACCAGCAGTTTGAGGTAGGCGCGCCCTTCGCCGTGCGCTCTCTGGCCATTCAACCGCCCGACCGGCGGGCGCGCCGCTCGTCGGGACGGCGCAGCACCACCGTCACCGACTCGTCAGCCGGCCGCTACGTGCGCGCCCGGCAGCCCCAGGAAGGAACGTCGGACTTGGCCCTCGACGCCACCCTGCGGACCGCCGCTCCCCATCAGGAAAGCCGCCGCGCCGCGCTTTCCGGGGAGGATGCTCCGCAGGTCCTTCCAGCCGTCCTGATCGAGCCTTGGGACATCCGGGAGAAGGTGCGGGAGAGCAGGGCGGGCAGCTTGGTGCTGTTCGTGGTCGACGCCAGCGGCTCGATGGGGGCGCAGCGGCGCATGGTGGCGGTGAAAGGGGCGATTCTTTCCATACTGCTCGACGCTTATCAGCGCCGCGACCGAGTTGGGCTGGTCTCCTTTCGGGGCACTACTGCCCAACTCCTGTTGCCGCCGACCAACAGCGTCGACTTGGCCCAAGCGCATCTGCGGGAGATGCCCACCGGCGGACGCACCCCCTTGAGCGCCGGCATCTTCAAGGCGATGGAGGTGATGGAGACGGAGCGCACGAAAGACCGGGACGTGCTTCCCATGCTGGTGCTGCTGTCCGACGGCCGGGCCAACGTCACCACCGCCGGGGTGGGCAACCCCACCGAAGAAGCGCGGGCCGCCGCCGCCATAGTCCGCGAAGCCCGCATCCCCGCCGTAGTCGTCGACACCGAAGACGGCTACGTGCGGCTGGGCTTGGCCGCTCCAATCGCCGAATCGATGGGCGCCCGCTGCATCCGGTTGGACGACCTCCGCGCCGAGACCCTGGCCGACACCGTGCGGCTCCATGCGCCGACAGGCTAACACCGCTCCAGTCTCAAGCCATGCGCGTGGCGGACTGGTTGTTCTATGTTACGAAGAATTGCCGCGATTGCGTTGCCTCGCTCTATTCGACGTGACCGGTCATTGGAAGCCGAAACGGCGGCTCGATAATATCTGGCTACTTGGTCGTCGCCGCCAGTGCTGCCGTCGAACTCGTCGACTGATTTATAGAATGCTTTCAGGCGCGGTGCGACTGAATTTGCATCCAGGGTGAGGGCGTCCTTTTCCAGTGAGCGGTAGCATTCAACCAGCAACGTAAAGATGTCGGCGCGCTGCCATGCCCGCGACGAATTCTCAAACTCACATGATTTTATAAACTCGAACACTCTCAATATCTGATTCTTGAGCGTTTGTTTCTCGGGGAAATCATCGTTGTATCCCTTCAAGTAACTTTCTAGTTCTCTCACGCGATGGAAATATGTAGACATAATGGTGACGATGAAGGTCAAGACGAACCGTACGTCCTCCATCCTCCGGATGTCGTTAGCACTGAACACTGGACGGGCTTCAAAAAACTTGTTGCTGGCTATCGATTCGGCAAACTGTTTGAATTCCCCATTGTATCGAGCGTTTTGCATTTCCATTGCGTTTAGGGAATAGCCCGTCGAATTTAGACGCAGAAAAACCTCTTTGATCTCGCCTATGCCGAGGTTTCCCAAGTCTCGAACTACAACCTCGTAATCCAAGAACCTCTTCTTTTCATCGTCAGGTAGGTCTTTGTAGGGTCTGATTGACCCGCCTGTAGCAAATTCTGGCGAGCCACGGAAGTATTGATTCAATGTGGTTAACCGTTGCTGGCCGTCCACAAGCATTTCAGTCCCTTGGCCCGTTTCGAGGTTAACGTCGCCAGCAGCTACGTATACTTCCGGGAACGGATATTCTTCCAAAACCGTCGAAACAAAATTAAATTTGTCCTTTTTGGACCAAACCAGTCGGCGTTGAAACTCCGGGCGCGGAATGAGAGTTTCATCTTGGAGACTGGACAATAGGACGCGAACGCGCCTATTGGTTGCTGAGGTCTTCATCAGTTTCACTCGTCTCCCGACATTTTTTGACAGCCTCGCTTTGGTAGCTTTCCAAGAAGTACCATGATTTGTAGATGCCTGCGCGGATCTTGTAGGTGCCATACCTGCCAAAACTCTCGATTTCTTGGAAGAAGTCCCACCAATCATTACGGAATGGGAACTGAGGGGATGGTGGAAGTTTGTCTGGCCTCACCCATCCTCGTAGCAGATAATCCTTAAAGGATTTCTCGTCGGGCCAAAAGGCCCCTCCTCTTGAATACTCGAATACGTCAATCCAAACACGGTCGAATAATTCGGAGGAAACTACGGCCAAATCCAAGTCGGACTCATCATTGAAGTGCTGGTATTGTTTCCCGGGCGCTATGCTGAATCCAAGTTTGCCGGAGCCGACAATTACAACCTGGCTGGGATGAAGATCGAAATGGAGGGAGACTTCTGACTTTAGCTCGAAGTACCTCTGGCTGCCCAGAAGGTAGCTCTCGCCAAACGTGATGTGCTTTTGCACGACCATAGGGTCCGGAAATCTGTCGAGGTCCCTGCGAAACGCTTCAATCCGGGCAGAAATTTCTGAAACCGCCGTCACAATTTAACTCTGAAAGAAGACACCTATGGCCTTGTTGTCTATGGCCTTGTTGCCTATTATGGCAGAGTCGAGTGCCTCTGCATATTTGCATACTCAGGGGAAAATAAGTAACCTCAATGTGTTCCCTAAAGTCCAGCAATTCTTTGCCGCAGGCGGCGTTTCGCGTCGCCCTTGGTTGTGCTATCTAAGGAGTAACCATTTGCCCCGCTCCGTGCCCTATGCCGAGATGGACAAGATGATGTCTCTTTCCAAGCGCCGCGGTTTCGTGTTCCAGAGCAGCGAGATCTACGGGGGCTTGGGTTCCACCTGGGACTATGGCCCCTTGGGGGTCGAGCTCAAGCGCAACGTGAAGGAGGCGTGGTGGCGAGCCGTGGTATCGGGCCGGGACGACATGGTCGGCTTGGACGCGGCGATCCTGATGCACCCTCGCACTTGGGAGGCCAGCGGCCACGTCGAGAATTTCAGCGACCCGCTGGTGGAGTGCCGGGAATGTAACAGCAGGTTCCGGCAGGACCACTTGTTGGAAAGCGTGGGTATAGACCCGGCTGACCCGGCCGCAGCAGCAGCGGCACAGGAGCTTCGTTGCCCGGACTGCGGCGGCCAACTGACCGAGCCGCGCCGCTTCAACCTGATGTTCCGCACGTTTATGGGGCCGGTGGAGGACACCGCCAACGAGGTTTACATGCGGCCGGAGACGGCCCAGGGCATCTTCGTCAACTTCCCCAACGTGGTGAATTCCTCGCGCAAGAAGCTGCCCTTCGGCATCGGGCAGATCGGCAAGTCCTTCCGCAACGAGATCACCCCCGGCAACTTCACCTTCCGCACCCGTGAATTCGAGCAGATGGAGGTGGAGTTCTTTGTCAAGCCGGGCACTGACCTGGAATGGCTGGACCGCTGGCTCGACGACCGTTTCCGGTGGTACGTTGACCTGGGCATCCGCGCCGAGAACCTGCGCCTACGCCGCCACGGGCCCGACGAGTTGGCCCACTACGCCAAGGACTGCTACGACATCGAGTACCGCTTTCCTTGGGGCTGGGCCGAGTTGGAGGGCATCGCCGACCGCACCGATTTCGACCTCAAGCAGCACGCTGAGTTCAGCGGCGAGGACCTTTCCTACTTCGACGACGAGAGCCAATCGCGGTACTACCCCTACGTGATCGAGCCGTCGGGCGGCGTGGACCGGGCGACGCTGGCGTTCTGGCTCGACGCCTACGACGAAGAGCCGGACGGGAACGCCGTCCGGGTGGTCTCGCGCATCCACCGGCGGCTGGCCCCGGTGGCGGTGGCGGTGCTGCCCTTGAGCCGCAACGAACGCCTGCTGCCCACCGCCCGGCGTATTCACGACCGGCTCCGCAAGCACTTCAACACCCAATTCGACGACGCCCAGAGCATCGGACGCCGCTACCGGCGTCAGGATGAGATTGGCACGCCGTATTGCGTGACCATCGACTTCGACACCCTCGACGACCATCAAGTGACCATCCGCGACCGGGATACGATGCACCAGGCCCGCGTGCCGCTGGCCGGTCTCGTAGACATCCTGCAAGACAAGCTGGAACACGGCTGGTAACGCCCGCGCTCCGTTTCGGCATAGTGGAGGTCAGGCGCGGGGTTCAGGCCGATGGACTGGGAGGCCGACATGACCAGCAGCAATCAAGCGCAAAGGCACATCCGCAGCATCCAGCGCAACCTTGACCGCCTCTCGGACCTGCTGCGGGCCATCGACGCGGAACCCCAAGAGCTTCGCCCGCATGACGCTCGCAGCGAGTTGCTGGAGCAAGTGCACCTGGCCGGGGCAATGCAGCAACAACGGCTGTTCGAGTTGCTCGACCAACGCTCCATCGCCCACACCTGGGTCGGCTCGCAGGTGGCTGCGGAGTACCTGGACTTATGGCAGGCCGCCGACGGGCGCACGTTCTATCGCGTGACCCAGCGGGCCATTCGCGAGTTGCACCTCGGCCAACTCGCCTCCCACGCCGCCTTCGCCGACCAGTCCGGTTCGGGCTTTGCCGACGATTGGCTAAGCGAAGAGGATTCGGCGTATGACCGCCTTTAGCCAGGGCGAGGTCATACTGGTGGCCTATCCCTTTGAGCAGCGGGCCGGGGGCAGAAGGCGCCCCGCTCTGGTGGTCAGCTCCGCCAGCTACAATCAGGAGACCGGCGAATTGGTTATCTGCCAGATCACCAGCCGCGTCGGCGCACCGCCGCGCCCCGGCGACTACCACGTGCAAGACTGGCAGCAGGCCAACCTGCCCCGCCCGGCGATGGTGCGGGCGCGGCTGACGACCCTCCCGGCCAGCCTGGTCTTGCGGTCTCTGGGGATGCTGTCCGACGCCGACTTTCGCGGCGCGATGGCGGGCTTGACCGACGTACTGCGCCCGCCGGAGCCGCCCGCGCCCGTCGCCCCTTCCCAGGACACCCCTTCGCCGGACAACCCTCCCGAAAATGCCTAACCTAGTCTCAGCGGCGATACGGCAGGGGTTGTATACTCACGTCGTCGGGAGGCGTCTGCTCTACTTCCCCGAACTGACCTCGACCATGGATGAAGCCGCCCGCTTGGCCCAGGACGGAGCGGAGGAGGGGACGGTGGTGGTGGCCGAGATTCAATCGGCCGGACGGGGCCGTCAGGGCCGCAGTTGGGTTTCCCAGCCGGGCAACCTGCTGTTTTCGGTGCTGTTTCGTCCAAGCGTCGAGCAACTGCCCTTCATCAGCATCATCGGCGGGTTGGCGGCGGTTCGAGCGGTACGCAAGACCACGGGACTCCCTGCCTGCATCAAGTGGCCCAACGATCTGATGATCGGCGGGCGCAAGGCGGCGGGCATCCTGGCCGAGAGCGCCATCGCCGGAAATTCGGTATGGTATGCTGTCTTGGGCATTGGGTTGAACGTCGCGCTGGACACTGGAGTCTCAGAGGAAATCGCCGCCCTGGCCACGAGCATCAACGCCGCGGCCGGGCAGGAAGTCTCCCGAGAGACCCTGCTCTGCCAGCTTTTGTTGGACTTGGACGCCGCCTACCTGCAATTGCGGCAGGGACGGTCTCCGGTCCCGGAGTGGCGGGGCCTTTTGGATACCATCGGGCAGCGCGTCGACGCCGTTTCCGGGGGCGAGACCTACGCGGGACTCGCGGAAGGGGTCGACGACACGGGCAACCTGCTGCTCCGCAAAGACGACGGCGAGTTGCTGACGCTAACCGCCGGAGACGTATCCCTGAGTAGATAGCCGAGGAGATAATTGCCCATGCTGGAGTCTCTGAGCCTGGACGGCAAGTCAATCGTGATTACCGGAGGAGGCACTGGCCTCGGCCTCGCTATGGTGCGCGCCCTGGCCCGCGCCGGGGCCAACCTGACCATCGCCGGGCGGCGTCCGGGGCCTATCGAAGAAGCAGTCTCCGAGGCGCAAGCCTTGGGCCGGGACGCGATGGCGATCTCCACCGACGTCACCGACTCCGCGCAGGTAGACCACTTGATCGAGTCCAGCATCCAGCGGTTCGGCAGCGTGGACGTGCTGATCAACAACGCCGGCGCGGTGCAGGACAACGTCCGCAAGCCCATCTGGGAGATCACCGACGAGGACTGGCGCCGGATTATGGACGTGAACCTCACCGGCGCTTTCTACTGCTCTCGCGCCGTTTCCCAGCCGATGGTGGACCAAGGGCACGGCAAGATTATCAACGTGGCCTCCGGGTTCGGGATGCGGGCGGGACGAGACATCTACATGTACTGTTGCAGCAAGGGCGGCATGATCCAGCTTACCCGCGTTCTGTCCTTCAACCTGGCCCGCTACGGAGTCACCGCCAACAGCATCGTCCCCGGCTTCGTGCCCACCGGAGACATGGGCGCCACGGCTTCCAGCCTGCCCCGTTCCGGCGATTTCCTGCCTATCGGCAAGCTGGGCAAGCCGGAGGACTTCGGGCCGCTGGCGGTATTCCTGTCCTCGGGCGCTTCGGACTACATGACCGGCGAGATGATCATCGCCGACGGCGGGGGCTTGGCTGGGGGGGTAACTCCGACCGGCCACGCGCCGCTAATTCCGTTGGAGGAGTAGCCGAGATGCCGGTGTTACCCGAATACAGTCTTGCCGGGCAGGTGGCGATCTTTGCAACGTCGGGCGGCGACGAAGCGCCGTTTTTGGCCGGGGCGGTGGCCGAAGCCGGGGCGGAGGTGTTCGCCGTCGCCCGCAACCGGCGGAACCTGGACGCCGCGCTGGCCGCGCTCCCGTTGGGCAGCGGGGGGGCCATCATCGACCTTGCCTCCGGTGGGGCCGACGGCGTGATGAGCGAATTCGACAGCCGTCACGACCGCGTGGACATTCTGGTCAACGATGCCCGGAGTATGTTCGCCGCGCCCTTGGGCGACATTTCGTCCTCCGAGTGGGACGAAGTTCAGGCCCGCAACGCCAAGCTGCCCTTCCTGCTCTGCCAGCAAGTCCTCCCCCGTATGGCCGCCCGCCAGTACGGCCGGGTGGTGAACGTAGTGTCGGAACTGGCCGAACGCGGCATGATCAACGGTTCGGCTTTTGCCGCCAGCCAGGCCGCCCTGCTTTCGTTGACCCGCTCGCTGGCCGTCGAATGGGGCCGCCACAACATCCGTGTGAACGCCTTGGGCACCGGCTGGATCGACACCGAAGACCAGCCACTGGAGGTCCAGCGGGAAGAACTGCTGGTGCGGTACACGCCGTTGCGGCGCAAGGGCGCGCCCCGGGACATCGGGCCGCTGCTAGTCTACCTTTGCTCCGAGTCCTGCGATTACTCCACCGGGCAGGCAGTGTACGTCGACGGCGGACTGAACGCGCATCCGTGAGTTATGAATTGTAAATGGTGAATTCTGAAATCTCGATCGCGTCCATCCATCATTCAGAATTGCCAATTCCAAATTCGGAGCCGGTTGGTGGAGGGCGGCGGCTGTTGTACAATATCGAGAATCGCTAATGTACCGTCAGCCCGCCGAATCAACCCGGACCGTCGCCCGACTAACGGGCATGAACGATATTTCCGGCCCGGCCCGTAGACAACGGGACGCCCTGCAAGACCGGCTTGTCACCCTCCTCGACAGCTACGGCTACCGCCAGTTGGAGACGCCGCTGCTTGAACCCACCGAGCTCTTCCTGCGCAAGTCCGGCGGAGAGTTGGCTTCCCAGCTCTACAGCTTCACCGACCCCGGCAGCAACGCCGTCAGCTTGCGCCCCGAGTTTACGTCGCCGATCATGCGCCATTACCTTGAGCAGCCCGGCTACATGGAGTTGCCGGCGCGCTGGCAATACTGCGGCCCCGTCTTCCGGTACGACGGCGCCGGGATTAAAGACGGATCGGACGGCTCAAGCCCCGCTTCCGGCGGGCAGTTCGTCCAGATAGGCGGGGAGCTGCTCGGCGGGTCCAGCCTGATGGCGGACGTCGAGCTTCTGGGTCTGGCCGTGTCGGCGTTGACCACTGCGGGGTTGCGTGGCTGGACGCTGCAACTGGCCGACCTCGACGTGCTGGACAGCCTTCTCGACCCGGTTGGGCTGTCCGAAAGGGCGCGGGACTTCGTGGTGCAGAACGTGCCCCGGCTCCGGGAGGGACCGGGAGCGGTGGCCCAACTGATGGACGAGGGCCGTCACCTGCATCTCATCGGCGACCAGGCCGACGACGATTACCTGAGCCGGTCGGTGCAGGGCCTGGACGACGATCAGGCGCTGGTGGTGCTGCTCGGCCTGCTCAATTCCAACGGCGCGGAGCGGCTCGGCCAGCGCACCCCGGACGAGGTGGCCAGCCGCCTGCTCCGCAAAATCCGCCGCACCGACGACGAGGAAAAGCTGCAACGGGCGCTGGAACTGGCCTTCCACTTGGCCCAAATCCGAGGACGCCCGCCCGACGCGCTGGTCGGCGCAATCCGGGTGCTGGCAGACGGGCGGGCCGACGAAACGGCGATCCGCCGCTTCGAACAGATTTACCGGCTGTTGGCCCACCAGCCGGAGATCGAGGAACACATCCTGCTGGACTTTGGACTGGTGCGCGGCCTGGCCTATTATAATGGCATCATCTTCGAGGTGACCCATCCCGGCTGGCCCGTCCCGCTGGGTGGAGGCGGACGCTACGACAGTCTGGCGCGGGCCTTGGGCGGCGAAAGACCGCTGCCGGCCCTCGGCTTCGCCTACAACCTCGATGCCCTTCTGGCGCTGGCCTCGCCCTGCGGAACGACCGGCCCCTCGGTCGAAACTCCCTCGGGGGCCTTGGTGATAGCGGCCAGCCAGTCCGGCCAGCCCCATGCCCTGGAAACCGCCCGCGAACTGCGCCAACGGGGCGAGACGGCCGAACTGGAAGTTAGCGGGCGCACCCTCGACGAGGCGATGGCCTTCGCCGCCGCGCGAGGCCTGGCCAGGGTTGTAGTCGTTGATCAAGACGGGCAGACCACCACCCACACAGTCGCGTAAGCAGCAAGAGACATGAACATAGCAGACCCGGCAACAAGCGAGAGATCGAAGAACGGCGGCCCCGCCCTGCGGCTTTTGTTGCCCAGCGACGGCGACCTCCACGAGCCGACGCTCAACTTCATGCGGGACTGCGGCCTGCCTGTGCTGCGGCCCAACGCCCGCCGCTATACCGCGTCGGTGCCTGCCCTGCCGGGGGTCGAGGTGCTGTTCCAGCGCACCGCCGACATCACTCAAAAGGTCGAGGAAGGGAGCGCGGAGTTGGGCGTTACCGGTCTCGACCGCGTGCTGGAGTACCGGACCGAGGAGCGCCGCGCCGCCGTGCTGGTGGAAAGCCTGGGCTACGGGCGGTGCGAGTTCGTGCTGGCGGTGCCCAACTCCTGGCTGGACGTTACGTCCTTGGCCGACCTCGCCGACCTGGCCCTGGAGTTCCGTCAAGACGGCAAGCAGCTCCGCATCGCTACCAAGTACCCCCGGTTGTTGCGCTCCTTTCTTTACGAGCGGGGGATCAACCACTTCACGCTGGTCCCGGCGTCGGGCGCGATGGAGGCCGCCCCGGCCGCCGGGTACGCCGACCTGATCGCCGACCTGACGGCTACCGGCGCGACGCTACGGGAGAACCACCTGAAGACGCTGGACGACGGCACAGTGCTAGCCTCCCAAGCTTGCCTGCTGGCCAATCCGGTGTTGCTGGCGGAGTCGCGGGATGCGTTGGACTTGGCCCGCGCCGTCACCGACATGATGGAGGCCCGCCTGCGGGCCGAGCCCTACTACCGGGTCACCGCCAACGTTCAGGGGGCGTCGGCGGAGGAGGTGGGCGCGACGATCCTGGCCCGCCCCGCCTTGGCCGGACTGCGCGGGCCCACCGTCGCCCGCGTTTACAACGTGGAAGAGCAGGACTGGTTCAGCGTCAGCCTGCTGGTGCGCAAGGAACGCCTGCTGGACGCGGTCTATCATCTCCGGGACTGCGGGGCCGACGACGTTGCCGCCGAGCAGCTTAGCTACTTGTTCGACGGCCACTCGCGATCATACGAGTCGCTGTTCGGCCCGCAAAGTCCCCTCTTCCTTGAGGGAGAGGGTTAGGGTTAGGGTGGTGTTCGACAAGCCGGGAGTGAGCGGGTAAGATAGCGCAAATGCCTAATTTGCCGATGCACATCTACTTGGCCAACCAGGTTGCCGAGCAACTCGACCGCGGTTGCGTTTACGATAACATCGGCAGCTTCTTCCTCGGTTCCACCACGCCGGACATCCGCGCCATGACCAAGTGGCCCCGGGAGCAGACCCATTTCTCCCTCCTGTCGGTCGAGGAAGTGGGCACCGGCACCAGGGCCATGTTCCAGAACCACCCGGACCTGCTGGAGGGAGAGGGAGTCTCCGACGCCACGCGCTCGTTCCTGCTCGGCTACATCAGCCATCTGGCCGCCGACGAGACCTGGATAACCAGCGTGTACCGGGCCAACTTCGACACGACCGTCTTGCAGGCGCGGCTGACCGCCGACCAGGTCGAAGCCGACATCTGGGACCGGGCGATACAGTTGGACATGGACCGCCAATCGCTGCCCGATGTGCAGGGCCCGCTCAATGCCGGACACGCAGTTTCCTGCGGCGACACCGGCGTGTCGGTGTCCTTCCTCGAGGATGGCCTGCTCACCGAGTGGAAGGGCTGGGTTTCCGGACTCGTGGGCCGCGATTTCACTTGGGAACGGCTCAAGGGCTCACTAAACCGGATGTACCGGGACAACGACGACGTGCAACAGACGGTCGGCGAGTTCTTGGAGCGGATGCCCCGCAGTCTGGAAGAAGTCTACGAAAAAATACCCGAGGCCCGAGTCGAGGCTTATCGGCAGCGGGCCGTGGCAGCCACCATCGCCCAAATCCACGAATTCCTGCCCGCCTAGACGATATGCCAATCGAGAATTCGGAGCGAATCAGTGACCCTTAACATAGTCCGTGGGCTGGAAAACGCCGGAGACGTGCTGGTCCGCGTCGATCCCCTGGACCTGACCTCGTTGCCGGACAGCGTGCTGGCCAGGACCCGCCAAGCCTTCGGCGAGCAGGTAACGCCGGCTGAGTCGGTCGTGAAAATCCTGTCCGATGTCAGACGGGACGGCGACGCCGCGGTGCGCCGCTACGCCAAGCTGCTGGACGGCGCGGACCTGGAAGACTTCCGCATCGGCGAGGCCGACGTGGCCCACGCCAGGAAGCAGGTCAGCCCCGAACTGAGGGAGTCGCTGGAGTTGGCCGCCGACCGCATACGAGCGTTCCATGAGTCCACCATGCCCAGAGAATGGCTGGACCTCCAGCAGGGCTTGGGCGAACTGGTCCGGCCGCTGGACCGCGTGGGGCTGTACGCTCCGGGAGGCTCGGCCGCCTACCCGTCCACCGTGCTGATGACCGCCATTCCGGCCCGCGTCGCCGGGGTGCGGGAAGTTATTCTCACCACTCCCCGGCTGGGCGCGGAGCCGCTGAACCCGGCGGTGGTGGCTGCCGCCGAAATCGCCGGTGTCGATGCGCTTTACCAGGTTGGGGGAGTGCCCGCCATTGCCGCGATGGCCTACGGAACTGAGTCGGTCCCGCGAGTGGACAAGATTTGCGGTCCCGGCAACGTTTTCGTGGCCTACGCCAAAAAGCTGGTGCAGGGCGTCGTGGACATCGACGGCGTGTTCGGCCCCACCGAGACCATCATCCTGGCCGACGATTCAGCCAATGCCGACTTCTGCGCCGCTGACCTGATCGCTCAAGCCGAGCACGACCCGCTGGCCACCGCGATCTTGATTACCGACAGCGACGGCCTCATCTCCCGCGTCGAAGACCAGCTGGAGCAGCGTTTGGCCGCCGCCCCGAGGGGTGAGGTGGCCCGCCAGTCCCTGGAGCGCCAAGGCCGCGCGGTGCTGGTGGACTCCCTCGATGATGCCGTGGAGCTGGCCAACCGCATTGCCCCGGAGCACCTCTGCCTGCTGGTCCGCGAGCCTTGGACGTGGGTCGACCACATCAAACACGCCGGAGGGCTGTTCTTGGGCGAGTATTCGCCGGAGGTGATGGGCGACTATATCGCTGGCCCCAGCCACGTCATGCCCACCGGCGGCACGGCCCGCTTCGGCTCCGCGCTGAGCGTCCACCACTTCCTGCGGACGATGCCGGTGGTCGGCCTGAAGCCCGCCGACTTTCAGACCTTGGGGCCTGCCGCCGTTCACATCGCCAACGCCGAGGGGCTGTCCGGCCACGCTGGGGCCGTTCAAGTCCGCCTCGACACCCTCCGAAATTCCTGAGCCGGATTAAGAGAAGTCATAAGTCATGGCTGCCGTAGATTCATCCGCCATTAGAAACGCGATGCTGCCCCACATCCGGAGCATGGAGCTCTACCACGGCGTCGACCCCATGGAGGTCATGGCGGAGCGCGCCGGCATCCCGCCGGAGAAGATAATCCGGCTCAACGGCAACGAAAACCCCTACGGGCCATCGGAGCGGGTGGGCGAGGCCTTGGCCAACTTCCACAACTACAACCACTACCCCGACCCCGACCAGCGGCAGTTGCGCCGGGTCCTCTCCGGCTACGTCGACGTGGCCCCGGAGAACATCGTGGCCGGCAACGGCAGCGACGAGCTGATCGACCTGCTGTTGCGAATCTTCGTCGGCCCCGGCGATAACGTCATTACCGCCACGCCGACTTTCGGCATGTACTCGTTCAACACCGGCCTGTGCGGCGGGCAGACCATCGGCGTGCCCCGCGACGAGAACTTCGAGATCGACATCGAAGCGGTAAAGCTGGCCATAACGCCCAATACTAAGGCAATCATCCTCGCCAGCCCCAACAATCCCAGCGGCAACGTCGCCAGCGAAGCGGAGATACTGGCCCTGCTCGACACCGGCCTGATGGTGATCGTGGACGAGGCCTACCACGAGTTCAGCGGCGTCACGGTCGTGCCGCTGCTGGAAGACCACCCCAACCTGGTCGTCCTGCGGACGTTCAGCAAGTGGGCTGGGCTGGCCGGGCTGCGTATCGGCTTGGGCGCGATGCACGAAGATCTGGCCCAGACCATCATGGGCATCAAGCCGCCCTACAACGTCAACCTGGCCGCTGAGGTGGCGCTGACCGCCTCACTGGAGGACGTTCCCGCCCTGCTGGAACGGGTCAACAACATCGTGGCCGAACGGGAACGGATGGCCGGCATACTGAGCGGGCTGCCCAACGTGAAGCCGTGGCCGTCGCAGGCGAATTTCATCCTGTGCCAGCTACCGGAGGGACGCGGCTTGAGCGTGTTCGAGGGGCTGTGCAACCGCGGCATCTTTCTTAGGCACTGGAACAACGACCGCCTGCGGGACTACGTGCGGGCCAGCGTGGGCTTCCCGTTCGAGACCGACGCGGTGGCCGAAGCCCTGAAGGAACTCACGGGTGACGGCGATGGCATCTAACGGCGGCGCTCTGCCCGCCAAGTCCGGCCCCCGCTCCGCCAGCATCCAGCGGAACACCGGGGAGACCGAGATATTCCTGGCGATTGACCTTGACGGCAGCGGGGCCTACGAAGTAGACACCGGCAACGGCTTCCTGGACCATATGGTCAGCCAGATTTCGCGGCACGGGCTGATCGACATAACCGTGCGCGCCAAGGGCGACCTGCACACCGGCTGGCACCATCTGGTGGAGGACGTGGGGATCACCCTGGGCCGCACCTTCCGGGAGGCCTTGGGCGACGCCAGGGGCATCCGCCGCATGGGACACGCCATCGTCCCGCTGGACGAGACGCTGGCGATGGTGGCGCTGGACTGCTCCGGCCGCGGCTACGCCGTCATTGAAACCACCATCGACGACACGATGGTGGAAACGCTGCCCGGCTCGTTGGTGCGCCACTTCTTCGAGTCCTTCGCTATGGAGGGGAAAATCAACCTTCACGCGAAGATTCTCACCGGCATAGACCCCCACCACAAGGCCGAAGCCCTCTGCAAGGCGCTGGCCCGCTCCCTCCGCGACGCGCTCGAACCCGACCCCCGCGCCCCCGGCCAGGTCCCCAGCACCAAGGGCACGCTGAGCGGCTAGCTTACAAGTCGTTGGGTGTTAGCCCAGTCCTTTTGGCTATACGAGCCAGCATCCGCGGACCTATTTCCTCGTTGTCGTGAAAGGCGAATACAAAGTCGGGCCATCCTTCTTTTTCCACGACCCGATGTGATCCGGTCTGTCTTTTGAGACGCCATCCGGTTCTTAGCAGTCCCGCCAATACCTGTCGCGCCCGAGTGCTCGGCCAACGGTTCATGCGTTCTGGAACAAATCACTCAGGTGGTCCACTCTGGTTTCTCCATTCTCGATTAGGTCGGCGAGCGTCCGCAGCGCCAAGGCTTTCACTTTGGCCTTGGCCTCGTCGGGAGAATCCCCGTACACCATCACGCCTGGTAGGTCAGGGACCTCAGCAATCCATCGTCCGTCTTCTTCCTCTTCCAGTTCTATAGTCAAGCGCAAGTTGTTTCTCCGGCGGGAATCTGGTTGGTTGACCGGCCTGTTTGCAAATCCCTACGGCTCTCTTCCCCTGCGGGCGATGAACTCCGGGAAGGCTTGCTCGACCCCGTAGCCCTTCACCTTGTTGGTGTAGTTGCGCTCGTTTTCCCACATCTGGCGCAGGTCGGCTACCTTGTCCTGTAGCAAAATTTCCTTGATGCCGATGACCGACTCCGGGCGGTGGCCGGCGATGGTGGTGGCGATTTCCATCGTCTTGTCGCGGAGTTCCTCGGCGGGCACGAGGTGGTTGAGCAGTCCGACTCGGTAGGCTTCCTCGGCCTCGACGACGCGGCCGGTGAACAGGTATTCCTTGGCGGTGGGCCAGCCGACCTGATTGGTCAGCGTCCAGGTGCTGTTGATGCGCCCGTAGGCCACGGCCAGGAAACGGAACCTGGTGTTCTCGCAGCCGATCCGCATGTCCAGGCAGGAAGCCAGCACCGCCCCGCCGCCGTAGGCCAGGCCGTTCATCATGCCAATTACCGGCTTGGGCGAGGCGGAAATCTCGTACATACATTGCTGATACTTGAGCGAACTGGCCTCCCGCTGCTCCTCGCTGAGCTCCCGGGCGTGGACCCGCTGCTCGTGAATGTCGCCGCCGGCGGAAAAAGCCCGGTCTCCGGCCCCGGTGATGACGATGCAGCCCACGCCATCGTCGGCGTTGGCCGCCATCACCGCATGGTATAGCTCGTCGTCGAGCTTGTGGTTCATCGCGTTAAGCACTTCGGGGCGGTTCATCGTGATTACCGCCACCCGGTCTTCGACTTCCACCAGCAGATGCTCGTAGTCCATGCCAGCCTCCAATATGAATGCGCACAACGGATTGTACGAATGCCGCCACTGCGAGTCAATTTTCGCCCGGCTTCTCGTCCGGGAGCAAGGGAGCAGCGCATCGGTTAGAATGAAATGAATGGGAAGGACTAATGGATGGGTACTTTCAGTTGGCCGATACGTATTTCCAGCCTGGACGGCGAGAACTCTCGGGAAATAGAGGCGACGGTGGACACCGGAGCTACCTATACCGTGCTTCCCTCCAGTCTTTTGCGAGAATTGGGCGTCCCAGTGACCCGCCAAGCCCCATTTGAACTGGGCGATGGCCGAATCGTCAATTTGGATGTCGGGGAAGCCCGGGCTACGATCAATGGCGCAAGCGCAACAACTCAAGTTGTTTTCGCAGGGGATGACGCCGCCCCCCTTCTGGGGGCTGTGACTCTGGAGGAACTTCTCTTGGCTGTGGACCCCGTTCATCAAAGACTTGTACCGACGAACGCCATCATGTATTAGGTGCTCGAATAACCATTTCCGTCGCCAGCCCGCAAGGCCTTGAACCATCTGCTCGATCCAAGGGAAGCTAAACGCGGAGCTAACGGTATGGCCGGGCGTAAACCGCGACTCCCATCGGGGCAAGTTCACTGGAGGGACACAGGGGCGGGGCGCCTTGCGATTCTCCATCTATCGCTGGGCGCCTTCATAATTTTTAACCTGTTGCGGTATGACTACGGAGGCTTCGCAATTTCGATGGCTGTAATAACCACCATCACTTGCTTTGGGACTCTGGTCATGCTTTTTGTGGCACAGGCCAGAGTAAAGGACTCGGAGCGGTATGCCCGTTGCGGATTTGGTCTAGCAATTGCTTTCGTGTGCCTTAGCGTGGTAGTCGTGGTCGCTTCATGGACCTATGTCGTCGGCTTCGCGTTGGTGTCCGTCGTCTATTTCGCGGAGTCAGTGATTGCATTGGTCCTCGCATGGCGGACCGTTACAGAATTGCGGAAGTTCAGCAATAAGAAGACCTTCCTGTCCATATGTTAAACTCCGGTGGGCATTGGATACACTCCAATCGCGCCGGAGGTGACGGAGTTGGCCCAGCGATTCAAGGCCGGTGAGGCAGTCATAGAGCTGTTGCGGCAGGAAGGCGTTTCCCACATCTTCGGGATCGTCGGCTCTTCCTTCCTGGATATTCTGGACCCGCTCTACGACCGCGACGACATTGAGTTCATCGGCGTGAGGCACGAGCAGGGCGCGGCGCTGATGGCCGACGGGTTCAGCCGCATCTCTGGCGCTCCCAGCGTTTGCTTGGTCACCAACGGGCCGGGAGTCCTGAACCTCACCTACGGCATCGCCTCGGCCTACGTGGCCCATTCGCCGGTGGTGGTGCTTGCGCCGTCGGCCTCCCGCCGCGACCAGTACCGGGACTCGACCCAAGAATTCGACCAGGTGGCGTTGTTCAAGCCGATCACCAAGGCCGCGTTCCCCATCAACCGCATCGACCGGCTGCCCGACGCCCTGCGCCATGCCTTCCGGGTGGCTACCTCCGGGCGCATGGGGCCGGTGCTGCTGGACATCCCCCGCGACCTGTTGCCCGGCGGCGAGGTCGAGTTGGACTCCCAGCCTCCCAATAGCTACCGTTCCGGCCAGACCAGGGCCCGGGGCGACCTCGGGCTCATCCACAAAGCGGCGCAGTTGCTGTTGGCCTCGGAGCGCCCGGTCATTCTGGCCGGGGGCGGGGTGCAGTGGAGCAACGCCGCGCCGGAGGTGTGCCGGCTGGCGGAGGTCACCGGCGCGGCCATCGTCACTTCCTACGGGCGGGCCGACGCCGTGCCCAGCGACCACCCCAACTTCCTGGGGCACCTGGGCCGGCTGGGCGCGCCGGAGGGGATTGAGGCGGTGCGTGAGGCCGACACTATCCTGGCAGTCGGCACGCGGTTGGGCCAGTCCACGACCTTCTTCGACCACCGCTTCATCCAGCCGGGAGTCAACATAATCCAGATCGAGATCGACCCCGAAGCCATCGGGCGCAACTACCCTGTGTCGGTCGGGATCGAGGGCGACGCCAAGGCGGTGGTGGAAGGGTTGCTGGAGCTGGTCCGGGAACGGGAGCCGCGCCCCAACCCGGCATGGGTCGCCGAGATCGAAAACTGGTCTGCGCGGCGGGCCGAACGGCTGCGTGACGAGGAAAGGCTCGACACCCTGCCGATGAAGCCGCAACGGGTCTACGCCGAACTGCGGCGGGTGATGCCGCGGGACGCCATCGTGGCCCTCGACGCCGGGCTGGCCCCCAACTTCGGGCAGGACCGGCTGGGCTATTTCGAGCCGCGCAGCCTGATGACCTCGTTGGACTTGGGCGGCCTCGGCTTCAGCTTCCCGGCCTCCATCGGCGCGCAGTTGGCGGCCCCTGGAAGACCCGTGGTGAACTTCAACGGCGACGGCGGCTTTCTGTTCAACGCCCAGGAGTTCTCCACCGCCGTCGAATACAACATCCCGGTGGTCTCGGTGGTGATGAACAACGGGAGTTGGGGGTCGGAAAAAGCCTACCAGCGGTTCGCGTTCAACGAGCGTTACGTAGGCGCGGACACCAACAACCCCCGGTTTGATAAGTACGCCGAGCTGTTCGGCGGCGTCGGTTTCTACGTCGAGCGTCCCGAAGACATCGGCAACGCCTTCCAGGAGGCCCTGTCCGCCGGGAAGCCCAGCATCATCGAAATACCCATCGACCCCGACGAACTGCCCCGCCCCGCCCGACTGGCCGACGTCCAAGCGCCCCAATCTTGACCTAAACACGGAGACCACAGAGGGCACAGAGAAAAATATAGTCATACTCTGTGGTCTCTGTGTGCGCTGTGTTGAAGAAATTACGAATGGAACAGCCGGTTTTTCCTCAAGAAATTAGCTTGGAAGGGAATGCAGTTGTCATCCAGTGGGACGATGGGCATCGCAGTCCCTACCCCTACCGCTTCTTGCGGTTGCGCTGCCCTTGCGCCAGTTGCGTCGACGAGATGACGGGGCGGCCTACCTTAAATCCGGACTCGGTGCCGCAGGACATACGCGCGGTGGACCATCTGCCGGTGGGCAACTACGGGATGCAGTTCCTTTGGACCGACACCCACTACACCGGCATCTACACCTATCGCGCCTTGCGGGCCTCCTGCACCTGCCTGATCTGCAACAATGCCCGCGCCGAGGCCGACAGCCAGGGGGATTAAGAAGCGCCCGGCGCGGGGTCCTGGCTGCGAGAGCGCATCGGCTTCTCCAGGGACGCCTTGAACTTGGGCGCGGTGAAGGTGTTGGACTTGAAGGCGAAGTTGGAAAGCTGCCGCTCGGCGGGTGTGCCGCACTCCGAGCATTCGGCGGGTTCGCCCGACCGGGAAACGGGCCGGATAACCTCGAAGTCCCGCTCGCACTTGGAGCAATAGTATTCGTAAATGGGCATACAGTCCTCTCCGGGAAATTAAGAGCTTTCCCATATTCTACCGCCGCGGCCCGACCGGAGTCACGGCGGGCTTTATGAGGCAGGGCAGATGGCCGATAGCACCGACGTTGCGATAATAGGGGGCGGGACCGCCGGGTGCGCGGTCGCCTACTACCTCGGGGAAGCCGGGGTCAAGTCGACCATCATCGAACGGGAGGGAGTGGGCTCCCAGGCCTCGGGCTACGCCGCCGGCGGGCTGAACCCGCTACAGGGCGCGGGCATTCCAGGCCCCCTTGCCGAGTTCGCTTGGGAATCGTTCAAGATGCACCACGGTCTGGCCGGCGCCCTTCTGGACCGGACAGGCATCGACTACCAGTTGCGGCAGGTCTCGGAAATCCGGCTGGCATTTGACGACGCCGATTTGCCGGGCCTCCAGGAAACCGTCGACCTCTTTATGAGGACTCTCGGTTTCGCCGCCTCTTGGACCGAGCCGAGGATGTTGCAAAGCCTGGATGACCGGGTGACGAACGAGGCCGTTGGCTGTGTATTCACCGTTGGCAACTACTCTCTGGACAGCATGGGATTCACGCAGGCTTTGGCTGCCGCCGCCCAACGCTCAGGAGCGGCGGTGCGTCCTGGCACTGTATGCGGCTTGGAAGCACAGGGTGGCCGGGTTGGCCGGGTGCTGCTTGAGGACGGCGCGATTGAGTGCGGGCAGGTTGTGCTGGCGATGGGCCCCTGGTCGCGCCGCGCCGAGGCTTGGCTGGACGCCTACATCCCGGTGGACCCGTTGAAGGGCGAAATTCTCCGCATGGAGCTGTCCGGCTCTACGCTGAAGCACGACGTATCCGGCGGCAGCGGCAGCCTCTACGCCAAGCCTGACGGACAGGTGTGGTGCGGCGTTACGGAGGAGTGGCGCGGCTTCGACCGCCAACCTCTGGCCGAGACCAAGGACCGTATCCTGGAGGGGGTAGCGCGGCTGCTTCCCGGCATCGCCGACGCCACCCTGGTCAAGCACACCGCCTGCCTGCGCCCGGTGACCCCGGACTGGCTGCCCATCCTGGGTCGAACACCAGGCTACGACAACGTCTACCTGGCCACCGGCGCGGGCAAGAAAGGCATCCTGCTGGCCCCGGCCATCGGCAAGTCCATAGCCGACCTAATCACCGGCGGCGAGACTGACCTGCCGATAGCTGACTTCTCGCCGGAACGCTTTGCCTCATGGTCCTGAGTCCAGAAAATGAAACGGCCCTGTGGTTGCCGTGCAGGGAGGTTTAGCTAGAATGATAGGTTACTGTGTAGTGGCTATAGCGGCCGTAGGCATCTTTGCCGCCTGTGACGGGGCTTCCACCACACCCCCAGGTGAAGCTGAGTCCGTAGAGTCCGCTGCTACGGTAGGACCAGCTCCCACCCAGGCGTGGCTGACGACGCCAGAATCAACTCCCACATTAACTCGGCCACCTACATCGGCACCTGCCTCAACCCCAAATCCTACTCCAACGCATACATCAGCTATTGTCCCAACTCCAACATCATTACCTTCTCCCACTCCCACTCCGACACCCGTGCCCACACCGACACCGATTCCGCCTCCATCGGCCGACTTTTCCGCAGATGTACTAGACGGCGCAGCGCCACTCACCGTTAACTTCTCGCACACCTCCACGGGCGAGGTCTCAGCGGTGAGATGGGATTTTGGTGACGGCAGCCACAGCGAAGAGATGTCACCGGTCCACGAATACACCACGGCCGGCGAGTTCGATGTCGAATTAAAGGTCGAAGGGCCCGGCGGGAACGACGCGGTCGTGCGTTCCCAGCTCATTACCGTGCGGCCGGGCCTTCCGGTCTCCTTCACAATGGTTGCAGAGAACCTGGAGGTACGTCCGAAGCAGTCGGTCCAGGCGCGGGTTACGGCAACGGACGAGTTCGGCAACTCAGTATCAGTGAAGCCGGATTGGGAGGTCGTGAACGGCGGCGGCGACATATCTACTGATGGGACCTTCACCGCCGGGACGCTGGCCGGGACCTTCACCGATACAATCGTTGCGTCCTTGGACCAGGACGGCCAGGCGCTTACCGCAAATGCCGATGTGGTTGTCCTGCCGGGACATATTTACAGCGTCGTGCTGACTCCAATGGACATCTCGTTGCAGGTTGGAGAAGAGCGGCAGTTCTCGGTTGTGGTTTTCGACGAATTCGGAAACGAGGCGTCGGGCGCCCTGGTCCGTTGGTCTTCGCCGGACGACGCTGGATCTGTCGACGCCAACGGCCTGTTTACCGCGGGCAATGCCGCCGGTTCCTTTGCCAACGGAGTCCGGGTGGAAGCCGTGGAAGGATCTTATGGCGAAACGGCTGTTGCTACAGTGTCCGTCGGCCCCGGGCCGTTGACATCCATCGCTCTTGAGCCGACCTATCTCACCTTGACACCCTCGACAGAGTTTCAATTCGGGGCGGAGGGATTTGACGAATTCGGCAACACGGTCGACTTGGCGTTCCTTTGGGGAGCCACAGGAGGTCTGGTGGACCAAGCCGGCAAGTACACGGCTCCAGAGCGAAGTGGCAGATACGAGATTACCGCACTCGGGCACGATCAAGGTATAACAATCGAAGGTAGGGGTGAAGTGATTGTGGGCTCGCCTCAATACGTCAAATGGCAGATTGGGCCCAATGCCACGCCGGAAGCCATTGAGGCCGCGATAGAAGGGGCTTGGCTGATGCACGAATACGCCTTATCGCTGGGGCTTCCAAAGATTGACCAGGAAATCACATTTTATCTCTATCACGACGTAAAGGGATTGGTACCCGCATGGGAAGCAGTCACTAGCGGGAATGCGGACCAGGACCGGGACTGGTCGGATGGAGCCGTCGCCGAGGTGTGGAGAGGCAGCGTCTTTATCACGACTTCCGCCTTCCCCGGTAGGGAGAATCTGATGGACGTGGTTGCCCACGAAGTTAGCCACGCACAAGGGTCAGCTATCAGTGGGTTCGAGATGCAGGGCGGGACGCATGAAGTGCAGTCGCACGGCCCGATCTGGCTTGTAGAGGGGATCGCTTATCTCCATGCTGATTTGGCTCTAGCCCGAGGCGGCGTCCATTCATATGACGATATTCGCTTTGTCCCCGGCGGAGAGTTTCCTCCGTTAAACCAACTTGAAACCAGAGAACAAACTTGGGTGGTCCAGGCAGGCGACTGGTACGGCAAATGGGCAGCAGAGCTATTGGCTTCCCTCGCGGGAGAAAGTGCGCTTTTCCGCTACTTCACTCTGTTGCAACCTGGGACCACCTGGCAGGAGGCCTTCCACGGCGCCTTCGGCATGACGGTTGACGAATTCTATGAGCTATTCAAAGCCCACAGCGAAGCGGGATTTCCGAAGCTGGAACTGGGCCCTTAGGCAAGCCTGCGCCGCTCGCTGGCTGGTTCGCTCAGATAGCTCCATGCACGTCCTCACCGACGAGGGTCTGACCTACCTAACACACCGGAACCCCGCCGCCTTCCGGGTTGATATCTCCTTCTACTGGATTGTGTATCGGACCATGGAATAGGCTCATTACCCCCCGATGTACTATCAACAGCGACACGCTCCAAGAAGCGGTGACGCCTTTGATGTCCAAAGGCCAGTTCGGGGCGCGGGACTGGCACAAGCACCCGTGAAAAAAACGGCGACGGCAGGGGCGCGGCGGAAAGCTGGCGGAACTGCGTAAGCAGCGAGGCGACAAGCTAACCGGTAATCATCGTCCGCCGTGAGCTGCGTAAGCGGCTCCGCACCTCGGACGAGGGCAAGGCCGTGGAAACCGCCGTAGGCAAACTACTGGCAGGTGCATAGGAGCGCCGAGGGCGGCTTCCGCAGCGTCGCCTAAGCCACCGTGAAGGACGGCTACTTCCACCACAGGCCCAGGGTCAGGCAGCGCGCGGCAACCTCAACCGCTCAACCCTGGTCAGCCTACTCCGCGCATCGGCCAGGGCAACCTGTAGCCAGCGCAGGTGGTCCGCGTTTCATCCCCGGTCCACAGCGCCCGCCACCCGGCCGTCCGCGCCGCCGGGCTTATCGTGGGCCGGGAGCATCCCGGATTCGGCATGGCCGACACCCTGGACCCGGTGTCCCGCCTGTCGGGCACTCCGTCGCGGCTCGGCCGCCCCACGCCGGTGTTGGGCGCGGACACCGACGAAATCCTGGGCGAGGCCGGCTATAGCGCCGAGCAAATCAGCGCCCTCAAATCCGACCGCGCGGTCGTACAGGTCACGCGCTAAAACTGAAAAATCTCTGCGCTCTCAGCGCCCCCTGGGTTTAATCCGTCCCCTCGGAAGGTGGCAGGTATAACGGGCTCATGCTAAACTAGCGGTACCCCGCAGGGAGAGGCGAGGAATTGCTCCGCATCTACAATACCCTGTCGAAGCGCATCGAAGAGATTGAGCCGTCCCGGCCGGGGATCGTCCGCATGTATACCTGCGGCCCCACGGTCTACCGCGATGCCCACATCGGCAACCTGCGCACCTACCTTATGGCCGACTGGGTCCGCCGCGCGCTGATCCATCACGGCTTGGAAGTCCAGCACGTCAAGAACATCACCGACGTGGGCCATATGCGCCAAGAGTTGGTGGAGACCGGCGGCGACAAGATGATCCTGGCCGCCCTCGCCGAGGGCAAGACCGTCCAGGAAATCGCCGACATGTACGCGGGACGGTTCCACCGGGACGAAGCCCGCCTGAACATCCTCGAGGCGGCGGTCTTCCCTTGGGCCAGCCAACACATCCCGGAGATGATTTCCATCGTCGAGACCCTGCTGGCCAAGGGCCACGCTTACGAAAGGGGCGGCAACATATACTTCGACGTTCCCAGCTTCGGGGAGTACGGCAAGCTATCACGGAACACCGGCACGGACCTGCTGGAAGGCGTCCGCGCCGAAGCGGACCCGCTCAAACGGGACCCCCGCGACTTCACCCTCTGGAAAGCGGCGGAGCCGGGCCGCGACGTGAAGTGGGACAGTCCCTGGGGACCCGGTTTCCCCGGCTGGCATATCGAATGTTCCGCCATGGCCTCCAAATACTTGGGCAATAGCTTCGACATTCACACCGGAGGCGTCGACAACATTTTCCCGCACCACGAGGACGAAATCGCGCAGAGCGAGGCGGCCTTCGGCGAGGAGCACGTCCGCTACTGGATACATGGGCAACACCTGCTGGCCGACGGGGCCAAGATGGCCAAGTCGTCGGGCAACGTCTTCTTGATCGAAGAGTTGATCGAGCGGGGCTTCGACCCCTTGACCTTCCGCTACCTGTGCATGAGCATCCTCTACCGCCATCGTATGAACTTCACGTTCACCTCGCTCAAGGCGGCGGAGAAGGCCCTGACCAGCCTTCGCCAGCGGGTCTGGCTCTGGAGCCAGCAGCCCGAAGTGAACGGACACAGCGAATTGGCCGAGGAGTTCCGGCGCAGGTTTTGGGACGCGGTCGATGACGACCTGGACCTTCCCGGCGCGCTGGCCCTCACTTGGGAGATGGTGCGCGCCGACCTGCCCGACCGGGCCAAGCTCGACCTGATCCTGGAGTTTGACCAGATGTTTGGCCTCGACCTGCATAACGCGCCGTCGGTCAACACCGTCGGGGAGGAGATCGTGGTCGCGGTCAGGCAGCGGGACACCCTCCGGCGGCAGGAAACCTTCGACACCGCCGACTCCATGCGGAACCAACTGGCCGCCGACGGTTACGTGGTGGAGGACGCTCCCGATGGCACCCGTGTGCGTCCCAAGACCTCGATGGAGCAGCGTCTGGAGCGGTGGAGCGCGGTCTCGTCCTCTCGTGAAGTCGAGTCCCTGCTCGACCGGCCGCCGGAGTACGACTTCACCTTCATCCTGAACGCCTACGGGTACCCGGAGGACGTGGAACGCTGCGTCAACGCCATGCTCAAGCATTCCGAGGGCCGCTCCGCCGAGATCATCGTCATCGACAGCGGCTCCACCGACGGCACCGGCGAGTTGCTGGAAGAAATGCAGCGGCAACACCGGAACATCAGGGTGGTCCACTGCGACCACGTGATCGGCGACGCCGCCAGCAAGAACATCGGCATCAAGCGGAGCCTCGGCAGGCACGTCATAATCGTCGACGGCTCCGCCGAAATCGTCGGCGACATCCTGGGGCCGGTGGCCGCTCAATTGAGCGACCCGACCGTCGGGGTATTCGGCCCCTACGGCCTCACCACCGACGACCTCCAGCATTTCCACGAAGAGGTGGACTCGGGCGACGCCGACGCGATGCAGGCGTACCTGATGGCCTTCCGCCGGGAAGCGGTGAACACCGTCGGGCTGATGCGCGAAGTGTTCCGCTTCTACCGCAATCTCGACATCGACTACTGCTTCCAGTTCAAGGACAAGGGTTTCCGGGTGGTGGCCGACTCCTCGCTGCCGCTGGTGCGCCACGAGCACCGGCAGTGGACCGAGCTGGACGACAACCAGCGCGACGAGCTCAGCCGCAAGAATTTCGGCCGCTTCCTCAAGCGTTGGGGCAACCGTCCCGACCTTCTCATCACCGCCGGCGGCAGAGGATTCGGCGGGGGCTTCCGCCACTAATCCCCCGTCTTTGACCGTTGACTGACTTCGCGAAACGGCTCCTGGCGGGCGACCAGCGCACCTTGTCCCGGTTGATAACGATGCTGGAACGGGGCGACTCGGCGGCGGCGGACGTCATGAAGGCGGTCGACGCCCGCACCGGCCGCTCCTATAATGTCGGCATCACCGGGCCGCCCGGCGCCGGCAAGAGCACCGTCGTCGACCAGCTCACGAAACTTGTCCGCTCCTTGGACAAGCGGGTCGGCATCATCGCCGTAGACCCTACCAGCCCCTTCAGCGGCGGCGCGCTTTTGGGCGACCGCATCCGTATGCAACGCCACTACCTCGACCCCGGCGTCTTCATCCGCAGCGTGGCCACCCGCGGCCAGGCCGGGGGCCTTCCGCGCATCGTCAAGAGCATCGTCCGCGCTCTCGACGCAGCCGGCACAGACGTGGTGATTGTGGAAACGGTGGGCGTGGGGCAGACCGAGTTGGGAATCATGGGCGTGGCTGACACGGTGGTCGTCGCCTTGATGCCAGAGTCCGGGGACGCCATCCAGGCCCTCAAAGCTGGCGTCATGGAAATCGCCGACGTTTACTTGGTCAACAAGGCCGACCGGGAAGGCGCGGAGCAGATGGCGGCCGCCATTACGGGTATGCTGCATATGTCCTTGACGACACCAGACTGGCCGCCGCCGGTGATGCTGACCGCCGCCAGCGCCGGACGTGGCATCGACGAGCTATGGGGCAAGCTGGAGGAGCACCGGGCCTACCTTGAGGCCAGCGGAGAGCTCCGCAAACGCCGTGGCCGGCACCGCGCCCAAGAATTCCTGGAGGCAGTGGAGGAGGAGCTTACGCGGCGGCTGCGCCGTCTTGTCAAGCAGGACCCGGACCTGACGGCCATCCTGGAGAAAGTCGCGCTCAAAGAGGCCGAACCGTACTCCTCGGCCCTGGAATTCCTGAAAAGTTCAAACAAACTTCCGCTCTAAAAGTATTGCACACCCCAATGGGGGATGTGATATTATATTCACCCGCTCGGCGGCAGGGGAGATTCCAGAACGCGGGAGGTGCAACAGTGGACCTTCGCATTCAAGGCAGAAACCTGGATATTACCCCCTTGGTCCAGGAGCACGTGGCCGCCAAGCTTGCCATGATGGACCGTCACCTGCCCAACATTTCCCGGGCGGAAGTGGAACTGGCGTCCGAAGCGACCCGGTCCAACAAGGACAAGGTCGTGGCGCAGGTTACTCTGGCCACCGGCGGGCAGTTGCTCCGCACCCAACAGCGCGGCCCCAACGCCAAAGCGGCGGTCAACGCCGCGGTACACGCGCTGGACCGGCAGATAAAGCGGTACAAGAGCCAAGTCTACCGCAGCGAACGGGAGTCTCGCGGCGCCCTGGACCCGTTCCGGGAATTGCTGGCGGAGGTTGAGCCCGAGGAAACGCCCGTGCGCTAGCTAGCGCCGTTCCCCCTAGCGAGGCCGCCGGTGTTGGTTCTGCCCAGAGACGAATTCCCCGTCGTCTCTGGGCCAATTTTTTGATAACCCTTCCCAGACCTAGCCCTGCCGGATCTTCACAATGAAAATGGCCGGGCGCTCAGGTTAACGAGCGCCCGGCCATTTTCATTCCTGCCTTATGTCGCGCAGCCGACCGGCTACGAAGTGCCGTTGCCCTGGCGGTCGCCGTTGCCGCCGCCGGTGTTGCCGCCCATCGACATGAAGTTGCCCAGCATGGAGGTGAACTCCATCGGGAAGATCCACTTGGTCGATGGGCTGTCGCCCAACGCCTTCAGCGTGTCGAAGTACTGGAGGCTCATGGTCTTGCCGTCGACGGTGTTGGCTACTTGGTAGACCCGGTCCAGGGCCTCGCTGAAACCGGCGGCCCGCAACACCGCCGCCTGCTGCTCGCCTTCAGCCTCCAGGATTGCCGACTGACGCTTGCCCTCGGCCGAAAGGATCGCCGACTGTTTCTCGCCCTCGGCCCGGTTGATCTGCGACTGACGCGCGCCCTCGGACTCGGTGATCTCGGCCGTTTTGATGGCCTCGGCCGACTTCTCCCGCTCCATCGCCGCTTTCACGCCAGGGGGCGGGTCGATCTCGTTGATCTCCACCTGCGATACCTTGACGCCCCAGCGTTCGGTCACCTCGTCCATCCGCACCTGCAACGAATCCCTGATTCGCTCGCGCTCGGCCAAGGCATCGGACAGAGTGGTCGCGCCGATAACCGCCCGCAGCGTGGCGAAGGCCAGGTTGACCACCGCCAACTCGAAGTTCTGGACGTCCAGCACCGACCGCTGGGCCAGCTCTTCCATGACCCGGTAGTAGATGACGAAGTCCATGTCCACCACCACGTTGTCCGAGGTGATGTATTTCTGGGTGGGCACCCGGGCCACCCGCTCTCGCAGGTCTACCTTGGTGCCGTGAAACACAAAGGGAATAAGGATGTGAAATCCCGGTGAGCGGGTGCCCACGTAGGTGCCGAACCGCTGGACCACCATCCGCTGGTACTGCTGGACTACGACCAGTCCTGCCGCCATGACTTCCTCCTTTACCGCCCGTTACCGGCGTCCGAAGAGCCTGGTGGATTATGCCGGGATACCGTTACTACCAAGCCTTCGACACCGGTAACCTGCACCGGCTCTCCAACTTCAATAACTCTACCACCTTCACTTACCGCTGTCCAAGTTTCGTTGGACACGCGCACCACGCCTAGCGGGTCGAGCCTGCCGGTTACGACGCCGGTTGTTCCAATCAACTCCGACGCAGGGTCGCTGCGGCCCTCGCGCCGGGACTGAACCGCGTTGAAGAGAGTATAGGCCAGCGCCGCCGTTAGCACGGCGCCCGAGCCGCCCACCAGCCACGGATTCACCCCGATGGGAGGCAGGGTCGGCGAGGCGTCGCCGAACTGGGCGAACAGAAGGAACCCTCCCACGACCAGGCAGACGATGGCCCCAATACCCAGGACCCCGAATCCGGAGACCGCCACCTCGAAGCCGGCCAGCGCCACCGCCAACAGAATGAACACCACACCGCCCCAGTTCACCGGCAGGTTGCCGATGGCCAGGAACGCCAGCAGCAGGCAGATGACTCCAACCACCGCCGGGACGATCAGGCCAGGGTTGAACAGCTCGATCACGATGCCCAGCCCGCCGATGCTCAGAAGCAGGAACGACACGTTCGGGTCGGAGATGAACTCCAAGAAGTGCTCCAGCACGTTCTTCTCGACGGCGCGGCTCTCTAGGTTCCGGGTATCCAAGACCACCGGCCCGCGCGAGGTCTCGGCGGTGCGCCCGTGCAACTGCGCCAGCAGGTCGTCCATGTCCTCGGCAATGAAATCGGCCACGTTGCCGGCCACCGCCTCCTGGGCCGAGTAGGAAGCAGCCTCCCGCACCGTCGCTTCCAGCATGTCGGCGTTGCGCCCGCGTTCCTGAGCGATGCCGCGAATGAGCGCTGCGGCGTCGTTCTCCACCTTGCTGGCCAGCGTTTCGTCCAAGTCCTGGCCGGTCCCGGAAACTGGTGTGGCCGCGCCGATGTTGGAGCCTGGGGCCATCACTGCGAAGTTGGCCGCGGCGGTGATGAACGTGCCGGCGGAACCGGCCCGCGCCCCGCTGGGCGACACGTAGACCGCCACCGGCACCGGCGACTCCAGCAGAAGCTCCACGATCTCCCGCGTGGAACTCAACAGGCCGCCGGGAGTGTCGAGCTGAATGACCAGCAGCACCGCGCTTTCCTCCACGGCCTGCTCGATGGCCCGGCCGATGTACCGCTCCTTGACCGGGTTGATTACGCCGTCAACGTTCATCGTCAAGACGTGCCCTGGCGCTGGTTGCGCCAGCAACGGCCCCGCCAACCCGGCCAGCAACAACAGCACGGCAGCAAGGGCCGACACGTGCCGTAGTAGTCCCAGGGGCTTCCGCTTGCCACGGCTTCGCGCCGGAGAACGGGCGACATAACCAGTTTTCATACACTGGATTATACTCGCGGCAACCCTATACCAAGAATTAGCCGCTCAAGACAGGGCGTTAAGTCTCCCTTCTGAACGTCGGATTCTCACCGGGCCCCGCTCCGCGATGAACGAAAGTGACGCAATGCCGCTTGAATTGAAGCAACGCCAAAGGTATGCTAGCTGCCAGCGGCAACTGACAAAATATAAACTGCCCGGACGCTGAGGAGGAATAGCATGTCCACCCTTGCTGTGGAGGTCGTCTACCGGGGCATCTTCCAGAAGACCCTGGCGCGGAACATCGTCCGCTCCATCGTTTTCGCAGCCCGGAAGGACGGCAAGATCGGCACCGCTTTCGGGCGGTACGGCGACTCCCCCGAACGTAACGGCATCCCGGCCAAGCAGTTCGCGGTCGTGGCCGACAACCCCGAGGAACTGGAAGAGAGCCTCGCGGTCTACGAGGCTTCCAATGTTGACGTGACCATCAACGTCGACGACACCATGTGCAAAGGCGTCGAGTCCTGGGCCTGGTACGGGCTGCAACCCATCAACCAACTCACGCGGCCCGGCGGCACGTTGATCGTCACTTCCCGCCAACAGGCCGACGCCCTTCTGGAAGACATCCATCAGAAGGACACCCCCTACAACCTGGCCCTCGTGACCGGCACGGTCAGCTTCTCCGGGCTGTGGGTCTACAAGGACGACCATACTGACGTCCGGGTGTTGGGCGCGCTCTGCAAAGTCTGCCCGGAGTTGGTCAGCCTGGAGTCCATGCTGGAGACCATCGACGAGCAGATGGGCGGCGGCACCAAGCTGGCCTCGGCCCAGCGGGCCTATGACCGCACCATGTCCCGCCCGGTGGAGCCCGGCGAGGGCAACGACGACACCCCCTTCAGCTTCGAGCTTCCTGGCTGGAAGACGATGGAGGAGGGACTGGTCATCCGCTCCCTCCCCGAGGGAGGTGAGTTCGCCGAGGGCGAGGGCGGCTACGTGCCGGGCCGCAGCGAGGTGTTCAAGAAATTCAGCACCCGCTCGATGCGCCCGGTGGTCAACTTCGAGACCTGCATCAAGTGTACCCTCTGCTGGCTGCAATGCCCCGACACCTGCTTCGACGTTACTCCCGACGGCCTGTATGACGCCAACATGGAGGCCTGCTGCGGCTGCGGCGTCTGCGAGGCCGTCTGCCCGGTTCCCGACTGCGTGACGATGGTCAACGAGGCCGAGTTCAACGGGAACGACAGCCAATGGGAGTGGTGGCAAAGGGACAAAGACGGCTACAACAAGTGGATGATCAACTTGGTCGAACAGCAGAAGGCGGAGACCCGCACCCACGGCTTCCACCACGTCGGCGGCTACACCGAACAGATCCAGGCGGCGGAGGCGGACTAATGACCACCGTGCAACAGGAAATGTTCCAACAGTCCACCGAGGAGCTGATCAGCGGCTCCGAAGCCATCGCCATCGCCTGCGCCCTGGCCGACGTAGACGTTATCACCGCCTACCCCATCCGTCCCTACGACACCGTGATGCAGTATGTGTCGAAGCTGAAGGCCGACGGCGCGTTCGACTGCGACTTCATCGTCGCTGAAAGCGAGCACTCCCAATTCGAGATCGTGAAGCACGCCTCGGCGGTCGGCGCCCGCACCTTCTGCGGCTCCAGCGGCGTCGGCTGGTTCTACGCCTTCGAAGCCATCACCGTGACCGCCGGCCTGCGTATGCCGGTGGTGGCGATGGTCGGCAACCGCGCGCTGGACGACCCCGGCGCGTTCGGCGTGGAGCACAACGACGCGATGGCTGTTCGCGACTTGGGTTGGCACCTCTACTGGGTAGCCACCGCCCAGGAAGCAATGGACACCGCGCTCTTGGCCTACAAGGTGGCCGAGGATCCGCGGGTTCTGCTTCCGTTCGCCGTTAGCTGCGACGGCTCGTTCCTCACTCACTCCCAGGCCATCGTGCAGGTGCCCACACGCGAGCAGGTGGACCAGTTCCTGCCGAGGTATGACCGGGGCCGGCTGCAACTCCACCCCGACAACCCCATCACCATAGCGCCTCAAGTGAACGAGGACTGGCTGATGGAGATCCGACGCCAGACCGACGACGCTATGCGCCGGACGGTAGGCGTGATCGAGGAGGCCTACGACGAGTTCAAACAGGTCTTCGGCCGCGGCGACCCCAGTCCTTTCATAGATGAGTACATGTGCGACGACGCCGACGTGATCATCGTCGGCATGGGCACCCTGGCCATGCCGGTGCGTGTGGCCGTCCGCCGGATGCGCGAGGAAGGGAAGAAGGTCGGCTTCCTGCGGATCAAGTTCTTCCGGCCCTTCGCTGCGGAAGAGATCCAGAAGGTGTTGGGCAAGGCCAAGGGAGTTGCCGTCATCGACCGCGACTACTCGTACGGCTCCCCCTCCTTCGGCGGCGTGTTGTTCCACGAGCTTCGTTCCACCCTGTATCCCCTGCAAGAACGCCCGTTGATGCTCAACTTCATTGCTGGGCTTGGCGGCAGGGAGATTATGGTGCGGGACGTAAACGAAATCGTGTCAACTATCGAAAAGGCCGTCGAGACTGGTAAAATCGAGCAAGAGACTACGTGGATCAACGTGAGGGAGTAAGCGCCATGACGACCGTTCAAGACTTACCCCGAGTCAGGGGCGTAAAGAACATCCCGGTGGAGGAGTTTTATTCCTCCGGCCACCGGACCTGCCAAGGCTGCGAATCGGCCCTCGTGATGCGGCTGATGATCAAGGCCGCCGGTCCCCGCACCATCGTTCTGGGGAGCACCGGCTGTATGTACGTAGCCAACACCACCTACTACAGCACTCCCTGGGTGGTGCCGTGGATGCACACCCAGTTGGGTTCCTCCGGCTCCGCCGCCACCGGCACCGCCGCCGGGCTGGCTTCGATGATGCGGAAGGGGAAGATGCACCGGGAGCCCATCAACGTCATTGCCTTCTGCGGCGACGGCGGCGGGGTGGACATGGGGCTGTCCGCCATCTCGGCGGCGTTGCAGCACGACGAGTACAACCTGCTCATTTTGTGCTACGACAACGAGTCCTACGCCAACACCGACATCCAGGTATCGGGAAGCTCCCCCTGGGGCGCCAACAGCACCTTCAGCCCTCCGGGCAAGGTCCACCGGATCATGAACACCCGCTGGAAGAAGAACATGGCGCCGATGCTGGCCACAGGGCATCCCGACGTCCGCTACATCGCCACCGCCTGCGGGTCTTACGGGCTCGATTTCAACAACAAGATCCGCCGGGCCCTGACCATCGGCGGGCCGACCTTCATCCACAGCATCGATCCATGCCCCAAGGGCTGGGACTACGACCCCAAGTACTCCCACGAGCTCGGGATGCTGGCCATCGAGACCGGCCTGTGGGTGCAGTACGAGATCATCGACGGCGAACTGACGCTGAACGGCCCCAGCCGCTCCATCGCCAAGGGCATCCGCAAGAGGAAGCCCATTCAGGACTACCTCTCGCGCCAAGGCCGCTTCGCCCACTTCACGCCCGAAGACATCCAGCACTTCCAGGACCGGGTGGACGCAAGCTGGGAGAAATGGTGGATGCCCGGCGTAGTGCCGTTCACGATGAGCGACGAATAACGCGAACTCGTCGCGATCCAACCCAGGGAACGACCAGGGCGGCCATTTGGCCGCCCTTTCTTGTGTCCCCGGTTGCTGCCGTTAAAAGAACACGCTCAGGTTCTTGGACAGGATCACGTTGGAGTCCAAGACTATCGTCCGGCGGGAGATCTTCCAGGCGCCGTCTTCCTTGCGTAACTCGTCCTGGCGGTAGCCGGCGAATATGTTCTCGTCGGTCTCATGGTGGGAGCGGTAGACGATGAAGGCGGTCTTGGTCTTCACGAGATCTCCGGAGACGGGGTCTACCACCAGGTTGCCGACGATGTGACGGGTTCGGGAGGGCGGGTCCTCGGCCCAAGCCATCCCCGTCTCCAGTCGGTCGACCCGCATGGTCAGCCAGGTCTTGTCGTCCTCGAAGATGGCCAGGTCGCCCTCTTCCGAAATCTCCCGGTCGAGTTCGTTGCGGTGTACGTTCAGCCGACGGGGCATAAAATAGAAAACGTCGTCGGTGAACAGGTCCAGCCACTCCCGCAATCGCCGTTCGTCCAACATCCAGGCCTCCCGGATGTAGAACTGCATCAGATCGTGCCACAGTTCTTGCGGGCTGTTCATGACTATCCGTGCAGAGTCGCGGTTCCCTCGTACTCGACGGTCGACGATTCCAGCGGGATGTCGGCCCAGCTATCGGCGTTCATAAACTGCTGCCAGCGGTGGTAGAAGTGTCGCTGGTTGCTCTCCGAGGTGTACCGCTCGGAGACTTGGCCGGGCAAGTCGGGACTGGGCCCGGAACGCCCCACGCCCATCGAGAGGTCCTGGGTGTACTTCCGGCCCATAGGACTCAACGCGGAACGGGTTACGCCGCGTCAGTTGTCCATGTCGTCCTGCTCGAAGATGCCGGTAACTCCGTTGAAGTTGCCGCTGCCCCGGCGCAGGGCGGTCTTGAGCTCCTTTGGCATGTTCTTTTCCAGCACCACGAAGTGCCAGAACTCGGTTTCCAGAGGCCCCCGAGGGTGGGCCAGACGGAAGCCCAACACGCCGTTGGGGAACAAGCTGTGGTTGCCGAGATGCAGCTTGCGGGCGCGCAGCGCTCCCAACCGCCGCTCCGCTTCTGCCAGCGTGCTCCGGTAGTAGTCCTCGAACAACTCCCGGTTCTCCGCGGTGACGCCGTGGGCCTGGCGGGCCTGGTCGGGCCGCTCCAAGAACCTCATCGTAAGCGAGTGCCCGTTGACGAACATGTGCTTGTTGGGCGACTGGAACTGCTGCTCGTGGGTCGTCCGTGGCACTCCCAGGTGACGCCCGGCGACGATGATGCTCGACAGGTGGGTGGTGGGCACGTGGTAGTTGTCGGAGCAGTTGTCCACCGCCGCCTTCCAGTTCAGCGGCTCGATCCACTTAATGGGCCCAACGGCCTCAGTGCCGTTGTCCAACCGGTTGAACAGCACGTCGAGACACCAGCGGGCGTCGCCCAAGTATTCCTCCAGAGACGGCCCGTGATGGTCCCAGGTGGCGAACACGATCCCCGCGTAGGTGTCGGTGCGCGCCTCCACCAGCCCCAAGTTCTCCCGGTCGAGAGCGCCGTAGTAGGCTTCTTCCTCGCCGGGCAGGTACTCCAGACGCCCGTCGTTGGAAAAGGTCCAGCCGTGGTAGGCGCAGGCGAAATTCCGGGCGTTGCCCAAATCGGTGCGCACGATGCGGTTGCCCCGGTGGCGGCACATGTTCAGAAAGGCGTGCAGCTCCCCTTCGCCGTCGCGGGTCAGAATCACCGGGTCTTCCCCCATGTAGGTATGAAAGAAGTCGTTGGGCTTCGGCACCAGCGACTCGTGCCCGATCATCAGCCAAGCCCGTCCGAAGACCTTCTCCTGCTCCTCGGCGTATATGTCCGGGTCGACGAAGATGCCCCGGTCCAGTTGGCTGGTATCCATGTTGATGATCTGGTGCTCCCTGTTCGCAACGGCCATCGCAACGTCCTGCCCGAATCAATTCATCTGCATCGACAGGGGTATAGTATGCAATCAGCCTGTCCATCCTGTCCAATGTTGTAGTAAAGTTGCGGTCAAAAGGACCCTACTGCGCAAACGAGGGAGGCCGCATGAAGTTCGGAATTTTTACCATCGTTCCTTGGCACGAGGACTTTTCCCAACAGCAAGCGTTGAACGACGCTTTGGAGCAAATCGAGTACGCCGACCAACTTGGGATAGAAGAAGCCTGGCTGGGAGAGCACCGCTTCTCGCGCCACGGCCTGCTGTCGGGGATCTGGTCGTTCCTGGGAGCCGTAGCCGGGCGCACCAAAAACATTCGCATTGGAACGGCGGTCATCGTCCTGCCTTTACATAACCCGGTCTTGGTTGCCGAAGAAGTGGCCATGCTGGACGTAATCAGCGGCGGCCGCTTCAACTTCGGTATCGGAGCGGGCTACCAGCGCCAGGAGTTCGAGGGCGTAGGCGTGGATATCGACACCAGCCGCGAGCGGTTTCAAGAGGCTGTCGACGTCATGATCAAGGCCTGGACCGAAGAGCGGCTCACCTACCACGGCAAGTTTACTAACGTCGACGACGTCTGGGTGCTGCCCAAGCCGGTACAGCAGCCCTATCCGCCCCTGTTCCAGGCCGTGAGCACCAGCCCGGCCAGCATCGATTTCGCCGCCAGCCGTCAGATTCAGGTCATCGCCGGCGGCCCCACCGACATCCTCGGCCAAGCACCCCAAGTCATCCAGTTGTGGCGGGATAAGATGGACGAGTACGGCCATCCCCATGCCCACCTCGACCCGCCAATGTCCAAGTCCATCTACGTTGCTCCGACCATGGAAGAAGCCGAGCGGGATCCAATCGGCCTTGAGGACTTCTCGTCCCGGATTCTGCGCTCGATAGGGAGCAACGGCGCGCCCATCGGGATGCCGGTGGACAAGGACGGCAATGTCGCCAAGGGGTATGAGCATTGGGCCAACCGCCAGCAGGACCGCGACCGCCGCGACGACGTTGGCCACGCCGGGCTGCCGCCGCTACGGGGCACCCCCGAAGTGGTCGTGGAGCGGCTGAAGCAGACCCAGGAAGCGGGAATCAATCACGTGTTCGGCAACTTCGGTTTCGCCGGCCTGCCCCACGAAAAGGTAATGCGCTCCATTGAGTTGTTCGCCACCGAGGTCATGCCCCACTTCCAGGAAGCGCCCGTCGCTTAGCAGGACATCGGAAGAGGCAATCAAGTCCCCTCTCCCTGTGGGAGAGGGTTAGGGTGAGGGCCGCGAGAGGACCAAATATGACAACAGAATTCACGGAAGCCTCGACCAGCAAAACCGCGCAGGTGGACGGCATTAGCGTCCACTACCACGACGTGGGCTCCGGCTACCCGTTGGTGATGCTCCACTCCTACGGGCCGGGCACCACCGGCTGGATAACCTTTCACAAGGTGCTGCCGGCATTCGCCGAGCATTTTCGCTGCATCGTCATGGACCTGCCCAACTTCGGCCGCACCGGGCCGGTGGTCTACGAAGAGCCGCTCCACAACCTGCAAGCCCGTACGGCCTTGGGGCTGATGGACGCGCTGGGCATCGGCAAAGCCCACCTGCTGGGCAACTCCCAAGGCGGGCAGAGCGCGATGGTGCTGGCTATGAAGGAGCCGGAGCGAGTGAACAAGCTGGTCTTCGGCGCATGCCACATCCGCACCGGTGGCGACCTCTACCTGATGGGCAACCGCCCCTCCGAGGGCAGCCTGGTGACCCGCGAGGTGCGGGACGACCCCACGCGCGAAAACGTGCGCCGCTACCTGCGGACGCACATCGACGACGATGACCTGGTCACCGACGAACTGGTGGACTACATCCGCGGGAACTACACCGGCAATCCCGACCACATCGAGGCCGACGCCAAGTCGGTGAGCGTGCCCTACGACCACGGCGTAGACTTGCCCAACATTACCGCCCCCAGCCTGGTAATCTGGGGCCGCTACGACCGCATGTGCGTCTTCGAAATCGGCATAGCGGCCCTCAACAACATCGCCGACTCCCGGCTGGTCCTCCTGAACAACTGCGGCCATTGGGTCCCCTACGAAAAGCCCGAGGAGTACACCTCGCACGTGCTCAACTTTTTGCGGGGAGGGTAGCTAAGACAAGTTGAGCAAGGCCCGCATGTTGTCCTTGATGGGGCTAAAATCGTCCATGTGTATCCTGTCCACTTCGAGTGACGGGATTGATACGACGTCATAGCGTGCATCAAGACTGCGGTGGTAAAGCCTCAAGTAATACAGGCCGATAGCGGTTCTGCTAGTAACCAATTCATTTCTGGCCCTGTGGTTCCTCGGGTGTAGGCCGACAGTAAAGTCCAGGAACGCGTCGACGTAATGGAGTGCAGAATAAAAGAGAGCAGTTACCTCCCAGTCAGTAAGACGGCCTTCAGAGTAGTCGGCTTGAGCCAAGACTCTCACAGCTCTTTCGTTCCATTCCGCTTGGCGAATATGCTGGGCGTGAGTCGGCATCCCCTACCGGGACCATAAGACCGTGCCAATCCCGGACACGTAGTCGTTCCGAAATTCGTGACCCAGTTCTTCCAAGTTAATCAGACGGAACCCCAGGGCAGATTTGGCGTCCTTCATTACATCGATCTGGGCCTCTATTACGCGATCGCGAGGGACATTATCAAAAGGAATTGCCGAGATTATCGTCCATATTGTCGGTCCTTCGTCGTCATCCGCGAGCCGCACCTCCACGACTTCCGGAATATCTCGAACCAAGTCTAGGTATCTCTTTTCCGCTTGCTTCCGTGGCGACAAACGCGGCCCTCGACCAATTCCTCTTAACAAGGGACTGAGTATCCGCACAGCGTCACCTCAATAGTTGACAATTGACAAAGATAAGCGCTCTATCCGCTATTCCCGCAAGTACCGCTCCTGCAACGCCACAAACTCTTCCGTGCGGTTCACCCGACGCAGTAGTTCCGGGGCGGCCAGACGGTCGCCAAGCTCATCCAGCGCCCCGCCGTCTTTCAGGTGTTTGAGGCTGTCGTAGATGGCTTTGACGGCTATGGCGTAGGTGGGGTTGCCCAGCATCAAGATTCGCATGTTGGCATCGAGGAAGGCTTGGTCGTTGCGGGCGTCGGCGGGCGGGTTCAGGACGCAGAGGGGCAGTGTGGTGGCTTGGCGCGCCTCCTCGATTTGCTCGCGGCTGCTAACCCCAGTTAACATCAGCGCTTCAGCACCGGTCTGGGAGTAGGCCCGGACCCGCTCCAGGGCCTCGTCCAGCGGACACAACCCCAGTGCGGCGGAGCGGGCCACGATTACGGTTGTGGAATCGGTACGGGCAGCCACCGCTGCTTCCAGCTTGCCCACCTGTTCTTCCGTGGAGACAAGCCCGGGGTCGGCGACGTTGAAACGTCGGGGCACGAAGTTGTCCTCGATTTCGATCCCCGCCACGCCTGCCGCTTCCATCTCCCGCACGGTGCGGACAACGTTTACAGCGTTGCCGAAACCGTCTTCAGCGTCGACCATCAGGCTGACGTCGGCGATGCGGGTGATGCGGCGGCAGTGGTCCACCACGTCGGACATATTGGAAAGCACGATGTCAGGAACGCCAAGGTTGGCCACCTTGCCCACCGACCCGGAAAGCACGCAGACCTCGTAGTCCAGCATGTGGGCGATGCGCGCCGACAGCGGGTCGAAAATGTTGGCCGCCAGGGTACAGGTGGGCCGGGACAATACCTCCCGGAAAAGTTCGCGAGCGCGGGACATGGCATATCCTCTCTATGGCGAATCTCTTGACCCGGCGGGCAAGTGGTGCGGCGCGGCCGCCGGTTATGGCGTTAGGATCACCTTTCCCCTGGTACCGCGGTTGGCCAGGTGTTGGTGGGCGGTTGCTACCTCGGACATGGGCAGGACCTGGTCCACCACCAGCCTGGCCCTGCCATCAGCCAGCATGGGGAAAATCTCGGCCATGGCCGCTTGGTGGTCCAGAGTACCCTGGGGCGACCGACCGATGCTGAAGCCGATCACCGTGCGGTTGACGGGAAATATGTCCACAGCAGGAAGACTGGCGGGCGTTCCTGAAGCGTTGCCGTAAATGACGAGGCGACCGTAGGAGGCGACGCACCGGACGCTCTTCTCCAGCACCGGCCCGCCGACGCATTCGAGGATTAGCTCCACGCCGTTGCCTCCGGTCTCATCGCCGATGGCTTCTTCGAAGTCCCGCTCGGTGTAGTTGATGGTCACGTCCGCCCCCAGGGAGCGGCACAGGTCCAGCTTCTCTTGGGTCGAGGCGGTGGCGACGACGCGGGCGCCCCAGGCTTTGGCCAACTGGATGGCCACCGTGCCCACGCCGGAGGCTCCGGCCTGCACCAGGACGGTATGCCCCGGCTCCAACTGCCCGCGGGTCTTCAGCAGATGGTAGGCGGTCAGAAACACGATGGGCATACCCCCGGCCTGCACTGGGTCGACGGTCTCCGGGTAGGGGAACACGAAGTTGGCGTTGACCGCCACGTATTCGGCCTGCCCGCCCGGCCCCATCGCCATCACCCGCTGGCCGACGGCGATGCCCGTCACCTCCGATCCGGCCTCAGTGACGGTCCCGGCGGCCTCCAGCCCCAGGGAAGCCGGCAGGTCCGGGCCCGGGTAGCCACCGGCCCGGCGCATGAGGTCGGCGTAGTTCACGCCGGCGGAATCGACCTTGATCAGGACTTGGTGGGGCCGCGGCTCCGGTTCGGGAGCGTCCTCCCAGTTAAGAACGTCCAAGCCGCCGAACTCGTGGATGCGGACTGATTTCATCTCGTTGAACTCCTGGCCGTTATATGGTCTTTGCCTCTAAAAGCAATCGTCGCGGCGGCCGCCGACCGGCTAGCCGTAGCCGCGGAATTGGGGCGCGGATAGCACTTCTTCATTGACCAGCCTTACCGGTTCGCCGCTGGCGTAGGCACGGATGTTTTCCACCACGTCTGCGTAGAAGGCGTGGTAAGAGTCGTCGGTGACGTAGCCGAGATGGGGACAGATGAGGGTGTTGTCCAGCTTGAGGAGCGGGTGGCCGTCGGGCAACGGTTCTACGTCGAAGGTGTCGAGGGCAGCGCCGGCGATGGCCCGGCGTTGCAGCACATCGACCAGCGCGGCCTCGTCGACGATGGGGCCGCGGGAGATGTTTATGAGATACGCAGTAGGCTTCATCAAGGCCAGCTCCCGGGCGGCGACCAGTCCCCGGGTGCGCTGGCTCAGCACCACGTGAACCGACACGATGTCGGAGTCACGGAACAACGTGTCCTTGTCCACCAGCGTGGCTTGGCACTCGGCGGCGCGTTCAGCGGTCAGGTTCTGGCTCCACGCGATGACGTTCATCTCGAAGGCATTGGCCACCCGGGCCACCAGGGAACCGATATGGCCCAAGCCAAGCAGGCCGATGGTCTTGCCCTTCAGCCCCGTGCCAACCGTCGTGCCCCAATTGCCCTGCCGGGAAAGCCGGTCTTCCAGTGGTATCTGCCGGACGATGCCCAGGATGAGACCCCAGGTCAGCTCGGTGGGACCTTCACCAGCGCCGCCGGTGCCGCATACGGGGATCCCAAGCTCGGTGGCCGCCTCCATGTCGAACGCGGCGTTGCGTCTTCCGGTGGTGACCAGCAGCCGCAGGTTGGGCAGACGCTCCAGCAGAGAACGTTGGAACGGCGTGCGCTCCCGCATCCCCATCACCACGTCGAAGTCCCGGAGGCGCTCCGCCAGCGCCTCCTCGCTGGTCAGGTGGTCGTTGAAGTACACGACCTCCGTGCCGGGGGGCAACTGCGACCAGTCGGCCATGTCCTTAGCGACGCTCTGGTAATCGTCCAAGACTGCTACTTTCATACAGTGGACTCCCTTAACGCTGGTTGCCAACGCTCCTGCGCGTTGCCATCATGGGCGGGGCGGTTTACCTGTGGAGGCTAGAATAGCCGGTCTAGCGGAGGGCGGGCATTACCTGTTCAGTCAGCACCCGCAGACTGCGCGTAACTCGGTCCTCGGGAATCAGACCGCCGGCGTTCAACTCGGCTACCACGCCGTCCAATCCCAACTCTTCCTTCAGTTGGGAGAAGCGGTCGATCAGGGACTCGCCGGTGCCGAAAGCCACCTTGGTTTCCAGCATTTGCTCGTAGGACATGGCGGCCAGGGCTTCGGCCCGCCCCCGACGGAGTTCGGTAGCCTCGATCCCCGCCTGCCCCGCCGACTCGCGGTACAGGGAGCCCATGCGGCTGAAGTAGGCGCTGATGCTGTCCCAGGGTTCCTCTATGGCTGCCTCCTCGGTGTCCCCGGCGTATACCGGAATACGCAGCGAGACGTCACCGTCGCCGGAGTGGCCGGCTTCGTGCCATGCCTTCCGGTATTCCTTGAGGTTGGCCTTGAGCTCCGGTATGTCCATACCCCGCAGGCCGACGAAAATCGGGAATCCCTCGCTGCCCAGCCGCGGGAAGGTCTCGGCGGTGGTGGCGGCAATGCGAATCGGCGGATGGGGAGTCTGAAAGGGCGTAGGTGAAACGGTAGCGTCGTGGAAGGTGTAGTATTTGCCTTCGTGGGAGAAAGGCTCGCCCTTCCACGACTCCAAAATGATGTCCAGCGCCTCCCGGAAGCGTTCGCGGCTTTCGGCGTAAGGGATGCCGTAAAGGTCGTAAGAGCGGGCGAACCCGCTGCGGCCGACTCCAAAATCGAACCGGCCCTCGCTGATGTGGTCGACGGTGGCAGCCTCTTCGGCGATGCGGAGGGGATTGTTCAGCGGCAGTACGTGGACCGCCATCCCGATGCGGAGCCGCTCCGTCCGGGTGGCGATGGAGCTTGCCACCATCATGGGCGAAGACAGGACCGAGCGCGTTGGATTGAAGTGCAGTTCGGCGAGCCAGACACCGTCCAGGCCCATCGCCTCAGCGTTGTCCACCAGCCGGAACCCTTCCTGAAAAGCCTTTGCCTCCGTAACACCCGCCCGGTTGCCGAACTCCATGAATATTCCGAACTGCATTTGCTCCTCCTGGGACGAAGGTCATACCCAAGCTATTTAACCACAGAGAACACGGAGAGCACAGAGTTTTTCTTTTTCCTCTGTGGTTGCGGCGCTCTCTGTGGTTAAATTAGGCTACAATCCCAGGGGGTGCGACGTGGAGTCTCAAGAATACGACATTGCCATAGTCGGCGGGGGGATCATCGGACTCTCCACTGCCATGCACCTTTCCAGCCGCGTCCCCGGATGGCGCGTGGCTGTGCTGGAGAAAGAGCGCGAGTTGGCCACCCACCAGACCGGCCACAACAGCGGCGTGATTCACACGGGAATCTACTACCGCCCCGGCTCGTTCAAGTCACAGTTCTGCGTGGCCGGGGTGGAGAAGTTGTTGCGGTTCTGCGAGGATAACGAGATCGAGTACGAGCAGTGCGGCAAGGTGATTGTGGCTACCGACGAATTGGAGTTGGGGCGGCTGGAAACCCTCTACGAGCGCGGGGTCGCCAACGGCGTCAGCGGCCTGGAGATGATCGGCTCGGAGCGCCTAAAGGAAATCGAGCCCCACGCCGCCGGAGTCAAGGCCCTGTGGTCACCCCAGACCGGCATCGTGGACTATACCAAGGTCGCCCAGACCTATGCCGCGCGGTTCGAGCAGGCGGGGGGCGATATTTTCACCGAAGCCCCCGTCCAAGACATCAAGCGGGCGAGCGGGTCACTGTCGCTGGAGACTCCCAAAGGCGAGGTGTGGGCCAAACACATCATCAACTGCGCCGGGTTGTATTCCGACAAGATCGCCGAGATGACCGGCGAACGAACCGGTGTAAGAATCATCCCCTTCCGCGGCGAGTATTACACCCTGCGCCCGGAAAGCCACCACCTCGTTTCCGGGCTGATCTATCCGGTCCCGGACCCCCGCTTCCCCTTCCTGGGTGTGCATTACACCAAGGGCATTTACGGCAGCGTAGAGGCAGGCCCGAACGCGGTGCTGGCCATGAGCCGGGAGGGCTACCGCAAACGCGACCTCGACCTGGGCGAGACCTGGGACACGGTGTCCTACGGCGGCTTCTGGCGGATGCTCCGTCGCAACTGGAAGATCGGGCTGGGGGAACTGCACCGTTCCTACAGCAAGGGCGTGTTTCTCCGGGACCTGCAAAAGCTGCTGCCGGAGGTCCGGGAGGCAGATCTAGCGCCGGGCGGTTCCGGTGTGCGGGCCCAAGCCGTGGCCAAGGACGGCACTCTGCTCGACGACTTCAACATCATCCGTGGGCGCGAGGCGGTCCACGTACTCAACGCGCCTTCGCCGGGGGCCACTTCATCGCTGGCAATCGGGGAGTACATCGTTGGTTTGGCTGCCGAGGCTTTCGGGTTCCCGGAGTAGCCGGCGTTCGGAACCCGCTGTTGGCCGTGCCCGATGTTGTTGCCGGGGCCAGCAAGTCCTGAGTATAATCGCCCTTACCAATCTGGCGTCCCTGCGAAATCGTCGGTCTGGTACTTCATTACGCCTTCGCCCAATGGGGTGATGCGTTGCGATTGGGAGGCGGGCTGGCTTTGTTGATTGAGACCAAAGCCATCGGGGAATCGGGCCTGAGCATAGAGCTGAGCCTGGTCAACGCGACTGAAGGCCAAGTGGCCGCTTACCTTCAGGCCGTCAGCAACGACCTCCCCGCCTACGCCGAGACTGGGTTAGCTCCTCCACTCTATTTCGCGGCCGCCTCCGTGGGCCTGCTGTTGCGCGAACTGGCCCTGCCTGCGGGCACGGTCCACAGCCTCCAGGAAACGGAGGTCCTGGCCCCCGTCGCAATCGGCCAAGAGTTGCGGTTGACTGCCAGCCTGGACCGGCCGCGAGTGAGGGCGGGCCTGAAGTTTCTCACCGCTACGTGCGACTTTCATGCCTCCGACGGACGGCGCGCGGTGGCCGCGAAGAGCACCATAATGCTCGCGGATGACGCTAACTCCGGGGAACCTAGGCAGCGCCGCCAGCCAACGCCGCCAGCCGGAAGCGATCCAAAAACCAGCGAACGGGAAGCCAGCGGACTGCCGGTGGTGGCGCGGACGATTACCCAAGAGCAGTTAGCGGCCTACGCCCTGGCATCGGGCGACGACAACCCGCTGCACCTCGACGCCGGGTTTGCCGCGACGACCCAATTCGGGGGCATCATCGCCCACGGTATGTTGACGTTGGCCTTCGTAGACCAGATGATGGCCGCAGCCCTCGGGCGCCGCTGGCTCGAAGAGGGGGCGCTCCGGGTGCGGTTCAAGGGAGCAGCCTACCTGGGCGACCGGGTCGAGTCCTGGGGAAGGGCGGCGAAGAATGGCAGCTTCACCGTCGGAGTACGCAACTCCGTCACCAGCCAGGAATTGGTATCGGGCACGGCTTTGTTGATCAACTCCTAAGACCTGCCCCGGCGCGGGTCGAAGCCGCCGCTTTGGGCAGAAAGAAGGACCGAGTCGAATGGGACAAAATGGAGCCGAGAGGGCCGTCAGGGTTGCCGTCGATGCAATGGGCGGCGACTTCGCGCCCGAGGAGACCGTTAAGGGGGCTATCCGGGCTTTGGCCTCGGTGAACGCCGAGCTGATCCTGGTCGGCGACCCCACAGCCGTGCAAAGGGAAGTGGACAAGTACGACCTTTCCGGGCGCTCCGTGACCATCGTGCCGTCGGAGGGCAAGATCGGCGACGACGAGCACCCAATCCGGGCAATGCGGAGCAAACCGAAGGCGTCGGTGGTCGTCGCCACCCAATTGGTGAAACAAGGCCAGGCCGACGTGGTCGTATCCATGGGCTCCACTGGCGCGGCGATGGCCAGCGCCGTGCTGGCGTTGGGCCTGATGGAAGGGCTGGAACGGCCCTGCTTGGGCGGGCCCTTTCTGGGGCTTGCGCCCAACACCGTCCTGGTCGACATCGGCAGCAACGTGGACTGTCGCCCCGGCCTGCTGCTCAGCTTCGGCGCGCTGGGCGTGGCCTTTGCCCGCACCTACATGGGCATCGAGAACCCCAGCGTCGGGCTGCTCAGCGTCGGCGAGGAAGCGGCCAAAGGCAACCGCCAAGTCCAGGAGAGCTATCAACTCTTCGAGGAAAGCCACCTCAATTTCGTGGGCAACGTGGAAGGGATGGACTTCTTCACCGAGAAGGCCAACGTGATCGTGTGCGACGGATTTGTCGGCAACATCCTGATCAAGTTCACCGAGGGCTTGGGCGGCGCGTTGGCCGCCTACCTGCAGGAGAACCTGTCCAAAGTCCTCGACCAAGAGACCGTGCGCCAACTCGCCGCGGACCTGTGGGAGACCACCAACCGGCCCCGCGCCGTGGGTGGAGGCCCGTTGTTCGGCGTGAACGGCCCGGTCATACTCGGTCACGGCTCGTGCCGAGCCGACGGGGTAGCCGGAGCGGTGAGCATCGCCGTCCGGTACGTGCAGGTGGGACTGCTCGACACAATGCGTAACGAGCTGGCCGTGCTTAACGCGGACCAGTCGGCCAAGGCAGCCAAGGCGGAGTAATGGCGGTTTCCGGCATCGACCTCGAAGGCCAGGTAGCCCTGGTCACCGGCGCCTCTCGCGGCATTGGGGCTGCCATAGCCTGCCGCCTGAGCAGGGCCGGCGTTAAAGTCGCCGTCAACTACCACAGCAGCCCGGACGCGGCTGCGAAGGTCGTCAAGTCGATTGCCGACTCCGGGGGCTCGGCGATACCGGTGGACGGGGACGTTTCCGACGAGACCGAAGCCGAGCACGCCGTGAAGCGCACCATCGAGCAATGGGGCTCCATCGACATCCTGGTCAACAACGCCGGCATCAACCGCGACCGGCTGCTGTTGCGCATGAAGCCCGAGGACTTCGACTCGGTCTTGAGCGTGAACCTTCGCGGCGCGTTTCTCTGCACCCGCTACGTTATGCCCCACCTCATCCGGCAGCGCCACGGACGGGTGATCAACATGTCGTCGGTGGTCGGCCTTTCCGGCAACCCCGGCCAAGCCAACTACGCCGCCGCCAAAGCCGGGCTGGTCGGCTTCACCAAGGCGGTGGCGAGGGAAGTCGCCTCCCGCAACGTGACCGTCAACGCCCTGGCGCCGGGCTACATAACCACCGGCATGGTGGAGGAGCTGTCCGAGGAGACCCGCCGACATATCCTCGACCGCATCCCCATGGGCCGCTTCGGCGCTCCCGAAGAGGTGGCCGAAACCGTGGCCTTCCTTTGCAGCGAGGGCGCAAGCTACATCACCGGCCAAGTGCTCACCATCGACGGCGGCATGATCGCCTGATCTATTCCCCGGTGTCCTCGCAACCCCATGGCGAGATCGCCGCAGTGCTGGCATTGGTCGCCGCCCCCGGGTTGGTGAAGCTCCGCCTATCCCGGACAGGCAATCCGATGGCAGGCCAGCGGTCTACCTCCGGCAACGTGTGGCCTGCTTTACGACATGCCGACTAGGGCTCTCCAAAGCACTTGACGGCATTGTCCCACAAGATTTTCTGTAGCAGGTCTTGGTTCAAGGCTTCCCAATTCAACACCAGGTCCACCGAGTCGGGGAAGCGGGTCTCCGCATGGGGGTAGTCGGAGCTGTACATCAGCAGGTGGCTGCCCATCAGCTCGGACACCATCTTGACCATATCCGGGCCCTCATGAAGCACTATGGAAGCAAAAAACCGGCCCCCGGTCAGGTACTCGGCCATGGTGTGCTTCAGCTCGGGAACGTACCCCATATATTCCATTTGGTCCTGCGTACGGGCGGCCCAGAACGGCAGCCAACCGAATCCAGACTCCAAAATGGAGAACTTGATAGAGGGGTAGCGGTCCATGATGCCCGATCCCATGAAAGAGGCCACCGCTCGCATCGCGCCCCAAGGGTGCGAGGCAGAGCGGCCCAGGAATGGGCTCTGCCAGAGGTCCCTGTACCCGGGATATCCACCGGAAAACGAGTGATGGACCACGCACAATCCCTCTTCTTCCACCGCTCCCCAGACCGGGTTTAAGGAAGGATGGTCAAAGGGGAAGTCGAGGGGCAGGTGGAGCCATATGCCCACCGCCCAACGGCTGCTCCCCCAAGTCTTGATCTCCTGCACCGAGTCCTCTATGAACCGGGCGTCCAGGGTCAGAAGGGCCTTGAGACGGTGGGGAGATGACGCACAGAAGTCGTTGAGGAACCGGTGGTTCGCCCGGATGAACTCCGCGTCCATCGCCGGATCTTCATGGCCGCGGGGCACTCCGGGAACCAGGAGTTGCACGTCCACGCCCTCTTCGTCCATATCCTTGAGACGGCTTTCCGCAACCCATTCACCGTCGAAGATAGGGAGCCTGCTACCCATGAATTTCTGCCGTCGGCGCTCTGCGTCGGCCGGCGGAGCGGCTTCGCCCAGGGTGCGAGGGGCGTCCTGCCCCCAACCGCCTCCGAATCCACCGAAGACATAGCGGTGGGAGTACGGCGGCTCCAAGCTGGCGCTGGCTGATGTCGTCTTGATGGGCACCCGGTAGCGTTCCAACGCCGGCAGCATGTTCTTGACCGACGATGCCAAATAGAGCTCAAGCCCCTCCGCCGAAGCAGTGACGTGGGTGTCCGAGTCGTAAACCTTAAATCCGTTCCTCATCGGTCGGCTCCTGTCTTCGATTTAGTGCTGCTCTCTGGTTGGTCGCCAAGGATGCACCAGCAACCTTTGCCTAAATGAAATCTTACTTGAAATGAAATATAGATGCGTTGATATAATCTCTGCAACCACTTTCAGCGAGGAGACCATGCGCGCCACCACCAAGTTCCGTCAGTTGCTTAACGAGCCGGGCATCATCATGGCGCCCGGGGCTTACGATTGCGTCACCGCCAAGCTGATCGAGACCGCCGGATTTCCTGCGGTCTACATGACCGGCGCGGGCACCTCGGTCGCCCGGCTCGGCTACCCCGACCTGGCCTTGGCCACCATGACCGAGATGCTGGACAACGCCGGCGCCATTGCCAGCACCGTGGAGGTGCCGGTGATCGCCGACGCCGACACTGGTTACGGTGGAGTGTTGAACGTTCGTCGCACCGTGCGCCAATACGAGCGAAGCGGGGTGGCCGCCCTCCACCTCGAGGACCAGGACTTCCCGAAACGCTGCGGCCACTTGGACGACAAGCGGGTCATACCCGTGGACGACATGGTGCAGAAGATCCACGCCGCCGTGGATGCCCGCACCGACGACGACTTCACCATCATCGTGCGCACCGACGCCCTGGCCGTCACCGGCTGGGACGATTCCATGCGCCGCTGCGAGGAGTACGTCAAGGCTGGGGCCGACGTGCTGTTTGTGGAGGCGCTGCGGACGCCCGAAGAAGTGGAGCGCGCGGGCCGGGAATTGGACGTCCCCTTGCTTTACAACTACGTCGAGACCGGCAAGTCGCCGCTGCTCCCCGCCGAGGAACTTGAGCGCCTGGGCTTCAAGATCGTGATCTTCCCGGCCAGCGCCTTGCTCTCGGCGGTGCAAGCGGTGAAGCACGTGCTAGGCGAGCTCAGGGACAAGGGCACCACGGCCCACCTGCTGGAGAACATGACCAGTCTTCAGGACTGCTTCGAGGCAGTTGGCCTCTCCGAGATGCTGGCCGACGATGCCCGCTTCGCCACTCCCGAGCCGGCCGCCGCCGACTAGCCCGGCCTTTCCGCGCTTTCTTGGAACTCCCGCCGTCGAAATTAGGCAGCGGAGGTTTTCGCGTCCTCGATTCCTGAGTTAGAATGGTTCTATGACTGTTGTTGACTCCGGCTTGAAGACTGGCCTATGAACCCTTTCGGAGACTCTGACGAGCGGTTTCTGCTGCGACTGCGGCGGGAAGTGGAGGCTTGGGAGCAGGCCGGGACGATTACAGCCGAGCAGGGGCAGGCAATTCTGGCCCGCTACCCGGCGGCGGACTCCCTGCCCGGAGCTGCCGCTCGCAAACGTCAGGCCCTCGTTGTGGGGCTGTCCATTCTGGGGGCAGTGCTGGTCGGGCTGGGCATCATCACCTTTTTCGCCGCCAACTGGGATGACATCCCCAAGTCCGTAAGGTTGGCGGTGTTGGTGGCCGGGGTAGCTCTGTCCTACGGCGCGGGCTACTACCTATGGCAGCGCGCGGGCTACGTAGGCGTGGGCGTGGCGTTGGTCCTGCTGGGCTGCATCATCTTCGGGGCCGGGGTGCATCTCGTAGGCCAGGTCTACCACATCCCGGTGCACCATCCCAACCTGACCCTCTTCTGGTTCTTGGGCGTGCTCCCCCTAGCCTACGCTACACGCTCACGGCCAGTGACGTTTCTGGCCATAGTCCTGTTCCTGGTCGCCGCCGGATTCCGGCAGGCGCACTGGCTGGGACAGGTTTCGGACGAAGAAGCCTTCCTTTGGATCACCGCTGCCTATCTCCCCTTGGGGGCGTTGCTCTACGCCATTGGCCGGGCCAAGGAACCGTTCGACGAGTGGGAGCCGATGGGCGGACTTTTCCGCGCCATCGGGCTACTCACGGTCTTCGGAGCGCTTTACGTGCTGACATTTCACGAGCTTCACGAAAACGGGGGCGGAGTCGATGGCCTGGAATACCGCTACTGGAGCCTGACTTACGGGGCGGCCGCCATCTCCGTCGCGCTGCTGGGGGCAACGGAGTGGCTACGCATCCGTCGGGGTGGTCTGTCGCCGTTGGAATCTCCGGTGGAATCCGCCGAACTTGTGGTAATAGTGTTGCTGCTGGCGGCTTCTCATGTCGCAGTCCGGGTTCCTGTTGAGTGGGATGCTCTCTACACCGTCGTGTTCAACGCCCTGTTCGCGCTGTCGGTGCTGGGGCTGATGATTTCCGGCTACCTGCAAGAGCGCGAGGGCCGGGTCAACCTGTCGCTGGGGCTGATTGCCCTGTTTGTAATCTCCCGATACTTTGAATACTCGCCAAGCCTCTTTGACCGCTCGCTGGTGTTCGTGGGCGCAGGAGTGATACTGCTGGCCGGCGGGTTCCTGCTGGAGCGGGGCCGCCGGAAGATGCTGGACGCAATGCGGGCCGGGGAAGGCGAGCGATGAAACCTTGGGCCAGCATCGCCTTCTGGATTGTGGTTGCCGGGCAACTGGTCTTCCTGATTAGCTTTATATCGGTCAAGGAAACCGCCCTTCGCTCCGGGGCCGAGGTGGTGCTGCAAACGGTCCCAGTAGACCCGCGCTCTCTGCTCCAGGGCGACTACGCCATCCTCGACTACGAAATCGCCGACCTGCCGCCGTTCCTGCAAGATCATCCTGTAGGAGAAACGGCCTACGTAGTGCTTGCCGAGGGGCCAGAGGTTTGGGAAGCCCGGAGATACCCCTACGACCGGCCCGACACTAGCGAGGTGTTCATCAAGGGCCGGGTTGACCGCAAGGGGCATCTCGACTTCGGCATCGGCACGTTCTTCATCCCAGAAGGAACCGGCCGCATCATAGAAGGGGCGCAGGACGTGAAAGTAGTGGTGAAACTCGCTGCCGACGGCAACGCGATTATCAAGCAGGTGCTGGTGGACGGGCGGCCATTCGACCCAGGTGCCGAACCGTAGGAGTAGCCATCGCCCACGCCCGCCCTTGGGCGATAGGGGCGGTTGCGGCATACTTTGCCGGAATCCAGCGGCAATTCAGAACAGCGCGGGAGGAGGCTATGAGCAACGTCGTTCTGGTGGTGGATATGCTCAAGGGGTTCTTGGAGCCGGGCTACAACCTTTACCACGCTGAGTCGCGGGAGATCATCCCCAACGTGCATCGCCTGGTCTCGCAGGAGTTGGAGGCGGGGGCGGACATCCTTTTTGTGTCCGACCACCACGACCCCGACGATCTGGAGTTCCAAGTGTTCCCGGTACATTGCGTGATGGGCACCGAAGAGACCGAGGTGGTCCCTGAGTTGTCGGAGTTCGTGACAGGCGGCAACGTGATCCCGAAGAAGCGGTACAGCGGGTTCTTCAACACCGATCTGGCCGACCGGCTGGTGCAACTGGAGCCGGAGAAGCTGGTTATCTGCGGCGTCGCCACCAATATTTGCGTGCTGCACACGACTTCCGACGCCCGGAACCGGGACTACCCGGTGGAAGTGTATTCCGACTGCGTTTCCGGCCCCGACCCCGAAGCCCATCGTTGGGCCCTCTCCCACCTGCAACGGGTGTTGGGCGCGAAGGTGATCTAGCCTACGGCGCCCGACACCACGGCGTCGATGACTTCCTCGTCGCCCATGCCCAGTATGTCGCGCATGACGTGTTCGGTGTGCTGGCCCAACACCGGCCCGGGGCCGCGCGGGCCGCTGTCGTAGCCCCGGATGCGGAACTGATGTCCGCCGTAGGGCACCCGGCCCATCTCCTGATGCTCCAAGTAGCGGTAGAAGCCGCGGTGGGCCAACTGCGGGTCCCGGAGCAGGTCGCTGCTGCGCTGCACTACCCCTGCCGGAACGACTTGGGCCAGCAGCAATTCCATTACCGCTTGCGGAGATTTGTCGCCGGTCCACTGGCTGACGTTGCCGTCGATCTCGTCGTGGTGTTCCAGCCGACCCTCGGCGGTGGCGAAGCGAGGGTCGCCAGCCCACGCCGGATTTCCCATCGCCCGCCCTAGACCAACCCAATGCTCGTCCGTCTCCACGGCTATGGCGCACCACTGGTCGTTTCCGGCGCAGGGATAGGCGCCTTGGGGCGCGGCGTACTCGGAGCGGTTGCCGCGGCGCGTGACGTTCCGGCCGTTGACCGCGTAATCGACGATCTGCGGGCTCAGGTAATGCAACGACATCTCCAACTGGGAAGCGTCGATGTGCTGACCCTCGCCGGTCCGCCGCCGGTGGTCCAGGGCCGCCATGATGGTGGTTGCCAGGATTCTGGGCGATACCGCGTCGGTGTAGGCCGTCCACGGCCCATCGGGAGGGAGGTCGGGCCAGCCGGTGATCTCGTAGTACCCGGCGATGGCCCCAGCGTGGAAGCCGTAGCCGCCGAAGGGGGCCGCTGGGCCGGTCTGCCCCATCAGGCAGGTGCTGGCCATGATGATGGACGGGTTTAGCGCTCGCGCCGTCTCGTACCCGATGCCCAACCCATCCATGGTGCCGGGGGTGAAGCTCTCGACGTAAACGTCGGCCCAAGACAGGAGACGCTTGGCGATGTCGAGTCCACCGTCGGCCTTCAAGTCCAGCGATAGTCCCAGCTTGGAGGCGTTGAACTCCGCGTAGAACTGGGTGCGGTCGGGGCCCGCGACGCCGTCTTTGAAGGGCCCCACGGTGCGCAGAATGTCGAGGGGCGCGGCGGTCTCGACTCTCACCACCTCCGCGCCGTGGTCGGCCAAGTACCGGGTGGTGTTGGGACCGACCACAACCCAAGAAAAATCGGCGACCTTGACGCCCTCGAACGGCAAATTCTTGGCCATGCCAGCCCTCCTAAGCTCCGGCCGCCATCGCGATTTCCGATTGGCTGAGACCCAGCAGCCCGCCCAGCACTTCCTGGTTGTGCTCGCCCAGCCGCGGCGCCCACCCCCGGACCGTCATCGGAGTCCGGGACATCTTGGCCACGAACCCCGGCGCCTTGACCGTCCGCCCGTCGGGCAACGGGGCTTCGAGCCAGTAGCCCCGCTCGTCCAGGTGCCGGAAACGGGCCAGGTCCTCCATGTCGCTCACTGGCGCAATCGTGACGCCATCCCGCAGCCCCCGGTCCAGCAATTCCTGCTTGGGGTAGCGGGCGACGTAGCGCCGGATGGCGTCCAGCACCTCGTCCAGGCTGTAGGTGATCGGCTGTTGTTGCAGCAGCCGGAAATGGTAGGTGGGCCAGTCCTCGTTTTCCAGCCACTCCGCTGGTACGACCCCTTCTGCGACGAACCACGGCACCATCCCGAATAGGGTGGGGCCGCTGGGGATCAGCACGACGTAGCCGTCGGCGCATTCGAAAACGATGGGTACGGTCGCGCCGCCCAACTGAAGGGCCGAGCCCCCCCGGTCGTAGTCGTAGCCTTGGACCTCGTAGGCTCCGATGCCCTGGAGCATGGTCGCCGTCATGGCGGCTTGGGCGGAAACGTCGACGAACTGCCCCTCGCCCGTGTTGATCATCAGGGCGTGAGCAATCAGGGCGGCGGTGGCGGCTTCCGCCCCGGCGTGCAGCCAGACCTGCGGCACGGAGAGGCGGACCGGAGCGCGGCCGGGGTCGCCTTGCAGGCTCATCGGGCCGCCCATCGCCGCTATGGTCAGGTCGCTGGCCGCCATTCCGCTGTACGGGCCGTCCCACCCCCAAGGTGAAATGGCTACGTGGACCAGGCGAGGGTTGATTGTCTTGAGGACATCGAATCCCATGCCCAAGGAATCCAGCGCGGCGGGTTGGGCTGATTCAAACAGGAAATCGACCTGCTCGACCAACTCCGACAACGCCCGCCGGCCCGCCGCTCCCGACAGGTCCAGGGTGATGCCCTGCTTGTTTCGGTTGAAGCAGAAGAAATGAAGGCTTCGTTCGGGTCCTGGGGCGGATTCGATGAAAGGCGGGGTCCGGCGGCCGCCGGACCCTCCGGGCGGCTCCACCTTGATTACGGCGGCGCCCATGTCGCCCAAGACCATGCTGGCGAAATCGCCGTGGCCGCCGGTCAGGTCCAGCACTTTATACGGGTTCAACATTCGGGCCGTCACTCCCTAGCCTGGGTTGCCGATTATAGCACGGGCGGCGTCTGAGGCATGGATGTACATGATATACAGGATGGACTGGAGGCAGGGCAATCTCCTATCGACTGGTTTCCAGGCGAAGCGAATAATCAAATCCTGCCTATCCTGTGTATCCATGTTATTATTGCGCGATAGTGGCCGCGGGCCGGGGAGGCGAGATGCTCTACCGCACTTACCATTACTCCCGATGGGACGGCACCCAAAGCATCTTCGACGTCGACGCCGATGAGTTGATGGACCTGCTGTCGGACGACGTGCTCAATCAGGGCGACATCATGCAGGCGCTCCGGGACCTCTTCCGACAGGGTATGCAGAACCGAGACGGCCAGCAGTTGCCCGGCCTACGGGACTTGATGGAGCGGTTGAAGAACCAGCGCCGCCAGCAGATGCAGCAACACAACATGGACTCGGTGCTGGACGACTTGCAGGAACGCCTGGACGACATAATCCGAACCGAGCGCGAGGGAATTCAGCGGCGGGTCGAGGAGGCGCGGCAACAGGTCGGGGAAGCCTCCGAAGAGGATCGGCCCCAGCAACAGGCGCTGCTCGACCTGCTGGAACAGCGGGCCAATCGCAACCTGGAGCGTTTGGACAACCTGCCGGACGGGGTCGGCAGCCAGCTCAAGGAACTCATGGAGTACGACTTCATGGACCCGGAGGCCCAGCAGAAATTCCAGGAACTGCTGGATATGCTGAAGAGCCAGATGGCCCAGAACATCTCGCAACAGATGCAACAGCAAATCCAGAACATGAGCCCGGAGGACATGGCCGCCACCCGCGAGATGATGCGCCAGCTTAACCAGATGATGCGCGACAAGCTGGCCGGACGCGAGCCCGACTTCGACGGGTTCATGCAACAGTGGGGCTCCATGTTCGGCCCCAACCCGCCCCAGTCCTTCGATGAGCTGATGGAAATGCTCCAGCAACAGTTGGCCCAGATGCAGTCAATGCTGGACAGCATGTCGCCCGAGGCCCGCCGCGAGATGGAAGAAGCCATGATGCAGGCGCTGGACCCGGAGACCCGCCAGCAGATGGCCCAGTTCGCCAACCTGATGGAACAGCTAATGCCCATGGACGAGTTGCGCCGCCAGTACCCCTTCTTGGGCGACGACAGCCTGACCATGGAGCAGGCGATGGAGATGATGCGCGAACTCCAGCAAATGGACCAGTTGGAGGCTGCTCTCCAGGACGCCATGCGCACCGGCGACCTGCGGGACATCGATCCCGACAAGCTGGCTGAACTGCTGGGCGAGGAGGCCCGCCGCGCTTGGGAGGAACTCGACCGCCTGCGGAAGCTGCTGGAAGAGGCCGGGTACATCACGACGGACGACCGGATGGAGCTGACCGCCCGCGGTATTCGCCGCATCGGCCAGAAAGCGCTGAAAGAAGTGTTCGCCCATCTCAAGAAGGACCGGCTCGGCAGCCATCAACTCGATACTCGGGGCAGCAACGGCGACCTTCTGGGAGAAACCAAGCTCTACGAGTTCGGCGACCCCTTCCAGGTGGACCTCCAGACCACGGTCAAGAACGCCGTCTTGCGGGGAGGCCCGGAGGTGCCCGTCCGGTTGAGCCCGCTGGACTTTGAGGTGCATCGCACCGAGCACATGACCAAGGCCGCCACGGTGGTGTTGCTCGACCAGAGCCGCTCGATGGGCCTGTTCAACAATTTCCAGGCCGCCAAGAAGGTTACGCTGGCGCTATTGGCCCTGATCCGCTCTCAATATCCCAGGGATTCCCTCCACATCGTCGGCTTCTCCGACTACGCCCGCGAGATCAAAGAGGAAGACCTGGCCAAGGTCAGTTGGAACGCCTGGGTTTCCGGCACCAACCTGCATCACGCCCTGATGCTCTCCCGGAAATTGCTGTCCAAGGAAAAGGGCGGCACCCGGCAGATTCTCGTGATCACCGACGGCGAGCCCACCGCTCACCTGGAGGGCGACCGGGCTTTCTTCAGCTACCCGCCCAGCTACCGCACAGAACAGGAAACGTTGAAGGAAGTGCGCCGTTGCACCCAGGAGGACATCCTGATCAACACCTTCATGTTGGAGAACAACTATCAACTGGTGAACTTCGTGGACCGGATGACCCGCATCAACCGGGGCCGGGCCTTCTACACCAGCGCCGCCAACCTTGGTGAGTTCGTGCTGGTGGACTACCTGAACAACCGCCGCAAGCGCGTTACAGCGTAGCTTCCACAGTATCAGATATAATAGTTGGGGGATTGGTGGAGTAGCCGGTGGTTCCGCTTTCATGCGATTGCGGCGCCCTTCGGTATCTTGGTCGCCACGTGGCTGCTGTGTCGCTGGACGTCGGGGCACTGGGAGTGTTGGGACAAACCGGAATTGGTCGCGTCACTCGTCGACCTGGGGGCGGTGACGTATCCAGTCGTGGCTTTATCGGTCGAAGCAGGGGGCCGAGTAATGTTCTGGGCATTTGAACAATGGAAAAAGGACCGGGCCGAACGTCTGAGACACGAGAAGGAATTCCGAGACCAGATGCGGGCCGAAGGACGGGCCGAGCTAAGAGAAGGGCTGGCGCGGTGGCTCGCTGAGGGAGGCACTGCGGAGGACTGGTTGGAGCACAGCGCTTTGGAAGATAGCACACCTTCGACTACCCCCTGAAGCCGGCGGACCCGGATATAGATATACGGACACTGCCTGACAATTGCCGTAGATTCTGATAGGATAAACTCACAAACGAATATAATGACGGACACACTTTTAAGGCAGTCCAGAGAGGCTGGCAAAGTGGAATGTCCCGCACTCGCCAACAGGCCCTACCGTTGCGGTACGGAACAGCAAACCCTTGCCACCTTTCAGGCAAGGGTTTTTATTGCGCCCGGGGAGCGGCAAGTTCGTAAAATGGACGAACGGCAGATCATGGACGAAAGTGGCATCAGCCGTGCGCTGTCCCGTATCGCCCACGAGATCCTGGAGCGCAACCGGGGCGTCGACGATGTGCTGCTGGTCGGCATTCACACCCGCGGCGTATATCTGGCGCACCGGCTGGCCTCCCTCGCGGGCGAATTCGAGGGCGCGGCGGTCCCGGTGGCCTCGCTGGACATCAACCTCTATCGGGACGACTTGCAGGAGCGGGCCCAACCGTTGGTGCGGCCCACCGAGATGCCCTTCGGAATCGACGGCAAGAGGGTAGTCTTGGTGGATGATGTGCTATTCACGGGGCGCACGGTACGAGCGGCCCTCGACGCCCTCAACGACTTCGGGCGGCCCCGGCAGGTGCAGTTGGCGATACTGCTCGACCGGGGCCACCGGGAGTTGCCCATACGGGCCGACTACGTGGGACGCAACGTCCCGACCGCTTGGGACGAACTGGTAAAGGTGCGCTTGGTGGAAAGCGATGACGTCGACGAGGTGGTCCTGACCAAGCGAGTCTTGGGGCTTCCGACTCTTACGGATGACGGCGGGGAGTAAGGACAGGGGCAGATGACGACCACCAAGCCCATCGAGACGGCTCCCCTCGACGGCGGCATGGCCCAACCGGAGGGCCTGCCGCCGCGCCAGCACGTGCTGGACTTGGACGATTATTCGCGGGAAGAGCTGGCGGCTATCCTGGAGTCGACCCGCGGCATGGCCGAGGTGCTGCGCCGCGACATCAAGAAGGTGCCCGCCCTCCGGGGCAAGGTGGTCGTGACCCTGTTCTACGAGTCCAGCACCCGCACCCGCATCTCCTTCGAGGAGGCGGGCAAGGTGCTCAGCGCCGACGTAATCAACATGAGCGCATCGGGCAGCAGCACCGAAAAGGGGGAGTCCCTGCTCAACACCGGCCTCACGTTGCAAGCGATGGGCGTGGACACGCTGGTGGTGCGCCATCCCCACTCGGGCGCGCCCAATTTTCTGGCCCGCAACCTCGACCGGGTGAGCGTCGTCAACGCCGGCGACGGCCTGCACGCTCATCCCACCCAAGCGCTGCTGGACCTGTACACCGTGCAAAGCAAGGTAGGAACCATCGGGGGGCTGAAAGTGGTCATCGTCGGCGACGTGCTCCATAGCCGGGTGGCCCGCTCCAACATTTGGGGATTCGCCAGGATGGGGGCGAAAGTCGTCTTGAGCGGCCCACCGACCCTGATTCCTCACGATTTCCACCCGGACGCCGAAGGGGACTCCGGCCTGGGCCCGATGGTCGAAGTGGAGACCGACCTCGACCAGGCCGCGCAGGACGCCGACGTGATCATGGCCCTGCGATTGCAGTCGGAGCGGCAACAGGGCGGCTTCCTGCCCAGCGTCCGCGAGTACATCCGGCGCTGGCAAGTGACGGAAGACCGGTTGGCCAAAGCCAAGCCCGGCGCGATGGTGATGCACCCAGGCCCGATGAACGAGGGCATCGAGATCAGCTCCGGCATCGCCCACGGCAGCAGTTCGGCCATCGAAGAGCAGGTCACCAACGGAGTGGCTGTGCGGATGGCCGTGCTCTACCAACTTTGCACGGGCCCCCGGAGATAGGCAAGTGGCGGCGGAAAGCGCGGTGTCTGGAAATTTGCTGATAAGAGGGGCGCGAATCGTCGATCCTGCCCGTGGCTTGGACCGGCCCGGCGACATCCTGATCGCTGGCGAGGGAATTCTGGCTTGTGGTTCCGCCCCGATAGACGGAGTGCCCGACGGATGCGATGTGATAGACGCTGCGGGACTGGTCGCCAGCCCCGGATTCATCGACCTGCACTGCCACTTGAGGGAACCCGGCTACGAGTACAAGGAGACCATCGCCACCGGCTCACGGGCGGCGGCGCGTGGCGGTTTCACCACGATCTGCTGTATGCCCAACACCGACCCGCCCATCGATTCGGCGTCGGTGGTGGAGTTCATCCTTCGCCGGGCCTCTAACGAAGCCTCGGTGCGGGTGCTCCCCATCGGCTGCGTCACCCGCGGCCGCAGAGGCCGGGAGTTGGCCGACATGGAGGAATTGGCGGCCTCCGGGGCCGTGGCTTTCAGCGACGACGGCGATCCGGTGTTCGACTCGAACCTCATGCGCCAGGCCCTCGCCTACAGTTCCGACCTGGGTCTGCCGGTAATCAATCACTGCCAGGACCTCTGCCTGTCCGGCGACGGCGTGATGGCCGAGGGGCCGGTGGCCACCCGTTTGGGGCTGCCCGGCATCCCCGCCGCCGCCGAAGAAGCCATGATTGCCAGGGATATTTCCTTGGCCGAGTTGACCGGCGGCAAACTCCACGTTGCCCACCTGAGCGCTGCCGGAAGCGTACCCTTGGTGCGTCAGGCCAAAGAGCGGGGTCTTTCGGTAACCGCCGAGGTGTGCCCTCACCATTTGACCATCACCGACCAGTGGGTGTTGGGGGGCAGAGGGATACCCAATGGCTCAGGGGGAGCGCTGGCCTACGAGACATCCACCAAGGTATACCCGCCGCTCCGGGCGCAGTCCGACGCGGATGCGCTCGTGGATGCGCTGGCCGAGGGCGTCATTGATTGCGTGGCTACCGACCACGCACCCCACGACACCGTCAGCAAACAGGTTACCTATCAGGACGCCGCCTTCGGTATCAGCGTGCTGGAAACCGCTCTGGGATCGGCCTTGCAGTTGGTCCACCAAGGCAGGCTGTCCTTGCCCCGGATGGTCGCCAGTCTCACCTCCGGCCCGGCCGGAGTTCTCGGTAAGGACTACGCCAGCCTAACTTCCCTCGCGCCCGGCGCCGCCGCGGACGTCGTGTTGTTCGACCCCGACCTGGAATGGACGGTGGACGCGAGCCAGTTCGTATCGAAGGGCAAGAACACCCCCCTGGACGGCTCCGTGTTGAAGGGTCGGGTGATGGCAACCGTATCGGGTGGGCGCGTGGTCTACCGCGCCCTGGAAATATGCGCCGCCTCCAGCGCTGGACGGGAGGGTTAGAGAAGAATCATGGAACAACGGATGAGGAATCTGGAAGAGTTCCCGCAGTACGCCGCAGACATAATCGTGGCGATGGAAGAAGACCTGCGGCGCCGGGATGAGCTACTGCAGCGGATGCTCCAGGCCGTTGCCGTGATGCAGGCCGACATAGTCCGCATCGACGAGACCCAGACGAGACCCATTCGTAGCCCCCGTGGAAGCCGTTTCAGGCGGTCCCCGGCCATTTTCCAGCTGTGTTCCAGGCAGAACCCAAAAGGCCGCTACGGGCCTCCTAGCCCGCCTGCGGCTACGTCTACGTGATGAGGAGATAGAAGACGTGGCAATGTCTCGACGAGCCAGCCTGGTGTTGCAGGATGGGTCGGTGCATCGCGGCTACGGATTTGGCGCGGATACCGGCGCAGTCGGCGAAGTGGTCTTCAACACGAACATGACCGGCTATCAAGAAGTGTTGACCGACCCGTCTTACGCCGGGCAACTGGTCACCCTAACCTATCCGCTGGTGGGAAACTACGGCATCAACGAGCTGGACTACGAGTCACGGCGAATCCAGGTGGGCGGGCTGATTGTCCGCGAACAATGCGAAGAGCCCAGCCACGGATCGAGCCAGCGCACCCTGCACCAGTTCCTGGAAAGCCAGGGCGTACCGGGCATCAGCGGCGTCGATACCAGGGCTGTTACCCGCCGGTTGCGCTCCCGCGGCGTGATGATGGGGGCGATCACCGCCGGCTCCACCGAGTCCGCGCTGGAACTGCTGGCCTCGGCTCCACTGTATGACGACCTCGATTACGTGAGCGGCGTCAGCACCGAGTCGGGCTACGATTGGGAGCCAGGGCGCCAAAATGGCCCGGATATGCGGTACCGGGTGCTAGTAACCGATTGTGGGGTTAAATACAATATCCTGCGGGAGTTGCGCCGACGGGGTTGCCGGGTCAGCGTCGTCCCCGCGGCGACTCCGGCGGAGGAAATGCTGGCCTTGGAGCCGTCCGGCGTATTGCTGTCCCCGGGGCCGGGCGACCCGCAGTTGCTTGACTACGTGGTCGGCAACGCCCGCAAGCTCTTGGGCCGGGTGCCCGTGATGGGGATCTGCCTAGGACATCAGATAGTGGCGCGGGCCTTGGGGGCGGAGACGTTCAAGCTGAAATTCGGCCACCGGGGCGGCAACCATCCGGTGAAGGACCTGAACGACGGGAGGATTTACATAACCGCCCAGAACCACGGTTATGCGGTCCGCGCCGACTCCTTGCCGACGGGACTCGAAATCTCCCACATCAACTTAAATGACGAAACTGTGGAAGGGCTTACGCACAAAGACTTGCCCGTCTTTACCATACAATACCACTCGGAAGCATCGCCCGGTCCTCGGGACAACGAGTACCTGTTCGACCGGTTCACTCAAATGATGGACAACTTCGACTCGTAAGGGGTATCCAGAGCATGGAGGTGGGCATACCAGCCAAGAAATAGAGCTTTCGGAACATGGCAATCAAGATTGCCTCAGATTCTTTCCCCGTGCACAGCGCTTTGGAGGAATTATTTTTTATGTCTTCATTTGCAATGTACCTGCTGGAAGGGGGGGTGGATTTGGAGGTAGCGGTCGACTTCGATCAAATGACCTCGATCTTGGATGAGGAGGTCGCCCGTTACTCTTGTGAGGACTACGCTTACAACATCCGGCCCGTTAAGGGGAAGATAGGGAGCCGTTGGACTTTCGTGATCAGCGCATACGACCCGAAGGAAGCATGGCCGGATATGATTCCTTTGGGGAAGATCGAAATCGAGCCGATGGATGCCGGGCTATTGGACCTCTGCGTTCCCCCGCGCTCGGAACAGGCGGTGCCTGGCGCGGATGCGGCGGACTGGGACGGCAAGCTATTCTCGTCTTTCATCTTCCAACTCCTAAACTCTCTATCGGCGAGAAAAATGGTCGACTTGCCCGGCGTTCTGCCCATCGTGTAACGCCCTCGGGAGGCGAATAATCGCGGACCCGCCAAACAAAGTATTGGTCATCGGTTCCGGCCCCATCGTGATCGGCCAGGCCGCCGAATTCGATTATGCCGGGACCCAAGCGTGCAAAGCTCTCCGCGAGGAGGGCGTCGAAACGGTCTTGGTCAACTCCAACCCGGCGACCATCATGACCGACCAGGGCATCGCCGACCACGTATACATCGAGCCGCTCACCGTGGAGGTCCTGGAAAGGGTTATCCAGCGGGAGCGGCCCGATGGCCTTCTTCCCACCCTGGGCGGCCAGACCGGCCTCAACCTGGCGGTGGCGTTGGCCGACGCCGGAATCCTGGAAAAATACGACGTCCGGCTCCTCGGCACTCCGCTGGACACCATTCGCCGCTCGGAAGACCGGGAGTTCTTCCGCAGCTTCCTCCACGAGATAGGCGAGCCTGAGCCGGAAAACGTCACCGTCAACTCCTTGGAACAGGCCAAGGAGCAGGCGGTCCGCATGGGGCTGCCCTTGGTCATCCGCCCCGCCTACACCCTGGGCGGCAGCGGCGGCGGCATCGCCAACACGGACGAGGAGTTCGAGGCCATCGCCCAATCAGGTCTCGCCGCCAGCCCCATCTCGCAAATACTCCTAGAGCGGTCACTCGTGGGCTGGAAGGAAATCGAGTACGAGGTGATGCGAGACGGCGCGGACAACTGCATCACCGTCTGCAACATGGAGAACCTGGACCCGATGGGCGTCCACACCGGCGACAGCATCGTGGTGGCCCCCAGCCAGACGCTCACCGACAAAGAGTACCAGATGCTGCGCACCGCCAGCCTGAAGATCATCCGCGGTCTCGGGATCGAGGGCGGCTGCAACGTTCAGTTTGCTCTGCAACCCCACCCAAAGATCGCCGAGGCCATCGGCCTGGAGTGGCAAACCGACAGCCCTTACTACGTTATCGAGGTCAACCCGAGGGTCAGCCGCAGCTCGGCGCTGGCCAGCAAGGCCACCGGCTATCCCATCGCCAGGGTCGCGGCCAAAATTGCCGTGGGCAAGCGTCTGGACGAAATCGCCAACGCCGTCACCGGCCGCACCAAGGCCGCGTTCGAGCCGGCCCTGGACTACTGCGTGGTCAAGATTCCCCGCTGGCCCTTCGACAAGTTCCCCCACGGCGACCGCCGCACCACCACCCAGATGAAGGCCACCGGCGAGATCATGGCCATCGACCGCTCCTTCGAGGCGGCGATACAGAAGGGAGTGCGCTCCCTGGAACTGGGCGAGCGCACGCTGCTGTGGGAAGACCCCCGCTGGCGTTTCGATGACCCTGCCGATCTCGCCCCGCTGGATGCGTTCGTTACCTTGCCACTGGAATCCAACGACCTGCGTATGTGGGCCATCATGTCTGCCCTTCGGCGCGGCTTGACTCCTGACCATCTGGTTAGGCGCACGTACTTCGACCCCTGGTTTCTCGCCGCGTTCGAGCGCATCGCAAAGATGGAGCGGCGGCTTCTGGCCGAGGAGATGACCCCCGACCTGCTCCACCAATCGAAGCGCATGGGCTTCTCCGACGCACAGGTGGGCACCCTAGCCGACATGCTCCCGGAACAGGTGCGAAACCTTCGCCATCAATGGGGGCTCCGGCCCGTCTACAAGACGGTGGATACCTGCGCCGCCGAGTTCGACGCCGCCACCCCCTACTACTACAGCACCTATGACGAAGAGAACGAGGCGCAGCCCCTGGAAGGCGAAAAGGCCCTGGTAATCGGCAGCGGCCCGATTCGCATCGGCCAGGGCATCGAGTTCGACTATTGCAGCGTTCACGCTGCCTGGGCGCTTTCCGACGCCGGCGTTCGCAGCATCATGGTCAACTCCAACCCGGAAACGGTATCCACCGACTTCGACTCCAGCGACCGGCTTTACTTCGAGCCGCTGGACGAAGAATCGGTGCGGGACATCATCGACAACGAGACCGGCGACGGGGAGCCGCCGGCGTCGGTGGTCCAGTTCGGCGGGCAGACGGCGATAGACCTGTCCCAGTCGCTGTCCATGGCCGGAATGCCGATACTGGGCTCCAGCGCGGAGGCCATCGACATCGCCTCCGACCGGCACAAGTTCGAAGACTTCTTGTCCCGCCTCGGGATCCCCCAGCCGCCCGGAGCGGCCGTCACCTCGGTCAGCGAAGCGTTGCAGGTGGCGCAGAACATCGGCTACCCGTCGGTCGTCCGGCCCAGCTACGTTCTCGGCGGACGGGCCATGGAAATCGTGCAGAACGCCACGGAGCTCATCCGCTACCTCACGGCCGCCACCGAGCTGTCGCCCGACAAGCCAGTGCTCATCGACCGCTACATGGAGGGCAAGGAGTGTGAGGTGGACGCCGTTTGCGACGGCGAGCGTGTGCTGATTCCCGGCGTGATGGAGCACGTGGAGCGGGCCGGGGTACACAGCGGCGACTCCATGGCGATCTACCCTGGGCTGAACCTGACCGACGATGAAATCGCCACCATCGTCGACTACACCACCCGCATCGGCCTGGCCTTGGGTGTGCGCGGCCTGATGAACGTACAGTTCGTGATCCACGGCGGCGCGGCCTACCGCAGCCCGCGAGTACCCCACCAGGACAACGGGGCGACGACGGTGTACGTTCTGGAAGTGAACCCCAGGGGCAGCCGCACCATCCCCTTTATCTCCAAAGTCACCGGCGTCCCCGTGGCCCGGCTCGCCACCCGCATCATGCTGGGGCACACGCTGGCGGAGGAAGGCTACGAGGGCGGGCTTTGGCCTACGCAGGATCTCGTTGGGGTCAAGGCGCCGGTGTTCTCGATGGCCAAGCTGGTCGGCGTCGACTGGCATTTGGGGCCGGAGATGAAGTCCACCGGCGAAGTGATGGGGATAGACTGGGACTTCTCCGGTGCGTTGACCAAGGCGCTGCTGGCGGCGCGGCTGAACTTGCGTCATGGCATCGGCGTGCTCTTGAGCATCGCCGACCAGCACAAGGCCGAGGCAGTGTCGTTGATTCAGGGCTTGGACCGGGCCGGCTGCCGGCTCTACGCCACCGAGGGCACGGCGGCCATGATCGAGGCCATGGGTCTGCCGGTGACGATGATCACCAAGAAGTTGAGCGAAGGCCACCCCAACGTGGTGGACGTGATCAACGACGGGATCGTCGGGGCCGTGATCAACACCGTTACCGAGGTCAGCGAAGTGCTGAGGGACGGGTTCAACATCCGCCGCGCCGCAGTCGAGCGCCAGATACCCTGCTTCACCTCTCTGGACACGGCCCGCGCGGCGGTCGAAAGCCTGCTCACCGAGGAAGCCAACTACGCCGTAGGCACCACCCGCGACTACCTGCGCCAGACGTAGACCCGGTTGAGCGGCGGGCGACGGCAAGCTAACATGGACACCTACTTGGGAAGCCGGGAGCAGCCATGAAATTCAAAGTTGTCCTGTACGAGGCCGAGGAGGGATTCACCGTGTTTTGCCCGGGGCTTCGAGGGTGTATCTCTGAAGGTGACACCGAAGAAGAGGCACTGGAAAACATCCAGTCTGCCATCCGGGAGTACCTGGAGGCAGTTTGGATAATGACGAAGGAGAACATCGCGAAAGACGTTGAGGAAGACGGTATCCTCAATGTCACCTTCGCGGACGTCGAGGTGGACATAGAGGGAGTCGAAGACGCGGAAGCTGAACAAGTCGAGGCGCTAACCTAGTAGACCAACAGCTTTGAAATGAGGCATGAAGGATGTATTCTCCCAAGCATAGGGATTAGTGGATTGGAGCAAGGGAGAATCGTCATGCCGGCCAAGAAATACCGTATCCAGCTGACAACCGAAGAGCAACAGGAACTGAAGGCGTTGGTTTCCCGCGGGCGTGCGGCGGCGTATAAGCAGACCCATGCCCGCATCTTGCTGCTGAGCAATGAGGCGCAAGCAGACGGGTCCCTGAAGGACGAAGAGATTGCCAGAGTTCTCAAGATTAGCAGCGCGACGGTTGAAAGGGTGCGCTGTTGTTGTGTGGAGGAAGGGATTGAGGCGGCGCTGAACCGTAAGCGGCAACTGCGCCGCCGTCAGAAGAAACTGGATGGCGCCGGGGAAGCCCACTTGATTGCGTTGGCCTGTGCGGAACCGCCGGAAGGCCGCGTGCGTTGGACGCTGAAGTTGTTGGCGGACCAGCTGGTCGAATGCGAGATAGTGGAGAGCATCAGCGGCGAGACGGTGCGCCAGGCGCTTAAAAAAACGAACTCAAGCCCTGGCTGAAAGAGTGCTGGTGCATCCCGCCTGAAAGCAACGCGGACTTTGTGTGCGCGATGGAAGATGTACTGGAAGTCTACCAGCGCTCCTACGGGGACAACGAAGTGCTGGGGTGCCTGGATGAGACCAGCAAACAGCAAGTGAAGGAGACCCGGGTGGGGCGGCCGGCCGGGCCGGGCGCGGCGGCGGTGTACGATTACGAATACGAGCGCAATGGCGTGAGCAACCGGTTCATGTTGTTTGCGCCCTTGGCAGGATGGCGGCGGGTCGAAGTGACGGACCGCCGCACGAAAGTGGATTGGGCGCGGCAGATCAAGAAGCTGGTGGATGAGGACTATGCTGGCAAGGACCGGATTGTGCTGGTGATGGACAACCTGAACACCCACCATCCGGCCTCGTTGTACGAGGCGTTTGAGCCTGCCGAGGCGCGGCGCATCGCCGAACGGCTGGAGGTCCACTACACGCCGAAACATGGGAGTTGGCTGAACATGGCCGAGATTGAGATCGGGGTGCTGGCCCGGCAATGTCTGGACCGGCGTATGGCCAGCCAAAGTATCCTGCGCCGCGAGGTCAACGCTTGGCAAGGCCGACGCAACCGGGACACGATACAAGTGAACTGGCGCTTCACCACCGAGGATGCGCGCATCAAACTGAAGTCTCTATATCCAGCAATTCAAGGTTGTTGAACTACTAGCGCATGCCTCGCATCCCCGGCGTCAACCATGTGCGCGCCATCCGGGCCCTCGAGAAAGCAGGGTTCCGAATCAGGCGGCAAGGCAAGCGCGTAATGATGGACGATGGCATCACCACCCTCATCATCCCGCGCCATAACCCAATTAAGCCAGGTACTATGGGAAGTATCGTCCGCGACGCCGGTCTAACTATTGAGGAATTCCGCGAACTGCTGTAACCCGCCCGCTACCAGTCCAGTTCCGTACCCAATCCCTAGACTTGGACGGAGTCGTAGGCCACAGGCTGAATCAAGACTCCGGGAGAAGCCATGAAGTACAAAGTAGTCCTGTACGAGTCGGAAGAGGGGTTTGCCGTCGGATGCCTTGGCCTGCCGGGATGCTGGTCTCAGGGCGATACCGAAGACGAGGCCCTAGAAAACATCCGGGACGCAATCCGGGAATACTTGGAAGTGGTCTGGGAGGAAATCCAAAAGAGAAAGGTGGAGGCAGCTAAAGAATACGACGTCAAAGTTATTTTCCGCGACGTGGAAGTAGCAGATTTGGAGGCAGTCGTTTAACGCCGATGCCACGGATTCCAGGCGTTAACCACCTGAGAGCTGTACGGGCTCTTGAAAAAGCGGGGTTCCAAGTAATCCGTCAAGGAAGCCATGTAGTCATGAGAAACGGCGACACTACTATCTTCATCCCACGCCATAACCCGGTAAATGCAATCACGATGGGCGAAATAGCTGAGGATGCCGGTCTAACCGTCGAGCAGTTCCGCGAACTGCTGTAACCGTCCGCGCGCCCGCTACGCCTGACCTGGCAACCTGAACCAACGCGAGCAGCCTACCAGTCCAACTCCGTGCCCAGCCCTTGGGCTTTGGCCGAATCGTAGGCCAGCTTGGCTGCGGCCACATCCGCTACGCCGGTGCCCATCAGCTTTGCGTACACTATCTGGCCGGGAGAGTCGCGGCCCGCGATACTTCCGCATACGGCGTGGCGCAGTTCGTAGAGTTGGCTCCACTGGAGCAGCCCCTTGTCCACCGCCGCGGCCAAGTCGCCCGCTTCGATTGCGGCCTGCTCGATGGAGTCGACGAACATCTTGTCGGCCCTGGCGATTGTGGTCTCGTCCACCTCTTGGGAACGCCAGGACGTGGGCCCCGCCCCGATGACGGTGCATCCTTCCTTCAGCCACTCGCCCTGCACCACCGGCGTGGCGGTGGCGGCGATGCAGATAACAACGTCGCTGTCCCGAACCGCCTGCTCGTTGTCGGCGGCGGCGGAAACCTCGACGCCCATCGTGTCTGTCATGGACTTGGCGAAGGTTTCCCGGCGCTCGGCGGTCCGGCTGAAGGCCGTGACTTTGCTCACGTCACGCACCATCGAGACCGCTTGAAGCTGGGTGGCAGCCTGGTTTCCTGTGCCGATTATGCCAATGGCCGCCGGCCCGGAGTTGGCCAGGTGCTTGACCGCAACGCCGGTGGTCGCGCCGGTGCGGAGTTGTCCCAGCCGGTTGGCTTGGGTGTAGCACAGCAGCTTGCCGGTGGCGGCGTCGTACAGACTCACCTGGAAGGAATAGAAGCCGCGCACCACGGTGTAGGTCTTCACGCCCAGCAGGCCGTCGTAGAAGAGGCCCCCGCCCATCACCGATAGCATCCCGCTGTCGGCGATGATCTTGCGGCGGGTGAGGTTCTGGGCTTGGCCTTCCCCGTAGCGCCGCTGCATGTTCTCGATGGCGGCGAGCATCGCCTCCATCGTGACGCACTGGCCTACTTCTTCGTCTCTAAGAAACAAGGCCATACGCGCGCTCCCTATTTCTTGTAGAAGTTCCGGTTGATGGCGATGAACTGGCGCATATTGCCCGGCACGCGGAACTCGTCGAAGATCGCGGTGACCGGGCACACCGATTCGCAGTAAGAGCAGTCGATACAGGTGACAGGGTCGATGTAATACTGCTGCTCTTCCTCGGTGGTGTTGATGCAGTCAACCGGGCACACTTCCACGCACGTAGCGTCTTTAACCCCGATGCAGGGTTCAGTTATCACATACGGCATGTCAGACCCTTGATGGGCGCCAACCACAGGATGCGGCTGGCGCCGAGGATATTAAACGTAGCCGCTCAAGAAGCAAATCCATTTTTTATTGACCCTGATATTTTGTCAAGGGATAGTATATGATATATCATATCGAACGATAAGTGGTTTCCAGGGGCGATTTTAATGGAACTTAGAGAGTTGATAAGTTTCTATCACGTAGCGCGGCTGCGTAGCGTCTCCAAGGCTGCCCGCACGTTGGAGTTGGGCCAACCCACGGTGACCACCCATCTTCGCAAGTTGGAAGATGAGTTCGGTATCATGTTGTTCGACAGGATCAAGCGTCCCATCCAACTCACCTCCGAGGGTCTGACCCTGCTGGACTTGGTTACACCCGTGGTGACCTCAGTGGACGCGCTCAAGACGCAGATGGACTACGCTGAACGGAGGGGTTCGTTCGTTGTCGGCGCATACCCGGACCTGGTTACCCATCACATCCCCAAGGGTATCCAGTTGTTCCGCAACGAGTACCCCGAAGTCCGCATCCGTCTGCTGGCTCGTTCGTACAATCCGCTGGTCCAATTGGTGCGTTCGGGAGAGATAGACCTGGCGTTCTGCTCTCCGCCTCCCTCCGATGATAGTTCCCTCGAATTCCGGGAGCTGTTCCAATATAACGTGGTGCTCATGACGCCGCTGGGACACGAACTGTTGCAGCACAGGCATATCAGCCTGGAAGACATAGCTCCTTGGCCGCTGATCCTGCCGGGGCCGGAGAGCCTGTTGCGGCAGCGGGTCGACCAAGCATTGAAGAGCAACGGGCTTTCGGGAGACGTGGTGCTGGCGTTGGACGACACCGAGTCGATCAAGCGCTATGTTGAGATCGGCATGGGCATCGCGGTAGCCAGCGATTTCGCCGTGCACCCGGAGGACCACGCCAGGGTCGGCATGGTCCCGCTCGACCATCTGTTCCCGAGTTCCCTGATCGGCATCTGCACCCTGAAGGGCAAGTTCGCCGGGCAGGCGGTCCGCAACTTCACCCAGCTCATGTCGGACCAGATGCGCGGCTATCGCTCCGAGTTGGGCGACTGGGAGAACAATGGCGCCGGAGAGCCGGTGCTGGTGGGCTCCGAGGAAGGCTAGCCCGCTACGGCTATGGGGGGCTTGGCGCGTCCTCCCGTTGCGTTATCGACTTTACGCGGCGGGTCAGTTGCGAACGTTGCATCAAGACGTAGCGGCCGCACTCTTGGCAGACCATCCCGATGTCCGCGCCCAGCCGCGTGACCGTCCATTGATAGCCGCCGCAGGGATGCGGCTTCTTCATTCGCACGACATCCCCGGTCCGCAGCTCTAGCGCCATCCCTTGCCGTCCTCGTCCAGAATGTCGTTGATGGCGTTCCTCAACTTGCCCGCTTCCTCTGCCGCGCGTTCGGCGAAATCACTCCCCGCCGAGGCGTAGATGATCCCACGGGAGGAATTGATCAGCGCCAGCCGTCCGGCGGCGTCGGCCCCCAACCTCACCGCCTGCTCCAGGTCGCCGCCCTGTGCGCCCACGCCCGGAATCAGCAACGGCATTTCCGGGCATTCGGCGCGGACTATGGCTAGCTGTTCGGGGACAGTTGCGCCGACCACCAGCCCGACGTTTCCCTTTTCGTTCCAGTTCGAGCAGGTCGATGCCATCCGCCGGTACAGCGGGCCGCCGCCGGTTTCCAGGTCCTGAAAATCGGCGGAGCCGGGGTTGGAGCCGCGGGCCCACACGAACACGCCTTTGTCCTCGTCTTGCAGGAAAGGAGCGACCGAGTCGCGGCCCCCCCAAGCGTTCACCGTGACCGCGTCGAACCCCCAAACTCCGAACATCGCCTTGGCGTAGGCTTGGGCCGACGGGCCGATGTCGCCCCGCTTGGCGTCCCCGATCACCAGCGAGCCTGGGCTGGCCGAGCGGATGTGCCGCACCGTGCCCTCCAAAGCCCGCAGCCCTGCTGGACCAAAAGCCTCGTAAAAGGCCAGATTGGGCTTGTAGGCGCAGACCAGGCCCGCCGTGGCGTCGATAATGGCCCGGTTGAAGGCGAGAACGTCCGGGACCGGCATCCGGGCCGGGTCCGGGTCCAAGCCCACGCATACCAGGCTACCGCTGCTCTCGCAGGCGCGCTGTATCCTCTCGACGAATGCGCTCATTCCATCCCAACGCCGCCGTTAATAGACCCGGCGGGCCCGGCGGCCTCATTGCCCCTCATGTCCATCCATTGTTACCATTACACTCGCCCGGCGCAAGCGATCAGCCGGTTGGAGTTGTCGGTTGGACCTTGGCGGCGACTTGGTGGAGGGACGTTTCGTTGCCCGGCTGAACCGTTTTCTGGCGCTGGTGTCGGTCGACGGTGAGGAGCACGGCGTCCACGTAGCCAACTCCGGGCGGATGAGAGAGCTGTTCACCCCCAACGCCCGCGTGTGGGTGAAGCCGGTCCCCGGCGGGCATCGCAAGACGCGGTTCGACCTGGCCTTGGTCGAGGCCGATGGCGTGCGGGTTTCCGCCGACGCCCGCCTACCCAACGCCCTCGTCGCCGAGGCGGCGGCATCCGGCGCGCTGCCCCAGTTCGCGGAGTACCCATACATCACGCGGGAAGCCACTCTGGGCGACAGCAGGCTCGATCTTCTATTTCAAGGGCCGCCCGGCAGGTGCTACGTCGAAGTCAAATCCGTCACGCTGGTGGAGGAGCGCATCGGTCTGTTTCCCGACTCTCCGACTCTTCGCGGGGTCAAGCACCTGAAGTCTCTGATCGGAGCCGTGCAGGCCGGGCACCGGGCCGCCGTGATATTCGTGGTCCAGCGCCCCGACGCCGAAGCCGCGGCCATCAACGAACCCGCCGACCCGCTGCTTGGCGACACGTTCAAGAAGGCTGTGTCGTCCGGGGTGGAGTCCTACGCCTATAACTGTTCGGTTACCCAGCGAGAGGTGCGCCTGGACCGGCGGATACCGATAACGCCCTATCCGTGGGCGGCCTCGTGAGCGCAGACTTGGCTCCGCTGGCAGACCGCTTGATGGAGTTGTACCGCCGCTTGTACGCTGTTTATGGCCCCCAACGCTGGTGGCCCGGCGAGAGCAGGTTCGAGGTGATTTGCGGGGCGATCCTGACCCAATCGGCCGCTTGGACCAACGTGGAAAAGGCCTTGGGCAATATGCGGGCTGCCTGCTGCTGGTCCTTCGAGGCCGTCGGCGCAATCTCCGAGACCGAGCTGGCCGGGATTATCCGTCCTTCGGGATACTTCAACGCCAAGGCCAAGAAGCTGATGGCCTTCTCCGGTCACGTTCTGCACAATTACGGGGGCGACCTCGACCGTTTCTTCGCCAAGGATACGAACGCCCTGCGGGAGGAACTCCTGTCGATTCACGGCATCGGTGAGGAGACTGCCGACGATATTCTGGTGTACGCCGCCGAACAGCCCTCGTTCGTTATCGACGCCTACACCCGCCGGGTCTTTGATCGCATGGGTTTGGCGCCAGCCCGAACGCGGCCCCGGTACGCCGACTACCAGGCCCTGTTCCACGAGAACCTGCCCCCGGACGTACCCCTGTTCAACGAGTTCCATGCGCTCTTGGATCGCCATGGCAAGGAGACCTGCACCAAGCGGGCGCCTCGCTGTGGCGAGTGCTGCCTGTCCGAGTTGTGCGCCACCGGCAAGGCCGCGCTGTCGTAGCGCGCCCTTCGTTCGGCTCAGCGCACGGCGTCAAATTGACGCTCATTGTGTCCGGGGTTATGATTGGCCATCCGGTGAGGCTGTGCGGTTTGCCCGCTAAGCCACCCGAGTTGGAGGCGCGTATGCAGGTTGTAAGAATCTACACGGGAAGCGACGGGGAGTCCCACTTCGAGGAGTTGGACCTTCCCTACGAACAAGTTGCCAACGCCGAGCGCACCGCGGAGCAGAACGCGGGCGCCGTTGCGTTCCGCCGCACCCAGCCGGGCAACTTCAGCGACTGGCACCCCGCGCCGCGCCGCCAGTACGTTATCACCCTGGAAGGCCAGACCGAGATTGGCATCGGGGACGGCACCAAGAGGATTTTCAACCCCGGAGACGTGCTCCTGGCCGACGACCTGACCGGGCGGGGCCATACAACCGCAGTCCACGGTAACCAGCCGCGGGTTTCAATCGCTATCCCAATCATCGAATAAGAGGTCCGGCCATGCCTTTCGCGAAGATCGATGAAACGCTGGACATGTACTACGAGGATGACGATTTCACCGACCCCTGGCGTCATCCCGAGACGGTGGTGTTGCACCACGGGAACTCCAAGAACGCCCGGCTGTGGTACGCCTGGGTGCCGCTGCTGGCGCGGGAGTACCGCGTGGTCCGGCTGGAGGCCCGGGGATTCGGCCGTTCCAGCGTCCCGCCGGAGGGTTACGACTGGTCGCTCAGCAACTTCGGCAACGACATCCTGGGGCTGCTGGACCATTTGGGGCTGGAGAAGGTCCACCTCATCGGCGAGACCGTCGGCGGCACCATCTCCCTGAACTTCGCCTACGAACACCCGGAGCGGCTGCTAACAGTCGCGGCCTGCACCTCGCCCTACAAATTCGTCGGCGTGCCCAGCTACCTGGAGTCCTACAACCTGGTCAAGGACGAAGGGGTCGAAGCTTGGGTGCGCCGCACCGCCGACCGCCGCATCGAACCCGGCGAGTCCAACGCGGCCCACCACGAGTGGTACGTGAACCAGATGGCGCAGACCGAAGCGCGGGTCGTGATGGAGACGCTGGCCTACCTGTCCCAACAGGACCTGAGCGACAAGCTGCCCCAGATACAAACTCCGGCGCTGGTGCTGGCTTCGGAACAGAACGCGCTGGAGAACCCGGACCGCACCTCGGGCATGGCGGCGCTGCTGCCCCACGGCCGCCTGCGCGTCATTCCGGGCACCAGTGGCTACGTCCAGCACAGCGCGCCGGAGCAGTGCGTCCTGGCCTGGCGGGAGTTCATAGGGTCGCTGGCCTAGACCCCCGGATTAGAACAGCGACCGCGACTGCCCGCCGTCCACGTTGAGGCAGGTGCCGGTGATTAGGTCGGCCTTGTCCGAAGCCAGGAAAGCGACCGTCTCTCCGATGGGTTCGGGCCAACCGAACCTGCCGGCGGGCAGGTTGCGGGAGATGAATTCGTCGACCACCTCCGGTGTATTGTTCTGCTGGAACCGGTCCCAAGTGCTGCCGGGAAAGTCAATGGAGCCGGGCGCGATGCAATTGACCAGCACGTTCTCCTTGGCCAGGTTGAGGGCCAGGTGCTTCGAGAAGGCGATCAGCCCGGCCTTGCCCGTCATGTAGTCGACCGAGCCGCCGTACTCGCGCCCGTAGATGGACGAAATGCTGATGATGCGCCCCCACCGTTGCGCCCGCATGTGGGGCAGCACCAAGGCCACCAACTCCACCGCGCTGAACAGGTTGACCTCCAGCCCCTCCCGGAACTTCTCCATGCCCGTTTCCAGGAAGTCCACCGCTCCCCGTCGGCCGCCCACGTTGTTGACCAGAATGTCGGCCTCGCCCAAAGCGGCGACGGTCTCGTTGTGGAAACGGACCAGGTCGTCGTTGTTCGTCACGTCGGCCTGAACCGCCAGCGTCTCGTAACCGAGGGCCGCGAATTCGGCGCGAGTCTCTTCCAACTGCTCCGCGCCCCGGGCGCAGATGGCGACCTTGCATCCCTCACGCGCCAGGGCGGCGGCGGACTGTTTGCCCAGGCCGTGGCTGCCTCCGGTGATCATTGCTACTCTGCCCTCTAGCGCCAGGTCCATAGCTGCCTCCCGCAATCGTTGATTCGTCGGGAGGATTATAGTGCCAGACCGCGCCCCATGCACCCGGATGGGTATAATTGAGACCACCGACATCCGGTAAGGAGCGCGCCCATGCTCGCCCTCGAAGGGATTACTGTACTCGACTTCTGTCGCAACGCCCCTGGAATGTTCGCCACCATGATTCTGGCCGATCTCGGCGCGGACGTGCTGATGGTGGAGCGTCCGATGGACGAGACCCGCGCCGCCTACGAGCGTATCGTCGCCGGGATCGACGGCCCGGAGGACGAGCGACGCCACGCCGCCTTCAACGCCCTGCAACGGAACAAGCGCAACATCGCCCTGAACCTCAAGGAACCCGAAGCCCAAGGTATACTGCATACTCTGGCGGAATCGGCCGACGTGGTGGTCGAGGGGTTCCGTCCGGGGGTTATGGAGCGTCTGGGGGCGGGCTATCAGCAGTTGCGCGACATTAACCCCAGGGTGGTCTACTGCTCCGTTTCCGGCTACGGGCAGGACGGCCCCTACTCGCAGATGGCTGGCCACGACATCAACTACATCTCTCTGGCCGGGGCCTTGGGACTGATCGGGGAGTCCGAGGACACCAGGCCGGCCATACCCCTGAACCTGATCGCCGACTATGCCGGAGGGGGTTTGTGCGGCGCGGTGGGGATTCTCGCGGCCCTGATGGCGCGGGAAAAGACCGGTACGGGCCAATACGTGGACATCGCCATGACGGAGGGTGTGCTATATATGCTGTGCGGGCTGGTCTCCGACGCCCTGTCCCGCAACCACACCCCCCGGCGGGGCGCGACCCGGCTCAACGGCGGCGCGCCCTACTACAACGTCTACCGGACCAAAGACGGCAAGTATTTCTCCATCGCGGCCATCGAACCCTGGTTCTGGGAGAACCTGTGCCAGGCCATCGGCCGCGAGGACCTCAAGCCCCATCAAGAAGCTACCGGCCAAAAGCGCGCCGAAATCGTCGCAGCGCTGGAGGCCGCGTTCCTGACCAAGACCAGGGACGAGTGGTTCGAGGAGCTGAAGGACCGGAGTATCTCCGTCGGCAAGGTCTACTCCATCGAGGAGGCGATGGGCGACCCCCATGCGCTGGCCCGGGGCATGGTAGTAGAGCTGGAAGCGCCAGAACTGCCCGAAGGCAAAGTCCGGCAGATCGGCATCCCGTTCCACCTGTCGGGAACTCCGGGGGAAGTCCGCCACGTCGGGTCGGCCACCGGAGGACACACGCGGGAAGTCTTGGCCGGCCTCGGTTTCACTGCCGACAGAATCGACGACCTGCAACGTCGGTCGGTGGTGCAGTAGCGTGCTATACTTAGCCCGATTCGGTGGGGCGCACCCCCGCCGTGCGTGGCCAGTGACCTGCGGTATTCAGGGCCTTTTTCGAGGCCGTATTTCAAGGACTGATACAGGCGAATGATCAAGCGATTCTCGGTGTTATACGTGGGCCAGATCGACCTTGAGGACGTGGGGGCCGACGGCTGCGACCCGGACGGGCGCCGCTACAAGAATGAGCGGTTGGTCCAGTCTCTCGACCACGCCATGTCGCTGGCCAAGCAGATGGACGATTCGGGCTTCCATTGCCTGTGGGCTGCGGAACACCATTTCCAGCGGGAAGGCTACGAGTGCATCCCCAACCTCACCCTGTTGGGAGTGCATCTGGCGGCCCACACCAAGAACTTGAAGTTCGGTGCGGCCTTCAACATTCTACCGATGTGGCACCCGCTCCGGCTGGCCGAGGACTTCTCTATGGGCGACGTTCTCACCGGCGGGCGGCTGGTGTTCGGCATCGGCCGGGGCTACCAGACGCGCGAGGTCGAGACCTTCGGCGCGCCCCTACTGGACCAGGCAGCCAACCGCGAGCTCTTCGAAGAGCAGGTAGACATAATCCTCAAGGCTTTCAATCAAGAGTCCTTCAGCCATCGCGGCAAGCATTACCAAATTCCGGCCGACGTGCCCTATCGCGGCTATCAGCTCGAGGACATTACGCTGGTGCCGCGCCCGGTGAATCTTCCGGTAGAGATATGGCAGCCGGTGACCAGCGGCCGCACCATCGACTTCATCGCCCAGAAGGGCATCAACGGCATGGTTGCGCTGACCGGCGAGAAGCTGGTGGACCAGTTCTTCCGCACCTATCAGGGCGCGGCTGCGGAGGCGGGCCGCAATCTTATCCTAGGCGAGAACATGGCGCTGGCCTTCGGGTTCTACATCGCCGACACCCAGAAGGAAGCGGTGGACCGGGTGCGCCCGTTCCATGACGAGCGGTACAAGTGGTTCGCCCCCTTCGGCCTGGTGCGCTACGTGGACCCGGAGGGCCGGATGTGGGGATCCCCCGGCGCTCCGGCCCGCACGCCAATGGTGGAGGATGGGGTGGAGCAGAAGGCTTGGATCTGCGGGCCACCGGAGCATTTCGTCGAGACCCTGCGTGAGTTCGAAGACCGCTACCCTGGCCTGGAAGACATAATCCTCCGATGGCCCGAGGGTATGCCCTGGAAGGAAGTGAGCGGCCAGCTCGACCTGTTCGCCAAGGAAGTCCTTCCGGCATTCGCGGGACGCTCCTAGACACGGCCTTCCCCGGAGGCCGGGGGAGAAACTTTTTCATCGAAGGAAGCCATTGGCAGACCCAGAACATGTGGCATTAGCCAGGGCCGGAGCCAACGCCATCGCCCGGTGGCGGGAACTGACCTTTCGCAGCCCAAACGACCGCCTCCCGCGCATCGTCCTGGACTATCGTCTGGAGAACCGGGCTGTCAGTGAGACCTTCGAGCCTGAATTCAACTACGGGCGCCCGTCCCTCGACCTGTCCGGCGCGATGCTCAGCGGCTCGAAGCTGGCGGGGGCCGACTTTTCCCACGACAATCTCAGCGGGGCCGACCTGACCGGCTCCGACCTGCACCTGTCGGACCTTTCTGGCGCGAACCTCCACTCGGCCCACCTGTGGCGCTCCAACATCTCCCGCGCCAACCTAGCCGAGGCACAGATGAGCGGCTGCTCGCTGGGCCGGACGAATCTTGCCAGCAGCACCCTCCGGATGGCCGACCTTAAGGGGGCCGATCTTTCCTACGCCGATCTTTCCTACGCCAATCTGGAGGGCGCGAATCTCTCCGGGGCCAACCTGACCGAGACCGACCTGTCTTGGGCCAACCTGACCAACGCTGTGCTCCGGGGCGCGGTGCTGACCGCCTCGTCGTTGCGAATGGCCGACCTTACCGGCGCGGACCTGCGCGGGGCCAGGGTAACCAAGGCCGGCCTGGACAGCACGGTCTTGTACAAGACCGTGCTGGGGGTGACTCTGTTCGCCAACTGCGACCTCAGCACCGTCATCGGCCTTGAGTTCGTCGACCACGCCGGCCCCACCACCATCGCACTGGACACTCTGGCTCGATCCGGCGGCAGAATTCCCCGCACCTTCCTGGAAGGGGCCGGCGTCGCCGAGCCGCTGATCGGGATGCAGGACGCCATGAACGGCGGCCCCAGGACCTATCCCACGGTGCTGTTGATCGGCTCCAAGGAAGACGAGGGGCTGGCTTCCCGGCTGCGGGCCGGGCTGGCCCAAGCCAAGATTCCCAGTTGGACCATCGCCGCCGACGACGAGGATGCGATCCAGTCCGGGGCGGTCTCGTTGGATCAGGTGGTCTACTACGACCGGCTGGTGCTGCTATGCACTCGGAGCTCCCTGGAAAACCCGCTCACCAGCCGCTATTTCGCGGAACTGGTGCGCTCCCACGGCCGCTCTTCGACCGACTCGATGATCACCCTGGGCGCGGACGGGCTGTTCTACCAGCGGGAGGACCGGCTCTGCAACCGCCTCAGGCGGGGCTTGGTCATGGACTTCCGGGGTTGGGAAGAAGACACTGCCTACGGCCCGGCGTTTGAGTCTCTGGTGCAGACTCTATCCACCGGCGCAACCACCTGAACCGCAACGGGGCGCAGCCAAGCGCCAAAGGCTATTCCACCGCCGCCTCGCTGTCCAGCATCAAACACGCCTCGCCCCACTGCGACCCGTCCCGCAGGTCCCAGTCTCCCGGATGGCCCACGGGCCGGAGCCGGATGCCCTGCTCGCCTCCGTAGACCAGCAGCACTACGCCCTCGCCGGAGTCCTCGGACAGCGCCGCCATCGCCGGGCAGGGGCCGTCGTCCCCCCAGCCGGTTACTTCGCACCAAACGTCCTCGGACCGAGGACTGGGCGCCATCACCCGCGAAACCTCTCTGGGATCGGACAGCAGATCGAACATCCGGTGCAAGTCCAGAGGGCTGTTCTCACCAGCCGCCACTTCGACTTCAAGCAGCATGAATCGGCGATCCCTCGCTCCCTATTGGGGTGGGGCCTTTGTTGACACCCCTACTGGCCCTCCGTATCATACCGGGCAATCAAGCATCGCGCACATAGGGGGTGCATCGTGGCCATCGGCGTAAGGACCTACCGGCCTCTGGTGGCGGGCGCGCATCACATGGTCTCATCCGGCCATTACTTGGCCACCGCGGCCGGATTCCGAATTCTGGAGCAGGGCGGGAACGCCACCGATGCCGGCGTGGCTGCGGGCATCGCCATCAACGTGACCCTGCCCCAGTGGACCAGCTTCGGCGGGGTTGCGCCCATCATCATCCACGATGCCCAGCGCAACGAGACGGTGTCCATCAGCGGCCTCGGCCGCTGGCCCAAGTCCGCCAGCATCGACTATTTCAACCGCTACCACGGCGGCGACCTGCCGGCCGGAGTGTTGCGGACTGTCACCCCGGCGGCGGCCGACGCCTGGCTCACCGCGCTTCGTCTCTACGGCACCATGAGCTTCGAGCAGGTGGTCACGCCGGCGCTGGAACTCGCCGAGCACGGCTTCCCGGTCCCAGCCACGCTTCATTCGGCCTTGGCCCGCACCGGCGACCAACTGACCGGCGACGCGGTGGGTGACGCTAGGTGGCCATCGACAATGGAGGTGTTCTTCCCCGGAGGCCGAACGCCCGCAATGGGCGACATACTGGTGCAGAAAGACCTGGCCCGCACTTTTCGGCGGCTCATCGCCGTGGAGCGCGACCATGCCTCGCAAGGCAGGGAGCAGGCCCTCCAGGCTACCCGCGACTTTTTCTACCGGGGTGACATCGCCGAGGAGATGGTGCGCTTTATCCAAGACGAGGGCGGCCTGCTGACGATGGACGATCTGGCCGAGTTCAGCGTCGGAATCGAGACCCCGCCGTCCATCAATTACAAGGGCACCGACATCTTCACCTGCGGCCCGTGGTGCCAAGGGCCGGTGAGCCTCCAAGCCTTGCAGATTCTCGAAGGGCTCGACCTCAAGGGCATGGGCCACAACAGCGCCGATTACACCCACGTGCTGCTGGAAGCTCTCAAATTGGCCTTCAGCGACCGCGACGCCTATTATGCCGACCCTGATTTCGCCGAGGTGCCGATGGCTGGGCTGACCTCCAAGCCCTACGCCGAAGAACGCCGACAGGCCATAGACCGCCACCGGGCCGCGCCGGAGATGCCGGAAGCCGGTGACCCCTGGCCTCATCAGGGGATGAGCGCCCCGAACGGACGCCCGGCCCGGCCCAAGGCTGTCGCCGGCGGCCTGCAAGCCGACACCAGCTACGCCAGCGTCGTCGACCGCTGGGGCAACGCCTTCTCGGCCACGCCCAGCGACACGATCCAAAACGCTCCCATCGCCAGGAGACTCGGCTTCATCGTGTCTGCGCGCGGTTCCCAGACCTGGCTGGACCCCGACCATCCCCGCTCCCTGGAGCCGGGCAAGCGTCCGAGGCTCACGCCCAACCCTGCTCTGGCCATGCGCGACGGCAAGGCGCTGATGCCCTTCGGCACCCCCGGCGGCGACGTGCAGTGCCAGTCGATGGTGCAGTTGTTCCTGAACGTGGCCGAGTTCGGCATGGACGTGCAGCAGGCCATCGAGGCCCCGCGCGTTTCCACCTGGAGTTTCCCCAACTCGTTCTGGCCCCACGCCTACCACCCCGGACTGGTCGGCGTGGAGGGGCGCATCGACTCCCAGGTAAGCGCCGAGTTGGCCCGCCGGGGCCACAGGGTGGAAGTCTGGGACGACTTCACCCCGCGGATGGGCTGCCTGTGCGCCGTGGAAGTCGACCAAGCCCGCGGCGGGCGCAGCGGGGGCGCGGACCCCCGCCGCGACGGCTACGCCATGGGACGCTAGCCCGGCCCCGAATGAACGGCCGTTTATTCGGCCGTTCGGCCTCCGTCGATGACCAGCTCCGAGCCGGTCATGAATGACGCCTCGTCCGACGCCAGGAACAGCACTCCGAAGGCGATGTCCTCGGGCGTGCCCAGCCGCCCCAGCGGCGTACGGTCGATCCGGTCCTGGCGGTACTCGGGCGATGACAGCATGTCTGCCGTCATCGCCGTCTCGATGGTGCCGGGATGCACCGAGTTGGCCCGGATGCCGTCCTTTGCGTACTGGATGGCGGTGGACTTGGTGAACAGCCGCACCGCTCCCTTGGAAGCGGTGTAAGCCGAGGAAAAGTGGTTGCCGATCAGCCCCGCCACCGACGAGATGTTGACGATGGAGCCGCCGCCCGCGTCGCGCATCGCCGGAATGGCGGCCTTGGTACCCAGGAATACTCCCTTGGCGTTGATGTCCATCACTTGGTCCCACTCCTCGACGGAGGTGTCGACCACGTTGTGGGTGCGGTAGATGCCAGCGTTATTCACCAGAATGTCCAGCTTGCCGAAGCGGGAAACGACCTGATTCACCGCCGAGTTCCAAGAGTCCTCTTCGGTCACGTCCAGCCGAACGAACACGCACTCGCCGCCCGACTCGTTGATCTCAGCCTCGACCCGACGCCCGTCTTCCTCCAGAACGTCGCCGATAACGACCTTCGCCCCTTCGCTGGCGAAGAGCCTTGCCTCGACCGCGCCCATGCCCCTGGCGCCGCCGCTGATCAATGCCGCCTTGTTCTCTAATCGCATTTCAGTCCTCCAAAGCTAATACGGGAATCCGTCCTGCCAAGATTTTAGTAGCTGCTACCAGCGAGTCAAGGATAAGATAGACCCATGAAGTCCCTCCCCCGCTATCGACGTTCAGCCTGGCTCCCGGTATGCCTGTTGCTGCTCCCCCTTTTGGCGGGCTGCCGTGGCGAGACCGCTCAAGATTTCGAGGTCGTCCGATTCGACGGGGAGCTGTTCCGTCTGTCCCAACAGTCGGACGAGGGCGTGGTAGTGATCAACTTCTGGTACCCCAGTTGCCCGCCCTGCCGGGACGAGATGCCAGAGTTCCAGCGGGCGTGGGAAACGCTGGAAGGAGGCCCCGTAAAGTTCCTCGGCCTGTTCGTGCCCCGCGGGTTCGACTCGGAGCAGGACGCCAAGGACTTTGTCGACGAACTGGGTCTCACCTTCCCATTTGCCACCGACGTTCGCGCCCGGATTGCCGAAGCCTATGAGGTGGAGGTCTACCCGACGACGTACTTCATCGACCGGGGCGGACGCCTCGCCGCCACCCACGCCAGCGCCCTCACCGCCGAGCGAATCATCGAACTGGTGCGGCAACTCTCCGGGGAAAAGCGGCCCGGATAGGCGTGCGCCGCCCAGTCCGCCCTGCCTTTGTGATGAATGTTCTGGACTGGATACTGGTGCTCATCCAGTGGGCCCATGCCTTGGCGGCGGTTGCCTGGGTTGGCGGGGGAATCTTTTACCTGATGGTGTTGCGTCCGGCACTGCGACGGGCGCGCGGCCTGCCCGCAGACACGGCGGCCGACGTAGGCAGAGAGTTCCGGGGGTTGGTCAGCACGGCAATCGCCGTACTGCTGATCACCGGCGCCATCCTCACTGCGTCGCGGCTCACCGAGGAAACCGTCACCACTCCGTATGTTGCAGTCTTGGTGGCGAAAATCGTACTGGCGCTGTATATGTTCTACGTCGTGAGGTTCCTGCGCCAACGGAGCTACCCCGAGGAGCCGGAAGTTGCGACCGGCTGGTGGGGACGGTTGACCGGCCGCCTCTCGAGCACGACCGCGCTGGTGGTAATTGGGATCGCCGTTATCGGGCTGTCCGACGTTTTGGACGCCCTGGTTGAAGACGCCCTAACCGGGCCTTAACGCGGAGGACGAGTTGAAGAAGGACCTGATGGAGATACTGGCCTGCCCCGTCTGTAAGGGCGGGCTTGAATTGCGGGCCGAGGCCGAGGAAGGGGATGAAGTGGTTGTCGGCGAGTTGCTATGCGCCGCCTGCGACGAAGCCTACCCGATAGTGGACACCATCCCCAACCTGCTGCCTCCGGACTTGCGAAGGGAACTGGGCTAGCCCTCGCCGGTAAGAACCTGGACCACCAGCGGCGCAAGCTCTTCGGCCCTGGCGCGAAGAGCCTCGCGGGAGAGGTTCTCGATGGGGTGGGCCGTATAGATAGTCGGGTAGTCGGGCGCGCCCCACATCCGGGCCATGCCGGTCGCCGTCGGGACGAACCGGTCGGTGCAGATGGTGGCGGAGGGTATGCCCGCGTTCTCGACGTGAATCCCGTCGTGCACACTGCACGCACTGCAAGACCCTCAATCGCCGATGGCGATCACTACCGAATCGCACTCCTCGGCCAGCTCCTTGATGGCGGCCGGGTCGGCGGGTCGGGAGGCACTGGGCTTACGGTGCCACTTGATGTCGATGATCTCGTACCGGGTCCGGAGCAACTCGGCCAGCTCTTCCAGCAGTACGTCCGCATTTCGTTTGCTGTCGTCGATCAGGCCAAGGCGGGTTCCGGCCAGGCTGGCCAGCCGTGGCGCCCCATCGAAAGGCGCGATAACCGGTTGGGTCACCGGGTTAACCAATACGTGCTCGTTGGTCTGCGTCATGGCTTTTACCCCTAGGAAATGGCTTTGGTTACGGCAGTGCAGGCTACCTTGGGGCCCCAACTGGGGATTACCGACGACATGTTGGCTTCTTCACCCCCGGCGAACACCAATAGTATATCGTCGTGCTCTGGGATTAGCTGCACCATTTCGGTCTCGTCGCCCGGCTCGTGGTCCCCGGTCAGGACTTGGGCCCGTTTTAACTCAGCGACGGTCCGTTGAGCGCGAGTGTACAGGTAGTCCCTGATCCGGGCCTTGCTCCAGTCGCTCCAGAGGCCAGAGTTTCCGGCGATGGTCACCACGATCTGCCCCTGCCGGACGCCCGGCCCGGTCTCGCCTACTGAGCCGGAAGTGGACATGTTGCTGCCCAGCGTCGAGGCCACGTCGGCTATCGCGTACAGGATGGCCTCCGGGCGGCCTACCGCGCGCACCTGCCGCGGCGATTCTCCGGCGAACACCGTGACCGCACTCTGTCCCTCGGCCAAGCCCCGCTCGACGTGCAACGGCGTCCAATGGGTCTCGGTCTCCGCCTCGGCGATGCAGTAAGTGTACTTACCGGGATGGCCGATGACGCTGCGGTCGAACACGCCGGGGATGGCGGCGCAGGCGTTCATCAGGACCAGCCGCACCGCCCGCCCGATGGTGGCGTTGGCCCGGTTGCCGGGGCCGAACAGGTTGTTACGCGAGTTAATGTTCAGTTCCTTGACGATGGGCCCGTTGACGATGGTAAGAATCGCCGAGCCCCCCATACTGGAGGATGGCCCCACGAGGTTGAACACCGGTTCCAGCATCCCCTCGGTGGCAGTCAGCACCACCGGCATATACTCCGGCAGGCAGCCGGCCATTACGGCGTTGGCCGCCACCTTGCCCACGGTAATCTCCCGCCGCCGCTCCGGCAGTTCGCCGACGACCTCGCTGGCTGGACGCCCGGTGCGCTCGATGAACTCCGCGACGCGCGCCTCGGTAGGTGGCACGACGGGCAGGCCGTCGGTCCAGCCAAGCTCGTAGCAGCGTTCGATAGCCCCCAGAGCGCTGTCCCACCGAACGGTAGTAGTCTCGCCGATGTCACTCAAAGGTTGGTTGCTCCTGTATGAGGGATTGATTTCCAAGAATCGACTTGAGTCTAAGATCAAACGCCTTTTTGAACTTGATCAGGTTTTCAGCCATCCAATCCCTGATTTCTGCACGAGTCGCGTCATCGTCGTCAATGCTACCCGGACGGTCAAGAGCCACTCGACAAGCTCTGCGATTATCCAATCGTTGCCAGTCTACGGTCTCGCCAATCGCAAGTTCGATTTCTTCTTTCTGTGACTCTAACGCTTCCAACAGCTCTATATTTTGGTCATCGCTGCCGACGTCAATATAGAGTTCTACCCTAGCCTGTTTCTGTAAGGTAAATGCCGCTCCGTAGGATGTCCCACGGTAGCCAGAATTAAAGCTGAACCAACTTCGATCCCGACTGTTTCGAGCTGTAGTAAATTTTTGCTCTCGAAGTATTTCTATGAGAGCTTGGAAAAAGACCCTATACCGCTCTGAACGTTCAGAAACTGGCGGCTTAGTCGTTTTCTTGCCCCACTGGTTTGGGGCTGCCACAAGCCTGAATTGCGGAGCGAGTGGAGAATCGCCAATCCTCAGCAGCTCGACCACTACGCCGAAGAATTGTGTGTCTTCCCCTGTACGCTGATTAAGCCAATCTAGCGCCTGCCGGTGTTCGTCTCGAAACTCCTTTGTCAGCCACACAATCACGTTGGCGTCGAACCCAGCGGCATAGGTAAGCAGTTGCCCCAAGTGGGTGTGGTTGGTGGCATCTAGCTGATTCTCGATAATTACCGGGCGGCTCTGGTTCCGGTCGGTAGCGAATATATCCAACGAGAAGCTGCCTACCGCAGCCTCGGTCTGCTGCAACTCCAGGTCCATGCCCAACGCTTCGCCCAACTGGTCGATGTTCTTGGCCAGCCATGGCGTGAAGTCATGCGCCTCGTGAGGCCACGCTTCTTTCAGGTCAACTCGCTCGATTTTCGCCAGGTTGGTGGTTGTCACTTTGCTTCCCTGTATTTGGGAATGGGTATTGAGCGTTCTTTACCAGGCATCCATGCTGCTGGACCCCAGAGGACAGTTCGAAGCTGACGACTGCAATACAGACCACTATTGGACTGTCGTTCCATCCGAGTTTCCTGCCGCTCTATTCTCCACGACTGGATTTCCTTACGCCACGAGCGCAGTTCCCGAACCAACAAGTAAGAGCCTATGACAATTAGCAACTCCAAAACAACGACACCCGCAATGAAGATCTCGTTGGTGACTACCATCAGTCACTCCTGTGGGTTGAACCGACGCGCCGCCTGCCATAGCGGAGCGTCGGCATCAGTCCGAGCCGCTACACACGCCGGTACTTGGACAGGGAGCGGAGCTCGCGGGGCGGGTCCATGTGCTGGCCGCGGATGGTGAAGGAGACCTCGGCGACGTAGATGTCGCCGTGGGAGTCCACCGCTATCCCGTGGGGAGCGATGAACTGCCCGCCGCCCTCGCCTTCCTCGGTGGAGCCGAACATACAGACCCGGTTGCCGTCCAGATCGTAAATCGTCACGCGGTGGCCCAGGCCGGGGGCGTCGTCCACGCCGCCCATGCCGTTGAGCTCGCCGACGTAGATGTGCTCGCCCCACAGCACCATGGAGTCGGGGCGGTGAATATTGTTCCACATGGTGATGAAGTTGCCTTCGGCGTCGAAAATCTGAATCCGGTGGGCTTCGCGGTCAACCACGTAGACCCGGTTCTCGCTGTCCACGGCGATGTTGTGGGGGCGGATGAACTGGCCGGCGTCAATGCCGGGACTGCCCCAGGAGAACTTGTACTCCCTTTCGCTGGAGTAGACGTGGATCCGGGAGTTGCCGTAGCCGTCGGAGACGTAGATGTCGCCGTTGCTGGGCATGATAGCGGCGGAGGTGGGACGGTTGAACGGCTCGCCGCTCCAGCGGCCCGCCGGGTTGTTGCGTTCGCCCAACTCCCATACCGGTTCGCCGCTGGAGGTGAACTTCTGGATGGTGTGAATCCCGTCGTCGGCGGCCAGCAGGGAGTCGTCGTGGCCGATGTAGAGGCCGTGGGTGCGATTGGCGCTGAACATCCCCTGGCCGAAGGAGCGCATATAGTTCCCGTCTTGGTCCAAGACTATTATGGGCTGCTCGCCGCGGGTCAGCACGAAAACGTTGTCCTGGGAATCGACCGCCACTCCGGGGCACTCCTTGAAGGTCATCCCGTCGGGCAGCTTGGCCCAACCCTCGACGAATTCGTAGCGGAAGTCACCGGTACCGTAAACTTCTGGCATGGTCAACACCTTCCGAAAGTGAATTTTGTCTATCCTAACATGGATGCACAGGATGAACAGGACTATTCGCGTCCTGTATACCCTGTGCAGGTGTCCGTTCAGTAGGCCGCGCTCTCGTCGGTCTGGAAGAAGCCTATGGGGTTGCCTTCGGTATCCTGACAAATGGCAATGAATCCCACGCCGGGGATGGGTATCCTCGGCTGCAACACCCGGCCTCCGGCGTTCTGCACCCGGCCGAGGTAGTCTTCGATAGACTCGACATCGACGTAGTTCATGCCGGCCACTCCTTCATGGGGACGCCCAGTGATGCCGCCGTCGATGCCGGGGCCTTCCCGGCCGGTCACCACCAGCCGGTAGTCCATCTGAGGCGGGCCGTCCCACTTGTTGATCTCCCAGCCGAACAGGTCAGTGTAGAACTTGCTTGCCCGATCAACGTCGTCGGCGTAAATCTCGAAATGCACTATTCTGGGCATACTCATTCCCCCCAAAATACACTTGGCCTAGCGTATGGAGTCCCGTCCCTCGCCCTTTAGGTAGTCGGCGGTGCGCAGGGCCAGGGCCTGGATGGTGGCGGTCGGATTGATGCAGGCGCTGGTCGTGAAAACGCTGCCGTCGATGATATAGAGGTTGGGCACGTCGTGGGCGCGGCCCCAGCGGTCCACGACCGAGTCGGAGGGATTGGCGCCCATCCGTGCGGTGCCGAGAAGGTGCCAGCCGGCGTTACGGCGCAACCGGGACGACAAGACCTCCCTGGCGCCGGCGGCTTCTATCACTTCCCTGGCCCGTTCCACACCGTGGTCCAGCATCCGGTCGGTGTTTTCGCTGACGGTGTAATTGACCTTGGCGGCGGGGATGCCGTTGCTGTCAGTCTCGTCCGGGTCCAGGGTCACCAGATTGTGTTCCTCCGGCAGGTCCTCGGTCATAATGGTGATGCCCACAGTGTGCCCGAACCGGGCGTCGAAAGCCCCGTGGTGCCCGGCCCCCCAGGGAATCCGCTCGCCGAGAAGACCGCCCAAGGCGGCCGACAGGGGCGCGCTGCCCAGAGCCAGGATCTGCATGTCGTAGCCGCGCACGAAGCCGCGGGTGGTGTCGGTCTCGTAGAACTCCTGGCTGAGCATGGTGCTGCCCCTGGGAAGGCCCTCTTCGGTGCCCAGCCACTCGTCGAATACGCCCACTACGACACCGGCGGGGTGGTGCATCAGGCACTTGCCGACCAGGCCGCTGCTGTTGGCCAAGCCGTTGGGGAATATGCTGGAGGTGGAGTTGAGCAACAGCCGGGGCGTGCCGATGCCGTTGCAGGCCATGACCACGGCCTTTGCTTTCTGTTCAAGCAGGTTTCCGTCGGCGTCGTAATACAACACGCCGGTGGCCTTGCCCGAACGGTCCACCAGAATCTCTCGCACCCGGGCGTTTGTCTTCAACTCCGCGCCCAAAGCCAGCGCCTTCGGCCAATAGGTGATGTCGGTGCTGGCCAGGGAGCGGAGGAAGCCTCCGGTGTCGGGCTCCCGGCCATCGTAAGGAACCGAAGAGATGGCGGTGTCGGAGGACCACCAATGCCAGCCCAGCTTGTCGAATGCCTTGGCCAGCAACTCCCCGCCGGGCCTGATCGAAAGCGGCGGACAGGGCCGCTCCTGTTTCGGCGGATAGGCCGGGTCGCCTTGCAGACCGGACACACCCATCATCCGGTCGTTCAGGTCCATGTACGGCTCAAGTTCCTCGTAGGTCAGGGGCCAGTCGTCGGCAACGCCGTCGAGGGTCTTGACCCGGAAGTCGGAGGGGTGGAAGCGCGGGTAGTGCGACCCGTAATGAACGGTGCTGCCGCCCACCGCGTTATACATGTAGGGCGCAATGGGCGAGTCGACGCTGTTCACCGGGTAGTCCTCGGGCAAGCGCCGCACGCTTGGGTCGGGGTGGAAGTCGGTCTGCCAATGGAGCAGGGCGTCGGACTCCGACATCGGGAAGGCGTCGCGGGGCACCCAATCGCCCTGCTCCATGCACATCACTTTGATGCCCGCCTCGGCCAGGCTCCAAGTAAAGGCCGCGCCGGAAGCGCCGGCCCCGATCACCAATACGTCGGGAATCTCCTCGTGGTTGACCATACGCTCCTCTCAGCCGGGAATTTAACATGGATGCACAGGATAGATATGACTACAGAAGCCCCAAAGCCTGTTCATCCTGTGCATTCATGTTTGAATGCGTGTTCCTACTGCCGCTCAAAGACGGCAGCGACGCCCTGACCTCCGCCGACGCACATGGTTTCCAGGCCGAATTGGGCGTCGCGCCGCTCCATCTCGTGAAGCAGCGTGGTCAGAATGCGGGCGCCGGTGGCCGCGATGGGATGGCCCAGCGAGATGCCGGAGCCGTTGACGTTCAGGCTGTCCTCGTTAGGCAGCTTCCACTCCCGCAACACCGCCAGTACCTGAGCGGCGAACGCCTCGTTCAGTTCGATAACGTCCATGTCTTCCAGCGACATGCCGATCTTGTCCATGACCTTCCGCACGGCCGGCACGGGGCCGATGCCCATGGTCGCCGGATGGCAGCCGGTGACGGCCCAGCCCTTGAGGAACCCCATGGGGACCAAGCCCAACTCCTCCAACTGGTCCTCGGCGATCACCAGGCAGACCGAAGCGGCGTCGTTTTGGCTGCTGGCGTTGCCGGCTGAGACAGTGCCATCGCGCATCACCGGACGGAGGCGGGTCAGGACTTCCATAGAGGTATCGCCGCGAGGCCCTTCGTCCTTCTCGAAGGGGACCGGGTCGCCTCGGCGCTGTGGCACCGGCACGGACACTATTTCCCGGTCGAACCGGCCCGACTCTTGGGCGGCCACGGCGCGTTGGTGGCTGCGCAAGGCGTATTCGTCCTGCTCCTCCCTGGAAATTTCATATTCCTTGGCCAGGTTCTCCGCCGTTTCCACCATTCCGCCGGGAATGGGGCCGAATCGCTCATCCGGCGAGATGGTGACGCGGGCGCGGGCCAGACGGTCGTGGAAAGTGACCGAGCCGAAACGTGCGCCCCAGCGGGACTCGTTGTTGTAGAACTCGGCGTTGCTCATGCTCTCGACGCCGCCGGCGATCACCACGTCGGCGTTCTCCGTCTGCACCAGCATACAAGCGTTCAAAATGGCTTGAAGCCCGGAGGAGCAGCGGCGGTCAAGCTGGTAACCCGGAACCTCAATGGGGAGACCGGCCTTCAGCGAGGCCAAGCGCCCGATGGCGGGATTCTCCCCGCTGGGGTAGCCGTGGCCCAGGATGACGTCGTCGACTTTGGCCGGGTCCAGTTGCGTCCGTTCCAGGGTTTCTTTAATTACAGTGCTGGCCAGGTCGGCAGCGGAGATGTCCCGCAGAGTGCCGCCGAAATTGCCCACGGCGGTGCGAACAGGCGAAACGATGGCAACACGTCGCATAAAAGCTCCTATCAAATGCGTGGCTTGGGGAAACCCCGGCAAGATTGGCAGGGTCGAAAATTCTGTGCCTAATAATCCGGGCAATGATAACCCGGAGTAAGCTCATGTGTCGATTTTCGCCCAAGAAAGCAGGCCGCCCAGGCTCCCAACCAGATGACCTGCTTTCCGAGGAGCTTTGGGTGCGGCGATTCTATCCCCGGCAGAAAGCCACGCGCAACCACCAACTGTCAGTAATTTGCCCTAAACGGTTTCTTCAGCGGTAGCTGGGAAGTCCCCCTATTGGCGGGGTGCGCCGCTGATTAACTGAAGATATTTGTAGCCGGAGCCGGTGTTGAACAGGACTACTGTCTCGTCGCGGGACAAGAATCCCTCTGCCAGTAGACGCTTGTAGGCGACCAGGGTGGCCGCGCCTTCGGGACAGGCAAAGATGCCCTCAGCGGTGGCCAGTTCGTACATCGCGGCGATCATGTCTTGGTCGGCCACTGCCAGGGCCGTGCCGCCGGTGTCGCGGATGGCGTGGAGCATCAGGTAGTCGGCGAAGGGGCCGGGAACGCGCAGGCCGTCGGCCACGGTGGCGGCGTTGGGCCACGGTTCGGCGGTGTCCTTGCCCTCGTGGAAAGCCTTGACGATAGGCTGGCAGCCCTCGGCCTGCACCGCGATGAACTTGGGGAGGTCCCCTTGAATCCACCCCAGTTCCAGCAGTTCCAAGAAACCCTTGTTCATCCCGATGATGCCGGTGCCGCCCCCCGCCGGGTAGATGATCGCGTCGGGCATCCGCCAGCCGAACTGCATCGCTAACTCCAAGCCCATCGACTTCTTGCCCTCGGCGCGGTACGGCTCCTTGAGGGTCGAAAGGTCGAAGAGTCCCTGCTCTTGGGCCACTGCCACTGCTATGCGCCCCGCATCTCCGATGAGACCGTCCACCAAGTTCAACTCCGAACCCGCGACCAAGCATTCCTTCTTGTTCGACTCCGGAGCGTCCTGGGGCATAAACACCTTGGCGGACAGTCCGGCCCGGGCGCAGTAGGCGGCGGCGGCCCCGGCGGCGTTGCCAGCGGAAGGCATGGTGAAGCCGGTCGCCCCAAGTTCCAGCCCTTTGGATATGGCGGCGGAGATGCCGCGAGCCTTGAAGGTGCCGGTGGGGTTCAGCCCCTCTTCCTTAACATAAAGATTGGTGACGCCCAGCTTTTCCTCTAGGTTGGTCATGCGCATCAACGGCGTCCCACCCTCACCCAGGGTCACGATGCGCTCCGGGTCCTCGACCGGCATCAACTCGGCGAACCGCCACATATCGGCCCGCCGCTCGGCCAGTCGGTCGCGGTCGACCTCGGCCTTGACCCGCTCCAGGTCGTAGCGCGCGTAGAGCACCTTTTCGCAGCATGGGCTTACGTTGATCAGATTCCCGGCGGGGTAGGCTTGGCCGCAGACGGTGCATTCGAGATGCGAGAGATAGCTGGTCATAAGGACTCCAAGAATGAGAGGCTGTCTGAACTGTGATTTTTGGGATTTACGGTGATTTCCCTGTTTGGATGACTCTCCCATCATGATAATCCCCGAATCAAGAAAATCACAGTTCAGACAGCCTCCACAGGGCCGTGTTGCGGCTGGTCTTGCGGCTTGCGTACAATGCTAGTCACTATGGACAGCGGAAAACGGGAACAATGACAGCGTCTGGCAGCCTCAACCCCGGCGCGGCGGCGTTGTTGGAGCGTTTGGGGCGCGGCGGAGTGATGATTTCCGACGGGGCCACCGGCACGTTCTTGCAACAACACGGGCTGGAGCCGGGCGGCTGCCCCGAAGAATTCAACGCCAGCCGCCCCGGCGTGGTGCGGGAGATGGCGCGGCAGTATTTCGACGCCGGTTCCGAGATGGTGCTGACCAACTCCTTCGGCGGCTCGGTGTACATGCAAGAGAAGTACGGGTACGGCGACCGCGTGGGGGAGTTCAACCGCCTGGCCGCCGAACACGCCAGCAGCCAGGCGCCTGAAGGCTCGTTCGTGATCGGTTCGGTGGGGCCTACCGGGGAATTCCTGGAACCGTTGGGGCCGGCCAGCGAGCAGGAAATGTACGCGGCCTTCGTCCAGCAGGTGACGGCCTTGGAGGAAGGCGGCGCGGACGGCGTGGTGGTCGAGACCATGACCGCTATCGAAGAAGCGACCCTGGCCATCCGGGCCGCCCGCGAAAACACCGGCTTGGCGGTCATGGCGACGATGGTGTTCGACAAAGGGCCGCGTGGCTTTTTCACCATGATGGGCGTGACGCCGGAGCGCGCGGTTGTGGAGTTGGAGAAAGCCGGCGCCCACGTCGTCGGAACCAACTGCGGAAACGGCATCGACAACATGGTGGAGATCGCCAGCCGGATGCGCGAGAAGGCCAACGGCTATCTCTTGGTCCACTCCAACGCGGGAATTCCAGCCATGAAAGGTGGGGAGATCATCTACCCCGAATCGCCGGAGTACATGGCGGAGCGGTTTATGGCGTTGGCCGACTTGGGCGTCGATATTATAGGCGGCTGCTGCGGCACCGGCCCGGAGCACATCCGGGCTTTGGCCCGAGCGCTAGGGCGGCAGCCGGGGGGTTGAGACATGACGTATGCGACGGACAACCGGCTCAGGCCCGCCGAAGTAATCGAACGGTATGGCCAGTGCCTCGAATTGGTCCCGCTGGACAGGAACTTCCACGACATCAGCGTCGGGCTGTACGTGAAGGACGGCGTCTGCACCATCTGGACCTACAGCGGCCGCGACGGGGTGGACGCGCGAGTGCGCGCCATACGCGACCAGATGATTGCCCTCGGCGGCATGGCGCCGGTGGAGAACACTCACAACCAGGTGCGATTTCCGTGCGGCCAACTGCACCCGCGCCCGCTACGGTTCCTGACCGCTCAAGCCGTCGGCAAGGCCCACGACTACGCCGCCCCCACCGGGGCCATGTCCATCAAAGACTCCAAGTCCGACCTGACCATCCACGTCCAGTCCTTGGACGCCCCTGGGAAGAGCGCCTACAACGTCTGGCTGGAAGGAGAGGCCAAGAACGCCGCACTGCGCCTGCGCATGGTGCTGGCCGGCTTCACCCGCTACGGCGGGATGGAGCAGGTGGGGGAAGCAGGGGTGGCTTTCGCCTGCGGCCACGCCCACGACGCCTTGATGCGGGTCCTGCTGCCCTACTCCCGCAACATCTCCAGCGTCGAGACCATGATGGCCGCCGAGGCAATGCGCGGCCAGATGACTACGGGGACGCTGGGGTTCTCGCAGACGTGAGAGGGAAACATGGACAAGCAATCAGCGATGGAAATGGTCAACGAGCATTTGGGATATAGGTTGTTGAATCAGCGAAACACAAGTTTCGCAAACGTAAACGCCTCGAAAGCGGTCTGGTGGCTTAACATAAATCCCGATAGATTCGGAAACGACTTGCACCTGCTCCTCATCAAGGAAGGGCAGGACGGCCTTGTTTGGTTGAAAATTGAGGCGGATACATTTCCAGCACTGGGGAAGGTGTTCAGGAAGCGCCAAGATAACGGCCTTATTGACCTGGAGATTTCAAGCGGGAACCAGCAATATATGACCGATGTTAAGAGTGGCGGCACGGGATACAACTTTGCTAAACACATTGAACACGAGTGGAAGCTGACTGTGGAAAGCGTGAAATCGGACAGAGTTATCCACAACGATGAAGGAGTGAACGACATGACTACAAAGATAGTTGTTCACACCGACCAACCTTGGGAAGGCGACCGTACCTCGTGGTTCGCGAAGACCCGCCAAGACACCGGGGAACTGTTTAGGCACTTAGCGACTGGACGTACCCTGGCGTCCTTCTTGAACGAAAATCCGTCCGCAGGCAAAGTATGGGTCATGTCGGCCCTTTACATGGCCCACCAAGTGCTTGAGGAGGTGGCATACCGGGCCCCTAACCTATTGGTTCATAGCGACCGGGACATAATGGGAGGAAAACCCGTCTTCGTCGGAACCCGGCTTCCGATTGAGATCTTGTTCGAGTACCTGAAAGACAATTTTACCCTATCCGAATTTGCGGACGATTTCCCCCCCGGGGACGTTGAGCAGTCTGCAAAGGCACTTACATTGGCCAGTGAGATATTGATTAAGGAGTCTAGGGAAAGAGAAGCCTGGGAGAACGAGACTCATGTGGCTCCTGCTGCATGAGTCAGTCACTAGTAGACCAACAGCTTTGAAATGATAAGTGGGTGGAGTACCCTACCGGGGACAGGACCAAAGCAGATTGGGTAGTGGGAGGATGCGGATGTCCGCCAAGAAGTACCGGGTGCAGTTGAGCACGGAGGAACGGCAGGAACTGAAGGCCCTGGTATCCCGGGGACGGGCGGCGGCATACCGGCAAACTCATGCCCGCATCCTGTTGCTGAGCGATGAGGACCAGGGGGACGGGGCCATGAAGGATGAGGAGATTGCCCGGTCCCTCCAGATCGGCAGCGCGACGGTGGAGCGGGTGCGCCGCCGCTGCGTTGAGGAGGGGGTTGAGGCAGCGTTGGGACGCCGGGAGCAACTGCGCCGCCGTCCGAAGAAACTGGACGGTTCGGGTGAGGCCCACCTGATTGCCCTGGCCTGCGGAGAACCGCCGGAGGGCCGGGCGAGTTGGACGCTGAAGCTGTTGTCCGGCCGGTTGGTGGAACGGGAGATCGTGGAGAGCATCAGCCCGGAGACAGTGCGCCAGACGCTCAAAAAAACGAACTCAAGCCCTGGCTGAAGGAGTGCTGGTGCATCCCGCCCCAGGGGAGCGCGGAGTTCGTGTGCGCCATGGAAGACGTGCTGGAGGTATATCACCGCCAGTTCGAGGACAACGAGGTTCTGGTATGCCTGGACGAGGCCAGCAAACAGCAGGTGCAGGAGACCCGCCAGCCGAGGCCGCCCCGGCCCGGGGCGGCCAGGGCCGGGGATTACGAATACCGGCGCAACGGTGTCAGCAGCCTGTTCATGTTGTTTGCGCCGTTGGAAGGGTGGCGGCGGGTGGAAGTCACGGACCGGCGCACCCGGGTGGATTGGGCGAGGGTGGTCCGGCAGCTGGTGGACGTGGACTACGCGGACAAAGACCGGATAGTGCTGGTGATGGACAACCTGAACACCCATCATCCGGCCTCGCTGTACGAGGCGTTTGAACCCGCCGAAGCGCGGCGCATCGCCGAGCGGCTGGAAATCCACTACACCCCCAAGCATGGGAGTTGGCTGAACATGGCGGAGATAGAAATCGGGGTGCTGGCCCGGCAATGTCTGGACCGCCGCATCCCCGATCAGGGGGTCCTGCGGCGGGAGGTGGAGGCGTGGCAGGGCCAGCGCAACCGGGAGACCATGCGGGTGGACTGGCGCTTCACCACCGAGGATGCCCGCATCAAACTGAAGTCGCTTTACCCATCAATACAACACTGACGCACTACTAGAAAATTGAGGCAACACCTGCGACGCAATCACGTAGTCTTGACTACCAGCAATGTAGGATGGAACGGGATACGCAACGGACAACTTCTTGCGTTGGCTAAGGATAAATTTGATGTTCTAATTACGTCCGATCAAAAATCCCTTTTCAACAACATATAACAAATTCGGATGTGGCGGTTGTGATTCTGGCAGCAAAAAAGAATGACATCAAGGACTATTTGCCATTAGTTCCAGAAATATTGGAAACTCTCGATATCATCCGGCGCGGGCAAGTAGTCCGTATCTACGCCAACCCACAATGAGGAGGCGCAGCCATGCCATTCACCGAAACGATGACGCCTAAGGAGCGCACGATGGCGGCGCTGGACCGGCAGCCGGTGGATCGGGCGCCGGTGGCCAACCCGACGAACGTGGCTACCGTGGAGCTGATGGACCTGGTGGACGCGCCCTTTCCCCAAGCCTGCCAGGACCCGGAGCTGGCGGCGCGGCTGGCCGCCACCGGATATACCGAGTTGGGCTTCGACTCCATCATGCCCTACTTCAGCATTATTCAGGAGTCATCGGCGCTGGGCTGCGAAATGCAGTGGGAGGAAAAGGACAACTGGCCCACCGTCCGAATGTACCGCCCCATCTGGAAGTCCGCGGACGACGTTCACATTCCGCCCGGCATCCTGGAGCATCGGGATATGCTGGCCATCACCGGCGCCATCCGCCAACTCAAGGCCGAATTCGGCGATGAAGTGGCCATCATCGGCAAGACGATGGGGCCGTGGACGCTGGGCTACCACGTATTCGGCGTCGAGCCGTTCCTGCTGGGCACGGTGGACAATCCCGATGAGACGATGCGCGCGCTGCACAAGCTCAAGGAGCTTTCGGTGCTTTTCGGCGAGGCCCAAATCGACGCCGGAGCCGACGCTTTGACCTTCCCCGATCACGCCACCGGCGATCTGGTCAGCGGGGACTATTACAAGCGTTTCTTGCAGGACATCCACACCGAGATGGCCGAGAGGCTTTCCGTGCCCCTCATCCTTCACATCTGCGGCAAGACCATCGACCGGATGCCCTACATCGCCCAGACCGGCATGGCCTCATTCCATTTCGATTCCAAGAACGACCCGCAGGAGGCCATGAACGCAGTCAACGGCGGCATCGGGCTGGTCGGCAACATCAACAACCCCGACACGCTTTACGCCCGGGGCGTCGAAGAAGTGCGGCGGGAAGTGTTCCGTTGCCTGGACGCTGGTGTACAGATGATTGCCCCGGAGTGCGCCGTCCCCTTGGCCACCAAAATCGAGAACCTTATGGCCATCCCGGCGGCGGTCAAGGAATGGACTTCAAAGAATGTGGAATAGGGAATGAGGAATGAGGAAAATTCCATTCCCCATTTCCGATACAGGGGTTTAGGATATGCCCGTTGTCAACGAGGGACTGGCAGCAGAACTAGCCTACGTCGAGAACCCGGACGAGCGGCGGCACATCCGCGCGCTGTGGGACAAGGCCGACCCGCTGATGCAGGAAATCTCCCACTGCCTGATTCTGGGCCGGAACAACGAGGTTGACCGGTTGACGCGGCAGGCGCTGGACGACGGCTTTTCGGCCAACACCATCATGGACGACGGGTTGATAGCCGGCATGGCGGTCGTAGGCATCAAGTTCCGGGACAACATAATCTTCGTCCCGGAGGTGCTGGTGGCGGCGCGGGCGATGAAGGCGGGTATGGCCCACGTCGAGCCGATTTTGTCGGCCTCGGGCATCGAACCCATCGGCACCGTAGTCATGGGCACGGTCAAGGGCGACCTGCACGACATCGGCAAGAACCTCTGCATTATGATGCTGCGCGGGGCCGGGTTCGTGGTGCACGACCTGGGCGTAGATACCCAGCCGGACGATTTCATCGAGGAAGTGGTGGATAAGGGCGCCAATGTGCTGGGTATGTCGGCTCTGCTCACCACCACCATGCCCAACATGGGCCGCACCATCGAGGCGTTCGAGGAGGCCGGGCTGCGCAACGAAGTGCGTATCATGGTGGGTGGCGCGCCCCTGTCCCAAGAATTTGCCGACGACATGGGCGCGGACGGCTACGGCAAGGACGCAATGGCCTGCGTCGACCTAGCCAAGGAATTCGTCGGACAGCCGGGCGTAGAGCAGCCCGCAGAGGCGGGGTGACCCTGTGGCCGGGCAGTCTCAGAAAGTAGACTCCAAACTCTACCGGCGCAGCGTCGAGCGTCTCACCGAAATCTTCCGCGGCATCTCGGAGACGGTTAACGTAGTCTCGACCTACCGCTGCCCCTACAAAGACGCCCAAGACCGTTGCACCGCCAAATTCGGCTGCCGCAACCAGGACCGCCGTGTCCCGGACGGCGAGCTGTTAATCTGTACCGGCAGCGACGACCTCGATTACCGCTCCGCCTGGGAGGGCCAAGGGTAGTCTGGTGCTCAATAGTAGACAGTATTTCGTGAGGGAAACGTAAATGGCCGTCTGGGTAGTACGCGGCGGTAGCGAGGGCGAATACGAAGAGGAAGCCCTTGAGAAAGATGTAGTTGCCATTGGCTTCGACCCGATAGATTTGACTGACATCCAAACGAGAGATGAGTTGAAAGATTCGTACCAGCAGAGGTACCCGGAAGCTACGTCGAACCAGATCGGCAATTGGGCTGGGCAACTATGGACATTCAAAGACCAGATCAGAATCGGTGACCTGTTGGTCATGCCCCGCAAGAAGGTATGGGAATTGGTTGCCGTCGGGGAAGTCTCAGGAGGATACGAATATCACCCGGAATCCCCCTTTTCTCATCGACGGGCGGTCAAATGGATCAATAAGGAGGTTCATAGGGATTCTCTGGATCAGGGATTTCTGAGGTCTATGAGCTCGGACTTGACGGTCTTTATGCCACAAAGGCAGAACAATGCAGAAGCCGAGCGGCGTCTGCGGGCTATCGCACAAAGTCCTGATCCATGGTCTCCGGCCAACATAGCCGCCTTGGCCGAGGAACTCCTGTGGGAATCCCAACAGTTGCAGGAAATCATCGACGACCTCCAGGAAAAGCGTCAAGTGATCTTCTACGGGCCGCCGGGCACCGGCAAGACCTACGTGGCAAAGCGAATCGCCGAGCATTGCCGGGACCATGTCGGCGACTTTGAAATCGTCCAGTTTCATCCCTCCTATTCCTACGGGGATTTCGTTCAAGGTTTCCGGCCTAGCCTACAAAGTGGACAGCCGGGGTTTGAGCTTGTGGACGGTCCGCTGCGCCGGATCGCCGAACAGGCAAGGGCCAACCCGGACGCCCCGTTCATCCTGGTCATAGACGAACTCAACCGGGGCAACGTCGCCAAGGTGTTCGGGGAGCTGTACTTCCTGCTGGAATACCGCAATGAGAAAGTGCGCCTCCAGTACGGCCGCGATGACCAAGGATTCAGTCTGCCGCCGAATCTCTGGTTCATTTGCACCATGAACACGGCGGACCGTTCTATCGCGCTAATGGACGCGGCCCTGAGGCGGCGGTTCTACTTCGCGCCCTTTTTCCCCAATCAGCCGCCTATCGAGGGCTTGCTCCGCCGCTGGCTCGACAAGCATGGACACGATGCCTTAGCTGCCGACATTGTTGACGCGGCCAATGAGAAGCTGGAGCGTGACATGGGCATCGGCCCCAGCTACTTCATGGGGGATGGCCAGACTTTGGACGAAACCCGTGTGCGCCGCATTTGGAACCGGGCGGTCATTCCTTACGTCGAGGAGCAATGTTTCGGGGACAATGCCAAGCTGCAGGAGTTTGATTTCGATAGGTTGAACCGAGTGGAGCCGAACGAAGATACCGCCGATGGAGTGGAACCGGAACAGCAGGCTGACAATGCAAACGCTGACCCTGAAGGAATATGAGGACTGCCCCATCCACGTTGACCTAGACGTGGGGCAACGGGCGGCCCTGGCCGGCGCCCATATTGGAATAGCCGCACCGACCGACGATCAGCATACATGGGTCCTCCGCCCGTCGTCATACATTGGCACGGTGCGTCTGGACGACCTGTCCATCGTGGTGCGGCCCAAGATACCCATCGACCGGGTCATGTTCCTGGTAGCCTACGCCCTCGACCCTAAAGGTTGGCGACGGTATTTCGACCTGATGCCGCAAACCAATCTCCTGGAATCCATCATCCCCACGTTCACGTGCCTCACTCGCCAGGCGGTGCGTCGCGGCCTGCTGCAAGGCTACCGTCGTGAGGAGGAAGCACTGCACACCGTTCGGGGACGAATCCTGCTCGACGAGCAGATAAACCGGCGTTTCGGGATTCCCTTGCCCATCGAGGTCGCCTACGACGAGTTCACCGAGGACATAAAGGAGAACCGGCTGCTCAAGACTGCCCTGCACCGCCTGTCGCGCCTGCCGGTGCGGTCGGCGCAGGCCCGGAAGGAAGTCAACGCCTTGCGCCCGGTGTTCAACACAGTCGGCCTTGCAGCTTACCGGCAGGGGGCATCGGAGGTGGCCTATACCCGGCTCAACGAGCACTACCGTCCCGCGGTGGAACTGGCCCGGCTGATTATCAACAACTCCAGTCTCGAACTGCACCACGGTGAGGTTGCAGGGGCGGCTTTCCTGCTGGACATGAACGTGGTGTTCGAGAAATTCCTGTTTGTCGCGCTGCGGGAAGCATTGGGACTGTCGGCAAGCCACTGGGAGCGAGGGAAGTCCTTGCATTTGGATTTGGAGGGCAGGATTGAATTAGAGCCCGACCTTTCCTGGTGGAGGGATGGCCGCTGCCTTTTCGTGGGCGACGCCAAGTACAAACGCATTGAGCCGTCGGGATTCCAGCACGCCGACATTTATCAGATGCTGGCTTACTGCACGGCTGCAAACCTGCCCTCCGGGCTGCTGGTGTACGCCGCTGGGGAAGCGGAGGCGAGAGTCCACCATATCATGCACGCCAGCAAAACCATCGAAGTTGCTTCCCTCGACCTGAGCGGCTCGCCCGATACTATTCTAGCCGGAGTCCAACAACTCGCCCTGCGGGTCAAGTCCTTGTCCGCTCGGGTCTCAGCGATGTTCTAATTTTCGAGGCTTCCAGCGTTCCCTCGACACTCATTGCGTTTACAATAGTCCCATGGCCCAGACCCTCTTCGACTACGCGGACTCCCTGAGGCTGCGGGTGCCTACCTCCTGCGGGAGGACCGGGCAGTGCCACGAGTGCATCGTGGAAGTGCGCCGGGGCATAGATTCTCTCAGTCCGCCCGCTGCCGCTGAGTCCTTCCTGCGCGGCAACTACCGGCTGGCCTGCCAGGCCGTAGTGTGCCGCCCGGACGATGAACTGGACTTCGCAGTTCTCAGGAGACAGCCCCGAATCCTTACCGAGGGAGTGCGCCGCCCGGTGGCCCTAGACCCTTACGTTCGCCGCTCGGGCGGAGAGGTGGTTATCGGCGGCCAGCCGTCCGACGTCTACCGGGGGCGAATCCTGGGGCTGGCGGCCGACATCGGAACGACTACCGTCGCGCTGAACCTGGTCGATCTGGAATCGGCCGAGGTTGTTGGCACGTCGTCTTTCGAGAACCCGCAGCGGTTCGGCGGCAGCGACGTGATGAACCGCATTTCCTATGATGGGGGACAGTACCGGGGTGAACTGCGCCATGCGATTCTGTCGGCCATCAACTTCGAGATTGGCGAGCTTACCCGGCAGGTAAACGCCCACCGCCGTCAGATTTACCAGGTGGCGCTGGTGGGCAACACCACCATGCGCGACATCACCTTCGGGATCGACGTTCAGTCCGTGGGAGTTAAGCCCTACAAGTCGGTGGTGGAATTGGAATACGCGGCAGGCCGACGGCCCGGCACTGCCCTGGAATCCAACGCCCAGGCGATGGGATTGCGGGTCTTCCCTCGAGCGCACATCTACGGCGGACCAATCATCGGCTGCCACGTGGGGGCCGATGTTGCCGCCGGCCTGCTGGCCATCGGCATGGACGAACAGGAAGAGCCGGTGATGCTGGTGGACGTCGGCACCAACACTGAGGTGGTCATCGGCAACCGGCACGGCATGGTGGCCGCGTCCTGCCCCGCCGGCCCGGCCTTCGAGGGCGGGCAAGTGACCTACGGTATGCCGGGCTACGATGGCGCGGTGGAGTCGGTGCGTCTGGGCCCCGATAGCCCGGTGTTGTCCACCATCGGCGGCGTGGAGGCCCAAGGGATATGCGGCTCCGGCCTGGTGGACCTGCTGGCCGAGCTTCGCGCCCACGAGCTGATGAACGAGTTGGGCGCGTTCGGCGACGGCGGCGACCGGTTCCTGTTCGACCCGGGGCGCGGCATGGCCCTCTTCCGGTCGGACATCAGCGCATTGGCCCAAGCCAAGTCGGCCAACTATTGCGGGCAGTACATCGCGTTGCGTCACTACGGCACACCGACCGGGCAGATCGGCCGGCTCTACCTGGCCGGGGGGTTCGCCAACTACGTGAACGTGGCGAACGCCGTGGAAATCGGGTTCATCGCCAACTTCCCGGAAGACCGGGTTGTCAAAGTGGGGAACGCCGCGCTGGAAGGGGCCACCATCATGCTCCTCTCGCAGGAGATGCGGAAGAAAGCCGAGGAGTTGGTGCGGCGCATCGAACACGTCGAATTGGAGACGACGCACGATTTCTTTGACATCTTCGTCGAGGGCTGTATGTTCAAGCCGATGCCCCGTAACATTGTTCCCAGCAACATGGTCCAATGAAGGCCGGCTAAACAGGAGGGAATGATGGCCCAAGCCTGGAAAGTGCTGATCACCGATCACGTCTGGCCTTCCACCGACCCGGAACGGGCGGTGCTGGAAGCTGGCGGGGCCACCGTCGTCGTCGCGCCCGACGGCGAGGAGGCAACGCTTATCGAGTTGGCTCGGGACGCCGACGCCATTATGACCTGCTTCGCCTTGGTGACCGAGAATGTGGTGCGGGCGGCGGAGCGGTGCGTCGTCATCGGCCGCTTCGGGGTCGGCGTGGACAACATCGCCGTGGACACCGCTACCGAGTTGGGCATCGCCGTGACTTACGTGCCCGACTACTGCGTCGACGAAGTATCCGACCACGTGATGGCCTTACTCCACGCTTGGAACCGGAAAATCGCCCTGTTCGACCGCTCGGTGAAGGACCACGGCTGGGGCAGCCAACCCCTGACTATGCGCATGATGCGGCTCCGGGGCAAGACCATCGGCATCGTCGGATTCGGGCGCATCGGCCAAGCGGTGGCGGCCAAGGCAAGGGCCTTTGGCATGAACATCCTGGCCGCCGATCCGGTAGTCCCGGCGGAAACCGTTAGCTCCCACGGCGGTACGCTGGTGGACCTGACCACCCTCTTGAATCAGTCCGATTTCGTGACGCTGCACGCCCCACTCACCCCGGAGACCCGCAACATGATCGGGCGGGAGCAACTGGCGTCGATGAAGGAGGAAGCCTTCCTGATCAACGCCGCCCGCGGCCCGCTCATCGACGAAGAAGCCCTCTACGAAGCCCTGTCCCATCAGCGGATCGCCGGGGCGGGGTTGGACGTCATGGTCGACAACGTCCCTCCCAACGACCACCCGCTGCTGGGCTTGGATAACATAATCATCACACCCCATGTAGCCTTCTTCTCCCAAGAATCGACGCTGGAACTGGAACAGCGCGCCGCCGGCGAAGTCGTAAGCGTCATGCAAGGCAGGATGCCGGACAACCTGGTTAACCGTGCCGTCCTGGAACACCCGAACCCGAGGCATTCGCTATAATCAATAATCACGTCCTTCGCCTCGGCTCGGCCAAGCAACGGAAGCAGAGCCGCGAGCGGTCAGGAGAACGCGGTTGGACACTATTCTAAGAAACGCCAGAATAGCCGACGGACCGGATGCGCCCCTAGTCGACATCGGCATTGAGGGCGGGCGCATCTCGGCCATCGGGCCGGGGCTGGCCGCCAACGGTGAGCTTTTCGAACTTGGCGGCCGGCTGGTGACGCCGGGATTTGTCGAGACTCACATCCATCTGGACAAGTCCTGCATTCTCGACCGCGTTTCCTCCGAACGGGGCGACCTGACCGAGGCCATCGGAGAGGTCGCCCGCCTCAAGCAAGGGTTCACCCCGGAGGACGTTTACCAGCGGGCGAAGCGGACGTTGGAGAAATGCGTCCTCAACGGCACGACCCACATGCGCTCCCACCTGGAAGTCGATCCGGTCATTGGCCTGCGCAGCCTCGAAGGCATTCTACCGTTGGTCGAGGAATTTAAGTGGGCCATCGACATCGAAATTTGCATCTTCCCCCAAGAGGGCCTGCTCAACAATCCGGGCACCGACGAGTTGATGGTCGAAGCCCTGCGGCGGGGCGGGCGGGTGGTCGGCGCGGCCCCCTATACCGACAGCGACCCTCACGGGCAGATTGACCGCGTGTTTGAAATTGCGCTGGATTTCGACATCGACATTGACATGCACCTCGACTTCGGTCCGGACGCCGAATCTCTGGACCTGGACTACGTCTGCGAGCTTACGGAGCGGCACGGCTACGGAGGCCGCGTAGCCATCGGTCACGTCACCAAGCTCTCCGCGCTGCCGACGAACCAGTTTCAGGAAAAAGCCAAGCGTTTGGCCCAGGCTGGCGTGGCGGTGACCGTTCTTCCGGCAACCGACCTGTTTCTCATGGGGCGTCACCAGGACCACTCTGTGATGCGGGGCGTGGCTCCGGCCCACCGGTTGCTGTACGAGGGCGTAAACTGCTCGCTGTCCACCAACAACGTGCTCAACCCGTTCACCCCCTTCGGCGACTGCTCGATGGTGCGCATGGCCAACCTGTACGCCAACGTCTGCCACGTTGGGGGCCGGAGCGACATTGAGGAGTGCTTCGAGATGATTACCAACCGCCCCGCCCGGCTGATGCGACTGCCCGGCTACGGCATCGAAGTCGGCGAGGCTGCCGATATCGTCGTGCTGGACTGCGACAGTCGCGCCTCGGCGGTCGCGGAAGTGGTATCCCCGATAATGGGCTTCAAGGCAGGCCGACACACCTTCAACCGCCCGCCCGCAGCGCTGGAGCCGCCCGCCGGTGAACCCTATGTCTAGCATTCTCGCCTCCGGCCCGCCGGAAGACCCCTTCGGCGCGTTCTGCCGCGAGAATCACGTGGCTCTTCCCGGCGCGGCCGATGGCCCGCTGGCCGGTCTGACCTTCGCCGCCAAGGACGTCTTCGACATCGCCGGCCACCGCACCGGCTTCGGCAACCCGGACTGGCTGCGTTCCCACCCGTCGGCCACGGCTACGGCGCCCGCAGTGCAGCGCCTTCTCGACGCTGGGGCTGACTTGGTGGGGAAGACCCTCACCGACGAGCTTACCTACAGCCTCAGCGGACAGAACGTGCACTACGGGACGCCGGTGAACCCGGCCGCGCCCGGACGCATCCCCGGCGGGTCATCCAACGGCTCGGCGTCGGCAGTGGCCGGGGGCTTGGTCGACTTCGCCCTGGGCACCGACTGCGGCGGGTCGGTGCGGCTGCCCGCCAGCTATTGCGGCATACTCGGCATCCGACCCAGCCACGGACGGGTATCGCTGGAGGGCGTCGCGCCGTTCACCTGGAGCTTCGACGTAGCCGGTTGGTTCGCGCGGGACGCCGGTGTGTTCGCCTCGGTCGGGCGAGCGCTGCTAGACGGCCAAGGGGAGCACACCACGCCCCGCCGGCTGCTGTACGCCCAAGACGCCTTCGGTCTGGTCGACCCGCAGGTAACTCAAGCCCTCGCGCCAGCGGTGGAGCTGGCCGCCGAGGCCATCGGGGAACAGCAGGACATCACCGTCAGCCCCGACGGCCTACCCGGCTGGTACGAGACCTTTCGGGTCATCCAGGCTTGGGAGATATGGTCCAGTCACGCCGCATGGATCCAGGAAGTAAAGCCGGAATTCGGCCCCGGAATCCGGGAGCGCTTCGAATGGGCGTCTCAAGTTACGCCGGAAGACGTGGCCGCAGCCCGGACGCGACGGTCGTCCATCGAGGAACGGATACATGGGCTGTTCGGCGAAGGCGACGTGCTGTGCCTGCCCACCTCTCCAAGGGTAGCGCCCCTGCTGGACGCGCCGCAGGACGAGCTGGAAAACCAAGTGCGCGCCCAAGCCATGAGCCTGCTCTGCATCGCCGGGCTGGCCCGCCTCCCGCAAATAAGCCTGCCTCTGGCCACGTCGGACGGCTTGCCCCTCGGCCTGTCGCTGGTAGGCCCCTGGGGCGCCGACGAACAACTGCTGGCGCTGGCGCAAAAACTGGTGGGCGAGGCCAAGAGCTGAGCCTCCGCTGATAACCTGCAAACATCTGGACCAGAAGTACGAAGGCATCGGCAAACCGCTATACTTGCCTGGTTAAGTGAGTCGGAATTCTGTCTGGAGCTCTTTCGGCCAGCCCCATTCGTATAGCCTAGCCGCAGTAAATTTGCAACCCCAGGAGGACATTATGGCCAAAACGCCGACCGTTACCAGAGAATCCGTTCCCGAGAGCCAGCGCGCGACCTTTGACGCCATTGTGGAAGAACGGGGTGGTGTGCCAACCAGCGGCCCGGCCTCAGTCATGTTGAACGCCCCTGAAGTGGCCCAGCGAGCTCTCGCCCTTGCTCTCTACCTCCGGACCGAAACCTCGCTTGACCCCCGTATCCGGGAACTGGCTATGCTGCTGGCCGCCCGGGAGAACGACTGCCAGTTCATCTGGAACGCCCATGCCCCGCCGGCCCGGCAGGCAGGCTTGAGCGACGACATTGTTGATTGCCTCCGCGACCGGAAGGAGCTTTCCAACCTGAAGGCAGACGAAGCCGCGGTGGTGGACTACGGGCGAGAGTTTTTCCGGACACGTCGTGTCAGTCAGCAGGCCTTCGATGCTGTCGTTGCCCGGTTTGGCGTGCTAGGAGCGACGGAGTTGACCACTCTCATGGGTTGCTACGCCATGCTTGCATTTAACGTGAATGCCTTCGGGGTAGAACTGCCGGAAGGACTGACCGAGGAACCCCTGCCCATTTAGAGCATCTGCGGGCTGGCGCCGGGAGGGGAAGATCCGCATATTGTATAATCGATCAAGCAATCAGCGGAATCCACGATGAAGCGACTGCCTGCATAGGCACCAATCCCGGCTTTCTTGCATCGGGACTAGTAAGCCCTCCTACCGGGGGCGGACCGTGGGGGTGTAGCTCAGCGGGAGAGCACCTGCTTTGCAAGCAGGGGGCCAGGGGTTCGATCCCCCTCACCTCCACCTCGTGACAGACTGCCCATATTACAGCAAAAATCGTCGCCAATCATAGCCTAAATCTCCGGGTTGCTTCGCCTGCTGATGATCCCAGAAAACAGGCATGGGACCGGATTGAATCGTCTTCCGATGCTTGCTTGCCTGATTATACATCCTTGTCTGGTGGACAAGTAGCTGGCCTGCGCCGCTGCGCTGAGGCAATGTCCGTGTACGTGACGGGGATTTGGAAAACTAAAGATGAGAGCATCGGGTTCTGCGGAGATGACTTGTAGAAGAAGGCACCCACGTTTGGGTGCTTGCAACGGTGTGGCGGAAGGGACAGCGTTTGCCGACAATCTTTCCTGCAGCGGACGGGTGGACGATCTCTGAGCTATTGCTAAAGGCACCAATAGCAGGCTAGGGACTTGTCAAAAGGACGTTGCCGACGGAGAGGGAAGAGGCACGGGAAAAGGAGACGGTACTCATCACCGTAAAGACCGGAGATGTGAAGCCCTGCGATGTGCCGGAGTAGGCCGGTTTCGAATCAGGCCTTGTTCCATACAGCAGCCTGGCGAAGTCCAGTTGCTCGCCAGTCCGAATGATCAAGTGCTTGGGATCAATGAAATCCCGCAATTACCTGGTGGTGAGGTGGAACGGAGGGGATTGGCGCCGGCAACGGTCAGTCCCGGCACTGTAGTCCAGTTCGGCATTTGATGTTCGGTCATGTGGACATTTTCAACACGTCATTAAGATCGTAGCTGACGCCACCGGCGGCTACAGCTGGGATTGACAAGACCGAAAATCTCAGATTCCACCGACCTTCTTGCTGTACCCCGACGAGTTGACCGCTCAGGAGGCCCCTATAGGCCTCCATTTTTGTCCTCTATGTGAGCCCGCACTGGAATTCGAGTCCTTCGGCCCCAGCCCCCAGCGGTCCTATTGTGAACTGTTCCTACGCCTCGTGGAGAGCCTGCTGACAACATAGGATGCTGTTGATTCCCTGGTGTGAATTTGGACTGAAGGGTGCACGTTTGCTCTGAGTCGTATTTAGGCCTGATTTCGTAGCTGAGGAGCGTCGTGGGTTAAGATGACCTAGTACTACAGTCGCAGATTGAGAGAAGGTAGAATTAGGGCAGTTGAGTGTTGATGAGGTGACGTGGTGGTTGTTGGGAGAGACGAGGTGGCGGAAGTGGCCCGGTGGGCCGAGGGGATCGAGCGGGTGCATGAGTGCATTGCGGGGCGGTTCCGGCGGCCGGAGCCGCGCCGGCGGGCGCTGGACTACCTGCGGGGACTGTTGAGCCCGGTGGAGCGCAAGAACGGCTGGCAACTGGCGGAGCAGGCTGGCGAGGCCACTCCCGACGGGGTGCAGCGACTGTTGTACAACTACCGGTGGGACGCGGACCTGATTCGCGATGACCTCAGGGACTATGTTGTGGAGCATCTGGGCGATGCCGACGGGGTTCTGGTGGTGGATGAGACCGGGTTTCTCAAGAAGGGCGGCAAGTCCGTTGGGGTGCAGCGTCAGTACAGCGGCACGGCGGGCCGGATCGAAAACTGCCAGGTTGGCGTGTTCCTGACCTATGCCGGCGCCAAAGGCAGGACGCTGCTGGACCGGGACTTGCACCTGCCCCAGGTATGGGCCCAGGACCGGGAACGGCGCGAGGAGGCCGGGGTGCCGGAGGATGCGGTATTCCGGACCAAGCCGCAACTGGCGCAGTTGATGCTGGAGCGGGCGGCGGATTCGGGTGTCCCTTTCAGTTGGTTTACCGGGGACGAGGTCTACGGCAGCGACCGCAAGCTGCGGCGGTGGCTGGAGCGTGAGGAGATTCCTCACGTGATGGCCATAAAGAGCAACGAGAAGCTGTGGGCCTGGACGGAAAAGGGACCGCTACAGGTGAGGGCTGACCGGCTGGCGTCCGGGGTTGAGGAGTCCGCCTGGGTGCGGTGCAGTGCCGGAAATGGCGCCAAGGGACCTCGGGTCTACGATTGGACCGCCGTGAAAATACGGCCCCTGCGGGAGCCGGGCAAGGGCCACTGGCTGCTGGCCCGGCGCAGCCTTGCCAAACCTGGGGAGTTGGCCTACTACCTGTGCTTCGGCCCGGCGGAAACAACCTTGGCGGAATTGGTGCGGGTGGCTGGGACAAGGTGGGCCATCGAGGAATGCTTCGAGGAGGCCAAGGGAGAGGTCGGTCTGGACCAGTACGAGGTGCGGCGATGGGACGGCTGGCACCGGCACATCACCCTGGCGATGCTGGCTCACGCCTACCTGACGGTAATCAAATATCAGGCGATGGAACAGGGAGAAAAGGGGGCCGCTACGGCCCGGATGAAGAGTTGATTCCCGTCACAGTGCCGGAGGTGCGCCGACTGCTGACCCGATTGGTATGGAGGGAAAACCAGCCGCCTGATTTCATCCTTTACTGGTCGCGTTGGAGACGGCGCCACCAAGCCAGAGCCCGGCAATGCCACTACAAACGCCGCCTGTCACATCTGCGACTGTAGTACTAGTACCGTTTCCAGAAAGTCTTACAATCATAAGGGAGATCAGGTAGGCTTGAGTAAAATCCTTTAGCGAGGCCGTACCTGATATGCCTGTCTCCAAATACAAAGTCGAACTGACCCAATCCGAACGCTTCGCTCTGATTGAAACATCCGGCCGTGGCAAGCCGTTGGCCCGCACGGTAAAGCGGGCCCTTGCGCTGTTGAAAGCTGACGAAGGACTCTTAGACCGTGAGGCGGCTGAGGCGGTTTCGCTCAGCGCCGCCACTGTTGCCAGAGTGCGCAGACGGTTCGTCGAGGAGGGGCTGGAAGCCGCAATCAACGACCGGCCACGGTCAGGCCGTGAGCGCAAGCTGAGCGGCAGACAGGAGGCGCACCTCGTCGCCATCGCGTGCAGCAGTCCACCCGAAGGACATGTAAACTGGACGCTCCATCTGCTGGCGGACAAGGTAGTGGCGATGGAGTTTGCCGGGAGCATCTCCCTGGAGACGGTGCGCCAGATACTCAAAAAAACGAACTCAAGCCGTGGAAGAAAAAGGAATGGCGCATCCCCAAGCTGAGCGGGGAGTTCGTCGCCCGGATGGAGGATGTGCTGGACCTTTATCACGAAGAGTACGACCCGGAGCGGCCGGTGGTGTGTTTTGACGAGTCCTCCAAGCAGTTGCTCGAGGATGGGCGGCCTCCCATCAAGGCCGCCCCCGGACGGGTGGAGCGCTATGACACCGAGTACCAGCGAAACGGGACCCGGAACCTGTTCATGTTCTGTGAACCGAAGGGCGGATGGAGACACGTCGAAGTGACCGGGCGCCGCACTGCTGTGGACTTTGCTCACCAGATGCGCTGGCTGGTTGACCAGGCGTACCCCCACGCCAGGGTCGTCCGGCTGGTGTTGGACAATCTCAACACCCACAAGCCCGGCTCGCTCTACGAAGCATTTGGAGCGTCCGAAGCGCGTCGTATAGCCAAGCGTCTGGAGCTGCACCACACTCCCACCCATGGAAGCTGGCTGAACATGGCCGAGATCGAGTTGAGCGTCTTCAGCAGACAGTGTCTGAACCGCCGGGTCGGCGATGAAGTGCTGCTGCGGCAGGAGGTTGCCGCCCTCGAACGCGAGCGCAACGATGCTGGCGCCGTCATAGACTGGCGGTTCTCCACCCAGGACGCCCGCAGTAAACTCCAACATATCTATCCATCAGGATTAAATTGAAACGGTACTAGTACCGTTTCCAGAAAGTCTTACAATCATAAAGAAGATCAGGTAGGCTTGGGTAAAATCCTTTAGCGAGGCCGTACCTGACATGCCTGTCTCCAAATACAAAGTCGAACTGACCCAATCCGAACGCTCCGCTCTGATTGAAACATCCGGCCGTGGCAAGCCGTTGGCCCGCACGGTAAAGCGGGCCCTTGCGCTGTTGAAAGCTGACGAAGGACTCGCAGACCGCGAGGTAGCTGAGGCGGTTTCGCTCAACGCCGCCACTGTTGCCAGAGTGCGCAGACGGTTCGTCGAGGAGGGGGTGGAAGCCGCAATCAACGACCGGCCACGGTCAGGCCGTGAGCGCAAGCTGAGCGGCAGACAGGAGGCGCACCTCGTCGCCATCGCGTGCAGCAATGCGCCCGAAGGACACGCGCACTGGACGCTCCAGCTACTTGCTGACAAGGTGGTGGCGATGGAGTTTGCCGGGAGCATATCCCTGGAGACGGTGCGCCAGATACTCAAAAAAACGAACTCAAACCATGGAAGAAGAAAGAGTGGTGCATCCCCAAGGTGAGCGGGGAGTTCGTGGCCCGGATGGAGGATGTGCTGGACCTGTACCACGAAGACTACGACCCGGAGCGTCCGGTGGTGTGTTTCGACGAGACCTCCAAGCAGTTGATCGAGGACGTGAGGCCGCCCATCAAGGCCAAGCCCGGACGGGTGGAACGCTATGACACCGAGTACCAGCGAAACGGTACCCGAAACCTGTTCATGTTCTGTGAACCGAAGGGCGGATGGAGACATGCCGAAGTGACCGGGCGCCGCACTGCGGTGGACTTTGCTCACCAGATGCGCTGGCTGGTTGACCAGGCGTACCCCCACGCCAGGGTGGTCCGGCTGGTGTTGGACAATCTCAACACCCACAAGCCCGGCTCGCTCTACGAAGCATTTGGAGCGTCCGAAGCGCGTCGTATAGCCAAGCGCTTGGAGCTGCACCACACTCCCGTGCATGGAAGCTGGCTGAACATGGCCGAGATCGAGTTGAGCGTCTTCAGCAGACAGTGTCTGAACCGCCGGGTCGGCGATGAAGTGCTGCTGCGGCAGGAGGTCGCCGCCCTCGAACGCGAGCGCAACGATGCTGGCGCCGTCATAGACTGGCGGTTCTCCACTCAAGACGCCCGCAGTAAACTCCAACATGTATATCCATCAGGATTAAATTGAAACGGTACTAGTACTGTTTCTATGAAGTCTTGCATATTACGGGAGATTGAGTAGGCTTGGGTATGATCTTCTAGGGAGGCCATACCCGAACATGCCTGCCATCAAGTACAAAGTCGAACTGACACCATCCGAACGGTCCGGTCTGATTGAGGTATCCCGCCGGGGCAAGCCGTTAGCCCGCACGCTAAAGCGGGCCCTTGCGCTGTTGAAAACTGACGAAGGACTCTCAGACCGCGAGGTGGCTGAGGCGGTCTCGATCAGCGCCGCCACTGTTGCCAGAACGCGGAGACGGTTCGTCGAGGAGGGACTCGAAGCCGCAATCAACGACCGGCCACGGCCAGGCCGGGGGCGCAAGCTGAGCGGCATACAGGAAGCGCACCTCGTCGCCATCACCTGCAGCAATGCGCCCGAAGGACACACGAACTGGACGCTCCAGCTACTTGCGGACAAGGTGGTGGCGATGGAGTTTGCCGGGAGCATCTCCTTGGAGACGGTGCGCCAGATACTCAAAAAAACGAACTCAAACCATGGAAGAAGAAAGAGTGGTGCATCCCCAAGGTGAGCGGAGAGTTCGTGGCCCGGATGGAGGATGTGCTGGACCTGTACCACGAAGACCACGACCCAGAGCATCCCGTGGTGTGTTTCGACGAGACCTCCAGGCAGTTGGTCGAGGACGTGAGGCCGCCCATCAAAGCCAAGCCCGGACGGGTGGAACGCTACGACTGCGAGTACAAACGAAACGGTACCCGAAACCTGTTCATGTTCTGTGAACCGAAGGGCGGATGGAGACACGTCGAAGTGACCGGGCGCCGCACTGCGGTGGACTTCGCGCGCCAGATGCGCTGGCTGGTTGACCAGGCGTACCCCCACGCCAGGGTGGTCCGGCTGGTGTTGGACAATCTCAATACGCACAAGTTGGGCTCGCTCTACGAAGCATTTGGAGCGTCCGAAGCGCGTCGTATAGCCAAGTGCCTGGAGTTTCACCACACTCCCGTGCATGGAAGCTGGCTGAACATGGCCGAGATCGAGTTGAGCGTCTTCAGCAGACAGTGTCTGAACCGCCGGGTCGGCGATGAAGTGTTGCTGCGGCAGGAGGTCGCCGCCCTCGAACGCGAGCGCAACGATGCTGGCGCCGTCATAGAGTGGCGGTTCTCTACTCAGGACGCCCGCAGTAAACTCCAACATGTCTATCCATCAGGATTACTTTGAAACGGTACTAGTACCGTTTCCAGTTAGATTTATTGATACTGGAAGGCTGCCTCTAACTCTGGATTCCTGCTTGCGCGGGAATGATTAACAGATATCCGATATAAGGCATATTCAAGTGGAAACGGTACTAAACTAAAGCCAAGGTGAAATGTACATATCGCTAGACCGCACTGTCGGTCGCCCCCAGTTGGGGACGTAAAGGTGAGATGAAGTGCCGTGGAGCCCTTTAGGTCGTCTTCAAGACCCCCGAAATGCACATCCCACCTTGGTATTGGTTTAGCAGGTTAATTTGCAAGCAGGGGGCCAGGGGTTCGATCCCCCTCACCTCCACCAACGTTCCGCAGGATATGCAGGCCAGAGCGGCGGAGGTGCCGCTTCGCCCGCTCTTCAACGACTCGTGACGATCCGCATGGCGACCCTTGCTACCCAGTTGCGGTGACGGTCTGGCAGCGGGTCTCTGATCACTTGGAAACCGGCGCGGCGAAACAGGGGTTCCGTTCCGAAGTAGGCGTTGTCGTCTCCGGTGCGGGCGTCGCTAGCCCTTGGATACGCTTCGACGGCCGGAGCGCCGTTCTGGGCGGCGAACTCCACAGCTGCCCGCACCAAGCCGAGCGCGACCCCCCTCCCGCGATTTGCCTTTCGCACGGTGACACACGCGATGACCCAAACGTCCTGATCGTCGACGCGCGGCGTGGCGCGGGACCGGTCGACACGGGAAAGCTCGCTCCGGGGGGCGACGGCGATCCAGCCGACTGCCCGTTCCCCTTCATACGCCAGCAGCCCCGGCGCGCGGCCGCGGGTCAGTTGCGTCATCGCGTGGCGGCGGCGCTGGCCCAGTGGGCCCGGTCCGGGGAGCTCGCGAAATTGCTTGTCGGTCAAACGCGGGTACATGCACCAACAGGTTGATCCCCAACTCCCGCGAAGAACCGCGCCCAAATCGTCCATGAGTTCAGCAGTCAGCGGGCGGAAAACCAGCGCCGAACCCTCGTCATCGGCCATCCGCCCGCGTTCTGTCGCCGGTCCGTTTGGCATCGTCCTCCATTCCTTTTCGGCTCAGGCGTTCCGCGTTTCGCCGCCGGGCCAGGTCGCCTACGGCTTTGACGGGAAGCGGGCGGCGAGGATGTCGAGGATGAGGCGAGCGGCTACCTGGACGGTGAGTTCGGACGAGTCGTAGGGCGGGGCGACCTCTACCATGTCGAAGCCGACCAGGTTGGACTTGGCGATCACGGCTCTCAGGCAGTCGCGGGCTTCTTCGTAGCGCAGGCCGCCGGTCTCGGGAGTGCCGGTGCCGGGGGCCTGGCTGGGGTCCATCACGTCGATGTCGAAGGTGATGTACAGGTTCTGCGCCTCCGGGAGCAGGCCGGCCACCGCCTCCGGTCCGAGTTGGCGGAACCGGCTCGTGCTGATGATCAGGCTGCCGTCGCGCAAGGCCTCTTCGTAGGGCTTGCGGCGGGCCGACCGGATGCCGACCGACGTTATGTGCCCCACGTGCGCCAGTTCCCGGCAGCGGCGGATGGGGCTGGCGTGGGTGAACAGCGCGTCCTGAACGTCGTGGGCATAGTCCAGGTGGGCGTCGAAATGCACAATGTTGAGCGGCGCGAACTTGCTCAGGCCGCGCACCACCGGGAAGGTGATGGCGTGGTCGCCGCCTACCACCACCGGCAGGGCGCCCCGCTGCGCCACGGCCTCCACGGAGGCGGTGATCTTATCGAAGTTCCGCACGACTTCCGACGGCACGATGGTGACATTTCCGCAGTCGGCCATAGTCACGCCCCGTAGCAGCTCATCACCGGCGTCAACGTCGAAGAAGCCTTCGGCCTCGCTCTGCTGCCCATATGGATCGGAGTAGGCGTAGGTCCTGGGGGCGTCGCGGATGGCGTCCGGCCCGAAGCGAGCGCCCGGACGCCCCAAAGTGCCTTGATCGAAAGGCACACCGATGAGGGCTATGTCGGCGGTCAACTCGTCCAGGTCTTCGCACAGCGGGGCCCGGAAGAACGTCCGCGGCTGGGCCCGCAGGATGGGCCAACTACGCTCCGATGACCTGTTTTGCTGTCCCGCCGTCCCCGGATTGGTCATTTTCCACGCTCCTTCGCAGTTTGAACCTCCTCCTTACGGGATGCTACTGGGCAGTGGTGCCGCCGTCGATTACCAGTTCGGCGCCGGTTACGAAGGACGACTCGTCGGAGGCGAGGTAGAGAATGCCGTTGGCGATGTCGTCGGCGTTGCCCAACCGGCCCAGCGGAATGCGTTCCAGCGACCACTCGCGCCGGCCCTCCTCGCCGGAGTAACCGGCGTCGGTGAGGGGCGTCCAGCAATAGCCGGGATGCACCGAGTTGACCCGGATGTTCTCACCGGCATACTGCACGGCGGCGCTCTTGGTGAACAAGCGGCTCGCCCCCTTGGCCGCGTGGTAGGCGGTGGAGGTTGGGCTGCCCACCAACCCGTAGATAGAGGAAACGTTGATGATGGAGCCGCCGCCGGCCCGCCGCATCTCCGGGATGGCGTGCTTGGTGCCCAAGAACACGCCCTTGGCGTGGACGTCCATCTGCGCGTCCCAAGCGTCCACGGTAGTCTCCTCGACCGTGAAGCGGGCGCCGGTGCCGGCGTTGTTGACCAGAACGTCCAGCTTCCCGTAGCGCTCGACCGTCTCCTTGATCACCTCGGACCACCGCTCCTCGCTGGTAACGTCGTGGGCCAAGAACACCGCATCGCCGCCGTTATCGCGGATTTGGGCGGCGGTGGCCTCGCCCATCTCCACTTTGATGTCGGTCAGCACGACCTTGGCCCCCTCGCGGGCGAAAATCCGGGCGGCGGCGCCGCCGAAGCCCATGAGCTGGCCCTCTACTCCCGCGGCAGCCCCGGTTATGATCGCCACCTTATTTTCCAAGCGCATGGGTATCCCTCCTATGCCGAATACTCTTGGCCGTACTTCTCGCTCGAGGCAATCTCCGATAGAGGCTTGCGCTGTTTCCCTCCGGCGGCTGCCTCATCGGTTGGGTATCCGAAGGCCATCACTATCACCAATTCCTTGTCTTCCGGGATACCCAAAAGCTCTTTGACCTTGTCGTTTTCCTCGCCGCGAACTCCGGCGACGCAGCCGCCCACACCCTCCGACCAAGCGGTCAACTCAATCTGCTGGAGCGACCGGCCTGCGTCGAACTCCGGCCTGCCGCCGCGGTCCATCACCACCGCGATGGCCAAGGGCGCTTGCCCGATGAACCCGCCGGACGAAGCGATTGCGCCAATGGCGTCCAGGGTATCCCGGCTCTGGACCACCACGAAATGCCACGGCTGGCGGTTTCTGGCGCTGGGCGCCCACCGCGCCGCCCGCAGCATCCGGTTGACCACGCGGCCCGGAACAGGGTCCGGCTTGAAGCTCCGGACGCTCAGCCTGGACCTTATGCACTCGTAGACCTCCATCCCGCCCTCCTTTTGTACTGGGTTGCGTTATATTAGAGGCGCGGGCAGTTCCAGCACAACCGCCGTCGTCTGAACTGTGATTCGCGTGATTATTTGATTTTCAGGATTATGGGCTGTCCGGGAACAATCATCCAAATCCCGAAATCTCGTGAATCACGGTTCAGACAATCCCTTCATGCGGTAGAATGCGCCCAAGGTTAATTGAATGGTAGTCGATAGCAGGAGGAATACGATGGCCGAGACGATTCGAGAGAGCTATGTCCGCAGAAACCCCAAGTCAGCGGCCTTATATCCCCGATTCAGGCAATATTTTCCCTCGGGCGGCGCGGGACACGACGGCTATGTGGCCGACCCGTTTCCCATCACCATCGAACGCGGTCAGGGGCCGCGCAAGTGGGACGTGGACGGCAACGAGTATATCGACTACGGTTTGGGATCAGCGTCGTTGCTGCTGGGCCACTCCCACCCGGAGGTGGTGGAAGCCTTGGTGCGGGCAGCCCCGGCCGGGTCGCACTACGGCTCTCCGGTGGAGACGGTGCTGGAATGGGGCGAACGGGTGTGCAGCCTGATGCCCTGCGCCGACAAGGTGAGGTTCGTGGGTTCCGGGGCCGAATCAACTTCGCTGGCCATGCGCATCGCCCGGGCCTACTCCGGCAAGGACAAGATCGTCCGCTGGCAGTCCCACTATCACGGCTGGCACGACTACGTGATGCCGGGCAACCTGGCCCCCTTCGACGTGCCGTCGTCCACCGGGATACCTAAGGGAACCGTCGATTCGGTGGTGGTGCTGCCGCCCGACTTGGACGCGCTGGAGCATGTCCTGTCCACCGACAACGACATCGCCGGTGTCATAACCGAGGGGTCGGGGGCTTCTTACGGCACGGTGCCCCGGCAGCCCGGATTCGTGGAAGGGGTCCGTGAACTCACCCGGAAGTACGGCGTGGTGATGATACTCGACGAAGTGATCACGGGCTTCCGGTGGAGCCCCGGCGGTCTTCAGGAAGTCCTCAACATCCAGCCGGATCTTTGCACCATGGCCAAGATTCTGACCGGCGGGTTGCCGGGCGGGGCCGTAGCCGGACGAGACGAGGTCATGGCCGTGATGGAACAGACCGGCGACTCTCACCACGACCGGTTCGAGCGGGTCTACCACGGTGGAACGTTCAACGCCAACCCTTATTGCGCCGCGACCGGCAACGCTGCCTTGCGAATCGTAGCCACCGGAGAGATGCAGGCCCAGGCGGACGCCATGGCCGCACGGCTCAGAGTAGGACTTCAGGAGGCTGTCGACCGCTACGAGGTGGCCGCCTACGTCTACGGCGAGTCCTCGACGTTCCATATTTACTTCGGGTCGCGGTCAATCGACGGACTCGACGCCAACGCCCTCAAAGGAGTTCCGGCCGAGATTCAGACCAGCTTCCGGCAGGCTTTGCAAGTCCGCGGGGTCGACCTGATGTCGCGTACCAGCGGCGTGTTGTCCGGCGTCCATACCGAGTCCGACATCGACCAGAGCCTGGAAGCCTTCGACGGAGCGATCAAGGCTATGATGGACGAGGGCCTAATCAGCCACCGCTAAACCTGACCGGCTAATTTAAGAACGGGACGGACCGGATAACCCGGACGCGGCGTCCGGTCCGGTTGACATACCCAAGCCCCTGTGTTGGAATTCCGGTAGTCCGAAATCCATCCGGGTTTAACCCCATTTCCATCAGAATAAGCGCGTGTTTCAAGAAGCCCTTTAGCGGGATACGTGTTGCACGGAGGTTCGAGATGCCCAGAGTCGCACTGGACCTGAACAGCGCTGAAGACCGGGCCAAGGTCGGCGGCGAGTGGCGCGTCGGCCACGGACTGGTTCCCGGCGAGCCGAACGAAGGGCTCACGGCCCAGTTGTTGGCCAGCCCGGCCCGCTTGACCGATTACGACGACTCCGGTTGGGAGGTCTGGCCCAACGTCCGGCAGAGCTTGTCCGTGGGCTTCACCTTCGCTTGGTATCGCATCACGGTCGAGTTGCCAGAGACGGTCAACGGGATGCCGGTGGCGGGCTCCCGGCTGTGGTTCGAGACCAACGCCGACAACTACGGCGAGGTCTGGGTGAACGGAGAGATCGACCGGAGCGCGGGCGCCATCGTGGGACTGAACGTGCCGCACCGGGTGGAACTGGCCCCCAGCGCCGAGCCGGGCGCAAAATACGTGATCGCCTGCTTGGTGGCCAACGGCCCGCTGGGCGCGCCCCGCGGCGGCATCTTCCTCCGGTTCGCCACGCTGGCTTTCGAGACCACGGACAATTAAAGGAGTAGCCGGTAATGGTTAAGAAGAAAGGCACGGCGCTTTTGATAGTGTTCACCGACGTAGACATCGAGCACGACGCCGAGTTCAACCAGTGGTACAACCAGGAGCACCTGCCCGAACGCCTGAGCGCGCCTGGATTTATGGACGGCGCGCGCTACGAGGCGCTAAAGGGCGGCCCCCGCTACCTGGCGGTGTACGAGCTGGAATCGGCCGACGCCCTCAAGACCGACGAGTACCTGCGCCAGAGCGGGAACCCGACGCCTTGGACCCAGCGAATGTCGCCCAACGTCGTCGGACGCAACATGGTCCGCAACGTGTACACCCAGATTTACCCCGGCCAGAGCGACTCCGACATTCTGGGTCGCGGCATGGCCCCCGCGCTCCAGATCGGGAGGATGGACGTGCCGGGCAATATTGAGGCCAAGTACAACGAGTATTACGACGACGTTCGCACTCCGGGCAACCTGCAAATACCGGGCTGCTTGTTCGTGCGCCGCTACCACGCGGTCGAAGGCGGCCCCAAGTATCTGACCATGTACGAATTCGAGCACGAGAAAGTCCCGGAGACTCTGGCTTGGGAGAAGCAGCGGGGCCAGGACACCATGAACGAGTACATCGGCGGCACCTACGGTCACGCGCCGGGCTCCCCGGGGGTCTACCGGCGGGTATTTCCGCCACGGGCATTCTAGGCCCGCTTCATCACGTGCAATGCCAGGGACAAAAGCCGGGCAGCCCTACGGATGGGGCGGCAATATTAGGAGGGAAGCCATGTTCTTAATGAGGTTTACAGAGCGCGCCTACATGGACTACACCGAGGAGGCCGTCCGCAACAGCCCCAACGAGGCCGTCCGCCTCACCTTCTCCAATTCCAATTTCGACCCGGTGCGGGGGTCGGAACTCTACAACATGTATTTGGACGAGTATGAGTACTCGGAAGAGGTGGGGTTCGACGGCCTGATGCTCAACGAGCACCACAACACCCCCACCTGTATGGGCGCGACGATGAACCTCGAGGCGGCGATCCTGGCCCGAATAACCAAGAAGCCGAAGATCGTCTTGCTGGGGAACCCGCTGCCCATCTTCGACAACCCGGTCCGCTTGGCGGAAGAGTTGGCCGAAATCGACATGATCTCCAGGGGCAGGCTGGTTTCCGGGTTCGTGCGCGGCACCGGTGTGGAGAGCCTCGCCACCAACACCAACCCGCTGTTCAACCGCGAACGGTTCAACGAGGCCCACGACCTCGTGATGAAGACCTGGACTACGCCCGGCCCATTCCGCTGGGAAGGGAAGCATTACGAGTTTCGGGTGGTGAACCCGTTCCAGGTGCCGTTGCAGAAGCCTCATCCGCCGGTCTGGATCCCCGGCACGGGAAGCCCGGAAACACTGGTCTGGTGCGCCGAGCACCGCTATCCCTACATCTTCCTGGAAACTGACATACAGGCCACCCAGGACATGAAGGACATCTACGCGGAAACCGCCAGCGACTACGGCTACGAGCCGGGCCCGGAGCACCTGGGCTACCTCGTCCGCATCCATGTCCAGGACACCGACGAGAAGGCCCGCGACGTTGGGCGCGGTTACATGACGGGTAACATCGGAGTCGGCCGCATTCCTCTGCCCCGCGACTACCAGTCTCCCGTGGGCTACGCCAGCGCCAGCCAGGACCCGCGCTATCTCCGCATTCGGGAGAAGATTCGCTCCGACCCCTTCCGCGTCGGCGGCCTCGACACCGCGGCCTACGACCAGATACTGGACTCCAAGCGCTGGATCATCGGCAGCCCGGATACGGTCATCCGTGACCTGCGCGAGGTGATGTCAACCATGCGCCCTGGCATCCTGGCCATCTGGACCAACGACGGCACCATCGGCCACGAAGACACGATGCGCTGCCTGGAGCTAATGGGCCAGGAAGTGCTGCCCGCCCTGAAGGAAATAGGGGAGGAACTGGAACTGACCGACCCGTTCCAGCGCACGCCGTAAATCTCGTCCAACCCGACACAAAAGGAACGCGGGGCCGACCAGCGGCCCCGCGCTTTCTGTTCACGTCCTCGCCTTTACTCCTTCTCCCACAACGCTTCCAAGACTTTGCCGGGAGACATGGGCAGCTCTTTCATGCGGACTCCCACGGCGTCGTAGACGGCGTTGGCTACGGCGGCGAGGGGCGGCACCAATGGCACCTCACCGGTGCCGCGGACGCCGAAGGGGTGGCCGGGATTGGGCACCTCCACGATCACGGTGTTGATCATGGGCAGGTCGAGGCTGGTGGGCATCCGGTAGTCCAGGAAGCTGGAATTCAGCATCTGCCCCTGGTCGTTTACATAATATTCTTCGTTCAGCGCCCACCCGATTCCCTGTACCACGCCGCCCTGTATCTGGCCCTCCACATAGCTGGGGTGGATGGCCTTCCCGCAGTCTTGGAGCGCGGTGTAGCGGAGCACGTCCACCTTGCCGGTATCGGGGTCTACCTCGACGTCGACGATATGGAGGCCGAAGGCGTTGCCCACGCCACCGGGGTTGACGGTGGCCCGCCCGACTACTGGGCCGCCGGTGCCGTTCAGCCGTGACGCTAGGGCCTTGAAACCAATACGCAGCTCGGGGTCGGTCTTGTGGACCAGCGTGCTCTGGTCGTACTCGACGTCTTCCGGGCTGGCGTCCCATATCCGGGCCGCGCGCTCGATCAGTTGGCGCTTAATGTCCTCGGCCGCGTTGTGGCAGGCAGTGCCCATCTTGAAGGTCACGCCGCTGCCTCCCGCGCCCGAGCTGTAGCCGATGGAGTCCGTGTCCACCACGGCCGGTTTCACCTCCTCGACCGGGATGCCCAGCACCTCGGCCAGGTGCATCGCCATCGCCGCGCGGGAGCCGCCAATATCGGGGGAGCCTTCCACCAGGCTCACGGTGCCGTCGGGGTTCACGCTGGCCACCGCGCTGGCCGGGCCGGAGCTGTTGAACCAGGCGCCGGCGGCCACTCCACGGCCCCGGTTCGGCCCCGACACCGGCTCCGCCAAATGCGGATGGTCCTGGGCGGCTTGCAGCATTTCCACGAACCCGATTTTCCGGTAGACCGGGCCGGTGGGCTGACGTGTGCCTTCCTTGGCCGCATTGCGCAACCGGAACTCTACCGGGTCCATCGACAGCCGCTCGCAAATCTCGTCGATCACGCACTCGGCGGCGAAGGCCGCGGCGGGTGACCCCGGCGCGCGATAGGCAGCGGCCTTCTGGGTATTGACCACCACGTCCACGCCTTCGATGTAGCTGTTCTCAATCTCGTAGGGGGCCAGCATCGTCCGGCAGCCCGACGGCACCGGAGACCCCGGAAAGGCCCCGGCCTCAAAGACCAACCGGCAGTCGGCGGCGACCAAGCGCCCGTCGTTGGTAGCGCCCAGCTTCACGCGCATGTGGCTGGCCGAAGTCGGCCCGGTCCCTTCGAACACCTCGGCACGGGTCATGGTGATTTTCACCGCCTGCCCGGTCTTTCGGGAAAGCGCGGCGGCCACGGGCTCCAGGTAGCAACCGCCCTGGCCCTTCCCGCCGAACCCGCCGCCTATCTCCATCGGTACGACCTTGAGCCGGGAGACGCTGACGCCCAGAATGGCGGAGGTGTGGTCGCGCAGGGCGAAGTGGCCCTGGCTGCTGGCCCAGATGGTCACCAGGCCGTCGGCCCCCCAGAGGGCGGTGGCTGAATGAGGCTCGATGTAACCCTGATGCACCGGCTTGGTGTGGTACTCGCGCTCGACGATAACGTCCGCTTGGGCGAATCCCTGGTCGGGGTCGCCGACCTTGAACTCGAACCGATTGGCGACGTTGCTTGACCTGCCAACGTCGCCCCAACCTCCCTGGCGCATGTTGGGATTGGCCAGCGTCACCAGCCGTTCGTGGAGAGCAGGAGCGTCGTCCCTCATCGCGTCATCGGCGTTCAGCACCGGCTCCAAGACCTCGTAGTCCACGTCAATCAGAGCCACCGCCTCTTCCGCCACGGCTGCCGAGGTTGCGGCGACCGCAGCCAGGGCATGGCCCCGGTAGAGGGCTTTTTCCCGCGCCATCACGTTCCGGCTGTAGAAGCCGTAGTTGACGGTGCCGCCCTCTTCCTGGTCGGCGATCTCGGCCGACACATCCGGGAAGTCGGCGGAGGTTACGACGGCCCGCACTCCCGGCAACGCCAGGGCGCGACTGGCGTCGATGCTCTTGATGACGGCGTGGGCGTGGGGGCTGCGCAGAATCTTGCCGTAGAGGTAGCCAGGCGGGTGAATGTCAGCAGCGTAACGCGCCCGCCCCGTAACCTTGTCCGGCCCGTCGTGACGGATGGGCCTGGTCCCGATTACATCGTACTCCCCTTCGGCTAGCACCATGTTGCCCTGATGTGTGACCATCACTGTCCTCCCAATACGAGTGACTTGGGGATTGACTGGAAACCGTTGTCGCTGGAACGGCTGAGGCGGTCTACGGAGGGTAGAGAATCCAGCCCCGGCGGCCTGCGGTGTCGTTCACGCGGAAGAGGTGGCCGTCGTGGGTGGTGACGTACAGCGTGTCCAGCGCCGGACCGCCGAACGCGCAGTTGGTCGGCCAGTCGACGGGCACCGGGTGGGTCTCGATAATCCGGCCCGACGGAGCAAAAACGTGAATCAGCGGCCCCGGCCCGGCCTGCTGCCATCCGCCGGCGGCGATGATGTTGCCTTCGGTGTCCAGGCACATACCGTCCAGCCCGCGGTGTACACCGCGGTAGTCTTCTCCGAAGGCGTGGAGCACCGTGGACCTGCCCAGGGAGTCGTCATCCAACAACGGATAGGCGCGCAGGTCGCGCGTACCCTGATAGTTGCTCTGCACCACGTACAGCGTCCGCTCGTCCTGGGAGAGCAGGATACCGTTGGGCGCGAAGGTGTCGTAGGTCATGCGATGCAGCGTCCAACCGCCTTCGGCCTCCGGGTCGGGGTCGAGCCGCAACACCGAGGCGTGGTCCAGTTCCAGGTCCTCCGGGGGCAGCTGCCCGTTGGGGTCGGTGAACCAGATGCGGCCCTTGCGGTCGATGGCCAGGTCGTTGGGCCGGTTGTGCCGCTTGCCGTCCAACTGCGTGGGCAGCGGGGTCGCGGTGCCGTCGGGGTTGAATTGAAGGATGCAACGTCCGCCGCCGGAGCAGCCGAACAACCTCCCCTGGAGGTCGAAGTTCAGACCGTTGGTCCCATTGGTGCCGGTGCGCCACTCGGTGGTTTCGCCGGTGGCGTGGTCGTAGCGCATGATCCGGTTGTTGGGGATGTCGGTAAAGAGCAGCGCCTGCCCGTCCCACACCGGGCCCTCGGAAGTGCCTCCATAGGGGCCGGCGACGAGTTCAAACTCCCAGCTCATGTTTTCCTCCTTACGTCTTTAGGATCAGCGTTCCCCGGTACTCTGACGATGTTGCTTGGTGAAAGCTAAACGAAGCGCGCGCCGACCGTGCCGAGCCGGCTGTAGGTGACCTTGACGAAGTCGCCCGGCTTGAGCCGCACCGGCGTGACCATTGAGCCGGAGATAATCGTCTCCCCGGCCTTGAGATAGTCATCGTACTCGGCGAGCTTGTTGGCCAGCCAGACTATGGGGTTGATGGGGTTGCCCATCACCTCGAAGCCGGTCCCGGAACCGTGAAGCTCGCCGTTGAACTCCACCGTCACGCCTTCGTATTGAAGCTCGAAGGCGCCCGGCGGCGTCAGCCGCGTACCGGTGACGATTCCGCCATGCAAGGCGTTGTGGGCGATAACGTCTACGGCCTGGATTCCGTCGCCTTGCACCTTCAGGTCGACCAACTCCAGGGCTGGCAGGATACCCAGGGTTGCTTTCATCACCTGGACCGGTGTGACGCCGGGCCCGCGCAGGTCTTCGCCAAGCACGAACGCCGTCTCCGCCTCGATATGCGGGTCGGCCAGATTGCCGATGGGCACCTCGGAATCGCTGGCATAGACACAACGGTCCAGGATGTGCCCGTAGCAGGGCTCGTTCACTCCCAGGTGCTCCCGCGCGGCTCTGGTGGTCAGCGCCACCTTGTGGCCCACCACGACTTCACCATCGGCCTGAAGGCGCTTAATAAGCCGGTACTGCGCCCTGTAAGCATCGGCCTCGGTGAGCGCGGGGTCGGAAAGCGGCGGTGCGGAGAAGCCGGTCCGAAAGTGGCGCTGCACTATCTCCAGGAGTGTGTCCGTCTCGGTGGTGGCCATGTCGTCCCTCCCGCGGATACGATGCGGGGCCATTGTACACCCGGCGGCCTGCGGTGGTTGCATGGCAACACCCTAAAGTATAATCAGCCAATCGTGATATTTTAACCGCAGAGTTCGCAGAGATTAAGCCCGGCTTTCTCTGCGGTGAGTGCCGTATTTGGAGAGGCGGATTATGGCCGGTTCAATTGACCCCCGCAGCACCATTGGCGACGTTTTGGACCAGCAGGCCGAGCGGTTCGGCGACCGCGACGCGCTGGTGCATGTGGAGACCGGGGCGAGGTACACCTACGCCGAGTTCCGCGATGAGGTGGACCGGGTCGCCCGGGGATTCTTGGCCTTGGGTATCCAGCCGGGGGACAACGTGGGCATCTGGGCCACCAATTACACCGAATGGGTCCTCTGCCAGTTCGCCACCGCCAAGATCGGCGCGGTGCTGGTGAACGTCAACCCCGCCTTCCGCACCCACGAGTTAGCCTACTTGCTGGAGCAGTCGGAAACCAGCGCCCTGGTCCTGATCGGCCAATTCCGCACGTCCGATTACGTGGCGATGATCAATGAGGTTGTTCCGGAGCTTAGGGACTCCCAACCCGGCGAGTTGGCGTCTCCCCGGTTGCCCAAGCTGCGGCACGTGGTCTACGTTCCTCCCCCCGCCGATCCGTTGGCCGAGACGCCCGCCGGGATGTGGGCTTGGCGGGAGATCGTCGAGCGCGGCGGGGAGATCAGCGAGGCCGAGTTGCGTAGACGGCAGGCCGCGTGCGACCCGGACGACGTGGTGAACATCCAATACACCTCGGGCACCACCGGCAACCCGAAGGGCGCAATGCTGACCCACCACAACCTGGTGGCCAACGGCCTCTACACCGGCGACGCCATGGGGTTCACCGAAGAAGACCGGCTGTGTATACCCGTGCCCTTCTACCACTGCTTCGGCTGCGTTCTGGGCAATCTGGCCTGCGTCACCCACGGATCGACAATGGTGGTGCCGGCGGAATACTTCGATCCGCTCAAGACACTGATCGCCGTCGAGCAGGAGAGGTGTACCGCCCTGCATGGCGTGCCAACCATGTTCATCGCCGAGCTGGGCCACCCCGATTTCGAGAAATTCGACCTCAGTTCCCTGCGCACCGGCATGATGGCCGGCTCGCCCTGCCCCATCGAGGTGATGCGGCAGGTCATCGACAAGATGGGCGCTCAAGACATCACCATCGCCTACGGGCTCACCGAGGCCTCGCCCGTCGTTACCCAAACTCTGAGCAGCGACCCCATCGAGCGCCGGGTGTCGACCGTGGGCACGTTGCTGCCCAACGTGGAGGTGAAACTAGTGGACCCGGAGACCAACCGCGAAGTCGTGGTCGGGGAGCAGGGAGAGCTATGCACCCGCAGCTTCATGGTGATGAAGGGCTACTACAATATGCCCGACGCCACCGCCGCGGCCATCGATTCCGACGGCTGGCTCCATTCCGGCGACTTGGCCACGGTTGACGAGGACGGCTACTACAAGATCACCGGCCGGTTGAAGGACATGCTCATCCGGGGCGGCGAGAACGTCTATCCCCGCGAGATCGAGGAGTTCCTGTACACCCACCCCAAGATTTCGGACGTGCAGGTGATCGGCGTTCCCGACGAACGTTTCGGCGAGGAAGTGATGGCCTGGGTGATGCTGAAACCCGGGGAGAGCGCGACGGAAGAAGAGATACGGGAGTTCTGCCGGGGCAAGATCGCCCACTACAAAGTCCCCCGCTACGTGAAGATGACCACTGAGTTCCCCATGACTGTAACCGGCAAGATCCAAAAGTTCCGGATGCGGGAAATGGCGGTGGAGGAACTGGGGCTGGAACAAGCCAGCCGGATAGAGACGGCTTGAGCGTCAGCACCGAGGGAGGTGTGCGCATGGATGACTTTATTCACTGGGAGGACGTGAGGCGCCTTGTCGGGAACAGCCTGTATTACTCCGATGGGACCGCCTGGTTGCGAACGCCGTTCAGGGACGCGGTCATCGAACAAATCTATCGCGCAGCCCTGGACCTGTGTGACGGGCAGTTGCAGACCGCGATCGTTCTAGCGGAGGATACTTGGGAAGTGGACTCAGACTCCCTTTACCTGTCGTTGACCGTAGACACCGACCGGGAAGACACTGACCGGCTGAACCACGAGCTTGACGTAAAGATTAGCGAGTTGTTCAAGGGTTGGTCGCCTGAGGAGAGAGATGACGCCGCGCAACGCATCTACTATGGAGTCTGGCCTGTAGACCTGTGAGACCGCTTGCGTTCTATCGGCTGGGCCTGCAACTGGCACAGAGAGCGACCACGGAGCCAATACAGCGCTCAGCGGTCAACAGGCTGTATTATGGCCTCCACCACGAGGCATGTTGCCGGTATTTCCGCACCAACCCGGTTGCGCGGCCGATTAACCGTAACCGCAGGCACACGGACTTGCGCAATCGCTACTATCAGGCAGGTGGCTCCACATCCTTAGCCGTCAGCAGAAATCTTAAGGACTTGATGGTCCTCCGCGGGATGGCCGACTACCAGCTTAGTCCACCCTTCAGGTTCAAGAACCGACCAATGGATGCGGCCCAACTCCTCCAAGCAGCCATACAATCTGCCGAACAATTGCTCAACGCGCTGGAAGCCTACTCGCCGGGAGAGGCCGAAGATGGGTGCAATTGTCCCCAAGCGTATACCGTTGGTTAATGGGCCGCTGCGCTAGTTGGTTCTCCCGACAATTCCCTCGGCGAGCCAGTCGAGGGTTTGCAGGTCCTGGTCGGTTGGAGTTGCGCCTTCGGGGATTCGGATTTCGCCGTCTTGGCCGTAGATTGGGCCGGTGAAGGGGCTGATGGAGCCGTTGCGCAGGCCGTCGACAGTTTCCAGCAACAATGCCTTGGTGTCCTCTGGCGCCGCTTGGCCGAAGGGGGCCAACTTGACCCAGCCAGCCTCCAGTCCGGCCAGCATGATGGAACTGCGATAGCTGCCGTCCCTGATTTCGGCGACCAGTTGGGCCATCACCGGCCCCCAATTCCACGACGCGCCGGTCAGCCACGAGTTGGGCGCGGCGGCGCTGGCGTCGTGATGGAAGCCAGTGACCCACACTCCCTCGCGCTCCGCCGCCTCCACGATGGTCTTCGTGCAGTCCTGATGCTCCGTTATCACGTCTATGTCGGCGTCGACCATCGTCCTCACCGCCGTCGCCTGCTTGGCCGGGTCGCACCAGTCGTTGGTCAGCACGAACGTCGTCTCTACCTCGGGGTTGACCGACCTCGCTCCCAAGTGAAAGGCGTTGACGTTCAACAGGGTCGGCGGGATCGGGAATGCGGCGATGAAGCCGAGCTTCCCGGACTTGGTGACCTGCCCGGCGGCGGCCCCGGCAGCGTACTCCAATTGCCATATGTTGGCGAAAAACGACCCGTAGTTCTCGAAAGTCTCTTGATCGCCCAAGTGCAGGAACATGGTTTCCGGGTATTTGGAGAGGATTTCCTTGATCGGGCCGGAATACCCGAAGCTGGTGGGAAAGACGATGGACGCGCCGTCGCGTATCATCTGCTCGGCCACCGCCTTTACGTCGGCGGTCTCGGCCACGTTTTCGGCGCGCAGCACCTCGATGTCGGGGAAGGCCTGCTCCAAGTACCGGCTACCCTCGGACGCAGCCTGATTGAAGCCGAGATCGCGCTGGGAGCCGACGAATATGAACCCGACCTTGAGCTTTTCACCCTCGGCCAGGGGCTGCGCGGCGGCGGCGAACTCGGACGTGGGGCGGAAAGCGCTGGAGGCCCGGCCCTCGTCGAACACCCGCATGAACGCCTCGGGCGAAGCGCCGCCCAATTGCTCAGCGGTAGGCGGGGCCAAGGAAATCTTTGAGTAAGGCGGGGCAGTCGTAGCAGTTGGGGCCTGAGTTGATTCGCCGCCGCAAGCGATAGTCACGCACAGTACCGCTAGGGCCGCAAAACCGGCGAGAATTCGGAGAGATGTGCGGGGAGAAAGCAAGAGCTGAAGTTCAGGTATAGATCGGGGCGTCCGTTTCCGGCGGGCCCCCTCTTCCGTTAGTTGGCGGTGGCGTGGGCGTACCACTCAGCGCCTTCTTCGCCGGGTTCGGGCAGGACGGCCCCGCCCTCCATCGCCCAAGACGCCGGGGTTTCCGAGATGCGCCCGCTGACGGTATCAGCAGGCACACCGACGATCTCGCTGAAAGACCGGCTCAGGCGGCCCAGAACCATCTGCTTGACCTCTTCCGTCCGGCCGGCCCGGTTCAGGCCGTCGATGTAGAAGCGGGTGGGATACTTGGACTCGCTCCCCTGCTCGTCGAAGAACACATGAACGAAGCTGCGGGGCGCGTCGGTGATTTCGCAGTGGATGTCGGTAAAGGCCACGGCCACCTCCTGCCGCTTTTCGAGGGAGACCGACCCCGTAGGAATCTTGCACCGATACACTGGCATTTCCTTTCTCCTAATTTGTCCTTTTAAGAGGCGCGGTTGCGGTCGGCGGCCGAGACCACCAGTTCATCGACCGTGCATCCGAGCATGTCGCACCAAGCGTCCTGCACCTGCTGCATGAACTCGACCCGCACGTCCTGTTCGCATCCGGGATCGATCACGGCGCGCACCATCGAGCTGGTAGACAACTCGCCGCCCCTGAACCCGAACGTATGGGGGATCTCCGCAAATTCCACCGGTATCTCGTCGGGAGCCCCGCCGAAAATCCCGGCCGCTATCCGGGCCAGCGCGGCGGCAAGGTCAGCCTGGGTTTCCTCGGGCACGACGCCCTCTTGTATGATGCAATGGTAGCTAATCATCGGCGTATATCATAATGCGGGATCGCCCGGCGTTCAACTTCCAATCCGGTCCATATTGCTATCCTGCCCTCAGGACGGACTTGAGTCCGGCCGGCATGGCGCGGTCGGCAGCGCCGGTCCAGAGGACCAGGACGCCCAGAGTTATCAGGTAGGGGAACATCTCCAGAACGAAGGGCGACACCGGCGCTCCCACCGACTGCAATTGCAATTCCAGGCCGACCGCGCCGCCGAACAGCAACGCCCCGGCCATTCCCCGCAACGGCGACCACAGCCCGAATATGACCAGCGCCACCGCGACGAATCCGCGCCCGACCGTCATGCCCTCCGACCAGGTGTGGGTCAGCCCAACGGACAACTGCGCCCCGCCCAGCCCAGCCAAAATGCCGCCAAGCACAATCGCAGAGACCTGCACCAAGGCCGGGTTGATCCCCGCCGCGAACGCCACGCTCGCGCTTTCGCCCACGGCCCGCAGGCCCAGGCCCCAACGAGTGCGCCGCAAGAGGAACCAGATGACTGGCCCTAGAGCATAGGCTAGATAGGCCAGAATATCCTGTTGGAAAAGGGCTTTCCCAATTACAGGGACGTCCGACAAAAAGGGGATAGCGATGGGTTCCAGCCCATTGATGATGCTGTCCACGTAATCGCGGCCGACGTAAGCCGTCAGCCCACCGCCGAGCAGCGTCAACGATAGGCCGGAAGCGATCTGGTTGGCATCGCGGAACACGACCAAGAGTCCGTGAACCGCGGCCAACAGCCCACCGGCGGCCATCCCCGCCGCTATTCCCGCAGTTGCCGACCCGGTCTCCGCCGTGGCCAGGAAGCCGAAACAAGCGCCCATGAGCATACAGCCTTCCATGCCGAGGTTGATGCGTCCGGCCCGCTCGGTAATCAGCTCGCCGTACACGGCGTAGAGGACCGATACCCCCGGCCCGACGGCCCCGGTCAGCGTGCCGCTGATCACCAACCAGACCACGCTCACGGGCCGTTTCGCTCCGGCTGGCGCAGCCCCAACACGAAGAACAACACGAGCGCGACCAGGATGAAGGCCGCGGCCGACGGAAGGCCGCTGCTGAGTTGCAACACGTTCCCGCCGACCAGGAACACGGCCAGCAGGAAGCAGGCAGCGACCACGGCCAACGGGTTGTGCCCGGCCAGCCAACTGGCCAGGAACCCCAGATAGCCCAGATTGTTGGAGATGCCGGGGCGCAGGTGGTGATGCACCGCCGATACTTCGATCATCCCGGCCAGCCCGGCCAGCCCGCCGCCGACGATCATGGCGCAGATCACGTAGCGGGCCACCGGCAGACCGGCACGGCGGGCCGCTTCGGGATTGCCTCCCACGGCCCGCATCTTGAATCCCCAGGTGGTGCGGGTCAGCACGACATAACAAGCGGCCACGGCCAGCACCGGGATGACCGCCCCAAGATGGAACCTCGTGCCGCCAATGGTGGCAAACACCGCAGCCGGACCGAAATCGGGCGTGTACGGATACCCCAAGCCCCCGGGATCCTTCCACGGCCCGAAGACGAAGACGTTGACCAGCAGAATGGCCAGGTAGTTGGAGAGCAGGGTGGTGATAACCTCGTTGACCCTGCGCCATTGCCGGAGCAACACTGCCGCCCCCGCCCAGAGTCCGCCCCCGGCGAACCCGGCCGCGGCCATCAGCGCCAGCATGGCCCAACCGTGGCCCAGCCCCAAGCCCAAGGCAACCCCGCTGGCCGCCCAAGCCCCAACGTATAGCTGGCCCTCCCCTCCCACGTTGATCAGCCCCACGCGGGCGGGTATGGTCCCGGCCAACCCGGTCAGCGCCAGCGGGACCATCAACACGCCGATCTCGCTCAGCCCCAAAGTGCTGCCCAAGGTGCCTTGGTACGCCTTGACGATGGCTTCGACGGGGCCGCGCCCGGTGGCCAGCAGGAACAACCCGAAGACCACGAGAGCCAGCAGGACGCCCAACACCGACCGGGCCGCGGCCGGGGCGTTCAGGAGGAAGGCGGCGACGTTCGCATCGGACAGGTTCGCGTCGGGCCGGGGCGATGCGGGTCCCATTGGCGGCTAGGCGTGGCCGGTCATCAGCAGGCCAATCTCGCGCAGAGAAACGCGGTCCGGGCCGAACTCCCCCACGACCCGTCCCCGGTACATCACCAGCAGGCGGTCGCTGAGGGCCAGAAGCTCGTCCAGATCCTCGGAAACCAGGACTATCCCGCACCCGGACTCACGGCGTTCCAACAGGAGCCGCCGCGCCGCTTCCGCCGTCAGGACGTCCAAACCGCGGGCGGGATAGTAGGCGACGAGAAGGCGGCAGTCCTTGGAACGTTCGGGGGAAAGCTCGCGGGCCAGCAACACCCGCTGTATGTTTCCGCCCGACAGCCGGCTCACCCTGGAACCGTGGGTGGCCAGGCCAAGGGGAAACCCGGCGACACCGGCCTCGGCGCGCTGCCTGATGCCCGCGCCGTCCAGCCACATCCCACCGGCCGCTGACCGCAGCAGTCCGCCCAGCAGCAGGTTCTCGTCGACTCGCATTTCCGGCACTAGCGCCAAGCCGAGGGCGTCCTCCGGGATGTAGCCCACGCCTTTTTGCAGGATTTCGGCGATGGTCAATCGGTTGGCGCTCTCGCCGAACAGCAGAATTTCTCCCGCGCTTGGCGGGGCGAGGCCGAGGAGCGCTTCCCCCAAGTCTTCCTGCCCGTTGCCAGCCACTCCGGCCACGCCGACCACCTCGCCGGCCCTCACCTCAAAGCTGACGCCGTTCAGCCCGCGGCCATCAGGCGGGCCGGTGACGACGCCGCGAAATTCCAGCACCGTCTCCGCTTGGCTCACCGATGGCGGAGCGGAATTGCGTGTCGGCGCAGGGGCATCGGCGCCGACCATCATCGACACCAGCGAGTTGGCGTCCACTTCGCTGCGGGGAGAGGACCTGACGACCCGGCCGTGACGGAGGACCGTCACCGTGTCAGCAATTGCCAGGGCTTCAGGCACTTTGTGGGTGATGAACACCACGGAGTAGTCGGCCTCTCTCAGTGACGAAAAGACGCGGAACAGACTTTCGACTTCGTGGGGGGCCAAGACGCTGGTCGGCTCGTCGAGAACCAGCAGCCGCGCGTCGGCCATGAGCAGCTTGGTCAACTCGACGCGCTGGCGTTCCCCCATCGAGAGGTCGCCAACGCGCCGGTGCGGGTCGACTTCCAGACCGTGCTCCGCCGACACCCGCACTATTCGCCGGGCCAACTCGTCCCGCCGCAGGAGCAGCCACGACCCGGATAAGAACAGCGCCACGTTTTCCAGTACCGTGAATCCGGGGATTAACGAGAAGTCCTGGAAGACCATGCCGATGCCGGTGCGGCGGCTATCCTTCGGGGAGCGGAAACGGGTCTCGACGCCGTCGAGCAACAGGGCGCCGGAGTCGGGCGTGTGGAACCCGTAGATGATCTTCATCAAGGTGCTCTTGCCCGCGCCGTTCTCACCAAGGACGGCGTGGATCTCTCCGCGGCCAACCCGCAGGTCTATGGCGTCGTTGGCCACTACGCCGGGGAAAGTCTTGGTGATTCCACGGAGTTCGAGCAAAGGCGTGCCCGATCCGCCCCCGCCGGGACTGGCGCCGGTCAACCGGCAGCCAGTGCGCGCACCTCTTTGGCCTTCTCCGGCAGCGGGTTCACGCTCCAGGTCTCGCCGTCGTCCAAGGAGATGAACACCTGCCCGTCGCGGGAGACGCAAGAGACGTGGCTGGGCGCTCGTGGGGCCACCGCCACGGCCATCATCGTGGAAGTGGCCGTAACGCCCCGGTCCACCCGCTCGAAGGTCTTGAATAGGTCGCGGCTGCGGTAGAGCGCTCCGTGCTGACTGCGGGCGGCGGCTCCGATGGAGACGTAAAGCATGTTGGGGTCGTGGGGCGCCGCTCTCAGGTCGCGGGTGTAGGTGATTTCCGAGAACTGGCCGAAGTCCACCGGCAACCACTCGCTGCCCCGGTCAGGACCGATGAACGGCCCTTGCCTGGTGGTGATGAACACTGTGTGAGGCAGGGCGGCAGCGCATTGCACCCCGTGCAGGTCGAGGGTGTCCTGGCTGGGAGCCAGGTTGTGGGTGATCTCTTCCCAAGTGTCGCCGCCGTCGGAGCTTCGTATAACTCCGGCGACCTCCAGGGCCGCGTACATCTCGTCGGGGAAGTTGGGGTCGGCGGCGAGGGCAATGACGCGCGTGGGGAACGACATCGTGACTTCGTTGGAACCCATCCCGGCGTCCAGCTTCTGCCACGAGTCGCCGCTATTGACGCTGCGGTAGATCTCCCCGGGCGCGGTGCCCAGGTACATCACAGTCGGGTCTCCGGGCCGGAACAGGAAAGACCAAACCGGCGGGGCCAAACTCGGATAGTCCAACCGCTCCCAACTCACGCCCCGGTCGGCGCTCCGGTACGGCCCGTCCTGAGTGCCGGCGAAAACCACCTCCGGACTGGTTGGGTGGATGGCCACACCGCAAACAGAAGGGTCGTTAGGCAGGCCGTTGGTCAACTCTTCCCACTGCTCCGAGTCCGGCGACATACGATAAAGCCCGCTGGTCTCGGCCCCAGCGTAGATGTAGGTCCCATTCTCAGTTGTCATGGCTATTCCCTCCCGGTTGAGGCTGGGGTCAACTCTTCCAACTCGAAGCGGTAGTCCTCGATTACTGGGTTGGACAGCAGGTTGCGGCACATTTCGTTGACTTGTTTTTCGATTTCTTGGCGGGCGGCGCCGTTTATACGCAGTTGGAGGTATTTCCCCATGCGCACGTCTTGGGCGCCGTCGTGGCCCATGCGCCGGAGCGCGGCCAGCACGGTCTGGCCCGCCGGGTCGTTAACGGCCGGTTTGAGGGTCACGTATATCCTGGCCAGAAAAGTCATAGACCACTATCGGGAGTGGGGAGCCGTGGTACCGCTGCAGGCCAAGCCGGCCTCCGGGCCCAATGCTCCGCCGTAAGTTTCGAAGAACTTCTCGATGCGGTCCTTGTCGATGCCGTCCATCACGTCCGACACGCCCCAGGCGGCCAGGGCAACCTGCCCGGGCTCGATCTTGGGATAAGCGCGGGTGACGCCCCACAACCTCGCCAGACCGATGTCGTCCATGACGCCCTTGAGCTCCTCCACCTCTTCCGAGGATAACAGGTTGTAGCTCACGACGATGTTGCCGTGCTCCAGGTTGTGGGTCGTCCGTTCGTCGGGCAGGGCTTCTTCGTAGAAACCACAGGCCTGCGGCAGCACCCAATGGTCGCCGGAAGTGGCGGGTACGGTATTGTATTCAGCGAACTCCCCGTCGGGGATGTGGAGCTTGCTGGCCATGATTTCCTGCTCCACGCCGACTCCGTCAACGTATGCGCTGGCAGGTCCTGAACCGCCGCCTTGGCCGCCGGAGAAGCTGGCGAAGGCGAAGCTGGCGATAACCAACACCGCGATGACCACCGACGCCAGCAGATAAAACTTGTTGGTAGGTCTGCGGCGGGTGGGCCGGGCCGGTTCGACGGTGCGGGCGACTCTGCGGCCGCTGCGGCCTCGCCTTTGTCTTGATAGCGGCAAGACTCTCCTCCGCTAGAGAGTCTCGCCGGTGAGCCGGCGGTAGGCTTCCTTGTATCGCGCGGTGGTGCGGCTCACGATGTCCGCCGGAAGCTCCGGGGCGGGCGGCTCATGGTCCCACCCCTGGCTGTCCAGCCAATCGCGCACGAACTGCTTGTCGAAGTTGGGCTGCGAACGGCCCGGCTCGTAGCCGGAGGCGTCCCAGAAGCGGCTGGAGTCGGGGGTCAGCAGCTCGTCGATCAAGATCAACTGCCCGTCCAGCAGCCCGAATTCCATCTTGGTGTCGGCCAGGATGATGCCGCGTTCGCGGGCGTAATCGTGGGCAAATGAGTAGACGGCCTTGCTGGTTTCCTCCAGTTTGCCCGCCAGCTCCGCTCCGGCCAAATCCACAACCTCTTGGGGGGACATGTTCTCGTCGTGGCCTTCCTCCGCTTTGGTGGTGGGAGTGAACAGAGGTTCAGGGAACTTTTGTCCCTCCAAGAGGCCCGGTGGCATCGTCATTCCCGACACCGTGCCCTGACGCCGGTACTCGCCCCAAGCGGAGCCAGTGATGTAGCCTCTGACGATGCACTCAATGTCGATGCGCTCCGCCCTCCGCACCACCATCGCCTGTCGCTGCACATCCTGGGTCAGGCCGGCGTTGACCTCGCTGTGGCGGAGGTATTGCCCGGCGTCCGGGGAGTCGGCCAAGCAAATCAGGTGGTTGGGGACGATGTGCTGAGTGAGATCGAACCAAAAGCCCGAAATCCTGTTCAGCACCAGCCCCTTCTCCGGTATCCCGGTGGGCAGCACCACGTCGAAAGCCGAAATCCGGTCGGTGGCCACCATAAGCAACCGGCCGTCGGCCAGATCGAAGGTATCGCGCACCTTGCCCCGATGCAACAGACCGGGGAGTGTAGCTTCAATTATCATCACACCATCACCCTGACCCTCCTTGACCGGAGGGGGAATAACTCAGCATATTCGGCCCTAGCTGCCAACGGACGCCGATTCCCGTTCGCGTTCGCTCCGGCCAGCGCTTGGAAGCAGCCCCACCCGCCGGAAGGTGTCGTCGACGAACCGGGTGTAATACCCATAATCGAACAGGCCGGTTGTCTCGGCCTCGGATAGATGGGCCGAGACAACCGGGTCCGATCTTATCAGGTCCCGGAAGTCCAGACCCTCGTCCCAGCTTCGCCCGGCGTTGGCCTGCACGATCTTGTAGGCTTCTTCCCTGGCGAGGCCCTTGTCGACGAGTTCCAGCAGCACCCGTTGGCTGAACACCAGCCCCTTGCTGCTCTCGATGTTGGCCCGCATCCGCTCCGGGAACACCCGCAGCCCCTCGATGATTCTGGTGAACAGGCTGAGGATGTAGTCCAAGGCCAAGCAGGAATCGGGCAGGATTATGCGCTCGGCGGAAGAATGGCTGATGTCGCGTTCGCCCCAGAGCGCCACGTTTTCCATCGCGGTGACGGCATTGCCGCGGATGAGCCGGGCCAGCCCGCAAATCCGTTCCGACAGCTCGGGGTTGCGCTTGTGGGGCATGGACGACGAGCCGGTCTGCCCTTGTCCGAACGGCTCTTCCAGCTCGTGAATCTCGGTGCGCTGCAACGAGCGTATTTCGGTCGCGAACTTCTCGAGTGATGCGCCGATCAGCGCCAGGGAGGTGACGAAGTGGGCGTAGCGGTCGCGCTGGACGATCTGGTTTGATACCCCGGCCACATCCAGACCCAGCATGGCGCAGACGCGCTCTTCCACGGAGGGCGGCACCGTGGCGTGGGTGCCGACGGCCCCGGAGACCTTGCCGACCCGTACCGTTTCAAGCGCCGCTTCGAGCCTGCCGCGCTGGCGGCGGAGCTCGTCCCACCACAGGGCGAGCTTCAAGCCAAGGGTCATCGGCTCGGCGTGTACGCCGTGGGTGCGCCCCATCATAAGCGTGTCTTTGTGCCGCAGCGCCTGTTCCCGGAGTGCGTCGATGGCCTTGTCGAGTTCTTGGAGGAGCAGCGCGCCGGCCTCCCGGAACTGGAGGTCGAGGCCGGTGTCCAGCATGTCGCTTGAGGTCAGCCCCAAGTGCAGCCAGCGCCCCTCGGGGCCCAAGGACTCGGTGATGGAGGTCAGGAAGGCGGTAACGTCGTGCCGGGTGGTCTCGAAGACTTCCTCCATCCGCCGATGGTCATAACGGGCGGCCCGCAGCTTGGCCATGTCGCCGGGGGGGATCACGCCTTCCTCGCACCAAGCCTCGCAGACGGCAAGCTCGACGTCCATCCACTTTTGGTGCTTGTTTTCGTCGGACCACACCCGTTTCATGGCGGGCCGGGAGTAGCGGTCGATCACTGGGCCATCTCCCGGACCGCCAAGAGCACGCCTTTGAAGTCCTCGAAGGGACGGTAGGGTATGCCCTCTTCGTCGCAATACCGCGCCAGAGTCCGGTGGGCGAACACCAGGTCGGCCTTGCGGGAAGCCTCCAGGTCGGAAAGGCCGTCGCCGGCGTAAACGACATAAAAGCCCTGCTTCTGGTAGGACTCCACGACGAAACCCTTGGAGTTGCCCTTGCTTTCCTGGCCCGGATAGACGTGGTTGTACTCGTAAGAAATGCTGCCTGAATCGAACCGGGTATTCACGGAGAAGATGGGTACGTCGGCGAAGCCGTCCCGTTGCAACAGGGCGGAGATATAGAAGTCCAGCCCCTGGCTGACCACGGCAAGGGGAACGCGGTTGTTGCGGCAATAGAGCCACAACTCCCGGAAAAAGGGGCGAAGGGTGGCGTACTCCTTAACATAATGCTGCATGGCCGCCCGGTCGGCGCGGACGTTCCGGAAGGTGATCTCCTGGTATTCCTTCAAGTCCAACTCGCCGTCCCGAAACCGCTGGCGCACATCGACCCACGTCGGGTCGCCGAAACGCCTGAGCAACAACTCCGCCACGTTTTGCACCGCGGCGGTGTCGTCGAAATCGGTTAGAACGGCGGGGAAGCGCTTACCGTTCGCGCAACTCGCGCCGGTAGTTGTCATAGGCTTGCCTAATCTCAGGATGTTGCAGACCAAGAATCTGGGCGGCGAAGAACGCGGCATTTCGGGCGCCCCAACCGCCCACGGCCATGCAGGCCACCGGAATGCCCGGGGGCATCTGGGCCGTCGCCAAGAGCGAGTCCATGCCATTGAGCTCGCTGGACGCCAAGGGGATACCGATTACGGGAAGGGTACACCAAGCGGCAAGTGTTCCGCCCAGTGCAGCGGACCCGCCGGCCGCGGCGATCAGCACCTGAATGCCGCGCTCGCGAGCCTGCTGGGCGTATTCCTGGACCCGCTCCGGCGTCCGGTGCGCGGACATCACCCGGACTTCGTAGTCGATTCCCAATTGCTCCAGTGTATCGACTGTTCCCTGCACCACCGGTTCGTCGGAGGCGCTCCCCATGATAACACCTACTAAAGGCATGGACACCTCAGCATCACAACTGCAACTCGTCGCGGAACGCCTCGACCAGATTGCCCTCCAAGGCCGCCCGGTCCAAGCGCACTGCGATGCCATTAACTTGCATGAATGCGCCGTCGTCTGCCATTCCCAAGTCGACGACAATTTCCAGTTCGCCGCCCTCGTCCCACGACAAAACGGTGGTGACAACGTCGGCTTCGTCGAGTTCCTCGTCGTCATCGGCGCCGTCGTCGTCCAGGCCAACGTCCCAGCTAACCTCCGTCTCGACGACGCCCCGGCCGTCCAGCAAGGTCGTATTCATATCGGACAGGAGACCGAAGATACCCAATGAATCGACCAGCGCGTGAAGTTCGGCCCGCTCCTCGGCCAAGTCCAATTCCTCTTGGTCCAGCCGCGCCTCCCGTCCGGCGCGGGCTGCCGCCAATTCCTGCTTCAGATTGTTCAGGGTATCCTGCCAGGCCATTTGCAATCTCTCTCAGACCTTGTTCGAGCGGGCCGATAGGTAGGCCAACTCATCCAGTTGAGTGAAGCGACCGAGGCCCAATTGGGCCCGCAGTCCGCCGAGCGCCTCCAGGAATTCAACGTACCGGATACCGATGGGCCCCTGCTTCAGGGACTCAGGGTATCCGCCCGCCCGGCGCAACAAACGCTCGGCGTTGGCGTTCCAGACGCCGAACAAGCCAGGCTCCCGCAGGCAGAGCAGGTAAGACGCAAATTCTTTGCCCGCGCCGCGCAGCTTGTAGGCCCCTTCGGCTGCGGCGCATTCGTCGAACCGCCCTTCCAGCTTGATAGTATCATATAGCAGGAAATCGAAGGTGTCTCGCACTTCTTCGATTTCGTTCTCTTTGAAACCTTGAGAATCCCGGCCGCCGGAGCAACGGTACAACGCCAGCACTTGAGCCTCGTCCATGTCTGGCAGTGCCTCTTGCCCCAACCACGCGGCAAACTCGGCCCTGCGGCCCCATTTTCGGTTGCGGTAGCCGTCGAGCCGTCCGGCGCGGGCGGCTTCATCGTAGGTCTCCCGCAGGGCTGCCTGGCCCACGGCGGCCACTCCTAGCCTCCCTCGTTGGCGAGCGCGATGTCGGTACGCCACTGCGCTCCGGGGAATGAGATGCCCTCCAGACGCCGGTAGGCCCGGTTTCGGGCTTCCTCTAAACTGTCCCCACCACCGACGACTGTCAGCACACGGCCCCCCGACGTCACGGGTGCGCCATCCGGTCCGGCGGCCACCCCTGCGGTGAACACCACGCTGTCCGGCCCACCGCGTCCTCCGACGGCGCAATCGAGACCGTCGATGGCCAGCCCGGTGGGGTAACGGTCGGGATACCCCCCGGAAGCCATCACCACGCCGACGTAATAGCGGGCATCCCAACGGATTTCCACGCAGTCTAAGCGGCCCTCCCAGCAGGCCGTCATCAGTTCCAAGGGGTCGGAAGCCAGCAGCGGCAGGACCACTTGGGTTTCGGGGTCGCCGAGACGGCAATTGAATTCGAGCACTTTCGGTCCGGAGCCGGTTAACATAAGACCGGCATACAGGACTCCGCGGTAGGGAGCATCCCGCTCTGCCATCGCCGCGACGACGGGCCGAACGATGTTGTGCTCGACCTCCGTAGCCAATGCGGGCGTCCAGAACTCAGGGCTGGCGTAGCTTCCCATGCCGCCGGTGTTGGGTCCCTCGCCGCCGTCCCTCAGCCGCTTGTAGTCGCAGGCGGCCACCAGCGGCGAGATGTTCTCGCCGTCGCAGAACGCGAACACGCTGACTTCCGGGCCGGACAGCGCTTCTTCCAGCACCACCGTGGCCCCGGCCTCGCCGAACAGCCGGCCGGACATGCTGGCCCGCACTGCCTGGGCTGCCTCGACGCTGTCGGCGCAGACGGTCACTCCCTTCCCGGCGGCGAGACCGTCGGCTTTGACTACGATGGGGCCGGGGTTGCGCTCCAGGAAGCTCAGGGCCGCCGGCTCGTCGCGGAATACCCTGTAGTCCGGGCAGGGCACGCCTGTCTCCCGCATAAGATCGAGGGCAAAGCCTTTGCTGGACTCCAAACGAGCGGCGGCGCGGCTGGGGCCGAAAACCGGAATCCCCAGTTCGGCCAAGGCATCGGCAAGCCCCTCGGCCAGCGGGGCTTCCGGCCCCACGACGACCAGATCCGCCCCGGTCTTCCGGGCGGCGGCGGTCAGGCAGTCCACGCCGCCGGGGCCCACGTCCAGGTTGGTAGCAAGGGCAGCGGTGCCGTAGTTGCCCCCGGCGACCCACATTCGCCCCAAATTCGGACTTCGTCCGATGCGCCAAGCCAGCGCATGTTCCCGCGCGCCGGAACCGACGATCAATACGTTCACGCCCACTCGACGGTTATTCCCACTCGATGGTGCCGGGCGGCTTGCTCGTGATGTCGTACACCACGCGGTTCACGCCGGGGACCTCGTTCACAATGCGGTTGGAAATGCGGGCCAGCACTTCGTAGGGAAGCCGCACCCAATCGGCGGTCATGGCGTCTTCGCTGGTCACGGCGCGGATGGCGCAAACGTAGCCGTAGGTGCGGTAGTCGCCCATGACGCCCACCGTGCGGCTGTCCGTAAGAACCGCGAAGCTCTGCCACAGCCGGTCGTAGAGGTCCGCGCCCTTGATCTCGTCGATGACGATCCAGTCGCAGGTCCGGAGCATTTCCAGGCGTTCGCGGGTAACGTCGCCGATCACGCGGATGGCCAGCCCCGGCCCCGGGAAGGGCTGGCGGAATACCATGTCGTGGGGCAGTCCAAGTTCGAGCCCTACGTCCCGCACCTCGTCCTTGAACAGGTAGCGGAGCGGCTCGACCAACTCCAACTCCATGTCCTCGGGAAGCCCGCCGACGTTGTGGTGAGTCTTGATCCGGGCGGAAGCGCCGTTGCCCGGAGTCTCGCTCTCGATGACGTCGGGGTAGAGGGTGCCTTGGGCCAAGAACTCGGTCTGGCCCAACTCGGCGGCCGCTTCCTCAAAGACCCGGATGAACTCTTCGCCGATAACCTTGCGCTTCAACTCAGGGTCGGTCACGCCGTCCAAGCGGGCCAAGAACCGGTGGGAGGCGTCGACGTACATGAGGTTCAGACCCATGCCCCTCTTGAAAGTAGCCTGCACCCGCTCCGCTTCCTCCCGCCTCAGCAACCCGTTGTTAACGAAAATGCAGGTGAGTTGGCTCCCGATGGCGCGGTTCAACAGCGCGGCCGTGACCGCCGAGTCCACCCCGCCCGACAGGGCGCAGATGACCTTGCCGCCGCCCACCTGCCGCCGGATGCGGGTGATGGAATCGTGGGCCACGTTCCCGGCAGTCCAGGCCCCCACGCAACCGCACACGCCAAAGAGGAAATTCTCCAGGATGGAGTTTCCCAAAGGCGTGTGGTTGACCTCCGGGTGAAACTGGAGCCCGAACATATTGCCGCCGTTGCCGATGGCCGCCACGGGTGAGTTTTCGGTGTAGGCCAGCCCGGAAAACCCCGGCGGTAACTCCTCCACCCGGTCGCCGTGGCTCATCCACACCTGGAAAGACGGCGGGAGGCCCTGAAACAAGCTGCGAGCGCCGCCGTCCTGATGGAGCACGGCATAGCCGAATTCCTGCTTCGACCCCCGGGCAACCTGCCCGCCTAGCTGGTGGACCAGGGCCTGCATTCCGTAGCAGATGCCAAGCACCGGCAACTGCCGTTCGAACACCCAGTCCGGTATCCTCGGCGCGCCTGCTTCGTAGACGCTGGCCGGGCCGCCGGACAGGATTATCCCCTTGGGGTTCAGGTGGCTGACGGCCTCCCACGATGCGGCGGCGTAGACTATCTCCGAGTATACCTTGAGTTCGCGCACCCGCCGGGCGATGAGGTGGCTGTACTGGGAACCGAAGTCGATGACCACGATTCCCTCGTTGACCGATTGCTGGCTGCTTTCGCCCCTCGCCCCGGCGCTCTCCAACCCGCTGGCAATCTCAAGGCAAGCCGACAACTCTACGTCGTCACTCGTGGCAACCCTTTGGCCTCTCGGCAGCTTGTTCTCGGTCGTAGCGTGCCTCCTTATACAAAGGAAGAGTCGTATCCTATCAGCGCGCAACCATGCGGGTGGAGAGGCAACTGTCCCCACGATTATACCCTGTAATAAAGGAGAGTATAGCCGCCGCGAAGGATATAATGTCAACATAAACGGACGGGACCAATTCCTCATTTATCGGGCGGCCCTCGAAACTCTCTGTGATATACTCGGGCCTACCTTAGAAATGCCCAAACGGGTCAATATAAAAGTGGGTCCTCCCTGAACAGCACAAGAAATAGTGCAGAAACCGGCACTGGATTCCGCTCCCTATCCCACGCCATGCAAAGGGACATCGAGCAGGCCGTCCGCTGTTTGCGAAGCGGCGGCGTGGTGGCATTCCCCACCGACACCCTCTACGGGCTGGGCGCCGACGCTTTCAATCCCTCGGCGCTGGAAAGGGTCTTCGCCATCAAAGAGCGTCAGTCGGGCTTGGCGCTGCCGGTGCTGATCGACGGGTACGACCAGCTAGAGATGGTAGCGCGGGACGTGCCGGAGGCAGCCAGGGTGTTGGCCGAGCGTTTCTGGCCCGGGCCGCTGACGTTGATAGTCGCCAAGGCGCCGCACGTGCCCGGCAGGTTGACCGCGGGCGGGGCCACCGTGGCGGTGCGTATGCCCGACCATCCCGTGCCCCGCGCCATCGTCCGCCTATTGGGCAGCCCGATAACCGGCACCAGCGCCAACGTCAGCGGGCAACCCGACCCGCGAACCCTGGACGAGGTCGAGGCACAACTCGGCGGCCGCATCGACTACATCGTGGCCTCCGGCCCAGCCCCGGCGGGCGCAGCATCCACCGTGGTAGACATAACCACCGGACTCCCGAAGCTCGTCAGGGAAGGGGCGGTCCCGTTTCAGGAGATTGCAAAGCTGGTTTGATCTCGAACTACGCCCAATACCAACACGCCGTAGCGGAGGAGCTTCGGGAGGTCTTTGACGGCCGACAGGGTTTCCTTTACGAGGTTTTGCGCTACCATCTGGGCTGGGTCGACCAGCACGGGCAAGCTGTGCCCGGCGGGCCGGTCCTCCATTTTCAGGGCGCGGTGGCGTTGGCCGCCTGCGAGGCGTTGGCCGGGGATTTCAGCCCGTCTCTTCCCGCCGGGGCTGGCGTAGAGTTGGTCCATAACTTCACCCTTGTCCACGGGGAGGTGCAGGCCGGGCGCGCCGAGGATACCGAGCGGCCCAGCATCTGGTGGGTCTGGGGCCCCTCCCAGGCCATCAACGCTGGCGACGGCTTGCACGCCCTCGGTCGCACTACTATAATGCGCCTCGCTCAGCGCGGGGTGCCCTCGGACCGGGTGCTCCAGGCCGTTGAGTCCCTCGACCGTGCCTGTCTCACCCTGTGCGAGGGGCAGTACATGGACCTGGAATTCCAAGACCAGATGATGGTGAGCAGCGGCGCTTACCTGGACATGGTGGACCGCAAGGCCGGGGCCTTGGCGGGGTGCGCCGCCGAGTCGGGCGCCCTGGCCGCCGGAGCGGCCGAGCCGGTGTGCGCCTTATTCCGCGAGATGGGCCGGAAGCTGGGCTCGGCCTGGCAAATCTCCCGCGACATGACGGAGCTTTGGGGCGAACGCGGCGACGGCGTCACTCCCAGCAACATCCTCAACAAGAAGAAGAGCCTTCCCTTGATTCACACCCTGGAGCAGGCCAGCGTTGGCGTGAAACGGGAGTTGGGCGCTATATATATGAAGCGTGTCATGGAACCGGACGACGCCCGCAGGCTCATCGAAATACTCGATGAGTCCGGCGCCAGGTCTGCCGCGGAAGACAAGGCCGCCGAGTTGGTGGAAGAGGGCTTGAGCGCGGTGGAGCCGGCCGTCGGCCCGGAAGGCCGCGGGCTGCTGCGCGAACTGGGCGGGTGGGCGCTGCTGATGGACAGGCGATGAAGCCTCTCACCATCGCAGCAGAGCGCCAGAGGTGTCGAATTGGTCAAGCGTAGCCTCTCCCAAATGGACGTAGCCGACAAGCGGGTCTTGGTGCGCGTGGACTTCAACGTGCCCATCGAGCAGGGGATAGAAGCCATCGCTTTATACGACCAGCGATTGCGGGCTACTCTCCCGACGATCCAGCACCTGATCGCGCAGGGCAGCCGAACCATCCTCTGCTCCCACTTGGGCCGCCCCAACGGCCAGGTCGCGGAGGGACTGCGATTGGGGCCGGTGGGAGACCGGCTCGCCTCGCTTCTGGGCCACCCGGTGCGGTGCCTCACCGAAATCACCGGCCCGGCCGTGGAGCAGGCCATCAACACGATGTCGCCGGGGGACGTGACGCTGCTGGAGAACCTCCGCTTCGACCCCGGTGAGGAGAAGAACGCCCCCGAGTTTGCCGCGGCCTTGGCCGGGCTGGCCGACTTATTCGTCGACGACGCTTTCGCTGTCACCCACCGGGCCCACGCCTCGACCGTGGGCGTTACCCGGCATCTTCCGTCGGTGATGGGTTTCTTGGTGGAGAAGGAAGTCAGCGCGATGGGCAAGGCCCTGGAATCGCCGGAAAAGCCGTTGGCCGCCCTCATGGGCGGGGCCAAGGTCAGCGACAAAATCCTGATACTGGAGAACCTGCTGGGCAAACTCGACCACCTGTTCATCGGCGGCGGAATGTGCGTGACCTTCCTCAAGGCCCAAGGCCGCGAGACCGGGGCTTCCCCGGTCGAGGCCGACCGCTTGGATTTCGCCCGCGAGGTGCTGGGCCAAGCGGACAAGGGAGGCATCGAGGTGCATCTGCCTTCCGACGTGGTGGTTGCCAGCGAGTTCGACCCGTCGCCCTCCAGGGTGGAGGTCGTGGCCGCCGACGAAGTGCCAGACGGCTGTTATATCATGGACATCGGCCCCGGCGCTGCGGCCCAATTCGTCCGGGAACTGGCGCGTTGCAAGACCATCATCTGGAACGGCCCTATGGGCGTGTTCGAGATGCCGCGATTCAGCGAGGGCACCCGTACCGTGGCCGAAGGCATCTCGGCCGTTGGCGGCGCAACCAGCATTGTGGGTGGCGGCTCCACCGCAGAAGCCGTCGAAGCGCTGGGCCTCATGGACAAGATGACCCACGTCTCCACCGGCGGCGGCGCGTCCCTGGAATTCTTGGGAGGAATCGAGTTGCCCGGAATTGCAGCGTTGCCCGACGCTTAGTTTTGATTCACCGCAGAGGACACCGAGACCGCGGAGGCTTTAGGGATGCCTTTGGCGGTCTCAGCGGTTAGGATGAAATAGAGAATGATTGACTTGGAAGCTCTCCGCGATTGCTACGTTCCGACCTCGTCGAAAATCGTATTGCTGGTGGTGGACGGCTTGGGCGGGCTGGCCCACCCGGACACCGGCCTCTCGGAGTTGGAGACCGCCAACCTGCCGAACCTCGACGCGATGGCCCGGGAAAGCGCCTGCGGGCTGACCACGCCGGTGCTGCCGGGGGTCGCGCCGGGCAGCGGGCCGGGCCACCTTGCCCTCTTCGGCTACGATCCGCTGAAGCACATGATAGGCCGCGGCGCTCTGGAGGCCTTGGGCATCGACGTGGAGATGCGGCCCGGTGACGTTGCCGCGCGCGGTAATTTCTGCACCGTCGATGCCGACGGTCTCTTGGTCGACCGGCGGGCGGGGCGGATACCCACCGAGCTCAGTTCGCCTATCTGCGACCGGCTCGATCAGATCGAACTGGACGGGGTCCAGGTCGACGTATTCGCAGTGCAGGACTACCGCTTTGTGTTGCGGCTCCGGGGCGACGGTCTTTCCGAAGCCGTTTCCGAGACCGACCCCCAGCAGAACGGCGTGCCCGCGCTTCCGGTACGGGCGCTGCATCCCGCGGCGGAGAAGACGGCCGGCTTGGTGAACCGTTTCGTGGAAGAGGCCGCCCGGCTTCTTTCCGAGGAAGAGCGGGCCAACATGCTGTTGTTGCGGGGCTTCGCCCAGCTTCCCAGCCTGCCAGCGATGGGGGACGTATACCGGCTCAACCCCGCCGCCATCGCCGCCTATCCCATGTACCGTGGCTTGGCGACGGTCGCCGGAATGAAGATCATCCGTACCGGCCGCACCTTCGCCGACGAGGTGGAAACCCTGCGGAACAATTTCGACGGCCACGACTTCTTCTTTATACACTACAAGCCAGCCGACGCTGCCGGGGAGGACGGCGACTTCGACGCCAAGGTGCAACGCTTGGAGGAGCTTGACCCGCTGATTCCGGCTATCCGGGAGCTGGAGCCGGACGTTTTTATGGTGGCCGGTGACCACGCCACCCCCGCCATCACCGCCGGCCATAGCTGGCACCCGGTGCCCTTCATGCTGAACTCCTCCCTCACTCGTGGCGAAGGCATCGAGTCGTTCGACGAGCGGGCCTGCCGCTTGGGGGCCATCGGCAGCATCCCCGCCACCAACGTAATGCTCTTGGGCATGTCCCACGCCGGTAAAATGACCAAGTTCGGCCCGTAGCGCCGCCCTCCCGCCGGCCGGCATAGGCCGCTCCCCCGAACACCGCAACTACAGGAGATAACATAATGCCCAGCGCCATCGTAGCGGGCAACTGGAAAATGAACACCACCCTCAGCGAAGCCGTCGAACTGGCCACCGCGGTAGGGCAGAGTCTGGACGGAGCCGAAGGCGTGGAGTTGGTGCTCTGCCCGCCCTTCGTATCGCTGGCCGCCGTGCGCGATGCCGTGGCCGGGTCGCTGGTAAAGGTGGGCGCACAGAACATGCACTTCGAGGCTTCCGGCGCGTTCACCGGGGAGGTTTCGGCCCCCATGCTCCAAGGACTCTGCGACTATGTACTGCTGGGCCATTCGGAGCGGCGGCAGTTGTTCGGCGAGACCGATGATCTGGTCAACCGGAAGGTGCAAGCGGCCCTGGGCGGCGGGCTTCGGCCAATCCTCTGTGTCGGGGAGACCCTCGAACAGCGGGAGGCGGGCAACGCCGCCGAGGTTATCGGCGGGCAGGTTCGCGCCGGGTTGGCCGACGTGGTAGACATAACCATCGTCGCCGTGGCTTACGAGCCGGTTTGGGCCATCGGGACCGGACGCGCCGCAACTCCCGAAATCGCGGCGGAGATTATGGGCGGGACCATTCGGGCGGTTTTGCAGGACATGTTCGGCGCCGGGGCCGAGGGCGTGCCGTTGCTCTACGGCGGGAGCGTCAACCCCGGAAACGTAGCCGGTTTCGCCGCTGAGGACTGCATTCAAGGCGCACTGGTCGGTGGGGCGAGCTTGCAAGCCGGGCCGTTTCTCGAAATCGCGCGCACCGTCGGCCAAGCCAATGGCTAGCGCGGCCCGCTAATCGCATCCGTGGCCGCTCTTCCTTTGATCTGCATCGTCGGCCCCACTGCAACCGGGAAAACGCGGCTGGCGATTTTCCTAGCCCGGCGGTTCGGCGGGGAAATCATCAACGCCGACAGCCGACAGGTCTACCGGGGAATGGACATCGGCACCGCCAAGCCCACCCCGGCGGAGCGTTCCCAAGCCCGCCACCACCTGCTGGACCTTCTCGACCCCTCCGAGAGCTTCGGGGTAGCGCTCTTCTTGGAGTTGGCTTCGAAAGCGTTGGCCAACATCCGGGAGCGGAGCACTCTACCCATCGTTGCCGGCGGCGCTGGGCAGTACGTCTGGGCGCTGGCCGAAGGCGCGACGGTGCCAGCCGTGCCTCCCAACATGGAATTGCGGGCTGCGATGGAAGAGGAGGCCAGGGTCGGGGGATCGGCGGCCCTCTTCCGGCGGCTCGCGGCGGTAGACCCGGCGAGGGCCGCCGCCCTGGATCCCCAAAACGTGCGGCGGGTTATCCGCGCCCTGGAAATCCACCACGAGACCGGGCGGAAGCCGTCGGAACTCCGCTCTCACGAAGTCCCGGCCTTCAGCCCTCTGGTGCTTGGGCTAACGATGGAGCGCAAGGAGCTTTACCGGCGCATCGACCAGCGAGTCGACCGGATGATGAAGGACGGGTTCTTGGCCGAGGTGTCCGCGCTGGCCGAAGCCGGACATGAGCCGGGAGCGGGGCCGTTGGGGAGTCCGGGATACCGCGAGTTGGGGCTTCACTTGGCGGGCGCTTTGACCCTGGAGGAGGCGGTGGCGAGGACCAAGACCCAAACGCACCGGCTGGTCCGCCGCCAGTACACCTGGTTCAAGCCGTCGGACCCACGAATCCACTGGCTGGACTCATCCGACCCGTCCGTCGAGGACCGGGCGGCGTCGGCAGTGGAGGCGTTCCTGAGCGCCGCCCCCCCTGTGTTAAAATAAGCGGCACGGTCCCCAGCGACATCCCAACCTTCCCTGCCAACGGAGCAGGGGCACGACAGGCCAAGCAATGAGATTTACCAAAATGGAAGGCGCCGGCAACGACTACATCTACGTGGACGCCCGCGCCGGGCAGCGTGATTGGCCGGAACTTTCGCGGGTTATGAGCGACCGCCATTTCGGCGTGGGCGGCGACGGGCTGATTCTTATCGAGAATTCCGACATCGCCGACCTGAAAATGGTCATGTTCAACGCCGACGGCTCCCAGGGTGAAATGTGCGGCAACGGCATACGCTGTTTCGCCAAATACGCTATCGAGCGAGAGATTGTCCCTGCGTCCCCGGAAGGGCTGACGGTCGAAACCTTAGCCGGCGTCCGTACCGTCGTGCCCACCTACGACGGCGGCGCGATCAGAGGAGCCCGGGTTTCCATGGGCGCGCCGATCCTTGAGCCGGGGGAGGTCCCGGTGGCGCTGGAGGGCGAGCCGCCCGCGCCGGTGCTCAACTACCCGTTCTCCATGGACGGGTTCGACCTGCCGCTGAGCTTCGTCTCCATGGGGAATCCCCACGCGGTAACCTTCATGGAGCAGCCGGTGGCGGAGTTCCCGTTGCACACCGTTGGCCCAAAGGTCGAACACCACCCCATGTTCCCGCGGCGGGTGAATTTCGAGATCGTGAACGTCGACGGCCCCGGCAAGCTGGCCGCCCGAGTTTGGGAGCGCGGGTCTGGCGAGACCCTCGCCTGCGGCACCGGTGCCTGCGCCATCGCCGTGGCGGCCCGCTTGGCTGGAATCTGCGGCGACCAAGTCGACATAACGCTGCCCGGCGGCACACTTAAAATCGAGTGGGACGGAGCCGGAGAGGTAATCATGGAAGGTCCGGCCACGGAAGTCTTCAGCGGCGAGTGGGCCGCGGCATGAGCAGCATCGGCACCAAAAAGCTGACCTTCGATGAGTGGCAGGCGCTGCCGGAAACAAAGCAGCGTTGCGAAGTTGTGGATGGGGTATTGACAATGCCGCCAAGTCCATTAGATGACCACCAATGGATTATTGGGGAAATCTTCGCGCTACTCAGAGAATTTGTCGTCCGGACAGGTAGCGGCTTGGTTCTTATGGCCCCGCGAGACGTGCTAATCCGGCGGGAACCCTTGCGGGTTCGGCAGCCTGACATTCTTTTCCTGAGCGCTGAGCGAACCGGCGTCGTCGGACGGCCCGGCCCGGGGCGACGCATCCCTTTGGAAATCGCCCCGGACTTAGTGGTGGAAGTGCTATCACCCAACAACACCCGCCGTGAGATGGAGGAAAAGCTGGCCGACTACAGTAGTATCGGCGTGCTGGAGTCCTGGCTGGTCAGCCCCCAAGCCGAGACCATCGAGGTGTTGCTCCTGACCGCAGAAGCCTCAACCATCGTCGCCACCTTCGGTATTGGTGACACGCTGCTCTCCGATGTGCTGCCCGGCTTCGCGCTCCCCATCGCCGACATTTTCGGGCCGCTGTTGCGGTAGATGAGGGAATATCGCATGAGCAGCATCGGCGCAACCAAACTGACCTACGAGTCGTTCATGGCTTTGCCTGAGACCAAGGACCGGTACGACGTAGTCGATGGAGTTTTGCGCGTGGCCCCCAGCCCAACTTTGTACCACCAGATGATCTTGATGAGGTTGGCGGCATTACTGCACTTATTCGTCGACCGCAACGCATTGGGGGTTGTGCTGCCCGCTCCCTGCGACCTTATCGTTCAGCGGGACCCGTTGCGGGTCAGGCAGCCCGACATAATGTATCTCAACGCCGAACGGACCGGCATCCGCAGCGTGCGAGATCTGATCGGGCTGGCGAACGCCGAGATGCCGCCGGACTTGGTAGTCGAGATATGGTCGCCGAGCAACACCCCCCGGATCGTCGAAGACCGGCTAAACGACTATCGCCGTATCCGCGTCTTGGAGTGTTGGCTGGTGGACCCAGAAACTGAGACGGTGCGGGTGCTGGATTTGAGTGAAGTCGGGGCGACCAAGACCCGTTTCCGCCGCGCCCGAACTCTGGAATCTGATATTCTGCCCGGGTTCACCTTGCCGCTGGAAGAGGTCTTCAGTGGGTAAACCAACGCGGAATTCTCGGAGAGACGCTGGATCGGAGGTAACTAACGATATGTTTTTGGCGGAGGTCCCGTTGCTGCCAGGCTGTCGAGCGTGGGGAGACACGCCTTCGCAGGCATTGGGGTATATCAAAGGGGTAGCAGAAGCATTTATCGAGTCCTATCAGGATAGAGAAACCCCACTACCTCAGGAAGTGGAGGCACTGGCCATACAGACAACGGGTTCGCCTCTTCCGGGAGAGATTACCGTCGCAGCATGTGGATGGGTAAGACGGTAAGCGTCCTATTGATTGACGAAGTGGCGGTCCAGATGAGACGCAACAAGGCATTGGGACAGATCACAGTCAAATATCCGAGGGATGTTTAACAAAAATGCAATTTTCAGAACGCTTGGGCAAGCTGGCCCCTTACCCCTTTGTGGAAATCTCCCGGATTATCGCCGCGAAGCGGGCCGCCGGAGCCGACGTGGTCACCTTCGGCATCGGCGACCCGGACATTCCGACGCCGCAGCCGATCATCGACCGGCTGCTTACCGCGTCCCAGTACCCGCCGAACCACCGGTACCCGGAGACCGACGGCCTGCCGGAAATGCGCCGGGCTATCGCCGAGTGGTACAACAACCGCTTCGGTGTGAAGCTGGACCCGGACACCGAGGTGCTACCCCTCATCGGGGCCAAGGAAGGGATCGGCCATGCCGCTTTCTGCTTCCTCGATCCGGGTGACATCGCCCTGGTGCCCGACCCGGCTTACCCGGTATACGGGGTCGGCACGATGTTCGCCGGGGCCGAGAGCCACGTCATGCCCCTGTACGAAAGCAACGGCTGGCTCCCGGAGCTCGACGCCATCCCCGCCAACGTGGCCCGCGCCGCCAAGGTGATGTGGCTGAACTACCCCAACAACCCGACCAGCGCCGTCGCCAGCGAAGAGGACTTCGCCTCAGCCATCGCCTTTTGCCAGGAAAACGACATCGCCCTGCTCCACGACGCCGCCTACAGCGAGGTGGGTTACGACGGCTACCAGGCCGTCAGCTACCTGCAACTGGAAGGATCAAAGGACATCGGCATCGAGTTCCACTCGCTGTCCAAGACCTACAACATGACCGGCTGGCGAATCGGCATGGCGGTGGGCAACGCCGACATGATACGCGCACTGTTCCAGATCAAGGCCAACCTGGATTCCGGCGTTCCCCAAGCGGTGCAGGAAATGGCGATGGAGGCTCTGACCGGGCCCCAGGACTGCGTAACCGACAACGTCGAGATTTATCAACGGCGCCGCGACCGCGTCGTTCAAGCGGTGCGGAGCCTGGGCATGGAAGTGGCGGTGCCGCGGGCCAGCCTCTATATCTGGGCCAAAGTCCCGGAGGGTTACACCTCGGCAGAACTGGCCCAGCGCCTGCTGGAAGACCTCGATGTGGTGGTTACGCCGGGTTCCAGCTATGGCCGGTACGGGGAGGGCTACATCCGGCTTTCGTTGACCACGCCCGACGAACAGGTGGAGAAGGGTTGCCGGAGGCTGGAGTCCTGGAATATCCCGGCCCCGCAAGGAGGATAGGCCCATCGCTAAACGTCCAGTAACGATAGAACCGGCGCCGGAGCGGGCGGTCCTGGTGGCGATGGACATCCGGGGCCGCGACCAACTCTGGTCCTTGGAAGACACCCTTGCCGAGCTTGAATACCTGACCGTATCGGCCGGGGCCGAGGTGGTCGGCGCGGTGCATCAGCGGGCCGAGCGCACCACGCCAACCTACGTCGGCAAGGGCAAGCTCGAAGAGTTGCGCGAAACGGTGGAGGAGCGTAAGGCCGATGTCGTCATTTTCGACGACGAACTGACCCCCACCCAGCAAAGAAACCTGGAAGCCGCGCTGGGCGGCCTGAAAGTCATCGACCGCACCGCGCTTATCCTCGACGTGTTTGGCCGCAACGCCTCGACCTACGAAGGCAAGCTCCAAGTCGAGTTGGCGCAACACGAATACCTGCTTCCCCGTCTTGCCGGGCAGTGGTCGCACCTGGAACGGCTCGGCGGAGGAATCGGCACCAGGGGTCCCGGCGAGACTCAGATCGAGACCGATCGTCGCTTGGTGCGCCGCCGCATCCAGAAAATCCGCTCGGAGTTGGACGGAGTCCGCCAACGCCGCGGCCTGCATATGGAGCGGCGCAAGAAATCGACCATTCCGATGGCCACGCTGGTGGGCTACACCAACGCCGGCAAGAGCACGTTGTTCAACGCGCTGAGCGATGCGCGGGTGCTGGAAGCCGACCAACTCTTCTCCACACTGGACCCGGTGACCCGCCGTATCCGGCTTCCTTCGGGCGCGCCGCTGTTGCTCAGCGACACGGTGGGGTTCATCCAGAAGCTCTCGCCCAAAGTGATCGCCGCCTTTCGGGCCACCCTGGACGAGTTGGAACGGGCTGATATACTGCTCCATGTGATTGACGTTACCCACCCCAAGGCCCCGGAGCAGACCGAAGTGGTGGAGCAGACGCTGGAAGACCTTGGGTTGGGAGACCGGCCGCGCCTTCTGGTGATTAACAAGATGGACCTGTTGCAAAATTACGCCGGAGCCGACGGCGTTCGCCGCGAGCAATATCTGACGCAGGCCGCCGCGCCCGGCGTACTGGTGTCGGCCGCCAAACGCTGGAACCTTGACGACCTGTTGCGAGAAGTGGAAGAGCAGCTAGTGGAGATCGAGGGACCGCTGCTAGTCTCCCCGGAATACGCCGGCCAGTGGCGTTAAACTGGAGCGGGACGTTGGTTCGCACAAGATACGTTATGTAGTGTCAAGGGCTGATTGCACTTTACATAACGGTTTTTGAGGCAAAAATGAGGGTTGAAGGAAAGGTCGCTTTCATCACCGGCGCGGCCGGCGGGATCGGCGCGGCGGCCACCCGGCTGCTGGCGCGCGAGGGCGCCGCCGTCGTGGTGGCCGACATTTTGGAGGAACAGGGGAGGGCCACCGCCGCCGCCATCGGCGAAGCCGGGGGCCGGGCCCGGTTCATCCGTCTGGACGTTACCAGCGAGGAAGGCTGGATCCAAGCGGTCAAAGACACCATCGAAGAATTCGGTAAACTGGACGTGTTGGTCAACAACGCCGGCGTCAGCCACCGCTCCGGCGTCGAGGATACGACTCTGGAGCACTGGGATCTGGTCATGGACGTCAACGTCAAAGGTGTCTTTCTGGGCACCAAGTCAGTGATTACAGAAATGCGCCGGGTCGTCCGCGGGTCGATCATCAACATCTCCTCCATCTACGGGATCGTGGGCAGTGGCGCGTCTGCCGGCTACCACGCCTCCAAGGGAGCGGTACGTATTTTCACCAAGTCGGCAGCGGTGCAATACGCCGGAGAGGGCATAAGGGTCAATTCGGTCCATCCTGGGTTCGTCGACAGCCCCATGACCCAATCCCACCACGCCATCCCCGAAGTCTGGCAGGACCGGGTGGGGAAGACACCCTTGGGGCGGATGGGAACGCCCGAGGACATCGCGGCGGGGATCCTTTACCTAGCGTCCGACGAATCTTCCTTCGTTACAGGGGCGGAGCTGGTGATCGACGGCGGTATGACGGCTGCCTGACCCTCGTAGTAACGGCCAGTCCCGTTCCCCAAGGTTGCGCTTGCTGCGTCTAGTTGCCTATAATTTAAGGAGTACGAGCGGCTGGGGCGGTTAGCTCAGTGGTTAGAGCGCCTCGTTCACACCGAGGAGGCCGAAGGTTCAAATCCTTCATCGCCCACCATGCAGGCGGGACCACCCAAGTTAGGGCCGTGCTGCCTGGCCCTCCAATGCCGAGGTGGCGGAATGGCAGACGCGCTGCGTTCAGGGCGCAGTGTCCTTACGGATGTGTGGGTTCAAATCCCTCCCTCGGCACCAATAATCAGGCAGCCATCGGACCGTTTCCCCGGTGCCGGAACCAAACGGCGCCAAGTAACGCGCGCTTGTAGCTCAGTGGAGAGAGCGCTGCCCTGCGGAGGCAGAGGTCGTGAGTTCGAATCTCGCCAAGCGCGCCATCTTATGATATATCGTCGGGCGGTAGGATTTTCCTACCGCATCTTGGATTCGTCACCTCGGCTCTCGAAAGACCAAGACCTGATTCCGGAGCCCTCTCCTATCTTGATCGGATTCAGCGATCCCGGTTTTCGAGAAACCATGAGCGACAAGCAGCTTACAGGGCCCTGCCTATCGATCATGGAGGCCATCCGGGGCTTCCTCCTGGGCCAGGAGATCGGCAACCGTTCCAAGGACACCATCGAGGCCCAGAAGATCGTCCTGGGCTTCATGGCCGATTTCGCCGATGAAGGGGGATGGCCCCCGGTCGACGGCCTTACCAAGTTCCACCTCTGGCAGTACCCCGCGGTACTCAAGGACCCGCCTAGGCGGTCCGGCGGGGACGGCCCCATCAGCGACTCCTACTACGAGACCCAGTACCGGAGGATCAAGCGGTTCTTCAATTGGTGCGTCGCCGAAGGTTATGTTAATGAAAACCCCCTTTTCGATATTCCTCACCCGAAGGTGCAGCAGAGGGTGATCCCGACGGTCTCAGATGACGACTTCCGGAAGCTGCTCCGGCTTACCGACCCGGGGCTTTACCGGTCTCCGGCCAAAAACCCCGGGCTGTCCAGGACTAGGGGATCCTCTGGATCCTGATGGACACGCCCGGCCAGAGGGATGAGCTTGCCAGGTTGACCGTGGCGAGCGTCGATCTCAAGGAGCGCCGGGTCTTGGTCGAGGGGAAGGGCCGGAAGGAGCGGTACATGTACTTCGAGTCGGTCACGACCAAGGCGCTGGGCCGGTCCAAGGCGTACCGGTACGCCCTGGATGCCTGAACCAGCGACTGGCGGGTAGACTGACACGGCTTGCCCATGAACCATGACTGGTTCTACCGGATGTTGAAGTGGCTGGGAAAGTGGGCGGGCATTCCTGGGCTGCACCCCCACATGTTCCGGCACACCTTCTCGGTCCGGATGATCGAGGAGGAGGTCCCGCTGCCGACCCTGGAGGTGATGTAGGATGGGAGCGGATACCCAAGACCTACCTGTCGACCCTGGGAGACTAGGCGGCGAAGGCCGCGCACCGCAGGGTGTCGCCGGCGGACCGGCTGGCCAGCCGGGGGTAGGGGCCAGTTTTCCTGTGGAGCGTTGGCAGTATGAGAGATCCCGGGCAGGAGCTGTCGCGGTGCGACGTGATGCTCGTCGAGTGCGGCGGGGTGATTGACGGGGACAGCCTCATGATGACGTGCGTCGACGCCGACCGGTAGGAGGAGCTCTGTTTCGACGGCTTCTCCTTTGAGGTCCGGCTCTTCGGCATTGATGCCCCTGAAGAAGGGCAGAAGGGCTACGTTGAGGCGAAGAGCCATCTTCAGTGTCTTGCCGGCGGGAACGGCGGTCGTTTTCAATTCTGGGTGAGGGGTTTTCACCGTGACCGGGTCGTGGGAATTCTGTACGTTCATGACCAAAGGCTCTCGGTGAGCGCGGATATGGTGAGGGACGGCTGGGCTTACTTCTATACCAAGTACGGTGAGCTGGACGGCGGGTTCGGTCTGGAGAATGCTGTCCGCCTTGACGGCTCCGGGCTCTGGCGGTGAGGAGATGAACAGATTCGTCCCTGGGACTACAGGCGCAGGAAAGGATAGTCCGTCCCTTGGGATACGGTATCCCATCTCCTCTTGGGTACCGTTCGCCCTTATTGGTCTGGGACCGTTTTCCGTGGCACTTCCGGCACGGCCCGCGTGGTGGTTACCGATTGCTGACGAGGCCGAACCCGTTTCGATATCCCTGGCTGTGAGAGGTTCCGTGCCGTTTCCCAGTACTGCCATCGGTCGGTGCTTGTGGCCGGTGCCTTGAAGAACGGCTTCCACCCGTCCTCCGCGGGCGTCTCGACCGCCTCCGTGTCCGGGAGCTTCACCCAGTCGGGGAACCGGAAGTAGTAGGTCGCATAAGTCGAATCGAACTCGTCGTCCCGGTCGGTCAGGTACAGCAGTGTTCCGCCAGCACGCTCTCCGCTTGGCACCCGGGGCAGGTGCAGTCCCGAACGGACCCCGCGGCTCGTACTCCCCGTTCCAGCGGCCCCGGTTGCCCCCACCCATCCGAGTGTAGACGGCGATGACCGGGGTCCCGTCGTGGTCTCCTACGTAGGCGTCCCGAAACCGGGGCACTTGGGTGTGGTCCAGCTCTAGGAGTCCCGGGAGCAGCCCGGCATTGGAGTTCACGCCGAAGAACCTGTTGTAGAGTCCCTTTCGTTCTCTCCCTCTGGTTTTGGGAGACGCCCGGTGGGACTCGAACCGACGTGCCTCGACGCGCTGGGGACCCCGGAGGGTTGTCCCCGGTTGCCGCGCTCTCTCCTGCTGAACTACGGGCGTCCCGTGTTCCGGCTGGGGGTTATGTCTACTGGAGGGCCAGACCCATCTGGACCGGCTTTCCCGGCTGTCTCCGCTCCGGGTCCCGGAGGGTGGGTTTCCATGTCCCGGGCCGTCTTGGCCCGGTGACAGGCCCGGCAGAGCCACTGGAGGTTTCCCAGCGTGTAGGTCCGGAGCCGCTCGCGTTCGCCCAGCCGGGCAGCGACCGCCAGGGAGACCTGGTGTCCAGCTCGTCCCCGGGTTTCCCGCAAGGGCAGTCGGCTCGGGGGATGAGGGGCTAGAAGGCGTTCAGCATCTGGCGGCCCAGGGCCATGGTGTAAGCCGGGAGGCATCCCCGGTGCCAAGCCCGGCTGGGCAGGCAGGGGCACCGGCACCACGGGCACGTTCCCGTCATGTTCTTGGGTCGTCCCATAAGGAGCGGGAGGGTGGCGATGAGCGCCCGCCTCTCCGTGCGCCTACTGAGGTCCACGGCCCCTTGGGCGTGGACCAAGAGCCCCCGGTACTGCCGGACGAGCCCCGGGGTGAGGTCAGTATTCTTGGTCTTGGCCTGCCAGCGCCTGCGCTCCGGGTAGAGGAGGACCTGTCCCTCCGAATCGGGGTTGAGCGGGGCGTCCGGTCTGAGGTTAGCTCGGCAGACCTCAATCAGCCCGGCTATGCTCCGGTCCTCCGAGCTGACCCAGGGTGTGACTGAAAGTGGTTGGGAAAGGGAGTTTACAAAGTAGGCCAGGATTGGCATTCTGCTGATGAATGGAAACAATGCGGATGGAGGGGTGATGCAGCGGATAATGCAGGAGATTATGGAACGAGCCATTGGGGAGATGCGGGAAGCCCTGGCCCAGGAAGTGGACGAAGGGGAAGCTGGGCATTGGGACCCGGACGCTTGGGAGGAAGAGGTTATCCGGTTCACCCGGCAAATGGGCCGGCGGATGATGCAAACCTGGGCTGAGGTGAAGGCTGAGCAAGCAAAAGCTCAGGACCCTTTTGTCCCGGCTGCGGGGGAAGGCGTCACCTGCACCGGTGGCAACCCCTGGCGTGGTTAAGCCTCTTCGGACGGATTGAAGTGCAAGCCCCCTATCTGCGTTGCCCCCAGGAGCCTCCGCCGGCGGTGGGCCACCGGCCTTTCCAAGAGTTGACCGGATTGCGGGGTCGAGGCAAGTCATTGGCCTTGCAACGGGCCTTAAGCGACTTTGGGGCGGAAAGGTCCTTTGAGCGGGCCAGCCGGCAACTGAAGGAACACTACGGCGTCCAGTTGCACCGCAGCAGTGTCCGGGAAGTGGTGCTGCAACAAGCGGAAAGAGCGGGCGGATTTGTGGAGCGGGAGGCCATTGCCAGCTACGAGGGGCAGCGCAGCCGCCGGCCTGGGCCGCCGTGGCTGATCGTGGAGACCGATGGCAGCATGGTGCGCACTGGGAGCTGGAGCCCGGCCCGGCGGGTGGAGTGAGTCTTGGGGGGCGTCCCAAACGGGTCAGAAAGACCCAGTGGCGGGAAGTGCGGCTGAGCCTGGTGGAGACGTTGGGTGGAGGGGAACGGCGCTACGCCGCGGCTATGGGCCCTCCCCAACGGACGGGGAGCAGATGTTTGCCCTGGCGCTCCAGCACGGGTATGGGGACGGCACTTGGGTGCATGGCGTGGGAGACGGGGCGCCCTGGATTGCGCAGCAGGTGGCGCCGGTCTTCCCCAGGCAGCGCTTTCTGCTGGACCGCTACCATCTTTTGGAACACCTGCATGAGGGAGCGTCTGCCCTGTCGCCGGGCGACGCCGCAGCGGCCAGGGCTTGGGCCGGAGTGCAGGCGAGCCGCATTGACCAGGGCGAGGTGGCCGGGGTGGTAGCCGAATGCCGGAGCCGGTCGGGAGCAAACGCCGGGCATCCGCCGCACCGGCTGGCGGGATACCTGGAGAACCGGCAGGGACAGCTGGATTACGCCGCCGCCCGCCGGGAAGGTCTGCCCATCGGCAGCGGTCGGTGGAAGGAGGGCATCGCCCGGTGATTCAAGATCGATTGAAGTTGCCCGGCGCATGGTGGAAGGAGGAGACGGTGAACCCTATGCTGGCCTTGAGGTCCCTGCGAGCCAACAACCGGTGGGAAGCCTTTTGGAACTGATTCCAACCACTTCTAGTCACACCCCTGTCCCCGAGCCGGGTGGCGGCCAGCGCCTCGCGGCATTCCTGCGCGTTCAACGGTTATGTCGCTTGGGGGCCCGGCCGGCGGCATGGTTTCCTCGCCTTGGACGGTTCTAGATCCGGGCCGCAGGGCCATCGTAGCACTTGGCCCGGCCTTGGCGGTTTGACCTTGGCGGGAGCTCCCGCGTCGGATGACGGTTATGTCTCGTCCGCTGCAGAAGACACCGAGAGTCCCGCAGGCTCAGCGACGCTAAGCGAAGGGCCATGGCTGAACAAACGGCGACAACGGAGAAATAGGCCGTGTCAGCGACACCACCATCCACCAGTCCGCCGACGACTCCGTGCTGACGCACTGCCATGGCAGGAAGCGGGGAAATCACCGGCGAGGCCATAGTAGTCAGTCATGCCAGAAATGACAGTTGCTTAGAAAGTAGGCTCAGGGAAGTCCGAGTGGAGCTGACGGTCACCCGTGAAAATCATCCTGCCATTTCAACTTTGACTCCCCACTAACTTAAGATGTCACGCCGTGACCGCTGGGGCGGACTCACCAGTTAGTCGCCTCTGCACGGGCCGGATACGGGCATAACAATGCTATCGAGTAACTCAGGTTTTCACGCGCCGGTCGCGGTGGTTGCCAAGGGCAGATCAAGGGCCCGGTTTCGATCATCGGATGTGGGTGCCAGTTCGTAACCCAGCTACGCCGCCCTCCGTTTCGCAGACCGCAATGCTCTTTGATGGTACTGGGCCTCGTAGTAGTCGGCGCCGTCATCCACGTACTCCCGCCCATAGCGCAGCATGGCGTAGATGATGCGGGCCAGCTTGTGCGCCGTGGCCGTGATGGCCTTGGGCGGTCCCAGTTGCGCCTTCTTGCGGCGCAGGAACGCTCCCAACGCACTGTTGGAGCGGTACAGCGCGTTGGCCGCCAGCCGCAGCGCCTTGGCTGCCCGGTTGGCGCTGGGCTTGGTCCGGGAGCTGATGACCCTGCCTCCGGTGACCCGGTTGTTGGGACTCAATCCCAGCCATGAGGCGAAATGCTTGGCCGTTGGCCACCTTGTCATATCGGTGCCTGCCTCGCTGATTACCTTCAACGCCGTGTGGGCGTCCACGCCGTTGATCCGGGTCAGGTCCACCCCGGTCATCCGGTACAGGTGGCCGCGGACGTCAAAGCGCGGCGCGTTCCCCTGGATGCGGTTCCTCCTGGGCTGTTCTGCCGGCGCTGCGCCACCGCTACGGCCGTCAAACCGCCCCATCTGGGTTTCAATCTCCCGGTCGCACCCGGCAATCTTGGCCGGATACACCCGGTACAACTCCAGGGCCTGGGTCAGCTCGAAGATGTGCTCCTCCGGCCAGTGCCTCTCCAGCGATAGGGCGATGGTCTCCTCGTCTGCCTTGGTCCTGGGATCCCGGAATTGCGCCAGCTTTCGCGGGTCTCGCTCACCCCCAACGATGGCTTCGGCGATGGTCATCCCGGTCTTGCCGGTGATGTCGCTGATGACCTGGCGCAGCTTCACGTTCAGCTGGGTCAGCGCCTTGTGCATGTGCTGAACATGCTGGGCCGCATATTCCACCAGCATGGCCCGCTGCCGCAAATAGCTTCTCAACCGCCGGATGCCGGCCTCGGGCCGGAAGGCTCCCGGCAGCAGGCCGCAGGTATGCAACTGCTGGAGCCACTGGCAGTCCAGCACGCCGCTCTTGCGTCCGGGCACGTTCTTGATGCGTCTGGGATCCACCAGCATCACCGCAAACCCCCGCTCCTCCAGCACTCCGGACAGGGGTATCCAGTAGACTCCGGTGGACTCCATCGCCACTGTCTCCACACCGCACCCGGCCAGCCAATCGGCCAGGCGGTACAGGTCCGCAGTGAACGCGCCAAACTCGCGCACCGGTTGCTCACCGCTGTTTTCGGGCACTGACACGAAGTGGCTGCTGGCGCCCACGTCCACTCCCGCCGCACCAAAATTCACCCCTGATAGTTCCGCCGGCAGACGCTCCCGCCTGCTGGCGGCTTTCACTGCCGGTTTGGCCCTCCTGCTGTATGTGCTCATCGTCCCATCCGCCATTATCATGTAGGCGTGTCGCCAGGGGGCGCCACCGGCACGTCACAATCTATCGAACGGGAGCGCCCCCGAAAGGGCAGTCACCAATGATGCAGCCGTAGGACACCCGGACCATGCTGAATAACGGGCAATATGCGCCACTGTCAATTCGGTCTTATCCTGGACGACACCCCCCGCCATCATCGTACATATCCGGCACTCCCTCCAGTTACTCTCCTCTGCACGGCCCGGACACGGGCATAGCTATGCTCAATACTAGGGGTCAATTACCTCCTTTGCGCCCAGTAGGCCCCGGCCGCTCCCGGTAGCTCGAGCCCTCGACGACTGCCTGGTAGCTGGCGTTGGCCAGCCGGTCCAGGGTGCTGTTCCCCAGGATGGGGTCGTCGAAGAGACTGATCCATTCGTCCACGGCCCGGTTGGTGGTGATGACGAAGCTGGAGCCCCGGTGTCGGCTGATGATCAGCTCGTAAAGGTCGGCGGACTGCTGGGGCGTCATCCGGTGCAGACCCCAGGTCGTCTAGTATGAGCAGATCGGGAGCCAGAAAGGACCGGAAGGCCTGGTCCACCGAGGGGTCTACCCTGGCCCGGGTCATGGCCCTGAGCCTTCCCCGACGGTGAATGCGTACCAGCTTGCTGCCCAGCCCGACCTCCACCTGCTGCCCCGGCGAGCAGAGCACCGCCGGCACCGAGTAGAGGGCGTACTGGCAGGCCACCTGATGGTCGGGATGGACCTTGGCGGCGCACCAGTCGGTGACCTTGTAGGGTGGGCCGTCCCACCCGGCCAAGGTCTGGCACTCCTCTTGCCGGAAGACCGCCAGCGGCTGACGGCGGGTGGTGCGGGGCACCCGCTGCCCGACCACCTCCCGGCACCACCGCTGGGCTGCGGTCCTCATCTCCGCCAGGCCGGTGAAATCGCCGCCTTTAAGAAAGCCCACGCTGCTTATAGCCCCTGGATTACGTCACCCAGCTTCTGGCTGAAGGTGGGCCAGACGAAGCTGTGCCTGGAGTAGGCCAGCACCACGATCAGGGCCCAAACCGTGCGGCGGCGTCCCGTCTCCGGATCCGGGACCAGGCCCAGGCGGCCGAAGTCCAGCTTGGCCACCCATTGGGCCGGGTCAGTTGGCGTTGGGATAGACGACAGTGTGGCCTTGGGGCGATTGCTCTTGGTTCAGGATGGCCTCGAAAAGCGGAGACTGGAGCGATAGCGATAAGTGTGGCTTGTTTTCGTCATTGTAAGAATGGTTTAGGTGCAGGCGTTCAAGAGATCTTTCAGCACCCTGTCGCTCGCTAGTGCTGGACCTGCAGAGGCTGTCCACGCGCTAGCCCGACCGGGGCTCCTTGAATTGCGGCATAAGTGGGACACCAGTTCTTACAGGGCTGCGTTTACCTCTTTCAGGAAATCCTCTGCGCCGATGCGCAGCAGGCCCCAAGCGGAAACGGTTACGAAGTTGGCGCCCCGGTTGACGAACTCGGCGACCCCGGCGGTGTCGGCGGGGTTGTTGCCGCCCACCCCGCAAGATTTGCCGCCGGCCCGAATCCGGGGGATGACTTCGCTTATCACGCGACGAACTTCGGCCACCCCCGGGTTGCCCATGCTCTGGCCCAGGTCGGAGGCCGCCACGTGGAGAACGTCGGCGCCGGAAACTTTGAGGATGTCATCGAGGTTGCCGACGGCTTCGATGTCTTCGACCATGGGGATTACCAGCACTTGGGAGTTTACCCAGGCCGTTGCCTCGTCCCGGGAGACGCCGATGCCGTAGTCCTGCGCCCGGCCGCCGCCCATTCCCCGGTAGCCGTCCGGGTAGTAACGGGCGGCCCGAGCTACGGCGGCGGCCTGTTCCCCAGTGTTGACGTGGGGCACGATTATCCCCTGGAGGCCGCGGTCGAGGAACCGGAGGATGGTGTGCTCCGAGTGGTCAGGAATGCGGGCGATGGGAGTAATACCGAAGGACTCGGCGGCGCGGACCATGTGTTCGACCTGGTCAAGGCTTGCCGGGCCGTGTTCGCAGTCAATCATCACGAAGTCGTAGCCGAGAGCGCCGAATATCTCCACCATGTCGGGAGCGTATCGGGTGATGATGGCCCCGAAAACGACTTTGCCCTCGTTGAGTTTGGCTTTGGTGGTGTTGGTTCGCATGAAGAATTGCCCCTTTAACGTAAAGTGTTCGTGTTGGCTAAAGAAGACGGCCGGTTGACTGGCTAATCGGGTCTTATAGCGAGCCGTCTATCACAATATCCAGGAGGGCCGGTTTGCCGGAAGCCACAGCCCGGTCCACGGCGGGCTTGATTTCGGATGGGTCGGTGATGCGTTCGCCGCGGACGCCCATGCTGTTGGCAATGGCGGCCATGTCGAAGGGCGTGGCGAAATCGGAATAAAGCAGCCTGCCCCCCGAGGTTTCCGGCAATTCCAGGATTTCCTCCTGGTAGACGTTGAAGTTGACCTTTAGCACCCGGTACATACCGTTGTTGCAAATAACGAAGATGCAGGGGATGTTGTCGTTGGCGGCCGTCCACAGTCCTTGAACCGTCATCATGGCGCTGCCATCGCCGATGATGCCGAAAACCGGGCGGTCGGGGTAGGCGCACTGGGTGCCCATAGTCGCCCCGATACCGCCGCCGATGGACTGGCCCCGGACGCCCCGCAGGTCGCCCCGGCGGGCGGCTTGGAAGTAGTGGCGCATCACGCCGCGGTTGCTGATGGAGTCGTCTACGACTATGGCGTTGCCGGGGAGGGCGGTGGACAACTCGTACATCATGCGCGCCGGAGTCATGGGCTTTTGGTCCCACTTGCCGGTCACTGACTTTTCAAAGGACTCACGGTTGCGCCGCGCTTCGGCCACAACTGCCTGCTTCCGCTCCTCGATTTCCGGCAAATCGCCCGGAGACAGCCTCTCCTTTAGCGCGGCAATCAGGTCGGATAAGGCCAGCCCGCAATGGCCCACGATGCCCACGTCGGTGGGTTCGGAGCGTCCGATGCGGCCGGCGCTGGGGTCTATGTGCACCAGCTTGGCTTCTTGGGGAAGGATCACGTCCCCCCAATAGAAAAGCTCCTCAAAGGGGTCGGCGCCCACGGCCAGGACGAGGTCAACTTCCTGAAGGATGGCGCGTTGTCCGGCCACTCTCAGGGATAGACCGCCGAGAAACTGGCCGTGGGTGGTGGGGAAGGCTACTTCGGCGCCGCGGGCCTGATAAACCGGCAAGCCCAACAGTTCGGCCAGCTCTACCGCCTGGTCCACGGCGTCATCATCGGACAGCCGGTCGCCCACCAGTAGCATGGGCCTGCTGGCGTCCATCAGCAGTGACGCCGCCTGGGCGATGCCCTCCCCGCTGGGCCGGGGAGCGTCAAATACGGGCCGGGAGGGCACGATGTTCATCTCGGCCATTCCCTCCAGGGCGTTGGAGGTGAATCCGACGTAAACCGGGCCCTTGGGATGGCTGTTGGCCTCGTTGAAGGCGCGGCGGATGGCGCTGGGTATCTGGTCGGGGTGGGACAGTTCCACCGCCCACTTGGTTACCGGCCGGACCAACTGGGCCAGGTCAGTTATGGTCTCGTTTATCTTGCGTATGTCGTAGTTGGCGGACGTAACCACCATTGGGGTGCCGGTATTGAGGGCGTCCAGCATCAGGGCAATGCCGTTGGCCAGTCCGCTGTCCACGTGGAGACTGACGAAAGAAGCCCGTCCGATGGCCCGGGCGTAGGACTCGCCCATTCCCACTGCGACGCTTTCCTGAAGGGTCAGAATGTAGCGGAGCTCCGGGTAATCGCCCAGCAGGTCAATGATGGGGCCTTCGCTGGTGCCGGGGTTGCCGAAGATGTAATCAACTCCCTCTGCCTTGAGCATCTCTAACAGGGCATGCTTGCCGGTCATCAATTGGGACATAGACGCCTCCGGTGACGTGCTGCCCAGAGGAGCGAACGGCGGGCAGTCGGGATGTCAGGCAATTTTACAACAACCGGCAGGCCGGGGCGTCTTTTAACAAACCCGGCGCGATGGGGTATGTGGGCAGGGGTAGGCATACGATTCCCTTACAAGTCTACACAACTTCCAGCCCTGTCATTCCGAGCGCAGCGAAGAACCTGAAATCCTTGTCCACAACCAACCTTGCCCCTAGTGGTCGGAAATCTTTGAAATGATGAGTTGTTTAAGCAGATTGGGCCTCGCGAGGATCTTCCAGCAGTTGTGTTCCCCGCCAGACCGCTCTGCGGAGAAGCCATCATATCAAAGCTGTTGGTCTACTAGCTTGGTGGAAGTCTCATCAAACTGGTTCATGGCATTTACGACATTGGTTTGACGCCAACGCTGAGGACGTTGGCCAGGGCTTTCAAAGAAGGGGGCCTGCGCCCGGATTCGCTGTTTCCGGGGGCAGCCTGTTCGGGTGCCACGGCCTGCGGGCGCATTGTTTCAGGTGGTGAGGCTGAATACGGCGGTCACCAGGGTAGCGGTGGCTGGGGCATTCAGGGCGAATACCAGATTGTCCAGCCGGGCGTTGGTTGTTGAACTGTAGGCATCGGTGTCGTCTATTCGCCTGTTGAAGCCTGCCCCCATACGGCCAGCCGCTAGTTGTAGCTTACCGGGTTTCTCCCAGGCGGCCCAGGCCATGTCCGGCGTTTGATTCCGGTCATGTTTCTCTCCTGATTATTATCCTCTACGGTAGGTCTATTGGCGGCGGTTCCCTTTCCGTTTCCTGTTTCTTCCTTACCGCACTGGGGCCCGGCCGCTCTTTACGACAAGAGCCTGAGGTGGTTCTTCATCAAGGGTGTTGTGGATGGTGCTGGCATCCCGGACCGCAGTTCTTTACGGCCGACTAATTAGGGAATGAGGTCAGGGGGCTCCGCCAGTGAGAGACGAGCCGTCTGATTTGAGTCCCGACGAGGCGGACTCGGACTTCGACTCGAAGACGATGATCTCAGGTTGGTTCTCAACGAGGCATCCCTTGCGCTGCGCTCAGGAATCTCTCCCCATAGACCATCGATCCATTGCCGACTAATCCGCTTCGTGCAGGCGCGAGGGAACGTGACTCCCTTTTCAAGAAAGAGGGTCTTCCAGAAGCCATTTCCGTATCTGAAAATGGGTTTTCGGTTGGTTATCGGCCCCAGCCCTGCGGAGGCAGAGGTCGTGGGTTCGAATCCCGCCAAGCGCGCCATTATTATGTCTACTTAACCCGCTCCAGCTTCTGCACCCGCTGGTTGGTGGTGTCCACCCCGTAGATGTCCCCCCTGGAATCGGTGTAGACCTGATGAGCGTACTCGAACGTCCTTCCCCGCGCCAGAAGCTCGCCGTCCAGATTGAGGATGCTGATCCGGGGCACTTGATCGGTCACGTAAACCGTCTGGTTGGCGTCGATGTGGATGCCCATCGGGCACTTGAAGTCGGTCCATTGAGTCAAGAACTCGCCCCCGGTAGTGAACACCTGCACCCGGTTGTTCTCCCGGTCGGCCACGTACACCCGGCCGTCGTTGGATACCCGGACGGCATGGGGCACCAAGAACTCTCCCGGACCATTGCCCGGACTGCCGAAGGACGTTATGTAATCCCCGCCGGGCGCGAACCGGTGTACGCTCGAATTGCCGTAGCCGTCGGCCACGAACAGCTCTCCAGACGGGGCCACGCAGATGTCCGCCGGGTGGTTGAAGGGCGCTTGCAGCGATGCCCGGTCGCGGGCGCCCATCGACTCTAGCAACTCGCCGTCGGATGTGTATTTGAGCACTTGGTGGGCGTCGCGGTCCACGAGGTACACGGAGTCGTCGGGGCCGACGTGAATATGGTGGGCGTCGGCGGGAACCCCGTCCGGCCTCTGCCAGGGCGCGAGGAAGTGCCCCTCACGGTCGAACACGAGCACCGGCGGCCCCTGCCGCTGGAACACGTACACCCGGTCGTGGGAGTCGACGGCGACCCCGCTGACCCCCCGGATGGACAGGCTTGCGGGCAAGCGGGCCCAATCGGGCCGGTATTCGTACACGTAGTCGCCCATGCCGATTGTCGTAGCCACGGTTGTCTCCTTTATGTCAAGTTATCCCGGCCATTCTAGCAGCTATCCTGGGAAAGACCCCGTGCTATACTGCGCCCGATACACTCAGGCGGCAAGGGCGAAATCGTATGGACACAATCATCATCAAAGGGTGCTTAAACGGTAACCGAGGCCGGGAAGATAACCCGAACGTCCCGTTAACGCCGCAAGAAGTCTCCCAGGAAGCGGTGCGTTGTTACGAGGCAGGAGCCTCTATCGTGCATATTCACGCGCGAACGCCGGAGGGAAGCATCAGCTACGACCCCGACTGGTACGCGGAGACCGACGCATTGATTCGGGCCCAGTGCGACTTGGTCTTGAATCACACTACGGCGCGGCAAAACCACGTGCCCGTCGAGGCAGTAACGGGCTATCTGTTGCAGACACCCCAACCTGTGGAGATGGTGTCGCTGAACTTGGGCATGGGCGTGCGGTGGGCGGTGAATCCCGAGACAGGGCGGCGTCAGACGGCGGTCAGCCCCAATTCTTTTGAAGACATCGTGGCGACGCTGGACGCCTGCTATCAACGTGGGACCTTCCCAGAGCCAGCGGTCCACGATACCGGGATGCTGAACAACGCCTTCACGCTGATGGAGGAGGGTTACATCAAGGACAGCCGGTATTTCCTGGTCGAGCCTGGCGCCCATTGGGGCGACGGACGGCAGTCAATGGTCGGCTCGCCGCGGAATTACGCACTCCTCGCGGAGACCATCCGGGAACGGTATCCCAAAGCCACTTGGCTGGCGCACAGTAGCATGGGGCAGACCTTCCCGCTCTGCGCCATTGCCATTGCCACCGGAGCGCACATCAGGGTTGGGTTCGAGGACTGCCCGTTCCTGCCCAACAATCCTCAGCCCACGTCCAACGCACAGTACATAGAGTGGGCGGTTACGATGGCGCGTCTGAACGGGAGGGAGCCTGCAACGCCCCAGCAGGCCCGTGAGATACTGGGGTTGATTCCGTTTCCGCAGGCGTAGCCCAATAGATCGTTCCACTCTAACCGAAAGGGGGTAAAACCGTGGCGCTTGATGGTTCCGTAATCCTAGTCACCGGGTCCGCCACCGGCTTGGGCGCGGCTGTCGCCCGCGGCGTCGCGGCCAAAGGGGCGCGGGTGGTGATCAACTACACCAAGAGCCTGGCCGAAGCGGAGGAGACGGTCCAAGCCTGCGCCGACCTGGGCTCCGAAGCGGCGCTTTGCCAGGGCGACGTGTCGGTGGACGCCGACTGCCGCCGCATGGCCGCCGCCGCGTTGGAGAAATGGGGCCGTATCGACGGCTTGGTAAACAACGCCGGCGCCTCGAAGTTCGCCAGCCACGCCGACCTGGAGTCCCTGACCGGCGATGACTTTCTGCACATATACAACGTGAACGTGGTCGGCGCTTACCAGATGACCCGGGCCGCCGCGCCGCATATGAAAGCCCAAGGCCGGGGGACCATCGTCAACGTATCCTCGATTTCCGCCATCACCGGCTCGGGCAGTTCCATCGCCTACGCGGCGTCCAAGGGCGCTCTGAACACCATGACTGTCTCCCTGGCCCGCGCGTTGGCCCCGGAGGTCCGGGTCAACGCGGTGTGCCCCGGCCCCATGCCGACGAGGTGGTGGAGCGGGGGTCTGGGAGAAGAAGGGGCGAGGACGCTGTTCCAAAAGTTCGAGGAGCAGGTTCCGTTGCAGGCGGCGCCGACGGCGGAAAGCGTGGCCGAGACTGTGGTCTGGTTGCTGGAGGCCGCCGGCCACGTCACCGGGGAGACCATCATGGTCGACTCCGGTATGCACCTGATAGGTTTCAAACCGTAAGAAGCCAAAACACAGGAGGAACAACAGCGGTGGCTAACGAGAGTCCTTTGGACATGGGCGGAGCGCGCACGGGCCCGGGGCTGGTGGACTACCTGCTCTACGAACCCGAGGAGTCGGGCATACTCTGGATCAAGTTCAACCGTCCGGAGCGCATGAATGCCCTAATCGGCAACTCCCAGGAGAACGCCACTGTCGCCAAGGTAGGTGAGTACATGCGCGCCGGCGACGACGACCCCAATATTCGGGTCATCGTGCTGACCGGCGTGGGCCGCGGCTTCTGCTCCGGCGCCGACATGCGACGGGACATCGACCCCGCCGTCACTGGCCAGAACTACATCGGCAACCGGGGAACGGAGGAAGGGCCGGACGCGGCCCGGCAGCACTTCTTCCACGGCTTCACCCAACTCCACCGCGACATATCGCTGATTCGCAAGCCCACCATCGCCATGATCAACGGCCCGGCCGTCGGCTCCGGCATGGACATGGCCCTGCACTGCGACATCCGGGTGGGCTGCGAGAACACCCGGTTCATCGGCTACCAGCAGTTGGGCCAGATCATCGAGAACGGGGGCAGCTACTACCTGCCCAAGATGGCTGGCCTGGGCCGCGCCCTGGAGTTCGCCTACACCGGCCACCTGGACGCCCAGCGGGCTTACGATTGGGGCCTGCTCAACTACCTGGTGTCGAGCGAAGAACTGGAGCAGACCACCCGCGACCTCTGCGACCGCATCATGCGGACGCCGCCGATGGTGCAGTGGATCAGCAAGCGAATCATGCGCACCGCCATGGACACCAGCCTGGAAAACACCATGGTGCTGACGTCCAACGCCGGCGGCATCCTCAACGGCTCCGACGACGCCGAGGAGGCCCGCCGCGCCTTCCTGGAAAAGCGCGCCCCGGTGTTCCGGGGGCGGTAGGGCGCGGGTTTAGACCAAGGACCCTCTTAGAGCCAATTACAACCGTTGCGGATGACCCGCGCTTTGTCGTGATTCGTGCGCTGTTCTCGGTTTCTGCGTACCGAAACCACATTCTTTCTGAGGGCTGTCTCCGGCCAGTGAGACTTGGAATCAGTATCAAAACCCCAAAACTTGACGGGAGGCAAAAAGATGTCGCCATCTTCCGGGTCACCCGTAGCCACATACCTGGCCTTGGATACGCACATAGCACCAAGGGCACAAATGAAAGCCGCACGGTGTTCGTGGTCAGTAATGCAATCTAAGGACTGTTGCCGGTTGATTTCACCGCCAATAGCTCTCAGTAGACGAGCGAGATATCCTTTGCTTAACGCAATTTCCCAGAAGACGTCAGATTTTTTCTCCGATTTGGAAACCGGGCGGAAATCTCTTTTAGATAGGAGAAAGCCCAAGAAGCCTGTGGGGAAGACTTCAATGATGCGGGATCCGTGAATGGGGTCTGGATGATTTGCATCGTCGAGGTATAGGCAACCCTCCTCTTTTAGTTTGATGATAAAGTTGGCCCATTCGGTGGCATAGCGATGGAGAAGCTGCCCTCTGCGGGATCCTGTGGATCCCGGTTTGCAACGAGAGTGGAATTGCCCACGGTAGAGTAGAGAGTCAGCGGCCCGGTAACGGTCAACTATCTGAAAGCCCGAAGCGAGCGGGCCATCTATTCCGACAGCGGTTAAAGTAGTGCCGCGGGGGATGAGGTTCTTCAGGTCTTTTCGGCGTTTGGACTCTTGAGTGCCGGTGTTCCGACATTCCCATTGGAACCGAGTTTGGTTCAGGGTGATAAGACACAGTCCTGTTGTGTCGTTGGACTTGGAATAGCCAACATCAATTCCGAGGTAAAATTCACGCATAGCCTAGGCTAAGACCCGCGCAGGCGGTGGAGTTCGGCTTCCAGCCGCGCGGCTCGTTCCTCGGCGGCCTCGGCGCGGGCTTGGGCCTCGATTTCGTCCCGGCGTATTTCGTCCCGGGTGCGCAGGTATTCCCCGGTCGCCGGATCATGCCAGCGGAATTCCCCAGCCCGCCAGCAAAGGTTCACGTTCAGGACGGCACTGTACCCTTGGTATTCTTCCTCTTCCACCTGCTCGATGTCGACGGGCTGGTACTGCCCGTCCACCAGCCGGTCGCCGGCCAGCCGGGGGCGGTTGCGCCCGCCCCCACCGGCGTCGAACCGCCAGTATTCCGGGATGCCCATCGCCGCATACTCGGGCCGCTTGTCTAAGTGATCTACCCGGACGCTGCCCACCGACACGATTTCCAGGACGAAGTCCGGCGGCTTGTTCCAGTACGAAATCACGTAGCCGTTGTGGGCGTCGGCCACTTGCGGGTCGACGCCGAAGGCAATCATCAGGTCGGGGTAACGGTGTCCTTCCTGCTCCTCATCGGTGAAAGGCAGGACGGTCAGGTAGCGGTCGCCCATGACCAGAGTAGTTTCCTCGCTGCCCAAGTACTCGGCGATGGCCCCGTTGTGGCAGTCGGCGTAGAAATCGCGGACGGTGGTCATATCCTTCGGTTCCGGCGTGTCGGGCAGGCGGATGGCCTCCGGCGGTGCCGCGACGGGGCGCTTGAGGGTCATAAGGTGCCTCCCGGCGGGGATGGTGGTATTATACTCTACCCCGCGACCGCCAGCGCCCCGACCGCCACCGACGGCAGTTCCACCGGCAGCTGCTCCCAGTTTTCGCCCCGGTCCTGGCTGCAATACAGCTTGCCTCCGTCGGTCCCGGCGTAGACGTTGCTGGCCGATGAAGGATCCCACTCGAAAGCCACCACCATGTCCTCGGCGTCTTCCCCACTGCCCAAGCCCTCGACTAACCGCCAGCTCTGGCCTCCGTCGGTGGAGCGATAGAACTGTGGGGACTTGCGGCGGGCGTTCTCCGACACGGTTACCAACACGAGGTCGGCGTCGTCGGGGGCGGCGGCGATATGGAGCGTGTAGCGACGGGCCAGGCCGTCGTTGATCAGCTCCCAGTTGCCGCCCTCGTCGTCGGCGCGAAACGGAGCGCTGGCCGTGGCGACGTACACCCGCTGCGGACGAGCATCGCTGAGGTTGACGCAATGGATATCGTCGTCCAGGCCGGGCAGCTGCCGCCAGGTGGCCCCACCGTCCTGGGAACGCACCATCCCGCCAACCTCGATGCCAGCGTACAGATGGCCGGGGTTGCCCGGCGACACGCGCAGGTCGCGGACGTGGGAGTCGCGGGTCGGGGCGTGGAAGCCCCAGTTTCCCGATTCCGGCACGGCGCGGAACCCTTGGCACTCCTCCCAGCTCTCTCCACCGTCCTTAGACTGGAAGACAGCGGCGGGCTCGCTCCCCGCGTAGACCGTCTCCGGCTCCTGCGGATGGGCCAGTACACTGTGGGCGTAATCGGTAGGGTAGGAGTCCATCTTCCGCCAGGTCGAGCCGCCGTCGTCGGTGCGGTAAACGCCCGCCTCGTAGGCCGCCAAATAGGCCCGGGCCGGGTTCGCCGCGCTGGCCGTGAGCCGGGCCGCGGCGTGGGGCAGAGACGTTACCGGCCCGCGGCTCCAGGTCCTGCCGCCGTCCCCGCTGCTGACGGCGCACACCCCGTCGTGCATCCCCACGTAGATTGTGCATTGCTGCTGCGACATGACATCCGCCCCCGTTATGTAAATCGGTTCAAGCGTCCAGCCCTGATTATATGCGAAATGGCCCCTTTACGGGGCCGGAACGGCCAGACTATGATTACGATATCGGGGGTGGTTAGCTCAGATGGTTAGAGCGCCTGCTTTACACGCAGGAGGCCGCAGGTTCGAGTCCTGCACCGCCCACTTTTTTCGGCCTAAGGAGACTGAATTCATAACTCCCCTAAGCCCCAGTCCTCCGGGTGCCGTTCCTAGCTTCAAAGAATAGCGCGGGAGTAGGCCAACCGCCAAGTGCTTCTAGAGTGGGTATTCAGCCGGGACTAAACCAATACCAAGGTGGGATGTGCATTTCAGGGAGATTGACGACGACCGAAAGGACTCCACGGCACCTCATATCACCTTTAGGCCCCAACTGGGTGGGCACCGATAGTGCGGTCTAGCGATATGTACATTTCACCTTGGCTTTAGTTTAGGATGGAGACGAAAATCCGGCCCCGCAGCACACTGACCTTAATGGCACCCGGGCGGACGACGGCCTGGAAAGCCCACGGACAACGTCTTCATCGAGGCTTTCAACAGACGTTTTCGCCAGGAGTGCCTGAAAGAGAACTGGTTCCTGTCCTTGGAAGATGCCGAGGAGAAGGTGCAATCTTGGTGGAAACACTACAATGGGGAAAGGCCCCACAGTGCACTGGGAAACCTGTCCCCTAGGGAGTTTGCCGTACTGGCAGAAATAGTGGATTGACCCGCAAAACTCGTACTATAGCTGGTACAGAAAATGGGGCAGTACCACAGGGCCATGGAACTGACTATCGTCGGCTCCACCGAGCACTCGCGCCGGGAGGCCGAAGCCCGCTGTGTCCTCGGCCTGGACCAACGGGTCATCGCCCCCTTCGCCGTCCTGGAGCCATGAAGCCCTTCAGGGCTACCATGGAAGCCTACTCCAGTTAATGAGTCGATTAAGGTTGTTGGATGGGACTATGAACAAAAACGTCAAGTTCAGTGTCCGCATACATCAGGGGGGTTACAGTTTCCAGTCCCTCAGGCGAATCTGGATGGAGGCCGACAGGCTGGGGTACTACTCCGCGACCCTGTACGACCTGCTGAACGTGCCTACCCTGGAGTGCTGGACTACCCTCTCGGCCCTGGCGGCAGAGACGAGCCGGATCAGGCTCACGCCCCTGGTGCTAGCGAACCTTTACCGTCACCCGGCGGTCTTTGCCAAGATGGCCTCCACCCTGGATGTCATCAGCAACGGCAGGCTGGAGGTGGGAATTGGCGCTGGCGGCGGCAAGGGGGACCATCTGGCCTCCGGACTGGATTTCCCTTCCACGTCCGTGAGGGTGCGGATGCTGGAGGAGTCCATTGAGATGATGAAAAGGTTGTGGACGGAGGGAGAGGTGACCTTTGAGGGTAGTTACTATACTCTGACCGGGGCGAAGAACGTCCCCGGACCCGTCCAGAAGCCCCACCCTCCATTTCTGATAGGGGGACACGGTGAGAGGCACCTGTTCAGGGCGGTGGCCAGGTATGCGGATATCTGCAACGTGGGCTTTGAGATGGACTTGGATGAGCATAGGGCGAGCCTGGATGTCCTTGAGGAGCACTGCCGGAATGTTGGGCGAGACCCTTCGGAGATTGAGGTAAGCCACAACACCAGGGTTGTGATTGCCGGGAGCGAGGCAGAGTTTGATAGGCTGGTTTCCCAGGGGGCGGCTGACGCAAACCTGAGCGCGGCCGACTACCGGGCGTCCTTGTCCCGGGCTATTGCCGGCACCCCTGAGCAGTGCGTAGAGCAAATCAAAAGATACGTCGACAACGGGATTACCTACTTCTTCCTCCTTTTCCCGGACCCCATCGCCACCGACAGGATGGAGCTATTCGCCAGGGAAGTGATGCCGAGGTTCGCAGGGACAACCCCCTGACGTTGGCTGTGAGGCGGAGGCCGGCCGGGCTCAATTCATGGACCGGGGAATCAGCGTCCCGGCGTAGATTGAGGCATTCGACGCGGCGGGGGCGGTACCTCCTGCAGGCTGGTCAGGTCCATGGGCGGCATGTCTACCTGGACAAACTCCTGTACGCCATTGGCCAACTCGTTGTAGCTTTCAAACCAAGACGCCAATTGTGCGCGCCACGCCTCCAGCCCGCCGCTGGCATGGAGCTCGAATGCCGCCTCTCTTCCGTCCAGACCCGATGACACCTGGTCCCAGGCGAGCTGCAGCAGCGCCGCCCGTTGCAGAGCGGTGTATCCGCCCCCGCCAAAGGCGTCTTCCAGCTCGGCGGCCATCCTCGGGTCTGCAAAGTCGGTGTCGGCAGGAGCATTGACCAACGACGAACCGGGAAGACCGCGCAGGATTTCTGCCATTCGCTGGCGGACCCTGAGTGTGTTGATACCCGCAGAGGCTACGTGAAGCTGGTTAGGCAAGGCATGCCCGCTCTCCGTCGTTTCCGGGTCCAGTTCCGCCGCCGTCATGCAGGTGCGAGTAATCTGGACGTTGACGGTCAGCTCGATCAGCTGCTCAATTGTTTGAGGATTGTCCTTGAGACCCATGATTTCAGCCAAGGCAAGACCGAGACCTAGGGTCAGTTCCGCCTTGGCGAGCCAACCGTAGCTGTGATGCCAGAGCAGCCAGCATACCAGCGAATGGCGCCGGTTCCGGTTCAAGGGTTCCCCGGTAAAAACGCGAGAGCGGGGGACGAAAACGTCCTCCATCCAGACCATGGAGTCCAGTTCATCGAACCGGCTGCTCAAAGGCGACAGGAATGGATTATTGTGCCTGGCGACGGCTCGGCGCGACACCACCCGAAGGCCGCGGGAGTTTACTGGCACGATGAACCACAGGTGCCTCCCGCTGCCCGGCGGCAACTCATCCCGGCTAGTGATCAGCAGGTCCTCAGCAAAGGGCGTGCTGGTGTGCATCTGGATTTTGCCGCTCACCACGATACCTTTAGCGGTTTCGCTGACCAGGCGCAGTGCCACGCGCTCGCTTTCATTCTGGCGGAGCCGTGTCCCGATCAGCGGCCCACCTCCGGCGAAGGTGAGAAACCTGCCACTCTTAGCCAGAGACTCCAGATACGCCTCAGCCGCCTCAATCTCTTCAGAGGAGTGGTTCAGCCGCTTCAGAGAATTCAGCATCCCCAGGGCAATCAATGCGCCGTAGCCTGGGGTGTGAGTCATGTTCCCACCGGTCACGAAATGCACGGCGCTAATGGCCTTCCCCAGCCGTCTCAAATCCGCAGACGTCTTTGGCGGGGTAAGCGCGAGAGGATGCCGTTGGCCGTTTCCATCGGACGGAGTCAGAAGGACATCCTGCCAGTCAGCGTCGAAGTGGCGGTCATACCACGCGACGTACTCATCCACCATGGCCGATGTCGAAGGGTCTGTCGTGACGTCTGCCACAGCGCCTTCGCCCATTACCCATACGTCGCGCCCATCGCGCAGATTCTCTTTGTAATCAGCCCCTGTTCGCATACTTCACTGTCCACAAGATAGCCGGATCCAATTTAGCATTGTACATTGACACACACTGGCGCAGATACTAAACCAAAGCCAAGGTGGGATGTGCATATGGCGGAGGGCCAGTGACGGTAGCGGTCCGTCTTGGATGTGCGGGCGGAAGAGCTTCACCGGGGTGCCTTAGCCCGAATCCACCGAAAGGAGGGCGCCGGGTCAGCGACCTGAAGCCGCAAGAAGGCGCTCCTGTGCATCTGGGATAATGGTTTGTAACAGCAACCCGGCCCCGGAACAAGGAGCACCCAATAGATGCTGCCACGCCACCACCCCGGCCGGGTCCAAATCACCTTCGGCGGCCACCGCCTGGTGGCCAATGCCGGGCTGATCCTTCCGGCCACCCTCGCCCTGCGCCTTGGCCTGCCCCAACTACTCCGGAAGCGCCTCGGAAGCGCCTCGACCTGGGCGATGCGCCGGGCCGGGCCAACACCGGCGACCAGATGATGACGCTGGCGGCCTCCGCTCTGGCCGGCGGCGATTGCATCGGCGACGCCGATGCGCCGCGCGCCGGCGGGACCGCCCGCGTTCCCGGTTTCACGGCCAAGGCTCCCTCCACCCTGGGCGCCTTCCTGCGCCGCTTCCGGTGGGGCCATGTCCGCCAACCGGACCGGGTGAGCCGCGAGTTGCCGGCCCGGGCCTGGGCGGCTGGGGACGGACCCGGCGGCGCGCCATTCACCATCGGCCTTGATCCGGCGGTCTGCGAGACCTGCGGCCTGGCCAAGGAGGGCGCCCGCCACCACGGCTGCACCGGCGCACGGGGCTATCACCCGCTGCCGGCCATTGCCGCCGGAACCGGCGGCGTGCTGCTGTCCCGGCTGGGCGAGGGCCGGGCCAACACCGCCCGCGGCGCGGCCCACTTTCTGCGTGAGACGGTGAGCCGGCTTCGCTACGGTGGGGCCAGCGGGCAACTCACGGTGCGGGCCGACAGCGGCTTCTATACCCACGCCGTGGCCGCCGTCTACCGCCGGATGGATGTCCGCTTCTCCATCACCATCCGCCAGCCACCATTCGCCAGCACGCCAGCCTGCGGAACCTGACCGAGGCGATACCCGAGGCGGACCGGACGCCGGTTCCCTGCCGGATGGACGGCGCCGCTGCTGTGGCGGAGACCACCTGCACCCCCTTCCGGAGTGAGCCCGGCGCGGCGCCAGTGCGGCTCACCGTCCGGCGGGTGAAGCCAACGCCCGGTTCCCAGCCGGCCCTCTTCGCCGCCGGCAGCTATCACGGCTGCATCACCGGCCGGGACGGAGAGACCTTGGAACTGGAGGGGAACTGGAGGCCGGCCGCCGCCGCCACGCCGGGATCGAGAACGCCATTCGAGACCTCAAGCACGGCGCCGGGCTGAACCACAGGCCCTCGGGGCGCTTCGCCGCCAACGCCGCCCGGCTCGCAGTACCGGTGATGGCGCATAACCTGGCCCGTTGGACCGCGCGGACCGGTCTGGGCGAACGGACCGTGACCACCAAGACGCTCCGGCGGCGGTTCTTCTCCCGGGCCGGACGGCTCACCCGCCCGGCGCGCCGGCTCACCCTGCATCTTCCCCAGCGCCGGCCGTGGGAGGAGAAGGTCACTCGCGCCCCGGCACGGCTGCGAGCCATTCCACTCCCAGCCTGACGGTGCCCGTCCGCCACTGTCCCAACGTCCGGCCAACTGAACGTCCCCGCCAACTCGCGCCATCCCGGTCCGCGAGCCCCTCTCGCCGTGCCTGTCCCGCCATTTCGCTCACCACAGCCACTGCAGGCCGCCACCGGCGCCCCCAAAAACGCCTGCAGACCGCCCGCCAACCTCCCGTCTACCCGAATTCGAGCCCGGATCATCGCCCCTGTAACTCCCTCACCCCCCTTCCACTGTCCTCACGCCGTCCTTCCGTGTCCATCGGTGGATTCGGGCTTAGAAAGTAGGCTCAGGGAAGTACGAGTGGAGCTGACGGTCACCCGTGAAAATCATCCTGCTATTTCAAACGTGACTGACTACTAGTACCGGTTCCAGATAGATTTGTTGATACTGGAAAGCTGCCTCTAACTCTGGATTACTGCTTGCGCTGGAATGACTAACAGATGAAACAGATATCCGGTATAAGGTATATTCAGGTGGAAACTGTACTAGTCACCACGTCGCATGGCACATCATTGGAGCCACCAAAAACCACGAGTGGGCGGCGCGTCGTCGATCTGGATGGTAAAACTGTAGCAGTCCTACGGGACCACCGAAAGCGCTAGTAGTCAGTCAATCCTGTAATCAAAGGGTTCCACATCGGAGTATGGGGTGTGCGAGCATCCGACCACCGCTTCGCGGTGACCAGAAATTACTTCTATTTCAAACATGACTGACTACTAAACTGAAGCCAAGGTGGGATCTACATTTTTGGGGTGATGAAGATTAGCCTGTCTGATCCGGTGAAGACCTTGCTACCGTACTTGTAGGACGATCTGGTGACGGAACCGGACCTCCGCCATATGCGTATTTCACCTTGGCTTTGGTTTAGTACTGTTTCCACTTGAATATGCTTTATATCGGATATCTGTTAATCATTCCCGAGCAAGCAGGAATCCAGAGTTAGAGGCAGCCTTCCAGTATCAATAAATCTAACTGGAAACGGTACTAGTACCCAGTCAAACTCGCATTGTCAGATATTCCATGCGCCAGGTTTCGATGGTACCTTTGGGAGAGGAAGCAGTGTTGTGGGAGGTGGGGCGTTCATGGTGCAGGAGAAATTCGCAGTCCGGTTGGCCGCCGGGGAAAAGGGTCGGCTCAGGCAGATGATCAGGGGTGGCCGGAGTTCTGCCCAAGCAATCGCGAGGGCCCGTATCCTGCTCAAGACAGACGAGGGCTGGAGCGCCTCGCAGGTGGCCGCCGCCCTGGACGTCTCGGAGCGGACCGTGTTCCGCATCAAGCGCCGGTACGCCGAGGATGGCTTGGATGAGGTGCTCAGACACCGCAACCAGAGCACTCGCCACCGGAAGCTGGACGACCGGGCGGAGGCGCATCTCATCGCCCTGGCCTGCAGCCCGGCGCCCGAGGGCCACGACCACTGGACGTTGCGCGTGCTGGCGGGCAAGGCGGTGGAACTGGGACTGGTGGAGTCCCTCTCCCACGAGACGGTGCGGTTGCGGTTGAAAAAACGCACTCAAGCCGTGGCGGAAGAAACAGTGGTGCATCCCGAAAGTGAGCGCGGAGTTCGTGGCCCACATGGAGGATGTGCTGGACCTCTACGCCGAGCCCTACGACCCCGAAAGGCCGGTGGTCTGCTTTGACGAGACCTCCACCCAGTTGCTGGCCGACCTCACGCCGCCCATCCCGGCGAAACCGGGGCGGCCCAGGCGTCAGGACTACGAGTACCTGAGAGCGGGAACGCGGAACCTGTTCCTGACCTGCGAGCCCCGGGCGGGCTGGCGCCACGTGGCGGTTACCGAACGGCGCACCATGCAGGACTTCGCCCATCAGATGCGCTGGCTGGTGGACGAGGCATATCCCGATATCCCTGTGGTCCGAATGGTGCTCGACAACTTGAACACACACCGGATAGCGTCCCTCTATGAGACCTTTCCGGCGGCTGAGGCCAGGCGCATCGCCAAACGGCTGGAGTTTCACCACACGCCCAAGCATGGCAGCTGGCTGAATATGGCCGAGATCGAGTTCAGCGTACTGGCCCGGGCCTGTCTCAAGAAACGGAACCCCGATGAGGACGCCCTGCAAAGGAACATCAGCGCCTGCGAGGCAGAACGCAATGCGGCCGGTGCCATCATCAACTGGCGTTTCACCACCAAGGATGCCAGAACCAAAATGCGCCGCCTCTATCCTGACACTTCAACCTTGACTTAATACTAGGAGGAAGTTTGCGCGGCAGTTGGGTATGGGTCCCTCGGAGATTGTCTTCCCCCGCAACGGACTGGAGGAGTGGTGTCATCCCAACACGTTCAGCCATGTCGTGGCCAGTCTGGCGAAGAAAGCCGGATACCCCAAGGTTACGTTGCGTAGCCTCCGTCACTTCCATGCGTCGGTCTCCCTCCAGACCGGGCAAAACGTCGTCGTGGTATCCAAGCGTCTGGGCCACGCGAAAGTCAGCATCACCTTAGTACTACAGTCGCAGATTGAGAGAAGGTAGAATTAGGGCAGTTGAGTGTTGATGAGGTGACGTGGTGGTTGTTGGGAGAGACGAGGTGGCGGAAGTGGCCCGGTGGGCCGAGGGGATCGAGCGGGTGCATGAGTGCATTGCGGGGCGGTTCCGGCGGCCGGAGCCGCGCCGGCGGGCGCTGGACTACCTGCGGGGACTGTTGAGCCCGGTGGAGCGCAAGAACGGCTGGCAACTGGCGGAGCAGGCTGGCGAGGCCACTCCCGACGGGGTGCAGCGCCTGTTGTACAACTACCGGTGGGACGCGGACCTGATTCGCGATGACCTCAGGGACTATGTTGTGGAGCATCTGGGCGATGCCGACGGGGTTCTGGTGGTGGATGAGACCGGGTTTCTCAAGAAGGGCGGCAAGTCCGTTGGGGTGCAGCGTCAGTACAGCGGCACGGCGGGCCGGATCGAAAACTGCCAGGTTGGCGTGTTCCTGGCCTATGCCGGCGCCAAAGGCAGGACGCTGCTGGACCGGGACTTGCACCTGCCCCAGGTATGGGCCCAGGACCGGGAACGGCGCGAGGAGGCCGGGGTGCCGGAGGATGCGGTATTCCGGACCAAGCCGCAACTGGCGCAGTTGATGCTGGAGCGGGCGGCGGATTCGGGTGTCCCTTTCAGTTGGTTTACCGGGGACGAGGTCTACGGCAGCGACCGCAAGCTGCGGCGGTGGCTGGAGCGTGAGGAGATTCCTCACGTGATGGCCATAAAGAGCAACGAGAAGCTGTGGGCCTGGACGGAAAAGGGACCGCTACAGGTGAGGGCTGACCGGCTGGCGTCCGGGGTTGAGGAGTCCGCCTGGGTGCGGTGCAGTGCCGGAAATGGCGCCAAGGGACCTCGGGTCTACGATTGGACCGCCGTGAAAATACGGCCCCTGCGGGAGCCGGGCAAGGGCCACTGGCTGCTGGCCCGGCGCAGCCTTGCCAAACCTGGGGAGTTGGCCTACTACCTGTGCTTCGGCCCGGCGGAAACAACCTTGGCGGAATTGGTACGGGTGGCTGGGACAAGGTGGGCCATCGAGGAATGCTTCGAGGAGGCCAAGGGAGAGGTCGGTCTGGACCAGTACGAGGTGCGGCGATGGGACGGCTGGCACCGGCACATCACCCTGGCGATGCTGGCTCACGCCTACCTGACGGTAATCAAATATCAGGCGATGGAACAGGGAGAAAAGGGGGCCGCTACGGCCCGGATGAAGAGTTGATTCCCGTCACAGTGCCGGAGGTGCGCCGGCTGCCGACCCGATTGGTATGGAGGGAAAACCAGCCGCCTGATTTCATCCTTTACTGGTCGCGTTGGAGACGGCGCCACCAAGCCAGAGCCCGGCAATGCCACTACAAACGCCGCCTGTCACATCTGCGGCTGTAGTATTAGAGGGTGTTTCCAAAGGGTTGAAATTGTCTTAACCTTGAAGCATGAACCGCAAATCCTACCCGAGCGACCTGACCGGCGAACAATGGGATATTCTGGGTCCGGTGCTCCCGCCAGCCAAGCCCGGAGGACGTCCGCGTTCCGCAGACCTGCGGGAGGTGGTCAACGGCATTTTGTACGTGCTGCGGTCCGGCTGCCCCTGGCGGATGGTTCCCCACGACCTGCCGCCCTGGCAGACGCTGTACAAGTATTTCCGCCAGTGGTCCAGAGATGGGACTTGGGAACGGGTCCACGAGACGTTGCGTCCCATGGTCCGGGAGGCCGAAGGCAGAAGTCCCACTCCCAGCGCGGCCATCATCGACAGCCAGAGCGTGAAGACCACGGAAAAAGGGGGCCTCGGGGCTATGATGCGGGCAAGAAGGTCTCGGGAAGAAAGCGGCACATCATTGTAGATACTATGGGACTGTTGTTGGCCGTGGTAGTTCATCCTGCCAATGTCCAAGACCGGGATGGGGCGAGATTGGTCATCAATAAATTGATTGGGCGGTTCCCCAGCCTGCGGCTTATCTGGGCTGACGGCGGCTACGCTGGGCAACTGGTTGATTGGGTCATGTCCCTGTCCGGTTGGATATTGGAGATTGTGAAGCGTCCCAGAGACAGCCACCGGTTTGAAGTGCTGCCACGGCGATGGGTGGTGGAAAGAACGCTGGCCTGGCTGGGGCGGTGCCGGCGGTTGAGCAAGGACTACGAGGCCTTGCCTGAAACAACCAAGTCCTGGGTGTACATCGCGATGACCCATCTTATGCTCCGTCGGCTGGCGCCTTCTTGATTAACCTTTGGAAACACCCTCTTGGACATTTACGCCCATGCGCTTCCCGGTTGGCAGCGCGAGGCGGCTGAAGCATTCGCTCGGGTCATCGATCCGGCGGGGTAAAAAATGCTGGACAAATTCACGGCAATCTACATCATCGGACCTAATCCAACGCAGAACTCAGCTAACAAAACCTCAATCTACAGTAGCCTAAGGCACCCAAATTTCGGTAAAATGCGACTCTGACCTTCGGCACCATTACTAGGCCCATTAAGCACCGCTTTCCTGAATCTAGGCTTACTGCATCGGGTAATATGAGCGACCACGTTGACGTCGACAAGCAGTCGTTTGCCGACTATGCAAGGCTAATGGCAGAAAGAGGAGCAAAAAAGTGCGGCAATACCGACACACCCAAGCTGACGTTCGATGAGAGCCTGGCCAGCCGGATGTCGTTTGTCGAGATCGAGGCGGAGTACGGCGAAGAAACCGCTATCAACGCAGGTATCGCCAGAGACCCGGACGATTGGGAGCTTACACCCGAAGACCTTGCCCGGATGCGTCCCGCAATTGAGGTCGACCCCGAATTGGTGGAGTGGTGACGCAGCACCCAGGGCCAACGGAAGGCGGCGTCTAAACAGACCCCGCAAGGGATCTCGAACGACGGTCAGACCCGGCGGGACTTCACCGGACATTACGGAGGCATACTCATGGAAAGGCAACAGACGACTTACAACCCGCTCACGCCACAGGAGCGGTACATCATCGAACAGAAGGGCACCGAGCGGCCCTTCACCGGCGAGTATGACGACTTCTACGAAGAGGGCGTGTATATCTGCCGCCGCTGCAACGCGGAGCTATATCATTCTGTGGACAAGTTCGACGCTCATTGCGGGTGGCCGGCCTTCGACAAGGAAGTCCCCGGAGCGGTCAACCGTCTGCCCGACCCTGACGGCTACCGGACCGAGATCGAGTGCGCCAACTGCGGCGGGCACCTGGGTCACGTGTTCGTCGGCGAGCGCCTCACCCCGGCCAACACCCGCCACTGTGTGAACTCCCTGTCGATGAAGTTCGTGCCTTCGAGCGAAAGCTAGCGGCCCGACAGAAAGGCGAGAATCTCGGCGGCCGTTTCTTCGGGCGCCTCTTCCGCCAGGAAATGACCGCAGTCGATGGCCCGGCCGCGCACGTCGTCGGCCCGCTCCCGCCAAGTGGTGAGCATGTCGAGGGTCTTGCCCGTCTGCCAGCCGGGCCGCTTGGCCATGTTGCCACCCCATAAGACGAGCATCGGGCAAAAGAGCTTCCGCCCCCGGTCCTCCTCGTCGTGGGCCAAGTCGACTTCGATGGCTCGGTAATCGGCGCAGGCGGCGCGCACGGTCTCCGGATCGGAGAAACAGCGCAGGTACTCGGCATATGCTTCTTCGCTGATCGCCCCTTCCACCGCCGCCCAACGATCCAGGAAATAGTCCAGAAAGAGTTTGGGGTTGCTGCCGATCACGGTCTCGGGGAAGGGCTCCGGTTGGCGCATCAGGCGCCAGTGGAACTAGGAGAAGGCCAAGTCGCTGTCCATAGCCTCAAAGGCCGCTTGAGACGCCACCACGTCCAGCGAGGTGAACGTGCGGACCCGCTCCGGGGCGTCCAAGGCCAGCCGGTGGCCTACCCTCGCGCCCCGGTTGTGCCCAACCAAGTGGAAAGACTGGTGGCCCAAGGCCGTCATTACCTCCAACAGGTCTTGGGCGGTGCGGCGCTTGCAGTAGACGCTCAGGTCGCCGTGGGCCAGTGGTTTGCCGCTGTTGCCGTAGCCGCGCAGATCGGGTGCGACGACGGTGTACCGCTCGGCCAGCAAGGGGGCCACCTGGCGCCACATGACGTGGGTCTGGGGGTAGCCGTGCAACAACAAGACCGGAGGGCCGGAACCGCCGTGGACCAGGTTGATGGCCGTCTCCGACGTTTCGATCCGCCCCATCGTAAACCCCTCGAACATTGCCATACGTCCTCGCTTACCGGGCTGACGCGCCGACGCCGCTAGGCGGAGTGGCTGCCTCTGGCGCTGAATTCTTGGCGGGCCGCGGCCAACGAGTCCGGGCCGTTCAAGAAGTCGCAGGCGGTCAGCGCCAGGGTGTGGGCCACGTCCAGCGCCCGATCACAAGCGTAGCTCGTGGCGGCGGTCTCGCACATTTCCCGAGAGTGGGAGGGGACGGGCTGTTCACTCACAGCGTAGCGAAGCTCGAAGGCTGGTATGGCCTGACTGAGGTTCCCGAAATCGGTGGATGCGGCGCTCCCCTGCCGCCCCGGCAGCTGCTGGTCCAGCTTTATGCCTATTGATTCGGCGTTGGCCCGCAAGGCGGCGGCGACCACCGAGTTGGGCCGGACATTTTCGTAGAACGGGTAGAATTCCTGCACTTCCAAGCCTGCGCCGGTCATCAGTGCCGCTCCTTCCGCTGCCTGCCTTACACGGTCGACGACCACGTCGGCCAGGTAGCTGCGGTCGCGGCAGCGCAGCATGAAGTTGGCGGCGGCGAACTCGGGCACCACATTGGGGGCCCTGCCGCCGTCGGTGATGATACCGTGAATCCGCACGTCCTCCCGCAGGTGCTGGCGCATGGCGTCGATGCCGGTGAACAGGTGGATGACGGCGTTGAGGGCGTTGACGCCCGCCTCCGGCGCGGCCGCGGCGTGGGCGGCCTTGCCGTGGTAGATGTAGCGGTAGCCCACCATGGCCAGGCTCCAGCTCTCGCTCAAGGGAGTATCCGTCGGAATGACCGTCCGGTTGGACGAAGGGTGGGAGGAGAGGGCCAGGTCGACGCCGTCGAAGACCCCGGCGTCGAGCAGGCGAATCTTTCCGCCTCCGCCCTCTTCCGCCGGTGTGCCAACGATGACCACCCGGCCGGGCAGCGAGTCGAGATTGGCCTTGAGGCCCAGGCCCGCCCCGATGGCGGCGGTGGCGATGAGGTTGTGGCCGCAGCCGTGGCCGATCTCGGGGAGGGCGTCGTATTCGGCGAGGATGGCCACGGTCGGGCCGTCTCCCGCGCCGCCTTCGAGGGAGGCGCGGAAAGCCGTCTCCACGCCGCCCACTCCCCGCTCCACAGCGAACCCGTGGCCTTGCAGCGCATCGGCCAGCAGGGCGGCGGCGTGATGTTCCTGGTAGTTCAGTTCCGGGTGAGCGTGGATGTCCAGCGCAATTCCAGTCAATTGCTCTCTGGCGTCCTTGATGGCGCGTCCAGCGGCGGCGGACAGGTTGTCTTTCGATTGACGGTCCAAACTTGTCATCGCATCCTCACGTTATGTCGCAGAAACTTGGGAGCCATCGCCAACCGGCAGGACGATTGCAAAGTCACTTCATGGCTTGTACGTACTGACATATAAGAACTGCCGTCAGCTTTACCGCGGCTGGCATCAGGTAGCATCTCAACTCTGAAATACCGCTGTCAACCGGCTTGGCACTTGTCCTACCCTGCGGGGACGAGGGCCGCGGCCCAGGGGAGAAGGGAGCGGACGAGCTCATGGCAGCCGGGAAGGGCGTTCTGGCGGCGGCACCGCTCCAGGTAGCGGTGGGCCGCCATGAAGGTGGTGAGGCGGAATCCGGCCTGGGCCACCCGGCGGATAAAGGCATGGGGCAGGGGCCGGGAGCCGGAGAGGTCCGAGTCCCATTGGTCGCAAAATTCCTGGGCCAACGGGCGGAGCCGGACTACGGCGAGGGCGCGGGCCATTTTACGGCGCAGGGCGTTGACGCGACGTCTAAGGTCGTTCATTGGTTAAGGTTCTCCTAGCGGGGCTCATTTGGGGATTTTTCTATTTCCCGGACATTCCCGGACATTTCCGGACATTTCCTCCAGTCCAAAGGGCAGCCACAAGGGCTGCCCCACAAGGCAACGAACGTTCCGGCTGGCGGGCGGGGTCGTTTATGGGCATTGGATACCGTGCTGCCTCGGTGGCGGGTTGGGTTTGGGTCTGACGGATATTATGTTAGGGAGGTGTATTCGGGGTTGGCAAGGGGATTGGGGAGTTACTGTTGGGTTGGGGTGACGAAAGGCGACTTTGCAATCGTCCTGCGCAAACCGGCGGTACAGGCCGCTTTATGTTTACCCGTATAATATACCCGTTAGTATATTCGGGGGGCGGCGCCGTTGCGGCGTCAAACCCGCGCAGGTGAAGAGATGTTCGCTGTTACCAACCGCATCAGGATTCAACCCGGCCACGGCGAGGAGATGGAGCGGGTATTCGGTCACCGGGGCGGTGTGGAGAAGGAATCAGGATTCAAGAGCTTCGAGCTATGGAAGCTGGACGAACAGGCCGACCACGAGGAATACCTGGTGGTGACCCGCTGGGACTCCCGGGAAGCCTTCGAAGCGTGGACCCAGAGCGATTCCTTCCGCCAGGCTCACGCAGGAGAACCGCCGGCCTTCATCCTGGGGCCGGGCCACATCAGCAAGTTCGACATCCGGCTGTCGCAGTCGGGCTAGTACCGTTTCCAGAAAGTCTTACAATCATAAGGGAGATCAGGTAGGCTTGAGTAAAATCCTTTAGCGAGGCCGTACCTGATATGCCTGTCTCCAAATACAAAGTCGAACTGACCCAATCCGAACGCTTCGCTCTGATTGAAACATCCGGCCGTGGCAAGCCGTTGGCCCGCACGGTAAAGCGGGCCCTTGCGCTGTTGAAAGCTGACGAAGGACTCTTAGACCGTGAGGCGGCTGAGGCGGTTTCGATCAGCGCCGCCACTGTTGCCAGAGTGCGCAGACGGTTCGTCGAGGAGGGGCTGGAAGCCGCAATCAACGACCGGCCACGGTCAGGCCGTGAGCGCAAGCTGAGCGGCAGACAGGAGGCGCACCTCGTCGCCATCGCGTGCAGCAGTCCACCCGAAGGACATGTAAACTGGACGCTCCATCTGCTGGCGGACAAGGTAGTGGCGATGGAGTTTGCCGGGAGCATCTCCTTGGAGACGGTGCGCCAGATACTCAAAAAAACGAACTCAAGCCGTGGAAGAAAAAGGAATGGCGCATCCCCAAGCTGAGCGGGGAGTTCGTCGCCCGGATGGAGGATGTGCTGGACCTTTATCACGAAGAGTACGACCCGGAGCGGCCAGTGGTGTGTTTTGACGAGTCCTCCAAGCAGTTGCTCGAGGATGGGCGGCCTCCCATCAAGGCCGCCCCCGGACGGGTGGAGCGCTATGACACCGAGTACCAGCGAAACGGGACCCGGAACCTGTTCATGTTCTGTGAACCGAAGGGCGGATGGAGACACGTCGAAGTGACCGGGCGCCGCACTGCTGTGGACTTTGCTCACCAGATGCGCTGGCTGGTTGACCAGGCGTACCCCCACGCCAGGGTCGTCCGGCTGGTGTTGGACAATCTCAACACCCACAAGCCCGGCTCGCTCTACGAAGCATTTGGAGCGTCCGAAGCGCGTCGTATAGCCAAGCGTCTGGAGCTGCACCACACTCCCACCCATGGAAGCTGGCTGAACATGGCCGAGATCGAGTTGAGCGTCTTCAGCAGACAGTGTCTGAACCGCCGGGTCGGCGATGAAGTGCTGCTGCGGCAGGAGGTTGCCGCCCTCGAACGCGAGCGCAACGATGCTGGCGCCGTCATAGACTGGCGGTTCTCCACTCAAGACGCCCGCAGTAAACTCCAACATATCTATCCATCAGGATTAAATTGAAACGGTACTAGCAGGCTGGACGTCCCTTGCGCGATGTCGTGGATGGGCCGGGGCCTATGTTCCGTGGCAGCGCTTGTACTTCTTGCCGCTGCCGCAGGGGCATTTCGTGTTCCGGCCGATCTTGCCGCCTTCGCTCTTGATCGCCCGCTTCTCCATGCACGTTACGCAGGTGCAGGCGGGGGGGTGTTCGCTGTACCATGATGTTCGACCCGTCATGCCCTCTATCCTAACATGGATGCACAGGATGAACAGGATTGTCCTCTGCCATCAGTCAGTCCTGTTCATCCTGTGCATCCATGTTAGAAAAGATATAATACCTGCCAGCCATCCTGCCGCGGTCTGCGGCGCGTTCCGGGGGTCGATGAACGGCAGAGCGCCCGGATTCCTGCTCAGTCCCTACCGCGTGCTGGACCTGACCGACGAGCGCGGGCTGCTTTGCGGGAAGATTCTGGGGGACCTCGGCGCGGATGTTCTTCAGGTAGAATCGCCCGGCGGCAGCACGGCCCGCCGGATCGGCCCCTTCTATGGCGGCGACCCTTCCCCTGATAAGAGCCTGTTCTGGTGGGCCTACACCGCCAACAAGCGGGGCATCACCCTCGACATCGAAAGCCAGGACGGGCGTGACCTGCTCCGGCGGCTGGTGGCCGACGTTGACTTCCTGATCGAGTCCTACTCTCCCGGATACCTGGCCGGTCTGGGCTTGGGCTACGGGGAGTTGGCCGAAATCAACCCGCGCCTGGTGATGGTGTCCATAACGGCGTTCGGGCAGGACGGCCCCTACGCCGGTTATGAGGCTTCGGACATCGTGGGCATGGCCCTCGGCGGATTCATGCACCTGACCGGCGACCCCGACCGCGCCCCGCTGCGGGTCAGCTTCCCCCACTTCTACCTGCACGGTTCGGCGGCCGCAGCCACCGGGGCCATGTTGGCCCACACGCACCGGGCCCTCACCGGAGAGGGGCAGCACGTGGATGTTTCCTGCCAGCAGGCGGTGGCCAAGACGCTGGCCCACGCCCCGCAGATCTGGGACATCGAAGGCGCGGTGCTCCAGCGCATGGGCGTGTACCGGCAGACCTCCGGCGAGAACCGCGTCCGCATCAACTGGCCCTGCCGGGACGGTTATGTCAACTATATGCTTCAGGGCGGAGGTGTGGCGGGCAGCACCCGCTCCCTGTTCCGGTGGATGGAGGAGGACGGATTCGACGTGGCGGAGCTTCAGGAAGTGGACTGGGAGAACCTGGGCTATGGCGGCATTTCGCCGGAGTTGATGGACGCCGTGGCTGTCCCAATGGAGCCGTTCTTCCTGCGCCATACGCGGGAGGAATTGACCCGGGAGAGCCTGTCGAGGCGCATCCTGCTCTTTCCCGTGGCCACCCCAAGCGACCTGAGCCAGCACCCGCAACTGGAGGCCCGCGCCTACTTCACGGAGTTGGAGCACCCGGAGTTAGCAGCTACCGTGTCTTACCCCGGCGCGTTCGCCAAGTCGGGCGACGGCGCGGATATCGTCGGTTTCCGGCGGAGACCTCCGCTGGTGGGCGAGCATAACCTGGAAGTCTACCAAGGCGAATTGGGGCTGTCTCCGCAAGAGATAGACGCCCTGCGCCGGGCCGGAGTTATCTGATGGCCGGGGCCGCCAACGCGAAACCGCTGGACGGGGTCAACGTGCTGGACTTCTGCTGGGTGGCGGTCGGCCCGATGACCACGAAATACCTGGCCGAATACGGGGCCACGGTGGTGCGGGTGGAGTCGGCCAAGCGTCCGGGCACACTGCGTCGCGCCGCGCCCTTCAAGGACGGGGTTTCCGGCATCAACCGCAGCGGCTACTTCGCCAGCTACAACGCCAACAAGATGGGCGTCACCGTCGACATGCGCCATCCCAGGGCCCGCGGGCTGATGCTTCGGATGGCGTCCTGGGCCCACATCGTCACCGAGAATTTCACGCCCGGCACGATGGAAGACTGGGGCCTGGGTTTCGACGAGCTGCGCGAGGTCAACCCGGCGGTGGTGATGTTCAGCACCTCGATGATGGGCCGGGGCGGGCCGATGGAGCGGCAGCCGGGCTTCGGGCCAGTGCTGTCGTCGCTGGTGGGCCTGACCAACCTGACCGGCTGGCCCGACCGCGCGCCGGTCAACCCCTACGGCGCATACACCGACTTCATCGTGCCCCGGTTCGCCGTGGCCGCGATTCTGGCCGCCCTCGATTACAGCCGGAGCACCGGAGAGGGGACTCACCTGGACCTATCGCAACTGGAAACTTCGTTGCATTTCTCGGCGCCGCTTTTGCTCGACTACGCCGTCAACGGCAGGGAGCAGGGGCGGCTGGGCAACCGCGACCCCGGCGCAGGCCCTCACGGTGTGTACCCCTGCCGGGGCGAGGACCGTTGGATCGCCATCGCCTGCTGGAACGACCAACAGTGGGATGGCTTGAGGTGGACCGCCAACCCCGAGGCCGGGCCCTTGCACGACGAACGGTTTGCCACTTTCCTGGGCCGCAAGTCCCATGAGGACGACCTGGACCGGCTCATCGGGGAATGGACGGCTGTCCACGAGGGCCGGGATTTGATGGGCTTGCTTCAAGCGGCGGGCGTTCCGGCTGGGGTTGTGAACGACCCGCGTGACCTGTTCGACGACCCGCAGCTGCGGCACCGGGAGCATTTTCAGTGGCTCGACCACCCGGAAATCGGCCCCTACGCCACCGACAGCAGCGAGATGCGCCTGTCCCTCACTCCCGGCGGCCTGGAAACGCCGGCCCCGCTTCTGGGCCAGCACACCGAGCACGTCCTCCGCGAGCTCATCGGCCTCTCCGAGGCCGAGTACCGCTCACTGGAGGAAGACGGCGCGCTGGAGTAGCGCGCCACCAAAATCCCTCTTCCCCAAGGAGAGGGTTATCCCTACGCAAGCCGTCCCTGCGCCCCGGCGGTGCGGCGGCGGCGCGGGGCCTGCCGGAAGGTGGCCTCCGGGGCAAGGCGCGGGTATTCGGCGCGCTTCCCGTCCAGCAGTTCCTCGATGGTCAGAATCTGGATGCGGGGATAGCGGCTGTCCGGGAAGTGTTCGGGGGTGTAGAACCCGGCGGAGGTGGCTTCCGCTTCCATCGGACGGGTGGGTTGCTGCAAGGTGATGAACAGGCCGATTTCCGCCTGCTCCCGCTCCATGTCGCCTTTCAGCGTGGCGATTTGGCCCCGGTTGACGTGGCCGCTCTTGACCTGCGCGACGATGCGCTTGGCCTTACCGCTGTTGTCGTCAAAGAAGTTGATGTAGCCGTCGACGCCCGAGTCCGCTCCCTTTTTCCGCTCCTGGGCCGGGCGGGCGTCCACCAGCCCCAGCGCCCACCACTCGAACTGGTAGCGGCCGGAGTTCTCGCTGTCGGTGGCGAGGGCTTGGGCGCTGGCCACGTCCTGGGGCTGCCCAATCACTTCGTAGGGTCTGAGGTCATCCTTGAAGGTATCCTGCAAGCGGTGGCGGATGAGGGTGATGGCGATGTGGGTGATGTCTATGCCAATCCAGCGGCGGTTGAGGCGCTCGGCGGCGGCGATGGCGGTGCCGCAGCCGCAGAAGGGATCCAGCACCACGTCGCCCTCGTTGCTGCTGGCGTTAACGATGCGCTCCAGCAGGGCCTCGGGCTTCTGCGTGGGGTAGCCCAGGCGTTCAGCAGCCGATGCCTGCAAATTACCAATATCGTCCCACAGAGATTGGACTGGCATTTGAGAATTGGACTCGTCCAAGTACCTCTTTCGCTGTGGAACTCTCCCTTTGGGTGGCCAGTAAATCAAGCCCAACTCTTCCAACAAGTCCAATTTCTGCTGGCTCGTTAGGTTATCAAGGTTTTCGATGCTATATTCAACAAGAGTTGCTTTGGGCACCGCCCAGTGACGCCCCATCTCCGTTGGATTTACTCCCCTCCATGGCTCACCTGAATCACCGTACCTACCACCGGCACCAGTTAAGTCTGAAAGTGTATATCGCCCCTTCTCGTCCTCATGGCGATAGAACCTTCTGATGTATGACTCGTCATAACTTTGAAATGCCTGGTTCCAAGTGTGCCTCCGGGACTTGCTGTAAAAGAAAATAGTGTCGTAGTTTGGGCCGTACCTGGTGGCGCTGTTGTGGGCAGACGTCCGTTTCCATATGATTTCGTTCCTGCAATTCTCCGGTCCAAACACCGCATCCATCATCAGCTTGAGATAGTGGCTGGCGGTTGGGTCGCAGTGGAGGTAGATGCTGCCAGTCTCCTTGAGGACGCGGTGTAGTTCGACCATGCGCTGGGCCATCATGGTGAGGTAGGCCATCATGTCGTTGTCGCCGAGGAAGGAGCGCATGGCTTGGAGCAGGTCAGGGAGCTTGCCGGGGGCGTTAGTCACGACTTCCTGATAGGCGCTCTCGGATTCGAGGTTCCAGTGCCAGGTGTCCTCGAAGGCGGTGATCTGGGCGGCGGACTGCTGGCCGCTCTTTTCCTGGAAGAGCACGTTGTAGCTGGCGTTGGAGTTGAAGGGCGGGTCGAGATAGACGAGGTCAACGATCTGGTCGGCGACGTGGTTGCGGAGGATGTCGAGGTTGTCGCCGAAGTAGAGCTGGTTCTTGGGCGGCGGCGTCTGGCTGGCTTGTAAGGCCTGCGAGGCGCGCCAAGCCTCCACAAACTCCGGGTGGACTTCGCTTGCAGGGCGCATCCGGGCAAAGTCTTCCTCGGTCAATTCCCACGTATCTGGGTCTGCGTCAATGCCAGCTTGGATGGCGGCTTCCAGACCGTATTCCTCGGCTATCTCGTCGAACGTCAAGCCGCTAAATTCAGTGCGTTCGTCCATAAAATTCTCTATCCTTTCTGCTGGCCGCATGCAAGCTAATGACCCGGCAGTTGTCGCCACGGGACGTATACACTACAAAAAACAGAATACTACCGATGTAGCCAATGGCCGCGGTTCGGCTCTCGCCATGCCGGTCGCTGGGAATGAAAACAGCTGTATCCCAATCAAAGAGATCAATTGCCGAGAAGTCAACTCCGTGCTTCTCCAAGTTGCTCTGACTCTTGGCCTCATCCCACTCGTAGGTCATTGTCTATCGTACACAGGTTCTGCCCGGACGCCAAACCATTTGCGCGTACAGCATCCCAAAGTGCAAGGCCGCCTTCCCCGTGAGGAAGGGCTGCTTATGGAGATAAACGGTGGTGCCGAAAGTCCTCCCTCCGTGCGCGGTTCCTTCGACTTCGGTCAGGACGAACGGGGCGAACGGAGCGAACGGATTGAGGAGGGGTAAAGTTTTGCGATGGTGTCTACAGCGTCTCCCAGTTGGTGTTCTGCTCGAAGGCATTGGCGACCCGGAGGACCGTGTCGTCGTCGAAGTGACGGCCCACCAGCACCAAGCCTACGGGCAGCCCGCCGGACTTGGCGCACGGGACGCTGATGGCGGCGCGGCCGTTCATGCCGGGGAAGACGCGGCGGGGCTTTCGCCGCCGGTTTCCCAATGGCCGGGGCGGGTGAACCCGATGCCGGAGCTTGCGCCGATACTGTGCCTGCGGTCGGTAAGCCGTTGGATCAGCAACTGATCGTTTTCGGTATTGATGACGAACGGGCGCGGCGGTTCTTGCCGCAGAACGTCCAGCCGGTCGAGGAATACCTCGATCTGGGCTGCGGCCACTTGAATGCCATACGAGTCTTGGTCGTTGTCGTAGAAATTAACGTGCATCGAGTTAGCGGTATTGAAGTCAGTCAGGAGACTTGCGTCTTCGAATTCTTTGGCTAACTGCGCCACGACCGCAAACATGATCCCGTGGCCGTCATAGTTCCACCCTCTTTCGTGCCCAATCGCCTTGACGGCCTGGGCCGCGGCGCCCCAGATTTTCTCCGATGCCTGTGTGCGGTCACCCTCTTCAAGCTCGCTCCTGACTTGTGCCAAGAATCGGCGGCTCATCGCTATGCGGTCAGAGGGATTGGCCCTCCCGTCTGCTGGCTCCGGCAAAGGTACAGACGTCATTTCAGTCCACTCGCCTTTAGGGTTAAAGTACAGGGTTCCAGTTTACTCTACTCCTACCGCGCCTCCCAGTTGGTGTTCTGCTCGAAGGCGTTGGCGACTCGGAGCACGGTGGCGTCGTCGAAGTGTCGGCCCACCAGCATCAGGCCCACGGGCAGGCCGTTCGACTTGGCGCAGGGGATGCTGATGGCGGGATGGCCGGTCATGTCGAAGGGAGCGGTGTTGGCCAGCATGTCCCAGCCGTGGGACAGCATGGCTTGGGTGTCGTTGTTGGCGTCGTTGCGGTGGGCCTTCATAGGCGTGGTGGGCATGACCAGCACGTCGTAGCGGGACAGCGCCTCGTCGTAGGCCGCCCGCAGGTCGCGCCGCACGTTCTGGGCCTTGGCGTACATACGCCCGTTGTAGCTCTCGTTCATGTAGGCGCCGATCAGCATCACCAGCTTCAGGGTCGGCGGGAAGTCGTTGGCTTGGGAGCGCCGCCCCCGCCCCATCGCTTGGGCCAGGCCGGGATTGTACTGCCCCATCCAGTGGTGACCCGTGCCGTTGCTCTGCAACAGCGCGTTGGCCCCTTCGGCGATCAGGCCCCAGGCCACGCCGCCGCCGCTGCGGTGATAGGGGACGGACACGTCCTCCACGTCCGCTCCCAGCTCCGCAAATACTTGCACCGCCGCCCGGACGCTCTCGTCGACGTCCGCCTCGGACTCGGGCAGTCCGAAACCCTCTCGCAGCACACCGATCCTTATGCCCTGGACGCCCCGGTCCAAACCGTCGGTGTAGGAGTAGACCGGCACCTCGCCTTGGCGCGGGTCCATCGGGTCCTTGCCCGCCAGCGCTTCCAGAGTCAGGGCGGCGTCGGCTACGGTGCGGGTCATCGGGCCAGCGTGGTCGAAAGTGTTGTCGATTCCGACGATGCCAGTGTAGGGGACCAGCCCGTGGGTCGGCTTGTGGCCCACCACGCCGCAAAACGACGCGGGTATTCTGATAGAGCCGCCCTGGTCGCCGCCGATGGTTATGTCGATGTCGTCGTAATAGAGGGCCGCCGCCGACCCGCCCGAGGAGCCGCCAGCCAGATGGCCGGTGTCGTGGGGATTCAGCGTTGCCCCGAAGGCGCTGGTGTCCCCGGCCCCGGAGAAGGCGAAGTTGTCCAGGTTGAGCACCGCGGTAATTGTGGCTCCGGCGTCGAGCAGCCGCGTAACCACGGTGGCGTCGAAGTCCGGGATGTAGTCTTCCAGCACCTTGGAGGCGCAGGTCATGGGCATCCCGGCGATGCAGGTGTTGTTCTTCAGGCCGATCCGCTTCCCCGCCAGCTTCCCGGCGGCGGCCCCGGTCAACCGGCAGCGGTAGAGGATGGCGTTGTAGGGGTCGTCTTCGGGCGAGGGGCGGGCGCCCAGTTCCCGGTCGGGGTACTTGAGCGGCGCTTTCGGCTCCGGGAGCCGGTCAAGGATGTCGTAGGAGTCGAACAGGCCGGGGATGGTCTCGAGAAACCCCTCAAGCTCGTTGGCGGTAAGCTCCATGTGGTTGGCTTCGGCCAAGCGTTTCAGGTCGTCGGGCGTCGGTTGGCGCAGCGGCATAATCGGCCTCCACTTGTCGAACATGGATATACAGGATAAACAGGATTGTATCGAATAACCCGGTCCTGTTCATCCGGTGCATCCATGTTAGGTCCGGGCGGGGGCGGGCTGGCGTCCGAAGCTCAGGGTGGTCCCGGCCATTACCAGCGTCACCGGCACAAAGCTCATTATGACCATTGCCAGCTTCAGGTCTCCCGTCGCTTCTTGAATGTAGCCGGTGAACAGGGGACCCAGGGCTTGTCCCACGGAGATCAGCATCATGGTGAAGGAGAACGCCACCGCCAGTTGCCTGGGCTGGATGCCCCGGAGGTTGAACGGAACGGTGATCAGTATCGGGAAGAAGGTCCAGGCAAAGCCGTTGATTATAGACATGACGAAAATGACTGGCACGGAACCGGTGAGCACCATGCCCAGGAAAGACCCCACCATGATTATGCCCAAGACTTGAAGGAACCTTCCCTCTTGCCGCCAAGATGCTGCGTAATAGCCGGTGGCCAGACCGATAACGCCGCCCAGCACCACGTCCAAGGCCAAGGCCACGCCGCTCACCCCCAGGGAAACGCCGTATTCCTCCAGCATCAGCGTGGGATAGAAGGCCAGGAACGCCGAAAAGGCCATGGTCGCTCCGGAAAACCCGCAGCCGCAGAGCCAAAGGTCACGGTGACGCAGGGCGCTGCGCAACAAAGAAAGGACAGGCTGCGGCTCGGCGCTCCTGAACTCCTCGGTGACCCGGTCCCGGCCCAGCAGCAGCCAAAGCGCGGTGAGCGCAACGTAGTAAAAGCCAAAAACCCGGAGCGACAGACGCCAATCGTCGGCCAGCACGATCAGCAGCACCGGGGCCAAGGCCAAGCCTCCGCCCACCACCACCCCGAATAAAACGTTGGAGATGCCGTTGACCATCACGACCTCTCTGGCCGGGAACCACTGGCGGGTCAGTATGGCCCGGGCTGGCTGCTGGGCGATGGTGCCGACGCCGAACAGCAACCGGCCGACCAGCAATACGGCGAACACCGGGGCCCAGCTTTGCAGGAACAGGCACAACGCCCCTCCGGCCAAGGTGGCGGCGGTCAGCCACTTGGGGGACATTCGGGAGCCAGCCCAGCCAAGGGGCAGGGCCAGAACGATCGTGCTCCAGAAGGGCGCCGAGCCCAACAGCCCCTGCTGGCCGGGGGAGAGGGACAGGCTGGCGGTGATCGAGGGCAGCAGTATACCCAAGGTGTTGATCACCATCTGGGCGGAGACGGTGGCGGTGAGGTATAGGCAAATCACCACCCATCGGTAGGACGGATAGCTGGCCGGCGGAGCGGCGGGTACGGAGTTCACTTGCTGTTCCTAAGCGGAAATACGCGACCGGAATACCTGAATGGAAATACACGGGCTAGGCGCGCCGCGAATTATCGCATATCATAATCAGCGATGGAGCGAATTGGCGTTGGATTCTCCGGTGGCATGTCTCCCACGGACGTCGTGGAGTGCGTTCAACTGGCCGAGCAGTTGGGCTACGAATCGGCTTGGGTTGCCGAGGGGCACGGCGGGGATCAGTTTTCCATCCTCACCGCCTGCGCCACGGCCACCAGCCGCATAAAGCTCGGCACCAGCATCACCAGCGTATTCGTCAGGACCGCGCCCACCATCGCCATGTCCGCGGCCTCCGTGGACTACTTCTCCGGCGGACGGTTCATCCTCGGCCTTGGCACCAGCCACAAGGTGCAGGTCGAGCCGGAACACGGCCTGGAGTTCACCCGGCCCGTGGCCCGCCTCCGCGAGTGCATGGACATCATCCGGGCTATTCTGCGCGACGGTGACGTTTCCTACCACGGCGAGGTCTACGACATAGAGCGGTTCGACCTGTGGTTCCAACCGCTCCGCCGCGAGGTGCCCATCTACGTGGCCGCCGTCTTCCCAAGGATGCTGGAGACTTGCGGCGAAATCTCCGACGGGACGATCCTAACCTGGTGTACTCTCGACCACGCCGCCAACGCCGCCCGGCACGTGGCCGCTGGCGCGGAGCGGGCCGGACGGTCGCCGGCAGACGTGGAGGTCGCCACGCTTCTCCCGTGCGCGGTCTCGAACGACCGGGACGAAGCACGCGACCGGATACGGCAGCCCATCGCGGCCTACGCCGGACGGTTCCCCCGCTACCGGAGGCTGATGGCCGAAGCCGGGTTCGCCGAAGAGATCGAGGATGTGCGCGTGGCCTGGCAGCAAGGCCACACCCAAGAGGCGCTGGACCTGGTGCCGCCCGGCCTCATCGACAAGATCGGGCTGGTGGGCACCCCCGAAGAATGCCGCGCCAAGCTGGACGATTACCGGCAGGCCGGCATCACCCTGCCCATCATCTCGCCCCGGCCCTCGGGCGGCGACGCCAAAGAGCAGGCGATGGCGATCATCAGCGCCTGCGCCCCCCGTTAGCCGTTCCCCGGTGTAGGCAGTGCGCGCTACTAGACGGAGCGCCCTCAAAAGCGGACCATATATGTTCAACCCGGCTGCGACCTTGAATGCTTGGCGGGTCATGTAACCTACATTGGGAGCCCTGAGCACAAGGATGTACCCAGCTTTGCGGGACCGCCTCAACTGGGGGCCGATGCTTCGTGTTGCCCTCGGAACATCATTGACCAAAACCTTGTCACCGAATGGTTGCGTTCTGCGATTCGTAGAGGCGCAGTAGGCCCGCCGTGGGAAGGGCAATTCCCGCGTTACGCTTGGTACATGACGGGCAGCATCGTGTTTGAGGCCCGCCTCGTGAACCGCGGTTCCGGGGAATACAAAGGGTATCCGCTCGAGAGTGACGAGTGGCCGAACGGCGTTGAGGAACTGTATGCCGCAGTTTAACTTTCATACCCAATATGTTGATTCGGAAGGCGTCAAAGGCTCGGAACTCGCTGAAACTTGGGCGACGCTGGAGATTCGGGCTGGTGATTCGTGCGTCACCCGTGTCCTGGACCATCGGGCCAAGACAGTCCGGGATTTCGTGTATGTGCCGGTTTATCCCCTTGCGGAATGGCTGGCGACGAACTGGTGGTTTCTGACTCACGAGTTGGAAAATCCTATGAAGGAAGGCGACCCGGAATTTCACCGTCGGCATTCACTCAGCGCCAACAGCGAAGGATACGCTTTTCCCAACTTGGAAGTGGTCCCCGCCGGAGCATGGACCCGCATATCCTGGACGCAAGACTTGTCTCCGTGGAGCACGGTCGAATTTCTGGAGCGAGGCGAGCTTTGGGTTGATAGCGACGAATTTCGTGAGACCTGCATCGACTTCGTAGACGGGGTGATTCGTCGGCTCGTGTCCCGCGGCGTAGATCAAACTTTTCTCCACGAAGAATGGGCGGTAGTGCGGGCTGCCGACCAAGAGGAATCAAGATTCTGCGCAACGGCGGGCGCCTTGGGCCGGGACCCTTACTCCCTCGACGACCCGGAACGGGACCGGATTCTATCGCTGGACGATAAGTTGGGAAGCTTGCTAGATGAGGCGACGCCGGCATTGGAATCCGGCAAGCTTGATGAGGGATGCTCTGCCATAGCCGGCGCCATTGCGAAGGCCAAGACCAACGGAATTCCCCTGAACCGCCTTGGCCGTTTGCGTTCCGATCTATTTCCGGGCGTATACCCAGGAAAGCAGCCGTGGCAAGCAGGCTACGGTCTGGCGCAAGAACTGCGGCGCAAGCTGGACCTCGGTGGTGAGCCGTTACCCACCAACAAGGAAATCGCCGACGCGCTGGACGAAAAGATGGAACTACTCAACAGGGCGACGCAGCCGGTCGACTTTTCCGATGGCGCCCCGCTGGTTGACGGGGTAGTCACTTTCGCCGACGGTGGTATTCCCGGCTTCGCTTTTCGGGGGCATTCAGAAGATGGGCGTCGGTTTCGCTTCTGCCGGGCGCTCGCCGAAGTATTGGTGTCTCCTGGCTCGGATGCCCTGCTCACGCGCGCCCGCTCTGAAAGACAGCACCGCAACCGTGCGTTCGCCGCCGAGTTCCTGGCGCCCTCCTCCGCATTATCGGATTGGATCTCGCCCCGGTCCGTTGTCGACAGCGACGACATAGGGGAGTTGGCTACGAAATTCGGGGTTTCCTCCTACGTTATTGAACGCCAAATCGTGAATCACGGAATTGCCAAAGCGTCGCAGGATTTTGCTCCTTCCCGATCTTGACCATCACCGAACAATCAAAAGACACCGCCGCCGAGGTGGACAACTTCGATGGACTTCGAGTTTAGCCCACAACAGACTGAATTTCGGGATGAGCTCCGGGAATTCCTGGACCGGGAATTGCCCCCGGAATCCGAGGAAGTGTACGGCGTCTGGAGCGAGACGCAGTACCAGTTCGGCCGGGAGTTCGCTAAGAAGCTGGCCGCCCGCAAGTGGCTGGCCGTCGGCTGGCCGGAGGAACACGGCGGGGGCGGCAAAGGCCCCATGGAAATGGGAATTCTGGCCGAAGAATTGGGCTACCGCCGCGTGCCGCGCACCGGATACATCGGCCTGAACATCGTGGGGCCGGCCCTGATGGTCTTCGGCACCCCGGAGCAGAAGGCGCAGTACCTCCCCGCCATCGCGCGGGGCGAGGTCGAGTACTGCCAGGGATTCAGCGAGCCCAACGCCGGCTCCGACCTGGGGTCGCTGGAGCTGCGGGCCGAGCGAGACGGCGACGAATACGTGCTCAACGGCTCAAAGATGTTCACCAGTTACGCCTTCCAGTCCGACTATATGTACCTGCTGGCGCGCACCAACCCGGAGGCCCCCAAGCACCGGGGCATCAGCCTGTTCATCGCCGACATCAACACCCCCGGCATCAGCCGCCACCCGCTCCCCTACATCAACGGCGAGATGGCCGCGCAGACCTTCTTCGACGACGTGCGCCTGCCCATTTCCTGCCTCATCGGGGACGAGGACCGGGGCTGGTACCACGCCATGACCACGCTGGACTTCGAGCGGTCGGGGCTGCTGCGCTACGCGCAGGTGCGGCGAGTGTTCGACGATTTCGTCGAGTTCTGCAAATCGCCCTATGACGGTATCAAGTCGCTCCGCGACGATCCGGCGCTGCGCCAGCGGCTGACCGAGCGGAGAGTAGGGATGGAGATGTGGCGGCTCCTCTGCTGGAACGTGGCCTGGATGCAGAGCAGCGGGGCCGTGCCCAACGCCGAGGCGTCGGTCGCCTTCCTGTTTGGCACCGAAGAGCGCCTCCGCTTCGCGCAGATGGCGATGGAGGCGTTGGGCCCCTACGGCACGCTGCGGCACGGCGCCCGCTGGGCCCCGCTCTTGGGCAACATCGAGGGCATCCACCGCGAGAGTATGCACCTGCACGGCGCGGGCACGACCGAGGTCCACCGCAACATCATCGCCCAGCGCGGCCTGGGCCTCCCCCGGTAACCGGCGGCCGGAACCTGAAATTCTATGGACTTGGGTCTCACCGAAAGCCAGACCATCCTCCGCCGCGCCGCCCGCGACTTCCTGGAAGCGGAGTGCCTCACCGCGCTGGTGCGCCAGGTCGAAGAAGCGGGAGACGACTACGCCCCCGGCCTTTGGCGCAAAATGGCTGCCCTCGGCTGGCCGGGACTGGGCATTCCCGAGGAGTACCAAGGCAGCGCGGGCACAGTCGCCGATCAGGTGGTCCTGTTCGAGGAGTTGGGCCGGGCGCTGGCCCCCAGCCCCATGCTGGTTTCGCCGGTTATCTGCGGCCAAACCCTGCTCGGAGCGGCCAGCGAAGAGCAGCGCCGCCGGTTCCTTCCTTCCCTGGCCAGCGGCGACGCCATTATGACTGCGGCCCGGCCCACGACCGGGCATCCCGCCCTTCAGGCCAGGCAGGCCGACGGCGGGCACCGGATCACGGGGACCGCCCTGTTCGTTCCCTACGCCGGGGTTGCCGATTATGTCTTGTGTCCGGCGACCACTGCGAACGGAGAAGCGTTGCTGGTGGTGGACGGCGCGGCGGACGGTCTGGTCAAGACCCGGATGGACTCGGCGGCCAACTTCCCGCAGTACGAGACCAGGTTTCACGATGTTCCGACGCTTCCCGACGGGACAATAGGCCTAGTAGTCCATCACTGTTGAATTGATGGGTAAAGAGACTTCAGTTTGATACGCGCGTCCTCAGTGGTGAAGCGCCAGTCGACCCGTACGGCCTCCCGGTTACGCCGGTCCTGCCACGCTTCCACCTCCTGCCGCAGGACATCTTGACCGGGAATCCGGCGCTCCAGGCACTGCCGGGCCAGCGCCCCGATTTCAATCTCGGCCATGTTCAACCAACTCCCATGCTTAGGAGTGTAGTGAATCTCCAGCCGCCCGGCGATGCGCCGCGCTTCGGCAGGCTCAAACGCTTCGTACAACGAGGCCGGATGATGGGTGTTCAGGTTGTCCATCACCAGCACAATCCGGTCTTTGTCAGCGTAGTCCTCATCCACCAGTTTCCGCACCACCCGTGCCCAATCGACCCGGGTACGCCGGTCCGTGACTTCCACCCGCCGCCACCCTTCCAACGGCGCGAACAACATGAACAGGTTGCTCACCCCGTTGCGCTGATATTCGTAATCGTAGGCTCCAATCACTCCTGGCTGGGCCCGGCGGGGTTGCCGCGTCTCCTTCACCTGCTGTTTGCTGGTCTCGTCCAAGCAGACCAGAACTTCCTGGTCTCCATAGGGGCGATGATAGACTTCCAGTACGTCTTCCATCGCGCATACAAAGTCCGCGCTCCCCTTGGGCGGAATGCACCAGCATTCCTTCAACCAAGGCTTGAGTTGGTTTTTTTCAGCGTCCGGCGCACCGTTTCGGTGCTGACGCTCTCCACTATCTCACACTCCACCAACTGGTCCGCCAGCAATTCAAGCGTCCAACTGACCCGGCCCTCCGGCGGTTCAGAGCAAGCCAGGGCAATCAGGTGAGCTTCCCCCTGCCCATCCAGCTTCTTCTGACGCCGGTTAAGTTGCTGCTTGCGTCCCAGGGCAGCTTCAATCCCTTCCTCCACGCAGCGGCGGCGCACCCTTTCCACCGTGGCGCAGCCAATCCGGAGGGCCCGGGCAATCTCCGCGTCCTTCATCGCCTCGTTCCCTTGCCCCTCATCACTCAACAGCAAGATGCGGGCGTGAGTCTGTTGGTATGCCGCCGCACGTCCCCGGGACACCAATGCCTTCAGTTCCTGTTGCTCCTCCCTGGTCAGTTGCACCCGGTATTTCTTCGCCATCACCCCTATCCCCCATGTCCCAATCTTCTTTAGCTCCCACCTGCCATGATACGCTCCTCAGCCATCACTCCAAAGGTGTTGGCCTACTAGGGCCGTCTTGGCAGCCCGCCTTGCACACGGCACTGGCTATAGCCGCGGTGCTCCAATGCGCCGAATCGGTGGGCCGGGCAGAGAAGGTGCTGGAAATGGTGGTCGCCTACTCGCAAGAGCGGGTACAGTTTGGACGCCCTATCGGCAGCTTTCAGGCCATCCAGCATCGCTGCGCCGACCTCCGCGTCGCAATCGACGGCGCGCGCCTGCTGACCCATCAGGCGGCGTGGCGGTTGGACCGGGGCGAGGACGGCTCCCTGGAGGTGGCGATGGCGGTGGCCCAAGCCGGCGCGGCCAGCCGGGAAGCGACCGTGGCCGGTCACGCCATCTTCGCCGGCATCTCCTACACGGTCGAGCACGACATGCAGCTCTACTCCTCCCGCGCCAGGATCGCCGAGGCGTCGCTGGGCGATTCGGCGCGGCGGCTCGACGCCGTGGCCGCACCATGGGCCTGAAGGGCTGAACCGCCGGCCCGTTTCCTTTCTTCATCGGATCCTCACATTTCTGTTGTCCAATGGTTACACTCGCGTTGGAAGTTTTTCCAATCGAGGTGTGAGCAATGGCGTCCAACGAAATCTCCGCAGCAACCCTGGAGGTGTTGCGGAACATCCCAACGCAAACGTTGATCGACGGTCTGTGGGTCATGGGCTGGCCCATGAGTTTCATTCACGGCGCAAAACCCCTGCAACCGGGACAGCACATGGCGGGGCGGGCGGTGACGCTGCGTTTCGTCCCGCACCGGCCCGATCTTGCCGCCGACAAGCCCAAGGGCACGGATTCGGCGGAATACGTGGCCTTCGAGTTGTGCGGGCCGGAGGAGGCGCTGGTGATCGACGCGATGGGCTGGGAGTATAGCTCCATCGGCGGGGACATCAAGTTCATGCGCTTGATGCAGCGGCGGGTCGGCGGCCTCGTGACCGACGGCGCGGTCCGCGACAGCAACGCGCTGAAGGAATACGGCTTTCCCGTTTATTCGGCCAACACCACCGCCAAGCAGGGCCCGGCCGAGTTCTGGCCGTGGCAGGTGAACGACGCCATCCAGTGCGGCGGCGTGCTGGTCCGGCCCGGCGACGCGGTGGTCGGAGACGACGACGGCGCGGTGGTGGTGCCTCGGGCGGCGGTCGACGAGGTGATACGCATCGCCCACGAGCGGGAGGAAGTCGAGGAAGTGATCAAAGCTCAACTGGAAATCGAGCAGTGCTCCCCCGGCAAGTATTACCCCTTCAACGACCGCACCTGGGAGCTGTTCGAGGCCAAGACCGGCAGGAAGCGATCGGGCTGATCGCAACAACTAACGACCAGGAGGTTGATCTCCGTGGGACAGAGGAATCAAGTCCGACACCGTACAGGCAAGATGCGGCTGTTTGGCGGTCTTGCCGTGATGTTCGCCCTTTTGCCGGCCTTGGCTCTGGCAGCCTGCGGGGACGATACGATGGAGCGGCAAGCCGCTCCGTCGGCCAACGGCCGGGAAGCGAGCGCACCGGAGACCCACCAAGCGCCGACTACCGTTATCAACCAAGTGAGGCACGTCGGCCAAGACGGCGACAGTCAGGACGGCGAGGAGCGGAACGGGGCAAGCGCAGAGAGCGCGCCGGCGATTCAAGCGGCGGGCGGCGGCGCAAACGCGGACGCGACAGGCCAATCATCGGCGCCCGACGAACAGAAGTCCGACGGCCGGGATCCCGCCTTGACCACCGCGCTGTCGCCGTCGGAGGTCGCGGCCGCCCTGGAAGCCGCGATGATCGGCCTCTACCAGGAAGTCCTGCCGTCGGTGGCCTACATCCAGGTTACCTATGCGGCGCCGGATGCCGAATCCCGCCGGTTCCAAGGCGTCCCGGAGGACTTTCCCGATCTGGAGGACTGGCCGGACCTGCCGGATGGCTTTCCGGACTTGGATGAGTTTTTCCGGCGGTACGTCCCAGACGGCGACGACTTCGACTTCCGGCGCGCCCACGGCCAGGGTTCCGGGTTCGTATGGGACGACAACGGGCACGTGGTCACGAACCATCACGTAGTTGACGGCGCCGAAAAGGTAGCGGTCGGTTTTGCCGACGGCACGACCGTAGAGGCGACGGTACTTGGAAGCGACCCCGACTCCGACTTGGCCGTATTGAAGCTGGACGAGGACGTGGACTACGCCCGCCCGGTGCGGCTCGCCGACAGCAGCAGCGTAAGGGTGGGGCAGTTGGCCATCGCCATCGGCGACCCGTTCGGCCAGGAATTCACCATGACCACGGGCATAGTCAGCGCCGTGGGACGCAGCATCCGCAGCGGCTCCAGCCAGTTCAGCGTCCCGGAGGTGATCCAGACCGACGCTGCCATTAACCCCGGCAACTCCGGCGGCCCGCTGTTCGACCGCACGGGGGAGGTCATCGGCATCAACACCCAGATTCTCAGCCGCAGCGGCAGCAACGCCGGCGTCGGGTTCGCCGTGCCGGTCAACATCGCCCAGCGCGTGGTCCCCGCACTGATCGACGACGGGGAATACCAGCACTCTTGGCTGGGAATCCGGGGCCAGGACATTCACCCGGAGATCCTGGAACTGATGGGCCTTCCCTCCGGCATCAAGGGGACCCACGTGCTCACGGTGGCCGACGACAGTCCAGCCCATAGGGGCGGCCTCCGGGGCGCAGACGAGGCCGTGACGGCCCACGGCAATGAAATCAAGATAGGAGGCGACATCATCGTCGAGATTGACGCGCAGGAGGTCGACAGCATCGCCGAACTCATCGCCTACCTGTCCAACTACACCCGGCCCGACGACACCGTAACCCTGGGCGTGATACGGGACGGCGCCGAGCTCGACCTGGATATTACCCTGGCGTCCAGGCCCTAGCACCCGTCGATAGGAGCAGGTTTGACCTGCCCCTATTGGTCTAGGAAAGTGTAGAATGACCGACGGAGGCGATGCCCATGCCGACCGTCGCGGCCATTCACATATCCCCCGTCAAGTCCCTGGCGCTCCGTCAGCCGTCGACGGTGTTTGTGGGAGAGTCCGGCATAGCCGGCGACCGCCGGTTTCACCTGATCGACGGCGGGGGCCGGCTGCTGACGCAACGCCAACGTCCTCGCTTGGTCCAAGTCACCGCCGGGTACGACGTGGAAAACGAACGCCTTTCGTTCGACTTCCCCGACGGTCTCCGCCTTGAGGATACGGTATCCTTGGCCGAGCCGGTGGTTACCCAAGTATGGGGCCGCCGGGTGCCGGGGCGGGTGGTTGATGGGCCGTGGAATGCCGCGCTCTCGGAGTTGTGCCGGGGGCCGGTGCGGCTGGTCAAGACCGACGGCGTCGGCCAGAGCTTCGACGAATACCCGGTCTCGTTGCTGTCCCAAGGGTCCGTCGACTTGTTGAGCGAGCGCGCCGGTGGCATGAAGGACTTCGAGGGAAAGCGCTTTCGCCCCAACTTCCTCCTCGATGATTGCGCGCCTCACGAGGAGGACTTCTGGCTCGGCGGGGTCATCAGCATCGGGCCGGAGTTGCGGCTGCGGGTAGTGGCCCCAGATCCCCGGTGCGCCATCACGACGGTCAACCCGGAGACGGGCGAACGGGATTTCGATACCCCCAGGTTGATGCTCAGCTACCGGCCGGCGGCCCGCGCCCCCTACTTCGGAGTCTACGGCGCGGTCGAGGCCGTCGGCACGGTGTCAGTCGGCGACGCGGTGGAAGTGGCCGTGCCGTCTCCCTATCTACGGTAGTCCAGCCCGAAGGAGGGCCTGATGAAAGAGAATCGAGTCAAACGAGTGATGCGAGAGGGAGGGCTGGCCATCGTGAGCCACATAGGTTTTGCCGACCCGGCGGTGGTCGAGATTGTCGCGCTGGCCGGGTTCGACGGCGCGTTCATCGACATGGAGCACTCGGTGTTCGACCTCCAGACGGTCGGCGAGATGATCCGCGTGGCCGACATGGCCGGAGTAACGCCCATAGTCCGCGTCCCGGAGAACAACCCCAAGACCATCTTGCGCGTCCTTGACATGGGCGCGCAGGGCATCCAGGTGCCGCACATCGAGGGCGTCGCCGGGGCCCAGCGGGCGGTGGCCGCCGTGCGCTACCCGCCGGTGGGCGAGCGGGGCGGCGCGGGCAGCACCAGGGCGGCAGGTTACGGCTCGGTGCCGTGGCAGGAGCATATGCGCACGTCCAACGAGGAAATCCTGCTGATCGTAATGACCGAGGACGAGCTCGGCCTGGGCGAAATCGAGCAGATCGCCGCAGTGGACGGCGTGGACGTGATCTCTCTGGGCCCCACCGACATTTCCGCGGCCCTCGGCTTCACCGACCCCGCCGACCCCAAGCTGAGGCAAACGTTTGTGGACCTGGCCGCCAAGGTCAACGCTGTAGGGAAGGCCCGTGTCTACATACCGGTGAACCACGCCGCCTGCCGGTTCACCCCGCGAGAACTGCTGGAGATGGGAGTGAACTACACTTCGGTCGCCCCCGCGCCGCCCACCATTGTGCTGAACGCGCTGAGAGACTCGGCGGCGCGAATCCGCGAGGAGTCGGCTAGATCCCTGGCCTCGGCCTGAGCCCGGGATTCATAGCGGATTTCGAGAGTGCGGCGGAACCATACGGCCATTGGTTGGCGATAACTCGGCTCCGGCCTTATACTCCGGTGGGCACATCATCAGCCGTGGCTTCGGTTCACGCCGGAAGCCACGGATAGAATGGAGACAATAATATAGTTGCAGCAACACTGAGCCACCGTGTAATCGGCCTCGAGGCCAACCAGGAACTTCTCGATGCGGCTACGGAAGATTCTGTCCTCCGCGCGGGTGACAAAGAGTATCTCCATCTACGGCGAATGGTGGCGGAAAGGGGGCTGCTGGACCGCCAGTACCTTTACTATTGGGTGAAGATTCCCCTGCAACTGGCCATGTTGGGCGCAAGCGTCGCGGCGTTGGCGCTGGTGAGCAGCCTGTGGGTGCAGCTGCTGAACGCGGTGTTCCTGGCGCTGGTGTTCACCCAGTTCGGGTTTCTCGGGCACGACGCCGGCCACCGCCAGATCTTCCGGTCGGCCAAGCGCAACGACGCCGTCCTGCTGTTGTGCGGCCTCGTGACCGGCATGACTCCCAGTTGGTGGCAGGACAAGCACAACACCCACCACGTGAACCCGAACCAGATAGGCCGGGACGGGGACATCGAGGTCTCGACCTTCGTGTACACCGAGGAGCAAGCCTTGGCGTCGACCGGGTTCCTGCGGTTCATGGTCCGCTACCAAGCCTTCTTCTTCTACCCGGTCCTGCTCCTGACCTCGCTGAGCCTCTTTTTCGGCGGCATTGCCTACCTGATGCGCCGGGAGCGGGTCAAGTACCCCTTGATCGAGCCGGTGTTGGTATTGGGCGGAGTCGCGCTGTACCTGGGGCTGATTTTCGTCTTCCTGCCGCCCTGGCAGGCCGGCCTGTTCATCGTGGTCCACCGGGCTTTGGCGGGATTTCACATGGGCGCAGTCTTTGCTCCCAACCACAAGGGGATGCCGGTCCTGGACAAGGAAACAGAGCTGGACTATATGCGCCAGCAAGTGCTGACGGCTCGGGACGTGCGTCCCAGTCCGCTGGTTGACTACATGTACGGCGGGCTGAACTACCAGATAGAACACCACCTGTTCCCCAACATGCCCCGCAACCGCTTCAAGGAAGCGAAAGTGGTGGTAAAAGCCTTTTGCCATGACCGGGGCCTCCCCTACCACGAGACCGGCGTCTGGCAGTCCAACAAAGAAATCCTCGGCTACATGCACGAGGTCAGTTCGGCCCTGCGGCGCAAGTAGGGGACGCCCTCACCCCTAACCCTCTCCCGGCGGGAGAGGGCATTACCGCTGGACGAAACGCCGGTAGACCTCTTTCTCGGCTAGCAGGTCAGAATGGAACCAGGCCCACCGGAATCAGCCCATTCGCTATGGCTGGTTGTAGCCGCAGTGGAAGTGGAAAGGGTCACGGGTGAGCTATCAATCCGATGCTCAATCCGATGCTATTGAATACTGTAGGTAACTTGCAGCCCAACTGAGACCTCGACTTCAGGTTCGGCGTCCAAGGGGACCAGATTGGAGTAGGGTTGAGAGGCCAGGCTGCCACAGGCATGGACATCCGGGCCGGATAGGCTGGAGAACCCGTAACCAAAGTTGGTCAGCGGGTACTCCAGCGCGCCGATGACCGTGCCCCGCTCCAGCCCGAGGGCCTCGGCGAGATCATCCGCGGCCTTTTCGACGCTTGGTATAGCCTCGCGGCGGGCCTGGGATAGAGCGCGGTCGCAATTCTCCGGGGTTAAACTATAGACGACGCCGTGGGCTTCGGACCGCCTGATAACCTCCTCCACGGCCTCAAGAATCGGCTCGCTCTTCTCCGCCAAGTCTCCCAATTCCACCTCCACCGAAATACTGGAGGAGCCGTATCTTCCCTGACTTTCGAATTCGACATCTTCTTCCGCCACGCCCAGTTCCGCCAATTTTTCTCTGATCTCCTCTCGGTCCTCGCCGGTCATCTGTTGCAGTCCGGAAGGGCCGTAGACCTGTTCCGGGAATATGACCACGTAGGCCTCGTCTGCCGCCACGGTTACCGAGCCGATGGCCGAAACCGTCAGCCCGCCTTCGACGGCCGCCGGTTGGGGGCTTGGCGAGAAGCTGAAATTGCCGGCGCTCCCCAAGGGCGAGCTTAACGGAGTGGACGCCGACCGGGAGCTTATCAACCGGAGGGACCCGCCCTCCGCTTCCTGCCTCGGCGGCGCAACCGCTCGCGGCGTTTCGGCAGGCCTTTCTGTCGGAGACGCCGCAGCCGCTGGGGCTGTCTCTTTAGGTCTTTCTGTCGGAGACGCCGCAGCCGCTGGGACTGTCTCTATAGGTCTCTCTGTGGGAAGAGTTGTAGCCACCGGCGCTTCCAGGGGCGAGGTTTCGCCCGGCGTCCCAACCGGCAACGATGTACCGGCTTCCCGGCAAGCTACCAACGCCGCGGCCGCGATCACCAAAAAGAGCACCGCCAGCCTCAGCCGGCCCAAACCCGTCATCACTTCCTCCTGGCCCGCCAAATCCATCCCGCAGGGATCTTGGAAGCCCGGTTAGTCCGGCGTTAGCTCGGCGAAGCGGGGCATGACGTCGTTGGCGAAGAGGCGCATCGACTTTTCCCAGCCTTCCTGATTGTCCATGTTGTCGTAGATCAGGGTGAGCAGGGTGCCGAAGCCGCCGCACATCTCGTACAGGCTGAGCAGCCGCTTTTCCACCGTGTCCGGGGAGCCGATGAGCCAAACGTGGTCTGCCATGTACTCGACATTGACGGCTGAATCGGGGACGGAGGAATCGTGCTTGATCACGTGGAGCAGCCCGAAGGTGTCGAACAGCGGCAACAGGTAATCGCCCCAGACGCGGCCCAGCATACCGTTCAACGCCTTGTCGTAGGCCTCGTCGTCGGAGTCGGCGACGTAAACGTCGCGCGTGATCCGCCAGTCGCTGCGGAGCGGAGTCTTGCCGCTGCGCGCCGCGCCCTCGACAATGGCGTCCCAGTGACTGATCACGTAGTCTTGATTCATCGCCAGGCTCATGGGGATGAAGCCGCGCTCCCCGGCGATTTTCAGCGTTTCGGAGCCGATGCTGACCGAGGCCACGCCGATGGGCGGGTGAGGCTTCTGGTAGGGCTTGATGAAGAAGCGCAGGGTGTCCAGCATCGGCTCCGGGTAGTTCACGTGCCAGAAGTCGCCCTTGTACTCGAAGGGGCCTTCGCTCTCCCACAGCTTGAGGATTATGTCGATGGACTCGCGGGTCATGCGGCGGTGCTGCCCGTTCATCCCGTCCACATCGAACAGCCGGAAGTCGGTGGGCAGGCCGCTGGAGCCGATGCCGAACATGAACCTTCCCTGGGCCATGTGGTCGAGATAGGCCACGCGGCAGGCCAGTTCGGCCGGGTGGTGGTAGGGCAGCAGGTGAACGCCGGTGCACAGCTTGATGTTCTTGGTGCGCATCAGGGCTTGGGCGATCATCAGGTCGGGCGAGGGCACGGGCTCCCACGGGGAGGTGAAATGCTCGCCGATCCAGGCTTCGGAGAATCCCAGATCGTCGGCCAAAGCCAGACAGTCCAGGTCCCACTGATGGGCGGCGTACAGTTCGCGTTCCGGTGGATGCGAGGGCATCAAAAACATTCCGTACTTCATTGCTCCTCCAGGCGCCGGGTGCGGCTTGAGCGGCATACCATAGCATTGGGAGGACCCGCACCGTCGGCGCCAATAATCTAACACGTTCCCGACGATTTGCGAAGTATGGCCAGCGTCAATTGCGGTGCTTGCTACTTGGGATATTGTTAGATATGATATAGCCGTTTGCTTAGTATAGCGATTCGGTTGGTTAGTCGGCCTTGACGCCGCCTCCGGCCCCGTCTCCATCGAACGTCCCGGGAACGTCCCGCGCTTCCCTGACTTAACTCGCGAGGCTTGAAGACTTGGCGCAAACCGTGAGCCGCGGCAATCCCATCGGACAAGTCCGCGGCGTCTACTACGGCTGGTGGCTCTCGGGCCTGGCTGGCCTGATTATGGTCGTGTCGGCGGTGCCGGTATTCCACGGCATGGCCGTTTGGGCCGTGGTGCTGGAGCATCACTTTGGCTGGAGCCGCCTCCAGCTCGGGATCGCCCTCTCATTGACGCGGGCCGAGGGGGCGCTCTTTGGTCCGCTGGAAGGATATCTGGCCGACCGGTTGGGCACCAGGGTAATGGTTATGGCCGGCCTGCTGGTGCTGTGCGGGGCGTTCGTGCTCTTCAGCCAAACCGGCAACTTCCGCGTGGGGCTATATGTGGATGCCCTCCTTATCTTTTATCTGGCCTTCATGCTAATGTCGCTGGGGCAGGGACTGGGCGGCTGGGTCCCCTTGATGACCATGCTGAACCATTGGTTCAGCAGGTACCGGGGCACTTCGATGGGCATCTCAATGGCCGTGATGACCAGCGGGGCGCTGCTGGTAGTCCCAGCACTTGCCTGGGCTATAGACCCCGAACAACAACGGATCGGTTGGCGCACCACAGCCTTGATCATCGCTGGCGTCATTCTGGCTGGAGCGCTGCTCTTTCCATTGTTCCTCCGTAACCGTCCCCAGGATATGGGGCTGTTGCCCGACGGCGACCGGGATGGCGGGGGGGCGCCCGGCCAGCCTCAGGCTACAGATACCCAAACAGCAAAAGGAGAAGAGCAAGAATTAACGCTTCGACAGGCTCTCCGGACCCAGGCGTTCTGGTGCATCGCCTTCGGGCACGGATTCGCGTCGATGATCATCCTGGCCATCATGACCCACTTGGGCCTGATGATGACCGAGTTGGGATACTCGCTTCAGACGGTGGCCTGGATCGTGTCGGTCTACAGCTTTGTTTCGCTGCCGTTCCAGCTCGGCGGCGGTTATCTCGGCGACCGCATACCGACCAACGTCGCGTTGTTCTTGTTCACCGCCATCCAGGGCGCCGCGGTGGTGTTGATCACCATTTCTTCCAGCATTTACATGTTCTATCTGTTCGCTGTCCTGTTCGGCATCGGATTCGGCGGCCGGACACCGCTGACGACCGCGATAAGAGGAGAATATTTCGGGCGCGCCTCATTCGGCAAGATTCTGGGGATTTCCACCGTACCGATGAATATCCTGCTGCTCGTCGCCTCCCCTTTGGCCGGGTTCATGCGCGACCAGCTTGGCGACTATCAATGGGCCTTCCTCTCGCTGGCCATTCTGAACGGCATCGGAGCCTTTTTCTTCCTCATCGCGCGGAAGCCCAAGCTGCCGTCCGCCGCTCCGGCCGCGGTCTCGTCCCAGCCGGTCCTCGGCAAGTAGCCGGTCCGTTACGACTGCCATTAGGTCAATAGCCGTCCCGGATCTTATAACGAGGTCATTTTGCGCCCTGAAATCTCCGTGAAAGTCCTATGAACATCCTGCGACGGCTCTTCTATGGCTGGGTGCTGGTGGGCGTCTCCGCCGGCATTATGGTCATCGGCACTGTGCCGCTCTTCCAGGGCATGTCGGCTTGGTTCGTGGTGCTGGAGAAGCACTTCGGCTGGACTCGTACTGAACTCTCCATCGCCTTCGTGCTTACCCGCGTGGAGGGGTCGATTATGGGCCCCATCAGCGGTTACCTGATCGACAAGCTGGGTCCTCGCCGCAACGTTTGGATTGGGATGGTGATCGCCGGCGGGGGCTTCCTGTTACTGAGTTGGATGCAGGAGCTCTGGCACTTCTATGCCGCCTTCATCGTGATCAGCATCGGCGTCGGCTTGGGCACCTGGATGCCCATGATGACGGTGCTGAACAACTGGTTCGTACGCCGCCGAGCTACGGCGATGGCGCTGGCGATGGAGGGCTTCCTCGTAGGCGGGGTGCTTCTGGTGCCGGTGCTGGTCTGGGCAATCGACCCCGACGTGCCGGGCCGACTGGGTTGGCGGAACACCGCACTGATACTCGGCATCTTCATGATGGCCGTGGCCTGGCCCATTTCGAGGTTGGTGCGGAACTCCCCGGAGGAGTTCGGCCAACATCCCGATGGGGAGACACCGGCGGCGAGCCCGTCGGCGGGGGCGGCTGCGACGGCGACCAACGGCGGGCCGAACTACACCTGGCAGGAGGCCGTGCGCACCAAGCCCTTCTGGCTGATCACCATGGGCCACGCTTGCTCGTCCATCGTAATCGTCACCGTCATGGTGCATCTGGGTCCAATGTTCGACGACCGGGGATACTCGCTGCAGACCATCGGGTGGGTGATATCCGTCTACACCGCGGTGGGGGCGGTATTCACCCTGATCGGCGGGTACGTAGGCGACCGGTTGCCGATCCGCTTGGCGATCTTCGCGTTCTCGTCGATCCAGACCCTGGCCCTGGCGGTGTTGTTGTTGTGGGAGTCGCTGCCCATGGCCTACCTGTTCGCCATTTTGATGGGGGTCGGGTTTGGCGGGCGAACTCCGCTGACTACCGCAATAAGGGGCGTGTATTTCGGGCGCAAGGCCTTTGCCAGCATCACCGGTGTCTCCATGATTCCGATGAACATCCTGCTGCTCGCCGCCCCCTTATACGCGGGCATGGCGTTCGACAGGACCGGGAGTTACTTTCTGCCCTTCGCGACCATCGCCGTCGTGAATCTGTTCGGCTCGGCGATGTTCCTGTTCCTGGGACGGCCCTCGAGCGCCCCATCCAGTGCTCCCACTGCCACAGACACCCCTGCCGAAAGCGCCGCGTAGCCGGTTTGCTCTGCGGCCTCGCGCCCGTTAAATTGGGCCAATGCCAATACTGAACCGTGTTTTCTATGGTTGGGTGCTGGTCGGATTGACGGCCGGCATCATGACCATCGGGACTGTGCCGTTGTTCCAAGCGATGTCCGCTTGGTTCGTGGTGTTCGAACGACACTTCGGTTGGAGCCGCACCGAGTTGTCCATCGCCTTCGTTCTTTACCGGGTCGAAGGTTCGATTCTTGGCCCGGTCAGCGGCTATCTGATCGACAAGCTGGGTCCTCGCCGCAACGTGCTGATCGGGTTAGCGCTCTGTGGCGCCGGGTTCCTGTTCCTGAGCTGGACTCAGGAGCTCTGGCATTTCTACGCGGCCTTCGTCGTGATCACCGTCGGGATTGGGTTGGGCACCTGGATGCCCATGATGACGGTCCTGAACCACTGGTTCGACCGCCACCGGGCGATGGCGATGGCCGTGGCGATCGAGGGTTTCCTGATCGGCGGTGTGGTCGTGGTGCCGGTTATCGTCTGGGCCATCGACCCCGACGTTCCGGGCCGGTTGGGCTGGAGGAGCACGACCCTCGTCATCGGCATCTTCATCATGGCCGTGGCCTGGCCGGCCTCGGCGCTGGTGCGAAACACCCCGGAGCCCTACGGTCAATACCCCGACGGTAAATCGCCCGAAGATAGGCCGGCCACGGCCACGGCGGCCGCCGAGGGGGAGTCCGGGTATACCTGGCAGGAAGCGGTGCGGACCAAGTCCTTTTGGTTGATCACCCTGGGCCACGCCAACTCTTCAGTCGTCTTCACGATTGTGATGGTGCATCTGGGCCCGATGCTGACCGACCGGGGTATCTCGTTAACGGATATCGGATGGGTGATCTCGGTCTACACGGCGGTTGCGGCGGTGTTTACGCTGATCGGCGGCTACGCGGCCGACCGGGTACCGATCCGGTTCGCCGCTTTCGCCTTCTCGGCGGTGCAGAGCTTGGCCTTGGCCGTGCTGCTCATGTGGGACTCCTTGGCCATGACCTTCGTATTCGCCCTGGTGTTGGGGATCGGGTTTGGCGGGAGGTCTCCGGCGACCACGGCCATTCGAGGCGTCTACTTCGGGCGTAGAGCCTACGCCAGTATCATGGGCGTCTCCATGATCCCCATGAACCTGCTGATGCTCGGCGGCCCGTTGTACGCAGGTATCGTAGTCGACAGGACCGGGAGCTACTTCCTCCCGTTCGTCATCATTGCCACTCTGAACCTAGTCGGTTCGGCGATGTTTCTGGCGTTGGGCACACCGGCCCAAGCGCCATCCACGGCTCCTGCCGCTACAGACACCCCCGCCGAAAGCGCGGTCTAGCTAGGCGACGCTTTCGGTGAGCAGCTCTTTGATCTCCCGGACCGTTTCCTCGATCCAGTAGTCGGCCCTCGCCGCGGTCCGGGCGCGGCGTTCCCGGCCGAAGGCTTGGTCGTCGATTCCAGGGTTGTCGGCGCGGATGTCCACTTCGATCTGGTGCATCTCGTTTTCCGCAGCGACGGGCCTCTCGATCCAGTGGCAGATGTAATCGTGGTTGCCGGTGTAGAAGACCGCTACCGGAATCGACATCCATTGCCCGTTCTTGAGGTACTCGTTCATGATGTCGTGGTGCTGGTCTCGGGGGAAAATCCGCATTTCCATGCCGGCGGCCTCGCAGATGCGGCCCAACACGGGCAAGCCGCGCACCACGTCGCCGCACCAGTCCTCGCCCAGCACCAGCATCTTCTTCGGCCCGTCGTCGCGGGCAACCAACTCTCGGAAAGCCTGGGCATCCCCGTCCGAAATTTGGCAGCCGTCGTAAAAGCCTTCCATGCGGGCCTTGTTGACCTTGATTTCTTTCATGTACGCCAAATAGTCGAAGCCCTCGGAAAACCGCTGTGGAGTTACTACGCTAGTCTCTCTCGCCATATCTCCCCCGCGAATGTCGCTCGAAGTTGGGGTTTCCTGGAATCCGTTGGATCGCGGGCCCACGGCCCGTCAACCAATCTCTCAACCGGTCATCCCCTCGAAACCAACCACCACCTTACCGTCGGGATAAACGATGATAGGCACCGTGTCGGCCAGGTCGAGGGCTTCGTCCAAGGTGTCCTGGCTTTGGTCCACTCGCCGCTCCTCGTATTCGATGCCCTGGCGCTTCCACGCGCCGCGCAGTGCGTCGCAGGCAGGGCAAACGGTGAGGGTATAGACCACCGGAATATCGGCCATAAATCGGCCCCCTTGCCGGGATTGTAGTAAGTGAAGCCATTCTACAATGCCACGCGGAGAGTGTCATCAAGGGCGGCCTCCGCGATGGTATGATGTAGTCGAACAGGACGATGATTGGGGGACTCGCATGATAGTAGAAGAACACGTTGAGATTGCCCGGATATTTTTGGATGAATCGGACACTCTGTTCGGAGAGGGTGACGTACTCCAGGGCTCCGAGAAAGTATGGGGCGCCGCTGCCCACGCCATGATGGCCGTCGCCCAGCAGCGCGGTTGGCCCTACGACAGCCACGGCAGCTTGAAGCACGCCGCCAGACGCCTTTCCGAAGAGTTCGGCGATCCTTCCATAGATGACAGGTTCGCCGTTGCGGAGAAGTTCCACATCAACTTCTATCACCACGGCATGGAGGATTTTCAGATAGAGGGCGACCGGCCTCGAGTCCGTGCCCTAGTCGAGCGGCTGCTAACCTTGTATATTGGCAACGGCCGCTAATTTGCCGTGGGAGGAGTTATGTTTACCCTGTTCGTTACCGTGAAGATTAAGCCCGGTCACCGGGACGAGTTCATCGAGGCCACCAAAGGCGACGCCGCAGGCTCGAATACTGCCGAGCCGGGGTGCTTGCGCTTCGACGTGCTGGCCGACAACAACGACCCCAACACGGTCTACCTCTACGAGGTATACACCGACCGCGACGCTTGGGAGACGGCCCACCGCGGTATGGCCCACTATACCCAGTGGCGGGAGACCGTGGCCGACTGGTTCGACGGCGACCCTGTGCGCATCGAGACCACGCCCTTGTTCCGCAAAGAGGACTTCTAAACCGGGACCGGGCGGCTAGCCGCGGCGCTCCAGCACCCGCCGGAACGCGCCGATGAAGGAATCTGCTTCGGCCTCGTTGATGGCCGTAGAAATGGCGCCCACCAGGTTGGGCGCCATTAGTATTCCTTCGTTCATCAGCCCCAAGAACACTTGATGCCGGAAGCCGGGATCGGCCACGGCTATGTCTCGGTAGCCCACCAGCGTCTCGTCGGTGAAGTGGATGCCGAACAGCGAACCGAGGCCGGTCACCTGCACCGGCGTCTCCAAGTCCCGTCCGGCCTCTCTCAGCCCTTGCCGCAGGTACTCGGTGACCTCGGCCAAGCGCCGGTACACTTCGGGGGTCAGTTGCTCCAGCGTAACCGACCCGGCCAGCATGGTGACCGGGTTGGCGTTGAACGTTCCGGCGTGAGCCACCCGGGGAGCGCCGTGGGACGGGTCGTACAGGTCCATGATGTCCCGCCGCCCGCCGAACGCGCCCACCGCAAAGCCGCCCCCGATTATCTTGCCCAGCGAAGCCATGTCGGGAGTTACGCCGTAGTATTCCTGTGCGCCGCCCGGCGCCACGCGGTAGCTGATTACCTCGTCGAAGATCAGCACGATGCCATTCTCGGCGGTGAACTCCCGCAGCATATTCAGGAACTCGTGGGTGGCCGGGAGCATACCCACCGAGCCGAGCATGGGCTCGACGATGACCGCGGCCAGCTCGTGCTTGTGTTCCTCAAGCCGTTCCCGGGCCGGGCCGGTCTCGTTGAACGGGAGCACGACGACGGAGTCCAGCACCCCATCGGCCAGTCCTTGCGTGGCGGCCAGCGCGTCGGGCCGCAGCCGTTCTCCGGCTTTCCGCGGGTCTACCCGGACGCTTACGCTGACGGTGTCGTGGCTGCCGTGATAGCCTCCCTCGGCCTTGGCGATGAGGCTCTTGCCGGTGACGGCGCGGGCGGCACGTATTGTGTTCAGCGTGGCCTCAGTGCCGGAGTTGGTGAACCGCACCTGGTCGAAGCTGGGGATGCGCTGGCAGAGCAGCCGGGCGAGGCGCACCTGGTGTTGGTTGGGGGCGTTGTAGACCACGCCGCGCTCGAGTTGCTCCCTGATGGCCTCCACCACAGGCTGCGGCCCGTGTCCCAGCACCAGCGTGGTCATGGTGCCGATGAAGTCCAGCCGGTCCACGCCGTCGGCGTCGATAACGTGCGCCCCGGATGCCTGCTCGACGAAGATGGGGTAGGGATCCCAAAAGATGGAGTTGCGACTGTCGCCTCCTGGGAGGTATTGCTTCGCTTCCTCCCAGACGGCCTTCGACTTCGGGGTCAACTCCAGGTAAAGCTCAAGCTCGTCGGCCATCGCTTCCTCCAAAACCGGTTCTCGCAATCCAGGCTATCACCGGAGAGTGCTCTCAGGCGGTGGCCGGGCTGGCGACAGGCCCGGGGAAATAGATACGCCGGAGTGGGCCGCTGCCCAAACTCACCGCGACCGCGCCGATGAATATAAGCCCGCCGACTATCATCACCGCCGGGGCGTTGAAAACGTCAGCCAGCGCCGCGTTGACCATATTGGTCACCGCCATGCTGCCGCCGACGTGTACCGAGTACACGCCGGCAACCCGTCCCCGAACCTCGTCATCGGTCAGCGACTGGATGATGGTGTGGCTGATGGTCATAAAGCCGGCCTGGTTGATTCCCATGATCACCGTTGCCAAAATCGACAGCTCCGGGCTGGACGACCAAGCAAGCATCAACACCCCGATACCGCTCAAGAATGCAAACACCAGGAATAGCACACCTCTGGTAGTGGTGCTCCGGATGCCAGCCAAGGCGATAGACGACACCAGCGCCCCCGCTCCAACCCCGCCCAGCAGGTAGCTCACGCCCACCGATCCCGCCCCAAGTTTGTCCTCGGATATTGCGGGCAGAATCGATTCGTAGGACATAGTCAAGGCGCAGTGGGCCAGCACCAGCAGCACCATCGCCAAGATCATGGGCCGCCGGTAGACGTAGGCGAACCCGGCGACCAGGTTGCCCCAGAAGCCCTGAGACTCGTCGAGCTTGCCGGTGGACTTGGTCCCGATGCGCGAGACCTCCACCAGGCCGATGGCATAGAAGACGGTGCAAAGCCAGAAGGCCATCTCGATATTGACGAAACCCATCAGCGGGAGAATGGCCAGAGCGCCCACCATGCGAGATCCCTGCTGCGTGGCTTGGTTCAAGGCCAAGGCGTTCAGCAGGTGCTCCTTGGGCACCAGGTTGGGGATCAGGGCCGTGGCGACGGTCATCTGGCCGGCGCGCAGAGTCCCGTTCAACAACGCCAGCACCATCAGCGACCAGGGACCGGCCATGTCGCTCATCACCAGCAATGCCAGGATGATGTTGTGGACCAGGTTGAGGCCGTAGATCCATTGCAGGAGCGTTTGCCGGTCGAAACGGTCGGCCAGGTACCCCACAATCGGCGTGGTGAACACCCTGGGGGCCATGGCGGCGAAGGTGATGATCCCCACCCAGAGCGATGCACCGGTAATCTCGAAGGCCAGCCAACCCCGAGCCACGATCAAGGCCCAAGCGGCCGCCGCCGAACAAGTGGTGGCGATCCACATCGTCCGGTAGTCCCGGTACTGCAAGCCGAGCAGGAACCGGTCTCTTAACGAAGCGAGATATGTCGAAGCGGAATTGGCCATAGCGGGCTCAAGTCCAACCGGGGAGGATGATTGGGCCAAGGTCTAAACCCGCCTGATTATACCAGCCAAACGCGGGCTTTACGTAACCGCGACGAAGCCCTGTCTTGCGGTCACGGGTTATCCTCGCGCCGGGCGGCGGGGATGGTGGAATACGTCCGCCAGCGGGATCGCCAATCCGGGGAGCAACGGCGTTGTGATGGTATCGGCAGCGGTCAGGACGGCCCGCTCGGCGTACTCGCCATCGTGCAGTTCCAGCAGCGTCACGGCGTCGTTTACTGGGTCGACGATCCAGTATTCGAGGATGCCCGCATCAGCGTAGAGTTGACGCTTGCGCACCAAGTCGCGGCGGCGGTCTGAGGACAGGATTTCAATCACGATGTCCGGGGCTCCCTCAATCATGCGTGGACCGATAATATCCGTCCGCTCTCGCAGGATGATACACAAGTCAGGAGCCAATAAGCGGCTGAGTGCCGAGGGCAACGCCACGATGATGTCGGAGAAAAAATCGGCGGGCGGGTCGTCGAAAAGCTCAAAGAAGTTACCGATGATGCGAATGAAATGGTTTTGAATGAACCCGTGAATGGGGCGCGGCCTCGGCATGATGTAAAGGACTCCGTCATCAAGCTCCAACTTCCGTCTGTCGTCGGTGTCAGGCAGTTCCATGAATTCGTCAACGGAAAGCTGGGTCCCGTTGCGTAATTTGCTTGTCGTCATATCCTTACCTCGCGCCGATGCTGCATCATAGGATATACGACCGCTGGCCCGCTTTCGAGCCGCCGATGTTCCTCTCCGGCAATCGGAGCCTGTCTGCGGTGGCCAGGGCCTATTCCTTGTCCACCCAGGGCAGCCCTTGTGGCTGCCTCCTACGCTTGGGGTCGGGGTGTATGGTATGAGCAACCCCTATGGTTGCCCCGCGGGTTCGGCTATTCGTCCGCCGAAAATGAAAAGGCCCTGCTACGGCGGCCGAGTCAGCTTGACGCCTTCCGAAGGGCTTATCTACAATCTGAGCGTAGTCGAACTTGCCGGACTACCTCGATTTCGGGTCACAGGAGTCCAATGCCCCTAGAAGCGCCGCAGGAAGGGAATCTGCTGCCGTCGTACCGCGTGTTGGACCTGAGCGGGCCGGAGGCGGTCTTTTGCGGCAAGCTGCTGGCCGATTACGGGGCTGACGTCATCAAGGTCGAGCCGCCGTCGGGAGACCCTTCCCGCATTCGCGGGCCGTTCGTTAACCACGACCCGCACCCGGAACGAAGCCTTTATCACCTCTTCTACAACACCAACAAGCGCTCCATCACCCTCGACCTGCAATCGGAGCAGGGGCGCGGGCTGTTCAAACGGCTGGCCGCCAATGCCGACGTGGTGCTGGAGAGCTTCCCGGTAGGCTACCTAGCCTCGCTGGGACTTGGCTACGACGACCTGCGAGAGGCGAATCCCGGAATCGTTATGGCCTCGGTCACGCCCTTCGGTCAGACCGGCCCGTGGAAAGACTACCGGTCCTCCGACCTGGTCGCCCTGGCCGCCAGTGGCTTCATGCAGATCACCGGCGAACCCGACGGGCCACCGATGCGCCAGGGCAACGAGCAGTCCCATTTCCCCGGCGCTCAGTTCGCCGCCGCTGCGGTGCTCGCCGCCCTGTACCACCGGGACATCGGTGGCGGCGAGGGGCAGCACATCGACGTTTCCTTGCAGGAGGCGTTGATCACTTACTACACCGACGCCCACCCGGCCCTAGCCTGGATGCTGCTGGAACAAAACGTGACCCGCGTTGGGGCCACGTCAACGCTGGTCATACCCTTGGGGGCCTACCCCAGCCAAGACGGCTGGATTTCCGCCGGCATCATCACCCCTCGCGAGTGGGACACCCTGGCCGAGTGGATTTTCGAGGTGACCGGCAACGAGGAGATACTGAACCCGGACTACAAGGGCGGCAACCAGGACCGAGCGCCCTACAACGACATCATCACCGCGCTGGTCATCGACTTCACTACTCGCTTCACCAGCGAGTACCTGTTCCACGAGGGCCAGCGCCGCAACCTGGTGGTAATTCCGGTGAACACTGTGTCCGACCTGCTTGCCGACCCGCAACTGGAGGCCAGCAACTTCTGGTTCGGCGTCGACCACCCGGAGACCGGCGTGCTTCAATACCCGCTGGGCGTGTTCGACAGCGACGAGGTCTCCCCCGGCACCGTGCCCGCACCCAGGTTGGGCCAGGACAACGAGGCAGTTTACGCCGGGGAGTTGGGGCTGTCTGAGGAAGAACTGGAATCGTTGCAGCGGGACGGGGTGATTTAGCCATGAGCAAGCAAGCGTTGGAAGGAGTCCGGGTGCTGGAACTGGGGCCATACGTGGCCCTGCCGCTTACCGGCCGGATTCTCGCCTCTCTGGGAGCCGAGGTCATCAAGGTCGAGACCAACAAGGTGCTGGACGAGATGGCCTTTATCCCGGCCTGGTCCAGGGGCGCGGGGCAGCCCGATTTCCAACGTATCAAGAAGCGGGTCTCGCTGGACGTGCGCACTCCGGAGGGGCTGGAAGTTTTCAAGGAGCTGGTCAAGGTCAGCGACGTGTTTATGACCAACTTCCGCCGCAATATCCTCGACCGTTGGGGCATCGACTTCCCGGAGGTAAGGCAGCTTCGGCCCGACATCATTCTGATGTGGCAGACCGGGCTGGGCGGCATCGGCCCCTACTACACCTACAAGTCCTACGGGATTCTGGTGCAGCACATGGGCGGGGTGTCCCTAATGACCGGCGACGAAGGCGCCCCTCCATCGGCCATAAACACTTCATACTCCGACTACCACACCGGAGTGTTCCAGCCGTCGGCCATCATCGGCGCCTTGATGCGGCGGCGGCTCACCGGCCGTCCGGTAACTATGGAGTCGTCGATCTTCAAGTCGGGAGCGGTCACGGCCGGCCCCGCAACCCTGGACTTTCAAGTCAACGGCAGGCTCCCGGAGCGCATCGCCAACCGGGATGCCGCCTCCGCTCCCCACGGCGTCTACCAGTGCCGGGGCGACGACCGCTGGTGCGCCATTGCCGTCCAGGACGACGAGCAGTGGGCCGGGTTCCGCCGCGCCGTCGGCGATCCCGAGTGGAGCGCCCGCCCCGAGCTCGCCACTGCCGACGGCCGGCTGGCCCGCCAGGATGAGTTGGACGAGCGGATAGGGCAGTGGACCGCCGGTTTCACTGCCGAGGAAGTGATGGAACAGATGCAGGCGGAAGGGGTGCCCGCCAGCATCGTTTCCCAAGGCGAAGACCTGTTCCACAGCGAGCATCTGAAAGCCCGGGGATTCTACGAGCCTTCGCCCTACTACGTGGCCCAACGGGGCACCCCGGCCTGGGAGTGGGAGAAACGCGACAGCGTGGCCTGGACCACACCAGCGAAGCTGTCGGAGACTCCCATGGAGTTCGGTCACTACAGCAACATCGGCGAGGACAACGACTACGTTTTCCAGGAAGTGTTGGGGATGCCGGAAGCAGAGGTGCGCCGCCTGGAAGAAAACGGCGCGCTCTACTGAAATTCACATGGATGGACAGGATAGACAGGATAATGCCGGCCAATCGCAATCCTGTCTATCCTGTTCCTCCATGTTTTGAAACTCGAATAAAGGACGGCGCGGATGGTGGACTACAGCGGGTACAAGGAACTCATCATCGAAAAACAGGACGGCGTAGCGCTGCTGACCATGAACCGTCCCGAGGTCTTCAACGCCACCGGCTTCACGCTGCACAACGAGCTCAGCCGAATCTGGCTGGACCTGGGACGTGACCCGGAGGTGCGGGTGGCCGTCATAACCGGGGCGGGCAACGCCTTCTCCGCCGGCGGCGACTTCGACATGATCGAAAAGTCCATCGGCAACGCCGAGGTCATCGCCGACACGATGCAGGAAGCCCGCGACATCGTTCACAACATGATCAACCTGGACAAGCCAGTCATTTCCGCCATCAATGGCGTCGCGGTCGGAGCGGGGTTGGCGGTGGCGCTGCTGGCCGACATATCCATAGCCTCCGACCGCGCCCGGTTCACCGACGGGCACGTCCGGTTGGGAGTTGCGGCGGGCGATCATGCCGCCGTGATCTGGCCCCTGCTCATCGGCATGGCCAAGGCCAAGTATTACCTTATGACCTGCGAGTTCCTGGACGGCACGGAGGCGGAGCGGCTGGGGCTGGTCAGCATGGTCGCGCCCCACGACGAGCTAATGGAGCAGGCGATGGGCGTGGCCCGCAAGCTGGCGTCCGGCTCGCAACCGGCCCTGCGCTACACCAAGCGCTCGCTGAACCAGTGGCTGCGGATGGCGGAACACACCGCCTTCGACTACTCGTTGGCCCTGGAAATGCTGGGCTTCTTCGGCCCGGACGTGCGTGAGGGACTGTCGTCGGTGCGGGAAAAGCGCGACCCGAACTTTCCGTCGGCCCGTTAGGGCCGGGTCATCATCACGGCCAGCACGACGATGGCCAGCACCAGCAGCAGGTTCACCCGCGCCGCCATCAGCACGAACGCCCGCGCCGCGCCTCTGGGCAAGGGCTGGCCCGACTGACGGGCTGCATCCAGACGGTCCATCATCATCGGCCCCAGCCAGAAGTCGTGGGCCAGGCTGATCAACACTACCACCAGAAACAGGGCGGTCTTGACTTGAAGCATGTCGATGAAGTGGATCCCGCCGCTGAAGAAGTCGCCCACGCCGACACCCCAGTGATCGAAGGCTAGGTAGCCGCCGGTCAGCGCCAGCACTACCATGGCGACCCAGGACACGGGAACGAACCGTTCCGCCACCTGGCGTAGTATGACGAAGCCTTGGCCTCCGCCCATGTCCCTTCGCGCCAGCGGCACCATCACCATGACCAGGAACAGCATCCCGCCCAGCCAGGTGACTGCGGCGATTACATGAATGGCAACCATCGCTTGATACACGGCTAGCCTCCTCTCTGGCCATCTAGGGCAGCCACGGAATCTCGCCCGGCATGTAGTGGGTGGCCCGGAACACCCGGTTCCCCAGTATCCCCTCCACGTCAACATGGAAGTAAGGGTTCACGTACTCCCAAGCGACCTCGCTCGCCGGAGTGACCTGGAACATCCGCCCGAACATTCCCTCGGTGATCAGGGTGTTGCCGTTGCCCAGGCGGCGGGCGCCTGAAATAAACGCGCTAAAGAAGTTGTATGGTGGACTGTCCCGGTACTCCCATACGATCTCGTTGGTCGCCGGGTCGACCTCGATCACCCGGGAGAAGGGCAACGCGGCGTCCCGGCGATGGGAGCCGTTGTCGAACACCAACACGTTCCCGTTGGGCAGCAGGCTGGGGTCGTGCTGCTGGGCTAGGGTGTCGTACCCCAGTTGCCAGACGATTTTTCCGGTGGACTGCTCGATGATGCCTATGGTCGATATGTTGCGGAAGCTGAACAACACCCGCCCGCCGGGCAGCGGCGCGAGGGTGTTGCCGTGGCTCCACTCGTCGCGCAGGTCGTTGAAGGTGATTACGTGGACCTCCGGGTCGAGATGTTCATAGGCGTGCCACTCCCAAATGCGGTTGCCTGCGGCGTCGACTTCCACGATAACGTCGGCCCACATCCCCTCCGGGGCCGAGCCGGCGATTCCTCCCTTGACCTTCGCAGCCAAGTCTGACGACATCGGCTCAACCGTCAGGTAGACCGCTCCGCCGGACTCGGTGCGTCTTGCGTCGTGGTGGTGGCCTGGGTCGCGGTGCTCCCATAGCACGTTGCCCGCCGGGTCGGCCTCAAGCATCACGCCACCGTTGAACCGCTTCCACGCCGGGAACCGCTCCCAGCCCTCGCCCCGGAGCTTACCGCCGTAGAACAGGTTGCCATTAGGTAGAAGATAACCGTAGAGGCCCGGCGGGTAGGGCATGGCCCAGTGATGGACCTCGACCCCATTCAGGTCCACAAGGTACACATCGCCGGGGCTGGCCATCGGCGAGTAGAGCAGGTAACCCGGGCAGGCTTTCTCCGGGTCCAGAGCGGTCAGGCCGGTACGGGCCATGCGGCGGCGGGTCTGCTGGTCAACGGTAGTCATTCCTTCACCTTGCTTGCAGGTTATTCTTGTTTTTGAGGAGCTTAGGGCGTGTCAACGCTATCGCAGAGCATAGGCAATGAGCACAAGTTGATGGAGCCCGGGAGGAGCGTGTCCAGCTTATCAAACCTAATTAAGACCCTCTTGTGTGAACACGCCCCAATTACGATCAGACGTCCCACGATAATAACCAAGTATAATTGGATTGTTTGGGAATTACCCAAGAGCGGTCTGGAATTGACATCGGGCTTCCGTAGAGAGCGCGAACTTTCAAGTCATGGACTGAAGGGTGGCTTAGACCATCCCATAGGTTAAGGAGCTCAAGCAACTCCGAATACGCCGCGCTATTGCCGTACACCAACGCTTGATTGGGGAATCTGTCGTTGAGAATAGCGGCGCTATTCAGGTCAGCGGCGATTAATCCGTACCCTGGAGTGTGAAATGGGGCATCCTGACCCGTCGGCATGAGGGCAAAGACTCCATGATGGGTTGTAAGGGACAGGAATAGACCGGAAAGCAGATTCTGCGAGATGAACTGACCTTCAAGGGAGCGTCCTATGTCGCGGAGTTCCGCCTCTTCAGATGCCAGAAGGTCGTGCAGCTTGGCGAGGTCGAGCTGCTCTGGCCAGTCCAATCCTATTAACATGGACGGAGGCTGATCTGAGCGGCCCTGAATCGGGTAGTAGCCTTCACTCCGCTGCCAGGCTCCCCGAAGGGGAATGAAGGTGCAGGGCGATACTGAGAGTCCCAAGAGTCCGGTAGCGTGTTTTTCTAGGGCTACGCTTAGGCTGAACCCCTTGAACCACAAGGGGGCCACCAGCACGCCTGCATCGGTCAATTGGTCTACCCAATGGGATGAAACATCGCGGGCGTCTGCTGTGACTATGATGCGGTCATATGGCGCGGCGTCAGTGAACCCCCTTGAACCGTCCCAGCAGACCACTTCTACCCCGTCGCATCCGGCAGCCGACAAGTTCTTTCTGGCATCGTCAACGAGGGTAGAATCAATGTCAACTGTAACGATGTGACCGTCCCCCTCAAGAAGCTCGGACAAGATGGCGGCGTTATAGCCTGAACCCGTGCCTATTTCCAAGACCTGCATTCCAGGCTCCAATCGCAATTGCTCCGCCATTATTGCCATAATCGTCGGTTGGGACGATGAGCTGGTAGGCCTCTCCCCCTCCCAACGAAGGAAGATCGGCTGATCACCGTAAGCGGTTGAGATTTCGGCTTCTGGAACGAACAGATGTCGAGGCACAACTCGAAAAGCTCGCTCAACCGCTTGGCTGCCAATAGCGCCTTTCTGCACAAGGTTGTCTACCAGTGCCTTTCGAAGTCTTTCGGCATCACTATGCTGAGACGGATCCGTCCCCATGTCCCTATTCCATCCATAAAGAATGATTTACATTCCAACAGTATAAACGGACTCCAGATTGGGGAGTGACGCCCTCACCCCAACCTCCGATTGCGTCAAGAGGCCCGACGCAATCTGGCCTCTCCCAGAGGGAAAGCGGATTTACTGCGCGACGTAACCGCCGTCCACTGCCATGCTGTGGCCGGTGACGAAAGAGGCGGCGGGCGACGAGAGCCAGATCACCGCCTCGGCGATTTCCTCCGGCCGGCCCAGACGGCCCACCGGGTGCCGGGACACGACCCGCTGCTCGAAACCTTCGTGAGCGGCCAGCACCGGTTGCAACAGGGGCGTGTCGATGTAGCCGGGGCACACGGCGTTGACCCGGATGTTGTCCCCGGCGTACTCCAGGGCTGCCGCTTTGGTGAGACCGACCACTCCGTGCTTGGCGGCCATGTAGGCCACCGAGCCTTGGGCGGCGATCAGCCCCATGATGGAAGCGGTGTTCACGATTGCGCCGCTGCCCTGTTTCAACATCTGGGGGATCTCGGCCTTCATCGACAGCCACACGCCCTTGAGGTTGATGCCGATGACGCGGTCCCAGTCTTCTTCGTCGTAGTCGGCGGTCAGCCTGCGCTCGCGCCCGCCGGCAACTCCGGCGTTGTTGAAGGCGCAGTCCAGCGAACCGTAGGCCGCCACGGCTCGGTCGACCATGAGCTGTGTGCCGCTGGGGTCGGAGACGTCGGCGTGGACCAGGATGGCCTCTCCTCCCGCCTCCTTGATCATCTGCACGGTCTCCTCGCCGCCTTCGGTGTTGAGGTCCACTGCCACCACCCTGGCCCCTTCCCGGGCGTAGGCCAGCGAGGCGGCCCGGCCAATCCCGGAGCCGCCGCCGGTCACCAACGCCGTCTTGCCTTCCAGTTGTCCCGCCATGCGCGCATCTCCATAAGCGAATTTCCCGGATTGGATTATAATTGTCTGAATCAGGATTTTCAGGATTGTAAGATCAGCAGAATTATGCCGCCAATCCCGTCAATCCTGGAGTCCTGGAAATCCTGATTAGGACGAAAAGGAGGAGCCATGCCGGAAGCTGCCCTCAATATGCCGGACTATGAAAGCGCCTACCGGAACGAGCGGCTGGAGGCGCCGGAGTTCTTCAATTTCGGGTTCGACGTGGTCGACAAATGGGCCGAGGACCACACCAAGCTCGCCCTGCTTTCCGTCGACCCGGGCGGCGTGAACGCCCGTCACCACACTTTTTGGGACGTGAAAACGCTGTCGGACCGCTACGCCAACTCGCTTCGGGAGCTGGGCATCAGGAAGGGCGACCGGGTGTTCATAATGCTCCCGCGCATCCCGGAGTGGTACGTGGCGATGGTGGCGTTGTTCAAGCTGGGCGCGCTGCCCATGCCCGGCACCACGCTGCTCACGCCCAGGGACATCGAGTACCGCATCAACCGGGCCGAGGCGGTCATGGCCATCACCGACGCCGAAAACGCGGCCAAGGTGGAGGAGGCCGCCGGGGCTTGCGACACCCTCAAGCATCTCGTGCTTGTTGGCGAGGAGCGGCGGGGCTGGGTGTCCTTCGACCGGCAGGTGTCCGACGGCTCGCCGGTCCTGGAGGGCGTAGAACCGACCCGCAGCGACGATCCGTTGCTGATCTACTTCACCTCCGGCACGGTGGGCTACCCGAAGATGGTGCTGCACACTCAGGCCTCCTGCGCCATCGGCCACACCCTGACCGCCAAGTACTGGCACGACCTGAAAAGCACCGACCTGCATTGGACCTTGTCCGACACCGGCTGGGCCAAGGCGGCCTACGGCAAGCTGTTCGGCCAATGGGCCTTGGGCGCGACGGTGATGCAGCACGACGCGCGGGGGCGGTTCGACGCTCCGATGACCCTGAGTATGCTGGAGCGGTTCGGCGTGACCTCTTTCTGCGCCCCTCCGACCGCCTATCGCATGATGGTGCTGGAAGACCTGACCAAGTACGACCTGCGGAACCTGCGCCACTGCACCGGCGCCGGTGAGCCGCTGAACCCCGAGGTTATGAAGCAATGGGAAGATGGCACCGGCCTGACCATCTACGACGGCTACGGGCAGACTGAGACGGTGCTGCTGGTCGGCAACTTCCGCTGTATGCCGGTGCGCCCCGGCTCCATGGGCAAGCCCGTCCCCGGCTTCACCATCGGCGTGGTCGACGAAGACGGAGCTGAGGTTCCGCCCGGCGAAGAGGGGCAGATCGCCGTCAAGATCAAACCGGAACGGCCGGTGGGGCTGTTCCAGGAGTATTGGCGGGACGACGAGGCGATGGAGCGGTCGTTCCACGGCGATTGGTACCTGACCGGCGACAAGGCGTATAAGGACGAGGACGGCTACTTCTGGTTTGTGGGCCGGGCCGATGACGTGATCATTTCGGCCGGTTACCGGATCGGTCCCTTCGAGGTGGAGAGCGCCCTCATCGAGCATCCGGCGGTGGCGGAATCGGCGGTGGTGGCGAGCCCGGACCCGGTGCGGGGCGACATCGTCAAGGCTTTCGTTATCCTGGCCCCGGACTACGTGCCCTCGGACGAACTCGCGCTCAGCATCCAAGACCACGTTCGCGCCACCACCGCGCCCTACAAATACCCGAGAGCAGTGGAGTTCGTCACGGAGCTTCCCAAGACGGTCAGCGGAAAAATCCGCCGCGTGGAGCTGCGCGAAATGGAGCTGGCCCGCGCCCAGTCGAACAACGGCTAGAGGAGGAACCCGATGCCAAGTTTCAGCGAGCAGTTGCGGAGCGAGGCAGAGCCGATCTGGCGGCAAATCTTCGCCCACCCGTTTCTGCGGGGAATCAAGGACGGCACTCTGCCGTTGGAGACTTTCCAGTATTACTTGACCCAGGACTACCGTTACCTGGAGGGGTTCGCCCGGTCGGTGGCAATCGCCTTGGCCAAGGCGCCCGACTCCGGGACGCTGGAAGAGTTGGCCCACCGCGTCCTGACACCTATCGAGCGGCCCCTGCACCACCGGCTGGTGGCTGCCGCGGGGCTCACTATGGAGGAGGTGCAAGCCGCGCCGCCGTCGCCTACCAACGCCGGTTATGTCAACCATATGCTGGCCACCGCCATGCAGCGCGGGTTGGGGCCGACGGCGGCCGCGCTGCTGCCCTGCCCCTGGACTTATCACCTGCTGCGGGAAGAACTGGGCCAGTCGGAACACCCTTTGTATGGCCAGTGGACCAACTTCTACGTGTCGGGCCTGCTGGAAGAGAGCGTGGCGGCCTGGCGAGGCTTTGTCGACCGGATGGCCTTGGAGGCCAGCCCTGCGGAGTTGGACACCATGCGCGACGTGTTCATAACCAGCAGCCGCTATGAGTACATGTTCTGGGACGCCGCCTACCGCCACGAAGGGTGGCCAGTGTAAGGAACTCCCTCACCCTGACCCTCTCCCAGAGGGAGAGGGGACTTTATCGGAGGAATCATGCCGAAAGCGCCAATCAACGGCATCGACCTGTACTACGAGTCCCACGGCAGCGGCCCCGCGATGGTGTTCGCCCACGGACGCGGCGGCAACCATATGAGCTGGTGGCAGCAGGTAGCCCGGTTCTCCGGCGACTACCGCTGCATTACCTTCGACCACCGCGGATGGGGGCAGTCAGCCGCGCCCTTCGGTTCTCCGTTGCGGGAGAACTTTACGGCGGACTTGACCGCTCTCCTGGACCACCTGGGTATCGGGCAGACGTTTTTGGTGGCGCAGTCGATGGGCGGATTCTGCTGCCTGGAGTTCGCCCTGGCCAACCCGGAGCGCACACTGGGGCTGGTCTTGGGCGACACCACCGGGGGCGTGGCTAGTCCGGGTGTGCTGGAGGCGCTGCGACGGACCACGCCGCCGCCCGACGGCCCGGCCCGTTCGCTGGCCGCTGCCTTTATCGAGCAGCAACCGGCGCTGACCTTCCTCTACCAGCAGATTGGCGGACTGAACCCGGAGCGCGGCGAGGACGGCGTGATCTCCGGCTTCCGCCGCGAGGACGGGCCGGGCGAAGCAGCGTTCGTAGGCTGGCAGACGCCTACGCTCCTGATAGTCGGCGACGAAGACCGCATCTTCCCGCCGGAGGTCATCCAAGAGGTACACCGTGTCATACCCGGCTCGCGGATGGAAGTAGTCCCCGGTGCGGCCCACTCCGCCCACTTCGAGAAGGCGGACGAGTTCAACGCTCTGCTGGCTGTCTTCCTGTCCGGCGTTCTGGCCGAGCAGGCAGCGGGCGCGCCGGCGGACTAGCCCATCCCACCGTCGGCCCAACTACCCACAGGAACAACCGCAGGGGCGCGGGTAATCCGCGGCCCTGCGGTGTTCTTGTGCGTCACCCGCTTATTTGCGGTAGCCCGCTTCGTACTGGTGAAAAAACGGGGCCAGCCTGCTGCCCCTCCGAAGAACCATCGCTGCGGCCGCCTGCAGAGCTGCCACCCAGAGCAGGATGGCAGCCGCCGCAAGGTAATCCCCAACCAACAGCATTTCCATGAAGTAGGCGAGCGTAAGGCCTGCCAGGAACCCGGTGAGCACGCGGGCAAGGTTGTTGCTGTCGATTCTGCCAAGCTCATAGCCGACGAAGTTGACCGCTGTAGGTATCGGGAGTAGCGCAGCCGCCCAGAACGGCATTGTGAAACCAGCACCAAAGATTTCCCGAGATAGAATCAGCCCGGTCACCATGCCTAGCAGGGCACCCGAGCAGCGCACGCAAATGCGAAGGCCCAGCAAACTTACCGTCCGATTGTATTGGACGGGAGGATGGTGGGAAACGATCATCCCCCACCTGATCTTTCCTGAGTTTCTGGGGTCGCTAGCCACAGAGGTCCCGGGACACTAGGCAGCGGCACTGCCAGCGACTCACGGAGCCGTGGATCCGAACCTAGTGCCGTTGCAGATCGGGCACGTTTTCGGCTGTGTCAAGGCATAGATCAGGTAGGCAACCATGCCTGGCAGGCAGAAGAGAAACAGGAGGACCACAATGATGCCGTTGATGCTCCCCTTGGGATCGACGTTTTGATTGCAATTAAGACACCAACGCATTAAGCCTTCCCCTTTCTTTGAGTTGGCGCCCTCTCCGAGGGATGGCCCGGCCTTACGGCGCGGTCGTTCCTGCGCCCCAGCCGTAGGGGATGTTGATCAGGCCCGGCTCCAGGGAGTTCACGTCGGTCTGGCCGCAATAGCCCAGAGCCCGGCTTACTTCCTCGCGCAGCAGTTCGAGCACGCCGTGGACTCCGTCGGCTCCGTCTACGGCGAGCCCCCAGAACAGCGGGCGGCCAATGGCGACAGCCTTCGCGCCCAAGGCCAGCGCCTTGATAACGTCGCTGCCCCGGCGCACGCCCGAGTCCACGTACACTTCGGCCTGACCGCGGGCGGCAGCCACGATTTCCGGCACCATCTCGATGGCGCCCATCGTCATGTCCAGCTGGCGTCCGCCGTGGGTGGAGACAAGGATGCCATCGACGCCGTTTTCCACGGCTTGATGAGCGTCTTCGGCGGTGCGCACACCCTTCAGCACCAACGGCAGCGAGGTTAGCCCACGCAGCCACTCCAGCTCGCGCCAGGTGAGGGACGGCGCGGAGGCCACATCCCAGCCGGGCGTCTCGTCGGTGCCGCTGATCGCCGTGGGGTCGGCGCCCATGCCCCGGAAGTTGCCGAGTTCGAACTCCCGCTGGAAGTGGTTGCGGAGGTCGCGTTCCTTGGGGCTGGGGAGCGGGGTATCGACGGTTAGCACGATGGCCTTGAAGCCCGCTTCCTCGGCCCGATGCACCAGCATTTCGGAGAAGTGATAGCCGCGGTGATATAGCTGGAACCACAGCGGGCCGGTGGCGGCCTCAGAAACCTCCTCCATGCTGTAGTTGGAGGAGGTGCTGAGCATCATCAGGGTGTCGGACCGGCCCGCCCCTTGGGCGGTGGCCACCTCGCCGTCGGGGTGGGCCAGCATGTGGCTGCCGGCCGGTGAAACCATCACCGGCATACTGATTTCCTGACCCAGGACGGTGGTGGAGATGTTGCGCTCGCTCACGTCGCGCAGGAACCTCGGCCGCAGGGTCAGTTGCTCGAAGGCGCTGCGGTTGCGGCGGGTGGTGAACTCGTCCATCGAACCCGCTTCGATGAACTCCCAGTTGTTATGCGGCAGGGCCAGCTTGGCCCTGGCCTCGTAGTCGTAGAGGTTGATGGGATCCATAGTCATTGGGGAGCCTCCTGATCTTCCGGTTGGAGCTACTCTAGCCCGAAGTCGTTGGGCTGGCAAGTGCGAGGCATTAACGTTTTCGCTGTTCACGCCAGCTTTCTGATCCCCTCGGGTTCTGAGGTATTCGTCCACAATGTGAGGGAGAGCATGAGAAGCCGGACGGGCGCCAGCGAACCACTCTGCATCAAGCTCAATTGTATCCGGGTCAGCTTTGATGCCGGCTGCCACGGCGGCGTCATCTTCCGGGGATAGAGGTTCGTCACCCGGTTTAAGCCTGGGCATACTCCCTCCTTTTTCACGCTACATTAACGTTTTCGCTGTTCACGCCAGCTTTCTGATCCCCTCGGGTTCTGAGGTATTCGTCCACAATGTGAGGGAGAGCATGAGAAGCCGGACGGGCGCCAGCGAACCACTCTGCATCAAGCTCAATTGTATCCGGGTCAGCTTTGATGCCGGCTGCCACGGCGGCGTCATCTTCCGGGGATAGAGGTTCGTCACCCGGTTTAAGCCTGGGCATACTCCCTCCTTTTTCACGCTACATTGATACCGCTAAAAGACCTACTCATACCGCAGGGCCTCGGCGGGGTAGATGTTGCTGGCTTGGCGGGCGGGCAGGAAAGTGGTGGCCAGCGAGAAGATGTAGGCTACGGCGATGATTGCCACGATTTGCAGCCAAGGAATGCTGAATCGGATAGTCTCGATGTCCTGCTGTATCTCGCGGACTATCAGATAGGAAATCACCGTGCCCAGCCCGACGCCGATGGCCACGCCCAGCAAGACCACGAAAGACGATTCCAGCAGAAACGAAAGCTGCACCATGCGCCGCCGGTAACCGATGGCCCGGAGCACCCCGATCTGCTGTCGGCGCTCCACCACGGCCCGCAGGCTGACCACTCCCAAGGCCGCCACGCCCACCATCAGCCCCAGCCCCATAAATCCGGTCAGCAGGTAGTTGAACGATTGGTTGGCCGACACCGATTCTTCCACCAGCTCGGACAGCACGTTGCTCTCCAGCCCATTGCGCTGGAAGGCGGCCTCCAGGTTCTTGGATAATTGAGCGGGGTCTGCGCCCTCGGCTACCTTGATGCGGTAATTGGTGACTGGTATCGGATACGGCGAAACCTCGTCCAACTGCTTGCGGGCCGCAATCATGCCACTGCCCAGCGTTCCGAAAGCGTCCGCGGTCTCGTCGAGGACGCCGATTATCGTCAATGTGACCACGGCGCCGGTGCCGGGCTCCCGCACTTCAATCTGGATGGGCTTCATGGACTCGTCTTCGTAGTACAGCCCTTCCACCTGGAACTCGGGCACGTTGTCCCCGCCGCGGAATCCCGAGCGGGTCGGGACCGCCAGTGTGTCCACAACTACCAGGGTAGAGTCGTTGCGCAGGGCTTCCCAGACTTCCTCGGGTGTCGTGCCGTAGCCTTCGGCGATGAGGTGCAATTCGGTTTCCGAGCCGGAGAGGTATCCGTCGTCGGCAGCCCGCACCGAGTAAGACTGCCAGCTTTGCTCTTCGGCGCCCGTCTGGCGCACCTGCACCGGAATGTGGGTGTAGCTGCCGATGGCCTCGAGATCGGCCGAATTCAGATCAGGATGCTCTTTGATGGCCTGGCGAAGGTCGGCGATGGGGGTGTTGGGGTTGACGGTGGCCGACACGTCCCAGCCGCCGACGATGACGTTGTCGTCGCCCGTGGTGGTGCTGAACGCCTCGGTAAGAATGGACATGACTATCATAGTGAAGATGACCAGGGCAAACATCGCCAGGGTCAGGCCGGTGCGGAACTTGGCGCTCATGGGGTAGGCGACTGCGGTTATCAACACCGGACGCAGCGACCCGATGGGGCTGGTCAATATGGTCAAGCCCTTCAGCAGCAGTTCAGCGTTATACATCACCGTCCAGACGGCGGCGGCCACCATCGTGACGCCGGAGATGAAGAACATCTCGATTCCCCCGTTCAACTCGCCAAAAATCGAGCGCAGGGAGCTGAACGGAATAATCCAGAACACCAGAGTCACCACACCCATCAGCGTGTAGCCGGTGCGGTCGGCAACCTCAGAGCGGACCCCTCTCCGGTTCATAACGGTCCGGAGCGTCAGACCGATGCCGATTATCGTAATGGTCACGCCCAGCCGGACCCACATGGCGGAGTCGGTGAAGGTGCCCAGCCAGGCCATTGGTATGCCGATAACAATGGCCAGCCAGCCTTGGCTGAAGGGCCGCCACAGCAGTTGGCTAACGGCTAATACAAAGAGGAACGGTACAGCCGCCGGAGACAAGGCTACCTGGAGCAGCATACGGGCGGAGCGGGCGATGCGGCCCGCCGCCAGGGCGCGCGCGGCGGAGACAATCCACACGAAGGGGCGAATCAGGGCCAGCACCGGGCCCAGCAACAGGTCAAGCCATCCCTTGGTGGACTCTTCCTTCGGAGGCGGAAGGTCGCGCACGGCAGCCACGATGTTCATCCGGCTGACCCGGTAGGCGGAAACGGCCACGGTGATAAAGGTGATTACCATGCCCAAGCAGTAGGCTACGACAGCGCTCTGCATCTCGAAATGGCGCGTTAGCTGAAAGTCATCGGTCCCGGCCCCACCGCCAGCGAATATCTGATTGATGATGCCAACGATTAGCGCGCTCGCCAGCAGTCCCAGCCCCACACCGACAACCCCGGACACCAGCGAGTAGGCGGTACCCTCGAATACGAACATCTGGATGAGGTGCCAGCGCTTGGCCCCAACGGCCCGCGCCATGCCCAGCTCGGAGCGCCGGGCCGCCGCCAGCATCACGAAAATCAGGAATATCAGCAGTATCCCCACCATGATGGAGAACAGCCCGAACAGGATGAAGAAGCTGGTCACTACGCTGCCAACCTGCTCCGCCGTGTCCAGCAGACTGCGCTTGATGTCCAGCACCATGAACTCGGCCAGGGCGACCACCAGGGTGTTGACCTCACGGATCAGCTCTCCATCTCCGGTTTCCGCCACCGCTTCCAGAAACTCGGCGCGGACGTCCTCATCGGAGAAGAGGGAGACCAGGTCGTCGCTTATTTCCGGTTTCGCCAGTTCCGCTTGCAGCAGGGCCAGGTCGTCCCGCACTGTCTCGGCCAAGCGGGGCCGCTGCTCCCTCTGGCTCAACTGCTCCAGAACATCGGGCCGGGCGAGGGCGTCTTTCAGTTGCGCGGCGGTATCCCGGTCGGTGAACAACACGCGCAAGGTCTTGGTGACCTCGCCGCTCAGGTCGGCGCCATCGTATTCGTCGCCCTTGTTGGAGACCACGATGGAGTTGATGAACCCTTCGCGGCCGAACAGTTCCTGGGCCCGGTTCAGATGCAAAAGCAGCGTCGGCTCGGAGCCGGCCGTCCCTCCGCTCGACACCACACCCTTGACCGTCATGGAAGCAGGCTCGCCGTAGACATACGCAGTCAGAGAGTCGCCCGGAACGGCCCCCAACTCATCGGCGGCTGCCGTGTTGATGAATACTTCTCCGAGGGCCAGGTCTTCCACCCGCACCTCGCTGCCGTCGAGCAGGCGGAAGCCGCCGAAACCCTCCAGTGTGGCCGGGTTTACTCCGGCAATCTGCATTCTCCCTTCGCTGAGGGAAGTGCGGTCGTTGACCGTTGGCGCGGTTTCCGCCAGGCCGGGGGCCAGGCCGTCTATTTCGGAAACGCCGACCAACTCCTGTTGCAGAGCGGTGAAGCGTTCCATCGGCACATAGGCGGCCCCGCCGAACTGGTCGCCCTCGCCGGGGCGGGCCGAAAGCACGATTTCGTCTATGGATCCCAGCGCGTCCACCACGGCTTTGCGGATGGAGAAGGTCAGGGTGTCGCCGGTGCCGAAGGACGCCGCCATTATCAGCGTGGAAATCATGATGCCGACGACAATCAGAGCGGTCTGCGCCTTACGGCGGGGGATGTTCCGCAGCCCCATCTTCAGCATGACGCGGTTGCGCAGGGCCATAAAGCAAATCACGGCAATGGAAGGCAGGAAGACCGCTAGCAGGACAATCATTATCCATTGCATTTTGACGCCGAAAAGGTCTTCCATTTACGCTCCAGCCTATTGCAACGCTGCTCCCTCCCTCGAGGGAGAGGGAACAATTACCCTTGGCCGTTTCCGAAACCGTCGTCCACGATTCCGCCGTCCCTCATGCGAACGATGCGATGGGCCAGACGGCCCACTTCGTCGGAGTGGGTCACCAGGATGAAACTCTGCTGATTGGCGCGGTTTAGTTCGACGATGAGGCTCATAATATCGTTGGCGGTCTCGCTGTCCAGGTCGCCAGTCGGCTCGTCGGCCCAGATGATGGACGGCTGGTTGACCAGGGCCCGGGCGATGGTGACCCGCTGGCGCTGTCCGCCGGAAAGCTCGCCGGGCAAGTGGTTGGCGCGCTCGGCCAGCCCGACCTGCTCCAGCATTTCCACAGAGCGGCGACGGGCTTCCGTAGCGCCGACACCCGACAGCAGCAGGGGCATCTCCACATTTTCGACCGAGGAGAGGACTGGCAACAGGTTATACAACTGGAACACGAAACCCATGTTTCTGGCCCGGTAGTCGCTTCTCTCGTCGTCGGGCAGGTCGTGCAATACCACCCCGTCGATAATCACCTGCCCGGCATCCACGTCATCCAGCCCGGAGAGGCAGTTGAGCATAGTGGTCTTGCCGCAGCCGCTGGGCCCCATGATGGCGACCATCTCGCCCCGCTGGACCGACAGCTCAATGCCGCGAAGGGCGTTCACCTTCACCTGGCCGGTGTCGTAGGTCTTGTGGATGCCAACGGCGCGTACTATGGGATCGTCCATGAATGCTCCAGGTCTGTAGATTATGCCGATTTTGCCTGCGCTTCTTCAGCCGGTTTGGATTGCTCAGGGTTCAAGGCGGCTGACAGCGCCTTTTTCAGTATAACCGAAATCCACCTATGTAATTAGCGGAATTCGTAACTGAGCTTTCTCCGGCGCTACCGGCACAGACGAAATAATCCGGCGTGTAGGGGCGGTTTCGGCGTTCTGAAAGGCAGGGTCTAAGGAGGCTGTTGCAGGTGCAGTTTCAACTGCTCCAGCCACCACCACAGGCGGCTCCACACCATGCGCCGCTCCGGGTCAGTTAACGAGCGGCCCAATTCCCGGCGCGCCGCCGTTACCCCCTGGCCGGCCAGAAAGCCCCACGCGCCCGCCTCACCCCGGACCCACGAGACGACTTTCTCCGGGTTCTCGCGGACCACTTGCCCCAACACCTGGTCCAGTTGTTCCAATTTCAATGGGCCGCCGTCGGTCATATCTCCTCGTATCCGGCCTTACAAAGCCACTGCTTCGACAGAAAGACCCGTCTGGTTCGACCAAACGGGTCTCTTCTATACGCGGCTTACCGGCCCGAAGGAGGCCCGGCTAACCGCCGCCCACGGGCCGCACGATCTCCAGGATGTCGCCTTCCCGCAGGGTGACTTCCTGGAATTCGTCCCTCTTGATCACCTCGCCGTTGTATCCGACGGCGATATGTTGCAGGTCCAGCCCGAAGGAGTCCAGGTAGCTCTCGAGGTCCAGACTGGCCTCGATGGGCCGGGGTTTGCCGTTCACAGTCAGATTGATCATATCTCTCCAGGCCTCCCCGGTTTTTCCGGTGGTGTTTGCAGTCGTATTCGCAGCGACACGGCCTCAGAAGATTCGACTGCGGGTTTGCCAAGCCTCCAGCAGCGAGTCTTTCAGGACTCTTGCCGCCCGCTGCGGGTCGTCCGACCCCAGGATGCTGCGGATTACCGCCACGCCTGACGCGCCAGCGTATATAACCTCGCCGAGATTGTCCGGCGTGATGCCCCCGATGCCCAGCAACGGGACCCGGCAGCGCCCGGCCGTTTCGCGCATCAGCCCCGGCCCTGCCGCCGCGGCCCCAGGATGGGAGCCGGTGGCGAACATGGTGCCGACCACCAGAAAGTCGGCCCCGGCTTGCTCCGCGTGTACCGCACCGTCGACCGAATGCACGGAGCGTCCGATGCAAGCGCCCAAGGGCAGAATGCTGCGGGCCTCTGCCACCGGCAGCGCATCCTCTCCCAACTGCACGCCTTGGGCTCCAGCGGAAACCGCCACGTCGACGCGCTCGTTGACCACCAACGCCGCCCGCCCGTCCAGCGCTGCGAGAAGCCGACGCGCCAGAGCGAGCAGTTCGCCGCCGGGCAGGTCCTTTTCTCGTAGCTGCACCAAGTCGACGCCACCCTCTATCGCCAGTTCCACCCGCCGCACCATGTCCGTTCCCGCCACCGAGCGGTCGGTGACCAGGCAGAGGCATGGCACGGGCAGTGCGGCCCTCATAACGTTTAGCTGCGGGCCGGCACCGGCTGGGGTACATCCGATGTTGGGCTGCTGGCGGCGGCATAGTTGCGTTGGGCGATGCGGCCGGCCAGATAGGCTTTGCGCCCGGCCTCCACGCCCTGCTTGAAAGCCTCGGCCATCAGGGCCGGGTCGTTGGCTTGGGCGATGGCAGTGTTCACCAGCACCGCGTCGGCCCCCATCTCCAGGGCCTCGGAGGCGTCCGACGGGACGGCCAGCCCGGCGTCCACCACGACCGGCACGTTGGCCTGCTCGATGATGATGCGAACTTCTTCGGCTGTGTGGATGCCTTGGCCGGAGCCGATGGCCGAACCCAAGGGCATCACGGTCGCGCAGCCCGCATCTTCCAAGTTTTTGGCCAAGACCGGGTCGGCATGGATGTAGGGCAGCACGATGAAGTCCTCTTCCACCAGCCGCCGCGCCGCTTCGAGAGTGGCCGCGCCGTCGGGAAACAGGTACTTGGCGTCGGGAATCACTTCGAGCTTCACGAAGTTGGTCCGGCCCACCTCGCGGCCCAAGCGGGCGACGAAGAGCGCCTCTTCAACCGTGGCGCAGCCGGCGGTGTTGGGCAGCATCTGGTAGCGGCCCCAGTCGATGTAGTCCAACAGCGTCTTGCTGGTGGGGTCGTCTAGGTCCAGCCGGCGGATGGCCACGGTGATCATCTCGGTCCCGGAAGCCTCCACCGCGGCCACCATTTCCTCCATGGTGCGGTACCTTCCGGTGCCGACGATCAAACGGGAGTTGAAAGTTTTGCCGCCTATGACCAGTTCGTCGGACATTTCGCCCATTCTCCTCTTGGCGATTGCGAGACCTGGGGACTTGGCGCGAGCGGAGCATTCAGCATATTCATACCGAAAAACTTAACACCGCCCCAATCCGCAAGTCAAACTGCTCGCGCCGGGATTGTCCAGGGGTGCCGCGGTCGACCATCACGTAGCTACGAATGAGTTTCGTCGATGCGGACGATGTCGGCCTGTATGGCGGCGACAGCCTGGAGCATCCGTTGCAGTAGCTCATCCCGGCGCCGTTGGGCTTCTTCCATGCGCCGCTGGTCCTCTTCCATGCGCCGCTGGTTCTGTTCCATACGTCGCTGGTCCTCTTCCATGGTCACGATCATGTCTGCGGCGTACAGCGCGAACTCTTCTACGTTCCTCATGCGTTGCTCCAACAGAAACCTCCTGCAGGCGCCTTGATCGAGTCGAAGGGGAGCCCCCTACAGCTCGAATTCCTTGACTCCGGGATCGATGGCCAACCGGGCCCCGGTGAGTTGCTGGATTTCTTCGGGTGTCCAGCCGGGGGCGAATTCCTTCAGGAGCAGACCGTCGTCGGTGCATTCTATGACGGCCAGGTCGGTGACGATCAGGTACACGCAGCCCTTGCCGGTCACCGGGAAGGTGCATTCCTCGACTATCTTGGGGTTGTTCTGCCGGTCGGTGTGCTCCATAGCGACGATGACGCCGCGCGCGCCGGCCGCCAGGTCCATCGCGCCCCCAACGTTGCCGACACCCCGCTGCGGGAGCATCCAGTTGGCGAGATCGCCCTTGGCCGAGACCTGGTGTGAACCCAGAACAGTGACGTCGACGTGCCCACCGCGAATCATAGCGAAGGCCTCGGCTGAATCGAAGAAGGCCATGCCCGGCACCGGCTCCAAGAACTGGCCGCCGGCGTTGATCAGGTCGATGTCCTCGCCGTCTTCTTCGGCCAGCGGGCCGCAGTTGAGAACGCCGCTCTCGCTGTGATAGAAGACCGTCCGGCCTTCAGGGAGGAAGCTGGACACCAGAGTAGGGATACCGATGCCCAGATTCACGTACCCGCCGTCGGGCAGTTCTTTGGCCACCCGCATGGCTACAATCTCACGGGGCAGCCGTTCCTTGTCGGCTAACGATTCCATCGGCTCACCTATAAGGTCGAGGCTACAGATACGGCGAGAAGTCGCTGGGGCGTTGGACGATGCGGTTGACGAAGATGCCGGGGGTCACGATTTCGTCCGGGGCCAATGTCCCCGGCTCGACGATTTCATCGACCTCCACGACCGTTATCGCCGCCGTGGTGGCCATCACAGGGTTGAAGTTTCTGGAGGTGCCCTTGTAGACCACGTTGCCCAGGGTGTCGGCCTTGTGTCCCCGCATGATGCAGAAATCGGCCCGGATGTCGTGCTCCAGCACGTATTCCTTGCCCGCGATCTCGCGCAATTCCTTGCCCTCACCCAACAGAGTTCCGACGGCGGTGGGGGTGTAGAAGGCCGCCACGCCCGCGCCGCCGGAACGCAGGCGCTCGGCCAGCGTGCCTTGGGGCACCACTTCCAGCGCAGCGTCGCCCCGGTTGTAGGCTTCCTCGAAGGCGCTGGGGCGCGAGGCCGATGGGGAGACGGGGTAGGAGTTTATGGACCGGGCGATCTGCCCGTTTTCGACCAGGATGGTGTGGTCGATGGGGACCACGCCCTCGGGTGCGCCAAACCGGACCACGCGGGCGATCCCGGCGGTGTTGCTGATCACGGTAAGTCCGGTGGCCCCGTGGTCTCGCAGGCCGGTCATCAGGTAGTGGGCCATCCCGCCCGGCCCGCCGAACCCGTCCAGGTTCACCACCGCGCCGTCGGGCACGTCCCGCAGAGCGTCGAGCGCGGTAGGATAGACCTTGTCGAGTGGGGACAAGACAGGCACGTCGAAAGTCATTTCCCGGACCGCGGGAGACACCGCCAATGGAGCTCCAGTGAGAGCTACGACTTCGTCGGCAGTCCAGCCGGGCGCGAGCTCGGTCAATTCCAGTCCGCCGGTCCCAACCGCCAGCGCCGCGATGTCGGTGATGATCAGGGAGACGCACCCGGCACCGTCGACGGGCATTGTGTAATCAAGGACAACGTTCGGAGAGCCGTCGGCCCCATTATGGGGCAGCAGGGCGATCACCCGGCCCGCGCCGGATGCCAGGTCCACCGCAGGGCCAGGGGCGGCCAGCCTCCCGGTCGCGGCGGTGGTCCAATGGACCAAGTCTCCTCGGGCGCTGACCTGCGCGGCATGTATCACCGCCAGCCCGACGTGACCGCCGCGCAGCATTGCCGCCGCGTCCACGACGCTGCTGAACGCGCCGCCGGGCGCCATAGGCACACTGCCGCCGTTAGTGTCCAAAGCCGGATGCAACCCGGACGGCACGCCTGCCTGATACTCCAGCACACCGTTCTCGGACAAGAACCAGACGGCCCCGGAAGGCGGCAAATGCTCGGGGAGGCGGCTGGGCAACCCCGGCCCGAGGGCGACGGCTTCCCCGGAACGAAGCTCTGCGGCAGCCCGGCGAATCATGTGGGAGTGATCGAGTCTGGCGGTGGTCATGCTACCTGTTCGATGTCGCTAATTACGATGCGGTCTATAAAGATGGCTTGGGTAATGACCAGTTCGGGGTCGAGCGCGCCGGGCTCGTGCAGTTCGTCGACCTCGACGATTGTTGTAGAAGCGGCCATTGCCATCGTCGGGTTCCAGTTGCGTTGTGCGCCGCGGTAGACCAGGTTGCCCAGGGTATCGCCCGCGTGGGCCCTGAGCAGGGCGAAGTCAGCCTTGAGCGCCTGCTGGAACACATGGTCCCGCCCGCCGATGTCGCGTACCTCCCGGCCCTCGGCGAACCGGGTGCCAACCCCCGTGGGCATCCAGACGCCGCCCAGACCCGCTCCGCCGGCCCGTAACCGCTCGGCGAGAATTCCCGTGGGAACGACCTCGATCTCCAGTTGCCCCGATTCCCATTGCGCCTTGACCGGCCCGCCGTGTTCCGGATGAAACGGCATAGGAGAGACCAAGCGGGCGACAAGTCCCGCTTCCAACAGGTCGGCGACATCGACGCAGCCGTCCCGCCGAGGCCAGGAGCCCTGGCAAATGCAGGTCAGGTCTTTCGCCCCGAGGGCTGCCAACGCCCGCACCAAGGCCTCTGGAACGCCGACCCCACAGTAGCCGCCGATGGCGACTACCGCGCCGTCGGAAAGGTCGGCCAGCGCCACTTCCGCCGAGGGAAATAATTTCGCCATACCGTCATTTAACCACAGAGATTGCGGAGAAACACAGGGATTGGCTCAAGAGAAAGAGCCGTCCTGTTGGCCAGGACGGCTCAATTTGCGTTGGTTGCAGCGAGATTGGAACGGACCTAGAAGTCCATTCCGCCGCCGGGAGGCATGGCCGGCATGGCCGAAGCCGGTTGGGGGATCTCGCTGATCATGGACTCGGTGGTCAGCACCATGGCGGCGACGCTGGCCGCGTTTTGCAGGGCCGAGCGGGTCACCTTCGCTGGGTCCACTATGCCCTTTTCCAGCATCGGGCCGTACTCGCCGACCTCGGCGTCGTAGCCGTAGTCGTCGGCCTGCTGCTTGACCTGGTTCAGCACCACCGCGCCTTCGAAGCCGGCGTTCTCGACGATCAGCTTCAACGGCTGTTCCAACGCCCGGCGGATGATGTCCACGCCGACCTTTTCGTCGGCGGGCAGGCCCTCGCTGACGCCTTCCAGGGCGCGCTGGGCGCGGACAAGGGCCACGCCGCCGCCGGGGACGATGCCCTCTTCGACTGCGGAGCGGGTGGCCGACAGGGCGTCCTCGACCCTCGCCTTGCGCTCTTTGAGCTCGATCTCGGTGGCCGCGCCGACCTTGATCACCGCTACGCCGCCGGACAGCTTGGCCATCCGCTCTTGCAGCTTCTCGCGGTCGAACTCGGAAGTGGTGTCCTCGATCTGGGCCTTGATCTGGGTGATGCGGGCCTGGATCGCATCTTCGGAGCCGCGGCCCTCTACGATGGTGGTCTCGTCCTTGGTGGCGGAGACTCGGCGGGCCTGGCCGAAGTCCTCGATGGTCGCCGAGTCCAGCTTCCGGCCGGTCTCTTCGCTGATCACGGTGCCGCCGGTTAGGATGGCGATGTCTTCCAGCATGGCCTTGCGCCGGTCACCGAAGCCGGGGGCCTTGACCGCCAGGGCGTTGAGGGTGCCCCGGAGCTTGTTGACCACAATGGTGGCCAGGGCCTCGCCGTCGACGTCCTCGGCGACGATGATCACGTTCTTCTTGCCGACCTGGAGCAGCTTCTCCAGGGCAGGCAGCATGTCGGCCACGGCCGAGATCTTCTTGTCGGTAATGATGAGGGTGGGATCTTCCAGCACCGACTCCATGCGGTCGGGGTTGGTGATGAAGTAGGGCGAGATGTAGCCGCGGTCGACCTGCATACCTTCCACGTACTCGATCTCGTCGGACAGGCCCTTGGATTCTTCTACCGTGATGACGCCGTCCTTGCCTACCTTTTCCATGGCTTCGGCGATGGTCTCGCCGATGGCTTCCTCGTGGGCCGAAAGGCTGGCGACCTGGCCGATGCGCTCCCGGGTCTCCACGGACTGGGCCATCCCGTGGAGTTCGGTCACGATTGAGGAGACGGCGCGCTCGATGCCCCGCTTGATGGCCATGGGGTTGGCGCCGGCGGTGACGTTCTTGAAGCCGTCGGTGATGATGGCCTGCGCCAGCACCACGGAAGTGGTGGTGCCGTCGCCGGCGGCGTCGTTGGTCTTGGTGGCGGCTTCCTTGAGCAACTGAGCGCCCATGTTCTCGAAGGAGTCGGGCAGTTCGATCTCTTTGGCGATGGTTACGCCGTCGCTGCACACTTGGGGCGGGCCAAAGGACTTGTCGAGCACGACGTTGCGGCCCTTGGGGCCCAAGGTGATTTTCACCGAGTCGGCCAGGATGTCGATCCCAGTGCGGAGGGACTTACGTGCGTCCTCGGAGTAGGTCAGTTTCTTTGCTGGCATCCAGTCCTCCTAAATTTTGTGGCGGGGGCCGATGGGCCCGAACGCCGTGCTAAGAAAGCTTAGCCAGAATGTCGCTTTCGCGAAGGATAAGGTACTCTTCGTCGCCGTCCTTGTACTCGGTGCCGGCGAACTTGGAATAGATCACCCGGTCCCCTTTGGCAACGTCCATGGCGATGCGATTGCCTTCGTCGTTGACGCGGCCGGGACCAACCGCAACGACTTCGCCCTCCTGGGGTTTTTCTTTGGCGGTGTCGGGCAGGTAGATGCCGCCCTTGGTGGTCTGTTCACCCTCGCTGGGTTTAACTACCACTCGTTCGCCCAATGGAACAAAATTCGCCACCGTGGCCTCCTTTGCTGCGCCGGGATTCCCGGCTAATTTTGACATGAACTTAGCACTCTCGCGCGGAGAGTGATAGTCTATGTTAATTACAGCCAAATGCCTTGTCAACATTGGCCCGTCACACTTCAGGGCCGGGGCTGTAGCATCCTCGTTGCGGGGCAAAGACCGCCACAAACAGGGCACGGGAGCCGGGTAGCCATCAATTACACCTCGATACAATTGCGGAGTGAAGGCCCGGTAGCGACTATAACCCTGGACCGGGCCGAGACCGGCAATCTCATCGACGCCGCAATGGCGGAGGAGATTCGGGCAACCATAGCCGAATTGGTCGATGACGACGGCCTGCGGCTGGTAATATTGACGGCGGCAGGCGGAGTTTTCTCCACCGGCAGGACAGCCGTTGGCGACGGCGAGGGGCAGCCGTTGGCGGCCTTGGTCCACCGGGCCGGGGAACTACGGGTCGCGGCGGCGCTGGCGGCAGTCGAAGTCCCGGTCATTGCGGCGCTCAGCGGCGACGCCACCGACCACGGGCTGGAACTGGCCCTCGCCGCAGACTTGCGGGTGGCCGTGCCAGGAGCCAGGTTCGGGTTTTCGCCGCCGTCGGAATCGAGCTTTCCGTGGGACGGGGGAACGCAACGCCTGCCCCGGCTGGTGGGCCCGTCTTGGGCGCGGGACCTGCTCCTGACCGGGCGGAAAGTCGACGCAACCGAGGCCCTGAAGATCGGCTTGGTCAACCGGGTCGCCGGGCCGGGGCAGGATTTAATGGAAGCGGCCACGGACCTGGCCCGCCCCATCCTGGAGGGCAGCCCTTTGGGGGCGCGGTACGCGAAAGAGGCCGTGAGCAAGGGGGTGGACCTGACGCTGGAGCAGGGCTTGGGTCTTGAAGCCGACCTGAACGCAATCCTGCAAAGCACCGCCGACCGGGCCGAGGGGATAGCGTCGTTTCTGGAGCGTCGGCCCCCCGAATTCACCGGGCAGTAAGACCACATCGATCAACGGCGTCTATATAACCTGACCAAGGGGAAAATCTTGAAGCTGAAACTCGACCTTCATACCCATGTATGGGAGGCCTTCAACTTCGCCCCGCCCTCGGTGGAGATCGCGGAGAAGGTGGTGGAGAGAATCAAGTCCAGGGGCATCGACGGCATCGCCATCACCGACCACCACAACAAAGACTGGTCCTTCGAGTTCCGGGAACTGGTCGAGCGTCACTTCCCCGGAGAGGCGTTGATAATCCCCGGTTGGGAGATCGAAATTCGCCCGGAGCAAAACCCCTTCGCCGAGTACCAGGTGGCGGAGCTGTTCCTGCCCGCCCGCTCCCCGGATGAAGTTGGGCAGGTCTTCCGCAGCTACTGCCATCCTGGCTATTACTCCCCTGAGATAATCATCGAAAAAGACGTTCACGCCATCGAAATCGACAACTACATCCACAACTGGCACATCCGAAAAGCGCAGGTCGCCGAGATCGCCGAGGCCCACGGTTTGTTGCTGCTCGAAGTGAGCGACGCCCACAACCTGGAGAACATCGGCCTGCGTTACTCCGAGATCGAGTTAGACGACCTGTACGCCCGGGCCACCCCGGTCGGATCACAGCCCTAGCCAGCGTCATGCGCCCACCCGTGCGACCATTCGAGACACTGCTTCTGGAAAAGCGCGGCGGCGCGGCCCGCATCTCGCTGGACCGCCCGCGGGTGCTGAACGCCTACAACGTGCAGATGCGGGACGACTTCTCTGAGGCGCTGTCGGCGGTGCGCGACGACCCGGAAGTGCGGGCGGTGTTGATCACCGGCGAGGGCCGTGGTTTCTGCGCCGGGGCCGACCTGACCGAGTTCGGCACCGCGCCCTCGCTGGTCGTCGCCCGGCGGGTGCGTTGGCAGAGGGACGTTTGGGGGCAGGTGTTAAACTTGGACAAACCGCTGGTGGCCGCTGTACACGGCTACTGCATTGGGTCAGGCTTGGAAATAGCATTGTTGTGCGACCTGCGCATCGCCGCTCAAGACACGGTTTTCGCTATGCCGGAGGTTCGGCTGGGCATGATCCCGGCGGCGGGCGGGACCCAAACCCTGCCCCGCGCCGCCGGGCCGTCGCGGGCGCTCGACCTGCTGCTGACCGGGCGGCGGTTCGACGCTGCGGAGGCGCTGGAGATGGCATTGATCACCCGCGTCTCTCCGCCGGAACGGCTGCTGGAGGACGGATGGGCGGCTGCGGAGGCGCTGGCTTTCTTGGACCCGGGCCCAGTTGCCTCGCTTAAACAAGCCCTGCGCCGCTCCCAGAATTTCTGAACCCAGACTTTCTACGCTTAGAGCATTCATATGAATACGTCCGAGTTCCTGATGATAGCCGGGGCCATAGTCCCTGACCGGACTGCGGTGGTCTTCGACGGCAGGCGCTTCAGCTTCGAGCAGTTGGCCGAGCGGGTGAACCGGCTGGCCAACGCTCTCAGCGATTTGGGGGTGCAGGCCGGAGACCGCGTGGCCACGATGCAGGTCAACACCAATCACTGCATCGAGACCTATTTCGCGGCGGCCCAATTGGACGCTACCTACGTTCCGATCAATTTCCGGGCCAAGACCGAGGAACTGGCCCAAATGCTCGCCATATCCCGGCCGTCCTGCCTGTTCATCGGTGAGCGCTACCTGCCCCTCCTGCATAACGATTTCGATCTGCCGCCGGAGCGGGTAATCGTGCTGGACGGAGAGGCGGTTGGCGGCCGTCCCGGCTACGAAGAGCTACTGGAAAACGCTATACCGGACCAACTGCACTTCCCCGAGGCGGCGGACGATGATACCACGGTTATTATGTTCACCGCAGGCACCACCGGCGTCCCCAAGGGCGTGATGCTGACCCACGACAGCTTCGCTTCCTTCATCCTGTCGACGGTCGACCCGGCCGACCCGGAGGTCGAGGAAAGCAACCTGATAACGGTGCCGTTCTACCACATCGCGGGGCTACAGGCGGCCTTGGCGGCGGTCTACGGCGGCCGCACGCTGTTGGTCATGCGGCAGTTCGACCCGGTGGAGTGGATGCGGATGGCCCAAGAACACCGCGCCGACCGGGCCATGCTGGTGCCCACCATGCTCAAGCAAATGATGGACCACCCCCGGTTCCTCGAGTTCGACCTGTCCTCGCTATCGGTGATCACCTACGGCGCGGCCCCCATGCCGGTCGAGGTCATCCGGCAGGCCATCGCCAAATTCCCCGGCGCCAGCTTCATCAACGCCTTCGGCCAGACCGAGACCGCATCCACCATCACCATGCTTCCCCCGGAGGACCACCTGCTGGAAGGCAGCCCCGAGGAAATCGAGGTCAAGCTGCGCCGACTGGGTTCCATCGGCAAGCCACTGGAGGACGTGGAGGTGGCGATTGTGGACGAGGAGGGGCAGCCGGTGGCCGTGGGTGAGACCGGGGAAATCGTCGCGCGGGGCGCCCGCATGATGGCCGGCTACTGGCAGGAAGAGACGGCCACCAGCGCCACGCTGCGCGCCGGATGGGTCTACACCGGCGACTTGGGCTACCAGGACGGAGACGGGTACATTTTCCTGGCGGGCCGGGCCAAGGACTTCATCAAGCGGGGCGGGGAGATGGTCTCTCCCGAAGAGGTGGAGCAGGTGCTCCTCTCCCACCCGGAGATCGACGACGCGGCGGTTATCGGCATACCCGACCTGGAGTGGGGCGAGGAAGTGCGGGCCGTGGTGGTCCGCCGCTCCGGTGCGATAACCGAACCGGAGATAATCGAATACTGCTTCGACAAGCTGGCCGGGTTCAAGCGGCCGCGGTCGGTGGTGTTCGTGGACGAGCTTCCCCGAAACGTGATGGGCAAAGTCCTGAAGCGCGACCTCCGGGAAACCTACGGATGAACCGGAACTAACATGGATGTACGGGATGTTCGATTCCCTTATCCTGTATATCCTGTGCATCCATGTTTCAGAACGGAGTTGAGATGAAAGTTGCAGTTGTCGGCACCGGGGGCGTGGGCGGCTATTTCGGCGGGCTGCTGGCCCGGCAGGGGCATGAGGTGACGTTCGTCGCCCGGGGCGAGCACTTGGCGGCCATACAGCGTCACGGGCTGCGGGTGGAAAGCCAGTTGGACGGGACGTTCACTGCGCCCGGACGCGGAGTGCAGGACACGTCGGAAGCGGGCGCTCAGGACCTGGTGCTATACACCGTGAAGATGTACCACAACGCCGGGGCCATTCCCCTCGTCGGGCCTCTGGTCGGGCCGGGCACGGTGGTACTGACCCTGCAAAACGGCATCGACAACGGCGAGCAATTGGCCGACGCCATCGGCCCCGGCCCGGTGATGATAGGGTCGGCCTACATGGAGGGCCGCGTCTCCGAGCCGGGCGTGGTTACTCAGGGCGGGCCGGGCATCGCTGCTTTCGGCGAGATGCAGGTGGGCATCAGCGAGCGGGGCGAGCACCTGCTGCAACAATTCAAGGACGCGGGTTGGCGCGTCGACCTGCACGAAAACATGCCGGGGATGCTGTGGAAGAAGTTCGCCTACATCGCCGGGTCCGCCGCAGTGTGCGCCGCCGCCAACTGCGTCTACGAGGAAATGCGCACCATCCCGGCGACCCGCAATCTGATCCAACAGGCCATCGAAGAGGCCCTGGCGGTGGGCCGAGCCCGGGGCGCTCCCATCATGGACGACTCCCTGGAGTGGGCCATGACCGCCTTGGACAATTTCCCCGCCCAAGGCCGCGCCTCTCTGGCCAAGGACTTCACCGACGGCGCGCCGGTGGAGTTGGAAGGGCTGACCGGCACGGTAGTCCGCATGGGCCAAGAGGTGAGCGTACTCACCCCGGCCAACGAATTCCTCTACGCGGTGCTGAAACCAGCGGCGGCCCGCACCGGCTCCTGAAGCCGCGCGTTCGCCAGCCGCCCGTCGCCCGGCCCGATGATATACTCTCGGTGGCGCCGCCCCAGCGCGGCCGACCGCAAGGGCACACCCGTTAAGATCAGAGGAGGTCTCCGGTGAGGACTGTTGACGCGATAACCGAAATTCTCAAGCGCGAGGGCGTGGCATACCTGCCCTGTTTCCCGACCACCCCGGTAATTGAGTCCGCAGCCGAGGGAGGCATCCGGCCCATCATCTGCCGTCAGGAGCGGGTTGGCCTCGGCATCGCCGACGGGTTCAGCCGCGCCACCAACGGCGACCGCGTGGGCGTGTTCGCCATGCAGTACGGCCCCGGCGCGGAGAACGCCTACTCCGGGGCGGCTACGGCTTTCTCCGACTCGGTGCCGGTCTTGTTGCTTCCCTTGGGACATCCCCGGGAGCGGCACGGGATTCAGCCCCACTACAGCTCGCTCCAGAGCTACGCCTCCATCACCAAGAGCATCGAGCAGATCAACACGCCCAACCGCACATCGGAGATAATGCGCCGGGCCTTCGCCGCGCTACGGCAGGGACGGCCCGGGCCGGTGGTGGTGGAAGTGCCCGCCGACATAGCCGTGGAGGACGTTGCCGAGGAATCGTTCTACTACACGCCCAGCCGCCCGGTGGCCTCGCAGGGGGACCCCTGGGACATCGAGCGGGCGGCGCGGGCCCTTTGCGCCGCCCGCTACCCGGTGATCATGGCCGGCCAGGGAGTGATGTACGCCAAGGCGTCCGATGACCTGCGGGAGTTGGCCGAGTTGCTGCAAGCGCCGGTGACCACCACCCTGCTGGGCAAGAGCGCCTTCCCCGAGACCCATCCGCTGGCGCTGGGTTCGGCGGCAGCCACCTGCTCCGGAACGGTGGTGCACTTCGTCCGGCGGGCCGACCTGATATTCGGCATCGGAACCAGCTTCACCCGGCACGGGATGGTTATGAACATTCCGCCCGGCAAGATAATGGTCCAGGCCACCAACGACCCGCGGGACATCAACAAGGACTACAACATCAACTACCCAATCGTCGGCGACGCCAAGCTGGCGCTCCGCCAGATGATCGAGTCCTGCAAGCAGATCGTCGGCCAAAGCCGCAAGGACGACGGCAGCATAGCCCGGGAAATAGCCTCGGAGCGGGACGCCTGGCTGACCCAATGGAGCCAAAAGCTGACGGACCATAACCGGCCCATCAACCCCTACCGGGTGATCTGGGACTTCATGCACACCATCCCGCCGCAGGACGCTATCGTGACCCACGACTCCGGCAGCCCACGGGACCAGATAGTGCCCTTCTACCGTTCCAACGGCCCGCGCACCTACCTCGGTTGGGGCAAATCCCACGGACTGGGCACCGGGCTTGGGCTGGTCATCGGCGCCAAGCTGGCCCAGCCCGAAAAGGTGTGCGTCAACTTCATGGGCGACGCCGCTTTCGGTATGGTAGGGCTGGACTTCGAGACGGCAGTGCGCTCCAACATTCCCATAATCACGGTGGTGCTGAACAATTCCACCATGGCCGCCGAGACCAACGCCATGGCCGACTCCCACCGGCTCTTCAACAGCCGCGATCTGGGCGGTAACTACGCCGACATGGGGCGAGCGATGGGCGGCTACGCCGAGCGAATCGAAGACCCGTCGGAGGTCAGCGGGGCCTTCCGGCGGGCCCGCCATGTGACCGAAGAGGAAGGCCGGCCTGTGCTGCTGGAGTTCATCACCAGCTCGGAGACCGAGGCTTCCCACCGTCGCCCGTTTTAGTTGATTCACTGCAGAGGCCACAGAGAACGCAGGGATTCTCAGAATTCCCTTTAAGAAACTCTGGGTTCTCTGCGGTTAAAAGGAGCGAGGCTATGACCCAGCGATCGAAGTACCTTTTCGTTGCCAGCATGGACGTTGACCCGGCCAAGGAAGCGCTATTCCACGAGGTCTACAACACCGAGCATTGCCCGGAGTTGGGCAAGGTGGCCGGCGTCGGCGGCATCACCCGATACGAGGCTGAGGCGTTCAAGGTGCTCATCGGCGGGGAGACGCGCACCGTCGCGCCCGACGGCCAGCCACGCTTCCACGCCGTCTACGAGATCGAAAGCCCCGAAGTGCTGACCTCCGCCGCGTGGGGCGAAGCGGTGGAGCTGGGCCGCTGGCCCGAGCAGGTCCGCCCCCACACCACCAACCGCCGCCACACGCTTTTGCGGCTGACGTATCCCGGCTAAGCGTCATTCCGTCATTATGATTTTGGACAATGTCGCCATTGGGCGATGAGCGTTCGCAACGGGAATCGCCGCTGGGCGTAGCCCGAAAGTGGCTGCCTTGGTGTCTGGGTTTAATCTTCGCACTGACGGCTGGCTGGACTGCTCTCATAGCATGGGCGGAAGTTTCCAGCGGGAATCATGAAGGCATCGCCGAAACCGCAATCGCCGTTGTGAGCACTGCCGCGCCGGCCTCGCCGCTGATTCTCATATATGCGATACTAACCATCGGCGCTATAGACGTGATGGGAGGGCTTACTATAGTTACGGCGAGATACTTGGGCGACAAATTTGTTAAGCCGCTCATTGAGAAGCATCGGGCAGAAGGCCGGGCCGAAGAGCGGCGCAAGTGGACCGACTGGAACCGGCGGCGTCTGGAAGCCGAAGCGAGCGGCGTCCCCTTCGACGAGCCGCCGCCGGCGTCCTGAGTTCCTTTGACGTAGACTTGAAGTCCCTCCATCGGCCCGAGCAGGTCCGTCCCCACACCGCCAACCGCCGCCACACCCTGCTGCGGCTGACCTATCCGGGGGAGTAGTCAGAAGGCTCCTTCCGGCGGTCTTGCGTCTTACTGACAGTTGCCGCTTTCGCCGGCCTCACGCCGTCCGTAAAATGATGGGCGACCTCAAACAGCCCATCTTAGGGAAGTGGCATTGTCGGCAACGAATGCTGATAGTTCTCAGCGGGAATCGCCGCTGAGCGTGGCTCAAAAGTGGCTGCCTTGGTGCTTGGCCTTAATCTTCGGGATGACGGCCGGCTGGACCGCTCTCATCGCATGGGCGGAAGTCTCCGGCGGGAAGCACGAAGGCGTCGCCGAAACCGCAATCGCCGTTGTGAGCGATGCGGCGCCGTCCACGCCGTTGATTCTGATCTATGCGATAATAATCGTAAGCGGCTTAGACGCAGTGGGAGGGCTTATCGTGGTTACGGCGAAGTTCTTGGAGGACAAATTCCTCAATCCGTGGAGAGAGAAGCGCGCCGCAGAAGCCCGGGAAAAGGGCCGCACCGAAGGCCGGGAGGAAGGCCGGGAGCAAGAGCGGAGCAAGTGGAGCGAGTGGAACCACCGGCGCTTGGAAGCTGAAGCGAACGGCATCCCTTTCGACGAGCCGTCGCCAGAATATCGGCCCACCCCTCCCTATTAGTGCAGCAGGACCCAACGGTGCGGTGGAAGCTCTTGCTGTGGGCACGGCGAGATAATTGAGTGTCAAACTCCTCGGTCGGCTCAGAGAAAACGCCGGGAGGCAGGCCGGGCTGAAGGGTGACGGAACTGGACCGAACGGAACTGTCGGTGTCTGGAAGCCAAAGCTAGCGGCGTCCCCTTTGATGAGCCTCCGCCGGCATCGGCTGCTACATACCCATTACAGGAGCGCAAAATGGGAGTTACCAGAGTGACCGCCGCCATACGGAACCCCGCGGAACCCGACAGGGTTTGGGAGGGCCTTTTTTTGGTGGACACCGGCGCAACCGACTGCCTCGTGCCAAGAGAACACCTGGAGTCCATCGGCTTGGCACCTAAAGGACAAAGGATATACGGCCTGGCCGACGGCAGCGAAATCAGAATGGACATCACCGTGGGACAAATCGAATTCATGGGAGAATTCGTCGGGGGAACCATCGTATTTGGCGAGGCAAACGCCGAACCTCTGCTGGGAGTGACCGCCCTGGAGTCGGTGGGCATTGAGGTGGACCCCCACAACCAGACGCTACGGAGACTACCCTCAACCCGTCTCCGGGGTTTTTGGACAAGGTCCTGAATATGCCCGCCGCCCTTGAAGGCGTGAAGATTCTCGACTTTACCCACCACATCGCCGGCCCCTACTGCACCAAGCTGCTGGCCGACTTCGGCGCGGACGTGGTGAAGATCGAGCGGCCGGCCGGCGACCCCGGCCGGAGGATGGCGCCCTTCTTCCACGACGAGGCCGATCCGGACAAGAGCCTCCCCTTCGCCTACCTGAACACCAACAAGCGCAGCGTTACCGTCAATCTCAAGTCCAGCGAGGGGCGGGAGATCGTCCGGTCGCTGGCCGCCGGGTCCGACGTGCTGGTCGAGAACTTCTCGCCGCGGGTGATGCCGTCGCTGGGGCTGGACTATGAATCGCTGTGCCAAGATGCGCCGGGGCTGGTGATGGTCTCCATTTCCAACTTCGGTCAGACCGGGCCCTACCGCGACTACAAAGCCGCCGACATCGTGGAGTACGCCCTGGGCGGGCTGATGTACATCTTCGGGGCCTACGACCGCGAACCGCTGAAGCACGCCTTTCACCAAGCCCAGTTCAAGGGGGGCACCGACGCCGCCTCGGCCGCGCTGATGGCCCTGTACCACCAGCATCTGTCCGGCAAAGGGCAGCACGTGGACGTTTCGATTCAGGAAGCGGTAGCAACGGGGCTGAGGGACGTGGTGAACAACTACACCTACACCGGGGCGGTGCGCCGCCGCCAGCCCAACCACAGCGGCGACCTGCAACGGCTCCGGGCCACCGCCGACGGGTATATGCTTCCCAGCCCTGGACTCGGCGGCGGCGACTGGAACACCGTGGTCGAGTTCCTGGGGCTGCCGGAGTTGGACGACGAGAAGTTCAGCACCCCTTCGGCGCGGCTGGTGAACGCCGAGGAATTGGGCCGGATTCTCGACGACTACTTCATCACCAAGAACAAGTACGAGATGTTCTACGCCTCGCACCAACACCGGTTCATCTACGGCGTGATTCAGTCACCCGAGGAAGTGCTGGCCGACCCGCAGTTCGAGTCGCGGGGCTATTTCGTCGAGGTCGATCACCCAGCCACCGGGGCGCTCAAGTACCCCGGCGCTCCCTTCAACATGGGCGCTACACCCTGGAGGGTGGAGCAACCCGCTCCGTCGCTGGGACAGCACAATCACGAGGTCTTGGGCGGGCGGCTGGGTTATTCCGGGGAAAGGCTGTCCCAACTGCGGGCGGACGGGGCGATCTGATGCAGCGGGCGGCATACTCTGCCGGGCCGTTGGCCGGCGTGCGCATCGTAGAGATGGGGCAGTTGATTGCGATTCCCTTCGCCATGAAACTGCTGGCCGACATGGGCGCCCAGGTTATTCGGCTGGAGTCGACCGGGCGCTTGGAGAGCTACCGCAGCGACTCCGTTTATCTGAACGAGGTCGACGGCGAGTTCTGGAACCGGGGCGCCAACTTCTACGAGCAAAACCGCAACAAGCTGGGCATCACCCTGGACTTGGCCCGCCCGGAGGGGCTGCAAGTCCTGCGGCGGTTGATCGCCGTGGCCGACGTTTTCACTGAGAATTTCACGCCCCGCGTCATCAAGAATTTCGAGCTGGAGTACGACGACCTCCGCCGCATCAAGCCCGACATCATCATGGTGTCGTCGACCGGGTACGGCTACACCGGGCCGTGGGCCAACTTCGGGGCCACCGGCCCGGCTACGGAGGGGGCTTCCGGGCTGGCCTACACCACCGGATACACCGGGGGGCCGCCGGTGATGGCCGAGATTCCCTACGTCGATTACACCTCTGGGGAGCACACGGTGTTCGCCGTGATGACCGCCTTGATGCACCGGCTCCGCACCGGGGAGGGCCAGTTCATCGACATCTCCCAAGCCCAAGCCGCCAGCTCCACCATCCCGGAGGCGCTGCTGGACTACTCCGCCAACGGGCGGCTGCCGACCCGCACGGGCAACGGCGATCCGCAGATGTCGCCCCACGGCTGCTATCCGTGCCGGGGCGACGACCGCTGGATCGTGATAGCCGTCGCCACCGATGAGGAGTGGAGGGGACTGTGCCGTACCATCCGCCCGGAGTGGGAGCAGGACGCCCGTTTCACCGACACCCTGGCCCGCCGCGAGAACCGCGATTCTCTGGACGGATTGCTCGCTGAGGTGACCGTGGGCTGGCACGCCCACGAGTTGATGCAAGCTCTCCAGTCCAACGGGGTGGCCGCCGGGGCGGTGCTGGACAGCAAGGACCTGCTGTTCGACCCGCACCTGCGCGAGCGCGGCTTCTACGAAGTGGTGCGGCACCACCCCAGCACGGAAATGCCGCCGCTGCCTTACGCCGGACGGCCCTGGAAGTTCTCCAAGACGCCCGCCGTGCCGCCCAAGGCCGGGCCCATCGTGGGGGAGCACAACAACTACGTCTTGATGGAACTGCTGGGGATGACGGTCGGCGAGGTGGCCCGGCTGGAAGAGGGCGGAGTCATCGGCAGCGCGCCGCGTGACCCTAGGCCGGTTAGGCGCCCGTCGCTAGACGAGCAGGTGCGGCAAGGCCGGATGCAGCGCTACGAGACCGATTTCCAGGAGCAGGTGGCCCACGCCTACCCGCCGCCCGAGGAATAACCCCCGGCTTGATCGTCCGAGTCTTCGCCTAGGGTCGGGTCATAGCCAGGAGACTGGTATCCGCCCTGCGAACCGTTGGTCTGGTCGCGGTTTCGCCTGGCTTTGACCAAGAGGCCAAACGCGCTCCACACCGTATCGAAGTCCTCGTCGCTGAGTTGGGCTATCTCGTCCAGAGAGAAGGTCAGTGTGTTGGTGGCGGCGGCTGGTTCGGCCGCCTGCCGGAGGCCATTGGCGTCCGCCAAATCAGGAGGCGGGTCCAGGACACCATCCGAGAGCGGCGAAGGGGCAGTGGGCGCGACGGGAGCAGCAAGCGCGCTGGGTAACGGCCCGGACACGGTCAGGTAGGACTTGTCGCCGGACAGGGTCAGGACTTGCGTGTCGCGGGCCGATTCCATCAGCAGCTTCTCGGCCTGTTGCGCCCGGCTCCCGTCGACTTGGAACTCCCGTTGCAGAACGTTGCGCAGAGACCGGCTGTCGGGCAGATATTGTCCCCGGTAGCGCTCGGCGACCGCCCGGAACAGCGGGATCGCCATGAACGCTTGCCGGTAGCCGTTGAGGGCGTCGGCGTTGCTGGTCGGCTTGAGGATGGCCTTGGCCGTCGGGGTGACGATGAGCGCGTCGCCCTGCTTGTTAAGCAACTGGAACTGGCGCGCCGTCAGGCTCTTCAGGCGGAAGCCGCTGCTCTTCACCGACAGCCCCAGCTCCACCGCCAAGGAATCCTCGGTCAGGTTCCCGGCCCCGCCTTCCTCGACGCGGCGGGCGATGTCCAAGGCCGTGGAGAATCCATAGGCCGGGAATAAGTACACCGACCGTTGCCTGGCCTTCCTACCCTGGTTTGCGCCGTCGGACTGCCCCGGGCTTGTTTCACCCACGCCGACGGTTTCCATTTCTCGTGCACGTTCCACCCACGCTCCCCTCCCTGAAAGCTAGAGACCCGTGTTGCGGCTATGCACCGGGACCAAGAAACGTGTTCTTCCCGATGCGGGAGTCTTAAAGTGTGTCTAATAAGCCCCTTCTCCCTTGGGGAGAACGTTGGGATGAGGGGGAACCCCATTTGATGACCATCGTCGTCCCAAGGGAAACGGCCCTCACCCTAGCCCTCTTCCAGAGGCAGGGGGAACTTTTTTGGATACCCTTTTTAGAGACCGCGGCTAGACTCGTAAACCGCGATTTGGTCTTCGAATTGCAGCGTGAGACCGATGTCGTCCAGGCCGTTGATCAGATTGTGCCGACGCGCCTCGTCGACCTCGAAGGAGATCGCGACTTCCTCATCCTCGTCCCACAGCCGCTGGTTCACCAGGTCGACGGTCAGGTTGACGCCGGGCTTGGACTCGGCCTTCTCCATGATGGTCCGCACCTGCTCTTCTGGCAAGCGCAGCGGCAGCACGCCGTTCTTGAAGCAGTTGTTGTAAAAGATGTCGGCGAAGCTGGGCGCGATAATGCACTTGATGCCGTAGTCGCGCAGCGCCCAAGGAGCGTGTTCGCGGGACGAGCCGCACCCGAAATTGTGGCCCGCCACCAGAACGTTGGCGCTCCGGTACTCCGGCCGATTCAGCACGAAGTCCTCTTGGGGGCTGCCGTCGGGGTGGAACCGCCACGGGGAGAAGAGAGCGTCCTGAAAGCCGGAGCGTTCGATGCTCTTGAGAAAGACGGCCGGGATAATCTGGTCGGTGTCGATGTTCACCCGGTCCAGCGGCGCGACCACGCCGGTCAGTGTGGTGAAGGGGTCCATTGTTTTCCTCTCAGTCCCAAATTTCGCTGAGGTTGAGGTCGAATCCGGGCAGAACGTCCTCCCCGGCCACCGTGGCCGGGTCCTCCAGGACCTCCGCGGCCTGCCCCGGCCGGTAGACATGCACCCGGCGCTGGAAGGGGTCGATTAGCCAGCCAAGGCGGGCGCCGTTCTCCATGTACTCCTGCATCTTGGCTTGGACCACGGCCAGACTATCCGATGGCGAGCGAATCTCCAACACGAAATCGGGACAAATCGGCGCGATTCTCTCCCGCTCGTCCTCCGTCAGACCGTCGCGGCGCGACAGACGAAGCCATGAGGCATCGGGTGCGCGTACCGCTCCGTTGGGGAGGCGAAAGCCCGCCGACGGACCGTACGCCATACCTGTCCCATCCTCTTCTGCCCAAGTATCCAGCCTGCGGCCAACCCTGAGTTCCCGCCATCCGCTCCCCAAACCCGCTGGTGGCATGACTATCAATTCCTTCTTGGCCGTAAGCTCGAACCGAAGGTCGCCGTTGTCGGCGCAAAACTGCAAGAACTGCTCATCCGTCATCTCGACGGCCCTGAAGTCCAAGAAAAAAGGACCGGAAAGGACCTCCGCTGACTCCAAAGGCGCTTTGATCATAGCGGCTCCCAAATCTCTTGGGGGTTGAGTTCGAATCCGGGCAGAACGTCCTCCCCGGACACCCTAGCCGGGTTCTCCAGGACCTCGACAGGCTGACCGGGCCGATACACATAAACGCGACGCTGGAACGGGTCGATCAGCCAGCCCAACCGCGCACCGTTTTCCATGTACTCTTCCATCTTGAGCTGAACGTAAGACAAGCGATCGGAGGGGGAGCGAAGCTCAGCTACGAAGTCGGGAACGATGTGGGAGAATCGCCGTCTCTCTTCCAGCGGCAGAGCCACCCACCGTTCCCTGAGCATCCACGAGGCGTCGAGCGACCGGACCGCCCCGTTGGGCAGGGTGAACATCGAAGAGGAGTCGAAGCCTATCCCCGACCCGTCCTGTCTCGTCCAATTGTACAACTGAGCCGAGAGCGAGAGATTTTCCGATCCAGTCTCCAGGTTCGTGGGCGGCATTACGATCAGTTCCCTTTTCGCCGTCAGTTCAATCCTGAGATCATCATTGTCCGCGCAAAACTGGACGAACTGGTCGTCGGTCATTTCGATGGCCTTGAAGTCCAGAACGAGCGGACTCGCCAAGACCATCGGCGTTTCCACGACAACTTCTACCATCAATCCTCCGGCGGCCCAGACATCTGCCAGATGAGGCACTCCGCCGGCTACAAGTCCCGGACGTCGACGAAGTGGCCGGCAATTGCGGCGGCGGCGGCCATCGCCGGACTCACCAGGTGGGTCCGGCCGCCCTTGCCCTGGCGATTCTCGAAGTTCCGGTTCGAGGTGGCGGCGCACCGCTGGCCTGGGTCGAGAATGTCGGGGTTCATGCCCAAGCACATCGAGCAGCCGGCGATCCGCCAATCGAGACCGGCCTCCATGAAGACTTGGTCCAGGCCCTCTTCCTCGGCTTCCTTCTTGATCTTGGCCGAGCCGGGCACCACCATGGCGTAAACGTCGGGATGCACCTTGCGCCCCCGGACGACGTCGGCGGCGGCCCGGAGGTCCTCGAGCCGGGCGTTGGTGCAAGCGCCGACGAAGATGCGGTCGATCTTGATGTCCTGGATCGGGGTGCCGGCTTGCAGGTCCATGTAGGCCAGAGCCCGGGTGGCCGCCTCGCGCTGCGATTCTTCATTAAAGGATGCCGGGTCGGGAACGTTGCCACTGATGGGGGCCACCATGCCGGGGTTGGTGCCCCAGGTCACGTAGGGTTCCAGCTCGGCGGCGTTTATCACTACGGTCTTGTCGTAGACGGCGCCAGGATCGGTCGCAAGCTGCCGCCATTGCTCGACGGCGGCATCGAAATCCGCGCCTTGCGGGGCGAACTGGCGGCCGCGCACGTACTCGAAGGTGGTCTCGTCGGGGGCGATCATCCCAGCCCGCGCCCCGGCCTCGATGCTCATGTTGCAGACGGTCATGCGCCCGTCCATGGACAATGACCGGATGGCCTCGCCGGTGTACTCGATGACGTGCCCGGTGCCCCCGTTCACGCCAATCCGGCCGATGATGCCCAGGATGATGTCCTTGGCGGTGACTCCCGGAGGAAGCGCGCCATCGACCCGGATTTCCATAGTCATGGGCTTGAACTGGCGTAGCGTCTGCGTGGCCAGCACGTGCTCGACTTCGGAAGTCCCGATCCCCACCGCGAAAGCGCCCAGCGCGCCGTGAGTGGAGGTGTGGCTGTCGCCGCAGACCACGGTCTTGCCTGGCTGGGTGTAGCCCAAGTCGGGGCCGATGATATGGACGATGCCTTGAAGGGGGCTGAACCGGTCGTACAGGGTGACGCCGAATTCCTCGCAGTTGCTGGTCAGGGCGTCGAGCTGCTTCATGGAAATCTCGTCGATCACAGGGAGGGCCAGGTCCCAGGTGGGCGTGTTGTGGTCGGCGGTGGCCACGGTGAGATCGGTGCGCCTCACCTGGCGCCCGGCCATGCGGAGGCCCTCGAACGCCTGGGGAGAAGTAACTTCGTGGACCAAATGCAGATCGATGTAGAGGAGGCTAGGTTCGCCCGGCTCTTCACGAACAAGGTGGGCGTCCCAGATTTTCTCGAACATGGTCTTCGGGGGCATCGAATCTCTCTCCTGAGCGCGAATAAGGCGAGGATGGGGCGTGCGGGAACCGGCGCATATTATACCATTTGACGGGGCCGCTGGGCCGGGCAGAATTGCGGCGGCAACCTGCTGGTTCAGCGCGATTGAATAGTCTGTTATACAAACTACTTTGTATTACAATAGGACTTGGCCGATTTCGGCCATGCTAAGCGGATGGCACGGCAAACCAAGTAGCCATGCCGCGGCCCGGATGGCGAAAAGGAGGCGCACGATGCAACCGGCGGAAGGCGGAAGGGCGGGGCTCACGCCCGAAGAGAGCTGGCGCACCATCCACGCAACCATGGACCGGGCGCAGAGTTCCATGTACCTCGCCGGGACGGCGACAATACTGCTCCTCTGGGGCGTAATAACCTCCCTGTGGTTCTTCTCGCAGTTCGCCATCGCCGCGCTGGCCCCCGATTTCGCGGCGAGCAACCCGTGGTACGGCGGCCCGCTATGGGGCGTCCTGGGCACGGCAGGAATGGTGGGCAGCGCAGTCATCGGACACCGCGCAGGCAGACGGAACATGGCCGGCGATGCCGCTCGCAGCGCAGGGATCAGAGTATTCCTTTTCTGGCTGGCGGTGGTGGCGGCGGCACTTCTGGTTCCCGGAGCTGCTGGAATGTGGACTGCGGGCGAGGCCGGGGATAACATACCGCGCGTCGCCGTCGGCATAGTATCCCTCGGGTTCATACTGTTTGGCATAATGCACCGGCCGGCAATTGCGGTGATGGGCGCAGGGATCGCGGCGGCGTTCTACATCCCCGGTCACTTCGCAGGGGACACAGCGGCGGCGGTATCAGGGGCGGCCATGCTGGTGGTTACGGCGCTGGGCGCGGCGTGGATACGCAAGAGCGGCTTACCATGACGGACGAGCCCATTGTCCTTGACGAGACCATCCACCAGCCCACCAGGCTGCGAATGATGACCATGCTGGTCTCCCAGCCAGAAGATGGGCGGCTCGCCTACGGCTTCATTCAGAAGACGCTCGGCCTGACCGGAGGCAACCTGACCACTCACTTGCGGAAGCTGGAAGATGCCGGTTATCTGGCTATCACCAAGGAATTCCTGGACTCCAAGCCGCGCACCTGGGTACGGGCGACGCCAACGGGACACAGCGCCTTTGCCGAATATCTCTCCAACCTTGAGAGGACGCTAAACTGGCTGCCGCGTACATAGCCCGCCCAAGAAGGCTCGAACCGGCAAGCCTTCCGCTCGATCCGTGATAGAATCTTAGGTGGCCCATCGCCAGCTACTTTCCGCAAGGGGATTGCTTTATGCCATCTACCGACGCCGTGATACTGCCGCAGAACGTTAGGCCCAGAAGGTACCGCCTGCGCTTGCAGCCCGATCTCGACGCCTTCACATTCTCCGGCGACCAGACCGTAGACATCGAAGTCCTGGAACCCACTTCCAGCATCGTCCTGAACGCCATAGATCTCGAGATCGGCGGCGCGTCGGTCAACGTGAACGGTTCGACCGTCGCCTCCGCGACCATATCACTCGACTCCGAAAACGAGACGGCGACTCTGGAATTCGGACGTGACCTGCCGCCGGGGCCGGCCCAACTGGACATTTCGTTTACCGGCGCGCTTAACGACAAGCTGCTGGGGTTCTACCGCTCGGAGTACGTTTCGCAGGACGGCCAGACCCGTTGCTTGGCCACCACGCAGTTCGAGCCCACCGACGCCCGCCGGGCCTTCCCCTGCTGGGACGAGCCGGCCCAGAAGGCCAGCTTCGACGTGACTCTGGTGTTCGCCGATGAGTTTCAGGCCGTTTCCAACACCCCGGCGGTTGAGGAGACCACTCCCGGCCCGGGACTCAGGTCGGTGCGGTTTGCCGAGACTCCGATTATGTCCACCTACCTGCTGGCGTTCATCGTGGGCGATCTGGTCTCGGTCCAAGCCGACGCCGCCGACGGCACCAGGGTGGGCATCTGGACGACGCCTGGCAAGGAGAATCAGGCCCAGTTCGCCCTGGACACTTCGGTGAAGCTGTTGGGCTATTTCAACGACTATTTCGGGATTCCCTATCCACTGCCCAAGCTGGACCACCTCGCCATCCCGGACTTCGCGGCGGGCGCGATGGAGAACTGGGGCGCCATCACCTACCGGGAAACCGCGCTGCTGGTGGACCCGGAGAACTCATCGGCCGGCACCCGCCAAAGGGTCGCCGAAGTCGTGGCCCACGAGATGGCCCACATGTGGTTTGGCGACCTGGTGACCATGGAGTGGTGGGATGACCTTTGGCTGAACGAGAGCTTCGCCTCCTGGATGGGCACCAAGGCGGTGGACTGGCTGTTCCCCGACTGGGAAATGTGGACCCAGTTCGTCAACATGGACACCAACCGGGCCCTCAGCCTCGACGGCCTCAAGAACTCCCATCCCATCGAGCAAGAGGTCAAGAACCCCGCCGAGGTCAGCCAGCTTTTCGACGCCATCAGCTACAGCAAGGGAGCGTCGGTCATTCGTATGCTGGAGCAATTCTTGGGGCCGGAGACCTTCCGTCAAGGGCTGAACCGTTACCTGTCCAACAACATGTACGCCAACGCCCGCACCCAAGACCTGTGGTCGGCGTTGGAAGAGGAGTCCGGCCAGCCGGTAACGGCCATCATGGACTCTTGGGTCAAGCAGATGGGCTATCCGGTGTTGCAGGTCGAGGCCGAGCGGGCCGATGAGCACCTTCGGCTATCCATGTCGCAAGAGCGGTTCGTCTACGACCGGCTGCTGGGCGACGGAGGCTCCGACCCGGAGGTCTGGCAGGTGCCGGTGACCGTCAACTCCGGCGGTGCGGCCTCGGCGGCCACGGTCATGGAAGGGCGCGAGACGCAGTTGGAGATGCCGGCCGTCGGCGGCTGGTTCAAGGTGAACTCCGGCCAGACCGGCTTCTACCGGGTGAACTATGCCGATGATGACCGGCGGCGTCTGGCTCCCGCCATCAGTTCCCTGGACCTCCCCGCCACTGACCGGCTGGGCATCCAGAACGACGCCTACGCGCTGTCCCGCGCCGGGCTGCTGCCCATCACCCAATTTCTGGAGTTGGCTGGCTCCTACGCCGGCGAGACCGACGCCTCGGTGTGGAGCGATCTGGCCTCCAATCTACGGGACATCGAGCAGTTGATCGCGGGGGAGCCGGTGCATTCTTCGTACCAGAGCTTCGCCCGCGAGCTATTCGGGCCGGCCGCGCGCCGGGCCGGGTGGGAGCCTCGGCCGGGAGACGGGCACCTCGACGCGCTGCTCCGCACCACGGTGCTGGGCCAAGCGGGGAGCTACGAAGACCGGGAAGTGCTGCAACAGGCCACCGACCATTTCCACCGCTACCTGGCCGACCATGAATCGGTCCACCCCGACCTGCGGGGGGTCGTCTTTAGCTTGGCCGCACAGGCCGGGGACCGCTCCACCTACGACCGGCTCTGGGAACTGGAGGGGCAGACCGACTTGCAGGAGGAGAAGATCCGGTTGCTGCTGGCCTTGACCCGCTTCAAGGACGTGGGGCTGCTGAACGAGACGCTGGAGCGGTCGTTGTCGTCACGAGTGCGCTCCCAAGACACCATCTCCGTGGTGGGCGGAGTGGCCGCCAACGTCACTGGCCGCGAACCGGCCTGGGAGTTCGTCAAGGACAACTGGGCGGAATTCGACCGGCGCTACGGCTCGGGCGGATTCGGCCTCATGCGCCTGGTTTCCATTTGCAGCAGCTTCAGCACTGAGGAAAAGATGGAGGATGTGGAGCGGTTCTTCGCTGACCACCCCGCCCCGGCCGCCGAGCGCACCATCCGCCAAGCCTTGGAGCGGATGCGCCTGAACATCAACTGGCTGGCGCAAAACCGCGACGACCTCAACGCCTGGTTCGGAGTGTAAGCCGGAGAAACCTCGTGGCATTTACTGACGCCCTGCACACCCTGAACGTGCTGAAGCAGCGCCGGGTCATAAGGGATTATGCGATAATCGGCGCTGTCGCAGCCACTGCCTATATGGAGCCGATGTCCACTGCTGACCTAGACGTGATAGTCTTGGTGGACACTGATGAGGAGTACCTGCATACGTTCGGCCTTATTGCCGAGCACTCAGAAGGACAGGAAGGGATGCACCATGTCCTGGGCGGGGTTCCGGTGCAAGTATTTCCCTCCACCCTAATGCCGCTCTATCGGGATACTCTGGAAAACGCCCGCAAGGTTCGTATCGGCAATCTAAGAGCCAAGGTCGCAACACCGGAGCATCTAATTTTACTAGCTCTTCTTGCTAATCGGGAACAAGACCAGTTTCGCATTCGACGCCTTTTGAGAGATGCGGACTCGGAGCAGTTAAGAGAGCTGTCTGAAAGGTTTGACGATGCCGAAGAAACCCTTGCCGCCAGACTCCAAAACCTACGGGGAACAAGCGTTCCGCGAGAAGGAGAAGTGGCATCGCCGCCAGGAGCGGATGAGCTTTAAGCGCAAGCTGGAAGTGTTGGAGCGGCTGCGGCAGCAGAGGCTCCTTCTAAAGTCGGCCCACTTCATCGATTAGCTTTTTCCCGCCGCCGGAACCCGCGCTAGGGCCTGCCTGTCAGGACAGTGCGCAGATTTACTTAATGGCTGAATAACATGGACAATTCCGAACGCATAGAAGCCCTGAAATCCGCGCTGGCCGAGCGCATCCTGGTGTTGGACGGCGCGATGGGCACGGCGATACAGGCCCGCGACCTGGGTCCCGACGACTTCGGCGGCTTGGACTACGAGGGCTGCAATGAGCACCTGGTTCTCACCCGGCCCGACGTTATCCGTGACATACACCAAGGACATCTGGATGCCGGGGCCGACATCATCGAGACCAACACCTTCGGCTCCACCTCCGTTGTGCTGGCCGAGTATGGACTGGCCCACGAAGCTCGCCGCCTCAACCGCGTGGCGGCATCGCTGGCCCGGCAGGCGGCTGAGTCTGCCTCGACACCGGAGAAGCCCCGGTTCGTCGCCGGTTCGATGGGGCCGACCACCAAGACCATCTCAGTCACGGGCGGCATCACATTCGAAGAATTGGCCGACAGCTACCATGTTCAGGCGGCCGGACTCATGGAAGGCGGCGTGGACATCCTGCTGCTGGAAACCGGGCAGGACACGCTCAACATCAAAGCCGGCCTTGAAGGCATCGACCGCGCCTTTGCCGAACTGGGGCTCGAAGTCCCGGTTGCGGTGCAGGGCACCGTGGAACCCATGGGGACGCTGCTGGCCGGGCAGGACGTGGAGGCGCTGTACGTCTCGCTGGCCCACCGGGACCTGCTGTGGATCGGGATCAACTGCGCCACCGGCCCCCAATTTATGACCGACCACGTGCGCACGCTGGCCGCCATCTCCCGGTTCCCGGTCGCCTCGGTGCCCAACGCCGGGATGCCCGACGAGAACGGCAGGTACAACGAGTCACCCGAGGCCATGGCCGAAACGCTGGGCCGGTTTGTAGACTCTGGATGGGTGAACGTCGTCGGCGGCTGCTGCGGCACGGTGAACGGCCACATCGAGTTGCTGGCCCGGATGACTCAAGGCAAGCCACCCCGGACGCCGGTGGATTCGCCCGAAACGCGGGTCTCCGGCATCGACGCTCTTTTGATCGACGACCAGGTGCGCCCGGCCATTGTCGGCGAGCGGACCAACGTGCTGGGCAGCCGCCGCTTCCGTCGCTTGATCAACGAGGGCGCATTCGAGGAAGCGGCCGAAATCGGGAGGCGTCAGGCCCGCAACGGCGCGCACGTATTGGACGTTTGCTTGCAGGACCCGGACCGGGACGAAGCCGCCGACATGGAGATGTTCCTGGACCTGGTGACCAAGAAGATCAAGACGCCCATAATGGTCGACTCGACCGACTCCGCAGTTATCGAGCTGGCGCTGAAGCGGCTGCAAGGCAAGTCCATCATCAACTCGGTGAACCTGGAAGACGGCGAGGCCCGCTTCAAAGCGGTGTGTCCCTTGGCCCGCCGCTACGGGGCCGCGCTGGTGGTCGGCTGCATCGACGACGACAAGCAGCAAGCCCAGGCCGTCACCCGCGAACGAAAGTTGGAGGTGGCCCTGCGCTCGGCCAAGCTCCTGACCGAGAACTACGGCATACCCGAGGAAGACCTCATCTTCGACCCGCTGGTGTTTCCGGTGGGCACGGGCGACGTCAACTACATCGGCTCCGGCGCGGAGACGGTCGAGGGCGTCCGCCTCATCAAAGAGGCGCTGCCCCGGGCCAAGACCATCCTCGGCATCTCCAACGTCTCCTTCGGCCTCCCGGCGGCGGGGCGCGAAGTGCTCAACTCGGTGTTCCTGTACCACTGCGTGCAGGCCGGGCTGGACATGGCCATCGTCAACTCCGAGGCCATGATGCGCTATGCCTCCATCCCGGAGGAGGAGCGCAAGCTGGCCGAAGACCTGATCTGGTACAGCGGCGAGGACCCGGTGGCCGCTTTCGCCGCCCACTTCCGGGAAAAGGCCCCGTCCGCCACTAACGAAGAACGCCGGAACCTGCCCTTGGACGAGCGCTTGGCCCTGGCTATCATCGAAGGCACCAAGGAGGGCTTGGCCGCAGATTTAGACGAGGCGCTACAGGACCGGACGCCGCTGGAGATCATCAACGGCCCCCTGATGGACGGCATGGCCGAGGTCGGCCGCCAGTTCAACGCCAACCAGCTAATCGTGGCCGAAGTGCTCCAGTCGGCGGAGTCCATGAAATTCTCAGTGACCCGCCTAGAGCCTTATATGGAACGGCTCGAAAGCTCCATCAAGGGCCGGATCGTGCTGGCGACGGTCAAGGGCGACGTCCACGACATCGGCAAGAATCTGGTGGAGATCATCCTGTCCAACAACGGCTACCAAGTCATCAACCTGGGCATCAAGGTCCCTCCCCAAGAGCTAATCGAGGCGTTCCACCTGCACCAGCCCGACATCATTGGACTGTCGGGGTTGCTGGTGAAGTCGGCTCAGATGATGGTGGAGACGGTACGCGACTTCCGCCAGGACGGGGTGGCCGTTCCGGTGTTGGTGGGCGGGGCTGCCTTGTCCAACCGCTTCACGCGCCTGCGAATCGCCCCGGAATACGGCGGGATGGTGGCCTACGCTCCCGACGCCATGACCGGGCTGGCCTTGGCCAACACCATTCAGGAGGCCGACGAGCGGGTGCAGTTGGCCGCCTCGCTGGAGGCCGAGACTGCGGCGATGCTGAAGGACGACGCGGCCCGCGCCAGCGGCGGGGATGCCCGCGAGGACGTGCCTCCGGCCCAAGTGCGCCACGACTTCCCGGTCCCCAACCCCCCCGACCTGCGGCTGCACGTAATCAGCGACTACGACTTGGAAGAGATATTTGATTACATCAATCCCCAAATGCTATACGTGCGGCACCTTGGCTACCAAGGCCGGTTCGCCGACGACCTGGCCGCCGGACACCAAGCCGCCGTTGACCTCCGGGACTCGGTGCGGCGGGTGGAGGACCTGGTGCTGGCACGGAGCGACGTTGCCGCCTCAGCCGTGTTCAAGTTTTTCCCCTGCCGCTCCGACGGCCAGCGGCTCCTAATCTATTCCGCCGACGGCTCCAGAGTGTTGGAGAGCTTCTACTTCGGACGCCAGTCGCAGCGGGACGGGCTGTGCCTGTCCGATTACATTCTGCCGGGACCGTCCTCCCCCGCAGGCGGGCTGGAGGGAATGGACTACGCCGGTATGTTCGTCACCACCGTTGGGCCGGGAGTGCGGCGCTTGGCGGAGCAGTGGATGGCCGAGGGCCAATTCCTGAACGCCCACATCCTGCAAGCCTTGGCGTTGGAGAGCGCCGAAGGATTCGCTGAACTGCTACACCAGCAGCTCCGGCAGATGTGGGGCTTTGGCGACCCCGCCGGCATTACGCCTTACGACCTGTTCCGCACCCAGTACCGGGGGCGGCGGTTCTCCTTCGGCTACCCGGCCTGTCCCCGCCTGGAGGACCAGGAGCAACTGTTCCGGCTACTGGAGGTCTCGACCCATCTGGACGTGGAACTCACCGAAGGCTACATGATGGACCCCGAGTCGTCGGTGTCGGCCCTGGTCTTCCACCACCCGGACGCCAAGTACTTCAACCTGAGCGAACAGGACATCGACCGCCTGGAGACCGAGCTAGCCGGTAGCTAAGGTTCCCTTGGTTCCGGTCTTCGCCGGGACGGCGGTCAAGCGGAGAATAAGACGTGGAAACCATCACCAAGATTGCCGACGATCTGGGAATCGACAGCGAACACGTCCTCCCCTACGGGCGTTACAAGGCTAAGATTTCGCTGGACGCCCTGCGCGGCGGCGGCGACGACGCCCAGGGCAAGCTGATCGTCGTAACCGGCATCACCCCCACCCCCGCCGGTGAGGGCAAGACCACCACCGCCATCGGCTTGACCCAGGGCATGGGACGGCTGGGCCACAAGGTGGCGGTGAACCTGCGCGAGCCGACGCTGGGCCCCATTTTCGGCATCAAGGGCGGCGGCACCGGCGGCGGCAAGGCGCGGATAATCCCTGAGGACGAGATCAACATCCATTTCACCGGTGACGCCCACGCCGTCGCCTCGGCCCACAACCTGCTGGCCGCGCTGGTGGACAACGCGGTGTTCCGCAACGCCGTGCCCGATTTCGACGCCACCGGCATCCACTGGACACGGGTCACCGACGCCTCCGACCGCGGCCTGCGGCAGGTGGTGGCGGGCGTGGGCGGCAGCGGCTACGGCCCCCTGCGCGAGGCCCGCTTCGACATCGTTTCCGCTTCCGAAATTATGGCAATCCTGGCCTTGGCCGACGGGCCAGACGACCTGCGGGAGCGAGTCTCCCGCATCGTGGTTGGGGTCACCAGGGGCGGGGAGCCGGTGAGCGTGGCCCAGCTTGGCGTCGCAGGCGCGCTGATGACCCTACTGCACCAAACGGTCATGCCCAACCTGGTGCAGACCACCGAGGGGCAGCCGGCCGTGGTCCACGCCGGGCCCTTCGGCAACATCGCCCACGGTTGCAGTTCAATCCTGGCCGACAAACTGGCCTTGGGCTACGCCGATTATGTCGTCACCGAGGCCGGGTTCGCCTCCGACCTGGGCTTCGAGAAGTTCATGCACATCAAGACCAGACAGAGCGGAGTGCCGCCCAGCGCAGCGGTGCTGGTGGCCTCGGCCCGGGCGCTCAAGTGGCACGGCGGGGCGCGGCGGCGCGACTTGGACCAGCCCAACGTCGAGGGGGTGTTCGCCGGCGGGCCGAACCTGGCTCATCACGTGGGCATCGTCAAGAGTTTCGGCCTCCCCGTGGTGGTGGCCATCAACCGTTTCGCCTCCGACAGCGCCGAGGAGTTGGACGCCGTCCGTCAGATTGCTATAGAAGCCGGAGCCACTGCCGCTGTGGAGTGCGACGGCTACGCCCAGGGCGGCGCGGGTGCCGAAGGGCTGGCCCAAGTGGTGGTGGAGGCCGCGGAATTGGACAGCGAGATCACCTACGCTTACCCGCTGGAAGCGTCGGCCCAAGACAAGGTGCTGGCGCTGGCGCAGAAGGTCTACGGCGCGGCCGACGTCAGTTGGTCGGCCGAGGCCCGGCGGCAGTTGCGCTACTTCGAGTCCCAAGGATGGGGTAACCTGCCGGTCTGCATAGCCAAGACTCACCTGTCCATATCCCACGACCCCGCCCTGCGCAACCGGCCCCAAGGGTACACCTTCCCCATCAACGACATCCGGGCCTCGGTGGGTGCAGGCTTTCTTTACGCCTTGGCCGGGCGCATCGAAACGCTGCCCGGCCTGCCCACTCGCCCCCGCGCCCTGGACATGGACGTAACCGCCGAGGGTGAAGTAATCGGAATTCTCAACTGATTTTTCGCCGCAGAGAACACGGAGAGCACGGAGAAAAAATTGAAATCTCTGTGGTCTCTGTTCTCTCTGCGGTGAATCATACCGGGAGTATTGGAATGCGCGTCGTGATGATTCACGCCCTAGCCGAGTCCATCCCGCCGGTGCGTTTGGCTTTTCAGGAAGAATTCCCGGAGGCCGAGGTGGTGAACCTGCTCGACGAGGGGCTTCTGCTCGACTTCGAGGATGCGATCACTCCCAACCTCCGCCGCCGTATGAGCGACCTCATTTGCTATTCCCAGGACCACGAAGCCAACGCCATCGGCCTTGCCTGCTCGGTCTACGCGCCGGTGGTGGACAGCGCCCGCGACCTGGTGGACGTACCGTTGGTTTCGTCCTACGGGCCGGTTATGCAAGAGGCAGTGGATGGCGGTTCCAGAATCGGAGTCATCGCATCCAACTCGGCCACTATGCGGGACTCGGAATACTACCTGAATGAGGCGGCGCGCGAGGCTGGAAAGGTAATCACCATAGTGCCACGCCTCGCCGAGGACCTGATTGCGGTGCTGCGGGCCGAGGGACAACCAGGCTTCGAGCGACGGCTGGAGGAAGAGGTTCTAGTCTTGGCGCCGGAGGTGGACGTGGTGCTGCTCAGTCAGTTTTCCTTCGCTTCGGCGCTGGAACACCTGCGGAGCGTATCCCCGGTGCCGGTGCTGTCCGCGCCCCACAGCAGCGCCCGAACGCTCAAGCGAATGCTGGAGGAGTGAGCTATGGCCCACACACCCGAATTGGACCAGGTGATTGCCCTCGCTTCCGAGTTGGGTGACTACGACGACTCCCAGGGCACCATAGAGGGCTTCCGCCGTTCGCTGGAGCAGCTCACCGACAACTTCTCTTTTGAGGACGCCGCCAGCTTCGAGCGAGTCAACGCGGGCGGCGTGCCTGCGGAATGGGTGTCGGCCGAAGGTTCGGCGGCGGACCGGGCCGTCCTTTACCTACACGGGGGCGGCTATATTATCGGCTCCGTGCGCACTCACCGGGTGCTGATGGCCGGTCTTTCACAGGCGTCGGGTGCGCGGGTGCTGGGGCTGGAGTACCGCCTCGCCCCGGAACACCCTTTCCCGGCCCCAGTCGAGGATGCGGTGGCGGCCTACCGGTGGCTATTGGCCGAGGGTTACGACGCGGCCAAGATCGCCGTGGCCGGAGATTCTGCCGGGGGCGGACTGACCGTGTCGGTGATGGTGCAGTTGCGCTACCTGGGCCTCCCCATGCCCGGAGCGGCGGTCTGCTTCTCGCCGTGGGTGGACCTGGAGGGCGTGGGCGAGTCGATGGACGCCAACGCCGAAATAGACCCGATGGTCCAGAGGGAGGGCTTGAGTTTCATGGCTGAAGTCTATCTGGACGGCTGCAATCCCAGAGCTCCGCTGGCCGCGCCGCTGTACGCCGACCTGCAGGGCCTACCGCCAACGTTAATCCAGGTGGGTTCGGCTGAGACGCTGCTGGACGATTCCACGCGCCTGGCCGACAGGACGCGGGCGGCGGGCGTGGATGTGCGGTTGGACGTCTGGGAGGACATGATTCACGTTTGGCAACTCTTCGCGCCAATGCTCCCGGAGGGCTGGGAAGCCCTGGCTCAGGCCGGTGAATTCATCGAGAGGCATACCGGAGGATAGCGATGATCTACGATTTCAGGATGTACACCCTCAAACCGGGCGCAACCCCCGACTACCGGGCCGGGGTCAAAGAAGTCGGGCTGCCCATCCGGCAGCGCCACGGGGTCACCCTGTCGGGCTGGTACTGGAGCGACATTGGGGCCCTGAACCAGGTGGTGCATATCTGGGGCTACAATGACATAGACCACCTGAACGAGGCCAAAGCAGCGGTGTACGCCGACCCCGACTGGACCGGGAAGTACGTGCCGCGCGCCCAACCCTTGGTGGAATCTCAAAAGACCTGGCTGATGCAGTCCCCTGACTTCGCGCCCAAGTACCCGGTGGTCGGCGACATCCCCGAGGAAGGGACTGCCGCCTTCAGCAAGAAGACCGACATGGTGTTCGACTTCCGGCAGTACACCTTGACCCCCGGCTCTACGGCCGCGTACCGCTCGGCAGTGGAGGAAGTGGGACTGCCCATCCGCCAGAGGCACGGGGTGAAGCTGGCCGGCTGGTTCTTCAGCGACTTGGGCGACCTGAACCAGGTGGTGCACATCTGGGCCTTCGACAACGTGAAGCACATGACCGAGGCCAAGGCCGCCGTGGCCGCCGACCCGGAATGGGGCGGCATGTACATCCCGAGGGCCCGCGGCCTGGTGGACTCCCAGTTCACCTACCTGATGAAGACCAGCGAGTTCGGGCCGGTCCCGGAATAGGGGGCATATCTAATTCAGCGGTGGAGAGCGTTCTGGCGGCTTGAGCGAACGACGTCTCATTCATGGGACTATTTCTCCGCCGCAAATTTCCATGATTGAGTTCACCAAGGCTTTTAACTCGGCACAGTGACTGACTGCCAATGACAAATCCATATCTCGCAAAATCCGCCCGGCATCGCGTGGTTTCACGTAATCATAGCGTCCCCGGCCTTGGCGCAATGCTTGCTTGATACGATGTGATGGAGGGTTGTTGTGATTAACTTTTTCAGGATCGCCCCCCGGAGACGATTGATTGCCCTCTGATATTTCTTGGATTCTATGCCAATAAGGTAAAAGCCAGGCTTCAAACTCGAACTGCGCTGCGTGGGGATGAAATCTTGGCTCATTGCCGACCCACTGCCGCATCTTTGCTTTGGCATCCGCCGCATTTATGTAATCGGGGTAAACGTCAGTTAACGCGATTACGTGGTCAGCACGGTCCTTTCCTAAGCGCAGGAGATTGTTCACCAGCCTGTCAAGCTTATCTCTTGTGGGAATTCTCCCCCCCTGTGGCACAGAATGGAGGTTAGGCATGTGTCCTGGAAGGAATGGCTGCAAATATTCCCTCAGCTTGGGAATAAAAACCTTCTCTGTATTGCCTTCAACTATCAGGCTAATCTTCACGCCCTACCACCCATCAAACCCATCTGCCAGACTTCATCCAGGCTATACTCCGCCAACCAGGCTTCAAGCTCTAGGGAATCCGCCCATGACATACGTGCTCCCCCATCTTCAGCAATCTCCATGACTATGATTTCTTTTGGTTCCAAGAATCGGACCAGCCGATCTGAGTGAGTGGCGACTATGATTTGTGTCCGGTTCGACGCCTCGCGCATCAGGTCAGAAAGGATAGCGAGCAATTCAGGGTGCATACTCACCTCTGGCTCATCAATCATGGTGATAGTTGATAAGCTCGGGCTCTGCAACAGGGAAACCAGCCAGAGAAAGCGGAGGGTGCCCTCCGAAAGTTGGTGCATATAGAAGGGGTTCCTGAATGCCTTTTCTTTCCAGGTCATCGCAATCATCCCGGCGGCGACAATTGGAAAGTTGAGAGATTCGAATCCGGGGAAGGCCGCTCTTAACGAATCCTCTACTGCCTCATATTTCCCGTGATTGGTTTCACGAAGATTGTAAAGGAACGGGGCTAAGTCCTCGCCGTTCTGCCCAGGCAGTACCGCCGGCCTCAACTGTTGGGGAAGTTTGACCGGAGCGCGTTGGCCTACATCGAGAACATGATATTGCGTGACCGAGCTCAGGGTCCGCCTCAATTCCTCAGGCTGTTGATACATCTTGGGCACCTGAGACAACGATGATTCCAGAGAATCATGCTCCCAATTCGGTCTGACGAGCCCACGTCTGTCGGTGTCGTAGTAATGAATGACGCCATACAGCGATTCAATGTATTTGAAAGGCTCAGGAAAGCCGTCCCTAGCCTGAGTAAGTGTCTCCTCGGGTATCGTGTATCCCTGTCCTTGAGGTGCCACACGGAGATCGTATTGAAGAGGCTCATAATACTGAACATCCATCTCAGCCCGCAGGACAATCTCTGACGATAGATCTCGCGTGATCACGTCCGCAACACCGCCCAAATCGCTTAGACGCTGATTCAACGAACCCTTTGCCGAGGCCGCAAGCAATGATAATGCGTCCATAAACGAAGTCTTGCCGACTCCGTTGGCACCAATCAGGGCCATCATGGGCCGCATTTCGATGTCGACTTCGCGCAGCCGCCGGAAACCCTCAATTCCAATTCGTTTAATCTCGGGCATATCTCGCCCCCTAACTGTGGCAGCCCCGCGCCTGGATGTCCCAGACGGCTTCCACTTTGCCGTTCCGCAGGCCGACGAAGCGGTCCCAGCGGCTGACCATGGCGTCCTGCTGGGCCGGGACCAGCAGCACCTGATCGCCCACGCGGAGCGTTGCGCCGTCGGCCAGGTCAAAGACCGCGTGGTCGCTGTCCATTGATTTCACGGTCACGCCGGGGCGGTCCCAGACTTCGGGCATTCCGCGCAGTGCGCCCACGCAGCGCACCCCGGCGTCGCCGATGGCCACGCCCGGTCGGGGGGCGCTGATGATCGTGGTCAGCACCTTGGCGGCGTAGCTGAACTCGGTCATGTAGCTGTAGTGGGTCTCCATCAGCAGGTAGCTGCCGCCCTGGACCTCCGTCACGCCGGGAATTTCCCCGGCGACGTCGTAGCTCCACGTCTCGCCCGTCGATACCACTTCAACAGGGATTCCGGCGTCGACGATGGCGTCCTTGAGATCGATCACGCCCTTGATCACCCGGTTGCCCTCGGTCACGCGGTCTTCCCGGTCGGGCATGGCGGGAATGACCTGATGGCTCATAATGCCGCGGAAGCTCAGCCCCGGCATACCGCTGATCTCTTGGGCGAGGGCCACACCCTGCTCGATGTCTTGGACCCCGCACCTTCTCAGCCCGGTTTCCAACTCGATCACCACGCCGAGGTCCACGCCCCGGTCCTGCGCGACCCTGGATAGCTCGCTAGCGTTATCGGTGCTGTCGCAAGCGACCATGACCTCGGCCTGGCCCGCCAGGGCGCAGAGCCGCTGAATCTTCAGGTCGCCCACCACCTCGCTGGTAATGAACACGCTGGGCACGCCACCGTGGACCATCACCTCGGCCTCGGAAACCTTGGCGGCGCAGACACCGCCCACCGTGCCGCCGCGCCGTATCTGGCGCAAGGCGATGGCGGGGGTCTTGTGGTTCTTGCTGTGACCGCGCAGCTTGCTGGGCCGGTCGGCGTAGTAGTCGGCGATCACGTCCATGTTGTGGTCCAGCGCGTCCAGGTCCAAGACCAGGCAGGGGGTGTCCAACTCCTCCATCGGAGTGCCGGGCAGGGGGCGGTAATACTCGTCCATCATGGACTCCTTACATTCGAGTTGGCGGGTGGGTGGCCAGTCGATGGCAGACGAAGCTAGGCGAAACGGCCGCGGGCGGACAGGGGCCAGAAGCCTTCCAGCTTGCCGTTGCGGACGGCCCGGATATAGTCGTACTGGTTGATGCAGGTCCCCAGTTCGTAGGGGTAGAGGCGGGCCTTCTCTCCCGGACCATAGGCGCGGTTCGCCTCACCATCCAGCTCAACGATTCCGTGCTCTGCGCTGAAACGGGTGGCTCTTGCGCTCTCGGCGCCAGCCAGCACCGGCAAGCCCTGATCGGGCCCGGTGGCCTTGTGCCCGGCGTCCAGCACGGCCAGTCCGTCGACCGGGTGACTGATGACGGTGGCCAGCACCGAGGCGGCCAGAGAAAGTTCGGGCAGGTAGTCCTGGAGCCGAACGTCCATCAGCGGATAGCGTCCCGCGCGCACCTCGGTGACTCCGGGCAACTCTCCCGCCGCGGCATAGCAGTGCGCCCCGCCGACGCTTACCACGGGGACGGACAACCCCGCGCTTTCCATCAGGTCTTTGGCATCGACGGCAACTTGCAGGTTTTGCCGGGTTTGCCCGGCATGAGTGGCCGGGTCGTCGCCCTTGGGGCCGGGCACCGTGGCCATGATTCCGTCAAAGCGCAGCCCTGGCGCGTCGTTTACTGCTTTAGCCAGGTTTACCGCATTGCCGTCCGGCGCAACCCCGCAACGGCCCATGCCTGCCTCGATTTCCACCAAGACACCCAACTGCACGCCGCTCGCACTCGCGGCTTGGGAAAGCTGGGCGACATTGTCCGGGCTGTCCACTGCGACCGTAATCCGGGCTTGAGCGGAGAGGGCGCACAAGCGGCGAATCTTCGACGCGGACACAACCTGGTTGGCCAACAGAATGTCGTCGAAGCTGGCGTTGGCGAACACCTCGGCCTCGCCGACGGTGGTCACCGCCACGCCGTCCACGGTCCCACCGGCAACCAGTTGGCGGCGGGCGATTTGGGGGGACAGATGGCTGGTAACCACCGGCCGCACTTTGGCGCTCGCGGCTAGAAAATAGCCCTGATAGGTGCGGATGTTCCGCTCCATCAAGTCCAGGTCGACCACGAAGGCCGGGGTGTCCAATTGGTCCACCGGGGTGCCCACAGGCTGGAAAACGGGGCGTTCCATCGGCAAAACTCCCAATATGCGCCTAACTTCGACGAGACGACTTGCATTGAGTCCGTGACCTAAGCGGGGCACTATGGCAGAAGAGTATCATAAACACCAATCCTCTACAGCCGTGCCGCATTGCTCTTCGGATTTCTGTTTGGCGCAAATCTATTGTCGAGCTCTGACATTAGCTCATTGACAACCGCCGCCAGGTTCCCATAATCATCAAGTGCGTACCTTGGTAATGACTCAAATTGGGTGATGATTATGACCGTCGTCCCACCGCGGCAGATCTGCATCGATAAGCCCGGAATTTATGAGGGGGATTGCCTGAAGCTAATCCCGCAACTTCCGAACGACAGTATTGACGTGGTAATGACCAGTCCGCCGTATTGGGGACAACGGCAATCATTAGGCAACGGGACCGAAGATGACCCCAGAGATTACGTTGCATTTTTGCAATCAGTGTTCATGGCCATTCTTCCCAAGCTGAAATTGAACGGCATCGTATGGATCAATTTGGGGGACGCCTATAATACGCCAGTCAATTGGGGGCACAAGGACTACAAGTACAGTTCATTGGGTCCGGACAACAATGGTTTTAGCCCCGAAAACTCTGCATACACGAAACCGCGATTCAAGCGCCGGGCGTTTATCGACGATGGCGCAGAATGGCTCAAATACGGCAATCTCCTAATGCTGCCGCAGAGACTTCTTATTGCGCTCGTAGACTGCGGGTATCTGTTTCGCGGGGAGGTAATATGGTCGAAAAAGAATGCTATGCCTGAAGGGCGCTGTCGGCGTCCCCATAGAAAGCACGAGTCCATTTTCCTATTGGCTCGGCATGAACGACACTCCTTCCGCAGTGCACCTCCTGTACCAAGCGTCTGGACATTCGCCAACGAGACTATTGGCGGGCTGCCGCATCGTTCAAGATTCCCGGTAGAACTGCCTAGACGCTGCATTGAGGCATACGGGCAGAGTGTAGCTCAACCGGTAGTGTTGGACCCGTTCTCCGGCTCAGGCTCTACAGGAATAGCGGCAGCACAACTTGGGTGTACCTACATCGGATTTGAAATCGACCCCGACCAAGTTGTGGAATCGAGACAACGATTAGCAGATGCCGATTCCAGCCGGAATATGCGTTTTAACGAGCTTGACGCTGATGTAGCGCACCAATCAGAAATCGCGCGAAACGGTCATCTGGATTTGTAAAATCACATACGAACATACGGGCTGGCGCATTGCTCCCGTCCAGCGTTGGAACGGTGTTTTGATTGTAAGAAAAGCACGCCGAAAAGTGGCCGTGTTCCTCAAAGTCCCGCCGCTTGTCGCTAATGCCGTCTTCCGAAGCATCTCCAAATTCGCCCCGATCAATGGGGTGCGCGGAAGGGAAACTCTTGGAGTCCATTGTCCAGAATACTGAAAGATAGCCCGCGTCGATCAGCGCTTGACTCATTGGTACATCGTCGGTCCGTCTCTCCGCGATGCTGGCTTTGACATGGATTACTCCGAGCAATTTCTCTGAGTCATCCGGGCCGTAGAGAAGGAGCACATCCGCCTTATCAGGAACAAGCCGAGGGTCGTCTATGGCTCCCAGAAAAGTTGATTTTTCGGACTTCTTACTTATTCTGATGGTTATTCCGCAGTCCCTCAGCTCGACTTTGTACAAAGTTGGATAGCAGCATCAGATACATACGGTTGTCTGTATTTTACCGTTGCAATACTTTTTGCATGTCGCCTTTTGGACCTGATATTCAAAAAGCGCCCTAGTAGTCAGTCAAACTTGATTTAGATGGTAATGTGAAAGATTGACCAAAGGAGCTATCCTGACTCTGGATCGAGTTGAAGTGAGGTGATGATATGGTCAGGGAAAAGTACGGAGTCCGGTTGACACCGGAGCAGCGGAACCAACTGGAACACCTGGTTCGGGCAGGTAAAAGCACCGCCCGGGTCACTACTCGGGCCCGGATTTTGCTGAAGACCGATGCGGGTTGGTCTGCGCCCCAGGTGGCCCAAGCCCTGGATGTGGCCGAGGGCACGGTGTTCCGCATCAAGCGCCGCTTTGCCGAGGAGGGATTAGCTGGGGTGCTGCAAGACCGGCCCCAGGCCCACCGGTACCGGAAGCTGGACGACCGGGGCGAAGCCCACCTCATCGCCTTGGCCTGCACTCCGGCGCCGGCGGGGCATGACCATTGGACTCTACGGTTGCTGGCTGGGAAGGTGGTGGAACTGGGGCTGGCGCCGTCCCTGTCCCACGAGACGGTGCGGCTGCACCTGAAAAAAACGTCCTTAAGCCGTGGCAGAAGCAGGAGTGGTGCATTCCCCAGGTAAGCGCCGACTTCGTGGCCCATATGGAGGATGTCCTGGACCTCTATGCCGAACCCTATGACCCGCAACGGCCGGTAGTCTGCTTTGACGAGACCTCCACCCAGTTGTTGGCCGAGACCCGGCCCCCGATGCCGCCCCGGCCGGGACTTCCGCTGCGGCAGGACTACGAGTACCGGCGGGAGGGAACCCGCAACCTGTTCCTGGCCTGTGAGCCATTGGCGGGCTGGCGGCAGGTGGCGGTGACCCAGCGGCGTACCATGCAGGACTTCGCCCATCAGATGCGTTGGCTGGTGGACGAAGCCTACCCGGAGACCCCGGTGGTGCGGGTGGTCATGGACAACCTGAACACTCATCGTACGGCGTCCCTGTACGAAACTTTCCCGGCGCCGGAGGCCCGGAGGATTGCCCGGCGGTTGGAGTTTCACTACACGCCCAAGCACGGCAGTTGGTTGAACATGGCCGAAATCGAGTTCAGCGTACTGTCCCGCTCCTGCCTCAACCAGCGGCTCCCCAGCGAGGAATCGCTCCAACGGGTGGTCAGAGCCTCGGTGCGAGAGCGAAACGAGGCGCGGGTCACCATCAACTGGAGGTTCACCACCAAGGATGCCCGAACCAAGCTCCATCGCCTCTATCCCTTCGATTCCAAACATGACTGACTACTAGCTATATGCCCTTAGCTATCACGCCTCGCCTGTTGAATGTACAAAGTCGAGCTCAGAAACTGGCCGTAATGCTCTACTAACACCTGTTCCAAAGCCCAGCCGCTGGTCCGTTTCCAACTCTGCTCCAAATTAAGCCGGGCGTTAGCCGCGGGTGGTTCAATCGGTCACAGTACGTTCGATTGATCAAGAACGTCCACAAGTCTGACGGGTTAGCGTCAGGCCAAATATGAACAGCATGAAGGAAAGACCGTGATACGGCATAAGACTTCGCTCTTCCCTCAGCAAGGCCCGTCCTCATTAAGTCAAGCAATTCGTCGTATTGCCCGCGTGTAGCGCCAGAGAGGTCATATTCTGCATCGAACCTGTCGTATTTGAACCTTATCGTCAATCCATCCTTGGTATCTACAGCCGTAATTCCGCTAGGTGGGACCAGTATTGTTGCCCTCTCACCAATCCCATCAAACAATCGGTGGGGGGGCTTTCAATGCCAAGGCGACGTTAAAGATAACCGACAAGGAGGGATTACGCTCTCCCCTTTCGATTCCACCGATGTAGGACCTGTCCAGCCTCGCCTCGGCCCCAAGTATCTCTTGGCTCAGTCCCGACTCTTCCCGGATGCGCCGGACGTTATTGCCAAATGTCAGCCGACTCAAATCCTCCATGACTCGGAATTCTGTTATTTTAGATGTGGCTACGTCTACGGACTCAGCGTACCATTATCTCAGTCTTACCGATCCAGGATGCGCTACCGCCGATTCCCCAAAGCCCGTAGGGCAAGGCTATAACCGGCAGCTTCAGTGCGTCATGCGGTACTGGACCCTCTCGTTTGCAATCGCCCGCGGCCAATGCCACAATCCTACGGGGTCGATACGGAATTTCGGAGCCTTTTTATGCCGGGTCTTTTGGAAGGAGTCAGGGTGTTGGACCTGACTCATTTCTTCGCCGGGCCTTATTGCACCAAGCTGATGGCCGGGTTGGGCGCGGACGTGGTGAAGGTGGAGCGGCCGGGAGGAGACCCGGTGCGGGCCTTGGGGCCGTTCGCCTCCGGTGCGCCCGCGCAGCCGCCGGAGGACGGCGCTTGGCACCTTTACCTGAACACCGGCAAACGGAGCGTTGTCCTCGACATCAAGACCGGGAGTGGACGGCAGGCGCTGCTGGAGTTGGCGGCCAAGGCCGACATTTTAGTGGAGAACTTCGCTCCGCGGACGATGGACCGGCTGGGGTTGGGTTACGCCGCGCTCCGTGAGGCCAACCCGGCACTGGTGATGACCTCCATTTCCAACTTCGGCCAGACCGGGCCGCACCGGGACTGGAAGGCGGCCGAGATCAACCTCTATGCCATGGGCGGACTGATGAACATCACCGGCGAGCCGGAGCAGGAGCCGCTGAAAGAAGGGATGCCCCTAGCCCAGTTGGGGGCGGGGCAAAACGCCTTCGCCGCCAGCATGGCCGCCTTGATGTACGCCGAGGAGACCGGCGAGGGCCAGCAGATCGACGTTTCCATCGCCGAGTACGCCACCAACATCCTGGAAAACGCCCTGATGCAGTACAGCTACTCCGGCCAGGAGTACACCCGCGTCGGCAACCGGGGGTACGGCCGGGCCGCTTGGGGAATCTATCCCTGCCGGGATGGCCACGTCGGGATCATCGCCGGCCCCGACCACCGCTGGCCGGAGGTGGCCCACATCATGGAGCGCGAGGAGTTGGCTGATCCGCGATTCGCTTCCCGTCGCGGACGCCAGGACAACGCGGACGAGATCGACGCCTTGATGCTGCCCTGGCTCTTCGACCACGACAAGGTGGAGATTTTCAAGGCTGGCCAAGAGAGCGGCTTGGGGTTCAGCTTCGTCGCCACCATGAAAGACATTCTGGAGATGGAGCAGCTATTGGCCCGGGACTATTTCGTGCGGCTGGACCATCCGGCGGCCGGCGAACTCGCCTACCCCGGCGCGCCCATCGCCTGCGAGCCTGACGCCGATGCCTGGGTGTTCCGACGGGCGCCGGTGCTGGGCGAGCACACGACGGAAGTGCTGGCTGAATGGGCCGGATACGCTACTAATGAGTGACGGAGTTGACGGGGCAATCCGGCGTTTCGACACCCGGCAGTCCATGAAGATGGCCGCCCCTTCCGGCAAGCAGCCGCTGAAGAACTACCGGGTGCTGGACCTTTCCCGCATCTGGGCCGGTCCCTATTGCACCAAGCTCATGGCCGACTTGGGCGCTGAAGTGATCAAGATGGAGTCCCTCAGCGTCTACGACTCCCATCGCGGTCCGGTCAGCCCGGCCCGGGGCATTGCAGCCTACCCCGACGGCGAACCCGGCGATGAGCCGTGGAACCGCAACGGCTGGTTCAACTGCCTGCATATGTCCAAATACGGGATTACGCTGGAATTGACCAGCGACGACGGCAGGCGGGTGTTCGAGGGGCTGGTGTCCGTCAGCGACGTGTTGATCGAGAACTTCCGGCAGGGCAGCCTGGAGCGTTTGGGCTACGACTATCAGGAGTTGCGACGGCACCGGCCCGACCTGATTTACGTGTCGATGCCGGCCTTCGGCAACACCGGCCCGTGGCAGGGCTACCTGGGCTACGGCATCGGGCAGGAGCAGCTTTCGGGGATGGCCCACCTGACCGGCTATCCCGGCGACGGGCCGATGAAGTCGGGCATCAACCACGGCGACCCAATTACCGGCTCACACGCGGCGGGCGTGCTGCTGGCCGCCCTGCGCCGCCGACGCCGCACCGGCAAGGGCATGTACATCGACGTGTCCCAGCAGGAGTCGTCGGTCGCCTTGATGGGGGCCGAGTTGCTGTCCTACCAGATGACCGGGATGGAAACGGAGCACCGGGGCAACCGTTCGCCCTGGTTCGCGCCGTGCAACGCCTATCCCTGCGCCGGCGACGACCGCTGGATAACCATCGCCGCCACCACGGAGCAAGAATGGCGGAGTTTGGCCCACGAAATCGACCTGTCCGGCTTGGCCGACGATCCCCGGTTCGCCACCGTCGCCGACCGTCTGGCCAATCAAGACGCCCTGGACACCATCATCAACAAGTGGACTCGCGGACAGGACGCCTTCGAGTTGGCCCAGCGGTTGCAAGCGGCGGGAGTGCCCGCCGGGCCGGTGCTACGCGGGCCGGACCTTCTGGAAGACCCTCACTATCGGGAACGGGGCACGTTCGTGACGGTGGACCACCCGCAGGTGGGGCCGCGCCAGTACCCCGGCCTGCCCTGGAAGATGAGAGCCACGCCGGGCGAGGTGCGCTGGCCCTCTCCCACCCTCGGCCAGCACAACCGCGAGATTTACGGCGGGCTCTTGGGGCTGGACGCAGAAGAAATCGACGCGCTGGAAGCGAGCGGCGTAATCGGAACAAAGCCCACAGGGTCTAGGATTATATGAAGCGGAGGACTGGAGTTGACCGAGAAGGAAGTCATCTACGAAACCAAAGAGGGCATCGCCTACATCACCCTCAACCGCCCGGAGAAGCTGAACGCCATCAACCCCGAAATGCGGGAGTTGCTGTGGGACGCCTTCCAGGACGTGAAGAACAACCCGGAGGTGCGCTGCGCCATCGTCACCGGTAGCGGGCGGGCTTTCTCGACCGGGCACGATCTGGTGGCGATGGCCAACGCCAGGGCCAACGAGGGACCCAGCACCGGCGACCTGTACGTGGTGCAGTCCCAAATTTGGAAGCCGATCATCGCCGCCATCAACGGCGTCTGCCTGGCCCAAGGCTGCGGCATCGCTCTGGGCAGCGACATCCGCATCGCCTCCACCGAGGCCCAGTTCGGCTGGCCCCAAGCCAAGCGGGGCATCTCGTCGGTCAGCGGTCCCGCGCTTCTGTCGCAGGTGGTGCCGAGGAACGTCGCCTTCGAGTTCCTGTTCACCGGGGAGTTCGTCGACGCCCGGAAGGCCCTCGACCTGATGCTGGTGAACTACGTCGTGGCCACCGAAGATGTGATGCCCCGCGCCGAAGAGATGGCCCGCAAGATAACCGCCAACGCGCCGCTGGCCTTGGCCGCCATCAAGGAAGCGTCCATCAGGGGCTCGGAAATGGGCCTGGAGGAAAGGGTCGCCTTCGCCCAAGCCAAGCGCGACGAGGTGCTGGCCACCGAAGACGCCAAGGAAGGCGTCACCGCCTTCGCCGAGAAGCGCGCCCCGGTCTGGAAGGGCCGCTAGCGGGGAGAGTTCGCAACGCGCCATGCTAGAATAGCCCAAACTATCGCCGGAGGCAGGATATGGCAACTCTGACCACACCATCCACGGTATCCATGGACCCCAAGAAGCTGGAACAAGTCACCGAGCTGTTTCACCGGCAAATCGGCGCGGGGCTGCATCCGGGCGCCGGGCTGGCGGTGTACCGCTACGGGAACCTGGTGTTGGACATCCACGGCGGAGTCGCTGACACCAAGACCGGCAGGCCGGTGGACGACAACACCATGTTCGTGCTTTTTTCCTCCACCAAACCGCTGGCCGCCTCCTGCCTCTACATGCTCAAGGAGCGCGGGCGGCTGGAGTGGGACGATCCAGTGGCCAAGCACTGGCCGGAGTTCGCCGCCCACGGCAAGGGGACGGTTACGGTGCGCCACATCCTGAGCCATCAGGGCGGCTTCCCCAAAACCCCGGCGTCGCTTCCATACACCGATTGGGCCGACTGGAGCAAGGTCACGGCGGCTATGGAGCAGGCCGTCCCCGAATACGCGGCGGGCGAGGTGATGGCCTACCATCCCATCAACTACGGCTGGGTCATCGCCGAGCTGGTGCGGCGCATCGATGGCCGCAGCTTCGACCGTTTCTTGGCCGAAGACCTGGCCGGGCCGCTCCAGATGGACAACACTTATGTGAACCTGCCCCCAAAGCACGACGGCCGGGTCTCCCGGATCCACCTTCTGGAGGACGACGCCGATCCCAACGGCTACGCCGTCACCTTCGACCTGCCGGAAGTACACCACACCATCACGCCGGGGGCCAACGGCATCGCCTCCGCCGGTGACCTCGCCCGCTTCTACGCCATGCTGGAGCGCCGGGGCACGCTGGACGGAGCCCGGGTATTGCGGGCCGAGACCGTCGATGAGGGTGTAACCTTGCAGGTGGAGGGCACCGACCAGTCCTTGGGGCTGTTCGCCCAGCGTTCCCTGGGGCTGGCGCTGGCCGACGTGCGGATGGGGACTCCCACCGGCGAGCCGTTGCACACCTTCGGACACGGCGGAGCAGGCACCTCCATCGGCTGGGCCGACTTCGACACCGGGCTGGCGGTCGGCTATATCACCAACGGCTTCCGCGCCGCCGACAACAACAACGCCCGCTTGGCCGAAATTTCCCAAGCCGTGAGGGACGCCTGCGTCTAACCGGCTCCGAACCCTCGCAGAACCGACAACGGGCTGCCGTCAGCAGCCCGTTGTCTTGACCACCGCTTTCTCGATAGGATAGGCCCGTGCTTGAGCTGCTGAAGACCCACTTCGGCTATGACACCTTCCTGCCGCACCAGGAAGAAATTATCGCTTCGGTGATGGCGGGCAACGACAGCTTCGTCCTGCTGCCCACCGGCGGGGGCAAGTCCCTCTGCTACCAGCTTCCGGCGCTGGCTCTGCCGGGGCTGACCTTGGTGGTCTCCCCGCTGATCGCGCTGATGAAAGACCAGGTCGACGGCCTCCGCGCCAACGGCATTCCGGCCGGCTTCATCAACAGCTCGCTCACCGCTTCGCAGATCGAGCGGGTGCAGGAACGGGTCCGGCAGGGCGGCATCAAGATACTGTACGTCGCCCCGGAGCGGGCCACACTGCCCGAGTTCCAGCGGTTTCTGAGCAGCCTGAACGTCAGCCTGGTCGCCATCGACGAGGCCCACTGCGTATCCGAATGGGGCCACGAGTTTCGCCCGGCCTACCGCGAATTGCAAGACCTGCGCCGGTCCTGCCCCGACGCCCCGGTCATCGCCCTGACCGCCACGGCTACCCGGCCGGTACGGGACGACATCCTCTCGCAGTTGGGGCTGCGGCAACCCGGCGTCTTCGTATCCAGCTTCAACCGCCCCAACCTCACCTATTCAGTGGAGCCCAAGAAACAGTCCCTGCCGTCGCTGCTGGCCCTGCTGGAAAAGCATCGCGGAGAGTCGGCCATCATCTACTGCCTCTCCCGCAAAAGCACGGAAGAGTTGGCGGGCACGATTTCAGAGAACGGATTCCAGGCCGAGGCCTACCACGCCGGGATGGAAGCGGAGCGCCGCCGAGCCACCCAGGACCGGTTCATCCGGGACGAAGTCCAGATCGTGGTGGCGACCATCGCCTTCGGCATGGGCATCGACAAACCGGATATTCGCTTGGTGGTCCACTACGACCTGCCCAAGAGCCTGGAAGGCTACTATCAGGAGACGGGCCGGGCCGGGCGGGATGGTATGCCCAGCGAGTGCGTCCTGTTCTACACCTACGCGGACAAGGTCAAGCAGGACTATTTCATAAACGAGATCGAGGACGCGGCGGAGCAGGAGCGCGCCCGCTGGCGGCTCGACCAGGTGGTGAAGCTGTGCAGCCTGCGCGCCTGTCGGCGTAAGTTTATCCTGGAGTATCTGGGGGAGGACCGGACGGAGGAAGATTGCGGCAGTTGCGACGTTTGCTTGTCGCCCCAAGAGGAGTTCGACGCCACCGAGCTCGCCCAAAAAATCCTGTCGGCCGTCGTCCGCACCGGGGAACGGTTCGGGGCGGGCCACGTGGTCAACGTGCTTCTGGGGGCCGGCACGAAGCAGGTGGTGGACCGGGGACACGATAAACTGACGGTGTTCGGGATCGCCAGCGACCAATCCAAAAACGGGCTGAGAGACCTCATCGAAGACATTGTTGGCGAGGGCCTCCTGGAATCATCGGGCGGGCAATACCCAACGCTGAGCATCACCCCCAAGGGCCGGTCGTTCCTGAAAGACCGCGGCACGCTGGTCTTGGCGCGCCCCATCCCTCAGGCCGAGACGACTCCGAACGCGACTGGCCGCGCCAACTACGACGCCCGGCTGTTCAACGAACTCTCGGGCTTGCGTAAACGCATGGCAGACGAGCGGGGAGCGCCAGCCTACGTGATCTTCGGAAACCGGTCGCTACAGGACATGGCCCGCAAGGCCCCGCGTACTCGTGAGCAATTCGCCCGGGTTTCCGGAGTCGGGGAAGCCAAGCTCCGCGAGTTTGCCGAGCCGTTCTTGGAGGTTATCGCCGGCTATGTGGCCCGGCACGGCAAGCCCGAGTTCCAACAAAGCAGCCGGCAGCCCGCCGCGGCGCAACCAGCCCCTCGCGTCGCTGGCAACTCCTTACAGGAGACAGGACGAATCATCTCCGCCGGGGCATCGCTGGACGAGGCCGCGGAGGCCAGGGGCCTGAACATCAACACCATCATGGGCCACTTGGAGCGGCTGGTCGAGAGCGGGGTAGAGGTCGAGTGGGCGCACCTGCTGCCGCTCCCGGAACGGAGGGCGGAAATCGAGGCGGCGTTCCAAGCCGTAGGCGACGACCTGCTGCGTCCGGTTTTCGATGAACTGGACGGGCAATTCTCCTACGAAGAAATCCGGCTGGCGCGGCTGGCCCGGAGCCAACCTGAATCGCAGCGGCTTTCGACTGACTCGCCGAAAGCCGGACCTGCGGCTCCAGGCGCCGCCGACCCGGACTCCCAATCAACACTCCGGATCAACCGTTACAGTTACGGCGCGGGCAGCTTCTTCTTCAAGCCATAGTCCCGCGCCCTGTACCCACACTCCACATTCCTACAGCCCCAGCGTTTCGGCGAGTTGGCGCCGGTGGAACCTGGGGTCGCCCAGGTAGTGGTACAGGGTGCGGGAGGCGGTGGTGTGGAGGGTGAGACCGTATTCGGTCATGCTGCCGACACCCGCGTGGACCTCGTGGGCGTAGTTGCAGGCTTGGTAATAGCCCTCGCTGCCCACGGCCTTGGCCAAGTGTATGCTGTCGGCGGCGTCACGGCCCGTGTCCAGCTTCCACAGCGCCTCGTAGGCCGTCCACCGGGCGGCGTCCAAGTGGTTCACCAAGTTGATGACCTGGTCCTGCACCCGCTGGAAGCGGCCGATAGGCGTGCCGAACTGTATCCGGGTGCGGCTGTAATCGACCGATAGCTCGTAGACCGCCTGGCACCCGCCAACCTGGAAGACGCAGACGACCGGGATGCCCTTGGCGACGCCGCGCTCCAAGGCCGCCCAGCCGCCTTCGAATGACTCCCCCAGAACGGCCTCCGGCCCGGCCTGGACGTTCTCGAACCGCACCTCCGACGTATTCCAGGCGAACCCCGCAAGCTCTCGCGAGCGAACTCCGGGCGCATCGGCGGACACCAGAACCAGCCCCACGCCATTGCTGCTCTCGGGCCGGACGGCGCAAAGGTAGTGAGAGGCGGAGCCGCCGTCGTAGACGTAGGCTTTCACGCCGTCGAGACGGTAGTTGTCGCTGTCGAGCTTGGCGGTCATCCGAACATCGCCTTCGTACCAGCCATAGTCGGCCTCGGTGACAGCGGGCACGACCCGCATTTCGCCGCTGGCGATCCGGGGCAGCCACTCCTGCTTCTGCCGCTCGGTGCCGCCTTCCAGGATGGTCAAGGCGGCCAGGACGCTGGAACTCAGGTGCGGGCCGGGCACGGGGCCGCGGCCCAACTCCTCGAAGAACACTCCGGCGTCGGTGAAGGAGCCGCCTTCGCCGCCGTACTCTTCGGGAATCAGGATGCCCAGCCAGCCGGTGCCGGCCAGCCGTCCCCACGGCTCCAAGGGCGTCGTCTCATCGGGCGAGGCGATTTGGAGCAGAGTTTCCTTGGGGTATTCCTGCTGGACGAAGCGGCGGGCCGCCGCCTTCAGCATCTCCTGTTCCGGGGTCAACGCCAAGTCCATAACTATCCTCGAACGGGCATCCTGAAAATTCCCTCTCCTTCTGGGAGAGGGTTAGGGTGAGGGCGTCAGGACAAGGCCCCCGCCTTCTCGCGGACTTCGCGGCCGATGCCGATGCGCCGGGCCATGATCACCTTCTGAATGTCGGTGGTGCCGCCCGGATGGATGGCCACGATTCCGGCCCTGGCGTGGGCCTCCATATGCCCGTCAGCTGCGCCCAACTCCGGGTCGTAGGTGAGACCGGCCGGGCCCAGTATGTCGAGCATGGCCCCGGCCATTCGCAAACCGGAGGTCTTGCGCATGTACGACGCCTGCGGGCCTTCGTAGGTGATGTTGGCCCCGCTGTGGCGCATCCAGTAGTTGCGCAGGTTGAGCAGCCGGACGATCTCGGCCTCCACGTAAACGTCGACCAGCCGGTCGCGCACGTCCGGGTCCTTGGTCATCGGCTCGCCGCGGCGGGTATGGCTGCGGCAGTGCTCGAACAGCCGGTCAACCAGCCAGTTCCGCCCGACGCGCCCGCCGGTGCCGTGCTCCAGCTCCAGGTGGGTGGTCGCCACCTTCCAGCCTTCATTCTCGCCGCCCACCAGGTTGAAGGCGGGCACGCGAACGTTGTCGAAAAAGACGGTGTTCTTGACGCCGGAGCCCGCGCCCGACTCGCCGCCGGAAATAAGCAGGTCCATGGGCTGCACGGTGATTCCGGGCAGGCCGGAGGGAATCATAAACCAGCCCAGGTTCTCGTGGCGCTTGGCCTCCGGGTCGGTGACGGTGATGGTCCACATGAAGTCGCAGCCCAGCGAGCTGCCGACGAATATCTTCTGGCCGTTGATGACGTACTCGTCGCCGTCGCGGATGGCAGTGGTCTTGACGTTGGCCAAGTCCGACCCGGCTTCAGGCTCGGAAAGCAACTGCCAGGTGCGGACCGCGCCGGTGAAGATGGGCGGCAGGAACGACTCCTTCTGTTCCTGAGAGCCCCAGACGAGGATGGACGCGCCGCCCAACCGGCCGCCGGAGTCATAGTAGGGCGGGTTGGTCAGCCCGTAGGCGTCGATCTCTTCCTCGATGACCACGGCATGATCGACGTCCAGCCCCCCGCCGCCGAATTCGGCGGGCGCGGTGGGCCAGAGCCAGCCCTGGGCCCCCAGCCTGCGGCCCAGGTCGCGCCGAAGCTGGTATTGCTCCCAGGTGAGGTCGATGGGGTCGGCCGGGTGAACGATGCCCGGCGGCACGTTGTCCTTCAGCCAGGCGTTGACCTCGCGGCGAAACTCTTCCTGCTCAGGGGTATAGCGCGGTTCAAAGTCCATAGAGCCTCCGGTCAGTCGGTGTAGAAGTCCCTGCGAAGCGACTCTTCTGGTATGTAACGGATTGCCTGTCGGTAAATTGCCCGAAGCGTTCCAGTGTCGATTTCCCGATGTCGGGGAACCATCAGGTTTTGTTCCTCACCGTGGGACGAATACCTGCGCAACTTAATGTGGCTTCCCTGCTGTGAGACAACATAGAACCCGCGCTCGGTGAAGATGGAGATAACTTGACGATATGATAAACGCCTTAGCCTAGGCATTGACCGATTCGAGTTCCATGGTCAGCAGGATACGCGGGTCTGGGACTACGCCCAGCACTTCCAAGTCTTCGTCTTTCAGGAAGAGACACACCGCCTCTTGAAGGTTGGCCACCGTTTCGTCTAGGGTCTGACCCTGAGTAACGACGGCAATCTCGAGACAGGAAGCCACGTAATATTTCTCGCCCTTCCTGATATGGGCCCTGATACTGCTGTCCGGTTTCATCATCGCCTCGCGGGTGAGCTACTGCGACCGCAGCGCCCGGCCGGGGAGGGCGCCGGTATGGACATTATTATCTATTACCACCTTGCCATTGACCAGCACGTGGGAGATCCCGTCGGGGTACTGCTTGGGTTCATCGAAGGTGGCGTTGGCCCGCACGCGCTCCGGGTCGAAGACCACCACGTCGGCCTTCATGCCGTCGCGCAGGATGCCCCGGTCTTGAAGACCGAGGCGCTGGGCCGGCATCGACGTCATCTTCCGCACCGCGTCTTCCAGCCGGAGCAGTCCCTCCTCGCGGGTGAGCTGGCCCAGCACGTAGGGGAAGGTGCCGTAGGTACGCGGGTTGGGCATGTCGCCGGTCATCAGCCCGTCGGATCCCACCATTTGCGCCGGGTGCCGCACGATGGCGCGGATGTTGTCCGGGTTGCCGGTGCGGGCCACGAAGGCGACCTCCAGGTTTTCTTCGATCAGCAGGTCGCAGATGGCGTCTACCATGCGCTTGCCCTGGTGCCGGGCCAGGTCGGCCAAGGAGCGTCCCTCCCACTCCTTGTTCTTGGCGGAGGCGATGTTGCTGAAGATGTAGCTGTCCAAGGTCAGGCCCCACATCGGCTCCACCGAATCACCGATCTCGTCGCGCACCGCCTGCTGGCCGATGCGGTCCAGCAGCGCGGCCGGCCCCCCGGCGTGGACCCAATAGGGCAGCAACGAGTGCAGGATGGTGGATGCGGCGGCGTATGGGTACTGGTCGAAGGTTACGTCCACCCCGCTGTTCCGGCCCTCGTCCACCAGGTCGATCATCTGCTGGCCCATGCCGTCCACCGGGTTGTGGTAGTGAGAGATGTGCACCGGCACTCCGCTGAGACGTCCGACTCGCACCGCCTCCCGGAAGGGGTCGAGCAGGCGGTCGCCCAAGGTATACCGGGCGTGGGTCATGTAGAACCCGCCCAGGTCGGCGATGGCCTCGCACACGGACACCAGCTCGTTGGTGTCGCTGAACGCGCCGGGCGGGTAGGTAAGGCCGGTGGAGAAGCCGAAAGCCCCGTCCCGCATCGCCTCCCGCGCCAGCTCCCGCATCCGGGCCGACTCCGGCTCCGTGGGCAGCCGGTCGTCCCACCCCATCGCCTCGACGCGGATGGCGGCATGGGGAGCCATGAAGGCCACGTTGCAGGCGGTCCGCCCGTCGAACAGGTCCAGGAACTCGCGGACGGAGCTCCAGCGAACGTCCGGCGGCGGAGCGCCGTTTACCGCCGCCAAGTAATGAAGCAACTGCTCCAGCTTGGGGGGAGACACCGGAGCGTAGGACAGGCCGTCCATGCCCAGCACCTCAGTGGTCACGCCCTGCCGCAGCTTGGCCTCATGCTTGGGTCCGGAGAGCAGCACCAGGTCGGAGTGGGTGTGCATGTCGATGAAGCCGGGGCACATCACCGAGCCGCCGACGTCGATGACCCGCCCTGCCTCCACCTGCGAGCTGTCCCCGCGGACGACGGCAACGCTGTCGCCGCTGATGCCGAGGCTGGCCCGGTACCAGGTCTGGCCCGTGCCGTCGATGACGCGCCCGTTGCGAAGCAGCAGATCAAACATGTTTCCGCCCTCACTCTAGCCTCTGATGAACGACGCTACGTTACCATATCTCGCCCTTGCCAGGCATGGAGGCAGTGGATAAGATTGGAGCGTTCCCGTTGCCCCCGGCCGTGGCCATGCGGGGCCGGGCGCGGGAAAAATCGCCCAGGAGGTAGCACCGTGGGTACGGCCAGCATTGACCACATTGCGTTGCCGACCGCTAATGCGGAGCGGTTTATCGAGTTCTACAAGAGGCTTGGCTTCACCATCAACGACGAGGAAGAGTGGCGGGCGGGAAACGTCAACATCTTCTCGATCCAGGTCGGCGACTCCAAGATCAACGTACACCCGGAGGGGTTCACCGCCAGCCTGCGCGGGCCCACGGCCGTTCCCGGCTGCACCGACATTTGCTTCGTCTGGGACGGCACCGTCCAGGAATGTCAGGATTGGCTGGTCAAGGCGGGCGTGGAAGTGATCCACGGCCCCGGCCCTCGCAAGGGAGCGCGCGCCTTCGGCAAACTGCCGGCGGAGAGCCTCTACGCCCGCGACCCCGACGACAACCTGCTGGAATGGATGGTCTACCTCTAAAAGTTCCCTCTCCCTCTGGGAGAGGGTTAGGGTGAGGGTATTCCAGTTAGTAAGGAAGGTGCCGACATGGCCTTGATGACCGGTAAGGATGCCTTGGTGAGGATGCTGATCGCCGAGGGAGTCGACCACATTTTCGGGAACCCTGGGACCAGCGAGACTCCCATGATGGACGCCCTGCAGGACTTCCCCGAAATTCAGTACATCCAGGCCCTGCAGGAGGGCACGGCGGTCGGCATGGCCGACGGCTACGCCAGGGCTACCGGCAGGCCAGCCTTCGCCAACATCCACATCGCGGGCGGGCTGGCCAACGGCATTAGCGCCCTCTACAACGCCTTCCGGGGCGGCACGCCCGTGGTATTGACCGCCGGAAACTCGGACACGCGAATGTTGCTGTCGGAGCCGACCCTCTCCGGTGACCTAGTGCAGATGACCCGCCAGTACACCAAGTGGAGCCACGAAATCCACCACCCCGGCGACGTGCCCGGAGCGATGCGCCGGGCCTTCCGGGAGGCCAAGACTCCGCCCGCCGGCCCCACGTTCCTATCCTTTCCTTGGGACACGATGGACCTCCAGGCCGACGTGGACATCATCGGCTCCAGCCAAGGCTATAACCGGGTGCGCCCAGACCGCGACGCGCTGGAACAAGCGTCCCGGCTGCTGTCCCAAGCCGAGAATCCGGTCATCGTCATCGGCGACCGCATCGCCCAATCGGGCGGCGTGGAGCAGATGGTTCAGGTGGCCGAACGCTTGGGAGCGAAGGTTTACGCGGCGTCCTTCTCCGAAGTGAACTTCCCGACCAGCCATCCGCTGTGGGCCGGTATGCTGAACACCAGCAGCCCGGTGACCCGTCGGCTGCTCTCCGGGGCCGACGTTCTGCTGGCCGTCGGGGCCAACATATTCTCTTCCTTCCTGTACGTGGACGTGCCGCTGCTGGACCCGACCACCAAGCTGGTGCATCTGGACAGCAGCGTCCAAGAGGTGGAGAAAGTCTACCCTACCGAGGTCGGTGTCTTTGCCGACCCCGCGACCGGGCTGGCCGAACTGGCCGACGCGCTGGACCAAGACATGTCGGCTTCGGCCAAGGAGGCGGCGGCGACACGGATGGCGGAGTTGGGCGAGCAGCGCCGTCGGGCCGCCGAAAACTACCAGCAGCGGCTCCGCGACCGTTGGGACAACCAGCCGATGGCAGTCGAGCGGATGATGCACGAGTTGGCCGGGACTGTTCCCCCCAACACCATCGTCGCCGACGAAGCCGTGACCTCGCGCCCCGCCATGATGCAGTCGTTCAACTTCGACGAACCGGGCAGCTTCTTCGGCATACAGGGTGGGGCGCTCGGTTGGGCCATGCCCGGCGCACTGGGACTGAAGCTGGCACAACCCGACCGACCGGTACTGGCGGTGGTGGGCGACGGGGCTTCGATGTACACCGTGCAGGCCCTCTGGACCGCCGCCACGTTCAACATCCCGGTGGTCTACGCCATCTGCAACAACCGCGCCTACCGCATCCTGAAGGTAAACATGGACATCTACCTGAAGCGGATGCTGAACGATGAGGAGCGGGTCAGCGAGTACAAAGGCATGGACTTCGCCAACCCGCTCGACCTGGCCGCGGTTGCCCAGGGCTTTGGGGTGGCCAGCGAGAAGGTCGAAGACCCGTCCCTGTTGGGGCCGGCGGTGCGGCGGGCCTTCGAGAGCGGCCGGCCGGCCTTGATCGACGTGAGCATCGACGGCTCCCTTTAACCCGCCAGCCCGCTTCTTGCTCAACCGGCCCGTCCGGGGCTTCTTCGAGAAACCGCGAATACCGGTATCCATCGGCCAGGGCGCGGGTGAATGCCCTGCGGACCGTTTCCGTCCATATCGCCTTGTTATGTCTACTGAAAACAAGGCAAATTTGGGTTTTAGCCTCGCAATACGCGCATACCGCAACGCAATTTGACAAGATGGGAGGCCCTATTATAGATTGTGATACTGTAGCGGTAGGGTTCCTGTCTTGGGTATCCTCCGGCAGTAACCCTTGGGTAACGCGCAAGCGGGGCTGAGCCGCCCTGAAGTTGCAACGCTGTACGGCAGGGAACAGGAGGACAAATGGTTAGTTCGTCGTTTCGGGAGGCCGCTCTGCCCAGGTTGGGCGGCAACAGGTACGCCCAGCGGATCGCCTCTCCCTCGGTGGTGATCGGGCTGGGATCGACCGGTTGCCAGATCACGCGAAGATTGGAGACCGTGTCTTCGGCCTGGAGCCTGGAAGACCGCAAGAGCCTGGCTTTTCTCTACCTGGACACCAGAGAAGCCACCAGAAGCGAGATTTCACGGTCGGCCCGGTTCATCCCGCTAACCCTGCCTCACTTCTCCAACCTGCGCGACCTGCGCCCCTGGATCACCGAGTGTGTGCCGGAGCTCAAGAACCTGAGTCTTTCCCGTGAGGGCGCTCTGGGCACCCTGGCCAACGCCGGAGTGGCCGCCCGCTTCAACTACAGCAGTATTCGCAGCCACATCGACACGACCATCGAGCAGGTCTGCCCCTACTACGAGGGCATCACCTACCTGCGAGTACACGTCGTCACCTTCTTGGGCGGCGGAACGTCGGGGGCCCTGCCGGTGCTGTTGGCGGCGCTGTCCGATGCCAAGGGCACGTCCTACAACTTCAGCGTGGTGCTCCACTTGGTGCTGCCCCAGAGGGGCATGTCCCGAGACCCGGAAGTCACCTATCCGCTACAGCTCAGGAACTCCTACGCCACGCTACAGTTCCTTCGGGCGGTCACCGGGGTACAGTCGGGCCAAGGAAAATACACCGGGAAAGACACCTACAGCATCACGGTCTATCCCGACCGGAAGATCAATGCCGAGGGGCCCCACTTCGACGTGGCGCTGTTGCATCGTTCGCCCAAAGACTCGCTCACCGTGCAGCGGGTACACATAGGCCGGATACTGGAAGACTTGGTCGCCGATGCTTGGGGCACCGGCCAGGACTGGTGGGCCCGGTTCCACGAAACAATGCGGGAGGCCAACAACAAGGAGGACGCCCGGTTCGGCTCAATCAGCTCCCGGGAAGTCGGCCTGTTGGATGGCTTCTTTGTTCAGACGGCGAAGCAATACCTTCAACACCAATGGCGCAGCCGGCTGTAGGAGTGAGGAAAAATGCCGCGATTCGGTCTAAAACGAAGAGGTCTTTCCTTCAGCGGGATGGCCAACCGCCTTCCCGCGCCGAGCGACCCCTTGGACTTCCTGAACGCGGGCCGCTCGGGACCGAGGACCAGAAACGCAGTTACCCAAATCCACGGCGCAATTCACGGTGCGCTGGCCGATTCGGCCCGTGCCCTGGAGCCGGTCTTCGAGCGCCTCCGTCCCGAAGGGACCATCAGCGACCGCGCGGTCATGGAGGCCCACAGCGATGTCCGCACCGAGTTCTCGCGGGCCAGCAGTGCCGTAAGCGTAAAGCGCGACCAGTTATTGCGGGACATAACGGTGCGCCTGGAAAGAATGTACCTCCAGCAATTGATCAACGCTCCCGATCAGGAGCCGCCGGTGAGCCAGTGGGCCGATATGACCGACCGGCTCATTCGGCGGGAATTGCCCGCGGTTTCCGAGCCCTCCCATAGCGAATTGGATGTCTCTCCCAACGACCGCCGGAAGAGATTGGCGCAGTGGCAGGAAGAATCAGATGAATGGCTGGAAACGCTCTGCTTGAATCATGTGGGTGAGGTCGTGACTGGCCTTCTGGGTGAGTTGGGCGACTTTTCTTCCAGTTGGACCGACACGGTCAACGAACTCAGACGCCATGCCAACTTTGGCGGCCGGCTGCACCAGGAGGTTACCGACGCCGAGCTCTGGACCTTCCAAAGCGACGACCCCACCGTGAACAACCTGATCTCGGGAGAGCAGGCGCACCAGACCGCGACCCGTATTCTGAGCCGTTTCCAATTGGGCATCTCGGAATTGCAGGAAATCAGCGAGGCTGTCCAAGAATCATTGGACGGCACGCCGGTCTACGGGACGAACCGGGTTGACACCCAGGAATTGGAAGACCTGTTGGCGGTCGCCACCGCTCAAAGAATAAGGGCGACCGTTGCCGCCGACTCCGGGTTCCTGTCGCTCATTTCCAACGGGACCCGCTTCGGAGAGGAATTGGGGGAGTTGCTGATCGACATGCACATGGGAGCGTCCGCCATGGAAGAGCGGATGTGGCGGATCGGAGAGTACCGGGTCGGCCACGTTGATTCAGCCTCCGGCGTCGGGATCACCGCCTCCAGCCTCCACGACTGGGTGGTGCGTGGGCTGGGCGGAGGGCGCAGATTCGCCGCAGTGGAGGGTCACCCCGGCGACAATCACCGCTTCGAGGTGCAGATGTCCACCGTGGGCGCTCCCATCGCCGACCTGTCCCTCTTCCGCGACATGGTCAACGCTTGGTACGCCTGGCATTTCGATGACGCCCGCGGGGCCAACGGCACCACCGCCTCTTGGCTCGAGGGGTTGAAGAAGGAGTCGTGGAAGCTCTACCCCGACATCGGGGAGGATTCAGGGGTGCATAACGCCATCATTGAACTCATCGACGGCGATCTGAAGAACCTGTGGAACGGGACCGAGGATATCGCCACCCGTTTGTCCAACGCCCAACCCGACGACGAGGACATCCTGAACGGGCTGGTCAACGGCTCCCGGCAGACGGATTTCCTGTAAAGCGATTAGCGACTCCGACCGACGGCCAGCGCCCGCGCAGCGCCGCACCACCGATAATCACGCGGTCGATGCGGCGCTTTCCTTTGACAGCCGGGTGCGGCTATGGGATGAACACGGGGACTACTCGACTTCCGGGTGCGTGGTTATGAACCGGCCCGCCTTCGCCGCGTCCACATGGGGCGCGCGAACCTCCACGCCGGACTGCTCTTCCTGAAGCCGGAAGGTTACTGAACTGTCCATCTCGCCCCAACCCCGGTTCATGGCCTCGATGGCGATCTGCTCGGCGAGGTTGGCCACCGGCATGGGCACGTTGAACTCGCGCCCCAAGTCCGTCGCCAAACCGATGTCCTTCCGCGAAAGGTTCAGCGCGAAGCTGGCCGGCTCGAACTCACCTTGGAAAACAGTGCGGGCGATCCCCTCGTGGAGGGCGCTCATCCGTCCCAAAGAGCCGCGACGCACGCACTCCCACAAGGCGTCCGGCTCAACGCCAGCCTTTACGCCCAGGGTGAGACCCTCGGCGATGGCCTGCCGCACCCCGTGGCCGATCATGTTGTGGACCAGTTTGGCCACCGAACCCGCGCCGATGCTCCCGGCATAGAACACCTTGTCGCCGAAGGCGTCCAGCAGCGGCTTCACCCGGTCGAAGATCTCCTTTTCGCCCCCCACCATCACCGCGAGGTTGCGGCTCTGGGCGCCCGACTTGCCGCCGCTGACCGGCGCGTCCAGCACGTGCACGCCCTTCTCTCGGAACCGCGGCTCCAGTTCCCGGATGAGGGTGGGACGGCTGGTGGACAGGTCGATGTAGACCGATCCCGCGCTGATGCCTTGCAGCACTCCCTCCGGTCCGGCCGCCACCGCCTCCACTTCTCGCGGCCCTGGCAGCGAGGTCAGGGTCACCTCGCACCGGCTGGCCACGTCGGCCGGAGAGCTGCCCAGCCGGGCGCCCGCCTCCAAGAAGGGGCGCGTGACCTCCTCGCGGATGTCGTAGACCACCATCTGGTAGCCCGCCTTTTGGATGTTGCCGGCCATTCCGCCGCCCATGTTGCCCAAGCCGATGAACCCTACCGTTTCCATTGCGCTCCCTCCGATTGGCTTGCGTCCGTTTTCGCACCGGGATTATAAACCAACTTTGGTAAGATACCGGTGAATCAAACCCAGTTGCGAGGTGCTGCGTGCTATTTCCTACGGAATCCACCGACCGTCTGCTGGCCAACCTGAAATCGGGCCAGCCTTCTCTTTGCGCCTACGTCTTCAGCCACCCGAACATGGTGGAGGTGGCGGGCTTGGCCGGGATGGACTGCTTCATGGCCGACATGATGTTCACGGCCCACGATTGGGACAACATCGCCCACCTGATACGGGCGGCCCGTGGCACGGGCATCTCCCCCATGATACGGGTGCAGGCCTTCCCGTGGGCCACCGGGACCGACCGCCGTACCGTGTCCGACGCCGCCCGCGCCCTTGCCTTGGGCGCGACCGCAGTCACGGTGTCGGTCAGCTCGAAAGAAGAGGTCCAAGAGCTGATGGGGCTGCGGGACGACTGGCACCGGCTGATCCACCTGCGGCGCTTCAACACCGCCGAGGAATTTCCCGAGTATAACGACAAGACTAGGGAGGGCACGCTGGTGGTGCCCACGGTGGAAAGCGAGGGCGGGATCAGGGACCTGGACGAGATTCTGGCCATCGACGGCATCCGTCTGGTGTGGCTGGCCGCCGGGGACGTAACAAAGATACTGGGCGTCCCCTTCAAGTACGAAGACCCCAAGGTGATGCGGCTCTTGGAGAACGCCGTCAAGACGGCGGAGCGGAACGGCGCGGCCATCATGTACAACATGGGCCTGGACTCGCCGGACTTCGACGCCATGGCTGCCTCGGCCAAGCGCTACTTCGACGTTGGCGTCAGGGTCGTGGGTCTCGGCGCGATGGAGTGGCATATGCAGATGGCCCTGCAACATATCCGCAAGCAGGCCATTGGGTGAGAATCAGGAATTCGGAATGCGGAGTGTGGAATTGGAAATACTCTTTTCCACACTCCTGATTCCGCAATCAACATTCCTCAGTCGTAAAGCCAATCCGGGACCGGGCGTTTTTCGCCGCCAGCTCCCCGGGCCAGTGAGTCCTTCAGCATCCCGATGCGGGAACGGAAGGGGCGCACCTGGTTGGGCTTCCCGGTCACGCCGAGGCCGACCAGGAACATCAGGCTCTTGCCTGCGGCGTGGGGCGAGAAGAACGCCGTGACCGCGTCGTCGAAGAAAGTCATGCCGGTGGCGCCGAGGCCCAAGGCGTGGCTGGCCAGGTACATCCGGCCCCCCAGGACGCCGGCCTCGAGCTGGGCTATCCGGTAGCCCCGGTTGCCGAAACGGCCCAGCACCGCATCCAGGTCGGCCATGAAAAAGGCCACGGCGCTGGCGTCGGCTGCCAAAGCCTGCTCGAAGCACAGGTGGCCCGCTTCCTCCCTCAACTCGCCCTCTCGCAGCATTACCAGCCGGACCGGACCGCCCGCACGGCTCGGGGAGTAATAATACGCGCCCGGCTCCACGCCATCGACCGCGTTGACTATCAGGTAGGTGTCGATGAGTCCTCCCTCGTAGTCCGCCGGGACTGGCGACGCCGCGGCCCTCAGCAGCGCCGAAAACCGCTCCCATGGGAAGTCTTCGCGGGCGAAACGCCGGGTCGAGCCGCGCTGGCTGATAACCTGCCCCAAGGGGTCAGATTCCAACGCCGGGGCCGCCGCCTGCCCCGCCCCGTTGACCGGAGGCGGGCCTCGCCATTCGAGGACTTCATCCGCCTGTTGGAGCCGTGACGCGGCGTGAAGAACGTCCGACTCCGGGTAGCTCTGATGGTATTCATCGCCCAACAGGCCGGGGCCGACAGCCTCGATGGCGCCTATCGGGTCAGTCGAGGGAGGACTGCCCCCGGCGATGGTGACCAGGCAGGTGCTGGCCTCCCGTTCGCCGTCGAGCCCGAGCAGGTGATCGACCTCGGAGTCGACGAACCCGGCGATTATCCGGGCCGGGTGTCCCATGCCGTTGGCGGCGGCAAGCATATTGGACAGGACAGTCCCGTTGTCCCAGAAACAGTACCGGTAGCCGCGAGTGCGGTACTTCCACGCAGACCGCCAGAACACCGCGCTGCAAACGATGGTTGCCGCGGATTGGGCTACGGCCTCATCAGTCGCCGCTTGGGCCAGATACCGCCGGTGGTCGCCCTGTCGCAGCAACACCAGTGCGTTTTCGGCAGGGGCGAAGTGGTAGACCCCGGCTTCCAGCCCAGGCAGGTCGCCGCAGACCACGTACAACTCGATGGGGTACAGCGCCCCGGCTGATGCGGCGGCGCGGTAGTGGACCTCTCCCGCCGACGCGATTTCGCTCTTGCGGATCAGGCCGGCGGAGTAATGCAGCAACTGCCCCAATCCCGGCAGACTCAACTCAAGGCTAGAAAGTGCGGCGGGGCCGGAGATGCAGGCAAGCGTGGGCGATTCCAGCGGCGGAGTGCCCGGCAGGGGAACTTGCGGACGGTCCGGGTGGGTCTTGTAGAGCGCGGGCTTGGTCTTGAGGTCGATGTATCGCAGCTTGGTGCTCTGGTGAAAGTCGCGAGCGGCGGCCGTATCGTCGTTCCCCACCTGCCCTCCCCGTTAGGCTTGGAAAATCGGCAGCGTCTCAGTTTGATCCGGACCGGATCAAACTAACGGCCTCTTAAACAAACTTGAGTATGGCGATAGTGATTCCACAGCCAACGCCCATAGTACCGACGGTCCAGCGGGTCAACCGGCTCTCCATGCGGGCCATATAGGTTCTGAGGTTGGCAATCTCGATCCTGACGTCGGCAACGTCCTCTCTGGTAGCCAAATTACCTACTCCGGGGATCTAAGGACAACGGGCGAACCTGATGGCCTAGAGCGGCATCCCCACATACTCGCCAAGCCAATGCTAGCCGATGCGTCGGCAAGCGTCAATCGAGAATAGGCGCCCGTAGTAAGCGCCTGCGTCCGTCGCGGAGACACTACTGAAATCAGCCTAGCCGCCCAGGGTGACGATCTCGTCGAACTCTTCCTTGGTTACCGGCTGGATGGAGAGACGCATACCCCGGCGGATCAGCAGCATATCCTGTAGCCGGGGGTTAGCCTTGATTTCATCGAGGGTGACGGGGCGGGTTAGCTCGCGGTCGGCCTTGATCTCCACCACGACCCATACCGTGTCGCCGGGACTGCTCTTGGCATCGTAATGCTTGTCGTTGGGGTCCCAAGCGGTGGCGTCGGGATAGCCTTCTTTCACTACCGTCGCAGTGCCCACCACGGCCAGGGGCTTAGCGGTGCTGTGGTAGAACAGCACCCGGTCGCCGACCTTCATGTCGTCGCGCATGAAGTTGCGGGCTTGGTAGTTGCGCACGCCGTCCCACTCGGCGGTCTGGTCGGGCTCGTTCTGGAGGTCGGTGAAAGAGTAGGCGGTGGGCTCCGACTTGAAGAGCCAGTGTCTTTTCTCGGCCATTTCCAACTCCGGTATTGATCCCCGCGTCAGCAGGGCGGAGGGCTGCGGTGGCCCCTTAACGCAGGCGGATGCCCGCGGCCTCGCGGTCGAAGCAGCCAGCGATCAGGTCTTCGCGTTCCTGCCGCAGCACGTCTTTGCGCACCCGCAGGCTGGGGGTACGCGGCAGTTCGTCCCGTATTTCCAGGTAACGGGGGACTTTGAAGTAGGCCAGATGCTCGGCGCACCAGTAGATTATGTCTTCCGGGTCCACCGAGGCCCCGTCTCTCGGAGTGATGTAAGCCTTCACTTCGTCCTCTCCCAATTCCGAAGGGACGGCCAGCACCGCGCAGTCCAGCACGTTGGGATTACGCTTGATTACGTTCTCCACTTCTTGGGAGGAGATGTTTTCGCCGCGCCGACGGATGATGTCCTTCTTGCGGTCTACGAAGTAGAGGAACCCGTCGTCGTCAACCCAGCCCAAGTCGCCGGTGTAGAGCCAGCCGTCGCGCAGCGTCTCGCGGTTCTGCTCGTCGTTGCGCCAGTAGCCGGGCATGATGGCCGGGTTCTTGATGGTGATTTCGCCGATAGTGTCCGGCCCGACGTGCTGGCCGGTCTCAGCGTCGGCAATACGCACCTGATTCTCAAAGGCAGAGTCGGGGTGCTGACGAGGGCGTCCGGAGGAACCGGCCCGGCGGTTCGCCCCGATGCCCTCGATGGTCCCGTAGCAGGTCTCCGTCATACCGAACCCGACGATGATGTCGGTCCCGAACCGCTCCTGGAACTCGGCAAGGAACTCTGGCGAGAAGGAAGGCGATCCATAAAACAGGCGCACGGTGTTATCGCGGTCGTTGGGCGACTCAGCGTTCTTGGCTAGCACCGGCATCATCATGCCGATGAAATTGACCACCGTGGCTTCGGCCTCCCGCACCTGGTCCCAGAAACGGGACGCGCTGAATCGGTCTACGACGACCAGCGTGCCCCCGGCAGCCAAAGCGCCCATGGTGGAGTAGTACTGGATGTTGGCGTGGTAGAAAGGCAGGCAAGTGAAGAACCGGTCGTCGGGCGTGGCCTGGGTCCAGTGGGCGAAGCCCTGCCCGGCGGCCACGTACATCTGGTGGGTGACCTGTACACCCTTGGGATTCCCAGTCGTTCCCGAAGTGTAGACCAGCATCGACAGGTCCTGCGGCGCCACTTCCGGCAGAGAATCCAGCGGCGGCGCGGCGGCGAAGGCATCGGAAAAACCAGTCCAACCCGCCGTCGCAGGGTCCGGCCCGCGCAGCAGCCGGTGGCGGATGCTGGGGGCAAGATCGGCGGCGTCCCCGGCCACGTCGGCCAGAGTTAGATCAGTGACCAGAGCGACGGCCTCGGCGTTGCTGAGAATGTAGGCGGTCTCGTCGCGCTTGTAGGCGGTGTTGATGGGCACCGAGATGGCCCCGATGGCCGAGAGGCCAAACCAGCAGTAGAGGTACTCGACGCAGTTGGGCATGAACAAGCCGACGCGGTCACCTTTGGCTACGCCCAGCGCCTGAAACATCGACGCCGTTTTCAGCACCCCTTGGTGAAATTCTCGGTAGGTGTATTTCCCGCCGCCAACTTCGACGAAGACCTTGTCCGGCCGGGCGTCTACTATTTCCTCCAGGAACCGGCCCAAGGACTTCTCCCAAGGCTTGGCGTCACGGACGCCGTCAGTTGCGCCGTTGGTTGCGATTGAACTCATGTAATCTCGCCAACGATGTAGGCTTATGGCAAAGCGCCCTCAACCTACCACGCCGCCCTTGGACGGTCAATGGTCTGGTTGACACCCCAAAGGGCCCGGTTTAAGCTGGCCTCTCACATGGCAGAGTCAGTCGACCCCAACCGCCTCAGAATCACCGGCGAGTCCTGCGCCGACGCCACGCTTGTCGGCGTTCGTTGCCGCGAGTGCGGCGTCAGCGTCTTCGGGCCGGCGACGTTTTGCCAGTCGTGTACCGCTTGGGACGTGGATCCGGTCGACTTGGGCCGCTTCGGCACCCTCTACAGCTACACCATCGTGCGGATTCCACCCGCCGGGTGGCCGGGCGACGTGCCTTACGTTCTTGGGCAAGTGGAGTTGCCCTCCGGCCCGCAGGTGCTGGCCGAGGTCATCGAGTGCGCCCACGCCGACCTCAAGATCGGAATGCCGGTCGAGTTGGCGGTGCAGGCGGTCCCAGCCGATGGCGGCGGCCCCGACAAGCTGGTCTACAAGTGGCGGCCGGCCACGGAATAATTTGGGGGGATGAATCTCCATGACACAACAGCAATCCAGGGTAGACATATTGGAAGAACGTGTTGACGCACAAGCGGTCAACAGCCAGGAGCAGCGCGAGGATATTAGGTCCTTCCGGGCAGAGGTGAACTCCAGGTTCGATGCCTCAGACGCCCGAATGGAATCCCGGTTCAATGCCTCAGACGCCCGAATGGAGTCCCGGTTCAATGCCATGGACGCCAGAATCAATACCCTGTGCCAGGTAGTCTTTGGGAACATCGCGACGACGATCCTGACGGCAGTGGGGATTATAGTGACTGTGCTTCTGACCCGGTAACCGACTATTGGCGATGTTTTAGCGGAGGCTCCAGGATGACGCAACTGCGCCCAAGCCGTGAGGTCGTGGTGGCCGGAGTGGGGCTGCACCCCTTCGGCCGCTTCCCGGACAAGGACTTGAACACCCTGGCCTTGGAGGCTGTCCTGCCGGCGCTCAAGGACGCTGGGGTGCGCTGGAGAGACATACCCATCGCCTACTTCGGCCACGTCTACTACCACGGGATGTCGCTGGGGGAGACCACCCTGTCCAAGCTCGGGCTCACCGGGGTGCCCATCGTCAACGTGGAAAACGCCTGCTCCAGCGGCTCGACCGCCTTTTGGCAGGCTTACTGGGGCATCGCCACGGGCATCTACGACATGGCCTTGGCTTTCGGCGCGGAAAAGGTGCCCAGGGGGCCGGTGACCGTGACCGCCGAGGACTCGCCGGAGCGCTACATCGGCGGCGATCACATGATGGCCGGCTATGCCCTGCGAGCCCGCCGTTACCTGGAAGAGACCGGCGCTCCCGAAGCGGCGTTGGCCCAAGTGTCGGTCAAGGCCCGGCAGAACGCGGCAATGAACCCCTACGCCCACCGCAAGGACACCTACACCGTCGAAGAGGTATTGCAATCGCGCCTGATTGCCGATCCGTTGACGCTCTACCAGTGCTGTCCCACCAGCGAGGGCGCGGCGGCCGCGGTGCTGTGCGCCCGGGACTCGCTGGCCAGGTACGGCATCGACGAAGGCCGCGCCGTCGGCATCGCCGCGGCGGTGCTGACCTCCGGGCAGTACAACGGCCGGGGCGCGGACCACTCGGCTTTTAGCCCCTACCGCACCGAGCCAGCCGCCCTCCAAGCCTACGAGATGAGCGGCCTGGGGCCCGAGGACGTAGACTTGGCCCAAGTACACGACGCGGCCACCATCGGGGAGCTACAGCAGATCGAGTCGTTGCACTTGGCACCGTTCGGCGAGGCCTGGCGGGCCACCGCGGAGGGCCGCACCGCCCTTTCCGGCGACATTCCGGTCAACACCGACGGCGGGCTGTTGGCTATGGGACACCCCTTCGGCGCGTCGGGCATCCGCATGATTCACGAGACGGTGACGCAGCTGCGGGAGGAAGCGGGCCCCCGGCAAGTGGCCCGGCCCAGGGTCGGCGTGGCCCAGTGCTCCGGCGCGGGCGACGTGACCACGGTCCACATCCTCAAGAAGTAGCGGGCCCCATGCCCACCTACATAGTCTTGGCGGCGATGAAGGGCCGGTTCGTTTCCGAATTCGGCAACACCTACGACAACTTCCAGATGATGGGCTACGTCAGCGTGTCGGCCGGGGCGTCGCCACAGGAAGCGGTGGGCGCGTTCTTCGACCAGCCCCCGTACCCGATCCAATGGCAGGACGTAGAGTACCTGTGGGCCGAGCTTCTGGGGGAAATCCCGGACAACGCCCACTACGGCGACTACGACCGGGTCTACGTAGAGAGTCTCCGGGCTCGGTGGGAAGGCAGGCAGCAGGAATAAGCCGCTAAAGGTCTTTGGCGAACTCCCTCAACTGGCCGAAGTCGCTCTTGAACCCCTCGGTGATGGCCCGCCGGTCGGTGCCGTGCAACACGAAGCGCGCGCCCTGCCCGATCCAGAAGTTGGAAAGCTCCGGGCTTTGATGGTGGACCAGCACCGGGACGCCGTGGGCCTCCGAGGTGTCGATCACGTGCTTTACCGTGTCCCGGTACTCCTTGCGGTCGTACTGGTCGGGGATGCCCAGGGAAATGCTCATGTCGTTGGGGCCGACGAAAATACCGTCGATGCCCGGAACTTCCAGGATGCGCTCCAGGTTGTTGACCGCGGCCACGCTCTCGATGCCGATGATGGCGATGCTGTTTCTGTTGCGCGCTTCCAAGTAGGCCCGGGTGGCGTCGCTGACGTGTTCGCCGGAGGCTACGATCCGGTCGACGGCTTCGCCCTTCAGCGGGCGCCACTTGGCGGCGGCCACCACCTCGCGGGCCTCGTCCACCGTCTCGCAATAGGGCGCCAACACGCCCTGCGCCCCGGCGTCCATGACCATCGTCACGTAATGGGAGTCCGGAATCGGGATGCGGACGATGGGCACCACGCCGCCGGTGTTGAACATGGCCAGATAGTCGCCCAACTCGCCCCGGCTGCGGGGGTTGTGCTCGGTGTCAATGACCGCGTAGTCCAGCCCCACGCCGTCGAGCACCGGCACCCACCGGGGGCTGCGGCCGATGGTGATCATGGTGCCGAACACCCGCCCGCCGTCTCGTAGTATTTGCTTTAGCTCTGCGCCGTTCATCCTGCCCGTCCTTCCTTGCACAAGAGTTGTCGCCGTCCATCGAGCGGTGGCCAAGTATAGCATCGGCGCGCCGTTCAGCGAAAGCCGATGCGAGTCGGTAGCGCATCAGGGGCTGATATACTTCATGTGGATTTGGTCTTTCCGCCGGGCGAGAGCGGCGAAAAACCGGGAGGCGCGTTGAGCAAAAGTCACGTCATAGACGACCAGTCCACTTGGGACCGGACGGCTGCGGAACTGCTGAAGCTGCCGGTGCTGGCGCTGGACACCGAAGAAAACAACATGCACGCCTACCACTCCCGGATATGCCTGATACAGATAGGGACGACTGCCGGGGAGTTCATCGTCGACCCGCTGGCGGTCCAGGACCTGTCGCTGTTGGGCCGCGCTCTGATGGACTCTTCGATTCTGAAAGTAATTCATTCCGCGTCATCCGATCTGAAATGGCTCGACCGGGATTTTGGCTTCTCGTGCGAGTCGCTATTCGATACCGAATTGGCGGCGAGATTGCTGGGATTTCGTCGGCCAAACCTTGCCGCTCTGGTGAAGCACTACCGAGGCGTCGAAATCCCCAAGAGCCGGTCGTTGCAGCGTTCCGACTGGGCGAAGCGGCCGTTGAGGCCGACGCAACTGGAATACGCCGCGAACGACGTGCGCTTTCTGACCAGCCTGGCCGTGTCGTTGAAGAGGGAGCTGGAGGGGGCCGGGCGTCTGGAGTGGGCGCTGGAGGAGTTCCGGCGAGTGCAGCAAACGCGGTATGTGGCCCCTGGGCAGCCGGAGGACGAATTCCTGCGAGTGAAGGGCGCGTACCAGTTGGACCCGCGCCAGCTAGCCGTGCTCCGCGAACTCCACGCTCTGCGGGAGGACGTGGCCGAGCGCCGGGACCAACCGCCGTTTCAGGTGATGAGCAACGAGACGCTGGTGACGCTGGCCCGGTATCGACGGCAGTCCGGTCTTGGCGCACGGGCGTCGCAGATAGTAATGGACGCCGGGCTGCCGCACAACACTTCGGGCTGGCTGGTCGCGGAGATTTCCGACGCCATCGAGCGCGGATGGAGCGGGCCGGAGTTTCGACGCCCGCGAGCTGCCGACAGCAGGCGGGCGCGCACCGAAGAGCAGGACAATCGGTTGCGAAGGGTGAAGGACATGCTCGCGGACTTCGGCGAAAAGCTGGACCTGGACCCGTCGCTGCTCTGGCCCACCGTCAGCCTGGAGCGTATGGCGCTGGCGCCCGAGGAGTGGCGCCGGGAAATACTCGACGAAAGCGCGCCAGAGGTGCGGCGGTGGCAGCGGCGGGAGTTCGGCGGCGTATTAGCCGGGGTCTGCGCCAGCCCGGAATGGCAGGCCGGTAACGCGGCAGCCTAACCTGCGCACGAACACCGGCTGCATCCGGGCTGACGGCAGTGGCTTAGGCCCTGGCCCGTTGGTTCGGGGTCATCAGGCTCTGGCAGAAGCGCGCGGTCGCCATCATGTCGGGGATCACCACGTACTCGTTGACGGTGTGCATCTCGTTGGTGGCCATGCCCACCACGACGCAGTCGATCCCGTTGAGCCGCATGGCGTTGGCGTCGGTGCCGCCCCCGGAGGGGCGGATGTCGGGGTCCAGGGCCATACGCTTTAGCTCGTTGGTCACCAATTGCACCACCGGCTCGTTGGGGTCCAGATTGTACATCTGGAACATCATCTCCAACTCTTGGTTGATGGTGGCTTCGTTATACTTCTCCCGCGCCCTTTGCAGCGTGGCGGCCACCTGCATACGGAGCAGGTCGATGGTCTCAGTGTTGTGGCTGCGGAACTCTCCGCCGAAGGTCGCCTCCACCGGCACGGCGTTGCGCACGGTCCCGCCGGTGATTAGCCCAACGTTGAAGGTGGTCTCCTCGTCCAAGCGCCCGTTGGGAAGGTCGCCGATAATCTCCGAAGCGATGCGAATGGCGGAGAGGCCCTTCTCCGGCTCGACGCCGGCGTGAGCGCCCCGGCCGGTAACGGTCACGTCGAACTTCATATAGGTGGGGCTAGCCCCGGTGATGGTATTCACCGGGCCGTTGCCGTCGAAGACCACCGCTTCCTTGCAACGGATCATCGAATAGTCGAGGTTGGCCGCGCCGACCAGCCCGATTTCCTCGCCCCTGGTGAACACCACTTGCACGGGCCGACGGGGCGAGCCGTCTTCCGCGGCCGACACCAAGCCCTCCATGATGGCGGCCACACCGGCCTTGCAGTCGCCCCCGAGAATAGTGGTGCCGTCGGACGTGATCCGGTCGCCCGCGACCTGGGGTTTGATGCCCCGTCCTGGCTCCACGGTGTCCATGTGGGCCGACAGCATCATGGGGTCCGCCCCTTCCTCGGATGCGATGAGGTTGCCGTGGGCGTCCCGCTCCACGGTGAATCCCAGGCCAGTCAACCGCTGGGTAAGGTGCTGGGCGACCTCTTCTTCTTCGTCCGAAGGGCTGTCGATCCTGACCAGGTCGCAAAAGGCGTTGACCAGCCGCTCTTGATTAATCATGGCAACTCCCTGTGTTCTTTCCGGGTGGTTCTTGCCGGGCTTTGGCATTTGGCCGGTATTATACAATATGCCCCTATGACCCGGCCCGAATCAACAACCCACGCAGAATCCGCCCTGGCAGCGTTGATGGCGGAGATCGTCTCCTGTCGGCTTTGCCCGCGGCTGGTGGAGCACCGGGAGCAGATGGGCGTGAAGAAGCGGGCTTCCTACGCCGATTGGGACTATTGGGCGAAGCCGGTGCCCAGTTTCGGCGACCCGCTGGCCCCGCTGATGGCGCTGGGCTTGGCCCCGGCGTCGCACGGCGGCAACCGCACCGGCCGAGTGTTTACCGGCGACCCTTCAGCGTCGTTCCTCACCGCCGCCATGCACCAAGCGGGCCTGGCCAACCAGCCCAACTCCGACCACCGCGACGACGGGCTGCAACTCACCGGCATCTACGTGTGCGCCGCTGTGCGCTGCGTGCCGCCCGGCGACCGGCCCACGCCGGTGGAGCAACGCACCTGCCTCCCCTACCTGGTGCGAGAGATGCAACTGCTGCCCAACCTGCGCGTGGTGATGGCCTTGGGCCGGATCGCCTTCGAGGCCGCGCTACGGGCCCTGTCGGACATGGCCTCCGAGAGGCTGCGGGCCAAATTCAAGCACGGCGGTGTCTACGAGTTCGGCCCAAACCTGCCCACCATAGTAGCCTCCTACCACCCCAGCCCGCGCAACACCAACACCGGCCGGTTGTCAATGGAGCAGTTGGTGGAGGTAATGGTCCGGGCGAGGGAACTGGGAGCCGGGTTACAATAGCTAGACTCTACCGGTAGTGAAAGCGGCGACGTCTTCCAAATTGAGCAGGTCACTCTGAAGCCCGCGCATCAAGACATAGGGCTGCATCAAAGGGTTAGAGAATCTGAACCTGTATTGATGTGGCCTGCCGAGCCTTTGCAACACGGCGCCTCTGTCTTCCTCACTCAGACCGTGAAGATGACGTGCATAACTTGGAATCTCCATCTCTCGCGCCATGATATGAGAGTATGGTTCCCGAACATCGGCCGCCCGAAAACAACCGAGATCGTCAGTAGGCGCCAAAGCGCAGGCCAGTAGGACCTGGAAATAGAAGTTTTCCCTGCGAGGGCTGGCAGTAGCCAAGTCAAACTGGCGAAGTATCGACTGTTGAGACTCATTGACAAGGGCTTCGATGGCGCTTGTCACGTCGCCGGGCTGCACTCCCGTCCTTCTGTCGTCGATGGCGGCCCTTCCCGAAGCAAGTCCCAGAGCGTGGGCGTAATGAGGTAATCCCAAGGAAACGGTGCAGATTTGCGAAACTGCATCTTCAGACGCCTCCATGCCGGCCGTCGTGATTCCGGCTCTGACAATCCCGGTCATCTCCTCAAAAGGCATCCTGGGCAGATGAACCTGAACGAGGCAGCGGTCCACGGACTCGTGCTCCCTGATCAGGTCATCAATGTCATCCGCCACGCCAACCAGGACTAGCGTTGTGTCCAAGGTGAAGTCTGATAGGGTCTTGATGGTGTCGGCGAACAGCGCATCAATATCGGGGTCTTCGATACGGTCGAATTCGTCGATAATGAGTATCAGTTTTCTGGAACCCTCTTGCCGGAGCGATTCGATTACATCGTCAATGGTAAAGCTACTGAACTGGTCTTTCGCAGGAAGCCCTATTGCCCGGAATAGAGAGTCCCATATCTGACGATAGGATGTTTCCCTAGAGCAGTTGACCCTTGCGCTGGTTATCGTTTCGGAAGTAAAGGGTTGTAGAAAATCGGACAGCACGCTGGCTAGCGACGTTTTGCCAACTCCTCGCTCACCATATATGATCGCGTGCCGACCCGCCTGGTTCACGGCGTCGATTAAACGCCTGACTATTGCTTGGCGACCATGAAATAGGTCCCTGCGGCTGATCGCTGTAGTGGGGCTGAAAGCTCGGCTAAGATTGATGTCGAGTTCCTGCCATAAAAGTAATTCGTCTACCATGCTGACAATTGTACACTCGCTCTCAAAAACTGCAAGTATATTGGATATAATTACAAGTCTTGATGCAAACGCCTACCCCATGCCCCGGTTTTCCTACAGGAAGAACGTTCTGTTACAGGACGAGGCCAATGAAATGAGCGCGTTTCTGATGGAAAGCGAACTGACGGAAATTCGGGCCTTCATCAAGTCTTTCGCGAAGGAAATCGGCGTAGCTCCCGGCAAGGCCGTGGTCCGATACTCTATCCCTATGTCGAAGGACAGTAGGATGCCAAGCCAAGACACCGAGGAGGTGGGCCTATGTAGCCCGGTACTGAATTTGGTAGGGCGTAGGGGATTCGAACCCCTGATCTCCGCCTTGAGAGGGCGGTGTCCTGGGCCGCTAGACGAACGCCCCACCGGTGAGGAAGCGCCGGAGCCTGGCCCTCGAGCTTCCAGCGCGGTTGAAACTACCTGGCGTAACGGGCGTTGGCCCGCCTGCCCGGCGCGCTCAATCCTATCAAACGCGCCAGTGGTTGTAAACGGGGGTCAGTTGACTATGAACTGGCCGAACATGGTGACGTTGTGGCCGGGGAAGGTGCAGACGAACTGATAGGTGCCAACATCGGGGGCGGTGAACTTGATAACCGCGGACGCCCCGGCGTCCACCAGGCTGGTGTTGAAAATCACCTGCGGGTCGTCCGGGTCCAACCAGCCATCGTTGGGAAACGTCGTCCCACGGATAGCCACGTCGTCCTTGGCCCCGTCGGGCACCAGCACCCAGTTATGTTGATTGATGGTGGAGACGTTGTTAAGCGTCAACTCCACGTCTTCACCGGCTTGGGCAAACAGCACTCCTTTATCGAATTCAAAAGCGTCACCGTTGACGCCGAGCGCGAATTTGAACCCGCCTTCAGGAACCCCGCGGGTCGGAGTCGGCGCCGGCGTGTTGGTGGGGAGGGGCGTCGGCAATGGCGTCCTCAGTTCCGGCGCAATCGTGTCCGGCGGGCGGGGGGTGGCTGTGGCGTTGGGGTCTATCTCATCGTTGCCACAGGCGAGGGCAAGCGCCAATACCGCCCCGACCAGGGCAACCAACAACAAACGCGGCAACCGGCGCGCCGATAGGTCCAACCGTCTCAACCCCGGACACTTCAAGACAAGTCCTCCACAGCTTTCGCGTAGCTTGTTATCTTTATCACAATGTCTTTTCGGGTGTCAATGTAACTCCGGCTCCACTAATATTGTTCTGCCCGCGTAACTCGGCGCCAGACCACTTGACGCCATCGGAGCGCCTGATTTGGAAGCAGGAAAATTCCCCCGCCGTCTTTTGGAAAGTCTCTTGCGGGAGGTCCCCATCGAAGACCCCAGGGTCCTGCTGGGACCCGGCATCGGCGAGGACGCCGCGGCGCTGGACATGGGGGACCGGCTGCTTATCGCCAAGAGCGATCCGGTGACGTTCGCCACCGACCGCATCGGGTGGTACGCCGTCCACGTTAACGCCAACGACGTGGCCGCCACCGGGGCAACTCCCCGATGGTTCCTAGCGACCATTCTTGCGCCGGAGACTCTTACCGAAGCCCAGGCCGCCGAGTTGTTCCGGCAGGTGTCCGACGCCTGCCAGGCGCTGGGGGTGACTCTGGTGGGCGGGCACAGCGAAGTGACTCTGGGCATCGACCGGCCCATCATCATGGGGACGATGCTGGGCGAGGTGGAGCGGGAGCGGCTGGTCCGCACCGGCGGCGCCCAAGAGGGCGACAGCATCGTGGTCACCAAGGGCATCTCCGTCGAGGGCACTGCACTGTTGGCCCGGGAGCGGCCGGAGGACCTGCGCCGCGCCGGTGTGCCCGAAAGCATGATCCAGAGCAGCGCCGTGCTCCTGGACGCTCCGGGCATCAGCGTGCTCACCGACGCCCGCGTGGCCTGCGACCTGGGCCGGGTCCACTCGCTGCACGACGTGACCGAAGGGGGGCTGATCACCGGGCTGCGGGAGGTAGCGGCGGCCTCGGGGCTGGGGCTGGCCATTGAGGAGGACAGCGTGCCGGTGCTGCCCGAGACCGCCGAAGTTTGCCGGGCGCTGTCGCTGGACCCGCTGGGGTTGCTGGGTTCGGGCGCGCTGCTCGTCACTCTTCCGGCCGCAGACACGCCCCGACTGCTCGGGGCGCTGGAGCGGGCGGGGGTCGATGCCTGGGAGATTGGGCAGATGATGGCGGCCGAGGAAGGGCTGGTGCTGTTCACCCGCGATGGCGAAGAGATCGAGTTGCCCGAGTTCCACCGGGACGAATTGGCCCGCTACTTTTCAACGTCTGCACAGCAATAGGCCCGCACCGCCATAGCGCGGTGCGCTATTGCTCGCGCTCGTGGTACACGCGCAGCGCATCGGCGAGATTGTCGGCGGTGATATTCGCGCCGGTCACGGTGATCGCCACCTTCTTTCCTCGTATGCTCTCGGAGTGCTTCACCGCCCCGGCCAAGGCCACCGCACCGGCCGGTTCCGCCAGCGTGTGGGCCTTCTCGACCATCAGGCCGATGGCGTGGCGTATGTCGTCATCACTCACCAAGAAGAAGTCGTCCAAGAGGCCGGCCATGATGCTCTGGGGCAGCTCATAACCGGACTTGGTGGCGATCCCCTCGGCGAACGTGGCCATCTCCGCTTGGGCGATTTCCCCGTTCTTCCAAGATAAGTAACCGGCCGGGGCCGCCTCGGATTGCACGGCAAAAACGTGTACCGCAGGGGCGATGGTCTTGGCCACGATGCAGGCCCCGGAAACCCCGGTGCCGCCGCCGATGGGCAGCATCATTACCTCGACGCCGGGCAGGTCCTCTATTACCTCCAGCGAGGCCGTGGCCACGCCGGCGATAAGCAGCGGCTCGTTTACCGCGTGAACGTAGCGGTACCCTTCCTCGAGGGCCAGCAGTTCGCAGTGGGCGCGGGCGTCGTCGAAGTTCGCGCCGTGGAAGATTAGCTCGGCGCCCAGCGCCCGCATTGCCGCGACCTTCAAGGGGTTGGCGTTCTCCGGCAGGCCGATCATGGCCCGCGCCCCGAACTCCCGGCAGGCGCTGGCTATGGACTGCCCGTGGTTGCCGGTGGAGGCGGTAATCAGTCCCCGTTCCCTTTCTGCTTGGGTAAGGTTGGCCAGAAGGTTGATACCGCCCCGCGACTTGAATGCACCCAGGGGCAGGTACTCCTCGTGCTTCAAGTACACTTCAGCATTCAGGTACTCGCTAAGCCCTGGGGAATAATGTAACGGCGTTCCGGAGAAGTACGGGGCGATGGTACTCCTGGCGCGGTACACGTCTATCAGCGTGGGAAATTGCATAAACTGGCCTCTGGTACTCGGATTTACCCCCAGCTTAGGTTCCGCCGCCGGGGGTGTCAAACAGGGACGCGGGAGGGTTGGCGCAAGGCTGAAACCGCTCTAAAACCGCTGTTTTAGCTTGGCGGGGGCCGTATAAATATTTCTTAAACGTGTTTAAGACAATGTTTGATAAACTCTTGACACTCCCCGCAACCCGTGGTAACGTGTCGCTGGTCAAAACAGGAACACGCGGAATCAGGGCGACCCGGCAAGAGGAGGAGGCAAAACTGTGGCGCGAAAGACAAAGCTGATGTTACGAGTGGAAAAGGAGCACCAGCGCCCCTTGGAACGGTTGTTGCCTGAAAAGGTAAACGAACTCGGCCTGTCGGCCACCGCCGAAGAACTGGGCGTCAGCAAGGCTACACTCGGATATTGGCTGCTCAAGTTGGGGATAAATGTACGGCGTGTAGCACTGGCCCCCGGCGAGACTTTGGAAGTGAAACGGATCAGTTGACCTCGCCCACTACTACCGTTACCCCACCAACCCAAGTACCGTTACTCGCCTTGGAGTACCGTTACCTGAATGACCAAGCGCCCCGAAAAAATCGGGGCGCTTTTCTTTTCGTTACCTGACGGCCGTGGCGTGACCGGCCCTGTCCCGCTCGCTGGCGGGCCTCGCCTATCCCTGAAAGATGTCTTCGGGGAGGAAGGCGGAGACGGTCACATTAGGCAGGTCGACGGCGTTGCTGATTCTCAGGTCCACGGCGACGCTGCAAATGATGTAGGCCTGCTCGCGGCTCCAGCCCCTCTCTTGTAGCAGCTCGATCATGTTGATGAGGGCGTTGCGGGCGGCCAGCGTCAGGTCTTCGCCCTCTTGGGTGCCGTCGTCGCGGATCGGGAAACCCATGGTGGCGATGAAGTTGCGCGGGGCGGCCCACTCCGGCGGCAGGAAGTAACCCGGATGGGCGTAGCGCGGATAGCGGATGTTGTGGCGCTCCGCCTCGCCCTTGTGGACGTGGAACTTCACCACGGCGGTCGCGCCCATCTCGATGGCGGTGATGCAACATTCCGAGTCGCCTTGGGCGAAGTGCCCGTCGCCCGCCGAGTAAAGCGCGCCCGGAACGTTAACCGGGATCATCAGCCGCGAACCCTTGGTCAGTTGCTTGGCGTCCACGTTGCCGCAGTTCTCCCGGGGCGGAATGGTGCGCAGGCCCTGGTCAGCGACTGCTCCCCCGGCCGGCACCGCGTCCTCGGGGTCGGGCGGCGCCGCCGTTCCACCACGCCGGACTAGGTCGGCCTCCCGGCGGGCCCACGCCTCCATCTGGGCATGGGAGGGGGCGATGCCGGCGGTGCCCATGAACGAGCCGTCGGGGATGCGGACGCCCGGCAGCCCGGCAGACGTGGCCCAGCCGTCCTTGATCTCCCAGTGGACGGCATACGGTTCCTGGAACAGGTCACGCAGGAATCCTGCGCCGGGGCGGTTGCGGGTCCAGCCGTAGGACTGGGGGATGATGTCAACGTACTCGATTTCCAGCAGGTCACCCGGCTCGGCCCCGGTTATGTAAACCGGCCCGGTCAGCGGGTGGGCAACCTTCTGGTCGAAGTTCTCGAAGTCTTCGACGTTCACCGTGGGCTTCATCTGGCCGTCGGAGGCGTCGCGGGTCTCCAGCACCACTTCCTCACCGGGGTCGGCTTCCACTACCGGCGGGATGTCGGGGTGCCAGCGGTTGTGCCCTTTTTCGGGCTCCTCTTTCAACCGCTTGCTGCGGTCGATCTCAACGCTCTTCACTACAGACTCCTGTTCACCGCAGAGACCGCAGAGTTTTTTCTATTGTCTCTGCGGTCTCTGTGATCTCTGCGGTGAATAAATGCTAAAGGGACCAGTCTTCCGGGGTTTCGGGGGTGGGCATGGGCTTGATTACGACCTCGACTAAGGCGGCTTGGCCTGACTCGGTGGCGTCGATGGCCCGGCGGAAAGCTGCGGGCAGATCGTCCGGGTTCTCGACCCGCTCCGAGTAGGCTCCCAGGCCCTGGGCCACTAGCGAGAAGTTGCCGCCCAGCTCGGCCATGGTGGGCGGAGCCGCATTGTTGTTAGCCATCGCCATCAGGCCGCCGCCGGTACCGCCGTTATTCAACACCACGGTGAGGGTTGGCAGGCCCATGCGCACGGCGGTCTCCAACTCCATGCCGACCATGCCGAAAGATGCGTCGCCCAGCACGTTGAACACCAGATGGTCGGGACGCCCCAGCTTGACGCCGATGGCGGCGGCCATCGACCAGCCCATCGCCGCCATGCCGCCCATGCCAATGTAGTTGCGCGGGCGCGTGGCGGGCCAGAAGGGCGAGAGGTAGCCGCGGCTGCCCCCAGCGTCATGAAGGGCAATCGTCCGGTCGGGGTCGATCAGCTTGCGCAGCTCCTGCACTACGCGGTAGCCGTTGGTCGGTGTCGACGGGTCGTTGAACACCGATTCCCACTCGCCCAGCCACTTATCCCGTGCTTGGGCGATTTCGGAGACAATCTCTTCCTTGATACCGCCCCGGCCCGGTCCCAGGCGGTCACGCACCGCTTCGACCAGACTGGCCAAGGCCAGCTTGGCATCGGCCAGTATAGGCACGTCGGCCTGGTAGATTTTGTTCAGGTCGCCGGAGTCTGCGTTGATGTGTATCAGTTGCACGCCCTCGGGGATGGGGCGTCCGTCGGTGGCGTTGGGCAGCCGGAAGGAATTACCCACCGCCAGCACCGCGTCGGCCTTGCGGTTCATAACCAACGCTTGCCCGGAGGCGTAGCGGCTCTTGGGGTAAGCGCCGCCGCCCAAGGCCAGGGGGTGATTCTCCGGGAACGCGCCCTTACCCACCAGCGTCGAGGCCACCGGCATGGACAGAAGCTCGGCCAGTTCCAGCGCTTCGTCCCAGGCTTCAGCCGCCAGGACGCCGCCGCCCACGTTCATAACGGGCAGGCTGGCGTTGACCAGGATGTCGGCGGCCCGCTCGATGTCACGGGCGTCCGGCGCGGCCCGCCTCCCCGGCCCCACTGGCTCGTAGTTCAGGACATGGTCGGGCGCCTCGGACAACAGTACGTCCGAAGGCATTTCCAGCACCACCGGCCCCGGCGAGCCGGAGCGCAGGTTGGTGAAGGCCCGGCGCATAATGGCCGGGATGTCCTCGATGCGGGACATGGTGCCCTTCCACTTGACGAAGCTGTCGTAGATGCTGGAAGGGACTTCCTGCTGTATCTCTCGGCCCATGCTGCCCAGCGGGTGCTGGCCCATGAGCAAGAGCACCGGGATGTTATCGGCATAGGCGCCGGCGATGCCGGTCAGGGTATTGGTGGCGCCGGGGCCAGTGCCGGTGAGCGCGACACCCACCTTGCCGGTGGCGCGGGCGTAGCCGTCGGCGATCTCGACACCCATTCGTTCGTGCCGGGTCGAGAAGACCGTGATGTTCGAGGCCCGGAGCGCCGGCCAAAGCGGCGCTTCCCCTCCTCCGGCAAAGCCCGAAATGTACTCGACTCCCTCTTTTTCCAGAGCGTGGACAACTGCGTCGCCGCCTCTCATGCCTTCTCCTTTGCCGTGGCGATTGCGGGGATGATACGCCCGGCCATGTAGAGGGTCAAGCCGGGCAGCTTGGGCGTACTCATGATAATGTAGTCACATTAAATCATAGCAATAATCATAATGAGGTCTCAATTATGGCCACATATAGCATTAGGGAATTCAAGGCCAAGCTCAGTGAAATACTCAGAGGCCTCGAAGATGGCGAAGAGGTAATCATCACTCGTCACGGCAAACCATGCGGCCGGTTGACGGCTCCACCGCCAGAGAGCAATGGGAAACGGTCTCTACGCTCGCTGCGGGGAGCCGCGTGGTTTCTGCCCGACGTAGACGTGGATTACGAGGAATTTGTGGAACTGAAGAAAATCTGGGAGCCCCGGGACCTTCCGCCTCTGAATGAGGAGTAACCGGAAATGCGCCCGCCCCATCCCCATTTTATCGCCGACACACATTCACTGTGGTGGTATTTGAAGTGGCCGAACCGATTGACTCCCGCCGCCGCCACAGCGTTCCAGTTGGCTGAAATAGGCCGCGCCACGATTATAGTCCCTGCTATCGTTATCGCGGAGTTGTACTACCTCTCAGTCAAGCTGCGCGACCCATTCCCTCCTATGCAGCTGCTCAATTTCTTGGATACGGCCTTTGGGATAGAAGTAACCGATCTAGGCAGGAGTCAACTCGCACAACTCGACCGATTTCCCGAGATCCCGGAAATGCACGACCGCCTTATCGCAGCCGAGGCCGCGGTACTCAACGCGCCCGTGATAACGCGCGACCCCGTCCTTATCGCTTCACCCCAGATAGAAACCATCTGGTAGACTGTCGTCTACGTTCTCCCTTTGTTCCGAGTTCAAACCAAGTTGGAGTTATGTCATGCCGACAGCTAGCGAGATGATCGTCCAGACCCTGGAAGAGGCTGGGGTGGAGTACGTCTTCGGGATTCCCGGGGGCGGCACCGGCCAGATCTTCCAGCTTCTCTACGGAAAGGAAGACCGCATCAAGACCATCATGGTCCGGCACGAGCAGGTGGCGGCCATCATGGCCGACGCCGTGGGCCGGGCCACCGGCAAACCCGCCGTGGTCATGGGGCAGGGCCTGTTCATCGGCTCCAACGCCTCCTTCGGGATCATGGAGGCCATGCTCAGCAGTTCGCCGATGCTGGTGCTCACCGACACCTCCGACGGCGGCTCGGCGCAGCGCCCGGCCAACCAGTCCGGGGCGGGCGAATACGGCAGCATCGACCTGCCCAACATCTTCAAGTCCATGAGCAAGTACACCGCGCTGGCCGCCAGCCCCAAGGAAGCGGTGCTGGCCACTCAGATGGGCATCAAGCACGCTATGAGCGGCCGGCCCGGCCCGTCGTCCATCGTTATGCGGTCGGCGGCCATCGGCGGACAGGTGGACGTAGAGTCCCCTCCGTTTATCCACCATGCCGCCGGTTTCCTGAACACCGCCAAGCCGGAGAGCGCTCCCGCCGACATTCAGAGGGTCGTGGAGATTCTCGGCCAGTCCCGCCGCCCGGTGCTGGTGGCGGGCAACGGCGTCCACGTGGCGGGGGCCCATGACCAACTGCAACAGTTGGCCGAGATGTGGGGAATTCCGGTAGCCACCAGCTACAAAGGGAAGAGCGCCATCGCCGAGACCCATCCGCTGTCGGTGGGCATGGTCGGCACCTACGGCCAGGATGCCGCCAACCGCGTGGTCGGCGACGCCGACACCGTCATCGTGGTGGGCGCCCTTCTGCGGTCGCAGGAAACGGTGCGGGAACGCCCCGACATTTTCGACCCGCGCCGCCAGCGGGTGATTCAAATCGACATCGACGAGCGCAACGCCGGCTGGAGCTTCCCGGTAGAGTTGGGACTGATCGGCGACGCCGGAAGCATCCTCGCTCAACTGGTCGCCGCTTCGGAAGATGCCGCTGAAAGCAGCGCCGCCCAGCGCAGCGAATGGACCGGTTCTATCTCCCGCCGGAAGGACCAGATGTCCTTCTATGACGACCCCGACATGCACAAGGACACCTCGCCGGTCACGCCCGGGCGCTTGGTCTCGCTGCTCAACGAGTACTCCGACCCGTCGACCGTCTTCACCCTGGACGCCGGTAATAACCGGACCTGGATGGCCCATCTATACAAGGCCAAGCAGGCTGGCACTTTCTTCTGCCCCGGCGGCACGGCCGGTATGGGCTGGGGGTTGCCCGCGGCGGTGGCCCTGAAGCTGGTGTACCCGGACCGGCCCGTCACCTGCGTCACCGGCGACGGCGGGTACATGATGACGGTGAACGCGCTGTCGACGGCGATGCAATATGACCTGCCCATGACCTGCGTGGTGTTCAACGACAACGCCCTTGGCATGGTGCTGGACCATCAGCCGCGAGGCCAGACCATCGCCTCCGAGTTCTACCCCACCGACAACGCCGCCGTGGCCCGGGGCTTTGGCGCGTTTGGAATCCACGTCGAAGACTCCCGCGACCTGCCCGACGCGCTGCGGGAGGCCCAAGCGTCCGGGCTGCCGGCGGTGGTGGACGTCGCCATCGACCGCGAGCCCAGCCCCGACGACTGGCGCGCCGACGCCCGCCGCGCCGGGGAGACTTAGGCCGTGGGAAAGGAGGAGCTATGACAACACAGACCAAGAAGCTCACCTATGAAGAATGGCTCGCAGGTCCAGAGATCAAGGCGAGGTACGAAATCGTAGATGGAGAAGTCATAATGCCTCCGGCACCCGTTGTCGGGCACCAGAGGACGCTCGCCAACACCTACCGGCCCGTGTACCAGTTCGTGTTCGATAATGAGCTGGGTGAAGTCTTGTTCGCACCCGTGGACGTCGTTGTGCAACAGGACCCTTTGCGCGTCCGGCAGCCAGACTTATTCTTCATCCGCAATGACAACCCTGCGACAGTCGAAGATAGGGTCTACGGAGGCCCGGACCTGGTCGTGGAGATTCTGTCGCCGAGTAATAACCGAAGCGACATTGAAAGCAGGCTCGCGGACTATGCACGGATTGAGTGCCAGGAATGCTGGGTTATGTCTTCTCAGGCGCGGACCGTGGAGGTTCTGCGGCTTCAAAACAGAGAGTGGGTTCGCCAAGCCCTTTACGGCTCAGGGGACGTCATGGAATCAAGGGTGCTGACTGGGTTCAAGCTAAATATTTCCGATATTTTCCGTGGAGCTTAACGCCTCTTTCGGAGGAGGATGAATATGCCAGGCACCTTGCAAGGCAAGATTGCTTTGATAACCGGAGCGGGGTCGGGCATCGGCCGCGCCACCTCGCTGGTGATGGCGCGGGAAGGGGCGACGCTAGTGGTGTCGGACATCAACGCCGAGGGCGGCGAGGAAACCCTGAGCGCGGTCAAGGATTTGGGCGCCGACGGCATCTTCGTACACGCTGACGTGTCCAAGAGCGACGACGTTCAAGCCCTGATCGCCCAGGCGGTGCAGACTTATGGCCGGTTGGACTGCGCCTACAACAACGCCGGCATCGAGGGCTACATGGCCGGGAGGTTGCACGAGTACCCCGAGGACACTTGGGACCGGCTGATCGACATCAACCTCAAGGGCGTGTGGCTCTGCCTGAAGCACGAGATACCGCAGATGCTGCAACAGGGCGGCGGGGCCATCGTCAACACCGCCTCGGCCGCCGGTCTGGTGGGATCGCGGCGGCTGTCGGCCTACGTGGCCAGCAAGCACGCCGTGGTCGGGCTGACCAAGGCCGCCGCGCTGGAATACGCCGCCGACGGTATTCGGATCAACGCCGTCTGCCCCGGCATCATCGACACCCCGATGATGGACCGGCTGATCGGCGGGCGGGAAGCCGACTACGAGGCCAGCATTCCCTCCCGGCAGCCCATCGGACGCCTCGGCACCCCGGCGGAGATCGCCGAATCCGTAGCCTGGCTCTGCTCCGACGCCGCTTCCCTGGTCACCGGCCTGGCCATGGCCGTAGACGGCGGCTTCACCGCGCAGTAAGTTGCACAGCTATGGTCTTTCTTCCGTTCGCCATCATCCTGAGAGGCAATAGCAACGGAAAGCCGAGGTATTAGCAAGCTGGGTTGACACCTAAAGAGTTTGACAGAGTAGCGGATAAGATAGTCTGATGGTTAAGGCCTATGACGTTACCAGCCTTGGGCGGCCAAGTCAGCCAACAGACGCCTGATTGAACTTATAAGCGGCGGCAAATCATCTTGGACCGTAAGCCAAACGGTTTCTGTTCTAATCTCGTAGTAATCGTGAACCAGCTTATTCCGCATATCTATCATGTCTTGCCACTGAATCTCTGGGGCCAATCGCCTGATGTCGCCAGGAATCACGTAGGCCGCTTCCCCGATAACCGTTATTTTTTGCACCACGGCAGCTATGGTTTTTCTATCTCCAGTGAAATCTCCAGAGTCCATGCCCTCCACAAATTCGATGGCCTCTGTAGCGGCAATTTCGATATCCTTCAGATATTCGGAATTGCCCCGGGGCTGACTCACATCCGCACTCCCTCCGATAAGGCAAGTTCCCTGGACTTCTCTTCCATGCCGTCCTTGTCCGCCAAGTGAACCTCCACTCCCAGCAATTCGCCCAAGTTTCTTTCCAAACGAACGAACTTGAACAAGCTGGGCACGCGCTCGTAATCGATCATGATGTCGAGGCGGCTGGCGCGCTTGGCCTCGCCTCTGGCATAAGGGCCGAACACCCACAGGGTTCGAACGTCGTACTCTGATCGGAGGCGCGGCATCTCCGCCCGGAGCTTGTGGCTAATTTTTCCCAAGGTGGTCTTGCCCCGCAGTCGTTGGAAAACCATACCGAGGCCTCCGTGACCTTCACTACACTGAAGCAAAACTAAATAGGCGGACAAATCGCCTCCGGCGAACGCAATCATATCACGCGCGTATTGCCCTACCACCGCTCATATCTGTACTGACTGGTTCAAGATTCGTTGGAGGTATTCGCCCTGTGGCCCTCCTCTAGGTTATGTTATTAGGCGACTGGCAAAATCTAGTTTGACCGGGCACTCCGCGCCAGTCTGCAAGTTGGACGGCCCATCACGCCGATGATAGTATACGGTGGGAAGTGCGCACCCGCCTCCCGGAGGATGGTTTGGCCAACACGCTGGAAATCCTGGATCTCGGCGAGCAACACCAGGTCCGGGTTGCTTTCATCGACGAGTCTGGAGCCCGGGAGTCCGCGCCTCCTTCTGCTTTCGCGTTCCCCTTGAGCGAGTCCGAGTCCGCTGAGATTCGCTGGTATTTCAAGCAGTACCCGGACGACCCCTACGGGCCGAGCAAGGAACGCGCCGAGGCTGTGGAGGCCGGGTTCAGGGACTTGGGCCGCCTCTTGACGGAAAGCGTGTTCCGGGCCGGTTCCGAAGCCCGGCAGTTGCTCGACCGCGCGATGGAATCAGGAGCCAGCCTGTGTCTGCTATCGATTGTCTCCGAGAACGTCGAATTCCATGCGCTGCCCTGGGAACTTCTAAACGAGCCGGACGCCGGATACCTCGTCCACCGCTTTAGCGGGGTAGCCCGTCGGCAGAGTTCGAGTCTGCCGCAGTTCCAAACAGAACTGCCCGACAGCCAGTTCAACGTGCTCCTGGTCTCCTCCCCCGGCCCGGACAGCCCGTCCGAGAATTCTGGAGGCATCGCTACGGAGTCGATCGGGGCTATGGAGGCGCTCGACGCCGAAGTAGACTTGGACTGTGTGCGGTTCACCGCGCTCTCCAGCCTCTCAGACGATGTGCCCGCAAATCCAGGCTACTACCACTTGGCGCACTTGGACGGATTCGACGCCACCGCCGAAGGCGGCTTGGCTTTGGCCCTCGACGCTCAAGGCGACCCGCTCGGGGCGCTGCTCGCCGCCAACGCCGCCCCGGTCGTACTGCTGGCTACCAATTCGCCCCACGCCCACGAGGCGGCGATTCGTCTGGCCAGCGATGCGGGCGCGCCATTCGTGGTCTTGCTGCCCCATGCCCTGGCCGGGTCGGGGCGCATCTTGTTCGCCGAGGCCCTCTACACTGCCCTGGCCCGCGGCGCCGGTGTCCCGGAAGCGGTCGCAGCGGCGCGAAGAGCACTCATCGAGCACCCGCACCGTCCCTCGGCGGCGGGCCCCTTCGTCTCTTGGGACTGGATTACGCCCGTGGCCTACCAGTCGTCCGAATACGCCCCCACCCCCATCCAGCCCAAACAGGACGACACTCCGATTCCGGGAATGCTGCCGGCAACCCCGGAGGCGCCGCCCCGCGAGTTGCCCCGCGGCGGCCCTTACGGACTCATCGGGCGCCGACGCGAAGTGTTGCAGCTTGAGGCGGCTCTCGACGACCGCCGCGTCGTGCTGTTGACCGGCAGCGTCGGCTCCGGCAAGTCCCAACTGGCGCTAGGGCTGGCGTCCTATCTGGAGAAATCTGGCGGGTGCTCCGCCGGCGTTTTCTATACCACCTTCGACGTCGGGGCGGGACTGGAAAAGGTCGTCCATGAGACAGGAACGGCCCTCGCCGGGCTGGAGTTCGGCGACCTGCGCCCCATCGACCGCCGCCGCTGGCTGTTGCAATACCTCCGCGAGAACGAAACGCTGCTGGTGTGGGACCAAGTGGAAAACCTGGCCGGGTTCCCCACAGGCGCGACGGGCCTCCTGGAGGAAACGGAACTCAAGGACCTGGACGATTTTCTCGCCGAGTTAGCCCTTGAGGGCGGGCGCTCTTGGGTGCTGCTGGTCAGCCGCAGGGAGGAAAGCTGGTTGTCGGCCCCTCACGGGGTGTTCCAACTAGCCGGGCTGAGCACGCGGGACCGGGTCGAGTTCGGCACCCGCCTGCTGGAGGAGTCGGGCGTCGACCCCGGAAGGCTGGGGCCGGAGTACGCCGGGCTGCTCGATCTCGTGGAAGGTCATCCGCTGGCCTTGGAACTGGCTGTCCCCCTGCTCAACGAAGTGCCGTCGTCGGTGCTGCTGGGCGAACTGCGCCAAGGGCTGGAGAAGCGGCAGCCCGGTGCCGGGGAAGAGGGCCGTCCCGGATATTTGACCGCGCTGATGGAACAGTCCTTTTCCCGAATGTCCCGCCGCAGCCGGACGCACCTGCCCTTCCTTTCGCTGTTCCGGAACCGGGTGATGATGGACATCCTGACCCACATTACGCAGGAGAGCGTCTACCGCTCGGTCATGGGCGAGCAGATGGGTTGGGGGGCCTGCCGCACCCTGTTGCGCTCGGCGCGCTCCAGCGGCTTTCTGGAGCCGGTCACTCCCAGCGTCTATCAAATTCATCCCGCGCTGCCTTGGTTCTACGGACGCAGCCTGTACCAGCAGTTGCCGGTGTCGCGGATCGCCCAACTGGAAGCGGAGTTCGTGCGGGTCTTCGCCGACACCGCCGACTACTTCATGGAGACTCTGTACGAGAACCAGGACTCGGGCACGACCGCGATCCTGGCCGAAGAGGGCAACCTGACTCAGGCCCTGGCCCTTGCTTTGGAGGGCGGCCAGTGGGACAACGCGCAACTGCTGGTGCAACCCATCGCCCAAGTCTACCGGATGCAGAAGCGGTACCCGGAGTTGCGCCGCCTGCGCCGCCAACTGCTCGACGTCGCCGGACAGACCGCCACCGAAGCCGAGGGCAGGGGCGCGACGGAGCTGTGGCTCTACCTCTTGGGCACCGAGGCCGGCGAGTGCATCGAGACCGGCGAACTGGACCGCGCCGATGAGATGAACCGGCAGCTTCTCGACCACCTCTCCGCCCAAGACGGCTCGGACGAGGACCCGCGCACCGCCGCCGTCTATCACCAAATGGGTGAGGTGGCCCTGAAGCGCTGGCGCTTGGACGACGCCGAAGAATGGTACGGCAAGTCGCTGGCCATCATCGAAGAGGGGGAAGATCGCTCACCGGTGGCCGACGACTACTATGGCATGGGGCTGGTGCGGCAGTACCAGCGCCGCTACACCGAGGCGAAGGACTGGTTCTCTAGGTCGCTGGACATCCACCAGCGTCTGGAAGACGTCGAAGAGATGGTGAAGGACTACCGCTCCTTGGGCCTGTGCGCCCAGTACCGCTTCGAGTACCAAGAGGCGGAAAGCTGGTATCACCGGGCCCGGGAGATACTGGAAGAGGCGCGGGATGAGGAGACTTCGGTCTCGGTATATCATTCCCTGGGCACCGTAGCCCACGCCCAATACGCTTTCGACGAAGCCGAAAACTGGTACAAGCAGTCGCTCACTCTCAGCGACCGCATCGGCAACGGCGCTCAGATGGCCGTCGAGTTTCACCACTTGGGGCTGCTGGCCCAGGCCCGGGAGATTTTCTTCGACGACGCCGAACAATGGTACAACATGGCCTTGGAGAAGTTCGAGGAACTGGGCGACTGGCGGAGCGCCGGCGACGAGTGCCGACAACTGGGTGTGCTGTTCCACGAGCAACAGAGGCTGGAAGAAGCCGAGGGCTGGTACCACCGCGCCCGTGAGATTTTCGAGGAGATTCAGGACCCCGGCCGGGTCGCCCGCACCTACGGCCAACTGGGCATGATCTCCGAACAGCGCGACGACCTGGAAGGCGCGCTGTCCTGGGCCGGGCGCACCTACCAACTGGCCGCGCAGCACGGCCTCCCGGTGCTCGACCAAGTGCGCATCCACCTTGCCCGGCTGCGGGACAAGTACGGCGCAGAAAACTTCGCCGCTTGGTGGCAAGACTTCGCCGGTGAAGCCGCTCCCACCGACCTGGACGTAGACCCGGAAACGATTATGTAGGGCGGGTTGACTGTCCGAAACTCCAACCCGTTCGGCCGAGCGGGGCCGAGTCGAAGGGAAAGTGACGTATGGCGATTAGCGCTCTTGAGATCACCGGCAGACAACCCTTCGCGGACGGCGCGAGCTTTGGCGACATTGGATCTTACGAGCAACTGGACGGAGTGGCGCACTTCCGCGTCGCCCCCCGGTCAACGGCCAACTCGTTGATCACCGACATTGGGCTCGCGCCTCGTGACGGCCAAGGCATGGCCTCTTTCTCGGCGGATTTCCGTATCCTGCAGCCCGCCGACCCCGCCAAGGGCTCGCGGCGATTGTTATTCGACGTCGTGAACCGCGGACGGCCCTTGGCGCCGCGTCATTTCAACAGCGCACCCGAAGTGCTGCCTGATGCTCCCATGCACCCCGGCAATGGCTTCCTGTTTCAGCGGGGTTACACCGTGGCCTGGTGCGGCTGGCAGCACGACGTACCGGACCAACCGGGCCTGCTGCGAGTCCATGTCCCCAGCGCAATGACGGAGCAGGGTCCGGTAAGCGGCCGCATCGCCGTAACTTTCCAGCCCAACGAACACCAGACCACGCAATTGCTCTCCGACCGCGGACACCTGCCCTACTCTGCCGCCGACCCGGAAGAACGGTACGCCGAACTGGTCGTCCGCGACCACGATTTCGCCGAATCCCGCATCGTTCCACGGGGAGAATGGTCTTTCGGCCGGTTGGAGAATGGTTGGCTGGTTCCTGACGCTTCTTACGTATCCCTCCCCGCAGGGTTCGAGCCGGGCAAGGTTTATCGCTGCATTTACACCACCGCCGAGGCTCCGGTAGTAGGTTTGGGCCTCCTGGGGGTGCGTGATTTCAACTCGTTCCTGAGGTATGGCGGCGACGCCAACCCCTGTGCCGGGCGGCTGGACCGGGCCCACGCCTTCGGCGCGTCACAGAGCGGCCGGTTCCTCCGGCACCTGCTCTATCTGGGCCTCAACCAGGACGAGCAGGACCGCCCGGTCTTTGACGGGGTGATTGCCCACATCGCCGGGGCGCGCCGCGGCGAGTTCAACCAGCGCTTCGCACAGCCTTCCAACCTCGGCGAAGACAGCGCCGGCAGCCTGTTCCCCTTCGCCGACTCCGAGCAGACGGACCCTGAGACCGGGCGCACCGACGGCCTGCTCAAACGGGCGCAAACCCTCGGCTCTTCGCCCAAGTTGATACTCACCAACACTTCCTGCGAGTACTGGGCCGGACACGCCGCCCTCACCCATGTCGACCCCAGCGGCTCCCAGGACATCGCTCCTTCGGAGCAGGTGCGCATCTATCATTTTGCAGGCACCCAACACACTGCCGGTGAACTGCCTCTAACCGATACCCAGCCAGCCACCGGGGCCCGTGGACTGCATCCGTTCAACTGGGTCGATTACCGCCCCTTGTTGCGGGCGGCTCTGGTCAACTTGGACGAGTGGGCCTCTGCGGGCACGGAACCACCGGCCAGAAGTCACCCGCGGCTTGGCGACGGCAGCGCGGCGACCCCTGACACACTACGCGAGACATATGGGACCCTGCATGGCGGCGCATTCCCGTCCGTGCTGCGGCGGCTGTCGAGGCTGGACTTCGGTTCGGACGACGGAATACCCAGCCGGGTCCCGCCGTTGGTTGGCAGCCCCTACCCGGCATTAGTGTCCGCGATTGACGCCGACGGCAACGAGACGGCCGGCATCAGGCTGCCTGACGTCGCTGTTCCACTGGCCACCCTGCTTGGGTGGAACCTGCGCCATCCTGAGACCGGCGGAAGCGGTCAGACCCACAAGACGATGGGCTCCACCATCCCCTTCCCGTTGACGAGGCAAGAGCGAGAGGCGGCGGCCGACCCACGGGCCTCCATTGAGGAACGCTACTCGTCGCGGGAGGACTATCTCTCTCAAGTCCGATCTGCCGCCCAAGAACTGGTCGCCGAAGGCTACATGCTGGAGGAAGACCTGGCCACGGTAATCGGCCAGGCAGGAGAACGGTACGACCTTCTCCAGTCCCGAGTCGCTGCCCTCGCCGATTAGCAGGAAGAATTACCCGCGTTAGCTGCCGTCAGCGGTTCCAGCAGGTCCAGGAGTTCCGTCATCCGGTCGAGGGAAACTCCGATTCCCACTGGGTCTAGGAACCTCCCGCGGGTATAGAAGTTGCGGTGCAGGTCATTGGCTACACCACGCAGTTCGAGCAACCGCTCGTTGCCGGACAGGGCTCGGACGTTGTCCAGCACGACGTTGAACTGTTCGTGACGCCTATACTCCCATCCCCGTGTCTCGGCTACTGCTTTTGCCATCCAGGCGGCAGCGCCCCATCCTTTCTCCGACGCTTGGTGTAACTCGCCTTCTGCCAAGTATTGCCGGCTTTTGACCAAGAAATAGCGGGCCTGCTGCCGGTAATCTCCCGCGGCATCGGGGCCAAACGGTTCCACCGGATTCATTTGCGTCATGTTGCTCTCTGATTCACGTCACATTGACTATGGGAGTTGGGCAAAGTTACGTCAACTCTTGCGGACTGGTATACTCCCCCGAAGGTACATCCTCTTTCATAGCAGGATAGCCAGCCACTGTCAGGAGAGTCAACCAATGAGCGTCGGAACTTCCGTGCCCCTGCCCGCCTATACCATTGACCCGGCCTTCATGGCCCGGAAGGCGGAGGAGTTGGGCTTCGAGTCCCTCTGGTACGCCGAACACCCGGCCGTGCCCCTGCACAGCAACAGCCCCTTCCCGGCCACCGGAGGCGAGATTCCGTGGACTTATTCCCACTTCACCGACCCCTACATCGCTCTGGCCCGGGCCTCCGGAGCGACCAGCACCATCAAGCTGGGCACCGGCATCACCTTGGTGCCGGAGCGCAACCCGCTGCTGCTGGCGAAGGAGATTGCCAGCCTCGACCTGTTCAGCGGGGGCCGCTTCATGTTCGGCATCGGCACCGGCTGGCTCCGGGAAGAGACCGAGATCATGGGCGGCGACTTTGAGCATCGCTGGACCCAGACCCGAGAAGCTATCGAGGTGATGAAGGAGCTTTGGACCAAGGACGAGGCCGAGTACCACGGCCAGTACTACGACTTCCCGCCGATCAAGTCGTTCCCCAAGCCAGCCCAAGACCCGCACCCGCCCATCATCATCGGCGGCATGGCCCGGAACGTCCTGCGCCGCGTGGTGGCCCACGCCGACGGCTGGCTCCCCAACCGCATAACCCCCGCCGAGGTGGAAGAAAGCCGCGCCAGGATCGACGCCATGGCGTCGGAAATCGGGCGCGACCCCAGTTCCATCACCATCTCCGTCTACGGCCAGGCCCCCGACCGCGACGTGGTGCAGTCGTACCTCAACGCCGGGGCCGACCGGGTGGTGGTCCGGCCGGAGTACGTGGCCAACGAGTACGAGATGGGGGTCCAGCTCGAACGCATGGCCGAGGCGGTCCTGCGCTAGAGCGCCAGACGTGCCGATTCCAGGAGCTGGCGCCACCACAACGGAGAAGGCCGATGGACCGCACCACCGAAATGCTGAGCGCCTACGCCTGCCGCCTCAGCTACGAGGAACTGGACCCCAAGGTGGTCCACCAAGTGAAGCGCACCATGATCGACACCCTCGGCTGCGCCATGGGCGGGTTCGTGTCCGAGCCGGCCAAGATTTCCCGCAGCCTGGCCTCGGGCGTCACCAGCCCTACGCCTTCGCGCATTCTGGGCACCCGTGACCACAGCGCCCCGGACATGGCCGGTTTCGTCAACGGCGTGATGGTGCGTTACCTGGACTGCAACGACTCCTATTTCTCACCCGGCGGCGGCCACCCCAGCGACATGATTCCCGCCGTGCTGGCGATGGCAGGCCCGATGGCCAGCGACGGGCGCGAGGTAATCACCGCCGTCGCGCTAGTCTACGAGGTGTTCTGCCGCTTGTCCGACGAGGTGGTGGCCAGCGACCACGGTTGGGACCAAGGCATCTTCAGCGTCATCGGCGCGGTCTGCGGTGCGGGGAAGGTGATGGGCCTGGACCAGCAACGCATGGGGCACGCCATTTCGCTGGCCGTCGCTCCCCACCTCCCCTTGGGCGTGACGCGAACCGGCGAGCTTGCCATGTGGAAGGGCTGCGCCGCCGCCAGCGCCACCCGCTCGGCCATCTTCGCCGCCATGTTGGCCGCCGAGGGAATGACCGGGCCCTTCGAACCCTTTGAGGGCCGTCGCGGGCTTTGGGAGCAAGCGGTGGGCCGCCCCGTGGAGGTCCCTTCCTTCCCCATTGGAGGAGGACGAGGGGAAGACGACCCCTTCCGGGTCACCCGCACTATCTTCAAGAGCTACCCGTCGCAAATCCACACCCAAGGCCCCATCGGCCTGGCCGTAGGGCTGCACGACAAAGTAGCCGTGGCCGACATCGAGTCGATTCACATCGACGCCTACAAGGTGGCGGCCAGCACCGCTTCCAGCGAGCCGGAGAAATGGGACCCTAAGACGAGGGAAACGGCCGACCACAGCATCCCCTTCCTGGTGGCCGCCGCGCTGAAGGATGGGGCGGTGACTCCGGCCACCTTCACCAGCGAGGGCATCGCCGACCCGGCGCTGCGGAATATCATGTCCCGGATGACGCTGGTGGAAGAGGAGGAGTTCACCGCCAGGTACCCCGGAGAATACAACTGCCGCATCACCATCACCGACCGCTCCGGCGGCGTACACTCGGCCCACACCGCCCACCCCAAGGGCCACGGCAACAACCCCATGAGCGACTCCGAGGTCGAGGCCAAGTTCCGCAGCCTGTCCTCGGCCGTGCTTACCGCCTCCCAGTGCGACGAGGTGTTGGGAACGGCTTGGGCGCTAGACAATCTGGCCGACATCGAAGACCTCTTCGATAGCCTGTTAGTGTAGGAATGACCGCCGAAGGCCATGCAGGGGGCGCCGCTAACTTCCGAGACCTGTTCGCTTGGCAAATCGGACGGCCCGAGGAAGACCTCGACCTAGACCGGGCGGCGCTCTTCATGGCCGGCGAGGAATATCCAGATCTGGACGTTGAGGCCTGCCTTGATGAGTTGGACCGCCACGCCGAAGTGGTGCGCGCCCTGGCCGGGCCGGGCGCGACGCCGGTGGAACTGGCGGCCACTCTGGGGCGCTACCTCTTCATAGAGTTGGGGTTCCAAGGCAATTCGGGCGACTACTACAACCCCGACAACAGCTACCTCAACCGCGTCCTGGAGACGCGCACCGGCATCCCCATCACCCTGTCGCTGTTGTTCATGGAGGTTGGCCGACGGGCTGGCCTGCGCGCTCGGGGCGTCGGGCTGCCGGGCCACTTCATCGTGGGACTGGAAGGCCAGGAACGCTACTTGGACCCGTTCAACGGCGGCACGGTGCTAACTGCGGACGGCTGCCGGGAGCTGGTCGAGGGCCTGTTCGGCGACCGCCTTCAGTGGAGCGACGACTACCTGGTCCCGTGCACCAAGTACGAGTTCCTGTTTCGTATGCTGAACAACCTGAAGGTCGTGTACGAGCGGAACGAAGACTTCGCCAAGGCCGTGGCGGCGACTCAGCGCATGATTATGTTATCCCCGGACCGCGTGTCCCTGCACAAAGACATCGCTTGGTGTCACTACCAATTGCAACAGTACCGGCTCGCCATCCGCAGTTTGGAGACCTACCTGCAACAGGAGCAGGCCCCATCGGATGCCGACCAGATAAGGGGCCAGATAAACGCCATCCGCGACACGCTGAACCGCCTCAACTAGTCGCGCTTCATAGACCAATACCTGCTACACTCCATTGGCCTCGCCGGACTGGTATACTCCGGCCAACAAAAGCGGGGGGCTGGCTTGTGGCGCACCTCAACTCGACTTTCTACGACCTGACCTGCGAGATTTGCGGTTGCCGCATGATCGAGCAGAAGTGCAAAATCCGTTGCCCCAACTGCGGCTTCACGCGGGACTGCTCCGACCCCTATAGGGTGTTCCCAAAGTTCCCCCCTCCTCTGGGAGAGGGCTAGGGTAGGGCCTAGAGAGGGCCGATGGCGGTTTCCATCCTGGTGCTCTACGACGCCAAGAGCGCGTCCATTGAGGAATTGGCCGCCGCAGCCGCCCGCGGCGCGGTCGATTCCGGGCTGCCGGATATGCAGGTAATCGCGTCGGTCAAGAAATGCGAAGATGCCGGGCGGGCCGACCTGATCGCCGCCGATGGAATCATGCTCGGCTCCCCCAACTGGAGCGGCGTCACCGGCTCGATGAAGGAATGGCTGGATTCCCAGGGCGACCTCTGGGAGGAACGGGCGCTGGCTGGACGCCCCGGCGCGGCGTTCACCTCTGGCACGGGCCGCCATTCCGGGCTGGAGATGACGCTGCTGCAACTGGTCCACTGGATGCTGGCCTGCGGCATGGTCGTGGTGGGACTGCCTTGGTCGGACCGGATGCGAGTCTCCGGCTCCTACTACGGCGCGACGACCAGCGGCGGCGTCACCAGCGACGACCTGGCCCAAGCCCGCGAGCTGGGCGCCCGCTTGGCTCGGATAGCCGCACAGCTCAAGCCCGGATAGCCGGGCTCTCACTCGCCCCGCAGTTGCAAGTGCTCGAAGAGCCGGGGGTGGACCTGCTCCGCCAGCCTTTTCGCTTCCTCCATCGGCTCCCTGATGGATGCGTGGGCCTGCGGCGAGGTGCGGAGCTTGAACAGGTGGTAGCACTCCCGCAGGTTCAGCTTGGAGAGCACTCGCCGGTTGTGGGCGTGGGTCACTAGATACTGGGCAACCAGCGGCGAGAACTCGGAGACCTTCCAGAACGCCTCTTCGGCCAGCCCAATCGCTTCGTCGAACACGCCCGCCATTCCCGCCTCCTGCACCACGGGCGGCACCCGGTAGCCGTGGGCCACGGTAGCTAGCTGCGGGAAGTAGGACTGCATCCGGTGGCGCTTGAACTCCCGGTAAGCGCCGTAGTCCATCAGGTACTCGAAGGTGTAGTCCACCACCTCCAATTCCCGGGGCGGAGGATCGTGCGGTCCCAACCCGGACAGCGATCTTTCGATGATCGCCTGTCGCTCCTCCGCGCTCAAACCTTGCGCTGTGCGCCGTATCTCGTCGTATGGCTGGCGGACGCCGCCGTAGAGCAGGGCCGCCACCAGCTTTTCCTCTGCATCCGGGTCCCAGTGGACCAACCGGGCCTCGGGAGCGCCTCCTCGAGTATCTTTGGGGGCATCCCCCACGTTCTCGCCTAGACGCTCGGCCGACTCCTGTCGCCGGGACGCCGCCTCCGCCAGGTATTCGTTTCTCTCCGCGTACTTGATCAGCGTCGGAGTGATGTTCCGCGCCTGCTCCCGCACCTCCAACCCCAGCTCGTTCTCTTCTAGCAGCCCGGAGGAAAGTAGCTTGGAAATGGCGTGTTCCAGCGAACGGGCGTTGGCGGTGACACCAACATTAGTGAGGGTTGCGGCGGGCAGCACGGCGCGGCAATCGTCGGTGGCGATGCGGCGCAGGCGGAGGTTGTAAATGCCGTCCCGCTCGCTGACCCCTTGCTCGTGAGTCTGCCGCAGGTGCGCCATGCAGCCGTCGATGAGCCTGACGTAGCACCGGAACAGCCCATCGCAGGCGGCAACGTATTCCTGCTTCAGGGGCGGCCGCTGCTCCAACTCCGGCGGCACGTAGTAATAGCCGGCGGGCATGACCTGGTAGCGGGACGATTTCTCCGTATAGGAAGCCAGCCGGTTGTCTTCCAGCGCGTCGCAGGCCAGCCGAGAAACATTCTCCACCGCCAGATGCACCACGGCGTGCTCGGCTACCGATGCGTGCCCGTAGCCCAACACCCATCGCTCGTGGAAGTCGGCCGCCTTTTCCTGACTGACCTGCTCCGCAATTTCGTCGAAGGGTTCCGGCCGCCGCGAAGTCATAGCAAAGGCAACAGCAATCTGTTCCTCGCTAAGCCCACGGGCGTCCAGAGGATAGACCCGCCTGGAGTGGGTGTGCCGCTCGACCGCCACCGCCGCCTCTTCTACTGTTGCTAGACCAGCGCGCCGAAGCCTTCGGGTATCATCACCTCGACCAGGTGGGTCTTGCCGGAGGTTAGGGCTGCGTCAAGGGCTTGGGTCATCTCGCCTACGGTGGAGACGCGGCTGGCGTCGAAGCCGTAGGACTCGAACAGCTTGCCGAAGTCGGGGTTTACGAGATCGGTGGCGAACAGACGGTCGCCGAAGCGGTCCTGCTGGTACTTCTTCAAGACGCCCCAAGCGCTGTCGTTGAACATCAGGATCACTGGATGGATGTCGTATTGCGCGGCGGTGGCCAACTCCTGGAAATTGTACTGGAAACCCCCGTCGCCGGTGACGCAGACCACCGGGCTTTCGGGCTTGCCGGCCTTCGCGCCAAGCCCCGCCGGGAAGGCGAACCCCAGGCCGGCCCAACCGTGGGGGTGCATGAACGTGCGCGGCTCGTAGATGGGCAGGCAGCGGCTGGCGCGGCTGGTGGGCACGGTCGGGTCCAGCGAAAAAATCGTGTTCCGGGTCGTGACCGACCGGATCGCCTCGAACACGCGAAGCTCGTTGCCCCAGGTCTCCTGCAACGTGCGGTAGATGTCGCCCCGCACCGACTCAACCTCGGCGGCGTAGGCGTCGCCCTTGTGGACGTCGGTGTCGCCGATGGCGGCGAGCCATTGCTGCACCACCGCTTGGGAGTTGGCGACGATGGGCACGGCGGCCTCGTAGTTCTTGCCGATGGACTCTCCGTCCAGCAGCACGTGGACCACGGTTTCGGGCAGCTTGAGCTGTACCCCGGCGGTGGAGCGGTAGGGAAGGATGGAACCCAGAACGACCACGAGGTCGCAGCCGCCGAGCCATTCCTGCACTGGGTTCTCGCCCCAGATGCGCCGCCCCAAGACCTGGCCCAGCGACAGCGGGTGGTCTTCCGGGAAGGCTCCCTTGGCCCCGTCGGAGGTCACCACCGGCGCTCCGATGGCTTCGGCCAGCCGGACGATTTCTTGGGTGCCGCCCAGCATCTGCACCTCTTCACCCACCAAAATCGCCGGTCGCTTGGCTTGAAGCAACAGTTGCAACGCCTGCTCGACCCGGCCAGGGTCTCCCTTGGGTACATCCGGCTCCCTCGCGCCCAGAATCTCCACGTCGGCCTTGGCGGCCAGCAAATCGGTTGGCAGCTCCAGCTCTATCGGGCGCGGCCGACGGGTCTGGAAACGTTGGAACGCCTCAAGGAAGTGGTCGGGGATGGACTCCACTTCCTGAATCATGGCGTTCCAGTCGGTGACGGCCTCGAACATCTTTAGCTGGTCTTTGGTCTCGTGGGTGGAAAGCCGGCCCTGGCCCAAGAACTCCTGCTCCACGTTGGTGGTGATCTCCAATAGCGGCGAGCCGGAGAAGTAGGCTTCTCCCATCGCGCCCACGGAATCGGCGGCGCCAGGGCCGGTGCTGGTGATGAGCACGCCGGGCTTGCCGGTGGCGCGAGCGTAGCCGTCGGCCATGAAACCGCAGCCCAATTCCAGCCGGCCGCCGATGAACCGAAGGGTATCCTGCCGCTCGAACAGGGCGTCGAACAGGTCCAGGTTATGGATGGAAATGATACCGAAAACGGTATCCACACCCTGGGCCGTGAGAGACTCAGTAATGGTCTGGCCGCCGGTCAGATTAGGCACGGCTGTACTCCTTATGTTCAGTCCTGATTATCCGGGAAGTAGTCAGTCAAAAAATCCAGCACTTGGCGTTTCTGTTCCTCGGATGCGGACTGTACAATGGCGATTACATTGAGCCAACCTGTTTCGTCATCCCAATAATTTCGCTTCATCACCTGGTGCCTTCCGCATAACGGTTGCCACTTGGAAACGTCCTCACGGTCGGTATCGGCGTTCAGGGCATGCGGCAATTTGTGGTCGGGAGTCAACCTCACCGTTCCACCGCCAACCGGGTCGATGTCGCCCTGTCTAAGGTTGCAGAGTACTCCGACTTCATTCCACGCACATCTATAATTCGCCGCCTTTAGGACTTCTTCCCATACGCGCGCTGTCGGTCTGGCTCTGCCCGATGCCGTGCTACGTCTTTCGGCATTGGGCATAAGGTACTCGCTGACCTTGAGGTCGCCCCGGTTTCGCCAAGAAAGAATTGTATAGCCCCTGTCTGTTCGGAGTTCGGACAAGCGCTGATGCCAGTTCTCAGGCTGACGGTTGGTTACGGGATCCGTAGCCACCTCGACAATTTGCTCCCTAGTCGCAACCTTCCCGATGTTGTCCAGGAAAAACGCTTCGATTCTCACTCGGACTGACCCTTGATTGTAGGGGCCTTTGACAACGGCATCCCGGCCACTCATCGCTCGTTCCACACCAGCAGATTCGAGTCTATGTTCCGATGGCAGCGGCGGATGCGCTCTTGGGCCACGTCAACCCACTCGGCAGACTCATCACAAAGAATAGCCCGACGATTCAACTGCAAACAAGCTTCGCCAGTGGTGCCTGACCCGCACATTGGGTCCAACACCAAGTCGTCCTCCTTTGTCGTCATCAAAAGCAGCGGCTTGATAACGGACAGAGGCTTTTGGGCGGGATGACCCGTTTGCTCGTCTTTTCCGACGAATCCCACGTTCAGCGGGACTTCCAGGACTGTCGGAGGTCCCGGAACGAAACGCATCTTGCCGGACTTCCACCGTTCCAGTTGGCTGCCATTCAGGAAATGTTCGGGGTAAGTCTTCGCGCCTTCCGCGGATAGATGCAGACAAGCGTTCTGCGCAGAACGCCAGCCCCGGATAACCGAAGGGCAGTTCTTGTAGTACCAAGTCAACCACGCTACCAGCCTAAAGTCCACCGGAATCCGGGCTACTTGATGGGCGACAATCTCCGGGAACCCCCACACAAAGACGTGTTGCGATACTCGGGCGGCCGCGGCGATAACGTCACTCAGCCAGTCGTTATAGTCTTCTCCGTACCCGCCGACTCCTTTGTTGTACCAAGGATCTAGGATGGTGGCGGTTACGCCCTCCGGCGCATTGGCGAGCGTCTCCAGCACGTCTGCCGGAGGGAGCGTTATGACGGAAGAAATCATTACACCGCCTAAAGCAGCAGGCTTACCGGGTTCTCCAGGAGCCTCTTGATCTCCATCAGGAATTGGGCGGCCTCCGCACCGTCGGCGACCCGGTGGTCCACCGACAGCGTAGCCTTCATTATCTGGGCGATGGCGATTTGCCCGTCGCGCACCACCGGCTGCTCCTTGACCGAGCCTACAGCCAGTATCGCCGCGTGGGGCGGGAAGATGATGGCGGTGAAGCTGTCCACATCGAACATGCCGAGGTTGCTGACGCTGTAGGTCGTGCCGGTGTACTCCTCCGCCCGGAGAGTGCCATTGTTGGCGCGGTCGATAAGGTCGGTACTGCCTGCCGCTATCTGCGCCAGGCTCAGGCTCTCGCAGCCGGGTATGCCGGGGACGATCAGTCCCGACTCCAGCGCGATGGCAATCCCCACGTTCACCGAGGGATTCATTTGCAGGTGGTCGTCCCGGAAGAAGGAGTTGAACTTGGGGTGCTTGCCGATGGCCAAGGCCGACGCCTTGACGATCAGGTCGTTGACGGAGACCCGGTTTTCGGCGGGCAACTCGTCGTTGATGTCCCGCCGCAGCGTCATAGCCTTGGTCATGTCGACTTCGGCGGCGATGTAAAAGTGGGGGGCGTCCCGCTTGCTGTCGGACGTGACTCTGGCCACGGCCTGCCGCATCCGCGACAACTCCACCCGCTCCACACCCACTTCGTCCGGCGGGGGTGCGGCCTCTGCCACTACCGGAGCCAGAGCCGGTGCGGGCGCGGCTTGCTCGCGGGCCGCGGCGAGAACGTCCGACTCGACGATCCGGCCGCCGGGGCCAGTGCCCGTGACCGTCCCAAGATCGACACCCTGTTCGCGGGCCACCCGGCGGGCCAACGGCGATGCCAGCACACCGCCCGGCGCAGCCAGTACCGCAGCCAAGGCAGCCGCCACTTCGGCCGCCGCCAGAACGTCGGACTCGACGACCCGTCCGCCAGGGCCGCTGCCCGTGACGGTTGCAAGATTGACGCCATGTTCGCGGGCCAGCCTCCGGGCGATGGGGGAGGCGCGGACTTCGCCGCCGTCGGCGGAGCCCGGAGCGGGAGCCGCAACCTCGGCGGCTGGCTCAGCGACGCGGGTCGCGAGAACAGCGGGCTCGGCCTCCTCGGCTGGGGCGGCTGGTTCGGCCATGTCGTCGGGCAGCGCCTCGCCCGGGTCGGTGATCACGGCGATGGGCTGCCCCACGGCAACGACGGCGCCTTCCCCGGCAACGATTCGCCGCAGCACCCCGCCGGTGGTCGGGCTGAACTCGACGACGGCCTTGTCGGTCTCGATTTCAGCGATGACCTCGCGGGGGGCCACGTCTTCGCCTTCCTGCTTCAGCCAGCGAACTATGGTGCCCTCCCGCATGTCGTAACCCAACTGCGGCATCACTATCGATATGGCCAAAGCGTCCTCCTCTAGTTCAGGGCTGGCGGGGCCGTTGATTGCCCATTGATATTAAAGCACTCAGCCAAGAGCGGCAACACGCGCCCGGCCAAAAGAGAAGGGAGCGGTCGGCGCCGCTCCCCTCGCGTTGGGCTGTCCACAGTGACCAAAGGCGCTACATCATCCGCTGGATGATGCGCTTGGCCTGCTCTTCTTCGAGGCCCAGGGGGCGCTTGGCGAGGGGGCCTTCCTTGGCCAGCACCGGCTCGGCCTGCTCCAGCGAGACCGACTCCTTCTGGAAGAAGAGGCCGGTATAGATGGTGTCGCCCCATTCCAGGCCCTTCTCGCAAGCGGCCTTCCAGTCGGTCGGGTCGTGCCCTTCGTCTTCCAGCTTGACCACCCGGTCCTTGAAGAAGTTGTGGGTGTTGTCGAGGTTGAAGGTGACGCACGGGCTGAAAACGTCGATCAGCGCGAACCCCTTGTGCTGAACGCCCTGCTTGATGAGCTCGGTCAGGTGGCGGACATCGCCGCTGTAGCCGCGGGCGACGAAGGTTGCGCCGTTCATAATCGAGGAGGTCACGGGGTTCACCGGGGCCTCCACGCTGCCGAAGGGGGTGCTCTTCGTACTCATCCCGTAGCTGCTGGTGGGGGAGATCTGGCCGGTGGTGAGGCCATAAATCTGGTTGTTCATCACCACGTAGGTCAGATCGACGTTGCGCCGGGCGGTGTGGGCGAAGTGGTTGCCGCCGATGCCGTAGCCGTCACCGTCGCCACCGGTAACGAACACCGTGAGCTCGTGGTTCGCCAGCTTCGCGCCGGTGGCCACTGCCAAAGAACGACCGTGGAGGGTGTGCATTCCGTAGGAGTTGAAGTATCCCGGCAGGTTGGAGGAACACCCGATGCCGCTCACGGTCAACACCTCGTGGGGCAGCAACCCCAACTCGGCGCAGGTGCGCTGTAGGGCGTTCAGTACGCCGAAGTCCCCACAACCGGGACACCAGTCAGGATCGACCTGCCCCTTGAAGTCTCTGGCGGTCAGCTTTATCTCGGGCCTGCCGTTGGCTAGGTCGACCGTTGCCATCCAATCACCTCTTCTTGACCATGAGTTTCCGGTTAAACGACTACTTCCTGATAAGGAACGGAACGGCTGGTGTTCCCTGCCACCTGATCAGCGACGCCGTCGGCGACGTGATGGGGCATGAAAGGTTCGCCGTCGTACTTGCGTATGTGGCCGTGGGCCGACAGGCCGGTCTCGCTCCGCAGGTAGCGGGCGAACTGACCGGAGAAGCTGTTTTCGACGATTATCACGCGCTTCGACGCCGACAGCACCTCGCTTACCTGGTCGGCATGGAAGGGCACGATCCACTTTATGTGAAGGTGGTTGGCCGTGATGCCCCGTTCTGCCAGCAGCGGGATGGCCTCCTCGATGACGCCGTGGGTCGAGCCCCATCCGACCAGCGTGACGTCGGCGTCCTCCGGCCCCGTCAACTCCGGCGGCGCGACTTCAGCGACGGCGTTGCCCATCTTGCGGGCGCGCTTCTCCACCATCATGCGGCGCTTGTGCGGGTTGGTGAACTCGTCGCTGATTAGCGTGGAGTCTTGGTCGTGCTCGTCGGTGGCGACCACGTGAACGTAGCCCTCCAGACCCGGCACCGCCCTGGGCGAGATGCCGCTTTCGGTGTCCTCGTACCGGAGGTAGCCGTTCGGCGAGGTTGGCTCGGTGATCAACGCGCCCCGTTCAATCTTGGGGTGCATGTCGATGTCGTCCGGGTCGACGCTGTATCTGCCTTCGGAAATTAGCAGGTCGGAGACGACGATGGCCGGGCACTGGAACTTGTCGGTTAGATTGAAGATCTCGGGCATAGTGTTGAAAGCGTCCAGGGCATTCGAGGGCGCTACAATCAACCGTTCGTAATCCCCTTGACTCGCGCCCAACACCTGCCAGAGGTCACCCTGCTCCGTCTTGGTCGGGACGCCAGTCGAGGGGCCGGCGCGTTGCACGTTCACGAACACCGCCGGTATTTCCATCATGCCGGCGCTGCCCACCGCCTCGGTCATCAGGGCGAATCCGCCGCCGGAAGTGGCGCACATCGAGCGCGCGCCGGTGTGGGCCGCGCCCACCACCATGTTGGCCACGCCGATTTCGTCCTCCACCTGCCGCACCATGATACCCAGGTTGCGGGCGTTGGAGGCCATCCAGTGCAGGATGCCGGAGGCCGGACTCATGGGGTAGGCGGCGTAGAACTTCACGCCTGCGGCCGCCGCGCCCATAGCAATCGCCTCGTTGCCGGACCACACCGCCAGCGGCTTGCCGCCGCCGGGCATGGACTTCGGGTAGGGCGCGAAGTGGGTCTGGGCGTAGTCGAACCCGGCACGGGCCACGCCGACGTTTTCAGTTACCACTCGCTCGCCTTGGCGTTGGAACCGCAGGGACAGGCTTTCTTCCAGCACTTGGAAGTCCAGCCCCAGCAGCCAAGTGACCGCGCCCATAGCTACGGTGTTCTGGATCAGCCGGTTGCGGCTTTGTGTCAGCTCCCCCACCGGGAGAGGGCACAGGTCCGCGCCGTTGGACTCTCCGGGCGTGATGGTGTCGCCGTTGTAGATAACGCGGCCGCCCGGCCCGATCAAGCGCTGGTGACGGTCCATAGTGTCCTGATTCAGGCAGAGCAACAGGTCCAGCTTGTCGCCGTGGGTGAACATCTTCTCGTCCGCGAAACGAAGGGTGAGGAAGATGTGCCCACCGCGTATGATGGACTGGTAGGCGTTATAGGTGCTCAGATGGAGTCCACGGCGGACGATGATCCGGGCCAGGATGTCGCCGGGGGTGGCAATGCCCTGTCCCGCCTCGCCTCCGATGCCCATCGCGAAATCAAACGTACCCACTGCCATCGATGCGCTCCTCTGTACGGCTCAGTGCCCTAGTATACCGCCGTCATTCGCGGTTCACAAATTACCGGCGGTTTTGCGGCAATTTGTTTCCTTTTTGTTACGTCCTTCGACTCCGCTTCCGCTCAGAACGATGCGGAGTTGCCAGATAACGAAAGGCTACATATGGACGGCGCGGCCCTGCGCCGAAAGGGCCGCTTCCTTGATCATCTCGGACAATGACGGGTGCGGGTGGACGGTCCAGCCCAACTCCAAGGTGGTGCCCTCCAGCATCCGAGTCATGGACAGCTCGCCTAACAGCTCGGTGACTTCCGGGCCGATCATATGACCGCCCAGCAGCTCGCCGTACCGGGCGTCGACCACCAGCTTGACCAGCCCATCGGTCTCGCCCATCGCCAGCGCCTTGCCGTTGGCCATCACGTTGAACGTGCCCACGTTCACCTCGTGCCCCGCCTCCCGCGCTTGGGCCTCGGTCAGACCGAAGCTGGCTATTTGGGGCTGGCAGTAGGTCGCTCGGGGCATGTAGGCGTAGTCCAGGGGCTGCACTTCCAACCCCGCGATGTGCTCCACTGCAGCCGCAGCCTGGGCCGAGGCCACGTGGGCCAAGGGCATCTTGCCGTTCACGTCGCCAATGGCATAGACGCCCGGCACGTTGGTCGCCATGAACTCATCGACCTGCACCCCGGTCCGGTCAGCGGCAACACCCACGGCTTCCAGGCCGATGTCCTCGATGTTAGGCTGCACACCGATGGCCACCAGCACCTTCCCGCACTCCAGAGTTTGCGCCGCGCCGCCCTGGTCCACCGTTACGCTGACCCCGCCCGGCGTGGTCTGTACGCCGGTGACGCCCGCGCCGGTGAGGACGTTGATCCCCAACTTTCGGAAGGCCCGCTCTAGTTGGGCGCTGATGTCCTCGTCCTCGTTGGGGACCAGCCTCGGCAGGAGTTCTACGATGGTGACCTCCACGCCGTACATACGGTAGATGTAGGCGAATTCCACGCCGATGGCGCCCCCGCCGACGATCACCACCGAAGCGGGCAACTCGTCCAACACGATGGACTCGCGGCTGGTGATCACCCGGTCGCCGTCGATGGGCAGGGGAGGAATGGAACGCGGGCGGGAGCCAGTGGCGATGATGACGTTCTTGGCATCGATGGTGGGGCCGTCGGCGACCTCGACCCGGTTGGCAGCGGCGAGACGGCCGAGACCTTGAATGTGCTCGACGTTGTTCTTACGCAACAGGAAGGCCACGCCCCGCGTGTTCCGGTCCACCACCTGCCGGCTACGGGCCACGGCGACCGAAAAATCGGCGTGGAACTCCCGGAACGACAGGCCGAACTCGTCGGCCCGGTTGATGTAGGAGAGGACTTCGGCGTTCTTGAGGAGGGCCTTGCTGGGGATGCAACCCCAATTGAGGCAGACGCCGCCCAAGGCCTCTTTTTCGATGATGGCGGTCTTGAGGCCCAACTGCCCGGCTCGGATAGCCGCCACATAACCCCCCGGCCCGGAACCGATCACTGCAAGGTCGTAATTAGAGTCCATCAACCCCCGCCTAAAAGCAAGATTATACCGGCGGCCGTGTTACGTTAACAATAGTCACGGCGTCTATTTAATTGTCCGCCCATGCCGTTTCTGCTACCATGTACGGCGGACGGTCCGGAGCGGATGAGTCCGGCATGGATGAGGGTCTCAGATGTCAGTAATTCTTTCGCGCATTTTCGGCGGCCTGGGCTTCCCCGAAATTGCGATTATCGCCGTTATCATCCTGTTGATATTCGGGGCGCGGCGGCTACCGGAGATCGGCTCGTCCATGGGCAAGGGCATCCGCACCTTCAAGAACGCCCTGACCGGCGAGGATGAAAAGCCCCCACAGGAAACGCCTCCGGCGACCAGGGGCAAGGACGACAGCCGCCCTTACTAGACCGGGCGGGCTACACACGGACAGAACGGGCCGGGATTTCCCCGGCCCTTCGCTTTTTAAGGCGCAGGTCCTACTTCATTCCGGTTTGGCTATGATAGCCTCGAGCTGCCCTATCAATGGAGGGAGATCGTCCTGAACAATATCCCACAACACACGGAGATCAATGGTCGAGTATCCGTGAATTAGCCGATTGCGTGAGTCGGCAATCATTCGCCATGGCACCTCTTCGTAGCGCGCTCGAAAGTCGTCGGTGACTCGGGATGCGGCCTCCCCGATAACCTCCACTAAGCGTGTCATGGCAAGGTTTAGCATCCGGGTTGACGCCAATTCATCCAGAGTGCGCCCGCTCGCCATTTCTACGGCTTCTCTGGCGTGGTCGAGCATATCGTGGACACGTACCCAAGGGTCATTTCGAGACATAGATAACCTCGGCCTCGTCGAGGACCTCCTGCCGGAAATACGGACTCAGCCAGCCTTCGGTGTTCAAGTCCACTTTTCTGGCGAGCATCTCGCTTAGCTCTATCTCCATGCCGAAAAAAGCCAGTCCAGTCCTCGCATCGGGCTCGAATTCCACCAGCACGTCGACGTCGCTTTCGGGCGTGAAATCGTCCCGAATCACCGAGCCGAACAAAGCCATCCTCTGGATGTGGTGCCTTTGGCAGAAATCCGCAATTTGCTCGTAAGGAATCTCGATTCTGGCGGTCACGCTTCTATCCTCACATTGCCTACTGACGCATGATGGCGGCTTCGGCCCTTTGGCGGCTTCGACCGGCCAGGCGGGCCAGCAAGACCCCAACTTCGTAGAGGGCCAGCAGCGGGACCGCCACCAGCGCCTGGTTCACCGGATCGACGGTCGGTGTGATCATGGCTGCCAGGATAAACGCCACCACCACCCAGTAGCGGCGGAACCGGCCTAGCCCCCTGGCCGTCACCAACCCTAGTTGGGCCAGCAGGAACAGCACCAGCGGCGTCTCGAAGGCGACGCCCATCCAGAACAGCAGCCGGATCATCAGGCCGACGATGTTGCTCACCTTGATTAGCGGCGTGGCCACGTCGTTGCCGAAGGTCAACAGGAAGTTGAGGGCCGGCGGCGTCAGCACGAAATAGCCGAACGCCACCCCAGCCACGAAGGCCGCGAGCGCGGCAGGGAGGGCGGCGAACAGCACGCGCCGCTCCCGCCCGGTAAGGCCGGGCGCGACAAACATGATGGCTTGGTAGAGCAGCACCGGGATGGCCAGGACCAACCCGCTCACGAGGGAAACCTTCACCGCGGTGCTGAGCAGTTCGGTGACTTCGGTGTAAACCAGTTCTATTTCCCGGCCGTAGATCCGCTCGGCCGGCTTCAACAGCAATTCGATGATCTCGTCGAAAAAGTAGAAGCAGGCCCCGCTGCCCACGATGATGGCCAATACGCAAATAATGACCCGCCGGCGAAGCTCGCGCAGGTGCTCCGTCATGGACATTTCGCGCATCGCGGCTAGCTCTGGCCGGGGCCGCGGGCCGAGTCGGGCGGCGCTCCTTGGGCGGGCGGAGGGGCGTCGTCCTCCGGCAGGTCGGGGCGCACCGGTACGCCCGGAGAGGGTGGAGGCGCCCCCGGCGAACGCTGGCGTTCCTCTTGGGAAATGGCGTCGGTCACCTCGCTGAACGTCCGCCGGAGGTCGCCCAGCACCTTGCCGGTCCGGCGGGCCATGTCGATGGACCGTCCGGGGCCCAGAACCAAAAAGCCCACCAGCAGAATTACCGCCACTTCCATCAGGCCGACGCCCATGATGTTCACGGCGTCGGCTCCGCCTGGCCGGTCTTGGCAGCGGTGATCCGGCAGCCCGGCTTGCAGACCGCCGCATCAGGCGCGGCCCATCCCAAGGGCCAAGGATAGCCCAGCTCGTCAAGCATCTCCAGCAAGCGGCAGGTCGGCAGACCCACGATGTTGCTGTAGCAGCCCTCCCAAGCGGACGCGGGCCGCAGCGCCCGGTCCTGCACGGCGTAGGCGCCGGCCTTGTCTCGCGGGGTGCCCGAGGCGATGCTCTCCTCGATTTCCTTATCTGAGATGTGCCGCAGCGTGATCTCGGCGGTCATGTGGGCGGTCAGGAAGGACCCCGTCGCCGCGTCAGCCACCGTGATGCCGGTGCAAACGTGATGAGTGGTGCCCCGCAACCGGCGCAGCATGGCGCGGGCATCGTCGTCGTCAACCGGCTTGCCCACCGCCTGCCCTTGATGCACGACGGTGCTGTCGGCCCCGATCACGAACCCGCGGGACATGGCAGCGGCCACCGCGAGGGCCTTGTCCTGGGACAGCCGCTCCACCATCGCCTCCGGGGATTCGCCGGGCAGCGCGTCTTCATTGACGTTGGCGGGAATGATCTCGAATTCCAGCCCCAAGGAACTCATGATCTCCCTGCGCCGCGGGGATGCCGATGCCAGCACCAAGGGACCGGTCTCCGAGCCAACCCAGCGGAGCAGCGCGACGCACTCGACATGGTGGGTCTGCGGGAACATGTCGATGGGCGCAACCTCAAGAAGTGAGTAACCGCCCTCGCACAGGATCTTCAGATCGCGGGAAAGCGTCTCAGCGTCGCACGAAACATAAGCCACGCGAGGGACCGCCAACTCGATCAGCCCGGCCAGCGCCCCCGGTTGGCAGCCAGTGCGTGGCGGGTCCAGCACCACGGCGTCAGGGCGCGTCGGCAGGCTATGGATGACGTCCTCAGTGCGGCCCAGCATCAATTCCACGTTGTCCAACCCGGCGGTGTTTTGCCGGGCGTCAGCGACCGCCGCAGACGATTCCTCGACGGCAACCACCTTCTTGACCGAACCGGCCAGCAGTACGGCAAAGGCTCCAACCCCGGTGTAGGCGTCCACCAGCACGTCCTCGGGCCCCAAGTCCAGCCCCAAGCGCACGACCTCGACGGCCTTTTCGGCCTGCTCCACGTTAACCTGGAAGAAAGACGGCGACGACACGAAGAACCTGTGGCCGCCGACCGACTCGACGTAGCGTTTCTGCCCTGTCTCGACCGTCACGGCCGGGTTAACGAGGGTCGGCTGCACCAGATAGTCCTGGGTGTCCTTCCCGGCGCGGATGGACAGTTGGGTGGTCTCTTGGCATTCGTCTTGGAGCCGCTTCAGGACGCCGTTGATGCCCCCGTGCATCAGCATACAATCGTCGATGCGCACGAACCGGCGGGTCTCCCGGTTGACGAAGCCCAGCGCGCCCTCGCGGTTTACGGTGAAGCGGGCGTGGTTGCGGTAACCGTACTCATGCGGCGACGGCGCAACTTCCCTCACCACGGGGTCTTGGAACCCGCCGACGCGGATCAGGGCATCTACCACTTTTTCGCGCTTGGCGGCCAGTTGGGCCCGGTAATCCAGGTGTTGCCATTGGCAGCCGGTACATTCGCCGAAGTAGGGGCAAGGCGGGTCCACCCGGTCCGGCGACGGCGTCAGCGCCTCGACCACGCGGGCGGAGGCGTACTTGCGGTGGACTCGAACCACCTCGGCGACCACGACCTCGCCGGGGATTCCGCCGGACACGAACACCGGCTGCTCCCCCCGCCTGGCCATCGCCTCGCCGAGACGGCCCCAGGATTCCAGGGTGAGCGTCAGCCGGTCGCCCGGTTGCAGCTTCTCCGGCGGCGCGGCGCCGCCTGAGGGGGTGTTGGTGGACTCGGGAAGCAACTGCGTCAAGACAAACCTCCCGAATACTATACAGGGAAGCCGCCGCCGAATCCAAGAATGGCAAGCTGCGGTTGACCGGAGGGCGGGCGGGAATTAAACTGAAACCGACGCCCCAATCGTATCTGCTGTCGGCGCGTTCGTTTGCGTCAAAGACAGCGTACCGTCCGGAGGAAGGATATGGCAGAACCCATCGAGGTAAACGAACAGAATTGGGACACCGAGGTGATCAACTCCGACGTTCCCGTTCTGGTGGACTTCTGGGCCGAGTGGTGCGGGCCCTGCAAAATGATCGCCCCGTCGGTGCATGACATGGCGGTCGAATACGACGGCCAACTCAACGTAGGCAAGCTGGACGTCGACAGCAGCCCCAACATCGCCATGCAGTACGGCATTCGCAGCATCCCGGCGCTGATTTTCTTCAAGGGCGGTCAGCCGGTGGACCAGATCGTCGGCGCGGTGCCCAAGGGCGTGCTGAAGAAGAAGATCGACGCCGTCTTGGGCAGTTAAGCCCTCCCCTGCATCTTCGCCCAATAAATGCGCCGCCCCTGTCACTGCGACCGGGGCGGCGCATTTGCGTTCCCTATATGCGCCAATTCCGGCCGGCCATCCTCTCTGTATGCTGACACCTTCAGGGGCGGCTGGCGAGTTCTTGCAAGCCAATGTTCGCTTGACGCCGCAGCCTGTCGGAGTCCACGCGCCCTTGGTCTACGGCTCTGAAGGCGTCAACGGCGAAAGGTCGCCAGGAGTTGGGCAAGGCCCGCATGGCTCCCTCCTCCTGCTCGGCAGCCTCCACCAGCAGCCTGTACATGGGCAGCAGAAAACCGGACTGAGGGAGGTCTCGCACCTTGCGGCCAAGTTCGCCAATGCGCTGGTTGAACCGGTCCAGCGCTTGGAGCACGTCAACCCGGTCACACCCGCCCTCGGTCTTCCGCCAATCGTTGTAGCGCTGGTGGAAAGCCTCCCACTCCGCTAGGAGCCCCTTGTAATGGCCTTCGAAGTCCTCGACCTCAGCCAGCCTCTCCAGCGAATCATCGGCAACGATGATCTTGATTGTTTGGCGGACTTCCCCCAGGACGGCTTTGCTTTCATTGACGGCGGCATCCACTTCGTCTTGAAGGGCGCCCAGGTCTATGCCGGGACCCGGCCCAGAAGGGGGTGAGGCCGGAGGCTCCGCAGTGGCAGGAGGTTCCTCCATTTTGGAGCCCGTATCAGGAGAAGGAGTAGCCTCCGCGGTTGCAGTGTCAATACCGGGAGCAGGAGCAGTAGAGGCCAGGACCGCCAAGGCCTCCGTCAGACTTATCAGTGCCGCAAGCTCTGCTTCGGCAGCCGCTTGAAGCATCTCAACTATGTCTTCAGTGGTATCTGTGGAGGACAACTCAGCTATGGCCGCAACTATCTCGCTCGATTGCTCGATAAGCCGTCCATAGCGGGCAATCAGCGCGGCGCTGTCCAGATTGTTCTCTTCCTCGCGCAGAGCGATGTAGGCATCGTGAAACTCGCCCCAGGCATCCTCGATAGGGTCAAGGTCTTCGGAAAATTCTTCTGCCTCCTCCACTTCTTCCGGGGTAGAGCCTTCCTCAAACTTCTCCTGTAGCTCCAGCGCCCGGTCTTCCACATTCTTTTGAGCGCGGGCGGCTTCGGAACGCCGCTGCTCCACCAACTCGAAGAACGAAACATTGCCGGGCTGCCAGCGGTCTCGCAGTAGGCGGAACGCCGCCTCTTCCTCCTCGGCGGCCGCTATCAGTATGTCGGCAAGCTCTCGCGTGACGGAAGTCCTGGGAAGACTTCTGGCCTGCCCGGTCACATCATTGAAAGCGGCGGCGAACTCTTGCAGGGCCTCCTGGGCGGAGCTCCTGTGGCAAGAGGTCAACCCGACGCGCCAATCGTCAAACTCCCGATAGAATTGGTCCCACTCTTCATCAATGCTTCGCTGTTGCTTTACAAACTCATCCATCGCCATCCGGTCGCTGGGCGTCAGGGGTTTGGCGGATTGGATGGATGGGGCCGCAGTCACCGGGGCCGATGGCGTCGGCGTACCATCGCTGGTGTCGCTGCAAGCGAGCATGGCGGCCAGCAACAGGAACACTGCGAGAAGGCAAAAATGGGGGCCAAATCTCACCTTCATAAACTACTTGCGCACTCCCACGAAATCACTCACCAAGTCACCTCTGAATTCGCCAACGAACAGGCTGTTTACGGCATCGGTCAAGGTCTCCGGAGTATCCGCCAGGACAACCAGCACATACCGGTCTTGGTTCCGGTCGAGGACGGTAATCGCCGTCCCTTCCAGGCCCAGGTCTGGAGCAAACGGAGCGCCCAAGGTGTCGTCAACACGGACTCCGGCGGCTTGCAGGTATTGATTCACCTGTGGCGCGTCCTCATACAGCCCCAGGAACACCGTGTCCCGGCTTACGTCTTCCACCCCGCTAATCCGGGAAGACACCCGGTAGGCCGACAGGCCGTTTTTCACTTGCAGGCCGACGCTCAAAAGGGACGGTCCCCCCAACAGGATGTCGACGCTGTTGTCTGAGCCGGTGTCATAGAAATATGGGAAGTCGGACAGGTCAAACTGCCGTTCACTGTCCGTAACGTAGTCCGCTATGTTGGACACCAGCTTGTCATTGTCCAACAGGGAGTTGTAGGGGGAGACCATAAACGTAAAGTCGGCAATGGCCAAGACGTTGCGGTTCTCTCCCCATGCAATGGGAGAGAGGCTATCGGAAGTTTCCAGCAGCGAAGACCTGGTGTTGGAGCCGGTGAATGCCAGCCCGGGCCCTGACGACCGGATCGAGCCGGCCGCGTACAGGGTTACAGCGTCCAATCCGGTGGTAAGCTGGTCAGGCTGGAAGTCCCTGATAAAAACGTGCCGGAAATTCAGGTCGTTTTCCACCGTGTTGTAGAGGTAATCCGGCTGGAAATCGAGCCCGAACCTCTCCGCCAGCGTATTTATCTGCTGGGGACGAGAGGGGTCGGAAACCAGCAACAGCCTTCCGCCCTTCCGCACGAACCGTTCCACCAGAACCGCTTCCGCCTCCGAGTAGGCCTCCTGCGGCAGGATGACTGCGAAACTGTCGGCGCGCCGCAGCTTTTCCGCCAGACGGTACAACCGGACCTCATTCTCTGAAATGTCCTCCACGGCGCCCAAATTGCCAATGAACTCTACGTCATATCCCCGGTTGGCTACCTTTGAGCTAAGGCTGATGATTTCGTCTTCTCTGAACGCATTGCTATGCAGGGCGTCCACCAGCAGGAGGCCCTGCCGGCCTCGGGCGGCGGGCGAATCCGCGAAGGCGCCCGCGGGCGCGGCAACCGGCGATGTTATCTGATGAAAGGGAACATCCACCGATGGCGGCGGGTCATATCTCCCTTGGTAAAAGGTGAAGAACGCGACCACGAACGCGGCGGCGGCAAATATCGGGACCAGGGCCAATATCCCCAGTTTAAGGATCATTTCCAACGTACAGGTAATAGATGCTGGGGCGGCTTATATCCATGGGGAACTCCGGGAGAGGGTCTTCCTGGTTTGCGCCCAGCCTCCCGTAAAGCATCAGCCCGCGCAGAGCCTGGAGCCTTGCTATGCTGCCGCCGGACTCCCCTCCTAATGCTTGCAGGGCCGGGTCTCCGCCGTTGTAGTCCCTTGAAAGCAGGGCCAGGGCATCGGCAGAATCATCCTCACCGTTTGAGAACAGGGGAATCCCCTCAAAGTCCTTGAAGAATTGCCTTAGCACCTCCAAGTTTACGTCCACCAGGCCGTAGTTGGAGATTCCCGCCAATTCCGCCGCCTTTTGGAAAGCGTCACTGTCGCCGCCAATTTCGTCGGCCAAGCCCAGCCTCACCGCTTCCAGGCCCGGATAGATGCGCCCCTGGACCAGTTCATCTTCAGTAATGCGCAGTTTGTCTCCCCGTTCGCTGATTACTATCTGAGCGAAGGCTGACTTCAACTGCTCGACTGTCCCAATCCATTCCCTTCTGGAAGCCCCGTCCAGCTTGTAGGGGCCGCTGACTATCATATCCTCGTCGGGCAAGGGGGGAATCAGCGGCCCGGCAAAGGAAATCACACCCACGTTTCCCACCAGAGACGACGTTTGCGCGTAGGAGTGAGTAGCCCCCATGGACATCATGTACCCGCCGCTGGCAACCAGCCCGTTCATAACCAGCACTACGGGTTTTTCTTCCCGCAGTTTGCGGGTCTCGACGTACAGGCGTTCGCTGGAAGCGGCGCCCCCGCCGGGAGTGCTCAGTCTGATGACCACGGCCTTAATGGAGTCATCCCGGCGCGCGTAGTTAAGGTACTCACTGATTACGTAGGACGAATCCTCCGTGATGACGGTAAAGGGCACGTCGATTACGCCAATCCTGGGTGTCCCCGGGAAGACATAGATAAAAATCAATACGCCGGCCGCCACGCCCAAGCCGGCCATAAGCGGCGCGACAACGTACCAACTGGTCAATAACCTTGTCAGGCCAGAGAAGACGCCCATTCCTTCTCGCCGAGGCCCCGGAGAAAGTCCTCTTGGTTGTTGATGGTTGTCATCGGTCGTTGCCTCAAGGACTATTCTATGGTTGCCACTATGGATTGGCAATCTGGCGGCCGGGATGGCGCAGGACGTAAGAACTGCTGTCAGCTTTACCGAGGCTGGCGTCAGGCAGCATTTCAGCGCTGAAATGCCACTGTCAACCGGGTTTGCAATTGGCCTACCCTGCCGGGACGAGGTCCGCGGACCAGGGGAGAAGGGCGCGGACGAGCTCATAGCAGCCGGGAAGGGCGTTCTGGCGGCGGCACCGTTCCAGGTAGCGGTGGGCCGCCATGAAGGTGGGGAGGCGGAATCCGGCCTGGGCCACCCGGCGGATAAAGGAATGGGGTTCGGGCAGGGGCCGGGAGCCGGAGAGGTCCGAGTCCCATTGGTCGCAAAATTCCTGGGCCAGCGGGCGGACCCGGACGACGGCAAGGGCGCGGGCCATTTTGCGGCGCAGGGCGTTGACGCGACGTCTCAGGTCGTTCATTGGTTAAGACTCCTTTTTGGGGATTTTTCTATTTCCCGGACATTTCCGGACATTTCCGGACATTTTCTCCCGCTCCGGGCTGTTGGCGGGGATGGGATGGGAATTACGAATGGGGCGGGGTCGTCTATGGGCATTGGATACCTGTCGCCTCGGTGGCGGGTTGGGTTTGAGTGTGACGGATATTATGGTAGGGAGGTGTATCCGGGGTTGGCAAGGGGATTGGGGAGTTGCTGTTGGGTTGGGGTGATGAAAGGCGACTTTGCAATCGTCCTGAGTTCCTCCGGCTGAGGGCGCCCGGAGTGACCGGCTGGATTCAGGCGGTATCGCTTGCCCGCCGCCCCAAGTGCCGCAGGCAGCCGGGGGTCATCCGCTACCGCGCCCGGTTCTCGGCGCAAATAACCAGGATACAAGGTTCCCGACGTAGCCGGAACTCAGTACGGGCGCTCAGTTACAGGCCCTGCAAGCGCCTGAGCTCGGCTTCCAGCTCGCGTACCCGCTCCTCGGCGACGATGCGATCATCGGCTTCCTCGTCGAAGGTCCGCAGGTAGCGTTGCGCCGCCGGGTCGTACCAGCGGAGCTGTCCGTCCTCCCAGCAGACGTCCAGACCCAGCACCGTGCTGTGTCCCCAATAGTGGGTCTCATCCACTCTCACAATGCTAACGGGCTGATACGCGCCGTCAACCAGCCGGTCGCCGGCCAGGCCGGTTTCATACAACCGGCCGCCCGTGGGGTCGAAGCTCCAAAACTCCGGGATGCCATAGGCGGAGTAATCGTTGCGCTTGACAGTGTAATCGTTGCGGGCGGTGGTTGGCGAGGCAATTTCCAGCACGAAGTCCGGCGGCTTGCCATGCTCCTCGATGGAGTAGCCCTGCTGTTCGATGATGCCGGACCGGTCCACGTTGAAGGCAATGAGCAGGTCTGGAATTCGCAGGCCCCGTCGCTGGCTGGTGTTCCAGCCGACCGGGACTTCTCCCAAAACGATGGTGGTGGCCGGCGCGCCAAAGTGGCGATATAGGGCTGCCTGGTGGGCCGGTGCGTGGAGATGGATGGGGTTCTGCATATCGGCTCTGGGCGGAAACACCGGGAATTCGCCAGCCGGTGCGGCTGAGGGTATTCGCGGAAAGTCCGGGAACTGCCCGGCCGGTGCGGCGGGCGGCGTTCGCGGAACCGGTTTGCTGGTCATAACAATCCTCGTGTGACCGGGTGCGCCAGCCAGAGAGCACGGGTATTATACGCCATGCGCCTGGTCCCATCTCCCGGACGCGCTCGGTTCCCAGGGCAACCGCATTCTAATTCGGAGCGAGAAGCAAGCAGCCAATTTTACCCCTGACCGGTTTGAAATAACCGATTTTGACAGGGTTTGAAGGATGTTTGATGCCGTGCGCCGATGGACTTGGGGACTTCCATCGCGGTCGACTTTAGAATGCGGTTGCCCTGGCTCGGTTCCCGGCTCAAATGACCAGGATACGGAACGGCTTCGGTTCAGGCATCGGAGGTCACTCTCCCATAGTTACTGACGTAAGGAACCGACATAGTCATGGATTGCGGAGAGTCCACACACAATGAAAGTGACTCGGTCAGCGTTCACGAACAGGCTGTCTGTCCACAGGCTAACAAATAAGAACATTTGTCTGATATAATAGACTTTGAACTAGGCACTCTCAACGAGGTACGGAAGATGACTGACGGGAAGACTTCGCTAGGATACCCAGACCCGAAGGAACTCGCGGCGGACATTCGCTCTGCCTGCGACCTACAGGAGGAACAACGGGTTAAACTTGCCCCGTTTGTAGCCGCCGGGTGGAACCACTCAGGAGACTCGGTGGTGTTCAGAGAACTGGCGTGTAATCGCCTGAGTGCAACCTACAAGAACGGGCGATTCGAACTGTTCTTCTTTGGGTTAGTGAAAACGTTCCCATTTGGCTCGGCTGAAGAAGCGCTGAAATACATAAATAAGGTCGAGAAGCAGCTCGGGAAGTGAATCTACGTACATCGATCCTTCTGCCATATTTGCCCCTACTTCCCCGCCACCGCCAACAAAATCGCCGCAATCCGCCGCGCCGTTTCGGTGAAGTGCTGCACCTCTTCCGGCGTCAGATTGCGGCCCAGGACCCGGCTCTCGCGGTAGGAGAGCCACTTCTTGAGGACCTGGTAGCCGCCCAGCTTGTAGTTCCAGACGTTAGCGGGGACGTTGCTCCAGCGGGCGTTGTCGTTCAAGTGTACGTCGACCGTGGCATCGCCCAGCACGGCAGTGGCGTCCCCCAGCGCCTCCCGCTCGGCGGCGGTGTAGCCGCGCTCCATGGCTCGGCCTTGGCCCGGCATCACGGCGTCGCCGGTGCCGTGGTGGCCCCAGCCGGCGGTCAGCGCGAAGTCGTCGTCGGCCATGTTGCGGCCGTCGGCGGTGGTTGGGACGGCGATGGATGCCAACTCCGGGCGCAGCGTCCCCGTGGTGATGCCGGGCGCGGGCGTTTCCGGGTCCAGCAGGCGGGCCAGCTCCCGGCCCCGGGCGGCGGAGGCGGCCAGTGCGTCGGCGGCTCCGCCCGTATCTCCATCAATATCGCCTTCGGGCCAGCCGGGCAGCGGGATGCGGGGCCACTCCATCCGCAGCGCCCCGGCGTTGGCCTCCCGGTAGGCCGGATCGTGCAGCACCGCCAGCGCGTGGTGGAACAGGTCCTCCACCCCCAGGCCCAGGCGGTCGAGGTAGCGTTGCGCGGCGGGCGACAGGTTGGGGCGGCGTTGCGCTCCGCCGCCATCGAGGGCCAAGCCTTCATCGCGGAGCCAGGCAGGAAAGCAGGTCGCGCCCCGGTCTATCAGGTCTAGGCAACCCATACTTGAGATGACCTGCGGAGGAGACCAATCTCTGCGAGGTTTATGCTGTGCAACCATCCACAGATTATTTTCAAACAAGTGCGGCTTGTAGTCTGGTACTGGACGACCTAGCAGGCCATGTCCTGCTTCCCAATACAGCCACCGGGTATCGAACGGTCTGTAGGCGTGAAGAACAAAGTTAGCATCAAGTGGGCCGCCGCGCGCCAATAAAGAGTTGCGCACTAGGCGAGCATCGGACACGACGAACCCAGAGGAGCTCTTCATTGCAGCGGCGTAACTACCTTCTATCGCATCATGGCTTAGGGAAGAGTTGAAGTAATCGCCTATCCGATTCCTGAGCTTTTCGAGGTCTATGTCAACCAGAAATGTATCACGCTTTGTCTGGACACCCGGGAATGAAGACGGGAACAGGTCAGGCAGCGACGGCCACTCACTCCAACTCCGGTTGACTGCCACCGCCGCGAAGGGCAGGCCCAGCGGCAGCACTGGCTCGATAGTGTCATAGAGCGCCGCCGGTTCCGCTTCCGCCGTCTCTGTCAATTCCTCGCGCTTGGCCTGCCCCCACAGGTGGCGGAAGCCCACGGATTCGGCGGGGGAGTGTTCGGCCTTCCTGACCAGTGTCGTGATGGCCGTGCCCACCTGGATGCCCACCGGGTCGCCCGGCGTGGAGAAGATGCTGGGGTCTGGTTTGCCGTCGGGCGTGGTCTTGCCCGTCTTGTACTTGTCGCCGTTTAGGTTGTCGATGCGGATGGCGTCAAAGGCTTCGAGGTAGCGCTCGCGCATTCCGGTGAAGGACAGGCCGTCCAGCCAGGAGTAGTTGGAGATGAAACAGACGATGCCCCGCCCGGTCTTCTCCGCGATGCGCCGCTCGGCCATGCGGAAGAAGCGGACGTAGAGGTCGTTCAGCCCTTGGCCCTCCGGTTTTCGCACCTTCTTGGTGGTGCGGTAGGCTTGGGAAAGCTCGCGCTCTTCGTCCACCGCCATGCCCGCGAAGCCGTTGTAGGGCGGGTTGCCCAGGATGACCAGCACCGGCGTGTCCTGCTTTACCCGCTCGGCCCGGTCCCGCTCCTCCTCCAACTCTGGGAAGGGCAGCGGCTTCTGCACCCGCGGCTCCCAGCCGGTCAGCGCGTTGGTCAGGAAGACCCCGGCCCGCTCGTCGCCGTCGTCGGACAGGGGCGCGTCCAGGGCCTGCATGGTCAGGCCGACCTGGAGGTGAGCCACCACGAAAGGGGCGGGCATAATCTCGAAGCCGAACACCCGCTGCGTGGCGGCCCGCTTCACCTGCGCCCCGGTCAGCGCGCCCAGGCCCTTGCCCTCCAGGTTGGCGGCGATGCGCTTCAGCGTCTCGGCCAGGTAGGCCCCGGTGCCGCAACAGGGGTCGAGGACGTAGACGTTATCGGCGGCCAGCCCGTCTTCAATGCCGAGGTCGTCCTTCAGGGCGCGGTCGACGCGGGCCACCATGTAGCGCACGACCTCGGCGGGGGTGTACCAGACGCCAAGCTGCTTGCGCAGGGCCGGGTCGAATTCCTCCAGGAACGGCTCGTAGAAGTATTGGACCGCCTCGCCCTCGTTGAAGCGGGCGAAGAAGGCGTCGCGGTCCACCCGGTCCAGGGCGGCGGACGTCCAGTCCAGCACCTCCACCAGGCCCAGGGGCTGCAACCGGCCGGGGTCGGAAAGCTGCTGGAACAAGGCCCGCAGGACGGGGGCGCGCAGATGCCAGACGGCCTCACGCCAGTTGAACTTGCCTTCAGGCGGCGGGGTCTGCCGCACCCACAGCACCCACGCTGAGAAGACGCCGTAGAAGAGGGTCTGCACCAGCGTCGAGCGGAAGAAGGCCGCGCCGCGCTCTCCCTCGAACCGGACGCCCAGCGCCTCCTCCAGCGCCGACCGCACGGCGTTGAGCGATGGCGCGTCGCCCGCCGCCTCGACCCGGGCCAAGCCGTCGCGGGCGTAGGAAGCCAGCAGCCGGGCCAGGTCGCGGGGTTCGGACAACACGGCCCGGTGGGACAGGGCGCGGCCCAGGTACTCCGACAAAGCGGGGCCAACGTCGCGGGCGAAGGCACGGGGGTGTTGCAGCCGGGACTCGAAATCGGCGGCGGATTGGGCCAGCCGGAAGGTCTCCAGCTTGGCGGGGCGGCCCTGAGCGTCCTCGCCCAGCAGCACGAAATCGCGGGTGTTGGTGACCAGCACCAGCCGGTAGCGGCCCCAGTACCGGCTGACCTGGGAGCTTCCGGCGGTGAGCCAGGCGTCGTCGTGGGCCGACTTGACCTCCACCACGCCGCCCTCCGGCGTCTGGCCCTCGCGGGGCTGCCCCCGCTGCACCTGCTTGGCGGCGTAGAGGCCGAGGTCGGGATGCCCCGCGCCCTGCTGCGCCAGCTCGCTGACGCAGAACACCTTGGGCCGCAGCGCTCCGCCGATGGCGTTCAGCAGGTTGGTCAGCGGCGGGTAGTAGGACCGTTCATCGGTGCCGCCGCCCGACGCCCGGATCTTGCGCAGGTCGTCGAGGTAGTCCTCAACCGCCGCCGCAAGTTTCCCGCTGCTTGCTGGCATAGCCCTCCGGCCGCCCCTCGCCAGGGGTCAATCAACATCCTGTCCCAAGGGCTATGTTACCCCATCGCGCCGAGGCCCGGCATTACGGCGGCCAGCGCCGGCACCCGGCTACCGGCCGCCCTGCTCCAGGATGGCCCGCCAGACGCGCTCCGTCTTCAGGGGAAAATCCAGGTGCGACACGCCGGGCATGAACATGATCATAATCTGCTAGAATAACGGTCAACGTCAGCCCGTAGAGGTTTTTGGAGATGCGTGGAACGTTGGAGTGGACGGGTTAACGGCAAATCCAACGGCGAACGAGGGTCCGGAGGGCTGAGAACTCCTGATTGTCCTCAAATTCGTATCTGCGGGAGTGGATGGGGCCCGGTGGCTCTTGCGGACTTCAAATCCGTTATGCCTCGTGACGAGCGGGGTAGGTGGGTTCGACTCCCTCGCACTCCCGCCAACGTTCCAGGGGCCAACGGGCGAGTACGACAGACCCCGGCCCCGGCAATAGATGCCTTGGCTATCGGGAAAACGTCACAACCGGAAGAACCCGGAAAAACGAGAAACGAGGGATAGTGCGATGATTGGTGATGCCTTCGTATTCGACGCGGTTACTCATCTCTATAACATGAACGGCGCCAACGTGAGGAACCCAGGGGGTGAGATGTTCAATAATCACCTCTACGGTTTTCATGCGGCCCTTACGCCGGAGGGCGAGAGGGTTCTCACCCAAGAGGAATTTCTCCGGGACTGGGACATCGACACCATCGCCAACCTGGTGTTTACCGAGACCGACACCGATATATTGGTGGCGCAGCCCCTTCCTTTGACCGATTTCTTCTACGACGGACTTTCAGACTGGCAGCGATGCTCCGCAATGGCGAAGAAGTATCCCGGAAGGGTTATCACCTGGGGCACGGTGAACCCCCTGGAAGGCAACAAGGCCCTGGACCTGATGGAGCTTCAGGTGAAGGAGCACGGAGTCAAGGCGTTCAAGTTCTACAACATCCGCTACGACTTCGGCCAGCCTTTTCCTTGGAGGATGGACGACCCGAGAGTAGCGTTTCCCGTCTATGAGAAAGCCAGGGAACTGGGCATAAACCTGATAGCAGTACACAAGGGAGTGCCTCTGGGGCCGCAACCCACCGAGGGCACGCAGGTCTACGACATCGACCAGGCCGCGGCATCCTTCCCGGACCTCAACTTCGTCATCTTCCATCCCGGCCTTCCGTTCATCGACGAGATATGCTGGCAAATCGTCCGCTTTCCCAATATCTACGTGTCTCTGGCGGCAACGCTGAATTTCATCGGCAAGGCCCCCCGGTGGTTCGCCGAAGTGCTGGGGAAGCTGCTGTTCTGGGGAGGCCCGGATAGAATAATATCCGGCTCAGAAGTCCCTCTATGGCACCCGCAATGGGCGCTCAAGGCTTTCTCGGAGTTCCAGATGCCCCAAGACCTGACCGATGGCTATGGCTATCCCCAAGTCACCCCGGAGATCAAGCGGAAGATTCTGGGTGAGAACCTCGCCAAACTGCACGGCATCGACATCGAAGCCAAGAAGCAGGAAATCGCGAACGACGAGTTCGCCCAGCGCCGGTCCAACGGCCTCGCAACAGCCTGGTCGTCCAGATAGCATAAAGTCGGGTGTCGCCGGGAAGCGGCAGGAGACGAATGAGCGGTCCAAACGGGCAACCGGAAGAGCTGCTGGAAGGAAGGGTGCGGGAGGCGCTGCAAGGCGTCGGCTGTTGCGACGCAAGATTCGGCGTGGGCCAGTTGGGTCTGGTCCACGACGTACAAGTGAAGGGCGAAGGCGCTGTTTCGGTAAAGGTCCTTCCTTGCTGCATCTTCGGCATGACGCGCCTGGTGACATCCGTAAGGGAAAGCCTGGCAGGACTTGAGGACGTGACAAGCGTCCAGGTGGACGTGGCATGGGACCAGGTCGGGAACCGAAACCCGGCGCCCCAAGCCGACCAACAAGTCCTGCAACTGGACCTGGAAACCCTGGCCCGGAAGCACGGCATCAAACCCTGGGGGCAGTGACAGCTATACGGCTAACTGACATTCTCCGGCGGGCGCCTCATCAGGAAGCCCGCTACCAGAGCGCTGACAACTGTCACCCCCAGGCACAGATAACCTACGCCTCCGAATCCCACGCTGGCCAGCAATAGCCCGGCAAAGGCTGCTCCGCCCACGCCTCCGGACTGGTTGCCCAAGCCCAAAAGCCCGATCCCCGTAGCCCTGGACTGCCCCGAAAACTCGGTGCTCGCGGCAGCTAAGGTGGGGAACGGTATACAAAGCAGCCCTGTGCCAATCGCCGCCACCGCCACTGCCACCCAAAGGTCTACCGGAATGGAGAAGAATACCAGTCCGCAAAGCCCGCCCACAGCCGAAGCGACCGCGATCAGAGCGGTGCGGTTTACTCTGCTTGCCAAATATCCCACCGAGTAACTTCCGACGACCTGCCCCGCCGCCGCTATGGCCAGCGGCGCAGCCACCGCGCCGACACTGAGGCCATGATTCTGAATCAGGAAGACGGGGAGATAACTGACCATGCCCCAATAGGCTATGCGATGGGTCGCAACCACAAAGATGGCCGCCCTGAAGAAACCCATGGACAATAGGGACCTGTACCTGGACAGGAAGGAGAAGTCGCGTATTCGCTCTGCGCTGTCTGCCGGGAACCAGATAAAATTCAGGACGAGCGCCGTCCCCAATACCATGCCCGACGCCACGAAGGCATAGCGCCAACCGGCCCAATCCGCGAGCAGCGCCAGCAACGGAACGCTAATTGCCGCGGTCAGTACGTTTACGGCCAACAAGCCGCCAACGGCCTGGGCGCGCTTCTCCCGAGAGATGACTTCCGACACTGCCGCCACGCCGTTGGGCGGTATCATTCCTCCGCCGAGACCGGTAATCACCCTGAGCGCCAGGAGGACTTCGAGATTCGGAGCAAAAGCGGCGGCGGCTGTTGCTCCGGTCATCAGAGCTAGCCCGGTAAGGGCTATCGGCCGGCGGCCCAGGGAATCGGACAAAGGCCCGCACAGGACTACGGAGACGGCCCAAGCGGCGAAAGTCGCCGTGGCAAGCTGGCCGGCAACGGCTACGGATACTTCAAATTCCTCCGCAATGCTGACCAGGAGCGGAGGAATCATGAGGGACGCATTCTGAGCGGAAAAGAAGGCAGCGCAAACGATGGCGAGGAATAGAGCTTTGTTTACTGGCCTGACCCTGGTTTGCGGCGTTGCTGTGGCTATATCCCTTACTCCTCTTCCAACATTTCCCGCACTATCGCCGTTACAACTTCGCGGGTTATGGAGCCCGTCCAGGTCCGAAACACTTCACCTTCGGCGGTGATGAAAACCGTGGTTGGCATGGCCCTCACTCGGTAGTCCCGCACCAGTTGGGCTTCGTCCGTGTAACCCGCCGGATAGGTCACGCCCAAGGAGCTTAGCAGCTTGTCGGCATCCTTGGGTAATCCGGGCCAGTTAACTGAGCGACACCGATGCCGGGAGGCAGCGCTTCTTCGTTCCTTGCCGCAGATTTAGCCCCCGCCCAGGCGCAAATGCTTGCCGAAGAGGCCCGTCATCAGCGCGCTTGCGATCGTTACGCCGAGGCACAGATAGCCGATCCCCCCGTAGCCCGTGCTAGCCAGCAACGCGCCGGAGATGGCGGCGCCCAGTATGCCTCCCGTCTGGTTGCTGAGGCCCATAAAACTGGCCCCTGTGGCCTTGGATTCTCCAGAATACTCGGTGCTGGCGGCGACCAGAGTTGGCATTGTCACGGCCAGCAAAGTGGCTCCAACCGTTGCTACCGCCACTGACACCCAGAGTCCGAACTCCACGGTGAAGCACAGGAACGCACAGACCCCCCCTGTCGCACAGGTAGCTGCGAGGATTACGGCGCGGTACCTTCTTGTCGCCACGAATCCCCCGGAATAGCTTCCTGCCACCTGCCCTATCCCGACTATCAACAGCGGCAGGGCCGCAAGTCTCTCGCTCAACTCATAGGTATGGATCAAGTAGGCTGCGAAAAAGCTGACCATCGCCCAGAAAGCTATGCGCTGCATCAGGCCAACCGCTACGGCCACTTGGAAAAAACGCAAGGACAGCAGCGACCAATATCTGGAGAAGAATACCAAACTGCGAACCTGCTGCCTGCTGTCCCTCGGAAACCAGATCCAGTTCGTCAAGAGCCCTGACGCCAGCAGCAGGCCCGCAACGATGAAAGTCTTCTGCAAGCCTACCCAGTCCACCAACACGGCGGCCACCGGGGCGCTGACTGCCGAAGGCAGCACCCCGACGGCCAACAGGGCGCTAACCGCCTGAGCCCGTCTCTCGGGGGAAATGACATCGGACAATACCCCCACCGAGGTGGGCGGGAGCGTCCCCGCTGCCAGGCCGGTCAACAACCTGAGCACGAGGAACACTTCGATATTGGGCGCGAAAGCCGATGCAGTGACGGACGCGACCAGCATTATCAACCCGGCAAGGGCCACCGGGCGGCGGCCGAAAGAATCGGACAGGGGGCCCACCGAGATCACCGAGACCGCCCAGGCCGCGAAGGTTGCGGTAGCCAATTGACCCGCGACCGCCACCGATATTTCCAGGTCCGATGCGATCTCTACAAGGAGAGGGGGAAGCATGAAAACCGCGTTTTGAGCGCTAAAAATGGCGAGCGAAAGCACGGTAAAGAACCTGGCCTTGTTTACCTCTCTTTCGCCTGCTTGTAACGATTGCGCTGCGATGTCGGCTACCCCTCTTCCAGCATTTCCAGCGCGATCGCCGTCACCTCTTCGCGGCTGATGGAGCCCGTCCAGATCTGAAACACTTCACCTTCAGAGGTAATGAAAACCGTAGTGGGCATGGCCCGCACTCCGTACTTGCGGACCACGCTGCCGTCGTCGGTGGAGCCGGCGGGGTAGGTGATGCCCAGGGCGTCCAGCAGCCTGCTGGCGTCCTTGGGAGAACCCAGGCCGGTGAACCGGCCGATGTCAACGCCGACGAGGGTCACGTCCTCATGGTTTTCCTCATAGAAGTCTTGCAGTTCCGGCATTTCTGACCAACAGGGGGTACAAAACCGGGCCCAGAAGTTGAGCACCAGCGGTTTCCCCTCCAGATCTGAAAGGTGCAGAGGGGAGTCCCCCAGCACGTCTTCGCCTTGGAACAGCGTGAATTGAAAGTCCGGCGCTTCCTCACCGGCCGCAACCGGCAGCACGGACGGCGGCGTGTTCGTAGGAGGGAGCAGCGCGGTCGGGGAGGGCGTTGGCGAAGGAGGTATTGTCGACGTTGGCGCGGGAGACGCCAGGGCCTGCTCCGCGCCAGTGGAGTCGCCCGCGGCGGTTGTGCCATTGGCGGGGGCAGTTCCCCGGCAACCTGTCAAGGCCAGAAACACCAGGCCGGCGACGAGCGCCGCCCAGAGGGAGAACGAAGCGGTCGTGCGGGGCAGGGCAGGTCCTGCGGCCAACTTCAATCGCCTACGGCCAGCTCCAGTCAAACGAAGCGTAGTGGCCGTTCTTGCCGGTGTTGTCCCACGTCATGCCGTGGTCGGTGTAGGTGGCCTGCGCGCCCCTGGCGAGGTACAGGTCTCGGTTGGCCGGATGCCCGGTATTGACCAGCTTCATGGCGTCGTCCTGCCCGGGGACCATGACCGGCTCGACGCTGAAGTCCATGATACCGGGGACGGTGACCGAGTGGACCCGTCCCTCGACCTTGAAGTCGATAGCCACGTACTTGATGCCCATGAAGTTCTCAGTCATGGCCCGCCACCGCTCGGCAGGGCCGCCCATGTCGCCGGACAGCACCCGCTCCAACGCCTCCCGCTGCTCCGGGGTAGCGCGCTCGTCCAGATAGAGGGCGGAAGTCCAGCCGCCCGCGGCCATCGGGCCGGGAGTGTAGTTGCAGGCGATGAAAGTCAGGCCGCCCAACTGAACGCCGTCCAGTTCCCCGTCTTCGATGTGGAAGGCCAAGGCAACGTCGCAGTGGCCCTCGGTTGGGACGATAGTCGTCCCCTTGACGATGCAGGGACACAGGATTTCACAGTTGCAGCTCTCGAAGTATTCGCCCTTCAGTCGCCATCGATTGGTGGCCATCGTATTCACCTCAACCGAGACTAGACGCGGCCGAAGTCGTCCTTCTTGACGACCAGCCATTGCTTACGTCCGAAGCATATTCCAACCGGAATGGCATTACAATAACCGGAAAAGATCGAGGAGGCTGGCGATGCGTCTGGAGAATAAAGTGGCGCTGATCAGCGGCGGGGCCCGGGGTATGGGAGCGGTCGAGGCACGGCTGTTCGCCGGGGAGGGCGCAAAGGTGGTCATTGGCGATGTTCTAGAAGAGGAAGGCCGCCAGACGGAGGCGGCGGTGAACGAGGCTGGCGGCGAATGCGTCTTCGTGCGGTTGGACGTCACCAGCGAGGAGGACTGGGCGCAGGCGGTGGCTACCGCGGTCGGCCGCTTCGGCAAGCTGGACGTCCTGGTCAACAACGCCGGAGTTTCCAGCACCGGAGGGATCGAGGACCTCACCGTCGAGAATTGGGACCGCACCCTGGACATCAACACCAAGGGCGTTTTCTTGGGGACCAAGGCCGCGATACCCGAGATGCGGAAGGCGGGAGGCGGCAGCATCGTCAACATTTCGTCCGGGGCCGGCATCGCGCCCACGCCCGGCACTTCCGGGGCCTATGCGGCCAGCAAGGGAGCGGTCCGCATTCTCAGCAAGTCCACGGCGGTGCAGTACGCCCGCGAAAACATCCGGTGCAACTCGGTGCATCCCGGCCCCATCGAGACCCCGATGCTACGCGCCGCCCGGTCGGAGACCGCGCAACTCGACGACATGGTCGACCGGGTGCCCTTGGGCCGGATCGGTCGGCCAGAAGAGATCGCCTACGGGGTGTTGTATCTCGCCTCGGACGAGTCGTCCTTCGTCACCGGCTCGGAGCTGGTGATCGACGGGGGAAGGACGGCGCAGTAAAAAGAAGACCCCCTCTCTCGTACACCAAGAGAGGGGGCAATCAATACCGGGTTGCCTGGCCTTTACTTCGTGCGGGTTACACTGCCGTCGGGCTCGACGCTGAGGCCGACGACGGGGCCGATGGCCTCGTTGAAGACCTGAACGAAGTGAGCGTCGGGGCCGCCAACCCGGTCTACCCAGTTGGGCACCACGTTTTCGAGCACGGACTTGTCGCTAAGCGCCCGCATCTCGGGGCCAAACTCGACGTAGGTCATCCCAGCGTCGATGTTCTTCTGCAAGCCCAACTCGTTCTGGATGGAACCCAAACGCAGCGCCTCCAGTTCGAGCTTGGCCGCCTCCTCCTTCATGATCTCTTGCAAGTCTTCAGGTATGGACGCCCAAACGTTCTTGTTGATGACGTTGTGGCTGGAGGGCCAACTGGTCAGAGGGCCGTTGATATATCCGGTTACTTCGTACCAGCGCTGGCCGTACCCCGCGTCTCCGCCGGTTACGCCGGCGTCCAGAATCGCCCGCTCCAAGGCCGTGTAGACCTCCGTGAAGGCGAGGAACTGGGGTGCGCCGCCCATGCCTTGAATCCAGTCGGAGATGGAGGTCCCGAAGGCCCGGGTCTTTTTGTCTTTGAAGTCCGCGGGCATATTCAGAGGCTCTTTGGTAAACAGGAAGATGTCGTCGCCGTTGTGCCAGTTGACGTTAATGGGGTAGCCCTCGGTAGAGTCGATCAGCAATTGCTCCACTTCGGGAAGCAAGTTTATGGTGGCCTCGAACTGCTGATCGCGGGCCGTATACAAGCCGAACAAGTATTGTATCTCCAGGGCGGGCAACTCGCCGGCGACGTAGGGGCCGATTATATTGACCATGTCCAGCGTGCCTTCGCGGGCCATCGGAAGCGTGTCGGTACCGGCGATTCCCAGTTCGGGGAAGGATGTACCTTGGAGGATGAGTTGTCCGTTGGTGCGCTCCGCCAGGTTGGGGGCCCAGAAAGTCTCCATTATCTTGCAAAACACCAACGCCCGGTTCACGCAGGCATTCTGTATAACGATGTTTTCCCCTTCGCTGACCAATGGTGTCGGGTCCAGGAACTTGGCCCGGTCGATCACGCTACGGTAGTAGTCGGACTCGTAGACAAACCGGTGTGTCTCCAGAGCGGAAAGAGGAACGTTGCCGTCGGCGTCGCCCTCTTCCTTGGTGGAGGCGGGGCCTACCAACTGGCTGAGGTCGCCGACGAAGATGGCCCCCGGTCCGTTGGCGCGCTCGGCCGCTATGGCCAGCAGTTCAGAGCTGTAGTCTCCGGTGGCCGGGGCCATGGTGGCCGCCGGTGGTTCCGTGGGCGCCGCCGTCGGCGCGGGCGTTTCGGTCGGCGGCACGGGGGTCGGGTCTGAGCCGCAGGCCAGCACCGCCATGATTACGATAACCATCAGTCCGAATAGTAGATATATGCGCATTTGTGGCTCCTGTATACGGATATTGGTTCCTGATGCTCTGTAACCGGTCAACACGGTTGTAACCTGCGCCAGGCAATCAGCACGCGATTATATGTACCACCCCCGCCCGCGTCAACGGCCAATTGGCATTGAAACGGCTATACTAGCCGGAGAATCTTGACGAGGAGCAGATACATGCGGTTAGACAACAAGGTTGCGCTGATTAGCGGCGGGGCCAGAGGCATGGGCGCAACGGAAGCGCGGATGTTCGCGCAGGAAGGCGCGAAGGTGGTCATCGGGGACGTGCTGGAAGAGGAAGGGAGGCAGACCGAGGCGGCCATCAACGAAAGCGGCGGCGAGTGTCTGTTCGTGGCCCTCGACGTTACCGACGAGTCCAACTGGGAGCAGGCGGTGGCTGCGGCGGTCAACCGCTTCGGCAAGCTGGACATCCTGGTCAACAACGCCGGTATCGCCCGCATCAGCAATGTGGAGAACACCAGCGCCGACGAGTGGGACCTGGTGATGGACATCAACGCCAAGGGCGTTTTCCTGGGAACCAAAGCGGCCATTCCGGCGATGCGGGAGGCCGGGGGCGGCTCCATCGTCAACATCTCGTCCATCGCCGGGCTGGTCGGCGGGAGGACTTCGGCTTACTCAGCCAGCAAGGGCGCGGTGCGTCTGCTCACCAAGTCAACAGCCATCCAGTACGCCGCCGAGGGCATCCGCTGCAACTCGGTGCATCCCGGCGTAATCGAGTCGCCCATGACCCTGCTCATCATGCTGAACACCGAGGGCGGACGCGAGGAGTCGGCGGCCCGCCACCCGATTGGGCGCATCGGCCAGCCGGAGGACATCGCCTATGGCGTCCTGTTCCTGGCGTCGGACGAGGCCTCCTTTATGACCGGGAGCGAGCTGGTCATCGACGGCGGCCTGACGGCGCAGTAGCCTGCGATTCACGCTCCCCCAAGGAGTAGAATAGCGATGTCCCCACCACTCAGCCCGAAGGAGTCTGTGCTATGACTACAGCGAGCCCCATCGACCCCAATCGCCTGCTGCTCACCGGGGAAAACCCCTACATCCGGCTCAGCGAGACCGACGGCGGCCCAGCCACCAGCGACGCCAGCTTCTGGCGCATCCTGTTCTCGCCGGGCGGGCCGGGCCACGTGCTCTTCCTGCAAAGCGAGCTGACCAACGACGAGCCCCGGGTATACACCGACAACATCCAGATGACCCGCTGGCTGCAGGGCGAGATTCAGGGAAGAATCAACCCCACCTTCGGCAACCTGGAGCTTCCCGCCATCGAGGCGAGCTTCAGGAGTTCCGGCGACCTGCGGTCTTTCTGGACGGAGTGGGTCAATGCCGGAAGCGATGAGATCGCCCTGACCTGGCACGACCTGGGAGAACCGTTCCTCAGCCACAGCTTTCCCGGCGGAAACCCGGAGCGGCCCCACGGCGTGTCCACGGTGCTGATTCCGGCCAACGGCGCCCGTCTCACCATCAACGGCCAACAGGCCGCAGGACGCCCCTTCCCCCGGCAACGGGACGCCCGCATCCATAGCACCTGCGCCCTGGCGTTCTCCGAGTCTTGGACGCTGCCCTACTGAGGTCCCGGAGCCATCTTCCCGAAAGAGGGAATCTCCGGCTCCTTCCCGGACTATCCCCGGGTCAGCTCTGGAGTTTCCGGGACAGGTTCTCGTACATGTCGTCCACCATGGCGTCCAGGCCGAAGTCGGGACGCCATGCCCACTCCTGGCGGGCTACGGTGTCGTCCAGGGAGTTGGGCCAGGAGTCGGCGATGTACTGGCGAAGCGGGTCTACATCGTAGTCCATGACGAAGCCCGGTACGCGCCTGCGGATGGCGCGGGCCAGTTGTTCCGGCTCGAAGCTCATGGAATTGACGTTGAAGTCGGCATGGTGCTTCAGGCTGGCGACATCGGCCTCGGCTACTTCGACCAGAGCCTTGATGGCGTCGGGAACGTACATCATCGGCAGGTAGGTGCCGGGGCGCAGGTAGCAGGTGTAGCGTCCCTCCCGAATCGCGCCATAGAAGGCGTCCACGGCGTAATCGGTGGTGCCGCCCCCAGGCTCCACCTTCCAACTGACCACGCCGGGCAGCCGGACGCCGCGCACGTCCAGCCCCACCCGCTCGAAGAAGTAGTTGCCCATCAGCTCCCCGAAAACCTTGGAGATGCCGTACAGCGAAGTGGGCCTTTGCAGGGTCTCGTTGGGGGTGTTGTCGTGGGGCGTGTCCAGCCCAAAGGCGGCGATGGAGCTGGGAATGATTACCCGCTCCAGCCCGGTATCGCTGGCTGCTTCCAGCACGTTCAGCAGGCCGGTTATGTTGACCCGGTGGGACAGGGGGCGGTTGGCTTCGGCAGCCACTGAAAGCAAAGAGCCGAGATGATACAGCGAGTCTATCCCGTAGTCCCGGATGGCGCGGTCTACCGAGGCTTGGCCGGTAACGTCTACTTGGGTGGACGGGCCGCCGCCGGCCACCTCGCCGGTGAGTGGGCTCCGGTGTGCGGCGGCGACGACGTTTTCCCCGCCGTAGCGCTCACGCAGGGCCGGGACCAACTCGGAGCCAAGCTGACCGGACGCGCCGGTAACGAGTATTCGCTTCATTCATCGCTCCATTGGTTTAGAATAACCCTCGTTTAGAATAACCCTACTGGCGCAGGAGGAGCAGCGATGACCAGGCGAGACGGCCTCCCGGAGGCGTGGGTCGCCATCCCCACCGAGGAAGAACACCGGGCCCAGTTGCCGCCCGGCGCGCCCGCGGGCAACTACGATTTCGGCTACCTGCCGGCCATGGGGCGGCTTCAGGCCAGGCACAAGAGCATCGGCCCACTGTTCGGGGCATTGTACCGGCAAGTCATGTTCGGCCCCGGCGAACTGGACCGCCAGGAGCGGGAAATGGTGGCGGCAGTGGCGGCCGCAGCCCAGGACTGCGAGTATTGAACCGTTTCCCACGCAGAGTTTCTGCGTGCCGAGGACGGCGACCCGGCCATCGTCGAGGCCGTGACTCACCGGAGGTGGCGGGAACTCTCTTCCCTCACTCCCCGCCAGCGCGCCCTGTGCGCCGTGGCCGAAAAGCTGAGCGCCACGCCCACCCGAATGGTGGAGGCCGACTGGCAGCCGCTGCGGGACCTGGGCTTCGACGACACGGCCCTGCTGGAAGTGGGCCACATCACCGGCATCTTCAACTACCTGACCCGCTTGGCCGACGGGTTCGGCCTGCAACTGGACCACCGGACCAGAGCGGCATCGGAAACCGGAGTCGCCCTGCGCCGTCCGGCGGAGCAGGCGGCGGGAGCTTAGGAGGCGGAACGTGATCGAGCTAACGGAAGAAATGACCCGGTTGATCAACAACGCGCGGGAGGACGGCTACCCCTGCATCGTGGGCACGGCCTCCGCCGACGGCACCCCCAACTGCGGCTACATCGGCACGGTGCTGACCGTCGGCGACAATACCCTCATCTACCGGGACCGCACCGGGCGAATACCTTTGGACCACATCGAGGAAAATCCCAAGGTCATCGTCCTGTTCCGCAACACCGTCCAAGACGCCGGATGGAAGTTCCGCTGCACCGCCAGCGTGGCCCGGCAGGGCGAAGTGTACGACGACATGACCAACCGCTTGGCCGAGTCCGGGCTGATAACCGACCCAAGCCTCGGCGGGGCCATCGTCATCCTGCAAATCGACCAAGTGCTGACCCTGTTCGGCGAAGTGCTGCAAGAGCGTGAACCGGGCTTGCGCTGGTGAAGGCTTTTACAACACAGAGCGTACAAGCGTACAGAGGACACAAAGAGTCAATAACGGAAAACTCCGTGGTCTCTGTGCGCTCTGTATTTAATCCGTTCCTCTATTCGACTATTTTCACCCTGTCGAACTGGTCGGCGTTCAGGTTGAAGGTGCGGCCCAGCCGGTCCCACTTGATGATCAGCCAGTGCAGGCCGGCGGCGGTGCGGCGGACGATGTTGACTTCGCCTGTGTCGCCCACCTGAATCATATGGGGGGTGCTGTCCACCGGCGCGCCCATGTTCACCCGCACCGGAATCTCGGCGACGGCCTCGACCCTGTCGCCTGCCTCAAAAGCGTCGCAACTCATACCGTTCCCTCCATTTTGGCGAATATGGAGTTTGGAGTGTGGAAATAGGGAACGCGGGGCGTGTCAATTCCACACTCAACATTCCGAATTCTTCATTCCAGGTTGGGCACCACTTCTTCCATCATCAGGCGCAGGCTGTTGGACTGGTTTTCCAACGGGATAAGGTTGCCGTAGTTCACCTCGAACATCACTTGGTCCAGACCCAACTCTTCGCCCAACGACGCCAGCTTCTCCAGCACCGCTTCCGGGGTGCCGTAGGCCACCTTGTCACGGACCCAGTCGTCGTAGGTCATGTTGCGGACGCGCTCCGCTTGGGCGCCCCAGTCGCCCAGGGTGCCGACGTGCCCGGCGTAGGACGCCACGCGGTCGGAGAGACGCCCCATCGAGAACATCGCGCTCTCCATCGGCTCGTCGTGGGCCTTCTGCGCGTCGTGGGACAGGTAGATGGGTATCCGTAGGCCGACCTTGCCCTCGCCTTCGTGTCCGGCGTCCCGCCGCGCCTGCCGGTATTCCTGGATCGACGGCTTCAGTTCCGCCAGCGTAAAGACCCGCGAGGGGTTGATCAGGATGTTGTAACCCATCCGGCCGATGATGGGGAAGCTCTCGGCCGAGGTGACGCCCACCCGGATCGGCGGGTGAGGAGTCTGGAACGGCTTGGGACTGACCGTCAACTCGTTGATGGTGAAATGCTCTCCCTCAAACGAGAAGCTCTCGGTGGTCCAAGCCTTGAGGATGATCTCAATGCTCTCCTCGAACCGCCCCCGGCTCTCGGCAAAGGGCACTCCGAAGCCCTCGTGGACGTTGGGGAAGGTGCCGCGCCCGATGCCGAACTCCACCCGTCCGTCGCTGATGTGGTCGAGGGTTGCTATTTCCTCGGCGACGCGCACCGGGTTGGCCAAGGGCAGCAGGAACACCGCCGTGCCCAATCGGATCCGCTGGGTGCGGCCCGCGATGGCACTGGAAATGGTGACGGGCGACGCCAGGACGCGGCCCGGGTTAAAGTGGTACTCGGCCAGCCAGACCGACTCGACGCCCAACTCCTCGGCTTCGTCCACCAGCCGGAACGACTCCTTGAACGCCTCGTTTTCGGAGGAACCTTCACGCACCGGGAACTCCAGGAACAGTCCGAAATCCATAACCGCCTCAACTTGCAGCCCGCGTCCGTGCGGGCCAGACCGGCTAGCCAGTTGTCGAATTGTACACCAAATGACGGCTAACGGAAGTGGAGCAGCGCCCGGTTGGGATCGGCCAGGTAGGGATTAAATTACGGCCAAGTGCCTTTCACTTGCTCTCCGGACGGCATTCAGGGGTATGCGAGTGTCCAGCGTTACCAACCGCGCATCGTGCGTCACCGCCAGGGCCAGCAGATAAACGTCCGTTAGCTGACGGTGGCCTGACAACTGCCGGCTGTCCACCACAGTATCGTCGAGAAGGCTGATGTCGTCGCTGATAAATTGATGGTGTTCCGTAGACACGGCAGCCCGCAAACGCCCCATAGCCTCAGCTATGCCCATCGCACCGGGATATTGCGGTTGAGACAGGATGCGAACACAACCGTTTTGCGTCAGAGGGCAGGTCAGCCAGCCGTCCGCATAGTTGAGATTGAACCAACGGGACGCCCTCGAGTAGTTTGGGTGGTTCGGGTCAAGCAAAGCGACGAGGACATTTATATCCAGCAGCGACAGAATGACCTAAAACCCCATTGTTTCCCGAATTCTGTTGACCATCTCGTTGGTTACCACATACTCGCCGGGCGGCTTAGGGTTGAAGGTGCGGTACGCCGGAGTATCGCGCATCGCTTCGTACTCGGCCTTGGCGGCCTCGAGTTCCTCGGTCGTGCGTTTCACCGGGACTATCTCCGGCCAAAGGACTACTACCTCCACCCGCTCGCCTTCCGGCAGATCTATGGGTTCGTCCAACTCTATGGTCTGCCCCTTGAGGGTGCCTCTCGCATATATTTTCATTTCTTTCCCCTTCTCCCCGGATGGCGCTGACTTCATTCTACACCGCCAGCCGCGCGCCCTTGGGCCGGGCCTTGCCGCCGTGGACCGACGGCTCGGCGCACCACTTGGCCGCCAGCCGCCGCACGCCCCGGTACACGTCCTCGTCGAACCCCAGCAGGTCGCAGACCACGCGCCGGTCCAGCAGCGCCCGGTTGGGGTCGGCGTCGGCCAGGTAGGCGGGCAGCAGGTCCAGCTCCCGGAACTCGTCGAAGATGCCCTCGGCGGCGGCAAGCTGCTCATCGCTCAAGGCGCGGAAGTCGAGGACGGTCAGGGGGTCGGAGGCAGTGATGGTCGTGGTTGCTTGCCGAGTCGCGCAGATACGCAATACTCAAACAGTTCTTTCTTGCTATTTCTCTTTCTTAAGGGTCTCGAATTGACCTCGGTGAAACCGTAGGAACACAACGACTCCCCGTAAAGGTCTGGCGTCGGTACATGGATTCCATAGAATGTGCTATTTCCAATTACGTAATGAACTTCTGCCTCATCGTTCAGGGACGTTCTAATTGACGCAATATGCCTGTCTATATCATGGAAATATTTATTCACGTATATTGACAACAATTCACAGTTTAATCCTTTGGATTCGCGTATGTTTTGTACAGTCGATGCAAGGGATTTCATCGAGCAATCGTGGGTCGGAGACCATTTGCTAAGCCGACTGGTAGCTATTCCCCAAGTACCGCCAATGGTCTGCCAGTCTAATTCGCCAGCTTCTCTTGGCTCAGTCAAAAATCCCAACCAGAACATATAAGGCCGCAACTCTCTTATATAGCTGATTCGGTTCGGATAAGGAGGAGACGTGACAATGGCGTCAAATGAGAATTCTGGAGGTGGAGCCTCAGAACTGTCTCGCAAATGGACCCTGCTATCCGACTCCAGCCGTATCAGAGCGTCATCTATAAATGATTCGGCAAAGGAGCAGAAAGAGAAGAGAATCTGATGTAGCGAGTGCGGTTTGGCGTCTTTATGGAATGACACTGAGACATGGTTGAATGCGGCAGCCGAATGTTCGATAGTTACTCGTGCGAAGGCAATCCATAATAATGCGTAGCAAGATGAGTCTTGTGGTTCGTGGATCAACGCAACAAGCGAAGATCTTAGCTTGGCAAGGTTCTTGAGAGTCTCGTGATTCCACCATCTCTTGATGTTCCCAATCTGCGGGTACCAGAGTCCGTGTTCTGGAATGTCCCAAACATGTGCAACTACTTCGCGGATTGTCTTACGCAGCGCTTCGGCTTGTTCAACATTCAAAATTTGCAGTTTGGCATTGCCAAACCACACAAGAAACGGGTTGATATCGATCATGGTGCTCGGGTGTCCATACTCGCCAGCCACGACACCAGTGGTAGCAGTACCGGAAAAGGGATCAAGAATATGGCGCCTCAGTGGCAACCCCCCAATAATCTCTCTTACCAATTTCACCGAATACGCTGGAGTAAGGCGAAGCCAACCGTGTCTACCAATGTGGCGGTTGTACTTGAACGTATAGTCAGACCGTTGAGCAATCATGCTGGGCGCAACAATGTCTCCAAAATTCGTTCGACTTCGACACGAATTGCCTGATGGCTCCGTTCGAAAAATCCAGCCAAGTCGTATCCAACGACTTCATCCACAAAATCGTAGAGCGATTCGCAGCGGCCAGTCCCGACGGTCCCAATCAGGATTCCACATCGGTTGTTACGGTAGCGCAAAACTATGTCTGAATCTATTTGTCTGGAAAATACGGCGACCACAGGCAGGTAGCCATACGACCAGGCAACAGTTGCGTTGTCGATGTCTGCATTCTGCCGCTTGGAATCTTTGCTTTTGTAACCTTGCCGCACTTCGAAAACTGCGCCGTTTCGTGGAATCTCCGGAATTCCGAGTTGACCGCAATACTCTCCCAACCAGGAAAGGGTGCGTTCTATGAGGTCCTGAGCAACCATATCATCTATGCCCAGCCGGCCATCGAGCGTTAATATCTTTGACTTCCCTGATTGAGTCTGAGTGGTATATGACCAACTGGCCGACTTTAGTTCCCGGTAACAGGCTTTGTCAGCAAGTATCCTTCGGAAAAGCCGCTCACAACCCATTCCAACTTGCCGGTAAATGGATGTCATGCCCCCGGCTGCTTTGTGAGCGGCATACATGAGGTCCGAGTTCAATCCGATCCACGAATAGAAGGGATCGCTGCTATACAGCTCCTTGAAATCCGGCAGCGATACCGCCATGCGCCCTGTAGTCCCGAACCTTGGAGTGTAATCGGCGCACTGTCTTATCGGGTTCAGAAATATGTCAAGGTATTCGGAGTCCGACATTCTTTCCCGCTAGAATTCAGATACCTCAGATACCCGAAGTCAGTGAGCGCCAATGTGTCAGGCCGCCTGCAAGGTCTACGATAAGGGAGGCTGGTCATGGGCGCAATAGGCAAATGTCAGGCACAGAGACGACCCTAACCTTGGACGCACTTCGGACCGCCGGGGAGCGTCCGGGGGCGGTAATCAGGATGTCGGGCCGCAAGCCGGGATGCCCGGCGATGGCTCGGGTGTTCTCGGAGCGCACGCTGGCCCGGCCGAGCATCGGTTGGAGCAGACCGCCCAGGGCGTTGTTGGCGCTGGGCTCGGTGTGGCGCGGCATCGGCTATCTCCGGCAGGGGCGGGAAGCGGCCCGCGCTAACGGAAGTGGGGCATGACCCGCTCGGTCAGCAGGCGGACGGTGTTGATCTGGCGCTCGTAGGAAATCTGGCAGCCGAAATTGACCTCGTAGATTATCTCGGTGAGGCCCAGCTGCTCCTCGAGTTCCCGGAATCGCTCCACCGCCGCTTCGGGGGTGGCGTACACCACCTTGTCCTCAAGCCAGGCGTCGTAGTCCATGGCCCGGATGCGCTCCGCTTGGGCCAGCCGGTCGTCGGTGACGCCGACGCCGTGGGCCGTGCTGGCGATTATGTCTCCCAAGCGGCCCATCGCCTCCTCGGTGCTGCGCCGGGGTTCTTCGTAAGCGGCCTCGGCGGTCTCGGCCAGGTATATCGGCACCCGGAGGCCGACGCCGCCCTTGCCGAGGTGTCCAGCGTCCTTGCGGGCCTGCTGGTAGTCCTGGATGTATTCGGCCAACTCCGAGAGCGAAAACACCCGCGACGGATTGATCAGGATGGGATAGCCCATCCGTCCGACCATCGGGAAGGTCTCGGCCGAGGTAACGCCCACGCTGATCGGAGGGTGCGGGTCCTGGTAGGGCTTGGGCACCACCATGGAGTTCTCGAAACGGTAGTACTCGCCTTCATAGGAAAACTGGTCCTCGGTCCAGCCCTTGAGGATGATGTCGAGGCATTCGGTAAACCGGTCGCGGCTTTCGCCGAAGTTCATCCCGAAGCCCTCATAGATGAAGGCGAAGGTGGAGCGCCCGATGCCGAAGTCCAGCCGTCCCTGACTGATGTGGTCCAGCGTGGCGATCTCCTCGGCCATGCGCACCGGGTTGCCCAAGGGCAGCACTTGAACGGCCAACCCGATCCGCATCCTCTGGGTGCGGGCGGCGATGGCGGTGGCCACCGTTACCGGCGAGGACAGCACCGACCTCTGGGGCAGGAAATGGTATTCGGCCAGCCAGACGCCGTCCACCCCCATGCGCTCCGCCTCGTCCACCAGCTCGAAGGACTCGCTGAAGACTTCTCTCTGGGTGACGCCTTCATGGCAGGGGAATTCGTGGAACAGTCCGAACTTCATCACGCGGCCTCCTTACTAATGCCAGAGGTAGAAACGCTGGAAGCGCCGCCGGAGCAGTCTCCCCAAGCGGCCAGGATAGCCGGTATCCTGCCGGGGCTGCCTACCGCTGCGGCTCTATAATCACCTTCAAGGAGTTGGACGCCTCGGCTGTCAGCTTGAAGCCCAGTCCGGCCTCGGCCAAGCCGAGGCGGTGGGAGATCATCTCGCCCACCTGGACCCGCCCGGCGGCTATCATTTCCAGGGCCGTGGCGAGGTCGCCCGGCGCCGCAGCGTAGGTGGTGGTCAGGGTTGCGTCGTTGCGGAAGAAGACGTCGTTCACCGGCACCTCCACGCTCACGCCGGGCTCCGTCGGGGCGAAGAAGAGCACGGTGCCGCCCCGCTCCACCGAGTCCAGCGCTTGGTACAGGGCCGGGCGCGCTCCGGTAGCGACGATAACCAGATCGGCCAGCCGCCCGTCGTTGACCTCGCGCAGGCGGGCCGGAACGTCATCGGTTGCAGAGAAGGTGAAGTCCGCGCCCAACCGCCGGGCGGCGTCCAAGCGGTAGTCGGAAAGGTCGGTAGCCACGATCCGCCCCGCTCCCAGCGCACGGGCCAGGTTGATGTGAAGCAGCCCGGCCAGGCCGCTGCCCAGCACCAGCACGCTCTGGCCCGGCTCGATGTTGGCCCGCCGCTGCCCCCTGTAGACGCAGGCCAGCGGCTCGGCGAAAGAAGCCAGGTCGGCGGCGAGACCATCGGGCACGGGGAACACGCCCCGGTCGACGTTCACGGCAGGCAGGCGCACGAACTCGGCGAATCCGCCGGGATCGTAGTTGGTGGTGCGGAGAGTGTCGCAGACGGTGTGGTGTCCGCTGAGGCAGTAGCGGCAAGCGTTGCAGGGGACGTGGTGCGTCACCACCACCCGGTCACCCTCGCGGAAGCGCTCTACGCCGTCGCCCACTTGAGCCACCGTACCGGCGACCTCGTGGCCCAAGACCAGCGGCGCCCGCTGGATGCGGTACCACTCCATAACGTCGCTGCCGCAGATGCCGCTGGCGTCGATCTGCACCAGCAACTCGCCACGCCCGGCCTGCGGGACCGGCATCTCCTCGACCCGAACGTCGCTGTTGCTGTAGTACATCGCTACGCGCATGGCAGCCTGCCTTCTCTGTATTTCTTTTTCAACGCAGAGAGCGCAGAGGAGGCGCGGAGAACGCCGAGATTGCAGGGATAAGCGCCCTCTCCGCGACCTCTGCGTATTCTCTGTGTGCTCCGCGTTGAAAACCGCTGCTAGCCCGAAACACCCACCAGTTCGGCGGTTTCGGCGCGGGCAGACTCGAAAACCTCTTGCGCTTCGGCCACCGTACCGCTGCCGTGGACGATGTGGCGGAGGGCGCGAATCATGGGGACGGGATGGGGGCTCTGCCAGATGTTGCGGCCCAGGTTGATGCCGATGGCGCCGTTCTGCATCCCGTCGTGGACGAACTCCAGCACTTCCAGCTCGGTGTCCGCCCTGGGGCCACCGGCCATCACCACCGGCACCGGGCAGCCGCCGACCACCCGGTCGAAGCCGTCCGCGCACCAGTAGGTCTTGACCACCTTGGCCCCCATCTCGGCGCAGATGCGGCAGGCCATCGCCAGGTAGCGGGAATCGCGTTGGTCCAGCTCCCGGCCCACCGCGGTGACGGCCATGACCGGTATGCCGTACTCCTCGCCCTCGTCCACCAGCCTGCCCAGGTTGAGGATGGACTGCTTCTGATACTCGGAGCCGACGAACACCGATATGCCGACGGCGGCCACGTTGAGCCGGACCGCGTCCTCCATCGAGGTAGTCAATCCCTCGTCGGCGAGGTCGCCTGCGGCCATGCTGGTGCCGCCGGAGACCCGGAGGATGATGGGCAGGGAGTCCGCCGGGTCCACCACCGAGCGCACGACGCCGCGGGTGGCGAACAAGGCATCGGCGTAGGGCTTCAGCGGCGCGATGGTCTTGCCGGGCTGCTCCAGGCTCCGGGTTGGCCCCTGGAAATAGCCGTGGTCGACGGGCAGGAACATGCAACGTCCGTCGGCCTGAATCAACTGCGCCATGCGGTTAGCCATTCCCCAGTCCATGTCGGTGACCTCCAAGTCTACGGCTATATCTCGACCCATTCAGATTCACCGGTGTACGCGCACATCCCGGTCCGCGGGGAGTTTACCACGGGCAGCAACATCTCTTCGTCGCAGCCGTGCTTGCCGGCGCATTCATCACAGAGCAGCCCTTGGTCATCCCAGACACATTCGGAGCATATTTTGGCGGACGGAGACCCGCACTCAGAGCAAGGCAACGCGGGAGCGTCGTTCCTCGCCATAAGCCGGATTTCCCGCCCCGCCATTTCGCCTTCCGATATTACTCTCAGGGAAAGCCCGGTCGTGTCGCCGAAATCGTACTCATGCAAAAACCTCATCCCGGGGCGTAGAAGCCGGCTCAGGGCAACGCCCATGCCCCGGTCCTCAAATTCCCCCATCGGCGCCGAGACATAGCTTACTTTTTCTATGGCGAAGGCGCTCAAATGCCCGCAGCACTCAAGCCAAGTATCTCTGAGGAAGTCGTCCAGGTCCCCCAACTGTTGGTTCGCCGGAACCTCCAGGTGCATCCAATACCCGGGCACTCCGAGGCCCTCGACGACCAAGTGAAAACCGCTGATTTTTCGCGGGCGGCGGCCTGTTGTAGCGGCCTGATCCCCGGAAATCGCGGCCCTTGCCTTGCAGGCCTTCAGGTGCCGGGCCATCCCGGACTTGCCGTAGGAGTTGCCGCAAAAGCTGCACGTTCCCGTAGATGTTCTTGTCGCCATTTCCTCACCTCCCGCCTGGAAACAGAGCTATTATCGCCCGTGAAGCGTAGCCGGACAAGTTGTGGGCAACCGGCCGCGAGCGGCGATCAGGCTTGCGACGGCGTGGCTGCCCCTGCTACAATCAAATTGTTTTACCTCCCTGGCGTTGGCAACGGCCGATGTCAGGTTTTTTACCTCCCTGGCGTTGGCAACGGCCGATGTCAGGCTAACAGCAAGATGGGGCCGTGTCCGTATGACGCGGCCCCCTTTTGATGCAATGAGGATGTATGCCTGAGCGTACTGCGTTATTTATCGACGGGGCCTATCTGTATCATGTGTTGGAGCGCGAATACGGCGGGGTCCGGATCGACTATCAAGCCTTTTCAGCGAGAATTGCGGAAGGAACGGACTTACTTCGCACTTACTATTAACCTGAGTTCGGGAAAGCTAAAAGGGATGAGGTAGAAGCTGAAGTTGCTGTTCTGGGATGTGGAGGGAAGGCTTTTTCTGTTGGTGACAGTAGGCGATCAAGCCACAGACCAGGTTGACCAGGAAGTTAGCCACGCTCCGGTGACGGGTGTGTTCAATTTGGGAAATGTTCTTCAGTTGGTCGTTGATGGTCTCAATAACCGCCCGCTTCCGTAACAACAGTTTGTCCTCCGGGGGCAACGGGCGCTGCTTCATGTTTTTGCGCCGGGGCGTGATTAACTCCAATCCTTGGGCCAGCAGTTGTTCGAACAGCGGTTGGGAGATGTAGCCTTTGTCTCCCAAGAGCTTGCCAAACAGGGTCTTAACCAGGTCCGGCAGCGGCTTGCGGTCATCCACGTTGCCCGGAGTTAGCCGGCAAGCCAGTATTTCGCCCCGGTCATTGACGATCAGGTGAAGTTTGAAGCCGTAAAACCAACCCATCGAGGTCTTGCCCCGCGCTGCGATACCCGCAAAGACCCGATGGCGTGGAATCCGTTTGTTATGGCATACCTTGATGGCGGTGGCATCCACGAAGGCCAGGCCGGAGCAACTGCCTTGGCGCTGTTGCAGGTAGGCTAACAGCGGGATGAGCACGGTAGGAGTCAACTCAACGAAGCGGTTGTAGCTGACCAGGTCCGGGAATTCGGCGCTAAGGCGGGGTTGGACGTATTCAGTGTAGTAGGCTTTGAAGGTGCGGTAGTGGGACTGGTGAAAGTGAATGAGAATCGTCATGGTCTCGCTGGGGGATAACTGTGGTGCGCGAACCCTCCGCTCCGGGGATTGCACCAGCGTGACCCGGCGCCAATGCGGTTGGAAAGCTTGCCAGAAATCATCGACATCACAGAACAGTTTAAGTAGACTCATGAAGGATGCTTCCTTGGTATCGTCTACCAGAAAGAATACCCGTTCTTTCTTTGGGAGGCATCCCTTTCCCGAACTCAGGTTATTACCATTCGCTCCCTTACCAGAGTAACCCTCCTACTCTGGAAGAAAGCAGACGGTTCGCCGCGTCCGAACGCTTCTATTCTGCTCTCAGGCTATCCCATAGATATACGGTCCGATTGGGCAGACTCGAGCGACGGGGCAGCCATCCTGATGGTTCACCTATCTTGCAACAAAAGAGGGTTGATATTCTTTTGGGTGTCGACCTTGTTTTGCTTTCGGCAAAGAAGCACATCCAGCAAGCTATTATCGTTGCTGGGGACAGCGACTTCATCCCGGCAGTGGCCGCGGCGAAAAATGAAGGGATCGTAGTGAAGCTCTATCATGGTAGAGAATGCCACTCGGATTTTCGCGAGGAAGTGGACGAACACTACCGAATCGACCAGCCGCTGGTTGATTCCGTGCGGTTTTGATTCCGCCCGGCTGTAGCGCCCACGATTCCGGGGTATAATCACAGCCACGAATTCGCCCAAGTGGAGGCGCGACAATGGCTGAGATTCTTGGAGTCGGCGTTACCCATTCCCCGTCTCTGATTACCCCCGACGAGCTTAGGAATTTTTCTCTAAGCCGGGCGCTGCGGAACGAGAGCATTCCGCAGGAGCAGAAGAACCCGGAGAACTGGCCCCAGGCCATGCGTGAGGAGTGGGGCGACGACGAGGGGTATTCCTCGGCCCTGTACCACCGCGAGAAGCTGGTGTCGGGGTTCCGCAAGGTGCGAGAGGAGCTCGACGCCTTCAACCCCGACGTGGTCTTGGTCTGGGGCGACGACCAGTACGAGAACTTCCGGGAGGACATCATCCCGGCCTTCTGCGTCATGGCCTACGACGAATACGAGTGCCGTCCCTTCACCACCAAAGACGGCGGCGCCCGCCCCAACGTTTGGGGCGAGCCGGCCGACAAGGCGTTCCGCTACTCCGGCCACCCCTCGGCCCGCTACCTCGCCGGGGCCCTCATCGACGACGGGTTCGACGTGGCCTACTCGTACCGGCCGCTGCACGAGCCGGGCTTGGGCCACGCCTTCCTTAATACCCTGCTCTACCTGGACTATGACCGCAAGGGGTTCGACTACCCGGTAATCCCCTTCGCGGTGAATTGCTACGGCAGTCGGATAATCCGCAACCGCGGCGGGGCCAGCCCTCAAACGGTCAACGGTAAGGAAATGGCCGCCGACCCGCCCGGCCCCTCGCCCAAGCGTTGCATGGAATTGGGTGCAGCCGCCGCCCGCGCTCTCCGGGAAAGCCCCTGGCGGGTAGCCCTCATCGCATCGTCGAGTTGGTCCCACGCCTTCCTGACCGAGAAGAACTTTTGGCTCTACCCCGACGTGAAGTCGGACCGGGAGCGTTTCGAGGAGTTCCGGGACGGCAACTACGAGGCGTGGCGTGGGCTTTCCACCGCAGACATCGAGGACGCGGGGCAGCAGGAGATGCTCAACTGGATGTGCCTCGCCGGCGCCATGTCCGAGTTGGAGCGGACGCCGGAAATCGTGGAGTTCGTCCAGACCTACATCTTCAACTCCAGCAAGTGCCTGGCCGTCGCCAAACCGTAGCGCAGGGGCCAATCATGTATACTGGCGGTGATGGCGGCACGCCAACCGGGTCAGGAGTGTTCGTATGGCGTCCACGGTGAAAAACGGCAGTTTCAGCAAGATCGTCGACCTCGATTCCGGCACCATCAGCCGGGAGATTTTCGTCAACGGCGACATCTACGCCCAGGAGCAGGAGCAGGTCTTCGCCCGCGCCTGGCTCTTCGTCGGCCACGAGTCCCAGGTTCCCAAGCCCGGCGACTATTTTGTCTCCTCTATGGGTGAAGAGTCAGTCATCCTCTGCCGCGACCGGGAGGGCGAGATTCACGTCTTCCTCAACTCCTGCACCCACCGGGGCATGAAGGTCTGCCGCTACGACGAGGGCAACACCCCGGTGTTCAGTTGCCCCTACCACGGCTGGAGCTTCGCCACCGACGGCAAGCTGGTGGGCGTGCCCTACTTCAAGGATGCCTACAAGGGCGGATTGGACAAGTCCAAGTGGGGCCTGATCGAGGCGCCCCAGATGTACAACTACAAAGGCGCCGTTTGGGCTACCTGGGACCAGCACGGGCCGTCGTTCCAAGAGTACATGGGTGACATGACGCTGTACCTCGACCTGCTGTTGGACGGACGGGACGGCAGCGAGGGCGGCTCCGAAATCCTGGGCGGCGTCCAGAAATGGACCATGCCCAGCAACTGGAAATTCGCCGCCGAGAACTTCGCCGGTGACGGCTACCACAACATCAGCCATCGCTCGGTGGACATGGTGGGAATCGGGCCGAGCGGCCTGGGCCGTCGCGACGACGCTGAATACAAGGCGGGCCGCCGGATAAACGTGTCCTTCCCGGACAGAGGGCACGCCGCCGTTGTCGAATTGTTCCCCTCCGATACTCCGCAGATCTCAACCTACCAGAACACCGCCGACGTTGGGGCGTATTTCCACAACATGGAGGCGGAACGCCGCCGCCGGCTGGACGGAAAAACGAATATCTTGGGCGTCGTCGGCACGGCGTTTCCCAATATGTCTTACCTGGCGCGCCAGCCCCGCTCCATCGCGGTCTGGCACCCGCGCGGCCCCAACATGACCGAGGCCTGGCGCTGGTTCCTGGTGGACAAGGACACGCCGGAGGAAGTCAAGGACGTCCTGCGCCACTACTACATTCGCTATTCCGGCCCCGGCGGTATGACCGAGCAGGACGACATGGAGAACTGGAACTACGCCCACAACGCCAGCCGGGGCGCCATCGCCCGGCGCAAGCCCTATAACTACCAGATGGGCATAGGCCACCTGGTCCACGACACCGGGCTGCCCGGCGTCATCACCGAGCGGATCAGCGAGCAGAACGCCCGCGGTTTCTACAACGGCTGGGTTTCCATGATGGACGCCCCGGCAAACGGCAAATAGACGCCCCTCTTCAAGGGTCGAAAGACAAAATATCTCAGAACAGGAGACGAAACATGGCCAGCGTCACGCAATTGGGTTACGTCGGTATCAGCGTCAGCAACATTGAGGAATGGGAGCACTTCGGCACCGATGTCCTGGGCCTCCAGTCCAACGGCGTCGGCGACGACGGCAGCCTCACCTTGCGGATGGACGAGTACACCCACCGCTTCATCGTCAGCCCCGGCGGCAAGGACGACGTGGAGTTCGTCGGCTTCCAGGTGACCGACGAGCCGGCCCTGCGGGAGATGGCGGAACAGCTACGGCAGGCCGGTGTGGAAGTGACCATCGGCACCGACGACGAGGCCAGGGCCCGCAAGGTGGAGGGCCTGATCAAGTTTGACGACCCCGACGGCACTCCCACCGAGGTCTACTTCGGTCCGCCCATCAGCTTCGACCGGCCCTTCAACTCGCCCCGCGCCATCTCCGGGTTTGTCACCGGCGAACAGGGGCTGGGCCACGTGGTCTACCACGTGGAGAACCTGGAGCGGTCGCTCACCTTCTACCGCGACGTGCTGGGCATGAAGATCAGCGACTTCATCCGCAACCTGGTCTTCTTCCACTGCAACCCGCGCCACCACACTCTAGCCCTCATCGAGTCCAAGTCGCCCAAGCGGCTCAACCACTTCATGCTCCAGGCACAGGGCATGAACGACGTGGGCTCCACCTACGACTTGGTGCAGGACCAGGAGATGCAGATTACCCGCGGCCTGGGCCGTCACACCAACGACCACATGACGTCGTTCTACATGAAGACGCCCTCGGGCTTCGACGTGGAGTACGGCTGGGGCGCCCGCACCGTGGACGACACGACGACCTGGCAGGTGCAGCGCCACGAGAAGGGCAGCATCTGGGGCCACCGGCCCCTGGCCGCCGCGGCCCGCTAGCAAGTCCGATGACTACTGTGCCGCCGTTGCCGGAGCCGGGGCCTCAAAGCCCCGGCGACCGCCGGGCCATAGCCCGCCGGTTCATCTTGGAGGCCCGGCATGAACTTGAAAAGGGCAGTCGCCTCCAGGCTGGAGAGAAGGCATGGGGAGCGATTGCCCACAACCTGAAGGCCATCGGCGAATCGCGGGGGTGGTACCACGACAGCCATCAGCAGGTCGAGAACATCGGTCGGCAGATCGTGGCGGAGTATCAGGATACCGACCTCGGCGAGGCCATCTCTGAGGCCTATCACAAGGGGCATGAGAACTTCTACGAGAACCAGAGAAGCCACGAAACGCTAAGGGAAGTATTGGCGAGGGTCGAGGAAGCGCTGCCGCAGTTGGAAGCTCTGCAAGATACCGCTCCAAGGCCATTCACCATCGCTTCCAACAATCAAGTGCGAAGGCTGATGGCGCTGACCGGAAACGTTGAACTACGAGTCGGCGACACATCGCCGGTGGGATTCTCCCTGCGCCACTCGTCCGATGCTTGCGATAACCCCACGGCCCCTACGGAGTCATAGATGAACGTCGGATACATCGGCACCGGCACTATGGGCAACCCCATGGCCCGGTGTCTGCTGGATGCTGGCCACGATGTCACGGTGTACGATGTGCGCCGACAGGCCACCACCAACCTCTGCGAGATGGGCGCCAATTGGGCCGACAGCCCGCGGGAGGTCGCCCAGGCCAGCAGCGTGGTTTTTACCTCGGTGCCCGGCCCGGTGGAGGCCGAGCAGGTCCTCACCGACCCCGAAACCGGCATTCTGGCTGGTCTGAGCGCGGGCGGCGCCTGGATCGACACCACCACCAACTCGCCGTCGGTCATCCGGCGTCTGGCGGAGGCGTGCGAGAAGGCTGGTGTGGAAATGCTGGACTCTCCGGTCAGCGGTCGCCCACCCAACATGACCATGATGGTCGGCGGCGACCCGGCCGTGTTCGAGAAGCACCGCCCGGTGCTGGACTGCATGGGCCGCGACGTCATCTACGTCGGCGGGATCGCGTCCGGCTGCACCGCCAAGCTGGTCACGCAATACCTCGGCTACTGCGCCTTCATCGCCGGGCTCGAAGGACTGCTGATTGGGGCGAAGGCCGGCATCGACTTGGAAATCCTGGCCAAGATCATCCCGGTGAGCGCGGGCTCCAGCAGCGTACTTAACCGCGCAACCGAGGCAATACTGGACCGCAGCTTCGCCTCCAACGGTACGCTGGACATCGTGGCCAAGGACCTGCACCTGGCCTGCGAACTGGCCCGAGAAGTGCAGGCCCCGGCCTCGGTAGGCTCCATCGCCGACGATCTGTTCCAGCGCGCGCAAGCCCAGGGCTGGGGGCAAGAGGGCTTCCCCATGGTCGCCCGTGTGCTGGAGCAACTAGCGGGCGCGGAGATTCGCCCCGGAAACCAAGACTGACGGGCAAAACTGACGGGATAGAAGCATCTCCGGTCCGCTTCGAGCGGCACGGGGACAGCCGGAGGGACAAGATATGCAGAACGGACACGCCAACGGCAGCAACGGCAGGTCAGCCCTTGATTACGTCGACTTAAGGGCGGGGACGGTCAGCCGGGAGATCTTCGTCAACGAGGACATCTACGCCCAAGAGCAGGAACAGCTTTTCGCCCGCGCCTGGCTTTTCGTGGGCCACGAGTCTCAGGTTTCCAAACCCGGCGACTTCTTCGTGTCCTGCATGGGCGAGGAGTCGGTGATTCTCTGCCGCGACCGCGAGGGCGAGATTCACGTCTTCCTCAACTCCTGCACCCACCGGGGCATGAAGGTCTGCCGCTATGACGAGGGGAACACCCCGGTCTTCAGTTGCCCCTACCACGGCTGGAGCTTCGCCACCGACGGCAAGCTGGTGGGTGTGCCCTACTTCAAGGACGCTTACAAGGGAGATCTGGACAAGTCAAAGTGGGGCCTCATCGAGGCGCCTCAGATCTGCAACTACAAGGGCACCATATGGGCGACCTGGGACGAGTCCGCGCCGTCGCTTTGGGAGTATCTGGGCGGCTACAAGACCTATCTCGACTTCCTGCTCGACACTTGGGACGGCTCCGGGGGCGAGACGGAGGTCTTCGGCGGCGTAGAGAAGTGGATGATTCCTTGCAACTGGAAATTCCCGGCGGAGAATTTCTGCGGCGACCGCTACCACAATATCAGCCATCGCTCCGTCGACTTGGTAGGCATGGGCCCCAGCGGCAGCGGACGCCGTGACACCCAGGAGCGCGACGGCGCTGCGATGCTGGACGTTTCGTTCCCGGAGCGGGGCCACAGCACCGTCAGCCACCTGCGCCCCGACAACACGCCGGTCCCGGGGTACCAGCATTCGCAGATCGTCTCAGAGTACTTCGCCCACTGCGAGAACGAGCGCCGCAAGAATTACGGCGAGTGGGCGCGGTACATCCCCGGCCCGGGAACTACCTTCCCCAATATGTCCTACCTGCCGCGGCAGCCCCGCACCATCTCGGTCTGGCACCCTCGGGGCCCCGGCAGCCACGAGGCCTGGCGCTGGTTCCTAGTGGACAAGAACGCCCCGGCCGAGGTCAAGGACTTCCTGCGCCGCTACTACATCAGCTACTCCGGTCCCGGCGGCCTCACCGAGCAGGACGACATGGAAAACTGGAACTACGCCCACAACGCCAGCCGGGGCGCTATCGCCCGCCGCCACCCCTACAACTACCAGATGGGGCAGGGCTTCGACTCGCCAGTGGCCGACACTGGCGGTGTGGAGCTTCCCGGCTCGGTGCGCGAAACGACCGCGTCCAGGGCCTCCGAGCATAACCAGCGCGGCTTCTACCGCCGCTGGTCGGAGTTCCTGACCGCGCCGGACTGGGACTCGCTGGCCACCTGGCGCAACGGCGTCCAGGCGGGTGCGCGGTAATGGCTGTCGCGGGAACGGCCCTGGAAGCCATGCTGCTGCAAAACGAGGTCGAGCAGTTCCTTTACCACGAGGCGGAGCTGCTCGACGACCGCCGCTTCACTGAATGGCTGGACCTGCTGGCCGACGACATACGCTACTATATGCCGATGCGCCGAAACGTGAAGTTCGGCGAGTTGGACCGGGAATTCACGCGGGAAGGCTACGACATCAACTGGTTCGACGAGGGCAAGGCGACGCTGGAGCGGCGGGTGAACCAGATACTCACCGGCGTCCACTGGGCCGAGGAGCCCCTGTCCCGCATCTGCCACATGGTCTCCAACGTGCAGATTCTGGACGCCGTCCCATCGGCCGCCGCCCCCAGTGAAGTTTCGGTCAAGTGCCGCTTCCTGATCTACCGCAACCGCGTGGAGACCGAGACCGACCACCTGATCGGCAAGCGGGAGGACGTGCTGCGTAAAGAAAACGGAGCGTGGAAGATCGCCCAGCGCCGGATAATCCTCGACCAGAACGTCCTCCTTGCCAAAAACTTGACATTCTTTTTCTAGCCACGATTGCTCCCTCTCCCCTTGGGAGAGGGTTGGGGTGAGGGAATGCCGGAAATAGTCAATCTGATCACCATCGAAGAAGGGGCGACCATCGCCACTATCCAAGGGGCGACCGCCGAAGTAGTGAACAACCCCAAGGACGGCGTCTGGGTCTTCGTCAAGTACCTGACCTCGCCCGACGACCCGTCGCTGGTCGGCGCCGAAGACATGGTATTCGCTGCGGACATTGCCGAGGTGCTGGGATAGGGCATGGTAGCGCCAGCTAACCAACTCGAGGTCGAAGCGGTGATTCAGGACATCGCCGAGGCCGTGGGCGACGCCCTGGCCGCCCGCTGCGTCATCCTTTTCGGCTCCCGCGCCCGCGGCGACTACAAAGATTACAGCGACGTCGACCTGGCCGTAATCATGGACCAGCCGCCCGTCCCTCTCGGCTCCCAAGAGCGCATACGCTTGGAGGCCCACGGGGCCGCCGCCGCGGAAACGGTTTCCGGCAAGTTCTTCCGCCGCATCGACGTGAGACTCTGGACCGACCCGGAATACAGGTTGCAGAAGCGGTCCATCAACCATGTGGCCGGCCGGTCCTGGCGGGAAGGCAAGGTCCTTTACGGCTCCCACGAGACCCTGCCGGGGGAGGAAGAAGTGTCGGAACTGGACCATGCGCGGGAACTGCTCGGCATGGCCCACGGGCAAATGGAAACGATGGGCCTGCTGGAGATTCGCGCCAGGGAAGAAGACTTCGGCTTTCACGCCGAACGGGTTGTCGAGCTGACTCTCAAGGCATGGATCGCTCTCAGGGGCGGTCAGTACCCGTTGACCCACCAATTGGGCATCTTGTTTGGCGCTCTGGAGGAGAGCGGCGCTTCCGGGACTGAACGGTTCCGACACCTGACAAGTCTGACTAACTATGCCGTGATCTACCAGTATCGCGAGCTTCCTGTACACTCTATGGACCGTCGGTGGGTCATGGACCAAGTCGGCCAGCTTGTAGATCATGTTTCCACGCTGCCGGAACAGGCTGAGAGCGCATAAGTCCGCCATGACTCAACCAAGCTACCAAGAATTGCGGGATGCCTTCCAAGCCGGGTTCGACTCCATAGACGACGGCGAAGGCTTCTACGTCGGGTTTCACGACTACCTGCAACACCACGGCTACCAAATGCGGGAAGACCTACCCTGCACCTGCATCGACCACGGCGCCCACGGACACCAACCCGAATGCCGCTGGGTCAAGTAAATGTGGAATTTAGAATGAGGAGTGTGGAATTTAGGGCCTGGTACATTCCACATTCCTAATTCCCAACTCCCAATTCCTGATTCTCCCCGGAGGCTTTATGGCCGAACGCATGGACGGCGGCGACGCCATTCTGGAAGCGTTGCGCAACCTGGACGTGGACTACATCATTTCGTCGCCGGGTTCCGAGTGGCCCTCGGTATGGGAAGCGCTGGCCCGGCAGGCCATCGAGGAGCGGCCCGGCCCCACCTACATCAACTGCTGGCACGAGACGCTGGCGGTGGCGATGGCTTCCGGCTACACCCGGATGACCGGCCGGATGCAGGCGGTGCTGCTCCACGCCGGAGTAGGGGTTTTGCAAGGATCGATGGGCATCCACGGCGCTTACCAGAGCGAGGTGCCCATGCTGGTGTGCTCCGGCGAGTCGGCCACCTACGGCGAGGCCGCCGACTTTGACCCCGGCCCCCAATGGCTGCGCAACCTCAGCATAGTCGGCGGCCCCAACCGCCTCGTCGAGCCTTTCACCAAGTGGAGCAGCCGGGTCACCAGCCCGGAGACACTGTACGAAACGGTCAGCCGCGCCGGCGAGTTGGCCCAGCGCACTCCCAAGGGCCCTTCGTTCCTCAACATCCCGATGGAAGTGATGCGGCAGGGATGGCAGCCGCCGCCCGGACTGCGCCAGCGTCCTACGGCCCCCAGAAGCTACCCTGACCCGGAAGCAGTCGACCGGGTGGCGGACCTCATCCTCAACAGCTCGAACCCGGTGATCACCGCCGATTCCGCCGGACGTACTCCCGAAGGATTCAACAACCTGGTGGCCTTGGCTGAGTCCTTGTCCATCCCCGTGTTCGAGTCTGAGGGGCCGTCCTACGCCAATTTCCCCAAGAGCCACCCGCTGCACTGCGGCTACGACCTAAGCCGGGAGTTGGACCGGTACGATCTTTTCTTGGTCGTCGGCAATCGGGCGCCTTGGTACCCGCCCAGCGCCGGGCCCGCCAACGCGACGGTGGTGGTCATTGACGAGTATCCGCTGAAGGAGTACATGGTCTACCAGGACCTCCACGCCGACCACTACTTGGAAGGCGACCTTCCCACGACACTGACCGCGCTATCCGGCGCGTTGCGCAGTAAGTCGAATGGCCGGCCAAGTCCGCGGTCGAGCGGGTCCCCCCGAGAAGTCTGGGAGCGCTACCGGCGTCTCCCGGACGCGGCCGCCGGGTCTGCACCCATCGACCCAGGCTTCTTGTGCAACACCCTTAACGAGGTCATGCCCGACGACACGGTCTACATTGACGAGACCATCCTGCACCGGGGCCAGATCCTCCGACGCATCGGTTGGGACCGCCCACAGAGCTACATGCGTCCGGCGGGCGGCTTGGGTCAAGGCTTGGGGATGGCGCTTGGGGCCAAGCTGGCGACGCCGGACCGGCCAGTGGCCGCGCTGATCGGCGACGGTTCGTTTCTCTACAACCCCATCACGCAAAGCCTGGGCGTCGCCCGCGAAAGCAATCTGCCCATCCTGATCGTGGTATTCAACAACGCCAGCTACGCGGCCATGAAGAGCCTCCACTTGTCGTTCTACCCGGATGGCTCCGCCGCCCAGTCCGGCATTTTCCACGGCGTGGATATCCCGGGGCCGAACTACGCGGAGCTGGCCACCCCCTTTGGCGGTTACGGCGAAAGAGTGGAAGACCCGCGCCGTCTCAAGAGCGCAATCGAGGACGGGATGGCGGCCGTGACCGAGGGAAAGACCGCGATCATCGACGTGGTGCTGTCCGGCTAGGGCTACTGACACTTGCCCATTGCCCCGCCGCTCCTAACCTGCCAACAATAACCGGTGCCGACCGCGATTAAGCGCGGTGGAGATGAAGCGACGGTGAGCCGGTGGCCTGATGCGAAGGGGTTTCCTGACTGTCGGCAGCATGGTGGTTTTTCTGACCACCCTGGCGTTGGCCCTGCACTTCGTCCTGCCCGACATTGGCCGCGCCAAGGACCTGGCGGGGATCGTCCAAGCCTCGGCCGCCGCCTTGGCCATCGCAGCCGGTGGCGTGTTCGCTGGTTACAAACTACAAGTGTTCCGGGATTTTGAGCCACATCTCACCGTCTCCCAAACTGTGTCCCACAGGCCCGTCGGCACACGGCATGTGCACATCGCCGTAACCGCAACATTGCGCAACAGTTCGAAGGTCAGGGTGGAAATTCGTAAAGGATTTTTCCAATTGCAACAAATAGCGCCCATTGACGATGATGACGTTGAGTTTTTCTATGGCCAGGCGTCCGGATCAAAAGGAATCCCGGACTTTGATTGGCCTTTACTTGGCGAATTCAGCCTCGTACAGGGACAAAAGTATCTAGTCATAGAACCAGGTGAAACACATCACGAGTCATGCGAATTTATCGCATCAAGCGATGTCGAGTCGATCCTCGTGTATTCTTTCTTTGAAAACATGCACAAATCGGAGTCGTCGCGATCAGCGGACGAATGGACAGCAACTACAGTGCACGATATAGTGAAAGTGGGACAGCGAGTCGTGGCGGCATAAGGAGGCAATATGGCGTCTGAAAGTGAGCAGACTGCCTCCCCCAATTGGCGTAGGTCGAGGAAACTTGTGGGCGCGGGCCCGCGAAAAGCGGGCGATTACCCTTGGGACCCGGATAAGCCGCCGGGTGGGAAGATACCGCAGGACAAGAAGCCTTCCAACAAAGACAGGAAATCTTCCGACGAGGCCTAAGCGCGTCCGGCTAGGGCTTCAACTCTGGCGGAACCGTTGGAGGCTGAACGGCTCCAGCGGGGCGGTGTTGCCGTCCAGGATGAACTGGCACATCAACTCGGCGGTGGCGGGGCTTAACATGACCCCGACGGCATCGTGTCCGGCAGCGATGCTCAAGCCTTCGATTCCCGGCACCGGTCCCAGCACCGGCATCCCGTCGGGAGTGGCGGGCCTTACGCCAGCCCGGGCGCCGACAAAGGCGGCTTCGGACAGCCCCGGATAGGTCAACGCGGCACTCGCGATCAGCTCGGCGATTCCTCCGGCAGTTACTTGTTCATCGAACCGGCCTTCTATCCTCGTCGATGCCACCAAAACGTCGCCGTTGGCCCACGGAACGACGTAGCCTCGAAAGTTATGCACCGTAGCCTTGGGCAACAGACCGGGCCTCCGCAACAGTACCCGCTCACCCTTTACCGGACGCACCGGGACATCCAGCGCTCCCTCCCGAGTCGACCACCTGCCCTTGATGCCGGTCCACGGGCCCGCCGCCAGTACCACGTGCCCCGCAGACACGACACCGGTCGAAGTCTCCACTCCGGTTACTCTGTCTCCCTCCCAGACCAGCCCGGTGACCTCGACCGAGTTCAGGCACCTGGCTCCCAACCGGGACGCTGCCTGGACCAGCGAGTCCACCAGCCGCTGGCCCCGGACGTAACCCGCCATCGGGGCATTGACTCCGGCCAGCACCGCGGGGTTTGCGTCGGGCTCCCGGCGCAGCACTTCATCGGCCTCCAGCCATTCCACTCCCAGGCGCGCCGCCTGCTGCCATTCCACTTCGTCGTGCAGCTCCGCCGCCTGCTCTTCGGTGAAGGCCAGCTTGAGCACCCCGGTCTGCCGGAACTCTGGGTCCACACCAGCCCACGCCAGTTCGGCAGCCAGCACCGGGAAAAGCTCCAGGCTCCGCATTCCCAATTGCCACATGGGCCGCACATTGGGGTCGACGTGGCGCAATGGGGAGACGACGCCGGCGGTCGCTCCCGACGCGCCCGCCCCGAACGTGCTCTTCTCCAGCACGGTACAATCCACCCCGCGCTTCGCCAGTTCGTAGGCGATGGAGCAGCCGATGACTCCCCCGCCTACTATGGCCACGTCGGTGCCACCGGTCATGCGCCGAACTCCTCCCGGTTTCCGGCGAGTGTAGTCACGGCCCCCCCAACTGTCAACGCAGCAACGCGGACCGTGCGTGTTGCCAGCGTAATAGCGGTCTGTTACGCTTTGCGGGCTTGGACCGCTATCCGATTGCCGGTGGTTACGCCCCTTGACCAACCAGCCTCCCGTCAACGCCGACCTGTTCGTTACCTGCATTGTCGACCAACTCTTTCCCGAAGTGGGGGTCAGCGTGGTGCGTGTGCTGCGGCGGTTGGGCGTGAGCGTGGGCTTCCCCAAGGACCAGACTTGTTGCGGCCAAGCGGTCTATAACTCCGGCTTCACCCGCGAAGCAAAGACCTTGGCGGAGCGGGTGCTGCGCCAGTTCCGTGACAGCGACTACGTGGTGGCGCCCTCCGGCTCCTGCTCGGCCATGATGCGGGTGTTCTACCAAGACCTGTTCGAGGACGATCCGGCTTTGCTGGCCGAGGCCGAGTCGTTGGCCGCCCGCGTGTACGAGTTCTCCGAGTTCTTGGCCGATGTGCTGGGAGTCGAAGACCCCGGCGCCCGCTACGAAGGCGTGGCGGTCTTCCATCCCGGCTGCCACCTGCTTCGGGAGATGGAAGTACGGGAGGCCCCCTATGCGCTGTTGAGGTCGGTTTCGGGCTTAGAACTCAAAGACCTGGAAGGGGCCGAGACCTGTTGCGGCTTCGGCGGCAGCTTCTCGGTCAAGCTCCCCCACATCTCCGAGGGGATGCTGGCCGACAAAGTAGCCAATGTTCGCGCTGCGCGGGCCGACACTCTCGTCTCCTGCGACATGAGTTGCCTGATGCACATCGGCGGAGCGCTGCGCCGCCAGGACCCGTCCATCAAAGTACGCCACCTGGCCCAAGTCCTGGACTCAGGCGGGAGCGGTTAAAGCCCGATGCCGGAAGTAAAGACCAGCGAATTCTTCCCCGCCTCGGCTGCGGCTATGGCGGACCCGAAGCTGCGCCGCGCCCTCGACCGGGTGGGCTCAGGGTTCGACGTGGCCCGCCGGAACGCCATCGAAGAGGTCACTACCGAGGCTTGGGAGGACTGGCGGGAAGAAGCGCGCCGCATCAAGATTCACACGCTGGACCACCTCGACTACTACCTGGAAATGTTGCACGACAACGTGACCGCCGCCGGAGGACAAGTCCATTTCGCCAACGACGCCGCTCAAGCCAACGAGATCGTGGCCCATCTGGCCACGACGCGGGGCGTCAAGGTTGCCACCAAGAGCAAGAGCATGGTCTCCGAGGAGCTGGAGCTGAATCCGGTACTGGAATCCTTGGGCGTCGACGTTTACGAGACCGACCTGGGCGAGTACATCATCCAATTGGCCAACGAAACTCCTTCGCATCTGGTGGCGCCCGCTCTGCACAAGTCCAAAGAAGACGTTGCCGAGCTCTTTGCCGAAAAGCTCGGCGTCCCGTACCAGGAAGACATCGAAGAGATGGCCGCCGTGGCCCGCACGACTTTGCGCGACAAGTTCATGGAGGCCGACCTAGGCATCAGCGGGGCGAATTTCGTAGTGGCCGAGACCGGGACGCTGGTCATCATCACCAACGAAGGCAACGGGCGGCTCTGCACCTCCGCTCCCAGGATGCACATCGGCATCACAGGGATGGAGAAGGTCATACCGTCGTTGCAGGACCTGGCCGTCTTCCTCCGGCTGCTGCCCCGCTCCGCCACCGGCCAGCGCATCTCCAGCTACGTCAGCATGGTCACTGGCCCCCGCAGGCCCGACGACGAGGACGGCCCCGAAGAGTTCCACCTCGTGCTGGTGGACAACGGCCGCTCCCGGATGCTCGGCGACCCCAAGCTCCGGGAAGCGCTGTACTGCATCCGTTGCGGCGCGTGTCTGAACATCTGCCCAGTCTACCAGCGGGTGGGCGGCCACGCCTATGGCTGGGTCTACCCCGGCCCCATCGGCGCGGTGGTGTCGCCGATGCTGACCGGACTCAAGGAATCCAAGGCCCTGCCCCAAGCGTCCAGCCTGTGCGGCGCCTGCCGCGAGGCCTGCCCCGTAAAAATCAACATCCCCCGGATGCTGCTGGAACTGCGGCACCGCACCGCCGAGAGCGCCGACCCGGCGGAACGCGCATCGTCCAGATCGGAACGGTTGGCGGCTTCGTCCTTCGCCGAGGTGATGGGAAGCCCCAGGAAGTTGACCTTGGCGGGTAAGGCCGGGCGGCTGTTGCAAAGGCTGGGAAGGATACTTCCCTTCAGCCCGGTTTCCACGAGCAACGGCTGGATTCGCAAGGCCCGCCTGCCCCTGCTTTCCAAGTGGACGCGGGCGCGGGACTTGCCTCCCTTGCCCCCGCGATCTTTCCGTGAAATCTGGCAGGACGGGCTCGGCAGTGAGGACCGTGCCGACTCCTGACGTTGGAAACGTCCCCAGCGTGCCGAAGGCCGAGTTTCTTCGCTCGGTGCGACAGACGCTGGGGCGCGGCGAGGGGCCTCCGGCAGCGCTCTATCACCGCTTGGAAGAGAACCTGGCTGAGTTGGAAAGCCGGTCGGAGGAACTGAAAGCGCGGCTGCTGGAAAACCGCCCGGCGATTCTTGACCGGTTCTGCGAGATGGCGGTCAAGGGCGGCTGGAACCTGCACCGGGCCGCGGGAGTCGAGGAAGCCATCGGCCACGTTGCGTCGCTGGCCAGCGAGTTGGGCGTCAGCCGGGCCGTCCGCTCATCCCAGCAGGTCTTCGACGATGCGCCGGTCGACGCGGCGCTGGAGAGCCGGGGTATTGCAGTGACGCCCATCGTCGGTAGCGGGCAATCGCCACGTGAGACGCTGCGGGAGGAGATACGCCGGGCTGGCCTGGGGCTGACGGGAGCAGATTACGCCCTGGCCGAGACCGGCTCCGTGATCGTCCTGCCCCGGCGCGGGCTCAGTCGCCTGGTGTCGCTGGTGCCCCCGGTACACGTTGCCTTGGTCCGCCCGCTGGACGTGCTGGAAAGCCTGGACGACCTGTTCCTGTTGCGTCGGCTGGAGTATTATCAGCGGAACGGCGAAATGGGCAGCTATCTTAACTTCATCACAGGCCCCAGCCGCACCGCCGACATCGAGATGACCATCGTTCAAGGCGTGCATGGGCCGAAGTCGGTCCACCTGGTGCTTGTAGAGTAGGTCAAAACATGCCGATGCGCGTGGGCTTCACCCAGTTCCGCAAGCAAATGCTGGAGCGCGAACTGCAAACCATCATCGAAACCCTGCCGAGCCTGGGCGTCGAGAAGGTCATCCTGACCGGCGACGCGGCCACCGGCGACTACCGTCCGGACAGCCGGATAGAGCTGGTGGTCGTCCACAAGACCGAATACTCCTTTGGGCGCCGGGCCGATTTCTTCTCCTACCACTTGGGCAGCTCGGTGGAAATCGACACCCAGGTGTACACGCCGGAGGAGTTCGAGACCCTTCGCGACACCCTGCCGGCCCTGGTCCGGGCCTGCAAGGAAGGACGGGAGATTTTCAATGCCTGATTATCTGGCTGAAGGGAGCCGCTGGCTGCGCCAAGCGGTGCAAGACCTGGAGGACGCCCGCTTCCTGCGCGACCACGGCAAGCATAACCTCGCCTGCTTCGAGGGCCACCAGGCCGCCGAGAAGGCCCTGAAAGCCTACCTCTACCACAAGCGCGTGGAAGACGTTTGGGGCCATTCGCTGCTGGACCTGTGCGAGGACGCCAAGCTGTTCGACATGCTGTTCGACACGGTGAAGAGCGAGGCCCGCCAACTCGACAAATACCTCTACATCACCCGCTACCCCGACTTCCTGCCCAGCGGCACGTCGTCCGAGGCGTTCGACGAAGTGGACGCCGACCGCTCCATTGAGCTCTCCAACCTGGTCGTGGAGTTCGTGAAGGAACGCATGGCGTAGCGGCAGGCCAGACAAGCGATGGGACAATTGCTCGAGGAAATCCGCGACGGTGTGAGCCAGCAAGGATTTTTCACAACTCACCACGCCCGGTTAAGAATGATCCAACGCCAAATTGAACCCAGGGAAATCCAGGACGCTATCTCCGGCCCCTTGGCCGAGATAATTGAAGACTATCCTGTAGGCCTTCGGGGTCCAAGCTGCTTGGTCCTCGGATTTACTTCCGCACATCGACCTCTGCATTTACAATTCACATACCCGCCCAATTTGGCGTTGGTCACTGTATATGAACCGGACCCTGAGAGGTGGACCGACTTTAGGGTGCGAAGGGCCGATATATCATGAAACAATGCCCCGTTTGTCGCGGGAATCTCAAATATGAACGGGTCACGGAGTCCTATCCCTATCAAGGGAAGGTGGTCATCCTGGAAAATGTTCCTGCGCAGGTCTGCACCCAGTGTGGTGAATCCCTGTTGCGGTCTGACGTTGTGAAAAAGATTGAGCACTTGACCTGGTCGGGTGGTACGCCTGACCGGACGACCGAGGTGCCGGTGTACGACTTGGGCGACCTTTCGCTGGAACCGTAAGGAGACGCACGCCCGTCACTCCATCGGAGTCGTTCTCAGTTTCAATCGCCTGTGCGTAACCAATGCGCTATCCGTGGGCCAACTCGCTGCTTCTCCTGTTCCTGGGGGTCGAGCTGCTCTCGGGCTTCTTCGGGCTGGTCTCCGGCGCGGAAGATCACGCCATCTACATCCAGGCCCACCGCATTGCGGGTTACGGCATACTGGCCGTGCTGGTCTGGAAGACGGTAAACGTCGTCGTGTCGTGGAAGTGGCCGCGGGCGGGCACGGTGCGCACCGCATCGCTCTTGCTGACGGTGTTGCTGGTGATCACGCTGGTCTTGGGGTTAGCGTGGTCGTTGGCCGGGCCCTACCACTGGTGGATCTTCAGCGGCGTTAGCTGGCACATCTACACCGGGGCGGCTATCGTCCCGCTTCTCATCTGGCACTCATGGCACATGGCGAGGCGCGCTCCCCTCGGGTTCTGGGTCGAGCGGCGGCAGTTCCTGCGAATCGCCGGGCTGGCGCTCGCCGGATTCGTCGCTTGGCAGGCGACTGAAGGGCTGGCGCGGGCGGCGGACTTGAGCGGCCGGTCCAGGCGGTTCACCGGCTCATACGAGGCGGGGAGTTTCACGGGAAACGACTTCCCGCGGGTCTCGTGGTTGGACGACGATCCTGACCGTATCGAAGTCGCGGCCTGGACGCTGGAAGTGTATGGCGCGGCAACCCGGCGGCTGTCCCTGTCCGCCGTCGACTTTGCCAAGGACGCGCAGGTCGTGGCGACGCTGGATTGCACCGGCGGGTGGCACTCAACTCAAGAGTGGCGGGGAACGCCGCTGGCGGATGTGCTGGATGCGGCGTCGCCGACCGAATCGGCGAGGAGTGTCGCGGTAAGGTCGGTCACGGGGTACTACCGGCGGTTCTCTCTCGGCGACGCCCGCGGGTTCCTGCTTGCTACTCGCGTAGGCGGGGAACCGCTGTCCCACGGCCACGGCGCTCCGTTGCGCCTCGTTGCGCCGGGACGGCGAGGGTTCGAGTGGGTGAAGTGGGTGACTGAGATAGAGATCAGCGAGGCCCCCGGCTGGTGGCAGTTGCCACTCCCGGCCCAATAGCCTGCCGGGAATCGTTCAGGAGTGGCCCTACGCCGCGACGTCGGATGACCACTTGACCGTCACCAGGCGCATGGTGCGCTCGGCGGCGCTTTCCAAGAGTTCCGCGGTGCGGGCGAGGCTCTGCTCGAAGGTCATCGGGCGGTCGGCGATGCAGACAACCGCCGCGATGTGGTGTTCCTTCAGTTCCTCGTAGCCCGGCCCCAGGCTTCCGGCCAGCAACACCGTGGGCACGCCGTGGGCGTTGGAGTGGCGGGCCACGCCGACCGGGGCTTTGTTGAAGACCGTAGAACGGTCAGCCCTCCCTTCCCCGGTGATCACCAAGTCGGCCCCCTGCAACAGCGAATCAAAGTCGAGCACCTGGCATACCATGTCGATGCCAGATTGCAGCCGGGCATTGGCGAAGGCCATCAACCCGGCCCCCAACCCGCCGGCCGCCCCCGCGCCGGGGTCGTCCGCCACATCGCGCCCCAAGTCCCGGCTTACGACGCGGGCGTAGCTGGCCAAGGCCGCATCTAGCTCCCGGACCATCTCCTCAGTAGCGCCTTTTTGGGGGCCGAATATGGCCGAAGCGCCGTCCGGCCCGCACAGCGGGTTGGTAACGTCGGTGGCGCAAACGATCTCCGCTTGGGCCAGCTTGGGATGCAGCCCAGATGCGTCGATGTGATCCAGCCGGGCCAAGGCCGCCCCTCCCGGCGAAATAGCGTTGCCTTGGGAGTCCAACAGTCTGGCCCCCAGCGACGCAGCCATTCCCGCCCCACCGTCGTTGGTGGCGCTTCCGCCCAAGCCCACGATGATCCGGGTAAAGCCCCGGTCCAGGGCCTCCTTGAGCAGCTCGCCGGTGCCGGCGGTGGTGGTTATGCGGGGATTGCGACGGCGCTGGGGCACCAGGGCGAGGCCGGACGCCAACGCCATTTCAATCACCGCGGTGTTCCCGTCTCCCATCACGCCCCACCTGGCTTCCAGCGGCTGTCCCAGCGGCCCGGTGACCGTGCTGGTGAACACCTCTCCGCCAGTGGCGTCGACCAATGCGTTCAGCGTACCGTCGCCGCCGTCGGCCACTGGCGCCAGCACCGTTTCCGCCTCCGGGACGGCGGCCAGCACGCCGCGGGCGATGGCTTGGGCGGCTTCCAGTCCGGAGATTCCGGCCTTGAAACCTTGGGGGGCGATTACTATCTTCATGGCCCGCAATTATACACCGCGCTATATTCAAGGATAGGGGGCTTTGCTACAATCCCTTCGTATCGGAACTCCGGCATCAAGGCCACGCACAAAAACCACAACGGAGGCTTTCGTCCATGTCCTCCTCCGGCGCAAGCAGGCCCTCCAGGGAAGAATTGAAGCGAAGGGCCAGCGAGGCCATCGACTCTCGCGCCGACGAGTTGGTCGGCGTGGCCCGGACCATCCTGGAGAACCCCGAGCCCGGCTTCCGGGAGGTCAAGACTTCCCGGTTGGTGGCGGGCAAGTTCGCCGAGCTTGGCATCCCGGCCCGCGTCGGGCTGGGCGTCACCGGAGTGCGGGCCGACATAGTCGGCGGGTCCGCCGGTCCTGCCCTGGCCGTGCTGGGTGAGTTGGATTCTTTGATCGTCAACGAACACCCCCACGCCGATCAAGCCACGGGCGCGGCCCACGCCTGCGGCCACCACTGCCAGGTTGCCATGCTGCTGGGGGCGGCGATGGCCCTGCAACAGCCCGACGTGCTGGAAGCCCTCAGCGGCCGCTTGATCTTCATGGCGGTCCCGGCGGAGGAGTACATCGAGATCGAGTACCGGGACTCCCTGCGCCGACAGGGGAAGATAGAGTTCCTGGGTGGGAAGCCGGAACTGGTCAAGCTGGGCGAGTTCGACGACGTGGACCTGGCGATGATGCTCCACACCACGTCCAACCCCAGCGAAAAGCAGTTGTGCATCAGCGACACCAACAACGGCACGCTGGCCAAGAAGATACAGTTCCTAGGCCGCGGGGCCCATGCCGGCGGCGCACCCCACTTGGGGATAAACGCCCTCAACGCCGCCACCCTGGCCCTTAGCGCCATTCACTACAACCGGGAGACCTTCCGCGACGAAGACAGCGTCCGCGTTCACCCCATCATCACCAAGGGCGGTGAGGCAGTGAGCGCAGTCCCGGCCGACGTGCGGATGGAGACCTTCGTCCGCGGCCGCACTCTGGACGCGATCATGGACGCCAACGCCAAGGTGGACCGGGCGTTGAAGGCCGGGGCGATGGCCGTCGGCGGCGAGGTGGTCATCCAAACGATCCCAGGATACCTGCCCCTGACGCAGGACCAAGCGATGTCCGGCGTGTTCAAGGACAACGCATATCAGTTGGTTGGGGAAGAAAACGTGGGGTACGTGGGCCACCGGGGCGGCTCCACCGACATGGGCGACATCAGCCAGCTGATGCCTGCGATTCACCCCTACGTGGGCGGCGCGGTCGGCATCGGCCACGGGGCGGACTACGTGGTGGAGGACTACGGCCTAGCGGTCGTTACAGCGGCCAAGGCGTTGGCCAACACCGCAATCGACCTGCTGGCCGACGGAGCGGCGCAGGGCGGCGGTATCGTATCCCGGCACCGGCCGGAGATGACCCGGTCCGAGTACCTCAGATTCATGCGAAGCCTGGCCAAGGAAGAGACCTTTAACGGAGCGTAGGCGATGGTGGTTGGGTTATGTTAACCATAGAAGAACTGAAGAAGCGCGCCTGCGAGACCATCGAAAAGCGCAAGCGAGAGATAATCAGCCTTTCCAAGCAGGTGCTCTCCCACCCGGAAGCGGGGTTCCGGGAGCATAAGACCGCCTCACTGGTTGCCCAGACGTTCAACGAGCTGGGAATCAACCACCAGAGCGGCCTCGCCCTGACCGGCCTCAAGGGCCGGGTTGCCGGCGGCGCTGGTCCGGGGCCCAGCGTGGCCGTCATCGGCGAGCTGGACTCCCTGGTGGTCACCGAGCACCCCCACGCCGACCCGGAATCGGGCGCGGCCCACGCCTGCGGCCATCACTGCCAGATCGGCATGATGCTGGGGGCGACGATGGGGCTGCTCACGCCCGAAGTGTTGGCGCAGCTTTCCGGCGAGGTCGTGCCCTTTGCCGTGCCCGCCGAAGAGTTCATCGAAGTCGAGCAGCGGCTGGATCTGCGGGACCAAGGCAAGCTGGAATTCCTGGGCGGCAAGCAGGAGTTGGTCCGGCTGGGGGAGTTCGACGACGTAGACATCGCCATGATGTGCCACACGGCCAGCGACATGGGCGACCGCAAGTTCGCGGTCGGCGGCACCAGCAACGGCCACGTGGTCAAGTTCGTCCGCTACACTGGCCGCGGCGCTCACGCGGGCAGCTCGCCCCACTTGGGCATCAACGCCCTGAACGCGGCCTCGTTCGCCCTCCAGGCCATCAACTCCACCCGCGAGACCCACCGGGCCGAGGATACCGTGCGCATCCACGGCATCATCACCAAGGGCGGCGAGGCGGTCAACGCGGTCCCAGCCGACGTCAAGCTGGAGTGGCGGGTGCGCTCCTCCACGCCTCAGATGGTGGTCCAGAATTCCCGCGTGGTCGACCGCTGTTTCAAGGCCGGCGCCTTGGCGGTGGGAGCGCAGGTCAACGTCACCACCATCCCCGGCTATCTGCCCATGCGCAACGACACCAGGCTGCAGGACCTGTTCCGCAACAGCGCCGCCGAGGCTTTGGGCGAAAAGGCCACGCTGATTATGCCGGCCCAGCGGAACCGGGGCGGCTCCACCGACATGGGGGACCTGTCCCACCTGATACCCGCCTGCCATCCGTATACCGGGGGAGCTTCCGGGCCGGGCCATAGCAAAGACTACATCATCAACGACTACGAGGCGGCGGTGATAAATCCCGCCAAAATCATGGCGATGGTGGTGGTAGACCTGCTGGCCGACGGCGCAAAGCAGGCCCACGCGGTCAAAGCCGCCCACCACCCGGTCATGACCAAGCAAGCCTACCTCCGCTTCCAGCGGGAGCAGGCCCAGACGTTGCTGTTCGACGGCGCGTCCGCCTGAACGCCGCGGGCGTCCGTTGCCGGCCGCCCTTGCCAGTTATGACACCGGCCGCTAGACAACAAGACCTGCGGTGCGTTACGGTAAGGGCCCCCCCAACAGGCGGAGCATCCAATGACCACACCAAACCAGGAATCCCTAACCAGGGAGGACCTCCGGTACGAGTTGCAGCACTACGCCACCAAAGCCGACCTCCGCCACGAGTTGCAGCGCTATGCCACCAAAGAGGACCTCCGCCACGAGTTGCAGCGCTACGCCACCAAAGAAGATGTAGCCGAGTTGAAGGCTGAGTTCAAGGCCGATATCGGCGACCTCAAGGCCAGCCTGATTATGTGGATGGTGGGGTCGGTGACCGCAGGCATAGCTGCCGCAGCAGGCATCGCTATTGCAGCATCGCGCCTGTGGGGAAGTTAGGGGAAAATTATGACGACAGAGAATAACCCAGTCCCTCTCACAAGGGAAGACCTCCGGCACGAATTGCAGCACTATGCAACCAAAGCCGATCTGGCAGAGCTAAGGGCTGAGTTTAAGGCCGATATCGGCGAGGTAAAGGCCAGTATCAGCGACCTGAGAGCTGAAATGAAAGCCGACAGGGCCAGTCTGGTCATGTGGGCAGTCGGATTGCTCTTGGGAGGAATGGCCGCCTCGGCCGCTATTGCGACTGCCTTGAACCAACTGTGGGGCGGCTGAGGCCAGCCTGTTCAGAGCAGCATCAGGAAGTGCATGGCCGTCCCGGCCAGGAGTGGAATCGTCAGGTTGTCGTCGGGGGGGATGGACGCCAACTCCACTACCGCGGCGATTCCGGCCCCGGCCCACAACGCCCAATGGTGCTCGATGGCCTCGGCTCCCAGCAACACCGCCGCCGCCGCCGCCCCGACGGCAGCGAAAGCAACCGTTCCGCCCGGCGACTTGCCCAGCAATCGAGGCCCGGGAACGCGCCGCCCGACCAGGGCCGCAACCGGGTCGCCGAGGGATAAGTAGAACATCACCGGCACGCCAACCTCTTTCCCGTACAGCAGCCACACCACCGTCGCCGCAATAAGCATGTAGGTCGCGCCGGTAACGTGTGCGGCTTCGTCCTGCTTCAGGATGGGCGCGAGCCATCGCAGGTATACGCGGTTCAGCCAAGGGGCGTTGAAGCGGGCCAGGTCGGTCAGCAGGGTGGCCCCGGCGAGCGCGGCCAGCACCCATACCATCCATTCCTCGGCGAGGAATATCCCGGCGATGGGGATGAGCGAGCCGACGGAGATGTGGAACAGCCTCCGCCACACCGGGGGCGGACCGGCGCCTTCGTTGCTGCTCCGCCTCTGCCCCCCAAACACCACCAGGCTGGCGTAACGCCGCATCACGACGCTGCTAGAAGCGAATCGTGATCGAGTCGCCCGCCTTCCACCTCATGTCGCGAAGCGGCGTGTCTATGGGCGTTTCAAACACCAGGTAGCCGTCCAGCCCGTGGCCGCGCAGCAGTTCGAATGGGCCCTCCAGGAAGGTGACCGAACGCGGCTCCACCTCCGACTGCGACCCCTTCTCCACCACCAGCACCTGCGCGGCTTGGGCAGGCAGGTCGTCGCCGCCGCATTCGTAATCGAACACCCCGGCTTGATCGAATGTCCGGGAGTGGGAACCCAACGGGGCTATGTCGGCGCGTTGACCATTGAACTCGACGTACTGCGGGGTGTCGTCCTCGTTGCTCCACAACACCTTGGCGCCAGCCTCCACCACCAGGCGGGCCGGGTCGTAACACTGTCCCAAGCTCATGCGCACCGTGGCCTCCGGGAGGCCGCGCAGGTCCTGATGCACCGAGGCTCCGATGGAAACGGGGAAGTAGCTGTTATTGGCGAAGCCGCGAAGCTCCGTCGCCGATTTGTCCACGGTCACGATAGCGCTGACTGCGGTGTGATTCTCCACCTTGGCCCGCAACAAGACCAGCTCCATGCCCTCGGCGGAAGGGATAAGCCGCCAGTGCCGTATCACTTCGAGGGGGTCGATCGTAGAGTAACGAAGCTCCGGGACGCGATCCATCGACACCACGTTCACATGAAGAACGCGGCCTTGATGATAGCGGTTCAGGCTGGAGGAGGTATCGCTGCAAGCGGCGAGAAGCAACACGGCCAGCAGCGACGCGAAAAGTATTGTCCTCAAGGTCCGGCAGTGGTCAGGCTGGGCAGCTGGCGCAGGCGCTCGACGAGGTCCACCAGCACGCTCAGGAGATAGTCCACTTCTTCTTCGGTATTGTCTTTACCCAAGGTGATGCGCAGGCTGCCCCGGGCCACCTCGGCCGACTGGCCCAAGGCCAGCAGGACGTGGGAAGGCTCAAGCGAGCCGGAACTGCACGCGCTGCCGCTGGATGCGGCTATGCCGGCCATGTCCAACCCCAGCAGGATGGGCTCGCCCTCCACCCCCGGAAAGGAGAAATTGGCGTTGTTGGGCAGCCGCTCCATGGGGTGACCATTCAGCTTGCTGCCGGGCACGGCGGCCAGCACTTGCTGGATGATCCGGTCGCGAAGGGCGGCGCAGTGACGCCCGGCCTCCTCCCGGCGGGCATCGGCCGTTGCCAGCGCGTGGGACAGGCCGACGATGCCGGGAATGTTCTCGGTGCCGGAGCGCCGCTCCCGCTCTTGACCGCCGCCGACGATCAGGGGCAGAAAGGCCGTGCCGCGGCGGATGTATAACACGCCGGTGCCTTTGGGCCCGTAGAACTTGTGCCCGGAGAGGCTCAGCAGGTCCACCCCCAACCGGCGCACGTCCAGGTCGAGGAAGCCGGCGGCCTGCACCGCGTCGGTGTGGAACACGATGGTGCGGGACAATTCCTTGGCCCGTTCCCTGATCGCGGCGGAAATCTCTGGCAGGGGATTCACCGTCCCGATCTCGTTGTTAGCGTACATCAAGGAGACCAGCGTGGTCTTGTTGGTGATCGCCTTGTATACGCTCTCCGGCTGCACCATGCCGAACGAGTCCACCGGAAGGTAGGTGACGTCGAAACCGCGCGACTCCAAGTGCTGGCAGGTATGCAGCACGGCGTGATGCTCGACGCTGGAGGTGATGATGTGGCTGCCGGTCTCTTGGAGAGCGGTGGCCACGCCGTCGATGGCCGCGTTGTCGGACTCGGTGCCCCCGCCAGTGAACACGATCTCCCTGGGGCGGCAGTTGAGCACTGCTGCGACCCGCTCCCTGGCTTCGTCGAGGGCGTAGCGCGCCTCTTGACCCACCGTGTGAATACTGGAAGGGTTGCCGAACAACTGGGTGAAGTAGGGCGTCATCGCCTGTAGCACGTCGGGCGACAGCGGAGTCGTGCCCGCGTGGTCCATGTAGATAAAGCCGTCCCTCGGCCGGTCACTTGCCATTCTTCACCCGTGAACGCATCAATATGGAGCCTATTTTAGCACCTTTTTCGGCTATTGCTCTTTAATGCTTCTCGGCGGAGCGAAAAGGCGTCCCAGATCAGCGCGGATAGCTGCTGGAGGCCACGCCGAACAGGAAGGCCCCAACCACCGCCAGCCACATGCCGTTGACGATGCCCACGAATATCGCCATCAGTATCCCACCCAACAACATGCTTGCGCCCACCACCTGCCCGCACCGGGCCGCTACCTGTGTGCCCCGGCGGTAGCTCCCCGACAGGCCCCAGACCGCCGCGCGGAGCACCCGCCCGCCGTCCAGCGGATAGCCGGGCACCATGTTGAACACGCCCAGGCTGAGGTTGCCCCAAGCAAGCACCCAGGCCGCCAATTTCAACTGCGGATTGTCCCCGCCCAAGAAATAGATCGCGGCGAACACGCCCGCCAGGGCGAAGCTGCTGACCGGCCCGACCACCGCAACCAGGAACTCGATGAGGGGGCGATGCGGCTCCCGGCCCAGCCGCGACACGCCGCCGAAGATGAACAAGGTGATGCCGTGTACCGGAATCCCCTTCCGCAATGCCACGAGGCTGTGGCTGAGTTCGTGGACCAGCACCGACAGGAAGAAGAGCGCCACGGTGATAATCGCCACCGGCAACCGCACGGCCAAGGGCCAAGGGGGCCACTGGTTGCCGAACTGCTCGAACAGCAGGAACGTCAGCAGCAAAAAGACGAACAGCCAACTGACGTTGACTTCGACGGGTATGCCGAATACTTTGCCGAGGCGGAGTGAAGAGCCCATGCGTCAATTATACGGCAAGAGGCAGGAGTAGGCGGTCAGCTTGTAGACCAGCTTGGCCGCGATGTAGGAACAGGCGGGCGGGCCGTCGCCGGGGGCAAGCTCGCAAACGTCGAAGCCGACGATCCGCCGCGACTCGCCAACCCGGCGCAGCAGGCCGGTCAGTTGCTCCCAGGTCATGCCGCCGGGTTCGGGCGTTCCCACCGCGGGCATGAGCGCAGGGTCCAGCACGTCCAGGTCGACGCTCACGTAGACGGACTCATTCAGGGCGGCCACGATTTCGTCGGCCGGCAAAGCGCCGTCCTTCGGCGGCCAGCGCCAGACGGGGACCGAGTTGGCCCGGATGAATTCGTGCTCCTCTTGGCAGAGGCTCCGCACACCCGCCAGCGCCACCGGGCAATGGTCGTAGACCCGCCGGGCCGCCGATGCGTGGCCCCACGGAGTGCCCATATACTCGTCGCGGAGGTCGGCGTGGGCGTCCAGGTACAGCACGCTCAGGCCGGGGTAGGCTTCGAGGTGGGCCCGCACGCTGCCGGAGGTCACCGAATGTTCCCCGCCCAGCACACCGACGACGCGGCCGGGCCGGAGGTATCCGGCGACGGCTTGGCGCACCCGCTCCGCCATCGGGCCGGGGCCGCCCATGTGCGGTTCCAGCATCGGGGTGGTGTGGATGCCGACCTGCGATACGTCCGCATCCAGTTCGAGGTCGTAGTCCTCCAGCGCAGCCGAGGAAGCGATGATGCTGGCCGGGCCGTCCCTGGCCCCGGCGCGGAACGAAGTCGTGCTGTCGTAGGGGACGGGAAGCAGGACGACGCGGGCGGTTTCCAACGCCGACTGGTCAGGAGTCAAGGCCAGGAAGCTCTGGTGCACCCAGGGCGGGCCGCCGTTTTCGGACACGCTAGGCCCGCCGGATTCCCGGCCCGCCAGCCTCCAGCGCGGTGCGCTGCTGCTGCGCCTCGGCCAGGCCCTGCCCCTCGTCCAGCCACTCCAGGCCCCGCTCCAAGAGCCAGGTCTTGGTGTCCGCCAGGTCAAACAGGGCCTTGGCGTCGTCCAGCGCGCGCTCGTGGTCGAAAGGCTGGCAGGAAAAGATGTCGATGTTGACGTAGCTCTTTCGCGGGAAGGTGTGGATGCTGATGTGGCTCTCGGCGATGATGACGAAGCCCGAAACGCCCGAGTCCTCTGGCTTGGGCGCGTTGTATTCCAGCACCTTGGGCTCGGTGATTCGGGTCATGTCAAGGGAATCGGGGTACTCGGTCAAGAACCGACGGACCAGTTCCGTGTCCCACATTTTGTTGGTGTCTCCGCCGTATCCGTCGATTACCAGGTGCATCCAACCTCCGAGTCAAGCAACAAAATGGGCAAATCAAAAAAGGGGGTTTCTTGGCAAAACCGGGTCTTTAGAATATCATCACTTGTAATCAAGTACAATTACTGTTGACCGTGCGCAGGGTAAAGCGTCGCGCGCGGTCTTTCGTTGTCTACAGGAGGGCCGCCTTGCAGCCGTCAGTTATCCAGGCCAGCGACGTGACCCACTACTATGGGCCGTATCCGGCGATCCAGGACGTTTCCTTTTCCGTGAGAAAGGGCGAGGTGCTGGGCTTTCTCGGTCCCAACGGGGCCGGCAAGACCACCACGATGCGCATCCTGACCGGCTTCCTGCCGCCCTCGCGCGGCAAGGTGAGCCTGGAGGGGTTCGACGTGGTGGAGAAGTCGCTGGAGGTCCGCAGGCGGGTGGGGTATCTCCCGGAGACGGTGCCGTTGTACACGGAGATGACGGTCACCAGCTACCTGAAGTACATGGGCACCCTACGCGCCATGTCGCCGGCCCGCATCAAGGTCCGCTTGGACGAGGTTATCGGCGTATGCCGGCTGGGCGACTACCGCAAGACCCAGATCGGCAAGCTGTCCAAGGGCTTCCGGCAGCGGGTGGGCATCGCCCAAGCCATCATCCACGAACCGGAGGTGCTGGTGCTGGACGAGCCCACTATCGGCATCGACCCGATCCAGGTGGTGGAGACCCGGAACCTGATCCAGGAATTGGGCCGCGACCAGACCGTGGTGTTGAGCAGCCACATCCTGCCCGAAGTCAGCATGATCTGCGAGCGGGTGCTGATCATCCACGAAGGCCGGATCGTGGCGGAGGACACCCCGAAGAACCTGGCCCAAGGGCTGCAAGGCGTCGACCGGCTGGAAGTAGAGATCGGAGGGCCCGCCGCCCAGGTACTGCCTGCGCTCCGGGCTATCCCCGGCGTGGCGGAGGTCAGCCACCGGAACGTGCAGGGCCGCCACACCTACGTGGTCCAAGCCCAGTCAGGGCGCGACCTGCGCGACGACATTTCGCGGGCGGTGGTGAGCAACGGCTGGAGCCTGCGGGGAATGCAGATGGTCGGCATGAGCCTTGAGGAGATTTTCCTGAGGCTGACCACCCAGGAGGACCTGTAACCATGAGAACCGTCCAGGCGGTGGCCTGGAAAGAAATCCAGATTTATTTCCTCAGCCCCACAGCCTATATCGTCGGCCTCATCTTCTTGGCGCTGACCGGGTTCTTCTTTTCCAGGGACTTGGGAGACCCCTTTCCGGAGGCGACGCTCAGCCCCTTCTTTCAAGGGTCCATCGTCATCTTCATACTGCTGGCCCCGGCCCTGACCATGCGCCTCATCGCCGAGGAGTCGAAGCTGGGCACTATCGAATTGCTCCTGACTTCGCCGGTGCGCGACTGGGAGGTGGTGCTGGGAAAGTACGTGGCAAGCCTGGTCTTTTTCCTGGCCTTGGTGGCGGTGTCGGCCTTCTACGCTGTCCTGCTGTTCGTGTTCGCCAGCCCGGACCCCGGCCCGATATATGCCGGCTACCTGGGGCTGGTCCTCTACGGCGCGGCCGCTCTGTCCATCGGGCTGCTCGCTTCCACCCTGACCAGCAACCAGATAGTGGCCGCGGTGGTGGCGATGGGCATACTGCTCGCGCTGTTCTTCGCCGACCTGGCCTTCGGGGCAGTGGGCGGCGCGCCCGGCGAGATCATCGGCCAGATGGGCCTCAAGGCCCACTTCGACGATTTCGACCGCGGCGTAATCGACACCAGGCACATCGTCTACTACGTGAGCGTCACCGCCTTCTTCCTGTTCCTGTCGGTGCGCGCCCTCGAGTCGAGGCGGTGGCGGTAGTATGACCACGCGAAACGAAGAAGGCCCGCGCGACTGGCGCAGAAGGCGCAGGGGCCGTCCCCAAGCCCAGCCGTCGCCGCCGCCGGAACAGGAACCCCCGGCCGAAGAAGAGGAGGCCGTCCTCTCGCGGCCACTGGTCAGCTTCTTGGAGCCCGCCCTCGACGCCGTGGGCCTCTTCGGCGCGCCGCTGGTCGTCGCGGGCATCGTGGGGCTGGTGGCGGGCATTGTCGTGGTGGCCTTCGTCAGCTCGATGCGTCTCTACGGCTACATCGACATCGCCATCGGCGCGGGCCTCCTTGGCCTGGTCGGCGCGGTGTTCCTCAGCACGGTGGTCGCGGCCTTTCTGAGCCGCACCGGCCGTTACGGGATAAACACGCTGATCTTGATCGCCGCCTTCACCGGCATCGTCATCGTCCTCAACTTCGTATCCTTCGAGAACACCAGCCGCCTCGACGTGACCGCCACCAATCAATTCAGCCTGTCCCAGCGCACCAAGGACCTGTTGAGCGGCCTGGACGCCGACATTCGGGCCACCGCGTTCTACAAGGAACTGGAGCTGACCGAAGACGCCGACGTGGTGGCGCGCCGCAGCCGCGTAATCGACACCCTAGACGAGTTCGACGCCCGCTCCAGCCGCTTTTCCTACCGAGTGGTCGATCCCGACCTGGAGCCGGAGGTGGTGGCCAACTATTTCGGCGCCCGTCCCACCGGCTTCGTTGGCGAAACGGTGGTGGTGGAGAACCTGGACAACGAGGAGTTCGATTGGTTCCAACCCACCGATCCCAGCTTCGCCCAACTGGAGCAGGACCTGGTCACCGCCACCTACGTGGCCACCGGCGAAGAGCAAAAACTGGTCTATTTCCTGACAGGCCACGGCGAGCGCGGCATCAGCAGCCGCGGCCCCGACGGCTACGACGCCCTGAGAGAGGGGCTGGAGCAGGAAAACTACCAGGTGGCCTCTCTGCCGTGGAGCGTGGCCGCAGAGGAGGTGACGGTGCCTGACGACGCCGCCCTGCTGGTAATCGCCGGTCCCGTCTCCGAACTGCCCGAAGCCCACCACCTGGCCTTGGACCTCTACCTGCTGGGGCTCAATCCCGACGGCTCCAGCCGCCGCGAAAACGGCAGCCTGATCTTCCTGGCCGAGCCGGACACGCCGGAGTCATTCAAAGCGTTCCTGGGACAATGGGGGATCATCTCGTTCCCAGGTTATATTCGCGATCTCGACCGGTCGGTGCCCAGCCTTCCACAGACCTTGAATCTCGTCGCCTTCAACCCCAGCGCCCTGGAGATCGTTGCTCCGACTGGGCAACAGCTCCAGAATGTGTACATGCCGGGGGCAGCCCCTGTGATGCCGTTGCCGTTTGACGAGTCGCGTTCCTATCTGCCGCTGGCCGCAACTTCCCCTAACAGCTACTTAATCGATGACCCGGACCGCACCGAACCTATTACCGAAGGCGAGGATGCCGATACTATCAACTCATTCTTTACGGCCATGCTCGTTCGCTCCACCGGCAAGGTTGGAATGCAGCCGCCCGCGGCTCCGGGCGAGGCCCAGGTCTCCGACATCGTCGTGTTCGGCGATTCCGACTTCCTGAGCAACACCGGCTACGGACGGGGCAGCGGGGCCAACCTGTTCCTGAACTCCGCGAACTTCCTGATGGGCGACTATTCGCTGGTGTCCATCCGGCCCCCGGCCTTCGCCTTCCGGGAACTCAACCTGGACCGCAACGAGTACGACTTCGTGCGTTTCGCGTCCTGGCTGTTCCTGCCGGGAATCATGGCGCTGCTGGCCGGCTTCGTCTGGTGGGTGCGGCGGTAGTCATTCACCACAGAGAACGCAGAAGGTGCGGAGGGAATAGAGAAAATCTCTGCGTCTCCGTGATCTCCGGGGTTAAACGGTCGAAACGATGAACCTTAGACTTACGATATTTCTCGTGGTTGTGCTGCTGCTTTTCGGCGGCTTTTGGCTCATTCGCACTTACGTCATCGACACCAGCGACCCGCCGGAGAGACTTCCTTGGCTGTACCACATGGACGAGGGCTCCATCGCCCACATCACCGTGGCCCACGCCGGTGAGGCGGCGGAGTACGGGCGCGCGCCGGGCAGCGTCACCTGGATGGTGCTGGGAGAGAAGGATGTCCCGGTGTTCAACCAGAAGTGGAGCGGGACGACTCTCCTGCTGAGCGGGCCTCGGGTGGACCGGGTGCTCGATTTTTCCCCGGGCCTGGCGAAATACGGCCTGGACCCGCCCGAGACGGTGGTCCGTGTGACTGATCAGACAGGCAATACCATCGAGTTTCACTTGGGGATTCCCACCCCCGACGGGCAGAACCAGTACGCCCGCTTGGCGGGCGCCGATGAGTTGTTCACCCTAGCCGAGCCTTGGGCGATGGTGGTCAACCGCTTGGCGCTGGAGCCGCCTTACGGGCGCCTCTACGAGGTGGACACAGCGGCCATCCGGGCCATCGAGGTCACTTCGGGCGAAGCCACGGCTACCTATTTCATCACCGAGACCGGGTGGATGCTGGACGGCCAGCCCCCGGCTCCGGTGACCGCCGCCTTCAGTGACTTCGTAACCCTGATCGGCGGGCCCAGGATCGACCGGCTTTTGGCCCGGGACGTGGAAGACCCGGAGATGTACGGGCTGGAGCCTCCGGAAACCAAGGTGGTGGTGGCCCGGGCCGGGGACGTCCCCATAGAGTTCCATATCGGAAAGCTCACCCCCGACGGCGAACACCGCTACGCCCGAGTGATCAACACCAGCGACCTCAGCCTGTACGCCATCCTGAACACCCGGATCGAGGGGATCAGCTCCTTGGCCACCGACCCGCCGCTGGCCGACGGGCAAGCCGAAGAAACCCCAGAGGACGAAGAAGCCGGGGAGGGCCGGGAAGCCGAAGACGGAGGATAATTTGAACGCCGAGATCGTATGCGTCGGCACCGAGTTGCTGATGGGCGAATTGACCGACACCAACGCCGCCTGGATCGCGGGCCGGCTGCCTGCCTTGGGGATCAAGCTGAACTGGGCGACCATCATCGGCGACGACCTGGGCCAGTTGACCGAGGGCCTCCGCAACGGGATGGAACGGTCCGACGTGATTTTCACGACCGGCGGACTGGGCCCCACCCAGGACGACCTCACCCGCGAGGCCGTCGCCGCCGCCTTCGGCGAGACGCAGACGGTCCAGGGAGAGGTGGTGGATCAGCTGCGGGCCTACTTTGCGGCCCGGGGCCAGTCCATGCCCTCCCACAACGTCCAGCAGGCCCATCTCATACCGTCGGCCCAATTCATCCCCAACCGCAACGGCACCGCGCCCGGCTGGTGGGCCGAGAAGGACGGGACCATCATCGTCACCATGCCGGGTCCGCCGGTGGAAATGCAGGCCATCTTCCAAGAGCACGTCGAGCCGCGCCTGCGGGAGCGGGTCACCGGCCAGGTCACCATCACCCGCAACGTGAAGACGATGGGCATGGGAGAGGGCGCGGTGGACGAAATCATGTCGGAGTATTTCGGCCACGAAAACCCGTACTTGGGCATCTACTCCAAGGCTGACGGCATCCACCTGCGGGTCATCGCCCGCGCCGCCGACGAGGCATCGGCCCGGGCCATGATCGCGCCTGTCGAGGCGGCAATCGAGGAGCGTCTCGGCGAATACATCTGGGGCTACGACGACGAGACGCCGGAACAGGCCGTGGGGCGGTCGCTTCAAGCCCGCGGGCAGACCTTGGCCGTGATGGAGTTTTGCACCGGCGGGTTCCTGACCAACGCCGTCACCGAAGTACCGGACTGCCACAAGTATTTCCGGGGCGGCATCGTGGCCACCGGCGTCGAGTCCCTGGCGGCCAACGGCGTGCCTCCCGTGGTGCTTAGGAACCACGGCGCGGTCAGCCAGGACACGGCCAACGCCATGGCCGTCACCGTTGCGGTCCAACTGGGCGCGGATTACGGTATCGGCATCGCCGGCGCCCCCGGCCCGGGAGAGCTGGACGGCCGGCCGATGGGCCTGGCCTTCGTCTCCATCGCCAAGACCGACGCCGCCGGCGCGCAGGTGGTCAAGGAAATGGAGCTGCGCGTCCCCCCGCGCCGCATCACCATCAAGCGCCGAATCTCCAACCAGTCCCTGATCGAGCTAAAAAAGCTGGTGGAGGCGTGGTAGGAGCGCCATGAAACCCGTCTGGCTGGCAGCCCTCGCGATCCTGCTATTGGTCGCCGCCGCCTGCAACGGCGGCGAACCCGAACCCACGCCGGACATCGACGCCACGGTGGAAGCCAGAGTCCGGGCGACCCAGGAAGCGGAAACATCAATAGACGCCACGGTAGAGGCCAGAGTCCGGGCGACCCAGGAAGCGGAAACATCAATAGATGCGACCGTACAGGCGCGAGTCGCCGCGACGCTGACCACTCCGTACCCTACTTCTACGCCGTGGCCTACCGCAACGCCTTGGCCCACGGCAACACCACGGCCCACACCAACACCGCCACCCACGGCAACACCACGGCCCACGCCAACACGGCCCACGCCAACACGGCCACCCACGGCAACACCGCGGCCAACTCCAACACGGCTACCCACGGCAACACCACGGCCAACTCCAACACCAACTCCGGAGCCTACGCCACGGCCCACCTCCCCGCCCAGTCCCGGAACTTCCAGTCGGCCTGCGATGATGCTGGACTCTTCGTCAAACTACACGGCTGACTTTCACACCAACCACGGCGACTTCCGAATTGAGCTGCTGACAGACCATTCGCCCGTAGCGGTTAATAACTTCGTGTTCCTGGCACGGCAAGGTTTCTATGACGGGCTCATTTTCCACCGGGTCATTGAGAATTTCATGATCCAAGGCGGCGATCCAACTGGCACCGGCGCTGGCGGCCCTGGCTACGCTTTCGAGGATGAAATCTCCCGCGAGCTGCTCTTCGACTCCCCCGGCGTGCTGGCTATGGCTAACGCCGGCCCCAACACCAACGGCAGTCAGTTCTTTATCACGACGGTACCAACTCCGCATCTCTCCGGCTCTCACACCATCTTCGGCGAGGTGATCGAGGGCCAGTCGGTAGTTGACGCCATTTCCCGCGTCGCCACTAATTCCCGAAACGCCCCGCTTCAGCCCGTAATCATGGAGCGCATCAACATCATCCAAGCGCCACGTCAGGACACTAATGGAACCGTGTCATCCACCTCGCTGGCCCAATATGCCGCCCACTATGCGGGCGGGCCGGGCGCAATCTACGTGGGCGACTTGGCGCAAATGGCTGGCCCGGCTCCTGCCTGGGACTTGGGGGATTACGAGGGCATGGTGCCCCTGTACACTCTCCAAGACCACGGGTGGCTCTACGAAAGCGATTACTACAGCGCCCTTATCGACCGGGCCAATCTGACCAACCCAACGGAACTGACTTCCTCGGGCGAGAGCATCACAATCCAGCACGCCTGCATCAACCGGGCGCTATTGCCTTGCAAGCTATTGGAGTCGTACTTCGCCCCCAACCTGGAAGCGCGCACTAAGGGCCAGCTCGAGCTGGCGGTCAGCTCCTTCCGAGAGCTGGGGATAGCCGCGCCGGACACACTGCAACTGGTTTCCGACGGAACGCTGGACTCCGCGACCATCTACGGTGGATATGTTGCCGGTTCTATACCTGCCATTGAGATTCAGAACATTTGGGGCATCTATTCCTCCCGCGAGCAGGAGTTCGCAGCCAATCAATCCATCCTCAAGGACATTGAAGAACTGGTAGTGTCTCACACCGGCGGGGTCATCATGAACCACAGCTGGCTTGCCGGGAACGACCAGTTCTTCTTCTGCAAAGACAGGGTTGAAACCTTGAATGACTTTGAGGGCAAGAAGACCAGAATCCGCGACGCGGCCCTGTCCGACTGGATCAAGGGTATGGGAGCCGACGCCTGGTTCCTCGCCTTCGCCGAGGTCTACACTGCCCTGGAGCGCGGCATTCTTGACTGCGGCGTAACCGGGGGTGACGCCGCCCACGGCCAGCGGTGGTACGAGGTGGTGGATTACATCATGGGGCCACTGGTCAGCTTCCCGTTCGTCAACAACGTGATTAACGGCGATGTGTGGGCAACAATACCGGAAGACCTGCAACAGATTCTGCTGGAAGAAGCGGCGAAGTCAGAACTGGAAGCGTTGCGCCTCGCGGCCATCCAGAACGAGATGGGGCTCATAAAGAATATATCAGCGGGCTTGGAATTCATACCTTTCTCAAAGGAACTGAAATTGCGCAGCTTCAACAACGTCGTAATGGAGCACGTCGTCCCCGCCTGGATTAACCGGGTTGGCGGCTCGGCCCACCCGATAATCACCGACACCTTTAACCAGAAAGTCGGCCCCATCGTTGGCCTGCGCATAGAACGCGACGGCTCGGTGGTGAAGGCGCCGATTACCAAGGGCCCGTACGCCGGGAAGACTATTGAGCAAGTCTTGGCCGAATAGGCAGTATCCGTTCCTGGCGCGATCAACCGCCACTGACCCGCCTACCGGGCACACAGCTAGCCGAAGTATAATCCCCTTAAGTTCCGGGGCGACTATTACCGGAGGCGCGACATGGCGACGATCAACTCGGTGCTGGGGCCAATGGATTCGGCTGATCTGGGGTTCACCCTGCCCCACGAGCACTTGATCGACTCATCCGCAGGCATACGCATATCCTACGGCGAGTTGGAACTGCGGGACCGCTCCCTGGAGATGACGGTGGGGGACTTCACTGCCGCCAAGGCGGGAGGGGTGGACACGATCATCGAGGTCTCCCCGATGGACTTGGGGCGTGACGTAGCCCTGATGAGGGAAGTGTCCCAAGAGAGCGGAGTTAACTTCATCTGCTGCACTGGCTGCTGGCTGGACATTCCCCGCAGCTTCCGGGGCCGCGACGCGGACTTCATCGCGGATTTGTGGGTGCGCGAGATCGAGGAGGGCATTGACGGCACGGGGATCAGGGCCGGGATCATCAAGGTGGCCACCGAGGACCCCATCACCGTCCACGAGGAGTTGATGCTCCGGGCCTCGGCCCGCGCCCACCGACGCACCGGCGTGCCCATCACTACCCACACGCCCGCGCAGTCCAGAGTAGGCGAAGAGCAGGTGCGCATCCTGACGGAGGAAGGGGTCGAGCCGCAGAACATCTACGTCGGCCACATCAACCAGACCCTCGACCCGGACTACCACCGCGAGCTGGCCCGGCTGGGCGTGTGGCTGGGAGGGACATCAACAACCCCTTCGGCCGGCCCCACCTGCCTCCCTGGGAGCAGCGGGCCGAGTATCTGAAGGCGCGGCTGGACGAGGGTCTGGCGTCCAACATGATGCTGTCCCACGACTGGAACGTCGTCCTGTCCCGAATCAGCACACCCGGTTTTCCCGGCAGGGAGGAGAACCCCGACGGCTACCTGTGGCTGAGCCGCGCCCTGATCCCGAAACTTCGGAACTTGAGCGTCACTGAAGCAGTCATAGACCAGATGGTGGTCGGCAACCCGCGCAAGCACTTTGAGGGAGTACGGCCGGGGGACTAGGCGGTAAACGTGCAGAGCCTTTTAGTTCTCCCTGTCCCTGGAGGGACAGGGCCGGGGCGAGGGGGAACCCTTTTCCGCCATCAACAGTCTCCTACGGAGTAATCGCCCTCACCCTAACCTCCTCCCTGGAGGGAGAGGGAACCTTTATCGATAATGAATAGGCCCTGGGTAAACGTGTCGGAATAATTGACAGAGGTGAGATACCAGCTTAGCATGAAGGCGAATGCAGCGGTTCTTTGATGTATATTGGGTTATCTACTTCGTGGGCTATCTCTTAGCTATCGTCATTTTAGGAGGGCTTCACTGGGATGACCTGAAACAGTGAGATAGCCGCATTTACGTGCTGGCCGCCATATTCGGCGTGGCCGCAGGATCGGCTTCAGCATTTGCAATCATAGTAGAAGTCGGAGGGCGTATGGTGTTGTTAATCCCAGCCGCCGTCAAGAAATTGAAGGAGCAAGGCCGTCAGCAAGGCCGCGTAGAAGGGCGCCAGGAAGAACGCGCCGAATGGGAAGCATGGCTGCAGCGGCGCAACGAAGCCGAGGCCAACAATCAGCCGTTCAACGAACCCCCGCCGTCCCAACGGCAATAGAGAACCGTCACAGAGCCGCACACAAAGAGTGGCTCTCCAAAACGATATAGGAAGAGGCCCGCCCCGAATCATCGGGGCGGGCCTTCCTTTTGGTCCCTTGGCGGCTTGGGTTAATCCTCCGCGGCCCGGCTAGTGTCGACTGACGCGCTTGGCCGTCAGCTCACGGTAGAGCATGGGCAGCCGTTCGGGGAGGGCCCATATTTCGCCCAGCACTTCGTAACCCATGTCGCCGCACATGCCCTTGAGGTAGTCGTGGCCCGCCTTGTCCACCGTAAGGCAGAATGGCGTTATCTGCTTCTGCCGGGCCTCGATCAGCGCCATGTGAGTATCGTGGACGGCGTACTCCTTCTCCACGCCCTCACGGCTGTAGCCCCGGTCTTGCGGGCGCCCGTCGCTGATCAGGAACATGATCTTGGTCTGGGCGTCCTGGTTTTCCAGCTTGGTGATGGCGTGGCGCACGGCGGCCCCCATCCGGGTGGCGTGCAGGGGAGTGATCTTGTCGATCCTCCGCTTCACCTTGTCGCCGAAGCCCTCGCTGATGTCCTTGATCACGTAGAACTCGACGTTTTCGCGGCCATAGCCGGAGAAGCCGTAGATTCCGTAGGTGTCGCCGATGGACTCCAGCGCTTGAATCAGCAGCGCGGTGCTCTCCTTCTCCAGGTCGATGATCCGCTTGTAGTTGCGCCGCACCAGGCCCTCGCGGCGGCGGCGCAACCAGACCATGTATTCCACCGGGTCGTCCGGGGCGTCGCGGTCGTCCACCGTCTGCCGCCCTTCGTCGATGGCCTCGGCGGTGGACGCGCTCATGTCGAGCAGGAACACCACCGCCACGTCCCTGCGGTTCCGGTTGCGGTGCCAATAAATCTTGTCGTCCGGCGGGATGTTCATCTTGAGGTCCACCCACGCCTCAAGAGTGGCGTTCAGGTCGAGGTCCTCGCCGTCGATCAGCCGGTAGGTCTTGCGCATACTCTCCGGCATGATCAGCTCGAACTGCCGACGGATGTGGTTGGCGAGCGACTGGTAGTTCTTCAGGGCGTCCTGGTAGAAGTTTATGTCGCCCTCTTCGACCGTCTTTTCCTTGACGATGCACCAGCGGGGCTTGTAGTCGTTGGCCCGGAAGTCCCACTCGTCGTAGAGGAACGTCTGGGGTTCCCTGGCTTCCAACTCGCCGCCCTGCTCGTCGTCGTGGAGCAACGGGCCGTAGCCCTGGCCCGGCTGGGAGTTGGGCGGCGGGGCCCCGGCCTCCTTCATGATGTTCTGGGCGAAGGTGGTCATGGCATCGTTGATGTCGCCCTGCTCGGCGTCTAGCTCCAACTCGTCGCTGTCCTGGAGAAGCTGCTCCAGCATTTCTTGGGTCATCGGCTGCGCTTCGCCGGCCTCGCCGCTGTCGGCCTGGAGCTTGGTGAGAAGCTGGACCATCTCGGGCTTGAAGTCGCCGCGGTAGTCCACCGGATCGGGCGATTCGTAATTCTCGCCTTGTTCACCCTCGGCGTTCTGCTCCATGTCGGCCTGTAAGCGGTCGATCAGGTCCTGGAATTCCTCCTCGGAGAAGTCGCCGGGTTCTTCCAGGTCCTGGTCCTCCCAGTTTTCCTCTTCCTCGGTCTGGTTGGGCAGGCGGGAGATAATCTCGTAGGCCCGCAGGGTCGCTTCGGAGGTGTCTTCCACCGTTGCTTCGGCAGTGCGAAGCTGGTGCAGAATCCGGGAGAGCATCACCGCCGCTTCTTCGTAGTCTTTGGGGACGGGCAGATCGGTGAATTGCTCCAGGCTCATGTGAACCAGCAGTTCCACCATCGCTTGCTGGATGGGCATCTCTTCGATTTGAGGGCGGCGGTCCAGGGTTTCCGACTGGACCCGAGAGGCGGCCCGGCTGATACCGGGATATTCGACCTTGATGCGGTAGTCCAGCCGACAGTCCTCCAAAACGGTGAACAAGTCGAAGGCCAGCTTGCCGTTCTCGAACATCGCCAGGAAGCGGCCGATGTCGGTATAGGCACGAGCGCTTCCCAATTGACCGGGGCTGTCCGGTGCGGCCACCGGGACGGACTCGTCGATGCTGATCGACACGCCTTCGTCGGTGAGCTGCCGGGCCAGCTCTTCCATGGCCCGACGCGCGGCCTGCTCTTCAGCGCGGCGGCTTTCGATCTCCGTTTCGAAGTCGTGCCGACGGTCGTCGAACTGGGTGGTCGGCTTGTCGAACTCGAACTCAAAGCTGCCGAACTCCAGGTGCGAGACCTGGTGGGTGGAAACAACCTTGAACCAAGAGAAGTTGTCCTGCTTGTTGGAGTAGTGGTCCACTATCGGAGGGAGAAACACCTTTGAGCCGTCGGTAGACGCTGAGTCCTCGTCCACCCAGCCGATATTGCGGCGGACCAACTCGTGGGTGTTGAGAATCTCGATGCCGGCGCCGGACAGGGCGCGACAATAGAGTCGCAAGATGCCTTTCACCCGCTCCAGTTCCAGGCTGGAGGAAAGGGTTTCCAGCATCGACTCGGAGGTGTTGGACTCGATCTTGAAGAACGCGATGCCGCTTTCGGGATTCTCCTGAAGCAGCCTCATGCCGTGCTGGTACCAAGTGTCCAGCTGGCTGACGGTGATCCGGCTGAGCACGTCGTCCAGGCTGCGCAGGAAGGGCGGCACGGCCTCTGGCGCCACCGCCACCAGTTGGTCGCAAAGATCCAGGATGTAACCCTGCGAACCCTGCGGCACCCGTCCCAACGCCTGGGTGCCGTCGGCCAAGAAACGCGAGGTGTCGCGCAGGCCGACCTTGGCCAGCCGCTCCCCCAGCTTGAGGAACCGGCCGGTCTGGGCTTCGTCAACGTGCTGGAGGGCGCGAGGCACCAACTCCAGGCAGGTCTTGACCTCGCGCCAACTGGAATCGATCAAGGCCCGGGACATGGCCAGGAAGGGCTCGCGCTCGCGGCCCATGCCCGGCAGCACGTCCTTGCCCAGGGTGAGGCACTCGCCGGCCACGTCGTAGGACTTGTAGGAAAGCGCCTCGATGAGGGAGGCAAAAACCTCGACGTCCCAGAAGGGCAGGCTTCGCACCAAGTCGGGGCTGACCTCGAAGAACTTGGCCGCCAGGGTGCTGGATTTCCAGGTGCCCTTGTACAGGCTGCGGCCCAAACCGGCCCAGCGGGGGATGTACTGCGGCCGCAGATTCGGCACGATGGCGACGCTGGACTTGAAGAACGCCACCGACAGGGTGGGCGAGTCCTGCGCCAGGTAGGTGCCGCAGCGGGCCCACTGCATGAACGACGGGAAGGACAGGAAGCGGGAGACATGGGGAGAGACCCGGTAATATTCGATAGCCGCTTCCCACGACCGGATGGTCTGGGTGCCGATGGCTAGGCCCTCTTTGGCCCACAGGCCGATTTCGTCGATCCCGAACGCCTCGGTGACCGGGGCGAGGGCCTCTTGATATGCCTCCAATACTGCCGGGGGGAGTTTGGCCAGCTCTTGTTCTATATCGGGAGTGGGAGCGCTACTCAACTCGTACCCTCGCTATCCAGCCCTTCCCTGCGCTTCCGTGCGGGCCTCCCCGTTGTTCAGAAGCTCCAGGAATTGCTGGAGGATTCTTGCCGTCGCCCCAAACACCAAGTGCTTGCCGTGGGCGTATGAATAGACAGTCGAAGGGCCGCCATCCTGCCAATGGGTCTCGGCCCGGTGGCTGGAGCGGTCTTGGAGCGCCGAGACCGGAAACTCCACGATCTCGGCGATTTCATCGGCGCTAGGCTTAAAATGGTAGGGGTAGTCAATGGTCCCGGCGAACACCCGCACCCGGAACTGGGAACGGGTGGCGACCTCGTCCATCTCGCCGAGGACAGTTATGTCGCTGCGGTGGATGCCCATTTCCTCCTCGGTTTCCCGGAGCGCCGTGTCCAATGAGTCCCGGTCGCCGGGGTCGCTCATGCCTCCAGGGAAGGAAATCTCCCCCTTGTGGTGTTCCACTTCCTCGGAGCGCTTGTTGAGGAGGACGCAGTAGTCGCCGTCTTTCGGGTAAAGCAACACCATGACGGCCGCAGGCGTCAACTCCGCCCCGTTCACCCGTTCGGTGCGGCGGTTGGACAGGGCCTGCTTGAGTGCCTGAGGCGGCGTCAGGACCATCTACACGCTTACTCGAAGATGGACGACGCCACTTCCTCAAGGCTCCGTTGCAACTCGGGGTCGTCGGTCAGCGTCCACACGATTGCAACCTGGCAGGCCCTCCGGGGCGTGATGCCCTCGGACATCAGGCGGCCGGCGTAGATCAGCAGGCGGGTGCTGGCCCCTTCCTGAAGGCCGTGGTCTTCCAGGTGACGGATCTTCTCGCCCAGCTTGGCCAGCGAATCGGCGTGGGCCGGCGTGCAGCCGCTCTCCCGCTCGATGATCTCGCGCTCGATCTCGCGGGGCGGGTAGTAAAACTCGATGGATATGAAGCGCTGCCGGGTGCTGTGCTTCAGGTCCTTCAGGGCGCTCTGGTAACCGGGGTTGTAGGAAATGCACAGCAGAAACCGGTCGTCGGCCTCGATGATGGAGCCGGTCTTTTCCACCGGAAGAATCCGGCGATGGTCGGTGAGCGGGTGGATGAGCACGGTCGTGTCCTTCCGGGCCTCGACCACCTCATCGAGGTATAGGATCGCGCCGGCCTTGACCGCGCGGGTCATGGGGCCGTCGATCCAGCGGGTGCCGTTAGCGTCCAGCAGGTAGCGCCCCACTAGGTCGCTAGCAGTCAAATCTTCGTGGCAGGCGATGGTGACCAGCGGGACGCGGACCTCGTTGTTGTCGGGTTCCGGCTGTCCGTCTTTCTGTTCTTCCCGGATAACGGTGAGGGGGCGGCCCAACTGCCAGGCCATATACTCCACGAACCTGGTCTTGCCGCAGCCGGTGGGGCCCTTCAGCAGCACGGGGATGTGCTGGTTGTAGGCCGCAGCAAACAACTCTTGCTCGTCGCCCACCGCTCGGTAATAGGGCTCGTCCCTAACCAGGAACTCCTCAATCGCATATTCGCTGTAATGCTTTTGTTCCGCGGCTTCTACCATTAGCTTCTCTCGGTCCTTTCTTTTAACTCGGCTGGTCTTTTACCCGGCTGGCCCATAATCCGTCGATGGCCGATTGCATCGCCTCGACGTTCGAGGAGTTGTCTATCACGAAATTGGCCCGGTCCAGCCGTTCCGCCCGGTCCATCTGCGACGAAACCCGCCTGCGGGCCTCCTCTTCGGTCATTCCGTTGCGCTGGGAGAGGCGTTGGATAACGGCCTCTTCCGGGGAGTCCGTAACCCACACCTCTTCGACCAAGGAGTCCCAACCGGCCTCGAACAACAGGGCGGCCTCGACCACCACCACTCCCGTGCCTTCGCTCCGCAGCCCGGCTATCTTGTCCTGCACCATGCCGGCCATCAGCGGGTGCATGATCCCGTTCAGCCTGGCCAGTTGCTCCGGGTCGGAGAATACGATAGCGCCGAGACTCCGCCGGTCGATTTCGCCGTTGGCCTGGAGAATGCCCTCCCCGAACGCTTCCACCACCTGCCGCCAGGCTTCGGAATGCGGGGTGTAAGCCTCGTGGCCAACCTGATCGGCGTTTATCAGCGCCGCGCCGAGGGATTCCATATAGAGTGCGGCCTCGGTCTTGCCAGTCCCTATGCCGCCGGTAAGCCCAATGACTAGCATACTTTCTTCAGGCTTCCCGGCGCACGTTTTGACGGCGCAAGCGCAAGCCGACGCCCCGGCCTAGCCGTCGCCATTCTAACAATGAGACTGCGTATGGTCAACGACAAGAATCTTGCCCCAACGTGATTCGTAGGTTTCTTGCAGTTCCCGGAACATACGGGCGTACTCATCCGTCTTGATGGGAGTGGTGGTCATAATGACCGCATCCTCCCGGTTATCGGAGTAGTAACCCTTGCGGATGCCCACCGAGTTGAAGCTGTATTTCTGGTAAAGCCGTTGCGCGATGAAGTTGGAGACCCGCGCTTCCAGGGTCATCACTTCCGATCCATATTCCACGGCGGCCCGCAGGGAGCCGATGAGCAGCAACTCGCCGATGCCTTGGCCCCGCAGCGGCTCCCGCACCGCGATCTCTGTGATATGCGCCTCTTGGCCTTGATACCAAACGCTGACGTAGCCGGCGATGCCGAAGTCCTCCACCGACGTGCCGGGGGGCTTGCCGGGCTCCGGCGTTGCGCCAAACCCGATGCGGCCAGCCACCCGGGAAAGCCAAGAGCGTCGCTCCGGCGTTTCCGGGTCCTCGATAGCCTCCTCGGTCTCCACGGCGTCGGACTGCTTTTCGATGCAGGCGACGAGATAGCAGGCGCGCCTGTTGCTGATGTCGCGCTTGAAGGGCGAACTCATCCAAAGAGGCGAAAAAGCCTCCTTTTCGATCTCGACGACCTCGTCGACATCCTCTTTCTGCAACCGGCGGAGAAAGACAGGAATCTGCTGTGCCAAAACCTACCCAACTCACGAATAAATGGGCCGCGCCACGCACGAGATTGTAGCACATGGGGCATCAGCCGGGGCGCGACCTCATGACAGGTTATGCTGCGTCCGAGAAAAAGCGAGGGCGGCGCGGTGTTGGCAGCCGCCCTCTCGCACTATCCGGTCCAGCTATCCGAAGCTGGGACGGTTATTTCGAATATTGCTCGGCTTTGAAGCTGTCGAGGGGCAAGGTCACCGGCGCTTCCACCACCGATCCGTCGGGATTGATCTTCACGCCGACGATGGGCCCTACCTTCTCGTTGAACACGGCTATGACGGGCTCGTTGGGGCCGCCGACCCGTTCTACCCAGCCGGGCATCAGCGCGCCCAAGACCGCGTTCTCGAAGGCGTATTCCTGCAACGCAGGGTCGAACTCCCGGTATTCCAGGCCGGCGTCGGTGTTCTTCAGGAGCCCCATCTCGTGCTGGATGGTCGCCGTTCGCAGCTCCTCCAACTCGTTGATTGCCGCCTCTTCGAGCAGGATCTGTTGCAAGTCCGCGGGAAGTTTTGCCCACAGGTCCTTGTTCATTACGACGGCCGAGTTATCCCAGTTGATCACCGGGCCGTTCATATAGTCGGCGACTTCGTACCAGCGCTGACCGAAGCCCGCGTCGGCCCCGGTCATGGCGGCGTCAAGGATACCGCGCTCCAATGCGGTGTAGACTTCGGTGAAGGCCATGAACTGGGCGTCGGCCTCCATGCCGCGGAGCCAACTCGACATCGCCGCGGTGGGCGTGCGGATTTTCTTGTTCTTCCAAGACTCCACGGTGTCCAGCGGGTCCTTGCTGAAGAAGAACACGTTGTTCCCTGAATGCCAATTCAGGGTGATGTACTGGCCCCCTTCGGTGGACTCCACCGCCAGCTCCCGCAACTCCGGCGTAATGTTGGCCATAGCGATGTAGTTATGTTCCAGCGTGGGGTAGATGCCGAACAGGCTGCCGATCTCGATGGCCGGGAAGGCCCCGGCGATGTACTGAGCGATGTCGGCCATGCCCAGGGTGCCGTCGGCCACCAGGGTATGAATGTCCGGCCCGGCCAGTCCCAACTCCGGGAAGGAGGTCGTCACCAGCTTCAGTTGTCCATTGGTGCGCTCCAGCACCCTGGGGAACATGTACTTCTCTTTCAGCGTGCACCACAGGAGCGCCCGGTTGATGCAGGCGTACTGGATCTCGAACTCCTCTCCCTCGCTGACCAACGGAGTCGGGTCAATGAGGTTCGCCCGTTCCAGCACCGTCTGGTAGTACTCCGACTCGAAGACGTAGCTGTGTAACTGCAAGGCTTCCAGAGTCACATTACCGTCGAAGTCCCCCAGGGCCACGTCGGGAGCGGGGCCAACCAATTGGGTGAGGTCACCCACGTAGATCGAGCCGGGCCCGCCGGCGAGTTCCGCGGCATAGGCGGCATGGGGCGATTCCATGGCGCCGCTGGCCGCCGAAGCGGGCGTTGCGGTTGGCTCAGGAGCTTGGGTTGGCGGAGCGGTCGTCGCCGTCGGTGCAGGCGGCGGGGCCGTCGCCTCGTCTCCGCCGCAGGCCGCTATCATCAAGATCAGTATCGCTACCACTAACAAGGAAATTCGCATCGAAAAGCGCCTCCAATACGTCAAATTCCTCCGCACACCAGAAGTGATACCGATTGCGGTGCGCAGGTTGCCACAACGCGGAGATAGTAGTTGGGAACATTATCGCTGTCAACAAGAAAAGCTAAATAACGAACCGCATTTGTGGGCTCAAGGAATCGCCGGTTGGAGACGTGGGATTCGAGGATTGGACCTGCCCCCAGACGCGAACGCGCCCATACTGGCCGTCGAATCCCGGCTCTACCGACACCCGCCCGGTGCGGGCGTTCAACACCGCCTGCGCCACCTGCTCGCCGGCCACGGCTTCCAAGTCGGCCCGGCCCGCGTGGGCCAGCACGTTTAGCTCGCTGCCCAACTCCCGGCACAGCCTGGCGTACTGCGTTTGCACCCTCTTGCTCTTCCGTCCCACGCCGAGGACGGAGGCCAGCAGTTCCGCCAAAGGCAACAGCCGCAGGAACGGGGGACGGCCTTCTATGCTACGGACGAAACCGTCGTCGTCCGGGCTTGGCGCGGCGTTCGGGCCGGACATCGACTCCACCCGGTGGAGCACGCCCACGGTCAACGCCCGCCCACAGGCCGGACACCGTTCGCCCGACTGCCGCGTCTCCGTAGGCGACTGGCTGACGCCGCAATTGCGGTGGCCGTCGAAGTGATACTTTCCTTCTTCGGGATAGAACTCCACAGTGTAGGCGATCCGGTTGCCCTCCAAGGCCGCTTTGAGGCCGGAATAAGTAGGCTCGCCCCGGAACACCGTCGCCTCGCGGGCCAGGTTGGGCAAGGAGTGGGCGTCGGAAAACGACACTATGGCCCTCCCCGCCAAGCCCGGCACGGCCCAGTTCATGGCCGGATCGCTGGAAAGGCCGGTCTCGACCGCCGCGATGTGGGGCACCATGTCCCGGAAGCACTCCTCCAGGCTGTCGAACCCGGACTTGGAGCCCAGCGCGCCGTACCAGGGCGTCCAGAGATGGGCGGGAATAAGTATGGCCAGCGGATCGATCTCCAGCGCCAGCGAGGTCAGATCGGGGGCGGACATATTGATCGTGGGACGGCCGTCGCCAGCCAGCTTGGCGCCCCGTTGCTCCAGGACCGAGTTCAAGCGGCGCACCGAGTAGAGAGACGGCAGGAATAGCAGAACGTGCAGACGGCGGCCCCGGCCTCCCTGCCTGTAGACGCAGCTAATCTCCGTGCCCAGCACGAGCCGCACGCCGCCGTAGAGAAACGCGCCGTCGCCGTCCGGAACAAGCCTCTCTTCCAGTTCCGCCAGCCAGCCGGGGTGGGTGAAGTCGCCGGTGGCCAGCAGCTCGATACCCTTGGTCTTAGCGGCGGCAGCGATATTGTCCAGGGTCAGGTCTTTGCTGCAAGCGTAGGCGTAGCGGGAGTGCAGGTGCAGGTCGGCAACGAATTCGTGGGGAGTCGACATGGGGCGAGTCTAACATGGATGAACAGGATATCTTCTCTTCTTTGTACTCAGAACTTCCAATTAAATCCTGTGTATCCTGTTCATCCATGTTTGGGGAAAAGTAGCTCTCTCAGGGCTATCGCATTTGGATTTTGGTGAACTGGGACAGGATTGTGACCAGGCAGTCATTGTCCCATCCGGCCCGTTTCAGCTTCCCTCTGATGGAGCCTTTCGAGGGTTCCAGCCGGGCCAGGTTCAGCGCCAGCTTCCGTAGCAACGCCAGATTGTCCGGGCAGTGCTCCTTCCGGTTTCGGGACTGGTCCTCGTTGAACACCACGTCCAGGACCCAGTGCAGCCGGTTCTCGATGCCCCAGCGTTCCCGGACGATGTGGTTGAACCGCTCCGGCGTGAATGCCTGGCTCAGCAGATAGTACCGGCTCTCGACGCTGCGGTGGCCTCCCTGCTGGCGGCTGGCGGTTATCTTCCCCACCGCCGCCAAGCCCGGCCACTGGTGTCTCTCCTGCAACCAGGCCACATCGCCGCTTATGCTGGCTACCCGGGTCTCAATGCGCCCATGTCCCTTGTTCGTCTGGGTTGCCTGAACCTGGGGCGTGTCCGGGCCGTCCAGGAACAGGCGGGCGTCATCGTTTAGGGATTCCTGATTGCCCTTAAGGGCCAGCACGTAGTCCGCCCCCTGCTCCAGCACCTGCCGGGACAGTTGTCTCTGACAGTGCATGGCGTCAGCAGTGACAACCATTCCCGGCAGGGCCAGCATTTCCAGGAGCTTGGGCACCGCGGTTATCCCGTTGGACTTGCCGTCCACGGCCAGTTGTCCCAGCACCAGGCGCTGCTCTGCGGCCCAAGCGCTGACCAGGCGCAGGGGCGACCCGGCCTCCGCCCGGTCATAGGAGCGGCGCAGCGTCTTGCCGTCTACGGCCAGCACCCCCTCGCAGCCTTGGGCAAACTGGCGCATGAACCCCAGGAACCACTTCCGGAACGCCTCCGGGTCCAGGACCCGGAACACCCTCGAGAAGGTGTCATGGCTGGGGATTCCATTGCGCAGCGGCAGGAAGGATTCCAGGAATTCCCTTTTGGACTGGCCAAAGAGGGCCATGTCGGTACAGGTCTCTCCGCCACAGAGCACGGTGCACAAGGCAATGCCCAGAATGTCATGCAGGGAATGACGCCCGGCGTTTCCGCGCCGGGGATCCTCCAAGGGTTCCAACTCCTCAACCAGCGTCCCCATCACCACTGCCTCCACACAACCCGACCCCACACTCCTCGGATCCTACCAATTATCCACTACTGAAAAGACCTTTTACCCACTCCACCTCAAATGCAATTGCCCTGGGATTCCGGTCAGGGCTATCGCATTTGGATTTCCGGAGGCCAATTGAGGGGCAAACTGTTGCTTCCGACCGCCGATTTTGAGTGATTAGGTCCCACTAGCATAGTATGTCAAGGCGAATAAACCCGCAAACACCGCCGGAAATTACAAATGGAGGCCCCGAAAATTTCTAATGCGATAGCCCTGTGTAGCTCTCTCAGGGCTATCGCATTAGAAATTTTGAAGCCCCAGTGAAGGGCAGAATGCAGGATTCCACCGCAAATATCGGGCGACGGACAGCCAGAATCTCTTGGTGGAGCGGTGGATGAGCCAAGAAATACCCCTGAAAGATGCCAACAATGTCCATTACAAGCCTAGAATTTCTCAAATGCGATAGCCCTGGTAGGTAACTGTTCAGAGTAGGGCGAGTTGGGGTTGGGAGAGGATGGAGTTCAGGGCATGGCAGGGGTTGCGGCCTCGCAAGCGCCAAGTGCCGAACAAGGAAGCCAGAACGCTCTTGGTGGTGCTCCCTTCCGGTGAACGGGTCCCGCCGCTGATCTTCCGGCTTACCACCGCAGGACGCAGGCTGCGCTCCGCCGCGTTATTGTCCGCGCTCACCAGGGGGTCAGCGACGAAGGTGAACAACTCCGGCAAAAAGCGTTCCACCCGCTGGCACAGCACGCTCATGGGCGCGTCGCTGCCCAAGTGAGGCTTGCAGATGGACAATAGCTGCTCTTGGAACCTGTTGTTGCTTCACCCGCTGGGCGTGCTGCACCGTTTCCGGCAGGCCCGGGTCAGGGCCGGGATAGGCCTGAGCGTGATCATATACTTCCCGCACCTGTTGGGCCCATTCGGCCAGTCCCTGGTGTTGGGGGTATTTCTCCTTCAGTTGGCGGATGTCCCGCAGCAGGTGGGTCCAACATCTCTGATGCAGCCCTTGATGCACGTTGTAAGCGCCGTAGAAGTCACTGACCAGCACGCCCTCAAACTCATCTCCCAACACCTCCGCAATCGCCTGCCTTCCCCGGCTGGCCCGGCGGAGGAAGCAACGCACTTCCGGAGTGCTCAAGCTCCAGAGATACCCGTTGCGGCCATCTTCCCGCCAGCCTGTTTCGTCCCCGTACACCACCGGACTGGCTCGAATCTCCCGCTGCAACTGGTTGTACTCCTCCTGGCCGCGCCCGGCCGCTTCACGCACCAAAGCCACCAGTTCCCCCACGCTGAGGCCCAGTCTGTAGCGCCACTTCAGGTAGCGTTGAATCACTCCATAGGGAAGCCGGCGGGAAGCCGGCACTCCTCCCGGAGCACGCATACTTCCTGCTGCACTGAGATTCCCACCCGTTGCCGCCCCGCCACCAGGGCGCTCAAGTCCGGTTCAGGGGACCACCGCTGCCCGCACTTCCGGCAAGTGCGTTCCAGCACCACGTGCTCAGTCACCCGCACCCGGGGTATCGATATCACCTGGCGGCTTCCGCGCACCCTCCCGCCTGGCAGGGGTATCCCGCAGTCCGGACAACTGGCCGTGGCGTGCTCCACCCGGTGGGTGGGATCCTCCCGCCGCCGGGCAAAGCCGTGGGCCCGCTTCTTGCGTTCCTTCTTGGGGCGGTCCGGCCGGTTGGCCTTGGCCCAGGAGGGCGGCTTCCGCTCCTTCACGCCCTCTATTGGAGCCTTTTGCTGGCCTTCCAACTCGGCGATTCGGGCTTCCAACGCCTGATTATGGCTGAAGAGGTGACCAATGAATTCAATCAACTCTTCGCGGGAGGCCCTATCTAAACCAAAGCCAAGGTGAAATGCGCAGACGGATAGGGTAAATTTGGGAGGGAACTGGGTTAGCTGGTCTCAGGAGTTGCGAGGGGTAGGTGATGGGCGTGAGAGAGATAGACCGGTCTCTGGAACAATGACAGATGGGAGTGAAGGACTTGCGGAGGCGGATGATTCTGGCGCCCACGCCCCGGGAGCGGGAGAGATGGTACGCCATGCTGCTGCTGGCCCAGGGCTGGACGGCAGCAGCCACGGCGGAGGCCCTGGAGCGGGACCCGCACACCATCGGGCGATGGGCGTCGGCCTTCGGCGAGGGAGGACCGGCGGCCCTGATGTTCGAGCAGACCGGTGGTTCCCCCCCGCCCTGGACCAGGCGCAGCAGGAGGAGTTGAAAGGGGCGGTGCAGCAACCGCCAGCCACGTCGGGTATTGAATTGGCCAACTGGTATTGGAAGGTGGTTCGGCAGTATGTCTCGGAGCGCTGCGGCGTCAGCTTGAGCCGGAGCAGTTGCCTGCACCGTTTGGGATTCGCCTTCAAGCGTCCCAAGAAACGCCTGCTCAAGGCGAACGAGTCCCGGAGGGAGGCCTTCGTTGCGGAGTACGCGGCCTTGAGGGAGGAGGCCCGGCAGACCGGGGCCAAGGTCTTCTTTGCCGACGAGGCCCACTTCCGTGCCGACGCCGAACTGCGTGGCAAGTGGGTGCTGAAGGGAGAACCCGGCCTGGTGGACTCGAGCAGCCCGCGCTATGGCGAGAAGGCCAGCTACTACTCGGCGGTGTGCCTGGAGACCGGTGAGGTGGAGTGGATGGAGCTGGAGGGGAACAGCAACTCAGGAACATCGGCCATGTTCCTGAGGCAATTGAGAGAGAGGCAAGCCGGGCCGTTGAACGTGATCTGGGACAACGCCCCGGCGCACCGCGGCGAGGCAGTAAGGGAGTATCTGCGGACGCCGGGCCTGGGCCTGCGGTTGATGAATCTGCCGGGTTACAGCCCGGACTTCAACGCCGATGAGGCCATCTGGGGCTGGGCGAGGGAGGAAGCGACCGGGAACCTGTGCTTGGGGACCAAGTCCCGGGTGCAGGAGAGGGTCGGGAACTTCCTCGATGCCCTGGCCAGCCGGAGGGAGGAGGTCAAACGCCGCTGCCGCACCATCCTGCAATCCAAGGCGGAAGGGCTGGCGCAAGCTTCCCAGAGCGATTCCGGCCACACCCCAAATGCACATCCCACCTTGGCTTTAGTTTAGATCCACAGGCAGGTCCATGCCTGTAGTCTACCCCTGACTTAGCCAGGACGATTGCAAAGTCGGGGAAGGAGGTTTAAAAGATAGGGAAGTGAGCTATGGGAGTGTGTGGATATGGCAGCGGCGGAATCTCCATTCAAGTGCTTGGAGCAGGCGCCGGATCCCAGGAGGGCCCGGGGAGTCCGGCATCCCTTTCAGGCCATTCTGCGGCTGACCCTGCCGGGCTTGGGTCTGCGGCCAGACCACCATGGCCCACAGCGCCCTCTTCGCCAGGATGCACTGGCCGGCACTGAAGGAGCCTCTGGGTTTTCTCAGAAACCATCCGCCCCACGCCGCCGCTATCTCCCGCACCCTGGCCGGGTTCCCTTATGCGCAGTTGCCAGGGGCCCTGACCGGATGGGTGGCTGGCGTGATGGCGGACCGGGAGGTGAACGCCCCGGCAGACGGCAAGCGGGCCAAGCAGTCCGAGGATGCCAAGGGCCATCCCCCGGTGATGGTGAACGTGCTGGCCCATGACCTGAAGTTGGGTCTGGCCCAGTGGCCGGCATCGGAGAAACGGCACGAACCCGGGGTGTTGCGGGAACAGTTGGCCCAACTGTTCGAGCGCTATCCCGGCCTGAGACTGCTGAGCAGGGACGCCCTGTACGCGGAGCGGGACCTGTGCCAGGCCATAGTCAGCCACGGACGGGACTGCCTGGCGCGTATCAAGGGGAACCGGCCCGAGGCGCTGGCGGCATTGGCGGACGGGTTTGCCGTGGAGGAACCGGGTGAGCCTGAGGCGGAGACCGTGGGAAAAAAGCGGGTGTGATCGAGAGGCGGCGCATCTGGACCGGTGCGGCGCTGGCCGGCTATATCCGGGATGAGTTGGGCTTTCCCGGAGCGAGGCAGGGGGTGATGGTGGAGAAGGAGGCGGTGGACATAGCCGCCGGGGAGGTGAGCCGGGAGCGCTGGTATCCGCTGACCAGCCTGAGTTCCCGGCGGTGCGGACCAAAGGAACTGCTTCGAGGGTTCCGCAACCACTGGAGGGTTGAGAACAGCCTGCGCCACGTGAAGGACCGCAGTTGGGATGAGGACGTCCACACGTTGCGCCGTCCGGGACTGGGAGAGGTATATGCCACCCTGGTCAACACCGCGCTCAACGCCCTGCGCCTGGAGGAATGGTTTCCCCTCCGGATGTCCATGCCCCTGCGAGCCAAGACCTGCGCCTTCCGCCCAACGCAGACCATCGCCCGCCTCTGCGGTCAACCCTTCTGACTTTGCAATCGTCCTGGCGGCTTAGCCAGTCTGAACAGTTACGCTGACAGGGGTGTGACTAGAAGTCGTTGGTATCAGTTCCAAAAGGCTTCCCACCGGTTGTTGGCTCGCAGGGACCGCAAGGCCAGCATAGGGTTCACCGTCTCCTCCTTCCACCATGCGCCGGGCAACTTCAACCGATCTTGAATCACCGGGCGATGCCCTCCTTCCACCGCACCGCTGCCGATGGGCAGACCTTCCCGGCGGGCGGCGGCGTAATCCAGTTGTCCCTGCCGGTTCTCCAGGTATCCCGCCAGCCGGTGCAGCGGATGCCCGGCGTTTGCTCCCGACCGGCTCCGGCATTCGGCTACCACCCCGGCCACCTCGCCCTGGTCAATGCGGCTCGCCTGCACTCCGGCCCAAGCCCTGGCCGCTGCGGCGTCGCCCGGCGACAGGGCAGACGCCCCCTCATGCAGGTGTTCCAAAAGATGGTAGCGGTCCAGCAAAAAGCGCTGCCTGGGGAAGACCGGCGCCACCTGCTGCGCAATCCAGGGCGCCCCGTCTCCCACGCCATGCACCCAAGTGCCGTCCCCATACCCCTGCTGGAGCGCCAGGGCAAACATCTGCTCTCCCGTCCGTTGGGGAGGGCCCATAGCCGCGGCGTAGCGCCGTTCCCCTCCGCCCAACGTCTCCACCAGGCTCAGCCGCACTTCCCGCCACTGGGTCTTTCTGACCCGTTTGGGACGCCCCCCAAGACTCACTCCACCCGCCGGGCCGGGCTCCAGCTTCCCAGTGCGCACCATGCTGCCATCGGTCTCCACGATCAGCCACGGCGGCCCAGGCCGGTGGCTGCGCTGCCCCTCGTAGCTGGCAATAGCCTCCCGCTCCTCCCGCTCCACAAATCCGCCAGCTCTTTCCGCTTGTTGCAACACCACTTCCCGGACACTGCTGCGGTGCAACCGGACGCCGTAGTGTTCCTTCAGTTGCCGGCTGGCCCGCTCAAAGGACCTTTCCGCCCCAAAGTCGCTTAAGGCCCGTTGCAAGGCCAATGACTTGCCTCGACCCCGCAATCCGGTCAACTCTTGGAAAGGCCGGTGGCCCACCGCCGGCGGAGGCTCTTGGGGGCAACGCAGATAGGGGGGCTTGCACTTCAATCCGTCCGAAGAGGCTTAACCACGCCAGGGGTTGCCACCGGTGCAGGTGCCGCCTTCCCCCGCAGCCGGGACAAAAGGGTCCTGAGCTTTTGCTTGCTCAGCCTTCACCTCAGCCCAGGTTTGCATCATCTGCCGGCCCATTTGCCGGGTGAACTGGATAACCTCTTCCTCCCAAGCGTCCGGGTCCCAATGCCCAGCTTCCCCTTCGTCCACTTCCTGGGCCAGGGCTTCCCGCATCTCCCCAATGGCTCGTTCCATAATCTCCTGCATTATCCGCTGCATCACCCCTCCATCCGCATTATTGTTTCCATTTATCAGCAGACTGCCAATCCTGGCCTACTTTGTAAACTCCCTTTCCCAACCACTTTCAGTCACACCCCGCTGACAGTTGCTCCTTGACAGCAGGGCGGGGCTGACCTAGTATGTTTAGCCGAGGAAGTTATGGATTACGCAGTATTCAAAACAGGCGGCAAACAGTACCGGGTGCGGCCCGGCGATACTATCGATGTCGAAATGCTCCCCGACCCGGTCGACTCGTTGGCCGAATTCGGGGAGGTTCTGGCGGTCTCGGACGACGGCGAGTTGACCGTCGGGTCGCCCCACGTGCCAGGGGCCAAGGTCGTCGCGCAGGTGCAGTCCCATTACAAGGACCGCAAGCTGATGGTCTTCAAGTACAAGGCCAAGACCCGCTACCGGCGCAAGAGAGGCCACCGACAGCCATACACCAGGGTATTGATACAGGACATCCAGGTCGATGGCTCTTAGGCGGGCGATCCGACCGCAAGGCAGGTGAGGCTTAATGGCCCATAAGAAAGCAGGCGGCAGCACCAACAACGGCCGCGACAGCAACCCCAAGCGGCTCGGCGTCAAGTGCTTCGGCGGTCAGCGCGTGACCAGCGGGTCCATCTTGGTGCGCCAGCGGGGCACCCGCATCCGCGCCGGCACGAACGTCGGCTTGGGCCGCGACTATACCCTCTTCGCCATGACCGACGGCGAGGTAAAGTACGAGTGGGCCGCCAAGGGCCGCCGCCGCGTCAGTGTGTATCCCCGGGAACAAGCCCACGAGCAAGCATAGTCCCCAGCGTAGCAAGCATAGTCCCCAGCGTAGATAGAACAAGCATAAACAGGACATCACAGACAGGTTTTTGCCATGAAGGCTGAGATTCACCCCAGATTTTTTAACGCCACCGTCACCTGCTCCTGCGGCAACGTGTTCAACACTGGCGCGACCAAGCCGACCCTGCGGGTAGAGGTGTGCAGCAAGTGTCACCCCTTCTACACCGGGGAGCAGCGGATCGTTGACACCCAGGGCCGCATTGAGCGGATGCGACGGCGTTACAACCTGCAATAGTCGCCCCCTTGGCCAATCAACCCACCCACTTGTACGGCGGCCAAGCGGTCATCGAAGGGGTGATGATCCGTGGCCGCTACTTCTTTGCGTTGGCGGTGCGCCGTCCGGACGGCAGCATCGACGAACGCCGGGAAAGCCTTAACCCGATCTACAACGGACGCCTGCGCCGCTGGCCGCTGGTGCGGGGATTCCTCGCCTTGGTCGAAACGCTGGTGCTGGGCGTGAAATCGCTCCAAATCTCCGCCGACCTCGCCGCCGCCGAACCCAAGCCCAAGAGCGAAGAGACGCCGTCCGAGGGAATCCCCGGCTGGGCGATGGCCTCGACCCTGTTCATCTCCCTGCTGTTCGGCATCGGGCTGTTCTTCCTGCTTCCCATTGGCGTCGTCCGTCTGCTGGAACCGGTCTTGGGCAGCGGCCTGGCCAGCGAGATAGTGGAGGGCGCGGTACGCCTGGCGATACTGGTCGGTTACGTCTCGGTGATCAGCCTGATGCCCGACATCCGCCGCGTTTACGCCTACCACGGCGCGGAGCACATGACGGTGCACGCCTACGAGGCTGGCCTGCCGCTGAACGTGGATAACGTGCGCCGGTTCGGCACGCCTCACCCCCGCTGCGGCACGGCATTTCTGCTGACGGTGGTCTTCGTGTCGGTTGCGGTGTTTGTAGCGTTCTCCCTGCTGGAACTGTCGTGGTGGTGGCGCATCGCGTCCCGGGTCCTGCTGCTGCCAGCGATCGCGGCGGTGAGCTACGAGATCATCCGGTTCAGCGGGCAGCATCCGCGTTCGCTCATCGGCCAGGCCTTGGCCGCGCCGGGCCTGTGGCTGCAACGCCTCACCACGCGCCAGCCGGACGACGCCCAGATAGAGGTGGCCATCCGGGCGATGGAAACGGCGGTGGCCGCCGACTCCGGCGCAGTTCGCGCGTCAGCCTGAAAAGCCTCCGCGCCCTCCGGCTATGAGAGGTTCCAGCGCGGGTTCCCGGCGGCCTGCTCTTCCAGGTAGGGCACGATCCAGTCACGGACTTCCTCGGCGACGTAGAACGTCGGCTTGATCAGTTCGCTCTCGTCGGAGATCAGGCCCTCTTCCAGGGCCCTGGCGGCTACGTCGGTACCCGGCATGATGCTGACGCCGACGCGAAGGTTGGCGAGGGCGGGGTTGATGCGGCGCAGGAAGTCCAGCTTTTGCTCCACCGTCTCCCTGGTGTCGCCCGGTTCGCCGAAGGTGCGGGCGATGGTGTAGTGAAGGCCCCCCTCTTCGCACAGGCGGGGTACTTCCAGTTGCGCCTCCATCTGCTCTTCCAGCGACCCGGTGCCGCCGTGGGGGTCGCCAGCGCGGTTGCCCATCAGCACCAGGGCGCAGCCCGCGTCTTTCATCAGGCGAATCAACTCGGCGTCGCAGTTGAAGGAGGCTAAGCAGGTGTTCCAGCGCACGCCCAAATCGGCCTCGATGAGGGCGCTGCACAACGACTTGGCATGGTCGAGGGGGAAGTTGAAGCCGTTGTCGACGAAGAAGACCTTGCGAAGCTGGTAGCGTTCCCATAGCTCCTTGACCTCGGCCACCACCTCGTCTATCGGACGGATCACCCGGAAGTCCTCCTCGGTCATCCGGGCCGTGGACGACGGAGTGGGGTAGGAAAAGCTGCCCAGCTTGGTCAGTATGCCGATGCCGAACCCGGCATTGCGGTACTTGTCCATCTCGAGGTCTTCCAGGCGGGGGCGGCTGGCGAAAGCCGAAACGCACAAGCCTTCGTTCAACACGACGCCGCCGTCTTTGGCGTACACCACGCCGGGGAGGTCGTAGACCGGGAGTTCTCCCACCTCAAGGCGGTTGCAGACCTCGGCGAAAGTCTCGCCAGCGTCGCCGGCCACGCCCAAGTCGGGGACCAAGAACTCGAAGCATTCCCGGGGGAGGATGCTGAAGGCCGGGCCGCCGCAGATTATGGTGGCGTTGCTGTTGGCGCGCACCGTGTCGATCACGTTTTTAGTGATCGGTAAGGCCCACATTGTATTTAGATAGCTGTGATTGCTCAGGTTGCGCAGGGAGATGCCCACGACGTGGGGCTGGAACTCGCGGACGGTTTTCTTGACTTCGGCCAGGTAGTCGTCGGCAAACATGAGGTCAACGACCTTGACCTGATGCCGTTCCGGGTCGAGATGACCCGCGATGTAGGCCAGCCCGATGGGCATGGGCTGGGCGTTCATCCGGCTGTTCAGCCGGTCGTGTCGGTTGGTGGCAAGAAGCAGGATGCGCATACGAGTCTCCTGAAATCGCCCGGCAGTATGACGCCGGGCGCACCGCGCCATTATGCGGCATGACAGCGCGAATGACAAAGAGAGAGTCCCAGGGCTATCGCATTAGAAAATTTCGGGGCCTCCAGGGGCCTCCATTTGTAATTTCCGGCAGTGTTTTCGGGTTTATTCGCCTTGACATACTATGATAGCGGGACCTAATCACTCAAAATCGGCGGTCGGAAGCAACAGTTTGCCCCTCAATTGGCCTCCGGAAATCCAAATGCGATAGCCCTGGAGAGAGTCCAGAGGTAACTGTTCAGACTGGCTAAGTCAGGGGTAGACTATAAGCATGGACCGGGAGGTGAATTTAGTTGCGGCCTCCCGTGAGGAGTTGATTCAGTTGGTTAGTCAACTCCTCGACCATGTTGAGGCTCTGGAAACACGAATCTCCGAGTTGGAAGGTCAGCAGAAGCCGCCAGGGGAGGGGGGCAAGGAGCGGAAGCCGTCAGGTGATATCGATACCCCGGGTGCGGACGCCGGTGACTGAGCACGTGGCGCTGGAACGCAGCTGCCCAAAGTGCCGGCAGCGGTGGTCCCCCTAACCGGATCGGAGCGTTCTGGCTTCCTTGTTCGGCACACGGCGCTTGCGGGGCCGCCACCCATACCATGCCCTGAACTCTATCCTCTCCCAACCCCAACTCGCTCCAGTCTGAACAGTTACGCTGGTCAGGGTCTTTCGATTCTCGGCGGACGATAGCCGAACCCGCAGGGCAACCACGAGGGTTGCCCCTACCATACACCCCGCTCCCAAGCGTAGGGGCAGCCCTTGTGGCTGCCCTGGGTGGACTTTCCATCCTCGGGAACGCCTCACCCTAACCCTCTCCTGGAGGGAGAGGGAACTTTTCCCGAGAATCGAAAGACCCTGTTACGCTGGTAGCTCTCTCTTGACCGCTGGCAGGCCCGGTTTTATCCTTTATGTTGGTTCGTTGCGAAAATTAGGAGGGCTCCATGACCATCAGCGCCAAGTCCGCCACCGATTTGAAGCCCATGTCCGACCGTGTCGTGGTGCGTCCGGCCACGGAAGACGAAATGACTGTCGGGGGAATCATCCTCCCCGATACCGCCAGACAGCGGCCGCAGAAGGGCGAGGTCGTCGCCGTGGGGCCGGGCCGGGTCCTGAACAGCGGCGCGCGGGTGGAGATCGAGGTGTCCCCCGGAGACACGGTTATCTATTCCAAGTACGCCGGCACGGAGATCCAGGTCGAAGACGAGGAGCTTCTGGTGCTGGGGAGCAACGACATCCTGGCCAAGATCGCGTAGCAGCCGACTAAGGTTCGCACGCGCACGGGTAATTGAGGAGATAAGAGCAATGCCAGCCAAGAGCATTATCAGCGACCAAGAGGCCCAAAAGGCCCTGCTAGCCGGCATCAACATGGTTTCCAACGCCGTAAAGCGCACCCTGGGCCCCAAGGGGCACAACGTGGCCCTCGAAAAGAAGTGGGGCGCGCCGGTGATCACCAACGACGGCGTGACCATCGCCAAAGAGGTCGAACTGCCCGAGTCCTTCGAGAACATGGGCGCCCAGCTCATCAAGGAAGCCGCCTCCAAGACCAACGACGTGGCCGGCGACGGCACCACCACGGCCACCGTGTTGGCCCAGGTCATGGTCCGCGAGGGCATGAAGAACGTGGCGGCCGGCTCCGACCCCATGGCCATCAAGCGGGGCATCGACAAGGCCGTCACCGCGCTGGTGGCCGAGTTGGCCAGCCTCTCCACCCCGGTGCAAGGCCGCGACCAGATGGCGCAGGTGGCCTCCATCTCCGCCAACGACGCCGAGGTCGGCGACATGCTGGCCGACGTGCTCGACAGGGTCGGGGCGGCCGGCGTGGTCACCATCGAGGAAGGCAAGGGCATCGAGTCGGAGACCGAGTACGTCGAGGGCATGAACTTCGACCGCGGCTACATCAGCCCCTACTTCGTCACCAACCCGGAGCGGATGGAGTCGGTGCTCGAAAACCCCCACATCCTGGTCACCGACAAGAAGATCTCGTCGGCCGCCGAGTTGGTGCCGGTGCTGGAGAGCGTTCTGGGGGTGACCAGGAATCTGGTGGTCATCGCCGAGGACGTGGAGAGTGAGGCCCTGGCGGTGCTGGTGGTCAACAAACTGCGCGGCACGCTGAACTGCCTGGCCGTCAAGGCCCCCGGCTTCGGCGACCGGCGCAAGGCCATGCTGGAAGACATCGCCATCCTGACCGGGGCGCAGGTGGTGTCCGAGGAGCGGGGCCGCCGTCTCGACCAAGCGACCATCGCCGACTTGGGCCAAGCCCGGCGCGTCGAGACCACCAAGGACCGCACCACTCTCATCGAGGGCCGGGGCGACCCCGACATGATCAAGGGCCGGGGCGAGCAGATCAGCGTTCAGATCGAAGAGACCACCTCCGAGTACGACAAGGAAAAACTACAGGAGCGGCTGGCCAAGCTCTCCGGCGGGGTCGCCGTGGTGAAGGTCGGCGCACCCACCGAGCCGGAGTTGAAGAACCGCAAGTCCCGCGTCGAGGACGCCCTCTCGGCCACGCGGGCGGCGGTGGAAGAAGGCATCGTACCGGGCGGCGGAGTAGCCTACATCCGGGCGTTGTCGGCCTTGGAACAGGTCAACCTGAACGGCGACGAGGCGGTGGCCAAGCCGATCCTCCGGGAAGCCCTGCAAGAGCCGATGCGCATCATCGCCGCCAACTCCGGGCAGGAGCCGGCGGTGGTCGTGAACGAAGTGCGGAACAACCCGGCGCAGAACTTCGGCTTCGACGCGCTGCGCAACGAGTACACCGACCTGGTGGAACGAGGAATCATCGACTCGACCAAGGTGTCGCGGTCGGCGCTGGAGAACGCGGCCAGCGTCGCCTCGATGATCCTCACCACCTACTCGCTGATCACTCCGGAAGAGGAAGAACACCACGACGACCACGGCCATCACCACTAGGCCAACGGCGAATGGCCAAATGCGAATGGGCCGGGAATTCCCGGCCCATTCCTTTTTCGTGATGGCGGCCGCCCTTCGATCCCGTACCGACCCGTCAATGCCGTAGGGGCGCTAGGCGTAACGCAACAACAGGTCAGCCAGTTCCTTGGGATGTTGCCACATAACTTCGTGGCAGGCTTCTATTTCCAGCGTCTCTTCGCTGTCGCAACGGGCCGCGATGCGGCGCTGCGATTCGGGTGAAACCAGTCTGTTCTGGGTCAGCACCACGTAGGTCAGGGGGCAGGGCAGCCCGTCCTCCTCCAGAACGAGCCTGGAGTTCAGGACCCGCGTCGGCAGCGCTCCCATGAAGCCGATCATCTGCACGATTTCCATCGGGTCCATGGTATTGCACAGGTAGCGGTCTATGACCGGCCGCGGCACCTTGACCTCCCGGCGCGAGAGAGCGCTGAGGAACGAGAGCAGTCCGAAGCCGGTGCGGATGGGCCGGGAGCAGACGCTGATCAGGCTGCGCTGGCCCGCGGGCACGATGCCCCCCACCAGCACGACCCGCTTCGGCGGCTGGGGGAGAAGCTGGGCGGCCTGGAACACCAGACTGCCCCCGAACCCGTGCCCGACCAACACCAGGTCCTTCAGCCCTTCCCGCTCCACGGTCCTGGCGATGGCCTCGACGCAATCGTCCAGGCGCACGCCGGAGGTGTCTCCGCCCGCGTCGGCCCCGTGGCCGGGCAGGTCCATGGGATAGACGTGATTGGCCCGCCGGGTCTTGTGAAGGGTCGGCGGATGTTCCTCCGGGGCAGTCATGTAGCCCCAGACCCGCCCCCAGACCCAGGCCCCTTGACCGGCTCCGTGGACCAACAGATAGTCGGTCATAGCGCCTCCGCCAAGGCCCGCAACAGCGCCGGGTCGTCCTCCGGGTCCACGGTGCGAGGGTCAAACAGCACCCGTTCGTCCTCGATGCGGGCCACCACCGGCGGGGTGTTTTGACGCAGACGCCGCATCACTCCCTCGGCGCCATCCCCGAACCCGGAAGCGTCCAAGGCCAGCACCCAGGTCGGCAGCGTCTCTCCGGGGAGGCTCCCGCCGCCCACCGCCGACCGGGCCTCTTCAATGGCATACGGCCCTTGAAGAGCCTCTCGCCAGGAGGAGGCCCGCTTTTTGAGGGATTCCGCGGTCGTGGAGACCATTCGCCAGACCGGTATTTCCCGCTCCGCCTCGCCGCGCGCGTAGTGGGCCAGCGTGGCGGTCAGGCTGGCCAAGCTCAGTTTGTCGATGCGGACGGCGCGGGCGAGGGGGTGGCGGGCCAGCCGGTCGACCAATCCGGCTTTGCCTGCGATGATCCCTGCCTGCGGTCCGCCCAAGAGCTTGTCGCCCGAGAAGAACACCAGCCCCATGCCGGCCTGGATGCTCTCTTGAGGCATCGGCTCGTGGGCCAACCCGTATTTCTCCGTGAGCAACAGGCTGCCGCTGCCCACATCGTGCAACACCGCCACGCCCAGCCTTTCGCCCAAGCCAGCCAGGTCTCCCGCCGCAACTTCGGCGGTGAACCCCTCGACCCGGAAGTTGCTGGCGTGGACCTTCAAAAACGCGGCGGTATTCCCGGTGGCCGCGTCCTCGTAGTCTCGCAGGTAGGTGCGGTTGGTAGTGCCGACGTCCACAAGGGTGCAGCCACTTTGGCGCAGGACGTCGGGCACGCGGAACCCGCCGCCGATCTCCACGGCCTCGGCCCGGGAAACGATCACCTCCCGGCCCACCGCCAAGGCCGACAGCCCCAGCAGCACGGCGGAGGCGTTGTTGTTCACCACCAAGGCCGACTCGGCCCCGGTCAATTGGCGCACCAGCGATTGCAGTTGGGCCTGCCGGGAGCCCCTTCGTCCCGAATCAAGGTCGAATTCGAGGTTGGAGTAACCCTGGGCTGCTTCCTCGGCAGCCTTTATTGCCGCCCGGCTCAGCGGGGCCCGGCCCAGGTTAGTGTGGATGATCACCCCGGTGGCGTTGATGACCCGGCGCGGCTCGGACCGCACGGCCGCCTGGACCCGGCGGCACACCCTTTCGGCGATCTCAGACGGCCCGGAAGGCCCGTTGCCCTCGCGGATGCGCTGTCGGGCTTGGTCCAACTCCAGCCGCACCAAGCCGACCACCCAGTCGCGGCTGAACGACCGGGTGGCTTCGGCCACCTCGGGAAAGGCCAGGATTCTGTCGACGCTGGGCAGGTCTCGGTATTGCATTGGCGAAGGTGTTTGGGCAGGCAAGAAATCCGGGCCATATTCTAACATGGGTTGACACGCACGGGTTGACACGGCTAAACGCCTGGAAGGACAATCGCATAGGTATCATCTCAGATTTGGGGGAATAATGACCCTTGGGAACACATGAGGCTTCTCAGGAAAGACTACAGGGAATACCTGCGCTCCCTCGATCCGGATATCCGAAGGACCCACCAGTTATTTGACCGCATGGAACTCTCGTTATTCTTTGGGTCTGGCCTGACCATTCTTTCGGTAATCATTACCGGGTTGATTTAGAAATCGATTCATCGGGCCAACGGTTTTGAAGAACAAGCTTATCGCCGCAGCCGTCATCGTATTGCTGGTGCTCTCAGTGGTTGCCACCGGGCTTGCCGCCGTGAGTGACGTCAGCAGCGACCGGCCCGGTGCGGCGTCCACCGCCCTGGCCGGAGGCACGGTGGATGAGGACCCCGACGACGAAAACCTTGCGGTCCAGTCGTTCAAGTGGGTCTGCCCATTCCATTAGACCGTTGCCACCGCGCGACAACGCCCCGTGGTACTATCAGGGCACGTAAACCGTGCCCCGTTTTTTTGGAGGTCAACCCATGCAAGCCGTGGAAGCCGGTCTGCCCCCGGAACTGGAAGCTCTCAAGCAGACTATCCGCCAAATTGTCACCGACGAATGCGTGCCCCTGGAGGCCGAATACCTGGCCAATCCAACCCTGGACGGGGTCGAAGATGAGGGTGCGCCCCGCGGAATCGCGGAAGCACTCCAAGGGATCGTAGGCACCCTGGGCAAGGAGAATTGGGGGCGGTTGAACCGGATTTCCAAGGAGACCGGCATTTACACCTCCTTCGTGCCCGCGGAATACGGTGGAAGCGGAATGGGCGCTTTGGGCCATGTGGTGTTGGACGAAGAGGTCCACAAGAGCATCGTTCAGTTGCCCACGTCGCCAGTGCCGATGATGATGTTCGGCTCCTGCACACCGGAGCAGGAGCGGGAATACCTGCTGCCGTCGATTCAGGGCGACTTGCACTATGCTTTCGCCCAGACCGAGCCGCAGGCCGGCTCGGACCCCGGCGGAATGATGCAGTCCCGCGCCATGCCGGACGGGGACGACTGGGTGATCAACGGCACCAAGATGTTCATCTCGGGGGCGGCCACCGCCGATTACATCCTGGTGCAGGCCGTCACCGACCCGGAGCTGCGGCAGCGCGGCGGCATCACCATGTTCATTGTCGACAACCCCAGCCCCGGGCTCAGCTTCGATCCCATCCGCATCTGGACCAATCCCACCAAGTCACAGCAGCACTTGGTCCACCTTAACAACGTGCGGGTGCCCCAGACCAAGGTGCTGGGCGAGGTGGGCCGGGGCTTCACGCTGGGCCAGCAGTGGCTGGTGCACCACGACCGCCTCTTGCGGGGTTCGATGGCCATCGGCATTCTCAGCCGGGCCCTCGACATGGCCATCGACTGGTCCAAGCAGCGGATCACCTACGGGCGGCCCATCTCCGACCGGCAGGCTATCCAATGGATGCTCACCGACGTTTACATCGACATCATGACGCTGCGGGCGACCACCCGCGAGACGGCGATGCGGGCCGACAACGGCGAGGACGTGCGCGTCGAGGCTTCAATGATCAAGTATTGCGCCGGGGAGTGGGGCTGCCGCAGCATCGACAAGATCATGCAGGTGTTCGGCGGCATCGGCGAGACCCTGGACATGCCCATCCCCCACTGGTACCATCTGCTGCGCCACGCCCGCATCGGCGGCGGCACCTCGGAAATCCATAAGTTCGTCATGGCCCGCGCCCTGCTGGACGGCCGGGTCAACTTCCAGGGCTGACCCTCCCGCCGGGCGGTCCCGCCAAGAGTCCTGGCTTTGGAGTAGAAAATGACCCTCGCCTTGCCACGAAAGACGTTTCTGCTAGTCATTTCGGCAGCGGCCTTGGCGTTGCTGCTGGCCGCCGGCGACAGCGCGCCCGTTTTCGCCCAGGACGGCGATAACGACAGGCGCGGCATCTGGGTTACCGGAACGGGAACCGCCACCGGGGCGCCCGACCTGGCCGTTCTGAACCTGGGCGTGGAGACACTCGCCGACAGCGCCGCCGAGGCCCGGACCACCGCGGCAGGGGGCATTAAGGCCATCCGCGAGGCGCTGACGGAAAGGGAGATCGCCCCGGAGGACCTTCAGACCCGTCACTACAGGATCGGCCCGCGCTACGACTATGTGGAAGTCACCGAGTGCGTGGACGAGGAAGGCGATTCCGTAGAACCTTCGGAGTCGGGCGAGCCGTCCCCGGGTACCCAGTGCACCAGGTCCCACAAGCAGGTGTTGCGCGGCTACCAGGTCAACAATCAGCTCGACGTCAAGGTCCGCGACCTGGACACCGTGGGAGAGGTCATCGACGGCGTCATCGAGGCCGCCGGGGACATCGTGCGCATCAACGGCATCAACTTTTCGATAGAGGACTCAGCGGCGTTAGAGGACGAAGCCCGCGCCGCCGCCGTTGCCGATATGCAAGCCAAGGCCGTCAGCCTGGCCGAGTTGGCCGGAGTGGGGCTGGGCCCGCTGGTCTACCTGACCGAGTTCGAACCCTCCGCCGGCCAGTACGAACGGGCGCGGGCGGCGTATGCCTTCGCCGCCCAAGAGTCGTTGACCAGCATACAGCCCGGCGGGTTGGACGTGGTGGTCATGGTGCAGGGCGTGTTTGAGATCGAGGAGGCGGAAGGTTAAACTGCAACATGGTCTTGAGCGATCGGACGATCAAAGAGGAGTTGGACAAGGGCCGGATCGTCATTTCTCCCTTGGACCCGGCCGACATCCAGCCCGCCAGCGTCGACCTTCGGCTGGACCGCAAGTTGCTGGTGTTCGCCAACTCGCGCACGCCCTATATCGACGTCAAGCAGGGACAGGAAGACCTGACCCAAGTTGTCGAGATCAGCGACGAGACCCCATTTATGCTCCACCCAGGCGAGTTCGCCCTCGGCAGCACCCTGGAGCACATCGAGCTACCCGACGACCTGGTGGCCCGCCTGGAGGGCAAGAGCAGCCTGGGACGCATCGGGCTGGTCATCCACTCCACCGCCGGTTTCGTCGATCCCGGTTGGAAGGGCCACTTGACGCTGGAACTGAGCAACCTGGCGCGGCTGCCCATAACCCTCTACTACGGGATGAAGATTGGCCAGATTTCCTACCTGCGGCTCACCACCCCGGCCGACCGGCTGTACGGCTCGCCGGAGTTGGGCAGCAAGTACCAGGGGCAGACCGGCCCGACGCCCAGCCGGGTTTCCCAAGACTTCGACCCAAGCCGGCGCAGTGCTGGCTGACCGGCCCGTTCGCCGGAAGGAATGTGGCCCGCCCTTGACCAGCCGACTGGACTCGCCGCCTAGACTCGCCGAAGGAGCGACGGCCCTGTGACCTACCTGCAAGCCGCGCTTGAAATGGCTCGCTCGGTCTTGGGGACCACCAGCCCCAACCCCGCCGTGGGCGCGGTGGTGGTGAAGGATGGGCGCGTGGTGGGCCGGGGGGCGACCCAGCCTCCGGGGCAGGCCCACGCCGAAGTGGGCGCCCTGGCTGAGGCGGGCGAATCGGCGCGGGGGGCCACGCTGTATGTTACGCTGGAGCCGTGCTGCAACTGGGGCCGTACCCCGCCATGCACCGGGGCCATAATCGACGCGGGCATCAGCAAGGTGGTCGTGGCTTGCGAAGACCCCAACCCGGCGGTTTCCGGCCGGGGAATCGCCGAGCTGAACGCCGCCGGACTCGAAGTCGTGCGGGAAGGATTGCCTGAGACCGAAGAACTGTACGAAGCCTTCGCCAAGCATATCAACACCGGACTGCCCTTCGTGATTGCCAAGTTCGCCGCGAGCCTGGACGGCAAGATCGCCACCCGCACCGGCGACTCGAAGTGGGTGACTGGGCCGGAAGCCCGCGGCCTAGTGCAAAAGATGCGCCGCGAGCATGACGGTATTCTGGTGGGGGTCAACACCGTCCTGGCCGACGACCCGGCCCTCACCGCCCGCGACGAAAACGGCCGTCCCTTGCAACGGCAGCCGGTGCGCGCGGTCCTGGACAGCCGCTGCCGGACTCCCGGCGAGGCGCAACTTCTGAAGCAGCCGGGGCGCACGTTTATCTACACCACTGGCGCGGCCCGGCTTGACGACGTGCGGCGTTTGGAGCAAGCAGGCGCCCGGGTAGTGACGGTGGGGGCTACTCCGGAAGGCCGGGTGGACGTCGCCGACGCGGCGGCTCACCTGGGAGCGCAGGGAGTGGTGTCGCTCATCGTCGAAGGAGGCGGCGCGGTCTTGGGTTCGTTCTTCGACGCGGGAATGGTGGACAAGGTGCAGGCGTTCATCGCGCCGGTCATCATCGGCGGCTCGGCGGCAGCCTCGCCCGTCGGCGGACTCGGAGCGTCGTCAATGAGCGCGGCCCTGCGGTTGGAGCCCGCTACCATGCAACCGACCGGCCCCGACTGGCTTCTCACCGGATACCCGCGGCGGACCTGCTAGAGATGGTCTCATTAAACTTACCGGAGCGAGGAGCATTGTTTACCGGAATCGTTGAAGAAGTGGGTTCGGTAGCCCGGATTAGCGAAAACGGCATGACGGTCCAAGCGATCAAAGTCTTGGAAGACTTGAAGCTGGGCGACAGCGTGGCGGTCAACGGGGCCTGCCTCACCGTGGTCTCCCAAGAGGAAGGGGAATTCTCCGTAGACCTGTCGCCGGAGACCATGCGCCGCACCTCGCTGGGTGACCTGGCCGAGGGCGGGCCGGTGAATCTGGAAAGGGCGCTGGGCGTGAGCGACCGGCTGGGCGGCCACATCGTGCAGGGTCACGTTGACGGCACCGGCAGGATTATGTCCACAAAGGACGAGGGGGACTCGATAATCTTTCGCGTCCGTGCTCCCAAGCGCCTGATGCCGTACATTGTGGAGAAGGGTTTCGTCGCGGTTGACGGCATAAGTTTGACCGTGGTAAAAAGAGGCACTTCATCCTTTACCCTTGCTGTGATACCATACACCCTGCATAATACTAATCTGAGCCAACTATCAGCGGGGAACAGGGTAAACTTGGAAGCGGATATCCTGGCCAAGTACGTGGAGAACCTTCTGTCCCGGTGAGTTCCCGGAACGCCACGAAAGGGCCATCGAGCCTAGCGCGCGAGAAGGATTGAGCGATGCCTCTGTGTAGTCTGGATGAGGCTTTAGAAGATCTAAAAGCCGGCAAGCTCTTGGTCGTAGTGGACGACGAGGACCGTGAGAACGAGGGCGACCTGGTGATGCCCGCCGAGACGGTGACACCGGAAGCCATCAACTTCATTGTGAAGTACGCTCGCGGGCTCCTCTGTATGCCGATGATCGGAGAACGGCTGGACGAGCTCCAAATACCGCTAATGGTGGCGGCCAACGGCTCCATCAAGGAGCAGACGGCGTTCACCATTTCCGTGGACTACAAGAAGGACACCACCACCGGCATATCCGCCTTCGACCGGGCCGCCACCGTGAAGGCGATGATCGACCCGGAGGTGCAGCCGGAAGACTTCACCCGCCCCGGTCATCTGTTCCCGTTGCGTTACCACCCCGGCGGCGTCTTGGTCCGCGCCGGGCATACCGAGGCCATCGTCGACCTTTGCAACCTGGCCGGTATGTACCCGGCGGGCATCGTCTGTGAAATCATGGACGAGGACGGGACCATGTCCCGGCTGCCCACGCTGGAAGAATTCGCCGAGGAACACGGCCTAAAGATTCTCAGTATCGCCCAGATCATCGCCCACCGCCGTCGGCACGAGCGTCTTATCGAGCGAGTGGCCGAGACCCGGCTGCCCACCCGGTACGGCGAGTTCAGGGCCATCGCCTACCGTAGCTTCCTTGACAACGGCGAGCATATCGCGCTGACCATCGGCGACTGGACCGAGCAGGAGCCGGTGATGGTGCGAATACACAGCGAGTGCTTGACGGGCGACGTGTTCCGAAGCCTGCGATGCGACTGCGGCGAGCAGGTAGAACTGGCGTTGGAAGCTCTGTCCAAAGAAGGCTCCGGCGTTCTCCTCTACATGCGGCAGGAGGGCCGGGGCATCGGCCTGCACAACAAGATCAAGGCCTATTCGTTGCAAGACACCGGACTGGACACCATCGAAGCGAACCAGACGCTGGGGTTCGAGCCGGACATGCGCCACTATGAGGCGGGGGCCCAGATTCTGCTGGACCTCGGCGTGTCCAAGCTGCGAATGCTAACCAACAACCCGCGCAAGATGATGGGGCTTTCCGGCTTCGGCCTTGAGATTGTCGACCGCCTGCCCCTGGAAGCCACCGTCACCGACGAGAACCGGCGCTACCTGACCACCAAGAAGCGCCGGATGGGCCACCTGCTGGGCAACTGCTAGGTCCCGGTCTTCCCCAAGCGGGAAATCAGGTACGCCTCGATGAACGGATCGATAGCCCCGTTTAGCACCGCGTCCGGGTTCGTGCTCTGTAGATTCGTCCGGTGGTCCTTCACCGACTTGTACGGGTGGAGTACGTAGCTCCGTATCTGGTTCCCCCATTCGGCGTTCACGCGCTCACCTCGCAGCCTCTCTATCTCCTCGGCCCGCTCGTCGTTTTGCCGTTTCAGCAGCCTTGCCCGGAGGATGCGCATCGCGTACTCCCGGTTTTGGTGCTGGGAACGCTCGGTCTGGCAGGACACGACGATTCCGGTGGGCAGGTGGGTGAGCCGCACCGCCGACGCCACCTTCTGCACGTTCTGGCCGCCGGGGCCGCTGGAACGAAACGTGTCCATCTTGAGGTCCTCGGCGCGGATGATCAGGTCGGCCTCCTCCTCGGCTGTGGGGAGGACTTCGACCCTGGCGAAGGAAGTATGGCGCAGGCGGTTCGGGTCGTAGGGCGACAGGCGCACCAGACGGTGGACGCCCTGCTCGGCGGTCAGGGAGCCGTAGGCGTGGGCGCCGCCGACCTCCAGGACACCGCTTCTCAGCCCCGCTTCGTCGCCGTATGACAGGTCCAGCACCTCCACCGGCCGTCGCCCAGTCTCGGCCCAGCGGGTGTACATGGCCAGCAGAATCTCGGCCCAGTCCTGGGAGTCGGTGCCCCCGGCGCCGGCGTGGATGGAAACGATAGCCGGACGGTGGTCGTAGGGACCGGACAGCGTGAGGTTTATTTCCTCGCGGGCCAACAGCCTGGAAAGCTCGCCGGTCTCCGCTTCGAGCTGGTCTTCGAGGGAGAGGTCGTCCTCCGCCATCGCCAGCTCGGTTAGTTCCAGCAGATTGCGGCCGCGGGACTCAAGGTCACGCCACAGGGCCACGGTGTCCTTCAACCGGCCCAGGGTCTGCATGTGGCGCTGGGCCGTCTGGTGGTCGTTCCAGAAGTCGGGGTCGGCAGCCTCCTTTTCCAGGGCCGCTATCGTGTTTTCCTTCGAGGCGAGGTCAAAGACGCTCCACCACCGACGCGATTTTCTGGACCAAAGCGGATAATTGTTGTCTTAATTGCTCCATGTCGGTCGTCATCTACCTCGAAAGTTGCCCGGAAAGTTACCCAGGGAGTTCGACGCCCAGCCGTTCCGCCAGCCAGGCGGTGCGGACCAGAGCATGTTCGTGGCCGCCGCCCTCGGCGGCGCCGTCGTAAAGGCGCAGGTCGCAGTCCGGTATTCGCCCGGCAAGCTCTTCGCCGAAGGCCAATGGGCAGACGCTCCGGTCGAAGCGGCCCACGCTCAACAGCACGGGTGCGTCGACGGAGGACGCCCGGCCCAAGGGGTCGAGCACAGAAAGTACGTCTTCCACCGCCCCGCGCCGGTCGGGGTGCATTCTCAGATAGTCCCCCAACTCACCCAGCGGGTAGCCCAGACCCGGCTCGAACCCCGCCGGATGCCCGAGAGGCATCGGCGTGTCGGCGGCCACGCCCGCCATGCCGGGACGACGGGACGCCACGGCCAACGCCAGGCTCGCGCCGAGGCCCGCGCCGGTCAGCGCCACCGCTCCCACCGCGGCCTGCTGCTGGGCGTGCAGAGCGTCGACGGCCCGCAGTGCGTCGGCGAACGCCCCCAAGACGTGATAGCTGGCTGGATTCTCGATCCCGTCGGTCAGCAGGCCCGGATAGCTGGCCCGCACCGAGGCGTCGCTGTTCCGCTGGCCCCGGTGGGTCGCGTTCATCACCACGGCCCGGTGACGAAGGGGCGTGTAGATTATGTCGTGTACGCTGGCGTAGTCCGGCATCCTCACCAGCGCCGGGAACGGGCCATCGCCCTTGGGCACTGAGAACCAGGCGTGGAGCCGCTGGCCGCCCGTGCTGGCATAGCGCATCCGGTAAACGTCCCACTCCGGCTGGGAGTAAAACGGGTCGGCTTCCAGAGTAACGTTGGGCGACAGCTCGGCCAGTTCGGCGTCGGCCTGCTCCCAAAAGGCGTTGGCCCCGGACAGCGGGGCGGTCATCAGGCCGTCACCTGGGCTCGTCCGACGCCAATGAGCCGCTCCAGCCAGGCGGTCTCTTGGGCTGGGTAGGCGTGGGCATTGCCGTGCCCGGAGTCGGGGAACAACCAGAGTTCCTTTTCGCCGCCCAACAGCCGGTAGGCAGCGTAGCTGGTCTCCGGCGGACACACCTCGTCTTCCAGGGCGATGCCCACGACCATCGGGCACTTGATGCGAGGCGCGAAGTTCACCGCGTCGAAGTACCGCAGCGTCTCCAACATCTGCCCGGTCCGCCCAGGATAAGCCCTGCCGTAGCAGCTAAGCTCGTCGTACGGATAGCTGCGCAGCATCTTCATCGACTCAGGATAACAGCACAGGAACGGGTAGCCGGAAACGCCGCCCTTGATTTCGGGCCGGAGTCCCGTAGTTATCAGCGTAAGCCCGCCGCCCTGGCTGCTGCCGCAGGCGTAGACCCGATCCGGGTCTACTTCGGGCCGGGACAACAGGAAGTCCAGCCCGCGGGAGCAGTCCGAGATGACGCCCCTGTAGCTATAGGTGTCCCGGCTCTCGACGCCGCTGGTGAGCAGCCCCGGGTAGCCGGGATTGAACTGGGAACTGCTGGGCAGCTTGCCCCGCACCGCTACCGAAAGCACCACGACGCCCTTCCGGCCCCAGTCCCGGCGCACCGCCGGCTCGGACTTGTAGCCGGGCAGGTGCAGGATGGCTGGGAAGGGCCCGTCGCCTTGGGCCGGGACGCTGTACCACGCGAAGATTTCCAGCCCGCCCAGGCTCTGATAGGTCGCTTGGTAGACGTTAACGTCGTCATTGGAGCGCAATGGGTCCGGCGTGACTCGAGCATCCAAGGGCATATCAGCCAACTCGGCCAGGACGCCGCCCCAAAACTCGTCGAAGTCGTCCGGGCAGGTCACTTGAGTAACGAACGATTCTAAGTCGTCATTGGTAGCCATAAGCATCCTCCTGGGCCAATTATACACTTGATATACTCAAGGGCGGCAGTTGGCAGCCGGATTGGGGGAGATTTCCGGTGTATGTACCCGATCATTGCATCGACTACCGTGGGCGGAGAATCGAGTTTCCAAACTCGGCCCTACGGCACATCTTACGCCGGCACCCCGACATGTTTCCCTTTCTTCCTCGTGTCTGCGAGGTCTTGTCCGGTCCAGACGTTGTGCTCACGAGGCCCGCTGCCAATACTCACATCTATGCCAAGCTGGGCATCCACGCCGACGATTACTTCGTAGTGTATGTCAGGTATAATCATGCCGGGCGGGCTATCACTACCGCCTATCCCACAAGGTTTCTGCCACCCGGACTATTCCGCATCTATCCATGATGAATGAAATATGGCCAGAGAGGGCACGCGAATCGAGGCGAATGAAATAATCGCCGCCAACAATGACCTCTTCGGGGAAATTGAGCGGCGCGGCATCGACCTCCTCTACGATGAAGTGTTAGACACCCTGTTCGTCGAAATCGGAGGGCCGAGAAAGGCCCTAAACGTCCACGTGGACGAAGATATCATGCTCAGGGTAGACCCCATCACCATGGAAGTTGTCGGGGGAGAGATTGTTCTATACTCGTACTTCAGGAAGCGCCGTCAGGAACTGGCCGATTCCATCGAGAAGTTGGGAGTCCGTAAAGATTGTAAGGTCTCCGCACAGAAGCCTCCTGAAGAGGGCAAGAAGATTGGCGAATTGCTCCAGGACTGGATAGCACTATATCAGCGTAATGAGCCCGCGATGTGGAATGGCTGGTTGGAACAACGCTCGCCATAGCTGCCTACCTGCTGGGGTCGTTCCCCACCGCCTACCTGCTGGTGCGCTGGCGGCGGGGCGTGGACATCCGCCAACTGGGGTCCGGCAACGTGGGCGCTCTCAACACCTACGAGCAGTTGGGGCCTTGGGGCGCGGCTTTGGTTCTGGCGACCGACGCCGCCAAGGGGGTGCTGGCCGTGGCCGTTCCCTGGCTGGTGGGCGCCGCCGACTGGGTCATTTTCGCCACCACGCCGCTGGTCATCGCCGGGCATAACTGGCCGGTGTTTCTGGGCTTTCGAGGCGGCAAGGGCGCAGCCACGGTGGTCGGCATATCCTTCATCATGGTTCCGGCGCTGACCGCTATCAGCGCCGTTCCCTGCATCCTGGTTATCGCGCTGCGGCGCAACGTCGTGGCTGGCATCACTGCCGGATTCGTGACCGTGAACGCGCTGTTGCTGGTGACCGGCCAGCACCCCGAAAACATCGCCCTTTGCTACTTCCTGACCATCCTTGTAGCCGCTTCCTATTGGGCCGGCAAGAGGAGGCGCATCCTGGCATCGGTGCGCTCCGGCGACTGGCGCAGGTTGCTGTCCGATATGCTGGGCTAGAATCGGCTACGGCGCAGACATCAATTCAGGATATAATGGGAGCGTCCCATATATCCTGCCCAGCGTATGAGAAAAGCGAAATGCTAGACCACGGAACCATCGAGACCGGAAGCGTCGACGACGCCCAAGCCCACCGCCACCGGATGCGCCATTCCGCCGCCCACGTCATGGCCGACGCCGTACTCAAGCTGTTCCCCGAGGCCAAGATGGGCATCGGCCCCCCCACTCAGGACGGCTTTTACTATGACTTTGACGTCTCCAGACCGTTCACCCCGGAGGACCTGGAGAGCATCGAGGCGCTGATGAAAGTGAGCGTCTCCGGCGGCTTCCCCTTCCAACGGGAGGAGTTGGACCGTCGCGCGGCCCTGGAACTGTTCGCCGATCAGCCCTACAAACTGGAGCTGATCGAAGGCTTGGACGAGGCTGAGACTATCTCGATCTACCGGCACAACGGCTTCGTGGACCTGTGCCAAGGGCCCCACGTCGAAACCACGGCGCAAATCCCCGCGCTCAAGCTGCTCAGCGTCGCCGGCGCCTACTGGCGGGGCGACGAGCGCCGCCCCATGCTCCAGCGCATCTACGGCACCGCCTTCGAGTCGGAGTCCGATCTCGAAGACCACCTGGCCCGGCTGGAGGAGGCCGAGCGCCGCGACCACCGCACTTTGGGACGCCAGTTGGGCCTGTATTCCATGCAAGACGAGGTCGGGCCTGGGCTGGTGGTCTGGCACCCCAAGGGCGGCCGGGTGCGCTCGATCATCGAGGACTACTGGAAGGACCTGCACTTCCGCCGCGGCTACGGCATGGTTTATTCCCCCCACATCGGACGGGCCCAACTCTGGCAGACCAGCGGGCACCTGGACTTCTACCGGGAAAGCATGTACACCGCCGTGGAAGTGGACGAGCAGGAGTATTTCCTGAAGCCGATGAACTGCCCCTTCCACATCACCATCTACCGCTCGGCCCTGCGCAGCTACCGGGAACTTCCCCTGCGTTTCGCCGAGTTGGGCACCGTTTACCGCTACGAACGCAGCGGCGCGTTGCACGGACTGATGCGAGTGCGCGGCTTCACTCAGGACGACGCCCACATCTTCTGTCGCCAAGAGCAGGTGGAGGAGGAGATCGGCGGCGTGCTGGAGTTGACCTTCGAGCTGCTGGAAGCCTTTGGTTTCTCTGACTACAGCATCGCCCTATCCACCCGGCCGGAGAAGTACGTCGGCGAACCGGAAATCTGGGAACACGCCACCAATTCTTTGAGAAACGCCCTCGACCAGCGAGGACTCCCGTTCACCATGGACGACGGCGGCGGCGCGTTTTACGGCCCCAAGATCGACATCAACATCACCGACGCCCTCGGGCGGGCCTGGCAATGCACCACGGTCCAGTTCGACTTCAACCTCCCGGAGCGGTTCGACCTGACCTACCAGGACGAACACGGCGGACGCAGCCGCCCCTACATGGTCCACCGGGCCATTCTCGGCTCCATGGAACGGTTCCTGGGCGTGCTCATCGAGCACTACGGCGGCGCGTTCCCGGCGTGGCTGGCCCCGGTGCAGGCCGTGGTCATACCTATAGCCGACCGCCATGCGGAGTACGCTCAGAGCGTGCTGGCGGAACTGGCGGCCGCCGGGTTCCGGGCCGAAGTCGACAGCCGCAACGAGCGCATGAACCAGAAAATCCGCACCGCCCAACTCCAGAAGGTCCCCTACATGCTGGTAGTAGGCGACCGCGAGGCCGAAGCGGGAGCCGTAGCCGTCCGCAGCCGCGACGCCGGCGACCTGGGCGCCATGCCGTTGGCGGAGTTCGTGGAACGGTTGGCAGCGGAGACAGAACAGGGATGAGAATCAAGAGCACCTACGTCTTTGCCGTAGAATTAGAGCAGGAAGAAGATGAGGTGTGGAGCGAAGGCATTCCCGCAGTCCCCATCTGCGCCGCATCGGGAGACAACAAAGGAAGAAGCCTTGGAAGCCCTGCGAGACCTCACGCACGCATATTTTGAGGTGTTGATACAACACGACTCTTTGCCGGAAGGCATTGAGCCCTAAGAAGTCATCCCCGGCAACGGGGTCACACTTGACCCGGAAATCGTCACCAGCGAAATCTGAGAGCAGTGGGGAGACTGGTACATGCCCTTCGCAACACGCCGGTGCGGGAAATCTGAGCGCCCTGGAGCGAGACAGCTTCATAATAGCCTGAAACACTAGAACCGGCGGACATATCTACAAGCATCCGGACGGAAGAAACACCCTCTACTCGCTATCATGCAGTGGAGATGCAATGGTGGTCTGAGGCTGGAAGCTTTGGTAGCCGGCACGAGGCACCAAGGCTTATCTTGGAAGTAGATTGGAACACCGAAACCCGCTTTCTTGTAGACTAGTACCGTTTCCAGTTAGATTTATTGATACTGGAAGGCTGCCTCTAACTCTGGATTCCTGCTTGCGCGGGAATGATTAACAGATATCCGATATAAGGCATATTCAAGTGGAAACGGTACTAGTAAAAACAGTGGCGGTCCGCGACGAATCGAGATCGTAATTGTTGTTCTTCTTCACAATTAAGCTGCGAGAGACCATCCGATAAGCTGCGAGAGACCATCCGAGCCGAAGAGTATTCACATGAAATCGGACGTAAGAGATTTTCTGAGCCACTTTGAGCCTAGGAACCTAGTTCAAAGAGGCATCCTATACCGTCACCCGGAATATAACTATCGCCTCACGGGTCGTAGTGTCCGTCCATTGATACAGTTAATGAAAGACTTTCGGATAACCTGTCTCGAAGCTACGAACTTTGGGTGGTTTCTAACGTCTGATGGGAGATTCTGCAACCCTCACTCTAATGAATCTTGTAAGCGCGGCCGTATTGATGCATTAAAACATTTGACCAACGTCATCAACGGACAAAACAAGTCCATCAACCCCTATTTCAAAGACATCCGCAGCAAGATAGATAATATCTACGGTGAGGCTACCCCTCATAATTCGATGGAGATCACACTTTTCCTTAAGCGATTTACGGTTGATGAATTGGTCAGTCGCGGGGTCTTGACCCGAGACCGCAACGCCAAAACCGCTTTGACGGGGAAAAACTTAACGGCTTTGATAGCGTTGATGCGAGAAATGGGGGTCAGCTATGTGTGGAGCACGGGCCGAAGATGGCACCTCACAACCGGATACGAATTCCACAACTCTTGGTCCGAAGAGAAGAAGGGTGGAGACGCTCGACAGTTGTCTGACCCAGCCAACGTATTCCGCGGGCAAAACCGTTTCATTAATCCTTATTGTTCTAATAGCTACAATCGGCGGAGTTCGAAGCCTCTCAGATTCGAGGGTCTCGTGGGTGGCAGAGCCAACACAGGCGGTAAGCGCATGCGGCCAGCCCCCGGTCGGAGATCCGGACTCCCGTAATTGAACCCTTGGTTGATTTACGACAGGCGTGCGGGTGGTAGGGACCGCGAGCAGGAGTCCGGCGCAGCCGCCGCCACGACGGCGGCGACCTCAGGGCAATGGCGGTGGATGAGTTCCTAGACCGCCTAGGAAAGGAGACATCGGCATGACAACCTACGTTTTCGAAGTGGAAATCGAACAGGACGATGATGGCCGCTGGGGAGCCGAAATTCCGCTGCTCCCCGGCTGCAATGCTTGGGGCTACACCAGGGAGCAAGCCTTGGCGGCGCTGAGGGATACCGCTCAGGCTTTCGTGGAAGTCATGCTGGAAGACGGCGATACACTGCCGACAGAGGCCCAAGATCGAGTGGTCCAGTCATCAGGCAGTACCCCGTCAGTTGCGGACCTGGTAACCGTAACCCTGTGAGCGACTCCGGCAGGAGCCGTACAGTCTACCTGCTGCGTAACACGCCTGTCAGGGAGTTGATGAGCGCACTGGAACGAGACGGTTTCAGCCTACGTCGCACTACCCGAACGGGCGGACATATCTATGTTCATCCCGACAATAGGCGGACCAGCATACATTACCATCGGGGAAGCGACACCCTCGATCGAAAGACTCTCAACAGCGTACTCAGCGCCACCCAATGGACCGAAGACGACCTGCGGCGGCTGGGACTGCTCTAGCTTGCCCGAAGGATGTAACGCTCATGACCAACCGACTGATTAACGAGACCAGCCCTTATCTGCTCCAACACGCCAACAACCCGGTGGACTGGTATCCTTGGGGCGAGGAGGCGCTGGCCCGTGCCCGCGCCGAGGACAAGCCCATCCTGCTCAGCATCGGCTATTCCGCTTGCCACTGGTGCCACGTCATGGAGCGCGAATCGTTCGAGGACGAGGCCATCGCCGCCGTGATGAACGAGCACTTCGTCAGCATCAAGGTCGACCGCGAGGAGCGGCCCGACCTGGACGCCGTCTACATGGAGGCGGTCCAGATGCTGACCGGCAGCGGCGGCTGGCCCATGACCGTGTTCCTGACCCCCGACGGCAAGCCCTTCTACGGCGGCACCTACTTCCCTCCCGTCGACCGCCACAATATGCCGGGCTTTCCCCGGCTGCTGGAGTCCGCGGCCGGCGCCTACCGCACCAACCGCTCCGAGATCGACCGCGTAACCGGCCAGCTAACCCAGCAGATGGGGCGCACCGGCCAGATGCCGCGCAGCGATGCCCTGCTCAGCGCAGACATCCTCCATCAGGCTTACTCGCTCCTGGCCACCAACTTCGACTACCAGAACGGCGGCGTAGGCAGCGCCCCCAAGTTTCCCCAAGCCATGACTCTGGAAATCTTCCTGCGCTACTACGCCCACGGCCACAACGACCGGGCCCGGGAGATGCTGGAACTCACCCTGGAAAAAATGGCCCGGGGAGGCATCTACGACCAGGTAGCTGGCGGCTTCCACCGCTATTCCACCGACTCCTTCTGGCTGGTGCCCCACTTCGAGAAGATGCTCTACGACAACGCCCTGCTGGCCCGCCTGTACCTCCACGCCCACCAGGCTACCGGCCGCGGCCTGTACCGGCGCATCACTGAGGAAACGCTGGACTACGTGCTCCGGGAGATGACCGGCCCCCACGGCGGCTTCTTCTCGGCCACCGATGCCGACAGCGAAGGCGAGGAGGGCAAGTATTTCGTTTGGTCGCCCGAAGAAATCGAGTCGATTCTCGGCGGCGCGGATGCGGGCGTATTCGGACGGTTCTTCGGCGTGACCCAGCGGGGCAACTTCGAGGGCAAGAACATCCTCAACATCTCCAGGACGGCCACCGCCTTCGGCGCCGAGCAGGGCATTACCTTGGAGCGGCTCGTGGACATCATACAGCGAGGAAAGACCGCCCTGCGCTTGGTCCGGGAGCAACGGGTGCCGCCGTTGCTCGACGACAAAGTGCTTGCCTCCTGGAACGGGCTGATGCTCCGGGCATTCGCCGAGGCGGGAGCGGCGTTGGGCCGCCAGGACTACCTGGACGCGGCGGTCAAGAACGCCAACTTCCTGACCACAACCATGCTGCCCCACGGCCGGCTGCTCCGCACCTATCGCGAGGGCGAGGCCAAGCTGCCGGGGTTCCTGGAGGACTATTCCTTCGTGGCCGACGGCCTGCTGTCCCTCTACGAAAGCACCTTCGACCAACGGTGGCTCGACTACGCCACCACGCTGGCCGACGAGATGATCGAGCTGTTCTGGGATGAGGAGGCCGGGGCCTTCTACGACACCGGCAAAGACCACGAGGAGCTGGTGGTGCGGCCTCGGGACGTGTTCGACAACGCTCAACCCTGCGGCGGATCGGTGGCCTCGGACCTTTTGCTGCGGCTGGCGGTGATCACCGGCAACGAGGACTACACCAACAAGGCGCTGCCTCCGATGCGGACGCTCAGCGAACTCATGTCGCGCGCTCCCGCCGGTACCGGGCGGTGGCTGGCGGCTCTGGACTTCTACGTCTCGACGCCCAAGGAGATCGCCATCGTCGGCCCCCGGGAGCATCCGGCCACGGCCCAACTGCTGGACACGGTCTATGGCAAGTACCTGGCCAACCGCGTAGTCGTTGGCTCCGCGGGACCGCGCGGAGGGCCGGCCCTGCCTCTCTTGGAAGGACGCGGCATGATCGACGGCGCTCCCACTGCCTACGTCTGCGAGAACTACGCCTGCCAGCTTCCGGTGACGGACGCCGCGGCGCTGGCAGCGCAGTTGGAAGCCTGACGCCGGACAATAGCGGCGAATCAGGCGGACGGACGCAACAGCCCGGCCGCCGCCACCGTCTCCCGGTTCACGGTATCGGGCAGACGGTAGCGGTGCCACAGCACGATGCCCAGCAGGGCCAGAACTCCCGCCAGCACCGGAGCCAGCCGGATGCCCAGCGGGTTCTCCGTCGTGTCTCCCAGCAGCAGCATCAGGCTCAGCAGGAACGGGGGCAAGGCGTAGGTCACTTTCTCGAAGAAGTTCTGGGTTGCGTAGAACATCGCCTCTCGGCGTTCGCCGGTCAGCAGGGCGTCGTAGTCGGCGATGTCGGCGGTTATCGCCTTGGGCAGCATAAACACGGCCGACATGGGCAGCCCGGCGATGAACAGCAGGATAACGCCTTGCAGCAGCAGCCCGTTCCCCGAAATCAAGCCCACCAGTCCCGATAGCGGGAAGACCGCGCCGCTGGCAACAAGGCAAATGCCATACACCCGCCGCTTGCTCACCCCGCGCCGACAGAGCAGAAACCAGAACACAATGCCGCTGATAACCGCGCCGCCGATTACTACGGCGGAAATCAGGCTGGTCACCGTGCCTTCTTTCTCCTCTCCCAGCAGTTCCGAGGCGAAAAAGGGGATCCAGCCTTGCAGGATGCCTACGCCGGTGGTGAACATGAAGAAGGTCGGCAGGTAATAAACAAACTGCGAGTTGCTCAACGTGCCGCGCATGCCCCGGAAGAACGACACACGGGCCGGGACCGTAAGCCGCGGGGCGTGCCTCCAGACCGCCGCCAGGGACATATAACGGAAAGTCACTCCCAGCACGGCCAGAATGGCGGCCATCACCTCGAAACCCAGTGCATCCACAATGGGTCCGCCCCCAATCAAGCCTACGCCGGCGCCAATAATGGCGAACAGGAAAATGATGCCCACCAGGTTCATCCGGTCGGCGGCCGTGGTCGTAACTTCCGGCACCAGCGCCTCCAACGCGCCGCTGGACATAGTCGCCGCCGTAAAGAAGAGCTCCAGCATTATCACGAAGTACAGCGCGTTCCACCAACTGGCCTCCTCTGTTGGCAGGAACCAGACGAGGGCGGCAAACAGCGCGTAAAAGGGCGTGCTGAACAGGATAAAGGGAATGCGCCTTCCCCAACGGCTGTGGGTGCGGTCGCTCCACCAGCCGATGATCGGATCGGTAAAGGCGTCGATAAACCTGCCGGCAAAAATCAGGGACCCGGCCAGCACCCGTGCGTCTACGTTCAACCCCCACAGCGATACGTCGGGAACCCTGGTAATTCCATCCATCGCCGGGGGGGCCAGGAAAAAAAGGACCCACGTTTGCCGGAAGTACTGGATAGCCTGCAGCCCGATGTGGTCGGAGGCGAAGAACAGCTTGTTGACAAACGGCAGCTGCACCGGCGGTTGGGGGGTATAAGCCACTCAGCACTCCTGATAGGATGCGGGATAGAGTTGCTCTGACACGCAATGTACCACATTCCCAATGTCCCCTCTCCCCGTGGGAGAAGGCTAGAACCAGAGTTGCCCGCCGTCAGTGTTCGGCCTCCCGGGATAGGGCGGCTATGGCCTCCCGGATGGTATCGGCGGCGCAGGCGTAACTCACCTGACGGTCGAAGCGCAACGGCTCCCCGAAGCTGATCTCGATTGCGCCCCGCCGGGGATAACTCCCGCCCTTGGGCATCACGTCGTCGGTGCCCTTCAGGTGGACCGGGACCACGGGCAGCCCCAACTCCACCGCCAGCAGGCCGACACCGCGCTTGAACGGCAGGATGGAGCCGTCGTCCGACCTCATGCCCTCGGGGAAATAGAGCAACGACCACCCCTCTCCGGCCAGCCACCCGCAGTATTGCAGGCTGCGGCGCACCGAGCGGGTCTGGGAGAGCGGGAAAGCGTTGGACACCAAAATCGCTATGAGACGCTGCACCCGGCCACGCTCGTCCAACACCTGATCGGCCGTCGCCGTGGCCAAGCGCAGCCGCCAGCGCCAAGGCAGGGAGACTATCACCGCCGGGTTGTCCAACAGGCTCAGGTGGTTGGCGGCGAACAGCGCCGGTCCCCGAATTTGGCGCAGGAGTTCCAGCCCGTGTACCCGGCGGCGGGACAGGAGGGCGAGCAAGGGTTGGAGCAGCAACACCTGAAGCACGGCCCGGAGCAGAATCACCGGCCTGGTCAAGGGCCATCGTCCGGCCCTGTACGTCCGACCGGACGGCCTGCTCCCGCTGGCCTGAGCGGCCAATTCCCCTACCGTGGTGGTCTCGTCCGCCAGAAAGCCGTGGACGTCCAGCCCTGGCTGGGCCTCCAACGCCGAAAGCAACGCCACCACGCCCAAGGAGTCCAAGCCCAGGTCGGGCCCCAACTTCATGGAGGGCTGGATTCGCTCCACACCCGTAAACCGCTCCAGGAAGGCAACGAGTTGGCTCCGGTCAAACGAATGTCCGTGCGCCGTTGCGGTCTGGGCGGCCGCCGATTTCGGGCCGAGGATTCCCGTCATGTCGAGTAATCTACACCAGCCGGTCTCAATCACGGGGGCATGTACATATTAGCCGAACGGGGCGGCTTCCCAGCAGTATCAACGCCTCAATTCGCGGAGTTTTTGGCATCCGGGCCAGGCCCGTCTTAGCGTTCGTTGGGGGTACCACAGGCCAATCTTCGGCTGTATAATATGCTCAATTTCTCGCCTGCCGTTAACGGTGAAACTTATTTCCTTAAGGAGAGGAATATGCCAGAAGCGACCAAGATTATTTATACCAAAATTGATGAGGCTCCGGCCCTAGCCACGCATTCGTTGCTGCCGATTCTCCGGGCCTTTACCAATGGGGCGGGCGTTGAGCTGGAGACCTGGGATATCTCGTTAACTGGCCGCATTATCGCCAATTTCCCCGACAATCTGACAGATGAGCAGAAAATCCCTGATTACCTGAGTATGTTGGGCGAGTTATCCGAAGACCCGTCAGCCAACATTATCAAGCTGCCCAATATCAGCGCCTCTATTCCCCAGATGAAAGCGGCGATCAGGGAATTGCAGGACAAGGGATATGACATTCCCGACTTCCCCGACGTTCCCGCGACCGACGAAGAGCGCGACGCCCGAGCCCGCTTTTCCAGGGTGGTCGGCAGCGCGGTGAACCCGGTGCTGCGACAGGGGAACTCAGACCGCCGGTCGGCCAACTCTGTCAAAGAACACGGCAAACGCAATCCCCATCGGATGATGCAGGATTGGCCGGAAGTGTCCAAAACCCGCGTTGGCTACATGACAAGCGGGGATTTCTACGGTTCCGAAAAGGCGTTGACAGTCACAGCAGCGGGGACGGCAGCAATCGAATATGTGGCCCCCGACGGGAACACTACCGTGCTCAAAGCCGGTATTCCCTTGTTGGCTGATGAAATCATCGATTGCGCCGTGATGAATGTGCGGCAGTTGCGCAGTTTCTACGCAGAAGAAATGGCGAACGCCAAAGCCAACGACGTGTTGCTTTCCCTTCACCTGAAGACGACCATGATGCGTGTGGCCGACCCGATTATTTTCGGTCATTGCGTGTCAGTCTACTACCAGGACGTGCTCACCAAGCACGCGGCTGAACTGGCCGAGGTTGCGGTGGACCCCGACAATGGAGTGGCCGAACTCCTCACGAAGATTCAGGCTCTGCCCGAGGAAAAGCGAAAGGAAATCGAGGCGGATATTCAGGCGGTCTACAGCGTGCGCCCGGAACTGTCGATGGTGAATTCCAACCGGGGCATTACCAATCTCCATGTGTCGAGCGATACGATTATTGACGCCAGCATGCCGGTGATTATCCGCGATGGCGGCCGCACCTGGGGTCCAGATAACGAACTGCACGACACAATCGCCATGATTCCCGATCGCTCCTATTCGACTCTGTACCAGGCGGCAATAGAGGACTGCCAGGAGCATGGGGCGTATGACCCGTCCACCATCGGCAGTGTGGCCAACGTCGGGCTGATGGCCCAGGCGGCCGAAGAGTATGGGTCTCACGACAAGACCTTTACCGCCCCAGGCAGCGGGACGATCCGAGTCGTGGACGCATCCGGGACGACCCTGATGGAGCAGAGCGTTGAGGAAGGCGATATCTTCCGGATGTGCCAGACCAAGGACGCGGCGATTGAGGACTGGGTCAAGCTTGGGGTCAACCGGGCCAGACTCACCGGCACGCCGGCCATCTTCTGGTTGGACCCGAACCGCGCTCACGACGCCGAACTGATAAAGAGGGTGGAACAGTATCTGCCCACGCATGACACCACTGGGTTGGACATTCGCACGATGGCCCCTATCGATGCGATGAAGTTCACCATGACGCGGAGCCGAGCCGGTCAGGACACCATCTCCGTGACCGGCAACGTATTGCGTGATTACCTGACCGACCTCTTCCCCATCCTGGAATTGGGTACCAGCGCAAAGATGCTTTCGGTCGTCCCCCTGCTCAAGGGTGGCGGGATGTTTGAGACGGGCGCCGGCGGGTCAGCCCCCAGGCACGTCCAGCAGTTCCTGGAGGAAGGGCATTTACGGTGGGATTCGCTGGGTGAATTCTGTGCCCTCGTCGCATCGTTCGAGCATTGCGCCCAGGTGTTCAAGAACGACAGGGCCCAGCTCTTGGCTGATACCCTGGACCAGGCAATTGGCGAGCATTTGGAACAACGTCGGGCGCCATCGCGCCGGGTGAACGAACTGGACACCCGGGGCAGCCATTTCTACCTCGCCCTGTACTGGGCGGAAGCGCTGGCCAACCAGACCCAGGATACCGAGCTGCAAGCCCGCTTCAAAGATGTGGCCCAGCAGTTGGCCGCCAACGAAGACAAAATCGTAAAGGAACTGATCGACGCCCAGGGACAGCCCATTGATATCGGTGGCTATTACCTCCCCAATGACGAGATGACCGCCAAAGCCATGCGCCCCAGCGCCACTCTGAATGCGATTGTGGATGCTATCTAGCAACACACCGGCTGGCTGAAGCGTGGTCTTCAGCCAGCCGGTTTATGGGCGTCAGCAAATCAGCTAACAAGTCATCCAGAGGGGAGTCGTAGGGATTCCCCTCTACTAATCCCCATCAGCATCGAATGCGAGCTGACCCACTTTGGAGGAAGTACCAGCCAATGCGAAACAAGGTTACCGTAGTCGGCGCGGGCAACGTCGGCGCTACCACCGCGCAGCGGATACATCAACTGGGCTACGCCGACGTCGTCATGGTCGACGTGATCGAGGACCTGCCCCAAGGCAAGTCGCTGGATATGCTGGAATCGGGGCCGGTACTGGGTACCGATGCCCTCATCACCGGCAGCAACGGCTACGAGGAGACGGCCCACTCTGACGTGGTGGTCATCACCGCCGGTATCGCTCGCCGGCCCGGAATGAGCCGTGACGACCTGCTCCTGACCAACATGCGCATCACCTCGTCCGTGACCGAGCAGGTGGTCAGGTATTCGCCCAACAGCATCATCATCCCGGTCACCAACCCCCTGGACGCGATGGTGCAAAACATCTACGAAGCCAGCGGGTTTCCCCGCAATCGCGTGTTCGGCATGGCGGGCGTCCTGGACACCGCCCGTTTTCGCACCTTCATCGCCCAAGAATTGGACGTGTCGGTCGAGGACGTGCAAGCCTACGTGCTGGGCGGCCACGGCGACGACATGGTGCCGCTGGTGCGTTTCACCACCGTAGGCGGGATCCCCATCAGCGAACTCATGGCCGAGGAGAAGGTCGAGCAGCTGGTCCGTCGCACCCGCCAGGGCGGCGGCGAGATCGTGGCCTTGCTCAAAGAAGGCAGCGCCTACTATGCCCCCTCGGCCGCCATCACCCAAATGGTGGAAGCGGTGCTGCTGGACAAAAAGCGCATCCTGCCCTGCTGTGCCTACCTGGAGGGCGAATACGGCATCAACGGCCTGTGCGTCGGCGTCCCGGTAAAGCTCGGGGCCAGCGGCATGGAGCAAATCATCGAAATCAACCTCACCGCCGAAGAACAAGCCGCTCTCCAAAGCTCCGCCGCCAGCGTCCAAGAGCTGGTCGACGTGATGAACGAGGCGAAGGCGTCTGGGTAGGGCGGAGGGCCTGGCTCCCTGGCTGGGCGGGTGGATTCTTTCTCGCAGGATACGGCCCAGCGGAATTAGCAATCTGGGCCGCGAATTTCAACAGGGCGGGGCTGCATTGGCGGATTGAGCGGAATTGCGCCGATTAAAGACAGCCGCACTGCCCTTCTCGGTTCTGCTGGGGATAGGACTCGCCGTCGCTATTCCGCTCATGCTGGGCATCTTTACCGATGTCGCGTCAACCGGCCGCAACTCGGTTATCGCCATCCTCGTGGCAGTCGGCATTGCGGCCGTGGCCAGCACTCTCGTCATCATCCTATACTGGATCGCGACCCGTTGGACGCGGCGTCTTTCCCGGGACATTGCCGCGCGGATAGCGTTCGCTACGGTGGAGAAAGCGTTAGTATTGTACGGCGCTCCGATTGAGTCATCGGGGATTACGATTGTAGACGGCGACCTTTACGTCAGGCTGGACCGTGGTTCTCTCGACCTAGTTACGCCGGGGCATCGATTCTTGGTAGTCAACAATGCCGACGGGGAAATATGGGGGTTGCTGGAAGCACATCAAATCTCTGAAGGTTCCTGCCTTTGTCAGGTTTCTGATAGGATAAACTCCGAATTTTGGGAATCTCTGCGATGGCGGGCGCGTACCGAACCGTCGCTGCCTCTAGGAGTAACGGTAAAACGGGAAGCGCCGGACGAGGACGAATTCAACAGTTGGCTGCGAACCCTCCTGGATTTTTGGAGGTCCTAAGGCATGACCATACTAGGAAAAGTCGCCTCTATACTGAACGAGCGCGAGGTCATCATCAACAAGGGTAGCGAGGACGGCGTTGTAGAGGAGATGACTTTTCGCGTCACCACCGAGGGAATCCCGGTTACCGACCCGGATACCGGCGAATCGCTGGGTATCTTTATACGGGACAAGATTGGCGTCAAAATCTCCGAGATCCAGCCCAAGTTTTCGGTTGCCCGGACTTATGAGACCTATGATGTTATCGTTCCCGCATATAGTTCGTCCCTGTTGGGATTGAAAAAGAACAGCAGACCCTTGTTGAGAGAAGTAACCCGAGTCCGCACCTTGCGGAAAGCCGGAAGCTCGCTCCTTGAGAGCAAACCCTTCAAGCCAATGACCGAGGATGACAGCCTGGTCCTTGTGGGCGACAGGGTAATCCAGGATGAACTGCTTGATAATCCACCCCCAACGCAGGAGGCCCGCCATGCCCAACCGCACACCTGAAGAACAACTGCTCCTCGATAAGGCGGGGCGTTACCTACCCGGCGGCAACGGCAACCTTACTTTCTCGCCGGAATTGGACTTCCTGGTCGCCGGGGGCAGGGGCTCCCGCGTCTGGGACGTTAGCGGCAACGAGTACGTCGATTGGCTCATGGGCTCCGGCCCGATGATATTGGGCCACGCCCATCCTCACGTCGTGGAAGCGGTGGTCAAGACCGTCGAGCAGGGCAGCACCTTCTTTGCCGGGAACGACAAGGCGGTCCTGCTGGCCGAGGCCCTGGTCGAGGCCATCTCCTGCGCCGAAAAAGTCCGCTTCACCACCAGCGGTACCGACGCCTGCTTCCAGGCCATGCGGGCGGCTCGTGCTTTCACCGGCCGGGAGAAGGTGCTAAAGTTCGAAGGGGGCTACCACGGCACCAGCGACTACGCCCTGATGAGCGTGAGTCCCAGCGCCTCCGAGGAATTTCCCCAAGCCGAGGCCAACAGCGCCGGCATCCCCAAGGCAATCGTGGACCTGATGCTGATCGCCCCGTTCAACGACCTGGCCACCACCGAGACCATAATGCAGGCCCACCATGAAGAGTTGGCCGCGGTCATCGTGGAACCGCTGCAACGCATCCTGGCCCCGAAACCCGGCTTCCTGCAGGGGCTGCGTGACCTGACCGCCCGCTACAACATTCCGTTGATCTTCGACGAGGTAGTTACCAGCTTCCGGCTGGCCTACGGCGGGGCGCAGGAATTCTACGGCGTCACGCCCGACCTCTGCGCCATCGGCAAGATAATGGGCGGCGGTTATCCGCTGGCGGCGGTTCTGGGAAGGGCCGACATCATGTCGGTCTACGACCGGGGCGCGGTGGACAGCGACACCTTTGTCAATCAGGTCGGCACCCTGAACGGCAACCCCGTCGCCTGCGCCGCCGGCCTCGCCACCCTCGACGTGCTGCGCGAAGAGGGCGTCTACCAGCGAATCCACGGCGCCGGCGGGGCCATCCGCAGCGCGCTGGTCGAGTCCTGCAACGAACATGGCATCCCGGTCCAGAGTTGTGGCGAGGACGCCGTGTTCGACTTCTGCTTCACCGCACAGCCCGTCGCCAACTACCGGGACATGCTCACCGGAGACTCCCGGCTTATGGCCCGCCTGAACTCCGGCCTGCTCGAGCGCAGCATCCTGAAGGGAGGTCAAAAATACTACCCCTCCGCCGTCCACACCGACGAAGACGTAGACCGCACCATCGAAGCCTACCGCGAGATAGTGCCCACGTTGCAGGGGTAACACCATGCGAACGCTGAAAAAACTGTTCACGGCGGAGGAACTGCTCTGTCTGCCGACCGTCGGGCGACGCCTGGAGTTGGTGCAAGGGAAGGTGTACGAGATGGCGCCTGCTGGCGGGCGGCACGGGCATATAGCTGGGACAGCTTTGATTCTGGTAGGGTCCCATGTCAGGAAGAATCAGCTGGGCCGCGTTTTTACCGCCGAGACCGGCTTCATACTTCGCCGCGACCCGGACACCGTAAGGGCCCCTGACGTTTCCTTCGTACCCCAAGACCGGATGAAAGAAGAGGACATACCGGACGGCTATATCGATGTTGTGCCTGACTTGGTAATCGAAGTTGTTTCCCCCAGCGACCGCAGGCGCGAAGTGCGGGAAAAAGTCGAGGAGTGGCTCCGCGCCGGCGTCCGTCTGGTATGCGTTATCTACCCCGCTACCCGCTCCGCCATAGTGCACCGTTCCCTTGTCGAGGCTCGTCAACTGTCCGAAGAGGATATGCTCGACTTTGAGGAAGTAGTGCCGGGGTTCGCTTGCCGGTTGAGGGAGCTGTTTAGCTAACCTGCCACCCGATTTAGGGTCGGAGGATGTGCCGGTTAAACCCGCCGCCCTGTTCGGCCTGAGCGGAACGAAGTGGAGTCGAAGGCACCCAGCACCTAGTACCGCGTCAGTGTGAAACCGATGGATAGATATGTTGAAGCTTGTCCCGGGCGTCGGTGGTAGAGAATCTCCAATTGATGGTTGCCGCAGCCTGATTTCGTTCGGTCTGTAAGGCTGCAATTTCCCGTTTGAGCGACGCCTTATCTTCAATGCGGCGATTCAAACATTGGTTGCTGAATACGCTGAACTCAATCTCTGCCATGTTGAGCCAGCTTCCGTGCTTGGGGGTATAGTGAAACTCCAGCCGCTGGATCACCCGCCTGGCCTCCTTGGGTTCAAAGGTCTCGTACAAGGAGGCGAGTTTATGGGTGTTCAAGTTATCCAGCACCACTCGGACCCTCTCCGCTTCCGGGTAAGCAGCATCCACCAGCCACCGCATCTGATGGGCGAAGTCTTCCATGGTGCGACGCCCGGTCACTTCCACGTTCCTCCAGCCCGCCAGTGGTTCACAAATCATGAACAAGTTCCGGGTTCCATTGCGCTGGTACTCGTAATCAAACCGCTCCCGCCGTCCCGCCTTGGCCGGGATCGGCTTCCGCTTCTCCGACACCAACTGCTTGGAGGTCTCGTCGAAACAGACCACAGGCCGCTTGGGGTCATAGGATTCCCCGTAGAGGTCCAGCACGTCCTCCATGCAGGCTACGAACTCGGCGCTCACTTTTGGGATGCGCCACTCCTTTTTCCGCCACGGCTTGAGTTCGTTTTTTTCAACACCTGCCGGACCGTCTCCCGGGAGATGGAATCGGTCAACTCCAGTTCCACCGCTTGGCCGGCAAGCAATTGCAAGGTCCAGCGGGAATGCCCTTCCGGGGGCGTGCTACAGGCCACGGCCACCAGGTGGGCTTCCTGCTTTCCATCAAGTTTGCGCCGTTGCCCAGGCCGTGGCAGGTCATTAAGGGCCCGCTTCAACCCGCCTTCTACGAAACGCTGCCGCACCCGGCCGACCGTGGCGGGGCCCACCAGCAGAGCTTCCGCCACCTGCTGGTCGGTAAGGCCTTCATCGGCTTTACACAAAATCAAAGCCCGCTTCACCTTACGTCCCGAGGATTTGCCACGCCTGGTGACACCCAGCAAGTGCTCCCGCTCATCTTGGGTCAAGCTCACTCGATATAACTTGGCCGGCATTCTCCACACACTCCAAAATGAAAGGACGCTTTAATTATATGCTTTCTTATATTTATCAAAAATACCCGGACGCGGTACTAGTCCCAAGGCTCGTTAATCAGCACCAACTCGGTCAGGCAGGCGTGTTCGCAGCCCAAGGCTTGGCCCGACTCCACGGCGCGACTGGTCAGGAACTCGAACGAGGACGCCCCTCCGCCGGGCAGGTTCTCCAGGTAGACCCGGTGTTCCCGCAGGGATGCCAAGCCGGACTCCCAGTAGCGGGTAACGTCGATGGCGTGGGACGGCGCGGGTGAGCCGAACACCGCCACGAAGCGGACCCCGTTCCACGGTTCGTAGCCTTCCTCCAGCAACTCGGGGAAGACCCAGCGGTTGCCAGCGTCGCGGGCGGCGTCGAAGACCGCCAGGCCCACATGGCGATGATCGGGCGTGTTCACGTGGCCGGTGGGAAATTGCAGGTGGTGGCTGAGGGTGATCAACACCTCGGGCCGGTGACGCCGGATGGCCCGGCTCAAGTCTCGGCGCAGCGGCAGCCCGTACTCGATGACACCGTCAGCGTGGTCCAGAAATTCCACGGTGTCGACACCCACGACACGGGCGGCGTTGAGCTCCTCCTGAGACCGGAGCAAGCCAACCTCAGAAGGGTGCATACTGTCGATCCCCGCCTCGCCCCTGGTCGCCATCACGTAAGCGACACGCTTGCCCTGGGACGTCCATCTGGCCACGGCGGCAGCCGCCCCATACTCTAAATCGTCGGGGTGGGCCACAATTGCGAGAGCCGTCTGCCAGTCTTCCGGCAGCGGGGTCTGAGGGACGTCGGGCTGTTGCATAGTCCTCCTGTTTTGCGGGAAACCAAGGGGTTACGGGGCCACGCATCTGCCCAAATCCGGGCGCGGACACGCCGTCACACTTATAAATTATAAAGGGCCGCGAGATGTCCTGCGGCCCTTTTCCCCTGCGGGTTATGTCGAGTTGCCGTGGGCGCTAGTAGCGGGTGGGGACGGTGAACTGGGCCACCAGCGGGCGGGTGTTGACTATGTGGCGGCGCAGGCCCAGGTCTTGCGGGCTGATGCCCATGGCTAGGCCGATGGCCTGGGGCATGTGCAGGATGGGCAGGTCTATTGGGCGTCCGGCTTGGGCCGCCGCCTTGGGCTGGAAGCTGTCGAGGTTGAGGTGGCACAGCGGGCAGGGGGTGATCATGGCGTCGGCGCCCAGGTCCTTGGCTTCTAAAGTGTGCTTCCCCACCATCGCCAAGGAGTTGCGCTCGTTGATGGTGAGAATCGGGAACCCGCAACAACGGGTCTTGCCGGAGAAGTCGATCACTGTTGCGCCCAACACTTCAATCAGCCGTTCCAAGGCGTCTTGCCGTTCGGGGTGGTCCGCCATATCCAAGGCGTCGGTGGGCCGGACGATATAGCAGCCGTAGAACGGGGCCAACCGCACACCGTGCAGGGGTCGGGTTATCTGCTGTTCGAGGCGGTCCAGGCCATAGTCCTCGACCAGCACCCAGAGCAGATGTTTGGGATGGGCGTTGCCGTTGTATTCCAGCCCCTCTTCAGCCAGGTAGGAGTTCACCTTGGCTCGGTAGTCGGGGTCGCGTAGGCGGTAGTCGGCCTGGCTCATCACGCCCTGGCAAGTGCTGCAAATGGTCAAAATGGGCAGGTCAAGCACCTCGGCCATCGCAAATGTGCGGGCGTTCAGGGTGTCGCCCAAAAGCTGGTTCTTTTCTTGCAGTACCCCCGCGCCGGTGCAGGACGCTCCCTGCATTTCCCACAGGTTGATCCGCAGCCGCTGGCAGATCAGCTTGGCCGCCGGGTAAAGCTCGGGGCACCCGCCCCGGGACACGCAACCGGGAAAGAATGCGTAATTCAAACCTGGACTCCCTTCTTGAATGGTGAATTTGGAATTGTGAACTGTGAAATCGGGCGCAACTATTTCGTCATTCCTAATTCTCAATTCACTATTCTCTTACCGCTCCGGTTCTTCGACCTGCTCGAAGATTTTTTTGACGTGCTCCGCGCCCTCTATCTTCTTGTGGATAATGGGCGGCATTTTGCCGTGGGTCAGGGCCTGGATGGCCACGGGTGCCATGCCCAACAGGCCCGAAACGTTGGTCATTCCCAAGGACTTGGGCACCAACCGCAGTTCATCCAGCCAGCCGCTCTGTTCGATGGAATCGCTGAACGCCTCGGTGTGACGAGCGCCGTTGGTGTCGCGGATCCCCGCGGCGATGGCCTGGTCGCGCATCGCCATGATGCGGTCCATAGGGGCCACACCCTTCGGACACGCTTGAACGCACTCCAGGCACCGGGTGCAGTCCCACATTCCCGAAGGTTGGTTGAGTTGCTCCAACCGCTCGCGGGACAAGCCGTTGTCGTCGCCGTCCCGGGGGTCTGCGGTGAAGCGGTAAGCCTTGGCCAGAGCGGCCGGGCCGAGAAAGCTCGGGTCGACTTCAAGGACGGTGCAGTCGGAAACGCACGCGCCGCACATGATGCAGGAGGTAACTGCCGAAAGGTGGAGCATGGACTCGTTGGAAACGACGTATTCCTGCTCCGGTTCCTGACCTTGCGGCTGAAGGTAGGGCGTGACCTGGTTGATCTTGTCCCAGAACAGGTCGAAGTTGACCACGAGGTCTTTAATGACGGGCATGTTGCCGGCGGGCTCGATGGTGATGACGCCGCCTTCCTGCATGGCCTGCGCCGCCTGCGTCTTGCAGGCCAGCCCGGCGTGGCCGTTGATGCGCATGGCGCAGGAACCGCAGATGGAGCTGCGGCAGGAGCAGCGGAGGCTGAGCGTGCCGTCCATTTCCTCGCGTATCTTGATCAGGGCATCCAGAACGGTGGCGTTGTCTTCCACCGATACGGCGTACTCCTGCCAGAAGGGCGTGGGTTCCTCGGATTCCGGGTCCAGCCGCCTTACCCTAATCGTGACGTCCATCGATCAGTACTTCCTCTCTTCGGGAGTCCACCGGGTGATGCTGACCGGGGAGTAGGAGACCTCCGGTCCGGTTTCGCCCTTGGTGACCACCAAGTGTTTCATCCAGTTCTCGTCGTCGCGGTCGGGGTAGTCGGTCCGGGCCTGAGCGCCGCGGCTGTCCTTGCGGTCGAGGGCGCTGACCACGATGGGAGTGGCGCAGTCCAGCATGAACCCCAGCTCCAGGCCGAAAACCAGGTCGGTGTTGAACACCTTGCCCTTGTTGTCCACGGGCACGGTCTTGTAACGCTCGACGAGCTGCTCCATGTCGCCCAAGGACTCTTCCATCCCTTCCTGATTACGGTACACCGCCAGGTTCCGGTTCATCGACTCGCCCATCTCCAAGCGGATGTTGCCGATGCGGTCGGAGTTGTTGGGGCGGTCAAGAAACTCCTGAATCCGGCGTTCTTCGTTCTTTACGGCCTGCTCGACGTTGAACTCCACATAGTCCACGTCCCGCGAGGCTTCGGCGGCATGATTGCCCGAACGCTCGCCAAATACGATGGTGTCCAGCAGCGAGTTCGCGCCCAAGCGGTTGCCGCCGTGAACGCTGACGCAGGCGCACTCGCCAGCGGCATAGACACCGGGCAGGTTGGTCAGGCCGTCCACGTCGGTCTTGATGCCGCCCATCATGTAGTGCATTCCGGGCCGGATGGGTATCGGCTCCCGAATCATGTCGTAGCCGGCGAGGTCGATGCCGATCTCCCGGATCTGGCTTAGCTTCTCCATGATAAGCGACTCGCCCAAGTGGCGGCAGTCCAACAGGACGCAGCCGTTGACGCCGTTGCCAGCGTTGATCTCGGTCTGTTCGGCGCGGGAGACGACGTCGCGGGAGGCCAACTCCATCATGTTCGGGGCGTATTTGCTCATAAAACGGTCGCCGTTCTTGTCCAACAGATACGCGCCCTCGCCCCTAGCCGCCTCGGAGATCAGCACCCCGCTGCCCGCCAAGGTGGTCGGGTGGTACTGCACCATTTCCATGTCCATGACTGCGGCGCCCGCGTTGTACGCCAAGGCCATGCCGTCGCCGGTCACGATCAGGGCGTTGGTGCTGGGCTCGAACAACCGGCCCAGGCCGCCGGTGCAGAAGATCACCGTCTTGGCCCGGATGGCGTAGACCTGACCCGTCCGGATTTCCAAGGCCAGCACACCGCAGACCTGCCCGTCTTCGATGATCAGGGAGGTAACGAACCACTCTTCGTAGCGGCGAACGCCCGACTTGATTAGCTGCTCGAACATCACGTGGAGCAGCGCCTGGCCGGTGAAGTCGCCGACGAAGAAGGTGCGCGCCCGGCGCTGGCCGCCAAAGGCGCGGGTGCCCAAGTAGCCTTCGTCGTCCCGGTTGAAGGTGACGCCGAAGTGCTCCATGTCGATCAGGGCCCGGCCCGCCGACCGGCACATGACCTCGATGGCGTCCTGATCGCCCAGAAAGTCGCTGCCCTTCACGGTGTCGTAGGCGTGGTCTTCCCAGTCGTCGCCGCGGTCGGTCAGCGCGGCGTTGATGCCGCCTTGGGCCGCGTTCGAGTGGCTGCGCACGGGATGTACCTTGCTGATTATCGCCGTGTTGGCGCCGTTGGCCCGCGCGGCGATGGCCGCCCGCATCCCCGCGAGACCGGCCCCGATTACCAGGACATCATGCTCGAGCATCCTTGCCTATTTCCTCCCGGTGATGCCTTCCCGCCCCGTCGGCTCCGTCATGTTGGCGAGGCGCAGTTTGCTGATTCTATACGGACTGAAAGCCGTCCCATAATATACCAAAATTGGGTAGGGGCTTCTAGCGTGGTTTTTCCTCGGTCTCCATACCCCTAGGCGGGGATGTTCAGGGCGCGGCGGGCGTTGTCGATCAGCACCTTTGGCAGCACCTGCTCGCGGATGTCCAGGTTCCCGAAGTCGTGCAGCCAGCGGTCCGGCTGGATAAATGGGAAGTCCGAGCCGAACATCACCTTGTCTTGCAGCCGGGTGTTGGTCTCGCGGATAAGCTGCTCCGGTATAAAACGCGGCATCCAGCCCGACAGGTCCAGGTACACGTTGGACTTGTGCAGGGCGACGGCGATCTGCTGATCGATCCACGGCCAGCCCGGATGGGCCATGATGATGGTCAGGTTGGGGAAGTCGGCGGCCACGTCGTCGAACGAGGGGATGGGCTGGCTGTACTTCAGCTTCAGCCCGCTGCCGCCGGGAGTGCCGGAGCCCGCGCCGGCGAACCCGGAGTGGAACAGCACTGGGATGCCCAGCCCGTCGGCAGTCTCATACAGCGGGTAGAACCGGGTGTCGTTGGGGAAGAATGCTTGATGCACCGGGTGCAGCTTCAACCCCTTGAGGTCCAACTCCTTGACCGACCGCTCCAGCTCGAAGCAGGCGGCTTTCCCCATCCACGGGTCGACGGAGGCGAACCCCATGAACTGCTCCGGGTGTTGTTTTACGATGCTCGCCACCCAGTCGTTGCTGTCCGGCTTCTCCCCAGTGTTGGTGGTCGTGTCCACCGAGAAGATCACGCCGAAAACGTCCAATTCCCGGAACTTGTCGGCCATCTCTGCCGGGTCCTTGGGTGGCGGCGGCGCCCGGAAATAGCGCAACAACTCGGCTTCGATCTCGATTTCGGGCAGTCCGGGTTCGCGGGGTACGTGGATGTGCATGTCGATGGCTTGCATTGTCGGGGGCCTCTTGCTTATGTCGAGTTTGCCGGGCGGCTAAACGCGCCGCCGCCCGGACTTCCTGAGTTGGAAGGCTTGCTACGGAGTTTCCAACAACGGCCGGGCCATCAAAAGAGAGGCGATGGTCTTGCCGTCGTGGATCTCGCCCGACTGAATCATGGCCAGGGCTTCCTGGAAGGGCACCCGAACCACTTGAATGTTCTCGTCGTCATCGGCGCTCAGTTTGGACGGGCGCAGGCCGGTCGTCAGGTAGGCGTGCATACGCTCGGTGGCCCAACCCGGCGCCACCCAAAAGCTGGCCAGGTGGGTAACCTGATCGGCGGTATAGCCCACTTCTTCCTGGAGTTCGCGGAGCACGGTGTCTTCCGACACCTCGCCCGCCTCGACTCCGCCTGCCGGGACTTCCAGCAGCGACGACTCCGTGGGCTTGCGGTACTGGCGCACCAGCAGAACGTTCCCCTCGTCGTCCACCGGGACCATGCAGACGGCGTCGGAATGCTCGGCGACCTCCCGGATGGTGCGGCGGCCGCTGGGCAACTCCACGGTGTCGACGCGGACACTCAAGATCCGGCCTTCATAATGGCGGGTCGTCTCTATGGTGTTCTCGAACTGAATGGGGCCGGTATTGGAGTCAGGCAATTGTGTGGGTCGTCTCCTATTGGCCTCGAATGCTGAATCCCAGGCGGCGGGTCAGCGTGCCAAAAAAGTAGGAAGGTGGATTGGCGCGGAGGAACGTGGCCTTGTGGGGGCTCTGCTTCATCTCCACCAGGTCACCGAGGTTGAGATCATGGTCCTGGTAGCCGTCCACACTCAGGATGGCCGGCTGGTAGCCTTCCAGTCGCAGGGAGACCTCAGCGCCCGATTGCAGCACCAAGGCGGCGGTGAGCCCCATGTGGGCGGCCACGGTCTTGAGCACCAGCGCGTCGGACTCGGGGTCGAGTATCGGGCCGCCCACCGCCAGGTTATAGCCGGTGCTGCCGGTGGCGGTGGAGAGAATCAGCCCGTCGGCCCGAAACGTCGAGACCTGGGCCCCGTCGATGGTCCCGGCCAGCGTGACGACCCGCGAGGCGGCGCCCCGGGCCACTACCACGTCGTTCAAGGCGTGATACGGCCCCTCGGTCAGAGTCGAACCGGCCTTGACCACTTTTGCCTGGATCATGTTGCGTTCGTCGACGCGGTAGGCCCCCTTTAGATAGTTGGGAAGCCTGTTCATCGCCTCGTCGACCTGGAGCTCGGTCATAAACCCCAGCCGGCCCATGTTGATGCCCACGATGGGGATCCGGGCCGGGCCGGTGAACCGCACTGCCCGCAAAATGGTTCCGTCGCCGCCGACCGTGACCACCATGTCGGTGGACTCCGCCCGCGGGGCCAGGACTTCCAGGTTCTCCGCTGGTGAAATCCAGCTGTCTTCCGCCAAGTTCAACTCGTGCAGAATGGCAGTGCTCAGATCGAGCGCTTCCGGGATTCGGGCGTTGTATATGATGCCAACGGTGTTCATGGGTTATCGGTAAGGGGCGCTCAAGCAACGCAGCCGGCCCGCCTAACCCCCTTCCTGCAGTCGGCGGAGCCGTTCCTCGAGCTGCCGAACCCGGTCTTCGGCCTCCCGGCGGGCGGCGGCTTCGGCTTCCGCCCGGTCTTCGGCCTCCCGGCGGGCGGCGGCTTCGGCTTCCATCCGGTCTTCGGCGGCCAGACGGGCGGCGGCCTCCGCGGCAGCCTCCCGGCTCAGATCGGCCATCGTGGGGCAATAGGCGCCGGTCGTAGGATCATAGAATCTGGGATTCCCTTGGTCCCAGCAAAGGTACAGACCAAGCAGCGGACTGTAGCCGCGAATCACGCCGTCGGCGTCTGTCTCAACCGGCAGGGGCCTGTATTCCCCTTCCTCCAGCCTCTCCCCAGCCAACGGCTGCGGGTAGTATTCGGCTGTAGCGTCGAATCGCCAGTACTCTTCAATCCCGAGCCGGGCGTACAGGTCGCGCTTCAGACCAAGGTCTCTCCGGAAGGTGCTGACCGACGCAATCTCCAGGGCAAGGTCCGGCGGCCTTCCGACCCTCTCTATAAAATAGCCGTTGCGCCGCCGGACCGCGATCGGGTTCACTCCGAATGCGACGTAGCAGTCGGGGCGGAATAGCCCCGTGCGGCCAGCCTGATTTACGAAATATACCGGCGTATTGCCGCTGACCAGTATACCCGGCCGGCCCATGAAGTGAAGTCTGAGGGTCGTAACCGTATCGAGAAAGGGTTCTTCTTGCTGCAAACCATCCACCAGGGGCGCCCAATCGTTGGGGGCGTCGGGGTCCGGTCTTACGCGCACATCGTCCGCCGGCAGGTGAAGCTCTTCCGGCAGCGGTCGGCCAGCCCTTCCCACGTTTGGCGGCAGCTTGGTGGTCATCGCAAATCTCTCGGAATAGCCTGCGGGTCCGGCCTTCTGAACGGACTCAGCGCAATGATAGCATATGGCCAGCCCGCCAACACCGAACGCGGTTACCGCCGTCACGCCGTTACACCGCCAAAGCGCGGACGGCCACCTGCGCCGCCTCCATTACGAATCCGGGGGCAATGCCCATGAACAGCATGGCGGCCCCGGCGACGCCCATGGCCAGCCACGGGGCCGGCGAGCGAGAGGGGCGGGCGTCTACCGTAGTTTCGGCGGGCTGGAGGAACATCACTCGAATGATGCGCACGTAGTAGTAAGCGGACACTGCGCTGTTGACGACGCCGACGATTGCCAGCCAGGTGAGACCGCTCTTTACCGCCGCAGTGAAAACGTAGAGCTTGGCGATGAAAATGCTGGTCGGCGGCACCCCGATAAGGGCGATGAGCGCCAGGGCCAGAATCACCGCCAGCGCCGGCGACTTCGAGAACAATCCGGCGTAGTCGGCAATGCGGTCGCTGCCGATGCGGGCGCCAATGGCGGCGATGGCGAAAAAGGCGGTCAGGTTAGCGGCGGTATAGGCCCCCAGGTAGAACAGCACGCTGTCGGGCCCGATGGCGGCGAACTCCGGTACGCCCGTCGCGCCCCCAGCCGACTTCACTCCCGCGGCCACGCCCACCAGCAGATACCCGGCGTGAGCGATAGTGCTGTAGCCGAACAAGCGCCGGATGTTGCTCTGGGCGATGGCCACCGCGTTGCCGATGATCATCGAAGCCGCCGCCAGCACGGCCATGAGCGCGGCCCAGTCGAGGGCCACGTCGAAGAACCCGGTGAAGAGCACTCGGAGCAGGATCGCGAAGGCGGCGGCCTTGCTGGCCACCGACAGGAACGCCACCACCGGCGTAGGCGCGCCCTCGTATACGTCCGGCACCCACATCTGGAAAGGCGCGGAGGAAATCTTGAAGCCGAACCCCGCCACGATCAGCACGAGGCCCACCAACAGCGCGTAGCTGCCGAACGCCACGCTGCCGGTGGTGTGGCCGACGCCGGCAGAGATGTCGGCCAGATTTGTGCTGCCGGTGGCCCCAAACACCAAGGCCATGCCGTATAGCATGACCGCGGAACTGATGGCCCCGATGATGAGAAACTTCATCCCCGCTTCGCTAGAGCGGGCGTTCATCAGGAACGCGGCCAGCGCGGCCAGGGGAAGCGTGGTCAGCTCCAGGGCGATATAGATGGTGATTAGCTCGGTGGCCGCCGCCAGCAGCATCATCCCAGTGGCGGAGAAGAGCACCAACCCGAAGTATTCGCCCTGGAACCGGGCCAGGTTCCGTACATAGTCGGTGGACGCCAGCACCACCAGGGCCGCCGCCGCCGTGACCAGGAAGTTGAAGAACAGGGCGAACCGGTCGACCGCCAGGCTGGACAGCAGGATGCTTGGTTCCTCGTTTCCGTCCAGCCCGCTTCCGCGGACGAGGTTGTGGGAGTCGCTGAGGTCGGCAAGCTGGATGAGGCTGAGGGCGAAGGGCGCGGCCAGGGCCAGGAAAGCGGCGTAGGGCAATATTCCCTTGCGCGCCACGACCAGGTCCAGCAGGATAACCAGCAGCGCCGCGCCGGCCATAGCGAGGTAGGGGGAGACAACGTACAGGTCGTAGGCGGTCATGTCTGCTAACCGCCGTTAAAGACGCTGACCATCGGGGCCAGCCCGGACTCGAATACGTCGGTGAGTATCGCCGGGTAGACGCCGACGCCAATGATGCTGACCACCATCAAGGCCAAAGGCGCGGCCTCCACCAACGAAGCGTCGGTCAAGTCGGCGAAGCGCTCCCGGCGGGCGCCGAAGAAGGTGCGCTCCATCATCCACAGGATGTAACCCGCCGCCAGCACGATGCCCAGCACAGCCAGCGCCGTCGGCCAGGCGTAGGCTCGGAACGCGCCCAAGAATACCAGAAGCTCGGACACGAAGCCGCTGAGGCCGGGCAGCCCCAGCGAGGCCAGCCCCGCGATTAGCATGGCGGCGGCCACCAGCGGCATCCGGCCTGCCAGCCCCCCCAGGTCCGGGATGTAGCGGGTGTGGGCCTTGTCGTAGACCAGCCCAACGGCCAGGAACAGAAGTCCGGTGATCGTCCCGTGGGTGAATAGCTGCATCGCGGCCCCGTTGAGCCCAGCGACGCTCAGGCCGCCGTTGGCCACGCCGACGGAGCCGATGCCGAGCAGCACCAGCCCCATGTGGCTCACGCTGGAGTAGGCGATGAGCCGCTTCAGGTCGGTCTGGCGCATGGTCACCACCGCGCCGTAGAGCACGCTGACCACCCCCAAGACAACCAGCGCCCAAGCGAACTGCTCCGTTTGCGACGGGAAAATCCCCACGTTGATGCGCAGCAGCCCATAGCCGCCCATCTTGAGCAGCACCCCGGCCAGCATCACGCTGGCGGCCGTGGGGGCGTCGGTATGGGCGTCGGGCAGCCAGGTGTGCAGCGGCCAAGTGGGAAGTTTCACCGCGAAGGCGACGAAGAACAGCCAGAACAGCCCGGCCAGCGGTATCAGGACCGCCGTCGAGGCAAGGGCGGCGCTGCCGGTCGAGAGCTCCACCATGTTGAACGTGCCCACTTCGGGAATGAGGAACACGGCGACGATGCCCACCAGCATGAACGCGCTGCCCAAAATCGTGAAAATCAGGAACTTCATCGCCGAATATTCTTTCCGCCCGCTGCCCCAGATGGAGATGAGCATGAACATCGGCGCCAGCTCCAACTCCCAGAACAGGAAGAACAGGAGCAGGTCCAGCGAGGTAAAGACGCCCATCACCGCCGACTGCAACACCAGAAGCCAGATGAAGTATTCCTTCACGCGCAGGCCGATGCGCCAGGAAGCCAGCACGGCGCATATTCCCAGCAGGCCGGTCAGGGCCACCAAGGGCGCGCTCAGGCCGTCGACCGCCAACAGGTAGCTGGCCTTGAGTCCCACGTCGGGTATCCACGCGAATTGGTCGACGAACTGGAAGCGCTCAGCGTCGGCCCCACGGTCGAACAAGGCAAAGACGAACAGCGACAGCACGAGGTCGGCCAGCGCGACAAGCACGGCCACACCGCGGATGTTGCGGTCGCCCCGGACCAGCAACAAGACCGCCGCCCCCGCCGCCGGCAGGAACACGGTCGCCGTCAAAAGCCCGTTGAATTCCACCTACCGCCTCTCCGACATTACTGGACCAGCAGGAACACCAGGATGATCAGGAGCACGCCGAAGGCCACCACCGTTCCATAGGCCTGCACATGGCCGGACTGAAGACGCCCAATGGCGGAGCCGATGTTGCGGAAGAACCAGCCGACCAGGTCCACCAGCCCGTCCACTATTCTCCGGTCCAGCCAGTTCAGCGTCCCGGCGAAAATCCGGTAGAAGCCGTGACGCACCACGACGTTTTCGTACAGCGCATCCACGAAGTATTTCTGCGACAGGAGCGTATGCAGCGGACCGGCGGCTTGTAGCGGCTCGGACTCTTGGGCGCGCCGACGCGAGTACAACGCCAACGCCACGCCTGCTCCGGCCAGCGCAGCCGCGCTGGAATAGAGCGCGACCCACCAGTTGAAGTTGGCCAACTCCGCATGTCCCTCCCCTCCCAACGACGCCAGCAGGCCGTCGGCCAAGAAGCCCGTGAGCCAATGCTTGGCCACGCCGATCGCGTCCCCGAACGGAGGGCTGGCCATGTAGCCCAACGCGGCCGCCGCCACTCCAAGCAGCGCCATCGGCAGCACCATCACCAGAGGCGACTCGGCCAGGTGGACGCCGCCGTGACCGCCCGCTTCCGTTGGCGCGTGGCCGCTGCTCTCTTCCAGTTCACGCTCGACGCCGCCGCGGAAGTCTCCGTGGAAGGTCATCACGATCATCCGCAGGGTGTAGAAGGCGGTCAGCGCCACCCCGGCGAGCAAGCTGGCAAAGGTCACGCGGTTAATCCAGACCGCGGCGTGGCCATGTCCCTCCCACGCGCCCAGCAGTATCTCGTCCTTGCTCCAGAACCCGGCCAAGGGGATGATTCCCACCAAGCTCAATCCGGCCAGAGCAACGAGTACGTAGGTCACGGGCATGTGCCGCCGCAGACCACCCATGTAGCGCATGTCGAAGGTGCCGCTGGCGTGATTCACGCTGCCCGCGCCCAAGAACAGGAGCGCCTTGAACACCGCGTGGGTCACCAGATGGAAGATGGCCGGCGCATACAATCCCAGCCCCAGGGCGGCCATCATGTACCCAAGCTGGCTGACCGTCGAGTAGGCCATCACGCGCTTGATGTCGTTCATCACCAAGCCCATCGTGGCGGCGAATACGGCGGTGAACGCCCCCACCAGCGCCACCACCGTCATGGCGTCGGCCGACTGCTGGAAGACGGGGAAGAAACGCGCCACCAGAAATACCCCGGCGGCGACCATGGTGGCGGCATGGATCAGCGCGCTGACCGGCGTCGGACCCTCCATAGCGTCGGGCAGCCAGGCGTGCAATGGGAACTGCCCGGACTTGCCGACGGCCCCGGCGAAAATGCCCAAGGCCAGCCAGGTCAACGCCGCCCCGCCCAGCACCGCCCCTCCGGCGGCCAACGGTTGCGCCGCCTGCCAGATGTCGGGGATGTGAAAGGCGTTCATACCGGCGGCGGCAAAGTCGTCTGCCTTCAGGAACAGGTAGAGGATGGCGATCAGGAATCCAACGTCGCCGATCCGGGTGACGATGAACGCCTTTTTTGCGGCTGCGGCCGCCGAGGGCCGCTCGTGCCAGAACCCGATGAGCAGGTATGACGACACGCCGACCAGCTCCCAGAAAACGTAAAGCTGAACGATATTGCTGGAAAACACCAGCCCCAGCATGGCGGCGGTGAAGAGGGACATATAGGCGTAGTACCGGCAGAAACCCGGGTCGCCGCGCATGTACCCCAAAGAATAGACCTGGATAAGCAGGCTGACCGCAGTAACCACCACCAGCATCACGGCGGTGAGGGGATCGACCAGCAGGCCCATGTCGATGGTCGCGCCGCCCGCATCTAGCCATCGCAGCGGCTCGAATTCGTGGGCGTGGCCTGCGATCACTGAGCTTAGCGTCCACACCGCCAGCACGGTTGCCGCCAAGAGGGCCGCGATGGTCGCCAGACCGCTCAGCAGCGGCCAGCGGTTGAGGAAGGGCCGGATGATTAAGGCAATAGCGGCAAACGAACCGAGGGGGAGGAGGAAGATCGCCCAAACGGCGCCAGCGGTTACCATCTACAGCTTCCTCACTATTTCCTCGGCCACGTGCTCCCGCCCCACGGGAACGTAGACCGTGAACGGCGCCCGCTCGCTCCAGTCCAGGATGTCGCCTTCCGGCAGGATGCGGGCAGGCAGGCCCTCTCCTTCCAGGACCTCCTTCCACATCTCGGCCATCATCAGGTTTGGCGCTTTCTTGAACTCGACCCACATAGTACCGGCTCGAATCTAGTGGCGCATCTGCGCGGCATCGGTAAGATCGACCGATTCGTTGGTGCGGTACATTGCGAACACGATGCCCAGCCCCAGCGCGATTTCCGCCGCTGCCACGGTGATGATGAACACGGCGAACACTTGCCCGGTGAGGACCACGCTCAGGTCGTCCTGCAATCCGGCCGGGGCCAGATACTTGGCCATTGCCACCAAGGCGACGTTGACCGCGTTGAACATCAACTCGATGGACATCAGGACGGCCAGCACGTTCCGGCGGGCCAACGCGCCATAAAGCCCGATGCAGAAGAGGACCGCCGAGACGATGAGGAATGCTTCGAAGGACATGCCGGGCTAACCTGCGCCCGTGCCGCCCTCTCCTTGCCCTCTCCCTGGGGGAGAGGGTTGGGTGAGGGTTCCGGTCCGGGGACGCACCAGCGCCAACGCGCCGATCAAGGCGGCCAGCAGCAAGACGGACACGGCCTCGAAGGGCAGCACGAACTTCCCGATGAGCAGGTCGGCCAGCCCGGCCTGCTGCACCTCTTCCTGTTCCTCGACGGTAGCGATGCCCGATTCTTCCAGCCGCTCGCTGGATAGGCTGACCACCGCGCCGGTCTGCACCACGTCCACGCTGTTTTGCCCGCTTTCGGGGATGAACTCCCATTGCGTGTCCAAGGCCACCGTGACCAGCGCGGCCAAGAGAAGGGCGGCAAAGACCACCGACGGGATTTGCAACCGGTTAGGCAGGTTTCCCTGTTGCACGTCGCGGGTGAGCATCACCGCGAAGATGATGAGCACCGAAATCGCCCCAGCGTAGATGAGCACCTGCACCACGGCTAGAAACTCCGCGCTCAACAGCACGAAATACCCAGCCACGGCCACGAACACCACCACCAGTAACAGGGCGGCCCGGAACAGGTCCCGCACCAACACGACGCCCAGCGCGGCCCCGACGGCCATGACGCTCAACAGCCAGAAAACTATGTCCTGAAAGAACATCTACGCCGCTTCCCCGGCGTCCGGCGCCGTTGGGGAAGCGGACGCTCCCGGCGTTGCCTCGGCTTCGTCAACCGCCTCGCCGGGCACGGGGCGGCGGCCGATGCGCATCCCGGCCTTCTCCCGCTGGTGCCACTGCCACGATTCCCGGCCCACCTCCCTCCAGTCCAGCGGGCGGCCCGACCGGGGGTCGTAGCCCTGGCCCTCCAACTGCGGACGGTAGAAGGTGCTTGGGTGTTTGTCGGCTCGCCGAAGCTCGTCGATGGTGATTACCATGTCCTTCCGGGAATACCGGCCCTGCTCGAAACCGCTGCCCATAAAAAGGGCGTCATAAGGGCAGGCTTCCACGCACAGCCCGCAGAACATACACCGCTGGATGGAGATGTCGAACACTTCCAGCCGGTACTTGTCGCCCTCGGCCGGGGCCGTCTCGCTGGGGCTGGTGACTATCTTGATGATTCCCAGCGGGCAATACTTGGCGCAGGAAGCGCAGCCGGTGCAACGCTCCTCGTACCACACGAACTCCTCGCCGCGAAAGCGCGGGTGTTGCTTGAGCCGCTCTTCGGGATACTGGACCGTGAACGGCTTTTTCGTGAGGTTTTTCAGGGTGACCATGAGGCCCTTGACCAAAGCAAGACCGTACATCCTAGTCCCCCTCTATGATCGAGACGCCGCGCGGCGGCATGGCGACCGCCCCGCCGACGTTGGGGCGCACTTTTTCCCGCACCAGATTGCCGAAAACCAGCAGGCACACGGCGGCCAGGCCGAAGTTGATTCCGGCCATTATCCACAGGTCGCTGGTAGAGAGAGCGCCCGCGCCGTCCCGCAGGAAGTATACCTCCAAGGCGGTGGCAAACAGGCTGACGAGGCTCACCGGCAGCAGGCACTTCCAGGCCAGCGCCAGGAGTTGGTCGATGCGCAGCCGGGGGAAAGTCGCCCGCACCCAGATGAACCCGCAGGCCACCGCGCCGGTCTTGAGCAGGAACCAGAGCCAGCCCAGCCAACGGTCCACCGGCCCCTCCCAACCGCTGAGAAACAGCGTGACGATCACCGCCGAGGCCGCCATCACCGCGCCGAACTCCGCCGCTTGGATCAACGCGAACTTGATGCCACTGTATTCGGTGTGGTAGCCCGCGATCAGCTCCGACTCCGCCTCCGCCATGTCGAAAGGCGTCCGGTTCAACTCTGCCGTGGTCCCAGCCACGAACACGAAGAAGGCCAGCGGCTGCACCAGGAAGAAGGGCACCGCTTGCGCCGCCACGACCTCGGCCAGCGACATCGACCCGGCCACCATCACGACCCCCAGCAACGAGACTACCACCGGGACTTCGTAGCTGATCAACACCGCCACGCCCCGGGCCGCGCCGAACAGGGCGAAGCGGTTGTTGGAGGACCAGCCGGCCATGAAGATGGCAATGGAGGTGATGGAAGTCACGGCCAGGATGTAGAGCACTCCCACGTTCAGGTTGGCCAATGCGGTGTCCTTGGCGAAGGGCACCACGGCCAGCATCAGAATCACCGGGGCCAGCATCGCTACCGGGACGATGAGGAACACGATGCGGTCGGCGGTCCCCGGCACCAGGTCTTCCTTGAAGAGCAGCTTCACCAGGTCGGCGATGGGCTGCAACAGGCCGAACGGCCCCCAGCGGTTGGGGCCGAGCCGGTTCTGGAACTTGCCGATGAGCCTGCGCTCCATCCAGGAGAACATGGCCGCGCCCAGCAATACCGCGTTCACCAGCAGGACCATGATGACCAAGCCGGCAACGAGGTAGGACAACCAGCAGGGCAGCACATGGCCGACGAAGTTATGGACCTCGCGGAACAGGACCGTGTGGTAAAGGATGTTGTCGGGGCCTAAGACGCAGCTCACCGGTCGACTTCACCCATGTTGATGTCGAGGCTGCCCAGCGTCACGATCATGTCGGCCAGCCTCCAGCCGACCAGCAGGTGCTCGGTAACGGTGAGATTGATCAGGGACGGCGACCGTATCTTGCAGCGGTAGGGGCTGATACCGCCGTCGCTGACTAAATAGAAGGCCAACTCGCCCTTGGAGGCTTCGACCCGGCCGTAGGCTTCGACCCCCGGCTCGGGGCGGACCACCAGCGGCACGTCGTCTCGCACCGGCCCCGGCTCTATCTGCTCGATGCACTGCCGGACGATGCGCACGCTCTGCTTGATCTCCTGCACCCGTACCCAGAAGCGGTCATAGTTGTCGCCGTTGGTGGCCGTCGGCACGTCGAAGTCCACCAGGTCGTAGGCGTCGTAGGGCTCCACCTTCCGCCAGTCCCAACCAAGCCCACTGGCCCGCAACACCGGCCCGCTTACCGAGCAGTTGATGGCGATGTCCAAGGGGAGCAGGCTCACCCCCCGGGTCCGCACCATCACGATTTCGTTTTCCAGGATCAGGTTTTCCAGTTCCTTGTACTCCTCCTCGAAGTCCTCCAGGAACTGGTCCAAGGCGGGCCAGAAATCGTCCGGGGCGTCGAAGAACACCCCGCCGGGCCGCATGTAGCTCACGGTGATGCGCGCGCCGCAGAGCATCTCGAAAAGGTCCAGAATGCGCTCGCGGGAGCGGAAGCAGTACATAAGCGGAGTGCCCAGGGTGCCCAGGTCTTGCAGGATGAAGCCAATGCCCATCAGGTGCGACGCGATGCGCTGCAACTCGGCGGTCAGCGTCCGAAGGTACTTGCCCCGGAGCGGCGGCTCCACCCCCAACAGCTTCTCGACCGCCAGGCAGTACGCCTGGTTGTTGATCATCGACGAAACGTAGTCGAGGCGGTCGGTGAGGGTCACCACCTGCGTGTAGTTCCGTTCCTCGGCCAGCTTCTCGGTGCCGCGGTGCAGGTAGCCGAAGACCGGCTCGACTTGAATGATGTCCTCGCCGTCGAAGGTCACGCGCAGCCGGAACACCCCGTGGGTGCTCGGGTGCTGCGGCCCGATGTTGACCGTCATGGGTTCGGTGCGAATGGTCACTTACAGGAAGTCCTTCCGCAGAGGATGACCCTGAAACCCTTCCCAGAGCATGATGCGCTTCATGTTAGGATGGCCCTCGAAACGGATGCCCATCAAGTCCCATACCTCGCGCTCCTGGAAGTCGGCCCCGCGCCAGAGATGGTAGACCGACGGCGCCGACAGTTCTTCCCGGCCCTGAAGCCGGGACTTGACGACGGCCTGGTGTTCCTTCCGAAATGAGGTCAGGTGGTAGACCAACTCGAAATGGCCGATGTAATCGACGGCGGAGATGGAGTTGAGATACTGGAAGTCCAGGTCCTCGTCCCGTTGCAGGAACTCCGCGACTCTGGCCACCGAGTCTGGCGCGACGTAGAGGGCGTCGCCGCTGGCGTCCGCCGCCATAGTCCCCCTCTCCCTCTGGGAGAGGGTTGGGGTGAGGGCAACCACCGAACCGGGCACGGCCGCGCCCACGCGCTCGGCCAACACCGCCCCCGTGAGTAGGGCCAAGGCCATTAAGCGTCCTCGGCGGAGGCGCCGGCGTCTTGCCGGTCCCGGCCGGACTTGCGCGGCAGCAACGAGCCGAAGGGGCTCTTGGGCTTGCTCCGGTATTTCTTGATCTTCTCGTGAAGCTCCATGATTCCGTAGAGCAGGGCGTCGGGCCGGGGCGGGCAGCCGGGCACGTAGACGTCCACCGGAATGATGTGGTCCACTCCGGGCACCACGCTGTAGGAGCCGAAGTAGGGCCCGCCGCTGGTGGCGCACACCCCCATCGAGATGACCCACTTGGGGTCGCCCATCTGGTCGTAGATGCGGCGGATGGCCGGGGACATCTTCCAGGTCACGGTCCCAGCGACGATCATCAGGTCGGCCTGGCGCGGCGAGGCCCGGAACGCTTCCATGCCGAACCGGGCAATGTCGAACCGCCCCATGCTGCTCGCGATCATCTCGAAGGCGCAACAGGCCAGGCCGAAAGTCACCGGCCAGAGGGCCGACTTCCGGCTCCAGTTGACCAGGGCGTCCACCGAGGTCACCATTAGGTTGTTCTTGAGGTCTTCCGGCACTTCGATGGTCGGTTCGGCCAGCGGCGCTGCGGAAGAATCCTTCAACTCCTGGACCACTTGACCTTCCGCTTGGTCCAGGTGCCAGGTCCGCAGGTGGAGCGGGCCGCCGTCTTGAGGAAAAGCCAACGCTGCCTCCTCTCCTATGCCCATTCGAGGTCGCGTTTGCGCCAAGCGTAGGCCAAACCGACCAGCAGGATTCCCACGAACACCGCCATCTCGATCAGGGCGAACAGCTCCAACCGCAGGAACTTGGTGGCCCACGGGTAGAGGAATATCACCTCTACGTCGAAAATCACGAAGAGGATGGCGAACATATAGTACCGGAAGTTGAACAGGTTCCAACGCCCGCCGATGGCCTCCATCCCGCACTCGTAGGTGTCCGACTTGACCGGCGTCGGGGCGCTTGGGCGTAGCCCGAACCGGGAGGCCGTCCAGGACAGCAACAACATGCTGACCGGAACGACGATTGCAATAGCGAGGAATATAGCGATCAGGCCGTATTGCCTGAAGTAATCGTCTAATAGCATCGGTGCAACGCTAGCGAGTTTGTCTGGCGGCCAGTCCAAAATCAGGGCGGTAAAGACCGGCTAGATTATATCAGAGACTCGCGGGACTGCTAATATATCGAATGCCGGACATGAGGCAGGAATCCAACCGGAATTAGGGGGCAGAGTGACCGAAGCGACGGATGCCAAATCAGAAAACCAGCAGGCGAAAGGCCCGCTGGACGGGCTAAAGGTGCTCGACTTGTCGATGATCGTGGCCGGAGGAACGGCCAGCAGTCTGATGGCCGATTTCGGGGCCGAGGTGGTCAAGATCGAACGGCCCGGCACGGGCGACCCGCTGCGCAATTGGGGGCCGTTCGCTAACGGCGTCTCCCTGTGGTGGAAAGTCCATTCCCGGAACAAGAAATCGGTCACGCTCGATCTGGGTTCCAGCGAAGGCCAGGGTCTTCTCAAGAGGCTGGCGGAACAGGCCGACGTCTTGATCGAGGGCTTCCGGCCCGGCGTGATGGAGCGCTGGGGCTTGGGGCCGGACGAACTGCACGAGGTGAACCCTCATTTGGTCATGCTGCGTTATTCGGGGTTCGGCCAGACCGGCCCCTACCGGGAGCGGCCCGGCTTCGGCACGATAGCCGAGTGCATGAGCGGCTACGTCGGCATGACCGGGTTTCAAGACACGCCGCCAGTGCTGCCCCCGGTGCCCTTGGCCGACGAAGTGGCCGGCGTGTTCGGCGCGATGGCCGGGATGATGGCCCTTTATTATCGGGACCGCGGCGGTTCCGGGAAGGGACAGGTGGTAGACGTGAGCCTGTTCGAGCCACTGTTCCGCTTGTGCATCCCCCACGTCACGATATACGACCTGCTGGGCATCAGCCGGGAACGGGTGGGCAACGACTTCCCCGACGCCGCTCCCCGCAGCCTCTACCGCACCGGCGACGAGCGTTGGCTGGGCCTCTCGGCCACCTCGCAGAGCACCTTCGAGAACCTGGCCAAGGCTATGGGTATGCCGGAGTTGATCGACCGCCCCGGCTTCAAGGACAACGCCGCCCGGCTGGAAAACCGGCAGGAACTGAACGAAGAGTTGGACGCCTGGCTATCGGACCGCACGCTGGACGAAACGCTGGAGCAGCTCATTCCCGCCGGCGGCGTGGTCGGCCCAGTATACAACGCGGCCCAGATCGTCGCCGACCCGCATTACCAGGCCCGCGAGGACATCGTCGAGATCGACGACGACGAGCTTGGCCGCACCCGGATGCTGGGCATCGTCCCCAAGTTCAGCGAAACGCCGGGCGCGGTGGAGCACGCCGGCCCCAGGGTGGGCCAGCACAATGCCCAGGTGTACGCCGGTTGGCTGGGCTTGGACGACGAGGAACTGGCCGCGCTGGCGGAGCGGGGCGCCATATGAGCGGGCCCAACTTGAACAGTCGCGGTCGGCGCCGCCTGCTGGTGGGCACCGGCAACCCCGGCAAGCTCCGGGAGTACGCCCAACTGTTGCGGGACGCGCCCTTCGAGTTGGTCTCGCTGGCCGACTTGGGCATCACCCACGACGTGGAAGAAACCGGGGCCACCTTCGCCGACAACGCTTGGCTGAAGGCTTCGGAGTACGCCGCGATCAGCGGGATGCTGACCCTGGCCGACGACTCGGGGCTGGAAGTGGACGCGCTCGACGGCGAACCCGGAGTGAAGTCGGCCCGATACGGCCCGGCATTGGACGAACCGGGGGCCTGCCGCTCCGACGCTGACCGGGTGGCGCTGCTATTGCACAACCTGGCCGGAGTGCCTTGGGAGAAGCGCACCGCCCGCTTCCGTTGCGTGATCGCGGTCGCCGACCCCGGCGGGAGGAACGCGGACGTCCCACGGCTACTGGCCTCGGTAGTTGGGTCGGTGGCGGGAATGATACAATACACGCCGGAAGGGGAAGGCGGTTTCGGCTACGATCCGGTGTTCTATCTGCCCTCGTTCGGCAAGACTGTGGCCCAACTCTCCTTGGCGGACAAGAACCGGATCAGCCATCGCGGTTCCGCCGCCGCCCGGGCGGTGCAGGTCTTGGAGCAACTCCGCCCGGCCTCAGCCAAAACTCCAGAGAGAGCGCGCTCGACGAACGAATGGTATTAGACACTTTCGGCAGGCCCATGCGGGACCTGCGCATCTCGGTCACCGACCGCTGCAATTTCCGCTGTCCTTACTGTATGCCCGCTGAAATCTTCGGCGAGGCCTACGAGTTTCTGCCGCGGGAGGAAATCCTCACTTTCGAGGAAATTGCCCGGCTCGTCCGCCTGTTCGCCGGTTTCGGCGTCACCAAGGCCCGGATTACCGGCGGCGAGCCGTTGCTGCGGACCGAGTTGCCCCGACTGATCGGAATGATCGCCGGTATCGACGGCATCGAAGACGTGACCCTCACCACCAACGGCTATCTCCTGGCCCAGCAGGCCGAGGAGCTGAAGGCGGCGGGACTGCAACGCATCACGGTCAGTCTCGACAGCGTGGACGACGAGGTTTTCAAGCTGATGAACGGCCGGGGCTTCGGCTCGCGGCGTGTGCTTCACGCCATCCAGCGGGCCGCCGAGGCCGGGTTGTTGCCGGTCAAGATCAACGCCGTGGTGCAGCGGGGAGTCAACGACCACACCGTCGTGGACCTGGCCCGTCACTTCAAGGGCTCCGGCCACATAGTCCGGTTCATCGAATACATGGACGTAGGAAACCGCAACGGCTGGAAGCTGGACCAAGTGGTGAGCGCCGACGAGATCATCGCCCGAATCGACGCGGAGATGCCCCTGGAGCCGCTGGAAAGCAACTACTCCGGCGAGGTGGCCGAGCGCTACCGTTACCGGGACGGCGAGGGCGAAATCGGCATCATCGCCTCGGTTACCCGCCCCTTCTGCGGCGCTTGCACCCGCCTGCGGCTGTCCACCGACGGCCAGATTTTCACCTGCCTGTTCGCCAACAAGGGGACGAGCCTGCGTGACCCCATGCGCGCGGGCGCCACCGACGACGAGTTGCGAGACCTGATCACGAATATCTGGGGCCGCCGCGCCGACCGCTACTCCGAGGAACGGGCCGCCGCCACGCCGCAAATGCCCCGCCCGGCCAAGGTGGAGATGTACCAGATAGGCGGGTAGGAATCCGAAAGTCTGGCGGCGACAATTGACCTTTAGAGACTCACAAGGGCGCCTGGTACGATTTCCCCATGAACGGCTGAACCACATCCTCGAAAGGCACTCCGAAATGGCTGGCATGGAATGGGCCATTCGTGAGACTCTCGCATTACCATACGCATCATTACCTTCCGTAAGGAACCCGACCAATGTTGTTGAGTATTACAGGTGGTTCACCGATACTAATGGGAGTGGCAAATACGTCCGAGTAGTTGTGAGATACAGCCAGCAGGACGCCTTCGTACTGACCGCCCATTTCACCCGTCGAATCCCACGAAGAGGTGCATGATGGACCCCAAGCGAGTCAACATCTGGTACGACCCCGAAGGTGATTTCCTTGAGGTCATATGGGCAGACAGGGCCGGGGAGTTCATCGACACGATTGACGGACAAGCCGACATCAAGATAGACGATGAAGGCAACATATTGGGATTTCAAATCCACGCGGTGAGCAAGATTACCAAGCCTCTGGACGTGACGTTCGAGTACGATCCGGAGGAGGAACCTGCGGGGCTTGCTTAAGCGCACCGAGGATGCACAGGCGGGAAAAATGGCATCAAAGAATGAAGTTGTTATATATACCGACGGCGCTTGTATCGGGAACCCGGGTCCTGGAGGTTACGGCGCGGTGTTGCTGGCCGGCGAACATCGCAGAGAGCTCACCGGAGGATACGCCGAAACAACCAACAACCGTATGGAACTCTTAGCCGCCATCGTTGGTCTTGAAGCGTTGGAGCACCCCTGCGACGTAACCCTTTACAGCGATTCCAGGTATCTGGTCGACTCCATGGAAAAAGGGTGGGCGCGGCGATGGAAGGCCAAGGGTTGGATGCGCAGCTCGCGAGAGTCGGCTGTGAATCCAGATCTTTGGGAAAGACTCCTCACCATCGCCGAAAAGCACAACGTAGAGTTTCGCTGGGTTCGTGGTCACGCTGGAAACAGGGAAAATGAGCGGTGCGACCAACTAGCAACGCAGGCAGCCCGCGGCGAGAACCTTCCACCCGATACCGGCTATAAGATGACGGCCGGGCCAACGTTGCCCTTTCCCGACGTAGATACAGAGACCACGCTTGATACGGCCAAACCGGCTGTTGAAGATATGTCCGGTGAAAGAATAGAAACCACACCTCCGACTACCCTCACCCACCTCGATGAGGAAGGCCGGGCCCGCATGGTTGACGTTGGCGCTAAGGAGGTCACCAACCGGGAGGCCGTGGCCCGGGGCTACGTTTCCATCCAGCCGGAAACGGCCCGTCTCATCCGCGAAGGCTTGATGAAGAAAGGCGACGTGCTGACCGTGGCCCAACTGGCCGGCATCATGGGGGCCAAGAAGACGTCCGAGCTTATCCCGCTCTGCCATCCCCTGCCTTTGGACAAAGTGAACGTCGACCTGTCGCTGGACGATGAACAGAGCCGGATCAACGTGACCGCCACCGCCAGCACCTCGGCCCGCACTGGCGTGGAGATGGAGGCGCTCACCGCGGTATCGGTAGCCGCGCTGACCCTCTACGACATGTGCAAGTCGGTGGACCGGGGCATCCGCATCGAGGGAATCCGCCTGGTCCGCAAGCGCGGCGGCCAAAGCGGTGACATCGACCTTGAGGATTTAGAACCGGGGGCTTAGGGCGTGCGGGAATCGAGCATACTAACCGGAGGCGCAAATGGGGGCAGTAACATTGACAATCGAAGTCGGGGACGTTCGAGAAGAACGGTTTGAGTCGGTAGAAGTCCTGGTTGATACTGGGGCCACTTATTCTCAAGTCCCCGGCAACCTGCTGCGCCGGTTGGGTATTCCGGTCAAATGGGAGGCACAGGTTCGGCTGGCTGACGGAAGCATAATAACCGACCAAATAGGCCAGGCAACAATTCGGTTTGAAGGCAAAACTTTCATAACCCCGGTAGCGTTCGGGAGAGAAGGCGAACCGAATCTGCTGGGCTTGGTGGCCCTGGAGACCGCTATGCTTGCCGTAGACCCGGTAGAACAGCGTCTCGTCCCAACGATAGGATGGAAGGCGTAAAGCCCTGAAATAGCCGCCTCGCCCGAAGCGGCGGCCTAATCCGGCTCTAACCCCGGCGTTGGAGTTCCCGGTAAATAGCGTGGAGAGCGGCGGATGCGAACAGAATGTAATCTTCGGGCGGCAGGTCAAGCTCCCGGTACCGCTCGACCTGATCGACGTCCGACGGCCCCATCGGGCCGGGAATGACCTCCAACTCCAACTCGCAGATTTCACCGTCGGGCAAGACCACCACACAGCCCAGGTCCGCATTCCGGCCGGTGATACCGGCGGGGGGTTCCAACTCGATGGCCTGCACCGAGGTCATGCCCAAAAACGCCGGGAAGGGGCAGAGTTGAGCGGCCAGCCGGGCGACCGATTCGTGCAGGCGAACCACTGCCTGCTCCACCAGTTCCCGGGGGCTGTCGTCCTGAGCGCTCATGCACCTGATGATATTACGGCCGGGAGACTTCGCCAACCGGGCAGCGCTACTGGCCAAGAACAACAAAGCCGACGGGACAATTGACACCGTCAACCGCCCGCCAGTACCATAAAATCATCGGGGTGCATCACGGCGGCTGGCCGGATGGCCCTTCGGTGGCAACGTAGCTCAGCGGCAGAGCGGGCGCTTCATAAGCGCTAGGTCACTGGTTCGAGCCCAGTCGTTGCCACCATTTGTCTGCAAAAGTCGCCAGTCCCAAGAGTTTTTGGGCATTGGGTGTTTTCACCGCCCCAATTAGAGTCGAAAACCCCGACGACCTGCGGTGCGTCGAACTGGAAGCCGCGGTGTCCACCGCGGCTTCCTATACTTTCTTGGCTGAGGATGTGCCGCAACAACTTGGAATAGAGCGGGCGAGCCAACGCGGCTTCGAATTGGCCGACAACCGCGTCGTCGAATATCCCATTGGCTACGTTCGCTTCCAAGTGAACGGCTACCAGGCAATTACGTTCGTAGTATTCAAGCCTCCGGACACCACGCCGCTGTAATGGACGGCGATTATTAGCGCGGGCTCGAATCCAGTCGTTGCCGCGGTCCTAGTCCACACCAAAGGAAACGACGCGGGACTTGGTCTCTTCCAGCAAAGCGGCCAGTCGAGTGCGCAGGTCGTCCTCTGTGACCAACCCATCCTCAAGGTACCAAATCTCCATAGAAACGTAGTCGATGAGTTCGTCGTCAACTTCCCCGAGGCGAAGAGTAACGTACTCTCGGACTACTCCCAGGTCATCCAGGCGGTCAAGGTATCTCCGAAGCAGGCAGAGGAGGCCGTAATTTTGTGCCATTCGGATATTCCTCCCTCGTTATGAAAGTGCGAGTCCGGTCTACTGACGATGAGCGCCGGAACCTCTTTCAGGTGCTGAATCTAAGGGGAAAGCTGCGTGCCAGCCAAGCTTACTTGACAGTAAGGCGGGAGAGCAAACGTGGCCCAGGCAGAGGACTCCCCGATGGGAAGCGGAGTCAATTGGTGGAAATCCGACTATCGGTCAACCACTACCTGATTTGCATCGCACACAGATATATCACACCCGAGGGCAGGGGATACACGCAGCCCGATCCCAAACGAATTAACATCGACGATTTGGCCCTGATCCAGGAATGAGGGAAGCGACCGCAGAAACCCACCTATCCGGGCAACATTCGACAGTGGAGCCTCATAGACCGCCAACCTCCGGCAACCGGTAGGCGCGGGCGGCGGTGTTGTGAAACAGGTCGGCCTGTTCGTCCACGGAGAAGTCCCGCGTCAGCCGCTTGAAGACGTTCCAGCATACGGTGTAGGAGTAGGACTGCTTGTCCACGGGGAAATTGCTCTCGAACATGCACCGGTCGGGCCCGAACTTCTCGATGCAATACAGGTAATAGGGCGCAGCGGCCTGGGCCACCTCCCTTGAACCCGGCGGGAAGGGCCGCTCGTGCCAGTCAAAGCCGCTGATGGGGTTGCCCAGACCCCCGACCTTCACCACCACGTTGGGGCACTCGGCCACCGCGTCGATCCCCTGCCTCCAACCGTCCATCAGTTCGTCACGCCGTCCTGCGTATGGCCCGATGCCCAAGGGCCGGCCCGCGTGGTTCAGGATGATCGTCAGGTCCGGCAGCGCGCGGGCGAAGTCGGCCAACTCCAGCAATTGCGGGTGGTAGAGAATCGCGTCGTAGCTGAGGCCCATCCGTTGCAGGCAGGCCGCTCCCTCGCGGAACTTCTGCTCCGCCAGCATCCCCGCCGCGTTGGCCCTGGCCGTCGTAACCTCCGGGCTGGCGTCCCAAGCGGCGGTGCAACGGATACCTCGGAAGCGTCCGCTTCCGGCGACGGACAGCGCTTCCAGCACCGGCGTCACCGCGTCGCCCAGCATCAGGTCAGCATTGCCCACGATACTGCCGGCCACGACCGTCGGTCCGTACTGCCCGCTGGCGCTCTGGGCGGCGATGCCTTGCACGAACTCGACCTCCCCCACCGATTGCAACTCCGGCGGCCCGGACTGCCGATACATGGAATGGCACTCGATGAACACGGTCTGCGCCACGTTGTGGCCCGAGCTTGTGTCCCGGAGCAGTTCGTCCAAGAAATACCGGCCATCCGGGCGGTCCCAGAAGTGATGGTGCGGGTCGCAGATCGGCAGGCCGGGTTCGATGGCCTCTTCCTCGGTCAAGGCCAGCCACGATTCAAGCTGCGTCGTCATGTTCGCTCCTTTGGGAATTGTGATTGAGATTGATAAATGGTGAATTAGAGACAAGGTGGACTATAATTCATTCGCAGTTTCCTAATTCTCAATTCAAAGCTCACAATTTACAAGGGAGGCGCAACCCATGCCGACGTTGACCATGCAACAGGTGCAGGCCGCAATGAAGGCCATGATGGACAAGGCGATGGAGACACCCGGCGAGCCGGTGGCGATGGCCGTCGTCGATGCGGCGGGCAATCTGGAAGCCTACGCCAAGCTGGACAACCTGCGGATTTTCAGCCGCCGTCATGCCATCCGTAAGGCCTACACCTCCGCGGTGATGGGCCTCGACTCCGGCGAGAACGCCCGGCGGCTGCACAGCTCGGGGCGCAGCATCAGCGAGCAGGGCGACCCCAACCTTACCCACGGCACGGGCGGGCTGGTGATAATGAAGGACGGCGTTATCCTGGGCGGAATAGGCGTCGGCGGTTACCCCAGCGGGCAGGCCGACGAGGACCTGTCCCGCGTCGGCCTGGAAGCGATGGGCCTGTAAAGCGGCCCCGCGGCGTCTAGAGAAAAGCCAATCTGAAGGAGGAAAGTCATGGCCCCACGAATCAAGCACATCGCGTTGCACACCGAAGACCCGGCGGCTACTGCTGACTGGTACAAGACCGTTTTCGGCCTCGACGAACTGCGCCGCACCCCGGCCGAGACCGGCGAAGAGGGCGTCTGGCTCACCGACGGCTACATCTACTTCGCCATCCTGAAGCTGGGCTCGGAAGAAGCCCCCAACCTGGGCGAGGGCCCCTCGACGGTCAAGGGCGTCCACCACATCGGCTTCTACGTCGACGATCTGGACGAGGCCGTGTCCACGGTCGAGGCCCACGACGGGACCGAGTGCCCCGGCAGCAGCCGGGTCAACCGCAAGTACAAGGGCCCCGACGGCCTGATGATCGACCTCCGCGTGCGCGGCTGGGACGAGCAGATCCGCGCCCGCAGCACCCTCTACGAGCTGGTGGAAGCCCCGCCCAGGGAAGTAGCGACCCCGGCGGACTAGCCGAATCTGCCGACGCTCAATCGTCTGAACCAGGATTTGCCGGATTCAGGGATGTTCAGGATTTTCAATCCCAGAAATCATTTGATCCTGAGAATCCTGATTCAGACATCATAAGGTAACATCACCCCGCCAGCAGCTCGCGCAGTGCCGCGTCCACGAACGCCGCGTCCGGCGGGTTGAAGCCGGGACCGCCGGCCAGGTGGCCCCAGATCGACTCGATGGGACGGAACTCGGCGTTGGGCATCATCGAGACCTCGATCTCGTTGTCCTCCGGTGGAAAGTACAGGTCGGTGCGCCCCGGCATCACGATGGCCCGCGCCGTAATGCTGCCCAGCGCCTTGGCGAAGTCGCCATTGTATTTATTATTGAGGCTGATGTCCGCATTCTGCCAGGTCCGCACCATCGCCAGCAGGTCGTTGGCGTCGGCCCCCAAGCGGCGTCCCTCCCAGAAGGCCACCAGGTAGTCCTCCAACGACGAGTAGCCGATGTCGAGGTACACTTCCTCCCGATAGAACGCTTGCGACACGGCCCAGCCCGCGTACACCCGTCCCATCGCCCGCAGCCCCTTGTACGGCGGCGTCTCGTACCAGCCGTTGGCCCAGGCATCGTCGGCGGTCAGCGCCGCCTTCACGCCCTCCAGGAACACGAAGTTGTGCCGCGATGTCCGCGCCGACCCGCAGATTGGAGCGATGCGTTCCACCATATCCGGATACAGCGCCCCCCACTGGTACGTCTGCTGCGCCCCCATAGACCAGCCCACCACCAACGCGATGTGGTCGATGCCGAACAGCTCGGTCACCAGCCGGTGCTGGCTGGTCACATTGTCGTACAGCGACACCCACGGGAACCGAGCCCGGTCGTAGGGCATCGGAGTATTCGACGGCGACGACGAAAGCCCGTTCCCCATCATGTTAGGCACGATGATGAAGTACTTCTCCGGGTCCAGCGCCTGCCCCGCCCCGATGATGTTCTCGTTCTGGTAGTGCTGCCCGCCGAAGAACGTCGGGAACACGATCGCGTTGTCCTTGGCCGTGTTCAACGTCCCGTAAGTCTTGTAGGCCAGCCAGGCCCCCCGCAGGGTCGCGCCGCCCTGCAGCCGCAGGTTGCCGAGTTCGAAAATGTTGTAGTCGGTCATTAGGTGAACCTCCGAAGAAGCCGCCCGGCATCGTTGCCGTTCAATCAGCGTCGGGGTATCCTAGCATAGTCGAGGAGCTTGACAAGCCGGGGGCCATTGCTATGCGAATCCAGTGGATTTCAGTCGAACATCTACCACCGCTGGAAGATATTGGTATTGGGGATTGTGATAAACAAGTAAACCTGTTCATCGGCCCAAACGCATCCGGCAAGAGCACCATCCTGCGGGCAATAAAAGAACTGAGTTCCTCCTGGGGGTCCAGCGACGAATTCGATGATAGCAATGCGTACCCTATTTACAGAAAAGGATATAAACATGCAGCGGTTTATATTGGGGTAAATTACGGTCGTGTGACGGACACCGCCTACTACCCAGATGGCGCGGACCGTGCAGGTTCCAGGACAAACATCTGGGAAGCCATACCTTTACTGTACATACCGGCCACCCGGGTGGGCCTGCGCCCTCAGAATATTTTTGACCAAACCATCCAGAGGCCAGAACCTTACGGGGCTGGCCTTACATGGGATGACATACTCAATCAGCATTTTAGCAATTCTTGGGGTGCCTTCAATGGGGAATACATAGAGGACTTTGTTGGTGCGTTCCGCGAAAAACTGAGATTCAATCCTGGTCAACAGAATCAGCTAAGAAAAGCCCTGATGATCGGACAGTCCTGCGCCAAGTCCATTTGTTCTGAAGTAATACGTGATGATGTGCCACAGGCTTACGTCGAATTGATAGAGGAAGCCGAGTTGGATGAAGATGACCCGGAATTCTATCCGACAGGAAGGGTTGTTCACCACGCAATGGGCATCGCTACAAAGGATGATTTCTTGGGTGAGCAGCCACTGTACGCGGGTGCTTTGAGTTCCGGCACGCAAGGCACTCTCCTTTGGATTTGGGCACTGGCCCTGAAAATGGCACACCGCTATGACTGGCAAGAAGGCTGGGAAAAGAAACCCGCTATCCTCCTCATCGACGAAATCGAAAACCACCTGCATCCCACCTGGCAGCGCCGAGTCATCCCAACACTCCGACAACATTTCCCCAATTTGCAAATTTTCGCCACCACCCACTCGCCCTTTGTCGTCGCCGGGCTTAAGGCCGGGCAGGTCCACCTGCTGAAACGCGATGACGAGGACGAGGGCCGAGTCACCGCCTCCACCAACACCGAGGACATCATCGGCTGGACGGCCGACGAAATCCTGCGGAGTTGGATGGGAGTGGATGAACCTACAGACCTGACAACGATCGAACGCGACAAACGGCTGCGGGAGCTTCGAGAAAAAGAGACGCTCACGGACGACGAGGAGTCCGAATTGAACACTTTGCGTCGCCAAGTGAACGAGGCCCATCTGTCAAGGAGTGTTCCAACGGAAGAGCGGGAAAGTTACGCCTACTTGATGCAACAGTTCCTGCTCACCCGGCAGTCCGACTTGTCGCAGGACGGAGGGTAATTTCGTTGCGCTGGATTGACCGGGGACCTCAGCCTGGCCAAATTGCCGGTTTTTCCAACCAATACACTCAAGGTTGGGTGGCCTATTACACCAATAGAGACCGGGACGGAAATCCTGTTCTCCCGGAACCTGAAGATCACCACTGGAGTTACTTTAGCGAAACCTTGGGAAGCCGGAGCAACAGGAACTGTTGGTACTGCGAACGGCGGTGCCAGGCAGTTGGCGGATGGGCACCCACTATCGACCACTTCCGACCCCGAAGCCTCTTCCCTGAATTGACTTACGAGTGGTCGAACTGGATATTCAGTTGCCGGCGCTGCAACGTTGACAACAAAATGGACAAATGGCCGGAACTCGGTTTCGTTGATCCCGCATCAGCAGATATTGCAGAGCGGCCTGAACAGTACTTCGACTATGAGTCGGATACCGGGAAAATAATTGCTAGGAACGGTCTGTCCGAGGCTGCCCGTAACCGGGCTTGGGCCACCATAGATGACTTAGGGTTATCCAGTCGGGACCTTACAAATCCTCGCTTTACCTCTGTGCGGCAATTCATTAGGGAACTTACTCAACGGCTGCTGGAATTGAACCCGGCTGACAGGGAAGCCTTCATTGCAAATTTTCTCGCGCTGACTCCTTCTGGCCGAGTAGCATACTTGGCTTTCATCGCGTCATCCAATGGGGAAACTATGGAGTATACCGGGGTGAAAGCGCTGGTCGCCGAGAAACTGCTCCGGGAGGGCCACCTGTAGCCGCATTTGACGCCGCACCCGCCCCGCCGTAGACTTCCTTCGCCGCCACGACCGGCGGCCAGGAGGTAGTATCATGGCCAACGACCCCGTAAACATCTTTGAATACGAAGCCATCGCCCGCGAGAAGCTGGACCAGGGACACTACGATTTCATCGCAGGCGCGGCTACCGACGAGATCACCCTGCGGCGCACCCGCGCCGTCCTCGACAGCATCAACCTGCGCCCCAAGATGCTGACCGACATCAGCCAGCGCGACCTCAGCACCACCGTGCTGGGCCAGCGCATCAGCTTCCCCGTCATGCTCGACCCGGCGGGCAACCACGAGGCGGCCCACCCCGACGCCGAGCTGGCCACCGCCCGCGCCGCCGGGGCCGCTGGCACCGTGATGGTCGTCAGCTCCCACGCCGCCCGCACCATGGAGGACGTCGCCAGCGCCGCCTCCGGCCCGCTGTGGTTCCAGCAGTACCTGTTCAAGGACCGCGGCCTCACTCTCGAGATGGCCGCCCGCGCCGCCGAGGCCGGCTACTCCGCCCTGTGCATCACCGTCGACGCCAAGATCAAGCCCAAGCGCGAGCGCAACATCCGCAACGACTACGTCGGCGCGCCCTCGCCCAACTACGACAAGATAGAGCTCAGCGAGCACTCCTGGCGCTTCGCCGCCGACGCCCCGGCCGGCGTGATGGACATCCGCGACCCCGGCGCCACCTGGGCCGACATAGACTGGCTGGCCGCCGCCCAGAGCCTGCCCGTGGTCATCAAGGGCATCATGGTCGGCGAAGACGGACGCCACGCCGCCGACAACGGCGCCAAGGCCGTCATTGTCTCCAACCACGGCACCCGCTACCTCGACACCACCTTCACCACCATCGAGGTCCTGCCCGAGATCGTAGAGGCCGCCAACAACGACATCGAGGTCTACATGGACGGCGGCATCCGCCGCGGCACCGACATCGTCAAGGCCCTCGCCCTCGGCGCCCGAGCCGTCCTCATCGGCCGCCCCCTATTCTGGGGCCTGGCGGTCAACGGCGAAAACGGCCTCACCTCCGTCCTCGAAATGCTCCGCGACGAGCTGGACGCCACCATGGGCATGTGCGGCCGCCCCACCATAGCCGACATAGACCGAGACATAATAGGCACGGTGTCGCCGCTAATGGGCATGTTCCCGCAGGCTTGGGACGCGGTGCGGTACTGAAGATAAACTTCGAGTTATAAGTTGGGCCTGAGCCCTTTAGCATTCAAACACAAGTAGGAAAGACCAGGTTCTGGTAGGAATACCGGCGAGCATGTAGAAAGGTCGTCGGGCGTGCAGATTAACAACTTCTACTGCCAATTTCAAATATGTGAGCAATCGCTGTGGGGGGTGCGCTAACGAACGTCGCTGATTAGCAAATGGAGGCTGGACAGTTCTTTTTGATGACAGTTGAGCCTTTTCAGAAGCCAAGGGTTTAGGCAACTATAGAAAGACCCTCTCATAGTGCTTCAAGAATTCCTTAGTTGGCCGTTAGTGGAGGCCTAGTGATAGGCAAGGGTAGCATCTTTCTCCTAATCAGCCTTGTCGGTGGCCTTGTCTGGCTGACCTTGGTTTTGTACTTATGGTTACCGGACCTAGGTATAGTTGGCGACATACTTAAAATCATTCAGGCTTCGGTTACATCTGTTGCAATAGGCACTGGCGGGACCTTCGCCATCGTCAAGTTACAAGTTTTTCGAGATTTTGCGCCGCACGTCACCATTTCTCAGACCGTTTCACACCGAACAATTAGCGAAAGCTATGTCCATATATTCGTAACCGCTACGCTTCACAATAGCTCCAAAGTAATGGTTGACTTTAGGAAAGGTTATTTTCGTCTTCAAGCGATTTCCCCTGTATCGGACGAAGAAGTAGAAGAATTGTATGCCGATGTATTCGTCAATCAAGAAAATCGAGACCCTCAATGGGAGACCATTGACGAAGCTCCACGAGAATGGTCTCGTAATGGTCTCATAGTGGAACCAGGAGAATCTCATCAGGAAACCTGCGAATTTATGCTAGGGCAAGGATTTCAAACGGTCCTCGTGAATACTTATATGTTCAACTCGAGGAAACCCAAAGTTCCCGAAGGTTGGGGAGCAACCTCGGTCCATGATATAATGGTTTATCAAGCTTGAAGCATCAGATATTTGGACTTGGAACAATAACTGATTTATGAAAAACCCACTCGGTAAGCCACAGCAGGAGCCGCCGCCGATTCATACTCGAGGTGGGGTTCCCAGGGTTGCTCCGCCTAAAGCTGACAAGTCTGGCAAACCCCCTGGCCCTAAACCCTCTCCTTCCAAGAATTCGGCTGGCACTGTCGAAACACGATAGCAAGATCCATAGACGCCGGGCTTTCTTGAAGTGATCCGCTCGTAGCCGCTTATAGCGGCTACTCTCTTTTGAGCCTAGTCAAACTTCCGCTCTCCCAGGATTTATTCTCCCAGCGCCTCGCCGAAGGCGATACCACGGCCACCGGCCCTGAGCAGCGTGTACAATACCCCCACCGCACACCAACCAACCCCAACAGGAGGCCAACCATGACCACAATGGGCTCCGGCCATTACACCTACTCCGTCGAGGAAAACTGGGCGAAACTGCCCGAGGGCGAGACCTTCGCCATGGTCAGCGCCATCGCCACCGACTCGCAGGACCTCGTCTACGCCTTCCAGCGCAAGGAGCCGCCCGTCCTCATCTTCGACCGCGACGGCAACCTCCAGGACTCTTGGGGCAACGGCTCCTTCCTCTTCGCTCACGGCTTCTACATTGAGGACGACGTCGTCTACGTCACCGACCGCGACGCCTCCACCTGCCTCGTCTACACCCTCGACGGCAAGCCCGTCCAGATGCTGGGCCGCCACGGGCGCCACTCCGACACCGGCTGCGAGGTCGCCGGCGACCTGGTGCCCCGCGCCGCCGGGCCGTTCAACTACCCCGCCGAGCTGGTGCCGTCGCCCTCCGGCGAGCTGTACGTAGCCGATGGCTACCGCAACTCGCGGGTGCACCGCTTCACCTCCGAGGGCGAGCTGATCCAGTCGTGGGGCGAGCCCGGCAAGTCCGAGGCCAACCACTTCCACCTGCCCCACAGCCTGATCATCGACGGCGACCGGATCATCGTCTGCGACCGCGAGAACCACCGCATCCAGCTCTTCACCCTCAACGGCGAGTTCATCGAGTTCTGGAACGACATCCAGCGGCCTATGGACATTTCGCGTGACTCCGAGGGCAACTTCCTGGTCAGCGAGGGACAGGTGGACGGCAGTTCCGCCCGCATCAGCGTTCTCGACCCGTCGGGCGGCGTGCTCTCGCGGTTCGAGTGCCGCGGCTCTGGTCACGGTAGCTGGATCGACTCCCGCGGCGACATCTACCTGGCTGGTGTCCCCGACGCCATCGACAAGTTCGTCAGGCAAGGTTAGCCCGCATGGTGACTAAAAAGCCTACGGCCAAACTCACCTGCGTGGACTACGAAAAGACCTCCGACGACGAGCGGTATGAGCTGATAGACGGGGAATTGATAGCAATGGCGCCGGCCCCGGGTCGGGACCATCAGGGCATTCTCGTCACTTTAGCTCTCCTGATAGGCAACTTCTTGGCCAGGGTCGACTTGGGGCGGCTATATGTCGCCCCACGCGACGTCTACCTGACCGATACGGACATCGTGCAACCGGACCTGCTTTTCATCTCCAATGACCGCTTGGACATCGACACCCGCAGTCATGTCCGGGGCGCGCCGGACCTGGTGGTGGAAATTCGCTCACCCTCAACCGCCAATCGCGACTGGACGGTCAAACGCCAGCTGTACTCGCAGCACGGCGTACGGGAATACTGGATTATAGACCCGGAGGCCAGGACCATCACCGCGATGCTGTCGGATGGGGACAACCTCAACGTCGCCAAGGTTCTCGGCGAGAACGACGCCTTGGTTTCGTCCGTCCTGGAGGGGTTCAGCGCCCCCGTCGGCGAGGTCTTCCGCAGTTTGGCTTAACGGCTGCTGGGCTACCCGTGACCATATTGACAAGTTTGTAAGGCAGGGCTAACCAGCATGGTGACAAAAAAGCCCACGACCAAACTCACCTACCTGGACTACGAAAAGACCTCCGACGATGAGCGGTATGAACTGATCAACGGGGAGTTGATAGCAATGGCGCCAGCCCCGGATCGGGACCGCCAGCGCACTTCTTACAACCTGTCTGGCTTGACTTTTATTTTCCAGGGACACGCCGATTTGGGGCGGTTCTATCCCGCGCTTCGAGACGTCTACCTGACCGACAGGGACATCTTGCAGCCGGACCTGTTATTCATCTCCAGCGAACGGTTGGAGATCGACACCGGCAGTCATGTGCGCGGAGCACCGGACCTGGTGGTCGAGATTCTCTCCCCGTCCACCGCCGACCGGGACTGGACCGTCAAGCGGGATCTCTACGCGAGGCACGGCGTCAGAGAGTATTGGGTGGTGGACACCGTCGCACGGACGATTACCATTCTCGTACTGATCGACGCTACGCTAGAGATAGCCAACGTGTTAGCCCAAGGTGACACCATAGTTTCGTCGGTGCTGGTGGGGTTTACTCCAGCCGTGAGCGATATATTTCGCGGCCTGGCGTAGCCGGGCGATTCGACAATTCAGACAGGGAGGATTTAATGGAGCCAACGCAGCAGAACCTGGAGAGCCTGATGGAGTCCTTGTCCGAAGCGGAATGGCGAAACGCCCGGATTATCGACTCCCATGAAGAGTACCGGATCCTCTACACGCTTATCGCCACCAGCGTCAGCGACGGGAGGATCTATTACTACGAGCCCGACGACGAGAAGTTCATCATGCTGAACCTCTGACCCCCGGGGGCGTTTCCACAGCGTGGCCACACCGGCATCGTGTCCCGGCGTGGTTTCACCGGCATCGTCGAAAAAACGTAGGGGCGTTTCGTGAAACGCCCCTACGCGCGTGTGCCCGGTATGTCGCCTGCCCCCTAGTCCGCAGAGGCGCCGGCCGGTTGTTGGCCCCCGCCCGTCCCGGCCATCCGCTGGGTGTATGACTTGTGGAAGGCGGCGATGATCGCCCCGGTGACCATGATTCCCACCACCGCCAGCGCCGACGTCTGGAATCCCTTCATGTAGAACGGCTGGGCTTCCTCGGCCAGCATCAGGCCGATGGTCGTCGGCAGGATCATCGCCACGATAAACGAGGAGACCGTGGCCCCGGTGGCGTGGCCCAGGTCCCGCGTCGTCTCCAGCATCCCCGAAGCGAACCCCCGGTGCGCCGTGGGCAGAGTGCTCATCACGATCGCGTTGTTCACCGTGTTGAATATGTTCGTCCCCATCGAAATCGGGAAGAGCAGGAAAGGCAGGCACCAGAAGGGGACCGCGCCCGCGAACAGCGCCATCAAAACGAAGCCGCAGGCTATCGAAAGCATACAGCAAGTGCGGAGCAGCCGCGGGTTGTACTTGTCCTGAATATTGCCGGCAAAGACCGGGAGCCAAAGCCCGAAGGACTGGTGGGGCAACAGCACCGCTATCACGAATATGGGCGACATTCCCAGCCCGCTTTCGATCATGATGGGCACCAGTATCGTAGTGGCCATCATCGACAGGTGGAACATGCTGTTGGACACCAAGGCTAGGGAGAAGTATTTCTCCCGGAAGTGCCGGAAGTCCACGAAGGGGTGCTCGATGCGCCTCTCCACGAGGATGAAGACCCCCAGCAGCGCCACCGTGAGTACGTGCATCGGGATGTGGTAGGACAGGGCGTCTCCGGAGGTATACGACTCCTTGCCGCCGTGCAGGTGGCTGCCGGAGAGCAAGAACACGGCAGCAGTAGCCACGAGCAACAACGCGCCGACGTAGTCGATGGGCATATTGCGCTCGGTGACCGACTCGGCATTCCGCCGCACCACCGGCATACAGGTCTTGATAACGATCAGGCCAATGGGCAGCATGGCGAGGAACACCAGCCGCCAACTGGCGAATTCCAGGAACAGCCCGAAGATGCCTATCCCGATGAAACTCCCCATCCGGGAGCCGGTGATCGGGAAGGCGTAGGCCCGGCCTCGCTCCTCCGGCGGGAAGGCGAAGGCAAGCATCGCGTTGCCGTTGCCGTGGATCAAGCCCGCTCCGAGCCCCTGTATCCCCCGAAAGATGATCACCTGGGTCAGGTCTTGGGCGACGAAGATCATAACCGCGCCGACGGTGATGATGATGGTGCCTATGAAAAAGACCTTGGGGTGCCCGAACCGGTCGCCCAAGCGCGCCCCGAGGAACACCGTGCTGCCCACCACCAGCAGGTTCACGATGATGATCCAGGCGGCTGCGCCCAGCGAGTCGCCGAAATCGCGGGCAATGCTGGGCAGGGCCAGGGTGACGGGAAGAGTGGAGAGTTGCACCAGCAACTGGCCGCCGGTCATGGCCGTGAGCACCTGGCGGCGCTCCGGCGAGTTGACCACTTCCTTGTAGTTGGCGATGATTCCCGGCATGGAACAATATCGCTGCCCAAGGCGGATGCCCTAATTTAACACTCCCTCCACACGAGCGCCAGCATTCCGGCTATACTGGCCAAGACACTTCCGTAACTGTGCCATCCTATCCCGGACTGAAGCCCACCCAGGAGGAGCGACCCAATGGCCACCAGCGAGGTCCGTTTGACCGAACTTTCCCACTGCGCCGGTTGAGCGGCCAAGCTTAGCCAGCAGGATCTGGTCCAGGTCCTAAAGAAACTGCCGATGGCGAGCCACCCCGACCTGTTGGTGGGAACCAACACCGGCGACGACGCCGCCGTTTACCGGCTGGACGACAACACCGCCTTGGTCGTTACGGTGGACTTCTTCACGCCCATCACCGACGACCCTTACGAGTTCGGTTCGGTGGCGGCCGCCAACTCCCTGAGCGACGTCTACGCTATGGGGGGACGTCCCCTGGTTGCTCTGAACGTGGTCGGTTTCCCCGCCGCGCTGGCCGTAAATATGCTGGGCGACGTGCTCCGGGGCGGTTACGACAAGGCCGCCGAGGCGGGCTGCCTGATCGTGGGCGGCCACACCGTGGACGACAACGAGCCCAAGTATGGACTCTCGGTGGTCGGACTGGTCCAGCCTGGAAAGCAGGTCTCCAACGCCGGGGCCCGGCCCGGCGACGTTCTGGTCCTTACGAAACCCATCGGCACCGGCATTATCACCACCGGCTGCAAGGCTGGCACGGCCCCGAGCGAAGTGGTGCAGAACGCCGTGACCACCATGGCCACCCTCAACCGGGCCGCCTCGGAAGCGATGATGCGGGTTGGCGTCAACTCCTGCACCGACATCACCGGGTTCGGATTGATGGGCCATCTGACCTCCATGGTGCGCGGCAGCGGCGTCGGCGCGATTGTCCGCCTGAGCGACGTTCCGGCGCTGCCAGGGGCTTGGGAGCTTCTGGAGCAGGGCGCCGTGCCCGGCGGCACCTACCGCAACCTGGCCGGCGTCGAGGACTACGTTGAATGGGACTCCAGGGTGAGCGATTCCGGCCGACTCCTGCTGTGCGACGCCCAGACCTCCGGGGGCCTGCTGATTTCCGTTGCCTCGGAGAAACTCCCTGATCTGCTATCTGCGCTGGAAACTAACAAAGTTCCCACCCGCGCCATCATCGGCGAGATAACCGCTGGGCCGCCCGGCAGGGTTTCGGTGACTGCGTAGAGGCAACCCTTGTGGTTGCCCCGTCTCCCCTGCCGCGACGGCGGGCGCCCACAAGAGGCTCCCCTGCTGCGTTTCCCCTACGGTTTGACACCGACATGGGGTCTGACTACCATTCATTGTAATTCCCAGTAATTCCCAACTTGAGGCAGCACATGAAGCGTCCTGACCGAGTGAAGACTGCTCCCGACCAAGGCTACGGCGAACGAGTGCCGCCGGGGCAGTTCGTGACCAACAAGTTCCCCGTGCTGACCTACGGGCCGGAACCCAAGATTGACATCAAGACCTGGCAGATGAGGGTCTTCGGGCTGGTGGACCGGGAGGTATCACTGGACTGGCACCAGTTCGCGGCGCTGTCTTGGCAGACGGTGGAAGCCGACTTTCACTGCGTAACCCAATGGAGCGCGCTGGACCAGACTTGGGAAGGGGTCTGGCTGGCCGACCTGGTCGAATTGGCCGGCGTTTCCGCCGACTCAAACTTCGTCATGGCCCACTGCTTCGGAGGCTACAGCACCAATTTGCCGCTGGACATCGCCTTGGAAGAGGGCCTGCTGGTCCACAAGCAGGACGGGAAGCCGCTGGGCAAGAGCCACGGCTGGCCGCTCCGGCTGGTAGTGCCCAGCCTCTACGGCTGGAAGAGCGCGAAGTGGGTGAACGGGATCGAGTTGATGGCGGAAGACGCCCCCGGCTTCTGGGAACTGCGCGGCTATCACAACAACGGCGACCCCTGGAAGGAGGAACGCTTCTGGCCCGAACTCACCCGGTAGCGCCCCTACAGGAGAACCAAGCGAGCAGGGGCGGCGCTGGGAATGTCGTCTTTCAACCAGGGTGATGAGCAACCCCGCCGCGCAATCGTTGCAGGGGGCACAAGCCGAACGCTCAGTCAGCATATGCTGGACAGCCCGCATCTTGGTGTAACCGACGAGCACGTGTCTCATGTCTTGGAACATTGGGTAGTGCGAGGCATTTTCACTGCTGCTGACGGTCAAGGAAGTTGGAACTACATCGCCTTCGTCCCAGGACTGAATCAAATGGTGCGCGTGGCGGTCTCAGTGGATGATGAAATAGTCATTTCGGCGTTCCGGGATAGAAATGCCACTACACAATGGAATCGGAGTAATCACTCTTACTTCGCAAGTAAATACTCAAACCTAGAGATACGCGATGAACTTAAAGGTTAACTACGACCCGGACGCCAGTGTGTTGCACATCATGACTGGGGAAGCGGTCAATGACGGCGCATCTTTGTTGGATGACCCTGGTGTTGTCGTCGAGTTAGCCACGGAGGACGGGCATGACATAGTGGGCCTTATCGTCATGGGTGCGTCCGCTTACCTGCCATTGGGCTTGGGGTACGACGCTGATGCCGACACCCTGCTTTTTGGGACGGCGACCAGCGACCCGGCCATGATTACTGAGAACGGCGATCTAGTGGGGTACTGGCAGGTGGACGACGAGGAACCGGACAGCTTCCGGGACCCCATCGGCGTCGCCATCAGGAAGGCATCGAAGCATCTGGCGGAGGTGCTTTCCGATCATGCCATATTAGCCTGACCAGGGACAGCGGCCAAAACTCGACCAATTCCTGAAAACAGAAAGGGGGGCGGCCCAGCGGCCGTCCCCCTTTCTTGCGGCTGACCTTGGGGCGGAATCACGCCGCCAGGCGGAGCAGTTCTCCCGCGGGTTCCATTTCCGGGAGGCGCGTCTCGATGGCGGCGTCGGCGCCCTCGACCAAATCCCGCATGTAGCCGCACTGCAGGCAGTTGAGAAACTTGCCGAAGCTGTCTTCGTTCAGGTACAGGTCGCCGTGGCACTTGGGGCACCCTCTGAAGTAAATCATCGCTCGCCTCCTCTTCCTTGAGGCCGGGTGCTGGACCAGCGCCCGGCAGGTCCTCCTTAAATTTATGGGGTTATGTATTAGTCGTCGGCCAGCCAGTCAGTTTATCCACAGTGGCACAGCAGGCTTGACATATCTTGTATCAAACCCTATCATACGATCATTCACTGGTCAAGCAATTACGGGTCACTAAATTTCCGGTCAAGGATTCAGAGGACGCGAATGACGCAAAGGCAGCGCACCACGGCAGGCGCCGACGCCAGCGCCCCTCCCCAAACCCCGCCAACCCGACCTGAACATACCTCAATTTCCCGGACCGATGCCCCCGATGCCGACCCGCGCAACGACAGGGCCACTGTACCGGAAGAAGATGAAGAAAATGTGGCTATGCAGGTCGAGGGCCTCTACATCATCAGCGTCGCCGCCCGCATCCTGGACATGCACCCCCAAACCCTCCGCAAGTACGAGCGTCTGGGGCTGGTCCGCCCCGGTAGAACTATCGGAATGCTGCGTCTATACTCCAGAGAGGACATCCGCAAGCTACGCCTCATCCGGCGGCTGTCGGACGAGATGGGCCTCAACCTGGCCGGCGTGGAATTCGCGCTGACCGCAGTGCAAAACCTCCTGACGCTGCGTACCCGCTTGGCCGCCCGGCTGGGCGATGCGGCGGCCGCGGCAGTGGACGAGGAGTTGGACCTCCTGTTCCGCAGCCTGAACCTGCCAGTGAAGCCGTGACCACGATCATCCGCTCTGATTGTTAAGGACCTTTGAACATGACTGACGAGCCCAAGCCCGCCGGAGAGACCAACGAAGACGACCGCCCGGCGGACAGTGACCACCAAAACAACGAGGAAACGCCGGAAGTGGACATCAACCTCTTGACCCACGAGATGCAAGTCGCCAGCCTGAAAGAGCAGTTGGAGGCCGCCTTGGCCGACGCCGCCAGATTCCGCTCCGACTTGCAGTACAAGGAAGCCGAACTGCAGAACGAACGCCGCCGGTTCGCCGAGCAGCGCGCCGCAGGCGCCAAATACGGCGACGAACCGCTTCTCCGGGACTTGCTTCCCGCCTTCGAAGGGCTGGATCTGGCGCTGAATGCCGACGTAAACGACCAATGGGGTGAGGGCGTAAAGCTGGCCCTGCGCGAGATCAAGCGCCAATTGGAAATGCGGGGAGTCAGCGTCATCGGCCCGGAGGCAGGCGAACCCTTCGACCCCAATGAACACGACGCCCTGGGCACTGAAGAGACCACTGCCCACGCCCCCGGCTGCATCACCCAGGTGATCCGTGCCGGTTACCGGCTGCACGACCGGGTGGTCCAGCCGCCGAGAGTCATGGTGGCCCGGGCGCCCGCCGGACCAGACGAAAACCCATCGGCACAAGCCAATATAAAGGAGGACAAAAATGCCTAAGGTCCTGGGAATCGACCTTGGAACAACCAACTCCGTCGCGGCCGTAATCGAGGCCGGTGAGCCGCTGGTCGTGGAGAACGCCGAAGGGGGCCGCCTGACGCCGTCGGTGGTCGCCGTAAACACCCGCAGCGGCGAGCGGTACGTGGGGCAGGTGGCCAAGCGCCAAGCAGTCACCAACCCGGAGAACACGCTGTTCTCCGTGAAGCGGTTGATGGGCCGGAAGTTCGCCGACCCGGAGGTCCAGACCGCCATGGGCAAGCTGCCCTACACGGTGGCCCCGTCCGCCAACGGCGACGCCCACGTTCGCATGGGCGACCAGGTCTATCCCCCGCCCCAGATCTCCTCGTTTGTCTTGCAGAAGATCCGGCAGGACGCCGAGGCCAAGCTGGGAGAGCGTATCACCCAGGCCGTCATCACCGTCCCCGCCTACTTCAACGACTCGCAGCGTCAAGCGACCGTGGAAGCGGGCACCATCGCCGGCATGGAAGTGCTGCGTATCATCAACGAGCCCACCGCATCGTCGCTGGCCTACGGGCTGGACAAGACCAAGACCGACGCGAACATCGCCGTCTTCGACCTGGGCGGCGGCACCTTCGACATCACCATTCTTGAAATGGGAGACGGGGTGTTCGAGGTCAAGTCGACCAACGGCGATACCTTCCTGGGCGGCGACGACTTTGATCAGGCGGTCCTGGACTGGTTGATCGCCGAGTTCCGGCGGGACACCGGGATCGACCTGGCGCGCGACCGCATGGCCCTGCAACGGCTCCGGGACGCCGCCGAGCGGGCCAAGGTGGAGCTTTCCAGCGTCGTCGAAACTGAGATCAACCTGCCCTTCATTACCGCCGACGCCAACGGCCCGCAACACTTGGTGCAGACGTTGAGCCGCGCCCGCTTCGAGCAATTGGTCACCGGCCTGATCGACCGCACCGAAGGCCCCTGCCGTCAAGCGCTATCCGACTCCGGCCTGTCTGCCAGCCAGATAGACGAGGTGATCGTGGTCGGCGGCATGACCCGGATGCCGGCGGTGCAGGAAAAGGTGAAGCAGGTCTTTGGCCGGGAGCCCAACCGTAACGTCAACCCCGATGAAGCGGTCGCCTTGGGCGCGGCCATCCAGGCGGGCGTGCTGGCCGGAGAGGTGGGCGACATCGTGCTGCTGGACGTCACCCCCTTGACCTTGGGGCTGGAGACTCTGGGCAGCGTGATGACGACCCTCATCTCGCGCAACACCACCATCCCGACCAAGAAGAACGAGACCTTCACCACCGCCTCCGATAGCCAGACCACGGTGGACATCCACGTGCTACAGGGCGAGCGGGCGATGGCGACCGACAACAAGTCCATCGGCCGGTTCATGCTCGACGGCATCCTGCCCGCGCCGCGTGGCATCCCCCAGATCGAAGTCACCTTCGACATCGACGCCAACGGGATCCTGAGCGTTTCCGCCCAAGACAAGGGCACGGGCAAGGAGCAGCGGATCGTGATCCAGTCGGGGTCGGGCATGGACAAGGCGGACATCAACCGGATGGTCGACGAGGCCCGGCAGTTCGAGGCCGACGACCAGCGCCGCCGGACCGAGGTCGAGACCCGCAACCAAGCCGATTCGCTGACTTACCAGGCGGAGAAGCTGCTCAACGACAACGCCGATAAGGTGCCCGAGGAGCTGAAGGCTGAGGTCCAAGGGAAGATCGACGCTTTGCGCGCCGCCGTAGCCGCCAACAACGTCGCCGAGATGCAGTCCGGCGCCGCCGAGTTGAACGCCGCCCTGCAACGGTTGGGCGAGGTGGTCTATAGCCAACAGAACGCCGGCGGCGGGCCCGCGGGCGGCGCTACCGGACCTGACGGGCCCGCGGGCGGCGCACCAGGCGATGCGGGCACCGTGGAAGGGGAATTCAGGGAAGTCTAGTTTTAACTATCCGTTAACCAAATGGTGTTGCTCTGCTATAATGGTCTTGAATGCCCGGAGACCCGCCAAAGCGGCGCCCCAGCAAAATCATGGTTGAAGCCAACGGAGATCAGATGAGCGCACAACCAGAACGGGCAGACCTGGGCGGCGACGCCCCGGTGGTCGACAACCCGTCTGTTGAAACCGATTGGACCATCCCGGGGATCGACCGGAAGTTGACCCCGTTGCAGTACCACTATCTCACCATGCTGCGCCGCATGGTCGCCATCAAGGACGACTACCAGATCGACCCCGACTACGAAGCCTCGATGATGGCCGCCCTCAACAAGGCCATCTACTCCACCCTGCGGGACAGCATCGAGGCCAACGTCGGAGACGAGGCCAAGAAGCTGCTCAACCGGGAGCAGCACGTAAGCTAGCCCCACGGACCCGCCAGCCCTTCGATAAGTGGGGCCGCGCTTTGGCCGGCCCTACTCCTTTGCCCCCAAGAGCGGGAACACCTGCTCTTTCACAGCAGCCACCGTCTCCTCCGTATGTCGCCGGATGTCCAGGCGGAGGTTGGCTGGCGCCTGCGGAGTAGCGCTGTCTCTCAGGGCTTCGCCGCCGTGCTCCAAGGCAAAGTCCCTGGGCAGCGGGTTCGGCCATTCCACGTCCAGCATCACCCCGTAGGCGAGGGTCCACGCCCGCGCCACCGCCGTCAGGTCGTAGCCGCCTCCGCCCAGCGCCAGCCAGGGCAGCCTCAAGCCCGCCAACTCTTTCACCACTTCCACAAACCCGGCAGTGGTTAACTGAAGGTGGGTCAGGGGATCGGAGTAGTAGCTGTCGATCCCCAGTTGGGTGATCAGCACGTCGGGAGCGAAGGCGCGAATTGCCGGCGGCACGATTTGCCGGAAAGCGTCCAGGTATTCCTCGTCGCCGGTGTAGGGATACAGGGGCAGGTTCAAGGAATACCCCCGGCCGGCGTCCACGCCCAACTCCGTCACGGACCCGGTGCCGGGAAACAGGTACCGCCCCGACTCGTGGACCGAGATGGTCAGCACCCGGTCGTCGTTGAAGAAGGCGTCCTGCACCCCGTCGCCGTGGTGGGCGTCCACGTCCACGTAGGCCACCCGCATCCCGCGGTTGAGAAAATAATGGGCCGCCAGCGCCGGGTCGTTGAACACGCAGAAGCCCGAGGCGTGACCGGCGGCGGCGTGATGCAGTCCGCCGGAGATGTTGAAGGCGGCCTCGACCGCGCCCTCGGCCACCATCTCCGCCGCCACTAGGGTTGCTCCGGTGCTCAGGCTGGCGGCATCGTAGATACCGGGATAGTAGGGATTGTCCCCTTGCAGGCTGAAGTTGAACCTGGCGGCGTCCTGAGCGCCCTCACCCTCGTTGAGCCGCCGGACTGCCGCGATGTATTCTTGGGAATGCAGCCACCGCAGCTCGTGTTCCCCAGCCGGCCGCGGCAACACCAGCGCGGCCCCCTCGTGGTCGAAGGCCCCGTAGCCCTGCAAAAGTTCGTAGGTGTAACGCAGGCGGACCGGTCTCATCGGATGGTCGCGGCGCAGTTCGTGGCGGGACATACGGTCGTCGTAGACAAAGGCGGCGCGGCGCATGAATTACTCCATTCTTGAATTTTCGCCAAAACTCGTTATGGAAACAAGGGAGAGCCTTCGCCGGGATTAGGTAATATTAGCTTCGTGGCGGCGGCCGCCGTCAAGTCCTATTCCGTCCCGATGGACGATTGCGCCGGACCGCCCGATACCGGCCCTTTTTGCCCCGCAGTGAAGGACTGCGAGGGCGTCAATATTGTTAGGAGTACGAATCATGGAGTTCGACGAGATCCTGCAAGACCGGCTCAAGCAAGCGGAGATGGCGGAAAGGGAAGTGGTGCGTTTGTCCACGCTGGCTTCCCAGGCCCCCGAACTCCGAGTGCGGGCAGCCAAGGCCCAGAAAACCGACCAGCGCCGCCGCTCCAGAGAGGAGACCGTAGCCAGGGCGAGGACTTCGGCCGTGGCCGCGGCGGAAAAACAGACCAAAATTCCCGAGCTTTTGGGTACGGCCGCCCGCGCCGTCGTCGAGCTCTATGCTGCCCTCAAGGACGTGGACGCCCAGCGCCGGCACTCCGCGGAAGCGTTGGCCATCGCCGACCGCATCGACTACGACGCCGAGTTGGAGGACATCGAGGATCAGGAGCAGTCCATGGGGCGGGACCCCCGTGGGCTGGCCTACGCCCTGGCCGCCCGCCACGGCGACGTCAAGGTCAAGCAAATGCTGGAGGAGTTGGACCCAGGGTTCAACCTTCTGCGCGGCTGCAACGTCGACGACCCCCTGTACCGGGACGTGGCCAACTTCGTGGTGCGTCATGCCGTACCCAAAACGTCCCAACCCACCGGAAACATCAGCGAGTCCGAATTCGTGGCCAAGGCCAACAGCGCTCCCGCTCCGGAGCGGAATGGCGTGGCGGCAAATTAGGCTCCGGAGCGGCCCTTTTTAATCGTCCAATGGCGCTTACACACCGGAGCACATACTCCCTCTCCCTTGAGGGAGAGGGCTGGGGTGAGGGTGAAATGCTTGGCGACATACACGATTAGGTCTCAGCCTGGTACGCCCCTAACCCTCTCCCGCGGGGAGAGTGGACTCTCTGCGACAAGAAAAAGACCCTGGCCGCTGACGCCCGGCGGTTGACCGGCCCACCGGGGCGGTATAGACTCACCCACATCGTCACCCCCCGTATCGTAGCCAACGCTCCGATCCTGGTCCGATTAGGAGGCCGCCGTGGCATCTCTGGAGCAGTACGCCGACAATTACCGGCACATCCGCATGGAACGACGCGACGGCATCCTCCAGATGACCTTTCACACCGACGGCGGACCGTTGCAATGGGGCGGAGGGCCTCACGAAGAATTCCCCCGGGCCTTCGCCGATGTGGGCAGCGACCCCGCCAACCGGGTGGTGATCATCACCGGCACCGGCGACGCCTTCTCCGGCCCGCAGGGCGCCGCCGCCGGCGCCCCCAAGCGGACGCCCCGGGAGTGGGACAAGACCTATTGGGAGGGCAAGCGGCTGCTCACCAATCTGCTGGACATCGAAGTCCCGATGATCAGCGCGGTCAACGGCCCGGCGCTCCGGCACTCCGAGATTCCGCTCCTCTGCGACATCGTGCTGGCCTCGGAGACCGCCGCCTTTCAGGACTCCGGGCATTTTATGAGCGGGCTGGTCCCCGGCGATGGAGTGCATATCGTTTACCCCATGCTCTTGGGCTTGAACCGCGGGCGCTATTTCCTGCTGACCGGCCAGTCCATCGGCGCACAGGAAGCGCAGACTCTTGGGCTGGTGAACGAGGTCCTTCCGCCCGGCGAATTGCTGCCCCGGGCTTGGGCCCTGGCCGGGCAACTGGCCGAAAAGTCGGACCTCGTGCTGCGCTACACCCGCGTGGCGACCACCCAATACGTCAAGCGCATCATGCAGGACCTCCTCGGCTACGGGCTTGCTTTGGAGGGCTTGGGCTCCGCCGACACCCTGCTAAACCCGGAATGACCCGGCCCAGATAAGTTCCATCCCTGACCCCTCGCTATTCCGAGGCTTGAAAATCAATGTTGATTCTGGCAAGATGAGTCCATGCGAGTAGGCGCGTTCGAGATAAGCGAACCTATCCCCGAACTGAAAGACCCCCACGCTTTCGCCATGATCCGCCCTTGGGTGGACGTGGGCAGCGTGGGCACCCTGACCCTGAACCGGTTGGAACGGTACATGGGTTCCAAGGAGTTGGGCCGCTTGGACCGGCCCGGCACCTATTTCGACTTCACCCGCTACCGGCCCAACATGAGGTTGGTGGACGGTGTGCGTCAAGTCAAAATACCCAACAGCACAATACGCTACGCCACCACCGAGACCGGCCCCGACTACTTGTTCCTGCACCTGCTGGAGCCCCACTCCAACGGCGAGGACTACACCGACTCGATCCTGGAAGTAGTGCGCTACTTCGGGGTTAAACGCTATTGTCGGCTCGGCGCAATGTACGACGCGGTGCCCCATACCAGGCCGCTGCTGGTGACCGGGAGCCTCGGCTCAGTGGAGCAAAAGAGGCCGGTGCCCAACTTCAAGCTGTCCCAGAGCACCTACCAAGGCCCGACCACTATTATGAACCTGCTCTCGGAAGGCATAGAGCGCGACCAGATAGAGACCATCAACTTCATGGTTCACCTGCCCCAGTACGTGCAGTTGGAAGAGGACTACGCCGGCACCTCCCGCATGATCGAGGTGCTCTCTTCGGTCTACGAGAACATCCCCATCGACTTGGCGCCGGTGCGCCGGGGCCAGCGCCAATACCGGGAACTGAACGCCACCGTGGACCGCAACTCGGAGCTGAAGAAGCTCATCCAGCAGATGGAAGCGTACTACGACGCCCAACTGGACCAAGAAGCGTCTTCGTCCCAGCCTGCCACCACCACTACCCTCTCCCCGGAGATTGAGCAGTTCCTCAACGAGTTGGGCGACCGCCTGGAGTCCGAAGGGGAAGAGTAGGACCCGGTCCGCCCCGCTGAGCCCCGCCCTTCGGCTGTTGCTAATTTTGCGCCCTTGTCAGATTCCTTGTCGGCCGCCAAGCCGGTCATCCCCGGCCTCAGTTCACGATTCCGGACTTTGCTCCACTGCAACTAGCCGCCCGGCCCTCTCGTGGCCGGGCCACTAAGGGGTGCGACGTTGGCCCTCAAAGAATTCATACAAGGCTGCCTCGACCAGCATTATCTCGCCATGTTGCGCTCGATAGACGGCCTTTCCGAGGAAGAATTGCGCTGGGCGCCCACCCCGGAATGCTCGTCCATCGGCTTCCTGGTCTGGCACTACGCCCGCACGCTGGACCGCTGGGTGCAATCGCGGGCCCAAGGCAATCCCCAGCTCTGGGAAGGCGGCTGGGCCGAGCAAATGGGCCGCAGCCCGGCCGACCCCAATGACACCGGCTACGGCTACACGCCGGAACAACTCCAGGAATTCGTCGTGCCGCCCCTTCCCATGATGCTGGAATACGCCGAGGCGGTGCGGGTGCGGGCCGACGTCTACCTCGCGTCCCTGGACGACCCCGATTTTCTGGAAATCACCGTCGTAAACCCTCGCGGAGGGACCATCGACCTGGCCGCGATGTGCCAGCAACTGGTCTGGGAGTTCAATCAGCACGGCGGCCAGATCGCCTACCTGCGCGGGATGCAACGGGGCCTGGAAGACTCCGGCTACAGCGGCGGACTACTGGAAGGGCTGGCGGCCAAGGAGGCCGGAAATGCCTGATTCGGGACTGCTGCTGCTGGTCCAGATGACCTGCTCCCCGGAGCATCTGGAGCCGTTCACGCTCTGGTACAACAGCCACCTTCCCAACCTCCTGCGCATCCCTGGGTACCAGTGGGCGCAGCGTTACGTCAACCTGGAAGGCGGCACGAGGTTCACCGCCCTCTACGGCATCCGCAGCGCCGACGACCTGCCGGTGCTGTTGCAGTTCGGCGGCCCCAACCTGCATCCCATCGCCGCCTCCGAGTTTTCCGTTTTCAGCGCGCTGCAAGGGATCAGCGACCCGGTTTCCAACGTCTACGAGCGCGTCAGCGGCGCACCCCTGCGCGACCCGTTGCTGCTCTCCGACCGGCCGCTCAGCATCGTCACCGCCGACGTGGACCCGGCCCACGAAGAGGAATGGGACCGTTGGTACACCGAGTCGCACCTGCCGGGCGTGCTGAACGTGCCCGGTTACGCCTGCGGGGCCCGCTTCCGTCGGCTGGACCACCCGGCGCTTCAAGACTTCAACACCGGCCCCAAGTACCTCGCCCTGTACGAATGCGACAGCGAAGAAGTCCTGCCCACCCTGGTGCCCAGCGACCGCATCCACCCCGAAGCCCGCGCCGAGTTGGACCGCTGGCAGGCTTACGGCGCACTCCACGCCCGCAACTTCGGCTGGGGCTTCTACCGTCTTATCTCCAAGCACTTCAAGTGGCCCGGCCTCTAGCGTCAGGTTTTCACCGCAGAGAACGCAGAGGGCGCGGAGATCGAAGGGAATAATTGCGTCTGTCTCCGAGCGGTGTTAGATTGGGGAACAAGCACCTTATAGCTACGAAGACCTTATGGGAACGCGACGATGACGTTAGCGAGCAACGATAGCAACCGTGGCGTGATCTTTTCCGGAATGCGCCCCACCGGGCTGCTGCACTTGGGCAACTACATGGGCGCCCTGCAAAACTGGGTCGACTTGCAGCAGGACTACGACTGCATCTATTGCGCCGTGGACATCCACGCCCTGACCACCGTGGAGTCCCGCAGCGACACCGAGGTCATCCAGTCGAACATCTACGAAATGGTCCTCGACTGGCTCGCTGCCGGCATCGACCCGGAACGCAGCCTCGTCTTCGTCCAGTCCCACGTCCCCGAGGTAATGACCCTGCACACCCTCCTCAGCATGGTCACGCCGCTGGGCTGGCTGATGCGCGTGCCCACCTTCAAGGAGAAGGTGCGCCAGATGGACGAGACCGAGGAGACGGTGAACTACGGCCTGGTCGGCTACCCCGTCCTCCAGACCGCCGACATCATCCTCTACAAGGCCGACACGGTGCCGGTAGGCCAAGACCAGGTGCCGCATCTGGAGCTGGCGCGGGAAATCGTCCGCCGGTTCAACAACACCTTCGGCGACACCTTCCCAGAGCCGCAGGCCAAGCTCACCGAGGCGCCCCTGCTGGTCGGCCTCGACGGCCAGGCCAAGATGTCCAAGTCCCTCGACAATCACCTCGACCTCGCCGCCACTCCCGAGGACACCGCCAAGCGGCTCATGACCGCCTTCACCGACCCCCAGCGCACCACCCGCAACATCCCCGGCCGCCCAAGCGTCTGCAACGTCTACTCCCTCCACCAGATGTTCACCGCCCCGGCTCAGGTCACCGCCGTCTACGACGAATGCGCCACCGCCGCCCGCGGCTGCGTCGACTGCAAGCGGGAGCTGGCCGCCAGCATCAACGGGTTCCTCGAACCCATGCGGGAGCGCCGCCGCGAGTACGAGTCCCGCCCCGGCTACGTCCGCGAAATCCTCGACGAAGGCGGAAAACGCGCCCGCGCCATCGCCGTCCGGACCATCGAGGAAGTCTACGAAAAAATGGGCCTGGCTTAGCGTCCCAAGTCAGCCCCTTCGCGCCAACGATAACGTCATGTCGTCCAGCGCCATCTCACCCCGCGAGGCTTCGCCATGACCACCAAGCCCTTCCGTCCGCTGCCCGAAACGGTGCCGGACCGGACATTCCCGGAGTTGCCCCCTAGGGACGATATGCAAAATCCTGTTTTCCTCTATGACCCCGGCCACCCGCCAGCCCTGCGCCGCCACCTCGGTCATCCGGAGACTACCATCGTCCTGGGCGAGATTCCGTTGGGCTGGCGCTACAACCAGGCGCAGGGTCTGCTGAAACCCGACCTCCTCGTAGCCTTCGACATAGACCGGGGGGCCGTCATCGCCCAAGAGGGCTACTCCATCGAGGAGCGGGGCAAGCCGCCCGACTTCGTGCTGGAAGTGGCCTCGAAGACCACGGGGCGCAACGACTACACTCGGAAGAGGGAGGCCTATGCGGACTATGGCGTCCCCGAATACTGGCGCTTCGACCCCACCGGCGGCGACTATTATCCGGCGGTGCTGGAGGGCGACCGGCTGGTCGCCGGCGCCTATGCGCCAATGCCCGTCAACGAAGTGAGCCACGCCCGCCACTGGGGCTACAGCGAAGCCCTGGGGCTGTACCTGTGCTGGGAATTCGGACACCTCCGCTGGTACGACCCGGCGGCCCAACGCTACCTGCGCACCCACGATGAAGAAGCCCAGGACCGCATCGCCGCCGAGGCGGAACGCGACGCGGAACGCCAAGCCCGCATCGCCGCCGAGGCGGAACGCGACGCCGAACGCCAGGCCCACATCGCCGCCGAGGCGGAACGCGACGCCGCCGATACCCGCGCCCGGGAGCTGGAAGCGGAACTGAGACGCCTGCGGGGTTGATTCCTGCTCCTACGTTCGTTCGCCCAGGCCACAGCTCGAATCAACCGACGGCCGCTTGCCGGAGACTATTCCTGACCAACGGGTAAAGAAGGGAAAGAATGGCAATCCAACAAAGCGATACCTGGACTATCAGCGATGGTGTTGCTCGTGCCAACATAGAGGAAACAGAGATGGTGGTTTCCTGTGAGGACGAGACATTTCACGTCCAGTTGTCTGAAAGCGGAGACGTGTATTGCGACGCCTATATCTATATGCCGTATAGCCTCGACGTAGAACGGTTCACACAGGATTGGGAACCTTTGGAACTGCTTGACCAGATTTATGACGAGATGGACGACACTAACGATGCTGACGAAGTTGATGACACCGAGTTACAGTACAGCCGAGAAACAAAACTAGACAAGACACTCGCATTCACTGTCAAAGCGATTGTCGTAACTGGCAAGCTGATCATCTTTACCACAAAAGTCCTGTATCACACGGGACGGATACTCCTAATCGCCATCGACACCATATTCGCTGCCATCGACCAGATGCAAGGCAAACAATCCAGACGTAGTAGGCCGAGGTTTACCGCAACAGAAAGGAACGCTTTGTATAGCAAGCAACGGGGATATTGCAACGGATGCAAACGCCGGTTCGAGGCAAGGAACCTCACCGTTGACCATATCAAGCCTTCGTCGAGAGGCGGAACCGAACGCTTGACAAATCTTCAACTGCTTTGCGGTACTTGCAACTCGGTAAAAGGCGACGGCTCGCAAGTGCCACTGAAGAGGCGTCTCAGAGAGCAAGGCATCATCTAATCAATTCCTCTACCTCCTGCCCGGCAGCCATCACTCGCTATCCCGTTTGCTATTTGAAATAATCCCCAATCGAAACACCCCCCAACTGACACCCCGCCCTTCCCAACCCCGGATACACCCTCCTACCATAATATCCCCCGGACCCGCACCTCCCGCCGGGGACCCGGCCAAATCCAACCCGCCACTGAGGCGACACGGAATCCGATGCCCAAAAACAGCCCCAAACCCCGACGCTCCCAACCCGCCCGGCAGCCCCGGCAATCTGCCCCCAACCCGGCCAACGAGCCGGAATGTCCGCAAATGTCCGCAGATGTCCGGCGATCTGAAAATCTCCAACTCGCCCACCGCCAACAGGCCGTCTTGCCCGTCATGGCGGCCGCCCCCTCTTTGGCCGAGGCCGCCCGCGTATCGGGATTCTCCGAGAGAACTCTGCGCCGCTGGCTTGAAGACGACAACTTCCGCGACGAGCTGACCCGCCTGCGCCAGGAGTCCGCCAACCTCGCCCGGCAAGAACTCCAGGGCCTCATGCTCCGCAGCGTCTCCGTCCTCGCCGAAGCCATGGACGACCCGGACGCGGCCGTCCGTCTCCGCGCCGCCCGCTACGCCCTCTCCTTCGCCATCCAGGTTTGCGAGGCCGGGAAGCTCCGAGCCGACATCCAGGCCCTGGAAGACGCCCTCTACCTCTAGGCGCCCCATCACTCCCTCAAAATAAACTAAACCCGCGAGGTGAACCAACCAATGAACGATCTGAGACGCCGCGTCAACGCCCTCCGCCGCAAGATGGCCCGCAAACTCGCCGTCGTCCGGCTACGCCGCTTGGCCGATGAATTCAGCCTCCAATGGGCTGCGGCCATTGCCGACCGTCGGCCCGCGCTAGAGTCCCATCCCTTTGTCCGCCGGCTGGTCGACGACGCCGGATTCCGGCTCCCCACCTTCATGGCTCTCCACAAATACTTGGACCGCTGCCGCCGCCAAAACGCCATCCCTCGCCCCGTAGAGATCGTCCGTTCCCTGCTCCCCTGGTATCCCGTCCATACCGCGCCCCGGCCAAGGCGGGGGAGCGTATAATAAGACGTCGCATCTGACCCGTGCACAGGCAAAGGACAATATGACCGCAACTCCAACTCATTCTCTGCCCGTATCCTCCTCCGGCCGCGGCGCGATGGACGTGATAGTCGAGGCCGTCCGCGCCGCCGGGGAGATAATTCAAGGCGGACGGAACGCCGACAAGCAGATCACCTTCAAGGGCCGGGCCGACATCGTTACGGACATCGACGTCGCCGCCGAGAAAGCGGTACTGGAAATCCTGACCGGCGCCTTTCCCGGCTTCGGCATCCTGGCCGAGGAATCGCAGCCGGTGACCGGGACCTCGCCCTACAAGTGGGTGGTGGACCCGCTGGACGGCACTCGCAACTACGCCCACGGCATCCCCCATTTTTGTAGCATCATCGCCTTGGCCAAGGACGACGAGATAGTCGCCGGGGTCATCTATGACCCGGTGCGGGACGAGATGTTCAGCGCCTCCCTCGGCCAGGGAGCATTCATGAACGGCGAGCGGATCAGCGTGTCCGAGACCACCGAACTGTCCCGCTGCCTGCTGAGCTTTGACCTCGGCTACGTGGACGAGAAGGCCGGTCTGGCCTTGGACCTGGTGCGCTCCCTGTGGCCGGGCATGTACAGCATCCGCCTGATGGGCACCGCCGGGCTGGGCTTGGCCTACGCCGCCTCGGGCCGCGTCGACCTGTTCTTCCATCACTCGCTGTCGCCCTGGGACCTGGCAACCGGCCTGCTGCTGATACGTGAGGCCGGCGGTGTAGTGGTCGACCGGCAAGGCGCTACCGCCGGGCTGTTCAGCCCCAGCGTAATCTGCTCCAGCCCCGCCCTCGTAGAGGCGTTCCTGAACGCCACCGACGGCCTGCCCTGGCGCACGTCGGGATAGTCCGCACGTGACCCTCATAGCGACCGGAACTTACGACCTGATAATCGTCGGCGGCGGCATAGGCGGCGCGGCTCTCGCCGGGGCAATGGCTTCCGCCGGGGTACGAGTGCTGGTGCTGGAGGCCGAAACCCGCTTCCGGGACCGGGTGCGCGGCGAGGCCATCATGCCGTGGGGCGTGGCCGAGGCGAAGCTGCTGGGGCTGGAACATACCCTCATTCAGGCGGCGGCCAACCCCCTGATATTCTGGAATTCCTACTCTGGGGCCGACCGCTCCGGCCACCGCGACCTCCGCCGCACGACCCGCGCCGAGGAGCCGGTGTTGGCCTGCTACCATCCCAAGCTACAGGAGTCGCTGCTCCGGTGGGCCGAGTCTTGCGAGGCCGACGTGCGGCGGGGCGTCCGCGTCACCGGCCTGGACGTCGACCGGGATCGCACGACGGTTTCACTGGACACTGAGGCGACGGTCTCCGGGCGTCTGATAGTGGGCGCGGATGGACGGGGTTCCACAGTACGCGCCTTGGCCGGTTTCCAGACTCATCAGGACGCCGAGCAGAACCTCGTGGCCGGGGTGCTGATGGACCAGGTGGCCCTTTCCGACGACGCCACCCACGCCTGGCTGGATACCGCCAAAGGCCGCTTCATCCTGCACTTCCCTCAAGGGCAGGGCCGCGCCAGGGTCTATCTGTGCTATCCCGCGTCCTCCGGACGCCGGTTAAGCGGCGAGGGCGACATCCCGGACTTGCTCAACGATTGTGTCGCATCCGGAGTGCCGGAGGAAGCCTACGCCGAGGCGAGGGCGGCGGGACCATTGGCAACCTTCGATGGGCGCTGCACTTGGGCCGACACCGCTTACCGGAACGGCGTGGCGCTCATCGGCGACGCCGCCGCCAACACCGACCCCACCTGGGGACAGGGCCTGTCCATGGCCCTGCGCGACGCCCGTGTGTTGCGTGACCATCTTCTGGCCAACGACGATTGGGACGCCGCCGGCCAAGTCTTCGCTGAAGAACGACAGGTCTATTTCGACGTGGTGCACACCATGGAACTCTGGCAAAACGAACTGATGATGACCACCGGCCCTGAATCGGACGCCGCCCGCCGCCAAGCCTTCGCCGCCTGGCGCGAGGACCGCACGCGCAACCCAGACACGTTCCTAAGCGGCCCCGGCGCGCCGCTGGACGACGAGGCCCGCCGCCGCTACTTCGGCCAGGCCTAGCGCTTGGCTGGCCGCCGCTCCGACTTTCGGAAGACCCGCTCCTCCAGAGCAAAGATCGGTTCGTTAGTCTCCCGGATATATGAGCCAGCAACCAGTCCGTCCTCTAGCAACTCCGTAAGACGAGAAGTCAAATCGTGGAAATCCAACCTAGTTACTGATCGCAGGCTCTCTAAAGTATGCCACTTCCATTTCTTGTGGGATAGCCCCAATAGGATTTTCCTATCGATGTCATCGAACTGATGTGCCCGCAACATCCAGTTCAAACTCCGGTCAATCGTGGTCATTCGGAGTCTCCTGTCAGATTCAAGTCGCTCTCAAAGTCCCAGATTTCCTCTGTCGTCCACCTGGTGGAACGGGCGGACCTGCTGGGCTGCCCTCCGAGATATCCAAGTCTGATACTATTTACGTATGCTGACAGCAAGTCAGGTGGCAATTGGTCTCTGATTTCTTGGAGTATCCTCAAATCCAGCGCCTGGCTGCTGTCGAAGGTAAGAAATGCCGGGTCGCGGAAGTACATGGCTACCAATGCCAAGAGTGCCATTCCGAGCGACACCAGCGCAAAGACGGCGGCCAGCGTTCCGCTTGTTCCGGCGAAACTGGCCAGCATTCCCAGGGTAGTCTCGGCAAAGGCAAGGCATGAACCGAGAAATACCAGCGGACGCGCACTCGATTCTCTCACCATTTCAGCGCCGCGCGCCACTGCCCATGTTTTCCCTTACGACCCCGGCGGCAAGCAGTTCGGCCACTTCATCGTCTCCGAATCCGCGCTCCAAGAGCACTTCCCTAGTGTGTTCGCCCAAGGCCGGAGCGCGGCGGCGGATCTTGCCTGGGGTCTCGGAGAGCTTCAGCGGCACCCCGATGTTGTGGATGGTGCCGATGTCCGGGTCTTCGATGTCGACCAGCATCTCCCGGGCCCGCACCTGGGGGTCCTGGTACACCTGCTCCATGTTGTAGATGGGGCCGGCCACGACACCGGCTGCGTCCAGCTTTTCCAGCCAATAGCCGGTGGTCTCTTGGGAAAAGGTCTCCTCCAGCAGTGCGGCCAACTCTTCCTCCCGCGCCTTGCGGTCTCCCGGGATCTTGAAACGCGGGTCTTCGATCAGTTCCTCCTTGCCGATGGCCCGGCAGAGTTGCTCCCAGGTAGGCTGGGTCGCCGCCCCGATGTTGAGGTGGCCGTCCTTGGTGCGCAACGCCTGGTAGGGCGCGGACACCCGGTGGGCCGATCCCAGCGGTCCGGGTATTTCGCCCTCGGCGAAGTAGACCGACGACTCCCACACGGTGTAGGCGATGCCCGCTTCCATGAGCGACGTATCGATCTGCTGGCCTTGGCCGGTCCTCAGCGCGTGGATGTAGGCCGCCTGGACGCCGTTGGCGGCGAACAGGCCGGCGGTCAAGTCGGTAATGGGAACGCCGACTTTGGCCGGGGGCATACCGGGATGCCCGGTAATGCTCATCAACCCGCTGAAGCCCTGCGCCACCAAATCGAAACCGCCGCGGTTGGCGTAAGGGCCGGTGCTCCCGAAACCGGAGATGGAGCAGTAAACGAGGCGCGGGTTGATTTTCGCCAGTTCCCCGTATTCCAGCCCCAGCCGTTGCATGACTCCCGGCCGGAAATTCTCGATCACGGCGTCGGCTCCACTGACCAACCGCTTGAACACCGCTTGTCCGGCCTCCTGTTGCAGGTCGACTACCAGGCTGCGCTTGTTGCGGTTGGCGGCAAGGAAGCCGGCCGACCAGTCCTTGACGAACGGCGGTCCCATGCGCCGGTTGTCGTCGCCGCCGTTAGGTTTCTCGACCTTGATGACATCAGCCCCCAGGTCGCCCAGCACCATCGTACACATGGGCCCGGCCAGGATTTGGGTCAGGTCGAGCACCACCATGCCAGCCAAGGGGCCAGTCAGGGGGCCGGTAGGAGAATTCGTAGTCATATTCCCTTCCACAGATGCCGGATTGAGGACGCATCGCAGTATACTAGACCTAGCAGCAGGCGGGAGAACTACAATGGCGCGAATGGTCGAGCAGGAAGCCGACTACATCCTGCGCTGGAGCCGGAGCCGGACCGTCCGGCGGGGAAGCTGGCTGAAATGACCTCGGCAAGCGACGCCATCGCCAAGTCTTGTTGCGCCGACCTGTATCAGTCTCCCCTGGCCCGGATGCTATTGGGCGAAACGCTGCATCCGGGAGGGTTGGGGCTGACCCACCGGCTGGGTCGGTTGATGGGTATACCCCGCGACGGACGGGTTCTGGACCTGGCCAGCGGCCGCGGTGTAAGCGCCCTGGCCGTTTCTCGCGCGTTCCAGTGCAGCGTCGTCGGTCTGGAGTTCGGTGAATCGGCCATCCAGGAAGCCCGGCGGTCGGCGGAAGATTCGGCCGCAGAGTGGCAGGCAGCCTTCGTCCGGGGCGATGCCGAGCGTCTGCCGTTCGGAGACGGGGTGTTCGACGCCGTGCTTTGCGAGTGCTCCATGAGCATCTTCCCGGACAAGCCCCACACCACCCGCGAAGTGGCGAGGGCGCTGAGGCCCGGCGGCCGGTTCGGGATGAGCGACGTGACTATCGAGCCCGGTGTGCTGCCACCCGAACTCAGGGGCGACATCGGCAACATCCTCTGCCTGACCGGGGCGTTGACCGTGGACGGGTATATCCGCCTCTTGGAAGATGCCGGGTTCGAGCTGGTGGAAACGTTGGATGCTTCCTCGGAGATAACCGCCATCCTGGACGACGTTGAGGCGCGTTTGGGCTTCCTGATCGCGGCGCAACAGCTCGTTGGATTGGCTGGGTCCAGTCCTCTGGGGCAAGCGCCGCGCCTGATCGAAGAAATGCGGCGGTTGGTGGAGCAAGGCCGGCTGGGTTACTGGTGCTTCATAGGCGAAAAGGGCGAAAAGCATTGTTGAAAATGCTATATTGAGCAGGAAAGAATGCTGGACACGTCCCTTCTAGTTCAGTCGATATTGGCGATAGCGCTCGGTTACGCGCTGGGCGCATTGCCTTTCGCCCACCTCGCCGGCCGCACCAGGGGCGTGGACATCTTCAACACCGGAAGCACCCTGGCGGGCACGGCCAACGTGTTCTGGAACGTGGGCCGACGCACCGGAACGCTGGTGTTCGTGGGGGACGTTGCCAAGGGTGCGGCCGCGGTGTTGGTGGCTGGGCTGCTGGACATGCCGCCGCCGTTGATGCTGGTGGCCGGCGGGGCGGCGGTGGTGGGGCATTGGAAGTCTATCTTCACGTCCTTCCGCGGCGGCGACGGAATGGCCCCACTCATGGGTGTGAGTCTGGCGTTGCTGCCGACGCTGGCGGGGCCGGGGGCGCTGGTGGGTGTGGCAACCATCGTCTTGATGCGCAAATCGCCCTTGCGGTCCACTTGGGGCATCTGCGCCTGCTTCATGGTAGTGCTGGGACTGAGCCAGTATTACCACATCGACCGCGACATCACGTCGGGGCTGACCGTGCTGGCGTCTCTGGTCTTGGTGCGGAGCCTGTTTAGCCGACGCCGCCGGAGCCCGGCCGTTCCAGGCCTTCCCTCATCCCACGCAACTTTAACGCCCAGCCCAAGTGCTCATCTTGAGCAGCATCTTCCGCCAACTCCGGGGCCAAGGACAGAACGCGGTCGAGATGGTTGAGGCACGACTCCACGTCGCCTAAGACCGAGTAGACCCGCGCCGCGTTATAGTGGGCCGAGGCCAGCCTAGGGTTAACTGCCAGAGCCGACTGATAGGCATCCAGCGCGTCCTCGATCTCCCCTTGCGCTTCCAACACCGCACCGCGGTTGCTATGCGCCTCGGCGAAGTCCGGCCGCACCACCAACGCCTGATCGTAGTCTGCCAGAGCGCCATCGTAATCACCCAGGGCGTCCAAGGCCAGGCCCCGGTTGTTGTAGGCTTCGGCGTCGTCCGGCGAGAGACGGATCACCTCCGAATAATCGCTCAGCGACTCGTTGAGATGGCCCAAGTAGTAGTGGGTGCGGGCGCGGTTGAAAAGGGGCGAAGGATCGTCCGGGTTGAGCGCCGAGGCTTTCGTGTAGCTGACGATCGCTTCCTCGTGAAGACCCAGTTCATCCAGGGACGCCCCTCGGTTGAGGAAGGCATTGCTGATGTCGGGCCGCATCGCGATGACCTTGTCAAATTGGGCCACGGCTTCCTGGTGTCGTCCCGACTGACCAAGCACCACCGCCCGGTTGTACATGGGTTGGAGGTATCCGGGGGCCAACTCGCTGGCCCGGGCATAGTCGTCCAGCGCCTTGTCGGTCTCGCCCAAATCGTCGAAGGCGTTGCCCCGCTGGTAGAAAGCCTCCGACAACTGCGGTTCCCGCACCAGCACTTCGGTGAACTCGCGGGCCGAGTCCTCGGGCTGCCTCAGCCGTAGGTACGCCAAGCCCAGGTTGAACCGGGCCGTGGAGTCGGCGGGCCGGTCCGCCAAGACGTTGCGAAAGACGCCGGCGGCCTCCTCATGGCGCGACAAGAAATAGCAAGCGTTGCCGTAAATCAAGGCGCTCCCAGCCTCGCCGTCGCCGACTAGGGCATCCACCGCCTCCTCCAACCGCTGCCGCGCCCCGCCCGACAAACGCGACCCCCGAGGACCGGGAGTAATGCGCCCGACACTCACACTCAATTCTTCCAACAACGACCGGAGCGCAGCCAGCGCACCAACCAAGTTTTCCTGCTGCTGATACGACATACCCCTAGCATAACACCGAAAGGGGCAACCACAAAGGTTGCCCCTACGAACTAATTAGAGAGACCCACGGGAGTGTCTAGGCGGTGCCCCGGAGCCGCGGGTCCAGAACATCGCGCAGGGAATCTCCCAGCACATTGAAAGCAATCACCACCACGCTGAGGGCCAGCGCCGGGAACAGTACCAGCCACGGCGAAACCTCAAGCCATTGGCGGCTGGCCAGCGCGAGCATACCGCCCCAAGACGGCACGTCGGGCGGAGTGCCCAAGCCGAGGAAACTCAAGGACGCCTCCACGATGATCGCCCAGCCCAAAGTGATGGTAGCAAACACGATATACGTGGCCAGCGTGTTGGGCAGAATATGCCGGAGCATGATCCGGCCGCTGCCGCAGCCGACCGCCCGGGCCGCCGTGATGTAGTCCATCTCCCGCAAGGTCAACACCCGTGAGCGCACCAAGCGGGCCGCTCCCGGAATGAGCACGACGCAGACGGCGATGATTACGTTCTCCAGAGACGCCCCCAACACGGCCATGATGGTCAGAGCCAAAATCAAGGGCGGAAAGGCCATGAAGCCGTCCACGATTCGTTGCACCGTCAGATCGAACTTTCCACTGAAGTAACCGCTGACGATGCCGATAAACGACCCGATGGTTACGCCGATGGCTACGCTGACCAGCCCGACGTACAGGGATATGCGCGACCCGTAGATCAGTCTGCTGAGGGTGTCGCGGCCCAGGTGGTCGCTGCCCAACAGGAACGTGCCGCCACTCTTGGTCTCCTGCTCACCCGGCGAGGCGTACTTGTCGCCTACGTGGGCCCGGTAAGGGTCAAACGGCGCGATGACCGGGGCGAGAGCGGCGATGATAACCAGTAACACCATCACCAACAGGCCAAAAGCCCCCAACGGTTTGCGTTTGGCAAAGGTTTTTGCGGAGCCCACCCACGTGACTTTGGGCCGCATTGTGCCCAAAGACGTTGAGACCGGTCTTGCTTCCTGCATCTCTATCAATGCTCCAAATACCAACGTATTGGCGCTGCCCTTTGGGGATTAGGCGTAGCGAATCCTCGGGTCGAGCAGGCCGTAAGCGATGTCGACCAAGAGGTTCACAAAGAGAATCAGCGTAGCGATAACCAGCACTTCAACCTGGATCAGGGGATAGTCCCGTTGGAATATGCTCTCGACCAACAGGCGCCCCATCCCGGGAACCAGGAAGATGCTTTCGATGATGACTGTGCCGCCCATCAGCCGGGCCAATTGCCAGCCGGAGACTGTAAGCACCGGCAAGCAGGCGTTCTTGAGTCCGTGCAGGAAGATAACCACCCGCTCGGCCAAGCCCTTCGACCGCGCGGTGCGGATGTAGTCTTCTCGCAGCACCTCCAGCATGGCTGACCGGGTTACCCGAGCCGTAAAGGCCAGATTGTAGAAAGCCAGCGCCAACGCGGGAAAGACCATCTGTTGAAGGTTCTTTAGAGGATCGTCCCATAGCTCAGCATACCCCAACGGAGGAAGCCAGCCGAACAGCGTCACGAGTAGGTAGATCACGAGCACCCCGACGACGAAGGTGGGCACACCTATCCCCGTGAATGAGATGAGGCCCGCCAAGTGATCGACGATGGTGTCTTGCTTGAGCGCTGCCAATACGCCCAATGGCACAGCCACCACAAAACTTAACAGCATCCCGATTAACGCCAGTTCCAGCGTAACCGGAATAGCCGGACCCAGTTGGTCTATAACGGGGCGCTCGTAGAATATGGAATCACCCAGGTCGCCGCGCAGCACGCCCCAGATCCAGGAGCCGTACTGGACATGCACCGGCCGGTTGGTGCCCAGCCGCTCTTGCATCTCCGCGAGTTGTTCCTCGGTGAACGACCCCTCTCCGGACGGACCGATGAGCACCAAGAGGGCCGGGTCTCCCGGGATGACCCTGATCACCGCGAAGACGATGATGGTCACGAGAATGAGGGTCGGGATCAACAGAAGGACCCTCTTGGCGATGTATTGATGCATTCAGCCTCCCGGCTATCGCCCTACGCAGTTGAGTCCATACCGTCCGCCCCAAGGCAAAGATAACGGGTGGAGGCTTACTCTTTGAACCAGATGTGTTCCAGCTTCATGCAACAATTGACCAGTTCGGGGGCAGCCACAAATCCCCCGATCTTGTTGTTGACCACCCAGGCATGCTTCTTCCAGAAGAACTCGATGGCGTGCTTGGGCGTCTCGTACAGGAACAGTTCCAACTCCCGGAGCTTCTCGCGGCGGACAGCGGGGTCTTGCTCCTCGCTCTGGGACTGGAACAACTCCTCGTAGGTGGGATGGCTCCAGCGGCTCCAGTTCCAAGCGCCCTTCTCGTTGTAGACCTGCTGAAGGATATCCTCCGGGTCGGTGTTGATCAGACCGACGAACTGGGCCGCCATGTCCCATTCACCCTGGCGGTAAGCCTGTAAACCGGCGGCGCTTTCCATCAACCGCAGCTCAATGTCTTCGATGCCGAGGTTGTCCCGAAGCTGCTGCTTCATAAGCGTCCCCATGTCGGCGTAGACGGCCACCACGGTCCGTATGACCATGTCCATGTGGGGGAAGCCTTCACCGTTGGGGAAGCCGGCTTCGGCCAACAGACGCTGCGCCTCGGCCAGATCGTCCGGGTGTTTGTTGCCGTCAGCGTCAACCCGAAAGCCGGGGATCTCCAAAATCTCTTCGGGGGTCCTGGAGAAGGCCGGCGGGAAGGGAGAGCCGATGCTGTGCTCCAACGACCCTCCGACCGCCTCTATGATCTCTTGGCGGTCAATGGCCAGATATATGGCGCGGCGCACGTTGGGATCGTCCAGCGGCGGATGCTGCACGTTCAGATTGGCCCACCCGATGATAGAGGCTGCTTCCCACCATATCGTCAGGATGTCAGCTCCATCCTCCTCCAACTGCAGGAACTCCTCCAGGATGAAGTCGCAGTAGGGGAAATTGCACATCATCACCTGTTCCGCCAAGAAGGCGGCGATAGCCCTGGAGTTGTCGACTATGATGTAGTTGTCGATGCCGTCGAAGTACGGCAGGTCCCCCTTGAAGTAGTCTTCGTTGCGGGTATAGCGGACCACGTCACCCTGTTTGAATTCCGTCGCCTTCCAGGGGCCTGAGCCCATAATGTTATCGAAGTTGTTGATTTCAATCCCGGCCGTGACGATATGCTCCGGCACGATTTTCATGTAATCGGAAGCCATGTAGGAAACAAACGCCGCTGCAGGGTACTTGAGGCTTACCTTCACCGTCGTCGGGTCCAATGCTTCAGCGCCGTCCACGTAGGTCCGAATAATACCGGCGCGGGGCCTAGGCTCCTCGGGCTCGATCATCCGGTTGATGCTCCAGGCCACGTCGGAGGCGGTCAGTTCCTCGCCGTCCCACCAACGTATATCGTCGTTGATGTGGAAGATGAAAGTGGTGCCTCCGTCTTGCCCTTCCCAGTCCTTGGCCAAGTCACCTATGATCTCGCCAGCCTTGATCGGATTCCATTGCAACACTTGGTTGTAGGACTTGGAAATGGCGGCCATGCTAGCGCCGGAGGGACTGCGATGGGGGTCCCAAACGCCAGGGTTGCCCACATGGTAGGCCTGCAAGACCCCACCGTGCTTGCCGCCCGGAGCGACGCCGATCCAGCCCGACGGTTCGGTCGCGGGAGCAGGTTCGGCAGTGGGAGCAGGGGCCTCGGATGTTTCGCCAGCGCGGGGGGCCGGAGCGGCGGTAGTGGCCGTCGGCGCCATCGCCTCGGCAGTCGGCTCATCCTGCTCGGGGGCGGTCGTGGCGGAGGAGCCGCAAGCGACCAAGAACAATACGGTTGCCATAATCAAAGTCAGGGTAAACGCCTGTGGCCTTGCCAACCGTCGAAATAACATCGTCCATCCTCCGAAAACTGGGGCCTAACGAAGCATCCTTTCGTCTTCCGAATTACGTTTTAACGCTACTATCACTCTGTATATGTTCAGGTTAAGTATTCCATATGGAGTTTCTAATCACTAACTCCAGAGTCTTCAGTCTCAGACAAATATAAACCGCCGTCTCTACCGGACAATGGCTAGCAATATAGGCAAATATTCAAGGGGTGTCAACACATTTCATCGGGCCTCGCAATCTCAAATTCGGGCCACCGGCGCGGGGCAGACGCCGGCGCGTTCCGTTGAAGTGGGGAACCGCCTGCCATACAATTGAAGACAGCCCCGGACGGCCCGGAATTATTGGGAGAAGGTGAATGCCGCGTGACTCAAGCTAGCGAACCGGACGTTATTCTGTATACCCATCCCGATTGCGCTTTTTCCGCCGCCGCCAAGATGGACTACCGCAAGCGGAAAATCGCCTACACCGACGTGGACCTTTCCAAGGAGACGGACAAGATACCCGCGCTCTTGGCGCTGACCGGCGGAGAGCGGGTCACTCCGGTGATCGTCGACCACGGCACGGTCACGATCGGCTTCAAGGGCGGGACTTGAGAGTTCTAGCCGGGCCGGTCGGCCCTGCTGAAATTACTGACAGTTGCTTATTGTTGCTCTCACGAGGGCCATGTTAGGATGCGGCCATGGTGACGTGCGGAATCGTGTAGAGGTTAGAGAGCATGGACGAAAGCAAACGGGAATCACTGGAAAGGACCCTCAGTTCCATCGAGAAGGACCACGGCAAGGGCGCAGTAATGCGCTTGGGGGAAATCAGCCACACCCTGGCCCTCGAGACCATTTCAACAGGCTCGCTGTCGGTGGACCTGGCCTTGGGCACCGGGGGCATTCCCCGCGGGCGGGTAACCGAAATTTTCGGGGCTGAGTCGGCAGGCAAGTCCACGTTGGCCATCCACTTGATGGCCGAAACGCAGAAGGCGGGCGGCGTCGCCGCCTACATTGACGTGGAGCACGCCCTAGACCCGTCCTACGCCGACAACTGCGGCCTGGATCTTGACGAGTTGCTGATTGCCCAGCCGGACAGCGCCGAGCAGGCGTTGGACATCACCGAGCAGTTGGTGCGCAGCGGGGCTGTCGACGCGGTGGTGGTGGACAGCGTGGCCGCCCTCGTGCCCCAGGCCGAGATCGAAGGCGACATGGGCGACACTCACGTCGGCTTGCAGGCGCGGTTGATGTCCCAGGCGCTGCGCAAGCTCACCAGCACCATCCACAAGTCCAAGACCGCGGTCGTGTTCATCAACCAACTGCGGGAGAAGGTGGGCGTCACCTACGGCAGCCCGGAGGTAACTCCGGGGGGCCGGGCGCTCAAGTTCTACAGTTCCGTCCGCATCGACCTGCGCCGGGTCGAGTCGATCAAGCAGGGTTCCGAGATCGTAGGCAACCGGGTCAAAGCCCGTATCGTCAAGAACAAGGTTGCCGCTCCCTTCAAGATCGCCGAGTTCGACATCATGTTCAATCAAGGGATCAGCAAGGTGGGCGACCTGCTGGAGATCGGGGCCAATCAAGGCATCGTCAAGAAGTCCGGGGCGTTCTATTCCTACGGCGAGACCCGGCTGGGCCAAGGCCGGGAAAACGCCAAGGAATTCCTACTGCAACACCCGGAGATCGCGGCATCCGTCGAGGGAAGGATCCGGGGCCACGCCAGTGCGCCGGAGCCAACCGAACCGTCGGAAGCGGTGGCGGACGCGCCTTCGCCGCTGGACAACCTTTCCGCGGACGGCAACGGACTGCCCGCCGTCGGCCTCTCCAACACCGACGACTAGCGGAGCTTGATGTAGGCGATGTAGATCCCGACTACCAGGAACGTGAGGCCCCACAAGCCGCCCATGTATCCCGCGGCGGCGAGGTGGATCAGGAAGGCAATGATGACAGCCGCGGCGGCGGACCACGAAAGCAGTATGCTCCGCTTACGGTTCACCGCCAGGCTGGTCAATTCCCCGGCGGCGAAGCCCACCACCAAGGCAAAGGCCGCCGATAAGAATGGGTGGCCGAAAAGGTTTGTGAACAGCACCCAAATAATGCCGCCGCCGAGGGCCACCGCCAACGCCACGGCCATTCCCCGGGTATAGTGCAGGGGCCGCACGTCGAAGGTGGGCAGCTTCTCGGTCTTGGCGCATTCGCGGCACCGGATTCCCACAGGCGCCTGCACCAGGCAATCAGTACAAATACTCTTATTGCAGTAGCTGCAGGATAGCCTCGTCTCTACTTCGGGGTGCCAGTTGCAAAAACTGACGCTGGCATCTTCCCCGGCTTGTTGCAAGTGCGCCATTACGGTCCGTCACACTCCTGTTTCGCCTTGAGGCTCACCCCTAACCGGCGGCCCCGGGCATACGCCTTACCCACTGCGCGCGGTCGTCCACGTCACGGTCTCGCACCAGTCTGTTCAAGAAAACCCTTCTCCGCGGCATGTCCTTGGGGAGCGGCGCCCAATTGGAGGACAGCCTCTTCAATACGACCACCGCCAGCAGGCCCAGGGTGAACCATACCATCACCAGCCCGTCATGCACCAAAAAAGCCCATACCGGCAGCAACGCCAACGCGATCAAGACCCACAGACCGGAACTCTTGAAAACCACCCATCCGCCAACCCCGATGACGACGCCGGCGGCCAGCAGAATCGGTGAGAAGGGGAGCAGGGTGCCCGCCGCCACCGCAAGGCCGCGGCCCCCTTGCAGCCTCAGCCAAGGCGACCAGTTGTTCGCCGCGATGGACAGGAGGGGCGGGCCTATTATAACCGGCCAGGTCCGCTCCCAGTCCAGCAAGTACAGAGCCGCCCATACCGGTCCCGCGCCTTTGACGAAGCCATCGAACAACCCGACCGGGAATACCCACTTCCTGCCGACGTGCTCAAAAACGTTCGATGCGCCGACGTTCCCGCTGCCATACCTTCGGATGTCGATCTTTTTGACGAGTCTGCCGATGAGATAGGAGGTGGGAATCGACCCTGCCAAGAAAGCCCCTAAGTACAGGGCCACGATCTCGATTGCAGGAGCGTTCATGTTGCCCGCCGCGCCTCGCCTTCAGCCGGTTCTTGCTTGCGGAGACCGGCCTGTTCCGCCGCCGCAGCCTCCAGCCGCTCCACCGCATCCGGTGACGGGCCCGATTTAACGCCCGGCAACAGCTCGCCCGTATTGCCTAGGCCGTGGTAATCGCTGCCGCCGCAGGGGATGAGACCGTACTGCCGGGACAACCTCTCCAGCTTTCGTACTGTGTCGTCGTCGTATTGCGCGTAGTAGACTTCCATGCCGGAAAGCCCGGCTTGAGCCAGACTGGCCACGCCGCTCTCCATGTCGTTCATGTAGGCCGGGTGGGCCAAGACCGCCACACCGCCGACCCGGTGGATGATGCCCACCGCCTCTTCGGGGGTCAGCTTCACCCGCTCGACGTAGGCCAAGCCGTTGCGGCCCAAGTATTCGGGGAAGGCGTACTTGGGTTCCGAGCAATAGCCCGCTTCCACCATCGCCAAGGCGATGTGGGGCCGGCCAACCGCGCCGTCTCCGGCCATTGCCTGCACCCGTTCCCATTCCAGGTGAATGCCCAAGGCGTCCAGCTTTTGCACCATCAACCGGGCGCGGTGGACGCGGCCATCGCGGAAGACTCTCAGCTGCGCCTGAAAGTCTTCGTCGTGGTAATCGAGGAAGTAGCCCAGCACGTGGACCTCGTCGCCGGGCACGTCGGCGCTGAGCTCGATTCCCGGAATGATCCGCAGGCCGGGGAACTCCTCCGCGGCCTTAAAAGCTTCGGCAAGTCCTTCCGTGGTGTCGTGGTCGGTGACGGCGATGGTCTGCAAACCCTGGCGGGCCGCCAACCGCACCAACTCGGTGGGCGTGAGGCGTCCGTCCGAAGCCAGGGTGTGCAGGTGCAGGTCAACCTGGGCGGCCATCTATTCCACCTTCCTGTCGATGCGTTCCACCGCCAACGCGGCGCCGGTATCGTCGTCGACCTCCACGAACACCGAATTGAGGGTGCAGGGGCCGCTGGCGACCGTCAGCTTGGTAGGCATCGAAGTCAAGAACCGCTCCAGCACCGAGTCTTTGTCGCTTCCGATTACTGACTCGGTGGGCCCGGTCATGCCGACATCGGTCAGGTAGGCAGTGCCGCCGGGCAGAATTCTGGCGTCCACGGTGCCCACATGGGTGTGGGTGCCGAATACGCCGCTGACCCGGCCGTCGAGGTACCAACCCATAGCCTGCTTTTCCGACGTGGCCTCGGCGTGGAAGTCGACGATGATCATGGGGCTGTCCTCCTCCTCACGGATTTCGGCGAGGAGGCGGTCAGCGGTGCGGAAGGGGCAGTCCAAATTGGCCATGAACACCCTTCCCATCAGGTTCAGCACCGTTACGCCCCGGCGGCGCATATACCCCACGCCCGGCGCGTCGGGGTAGTTGGCCGGGCGCACCACCGGCAGCCCGGAGCCTTGAACGTCGTCCAGATATGGGATGATTTCCTTTTTGTCCCAAATATGGTTGCCGGAAGTGAGCACGTCCACGCCGGAATCCAGCAGGTCCGACGCCGTGTCCGCGGTGAGGCCATAGCCCCCGGCCGTGTTCTCCCCGTTGGCGATCACCAAGTCCAGCCCCTTCTCCCCCCTCAGCCCAGGAAGGAGGCGGCGGACCGCTTCCCGGCCCGGCTTCCCGATTACGTCTCCGATCATCAATATTCGCAAGTGACCGGTCCTCACCTTGGCCTGCTCGTTCTTGGGAGCGGGCCGATAGTTGGATTGTGGCAGATATTGGAAAGGGGGACACAGCAGCCGGGACGCTCCCGCTCCTGTGTCCCCCGTTTGCTCCCCTAAAAGCGGCCCGGCGCCGCCGGGCGGATCGGCGGCTTTGGACCTTGGGGAAAGCCCTCCGGGTTGCCCCGGCGGTCTTGGGTCTAGCTTACCTGGCGTATTCCACGCTGCGCGTTTCCCGGATTACCGTAACCTTGATTTGACCGGGGAACACCAAGTCTTCCTCCACCTTTCGGGCGATGTTCCTGGCCAGCGTGGCTGCCTTGATGTCGTCCATGTCCTCCGGTTTGACCATCACCCGGACTTCACGCCCGGCCTGGATGGCAAAGGTGCGTTCGACGCCCTCGAAGCTGGCGGCTACAGCTTCCAACTCCCTCAGTCGCTTGACGTACAGTTCCAGCGACTCCTTGCGGGCCCCTGGGCGGGCGGCGCTGATGGCGTCGGCCGCGGCCACCAAGAACGATTCGACGGTCTCGTGCTCGTCCCAGTGATGCTCCAGAATGCCCCGGTAGGAGCTATGATTGATGCCGTGCCGTTTGGCGACTTCCGCGCCGATCTCGGCGTGGGGGCCGGAAACCTCGTGGGTCATGGCCTTGCCGATGTCGTGCAACAACCCGCCTGCCTTGGCGACCTGAACGTTCGCCCCGGACTCGGCGGCCAGCATACCGGCGAGCAGTCCCACTTCCACCGAGTGTTGCAGGACGTTTTCGCCGTAGCTATAACGGTACTTGAGTTGGCCCAGCAGCCGGACCAATTCCGAGTCCAGCCCGCTGACCCCCACGTCGAAGGTGGCCTGTTCGCCGGCCTTCATAATGGTCTGCTCGATTTCGGTCTGGGCCCGGTTCACCATGTCTTCGATCCGGGCCGGCTGAATGCGGCCATCGGAGACCAGCTTTTCCAACGCCAGCCTGGCGACCTCGCGCCGGACCGGGTCGAAGCAGGACACCGTTACCGCCTCCGGGGTGTCGTCGATGATGACGTCTACTCCCGTGAGACCTTCGAGTGTCCGAATATTCCGTCCTTCGCGGCCGATGAGACGACCCTTCATCTCATCGTTGGGCAGAGATACGACCGAAGTGGTACTTTCGGAAACTACTTCCGAGGCGAGACGGTTGATAGCAACAGCGATGATTCGGCGAGCGTTTTCGTCGGCCCGGTCCTTGGTGTCCCGTTCCAACTCATAATACCGGCGGGCCAGGTCATGTTGCGCTTCTTCCTCGCCGCGCTTCACGACCAGTTCGCGGGCTTCGTCGACGGATAGCCCGGCTATCCTCTCCAGGGCCTTCGACTGCTCCGCCCGCAACTGCCCTATTTCCTTGCGTTCCTCCTCGACCTTGGCCTCTTTAGCCGTGAGTTCGGCTTGCCGTTGCTCTTGCGCCTCGAGCTTGCGCTCGAGTTGCTCTTCCCGTTGCAGATGCCTGTTCTCTACACGGGTAAGCTCCCTGCGTTGCTCTTTGACTTCCGTCTCGGCTGTGTTCCGTAGCTTAAGCGCCTCTTCCTGTGCCCCCAGGAGGATGGTCCTGCTTTCCTCCTGAGCTTGGGCGACTACGCCTGAAGCGTTCTCATTGGCGGACTCCATCCGCGAGTCTTGGGCTTTAGATTTGAGAACGAGCCAAGCGGAAACCCCGATCCCTGCGGCCGCCAAGACGGCTAGGATTACGATGATAAACTCCACAGTATCACCTTCCCTTTCCGCCTGTTAGCCTGTTATGGAGCATTGACTCCCGGCTACATCCTACCTACAGGCGGCTGTAAGTGTCAAGGAGACGCAAGGCTATTGCAGGGCAACCGCATTCTAATTTGGAGCGAGAAGCAAGCAGCCAATTTTACCCCTGACCGGTTTGAAATAACCGATTTTGACAGGGTTTGAAGGATGTTTGATGCCGTGCGCCGATGGACTTGGGGACTTCCATCGCGGTCGACTTTAGAATGCGGTTGCCCTGAAGGCTATTGAGCGGTCAACCGCGCTACTCTATAATCGTTCTGTATGCGTGCTTTTGCCCAAGACCCCGTGGGCGTCAGGGGTAGCGAATAATGGCCGACCAGGACTATTACTCCATTCTCGGCGTGGGCCGGAACTCCAACGATGAGGATATTCGCAAGGCCTTCAGGAAAAAGGCCATGGAATATCATCCCGACCGCAATAAGAGCGCAGGCGCTGAGGACAAGTTCAAGGAGATCAACGAAGCCTACCAGGTGCTCTCCGACGCCAAGAAGCGGGCGCAGTACGACCGCTTTGGCAAGGCGGGCGTCGGGGCCAACGTCGGCGGCGACCGGCCCTTCGACGGGTTCGACGTTTTCGGCGGCTTCGGCGACATATTCGATTCCTTCTTCGGGGACGCCTCCAGCCGCGGCGGCCGCCAGCCTCGCCGGGGCGCCGACCTGCAACAGCGCGTGGTGCTGAGTTTCGAAGAAGCAGTATTCGGCGCGGAAAAGCAGGTCGAGATCAACCGGCTGGAGACCTGCGAGCATTGCTTCGGGGCCGGCAACGAACCGGGTTCCTCGGTGGACACCTGTAGCGGCTGCCGCGGCAACGGCCAGGTGCGGCGGTCGCAGCGCAGCGTTTTCGGGCAGTTCGCCCAGATTGTCCCCTGCCCCACCTGCCAAGGCCGGGGCACCGTCATCTCCACCCCTTGCACAGGCTGTAGTGGCGCGGGCAGGGAACGACGCAGGCGCAAGATCGCCGTAACCGTGCCCGGCGGCGTCGACAGCGGGATGCAGGTGCGCCTCAGCAATGAAGGAGACGTGGGCAGCGAAGGCGGCGGCGCGGGCAATCTCTACGTCCATGTCGATGTCCAGGAGCACCAGTTCTTCCAGAGGGACGGCGCAGACATCGTTTACAACCTGGGGATCAACCTAGCCGAGGCGGCGCTGGGCGTCGAGAAGGCCATCCCCACCCTGGACGGGGCGGACGAGGAACTGAAGCTGCCCCAAGGCACGCAACCCGGGTCCGAATTTAGGATTCGCGGCAAGGGCGTGCCCCACCTCAACTCCAACCGCCGCGGCGACATTCGCGTCCTCGTGGACGTGCGAGTGCCCGGCTCTCTGGACAAGCACCAGCGCGAGTTGTTGGAGGAGCTTGCCCGTTCGTTCAATGGCGAGCGGCCCAAGTCCCGCAACGGCTCCCGACCGGCCAACGGCCGCGCCAAGAACAAGAACGACAAGCACCCCGTCAACGACACGGAGAAGACCGGCCCGGAGAACGGCGAGGTCGCCGACGAGTCCCAAGAAAAGGGCTTGTTCGACCGGATCAAGGACGCCTTCTAAAGCCTCCTCCCGGCCCTTGCTTCCGCAGGGGGAATGAGGGCGCGAGCGTCTGTTTCATGGCTTGGAAAGAACTGAGCATATCGGTGCCCCACGAGTACGTCGAGCCCGTTTCCTACCTGTTCGGCCGCTACGGAAAGGGTCTCAGCACCGAGCCGCAGGGGAAGGGCATGGTCATGCTGCGCACCTACCTGCCCGCCGAATCCCGGCAGCGGCTGGCCCGCATCGAAGTCGGGGTAAGGCTGGTCCGTTCCATCGAGCCCATGGGCGACCTCGTCGTCCGCGAACTATCGGACGACGAGGACTGGCAGAGCGCCTGGAAATCGTATTTCGAGGTGCTGCGGGTGGGGCGGCGGCTGGTCATCAAGCCATCCTGGCTGGAACTGGACCAGTCCCTCGAAATCGCCGATCCGGTGGTCATAGAGCTCGACCCAGGCATTGCCTTCGGCACGGGATACCACCCGACGACCTACACCTGCCTGGAGGCTTTGGAAGACCTGGTCCGGCCGGGCATGACCGTTCTGGACCTCGGCTCAGGGTCGGGGATACTGACCATCGCGGCGGTAAAGCTGGGCGCGGAGAGGGTGGTAGCGTTGGACATCGACGCCCAAGCGGTGAGCGCGGCGCGGCAGAACTTCCGGCGCTTGCACCTCCAAAAGCAGGTGGCCTTGGCCCGGGGATCGGTGCCGCATCCTTCGGCCGGCGACGGCGCGATAGACCTGGCAGTGGCCAACATTTCGGCCCGGGGCGTGGCCGACCGGGCGCCATTCATCCTTCGCGCATTGCAGCCCGGCGCGCTCTTCGTCGCCTCGGGACTGCTGGCAGCCCAACGCCCGGAGGTGGAAGACGCTCTCCTGCCCTTGGGGTTCACCCACCTGCGGGACTACCCACGGGACGAATGGATTACCCTGATATACAGTGCGCCCTTCGACCCCCCAGAGCCGGTTGCAAACATGGCACCGGAGCGCGAAAATCTGACCAGCCCGCCCCTCGGAGACTAGACTTGGCAGAAAAGGTAGACCTTCAGCGGTACGAAATAACCGGTCGGCTCGGCACCGGCGCGGATTACGACGTGCGCGCGGCCACCGACCGGGAAACCGGCGAGTTGGTGGCGATCAAGCGCCCGGTGCCGCAGGCGATCAGCCGTAAGCAGCACGAGGCCATCGAAGCCCGCACGGTCCGCCTGATCGAGGCGTTTCAAGCTGTGGGCCCCACCCACGGGTTGGCCGCACCGCTTCTGGGCTACGCAGAACGGGCAGTGCATAACGATTTCTTCGGCGATGATCTGGGCGAGGAATACACCGTGATGGTGCAGGGGCGGGCGCAAGGGATACCGCTGCTGGGTGACATGATGTCCCGCATCACCGGCGTACCCATTGGCGCAGGCCAAAACCTGTTCGCTATCTTCCCGCTGGTGCGCCCCGCCGGACAGCCCGCGTTCCCGGTACACAACCAGTTGCTGGCGTTGGAGCAGACCTTTTGGGACGCCGGTTACGTCCTACTGGACCTGCGGCCGCAGAACGTGTTCTTCCAGCCGGGTAGCGGCCTTACCCAGGTCATAGACACCGGTGCGCTGGCCAAGCTGGGAGACGACGCGCCGCGGGGCCGTCCACCCTTCGACGCCAACGACGCCTGCCTTGAAATGCTCAAGTTTTACACCAGCCCTGAAGAGCCGCCCGCCGCGGCCGCCGGCTACCGCGACGCCCGCGGCATTCGGCCCATCGTAAACCTGCAACAAGAGCTGGACGACATGGCCCGCGGGATGCGCGGGGCAGCCGGGGCCGTGGAAGCCGCCGGAATGGCTATCCTGGAAAAAATAGGGGCGCGGTCATACACTGGTTATGTCGACTTCGGAGACGACTTGAACACCTATCTCGGCGAGGCGCTCGGCCGCAACGAGGCATTGCCTGGCTGGGCGGCAGCCAGGGAGTCCTGGCTGGAGGCATTACAATGGTTGCGGGGGGACCATTGGACCCGGTTCCTGTTCGACGCCGAGGCCGAGTTGGCCGGGTATGCCTAGACTTCCCTTGACGGCCTTTTAGGTTAGACTGTCTTTGGGTTTCGGCGCCAACGGATTATCACCCAAACTAAAATGCTGGGAGTTTGAAGGTTCTTTCATGGTTGCCAGCAAAGTTGCGACACTGCAAGACAATTCAGCGCACGGGGAAGACAGCCTGCTCAGCCGCGATCTGGGCAACGGGGACTTCTTGGACGTGGTCATGGACGGCGTCACGGGCCACGGCGGGGGAGAAGCCAGCCGGGAACTGTCCGAGGCGCTGGCCCAAGCCGACGCCAACACAATCGACGACATCGCCAACGTCCTCCACGAGATGAACGACGAATTCTTCCAGGTCGGCAATGGCCGGTTTCTGCTCACCACCGTGTCGGCGGCGCTCTACCGCAACGGCCGTTTGCACGTCATCGCCGCCGGCGACAGCCCGATCTTCCTGGTGACGCCGGACTCCCACCAACGGTTGTGCGGACGGGCCGGCGGCTTCCTGCACGTGGGCGTCGCCCGCGCCATCGGAGCGGCGGCCGATCTTGGCGACCTGGTGAGGAGCGACGTAAACATCGAACCCGGCGGCCGGCTCGTCCTGTCCACCGACGGGGTCACCGACAACATGCACGCCGACGAACTGGCCGAGATCGTGCGCAGTTCGGCCACACCGGAAGAAGCCAGCGAGCGCATCGAAGAGATCATCGCCGGCCGGCTGGTCGAAGGGCGGGTGCCCGAACAACTGGGCGTCCGCTTCCGCTACGACGACCGGACGGCCATCATCCGGTTCTTCGACTAAACCAAAGCCAAGGTGAAATGCGCAGAGTCATAGGGTAAATTTGTGAAGGAACAGGATTAGCTGGTCTCGGGAGTTGCGAGGGGTTGGCGATGGACGTGAGGGAGATAGACTGGTCACTGAAACAATGGCAGATGGAAGTCAAGGATTTGCGTCGGCGGATGATCTTGGCGCCGACGCCGCGCGAGCGGGAACGATGGTACGCCATCCTGCTGCTGGCCCAAGGCTTGACGGCAACGGCCACGGCGGAGGCACTGGAGCGGGACCCACACACCATCGGACGGTGGGCGTCGGCCTTCGGCGAGGGAGGCCCTGCAGCCCTGATTTTCGAGCAGACCGGGGGTTCCCCCCCGCCCTTGACGAGGCGCAGCAGGAGGAGTTGAAAGGGGCGGTGCAGCAACCGCCCGCTGCCTCAGGCATAGAACTGGCCAACTGGTATTGGAAGGTGGTGAGGCGGTTTGTTTCGGAGCGGTTCGGCGTCAGTTTGAGCCGCAGCAGTTGCCTGAACTGGCTGCACCGCTTGGGATTCGTCCTGAGGCGCCCCAAGAAGCGTCTGGTCAAGGCCAGTGAGGCCAAGCGGGAGGCCTTCGTGGCGGAGTATGCCGCTCTGAGGGAGGAGGCCCGGCGGACCGGAGCCAGGATATTCTTTGCTGATGAGGCCCACTTCCGGGCGGACGCCGAACTGCGGGGCAAGTGGGTGCTGAGAGGAGAACCTGCCCTGGTGGAGTCGACCAGCCCGCGGTACGGCGAGAAGGCCAGCTATTATTCGGCAGTGTGCCTGGAGACCGGCGAGGTGGAATGGATGGAACTGGGGGGCAACAGCAACTCTGGGACCTCGGTTGACTTCCTGACCCAGTTGCGACGGAGGCACTCCGGGCCGCTGAAGGTCATCTGGGACAACGCCCCTGCCCATCGCGGAGAGGCGATGCGGGAATACCTCAGGAAGCCCGGGCTTGGGCTGAGGCTGGTGAACCTGCCGGGCTACAGCCCGGACTTCAACGCCGATGAGGCTATCTGGGGCTGGGCGAGAGAGGAGGCCACTGGCAATCTGTGCCTGGGGAGTAGGGCGGTGGTGCAGGAGCGGGTCGGCGACTTTCTGGCCGGGCTGGCCGACCGGAAAGAGGAGGTGAGGCGCCGCTGCCGGACCGTCCTGCAATCAAGAGCCGAAGCACCCCTGAGAGACTCCCAGCCAGATTGTGGACCCCTGGCAAATGCACATCCCACCTTGGCTTTAGCTTAGTAGTCAGTCATGTTTGAAATAGAAGTAATTTCTGGTCGCCGCGAAGCGGTGGCCGGATGCTCGCACACCCCATACTCCGATGTGAAACCCTTTGATTACAGGATTGACTGACTACTAGGACAGTGGGCCGCCGTCCTGGTATCGTGGTAATTGACGGGGGACCATTGCCAGTGCCAACAGCGATTCAGGTGTTGAGCGGCCGGACAGATTGGGGGAATATCCAATGACCGATCGTGACATGCTGGAAGCGCGAATGGACCGGCAGGAGCAACGGGCCGACCGGATGTACGAAACAGTCGCCACCAAGGAGGACATTAGACTCCTCCACGGGGACATCAAACTCCTCCACGACAGGCTGAACAACCTCACGGTGTTGGTGGTTGGTATCGGGTTTCTCAACATCGTTGCCGTAATCACCGTGCGGCTTTTGTTTTAGAACAAGGACGTGTGTCCGAGCAACTGGGTGTCCGCTTCCGCTACGACGACCGGACGGCCATCATCAGGTTCTTCGACTAGGGCAGTGAGCCGCAGTCCTGGTATCGTGGTAATTGACGGGAAAACATTGTCGGCGCCAACAGCGACTTGGGTGTTTAGGGGCCGGACAGATTGGGGGATTATTCAATGACCGATCGTGACATGCTGGAAGGGCGAATGGGCCGGCAGGAGCAACGAGTCGACCGGATGCACGAAACACTTGCCACCAAGGAGGACATTAAACTCCTGCACGACAGGCTGAACAACCTCACGGTATTGGTGGTTGGCGTCGGGTTTCTCAACATCGTTGTCGTAATCACCGTGCGGCTCTTGTTTTAGAATATCGGGGGATTCTGCCAGCAGTTACCTGCCGAAACCGGCAGGGGTATCGCTTGTGGCCTTTGGGGGCACTTGCTACAATCATGCCCGACACGGCTGGGCATAAGGAGCCAATTTAGTGGGAAAAATCAAAGTCGCCATCATTGGGGTCGGAAACTGCGCCTCGTCTCTCGTGCAGGGCCTGCACAAATACGTCGAGGTGCCTGAGAACGAGCAGATTTCCGGCCTCATGCACACCAAGGTCGGGGACTACCGCATCGAGGACATCGACGTGGTCGCCGCCTTCGACATCGACGAGAACAAGGTTGGGAAGGATCTCTCCGAGGCGATTTTCACCCAGCCAAACAACACGCTGAAGTTTGCCGATGTCCCCCACATGGGGGTCAACGTAGACCGGGGCATGACCCACGACGGCATCGGGCGCTACGTTTCCCACTTGGTCAAGAAATCGCCGCACTCCACCTCCGACATCACCGGCATACTGCGGGAACGGGAAGTGGACGTGGTCATCAACTACCTGCCGGTGGGCAGCGAGCAGGCCACCAAGTGGTACGTGGAGCAGATCCTCAACGCGCGTTGCGCCATGGTCAACTGCATCCCTGTGTTCCTGGCCCGTGAAGAGTATTGGCGGCACCGCTTCGAGGAACGGGGCGTGCCCATCATCGGCGACGACATCAAGTCCCAACTGGGAGCCACCATCACCCACCGGGTGTTGACCCGCCTCTTCGAGGACCGGGGCGTAACGCTGGATAACACCTACCAGCTCAACTTCGGCGGCAATACCGATTTCCTGAACATGCTGGAAAGGGAACGGCTCACTTCGAAGAAGATTTCCAAGACCGGCGCGGTCACCTCTCAGTTGGACGAAGAGATCGACCCCGACAGCATCCACGTCGGCCCCAGCGATCACGTGCCGTGGCTGAAGGACCGCAAGTGGTGCTACATCCACATGGAGGGGCGGCTCTTCGGCGGCGCGCCGATCAAGCTGGAAGCCAAGCTCGAGGTCTGGGACAGCCCCAACTCGGCCGGCGTGGTTGTCGACGCCATCCGTTGCGCCAAGTTGGCCATGGACCGGGGGCAGGCGGGCGCGGTATACGGCCCCAGCGCCTATTTCATGAAGTCACCGCCCATTCAGTATACCGATGACGCGGCGCGGGACATGGTCGAGTCCTTCATCGCCGGGGAAGAGTAGGGATCTCGCCCGCTGGGACGGGCGGCCAGGAGCGCAACCGTGAAGATAGCCATGGTGTCGCCCTACGACTTCACTTGGCCCGGTGGAGTCACCGTCCACGTTTCGCAGTTGGCCCGTGAGTTGGGCCGCCGGGGCCACGAGGTCCAGGTCCTAGCCCCTCATTCCCCTTCGCGGGAATGCCAGGACCCCGATTTGTTGGTGCCCTTGGGACGCTCCGTGCCGCTGCCCAGCGGCGGGTCCATCGCCCGCGTGTCCCTGTCTTGGTGGCTCTACCGCAAGGTGCGGGCGCTGCTCCAACGGGAGCAATTCGACGTCATCCACCTTCACGAACCTATGGCCCCGATCCTGCCGTTATGCGTACTCCAGTTTTCCAATGCCGTGAACGTCGGCACGTTCCACGCCTGCCACAATCATCAGCACCTTTACCGGATGAGCCATCCGTTCATCAAACGGTGGCACCAACGCCTGCACGGCAGTATCGCTGTCTCGCAGGCGGCCAAGCGTTACGTCTACGACTCCTTCCCCGGCGAGTACGAAATCATCCCCAACGGCATCGACGTGGAGCACTTCTCCCAGAGCGCCGAGCCTTGGCCGGAGTTCCAGGACGGCAAGACCAACATCATCTTTGTGGGCCGTCTGGAGAAGCGCAAGGGCCTTCGCTACCTGCTGGAAGCCTTCGGACGCCTGAAGTGGGACCTGCCCAATGTTCGCCTGCTGGTCGTCGGGCCGGGCAGCCCCGACAAGGACTCATACGGAGTCCTCAGTTCCCGGAACTTGCAGGACGTGGTGTTTATGGGACGGGTGCCCCATGAAGACCTGCCCCGTTACTACGCCTCTGCCGACATTTTCTGCTCCCCCGCCACCGGCGCGGAGAGTTTCGGCATCGTGCTTCTGGAGGCGATGGCGGCGGGGAAGCCGGTGGTCGCCTCCGACATCGAGGGCTACCGGGGCATCATGCAGCACGGGGAGCAGGGCCTCCTTTACCGGAACAAGGACAGCGACGCCTTGGCCAGCGCTCTGGAGTTGCTTGTTCGCAACCCCGAACTGCGCCAAGAGCTGGGAGGGCGCGGCCGCGAGACCGCGGAACGCTACCGCTGGAACCTGGTCGCCAAGCAGGTGGAAGACTACTACGAATCTTGCCGCGAATCTCGCCGGGAAACTCTTGGGCGGGAATTTCTTGAGATGGAAGCCAATGGCGCTGCCGGGACGAGACCAGTTTAGGGGAGCGGTCCTCCGCTACGTCGAGGTGCCTGGAGCAAAGATGTTCCGGTCGGTTGGGCTTACGCCCAACGCCATCACCATACTGGGGTTTCTCACCTGCGTCGCCTCCGCCTATCTGGTCGGTTCCGGCTGGCTGCTGGCCGGGGGAATAGTGTTCCTGCTGGGGGGAGCGCTGGACTTGTTCGACGGCGCGTTGGCCCGCCTGAACGGCCAAGCCAGCCCGTTCGGAGCGCTCTTGGATTCTGTGTTCGACCGCTTGGGCGAAGCGGCCTTGTTCGTGGGCTTGGGAGTCTACGCGCTGAGGGCCGACTTCTCCGAAGGCCAGCAGTTCTTCTTCGTCACTGTGCTGATGCTGGCCCTCATCTTCTCCCAAGGAGTCAGCTACCTGCGGGCCCGCGGCGAAGGACTGGGGGTGTTCACCAAGGCCGGGCTGATGACCCGCCCCGAACGGGTCGTGCTGCTGGGAGCCGGTCTGTTGCTGGGCCAGATCCAATGGTTCCTGTTGGCGATCGCCGTCGTCTCCTGCTTCACGCTGTTCCAGCGAATGTTCACCATTCGCGGCATGTTGGACAAGGCTAGCTAACGCCCCGGCTTCCCGTGTAAACTGGGGCGCAGTCAACACCTCCGTTTGTCCCGAGCGGAGCACACCGGAGTCGAGGACTCGTGCAGCAACAAGCTCTGATTCCAGACAAAGACAAGGCCAGCCTGAAGCGCACCTTCCGCAAGGACCTCAAGGCCGAGGTTAGGCTGCGCCTGTTCACCCAACGGCCGTCCCCCATTGCCGTGCCGGGCCGCGATTGCCGCTACTGCCCCCAGACCGAGCAGATGATGCAGGAGTTGACGGCCCTTTCCCCGAAACTGCACCTGGAGACGGTGGACTTCTACGGTCAGCCCGAGGTGGCCCAACAGGACAGCATATCTCGGGTGCCGGCCATCGTGCTGGGCACGGACAAGAGCAGCCGCGTCCGCTTCTTCGGCATCCCCATGGGGTACGAGATGGCTGCCATCATCGAGGGCATAATGACCCTCTCCAAGGGCACCAGTCCCCTGAGCATGGACACCCGGAAGCGTCTGCGCGGCCTGAACCAGCCGGTGCATATCCAAGTCATGGTAACGCCATCCTGCGTCTATTGCCCTTCGATGGCGCGGTTGGCCCACGCCCTGGCGATGGAGAACCAGCACGTCACGTCCGACGTCATCGAGGTGCAGGAGTTCCCGGCCTTGGCCCGGACATACAGCGTGAAGTCGGTGCCGCTAACGGTAATCAACGAACACACCCAAGTAATCGGCGTCGTCAGCGAGGCGGAGCTGGTGGACAAGGTGCTTCAGGCGGGCGTTCGCGCCGTAGACGCCTAACCCGGAAGGCAATACTCAACCAGGAGAATCAACTGTGCCCAATGAATTGAAGGGCGAGATGAACGGCCAGGGCCTGCGGGTCGCCATCGCCGTGGCCCGTTTCAATGAGATCGTGACCAAGCAGTTGCTGGATGGCGCGTTAGAAACGCTGACGCGACACGGCGTCCGCGACACCGACATCACCGTGGCCTGGGTGCCGGGTTCCTTCGAGTTGCCGGTGGTGGCCCGAGCCTTCGCCAAGAGCGGCCGCTACGAGGCGGTAATCTGCTTGGGCGCGGTAATTCGCGGCGAGACCACCCATTACGACATGGTGGCGGGCCAAGCGTCCGGCGGCGCGGGGTCGGTCAGCCTGGAAACCGGCGTGCCAACCATCTTCGGCGTGCTCACCACCGAGACAATGAACCAGGCCTTGAACCGGGCCGGGGGCAAGTCGGGCAACATGGGCAGCAATGCCGCGATGGCCGCCATAGAGACCGCTTCCGTAATTCAGGCGGTGAACACTGCCTAGCAAGGCAGCCGCCCCGCCGGATGAGTGCGGCAGGAAAGGGTGACACCATGCAGTTCGGAGTCACGATACCCAACAACTGGGGAGTGGAGGACCCGCGCCAAGTGCTCGCGCTGGGCCCCGAGGCGGAACAGATGGGATATGACTCCATCTGGGTCATGGACCACCTCTTCAACACCGGCTACATCCGTGAGCGCCTGGAAGACAAGCCCTACTATCACCCTATGGCCATGCTTTCCTACATGGCCGCTACCACCAGCCGCGTCATGCTGGCCACCTCGGTGTTGGTGCTGCCTTACCACAACCCGGTGGAGCTGGCCAAATACGCCGCCACCCTCGACCAGATGTCTGGCGGCAGGGTCACGCTGGGCGTCGGCGTCGGAGCGATGACTGAGGAGTTCGAGGCCCTGGGAATACCGCTGCGGCGTCGGGGCGCACTGACCGACGAGTCCATCGCCATTATGAAGGAGCTGTGGACCAACCACAGCCCCAGCTACGAAAGCCCCCGGTGGAGCTTTTCCGACCTCCGCTTCTCGCCCAAGCCGGTGCAACAGCCGCACATCCCGCTGTGGATCGGCGGCTCCAGCCCCGGCGCCCTGCGGCGCACGGCGGCGGTGGGCGACGGCTGGCACCCCACCGGCCTAGGCCCTGAAGAATTCGCCCTCGCCAAGGAAGAAATCGCCCGGCTGGCCGCCGCGGGCGGCCGGAACATCGGGGACATTGCGATGTCGGCCCGGATCGAAGTGGAAGTCCACGGTGGCCCGTCCAGCAACCGGGCTGCCAGCCGCGCCCGTATACCCGGCGACGACCCCGGCCTCATCCGTGCCTCCGTCGAAGCCTACCGCCAAGCGGGAGTCGAGCACCTGCTGCTGGCGCTGAACTCCGGCGACACCGACCGCCTGCACGAATTGATGGCCGTTATCGCCGAAGAGGTGCTTCCGGCGTTTCGGTAATGGTGGGGAAAGCGCGGGGCGTCCATTGAAATCGCCAGCGCTTTAGAGTCTTGTCGTGATCATCTCCTTCCGGCACCGCGGGCTCAGGGAATTATTCAATGAGCGAGGAACCGGACAAATCTCGCCTTCACACTTACGCAAGGTGAGGCGCATCCCCAACAAGCTGGATGAAAGCGGAACGCTGCGGGAAATCGATGTGCCAGGATACAGAGTCCACCCGCTGACCGGCCGGCTGCGGGGCTTTTATGCTGTGTCCGTATCCGGTAATTGGCGGATAATCTTTCGCTTCGAAAACGGCGACGCACTAGACGTGGATTACGTGGACTATCATTAAATCGGAGTGAACCATGCCGATGCCTAATCCCCCTCACCCAGGGGAGTATGTGAAATATGATTGCCTTGAACCGTTAGGCCTTTCGGTGACCCGGGCGGCGAAGGGGATGGGAGTCACCCGGCAGGCGTTGTCGGACTTGGTGAACGAAAAAGCGGGCGTCTCGGTGGACATGGCCTTTCGCCTGTCTAAGGCCTTTGGTTCGACGCCTGAACTGTGGCTGAAACTGCAAATGGCTTACGACATCTGGCAGGCAAAGGAGCGAGCGGAGAAGTTCGAGGTCGAGCAGTTCTGGGTTCCCAACCCGGAGCTGGATGATGGCCCGGCTTACCCGGTGCTGGTCGACGAGAACGGCAATCTCATCGAAGACGATGACGAAGGGGAAGACGAACCCGTAGAAGCGGATGCCACCGGGACTTCCGTAGTGGCGGACTAGAACGGCGTCGGCGCCTTTGTCCTTTCACGACTTTCCCTGGTCCTGCTCGTCCAGGAATTGGTTTAACGCTTGCCAGTCTTCGGTTAGCTTTTCAACGGCGGGCTGCTCCGGTTCCTCATTGCCGTAGTGGGCGGACTGGAAGGAGTCGACAATGTGGGCCACGGGGTCGGCGGGCAGCCGGCCAGTCAGGGCCCGCTGGTGTTCCTTCGGGGTTTCCCAATCGCTCCTGGGACGGCCAACCCGTCCGGCCAGCCGCAACAGCCCATGGTAGAACTCGCGGGGGGTGCGGGGTTCGCCGGGACGCCGCGTCCGCGCCTCGCCGGGCTGGAACAGGCCCGCCCACCAAGAGGACAGGTAATCGGACAGGTCGTCCCCGGCCCGCCGCCAGCTAAAGAGCGATTCGCGGCTTTCTTCCACCGCGCTCGACCGGCCCCAACGGCGCCGCGTTCGGAAGAGTTGGTACACCACCCAGGCTGCCGCCAGGATGCCAATGACCAGCGCGGTCCACTTCAACACCGCGAACAGGATGCTGCCCCGCTCGGCCTCCCCTGCCTCCTCCCTCAGCCCCTCGTGGAACTCGTCCAATCGCCGTTGCGCCTCCAGCAGCCCTTCGAGGTCGCCGCCGCCCAGCACTCCTGACAACCAGTTGCCGACGCTGACCAGCGCCCCCGCCAGCAGCCCCAGCACGTACAGGACCGGCTTCAGCAGCCAGACCCCCGCCGTGCCCAAGGAGCGCAGCAACTCGCGGGTCACGTCGTCCAGGCCCCCCAAACCCAACGCGCTGATGATCAGGCCCAAGGCCAGCACCCCGCCCACGCAGACCGCGATGGGCAGGAACCAGTCGGCCGACATTTCCCGTTCCTCGCCGATTTCGGAAGTGAAGCGGGCCAGAGCCATCCCGGCCAAGCCCACGGCAAAGAAGCCGATGACGAGGAACCCGTTGACCAGCCTTTCCGAGTAGGCGCTGTCGACGAGGGCGGCGATGAACAACACGACCACACCGGTCAAGAACGCCGAGCGCACCGAGTCCAGCGAGACATCCTCCCGCGAGACGCTGACCGCCCGCCACCATACGATGATGAGGAAAACGGCGGTGCCCGCAAAGCCCAGCACTTGCCGCACGCCGCCGCTCGCCAGCGCGTCGACCGGGACGAACCCTGCCCCGGTGTTCAGTGCGGTGAGGCCCAACAGCATGGGGATGCCCACGGCCAGCCCGATGAGGCCGCGAATCCGAGGCGTGACGTTCATCGTGAGAATGTAGGACGAGACGACGAACCCGGAGCCGAGGGCCAGCAACACCAGCCAGAAGGGCAGCTTGGCCTGGGGGGTCTTGATCAGGGCGCAAACGACCATGATGGCCAGGTAGAGGGCGGTCGCCTCCAGGAACAAGGCCACTATGGTGACGGCGCTATTCCGCCACGGCCGCGCCATGCGCCTCCTCCTGTATCTCCCCTCGCGTCTCCCCGGAATCCCAGTCCCGCCCTTCGCCGTCGCTCTCGCCTGAGTCCAAAAAGCGGCCCACCGAGGCCACCGGGATTCCGGCCAAGTATTCCGGGGCTTCGCCGTCGCCGGAATACAGCACGCTCACTCGGTAGCCCGCCCCGCGTATCTCGGTAAGGTGGTCGATCAGTGAATCGGTGATGGCGCTGGCAATAAAAAGCACCGTAGCGCCGGGAGGAAGGGTGTTTCGCTCCGCCCGGAACACCTCCGGCAGCGACGCGACCACGTAGGGGGCAGCCATCGCCAACGCTTCCAGGACGCGGGTAAGCTGGTCGGGCGAACCTCCCACCGGAACGCTCAGCCACTTGCCGGAGTAGGACGCAACGGCGTTGGAGACCAGCCCGAAACTGTAGCCTCGATGCTCGGCGGATACCGCGGCGGAAGCGGCGGCGGTAACGGCCCGCTCGAAAAGCCGCCGGTTGCTGGCCTCCCAAACGTAGTCGCTGGTCGAGCCGTTCATGGCGATCAGCACGTTGAGGGAGACCGTCGGCTCGAAGACCTTGGTCTGAAGCTGCCGCGCCCGGGCCGTCGCCTTCCAGTCGATGTGCTTGAGCGGGTCGTCCATGCGGTAGTCGCGCTGCCCCATAACCCGGTTGTTGTCGTAGTAGAGGGGCAGGCGGCCCCGAACCTGCCCGAAGGGGTGCTCCGGCGGGAACCGCAGGCGGTCAAGGTCCACCACCCTCGGGTACACCAGCAGGTTGGCGACATCGGTATGGCGTGACTCTCCGGTGCTGAAACCGAAAATGTCCCCGCTCCGCATCCGCACCGGGCCGATGCGATGGTAGCCCCGGTGGACGCATCTCATCTCATACTTCCAGGTGACCCGCTGGTAGGGCAGCAGGGAGGTGCTGATGGTGTGCTGCCGGGTGTGCTCCAGTCCCGAACCACGGACGGTCGCGCCGGGCAGCTCCAGCCCTTCCGGGAAAGAATCATGGATGTCGACCCAGATCAGGGGCAGCACCTTGTCGTTGTTCAACTCCACGGTGTATTCGATGGTGTCGCCGATAAAGGCGCGGCGGCGGCTGAGGGTGCGGACGTAGGATACGTTGCGGAAGCCGTGACGCTGCCAGACCCGGGCCGCCACCCACACCACCACGACCAGAGACCCGACGACCAGCAGGAGCCCGTTGCTGGCCAACAAGCCGATTAACACCAGAAGCGCGCTGACCAGCAGCCAGACTTCGTTGAGCATCCTTTGCTTCCAGCCGGTGGCCGCGGCTAGACCGGCACTTCCACTCGGGAGAGAAGCTCCAGGATCACGTCTTCGGTGCGCCGGGAGCGGAGACGGGCCTGCGAGGTGAGGATGGTGCGGTGGGCCAAGGCGAACGGGGCCAGGACTTTAACGTCGTCGGGGGTTACGAACTCCCGCCCCCGGATGGCGGCGAACGCTTGGGAGCACCGGTACAGCCCCATCGTGGCCCTGGGGCTGGCGCCCAACTCCACGTCTTCATGGACTCGGGTAGCCTGCACCAGTTGCACTATGTAGCTGCTCAGCACAGGGTCGACGTAGACTTGTCGCACCTGGGCTTGCAGCGCGATGATCTCCGGGCCTTCCGCCACAGGCACGATGTCGTCGATGGGATTGGCGGTGTTGAACCGGGCCAGCATCTCCTCTTCTTCCGCTTCGTCGGGGTATCCCATGCGCACCCGGAGCATGAACCGGTCCAGCTGGGCCTCGGGCAAGGGGAAGGTGCCCTCCAACTCAATGGGGTTCTGGGTGGCGATGAGCAGGAACGGGGCGGGGAGGAGCATGGTGCGGTCGTCCACGGTCAACTGGCCCTCGGCCATCGCTTCCAGCAGCGCGGACTGAGTGCGCGGAGTGGCGCGGTTGATCTCGTCGGCCAGCACCACCTGGGCCAGGATCGGGCCGGGGCGGAACTCGAACTCTGAGGTCTTCTGGTTAAAAAAGTGGACGCCGGTAATGTCCGACGGCATGAGGTCGGGGGTGCATTGAATCCGGCGGAAACTGCAACGCAGGGACTGGGCCAGGCTGCGGGCGAGGGTGGTCTTGCCGATGCCGGGCACGTCTTCCACCAGGATGTGCCCGCCGCTGAGCACCGCCGCCAGCGTTAGCTCGATCACCAGGGACTTGCCGACCAGCACCCGCTCGATACTCGCCCTGATGTTGGCGGCCACGCGGGCCACGTCCGGCGAGATCGGCGGGTCCTGCGCCTTGCTGCGGGCCATCAGGCGGGCGAAGGACGGCTAAGGTGCTCTTCGGCCTCCCGGAGGTCCTTGAAGGAGTCGATGCTGGTCCAGAAAGCGCGTGTTTTCAGGGCGGCGATCCGGCCCTCTTGGGCCAGCCGCGGGAAGGTTTCCACCTCGTGATCGCCCAAGTCGGGGAATTGGGCGAAGACCGCCCGGTCAAATACATAGACCCCGCCGTTGATCCAGTGCGGCAGCTCCACCTTCTCGCGGAACCCGGTCACCTCGTCGGCGTCGTTGGTATCCACCAAGCCGTAGGGACTCACCATAGGCGTCACCAGCAGCGTTGCCAGATGGGCGGCATCCAGGGCCTTCCGCTCCCGGTGCCGGGCCAAGACCGCGGCCAGAGACTCGTCGGTCACGATGTCGCCGTTCAGGACCACCACCGTGTCCTCTCCGGGGGGGACCAACGGATAGCCCTTCTTGATCGCCCCACCCCGGCCCAAGGGCGAGTCTTCCACGCTGTAGAGCGCGTTGAAGCCGAACCTAGAGCCGTCGCCGAAGTGTTCCCGTATCGAGTCCGAAAGGTAGCCTGACAGGAACACCACGTCGCTGACCCCGCCTTTCTTCAGCCACTCGACCTGGTGTTCCAGAATCGGCTTACCGCAGAGAGGCACCATTGGCTTGGGCAGCTTGTCGGTCAGGGGCCTGAGCCGCTCGCCCTTGCCCCCGGCCAGAATCATCGCGTACATGAAAACCTGGTCCCGTCTCCGGAGGTTGGATTCCCTTGTCTGGCCAGCCGATGATATACCGGCGCGCCAAGCGTGTCCACCACGGGCGCTGGCCTAGCCGCCTGGCGTTAACCGGAAGGCCCGGCAGCCGTCCGAGATGAACGCCTGCGGAGCACGCCGGGGATGCTTATGTGGAACAGGTGGTAGACGATGGGCACTACTATCAGCGTCAGCCCGGTTGAGCTGATCAGGCCGCCGATGACCACCGTGGCCAGTTCCGCGCTGATTATGCCGCCTTCGCTGCCGGAGAAGGCCGCCAGCGGGAGCAGGGCGAAGCTGGTCGTCAGAGCCGTCATCAGGATGGGCCGCAGCCTCACCCGGCCTCCGGTGATCAATGCCTCCGTGACCGACATCCCCCTTTCCCTCAGTTGCTCGACGAAGGCGATCAGCACGATGGCGTTAGTCACCACGATTCCGATGAGCAACAGTATCCCCATCATGGCGGGGAGGCCCAGGGTGCGGCCGGTGACGGCCAAGGCCACCAGCACTCCGATCAGGGCCAAGGGCAGGCTGGTCACTATGACAATCGGGTTCCGCAGAGATCCCAGACTGGCCACCATGACCAGGTACATCAGGACGATTCCCACTGCCATCGAGAAGAATATCGCCTGGAATCCCTCGGCGATGTCGGCGAATATTCCGCCGCTGGTCACGCTCACACCCGTCGGCAGCGACAGCGCCGCTATCTTCCGGTCGACCTCAATCCCAACCGCTTGGGTATCGGTAGCGGTGATATCGCCGCTGATGCTGGCCGACCGCTGCTGGTCGGTGCGGCTGATGGTGACCGGCCCCTCTTTGGTGAACACTTCGGCCAGTTCTTGCAAGGGCGCGGCGCCTCCCGGCCCGGCAATTACCAGGTCCCGCACCTTGTCGAGGCTGCTCACCGCGTCACGGCTGCCGGACAGAACAACGTCGGTGTCTTGGCCGTCGATTTCGATGGTGGTCACGGTGCGGCCCACCAAGAACTGGCTCAGTTGGAACCCAACCTGGCGCGTGGTCAGTCCTATTGCCGCCGCTGCTGCCGGGTCCACTTCAACGGCGACCTCTTCCCTGGCCTGAGCCACGTCGCTTTCCAGGTTGACCACGCCGTCCAACGTGCTCAGCGACACGATAAGCTCCTGCGACACGCTGGTGATGTCTTGATAGTCCGACCCGGCGATGCTAATCTCGACGCCGCCGGTCGGCGGGCCTTCGGTCAGTTCGGTGACGCGCACGAGCCGGTCCGGGCTTTCCAGGTTTTCTCGGAGGGTGTTGGCGACGCCTTCCGGGGCGTTCGGCGCCAGGACCACCAGTATGCTCGCTTGGTTGAAGCCTCCGGGCGCGCCGCCGGAGCCGAGATCCGTGGCCCCCACGGTGGCGGTGTATATTTCCGCAAAGCCGCGGACGTTCTCCTCGATGCGGATTACCTCGGTCAAGGTGCGCTCGGCGGGAGTCCCCGGAGGCATGGTCAAGTCGATTTCGATGATGCGGTCTTCGCCGGAGGGGAACAGCGTCACCGGGATGAGGGTCAACAGGAGCAGGCTGGCCACGGTGATCACCACCGCTCCCAGCAGAGTGACCGCCTTGTGCCCCAGCGTCCACCGGAGCGCCGGCGTGTAGGCCCGCTGCATCCAGGTCTCGTTGACGAAGCCGATGTCGTCCTCGCCCGCGCCCTCGGGAAGGTCGCCGGGGCGCAGCAGGTACGCCCCGAGCACCGGAACGGCGGTCAGCGCCACCACCAGCGAGGCCACCAGCGCGAAGCCGACGGTTAGGGCGAAGGGCAGGAAGAAGGCCCCCACCAAGCCCTCGATGAACCCCAGCGGGATGAACACCACGATGGTGGTCAGGGTCGAGGCGAAAATGGCCGGCCCTACCTCTACCGTGGCGTCCAGCGCGGCCCGCCACCGCTCGCGCCCGGCCTGGATGTGGCGGTAGACGTTTTCCAGCACGACAATCGCGTCGTCCACCACCCGGCCCACGGAAATCGCCAGGCCGCCCAGTGTCATGAAGTTCAGAGTCATGTCCTGCCAGGCCATCAGCAGCACGCCGCTGAGGACGCTCAACGGGATGGCCAGCGCGATCACGGCGGTCGGGCGTAGGGTGCTGAACAGCCCCCGGATAACCGTCGGGCGCAGCGTCAACATGAAGACGAATACCACGGCCACGGCGAACAGGAACCCGAACGCCGCCTCGCTCAACAGGGTGTCGATCTGGTCCTGTATCTCCGGACCTTGGTCGGAAACGATGATGATTTCGACAGAGGGTGGCAGCCCGGCCAGACCGTCCAGCGTCTCGCGCACGCTTTCGGTCACCTCGATGGTGTTGGCCTCGGCGTCCTTGATGATGGATACACCGACGCCAGGTTTGCCGTTGGTGCGCGAAATGCTGGTCGGCGTCCCTTCGCTGAGGCGGACCTGGGCAACGTCGCCCAACGCCACCGGCCCGGATGGCGAAGAGCCGACAATCAGGCCCCGGATGTCTTCCACCGATTCGAGGGTGCTGGTCGTCTTGACCGGGATCGACTGGCCCGCGCTGAATATCAGGCCGGCGGGCAGGGTTACGTTGTTCTCACTGAGCGCGGCGGCGACTTGGGGCAGCGAAAGAGCGTAGTCCCGGAGGCGGTCGGGGTCCACCGTCACCGCGACCTGCCGCCGCACGTCACCGGCCACCAGCACCTGCATTATGCCGTCGATGTCGTAGAGCGCGGGCAGCACCCGCGACTCCACCACCGGCAGCGCTACGTCGAGGCCCTCGTCCGAGACTACGCTGAACTGTATGACCGGAAAACTGTCCGGGTCGAAGCGTCCCACGATGGGGTCTTCGACACCGGCGGGAAAGGCGATACCGTTGATCGCCGTTTCCATCGCGCTTTCGGCCCCGGCCATGTCGGTGCCGAACTTGAACGTTGCCAGCACGATGGAGTTGCCTTCGAAGGAAGTCGACTGGATGGTCTCAAGTCCCTCGGTGCCCGAGACGGCCTGCTCGATTGGGGCGGTAACGCCCTTGACCACGCCTTCGGGGTCGACCGCCGGGTAGGAGGTGGTCACGGCCACCAGCGGAAACTCGATTTCGGGGAATAACTCGACCTGCAACGAGTTGTAGGCGAAAACGCCGCCGGCCAACAGGATGACCACTGCCAGCATAGTAACCGTGCGCCTGCTGATGGCGGCCGAGGTGATGAAACGCATTCCCGCTCCGGGCTACCCGTTCGTGTAGCACAAAAAATAGCTCCCAGCGCGTTGGCTGAGGAGCATGGGGGGGTGGCTGCCCCGCCTGGGCTCGAACCAGGGATTCCAGCTCCAAAGGCTGGCGTGCTACCACTACACCACGGGGCAAAGGATATATTCAATTTTGATGGGCCGTATCCGGGGAGTCAAGGCATAGTGATACGATGTTATAATCGCTAACGACTGGCAAGGAATTATGAAGATGCGTATCGCGTTACTTCACATCGCTCCCATAACCTGCGACATCAACCACAACCGTAAGCTGGTGGAGCGCGCGGTGGCCACGGCCGCCAGGTTGGGCGCCCAGTGGGCGGTGACGCCGGAGTTGTGCATCCCCGGTTATCTGTTCCTAGACCAGATGGGCTCCGACTGGATCGCGCCGCAGCCCGACCCGTGGATGCAGAGCTTTTGCCAGCGGGTCAAGCAACACGGCATCACGGTGTTCCTGTCTCACCCGGAGCGCGACCCGGCTTCGGGCAAGATGTACAACACCGTGTTCGTCATCGACCCGGAGGGCCGGATCATCGGCAAGCAGCGGAAGGTGAAGGCGCTCCGGGGGGCGGAGCGGTGGTCCACGCCGGGCTGGAAGATTAGCCCGGTGGACTGCGGCGGCATCAAGGCGGGGGTGCTGATTTGCGCCGACGCCTACAAGAACGACATCGCTCAGGTGATGAAGGACAAGGGGGCCCAGGTGCTGGTCTCGTCGGTCGCGTGGGGGCCGGGAGGCTGCGGGCCCGACGGCGAATGGGAAGCCCGCAGCCTGGACACCGGCATGCCCATCATCGTCTGCAACCGCTCCGGCCAAGAGGAGGGAGAGCTCGACTACCGGAAAGCGGAAAGCGTGGTGGCGCAAGACGGACGCCGTGTGCTCGAAGCGACCTCCGACCGTTCGGTGATCCTATCCTTCGACTGGGACATGGACAGCATGACCCTGCTATCGGAAGACTTCCAGCGGACTTACTTGGACTAAACCGGCCACCGCTGACCTGCCGGGGCCTAGCCTCGACTCTCCCAGAACCGCCGCAGTATCAGGACCGCCGCCGTTTCGTCCACCGCGCCCCTGTTCCTCGAAGGCTCGACACCGGCATCGCGCAACAGGCCCTCCGCTTCCAGGCTGGTGAAGGTCTCATCCACCTCGTAGACGGGAAGCAGGGTGTCCTTTTTCAGGGCGCGGATGAACCCCTTGGCCATTCGAGCCTGGTGTCCAACCTCTCCACTCGGCAGGTAGGGGACGCCAATCACGAAACCCTCGACCTCCCGTCGACGGGCTGCGTTCAGCACTTTTTGCAGGTCGGCCCGCAGCTTGGTGCGTTGCAGGTGTCCGGCGGGCAACGCAGTTCCCAGCGCAGAATCGCCCACGGCCAGTCCGATGCGGCGGTCTCCCAAGTCCAGCGCCAGAAGCCTCACCGGCTGGATAAGCCTAAGAAACGGCTGCCCGGACCAGGTCGGGCACGCTGGCCAGGGCCTGATCCAGTTTTTCCGGCTGGCGTCCGCCGGCTTGGGCCATATCCGGCCTGCCGCCGCCGCCGCCGCCCATGACTTTCGCGGCGTCGCGGGCCAGGCTGCCAGCGTTTATGCCGCGTTCCACCAAGTCGGGCGTCGCCATCGCCACCAGGATTGGCGCGTTCTCGGCCACAGTTCCCAGTACGACGATGGCGCTGCCGAGCTTGTCGCGCAGGAAGTCGCCCATCTCGCGCATACCGTCGGCCCCGCCCGCCGAGGTGCGCCCAACGACCACTTTCACGCCCTCAACGTCGACCACGCGCTGCAACAGCGCCTCCGATTCTGCCCGCAGGGCGCTGCGCTCCAACGAGGCCAGCCGACGCCGCAACTCATCGGTCTCCTGCATGTAGCTGTCGAGACGGGATTCCAGGTCGGCCACCGGCGTTTGTAGCCGCCGCGACAGCCCGTCCAGCAGACCGGACTGTTGCACGAACAACTCTTCGGCGGCGCGGCCGGTGAGCGCCTCGATCCGCCTCATGCCGCCTCCGATGCCGGACTCGCCCAGCACCAGCAGGGTTCCGACCTGCCCCGTGGCTGCGACGTGGGTGCCGCCGCAGACTTCGAAGCTGAAGGCGTCGCCGGAGTCATCGGCCATTTTCACCACACGCACCACGTCGCCGTAGCGGTCGCCGAAGAAGGCCAGCGCGCCCTGCCGGACGGCGTCGGCGTAGCTGGCTTCCTGGGCTGACACCAGCAGATTGGCCCGCACCTTCTCGTTTGCCAGCGACTGAACGGCCAGAAGTTCGTCGCTGCTGAGCCGCCCGACGTGGCTGAAGTCGAAGCGCAGCCGCTCGGGGGCCACCAGCGAACCGGCCTGCCGCACATGCGGCCCCAGCACCGACCGCAGCGCGGCGTGGAGGATGTGAGTGCCGCTATGGTTGCGGGAGGAATCCAGCCGCCGGGCGACCTCGACGGCGGCCTCCACCGGGTCGCCAACGGCGATGTCGCCCTGCTCCACCACGCCGCGCTGCACGATCAACCCGGCCACCGGCGAGAGGGTGTCCTCGACCCGCAATACCCCGTTGGGGCCGCGGATGTGGCCCCGGTCGCCAAGCTGCCCGCCGCCCTCGGCATAGAACGGGGTGCGGCTGATCACTACCTCGGCCTGCTGCCCCTCGGTGGCGCGGCCAGCGGGTTCCAGCCGGTCGGACTCACCGGCGCGAACCAGGATGGCGGCAACGACGGACTCGCCGGAAAAGAGGCTGTGGCCGGTGAACTCGCTGCGGCCCGCGCCCAGGTTCTCGTAGGCGGTCAGCATCTCCATGCTGCCCTCGAACTGCTGGGCCGCCCGCGACTGCCGGCGCTGGGCCTCCATCTCCCGCTCGAAACCTTCCATGTCCACGTCGAGGCCGCGCTCGCGGGCAATTTCGGCGGTCAGCTCCGGCGGGAAGCCATAGGTGTCGTAAAGGACGAATGTCTCTCTTCCGGAAATCGCGCCGGATTCTTGGGCGTCGATCATCTCCCGGAGTATTTCGCTGCCCCGGCTGTAGGCTTCGGCGAACCGCTCCTCCTCCAGGCTTATGACCCGCAGGATGAAGTCCCGGTTTTCCGACAGTTCCCGGTATGCGGCCTGGAAGTGGACGATCACTTCTTGGGCGACTTGCTCCAGAAACGGGCCGTTCAGGCCCAACTGGCGGCCATAGCGGATGCCCCGGCGTATGACCCGCCGCAGCACGTAGCCCCGGCCCTCGTTGCCGGGAACCACGCCGTCGCCGATGAGGAAGGAGGCGGCGCGGGCGTGTTCGGCGACGACACGCATGGCGAAGTCGGTGTCGGTATCGGCCCCGTAGGCGTGGCCGGTCAGTTCCGAGACCTTGGCTATGATGGGGGTGAAAAGGTCGGTCTCGTAGATGTTGTTCTTGCCCTGCAATATCACAGCCGCCCGCTCCAAGCCCATGCCGGTGTCGACGCTGGGGGCGGGCAGGGGCGTGCGGTTGCGCTGCGGGTCCTGATAGAACTGCATGAACACCAGGTTCCAAAGCTCGACGAACCGCTCGCAGTCGCAGTTGGGATGGCAGCCAGGAACAGGCTGGGGGGCTGCGCCGTCCCGCTCCTTACGCATTTGGGCGGTGAGAACGGCGACCTCCACCATCCGGCCGCCGCTGCAACCCTTTTCTTGGCCGCCGTCGTAGTGAATCTCGGAGCAGGGGCCGGTCGGCCCTTCGGTGCCCGCCGGGCCCCACCAATTGTCCTTGTCGCCGTAGCGGTAGATGCGGTGAACGGGCACACCGATCTGGTCGCGCCATATCTCGAACGCCTGGTCGTCGTCCAAGTGGATGGTCACGTAAAGCCGCTCCGGGTCCAGGCCGAAAAGCTCGGTGACCAGCTCCCAAGCAAAGGCGACCGCCCCGTCCTTGAAGTAGTCGCCGATGCTGAAATTGCCCAGCATCTCGAAGAAGGTCAGGTGCTTGTGGTCGCCCACCTCGTCTATGTCGGTGGTGCGGAAGCTCTTCTGACTGCTGGTGAGGCGGCGGGAAGGGGGCGTCTGCTCGCCCATGAAGAAGGGCTTGAAGGGCACCATCCCGGCGCTGGTGAACAGCAGGGTGGGGTCGCCAGCCGGGATTAGAGAAGCCGAGGGCATGTGCTGATGCCCCTTACCCTCGAAAAACTTGATGAAGGATTCGCGAATCTGGTCGCCGTTCATTTGCTTCGACTCATCTGATTCATATGCCCGATTGGTTACGAGAATCGCCGCCGGGAGCGGCTTGGGCAGATTGTATTGTATGGTATTTGGCCGGTCAACGGCACGCGATGGGCTTGCAGGACGATTGCAAAGTCACTTCATGGCTTGTGCGTACTGACATATAAGAACTGCGGTCAGCTTTACCGCGGCTGGCGTCAGGCAGCATTTCAACGCTGCAATACCGCTGTCAACCGGCTTGGCAATTGGCCTACCCTGCCGGGCCGAAGGCCGCGGACCAGGGGAGAAGGGCGCGGAGGAGTTCATACCAATCGGGAAGGGCGTTTTGGCGGCGGCACCGCTCCAGGTAGCGGTGGGCCGCCATGAAGGTGGGGAGGCGGAACCCGGCCTGGGCCACCCGGCGGATAAAGGAATGGGCTTCGGGCAGGGATTGGGAGCTGGAGAGGGCCGAGTCCCATTGGTCGCAAAAATCCTGGGCCAATGGGCGGAGCCGGACGACGGCAAGGGCGCGGGCCATTTTGCGGCGCAGGGCGTTGACGCGGCGTCTCAGGTCGTTCATTCGGTTAAGGTTCTCCTTGCGGGGCTTATTGGGGGATTTTTCGATTTCCCGGACATTTCCTCCCGCTCCGGGCTGTTGGCGGGGATGGGATGGGAATCACGAATGGGGCGGGGTCGTTTATGGGCATTGGATACGGTGTTGCCTCGGTGGCGGGTTGGGTTTGGGTCTGACGGATATTATGGTAGGGAGGTGTATTCGGCGTTGGCAAGGGGATTGGGGAGTTACTGTTGGGTTGGGGTGATGAAAGGCGACTTTGCAATTTTCTCCAATACGGTGATTGTATTCACAATAAAGAGAGGTTTGGGAGTCAGCCCGGCCCTGCGGATGGCTCTACTGCTCATTCTCGCAGGAGCATTTCTTCTGGCGGGGAAGGCGGCGGCGCACGACTGGCCGGGAGGCCACGCATGGGACACCAGCATCACCACGGAGACCAGCAACGGCAACACCAGCTACGCGACCCAAATCCAAAGCGCGGCGAGCGACTACACCAACAACACTGACCTGCCAGTAAGCTATTGCACGGAGCCTTGCATCGAGAACATCAGGCAAGTCGAGGGGGATTACGGGCCAACGAATTGGGATGCCTATGCCTACTGGTACGGTAACCCCGAATACCGTGGCAAGGTTAAGTGGAACTCCTACTACAACCCCAAGGCCAACATCGTGGTGCACCGGCTGGCGAGGCACGAGATGGGCCATATCTTCGGGCTGGACCACCCGCCCTGCCCAGGCGACCCCGGAGGCGTAGCTTCAATCATGGGATGCCCTCGCGACGGCGAGCACGATCTCCACACCCACGACAGGGACGATATGAACGTCAAATACTGAGACCCGGGCACCCAAAACCTTAGCCCAGGAGGTGATCCTCATGTTCAAGTCATTCGCAGCGCTAGCCATACTGCTCCTGTTCCTCGTAGCGGCCTGCCAAGCTCCTACACCGGAGGACGCCGACTCCCACGGAACGTCTCTCGGCATGGCGGGCCACATGATTGAGAACTACAAGATGCCGCCTGCGGATATCCAGGAACTGGTCGACCGGAGCCACGCCGTCGTGGTCGGCACCATCTCGGCGGTATCCGAGCCGGTGAACGAGTTGCCATACGACACCACCGAAGAGGACTTTGCGGGCGAGCCGAAGGAGGAGTGGCCTTACTACGAGGTCAGGTACTTCGACATCGCCATCGAGGAAGTGCTGCTAGACGACGGCAACATCCGTGAGAACGCTCGCCTGCGCCTCGGCAACAACGAGTGGGAGGTCCTGCCGCAACAGGGCGAGAGGTATCTCTTCAGCCTTCTGGTGGCTCCCGACAACAAGAGCTACGGCATATCCGCCAACTGGATGCTGCTGAGCATGGAGGAAGGCATCCACAAGTTGGACGGCACACCCGCCGGATTCGTGGAGGCGACCGACGAGCCGAAGCTGCTGGAAGACGCCAGGGCAGCCGCCGAAGATTATGACTTCATCCCCCCTCACGAGTGGCCACTCCGATCCTTCAACACCGATAGCGGGGATGCTGGGGAACCGTAGGTCCCCGACGACCCAAGCGACGGCGAGGCCGAAGGCCCGGTCGGAAATACCGGGGAAAGCGATTCGTAAGCGTAGCCCCTGTCGCGTATGAGGCCCCGGCATCTGGCCGGGGCCTTTTCTTTAATCAATGTAATCACGGCGCTCTCTGAGCATGATTTTCGGGTCAAAACTCAGCGGCGATTACCGTAATGATTTTCGGCGCTTTTCGTCATCGCTTTTTCGGGCAGGGGAGTTTTGCAAGATTCTCTGGGGTTGGCCTCGCCTTGAAATCGCGTACACCCCATCTTACAATTAGAGTATGGGCCGGGTCGGGCAACGGCCAACTTTCCAGCGGCCCGTAAAAGCAGGCAGGGGGTGTGAATGGACTCCAGCATCATTGGCAAGATCGACAAGGCGCGGAAGTACGCCGAGGAAAGGGAGCGGGTCAGCATCACTCGGCTCGCGGCTACGTTCCAGGGCAACCATAACAGCTACGAGGTCAGCTTTGACTCGGGGAATTGGCGTTGCGAGTGCCATTTCTTCGCCAACCGGGCCATCTGTAGCCACACCATGGCCATGCAGAGAATGTTGGATGAGATGCTCTCCAAACAACCGGAGCCGGTGCGATAGTAACAACGCCGATCCAACGAAAGTTGCTGATCGAGGCGGCCGCAATGGCCGCCTTTGATTTTTCGGCCACGCCGACCCCGGAACCCAGGGCAGGGCCTTTTCATTCTCCCCCTCCTGGAGGGAGAGGGGACTTTCCCCGAGAATGAAAAGGCCCTGAAACCAACGGCGTGTTCGTTGACAGGGGGGATGCCGGACATTACACTCCCCGGTGGCTGATGACGATTGGCTTGATGACGCAGTATTTTATAGGTTTTTGCAGGTTTTGACCCGCGTGGAATTCTTGGTCGTTGGGCTGAACCACCGCACCGCTCCCGTGGAAGTACGGGAGTCTTTATCGTTGAACCGGGAGCAGCTTCCCGGAGCGTTGACCGCCATGCGGGACAACGGCACACCGGGAGTGATCCTGTCCACCTGCAACCGCTCCGAGTTCTATACGTTGGAATCCCACGACGCCCCGGAATCGAGCGACGGCGCGGGCAGCGAGCGCATCCGGCGGTATCTCCTGCAACAGTTTGACGTGTCGCTGCTGGATCTGGACCGTTACCTGTACCTGCACCGCGGCTACGGCGCCATCCACCACCTGTTCCGCGTAGCATCCAGCCTGGACTCGATGATACTGGGCGAGGACCAGATCATCGGCCAAGTGCGCGACGCCTACGAGGCCGCCAACTCCAACGGCGGTGTGCCTGCTCCGTTGGGGCAACTGTTTCAACGGGCCTCGCGTGTGGGACGAAAGGTGCGCCGGGAGACTGGCATCGGCCGCAACGCCCTGTCGGTCAGCCGAGCTTGCGTTGAAATGGCCCGGTCGGTCATCGGCGACCTGACCTCCAGCCGCGTGCTGGTGGTGGGGGCGGGCGACGCCGGGGAACTGACCGCCGAAGTGTTGAGTATGTCGGGGGTCAGGGAGATTACTGTCACCAACCGGACCTACTCGCGGGCCGCCGAGTTGGCCAACAGCCTCTCGGGCCGGGCGATCCCTTTTGAAGGAATGCCCGCCGCGCTGGAAGAGTCGGACATCGTCATCGGCTGCACCGGCTCGCCGGGTTACGTACTACAGGCTGGGTTGATCGGCCAGACCATGTCCGCCCGGCCGGACCGGCCGCTGTTCCTGCTCGACATAGCCGTGCCCCGCGACATTGATCCCGATGCCGCCTCGGTGGACAACGTGTTCCTGAGCGACGTGGACGACCTGGAGTCGATCTCACAAGCCAGCCGGGAAGCCAAAGCCAAGGAAGCGGCCTGGGCCGAGGAGTTGGTCACCGCGGAGGCCCAAGAGTTCCGGCAGTGGTGCCTCGATCTGGAAGCGCTGCCCACCGTGATCGAACTTCGCAGCCGCGCCGACGCCGTGCGAACCGCTGAACTCAACAAGACGCTCAAGCGGCTGGCCGACAAGCTGGACGAGGAAGAACTGGCTTCCCTGGACGCCATGACCCGCGCCATCGTCAACAAACTCCTCCACTCACCCACCATGTTCCTCAAGGAGCGAAAAGGCCCCGAAGAACTGCAAGTGGCCAGGGAGATTTTCCGGCTAGCCGAAGACGCGCCCAATTAGGCTATAATGCAGTGGTAATTGCCCAAAGGCGCGCTGCTGCATGTCGTTAGTCCAGAAATACGCCCTCCTTCCCGAAGAGATAGACCGCCGCAGCCTCGAAGAGGTGGAGCGCAGCCTGCCACCGCTCGAAGAGCTTGGCCCCGACGAGCTTTATGTCGTCTGCCGCATCGTCCGCGCCGAGGGCGACCCCGCGATTGCCTGCTCGGTAGCCTTCAGTCCCGGCGCAGTGGAGGCCGGGGTGGCAGCGATCCGCTCTGGGGCCGAGGTCGTCACCGACGTGCGGATGGTGGACGTGGGCATTTCCAGGGAGCTTTTGGGCCGCTGCGACGTTTCCACCCGATGCCGCATCGATTCCCCGGAAACGGCCCGGCGCGCCAAAGACGACGGCACCACCCGGTCGGTGGCCGCGATGCGGGAACTGTCGCCCCACTTGACCGGCGCGGTCGCCGCCGTGGGCAACGCACCGACCGCCCTGCTGGCCCTGCTGGACATGATCGACGAAGGGCAGGTCAGGCCGTCGCTGGTCATCGGTATGCCCGTCGGCTTCATCGCCTGCGCCGAATCGAAGCAGGAGTTGGTCAAAAGCAGCGTCCCCTACATCACGATTTCCGGCCGGCGCGGCGGGAGTTCGGCGGCGGCCGCAACCGTAAACGCGCTGTTGGGGCTGGCCCTCCGGGGAGATGGGACATGACCGACGCCTCGCATAACGGTGTCGAGCTTTCCCGTTGGGGCGTCGTCCTGCTGGCCCACGGCAGCCAGCGCGGCAACAGCCGGATGGAATGCTCCTGCGCTTGGCGCGAAGAGGCTGTCCCCGCTTGGTGCCAGCACTGCCCGAGCACCCCGGACGGTTTGCGGGCGGCGGCGCGACGAATACAGGAAGAGCTGGGGATCAGGGACGAGCAGATCGTCCTGTCGTGCCTGGAGTTCATCGAGCCGCACCCGGACGAGGCTATACGAATGTTGGACCGGCGGGGCCTGCGCCAGGTGGTGGTGATGCCCTTCCTGCTCGGCCACGGCAAGCACGCAACCCTCGAACTCGACGAGATATTCGACGAGGTGCGGGCACAACTCCCGGAAGTACGGCTGTATCTGGCGGACGGCTTCGGTCCCGATCCGGGCCTGGCCGACCTGATCGTGGAACGGGTCCAAGACATCCAAGACGGCGGCCCCGCCCCCGGCTTCACGGGCATTCTCGTGGTCAAGGCGGGCACCAAGAGCGAGTACGACGACTGCCTCTGGCTCGAAGACTTGGGGGCGCTGGTGGAGCAACGACTTGGCCCCGGCTACGCGGTGGCGGTGGCCCAATCGCACTACGGCGAGCCGACCATGGACCGCGCCGCCGCTCAACTGGTAGAGAGGCGGGGCGTCGACTCGATAACCTGCGTGCCCTACCTTTTCTTTCCGGGCCTGATTCTGCGCCGCAACGTGCTGGGCGGCCTGGACCAGCTTCAAGGGCGTTACCCGCACATCCCTATCTCTGTAACCCCGCCGCTGGGCATAGACGACCGGGTCGTGACGGTCACCGCCGACCGCGTCCGCCGCGCCTGGAGCGGTAGGGGTTAGGGAGCTTCCGAGCGAATGTCAGCAACACACGAACAGGGCGAAGGCGCGCGCGAAAGCGACTACAGCCGGCAGACGGTGCGGGGGCGGGGGCTGCGTACCGGGTATACCACCGGCTCTTGCGCCGCGTCTGCTGCCAAGGCGGCGACGCTTGCGCTGCTGACCGGGGAAGAGGTCGAGCGGGTGACGATTCATCTGCCGGTGGGACGCGACGCCGAGTTTCAGGTGTACCGCCGCCAGCGGCTGGACGATGGCCGCCGGGCGCTTTGCTCGGTGATCAAGGACGGCGGCGACGACCCCGACGCCACCCACGGGGCCGAAATTTGTTGCACAGTGTCGGTTGGGTCGGCAGCGACACCGGATGACCGGGTGAGGATCACCGGCGGGCCGGGCGTCGGTACAGTGACCATGCCGGGCACCGGGATTACCGTGGGCGAACCAGCGGTCACCCGGGTGCCCCGGCGCATGATCACCGAGTCGGTGCTGGAAGCAGCCGAAGCGGCGGGCCTTGAACCCGGCCAAGGGATAACCGTGGAGATTTCCGTGCCCGGCGGGGAGGAAATCGCCAAGAAGACCACCAACGCCCGGCTGGGCGTGCTGGGCGGCATTTCGATACTGGGCAGCACCGGCGTGGTGCAGCCCTACTCCACCGCGGCCTGGCGGGCCAGCGTCCACCTGGCCATCGACGTCGCCTCCACCAACGGGCTTCCCCACCTGGTCCTATCCACCGGCACCCGCAGCGAGGAGTTCGCCAAGTCGCGGCTGGACCTGCCGGACATGGCTTACGTGGAGGCCGGCATCTTCAGCGGCCCGTCGATGAAGCGTTGCGTGATGCGGGAAATTCCCCGCGCCACCCATGTCGGCATGATCGGCAAGTTCTCCAAGATGGCGATGGGCTACTTCGTGACCCACGTTGCCGGAAACCAGGTCGATTGTGGTTACTTGGCCGACTTGGCGGCTGAATGCGGCGCGTCTCCCGACGTTCAGGAGGAAATGCGGCAGGCAAGCTCCGGGCGGCACTTCCAGGAAATCGCCCAAGCCCACGGTTTACTGTCCCTGTTCCCGGTGTTGTGCCAGCGGGTCTGCGACGCCAGCCACCAATACCTCGGCGCGGACGCCGGGGCGTTGGTCATCGACGCCATGTGCTTCGACTTCGACGGCACGCTGCTAGGCTACGCCTCCACCTCCGCCGGTGGCGTCCCGCTAGTTTCCCCATCCGGTCTGGCCGACAGTGACTAGGCGGCTGGAGGGGCCCTACACCTCGCAGTCGCCGGACGAAGCGGGCCTTCGCCCCTTGGGGCTCCCCGACGACGCTTTCGAGCAGCGCCGCCCGCTCAAGGGCCAGATCACCAAGCGAGAGGTCCGGGCGGTCAGCCTCTATGCCTTGGGCCTGAAGCAGGACAGCATCGTTTGGGACATCGGCGCAGGCACCGGATCGGTGGCAGTGGAGGCGGCATTGATCGCCCACCGAGGTTGCGTCTACGCCGTCGAGAGGGACGCCGAGAGCCTGCCGTTGCTGGCCGAGAACGTCCGCCGCTGGAGCGCGGGCAACCTCGAAATCGTGGAAGGTGAAGCTCCGGCCGCCCTGGAAGCCCTGCCAGACCCGGACAGCGTGTTCATCGGCGGCAGCGGCGGACGGCTCACCCCCATCCTGGAGCATTGCACCAATCGGCTGCGGCCGGGGGGGACGCTGGTGGCCAACATGGCGGTCTTGGAGCGCACCCAAGAGACTTATCGTTGGCTCAAAGAGCATGGAATGGAACCGGGCCTGTCGATGATCAGTCCGTCGCGGGGCAAGGAAATGCCCGATGGGGCCCTTCGCCTTGAAGCCCTCAACCCGGTCTTTGTGCTGAGCGCGCGGCGGGCGGGGTAGGCGGCGGGGTGTCAGTCGATTGCCCCGAAATCGGTTGTCTCTACGGCGTCGGCGTCGGCCCGGGCGACCCCCAACTGCTCACTCTCCGGGCGGTGGACATCCTGCGGCAGACGTCCGTTATCTGCGTCCCTGTCGCCGTGGGCCGGTCGGACAGCGTCGCCTTGAACATCGTCAAAGACTACCTCACCCCCGAGCAAGAGGTGCTGCGGGCGCCCTTCCCGACCAACGACGCCTCCGGCGCGGCGGCGGTGTGGCGGGAAACGGCCTCGATGGTGACGCAACGGCTGATAGCGGGCCAAGACGTAGCGTTCCTCACCGAGGGCGACCCGATGCTGTACAGCACGTTTTCCTACGTGATGGCCGGTGTCGAGGAGCTTTGCCCCGGCGCGCCCATCGAAATTGTGCCCGGCGTATCCTCGGTCACCGCCGCGGCGGCCCGGGCCCGCCTGCCGCTCGCCACCCACGAGCAACGGGTGGCCATCCTGCCTGCGGTCTACGGCATTGACGACCTTCAGGACGCCGCCGCCAATTTCGACACCGTGGTCTTGATGAAGGTGAGCCGGGGCGTGGTCGCCGATGTGGCCGACCTGGAGAGTCGCGGACTGACCGGCAAGAGCACCTACGTGCGCCGCGCCACCACTGGACGGGAACGGGTGGTGCGCGACCTGCGGGAATTGACCGACGAGGACATGGACTACTTTTCCCTGCTGATTATCCAGGACCGGGACAAGAAGAGGTAAAGGCCAATGAGTAACGCCAGCGGCAAGGTCTATATCATCGGGGGAGGGCCGGGCGACCCGGAACTGCTCACCCTGAAGGCCAAGCGCATCATCGAATCGGCGGACGTGATCATATATGCCGATTCCTTGGTGCATCCGTCGGTGGTAGACTTCGCCAAACCCGGCGCGCAGGTCCACGGCAGCAAGGAACTCGACCTGGACCGGATCATGGAACTAACCTTGGATGCGGTTTCCGAGGGCAAGACGGTGGCGCGGGTGCAGAGCGGCGACCCGGCCATCTACGGGGCGGTGCTGGAGCAAATGCGGATTCTGGAGCGGGAGCAGGTGGACTACGAGATCGTACCCGGCGTGAGTTCAGGGTTTGCCGCCGCCGCCGCGCTCAAGACCGAGTTGACCGTGCCAGAGAGGGCCCAGACGATAATCTTGACCCGCGCCGAGGGCCGGGTAGCCATGCCTCCGGGCGAGCAGCTAAGGGACCTGGCCGCCCACGGCTGCACGCTGGTCATCTTCCTGAGCATCACCCGCATGACCCGCATCGTCCGCGACCTGATCGCCGCCGGGTACACCGAGGACACGCCGGTGGCCGTGGTCTACCGGGTCACTTGGCCCGACGAACTAATCATCCGGGGCACGCTGAAGGACATCGCGGCCAAAGTGCGCGAGGCCAAGATCACCCTCCAAGCGCTGATAATCGTCGGGGATGCCGTCGACCCCGGCTTGGCTCTGGAGACCCAGAGCGGGGAGAACGGCGCGGCCACCTCCCATCTCTATTCGTCGACCTACACCCACCGATACCGCAAGGCCACCGCCTCGCCCGGCCCATGAGCACCGCCGTCATTGCGCTCACCCGAAACGGCGCAGAAATGGCCCGCGCACTGGCGAATGAACTGTCCAAGTCCGGGGAGGTCGCGCTGTTTTTGGAAGAGCGCTTCGTCCGCGACGGGGACACCGCCGTATCCTTCCCGCTGCCCGCCCGCCCGGTGGTGCAACAAGCGTTTAGGGAACACGCCGCACTGGTGCTGTTTCTCTCCGCCGGGGCTACTATCCGGCTGCTGGCGCCGTGTTTGGAGAGCAAGCGACGCGATCCGGCGGTGGTCTGCGTTGACGACGCGGGCAAGTTCTGCGTCAGCCTGCTGTCGGGCCACCTCGGCGGGGCCGACCGGCTGGCCGGGGAAGTGGCCCGGATACTGGACGCTACGCCGGTGGTCACTTCGGCTTCCCATGCCTCGGGAACGCTGGCGGTCGATTTGTTGGGCCGGGAATTCGGGTGGACCATCGAAGCCGCGCCCGAAAGCGTAACCCGCGCCAGCGCCGCCGTGGTCAACGGCCGTCCGGTCGGCATCTGGCAGGGAACCGGAGAACCCTGGAACGGCTCGGCAGAAGGACAGGCCGCCAACATCAGCGATTATCCCACCCTGGAAGCGCTACGGGCGGCATCGCCGGAAGCCGCCCTGCTGATCACCGACCGGCGCCTCGGCGCGGACGAACTGCCATCCGGCACTCCCACGGTGCTTTACAGGCCCCGCAGCCTAGCCGTCGGCATGGGATGCCGCCGGGGAGTGCCGGTGGAGCACTTGGAGCAACTGCTTTCTGACACCTTCCGGGAGTGCGGGCTGGCCTTAGCGAGCCTGGCCTGCATCGCCACCGCCGAACTAAAGCGGGGGGAGGAGGGCTTGGAGCAGTTGGCGGCCAAATTCGGGGCGCCCTTGCGTCATTATTCCGCCGACGAACTCAACTCGGTGTTCGACGGTCCCGCCGCTGAACATTCCCCCACTCCGTCGGCGCGCGCTCATAGCCTGGTCGGCGTTTGGGGCGTGGCGGAGCCGGCCGCTCTGCTGGAATCCGGGGCAGATGGGCTGCTGGTCGAACGCCGGAACACTGACCGGGCGACTATAGCTGTGGCCCGCCGTCCCTTCGCTTGGCCGTCCGCCGGAGGGCGAGCGTGAATACCGGGGCGGGAGTGCTCTACTTGGTGGGACTCGGCCCCGGCGACAGCCGATACCTGACTCCCGCGGCCCTCTCGGCATTGGAGGGAAGCGACGTCGTGGTGGGCTACCGGGCATATATCCAGCAGATCGCCGACCTCCTTGCCAACAAAGAAACCGTCGCTATGGAGTTGGGACAGGAGCTGGAACGGGCTTCGGTGGCCGTGGACCTGGCCTACGCCGGTCGAAGAGTGGCCGTGGTGTCCTCGGGGGACGCCGGGATCTATGGCATGTCCGGCCCGGTGTTCCGCGTGCTCACTGACCGGGGTTGGGACGGCGAAACGCCGCCGGTCGTGACGGTGCCAGGGGTCTCGGCGATGCAGGCGGCGGCGGCGATCCTGGGGTCGCCGCTGATGCAGGACTTTTGCGCCGTAAGCCTCAGTGACTTGCTAACGCCGTGGGAGCAGGTGCGCAGACGCATCGAGGCCGCCGCCATCGGCGATTTCGTCATCGCCCTGTACAATCCTCGCAGCCGCAGGCGGCAAAGACAGCTTCTGGAAGCCAGGGACATCCTGCTCCAACACCGCGACCCCACGACCCCGGTAGGAATCGTCGGCGACGCCTTTCGCCCAGCGCAGCGGGTGACGATTACCGACTTGAACGGACTGGCCGGACACGCCGGGTCGGTGGACATGGTAACGGTCGTGCTGGTCGGGAACTCCGCAACCTATGTGCACGGGGGCCGGATCATAACTCCCCGCGGCTACGAGGAAAAGATCAACAACCGCCCGTCCTGAGCGCAACCAAAGTGCGAATCGGAAGTACGAATCGAAGGACGCTGGTGAAATCATGGAACGAAGCACCCATCGAACGCTGACCACCCACACGGGCAGCCTTCCCCGCCCGGTCCCGTTGCAGGAAATGTTGCGCAACCACCAAGCGCAGCGGCCCGCCGACCCGGCGGACTTCCAGCGAGAGGTCGACGAGGCCGTGCGTGACACGGTGGCCCACCAGGCCGAAACCGGCTTGGACGTGATCAACGACGGCGAGCAGGGACGGGTGCAATACGCCACCTACGTGCAGGACCGGCTCACGGGCTTCGATGGCGAGCGCAAGAACCGGTTCCGCCCGCGCCTGGACGACGTGGACTTCCCCGAGTACGCGGAAACCCGCAACCAGTCTTCGTCGGCCACCCTGCCGCAGCCCGCCTGCACCGGCCCTGTCTCCTGGAAGGACTGGCCGGCCGTGCAGAGGGACATCGACCGGCTCCAGGCCGCCACCGGCGGCGCGGGAGCCACCGAAGTCTTTATGACCGCCGCCTCGCCGGGCGTCATCTCCAACTTCCTGCCCAACGAGTTCTACGCGGACGAGGAGGCATATCTCTACGCCCTAGCCGAGGTGATGAAGGACGAGTACCAGGCCATCGTCTCGTCCGGCCTGTTGCTGCAAATCGACTGCCCGGACCTGGCCATGACCCGCGTCTCCCAGTACGCCCATCTCATCGTAGAAGAGTTCAAGAAGGTGGTCGAGCTGCACGTGGAGGTGCTGGACTACGCCCTGCGGGGCATCGACCCGGAGCGGATGCGGCTGCACCTGTGCTGGGGCAACACCGAAGGCCCTCATCACCACGACATCCCGCTCATGGAAATCATCGACATCGTGCTGAAAGCGCCGCCCGTCGGACTGTCCTTCGAAGGGGCCAACCCCCGGCACGCTCACGAATGGAAGGTATGGCGGGACGTCGAGCTGCCCGAGGGCAAAGTCATCATCCCCGGCGTGGTGGACACCACCACCAATTTCATCGAGCACCCGGAGCTGATCGCCGAACGGATAGTCCGCTACGCGGAGCTGGTGGGGCGGGAGAATGTCATTGCGGGGAGCGACTGCGGCTTCGGCACCTCGGCCTGGGGCCGCCGGGTCGACTCCCGCATCGCTTGGGCCAAGCTGTCGGCCATCGTGGAAGGGGCCAGGCTGGCCAGCGCCGAACTGTGGTAGGCGGATACCGGGACGCCTGCGTCGTATAATGTCGGCAGGCGGAAGAACGGAGGTGGCGAATGGCGAGCATCACGATTCACGACCTGGACGAGGAAATAGTGCGTCAACTGAAGACTCGCGCCGATCGTCATGGCCGCTCTGAGGAAGACGAAGCCCGCGAGATTCTATGCGCGGCCTTGAAGCCGTTGCCAAAACCTCCCAAGAATCTCGCCAAGGCAATTCGGGACCGGTTTGAGCCGCTGGGCGGCGTTGTGTTGGAACTCCCAAAGGAGGGATTCGTCCCAGACCCCGTTTTCTTTGGCTGGGACTTCGAGGACAATGACGACGATGATAATTCTGGACACGAACGTCGTGTCTGAGATGATGCTTCCCCGGCCTAGCCCGGTGGTCGGGGAATGGCTCGCCCGGCAGTCGTCAGAAGACGTGTATGTGTCGGCGGTAACTGAGGCAGAATTGCGTTACGGGGCTAACATTCTGCCCGCAGGGAGGAAACGGGAGCGATTGCTGGAGCAGATTGAGGGAATGTTTAGTCAGGACTTCGCTGGCCGCATTCTTCCCTTCGACAGCTATGCGGCCCAAGCATACGCGATTATCGGAGCTACCCGGCGGGCAGCCGGCTACCCAATAAGCATATCCGACTGCCAAATCGCGGCCATCGCCAGTTCTCTCGGAGCGGCTGTCGCCACCAGAGACTCGGGGGATTCGAGGGCTGCGGCATTGAGGTGATCAACCTCTGGACGGCGCCATAGCGCAGTTTCAGCGACAGCGCCCAGCCTATAGGAGCACGTTATGAAAATCGTGGCCGTTCTCTATCCGGGCGGTCCCGCGGCCGCAGACACGCCGGAGCTTCTGGGGTGCGCCGAGAACGCTTTGGGCCTGCGGCCGATGCTGGAGTCCGCCGGGCACGAACTCGTGTCCATTTCCGACGCCGACGCCGGGCTGGAGAGCCACCTGCCCGACGCGGACGTGGTCATCGCCACGCCCTTCTGGCCGGCCTACATGACCCGGGAGCGGATCGCGATGGCCTCCAACCTGCGGCTGTTGCTGACCGCCGGCGTCGGCTCCGATCATTTCGACCTGGCCGCCGCGGCCGAACGCAACATCACCGTTGCCGAAATCACCGGCAGCAACGTGGTGAGCGTGGCCGAGCACGTCGTGATGCAAATACTGACCTTGGTGCGGAACTACATCCCGGCCTACCAGGAGGTCGTAGGCGGCGGTTGGGACATCGGCAAAATCGCCGCCCGCTCCCACGACCTGGAGGACAAGACGGTGGGCATCGTTGGCTTTGGACGCATTGGGCAGCGAGTGGCCGCGCGTCTCAAGCCCTTCGACGTCCAACTGCGCTATTTCGACTACCGCCGGTTGAACACCGCCGAGGAGCAGGTGCTCGGCGCGCGGTACTCAGCCCTGCGGCCGTTGGTCCAGGAATGCGACGTGGTCAGCATCAACATCCCGCTCACCCCGGCGACGCAGGGGATGTTCGACCGAGAGCTGCTCTACAGCATGAAGAGGGGCGCCTACCTGGTGAACACCGCCCGCGGCCGCATCGTGGACACGGATGCGCTGGTGGAGGTCATGGAGGCGGGCCATCTGGCCGGGTACGCCGGGGACGTCTGGTACCCGCAGCCCGCCCCCGCCGACCACCCCTGGCGGTCAATGCCCAACCACGCCATGACGCCCCACGTTTCGGGCACGTCCCTGGAGGCGCAGAAGCGCTATGCCGACGGCGTACGGGAATGCCTGGAGAATTTCCTGGCGGGGACGCCCATCGACCGGGACTACATCATAGTTGACGGCGGCCGCGTCACCAGCCCCAGCTACAGCTACGCCTACGAGCAGTAGCCGGGCCTAACCGGGGAGGGCCTGGGTGAGCTGGGTCAAGACAGACCTGGGGCTGGTGATGGTGAGCACGGCCAATTCGGAATCGCGGTTTCGGGCTTGGGCGGCGACGTAGCGCCGGTCGGCCAGCGACACGTCGGAATCGATCAGCAGCGCGGCGTATTCGGACGAACCCACCATGTCGATGGCCACCCCGTCGTCGGTAGTGCTGGTGACGATGTAGCCCGCGCTCTCCAGCAGCCGTGTAAGACGGTCGATGGATTCCCGGCTCCTGCCGATTATTACCAGGCGCTTGTTCTGGTACATCCGTTGCTCCCAAATGGCTGCTGACCGTCAGGACACGTCCATTCGCGTCAACCGGCGCACGGAAAGCCCGAAAAAGAGGCCGGTCACCAAGACCGCCCCCACCAAGGCCACGGGGAGTTCAATCACCCGGTCGCCGATGGACTCGAAGGCCGACTTGTCCAGCCCGTACATTATCGCCAGCGTGTAGCCGCGAACGCTCAGGTAGTTCACCCCGTCGATGAACGAGCCGATGATACCTTCCCACAGCAGCACGTAGAGCAGGGCGAAGGCCAACGCCCGCCCCGTCACCAGGCCAGCCCAAGTGAAAATCGCCGCGTAAGCCGACACGCCCAAGACCAGCGCCACGGCCACCGCCAGCGCCGGCTGGAGTTCGACGCTGAGGCCGACGATGGCTGACACCGCTCCGCTGATTACGATCAGCGGGCCGCAGATGGCGACGGCGGCCAGCAGCTTGGGCAGCGCGATACGCCAGCGGGGAATGGGCATCAGGACCAGGTTGCTCAGGGTGCCGTCTTCCAGGTCGTTGCCGAAGGCCGCGGTGGACAGTGTCATGGTGACTATCGGCAGAATCCCGGCCACCAACAGGCCGTCGAGCAAGACGTTGATGTAATCGTCCTGCCCAAGTCCGCCGTCTCCTGAGACCAAGACCACGATCACGGCGAGGGCCACCGGCAGGGCGGCGAGGAACAGGATCAGCGCCAACCGGGCCGGGCCAGTCAACTGCCGAAACGAAAGCCAGAATACCGGCAGCATCTAGCGTTCCACCACGTAGCCGAAGATGCTCTCCAGCGATTCGTCCAGCGGCTCGACCGCGAACAGCCGGGCCCCCAACTCGCGGGCGATTCTTGGAATGGACTCTTGCAGGACACCGACGTTCCGGGTCAAGACGACCAGATCGCTGTCGGGGCCGAGGTTCACCGAGTCCACCTCCTCGAGGCGCACCAGCTCCGCCGCCATCGCCCGCGGCGAGTCGGTCACGATGCGCACCTTGTAGGCCTGCTCGTCCAGCTTCTCGCGGATGGCCCGGATGTCGCCCGCCGCCGCCAGCTTGCCGCTGACCATGAGCACGATGCGGTCGGCCAGGACCTCGACTTCCTCCAGGATGTGCGACGATACCAGCACGGTGCGGCCTTCCTCGGCGAAGCGCTGCATGGCGGCGTGGAATTCCAGGCGCTGCCTCGGGTCGGTGCCGCTGAGCGGCTCGTCCAGGATCAGGACTTCCGGGTCGTGGACCAGCGCCGCCGCCAGCCGCATCCTCTGCCGCATCCCCCTGGAATAAGTCCCGAGACGGCGGTCTTGGACATCGGACATTCCGACGATCTGCATCGCCCGGTCCACGTAGGAGCCGACGGGATCGAGGCCGCGCATTTTCGCCGTGGATTCCAGGAATTGGCGTCCCGTGAAGAAGCCGTAGACCGCTTCCCTCTCGGTCATCACGCCGATGCGGTGGTACAACTGAGGATTGTCCCGAACCGGCTCTCCCAGCACCCTCACCGTGCCCTCCGAGCAACCGGCCAGCCCGGAAATCAGGTGCAACAGCGTAGACTTGCCCGCGCCGTTGGGGCCGAGCAGGCCGGTGATGCCGGGAAACACCTGCACTGAGACAGCGTTCACCGCCACCACGTCGCCGTACCACTTGGAGACGCTATTGACGTCGATCGCCGCGGTCGCCTGGGTCGCAGTCATATTCAAGTGACCATCCTATTGTATCGCCGCCAGAGCAGGAAGGCCGGCCCGGCCGTGACCAGGGCCCACCAGAGGATGGGCACGGGAAGCGGCAGGTCGCGGGAGAAGTTGGCGTCTTCGGGATCGATGCCGGGGTTATTCTCCTTGTCGAATATTATGTCGTTCACCCGCGTTGGGATCTCGCCCACGCTCACCAGGGTCAGCCACTTGGCTGCGCTGCCGGTGACCGGCTCGCAGTCGCCCGGCCCATCGTCGTCGATGCAAGCGGTCAAGGAACCGGCCACGAGGGAGGAGATAATGAACAAGCCGATTATAAAGGCGGCGGCATAGGCCCGCCGGTCGGTGAACGCGGCCACCGCCAACGGTATAGTGGCCACGAACAGCGCCACCACCAGCCCCGCGCCCAGGATGCGGGGTATATCCAGCCAGTTCTCCTTCAGGTACTCGGCCGGGTCGGACGCGGCCAGGATCAGCCCGGCCAGCAACACCAACTGTCCCGAATAGACTAGGGTGAGCGTGATGGTGAAGAAGGCCAGCCACCGGCCGGCTACGTAGTCAGTGGGCGTCAACGGGCGCACCAGATAGAGGTTGATCACGCCGTTGCGGCGGTCGGGGCAGAGCAGTTCCGGCCCGATTATGGCCGCGAACAGGAACAGTATGATCGAGATCAGCTCGTAGTAATCGGAGTGAGTGGGCAGCTCGTCGGCCAGCGGTTCGATTAGCGCAGCGACCAAGGCCATGATGACGGCCGGGGCAATGGCCGCGCCGAACATCGAGATGGCGAGCACCTTGGCCAAGGGGCCGCGGCCGATGCCCAAGGCGGTCCGCAGGCCGTTGACGTACAGGGCCCGCCGCGCCCTCGACCGCCCTTCCCGCGGCCCGTCGTAATACTGGTAGCCAAGATCGAAGACCTCGGCGTTCGATTGGCCGCTCATCGCCCAGCCCGAAAAATCTCGGCAAGTTGGTGGCGGCGCGCGGACATCCGGCGCAAGCGGGCGCCCGTCTCCGCCACGGCGTCGCGTATGTCGTCGAACTGGGCCTCGGACTGTAGCTCGACGGCTAGAAACGGCCCTTCAACGGTCACGGCGACGCCTCGTTCCGCCAGTGCGGTGGCCACCTCTTCCCGCTTGTCGTAAACGTCGACCACGATGACCTGGGTCTCGGTGGTGAAACCGGCAACGGCCCCTTCTTCCACTACCTTGCCGCCTTCCAGCACCACTATTCGGTCGCAGGTGCTCTCGACGTCGCCCATCAGATGAGAGGAGAGGATTATGCTGATGCCGAACTCCCGGCCCGTGCGGCGCACCAGTTGCAGCATCTCGTCGCGCCCGGAAGGGTCGAGGCCGGCGGTAGGTTCGTCCAGGAACACCAGCGCCGGGTCGTGCACCAGGGCCTGGGCTAGCTTCACCCGCTGCTTCATGCCGGTGGAATACTGCCCGATGGGGCGGTAGCGCTCCTCTTCCAGGCCGACGTGCCGCAGGACGTCGGCCGCGCGTGTCCGGGCTTGAGCGGGGGGAAGTCCGGAGACCTGGGCCATATGGGAGAGGAACTCCGCGGCGGTGGTCGACGGTGGCAGGCAGTCGTGCTCAGGCATGTAGCCCAAACGCTCCCGCACTTCCGGCGAGTCGTAGGGGCGTTGGCCCATCACCTCCGCCGAGCCGGAGGTGGGCCGGATCAAGCCGAGGGAGAGTTTGATCGCCGTGCTCTTCCCCGCCCCGTTGGGGCCGAGCAGCCCGGTGATGCCATCGGTGACCTGAAAGTCGACAGAATCCAGGGCAATGGTCGCCCCATACCGCTTGGTCAGGCTATTCGCTTCCAGCAATACCGCCATGCATCAAGTATACTGTCAAGGTTTTGCTTCTAGCCACCGCTGGCCCGTCGGTTCTCACGGTTTCAAATCTTCAGGCGACGGACACACCTTTCGACGTCCTTCAGACCATCGTACACTCTTGGGAAATGTGAATTGATGATCACGGGTGGCGCAATCAAGGTCTGGGTAACGCTGTCAATGTAGGAATGAGCCTCTTGATCACGCTGCTGCTTTAGTGTGCCCAGGCTCGATTTCATAAGGTGGAACTTTGTAGGATCAAACATCCCCTCCAGATCTTCCAATTTAACCAGGCCTACGACCCGCATCAACATCGCCCGAAAATTGTCTTCATAATCGAACCCGTAAGTTCTTCTAATTATCCGGGTCTCTACATGCGCCAAGTTCGCGGCATCAACCAAATGTTTCCGGGCACAGTCCATCACGATTTTGTCCATCGTGTCTTCGATCCAGCCACACAACTCCAAAAGGGCCAGCTTGGAATAGTAGAGAGGGTCTCGAGGGTTACGGAACTTCCTCCTGTATCGTGAATCCAACTCGCGCAGGTTTCTGGCAATGGCAGCCTTGTTGACCATGTTACTGCCCGGCGAATACCCGCTCCGCCGTGGACAGACGACCGAGGACTCTTGCCCTGCCGGAAAGTCCCTCCCGCAGATTTTCGTCCGAGAATTCTTCGGATGCGAGCAGCTCATCGTACATTTGGAGAATTTTATCGCCGGGCAGTGTCTCGAGTTTGCTAAGGTTCAGGGACACTCCAACCAGTGTCGCTTCCAGCACCGATACTCCACGCAACCCATCGGGTCTGACTTGAAATATGTCCTCAAGAACGATTTTGACCGTTCGAGTGAACAAGTCCTTCTTGTCGTTTAGAAATTGCTCGCTTGGTTCACGGTGCTTCAGCATGTATCTGTTCAGGAAATTCGCCAAGCCTTCTTTATACTCTTGGTAGCCATCGTGAAAAGCAAAGAAACGTAGTATTCGCTCCTGCCCGCGATACCGGTCGCCTTCAGTTGAAGAGCGTCCGGTTATTTTGAGCCAATCCGAATCACGGTCTATATCCCGCAGAAAATCGTTGAACGTGCCCGAATAGATACAGTTCCGTATCTCTTGGTTATTGAGTTTGAACCCACCGGTGTTGAGGCGGTGGAAAATGGTGAATAGATAGTCCATATGGTCGCCTTTGGAATAGTCGCAACGGATTACCGTGATCGGCAGGGAGAGATTCTGGACCCGACTGTAATACCGCTGCAAGTCGAAATCTTCGAGAAAACTTGGCACCCATTGCCCGGAAATAGCCGGATCCACGTCTTCGAGACGGGAGAGCCGCCAATTATCGCCGCGCAGGAATCGAATGATACTCCACATACGCTGGAGGCCGTCGATAACTTGCCATTTCTGGGACTTGTAATCCAGGCTGAAACACATTGTGGGAATCGGCAACTGCTTCACGAGGGAATCGATAAACCGCGTCTGCACCGGGGCCGGCCACACGATTTCCCTTTGGAACTGCGGGCTAATCTCAAGCTGTCTTTCTCGGAACATCCGAAACAGGTCGGCGCACGACCTGAGTTCGTTGTAGGCGATCAGATCCGCGGGCGGCACCGAGAAGCCGTCGATTTCTCGAAAAGTCAAGTCTTCGAGTTCGCGGAGATCTATCTCGGGATTTGTCGTTGCCATCGCTGCCCCCATTGGCCGAGAACTATCGTTTAGCCAAGCTGCTGGCTTCCGGTAAAACGGTCACACTTCCAGTATATGCCTCTGAACCAATTGGGGCGCCGCGCCATTCACTGCTTGTCCACGCGCGTCGCAATCCATTCTTCGATGCGTTCCAGGAAGCCCGGAATGAACTCCGGTTTCAGCTCGGCGTACTCGGAAATACTGCCGGTGACGGCCGCCTGGAATAGGTGATTGGCCCCAGGAAAGGTGAAAAGAGTGAAGTCGGCGTTTCCGGCCTCCGTGAGGGCCTCCGCCATGGCCACCGCGTTCATCTCCGCGGGCACTTGGGAGTCCAACTCGCCAAACAGGGCCAGCACCGGCAGGGTTAGTTGCTCCAAGGCCGGTCCGGGGTCATGCTCAAAGAACGACTTGTACCAGGGGCTTTGGACGGTCTTTAGCTGTTGGGTGACTAGCGTGTCTACATAGGCTTCGGCATCCGTTATCACCGCCCGCTCGCTTTCCGGGGCCGCTTCGATATTCTCGAACAGCAGTTGCCGGGTCGCTTCCTCAAACTCGTCCCATCCCTCGCCGGTGGCCAACACGCGAAAAAGCCTTTCTTGGTGGGCACGGGCCGTTTCGGCTTCCTCCGCAGCGGCGTCCTTGACCAAGAACTCCAGTTGGGCCCGCAGAATTTCGTCTCCCGGAACGCCGGTACCGGCCAAAAGCACGACGAACGAGACATCGTCCGACCGGGAGGCCACCAGCGGCGCGACGATTCCACCCTCGCTGTGGCCGATGAGTCCGATCCGGTCCGGGTCGATTTCAGCATGTTGGAGCAGCAGGCCCACCGCCGCCAGCACGTTGTCGGGCCGGTCGGGAATCGTCTGCTTTGACACGTCGCCAGTGGAGCCGCCGACTCCGGGATCGTCGTACCGGAGCGCCGCGATGCCGTGGCGGGTGAGGTGGTCGGCGATGACCTTGAAGACGGGGAAGCCGGCCACCTCCTCGTCCCGGTTCTGCCCGCCGCTGCCGCTAATCAAGACCACCGCGGGATACGGCCCGGCGGACTCTGGCAGGGTCAATGTGCCGGCCAGCGTGATGTCTCCGCTGTGGAACTCGATTTCCTCCTCGTCGTAGGGCAATTCTTCCTCCGGGACGGGGGCTTGGGCAAGACTCGCCCGCTCCAGGCGGAATGTTCCCGACAGCCCCGATTGACCAAACTCCCCCTCGATGGCGTCGCCGCGAAGTTCCCCATCCCACACCGCCACGCTCACCCCCAAGTCGAGCTCGAAGTGAAAGCGGCCAGCCTCAAAGATCACGTTGGAGAGTTCCTGGCCGGATAGCCCTTGGGCCGGAACGTCCAGTGTGCAACTCAGTTCGCCGTCGAGTCCCTGGCAGGTGACGATAATCCCAAACTGATTGGGGCCAATGGCATTCATCCCTTCCCACCGCCCGTGGACGGCTGCGTTCCCCGCTGCGGACTCGGCATCCGCCGTCACGGGCGTGGGCGTGAGTACGGCTGTCGGCAGCGGTGGCGCGGGCGCGGCGGTGGGGCTTGCCGTGGGTTCCGGTGGCGCAGGTGTCGGCGTGTTTGCAGGCTTGGCCGTGGGCGACGGAGCCGGGATTGCGGTGGGCGCAGGCGTGGGCGCAACGTTGGCCGTGGCAGTCGGGGCGGGCGTAGGGTCGGCGCAGGCTAAGACCGCGGTGATCAGCAGTCCCAGCACCCAGAGCGGCCACAAGCGATTGACGACCATTTGTAACCCTGCTTCGGCCCTGGGGGTGCGAGCCGGACGAGGGGTTAAATTCTTATCAGGCGAAATCCTATCCCCAAATCATGCCGGTAGTCAACCGGCGCAGCGCCGCCTGTTGCGGACGGAGCATTTGCGCGATTACCCGCCAGCCCCTATATTAGGGCGAACCACAGGAGACCGGCCCGGCTCGACGCAGGGCGCTGGTCAGGACGCAGCGAATTGACAACGCCCCGAGACGAATTGGTCACCATCGACGGCCTCGACTTCCATTGCCAGGACTGGGGCGGAGAGGGCCGCCCCATCGTCCTGTTGCACGGGCTGGCCTCCTCGTGCCGAATCTGGCATCTGACCGCGCCGATCCTGGCGCGGGACTTCTCTGTTATCGCCATGGACCAGCGGGGGCACGGCGACAGCGCCAAGCCGGACCACGGCTATGATTTCGCCAGGGTCAGCCGAGACGCCGCGGGCTTGATCGGGGCCAAGGGACTGAATGACCCCATCGTGGTCGGCCATTCCTGGGGCGGCGACGTAGCCTTGGAACTGGCGGCGGCCCATCCGGGGCTGGCCGGGGGCCTCTGCTTCATCGACGGCGGGATGATCGAGCCATCGACCCGCCACGGCAGTCTGGCGGAGGCCCGCGAGCAAATGGCCCCCCCGGTGTTCACCGGCGTCACGATGGAGGAATTCCGGGAGCGGCTGCGGCCCCGGACGGAGGAGTTGGGCCCCGGCTTCGAGGCAATGGTCTTGGCCAACTTCGAGACCCTGGCCGACGGCACGATTCGCGCCAAGCTGAGCCGCGACAATCACCTGCGGATTATCGACGCCCTCTGGGACCACCACCCGCCGACGCTGTTTCCGAAAGTATCCTGTCCGGCGCTGATCATGCCGGCGCGGCAATTGAACGACCCTGCCGGGCAGCAACGGGCGTTGCTACGGGGAGAAACGGTCGCCGCCGCCGAACGGTTGCTGCCCCGGGGCAAGACGGTGTGGCTTGAGGACAGCATTCACGACGTGCCCATCCAGCGGCCAGAGTTGGTGGCCGAGGTCATCAAGAGTCACGTCGATTCAGGATTTTTCGATTAGCGGCCATTCACGCCGGAGGTTGAGCCAGATGCCCGCCGCCGACTTCGCAGTGTTGGACACTCCGACGATCTCGATGAACTCCTTCTACCCCCGGAAGGGGTGGACGCCGACGCCGACGGGGGCCGAAGACCTGACTATCCCCCGCGCCGACGGCAGGACTCTGTCGGGCCGTTTCTTTCCCGCCGGGGCGGACCAGCCCACCATCCTCTTCTTCTACGGGAACGGCGAGACCTGCCCCGATTACGACAACATCGCCCCGATCTACAATCAAGTCGGTGTCAACTTCCTGGTCTCCGACTACCGGGGGTACGGACGCAGCGAGGACTGGCCGTCGTTCACCACCATGCTCTCCGACTCCAGGGACGTGCTGGACTACGCGACGGCGTTGTTGGAGGAGCGGGGGTACGCAGATCGCCTCTTCGTCATGGGGCGGTCCATGGGACGGCACTCGGCCTTCGAGCTTGGCGCGAACCGCGCCGACAGGTTACAGGGAGTGATCATCGAAAGCGGCCGTCCCATCCTGGGCAACTTCACCTACGGTCTGGAACCGGCCGTGGCCCAAGCGTTGGAGGCCGAGTACCTGGACAAGGTCAACTCCATCTCCATCCCCGCGCTGGTGATCCACGGCGAGTTGGACACCCTGGCCCCGGTGGACCAAGCGATCAGCATGTTCGAGGGCTTCCCATCCCCCGAGAAACGCCTGCTAACCATTCCCGGCGCGGGCCACAACGACCTGCTGTACCAAGGGATTAACGAGTACTTCACCGCCATCAAGGAGTTCGTCTCGTCTTGATTCGCTCTCACTCCGCTCCAGTCGTCGAATTACCGCCCCACATGGACGCCGACGCCGTGCTGCAAGGATTGGACCGGGTGCTCGACCCGGAGCTGGACGAGTCGGTGCTGTCCCTAGGCTTCGTCGAAAGCGTCACGGGAGACGAGTCGGGCAGCGTCACCGTCGAGCTACGGCTCCCTACCTACTGGTGCGCGGCTAATTTCTCCTACCTGATGGCGTCAGATGTGCGCCGCGAGTTGTCCGGGCTGGCGGGAGTCCGGGCCGTCACCGTCAAGCTGAACGAACATTTCGCCAGCCGGGAGATCGAGGGCGGCGCCGGTCCAGGCAAGACTTTCGCCGAAGCCTTCCCCGGTAGCGGGCCCGACACCCTGGAGCAGACCCGCCAGATATTCCTGCGCAAAGGTTTTTTCACCCGTCAGGAGAAACTGCTGCGGGCGCTGAAACAGTCCGGGCTGTCCTTTGACGAAATCGCCGCGCTAAGAGTGAATGATGTTTCAGGGAGCGGCGGGCGGTGTCAGACGGATGCCCGGACGGTCTCCCGCTATCTGGAACGCCGTTGGGAGCTGGGGCTCGACTGCTCGGACTCGGCGCGGCTGATCGTCGACGTAACGGGACGGGCCATCCCGGCGGAGGAGTTGGAGACCTACTACATCCGCGCCCGCACCACCCGCCTGGCCATGGAAGCCAACGGCTCCCTTTGCTTGGCGATGTTACAGTCGCGGAACTCCAACCGGACCCAGAAGGCGCCTTAACTCCGGCCAAATCACGGCAAAAGGGGGCAACACGATGTACTCAGTGAACGGGGAAGAAATTTTCGTGGTTGACGGCCACATGCACTTCTGGGACGCCGGCCCGGACAACCACAAGAACGACTACGGCAACGCCTGGATCAAGTGCTTCTACGACTACCATTCCGCCCTCAGCCCCACCGAGTACGTCTGGGACTTCGAGAAGTATTGCAACTACGGCGAAGAGGCGCTGATCCAGGACCAGTTCATCGAGGGGTATGTGGACGTGGCGGTGCTCAACTCCACCTACCTCTACGAGTTCTTCAAGACGGGGTTCAACACCCACCAGAAGAACAACGTGGTCAAGCAGAAGCACCCCGACCGGTTCGTGCTTTGCGGCTCCTTCGACCCGCGGGATGAAGAGGCAGGGTTCGACAAGTTCCGCGAGATGATGGCCGACTATCCCATCGGCGGGCTGAAGCTCTACACCGCCGAGTGGCGGGGCGACTCCAAGGGCTGGAAACTGAACGATCCCTGGTCGTACAAGTACCTGGAGCTGGCCCAGGAAATGGGCATCAAGAACGTCCACGTCCATAAGGGGCCGACCATCTACCCGCTGAGCCGGGACGCCTTCGACGTGAACGACGTAGATTACGCCGCCACCGACTTCCCCGGCCTGAACTTCATCGTGGAGCACGTCGGCCTGCCCCGCCTCGACGACTTCTGCTGGATCGCCACCCAGGAACCCAACGTCTACGCCGGGACTTCGGTGGCGATGGCCTTCATCAACTCGCGCCCCAGGTACTTCGCCGAGATCATGGCCAACCTGCTCTTCTGGCTGGGCGAGGACCGCATCCTCTTCGGCAGCGACTACGCCATCTGGAGCCCGAAGTGGATCATCGACCGCTTCATGGCCTTCCAGCTCCCCGACGACATCCGCGAGGAGTTCGGCGTGGAGCTGACCCCGGCGGTCAAGCGCAAGATCATGGGCGAAAACACCGCCCGCCTCTACGGCATCGACATCGAAGCCCACAAAGCGAAGCTGGCCGACGACGAAATAGGGGCTAGGTTGGCGGCCGGAGGGTGATTCAGCGCAGAGACCGCGGAGGTTTATGACGACCGAAAACCGCGCCCCGATACACGAGCTTGAAGCGAGCCTGGACCCAATTGAGGAGTGCTACCGGCTGGGGTGGACCGACGGGCTGCCGGTCGCGCCGCCGACGCTGGAAAAGGTGTCGGCGATGCTGGAGTACGCGGGGCTGGAGCCGGGGCAGGTGCTGGGCGAGGTCCCGGTGCGCCGCCGGACGCTGACGGCGGAGCAGGCGGCGGCCAACGCGGTGATGGCCGGTTGCCTGCCGGAGTACTTCCCGGTGGTGCTGGCCGTCATGCGGGCATTGTTCCAGTACGACCCCAACTGCATCCACGAGGCCTCCGCCGCCACCAATTCCCCCGGTATCATCATGATGGTCAACGGCCCCATCCGCTCCCAAATCGGCCTCAACTGCACCGGCAACCTGTTCAGTCCCGGCCACCGGGCCAACGCCACCATCGGCCGGGCGGTGCGCCTCATCCTGATCAACGTGTTCGAGCAGCGGGTCAACGTGCTTGACCGGGGCTGCCTGGGGTCGCTCACCAAGTTCGGCGTCTGCTTCGGCGAGGACGAGGAGAACAGCCCGTGGGAGCCGTTCCACGTGTCGCGGGGCTTCGACGCCGGACAGTCCACGGTCACCGTGGGCACCATCCAGGACCCGGAGATGCTGGGCAACCGCTACGGGACGACCGCCGAGAGCATCATAGACGCCACCGCCGACGCCATGGCCTCCCACGGGCTGGGCATCTACCTGAACGACGCGCCCTGGTTCTGGATCGTGGGCCACTGGCACGCCGAGATGCTGGGACGCCAGGGCTGGGACCGCCCGGCCATCCAGCAGTACGTCTTTGACAACGCCTGGCGCACCCGCGCCCGCATGAAGCGGCTGGGCGCGGTCAACGGCGCGGTGGTCCCGGACGACGAGACCCGGCGCGTTTCCGCGGCGGCCCGGCCGGAAGACATCCTGATCATCAAGGCCGGCGGCGACAGCGGCATTTATAGCGAGCTGATAATGAATTATCATGGGGTGCGGGCCATAACCGTGCCCATCGACGGACCCTAGGAATCAACAAATTCCCTCTCCCCTTGGGAGAGGGTCAGGGTGAGGGAACATGACTACCACATCGATGAAACTGGTGGACCCTACCGGGGCTGATCCCGGCCTCGACTCCTGGTCGCTGGCACCGCGCCCGGCGGACCTGCGGGGCAAGCGAGTGGGCCTGCTGGACAACTCCAAGGCCAACTCCGACGTGCTGCTGCGGGCCATCGCGGGCATCCTGGACAGCGAGTTCGAGTTCGCCGAGGTCTTTTACGCGAAGAAACACTCGGCCTCGCTGCCGCCCACGCCGGAGATCATGGCCGACCTGCACCGCAACGCCGACCTGATCATCACCGGCATCGGCGATTGAGGGGGCTGCTCGTCGGGCAGTTTGCACGACGGAATCACCCTGGAGCGCCAGGGACTCCCCACGGCCACCATCATCACCAGCGTGTTCGTGAACACCGCCCAGGCCTACACCCGCCTGATGGGCGTGCCGGACTTCCCCTACCTGGTCTGCCCCCACCCCATCACCAACGTCGGCGAGACCGGGCTGGACGAACGTGTCAGGCTCCTCGCGCCCCAGGTGGCCCGCCTGCTGCTGGAAGGCAAGGCATGACTTCCGAGCGCGGTAGCCGGTTGAGCGGCAAGGTAGCCATCGTCACCGGGGCCGGGGCCACCGGCAGCGGAGATTTCGTGGGAATCGGGCAGGCTATCTCGATACTATTCGCGCGTCAGGGCGCCAGTGTGCTGCTGGTCGACCGGGAGGAGAGGAACGCAGAGACGACCCTGGCCATGATCCGCGAGGAGGGCGGCGAGGCGTCCATCTTCGCCGGAGACGTGACCAGCAACGACGACTGCCATGGGATGGCCGACGCCGCGAAGTCCCGCTACGGCAACGTCAACGTACTGATCAACAACGTGGGCATCAGCGGCCCTGGCTCGGTCACGGACGTGGACGAGGACTTCTGGGACACGGTGATGGACGTGAACCTCAAAAGTGTGATGCTCACCAGCAAGCACGCCATCCCCCAGATGATCGAGGCGGGCTGCGGCAGCATCGTCAACCTGTCGTCCATCGTAGGCCTGCGCGCCGGGAGCGGGCGCCCCAGTCACCCCTACGCCGCCTCCAAGGGCGGTATCATCGGGCTGAGCAACTCGATGGCCGTCCATTACGGGCGGGACAACGTGAGGGTCAACTGTATCGCACCCGGCCACGTCCACAGCCCTATGGTAGCCCGCCACACATCGCAAGAAATGCTCGACCTGCGCCGCCGGGCGGGGCCGCTGGGCGTCGAGGGCACACCGTGGGACGTCGCCTACGCCGCCCTGTTCCTAGCCTCCGACGAGTCCCGTTGGGTCTCCGGCGTAACCCTCCCGGTCGACGCCGGGCTGCTGGCGGCCACTCCCCTCGCCATGTTCCCGCACCTCAGAGACCCCGAGTAGGGTATTTCGAACGCCGGGACCACGAGAAAACGCCCCGGCCAGATTGGCCGGGGCGTTGGTTTCTGCCGAAACCGGGATTCCGGGTAGCCTTTGATCCGGCCTTAGCCCTGGTAGTAGGGGCCGCGGAGGACCTGGCCGGGCAGTGCCCCGGTGTGTTCGCCGTTCTCCAGCAGCACTTCGCCGTTGACGATCACGTAGTCGATCCCGGTTGCGCCCTGCTTCACGTGCATCTCGCCGCCGGGGAACTCGTACATCGGTTCCCGGGGCTTCATGCCGATGGTGTCGGGGTCGAAGATGGTGATGTCGGCGGCCTTGCCCGCCTGAATGAAGCCGCGGTCGTGGAGGTCGTGCATCAGCGCCGTCTTGCCGGTCATCCGGTAGACCGCATCCTCCAGGCTCATCACTCCCTCTTCCCGGACCCAATGGCTCAGCAGGTAGGTGCTGTAGGTCGTCCGGTCGCCCTTGTCGGGACGGGCCCCGCCGTCGGTGGTCCCGATCACGGTGTAGGGCGAGCCCAGGATCTCCCGCTGGGAATCCGGGTCGCTGTTCCGGTCGATGACCTGGAAGCTGGTCCGAAGATCGTCGTCCAAGACCAAGTCCAGGAAGGCGTCCATGATCCCCTTGCCCTGCTGTTCGGCCACCTGCTCCACGCTCATCCCGCTGTACTGCCGGTTGCGTTCCTCGTAGGCCATGTAGACCTGCACCAGGTCCCAGCGGCGGTTGAAGCTCATGGTCCGGGTGCCCCGGTTCATGCGGTAGCTGTGGGAGCCTTCGGTCTCTACCCCTTCGAGGCTCAACGCCGCGCGAATCTCGGGGTCGCGGAAGGAGCGTATCCGCTCGTCCACTGGCTGGGCCATCACCGAGTCCCAAGTATTCATCCCTTGGAATACGGTGGTGGGGCTGATCATATCTTCGTCTTCCAGACCGCCCAGCCCGGCCCGCAGGTCGAAGATCGGCCCGGCGGTGGCGGACAGGACGGAGGCATAGGCCCTCGACCCCGACCGGAAGGCTTCTTCCACGACCTGGAGGTGCTCTTTCCACTCGTCGGGCTTGCTGAGTTCCTGGGCCAGCAGGTTATAGATAGCCGGGCGCCCGGTGCGCCGGGAAAGCTCTTGCGCCGTGCGGGCCGGCCCGATGTATCCCCCGGCAGCGCCGCCGCTCACCTGGAAGACTCCGGTGCCCAACTCGCCAAGAACGCTGGCCAGAGCGAAGCGTTCCTCGTCGGAGGCCACTGCGGAAGGCACCTTCACGCCGAAAATCTCCTCGCCTTGGTCGGCGAAGTTTCCGACACTAAAGCCGAGGGCCCCGGCCAAGACGCCCTTGCGGATTTCCGCCTGCATGGCGGTGATTTCCTCCGGGGTGGCCTCCCGCTCTTGGGCCGCCTGGCCCATCACGTAGCGCCGCACTCCGGAGTGGCCGACGAACGCGCCGACGTTGATGCCCCGTCGGCGGCCGATGGCGTCCAGGTATTCCGGAATGGACTCCCAAGCGAAGTCGACGCCAGCCCGCTGTGACTGAATGGGGATGCCTTCCATCTTGTCGAACATATCCAAGTACCATTCGCCGTCTCCGGGACGGACCGGCGCGATGACCGCGCCGCACTGGCCGACGATGATGGAGGTGTTGCCGTTGAGTGAGGTGGAGTTGACGATGGGGTCCCACATCGCCTGGGAATCGAAGTGGGTGTGGTGGTCAATGAAGCCGGGCGCGACCACCCGGCCCTCGGCGTCGATGGTACGGGTCGCCGACTCGTTGAACCGGCCTACCCCCACGATCTTGCCGTTGCTGACTGCAACGTCAGCGCGGAATTCCGGCCCCCCTGAGCCGTCGACCACCCGGCCGTTCTTGATCAGCAGATCAAATGCCATGGCTCACCTTCCTTATCAGTCCGAATCCTAGACTGAGTCTTGGTAAACTCTACGATAATAGGGGGACACCCGTCAAATTTTCGCGCCAATAATATCCATTCGGCCAATGCCGGTCCCGCTTGTGGTCTTTCATAATTGGCAACGCTACGAATATCGGAGGAGGAGAGAAATGTCTACAGAGCAAGCAGCCAGCCTGGTGTCCAGACTGGAAGAGCTGGAGGGCAAGGTCCGCGACCTGGAGGCGGCCAACGAAATACGGAACCTCAAGGCCGCCTACGCCGCCGCGTGCGACGACAACTACAATCCGGACGTCATAGCCTCGCTATTTGTCGAGGACGCAGTGTGGGAGAGCCAGGGTTTGGGCCGGTTCGAGGGCCGGGAAGCGATCCGGGAATTCTTCCGGGGCATTTCCAGCTACTTCACCTTCGCGCTGCACTACGGACTCAACCCGCACATCGAGATCACGGGCGACACCGCCCGCGCCCGCTGGTATTTGTTCATGCCCTGCACGGTCTCCGACGGCGACCGCGCCCTGTGGCGGGCCGGGATCGACGACGAGGAATACGTGCGGGTCGACGGCCGGTGGATGTTCAAGAGCAAGAAGTCCGCCCCCATCTTCAACACCCCATTCGAAGACGGCTGGGCCAAAACCCGCTATATCTGATTTTTTCAACACAGAGGACACAAAGAGCACAGAGATTTTTGTGATTCCCCCCGACTTCTCTGGGGGCTCTGTGTTTTAACCCCCGTCATCGGCTGGGGTAGGCCAGTCCGGCGAAGACCCCCAAGCTGGTGAGCAGCGCCAGGACAATGAGGCCGGTCTGGATTGAGCCGGTAAGTTGCGCTACCAAGCCCACCAGCATAGGGCCGATGGCGAACCCCAGTCCCATGAAGGTGACGATGAGCGCGGTCAGCACCGCCACCTGCCGCGGGGTTACGCCGGGGAACTCGAAGGGCAGCACCTGTATCGCCGGGGTCGCCACCCACACCAAGCCCAGCCCGGTGATGAGAACCATCAGCAACGGCGGCTGTTCGGCCAGGGTGATGGCCAGCGCGAAGACCACGTTGAATACAGCCGGAATCGCCAGCAACAGCTTTCGATTGCGCAACTTTGCCGCCAATACGCCGCCCAAGAACCCCGACGGGATTAACCCGTAGTAGAGGAACCCCAGCAGCGGCCCGCCCAGCGTCAGCGGCACGTCCCGTTCCTCCACCCACAGAGTCGGCAGAAACGTCACCATACCGGTCCAGGTGGCCGACAGAAACAGCATTACGACCGCCAGCAGCCAGCCTTGCGGGTACTGCCGCAGCGCGGCCATCGGCGACTCGGCTGGGCCGTCCTCGTCCGGTTGCGGGGGTAACATCGCTTTGTCGTCGCGGGCCACCAACCGCCAGGCCAGGACCTGCAAGGCAAACAGCCCGCCCATGATCAGATAAACGGTGCGCCAGCTCCCCAACCCTTCGATGAGCAGCGGACTCATGCTGACCGCTATGGCCAGCATGACGCTGTGCTGGGAGAGGCCCACTGACTGCACCAGCGCGTAGTGGCGGGGGGCGCACCACTGGTGCAGGAGCAGCGCCCGGGCAGGGGTGCCCACCACATGGGTCGAGATGAAGAACAGCCGGGCCAGGAACAGCATCCAAAAACTGACCGCTAGGGCCTGCAGGAACAGGAACGGCAGTCCCAGGAGCAGCGACGTCAGCACCAGCAGCACGGGGCGGAACCGGGAGAACCAGGCCCCGAAGGGCAGCGAGAGCGACGCCGACGCCACCCACCACACTCCCTGCAACAGCCCGGCCTGCAACGGCGTTATGCTCAAGTCCTCCCGGATGAAGGGCAAGAACAGTCCGAAGGTGTAGGAGACGAGGATGACGCTGCTCTGCTGCGCCCGGAAAAGCAGCAACACCGCCCAACTCCGGGGCGGTGTCCGCTGGACCTCAAATTGATTAAACACAGAGCACGCAGAGAGCGCAGAGTTTTTTCATATATTTCCTCTGTGTTCTCTGTGCGCTCTGTGTTTAATCCAACCTACTCTTGGAGGAAGGTCTTGATGATGGCGTAGCTTTCGTCGGGCATCTCTTCGGGGATGTAGTGGCCGCAGGGGAGGGACTGGCCCCGGACGTTGGTGGCGTATTCCCGCCAGACCGCCAGCACGTCCTGGGTGCGCCCCACGTAGCCGGTCTCGCTCCACAGAGCCATCATCGGGCAGTTCACCTTGTTGTCGAAGTCGGCGTCGTCATGCACCAAGTCAATGCTGGCCCCGGCGCGGTAGTCCTCGCAGGTGGCGTGGATGGCCGCCGGGTCGCAGAAGCAGCGGGCGTACTCGTCCACCGCCTCCTCGGTAAAGGCGTCGTTGCCTCTCTGGAACCGGGTGCGCAGGAAGTAATCGGCGCTGGCGCCGATGACCCGCTCCGGGAAGTCGAAGGGCTGGATCAGGAAGAACCAGTGGTAGGTGTTGGTGGCCATCTCCTTGTTGACGATCTGGAACATCTTGTGGGTGGGAATAATGTCCAACGTCATCAGCTTCCGCACCCGCTGGGGGTGGTCCTTGGTCAGCCGGTGGGATACCCGCGCCCCGCGGTCGTGCCCTACCAGCAAAAATTCCTCGTGGCCCAACTGCTGCATGACCTCCGCCTGGTCCTGGGCCATGGCGCGCTTGGAGTAGTTGGCATGTTCCGGGTCGCCGTGGGGCTTGCCGCTGTCGCCGTAGCCGCGCAGGTCGGGCACTACGACCGTGAAGTCCTCGGCCAGCATCGGGGCTATCTTGTGCCACATGACGTGGGTCTGGGGGTAGCCGTGGAGCAGCAACAGGGCCGGGCCACTTCCTCCGATCACCAGGTTGATTGTAGTGCCGCTGGTCTCGATTTGCCGTTGCTCAAATCCCTCGAACATCGTCGCGTCCTCTCCGTAAAGGTCCTGCGTTATACTACATCGTCAAACGGGTTTTTTCACCGCAGGGCACACAGAGAACGGAGAGGGGGTATAGATATGGCCAGCAGCAACGGCAAGACTCTGGTGATTCGCAACGGGACGCTCATCGACGGCACGGGCGACCCGGCGTTCGAGAACGACGCCGTGGTCATAGACGGGAACCGCATCTCCAGCGTCGGCCAGCTTCCGCCGGGCCTGAACCTGGAGGATACCGGCCCCGTCGAGGTCATCGACGCGGCGGGCAAGTGGATCATGCCGGGGCTGATCGACGGCCACTGCCACCTGTCCTTCGGTATGCCGGCCATCCAGGGTTACGCCAGCGCCAAGGGCACCATCAGCCCCGGCTTCACCACGCTTCGGGCGGCGCGGAACGCCCAGACCGTGCTGAGGTCCGGCGTCACCAGCATCTCGATTCCGGGGGGCACTTGGTTCATCGAGGTCGGGCTGCGCGACGCCATCGAGGCCGGACTGGTGGAGGGGCCGCGCATCTATACCGCCGGGCGGTTCATCGTCACCTACGGCAGCATCGCCGACTACGAGCCGCCGTGGGTCGGCACGCCGGAGCATACCCTGGGCGTGCTGGCCAACAACGTTTCGGACATGATCACCGAAGTGCGCCGCCAGACCAAGCAGGGCGTCGACTTCATCAAGCTGGCCGACAGCACCTGGGGCGACACCCAGACCATCTCCAAGGAGGAGATGGCGGCGGTGGTGGAAGAGGCCCACCGGCGCAACGCCCGCATCAGCATCCACTCGCGGGGCGCGGGATCGACCAAGGCCGCCGCCGAGGCCGGGGTGGACTGGATCATGCACGCCGACCTGGCATCGGAAGCCGAGCTTTACGCCGTGGCCGAGGCGGGCTCGCGCATCATGCCGACCATGACGTTCCTGTTCGAGGCTCTGGCCATCGGTAAGGAAAAGGGCCGAAGCGACGAGGAGTTGGACATCATCCGCCGCAACGCCGACAGCGCGGTGAACGTGCTGCAGACGGCCCGGTCGCTGGGCGTGAAGGTGCTGGCCGGGACCGACAGCGGCAACTCGCCAGTCATGCCCTACGGCACTCTCCACGCCAACGAGGCCGAGGTGATGGTCAAGCACGGCGGCTACACTCCGATGGAAGCCATCGTAGCCAACACCCGCGACAACGCCTACGCCGTGGGACAGGAAGGCGAACTGGGCACCATACAGCCGGGCAAGCTGGCCGACCTGCTGATCCTGGACGCCGACCCGCTGACCGACATCACCGTCCTGCAGGGCGGCAAGCACCTGAGCGCCGTCATCAAGGACGGGCTGCGGGTGGACCTGAACGGCGCGGCAGATGACGGGGAGGCAATGCTGGCCCTCTGCTAGGTGTTCGACCCACAATCGTTCCAGCCGTTGTCAATTGTGTCTGGTCATGATTAGGGAGGAGACGTGGACATAGTGGCCCTCATGAGAGACGTTGTCGCAATAATCCTGATGGCGGCTGGGACAGTGCTGTGCGTCGCGTTGAGTTTCGGGCTGTTCAAGATTTTTTCCGTCAATCTCGCGGCCTGTCCAGAACATCGAAAAGCTCGCTGACAGCGCTGCCAAAGCTGCTCCAAACATGGCAGCGGCGAGCGAGAACATGAAAGAGGCTACGGGATACTTACGCGACGCAGTCAAGGATACCAGAGATACGACGCCTCTCTTGAGGCTACTGGGGCGGGCGGGTACCGCAGCAAATATCGCTGATCAGGGGATAGGTAAGCTAGGACGGTGGATTTCGAGCTTATTCCGCCAGTCGTAAATTTGGGCATAGGGGACTCGCCGATGAAAATCACCGGGGTCAGCAGCGAAGTCTTTGAGTGGGAGCGGCCCGGCATCTGGAACGGCGGGCATTTCTACGGGCCGGGGCGGCTGCACAAGGTGACGGTCAACACCGACGAGGGGGTCACCGGCTACGGCTGGAACGGCGGCACCGCCGCCGAAAGGCCTCTGGCGTTTTTCCCTCTTTATGTCGACTACTTCCGGCCGCTGCTCATCGGCCGGGACCCGATGGACACCCGCGGCATCGCCGTCGATTTGGGCGAGAAGCTGATCAAGATTCTGGGCCCCGCCGGGCTCAACACGCAGGTATTGGCCGCCATTAACATCGCCTGCTGGGACATCAAGGGCAAGGCGCTGGGGCAGTCCGTCCACCAGCTGCTAGGCGGGGCGCAGGAGCGCATCCGAACCTACATCGCAGGCGGATATTACGCCGAGGGCAAGGGGCTGGAGGAACTGAAGGACGAGGTGCGCTTCAACGTAGAGGAACTGCACGCCTCGGCGGTGAAGATCAAGATCGGCGACCCCAACGTGGGTGTCGCGGGCGACATGGAGCGGGTCGCCGCCTCGCGGGAGGCCATCGGCGATAACGCAGTCCTGATGGTGGACGCCAACTGTGCGCTGGACCCGCCGGCGGCGATGGAGTTCGCCCGCCTGCTACCAGAGTACGGCGTCTACTGGTTCGAGGAGCCGCTGCCGATTCACGACTACGAAGGGCACCGGCGGCTGGCGGAAATGTCAAGCGTGAAAATCGCCACCGGGGAGAACGGCTATCACCTGGCCCATTTCCGCACCCTGCTGGACCACAACGGCGCGTCCATCCTCAACGTGGACGCGACCATCTGCCCCGGCTACGACGTGGCGAAGGACGTGGCCGATCTGGCGGCGGAGCGCGGCGTGTCCATCGCGCCCCACGGATGCCAGGAGTTGCAGCTTCCGCTGGCCGCAGGGGTGGCCCACGGGGAGTTTCTGGAATACTACCCGGCGGCGGTGGACCCGCTGCGCACCCAGATGTTCCACCCCATCCTGAAGCCAGACGCCGACGGATTCGTAACCGTACCCGACCGCCCCGGCATCGGCTACGAGCTGAACATGGGCCTGCTCAACCGCTACCGGGTGGGGTAAAGCGCTCCATTGTCTGGTAGAATCCCCGGCAATGCAAAGTCCGAGAAAGATTCTGATCATCGCCGGGCCGAACGGGGCGGGCAAGACTACGTTCGCCCGCGACTTCCTGCTAACCGAAGCCGATGTGTCTATTTTCATCAACGCCGACCTGATCGCCGCCGGGCTTAGCCCGTTGCAGCCGGAATCGGAGGCTATGCGAGCCGGGCGGATGATGTTGAGCATGATCGACGACCATGTGCGGAGAGGGGACAGTTTCGCCTTCGAGACTACCCTGAGCGGGCGGGGCTACGCCCGTATGATTCCGCAGTGGCAGGAACTGGGGTATCGCGTAGAGCTTCATTTCCTGCGGCTGCCGACGCCGGAAATTGCGATAGCCCGCGTTATGCAGCGCGTTTCGGAGGGCGGCCACAGCGTGCCGCCGGAGGTCATCCGTCGCCGGTTCCATGCAGGGTGGTATAATTTCGAGACCATCTATCGGGACTTGGTGGACCATTGGGCTGTGTACACTACCTTGAGTGGCGTATCGACCCTCTTGGAAGAAAAAGGGGACGAGTAAGGAAATCATGGCGATTGAAGCGCAGAACGGCGACGATCAGACCACACAACCCCGCAACCCAAGTACCGCCGGGGCGTTGGCGGCGCTGCGCCGGGCCGCGATTAAGGCCCAGCATCGTGCTTTGCAGACCACCGGCTCCTTCCCCGTGTGGAAGGACGGCGAAGTCGTCTACGAAACTGAGATCGTCGGGTTTTCCGACGAGGAGATTAAGGAGGTCCTGGGCGAGTCCGCCGTTACGAATATCGGGGGTTACGTCCGTCCCCCGAAACCCAGATAGGTGAAGCTGGCCCGCAGGTGTCGAGAACGGCGCCGATACCGCTAATCCGGCAACCCGCCCACGGCTTCATCAAAGGTTATTACCGGGTATATGGCGACCGTGTTCCAGACGGCCAGGCCCATGTCGACGATGGCATCGTCCACTGCGTGGCCGTGGGGCGCGTCGAACACTAGGAACGTCATGTGGGCCGACTTGCTGACCCAACCATGCTGAAAAGCACACTGATGGGACTGCAACACGTCCTTCATGTTGGCCACCATTGTGACCACCCGGTCGCGGATTTCCAGCGCCACGCCAGGGCATTTCTCCGGGTCGTGACGCAGCGAGGCTAGGTAAAGCATACAAACTCCAGAAGTCTACTGCTCGAATCCCAAGTAGGCGAAGCCGCTTTGCAGGTTGTCGAACACTTCGGGGTTGGGCGGGATTTCCAGAATCGCCGGGCCGTCGAAGCCCTTGGATTCCAGTATTTCCCGCATCTTCAGGCAGTCCAAGTCGCCGGTGTCCACCGTCGGGTGGGCCTGTCCGCCGCGCATCTGCTTGAAATGGACAATCTTGATCATGTCCAACGGCAGGGCATCAAGGTCGTTCAGAGGAGACGATTCCGGGTAGCGGCGCAACTGGTTGGTAGGGTCGGGGCATAGGCCAATGTAATCGCGGGCTTCGGGCTCCATCCTCTCCCGCACTGCCGTCACCAGCATGGCCATGCTGCTTATGGGAAGGCCGGAGTTCTCCATCGACAGCACCACCCCCTGCCGCGCCGCCTCCGAGGCCAGACCGGCCAGTCTCCAAGCCGCGTCCGGAATGTCGTCCGGCAACTCCCAAGGAGCGTCGAAGGGCGTGGGGTCGACCACGCGGAGCTGAGGCCGCTCGCCGCCCACCAACTTCGCGCCGGTCAAGGCCGCCTGGAATGCTTCACCGTGGGGGTCGGTGGACCGGGTGAGACAGGGCCAGGCCATCGCCAGGTCGTAGGAAAGGTCAGGGTAGGTATCGATCACCGACGTCAGCCCGGAGAGGACTGGACGCCAGTCGCCGCCGCTCCCTTGCTCGCAGTCGCCCAGACAGGTCTGCCGCAGTTCGATGTGCTTGGCCCCCTTCTCCCGTGCCAGGCCGACTAGGTCGATGAGTTCCTGCGACTCCAGTTGCATCCGCCATGAATTGGTGATTGCGCCGTGTATCATCGCGCGCTCCTGAACACCCGATTGACCAAAATTGATTACAATAGACACTATGGGGTTGCCGGGTTAATATGCACCCTGCCGCCCCCGGTGTCCAGTAACCGCCGAGGGCGGGAGGCCCTGAAGAGAGGTCCCATGAGCGACGAACGCAGGTTCGAGAAGTTGCCCGTATTCACCGATGTGGTCCCTGACGGGCCGTGGCAGTCGTTGACTATCGACGGACTGGTTTCCAAGCCCTTGACCCTGAGCGCGGACGACCTCGCCGCGGTCGCGCAAAGGAAGTTCACCGACGACTTTCGTTGCGTCGAGGGGTGGGTCGCGCCGGACCAACGGTGGGAAGGCATCCCCTTGGCCGACCTGCTGGCACTGGCCGGAACGCTTCCCGAAGCGAGCTTCCTCGCCTGCTCCGCCGGGAGCTACACCGTCGGACTGCCGCTGGCCGAGGCGTGGGACGACGGCGCAATCGTCGCCTTGCGCTTGAACGACGAACCCCTGCCGGCCGTTCACGGTGGCCCCTGCCGGTTGGTGGCCCTGGGCAAGCAGTGCCACTACAGCGTCAAGTGGTTGGACCGCATCAGCGTGGTCGCCGCCGCCCCCAAGGACACCGGGCTGGAAATTGTGCAAGTCCGGAACGCCAGCCGCGGCAAGTAGCGTCCTCTATTTCGATCGAGGTGTACCAATGCGCACCATCGACATCCACGCCCACATTTCCCCGGCAGATTTTGTAGAAGCGTTCCGCAAGGGAGAAAGCTGGCACGGTATACCCGCCAGCGCCGTGGCCAACCAACGGTACAATCCCAAGACATCGTGGACACCGGAAGAGCGTCTGGCCGACATGAACTCCCTTGGAGTCGACGTGCAGGTGTTGTCCACCAACGCCTCCTTCTATTTCTACGAGAAAGACGCCGCCCAAATCACCGCGATGGACCAGGACTGCAACGACTACGTGGCCCAACTGGTCAAGGACAACCCGCAGCGGTTCTCCGGGTTCGCCACGCTGCCGATGCAGGACATCACAGCCGCCATCGCCGAGTTGGAGCGGGGAATGAGCATGAGCCTGAAGGGCGCCATGATCGGAGACCACGTCAACGGCAAGACGTTCGATGATCCACAGTTCCTGCCCTTCTGGAAGGCGGCGGAGCAGGCCGGGGCGGTCATTCTGGTGCACCAGGGCGGCGACACCATCGTCAGCCCGCGCAACAGCCGGTATCACCTGCCCAACACCATCGGCAATCTGGGCGACCGGACGGTCACCTTCGCCTCCCTGGTTTTTGGCGGGGTGATGGACGCCTGCCCCGGTCTGAAGGTGTGCCTGTGCCACGGCGGGGGCTACACCTGCTTCGGCATCGGCCGGATGGACCGGGGCTGGCAGGTGCGCCGGGAGGCGCGGACCATCGACCAACCCCCCAGCGCCTACCTCAACCGTTTCTATTATGACTGCCTCACTCACAGCGAGCAGGCGCTCCGCTACCTCATCGACAGCGTCGGCATAGACCGGGTGGTCTTCGGGACCGACTGGCCCTTCGACATGGCCATCGATTGGCCAGTTTCCTGGATTCTGGGGCTCGAAAGCCTCACCCAGGACGAAAAGGAGGCCATTCTTTACAAGAACCTGGAAAAGCTGCTGGGCATTTAACACAAGAGGCTCTGGCCACCCTGCTAGGGAGTCAAGCCAATCGGGCAGGAGGAACGATGAACACCGGAGTGTTCCTGGAATTCCCGGCGCTGGAGGACGTGACCGACCAGCAAGCCTTCCAGCAGGGATTCAAGATCGCGGAAGAGGCGGAGCGGCTGGGGGCGGAGGCGGTCTGGCTGGCCGAATACCATTTTATTCCCTTTAGCGTGCTGTCCTCGCCGGTCATGGTGGCCACGGCCATCGCCGCCCGAACCAGCAAGATACGCATCGGCCTCGGCGTGTTGTTGCTGCCGTTGGGGAACCCCATTCGCATCGCCGAGGAAATCGCCACCCTGGACCACATCTGTCAGGGGCGGTTGGATTTCGGCGTCGGCCGGGGCACCTTCCCGGAGCACCACGACGCCTTCCTGTCGCCCTACCCGGAGAGCCGGGGCCGGTTCGAGGAATACCTGGAGATCATCCTCAAGGCCTGGACCACCGAGCAGTTCTCCTTCGAGGGCGACCACTACAAGTGCTACGACCTGGCGGTCCGGCCCAAGCCCTACCAGCAGCCCCACCCGCCCATCCGCATCGGCATCACCTCGGCCGAGACCTTCCCTATCATCGGGCGGATGGGCTACCCGGTCTTCGTCAACCCATCCCGCGTCTTCGCCCTCTCGGAATTGGCGGAACACGTGAATGCCTACCAGTCGGCCTGGAAGGAGGCAGGGCACCTTGGGGAGGGCAACGTAGGGATTCGCCTGCCGGTCTACCTTGCTGAGACCGAGGAGAAGGCATACAACGAGCCCATGGAAAGCACGCAGGTCACAATGCAGGGTATTGGCGTCCGGGTCGCCGCCAGCGCGGACCGAGTCGGCACCCCCGGCGACTGGCGGGCCGAGTCCGCCCGCCTCATGGACATGACCTACGACGACTGGCTGCGGGACAAAGTAGTCTTCGGGACTCCTGAGCGGGTGCTCGACAGGCTCCTGGAGCTCAAGGAGCAACTCCAGCTTTCCCATATCGTCTTCGAGTTCAACTCGGGCCGCCGCATCCCCCACCAACTACAACTGAACTCGTTGCGGCTGCTCATGGACCGGGTAGTACCGCACCTTTAATGGCCGTATAGGGTTCGCACAATGTTTTTGAGCATCACGCCGCGCAACGTGCTGTCCTTTGGGCCGGAGACGGCTCCCATAGAACTAGGGCCGTTAAACTTGCTGATCGGCCCCAACGCCTCTGGCAAGTCCAACTTGATAGAAACGATAGCGCTGATGCGGGCCACGGCCAGCGACCCGGGCGCCGTGATACGGTTAAGCGGCGGAGTCGGCGAGTGGGTCTGGAAGGGGAATTCCGAGGGGACAGCGTCAATCGACGTTGTGGTGGAGAACCCGAAAGGTAAACAGCCGTTGCGCCATGTCCTGGAATTCGGTCAATCGGGTCAGGAGTTCCGCGTCTTGGACGAACGAATCGAGAACGAGCGGCCATACGAGGAAGAAAGATCCCCTTATTTCTTTTTCCAGTATCAGCAAGGGGAACCGGTGTTAAATGTGCAGGGACGCCCAAGGAGACTTAAACGCGAAAGCGTGAATTATGGCCGTTCCATTATTTCCCAGAGGCGGGACCCAGAACAGTATCCCGAAATAACCTATCTTGCAGACACCTACGAAAAAGTGAGGATATACCGGGAATGGACCTTCGGGGGGGAATCTCTGTATCGGCGCCCGCTACGGGCGGATACGCGCAATGACCGGTTGCAGGAGAATTTTTCAAATCTCGACATGTTCCTGAACCGGCTGAGACGCTTTCCAGAAGCAAAAGACAACATTTTGGCCTGTTTGAGAGACCTCTACGAAGACTTTACCGATTTTGATGTCAGCATAGAGGGTGGTACTGTCCAGGTCTATTTCACCGAAGGCAGGTTCACCATACCGGCCACCAGGCTGTCGGACGGGACACTACGCTACCTGTGCCTCCTGGCGATCCTATGCGACCCCACGCCGCCACCGTTGGTCTGCATTGAGGAACCGGAGTTGGGGCTGCACCCAGACATACTTCCCAAGATCGCCGATCTGCTGTTGGAGACTTCGAAAAAGACCCAGTTGATTGTCACGACCCATTCGGACATCCTGGTAGACGCCATGACCGACAGCCCAGAGGCAGTAGTCGTCTGTGAGAAGCGCAATGGACAGACCGCCATGCAGCGGCTGGACGCCGGGGACCTGGATGTATGGCTGGACCGTTACCGTCTCGGAGAGTTGTGGACGCGCGGTGAGTTGGGCGGAAATCAATGGTGAAAGTCTACGTTGAAGGCGGCGGCGATAGCAAAGAGCTTCGAACCCGGTGTAGAGAGGGTTTCAGCAAGCTGGTTGAGCGAGCCGGTTTCAAGGACAGAATGCCCAAGTTTGTCGCCTGCGGCGGGCGAACCTAAGCATTCGGCAATTTCCAGACTGCCCTGTCAGCGAATAGCCAAGAGCACAGTCTACTGTTAGTCGACAGTGAAGACTCGGTCTCAGTACCTAACTGGTCTAACTACACGTCTGAGGCCTGGGACCATCTCGCCGCCCGAGACGGCTGGCAACGTCCTGCGGCGGCTGCCGACGATCAGGCGCAGTTGATGGCCACCAGCATGGAAACCTGGATTACGACTGACCGCTCAGCCTTGCGTCGGTTTTTCCCTCACATCAACGAGAACGCCCTCTTACCAAAAAACAACCTTGAAGGCCGTCAGAAGAACGGCGTGTTTTCCTCGCTGGTAAATGCCACGGCCGGCGCAGACAGCCAAAAGCAGTACAAAAAGGGAGACAAGTCGTTCAAGCTGCTCGCTACGCTTGACCCGGAAACGCTCCGCAGACACCTGCCCCACTTCAGCCGGTTCGTCGAGGCCCTCAACAGGCATTTGCCGGAGCCTCGACGATAGCAACGATTAGCGAATAGCGTTAGTGGCCGTGCTGGGCCAGCTCTATCAGTACGCCGCGGGCTGCCGATGGGTGCAGGAAGCCTATGTCTCCGCCCATCAAGCCGGTGCGCGGTATTTTATCGATCAGCCTGATGCCCAAGGCGTCCAGTGTGGTTAGCTTGTCCGCGATTTCGTCCACCTCGAAGCAGACGTGGTGGAGTCCCTCGCCGCGGTTGGCGATGTGGGTGGTTATCAGGCTGTCGGCGCTGGTGCCTTCCAACAGTTCCAGGTTAGTCTCGCCGACCGGCACAAAGCAGCCGCGGACCCCGATGTCCTCGCGGACGATGATCTGGCCGGGCTTGAAGCCGAACAGGCCCCGGTAGAACTCGATGCTCTCGTCCAGGTTGGCTACGGCAATGCCGATGTGATGCACCAGATCAGTGGCGACCGGCGGTGTTCCGGGCAGGGTCATGTTGCGCCTCCTTGTTTACATGGATGTACAGGATAGACAGGATGGTTGGTCCTTGAACCTCTTGAACACTCCGACCTTCTCCGGCTCTCGTATATCCTGTTTATCCTGTGCATCCATGTAAGATTAGAATGTGGACTTGCGGCCTTCCATGTTGGTGTGGATGTCCAGCAGCACCGTCCGGCCGTCGCGGTTCAGTTGTTGTGCCCGCACGAGGGCCGGCGCGACCTCCGCCGGCTGCGTCACGGTTATGCCGACGGCGCCCATGCCCTCGGCGATCTTGGCGTAGTCGCCGCCCATGCGGGTGAGACCGAACAGCTCGTTGGCCACCGGGTAACCGCCGGGGTAGGTGGCCATCCCGCCGTTGTTCAGCACGATGGTGGTGATGGGCGCGCCCGCCCGCACCGAGGTCTCTATGTCCAGTCCCGACATGCCGAAGGCCCCGTCGCCCATGAAATTCAGGCAAAAGCGGTTGGGGTCGGCGAGCTTGGCCCCGATCATCAACGGAATCCCGTATCCGAGGTGGGTGGACTTTCCCCAACCGATGTAGCTGTGGGGCGTGGTTGCGGTGTAGAAGGGTATAATCGAGTCGCGGGGAGCGCCGGCGTCGTGGGTGACCACGCTGTTCTCCCTATCCAGCGTACGCTCCAGCTCGTTAATCACACGGTAGGTGCCGATGGGCACCTCGTCGGTCTCCAGCAGCGGCGTCCACTCGGCCAGCCAACCCTTGCGGACTTCCGCGATCTCTTCGGCGACGCCGTTGGCGGGCCTCCCTGACGGGCCAATCTGTCCTTTCACCTCGTCGATCAGCGCCTGCAAGGTCAACTTGGCGTCGCCGGGCAGGCCGACGTCGACAGAGAAGTCCTTATTGATGTCCTCGATGCTCTCCACGTTGTGGATGATGACCTTGCCGTCGGGAATCGGCTGTCCGTAGCTGGTGCGGGTCATGCTCGACCCGACGGCGAACAGCACGTCGGACTCCTGGAGCCACTTGCGGGCGGGCAGGGAGGTCGCGCCGCTGCCCGCGCCCAACGCCAGTGGGTGGCGCTCGTCGAAGGACGACTTACCCGGCATGGTGGTGTAGACCGGAATCTGGGTTAGCTCGGCCAACTCCCGCAGCTCGGCGGTAGCCGAGGAGAACAGGACGCCCATCCCCGACCAGATGACGGGCTTCTTGGCGTTGAGCAGCAACCGGGCTGCGTCGGCCACGTCGCCGCGGGAGGGCGACTGTAGCAACCGCTTCGGCGCTTGGTAATTCAGCGCCGACTCCGGGACTTCCTGCCCGCTCACGTCGGCCGGTATCTCAACGATGACCGGCCCCGGACGGCCGTTGCGGAGGTGGTGGAAAGCCCGCCGCATCACCGCTGCGACCTGACCCGGCGCGGTGATGACCTCGGCGTGCTTTGACACGGACTCGTAGGAGCGGACCGGGGAGAAGTTGGGCCGCACGGCGTACTGGCCCAACGCCGGGCCACCGGCGAGATACAGGATCGGGATGTTGTCGGAAAAGGCTTGGGCGATGCCGCCGTGGGAGTTCTCCGAGCCGGGGCCGCCCTGGGTGATGGCCACGCCGAACTTCCGGCGGTCGTTCATCCGGCTGTAGCCGTCGGCGGCCATCAGCGCGCCCCGTTCCTGGCGGAACATGATGGGGCGGATGCCTTCCTTGGCCGCCGATTCGATCAGGTTGTTGGAGGGGAAACAGGCTACCCATTCGACGCCCTCGGTCTTCAGGACCCGGGCCACCGCATCGTTAACGTTCATAGTTGGCTTCGCTCCGATAACACAGAAATCAACGAGAGGATTTTAACATGGGGCCGCGCCGTTCCGGTGACTGTGGGTGCGAGACTAAGAGGCGGCGCTGCAACGACTAATATCGTCGTCAAATTGTGCTTGGCATGGGTATCTCGTTCATTTGCGCCCGGTCGCTTGAGGAATAATTGACACGCATATTCTCGTACTTTAGACTTGGCGCGTTACCTAATGATTGGGGGTAGACCGACTCCCTATGGGTTCGTATTCCCTGACTACAAAATCGGAGGAAGTTTGATGGCGGACTACGACATTATCATAAGAGGCGGCACTATTGTCGACGGAACGCGCACGCCGCGGTTCGTGAGCGACATCGGCATCAGGGACGGGCGCATCGCCAAGATTGGCGGGCTCAACGGCGGCACTGCCGAGCGCGAGTTGAACGCCAAGGGCTTGATCGTCGCGCCGGGGTTCATTGACCTGCACACCCACTACGACGCCCAGATTTTCTGGGACCCCTACTGCACCCTTTCGGGCTGGCACGGCGTAACCTCCGTGGCGCTGGGCAACTGCGGCTTCGGGTTCGCCCCCTCCCGCGTCGAAGACCAGGACCGGGCGATGCTCAGTATGACCCGCAACGAGGCCATTCCCTACGACGCCATGAAAGAGGGTATGCCTTGGGACTGGGTCACCTTCCCTGACTTCATCGACAGTCTGACCAACACCCCCAAGGGCATCAACTGCCTGACCTACGTTCCTCTGACCCCGCTGTATGCCTGGGTCATGGGGTGGGACGAGGCCAAGAACCGCCGCCCCACCGAGGCGGAGATGAACGAGATGGTCCGGCTGATCCACGAGGCCATGGACGCCGGCGCTTGCGGCTGGTCGGCCCAGGTCTTGGGTCCAAACTCGGTGCAGCGCGACTACGACGGCACCCCGATGATCACCGACATGCTTTCCGAGCATGAGGTGCTGACCTTCGCCCAGGTCCTGCGCGACCGCGACGAGGGCTTCATCGAGTTGGCCTACCAAGAGACCGGCGAAGAGGGCCGCCCGCTGGGAGAAGAGGCCCGCCTGTTCTTCGAAAAGGTCGCCGAGGTTTCCGGCCGCCCGGTGCTGTACCAAGCGGTATCCCCCAACTCCGTCCACCCCGAACAGCACCGCGAGCGCATCCGCTGGCTCGAGAGTTGCGCCGAGCGCGGCCTGCGGGTCTACGGGCAAGGCAACACCCGCCGCGGCGGCTTCGAGCTCACCTTCGAAGACTGGAACCTGTTCGACGACACCCCCATGTGGCGCGAAGTCACCCTGGGCGACAAGGCCACCAGGAAGGCCAAGATGTCCGACCCGGAGATGCGCCGGAAGCTGAAGGAAGAATGGGACTCGGGCCGGCGCCCCATCCAGGTCACCCCCGGCTCCGTCGGCAGCCTTCAGGTGATGACCCGCAAGGTCAAGATCGACATCGGCGCCCAGTCCGACTTCACCCGTATGCCCGCCAAGGTCAATGTCGGCGGCTCGGACTACTTCTTGGTCAACACCCGCGACGGCTACAAGCTGTTGTCGGTCGTCTGTGCGCACCAGGGCGGCACGGTGGACGATGAGGGCACCCAGTTCGTCTGCGATACTCACGGCTACGAGTACTCGCACGACGGCGGACGCTGCACCACCAATCCCGAACTGCGCTTGAAGTCCTTCGTCGTCAACGTGGTCGACGGGCGCATGATCGCGCTGGCTCCGGACGAGACCGAGGCTTCCAGCCCACAGGCCGGCCAGACCGTGCAGCAGATCGCCGACGAGCAGGGTAAGCACGTCATCGACACGCTGCTGGACATGTGCGTAGAGGACGACCTGGCCACGGAGTTCTACGCCGACACCCAAGGCCGCGACACGGCCCAGTTCACCGCCGAGGTGTTGGACTCCAACCACATCGTCGCCGGCGTTTCCGACGGCGGCGCCCACGTCAAGTTCCTGACCGCCGGCATCTACCCGACGGACATGCTGGCCTGGCTGGTGCGCGACGAAAAGGTGGTCACCCTCGAGGATGCCCACTTCAAGCTGTCGTACCTGCCGGCCCACTTCGGCGGCTTCGCCGATCGCGGCGCGATCAAGGAAGGCTCCCCGGCCGACGTGGTGGTCTACGATTTGCAGAAGCTGGAAGTGCTGCCTTCCGAGGTCGCCGAGGACCTCCCCGGCGGCGAGTGGCGGCGCATCCAGAAGGCCAAGGGCTACCGCTGGACGCTGGTCAACGGCGAGATCACCTTCGAAGACGGCGAGCCCACCGGCGCCTTCCCCGGCCGCCTGCTCCGCAACGGCCGCGGCTAGCCGCGCCGACCCGCTAGCGAACCCGGCCAACGCAGGGGCCCCGGATTTTCCGGGGCCTCTTTCATATATGCTATGTTAGCCATACAGACACTTATTGCTTCCATCACGTCTGCCTGTGGCTGATGGAATAGAATCATCCAAGTTCAAAGACATGGTAACTCTGAAATCAGAGAAAGCACTATGCCTAAATCGATCTACCAAATGACTATCGCACAATTAGCTCAACGGGGTTGGACCATTATCCACGAAACCGATACCGGCAAATCCACTGCCATCAGAACAGTCATTGACCAGCGGAGAGCTCTCACTTGGGCGAAGCAGACCTACTACCGAGCCAAATACGGTTTCGACGAGGACAGCGTACTGGAAATCAGTCTGCATGAACTCCACCCAACCCCTAGAATCGCCTTTAGGTTCCATTGGGACTTGTTTCCAGACGAATTCGTCACTCCCGGCGGACAGATACCTGGCGCCAATGACCGCTTGCGGGAAATCTTGGAGCGAAGCCGCTTGGAGGTGGATAACAGGAAATACTATGATACCTCACTGGTACACACTGGTCCGGACGGCTCGCTAATCCTAACCAACGAAGTGGGCTGGGGCCCGCCGTATACCGAGAGAGACTCCAACTACGTCGAGCTGGATGAAGCCTATACTTGCTACTGGGAAAGCGGCCCCTCCTGGGTTCCGGAAGCGCCTTGTTGGACTTGCCCAGCGTGTAATGGGCTATAACCAATACTACGAGGAACGCTGATTGTGCCGTCGAGGACTGGATGGACACGCCAGCAACTGCTGGTGGCGTTCGCGCTGTATTGTCGGTTGCCCTTTGGCAGGCTGCATCGTGGGAATCCTGAGATTATCCGTTTCGCGGAGGCCATTGGCCGGTCCCCATCTGCGCTGGCGATGAAGCTATCCAATATTGCCAGCCTCGATCCAGAGGTCACGTCAACTGGTCGTAAAGGATTAAGGGGAGCATCCGCCAACGACCGCACGATGTGGGAGGAAATGCAAGGCGATTGGCAACGCTTCGCAGTCGAGTCCGATCAGGCCATGTTAGAAGTAGGAGCGACGGCTGGAAGTGATCACCCCGTAGCCCATGATGAGGACGCCGACCGCGTTGGAGAAGACCGCGCAGCGCAGACCACGGTGCGCATCGGCCAGAGTTTCTTCCGAGCAGCAGTCCTGAGCGCCTACAACGAGCGGTGTTGCATCACCGGGTTGTCTTTGCCCCGGCTGCTGGTGGCAAGCCACATCATACCGTGGAGCCATGATAGGACCAAAAGGGTAAACCCCAGGAACGGTCTACTCCTGTCCGCGCTACACGATAGGGCATTCGATGCCGGACTAATCACGATAAGGGACGACATGACTGTTCAGGTGTCCCGCAAACATACGGCGAGGAACGACAAGTTCTTTTCAGAGTCAATCGGGTCTTATGACGGTCGACCAATTTTCCTCCCCAAGAAATTCTTGCCGCAGAGGGAGTTTCTGTCCTATCACCGAGAGCGGATTTTTCAGCAGTAGCCAGAATCGAATGGTCCTGTGTCCCCAGTAAACTCAAAGCACCCTCCGGTTGCCCACTGCCCTGTCGTTGCCGTATCCTAGCGGGCGTTAGGCCTGTCTGTTCCCGATCTTTGCTAAACAGGTGTGAATAATGAAATACGACGTGATTGTTGTCGGCGCCGGGTCGGCCGGTTGTGCTATGGCGGCGCGGTTGTCGGAGGACCCGGAGCGGTCGGTGCTGCTGCTGGAGGCCGGGCCCGATTATCCCGATATCGAGACCTACCCCGAAGACCTCAAGAACGGCTACCACTCGGAGATGGCGTCGCTGCACGACGCGCCACACAACTGGTCGTTCGTGGGGAAGCCCACCCCGGAGCGCCCCAACGACATGTACGCGCCCCGGGGCAAGGTGGTGGGCGGCACCAGCGCCATCAACGGCCAGGTGTTCCTGCGGGGGCTGCCCGAGGACTACGACTCTTGGGCCGCCCAAGGCAACGACGAGTGGGAGTACGTGAAGCTGCTCCCCTTCCTCCGACGGATGGAGAACGATCTGGACATCCGGGACGACTTCCACGGCAACGACGGGCCGATGCGGGTCCGACGGCACAAGGAAGAGGCCTGGGAGCCGCTGATGCACGCCTTCCAGGGCGCCTGCGTGGCCGAGGGTTTCGCCGCCGGGCAGGACATGAACAACCCCGACTCCGGCGGCGTGTCTGCGCTGCCGATGAACAACGTCGACGGGGTCCGGCTCAGCACCGCCCTTTCCTACATCAACCCGGTGCGCCACCGGCTGAACCTGACCGTCCGGCCCAACGCCCTGACCACCCGTGTCCTGTTCGCCCCCTCGACGGAGTCGGGACAAAAGCCGCGGGCCGTCGGGGTGGAGGTCGAGAGCGGGGGCGACACCTTCGTTGTCGAAGCCGAACGCATCGTCCTGTCCGCCGGTTCCATCGCCTCGCCGCACATACTGATGCACTCGGGCGTCGGGCCGCAGGCGCACCTTTCCAGCGTCGGTATACCGGTCGTCCACGACCTGCCCGGTGTGGGCCAGAACTACCGCGACCATCCCCAAGTCGGGATCGCCTTCAGCGCCCAGGACGGCTTCGAGATGAACTTCGACGCGCCAAGGACCCAGTTGGGCCTGCGCTACACCGCCTCCGGCTCGGGCCTGCGGAACGACATGGTGCTCTTCCCGACCACTTTCTCGACCCCGATGGGCGATCTCACCGGGCCGGGGGAGGACTTCCGCATGTCGGTCATCCTCAACTTGGCCCAAGGATCGGGGCAGGTCACGTTGACCTCTCCCGACCCACACGTGCAGCCGCTGTTGGAGTACCACTTCCTCGAAAACGACAGCGACATCGAGCGCCTGCGCGACGGCGTCCGGTTGGTGGTGCGGCTGACGGAAAGCGAGGCCTACCGGGGCATCATGAGGCAGCGGCTGATGCCCACCGACGAGGAGTTGGCCACCGATGAGGCGCTGGACGCCTGGCTGCACCAGAACGTCAGGACCTCTCAGCACTTGGTGGGCACCTGCAAGATGGGCCCGGCCTCGGACCCGATGGCGGTGGTCGACCAGTACGGGCGGGTCCACGGCGTCGAAGGTCTGAACGTGGCCGACGCCTCCATAATGCCCAACACCCCGCGGGCCAACACCAACGTGAGCACCATCATGATCGCCGAGCGGATTTCCGACTTCATCAAAGAGGGCCGGTAGTTCCCGGCCCTCACCCAACCGTCTCTCCAAGGAAGCGGGCCAAATTCTGGAGGTGCCAACATGAAATACGACGTTATCGTTATCGGGGCCGGTTCGGGAGGCTGTGTGGTGGCCTCCCGGTTGGCCGAGGATGCCAACCGCTCGGTATTGCTGCTCGAAGCGGGCCCGGACTATCCCGACTACCAGTATTACCCCGACGACCTCAAGTACGGCTACAAGCCCGACGCCTCGACCCAGGGCGCTCCCCACAACTGGACCTGGTGGGCCCAGGGTTCGGCCGAACAGACCGAGATGCTGCCAGCGCCCCGGGGCAAGGTGGTCGGCGGCACCAGCGCCATCAACGGCCAGGTGCTGCTGCGCGGTGTGCCCGAGGACTATGACGGCTGGGCCTCAGAAGGCAATGACGAGTGGAAGTACATCGACGTCCTTCCCTTCCTCCGCAAGATGGAGACCGACCTGGACATCACCGACGACTTCCACGGCAACGAAGGGCCGATTCCGGTGCGCCGCTTCAAGCGCGAGGACTGGCTGCCCTTCCAGAACGCCTTCGTGCGGGCGTCCCTGGATGCCGGCTACCCCGAGGACTACGACATGAACGCACCGGACTCCGGCGGCGTGGGGCCCATCCCAATGAACAATCCCGAGGGCGTTCGCATGAGCACGGCGCTAACCTTCCTCAGCGCGGTGCGCCACCGGCTGAACCTTACGGTGCGCTCCGACGTAGTCGTCCGCCGCATCCTGTTCGACGGCAAGAAGGCGGTGGGCGCGGAAGTGGAAAGCGGAGGCGAGGTCTACCAGGTGGAGGCGGACCAGATCGTCCTCAGCGCCGGCTCCATGGCCTCTCCCCAATTGCTGATGCTCTCCGGCGTCGGCCCGGCGGATCACCTGCGGGAGATGGGCATCCCGGTGGTGCACGAGCTGCCCGGCGTGGGCCAGAACCTGCGCGACCACCCCATCGTGGCGATTATCTGCGACGTGCGCGACGACCACGAGCAGGACCCGTTGGCCCCGCGGACTCAGACCGGCCTGCGCTACACGGCCACCGGTTCGCCCGACCGCAACGACATGCAGATCTCTGCGTCGTCATTCTCCACCCCCATCGGCGGAGCCGATCCCTTCGAACCCGGCGGCGTCCGCATCCAGTGCATCCTGGAGTTGGCCGACGGCGCGGGCGAGGTCCGGCTCTCCGCCAATGACCCCAGCGTCCAGCCAGCGCTGAACTACCGCTACCTGGAGTTGGAGCGCGACCGGGCACGGCTGAGGGAAGCGGTGCGCATCAGCATGGACCTGCTGGAAAATGATGCCTTCGGCCCGATAGTGGACAAGGTCGTCCAGCCCACCGAAGATGACCTGGCCTCCGACGAGGCTCTTGACCAGTGGATGCGTAAGACAGTGTTCAACACCACCCACGCCTCCGGGACCTGCAAGATGGGACCGGCCAGCGACCCGATGGCCGTGGTCAACCAACACCTGAGCATTCACGGGCTGGAGAACATCAAAGTGGCCGACGCCTCGGTGATGCCCAACGTAATCCGGGCCAACACCAACTGCACCACCATCATGATCGGCGAACGCTGCGCCGAATGGGTAAAAGCCGGGGAGTAGGGAATTCAACCCGCTACGCAACAGGCCGCCGACCCTATGCGGGCGGCGGCCTGTTTTTCCGCACTCTACGTTCTCGACCCTACAGGGCGCGTAGGAAGTCAGCGAGCTGTCGGAATACATCTGAGTCCCAATCCCAAACACCGGCATCAGCCGCTTCTCCTATTCTGCGATCCGGATCGTCTCCGGCAGCGAGAAACGCGTGTAGCCTGGCCTTACTTGCCTGCCCGGTCGTGCCCTCAGCGTTCGCAAGACAACCCATATACTGACCGACACACGTCATCGCGGGCCTGTCCTGTACCGATCGGAGACATAACTCTTCCAGGTCGCCTGCGTCCGACCCGTCGGGTAGTATCGCCATCGAAACTGTCAACCCGCCTTCCTGCGCCGGTTCGAAGACCCGATTGGGCACGGGCAATCCGGCACGCCGTAGGGAGCCTTGTAAGCTCTGCAGGGCCGACTGTGCATTGGCGTCCGCGTACCGGACTACTCCCAAGACTCGCAACGAAGCGAAGTTCGACAAACTGGGAAGAGTAGTGAGGAAAGGGGCGAAATTGTCTTTGCCCCTCACAGGCAGAATCCGAACATCGTTTCGCCCCAAGTGCCTCAGAAAGGCGGCGAAGAATCTGGCGTCGTCATTGCCTTCCACCAGCAAAAGGGCACTTGTGTCTGCCGCCAATTCGAAACTACTGCTGGTCATTAGCGGATTTCAGCGCCGTAACCGAGAGCGAAGTCAAGTGATTCGAACGGTATGGTAACAACCACAACACCGTCTCCCCAGCGGTCGAAGCGTTGAATCAGCAGGTCCTTATCCTCCGACGCCTTGAAGGCATCCCGCGCGGCCACCATGCACTCGTAGCTGTGGGTGGTGGCGAAAACCTGCACGTTGAACTCCTGCGATAGGCGGTCCAGGCTTTGCCAAACGTCCGGCAGTACGCTGTGATGCAGCCCGTTTTCCACTTCGTCAATCAGTATCGTGCCGTCGCGGGCGCTGTAGAGGGCGAGCGTCATTGACAGCAGCCTGCCGATTCCGTCACCCATGAACCCCAAGGGCACCAAGCGGTCCAGCCCCACATCGGCGTACAACATCGGCGTTGGGGCGGCGGCTATGGTCGTTAGTCGTTTGATCCTGGGTTCAACAACTCTAAGGCAGTCCACGATTTTGTTGGCGAACCCGGTCAACTCCGCGTCACCAAACCTCGCCAGCTCTTCCTGCTGGTTGTTGCGCAATCGAGGGCTCAAAAAGATCGAAGGGGGGCCGGGTGGCATATCCGCCTGGTTGCGCGCCATTCCCGCACTTTCTATAGCCATGCCTGGTAATGGAGCAATAATTGGAGGCAATTGGCTGGTTGCCCACCAGCCTGTCGACACGTAGTTCCCACCGAATTCATCCGTGTAGTCGAGAACTATTTTGGAGCTGGACGCCGCCGAAACGTCCGGCTCCTGTGACCCACGGGGCACCGCAGACGGCGGGTTGGGGAATGGGATTGGGACCTCGCCCGCACCAAACGGACGGGACGATATATCCAGCTTGCGCGGGTTGTTGATTCCCCTATGCTTCGCCGAGAGTGTTATCGTCCGGCTCGGATCGGAGTTGTAGAACAGATCGTGCAACAAACGCCTGGGGTCTTGGCCGGGGATGCCGCGAAAGCTCGCCAAGCGAATTCCCAAGTCGGGTACGTTCGGCCCCGAATGCAACCACAACGCCTCCAGCAGCGCCGTCTTGCCCGTGTTGTTCTTGCCCGCTATCAGGTTGATCCGGGCCAAGGGCTCAATGGTCAGCTGCTCGAAGCAACGGAAATTTTTAATGGTGAAGGAAGTATACACTCCGGTCAACTCCGGTTTTGGTTGAGCGCGTTGGGGTCGTTAGGGAGCCGAGCTACTACCACGCTCGTGGCGCCCATAAGATACCAGAAGCCCATATTCCCCGCAGATGCTCACGGCTATTTCCGGGTCGCCCGGCCCTTTAGCGCCGCCAGGGCCATGCCTATGCTGAACACGCCGACCGCCAGGATGGCGCCGACGCCTTTGAGCAGGGTGAGCGGCTCCCAGCCATTCGAAATCAGGGAGCGCAAAGCAGCCAGCAGGTAGGTGACCGGGTTGTAGTCGGCCACTGTCCCGAACCACCCGGTCATGGCCTCTTGAGGCACGAACAGCGTGGTCATAAACAGGAAGGGGAAGAAGAGCAGGAAGCTCATGTTGACGGCGGCGGGGTTCCCGGTCTTGAGCGCGATGGCGTAGGGAAACCCGGTGAAAATCAACCCCCAAAGCCCGCTCAGAAACATGAACAACAGAATGCCGGGAATTCCAGTCTCGAAGGTGACTCCGGCGATGAACCCCATGATGATTACCGGAATGGTCAGGGCGAACACCAGGGCGAAGTCGGCCACCATCAGGCCCAAGAGAAGGGCCAGCCGGTTCACCGGAGACATCACCAGCCGGTCGAAATACCCGCTCTGGATGTCGGTGACCACGGTGATGGCCCGGGAGATGCCGGTTACGGCGAATAGCACCGCCACCGGAAGCTGGAACGCCCGGTAGTCCACTCCGGGAAGGCCCTCGGCCAGGTCCTTGAGCGCACCCACGGTCATAACGTACATGAACACGGGTATGACCAACGCCGGAATAGTAACCTCGGCGTCCCGCAGCACCGACCGCGTCGCCCTTTCGGCCACGCTGACGGTGTCTCGAAGGAACCCTCCCCGGCGAGCCAGGGTCGCCGGTGTTCTGGTTGCCGATGCCATTTTCGTACCTCGATTGGTTATACGCAGCTGAGGGGCCGGTTGGACCCGTTCCCCGCCGGGTCAGTCCGCGGTTTCCCCTTGGGCGCTCTCGCTGTCGCGCAGCCGTCCCCCGGTCACCTGCAAGAAAACATCGTCCAGGGTCGGCGTCCGCAGGGTCAATTCCTGCACGGCGATGCCCTGCTGGTCCAAGGCGAGGGCCACGCTGCTGATCAAGGCAGCCCCGTTGGCCACGCTTACGGTCAACTCTTGACCGTGGGCCTCCACCTCGGCGACCTCCGGTATTCGCAGCACCGCCTCCGCGGCAGCGTCAACCTTGCCGTCCAGCCTCACCACGATGAGGTCGGAACCCCGCGCTCGCTTCAGGTCGGCCGGCGTGCCTTGGACCGCCAGCGATCCGCGGTCGATGATGCCGACCCGGTGGGCCAGAGCGTCGGCCTCCTCCAGGTACTGGGTGGTGAGGAAGATGGTGACGCCCAACTCGCCGTTGATGGTCCGGACCTCTTCCCAGATGCGGGCCCGGCTGATGGGGTCGAGACCGGTGGTCGGTTCGTCCAAGAACAGCACCACGGGGTTGTGGATCAGCGCCGCCGCCAAGTCCAATCGACGCTTCATGCCGCCGGAGTAGGTGCCGATCATCCGGTCCATGGCCTCGCCGATGTCCACCAAGCCGGACAGCTCGGCAATCCGCCGGTCTACCTGGCTCCCCGACAGCCCGTAGAGCTTGCCCTGCAAGCGCAACAACTCCCGGCCCGTTTGCTTGTTGTCCAAGGCGGCTTCCTGCTGGGCCGCGCCGATGCGCAGGCGAACCTCGTTGGGCCGACGGACCACGTCGTAACCGGCGACTCTAATCTCGCCTGCCGTTGGCGCCAACAGCGTGATGAGCATTCGGATGACCGTCGTCTTGCCAGCCCCGTTGGGACCGAGGAAGCCGAACACTTCCCCCGAGTGGACCGCCAAGTCCACTCCGTCGACGGCCCTTACCGAACCGAACTCCCGGACCAGACCCTTGGTGTAAATCGCATATTCAGAATTAGTCACTCTAATCACTTCAGCTACAGGGACCTGACGCGCCGCCGAACTCGGTCCCGGACTCGTCCAAGTCACTCCGTAATCGCCTGGAGACTAGCGGAAGTCGTTGATGTATATCACAATACGAACGAGAACTGGATACCATAAGGCGAATACCGAAAGCCCGGGCGGCGAATCACATCGAGGGGGTATTTCCATTCTATCCGGGAAATCCGCTCTACGGAAGGGCCGAATGTCATGGGAAAGCACGACCAACCCGCGCCCGGCAACCAGTGAAGGAGCAAGCCGTATTGAGCGAAGGGCGGGCAGGTGCTACAATCTAATAGTTCATCACCCCGGAACCAACCCCACTTACACGACGTTCCCCGATAGCTCAGCGGTAGAGCGGGCGGCTGTTAACCGCTAGGTCGTAGGTTCGAATCCTACTCGGGGAGCCAACATCTACGAAATGGGCGTCCAGAGTCGGCAAACTATGGATAGATGACCTAGCGGTTACTTCGGGTCGCATAGTTGAGCCAGCTTTGGCGATGACCCAGCGGTTACAAAAAGCCCTCGAAAATTATCTCCGCCACCACAGGATCGAAGGCAGCACGACGGCGACGGTCAAGTTCTACGCCAAGGAGCTCCGGCTGTTTTTGGACGAGCTTGACCCTGGCTGCCAGACACTAGCAGACCTCACTTCTCTCCACGTCCTCGAACACCTGGGGTCCATGAAAGATCGAGGGCTGAGGCCCCGTTCTATCCGCACCCGGTGGCAGTCCATCACCACGTGGATCAACTGGCGCGTCGCCTGGAGTCTGGTCGACTCCCTGCTCGACCTCTGTCCTCTCAACAGCTTTGCCGGCGCTCGCAGGCAGTCCATGCTGTGGATGCTGGCCACCACAGGAATCAGAAGAAACGAGATGTGGATGTTGAAAAGGAAGTATCTGGACTGGGTCTGGGTTACGGAGGAGGGAACCCGACTGGGCTACGACGGACTCCGGCAGGACCTGAAGAGAATAGCGGACCGGGCAGAGGTGACTTTGCAGGACACCTGCCACATCTTCAGACGCATCTTTGCGGCCAACACTGTGAGACAAAGCATACCCCGGCCGTATGTCCAAGCCATTGCGGGGTGGTCAACTCCCCGGATGCTGGACCTTTACGTGGCTGCGATGGAGGCCGAGCAGGGGGCGATAGACGCCTTCTGCGAGTTCAAGCCCTTCGGAAAGCCAGGGAACCTCTGCACAACTCCCAGTATGCCGGGTTGCGTTCACTCCCCAGTACAATCCAGCGCTCTTTCGCGAGGTGGGGAATTTCGTCAACGCTTAGGTGATCCGCCAGTTGGAACCGTTCCCGAACTAATGCCCATCGACATGACGGTTCCTGTAATGAAAACCCTGGCCTGCTTTGCTATCTGAAGAGTCCGTTGAGGTATCTCGCTTTCTCAACAAGCCCAATCCGTCGGCGTTGGCGCCAACTCCGGTGAGACCTGCTCGACACGCATGACCGCCTCCTCGCTCGTCCGCATCTATGGTACCGTCTGCGCCCCGGCTTTCCCTGGCGCAGTAGTCCGTTTACGTAGTGTAAGTGCGATAGTAGGGACAGCCGGAATAGATCGCGCGCAATGCCCTGCCCGACGCTACCGCATCGAAGCGGATGGTTTCCGATGAGCGCGGGTCTTCACCGATGCGAAACAGGCCGTCTCCCACGGGAATCAGCGGCTCGTGGCCGCCCGTCGGGTAGACCAACAGCAGGGAGCCTTTTCGGATTACAACACGGAAATTTGTCAGGCCGAAATTGTAAGTCCGGTAGTGGCCGAGAAAGCTCTCCCACTCTTCGGGGTAGTCGAAGCTCTCAGGGCCGGAATATCCTTCGCCAACATACCAGTCGGGACCGTGGAAAACCTCAACGACTCGGTCTCCATCGCGCCCAAACTCCAAGAGGAAATGCTCCATATCGGGGCCGGGCACGTAGAAACTGTCCTCGCCACGCCGTTGCAAAACAACGTCCAAGCCGCGCCATTGAAGCGTCAGCCGTTCACCTTGAGCGGCGAGGATTAGGCGGCGGTCGCCGCCGGCGCTATAGGAACCGGCGTAATCGGCTGCATTGCTAATCAGATCCGGGTCAGCAACGAGAGGCGGTGGAGGCATTTCCTGCTGGCGCAATCCGGCACGGAGCAGTTTGAGTATGTGCATTGCCATCCCGACGGCGCCGTAGGACTCTGCGATGCCGTTGACCAGAACCACCACCCCGACGCCGTCGTCCAAGTCCGCGATCATGGCCGCCACGAAACCGGTGGTGCTGCCGCCGTGGCCCAAGTAAGCATGGCCGTCGACATCAGCCAGGGTGAGACCGTACCCGTAGTAGGCGCCTCCCCACTGCTGGGTGGCTATTGCCCGCTGGGCCATCAGGCGGAAACTGTCTTCGGACATGAGCCGGCCCGTCGGCCCGGAACCCCCATTCATGAGCATCCTCAAATAGATGGCCATGTCTTCGGCGGTGGATGCCTGGCAGCCGTCTCCCACCCCGTATTCGGTCCACAGAGCCGGGACCACCCCATGGTCCCTGTGCTCCGGCCGGTCGTCATAAAAGCTCCGGTAACCCACGGCCTCCCGCTTTCGCGTCTCGAACCCTATGACCGGGTGGGAATCGTTCATGCCCAGGGGATCGAGTACCCGCGCCTGGATTGCTTCCTGGTATGACCGGCCGTCCACTTCCTCCAGCAGGAACCCCAGAGTTTTGTAGCCGATGTTCGAGTAACGGAAGTACCCTCCCGGAGGAGCTCCAGTACGGCTGTCCCGCAAGGCCCATGATTCATAGAGACCATGGGGGCCTATATCGGTGCCGCTTGCCAGGCCGGCAGTATGTGTCATCAGGTGATGGGTGGTGATGGGCCCGTAGCCGGACTGCACTTCGAACCATGCCAGGTAGCGAGACACCGGCGCTTGCAGGTCTAGGCGGCCTTCATCGCGGAGTTGCAACAGAGCAACGTTTGTGAAGGATTTTCCGATGGATCCTATCTCGAACATTGTGCCGGGCTGGACTTGTCTGCCCGAAGCCAGGTCGGCATACCCGAAAGTGGCCACGCGGACCAGCTTCTCCCGGTCAGTAACCGCGAGCGCCATCCCGGGCATATTGACTTCCCTCATCCGGTATTCCGCGTAAAGGCCAATTTCCTCGAAGGCTCTCTCAAGGATCGTCATAAACCACTCCTTCGGCAACTACCCGACTTGACAATAGTCTGTCAGTCAAGAGCGGTTACGCACCTGGCCGGGTCAGACTCCGACAAGACGTGAGGCCGATGCCCGGTGTGGATGTAATCGGCAATTAGCTTTCCCGCCATCGGCCCGCGCCCGAAGCCGGAAGAGGCCAGACCGCTAACGATATACAGGTTGTCGAACTGGGGGATTTTGCCGATGACCGGCCTGCCGTCCAGGGAAAAGGGCATCAAGCCCGCCCAGGTGCGGCCTATGGAAAGCCGACCCAGCATCGGAAGAATCTCAGTCGTGTGGCCAAAATTCACCTCGATGCCTGCCGCATCGACCGTTCTGTCGTACCCGACCATCTGCCGGTCGCCGCCGAAGATTACCTCTCCGTCTCTCGTCTGCCGCCCGTACAGGTGCCTGGTTACCCGCCGAGTTCCTTGGTGAGTCAGTTCAGGGGGTAGGTCGGAATCGTTGCCCGGACTGGTTTTCCAGTGCAAGGACGATTCAGCTGCCGACAGCGAATGAAACACTCTTGGAGGTAATGGCTCTGTCGCCCACATCTGGCCCCGGACCGGAACTATAGGTATGCGCAGTCCCAGCATTTCTCCCAGCGGCCCACACCAAGCCCCTGCCGCCAGCACCAGTTGCTTTGCGTTGTGCGTTTCCTCTGAGCAAACGACCCGGTAAGTTCCGTCGGCCAGACGGGTGATCCCCGTCACTTCCAGCCCCGTCAGAACCTGGGCGCCGAGATGTGCGGCCGCAGCCGCGAAGGCGCGAGTGGCCTTCTCAGGGTCGGCCTGGGCACGGAGGGGGAAGTACACCGCGCCCCCCAGTTCCGGGTTTAACTCCGGCTCTATGCTTCGGGCCTCGTTCACCGTGAGCAGTTTCACGGAATAACCGCGGGACTTCAAAGACAGCACGTGGTCCCGGGCGTATTCGTACTGTTCCGTGGTCTGGATGGCCTGGAGGGCGCCGGAAGCTCGAAACTCTATGTCGTAGCCGTGGTCGAGTTGCAGGCTTCTGAAAATCTGAAGGCTGCCCATGGTCAGGCAGGACTCCAGGTTGGGAACATGACCCCAGCCCAGGGCCCCGATGCCGCCTGCGTTGACCCCGGACGCTTCAGACGCAATCTCGCCTCGCTCCAGCAGAGTAATGCTGCGCCCGTGTTCCGCGAGATGGCAGGCAGCAGATGCGCCGGCTATGCCGCCCCCGATGACAACAACTTCCGAATCCGCCATGTCCGCCACTTCCTATGCTCACGTTACTATACGCGGATGGAAGGGGCGTGTTCAACAACCGCGCCCTGGACGGTGCCCTGTGATGTGGACAGCGTCTCTATTACCGGGACCCACGGATGCTCCTCAATCTGCCAGCATCGGGCTCGACCTCACCATCGCGGAGCAGGTGGTGTGCGCCCTAGACTCCTACGGTGTACTAAGCCCAACATGGGGCCGTAGCCGCTGTACTCGCCGACCGTAAGCCGCTCTCAGAACGATCCCTCTCCGCCTGAATGCCGGGGCCAGCGCTCAGGGGCCCACTACCCAGTCAGGTCTTGGATCAGGATTTGTCGCTTTTGTGTTGGACGGGTCCGAGCAGGCCAGGCCAGACGGTCCACCGGTCCTGTTGGGTCTTCAAGCCGGGCAACAAGGATCACAGCAGGCAGCTTTGGAAGGACATGCAGGGCCGACTCGAGTCCCTTTCGGTGGGCCGTGCCGTACCGGACACAGAACCAGTCCGGTCTTTGAAATGAGGTTCGCACTGTTAACAAGATAGCGCCGCTTCCCCATCGGTTGGGTTCCATGGGTGTCTGTTCGGCCTCACCAATGTAGAAACGTCTAAGCCTCAGCAAACAAGAAGAGACACAGCCCCGACCTGTGTCGGGGCTGTGGTCCAAGCCCGGGTCTTCGAAAACGCTGGGACGCGCGTCATTTCACCTTGGGGATCTTAGTTACCGAACCGTCGGGCTCGATCCGATACCCCACCACTGGTCCCATCTTCTCGTTGAATATGTTTATCCAGGGGGAGTCCAGGCCCACCCGCTTGGCCCAGTTCGGAATCACGCGCTCGACGACGGCCAAGTCGCTCTGGGCCCTCAACTCCGGGGAGAACTCCAAATACTCCATGCCGCCTTTCTCGACGTTCTTCAGGAGCCCCACCTCGTTTTGGATGGCCCCAAGCCGCAGCATCTCCATCTCCGCTTTGGCGCCTTCTTCAATGACGATCGCTTGCAGGTCTGGCGGCAGCTCCTCCCAGATATCCTTGTTCATGACCATATCATTGGCGGGCCAGCTGATTAGAGCGCCGGTGATGTAATCGGCCACCTCATACCAGCGCTGCCCGAACCCCGCGTCGCCGCCGGTGACGCCGGCGCCCAGGATGCCGCGCTCCAGGGCGGTGTAGACCTCGGCGAAGGCCACGAACTGGGCGTCGGCGCCCATACCATTAATCCAGTCGGAAATGGAGGTGCCGAAGGCGCGGGTCTTCAGCCCCGTGAAGTCGTCGAGCGTGAGCAGCGGCTTCTTGCTGAAGAAGAAAATGTCGTTCCCCGAAGCCCATTCTTTCACGACCAGCTTGCCGCCCTCCGTCGAGTCCTCCAGCAGCTTCTCTATCTCGGGCGCTATGGCGGCCGTCGTAAGGTATTGTTCCTCCCGCGAGGTGAACGCGCCAAAGAGGTATTGGATCTCGAGAGCAGGCACCTCCCCGGCCACGTACGGGCCGACGATGCTGCCCATGTCCAACGTGCCAGTCCTGAGCAGGTTCGGGATGTCGGGCCCGGCCAACCCCAGCTCGGGAAAGGACGACATCACGAAATCCACCTGCCCATTGGTACGCTCCTTCACGTTGGGGAAGTAGAAAGTTTCGGTCACCTTACAGAACGGCAAGGCGCGGTTCAGGCACGCATGTTGGATGGTGAAGACTTCATCCCTGTCCACCAAGGGTGTCGGGTTTTCGATATTTGCTTGTTCCAGGAGGCCCTGGTAGTAGTCGGACTCGAAGACGAACAGGTGGTTCTGTAACGCGGACAATGGCACGTTGCCGTCGAAGTCCCCCTGGTCCGACGTGGCGGCCGGACCCACCAGCTGGTTAATGTCGCCCACATATACCGCTCCCGGTCCGCCGGCGTGTTCCGCAGCGTAAGCCACCAAAGCCGCCGATTGGCCGGTGCCCGCCGGTGCTGCGGGGGGGGGCTTGTAGCTGCCGGAGCCTGGGTGGGGTGGCCGTCGGCGCCGCCGTGGCCGAAGAGCCGCAGGCCGCCAGGGCCAGCAGGGGACTACGGGCAAACGCCAAGGCACTATATAACTATTCACATGGATGATATCAATGGCTATCGTTATCATTATGGGATATAGCACCTATAGGATGATAGTATAACGACGTTGATATTTGCAGAACGACTAATCTACGCAAAGAAGTTACGATATGTCTACATATATAGACGTGTCCAAGAACTGCCCTTCCCATTGTGTCAAGGGCGGCGGAAAGTAGGCCATTGGGGCGGAGGAATAGTGTCCCATTGGCACGATGACTGACGACTACGCGGTGAGTAACGCAGCGTTATTCAGGGCCAGGTTGAGCCGGCGTTGGCGGTGCTTTATGCTGCGTCCGGTTCGTCTGGAGCATGCGACACCGCCTTCTCCCGGCTACGCTTGAGGATGTAACTCTCGCCGTTCATCTCCAGGATGTGGACGTGGTGGGTGGGGCGGTCCAGCAGCGACAGCTGCCTCTGCAGGTTGAGCAGCCGTCTTTCGTCCCGGGCTTCCATCAGCTCGTACACCAGGGCGGCCGTGATGAAGCCCACCGGCAGTACCCATTGGCAGGCGGCCAGTCCCAGCCCAAGGGCGACATGGGTCTTGCCGGCGTCGCTGTTGCCGATAGCGATAACGTTATAGCGGAACTCGACGTGTTGGCAGACTATTCCTCCTTGAGTTGACACGGACTTCGCTGAACAACAGGCTTCGGTAGTCCACCCAACATGGACGGTCTTTTCCCCCAACGTAGCCGATGACCAGTACCTCGACATCCTGCTCCAGGGATACGATGCGCTCCAATTCCGATGACACCCGCTCGACAGGCATATCGCCTCCTCTTCCTCCGCGTCGATTCTGCTGCGTGTCCAGCGCCTGATTGCAAGCGGCCACTGGAATATTTGGTCAGGGGCCCTGCGCCATTGCCCGCATCGTCGCGATTCCTTCATGGAGTCCCGGTTGCGCCAAGCCCAGTAAGCGCATCGTCTTGGCGCAGTCCAGCCCCAGCATATCGGGGCTGCGGGACTCCGCCGTGTCATCCTGCGACTCCGCGCCCCGGGTTCCTCCTGGGGCGGCATCCGCCGGAATCACCAATCCTCGGTCCAGATTAAACCCTTCCACAATGGCAAGGGCAAAGTCATACATGCTCACCCAATCCCTGCCTGCCATGTGGTGGATGCCTGGGTGATCCTCCTCCACCAAAGCCGTGATGCCGTCAACCAAGTGCTCAACGTAAATCGGTGTTCGAAATACCTTGGTGGAACCGTAGTACGGATGGCCGCTCCGAAGGCGTCCAATCAACCAAGGGACGAAATTCCGTTGTCCCTGAGCCGGCCAGCCATAAACGATACTGGTACGGAGGGTGCTCCAACGGGAGGCCAGCCTCGCCACCTCCTGTTCAGCCTCCCATTTGGTCTGACCGTAATGCGTGGTGGGACTGGGGGTATCATCTTCCCGGTAGAATCCGCGCCTGCCGTCGAATACATACTCGGTAGAAACGAAAACCAGCTTGGCCCCCTGCTGCTGGCATAGCCGGACTATCGTCGACGTGGCGGCTACGTTGACCGCCGTAGCCCTCTCCGGGTCCCTTTCAGCCGCTCCCACGTCTGCGATGGCCGCAAGGTGTACCACCACGTCGGGCCGGCACAAACGGAATATCTGTTCCAGCCTCGCCGCGTCGGTCAGCTCGACCCGGTGCCAGGAGTTGCCGTCGGCTTCTGGAGCGCGAGACCAGAACGTGCCCGAGACCTCATGGCCAAGCGTCTCGCTCAGGCGCCGGGCCAAGTACCGCCCGATGAATCCGCTGGCTCCAATGATCAAGACCCGCAAAAGCGACCTCCCCTCCTTTCAGACCGGCGAGAATGGTCCGACGGGGTCGCCTATCGGCTGCCGGCGGACCTGCCGCCGTCCACCATGTAAAGACCGCCCGTGCAGTAGCTGCTGTCGTCGCTGGCGAGAAACAGCATCATCTGCGCTACTTCCTCCGGGTTTCCGTATCTTTGCAGCGGTATGCGCTCCGCCACTGCCTGCTTCATTTGCTCGACGGTTACGTTGGAATCGTCGAACGCCGCCGCGCGCATTTCCTCAATCGAGCGCATCATGCGGGTTTCAATAGGGGCAGGGTGGACGGTGTTGACCCGGATGCCCAACGGAGCGCCCTCCATCGCGGCGGTGCGCATCAGGCCGATAACCGCGTGCTTGCTGGCGGTGTATGCCGACATATCCGGGGTACCGCCGATGCCGGCGGTGGAAGACGTGATGACGATGCTGCCGCCTCTCCGTTGGCTCATCACCGGTACCACGTACTTGATCCCCAGCCATACTCCACGCACGTTGACCGCCATGACCCGGTCGAAAACGTCTATGGGATAGTCCGGTATCGAAGCCAGGGTCCCCTCGATGCCCGCGTTGGCCAACAGGACGTCGATGCCGCCCCAGCGATTCACGGCTGCATTGACATAGGCCTGGGCCTGATCGGGTTGAGTCACGTCGGCCACGGTGTAACTGGCCCTGCCTTCGCCAATTGACCTCACGGTCTCCTGGAGCGCAGCTTCGTCAAGGTCAACCAATGCCAATCGCGCCCCCTCCTCGGCAAATATCCTCGCTGCAGCCTGACCGATACCGCCGGTGGCCCCTGTAATCACGGCCACTTTTCCTTCCAAGCGGACCATGTTGCATCTCCTTTCCCGCGAGCGCTCTTGGCCCGCCCCAGTGTTTGTACCACCGGCTGCGCCACTCCGGCAAGCGCCGGAATCAAGTCTGCTGCCGGTGGACGGTCACCGCACCAGTCCCATGTTCGCCAGCATGAATGCGTATTCCTCGGCCACTTCGTACAGCCGGTCGTATCTTCCCGACCTGCCGCCGTGACCCGCGCCCATGTTGGTCTTCAGCAGCAGCGGGTTTCCGTTCGTCTTCAACGCCCTCAGCTTCGCCACGTACTTGGCGGGTTCCCAGTAGGTCACCCTGGGGTCGTTCAGCCCTGCGGTCACAAATATCGGGGGATAGTTGCGCGGCTTCAGTTGGTCGTAGGGAGAATAAGACCGGATGTATTCGAAGGCCGCTTTGTCCTCAATTGGGTTGCCCCACTCCGGCCACTCGATGGGCGTCAGGGGCAGGGTGTCGTCCAGCATCGTGTTCAGCGCGTCCACGAACGGGACGTGGGCGGCGACGGCGCCCCACAGCTCCGGGGCCTGGTTCACCACCGCGCCCATGAGCTGCCCGCCGGCGCTGCCCCCAGAGATGGCGATACGGCCTGCCGCACCGTATCCCCGCGCTACCAGGAGGCGGGCGACGTCGACGAAGTCGTTGAATGTGTTGGCGCGCCTGTCCAGCTTGCCGGCCTCGTACCAGTGGTATCCCAGGTCGTCACCCCCTCGAATGTGCGCGATGGCGAAGATGAAGCCCCGGTCCAGCAGCGACAGTCGCGTGGTTGAGAATGACGGCGGGATGGCGTAGCCATACGCGCCATAGCCGTAAAGGTACAGCGGCGCCGTGCCGTCCACCGGGGTTTCCCTGCGGCGGACGATGGACACGGGAACCTGCGCGCCGTCGCGGGCCGTCGCCAGCGCCCGGTCGGTGACGTACTCCGTGGCGTCATACCCGCTGGGAATCTGCTGCACCTTGCGAACTTCCAGTTCGCCCGCGTCAATGTGATAGTCGAACACGGTGGTCGGCGTCACCATCGACGAGTATTCCAGGCGCAGCGTATCGGTCTGGAATTCCGGGTTTGTGTCCAATCGAACGGTGTACGCCGACTCTGGGAATGGTATGTAGCTTGACTCCCCGGCGCGGTCAATCAGGCGCACATGGTCTAGGCCGTCTATGCGTTCCTCGACGGCGATGAAGTCCCGAAATGCCTTGAAGTCCCGGATGTAGTGGGAGTCAGTGGCGTCCACCAGCGGCGTCCAGGACTGTTCGCCGGGGGCGTCGGCGGGCGCCGTGGCCAGGCGGGTGTTCTTGTGGTTGTCGTTGGTGCGGATGACGAAGCGGTCGCCCTGGTGGTCCATCGAGTATTCGTGAGCGGTCCGGCGGGGAGAGACCAGGACCGGTCCGGAGCCGGGTTCCGATGCGGGTATGAGACGCGCCTCGGAGGTGACGTGGTCGCCGGTGGCGACGATGACGTACTCCCGGGACGTGGTGACCGACAGCCCGACGAAGAAGCCGGAGTCAGTTTCCTCATAGACAACCGAGTCCCTTTCTACTAGCTGGCCGAGGACGTGCCGCCGCACCTGCCAGGGCCGCCAGTTCTCGTCTACCACTGTATAGAAGAAGGATGTGTCGTCAGCCGCCCACACCGCGCTTCCAATGGTGCCCTCGATTTCATCTTCCCGCATCTCCCCGGTGTCCAGGTCCCTGACCACCATCCTGTACCGCTCGGAGCCGTCGGTATCGGTGCTGTAAGCGAGCAGAGAGCCGTCGTTGCTCACTGACATTGAGCCGAGGCGGAAGTACTCGGAATTCTCCGCCAACGCCGGCTCGTCCAGAATCGTCTCCGCGCTGGCGCTCGGTGTATGCCGCGCGTCGGGACCGTCGTCCGGCCAGCGCCGCCACACGCGGTACTGGCTGCCCTCCTGGTAGCTCCACTGGTAGTGCCATGCGCCGCGCTTCCACGGCACGCTGGACAGGTCCGGCTGTTGACGCGCCTTGATCTCCTCGAAGATGGTGTCTATCAGCTCCCGGTGTGGCGACATCGAGGCTTCGAAGTATGCGTTTTCGGCCGTGAGGTACGCCAGCACGTCGGCGTCTTCCACGGTTGGATAGCCGGGGTCGCGCAGCCAGCGCCACGGGTCCTCGATAGTGACGCCGTGGTTGGTGAAACTGTGCGGCCTCCGCGCGGCCACAGGCGGAGTGGGTCCGGCATCGGGACCGGCCGCGGTTGAACGTTCCTGCGTCTCCTTACCTGACGAAGAGGAAGAGGGATGAAGGGTCATGCCCGGCACCTCGTTGTAAAAGCCGTCGCCGACTGGCGCGGCGGGAATCAGTGCGGCGGAAAGAAGTCGATATGCTATCGCAAAAGAGCTTCTCTGTCTTGCGTAAGTGCCGCGTCCAGCATTTCCACACTGGCCGTGAGAACCTTGCTCCTGTACCGCACTGGTATAGTAAGATATCTCCGTTGTAAAAACACCAAGGAAAACCGGGGATAAAAAACGAGGAGACCACCCCCGGTTACCTTACTGTTGTCCAGGGAAGGCTGTCCTGCTGACAGTCCTCCCTGGTCAGAGAGAGACTACCTCGGTCACCTTGCCTCCGGATTTGCTCGAATAGACAAGGGTACGGGTATAATCCCCTTGAGGTGATTATGACTCTTCCCGAAGCCGGCCGGTTCGATTTAACGGGCGATCTGTCCATCTGCCGCATCCTGAACGGGATGTGGCAGGTTTCCGGTGCTCATGGCGCCATTGACCCCGATACGGCAGTCCGCAGCATGTACGACTACGTGAACGCCGGGTTCACCACTTGGGACCTCGCCGACCACTACGGCCCGGCGGAAGACTTCGTCGGCGAGTTCCGGCGTCGATTGGCCTCAGCTCGTGTAGGGGAAGCCGTGCCCGGAATCCAGGCCTTCACCAAGTGGGTCCCCCGCCCAGGACCGATGCCCCGCGAGGTCGTCGAGAATAATATCGACATCTCCCGCCGCCGGATGGGAATGGAATGCCTGGACCTGTTGCAGTTTCACTGGTGGGACTACCGCGACAGCCGCTACCTTGATGCCCTGACCCATCTGTCCGACCTGCGGGCCGAGGGCAAAATTCGGGAGTTGGCCCTGACCAACTTCGACACGCAACGGATGCAGGACATAGCTGCCCACGCCATTGAAGTGGTGTCCAACCAAGTGCAGTATTCCCTGATCGACCGCCGCCCCGAGGTCGCCATGTCCGGGTTTGCCCAGGAGCGCGAAATCTCGCTGCTGGCCTATGGGACGCTCTGCGGCGGCCTCCTGTCCGACCGGTACCTTGACCGCCCGGAACCGCCACCCGCCGCGTTGAACACCGCCAGCCTGCGCAAGTACAAGCAGATGATCGACGCCTGGGGTGGCTGGGGCCTGTTCCAACGGCTGCTGTCAGTCCTCAGGACGATCGCCGACAAGCACGATGCCAGCATCGCCAATGTTGCGGTACGCTACGTCCTGGACCGCCCGGCCGTGGCCGGTGTCATCGTCGGCGCCAGGCTGGGGGTTGCGGAGCATGTCGCCGACAATGCCCGGGTCTTCCGCATCCGGCTTGATGCCGAAGACCTGGAAGCCATCGAGGCCGTCCTAGGGCAGTCGCGTGACCTCTACAGGCTGATCGGCGACTGCGGCGACGAATACCGCCGGTAGGGATTACAAAGCTGGCACGATACCAAAGTCTCATTTACACCGAATCCGCTAGGCCCGAGCTTGTCGAAGGACGGCTGGTCAGAATCCGTTCTTGGTTCGACAGACTCACCAAGAACGGATTCTCATTCGGTTTCCAATCGTAATTGCCTATTCGCCATTCCCCGCCAGATTAATCAAGCCACCGTCGGGGCCAGTGGATTCAATATTGTCACCGTGCAGCCCGTGGGTCAACCACCCTACTTCGGTATGGTGATGCCCTGTCTCTGCTGCTGACAAATCTGGAACTGGCATATCGAGCCTTGTCTCCCGCCAAAGGTGGGCGCGGGCAATGATCCAAGCCAAGATGCGCAGCCCCCGCCGTACCGTTTCCCGCCGCTCCGCCGTACCGGTCGGCGACGCGGCAGAGGCGGGTGGGTCTGAAACGAAATAGACCGGTCCGGATGTTCTGATCGCAACCGTTCCAGCAGCGCCTTGGCAGTGGCATCCGGGTCTTCCTGCAACCATCGCACGTCGTCCCAAACGCCCTCGAAAGGGTCCTTGCGGGTTCGCCAATGGCGTGGCCCCCGCACTCAGGCCCACGGGTAGGGCGCGGCCCGCCCTAACGACACATACTGGTCAACTTGGCGAGGAACCGCTCCAGGGTTTCGCCCCGAGGGGTCACCCTAAGTTGCGGAGCAATCGCCGCCACCAGTGCCGACTGGGCTTCACAAATGGTGTACAGCACGCTACCGGGTCCAGCCCGGTCCAGTATTCGCTCAGTCTGGCTTGCACCGCGGCGCTGGCCTCGCCATGATTGATAGACGGTCGCAGGGCGTGGCTAGCTGGCTGTAACGCTTGAGGTAGTATCCCGTCAATTGGTGTAATTGGCGTCATCCTTGTTGATGATGTTCAGGCCGCCGATGCCAGCATATTGAGCGCCGACAATGCCTCGTTGTCAGCCGCGTTGGGAATATTGAGGTAGCGGCGGACCTTCGGCCCACTCGTCGTGCTGCTCGGCCAGCATCGCCCCCACGAGGCGCCTAGTCGCTAGCCAGTTGGGGAAAATGCCCGCCACGTCGGTGCGACGGCGGATCTCTGTCAATCTCCCATGTCGTTAGGCCGACGATTTACACGGACATTGGGCCACCCTGGGCGCTGGGCAAGTAGACTAATATCAGCTGGTAGTTAGGGGGTCAAGCACCTCCCTGGGTCCCAGCAGTGCCCGGTGCGGGGACAGCCGCTCCCGATAACTGGTTCCTTCGACGACGATCCGACGACGATCTGATAGCTGGCGCTGGCCGGGCGATCCGGGGCTCTGTTGCCCACGATGGGGTCGTCAAAGAGAGCAAGCCAGTCGTCCACGGCGCGGTTGCTGGTGATGGCGAAACTGGCAACGCAGCGCCGATTGATAATCAACTCGTAGAGGTCGGTGGGCCGCTGAAGGATCAGCCGGTGCGGCCCGAAGCCGTCCCGGATGGCCTGCCAGGTGTGAGGAAGGAACGGAAGGCGCGGTCCACCGAGTTGTTCTTGCGCCTGGTCATGTGGACACACCAACCGCCCGCCTCAGCGAGTGGCTCTCGCGGGTTGATGCGCCAGCAGGAAGTCGCGCACCTGGTTTATCGTCTTGGCCTTAATGTCTTCCGACTCTTTCCAGGGATACTCCGTGACCTCGGCTTTGGGCGCCAACTCCACCAGGTCCATGGCGGCCTCGTACGAGTGCGATGGTGTGTCGTCGGGCATGACCAGCATCGGCGTCTGGCATGAGCGTGCGAAGTCCCGCGACACGCAGTACACGAAGTCCGGCTGAAGGCGGTAAAGGTTGTGCAGGTACTGTTCGATAATCTCCATGGTTACGTCAGGCCGCTGGGCGCATAGCTCGGGGCCCCAGACATCGCGGCCGGAGTCATACATGGCGTCCGGTGTTTTCGAGGCGTGCCCCACCGGCTGGCAGAGCACGGCGGCCAACACGCGCTCGGGGGCCCTTTCAATGAGCTTGAGCGCAAAGGGGCCGCCGATACAGTAGCCCATGAAGAAGAACTCCTGGATGCCGAGATGGTCCATCAGCCCCAGTTGGTCGTCGGCAAAGGCTCCCCAGGGATCATTGACTTGGACCGGGCCGCTGGACTCTCCGCCAATCGCGTTACGCTGGTCCATCGTGATGCAGCGGAAGTCGTTCTTGAACTCCTCCATCGCGTTGAACACCTGTGTCGGCCAATTGTCGAGCTTGGAGTTCAAGCCCCCGCCTGGGGTCACCAGAAGCGGGAAACCGGACCCGACCTCCTCATAGTGGATGCGGACATCGCCTTTGGTATAAAACGGCATTACAGCTTCTCCTTCTTGGCAACAGCACTGAGGTTCCCAAGCAATTGTATCTTGGGAGACCGGGTTGTCAAAGCAGAAGTCTCTGGTTGAAACTGCCCGAGAGCCGATTTCAATCGGGGTCGCGGCGAAAGCGACCAAATGTTAAGTATGTGGATGATTCTGTTGCCTCACTAGAACATGTTACTGAAACGCCAGCATCTGGGGTCCGCTCCAACGGGGGCCAGTTCTGGCATTACGTCGTGTTGCGGCGTGGTTTCATTGACTGATGCGCAAACCAGCCTTTTTGGGCATGACGTTACGCCACTGCTTTACTCTGCGTTGCAGAGTTCGCAATTGAGCATCGCTGAAGCGGCCGGGGTGGCCGAATGCCATGCTTGCGGCGGTGGCCGGTCACCGCGATGAACTCGTCGAGGGTCAGGCTTTTGTCCTTCTTGGAAGACTCCCGGTAGCAGTCCCGGATCGTTGCCAACAGCTCCTGCTTCGCCATCCTGCTGCTGCCTCAGGCCATCCGGTCGCCTCGCCGGTTTTCGGTAACATTTTATTTGAGGCAACCACTGGCTTGGGTGACGTTTTTTTCGAGGCAATGCGGCGGCAAAAACCTAGTCGTCGCTACCGGCAAAGTTAATTGTCGTTGATCACCGCCCCCAGGGCAATCGCGTCTTAAATTTCTGCCAATAGAATCTATCTGAGCAAACAATAATAAGCACGTTTCCTGCCAACAGTAGGTTAACTAGCGGCTTCTCAGGGCCATAGCGAGCTTAGGATCCTCCGAAATTCAGGGGGCAGGTGCCTTTCCAGAGACTTCGAGCCTTGCCATTCCTTCGGACGTCTGTGGATTTTGCTAGTTACGAATTAAGACGCGATTGCCCTGTCACCGCCCCCGGTTCAGTTGACAACCCCAACACCCCAGGACGATTGCAAAGTCCCCTTTCATCACCCCAACCCAACAGTAACTCCCCAATCCCCTTGCCAACCCCGAATACACCTCCCTACCATAATACCCGTCACACTCAAACCCAACCCGCCACCGAGGCGACAGGTATCCAATGCCCATAGACGGCCCCGCCCCATTCGTAATTCCCATCCCATCTCCGCCAGCGGCCCGGAGCGGGAGGAAATGGCCGGAAATGGCCGGAAATGGCCGGAAATGGCCGGGAAATCGAAAAATCCCCCAATAAACCTCAAACCTCGCTAGGTGAGTCCTGCCCATGAAAGACATCAAATGCCCATAAACGACCCCGCCCCATTCGTGATTCCCATCCCATCCCCGCCAACAGCCCGGAGCGGGAGGAAATGTCCGGAAATGTCCGGGAAATCGAAAAATCCCCCAATAAGCCCCGCAAGGAGAACCTTAACCGAATGAACGACCTGAGACGCCGCGTCAACGCCCTGCGCCGCAAAATGGCCCGCGCCCTTGCCGTCGTCCGGCTCCGCCCATTGGCCCAGGATTTTTGCGACCAATGGGACTCGGCCCTCTCCAGCTCCCAATCCCTGCCCGAAGCCCATTCCTTTATCCGCCGGGTGGCCCAGGCCGGGTTCCGCCTCCCCACCTTCATGGCGGCCCACCGCTACCTGGAGCGGTGCCGCCGCCAAAACGCCCTTCCCGGCTGCCATGAACTCCTCCGCTCCCTTCTCCCCTGGTCCGCGGACCTCGTCCCGGCAGGGTAGGACCATTGCCAAGCCGGTTGACAGCGGTATTGCAGAGTTGAAATGCTGCCTGACGCCAGCCTGGGTAAAGCTGACCGCAGTTCCTATATGTCATCATGTACAAGTCATGAAGTGACTTTGCAATCGTCCTGCAGCGGAATCGGGGCGCTGATACGCGCTGATGCGAATGTGTTAGGATTGGGGTAGCCACGCTCGGCCACGGAGGTGCGGACTTGCCATACGGAGACAACACCTGGCTGGCCCTGACCGCAGAACCCACCCTGGAACCGGAGCTGTCCATCTGCGACGCCCACCACCACTTCTGGGACTTCCGCATGGACCGCATCCCCTACCACCGCTATCTGCTTCACGAACTGGCCGGTGACCTCAACAGCGGGCACAACGTGCGTTCCACGGTGTTCCTGGAAGCGAGAGCGATGTACCGGCCCGACGGGCCGGAAGAGCTCCGGCCCGTCGGTGAGGTTGAGTTCGTCCAGGGCCTTGCCGCGGCCAGCGCCAGCGGATTGTACGGTCCGGCCAGGGCTGCGGCAGCCATCATCGGGCACGCCAACCTGAGCTTGGGTGATGGCGTGGAACGCGTGCTGGACGCGCTGCAGGAGGCCAGTCCCAACCGGTTCCGGGGCATCCGCCATTCGGTCGGTTGGGACCCCCATCCCGAGATAGAAAACCGCGGAGTGGAACACCAGCTTGCCAGCGCCGAGTTCCGGGCGGGAGCCCGAGCCTTGGCCCGAAGAGGACTGGTGTACGAGAACGTGGTCCATTTTCCCCAACTGGGAGAGCTGGCGGAATTCGCCAACTCCGTGCCGAACCTCACCATCATCTCCAACCATATAGGCGGCCTGATCAGGGTCGGGCCCTACGGCAACAGGGACGACGAGGTGCTGCCCAAATGGCGCGAAGGGATCGCCGCACTGGCCCGGTGCCCCAACGTGGTGATGAAACTCGGCGGTATCGGCCAACCCCGGTACGGCTTCGACTGGCACACGCGGGACATACCAGTCGGGTCCGAGGAACTGGCCGAATCCCTAGCCCCCCTCATGACCTATTGCATCGACAGCTTCGGCCCGGACCGGTGCATGTTCGAAAGCAACTTCCCGCCGGACAAGGTGTCCTACTCCTACAACGTCATGTACAACGGTTTCAAGCGTCTGACCAAGGGCTATTCGGCGGCGGAAAGAGCGGCGATGTTCCACGACAATGCCGCTCGGGTCTACCGGATAGACTCGTAGGGGGCTGGGTCAGGCCGGGGTTGGTGCGGGACCTCAGGCAAGGTGATCGCCGCGAGGGGCCGAGGCTGCATTCGGGCGGTCTGCGACTTGATTTAGCCGACTCCGGGGATCATTTCGGGACCTGGCGGCAGCTCAATTGGCTGGAAATCAATCCGGATTGGACTGCCGGCGAGCCCGCATGAATTTTGCACAGGCATACCCCAAGTGGACAAGATTCTCCGGTCGATCCGTGGCCCAACCCTATCGCCGCGTTGTTTCTATCCCTCTCTCCCGTTTGCTCAAGGATAGACCCCAGACGAGTTATTGCTGTTTCTGTTACTGATGGGACGTTTGGTATTTACTTGAGCGTTATACTATCAAATATGTTGACGCTAGCCAGTCGTTGACATTAAAATAATTCCAGTAGTTATTTTGCTTGTTTACTGCTGGGGTTATGGCCGATTTTTACGACATTTTGGGCGTGTCTCGGGGGGCCTCGGAGAAGGAGATCCGCCAGGCTTACCGGCGTTTGGCGCGTCAGTATCACCCCGACGTCAATCCCAACGACGCCTCCGCCGAGGAGAAGTTCAAGGAGATCAACGAGGCTTACAGCGTTCTCTCCAACGAGGAGTCGCGGAGCAAGTACGACCGCTACGGCGACAACTGGAAACACGCCGACCAGTTCGACCAGACCGGTGGTCCGACCGGGAGTTATCGCTGGTCCAGCCGAGGCGGGGACGAGGTGTTTTCGTTCTTTCAAGGCCGCGGCTTCGAGGGCCGGGGCGGGCGCGGTCTGGAGGACTTGTTCGGAGGGAGCGGCTTCGGAGACTCGTTCGGGTCTCCTGGCCGGGGCTTTCGGCAGCCGCCCGCAGAGTACGGCGTGGAGGTTACGCTGGAGGAAGCCTTCCACGGCGCGTCACGCTTGTTGCAGACGCGGGAGGGACGCCGCCTGGAGGTGAAGATCCCGCCCGGAGTGGACAACGGCTCCCGCGTCCATATCGCGTCCGGCGGCGCCCAAGGAAGCGGGCTGTACTTGATCGTCTCCGTTACGGAACACGCCTCGTTCCGTCGGCAGGGCCGCGACTTATACGTCGACGTCGACCTGCCGTTGGACGATGCCGTGCTGGGCGCTGAAATCTCGGTGCCGACGCTATCCGGCCGGCTCGCTCTCACCGTGCCTCCCAACACGTCCAACGAGCGGCGCTTCCGGCTGTCGGGGCAAGGGATGCCCGCTCTGGGCGCCGGTCCTGACGGCGCGGCCGACCGCGGAGACCTCTACGCCACCGTCAAAGTGAAGCTGCCCACGGGCTTGGACCCCGAGGACGTGGAGTTTTTCCGCAAGCTCCGGGAAGACCGGTTAAGCCGTGAGCAGCCGCGTACCGAATCGGAGGAATAGCCGTGGTGGAAGAAAGCAGATTTCGTGACGAGCCCTGCTTCGTCATCAGCGTGGCCGCCCGCATGGTGGGGCTGCACGCCCAGACGCTCCGGCACTACGAGCGCGTGGGGCTGATCTGGCCCTCCCGCACGGTGGGGCGGCAGCGGCTCTACTCCTTGGCCGACATCGACCGCATCCGTCGGCTGAGGACGCTGACCGAAGACATGGGCGTAAACCTCGCCGGGGCCGAAATCGCGTTAAAGCTGATGGCCCGGATCGAGGACCTGGAGGCCGAGGTAGGCCGCCTTACCGACCGGGTTAACGCCCTCACGCTACGCAGGCAGCGGCACCCGCAGCGGCCCTAGCCGCAGACTCTTGGACCGAATCAACCGAACGTAGCATCCCAATTACCGAGGCGATAGCCATGACTTTAAGACCCGAACGACTAACCCGACAAGCCCAACAGGTAATCCAGGACTCGCAACAATTGGTCCTCCATTACCGGCACAGCCAGTGGGACGTCGAGCACATTCTCCTGGCCCTGTTGCAGCTGGAGCGCGGACTCACCACCGACGTACTACAGGAGATCGGAGCCTCGGCCGAGGCTATCAAAGCCTCGTTGCAACGCGCCCTGGAGTTCGCGCCCAAGGTGGCGAACGCAGCCCAGATCTACCCGACTCCCAGGGCGACCGCGTTGCTGAGCGCCGCCGAGCAGGAAGCGGACCGGATGAAGGACGACTTCGTCGGCGCGGAACACCTCTTCATCGCCGCCACTATGGAGACGCAGGGCGACGCCGCCCGGATTATGAAGGAGTCGGGCATCGACCGGGAGCGGGTGTACCAGGCCTTGATGAAAATCCGGGGAAGCCACCGGGTGAACGACCCGGAGGCCGAAAGCCGCTACCGCTCCTTGGAGCGTTACAGCATCGACCTGACCAAGCTGGCCGAAGAGGGCAAGCTCGACCCGGTGGTGGGGCGAGACTCAGAAATCCGGCAAATCATGCAGACCCTGACCCGGCGCAAGAAGAACAACCCGGTCATCATCGGTGAGGCGGGCGTGGGCAAGACCGCCGTGGTGGAGGGGCTGGCGGCCCGTATCGTGACCGGCGAGGTCCCTGATTCCCTCAAGGGCCGCCGCGTCTTGGCCCTCGACATGGGCGCGATGGTGGCCGGCTCCAAGTTTCGCGGCGAGTTCGAGGACCGGCTCAAGTCGGTAATCGACGAGGTGAAGCAGGCCCAGAGAGAGATAATCCTGTTCTTGGACGAAATCCATACGATGGTGGGGGCCGGGGCCGCCGAAGGTGGGATCGACGCCAGCAACATGCTGAAACCCTCGCTGGCCCGGGGCGAGATGCAGTGCATCGGGGCCACGACCTCCGACGAGTACCGCCGCTACATCGAGCGGGACGCCGCCCTGGAGCGCCGCTTTCAGGCGATATATCTTGAGGAGCCATCGGTCGAGGATACGGTGGAAATCCTGAAAGTCCTGCGCCCCCGCTACGAAGCCCATCACAAGGTGGACATCGCCGACTCGGCGTTGGTGGCCGCGGCCAAGCTGAGCGACCGCTACATCACCGGGCGGCGACTGCCCGACAAGGCGGTCGACTTCATCGACGAGGCCGCCAGCAAGGTGCGCATCGACGCCGAGAGCCTGCCCGCCGGCCTCAAGGCCAAGGAAGAACGGATCAAGCAGCTTCAGGACGAGGTGGAAGCCGCCGCCCAACGCTCGGACTACGAACGGGCCGCCCAGCTTCGCTCGGAGCAGTTGCGGCTGGAACAGGAGTACGAGCCGGAACGAGACCGCGTGTTTGCCGAGCGCAACATCGACATGGTGGTCGGCGAGTTGGACATCGCTCAACTGGTGTCCACCTGGACCGGGATACCAACCGGGCGGCTGCTGGAGGGCGAAGGGCAGCGGCTGGTTCACATGGAAGCCGACCTGCACCAGCGGTTGGTCGGGCAAGACGAGGCGGTGGTTGCCGTGGCCGAGGCCATCCGCCGCTCCCGCTCCGGCCTCGGCGACCCCAAGCGCCCCATCGGCAGTTTCATCTTCTTGGGGCCCACAGGTGTGGGCAAGACGGAGCTGGCGCGGGCCTTGGCCGAGTTCTTGTTCGACGACGAGACCAACATGGTCCGGATCGACATGTCGGAGTACATGGAGAAGCACACGGTGTCGCGGCTGGTCGGCGCGCCGCCAGGCTACGTGGGCTACGACGAGGGCGGCCAACTGACCGAGGCGGTGCGGCGCAGGCCCTACCGGGTGGTGCTCTTCGACGAGATCGAAAAGGCCCATCCCGACGTTTTCAACATCCTGCTGCAAATCCTGGAGGACGGGCGGCTCACCGACGGCCACGGGCGCACCGTTGATTTCCGCAACACCGCGATTATAATGACCAGTAATTTGGGCACCGATGGCCTGCGCCGCCAACCCTTCGGCTTCCGGCCCGACAGCCGCGACGGGCAGGACGAGATGCGGCAACTGAAGGAGTCGGTGGACGCGGCGCTGAAACGCACCTTCCGCCCGGAGTTCCTCAACCGCATCGACGAGACCATCGTTTTCCATCCCTTGACCCAAGAGCAGATCGTGCGGATCGTGGGCCTGATGACCAAGGAAGTGCTGGGCCGGTTGGAGGAACGGGAGATAACCTTCGAGTTGACCGCTGACGCCGCAACCTGGCTGGCCCGGGAAGGGTTCGACCCGGTGTACGGCGCCCGTCCGTTGCGCCGGGCGGTGCAGAGGCACTTGGAAAACCCGCTTTCGCGGGCCGTGCTCTCCGGGGAGTTCGTGGCCGGAGACCGCATCCTGGTCGACTCTGGCGGCGACGGACTCGTTCTTACCAAATTACCGTCCAAGTCGCTGACCACGCCGGAGGGCTTGGCCGCGGACGGAGAGGAGCGCGCGGCCGTACCCTCGGTTTAACCGCAACGGGAGCAATGGTTTCGGAAGCTATGGTTTCAGACACAGCAAAGGGAATGCAGCAGGCCGAGCGCAAGGACATAAATGTCTGGGGCGTCAATGTCCGCTACATCGAGGCCGGGGAAGGCCCGGTCGTGCTGCTCCTGCACGGCTTGGGCAGCTCCCTTATTACCTGGTATTGCAACGTCGATCCCCTGGCCGAGGCCGGGTTCCGGGTTATTGCCCTCGACCTGCCCGGCTACGGGGACTCGGACAAACCAGGCCACTTGGACTACGATGCCATGTCGGCCTCCCATTTCCTATATGACTTCATTGAAGCCCTGGGAATCGGGCGGTTATCAATGGTGGGCAGTTCGGCAGGGGGTCTCATCGTCGCTCTCTTCTCCCTGGAACACCCCGAGCGGGTGGAAAGGCTGGGGATGGTCGGGGCCGGTGGACTGGGGCGGAAAGTCTCCTTCATGCTGCGTTTGATGACCCTGCCCGGAATCGGGGAGTTGTTCTACCATCCCCAGTTCAACGAATGGTTCGGCGTCAGCCAGAAAGTTTTCTACCGGGCCCCCGACGTCTTCAACGACATCCTGCCCGAAATTATGCGGACGAGATACCTGCCCGGAGCCCGCTCCGCCATGCTCCGTTCCCTCCGCTCCGGAGTGAACATATTCGGGCTGCGAACCAAGTCGAACTTGCTGCCCAGACTTGCGGACTCAGCCATCCCGATGATGCTGGTTTGGGGTGAGAACGACCCGGTCATCCCAGTTTCCGTGGCCAGGGAGGCCCGGGACGCCCTTCCAGAAGGCACCGTCTTCACCGTTCCGGAGTGCGGCCACTGGCCTCACATGGAAAAGGCGGACCTCTTCAACGGCATGATTACCGGCTTCCTGAAGAAGGAGGAGGCCCCGAACGGCCTGGCCGCTCAAGGCCCCGCCCCGAGTCAATGAGGTTCCTCGGGCGTGCGCTCTCCCTAAGCGCCACCCGGACCCGGCTCGAGCGGCGCGACCCCGACACTTTCCTGCGCATCGGCATCCTCGCCGCGGTCGTGGCCGCGGTGGCCGCCGCCGTCATTTTCCGGGACAGCCTGATCACCAGTCAGGCCGGTTACGGCGCGGTGGCCTTGATCGTGCTGGTGGGCAGCGCCGGGCTGGTGGTGCCGGTGCCGGCGTTGGCGACGACCTGCACCGCCGCCGGCTTTCTGGACCCGGCTCTGGTCGCCCTCATTGCCGCCTGCGCGGGCACGGTGGGCGAGTTGACCGGCTATTTCTTGGGCTACACCGGGCGCGGCGTGATCGACAAGAGCCGCCTGTACCAGCGGGTGGAGTCGTGGATGCGTCGGCGGGGCTGGGTGGTGTTGTTCGTGATGGCAGCGATACCCAACCCCTTCTTCGACGTGGCGGGCATCGCGGCCGGCGCCCTGCGATACCCGTTGTGGCAATACCTGCTCGCGGCGGGTTCGGGAAAGCTGGTCAAGTTCTTCGGCTTGTCCTACGCCTGCTCCTTCAGCGTCGCCTGGATGATGGGGATCTTCGGGTTATAGCCGATGCTGCTGAGGACAATCTAACGCAGTTGAAATCGAATAGAATCGCTACTGGGACTGCCTGCCAAGATGTCTACGCAGCACTTCTTTAACGTACTCCGGCATCGGCTCCTGGGATAGTCGTGCCGCTTCACTGATAGCATCGTATTCGGCAGATTCGCCACTTGTCCAGATTATGTCAAGTCTCCTGATCTCCTTCATGGCTGCATGGCTATAATTCTCCGGGAAAGCCCAATAACAAGACTGGCAAACCGACAATAACAAGACTGGCAAACCGACAATTCTTTAGCCTGCCAATTCTGACAGTTTTCGCAACTCCACGACTTGGCTCTATTGGCGGATGCGCAGAGCAGCATATAGTCGTTTGTACTGCCTGAGGTTCCAGCATCTCCGGCTACTTCAAACGGAATGCGATGATCAATTTGGAGTTCCCTAACAGGGAATTCTTCCAAGTAAATATTACAGCGAGCGCCATGTTCCCGGATCAAAGATTCTTTGATTCCAGATGCGAACGCCGTCCTGCCCGACAACTGTGTCGCGCGAACTTGCGATGGGTCTCCAACCCTGTAAGCAGCGATTCTTCGGCCATCGGAACCAACAACTCGAAATGTCTCGATTGGAATGCCATGTTCCCGAACATCCCTCACCGCACGCGGAGGGTGGTTATAGCCATATATATCTCGCAACTCTTCCGTAGTAATCTGGCCATGCGTCAGAATATGGTCAATCACGGTGCGTGGCCTTCTCGCCACCACTGATTCCAGCAACGCTAGGAACTCAGACGGCAATTCACCGCTCATAGAAATGCGTATAACCCTCGTGCTTCAACTGATTTTTCATTCAACCTGCTGACCAAAGCCCTAGACAGATACAATGACTCAATGGTGTTCAGTTCTTTCCCGAGCAAAGTGGATTGAGCCGACCTGCCTGCGGAGATGTAGAGTCGTTTTAAGCCAAGATCATGAGGCAAAGGGTTCCCGTAGACTTTCTCGCCGGTTTGCCCGTCATAACTAACAATGTATGAGACGCCTTTTGCGTTTAACCCGTAAAGAGCATCCACAAACTCACTGTAGGCCACGCCCATTCGGTAACGCTGATCCCTTCCAAAAGATGTCCCCTGGTACGGCGGGTCCATGTAAACCAAATCATTTGCTTGTGCCATCGAAATGACTTGTCGAAAATCCAAGGCTGAGAGCGTAGTCTTGCCCTGAAGCAACGAAGCTACGCCAATTATCTGTTGCCGCATTGTTCCCGGTCGCATTCCTAATCGTCTGTTGTCGGCGCTTTGATTAAACGAGCCGTCGGAGCCATACCGCACGGACCCTTTGACGACGCGAGCTAGTAGATATAGGAAATGATGCGGCTTGTTCGAGGCGTTAAATTCGTCACGTATGAGATTAAAGAACGCTTTTGGATCGTTTACTTGTTCAACCCATAACTGTTCGTACCGGAGGGCTAACTCCCGTGGCCGTTCTAAAATCCAAGTCCAGAGTTCCATCAGCGGCTCATTTATGTCATTGAGCCAAAACGAACGAGCAAAACCGCGAGAGGCAGCAGCAATCGATAACGCCCCAGACCCGCAAAACGGCTCAATTAGGCAGTCTACTTCATTAGGAACATGCCTTAGCATCTCGCTTGCTATACCACGCTTGCTCCCTTGGTACGGAAACGGATGAGGGACTCGCACTGTTAATACATCCTGATGAGATTGGTTCTATGGTGGGGCGGTCCAATTAAGCATGAGGTATACCATAGCTTCATACTACGCCGCTAGCTCGCACTGTCACTTGAGGTCAACAAGGTCCAAGTCGCCTAACCACCGCTGGCACGCCCGGCCAGCGGCGTGTATTCTGGTAGCCAAAAATGGTGTGGCCCGGAGGTCCAATTGATACGTGGGCTTGACGGCAAGTTTCCCAGAATCCACCCGTCGGTATTCGTCAGCGAGGCCGCCTACATCGTGGGCGACGTCGAGATCGGCGAAAACTCCAGCGTCTGGCCGGGCGCGGTAATCCGGGCCGACTACGGCGACATCATCATCGGCAAGAACTGCTCGCTCCAAGACAACTGCGTGCTGCACACCGACGACCACCTGGAGTTGGGCGACAACGTCCTTCTGACCCACGGCGCGGTAGTGCATGGAGGCAAGGTCGGCAGCAACGTGCTCATAGGCGTCAACGCCGTGCTCTTGGAGGACGCCGACGTGGGCGACCGCGTCTTTATCGGCGCTGGGGCTATCGTGCGCGGCCATGTGCCCGACGACTCGCTGGTCATCGGCGTGCCGGGGCAAATCCGACCTTTGAGCCCGGCCCAAGCGGAGCGGTTGAAAGACCCCACCGCCAACTACGTGCGCAACGCCAAGCGGTTCATCGAGCAGGGCCTCGGCCTGCAAATACCCACCTCACCCGGCGGGAGTTAGCCCATGACGGCATCGCCAGCAACGCGCCCGCTGCCCCTGGAAGGGCTGCGGGTACTGGACGTGACCCACATCGTAGCCGGGCCGTTCTGCTCCATGATCCTGGCCGACATGGGCGCCGAGGTCATCAAGATCGAACGTCCCGGCACCGGCGAGCGCGGACGGTCCAACGGTCCTTTCATCGAGGACGAAAACGGTCAACGGGTGAGTGCCCGCTACCTCGGCCTGAACCGGAACAAGAAAAGCGTGACCATAGACCTCCGCGACCCCCGGTGCAAAGAAGCCTTCGAGCGCATGGTCGTCGAGTCGGACGTGATGCTGGACAATTGGGGTCCGGGAGCGCTCCGGCGATTGGGGCTGGGCTACGACCGGCTCAACGAAATAAACCCCCGGCTCATCTACGCCAGCCTGACCGGCTATGGCGATCCCCACGGCCCCGCGCCGGGCCCCTATTCCGATTGGCCCGCCAACAACCCCTGCGTTCAGGGCATGGGCGGGTGGATGACCGTCACCGGCGGCCCCGATGAGGGGCCCCAGATGGTCGGCGACAACATCGGCGACTCGGTGCCCGGCGTCTGGACGGCTCTGGGAATCATGATGGCCTTGGAAAGCCGCCACCGCACCGGCTTGGGCCAATACATCGACATGTCGATGTACGACTGCATGGTGGCCCACACCACCAGCACCATGCCCTTCTACCAGGCCACCGGCCAGGTGGCTGGGCGGGAGCGGGGCAATATGTTGAGCGCCCAGCTTGCGTTGCAGGCCCAAGACGGTTATGTGGTGTTGGCCGGGGCCGGAGGAGCCGAGAAGTGGATGGCCCTGTGGCGCCTGATCGGGCGCGAGGACCTCATCGAGGACCCGCGCTACTTGGGCGAGGGCATCAGTGGCGAGTTCTACATGAACAACTTTGTGCCCGCCATCGAGGCTTGGTCGAAAGACCTGCCCAAGGCTGAAGTGACCAAGCAGTTGATCGACATCGGCTATTCGATGGGCATGGTCCAAGACCAGGCCGACCTCGACCAATGCCCGCATTTGGAAGCGCGGGGCATGTTCATCAACGGCGGCAACAACCTGGGCGGTATGTTCCGCACGGTCAACACGCCCATCAAGTTCGCGGGCGTCGCCGAAACGCCCAACCAAGAGCCACCCCTGCTGGGCCAGCACAACGCCGAAGTCCTCTGCTCCATCGGCGGCATCACCCCGGAAGCCCTGGCACAGCTCCTCGAAGAAGGCAAGGTCTAGAGCGTCCTGCCGGTGAGCGACCATGCCCATAAACGCCGAATACCTGGTCCGCTGTATCGATGTACTGGAAACCGCGTTCGGCCAGTTGCTACAGTATGAACCTGACGAAATTACCTACGACATATATCGGGCGGCCTGCGTCAAAGAGTTCGAGTTGGTCTTGGAGCAAAGCGGCCGGCTGTTGAGGATGCGTCTCAGAGACTTCTTCTCTACCAACATGCAGGCGGACCGCCTCGCTTTCAAGGACGTATTCCGACACGCCGCCAAACATGGCCTGGTGTCTTCCGAAAGTTGCGAGCGTTGGTTAGAGTATCGCGACAACCGCAACGACACCGCCCATGATTACGGGGAAGGCTTCGCGGAGACGACTCTGAAACTGTTGCCGAATTTCATAGTCGACGCCAGAGAGCTTGCGTCAGTTGTTCAATCGGGAGGCCAAGAGGGCGGCAATGGCTGACCGGCTGCATATCTCCGAAAGGCACCGGGCGATGGTGGAGGCGCTGCTACAGGAGCACGTCCCGGGCGTGGAAGTCTGGGCCTTCGGCAGCCGCGTCAATGGGCGCAGCCACGACGGCAGCGACCTGGACCTGGTGTTGCGGAGCGAGACGCTGGGACCTCTCGAACCGGGCAAGATGGGCCGACTCGCAGAGGCCTTTCGGGAGTCGAACATCCCGTTTCTGATCGAAGCGCACGATTGGGCGCGCCTGCCGAAGAGCTTCCACGCTGAAATCGAACGCGACTACGTGCTCCTGGTCGCCGGACCCGCCCGGCAACGTACCAGGGCGGCGGACTAGGCGGTCATGCGCATAGCGGTAATGGGGGCCGGGGGTGTCGGCGGTTGTCTGGGAGCGCTGCTGGCCAGGGGCGGCAACGACGTGACGCTCATTGCCAGGGGCGAACACCTCGCCGCCATTCGGGCCCACGGAATCCGCCTGCTCCGGGAAGACGATGAATTCACCGTTTCCGTAGAAGCCACGTCCAATCCCGCAGAGGTGGGGCCGGTGGAGTTGGTCTTGTACACCGTCAAGACATACCACAACCTAGACGCCATTCCCGCATTGCGCCCGCTGGCCGGACCCGAAACAACCATCCTGACTCTGCAGAACGGCGTCCAGTGCCACCAGGAAGTTGAGGAGGAACTGGGCTCCGGCCACGCTCTCCCCGGCGCTTACTGGACTTCCTCGCAGGTGGAAGCTCCCGGCGTGGTGCGCTGCATCGGCCAGACGCCGCGCCTTACCCTCGGCGAGCCGGACGGGACTATCAGCAAGCGCGCATTGAGCATCCGGGACTGCCTGACCGAAGCCGGAATCGAAGCCGAGGTCTCCGAAGACGCGATGCAGGTAATCTGGTCCAAGTTCGTGGTGCTAAGCTGCGTCGCCGGTATCACCAGCGCCGCCCGCACCCGGATCAAGAGGTTCATCGGCTTCCCGGAAGGGCGCGAGTTGTTCGTCGCGGCATTACGGGAGGTTGACGCCGTGGGCCGCGCGAAGGGCGTAAACCTGCCGCCGGGCCTGGTTGATCAGTCTCTGGAGTTCATTGAGGGATTCCCCGACTTCCAAAACTCGATGCACGCCGACTTCGAGCACGGCCGCCCCACGGAGCTGGAAGCCCTGAGCGGAGCGGTAGTCCGCCTGGGCCGCGAAACGGGCGTACCCACCCCGGTGCACCAGCTCATCTACTCGGTGCTGCTGCCGCTGAAGGACGGGGCGGCAGTATAAGTGTTCCCAACCTCCGCAGGCCCAACATATAATGGAGCTACGCATATCTATCTGGAGTAACAATCTTGGTGTTTAGAGCGCCTCGGGGCACCGCCGACCGCCTGCCTGACGAGCAAAAATACTGGCGTTACATCGAGTCCAAGGCCAAGGAGATCGCCGACCGGTTCGGGTATGGGCGAATAGACACTCCGGCCTTCGAAGACTCCGACCTGTTCGTCCGCTCCGTCGGTGAGGGCACCGACATCGTAGAGAAGGAGATGTACACCTTCGAGGACCGGGGCGGCGACAGCGTCACCCTGCGTCCCGAAGGCACTGCGCCGGTCTGTCGGGCCTACCTGGAACACGGGATGCACAACCAGCCGCAACCGGTGCGGATGTATTATTTCTGCCCGGTGTTCCGGTACGAGCGGCCCCAGGCGGGGCGTTTCAGACAGCACCACCAGTTCGGAGTCGAGGTCCTGGGTGACGCCGACTCGTCGGTGGACGCCGAGGTGATCGAGGTCGCTTGGGAGTTGATGCGCAGCCTGGGACTCACCGAGATCAATCTCTTGGTCAACAGCATCGGCGACGCCGAGTGCCGCCCCGCTTACATCGACCTGCTCCGCGACTACTATTCCGGCCACCACGACCGGCTTTGCCCCGATTGCCGGGAGCGGCTGGAGCGGAACCCGTTGCGCTTGCTGGACTGCAAGGTGGAGACCTGTCACGCCTTGGGCAACCAGGCCCCGCAGTCCACTGGCTCTCTCTGTGAAGGCTGCCAAGACCACTGGGGGAAGCTCCTGCAATACCTGGACGGGATGGCGATACCGTATCAAGTGGACCACCGCTTGGTGCGCGGCTTGGACTACTACACCCGCACGGTGTTCGAGGTGCAGCCGGTCGAGGCGGGCGGCCAGTCGACCATCTGCGGCGGCGGCCGCTACGACGGACTGATCACCGCATTGGGAGGCCGGGACACGCCAGGCATCGGCTTCGCCACCGGCATCGAGCGGCTGACCCTGAACCTGAAGCGGGGAGAAGTCCCAGTGCCGGAGGAACCTTCGCCTCGATACCTGATCGCCAATGTCGGCGCCGACGCCCGGAGCGCGGCCTTGGAGTTGGCCGTCAAGCTGCGCCGGGCCGGGGTGGGCGCTGTCCTCAGCAACGGCTCCCGGGGCCTGCGGGGCCAGATGCGGCAGGCCAACGCCTTGGACATCCCCTACGCCCTGATCCTCGGCGACGACGAGATTCAGAAGGGCGAAGTGGTGGTGCGCAACATGGTCTCATCGACGCAAGAATCGCGCCCCCTCTCCGAGTTCCTACAGGAAGTGACGGCGGGCCGGGGGGTCTGACGCCCAGCCGCCTCTTTACCCTCCGGTCACTCCCGGCCTCTGTCACGTCCCGCAGGCAGCCAACAGCCTCTCAAAATTACTGACAGTTGCCCGTTGACTGTGCCTTTGATGTGTTAGAACATATGTACGTACTCATTCTTTCACCGCAGCGGAGGAGGGCGCCGATGAGGATTTACTACAGGGGCTACGTCATCGACGGGAACAATGGGACGGGCGGGGACGAAGGGTTGGCAGTTTGCGCGGTCTACGGGACCAGGCCGGAGCGGCAGCTTGTTGCCGCGCAGGCAGACCCGCAATCGGCCATGAAGTGGATCGACGGCGAAGTGACGCGCCAGCTAGTCCCCAACCGCGGCTGGGACAACCGCCAGCCGACGCTGGTCTAGCCAAGCGTCCAACCGAGCAGTTGCGCGGTCCGGCGCGGCTGCCCAGAATGTGCGCCGGGGGAGCGGTTGCGGGATTACAGGAAGGCGGGCAGGGTAGAACCCTCTTCCGGCCACAGACCGGCATGACAGGAGCGGCATTGGAGGAATTTCGGATAAGCAATGGACCCGCCTGTGGTGGGTCCATTCGTTATTCCGGCATCGTGGAGCTCAGCCACCCGATTCATCCGGCCGTCCCTCGATGGCCGGGAGACCCCGCCGTCGAGTTCCAGCCTCACTCGGAGATCGACCGCGACGGTTACTTTCTGCGCCGCTTCTCTATGGGGGAACACTCGGGCACCCACCTGACGGCACCAGCCAGCTTCTACCGCGACGCCGCAACCGCGGACGCCTTCGCGGCGGAAGACCTGGTGAGGCCGACGGTTGTGGTGGACGTGCGGAAGGAGTCCCGGCATAACGCCGATTACTGCCTTTCCGCGTCTCGGCTGCTGGCGTGGGAGGCGGGACACGGCCCGGTCCTTCCCGGAAGCCTCGTCCTGCTATGCACCGGCTGGTCGAGCCGGTGGAGCGTTCCGGTCTCGTACTTGGGGCAGGACGAAACCGGAACGCTCCACTTTCCAGGGTTCGGGTTGGATGCGGCCCGGCTGTTGATCGACGAACGAGGCGCGGCCGGGCTGGGCATCGACACCGCCGGGGTTGACTGCGGCGTAGACCGGAACTACTCAGTGAGCAAGCTGACGCTCACCGAGCCCCACATTGTCCTGGAGAACCTGACCAACCTGGAGCGACTGCCCCCAACCGGCGCCGTAGTGGTCATCGGTGTGCTCCGGCTGGCCGGGGGCAGCGGCGCGCCCGTTTCGGCGACCGCGTTCCTACCCTAGCGTGGCCACACCGGCGGCGGCGCAGTCCTCGTCTTCCTGGCTGGTCCCCCCGCCGACACCGCAAGCCCCCTCCACGACACCGTTGCGGACGATGGGCACCGCGCCCTGGCTGGGGATGCCGTGGCCGCCTTCCGCCGCCAGAATCCCGGCAATAATCGGTGTGCTGGCCCCCGCTTGCAACGCCCCGCTGGTGCGTCCGAAGGCTGCGGCGGCCACCGCCTTGCCTTGGGAGCCGTAAACTCCGGCCCAAATTGCGCCGTCCATCCGGTTGAAGGCGATAAGCCGGCCGCCAGCGTCGCATACCGCCACGTTGATTTTTATGTTAAGTTCGCTGGCTTTGGCGATTGCTCCGGCGACAATCCCGTTTGCCTCGTCCAATGAAATGGCCATCGTTTCTTTCCCCCTCGCAAAAGTAGGCCCATTCTAGCGCAGAGGGTGGGCCGCGCCAATGGCTGGGGACTGAGCATCAGGGTCTTTTAATTGTCAGAAAAAGTCTCCTCTCCCAGAGGGAGAGGGTTAGGGTGAGGGCATAATCGTGGACGTAGGCGCGCAATTGAGCCGGAAATTCCATACCCCAAATGAGGTTTTCCCTCGAAACTCCCCCCTCACCCGAACCCTCTCCCCAGGGAGAGGGAACAATTAAAAGACCCTGGACTGAACATGGCCTCGCCGGATTGCCGGAATTGAATGTCTGAGCTGTGATTTTTCGAATTACTGGATTTCTTTGGTTATTGTTCGGTCGTCACGCTCATCATTCCATCCCGCGAATCACAGTCCAGACAATCAATTCCTGTTCATTCGATGCATCCATGTTAAAATTCCCGCGTGTTGACCAAGCGCATTATTCCCTGTCTGGACGTGGACGCCGGGCGCGTCGTCAAGGGCGTCAGCTTCGTGGAGTTGCGGGACGCCGGCGACCCCGCCGAACTCGCCTCCATCTACGACCAGGAAGGCGGCGACGAACTGGTCTTCCTGGACATCACCGCCAGCTCCGACTCGCGCGACACGATGGTTGACGTGGTGCGGCGCGTGTCTGAACAGGTCTTCATCCCCCTAACCGTCGGCGGCGGCATCCGCAGCGTCGAGGACATCCGGCGGATGCTGAAGGCTGGCGCCGACAAGGTTTCCCTGAACACCGCCGCCGCCAACGGGCCGTCCCTGGTCAGCGAGGGCGCGTTCCAGTTCGGCAACCAGTGTATCGTCGTGGCCGTCGACGCCAAGCGGGTGGGAGACGGACCGCCGCCAGCCAGCCAGCCGGTCGCCCAAGACCCCGGCCTGGCTCTCGACGCCTCCTCCAAATGGGAGGTGTTCACCCGGGGCGGACGCACCCCCACGGGCATCGACGCCGTCAAGTGGGCCGTCCGCGCGGTCGAGTTGGGGTCGGGGGAAATTCTGCTGACCAGCATGGACGCCGACGGCCACCAAGAAGGGTACGACATCGAACTGACCCGCGCGGTGTCGGAGGCGGTGCCGGTTCCGGTGATCGCCAGCGGGGGCGCGGGAAACCTGGAGCACCTGTGCCAGGCGCTGGACCAAGGCAAGGCCGACGCCGTGCTGGCCGCCAGCATCTTCCACTTCGGGACCTACTCCATCGGCCAGGCCAAAGACTACCTCGCCGGGCGGGGCGTGCCGGTAAGGCCGCGACCGCCCGCTCTCGACTGAACGGCTCCGCCCATGCCCCCGATCACCGCCGTAATCTTCGACATGTACGAGACGCTGGTGCAGGACCGGAACGATACTTGGCGCCGGAGTTTCCGGGCCATCGTGGAAGACCAGGGCCTGGCCACCACGCCGGAAAAGCTGTGGGAGCATTTCAGGAAGGCGGACGCGGAGAACCGCAGGGCCCGCACCGATCCGTCGCGCCCGTTCCGCTCCTATCGCGAAGCGTGGGAACGGGCTTTCCGCGCGTCCTTCGCGGACTTGGGCCTCGACGGAGACGCCGCCGCCGCGACCAGGCGCTTCTTCATCGACCTGGCCCAACGAAAGCCGTACCCCGAAGCCACCGAGGCCGTGCGTCGGGTCCAAGCGGACTACCGCACCGCAGTTCTCTCCAATGCCGACAACGGGTACTTGATGCCCAACCTGGCCCTCCTGGACCTGGAGTTCGAAGCGGTGCTCTCTTCCGAGACCGCTCGGGTCTATAAGCCATTGCCAGGCCTGTTCGAGGCGATGCTCCGCAGTCTGGGCGTCGCCGCCGCTGAAACGGTCTACGTGGGCGACCGCCAGTACGAGGACGTTTTGGGCGCGGCTGGCGTCGGGATCAACCCGGTCTGGATAAACCGGGACGGGCGTCCGCTGGACCCGGAACTGCCCGCCCCGGACCACCAAATCTCCAGCCTCTTGGAGTTGCCGGCCCTCTTGGCCGGGAATTTCGCCAGCAAGAAAGAGTGATAAGGAAGCGCGATAATGAAGGTGAAACTGAACGAGCAGGGCCTGGTCCCGGCCATCGCCCAAGACATCAACACCGGCCGGGTGCTGATGCTCGGCTACATGAACCCCGGCTCCATCAAGCGCACGGTGGAGGGCATCCAGGTATGGTTCTACAGCCGCAGCCGGGAAGACCTGTGGCACAAGGGCGAGGTCTCGGGCAATTACCTGAACCTGCGGGAAGCGTGGCTCGACTGCGACGGGGATACCCTGTTGCTGAAGGTGGACCCGGACGGCCCGACCTGCCACACCGGCGAGCCTTCCTGTTTCTTCAATCCCTTGGAGGGGCTGCCCGAAGGCTACGAGGACACCGACACCGGTCCGGGCGTGCTGGGTGAGCTATACGCCTTGATCCAGGACCGCCAGCGTGAGCTGCCCGAGGGGAGCTACACCGCAAAGCTGCTCCAGGAAGGAGTGGGCCGGATTGCCCAAAAGGTGATCGAGGAGGCAGGCGAGACCGCCCTGGCCGCGGCGCAGGACGATACCGAGAACATACCGTCCGAAATCGCCGACCTACTCTACCACACTCTCGTGCTCATGGCCGCCTCCGGCATCAAACCCGAGCAGGTCTGGGAAGAACTGCGACAGCGGCGGAAGTAGCCGCTAGAACCCCGGCGGCAACGACTCGCCGGACTCGAACACAGCGAAGTCGTTGGCCCGGTAGACCGTGACTCGGCCTGATCCCACCACTCGCCAGTCGCTGGGCGCGCCGAGCACGCCGGTCCGGGCGTCGATCCCCAAGTAGGTAACTCCGGCGGGCGCGGACGCCTGGAGTTCGGCTAGAGTCTCCCTTGGGTCGCGGCGTTCGTGGTGGGGTAGGACACCAATGCTGGGAGCTATCCCCAGTCCGTCAACCCAGCCGCCGGAACTGGGCCGCCGCATCACTGAGCCCATGACCATAGCCCCGGCGCTCGAACCTCCCCAGACCAGCCCGCGCTCCAGCCCGTCAGTCAGCGCCCGCAACAGCGCCGAGTCTTGAAGCGTGGCCAGCAGATGATCGGGGTTGCCTCCGGTGAAGTAGACTACGTCCGTCTCACCTGCCGGAGCGATGAACCCAGCGTCGTTGGCCTGGGCGCTGTCCAGCACCATCAACTGCTCCGCCGCCCCGCCGAGGGCCGCAAAGTGGGTCACGCCGTCGTTGGCGGCTTTGGCGGGACCGGTGACGGCCGCCGTGGGGATGACGATCACCCGCGCTGGGTCTTTCCCCGAAGCGCGCATCAGTTCCCGGTCCATTTCCTCGCAGCCGACGCGGAACTCTTCCCCGCCGACCAGTGCTATTCGGCCCGGCATGTCAACCTCGCTACACCAAGAATCGCATGAGAGCGGCGGCCAGCCCCAAGAACAGGGCAAAGCCTATCACATCCGTGAAGGTGGTTACGAACACTGCCGACGACACCGCCGGGTCCTGCCGGAACTGCCGGAGCAGCAACGGCACCCCGGCCCCGGCCACGCTGGCGACCAACATGTTCCCCAGCATCGCCGCCCCCAAGACCAACCCCAAGACGGGACTGCCCTTCCAGGCGAGGGCCACCAAGGCGACTATCGCTCCCAGCACCACCCCGTGCAGCAGTCCCAACGCCAACTCCCGGCGGAGCAGGCGAAAGCCGTGGCTTCGCGGCACTTCGCCCAAGGCCATGCCCCGCACCACCAACGTCACCGTTTGCGTCCCGCCGATGCCGCCCTGTCCGGCGACCACCGGCAGAAAGACCGCCAGCGCCGCTACCCGGGCGATGTTCGACTCGAACAGCCCGATCACCGCGGCAGCCAGGAAAGCCGTGCCCAGGTTGATCACCAGCCAAGGCAGGCGGCTGCGCAGGGAGACGGCCAGCGGGCCGAGCACCTGCTCCTCGCCTATCCCGGCGATGCGGAACATGTCCTCGGTGGCCTCCTCCTGCACCACGTCCAGTATGTCCTCCGCCAGGATCACGCCCAGCAATCGGCCCTGCCCGTCCGACACCGGCAGCTCGGCCAAGCCCAAGTCCTGCATCAGCCGGGCCGCTTCTTCCTGGTCGGTGTCGGCGGTCACGATCTCGACGCCGCCGTCCATGATGTCGCCGACGGTCACGTTGGGGCGGGCCAACGCGAGGCGGGCGATGCTGAGCGACCCGACCGGAACGCGGTCGTCGTCCACCACCAAGACCGAGTTGATCTGCTCGGCGGCTGGCCCCAGCAATCGAAGCTGGTCGAGGGCGTTGGGCGTGGTGGTGTTCCGGTTGACGACCGGAAAGTCCGAAGTCATCAACCGGCCGGCGGTGTCTTCCTCGTACTTGAATTCTACGTCCGCAGAATCCGGCCCGTCTGCCGGGGCATACAATCCAGGCTCGTGCTGGTCCATCTGAGTCCATAGGTGTTGAGATTCGTAACTTATTATGCACCCGTTCGGAATCGTTGATCGCTGATTAACTCACCTTTAACATATAGGAAGCAAGGGGCCGGTTTGTGGTAGAATTGGGCCTGCGGAAGCGGGGCGGCGTGTGCCGCTTTTACTTTTGACCCGGCGATTACGAGACTGGAAATCCCATAAATGCCCAATCCCTTGGCAATTGATACGGTCCGGCAGTTGGTCGCCGAGGCGGTGAAGGCCGCCCGGCGCGATAACGTCATGCAACTGGAAACCATGCCGGACATCCAGATCGAGCGTCCCGGCAACCCGGAGCACGGGGACTTCGCGTGCAACCTGCCGTTGCGGCTGGCCCGCGCCACGCGGATCAATCCCTTGGAGCTGGCCCAAGCGCTGGTGGTCCGCGTACCCGAAAGCGGGCTGGTGGGCCGGGTGGACGCCGCGCCTCCGGGGTTCATCAACTTCCACTTGGACGACGATTGGCTCCAGCAGCAGGTGGAAGCCGTCCGCGCTGCGGGGGCGTCGTTCGGGGAGTCGGACCTAGGACAGGGACGCCGCGTGATGGTGGAGTTCGTCAGCGTCAACCCCACCGGCCCGGTACACGTCGGCCATGCCCGCGGGGCCGTGCTGGGCAGCGCCTTGGCCAACATTCTGGAGGCCGCCGGTTACGAAGTTACCCGTGAGTATTATGTCAATGACGCCGGCAGCCAAATGGAAGCCTTCTATCGCTCGGTGCTGGCCCGCTACCGGGAAGTCATGGGCGAGCCTGCCGAAATGCCGGCCAACGGCTACATGGGCGAGTACATCTCCGAGATGGCCCAGGAAATCGCGCAAGCCGAGGGACGGCGCTTCCTCGAACAGCCGGAAGACCAGGCCGTCCGCGCCATCGGAGACCTGAGCCGGGGAAAGATGGTCGGCCTCATCCGAGAGGACCTGTCGGAAATCGGGGTTGCCTTCGACAACTGGTTCAGCGAGCGTTCGCTCTTCGAGCAAGGGGAGTACGACGCCGCCCTCGATACTCTGCGGGACCAGGACTACCTCTCCCAGCGGGAGGAGGCCCTCTGGTTCAAGTCGACCATGCTTGGCGATGAAAAGGACAACGTGGTGGTGCGCTCCACCGGCGAGCCAACCTACTTCGCCTCCGACATCGCCTACCACTACAACAAGTTCGTGGGCCGCGCCTACGACTCGGTGGTCAACATTTGGGGCGCGGACCATCAAGGCCATGTGCCTCGCATGAAAGCGGCGGTGCAGGCGTTGGGCATACCGCCCGAGCGTCTCACCATCCTGATCGCCCAGATGGTCACCCTCAGACGCGGCAGCGAGGTGGTCCGCGCCTCGAAGCGCACCGGGGACTTCGTTACGCTGCGGGAGTTGGCCGACGAAGTGGGCCGCGACGCCTGCCGCTACTTCTTCCTGGCCCGCACCCCCTCGACGCAGATGGAATTCGACCTGGAACTGGCCAAGAAGGAGTCGTCGGAAAACCCGGTCTACTACGTGCAATACGCCCACGCCCGGAACGCGGGCATCCTGGACCTGGCCCGGAGCCGCAACATCGACTGGAGCCGGGGCGACGTGGCGCTGCTCAACGACCCCAGCGAGTTGGCCTTGGTGCGCGCGATGCTGCGCCTGCCGGAGCTGGTGGAGCAGATGGCGCGCTCGCTGGAGCCGCATCACCTAGCCCACTACACCCTGGACCTGGCCACCGCCTTCCACGTCTTCTATGAGAGCTGCCGCGTTATCTCGGCCCACGCCGAGGACGCTGATACCACCCTGGCCCGGCTCAAGCTGGTCGAGTCGGCCCAGATCGTGTTCCGGCGCTGCCTGGACCTGATGGGCATGGGCGCGCCGGAGAGGATGTAGGCCCGCCGCCTGAATGGATATGCTGCTGCGCATAAACGGGATCACCTGGCGGTTTCGCACCCGCCTGATTCTGGCATACCTGAGCTTCTTCGCCGCCATCGGGTGTTCTCTGCTCATACCCCACATCTTCGGCGAATCCATTGACAGCCTCATCGGGATTGACGAGGAAACCGGCCAGATATTCGGGAAAAACCCCGCCACCAGTATCCTGGTCTGGTTCGCCGTGGCCCTGTTGGTGGCTAGCCTCTTCCGCGGGTTCTTCGACTTTGCGCGCACCTACGCGACCGACTCCCTGTCCCAGAAAGTCTCTTACGTTCTCCGCAACGAGTTCTACGACAAGCTCCAGCACCTGAGTTTCGCCTACCACGACCGCGAACACACCGGCGACCTGATGTCCCGGGCGACGGCCGACGTCGAGGCCATCCGGCGCTACGTCAACATGGGCTTGGTGCGGTCCTTGGAAGTGGTGGCCCGGACTGTTGCCCTGCTGGCGATCCTGGTCTACCTGAACTGGGAACTCACCCTGATCAGCCTGGCTTTCGTACCCTTCATCGTCGTGCGTTCGACCTTGGTCATGGGCCGCCTGCGCGAGATGTGGACGCGGGTGCAGGAAAAGATGGGCGAGACGGTGACCGTCCTCCAGGAAAACCTGGTCGGCATTCACGTGGTCAAAGCCTTCGCCTCCGAGGACTACGAGAAACGCAAGTACGACCGCAAAGCGCGAGAGCTACGGGAGGACTACTTCGAGTCGGAGCGGTTGCAGGGGACCAACAGCGCCTGGATGACCCTGTACTTCACCGCCGCCTTGGGCCTCATCCTTTGGTATGGGGGATGGGAGGTGCTGCGGGGAGACCTGACCGCCGGCGATCTGACCAAGTTCGTCCTGTACATGAACCAGCTCACCTTCCCAATCCGGATGTCCGCCTTCATCATCAACAGCTTTTCCAGGGCCATCTCCTCCGGCAAGCGCCTCTTCGAAGTGCTGGACGCCGACTCTCCGGTGCTGGAGAAAGCGGATCCGACCGTCCTCGGCCGGGCCGACGGGAGAGTCCGGTTCGAAAACGTTTCGTTCGGTTACGACCCCAGGCTGCCGGCCCTGAGCAATGTCGACATCTCGGCCGAGAAGGACCAGGTCACCGCCATCCTGGGCGCGCCCGGCAGCGGCAAGAGCACCATCGCCAATCTGCTGCCCCGGTTCTACGAAGTCGACTCCGGCCGCATCACCATCGACGAGCAGGACATCCGCGAGTTATCGCTGGACTCGCTGCGGCGCAACGTGGGCATAGTGCAGCAGGACGTCTTCCTGTTCAGCGCGACCATCAAGGACAACATCGCTTACGGCAAGTCCGACGCCACCCTGGACGACGTGACTCAAGCGGCCAAGGTAGCGCAGCTTCACGACCATATCGCCAGCCTGCCCGACGGCTATGACACTTGGGTGGGCGAGCGCGGCGCCACGCTTTCGGGCGGACAGCGGCAGAGGTTGTCCATCGCTCGCAGCGTGCTCATCGACCCGCCAATCCTGATCCTCGACGACTCTACGTCCAGCGTGGACGTGCAGACCGAGCGCCTCATCCACCAAGCGATGGTCGAAGTGATGAAGGGGCGCACGACCTTCGTGGTTGCCCACCGGCTCAGCACGGTACGGGAGGCCCATCACATCGTGGTGCTGGAAAAGGGCCGGATCGTGGAGCAGGGCACCCACGAGCAGCTTTACGCAGCCGGCGGAGTCTACCGCGACATCTTCGACCTCCAATTGCAGCCCCAAGAGGAGTTGATGCTCGACGTAGCCTTGGCAGCCGGACCCGGAGGTGATTGTTAGATGAGGACAGGCGGACCAAGCGGAGGCGGATTCGGCGGCATGATGGGGAACATGCGCGGCCTCAACGCGGGCGGTATGCGGACCGTCAACATGGACAACCTCACCGACGATGCTATCGTCGGCAAGATCTATGATCACAAGGTGGTCCTCCGGCTGATGACCTATATCCTGCCCTACAAGCGGGACGCGCTCATCGCCATCGGGGCGGTACTGGTCTACACTGGCGGGACCGTCGCGATTCCCTTGCTCATCATGCTCGGCATCAACTGGGCCATCAACTCCGGCGAGGTTGGGCGGCTGCACATAATCGGGCTGGCGTTCCTGGCGACCACTCTTGTCCACTTCGGGGCCAACTACGTGCAATTCGTGTACATGCCCAGAGTGGGGCAGGGAATTCTCTACTCCCTCCGCACTCGTATGTTCAACCACCTTCAGGAGTTGTCGCCGTCGTTTTTCCACCGCACGCCGGTGGGCCGGATCATGTCGCGCAGCCAGAGCGACGTGCTGCAACTGCAAGAGTCCTTCGAGCTCATCGTCCAGAGCCTGTCCGACCTGCTGAGCTTGGTCGGGATCATTGTCGCCATGCTGATAATAGATTGGCAGTTGGCGCTGCTTAGTCTCAGCATCGTGCCGATTCTGTTCTTCATCCTGGCCTATTGGCAGAAGTTCGCCCGCCATTCGTTCATGCGCATCCGCCGGGCCATTGCGATGGTCAACGGCGAATACAACCAGAACATCACGGGCATTCGGGTGGTCGAGAGCTTCAACCGACAGGACGCCAACCTGGCCCACTTCGACAAGCTTAACACCGAGCACCTCGACGCCAACCTGGAGGCCAGCCGCTTCTCCGGAGCCCTTCAGCCTGCGGTCGAGGTATTGATCGGCATCGGCATGGGTTTCGGCGTGGTTCTGGCCGGCGGGGTCATGGCCAAGGGAGGCCAGGTTGAGTGGGGTGTGCTGGTGGCGTTCGCCTTGTGGATCCAGCGCTTCTTCGAGCCGATCCGCCACCTGACCATGCAATACAGCCAGCTCCAGCGGGCTATGGCTGCGGGTGTGCGCATTTTCGAGGTGCTCGACCTGAAGCCGGAGGTGGACGACCGTGAGGGGGCCAAAGACCTGCCCCAGATTCAAGGCGAGATCAAGTTCGAGAAGGTCCGCTTCCACTATGTCCCCGGCACCGAAGTGCTGACCGACATCGACCTGCACATCCGGCCCGGAGAGAACGTCGCCATCGTCGGCTCGACCGGTGCGGGCAAGAGCACGCTGGTGACGCTGGTCCACCGCTTCGCCGACGTTACCGGGGGCCGGATCACGGTGGACGGCTACGACATCCGCGACGTGACCCGAAAGTCATTGGCCGGCCAAATGAGCATGGTGCTGCAAGAACCCTACCTGTTTTCGGGCACGGTGGCGGACAACATTCGCTATTGCCACGAGGACGCCACCGACGTGGAGGTCTTGGCCGCGGCCAAGACGGCGGGAGCCCACGACTTTATAACCCTTCTGGAAAACGGCTACGATACCGTCCTGGCCGAGCGGGGCGTAAACCTGAGCGTGGGCCAGCGGCAGCTGATCAGCTTCGCCCGCGCCGTCATCGGCAACCCGCGAATCGTGGTGCTCGACGAGGCGACCGCCAACATCGACACGCACACCGAAGTGCTAATCCAACGGGCGCTGGGACGGGTGCTGCAAGGACGCACGTCCATCGTAATCGCCCACCGCCTCTCGACGGTGCGCAACGCCGACAAGATCGTGGTGCTGGACCAAGGCCGCCTGGTGGAGCAGGGCAACCACGAGGACCTGCTGGCCCTCGGCGGCGTCTACGCCCGGCTCTACGCGGTGAACTATGGGCTGGGCCAAAACGGCGCCCCGGCCATACCGGCCCCCACGGCCTCGAATGCGGCGCAGGCCGCTACTGCGTTGCGGAGCCGCGCCCTCGGCGGCCGACCTACGCTGGACGAAGCGCCCGGACCCGTGGCCGACGGCGGCCTCAACCCGAACCCCTCGCCCGCCGACGACTAGACGGGCCGTCGGCTGGACAGATCAAAGCCGCCGCGTCCAGAGTAAAGAAATCAGGGAGGCCCAACCCGGAATGTACACGAGGATTCTAGTTTCGCTGGACGGGTCCGATACCGCCGAGAAGGTGCTACCCTACGCAAGTTCATTGGCCGCCGGGCTCTCCTTGCCCCTGACCCTGGCTCTGGTGGTGGAACCGTCGCACCCCAGCATCGTCCGCCAACTTAACCCCATGATTCACGATCACGAGACTGCCGAACACCGCATCGGTCATGCCGAGGAGTACTTGGAAGCGGTCTCGGAGCGGCTGCGCGGCGAAGGCATAGACGTCTCCCACGTAACCCCCCAAGGCGACCCCGCCATGATGATCGTGGAGGAAGCGGAGAAGGACAACGGCACGCTTATCGCCATGGCCAGCCACGGAAGGGCCGGGCTGGCCCGCTGGTGGCTGGGCAGCGTGACCGACAAGGTGCTGCACCTGACCTCCCACCCGCTGCTGATCATCCGCTCGACTCAACAGGCCGACAGCCCCGAGTCCGCACCGGCCGACGGCGGTTTGGAAGGAATGGTGGTCCCGGTGGACGGCTCGGAACTGGCCGAACAGGCCCTGCCCCATGCGGCCTGCGTGGCTAAAGAATTGGCCCTGCCGGTCGCCCTGGCCAGGGTTACGCCCTCTTCGGCAGAGTACTACCGGGCTATGGCGGTCGGGCCTTTGGACGCTCCGCCGAGGATCCCGCCCTACGAGTCCTTCGCCGCCGAAGTCGACGCCGAAGCGCAGGCATACCTGGACCTGGTTAGCCAACGATTGCAGTCCGAAGGCGTGGCCTCAGTCGAGGGGCGCCTGCTTCATGGAGCGCCCGCCGAGTGCATCATCGACCTGGCTACCGAAAGCCCCCACCGGCTGGTGGCGATGACTACCCACGGCCGCTCCGGCGTGGGGCGGTTGGTGTTGGGCAGCGTCGCCGAGCGGGTGGTGCGCCAGTCCGGCGCCCCGGTGCTTCTGGTCCGGGCCACCGGAATGACGGGCTAACCGCAAGCGCTACTGCGAGCTTCGGTAGCGGTCCATCGCCTGCTTGAAGATCTCGTAGGGGTGGGCGCCGGTGAACAACAGGTTCCCCACCAGGAACGTAGGAATGCCGTTGATCCCGTACTGCAACGCCTCTCGGTACTGGGCCATAACCGTGGAGGAGTAGACCCGTTCCTCCAGGCTTTTGACCATGTCCGCGCCGTCGAGGTCGACGCTGTCGGCGATCTCCGCCAAGACCCCGACCTCCCCGATGTCCCTCCGGTCTTCCCAGAACGCCTTGTACGCCGCGTGGTGGAATTCCATGAACTTGCCGTGCTGCTGGGCGTACTCGGTGGCCTCCAGAGAAAAGAGGGTGTTGGGTGTCCGGCCCGGCGGCCGCATGATTAGGGCGGAGTCCCGGGCCTGGCTGCGCAACGGCTCCCCCAGCTCATCGTCGGTCTCCCCCGGGCGGGCGGGACGTTCGGCGCCCTCCTTGGGGGTGTCCGGGCGCAACAGATAGGCCCGGCCCTCAACCGCAATGTCGAATTCTTTGGCCAGCTTGTCGACCCGCTCCAGGCCGATATAGCACCAGGGTCAAATGTAGTCGTACCAGACTGCCACCCGCACCGGATCGTCGTGGCTATGCCCGTTCTGGGTTTCCCCGTTCTCACTCATCGCGCTTCTCCCTCGCTTCTCTCTATCGAAGCCCGTCCAGCAGGCGGGTTAGTTCGCTAAGGCTGGAGATTTTGGGGCAGTCGGCCACGCTATCCTGCCAGCCGCCGCGGTCAAGCAGGACCGAGTGCATTCCCACCGCCCGCGCGCCCAGCACGTCGGAGCGATATTGGTCGCCGACGTGGAGCGACTCCTTGGGCGAGGTCTCGCTCAGCTTCAGGGCGGCCAGGAATATCGGCGAGTGCGGCTTTTCCGAGCCCGCTTGATCAGCGGAAACGCAGAAGTCCAGGTACTCCCCCAAGCCGACCTGTCGGCAAAGCTGGTCCATGTCCCGCCGCAGGTTGGAGATCACGCCCAGCCGGTAGCCCATTTCCCGCAGTTCGGCCAGCACTGGAATAGCGTCGTCGAAAGGCTGAAAGTCCTTGGGAACGCTAATGGCCATCTGCCAAATCTGGGTGGCCAGGTCGCGGGACACCGGCACACCGGCATTCTTCAGGATTATCTGCTCGTATTCGCCGAAGAACTCCAGCCGCCGCTCGGCCGACCGGAGGGACAGCGGCTCCTCCTCGTTGGCCCGGTTGAAATAGACGTCCGCGACGGAATAGCCGCGGTTCAGGCCCTCTTTGGACACGTTGATTCCATACTCGCGGCAGGCCGACTGCTGGATCTCGTCCAAATCGGGCCAGAACTTGACCAGCGTATTGTAGAAATCGAAGGAAATAGCTTTGATCATCCGCCAATCCGGGCCGGTCTTTCTCATTATGAACGCGGCCGTCTGAATACACCCGGGCGTAAGGACAGAGCGCTGGCATTTTAACACACTATAGTTATCGGATGTCGGATTGGCGCGCGCGTGAGCGCGGGCGCTCCATGCCTACTACCGACTCGTAGCGTTGCCCTTATCCCGCGACCCTCTCCCCTGCGAACCGGCATACAAGGGATTGAGTGCGGTTAAACGTCCTGCCAAGTTGCTTGGTATCCAAGATAAATGGATCGGTTGAGGTGATCAAATCTGAGCGCCGCTCCGCGCGGGTTACCCTGCGTTCCGTCTGCCACAGGAAGATGAATTGACCAGCAAGTCCCAGAGATGCCAGACCGGCTCCTGTCGCTAAGACCGGGAAATAAATCACCGCCGAATGGATGTCTACCCGGAAATCAATGATCGCTGTCATGGCGCCCACCGTGAACAGCAATATGCCGAGCGGGGCGATGTTGACGCAGAGCTTGACAATGTGCATCCCGGTCGACTTGTCCGTCCGATTAGTCTCGTGGCCTCGAATTACTTGACTGATAGGCGCAAGCCGTGATTCCAATGCGGATAGTCGGTCTGCGATTACGGTAAGCCGTTTCTCGACGAGGAACAACACCAAAAGCGATAGTTTCGTTCCCAGCCAGATTCCAACGCTAATCTCAATAAACGCGGCAATCCCTATGGCCGTTGCCTCCTCCGTCGAATCGCCCAATCTGAGCGACCCAAGAATGAGTCCGGCGACAAGACCATAGACGACTAAACGAAGGTCAATGGGGCTCGCCTTTTTCGCAGTTGTCCAAACTCGACTGAACATTTATCAGTCCTTCGTGCGAGATAGGAAGACGGTGGTGGACCTTATTGCCTCCCCCGCAACGACAATAGCCCCGCAGACGGAGACAACCACAGCGCTGCCAACCAACGATACATCCAGCACGAACTCGATAATTTCCTGAGATTTAGACCCGTCTCCAATAGAAAGGCTAACCAACGCTTCCAATGCAATGCCTGACCCAACCAGTATCCCTGAAATCAATAGAGATACCAAGAACGTGATTGCCGCCAGCACTACACGGTACATCGCCTCCTGTAAATCTCTCCACATCCTCACCAATGGATTGTAACACTACAATCGCAAACCTAATTAAAGCGGAACCTTGGGCCCCGGCCCGCGGTTCTTGCGCCTGCTTGCAACTAACAGTATTCTTGAGGCATCCAGGCGGGCGCATGAGTATTCCAGGCTAGGATTCAGGGGGCTATAGGCATGAAGTTGGCTGTGGGAGCCGACCACGCTGGGTTCGAGTTGAAGCAACAGTTGGTCCCGTGGCTCGAGTCCTGCGGCCACGAAGTGCTGGACCTCGGCGCACATTCATTGGACCCCGACGACGACTACCCCGACTTCGCCGCCTCAGTGGCCCGTTCCCTGACCGACGGTCTGGCCGAGCGAGGGGTCATCTTCTGCGGCAGCGGCGTGGGGGCCTGCATCACCGCCAACAAGGTGCGCGGGGTGCGGGCCTGCCTCTGCCACGACACCTATACCGCCCGGCAGGGAGTGGAGCACGACGACATGAACGTCATTTGCCTCGGCGGGCGCGTCATCGGCCCGGAGCAGGCCCAAGAAGTGCTCGACGCCTTCCTCGGAGCGGGCTTCCAACCCGAAGCACGGTTCCAACGCCGGCTCGACAAGCTCAACGAGGTGGAGCGTCTGGGGGCCTGAACCACCGGTCCGGCCAACCCCGACACTAGAGTTTCCGGCGCTAGAGGGCCAGAAGCATCTGCAACACATGGGCCACTTCGGCGGGCGACTCCAATTGGTGCAGGGCGGTGGTGCCGTCGCGGGGCGTGCCCACGAACACGGCCAGTCCGTTCAAGTCTTGCACCACCTTGAAGCCGTCCTCGTCGGTGCGGTCGTCTCCGAAATAGACCGGGTAGGGAGCATCGGGAAAAGACTCCCTGATCATGGCGATGGCCTTGCCCTTGTCCCAATCGACGCCCGGCCGAACTTCCACGACCATCTTCCCCCGCGTAGTCTTTAGCTCGCCGCGCTCGACGAACGGGGCGGCGGCGGCCACCGCGGTACGCTCGACCATTCCCGCCAACTCCGCAGGGACGTTCCGGTAGTGGACGGTGAGGCTGAGTCCCTTGTGTTCCACCTGAGCGCCGGGCACATCGCCCAGCTCTCGCTCCAGCGCGAGTCCAACTTGCCCCAAGGCATCCGCCGCAGCTGCGCCGGGATGCACGAAGTCCATGCCCGGCCCCCGGATTTCCAGCCCGTGGTTTCCGGCGTAGACCAAGCCGGGCACGGCGGCCCGTTCCTCCAGGTCCTTCAAGCCCCGACCGCTGACCATGCCGACGACGTAGCGCTCTTGGGCCGCCAAGGCTTTCAGAGACTCGCGGACATCCGCGTCCAGCACAGCGTCCTCGGGCCGGGCAACAATCGGCGTGAGAGTGCCGTCGTAGTCGAACAGGAGCAACACCCGCTCCTCGCGGCGCAACCGGGAGCTAACGGAAGGCCAAACGTTCAGCAAGTGGGCCAAAGCGTGTCTCTTGGGAGATTATCGGGAGCGTGTAGCGAAGCGGTTAGAAGCTGCTGCTTATGGGCCGGCGGGCGCGGCGGCCGCCCTGCATCATGTCCACCAGGGAGCGGGCCGCCCATTTGAAGATGTTGTTTTCTTGGACCACCGACCTCATCCCGGCCATCCGGGTCTGCCTCGCTTGGCGGGGCATTTCCACCGCGGCCGAAATGGCATCGGCGAATTGCTCCACCGCGTAGGGGTTGACGATCACCGCGTCGGTCAACTCCAAGGCCGCCCCGGTGAACGGACTCAGGATGAGTACCCCGTCGTTGTCGTAGCGGCTGGCCACGTATTCCTTGGCCACCAGGTTCATGCCGTCGTGCAGAGAACTGACCACGCAAAAGCGGGCCAAGCGGCGCAACGCCATCAGCGTGACCGAGGGCAAGTCAGTCGGCATATAGAGTATGGGCTGCCAATTGTCGGTGGCGAACCGGCCGTTGATTTCCTTCAGCAGGACGTCGATTTGCTCGCCCAACTGCTGGTAGGCGCTGATGTTGGTGCGGCTCATCACTCCGGCCTGCACGAACACAACCTCGCCGACGTATTGGGGGTTCTTTTCCAGGAAGCGTCCGATGGCCCGTATCCGGTGGGGAATGCCCTTGGTGTAGTCGATACGGTCGATGCCGAGGCCGACGATTTTGCCCTCCAGCCCCCACTCCGAGGAGATGCGGTCCATCTCATCGGCGACCTCCGCGCTGCGGGCCTCGGCTTCGATGCCGTCGAAGTCCACGCTGATGGGGAAGGGGCGGACCAGCGTCGGCTCATCCCGGTGATAGACCAGGCTGTAATCCTGGTCCACAGGGCTTCCCAGGATGCGCGCCGCCGCCTCGATGAAATTGTTGCAGTGGTCGCCGAGGTGGAAGCCCAGCATGTCGTTGCCCAAGAGGCCGTCCAGCAACTCGTCCTGCCAAGGGCAGATGCGGAAGATCTCGTAGGTGGGCCAAGGAATGTGCCAGAACTGGCCGGTTATGACGTCGGGCTCGGCCTCCCGGAGCATCCGGGGCAGAAGGCCCAGATGGTAGTCTTGGATAAAGACGGCCGCGGGCCTGCCGTCTATCTCTTCCATGACGTGGCGGGCGAATTCGCCGTTGACCTTCCGGTAGGCGCTCCAGTCGCTCTCATTGAAGGTCGGCTCGATGTAGGCGTTGTGGCACAGGGGCCACAGACCCTCGTTGGAGAGACCGTAGTAGTAGCCGCGTTGCTCCTCCTCGGTAAGCCAGACCAGGCGCAGGGTGTAGGCGGGATGGTCCGGGGGCACCATGACACGGTTGTTCTCGTCGACGGCGTGGGAGTCGCCGCTGCCGCTGCCGTGGGCCACCCAGGTACCGGCGCACTCCTGCATCAGCGGGTCAATAGCGGTGGTCACGCCGCCAGCGGGGGTGTTGCAACGGAGCTCGCCGTCTACCAGCTCGTGGACGTAGGGCTGCCGGTTGGAAACAACGATAATGCGGTAGTCGCCGATCTCCCGCTGGACCAAACGCCGCAGCCTGTCCCTGGTCCAAGTCGGCTCACGCATCATAAAAACCGCCTCGCCAACTGCCCTCGACCCCGGCCACTCCCTTGAGAGAGGGGAAAGAAGATACCGAGTTGATTCTGTCACACCCCCCTACAAAGGTCAAACCAAACGCCCTACGCCGTTTCAAGCCTCCGGACGTTCTCGACGCTGAAACCGGGCCTTTGCTATACTCTTGCCGTAGCAACACTCCGCGCCATCCGAGGCCAGCGATGACTATCGATGCGACAACCGCGCTCAAGATGCTGCCCTACCGGCGGCAGGGCGACATCGACTACGCCAGCCTGGACTTCGATCCCAACGAGACGGACCCGCCTCCCGACTCCATGGAACAAAACAGCGAACTGAATGAAGTCCTTAACCTCCTCTTCGCCCGCTTCACCGACTTCGGCCGTCGGCCTGACGTGTTTCTCGACCGGGAGACCAACATCTGCTACGACCCTCGCAACCTCAACGTTCGTGCAGCCCCGGACGTGTACATTGCCTTCGGCGTCGACGCTGCGGCCATCCGTCCGCGCAAGCTCTACCTGCCTTGGGAAGTGGGGAAGCCGCCGGACTGGGTATTGGAAATCGCCTCGGAAGGCACTAGCCGCGTGGATGTCAACCGGAAACCCGGCGTCTACGCTCAAATCGGCGTCCCGGAGTATTGGCGGTTCGACCCGACGGGAGGACGGTATCACGGAGAGCCGCTGGCCGGAGGGCGCTTGGTCAACGATGTATACCGGCCGGTAGAGTTGACCACCGAACCCGACGGCATCCTGAAGGGGTACAGCGAGGTGCTGGAGCTAAGTCTGTCCTGGGACGAAGGCTGGCCCCGGCTCTACGACCCCAAGACGGGCGCCTACCTGGAGAACTGGCAACAGCAGATGTCCGCTGCCGAAGTCGAGCGGGCTGTCCTCGAAGCGGAGCGGGACGCTGCCCGCTCGGAGAATGAACGGCTCCGGGAAGAATTGCGTCGCCTGCAATCGGAAAATTAGCCGCCAAAATCGAGGTCGGCTTGGGAGCCCGGCCCTACTGCCGTCACTGGTAATTCGGAAATCCACTAAAATCACGCCTACAGGAGGCCCTCATGTTCGTGCGCCGCGACCTAACCGACAGCGTGCCCACCCCCGAAGGAAACATGCACTTCGTCAAGAAGGGCGAAGGGTATCCGGTGGTGTTCCTGCATCCGTTGGGCACCTCCGTTTGGACTTGGGAATACATCATCGACTCGGTGGCCCAGAACTACACCTGTTACGCCTTCGACATGCTGGGGCATGGCGACTCCGACAAGCCGGGGCGTCACTTCAACATGCCCGACTATGCCAACGCCCTGGACCATGCCTGTCAGGTCCTGAACATCCACCGGGCCCACTACGTGGGCAACTCGGTGGGCGCGGTGCTGGCCACCGAGACCGCCGCCAGCTTCCCGGAGCGGGTGGACAAGCTGGTGTTGGTGGGCTGCCCGGTATGGAGCCCTTTCACCGCCCCCGACCGCCTCAAAGACACCATGGCCCAGTACGACGAGAACGGCCTGCCCAAGACCCGAACGCTCCAGGAGCTTAAAGAAGGCACCACCTTCGCCGAGCCGCAGCAGGAATGGGTGGACCGGAACAACGCCAGCCGGGCCCAGGCCGGCCTTTGGGTGCGCAACCTGATGGAATCGCTGTCCTACTACGACCTCATGTCCCGGCTGCCGCTGATCAAGGCGTCGGCCACGATGGTGCTCTACGGCGAAGTCGACCGCCTGCGATGGGACGGCGAAGAGTTGTTGCACAACAACATCGTCAGCGCCCAGAAAGTCGTGCTCCCCGGCATCGGCCACATCCCCCAGGTCGAAGACCCCGAAGGCTTCTTGGGCGCCCTGATGCCCTTCCTGGAGGGGTAAGCCGTGGCTACCGGCAGACAGCCGTTGCGGTTGATGGAGACTTGGCGGTCTCTTTTCTACACGCCGATTTACGTTTCGGTGGCGGGCGGGTTCCTGGAGAATGAGGGGCTGGATGTTTCGTTCAGCACCTGCCCGCCGCAGTTTTCCCATCCGTTGAGCGCGTTGCATCACGACGCGGCCGACATCGTGCAGAGCGGGATTATGCGCTCCATCATCGCTTCCGACTGGGGCGCGGAAACGGTGCCGTTGCACTTCGCCAAGATTAACTCGCGGGACGGCTTCTTCATCCTGGGCAGCCAGCCCCAGGAAACCTTCAATTGGGAGTCTTTGCGCGGCGCGAGGGTGATACCCGTGGGCTTCTCGCCCATGCCTTGGGCCTCGTTCCAATACGCGCTGCGCCGCCACGGCATGGAGCCGACGGACTTGGACTTGATGACCGGCCTGTCTCTGGGAGATGCGACAACGGCGTTCCGGGAGGGCCGCGCGGAGTACGTCCACGTCGCCGAGCCGGTGGTCGAGCAGTTGATTGCCGACGGCGCGGGTCACCTGCTGGCGGCCTTGGGGCCGGAGAACGGCCACTTGGCCTATAGCTCGTTCGCCGCGACCCACCGGTTCCTGGAGAGCCGCGCGGACACGACGGCCCGGTTTACGCTGGGCTTCGCGCGCGCCCTGCGATGGCTCGCGTCCAGCGACCCGGCCGACATCGCCGCGGCCGTCGCCGAGTTCTTTCCCGGTACGTCCGCCGGGGTATTGGCGGCGTCCATCGCCCGGTACAAAGCCCAAGAGCAATGGCCCGCCGACCCGGTCTTGGGCCAGCCGGAGTACGAGAACCTCCACGACATCCTGCTGGCGGCGGGAATGTGCCGCGAACGCCAGCCCTACGCCAAAGTCGTAACCACCGCAGTCGCGGAAGAAGCGCTGTCCTCGCTCTAAATAGGCGGGCTCCTCAAGAAGCCATCGAAGCAGAAAAATACCAGATGAATCTCAGTGGCCTCTGTGCGCTCTGTATTTAATCCCCCGATTCCCCGAACGCGCTCGCATGGTGTAAGATAGTCCTCTAACCCGGTATTCCGGTCTCGGGAGGCCGACTTGGCCAAGATAGCGATAATCGGCACGGGCTTAATCGGCACTTCCTTGGGCCTTGCCCTCCGGCAGTCCCAGCTTCGCAACCTGGAAATTGTGGGCACCGACTTCGATAGTTCAGCCCGCACCGGGGCGCAGAAGAAGGGCGGCTTCCACAAGATAGAAGGACGCCTCGCCCCGACCATCGACGGCGCGGACGTGGTGGTCTTGGCCACTCCGGTCATGGCCATGCACGACCTCATGGAAACGTTGGGGCCTCAGCTTCAGGAAGGCGCCGTGCTGACCGACGTGGGCAGTTCCAAGCGCGTCGTGGCCGAGTGGGCCGAGGAACTGCTGCCCAAACAGGTGCGCTTCGTCGGCGGGCACCCAATGGCGGGCCGGGAGACGCCGGGGCCGGAAAACGCCTCGTCCGACCTCTTCAACGGCAAGCCCTACTGCGTGGTCGCGGGTCCCTACGCCGACCAGCAGGCTGTGTCCACCGTTACAACTATGGCCGAGGCGGTGGGCGCCAAGCCCTACTTCATCAACGCCGACGAACACGACAGCTTCGTCGCGGCGGTGAGCCACCTTCCCTTCGTGATGTCGGTGGCCTTGATGGAGACCGCGTCCAAGAGCGCGAACTGGGAGGACATCGCCCAACTGGCCTCCTCCGGTTTCCACGACCTGTCCCGGCTGGCCTCGGGCGACGCCATCATGCACCGGGACATCTCCATCACCAACCGCGGCCACATCGTCAGTTGGATCGATTCCTTCATCCGCGAGCTCTACGAGATACGGAACATTCTCAACGACGAGGAAGACCCCGACCCGGAGACCGTGCAACAGGTGTTCGAGCACGCATCGACCGAGCGGTCGCGCTGGCTGGCCGGGGTGGTGTCGCCGTCGGCCCGGATGAGGTCTCCGGCCACCGAAATTCCAACCTTCGGCGAAAGCATGGGCGAGATGCTCCTCGGCCGGAAGGGAATGGAAGCCCAGCGCCGCTTCTTCGGCGGGGGACAGAGGGACGGTGACCGCAGCAAGCGATAGCCGGACGGTGACCCGGCCCGCCGCCCTGGTCGGCGGCCTGTCCGTGCCCGGCGACAAGTCCATATCCCACCGCTCCCTCATTCTCAACGCGATGGGCCGGGGCGCGGCGCGGGTGCGCGGTCTCTCCAACGGCGAGGACGTGCTGTCCACCATGGCCTGCCTCCACGGCATGGGCGTGGTCATCGAACCGGGCAACGCGGCGGGCGAGTACACCGTCGTCGGCAGCGGGCCGCAGTTGACCGAACCGGCCGACATTCTCGACGCCGGGAACAGCGGCACCTCCATGCGCCTGCTTTCGGGGCTGCTGGCCAGCCAACAGTTCCTGTCGGTGATCACCGGCGACCAATCCCTGCGCTCCCGGCCGATGCGGCGGATCGTCGACCCGCTCAAGCTGATGGGGGCCCAGATCCTGGGCCGGAACGGCGACTCGCTGGCCCCGCTGGTCGTGCGGGGCGGCGACCTACAGGGTATCGAGTACGACCTGCCGGTGGCCAGCGCCCAAGTGAAGTCGTGCATCATGCTGGCCGGGCTGTCGGCGCAGGGCGACACCATCATCCGCCAACCGGCCCTGTCGCGGGACCACACGGAGCGCATGGTGACGGCGATGGGGGCGTCGGTGGAGGAAGACGGCCTCGACCTGTTGCTTCATCCGGCCCAACTGGACTGCGTGGACATCGCCGTGCCCGGAGACATCAGTTCCGCCGCCTTCTGGGCCGTGGCGGGGCTGTGCCACCCCAACTCGCGGGTGCTGATTCGCGGTGTGGGCCTCAATCCGAGCCGCACCGGAATCATCGACGCCTTGCAGGCTATGGGCGCTGGCGACAGCCTGCGGCTGCTGGACGAGCGCACCGAGGGCGGCGAGCCGGTGGCCGATCTCTTGGTCACCACCGGGGAGTTGCGGGGCACCGAAATCGGCGGCGACATGATTCCCCGCATCCTGGACGAGGTGCCGATTCTGGCCGTGGCCGCCTGTTTCGCCGACGGAGAAACGGTCATCCGGGACGCCGCCGAACTTCGGGTCAAGGAATCGGACCGCATCGCCACCACGGTGCGGGAACTGGGCCGCTTGGGCGCGAACATCGAGGCCCTGGAGGACGGAATGGTCATCCGGGGCGCCGGACGCCTGACCGGGGCCGACTGCGAGAGCCACGGCGACCACCGGCTGGCTATGGCGCTGGCCGTGGCCGGGCTGGTGGGGGAAGGCGACACCACGGTCCACGGGGCCGCCGACGCCTCGGTCTCCTACCCCGAATTCTGGGAGCATCTGGACTCGCTTGCCGCCTGATATTCCCGAAACCAGCCTCGCCCCGCCGTTGCTGGTGGTGCTGTCCGGCCCCTCGGGAGTGGGCAAAGACGCCGCCTTGACCGAGCTAAAGAAGCTGGAACGCCCGTGGCATTTCGCGGTCAGCGCCACCACCCGACCGATGCGCGCCGGTGAGCGGGACGGCGAAGACTACATTTTCCTCGACGCCGACACCTTCCAGAAGATGCGGGAGCGCGACGAGTTCCTGGAGTGCGCCGAGGTCTACGGCCGCTGGTATGGGGCGCCCCGCAGCCAGGTAAGGCTGGCGCTGCATTCGGGCAAGGATGTGATCCTGGTGATAGACGTGCAAGGGGCCGCCACCGTCCGGCGCATGGCCCCTGAAACGCTATCCATATTCATGCTGCCGCCGTCGATGGACGAGCTTGCCAAGCGGCTCTCGCAACGGATGACCGAGTCTCCCGCCGAATTGGAGTTGCGGCTGAATACCGCGGCCGCAGAAATGGCCCAGGTGCGCGATTTCGACTACCGGGTCGTGAACGAACACGGACGCCTGGATCGGGCGGTGGCCGAGATCGACGCCATCATCACTGCGGAGAAGTGCCGTGTCGACCCCCGAATGGTGCAGTTGCTATAATTGAGGCCCATGACTGAAGCAATCAACACGACTACCCCAACGTCGGCCCCTGAAGAGACGGCCCGCGCCGCCCTCCGGCCCCGGCTGCCGGACTGGCTCAAGGTCCAAATGCCGGGCAGCCCCCGCTACATCGAACTCAAGGAGTTGATGCGCGGGCAGGAGTTGCACACGGTCTGCGAGGAGGCCCACTGCCCCAACATCGGGGAGTGCTGGGGACGCGGCACCGCCACCTTCATGATTCTGGGCGACATCTGCACCCGCCGCTGTCACTACTGCGCGGTGACCACCGGCCGTCCCGTCGGGATAGACCTTCAGGAGCCGGGCCGCTTGGCCGAAACAGTCAAGACTATGGGCCTGCGTTACTGCGTCATCACCTCAGTCAATCGGGACGACCTGCCCGACGGCGGAGCTTACATCTTCGCCGCCTGCATCAACAAGATCCGCGAGGCGCTTCCCGATTGCCGCGTGGAGGTGCTGATACCCGACTTCGCCTGGTCCTGGGCCGCGCTCAAGCGGGTCATCGACGCCCGGCCCGCCGTGCTGAACCACAACATCGAGTCCACCGCCAGAGTTTTCCCCAGGGTACGGCCCAAGGGCGATTACCGGCTCTCCTTGGACCTGCTGGCCAAAGCCAAGGAGATCGACCCGGCCACCGTCACCAAGTCCGGCATCATCGTGGGCATGGGCGAAACGGTGGATGAACTCCTGGAAACGATGCGCGACCTGCGCTCAGTGGGCTGCGACCTGCTCACCATCGGTCAATACCTGCGCCCTTCGGCCAAGCATATCGCCATCGACCGCTTCTACACCCCGGCAGAGTTCGAGGAGCTGCGGGTCGCCGGGCTGGCCCTCGGATTCAAGCACGTTGCCTCCGGCCCTCTCGTCCGCAGTTCCTACCACGCCGACGAGCAACACGACGCCGCTTTCAGCCCGTAAACCGGGACAAGGGCGGCGCCCTCCGCACCCGGTAGAGCGTGACGCTGGCCAGAAAGGGCACAAGCTGGTGGACGACCCGGGAGCATCTACGATATCCTCGATGCGTTCCAACTTGTAACCCGGGACAGGGCCAACAGCTTTTGTTATCGTGGGTTCGACAAAGACCGGGACATCCGCCGACCTCGTATTGCTGAACGCTGGGGTGATCACCGTCGACCCGGCGCGGCCCGAGGCCAGGGCCGTCGCTGTGGCCGGTGACCGCGTGCTGTCGGTGGGCAGCATTGAGGAAGTTCGGAGCGTGGCCGCCCGCAACGCCACGGTCGTCGACTGCCAGGGGTTGACCCTGCTGCCCGGCATGATCGACGCCCATTGCCACCTGCTGGCGATGGCCCGTACCCATCAGGACCTGGACTGCCGCCCGGAAAACGCGCCCTCCATCGCGGCGATTCAAGGACTGGTCCGTTCCCGCGCCGTCGCCGTCCCGCCCGGAACCTGGCTCCGGGGACAAGGGTACGACGGACTTGCCCTAGCTGAAGGACGGCAGCTCAACCGTTGGGACTTGGACGAGGCCGCCCCCCACCATCCGGTGCGGCTGGACCACCGGACCGGTCACGCTACGGTACTAAACAGCTTGGCCCTCGGCATCGCCGGCATCCACCGCAACACCGCCGACCCGGTGTCGGGGATCATCGAACGCGACCCGGCTTCCAGCGAGCCCACGGGGGTGCTGCTGGACATGGCGGACTTCCTGAGAGAGCGGCTGGGCAACACCAGAGACCCCGCAAGCCTGGAAGCCGGGGTGAGGGCGGCCTCGAATCAACTCCTAGCCTACGGGATCACGTCGCTTCAGGACGCTGGCGCTGATAACGGCGTCCAACGCTGGACAACCCTGCGCGAGCTTCAGGAGTCGGACGCCCTGCCCGTCCGGGTCACCATGTTCTGCGGGTCGTCCAGGATGGAAGAACTCATCGACGCTGGGCTGACGTGGGGCACGGGCGGCAGTTGGCTGCGATTGGGGCACGTCAAGATTATGTTGACCCTGACCACTGGAGCGTTGAGTCCCTCGTTGGAGGAATTGCGCCAAATGGTGCGGCTGGCCCACCAAGCCGGGTTCCCCGTAGCGGTCCACTGTGTCGAGCAGGAAGCGGTGGCGGCGGCGGCCGAAATCCTGGCCAACGCCCGAACCGGCGGCCCCGGCCCGACCGTCCGCGACCGCATCGAGCACTGCGCCGAGTGCCCCCCGGAACTGGTGGCGCACATCCGCCGCAGCGGGGCCGCCGTCGTGACTCAGCCGGGATTCATCTACTGGAACGGGCCCATGTACCGGCAGCAAGTGCCGCAACGACTCCAACCTCACCTCTACCCGGCGGGGGAGCTGCGTCGGGCCGGAGTGCCGGTGGCCTTCGGCTCCGACGCGCCGGTCATAGACGCCAACCCTTGGCCGGCCATCTACAGCGCCGTAACCGGCCTGACCCGCGACGGCCGTCCGCTGGGAGACGGCGGCCTCCAAACCCGGACCGTGCCGGTGGAAACCGCGCTACTGATGTACACCCTCGCCGCCGCCGAGGCCGAAGGCGCGGCCGCCCACAAAGGCTCCATCACCCCCGGCAAGCTGGCCGACCTGACGCTGGTCGACGCCGACCCGCGCGCGGTCAAGCCGGACGCCCTGAAAGGAATCCGGCCCATCCTGACGGTGCTGGGCGGAAAGGTAGTGTGGGAAGCATAGTCTGTTCGCGAAGGCTGGGGAAACCGTGTGGCGATAGGGAATGGTTTACGGCAATACGGACCCCGGAAGCGGCGTCACAGCGCAATCTCCGTGGCCAACTCGCGGTAGCGGCAAAAGGCGTTGGCCAGTTGCATTTGGCGCGGGGTGCGGCATTCGGGGGCGAACAGCTCCGGGGAAGCCACGAGAACGCACACGCAACGCGCCCGGGAAGTCGCCACGTTCAGGCGGTTCAGGCTGTAGAGGAATTCCATACCGTGAGGCGCTTCCTCCGGCGTCGAGGTGGTCATGGAGTAGACCACCACCGGCGCTTCCTGGCCCTGAAATTTGTCCACCGATCCCACCCTGGCGCCCGGCAGCCGGTCAAGAATTTTCGCGACCTGGGCATTGTAGGGAGCGATTATCAGCATGTCGCCAGCGGTAATTGGGCACGTGTTGCCCTTGTCGTCAATCCAGGCGGAATTGCCGCCGGTAAGCTGCCTGAACAATTCGGCCACCGCGTCGGCTTCCTCGTCCGAGGAACTCTGGTTCCCTTGGTGGACCACGGGCAACAGCCGGAGGCCGACTCCGGACAGCGGTCCGCCGGAGACGACCTGCTGCTTCTCCATGCCTTGCCGCGTCCCCAGCTTGTTATCGTAGAAGAGCTCCGACGTAAAGGCGCAGATGTCCGGGTGCAGCCGCCAGGTCTCTTCGAGAAACAGGCCCTGCTCCGGTTCGATGGTCTGGCGCCCGTCCAGCAAATAGGCCAGAGCCGAGAGTCCGGCGCCGTCCGGGTGCGCGGCCCTGGTCGGCTGGTCCAGTTGTTGCGGGTCGCCCAACAGCACCAGGCTGTCGGCTGCCGGAGAGACGGCCAAGACGTTGGCCAAGGACATCTGGGCCGCTTCGTCAACGAATAGCACGTCAACCGTCCCCGCCATTTCATCCCGGCTCCAAAGCCAGGAGGAGCCTCCGATGATCCTGGCGCCGTCGGACAGGGCTTGGCCGACTTCGGGGTTGTTCTTGGCGAGCAGGATGTTCTGAGTTGCCGTGAAGTCCTCGGGAGGGCAGCGCTGCACCGCCTGAACGTCGATCCCGCGCTCATCGGCGGCCTTCATCGCCTCGTCCATGAGGTTGCGGATGACTTTGTGGCTATTGGCGGTGATGCCGACGCGCTTCCCCTGACTTACCAACTCGACGATCATCCGCGCTCCGGTGTAGGTCTTGCCGGAACCGGGCGGGCCCTGAATCGGCAGCACACCGGACTGCAACAGCGGGACGATGCGCAGAGCGGCTTCCAGCGCGGTCTCCCCGCCATGCCGGATGGGCTGACCACCCAAGCGAGGAGGCCGCCGCAGAAGTAAGTCCCGGGCGGCTCCGTACTCGCCCGGCCCGGCGATACCGCTGCTGACAACCTGCTCGCCCAGTCTGAAGAGCGAGTTGGCTTGTTCGTCGGTATTGAAAACATCCGACGCATAGACAGCCAAGGCGTGTACGTCGGCGGTATCCGTTCGCTTCTTGATGTCGACGGTACGCGCCCGCAGGTCTATGTGCTGCAAAGCGCCAAACTGGACACCGCCGACGCCGAACAAGCGCTCACCACCCCTCAGACCGGTCTCCTGGTCTTCGAAGCGATAGCGGTGCACCGGCGCTTTGGCAGTACCGCCGACCCGGTCCTGGAGCGTGAGCCCGGCAATCGCCTCGCGTTCTTCCGTCAGGTCCTCCTCCGTTAACTCAGCCATCCGGTATCGTTCCCAATAGGCCACTTTCATCTCCCGCCAGTGCCAGTCGAGCAGATGGGCCAGTATCCAGCAGGCGTGCTCCTCCTCGCTTCGTTGCTCCGGATCAGCGGGTACGTCACGGGCGATCCGCTCGGCCAGCGCGAGGAACTTTTCCCGCCGCTCGCTTAGCGTGTCAGCCGGTTCGCCGCTATTCGGGGTTGGCCGGTCGATAACGGCCCCGCTTTCGATCAATTCTTCGCGTAGGCCCTCCAGCCAGTTGCGCAGGTGGAAGGTGGAAACGCAATCGTCGCGGTTGTACCCTTCGACGGCCTCCTTATCCTCTTCCCGGATGGACTCGGGATAGCCCAACTCCAGTGCGGCGGACACGCCGTACAACGCCGAGTTAGCGTCCGGCAGGTCAACATCCCGCTGGAACCCAAAGAACTCTTCCAACTTCTTGATGGAGTAACTCTCGACGCTGGCCCGCAGCCCACCCCGAACGACCCGGTAGAGGTCAACGAACAGTCCGGCCCGCAGCATCTGGTCCACTTCCTCTTCGCGGGTGGCGTGACGCCCCATCAACCGCTTCATCGCGCTGGGCTCGTAGGCGGCATAGTGATAAATGTGCATACCGGGGTACTGCCGCCAGCGCTCCATCACCCAGTCGACGAACCGCTGGAAATTGCGCTTCTCGCCCTCGTAATCCATGGCCCAAAGCCCGGTGTATTGCAACTTCCCGCCGTCACCGGCGGTGAGGTAGCCGAACAGGTACTCCAGGCCGCCTGGACCGACAAAGGGATCGCCCTCGAAGTCGAAGAAAATGTCCCCTGGAGAAGGCTCGGGCAGGAGAGCCAGCCCGGTCTCCGGCTCCAGGTCCAGCTTCTCGAACACCGGGCGGCCTTCATTACGGCCTGCGACCTGAAGGCGCGCCTGCTCCCTGACCCGCTCGTAGCTCGCGGCTGCGCCCCGCTCCGGCTTCCACGGCAAAGGCAATGGGACTGCGGCGAGGGCCGCGGTCGTGTTCACGACACGTTGCTTAAGTTCGCCGATCTGCAAGGACGAGATATTCGCCACCAGACACAGATGGTCGTCGCTGCGCCTTCGCTCCTCGCACTGACTGCTCCACCGGCAAATGTCGCAATGTTCCTTGGGGTCGGGGTAGGTAACGGCTTGGGCGCCGCCGTCGATGGCCGACTCCAGACCGGCCCGCACCAGCCGATAGTAGGCTGCGAAATCGGTGGTGCGATACTCTTGGGCCTCGAACCCGGTCCACGGAGCCACCACGTACATGAATTCCGGAAGCTCTCCCTGCACCGTTTGGACCAAGTCCGAATACAGCGATAGTTGCAGAATGGTGCCGCTCTTCGTCTCCCGGGCCAGCTTGGTGTCGGTGACCTCATAGGACCAATGGCCCAGCTTGCTGGGGACGTCGACCCGGTGCAGGATGTCAGCTCGTCCGCCCCACCGTCCCTCGGCGAGGGCTCCCTGGACGATGATCTCGTAACCGGCTCGCATGGCGTTAACGGTGGCGGTCACCGATTCAGTGTCGACGCCCGCGCCGGAGATGTACTTGGCTTGGAGCCCGCTATCCTCCAGGTGGCGAATGTAGTCGCGTTCGTGGGCCAGCCCCCGCTGTCTGAGCAGCTCGAGCCCAGGGTCCCATCTCTGGGGCGCAGCCCGTACCCCGGAGGCCGCCTCGAAGTTGAGCGCCGTCAAATGACGGCAGCTAAGGTGGTTGACCAGATCGCTGGCGCTGAGTTGGATATGGCCGTTTACGCTGTCCATATTTTTGCTGCGATGGCGTTACCCACCAATCCCCAACTCGGCCTGCATGTCAGCTACGGCCTGATTGCGGGTCTTGCGCTGCCACTGGGGGCGGGCATTGATGGGCTCGTTGATGACCTCGGGGTCTATTTTCAAGGCTACGAAGACCGGGCCGGGTTGGCCCAGGATTTCCTCGATCTGGTTTGTGAAATCTTCAAGGTTGTCGATGGAGTAGGTGGCGGGATAGCCGCAGCCCTGGGCCACTACGTCGTAGGCCATCACGTCGGCGTTGGGCACCGGCTGGCCTCCGGTAGTGGCGTACACACCGTTGTCCAGCATGAAGTGGTACAGGTTCTGCGGGGCCTTCTCCCCGATGGTGGGCAGCGCCCCCATCCCCATCAGTACGTCGCCCTCGGAGTCGAAAAGGACCACCCGCTGGCCGGGCAACGCCAGCGCCAGGCCCAGGGCGAACGATGCGTGGCCGCCCATGGCCGGATCGCCCAAGGGGAGGTCCCGGCTGGGCTGGTCGCTCATCTCCACCCAGTGCCGGCCGCCGCGGCCGGGTATCACGATGGCATCGCCCCGGAGCTTGTTGAAAACTTGCAGCATCTCGGCTGTCTTCATCATGTCGTCCACTTCCTACCGGCTCACGTTGAAGCCGTGATACTCGTCGCCGACCAGCACGGCCACCGGGCGCCTCTCCCGGGCGGCCTCGGCGAAGGCCACCGAAATCCGGTCGGCGTCTTCGTCCGACTCCACCAGGTAGTAGTTGATGTTGAAGGCGTGCAGAAACCGCTCGGTGTAGAAGGCCGCTGTGTCGTTGATGATTCCGTGGCGGGTCCAGCCCCGGTAGCCCACCATCATCACCACCGGCGTGTTCATGCCGATGCCCCAGCCGCGCAGGGAGTCGCCAGACTCCATCATGCCCGTGTTCTGGATAAGGATGACCGGCCGCTTGCCGCCGGCGGCCAGGCCGGCCGCAGTGGAAAAGGCGTGTCCCTCCCGGCTGACCGGCACGAGGTCCAGAGTCGGATCGTCGCGCATCAGCACGTACAGGAAATTGGTCTCGCTGTCCGGCAGCCAGACCACATGGGTAGCTCCGTTCTTCTTCAACTCCTCCAGGATGCGGGCGGGACTGAGTTCTGCCATCGTAGGTTTCCTCCAGATTCTTACCGGCGCCGGCCTGTTGCAGACGCCTGCCACAGGTATACCTACTAGCCCGCCAGCCGTCAACCGGGGGAGGGACCGTCAGCGTTCCAACATCACTGGTAAATCTCTTCGCCGCGCTGCAATCTCAGGGCTATCTGGTAGGTCTGGCCCTCGGCTCTCGGAGTCGGCGAGTGGGCCGCCAGGAAGCGGGACAGTCCGATGATCACGTGGCGGCCGGACTCCGTGGCTTGACGGGACTCGAACTGCTTGAAGGCCGCGTCTATCAACTGGAAGGAGTGGAAGCCGCCGTCCTCCCGCAGCATCATGTGGCCCAGGGTGGCCATCAGGTCTTGGGGAGGGGCATCGCTGCACAGGTAGCCGGACACGGCCTGGGCCGATTCCTCGACCTGCTGGCGCACGTTCACCATCTCAAGCAACTGGGCGAGGAGTTCCGCGCCCTCGGTCGGGCTTGCCGCCGCGTCCGGAAGACGCTGGGGCGGCATGTTGAGGAAGCGGTCCAGATAGATGCTCATGGCGATGTCGAACACGCCCCGCAGCAGCTCGACGGTCGGGGCCCGGTTCAGGGCTTGATGCAGAGCGTTGGCGGCGGTCAGCGTGTTGTGTACCGTGTCCCAGTCGCGGAACTCGTTGGACACATGGAAATGGGCCATGCGCAGGAAAGCCGCGTGGGCCACGGCGGCCCCAAGCTGCTCGGGGGTGGCCCCAGCGGCGACGGCTTCCTTGATGGCTTCGATGATTTCGCCCGGCGAGTCACCCAACATCCGGGAAGCCAGGCCGTCGGCATCATCCCAGCCGTTGCCGCGGTCGCGCCCCCGCTCGAAGAGTTCCGGCAATTCCGCGCGGGCTTTCCAGACCATTGCGGCGATGTCGATGGGATGACGCCACGCGCTGAGTTCCTGGCTGCGGCGGGCCCGCGCCATTCCATGCACCAGACTGGGCAGCACCTGCCCGGCCATCTCCCAACCCACGTGGTCCAGCAGCTCGAAAGCCTTGTTGGCGAAGTCCACCACATGCCCGGCGTCCAGGTAGATGTGGTCGGTGGCGGCGGCGAACACCATGTCGGCGATCTCCCGGGGAGAAAGGCCAAGCTCTATGGCGGTGATCAAGCACCGTTCGGCACCCTCGTCGTCCCGGACGTCGATGAAGTTGCGGAACCAGCCGGCGAAAACCTCCGGGCGGGTCTCGCCGGTGGGCAGCGGGTCGACGGTGAAGCGGGGGGCCTTGCCGGCGCACTCCCTAGCGACATGGAGAAGGCCGTGATACAGGGCCCGGGGCCGGTCTTCTTCATGCAGTCTCGGCAGGATGTTGGCGGTGCAGGTCAGAATGCTCATGGCCGCGCCCCAGCCGTTGGCCGAGTAGGTCGTGCCGAACTGCGCCCCGATTCTCAACGGCTCCCGGTAGTCACCATCGGCCGTTTGCAGGCCCAGCACCGCCTTGGCGATGACCAGCCGCAGGTTGTGCTCTAGTCCGTCTTCCAGCCGACGCTGCCAGTGTTGGGGTTCGTCGCGGGGCGGCGGCTCCGGGTTCACCCACACTTCGCCGTCCACGATATCGACCGGGAAGCTGCGCACATCGTCGGCGAAAGGATTGAATGTGCCCCCGCTGGACAGGTCGAACCGGGCGTGATGCCAATGGCAGGTGAGGATACCGTCCTTCACGCTGCCCCGGTCCAAAGGAAAGCCCATGTGAGGACAGCGGTTGTCAACCGCGTAGACCTTGCCCTCGTGGTGGAACACGGCGATGGTGTGCCCGCCCCCGGTCACCACGGTGCAGCCGCGTTCTTTAAGCTGGTCCAACGTTCCTGCCTTGATTCGTTCCTTCACTGAAGTTGCCACGTCATTGCCTCCCAAGATGGGTTGCTCAGAAAGCACGAAGGGCTCCCCTGAAGGAGCCCTTCGTAAGAACGCCCGAACCGGCTTTGGTGACGCGGTTACCGGTTGCCTGACTACCGGTTTACCATGTCGTAGCTGCGAAGCAGCTTCCCAGGGGTCGCTCCGGTGCACACAGTGCCCTCGGTGAAGGTGACATCACCGTTGACGATGGTGAAACGGATTCCCTTGGCCTTCTGGATGATGCGCCGGTCGCCGCCGGGGAAATCGGTGTCGTAGACGGGGCTGTCAAACTGGAGGCCCAGCTTGTCCAGTTCGTAGACCATTATGTCGGCGGCGAACCCTTCCTTCAGGATGCCCCGGTCGGTGAAACCGGCGATGGCTGCGGGAAGGCTGCTCATCTTGTAGTGGGCCTTCTCCAGGCTCATCATGCCCTGGTCCCGGACCCGGTCCGCAAGCATGTTGACCGGCCAAGAGCCGAGGGTCTGATACCGGGTGTGGGCCCCGCCGTCCGAGACGCAGGGATGGGTGAAGGGGTGGTTCAGGATCTCGGACACTGCGTTCTTGTCGGTCCCTTGGGCCGAGTCGAAGGTGAACTCGGTGCGCAGCCCCTCGTCGATGGCCAGGTCGAGCATGGCGTCCATGGGGTGCTTGCCCATCATCTCGGCCAATTCGGCGATGTTCTTCCCCTCGTACTTGAGATTGCGGTCTTCCCGGACTTCGACCACGCGCATCTTGGACCACTCGGAGGCCGCGTCGGCGGCACCGCCCTGACCGGCGTATGCGCCCACGTCCTGGCGCATCTTGTCCCGGTTCTCCGGGAGGCTCAACTTGGCGATCCGCTCTTCGGGGGTGCCCACGAAGGGGTCAATCCAGCTGGGCATGGCGTCGAAGCCGTTGTATTCGGCCAGCTCGAACACGGGGGAAGGTGAATACGCCGTCGTCTGCGCGAACATCGGCGCTCCCTCGGCGCGGGCCCTTTCCAGGAACGCCAACTGTTCCTTGTAGCGGCCGGGGGCGTTTTCGTTGAAGGAAACCGCGCCCCATTGGATGGGGCGGCCGGAGGCCAGACACATTTCGATGAGGAAGTCCTCGCGCCCCTTGCCTGGAGCGTCGCCTTCCACTGCGTCCATCAGAATCGCGGATTGCCCGGTAACGGCAGCCACGACCGCGCCGGGATCCCCGCCGCCGATCAGGTCCGGCTCACCGGGCGGCAACGGCCGTTCCGCCGGGCCGCGGGTCCAGCCGATGTGACCGACGCCGAATTCGTTCAAGACCTTTGCCAGCGCCAGGAACTCGTCGTTGGAGGCCACCTGGCTGGGGATGAACCGTCCGTCGTCGGGGCGGTTGGCCAGGGTCTTCATCGCCGACCAGCCGAAGGCGCCGGCGTGCATGGAGTCGCGCAGAAGGTTCTCCATTTGCCGAATCTCTTCGTCGGAAGCCCGTACCGTAGTGCGGGATTCTTCCAGCCCCATCACGTACATACGCAGGGTGTTGAACGGGACCAGCGCGCCCACGTTGACACCGAGCGGGTGGCTGTCAAGGCTGTCCATCCACTGCGGGAAGGTCTCCCAGTCCCAGCGCAGGCCCAACTCCATCGTCCTCAAGGGGATGGCCTCGATCCGGGTCATGAGGCGCATCGCCGCGTCGCGGTCTTCCGGCTTGCACGGAGCGAAGCCAAACCCGCACTGGCCGATGGTCACCGACGTGACGCCGTGCCAGCCGGACATAGTAGCGTAGGGCTCCCAGTTGAGCTGCAAGTCGTAGTGGGTGTGCAGGTCGATGGCCCCCGGAGCCACTATGCAGCCCGTCGCGTCCAGCTCTTCTTTGGCCGAGCCCTGGATCCGGCCGCTGACCATGGCGATCTTGCCGTCCTTAATAGCCACGTCGCCGCGGAACGCCGGGGTGCCGCCGGTGCCGTCGATGATCGTACCGTTGCGAATAATTTTGTCGAATTCCGCCATATATTCCTCTCAACTTCGTAGAGATTTGCTGTCGCTCTCACACTACCCAATCTCGATACGCTCGTCAAGTCTCCGGGATTCCCGCTCAGGGTCTTTCAGTTTTCAGAAAAAGCCCCCTCTCCCTCTGGGAGAGGGTAGGGTGAGGGCGTTCCCGCGCAGTAAACACCCGTTGCTGATGCGAAGGATCCCCCTCAGCCCGGCCCTCTCCCTCCAGGGAGAGGGAGAACCGAAAGGCCCGGGATTCCCGCTCACTCCCGCTCCAGGGGCCGGTCGTGGGGAGAACTAAAGCCCGAAAGGCCCTGCTCCGACGGAAATCCCGACGGAGGGGCGTTGCTCGGTGTCGACAGCACGCGGTCGGGGTCGTGTCTCGGAAAGACGAACAGCAGCCGGGCCGGGGTGTCGGACTGGTTGACAAAACCGTGTACCGTGCCGGCCGGCGCGAGAACCAAATCTCCGGGTTCGATGGTTATTCGCTGCCTGCCCACCAGCGCGTCCAGGCTGCCTTCCAATAAGACCATCGCTTCTTCGGTGTTGGTGTGGGTGTGGCGCGGCACACGGGACATCGCGGCGATGGTCACCTCTCCGACCCTCAGAGAGTCGCTACCGTGGGCTGCATCCACCATGGTGATGGATTCAAGTCCAGGGGAAGATTGTTCGCCCTTATTCAGGTCGCTCCGTCTTATGATCGGCATGACGCCTCCTCCAGGCTAGATAGGCGTGGGACTATTCCAGCCAGGTCACGAATTCTTGGACCGGCGTACGCTCGGACTCCGGCTTTCCGGCAGGGTGGCCTATGGAGAGCATGGTGGCCAACATCCAATCGTCCTCGGCGCCCAGGGTCTTGCCTAGGTCCGGATGGCGGGTCGGACCGCCGGTCTCCCAAGTGACAGCCAGACCTTCGGCCACTCCGGCCAGCGCCATATTGTGGGCGGCGCAACAGACCGCAGCGTAGTTCTCCTTGGTGCCTTCTTCGTCGCGGCCCGGAGTGTAGTACAAGTACATGATCACCGGAGTGTCGAGCATCGATTGGCGGGTGGCTTCGGCCCGCTGCTCGTTGTTGCTGCGCTGCATGGAGAAATCGTAGGCCAGCCCGGCCGCCTTCTCCAAAGCATCGCTGCCTCTTTCGAGGACGAAAATGCGCCAGGGTTCGGTGAGACGGTGGTTTGGGGCCCAAACGGCGGTGGCCAACATCCGGTCCAGGGCTTCGCGGGAGACCAGTTCGTCTCGGAAGGCCCAGGCCATCCGCCGCTGGTACAGCGCCTGATAGACGCTAACTCCGGTTTCCGGGACTGCTACTGCGTCGGTCATGCTTCCCTCCTTCTCGGAAACAGTTCTGGCCGGTCCCGTTACGGGTCGGCCAGTTGGGCTGCCACTTGTAACCAGGCTAAAGCACCTGCGCCATGCGGTTGAAGTCGGCGTACTCGCCGGTGTTGGTGTCGGCTTCCTGCCAGCCCTCCTTGGTGACGGTGAGGGTGTCTTGGGCCGCCAGCAGGTCGCCGAGCCCCTGCTGGGCGCGGGCCATCCAGTAATTGTCGCGGGGCGACTCGCGCTGGGCAAGACGGTCCTGGAGCAACGCCGTCGCCTTGTCGAACTCCTCGGCCCGCAGGCAGGCTTCCAGAAGCGTGTCCTCGAACACCATGCGCTGGGCGTGGCTGCCGCCAACCCTGGTCAACTGCGGGAACACCGGCTCCATCAGGCGGACGGCCTCGGCATAGTCGCCCTCGCCGAACGCGCCGATGCCCTTGACCAAGGGCAGGGTGGCCTCCAGCGCACAGGCGTCACCCTGGTCGGCCATTGCCTGTAACCCGTCAACCAGCTTGTTGAACGACGCTTCGTCGCCGGCGGCGGTGAATGCCAGCGCGGCGTGGGCGTCGCGGAAGGACGGACCGGGCCTCACGGCAGCGGGCGCAGCCAAGTCAATGAGCTCCTGCCAAGGGGCGGTGGGCGCCCTATCGCCGTAGATACGCATCCGCCAGATTAGAGACGCGCTGTCGGCCAGAGCAGTGTACTTGAGTCCTTGCACCGACGGGCGGATGTCGTTCTCGTACCAGCCCAATGCTTGGTTGTAGCGGCCCCTGGCCAACTCGAACAGCGCCTGATGCCAGGAGAGGTGGACGCGGTAGCTGGCGCGGCGGTCGTAGTCGTCGAGCCAACCAGCCAAGAAAGCCGAACCCTCATCGTTGCGGCTCATTTCGTAGAAGACGTGGGCTACGGAGTGGACGGCGACGGCGTTGTCGGGCTTCAGGTCCAGGGAACGCTCGGCCAGGTCCAGGCCCTCGGCCATCAGGCCGATCTCGTGGTTGGCCCAAGCGTATTGGCCCATGAACGCCCAATCGTCCCCGTACCGGGGGGCCACGTCGCTCATCAGTTGGTAGAAGCGGGGCGGGTAGTCCGGGAAGCCCGCGCCGGTACAGCCCTGAATGTAGAGCCGCTGGGCCAAGCGCAACAACATCGAGTCGAGGGGGAACTCGCTCAGATGTTCATGCACGGCGGTCGTAGCCGCCAGGTTCTGACCGTTGACGAACTTGGACACCACGTCGATGTACTGCCGTTCCCGCTGGCTGATGCCCGACGACAGCTTGACGGCGGTCTCGGCGCTCTCCCTGGCCTCGGGCACGGCGATGCGGATGAACTGCATGAAGGCCAACGCGGCGCGCGCCAAGGAGAACCCCTCGTCGGCTTCTACCGCTTGGGCAAACTCTTCCTCCGCGCCGTAGTTCTGGGCCAAAGCCAAGTCCAGGCCCGTCTCGAAGTGGGCCAGCGCGGCGCCGGAGGAGGTGGATAGCGGAAGTCCGTAGCGGTCGGTACTCATGTAGACCTCCTTGTCTCGTCCCTTCGTCTACGGGGAATTGTGCCACGCAGTTCGGCACCAACGCAACCAATGGCGATTCGTTTGGCGTTTCTTTTGGTTCTAACCGCTAAACCGGAGACTCTTTTCCAAGTCATAGCTCCGCGTCCTTGCGCACTCTGCGGTAAGACAGCCCCGTGTCTGCTATACTAGCCGGGATTTCATCGCTTGAGGGAAAGACGGATGGTTGCGGATAACCGGCCAGTAAACAGGATTACGATGCGGCAAATCAGCGGCTCCGCGCGGTCGACGAAAGTGCGGGTGGACCTGGGGCCGGAGTCTTCGTTTACCGATCTGCCCAAGCTGATCAACGTCGGCACCGCCAACTATTTTCTCGTACGCGGGGGCGATGGCTACCGGTTGCTGTCCACCATGTGTCCCCATCAAGGGGGGGAGGTCGAGGATGTGGACGACGATGAAGTCTTCGTCTGCGACGGCCACGGCTGGGAGTACGACAAGACCGACGGCCGCTGCGTCAACAACCCCGACTTCCGCATGAAGGTGTTCCTGGTCACGACCCAAGAGGACCGGCTGGTGGCGTTGGTGCCCGACGAGTAGGACGTCGGAGCTATTGACCGACGAGAGACGACAGGCTGCCAGGCGCATCATTGAGAATGCTTATTCGTATTACACGGACAGGGCGCGGTCCAAACACTTGGGAGTCGAAATTGAATGGATTGTACGGGTGCTGACCGACCCGCTTCACACGGAAGTTGAGCCCAGTGGCAGAATCAGGTACTGGGGCTACATCCCTGAATGGGAGGACGGCCGCTGGTTGAGGGTAATCGTGGAAAATGAGCGGTTGCTCAACGCCTTCCCTGATCGAAACAAGAAGAGCCTATGGGGGGTCCCATGAAGGTCGAGAAAATCCAGCCGGTAGCCCTCGACAAGCTAGATGTTTTCTATGACCCGGAGACGGATACCCTCGACATAGGGAACGGGCGGCCCGCCTGCTACGGCGAGGACGTTGCCGAAAATCTCACGGCCCACGTGACGGAAGACGGGGATGTATCGTTCTTCATTCTGTCGCACGCATCCGAGGTGCTTTTCCCCTATCTGTACGAAGCGATGAAGGGCCGGGCAGAAGAACGGGGAATTTCCGAATAACCCACCTGCCCACCGACAAGCACCAAGGGGCGGGTTTCGAACCCGCCCCTTCATTTGCCGCCGATCGGGTTGCCCCGCGGAGGGTTAGCCGACCTGGTCGTAGCTGCGGAGCAGCTTGCCGGGCAGGGCGTTGGTGCATTCGTTCTCTTGGAACGTGACCGTGCCGTTGACCAGGATGTAGCGAATGCCGGTGGGCATCTGGACCAGCCGCTTCTCCCCGCCGGGGAAGTCGGTCTCGAATCTGGGCTTGTCGTACAGCAGCCCCAATTCGTCCATGTTGTAGACCATCACGTCGGCCCAGTCGCCGATCCGCAGCGTCCCCCGGTTCTTCATGTCGGAGAACCAAGCCGGGAACGCGCTCATCTTCTGGTGGGCCTGCTCCAGGGACATCAACTCCTTTTCCCGGATCCAGTGTCCGAGGAAGTAGACCGGCCAGATGCTGTTGACCAAGAACCGAGTGTGGGCGCCGCCGTCGGACACCGAGATGTGGGAGTAGGGGCTGGAGATGTATTCGTGGTCGTTGTCGCCGCGGCCGCCGGCCGGGTGGGCGAATTCGGTCTCCAGGTCCTCGTCCAGCGCAAGGTCGATGAAGACATCCAGCCCGTCCTTGCCTTCCGCCTCGGCGATGTCGGCGATGCTAAGGCCCTCGTACTTGAGGTTGCGCTCGTGGGCCACCTCGATGACCTGCACCTGCTTCCAGTCGGTGCGGACATGCGGTCGGTCGATCACGTCCTGTTTCATGCCGGTGCGCACACCGTCTTCCGACAGCTTGGCGATGCGCTCTTCCTTGCTGCCGACCAGCGGCTGTACCCAGTTCGGCATGTAGTCGAACAGGTTGTACTCGGAGAGCTTGAACTCGGAGATGATGGGGACCGCCGTCTCCTGTGCGACGACGGGCAGGCCCTCAGCGCGCATTTCCTTCAGCCACTCGTAGCCGCCGTCGCCGTTGCCGAGCGCCACGTGCAACGGGCGGCCGCTCATCCGCACCATTTCCGCCAGCATGTCCCGCTGGGCAGCCTGATCGTCGGAAATGCCGATGGTCCAACCCAGGTGACCGACGCCGAATTGTGACATCACTTGGGAAAGGGCCAAGAATTCTTCCTTGGAGGCGACGTGGCTGGGCAGCCAGCTGCCGTCTTCCGGCCGGTCTTCCAGGTTCTTGTCGGCCGAAATGCCGAAGGCCCCGGCCTTCATGGAGTCGTAGAGGATCTGCTTCATCTGGTTCAACTCGGCCTCGGTGACCGAAGTCCGCTCCCGGGCCGGGATCATCCCCAGAACGTAGCCGCGCAGGGGCGAGAAGGGCACCAGCGCCCCGACGTTGACGCCCAGCCCCTGGCGGTCCAGGCTGTCCATATACTCGGGGAAGGTCTCCCAGTCCCAGCGCATACCCAAGCGCATCGACTCCAGGGGGATTGCCTCGATGCGGTTCATCATGCGCATGTTCAGGTCGCGGTCTTCGGGGCGGGTGGGAGCGAAACCGAAGCCGCACTGTCCCACGGTCAGCGAAGTCACGCCGAACTGACCGGAGAGGGAAGCGTAGGGGTCCCAGTTGAGTTGGGCGTCGTAGTGGGTATGCAGGTCGACCGCGCCGGGGGCCACGATGCAGCCGCTGGCGTCGAGTTCCTTGGCCCCGGCGGCGTTGATGCGCCCGCTGACCATGGCCACGCGACCGTCCTTGATGCCAACGTCGGCTCGGAACCGGGGAATGCCGGTGCCGTCGACCACAGTGCCACCGCGGATAACAAGATCGAATTCAGGCATGTTATTCCTCCTAATTTTCCGGGGTCTGCTGTGGCGAGTGTAGCCACGGGCCGTTCCGGTGTCAACGAAGTGGGAGCTGTGTTCACCATGCTCGACTATTCGTGCAACTCGTCGTAGAGTCTCTGCAATTCCGCCGCTTTGTCAAGTGCGAAGACAAATCTGAACACTTCGAACAGCAGTTCCGCTCTGTGACTAAAATTGGCTAGGCGTTACTCGGGGCGGACCAACGCCCACAGCCGCCCATCTTCAATATCCACGCGGAGAGCCCTCATGCGGACATGAGGCTGGTTTACGCACACCCCTTCATCCTTGTCAAACTGCCAACCGTGGCCGTCGCAGGTGAACACTTCCTCACCTTCGTCCTGCACCTCACCACCTTGATGAGGGCAGATCACGGATAGCAATTTGTAGCCATCGCTATCCTTGGTCAAGAAGAATTTGGCGTCACCCACCTCGACCGAAAAGGGAAGGCTTGGGAGCGTCGACTCTTCCCCCAAGTCCACTTTGACTCTCCTTGGCCGCCCGGCGGCGTTTAGTGGTCGGGACGACATAGCTGTTCCTTCCTGCATTTAGTGGGAGATAGAGGAGTTGAGTGCTGCCAGCGTAGCAAAAGCCTCCGATTCCATCAATGGGCCATACTCGGCTGAAATCGGCATCCGCGTGTGTTCACCTCCAGGCAAACGGGCTTGGGCGTGACGGTGGATTCCGGCGTTGGCGTAACGCTTGGCGGGCCGGAGCATCCCGCCAACGTCAATAGGCAGGTTAGCAGTGCGACGGCCATGATTGCCAGGGTGGCAGGCTCCATCCCTGCCATCCGATTAGGCGTCTGAAGTAAGGAGAAGAGGCCCCCAATCAAGGAGGCCTCTTGGTCTTGGGACGGTGCTACGGGCTCCAACCCCGCCGGGGGTTAGCCTACCTGGTCGTAGCTGCGGAGCAGCTTGCCGGGCAGGGCGTTGGTGCATTCGTTCTCCTGGAAGGTGAGCGTGCCGTTGACCAGGATGTAGCGAATGCCGGTGGGCTTCTGGACCAGCCGCTTCTCGCCGCCGGGGAAGTCGGTGGCGAACTGCGGCTTGTCATACATCAGCCCCAGCTCGTCCATGTTGTAGACCATGACGTCGGCCCAGTCGCCTACGCGCAGGGTGCCCCGGTTCTTCATGTCGGAGAACCAGGCGGGCAGGGCGCTCATCTTATGGTGGGCCTGCTCCAGGGACATCAGCTGCTCGTCGCGGACCCAGTGACCCAGGAAGTAGACCGGCCAGACGCTGTTGACCAGGAACCGGGTGTGCGCGCCGCCGTCCGACACCGAGATGTGAACGTAGGGGTTCTTCAGCCTTTCGGCTGTAACAGCGTCGCCTCGGTTGTTGGAGGGATGGGCGAATTCGGTCTCCAGGCCCTCGTCCAGCGCGAGGTCTATGAAGGCGTCCAGCGGCTCCTTTCCTTCGGCCTCGGCGATGTCCGCGATGCTAAGCCCTTCGTACTGTAGGTTGCGTTCGTGCGCCACCTCGACGACCTGTAGCCTGGTCCAGTCGGTCCTGGGGTGGGGCCGGTCGATCACATCCTGCTTCATGCCGACCCGGACGCCGTCCTCGGACAGCTTGGCGATGCGCTCTTCCTTGCTCCCCACCAGAGGCTGCACCCAGTTGGGCATGTAGTCGAACAGGTTGTACTCGGAGAGCTTGAACTCGGAGATGGTCGGCACCGAGCCCTGTTGGGCCACCACCGGCAGGCCCTCGGCGCGCATCTCATCCAGCCAGTTGTAGCCCTCATCGTCACCGAGAACGACGTGGAGGGGGCGGCCGCTCATCCGCACCATCTCGGCCAGCATGTCGCGCTGGCCCGCGCGGTCGTCGGAGATGCCGATGGTCCAGCCGAGATGCCCGACGCCGAATTGGGACATCACTTGGGACAGGGCCAGGAATTCCTCGCGGGAGGCGACGTGGCTGGGCAGCCAACTGCCGTCTTCGGGCCGGTCTTCCAGGTTCTTGTCCGCCGAAATGCCGAAGGCCCCGGCTTTCATCGAGTCGTAGAGTATCTGCTTCATCTGGTTGAGCTCGGCCTCGGTGACCGAGGTGCGCTCGCGGGCCGGGATCATGCCCAGGACGTAACCCCGGAGAGGCGAGAAGGGCACCAGAGCGCCGACGTTCACGCCCAAGCCCTGACGGTCCAGGCTGTCCATGTACTCGGGGAAGGTCTCCCAGTCCCACCGCATACCCTGGCGCATGGACTCCAGAGGAATCGCCTCGATGCGGTTCATCATGCGCATGTTGAGGTCCCGGTCTTCTGGCCGAGTCGGTGCGAAACCGAAGCCGCATTGGCCGACGGTCAGCGACGTAACGCCGAACCAACCGGACAACGAAGCGTAGGGGTCCCAGTTAAGCTGCGCGTCGTAGTGGGTGTGCAGATCGACCGCCCCAGGGGCCACGATGCACCCGCTGGCGTCGAGTTCCTTCGCGCCGGCGGCGTTGATACGCCCGCTGACCATAGCAACCCGGCCGTCCTTGATGCCAACGTCGGCGCGGAACCGGGGAATGCCGGTGCCGTCTACTACGGTGCCGCCACGGATAACAAGATCGAATTCAGCCATGTTTACCTCTCATCCTTGCTGATTCAGGGTTAGTTAAGGCCCGAGTTTGCACTCGGCGGATTGGCCGCAGTTTAGTCCCGCGGCCACCGGGTGTCAAACGATATATAACGATATATAGGGAAATCCAGTCTGAACGGCGCCGGTCTGCAGTCAAGCCCAGGGGACGGGCGGCCATGTTGTGATAGGATACGGGGCTGTTATGCAGGTTGTGGTTGAGGTTGAAAAGCTCGTCCGGCACTACGGCTCTTTGGCGGCGGTGGACGGGGTGTCATTCTCGGTGAAGGCGGGGGAAATCTTCGGGATTCTGGGGCCGAACGGGGCGGGCAAGACCACCACTTTGGAAGTCATCGAGGGCTTGCGGAAGCCGACTGAGGGTCGAGTATCCGTATTCGGGCTGGACGTCGAGAAACACGCGGCCAAGATCAAGGCACGTATCGGCGTGCAACTTCAGGCATCCTCCTACTACGATTACTTGGGACTCGCCGAAATCCTGGCCCTGCTGGGCAGCTTCTACCCCAAGCGCCGCGCCCCCAAGACCTTGCTGGAGCAGGTCGGCCTTGCCGACAAAGCGTCCCGGCGGGTCCGGCAGTTGTCCGGCGGAGAGCAGCAACGGTTCGCCGTAGCCGCCAGCCTGGTCAACGACCCGGAGCTGGTGATTCTGGACGAGCCGACAACCGGCCTCGACCCCCAAGCCCGCCGCGATCTCTGGTCCCTCGTGGGCGAGGTGCGCGAGCGCGGCGCGACGGTGCTGCTGACCACGCACTACATGGAAGAGGCGGAGGCCATGTGCGACCGGCTGGCCATCATGGGCGGCGGTCGCATCCTGGCCGTGGACTCGCCCCGCAATCTGGTCCGGCAAATCGAGGGCAGCTACGCCGTCCGGCTGGCGACCGCCGCGCCGCTGGGCCGTGAGGTACTGGCTGGGTTGGACGGACGGGTGGAGTTGGTCCAAGCGGACGAGAATAACGCCTATTTGCTTAGGACGAAGAACGACCCGCAGGCGTTGCAGGCGGTCTTGACCGAAATCACCAACAGCGGGGCGGTGCTGGAGCGGCTGGAAATCACGCCGGTCACGCTGGAAGACGTGTTCCTGAAACTGACAGGCCGACAGTCCGACGGGCGGGGGGCCGAGGGCGGGCCATGCTAGCCATCACGGTGGCGAACCTGAAGATGATGGCCCGCAATCGCCAGGGCATCTTCTGGGCGCTCTTCTTCCCGTTGTTGCTGGTGGTGGTGTTCGGGGTGTTCGACTTCAGCGGCGTGACCTCCACCGGCTTGGCGGTGGTCGATTTCTCCGGTGGGCCGCGCGCCCAACTTCTGGCGGAGCGGCTCGACGCCGTCGAATTCCTGGAAGTCAGCCACGAGGAGGCCACCTGGGACGCCGTCGTGAGCCGCCGCCAAGACCTGGCCCAAGGGGACCTCGGCTACCTGCTGGTGCTGCCGGAGGGACTGGAGGATCCAACCCGAGAAAACGCTTCGGGCGTCACTGCCCCGGTTGCGCTGGTCTACACCACCCGCAACCCGGAGCGAAACCAACTGGTGGACGGGGCGATTTCCAGCCTAGTCACCGGCCTCTACCCGGAAGGTCAGCCCGTCCTGCCCGCCCAATTGATGACCCGAGACGTGATCGAGACGCCGGAAGTCGACTACTTCGATACGGTGCTGCTGGGGCTTCTGGGCTTGGGGATAATGACCAACTCCATCATCTCCATCGCGGTGCGGATCAGCGCCTACCGGAACCAGTCGGTGCTGAAGCGGCTGCTGGTGACGCCCCTGCCAGTGTGGAAGTTCTTTGCCGGAGAGATCACGGCCCACCTGCTGCTGGCCTTGGCCCAAGCCGGGATCATCCTAGCAGTGGGCGTGTTCGTCTTTGGCGGAGACATTCACGGCAACGTGGGGTGGGTGCTGGTGATCACCATGCTGGGCACGGTGGTCTTCCTGAACATCGGCTTCATTCTGTCGGCGTGGGCCAACAGCCCGGCCGCGGCCTCCGGCATGGGCAACGCGGTGGCCCTCCCGATGGTGTTCTTCGCCGGAACGTTCTTCTCTACGGCCGCCCTGCCTTGGGTGCTGCCCCACGCGGCCCAGGCACTGCCCTTGACGCCGATGCTGGAGGCGCTGCGCGACGTGGCCATCGACCGCGCGCCGCTGTGGGAAACGTGGCCCCAACTGCTGGCCTTGGGCGGTTGGGCCGCGGCCACCGCCATCGCGGCGGTGCGCGTGTTCCGGTTCACTTAGGGGGCGCCGTGGTTAGTCGCGTCGTCCTCGCTGTCGGGCTGACGGCGCTCGTGTTGCTGGCGGTGGTTGCCTGCCCCGGCCGGAACGAGTCCGGCTTGGTGCGAGGGCTGGTGCTGGAAGTCTTGGACCGCAGCCCGTCGGAAATCGAGGCGTTGCGAATCAGGGACGACAATGGCCGGGTGTGGACCTTCACCACCGAAAAGGCGCTGCTCAAAGACGGCGCCCACCTCCGCGTCCATCAGGTCTTGGGCCAACAGGTGGTGGTGTTGTACGTCGCCAAAGGCGATAGGCTGGTAGCCACGGAAATCCGGGACTGAGGGCGTTTTACCGCAGAGGACGCAGAGAATTCTCAGGGACACCCTAAAATCTATGCGCTATCTGCGTCCTCTGCGGTGAATCATCGTTCCCCCAAGGCAGCGAGCAGAGCGGCCTCGATTACGGCGGCGGGAGTGAACTGTTCGTATTTGGCGGCCACACGGCCCTGGCCGTCGACGACGAAGGTCCAGGGTTCTGTGGGCAGACCCCATTCTTTGGCGGCAGGCACGATGTCCTCCGACGACGGGCGTCCTCCCTCGATCAAGTGGGGGTCTTTGAACACTTCTACGTGGATGAAGTTGGCCTGTCCGGCATACCTTTCCTTCAAGTCGCGCAACTCCTGCAACTGGGGACCGCAGGTGGCGCTGACGCAAAACTTCGGGGTGGCGAACACCACCACGAAGGGCAGTCCCTGCTCCAGCGCTTGATGCACCGATAGCCGGTAATAACCCGGGTCGGGAGCCGGGTCGCTGGTGATGTGGCTCAGGTCAGCAACGTCGGCTGCGGTGAGGGTGACGCTGGCCGGGGCCGGGTCTCCGATGTTGGGGGTGTCGCTGGTCTCCTTGACGGTGAAATGAGAGGAGGCGGTGATTGCCGCGCCGTCTGCGGTCAGGTCGGCCTCCAACTCCCACAGCCCCGCCGCGTCAAAGGAGACACTGGCGATGAAGACCCCGACAGCGGCGTTCCACTCCTGGAATTGCGCGGTGTACGTGGACTTGGGCTGGCGTTCATCTTGTCCTTCAGGCCAGAGATAGGTCCGCAATTGGGCTTGAGCGGCCCGCACCGGCATCCCGTCCCGGTTGATGACGCCGAACGACAGCCGCTTGTCATCGCCGACGGCGAGGTCGCTGGAAATGACGATGGCGGAGAATTGCGGCCCGCCGAACTCCTCGGTCGGAGGGACGACTATGGCCGTCGGCGCATCCCTGGAGGCGCAGCCCGCCGCTAGCAGAACGAGGAGAACCAACATGGATGCACAGGATAGACAGGATTTTTTCATCAACCCAATCATATCCTGTTAATCCTGTGCATCCATGTTAGTAATGAATCCCGCGCCCTGCGCCGCCCTCGACGGCGATGGTCTGCCCGGTGATGGCCCCGGCGCGGCCCGACACCAGGAACAACACGAGGTCGGCGATGTCTTCGGGTTCCACCATGCGCCCGATGGGGATTTGGGCCACCGCCCGGCGCTCGGCTTCCTCCATGCTGACGCTTGCGTCCCGGGCCTGGCGTTCCAGCATCATCGTCTGCCGGGGCGTGCGGGTGGTGCCGGGGTGGATGCAGTTGACCAGAATGCCGTCGGCCGCGACCTGGTCGGACAGGTTCTTGGCGATGTTGGAGACGGCGGAGTTGGTCACGCCGTTGCTGTTGGTCAGCGAGTTGGCCGACCGGGCCGCCATGCCGCCGATATTGATGATGCGCCCGCCGCCCCGCTCTCGCATATGGGGAATCACCTCCCGCGAGCAGCGCACGTAGCCCATTACCTTCACGTTGATGTGGTTGTACCAGTCTTCGTCGGCCAATTCCATGAAGGGCGCGGCTGTGGAGTTCACGGCGTTGTTGACCAGGATGTCGACGCCGCCCAACTCGGCGACGGTGGCGGAGACGAGGTTGGCGATGTCGCCGGGGTCTCCCATGTCGGCCCGCACGGCAATCACCCGGCGGCCGGTGGCGGCGCGAATTTCGGCGGCGGCGTCTTCCAGGTCTTCCATGCCGCGGGCGCAGATGGAAACGTCGGCCCCTTCCCGCGCTAAGGCCAGCGCCGTGGAGCGGCCGATGCCCTTGCTGCCGCCGGTCACGATGGCGACTTTCCCTTCCAGACCAAGGTCCATTTGACGCTCCTTAAATTAAGGAATGGTGAATTTTATCGCAAAGTGGCCAGGGTGGAGTGTGCCGCAGCGATAGAGTTAATCTCGAAGACATTACAGTTCCGTTCCTACGGCGCTCAGGAGCTTGTGGTTATCCGGCCGTCCCACAGGCCGCCTTTGCTCGGTGTCGCAAATAAGTTCTGACTCTGGATGGGTAGACAGCGCCAGTGTCAGATTCCGAGTTCGCTGTGCGAACCCAAGCGGACCAGGTCGAGGTTCCCTTCGTTGGGCTTGCGGTAGATGAGAACGAGGTCCGGCCTTATGTGGCAGTTGCGCTCCCGGCCCAGGTCGCCGCGCATAGGGTGGTCCTGGTATCCCTCCGGCATCGTTTCGTCATTGACCAGCAATTCCAAGACTCGTTGCAGGTCCTCATCAAGCGTTTGACGGTATTGACTGCGCTTTTCGCGCCTGTAGTCGCGCTTGAAAGTCCCGGTGCGTCTAATCGTCCTCATTCAGTTCGGCCATGAGTTCGGCTACGGTGCCGACGGTTATGAGGTCTCCCCGCTCGGCTTCCGCTATGGCCGCCAGCGTTTCTTCGTTGGGTTCAAAGCACTGGAGGCGGGGCATCCGCCCCTCGGCGACGATGTAGTTCATCATCTGGCGGAGAGCATCGGACAGGGTGATGCCGTCCTTTGCCAGCACTTCGTTTGCTTGGGCCAAGATAACGGGATCGACGTCGGCGGTGAAAACGGTAGTGCCCATAATCCAGTCTCCTGTGCTTTGCCTCGCCGCAACCTTTTCGATGGTAGTTTATGGATGCCGCTAGCGAAAGAAGGTGGTCACCTGCCTCTACCTCTGCACACAGCATCCGATCAGCCCGGCGATGTCCGGTGCGCTCTCGATGCCGGTTACGGCGGACACCAGGGCGTCCAGCTTGTTCCGGGGCCAGTCCATTTGAGGGAACAATTCGCTTATGCGGCGGGTTTCGGTGGCCAGGTCCCACTCCAGTTCGTCGCCCGCCAGTTCGCCGCTCACTTCTTGGCCGGAGCGGGTGCGGACGGTGATGCGCGGGGCGAACGACCCACGGTCTTTCTGCCCGATTACTTCCACCCGCTGCTGTAGCTCCATCACCTGCCGGTCGGCCTCGGTTGCGCCCTGGCCGGGGTCGAGGCGCTGGCGGAGGGGCGGATAGCTGCCGTGAACCCAGGTGTAGGCGGTGAAATAGTGGGTGCTGCCCACGCCGGGCATGTTACGGTCGCTGTTGGGGAAGGCGGGGGAGGGGTAGGTGGTTTCCAGCCAGAACATCTCCACACGGATGCTCTCCACCTCGTCCGGGGCGATGTCGTGGGCCGCCCGCATTAGCGTGGTCAGTTCGATGACCGGGCAGTTGTAGCCCGCCGTGGGATATATCTTGGGGGTGACGTGCAGCAGTTCCCACTCATGGCCCAGCCCGGCGACCGTCCGGGCCAGGTCAGTTGCGCCCGACTCCGCGCCGCCGAAGGTGTAGGTCAACTCGCCCCGGTTGTTGCCGGTGAAGGCGTTGTAGAATCCCGCGTCGCCTTCCAGGCAGGTCTCCGAGCCGCGCAGGTTCTCCCTGGCCAGCAGCGCGGCCATGATGCCGTTGCGGGTGGCGTTGGGCTCGTGGTAGAGCATCTCGCGGCCGCTGGTGCGCGGCCCTTCGGTCGTCCCGCCGGCGAAGGTGCAGGCCAGAGCCAGAGCGGTGACCAACTGGTCTTCGTCGAGCCCCAGCAGCTTGCCGGTGGACACCGCCGCGCCCAGGGTGCCGTAGACCGGGCTGCACCGGAACCCGCGGGCCTGGGTGGTTGGTATGAAGTCGCCGGCGATGCGGGCCTCCACTTCGTACCCCGCCGCCATGGCGGTGAGCAGGCCGGAGCCGCTGGCGCCGGACAACTCGGCGGAGGCCAGGGCCGCCGGGATGATGCAGGGGCCGGGATGAATCAGCATCCGGTAGGAGTCGGTCTGGTTGGTGGCGTGCATCAGCTTGCTGTTGGCAAAGGCCGCACCGCTGCGGGTGGCCCGGACCCCGTCGGCCAGCACGGTAGCCCCGGAGGGCGACGACTCTTCCTCTTTCACCAGGGCGATGGCGGACTGCCCGTGCGCGGTCTGCGCTCCTACTAGGGACACCACCATAGCGTGGAGCAGTGACGCCTTCAGCTTGTCGGTCGCTTCCGGGGGCAACTGCTCGTAATCGAGGGAAGCGACGAACCGGGCATAGGTGCGGGCGAGGGCTTCGGGCATCGTTCGGGCTCCTTCATGTCAGGTCGCGCAGGTGGGGGCGCAAGGCCAACTTGATTACGGCGAGCATTAAAACGGCCCCAATGATGCTGCCGAATATAGCGACATCGAATTCGCGGCTGGCCATTCCTATGGCTGTGGCGGCCGGCGGGTGTTCCGAGTTGGTGATTGCCATAAGCAGGACAGACAGGCCGACCACGGTTGCGTAGGCCAGGTTCCTCAGCATTTCAAGATCGTCCAAGAATGCGACGACCGGCCCGAAAAATAGGAGGAGCGAGAAGGCGGAACCTAACACCAACGCCAGTCCGTGCCCCCCCACCACCGACCGGATTCGGGCCGTGCGGTTGGAGGGATTGACAAAGATGATGACCACGCTGGAGGCCAACCCGGCGGCGATGGCGGCATTGGACAGGGAATTGACGAAATCAGTGCGACCAGCATCACCACAGTAGCCAGGCCGGACTGGACTACGAACCGGGCCGGATGGGCGGCAAATCCAGGAGTTCGCCAAATCCAACACTCGCCGGTTTCCGGGTCTCGCCCGTGGACCAAGCGCCGAAAAAGCAGGTTTCGGTCCAATTTCCTGCGCCGCCATAGTATCCAACTCGTTAATTTGACCGGCATCCGATGCCCGTCCCCCGGTGGACCTCCGGCAGGACACCCTACAGGCCCTGGGCCCAGTCCAGCCATACCCGGGCGCAGGGTACCGGCAGTATGTGTTGCACGAAGCCGTATACGCCGGGGAACACCACCCGTTTGCCGTTGGGGAACAGGTCGGCCGCGCCCCGGAAGTCGCCCAGCACCTCCTCGCGGAGGTTGGCGGCGGCCAGCACCAGTACCGGGGTCTGTACGTCCTTGAGCAGCGGCCCGATGTTGCCCCCGGCGTTGGCTTGGAAGCCTTGGACCACATGGGCCGGCGTGGCCTTCATCTGGGCCGCGTACCATCGGATGTAGGCCGGGTCGACGATCTGGGGGTCGAGCCGCCGTCCGATGGAGTCTTCCACCCAGGCCCCGATGCCCTCGCGCTCGATGAGGTCGGCGCTTTCCTGATGGTGGGAGTCGAAGCTGGTTGGCGAGGTGCAGACGGTCAAGGAACGCAGCCGCTCCTGCCTCCGGGTGGAGTAGTTCATGGATATGGAGCCGCCCACCGTCTCCCCGATCAGGTGGAAACGGTCGAGTTCCAGCTTGTCGGCGACATCGGTCAGGTCGTCGGTGAAGTGGTCCAGCGACCAATGGTAGCCGGGCTCGGGAACGTCCGACTGGCCCATGCCGCGCATGTCGAAGCGGATGACGCGGTAGTGGCGGGCGATGATGGGCACCCAGCCGAACCACATCTTGTGGTTCTTGGCCATCCCGTGGTGCATCAACACTGTTTCAGGCTCGGTCCAAGGGTCGGTGAAGTCGTCCACGGTGTAGAACAGTTCGATGCCGTCGTCCAAGCGAAGTTTCATAGCAGTCCCTCCGAGTTATGAATAGTGAATCTGGAATGATCGATGATCGGTCTGGAATCCGGCCTTCGCCATTCTCAATTCACTATTCACTGTTTAGTATTCACTGTTTAGTCTGCCGGGGCGGGCGTCAGGCCCTGCTCCACGAACACCGAGCGGGCCACCCGCATCGCGGTGCGCGAATTGGTGTAGCTGCCGTAGAAGATCAGCTGCACGAATACTTCCATGATTTCTTGAGGAGTGGCGCCGGCGTGCAGAGCGATCTCGATCAGGCGGCGGATCTGGCGGTCGTACTGGCCCAGCACCGTCATGGCGGATAGCCCGCACAGCGCCCGGCTCTTGGCCGAAAGCCCGGAGCGGCTCTGTATAGCGCCCCAGTGGTATTCCTCGATAAATCGCTGGAGTTCCATCTCCACCGATTCGGGGTCATCCACCGGGTATAGGGGAGGGTCGCCACTCTGCTCGTCGTAAATCTTCATTCCAGCGGCGTGCAACTCATCCACCGTGCGGTTACTGTCGTAGACCACGGTAGGGGTGAAATGGATGCCCTGCTCTTCGAAGATTTCCTTGGTGATGCGCATCGCCGTCTCCACCGCCGGGATACCCACGAAGAAGGTCATCTGGATGAAGACTTCCACTACCTCGTCTGGGGTCACGCCCAGGTTCAGGCTGCGCTGGATGTTGCGGCGCAGCAGGGGCAACTGGCCCAGGGCGGTGAGGGCGGAGATGGTGCACATGCAACGGTGCTCGGTGTCCAGCCCCGGTCTGGTCCAAACGGCGCCCCACAGCGCTTCGTCGACGATGCGCTTCAGGTCCGGGGCAAGCTGGTCGATGCCGGGCAGGGTATAGTGGCTGGGGTCGCCCCCAGCCATGAGCCGCCGCATCTCTTGGCCGCGGTTGTAGCGGTCATCCAATGTTTCCAAAGCTCGACTCCTATAGCCTGATTGTCGTCATTAACCTCGGTGAGAGACTCTAATTCTAGCCGTCTTTCCGCCCCGGCGTAAGCGGCGTTTCAGGCCGCCGACATCACTTCTTCGGCAAACCGCGCCATCCGCTCCTCGGTCTCGCTGTGGGACGGGCTGCGGAAATCGAAGATCAGGTGGGTGACGCCAACCTCGCCGTAGACGTGAATGTCTTGCAGCACCGCCTCGGGCGGCCCGGAGAACCGGCGCCTCGGCCCGCCGGCATCGCTGGAGGCGTCGTACAGCGGCGCTTTCATCGACACCTCGATGGACGACGGGTCGCGCCCGGCCCGCTCGGCGTAGCGCCGCATCGTGACCAGGTTTTCGGCCAGTTCCTCCGGCTCCAGCGGCGCGGCCGGTATGGCCCCCACCGGGTGCCAGGCGTTGCCGATTCGACCGGCGCGGCGCAGCGCGGCCCGGCTCTGGCCCCCAATCCAGATGGGCGGATGCGGGTTCTGCACCGGCTTGGGCAGGAAGGTGATGCCAGAAAAGTTGACGTACTTTCCCTCGAAGCTGGGATCGTCTTTGGTCCAGAGCTCAACGAACGCCCGCAGGTATTCGTCGGTGACCGCGCCCCGTTCGGCGAAGGGCGGGGACTCCAACAACTCGAACTCCTCTTCCATCCAGCCGACGCCCGCCCCGACGACGAGCCTGCCCTTGGACAGCACGTCAAGGGTGGCCAGCATCTTGGCGGTGAGCAGGGGGTTGCGGTAGGGGACGATCATCACGCTGGTTACGAGGCGGATATTCCGGGTCACACCCGCCAGAAACGCCAGCGTCGTGATCTGCTCCGGCCACTCGCCGGCCCCGGAATTCCCCCCGGCCAAGATGTTGCCGGTGACGCTGTAGGGATAGGTGGAGTTCACCTCGCGGGGCATCAGGATGTGATCGGGCGCGACCATGCAGTAAAAGCCCAGTTCGTCGCCCCGCCGGGCGATGCTGGCCAGCGCGTCGGGCTGCGCCCCCTCACCGCTGTTGGGCAAATAGAAACCAAACTGCATGAACGCCTCCAAGGCCGCCCGGCCCACCGTGATGAGACTTTATGAGAATATATATCCCCACCGTCCCACTGTCCAATTTGAGTCAAACCGCCGTCAACTACACGCTATACTAACGCGGAAGGACTGCTATGACCGCCACGTCGACCGAGCAAACTTTTGACCCCAGAGCTTGCGCCGTCGCGCAGGCCGTATGCGACGTTGTCCGCGCCGACATGATTTTACTCTTCGGCTCGCGGGCCCGCGGCGACTACCGGCCCGACTCCGACATAGACTTGCTGTTGATTCCCTCCGACGGCCCGGTCGGCAAGGCAGCGTACCAAAAGGCCCACGCCGCCGCCCTCCGCAAGGCGGAAGAAATCTACGGATGTCCCATCGGCGTCGATCTTCTGGAAATGACCTCCGACCAATTCGCCTACTTCCGCCGGGCCAGAAACCACGTAGCCGGACGCGCTGCTAAAGATGGGGTAACTGCGAGTGGAGAAAGATTGCAATACAGCGAGGAACAACCGAATGATTGGCCCGACATCGAGCAGCGTCTACGCACCGCGCGCGAGGAACTCGAAGATCTTGAGAAAGGAATCGAAGCTGGCCTCTCCGACCGTATGGTCGGGTTTATGGCGCAACAGACGCTGGAAAACGCCCTCAAGGGCTACATCTCGGCCTTGGGCGATGAATATCGCCTGACCCACGACCTGCCGGAGCTCCTGGCCACTGTCCGCCGTCACGAAGCCGAAGTGGACACGCCGGCCGGCGAATGGCTACGATGGATTACCCAATACGCCGTCCACTACCGATACGTGGGAGCGACCATGGAAATCCAAGACCGGTTCGAACTCTTGTCCATAGTACACGACACCGTCCACTCCATCATCGAACGAATCCACGAAATCACCGGCGCCACCCCCAACGACTAGCCGCAAATCCGGCGCCCATCCGCACACGCCCCCCATCCCAGACGCTGGGCTACTGGCAGGAGCTACTTCACAATTGTCGGCGGACAATCCACAATAGGAGCAGGTGGATTGCGCGGTTGTGACTGCTTACGAGGATATAAGACCGGCTATGCGGCGGCGCGGGGTCCGCGAGGGGGACGCCCGGCGGTCCGACATTCCTGAGCGCGCGCTTTGGAAGCTGTGGAAGCGGCGGGCCGCGCTTCAGGAGGAGTTTCGCACGGGGAGCGGGCGGCGGGTGCGGGTGCTCTACGCCGGACGCACCGGGACCGCCGCCGGTCCCGACTTCCGCGACGCCCTGCTGGAAGTCGAGGGCGTGGGCGTGGTCCGGGGGGATGTCGAGATTCACCTGCGCGGGAAGGACTGGGCGGCCCACGGCCACAGCGACGACCCCAATTACAACGGCGTGGTCGTTCACGGGGCGCTCCGGGTAGACGAGCAGGACACTCGCCTTCACAGCGGCGCAACCGTACCGGTCATCGGGCTGGATGGACTACTGACCGGCAAAGACGACGATGCACCCACCCCGGCCTTCGACTTGTGGCCGCTCTTGGCCCGCAAGGGGTTTCCCCGGCCAACATCCAAGCAAGAGGCCGGAGAGCTTTTGGACCGGGCCGGCGACCAACGATTCCGGGCCAAGGCTTCGGAGTTGGGCCGGTTCACCCAAGAACAGGGGGCCGAGCAAACGCTGTACGAAGCGTTGATGGAGGGGTTGGGATACCGCCACAACCGCCAGCCGTTCCTCAAGCTGGCCCAGCGCGCTCCCTACACGACGGTGCAGCGGGCCGCCCTCCGGCTCCCGCCGGAAGACCGGGCGCCCGCCATCCTCGGCTGGCTTCTGCCCATCTCCGGCCTGGGAGACCCGGCGGCCCGGAGACGCCCGGACGGGCTGCGGCAAGCCATGTCGAAAGAGGAATGGCACCTTTTTCGAGTGAGGCCCTCCAACCGCCCGGAAAACCGCATCAAGGGCGCGGCCCGGCTGCTGACCCGCTACTTGGACGCGGGGCTGGTCGAGGGCCTGCAAGCCGCCGCAGGCACGGGCCAACCGGGCCACTTGACCAACGCGCTGGCCGTCGAGGGCAGCGGCGGCCCGGCCTACATAGGGGCAGGCCGGGCCCGCGAACTGGCGGTCAACGCCGTGCTCCCGTTCCTGCACGCCACCGGGACTGACGCAAGCGGGTCGGCCCAAGACTCCGAATACCTGGAACTGTTCCGGCGTTACCCCAAGCTGCCGGACAACGAAGTGGCCCGGGAGATGGCGAACCAGCTATTCCCGGCGGAGTGGCGCGGCCTTGCTGGCAACGCCCGCCGACAGCAGGGATTGTTGCACTTGGCCGCGCTGCTCCGAGGGGCCAGTTTTACCAACATGGATGGACAGGATGAAAGAGATGGGCAAGGGCGGAATAATCATGTACATCCATGTTAATTGCTGGCGCTAGTCGGGTTCGGCCAAGGGGATAGCCAACGAAGTGCGCATCCCGGCGTTGGGGGAACGGGCGATGTGGCCGTGCCCGGACAGGTCCTCCGCCACCAGGATGTCGCCGGGTTCCAACTGCACCTTGGAGCCGTCGGCGCACTCGAACTCGGCCAAGCCCTCGAGGTTGACCACGTACTGCCGCCGGGGTGCGATGTGGTAGTCGGAGAAGTTGGGGGCCTCCCGCCGGTTCAGGTTGATGTCGCCGGGGCCAACCCGGTTCACGATCTCCCCCATCTGCTCCGGGGTCAGTTCCTCGAAGTGGGACTCGCCGTCGTCGCCAGCGTAAACGCGGATAATTTTCATCTCGCCTCTCCTGATTTTAATTAAACACAGAGAGCGCAGAGCGTTTTTTTGTTTTATCTCTGTGTTCTCTGCGTACTCTGTGTTGATAAACCCTAGTCGGCCAGTGGGACAGCCAGTAGCACGCGGGGTTCGTCGCCGAGGCCGCGGGCTATGTGGCCGTGGCCGGTCAGGTCCTCGGCCACCAGGATGTCGCCGGGGCCCATCTGGTACTTCGTGCCGTCGGCGCACTCGAACTCCGACTGACCGCTCAGGCCCATCACGTATTGCCGGCGCGGGGCAGTGTGGTAGTCGGAGAACGACGGGGACGGGCGCGTGTTGAACTGGATGTCGCCTGCGCCCAGCTTCTTAGCAACCCCGGCGAACTCCTCGGGGGACACCACCTGGAAATGGGACTCGCCGTCGTCGCCGGAGTAAACGCGAACAATATTCATGTCACTCTCCTATTTCTTACAGCAGAGGGGGCCCGAGAACGCAGAGATAATCCCGGACAAACTCTACACCCTCTGTGTTTAACCTTGGTTGGCGAGGGGGACGGTGGCGGTGACGCACTTGCCGCCGCCGGTGCTGCGGGTGGTGTGGCCGTGGCCGGTGGTGTCCTCCACCAGCCGGGCGTCGCCGGGGCCGAAGCTGTGCACCGAGCCGTCGCCCAAGCCGATCTCGACGCCGCCCTCGATGCAGATCACATACTGGCGGCGGGGCGCGGGGTGCCAGTCGATGAAGTAGCCCGAGTCCCGCTCGTTGAAGGTGATCGTTGATACGGCCAGGCCCTGGGTGATGTCAGCGCGGGCGGCCAGGTCCAGTTCCTCGATGTGGCTCTGCCCGTCGTCGCCGGTGTAGAGGCGGTAGACTCCCATGTCTTATTCTCTCCTGATGTCAGTGTCGATGAAATTCGCCAAGCTTTCGGCGTCGTCGATGTAAGCGGCGGTTTCGCGTATGCGCCGCTCGGTTTCGGAGATGGGCTGGCACAGGCCCATGTAGAAGCAATTGCCGTGCAATTGGCCTTGCCTGGAGTAATAGCGTCCAACCAAGGGCCGGACGGCGTTGTCTCTTTCGACCAGCATTAACAACCCGACCGAAGTTTCCGAGGAAATCTCAGGCTCTTCGCCGGTACGGGCCAGAATCAGGGCGTCGGTGGCCCGTTTGGTGGCGCACCAAGCCTTCTCCGCCGCGTCACGGATGTCGCCCCGCTCCAGCAAACGCAGAGCGTCGGCGTGGACGGCCTTAGCGTCGGCGAAAATGTCGGCTATGCGGTCGGTGGCTACCATGCGGAGTTTGTTGCTCTCTGATTTGAACTGTCCCTTCGCCGTAGCTTAATGGTCGGCGCGGCGCGTGGCAACCGGCGGGTGTCATTTGACGCGATGACGCAATGGGCGCAAAGGTTATTTCTTGGGGGCGTAGATCCAGCCTTCGAGTTGGGCTGCGGCGAGTACCTTAGGATCTTGGTGATCCTCTGGGCGGTGGAATAAGGTCTTGTCCTTTGCCCACATTGCGGCGGCAATAGCGGCAACTACTGAGTCAAGACAGTCGTGAATTCCGATGCACAGGTCGCGGAATTGATCAAGATTTTCCACTGGTACACCTGATCTTGACGACAGAGTGTCCAGTATTTCTTTTCGTAGGCTTCGAGCGGAGACGCCGTTTTTATAGCGCTTATAAACTCGGTACTCGAAATCTAAGTGCGAAAGTACTACCCCAGGCATGGTCTCAAGCAACACCGGGCCAGTACGCCCGATATTGTCCAACGGAGGCACACTACAAGCCGATTTCGTCCAGAGGGTGTTTAGCATCTTCATACCGTGAAACGTCATTGGAAACATTTCTGGGGCAGCAGGATTCAACGGAGAATAGGCTTCCGGGAAGTTCGTCTTATCGCCTTCTCTCAGAAGATTATTGAAATTCTGGAGGTTGCCTCTCCGTAGGCGTGGCCGTATCTTCTCAATGTATCTAGGCAAATCGCCAAGCCTTGCAACATTCTCCCACATCCCAGGCATTAGGTTTCCTTGAAATTGGAATTCGGCTTTTGCAAAAGCTTTGGGTACGCCGAACGGAAAATCCATCCCCACGACGGTATTTGAATCGCCACATATGGCTAACAGTCGTTCCGTTAGCTCTTCCCGAGGGAGCGGGAAGCACGATTCAAGAATCAGACTATCCCCTCGCAAAACTGCTCTCGTTACCCAAGGATCGTTGTTCTTGGCCCCGCTATAATCCACGCCCCATATCATCCGCTCTGCCATCGCTGCACCCCCGTGCTAGAATTGGCCGGGTCTTGGTTTCATTATACGACTAAGATACGACTAAGAATTGATGACAGGGGTGTAGCTATGGACTTCACGACGCGACGGGCAAGGTACCGGGGGATTCTGGCGGGGGACAAGTGCGTGCATCCGGGGTCGGTGTTCGACCCGATTTCGGCTCGGATCGCCGAGGATTTGGGGTTTGAAGTGGGGATGTTCGCCGGGTCGATTGCGTCGTTCACCGTTTTGGGCGCGCCGGACCTGGTGGTGCTGACGCTGACGGAGTTCGCCCAGCAGATACACCGCATCTGCCGGGCCGGTGACTTGTCGCTGATGGTGGACGCCGACCACGGCTACGGCAACGCCCTGAACGTGATGCGCACGGTGGAGGAGTTAGAGACCGCCGGGGTTTCCGCCCTGACCATCGAGGACACCGTGCTGCCCGTCAGCTTCGGCGCGGGCGGCGCGCAACTGCTGTCCGTCGAGGAGGGTATCGGCAAGATGAAGGCGGCGCTGGCGGCCCGTCAGGACCCGGCGCTGGTGGTCGCCGGACGCAGCAGCGCCCTGCGCATCTCCGGGCTGGAGGACACCATTCGCCGGGCCAAAGCCTACGAGGCGGCGGGGGTGGATGCCATGTTCCTGGCCGGGGCTTCCACCCGCGAGGAGGTGGCGGCGGTCTCCGCCGAGCTTTCCATACCGCTGCTGCTGGGCGGGACCACCGGCGAGCTGCAAGACAAGGAGTGGCTGGGCGCCAACGGGGTGAAGGTCGCCCTCCAGGGACACCTGCCCTTTTCGGCGGCGGTAAAGGCGGTTTACGATACCCTGAAGGCCCTGCGCGACGGCGTTCCTCCCGCCGACCTGCAACCGCAGATTGCCGACGCCGAGATGATGGGACGCTTTACCCGCCGCGACGCCTACGGCAAGTGGACGGCGGATTTCCTGAACTGAGGTTCACCGCAGAGCGCACGGAGGCCATAGACAAAACGCCACACCCTCTGCGGCCTCTGTGCGCTCTGTGTTTAATTGGGATACACTGTCGGCGAGCCTTAAACAAACAGGAGGGAACCAGTGAACGTCTCTTACAATCACCTGCATTTTCGCAGCGCCGACCCCGACGACGCAGCCAAGTTCTACTGCGACAACTTCGGGGCCGAAATCGTTGCGGAGCGGCCGCTGTCCAATACCAAGTCCATCGAACTCTCGCTGAACGGCTCCTACCTGATGACTATCTCCGGGCGGGCCCAGGGTGAAGACCCGGTGGCCGGGTCCACCGAACCCCGCTACGGCCTGGACCACCTGGGTTTCCAGACCGACGACATCGAAGCCTTGGCCGCCACGCTGAAGTCCAACAACATCAAGTTCAACTGCGAGCCGTGGGTGATGCCCTCCGGCTCCGCCGTGGCCTTCATCGTCGCCCCCGACGAAGTGAGCGTCGAGATAATCCAGAGGCCCAAGGCCGGCGAAGAAAAGGTCGTGCTGGCCTAGACCGGGATTTTCAACGCCAAGAGCGCCGAGGCCGCCGAGAAAACAATAGAAAAATCTCGGCGTTTTTGGCGTTCAACTAAAGCCCCTCGAAGAAGTCGCCGCCGACCCGCTCGCCGGGGGGCACCGGCGGATGCGCCCGGACGTAGAATTCGCGGCCCAGGATGCGGGCCGCCACCGGACGAGGTACACGGTGATAGGGCCAGTCGGGGGCCACTTGGGTGCGGTGACAGAGGATGCAGGCCATCTTCGTTTCCAAGTCGGGAGACACGTCCAGCCCCAGGTGTATCTCGTCCTCCGGCACGCCCTGCCGCTCCTGCTCCGGCGTGGGCAGAGGCCAGTCGATTCCTTCCCCGCGCAGGGCGTCGGCCCACTCGCGCCGGAAACCCGACGGGCGAACACTGTAGAAAAGCCGTTGCGGTTGATGCGGCTCCAGCCCGTCGGCCAACTGGTCCGGGAACGCGGCGGGGTCGGCCGCCAGATGAAAGGCCTCGGTGGCGTGGTTGCAGATGGCGATGTGGTCGGGGTGGCCGTACAGCCCGTCGGGGCCGAAGCTGAGCACCACTTGGGGGCGGAAGCGGCGCATCTCCAGCACCAACCGCTCCACCACCTCGTCGGACGGGGCGCGAATGAAGGCCCGCGGGTCCTCGTTGGAAGCCCAGCCCGCCATTCCCGAGTCCCGGTAGCCCCAAACGTCGTTGCTGGCCAGACCCAAGGCCCGCACCGCGCAGGAAAGCTCGACGCGGCGAATCCGGCCGAGGGTTTCACGGGTAGCCGATCCCTCCTGCCGTATCTCGCCCTCCTCGCCGAGGGTCGTGGTGATGAGCCGGACGTCGACGCCCCGCTTGGCGTGGGCAGCCAAGACTCCTCCCACGGGAAAGGCTTCGTCGTCGGGATGGGCGAAACAGGCAAGCAGACGGTGTTCAAGCATAACGAGAGTGTACGTTCGGGCGTCCTGCACAGTCAAACGCCATTGACCACAGAGGGCACGGTTAACATGGATCTAATCAGTCGATGCCTAATTCGGCCTTGACCTGCTCGATTGGCACGAGGTTCCCTTCCTCCACGGCCTTTATTCCATGACGAATCGACTCCATCAACTCCGGATCTGACATGATTTCCATGGTCTCCACGATTGATTGGAACAACTCCCACGGCAATAGGGCCAATACCGGCCTTCCGTGGCGTGTCAAGGCCATCGTGTGATTGTTTTCGGACAAAATTTCAGGCAATTGGGCCAGCTTCGCCTGAGTATCCACGATGGACATCTGCTCATTGCAGTATTCCAGAAAGTCGGTCATACCCTATCCCTCCGAATCGGGAATTTCTGTCAGACCCAAGTGGACCAGTCGCTGGGCTAGCCGCAGGACGATTGCAAAGTCACTTCATGGCTTGTACGTGCTGAGATATGAGAACTGCTGTCAGCTTTACCCAGGCTGGCGTCAGGCAGCATTTCAGCGCTGAAATACCACTGTCAACCGGCTTGGCAATGGTCCTACCCTGCCGGGACGAGGTCCGCGGACCAGGGGAGAAGGGAGCGGAGGAGTTCATAGCAGTTGGGAAGGGCGTTTTGGCGGCGGCACCGCTCCAGGTAGCGGTGGGCCGCCATGAAGGTGGGGAGGCGGAACCCGGCCTGGGCCACCCGGCGGATAAAGGAATGGGGTTCGGGCAGGGGCCGGGAGCCGGAGAGGGCCGAGTCCCATTGGTCGCAAAAATCCTGGGCCAATGGGCGGAGCCGGACGACGGCAAGGGCGCGGGCCATTTTACGGCGCAGGGCGTTGACGCGACGTCTCAGGTCGTTCATTCGGTTAAGGTTCTCCTTGCGGGGCTTATTTGGGGATTTTTCGATTTCCCGGCCATTCCCGGACATTTCCGGCCATTTTCTCCCGCTCCGGGCCGCTGGCGGAGATGGGATGGGAATTACGAATGGGGCGGGGTGGTTTATGGGCATTGGATACCTGTCGCCTCGGTGGCGGGTTGGGTTTGAGTGTGACGGGTATTATGGTAGGGAGGTGTATTCGGGGTTGGCAAGGGGATTGGGGAGTTACTGTTGGGTTGGGGTGATGAAAGGCGACTTTGCAATCGTCCTGGTTCAAACACCTGCACGTTTGACTCGCCGCGCCCCTTGTGCTAACGTTCCCCTACCGTTTTATGGTGGTTGGGTTTCTTATAGGTTTTTACAGGTTTTCAGGGCTTGGTAGACCTTCAGATCGACGATAAGACCGAGTGGCTTTCGTTGCGGGACGCTTGCCGTATCCTGGACGTTAGCGACACCACGTTGCGGCAGTGGGCGGACAACGGCTACCTCCGCGTCTACCGCACGCCCGGCGGTCACCGGCGGTTCTCCCGCCACGACGTCGAGTCCATCACCGGGGCCCGGGAAAAGCCGCCGGAGCAGTCCGGGGACGACGCGCGGGAAGGCCCGGCGCTGCGGCGCATCCGCCGCCGGTTGAGCCACGACAGCGTCACGCAGCAGTCTTGGTACCAGAGCGTTGAGGCGGAAGGCCGGGTGAGGATGCGCCTCTTCGGCCGCCGGTTGCTGTCGTTGTTGCTCCAAGAGTCGGGGCCGCGCCGCCGCCGCCAGGAGTTGCTGGAAGAAGCCAACCTGCTGGGCCGTGAGTATGGCACCGAGATGTCGGAGCGCGGCGTTGGCTTGACCGACACCGTGGAGGCGTTCTTCTTTTTCAGGACGATGGTGCTCGACTCCACCGGCCGCGGTTCTTGGGCCCGGATTCTGGAAGCGTCCGACCGGGTGCTTTTGGGAGTCGCGGCGTCGTATCAAGGGGCTAAAGACTGACCCGCCCCGAAACGCGGGGCGAATTATTATCCGGGAGGTCGAACGAACGGCTATGGATCTAATCGACCGAAAATTGCTGAACCTGGTGCAGGGGCCGTTTCCCATGGTGGCCCAGCCCTACCTTGACTTGGCCCAACAGTTGGAGACCACCGAGCAGGACGTGTTGGACCGCCTCACCGAGCTGAAGCGGCAGAACGTGTTGCGGCAGATAAGCGCCATCTTCGACACCCGCCGCTTGGGCTACAAGACCACACTGGTGGCGATGGCCTTCGACCCGGAGCAGCTACACCAGGCCGCCCAAGAGATCAACAAGCACCCCGGCGTCTCGCACAACTACGCCCGGGAAGGCTCCTACTACAACCTGTGGTTCACCCTGGCCGTGCCCCCGGAGCACGACCTCGAAGCCACCGCCAGATACATGGGCCGCACGACGCAGGCGTTGGAAACGCGCATCATGCCCACCATCCGGTTCTTCAAGATCGGCGTGAATTTCGACATGGTGAACCAGCAGGGGTCTTCCTTCAACTTCAGTCCCGACGGCTTCGACAAGGGAGAGGCCGAGTCTTGGAACAAGGCCGTGGCCGTGGACGAGTTCGAGAAGGAAGCGATCCGGCAGATGCAGGAAGACCTGCCCCTGATTGCCCGCCCCTTCGACCCCATAGCGGAGCGGTTGGGACTCACCACCGAGGGTCTGTTCGCACTGGCGACGGAATTCCAGGACCGCCGCATCATGCGCCGCTACAGCGCGGTGCTGCACCACCGGCGCTCCGGGTTCCGGTCCAACGCGATGATCGTCTGGAAGGTGCCGGAGGAGCGCTCCCAAGAAGTGGGCATGATCATGGCCGGTCACAAGGCCGTCACCCACTGCTACGAGCGGCCCACCTTCCCCGACTGGCCCTACACTCACTTCACCATGGTCCACGCGACCAGCCCGGAGGGTTGCGAGCAGTACAGCGACGAGATCAGCGAGGCCACCGGCATCACCGACCGGCTGGTGCTCTACAGCACCCGCGAGTACAAGAAGACCCGCGTGCGCTACTTCGTTCCCGACTACGACGACTACCTGGAGTCGGAGCAACCCGACGCCGTCGCCGCCACGTAGCACGGTCCGACTATGCCATCCTACTACCCGATTTACCTCAACCTGGAAGGCAAGCGCGCCGTGGTCGTGGGCGGTGGCCCCATCGCCGAGGGCAAGATCGAAAAACTCCGCGAGACCGGCGCGATCGTCACGGTGATCAGCCCCGAAGTCACACCGGCCATCGGCCGGTATGCCGACGATGGGACGGTGCGCTGGCTGCAACGCGAGTACCGGACCGGCGACCTGGAGGGCGCGTTTATCGCTATCGCCGCCACCAACCGGCGCGACGTAAACCAACTGATCTTCGAGGACGCCGAGCGCCAGGGCATCCTGCTGAACGTGGTTGACGACCCGCCCCGTTGCAGCTTCATCGCCCCGTCCATCGTCGAGCGCGGCCCGGTCACGCTGGCCATCTCCACTGGAGGAGTCAGCCCGGCGCTGGCCCGCAAGCTGCGGGAGTCCCTCAGCCAATCGCAAGAATTGCAGTGGGCCGACATGGCGGGCGTTATGGCCAAGGCCCGCAAGCAGGTGCGCGAGATGGGGGTCTCGGTCGACCCGCAACACTGGCAGTGCTGCCTCACCAACGACCTGTTGGGCTTGGCGCAGTCGGGCCGGGAAGCGGAGGCGCTGGAATCCCTGATGTCCCGCCTCCTCTCCGAACACACCGCCGAGTCCTGCATCGGAGTCTCCCAGAGCCTCCCCACGGGCTACCTGGCCTAGCTTCAGGGCTTCATTTTGCCGGATAGCCAGCCGATACGAGTGGGCAGCCGCGGCAGCGCATTGGCGCTGGTCCAAGACGAGGAGGTCATCTCCCGTTTGAAGCAGCACCATCCGGGCCTGCGCTTCGAGGTGGACACCGTCCGCACCAGGGGCGACGTCAACCAGTCTGCCCCCCTTGCCGGCATGGGCTTGGGCGTCTTCGTGAAGGAAATAGAGCAGGAGCTGCTCGACGGCAAGCTGGACATGGCGGTGCATAGTCTGAAGGACATGCCCACCCGGTTGCCCGACGGACTGGTCTTGGGGGCGGTACTCCCGCGCAAGGACGCGCGGGACGTGCTGGTGGACCGCTGGAACTGCCCGCTGGAGGAAGTGCCGGAGGGCGCGCGGATCGGCACCAGCAGCCCACGTCGCGCCGCCCAACTCCGGCGGAACGCCCCCCAAGTGGAAGTCGTGCCCATCCGCGGGAACGTCGAGACCCGGTTGCGCAAGGCGCAAGGAGAGGAAGCGGACGGCGCAGTGCTGGCCGCTGCGGGGTTGATCAGAATGGGGCTGGCCGGGCAGGTGGCCCAATACCTGTCGCCGCAGCGGTTCGTGCCGCCTCCGGGGCAAGGCGTGTTGGCCGTGGAAATTCGGGCCGACGACCAGCGGATGCGGGACATACTGAAGCCCGCCGAACACGCCGCTACCCGCTACGAGGTCACTGCCGAGCGGGCCTTCTTGGAAATTTTGGGCGGCGGGTGTCAAGTGCCGGTAGGGGCCTACGCCCGTTGCATGGGCCACGAGCTATTGATGACCGTGTTCATGGGTACCGAGGACGGCTCCAAGAGTTTCATCGCCAAGGTGGACGGCCTCAAGCACGACCCCTTGCAACTGGCGGGCGACGCCTTCCTGGCAGTCATGGAACGCGGCGGCAGCGCGCTTGTCGAAGGCGCCCGCCAACCCCAAGGCCCCCCAGCCACCGAGAACCTCTAGGGGGAGTGTTGAGTTGGTAATCAAGAGCGGAGAGCGTATAGGAGGCGAATACGACAGAAAGGCGTTGGTCATCGGCCGAGCCGTGCTGCGGGATACGGCCGCCGAGGGCGTCATCCTGATCGGCTCACGGGCCCGGGGCGATTATCACGAACATTCCGACGTTGACTTCATTTTCATTCACCCCCGTTGCAGAGAAGACGAGGAAATCCGGGATAAGGCCTGGTGCGTCGCAAGAGCGACGGCCGAAGCTCTTTATTGGGAAGTTGTCCCGGTGGATTTCGTCTGGTTCACTCCCGAAGAGTTCGACCGACAGCGGCGCAGCATCAACAGCATCGCCGCCATCGCGACAGAGGAAGGAATCACCGTGGACGGCCAACCCGCCGGAGACGTATACCCCAACGACGAGGGGGACTATTCCAACGAGTGGACTAATACCGAACAGCGCTGCTACCACACCAAGTCGCACCTGCGCACGCTGCGTCTGGTCATAGATGACGGCGGCGCGGGCATCATGGTGGGCCAGCAGGCCCACCAGACTATAGAACACGCGATGAAAGCACTGATCTCGGCCAGCGGGCGCCGGTACCCGCATCATCACAACTTGATTGATTTAGAGCAGACGATGCGCCGGTTCGACCGGGGGTTCACCCGCCTGCTCGAGTCCCCCTTGGTAGCTCTTAACGACTACAGCGGGGCATTAAAGTACAACGAGCCCTACGCTCCCCCGGGCGACCGAGAAGAACTCTACCGGAAAGTCCTGAACGACACGCAACAAATCTTCCAGCGCGTAACCCACCTAACGGGTAAAGACCCCTGGCTGGAGCAGCCCGAAAGTGAACAGTGAATCCCTTGACTGGTAAAGTCTATCTGGTTGGAGCCGGGCCTGGTGACCCCGGTCTCATTACCGTCAAGGGGCAGCGGGCCTTGGCGGAGGCCGACGTTGTCGTCTATGACCGGCTGGTCGACCCGGTCCTGCTCGACGGCGTACCCGTCGGGGCGGAGCGGGTGTTCGTCGGGAAGGAACGCGGGCGGCAAGAGCTTTCCCAGAGGGAAATCAACCGTCTGCTGGTGGAGAAGGCCGCCGAGGGCCAGAAAGTAGTCCGGCTCAAGGGTGGCGACCCCTTCGTCTTTGGACGGGGCGGCGAGGAGGCGCTGGAGTTGGCCCGGAACGGCGTCGCCTTCGAGGTGGTGCCGGGCGTAACCTCCGCCATCGCCGGGCCTGCCTACGCCGGTATCCCGCTTACCCAGCGGGGGCTGGCCACCACCTTCACCGTGGTCAGCGGCAGCGAAGACCCGGCCAAGGCCGAATCGTCCGTCCCGTGGAAGATACTGGCCAGGAACGGCGGCACCCTGGTGGTGCTGATGGGATGGGCCACCCTGGAAAGCATCCTAGCCACGCTGGCCCGGGAAGGCATGGCCCCATCAACCCCGGCGGCCTTGGTGCAGTGGGGCACCTGGGCCAAGCAACAGACCGTTACCGGCAACATCACCAACGTCATCGAACGCGGCAGGAAGGCCGGGCTGGCCCCGCCGGTGGTGGCGGTGATTGGCGACGTGGTGAGCCTGCGCGAGGAATTGGCTTGGTTCGACCGCCGTCCCCTCTTCGGCCAGCGGGTGCTGATCACCCGCTCCCGGACGCAGGCATCGCGTCTGCGTTCGTTGCTGGAAACCGCCGGAGCGCAGCCGGTCGAGCTTCCCACTATCGAGATTGCGCCGCTGGAGGATTACAGCCGACTGGACGATGCCTTAGACCGGCTCGGCGAGTACCAGTGGGTCATTTTCGCCAGCGCCAACGCGGTCGAGGCATTCTTCCAACGTCTGCAACAACTGGGGCGAGACGCCCGTCATTTCGGCCCGGCAACGGTGGGCGCCATCGGCCCGGCTACGGCCCAAGCCTTGGCGGCCCAAGGGATACGCGCCGACTTCGTCCCGGCCCGACCCGTATCCGAGGCCGTGCTGCGGGAACTTGCCGGGCGGGACTGGCAGGGTGTCCGCGTGTTGCTGCCCGCCGCTGACATAGGCCGCGACGAGCTGGAAACCGGGCTGTCCGGCTGGGGCGCTAAGGTGGACCGGCTGGCCTCCTATCGCAATCGTCCGGTGGCCGACGCCGCCCAACGCGCCAGAGACGCCTTCGCCGACGGCGTGGACATCGTGACGTTCACCAGTTCGTCGACGGTGCAGAACCTGATGTACATGCTCGACGGCGACCGCGCCCCATTGGAGGCCAGTTTCATCGCCTGCATCGGCCCGGTCACCGCCGGGACCGCCCGCGAGCTCGGCCTGCGGGTCGACCTGGAAGCCGAAGCACACACGGTCGAAGGGCTGGTGGAAGCCCTGACCAAATACTATTCAACCACCGAGACCACAGGGAACACATAGAAAAGCAGGAAATACAACTCTGCGCTCTCTGTGTCCTCTGTGGTGAATGAAAAGGAGCAAGCCCATGATTAGCTTTCCCGACTTGAGGCTGAGGCGGTTGCGCGGCTCGGAGCCGATGCGGAACATGGCCCGCGAGACCCGGCTTTCGCCCAAAGAGTTCGTGTACCCGATGTTCGTAACCCACGGCCACGGCGTCCGCGAGGCCATCGAACCCATGCCGGGCTGCTACCAGATGTCGCTGGACGTGATGTCCGAAGAGGTGGACGAGGTCGCCAGCCTGGGTATTCCGGCGGTGTTGCTCTTCGGGTTGCCCGCCGAGAAGGACCCCTTGGGGACCGAGGGTTACGACCCCGAAGGCATCGTCCAGGAGGCGGTGCGGGCGATCAAGAAGACCTCGCCGGAAATGCTGGTCATAACCGACGTCTGTATGTGCGAGTACACCGACCACGGCCATTGCGGGGTCATAGACAACGGCAGGGTCGACAACGACCAGACCCTGGAACTGCTGGGGAGAACGGCGCTTACCCACGTGCAGGCCGGGGCCGACATGCCCGCGCCCTCGGCCATGATGGACGGCCAGGTCTGGGCCATCCGGCAGGCGCTCAACGCCGACGGCTACGAGGACACGCCGGTCATGGGCTATGCCGCCAAGTACGCCTCCGGGTTCTACGGCCCCTTCCGCGTGGCCGCCGATTCCACGCCCCAGTTCGGCGACCGCAAGTCCTACCAGATGGACAACGCCAACGTGCGCATGGCCATGCGGGAGATCGAAAGCGACATCGCCGAGGGCGCCGACATCGTGATGGTGAAGCCGGCGCTGGCCTACTTGGACGTAATCAAGGAAGCGAAGGAAAGGTTCGACCTGCCCTTGGCGGCTTACAACGTCAGCGGTGAATACTCAATGATCAAGGCGGCCTCGCAACAGGGCTGGATCGACGAAAAGCCGGTCACGACCGAAGTGCTGACCGCCATCAAGCGCGCCGGCGCCGACATCATCCTGAGCTACCACGCCAAAGACATGGCCCGCTGGCTCCGCGACGAAGGCTAACCAACGCGGGCGGATAATGTGGGATAATAGACTGACCGGAAATGGGCGAAAACGCAGAAATAATAGTCTCCGTAGTCGGCGTTGGCGTCGTATTGCTCATCGCCCTAGCCGGATTTGGCTGGCGGCTGTCGGCCCGGCTGACCGGCATCGAAGCCCGTATAGACCAAACGAAGACCGGACTGGAAGCCCGTATAGACCAAACGAAGACCGATCTGGAAGCCCGCATAGACCAGACGGAGACCCGGCTGGAAGCCCGCATAAACCAGACGGAAGCCCGCATAGACCTAACGAAGGTTGAGTTGGAAGCCCGTATAGACCAGACAGAGGCCCGATCTGAAGCCAGGTTTGTGTCGATCGAATCTCGTCTTCACAATCTCGGTGCGGGCATCAGCAGTGTTAACCACCAAATCGGCTCATTCACCACTGTACTCCCGACAATTTTCTCCTACATGTACCGGGGTCAGATGATGGACCAGGGGGAATTCCTTCAAGCAATGGCGCAATACTGCGTCCGAACGTCTGAGAACTCGGAACTCCTGGTCGATCATGTCAGCCGCGCTATGAACCCGCTAACGGACCATGAGGCCACGCAGTTAAAGGCGATACACGACAAGCTACGCAAAGACGTCTTTCAGGTGACCCGTGAAGAAGCGATAGAGTTCAACCTCATCGTCAAGAAAATCGTGGCTGAACACCCAGGCGACTTCACGTATATGCCACTACAGCAGACTGGCTGGATGCTGTTGGGGTTCCACCCCGGCAGTTATGAGGAAATCGGCGGTTGGCGGTAGGCTGCTAACTATCAAAATCCCCCAGTAGTACAGGTTTTTTTCATGCAACTCTCAAGGTCCGAAGCCTTATTTGCCGAGGCTCAACGATACATACCCGGCGGGGTGAACAGTCCGGTCAGGTCGTTCCGGTCGGTGGGCGGCATCCCGCCGTTCATCGCCCGCGGGCAGGGCGCCCGCGTGTGGGATGTGGACGGCAACGAGTACATCGACTACTTGGGGTCGTGGGGGCCGCTGGTGTTGGGCCACGCCCATCCCGCGGTGGTCGAGGCGCTCACCCAAGCCGCCGCGGGCGGGACCAGCTTCGGCGCGCCGGTGGAGGGGGAGGTGGAACTGGCCCGGCTCATTTGCGAAGCGCTCCCGTCCGTCGAGTCGGTGCGTCTGGTGAACTCCGGCACCGAAGCCTGCATGAGCGCCATCCGCTTGGCCCGGGCCTTTACCGGCCGCAACAAGATTATCAAGTTCGCCGGCTGCTACCACGGTCACGCCGACGGCCTGCTGGTCAGGGCCGGGTCCGGAGCGCTGACCCACGGCATCCCCACCAGCGCTGGCGTGCCCGAGTCCTACGCCTCGGAAACCCTGGTGGCCGACTTCAACGACCTCGTCTCGGTGGAGCGGTGCTTCGAGTCCTACCCCGACGACCTGGCTGCTATCATCGTCGAGCCGGTGGCGGGCAACATGGGCGTCGTGCCCCCGGCCGCAGGGTTCCTGGAAGGGCTGCGGCAGGCGACCAGCGACAACGGGGCGCTGCTGATCTTCGACGAGGTCATCACCGGCTTCCGCGTCGGCCCCCACGGCGCACAGGGCCTCTATGGCATCACCCCCGACATAACCACGATGGGCAAGATCATCGGCGGCGGGCTGCCCGTGGGCGCTTACGGCGGACGGCGCGACGTGATGGAGCGGGTGGCGCCCTTGGGCGACATGTATCAGGCGGGCACCCTTTCCGGCAATCCGCTGGCCGTCAGCGCCGGTATCGCCACCCTCCGCGAGCTACAGGAGCCCGGCGTCTACGAGCGGATCGGCCGGTTGGCCCAACGGCTGACCGACGGGCTGACCGAGACGTTTCAGCGGGTGGAAGTCCCCGCCACCATCAACCGAGTCGGCTCGATGTTGACCGGCTTTATGAACCCCGGCCCGGTGGACAGCCTGGCCCGTGCGGAGGCTTCGGACACCGCATTCTACGGGCGCTACTTCCATGCCATGCTGGAGCGCGGCGTCTACATTGCTCCCTCCCAGTTCGAGGCCGGCTTCGTTTCCACCGCCCACACCGATGAAGACATCGACCGGACCGTAGAGAGGGCGGCGGAAGCACTGAACGCGCTGCGTTAACCCCCGCGAAATCCCGGAAAGAATTTCGCGATGATCGAAACACTGCTCCCCATCGGACTCTTGGTGGTGGCTGCCAAGCTCGCCGAAGGCTTTTTCGGTCGCTTCGGCTTCAGTTCCATCGTGGCCTTTACCCTCACCGGCATCGTGCTGGGGCCGGTTGCGGGCCTTGTCGAGCCGGTGCCCGAACTGGGGGTCTTCCTGGGCATCGGCGTCTTTGTCCTCTTCTTTCTGGTCGGCCTAGACGAAATAGACATACCAGGCTTCGTATCGACCATTCGCGGGCGGTTTTTCGTGGCCTCGACCCTGTCGGTGGTCATTTCCCTCCTTGCCGCCTTGGCCGTCACTTCCGACCTCTTGGGCATAGAATTCGCCCTCAACCTCCCCTTCGCCGAGGCGCTGGCCCTGGCCGGGATACTCTCGCTCTCCAGCCTCGGCCTGGTGGCGAAGGTGCTCCACGACGGTGGCAACCTCAAAGAACCCATCGGCCTGGAAATCTTCACCACGGTGATCATCGCCGAGGTGATAGCCTTGCTGGTCGTTGGGTTCACCATCGGCGAACACGGCTCCGAATTCAGCGCCGTTGGCATACTCATTCTTCTGGGGCAGATCGCAGGATTCACGATTGTCGCGTGGGTCCTGTCGGCAAGGGTGCTGCCCATCCTGATCGTGCGCCTGCAACGGTTACTGAACACCCCGGAGCTGTCCTTTGGGCTGCTGGTCGGCGGGTTGTTCTTGGTGGTGGTGGGGGCCGAGCAGATCGGCCTACACGGCTCCATCGGGGCCCTGCTCTTCGGCGCTGGGTTATCGGGATTGCCCCGGCAGGTGCGGCTGGACGTGATGCCCGGTATCCGCAGCACGGCCGACGGTCTGTTCGTCCCCCTCTTCTTCGCCTCGGCGGGCCTGCGGTTGGACCTGTCGTTCTTAGATCTAGCGCCGTTGACCGTCGCGGCGCTGGTGGCCGTGCCGCTGCTGGGCAAGTTCGCCGGGGCCATCATCGGCGCCTTCGCGGCCCGTCTGGACAAGCCTTTCGCCCAAGCCACCGGCCTGATGGGCAAGGGAGTGGCCGAGATCGCGTTGCTGCTGGTGCTTCTGGAAACCGGGGTGATCGGTGATGACGTGTTCTCGCTGCTGGTGCTGATCATGTTCGGCTACATCCTGCTGACGCCGATGGCCATCAGCTTTGCCGTGAACCGCGCCAAGGTCTCCCACCGCGTGCGGCCGCCGATCACAATGCCGCCTTCCTTTGCCCGCTATGCTTTGGAAGGCATTACGGCGAACCACGTCCTGGACCGGACGAACACCTACCCCGACCCCAGCATATCAATCAGGGAATTCTCCGACAATTGGGTGAATCCGGACCAACATGACTACGTGGTGCTCGACGACGGTTCGGTTGCCGGGATTGTGTCGCTGACCAGGCTCCGCTTCGTTCCCCGAAGGACGTGGTCGAGGACACCGCTCCGGAACATACTCCGGATGCACCCGCCGCAGGCCCATCCCGAAGAGCCAATCGACGACGTGCTGCAACGGATGGCCGATCACTCGCTGACGGTAATACCGGTCGTGGACAAAGAAACGCAGGGTTTCTTGGGGACGGTGACCAGTCACGACATTCTGGGCTTGGTCATACTAATGGAAGAAATCGCCGCCGAGCTGGAGAGCATGGGCGAGGCGGCGCCATCCGTCGCGGGCGACGGAGACGGCTAGGCTCTAACCGGGACGACGCCGTCCCTGAGTCCCCCGCGGCTCCCGGGGCGCGGCGCTGAATTCGACCGACTCGCCGGGATTGACCTTGAACCAGCCTTCGCCGGGCGCGGGTGGTTGCCTGTCTTTCTCGCGGTCGGGCCGCTTCACTACGCGCACTCCCAGGGTCGCCAGCATCCCGTCCACCTGCCTGATGGAACCGGCCACGGCCTCCGACGGGTCGGGAGCGTAGGAGAGGCGCATCCGCAGCTCCAACAGCTCGTTGGTGAAGGCGAGGGCCATTTCGACGCCGGAAAGGTTTAGCCCCAGGCCGTCGACGAAGTGCTTGATCAGCCGCAGCCGCGCCACGTCCTCGTCGGAATAGGTGCGAAGCGTTCCCATCCGCAACGGCTCGATGAAGCCGGCCCGCTCGTACTTTCGCAGCGTCTGCGGGTGCATATCCAGGGTTTCCGCGACCACGCTGATCAAGTAGATGCCCTGCGTCTGCCTCATTCAACCTCTCCCGAGTTGCCGCATGGGGTCTTATACACTCATGGGTATGCGACTGTCAATGACGTATCCGATAGATGTGTAATTAAATACAGGTAGTTGACACATATTATATCAAGTTATATACTCGATTCATATTCTTGACGAGGAGGTTATGCCATGGCAGCGGTAGAGATTCTGGACCGAAACCGGCGGCCAGACATCGCCAGCGATCAGGCCGAGACCAGGCTTACGCTGGAGGTGGAGAGCATTCTGGAAGCGGCCGGTCAGCCCCAAGAGGAAGAGCGGCCCGAAACCCGGCAGTGGTCTTACAGGGTGCCCTTTGCCGGTGTTCGCTACTACTCGTTCCAGACTACGGGCTAGCGTCCTCGCTAGCTCGCCCGGCACGGCCACCGGCCTTACCACTCGAACCACATGCAACAAACTCGCGACAAAGATTTAGGAGGGAGACAATGATCCAGCGATGGGACCCGTTCAACGAGCTACGGCAGAGGCAACACAACATGGCCCGGATGCGGCGCAGGGCCGCGAACAACTTCAGCGGCTCGCCCGAAAACTGGGGCTTCCAGGCTTGGGCCGTTCCCTTGGACGTGATCAGCAACGGGGAAGACACCGTGGTCCGCGCCTCGATGCCGGGGGTCTCGCCCGAAGACATCCAGGTGTCCATTGAGGACAACGTGCTGACTATCAAGGGGCATTCCGCCGAAGAGCGGCAAGAAGGCGACGGCGCCACCTTTCTGATGCGTGAGCGCCGGTCGGGTTCGTTCCACCGTGCGCTGCGGCTGCCGGACTCGGTTGACCCGGACAAGGTGGAACCGCGCTACGAGCACGGAGTCCTGACCATCACCGTCCCCAAGGCGGAGGCCAAGCGGGCTAGGCAGCTTCCGGTGCAGGTCGGCGGCGCTCCGGCCACCGAAGCCAGCTAGCCTGACCCCGGCCTAGCGCCGGGAGCCATGCACGCGGCACTCTAAAAAGGCGTACCAGTTTAGGCCGGTACGCCTTTATTTAATGTCCTGGCGGCCGTGCGCCAAATAATATTCGACGCGGAAGCTCAATACTCACGGCTTCTGCGCCGGTGTTTCCGCGCCGTCGGGGGAATCCGGGTACTGGTCTAGGCGCCGTAGCGGGCGGCGGCGTTGGGATCGCTGTACTCCACGTTCTTGGTGGACCAGAAAGCGGAGGCGATGTCGTCGCAAGCCGCCACCAAGTTCTCGGCGTTCTCCATACTCACCGTCTGCTTGCACTGGCCCGCCAGCTTGAGCGCGGCGTTGAACTTGGCGGCGATTTCGCCGGCGTCGGTGTTGGGCCAAGCGTAGTCGGCCCAGAGGATCCGCAGCTCTTCCTTGCACTTCTCGGCGTGTTCTTCCTTGACCGTCACGTAGCGGTTGAAGGTGTTGGCGAAGGCTTGGTGGGCGGCCATTTCGGAACCGGGGGCCGGATGCTCCAGGTTCTGCATCCGCAGCACCATCTTTTGCACCGTCTGCGCTGCGATCTTGGCGACTAGCGGGTCGTAGATCCCGCAGGGAATGTCGCAATGGGCCTGAGCGATTCCCGGCTTGGCCCAACCTAGGGGGTTGAACATGACTGCCCCTCCTGAATTGCTTTACTCTTGAAAATCCGAACACAAGGTTAATAAAATTTCCCGGCGAGCGCAACCCAATGCGCGGCCCCGCGAATATCCGATAGTGGAGCGTTATGTCCTGTCTTCGTGGTAGAATTGGCCTGAAATTGAAATGGCGGGGAGTGCGGAGCACTCAGATTCCCCCAGACCTTGGAGGCGTTCAGGCTCTTACGTAATCTAGGAGACAAGTTGATGGCAGTGATAATCGAGCGCCACGGAGAGACTCTGGTCGCGGTGGCTAATGGCCGTGTCGACAGCACCAACGCGGAGGCATTCCAGGACGAACTGATCTCGTCGATAGATGGCGACGAGCCCTCGGTGGTATTGGACCTCGGAGGGCTTTCCTACATCAGCAGCGCCGGACTCCGGGTTATTCTCCTCGTGGCCAAGCAGCTACGGACGAAAGACGCCCAATTCGCAGTCTGCTCACCCTCGGAGCCAATCCGGGAGATATTCGAGATCAGCGGTTTCGCCCAGATCATCCCGATGCACGACTCCCAAGACGAGGCAATCGCCGCTTTCAACTCATAATCGGAGAAACAAGTGTGGCAGATGCCCAATACAAAATCCTGGTAGTAGATGACGAAACGGACTTGGAGCCGCTGGTCCTGCAACGGATGCGGCGCAGCATTCGCTCCGGCCGCTATGGGTTTGTTTTCGCCCACGACGGACTGGAGGCTCTGGAGCGCCTCAACAACGACCAAGAGATCGATATGGTGCTCTCCGACATCAACATGCCCAGGATGGACGGCCTGACCCTGCTGGAGCAGATACCGAAGGTCGACCCCAACCTTCAATGCGTGATTATCTCGGCCTACGGCGACATGAAGAACATCCGCACCGCGATGAACCGGGGCGCGTTCGACTTTGTTACCAAGCCCCTTGATTTCGAAGACCTGGAAGTGACCATCGAACGGACACTGGCCCACTTGGCGGAGTGGCGCGAGGCCCTCGCTTCCCGCGACCAACTGGTGGCCCTCCAGAACGAACTCACCATCGCCAGCAAGATGCAGCAGTCGATCCTTCCCACCAAGTTCGCCGAAGGGCCTGATTTCCAGCTTCACGGATACATGGAGCCCGCGCGCACAGTGGGCGGCGATTTCTTCGACGTGATGCGCTTGGACAACGGAGGAATCGGTCTCGCTATCGCCGACGTTTCGGACAAGGGCGTTCCCGCCGCCCTTTTCATGATGTCGAGCCGGACGCTGTTGAAGGGCTCGGCCATCGGCCTGACCCACCCCGGCGCGGTCCTGCGCGAGGTCAACGATCTGCTCTACCAAGACAACGAATCATTGATGTTCGTCACGGTCGTTTACGCGGTATACGATCCGGCGACCGGCCAACTGACCTACGCCAACGGCGGCCACAACCCTCCGCTGATCGTCCACGCCGACGGAAGCTCGACCGTCCTTCCGCCGACCGGCGGGGTCGCCTTGGGCGTGATGCCGGGCCTCGATTACCAACAGAAAACCGTTACGTCCGGCCCTGGGGACGCCTTCGTTTTCTACACGGACGGAGTAACCGAGGCGATGAACGAGGCCGGAGAAGAGTTCGGCCTTGATCGCCTGCGGGAGGTGTTCCTGGCCTCCCCGCCCCAAGACTCCGAGAAGACCAACCGGGACATAATCGACGCCGTTCACGCCTTTGCCGGCAACGCCCCCCAGTCCGACGACATCACCTGCTTGACCCTTCATCGCAGCGGAGCAGCTGTGTGAGCGCCAGCGTCTCCCTGAAAATAGGCTCCGATCTCGCCCAACTGGAGCAGGTCACGGCCGCCGTCGAGGAAATCGGACGGCTGGAGGACTGGCCTCCCAAGCTGGTATTCGAGGTTACTCTGGTCCTGGATGAGCTTGGCGTAAACATCGTGAAGTACGGGGGCGAGGTCAGCGAGATCGAGGTCTCGCTTTCCTCCGGTAAGGAGGCCGTCACCATCGAAATCACGGATGACGGACGGCCCTTCGATCCGGTCAACGAGGCCGCCGAGCCGGACTTGGCTTCGCCGTTGGAAGAGCGCCGGATCGGCGGCCTCGGCATCCACTTGGTGCGCAATGTGATGGATGAAATGCACTACCGCCGGGAGCAGGGCAAGAACCACCTGACCCTGATGAAACGAACGTCGGAATGATGCTGATGCCCCGCCTGACGGCAGGGGTCCCGCTCGGAGCCGCGGGCGTGATTGTTCTCTGGATTGCAGCAGTCTTGACGGGCTGTAGCGGAAGCGACGGCGGCCGCCTAGTTGCTGGCGTACCCCAACCAACCCCACCGCCGCCCACAGTTGCGCCAGCGCCGTCGTCCGCTTCCGACCCCGGCGTTTTCGACGACCGTGTTCTTTTCGGTCAGTCCGCCGCTTTCAGCGGCCCGGCCCGGCAGCTTGGCACGGACATGAAGCTGGGCATCGAAGCCGCCTTCAACGAGGTAAACCGGCGCGGCGGTGTCCACGGCCGACGGCTGGAACTGCTGTCGTTGGACGACACCTACGAACCGGAAGCGGCCATCGCCAACACCATCCAATTGATCGAAGAGCAGGCGGTATTCGCGCTGATCGGCGCGGTGGGCACCCCGACCTCGCGCTCCGCAACCCCCGTCGCCGCCGAGGCCGACGTGCCCTACATCGCTCCGTTCACCGGTGCGGCCTTCCTGCGGGAAGAGCAGTGGGGAAACGTGGTCAATCTTCGCGCCTCCTACTACCAGGAGACCGAGGAGATGGTCGCGCGGTTGACCGGCGACTTGGGCCTCGACCGCATAGCCGTGATGTACCAGGACGACTCCTTCGGGCGGGCCGGTTACCGGGGCGCGCGGCAGGCCCTCGACCGCCGGGGCATGGCGCCCGCCGCCGTCGGCCTGTACCCGCGGAACACCACGTCGGTCAAGACCGGGCTGCTCGACCTGCAACAGGGCGCGCCTGAGGCAGTGATACTGATCGGGGCCTATCAGCCGGTGGCGGCCGCGATCCTATGGGCCCGCCGCCTGGAAATGGACGCAGTTTTCATGACGGTCTCGTTCGTGGGCAGCAACGCGCTGGCCGAGGAACTCGGCCCAGCGGGGGAGGGCGTGTTCGTGACTCAAGTGGTGCCCTTCCCGACCGACGGCTCGCTACCCGTCGTCACCGATTACCTGAACGCCCTTTCCGCCTATGCCGCCGACGAGACCCCCGGCTTCGTTTCACTGGAGGGCTACCTGGCCGGGCGGCTGGCTATCGCTGCGCTGGATAGCTGCGGCCGGGAGCTGGACCGGGGCTGCTTCCTGGATAGCCTGCGCCGTTCGGAAATCACCGACCTCAACGGGTTTCGACTTGACTATGGAGAACGGGACAATCAGGGCTCCGACGCCGTTTTCCTGACTGTTATCGGCGAAGACGGCGGCTACCACGCCGTAGACTCCCTGCGGTACGCGAAGCCATGATCGCCCGGCTGAGGCGCGTCCTCGGACTCCGCAACCGCATCTCCACCCAGCTCTACATCGGGATCGGGGGAGCGGTAGTCCTCACCATCGCGGCCAGCCTGGTAGGATGGTTTTCCTTCGACCGGGTGGGTGACGTGCAGGCCCGGGTCAACGAAGGCAGCGTCCCGGAGATGGCGTCCGCGTTTGGCGTGGCCCGCTACAGCGGGGCCTTGGTCGCCGCGGCGCCGAACCTGACCGCGGCCGAAACCCCGGAGGAATTCGCTGGCGTCTCGGCCGGCATCGACGAGGCGCACCGCGAGTTCGAAAACCAACTGGCCTCTCTGGAAGCGGGCGGTCAGGACGAGCGCTTCGAGCGCATCCGCTCCGACGCCGATACCTTGGTACTGAACATAGAGTCCATCGAGGAAGGCGTGCTGGAGCGCTTCAAGTTGGCCAAGCGCACCGAAGCCATCCGCCTCGAAATTCCTGGACTTCGCACCCAACTCGACGGGCTCGTAGTCCCGGCCATCGACGACCAACTGTTCTACACCATGACCGGCTACCGCGATCTTGGCGACCCCGGAGCACCGAGGGACGTCCATTTCTCGGAAGCGGAGGTTGCCCGTTTCCGCTATCTGACCGAGCTGCAATCGGAAGCCATCATCGCCACACAGCTGCTGGCCAGCGCGTTCAACCTTTCCGACGTCGCCTTGATCGAACCCCTGCGGGAGCGGTTCGAGTCGGCCGCGGCCCACATCGAACGCAACCTGTTGGCCCTGGAGGGCAACCCTTTGCACACCGAGCTGGCCCCGGTGTTCGGGCGGCTGTTGGAGCTTGGGTTGGGGGAGGACAACAGCTTCGACCTGCTTTCCCGCGAGTTGCGGCTTGACGAGCGTCAAGGCGAGCTGCTGGCCAGCAACCGCGACATCGCCCTCGACCTCGTCGTACAAGTCGACGGGCTGGTCAGCGGGGCCCAATTGAACGTGCAGGAAGCCACCCGCGCCTCGGCCCAAGCGGTCCTGACCGGCCGAACGCTGTTGCTGGCGATCAGCGCGCTCAGCGTCGGCGGCGCGTTGCTCATCGCTTGGCTGTTCGTCGGGAGGGTGTTGTTGCGCCGCCTCCAGTTGCTGTCGGGCTGGATGCGCGGCATGGCCGACGGAGACCTGGAAACCCAGGTCGAAATCGGCGGGCGGGACGAGGTGGCCGACATGGCCGCTGCCCTGGAGGTGTTCCGCCGCCACGCCCTGGAGGTGCAGCGGCTGAATCTGGTGGAAAAGCTGGCGGAAGAGCTACAGGGCAAGAACGGAGAGCTCGAGACCGTGCTGGCGGAGTTGCGCACGGCCCAAGACCAGATCGTCATGCGGGAGAAGCTGGCCGCGCTGGGCGAGCTTACGGCGGGCGTGGCCCATGAAATCAGGAACCCATTGAACTTCGTCAAGAATTTCTCGGAAGTCTCCGAAGAGCTGCTCACCGAGTTGCAGGAAACCCTCAGCGAAGGCGACGGGCAGTTGACCCAAGAGCAGCAGGACCTGGCCCAAGACATCTTTCAGGACCTCACCAGCAACCTCGAACGCATCCGCACCCACGGCGACCGCGCCAACCGGATCGTCCACGACATGCTGTCGATGAGCCGGGGATCGGGATCGCCCCAATCCACCGACATCAACCAGCTTTTGGACGAGCACGCCCGCCTGGCTTACCACAGCGTGCGGGCTATGGACGCGGATTTCCAGTTGGACATACGGCTGGACTTGGACCCGGAGATGGGCGAGCTGGACGTCGTGCCGCAGGACCTGGGCCGGGTGTTCCTGAACATGGTGAGCAACGCCTGCTACGCCACCGACGAGAAACGCCGCGCCATCACCGCGGCCGGGCAGTCCGCCGGTTACATGCCGACCCTGTCGCTGGCCACCCGGCGCGGCGAAAGCCGGGTAGAAGTGTGCATCAAAGACAACGGGAACGGGATGCCGCCCGACATCGTCGACAAAATCTTCAACCCGTTTTTCACGACCAAGCCCACCGACAAGGGCACCGGACTGGGGCTGGCGATTTGCAGCGACATCGTGCGCCAGCATGGAGGGGCGATCCACGTCGAGTCGGAACCCGGCCAATTCACCGAAATGATCGTCGAGCTGCCCCTGACGCCACCGCTGCCCGCGACCGTCGAAGAGCCGCAGGCCGAGCCGGGCCGCGTCTAGCCGACCCGGAATACACGATGCTGACCCATCTTAGCGTTCGCAATTTCAAACGGCTCGGCCAAGTCGAGATCGAGTTGGGAAGTCCCGTCGTATTCATCGGGCCGAACAATTCGGGCAAGACTTCAGCGATGCAGGCCTTGGCCCTCTGGGACATCGGAGTGAAACGCTGGCTGGAACGGCGGGGCGGCGCGACCACACCGGAGCGACGGCCCGGCGTAACCGTCAACCGGCGCGATTTAATGGCAATTCCGGTCCCCAGCGCCCGTCTTTTGTGGAACGGGCTGCACGTGCGGAATGTCGTCCGCGAGAACGGCAAGCAGCGCACAGAGAACGTGCTGGTGGAAATCACCGTCCAGGGGGTTGCCAACGATTCCCAATGGAGCTGCGGCCTCGAGTTCGACTACGCCAATGAGGAGTCCTTCTATTGCCGCCCCCGGCGTATCAATGCCGACGAGCGAATGCCGGTTCCCGAAGAATCCGGAGCGGTGCAGGTTGCCTTTTTGCCGCCAATGTCGGGACTGGCGTCCGCCGAGACGCGCCTGGACGCCGGAGCTATTAACGTGCGGGTCGGCGAGGGCCGGACTGCCGAAGTGCTCCGCAACCTCTGTTACCGAATCGAGCAGGAAAGCCCCGATCATTGGAGCAAGCTCGTGGCCCAGATTGACGACCTATTCCGCGTCCAGCTCGACATACCGCGCTACATCACGGAGCGGGGAGAGATTGCGATGAGCTACCGGGAGCGGGGCGTAACCCTCGACCTGTCTTCCAGCGGGCGCGGGTTGCAACAGATTCTGCTTCTGCTGGCCTATATGTACGCCAACCCTGGGGCCGTCCTGTTGCTGGACGAACCCGACGCCCACTTGGAGATACTGCGCCAGCGTCAGATATACCAGTTGATTGCGGATGCCGCCTCCGAGAGCGGCAACCAGATAATCGCCGCCAGCCACTCGGAGGTGCTGCTTAACGAAGCCGCCGGAAAGGATTTGGTAATCGCTTTCGTCGGGCAGCCCCACCGGCTGGATGACCGCGGCAGCCAAGTCCGCAAAGCGCTCCAGGAAATCGGATTCGACCAGTATTATCAGGCGGAACAGACCGGCTGGGCGCTGTACCTCGAGGGATCTACCGACCTCGCCATCCTGCGAACTTTCGCCCGCCGCCTGAACCACGAAGGGGCGATGCGCGCTCTTGAACGGCCTTTCGTTACCTATATCGAGAATCACCCGTCGAGGGCCAGAGACCATTACTACGGACTCAGAGAAGCGCTTCCCCATCTCAAAGGCATAGCCTTGTTCGACCGGCTGGAGACCGGACTGGAGTCAGGCGGCCAGCTGGAACAGTCCGCTTGGCAACGGCGGGAAATCGAGAACTACTTCTGCTCCCCCGCGGCCCTTGAAGCATACGCGCGGGCAACGGCGCAGGCTGATGTGCCGGGGCCGCTCTTCGCGGTGGGGGAAGTCCCTCGGCGCCTCGAGGCCATGCGTGAGGCGATTGAGGCCGTTGCGGGCGCGATGGAAACACTGGGGCAGGGTTCACCCTGGAGTATGGATACCAAGGTGAGCGATATTTTCCTTACGCCGCTGTTCCAAGCCTACTTCCAAAGGCTGGGGCTGCCGAATCTGATGAGCAAAAAGGATTTCTACGAGTTGGCCGTCCACGTCCCCGATGACGAGATCGCCCCGGAGATCCGGGAAAAGCTGGATGCCATAGCGAGCGTTGCCGAAAGCGCCACGCCCGGCGCGCCGGAATATTAACCCCTGCCAGCCATCCGCCGCCGCCTTGTGCGCCGTTCTGGCCGCAACTTATAATTGGGCCGAATCCCGCCGTCTATTTCTGAAATACCGGCCCGTTGGAGATGACCCTTTGACCACCGCTTCTAAACCCGCCAAGACCAAGCACCGCAGCGCCGAGATAACCCACGACCCGCAGCGCGCGCCCGCCCGCGCCATGCTCATGGCGATGGGCATCAGCCAAGAGGACATGGAGAAGCCCTTTGTGGCCATCGCCAGCCTGGCCAGCGACGTTACCCCCTGCAACGTCCATCTGGACCGCTTCGCCCAAGCCGCCAAGGAAGGGGTGCGCAGCGGAGAGGGAGTGCCGTTCAAATTCGGCACCATTACGGTGAGCGACGGCATCTCCATGGGCACGGAAGGCATGAAGACCTCGCTGGTGAGCCGCGAGGTCATAGCCGACTCCATCGAACTGGTGACCTTCGGCGAGCGGATGGACGGGCTGATCACCATCGCCGGCTGCGACAAGAACATGCCCGGCTGCATGATGGCGATGGCGCGGCTGAACGTGCCCGCCATCTTCATGTACGGCGGCACCATCATGCCCGGCCACTACGAGGGCCGGGACGTAAACATTCAGGACGTTTTCGAGGCTGTGGGCGCCTATGCCAAGGGCGACGTCACGCTGGAACAGTTGACCGAACTCCAGTGCCGGGCCTGCCCCGGCGAGGGTTCCTGCGCCGGCCTTTTCACCGCCAACACCATGTCCACCGCCATCGAGGTGCTGGGCATGTCGCTGCCCGGCGACGCCTCCCTCCCCGCCATCGACCCCCGCAAGATCGCCGAGGCCCGCGACGTGGGCCGCACCTTGATGCGCCTGCTGGAAGAGGACGTCCGGCCCAGGGACATCCTGACCAGGCAAGCCTTCGAGAACGCCATCACTGTGGCCGTGTCCATGGGAGGCTCCACCAACGTGGTGTTGCACCTGCTGGCCATCGCCAACGAGGCGGAGGTGCCGCTGAGCATCGAGGACTTCGACCGAATCAGCCGCAGCACTCCCTACATCGCCGACATGAAACCGGCCGGCCGCTACGTCATGGCCGACCTTTCCCGCTACGGCGGTATCGCGCTGGTGATGAAGCGGCTGCTGGCGGCGGGCCTGCTCCACGGCGACGCCATGAGCGTCACCGGCAAGACGCTGGCCCAAAACCTGGAGGGCGTGGAGACGGTCGACGACCAGCCTATCATCACCCAGGTAGACGCTCCCCGGAGCCCGACCGGCGGGCTGGCCATCCTGCGCGGCAACCTGGCGCCGGACGGCGCGGTAATCAAGGTGGCCGGCCACCAGGAGCGGGTGTTCCAGGGCCCGGCCCGCGTGTTCGACCAAGAACCGGCGGCCTTCCGGGCCATTCAGGGCGGCGAGATCAAGCCCGGCGACATCGTGATCATCCGCTACGAGGGCCCCAAGGGCGGGCCAGGGATGCAGGAGATGCTGGGGGTCACCGCCGCCCTCGTCGGGCAGGGCCTCGGCGACGACGTGGCTCTGGTGACCGATGGGCGGTTTTCCGGGGCGTCCCACGGCCCGATGGTCGGCCACGTGGCCCCCGAGGCGGCCGTCGGCGGCCCCATTGCCCTCGTGCGGGAAGGCGATGAGATCACGCTGGACATCCCGGCCCGCCAGCTGAACGTCAAGCTGACCGAGGAAGAGTTCACCGACCGCCGCGCCAACTGGACTCCCAACCCGCCCAACTACACCACCGGCGCGCTGGCCAAATACGCTAAGCTGGCCTCCTCCGCCTCCGAAGGCGCGGTAACGCGGTAGGGGCCCGCGGATTGAATGAATTATCGAAGTGACACCGAGTGAGCATGAAGAGGGTGGTTTTCAGCCTCCAGGAAGACGATTTGCAGGCCACCCTCCACGATTCCAGGGGGCTTTGTCGTTCGCGCCGGACTTGCCGCGATAAACCGGGACCTCATTTGAATTAAGGAGAACGCCCGATGATGGACTACGGAGCCGAGGCGATTAAGCGCCACCGGGAGAGCCGCGGCAAGGTCAGCATCGCCTCCAAGATGAGGGTGGAAACCCTGGAGGACCTTTCCATCGCCTACACCCCAGGCGTGGCCTCCGTTTGCATGGCCATTCACGCCGACCGGGCCCAGTCGTTCCAGCTCACCAACCGCAGCAACACCATTGCCGTGGTCACCGACGGCTCGGCGGTGCTGGGCTTGGGCAACATCGGCGCCGAGGCGGCTATGCCGGTGATGGAAGGCAAGTCCATCCTGTTCAAGACCCTGGCCGACGTTGACGCCTACCCTATCTGCGTTGCCTCCCAGGACAACGACGTCATCATCCAAACGGTGCGCGCCATCGCCCCCAGCCTGGGTGGGGTCAACCTGGAGGACATCGCCGCGCCCCGCTGCTTCGACATCGAAGAGGCGCTGCAAGACCTGGGCATCCCCGTGTTCCACGACGACCAGCATGGCACCGCCGTCGCCGTGTTGGCGGCAGTCATCAACGCCCTGAACCTCACCGGCCGCAAGATAGAGGACACCAAGTTCGTGTTCGCTGGTGCGGGAGCGGGCGGCATTGCCTCCACCAAGCTGCTGCTCGAATACGGCGCCACCAACGTCGTTCTGGTCGACAGCGTTGGCATCATCCACCGGGGCCGGACCGGCCTGACCTCCATCAAGACCTCCATGCTGGATAGCACCAACCCCGACAACCTGGAGGGAGGCATCGCCGAAGCCATTCGCGGGGCCGACGTTCTTATTGGTCTCGCCGTAGCGGACCTGGTGACCCAGGACATGGTCTCCTCGATGGCCAAGGACGCAATCGTGTTCGCCATGGCCAACCCTATCCCTGAAATCATGCCTGATTTGGCGCGGGAGGCCGGCGCGGTCATCGTCGGCACTGGCCGCAGCGACTTCCCCAACCAGATAAACAACAGCCTGGTATTCCCCGGCGTCTTCCGCGGGGCGCTGGACGCCGGGGCCACCCGCATCACCACCAGGATGAAGCTGGCCGCCGCCGAGGCTCTGGCCGCGCTGGTCGTCGAGCCCACGGTGGACAACGTGATTCCGTGGTCGCTGGACCGAGCGGTGCCCTTGGCCGTGGCAAAGGCCACCGCCGAGTCTTGGGAATGAGCCAAGTCACTGTCGAGTCCCTCGACCGCATACGCCCCAACTTGCAGTCCCTGATGGCCGAGCGGGCACGGTCGTTGCCCGGCCTGCGCTACTGCGACCTTCGCATAGAGGTGCGGGAGGAAAAGGGCGCGTTGTCGGAAAACGGCTCGGAAAAGGCCAGCGCCGAGGACTACGCCTTCGATTTCGGCGTCCGGGCCATTGCCGGAGGCCGCACGTCGGCGGCTGGCTACTATGGGCGAGTGCTTGGGGCCGCCGACGCCAGCAACATCGAGTCCGTCGTCTGGGAGGGACTGATGCAGGCCCACCAACGAGCCCGGGCCAGCGCCAGCGAGAAGGCCCGGATGCGGGGCCGCTATCCCAATCTTGGGGCTTCTCTTGCCGGGGCGGAGCTAGCCGCAGTCCCGGCGGCCCAAGACACCGTTCCGGCAACCTTCACCGCCGACCCGCGCTCCGTCACCGTCGCCGAGACGCTGCGAATGGCGGTGGACGGCTGCAAGGCCCTGCAAGACTCCGGCGGCAGGGTGCTCTACTGCGCCGCGTCGGCCAGCACGTTCCTGTTGCGGGAGTTGTTCCTCAGCTCCGACGGCGCGGACATCGACCAGAGTTTCGCCCAGACCGAAGGGTTCGCCATCGTCATCTGCTCCGGCGAACACGGCAGCTACGAGCTTTATGATTTCACCGGCCACCAGCGCGGTTGGGAGGTCCTGACCGACGGCTACGCCAACGGCCCGATAGTCCTGCCCAACTTCGTCGACTTTTGCGCCAAGCTGTCGGCCGATGCCCTGGAAACGGCCACCGCGCCGCCCCTGAAGCCGCCGGACCGCGACGTGGTGGTGGTTACCAACCCCCACTTCAACACCCTGCTGGTCCACGAGGTCGTTGGGCACCCGTCGGAGTTGGACCGAGCCCTCAAGTACGAGACCGGCTACGCCGGGCGCTCCTGGTTCCTCAAGGATATGCAGGACAACCAGCTTGGGAAGCAGATCGCTTCGCCCTTGGTGACGGCCTACTCCGACCCGCTGATGGAGGGTTACGGCTCTTTCAATTACGACCACGAGGGCACCCCTGGCCGCCGGGCCTACATCATCCGAGACGGCGTGTTGGAAGAGTTCCTGAACAACCGCCAAACGGCGGCGATTCTGGGAGTCCCCACCAACGGCTCGGCCCGGGCCACGGAGTCCCAGTTGGTGCCCCTGATCCGCATGACCAACACGGTCTTCGCCAACGGCGGCCAAAACCCGCAGGACATCATCTCCGAGGTCGATTCCGGATACTACATCGAGGGGCATCGAACGCCGTCTATTGCGGAGTCCCGCGAGAACTTCCGCATCACGGCGGTAAAAGTCCACGAGATCGAGAACGGGCAGTTGGGCCGGATGTACCGCGACGGCGGGATAACCGCCGACAGCCGCGACTACTTCACCTCCATTGACGCCGTGGGCAACGACCTGCGGGTGAACCCGATCCCCAATTGCGGCAAAGGTCAGCCCATGCAGGCCAAGCGCATGAGCAACGGCGGCCCCACCATGCGCGGCGTCGCCCGCCTGACCGGTCCGGGGTGAGCGGACGGCCGCCCCTTAATCCGAGGAGAATATGGGAACATTTTCTACTGAGATAGAGATAGGCAATCCTGACGGGACACGGTACGAGCCAATCACCGCCCTCGTCGACACCGGAGCCAGCTTCACTGCCGTTCCCGGCTCGCTGCTGCGAAAGTTGGCGGTGACACCCCACGACCGGGTAGGCTTTATACTGGCCGATGGAAGCCGTATCGAGAGAGACATAGGCCGAACATGGGTCCGCATCAACGGGAAAACGGAATTGTCTCTTGTGATATTCGCTGACAACGAGGCGGAAGCATTATTGGGCGCGCATACTCTCCAGGCCATGCTGCTGGCGGTAGATACGCCCAATGAGCAACTAATCTTCGTCGATGGCTTGCTCAAATAAGGCAAGGCGGGAGACCGATGATTCCCCTAAACAAACTGACGCGCGCCGCCCGGAACGCCCTAGCTTACGCCTCCGCTCAGCCCGACGTGGATGAGGTCGAAGTATTCGTCTCGGCCAACGCCAATCTAACGGTGCGGCTCAACTATACTTCCCACATCCCCAGCAACGGGGTGGAGGAGCCCAAGTCCACCGACTCCCACGGCGTGGGACTACGGGTGGTCTTCCGCACTCCGCCAGAGGGAAGCGGCAAACGCACCGGCTTCGGGAGCGAACCCACCGACTTTTCACTGGAGGGAGTCGAGCGCGCACTGGACAAGGCGCGGGCAGCCGCGGTCGTGGACCCGGAGTTCGTGTCGTTGCCCCGGCCAGACGCTCTTCCCGTTCCTCATAGCTACGAGCAGCCTGGGCCGGACGAATACCCGCAGTTGGAACTGCCCGAACGCTCCTATGACCCGGCTATCATGCGCATCGGGAACAAGCGACTGGTGGGCGCCGGTTGGCGGATGATGGACCGGGCGCTGGACGCATTCCAGTCGTCGGAGGACCTGCTCGCCCTTGCCGGGAGTCCGGAGCGGGTGTCCGAACTGGGGCTCATATTGGGCGGCGACGCGGTGATGCTGCAATCGCGCATGGCCGTCGCTTCGACCCATATGCCCAAGGTGCAGTCGGAGCAGAACACGTTGGTCATGTCATTCGCCACGGCTATGGTGGAAACGCAGGACAGCAAGGGCAGCGGATGGTCCGTGGGCAGCGAACTGGCCGGCTTCGACGGGGAGGCGGCGGCCGAGGCGGCCCGCAACGCCGTGGCGGCCCTCGGCCCGGAAAATGACGGTGGCCGGAGGGTCCCCACCGGCAACTACCGGGTGGTCCTGGGCCCGCAGCCGGTGGCGGAAATACTGGAATGGATACTGATGCCGGCGTTCCAGCTTGAGATGTTCTATGCGGGCGCGTCGTCGTTCATGGGGAAGCTGGGGCAAAAGGTGGCGTCGGAGCAGTTGAGCATCTTCGACGACGGCCTCGCGCCCGGCCTGCCCAACTCCCGCTCGATTACCGACGAAGGACTGCCCACCGGCCGCACGGAACTGCTGACCCGCGGCAATCTGTCGGGGCTGCTGGCCGACTACTACAACTATCAGCGCATCCAGCACGACCCGGCCGGCCGGGAGAAGCTGGGCAAGGACCCATCCGACCCTTCGATACTGTACGAGATCGCCCCGCGCAACGGCTTCCGGCCCGGCAATGGCGGCGGCCGCGACTTCGGCGGCTCACCGGGCACGGTGTCCTCCAACCTGGTCGTTCAAGGCTCGCCTGCCCGGTCCCGCGAGGAACTGTTGCGGCAAGTGGGCGACGGCGTGTACATCGGGCGCATCTGGTACACCTACCCGGTGAACGGCATCTCGGCCGGCGATTTTAGCGGCACCATCGTGGGGGACTCGTACCTGATCAAGGACGGGCGGATAGCCGCCCCGCTGAAACCCAACACGCTCCGTATGAACGACAACGTGCTCCGGGTAATCAACGACATTCTCGGCATCGGGGCCTACCGTCGGCCCACGGTGCGCTGGTCGTCGGACCAAGTCACTTGGGCCCCGGAAATCGCGGTGGACAACTTCGGCCTGGAAGAGATCAGCGAGTACATGGAGGGCGTATACCGGTAGTGGCCCGCCCGCCCCTTCGGCCCGGTGGACGCCGGGACTATTCCCTCGCCCGATTCCCCCGATTCCTCAAAGGAGCCCGGCAATGGCGGAAGAAGCGATCAAGTTTCGGATTACTGAAAACGTCGGCGTGATTACCCTCGACCGGCCCGAGTCGCGCAATGCCCTCACCCCGGATATGGTGGCGGAGTTGGGACGGGTGGTGGAGTCGTGCCGGGCGCCAACGGTACGGGCCGTGTTGATCACTGGCGCGGGTGGGGCCTTTTGCGCCGGGGCCGACGTCAAGCAGCTAGTCGACACTCTGGAGGAAGGCGGGCCCGATGCCCTGTCGCAGAGCATCGAGTCGCTGGCCGATGCGCTGCACGGTCAGGTGGTTTTGCCCTTGCGGCGGCTGCCCAAGCCGGTGGTGGCGGGCATCAATGGGGCCGCGGCGGGGGCCGGATTCAGCCTCAGCTTGGCCGCCGACCTCCGCGTGGCCGCCCAGAGCGCCCGCTTCCTGATGGCCTACGCCAACATCGGCGCGCCAGCCGACGGCGGCTCCACCTACCTGCTGCCCCGGCTGCTGGGCGCGGGCCGGGCGATGGAACTGTACCTGGCCAGCCAGCCCATCGGCGCGCCCCGCGCCCTGGAACTGGGCTTGGTGAGCCAGGTCTGCCCCGACGGGGAATTGGAGCGCCACGCCCTGGAAACGGCAGCGCGCCTGGCCCAAGGGCCGACGGCCGCCTACGGCAAAGTCAAGGAGCTATACGAAAATTCGTGGGGTTCAACCCTGGAGTCGCAGCTAGACGCCGAGACCGCCGCCTTCGCCGAAGTAGCCCGAACCCGCGACTTCCAGGAAGGCATCAAAGCCTTCGCCGCAAGGCGGCAGCCCTGGTTCCAAGGGATTTAGGTGTTTAGAGTAGTGTTGATCAAGAGGAGTCGGGATAGGCTTCTGTTACACGAACTCGAAGACTCGCATTTCGACTGTCTTGGCGGGTTTGGCCTCCTCATGGATGGTCCGCCGGACCTTTTCAGTAGTGTCACGGCTGAACGATCGCTCTTCGCATCGTCTACAGACTTCTGCCGGGACGCCCTCGACCATGACGTATTCGCCGTCGATTTGAAAGACCTCGTCCACCAGCTCCATCCGGCTCTCGGCGCACCCACAGACTGCGCACGTAAACATTCCTACCTCCGCGTCGAGTGATTGGTCCACTCGTGGACATCGGGTTCATAAAGGGTAATGATTCTTACGAGAGCGGTATCGGCCAGTGACACTTGAATATGTAGAGGTCTACCCGGTCCGGTGAATCCCAACAGCAAACAACTTGGAGAGTATTTGTCGTCCGGGTAGTCTTCAATCACGATGGCAAGCTCTCCAGCCTCGCTGATTTCCAGTTCGCTGATGTTGTGTTGAAGCGCACGCTGAAAGGCGTGCCTTGAGAAGTCGAATTCCCCGTCGGCAAGTTGCCTTCTCACCTGTTGTATCGATTTCGGCATTCGCGTGGCTTGAGACTTGGCCGGGTTCCGCAATATCCGGTGGGTAGCAACCCTACCGGATCTCCACCACCGTTACGCCGTCGCCTCCGGGGCCTTCGCCGTTGGTTGCGGTTGCTACCAGCGGGTGGTCGGCCAAGTACTCGCGGATGGCCCGGCGGAGGGCGCCGGTGCCCTTGCCGTGGATGATTCTCAGGGCGGTGGCGCCGTCCAGCACGGTATCGTTCAGGGCAGTGTCCACCCGGGCGAGGGCTTCGTCCACCCGCAGCCCACGGAGGTCCATTTCGTGGGGGGCCCGCCGGACGGGCGCTCGTTCCGCCCGTTCAAGATAAACGCCCTGCCGCGCCGCGGCCGGATGGCCCTCCGCTTGACGTTCCAGTTGGTAGGCCGGGATTTTGGCCCGCATCGTGCCAAGCAGCACCTCCACCCGCTCCTGCGCGTCGGGCGGGGAAATGATCTCCACCGGCTGAGAGATGCCGCGGACAAATACGCGGTCGCCGCTCTTCAGCCGCTCCCGCCACGGGACCCGCTTGACCTCGATGGGCTGCCAGGACGTGGAGCCCAACTCCCGCTGCACCTCGCGCAGTTCCCCGCGCCGCTCCGGGATAGCGCGGCCGCCTTCCGGGAGGCGGGCCGGAGCCGCCGGGCTGCGGCTGCCCTCGGCATCCATCGCTCGCTCCATGCGCTGCAACCGGTCCAGAAGGCCGCTGGTGCGTAGCTGCAACTGCTGCCGGGCCTCTTCGACCAACTCGGCCTTGGTGGCCTCCACCGACTCAAGGCGCGACTCCAATTCCCGTTGCAGCCGCGTCCCTTCCAGCCGCGCGGACTCCGCCTCTTCCCGCAGCGACTCCACGATGCGCCGTTCCTGTTGCAGCTCCCGCAGCAGGTTCTCCGTGGCCTGCGCCACCGGGGAGATGCCGCTCCGGGCGTCCTCGATTATTTCTTGGGGCAGGCCGAGGCGCGCCGCAATGGTCAGGGCGTAGCTCCGGCCCGGCAGTCCCAGGGTGACGTGGTAGGTGGGCTCCAGGGTTGACGGGTCGAGGTCGACGCTGGCGTTGATCATCCCTGGGTGCTCTTGCACCTCGCGGGCCACGCCGCGGTGGTGGGTGGTGCCCACCAGGAACACTCCTTGGCGGCGGAAGTGGCGCAGGATGGCGCTGGCCAAGGCCGACCCCTCCTCCGGGTCGGTGCTGGTGCCCAGTTCGTCCACCAGCACGAGGGAGCGGGGCGTCGCCCGCTCCATGATGGACAGCAGGTTGGCGATGTGGGAGCTGAAGGTGGAGAGGGACTGCAAGATGCTCTGCTGGTCGCCGATGTCGGCGAAAATGCCGTCCAACTGCGGGAAGCGGGCTTCCTCAGCGGGAACGTGCAGCCCGGCGTGGGCCATCATCGCCAGCAGCCCCACCGTCTTCAGGGTGACGGTCTTGCCCCCGGCGTTGGGGCCGGTAATCAGCATCACGCTGTTTTCGGCGTCCAAGCCCAGACTCACCGGCACCACCGCGGCGGTAAGCAGCGGGTGCCGAGCCCGCACCAGCTTGAGCTCGCGCTCCGGCAGTTCTTGGCCGGACACCTCCGGCGCCGACGCCCGCAGCACCCCGGAGTAGCGGGCCTTGGCCGTGTCCAGGTCCAAGCGGGCCAGCAGGTCCAGGGTCAGCAACAGGTCTTCCCCGTAGTCGCCGACCAGAATCGAGAGTTGGCGTAGTATCCGTTCCTCTTCCCGCTCCTCCGCCAGCCGGGCCTCCCGCCAGCGGTTGCCCAAGTCGACCGCCTGCATTGGCTCGATGAATACCGTGGCCCCGCTGTCGGAAACGTCGTGGACTATGCCGGCGACCCGGGGGCGCATCTCTGTCTTGACCAGCAGCACCATGCGGCCGTTGCGCTGGGTGATCAAGGGCTCCTGCACCACGTCTTGCCGTTGCAGACGGCGGAGGTTGCGCTCCATGACTTCGTTGAGGCGGGCTTGGGCCTGCCGGGCTTCGCCGCGCAGCCGGCCCAGCACCGGGCTGGCGTTGTCCAGAATCTCGCCGGCGGGGCTGACCGCCGCGCCAATCTCGTTTTCCAGAGTCCCCAACTCTGGGATATTGTCGGCGATAGCGGAAAGCAGGGGCATCTCATCGTGCTGGCCCAACTCCCGCCGGTCAAAACGGGCGGCGCGGAGCAACTGCCGGACAGCGTAAAGCTCCGCTCCCCGCAACAGCCCGCCCAACAGCGCCCGGTGGACCAGCTCGCGGAAGTCCTGCTCGGGGCCGAACTCCAAAAGAACGCCGCCGTCCAGGAACCGCCGCGCTTCGCTGGTCTCCTGCTGCCGGGTGGCCACCTCCAGCAGATCGAAGGACGGCGCCAGCGAGTGAGCGAGCTCCCGGCCCATCACGGTGCGGGTGTAGGAAGCGACCTGCTCCAGCACCCGGTCGAACTCCAGCAGTTGCCCCGCCTGCCGGAAGCCTCCCAGCGTCATACCGGCATCATCCAATGGTCTGCGATCTCGAGGGAGGGATTAAACACAGAGCGCACAGAGAGCGCGGAGATTTTTATTTGTTGGGGCAATGGTAAACCCGCGTTGAGATTGATATATTGTCGGGGCAACTTTCTCTTTTACCTCTGTGCGTTCCGTGTTTAATCGAACTCGACACGCCAGACTCGGCTTTCGCTTAGTATGGCGCCCACTTGTTCCAGCGTATCACGTTTGGGGTCGCGGATGTTCAGGCGGCGCGGGAGGGTGATGGCCGACAGCGCGGCCAAGGCCGGGCAGTGCCGGAGCAGGCCGTTCAGGGTGAACTTCTCGCCGCCCAGGAACACGTAGTCGAGGCCGCCCGGCTCCAACCGCTCGCGCACTTCCTCGCAAACCTTGTCGTACAGCCGCCGGATCTGGCCTTCCCGCACCCTGGTGTAACGAAGCTGCGAGGTGCCTCCGGCGTGGTGCTTGCCCTTGACGTAGCGGGAATCGGTCTTGGAAGCAGCCAATTTGCCGCCGCGGTAGGTCGCCACCGAGAAGCGGCCCAACCGCACCAGCACCACACCCACGGTGAACTGGTTTTCCAGAAGCTCCCGCAGCGGCGAGTCGTCCCAGCCAGGCAGCAGGCGCGTTTCCCGCACCGGGAAGGGCGGCGCGACCAGCAGGCCCCGGCTGCCGGAGCGCAGGCCCACGACGCCGCAGCCAAACGCGGCGGCCGCAGGCCCCAACTCCCGCAGGGTCTCGTTCCAACCGGAACCAGCGTCGTCTAGGGCCTTGCCGGAGTCTTTGGCCATGTCCAGCGTCAAATACAGTGACGAACAATTCCCGGCATCCGGCCCCGGAGCAAGCTCGTCCAGCATACGCCGCAGACGGGCCGCCGAGACGGTTGCTGCTTGATTCTCTTCGTTGCCGCTCATAGCTTCCAATAAGGATTTTACCACTGCCGCCGGGGGTATAATCCACTGCGGAGCCTTCAATGGCGCGGAGGTGCGTTTGAGTCCCAGTTTGAGCCAGGAAGAAAGAGAATCCATTTTGCAACGGCGCGACGCCGCCCTGAAACACCTCGACGAGGGGCATCAGGTCTTGCTGCGTTCACTGGAGGGGCTTGACGCCGAGGAGGCGTTCCTGGGTTCCCGCTGGTCGGTGCGCGAGGTGCTGCTCCACCTGGACTCGGAGCGGTACGTCGACGCGCTGGAGAAGATCGCCCGCGGAGAGTGGGAGATGCTGCCGCCCTTTTCCAGCCGCGAAGAGCACTTCCGGCAAGAACTGGAGCATCAGGAAGCCACCCACCGGCGTTTCCGCGCGCTGCTGGCGGAACTGGAGCCGGAGCAGTTGGCGTGCCCGGCAACCCCGCCCAACCCGGAGAACTCCTTTCCCGGACTCACCTTGCTGGAGTTGCTGGAACGCTCAGCGGGCCATGAATCGACTCACGCCCGCCAGGTAGAGTTGACCCGCAAGTACGTGGCCGCTTTTCGCTCGCAGGAGCGGGCGCTGAACGTCGCCTGCTTGGGCGACGGCAACCCGGCCCGCCTGTCGCCGGAGGTCAAGGACCTGCTGAACATGGCCGACTACGTGGTCGGTGAGCCGGACGCCCTGGCCACCGTCGCCCGCCTGTCACGCGGCGTCTTGCTAACGCTGCGCCCGGAGAACCTCGACGAGATGCTGAACCGCGCCGCCCGCGAGACCAGGGAGGGTCTCTGGGCCGTGGTCTGCGTCATGGGCGATGGAGGCAGTGACGAAACCGTCGCCTTGGCCCGCCAGCACGCCGACGCAGTGGTGGTGCATGGGTTGGTGGGCTAGCCGGGGGCATCAGCCCAGCGGCACGCGCTGCCACAGCAACGGCGTGTCTAGCAGCGTCCCTTGCAGACGTTCTAGGATTGGCCGCGAGCCGCCGTCGGGGTTAAACCTTGCTCGCAAGTAAATGGGAGAATTGCTGTCTATGACCAGTCGTCGCACCGTCTCCAAGACCGCTATAAGCACAGACGGTTGTTCTTCCCGCAAAAAATTCCTTCCGCCCGGCCCTCGCAGCCACAAGACCGAAATTCCGTGAGCCGCTATCAACCTCCTATGGTCGCGGAGTGCGTTCCAGTCCTGGGTAATCCACACAGCCCGTTGGCCGGCTTTGGCTCCCAAATGAGGAATTATCTCTTCGTCGGGCAGTCGTTCGACCGATAAATCCCGCTCCCGCCATTCATCCCAAACCGTCACGATTGGACACCCAGTAGTTGCGGACACCTCCAGCGCGATATGGCGACTCAAAGACTCATCTAGCAGAACGAACGGTTCAGAGATTGACGGCTGCAAGCCGTTTTTCCCAAGCGAGGGCGTCTTTCACTTTGTCTTCGGTTAAGTCGTATCCATACATCAGCCCTTCGATGGTATCGCCGCCTTCCAGCATGTCCCAAATTGCCTTTGTCGGTATTCGCCTTCCGGCGATACACGGACTGCCGGTTACAACCCCCCCGTGTATCAAGACGTTTTTTGCGGCCCGCCAGGCGTAGGCCACCCCGGACTCGTTGAACTCAAGGTCATCGGCGTTTTCTTCCAACCATCCCTCCAGGAGGCGTATCGCCTCCGGCCCGTGCTCCGACTCCACAATCAGGGAGGCGAACCGGGGGAAAGCCGACGCCGCACGGCGCCAGAGGGCTTCACTGGCGAAGGGCCACGGAACGCCCAACTCATCTATCAGCCGTTTCTCGGCCCGTTGTATCACCCGCAGGCTGACTCCCCTAATCCACAGCATGAAGACGATCCGCATCGAAACCAACGCTTCAAAGGTGGTGTATTTTCCCGGTGTCGTATCCTCGAACAGCCCGTGCTGAATTACCCCCGCATCAACCCAATGAAGCAACCGCCACTGGAAATCTCCATTCACGCCGGGCAGCGGGTGGGTGGCCAGGATAATTCGGGCGGCATCGGGAATGGTATACAGCCCGTGAGATTTTTCGGAAACGTCTTTGCGGTCCATGTCTCGCCTCCCTCACAATAAAATGGTACACCACGGCGATATGCGCCGCCATCGCGCTCCTTCAATTGCCCGCCGTCGGCGGTTTTGCTACACTAGCCCTGCCTTATCCGGGAATCGCAAACGCTGGAGATGAGTCAGAATGATCTACGAAGTCCGCACCTACACTCTCAAGCCGGGTAGCGTGGCGACTTTCGAGGAAAACTTCGCCAATGCGCTACCGCACCGGCAGAAGTATTCTCCTTTGGGCGCCTTTTGGCACACCGAAATCGGCCCCCTGAACCAAGTCATCCACGTCTGGCCCTACGAGAGCCTCGACGAGCGCACCAAGATCCGCGCCGAGGCCGCGCAGGACCCCAACTGGCCACCGCCCAACGACCCCGAGATGTACGTCAACATGGAGTCGGAGATTTTCATCCCGGCCCCGTTCATGCGTCCGCTGGGCGAAGACCAGGCCCTGGGCAACATCTACGAGATGCGCTCGTACAACTACCGCGTCGGCTCGATGCCCGAGGTGATCAAGCGCTGGGGGGAGGCCATCCCCCACCGTGAGGAATACTCGCCTCTGGCCGCCGCTTGGTATACCGAGTTGGGCGGGCTTAACAAGTGGGTGCATATCTGGCCCTACAAGGACTTGGAGGACCGGAACCGGGTGCGGGCCGAGGCCACTCAGAACCCCCACTGGCCGCCGCCCACCCGCGAATTCCTGGTCGGCCAAGAAAACAAGATCCTGGTGCCCGCGTCGTTCTCGCCGACCCATTAGAGCGCCCTCAGTCCAGGGATAACCTGACCTTCAGGGCCGGGAAGGGACGAGTCCCGGATTCCCGGCCCTTTCTCTCAATGGGCCAACAGTGAACGAAACGACGCAGCAAATCGAAGACTTGGTCACCGCCAACCGCATCCTCGCCAGAGAGGAGGTGGTCGACGCCTACGGCCACGTCAGCATCCGGCATCCCGAGAGGCCCGACAGGTATCTACTGTCCCGGTCGCGGGCCCCTGAGCTGGTGGAGGCCGGCGACCTCATGGAGTTCACTCTGGAAGGGGAGCCGGTGGACCAGCAGGGCCGCACGATGTACTCGGAGCGTCCGATCCACGGCGGCGTCTACGAGGTCCGCCCCGAGGTCATGGCAGTGGTACATAACCATTCCCAGCCGGTGGTGCCCTTCGGCGTGACCGGCGTCCCGCTGCGCCCCATGTTCCACCTGGCAGCCATCATCGGCGGCGACATTCCGGTCTGGGACATCCGAGACAACTTCGGCGACACCAACCTGCTGGTCACGACGATGGAGCAGGGCCGCGACCTGGCCGCCGGGTTGGGGACGCGCCGGGTCGCCTTGATGCGGGGGCACGGCTGCGTGGTGGCCGGAAGGTCCCTCAAGGAAGCGGTTATGGCGGCGGTCTACTTGCAGGTGAACGCCAGGCTGTTGCTGGAGTCGTTACGACTTGGCGACGTGAAGTACCTCTCGCCGGGCGAAATCGCCGAAATGTCGGAGAGCCAGGTACAGCCCCGCACCCTGGCCCGCGCTTGGGAATACTGGGCCGCCCGCGCCGGGCGGCAGCCGGGGGACGTTTCGTGCTAAGCGAAGAGCCCGAAATCATTGAGGAGATCAGGGCCGCCAACCAGCGGTTTTACGACGCCTTCAACGAGCTCAGCATCGAGCGGATGGACGAGGTCTGGGAGGGATCGGACCGCGCCATGTGCGTACACCCAGGCTGGACGCCCATCGTGGGCTGGCCGACCATCCGCGAAAGCTGGGTGCGCATCTTCGACAACGCCAACATGATGCAGTTCAACGTCCGCTACCTGAACGTGGTGGCGCAGGGAGAGTTCGGCTACGTCACCTGCGTCGAGGCCATCACCAGCGTGGTGCAGGGGCGGGCCAGCAACTTCTCCACCTTCGCCACCAACATCTTCGCCCGCGACGCCGCCGGGTGGAAGATGATCGCCCACCACGCCTCGCCCGGCGGGTAACTTCTTCCGACGATTTCCGACATCTCCTCGGCGAAAATCCCCCGCGCTCCGCTGCGCCTTGATACAATGGAATCAGGCCATGTTTGGCTATACTCTCCAGAGCATATTCGCGGGGCTTCCCAATGACTGCTAATCCTTCCACCCTGTCCACCACCGACAAGAACCTTTGGAGCGCCATCGTCTCCGAGGCGCTGGCCAACCTGAAGTACAACGCCTACGCCCAGCGCGCGATGCAGGAGGGCCACCCGGAGATTGCGCAGATTTTCCGGGAAGTGGCCGACGCGGAGACGGTTCACGGCATCAACCACTTGCGCGTTTCGGGAGACCTTGCCACTACAGTCGAGAATCTCCGGGCGATTACCCTGGGCGAGGCCAGAGAGGCCGCCACCATTTACCCCAGGATGATTCAGGAAGCCTTGGCCGAAGGCAATCAGGAGGCCGCCAATTCCTTCACCTTGGCTATGGAGCAGGAGCGGCACCATCTGGATGCGTTTATCGAGGCTCTGGAAAGCCTGGAAGCCAGTCCGGCCGCCCAGCCAATGGGCTTCCGTCCTTCGGCGGTGGCCGAAATTCCGCTCATGCCCTCCGGTGCGGCGGCGTCCTTTTCCACCGCGGCCGACGGTACATCCCAGGTGGCCGCCGAAGATGCCTTTGACCGGGAAACCTACAACACGGCCGCCAGCGAAATCGACCGGGAACGCTGGCGGGTGGCGCGCATGGGGCGGCTGCGCGAGGTGGTGTTCGGCGCTCAGGACGGCCTGCTCAGCACCGTCGCGCTGGTTACCAGCCTGGCCGTGGCCGTGGATAGCCAGACCACCGTTCTGGTCGCCGGACTGGCCGGAGCCCTACCCGGCATGATTTCCATGGCCACCGGCGCGTTGTTGGGTTCGCGGGCCGAGCAGGACGTGCAGCGGGCCGAGATCGAGAAGGAAGCCCAGGAACTGGAGACCAACCCCGCCGAGGAACTGGCCGAGCTGGTGGTGCTGTTCCAGCGGGAAGGCATGACCTTCCAGGAAGCGCGGCACATGGCCGACGACATCGCCCAGGACCGGGACCTGTGGCTGAAGACGCTGGTGGAGAAAGAGCTGGGCATCAGCGCCGAAGTTACCTCCAACCCGGTCAAGGACGCCCTGGTCATGGGTCTGGCCTTCATATCGGGCGCCGCCATCCCGCTCATCCCCACTTCTTCCTGACGGGCAGCGAGGCCATCGGCGTCTCGGTCGGCGCGACGCTGGCCGGGCTGTTCACCCTGGGGCTGGTCAAAGGACGGCTGGTGCAGCGTTCCCCGCTGCTCCAGGGCCTGGAAATCCTGGGCATCGGCGCAATCTCCGCCGCCATCGGCTACGCCCTAGGCGATTTAATCCCCCGCCTGTTTGCGTAGGAAAAGAATGATGAACGACAAAAAGGGTAAAGAAAACAACGCCGCCTACGAGAACGACGTGGAAGTCAAGGGACGTGTGCTCCGGGTCGACGTCGCCGCCGGGACGTTAGATATATGGCCGGACGAGAACAGCAAGATTACGGGGGTATTCACCAAAGAGCAGGAACGACTGGTCCTGAATGCGATCCAGCGCCACTCCGACTGGCATACCGAAGTACGCGGGCGTGGCGAGTTCGTGGACGGGAAACTGAAGCGCATTCTGAAAGTCGATAGCCTCATCAACCGCCCGGACCTCCGCCCCGTCGACCCTAACGCCCCCAGAATCGAGGACAAGATTCTTAAGCTTTTCGAGGACGCTCCTCAGGAGGAATTGGACCGGCTGCCGACGGACCTGAGCTACCGGCTGGACTACTACCTGTACGGCATAGACCGCTGATGACCGTTGTATTCGTCGACACGTCTTATTTGATCGCACGGATTAGGCTGGGTCTGGTCAAAGGGCGACTGGTGGAGCGTTCCCCGCTGCTCCAAGGCCTGGAAATCCTGGGCATCGGCACAATCTCCGCCGCCATCGGCTACGCCCTAGGCGACTTAATCCCCCGCCTGTTTACCTAAAGTTAGGGAATTTGGCAGGGATAAGGGAATAGCCTTGAAATTGCAGGCGCTCAGTCTGGCGGCGCTGGCTGTCGGAGTGTATATCGGGCTAAAATTACCGGACGTTGACCAGTCTATAGGGTTCCTGCTCCACCGCTCGATCATCACCCACGGCCCCCTGGCGCCGCTGTTAGCTTTCGCCTTTGCGTTGAGCGCCAATCCCATCCCGCGTAAATTCGGAATGGGCGTATGCAGTGGGTTCGCCGTACACATGGCGTTCGATTTATTCCCTCTATCATGGCAAGGCTACGCCTTGGTTAGCCTACCTGGTTACGGGTGGACGCCGCCAGTGGTCTCATGGATATTGCTCGCAGGCACAATGCTCATTTGCATGGGCCTCGCGGTCAAGCTCATCCGAGATATAGGCGATAGTGTGATTCTGCTGGTTGCGCTGGTCGCAACATTCGTAATTGCGGCCGGCAACGAAAGTTCATTGTGGTTGCCTTTGGCGACGATTGTTGTTTCTCTGGTCATTGCGTACTGGATGATAAAGCCCACACGGGAGGACAATCGCTGGGCGTTCAAATGACCGTCATCCTCCAAAATCAACCAGAACTAAGCTAACTCCTAATTACGCATTCGTTCGGCGCGGTCTAGGTGAGCGCTGGCGGCGGCTAGAAAGTCCACTGGGTTGTCGCCCTGCACCAGGTGACCGGCGTTGGCGATGGTTATGGTGGAGCAGTCGGCAATTTCCCGGCCCATCCGCTCCATCGTCTCGGCAGCGAAAATGTCGCTGCGGTCTCCACGGGTCACCAGCGTCGGGCAGTCGATGCGCCGGTAGCATTCCCAAAGCTGCTCCGGCGTCCAGTTGTTGTCCTCGCGGCCCGACTGGCGCATCAGCCGGTCGTACTTCCAGGTCCACTTGCCGTCGGCGCCCTGGCGGATGCTGTACTTGAGCGCACCCAGCACCTGCTCCCTGGTGCGTCCGGTGTATTCTTGAATCCGGTCGGCGAACTCTTCCAGCGTGTCCAGGTTGTCGGGCAGTTCGCGGAACCGTTGGATGCGCTGCCTTCCACGGCGCACCGACTCCGGCCCGGTGTCCACGATGGTCAGCGAGCGCAGGGTTCCGGGGTGGCGGGAGGCCCAGACAAAGCTGTTGCGCCCGCCCATGGAGTGGCCCATGAGGTGGAACCCGTCCAGCCCCAGCACCGGAATCACCGCGTCCAGGTCGCCCTGCATCGCGTCCAGCGAATAGTCGCCATCGGGCGCCCAATCGCTGTCGCCGTGCCCCCGCTGGTCCAGCGCCAAGACGTGATAATCGGGGGAGAGCGGCAGGCTGATGAAGTCCCAGCTATGCCCCTGCTGCGACGCGCCGTGGAGCATCAGCACCGTGGGATTGGTCGCGTCGCCCCATTCCAGGTAGTGAAAACGGAGGCCGTTGGCGTCTACGAACCGGTCGGCAGGCTCGTTCTCCTGGGTGAATGGCACCCCCATTTGGCGGGCCGCTTGATGCAAGGTCAGACCAAGGGAATGAGACGCCATCGGTTCTCCTCCGCCCAGCTTGAATCAGCCCCTATGATAAACCGAGTGTCAAGGAAGATTTTGTGCTATTATCTTGACAGCCACAAGAGCAGTCCGCTAGCGGAAGTCGCTATTCTCGAATCTAACGTAGGATGCAAATGACCACCAACTCGGTTGATTTGGAACTCCAGCCCAGGGAGTTGTTGGGCAAGAAGGTGGGGCGGCTGCGCCGGGCCGGCATCATCCCCGTACATCTGTACGGTCCCGGAATGGAGTCCCGCTCGTTGCAGTGCGCCGGCCCCCGGCTGGTTCAAGCCCTCACCCAGGCCGGCGGAAGCACGCCGATCTCGATCACCATCGAAGGCGAACCGGGCGGCCACCTGGCTTTCGCCCGCGAGGTCCAGTGGGACCCCCGGCGCGATGTCGTCCTGCACGTCGACCTGTTGGCGGCCGACGTGGGCCGGCCCGTAACCGCCCAAGTGACGGTTGCCCTCACCGGCGAGTCGCCGGGCGCGCGAAGCGTCGGCGGCACCGTGACTCAGCAGCTATTTTCCATAGAAGTCCAGGCCCTGCCCCTCGATATGCCGTCCCAAGCGGAAGTCAACCTGGAGAAGCTAACCGAGCCCGACGGAGTCATCAGGGTGGGCGACATCGACCTCGGCCCAGGGGTCACGATTCTGACCGACTCGGAGGAGTTCGTGGCCCGCGTCGACACTCTCCGCGGCGCTGAGGCTGCGGCGGAAGAGGGTACCGGAGCTGAAGCGGAGTCCGGCGGATAATCTGATGCACTTGATTTTTCTTGGAAATTCGGGCGACACCGGCAACAGCGTCAACGACCCGCACCAGCCCCACCAGGTGTACGCCGGGCTGATGTTGCACGAGTCCCAGTGCGTTGCGGTCAACGGGGAGTTCAATGCCCTGTGCCGTCGGCACTTTGGAAGCCCGTTGGGGGAATCGGGCGTTCCCGACAAGATCCGCCCGGTGGACCTGTTTCAAGGGTTGGGGTACTTTGCATCGTGGGCGCCCAGACGTCGCGCCCAACTGATTCAAGACTGCCTGGACATTATGATCCGGCGGGAGTCGCCAGTAATCGCAGCCTTTATGGACAAGCAACAGCTTTCCGACGCCAAGGCCGCCAACGACTCGCCCAGCGCCCTGTGGCAAAACCCCACCGAACCCATCATCAGCCGCTTTCTCTTCGCCCTGACCATGTTCCTAGACGAAATGAGCATGGCGTCCCTGTCCCACGACCAGATCATGGCGGGCCAGCTCCCCGTCAACGACTTCGCCTTGGTGGTAGCCCAAGAGGGCGACTCCATCGAGCCGCGGTTTATGACCGAGTTCCTACGCTCCGACGAGGGCATGGACGCGACGGCGTTGCTGGAGAGCTTCTGTTTCGTCGACCCGGCCAACGCCGTCGGCGCTCAGCTAGCGAACCTGTGCGCCTACTTCGCCCGGCGCTGGCTCCAGAACCCTACCGGCCCCCACCCCTACTTCGACACCCTCCGCGACAGCAGGGTTATCCAGGTCATCTACCCCGTAAACGTCTAACGCGCTGCGGGCGTCCGGTCCGCCCCTTACGGCCCCAGGGCGATGCGTTCAGATGGACGGCCGCCGACGGTGGGGGCGGTGCAGCTCTTCCAGCGCGGCCCCGGCCTGTAGCACTGTCGTCTCCTCGAAGTGCCGCCCCACAAGTTGCACTCCGATGGGCAGCCCCTCTTGGCTACGGCCAAAGGGCACCGACAGGGCAGGAGAACCGGTGAGGTCGAAGGGCACGGTGCAGGTTAGGGCGTGGCGGGGCGGCGCAGTCTCGTCGCCGATTTCGTGGCGGCGGGCATCGTGGGGATGAGCGGTTAGCGGCCCGGTGGGGCACAACAGCACGTCGAACCTGGTGAACAGCGCCGCCAGGTCGGCCCGCAGAAACTCCACCTGCTCCAGCGCTTCGAGGTACTCGTCGAAACCGGGCGGCGGGATGCTCAGGCGGCGTTGCATCGACAGAGCCAGCAGCTCCCGGCGACCCTCGATTATCGGGTCCAGATACCGGCTTCCCTCGGCGGCGAAAATCCGGGCGGAAATCTGCTGCCCGGGCCAGCGTTGCCACTCCTCCAAGCCAACCGGCTCGACCAGGCAGCCCAGTTCTCCCAAGGCTGCGGCGGCGGCGGCCACTGTATCCTGCACCTCCCGGTCGACGGGGGCGAAGGGACCTTCCGCGCACCAAGCGACCCGCAGTCCAGCGGGAAGGGCCGTATGCGAAAGATCAGGCAGGGGCATGGGAAGCGCGTAGTGGTCGACGCCGTCCGGCCCTGCCATCAGGCCCAAAGCTAGGGCCGCGTCGCCCACGCTGCGGGCCAGAGGGCCCACGTGCATGAACCGGAGCAGCGCCTCGGGCCAGTGCCCGGTCAACGGGATGCGGCCGTGGGTTGCCTTCAGCCCCACGATGCCGCAGTAGTTGGCGGGCTCGCGGATGGAACCGCCCACGTCGCTGCCGATGCCCAGGGGCGACATCCCGGCGGCGATGGCCGAGGCTTCTCCCCCGCTGGAGCCACCGGGCGTCCGGCCGGTCATCCACGGGTTCTCGGTCCGCCCGTAGACCAGGTTATCGGTCTCCCACCACAGGGCGAACTCGGGCATGTTGGACTTGGCGATGAAGATGCCGCCAGCATCCTTGAGCCGCCGGACGACGGTAGCATCGGCGGCGGGGACGCGGTCTTCGAAGAGCCGGGAACCCCGCGTCGTCCGCACCCCGGCGGTGTCCACGCAGTCCTTGACCGTGAAGGGGACGCCGTGCAGCGGTCCCCAAAATTCGCCACGCACCGCAGCGGCCTCGGCCTCCCTGGCCCGGACCATAACTCCCTCCGGGAAGGCGATCAGCGCGTTCAGGGCCGGGTTGACTTGCCCGATACGGTCGAGGTGCGCCTGCGCCACCTCCACGGGCGACAGCTCCCGCTGCCGGATGCGGCGAGCCAGCTCGATAGCATCGGCGTAGATGATCTCGTTGTTCATTCCCTCACCCTAACCCTAACCCTCTCCCAGAGGAGAGGAGATTTGCTGTGCTTACTCTGCCTGAAGCGGCGCACAATCTAAGGGGTCGCCGTCATCGCTGCTATAGATGCACACTTTGACAGCATCAGGGAATTTTGCAACTGGATGCAATTCGGCCAGCGTGGAGGATTCTACAACGAATCGTCCTTGCGCCGGATAGTAGTTGTGCCGACTAGCGACCCATCCGGTCCCAGAAGCGGTCTCCCATGGAAAAATGAGGCCGATAAGCTCACCGTCCGTGTACCTGATTTGAACGTTTGCAGTGCACGAACTATCGTCGTGGCCGCACGGGTCAAACTCCGATTTGGTATCGATTAAAATATCAAGCTTCAGGAAGCCTCGTTCGTCGATGGTAGGGCCACTTCCCCAATCAATTGGCCCTTGCGGGAATCGTGAGACCCCGCGAACATGAGAGCCATACAATTGGTCTTTGTATTCCTCCACCCTTGCCACAGACGTAGCAACAGAAAACGGAGTGTAGGTGACTCCTCCAACGTGAATCCCAATAACCTGCACAAGCGAGTTCACGATGGGGCCGCCGGAAGATCCTGGGCCCAATGTCGTGTTGACCACTATGTCCCAACCCGACGGTTTGCCTTCACCCGGCACGACTTGCGGCTCATCGAACAATTCTAAAACTTCGCCCCAATATGGCACCATTTTCGTTGCGTCATGCGGATAACCGAAAACGCCGATTTCGGTGCCGACCCCGGTCGCTGATCCAGCAAGCCGCAGGCTCGGGAACCCCCGCTCCGCACAACAAATCCACACTACTGCCAAGTCTACGTCTTCCGCCGTCCCCAAAACCACCGCCTTGTATTGGGTTGGCCCATCGCCGACGTTCACCCGAATACTATCGTCCCATGCGTCCACGACATGGGCGTTGGTCAATACGTAACCCTTTTCCCCTTCCGTGTCGAAGATGAAGCCCGAACCGAAGCCATCATTGTTACGGTTTACGAACCGCACCATTGAAAGATTCACTAAACCTGCAACAGGCTCGTGCAACATGGGAATGCGTGGTAGCAGTATTGGTTGCGGCGTCGCCGTGGGACGCAGCGTTGCTGTTGGGCGAGGAGTCGCCGTCGGGCGAGGCGTTGCTGTTGGACGAGGGGTTGCTGTTGGGCGAGGGGTTGGCGTGGGGGAGGGTGTCGCCGTGGGTACAGGCGTGTATGTTGGGTACGGCGTTACTGTGGGCAGTGGAGTAGGCGTCGGGTATGGCGTCGCGGTGGGCCGCTCGGTGGGTGTGGGGTACGGCGTGGGCGTGGGATAGGGGGTCGGCGTGGGGACCGGTGTGTAAGTGGGATACGGCGTTACCGTGGGGAGTGGGGACGGCGTAGGCGCGGGGGTGTCCGCTGGCAAAGCCGTCGCCGGTGGGGCAGGTGTGGGCGAAGCGCAAGCCAGCATCATCACCGCCGCCAGTCCGATCAGGATTGCCGAAAATCGAGTTGGCACAAATTCTCCTGAGCAGTTGTCCGCGCCCTCTGCGGTTAAACGGACCTAATGGATCGCAGCGGCGGGGGCGGCGGCGCGTTCGTTGACCAGCCGGCCTTCCCGGAAACGGGAGAGGGCGAAGGGGCGAATCAGCTCCGGGGTCTCGCCGGTGGCGATCAGGCTGGCGATGTTCTTCCCGGCGGCCGGGGCCGCCTTGAATCCCCAACTGCCCCAACCGCACGACAGTATGAAGCCGTCAAGGCTCTCTACTTTGCCCATGATCGGGGCGTAATCGGGAGTCATGTCGCACAACCCGGCCCACTGGCGCAGAATTTTGACGTTGGAGAGGCAGGGGAACATTTCCAGGGTGTGGGTCGCCAACTCTTCCATCGGTATCAGCGACGACCGCTGACTGTACGAAGGGTAGGGGTCCACTCCGCCCCCGATAACCACCTCGCCCCGGTCGGTCTGGTAGACGTAAGCGTGGAGGTTGGCCGACGAGATGGTCTTGTCCAGGAACGGCTTGAGCGGCTCGGTGACCATCGCCTGCAACGGATGGGTGGTGATGGGCAGGTCCACCCCTGCCATCCGGCCGATGGTGGAGCTCCAGCCAGCGGTGGCGCTGAGTACAACGTCGGCCTGGACAAAGCCCTTGCTGGTCTCGACGCCGGTCACGCGGCCGTTGGTACGGTCGATCCCGGTGACCTCGGTGAAGGGGTGAAGGTCGGCGCCGCCCCGGTTGGCTCCGCGGGCGAATCCCCAGACCACGGCGTCGTGGCGGATTACTCCGCAGGGCGGATGGTAGAGAGCCGCCAGGATGGGGAACGGCTTGCCCTCCCTCAGGTCCATGGACGGCACCAACTCCTTGATCTCCCGAGGCCCGATCATGCGGCTGTCGACCCCCAGGATGCGGTTGAACTCAGTGCGCATCCGCAGGCCGTAGACCGAGGCGTCGGTGTGGCCCAGGTCCAACCGCCCCATCTGGTTGAACAGCATATTGAAGTTGAGCTCGGCGGCCAGCCCTTCGTAGAGCTTGACGCTCTCGTTGAAGAACGGAATCCCCTCGGTGGTCAGGTAGTTGGAGCGGATGATGGCGGTGGTGCGGGCGCTGGCCCCGCCGCCCAGATAGCCCTTGTCGAACACGGCGACGTCCCGCACGCCGAGCTTGGTCAGGTAATAGGCGGTGGCCAGTCCATGTACCCCCCCGCCGATAATAGCCACATGGTAGCGGTCCCGCAAAGGCCGCTTGTCCCACATCCGGTCCTTCCTAAACAACTGAAACATTCTTCACCTGAGCGGGGAATTAAACGCAGGGAGCGCAGAGGACGAGCAGAGAGCGCGGAGTTTTTAATAGTTGTGGACCACCCTGTTGATGCCCTTCTTCAATATATCTACATTGAAGTTTATTAGCAGTCCGACTTTGAGGTTAGATAGCTTTAGATATGTTAGCAGTTGAGCTTTGTGGATTGGGGCAATCTGTTCGACAGATTTTATTTCGACGATAACTCGCTTCTCCACGAGCAAGTCTACTCGGTATCCCGATTCCAATTTCACTTGCTTGTAGCTGACCGGTAGGGCGACTTGCCGTTGGACATTGAGTTTCCGCTCAATCAAGTCGTACTCCAAGCAAGATTCGTAGACAGATTCGAGCAAGCCTGGCCCCAAGGCACGGTGAACGTCTATTGCCGCGCCAACAATTTGCCCGGTAATCTCGTCTAATTCTCCCCGCTGACTCACTACTATCCTCGCTCGGCGTCCTCTGCTTCCCCTCTGCGCTCTCTGCGTTTAACCTGTAGCCCGCAAGCCCGAGAGCGCTTCGATTCCGACGGGGCCGCCGCCGTCGGCTTTGGCCGCGTCGATTAGGGCTTCCCACAGGTATTCCCCGTACTCCCGGCCGGCGTAGAGTTGGTAGATGGGGATGCCTTGGGCGTCGCGGCGCAGCAACAGCCCTTGTATCCCGGCGAACCGGGCCTGCGCGCAGGTTAGGTCGGGCATGGCGCGGGGCGAGACGTCCAGCTCGGTGATGCGGCTCAGGAGCAGCAGGGAGGATGGGCCGATGATGGAGACGCCGGACAGGCCGGAAGTTACGTCGACTACATGGGCGCAGGGAGCGTCGCGCCCCGACATCGCGTCCATTATTCTTGGCCCCCGTCCCGGCGGGGTCAGCAACAGGAACTCGTCGGCGGCCAGCCGCGCGGCCAGCAGCTTGCCGACGCCGTGTTCGGAGGGCAAGTCGGCCTCGCCCACGGCGCCGACAGCCAGTTCTTCCGCTTTGGTCAGTAGCTTCCCGACTGCCTTCGCCACGTCGGCGCCGACGACCCGCAATTTGCCGATGGCGCTGATGTTGGAGACTCCGACCGTGTCCCGCAGCCACGCCGACTCTTGCCAAACGTCGCCGTAGCGGGCGGGAATCTGCCACCCGTCGGCCTCGACCATTACGGCCCCCATCGACAACTGGGAGTGATACATGGCGGTGCGGCGTTCGGGAAGGGGAGGGTCGGGAATACTGGGTTCAGGGATAGTGACGGCCATAGTATCAGCTCCGCAGGCGGTGGCCTTCCGGGTCGTAGACCGGCTGAAGGGTGACGCGGGCGGGCTGCCTTTGGTCGTCGACAATCACGTCAATGCGAGCGCCCTCTCGGGCCAGCTCCACGGGGACCCAGGCCAGCCCGAACCCCTTGCCGAGCGTGGGGCTGCGGCGGGCGCTGGTAACCCGGCCCACGGGATGGCCGCCGCTGACCACCGGCACGCCGTCGCGGGGCACGACGCCGTTCTCCATGATGAAGCCCACCAGCTTCTGCTTGGGGCCGCGTTGGCTGGCCACGGACAACCCGCCCCGGCCGATAAAGTCATCCTTGTCGAAACGCACGACCCATTCCGAGCCGGTCTCCAAGGGATTGGACACCGCGTCGGTATCCTGCCCCACGATGAGATGGCCCTTTTCCAAGCGCAGGATGCGCTGGGCCTCCAGTCCGAAGGGCGCGACGCCAAATTCCCGGCCAGCCTCCATCACGGCGGACCAGACGTGCTCTCCGTACTCCGCCGAAAAGTGCAGCTCCCACCCCGCTTCGCCCACGAACCCGATACGCAAAAACAGGCAAGGGACGCCGGCCACCCGCCCCAGCGCAGAGCGCATGTAGCGAAACTCCCGGGGGGAGAGATCGACGTCAGTTAGCTTCGACAGCGTTTCCCTAGCCCGCGGGCCAGCGATGTTGATCGCCGCGGCCGCCGAGGTCAGGTTGGTGACGTGGGCGCACCAGCCTGAACCGGCGTTCCACCAGTTGAACCATTCCTCCACAACGTCGGCGTTGCCCGAGGTCGTGGTCACGAAATACCGGTCGGCGGCGGCTCGGGTGACGGTGCCGTCGTCCAGGATCGTCCCGTTGTCGGAACACATCATCCCGTAGCGGATTCGCCCTACCGGCAGATCGGAGAACCTGTGGGTGTAGAGGCGGTCCAGCAGCGCCCCGGCGTCCGAACCGATCACGTCCAGCTTGCCCAGGGTGCTGACGTCGATAATGCCGACCCTTTCCCGGACTGCGGCGCATTCGGCTTGGGGCGAACCGTAGTGCAGGGGCCGCTGCCAGCCGCCGGAATCCACCATCACCGCGTCCAATTCCCGGTGCCGGTGGTCCATCGGCGTGCGCTTGACCGGCATGTGGGAAGGACCGGCCAGGGCGGCCAGCGGCACCGGCTGAAGGGGAGGCCGGTCGGTGGTGACGCCGATTTCGCCGGGGCCGCGCCCGGTGCGCTCGGCGCAGAGGGCGGTCAACCGCTTGCCGCACATCTTGCCTTGGCAGGGGCCCATAGATACCGTGGTGTAACGCTTCAGCGTCTGTATGTCCTCGAATCCCTCATCAATCGCCCGCGCAACGTCGTGGGCCGTTACGTCCTCGCAGAAGCAGACAAAGCTGCGGGCCCCGTACTCCAAACCCGCGTCCGTAGCTTCGACGGCATCGGCAGGGGCAGCGGGCTCCAGGGGGATTTCCGGTTGGCCGGTACTTTCAATATTTGCTACTGCGTTGACTTCGGCGGCGGTGGTTGCTCCGGCGTGTCTGCCCTGTTGCGAGGCGTCGGCCACGCTCGTTTCGCCGGTAATGTGGCCCGCCACCAACACGTTTCCAGGCAGTTCGTCCACTATGGGCCGCGACAGGGTTCCCGCGAACCTCGAAGAGCCACCAGCCTGATGCAGCAGGGCGTCGGCAGGTTGCAACGCCCCCGACATACAAATCAGGTCGCAACGGATGCGGCTGCCGGACTTCCGGACACCGTCGATGGGGGCAACCACCACGCTCTTGACCCGGCCGCGGCCCAGTGCCCTGACCACCCGGTGGCCGTGCAGCACGCGCACCCCGCGGTCGAGGACGGCTTGGGCAGCGGAGTTGTCGGCGTTCGGAGGGCCGCTGTCTACTACGGCCGCGACCGTGACACCGGCGTCCATCAGGTCGAGGGCCGCCGCGTAACCCCGCCCGTTGTCGGTGGCGACGACGGCCGCGGCGCCGGGGCGAACTCCGTAGAGCCGGACCAGCCTCTGGGCCGCCGAGGCCAGCATGACGCCGGGCCGGTCGTTGTCCTCGAACAGCAACGGAGTCTCGGACGCTCCGGTGGCCAGCACCACCTTCTTGGCCCTCAGCCGGACCAAGGTGTCGCCGGACAGGATGCCCAGCAGGTTATCTTGGTACAACCCAAACACCGATGCGCGGGGCATCACCGTGATGCCGGAAGCGCCGCGAACGGCCTCCGCCATCTCTTGGGCTAGCTCGTAGCCGCGCTTCCCGCCGTAGCCGTCGGGAGGGTCCACAGGTTGCCCGTTGGATCGGAGACGCCCGCCTAACTCCGGCTGGTCGTCGATCATCGCCACCGATGCGCCCGCTTCGGATGCTGCAAGGGCCGCCGACATTCCCGCCGGTCCGCCGCCAACGACGGCAACATCGAAGTGGCGATTGCTATGCCGGTAGCTTTCCTCGTGCTGGGCCGAGATGTCGATGCTGCCCAGACCGCCGACGCGGCGGATGATGTTGCGGGCCAACAGCCAGAGGGCCTTGGGACGGTGCAGCGCCTTGTAGTAGAAGCCCACCGGCATCAGCCAGTGGAGCCGGTCAAGCAGTGAGAGCAGGTCCGCTCCCAAGGAGGGCCAAGCGTTCTGGTGCTGTACCTTCATCCCCGGCTCGATGGGCCGGACGCAGGTGCGGACGTTGGGCTCGCCGTCCACCGTCATCAGGCAGTTGGGACAGTTGCCGGCGGCGCACAACAACCCGCGGGGCCGGTGGTACTTGAAGCTGCGGCTGAAGGTCGTGGTCCCGGAGGCGTACAGCGCCGAGGCTACGGTGTCTCCCTGAAATCCGCGGACCGTGCGGCCGTCGAACTCGAACTCGACCGGCACGGCGCGGTCCAGCGCCTCTCCGGGTTGTGCTTCCAAGCGAATCGCACCGGCTTTGGGCATAGCGTTCAGCCCGACCCCGGCCAGAAAGTTTCGCTCACCTCGTTATTGGTGGTGTCGCGGTTGGCGAAGAACCACCGGCGGCAGCCGTAGCGGTGGTTCCACCACTCCCGCTGGACACCGGCGGCGTTGGGCCGGAAGTAGAAGTAGCTGGCCCACTGGTCGGCGGAGGCGTCGGGAGCAGGCCGCGAAACAACCTCCCCACCGAAGCGGAACTCGTTAACGCTGCGCTCGCCGCAGTTGGGGCATGTCAGAAGCAAGGACATCAAATCTCTCAAAGACTTGCAGACGGCGCCGGTACTTCCGAATTCGGCCCGATTACTCGTCTTACCATGAAACCAAAGTCGCTCGACGGCCTCCCGGACACGCGCCCAGTCTGGCCCGGACAAGGTCCCAAGGTGTTGCTCTACGAGACCTTTTTCGATGGTTGTCAATTTGTGCGTCCTGACGATTGAGGGGGACCGCAACCCGGCCAAACTCCAGTCAGTGATTTCGACATCGAATTCGTCCCTAGCACGGAGGCTGGTAATGCGAGCGACGACAATGTCGTTGTCTCCGGTGTCTATTAGGACCAAACCAGGGCGACGCGCAGTCCCGATTGCGTTGGTAAACGGGAAATCCACCTGCACCGTGTCTCCGGGACGGAAGGATTCCCTCATCTAAGCGAGTCGTACACTGCATCGGCTTCGCAATAACCCGACAGGAATTGCTCGGCCCCGAATCGACGCCATAGATCGTCTTCCAGTTCATCCCAAAAGGTCTCGTTGCCCTGGGGTACTCTCTCTCCCGAATAAAAGTCTCTGATCGCCCCGGGATCGACTGTGGCTCCGCTAGAACCCTGCTGAGTTAGAATCCAAGCGCCATCAATTGGGTTTGCCACCAGTTCGGCGGCCTTGAGGATTATGCGCGCCCACGCCAGCCGGTACTCGAGCTCAGTAGTGGGGCCCGGACCATGCAATTCCCGAGTGATATAGGCGGGCAACTGCATCTGGCCGGATACCGCATCGGAAATCTCCTGTACCGACCCACTTCCGCCTAAAGTACGCAGAGCATCCAGCATGGGGTTGCACAAATCGTAGACCTTGGGTATTTCCATCGCTAGTCCGCCTATGCCGACCAGTGTTTCCCAACAAATGATACCGCATTTGTGTCTAAAACAGCGTCAAATACCGCTGGATTTCCCAGGGGGTCACTTGGCGGTGGTATTCTCGCCATTCCGCTTCCTTCTGCTCGGCGAACTCGTCGTAGATTACGCCCAGCGACTGCTTCACCACGTTGTCCTGCTTCAGCTCGGTCAGGGCCTCGGCCAGGGACTGGGGGAGCATTCGGACGCCGCGGCGGCGGATTTCATCTAGGCCCAAGTCGTAGAGGTTGCCCAGGTTGGGTTCGCCGGGGTCCAGCCTTCTCTTGATGCCGTCCAGCCCGGCGAGCAAATACGCTCCGAAGGCCAGGTACGGGTTGCAGGCCGCGGACATGGTGCGGTCTTCCAGGTGTCCGGGGCCGGCGGTGCGTATCATCTGGGTGCGGTTGTTATCTCCGTAGGAGACGAAGGCCGGAGTCCAGAGAAACCCGGAGGTGGACCCCATGAGCGCCGGACCAACCTGCAGCCGCTTGTAGCAGTTGACGGTCGGCGACATCACGGCGCACAGCGCTGGTGCGTGGGCGAACACGCCGCCGATGAAGTGGTAGGCCATCTGCGAGAGGCCCAGGCCCCGGCGGTCGTCTTCGTCGAGGAACAGGTTTTCGCCGGTCTCAGAGTCGGCCAAGTGATAGTGGATGTGGCCGCCGCTGCCGGTGCGGTCGGTGAAGGGCTTGGCCATGTGGGTGGCGATGGCCCCGTGCTTCTGGGCGTACTGGCTGGTCATCATCTTGAAGAAGGTGTAGCGGTCGGCGGTGGTCAGCGCGTCGGAGTAATGGAAGTTGATTTCATACTGGCCGTTGGCGTCCTCGTGGTCCGACTGGTAGGCGTCCCAACCGACCTGCCGCATGGCGTCCATCATGTCCCGGAGGTAGTCCATCACGTTGGCGATGCCCTTGAAGTCGTAACAGGGCTTGCGCAGGCTGTCGATGTCGTTGGGGTCCCACACCTGGATCGAGCCGTCGCCGTTCTTGGTGACCAGGAAATGCTCCGGCTCGATGCCCACGTTGAAGACGTAGCCTTCCTGCCTGACTTGGGACAACACGCTCTTGAAGTGCTGCCGGGGGCAGTACATGTGGGGGCTGCCGTCGACGAAGAGGTCGCTGGCGAACCGGGCCAGCCCGTCGGTCCAAGGAACGCAGGTGTAGGAGTCGAGGTCGATGCGGGCCATCATGTCATGGGAGTGGGGACCCTGCCCCATGCCGGGAAGGGCCGCCCCGGCGAACCCGGCCCCGTCGTCGAGCACGTCCTCGAAATGCTCCACTGGGACCATCTTGACCTTGGGAGAGCCGTTGAGATCGACGAACTGCGCCAGCAGGAACCGGACTCCGTCGGCCTTCATGCGCTGGGCAATTTCTTCCCTGCCGGTCATTTTGCGTACTCCCTGTTTAGGGTGTCCGGGGATTATATGCCAGTCACCGGCGGCTTTCGGACATCCCGTCCACAATCCGCATCGTTGCCACGCTGACGGCGCAAACCCGTTGCAGCAAGTCTATCACCTGCTCTTTATAGTCGGCGAATCGGTAGGTGTTGAAGCGAGCGGCGATGGTGGGGTCCTTGGGTTTGCGCTCCTTGTACTGGTCAAGCACCCACTCCAGGGCGGAGCGGCTGCCGAGGCGGTATTCCCAGGCCGATTCAGGGATGGCGGCCAGCGTGGTCTTGCCGTCGAGGATGATTGCGCCGCGCTCTTTGTCGGCCCGCAGGAGCGGCTTCCCGGCCGGGCCGACCTGCTCCCGCCGCTCCAGGCCGTAGGGTTCGACCGCCTCAAACCCGATGTGCAAGTCCAGCAGTTCCCGGCCCATCCGCGCCCACGGCGCAAACTCCTCATAAAAGCGCAGGCGCGGAAACTCCCGCAGCAGGTCGACTTCGTACTTCTCGCGGTACGCCGGGTCGTGCAGCGCGGCGTAGGCGTAGGCGAAAACGTCCTCGGCAGTGATGGCGTCGTCGCCGTAATGCTCGCGGAACTGCCGCAGCCCCCACTCGGTGATGTTGCTGACCCGCTCGCCATCTTCCGTGTAGCGGTAGAGGGGCAGGCATTGGGTGTCGCCGGTGAAGTGCCAGTCGGTCAACCTGTCCGACGCCAGCGCATAGAAATGTCTGCCGTTCACGCAGAAATTGGTCACTTTGTTAGATTGACGCAGGTCAGGGCCAAACATCTCATAGTGATTCCTAGTAGTCCATCAGGCTTGTATTGATGGGTATAGAGACTTGAGTTTGATACGCGCATCGGCAGTGGTGAAGCGCCAGTCTACTCGTATCCCGTCCCGGTTCCGCTGGTTCTGCCAAGCCCTGGTCTCTTGCTCTAATATCTCTTGGTCTGGAATCCGGCGGTCCAGGCACTGCCGCGACAGCACACCCAACTCTATCTCCGCCATATTCAGCCAACTGCCATGCTTGGGCGTGTAGTGAATCTCCAGCCGTTCGGCGATGCGCCGCGCCTCGGTGGGGTCAAAGGCCTCATACAACGATGACGGATGGTGGGTGTTCAGGTTGTCCATCACCAGCACTATCCGGTCCTTGTGGGCATAGTCTTCGTCCACCAGCTTGCGCACTACCTGCGCCCAATCGGCTTTGGTCCGCCTTTGGGTTACTTCCACCCGCCGCCACCCTTCCAGCGGGGCGAACAGCATGAACAGGTTGCTCACCCCGTTGCGTTCGTACTCGAAATCATAGATGCCCGCTGCTCCGGGGCGTGGTGGACGGGGCTGCCGAGTCTCCTTCACCTGCTGTTTGCTGGTCTCATCCAGACACACCAGAACCTCATTCTCCTGGTATTCACGGTGATAGACTTCCAGCACGTCCTCCATGGCGCAGACAAACTCCGCGCTCCCCTGCGGCGGGAGGCACCAGCACTCTTTCAGCCAAGGCTTGAGTTCGTTTTTTTCAGCGTCTGACGTACCGTTTCATAGCTGATGCTCTCCACTATCTCGCATTCCACCAGGCGGTCCGCCAGCAGTTTCAGCGTCCAGTCGGCCCGGCCTTCCGGCGGCGCTCCGCAGGCCAGGGCAACCAGGTGAGCCTCACCCGAACCATCCAGCTTCTTCGGACGCCGGTTCACTTGTTCCCTGCGTCCCAGCGCCGCCTCAATTCCTTCCGCCACGCAGCGCCGGCGCACCCGTTCTACCGTCGCAGCCCCTATCTGGAGCGACCGGGCAACATCCTCGTCTTTCATGCCTCCTTCCCCTTGGGACTCATCGCTCAGCAGCAGGATGCGGGCGTGGGTCTGCTTATAAGCTGCCCCACGGCCCTTGGACACCAAGCCCTTCAGTTCCTGCCTCTCCTCCTCACTCAGTCGCACCCGGTACTTCTTGGCTGGCATCCCTCTTCCTCCCTCAACCCAATCTATTTGCTACTTTCCCACATAGCATATCCCATTTATCATTTCAATGCTGATAGACTACTAGTGAGAACATCATTCATCACAAAGTCTGCGAATTGATGTTTCTTGATGAATGGACGGTAAAGCGATTCGAGACGGTTGGCATCGTTATATGTTATGCGCCTACCACGTTGGAACCCATTGCGTAAGTCACGGCTCCATTTGATTGCCGTGTCATACGAATAGTCCTTTTTGTCCAGCAGTTCGTTGTACGTGTCGGAAAAGTAAAGCGCCTTTTCGCGTAGATTACCCACAGCAAAGTCATACACCCATTCATCCCGCGCCGTGTTTACTCCGAGAGCACTGAGTTTGAACACCGCCTGTTCATCGCCGGCAGTCTTGGCGAGCTTGGTTTGCCGATCAGCGAGAGGCATCAGACTGGCGAAATCGCTGTCGGACTGATTGAGCCACTGTCCTTCGGAGTCGGGGGCGATCTCTGAAAAGTCAAAGGACGAAAGCGTCCTGTCTCTGATGTACTCAACTTTGTCGTGAGACTTGGCGTAATCCTCAACGGCGTTGTAATAGATCTTGAATCCGTTGACCCCTTGCCGCCTAACGAGAAAGTAGATGGCAACGCCGACACGTATCTTGTCGTCAAAGACGTTGCCTCCCTCTTGACGGCGCCGCTCGCCGCTGGTGCGGGCGTTGCCTTTCAGGTCAATCACCCACAACTCATTGAACTCATCGGCGACGACCTTGCGAAAGCCGTCATCCTGCCGGGAGTCCAGGAACGCGCTGTTGCTGACGAACGCAACAATCCCGTCGTCGGCCAGCCGGTCCGAGGCCCAGCGGATGAACCGCTTGTACATATCGTACTGCTTGGTCTTCTGGGCGGTGCTGGCGGCGACGTAGGTCTCGCTGATGCGGCGGTCTATGGCCGGGTATTCGCGGTTCTTGTTGTTGTCGTTTTCGTTCTGCTGATTGGCGTTATACGGCGGGTTGCCAATTATGACGCTGATGGGCTTTTCGTTCTGCTCCTGGACGCGGATCCAGTTCTCTTCGGAGAGGCCGCCGAGGTTGAAGGCGGCCTGGCGGGTGACCGCCCCGCCGGTGGCTCCGGCCTGCTGCCAGTCCATGTTGTCCAGCGTGTCCACGAAGCAGAGGTTGGGGAACTCCAGGTAGCGGCCCGTCCGCTCCCGGTAGCTGTACTCGATGTTGAGGTTGGCGATGTAGTAGGGGAGTATGGCCACTTCGTTGGCGTGGATTTCGTTCAGGTACTTGTGTTCCAGCCGTTCCGGGGGCAGGTAGTTAATCAGGCTGGTGACGAAAGTGCCGGTGCCGGTGGCCGGGTCGAGAATCTGCACGTTGTCGTCGGCCAGGCTCCGCCCGAAGCGCTTTTGCAGCAGGTAATCAGCGCCGCGTATGATGAAGTCCACCACCTCGTTGGGGGTATAGACCACGCCGAGGCGGTCGGCCGCGGCGGGGTTGTAGGCTTTATAGAAGTCCTCGTAGACGGCCTTGAGGAACTGCTGCTTTTCAGCGTAGTCGGCAATTTCGTCGGCGGCGCGGCCGATGGCGCCGTAGTAGGCGCGGAGCCGGTCGATGGCCTGACGGCGCACGTCGCCGGTGAAGAAAGTCTGCTCCAAGGCCGCAAGCTGCCGGGCGATGTTGTTCTCGCGGTGGAACTGGTCCTCGGCGAACACCCGCAGGAAGATGGCTTGGGTGAGGATGTGCTGCAACAGCATCTCGGGCACGTCGGCGGCGGACACGGCGGGGCTGATGGTCTGCTGGCAGAGGGCGAGGAACCGGGCAGCGACTTCCTGATAAGCGGCGTTGCCCGCCTCGGCGTCGGCCACCGACTGGCGCAGGTTTTCCAGCACGGCGGGCAGGTCGGCCCGGAACTGCTGGCGGGCTTGGCGGAACTCCTCAATCTCCGGCAGTGCATAGTCCAGGAAGCGGCGGATGAGCCGGTGCAGTTCGCCGGGGCGGGACATATCCACCCGCATCGCCTCTTCCCGGTTCTGGAACAGCACGGCGGTTTGCGAGTCCTCAAAGACGATGTTGTCGCGGGGGTAGCCCCGGTTGAACTTGGCTTGAATTTCGGCGTCCAGGTTGTCGTGAGTGTCCTTGGCCTCCCAATAGCCGCGGGCCATGCGCAGGGAGTCCTTGACCGTGCCGTCGGGAACGCCGCCGGAGGCGCGGAGTTCCGGCACCAGCGCCAGCCGCTCCCGGTGTTCGGCGCAGTAGGCGGCCAGGCAGTTCTGAAACGCCGGGCGGATGTTCAGCTCGCTGTCCGAGCCGCCGAACTCAATGAGCTGGTTCAGGTCGGCGTGATAGCGCTCTATGTGGACGTAATCAGGCATAGTCCCTTTGCCAGGGGACAGCTACGCTCCAAAAACCTTGTTGGTGCCCACCAGCGGGACCCGGGCCATGGCCGACGCCTCTATGGTCAGGGCCGCCAGGTCCTCGGGTTCCAGGCTGTGAACGTCGCTCTTGCCCAAGGAGCGGGTGAGCAGGGCCATTTCCATAGTCATCGAGTTGATGAAGTTGGCGACCCGCTCCGCCCCTTCGTCGGGGTCCAAACGGGCCGTCAACTGCGGGTCTTGGGTGGCGATGCCCACCGGACACTTGCCGGTGTGGCAGTGGCGGCAATACCCGGCCGGGACACCGATCTCTTGGGCGAAGTCGCTCTCCGGTATCTCTTTGTTGCAGTTGAGGGCGATGAGGGCGCCGATTCCGATGGCCACGGCGTCTGCGCCGAGGGCCAGGGCTTTGGCCGCGTCGGCCCCGTGGCGGATGCCGCCGGAGGCGATGAGGCTGACCTTGCCGTAGAGGCCCAGTTCCCGCAACGCCTCCCGGGCCATCACGATGGCCGGGACTGTGGGTATGCCGCTGTGTTCGATCAACACCTCCGCCGACGCGCCGGTACCCGCCATCATGCTGTCGATAACTATCGCATCGGCCCCGGCTTTTGCGGCCAGCTTTACGTCGTCGTCCACCCGGCAGGCTCCCAGCTTTACGTGGACCGGCACCCGCCAGTCGGTGGCCTCCCTTAGCTGCTCAATCTTAACGGCCAGGTCGTCGGGGCCAAGCCAGTCGGGATGGCGGGCGGGACTGCGCTGGTCGATGCCCAGCGGCAGGTCGCGCATCTCGGCGATTTCGTCCTGCACTTTGACGCCCATCAACATCCCGCCGGTGCCGGGTTTGGCTCCTTGGCCCACCACGATTTCGATGGCTTGTGCTTGCACCAAGTGGTGGGGATTGAAACCGTAGCGGCTGGGCAGCACCTGATAAATCAACTTCTCGGAAGCGGCCCGTTCCGCCGGCAGCATACCGCCGTCGCCGGTGCAACTGGCGGTCCCAACCAGGGTTGCCGCCTTGCCCAGCGCGGTCTTGGCGTTGGCCGACAGCGCGCCGTAGCTCATGCCGCTGATGTAGACCGGGGTTTCCAGTACCAGCGGGTTCTCGGCGTTCAGCGCCCCGATGACCGTCCGCGTGTTGCAGCGTTCCTTGTAGCCTTCCAAGGGGAAGCGGGTGAGGCCAGTGGAAAGGAAGGTCAGGTCGTCGAAGTGGGTGACTTTCTGGAAGGACGAAAAGCCGCGTATGCGGTAGCGGCCAAGCTCTGCCTTGGCGTGGATGTCTTCCATAGCCCAGGGAGACCAGATTTGGCTGCTGTCCATTACCATAGAATCGCCCTCACCCTGGCCCTCAATGGAGAGGGCCAGAGGAATACATGTTTCAGAGCGCGGACTTCTCGAGCCGTTCCAGCGAGTCGTAGTGGTACAGCTTCTTGGCCGAGACCACCTTGGTAAAGGAGCGTTTGTCGCTGATTCCGTGGGACTGGAGAACTCCCAGAATGTCCATAAGCTCGTCTTCGCCGATCTCTTCCACTTGAGCGTCGGCGCCCAGCGAGCCAATCTTGCCAGCGACGTAGATGGCGCCCTCGTACATGGAATCGCCCAACGCTTCGCCGGTGTCGCCGCAGATTATGATCCGGCCCTTCTGCATCATAAAGCCGGTGAGGAAGCCGGTGTTCCCGCCGACGATCATGGTGCCGCCCTTCATCGAGATGCCGGCGCGGGCCCCGGCGTTGCCGCCGATGAACAGTTCGCCGCCCCGCATGGTGGAGCCGGCCGAGGCCCCGGCGTCTTTGGTCACCGAGATGCGCCCCGACATCAGGTTGTCACCCACGGCCCAGCCGGCGTTGCCGGAGATGGCGACCCGTGGGCCGTCGAGCAGGCTGGCCGCGTAGTAGCCGACGCTGCCCTCGATGCGAATATCGCAGTCTTGAAGAATGGCGACGGCCAAGTTATGCCGCGCGTCCGGGTTCGTCAGGGTGACCGCGGTCCCTTGGGCGGCCAAGTCCTTGAGCCTGATGTTGATCTCGCGGGTGGTGAGGCCGGAGGCGTCTAAAGTAGCCAGGTCATAACCTCGCTGTTTTGGGGTTCCACCCGGTCGATTTCCTCGGAGAATACCTCCCGAAGGGCAATTTCTTCCGAAGCGATGGCTATAACGTCGTCGGTCTCCATGGTGACCAGGGGCTTGGCCGACCATTCGTCTTTGGCGTAGCCCAACCCCTGCTGCGTGGCGACCAAGTAGGTGAAGGTGCCGTCCAGTTCGTGGAGGGAGGCCCGCAGCGCGTCCTCCAAGCCTTCGCCCCCGGCGAGTTTGTCGGCCAAGTAGACGGCGATAAGCTCGGAGTCGTTGCCCGTTTGGAAATGGTGCCCTTGGTCCTCGAACATCCGCTTGAGCTTGTGGTAGTTGGTCAACTGGCCGTTGTGGACCACGGTCACGTCCGGGAACGGATAGGCCCAGAAGGGGTGGGAGTGGTTCACGTCGACCCGGCTTTCGGTGGCCATCCTGACGTGGCCGATGCCGTGGGTGCCCCGCACGGCGGACAGGGCGTGCTTCCGGTCCATGACCGCCGGAGTCCCCACGTCCTTGATCACCTCGGAGGACCGCCCGATGCTGTGGAGCGCGACGCCCGGAGTGTTGAGCAAGTCCCAAGCCAAGCCGGGAACCTCGCCTTCGTAGTTGATCACCAATCGCAGGAACTGGCCGGTCCGGCTGCTGGACTGAACGACCCCACCCGAAAGCTGCACGGTCTCTTCCGCGCGGGCCAGCACGTCGGGGGCATCGGCTGCGTCCTCGGTCCAGATGCGGACTACAAAGTCGCCGTCGATCCGCTCACCGACGACGGTGATGCCGCTGGAGTCCCTGCCGCGGTGGGTAAGGGGCTCCAACATACGCACCAATTCGTCTCCTACCGAAGCAAGCCCGCCCTGCCGGGAGCAATTCTTGTGAAGGATACCGCTAACGCCGCACAAATCGACTGCAACTCACGAAACACGACGGAACGGCAAAAGAAAACTGGGCCGCTCCGCCTAGGATGCCATGAGTGTAGCCACTGCCCAAACCCGTAGTCAAGCGGAGGGCTTGGCGGCTCAGAACAACTCGAGCAGCGCGGACTCAGGAGTGATCGCAGGGATAGGCGAGAGTCTGTAATCCCGAATGTTCCTGGTAACAATGCGATTCGCGCCGCAGGACTGCGCTACTGCCACCTGCATTGCGTCTTCAAAATCGGACATCGGAAGGGACGCGGCGTAACGAACGGAACCGGCGCCGACCGCCGGGACACCGGCGAACCGTATGAGGTCCAAGATGAAGCCCCGAGTATCCACGCCACCCATCCGAGGCGCCACTATATAGTAGAAGTTCGAGATAGTGTGCCATGCCACGTAGCACGACCTCGTGCCCCGCGAGAGCCGGTCCAGCAAATCCGATGCAGGACCAGAAAACGGCTCCCTGTCTAGGGCTACGTCAATAAGAACGTCGGTGTCAAGCAACAATTAGAGATACTTCCGAGCGAATGCCTCGTAACGTGGCCCATCGTGATTTGCCGGCTTGAACTTGCCCCTCCATTTCGACGAGAAAGATTGCTCTTCCCCGGGCACCATATCGCGCATGGCAGACTCAATCAGAGCCGACAATGACACCCCCTGGGACTTGGCGTACTGCTTGGCCCTTGGGATTAATTCATCGTCTACTGTGATGGTGAGCTTCTTCTTCATGCCAAGCCTATTGTTAATACGTATAGTTTTTTCACTATACGTGCAAACCCGCACCCCGGTCAACCGGCGCCGTGGTGACTTGCCAATTGGTTGGATCCGCGAGGGCCTGGATTCGCAGGATAGGCAAGGGCAGCCGATTGGAGCTTGCCCAGCCAGTGCGGACGCCCGCTACCGCCGTCGTTCGCGGAGGTATTCGGCCAAGTCGGTCAGGGAGCGGCGGGCTTCGCAGTCGGGGAGGAGTCGCAGCTCGGCGCGGGCTTGGTCACAGTAGCCTTGGACGACGGACTCGCAGTCCGGGAGTATCGACGAGTTGTTGATCATGTCGAGGGCCTGTTGCAGCTTTCCGTCCTGCTCGGGGTCGCGGAACAGGTCAGCCACCGGGTTGTCGTCCGGATAGCGCTCCAACAGCATGATGGTGGGCAGGGTCAGCACGCCGTGCCGCAGGTCGGCGCCCACCGGCTTGCCCAGCTTGGCCTCGTCGCCCTGCACGTCCAGCAGGTCGTCGCCTATCTGGAAGGCCATGCCGATGTTGTACCCGTAACGGCGAAGGGCCTGCACCTGGGGCTCGGGGGCTCCGCCCAGCACCGCGCCCGACTCGCCCGCGGTGCAGAACAGCGAGGCCGTCTTGCGATAGATACGGTCGTTATAGAACTCCCTGGCTTGGCCGGGATCGAACGCGCCAAAATACTCGATAAGCTCGCCGCTGGCCAGTTCCATGATGGTCTCGGAGAAGCGCCGGATCACCCGCACGTTCTCGGTGTCGCAGACGAAAGTGGCCGAGGTGGCGAACACGTAATCACCGAAGAGCACCGCCACGTGCTGCCCCCAAACGTTCCCGACCGTGGCGCGCCCGCGCCGCACCGGCGAGTCGTCCACCGTGTCATCGTGGATCAGCGTGGCCAGATGCAACAACTCCACCGCGCTGGCCATCAGCACCGGTTTCGACGGATCGCGGGCGTAGAATTTGGAGGCCAGAAGGGTGATAGCGGGCCGGACCCGCTTACCGCCCGAGTCGGTCACGTAGTCCAGCAGCGATTTCAGGTGGTCGGTGTCGGTGGAGGCCAACCCCTTGAGCTTGGCCTCCACTTGGGCCAACTCCGCCTGCACCGGCGCATAGATCGAGGCGGCGCGTTCGTCCAACCCGTGGAGCATCGGTACCCTTTAGGCCGCCCCGACGCCCAAGCGCCTGACCTCTTCTTCCACAACCTCCGGGCCGAGCTTGGCATAGAGCGGCGAGGGCTGCCGCAAAGTCCGGCCGGCGCGCACACCGTCGATGGCTGCGTCGAAGTCCCAGCCGCAGTCCTCCACCCGGCCGTCAAAGCCGAGGTATTCGTGGAGCCTTTGAGAGCTGAAAGGCATGAACGGGTGCAGCAGGACTTTCAGGCAGTTAATGACTCCGATGGCCACCCAGAGGCTGGTGGCCGCCTCCGCCGACGACTCCTTGATGCTGCGCCAAGGGGCCTTGGCGTCCAGATAGCGGTTGGATTCCTGGGCCAAGGCGAACACGCGGTTGATGGCGGCCTTGAACCGGCAATCACGGAGGCTCGTCCCGACTTCGTCCATCGCCGAGCGGGCCGACCGCAGCAGGCCCTCGTCCACTTCGTCCAAAGGCTGCGGCGTGGGGATTTTGCCGTCGAAGTTGCGGTAGGTGAAGGTCAGCACCCGGTTGACCAGGTTGCCGTAGGTGGCGACCAACTCCTCGTTGTTGCGCCGCACGAACTCCGACCAAGAGAAGTCGGAATCCCCGGACTCGGGCATATTGACCGACAACAGGTAGCGGAGCGGGTCGGGATCGTACCGCTCCAGGTAGTCGGGCACCCACACCGCATGGTTCTGGCTGGTGGAGAACTTCTGGCTCTCCAGGCTAAGGAACTCGTTGGCCGGCACGTCGTAGGGCAGGTTCAGACCGTTCCCGTAGCCCATGAGCATCGCCGGCCAGATGATGCTGTGGAAGGGGATGTTGTCCTTCCCGATGAAGTAGTAGGCCCGGCTGTCCGGGTCCTTCCAGAAATCTTCCCAAGACTCGGAACGACCCTGCATCCCGGCCCACTCGACGGCGGCCGACAAGTACCCGATGACCGCCTCGAACCAGACGTAGATCCGCTTGTCGTCGTACCCTTCGAGGGGAATGGGCACGCCCCATTCAAGATCGCGGGTTATGGCGCGGTCCTTCAGCCCGTCTTCCAGGAAGCGGCGGGTGAAGTTGAGAACGTTGGGCCGCCAGTGGGTCTGCTTGTTGACCCACTCCAAGAGCGGCTCTTGGAAGGCGGACAGCCTCAGGAAGAAGTGCTCCGACTCCCGGAACTCCGGTGGGTCGCCGCTCAAGGCGCAACGCGGGTCGACCAAGTCCCGGGGGTCGAGGGTACGGCCGCACGCGTCGCATTGGTCGCCCCGGGCCCGCGGATTGGCGCAGAGAGGGCAGGCCCCCTCGACGTAGCGGTCCGGCAGAAACCGCACGCATTGGGGGCAGTAGGCAAGGAGCATATCGTCGGTGTAGATATACCCCTTGTCCCGCAGGACGCGGAAAATGTCGTGAGTTACGGCCTCGTGGTTCTTGGTCTCGGTATGGGTGAAGAGGTCGAAGGAGATACCCAGGCGCTCCCACGACTCCAGGAACATGGCGTGGAAACGGTCCACTACTTCCCGTGGCGTAACGCCTTCCTGGTCGGCGCGGATGGTTATCGGGGTGCCGTGGGTGTCGCTTCCTGACACCATCAAAACGTCGTTGCCCTTGAGTCGGTGGTAGCGGGCGAATATGTCAGCCGACAGATAGCAACCGGCCACGTGGCCCAGATGCAACGGGCCGTTGGCGTAGGGCCAGGCAACAGCTACGAGAATACGGTCAGGCACGGAACCAGTCCATTCGCTCGAAAGCGTAGAGGATGAGAGTCAGCGAAAACATCCAATGGGTGAGTAAACATTTTAGCATAGGCCAATGGTTATAGTGCATGTTAGGCTAGCCGCATTCGCCCGGTTCTTTCCCACCGTCCAAGCGGGCGACGGCCAGGAGAAGGTAGGGTAGTATGGGCCGGACACGAAGACCGTCGCCGTTCAGAAACGCTGAATATAGTAGAATTGATCCAAACATTTGGGGGATGCAATTATGGGTTTCGTTCACGTAAACGTCGGGTTGTCCAATCCATCGCAACCGGACCGGACCGAGGAAGTCCGAGTTCTGGTTGATACCGGAGCCACACTCAGCGTTCTACCATCAAGCCTGCTGGAAGAGTTGGGAATCCCGAGAATCGGCCAGCGTAGGTTTCGGGGCTTCGGCGGGCCAGTCACCCGCGACGTGGGAAACGTCAGCATGAGTTACGACGGCGTAGAGGCGGGCGTAACGGTGGTGTTCGGCGACGAAGGCGACCCGGCGGTAATGGGGGTCACTGCCCTAGAGTCGTTGGGTTACGACGTCGATCCGACCGCCGGTGAATTGCATCGAGTCGATATGCTGATATGATGCCGGGTCGTCAATTTCTTGTTGACAACGGTTGGCGGCGGCTGATAACATTCCGGTTACTAAAAATCTACGAATCCCGCGACGAACGGGAGTAGTAGCGGCACCCTGCCCCAGAGAGCCGGCGGTTGGTGAAAGTCCGGTGGCAGCAAGACCGTGAACTCGCCCGGGAGCGGCCCGCCTGAACCGGTTTCGTAGGAGCTAGAGTAGGGCGCGGCGGTTGACACCGTTAAACGTCTGTTGAGTGGTCTTGGACCGGCGACAGCCGGATCCAGGCCAGAAGGGTGGTACCACGGGCGCCCAGACCCGTCCCTTCGTCAGGGGCGGGCTTTTTTTGTGGCATTTGAAGCCGGGAATTGAACGATGAAACTTAGCGGCGCTGAACTAGTTTGCGAGAGTCTGATCAAGGAAGGCGTGGACATCCTGTTCGGGCTGCCCGGCGGCGCGGTGCTTCCCCTGTATGGAGCGCTGCCCAAATACCCGCAACTGCGCCACATTCTGGTGCGCCACGAGCAGGCAGCGGTCATGGCCGCCGACGGCTATGCCCGCTCCAGCGGCAAGGTCGGCGTCTGCGTCGCCACGTCCGGTCCCGGCGCCACTAACCTGGTGACCGGCATAGCCTCGGCACAGATGGACTCCATTCCCATCGTCGCCATCACGGGCCAGGTGCCCCGTCCCGCCATCGGCCGGGACGCCTTCCAGGAGACCGACGTTACTGGCATCACCCTGCCCATAACCAAGCACAACTTCCTGATTATGGAGGTGGAGGACGTCGCCCCCGCCTTCAAGGAGGCGTTCCACATCGCCCGCACCGGACGCCCCGGCCCTGTGCTCATCGACATTCCCAAGGACGTGCTCCAGGACCTGCGGGCCGAGTTCGTCTGGCCGGAGGTACCCAACCTCCCCGGTTACAACCCGCCGGGCGACGCCCCCCTGGAGCAGGTGGCCCATGCCGCCGAGTTAATCAACCAGGCCGAGCGTCCGCTCATTCTGGCGGGCCACGGCGTGCTCATCTCCCACGCCTACGACGGGCTGATCGAACTGGCGGAGAAGGCCCAGATTCCGGTTATCACCACCCTGCTGGGCATCAGTTCCATGCCCACCGACCATCAGCTCAACCTGGGTATGCCGGGAATGCACGGCATGGCCTACAACAACCTGGCCATCGACCAGGCAGACCTGCTGATCGCATTGGGTATGAGGTTCGACGACCGGATCACCGGCCGGCTGCGCGACTTCGCCCCCAACGCTAAGGTGGTCCACGTGGACGTGGACGCCTCGGAGGTGGACAAGAACGTGAAGGCCACCGCGCCGGTGGTCGGAGACCTGAAGCGCGTGTTGGACCAGTTGCTGCCCTTGGTGGAACCCAACGTCCACATCGACTGGCACCGGCATTTGGACTACCTCAAGTCGCAGCACCCTTCCCTGTACATCAGGGAGTCGGAAGACCTGCTGCCGCAATACGTGCTGAACCGCCTTTCGGAGGTCACCAAGGGCGACTGCATCGTGGTAACGGGCGTTGGGCAGCACCAGATGTGGGCGGCGCAGCACTGCAAGTTCAATTCCCCCAATACGCTGATTACCTCCGGCGGCCTGGGCACGATGGGCTTCGAGGTCCCGGCCGCCCTCGGCGCCAAGATGGGCCGCCCCGACAAGGCGGTCTGGTCGGTGGCCGGCGACGGCGGCTTCCAGATGACTATGTGCGACCTGGCCACCGCGGTGGAGAGCAACATCGACGTCAAGTTCGCCATTCTCAACAACGGGAACCTGGGAATGGTGCACCAGTGGCAGGACCTGTTCTACGACAAGGAATACTTCGCCACCGAATACTCCGGCAACCCGGACTTCGTCAAACTGGCCGCCGCCTATGGCATCACTGGCATCCGCGTGACCAAGCAGGAAGAAGTCACCGAGGCGGTGCGGCAGGCGATGGAGACCCCCGGGCCGGTGATCGTCGATTTCGTAGTAAGCGACAGTGAGAACGTCTACCCTATGATACCGGCCGGCGCCTCAGTCCACGAGATGATGGAGGAACAGCCGGCCACTCCAGCCACCCCCCCGTCGGGCGGCGGCTAACCGAATGGTGAATTGGGAATTCCGTATTCACTACTCATAATTCAAAATTCCCGATTCGGAGCGAAGCGATTTGGAACAGCACACTATCGTCGCCCTGGTACAGGACAAGCCCGGAGTTCTGACCCGGGTGGCCAGCATGTTCCGCCGCCGCGGCTTCAACATCGCCAGTCTGGCCGTGGGGCACAGTGAAACGCCGGGGCTGTCCCGCATGACTTTTGTCGTGAACGCCGACGACGCCACCGTGAGCCAAGTAACCAGGCAACTGGATAAGCTGATCGATGTGGTGCAGGTGTCGGACATTACCGGCCACGAGATCGTCAACCGGGAGTTGGCCCTGATAAAGGTCCAGGTGTCCCAAGCCAACCGCGGGGAGATCATCCAGATCGCCAGCCTGTTCCGAGCCGACATCGTTGACGTAGGACCGGCCTCCATGGTGGTCGAAATTGCCGCCGGCATAAACCGGGTCAACGCCCTGTACGGGATGCTCCAACCCTACGGCATCATCGAAATGACTCGCTCGGGCTTGGTAGCAATGGTGCGCGGCGACGAGACCGGCATGACTGACACCGGCCAGGTCAACAGCGCCGCCAGCGGCGTGAACGGGGCCGGGACCCTGCACATTTAGAGAGGAAGAGAGCGCATGGTTAATGTTTACTACGATCAGGACGCCGACCTGGCCCGCATCGCGGACAAGACTATCGGCATCATCGGCTACGGCAGCCAGGGCCACGCCCACGCCCTGAACCTCAAGGACAACGGCCAGAACGTGGTCGTCGGCCTGTATCCCGGCAGCTCCAGCATCGCCACGGCGGAAGCGGCCGGCCTGCGTGTCGCCGAAGTGCCCACCGTGGCCGCCGAGGCCGACGTGATCATGATGGTGATCCCGGACCACGTTCAGGGCCGGATTTACCGGGAGCAAATCGCGCCCAACCTCAAGCCGGGCAGCGCCTTCATGGTGGCCCACGGTTTCAGCATCCACTACGGCGAGATCGTGCTCCCCGACAACATGGACGTGATGATGGTCGCGCCCAAGGCTCCCGGACACCGGATGCGGGAGCTGTTCGTCGAGGGCGTCGGCGTTCCCAGCCTGCTGGCGGTGCACCAGGACGCCACGGGCAACGCCAAGCAGATCGGCCTGGCCTACGCCAAGGGCATCGGCTGCACCGGCGCCGGTGTGCTGGAGACCACCATCAAAGACGAGACCGAGAGCGACCTGTTCGGCGAGCAGAGCATCCTGTGCGGCGGGGTCACCGCCCTGGTCAACGCCGCCTTCGAGACCCTGGTGGAAGCGGGATACCCGCAGGAAATCGCCTACTTCGAGTGCCTGCACGAGCTGAAGATGATCGTCGACCTGATGTATCAGGGCGGCCACAACTATATGCACTTCTCGGTGAGCGACACCGCCGAGTACGGCTCGCTCAGCCGCCGCAACCGCATCATCGACGAGCATGTGCGTGAGAATATGCGGGCCGTGTTGGCGGAAATCCAGGACGGCACTTTCGCCCGCGAGTGGATCGCCGAGAACGATGAGGGACGCCCCCGGTTCATCCCCATGAGAGAGGCCGCGCAGAACGCGCCCATCGAAGGCATAGGCAAGGAACTCCGCGCCATGATGCCCTGGATGGACCCTAAGTAGTCGGCCAGCGGCCATGCGCCCGTAGGAGTTTTTTTGACGGTATGACAACTGCGACGGAAACGCCGGACGGGGAAAGGCTGGCCCGTTTGGAGACCCGGGCGGAACACCTCGAGTTGCAGGGTTCGGAGATTAGACAAGACATCCGGGACCTGCGAACGGAGGTCCGGGAAGAAATACGCGCCCTGCGAACGGAACATCGGGAGGACTTCCAACGCCTGGAAGCTCAGATCCAACGCTTGGAGTCGCAACTCCGACAGGAATTGGAAGCCCAACGTTCCAAGGCGGACAAACAGTTTCGCTGGACGGTGGGAATTGTCATCACGGTGGGGCTTTCAATAATCGCGTTGGGCGCAACGGCATTCTTCACCATCTTGAACCGGATAGGGGGTTAGGAACTCCGACCGTCGCCAAAGCCAAGCCTGCCCGAACGTCAACACAGGACGCAGACCGATGGCGACGCAATATAAGATCGACTGGATTGACGCCCAATGGCAGGCCAAATCCCCGGGCTGGCGACAGAAAGAGTATAGCGGCGAGCGCGAGATGCTCTACGATATTTCGGACGATCAAGAGGATATTGAGTGCCTGTTAGCCTGCCGCTGGGGAGACAACCACTCATGGGCGTGGGTAGGGAGTATGGTTGTGGCCTCTGCGCAAAGTGTAGGTAGTTATTACCCGGGGCCTCACTACGATGGCATCGCTGTGGCAACCAGCCAACGGGTCATTTTCTTGATGAAGAGAAGAGGTTTCCTGGCCTTCTTTGGAAAAGCCAATACTGCTACTGCCGAAATGCCATACGAGGATATAGTGTTAGTTCCCTATCCTGACATGGACCCGTACGAGACGGGCAATAGGAATATGAGGGGTCTGGTGAGGATAGGCAACTATAAATACACTGTCAACAGGCAGATTAATGACCAGCCGTTCATTGATTGTGTGCGGAGTCATATAACCTGTCCAGAAGCATTGAAGGCGAACCGGCTTGATGCTCAATGGCAAGCGTGCGCACCGGATTTTTATGACCCGGAGGATTCCACTCGTGTGCGCCGGAACCTCTACTCGATACTGTACGATAACGAGAACATCGAAAGACTGATACAGGGTAACCTATGGGAATGGTCGACGCCCAATGCGGGCGTTGCGGTGACAACCGACAGCCGGATTATTTTTATGCGCGCCTCGGAACAATGGTATTCAATACCTTGGTCCGAAATACCGTGCCGTAGTATCGAGGCAGTGGCATACAATCAAGGGGACGTGACCATCACCAGGCGTAGTGTCGGCGTTTGCAAAATCACTGACACCCGGCAGCTCTATGCTGAGTCGTTCGCCGACTGGATACAGGACCATCTGGCCGGGGCGGCGGCATCCGAAGAGGCGGCGAGGCTGAACCGAATTGACGCTCAGTGGTATGCGCGGATTTCAGATAACCAGGCTTGGCGTCCGGAGGCACACACCGAAGAACTCTTGGCGTTGTATGGCATCCTGTACGATGCCGAAAACATTGAGAACGTAATTGAGGCGTTTTTGGAAGACATCATATATTGCATCGCTGTGGCGACCGATCGCCGGGTCATTTTACTAAAAGAATATAACAAGGTGTTCGAGTCGCCATATCAAAGCATCGGGGAAATAGAATACAACACGGAGTTGTTTGGTTCTCGTCCAAGCATGACAATCACCGAAGTCTTCACTGACAGTTCCAAAGTCATCTTCGGGTATCATAGTCGAGATCTCAAGGTGTTTGCCGATTGCGTGCAAAGTCATCTGGTCTGGACAACTTAAGTTAGCGCCGAAACTGTCGGCAAATTGATGCCGCGGCATAGCAGGCTATCAGGAGGGCCTTGCCTTACCTCCGCGCATGATAGTTGTAGCGTCGGGCAACGCAGCGCTCAGGTTGTAAACACCAAAGGAAACAAAATCTTAATTGAGGATACGGGAGATGTTGAGAGTAGTTCACCATCGCACGCTGGTCCTGGCCGGGCTGGGTGTGGTGGACTACGTGACCCTGCGAGACGAATAGTGAATGGTGAATTTAGAATTGGGAATTCACCGTTCACCGATTGCGATTTCACCATTCCCAATTCCTGATTCGATTCGCAATTTCGGAGATAACGATGGCTAACGAAAGAGTCTTGCTCTTGGACACTACCCTCCGCGACGGCGAGCAGTCGGCGGGCATCGGCATGACCGGGGCCGAGAAAATGGAGATCGCCCGGCAGTTGCAGCGGATGAACGTGGACATCATCGAGGCCGGTTTCGCCGCCAGCTCCCCCGGCGACTTCGAGGCGGTGTCCAACATCGCCAAGGAGGTCAAGGGCCCCATCATCGCCTCGCTGGCCCGGGCCCATCCCAACGACGTGGACCAGGCCTGGCGGGCCGTGGAGCATTCGGAGAGGCCGCGCGTCCACGTGTTTCTGTCTTCCTCGGAAATCCACCAGATGCACCAGCTCCGCAAGAACCGGGAAGAGGTCATGGAAATGGCCGTGACCATGGTGGAGCGGGCCAAGGGCTACTGTCCCGACGTCGAATTCTCCCCCATGGACGCCACCCGCACCAACCCGGAGTACCTGTACATGATGCTAGCCGAAGTGATTCGGGCCGGGGCGACCACCATCAACATCGCCGACACCGTGGGCTACGCCATCCCGTCGGCCACCGGCTTCGCCAGCTTACTCCAGAACATCAAGGCCAACGTGCCCGGCATCGAGAACGTGGTGCTGAGCGTTCACTGCCACAATGACCTGGGACTGGCCGTGGCCAACAGCCTGACCGCCATCGAGTCCGGCGCGCGGCAGGTCGAGGGCTGCATCAACGGCATCGGCGAACGGGCCGGCAATGCCTCGCTGGAAGAAATTATCATGGCCCTGGACACCCGGAAGGACCACTTCGGGATGGACATTGGGATCGACACCACCCAGATCTACCCGTCCAGCCGGATGGTCAGCCGCATCACTGGCATGTCGGTCCAGTCCAACAAGGCGGTGGTCGGCGAAAACGCCTTCCGTCACGCCTCCGGCATCCACCAGGACGGCGTGCTGAAAGACCGCTCCACCTACGAGGTGATGCAGCCGGAGCGGGTGGGCGTTCCCGGCAACAGCCTGGTGTTGGGCAAGCTCAGCGGACGCGCCGGCCTGCAAGCCCGCCTGGAGGCCCTGGGCTACAGCCTGACCCGGGAGGAGGTCTCTCGCGTCTTCGAGTCGTTCAAGGACCTGGCCGACCGGAAGCGCGAGGTCACCGACCGCGACCTGGAAATTCTGATGGACGAGGAATCGCGGGAATCCAGTGAGCCAATCAGCTACACGCTGGACCAAGTGCAGTTCAGCGGCGGCGACCACGGAATCGCCACGGCCACAGTGCGGCTGACCGACCCTGAAGGAAACCCGATGACCGACGCCGCCACCGGCAACGGCCCGGTAAACGCCATCTGCAACGCCGTAGACCGGGCCATCGGCATCACCAGCAAGCTGGTGGACTTCAACGTGCAGGCGGCGACCGAGGGCCAAGACTCCCTCGGCACCGTGACTATCCGCATCGAACAGGACGGCAAGACCTACACTGGCCGCGGCGCCGACACCGACATCGTGGTGGCGAGCGCCAAAGCCTACCTAAGCGCCGTCAACCGCCGGCTGGCCGCCGACGAGTCCTCCAACGTCCCGGCCCTGGGCAGCACCCCGGACTAGGGCCGGGCCGACATACTGCATGGGAACCACGAGGGAGCGCACCGGAGTGCGCTCCTTTTTCATTATGGGCTGGCCGGGATAGAATGGCGGAAATCAAACGGGAGGACGGTCGCGTGTCCAGCAAACCGGATTGGGCAGATGAGATCGGCGAACGAGGGGAGGCGATATACCAGGAGCATATCAAGCATCTGGTTGACCCGCTTCACTATGGGAAATTCGTGGTAATCGATGTTAAGACAGGTGACTACGAGATAGGCAAGCGTATGATAGTGGCCTCCAAGATACTGCGCGAACGCAGACCGGAAGCAATCACCTATGGAGTAAGGGTCGGGTTTTTAACAGCTTATCGCATGGGCGGCAGAAATTGGAATCCAGACAGTGATAACCGGAAGAGTTAGCTGGCAGCTCGAAGCAATAGTCAACACTGGGATTCAGGACGCCGAAGGCTACTTTCATACCTTGGAATGCACCTTGGATACCGGGTTCGATGGCAATGATCTAGCGCTGCCGCTGGGCGCAATTGAGCGATTGGGGCTGGTCACCGCCGATATTATTAGGGTAACCCTTGCCAACGGCACCCGTGTCTCGATGCCCCGATACAGCGCGAAAGTCTCTTGGCACGGACAACTGGTCGAGGTGGAAGTTCTCCAAACTGAGGGTGAATCGGCCATCGGTATGTCCCTGCTCGAAAACAGCATTGTAAAGCTGCAAGTCTGGGACGGCGGCGAGGTCCTGATCGAGGAGAGACCATAGCGTAGACCTCCGCTCCCAGGCAGCCTACACCAGCCGCATCTGGAAGCCTGCGTCTTGGGCGCGGCCACGGCGGTCGAGGTGGACGGCGGGGTAGCCCATGGTGCGGAGTTTTGCGGCCAGATCGGGGAAGCCGAAGACGGTGTAGACGCGGGAGGGGTGCACAGCTTCCACGTAGGCGACTAGCTCGTTGAAGTCGGCGTGGTCGCTGTAGGGGAGGCTGGCGTCGGCCCAACCGCCCCAGCGGCGTTCGCCGGAGGCGGCCCAGCCGGTCATCTCCATGACACGCTTGCCGCGGAAGTTTCGCAGCGCTTTCGAGCGGTTGCCCGGCGGGAACAGGGCGATGGTCCCTTCGGGCCAGTCGCCGGTGAACGGCGAGACCCGGCCTGGGAACTCTACACCAGCCTGCTGGTATACCTCCACTGCCTCATGCACGCCCTCTTCGACGGCCACCTCGAACCCGTCGGCCAACAGGTAGTAGAGCATCTCTTGGGCCTTGCCCAGCCGCCAGCCTTGGACTATGGGGCGCTCGCCGCGCGACAGCCAAGCTCGCAGAGTGCGGAATGCCGTCTCCAGTACCTGCTCCTGCGGGGGGAAGACGTACTCCGGGCTGCCGTAGGTGGACTCGATGACCAGCGTATCCGCTTGGACCGGCTCCAACTGTTCGTTGGTGGGGCTGGCGCGTAGCTTGATATCGCCGGTGTAGAGGAGGCGTTCGCCGGTGGACTTGGACTCGACCAGCGTCTGCGCCGAGCCGAGGCAGTGACCGGCAGGGTACAGGGTGATGGTGTAGTGCGGCCCGTCCAAGGGCTCGCCGTAGGGCAGCGTGACCGGGTCGGAGTTCTTCAGGTAATCGCCGAGGAGCAGTCCAGTGTTCGGCGTGACCACCGGACGGCGGTGACGCCCGGTGTGGTCGGAATGAGCGTGGGAGATCACGCTCCGCTCCCTCTTCCGGCGGGAGTCCAGCCACAGGTCTAGCTGCGGCAAGTAGACCCCGCTGTCGAACACCACCTCCACTGTTGCGCCCCTTCCTCATCAAGCTCTCCGGACCAAGCTGTCCGGCCCCGGCGCGAGTATAGCACGGACACCGGCCGGTCCCGGACGTGCCCATAAGCCGGTGTTGTGGGGTATAATTCAGATGGGCGCCGGGTTGCGCGCCCGAATCCAAAGAAGGAATGAGAGTAGTATGGCTGCCAATATCGGCGACGTTGCGCCAGATTTCAAGCTGCCGTCCCCGGAGCACGGGGAGATAACCTTGAGCCAATACCGGGGGGAGAAATCGGTAGTCCTCTCCTTCCACGTTTTTGACTTCACCGCTGGTTGAACCAGTCAGGCCACCTTGTTCCGGCAGGCCCACGACCGGTTCGAGGAAAACAATGCCCAGGTCCTGGGCATCAGTTGCGACACAGTCCATGCTCACAAAGCGTGGGGCACCGCCATGGGCGGGCTGCCCTACCCGGAATTGTCGGACTTCCACCCCAAGGGACAGACCACCCAGGCTTACGACCTCTGGAACGACGAGCGGGGCGCGGGGAACCGGGCCATCGTAATCGTGGACAAGGGCGGCATTGTCCGGTTCCGCGAGACCTACCAGCCGGGCATTCTGCCCGACCCCAACGACATCATCGCCGAGGTCCAAAAGCTCGACGGCTAAGGGACGCCCTGGCCCCCGGCCAACTTTCGGAGGCGATTCGGGGGCGATCAGAACGAAGGGCGCAGACGCACGGCAAAAGAAAGGGGACGCTGGTAAAATCGGCGTCCCCTTTCATGTTGGACTGGAGTTGGGCGGGGCGGTCAGGCTCTCGCGATGTCCTCGACGATATACTTGAGAACGCCCCTGGGTACGTTGATGGTCACCTCTTCCCCAACCGTCCGGTCGAGCAGGGCCAGGCCCACCGGCGACTCGGTGGAGATCCGGCCGGACGCGGCATCAGCCTCGCGGACGTCCACCAGCGTGTAGTAGATGACCCGGCCCGAAGTCAGGTCCTTGAGGGTAACTTTCGCTCCGACCGCCGAGCGGGCAACAGGCACCGCTTGACCCTCGGGCAGGATCTGGGAGTTGGCGATGCTAGCCTCCAACTCTCTGATCCGCGATTCGATGATTCCCTGGCGCTCTTTGGCGGCATCCAAGGGCGCGTTTTCGCGGAAGTCCTTGTCGGCCATCGCCCGCCTGATCTCTTCGACCACGCCCACCCGGTCGTTTTTCAAGTCGTCCAGTTGGGCGACGAGACGGTCGTATCCCTGCTGGCTCAAATGGGTCTTGCCGTTCTCCACCGGCCGGCTCGCCCGGGGCGCCGAGCCCCGAGCCACGCCGTTGCGCCTGCCCCGGGGAATGCGGAGGTGGGAGGCCAGCCCGTTCTCGATCCAGCCTTGATCCTTCCAGAAGGTCAAGAAGGCTTTGACCGGGCTTAGCCGGTGGGCGGATTCGGGTCCGCCGAGGCCGATTTGCTGGGCATAATCGGCGACCTCCGAGGGGGATAGTTCACAGACGTTGCGCTCCCTCCCGCACCAGGCGACGAACCGGCCCAATTCCTGATGCCCTTCCTGTACGCTTTTCGCACTCTTCTTGGCTGCTACGAATTGGGTCAAAGCCTCTGAGACTGATGGACTTGGGCGGGTGGTTGTCACGCGGTACCTCCCCTTGGAATCGCATTAGAAGAAAAATGCGTTCAGTTGAACGCATTTACGATTTCTGGATTGAGGCCGTCGAATCCGGCCAAGTGCGCCACCCTCTCTTCCTTGAGACGGGTGGCATGGGCTTGTATCTGGTCTTGGGGGTAGAAATTGGACAGGCCGTATTTCCCTACGTCTAACCCCTCCACCTGCACTGGCACTTCGGTTCCGAACAACGGGTCCTCGCCCCATTCGATGTTGTTGCGGAGAATGCCGCGGATCATCGACGACATCTCCGGGATGGGGATGCGGGTCACCGCCTGCTTCACCACCGCCCGGCCCTGCTCGTCTCGCTCCAGCACTTCGCCGACGCCCCCGGTGTTCAGCAGGTAGCACTGGACCTTGTCCTCGTTGTTCTTCACGAAATCGTAGAACCAGTTTCCTTCTTCGGCCTCGGAGCCGATCAGGAACGGGTTGGTGCCCACCACCCGCACCGACTCTCCGGCGCGGCGGGGGTCGCCAGCAGTGGTCTCGACGCTCTCGCCGAGCATGAAAGCGGCCGCGGCCTGCTCCGGGCTGAGCTTGGAGACCAGCGGCAGCACCGTCATGCGGCGGGTGATGAAGGCGATGACCATGCCATCGAGCTCGTCCAGCGGCGGCAGGTTGATGTCGCTGCCCACGTTGTCTCCGAAAGTGGTCCTGGGAATGACCGCTCTTCCGTTGCCGCCCAGCGAAAGATCGGCGTAGTCAATGTCGCCCTCGTGGGTCAGCATCACGTTTTCGAACAGGGCCTCGGGAGACCGCAACGCTTGATGGATGATGGGCTGGGTATCGGGGTTCAGGCCCTCGGTTTTCAGGTAGAAACCTCGCTCCGTACCCAGCGCCCGGCCGTCCTTGGCCAAGGACACGATGTCGTCCTGAAGAATGTCCATGCCCTCTTGGGACCGGTCCAGCCCGTGCCCGTGGCAAGCGTGGGTGGTCTTTCCGGTGCCGGAAAGACCGAAGAAGAGCATCCCGTAGCGCTTGGATGCGCCGTCGGGCTGCCGGGCGGTCACCACCTTGGAACCGGCGTGCAGACTCAACAGCCCTTCCTGCTTGGCGTCCCACATGGCCATGCGCAGGAAGCCCATCTTCACCTCGCCCACGTAGTCGCTGCCCAGAATCACGGTAAGGTTCTCTTCAGGGAACACCAAGACCTGCCGCTCGTTTTCCGGCCATTCGGGGATGCAGACCTCCCAAAGGTCGGGGCCTGGGGACGCCGGGTCGTGGTCGCGGAGGGTGTGGCTCCAGAGACACGCCTGGCGCACGTTGTCGGCCCGCTGGACCGACAAGAAGAGGTGACACTTTGGATTGAACTCGGAGTTGTCCCCGACGGTACGCTGGACCATGATCAGCGGGGCGCGCCGGAGGTAGTCGCGCACCCTCTCCAGCGTCTGGTCCTTGCGCTCCTTGATGCTTTCTTGGGTCGGAGTGAGGTTTTGAGAGGCGACCCGGTCAGTGCCGAACACCACGGCGACGCCGGCGCTCCGGTTGCGGACGTTGGAATAGAAGCTGAGACTTTCGGTAGACGTGACCCGTCCGTACTTGTTGGCCTCTTGGTCCAGGTCACTGATACTCAACCGGCGGACGTTGCCGCGCTCCGGAAGGGTCTTCACAAAGTCCAGAAAGCTCTCAGCCATTGGGCCCCTCGCAGCCAATTACTATAGACTTGGCGTACACCGGCCCCTCGGTTCGGTCATGTGGGCATCAGGGGAGCGGCGCGCTCGAATTACGTCCGCAAATCATAGCAGTTTCCGTTTGCAATGGCAATTTACACCATGCCCGAAACACATCCAGCGGGTGTATACTCTGCGCCAATCGCGAACGGGAATCGGCGCCCAGGAGGCAGAAGATGAAGGCAGTCCAGATTAACGACTTCGGCGGACCGGAGGCCATGAAATACCAGGACACCGCCGACCCGACCCCCGGTGACGGGGAAGCCGTGGTCCGCATCCAGGCGGCGGGCGTGAACTACACCGACGTTTACAGCCGCGCGGGCATCAACCCCGGCCCGCCGCTGCCCCGGACCATCGGCGTGGAGGGGGCCGGTGTGGTCGAGTCGGTGGGGAGCGGCGTAACCGGCGTGTCGGTGGGCGACGAGGTCGTCTATTGCAGCGTCAACGGGTCCTACGCCGAACGGGCGTTGGTGCCGGCCTGGCGCCTGATCAAGCGGCCGGACGGCGTGGATGCCAAGGCGGCTGCCGCCGCGATGCTCCAAGGCATGACGGCCCACTACCTGTGCCGCTCCACCTATGCCGTGCAGCCGGGCGACCGGGTGATCGTTCAAGCCGGGGCCGGCGGCATGGGCCTGATTCTGACCCAGATGATCAAGAATCTCGGCGGCTATGTGTTCAGCACCGTCTCCACCGACGAGAAGGCCGAGCTGTCCCGGCAGGCGGGCGCCGACCACGTGATCAACTACACCCGGCAGGACTTCGCCGAGGAGGTCAAGAACGCCACCGCCGGCGAGGGCGTGCGCGTGGTGTACGACGGGGTGGGCAAAACCACCTTCCACCAGAGCGTTAGCTGCTTGGGGCGGCGCGGCGTGATGGTCCTCTACGGCGGGGCCAGCGGCAACCCGGACCCCATCGACCCCAGGCTGTTCGCCCCCGGCTCGTTGTACCTGACCCGGCCCGGACTCGGCGACTACACCGTAGACCGCGAAGAGTTGGCCTGGCGCGCCGGAGACGTCCTGGGCTCGGTGGCGTCGGGAGAACTGAAGCTGCACGTCAGCCACGAGTTCCCCTTGGCGGAAGCGCCGGAAGCCCACCGCCTGCTGGAAAGCCGTGCCACCACCGGCAAGGTGCTATTGCTGGCCTAAAGATTTCAATTCGGACAGGTCATTGGCGAGGAATTCGAGTTCCCTGCTCCCGAACAACCATGTCCACAGGCCGGGCCCTTTTGTCGCAGGATCGTATTCTTCGCTCCTGATTGCCGGGCAGGTTCCCACCAAAACGGAATAGCCGGGTTTCAGGAGCGGAGTAGCGGAAAACGGGGCGCAAGAGCGGGTCAACGGCACGTCCTCTTGTTCGGGCGCGTTGATCAAGCCAGCGCCAAAGGCGTTGTAGTGGAAGCTGTTCCAGCGGCGTTCCAACTCGCGGGCGTCCAGGGCTGCCGCCCCGGGCTCGGGGTAATACAGAGCGACCACAGTCTCGTCCGCATCCCCTCGAATACGGTAGCCCATGAACGCTAGGGTATAGGCGGACAGTTGCCCCCACTGGCCCGGCCCGGTCAAATACCTATCCAGTCTCTCCACGGGGCCGGTGTTCACCGTATTCCAGTTTTCCGCCACCCATTCCGGACTGAAGAAGGCCCCGCCGACCGCCCGGAGGCCGACCGCATCGAGCAATGCCCGGTGCGGCTCGCTGTCCAGGAGGCTTGGCTGTTGTCCCCACTTGTGGAGATCGATCAGCCTGGCAAGTATCCCAGTCGATGGCGCGGCCAGCAGCCAAGCGCCAATCACTGCCACGCGGTTGAGTGAAACTCCCGTCGCCCCCAAAGGATGCTGGATTGACCAAGCAAAATCGTCTCCTAAAGCGTAGTAGAGGTTACCGTAATAATCCCGCTCCTCATAGCCGATCTCCAACAGACCGCGGGCAACTGTTTCACCCTCAAATCCTCCTCTGCTGGCGTAGAACTTCGGTGAGGTGTTTCCCGGCTCCCATGTCCAGATACCAAAATCGGAACTTAGGACATCCAGCCCAAGTAATTCGTCCAGCGTGACTACGTGGCTCTTCAGATCCCGGTGCAGGCGCATGCCTTCGTAGGGCCACGGTACCTCGCCGCGGCCCCGCAACTCCAGGTAGCTCGAATAATCGGCAAACTCTACGGGGCTATCGGCGAATTCAAGTGGGACGAGACTAAGGGCTTCTTCCAATTGCGACCTGGGTTCCTCTCCCCCTAGCGCAGGAGTCCCGGTGGGTGAGGACAAACGAATGCCCTCTGGCCCGCAGGAAATGCCTGCGAGAACGACCATTACACAGCTAAGGACCGTTTCAAATGCCACCAAACTCATTGTTCTCTCTGCTGAGCCGACCTCCAGAGCCGGACGAGGACACCATTCCGGCATACAACTCCACGTTCAGGCATGGGAATAGTTCCGTGATCTAAATCCCAAATAAACGCCCGCCCTGGTACGGAATCGTTGAAGAGTAACGCGCTGACAATGACGTTCGCGTCAAATACGAGGCGGGCCATTCTTCGTCCAGAATGCTCTGCACGATTTCCGGAGTTAGACCACGTTGCTGCGTGTTGCGGGAGATTTCTGCTCGACTTGTCCTTCACCGGCAACCAACGCTCACGTTGCTGCGTGTTGCGGGAGATTTCCCTCATGTTGTCCCGAAGTGATTTTTCGGACTCTATGGCATTACGCTAACGCAGGTTGACCAGCAAGTCCAGTTTGCGACGCTCATCGTCCGAAGCCGGACGGTAAATGTTGGCCACATCTGAATCCACCGACACAGTTATTTGCTCTGCCATCACTGAACCTCCCAAGTAAATGCCTTCAGCAATCACGACTATTCCCTCCCGCGGGCGCGCCGCCGCGCGGGTACACGCCGGAACACTCACCGGGCGCGATCCGGGTTTTCCATTCATCCCTTCCCATAATCTGCTTCACCTCGGCTGAGAGTCGTCCTATTATTGGCCGCTTTTCTCACTTATACAACAACCAAGACTCCCCAACCCGCCACACAGGCCAAGGAACATCGCCCAAGCCTCCGCCAAAATAATGTGGAGCCTCCGGTAACAGGCTTGCCCGGCTGGTAGGCGCGACCCTATAATTGACAGTGGATTGGGGCTCCGAAGATTGCGGGCCCCGCAGGAGGCGCCATGCCGGAAGCAACGGTCACCCGAGACGATGTGCTGGAAGCGCTCAAAACGGTCTACGACCCGGAAATCCCGGTGAACGTTGTCGACTTGGGCCTTGTCTACGACGTTCAGGTCAACGAGTCCGACGTTTACGTGCAGATGACCCTCACCTTCCCCGGTTGCGGCATGGGGCCGTACATCGGCCAGCAAGCCGAGTGGGCCATCCAGGAGTTGGACGGGGTGGAAGAGGTGCAGATCGAGATGGTCTTCGATCCCCCTTGGTCCCCCGACCTGATCAGCGAGAGCGCCCGTAACCAGCTGGGCATCTAGGGAGGGCGCACCATGGCAACGCCCCAGGAAAACGCCCGTCTGGAGCAGATCAAGCGCAACTGGCAACAGAAGCGCCAGATTACCGAGCGGTTCTCCAAGATCAAGACCAAGATCGGCGTCTACAGCGGCAAGGGCGGCGTGGGTAAGACCACCGTCGCCGTCAACTTGGCCGTAACGCTGGCCAAGGAAGGCGCCCAAGTGGGCCTGCTGGACGTGGACATCGACTGCCCCAACGTGGTCAACGTCCTGGCGGCCACCGAGAAGCCCGACTACGTCGACGGTCAGATCATCCCCGCCGAGAAATGGGGCGTGAAAGTGGTGTCGATGGCCTTCTTCCAAGAAAACGAGGAAGAGGCCATCATCTGGCGCGGCCCCATGATCCACAACGCCATCAACCAGTTCCTCCAGTCGACCCAGTGGGACGAACTGGACTACTTGGTGGTGGACCTGCCGCCGGGCACCTCGGACTCTCCTCTGACCGTGATGCAGAGCGTGCCCATGGACGGCTTCGTGGTGGTCAGCACGCCGCAGGCCCTGGCGGTGTTGGACGCCAAGCGTTGCATCAACATGATCCGCAAGCTCAACCTGAACGTCTTGGGCGTGGTGGAGAACTACACCGGGGAGGTCTTCGGCCAAGGCGGCGGCAAGGAGTTGGCCACGACCGTGGACGCCCCCTACCTGGGCAGCATGGCCCTGCGGTCTTCCTACCGCGACAACACCAAGCCAACGGTCTTGGCCGACGATTCGGTGGAAGAAGAGTATTCGCTCGTGGCCGAGGCGCTACGCAAAAGCCTCAGAGAATTCGGCAGCGAAGCAACTTAAAGGTTGTCTTGGCGTTGCCCCAGCCTTGCTCGGTCGCCAGGAAATTAGTTAGCCACATACCCTTCTTTGATCACTAAGGCCTCCTCCATCTCGTTTCGCAGGGACTCCAGCGAGCCGACATGGTAAAAGTGACTTGTGGTTAGAATGGAGAGATCGGAATCTTCTGCTGGTAAATGAGGATTCTGTCGGTATTTGTTTTGCTTCCACATCGATAGCGCAAACCCGCACGGTAACTTCCTCAACCGTCCCAGTAAATCGGTGGCATCATGTTCAGTCCACGAGTTGTAGTAGTCGGTATGCCTACCCAAATACGGCGGGTCTGCATAGACAAAATCGTTCTCGCCGACATCACTAACGGCATCGGTCCACTCCAAGACATCGAACGTCCAGTCGTTGCGCAGGATCGCATCGGCGAGATTGTCTACCTGATTGACGATTTTGGTCACGTAGGCCGGCCGAAATCTATCGGGTTTTTTGCAGAATGGCACGTTGAACTGCCCATTACCATTGAACCGAATCATCCCATTAAAGCAAGACCGATTTAAGAACAGAAAATCGTGGGACGAAGGCCTATGGTTAAATCGGTCACGGACTTCGTAATAATACTCTTCACCCCTTCTGAATAGTAGGCGGCCCTCCCGTTCAAGATGATGCCGCACACTCCTCGGAGTCATTTCTCGACTGCCAATATCGTTGTAAAGCCTAATGATGTGAACATTTACATCGGTCAGTAATGCCCGCGATGGGGCTAGATTAAGCGCAACGACGCCGGAGCCGACAAACGGTTCAATCCACCGGCCTTTGCCGCTCCACCTAATGGACGAAAGAATAAATGGCACCAGCTTGGTTTTTATCCCCTGCGATTTGATCGGAGATACCGCGACTTTCGTCGTTTGCCGAGGCAAGGCCACGTCAATCAAATCGGTCTCCTGGCCATCTACATCCAATCGCATTTGTTTAGGCAACACTCTTCCCATTGCTCGCTAATTCCCTTAAGTGTACACGCCATATATGGCGTGGTCAATTTCTGCAGCCGATCATTAACATCAACCAGTGATGGTCGAATCTTCATCCACCCATCAGAGGGTTCTCTATCAAATTGCGGTTCGCGTGAAGGCGCTTCGGAGTGAAAGGCTTTTGACTCAAGAACAACTAGCCCAGTTGGCAGGGCTAGCGCCTCGACACGTTCAGAAAATTGAGTCAGCCCAAACTAACTTAACGCTGAGGACTCTCGTCAAAGTGGCGGAGGCTCTCGGCGTAGACGTGAACCTGCTTTTCACTGAAAACCCCCATTCCAATCGCGATTAGTGCCACCTTTGGATGCTCTGCCGGACGTTCGCGCGATTCTCTTGGACTCCCTAGCCGGTGTCGGTGAAAACTGGCAGATTAAAGGGGTGATAGACGGAAGTGGCCGACTGTATTCATTGTCCAACGATACGAAGTTGATCTCCAAAGTGTTCGAGTTAGTTTCATTCCCAATTATGACGTCCGCTTTCGAGCGGCATGGGATAAAGATCGAGTTCGAGAACCGGCAAACAGTATACCCTGACGCCACGGTAATTCTGGACGGTCCCATCCCAAACAAGATAGCGATCGACATCAAGAGCACATACCGTAGAGCGGGAGACCGAGGGAGCTTCACCCTTGGTTCCTACACGGCCTACATGAGAAGCCCCTTCACCAAAAACATCAGATACCCCTATAACGAATATGCTTCGCATTGGATCCTTGGATTCATCTATAGCAGGGTGCCAAATGCAAATCCGGCTGTTGTGTCGATTGACGACATAGATTCGGTGGTTCCTCCGATTGCAGACGTTGAGTTCATAGTGAGGGAAAAATGGCAAATCGCTTCGGACCGGCCTGGCAGCGGCAACACGGCTAATATCGGCTCAGTGAACCGTATCTCGGCTTTACGTGACGGCGACGGGACCTTTGCCCGGTTTGGCGATGATGGAGTCACGGTGTTCGAGGACTACTGGAGAAATTACGACCGTTTCGCACCGCGGAAATATTCGAATATCCAAGATTATTCGGATTGGAGAGAATCTCTGCGCTAGCGAACCAATAGAAATATCTATTCGTCCGGCAGGACGTAGGCTTCGTGGGGTTCCGGCTCGGCGGGCCTTCTTCGCAGGGCACGGCCGGGCCGCGACACTGGGCGTTCGCCGGAGGTGATGCTCATCAGCAGTTCCACCTCGCGGGTCATCGCTTCCTGAGAGTAGTCGCTGTGTTCTCCCATGCGGCGGAACTTGTGATAGCGCCGCTTCAGCAGCTTCCCCTCCGACAGCTTGGAAAGCCCGGCCAACTGCCGCAGCACGGTCACCTTCATCGCCGCGGCGGCGTCCCTCGGGTCGGAGTGAGAACCGCCCCCCGGCTCCGGCACGATTTCGTCGGCGATCCCCAGGTCCAGGCAGTCTTGGGCCGTGAGCATCAGCGCCTCCGCCGCCTCCCGGTCCAGGGCATGGTCGTGGTAACCCGCGGCCAGGTTGTGGTTCAGCGATATGGGCGAGTAGACCGCGTATTGCTGCATCAGGATCCGGTCGGCCAACCCCAAGGCCAATGCCCCTTCACTTCCTCCTTCCCCGATAACCACGGACACGATGGGCGTCGGCACCTCCAGCATCGACGACAGAGTGCGGGCGATGGCGTTTCCAATGCCCTGCTCCTCGGCCTCCAGCCCCGGGTCCGCGCCCTGGGTATCCACCAGGGTTATCAGGGGCAACTTGAAACGGGCGGCCAGCCCGATTACCCGCTGGGCTTTGCGCAACCCGTCGGGGTAAACGTGGTAGCGCTCTCCCTCCATCAATTGCCGGCGTTGCTGTCCGATGACGGCCACCGGAGTGTTGGACAGGAAACCGACCCCGGCGACAATGGAGCGGTCGTCGCTGTTCAGCCGGTCGCCCCTAAGCTCGATGAACGGATCAAGAATAGCGCGGAAATAAGCGACCGCGCCGGGCCGCTCGGAGTGGCGCACCGCCGCCAGCGCTTCCCACGGCTCCACCGAGTCGCGCAACTCGAACCCGGTCCTCAGTAGTTCCTTATCGTTGCCCTTGCCCTGCTTCTGCCCGGTGAGTATCTGTAGCAGGGTGGACAGCCGGGACTGCAACGACTCCCGGTCCACCACGTTGTCCAACAGCCCGTGCCCCACGTGGGCCTCGGCGGTGTGAGCGTCCAACGGCAACGGGATGGGCGAGGCTTCCCGCAGCGTCCGCAGCGGGGAGAGACCAATGAGGGACTTGGGTTCGGCCAGCATCACGTCGGCCAGGTTGGCAAAGCTGGCATAGGCTTGGCCGGTCGCCGGGTTGGCCAGTACCACCAAGAACGGCGCTCCTTCCTCGCGCAGGCGGTTGGCCGCGGCGACCGTCTTGGCCATCTGCATCAGCGAAAGCACGCCTTCCTGCACGCGCACACCGCCGCCGGAGACAATCGCCACCACGGGCAGGCTGCCGCGGGCTGCGGTTTCCAGCGCGGTCGCCACCTTCTCCCCGACCACGCTGCCCATCGTGCCACCCATGAAGCTGAAGTCGAGGACGATCAGCATCACGTCCATGTCGTCGATGCGGCAACGTCCGGTCACCGCGGCCTCGGTCAAGCCGGTGCGGTTCTGGTCCTGCGACAGCAGCTTGGCGTAGCGGCTCCGGCGGGAAAAGGACAGCGGCGCCACCGAGCTCAGGTATTTGTGCGACTCCTTGAAGGTGCCCCGGTCGGCCAGCAGGTCGATGCGCTCCCTGGCGGTGATGGTGTAGTGAAACCGGCAAAAGGGGCAAACGCGGTAGGTCAGATAGGAAGGCGAGTCGTAAATCAGTTCTTCGCAGTAGAGGCACCGGTCATGGAACGCCGAGAGCCGCGTACGTTCCGTTTCGCCGTTGCGGCCGAACAGGTGGACCAAGAAATTCGCCAGGTTCCGCAATTCGCCTCCACTGGGGCCGACTACCGATGGCTCACTATCTAATGATACAAAACAAGGCCACGGAATGTAATCCTAATTTGTCGCCAAGCGGCTAAATCCTGAACGCCAGGCCCGTCATTGCGTTCTATTAGCGGCTGGCCTACACTCAATCAAAGTTGAAGCAAATCAGGTTGAAGAAATCGACCAGAGGAGGCGGCGATGCCAATTCCCAACGACACCTTGAAAGCGATCATACGCGACTACCGGGGGTTCGAGCTTAGCGACGAGGAACTGGACTTGGTCCGGCCGGAAATTGACTTCTATCTGGCCGAGTTGGGCAGACTTGATGATCTCGACCTCTCGGATGTTATGTCCAGCCGGTTAATCCGCATGGCGGCGCGGGACGAAGAAAACGCCCGCCCGCGCCACTCGCAAGGAGGCAGCTAAGATGGCCGACCAAGACCTGCTTCGGATGTCCATCGCCGAGTTGGCGCCCAAGATCCGTGCCGGGGAAGTGTCGCCGGTGGAGGTGACCACCGCTGCCCTGGACCGCGCCCAAGAGCTCCAGCCGACGCTGAACTCTTTCATCACGCTGCTGAACGAGCAAGCGATGGCCCAAGCCCGCGAGGAGGAGGCCGCCATCTCGCGTGGCGAATTCAAGGGGCCGCTTCAAGGCATCCCCATCGGCATCAAGGACAACCTCGCCACGGCGGGCATTCGCACCACCCTGGGCAGCAAGGTCCTGTCGGATTACGTGCCCGACGAGGACGCGGAGGTAGTCCTGCGGTGCCGCGGGGCCGGAGCCATCATCCTGGGCAAAGAAAATCTGGAGGAATTCGCCGCTGGCGCAACCTCCAACAACCCACACTTCGGCTCGGTGCATAACCCTTGGGGGTTGGAGCATATTCCCGGCGGCTCCAGCGGCGGGGGCGGGGCCAACGTGGCCGCCGAAGTCACGTTCGCCTCTTTGGGCACCGACCTCGGCGGCTCGGTGCGCCTGCCCGGCACCTTCTGCGGAGTCGTCGGCCTGAAGCAGACCTTCGGGCGCGTTTCCCAGCGCGGCCTGCTGGTGACCAGTTTCAACGGCGACCACATCGGGCCGATGACCCGCTCGGTGGAAGACAGCGCCCTTATGCTTCAAGCCATGGCCGGGCAAGACCCTCTTGACCCCAGCACCGTGCCCGTGCCGGTGGCGGACTATTCCGCCCGCCTCGACCGTGGTGTGCGCGGCCTGCGGATGGGAGTGCCGGAGAGCTACTACTTCGAGCAACTCGACCCGGAAGTGGAAGCCTCGGTGCGCCGGGCCATTGCCGCGCTGGAAGAACTGGGCGCCGAAGCCGTGACGGTCGACCTGCCCACGATGAAGTACATTGGCGCGGTGCGGATCGCGGCCATGTCCGACGCAATCGTTACCCACGAGGCCATGCTCCGGTCCAACCGGGAAGACTACGGGCCGGACGTGCTGTACCGCACTCTCGGCGGCCAGTTCGTCATGGGCCACCACTACTCCAAGGCGATGAAGGTGCAGCGGCTGATCCAGGAGGAATACGCCCGGGTGATGCAGACGGTGGACTTCATGGTGACGCCGACCGCCCCGGTGTTCGCCCCGCGCATCGACACCCCCTACATCGAGCACCTCGGAGAGACCCACCGGGTGCGCGGCCCGGGATCCAGCCTCGTCTCCCGCAACACCAGCCCGTTCAACTCCACCGGCCTGCCCGCCATCACCGTCCCCTGCGGCCTGAGCGATTCGGGGCTGCCCATTGGCGTGCAATTCATCACCAAGGGCTTCGAGGAGGACCTGCTGTTCCAGGTGGCCGCCGCATACGAGCGGGTCTCGGCGGTGCGGGGCCGTCGCCCCCCGGTGGTAAGCTGAACCCAATGACGGAAGCCCATGCCCCGACCCCATGTTAAAATTGCGCCATCCATTCCAACACCCACCAGGAGGGGAACCAAATGCCGGCAAGCTGGGTTGACATCAACGTCGATGGAAGCAGCATGGAAGGGTACCTGACCCAACCCGAGGGCGACGGCCCGCATCCCGCGGTCGTCGTGATTCAAGAAATCTGGGGAGTTAACTCCCATATACAGTCCGTGGCCGACCGGCTGCCGGCCCAAGGCTACGTGGGACTGGCGCCCGCCATGTTCCACCGTCAGGGGCGAATGATCGCCGGTTTGCACGAGGAATTCCCAAGCGCTATCAGCTGGATGCAACAATGCACCGACGCCGGGATCGTGGCCGACGTTAGCGCCGCAGTGGACTATCTCAAGGGGCAGTCGTTCGTGCAGAGCGACAAGATCGGCATCGTCGGCTTCTGCTTTGGCGGCCGGGTGTCGTACTTGGCAGCAGCCAGCATTTCCGACCTTGCGGCGTCGGTGGTGTTCTACGGCGGCAACATCATGGGATCGCTCGGCGACGGCCCATCGCCCTTCGACCGGACCTCCGGCATCGCCTGCCCCGTCCTGGGCCTGTTCGGGGAGGAGGACGCCAACCCGACCCCCGACGACGTGAACACAATTGACGCCGAGATGACTCGGCTGGGCAAGGCCCATGAGTTCCACCAATACGCGGGAGCAGGCCACGGCTTCCACTGCGACGTCCGGGGCAGCTACCGCGCCGAAGCAGCCCAGGACGCTTGGGGCAAGGCCTTGGCCTGGTTCGACGCCAACCTGAAGTAGCGGCGCCTCCGGCAACGCGAGCGGCACGGGCGGGATGCTCGCCCATGCCGCTTTATATTACCGAGCCCTCGAAAGCAGGGGTTTGGAGCATAGTACCTAAACGGCAATCTCCATCTTGCGAGCGTGGGTCATATCCTCGCTGGAGACCACGCGGACTTGGAATGGCAAAACGGTAGCAATTGTCACCGTGTCGCCATCGAGAGTCATAAACTCCACCACAAAAGCTTGTCCCCCGGGGTGGACATGTATTATTGTGCCGACGTCTCCGGCCTTGAGTTCTTCCTCTCCATCTCCGGTAACGTCGGCGGTCAGCACTATTTGTGCATGCTCGTCGAACATCTTCACCCCCTGCGCGGGCCCTCGCCCTACATCACGTTTCGGACGACGCCGCCGTCCACCAGGATGGTGGTCCCGGTAACGTAGGTGTTCTTGTCGGAGGCCAGGTAGGTCACGAAGTCGCCCAGTTCCTCGGGGCGGCCGAAGCGGCCCAGCGGAATGCTGGCGGCGCGGGCGTCGAGCACCGTTTCGAGGTCCTGTCCGGTCTCCGAGGAGCGCGTCTCGAAGATGTGGCGCATCCGCTCCGTCATCAGGAATCCGGGCGCCACGTTGTTGACCAGGATGTTATCCCGTCCCACCTCGTCGGCGAGACTCTTGGCGTAGGCCACGGCCCCCATGCGGGTGACGCCGGAGGTTACGAGGTTGTCGATGGGTTGGTAGACCGTGCTGGCCAGGATGTTGACGATTCTTCCCCACGACTGCTTTTGCATGTGGGGCACGGCTTCCCGGCCCATCCTGATGAAGAAGTTCAGCGCCATTTGCACCGACCGGTCCCACGTCTCCTCATCGGTGGTCACCGCCCGCCCCTCCGGAGGACCGCCCGAGTTGGCGATCACCACATCCAGACGCCCGAAGTGGTCCGCCGCCGTTTGGACCAACCGCTGTATGTCCTCCAACCGCGACAAATCGCCCGGTACGCTTAACACATCGGTACCAGTGGCGGCGCGGATCTCTTGTGCCGCAACCTCCAGTTCCGCCGCGTTGCGGCTGCAAATAGCCAGCTTCGCGCCTTCCTGGGCCAGCGAATCGGCACAGGCCCGGCCCAACCCCTTGCTAGCCCCACCCACCACCGCAACCCGCCCGGTAAGTCCCAGGTCCATGACTTCCTCCGCGCCGTTTCACTTAGAAATGAGTGCCGTTATGCTACCACAAGCCGGTTCTTACATGGATGTACAGGATTAACAGGATAACGGGGACTCGATCCTGTTAATCCTGTACATCCATGTTGATGACGGATTTGACACTCACGGACACCGCGCTTATGCTGGCGCACACCCTTGGGAAAGCTGGGAAAGGGGGGACATCGTGAGCAACGTTGACCGTATCCTGGAGGGCGCGGTGGACATTCACGTCCACTTCGGCCCGGACCCGAAGGTGGAGCGGCGGGCCGGGGCCATCGACGTGGCGAAGCAGGCCCGTGAATTCGGGATGCAGGGGCTGGTGTTGAAGAGCCATGAATACCCGACCCACCCGGTGGCTTTTACCACCGCTCAGGCCGTGCCGGGACTGACTCTGCTGGGCGGGATCGCTCTGGACGTCGAGGTCGGCGGGTTGAACCCGATGGCGGTCGAAGCCACGGCCCAAATGGGCGGGCGCGTGGTCTGGATGCCGACCTTTTCCGCCAAGGCCGACCGCGAGAGCAAGGGCTTGGGCGGCGGGATTTACCTGCTGGACGACGACGGCCGCTTGGTCCCTGAGGTTTTCGCCATCCTGGAAGTGATCAAGGCCCACGACATGGTGCTGGCCACCGGCCATATCTCCACGGCGGAAAGCATGACGCTGGTGCAAGAGGCCCGTTCGATGGGGATTTCGCGCATCGTCGTGACCCACGGCACCACCATGTCCTATTGGACCGGCATGACGGTCGAGGACATGAAGGCGCTGGCCGGGATGGGGGCCTTCATCGAGCACTGCCTCCACGTAATGATGCCCACGACCTACCGGATGGACCCCAAGGAGATGGTGCAGACCGTTTCCGCCATAGGCCCGGAGAAGTGCATCCTGAGCACCGACTTCGGGCAGGACTTCCATCCTATGCCCGCCGAGGGTATGCGCATGGGCATAGCCACCCTTCTTCGCGCGGGCATGGAGGAAGTGGAAGTCGGGATGCTGGTGAAGGACAACCCGGCCCGCCTGCTGGGCCTGTAGGGACGGGCAGCGGGGCGTTTACGGTTCCGCCCCACGTTGCCCCCGCACAATATTCTAAAAGAATTACCCTCCAGTACACATTTCGACTTCCTGCACGGGTCGATAAAAGATACAAAGCTGCATCGAGTGCAAACAGTAGCACTGCCAGCAAAAAGCGTTCAACCGGAACACCCACGGAAGAACAGCCGACCCTCAAGACCGCCTCGCGGGTACCCCCGGGCGAAACCTCGGAGCTCGCCAAGACGAATAAGAAGCAGAAGTCGGCTTCGAGAGCAAACCATAGCAGGAAGCAGCGGCAGCCGAAAGGGCCCAAACCGAAGCGAACCCCGCTGACCCCCGAAGCCAAGAAGGAAAGACAGCGGGCCAGATTCAAGGAAACACTCAAGGAGGCCAAGTTCTTAGGCCTCTGCAGAAACTGCGGGAAACTGGCAATCGAAGGGCAGACCCGGTGCGATGAGTGCGCTGAAAGGCACCGCATTTCACGCAGGGAACACGACAGAAAACGGCGCGCCGCAGCCAAGCAGGTAGATGAACAGCCGGACCAAGGGCCCGTGGCACCGGCCTCTCCAAAGAGCACCGCTCCGCAGCCTGCCATGCAGGCTAAACAAGGAAGACTGAAGCCAGGCGCCGAACCGCCCGTACCCCAAAGCCGCTAGGAATACGAACGCCTCCGGCGACAACGTCCGGAGTGCCAGGAAGTCCGCCGGCGGAGCGAGAAGAAGAGGCGTGAGAGGCTCAAGGCTGCCGGGCTGTGCAGGGACTGCAGGGAACCGGCCATATCCGGTCAGACCCGGTGCAAGGAGTGCGCCCAGCAGCACCGGCAGGCACGCCGACGGAGCGACGCTGAGTGGAGCGCTCGCAAGAGCCGCCAGCGGCACTGAATAGAATATACAGCCTAGTACTACAGTCGCAGATGTGACAGGCGGCGTTTGTAGTGGCATTGCCGGGCTCTGGCTTGGTGGCGCCGTCTCCACCGCGACCAGTATAGGATGAAATCAGGCGGCTGGTTTTCCCTCCATACCAATCGGGTCAGCAGCCGGCGCACCTCCGGCACTGTGACGGGAATCAACTCTTCATCCGGGCCGTAGTGGCCCCCTTTTCTCCCTGTTCCATCGCCTGATATTTGATTACCGTCAGGTAGGCGTGAGCCAGCATCGCCAGGGTGATGTGCCGGTGCCAGCCGTCCCATCGCCGCACCTCGTACTGGTCCAGACCGACCTCTCCCTTGGCCTCCTCAAAGCATTCCTCGATGGCCCACCTTGTCCCGGCCACCCGTACTAATTCCGCCAAGGTTGTTTCCGCCGGGCCGAAGCACAGGCTGAAATGATCCAATTCCACTATGAGCCTCTAGTCAACATCGCAGTGATGGGATACATACTGCCAGCCATGGATGTCATTTCCCTGGAGCACCGCGTCGGGGAAGGTGACTTCATACAACTTGCCAGGCTCTCCCCTATCGTCCCGCCGGGCAGAGATAGACTGTACGGAAAGGCGTTGTACCACGGTTATAACCGGGACTTCGCCTCGAGTCTACACCTTCTAGCCCCACAGATAGAACACATGGTGCGACACCAACTCAAGATGAACCAAGTGACGACCACCAGCATAGACAGAGAGGGGATTGAAACGGAGAACGGCCTAAGCACCTTGGTGGACCTGCCGGAGGTCAAGGCAATTTTCGGGGAGGACGTCACGTTCGAACTGAAGGCGCTCTTCTGCAGTCCATATGGAGCGAACCTCAGGAATGAGGTGGCGCACGGACTGATCGAGGAAGATCAATGCTTCTCCGCTCACTCAGTGTACGCCTGGTGGTTCAGCCTGAAACTGGCATTCAATACGCTGTGGAACTCACAACGGACGGTAGAGGAGGGCGAGGAACAGCAACCAGAAAAGTGAGAACTGACCTTAGTGGACCAGCCGCCGACACCTGCCCCTTCTGCCACCAGAAGACCGGGATCCTCAGCCGCGAACACCCCGAGTGCCGCCGGACCTTCCAGGCCAGCTGGAACGAGAGCGTCCATCTCGCCGCCCAAGCAGCGGCCTCACCCCAGTTCGACGAGAAGACCCTCCGGCTCTCCCTGTCTGAGATAGTCAAGAGGTCATTCGGGGACAGCTCCACCGTCAACCAAGCCCTGGAAGAGGGCTGGAAGCAGGGCGTGTCCCACTCCATGGCTGACGGCATCGTTACCCAAGCCGAAGAGGCCAAGCTCCGGGACCGGCTGGCACCGGACCCTGGCGCCGCAGACCAAGAGGCCGCCGCCCCACTGGCCAACTTCCCGCCGCCCTTGACACCGAAGCCATCTTCGCCAAGATGGGCCTGACTCAGGAGGAAGAAGTCGCCGCCTTTTACATGCAGACGGTCCACCCCGGCTCCTTTCCCATCACGGGGTTCATTCCCAACGAGGAGACGCAGGAGGTCATTAAGAAGGCCAACGCAGGCGGTGACCTGATCAGCATCGGCGGCGTGGACGGACTGATGGCAAAGATCCAAGATGCGCGACCCCGTCCGGACGACGAGGTTTAGGCGAGAACTTTACAGCCCGGCCCACCAAGAGAGGACGCTAAGTCTTTCGAAGATGTATTCTTTGAACGCATCACCGTGCGCTCAAATGCCTTTGGAGGAAAACTGGTCACGCTTGATATGCGTATCTCGGTGAAACACATATCGACCAAGATCGCGTCAGGAGGCATACCGCCAGAACTCCCCTCTACTGCCTTTCCGCCGGGCAACGGCAAACCACGACTTGACAAACGGGTGTATAGTTCGCCCGGTTCTGATATATTGTAATGGTTCAGCGGTGCATAGGATGCGATTCGGAGCCGGCCAAAACAAGGGGCAATTGCTTCACTTCATCTGAAATCCGCCAGACCTCGGCTTTGCGCCGAGGCTTATTTTTTTAACATTTCTTGAAGGTTTTATTCAAATTTGGCCGGTCGAGACGAGATCGGCGGCTCCATGCCCGTGACTGGATAGAGCATGCGCCTACCAAGGCAATCCTTGATTAGCCCAAGGTCTGCAGCAGAACTAGATGAGTTGGCAGAGCGTGCAGTTTACACGGGAAGCTCTGAGCACAAAGAGGTCGCATGGTGGGGAGGGCTCCCCATGGGAAGGCAGTTGAGTGGTGGCAGGGTCGGAAGACCAGGCAAGCGGGACACCACCCTCTGTCCTCTGACCACAGAACAAGACCGTGAACGGGCCACGGAATGGGTGCGAACCGCCATTAGAAATCGCCAATGCCTATTCCAAAACTCAGATAAAGAGTTTCCCAAGAAGATATGGCACGAAGCGGACGGGCAAATATGGATGGGCGTGTGCTTTAACGGAGGATCAGGGGAGTACAAGGGTTGGCCGATCTGCGAAAAAGAGAGAGATGATGTTTTTGGCAAACTGGGTCGCTGATTTCCGAAGCGCTTCGGCAGAGGAAAGGGCGACAATGTGCGAACTGATTATCACGGTGGGAGACAGAAACTCGTGCTCCCACTGGAACTACAGAGCAAACGCTCAGTTCGAATCAGTAACTGTGCCCACAGTCTACCTTGCTGAAGGGATCGCGGCGGACTGGTGGAGGATATTAGGGGGGCGCGACCAAGAGTTTCCGATCTCCAAGTATCGCACGGGGTACATCCTTCCCCGCTTGACATTCAGTTGCGACGGCTCTGTATTCCAAGTCACTGGACAGGAAGCATTTTACGAAAACCCTGGGTTGCGGTTCCAGTATCCGGGCAGTCAAGATCTCCCTCGGACTGAGGCAGAAAAGGAACTGTCTAAGTTCGTGGAAGACACAATAGAAAAACTCTCCCAGAAGGGAATAACCGATAGTGAAGTCGCCTTTCAATGGTCGCGGGTCTCAGAATCACGCCAAGATCCTGAGGAGAGTTCCTTCTGCGAAGCTGCAGGTGCACTCGGCGTAGACCCGTATTCAATCGATGAAGCCGACGCTACCTTCATCATGGAGGCAGGTCTTATCTTTCGAGGGGAGCCACTGAGCGATTTTCTGGCGGGGGTCAAAGACACCACCCGAAACCAACGTAAGGAGACATTGTCCTCAGTGAAACAGGCCATAGATAGTACAGGAGCGGGTTCCTGCCTTCCGGATCTGGCCCATGCGTCCAAGGTGGTGGACCCTTCACTAAGGGGGCGGCGTCCTGGCGAGGGGGCTTGGGCACCGGGATACAGGTCAGCCCGAGCGTTTAGGAACGCGATTGGCGTATCGGACCGAGGGCCCCTGACATCGTTATCCATGGTATCCGATAAACTCGGAAACAAGGCGTTCGAGTTCGCTCGAGGACTGTCAGGAGTTGACGCCCTAGTATCGAGACAAGACAATATCCACATTCATCTACAGAATACTACTCACGTCATTGGGTATGAATGGACGAACAATTTCAACTTCGCCCGAGGAGTGGGGGACGTTGTGTGCTTCCCGGAGTCCGAGCCCTCGGTGTTGAACGGACTACCCGGGACAGAGAGACAAGCCATGGGCAGGGCGTTTGCCGCAGAGTTTCTGGCCCCGGTGGACACCGTGCTTGACCTGTCCAAGCGAGGCAAGAGTGATTATGAGATTGCAACAGCACTCAACGTCTCCCCGAGGGTGGTAGGACACCAAATCGAAAACAGAGACCGCATTCACCAAGCCTGCGTTTAAGCCAGAGTACCGGCGGATCGTGCGTTTTCTTGGGGCGAAGGTGACTGAGGTAGGATTGTGACGACAGCCTATGAACCCTAAGCGGGCTTGGTCAAACCAAGCCCTTGAAGGGGGCCAGGAAAGAGACACAGGACGGGCAGCACCCTGCTGCCCGTCTTCATCGTCTGGGCAGCCCTCCGCTGGACCCGGGCGAGGCTCGGTCCGGATTCCGCCGACCTGACGTGGACCGGGATTCCGGCGTCTTGGGACGGGCACTGGGCTGTCGTGACCTGGTGGACCGCAGCCATAGCCACCGGCTGGCTCGGCACAGCGGTCCTGATGGCGGGCCTTCCGGACCTCATGCCACCGGACGGCAGCGGCTTTCCCACCCTCTTCGAACTGGTTCCCGCCGGGCTCGCCGCCCTGGGGGCAACTCTGTACGTGGACATTGCCGCAACCGCCGTCCTGGCCGTCCTTGTCCCGGTCAGCGCCGGTCCCGGCCGTCAGGAACCCAGACGCGGCCTCGCCAAGGCGGCCTTCACGCTGTTTATCGGGGAGGCAGCGGCGTTCATCGCGGCCGCGGTTGTCATGATTGGCGGCAACCTGGTCATTGCGCATGGAATCAGCTGACGCTACGCTGCAACGCGGGGGAGCGCCGCCGGCCTACAGGTCCTCCGCTGCGGATCCGCTGACGGTCGGCACCACGGCATAAGCCGCCGTCACCGTCTTCGGCATCCCGGGCCGGACGCATCATTCGAGGCCGCGCTTCACCAAGGCCACACGGTGAACAGGGGCGACATGCCGGTCACGTCATGGGGCCAGTGCTCCTGGTTGGAAGACCTTTTCGAAGACGACGAGGAGTGAACTGGCAGGACCTTATGGCTATAGCCCGGATCATGGCAAAGGCTGCGGTGCAGTCGCCCACCGGCCGACTGCGCCAAAAGGAACTGCGCTTGGCCGGATCCACCCGCCCCACGAATCGGGACAGCCTTGCACCTCAGGGTTCCGCAGAAGGAATCGAGTGAAGTTCCGGTCGGCCCTGAAGACGGTCCCAAGCTGATAACCCTCGAGGCGTCTGTGGACCAAGAGCAGTTGTCCACCAGCGAATAGAGACCGCGGGCCGAGCGCAGGTGTTGACAACAGGCTGAAGCTAATCTTCCAAGAGCTTGAGTTCGAGTCCTGTCAGGTGGGCCTAAGTGTACCGAATTGCGAACTTTTCGCTGGGAGGTCCTACTGCGTTAAGGGGGAGCATCCGGCCTTGTTGCACACAAGGACCTGGTAGTCGGTGCCGAATTAGAGGTCGAAGGAGCGGCCCAGGTCCGTGTGCGATCTGATCGTCAATGGCGCGCTCACCGTGATCAGTCTATCCCCGGCTCTGTACACCTCGTAGTAGGTTGCACCCTCCACCACAGTTCAGGTCACATCGTCGAGGTCAGGGAAGATTCACGTCCTCGTGGTACCCCCACACTTCCTTCTGGGTGGCCTTGAAGGAAACCTCGCCAAGTATCTCTTGCAGGTTCACGGCGAAATCCGCGGTCCTCGGCTTCCTGCTCCAACACCTCCACGAGGGTCACGAGGGCGTCGGCGTGACCGGCTGCGGCGAACCGGGGGACTGCCTCCGCTCCCACCGTGGGCAGCTTGAACTCGCTGCACAACTGCTCGATCCGCTCCTTCGCTCCGTCCGAGGCAATCCTGCCCATGCTCATCGCACACCCGTAGCAAGCAGACCGTCATAGACCTTCAGGTCCACCAGCCCCGGCGACGCCAGCCTGGGAACATCTGGACGCGGCGGGGCAGCCACCTCCCGCACCGCGGCGTAGTCGAAGGGCGAGCCCGCATCCAGCAGCAGCCCCAGCGCCCGGGCCACCTCAGACTCCATCGTAGTTGCGGCCAGGTGCAGGATGCGTACGTAGTCCACGTCGGCGCGCTCACCCTTCCACTCCCGCAGCGTATCGTAGGCCAGACGGAAGGGCTCGGTACCGCCATCCCGAATGGCTCAGCACGAAGTGGAACAGCAGATGGCCGAACGGCTCGCCGCCGACCGTCACCCCCAACTCGCCGCAGTGGGTGAAGTCTACCTGTGCCTCACGACCGGGAGGATGAGCCTGCTCGAAGTACACCTCCCGGTCTGGCCCACACACTGCTCGCCAGTCACGCAGACGACGCTGCAGCGTCCGCAGGTGCGACACACTGAACCGACCAGGGTGCCGCTCGTCGAGCCACTCCAGAATAGTCGTCGCCTTCAGCGCTCCCTCAACGTCGCTCCGCAGAAGGGGTTCGACCTCCTCGGCCCACACCCCGGCGAACGGGTCCGGTCGAGTCCGCCACCGCCTCTTGCCCTTCTTCTCCGACGGCAGCCTGCCTCGCTGCCACGTCCGAGCCGTCCGTACGCTCATACCCGATGCCGCCGCCGCTTGCTGACTCTTGCCTTCCATTAGCTTCTGCCTCAGTACCAATACCTGCTGATCTGTGACCAATCCGGTACCTCCTGTACCAGATGATCACCCCTGACGACCGGCAACAATAGTTGGCGTCTACCGGCAAAAATAATTGTCGCTGATCATGCCCTGCACGCCATCCCCTAATGGAGCTTCCGAGGTGACCCTCCAATAGGGGACTGATGACGGGCGGATAGGGGCTCCATACAATTCGATGCTGGTTGCGCAATGAGGTTCGTCTCTAAGTAAGGGGCAAGCCACTCTTCGAAGGGACCCAAAGAGCCTCCGGCCCGTCAGGTTGGAGAATCTTCCATTTCTCCCTCTCGTTTCCACTATCTGGCCAACTGGCGCTGGACAAGTGCCCCATTTTCGACGCACACCTGCACGTCATCTCCGGCAAGTTTGAGGTCAGGCTCGACTTCGATGCCAGTAAAGTCACGCTATGTGTATCGGACGACGGGAGGGGCCTCCCAGACGACTACGCCGAGCGCGGGCGCGGCTTCAACGGCATGGAGCAGGTGGAAAGCGTCAGGCGGTCCGGGGAAAGGCCGCAATCTGGAGTTGGCTGACAAGCATGTATGTGGGATGCGCGATGCTGATCGAAACTTCGTGCGGGCCCCAGGGCTGTTGGCAACCAGGAAGAATGGGACACTTTGAGAGCCGACAGGCCACAAGAGCGATGCCAAGGGCACGCAGTGGAGACGGGCGACCTTCAACTCTCATACCGGAGAGGAGCCTACTGTCCCCGCTCATCCAATAGGGTTCCGGCTACGGTGGAATGGCTTGACCAGAGCTATCATTGCCCCAGCAGGTTGCGGTTCCATCAACATTTATGGCGCAGGTATGCCTGTTGCCAGAGTCGACAGAGGTGAAGGCTCCCTCTGGTGGCGTGGCTTGACCATCGCCATCGTCTCCCCAGCAGGCCACAGCGCCGTCGGTCTTAACTCCGCAGGTGTTGTATTCCCCGGTGCTGACAGAGGTGAAGGCGCCCTCCGGCGGCATGGCTTGACCATGGCGATCGCTGCCCCAGCAGGCCACAGCGCCGTCGGTCTTGACTCCGCAGGTGTACAAGTTGCCAGCGCTGACAGAAGTGAAGGTGCCTTCCGGCGGCGTGGCTTGACCATAGCGATCGCTGCCCCAGCAGGCCACGGCGCCGTCGGTCTTAACTCCGCACGTGTGATGTCCCCCGGCACTGACATAGGTGAAGGCGCCCCCTGGCGGCGTGGCTCGACCATCTTCGTTGCTGGCCCAGCAGGCCACAGCGCCGTCGGTCTTAACTCCGCAGGCATGACTCCCCCCTACGCTGACAGAGGTGAAGAGGCCCTCCGGCGGCATGGCTTGACCATTCCATTCGGCAGCCCTGCAGTCGTGGGAGCCGTCGGTCTTACGTTTGCAAATGGTAAGATCTCCGAACCAATCAGGACCCCAACAAGCCAAGGAGCCGCCGACCCTAACTCCGCAGGTGTAGCCGCCCCCAGCGCTGACGGAGATGAACTCCCCACCCGGCGGGCTGGCCTCGCCATAGTCATTATCGCCCCAGCAGGCCACGGAACCCGCTTCGGCCGAGACACCGCAGGTGTACCAGGCGCCAGGGCTGATCGAGGCGAAGGAGACTTTTCCCGTCTGGTATCTTTTTGTGTCGCCTGCCACCGAATCCCATCCTTCCGTCTGAGGAAGGGGTTTGGGACTCATGGGATGTGGTCGGATAATCCATTGCTTCTTGGGTTCCTCCAATTGCTGGGCCACCAGGTATTCACTGATTTCAACAAACTCTCCTTGGCAGATGGAGCCATGCTCTTTCTGAAGACACATGTCGTAATATCCTGTACGATCCGCTTCGGCCTCAGCGAAAAGGAATGTACCGCTGTCCTCCAGCCAACAAAACTCTTCCGGATTCAGTATCAATCCGATTTCGCACACACCGAGCATCATCGTAGCCGGACCCGGCAACCCGCGTCCGACGAGGGGACTCGCGAAAGGGGAACATCCCTCCTTGTTGCACGCCCTAACCTGGTAGAGGCGCGCGCTGGAATCGGCACCGCTAAACCCACCGGTGTAACCTCCCTTCTCTTGAGCGCTCATCTTGGCCAAGAGCTTACTGTCCCTATAGATTTCATAGTAGGTTGCCCCCTGCACCCCGGTCCAAATGATTGCCAAGTAATATCCAGGCTCCCCGAAAGCCTCCAAAGCAAAATCCAAGGTCTCCCCAAGACTGCGTATCCTTTTTTCTGCAATTAAGAACGCAGGTGCTTCAGGAATACTAACAGCACCAGTGGACTCCGTGACTCCTCCCGTGACGCTAGACCAAGGTGAACATCCGAGACTGTTACAGGCCCTGACCTTGTAGTAGTAGATGCTGTCCGGCTTCACTTCTCGATCCACAAATTCGGTGGAGGCTATGCCAGCGGCCACATCGGAGTAGTCTCCATCTTCAGACAAACTACGTTGCAAGTCATAATAGGTCGGGTGATTCTCATTGGCCTGGGGTATTGGGCCGGCCCAGGCTATTGTCAAAGAGTGTGAGGTTCGGTCGGCCACACCAAAGGGGGAGGGAGGGAACCTGGGACCCGAAGATACTGCGGTGGGTGTCGGTTCGCTTTCGTCAAGGACTGCGCATCCCCAACCAGTTGCAAACAGGGCAGTGGCTCCGACTATCCATAGAATCCATCGCAAGACCTTCTCCGTTTGCCAGGTCACTTGGCACCGGCCTTCTCCAGAAGCTCAATAATCGTCGGATTGCGGACGGTCGACACCGCCCACTGAAGTAGGGTCGTCCTGGGCCGGACCATCGCATTCACGTCTGCGCCTGCCTCAATGAGCAAGCGGACCATGTCGACGTCTTCGTTCTGTATTGCTTCGTACAAGACCGTCTCACCGGAATAGTCCCCCGCGTTCACGTCTGCGCCTGCCTCAATGAGCAAGCGGACCATGCCGACATCTTCGTTCAATGTTGCTTCGTGCAAGACCGTTTCACCGAAAGAGTCAACTGCGTTCAGATCTGCGCCTGCCTCAATGAGCAAGCGGGCCACTTCGACGTTTTCCCGACGTATTGCTTCGTGCAAGACCGTTTCACCGAAAGAGTCAACTGCGTTCACGTCTGCGCCTGCCTCAGTGAGCAAGCGGACCATGTCGACGTCTTCCCGCCTTATTGCCCTCTCCAGCGAGTCTGGAGGCGGGGCGGCACACTCAACCCCTTCCCTTGGAGGGAAGGCCACTGGGGCTGAAAGAAACTGCAAAATGCCATCAAAATCAAGCTCACTCCCCCACTCAACACGCCGGCCCTCAAGGTCCAAGCAGGCGCCTGCCTCCCTGAGTATGTTGACCACCTGTGGGCAGCCGGTTTGCCCTCCCACCGCATCGGCTAGGACGGTCTCAGACTCGAAGAGCCCGATCACCTTGAAATTCTCGTCCAGAATCTGACCGATGGACATGGTGTTCACATCGGCACCGGCCTCGACGAGTAAACGGACGATTTCAAGCTCTGGGCGATCCGGATCCGAGACATCCGAGACAACGCTCGAACATGCCCGCTTTATCGCGTGCACCAATGCAGTTTCCACATTGAATCGTTCTTCAAGGGGGCGCCGTACGTTGGCGTCCATACCAGCCCGGATCATGATTCGCATCGCGTCCGGAGATGTCTCGACAGCGATGAACCAGGCATTCACATATTCTCCGGGAGGTTCCGGGACCCGGGCGCCCTCATCCACAAGGATGTCACCGATTGCCACCGCGGCTTCACCCTCAGGCGACTGTCCGGAATCACTGGCCGTAAACGTCAGCTGATTCAGGGCGCTGAGAAGGAAGGGCTCACCAAACGGACTCTCGCCATCGGCGTCGATGCCAGCTTCCAGCAAGAGCCGAACGACAGCCTGGTTCGAGGAACGAATCGCGTCCTGCATCATTCCGCTGAGCAGATCTGCTCTCCCCTCCTCACCCCTCGACTTGTCCACTATGCACTGCACCATGGGCAGGTCCGACTCTTCAAGCCCCATCCCGAAGCCGTATTCGCCGCAGGATAGAGTCGCTACCTCAGCCTCAGTCATAAGCCTACTATAGACCCCGGTATCCTCACCCTCCGCCTCCGAACTGTAATCGACAGGCTCCCCAGCGAGATCATGACTCTCGCCGATTTCGCCATCTCCGCACGCCACCATGGAGAAGCCCATGAGAACAGTGAGCAGAATCAGGGCATAGAAGGTCACTCCTCTAGTATTACAACGACGGTTGGCGTGATAGGGCTCTTGGGAGTCCCTTCCCGGATATAGGCCAGCTTGCACGACAGCTTCCCGCCCGACCGTTCCCAAGTGCAATTTCTACTCACGAGGCACCCAATTTGATGAAGCGTCGTTGTAATACTAAACTAAAGCCAAGGTGGGATGTACATTTAAGTGGCGATGGTGATCAGCTGGGTTGCGCGGGTGAATCCCTCTCATCCGTACTTGGAGAATGACCCGGCTCCGTCGTTTGACCCCCACCATCTGCGCATTTCACCTTGGCTTTAGTTTAGTACTCGTTTTGTTACCCCTAGCACACATCCTGGGGGCGTTCAGGTAGCGGGTGCTGCACGTCCCCGGGCACTCCGGGAACTCTATCGCACCTACAGGCTTGACGAAGGCCACATTGTACTCCCCAATCGAATGGGCTAGTTGGCGCTCATTCTACCACTGAGCACTACAACAGCACGGAGAGCCTGGACTCCCAGTGGTACGTGTTCATCGCGACCCCTGAGGGCGAAATCTTGGGCCACTACAACGCGGAGGATTTCGCAGCCCACCTGAAAGAAGATGCTCGACGACGGGTCCTTCCGGGCCACCGAGGAGGGCGACTGGGTGAACCGCCCGGAAGCCGGGCTGGAGCTGTCAGTCAGTCCCCTCTGTACGCCCCGGATACGGGCTAGATTTGCTGAAACGCAAAAAAGGCCGCACACATGGACGCTCGGCCCGCCTGAAATAGAAAAAGGCCCCACATATGGGTCCAGGCGGGGGAGGCCATCGCCGCAAATGCGACAGCCTCCCCCGTGCTCTTGCGGTCAGCGTCCCGCGCCGACCGGCTCTTCCTCGCGCTCCTGTTCCACCGCCCACTCGAAGAGGGACAGCGACGGGGCCTGGGCCTTGCGGCGCTTCGGCTTGACCGGCTCCTCGGCCATGAACTCCGCCTAGGAGAACAGCGGCCAAGTGGGAGCGCATCCGCGCGTCAGCAGAGCCGTCATGGCCGACGCCACGAGCATCCGGAAGGTCTCCGGCGTGTTCGGACTGCGCCGGGACGCCGTGAGCAAGATGCTGGCCCACCCGATCCCGCAGGCGTAAAGTCTGCAGGAGCCGGCCCAGTCTGGGACCAGGCCGGATGGCGTGTCGGCACCACCGCACTAACGAAATGCCAAACCGGCTTTCAAGAGAGACCCGCTCCAAGCCAAGGACTTGACCGCATCCCCAGGATTGAGGGGCCGGAGCATCCGGCCTCCGTCAGGGTCAAACCGGCCAGCTGCACCAACCCAGGGACAGGCAACCGCCTGTCCCTTTTCAATTTCCCAACAAGGAGGACCCATGCCCACGCCCTACATCATGCCCCTGGGATTTATCGACCGGACCACCGGGGAAGGAACCATATTCCTCCTCACCAACCCCGAGGACTCCCTGGAACTCAAGCTGGGCGCCCCCGTCACGGTCTGGCGATACTCGCCGGAACAACTGGCGCTCGCCAAAATCCGGGGACTCATAACCGCCGTAAGATATGTGACGGCAACCTTCAGGACCGTCGAATCCGTGATAGATGCCCGGTGGCCGGAGGAAGAGGAAATCCTACGCGAGAAAACCCCGATCTACCTGGCCTTGGAAGACAGCTTCGAGCCGGACCCAAGGCGTATGCTGACCCAGGAGCAGGCCGATAGGATCCAGAGCACCGTCCACAAGTACAGGAAACTGAGGAGCGGAGACCCTCAGAACGAGGCCGACAGCCACGACTAGGCCAAATCGCTGTGAACGCCAGCACCTCCACCGCCAGCCGCTTGACGAATGTCATTCATTCTGAAAAACTATGAAGCCACAGAGGCAGATGAGCAAAATGTTCAAAACTGCAACCCTTCCTGAGCACCAGAGTCCGCCAAACGACCTGGTGCATTGCGCCAACTGCGGAACGGCCATGACCGCAATTGGAGTCAACTATGTTTGCTTGGTGAATGCCAAACGCGGACCAGACCGCTGTCCCACCAAGCCGGTCAACGCGGAGAGATTGGTAGCCCAGGCCGTCACCCAACTCCTGAAAAGGGTAATCAACGACAGCACTATCGCGCTGCTGACCGGGGACATCCAGCAGATGGCCTCGGAGGCATCGAGCAGGCAACAAGAACGGCTGCAGTGCAGCGAATCATCCATTGAGGAGCTGGACCGGCTCAAGGAGCAAGTTCTGCGGACGGTCGAACAGAAACTCGCCACCTACCCGGAGGGCACCGAGGAAATCAACCACATAAATGCCATCAAGATGGGGCTGGCCTACGAGTCCCGGATAGCCAGAGAAGAGCTCGATAAACTCGCCTTCATAAGCAACACCGAGGGACTCAGAGAGGACGCCCGGGACATCACCACCCACCTCGAAGACGTAGGGGCAGAGGAAACCAGAGAACTGCTCAACATCTTCGTCCGGGAAATCCGAGTCGGCCCCGAATCAGCCGAGGTCTTCTATTCCCACCCGTTGCCGGATGAACAAAACCACCCCCGGATCACATCCGACCGGATAGCCCTGGCCCCGTAACCCGGCCGACACTATTTCGAAGAGCCGCGAGGCACAACCGGCAGACCGGCTCTGCCCTCCTCAGGGCCGCCACCCCAGTTACGGGGAGACAATCAACAGATGCCCTGGCTTACCTGACTGAAGCGCATTCAGTCAACATACCGGGGCTCCGTCAGAAGCCTGCGGCTCCGCGTCCCCAACACCGGAAGTCTCACGTTTCACGAACGCCACCTCCGGACCAGCCTCTCCCTGGAAGGCGACAACGTCAGCGTCCGCTGTTTCATCCACCTTCAGGCCATCCCCCGGGGAGGATGAATGAAACTCCCTGGCCACAGCAGGCATATCGCGCCATCCTTCGTCCCCCTGCAATTGTTTGATCAACTGGTACCTCTTGAGCCGCTTGGCGAAAAGCCAAGCATTCAGCGTCTCCCTAGCATCTTCAGGTAGAGCGTAGGTGCTGTCTGACGCTTCAATTTTGCTGTTACCCTCACCCTGCGGGGTGATAGTTTCTTTTTCGTAGCCCATCCGTTACAATACTGATGCTGGCAACCCAGTCCATTCCTTTGCTAGAATTCAGGTCTTTGACCTCAAGATATTATAGCACTTTGCAACAGAAGGAAGCGCATTAAACGCGCCAGTCCCGAAGGAGGAAATCATGCAGATTATAGAACGTATGGTCGAATCCAGTCAAGCAGTTATGGACCCTCCTGCCAACGGCGGCCCCAACGACGGCCTAGGTGGTGAAAACTCAGTAGCCACCAGGGCAAGACCCCCCATCACCTCCCTCCTCAGACGGCTGAGGGGCACCCGGACACTGAGACAGGTGGAAGCAGAAAGCGGCATATCAAATGCCTACCTGTCCAACATCGAATCAGGGGCAAAGAGACCCGGGGTCAAGATCCTCTCAAAGCTGGCGCAGTACTACCGCGTCCCGTTGCAGGACCTGCTCGAAACGGCCGGTCTGCCCTTCGACGAGAACGTCGCAGTGCTCGCGGACTCCACGTCCGAACTGCAGAGGATATACGAATTCGTAATCGCTGACCCCAACTTCGCCCACTACGGGAAGCCGGCTGGAACACCGCCCGTCGATGTGCAGAAATTCGTTGTTCGGATGTACGAACACTACACAGGGAAGAAGCTGCTGTAACCGCATACCGGGAGGCGCGGATGCCAAGTGAAATAGACAACAGGGCAGTAACATACGCAAGAACGTCAGAACGGAGTCAGGACGAAAAGCTGTCCCACAGTGGCCAGGACACAGTCATGTTCTCCTACTCCAAGAAGAAAGGCCTGAACGTCGTCAAATCCTTCTACGAAGTTGCCAGCGGCTTGGACTCGGAAAAACGTCCTCAGTTCCTGGAAACGATCAGGTACGTCCTGGACCCGGAGAACAACATCTCCCATGTCATCTTCCACGACCTGTCCCGCTTTTCCAGGTCGAAGGCCGACCCCCATATATACTTGAAGCTGCTCGACGAGCACGACATCATCATCCACTCAGCACTAGACGAAACCAACTCGGATGACGACAACGAACTACTCTGGGATGTGTCTTTCATCTTCAACCACCAATATTCAAGGCACATATCCCAGCTGACAATTCGCGGACAATCGGAGTCCGTAAAAATGGGGAACGACATAAGCCCGACGGTGACATACGGATACGAAAAATACTACGTCCCAGATGGCGGCAAGCGCCGCCCCCGGTGGAGGCCCCATCCCGTACATGCAGAACACGTCCGGCTGATCTTCAAGATGAGGGACCAGAAATATCTCCCAATGGCCATCTGCAACCACTTCAACAGCCTGGGGATCCCGGCTCCCAGAGGCGGGCTGTGGACCACCCGCACCATCATCCACATACTCCGGAACATCGCCTACATCGGATACTCGCAGGTCGGCAAGAAATCCACCTCCAAGTTTCCAAAACACCGGAGAAAGCGCGAATTGGTCCAAACCCCCAATGCCCACCCAGCCATAATACCGGAGGAGCTTTTCTACAGGGTCCAAGACCTCATGCCAAAAAAACCCAGAGCACAGAGACAGCCCCCCAGGTCGCATGACAGCCCCAATCCCCTGAGCGACCGCGTGAAGTGCGGCAACCGCGGCCACAATGCCAATATGATCATCGGCAACTCGACAAACGGCGGCAAGAAGTTAACATGCGCGGTCAAGAAGAACTCGGGAATCCAACAATGCGACACCCCGGACGTGGAGTTGGACGACTTTCTGAAGACCGTGGGAAGAGCGCTGAAAGAAAGACTATCCATCCCGTCAATTATCCAAGAGCAAGTGGAAACCCTGATCAAAAACAGCGGAGAACTCGCTGAACGGGAAAGAGACCGGCAGGAGGCCATAACCAAGCGGTTGAAGGACATTGACCAGGAAAAAACCAATCTGATGGCGGGGCTCAGAGCAGCCAAGGAGGACTCCCTGAAAACATCCCAGACTTCAACAAATCCCTCAGCACTCTGAACAAAGAGAAGGAGCAGCTGGAGCAGCAACAGAAGGACATGGACGAAGACACCTCGGAGCTCATGGAGTTCCTCGCCAACCCCGAAGGCCCGATGGAAGCGCTCAGGGAACTGGGAGACCAAATCGACCCGGAGGACCTGGAGGTAACGTCAAGGTTCCTGAAGAGCTTCATCAACAGAGTCGATATCTGCGGGGATGAAGCCACGATGTACTACACCATGCCCCTCAGCAACACGGTCAAGACGCCAGACGGCTATAGGACCTCCGCGCCCATCGAGCGCGGGGTCCCGGAAATTCTTTTAGAACAATGTGCCCCGGCAGGATCGGGTTTGAAACACGCCCCTACGCGATGCGCTCGAACCTGACCCAGAGGAGCGGCTGCGTAGCTCCCGCGGCGGCCCACTCGGCTGTCCGGTAGCCCACCACCCAAACAACCCGCCCGCCCACGACCAGCAACGGCACACGGCGGCGGATTTCCCGGGGTGCTTTGACGTCGGAGAAAAAGTCCCCCAGCTTTTTGTGTCCGGTCATTCCCGAAGGCTGGAAACGGTCTCCCGGATGCCACGCCCGCACGTTCACCGGCCCCTCGGCTAGGGAGGCCAGGTTGAAGCAGGCGGTAAATCGTCCTCTCGGATCGCCGTTCCATGGAAACTCTCCGCCTGGGGGAACGGCCCGCATAGTCACTTCCCAAGGCCCGGCGGCGCCGGTCAACTCCTCACCAGGAAGCGCCGGAAGGGGCAGGACGTACTCGCCGGTTAGCTCGGGGAAGGGAGAAGGCCCGGCATATTCGCCAGTAAGCAACAATGTGTTGCCCGTCCGGCGGAACTTCAGACGCCCCGGCAGATCGATGCTCCGGCCCCCCCTCTCCGACGTGAGCAGGTCCATCATAGCCGCCAAGTGAGTTTCAGAAAGGCGGCGGGCGTCACCGTAGACCGACCCGTAAGCCCGGCGCAGCGCCAGCCGTTGCAGCGCCGGGTGCATCGAGGCCAGAGCAGGCAGCAGCAGCCGTACTTCTCCCGGAGATTCCACCGCAAAGGTCGGCCAGACCCGGTCTAGCTCTCCTTCCACGAAGTCGACCTGCTCGGCGGCGGCTTTGCCCAAGCGCACGAGGGCATCCCCCACCCTGGGGTTGTAGTCTTGAGCGAGGCGGGGCATCAGGTCCTGCCGGACCCTGTTGCGGGTGAACCGCCACAGGTAATTGCCGGAGTCTTGCCGGTAGTCTTGGCCCAAATCCCGGCAGTAGGCGGCGGTGTCGAACTTTGCAACGTTCAGCAAGGGCCGGAACAACAACGGAGCCGGGCGCTGCTCCGGCCAAGGCCACGGGGCAAGCTCGGTCATGCCGCGAAGGCCGTGCAGTCCTGCACCCCTTAACAGGTGGAGCAGCACGGTTTCCGCTTGATCGTCGGCGGTGTGACCGACGGCCACCGCCGCGGCCCCGGCAATCTTGGCGGTGTCGGCCAAGAAAGAGTAGCGCATCTCGCGTGCGCCCTGCTCGAAGGACGAGATGCCCCGCTCCCGCTGGTATTGCACCGGGTCCTGCTTATCCACGGTGCAGGGCAGCCCCAGATGCGCGGCCAACTCCTGCACGAACGCGGCGTCGGCGTCGGCCTCGTCGCCCCGGAAGTCGTGGTTCAGATGGGCGACGTGCAGGGACAGGCCATGCTCGTCCCGCAGGCGGTGCAAACAACGAAGCAGCGCGGTGGAGTCGGGGCCGCCGGAAGCGCCGACCACCAGGGTCGTGCCGTTGCGGGAGAAGCCCGCCCGGCGCAGCGCCTCGGCCACCGGCCGTTCCAGCGCGGATGAGGCGGCCACTGGCTTAGCGGTTTTCGGGGGAGAGATGGCCGGTGCCGTTGTAGGTGAGCAGCCGCCGCCCGCGCTCGTCGCTCTCAAACGTACACAGTGCGCCCAGGCTCAGCGACATACGGTGGAAGTTGGCCAGCGGGACGCCCAGCAGGGCGCAGACCACGCTACGAATGGTGAAGTTGTGGGAAACCACCACGACCGCCTCTTCGCCTTGGTGATCCCTCTCGATGTCGAGAATCACTTGCCAGGCCCGCTGTTGAAGCTGTGCCAGCGACTCCCCGCCGGGCATCTGGACCTGCTCCGGGTTGTCCCGCCAAGCGTCGTAGACCTCCGGCCACCTAGCCCGCATTTCAGAGCCAGTGACCCCTTCCAGGTCGCCGAGGCGCAACTCCATAAGCCCATCCCGGACTGTAACCGGCGAGCCGGTGGCCTCTCGTATCTCCTCGGCCACCCGGTAGGTGCGAACCAGCGGGCTGGTGTAAACGGCGGAATGGCCCCAGGACTTGGAGGCCAGCCCGCTTTCTTTGGCCTGGGAAATGCCCCGCTCGTTCAGATCTACGTCGGCGCTTCCCTGGAACTTGCCCAGCTTGTTCCACTCGGTCTCGCCGTGTCTGACCAAGTACAGCCTCACCGGGGGGCCTCGGCGTCGCTGGTCACGCGCTCCAACTCGACCTCTTCGATACGCAGTCCTTCCATAGATTTGATGGTCAGCCGCAGGTCGCGGTACTCGACCACTTCGCCGGCTTCGGGGATCCGGCCCAAACGGTCGAGCATAAAGCCGGCCAGCGTCTGGTAGTCGCCCTCCGGCAGGCCGAGGGCCAGCTCCTCGTTGATTTCGGAGATGGCCACGCCCGCGTCGACGCGGAAATTGTCGCCTCCCAAGGGAGTGACGGCCATTTCCGGGGCCGCGCCCTCCTCGCCGACCTGCCCCACGATGATCTCCAGCAGTTGCTTGAGTGTCGCCAGCCCAGCGATGCCGCCGAACTCGTCGAACGTGAGCACGACCGTGTGCCCGCCCTCGCGCATTTCCTGAAAGGTGTCGCTGACGCTCTTGGTCTCGGGCACGAAGAAGGCGTCTCTGAGCTGGTCGGTCACCACGTTATCCGGCGACCACTCGCCGGAACTCATCCCGGACAGCACGTCCTTGACCGACAGGATGCCCACCACGTTCTCCATCGAGCCGTCGTAGACCGGGAAACGGGTGTGGCTCTTGTCCTTGTAAATGGCCAGAAAGCCGCTCAAGCTGACGCCCCGCTCGATCCATATGATCTCCGGCCGGGGCGTCATAATTTCCCGCATCTGCCGGTCGCCGAAGCGGAACACCTTTTCCAACAGGGCGGCCTCGTCGGCCTCCACCGTGCCAGTCTGGGCGCCCGCGGCGATCAGCGTGCGTATCTCCTCCTCGCCGACGTGCGGCGTCATGGCCTGGATGCCCATGATGCGGTTAGCCACCGTGCTGAATCCTTGCAACAGCCCCACTGCCGGCGAGAGCGCCAGCCCGACCATTCTCAACGGGTGGGCGACGCTGAAGGCGACCCCCTCGGAACGGTTCCAAGCAATAGTCTTGGGGAGAGTTTCGCAAAAAAGCAGCAATACCAAGGTAACGCCGAAGGTGGAAATCAGCACGGCGAGGGAGCTGTTGCCCACCACGTCGGCCACGATCACCGTCGCCAGAGCGGCGGCGGCCGTATTCACCAGGTTGTTACCGAGAAGCACGGTGGCCAAGAATCGCTCGGGGCGCTGGAGCAGGTTGGAAACGCGGTTGGCCCCCGGTCGGCCCGTTCGCACCAAGTGGAGCAGCCGGGCCCTGGGCAGAGCGATGAAGGCAGTCTCCGAAGCGGAGAAGAAGGCGGAAAGCACGAGGCAGATTGCGAGTAGACCCAATCTCCATGAGTCTGAGGCGTCCATACGGGAAAGTCACCTCCAAATGGTGAACGGGGGTGAACGGCGTGTCCTTTCGATGATAGCATAATCACAAGCCGGTTGAGAGGAAGGTATGTCACTAAAGCTATTGGGCATCGAGACCTCCTGCGACGAGACGGCCGCCGCGGTGGTGGAGGATGGCCGCGCTTTGCGGTCTAACGTCATTTCCTCCCAAGCGCAGCTACATTCGGCCTACGGCGGCGTGGTGCCCGAGGTGGCCTCACGCCAGCACGTCCGCGACCTGACGCCAGTCTTGGAGCGGGCGGTGTCCTCGTGCGGCTTGAGCCTGGAGGACATCGACGCCGTGGCGGTCACCTACGGGCCGGGGCTGGCCGGTTCGTTGATTACCGGACTCAACGCCGCCAAAGCCATCGCGTTTTCCTTGGGAGTGCCCTTGATCGGCGTAAACCACTTGGAGGCGCACATCTACGCTTCTTGGCTGACGCCCCAAGAGCCGGGCCAAGACCCCGGATTCCCCTTGGCCTGCCTGGTCGCTTCCGGCGGTCACACCGACCTGCTGCTGATGGAAGGACACGGGAAGTACAAGCTGGTGGGGCGCACCAGGGACGACGCCGCGGGCGAGGCTTTCGACAAGGCCGCCCGAATTCTCGGCCTGGGCTTTCCCGGCGGGCCGGAGATTCAGCGAGTGTCCCAAGGCTCGTCGGGCTCGGTCACTCTGCCGAGGGCCTGGATGCGCGACACGCACGACTTCAGCTTCAGCGGGCTAAAGACCGCGCTGTTGCACATGGCCCAGGATCGGGGCGTCTATCCGGGGCCAGCCGAGGGCGCCACCGAAAATGAGTTGAATCCGGACGAGCTGAATTTGGTGGTGCGCGAGCTGGCGGCGGCGTTCCAGGAATCGGTGGTGGACGTGATCTCCGCCAAGCTGGTCGACATGGCCGACAAGTACCGGGCCAAGGGGCTGGTGCTGGGAGGCGGGGTGACGGCCAACGCCCGGCTGCGGGAAGAGATCACGCGCCGGTCGCCCCTGCCGGTGATCATCCCGCCGCCGGTGCTCTGCACGGACAATGGCGCCATGATCGCCGCCTGCGGCTACTACCAACTCCAGCGCGGCGAGCAATGGCCGCTGGACCTGGACGTCGATCCGGGGCTGCCCTTAGGCTGAGGGGACCTCACGGGCCTCGCCTTCCCCGCCGGGTGGCTCTGCCGCTCCCGGCATGGCAAGCGCGGACGCCGAATCGTCTTCGGTTTCCGGCGGGACCATCTCTGCCGTCGACTCGATCCGGCCGTCCCCCTCGGGCCGTGTTGCCGACACCCCTTGCCGCCGGGAAGCGAAGGCGGCGTTGACCACGTCGTATACTTGGGCGACGGCTGCCTCGCCGCGGAAAGGGAACGAGAATTGCAGACCCTCGGCTTGAAACGTAACCGTCCCGTTGGGCTTGGTGAAATACACCTCCGCGATGAGACCCAACCCGGCGAACATAATCACCAAGGCTATCAAGGGCCCCAGGTCCATGTTCAGGACAGGGACGGTGGGCCCGTCCAGCCGGGATGCCAGCCAGTAACCGATTATCACGTAGGCCATCAGCCCGGCGAACACCATGAGAATGCCCTGGAGCAGCGTGGCGGGGTTGCGGCTCCCTGCCTTGACCACCGCATGCTTCATTTCCGAAGTGGGCAACAAGTATGTCTCTCGACGGGAATCGGACTGACAGAAGGCGATTATCCGCTCGTTGGTCAACACCAGCACTTCGCCGGCGGCGGGCAGCTCCGCAGCCAGTCCGTCCGAGGGGCAGAAGATGTGAGTGACTTCCTCCCCGCGTTGCAGGCCGATCTCCCGTACCTTGGCCGCTTCCTCCATCTGGGGTGTTTCCTGGGACGGAAACAACTCCTCGGCGGATGCCAGCGGTCCTGCGCCGTTGGCTGGCAGGAGCGGGCTGGTTTCCGTTATGCCGGTAATCGGCTCGGGCCACAATCCGGGCTGCCGAACGCCGGAAGGGATGCCGGTAATCGGCTCGGGCCACCCGCCGGACGTAACGCCGGACACATGGTCCGGAGACGCAACTGCCAAATCTACCGAGTCGTTGGTTGGGTGTGTACTGGGCTTCCCTTCAGGTGCAACAATCATCAATTCATACTAACACAGCCCCACCGCCGCACTCCGCGCAACCGCGGCCGGTCCAAGCGCAAGAGTCGTGGCTCTCGGTTCTCGGCGGGCAAGCTGACCGGAGAACGGGGCGTTGACAGGCGTTGGGGGGTGTGCTAAGTTCGTGGCTAAAGGCTGTGATGGAGACGAGTAGGTAGGGGTAGATGCCGAGCGAGCCTGGTACGGTGGAAGCAGGCGCATTGATCCTAACCCAAAATCCCTCCGGAGCCGCCAGCCGAAAGCCGCTATTATCTAATTACGGGGGCAAGTAGGCCAGGCCGGGGATCGTCGCCCGTTAGCAACGACGGGGCATGTTGGTGTCCTGCAAGAGAGGTCCCGCAGCGGCGGGGCAAATAGGGTGGTATCGCGGGAATTTCGAGTCCCGTCCCTATGTGGGGACGGGCTTTTTTATTTCCGGCCAGCGGCTCTCTGGCACCCTTCTCTGGCAGGGGAAGGTCTATTGATTCGGAGGCTGCGGTGAAAGTCGAACAAAAACTAAAGGGATCGGAAATCATCTGTGAAAGCCTGATCCGGGAAGGGGTAGAGGTGCTGTTCGGCCATCCCGGAGGGGCCATTCTTCCCTTTTACGACGCTCTGTGGGGCTACCCTCAACTGCGTCACATTTTGGTGCGCCACGAGCAGGCCGCCGCCCACGCCGCCGACGGCTATTCCCGGGTCAGCGGCAAGATCGGCGTTTGCGTCGCCACCTCCGGGCCGGGCGCGACGAACCTGGTCACCGGCATCATGGGCGCCAAGGCCGACTCGGTGCCCATGGTGGCCATCACCGGCCAAGTGGCCCGCACGGCGTTGGGATCGGAGGCGTTCCAGGAGTGCGACATCTGTTCCATCACCGCCTCCTGCACCAAAAAGACCTACATGGTCATGTCGGCAGCCGACCTGGCGCCGACCATCCGCGAAGCGTTCCGTATCGCCCAAGAAGGACGGCCCGGACCGGTGCTGGTGGACGTTCCCCGCGACGTGCAGTTGGAGTTGGCCGAGGCCGAATTCCCGGAGGTGCCGCCGCTGCCGGTCCCGGAGGTCGGCGAGACAGCGCGGAACGGTATGCAGGCTGCGGCCCGGCTGATCAACGAAGCCGAACGGCCCTTGATCATCAGCGGCCACGGCATCCACACTTCCGGCGCTTACGATGAGCTTCTGGCGCTGGCCGAGAACACCGGAATCCCCGTCATCACCACGCTGCTGGGGCTGAGCGGCTTCCCCAGCGGTCATCCCCAGAGCTTGGGAATGTTGGGGATGCACGGTATGTATTGGGCCAACATCGCCGTGGACGAGGCCGACCTGATCGTCGGTGTAGGGATGCGGTTCGACGACCGGGTCACTGGCCGGGCGTCTACTTTCGCGCCTCACGCCAGAATCGTCCACATCGACATCGAACCGACCCAGATCGGCCGCAACGTGCCGGTGGAAGTGCCCCTGCCCGGCGACGCCAAGGCGGTGTTGCAACAACTGGTGCCGCTGGTCTCGCACGCGCCTCGCACGCCGTGGCTGGAGCGCATCGCTCAGTTGCGGCGCGACCACCCGTCGCTGGCGGTGCCACCCTCGGACCAACTGCAAACACAGCACGTGCTGGCCAGCCTGAACGAGTTGGTGCAGGAAGACCAAGAGGCGCTGGTGGTCACCGGCGTCGGCCAGCATCAGATGTGGGCCGCCCAGTTCCTGCACTTCAACCGCGCCAACAGCTTCGTCTCCTCCGGCGGACTCGGCGCAATGGGCTTCGAGCTTCCGGCGGCTCTGGGAATGCAGGCGGGCCGGCCGGACTCGACGGTCTGGAGCATCGCCGGCGACGGAGGCTTCCAGATGACGCTGCAAGAGTTGGTCACCGCCTCCGAGGAGAAGCTGCCGGTCAAGATCGCCCTGATCAACAACGGCCACCTGGGCATGGTGCGCCAGTGGCAGGAAATGTACTTCGACAACCGGCTCAACGCCGTGCCAGTGCCGGGGCCCGACTACGTGAAGCTGGCCGACGCCTACGGAGTGGGCGCGCTGCGGGTCACCGAGCAGGAGGACGTGCTGCCCGCGCTGCGGAAGGCACGGGCCCACGACGGCCCGTTCCTCATCGAGTTCGTGGTTGATCAGTCATCGAACGTTTACCCGATGGTGCCTCCGGGCGGCTCTTTGGCCGACACCCTGGAGGACCCGGCGATAGTCAACCGGGGATAGAGTTCACCGCGGAGGGCGCGGACGCGGAGTTTCCGCAAGGCCGAGTTCGAGAAGCCTGTATGCTTCCGCATCACCCGCGGCTTAACCACCCGATGCTCGGAGACGACATGGAGAAGGTAACCATACAAGAAGCGTCCCGTCGGCTGAACGTGTCCCAACGGGACATCCGGGAGTACATCCGCAAGGGCGAACTCAAGGCCGAGCGGGACCCGGATTCAGACACTGGCCGCTGGCTGGTGGAGCTCCCCGAATCGGGGTGGGAGGACCGGTTCAAGTCGTACCTGAACGACCTGTCGGACGCCCAACCGGTCTGGTGGTGGGCCTTCGACAGCAAGCGCGGCAAGATCCACTATCTCTACAACGTGGGCATCGAGGAGATCATGCCCGACTTCCTCTGCGGGCTGCGGGGCGAGAACCTCTACCCGGCCTTGGGACACGACCCCCAAGACCGTTGCCCCAACTGCGTCCGCATCGCCACCGAGCAGGGCTACCCGCTGCTGGACACCTAGCGATCAGCCCCCGCCGCCGACGTTGACGCCGGGTTCGGTCATGCCCTCGGGGTCAAGCAGGTCGTCCAACTCCGCGTCTGAAAGCTCGGTCTTTTCCTTGGCCATCTCCCGGATGGTGCTGCCGGTGGCTGCCGCCTCTTTGGCGATGGTTGCCGCGGCGTCGTAGCCGATGGCCGGGGCCAGGGCCGTGCCCAGCATCAGCCCCCGCTCCACCATCTCCGGGCCGACGCTGGTAGCCTCGATTCCCTTCACGCACTGGTCGGCGAAGTTGCTGGCCGACGACGCCAGCAGGGATATGGACTCCAGGATGTTGTGGGCGGCCACCGGCATCATGGTGTTCAGCTCGAAGTAGCCGCCTTGTCCGGCGAGAGTCACGGCGGCGTCGTTGCCCACTACTTGGGCCACCACCTGAATCACCGATTCGGCAATCACGGGGTTGATCTTGCCCGGCATGATGGAACTGCCCGGCTGGACTTCGGGGAGGCTGATCTCCCCCAGCCCGGCACGGGGGCCGGAGGCGATGAACCGGATGTCGTTGGCGATCTTGTGCAGGCTGATGGCGATGGTCTTCAGTTCGCCGCTGGCCTCCACCAAACCGTCCAGCGATGACTGGGCCTGGAAGTGGTTGCCGCTCTCCCGAATGGCGACGCCGGCTACCTCCGAGACGGTGGCGCAGGTGCGAGCCGAAAATTCGGGGTGAGTGTTGACCCCGGTGCCCACGGCGGTGCCGCCCAAGGCGACTTCGGCCAGCGCTTCCTGAGCGCGCTCCAACCGCCGGATACTGTAGCGGGCCTGCCCCGCGTACCCTAGAAACTCCTGCCCCAACCGGACGGGGGTGGCGTCCTGAAGGTGGGTGCGTCCGGTCTTGATGATGGGCCAGAATTCCTCGGACTTGCGTTCCAACTCTTCTGACAACGCTTCCAACCCCGGAATCAGGTCCTCCTTGATGGAGAGCAGGGCTGCCAGGTGGATTGAGGTTGGAATCACGTCGTTGGACGACTGGCCCATGTTGACGTGGTCGTTGGGGTGGACCAGCCGGGAGCCCAGGTCGCCGCCCAACAATTGACTGGCCCGGTTGGCGATGACCTCGTTGGCGTTGGTGTTGGTGGAGGTGCCGGAGCCGGTCTGGAAGATGTCCAGCACGAAATGCCGGTCCAGCCTGCCGTCGATCACCTCCTGTGCCGCCGCGACGATGGCGTTGCCCAAACGTTCATCCAGCAGCCCCAGGGACATATTGGTGCGGGCCGCCGACTGCTTGACGAGTCCGAGGGCGCGGATGAACGCCCGCGGAAACCGCAGCCCGCTGATGGGGAAATTCAGCACCGCCCGCATGGTGGAAGCGCCATAAAGGGCGTCGGCAGGCACCTCCATCTCACCCATAGAGTCTCGTTCGATTCGCACGTTGGGACTGGAAACCATATCAGCGTCTCCTTCAACAAGCCTCAGTTGTGATGTCAGCCAGGGTGTTCGCAGCGCTTATTCGTCCATACAGTACACTTCTCGGCGTATCTGGCGGGCGTACCGGCGGTGTCCGCTGCCGGTCAGCCCGAGAAATTGCTCGGCGGTCAGGCCAGCGAGTTCGACTGCCTTGCCTAGAGTGGCCGGGTCCAGGTCTTGGTTTCGATGGTCAGGCGAATTGAGACGGATGCGGGGCCTTTTCGGATGATCCAGATAACGATGCGAGCCCGATTGGCCAACCTCTTGCCAACCCACCATTCTGAACTTGGCAAGCGCATCGGCAAAAGCCACGCCCCTAATAAACGGGGGCATCCGACTTTACCCCACACTCACTCACGGTAGCAGTCTTTACCGGAAATCCGGCCTCACGGTATTCGTCCACCCACTTCTGCTTGCGACGCTCAACGTCAATCGCCTCGAACTCCAGCCATCCGACGATGGCTTCTTGGATGTTCTCCAGCGCTTCGGCCTCACTTTGGCCTTGGGACAGACAGCCGAGCAGGGCAGGACACATCACCGCCCAGCCTTCTCCCGACTCAACCAGCACTACTTCATAGGTGTTTTCGTTTTCCATCATATCCTTTCACGCTTTTTGACGCAGCGGCACAAGGGCCTCAAGTCTCTTGCACCGCTGCGTTGAATGCCGTCCTACCTCCCATCCTTAATCCAGTCCGACACCCGCTCCGCAATCATTATGGTGGTGGCGTTGGTGTTGGCGCGGATGACGTCGGGCATCACCGAGGCGTCGATGACCCGCAGGTTTTCCAGCCCATGCACCCGGCAGTGCTGGTCTACCACGGCCATCGGGTCGGAGGCGGGGCCCATCTTGCAGGTGCCGGTGATGTGGTGCTGGGTGTAGGCGTTGCGGAGAATCCAGTTGTCCAGCGCGTCGTCGGACACGAAATCGGCCTCGGTGGGGTTCAGCATCTCGGCGATGTGGGCCGACATGGACGGGTGCTCGGCGATGCGGACGGCGGTTCGCATCGCCTCCCGCATCCGCTCCCGGTCGTAGGGAGCGGAGAACAACTGGTAGTCCAGCCGGGGCTGCACGTGAGGGTTGGGAGTGGACAGGGTTATCTCCCCTGACGAGGTGGCGTTCTGCAAGCCCACGCTCAGGCCCCAGTGGAACTCGTCGCCCTCATAGCTGACGCTGGCGGGCCGGTGCTCGCTGGTCATCAACGTCGGCGTAATCTGGAAGTCGGCGCGGGTGGGCGACCCCGGCGTGCTGAAGCGCAGGCCCACCTGGATGGTGGGAGTTTCCACGTCGGCCGGGTCGCCGTAGCCCCGGAATACCATGTAGGCCGCCGGATGGTCGCAGAAGTTCTTGCCCACGCCCGGCAGGTCATGCACCGAGGCGATGCCGTGGGCCGCCAGTTCGGCAGCCGGCCCCACGCCGGAGAGCAGCAGCGCCTGGCAGGAGCCGATAGTGCCGCTGCTGAGGATGATCTGCTCGCCCTCGACGGTAAAGACCTCTCCGCCGCTCTCTGCCTGCACGCCCACGGCCTTCGGCTTTTGACCCGGCTCCGCCGGAGGGGCGAACAGCACGCGATGGACGGTGACGTTGCCCCGTACCGTGATGTTCAGCCGGTGCCGGGCCTGCGAGAGGTAGGTCAGCGACGTGCTCATTCGGACGCCGTCGATGTTGTTCAGCGGGCGCACCCCGATGCCGTTGGAGTCCGGGGAGTTCTGGTCCGAGTCTTCCGGGAAGCCCACGCCGACGCAAGCGTCGTAGAAGGCGGTGGAAACGGGTATCCAGTCCTCCCTCTTGAACCGGCGGATGGGCAGCGGCCCCTCGTTGCCGTGAAAGTCGTCGCCGGGGTGGTCCCAGTCGTTTTCCATCTTGCGGAAGTAGGGCAGGCAGTTGGTGAAGGCCCACTCGTCGTTGCCCCATTCGGCCCAGTTGTCATAGTCCTCGGGCACGCCCCGGAACACCACCTGGCCGTTGATAGCGCTGGAGCCGCCGGTGGCCTTGCCCCGGGGGATGATCATCGGCTCGGTCTGCGTAGAGTTGGCGATGCCGCGCAGGTCCCAACTATGGGGGCCGTAAGCCGAACGCCAGACGTTGTAGCCGCGCTTCAGGTCGTCGGGCAGGTACTCGAAATCGGGATAGTCCGGCCCGGCCTCCAGCAGCAGCACCGACTTGCCGGCGTCTTCGGAAAGACGGGTGGCCACCACGCAGCCCGCCGACCCGCCGCCAACCACGATATAGTCGTATTTCATCTTGTACCTCGCCATTCGGTTCTAGCGCGATATTATATACTCCCGACGGGCTTTCGCGTCATCGCGGCTTTGCGTTGGACCTGAAAAGGGTTACGATGGGAGCCAGCACAGGAGGCGGTATGGTCGGCCAGAAGCCCAAGGCAAAGCTCACCGTCGAAGACTACCTGAAAACCTCCGAGGGCGAGCGGTACGAACTAATAGACGGGGAGTTGATGCCTGTGGCATCGCCCGGAAAGAGCCACCAGAGGACCCTGAAACGAATTGGGTTTCCGCTCAACGTCTTCGTGGATGAACGAAACCTCGGCGAAGTCATCTTCGGGCCCCGCGACGTGGTCCTCACGGATACTTACGTCTTCGTCCCAGACCTGTTGTTCATCTCAACCGAACGGGCGCACATCGACACCGACACTGTCGTACAGGGCGCACCTGACTTGGTGGTGGAAATACGCTCTCCATCGACCGAACACATCGACTGGACCACCAAGCGGGAACTGTACGCCCAGCACGGCGTCAAGGAATACTGGCTCGTGCATCCGGACGACGGAATCGTGTGGGTTCTTCTGCTAAGCGACGGTGTGTTCACAATTTCTGGAGTTTACGCCGCGGGCGACACGCTAACCTCCCCGACGCTGGAAGGATTCACTCTCGACCTGGAAAAGGTCTTCCAGGCGTAGTCCGGGGCGAGTATCGGCGGGAGGGACAGAACCATGCCAGTTATGACCGGCGCGCAGGCGTTGACCCGCTCCTTGGCGCGAGAGGGCGTGGAAGTGGTCTTCGCGCTGCCCGGCGTCCAGGTTATGGACGCCTTCGACGCCTTTTATGCCGAGCCATCGATTCGGGTGATACTGGTGCGCCACGAGCAGTCGGCCGCCTACATGGCCGACGGTTACGCCCGCACAACCGGCAAGCCCGGCGTAGGCTTGGTCGTGCCCGGCCCCGGTGCGCTCAACACGACGGCGGCCCTCGGCACCGCCTACGCCACGTCCTCGCCGGTGCTGCTGGTGTCGGGACAAATCGAGAGCTACAACCTGGGCCACAACCGGGGCGCACTGCACGAGGTCGGCGAGCAGCTCGACGTGTTCAAGCACTTGACCAAGTGGCAACACCGCACCACCAACGCTGCCGAAATCCCGGCGATGGTGCATACCGCGATGGAGCATCTGCTGACCGGAAGGCCCCGTCCCGTGGAGTTGGAGATACCGTGGGACGTCCTGCCCGCCACCGCCGACGTGGAGCCGCCGGAACCCGAGGTCTTCCCCAAGACCCGGCCCAACCCCGAGTCGGTGAGGGAAGCGGTAGAACTCTTGGCCCACGCCCGGCATCCGTTGATCTGGGCGGGCGGCGGCGCCCGTGAAGCGGAGCTTTCGCCGGAATTGCTGGAACTGGCGGAATCCCTCAACGCGCCCATCATAACCACCGCCCAAGGCAAGGGCGCGGTGCGGGAAGACCATCCCCTGAGCATCGGCTCCTACTACTACGGTCACGGCCCTGGCCGCTTGGCGATGCCGCAGGCCGACGTGGTGCTGGTGGTCGGCTCCCGGTTCTTCCTAACCCCGCCGGCGGACTGGGGGATACAGCCGCACCAAAAGCTGGTGCAGATCGACGCCGACCCGGAGGAAATAGGCCGGAACGCGGAGCCCGCGGTGGGCATGGCCGCCGACGGCAAGCTGGCCCTTCAGGACCTGCTGGCCGAGTTGGGCGGACGCTCCCGCGCCAGCGAGTGGACGCCAGACGGCTTGGCCGCCATCAAGCAACAAGCCTACGAGGACGTGAAGGGCATGGCGCCCCTTCAGGTGGAAATAATCGAGGCCATCCGGCGTGAGCTGGACGACGACGCCATCGTTGTCAGCGGCGTCACCAATTTGGGGTACTGGAGCAATCTGGCCTTCCCGGTGTTGGCCCCCCGGACCTACATCACCTCCGGCTACTTCGCCACGCTGGGATTCGCCTTCCCCACAGCCTTGGGCGCGAAGGTCGGCAACCCGGACCGCCAGGTCGTCTGTCTGACCGGCGACGGTGGTTTCGGCTACGCCTCAAGCGAGCTTGCCACCGCCGTGCAGGAAGGCATCAACGCGGTTACGCTGGTCTTCAACAACCAATCGCTGGGCGCTTCCTACTCCGACCAGATGGGGCGGTTCGGCGGGCGGGTCATCGGCACCCGGCTGCACAACCCCGACTACGCCAAGCTGGCCGAAGCCTATGGCGCTCAAGGGGTCAAGCTCTCCGGGCACGAGGAGTTGGGTAATGCCCTCAGAAGCGCGTTGCGGGCGGAAGAGCCGGTGCTGATCGAGGTGCCGGTACCCAACCTCGTGCCGCCGTTCCAGATTTCTCCGCAGGGGGCCGCGCCCCGCTAGGGCCGGGAAGAAATGCAAGGGCTGTCAGATCGGGAATCGAAGCGGCTCATCCGCTACCACGGGCAGAGCATCCGGCTGCTCAAGGAGGCCATCGAGCAGGCGCGGCAGGGTCGCTGGCTGCGCTGCGAGGACCTGCTGTGGGGCGGGCTTACGCTGGCGGTGAAAGGGGTGGCCCTGTCGCGGGGCGACGACCTGCCGGACCAACAGGCGGTGGAGGACTACGCCCAGCGGTTGGGGAACGAACACCGTGACCGCCGGATCCGCGAGTCGTTCACCCGTCTGCGCTCCTTTACCGACACCGCCGAGCAAGTCCACGAGTCGCGGGTGCGGGGCGACCGCCTGATCGGCGTGTTCGAAGACCTGAGCGGCGCCATAGAGCGGCTGTGGGGGCTGCTGCCCATGGAGCAGATTTGGGGCCTCCTGCCGGAGGAACCGCCGCTAGAGGACGACGAATGGGACGAGCGTTAGAAAGTGACGGCGTTCGCCCTGCCGACGTTCGCCCTGAAAACGGCCCGGCGGAATCGAGCCGCGGATCTGCCCCGCGTACCGTAGCGGTCCACACGCACGGCTGCAAGCTGAACCAGTCCGACAGCCAGACGCTCGCCCAGCAGTTCCAGGAAGCCGGGTTCCGCGTGGTCGCGTCGCCTCGGGACGCCGACGTCGTGGTGCTGAATTCCTGCACCGTGACCGCGACCGCCGACGCCAAGGCCCGGCAGTTCCTGCGGGCGGCCCGCCGCAACAACCCCGGCGCTCTGGTGGTGGCTACCGGCTGTTATGCCCAGCGCAACCCCGCCGAGCTGCGGAATATGGACGGGGTATCCTTGGTGCTTGACAACCGGCAGAAGGACGGGCTGGTGGACTCGGTTGCCGCCGTTCTGGACGCGGAGCAGCCTCCCGTCACCGAGGCCCCGTCGAACTCCCCAAGGACTTCCCTCCGTAGCCCGCAGCGCACCAGGGCGATGGTGAAGATACAGGAGGGGTGCGATCAGGTCTGCGCCTACTGCATCGTGCCCAAGGTGCGGGGCCGCGAGCGCAGCATCCCGCCCGAGGATATCATCGCCGCCATTAACCGCCACGCCGACGACGGGTACCGCGAGGTGGTGTTGACCGGCACCCAGCTCGGCACCTACGGGTTCGACATTCCCGGCGCGAGCCTCCAATCCCTGCTGTCCCGCGTCTTGGCCGAGACAAGTATCGACCGCATCCGGGTCTCATCCCTCCAAGCCCAAGAAATTACGGGCGGCCTGCTGGAATTGTGGGGCGACCCCAGGCTGTGCCCCCATTTCCACATTCCGCTACAGAGCGGCAGCGACCGGATACTGAAGGCCATGCGCCGCCGCTACGACACCGGCCGGTTCGCCGAAACCGTGGCGCTGGTGCGGGCCGTCCTGCCCGCGGCTGGCGTAACCACCGACCTGATCGTCGGGTTTCCCGGCGAGGGGGAGGCCCAATTCGCGGCTAGCTATGGCTTCGCCGAGTCGATGGAATTCAGCGACATGCACGTCTTCCCCTATTCGCCGCGGCCCGGCACGTCGGCCGCCTATTTCAGTGGAGAAGTGGACGAAGGCGAGAAGCGGACCCGAATGGGCCGAATGCTCGACCTGTCCTTCACCGGCAACCAACGCTTCCGCCTCGGCCAATTGGGAGAGGTGCGCAGCGTTCTATGGGAGCGCACGGGGAAGCGCGCCGCGGGCCGGGGCGGCGCATGGAGCGGCCTCACCGACAACTACCTGCGAGTGCGCGCCGAAAGCGAGGCCAACCTGGCCAACCGCATCACCCCGGCCCGGCTGACCGGGCTGGAGGGAGACGTGTTGCTGGCCACGCCGGAGTTGGACGCAAACGCCGCTCGAAAGCGGTAACGGCCCTCACCCTCTGGAAGAGGGAACTTTTTGGCCCCCCGCTTTAAAGAAGCCAACCCCGCCCGGAGCGGCGGTCCGGGGACGCGCCGCTCCAACCATGTCCTTTCAGGCTACAGGTCAACCTTGCGAAGGAACCCCATACCGCCGCGGCGCTCCAGATAACCGGCGCGGACGTCGTGCCCGTGGGAGAATGTCAGCAGCCAACCCTGGCGCTCCGCTTGGGAGAGCAACTCCTTCTTCTGCTCCAGAGTTATCTGCGGCGAGCTATCGAAGGCGGAGATCGCCGCCAGGTTCAGATGGTGCGGCGTCGGGACTATGTCGCCCAGGTACACCACCCTTTCGCCGCCGTGGTTGAACATCACCATCTGATGCCCCGGAGCGTGGCCGTCGGTCACTATTACGTTGAGCCCCGGGAGTATTTCCCGGTCCCCGTCGAGCAATTCCAACTGGCCCCTGTCGTCGATGGGCATGTAGTTTTCGGCGCGGTGGGAACCGTTGGTGCGCTCGTTGGGATGGCAGGCCTCGTCCCAGCATTTGGACTGCACGTAATACCTGGCCTTGGAGAAGGTCGGCACCAGGTTCCCGGCGCGGTCCAGCCGGGTGCATCCGCCGGAATGGTCGAAGTGCAGGTGGGAGAGCACCACCGCGTGGATGTCCTTGGGAGCGAGACCCACCGCCTTCAGCCCCTTGAGCAGGCGGCTGGGCACCAGGCCCAAGCTTTCCTTGTCGTGGTCTATATCCTTGGATCCCACGCCGGTATCCACCAGCACGTTGCGCCCGCTGACCTGCAACAGCAGGCAGTTAAGTCCCAGTGTCATCCGGTTCTTCCGGTCGGTGACCACGCTGCTCTCCCAGGTCACTTTGGGCACCGGGCCGAACATACAGCCGCCGTCCATCTTGATGACACCATCACTAATAATCTTTACAGCCGTCGACATCATCGTAACACCCAAACCCCTCATGCAGAGTATTTAGCAAGCACACCCCGCCGAGGCCGTTGTTACGAGAGAAAACGCCGGAAAAAGGCTAAACCAATACCCATACCAAATAGGCAGAGGGGGCTCGGCTAGCCGAAACGTCGGAAACCCGCGCCTTGGAAAGAAGAAGCGTTTGGAAGAATAAGAGAGAATAGTGCGACAGGAATCGGGGAGCTTAACGTCCGGCAGCTAGACGGGGCCTATGGTATTTGATTTTTTCGCTGGTGCCGGCTGTTTACCGGCTTCAAATATTTTTCAGTTGCGGCCTCCTGGCGATTGGGTTGCAGTAGTTAGTTTGTTATTGTCGAGTGACCAGCCGCCGTTCCAGAAAAAGGTTGGCGGCCGGAGCGATTGAAAGATTATTCCACACCACCCCTGCCCACTCTTTCCATAACGTAGTTAAGTGGCGCGAAACCCGGCTGTCAAGGGGTTGGCAGGGGTAATTTGGTGTAAATTTAAGAATTTACCTAGAATAACGCTCAAGTTTAAGGCAGACATCCTCCCCCACTTCGCCCTTGCCATACGCGACCCCCATGCCGGTCATGCTGGCCGCTCAACGACGTTAGCGGCCCCGTGGTGCTATACTAGCCAACGACCCGCGGACCGGATATGGAGGCGTGATGGTTGAACAGGTTGGCGTGCGCGAAGACTTGGCCCTGATGGCCCACCTGCTGCGCCGCGCCGGGTTCGGCGCGACCTACGACGAGCTGGAAGACTGCCTCTCTCAAGGCTACGAGGCCACGGTCGAGCGACTGCTCCATCCCGAAGATGCCCCCGAATGGGACGACGCCATGTTCCGCCGCTATCACGTCGACCAGAACAGCCTCATGCTCATCGAGAGCGCCCAATCGTACTGGCTCTACCGCATGATCAACACCAAGAGGCCGCTGGAAGAGAAGATAGCCCTCTTCTGGCACGGCCTCTTCGCCACCGCCTACGGCAAGCTGAACCACGCCAAAGCCGTGGTCGACCAAACGAACACCTGGCGCAGGATGGGGCTGGGCAGCTTCCGGGAAATCCTCTCCGCCCTCTCCCGCGACCCGGCCATGATCTTCTGGCTGGACAACAAGGACAACCACAAGGACGCCCCCAACGAGAACTACGGCCGCGAGCTGCTGGAACTGTTCGCGATGGGGATCGGCACCTACTCCGAGGACGACGTGAAGTCCTGCGCCCGCGCCTTCACTGGTTGGACCATCGCCAACCAGGACTACATGAGCGTCCGCGCCTCCCGGGACTCCATCTGGCCCCACGGAAGGCTGGACTGGCAGTTCGTCTACCGCCCTGAGGACCACGACGACGGCCCCAAGACCTTCCTGGGCCGCACCGGGAACTTCGGCGGCGAGGATATCCTGGACATAGTTTGCCAGCACCCGGCCAGCAGTTGGTTCCTGGCCAAGAAGCTGTACGCCTTTTTCGTGTCCGACGCGCCCGACGAGTCGGCCTTCTCCGAAATCGCCGAGGACCTGCGCCGCACCGGCGGCGACATCCGCTCGGCGTTGCGTACCATCTTCCTCTCCGACTTCTTCAAGTCGGATACCGCCCGCTACGCCAAGGTCAAAAGCCCGGCGGAGTTGGTGGCCGGCACCGCCCGGTTGGCCGGTAGCTTCACCTCGCCGCACTGGGGCGTGGTCAACCTAGCGCTGGACGCGAATTTCATGGGCCAAGAGATACTCAACCCGCCCACGGTGGAAGGCTGGCACACCGGCACCGAGTGGGTGGACACCGGCACGCTGGTGGAACGGGTCAATTCCTCGGCCCTGCTCATCGGCGACCCGGCGCAACCCGGCGTGCAGGCCATCATCCGCCGCCTCCGGCAGCAGCAGGCGGTGTACTCCCCCGAAGAACTGGTGGGCGCCTGCCTCTCCCTGGCCGGAGGACTGGAGGTGTCGGACAACTCGCGACATGAGCTGACCGCCTTCGCCGCAACCGGTGGCGACCTGCGCTGGGAGCCGCCCGGCGCAGCCCCCTGCTCGGAGCAGCGGGTAGCGGAGTTGTTGCAGCTAGTCCTGGCCACCCGCGAATACCAGATGGCATAGGATAGGCGGCTATGATTGCTGTTCGCAGTCTGGCAAGCTGGAGGAATTTTCCATGCGGGTCACGCAGGACGCTCAGAAGGAAATCCTGAAGTCCCTCCAAAAGAAAATCGAGAACGACGAAGATTGGGCCGACGCCTTCGCCAAACTGGCCGAACTGCCGGACTGCGACCAAGCCACGATAGTCTACTGGATGCTGGAAGACATCAAGCTGCAAAACCTCTGGGACGAAACCTTGGAAAGGACAGCCGATATATTGCAGGTGTGGGCAGATAAAGCACTGGAGGAGCACCGGATGGGTCTTACCGAGATCCTAGACCCTGACAGGCTATGATTTCGCACGTCAACAGAGATTTTCGCTGGCATTTTGACCGTCTTGACCAGGAAGTACAACGCAGAGCAAGAGAAGCATTCCGTCTGTTCACAAATAATCCTGCACACGGAACTCTGAAATTCAGGAGACTCTGGCCGGGAGATAACCTTTATTCCATCAGAGTCGATGGGGGATTCCGGGCCCTCGGCCGGAGAAACGGCAACGAAATTATATGGTACTGGATAGGCCCGCACGATGAATATGAGCGTCGAATCAGGCAATCAAGGCGAGGCTGAAAAGCAGACGAATATTCAGCTATGAATACAAAAAATATTATCGATCTGATAGAAACTAGAATGGCAACCAGCGAACTATGGGCCGAAGCCTTCGCCCAACTGGACGCAATGGAAGATATAGGCCAGAACTCGATAGTCTGGTGGATGCGGACCGACATCGAAGAATCAAAGCAGTGGGATGAAAACCTGGCCAGCATTGCCGACAAGCTGGAGCTTATGGGGGAGGAAGCCATACAGAGAGCGCGGGAGCGGCAGGAAAGGAAGGCGCTGCGCAGACGCTCTCATGCGGCTCCCGTTAGCCAGCAGATGACACGCCTTGACGAAGCCCTTCTCGAGAGATACCACCGGCTTCCACGCCGCGAGCGCCTTCAATTCAGAAGCGCCAACAGGCTGCTTAGGGGCAACCCATCGCACCGGAGCCTGGACTTTAAGCCGGTACGCCCGGAGAGCAGCATTTACACCGCCAGGGTTGACCGCACCTACCGTATGCTCGGCAGGAAAGACGGCGACGAAGTCATCTGGTTCTGGATTGGCTCCGACTATGACTGCGAGAGATTGATTTCCTGAGATGACCACCACCACCGCATACAGATACAGCCACACCGTCGGCTCCCTGTCGAACCAGGGGCGCGGGTTCCAGAACCCGGTGGACGTGGCGTTGGACTCCAACGGCGTGATGTTCGTGCTGAACCGGGCGGGGCCGGAATTGCCGATACGCCTGCCCTACAAGCGCGTTTCCATGTGTACCGTAGAAGAGGAATACTTGGGCGAGTTCGGCTCCGGCGGCGCGGAGGCGGGTCAGTTCTGGTGGCCCAGCGCCTTGGCCTTCGACAGCCGGGACCGGCTCTATGTCGCTGACGAGGCCCTGAACCGGGTGACCATCTTCAGCAACTCCGGGGGATTGCTGGGCACATGGGGCGAGCCGGGCGCCGCGCCGGGCCGGTTGAACGCGCCGTCGGGCATCGTCTTCGACGCCGACGACCGTTTGTTGCTGACCGACAGCGGCAACCACCGAATACAGAGCTTTACCCCCGACGGCGCGCCGCTGGAATGTTGGGGCGAACTCGGCTCCGGGCCAGGGCAGTTCGAGTTCCCTTGGGGAGTCGCCCTCGACCGCCAGGGCAACATCTACGTTTCCGATTGGGGGAACGACCGGGTGCAAAAGCTGGACGCCGCCGGAAACTACCTGGACGAGTTCCCCCGCCCCGGCAGAGTTCCGCCGCCGGAGGACCGAATCAGCCGTCCCGCCGGGTTGTCGGTAGACGACGAAGGCAACATTTACGTCGCCGACTGGGGCAACGAACGAGTCCGGGTGCTGAGTCCCGAAGGCGAGTTGCTTGCCACCCTCCGCGGTGATTCGGTGACGCCCCAATGGGCAAACGACTACTTCCTGGCCAACCCGGAAGAAGGGGCGCTGCGCCTGGAGGCCGACCTCGCCCCGGTGGTCGACCCGCCCGAACGCAGGGACCGGGAGGAATCGGCGAACGTCGAGAAACTATTGTGGGGGCCGACCGCGGTCAAGCTGGATGGCCACGGAAACATACTTATCGTAGATAGCTGCCGCCACCGCATACAAGTCTACCGAAGGGACCATTAGAGGACTATGCCAGAGGGTTACGCAAGAGGACTATGACTGAAAGCCAGCCAAAACGCCCCGGGGTCTACTACGGATGGTACATCCTGGGCACGGCGATGTTCATCGCCTTCGTTACCACTGGCGCGCGCAACGGCTTCGGCGTCTTCGTCATTCCCATGAGCGAAGAGTTCGAGTGGAACCGGACGACGATCTCGGTGGTGGCCGCCATCGGGTGGCTGGTCAACGGGATCACCCAACCGTTTCTTGGGCATTTTTTCGACCGTTTCAGCGCGCGCAGAGTAATCCTGGTCAGCCTAGTCGTCGTGGGTGCGGCCACTGCGGCGATGAGCCTCACCTTCCACATCCTTTTCCTTGCGTTCCTGTTCGGATTCGTTCTCTCTACGGGGTTGAGCGGGGCATCCATCGGCACCCTGCAGCCGTTGCTGGCCCGGTGGTTCGTGCGAAGGCGGACCACGATGATGGGGATGATCGTGGCCGGATCTTCGATCGGCGGCTTGATCCTGGTGCCCTTCTCAGCCTACCTGCTGGAGTTGACCGATTGGCGGATTACCTGGGTCGTCTTGGGCGGGATCGTGCTGGTTTTCGCCACGCCATTGGCTTTCATTTTGCTGCGGAGCGGACCCGAGGAAATGGGTCTCGAACCCGACGGCGGAGCCGGTAGCAGCGACTCCGGCGGCGCTCCCGTGGGGAGATTGCGCGGACTGTTCGAAGTTGACGGGTGGCGAGATTCATTCCGGTCCGCGCCCATGTGGCAATTGTCGGCGGCTTACACGGTCTGCGGGGTGACCACCGGCATCATATCCATACACTTCATCCCCTACGCACAGGACCTGGGGCTCTCCGCGACCAGGGCCGCCACTATCTTCGGGTTTATGATGGCGCTAAACGTGGTGGGCGGTATTGGAGCTGGCACGCTGGCCGACCGGTTCCAACAAAAGAACATCCTCGGCACTGTCTACTTCGTGCGGGGCCTGGCTTATATGCTATTGCTGGTCTTCCCCGGAGAGATGAGTCTCTGGATATTCGCCACTCTGGCGGGGTTCTCCTGGATTGCCAGCGTGCCGGTTACCACGTCCCTCACTGCGAACGTCTACGGGCTGCGGTCCTTGGCCACCATCGCCGGCGTCTCGTTCCTCTGCCACCAGGTGGGAGCGTTCGCCAGCATAAACTTCGCCGGGATACTTTACGACGTGACCGGCTCCTACACGCTGCCCTTTGCCATCGCCGGGGCGCTGCTGTTCCCGGCCGCGCTGTCGGCCTTTACTATCAATGAGAAGAAGTATTCCGTTCGCTATCAAGCGGCCGCCGCCTGAGATTAGCTCTACGCTGCCAAGTAATCGCCCCATAGTGACTTCTATCTTCCATGACTGAAAGCCAACCAGCCCGGCCCGGAATCTACTACGGATGGTACGTTCTCGCCACGGCGATGTTCATCGCGGCGGTGACCACCGGGGCCCGGAACGGGTTCGGGGTCTTCGTCATTCCGATGAGCGAAGAGTTCGGGTGGAGCCGGACCACGATTGCCGTGGCCGGGGGATTGGGCCACCTGATGAACGGCGTTACCCAACCCTTGGTCGGCCACCTGTTCGACCGCTACAACTCGCGCCGCGTGATACTTATAAGCCTGGCGGTGGCCGGTGTGTCCACCGCGGTCCTGGCTCTGACCTTCCACGTCCTGTTCCTGATTTTCCTGTTCAGCTTCGTCCTGTCTACCGCGATGAGCGGCGCTTCCACCGGCACCCTGGGGCCGCTGCTGACCCGGTGGTTCTGGCGTCGTAGGACTACGGTGCTGGGATTGGTGGTGGCCGGCTCCTCCGTGGGCAGTCTGTTGCTGGTGCCTCTCAACGCCTATTTGATGGAACTGACCAACTGGCGCGTCTCCTGGGCTTTCTTGGGAATCATCGTAATGGGGCTGGCGCTGCCGCTGTCGTTCATGTTTCTCAGGAGCCGCCCTTCCGACATGGGTCTCCAACCCGACGGCGAACCGGCCACGGCAACGGATGCGTCCGTGGAACGCCGACGCGGCCTCTTCGAGGTCGACGAATGGTGGCGCTCCTTTTCCTCCCGTCCCATCTGGCACCTGTCGGCCTCATACACGGTATGCGGAGTAACCGTCGGCATCATAAGCATCCACTTCGTACCCTACGCACAAGAACACGTGGGAGTTTCGGCAACGACAGCCGGAATCGTCTTCGGGTACATGATGGGATTGAACGTGGTGGGCGGCATAGGCGGTGGTATATTGGCCGACCGCTTCGGGCGGAAGAACGTTCTGGCGGCGGTCTATTTCGTGCGATGTATTGCTTACTCCGCACTGATCGGGGGCTTGGTGGCCGTCCAGATGGGCGTCGCCGCCATACCGGTGCCCTGGCTCGCCTGGATGGGTTCTCCCGGAGTCTTAAGCCTTTGGGTCTTCGCCACCCTGGCCGGCTTTTCGTGGATCGCCAGCGTGCCGGTCACCACGTCTTTGACCGCCGACGTCTACGGGCTGAGGGCCCTGGCCACGATAGCGGGGGTCTCCTTCCTGTGCCACCAGGTCGGCGCATTCTGCAGCATCCTGTTGGCCGGAATTCTATTCGACGCTACGGGTTCCTACTTCATCCCCTTCGTGATAGCTGGCTCGCTGCTCATTCCAGCCTCGCTCTCGGCCTTCACCATCAACGAGAAGAAATACTCGGGGCGTTACCAGACCGTAGCGGCGGGGGCGTCAGCCGGGGACTAAAAAGCGGATTCAAAACCGTTGTAGCGCAGTTCCAAGTCCAGGCCGATCAGGTCCCGGTCTGTTTCCATTGCAAGGCGGGATGGGACGGTTGGTTCCTGACGGAGTCCTCATTTGACAAGCCCGTAGCTGGTGCTCCGCCCCCCCTCAGGGTTTCGCAGCAGCACACCGCATTCGATGAGGTGCATGATGTCGCGCAGAGCGGTGTCCTGCGAACATTTCGCCATCCTCGCCCATCTGGATGTAGTTAGTCTGCCTTGGAAATCGTCCAGAAGATGGTTGATCACAAGTCTCTGCCGCTCATTGATTGAGAGACTCGCGATTCGTTGCCAGAATCGCGCCTTCTCCAACACCGAATTGAGAGTCGTCTCGGCGTTGTCTATGGCCCGTCCCAGGCAGGCTACGAACCAATTCATCCACTCAGAAACATCCGCAGTCCCCTTCTGCGTCCGTTCCAGGACGTTGTAGTAGGCAGCCCGTTCCTGCCGGATTTGAGACGACATGCTGTAGAAGCGCTGTGGAGTGCTTTCGGAGCGGGCCAGGGTCATGTCTGCTATAGCCCTTGCAATGCGACCATTGCCGTCGTCAAAAGGGTGGATTGTAATGAACCAGAGATGGGCCAGTCCGGCCCTGAGTACCTCGTCAGTTGCGTCCGGCACGTTGAACCAGTCCAGGAAAATATCCATTTCCCGCTGGAGCCTCGCTGCCGGCGGAGCCTCAAAATGGACATGCTCCCGGCCGATGGGGCCCGAGACGACCTCCATCGGTCCGGTGGCTCCATCGCGCCATCCGGCCACCGTGATCCGTCTCAGGCCACTCCACCCGGTGGGGAACAGCGCAGCATGCCAACCGTAAAGGCGGTCCGTCGTGAGAGGCTCAGTATAGTTCACCGTTGCGTCCAGCATTAGTTCGACGATGCCTTCAACGTTGCGGTCCGTGCTTGTCAGGCCGCCAATGTCCATCCCAAGACGACGGGCGACAGAGGACCGGACTTGGTCCCCGTCTAATATTGCGCCCTCGATCCCGCTGCTCTGTACCACGTCATCGGTCAGCGTCTCGAGCATCGCTTGCTGACGAAGATCGAAGCCAAGTGCTCCCATGCGACCTAATAGCCGGCCTTGTCGGTGCCGGACCGTAGCTAAATGGTCGACCAAGCCCTCCTGTCGCCAGTGGAGGCGGGGCCATTCCGGCAGTTCGTGAATATACAATCGCCGCACCATATGCGGATATTATAAGTTTCAATCACCGCAGGAAGCAAAATATTCGCCCCGAAGATGCGGAGATTATGGGGATCAATCACCGCAGCCAACTGCACCGCCTGTTTTTGTGCAGGTGACCAGGTCCGGGAAAAGCCGGGGAGGAGGCTAGGAGCCGCGCAGGCGGGCCCAAGTGTCGCGGAGGGCTACGGTGCGGTTGAAGACCATCGAGTCGCCAGTGGAGTCGGGGTCTAGGGAGAAGTAGCCTTGCCGCAGGAACTGGAACCGGTCGCCCGGCTTGGCGTCGGCCAGGTTTGGCTCTACTTTCGCCGACCTCAAGACCCGAAGTGAGTCGGGATTGATGTTGTCGGTGAAGACCCCGCCTTCGGGCACGTCGTCCGGGTCTTCTTTCGTGAACAGGTGGTCGTAGATTCGTACCTCGGCAGTCAGGCAGTGGGCTTCCGACACCCAATGAGACGTGCCCCGCACCCGCCTTCCGTCGGCGGAGGTGCCGCCCTTGGTGTCCGGGTCGTAGGTGCAGCGCAACTCCACCACTTCCCCGGTGGCCTCGTCCTTGACCACGCCGGTGCAGGTCACGTAGTAGGCGTCCTTTAGCCGCACCTCGCGCCCGGGGGACAAGCGGTAGAACCGGGGCGGCGGGTCCTCGGCGAAGTCGTCCCGCTCGATGTATATGGTGCGGGAGAAGGGAAGCATCCGGCTGCCCATCTCCGGGTCTTCAGGGTTGTTGCCCGACTCGATCTCCTCGACCTGCCCCTCCGGGTAGTTTTCGATCACCACCCGCAACGGGTCGAGCACCGCCATCACCCGGGGAGCGCGCTGGTTCAGGTCCTCCCGCAGGGTGTGTTCCAGCAGGGCTATGTCCACGGTGTTGTCGCGCTTGGCCACGCCGATGCGGTCGCAGAAGGCCCGCACCGCCTCGGGCGTGTATCCCCGGCGGCGCAGGCCGGAGAGCGTCGGCATCCGCGGGTCGTCCCAACCCCGGACGTAGCCCCCCTCGACCAATTGAATCAGCCGCCGCTTGCTTAGTACGGTGTGGGTGAGGTTGAGGCGGGCGAACTCGATCTGCTGGGGATGGAAGATTTCCAACTCTTCCAGGAACCAGTCGTACAACGGCCGGTGACCCTCGAACTCCAGGGTGCAGATGGAGTGGGTGACGCCCTCGATGGAGTCGGACTGCCCGTGAGCGAAGTCGTACATCGGGTAGATTTCCCAAGCGTCGCCGGTGCGGTGGTGGGAAGCCTTGAGGATGCGGTAAAGGACCGGGTCGCGCAGGTTCAGGTTGGGCGAGGCCATGTCGATTTTGGCGCGCAACACCCGGCTGCCCTCGGCGAACTCGCCCGCCCGCATCCGGGTGAACAGGTCCAGGTTCTCGCCGACGGGCCGGTTGCGGTAGGGGCTTTCCCGGCCCGGCTCGGTGAGAGTGCCCCGGTACTCCCGGATTTCGTCAAACGTGAGGTCGTCAGCGTAGGCTTTGCCCTTGCGGATGAGGTCGACGGCCATATCGTAAAGCTGCTCGAAGTAGTCGGAAGCGAAGAACAGGTTGTCGCCCCAGTCCCAGCCCAGCCAACGGACGTCTTCCTGGATGGACTGGACGTACTCGACGTCCTCTTTGGTCGGGTTGGTGTCGTCGAACCGGAGGTTGCAGTGGCCGCCCATTTCCTTGGCCAGCCCGAAGTTCAAGCACGCCGACTTCGCGTGGCCGATGTGCAGGTAACCGTTGGGTTCGGGTGGGAACCGGGTGATCACGACGCCGCCGAACTTGTTGCTCCGTTCATCTTCAGCCACGATGGCGCGAACGAAGTCGGCCGACGCCGGGGACTCCGCTTGGGTCATGGCTACTTCACCGTTGAAAGTCTCAGCCGTTCTACTGCGGTCTCGAATCGGCTCAAAATCAGGTCCTTGCCCAGCACCTCCATTGTCTCGAACAATGGGGGCGATACCGTCCGGCCAGTGGCCGCTACCCGCAGAAGGCCGAAGAACTGCCGCCGGGTCAACTCCAGCCGTTGGCCAGTCTCGCCGAGCATCTCTTCCAAGCGCTCGTGGCCGAAATCCCCGGTGGAGCGCAGTTCATCCAGAGTGGCCGCCAACGCCCCGAGGGTGGTGTCGCGGTCCATCCCCTTTTGCACCAGAATGGCCGGGGCGTATTCTTGCTGGCCGCTGAAGAAATACGCGGTCATCTCCGCGGCCTCGTCGAAACGCTTGAGGCGCTCCCGCACCAACGGCGCGATACGGAGCAGGTAGTCCCGGTCCAAGGGAAGGCAGTCCGGCGGCAGATGCCGTTCGAGATAGAGCGCCAGCCAGCCAGCCAGGTCCTCGGCGGAAAGCTCCCGGATGTAGACGCCGTTCATCCAGAGCAGCTTGTCTTGGTCGAAGATGGCGGCGGACTTGGTAACGTGGCCGAGGGTGAAGTTGTCGATCACCGTCTGCAAGGGGGTCACGTCGGTCTTGTCGTCCAGCGACCAGCCCAAGAGCACCATGAAGTTGAGCAACGCATCGGGCAGGTAGCCCTGTTCCTCGTACTCCCAAATCGAGGCCGCGCCGTGACGCTTGGAGAGCTTGGCCCGGTCGGGGCCTACAATCATCGGCAGATGGGCGAACTCCGGCGGGTCGAAGCCCAAGGCCCGGAAGAGCTGCAAGTGCCGGGGGGTGCTCGGCAGCCACTCTTCGGCCCGCATCACGTGGCTGATCTCCATCAGGTGGTCGTCGGCCACCACGGCCAAGTGGTAGGTGGGGAAGCCGTCGGACTTCAGGATGATGAAATCGTCCTGAAGCTCGTTGCGCCACTCCACGTCGCCCCGGACCAGATCGTGGACTCGCGTCAAGCCGACGGTGGGCATGGCGAAACGGATGACCGGCGACTCGGTATCGGCGGACAACCGGGCCTTCTCGCCGTCGCTCAAGTCGCGGCAATTGCAGCCGCTGCGGGCCGAACGCTGCTCCTGCCGGGTGCGTTCCAACTGCTCGCGGGTGCAGTAGCAAGGATAGGCTTGGCCCTGCTCCACCAGCCGGGCGGCCAGTTGCTGGTAGACCTCCAGCCGTTCCGACTGCACGTAGGGGCCGAAAGGGCCGCCGACCCGCGGGCCTTCGTCCCAGTCGATGTCCAGCCACTGCAAGCCGTCTAGGATGGAATCGACAGCACCGGGCACCAGCCGACCTTGGTCGGTGTCCTCGATGCGCACGATGAACTTGCCGCCGTGGTGGCGGGCGAAAAGCCAGTTGAAAAGAGCCGTTCGGATGTTGCCGATGTGGGGCTGGCCAGTAGGACTTGGGGCGTATCTAACGCGGACTTGGGCGGCCAACGCTAGCTCTCCGTCGTTGCCTTTGGATTGGTGGGTGGCACTCTGAAAAACATTGTAACACGTTTCACAATCTAATCGAGTCCAGGAACTGCGCCAACTCCGGGGGCAAAGAGGAGCGCAGGTCGAGTCGTTCCCCGGTTACCGGGTGGTCGAAGGCCAGGTGGTTGGCGTGAAGGAAGTGCCGGTCAAGCAGCGGGCTGCGCTTGCCGTAGACCGCGTCGCCAACGAGCGAATGGCCGAGGTGGGCCATGTGGACCCGGATTTGATGGGTGCGCCCGGTGTGGAGGTAAAGCTGGAGCAGGCTGAAGTCACCCAAGCGCTCCGCGACCCGGTAGCTGGTGCGGCTCTCTCTGCCGCCAACCACCACGGCCATCCGGGTGCGGTGGCGCGGGTGCCGTCCCACCGGGGCATCGACCACCCCTTCCGCAGGCGACGGCGCTCCCCGGACGAGAGCGAGGTAGCCCTTGGTAACGGTACGCTCCTTGATCTGCGCCGACAGGTGGCCGTGGGCCCGTTCCGTCTTGGCCGCCACCATCAAGCCAGACGTGTCCTTGTCGAGGCGGTGTACGATTCCCGGCCTGATCTCTCCGCCGATGCCCTGGATGTCGGGGCACAGCGCCAGCAGCCCGTTGACCAGCGTCCGGTCGGGATGGCCCGGCCCAGGATGCACCGACAAGCCGGCCGGCTTGTCGATGACCACCAACTCCGCGTCTTGGTAGACGACCGATACCGGAACGTCCTGGGCTTCCACCCCGGTCGGACGGGGCGGAGGCACCCGCAGGGAAACGCGGTCTCCGCGCCTCACTTTGTGGGAAGGCCGGGCCGCGTCGCCGTTCACTGTGACGTGCCCGTCGGTAATCAACCGCTGCAACCGGCTGCGGGTCAGCCCCAACTCCAGCGCGGCCAGGTATTGGTCCAGCCGGGCCTCCGAGTCCGCCACCTGCAGGTCGTACCGGGCGTCGCGGCTCATCCGAGCGGGTCGTCCAGACCGCTGGATTGGGAGGCAGGCAGCGGGAGAAGCCGCTCGCGGACGCCGCAGGTGGTACACCGCCAGCCGACGGAGATAGCGCGCATCTCGCCGTCGCACACCGGGCACCAGTTGTAGGCAGCCGTTTTGTGAGAGACCATGACGGCTGGCTGTCCGGCCCGCGACCGGTCGTTCATCAAGAACAGCCCAGCCAGGATGATCAGCCCGGTTACTATCGAGGCATCCGCTAGGTTGAACACCGGCCACGGCCCAACGTCGGCCCAGTCGGTCACATGGCCCAAGCGCAGGCGGTCGATCAGGTTGCCCGCCGCTCCACCCAACTGCAACCCTAGGCTGAGACGCAGCCACGCCGTCGGCAGGCTTTGGCTGCGGTAGAGCAGTACCAGCACGGCAATGCCAACCACGGAAACCAGGATAAGCGGGGTATTCTGCCCCTGAAATAACCCGAATGCGCTGCCCGTATTGAACGTGTGTGTGATGCGCAGGAAGCCTTCGGTGGGAAAGGACTCGCGATAGGCCAGGAACTCCGTGACCAGGTACTTGGAGAACTGGTCGATCAGGAAAACCAGGCCGGCCAATTGAATCAAGACCAGGTCCCGGTATATGGGGCCCCTGATTGAAGCGGCGGCCGTTCCCTCACAGCCGGGGGATTCTGTTGCTGGGGGCATCGAGGGTTACTTCAACTGCTCAATGAAGAAGCGCGCCACTTCCGGCACCAAGCGCCCCTCGTGTCCATACCAGAAGTGGTCGACGCCGTCGAAGACCTGGCATTCCGGGGCCTGCGAGAAGGAAGCCAACTCCTCCTCCAGCTTCTCCGACTCCACCAGCCGGTCGCGGTCGCCGGTCACGATCAAGGCGGGTTTCTTGCCAGCCTTGAGAGGGGTGTCGGTGATGTAACGCAGGGCGGGGGAGACCAGCGTGAGAGCGTCGGCCTCCTTCTGCAACTCTTCGTGCCTCAAAATGACGCCGGAGCCGAAAGAGTAGCCGATCAGCCCGGTCTTGCCGCGGGTGTCGGGCCAGGCCTTGATCAGGTCGAGTGCGCCCAGCGCCTCCTGGTATTCCAGCTCGCCCTGGGCATGTTCGCCCTGGCTGCCGCCGACGCCCCGGAAGTTGAAGCGCAGGGTTACAAAACCTTCCTCGGCCAGCCCCAGCGCCAACGCCAGCACGACGTTGTTGTCCATCGACCCCCCGTGCTGAGGATGGGGATGGCAAATAACGACGCCGGGCCAAGGGCCGCCGGTGGCGTCGGGCTGGGCCACCACGCCCTCAAAGCTAAGTCCAACAGTCTCGAAAGAAACGGCGCTCTGACGCACGGCCAACTCCTGCGGGGGCAACTTGGTCAATGACCGACTCCATCTTAGGAGACGCCACACGCCATTGGCAAGCGAGTAGCACGGCGCCCGGCGTACAATCGTCTCCTTGAGAGCATTGATTCGTTCGCCTATACTCACCATATGAGATTCGAGAGAATAGAAGTCGACCCCAAAATCTGTTTCGGCAAGGCCCGCGTCAAAGGCACCAGAATCACCGCCGAATTCGTCCTCAAGCTCATGGGTGGCGGTCAGAGCGCCCAAGATATTGTTAGCGATTACCCTATTCTCGAACTTCAGGATGTCTACGCATGTGCTGCTTACGGTTCCTGGCTGGCCAGCGGTGAACACTACGAACTCTACTAAATGAGGCTGATCGCGGACGTTCATATCTCACCGAAAACGGTCGACTTCCTCAACGAACGAGGGCACGATGTGGTCAGTGTGCCTGATGTCCTGCCCCCCGATGCCGACGACGAGGAGATTGTAGCAACAGCGATCCAGCTTCGGCGGGCAGTCCTGTCGTACGATTTGGATTTCGCGGAGATCATCGTCCACTCCGGATTTACGGAACCGTCGTTGGTTTCGCTCCGCTTGCGCGAAGAGCAAATTGACTTAGTGAATAGGGTCCTGCGAGACGTGCTCACGGTGCTGGACGACTTCGAGGGAATAGGATTCATTGCATCGGTTAGGCCCCATGGCTATAGAATCCACCGCCTGTAATAGAAGCGAGTCCAACAAACAAAGTAAGTAAATGAGGGGAAACCATGAAGCTGATCGACTTACGCAGTGACACCGTTACCCAACCCACCGGCGAGATGCGCCAAGCTATGGCCGCCGCCGAGGTGGGCGACGACGTTTTCGGCGAAGACCCTTCCATCAACGAGCTACAGGAACGGGCCGCCGCGATTCTGGGCAAGGAAGCGGGGTTGCTCACCTCCAGCGGCACCATGAGCAATCTCATCTCCACCCTGGCCTACAGCAGCCACGGCGACGAGATCGTGATGGGCGATCAGGCCCACATGTTCTGGAACGAATCGGCGGGCCAAGCCGCCCTTGCCGGGGTGCAGACCCGGCTGGTGCCCAACGACTCTCAGGGGCGACTGGACCCAAACCACGTGGCCGAGGCCATCCGCCCCAAGGGGAACCTGCACTTCCCCAACACCAGCATGGTCTGCCTGGAGAATACCCACAACCGTTGCAGCGGCGGGGTTCTCACCCCGGAGGACACGAAGTCGGTCTGCGACGTGGCCCACGACGCGGGCGTACCGGTACACTTGGACGGCGCAAGGATTTTCAACGCAGCCATTGCGCTGGAGGTGCCGGCGTCGGAACTGGTGCGAGAGGTCGACGACCTTAGCTTCTGCCTCTCCAAGTCCCTGAGTTGCCCAGTTGGTTCGGTGTTAGTAGGCTCCCACGAATTCATCGACAAGGCCCGCCGCTGGCGCAAGATGCTCGGCGGCGGGATGCGGCAGGCGGGAGTGCTGGCTGCCGCCGGTCTGGTGGCGTTGGACACCATGGTGGACCGGCTGGCGGAAGACCACCAAAACGCCCGGCGTTTGGCCCACGGCCTAGCCAACATCGACGGGTTGAGCGTCGACCCGGAGCAAATCCAGACCAACATCGTCTTCTTCGACGTAGACCCAAAGCTGGGAACCGCCGCCGATATGATCGCGGCGCTGGAGCGGGAGAACGTCAAGGTCTCCTACCCCGGCAAACAGTCCATACGCATGGTGACCCACCGGCACATCAGCGGCGAGGACATCGAAGAGGCCCTCTCGCGAACGTCCACGGCCGTCCGGGAACTGCGGGCGAGCAAGTAAACGCCGTCAATGAGACGCCGGGCGATTTGATATACTGCCGACACAATCACACGGGGCCACTCCGAGGCCAGCGATGACTACCAAAGCAACTATATTCACGATGCTCCCCTACCGTCGGCAGGGCGAAATCGACTATGCCAGCCTCGATTTCAATCCCGACGAGAAGGAGTTGCCGCCCGACCACATGGAACAAAACCGCGAAATAGTTGCCGTTCTCAATCTCCTATACGCTCGCTTCACCGACTTCGGTCGCCGCCCGGATGTGTTTCTCGACTTCGAGACCAATATCTGCTACGACCCTGGAAACCTCAACGTTCGCGTCGCTCCGGATGTGTACCTGGCCTTTGGCGTCGATGCCGAGGCCATCCGCCCGCGCAAGCTCTACCTGCCCTGGGAAGTGGGTAAACCTCCGGACTGGGCGCTGGAAGTCGCCTCGGAAAGCACTTCCCGCGTGGACGTAAACCGGAAACCCGGCATCTACGCCCGGATCGGAGTCCCCGAATACTGGCGCTTCGACCCCACCGGCGGCCGTTACCACGGCCGTCCGCTGGCCGGCGACCGCTTGGTCCACGGCGTCTACCAGCCCATTGATCTGACCGCCGAACCCGACGGCATTCTGAAAGGGTACAGCGAGGTTCTGGAACTCAGCCTGTGCTGGGACGAGGGCTGGCCGAGATTCTACGACCCGGCAACCGGGACCTATCTGGAGAACTGGAGACAGGAACGCCAAGCCCGGCTGGACGCCGAGGCGGAAAATGAGCGGCTCCGGGAGCAACTGCGCCGCCTGCAATCGGAAAGTTAGCTGCGCCAACATCAAAACACGACGGGAAGTTTGCCCGTAATCCTACCTGTAGGCCAATGACGGTACGCGCCATGACTAGCATAACCATTGAGCCAAGCTCAACTGCCCTCCTGATCGCCGACTTCTACGCGGAAATGATGAACACGGTGCCCCACGCCGTGGAACGGGGAGTGGTGGACAAAACCGTCGCCCTGCAACAGGCCGCCCGTGACGCCGGAGTCTTGGTGTGCTACTGCGCCACTGTGTTCCGGCCGGGCTACGTGGAAATAGGCGCCCGCAACAAGACCTTCAGCCAGCGCAAGGCCTCCGGTCAGCCAGCGGTGTTCGACCCGCTGGCGGTGATTCACCCCGCCGTGCAACCCATCGAAGGCGAGGTGGTAGTGGGCAAGCACCGGGTGAACGCCCTATACGGCACGGGCTTGGACGTGGTGTTGCGGGCCAACGACATCCACAACCTGATCATACTGGGTTACGCCACCAGCGGGGTGGTGCTCTCGACTCTGCGCTATGCGTCGGACCTGGACTACAATCTCTTCGTGGTCGAGGACTGCTGTTCGGACTCCGACCCGGAAGTCCACGAGTTTCTCACCGGGCGTCTGTTTCCCCGCCAAGCGGAGGTGGTCCAGTCGGAAGACGTTATCGCGGCCCTGGCAGGCTGATGGCCCCGGAGCGTCAAGGCGACGTAGTGGAATCCGGGAGCGGGCGTCCGGTGGTTACAACCCGGCGGGTTGCTGTCTTGGCTTTGGCCATTGCCGTTGGCCACGTAATCTACGCCATTTTGCGCGACCACGTATTCCACGGTTCACCCATTCTGTCTGCTCTCCAGACATTCGGCGGCTAGATGGACCTGCCCGCCCATCGTTTCCTGGACGAACGCGGTATCCCCTACCTACGGCTGTCCTTCCCAGCAGACACGGAAAAGGGGGCGGCCAACGTGGCCCGGGCCTTGGATTGCTCCGAGGCCCAGATGGTCAAGACCCTCATATTCACCACCGGCTCCGGTGAACACGCCCTGGTAATGCTGGGCGGCGACAAGTCAGCCATCTCCGGCCGCTTGAAGAAAGCCCTGGGTTCCCGCAACATCAAGCTGGCCGACCCGGACCGGGTGAAAGAGATCACCGGCTACGAAGTCGGCTCCATCCCGCCCTTTCACTGGCAGCCGCCGGGCTTCCGCTCCATAGTAGACGCCTGCCTGATGGAGGAAGAAGCCCTGGGCGTGGGCGCCGGCGTCTGGGGCCAAGAAATCATGATCACGCCCGAGGACCTGGCGGCAGTTACAGGCGCGGAGGTGGTCGACCTGAGTGGGGCAACCCACGGAAGTTGACTATCGTGGGTTGGCTGGTAATGCCTGCACCGCTTCGATCACAGCTCAGGTGGACTCAATTAGTTCGGATAAGGAATATCGGGGCTGAAGGGTCGTTCGCACTGTTTGGTAAGTGAGCCTATTCCGAGACCGTCTTAGAATGGCCAGTCTTTGGGCCATTTCCCGGGTGAGCTGGTTTAACGCCTCGGCAACTTGGACATGTGCTTGCGATCTTGAAGCAAAGTTCGCATAACCCTTATCGACTAACGTATCCCTGACCGTCAAAAATGCCGCGTAGTACGCCCGGTCTACTGCGGAACGTCGCGCTCCCCATCCTGCCTCTCCGCGAGTTCAACAGCCAGAGCGAGGTACAATGACGGGGTGATGGCTCCGAAACTACGACCCGCTCTCGAAGTCATAGTAGATCTTCTTGGTGAAAATGTCCTTCGCGTCGCCCTCCATTCCTTCTTCCATGCCGCTGACAATCTGATTCAGGTAATTTGTCCACAGCTTTAGCGCCTTGGGCTGGGGGCAGTCGAAGTCCAGGATCAGCAGCATGTACTCCCAGTCTTCCTCCGGGTCTTCCTAATGGTCGACTTTGATCTTCTGGAGAGGCCACCTGCGTTTTTCGCCACGCCCTGGGTTTCCGCCAGCAATTGGTCGAGCAGAGGTACGCCGGCTTCGCCAAGAAGCCGGTGGGCCACGGACTTTCTGGTTTTCCACACGACCGGTATTTTCGTCGCTGCTTTGGGCATAACCTTAGTGTACCTTACTGCGGAAGTGGATCAGTCGAGAAATATGGCGTAGGCCCGCCGAATCCCGAAGCATCGCTCCAACACAAACACGACGTTGCCGCGCACGAAGGCCTGGGGTTCGATGTAGTCCGACAGCTTCCAGATCTCGCCGGATTCCAGGCCCTGAGCGTAAACGCCCGTATAGTCCGGGTGAGGGGACGGCCTCACGTCGCAGGGCCACCTCACGGTCCAGACCACAAATTCATCGGAGATTGACAGTCCGGTAGAGATACGTGGGTCTTGGGCAACTGTGCGCTCATCTCCGGTGGTCAGATTTAGAAGCTTTATCGCCCGCGGCTGCTGCGGATGAAATGCCAACCAACCCAAATGCTCCCCGTAGAGGGCCGGAGTCGCGTTGAAATAACCGGTCTCGACCAACACCCGCTCCTCGCCGGTATTGAAGTCATAGGAGTAAATGTCAAACCTGTTTTCCGGGCAGTTTCCGCATCCTGGACTCGGAAGGCTACGATTCGGCGCCCCCGACAGAGGGCTGTTCCGGTTATCTGCCCAGACCACCACGTCGCCATCGACCACCGGGCCTTGCTGTGAACCCGGCGCCACAGCCACCGGAATCTCCTCGCCCGAACTCAGGTCATAGGCGTAGATGTCGAAGTCGGTGTAGTGCCCTTCAAGCTCGTTCCTGTTGTCCTGCCACACCAGCCGGTGGCCGGAAATCCGTAAGCCGTAACGCCGTCCGGGCTCTTCGCTGATCCGCTTCTGCTCGCCCGTGGCCAAATCCAGCACGAATATATCGTCGGAGGGCCGGGGATCCTCGTCGGGTATCTCGATCTGTCGGCGCTGGTCTATCCAGGCCAAATAATCATCCGACAGAGCTGGACTTCGCTTCCGATGGCCGTCGTTGGTGAGTTGAACCCTTTCTCCAGTCTCGATGTTCACCGAATACACCTCGCCATCGGGTCCGACGGTAACGTAATCGTCGCCGTGTCGATTCCAAGGCGGGTATTCCGGGTCGAGGTCGACCCGTTTGAAGTCGGCTAGTTCGGTCGGGAGCGGGGTCGGCGTGCTTGTAGAGTCTGGAGCTGGGGTCAAAGCCGGGACCGGTGTCGCCGGCCCAGGCTCACAAGCGGCCTGCTGCACCAAAAGCGCTGCCACTCCAGCTATTGCAAAAGCCCGAAGGGAGAAGGTCAGGGACAACCCTCTTTTGAGGAAGCTATTGGTCATCCCGACTCACTCTGAAAGAGATTCAGGGTTATCCGCAGAATCTGCCCACCACCCTTCCAGCCGGTCGGCCATCTCCTTCTCTGCGCCTTCCTGGCCGGGGCGGTAATAGCGGCGGTCCTTTAGCGCGGGCGGCAAGAAGTCCTGCTCGACGAAGTGGCCTTCGTAGTCGTGGGAGTATTTGTAGTCCTTGCCGTAGCCCATCTGCCGCATCAGTCCGGTCACCGCGTTGCGGAGATGCAGCGGAACCGGGTCGTTGGGCATCCGCCTCACGTCGTCCAGGGCTTGCTCCAAGCCCATGTAGGCCGAGTTGCTCTTGGGCGCGGCGGCCAGGTAGACCGTCGCCTCCGCCAGCGGAATCCGGCCTTCCGGCATCCCCAGAAAGTGGACCGCCTGCTGGGCGGCCACGGCCACGGCCAACGCTTGCGGTTCGGCCAGCCCGATGTCCTCGGCGGCCAGCACCACCAGCCGCCGGACGATGAACAACGGGTCCTCTCCCGACTCGATCATCCGGGCCAGCCAGTACAGAGCGCCGTCGGGGGACGAGCCGCGCACCGACTTGATAAAGGCGGATATGGTGTCGTAATGCCCCTCACCAGCCTTATCGTAGATCGGTGACCGGCGTTGCAGTGCGTCGGCAATGATGTCCCAGCCGATGCGCCGACCGCCATCGGCGCCGGGCGCGGTAGCGTAGGCGGCGGTCTCCAGAGCGTTGAGGGCGATCCTCGCGTCGCCGTTGGAAACATTGACCAAGTGCTCCAGGGCGTCCGGTTCGACGACCACGCTCATTTCCCCCAGACCGCGTTCCCGGTCGCCGATGGCCCGCCGGACGATGGTCTCGACCTGCTCGGGATTCAGGCTTTGCAGGGCGAACACGCGGCTGCGGGACAGCAACGGCGCGATAACCTCGAACGATGGGTTCTCAGTGGTGGCCCCGATGAAGGTGATAGTCCCGTTCTCGACGTGGGGTAGGATGACGTCCTGTTGCGCCTTGTTGAAGCGGTGAATCTCGTCGACGAACAGGATGGTCGACTGCCGGTGCATACCTGTCGTTCGCGGGCCTCGGCCACGATGCGCCGCAGATCGGCCACGCCGGATGTGACGGCGCTGACCGGCTCGAACGCGGCCTCGGTGGATGTGGCGACGAGACGGGCCAGGGTCGTCTTCCCGGTGCCGGGAGGGCCCCAGAGAATGAACGACGGCAGCCGTCCGGCCGCGATGGCCCGGAACAGCACCCGGTCGCGGCCCACGGTCTGCTCTTGGCCGACGAACTCCTCGAAGGTGCGGGGCCGCATACGTTCGGCCAGGGGAGCGTCAAGCTCCGCCTGTCGCTTTCGCTGACGCTCGAAGAGCGACTCCATTGAGGCCACGGTCACCTCCTAAAATCGGGTATTATCTCGCTGGCGAACAGCTCCATAGACTCCAACACCTCGTCCTGGTTCAACATTCCGCCGGTATTGAACCAGCAGATGAAACCGTCAGGGTCATAAATATTCTTGAACTTGTGCAGCTTCTCGGCCACCTGCTCGGGCGTGCCTACCGCCGCGAACTCGTCCAGCACCGTCTCGTAGTCCAGGGACTGGGCCCGTCCCGCGCCGCGCCCGGAGCCGCCGCGCAGGGTGCCCAGGTAGTTGTTGATGGTTCGCTCGAATCCCTGCCGAGCCTGCTGCTCCGACCGGGAGACGTTGACGTGGGCTGTGACGTTGACTTTGCGCTTGGATAGATCGTGACCGTTTTCTTCCAGCTCACCCCGGTAGGTCTCCAGGCCGGTCAACGCCCCCTGGACGGTGACGATGGTCGGGGCCACCAGAATGTTGTGACCCAACTGCCCCACGATGTTAAAGGTGTCTGGGCTGTTGGCGGCGACGTAGACCGGCGGATGGGGCCGCTGTATGGGCAAGGGCGCGATAGTCAGCCCTTCCACGTTGTAGTAGCGCCCGCGGTAGGTGAAATTCTCCTCATTCCAGAGACCAAGCACGACCTCCAGCCCCTCCAGGAACCGGTCGCGGGCCTGTTCCTGGTCTATACCGTACCCCTGAAAGTGGGCGGGGATAGCGCCGCGGCCGATACCGAAGATCGACCGTCCGCCTGACAGCACGTCGAGGGTAGCCGCTTCTTCGGCTAAACGTATCGGTTGGTGCAACGGCATGAGGTGTACCGCCGTGCCTATGTGGATGCGCTCGGTGGTCTGAGCGATTGCGGAGGCGATCATCAAGGGCGCGGGCATCACCGAGAAGCGCTGGTTGAAATGCAGCTCGGCCAGCCAGGCGGAGTCGAAGCCGAGCCGGTCGGCGGCCTGCACCTGGGCAATGGTGTCCTGTATGCGCGATGCCGGAGACTGCTCCGGCGAGCAAGGCAATTGGTAGAAAACGCCAAATTCCATGAATTACTCCTGGGACATTACTCTCGTTTCGGGGGACGGCTTGGATATATCGGGGAGGCCCGGTCACAGCGGAATGTTGCCGTGCTTTTTGGACGGCAGGCTGTCCCGCTTGTTTTGGAGCATGTCGAGCGCCTGGATAAGCTGCACCCTGGTGTCGGCCGGGTCGATCACGTCGTCCAGGAAGCCGCGTGCCGCCGCGATGTAGGGCGTGGTGAACCGCTTGTAGTCCTGGATTAGCTCCTGCCGGGTCTTGTCCGGCTCTTCCGACTTGGAGATTTCGTCCCGGTAGATGATGTTGACCGCGCCCTCCGCGCCCATCACGGCGATCTCAGCCGAAGGCCAAGCCAGGTTTATGTCGGACCGGAGGTGCTTGCTGCTCATTACGATGTAAGCGCCGCCGTAGGCCTTGCGGGTGATCACCGAAACTTTGGGCACGGTCGCCTCGGCGTAGGCGAAGATGAGCTTGGCCCCGTGCCGGATGATGCCGCCGTACTCTTGGTTGACGCCGGGCATGAAGCCGGGAACGTCCACGAACGTGACCAATGGGATGTTGAAGCAGTCGCAGAAACGCACGAAGCGGGCGGCCTTGGCGGAGGCGTCGATGTCCAGCACCCCGGCCATGTAGGCCGGCTGGTTGCCGATTATTCCCACGGGGCGGCCGTTCATCCTGGCGAAACCGACCACCACGTTGGGAGCGAAATTCTGGTGCACCTCCATGAACTCTTCATGGTCCACCACCTTGTAGACCACGTCCCTAATGTCGTAGGGGCGGTTGGCTTCCTCCGGCACCATATAACGCAGGTCGGGCTCGCGCCGGTCAGGAGGGTCATCGGCCATCTCCAGCGGCGGGTCGTCGACGTTGTTGGAGGGCAGGAACGAAAGCAGGTGGCGCACCTCGTTGATGCACTCTTCCTCGGTCTCGTAGACGAAATGGGCCACGCCGCTACGGGTGGCGTGGGGTTCCGCGCCGCCCAGTTGCTCGTGGGTCACCTCCTCGCCCGTGACCGCCTTGATTACGTCGGGGCCGGTGATGTACATCTGGCCGTTGCCCTTGACCATGAAAATGAAATCGGTGATGGCCGGGGAGTAGACTGCGCCTCCGGCCGACGGGCCGACGATCACCGAAATCTGCGGCACCACCCCCGAGTAGAGGGTGTTGCGTAAGAAAATGTCGCCGTAGGCAGCCAGGCTCAACGCGCCTTCTTGGATGCGGGCGCCGCCGGAGTCGTTCAGGCCCACCACCGGGCAGCCCGACTTGGAGGCCTGGTCCATCAGCTTGCATATCTTCTGGCTCACCGCTTCCGACAGCGACCCGCCCATCACGGTGAAGTCTTGGGCGAAGGCGAATACCTGCCGTCCCTCGACCTTGCCGTAGCCGGTGACCACGGCGTCGCCCAAGACCTTGCGGTCGCCCAGCCCGAAATCGGTGATGCGGTGGGTGACGAAGGGGTCGAGTTCCCGGAAGGTGCCGTCGTCCATCAGCAGGGCCAGTCGCTCCCGCGCGGTATGCTTGCCCCGGCTGTGCTGCTGGTCGATGCGGTTCTGGCCGCCGCCGAGGTGCGCCTGCCGCCGCATTTCCTCCAGGGCTTCCAGTTGTTCGTCGATCTGCCTCTTTTCCGCCGTCACACGCTGACTCCTTCGTTAGACCAATCGCGGCACACCAGTCGCGGGCCGTGTCCCGGTTGCGGGCGCCTGTAGGATTATACCCTAGCGCTTCCTTCCGGGAGCGGGCCGACGGGATGATAGAATCGAGAGTGTTATGCCCACTACGCGCAACGCTTTCGCAGATTTAACCGTCGCCGGCGGTGAACGGCTGGCTTGGGGGCGGCGCACCTACGTGATGGGTGTGATCAACGTCACGCCTGACTCCTTCTCCGGGGATGGCTTGGCCGGGAACATTCCGGGCATCGTCGACCTGGCGCTGCGGTTCCAAGACGACGGAGCGGACATCCTGGACATCGGCGCCGAGTCCACCCGGCCCGGACACGCGGCGGTCCCGGAGGAAGAGGAGTTGGCCCGCCTGCTGCCCGCCTTGGAAGCGATTGCGTCCCGCGTGACCCTGCCCATCAGCGTCGATACCTACAAGCCGGGGGTGGCCGGGCGAGCGTTGGCGGCCGGCGCCCGCATCATCAACGACGTTTGGGGGCTGAAGCAAGGGCCGGAACTGGCCATGCTTACGGCGCAGGCCGGGGCCGGACTGGTCTTGATGCACAACCAGCGCGGCTCCCGGTACGACTGCCTGATGACCGACATCCTGAGCAGCCTTGAGCAGAGCGTCGACACGGCTACCGGGGCCGGGACGCCGCGAGACAGCCTCATCATCGACCCCGGCATCGGCTTCGGCAAGACCCCCGACCAGAACATCGAAGTCCTGTGCAACCTGAAACGTCTCAAGACCCTCGACCTGCCTCTGCTGGTCGGCGTGTCCCGCAAGTCCACCCTGGGGCTGCTCCTCGGCCTGCCGCCGGACCAGCGGGTGGAAGGCACCGCCGCCGCCGTGGCGCTGGCCATCGCCGAGGGCGCGGACATCGTGAGGGTTCACGACGTAAAGGAGATGGTGCGGGTCTGCCGGGTAAGCGATGCCTTGGTCCGCGGCTGGCGGCCCGAGGGCTGGAATGGCTGAGCCTAGCCCGAACCCGGCCCGTCCGGGTCTTCTTCCACGAGAGGACGCGACCCTGGCCTATCTGGGGCTGGGGAGCAATCTGGAGCCGCGCCGCCAAAACCTCGCGTCAGCCCTGCGAATGTTGGATGAGCCGGGCGGCGGCATCCGGGTCTCCCGCCGCTCCCGGCTCTACGAGACTGCGCCCTGGGGAGTGACCGGCCAGCCGGACTTCCTGAACTGCGCGGTCGAGATCGTCACCACGCTACAGCCCTACCCGTTGCTCCGGCGCGCCAAGGAAATCGAGGATACGCTGGGACGACAGCCCGGCCCGCGCTTCGGCCCCCGGGTCATCGACGTGGACATCCTGCTCTACGGCGGCCTGATTCTCGACGAGCCCGACCTGCAAATCCCCCACCCGAGGCTACACCTGCGCGCCTTCGCCCTAATCCCGCTGGCGGAGCTGGCCCCCTCGCTGCAACACCCGGCGCTGGGCCTGACGATTAAAGAGTTGGCCGAGGATGCGGAGGGAAGGGAGGGCGTGAGACTGTTCAGGATTGGCCTTTCCGATAGGGACTGGTACGATCAGCATATAGAGGATTGACATTGAGGTAGGCCATGAATCAACTGACGGTGGAAGGATTCGATGACGCCCTAGCCGACAGCATCCGTCGGATAGCGGAACAGGAAGGACTCTCTCTCAATCAGACCGCGGCGATGCTACTCCGCAAGGGCGCCGGGCTACAAGAGGAAGCGGCCGGGAATGACACAGCCGGTTCTTCGTTGGACCATTCGACCGGTACGCGGGGTCCCGCCGAAGCGGATGAGACGGATGAAGCCCTTGAGGAATTAGAGGCATCAATGGCGCAACCTGGAAGCGAGGCCCCGGATGGAGAAAAAGCAATTACCATGACCGAACCGGCGTCCAAAGAAAAGCTGGCCGAGTATTGCCGCAAGAACGGGATTACTTGGCTGGCCACCTACGATCTGGAAATCGTGCGGCGCATCTTGCCGGATGTCGAGCTCAAATTGCTGGCGGATTTCGAGGATGACCGCCGGATCGGATACTTTGCTTTGTTCAGGATACGGGACGAACTGGCGTCCATGTTCGGGGGCGTCAATGCCGACCTGCGCACACTGGATGAATTGAACGAATATTACCGCGACGAAATTCTGGTGGGAGCGGAAGTGCTGTTTGCGGCGTGACGACATCTTTTTCCTGCGCCACATGCTGCACGCGGCTCGGGTGTCCCGGTCGTTCACCCAAGGCCGGACACGAGCAAGCCTCGACGATGACCTGATGTTCTTTTACGCTCTGGTCAAGGTCGTAGAGATAGTCGGAGAGGCCGCATCCCAAGTAACCGAGGGCATTAGAATCCAGCATCCGCAGATCAGTTGGTCGGAAATCATATCTATGCGCAATCAGCTGGTTCACGGTTTCTTCACCATCAACCGCAACAGGCTTTGGGAAGTGGTGCAGGATGACGTACCGGTTCTGATTTCCGATCTGGAGACCATGTTATCCGGACCGCCGGAGTGACCGGATGGGAGATCCCGGTTGACAATCCGCGAGGACTATCGCATATTCTAACGTGAGTAAATCTCAAGGAGCCTAAGATGGCAGACAAGCAGCTAACATTCGAAGAAGAAGCGCGGCTGAATCTGGTGCTCGGCGTGAGCCAATTGCGCCGGGTGGTGGGACTGACCCTGGGGCCCAGCGGCCGTAACGTGATGCTCAGCCGCATGTTCGGCAACCCGGTGGTCTGTAGCGACGGCGTGACCATCGCCAAAGAGGTCGAGTTGCCCGACCCCTACCAGAATCTGGGCGCTCAACTGGTGAAAGAGGCGGCCTCCAAGACCAATGACGCCGTGGGTGACGGCACCACCACCTCAGTTGTGTTGGCCGATGCAATGATTCGCACCGGCTTCAAGAACGTTGCCGCCGGCGCCAACGGCATGAGCCTGCGCGACGGCATCGAGCAGGCAGTCGACGCCGTGGTGTCGGAGCTGCGGTCAATGGCGATCCCGGTGGAGAACCGGGAGCAGATCGCTCGCGTCGCCGCTCTTTCAGCGCACGAGGAAGCCATCGCCCAACTGTTGGCCGACGCGCTGGACAAGGTGGGCCGCGACGGCGTGGTGACCATCGAGGAGTCCAAAGCCCTGGCCGACGAGTTGGACTTCGTCGAAGGCGTGCGCATCGACCGCGGCTACCTATCGCCCCATTTCGTGACCGACACCCAGCGGATGGAAGTGGCCATCGACAACCCCTCGTTCCTGCTCACCGACCAGAAGATCAGCTCCCCCAACGACATCATCGGCATCATGGAGAAGATGGTCCAGGCCGGCAAGCGGACCTTGGTGGTGATTGCTGAGGACGTCGATGGCGAGGCCCTTTCCACCCTGGTGGTCAACAAGGTCCGAGGCATCATCGACTGCGTGGCGATCAAGGCCCCCGGCTTCGGCGAACGGCGCAAGGCGCTGCTGGAAGACATGGCCATCGTCACCGGCGGGACCGTCGTAAGCTCCGACCGCGGGCTCAAGGCGGAGACCGCTGAAATCGCCCACTTGGGCTCGGCCCGCCGGTTGGTGGCCAACAAGGACGAGTCCACCATCATCGAGGGTCACGGCTCCGACCAAGGCGTGAAAGAACGCCTGGAACAGCTACGGGTCCAGATCGAAGAGACAAAATCGGACTATGACCGGGAAAAGCTCCAGGAGCGGATGGCCGCGCTGGTCGGCGGCGTCGCCGTGGTCAAGGTCGGCGGGGCCACCGAGCCGGAAGTCAGCGAACGCAAGTCCCGCACCGAGGACGCCCTGTCCGCCACCCGCGCCGCCATCGAAGAGGGTATCGTGCCCGGCGGCGGCGTGGCGTTGATCCGGGCGGGGCACGTGCTGGATGACTTGGTTAGGTCGTTGGAAGGCGATGAAGCCGTGGGTGCGCGCTTGGTCCGGGACTGCCTCCATGCGCCGCTGTCGCTAATCGCCGAGAACTCCGGCTACGATGCCCCGGTGGTGGTTGAAACCGTCCGCTCCGGCGAGGCCGACTGGGGCTTCGACGCGGAAGCCGGCGAGTACGGCCACCTGATTCAGACCGGCATCATTGACCCGGTGAAGGTCACGCGCTCGGCCCTCGAAAACGCCGGCAGCATCGCCGGGATGATGCTGACCACCGAGGCCATCATCACCGAGATCCCGGAGTTCAAGCCGTTGCCCGCCGACATGCAAGATTTCATGTACGACTAGCGGACGGCCTGACAACCTCTCGACCTAGTGGTAAAATTGATCTTGCGTTTCAGCCCGGGCGGCGACCCCCAACGCCGCTTCGGGCTGAAACGTTTATTTGGAGCCATGCCGGGAAACCCCCTGGACTTCGAGACCATCGTCACGCTCATCGCAGCCACGCCTCCGCTGCTGGAGCATTTCCCGTCGCTGGAGTCCCAACTCCAGCCCAACGGCTTCGACCTGACCCTCCGCGAAATATCGCGCCTGACATCTCCGGGGCAAATCGGTGCTTCCGGCGAAGACCGGATACTGTCCGACACCGAGCCGCTGGAATACGGCCCCGGCGGTTGGGCGCAGCTTGCGCCGGGCCCCTACCTGTTAACGTTCAACGAGACGGTCAACCTTCCCCTAGACCTGATGGCCTGGGGCCGTCCCCGTTCCAGCCTGTTGCGGAGCGGCGCTGCCATCCACACCGCCGTCTGGGACGCCGGCTACCACGGCCGCTCGCAAGCCCTGCTGGTGGTCTACAACCCCCAAGGCTTCCGAGTCCAACTCAACGCCCGCCTGTTGCAACTGGTCTTCTTCCGCTTGGAGCAGCCGGTACGAGCGGGCTACCAGGGCCGGTATCTCGGGGAGGGTTTGTAGTTGGAGCGCAGAGGGTTATAGACTGCCAGTGTTCCCGGTAATTACGAGGTGGCATAATTAGAGTCACCGGCAGTAATAACCAATCAATTTCAACAGGCAGCGAGTAAAGGAGATGGTAAATTCGGCGCTTGAGCAGTATCAGATTGCCGACCTCATTGAGTGGCACGAAAGCAAACGGCTGGTAATAAACCGCGACTTCCAACGCGGTAATGTGTGGAAAAATGAAGCGAAAGTTTATTTGATTGACACTATTCTCCGTAGGATGCCTATACCGAAATTCTATCTGCGGCAGATATTAGACTTGGAGACGAGACAATCTATTAGAGAAGTGGTTGACGGGCAGCAGCGCATTAGCACCATATTGGATTTCGCCCAGGATAAGCTGGTGCTTACCAAACGCGCCGGTGAATTTGCCGGCCAGCGTTACAGCACTCTGGAACCGGAGTTGCAGGAGAACTTCCTCTCCTATCCGATCGCGGTGGAACATCTGATTAACGCTTCGATAGATGATGTCCTGGAAGTGTTTTCGCGGCTCAACTCCTACACCGTAGCCTTAAATCGCCAGGAACTAAGGCACGCTAAATATCAGGGAGATTTCAAATGGGCAGTACGTGACGCAGTGCGCCGATGGCCGGTGCTGTGGGAAGAGTTAGGTGTCGTTTCCAGAAGAGACCGGACCCGAATGTTGGACGACGAGTTAGTGGCGCAAATGTTCGGCGCACTGATTGACGGGGTAAAAGACGGGGGCCAGCCATACACCGATAGCCTGTACTCCAGGTTCGACAACGATTTTTCGGAAACGGCGCAAATCAATAAAAATTTTGACAAGAGCCTGGACTTCATTTGCTCCCATTTGCGCAGCGTTTTGGAGCAATCCGCAATCCGGACTGCGCCTCACTTTCTAATGCTGTTCGCCGCAGTGGCTCATCATATGCACGGCATCCCGGCAGGGGACGTCGGTGAAGCAATGCCGCAAAGAACAGAAGCCGCGCTTTCGGATACCGGAATATCTGCGAATAACGTTCGGGCTTTGGCTTCGATACTGGAGATGGATGAAATGGAAGCCCAATCTATGTCCGATTCCATGTTCGGCTTTTGGGCTGCGTCCCGCCGAAGCACTCATCGCATCAGCAGCCGGAAGCCTCGGTTTCTGCTGTATTGGCAGGCTTTCCTCCCCAGAGAGATATAAGGTTGCCGATGCCCGATGGCCGCTACATTGGAAAGCGTTTACAGGAAGTTTTCTCGCGAATGTTCACTATTGGACTCTGTATTTAGCTCTACCATAAATACATCCGTGAGCCAGCAACCTAAATTTCCAAGAAACCAGTTCATCCGGGAGATGTGCGTTGTCCGACTACATGATTCCTAGAATAGATTTTGCCGGGAATTGGTGCTATTGTCGGCAGGCGCCAGACCTAAAACTGTCGGTGGATTACGACTGCCTCGTTCTCCAGGCGTGAACAAATACAGTGACGTTATGCCTATTTTGCAACGAAAATATAATAAGAGTGGCCACTGGGAACCAGCTTGGCATAATCCGACCCGATGCTTGGATGCGGCCATTAAACTGGTCATCCCGAACTATTCCACTATCAACCAGGGGTTGTCTTTGTCCTTTAACGGACCTGCGCCCACCACTCAACTGACGATTGTAAGAAATTATTTCGCCCATCGCAACCGCGATACATCGCAGGGTATAGCCAACGTAGCGCAGGGTTTATTTATCAGCCCTGCTCCACGGGCATTTGAGCTGGTGTCGGAGATTGTTCAATCCGGAACCACTTTGTTTTCGCTTTGGATTATCCGGTTAAAACAAATGGCGCGATTGGCAATCCAATGATTAGCCAGGGTATGGCCTTAGCAATAACAGACACCATGCCAAACCTCAAGAGCATCGTCGTGGACCAAGCCCGCGCGTGCGGGTTCGACCTCGTTCGGGTTACCGGGGCGGACGAGTTCGAGCGGGACCGGGAGGAGGCGCTGCGACGGATTCGGGACGGGCACATGGACGGGCTGCCCTGGTTTACCGAGCAACGGGTCAGGCGCGGGGCCAGTCCGCTGGAGTTGCTGCCGGGCGCGCGGTCGGTGATCTGCCTGGGCCTCAGCTACTTGACCCGGAATTCCGGGGCGGAGGACACCGGCGACGGTGAACTTCCGGCGGGGCGGGTGGCCCGCTACGCTTGGGGGCGGGACTACCACCGGGTCATCAAGCGGCGGATGCGGGCCTTCGTCCGGGCCTTGGAAGCGAGCCTCGGCAAGGACATCGCCGCCCGCTGGTACGTGGACGACGGTCCGATGCTGGACCGGGCCGCCGCCAACCGTTCCGGGTTGGGCTGGTTCGGCAAGAACACCAACATATTGACGCCCAGCCACGGTTCTTGGGTGTTTTTGGGCCAAGTGATAACCGACCTGGACCTGGCGGCCGACCCTCCGCTGAAAAAGACTTGCGGGAGTTGCGTCCGCTGCATCGACGACTGCCCCACCGGGGCCATCGTGGCCCCCTACGTGGTCGACAACTCCCGGTGCATCTCCTATCTGACCATCGAGAACCGGGGCCCGATTCCCCGGGAACTGCGTCCCCTCATGCAAGACTGGATTTTCGGTTGCGACATCTGCCAGGACGTTTGCCCGGTCAACCGCAAGGCTCGCCCAAGCGCGACGGGATTAAACACAGAGCGCACAGAGATTTTCTTTGATTCCTCCGCGCTCTCCCCGTCCTCTGCGGTTAACAAAGACCCCGGCCTGCTGGACCTGGTGGAGCTGTTGGAGATGTCGGAAGAGCAGTTCCGGCAGCGGTTCCAAGGGACGCCGCTGATGCGGGCCAAGCGGGAGGGGATGCAACGCAACGCCTGCGTGGCCTTGGGCAATCTGGGGCGTTCGGCGGCAGTGCCCGCATTGGCGCGCGCCCTGGCGGAAGCGTCGCCCTTGGTGCGACGGCACGCTGCCTGGGCCTTGGGACAAATTGGGTCAGCAGACGCCAAAGCAACCTTGAACGCCGCCCGCGAGACCGAGCAAGCCGCCGAGGTCAGCGAGGAAATCCGGGACGCCCTGATCGCCGTTCGTTAGCGGGCGCCGGCGGCTTCCTGGTCGCGGGGCGGGCCCGACTGTTGAGCGCCGTCGGGGCCGGGCCTTCGTCCTCCCGCCCTGCGCCGCCGCTGTTGCGGCCGGGTTGGCACAACCGGGGTGGGCCGGTAGTCCTTGCCCAAATGGAGCTTCTTCATCTCCTCCTCGATCAGGAGGAAATCGCTCTTGGGCAGGAGGTGCAGGTTGCCCTGGAAGGCCATGTACCAGTCCTCCGGGGGCCAGCGCTTCACGTATTCCAAGCGCGGGGCCAAGAGATTGGCGTCCATGAACTGCTCGTCCGCCAGCACGATCTCCGGCCTGATGTCGACGCGGAAGGGAAATCCCGTCTTGCCTTCTTTCGCCCAAAGGGACTCGTTGGTCTCGGTGTAAGACGAAGTTGCGGTGGCAGTGGCCACAAACCGGCGGCGATGGGAGAGGTACATCAGCACCCGGTCGCCGTCGGCGATGCGCTGGACTTTGCGCCGGTGCTGGGCCTTCAAGCCCAGAACGGTGAACCCCAGGCCCTGGGTAATCCTGAAGTTCTCCTCGCTATTGATCACCATCCAAAAGTTGCTCGGCATGGTCTCCTCTACTCGGGAAAACCGGGGCGCTTGGCCGAGCCGCGGCCGTTGCCCCTATCAGCATATTCTATCATGGGGAGACGCCGGGGCCGGACCGCCAGCACTTGCGCCTTTGGGCGGAACGGCGGTGCTGGCCGAGGCGCCGGTTGTGCCGTTCCCTTGGGTGTTGTAACATCAGCCGGTGCCTTGGCCGCCCGACTTGGGGGCTGGGCCTTTAATGTTAGCTTGGAGGCTGGCAATGACTTCCACTGGCTCCGCCCCACGAGACGTCGCCATAGTTGGCGTGGCCGAGTCCGATGTCATGGGGAACGTCCCCGGCAAGTCGTCGTTGCAGCACCATGCCGAGGCGGCCCACAACGCGCTGGCCGACGCCGGCCTGTCCAAGAACGACGTCGACGGCATCTTCACCGCCGGGTTTTCGACCCTGGCCACCGCCGAGTACCTGGGCATCCAGCCCTCGTTCACCGACAGCACCTCCGTGGGCGGTTCCTCGTTCGTGATTCACGTTGCCCACGCCGCCGCGGCCATCCGGGCGGGCTACTGCGAGGTGGCGCTGATCACCCACGGCCAAGCCGGACGGTCGATGCGGGTGCGCGTGCCCGCCGACGGCAACCTGCCCACCGCCCAATACGAGGCGCCCTACGGCATCATCGGCGCTCCCGTAAACTACTCGATGGCCTGCACCCGCTACATGCACGAGTACGGCGAGGAGCGCACCCGCCAAGCGATGGCGGAGATAGCCGTGGCCACCCGAAAGTGGGCCAACCTCAATCCCAAGGCGATGATGCACGATACCCCAATGAGCTTCGACGACTACCATAACTCCCGGTGGGTGTCCTGGCCCTTCCTCCTGTTCGACTGCTGCCTGGTCACCGACTCCGGGGCGGCGGTGGTCGTAACCACTGCCGAGCGGGCGCGGGACCTGCCCAAGCAGCCGGTTTGGGTGTTGGGCGGAGGCGAGGCCCACGACCACAACATCATCAGCCAGATGCCCTCATACACCACTACGCCCGCCAGGGAGTCGGGGCCGAAGGCGCTGGCGCGGGCCGGCCTGACCCACCGCGACCTGGACCTGGCGATGATTTACGACTCGTTCACCTACACCGTGATGGTTACGCTCGAAGCCCTCGGCTTCTGCGGCCGGGGCGAGGCGGCCGACTTCGTGGCCGGGCAGCGGACGGCCCCCGGCGGCGACTTCGCGCTGAACACCAGCGGGGGCGGATTGTCCTACACCCACCCCGGCATGTACGGCATCTTCCTGTTGGTAGAGGCGGTGCGCCAGCTTCGCGGGGAGTGCGGCGACCGCCAAGTGCAAAGCAAGATCTCCCCCGGCAGCATCGCCAGGACCGCCATTGTAAACGGCACCGGCGGCTCCCTCTCCTCTACGGGCACCGTGGTGCTGGCGACCTGAGCAGCCCCGTTTCCTCCTTCGGGTAGAGCCTCCGCCCGGCGCAGCGCCGGGCGTAAATGGGACGAAGTTGCGTTTATCCGTTCACGTTTCTTCCGTGTCCTTCCGTGTCCGTATGCTAGAATCCTTTCAATATTGGGCCGGCATGTTACATGCCACGCTCATCTTTTTTACGCTTCGGCGAAAGGATACGGGTTATGGACCGCAGTATTTCCTCGTTCCTCGAACACCTCGTCGTTGAAAAGGGCTTCTCTCAAAACACCTCCGACGCCTACCGCAACGACCTTTCCCAGTTCTGGGACTTCCTTCAGCCCAACGGCAAAGGCAAGACCAACGGCAACGGCCACCGGGAACCCGCATACGACTGGCGGAAGGTGGACATCGACACCCTCAACCAGTACATCGAGGACCTCAAGGTACGCAAGGGTTACCGCGACGCCACCACCGCCCGCAAAGTCGCGTCCATCAAGTCCTTCTTCGGCTTTCTTTCCGAAAACGGCGCCATCACGGAAGACCCCACCGAGTCGTTGGGATCGCCCCGGGTGGGCCGGTCTCTGCCCAAGTACCTGAGCGAGGACGAAGTCACCAAGCTGCTCGACGCCGGCTACCAGTCGGGCACCAACGAAGGGCAGCGCGACGCGGTGATCATGGAACTCCTCTACGCGACCGGACTGCGCGTCGGCGAGTTGGTGTCGCTGAACGTGGGCGACGTGAACGCGGACGAATCGTTCATCCGTTGCATGGGCAAGGGTTCCAAAGAGCGGATCGTACATCTCTACCCAAAGGCGCTACAGGAATTGAAGGGGTACTTGAAAGAAGTCCGCACCATCATGCTGGGCCCGCGGAAAAACGAACCTGCGCTGTTCATCAACCACCGCGGGGAGCGCCTGACCCGCCAGTGGGTCTGGTCCATCCTGAAGACCTACGCTCAGAAGGCCGGAGTCACGACCAGCATCACGCCGCACACGCTCCGGCACAGCTTCGCCACCCACCTGTTGCAAAACGGAGCGTCGTTGAGGCACGTCCAAGAGTTGCTGGGCCACTCCAGCATCTCCACCACCCAGGTCTATACCCACCTGACCAACGGCTACATGCAGGAAGAGTACGAAAAGAGCCACCCCAGGGCGTGACATCCCGCCCTGGGACTTTTCATTCTCCCGACAATGAAAAGTCCCTGTTCGGACGCCCGAACGACTGCCTTTTTGTTATGTTTGCTGATATAGTGAAAGCAGGCACACCCCTCAGGAGGTAACCCGCATGGCGGGCAAAGCTCGCCGGGCCGCAGCCCGGCAAGGGCAGTTAAGCCGACGAAGAAAGAAGGGCCAGCGGGGCCCAATTGGCGTCCCCGCTAACCCGATCACCACCGACGGACCCGAACGCGACAACGGGTCCGTACACAACAACGGCGCCACCGAAGACGGCGCTCCCGCCGAAGCGTTGAACGGGCCGGCCGCCGTAGCAGTGCCCGCCCCAGCGGTTGCCTCGCGCACCGGTTTCTCCCCCCGCACCGCCAGGGCCGACGCCGCGCCGCGAGGGCCGGGCCGGTTGCGCGGAGAGCGGCCAGCGGCCTACAACTACGTGGGCGCGGAGTTGCGCCGGATCGGCCTGCTCTCGGTGTCGGTCATCGCCGTACTGATCGTCTTGGGATTTCTCCTCTAAGCGGCGACAGATGCCTCTGCCGCTGGTCGAGCAACGACTGCAAGCAACCCCGGAACGCCCCGGCGTCTACATGATGAAGGACGCCCGGGGCACGGTGCTATACGTCGGCAAGGCTGCGGTACTGCGCAACCGCCTTCGTTCCTACTTCGGCTCTCCCTCCAACCAGCCCAACAAGACCCGCCGCCTGATGGGGCACGTCCGCGACTACGAGTACATCGTGACCGACTCGGAGGCGGAGGCGCTGATCCTGGAAAACACCCTGATCAAGCGCTACAAGCCGCGCTACAACGCCCGGCTCAAGGACGACAAGACCTACCCCTACTTGAAGATCGACCTCAGCGAGGACTTTCCCCGGGTCTACATCACCCGCCGGGTGGCCAAGGACGGCGCTCGCTACTTCGGTCCCTTCGCCACCGCCAACACCGTCCGCAAGTCGATGGATCTGGTCAAGCGGCTGTTCCCCTACCGCTCCTGCACCAAGAACATCACCGGGACCGATCCCCGACCCTGCCTGGAATACTACATCAACCGTTGCGTGGCCCCGTGTACCGGCTACGCCACCAAGGAAGACTACGCCAAGGTTATCGATCAGGTCATCATGTTCATGGAGGGCGACACGGAAGCGGTCACCCAAGACCTGGAGCGCAACATGGAATTGGCCTCGGAGCGTCTGGAGTTCGAGAGGGCGGCGGTGCTCCGGGACCGGATCAAGGCGGTGGAGAAGGTCGCCGAAGAGCGGACGATAAAGGTCGACTCCAACCCCGCCAAACCCGTCGTCGATATGGACGTGATGGCCCTCGCCCAAGGAACCAACGAGACTTGGGTGGAGGTGTTCTTCGTTCGCAAGGGCAAGCTGATCGGCCGCGACCATTTCTTCATGGAAGGCACGCAGGACGATGCTCCGACCGTGGTGATCGGGCAGTTCGTCAAGCAGTTCTACGGGTCGGTCCTGACCATCCCGCCCCGCATCGTCACCCAACACCCCCTGGAGGACCTGGAGCTGGTCACCGGCTGGCTGCGCGGCCTCCGGGGCGGCGCGGTGCAGCTGGTCTGCCCGCAACGCGGAATCCACAAGCGGTTGGTGGAAACGGTGGCCGACAACGCCCGTCAGGGCTTGGCGCAACACCGGATCAAGTGGCTGGACAACCTGGACATCATTCAGCAGGCGACCAGCGAGTTGGAGGAGGAGCTATCGCTGCCCCTGCCCGTCCGCCGCATGGAATGTTACGACATCTCCCACATCCAGGGCAGCAACACCGTGGGCAGCATGGTCGTCTTCGAGGACGGCCGGCCCAAGCAATCGCACTACCGCCGCTTCAAGATGAAGACCGTGGCGGGCGTGGACGACTTCGAGAGTATGCGGGAGGTCCTGCGGCGCCGCTTCAAGCGCATGGCCTCGGCCCGCGCCGCAGCCAAGGAAGCGGGCGACGAAGACGCCGCTCAGGCCGATTCCTGGGGCGCGGCGCCCGACCTGGTGCTCATAGACGGCGGCAAGGGCCAGCTTTCGGCCGCGCTGGAAGTGTTCCTGGAGCTGGGACTGGACGACATTCCGCTGGCGTCGCTGGCGAAAGAGAACGAGTGGATGTACGTGCCTCACACCCCGGAGCCGATTATCCTGCCCCGAGACTCGCAGGCGCTATACTTGGTGCAGCGGATCCGTGACGAGGCCCACCGTTTCGCCATCACCTACCACCGGAATTTGAGGAGCAAGAGCAGCCTGAGCTCCCCCATCGAGTTGGTTACCGGGATCGGCCCCAAGCGCAAGAAGATGCTGATGCGCCGCTTCGGGTCGTTGAAGGGAATAAAAGAGGCCGCGGTGGAAGAGATCGCGGCGGTGCCGGGCATGACCCGCTCGCTGGCCATCCGCCTGAAGCAGACCCTTTAGACCCCAGCGCGCATCTCTTCCTTACGTTCTCCCAGCAGCACACTCCGGGCGAACGCGGGACTCCCGATTTGCATTTCTCCCCGGCCTTGACTATTACCGCCGCGTAGCATATACCGTTATCAGTGGCACTAATATGTTAACCGCAGGCGGGTAGTCATGGCCAAGGTCACGATCTCGCTACCCGATAACACGCAGATTGTTATAGAAGCGGAGGAAGCGGAACTGCTGCGGGACGTGGTGGGGATGGCGCTCCGCGGTGGTCACGGTATTATGCCGCCCTCCGCAAACCACTCCGCTCATAACGAAAACGGCGTGGCGGAAAAAGGTACGGACGTAGCCTCGGATTTCATACGGCCAGAGGACTCGGCAGCAGCTGGCCCACTCCCCCAACCCGCCGCCAACGGTGGCCGCCGCGAGGACTCGGCAGCAGCTAGCCCGCTTCCCCAACCCGCCGCCAACGGTGGCCGCCACGAGGACTCGGCAGCAGCTAGCCCGCTTCCCCAACCCGCCGCCAACGGTGGCCGCCACGAGGACTCGGCAGCGCCAGGCCCGCTTCCCCAACCAGCCGCCAACGGTGGCAGTCCCCAACCCACCCCGGCGCCTCGCCGACAGGAGCCGACAAGCGCCTCCATCCCGGAGCTGGAGGAAGACGACGACCCCGACGCCCTGCATCTCGAGGAGCACAGCCCGCAGTCGCGGGTCGACTTCGCCGCTTATTGCAGTTACGTCAACCCCATGGGCGACATGCGCCGGGTGGTGGTAGCCGCCGATGGCGCCGGGAGGTTCTTCAACGCCGACGGGGTCGACGCCGAAGACTTGGGCAATCTGTTCGACCTGGCCGGATGGCGCCGTCCCGGAAACTTCACCCAGACCCTTCGCAACGCTGCCCGGTCCAAATTCGGCTGGCTGGAGCGGGTCCCCGGCCGCTCCGGCCGCTACGCCGTCACCGACCTGGGCCGCTCGGTAACGGCGGGCGGGTAAGCCGGACTGACATGAATGAAGACTTTGGTTTCGTTAGGCCCTCGCCTGGCGCTCACATGAGTCAAATCCCAGACCCGGCGCGGAAGGCCCTTCGCGACTGGGGAATCATCAAGGACAGCATACAGGTCCGGCCTTTGAATCGGGCTGATCTGGAACGGCTGGTCAAGGAAATCGGAGAGGGAAAGCCGTGCCGGATAGACCTATCCGGGGCGGATATGCGCGGGATCGACATCCGGGGCATGGCCTTGAGCAAAGCCATCCTCGGGGGCTGCAACCTGGAAGGCGCAATCGCAATGCCGATGGTTACTTCTGCCACTGGCGACCTTTCCCCTGGGGACTTGAGTTATGAAAGCGCGCTCGCTCAATGGCACGACGGCAAGCCGCCCGATTGGGTCAAATCGATTCAGCCCACCAGCCTTGATGGATCTCTTCTTGGCCTGGCAAACCTCTCGTATTCAGATTTCAGGTGGGCCGTGCTGACCGGCACGAATATGACCAGATGCAGACTCAACGGCGCTGATCTGTCTCGTGCCGATCTGTCGAACTCCAACCTGGACTGGGCCAGACTTGACGAAGGCACTCTGCAATCTACGGTCCTACTAGGAACGTCGTTAAAGTCGGCCCGAATTATCGACGTTGACTTGAGCAACGCCATCTTGGAGGACGCCAATCTCACCGGCGCATTCATTTCCCCGGGCACCAGGCTCGAATCGGTACGTTGGGGCAAGGACTATATAAACAGCATCGAGCGTGAAGGCGACTATCAGGCAGCGATAACCCTGTACCGCCAGTTGATGGATTGGCACGAACAGGCCGGATTACGGAACACAGCAAGCAAATTCCACTATCGGGCACGGGAATCCCAGCGCAAGGCTCAACTAAAGTCGTTGACAGACGAGTTTTCGGGTTTCCGGCGTAACCTGGCCCAAGCCTGGAACAGTTTGAAGGGGGGAGGCAACAATAGTTAGCCATACTCCAAGGCTCACGCTGTGAACAAATTGTCCCGATTCTTGTCGTTGTTAACCAGTGCGTTTCGGTTTTTGCTGTTTCCTTTTCGTGTTATCTTCAAAAGCGATAGTTGCCTCGTCATGGCTCGTGCGGAGATTGGTCGGATACTGGGAACAACCAGACCGGCTCTTGATAATCATTGCTATTGGTTTTGTTGTCATTTGGGACCTTTGCTGGCTTTTGGGAAGTTTCGCCTTGGAATCCGACGCCGAGGATGTCCGTAGTGGGCGCCCAACGTGGAATATAGCCCTCTATTACAGCCTTATATCCTTTACGGCGCTGGGGTACGGAAACTGGGCCCCGGAACCGATTGGTTGGGCCAAGTGGTTGGGAGCCGCGCGGCCATTCCTGGGTATAATTTCGGCCGTTGCTTTCTCCATAAGCCTGACCCGGCGACTAAGCAACCGACTTCAACCTTAGGAAATAAGAATGCTCCGAGACCTCGAAACCGGAAAGGTGACCAACTCTTCCTACGAAATCATTACCTCCGCGCCCAAGGTGGCCTTGGCGGTTACACCCCATCCCGATGACTGCGAAGGCGGTTGCGGGGCGGCTCTGGGCAAGTGGGTCAAGGAATCAGGCACCGAAGTCATCGTGGTGATGTGCACCAACGGCAACAAGGGCACCGGCGACCGGGACATGACGTCGCTGCGCCTGGCCGCCACCAGGGAAGAGGAACAGCGCGTCGCTTCGGAGTTGGTCGGCGCAAAGGAGGTGGTCTTCCTGCGGTACCCCGACGGCGGGCTGGAGGACACCCAGCTTTTCCGCAGCCAAGTGGTGCGGGAGATACGGCGACACAAGCCCGACCTCATTCTCTGCATCGACCCCTACCGCAGCCGCAGCCACACCCACCGCGACCACCGCATGAGCGGGCAGGTAGCGCTGGACGCCGCGTTCACCTACGCCTGGAGCTACCTGCACTTCCCCGAGCAGATTACCGAAGAAGGGCTCGAGCCGCACATGGTGGATCAGGCGTACCTGTGGGGCAGCGAGTCCCCCGACGTTTTCGTCGAAGTCGGAGGCTATCTGGATATAAAGGCCAAGTCGCTGGCGGCCCACGCCAGCCAGATGTCCCCCGCCACCAGCGAGGAACGACTTTCAAGGATCGCCCAGATGTCCGGCCGCCACCGAGAAGAGACCGGGCTGGACTACGCCGAAGCCTTCCGGCGGATCAGGTTCGACCTCGGCAGCCGGGACTGGCAGTTCCTGCACACCTGAGCCGCTGGCCTCGGTGAGCGCGGCGAGCCTCGAAGATTCACTGATTCAGGTGCTCAACCGCGCGCCGGTGGCTTTCCAGCAGTCCGGGAACCCTGGCAGGGTCGGTGCGCCCCCACCCGCATTCGGTAGCCACGCCGGAGAAGGGGAAGAACTCGCGGGCGGTGTCAATCCTAGCCCGGTCGCCCGGCTCGTCATCAAAGTGAATCAGCCCCAGGTATACCTCCACGCCTTCGGGAAGACCCAGCCGTGTCAACGGCTCAAAATACTCGCGGTCGGTCCGGTCTTTGGGCACCGGCAGATGTATGAAGTCCGGCCGCCGTTCCAGCTTCCCGGCGAGGCCGTTGGTTATCTCCACGAGGATACCCATGTCGGCGGGCATCACCAAGTGCTCATCCCTGGGCGAGCCGTAGCACAGGTGGTACCCCATGTCGACGGCGGGCGGCACGCTGTCGCCGAGGCGGGCGAGTTCGTCAAAGACCTGCGTCTTGTAGTCGTCAGGGCGGTGGGAGAAGTAGTCCTCGAAGGCCAGCACCTCCTGGCAAACGTCCCACTGGATGGAGAGGCGGTCTTGGGGCGCCGATCCCACGATTTCCGCCAGCGCCGCCAGCAGGGCCTTCTCGTAGGCCCGGATATAGGCATCGCGGCAGATTGGGCTGACGTACATATAGGCCGTGGCCATCGGCGTGGGCAACGAGACCTGGAACAGGGTGTCGAAGCCGATCACCCCTTCATCCCGCAGCCGGGAATACAACTGGAACGACTCCAGAGCGGCGGCGGCATAGCCGGTCTCGAAGGTGACCCCGGCCGGGTCCACGCCGGGCCGGAACCGGATGTACTGCGTCTCGCGCAACAACTGGCCGTCCCACTGGTACACGGCGAACGGCGGCTCTACATCGTCCAACTCCATGTCGGGGTGATTCAGCAGCATGTCCCGCTGAAACCAGATCCAGCGCTGGCGCTCCCCGGTCTCGCCGTCGGTGATGCGCTTCAGGTGGGGACCGAGGGCGCCGCTAACCGCGCGAAACACGGTCTCGGCGTCTTGCATCGGTACGCTGCCCACCATGTGGGCCCGGTGAGTTCTGGCCGCCATCGTTGCCACCTCCTACTCTAGCTCCGGCTACGCCAGCTCCTGGAATCGCCGGACGATCTTCCGCAATTGGGCTTCTTCCGGCGCAGACTCCGTGTACAAGGTAAAGCTCACCTCGTCCAGCAGGCCGCCGTAGCGGCTGGCGAATTCGTCGGCGATCTCGTCGTATTCGCCGGACACGGAAAAGGCGTCGAGCATTTCGTCGCTGACCTGCTCTCCCATCTCGGCCCACCGGCCCTGCAACGACATTTCATGCAGTTGCTGGCCGGTCTCCTCGAACCCGTGGGCCGCCAACACCGGGAAGTAGGTCCGGGTGGAAGCGTAGAAAGCGATGCGCTGCCTCACGTCAGCTTGGACGGCCCGGATGCTGGAGCGGTTTGGCCCGGTGATGATGAACCCGCCGCCGCTGACTTTCAGATCGTTTATGGCTCGGCCGGCCCGCTCCGCTCCTTTGGACAAGCCGGGCCGGACCACGTTCCGGACGTAGTCCGGTGAGGTGAGGCTGTGCAGCATCAGGCCGTCGGCCACCTCGCCGGCCACCTGACAGTTGTAGGCGTTGACGGCGGCGGTAAAGACCTCGGGCGTCGGGTAATCGCTGGGGCCGGGGCTGAAGAAGGGTGTCATCAGGGTATGACGGTAGTGCTTGCCCTGGAAGTCCAACCGCTCGCCGGTCTCCCAAGAGCGCCAGATGTGGCGTAGGGCTTGCACATACTCGCGGAGCCGAGGCCCCGGCGCTTCCCAACTGGTGGAGAAGCGGCGTTCGATGTGCCCCTTCACCTGAGTGCCCAGCCCGAGGCGGAAGCGCCCTCGGGAAAGGTCCTGCAGGTCTCGAGCCGTATAAGCCGTGATCATCGGCGAGCGGGGAAAAGCGATGGCCACCGACGTTTGCAGCGTTGCCTTGGTGGTCGACGTGGCGGCCAGGGTCAGCGCCATGAACGAGTCGTGGTCGGTCTCGTTCTTGGAGATGCCGTCGTAGCCCATCGACTCGGCCCAAGCGGCCTCTGCGGGGACCGACGACAGGTCTTTGGACGCCAGGCGGTAAGTGACTTTCATAGAGAGAACTCCCGTTTCCAAATTGGCTGTCCGTACTTGGTCAGAATTTCTATCGTATAATGCTGTCCAGAATACAAGGAGCACCCCATTATGAAAACCGTCGGCGTAGCCGAGTTCAAAGAGCAGTGCTTGGAATTATTGGACCAGCTTGACATACACGGCTTGATAATCACCAAACACGGCAAGCCGGTCGCAATGGTCATGCCCTACGAGCAGAAAATCACCGACTTCCAATTGGCCGTCCTGAACGGTAGTCTCCGTGACAAGGTCACTATCAAGGGAGACATATTCAGCCCGGGAATACGGTGGGATGCTGAATCTTGACACCCACATAGTGCTCTTTATGATCGCGGGAGGACTGCGGACGGAGGAGCGGGCCTTACTGGAACAAGAGCCCTGGTCGATCTCAGCCATCGTGCTATGGCAATTGGCGAAGTTGGTACAACTTGGCCGCATCGACTTCGACTTTGACGACAGCGAGGTGATCCGCGTATTGGACCTCCCGCACGTATGGCCAATCACCGAAGCCGTCGCGCGTGCTTCCGCCCGTTTGGATTTCAGGAGCGACCCCGCGGACGGACTTATCGCCGCAACCAGTGTCGTTCACGGAGTTCCACTGCTCACGCGAGATCGCGTCATGCTTGGCTCTAACGTCGTGCCGCTGTCGCGATAGGCGTCAACTGCTCGTACCGGCCATCTCCTTGTAAATCTGGTCCGACTTCGCCGCCATTACGAAATCGTTTCGGTGCAGGTTGCGTATCTTGTGGGTCCACCATGCGACTCGCACCCGCCCCCACTCGGTCACGAGCAGCGGGTGATGCCCCTCTTCCTCGGCCAGCTTCCCGACGCGGTTGGTGAACTCCAGGGCCTGCGTGAAGTTGCTGAATCGGAAGACCCGGTCAAGCCGGGGCACACCATCTTCGGAGACCAGTCCCCAATCGGGAACCTGTGGTTGAAGCTCCGCGACTTCGTCCGGGCTGACGCTGGGGGAATCGCGGCGGCAAGCGGTGCATTTTTCCTGGTTAAGTGTGGGCATTGGGCGCCTCAATCGTGGTCGAATTATGGAGATCAGGACCGAAAAATGTCTTTTAGGTTTACGGAGAAACCTTCCAGCGTCGGGGAAATCAAGGTGTCGCCCTCGCCGTAGACGCCGACAACCTTGAGCTTGCCATCTTCCAACACCAGCGCCGTGACGGTCCGCGCCTCTGGGTCCACCAGCCAGTACTCCTTCACGCCATGCCGGGCATAGAGTTCGCGCTTGACCGTCCAGTCCTGCCGGGCCGTTGAGGGCGACCGAACTTCGACCACCAAGTCCGGCGCGCCCTGGATGTTCGCGGGGGTGATAATGTCCACCCGCGCTTTGGAGACGAATAGCAGGTCCGGTTGGACCGTATCGGTGTCCGTCAGCACGACATCGAACGGCGAGAAATATACCCTGCCCAAGCGCCCCTGTTCCACGAAGAAAAAGAGCCTCGAACCCAACGCGGCCTGTGCCGACTGGTGTATTTCCCCCGGCCCTGCCGCCATAATTAACTCCCCGTCGATCAACTCCCAGCGCTCGTCGTCGGGGGTCTTGGCGTAGTCATCATAGGTTAGCTTGGTTTTGGGCTTGGAGCTGACCATGCCCGGCCTCCCGTTTCTAGTGTGACGGCCCGACTATTTATGACGGCCCAATTTTACCAGACTCCTGGACTTGCTTGAGCGGTGGATTGGGGAGGGTTATAGTAATTGGGCGACATGACGGACTTCTCGGCCTACACCGTTTCCATCGGCTACGACCGGCGGCTGTTCCGGCAGGACATTGCCGGGTCCATTGTCCACGCCCGGATGCTGGCGAAGCAGGGCATCATTCCCGACGGGGACGCCGGGGAAATCGTCCGGGGGTTGGGGTGTGTCCAGCGGGAGATCGAGGACGGTTCCTTCCCTTGGGACCCGGCGTTGGAAGACCTGCACATGAACATTGAGACCCGGTTGACCCAGTTGATCGGCCCCGCCGGGGGACGGCTCCACACCGGGCGCTCCCGCAACGACCAGATTGCGCTGGACATTCGGCTCTACGTCAAAGAGGTGATACAGAATACCCTCCGAGGGATCCGCGGCGTCCAGCGGGCGTTGGTAGAGTTGGCGCGGCGCTACCAGCCGGTGGTGATGCCAGGGTACACCCACCTGCAACGCGCCCAGCCGGTGCTCTTCGCCCATCACATGCTGGCCTATTTCGAGATGTTTCAGCGGGACGCCGGACGTTTCCGCGACTGCTACTGCCGGACCGACGTGCTTCCCTTGGGCAGCGGCGCGCTGGCCGGCGTTCCCTACCCGACCGACCGGGAGTTTCTGGCTAGGGAACTGGGGTTCAGCCGGATTAGCTCCAACAGCATGGACGCTGTGTCCGACCGGGACTTTCTGGCCGAGTTCCTGGCGGCGGCCTCTATCTGCATGATGCACTTCTCCCGGCTGTCGGAAGAAATGGTGCTGTGGTCGAGCCGGGAGTTCGGCTTCATCAGGCTGGCCGAGGAGTTCACCACCGGCAGCAGCATCATGCCCCAGAAGCGCAACCCGGACTTCGCCGAGCTGGCAAGGGGCAAGACTGGCCGGGTCTACGGCGGGCTGATGGGGCTGCTGACCACGCTCAAGGGGCTGCCCTTGACCTACAACCGCGACCTCCAAGAAGATAAGGAAGGGTTTTTCGACGCCTCCGATACTCTGCTGGCCACCCTCGACGTATACCGGCAGATGCTGCCGGGACTGGAGCTGGACACGGGCCGGGTCGAGAACCTTTCGGGTGAAAGCGGGATGCTAGCCACCGACCTCGCCGACTATCTGGTCGCCAAGGGCGTGCCTTTCCGGGAAGCCCACGGCATCGTCCGGGAGCTTTGCCGCCACTGCGACGCCGAGGGCTTGGAGTTGCACCAACTGCGGCACGAGGATTACCTGCGCTTTTCGCCCCATTTCGGGGCCGACGTTTACCAAATCACCGCCCAGGCATCCGCCGCCGCCCGTGATAATCCTGGGGGTACGGCGCCCGCAAGGGTGGCCGAGGCCTTGGCCCAAGCGGAGCAATTACTACTAGAGGAGGACGCCGATGGATTCTGAACGCCGGGTGTTGCTGGCCCCGTCGGTGCTGTCGGCCGACTTCGCTAGGCTGGGAGAGCAAGTACGGGAGGCGACGGAGGCCGGGGCCGACCTGATTCACGTCGACGTGATGGACGGGCGGTTCGTGCCCAACATTTCCTTCGGCGAGGTGGTGGTCGACGCCATCCGCAAGAACACCCACCTGCCCCTCAACATCCACCTGATGATCGACCGGCCGGACGAACTGCTGCCCACCTTTATGAAGGCGGAGTCCGACCAGATTCTCGTCCACGCCGAAGCCTGCGGCCACCTGCACCGGACCGTGACGCGGGTGAAGGAACACGGCAACCAGATCGGCGTGGCTATCAATCCGGGAACTCCGGTGGCGGCAGTGGAAGAGGTGCTGCCGCTGCTGGACATAGTGATGGTGATGTCGGTCAATCCCGGCTTCGCAGGACAGTCCTTCATACCCGAAAGCGTGAGCAAGATTCGCCGCCTGCGGGGCATGATCGACGCCGGCAGTTACGGCGCTCAGGTGGAGGTGGACGGAGGGGTGAAGGCGGACTGGACGGCGGAGGAATCGGTGAAAGCCGGGGCCACAATCCTGGTGGCCGGAAGCGCCATCTTCAACAACCAGCAAACAGTCCCGGAAGCGATGCGCGGGATGCGGGGGTGCCTGGCGGGGGTGTTGCTGCGTTAATTCAACGGCTCGCCCTGTTCCTGATCGTCCGGTTCCGATTCCACTACCAGGGTAACGTTACCGAGTGCCGCAGGGCCGGTAGGCGACTCCTCTCTACCATATAGACTGAGATGGGCAATGGGATCGATGTCTCGCGGGCTGAACAAAAGCCCAGGATTTCGATAAGCTAGCCAACCGATCAAAACGACGACTGCAAGGACCACTACCGCGGTCACGCTAGCCATCATGATCACCAAAATCAGTTGAAGGGTTGGCTGGTCCTTGAGGGCAAATAGGGCACTGGCAGAAATCCCTTGGAGGAGGACCATGAGCGCACCCAGCGCGCCCAGTGGGCTTCGAATGGCGCCCACGGGCTAACGTTGGGCGCTCTTCGAAAGTAAAAGGCGATTCTTCCCGTCTACTGAAAGATCCAGTTCAATGAGCCAACTGTCGCCCCGGTCTTCTATGATCTTACCCCGGACCGCCAATGATTTTCCGCTCGCCACGGTTATTGAATCGGACACAACGGTCCCCCCGGTCCCTTCCCCTCCGATGGTGACAGTCACTTTATCGCCCACGGCAGCCATCGCTCGGTTCCCGACCTCGCCCTAAAGTTTGGCAAATGCCTTGCGGACTTTGGGCGACTTGTGCAGGGAGCGCAGGCAGCGGCTGCATATCTTGACCCGGACCAACTCGCCGCCCCGTTCCAGGGTCTGCTTGTGGACGTTGGCCTTGAACCGGGTCTTGGTGTGGCGGTTGGAGTGGGATACGTTATTGCCGCTCATCCCGGATTTCAGACAAATTTCACAGCGCATGATGGTGTATCCTTTTTCCCGTTAGGCACCCGTGTTTCCCGGGTACTGAATTTGGAAGCGCCCGGCCAGAGTAACACACCGGATTGCCCTGCAACAAGCAGAGGAAAATCCCTCAGCAGCCGCCGGGCTTTAGCCGCCGGCGGATGAAGAAGATGCCGGTCCGGGTAGCACGTCCCGCAGTTCTTCGCTGGTCTTCCAGGCCGGTTGGGGCGTTTCGCGGCCTTCGTGGGGGACGAATTCTGACGTTTCGACGAAGCGATACTTGTGGACGTAGCGGGGGCAGTTCTTGTAGACCTCGGTGACCTCCACGCGCACCACGAACTGCGCTTCGGCGTATTCGGACAACAGCTGGTCGTCTTCCAAGATCCGGGCCACGCCCTGAATACGCAGCCGTTGTTGCCCCTCGAAATCGACGAACAGCAGGCCCAGGTTGGGGTTCCGCAACAGGTTGCCCATCGACTGGTACTTGCCGTTGCCGTCGTAGTTGGGAAAGGCCAACGTCGACTCATCCACCACCCTGACGAATCCGGGCTCGCCCCCCTTGTAGGAGCAGGTGGGCAGCCCGCGGTCGTCGCAGGTGGCCAGGAAGAACATACGGGCAGACTCTATGATGGCCCTGGCTTCGTCGCCGATGGTCTCGGTGACCCGCTCGGTCAAACGGTCGGCCAGCTTGCGCGTCTGGAAGCGGTCTTGCAACTGACGGTTGCCGTCGTGGTAGTCGTGTACCTTCATGCTATTTCCCCCTCCCGGTTTTGCCGCGGCCGGGTGCGGTGGATTTGCACCGCGGCCAGATCGATGGACGAGCCGCGCACCGGCGGGTTGGGCTTCTTGACCGTGACCGCCACGGCGTCGATGGGAAACTCGGCCAGCACGCGGTCGACAATGGCTTGGGCGGCGGACTCCAGCAGGTTGTGCGGCTCTCCCTCCATCACCGCCCGCACCGCCCGGTAGACGTGGGAGTAGCTGACCGTGTCCTCCAGCCGGTCGGACGCCCCGGCGCGGCTCAGGTCCAACTCCACAGTCAGGTCTACGATGTAACGCTGGCCCAGCGTTCGTTCTTCGGGATTGACGCCGTGGAACCCGTAGAACTGCATACCCTCCAGCACGATGCGGTCTGTCGGTCCAAACTGACGTTCCATGTCGTCGTCGGGTACCAGGGCATCCCGGTTAGCGGGCTTGGCTCCGAGTTTCGATGGAGTCGGCCAAGGCCAACAGGTTCTGGGCACGCTTCACGACCGGAACGTCGACCATCCGGCCGTCGAGGGCCAGGGAGCCGCGCCCTCCGGCCTCGGCCTGCTCCCAGGCTTCCATCACCCGCCGGGCATAGGCCACCTCCTCGTCCGATGGGCTGAACGTCTGGTTGATTATGTCGAGCTGTGCCGGGTGGATGGCGAACTTGCCGGTGTAGCCCATCTGCCGGGCCCGGGCGGCGTCGGCCCGCAGGGCGTCGGGGTCTTGGAACCGGACGAAGGGCGAGTCCAAAGACGCGACATCGGCGGCGCGGGCGGCCACCGGCACCATCGCCCTAGGAACGGCGACCTCTTCGCCGGTATCGGTGCGCTCAATGCCCATGTCGTTGGTAAAGTCCTCCGCACCGAAGGCGATGGCCACCACCCGCGCCGAGGCCCGGCCGATTTCCCTCGCGCCCCAAACGGCCTTGGCGCTCTCGATCCAAGGGATAATCTTGATGCTCTCTACAGGCAGCCCGGCGGCGATTTCAAGGCCCGACAGCATCCGCGCGGCGTCTTGAACGTGCCAGACCGACTCGACCTTCCCCAAGCTTACCCCGTAGAGGTCCGGCGAAACGACGGCTTCCAGTTCGCTTCTGGTTAGGCCGGTATCCAGGGAGTTGACCCGGACCATCACCCGCTGGCCCTCCCGCCGCAGGATGGGAACCCACTCCACGGCCAAGTCACGAGCGTTGGCCTTTTCGGCGGGCGGCACCGAGTCCTCAAGGTCCACCATGATAATATCGGCGTCGAACGACCGGGCCCGCTCCAGCATATTGGCGCGGTTGCCAGGAACGAAAATCAGGCTGCGGATAAGTTCCATTATCATCACCTAGAGAAAGGGCGGGTGTCTTTCGCCGTCTGGAACTCTCTCGATTTCATGGGTTACTGGATTGACCTTGTACCGAAGGTTCTGCAGAAGCTCATAACCCAGAAGGGGTTCAGTCGTTGGAATCAATATCGCCCCAAAACGGTCGCCATTCAACTCGCCAACGGCGAAGTAGGAATCCATTTCGACAACGCCCGTGACAGTCAAGACCCTGATAATGCCCGTGCTTGGCAGAAGCCCAAGAGACTCGATTTCCTCCATCGGCAATCCCAAATAGGTTGCCCCTGTATCGACGACGAAGGTATATTCCCGCGTCTCGTTTCCGCCAATGATCGTAGCTTGGACCTCGGTTAGTCCCACTGGCAGACCTCCCGAAATTATTCTAACTTGCTTAGCGTAAGCCGCCACTTTTTCTGGTTGAATTCTATACGTCCTTGCCGCTTGAGATGCAGCTGAGAATTTCTAACCATGTGTTTCCATTTCCTGCCAAAATGCACACCGTTAATAACTCGATCAATAGAATTATCGCAAATATCAGGATGTATAGCTTGAATTATTGGTTGCATCTCCCGAGTGGAGAGCGGCCCACGTTTAAGTACGTGCAGAATTGTGCGGGCGAAAATAGAATGCGTCGTTTCTCCTGGCTTGGCTCGCAAGTTCATCAATGCAGCACGAGTCAACTCGATACTTTCCTGATATTCTTTCCTTGCGCTTTCTCGGGAAGTCCGCAATGTCTCAGCGTATTTGGAATGGAGAGACTTTGTAATCTCTGTTAGTTCATCCAACTCAATCAGGGTAACCCGAGAACCCAGAGAAGCGTATTCCCGCACATCCTCGGCTATCTGCCGCACTAAGGCCTTCTCGGTAATACGAACTCCATACTCTTAATTACGATTTAGAGACGCTTGGGTTAGGTTGCCTGAAGTAATAATGGCTAAGTGATCGTCGGCAACATACACTTTGGCGTGAAGTCCGGGTAAGTGCCGAACTTCTACTTCGGGCAACGAGCGGCAGAAGCCGGCAATAGCCTCCGAATCGACTGTTCCTTGAAACAGGCTATCCACCGACAAATTAGTAACCAGTTCAACTTGGGGAGGCTTGGCTGGATTAAAAAAACCCGCCAAATCCAAGAGAGGACCAGAGCCGATAAAAGGGGCAGCCAATACGGCCCGGTTTCGGACAGATCGCCCAAATCTTGCAAAGACGTCGGCCCACGGTGACTTAATCAAATCCATGCTGAAATGCACTCGGAATTACTTTGAGAGAATTTCGAACTCTTCAGGGAATAGCAGACGTTCGTCCCCATCGTCGAACTGAACACACACTCTGCCGTTACTGTTCTCAAATAGTATTATGCCGGTGTCGCCCACGTGCTGTTGCACTGGCCGAGCCGAATACCCTAAGTTACACCAGTTTTCCAACTCGTCAGGATTGCATGGCGGCGATGGCTCTTCATAGATGCATTTGACCATCTTGACCCGTGGTGTGACATATTTCGAGACGTCCATTTACTCCATCCCTCATCGACTCATCCGCCCGTCAGCGCAACCCTCATTTACTCCATGTCCCCCCAGTTGTAGGCCCACTTGGTGTCCACCTTTAGCGTTACGCCGAGGTCCATGGGAGCGGGCATTTCGTTAGCAGGGGGAAATCAACAGGCATTGATACCTCTCTGAGATCACGTCGACGTCGAACGACCGGGCCCGCTCCGGCATATTGGGCCGGTTGCCCGGCACGAATATCAGGCTGCGTATTAGTTCCATATACTAACGATTCACCTACAACTGGTATGGCGGGTGGTTCCGCACGTCGTCCGGGACTTTTTCGAGTTGGTGGGTGACCGGGTTTACCTTGAACCTCAGGTTCTGCAACAGTTCGTAACCCAGTAAGGGAGAGGCGGCAGGCACCAGAATCGCGCCGAACTCCTGTCCCATCAACTCGCCGTCAGCATGATATGTCTCGACATCCACCATCCCGGTGGCGCTCATCAACCTGACCGTTCCACGGGCTCGTCGGAGTCCCAGCGCCTCTATCTCTTCCTGAGGAAGGGCTAGGAAGGTAGAACCGGTGTCAACCATGAAAGTATATTCCCTGGTATCGTTCTCTCCAAAAACTCTAGCTTGTACTAAAGTCGCCCCCACAATAATCCTCCTGTTTGTTTCAATCCCACACCCCCAGCCTACTCCATGTCGCCCCAGTTGGAGGCCCACTTGGCATCCACCTTCAGGGTTACGTCCAGGTCCATGGCGGCGGGCATTTCGTCGAAGACCAGGTCTTTCAGTGCTTCCAACTCGTCGTTGGGGACCTCGAAGACCAGTTCGTCGTGGACCTGTAGCAGCATCTTGGTGCGCATCTCTTCGCGGTCCAAGCGGTCCTGCACTTGGATCATCGCAATCTTCATGATGTCGGCGGCAGTGCCCTGAATGGGCATGTTGATGGCCATGCGTTCGGCCCCGCCCCGGACGTTGAAGTTGGCGCTGTTGATGTCGGCCAGGTAGCGGCGGCGGCCCATCAGCGTTTCCACGTACTGATTGGCGCGGGCCTTGACCTTCACCTCCTCCAGGTACCCGCTGATCCCTGGGTACTTGGTGAAGTAGGTGTCGATGAAGTGGGCGCCCTGCTCCCGGGAGAAGCCGGTCTGCTGGGAGATGCCGTGGGGGGAGAGGCCGTAGATGACCCCGAAGTTCAGCACCTTGGCAATGCGGCGCATTTCCGAATCCACGTCGTTGATCGGCACGTCGAACATCAGCGATGCCGTGGACGAGTGGATGTCCTCGCCGCGGCGGAAGGCTTCCAGCAGCCCCTCGTCCTGGGACATGTGGGCCAGCACCCGGAGCTCGATCTGCGAATAGTCGGCCGACAGCAGTTGCCAGTCGGGGGCGTGTTCGGCAACGAAGGCGCGGCGCACTTGGCGTCCCAATTCGGTGCGGACCGGTATGTTCTGCAAGTTCGGGTCGTTGCTGGAAATGCGCCCGGTGGCCGAGCCGGTCTGGTTGTAGCTGGTATGCACCCGCCCGGTGTGCGGGTTAATCATGTCGGGCAGGGCGTCGACGTAGGTGGACTTGAGCTTGGCGACCTGCCGGTATTCCAGTATCTGGTTCACCACCGGGTGCAGGCCCTTCAGTCCCTCCAAGGAGTTGGCGTCGGTGGAATAGCCCGTCTTGGTGCGCTTGGTCTTGGGCAGCCCCAACTCCTTGAACAACAGGTCGCTGAGCTGCAAGGGCGAGTTGATGTTCACGGTGTGGCCGATGGACTGGTACAGGTTCTCTTGCGCTTGATGCATCAGTTCGGTCAGGTCTTGGGACATTTCATGGAGTGCGCCAGCGTCCAGCTTGATGCCGTGGCGTTGCATGGTCACCAGCGCCGGGAGCAAGGCCATTTCGGTGTCGTCCATCAACCCGCGCAGGCCCTCCTGCTCCAATCGCGGCTCGAACGCCCCGCGCAGGCGGATGGTCATGTCAGCATCGGCAGAGGCGTAGTCGGCGACGGCCGCGATGTCCACCTGGTCGATGGTGATCTGCTTGCGTCCCTTGCCGATAAGGTCGGTGATGGGGGTCATTTCGTGGCCCAGAACGTCCAGTGAAAGGTCTTTCAGGCCGAGCTGGTTGTAGTTCCGGCCCAGCAGGTGGGCGGCAATCATGGTGTCGAAATCGACGTTGACGAAGCTGACGCCGTGGTTGGCTAGCACTGTCATATCGTAGTTGGCGTTGTGGGCGCACTTGGGGATGTCCGGCGACTCGAACAGGGGACGAAGGGCGGCCAGGGCCGCTTCCATCGGCAACTGTTCGCCTTCACGGTGACCAACGGGCACGTACCAAGCCCGGCCTGGCGCGGTGGCGAAACTGAGTCCAACCAGTTCGGCGCGCATGGCGTCAATGGAGGTGGTCTCGGTATCGAAGGAAAAGCTGCCGGTTTCTTCGATGGCCACGATCATGGCGTCCAGTTGGGGCCGGGTCCGGACTATTGTATAGTCGGTGTCCAATGCCGTTTCCAATCCGGGAACGCCGGCCTCCTCCCCCGCGGCGTCCGGGTTGGGCACGCGGGAAATCACGCTGAAAAACTCGAGCCCGGTCATCCAGTTGACCACCGCCCGGCGGTCGAACTGCCAGAAGCGGCACCGCTCCAAGTCCAGGTCCACGGGCGAATTCCGGTCGATGGTCATCAGCGTCCGATTCTCGAAGGCGCGTTCCCGGTTTTCCCCCAGCGCGGCTTTCACCGCCTTCTGCTTGATCTCGTCCAAGTGTTCGTAGATGCCTTCGAGGTCCCGGTACTCGTTCAACAGCCGGGCTGCCGTCTTTTCCCCGACCTTGGGCACTCCCGGAATGTTGTCCGAGGAATCGCCCAACAGCGCCTTGAAATCGGGCTGCTGGGCTGGGGTGAGGCCGGAGTACCGCTCGGCCAACTCGGCTTCGTCGTATACCTTGCGGTCCTGGATGCTGTAGGAAAGGTCGATTCTGACCTGGGGCGAAATTAGCTGGAAGGTATCCCGGTCACCGGTGAGCACGACGGAGCCGATGCCCGCTTCCTCGGCCTGGCGAGTCAGGGTGCCGATAACGTCGTCGGCCTCCCACCCGTCCAACTCGAAGATGGGCACGCCGAACACTTCCATCAGTTCCTTGACCCGGCCGAACTGCGCCCTCAACTCCGGCGGCGACGCCTCGCGCTGGGCCTTGTAGGCCTCGAACCGTTCGTGGCGGAAGGTGGGGGCGTGTGTGTCGAAGGCGATGGCGCAATATGCCGGGTTCCAGTCGTTCAGAGCCCGCAGGAACACGTTTGCGAAGCCGTACACGCCGGTAACGTCCTCGCCGGTAGACGCGACGGTCAGGTTCCGCTGGGTGGAAATGGCCCGGAACGAGCGGTGGACCATGGCGTGGCCGTCCATGATCATCAGCATCGGCTCGCGCTTGGGGGCGAACAGAGGAAGCGTGTGGCCTTGGGCTTGCGCCATGCGGCACCTCGGCAGCAGTCAGGCTATCGTTGCCGCATTATACATCAGGGCGTGGGGGATTTATTTCACCGCAGAGGACGCAGAGAGCACAGAGGGCTATTGGAGTTCGGCGAGGATTTTCTCCAGGCGCGGGTTGAGAATTTCCTTGAACTTGGGTAGGTTCTCAAGCATCCAGGCCCGGGTTTCCTCGTGCTTTTCCGGCGGGTCATCTATAGAGCAGTCCATCTCTATTCGCACAGCCGCGATATTCCATCGGCGGTCAATGCGCCACCAATCCCAGTTGGCGTCAAGACTCGATTCAATTTCCTCTCTTTCTTCCTTCAGCGCCTCGAATACCTGATTGATAAAGACCCTGCTACGGTAGAACCAAACATACACCCAGGCTTTGCCCTTCTCTTCCTCAGCATTGGACCACCACTCGTCAAGACAGACGCCATACGTTATGTTGTCTGATACCTCGGACGGAAATTCCTGCCAGCTTCGTGGTTCCGCCTCGATCCGGTCGGTGAAACCCATTTCATGCAAATCGTCGATCAGCGGCTGGAAGAATTCGCCGTACTGTTCGGCAAATGGTGACGGGACACTTGCTTCCTGCCGCTTTTCCTTTGGCCAACCGTTTGGGAAAGCCTTTACGCGAAATTCCGGGGCCGGGATGGAATCTCCAATCCTGACCGCGTGAATCTCAACGGCAAAGAACTCGAACTCATCGGACGTACACCGGTTAAGCCAGTCGATGACGGCCCGGTGCTCGTCTACGAACTCCCTTGCAATCCATACTACGACGCCTGCTTCACATCCCGCCGCGTAAGTGAGCAACTGGCCGAGATGATTGTGGTCGGTCCAACCGAGTTGATTTTCGATTGCTACATTGCGTCCGCCATGCCCCTTTTCTCTTGCCAGAACATCAAGGCGAAAAGACCCCACCGGGGCTTCCTGCTGTACCAACTCCAAGTCTAACTCAAGCACCGTGCAACAGGTCCAGGTTTTCAGGCTCGGCCAGCCAGCGCGTGAAGTTGTGGGCCTCGTTGGGCCAAATCTGGCGTATCGGTACTTCGCTAACTCTCCCCAATTCCTGCGTTGCCATAGCCTTACCCCGAACCCACCGATGGACACGGAAGGACGGCGTGAGGACAGTGGAAGGGGGGTGAGGGAGTTACAGGGGCGATGTTCCGGGCTCGAATTCGGGCAGACGGGAGGTTGGCGGGCGGTCTGCAGGCGTTTTTGGGGACACCGGCGGCGGCCTGCAGTGGCTGTGGCGAGCGAAATGGCGGGACAGGCACGGCGAGAGGGGCTCGCGGACCGGGATGGCGCGAGTTGGCGGGGACGTTCAGTTGGCCGGACGTTGGGACAGTGGCGGACGGGCGCCGTCAGGCTGGGAGTGGAATGGCTCGCAGCCGTGCCGGGGCGCGACTGACCTTCTCCTGCCGCGGCCAGCGCTGGGGAAGATGCAGGGTGAGCCGGCGTGCCGGGCGGGTGAGCCGTCCGGCCCGGGAGAAGAACCGCCGCCGGAGCGTCTTGGTGGTCACGGTCCGTTCGCCCGGACCGGTCCGCGCGGTCCAACGGGCCAGGTTATGCGCCATCACCGGTACTGCGAGCCAGGCGGCGTTGGCGGCGAAGCGCCCCGAGGGCATGTGGTTCAGGCCTACGCCGTGCTTGAGGTCTCAAATGGCGTTCTCGATCCCGGCGTGGCGGCGGTGGCCGGCCTCCAGTTCCCCTCCAGTTCCCCTCCAGTTCCCCTCCAGTTCCAAGGTCTCTCCGTCCCGGCCGGTGATGCAGCCGTGATAGCTGCCGGCGGCGAAGAGGGCCGGCTGGGAACCGGGCGTTGGCTTCACCCGCCGGACGGTGAGCCGCACTGGCGCCGCGCCGGGCTCACTCCGGAAGGGGGTGCAGGTGGTCTCCGCCACAGCAGCGGCGCCGTCCATCCGGCAGGGAACCGGCGTCCGGTCCTCACCGGGTATCGCCTCGATCAGGTTCCGCAGGCTGGCGTGCTGGCGGATGGTGATGGAGAAGCGGACATCCATCCGGCGGCAGACGGCGGCCACGGCGTGGGTATAGAGCCGCTGTCGGCCCGCACCGTGAGTTGCCCGCTGGCCCCGCCGCAGCGAACCCGGCTCACCGTCTCACGCAGAAAGTGGGCGGCGCCGCAGGCGGTGTTGGCCCGGCCCTCGCCCAGCCGGGACAGCAGCACGCCGCCGGTTCCGGCGGCAATGGCCGGCAGCGGGTGATAGCCCCGTGCGCCGGTGCAGCCGTGGTGGCGGGCGCCCTCCTTGGCCAGGCCGCAGGTCTCGCAGAGCGCCGAATCAAGGCCGATGGTGAATGGCGCGCCGCCGGGTCCGTCCCCAGCCGCCCAGGCCCGGGCCGGCAACTGGCGGCTCACCCGGTCCGGTTGGCGGACATGGCCCCACCGGAAGCGGCGCAGGAAGGCGCCCGGGGTGGAGGGAGCCTTGGCCGTGAAACCGGGAACGCGGGCGGTCCCGCCGGTGGGCGGCGCATCGGCGCCGCCGATGCAATCGCCGCCGGCCAGAGCGGAGGCCACCAGGGTCATCAGCTTGTCGCCGGTGTTGGCCCGGCCCGGCGCATCGCCCAAGTCGAGGCGCTTCCGGAGTAGTTGGGGCAGGCCAAGGCGCAGGGCGAGGGTGGCCGAAAGGATCAGCCCGGCATTGGCCGCCAGGCGGTGGCCGTCGAAGGTGATTTGGACCCGGCCGGGGTGGTGGCGTGGCAGCATCTATTGGGTGCTCCTTGTTCCGGGGCCGGGTTGCTGTTGCAAACCATTATCCCGGATGCACAGGAGCGCCTTCTTGCGGCTTCAGGTCGCTGACCCGACGCCCTCCTTTCGGTGGATTCGGGTTTACCCTTGCCGTTGCCCTTGCCGGGACGCCCGAACCGGTCGTCGAACAGGTAGTGGGACTGAAGCCCGGTGAAGGCGCGGGGGCACTGGCGGCGGCCAGCGCCCAGTATTTTCGCCACCGCCAGCTTGGTATTGCCGTAGAGGATACTTCGGGGAACGCCGCCCAGGAAGGCCCCGGTGGTCTCCGCCGGGTAGGCTTTTACGAAGCAGCCGTCGCTGTGGGGCAGGTCCAGGATGAAGCAGTGGGCCTTCCGCTCCACACCGCCGATGATCACCAGGGCCTCGCCGAAGTCGCACTGGGCGTGGCCCGGCGGATGGGACAGGGGTACGAACATCTCCCGAGACTGGCGGCGACGCTCCCTCACGTAGTCCTTGACGATGGTGTACTGGCCGCCGAACCCGTACTCGTCCCTGACCGCTCAAATCAAAGATGCGCTTGGCGGTATGGCGCTGCTTTCGGGGAACCCTGAAGTCGTCTTCAAGAATCCGGTCGATGACGCCGGTGAAGGGCTCCAGCTTGGGCCTCTTGGGCGGAGTCTGCCGCCGGTAGCCCGGCGGGACGGAGAATGCCAGCATCCTGCGCACGGTGTCCCGGTGCAGCCCAAACACCCGGGCTGCTTCCCGGATGCTCATCCCATCCACCATCACCGCCCGACGAACCCGAAGATATACGTCCACCTGGTACATCCATCGCACCATCCGTAGGGTCGGCTACAATCCTATGGATGGCGGCAGGCGGTACAGGATTCAACCGCCGTTTGTCAGCAATCTTCCGCCCACGCGGTCCACTTTAACTCCGCCGATTACACGCTCCATCAATGGCCTTATGCCCAACCCGCTGGAGACAACCAGAGACTCGTCCAGCAGAGACATTGCCGGGCTCGGTCACCTTTGCCGTGCCGCTCGAGCAGAGCATCGGCGTAGTCGCAGAGTGACCAAGCCAGTGCACAACTATAGCCACCTTTATGCCAGAAGGCCGAGTTCTCCTCGTTATTTGTCGCTCGATTTTTTGTCGTCGGTATGTTGCCAGGCCCGTCTGCTTGAAGAAGCCATCACCTAAACGTCGGATCGCAGCTTGGTCTCGTGCAAGGCCGGTATGACCTCTTTGCCCAGCAGCTCGATGGAGCGCATGACGTCCTCATGGGCCATATGCCCCTCATTGCCATAGATGTGTAGATAACCCGGGTTCAAACGCTCTATTACTGCCGTCAGCTTCCTGGTAACCGTCTCCGGGCTCCCTACGACGATGCTGCTGATATCCTGGAGCTGCTCATAGCTCATCCTCTGCCCGAAAAACCCCTGCGGCCGGCTGCGCTGCACTCGCACCGCCTCGCGGGACTGGTATCCCGGTGGGTCGTTATGCTCCGCGGGTCCCCTGGCCCGGTGGTCTTGAGTCCACAAATAGGTACGTCCAATCTCCTGAGCCTTCTCATCGGTATCCGCCACAAATGCCTTGATGGTGTAGCCGAAGTACTCCGGCCCGGCCTTAAAGCCGACCTCAGCGGCCGTGTCTAAATAAATCTGCTTCAACCAGGCAGTGGTGTCTAGGTCAGCCCCCTGATTCATGTAAGGATGCTGGTGTTTGGCCGCCCACACCACGCTCTCAGGACTGCCCAGACCAGGAAACCAGACCTCTGGGTGTGGCTTCTGCATGGGCAACACCCAAGGGTTGACAACCCTGTAATGGTAATGCTTCCCCTCATAGCGGAAGGGCCCCGGCTCGGTCCAGCACTTGATGATGAGATCGTGGGCCTCCTCGAATCGCTCCCGGTTTTCTGTGGGGTCAATGCCACTCTGAAGGCTCTCCACGGCTGTCCCACGGACAAACCCGGAGATTATCCTGCCGCCGGAATAGCAATCCAGCATAGCGATCTCTTCGGCCATTCTTATGGGGTCATTGATAGAGATGACGTTCCCCAGGATGGCAATCTTGACATTCTTGGTGACTTTGGCGATGACAGCAGCGTCCAAGTTCACCGCAGGTTTCATGCACCAGTAAGAGGCGTGGTGCTCGTTTGACATGATGCCGTCGAAGCCCACTTCATCAGCGAGGGCATACTGATCGTGGTACTCGTTGTAGAGCACATGGGCCTTCTCGGGATCAAAATGGGTGTTGGGGAAGCCGAGACGGCCAGAATCGTACTTCTCTATGTCCTGGTCGGTGACGTGGCCGTAGGGCTGCTCCGAGAACCAGAAAACATCCACTTTGTCCTTTGGTTTGATTTGCGGCTCAGTCATCGGTTCCTCCTTCCGGTGGTTTGGAATTGTTGATTTCAGGTGCCTGGCGCTGCACCAATGTTGGCTGACTCAGGCAACTGGCCTATTTTCCGTTCACAAACCGCCCGCCAAGCAATGTGCTTTGCCGGTAACCTGGGCTCCTAGAGGTTGGAGTTGTAAAGCGAGTTTCGCATGACCCGGCCCGGCAACGCCCCGGTGGGTTTACCATCTTCGATGAGCACCTCTCCGTTGACGATGGTGTTCTTGATCCCTTGGGCCAGCTCGCGGATTCGCCATCCACCGGCGGGGAAATCATGCACCGTCTCTTCGGGCAGCGGCTGCACCGTCTCCGGGTCGAAGATGGTTATGTCCGCCGCAAAGCCGGGACGCAGCAACCCTCGGTCGTGGATACCAAAGGTCGAGGCCGATTCGAAGGTCAACCGCCGGACGGCCTTTTCCAGGGACATGATCTCCTGTTCCCTCACCCAGTAGCCCAGCAAGCGCGTGCTGTAGCCATATCCGCCGTGCATTTGCACGTGGGCGCCCCCATCGGAAAGGCCCACTATTGCGCTGGGGAAGTTGAGGATTTGGCGCATGGCCTCGATGTCTACATTGCTTTCCTCGGTGCTGTTGGGAGTGCACAGCGGATAGGCTCGAATCCCGGCGCTGGACGTCTCTTCGATGATTGCCATCAGTTGCTTCCATTCGTCGGGTTTGCGGGAGGTTTGGCCCAGATTGTTGTACACCACCTGCCGGCCCGTGGTCTCGGAAAGCCTGCTCATCAGCCGGTTTTTTAGCTCGGCGTCTCTGCCACCACCACCTTGGATGATCCCGGTGCCCATGTCTCTCAAAACGTCGCCCAAGGCGAAAATCTCCTGCTCTGTGGCCCAGACCGCAGGGACCAGTACCCCCTGGGGGTCGAAGTGGCCCTGGTTTCGAGACACGGACAGGCCCAAAGCACCGGCCTGAATTCCGTCGCGGACCAACTGCTGCATCGCCTCGATCTCGTTCTCGGTGGCCTCGCGGCCCTGGCACTCGTCTCCCATGACGTAGTACCGGACGGCGGAGTGTCCGATCAGTGTTCCTACGTTTACTCCAAGGCGCTGCTGGTCCAGGGCATCCATGTACTGGCCGGTAGTCTCCCAGGAGAAGTCTACCGTGCGAAGTACTTCCATTGGAATCGCTTCCACACGGGACAGGAACTCGGAGACCCGTTCCTGCGTGCCCGGCCGTACCGGCGCCAAGGCCAGCGAGCAGTTTCCTATCACCACCGTGGTCGCGCCGTGGAAACAGGAAAAGCTGCACATGGGGTCCCAGGTCACCTGTGCGTCGTAGTGGCAGTGGTTGTCCACGAAGCCGGGGGACACAACCAGTCCGTCGGCATCGATGACTCGGGTGGCCGGGCCACTTAGCTTGCCAAGCTCCACAATTTTTCCGCTTCTCACCGCTACGTCACCATGGAATGAGGGCATGCCGGAACCGTCGATAAGACGGCCATTCTTCACCAGCAGGTCATAAGCCATTGCTCTTCCTCCAATGTTGCATTTTTGCTCGGATAATTTAAGTCGAAACTTTCGCTGTTCCCCGCTTTTAGCAGCGGTTCACGCAAAAAAAGCAGGCCAGGCTGGCTCCGATTATACGCTTAATTCGGCGGTAGGGCAGAAACACATGATTTTAGATTCCTACCGGTTGCTTACCCAAAAGGAGCCTAGCGGTGCCAACCCGTTCCTGCGTACATCCCGCGCAGGTAGGCGATCTGCCCGTCGTGGGCCACGTTATCCCATACCAACTGCCCCAGTGCCGTGGCCACGCTGTGGTCGCGCGTCTGGGCTTCCGGAGGGAAGGTGACCGTCCGGTCCAGGTCCTCGTTGGTGAGAGAGGCGATGTACTCCCTGGCCGCCGACTTAACCGCCTCATAGTATTGCTTCTGGACATCTTGGGATGGAGCTCTCCAAGATGCCAGCTCTTCCGAACTGTAGCCCATTATCCGGGCGCCTGCATCCAGCTCGAATCCACAGATCAGTTTTTGACTGCAGCCGGGTGTTGATGAAGGTGTCCACCACGTGGTTCATGTGCCAGAGTATCCAGGCGATGGAGTTGCTATGGTCCGCCGGCTGCCGGGACATAGTCTCGTCGTCCAAACCTTCAAGGGCGGCACCGACCATGTCCCAATTCCGCTCCAAGACCTACATCACCGAATCCGCGCCGCTCATAATGCCCTCCCTTAATCGAACGCATCAACCAGTATCGCTCCAGCACTCGGTTCAAGGTTTTGGCCTGACCGTTCCGCGGCACTCAATATATTTCCTTGTCAGTCCCTCCTTGAGCTGACATTTTCCCTGATCAGCTAGTACCATTTCAATTTAATTCTATTGGATATATATGTTTGAGCTTACTGCGAGCGTCCTGGGTGGAGAACCGCCCAGTCTATGCTGGCGGCCTCGTTGCGCTGGCGCGAGCGCCGCGATCTCCCGTCTCAGCAACGCTTCATCGCCGATCCGGCGGTTCAGACACTGTCTGCTGAAGACGCTCAACTCGATTTCAGCCAGGTTCAACCAGCTTCCGTGATTGGGTGTGTGGTGAAGCTCCAGGCGTTTGGCTATGCGGCGCGCCTCGGACGGTGCAAACGCTTCGTAGAGCGAGCCGGGCTTGTGAGTGTTGAGATTGTCCAGGACCAGCCGGATCACTGTGGCGTCAGGATATGCCTCGTCCACCAGCCACCGCATCTGTTCAGCGAAGTCCACGGCAGTGCGGCGCCCGGTCACCTCGACGTGCCTCCACCCGCCCTTCGGTTCACAGAACATGAACAGGTTCCGGGTCCCGTTTCGCTGGTACCCGGTGTCATAGCGCTCCACCCGTCCGGGGACGGCCTTGACAGGAGGCCGCACATCCTCGAGCAACTGCTTGGAGGACTCGTCAAAACACACCACCGGACGCTCCCGGTCGTATTCTTGGTGGTAAAGGTCCAGCACGTCCTCCATCCGGGCCACGAACTCCCCGCTCAGCTTGGGGATGCACCATTCCTTCTTCTTCCACGGCTTGAGTTCGTTTTTTTGAGGATCTGGCGCACCGTCTCCAGGGAGATGCTCCCGGCCAACTCCAGCTCCACTACCTTGTCCGCCAGCAAATGGAGCGTCCAGTTTACATGTCCTTCGGGTGGACTGCTGCACGCGATGGCAACCAGGGGTGTGACTGAAGCCAGTTGGGATCAATGCCAAAAGGCTTCCCACTGGCCGTTGGCCCGCAGGGTTCTCAAGGCCAGCATGGGGTCCACCGTCTCCTCCTTCCACCAGGCTCCAGGCAACTTCAACCGGGCTTGGATCACGGTGCGGTGGCCCCCTTCCACCATGCCGCTGCCGATGGGCAGACCTTCCTGGCAGGCTGCGGCATAGTCCAGCTGTTCTTGCCGGTTCTCCAAGTATCCGGCCAACCGGTGCAGCGGATGCTCCGCGTTAGCTCCCGCCAAGACCAGGCATTCAGCCACCACCACGGCTACGTTCCCCTGGTCAATGAGGCCCGCCTGCTCCTCTACCCAAGCCCGGGCGGTTTCAGGGTTCCCCGGCGTCAGGGCCGACGCCCCGTCATGCAAGTGTTCCAACAGATGATAGCGGTCCAGTAAGAAGCGCTGCCTGGGGAAAACTGCCGCCATCTGTTGCGCGATCCAGGGCGCCCCGTCTCCCACGCCATGCACCCAGGTGTTGTCCCCATACCCGCACCGCAGCGCCAGGGCAAACATCTGCTCTCCCGTCCTCTGGGGAGAACCCAAGGCCGCAGCGTACCGCCGTTCCTTTCCGCCAGGCTCCTCCACCACGCTCAGCCGCGCTTCCCGCCACCGGGTTTTCCTGATGCTCTTGGGACGCCCGCTAGGACTCGTTCCCCCAGCCGGGTCCAACTCCAGTTCCCCAGTGCGCACCATGCTGCCGTCGGTCTCCACGATCAGCCACGGCTTGCCAAGCCGGTAGCTGCGCTGCGCTGCGTAGCTGGCGGTGGCCTCTCGGTCCTCACCCTCCACCAACCCGGCGGCTCTCCCCGCCTGTTGCAGCACCACTTCCCTTATGCTGCTGCGGTGCAACTCCACTCCATAGTGTTCTTGGAGTTGCCTGCCGGCCTGCCCGAAGGACTTTTCCGCCCCAAAGTCCGTCAATGCCCGCTGCAAGGCCAAGGACTTGCCTTGAGGCTTCAAACCGGTCAACCCCTGGAAAGGCCGCTGGCTGCTGTGGTCCTTGGGGCAACGCAGCTAGGGTGTTTGGACCCTTATCGGGCCAAAGCTGCTCAGCCAGCTCAGGGGCTGCCACCGGTGCAGTTGGCGTCTGCCTTGGCAGCAGGGGCAAAAGAGGCCTGAGCTTTTGCTTGCTCAGCCTTCACCTCCGCCCAAGTTTGCAACATCTTCCGATTCAACTCACGGGAAAACCGGATAAGCTCTTCCTCCCAAGCGTCCGAGTCCCACTGCTCCGCCCCGTCCTCCTCGCTTTCCAAGCTCAGGACTTCCCGCATTTCTCCAATGGCCTGTTCCACTATCTCCCGCAGTGCCCGCTCCCGCTCCATGGCCCTCTCCTCACCGGCGCTGCCCACGCCGCTATTATTTATCTATGCAGGGAGATTGCCATCCCTTTCCCCTCTTGTAAACCGCCGCGATTTCCAACTGGTTTCAGTCACACCCTTCTACAATCCCCTAGTATCGTTTCAATTTAATCCTGATGGATAGATATGTTGGAGTTTACTGCGGGCGTCTTGAGTGGAGAACCGCCAGTCGATGACGGCGCCAGCATCGTTGCGCTCGCGTTCGAGCGCGGCGACCTCCTGCCGCAGCAACACTTCACCGCCGACCCGGCGGTTCAGACACTGTCTGCTGAAGACGCTCAACTCGATCTCGGCCATGTTCAGCCAGCTTCCATGCACGGGAGTGTGGTGAAACTCCAGGCGCTTAGCTATACGACGCGCTTCGGACGCTCCAAAGGCTTCGTAGAGCGAGCCCAGCTTGTGGGTATTGAGATTGTCCAACACCAGCCGGACGACCCTGGCGTGGGGGTACGCCTCCTCAACCAGCCACTTCATCTGGTGAGCGAAGTCCACAGCAGTGCGGCGCCCGGTCACTTCGACGTGTCTCCATCCTCCCTTCGGCTCACAGAACATGAACAGGTTTCGGGTCCCGTTTCGCTGGTACTCGGTGTCATAGCGTTCCACCCGTCCGGGCTTGGCCTTGATGGGCGGCCTCACGTCCTCGATCAACTGCTTGGAGGTCTCGTCGAAACACACCACGGGACGCTCCGGGTCGTAGTCTTCGTGGTACAGGTCCAGCACATCCTCCATCCGGGCCACGAACTCCCCGCTCACCTTGGGGATGCACCACTCTTTCTTCTTCCATGGTTTGAGTTCGTTTTTTTGAGTATCTGGCGCACCGTCTCCAGGGAGATGCTCCCGGCAAACTCCATCGCCACCACCTTGTCCGCAAGTAGCTGGAGCGTCCAGTTCGTGTGTCCTTCGGGCGCATTGCTGCAGGTGATGGCGACGAGGTGCGCTTCCTGTATGCCGCTCAGCTTGCGCCCCCGGCCTGGCCGTGGCCGGTCGTTGATGGCGGCTTCGAGTCCCTCCTCGACGAACCGTCTCCGCGTTCTGGCAACAGTGGCGGCGCTGATCGAGACCGCCTCAGCCACCTCGCGGTCTGAGAGTCCTTCGTCAGCTTTCAACAGCGCAAGGGCCCGCTTTAGCGTGCGGGCTAACGGCTTGCCCCGGCGGGATACCTCAATCAGAGCGGAGCGTTCGGATTGGGTCAGTTCGACTTTGTATTTGGAGACAGGCATGTCAGGTACGGCCTCACTAAAGGATTTTACCCAAGCCTACCTGATCTTCTTTATGATTGTAAGACTTTCTGGAAACGGTACTAGTATTACAACGACGGTTAGTATGATAGGATGATCGGCTAGTCTGGGAAGGCTTGGACAGGTGAGGCAGGGAGATGGATGCGGCGGCTTTTGCGCGGGTGTACGAGGCCTTTGGGGAGTTTCACGCTTACTTCGTTCCCCTGTTTGGCCGCAGGGAGTCGCGGGATCACAGCCGTCATTATCTCCAGGCCCTGCTGGTGCAGTCCGGGGAGCGGCGCAACGCCGGGAATCTGCCGGAGACGGTTCCGGCGTCAGCCAGGGCGATGCAACGGTTTCTCGCCGAGTCCCCTTGGGACGATGAATCGGTGATTGGCCGGTTGCAGGAGTACCTGGGACCCCGGCTGGGTCATCCTGAGGCGGTGTGGGTGCTGGACGGCAGCGATTTCCCCAAGCAGGGCAGGAAGTCCGTGGGAGTGGCCCGGCAATACTGCGGCAGATTGGGGAAGGTGGCCAACTGCCAGGCGGGGATGTTTCTGGCCTGCGTCAGCCCGCTGGGGCGGGCCTTGTTGGACAAGCGGCTGTACCTGCCGGAGAGCTGGACCTCGGACGATACCCGGTGCCAGGCGGCTGGGGTGCCGGAGGGGAGGCGCAGCTACCGCTCCAAGACGGAGTTGGCGTTGGAGATGCTGGAACGGGCCTTGGCGCGGGGCCGTCTGAAGGCCGGATGGGTTGCCGGGGATGATGCTTTCGGAATGTCGCCCTCCTTCCGGGACGGCCTGGCGGCCCTTGAGATGCGCTACGTGCTGGACGTTCCGGCGGGCTTTACGGTGTAGCCCCTGGAGCCTGAGTGGACTGGCCCGGCCAGTCAGGGCCGTGGGCGTCCCCGCAAGCCAAAGCTGGCGGACGGACAGCGGCGCACCATGGCGGCGCGAAGCGATGAACTGCCGGAGGAGGCTTGGCGGGAGATAACGGTGGCCCAGGGAAGCCAGGGGCCCCGCACTTACAGCTTCAGCGCCCGGCGGGTGCGGCCAACCAGCAGGGGAAAGCCCAGCGAAATCCACTGGGCCGTCTGCCGCCGGAACCTGGACGGCAGCGAGCTCCGCTGCTGCCTGTCCAACACTCCGGAGGATACATCCTTGGAGACGCTGGCTTGGGAGACGCTGGCTTGGGAGACGCTGGCTTGGGAGACGCTGGCTTGCGCGTCCGGCTCAAGGTGGTGCATTGAAATCGAATTCGAGACGGAGAAAAGCGACATAGGGCTGGACGAGTACGAGACCTGTACCTGGAACGGCTGGCATCACCACGTAGCGCTATGCCTGGTGGCCGGAGCTTTCCTCCTGAGTCTGCAACAGGCTTGGGGGGAAAAAGATGCCCCGGATCACCAGGCCGCAGGTGTACCGGGTGGTGCGGGAGATGCTGCCCCGGGAGCGGTTCGGGCCGGAGGAACTGCTGCAATGGCTGGAGGTGACGCAACGGAACAACGAACGGGCCAGCCGCTCCCATAAGAGGCGGCGCGCCGCCCTTCGCGCATCCCCGGACATCCCTCCTTGAACCGTCGTTGTAATACTAAACCCGAATCCACCGAAGGGGTGGGGATTAAAGGAGTGCTGAAAACATAAAAGGGTGCTCCTCTGAATCTGGGATAATGGTTTTGTGTCAAGAAACCGACCCCAGAGAAGGAGCACCTTTTAGATGCTACCACGCAACCGCCCCGAACGCATCCAAATCGCCTTCGACGACCACCGCTTGGTGGCCAATGCCGGACTTCTCCTTCCGGCCACCCTGGCCCGGCGTCTCGGTCTGGCGCAACTGGCTGACCGGTATCTGGATCTGGGCTGCGCCCCCGGGCGGGCCAACACCGGCGACAAGCTGATGACCCTGGTGGCCTCCGCCCTGGCCGGCGGCGACTGCATCGACGATGCCGACGCGCTGCGTTCCGGCAGCACCGGGCGGGTCCTGGGGTGTGTGGTCAAGGCGCCGTCCACCCTGGGGGCCTTCCTGCGCAGCTTCCGCTGGGGCCATGTCCGCCAACTGGACCGGGTGAGCCGGGAGTTGCTGGCCCGGGCCTGGGCCACCGGGGCCGGTCCCGGCGACAGTCCGTTGACCATCGACCTGGACTCCACCATCTGCGAGACCTACGGCCTGGCCAAGGAGGGTGCCCGCCGCCACGGCTACACCGGCCAGCGGGGCTATCACCCGCTGCTGGCCGTGGCGGCGGGCACCGGCGAGGTGCTGATGGCCCGTCTGCGGGAGGGCCGGGCCAACACCGCCCGGGGAGCGGCTCATTTCCTGCGGGAGACGGTGGGCCGGGTGCGCTACGCCGGGGCCAGGGGGCAACTCACCCTGCGGGCCGACAGCGGCTTCTACACCCATTCCGTGGTCCAGGTCTGCCGTCAGATGAAGGTCCGCTTCTCCATCACCGTCCGCCTGCGCCGGAGCCTGGGCCAGCTCATCGAGGCCATACCCGAGGCGGACTGGAGGCCCATCCCCTACTGGATGGAGGGTGCAGCCGACGTGGCCGAGACGGTCTATACCCCCTTCAGGACTGAACCCGGCGCCGCGCCGGTGCGGCTCATCGTCCGCCGGGTGAGGCCCACCCCCGGCTCTCAACTGGCGTTGTTCGCCAACTACAGCTTCCACGCCTTCATCACCGACCGGGAGGGGGATGCCCTGGAACTGGAGGCCGGCCATCGCCGCCACGCCGAAATCGAGAACGCCATCCGGGACCTCAAGTACGGCGTGTGGTTGAATCATCTCCCCTCGGGCCGCTTCCCTGCCAACGCCGCCTGGCTGGCGGTACAGGTCATGGCCCACAACCTGGCCCGCTGGACCGGGCGCATCGCCCTGGAGGAGGCAGCGGCGACCACCAAGACCCTCCGGCACCGCCTCTTCTCCCTGGCGGGACGGCTCACCCGTAAGGCCCGCCGCCTCATACTGCATCTCCCACGGCATTGGCCGTGGGAATACCAGTTCCTCTCTGCCCTGGCCCGGTTGCGGGCCATTCCACTCCCGGCTTGACGCCACCGGATGCAACCAATTTGCCCATCAACCAATTGAATGTCCCCGCCAACTCGCACCAACCAGGTCAGCGAGAGTCCTCTGCTGACTGTCGTCCCACGGTCTGTATTACCCAAGGCCACTCCGGGCCACCATGGCCCCCGTCTTCCGGCCAATGATTCCACCATTGGCCCTCCCATCCCACTAATCTCCCACTCAAGAGCCCAAATAACTCCCTATCGGTGGATTCGGGCTAAAACGCTTGGTGTGAAATAGGTGATGTTACCAACCCAGCAAGTCAACAAAAGCCAGCGAGGGGCGGCCCCCTTGCCGGTTCAACCAGATACAGAAATTATGCAAGGCCACCTTGGCCGCCAATCTGGTTTGAAAGCCATCCAGTTGGTGCGGGCGCTCCCGGTCCAGCGCGAAGGCATGGTGGAGCTTGTCGAAGACGGTCTCCACCATCTGGCGTATCCCAGCCAGCCACCGGCGCAATGCTTTGGGCCAAGGGTTCCTGCTGTTGCGCCTGGGCGGACAGATTACCCGGGCCCCGTAGCAGTCCCGTCACCGCTGTCCTGCCGCCTGGCCCTCAAAGCCTTTGTCCACCACGTACCAGCCTTGGGCTGGCTCCCCCAAAGTGGGCCGCCTGGGATGGGGAGTATGCCGGAAGGCGAAGAGGTCCCCGGCCATGGTCTGGTCCTTGACGCTGGCTGGGGCAAAGCTGAAGCCGGTGATGACCCCCTCGGGATTGACCGCAAGCAGCAGGTGGAAGCCTTCATACCAGCCCAGGCGGTTGCTCCAGCCAATGTCAGCCTGCCCGGCCAGCCAACCGGCGCCCCGGCGTTTGGCAGACCTGGTGGGAGCGCCGGAACTGTCCAGGGCTTCATAGAGGCAACGCGGTCCTTGCAGCAAGTCCACCAGGTAGCGGGAGAAAGCCGCCAGGATCCCGTAGTGGCGCCGCGTCAGCCGGTTGAACTGACTCCGGCGGGGTAGCGTGGGGAAAGCCGGCCTCAAGCGGCTGGCGGCATAACGGTAGAAGTCCCGTTCACTGCGGAAGCGCGCCCACTGGCTGAAGATAACCAGGGTGACCACCTCGCTCCTGGTCAGAGAAGCCTTGGGGCCGGGGGTGCCTTGGAGCCGGGGGTGGCATTTGCAAAAATCGTCTGCCATCACATAGAGTACCGTGAGGAAGGTGTCCGTATCCACCATAACTTAGCCTCTTTCTTGACCGGTTAGAAGCTAACTATCGGCTATGGATGCCTCCCTTACCAAACCAAATGCCAGTTTACAATTCACACCAAGCGTTAAACTAAAGCCAAGGTGAAATGTACATATCGCTAGACCGCACTGTCGGTCGCCCCCAGTTGGGGACGTAAAGGTGAGATGAAGTGCCGTGGAGCCCTTTAGGTCGTCTTCAAGACCCCCGAAATGCACATCCCACCTTGGTATTGGTTTAGGCCTCTCTACAGAAAAACAGCACGGACGATCCGGGGTCCAGATCTCCGAGATCGAGAGCTGCTTGGACTACGACTTCGAAGAGATCGAACTCGCCCAGGATGACCTCGACATGCTGGCCCAGGTCGGCAAGGACATCCAGTTCTGGCTGGCCAACGAAGCCCGCAACGTGATCAACCTCCTCCGCAGCAAGAAGCTCCCCAAGGTCTACATCCACGAGGAGGCGGACAAACAGGCAGAGGCAGGTGCGTGATGGTGACCCCGGCGGATCTGACCGAGTTTCTGGCGACCCTATGCGGCAGCGACACTGCCCCCCAACTGCTGGTCAGAGACGTTGCATCCGATATAGGTTGGAGACCATGGACCACTGATGATACCAATGCTTTTTGTGAGTGGCTTTCCGCCAGGGTAGCTACGGATGCGATTGGTCCCAACCAACTCGCCTGCTACAACTTGAAGGAAGCAGCCAAGTGCGTTGGAGTGTCCGTGCCCAAATTTCAGACTTGGTTAAGACGGCTGAGCGATCCGCTTCCACACGTGAGAGACGGCCGGACCATTCTTATCCCCGGGTTTCTATTGATGGAATGGCTCAGGGAGGAGTCGGCGAGGAACACTAATGGCTGAACTTCAGCGTGGTCAGCCAATGAACCCTAAGACCGTCCGGCAGGCGCTGAGCCCGTCCGGGAAGAACTACCGCCTAGACGCTCGGACCCCCTATATGCCAGCTATCTTGCGCAGCCCGACGGTTCGGAATTGCCCTGTTCAGTTTGTAAATCCACTTTGTTGCACCCGATTCCACTTAACCTTGGGACAGCTTTGAAATGCGCGCCGACACGCTATAGGGCTTGTATCTGATTGCACTCAAGTGTTCTATATTCCTGTGCTAGGGCCGGTTTTCGAGGCCGGTGCTTTTGTCCGCTCAGCCATCTCTCCGCAATGCTAGGATAGGGATATAAGGGTTCCTATAGCCCGCTCAAAGAGGCCGGGACTAAACCCCTGCTACGTTTCGGGCTTTTAGGTCCGGAGCAAAATGGTTACGAGGGTGGCCACAACTATCTCCATAGTTGTGGCCCACATGGTTATTGTGATGGCGGTCAGCGTGTTTAACCGCCGGTCGATACTGTCCAGCCGCATGTCCCTCTGCTAACTTGCGCCTTCCAAGCGCGCGGTCATTTCCCCCAAATATAGTCATTCTCACATCTCTTTTGCGTATCGCCTAAATTATCGGCGTTCTCGCCGCTCCTGTCGAAACCAAGCCACACTTGTTACACGGCTCTTTCCAATTTTATCATTCCCGACGCTTTGCTACGCAGCAATCCTTATACCCATGATTCCGAATATTATTCCCCGGTAATATTTGTGAATAGGCTTGTCTCTATTGTCGAATACGGTTATAGTAGGGTTAAATTTCGATTTTCGTTGATGGGGACTTCGGACCCTTAGTATTACTTTTGCGGCGAGCCCGGGAGCAACGATGTTGAATCAGCAAGAGTTGGTGGAGCGTATGCGCGAGTGGGCGGTGCGGGTTACTCCGCAACGGCTGGCCATCGCCGAGGTGGTGTTGAACTCGGCGGACCACCCGACCGTGCAACAGATCTACGAGCGCGTCCGCGACCATTTCCCGTCGATGACCCTGGCCACCATCTACTCCACCCTCGGCGTGCTACAGAAGAGCGGGCTGATCCAAGAGTTGCCGTTCCAGAGGATGTCTCGCTACGAGCCGAACATGGAGCCCCACGTCAACTTGGTGTGCATCCAGTGCGAGAACGTGGTCGACGCCGAAGCCGCTCTCGACGTGGAGGACGTGGTGGTGAACCTGCGGGAGAGCATCACCAACAGTTCGGACTTCGAGGTGGCCTGGCAGAGGGTCGATTTCTACGGACTTTGCCCTCGCTGCGCCGCCGCCAAACGCCGGGGCGAACTCTCCGAAGTTTAGCCCGGTTTACGGGGTACTCTTGACGACCGGCCGGTGGCAGCCACCGGCCGGTCGTCTTATTTGCCAGCATGATTACCGGGGGGCCAGCATGATCACCGGAGTAGTCGGCGTTACCTTCTGGACGCAGGACCTGGAGAGGATGTACCGCTTCTACCATGACGTCCTGCGGCTGCCTCTCCACTCCAACCACGGCGACTTCATCGCGTTCGAACTGGGGGAAGTGCGCTTCAACATCGGACTACACGACCGGGTGGACGGGCGATCCAAAGACCCCTTCCGCTCCATGCCTCACCTGGGCGTCGACGACATTCACGCGGTGGCCGGACGCCTAGAAGAGGCTGGCGTGGAATTCATCCGCCGCCCCGAGCAGGAGAGTTGGGGCGGTTGGGTGGCGACTTTCAACGACCCCGACGGCAACGTGCTGCAACTGTTGCAACTAACCCCCGAACCGGCACGGTACTAGTCGCCGGTGACCGCCCGCGTTTCCGGCCTACACCAGGGCGACCTTGGTTGGGTGGCCGGGCGCGGGCGTAGGGTATACTCGGGTGCGAATCTCCGTTGATTGAGAGGCCCCACGATGACCCAGCCGAGCAAGCCGCAGGCGGCAGCCCAATGGTTGTACGACGCCCACCGGGACGGGAAGCCCTTCGAAGCCCTGCCCGGAAACCTCTCCCCGGCCAACATCGACGAGTCCTATGACATCCAGGAAGCGTTCCACGAGTTGCTGGCCCCGGAGCGGGGCGCGGTCGCAGGCTACAAGATCGCCCTTACGACCCCGGTGATGCAGCGCATGGTGGGGTTCGACGCCCCGTGCTTCGGCGTGGTGTTCCAGAGCGGCGTTCACCAGTCGCCCGCGCGGATCGCAGGTTCAGACTACGGGCGGCTCGGAGCGGAATGCGAAGTCGCGGTCAGGTTGTCGTCCGGCCTCCCCGCATCGGGAGCGCCTTACGACCGGGCAACGGTGGGCGCGGCCGTGGGCGCACTGATGGCCGCCTTCGAACTGGTGGACGACCGCTCCGCTGACTACTCCAACATCCATTTCTTCAGCCTGGTGGCCGACAATGCGTGGAACGCCGGGGTGGTGCTGGGGCCGGAGTTGAGCGACTGGCACGGGGTGGACTTGGCCGAGTCGGGCGGCGAGATGACCATCAACGGCGAAGAAGCAGGGCGGGGCTACGGGCGCGACGTGTTGGGCCATCCCCTCGATGCGCTGGCGTGGCTGGCCAACGAACTGGCGCGCCGGGGCCAGAGCCTGACCGCCGACATGATAGTGATGACTGGCAGCATAGTCACCACCAAGTTCCTAAACCCCGGCGACGAAGCAACCTTCAACTTCGAGGGTCTAGGGGAGATTAGCCTGGCGGTAGGCTAACCGGGCGGTTGGACCAACCTCGCTTAGACCGTGCCCCGCTCATAACACCAGCATCGCGTCGCCGAAGCTGTAGAAGCGGTAGCGTTGGCTGATGGCTTCCTCATAGGCCCGCAGTATTAGCTTTCTGCCCGAATAGGGTTGTCCGTGCTGCTCGGCGAAGGCTGACAGCATCATCAGCAGTGTGGAGCGGGGCAGGTGGAAGTTGGTCAGCATGGCGTCCACCGCGAGGAACTGGTGGCCGGGCACGATATAGATGGACGCTTCCCCTTCGGTGGCCTCGAACGCGCCATCGGCATCCTGAGCCGCCTGCTCCAACACCCGAACGGTGGTGGTGCCTATGGCGACAATGCGCCTGCTCTCGGCGCGGGCCCGGCGTAACGCCCCGGCCGCCGCGTCGCCGATTTCGTAATGCTCGGTGTGAATCTTGTGCTCCAGCGGGTCGTCACTCTTCACCGGGCGGAAGGTATCCAGACCCACGTGCAGGGTGACGAACGCCGTCTCCACCCCGGCGGCCTCAACCCGGTCCAGCATAGCGCGGGTGAAGTGCAGACCGGCCGTGGGTGCGGCCGCGCTCCCCGGCTCCTTGGCGTACACCGTCTGGTACCGTTCTGGGTCGTCCAGTTTCCGGTGGATGTACGGCGGCAGAGGAGTGTGGCCGAACCACGGTAGAGCATCCTCGTCGGAGAGGCGCACCGACTTCGTGCCGTCCTGATGGGACTCCAGGACTTCGGCGGTCAACTCTTTATTCGCTGGCGTTGCGGCGTTGGGCAGCATCGCAATCACTTCTCCGGGCCGCAGCCGACGGCCCGGCCGAGCCAGCGATTGCCATACTCCCGGAGCCTGCCGCCGGAGTAGCAGCAACTCCACCTTCCCGCCGTTCCCGGCCCGCAGGCCGAACAACCGGGCCGGGAGCACCCGGCTCTGGTTGAAGACCATCAGGTCGCCGGAGCGCAGGTATTCCAACAGGCTGGTGAAAGCGCGGTGCTCCAGCCGCCCGGTCTTCCGGTGGAGCGCCAGCAGGCGGGAAGAGTCTCGGGGCTCGACCGGCGTTTGGGCGATCAGCTCGGGCGGCAGGTGGTAGTCGAAGTCGCTGGTGCGCACGGGGGTGGTCAGTGGCCGTGAATGCTGATTCGGGCAGCGGTCAGGGTGTTGACCAGCAGCATGGCGATGGTCATCGGGCCGACACCACCGGGCACCGGCGTTATGGCCGCGGCCTTGGCCGAAACGCCCTCGAAATCGACGTCGCCCACCAGCCGGTAGCCCCGCCGCAGGCTGGCGTCCTCCACCCGGTTGATGCCCACGTCGACGACTACCGCGCCCTCCTTGACCATGTCGGCGGTGATAGCGTGGGGACGGCCCATGGCGGCCACCAGCACGTCGGCCCCGCGCGTGATTTCCGGCAGGTTGCGGGTGCGCGTGTGGCACACCGTCACCGTCGCGTTGGCTCCCTCGCGCCGTTGCATCAAGAGCGCGGCCAGCGGCTTGCCCACGATGTCGCTGCGCCCGCAAACGACGACGTTCGCGCCCTCCAGACCGTATCCGTTGCGCAACAGAAGCTGTTGCACCCCAGCGGGCGTGCCCGGCACGAAATCGGGCCGCCCTTGCAACAGTTTGCCTACGTTGTACGGGTGGATGCCGTCAACGTCCTTGCCGGGATCGAGGGCTTCTGTGATCTCGTGTTCGTCGATGGCGGCGGGCAGGGGAAGCTGCACCAGAATCCCGTGATAAGCCGGGTTTTCGTTCAGGGCCCGGACCTGCTTCAAAATCTCGCCGGGCGAGGAACTGTCCGGCATATCGACGGTCGCGCTGACCATGCCGACCTCGTCGCAGGCGCGGCGCTTGTTGCGGACGTAAACCGCCGAGGCCGGGTCTTCACCCACCAGCACCGCGGCGAGGCCCGGCGTTACGCCGTGCTTCTGTCGCATTTCGGCAACCCCGGCCGCCACCTCGGACCGTATCTCCGCCGCCAGCACCCGGCCGTCCAGTATTTTCGCCGTCAAGGGTCTTTGCTCCCTGACCAAGTCGTTGGCCTTCGTGTCTGACCTTTCCGAGGAATCGGAGCACAATCCCCATTCCTCACAGTTTCCTCAATTTTAACATGGGGTCGATAGGATATACTTAATGTATGCGCATCTGCTCCCTTCTGCCCAGCGCCACCGAGATCGTGTGCGCTCTGGGGTTGAGTGACAATCTGGTCGGCATCTCCCACGCCTGCGACTACCCAGATGGGGTAGAGTCGCGGCCGGTGGTGAGCCGCAGCGTTCGCGCCATCACCCACCTGGACAGCAGCGAGATCGACGCCATCATCCAGCAATCCCGCGCCAACGGGAACCCGCTGTATTGGATCGACGGCCCGCTGCTACAAGAGCTCCGCCCGGACCTGATCATCACCCAGGAGTTGTGTGAAGTCTGCGCCATCTCCAGCGGCTCCGTCTTCGAGACCGCCGCCAAAGTGCTGGACTACGAGCCACATATACTGACCATCCGCCCCAACACGCTGGGCGACATCCTGCAAAACGTGATGAACATCGCCACCGCGTCCGGCGTCCCGGAGCGCGGACGCCGACTCGAGCATTCGCTGTCGGAGCGGGTCGGTCGGGTGACGCGCGACGTGGCCGGACTGGACGCCCGGCCCAGGGTCTTGTGCTTGGACTGGCTCGACCCGTTGCGCAATACCGGCCAATGGCTGCCGGAACTGGTCGAGCTGGCCGGGGGCGAGGAGCGGCTGGCGGTGAAGGGCGGGCTGTCCAGGGAGTTGGACTGGGCTGAAATCGTCGACTACGCCCCGGAGTTCCTGATGGTGATGCCTTGCGCCTTCGGCCCCGAGCGCTCCCGCGAGGAAGCGGCGGCCAAACTTTCGGGGCTGGAAGGATGGCAAAACCTTCCTGCCGTGCGCGACAGCCACGCCTTCGTCTTCGACGGGCGGGTGCCCAGCCGCCACGGGCCTCGGGTGGTGGACGTTCTGGAGGGCTTGGCCGAAGCGATGTACCCTGACCGGTTTTCCGGGTTGGCCCCCGCCGGAATCTTCGACAAACGCCCGCTCTAGGATGGCCCGGTTCATATGATCGGATTTCGATGCCCCAAGTTTCGTATGCCATCGCGAGAGCTTCTATCATGCAGCTAGCCCGAAACCTGTTCCACTCCACGCGAGACGATGCCTCCGGCGAGGGGAGGGGAGTCCGCACACTCGTAATTTCCGCCGTGGTGACGACGGTGGCGCTGGCCGTGGCGATCGTCGGCGCGGTGGTCGTGGGCAGCGGCAGCGGCATCGACAGCATCAACCTGTTCGTCGAGCGTCTATCCAGCAACTCCGGGAACTGGTTGGGCGGGCTGATCGGCGCTTCGGCCCTGTTCGCCCTGGCCGCCGGTATGACGTCGGCGGTCAACCCCTGCGGGTTCGCCATGCTGCCGGCCTACCTCGGAATGTACCTCGGCGAACAGCCCGGCGATTCCTCCGGCCTGCGGCCCATCCGCCAGTTGGGGAGAGCGCTGCTGATTGGCGGCAGCGTCACAGCCGGGTTCTTAGTGCTGTTCGGGGTGGCGGGCGGTCTGATCGGCGTAGGCGCGTCTTTCGTTGGCGACCTGCTGCCGTGGCTCGGGCTGGTCATCGGGATCGGGCTGGTGGTCATGGGCGCGTGGCTGATTGGCGGCGGAAACATCTACCAATACACTGGATTCGCCGCCCGAGCCGCCAGCAACATAGGAGGCACCAACCGGATCAGCGCTCGCGGTTACTTCATGTTCGGCCTGAGCTACGGCGCTGCCTCGCTGGGCTGTACCCTGCCGATTTTCCTGGCAGTGGTGGGTATCAGCGTAGCCGACACCAGCGTGTCATCGGTGGTCAGTAACTTCTTCCTGTTCGCCTTGGGCATGGGCATCGTAATCCTGGCCCTCACCCTCGGCATAGCCTTCTTCAAGGGGACAATGGTAGGCATAGTGCGGAAGGCGCTGCCCTACGTGCAGCCGTTCGGCTCGTTCCTGATGGTCGTGGCCGGCGCCTACCTGGTCTTCTACTGGCTAACCATCGGCGATGTCCTGTGAGGCCGCACCCACAGCCACCCGCCCAGCAGGCGATACCGGGTGATACAATTAAATCTCTAGGGAACCCCCCTAGCTAAGACCCCAACGGGCCGTTAGCTCAGCTGGCAGAGCACCGGACTTTTAATCCGGGTGTCGTGGGTTCGATCCCCACACGGCCCACCGGAATAGTTGTTCGTGCCAATTGGGGCAGTCCCTGGCCGACATCCCAGTATCCGCTGCCGAATACACTGGTACCTAACGCCGGTGAGTACCCCATATACGATAATTGAGAGCGCGGTGTTGGTGCTAAAATAACCTGCGTTGCCGAGCGCACCCGTAACGATTGCCGAGGCGAGATACGGCCAAAGAACAGCAGGTTCATCTGCTTTAACCTGAACACACTCCCACACTTGGCTGCCTTCACTCCCTCAAGGTGGGAAACGTTTCCATTGCGAGACAAACAAGCATATTGCGTTGTATGCCAACGTGGAACTGATTTAATGGCGATCCCGGAAAATCAACTCAAGATCTGGGCCCAGGCGGGCACGGTCCAGGGGGCGAAGAATACCCACGCCGCCATACGCAATGCCCTGGGACGACACCAGTGGCCTGGAAATGTTCGCTACAGGACGTACTTGCAGGGCTCTTACCGGAACAACACTCATCTCCGGCGTCAGAGCGATGTCGATGTCGTCGTGGAGCTGACTTCATTTCCCATACGGGACGGCTCAACGCTGCCAGATTCTCATAAGAGACTGTTAGAAGAGAAATTCCCTGAGCCTGAGTACGGCTGGCGGCGGTTCCGCAGGGACGTGCTCAGAGCCATTACCGCCGGTTTCGGAGAATCACGGGTTCGGGAAGGCAGGAAGACCCTCAAACTTGTCATGGAGTCGCCCGAAATGCCGGTTGACGTGGTGGTGGCCGTCCGTTACCTCAAGTACACGGAGTATTCTGGCCAGCGCAGCTACAGGCACACTGATTGTACAACGTGCCGGACGGTTCGCTGAGAGGCTCGCACCAGTCGGCCTACTCGTCCGCCCTCTATTGGCTGCAAAAAAATGACCTATCGCGATTCTCCAGCCAGAACAAGCTGGTTCCCCTGTTTGACGGCGGCGGCCCGGACTCGTGGAACGAAAGGGATGCCAGAGCCCTGTTAGACGCGTTGGTCAAGCAGTATGAGGACTGGTAGCAATCAGGATGCACGATTATGCAATCGACTCGCGGGAGCGCGTCTTTGTGGTGAGAATCCTCTTCATGGCCAGCGCCCTGGTGTCCGGGATTGCAGCCGCGCTCATACCCTCAGACCACCTCCCCATGCGGTGGCTGCTACCAATCCCGTCCATCGCTCTGGTCTTCGGAGTTTCTTATTGGGCTTTCGATAACTGGCTCTGGCGGTGGCGGTTCCTGAGAGTTCTGCGGCTGATCAGCGTGCCGAACCTGCGAGGCAAATGGACGGGAGCGATTGCCAGTTCCTATACGGGATTTGAGAAGAGGCAGCCGGTGACTGTTACGATTGAGCAGACCTGGACGAAAATAGTAGTGCGTCTGAACGCCGCCGAGTCCCGCTCCTCGAGCACAACCGCTTCCGTCCTCACCAACGCTCCGGAGGGTTTGGTCCTGACCTACCTTTTCGAGAACGAGCCCAAAGCCGAATCCGTCAGGACAATGCAGCGGTTCCGTGGCACGACGGTTCTAGTCAGCTCCGCCCCCGACCGGCTGGAAGGCCACTATTACACAGGTCGCGGGCGGGAGACCCACGGGTCGATCAAGCTCCGCCGGAGCCCCCGCGATTGATAACCCTACGCTGTCCGCAGACTCCGCCACCTGCTCCGGTTCCCCAGCGTCGATGAAGGGCAGCCGGGCCAGGCGTCCAGAATTCGCTCTCGTGACAAGACCATGCCTCCAGCGTAGTGGCCGGGCAACGCCGTCGTAAGTGGGAAGGTGTCAGTAACGGTATACGACAAGGCAGCGGTTCCAAGCTCTGGGAGGAAAACCGGCATGACCCCGTTGGCTTGATCATCCTGTCAGGGTAGGTCGCGAGACGAGCGTGCCACTCGCCAAGGGCACCAATTCCAGGCGGTAGCCAGTTCTCGCCAGGGCGAAGAGGTAGGGGTGTGGGTGGTGGGCAGGTTCCGGCATAGTGTAAATTGCAGGGCGCGGATCGTTATGCGTTTGCCGTTTGATCGGGTGAATTGGGCGCTTAGCAACTGTTGGCGATACGGATGTTCCAGTGTTTAATTTTGGGGTCGCCGTGGGTGCAACACCGTTTGAGTTTCTTTCCCGAACCGCAAGGGCATTTGGCGTTACGTCCCACATCTCGGTACGCTGGGTGTTGCTTGAGGTCAGTAACCGATTCGAGGAACCATGGTGTATAAGGCGACAGTAGTTTTTTCGCCAATTCCATGAGTCTGTCAGCTCTGTTCAGCATCCGTTCTTTGTGGTTGATCAAGAGTAAAGACGCCGGTCGTTCGACTATGGAAATTTCAGCCAGCTCTGCTTCCGCCACTATCTGGATACAAAGCTCCCCGCCGTAGATCTCGCCTCTCATGTGGCCGCATGGCCATCGTACGCCAACCTTGGTCTGGCAGATAGAACAATACGCTCTTTTTATTATTGACCCATGGCTAAAGCCGTAAGGCGGGTCGAGCAACGTGACCCAGTTCCGCGCTGCATTGTGAATCAGGTCTAATCCAAATCTTCCGCCTGCGTCGTCTAGGTGCCTGCGGATTTGATGTGTTGCGGTTAGGATGCGCTCTATCCTGTCGAATGCGGCAACCACATCGCTTGAGCACATGGAGTTGTGAGCGGACACAAACTCAGGATGCACGGCTACCAAGCCTTCCAGGCACCAAATAGTCTTGGCTTGGAATTCGTCTCCTTGCGTTTTGACTGCACGCTCCTTCCATTTGGCGAGGTCGTGCGAGTGTCGTGACAGGTCCGGCAATTCGCGGAATCTCGCGATGTCCATGGCTGCGGGTAGTAAATGCGGATAGCGTTCCGCGTCCGACGGTTCTATTCGTCCCATAGGTCTTTCATTTCTTCGACTACGGTGTGCAGGTTCTTGACGTGGCCGTCGTATTTGAATTTCCGGCCATCCGCGACAATTTCAAAATGCACTACGTCTTCTTGCTGGTTTCCCTGCTTCAGCAGGTAGCGTCGGACGATGTCCACTACTACCGGAGTTAGTACCGACGCGGCAATGCTGATGACTGGTAACCATGTATCAGCACTCTGGCGCATGAATGTCTCGTCGTCGTCGGCCCGGGCTAAGATGCTGGTGCTCGTTTCTTTCTCCGACTCCAAGAATTGGAGGAAACTGGCGGTGCTATCTGGGTAGTATTCCTCAACAGGCAGTCCCTCCGCGAAATGAAAACGCTCACGCAGGAGCAGTATGTCTGCGAAACGCAGTTCCGCCAATTCTTGGTCGCTCTGGCTGAACGCGGTGATGAGGGCTTCCACGTTGTAATCGTTGGTGACTTCGCGGAACCCTGGCAGATCCTGGATCATGTTGAATTCTCCATTATGGGACAGCACGGTTTTGGATCAGCGTTGCGTTATTGGGTTGTGCTATGGCACTTTCGCCTTGATTTCGTGGGCGACTGATCCCGGTTCACCGATTCAGCGGCGGAGCAAACCCGTTCCCGAATGGCTTTCAGGTGTGGCGTCTGCTGTCTAGCTGCTGTACTGCGAGCGCACCTTGTGCCGGGTCGCTGAGCAGTTCGGCTACGGCAGCCTCGATGGCTTGGGCGGTTGCGCTGTTGGGCTGCCATTCGTGGCGAACCAGGCGCCGCACCACCCGGGACTGGGCGTCACCCGCAGGCTTGGACATGATGTCGCTTTGTTTGATCAGGGCTTGGCACTCTTGCTCGGCGGTCGCGCCCAGTTCGCTGAGACGTACGTGGAGTGGGTCGTCTGCGTCGTAGCGCGGGACGGGGAGCTTCCAGCCGTGCTTGTGGAAGTGCGGTATTTCTTTGGCCCAGTTGGTAGGGCAGAACGGTTTCGCGCGCTTTGAGAGTTCATTGCTGTTGATGATGGCAATCAGATAATAGGCTTCGTTTTTCGACTTGCATATCGTTTGGTACGCGGTGCTCTCCACGATAGCACATGTGCTTTCGATTACTGAAGCAGTCGGCTCCCCTGACGTGGCGTAGACCACTCGGATGGCGTCACCATCGTTTGCTGAGGCTCTCAGGTACTCCAACTGGTCGGTCATTTTGTTGAGGTGGTTCAAGTTATCGAGCAGTTCAGTGATGCTCCGGTCCACCAATTTATAGCTAAGACCTACGAAGACTCGAACCCTGTCCTGGGGCAAGTCCAGTAACGTAGCTCCCCTTGTGGAACTTTACGGGGCTGGGATACCCGCCTCAAATGTTTGTCCGGTCAGGATTCGCACTGAGGGCGTTGCCACCCTCACTTAGCTCCCGTCTATCCTTTACTCGAAGGAAGAGTTCCGCCTTGGCATTCGCCGCGGGTGGCCGGTTGCAGAACAACGGGGCTTGGCCAGTGCGGCGATTTCCGGTGTTCGGGAGGGCGACTATCCTATTCAGCCGGCCTACCTCGAATACTTGGCAACCTTCGCATGAACTACCGGTTCACAGACGGAGAGCTTGTCGCGCACCCCGCCAGGCCGGAACATTCACCTACTAGGAATTGCTTCGCCTGCTGGTGTCTGCAGTGAGCACTCGCGTACGGCTGGTGCATACGCCGCCTCTGGGGTTCGCCCTGACCCTGCTGCGAGATTGTGTATGGCAGGCGACGGCGTTGCCGTACCGGCGGAGCTTTGGCGTGTTTTTAGAGTCGGGGCGTTAGCGTTCTCTCGAACCCATCAAGTGTCGGTTCGGCTCGTTCGTCCACTGGAGACTGCGCGGACCGGCGTGGATCAATCGCATACTCAAGCGTAAATTTTTTGCGGGCCCGTTCAATGCTCTGAGCTCCACGCTATTAAAGCTTCAGCTGCCTGCCTACTCAATCATTGTCCTATATGCTCCGGCGCAAAATGCGTCGCTGTCCGCAAGTGCCTGTAATATAACGGTCTTCCAATAGTTGGACCCGCGACTATTTCGCGAACTTGAAGCCAATTGTTGCAAAAATGTTCTGACCGCGGTTGGATCGTCGTCCGAATAGAAGTCATCAAAACCGCTGACGACGTCGATTATTTCGCCCACAGAAACCTCGACGTAACGGTCTGCCAGTTCCAACAACGTGAACGTATTAGCGATAGGTTCAAAATCAGCGTTCGCCATACTGGCGTTTTGCAGTAGCGAAAATCTCCAGGTGACTTCCTGAGCAGTGACCGTCAAGTCAACCATCAAGATTGGGTCATCTGGGACCATTGCGAAGTAGGGATGCATCAGATTTAGCCCAGAGGAATGAAAACATGTAGAGCCCTTTTTGCGATTGCACGTGCCGCACGATGGCACCAGATTTTGTGCCAGCACTGAGAACTCAGGGTAAAATGTTCTCGGCAAAACGTGGTCTAAAGTGTCTACGGTTGCCACGTTACAATACGGGCAAACATGCTTACGCGCTGAACCTAAGATTTCGTCGCGGATGCATGAGAGGCTTCGATTGCTGTCGAGCAGATCAAAGTTGGTCTCCAACGCATGGGATACCTCTGGTGCTACCGTAATGGGCTGAATCAAAGCGCCGTTTCCAGAGTATTTGAGATAGCCATTGAACGCTGCGGCAACGGCTCCCCGGTGCTGAGCTAGGACCGCCTTAGTGGTGTTGCGGCGCCGAGCGACCACACTATCGTAATCGGCCAAACCGTCACGTGTCGGGACGGGTAAAGTGTACATCTACTTGCGCTGGGTATGCATGATAAGAGCACGAGCTTGAGAGCTCAACCCTTGTAGGAACAATTTTTCGATATCTTCTAGCGAGGATCTGCTGGCGAGCTCGCGCAGCACACCGACATAGTCACTTTGGCTATTGTCCAAATTAAATACGTGACGCGTCAACAATCCAATATTCTCGGCGAAGGTCTCAATTTCTGGCCCTTCGAAAACGTTCTGGGACCCATGTCTCCTGAGCACGTGGGCGTAACGGGACGCGATTTCTTGCAGCACCACTGGCGAGTGAGTTGCTATTACTGCATAAGATCGATGTGATTCGAGGGCATTGGTTATTCCCTTCATCAAAGCAGCCAAGAGTGGTGGATGAAGGTGCGATTCCGGCTCGTCAATCAGAACCAAAGACCTTTGTTGAAGAGCTGCGACTAACTGCACGATAATGTTGATTGAGATTTTGTGGCCAGAACTCAACGAGTTAAATTCTTCGCGCCATCGCTCGTCCTCAGCTAGGACATCGAGCGCGTAACCGCCGAGAGCGAATGACGGTTCCTCTCTGAGAGGTCGCATGGCTCGTTCGAGAGACTCCTCACGTACAAGCATCTTGATTCGCGAAATTGCAGACGCAATTTCCCCAGCGATTTCTTGAACTTTTTTCAAGCCTGGTCTAGAGTCTTGGTCGTTGACTCGTCTCAACCCGCAGTACGTATAGCCGAGGCCTTCTTGCGAATCCACCGAGGAAGGTATCGTGAAAGTGTCGAAGGCACTGTATGATATTACAATCACTTTGCCAAATCGGAGGTTTCCGGGAGAGATACGACCGTAAGCCGTGATCCAATCTGGCAAGTCGCGGTGGCGAGTGTCCGCTCCAGCGACCTGAGCTAGGTTCGCGAGTAGTTGAGTTTTCCCAGTACCGTTATAACCGATGATGGCGTTTATTCGACCTGGTAGTCCTTCTATCTGACAATATCTGAATTTAGCAGAGATTTCGTTATCGCCAAACGCGGTGTCAAAAGTGAATGAAAACTCCCCCTGCTCTCCTTCCATACCTCCAACCACGCTTTGGCCGACCTCCAAAGCGTGTTCTGCTGAACTCCAACGTAGTAGGGACGTTTTGAATCCCTCCTCGTTTTCGAAATCCTTGCGAATGGTAGGATCAGTTGCTGCATCCCTCAAAGCTGTCAAGTACTGGTCCCTGTCGCCGGATTCTAGCATTCGGAGGCTTTCATAGTACGCCAATTCTTGCCCCAATGAGCAGTACGTATTGTCGAGCGCATCGAAAACCTGGGAGATTTCAGTGCGTCCATACCCCTGGTCACGTTTCAGGATCTTGACTGCAGGAAGTTCCAGTACCAAATCTGGTCTGGCGTGGATCACGGGGTGGAACATTGTCTTAAAATGGTAGTCATCCCAGTTGTCATTGGTTAGGACGACAAAGGGATATTCATCGCTTGGCGGCGTTGGCTCCCGGCGGTTCCTCACAAAAAAACGCATATGGCGCTCCTAGCTATATCCCGAAAATCACACGATGCACTTCACAATGATCAGGGCAGGAAAGCGACATTCATGTGTTCCCCTAAGGAGGTCTATCTAAGGGGATTCACGCTCCTCGGCAAATGGCTGATGGTATGGTATCACAACACCGATGGAGTGCTCTGGCAGAAACGAACTTGTTTGCACATCTCCCCCGAATGCAGGAATCCGTCAGTCGTCGCCCGCTTTGGCAAGATATTGACATGGGGGTATGCGGTGGCCTTAGAGGTAGATGCCCATGGCCCCGTATTCGCCCACCATCCTTTTGGAGGTCGTGAGATCGGGGAAGGTCGAATTTCCGAGCGGGACACCGGGAAAGTAAAACCACCATCTCTTGGGAGGTTGAGGTGCATGTGGCATAATGATGGCCATCCATGGGCCCTCTATATCTGGACCTCCCAGCGAAAAGTTCGCAATTCGGTACGTGTAGGCCCACCTAAGTAGACTCGAACCATTCGCTCAAGACTATTTGAAGGCATTCTCTTGTAAGGGCAGAGCGTGCTGCTCCGCCGCTGAAACTTCTTCTGATGACTTTGGATAGGAATAGGCTTCGCTCTCAAGAGATAAGTCCCGGAGGCTCTCCTAACAACTCTTACAGCCGCCGTAGGTTAGCCAACTGCGGCGAGGTGTTTCCACTCTCCCATGCCTGAATCGTATTTTCATGGACACCAAGGGATCTGGCGAATCCCTGTTGGCTGATGCCCAGAACCATCCTCTTATCTTTGATCCAAGCTCCTGATTCCAGATTAGCTGCTGAGAGTTCCCGGAATTCTACTATCACAGGAATGGACGGGAACCGTGGTGGTGGGCCTCCCCCTATTCCCGCACCGACAGAGACAACTACGCCAATGCTGGCTTCTAAGTGAAGTCGGAGGAAGCGGAAAAAGGTTGGGGCGCCGGACTATGCTGCGAGCGGCAGATTGCTCTTCAGAGAGACCGTGACAGGAATGCCATTCGCTACGTGCCTGGCGGGCAAGGGTGTATAATCAGGCAAGTAAGCAACGGAGACCACCTAAAACCGACTCACTGCCCCGCGGTTGGTACCAGAGGCGTTTCATCAAATCTCATAGCTATTTCCCGTCTCGGACACGGAACACACACGGCCCTGCCTTCTAAGCAGCGGGTCGCGGGTTCGAATCCTGCCTGGGACGCCACCCCAGATACGAATTGGCTGGTCCCCAGCTACGAATGGCCGCCCCTTTGGGCGGCTTTTTCTTTGATGGTAACCCCTATCCGATACCCTGCCTGGTCGGGTTTCACGGTTTAGGGCCCCGTCTGCTTGCCTGCCGGACTGGTTGAGGGGGCCACGCAGGCCAGCAGAGCCTGGTCCCCGTCAAACACGATGTATGCGTGCAGGTATTCGTCGCCGTCGCAGTCCACCCGGGGGTTTACGATGATCGGGATTGTGAGCAGATGGGCGCACACGCGCGGTGTGCGCCCTCTGTTCCGATGTTGCCGGTTACCCTGGCAACTCCGTAATCGATATCCAGCACGGCCCGTTGCCCAATGGCACAGTCTCCACCGGGGTCAACGCCCCCGAGTCCTGGTTGACACCAAAGATGGCCATTTGGCCCGAGTCCTGGCCAGCCGAGTAGATGTACCGGTCGCCGGGACCAAGGCACAGCGCGTTGGGTCGGGCTTCGGAGGCAACGATGCCGTTGCCGGTCAACTCTCCGGTGGCGGTGTCCACGGTATAGCAGGCGATGCTGTCATGGCCCCTGTTCGGCGCGTACAGGAAATTCCCCGCCCCGGTGATCTGGATCTGGGAGCAGGTGTTCCGCTCGGCGAAGCCTTCGGGGGGCAGGGTGGTGATAGTCTGGAAGAGCGACAGAGTGCCATTGGCCGTATCCAGGCGGTAGCCGCTCACGCTGCATCCCTGCTCGTTGGAGAAGTAGAGAACGTCCAAGGAAGGATGAAAGCAGAAGTGTCGCGGCCCCAGGAATTCCTCCAGCTCGACCATGGCCGGAGAGTTGGGGGTGATTTGGCCCGTGTCCTCGTCGAACCTGAACTGCCAGACCTGGTTGGGGCCGTTTCCCGCGATATGGGGCACGAAGGCGTAGCTGTTGGTCGGATCGGTCTGCATTGCGTGGGCCCCGGTCGCCGTTTCCAGCGATACGACGGGCGGCTCTCCCACCGAGCCGTCGTCCCCTATGGGATGCACCGCCACGCGCGCGCCCTGGTAGTAGGACGACAGCACGAACCTGCCCCGGCGGTCCGTGTTGACGTAGACCGGCCACGAATCCAGCGGCACCGACCCCGTCTGCGTGAGGCCGCCGCCGGACTGGTCAATGCGAAAGCTGGTCAACTGGGGGGTCTCCCGTAAGCCAGCGTACAGGTGATTGCGGTCGGGGCTGATGGCCAGGGTAAACGGCCCACCGGGCACTGACACGTCGTGCTGGTGCGTGAGACCTCCGGTATCAGGATCCACGGTGAAGGCCGATATTTTGTTGTCCTCCTGAACGGCAACATACATGTAGTAGGGCATGATTTCCTCCTTAATTGCTCCGCGAAGCAACAAACTCCCGCACCTGTTGGGTGCACCACTCCGGGTAGATTGCGTTGATACCGTGACCCAGGCCAGGATAGACCACCAACCGGGAGTCCGGTAACTGCTCGGCCATAAACTGCTGTTGCTCCAGGGTTGAGGTGGGCGATTCCTCTCCTACCAAGAGGAGCGTCGGGGTTTCGACTTCCTTCAAGTAGGGACTGAAGTCCAGCGTATCGAGGTATCCTTGAAGGCTCCGTCCGATGGAGGAAGGCGTCCGGTCCATTTCGGAGATGTACCAGTCAATGAGTCCCTGTGGGGCCACCCGGGTGTCCAGCCGGTTGTCGATGGTGGCGGTGGACCAGGCTCCTACACTCTGGCTCAAGGCGGCGTCCCAGTCCCCACCCCTGCCGGAACGCTCCCGGCGAGGCAGACGGCAGGGAGTGTTGCACAGCACCAGCGCCCGGGTCCGCTGGGGGTATTTGTGGGCGAAATTCAGGCCAATGATGCCTCCGAAAGATTCTCCCACATACACCACGTCCTCTATCTCCAGATGGTCCAGGATGCTTCTCAGGTCATCAACGAAGATGTCCAGGGAGGCTTCATACTGGTCCTCGGCGATGACGGACCCGCCCATTCCCCTCATGTCGGGGCGCAGGATGCGAAATTCACGAGACAGCAAGGGTACCCAGTTGTACCAGAACTTGCCGCTCCGGGAGAACCCGTGCTGTAACAGCATGGTCGGCGCGGATCGCCACGGATCGGTGAAATCGTCGTCGTAATAGTGCAGTTCCACTCCCGGGCCGACGCCCAGAAAAGCCATGTCTGCGCCTCCTGAGCCTTGGCTCGAGTCCAAGGCGGCAATAGGTTGATACTTCCGGTGTCGCCGTGACCGGAATAAATGCGTCAGCTGGCAGGGCCGTAGCCGGGGAGTTTGGCCCACCTCAGGCCCTTGGGGTCATGCGCTATTTCGACAGTTTCGCCCTTTGAGTCTCTCAACCCCAATGGGTGCTGCACCAACTCGATCATGTTCCCGTCGGGGTCGTGAATGTAGGTGGAATGGCCGCCGCTGTAGGCACGGACCGAAGGCGGAGAATACGGGACTTCGAGCGCGTCCAGGTTGGCCATCATCGATTCCCAGTCGTGGATCTCCAAGGCGAAATGGCCCGACGGGTTGGGGTTTGGCGTATGAGTGCTGTGAACTTCCCCGCTCCCGATTCGCAACTGTAGCTGTCCTTGGTTCAACTCTGGCCCACGGTCGAGAAACTCCGCGCCCAGGACTTTCTCATACCACTCGCGGGTCCGCTCCTTATCGCTGATCTGGATATTGATGTGCTGGATCATCGTAACCCTGGACATGGCTTCACCTCATTGGTCCGCGATGAATGCAGGGGCGAAGTTGCCTCCGCCCCATCGGGTGTTCACCTGACGCTTGTCACTCTTGAGTGAGAGTCTCGGCGAGCGCTAATTGGGGACCCACGCCATGGCCCCCACTTCGCTGAACTCTCTCTTCAGCTTCTGCCAGGAGTCGCCGGCATCACTGCTGGAGTAGACCTCACCCAGGAGGCTGGCGGCCAGGACGAAGTCCGGGTCCGCGGGGTGGGTGGCTATGGACCAGATGTTGGAATTGGGCTCCACCGGCAGGGGCCGCGTCTCCCAGGTCTGGCCAGCGTCCTTGGACCGTTGGATGGCTCCGATGCTGCCGATGGCCGTGTCGCCGACGGCGGCGAAAATGACGTTGGGGTCGTCGGGCTTAATGGCGATGCCGCGGCTGTATGGTAGAACGAACTTGTCGGTTGTGACCACGGACTGCCAGCTTTCGCCCATGTCGGTAGTGGCGAAGATTTCACGAGGGGTGCTGGCCAAGACCTTGTTCGGCTCTCCCGGGCTGATGGCCATGCCGTGGATGTCAGGGTTCACGCCGCCTTCGACATGGGTCCAGGTGTCCCCACCATCCAGACTGCGGTAAATCCCATCTACTTCAACACCGGCCCAAACGGTACGGTGGTCCTTCGGGTCGACCATCAGCATGGTCACCATCGGAGGACCGATATGGCATTCCTGGGCCATCTGCACCGACAGCTTGGTCCAGCTTTGGCCACCGTCCCGCGATCGGAAGAGGGCCGCGGGTTTGATTCCAACAAAAATCGTCTCCGTGTCCTCCGGGTCGATGGCGATTGACCAGATGGGCATTCCATCCATAGGCGACCACAGCTTTTGCCATGTGGCGCCCTTATCCTCACTGCGATAGATGCCGTGGTCGGACCCGGCCAGGATACGGTTGGGGTCATCGGGATAGACCGCCATGCCTCTCACCTGGCTTCCCAGCGGGAAGGGGTCTCTGATCCGGTTCCAGTTCTCCCCCCCGTCCGGGCTGTGCCAAACCCCGCCCCCGAAGCCCACGGCTCCTACGCAGATGCTATAGTCCTTTCCCATAGCTATAACTCCCTCTCAACATAGTTTTCCCCTGCCAGGGGAGCATGAACCACACCATATCAGAAAGTATAACGGTTTTCGCGTTCGAAACCCATTACCCGCCCACGAACGCTTCGATGAACCCCTCGACCAATTCCTGGTCCCCATCCGCCGTCACCGCGCCGCTATCAATCGCTTGGCCCAACTTGTGTCTCCCGAAAATGAGCATCGCGTAGGTGGCCGTCGAGCACCGGAACACCACGTCGGCTCCAGCCGAATCGGAAGCCTCGAAGCTGGCCCCTTCGGCCGCCAGGACGACATCGATGGCTGTGGCCCCCGGTCCGCTGAGCTCGAACCGGTAGCGCACCGAACGGGGACGCCCGAAGTCAGGACGGAAAGCGCGCCGCACCGCCCGATTGGATGCGCTCACCAGCCCCGGCAAGCTCCCTTCGGCCAGGGTTGGGTACCGGTCGAAAGCCCAATGAATGTCCCACTCGTGCATTGCCAGTTCAGCGATGCGGATGTCCACCTTGGCCCGCACCGTTTCGGGCCGGAGGCGATGATAGCAGGGTCGGTCCCAGTCATCCGGCTCGACCAAGGCCAGCAGCCGGTCGAACTCCCGGTTGAGGGCCGTGAACTCTTCAAGCAGGCGGTCTCCCAGCTCCTGCCGCAACGCGACCGCGCTCCGGTCCAAGTCCTGTCTAAACTGGTCTTCGCTGGCCGGCGGCTCGGCGGAGATGCCGGGAGCCGGAGAAGTGTCCCCGGCGAGGCCCCTTTCGATCTGGTCCGGAATGGGGCCGCCCCTTTCGACCAGGTGGGCTACAACATCGGCCACGGTCCACCCTTCGCACGCGCTTGGCCTAGCCCACTCGTTCGGCCCCAGTGTTTGCAGGAAGCCTTCCAGCCGCAGGGCCGCGTTGTGAATTTCGTTGCGTCGCTGGCCGTCGGTGTACACGTCTCCTCCGAGATTGAAACGCCGGATGCTGGGCGTTCAGCATCCGGCGCGTGAGTCAGCCTATGGGAACGACACGGCTACTGTAGGGCGAAGCCCTCGTAGCCGTTGGCCGCTACTTCCGCCCGTTTGGCCCGCATGGCCGGGGCGCTGTCGGGCGCGGTGAGCAGGGCGCGGGCTTTGCCGGGGATGTTTGCCCCGACGAACCAGGAGTCGGCCTGGGTCCGCAGGATGTTTGCGCCCGCCTCGTTGACGTGGTTGACCCAGTCGTTTTCCGCGTCGAGCGTGGCCGAGATACGACCGTACTCGTTGTCGCGCACATAGCGGATGCACTGGCACACCCAGTCGACCAGAGGCTCGGCGGCGCGGACGAAGTTGCCCACCGAGGCGGCGTTGATGGTGAACAGATTGGGGAAGCCGACGCTGGAGATGCCCATGTAGGTGCGCGGCCCGCCGGCGAACTTGTCCTTCAACGTTTCGCCGCCCTCGCCGCGGATGTCGATCCGGTTCAACGACCCGGTGACGGCGTCGTAGCCCGTGGCGAATATGATGACGTCCAGGTCGTACTCGTTGCCGTTCTCAAGCCTCAGCCCGCTGGGGGTAATGCGCTCGATGGGGGCGCTGCGCACGTCGACCAGCAGCACGTTGTCCCGGTTATAGACCTCGTAGTACCCGCTCTCGCAGGGCAGGCGCTTGGAGCCGAACATATGGTCCTTGGGGACCAGCATTTCCGCCACCACGGGGTCATGGACGCGCTCCCGGATTTTGTTGCGGACGAATTCGGCGTAGTCCTCGTTGGCCTCGCCGGGCATCATGACGTCATAGAAATTGGACAGCCACTTCTTGAAGCCCGGCTCGGCCCACAGACTCTCGTACTGCTCCAACCGTTCTTCCTCCGAGACTTCCAGAGCCGACCTCGTGTCGAACTCGTGCATGAACGAGCCAGGGGTCTCCAGGCATTTCCTGAAGATTTCGGGGTAATTGGCCTTGATCTCGGCCTGCATCTCGTCGTCGATCTCGCGGTTCCGAAGAGGCGCGCAGTAGTTCGCCGTCCGCTGGAAGACGGTCAGGTGGCCGACTTCCTTGGCGATCTCGGTGATTAGTTGCACGGCGGTCGCCCCGGTGCCGATGACCCCGACCCGCTTGCCGGCTAGGTCCATGCCTTCCTTCGGCCAGCGGCCGGTGTGACACCAAGAGCCTTGGTAGCTGTCCAGCCCCTCGAACTCGGGAATGTAATGGGCGGACAGAAGGCCGACCGCAGTGATCAGGAACTGTCCCTTGGCCTGCCGCCCGTCTACCGTGGTGACGTGCCAGAGGTTTTCGGTCTCGTTGTAGTAGGCCGAGGCGATGCGGGCATTGAACTGAATGTCCCGCCGCAGGTCGAACTTGTCGGCCACGTAATTGAGATAGCGTTCGTTCTCGGGCTGGCCGGAGTAGAGCTCCTTCCAGTCCCATTCCTGCAAGAGTTCCTCCGAGAACGAGTAGCCGTAGGTGTAACTCTCGGAGTCAAAGCGGGCCCCGGGGTAGCGGTTCCAATACCAGGTGCCGCCGACACCGCTGGCATCCTCGAAGGCTCGGACCGAGAAGCCAAGCTGCCGGAAACGGTACAAGGCATACAACCCCGTAACCCCGGCGCCGATGACGATGACATCGAATCGTTCGACTTCCTCTGCCGGTCCCACGCCGCCCGCCGACGTTTGCTGTTGAGCGCTTGCCATATAGCTCTCCTTAATGCGTGTTAAGAGTCATGGATGCAGCCGGAATAGATAGATTCCTTTCAACCCGGCTATTTTACCCACATTTTCTAATCAAATCACGTCCCAGTTTTCCGCCGCTCGCGCTGGCGTTCGCCATTTGCGATACGCGATAGGCTCTGGCAGAATAGAATCGTCAGGGCCGACCATCGTCGGCGCCTGGTCTAGGTAGCCAAAGGAGCGAGCCAATGGCTGACGAGCTATTGAACCTGCATCCCACCACAGACGCGAAGTACCTGATCGCCGGCTGGCGGAGGCAGTGGTCCGACGGCGGCGAGATCTCCAGCGGTCTGCCCCGCTATCTCATCGACAAGCGACAAGCCCGGCGCATCGGACAGATGGGGCCGGAAGTCTCCCGAATGTGCTATCCCTTCCAGGTGCCCGGCACCCACGACACCTACCGGCCTCGCGTGGCCTATCAGGACGGGCTGCCCGACACCGGCCTGCGCCGCGACAACAATTTCTTCGACGCGGGCGACGGGCTGATCATTTTCTTGGGCGAGGAACCCTGGTTCCGGCTGGACGTGTACGCGGCGGCTTTCTTCCAGGCGGTGAAGGAATTGGGCGTAGCCCAAACCGTGGCGGTGGAGGGCTACAACGGCGCTGCGCCCCCCGACATGGAGCGAAGCGTAAGCTGCATCTACAGCCAGGCCAGCATGAGGCCCTCGCTGGAGCGCCTGGGGGTGCGCTTCTCCAATTACGGCACCCAGAGCCGCAACGGCCCCACCATCGGCATGGCCTTGATTACCCTGGCCCACTTCGACCACCCGGAGGTCGAGATGTTCCGGCTGGGGGCGATGGCCCCGATGTTCCCCTTCCTCACTTCCAGCAACGACCCGGTGGGCATCAGCCGGGACCACCGGGCCTTCTACGACATCATGCGACGGCTGAACGCCACGTTCAAGCTGGACTTGGACCTATCGGAACTGCTGTCGCTGGGCCAGGCAGAGTCCCAGGAGTTGAAGGACACGCTGGAGAAGATCGGCGGCACCAACCCCACGGCCAGGGAACTGATAGACCGGGCCCGCAACGACTTCAACTACACGCCCTTCGAGGAGTTGGTGGAGCTGGACCCGGCGCTGGACCGCACCCTGGAAGACATCCTCCGCAGCGTGCCGGGGGCCGAGGACGATACCTAGCCCCGCCTAGACCAACCCCTCGGCAAGGGCGGCGGCCTCGATCAACTCCCAACCGTCGGGTACGCCCGGCACGAAGCTGTTGCAAGCCTCGCCCTTCAACACCGCTAGTTCCACGTCGTCGGACCCGGTGACCGATAGAAAGGCCGCCTCGATCTCGCGGGTCATCCCGGAGTCCATCTCCCGATGGGTGGTAAAGCAACAGTGGCTGTAGCCGGGACTGGACCAGAAGACGCGGACTTGGTCACGCGGCAAGGAACCGTCCTCGGCCATCGTCTCCATCGTGCGCTGGCTGACCGACCCGGCGTCGAACTCGCCGGAGGTGACCCGCTCCACCACGTCCCGCTCGTCCGACCGGGTTAGAGAAGCGCGCTCCTCGAAAAAGCTGCTCGCGGCCAGGTCCTTCTGGGGGTTGAGGCCCGCCTGCTTGAGGAGATAGTAGGGCACCAGCCCTGCCTGCTCGGAGCTGCGGCGGCCGAAGGCGAACCGCTTCCCCTTCAGGTCCTCCACCGTCAGGATTTCCGAATCGGCGCGCGCGATAAAGTGGGTGGTGAAGCCGATGTCCACGTCGCGCATGGCGATGACATGGCACGAGTCCTCCAGCAGCCGCTTGATCTTGACGTAGCCCAGGGGCCCGTTCCAAGCGATGTCGATGTCGCCCTTCACGAAGGCGTCGACCATCACGTCATAGTCGGAATAGAGCACCCAGTCCAGGTCGATGCCCCGCCGCCGGAACAACACCTCCAACCCCTGAAACACCTCCATGTGAGAAACAGTAGCCGTACCGCCAAGCCTGACCATGGTTTGCCTCCTTAAGTAACCATTTGCTCCTTCAATTTTACCCGGATCCCGTATATTGACTTCCTAGGGTTGGTCAATATACTCGGCCAATCAATGAGCAGACGATATTTTCGGTGGTGTCATTCGGCTTCGCCTATATTATATGTAGATATACATACAGATATTATAGTCGAATATCGTAATTTGATGAACTAAGGAGCAAGTTGGCTTAGAGAATACCGACTCGTCGGATGTATTGAGGGGCGTCAACCTCATCGAATTGCACGTTGGGAGGTACGGCCGTGTCGGCTAATCGATTCACGAAACCTCGTGGCATTGTAGTGATTCAACTGCTCTTGGCATCGGTGCTATTGCTGCTTTTGGTAGCTTGCGGATCATCTGCCCCCCCTACCGCGGAAAGCGGGGCGGCCGGCGAAGCTACACCCGTACCGCAGGCTGCCGCCACTCCCGTGCCGGAGGCCGCGCCAACCGATGAGCCTCCCGCTCCCGCGGCCGGCGAGCCCCGTTACGGCGGGATTGTCAACATGCATAGCTATGCATTCCCCACACCCAACTGGACGCCCTATGAAGGCACCAACCATATCATGAACAACTCGGGTATCTATAATCAGCTCCTGGAGTACAACCCTGAAACCGAGGACCTATTCGACATAAGAGGTGACTTGGCGGTCAGTTGGGAGGTCGCTGCGGATGGTGTCACCTGGACCTTTACAATCACCAAAGATGCCGTGTTCCAGGATGGCACGCCTGTGACCTCCGAGGATGTGGTATACAGCGTCGATAGCATGGTAGACCCAGAGGCCGTGAGGAGTCAGCTTGCGGGGCTCAAATTGTATTACCAGCCTGGGAATGTTCGGGCGATTGACGACTATACCGTAGAAATAAAGACCAAGGCGCCCGCGGCGGACTTCATTGCTACCCTATCTGCCGACTGGTTCAAGATTCTTCCCAAGCACTTGTTCGAATCCAGGACGGATATGACAAGGTGGGAGAACCAGATGGGTTCAGGGCCGTTCACTCCGTCAAAATTGGTTAAGGACGTTTCAATCAGGTTGGAGAAGAACCCAAACTACTGGAAAGAAGGGCTTCCGTACATCGATGGAATGGAACACTTCACCGTCGCAGACAAGGGAACGGCGATTGCAAACTATAAGACTGGGCAGTTGCTGGTCTCTTCCTGGGCCGCCACTCAATTGAGCAACGAAGAGGTCAACACGCTTGTCGCGGAGTCGGACGACCTTAATGTGCACTTTATACCTAACGGGACTCAGATCGGGCTGGTAATGAATACGACGGTGGAACCCTTCGATGACCCCAGGGTGAGGCGGGCCATCAGCATCGTCCTGGATCGTCCTCTCTTTCGGAACGCATTCGCTGGGCCGGATGCTAGTCTTGGCGCTCCTATGCCGCCGGGAACCTGGTACGGCAGGACCCCTGAAGAACTACTCCAAATACCCGGATTCCGAGTGACTGAAGACGGTCAGAAGCACCCCGATGACATCGCGTTGGCTCAGAGCCTGATGGCCGAGGCCGGGCTGGCCGACGGCTTCGAGATAGACATGATGGCCAGGCAGGTGATCGAGTTTGTTGATGTGGCCCAGTTAGAAGCCGAACAGCTGAAAAAGCACTTGAACATTGAATTCAACATTTTACCGATTGACAGCCCCACTGGCTTGGCGAGATACGCCGAAGGAGACTTTAACGTAGCTCCACAGGGCTTCGCACCTAACATTTCGGAGCCGGATGGCGTTATTACGGTTCCTTGGATCCCGGGAGGAATTGTAAACGGTTGGTCCCGCTGGCAGCCGCCCCCAGAGTTTTTGGAACTCAATGCGCGACAGAGTACGGAACTGGACCGCACCAAGCGGGCTGCAATCATTCGAGAGATGGAAGACTACCTTTTGTTTGAGGACCCAGGTGGTTTTATTGGCCTGTATTGGAACCTGAGGGACTCGGTGGTGAACACAAAAATTCACAATTATCACACCTCTCCGAACCTCTTTTCGCAGCTAAAGTACGAGCACATCTGGTGCGATCCAGCTTGCTAGTAGATAGGCCCTTATTGCAAAACGGAAGAATCTTTAATTCGGGGCCTAGATGCAAGCATATATATTGAGAAGGGTGTTGCTTTTTATCCCTACCGTACTATTGGTTACGGTAATGGTCTTCGCCCTCATGCGTCTCGTCCCCGGAGATCCGGCGCTTCTTCGCTTGATGGGAGATACGGGAGAGGCGAAGTTTACTCAGCAACAACTCGACGATCTAAGGGCTCATCTGGGCACGGACCGGCCTTGGTATGTCCAGTACGGAGACTGGATCGGGGGTATGTTGCAGTTGGATTTCGGCTTGTCCCTGTACACCGACGACCCTATCGCAGAGGATCTGGCAACCAAGATTCCTATTACCGCCGAGCTAGTGATCGTAGCCATGCTGATGGCCGTGGTGGCGGCTGTGCCTTTGGGTATTTATTCCGCGGTGAGGCAGGACACTTGGGGTGACTATGCCGCAAGATTTATAGCCATCACTGGCATCGCATTCCCCAACTTTTGGGTTGGGATTCTAATTGTATATTTCCTGGTGCGTTTCTTCGACTGGTTGCCTCCGCTGGGATACGTCAGCCTGTGGGACAACCCATTAACAAACCTGCAGCAGATAGTTTTTCCAGCAATTGCCCTTGGCTTCTATAACATGGCTCTCATAGCCCGGGTGACCCGCTCTGCCATGCTGGAAGTCCTACGGGACGACTATATCCGCACGGCTCGGTCCAAGGGCTTGAAAGAGCGAGTCGTCATCGGCCGACATGCTCTCAAAAACGCCTTCTTGCCGGTGCTTACCATTTCCGGGTGGCAATTTGGGCGATTAATCGCAGGTACAGTGCTCATTGAGACAATCTTTTTGGTTCCTGGCATGGGTAAGCTCTTAATCGACAGCATATTCCACCGTGACTACATCATGATCCAGGCCATAGTCATGGTAGTTACGGTGGTTGTCTTGGTGCTCAATCTAGTCATTGATCTTCTTTATGCTTGGCTGGACCCGAGGATCCGCTACGCATAATAGATACTCGTTCAACAACGGGGGAGGGATGACACCCGAGAGAGTTGGAACATCAAGCACTGTTGAAGAGACTACCGGGGCCTTGCGCCCAAAGAGTGCTGCATGGCTGGGCTTAGCTACTTTTGCCAAACGGCAGCCTTTGGGTGCCTTAGGGGCGCTGGTAGCAATAGTCCTTATCCTAGTAGCCCTGTTTGCACCACTAATTGCAACTCATGACCCACGCGAAACTAACGTGGGTGAGTTCAAGTTTGCCGGTCCAGGAACCGAGTTATGGCTCGGAGGCGATCAACTCGGCCGTGACGTATTCAGCAGACTAGTCTATGGCGCCAGGATCTCCCTGCTCGTGGGCATACTTAGCGTAGTATTCGGAGTTACGGTCGGCTTTGCCATAGGCATCGTGAGCGCCTACTTCGGAGGAAAGACGGACCTCTACGTGCAGCGGATTATGGATGCCATGATAGCCTTCCCCGCCCTTATTCTAGCCTTGGCGATCATGGCAGTGCTTGGGCCGTCAATACAAAACGTAATTATTGCGTTAACTGTTGTGTTCATACCTGGTGCCGCTCGCACCGTCCGCTCCGAAGCACTGCGTATTAAGGAGATAGACTACGTGCTGGCCGCGCGATCTGTGGGTGCGCCCGACTGGCGTATTATGCTACGCCACATCGCGCCAAACTGCTTTGCAATGTACATCGTCCTAGTACTACAGCCGCAGATGGTCGCTTGGGGTGTTGGACGGTCCTGAAATCGCAACGTCTGGCTACGGCCAACGTCTCCGATCCTAATGAAACTACGCTGAATTTGAGACCGAAAGTACCGAGTTTGTGTTAGTGCGGCTGTAGTACTAGCTACCGTCTCCTTGGGCTGGGCGATCATAGTGGAGGCCTCACTCAGCTTTCTAGGCGCCGGTATTCCCCCGGATATCCCCTCTTGGGGCGGGATGTTGAGCGGAGCGACCCAACAATACGTAGAGGTGGGACCGTGGCTCGCAGTGTTCCCCGGCCTGGCGATAGCTATTGTGGTGTTCGCTTGGAATCTGCTGGGCGACGCCCTTCGCGACGTTCTGGACCCGCGACTGCGAGGAACGAACTAGGGGAATTACTATCGGCCACCAGGATTTTCTGGTGCTGGTGCGCGCGCAGGCCGGGATTTCTCAGGCGCCGCAGTACAGGGCCGACTTCCCTGGAGTATTCATTCTTGGCTCGTCGCTTGATATTATGGGCTTGTTGGTTGAAGCCTTTTTGCGAATAGGGAGGGAGATTATGGGTTATAAGCCGAGACAGCTTGGGCACGTCAACATTTACGTCCGCAACGCGGAACGGGCGCGGGACTGGTATGAGGACCTTTTGGGTCTGCACACCTATGGTCTCAGGCCCGGAGGCGCCGCCTTTATGACCGCGGACCTGGACAACTCCCACGAGATAGCCTTGGTGGAAGTAGGGGAAGACGCGCCTGGTCCCCAGAAGGGGCAGGTGGGCCTGAACCACATGGCCTGGTACATGGAAAGCCTTGATGACCTGAAAGAGCTTTACTACCGGATCAAGGAAAGGAACATCGAGATCGAAAGCGTTTCCGACCACGGCCACGCCATCGGCATCTACATCCGCGACCCGGACGGCAACGGCATCGAGGTCTCCTACGAGATGCCCCGCAGCGAGTGGGGGCACGACGAGAGCAAGTACATGATCGGCGGCACGGAGAAAGGCCGTATGCCCGGCCCGTGGGACGAGGAACCGGCCAGGCGCTAAAGGGATTCAGCCTGTGGCCCTTTCCTGTCAGAGGAAAGGGCCACATTATTATTTAAGGACAGGAACAACAACCGCATCTTCCCAGATGGGGGACGGGCGATGGCGACGACCAAGCCGGGGCTGCTCACCGCCGACGATTTGCTGCGCCTTTACAGTCAAGGGGTGAAGGGCGAACTAATACGCGGGGTGCTTTACGAAACCATGCCTGCGGGTGGACGACACGGCGATGTTGCGGGCGCTTTACTATCCGAGGTCAGGGTGTATGTGAGGCCCCGCCGCATGGGACGAGTGGGCGGCGCCGACACCGGAATACTGCTGGAACGCAACCCGGACACCGTGCGCGAGCCGGATATGTATTATATCTCCGCAGAGAAGCTGCCGTTGGATGTCGAAGTCGCGGGATACTACGAAGTAGTACCTGACTTGGTGGCCGAAGTCTTCTCGCCCAGCGAAACGCATACAGAATTTAACGCCAAGATTCAAATGTAGCTGGACTTCGGGGTACGGATGGTTTTGGCGATTCTTCCGGCAACCCGGACTGTAGCGGTGATCAGCCCGACCGCCCCGCGGCCACCCTCACCTACGACGACACGCTGGACGGCGGCGACGTGTTACCAGGGTTCAGTTGCCCGGTGCGCGATATTTTCGACCTTTAGCCAGCCTGTCCTATAGCCCGGTCCAGAATCTCGGCGGCTTGGTCCATCTGGTCTTCACTGGTGGTGAACGGGGGGACGAAGCGGAAGACCGAGCCGCCCCGGCGGACGCTAAGAATTAGGCCGTCTTCCAGGCAAGTGCGCCCTATTTGACGGCCTTCCTCCAGCGCCGGTTCTCGGGTGACGCGGTCGCGCACTAGCTCGATGCCCTGCAACAGGCCCCGTCCGCGGATGTCGCCGATTATCTCGTGGCGCTGGGCCAAGCGTTCAAGGTGCTTGCGCCAGTATGCGCCGATGCGCTGGGCCACGTCGGTCAGCGCCTCTTCCAGGATGATGTCGATGCTGGCGATGGCGGCGTTGCAGGGCAATGGGTCGTTGGAGTGGGAGTGTCCCACCACCAGCCCCGTTTCCGACGCCTTCTCCTCGATCTCATCAGTGGTGATGGCCGCGCTGATGGCCACGCCGCCGCCGAAGTGCTTGGAGATGGTGAAAATGTCCGGCACCACCCCTTCCTGCTCGAAGGCCCACATTGACCCCAGCTTGGCCAGGCCGGTCTGCGCTTCGTCCACGATCAGCAATGCGCCCCGCTGTTCACAGCGGCGTTTCAGTTCCTTGAGCCATCCTTCAGGCAGGTCGATTACCCCGCCGGCGCTGAAAAGCGGCTCGGTGATCACCCCGGCCAGCGGGCCGTCGGCTTGGGCGTCCAGAAGCTCGAAGCTGGTGTCGAGGCATGAATAGTCGCAGGCCGGGCGGTCCTGGCAGAACTTGCAGCGGTAGCGGTAGGGGGCGATTATCGGGTAGTGCCCCGGAGCGTAGGGGCCGTAGCCTTCGTGCCAGCCGGAGAAGGTCACGGCGCGGGTGGAATCGTTCATGCCGTGGAAGCTGACCGCCGGGCTGGCGAATTCGTAGCCGCCGGTGAAACGTTTGGCGATGGCCATCGCTGCTTCGTTGGAGTCGCTGCCCGAGGTCAGGAACATGGAGCGGTGCAGGCCGGGCGGGGTGATCTCGGCCAGGCGGCTGGCCAGCACAATCTCCCGGTCGTTGAACAAGCTCATGTGGCTGTGGATGAGGGTTTCCGCGCTTTCCTGCAGGGCCTGAACGATGCGCGGGTGGTTGTGGCCCAAGGCGGCGCACATCTGGCCGGAATTGAAGTCCAGGTACTCCTTGCCGTTGACGTCGCGGACCACCGAGCCGCGCCCCCAGACCATGATGGGGCCGGTGACCACGTTCTTGTCGATCCGGCTTCGGAAGCTGTACTTGCGGGCCAGCTCCAGAAGCTCGGATTCGGTGAATTGCTGCGTCACGGGACTTACTCCTGGCCCTTGAACTTGGGCATCACGTCTTTGCCGAACGCCTCCAACTGCTCCAGGATCACGCTTTGCGGGGTGCCGATCACGGACCCGACGTTGATCTGGTCCAGGCCGGGGTAGCGCTCTTGTACGTCCATCAGCTTCTCGGCGACCAATTCGGGCGGGCCGCACAACCACGAGCCGGCCCTCACCCCGTCCTCCAGAGTGGGCAGTCCTGCGCCGCGGGCGCGGCGGGGGTCTTCCATGGCCCGAATCTGGTCGTCGGACAGCCCCCGGACGAAGCCGAGAGGAGCAAACATCTTCATGTTCTCCTCAAAGAAACCGCGCGCTTCGTTGATGGCCTTTTCCTCGGTCTCGGCGATGTGGATGGTGTAGCCGACGGCCAGGTCTTCGCCTAGCTGGGCCTCACGGCCGTTCTTGGCCAGCGTGTCCCGCCACTGTTGCATCACTACGTCGGTTGCGCCGCCGGCCGCTGCGCCGCCGCCGATGATGCCCTTGATGCCGTGCTTGACCATGAAGTCCATGGCCCGCTGGCTGGCGCTCACCACCGGCTGCCAGGTCTCGACGGGGAGTGTCTTGGGGCGAGGCACCAACGTGATTTCCTTCAGCGTGTAGCCCCGGTAGGGGACTTCTGGGGGAATGGTGTAGAATTGGCCCTCGAAAGAGAACGACTCCTCGTTGAACGCCTTCATAATAATCTCGACCTGCTCCTCGAACATCTCCCGGTTGGCCTCGTTGTCGGAGAGGGTGCTGGGCACGCCGAAGGTGTCTACCTCGCGGGAATGGTAGCCGCGCCCGACGCCGAAGATCACCCGCCCGTTGGTCAGGATGTCGGCGGTGGCGTAGTCTTCGGCCAAGCGCAGCGGGTGCCACATCGGGTTGATGTTGAAGCCGCACCCGAACTTGAGGTTCTTGGTCAGATGGGCCAGGTGGACGTAGAGCAGCAACAGGTTGGGGATGCACTCATAGCCTTCCCGCTGGAAGTGGTGCTCCGCCGACCAGAAAGTGTCGTAGCCCATCTCCTCCATCTTGAGGACGATGGCCTCGGTCTTGTCGAAAACGGTGGCCAGGTGGCCGTCAGAGAGCCAGCGCTCGTTGACCGGGGTGCCGTCTAGGCCGAGGTTGTCCAAGTCTACGTGCCCGGCGAACAGGCTGCCGAATTTGGTGATCATGGGCGAAACTCCTCCGGGGCGATGCCGGCCAAAACCGGGCATATGGATGTGAAGCCATTGTAGTGGGGCCAGTAGCCTTGTCAACCGGAGCTATGTCCCAAGGAGGGCCTTTTCATTGCCCACCCAAGGCAGCCACAAAGGCTGCCCCTACGCTTGGGAGCGCGGTGTAAACCCCATGTTGCCCCGTGGGTTGGGCTATTCGTCCGCCGACAATGAAAAGGGCCTGAGTTATGGCCCTTTCAATTGGGGAGAATATGCCGCCCGCTTTGCTAAAATAGAAACTATCAGGCGGCATCCATCAGGTTTTCCGGGGATTTGCAGATGGCTAGCAACGGTCGAAGGATACTTATAGTCGACGACGAGGCGGAGTCTTCCATCCTGCGGACCGTGCGGCGGAGGCTTCAAGAGGAGGGGTGGCAGGCCAGCGTGGTCCGGCCTGAGGACGGTCTGACCCTAGGCGAAGAGTTCGAGGCCGCCGCTCTGTGGTCCATCGAGGACGACCAGCCCGATGCGGTGCTGTTGGACGTGCGCTTCGGCGACCATCGGGACGATCTGTTCAAGGGTCTGGGAATCCTGGGCGAGATAGTAAGGCGGTGGCCCAAGCTGCCCGTGCTGATGTTCACCCAATACGCGCAAGGCCCCGACCGGGACACCGCCGTGCGCGGCTCTCTCAAGTGGGACGCGCCGGTGGACTTCATCGACAAGCTGGCCGGGCCCGACGAGGTGGTGCTCCGTTTGCGCCGGTTGATGGGCACTTCGCCGGCGGAGATAATGATCGGCGGCCGCATTCTGGTGGACACGCGGACGCGCCTGGTCTACGTCCTTTACAATGGGCCGGATCAGGCCGGAGAACGGGAGCCGGTGCCGGACATTCAAGGCATGAAGTTCGAGATTTTCCGGGAACTGGCAACTGCCTGGTACCGGAGTCCGGGGGAGTTGGTGCCCTTCTCCCGGCTGGAGCGGTACTCGGAAGGCGAGGACCCACGGGCGTCGTTGCGCGTCCGCATCCGCGAGATTAAGGTCGCCGTCGGCAAGGCCCTGGGGGCGCGGTTCGGCCCGTCGGAGCTGATCCTGAACGTCAGAGACCAGGGATACCGGCTGTCCCCGCCCCGAGGGTGACTATGGCTGGTCAAGAAGGCTCCGTTGCGCGGCCGTATCTGAGCATTCCAAGGGGGTCCCGGCTGCCGCTCCTGGTGTATGTAGCCGGTGGTTTGGTCGCCTTCTCAGGGCTCATCTTCCTAATTCTGTCCTTATTTATAGGCCCTGCCGTTTTCGATTCCCTCTGGGTTGTTGAGCCGCTAGCCTACATCGGCAGCGTACTGCTCATCTTAGGGCTGGCCATCTGCGTAGCAGGACTGGCTGCCCTTGCGATTGGGGCCAGCGAGCGGAACGGGAAGGAGAGGACGGAAGGGGAGCAGGGCCACCAGTGGAGCGACACCACACGGCAGATTTTTGAGCTGGTGGACCACGATCTGGGCCGCCCGATGCGCCGAATTGCAGGGAAGGAACGCGAACTCCGGGCCGTTCTCCAAGCGTCGCAATCGCCGATGGACCCGTCGGTGATCGATCTTCTGGACGAGATAGCCCGGCAGACGCCGAATTTTCGCCTGATGCTGTCCAATGTGCAGGTGCTGGTGCAGTTGGAAGCGCCCGGCGGACCCATGTCCATTGCTCCGGTGGAGCCGTCAGAGGTGGTGCGCCGCATCACCGACCGCTACACGCCGGTGGCCGCCGAGGGAAGGAAGGAAATTTCTTGGTGGGCCGAGCCGCCGGACTTCGGCATCTTCTACGCCGACGCCAGCGCCATCGACCACATCGTGACCAACCTGGTGGACAACGCGATCCGGTACGCCCACACCCACGTCGAGGTGCGCTTGACCAAAGAGGACTCGCGGTTTTTCATCCAGGTGCGTGACGACGGCCCCGGAATCGGCGCGCATTACGTCGAGCACGTATTCGGCCGGGGCTGGACGCCCGAGATGGCGCGGCGGGAAGAAAAGACCTCCTCAGGGTTGGGTTTGTTCATCGCCCGGACTCTGGCGCAACGGGCCGGGGGCGAATTGACCGTCGAAACCGTAGAGGAGCCTGACGCCAACTCCTACACGGCGTTCCTGCTGGAACTGCCCGCCAACGGCTCGTGATTGCCCAATCGCCGACGATGGCCCCGGCCAACGAGCGGGCTTAGCGACCATGCCACGACGGGACTCCGGGGCGTGCGCTCCGCTGCTCTTGGCTGCGCTGTTCCTGGTGTCGCTGCTCACCTTGCCGGGCTGTTTTTCCTCCGTGCCCAGAGAAACCGCCACCCCGCCGCCGGCCACGGCAACCCCAATACCGACGCCGACCATCACTCCCACTCTCCCGCCCACCCCGACCGCCACTCCGACGCCGACGCCGACCGTCACTCCGCCGCCAACACCAACGCCAACGACTCCCCCACCGGTACCGACGCCAACTCCCGACGAGAGCGTCCGCCTGTTCCTGGACGTGCTGGGGCCGGATGACGGCTCTATCGTTCCCAACCTCGTCGTCGTGGTCTTCGGAGTAACCCTTCCGGAGGCGGCGGTTACGGTGAACGGCATCCCCGCAACGGTCGACGCCAACGGCGGGTTCCGTCAGGTGGCAGAGCTTCGACCGGGCATCAACGACGTCGAGGTCATCACTCTAGTCGAGAATGGCGACACGCTTTCGAGGACGTTGCGGGTCACTTCGCTGGCCCAGCCGCCGCAGCCGTTCTTCCTGGTGATCCGGGAGCCGGAGGACCAGAGCGTCGTCTACCAGCCGGACCTGCGGCTGGTGGGCCGCACCGCGCCGGAGGCCATCGTGAGCGTGAAGGGCGTATCGGTGGACGTGGACGCTTTCGGCGACTTCTCGACCGTGGTGAGGCTGGACCCAGGCGGCAATACCATCGGCATAGTGGCAACCAGCGCCGACGGCCAGGAAGAAAGCCGTGTGCTGGCGGTGATTTACCGGCCGCCGGAGCAATAAAGACCGTAACACAGCGGTAATGATGAATTGCGTAATCTCAACAATAGCGGTTAGGGCCGCGCCTTTCAGGCTGGGGGACTTTTGAAGGTCAAGAAACTCGTTGACGGGCCAAGACTTGGCCTTGCCTGGGTTGGCCTGGTTAGTTTGCTAACACTGGCGGTCGGCGCTTGGCTGGCGTGGACGCCGTCGGCGTCGGCCCAACCCCAAGTCGAGTGGAGCCGGGTCCTCGGCGGGGACGCCGACGACTTCGCCCACGCGGTCGTCCAGTCCACCGACGGCGGTTACGTTGTCGCCGGGGAAACCGCGTCGTTCGGGGCCGGTGGCAAGGATGCTTGGCTGGTCAAGCTCGACGGGGCAGGCGAGGAGCAATGGCGCCGCACCTTCGGCGGCCCGCAGGACGATGTGGCCTACGACCTGCGCCAGACGGCCGACGGCGGTTACGTGATCGCTGGGGCCACCAGTTCATCCGGCGACGGCTCTTCCGCTGAGAGCGACTTCTGGCTGGTCAAGACCGATGCCTCCGGCGAGGAAGAATGGCAGCGCACCTACGGGAACATCGGTCCGCCGGGCGTTCGCAACCTGGACGTCGCGGACGTTGCCCACGCCGTGCGGCAGACCTCCGACGGCGGGTACATCCTGGCCGGATGGAGCCTGGGCAGCCGGGACCACAACGCCTGGGTCGTCAAGGCGGATGCCGAGGGCGACGTGCAGTGGTCGCGGCAGTTCGGAGGCCAACTGGAAGACAAGGCATACGACATCATCCAGACCACCGATGGCGGCTATGCGGTGGCTGGCCAGACCGCTTCCTCGGGTTCCGGGGGCAGCGACTTCTGGCTAATCAAGACCAACTCCCAAGGCTTCAAGGAATGGGCCAGCGCCTTCGGCGGTCAGTACAACGACGAGGCGCGGGCCGTGTCCCAGACCATCGACGGCGGCTACGCTCTGGGGGGTTACACCTGGTCCTATGGGGTCGGTCTTTCCGACTTTTGGCTGGTCAAGGCAGATTCGTCAGGCGCGCGTGAGTGGGACCGCACCCACGGGGGGCTGCCCAGGGACGCCGCTCACTCGCTTCAGGAGACCACCGACGGGGGGCTGGTGCTGGCCGGATGGTCGGAGTCCTTCAGCGGCGGCGACCAGATCTGGATGGTGAAGACCAGCCCCTTCGGCAACACCCGCTGGACCAAGGCTTACCGTGCCGGGCGCTCACCGGCCACCGAGGTTTCGGGCGCCAGAGCTGCCCAACTGACCGCCGACGGTGGATTCGTCATCGCCGGGTGGACCGGCCCCCAAAACGGCGTCCGGGATATTTCGGTGATCAAGGTCTCGCCCGAAGCCAGCGCGGGCGCCGTCCCAACCGGGCCCGCCGTCGTTCTGACCAACACCGGCACGGCAAGCATTACCACGGCCGCCGTCGGCCTCGACACCCAAGACCCGGGTCACGCCGACTTGTTCTGGTACGAAGGCCGGCTGCTGGACTGGGACAACCCGCTCCAGCCGGGCGAACTGGCCTGTACGCAGCCGATCCCCGAACTGGCCAGCGGCTCCCACTTGGTGCGCGACCAAGTGAGTTCCTTCACCAGCAGCTATCTCGACGTTGTAACCGCCACGATGGACTCGCCCCGCTTGCACCTAGACGAAAGCGCGTTTTCCTTCAGCCTAGCCTCGCCCCAAGGGGTCCTGGCCGGCGAATACACCGTCGTATCCGTATTTCCTTGCCCCGGCGCCACCCCGCCCGCCGGAGGGATCCCGGCCTCGCCCAGCGGCGTCACCGTTGCACCGTCGCCCGACCAGACCGGCAGCCTCGTCCTAGACTGGGACGAGGGCGGTGAGGCCGGGCTGGCCGGTTACGGCCTTTACGTCAGCGAAGACCCCGCTGGCCCCTACGCCCGGCGCGTGTCCCTGTTCACCGGGCCGGGATTCACGGACACCGGGCTGCGAGAAGGGGTCGCTTACTACTACGCCGTGACCGCCATCACTTCGCGGGGCGAAGAATCGCCGAAGTCGCCGGTCGTTTCCGCGACACCCCAGGACTTGACGCCGCCCGCTCCGCCGTCCGGCCTGCACGTTACCCGCCTCGACCCGGAGACCGGGCTGGCCCAACTGGCTTGGGACGCCAACACCGAGAAAGACCTCTTCGGCTACCGGGTATACCGTCAGGACGAAGACGGCGCCCGCGCGCCGGTCAGCGGCATTCTGTTCTCGCCTGCTTTCGAGGACCGGGCGGCCGGCGAAGAGGACGTCGTGACCTATACGGTCACCGCCGTGGACACCAACGGCAACGAGTCCGGTTCGTCGAACATCGCTCCGCCAGAACGCGATTTCTTCGGAACGGTGATGGACGTTCAGGGCGACGGCTCTCCGGGGGGCAGCTTGCTGCTCAACACCGGCCGGGGGAACGTGTTGGTGCTCGTCGACACCGACACCGAGTTCAAGGTGCCCTACGTCACCGGCGCGACGGTGGACGACCTGGCACCCGGGGACACCGTGGCCGTGATGCTGATGCTGGATTCGCCGGGGACGCTGCCGATGGCCGAACAGGTCTTTCTGGTGCCTGCCAAGACGCGGGTGCGCCATGTGTCCGGCCGAGTCGTCAGCGTCAGCGCGACGGAATTGGTGGTGCAGCCGACCGGCGGGGGCCTCGCCGCGATAACCTTCCAGCTGTCGGAGTCCACGGAAATCAAGTACCACCGGGGTATTACCGAGTTGGGGGAGGGCGCGTTCGTGATCGTCGCTACGTTCGCCGAGTCGCCCACCGGCCAGCTTTCCCCCGTGGCCAACGAAATCAACGTGACGCCCGGCCCAGACCCCCAGACTCCCTTACCGCCCCGCCCGGAGCCGACCAACGTAGCAGTCCTCCGGGGGATCTTCGAAGGCATCAACCCCGGCAACGCCAACCTGGTGCTGTCGTCCACCGAGGTCACGCTGGACGTTCATACCGAAATGGCGGCGGCGCTGGTCGTCGGGGAACTCATCGAGGTTCTGGCCGAGCTTCGCCCCGACGGCTCCCTGCTTGCCCTGCGCGTGGACAGCGCCGACCAGCCGACGGAAATCCCCGGTCTTACGACCCTCCAGGGTTTTTTCCAGGGCGGCGACCCCATTGACCGGGAACGGTGGTTGGTTAGCGGAGTGGGGGTCGACTTGGGCAGCCGCACTTACACCGACGGGCGGCCCCAAGCAGGCCAGTTGGTGAAGGTAACGGCGGTGCTCCAGGAAGACGGTTTCCTGCTTGCCCGGGAGATCGAGAACCAGGCCATAGTCGCCAACCTCGCCACCGACGAAATCACGTTGACGTTGGAAGGGCCGTTTCAAGGCGCCGAGCGGGGCAGTTGGATCATCGGGGGAGTCAGGTTCGACGTGGACGCCGCCACGGTGCTGGAGGGCAGCCCGTCCGTCGGCCGCCGCGTCTCAGTCACCGCCAAATACGGGCTGGGGGGCCTGCTGGCCACACGGGTCTCCGCCGAGGAACTGGAGAAAGCCGGGGCTGCCCGCGAGGCGCGCATCCGAGGCACGGTGGACAGCGTCGAACCGGCCCGGAGCATAGTGGTCGACGGCCTGCTCATCGGCCTGAGCGACTTGACCGAGTTCTTCGGAGACATCGCACCCGGAACGTTCGTGCAGGTCCGGGCCGTCCTCAATACCGACGGAACGCTGGTCGCCCGCGAGGTGGTGAAGACGCTGCCAGAGGATGAGACGGGTGAAGCCCGCGCCAACCTGGTCGACATCCGGGGGCGGATCGAGGAAGTGCGGGAGGACGGCAGCCTGCTGGTGAACGGGATTGCGATAGTCGTCAGCGCCCTGACCGACATTGATGCCCAGTTGCGGGTAGGGACGCCAGTGCAGGTGCGCGGGCTGTTGCAGGGTGACGGGTCGGTGTTGGCCCGCGAAATCAGCGGCCAAGGACTGCGCGGGCCCGCCGAAAGCTCCGAGGTCCGGCTCGATGGCGTCGTGCAAAGCCTGAACGAGACCGGCGGCCAGGTCGTGAGCTTCGTCGTAGACCGCGTTACCGTGTCCATCGACGAGCTTACCCGTACCGAAGTCTCGTTGGCGGCGGGCATATCGGTCTCGGTCCACGCCGTGGTCATCGACGGGGAAATTCTGGCGGTTACTGTGGAACCCAATCCCACCGGGGTCGTCGGCGTCCGGTCAACGGTCGAAGTGCAAGGGCCCGTTGAATCCAAGACGCAGGACGAACAGGGAGACACCATCGCAATAACCATCAACGGCCTCGAAATACGCATAGGGCCGGACTCCCGGGTGCGGAGTCCGCTCACCGCCGGGGAGATCGTGAAGGTCGTGGGAACGGTGCAGGGCGGCGTGCTGGTGGCGGAGGAAATCTCCAGGGTGGAAACGCAAACCCCGGAGGACCGGCCCGCCAGGTTCCGAATAGAGGGCCTGACTCAGGAGGTAAGGCGGGACGAAGACGGCGGCGTGACCGCGCTGGTCGTCGATGGGGAGGAAATCACCACCGGGGCCTTGACGGTGTTCGAGGTGAAGCTGGAGCCGGGCATAAGAGTGACCGTCGAGGGCAGGGTGGTGGACGGCGCTCTGGTGGCCACCCTCGTAACCGGGCAAACGTCCGCCGAAGGCCCCGGCTCCGGCAGCGAGTCCGACGAGACGGAGTAAGGGTTCAGAGACTCAAGGTCGGCTTGACACTGAAAATCGAAAGTCCTACACTCGAATTACCGGGTTTCGTTGGCGCATGTAGTAGCAGCGGCCCGGCGCTTCATGGCCCGGTGGTGTAGCGGTTAACATATTGGCCTGTCACGCCAAAGATCGTGGGTTCGAATCCCATCCGGGTCGCCAGCCTTTCTTCATACACTCGCATAGTTCTTTGCCACCCCCTCCCCGCATACTCGTTTGCCGTTATAGAAGGCCGGACCGCCCCAGCCGGATCGCCGGGGTGGGCGAAGGGTCTACGCCGTCGAGCAGAGCCAGGTAGTAGCTGGCCCAGTCCCCCAAGGCCAGTGCGCCCAGCAGTTGGGGCAGCGGCGCTCCCTCCGGTACGTCCGGGGTCAGATGCGGGACGCCGTTGCGGCGGAGCATCTCCTCCACCAAGTCGTAGCGTTTCCGGATGGCGGCGTCGGCTGTCTTGGGCCGCAGGTTCACGACCATGATGTGCCGGCTCAACCCGGCTGGCGCGGCGTAGGCCTCGATGGCGTTGTGCAACAACTCCGGCGCCGCCTCGAAGAACGACCAGGCCCCGGCGTTCTCGTTTAGCTGCGTCTTCCAGCGGCGGGCCACTCCGGAAAGCACGCCGCCGCCGTACACCACGACTATCTTCCCCCGCATTTCCAGGGCAAGCTGCTTGGCCGGGTTGTTGTCGGTGAGCGTATCTTCGCCGCAGGTCTCGTTCAAGCGGCGCAGGGTATCTACGGCCGCCCGGACCTCGTCATCGCTTGTTTCCGCCACACCCAAACGGCTGACTGCGCCCAACAAGAGCAGCAGGTTGTAACCTACGGCGCTCCTCGGCTCTCCGGCGGTCTCGACCGTCAAGATGGGCACTCCCTGGGCCTCGGCTTCCTCGCGCAATGCACCCCCGCCGGCAATCACCAGCACACGGGCGTCGGCTTGTACCGCTTGCCGGTATAAAGAGAGGGTTTCCTCGGTGTTCCCGGAGTAGCTGCACAGAATGGCCTGGCTGCGTCTCCCCAGCAGGTAGGGCAGGTCGAAGCCCCGCACCACCGTAATCGGGACGCTTGCCTCCGGCGCAGCCAGGTCGGCGACCAGGTCGCCAGCGATGGCAGAGCCTCCCATCCCGCCGATAACCAAGTCGCTGGCCGTGCCGGCCCGCCCGCTTCCCCCGCTTCCATAGACGGGGTAGGCAAAGGCTCGCGCCGCCTGCCAGGCTCTCTCGCAGTCGTCGGGCAGGGCTCGGATGCGGCCCCTCAGGCCGGTGGGGTCCAACTCGTCGTATAGCTTCGGGTCATCAAGGTTGGGCATTTCTTCGAGTCTCGGCGCAGCGGGCATTGGCGTTTGATTCAGCCTGGTTATACCGGCTATTCTACCCGACGGCTGCCAAGCAACGCCCGGCAGCCGAGTGCGGGGTTCGGGGACTCTTCTCAAGAGATCAGGTCGGTCTTTCTAACTTTGGCCGCAAATGTTAGTATTCCCCCGGCCCTGCCACGATCTTCCGCGACGATGGAGCCCATGCTGGACCCGGAAATACTCAAACCCGGCGACGAATTCGGCAACAAGATGGTGATCAAGTACACCGCCGAGACGGGCGCGTCCGTCCGGGCCATCGGCGTTCCCCAGTCGTGGGACACCCCGCTGGGCCCGACCTGGTGCTACGTGGTCGAGGGCGAGAGCCTGACCGTGATAGACCCAGGGTGCCACGGCTCGGTGGACCGGCTGGCGGAAGGGCTGGACTACATGGGATATTCGTTGGACGCCGTACAGCGCATCGTGGTGACCCACGGGCACATGGACCACGACGGCGGCTGCTTGGCCGTCGTCCGGCAGAGCGGCGCCGAACTGTGGGCCCACGAGGTGTACGGCAGCCTGTTGCGGGCCGACCGTTGGGAGCTGGAGATAGAATGGCGGCAGCAGGTCAGCGGGTTCGAGCCGTTCGAGAACTCGGACATCGTGGACCGGGTGAAAGACCACCACGAGCGCTCCCGCCTGCTCAACCTGGACCAGCCGGTGACCGACGGCCTCACCCGCGACGGCCTGACCTTCTACTACACTCCGGGGCACTCGCCGGACGAGCTTTGTATCCAGTTCGGCCGTTTTATGTTCACCGGCGACCACGTACTCCCCCAGATTACGCCGCACCCTTCGGTGAGTCGCAGCTACTACAGCTTCCGGTCGTCGCTGCCGGAGAACTACCGCCAAGACAACGAGATTTACGGCCTCAAGGCGCTGCTGCGGTCGTTGAAACGGGTCGCTGTGATGGGCGATGACATCGCCGTGCTCCCGGCCCATCGCGCCTACCACCGGGGCAAGTTCAACCTGGTCGGCCTGGAACGGGCCACAGAAATCGTGGACCACCACGTCCTGCGGTGCCACGATCTGCTGGACATCCTGCGGCTGGGGCCCCGCGATCTGGCGTCGCTCACGCGAGACCATTTCTCCCACCGTGAGCTGGACGACAGCAACTTCTTCCTGGCCATGACCGAGGTGGTGAGCCATGTCGAGTTGCTGGTAGAGACCGGCGACGTTTCTTTCGACGGGGGCTTCAGCGACAGAGGGTTCGGCGGCCTGGTCCATTGGAACGGCACCGAGAGCTTTCCGGAGTTCATCGCAGGACTTTAGAATTTAACATGGATGTACAGATATACAGGATGGTTGCCCCTCTCCGATCAAAATCCTGTATATCCTGTACATCCATGTTTGAAATATAATGAGCGATCATCGCGATAGGGGGTCGTCATGCCCAAAAAGGAGATCATCTCCACCGACAGGGTAACCGCCGGGAACGCGCCGCTGTCCCAGGCCACGCGGTTCGGCAACCTGGTGTTCGTTCAAGGATGCACCGGCAGGCACCCCACGGACAACGAGGTCGGCGAGGGAATCAAGGAACAGACGCGGCACGCCCTGCAACGCATCTCGGCCATTCTGGAAGAGGCGGGCTCGTCCATTGACCAAGTGCTGACCAACACCTGCTACGTGACCAACCGGGAGGACCTGGCCGGCTTCAACGAAGTTTGCGCCGAGTTCTTTCCCACCGACCGGCCGGCCCGCACCACGGTGATCGTCAACTTCGGGGCTGCGGACAACCTGGTGGAGATAACCAGCACCGCCGCGATACCCGATGGCAGCTAGGGCCTACATCCTGATCGAGACCCGCGTCGGCAGGTCTCGGCAGACCGTGTCAGAGCTTCGCGCGTTGGACGGGATGGTCTCGGCCGACATCGTGACCGGGGTGTTCGACATCATCGCCCTGGTGGAAGTGGAGGACATGGTGGCCGTGGCGGTACTCGTTACCGACCGAGTGCAGGCCATCCCCGGAGTACAGCGCACCATCACCTGCGTGGCCGCCGGATAACACAGGGAAGGGAACAAAAGCTAACGTTAAGGAGGACCGCATGGTTTACCAACTGCGAACCTACACCGTCAATCGCGGCATGATGGACGCATGGGTGGAACTGTTCAACGACAAGCTGGTGGGAATCCAAAACCAGTACGGCATCAGCATCGACGGAATGTGGGTCAACGAAGACGCCAACCAATTCATCTGGATACGCTCCTTCCCCAGCGCCGACGAGGTGGCCCCCAGGGAAGCGGCCTTCTACGCCTCCCCGGAGTGGAACGAGATAGTAGACCACGCCCGCAGCCATCTGGCCCGCATCCAGGTGGAAACGATGACCTCGGTGATGAAAGTACCTGCCGGAACGTAGGGCCGATTCGCGAACCGGCCCCGGTTTGACCGCAGGCCGGTTCGGGTAGTAAAATCGCCAACTCAGCGACCGGTTGTGGGCCGCTCCTTCAGCGGCTCCCTCGCTTCGGCGGACCGGCCGCTCCTTTTTGCCCGGTTTTGGCCCCGAAACCGGCCCGCTTAGTAAGTTAGCTCGGTCACCATGCCTTCGGGAAGCTCCACGTCCAGGGCTTGGAGGCAGTGGGCCAGCGTGTGGTAGTAGCCGCTGACCACCAGCACGTCCACCACGCCCGAGTTTCCGACCAGGCTGCGCATGGCCTCGAAGGTGGCATCGGAAATGCGGTGGTGCCGCAGGATTTCCAACACGAACTGCACCACCGCAGCGTCGTCGGGTTCCAGGCCGGCCGGAGCGCGGTACTCGTGGATGGCGGCAATGACCTCGTCGGCCACGCCTGCTTCCTTGGCGGCGCGCTGATTGACCGTCCAGACGTAGTGGCCGTGGGCCTCGCGGGCGGCAGCCAACACCGCCAGCGCCTTAATTCTGGCGGGCAGCGGCGTCTCGAACCGGGCGTAGCCGCCCAGACCGGCCAGGCTCCCCGCCGCCTGCGGGTTGTTCAAGAGGGCGGCATAGTTGCGGGCAACCCCGCCGCGGCTGGTCTCGATTTCGTCCCAAACAGCCTGCCCGGCTTCGTCCATGTCTTCCCGCTTGGCGAACGGCACCCTGGTCATGGTCGGCCCTCCTTTAGTTGTTCCGGGTGAGAAAAGCACAGGCCAGGCCCGTTAGTTCCGAGCCTGGCCTGCAAGCCTGATCTGTATTGTAGCAATCCGGCGGCGCTAGTCGGCGGCTTGGAGACCGGCCGGCTCGCCGTTCTTGGCCCACATGGCCTCGAGGACCGCGGCGGGCGACATCGGCAACTCCGCCATCCGTACCCCGGTCGCGTGGTATATGGCGTTGGCTACCGCTGCCATGGGGGGAACGATGGGCACCTCGCCCACGCCCCGCACTCCGTAGGGATGGCCGGGGTTGGCGACCTCGACGATAATGGTGCTTATCATCGGCAGGTCGAGGCTGGTGGGCATCCGGTAGTCCAGGAACGTGGGGTTCTCCATCTGGCCGTTGTTGTTGAAGCGGTATTCCTCGTTCAAGGCCCAGCCAATTCCCTGGACCACGCCGCCTTGAATCTGCCCCTCCACGTAGCTGGGGTGGATGGCCTTGCCGGCGTCCTGCACTGCGGTGTAGTCGAGGATGGTGACCTTGCCGGTGTCCGGATCGACTTCGACGTCCACGATGTGGGCGGCGAAAGCTCCACCCGCGCCAGCGTGGTTGACGGTCATCTGGCTGGAGATCAGCCCGCCGGTGCGGCTTAGTTGTCCGGCCAACTCCTTGAAGCTCATCCTGAGTTCTTGGTCGGACTTGTGCTGAAATACGCCGTCAACCAGGTCGACGTCCGCGGAGTCCACATCCCAGATGCTGCCAGCCCGGTCGATCATCTGCCGCTTGATGTCCTGGGCGCAGTCGTAGGCCGCCCAGCCGGTGGCGAAGGTCGTCCGGCTGCCCCCGGTCAGGAAGGTGTAGCCCACGGAATCGGTGTCAGCGACACTGGGGCGGACATCCTCCGCCGGGATTCCCAGGACCTCGGCCGCCTGCATCGCGATGGAGGCCCGGGTGCCGCCGATGTCGGTGGAGCCCTCCACCAGCATGATCGTGCCGTCGGAGTTCACGCTGATGGCGGCGCTGGACTGCAAGCCGATGTTGAACCAGAAGCCGGCGGCCATGCCGCGGCCCCGGTTCGGCCCGCTGATATTTGACCGGTACTGGTCGGAGTCCCTGGCAGCCTCCAGGGTTTCCTGGTTTCCAATCTTGCCGAACTCCGGGCCGTCGACCCGCCGCGTCCCCTCCTTGGAGGCGTTGCGGATGCGGAACTCAATCGGGTCGAGCTCCAATCTCTCGGCCAACTCGTCGACCACCGTCTCGCAGGCGAAGGCGGCAATCGGCGCGCCGGGGGCCCGGTAGGCGGCGACCGGCGGCTTGTTGACCACCACGTCGTAGCCGTTCACCCTTGCGTTCTCAATGTCGTAGCAGGCGAGCATACACTGAGCGCCCGCGGTCACCGGGGAGCCTGGGAAAGCTCCGGCGTCGAAGGCCAGGTAAGCGTCGGCGGCCACGATCTTGCCGGAGCGGTCAGCGCCCATCTTGATCCACATGTAGGACCCAGAGGTGGGGCCGGTGCCCTCGAAGACCTCGCTGCGGGACATGGTCATCTTGACTGCCACGCCGGTCTTCCGGGAAAGCAGCGCGGCCAGCGGCTCGAGGTAGATGGGAATCTTTCCGCCGAACCCGCCGCCGATCTCCATGGGTATAACCTTGACCTTGGAAACCGGCAGGTCGAGCACCCCGGCTAAAGAATCCCGGGTCGTGAAAGCGCCCTGGGTGCTGACCCAAACGGTCACTTCATCGTTGGCGTTCCAGAAGGCGGCCCCGTTCTGCGGCTCGATGTAGCCTTGGTGAACCGTGGCGGTGGTGTACTCCCGCTCCACGATTATATCGGCGGCGGCGAACCCGGCATCGAGGTCGCCCTGCTCGTAACGGAAGTGGGTGGCGATATTGCTGTGCTTGTCGGTCTTCTCGCCCAGTTCATCGGTGGTCTGGTCTTCCTGTATCAGGGCGGCCCCTTCCGCCATTGCCGCCCGGACCTCGGTGGCGGCCAAGAGCACCTCGTACTCCACCTCGATCAGTTCCAGGGCCACCTCAGCGTCGTGGGCGCTGGCGGCGGCGACGGCGGCGACCGGGTGGCCTTTGTACAGCGCCTTGTCCCGGGCCAAGACCTTGCGCGCGGCCGCGTTATCGACGGGCATGTCGGAGCCTACGACAATTGCCCGGACACCCGGAGAGGCCTCGGCCTTCGAGGTGTTGATGGACTTGATGCGGGCGTGGGCGTGGGGGCTGCGGAGGACTTTGGCGTAGAGCATTCCGGCTGATTCGTAATCGGCGCCATACTTGGCCCGGCCGGTCACCTTGTCGGTGCCGTCGTGCCGGATCGGACGGGTGCCGACCACTTTGTACTCGGTGTTGGATAGGACGACATTGGAGGCCATTTACTTACACCTCACACGGATTTTGAAGCTCTGTGCGGCTTGCGGAATTGTACCACAGGCCGCTACATACTTGCGGTGGTTCAGGCGTATAATGCCCCGAAGAGCAACTCTAACCTCGCCCCGCGAGGCACGCTATGACCACCAGAACCTTTCCCGTTTCTGAGACAGAGCGCAGGACCCCCTACAACTTTCCCGACCCACCGCCGCCGGAAGACATGAACGACTACCTCTATCTTACCGAACCGGGCTTCCCTCCCGCCCTGGTCAGGCACTTCGGACACCGCGACACCAACATGGTCATGGCGGGGATCTATGTTTCACAGACTCTCCCCGTGACTCAGGAGGGCCTGCTCTATCCCGACCTGCTCATCGCCTTCGACGTTGACCGCGAAGCCGTCATCGCCCGCAAAGGCTTCGTCATCAACGAGCAGGGCAAGCCGCCGGACTTCGTGTTGGAAGTCGGCTCGGAAACCACCGGACGACGCGACGTCACGACCAAGCGGGACGGATACGCCGCCCTGGGCATCCCGGAATACTGGCGTTTCGATCCCTCCGGCGGCCGGTATCACCGGGGGGCGGCTCTGGCCGGAGACCGGCTGGTGGACGGCCGGTATGAAGCCATCCCCATTCACCGGACGGGCGAAGGCGATTACCGGGGCCACAGCCCCGCGCTGAACTTGGAACTGCGCTGGGAAAGCGGCCAACTGCACTGGTACGACCCGGTGGCGCAACACTATTTGCCCTCCTACCATGACGAGAGCGACGCCCGTATCGCCGCGGAGGCCCAACGCGACGCCGCCGAGGCGCGCGTTCGCCAACTGGAAGAGCAACTCCAACGCCGGCTGGACCCCGGCCTGCCGGAAACGTCGTAGCGCGTCATTGAATCAGGGAAATCACACCCACCGTCGGAGACAAACATGCAGCCACTCGCCGGCATCCGCGTCCTCAGCGTCACCGTTTATCTGGCGGGGCCCTTTGCCGCTATGAACCTGGCGCGGTTGGGGGCGGAGGTCATCAAGGTGGAGATTCCGGGCCGGGGCGACCCGGTGCGCGGCAACGGCCCCTTCGCCGGACCCGGCGGCACCCACGCCCAACGCCAGTCGGAGCAGGACATTTCCACCCGTTTCCTGAAGCGCACCCAGGGCGTGAAGAGCGTGACCCTAGACCTGAAGCATCCGCGAGGCCGCGAGATGTTCCTCGAAATGGCCAACGAATGCGACGTGGTGCTGGAAAACCTGGCCCCCGGTTCGCTGCGCCGTCTCGGTTTGGGCTACGAAGAAGTGGCCAGGGTCAACCCCGGCATCGTCTACGCCTCAATCTCCGGCTACGGTCAGACCGGCCCCTACGCCGACAAACCGGCCCACGATCCCCAGATTCAGGGTATGAGCGGGCTGATGGACATCAACGGCGACGCGGGCGGCCCGCCGATCAAGGTCGGTTTCTACATCGGCGACCTCGTGACCCCGATGTTCGCTTGCTACTCGATTCTCGCGGCCCTGCGAGAGAAGGAACGCACCGGGCAAGGCCAATACCTGGACGTATCCATGATGGACACGCTGGTCTCGCTGATGTTCATGGAGAACCTGGAAGAGACTATCGAGGACGGCCAACCCCTGCGGACGGGCAACATCAGCCGCAGCGGCCCCACCGGTCTCTACATGGCGCGGGACGGCGACGTTTCCATTACCGTCACCAGTGACGAGCAGTGGGCCAGGCTGGCGCGGGCCATGAACGCCCCGGAACTGCTGGAGGACCCGCGTTTCGGCACCTACGTTTCACGCACCGTCAACGTGGAAGCCGCGCGCCAGCTCATCCAGGAGCTGATCGGGCGGTTGTCGTTGAAGGAGACGCTGGAATGCCTGGAGGCCCACGACGTGCCCTGCGCTCCCGTGCGGACCGCCGAGCAGGTGATGGGCGACCCGCATTTCTGGGACCGAGGCAGCCTGACCGCCATGCGCCACGCCGGAATGACCGAGCCGGTCAAGGGCGTGGCCTCCGGCTACCCGGTGCGCTTCTCCGGCGGGGAGCTGCCGGAATCTCCCGGCGCGCCCACCCTCGGTATGCACAATCAGGAAATCTTCGCCAAGCTCTTGGGGTTGAACGAATCAGACCTGCAAGACCTGGCGGAGCAGAAGATAATCTAACAGAGCGCCAAAATTCCCCTCTCCCTCTGGGAGAGGGCAGGGGTGAGGGAAAATCAGGAGGAATCGTTTGGCCGACGCGAAATCGACCGCCCGGGCCAGGCCCATACGAACGGAGCTGTTCGTCCCGGGCAACAAGGAAGACTGGATGCGCAAGGCGCCCGGCTATGGCCCCGACGCGCTTATCCTGGACTTGGAAGACTCGGTGCCGGTGCCCAACAAGCCCGAAGCCCGGAAACTCGTTGGGAAGATGGTCGAAGAACTCGGCGAGGCTGGCGTGACCATCGTGGTGCGGGTGAACCGGCTGGAGACCGGGCTGACCGGCGAGGACCTGGAAGCCATCGTCGACCCTCACCTTTATTGCGTGATGCTGCCCAAGGTTCAGGGGCCTGATGATGTGGTCGAGGTGGACACGCTGCTCCGTCATTTGGAGCGGCGGGCGGGCATGGGCATAGGCAGCATCTTCATCGACCCGGCGCTGGAAACGGCGTCGGGCATCCGGCAGTCTTGGGAAATCGCCAACGCCTCGCCCCGCGTGGCCCACATGGGGGCCAGCGGCGGAAAGGGCGGGGACACCGCCCGGTCCATCGGGTTCCAGTGGACTCCCGAGGGCATGGAAACGCTGTTCCTGCGCTCGAAGGTGCTGGTGGACGTTCGCGCCGCCGGGATTCCCTACCCGATGAGCGGCGGCTGGATGGACATCCACGACCTCGACGGGCTGCGGGCGTCGGCCCGACAGGCCAAGCAGTTGGGCTACACCGGGATGCACCTGATCCACCCGTCCCACGTTCCGGTGGTCAACGAGGTGTTCACCCCTACGGTGGAAGAAGTCGCCCACTACAAGGGGCTGATTGAGGCGATGGAAGCGCAGCGTTCCGAGGGCGGCGCGGCCGTGACCTACGACGGCGACATGGTGGACATCGCCCACGAGGAGACGGCCCGGGCGATGCTGGCAATGGCCCGCGACATGGGGGTGCCCGGCGCGTGAGCACCTCTCCGGCGCGTTTCATCCCGATGCAGGGTTGCGTCAATTTCCGGGACCTCGGCGGCTACCGGACCCGAGAGGGACGCACGGTAAAGTGGCGCAGGCTCTTCCGCAGCGACGCCCTCCAGGAATTGACCGAAGGCGATGCCGCCTACGGCGTCGAGGAGCTTGCTCTCACCACCATCGTCGATCTACGCAATACCGATGAGATGCGGCGCGACGGTGTCGGCCCCTGGCCGGAAATGGGCGTGGCGTATCACCATTTCCCGCTCTTGGACGGGCGAGGAATCCCTCCCATCGCCGGGCACGACGTGGCGGAGCGGCTGACCAACACCTACCTGTGGGCTATCCGAAACTCAGGCAAGCTAATCGCCGAGGCGGTCGATACCGTTGCCAGTGCCGAGGGGCGTGGCGCGGTCTTCCATTGCAGCGCCGGCAAAGACCGCACCGGGATCGTCGCCGCCCTGATTCTGGAGGTCTTGGGCGTGGACGGCGAAACGGCGGCCCAGGACTATCTCTTGACCAACGAAATAATCGACCGGCTGGTGGAGCGTATTCACAAGATGGACCCATCCTCCAGCGCCACCGCCGAGTCCATTCGCGCTCAGCCCATCGCTTTCGAGAAGTTCCAGACCACTCTCAATTCCGAATTCGGCGGGGCCGAGGAATACCTGCGCTCCCACGGGCTAAGCGGCGAAGCGCTACAGTCGCTCCGGGCGACGCTGCTGGACTGAAGCGGATGACGACTTACTCCGTGCTGGGCGGGCTGAGGGTCTTGGAGCTGGGGGAGGCGATCTCCGCTCCCTACTGCGGCAAGCTGCTGGCCGACATGGGGGCCGGCGTGGTCAAGGTCGAGCGGGTGGGCGGGCGACCGGAAATGCAAGGCGACCAGTCCCGCGAGTACGGCCCCTTCCTGAACGACGACCCCCACCACGAGCGCAGCGGCCTCTATCTGTACCTGAACAGCAACAAGCGGGGCGTAACGCTGAACCTGGAAACTCCCACCGGACGGGAGATCCTGGGCGGATTGCTGGGACAATCCGACGTGTTCGTCCACAACCTCCATCCCGTGGAGATGGACCGCTTGGGCCTGTCCTACGAACCTTTGGTCCACTACAACCCCGGCATCGTCATGGCCTCTATTACGCCCTTCGGCCTCACTGGACCTTACAGGAACTACAAGGCTTACGACATCAATCTGGCGGCGGGAGGCGGCATCTCCGAGGGGTTGGGCAGCCCCGACCGCGAGCCCCTGACCTTCGGCACGCCCCAGGTCGGCTACTTCGCCGGAAGCGCCGCCGCATCCGCCATCGTCATCGCACTGCTGGCCCAGGAGGACGGCGGCCCCGGTCAGCACATCGACATCGCCGAAGTCGAGACGATGGCCGGTGTCTACAACGGCCCCGAAGCCCTGATGGCCGTCTACCAGTGGCGGGCGACCCGGCGCACCGGCCACCACGCGCTGGACTTTCCCTACCCCAACTGCATCCTGCGCTGCAAGGACGGGTTCATCTTCGTGGGCGCTCCCGAGGGACGCCAGTGGCGCAGGCTGTTGGAGGTTATGGGCAGCCCGGAGTGGTCCCAAGACCCCCGGTTCCGTAACCGGACGGTGATGAACAACCAGTACGCCGACGAGGTGGACGGCTACGTCGAAGAATGGCTGCTGGACTACACCAAGGAGGAACTGCTGGCCATCGCCTTGGAGCATCGCGTGCCCCTGGCCCCGGTGCGGGGTTTCGACGAGGTGCGGCACGACCCCAGCCTGGCCGGGCAATTCCAGCCTATCCACCGCGCCGACACCGGTCCCGTGGCTTATCCTGGTCCGCCGTATGAACTGGCCGGGGAAGCCCCGACGGGACCCCTCCCCGCGCCAACCTTGGGCCAGCACAACGAGGAGGTCTACTGCGCGGGGCTGGGCTATACTAGCGAAGAACTGGTGAAGCTCTACCAGACCGGGATCATCTAAGCGGGACTGCCTAAATGGGACTGTAGAACAGGCTCCGGGGGAACCGAGTGAGTGTTGAACACCTGAAGGCGCCGCCGGAACGGCTCACCTGCCGTTGCGACCCGGACAGTCTGGGCTTCGAGACCACGGCCGACGTTGAGCCTCTGGACAGCGCAATCGGCCAGGAACGGGCCATTAGCGCGCTGGAAATGGGGCTGGACATCGACGCCGGCGGCTTCAACGTGTTCGTCTCCGGTGTGCCCGGCACCGGCCGCAACACCACCCTCCGCGCCCACTTGGAGCGCACCTCGGCGACCAAGCCCAACCCGCCCGACTGGGGCTACGTCTACAACTTCACCGACCCGGCGCAGCCCGCGCCCCTCTGTCTGCCCTGCGGCCTGATGCGGATGCTGGCCCAAGACATGGAGCAGTTGGTCGAGACCTGCCGCGAGGAGATACCGGCGGTCTTTGACAGCGACGACTACCGCCACCGCGTCCAGGACATCCTGAACGACGTACAGGCCCAGCGCCAGTCGGTGACGGACGGATACGAGAAGCAGGCCAGGGAGCGGGGGTTCACCCTGTCCCTGACCCAGACCGGCGCTCAGGTGCAGATCACGCCTGTGGCCCTCCACCCCGAGGGGCGTCCGCTGACCCAGGAGGAATTCGCCCAGCTCCCGGAGCCGGTGCAGGCCCAACTCCGGGAAAGGGCCGCGGAGGTGCAGCACGACATCGACCATGCCCTGGCCGAGTTCCGTCGGCTGAACCAGCAGGTCCACGACCGCCAGCGCGGTGTCGACGCGGAGTTGGTGCGCTACACCTTGCAGCCGATCATCGACGGCCTGCAAGAGAAATACGAAGAACACCGGGACGTGGTCTCGTACCTGGACGAAGTGGAAGCCGACATGGTTTCCCATACCGAGGCGTTCAAGCCACGGGGCGATGAGCCAATCCCGGGCGGAGTGCCAACCCGCGACACCGGCGAGGATAACTTCTTCCTGCGCTATCAGGTCAACGATCTGGTGGACAACGCCCTCTGCAACGGCGCACCAGTGGAGTTCGAGAACAATCCGTCCTACTACAACCTCTTCGGCAGGATCGACTACCGGGCCCGCATGGGCGCTCTCACCACCGACCACTCCATGATCAAGGCCGGGGCGCTGCACCGGGCCAGCGGCGGGTATCTGGTGATACAGGCCAAGGACCTCCTGGCCAACCCGATGTCTTGGGACACGCTCAAGCGGGTGCTGCGAAGCGGCGAGCTCCGTGTCGAGAACATCGGCGAGCAGAACACCGCCGTCCCCACCACCACCATGCGGCCCCGGCCCATCCCGGTCGCGGCGAAAGTCGTGCTGGTGGGAAACCCCGGCGTCCTCTACGCCCTGCAAGCGGCCGACGAAGACTTCCGGCGCTTCTTCAAGGTGACCGCCGAGTTCGACACGGTGATGGACCGGACGCCGGAGAACATCGCCAAGTACGCGGCCTTCGTCGCCTCTCGCGTGGCCGAAAAGGGCCTGCGCCCCTTCGACAAGACGGCGGTGGCCGCGGTGGTGGACTACTCCAGCCGCATCGTCGAGAACCAGGAAAAGCTGACGACCCGCTTCCTGCACGTGGCGGATGTTCTCGCCGAAGCGGACTATTGGGCCGGCAAGTCGGACCGGGCCACCGTGACCGCCGAGCACCTGACCAAAGCAGTCCGGCAGAGCCAATACCGGGCCAGCCTCACCGAGGACCGCCTGCTGGAGGCCATTGAAAACGGCACGGTGCGAATCGCCACCGGCGGCCGGGCGGTGGGACAGGTCAACGGGCTGGCAGTATACTCCTTGGGCGAGCACAGCTTCGGCAAACCCAGCCGCATCAGCGCCAAGGTCTCGTTGGGCCGCGGGCAGGTGGTGAACATCGACCGGGAGACCCGGATGAGCGGCCGGCTCCACGACAAGGGCTTCCTCATCCTGAACGGCTACCTGCAAGGAAAGTATGGCCGGAACAAGCCGCTCTCTATGTCGGCCAGCATCACCTTCGAGCAGTCCTACAGCGAGATAGACGGGGACAGCGCGTCTTCCGCCGAGCTTTACGCGCTGCTTTCGGAGCTGTCCGGCGTGGGCATTAACCAGGGCATCGCGGTCACCGGATCGGTGAACCAAGCCGGTGAAGTCCAGGCCATCGGCGGCGCGACCTACAAGATCGAGGGCTTCTTCGACGTTTGCAAGGCCAAGGGCCTGACCGGAGAGCAGGGGGTGATGGTGCCGAAGTCCAACGTCCGCAACCTGACGCTCGACCGGGAAGTGGTCGACGCGGTGCGGGCCGGCCAATTCCACATCTACGCCGTCTCGACCATAGACGAAGGCATCGAGGTCCTGACCGGGACGGCCGCCGGTGAGCCGGACGCCGACGGCCAATACCCCGAAGGGACCATTCACTGCCTGGTGGAGCGGCGGCTGGAAGAGATGGCGGAGAAGGCGCTGAGATTCTCCCACAAGTAATTTGCCGGAGGTGGCTTAATGAGTGCGTCAAACTCGTACCCGGTCTCCGTGGAGGGGGTCTACCAGGAACGTGTGAACCGTTTTCTGTGGTTGATCAAATGGCTTCTCGTCATTCCTCACGGTCTGGTTTTGTGGGTTTTTTCCTTGCCTGAGCTCGTCACCGTTCCTCTCGCCTGGATCATCATTATCGTCACCGGCCGCTATCCGCAGTCGCTCTGGACCTATCACGCCGGCTTGCTGCGATGGAACTGGCGTTACAGTTACTACGCCTATGGTATGGGCGCCACCGACCAGTATCCTCCCTTCTCTCTGAGTCACCGGGAATATCCCGCCACGCTGGAGATCGAGTACCCGGAGCAATCGTCCCGTGTGAAGGCGCTGTTCCGGTGGATTCTGGCCATTCCCCACTGGATCACAACCTACTTCCTTGGGATACTGATCGGCATAGGTGTCTTCTGCGCATTGGTGGCCGTGCTGTTCACAGGGCGGTATCCCCGGGTCCTCTTCGACTTCAACCTGGGGATGAACCGTTGGCATTACCGCGTTTCCGCCTACGGGCTGTTGCTGCGGGACGAGTATCCTCCTTTCAGCTTCGACCCCTAGCCCCGGCGACGGCCCCTTCCGAACGCGCCTATTCCAAGGGGAATGAGAGCAATGCCAATGGACCCTGAGAACGACCACGGCGGCTCACCCGGCCCGCTGCGCGGCTACCGCGTCCTGGACTTCGGTTGGGTGCTGGCCGGGGCCATTCCCGGCATGGTGATGGCCGACATGGGCGCGGAAGTGATCAAGGTCGAGACCCGGCAGCGCATGGACTACATGCGAATGGGCCGGCCCATCGTCGGAGACCAACCCGACCCGGAACAGAACCCCATGTTCCACAACGTGAACCGGAGCAAGCTGAGCATCACGCTCAACACGACCCGCCCGGAAGCGGTGGCGTTGGCTCGGCAACTGGCCGCCCGCTCCGACGTGGTCATCGAGAACTTCTCCCCCGGCGTCATAGACCGCTTGGGACTAGGCTACGCCGAACTGAGCGGCATCAACCCTCGGTTGGTGATGGCCTCCATATCCTCCAACGGCCAGACCGGGCCGTTGCGCGACCTGCGGGCCTACGCTCCGTCGGTCGGGGCGATGGCCGGGCTGGACAGCACTTTGGGCTATGAAGGCGGCAGGCCACTGGGACTGAAACATGCCTACGCCGACATCTGCGGTGCGCTGCACACAGTGTTTGCCATCACTGCCGCCCTCTACCAACGCAGGCGCACCGGCCAGGGCCGCTTCATAGACGTGTCCATGCTCCGGGCCACCGTCGCCACCATGGGGGCCGGGCTCATGGAATACGAAATGACCGGCCGGGTTATGCCGCCCCGGGGCAACTACGACCCGGTTATGGCTCCCTACGGCAACTACCCCTGCCGGGACGACGACGCCTGGGTGTCCATCGCCGTCCGCACCGAAGAGGAGTGGCAGGGGTTGAAGTGGGCCATCGGAACGCCAGCTTGGACAAATGCCGCGGAGTTCGCCAGCCGCTACGCCCGGCTCAGGAACCGCCGAGAGCTGGACGTCCACCTGGCGGAGTGGACCCGCGCCCGCCCGCCCGAAGAGGTGACGGAGCAGTTGCAGGCCCAGGGTGTCGCCGCCTTCCCGGTCATGGGAGCGGAGCAGCGTTTGTTCGATCCTCACTTCCAGGCAAGGGGGTTATACTCGGACATTGAGCACCCGGCCTTGGGGGTCGAGCCGGTCTTCAACCTCATGTGGCAGCTTGGCCGGACGCCGCCGCGCATTCGCCGCCACGCCCCTCTGCTCGGAGAGCATAATGGCGAGGTGTTCGGCGGTCTCTTGGGAATGGCGGAGCAGGAAATACGCCGCCTGGAAGAAGAACAGGTTATTTGGTAGGTAAAGATGGCACGTCAAGACGAACGAGAACGGGTCGCGGAAACACTCCCGGAAGTGGATGGCATCTCCCCGGAGGCCATCGCCCGGGCCAAGGCGATGATCGGGTCGCGGCTGCGGACGGAAAACTTCGTCCGCGACGCCTCGCTGGGCGCGCTGCTTAACTTCGTCAACGGCATAGGGGACACCAACCCGATTTTCCGGGACCAGGAATACGCGGCCTATTCCAAGTACGGCTCGATAATCGGCCACCCGTGTGCGCCGTACATGCGCCACTGGTCGGGCCGCACCCGGTGGGGCCTGCCCGGCGTTCACGGCTTCTTCGCGGGCAACGACTGGGAGTTCTTCCGCCACATGCGTCCCGGAGACGCGGTGAACTGCGTCGAACGGGTGCTGGACGTCCAGGAAAGACAGAGCCGCTATTCGGCGACGCTGGTGATTCAATTCGTGGAGACCATCTACACCAACCAGCGCGACGAGTTGGTGGCCCGCGTGGTGGGCTGGTGTACCCGGCACCAGCGTCGCGCCTCGCGGGAGCGGGGAAAGTACGCCGACGTGCCCAAGCGGCACGAGTACACGCCCGCCGAACTCGAGGCCATCGACCAACTCGTGCTGGACGAAAAGGCCCGCGGCAGCGCCACCCGGTATTTCGAGGACACCAACATCGGCGACGAGTTGGAGCCGGTGTTGCGCGGGCCGCTCTCGTTGCAGGACGTTTCGGCCTTCCTGGTGGGCACGGGCCGTTCCAGCGCCCACGGCGTGCTGTTGCGGGAAGCCTTGCGCCACCCGGACCACTTCTTCCGCAACCCGGAGGCCGGGGGCGGTCTGGAGTACACCGGCATAGGCCACCTGCGCGACTCGGTCGCCGAGGCGGTGGGCGTGCCCGGCGCTTACGACTACGGCCCGCAGCGCGTTTCCTGGATGGGCACGCTGGTCACCAACTGGATGGGCGACGACGCTTTCCTGAAGCGTCTCCGGGTCGAGTGCCGCCGCTTCAACGTCTACGGCGATACCCAGTGGTGCAAGGGCCGCGTGGTGGGCAAGCACGTCCACGACGGCGCGCCCCTGGTCGACCTGGAAATCTGGGCGGAAAACCAGCGCGGCGAAGTGACGGCCCCCGGTCAGGCCACGGTGATGCTCCCCTCCCGCGACCCGCGCCTCCCCTGGTTCACCGACGGCCGAGCCCTGAACTTGCGGGAAGTAACCCACAGCGAGCAGATGCCGCCGATCCTGCCGGAGTAGGGGCGGATGCCGGAGTTTTTCCCCTGCCCCTATTTCGGCGCTACGGTAGAATGCACCGATGAGCGCTACGCCCACGTCGTGAACGGGCACTCTGATTTTGCTCTTGCCTACTGGACTCGGGCCGGAGAGCCTATATAAGGCCCAGACCGGGTGATTAGGAGAAAACAGGACGGCGGCGCGGTCATGTTCTATCGCTGGTATGATGACATTGGCAAACATGTGGTGGTCGTGGTCAGGAGGGATTCAAACAGGCGACACTGGCTGGTTACCGCTTATATGACCAGGGACATAGCAAGGGGTGAGTTGCTTTGGGTGAAAAGCTAATAATCAGGTACGACAAAATCGGGGACTTTCTGTTCATTGAGGTGTGCCATCCCTATGCTGAACAAGACTCAAACGAAATTGACGACGCGGTAGTCGCCAGGTTCAACTTGGGAACGGGCGAAATGGAGTCCGTGGAAATCCTGTTCTTTGAATCCTGGCTGAAACAGGAAGGCGAAGTGCGTATCCCAGTCAACGCGACCCTGCGGCCCGCCAATGCTGCGATTCCGAAAGCATTGGCGCAGCCGTCTTCCATGGATATGACTCTGACTATCAAATACGACCACCTTGGCGACACCCTGACGATAGACCGGCGCCATCCGTATTCAGGAGAGGAAACGAACGAGATAGACGAGGGCGTGGTGGCCGGGATGAATGCCGAAACCGGCGAAATCGAGAACCTGGAAATCCGGTTCTTCAAAGCCCGCTTGGAAAAAGACGGCGAAGTTCTCCTGCCGGTAGACGCCGTTCTTCGGCCCACCGTGGCGGCGCTCCCGACCGACTAATGCTCCCCTCCCGCGCCTCTCCTGGTTCACCGACGGCCGCAACCTCAGCCTACGGGAGGTGACCCACAGCAAGCAAATGCCGCCGATCCTGCCGGAGTAGGGGAGGATGCCGGAGTTTTTCTACTGCCCGTTCTTTGATGTCCACGTCGAGGTCACCGATGAGCGGTACGAGCACGTCGCTGCTCACCATTTCGACTTTGCCTCAAGGCAGTGGGACAAAGCGTCCGAGACCCTGTTTCAACCCGACGAGATCTGGTCAAGCCGCCAGCTTAGTGATGCCGTAGTGTTTTTTCGTTGGTATGATGACATAGGGAATTACGTACAAGTCGTAGTTCGGGGTGACCCTGGCGGACGTCGCTGGCTCGCAACTGCCCATATCGCTGGAAGAATCCGGGGAAGTGAACTGATATGGAAGCGCAACTAATAATGTCGCATGACGCGATCGGCGACATCCTCATGGTAGACAAATGCAAACCATACCGCGGCCAGGGCGAAGATACCATCGACGACTGCGTTGTTTGCCGGTTCAACGCTAAGACCGGCGAGATCGAGAACACCGAAATCATATTCTTCAAAGCTCTGATGGAGCGCGACGGAGCGGTTACACTGCCGATGGAAGCGATCTTCTGGCTCACCGACGACGTTGCCGCCCCGGAGGTCAACGTGGACGGACCGGAGGAGAGCGAGTATGTCCCGGGCCACCCGGAGTCCAAACTGAAGTTCGCGTATTCCGCCGAAGCGGACACTCTCCGGCTGTCAAAACGCCCCCCGGACGATGGCCAGACCAAGATAGCGCTCGACGACCTGGCCGACGCCAGGCTGAACCCGGAAACCAGGGAAATCGAGCATCTGGAAATTCGACGATTCTATCGCCGCTTGGAAAACAAGGGTGAGATCCGTTTGTCCATCCACGCCTGGCTGCGGTCAACCGAAGAAACCTTCCCGGCCCCGTTGCCGATTCCGGCGAACACCTAAGGAGGAGCATCAAGGAAGAATGGGCAGGACATTCGTGGACATCACCATTAACGGCCCGCTGGATTCCAGAACTTACTCCTTCTTGGTCGACGCCGGCTCCGCGCTGATGGGCCTGCCGTTGGAGGAGATAGAGGCCCTCGGTCTGCAACAAGTACCAGATGGACAGGCACGATTCCTGTCGCAGTCAGGAATCGTGGAATTGGACACCTACGCTATCACTGGAAGGGTACTGGCCGACCGGCCCCGCGGCAATGGCTTTACCGCGATGGTGGCTCCGGCCCCGATACCGCTGATCGGCTACGAAAGGCTGCAAAACATGAGGCTGCGGGTGAATCCGGTGACCGAACAACTCGAAGATGTGCCGGATGACGTGATCGACCATCCGCCTTATATGCTGTGATGGTAGTCCAGCCTCATAGGTTCAACCCATGACGCCATTAACAGCGACAACGCCCACCGCACTTGGCGGCTTGCGCGTGTTGGAAGTGGCCAACATGGTGGCGGGCCCGTTTTGCGGGAAGCTGCTGGCCTCGCTGGGGGCCGACGTGGTGAAGGTGGAAGCTCCCCGGACCGGCGACCCCGCCCGGAGGCAGGGGCCGTTTCCCGGCGACGTCCCGCACCCGGAGCGCAGCGGCCTGTTTCTGTACGTCAACACCGGCAAGCGGGGAATAACCCTGAATCTTGACGATGCCCAAGGCCGGTCGATGCTGGTAGAGTTGGCTACCCACGCCGACGTCGTGCTCCATGACCTGTCTCCGCAGAGAGCGCAGGGCTTGGGCTTGGACCGGGAGTCTCTGTCCAAAGAAAACCCCGGCTTGATCGTTGCGTCGATTACTCCCTTCGGCGCGACCGGGCCTTACTCGGAGTATGCAGCCTACGACATCAACGTTTTTCACGCCGGAGGGGAGGGCAACCTGCTTCCCAACGGTCTGGCGTTGGACACGTTCCCGGAGCGCGCGCCGGTCACCGCCGGGAGCCGCATGGGTTCCTACCAAGGCGGGTTGACCGCCGCCGTCGGGGTAGTGGCCGCCGTTTTCGCCAAGCAGGACGGCGGCGCGGGGCAAAGCGTCGACTGCTCCATGCAGGAAGCGCAGCTTGCCATCGGCTATCTGCCGGTGCAGCGTTTGGAGGCGGAGGGTTTCGTCGAGACCCGCTTTTCCCGCTTCTTCCGCATGGGCGGGGTATTGCCCGCCAGCGACGGGTACGTCGAGCTTCTGACCCTGGAACCCCGGCAGTGGGAGAGCTTGGGCCGTTTTCTCGGAAACCCGGAATGGGCGTCCCCGGAGAAGTTCCAGGACCCGGCAACCCACGGCCCCGCAATCAACGAGAACCTGCGGGAGTGGAGCCGTCACCACACCAAGGAGTGGCTTTACCAGGAAGGCCAAGCGGCCGGAGTGCCCATTGCGCCCTACTACACCCCCGGCGAGGTGTTCGAGAGCGTTCACCAGCGCGAGCGCGGCTTCTTTGAAGCCCTGGACCACCCCGAGGCTGGACGCCGCGAGTATGCCGGGCTGCCCTTCCGCTTGGGAGAAACCCCGGCGACGTTGACCCGCGCCCCGCTGCTGGGCGAGCACAACGCCGATGTGTTCGGCGGTATAGGCTACACGAAAGAGGACCTGGTAATGCTGGCCCGCGCGGGGGTGCTCTGATGCCCGGAGATAGTCTGATAAACGAAGCCCCAGGGCCATTGGCCGGAATCCGCGTCGCCGACTTCTCGGTACACGCCGCGGGACCCTTCGCCGGGCTGATGCTGGCCGAGTTGGGGGCCGAGGTGATCAAGGTTGAAAGCTCGGCCCGCCTCGACATCACCCGCCGCCCCCACACCATGTACGGCAAGCCGCCCTCCAGCTTCGAGCAGATCAACGCCAACAAGATGTCGGTCTGCCTCAACCTGAAAGAACCCAGGGCCGTCGAGTTGGCGCTGGAGCTGGTAAGAGTCTCCGACCTGGCGTTGGAGAACTTCCGGCCCGGCGTGCTGGCCCGGTTGGGGCTGGGCTACGAGACGATGTGCGAGGTGAACCCCGGTATCATCCTGGTGTCGCTGTCGTCCAACGGGCAGACCGGCCCGGAGCGGGGCTACGCCGGCTACGCGCCGATGTTCGCCGCGCTGGGCGGCCTGGGGCACCTGACCGGGTACGCCGACGGCCCGCCGGTGGAGCTGCGCCACGCCATGGACCACACCGGGGGTATGTTGGCCGCCTTCGCCGCCGTCTCCGCCCTGGCCGCCACCAGGCAGGGCCTGCGGGGCGCCCGCCCAACAATGGGCCTGCGGGGCGCCCGCCCAACAACCGGCCTCGGTCAGCACGTGGACGTGTCGGTGCGGGACATGGGCACGGCATTCATCGGCGACGCCCTGCTCGACTACGCTATGAACGGACGGGAGGCGCACCGTCACGGCAACCGCGACAGCTCGGCCGCGCCCCAAGGCGTTTACCGCTGCAAGGGGGAGGACGCTTGGGTGAGCATTTCGGTAGCCTCGGAAGCCGAGTGGCAGGCGTTCGTCGCCGCTTTGGACTGCCCGGAGTGGGCCGTAGGCGACCGGTTCGGCGACGCCTTCCGCCGCTGGCGCAACCAAGACGATCTGGACGCGCTCATCCAGGCCTGGACTTGCGGCTACACACCGGGCGAGGTGACGCTAAAGCTGCAAGCGCACGGTGTGGCCGCCTTCCCGTCCCTCGCGCCGGACCAACTGATGACCGACCCGCACCTGGCGGCCCGGAACGCCTTCCCCACCGTGCGGCACGAAGAAAAGGGACGCCAGCGAGCGGTCGCTCCGCCGTGGCGCTTCTCGTCGACGCCGGCGCGCATCGACCGGTGGACGCCAGACCTGGGAGAGCAGAACCTGGAAGTTTTCAACGGCATCCTCGGCCTGCCCCCCGAAGAAGTCCGAGAGTTGGAGCAGGCAAGGGTCATCTGGTAGATTGGACACGACAAGGACGCTGGAAAGCTAACCCGCAGGAAAAACTACCCGCAGAGAGGACGAAATGGCCAAGAAAGGCACCGGACTGATGATCGTGTGGGCCGACATTCCCGCCGACAAGGAGGAGGACTTCAATCGCTGGTACAACGAGGAGCACCTGGCCGAGCTGCTGTCGGTGCCCGGAGTGCTGAGCGCGGCCCGTTACGAGGCGACCCGAAGCGGCCCCAAGCACATGGCGGTCTACGAACTGGAAAGCCCGGCGGTGGTGGAGAGCGAAGCCTTCACCAGCCGCCCGCGGACGGAATGGGGCAGCCGGGTCAGTCCCAGCCTCATCGGGACGAACTTCATGAACAACGTCTACGAGATGATCCATCCGGGAGAGTTGACCGGCGAGATCGCCGACAGCGGCATGGCCCCGGCGTTGCAGATTGGCCGCATGGACGTTCCCGCCGCCAACGACGCGGCCTGGAACGATTGGTACTCCGGCGTCTACGTGCCCAACTATGAGAAGGTGCCGGGCTGCATCCGGGGCCGGCGTTGGAAAGCCGTGCGCGGGGCGCCCACCTACGCCACGGTCTACGAGTTCGAGAACGAGAAAATCTCCGAGACCGAGGAGTGGCTGAAGCAGCGGGACATCCACCCCGACAACCAGCCCATGAGGGACATAATGACCCACGCCGACGGCTCCCCCGGCATTTGGAAGAAGACCTTCCAACTGTAAAGGACAGGCTGCGGCCGGCGGGCCTCAAGCGCACAATCGTGACACCACCAGCGGAGAGCGGCTATGGCGACAGGCCGGCAACGGCAGGACGCTGACGACAATCAAGGGAGCGGCATTGCCGGCCGCCGCAGCCTGATCGTTGCGCTGGTGGTGGTTGTCGGCATAATGATTGCCGAGATCGTGGGCGGTATGCTGTCCGGCAGCCTCGCTCTGCTCGCGGACGCCGGGCACATGCTGGCCGCCGCCGCAGCAATTTCCATTGCGCTGTTCACGGCGTGGGCCGAAAGCCGCCCCGCATCCATCGAGCGCACCTTCGGCTATCACCGGGCGGAGGTGATAGGCGCCATGCTCAGCGCGCTGGCTCTGTGGCTGGTGGCCGCTTGGGTGCTTTTCGAGTCCATCAACCGGCTGCGGGATTATTCCGAACCGGAAATCGAAAGCGGGTTGATGCTGATAATCGGCTCAGTTGGGTTGGGCGGCAATATAATCGCCGCCTTGATTCTCCGGTGGGGAGCCAGGCGGAGCCAGAGGGCGGATGATGCTTTCCTGCACCTGTTGGCCGACCTGCTGGGCTCCGTTGGCGTAGTTGTTGCCGCCGCACTGGTGCTCGCCATGGGCTGGGTGATTGTTGACCCCTTAGTGTCCGTTGCCATCGGCGCCCTTATCGCTGCCAGTTCCTGGCGTCTGATTCTGAAAGTGTTCTATGCTCTGATGGAAGGAACTCCCGAGCATCTCGACCTGTACCAGCTTTGCAGCGACATAGAGGACGTTGAAGGCGTCACCCTGATTCACGATGTTCACGCTTGGAGCATCTCGGATAACAACGATGCGTTGACCGCTCACGTCCTCATCGACCCGGACTACCCTGGGGATGCCAATGAGCTGTTGCAGCGGATGCGTCAGGTTGTTTATGAAAAACACGGCATCCGGCATTTGACGCTGCAACTGGAAGGCTCGGCGTCTCTATGCCTGGAAGACCACCACCTAAGCCACCTGGAGGCCCGGTCGCGCATGGACAGATGACCTCAGCACAGCATCCCATCGCAGAGCCCTCAACGCGCCGTGCGCAGTCCGCCGCGGCGCGTTATACTGGCATCAGTGATTCTCCCGCAGTCCATCCCGTCATTTCTGCGTCGGAACACAAAGGCCGAAATGATTTCCTCTGCAATCTTCTGGACTTCTCCGCGTCGCGCCGCATTGGCAGCCCTTGCCGTTCTGATGGCTCTTGCTGCGATGTCTCTGCTGCCCGCCGCGGCGGACGCGCAGGAACCGGCTAGGGAGGAAGTGCGCCACGTCGGGTCGCATGACATTCGGGTGGTCCCGGTCAACTATAACCTCGCTGCGGGCTATGCTCAGCTATCGGTTTTCGTAACCCACCCGGAAACCGGAGCGCCGGTGCCCGACGCCCGCGTGGTGCTGCTGGCCACCAATGACAAAGAGAACCACCAAGGCTGGGCCGAAGCGTTGAACTCTCCGGCCATACCCGAACGTTACGACGTGCGGCTCAACCTGGAGTACACCGGCAAGTGGGACATCGGCGTCGACGTTTCCTCCTCCCTCGGCGCGGACCTGGCCGACGTGACCACGCTGGAAGTGCCGGCGTTGCAGCGTTACACCGACGGCAGCCTGGTGTTCTTCGGCATGTTCGGGGTAATTATCCTGGGCATCGCCTACGTTTGGTGGAGCGCCCGCCGCAACTACCGCCGCCGCCGGTCCGCCCAGAGCTGACCGGGCCGTGAATTCCACCGCGACAGCCTCCAGGCAAGAGGTACCCGGACGCAGGCGATGGGTCTTGACGGCCCTGGGCGTGGCCGCGGTCCTGCCTTGGGCGCTGGCAGCCTCGCCGGCGTTGGCCCACGGCGGCATTGACTCCGGGCAAGAGCCGTGGACCGCTTGGAACACCAACCCGCTGCCGACGATCCTGCTGTTGCTGGCGGGCTACGTCTACCTCAACGGGCTGAACAACCCGCGCCGCCCGTACCGATCACAGGAGGCGGCGCGTTCTCCCTGGCGGCCCAGCCATCCGGTGAACAACTGGCAAAAGGCCTCGTTCTTCTTCGGCCTGTTCTTGATGTTCATCGCGCTCCAATCTCCGCTGGACCCGCTGTCCGACCACCTGTTGTCGTTCCACCAGTTGCAGCATTTCGTGTTGCGTATGCTGGCGCCGATGTTCGTGCTGTTGGGCGCGCCGCTGACGCCGATGCTGCGCGGCCTGCCGCCCTGGGCGTTGCAGAGAATTGTGCGTCCGGCGGCCCGGAACTACTACGTGCGGCGCGTCTACCGTTTGCTGACCAACCCCATCTTCACCATCGGGCTGTTCTTGGGCAGCCTCTACCTGTGGCAGTTTCCGGGGGCGTTCAACCTGGCGCTGCGCAGCGACGCCATCCACGCGATCATGCACCTGACCATGAGCGGTTCGGGGTTCCTCTTCTGGTGGGTGATCATCGACCCCAAGCCCCACCGGTCGCGGCTCCACTACGGGCTGCGAGTCCTCTACCTGGGGCTGATAGTGCTGCCCAACACGGTGCTGGGGGCGGCCATCACCTTCTCCGGCGACCTGTTATATACGGGCTATGCGGAAGTGACCCAGCCATTCGGAATCTCGCTGGCGACCGACCAGCAGTTGGGCGGACTCATGCTCTGGGTGCCGGGCGACATGATGAGCATCGTGGCCGCCGGTATCGTGATGATCATGTGGTACCAGCGCGAAGAGGCCGAGAACCCGCCGCACCAATCGGCCCGCCCCAACTGGCCAGGCCCGCCCGAGACCTAATCCGCCAGCGCCCCGACCGCAGGACCCGGTTTATCGGCCTTCTCCGGTTCCGGCTCAAGGCTGATTTCTTGCACTTCGAGGACTGCCTGGCGGCCGAGGGTTCTCAAGACTTCGTTAATTTCGTTGACCGACGATACGTGCCAGGGATTGAGCATTTCCCGCAACATTCGCCGCACTTTGGCGTCAGGCAGGCCGAGACGCTTGGCGATAGACATATGGTCCAGCCCACTGGCCCGAATGGCCATCGCCAAAGCGGCCTTGACCGCCGTATCCATGGGAAGGGCAACCATGTATTCGCCGGGGAGCGGGTCGCTTGGCAGTGGGATGGAAGCTCCCCTCAGCATGTCTGAAAAAATGTAGGTCTCCAGGGCATCTTCGGCTTCGTACAATGCCTCGGCCACAGTGCTGCCAGAGGTGAGGCATCCGGGCAAATCGCGAAAGGACACTACAATTTCGTCATCCGGATAGTGCTCAAGCCTTGCCGCGTATGCAAATCTCATTGTGTTATTCTCCGTTCACCGGAAGTCGCGCCGTTCCAAACCAAGCTGCCGGATCATCATGGAAAGCAGAGGCGGCCCAATGTCCCTCCGTCTGTCTATCACAGTCGTCGAACGAGAGCCATAATACAAGCGAATGTGGCTGCCCTTTCCTGCTTTATAATCCTCCGACACCTCCACTCCATGTTCTCGGCCAAGCAGGTATACTCGCTCGATAAACTCTCGCCCCGTCACACCCCAATTATAGGATACAAACTGTCCCATTGGAGCAGCAGGACCGGCTTGGTATCATGGCATTGCGAACCCTTGCAAGCGAGGTGCTAATCGTGGCGAGCAACGACGGCGACGGCCAAGTACGGTTTAGCTGGTTCATCCCCATCGACGGCGACGGCGCAAGGGCGGGCACCTTGCGGGCGGAGCGGCCCCCTGACTTCGAGTACCTGCGCCGGGTCGTGGAAACCGCCGAGGAGTGCGGCTTTTACTCGCTGCTGATTCCAACCCGGTTCGCCAACGGCCTCTTCGCCGAGGACGCCCCTCTGGCGGAGACCTGGACCACCGCCACCGCGCTGGCCGCCGTAACTGAGCGAATCCGGTTCCTCATCGCGGTGCGTCCGGGCTTCATATCCTTGGGCCTGTTCGCGCAGATGGCCGCTGCTCTGCATCATATTTCCAAGGGACGGATCGACATCAACATCGTTCCCGGGGGCATCCAGCACGACTTCGAGCGCGTGGGGGAGGTCAGCGACCACGCCACCCGCTACGAACGCGCCGAGGAGTTCATCGCGGCCTGCCGGAAGCTCTGGACCCAACCCGGCCCGGTGGACTTCGACGGCGGTCACTACCGGCTACAGGACGCCTATTGCTCTCCGCTGCCGGAGGGCCGGCCGCCCCGCTTTTACTTGGGCGGCGCGTCGCCTCGGGCGATGGCGCTTTCGGGGCGTCAGGCCGACGTTCACCTGAGCTGGATCGAGCCGCTGGCAGAGGCCGCCCAACGCAACGACGCGCTTCGGGAGGAATTCGAGCGCACCGGCCGGGCCATCGAACTCGGCCTCCGCACCCATCTGGTGGTGCGCGACACCGAAGCCGAAGCCTGGGACGCCGCCGGGGAACTGATCGCCCACGCCCACCCGTCGGTCAAGGCCGCCCGCAAGTCGGCCATCGAAGGCACGCCCATGGTCGGCCAGCAGGCCCAAGCCAGGGAAGCGCCAGATCACCGGGTCGGCCCCCACCTGTGGAACGGGCTATCCGAGGTAAGGGTCAACTGCGGCACCGCCATCGTCGGCACCCCGGAGCAGGCCGCCGAGGTCCTCTTCTCCTACTGGCAACTCGGCTTCCAGGAGTTCATTCTCTCCGGCTTCCCCCACGTCGAGGAATGCCGCCGCGTCTCCGCGGAAGTCCTGCCCCGCCTCCGGGAAAAGATCGCCGGGAATTAAACACAGAGATCGCAGAGAAAAAATTGAAACCATCTGCGTTCTCTGCGTTTAATCAAACCCCGGCGGGCGTTTGTCGGCCCAGGGGCGGGCCGTCTCGTAGGCGGCGGAGGCTTGCAACACGCGGGTTTCGGCCCGGCGCGGGCCGACGACGTGGAGTCCGATGGGCATTCCCTCCGACGAGAATCCGCAGGGTACGCTGGAGGCGGTCTGGCCGGTGATGTTGATGGGGTAGGTGAAGGGCAGGAAGCCCCAGAACGGGTCCACTTCCTTCCCGCCGATAACCGTCGGCCGCTGTCCGATCTCGAAGGCTGGCACCGCCATCGTCGGCGACATCAGCAGATCGTAGTCGTCGAAGAAGTCCTCCAACTGCCGCCCCAACTGGTCCACCCGCAGCAGCGCCCTCGACAGGTCAGCCGCGCTCAGCGTGGCGCCGTGCTCGATGGAGCGGAGGCCGTAGTCCGACAGGTTATCCCGGTCGTTTTCCAGCAGGTGGCCGTAAGACGTATAGGCGGCGGTGGCGAAAACGTCCCAAAACGCTTGGAACGGGTCTTCCAGGACGAGCCGGGGCGTCTCGACAGTGGCGCCCAACTCCTCGAAAACGCGGGCCGCCGCTTCGGTAACCCGCACCACCTCCGGGTCCACGCCGGCGTAACCGAAATCCGGGCTCCAAGCGATGCGCATCCCTTGGACTCCGGCGGCCAGCCCGGAACTGAAGTCTGGTGGGGCCTGGCGGATGGACGTGGCGTCGCGGCTGTCGGGGCCCGCCAGTACCTGGAGCAACAACGCCGTGTCGGCCACCGTGCGGGTCATCGGCCCCGACTGGGAGAAGTGGTTGGCGGCGGGGCGTCCAAATCCGCCGTAGCGCGGCACCCGGCCTTGGCTGGGCTTGATGCCGAACACGCCGCTGAAGCTGGCCGGGATGCGGATGGAGCCGCCGCCGTCGCTGCCGGTGGCGATGGTGCACAAGCCCGCCGCCAGCGCCGCCCCGGCCCCGCCGCTGGAGCCGCCGGGGGTGCGGGCGGTGTTCCACGGGTTGCGGCAAGGGTCGCCCAGCTTGTTCTCCGTGGTGCCCGACTGGCCGAACTCGGGCGTGTTGGTCTTGCCGAGCACGATGGCCCCGGCCGCCTTTACCCGCTCCACCACGATAGAGTCGATGTCAGGCACGCGGCCTTGGAACACGGCCGATCCCAGGCTGGTGGGCACCCCCTTGGACATCTCCAGGTCCTTGATGGAGATAGGGATGCCGTGCAACGGGCCCAACTCGTCTCCCCGCTGCACCGCCTCATCGGCGGCCCTGGCGTCAGCCATAGCCTGCTCCTGGCACAGGGTCAGATAGGAGTTGAGCTGCGGGTCGAGCTCCTCGATGCGCTGGAAGAATTGTTCGGTAACCTCGACGACCGAGACCTCTTTGTCGCGGATGGCCCGTCCCAGATCGACGGCAGACATGAAAGCGAGTTCGGCGCTCATCACAACTCCTCGCGGTTTGGTTGCCCGGAAAGCAGTCTTTCCCGCGACTGATAATCCCACCGCCGGCCCAATCGCGCAACCATCCGCGGTCACGCGCCCCGGAAAATGATTTTACCACTGATACCCTTGTTCCCGCCCCCACCTTATCCAAGCAGCAGTCATTTTTTCCAAATTGCCGTAGCAGTCTTCAGGCACCGGGGTTGCGCCGGTAATTGCTTGCAGCGCCCAAAACCAGTGGCCAGGCTTTTTTTCTATATGCCGGAGAATGAGAGGCACGGCTTCATCTCCCATGCCAATGATTTGCTGATATGCCGGATGCTTTACCATTTCGTGAAGGTCTACGCCACGGGGCCGGTTCTTTTCCCACTGCTCCACCAGCTTGTTGAAAGTGGCTTCCAGTTCCGCCGTCTTTGGTTGCATTTTCTATCCGCTCCGTTGCAGGTTCAGGGCCAGCAGGCTATCCGCTCACCCGGACGGCCGGCGCATCTTGCAATGCACCTCGCCGTAATAGCCCCCGGCCAGGCTATCCGGCGATGGGTGGGTTATGTCCTCAAGGTCTCCCAGCTTGCTGGTCCACCGTCCATCCTCAAGCTGCCTTGCCACATGAGTAAATAGGCCATCAATGGCATAGAGGGTGATTTTTTCGTAGCCGGTTTCCTGTTCGCAGCTATCGCAGACCGCGTAGCCCGCCATGGCAAACAACTGTATCAACGTCTCGACTTTCCGATTGCGGGGGAGGGACGGAGGCCAGTAACCTCCTGGAATATTGTAGTCCCACTGCTGAGTAGAAATACTCAAGGCCCAGGCGATGCAGTTATAAACTCCCGAGGCTTCGCTGGTGATTTCGTACCCAAAGGCGGCCAGATTTGGGAAGGAGTCTTCTATCTCTTGGGACATACTTCTACCAGCGATAACCGTGTTCCCGGCCCCATTGTAGCCAGACTTCCCGTAATTTCATCACCTTCCCCCACATATCCTTCGTGACTGGGTTCGCTCCGGTGATAGTCTCCAGCGCATTGAACCAGTGGCCGCCGTTGGCTTCCATTTCCCGGAAAATCAGCGGGAGGGCTGGCTCACCCATCTTGATGATTTGCTGATACGCCGGATGTGCGACCTTTACGTCGGCGAAAGAGGAAAGGTCCGTTTCCCGGTGCCATTGTTTGACCAGCTTGTTGAATGTGGCTTCCAGTTCCGCCGTCTTTGGTTGCATTTTCTATCCGCTCCGTTGCAGGTTCAGGCCAGCAGGCTATCCGCTCACCCGGACGGCCGGCGCATTATGCAATGCACGTCGCCGTAATAGCCCCCGGCCAGGCTATCCAGCGATGGGTGGGTTATGTCCTCAAGGTCTCCCAGCTTGCTGGTCCACCGTCCATCCTCAAGCTGCCTTGCCACATGAGCAAAACGGCCGTCAACTGCATAGATAGCGACTTTTTCGTAACCTGGTTCCCTTTCGCAGCCATCGCAGACCGCATAGCCAAAACCGGCGAACAACTGCACTATGGTCTCTGCTTTCTGATTGCGGGGGAGTCGCTCCGGCCAGCAGCCTTCCGGGTCATTGTAGTCCCACTGCTGAGTAGAAATACCCAAGCGATGCAGTTGTAAACTTTCGAGGCATCGCTGGTGATTTCATACCCGTCGGCGGCTAGATTCGGGAAGGAATTTTCGATAATTTCTGACATTCGCCTACCAGCGATACCCCTGTTCCCGTCCCCACTGTAGCCAAGCGGCGTTTACTTCCATCACATCGATTTTGACCCACGGGCCACCGTTCACGGGGTATATTCCCTCCACGGACGGAATCCCCGTGATGATTTCCAACGCCCACCACCAGTGACCCGCCTGCTGCTCCATTCGGCGGAAAATGAGGGGAAGGGCATCCTCCCCCATTTCAACGACTCGCCGGAATGCTGGGTGCCTGATCTTTATCGCGCGGAAAGAGTCGAGGGCGGTTTCCTTTTCCCATTCCTCCGCCAGCTTGTTGAAAGCGGCTTCCAGTTCCGCCGTATTGGCTTCGGTTGCATTTTCTATCCGCTCCGTTGCAGGTTCAGGGCCAGAGCCGCTCCAGGATGGCCGCCCCAGGTTTCAACGACTCGCCGGAATGCTGGGTGCCTGATCTTTATCGCGCGGAAAGAGTCGAGGGCGGTTTCCTTTTCCCATTCCTCCGCCAGCTTGTTGAAAGCGGCTTCCAGTTCCGCCGTGATTGGCTTCGGTTGCATTTTCTATCCGCTCCGTTGCAGGTTCAGGGCCAGCAGCCGCTCCAGGATGGCCGCGTCGTCCAGGTTGTCGGGCCAGCCGTAGGCGGCGGCTACGGCGGCGTCCAGCGTGTCGTGGGCGTTGGTTAGCCAGGTGGGGCGCTGGTTGTAGAGGTTGGTCAGCGTTCGCTTACGCAGGTCTTTGGCGTTCAGGGCCGGTCGGCCGTTGGCGTCCACCGGGTCCAGCCAGCCCTCCCGCAGTTCGTTCAGCCGCGCGGCGGCGTCGGCGATGGCGGCCCGCTGTGCGTCGTCGGGTTCGGGGAACGGGAAGGTCTCAAAGCAGGTTGTGGGAGTGTACGTACCGCCGCTTTCGGACTCCCTCAATTGGCTTCCAACATGCCTGGTCCATAGCTCGTGAATAGATGATGACAGTACGCCAAACATGTAATCATCATCGCTGGCAATTGCGATCACCAAATTCGAGGGTAGCATTTCCCCCGGCAACCACACGAAGAAGCGGTGCTTGGCAACTTTTGGCGTACCGATATACCGTTGCAATGGGGCTAACGTCCGACGCATGGTGGTTGCGAGGTAACCATGGAGCCACCAGTTGTCCGCGCGCCACTGCATTTTGTTCTTAACTCGCTCAGGCATCACTTTCTGTTTTACATATTCGAACGGAGCCTCATATAGCGCGGCATCAATCTCTGGCATATCTACGCCAAAGTCTATGATCCAGACGTTGCGGGGCCTTTGCGTAATATCAACGCCATTGATCCATCGTCTGATAACATCCGTATTGGGACGTCCGTGCGGATTGGGTTGAGCCAGCATTTGAACGGCGACTGTCTCAGTTATGTCAAAATCGCCCACTTTGCCAATGCCTTGAAATGCTATTCTCCGGTTCTCGGACAGTGGTTTGGCCTGCGTCAGATCGGCCCCGGCAGTCAAGTCTGCGTTAATGTTCGGAACTTCCAATCCGTCCAACGTACATTCGGTCTGGCTTCCGTCGTCGAAGCATATGATGGAGATATGTACGGCGGCTCCGTCAAGTATCCAATTCTGGTCTGAGATGGCCGCGAAGATGTCGCCTGTGTCTTTGATTCGTGCAAGCACGGGCCGGTTGGACTGGAACCGAATGGCCTGTGTTGCCAGCAACCCGGCGCGGCGCGATTTGCCGTCGGCAATCTGGGCGCGGGCTTTTTCAAACCAGTAGCAGCACAAGTCACTGGAGTTGGGGATTCGTTCGCCGTAAAGCTGATAGACGGCGTTGACGTACTGATCGCCCAACTGTTCACGGAAAGGGAAATGGCCCAGAAACGGCGGGTTGCCGATGATGAACTCGGCGGCGGGCCATTCCGGTTCCCGCGGGTTGGCGGTGTCGCCGTCGGCCAGGATGGCGTCGGTCTGGTGGATGGAGACCAGCGAGGTCAGGATGGGCTGCTGGGTGTAGGAAAAGCCGTTGGCCTGGTGCCACTGGATATAGCCGATCCACAGGGCGGTGCGGGCCAGCTCGGCGGCGTAGGGGTTTATCTCCAGCCCCATCATCTGGTCGGGCTTGACTATCGGCGCAAGTTCACCCCAGCCTTGGGCGGCGGCAAAGTCGATGACGCGCTTTTCCAAGTCCAGCAAGGAGCGCAGGGCCAGGTAGAGGAAATTGCCGCTGCCGCAGGCGGGGTCGAGAACGGTGACCTCGAACAGCCGCTGCCGGAACGCTTCCAGCCGGACGCGGGCCCCGTCCTCGTCGTCCTCGACCAGCAGGTTGCCCGCCTCCCGCTGGACGGTCCCCCACTCGCGGCGCAGCGGCTCCATGACCACCGGCTCCACCACCAGCATGATGTCCTCGGCGCTGGTGTAGTGGGCGCCAAGCTGGGAGCGCTTGGAGGCGTCCAACGCCCGCTCGAACAGGGTGCCGAAGATGGACGGCTCAATGTTGCGCCAGTCCTTCTGCGCGGCCTGGTAGAGCAGAAGCAACGCCGCGCCGCTCAATTCCACCGTATCCACCGTGGCGAACAGGTCGCCGTTGAAGCGGGCGACCTCGTCGGCCCCGAACAGCCCGCCCTCGGCCATCTGCTCGAACAGGTTGCGCACCGCCCGGTCGAAGGTGGCGGGAGCGTGGTTGTGCTCGCGCACGATTCCGGTGAACAGGCCGTCGGGCAGCAGGCCGGCGTCCTCGGCGTAGAGGCAGAACACGATCTGGTTGAGATAGCGGGCCAGCTTCTCCGGGCCGTTTTTCCGGTCGTCCAGACGCCGCTCCATGTCCTCCACGATCCCATAGAACAGCCTGGCCGTTTCCTCGGTGGCCTTTTCCACCGTGCGGTTGGTGCGGAACTCGGCCGGGGCATGGAAGGCATGGCGGAGCTTGTCCAGGTTTTCCTTCCGGTCCAACGCCGCCACCGGGATTTCGTGGAGCGCCGTTTCCATGCCGGGAAAGTTGGTACGGATTCGGATGGTGCGGAATGACGACACGATGAGCAGCGGCGGCGTCTTGAGGTGGACTTGGTAGCGGAGCAGTTGGTTCAGGGCGGCGTCGAGCTGGTCGTCGCTGCCCTTGAACTCCCAGCCAAAATGCTCCTCGAGGTAGGCGTCGGCAAACCCGCCCGGCACCCACTTCTCGAAGGTGAAGACTTCGGAGTTGCCATAGGCGACGGGCGTGGGATGGTCCACCAAGGCGCAGATGTCCAGAAACATCTCTTGGGACGCTTGTTTCTCGCCAAAGTCGATGTCGCGCCACTTGGCGACGAACTCTTCCGGCCGCATTCCCGCTCCGTACTTCGATCCGTATTTTCTGGCCCGGATTGCCCTTCCGTTGCGCCTTTCAGTATAGCCTACCGTTGCCGGGACGATTGCAAAGTCGCCTTTCATCACCCCAACCCAACAGCAACTCCCCAACCCCCTTGCCAACCCCGAATACACCTCCCTAACATAATATCCGTCACACCCAAACCCAACCCGCCACCGAGGCGACAGGTAGCCAATGCCCAGAAACGGCCCCGCCCCATTCGTAATTCCCATCCCATCCCCGCCAGCGGCCCGGAGCGGGAGAAAATGTCCGGGAATGTCCGGAAATGTCCGGGGAATCGAAAAATCCCCCAATAAACTTTGCACAATAAATAGTAATTCCCGCCCATAAAAGTTTTTCCTGCACAATAAATGACTAGCAGCAGGGATCCCAACGAGGTCCCCATTCAACTTCGCTGACGTCACATCCCGTATGCCACATCGGTGATAACATGTGAAAGCACGGCCGAAGGGCAGAGACCACGCTGGAGCCTGAACAATGTACCAACCAGACCCCAAGGCCCTGCTCGTCGCTCAGGCAACGCAAAAGGTAGAGCAGCCTGAACTGACCATCCTATTCGGATCAAGAGCAAGGGGAGATCACGAAGAACGCTCCGACATTGACATCATGCTGATTCAGGCCATAGAGCCAAGGAAGGAACACAAGGAAGCCGCCGTCCGCAAGGCCGAGTACACAGCAGATGAGATCTACGGCCAACCCGTGACCGTGCAACTGGTCTGGCGAACCCTAGACGAGTTCAGAAAGAGGCGCCGCTACACCAACTCCGTCGAAACTAGGGCAGCCAGAGAGGGAACGATCATGCCCAGAGACCCGGAGAGCTACTCCGCCCACTACTACGAGGACGAGGAAACCGAGTTCGACTTCGACTGGTCACCCTACGACGAGCACATACGACACGCCGAGTCACACCTGGAAATGTTTCAACTGGCAGCTGAAAGGGCCCAACACAACGATATCGGCATAGGACAACAGGCCCAGAACACGCTGGAATTCGCAATGAAGGCTCTCCTCGAAGCCCACGGAGCCCCCTACGAGGGAACCCACAACATCGCGCACCTCCTCGGAAACGTGCGGCGCAACGACCCGGAACTCAGGGACTTCCGCATCTCAATACCCCCGGACGTGTACTCCGCGTACGAGGGAGACCTGCAGTACCGCCGCCGCGAGCAGCCGAAGCTCACCGATTTCCCGGACTACCGGGAGAGAACCAAAGCGGATGCAGAGCGGATCATCAACCGCGCCAAGCAGGTCCGCCTCCAAAGAGAAGGCAGAAACTGCTGAAGAACACCCACGAACCAATGATCGACTACGCGACCCTCGCCGGGAAGCACGAAACCCTAGCGGACAACCTCTAGAAGGTGTCTGGACGCCCTAGTCGCAACACAGGGAGACGAAGGAAAAAGGTCGAGGATGCAAGCTCAAGCTACGACGAACTGGATTGGCCCAGAGTAGTCACCAAGGGTCAGCCAACAACGGAATACCCGGGAAAATCAGCCAATAAAAACAAAATCTGCACAATAAATCGGGAATAAGAATCCTTTTTGTGCGAAGCACCCCAAATCAAATAAGGAGCCTTAACCAATGAACGACCTGAGACGTCGCGCCAACGCCCTACGCCGCAAAATGGCCCTCGCCCTCGCCGTCGTCCGGCTCCGCCCGTTGGCCCAGGAATTTTGCGCCCAATGGGACCGGGCCCTCTCCGGCTCCCGGCGCCCGCCCGAGTCCCATTCCTTTATCCGCCGGGTGGCCCAGGCCGGATTCCGCCTCCCCACCTTCATGGCGGCCCACCGCTACCTGGAACGGTGCCGCCGCCGGAACGCCCTTCCCGACTGCCATGAGCTCCTCCGCTCCCTTCTCCCCTGGTCCGCGGCCCTCGTCCCGGCAGGGTAGGACAATTGCAAAGTCGGCAGCAGTTCTTACATGTCAGTACGTACAAGCCATGAAGTGACTTTGCAATCGTCCTGTACCGTTGCCGCGGGTTATTGAAAAAGCCGCTGGAGTGCTTGACAATGGGGAACCGGAGCGCGGGTTAGCGCGATCATCCGCGTGATACGGGTGACTCAGGAGGCATCGTTTGGCGCTTGTGGGAATCATCGCCAATCCGTCGGCAAGCAAGGACATACGCAGGCTGGTAGCCCAAGGGCGGGTCGTGCCCGACTGGGAGAAGGTCAACACCATCCGCCGGGTCATGCTGGGCCTGCAATCGGTGGGCGTCGACCGGGTGGTGGGAATGCCGGACAGCTCGCACTTGGTGGAGCGGGCCGCCGACGATCCGCACCTGTCGCTGGACCTCTCGCTGTTGCAGATGTCGGCCCTCTTCGAAGAGGGCGATTCGGTCCGGGCCGCCCGCCACATGGAAGAGTTGGGCGTCGACTGCATGATCACGCTGGGCGGCGACGGCACCAACCGCGCGGTGGTAAAGGGGTGCCGTTCCATTCCGATGGTGGCCATATCCACCGGCACCAACAACGTGTTCCCGGTGATGGTGGAGGGCACCATGGCCGGGATGGCCGCCGCCTTGGTGGCCCGGCGGGACGTCGATCTCGCCGACGTGGCGGTGCCCAGCAAAGTCCTGAACATCATTATCGACGGCGAGGCGCGGGACATCGCCCTGATCGACGTGGCCTTGTCGCGGGAGCGGTTCGTGGCCAGCCGGGCCATTTGGGACATGAACACCGTGTTCGAGGTGTTTCTCACCAGGGCCGAGCCTTCGTCCATCGGCCTCTCCTCCATCGGGGCGCGGCTGGCCCCGGTGTCGATGGCCGACGATGGCGGGCTGCACTACGAGCTTTTGTCCACCGGGATCGGCGACGCCGGGGAAGACCGGCAGGACGGGCGGGCCTACGTGCGCGCGCCCATCGCTCCGGGTGTGGTGCCGACGGTTGGCATCGCCTCTTGGCGGCGGCTGGCCGACGGCGAACGGGTGCGAGTGGAGCAGCGCCACTGCACGGTGGCGGTGGACGGCGAGCGGGCCTTCTCCATCAATCCGCAGCAGTTGCTGGAAATCGAGGTGCGCCGCGAGGGGCCGCCGGTGGTCAGCGTGGACGCCGTGCTCCGGCAGGCAGCCGTGAACGGCCTGTTCAGCGCGAACTAGCGGGCCGGGAACCTCTCTTCGTGCCGCCAACCACCCCTTCGGTCAACCTGCGCACGGCCAACCCACCCCTGGCCCAACCGTCCGGCAAAGCGTGCTGACCGGGATCGAGCTGGTATTCGCCCTGCTGATCGTCTCCGCCGGCGCGGTCGCGCTGGGCACCGTCAGCTTCGGCCTGGGCATGGTGGCGACACCCGTGTTGCTGCTGTTCCTGGACGTAAAGTCGGTCGTGGTCGTGATCAACTTCCTGATCGCCGTGCTGCTGGCGATGGTGCTGACGCAGACCTGGCGGCACTTGGACCTGCATTTGAGCGGCGGGCTGGTCTTGGGCGGGCTGGCGGCCACACCCGTGGGCGTGGTGGCGCTGAACGCCGCCGACGCCGGGACCCTGAAACTGGCCATCGCGGTGGCGGTGATCGTCTTGGGGTTGTTCAGCCTGACCGGACTGCAACTCCCACTGGCCCGGCATCGCTTGTCCGGGCCGGCCTTCGGGTTCGCCACGTCGCTGGCCGTGACCTCCATCAGCATCGGAGGCCCGCTGGCCGGGCTGTACGCCATCACGCAAAGGTGGCCGTCCCAGACGGTCCGAGCGTCGTTGGCCCTGATGTTCCTGGCCGCCTCGACCGCCGCGGTAGCGTTATACGCCGTGACCGGACTGGTCGACCGGGCGGACCTGGCCAACGTCGGCCTCCTGACCCCCGGCCTGATCGCAGGCTTCGCCATAGCCAGCATGGTAGCCAACCGCCTCGACGAGCGCTCCTTCCGCTACGTAGCAGTAGGCATAACCCTAACCGGCGGCACAGTCCTGCTAGCGCGGGAGCTGTTGGGGTTTTAGGCGAATTCGCCAGAGGATACAGGAGTGTCACTCTAGGCCAAGCTGACAAGGGCACGCGCCATGACGTGCCCTTGGCTTGGCGCGCCGCTACCCTTGCAGGTCGTGGTAGGCGGCCAGGGCGGCGGTAATGCCGTCGCCTACGGCGGCTCCCAGCTGGCGGGTGGACTCGGCCCTGGCGTCGCCGCAGGCGTAGACGCCGGGAACGCCGGTCCGCATGTGGATGTCGGTGAACACGTGGCCCAGCGGGTCCATGTCCAGCAGGCCCTTCAGGTACTCGGTGTTGGGATGGAAGCCGACGTAGATAAAGGCGGCGGACGTGGGGTAGTTGTAGACCTCTTCGCTCTTCAGGTCCTTGACCCGGGCGAACTCCAGGGCTTCGTTGCCGGTGAACTCCTCAACGACGTGGCTCCAGAGGAACTTCACCTTCTCGTTGGCGAAGGCGCGCTCTTGCAACACCCTGGTGGCCCGCAGCTCGTCGCGCCGGTGTACGTAGGTCACCGAGTTGACGATGCCGGTTAGGTAGTGGCCCTCGTCCATGGCGGCGTCTCCGCCTCCGACCACCACCACGTCCTGACCCCGGAAGAAGTTGCCGTCGCAAACGGCGCAGTAGGAAACGCCGCGGCCGGCAAACTCGTCCTCCCCGGTCACTCCTAGCTTGTTGTGGGAGCCGCCAGTGGCGATGATCAAGGACTTCGTGGTGTATTCCCGGTCGTCGGTGATGACCGTCTTGACTGGCTGATCGGCGTTTTGCAGGGCCTGGATTTCGGTGTACTCGATTTCCGCGCCGAACCGGGTCGTCTGTTGCTCCATCGACATGGCGAGTTCCTGGCCCTTCACCCCTTCGGGAAAGCCGGGGTAGTTCTCGATCTCGTCGGTGATCAGCAGTTGCCCGCCGGGGCCCAACTGCTCGATGAGCAGCGTCTTCATCATCGCCCGGGTGGTGTACAGACCCGCCGCCAGACCCGCCGCGCCGGCCCCGAGGATGATGGCATCGTACTCTGCTTCCATGTTCGTCTTAACCCTCCTGTCCGGCCGGGCCTCATACCCTGACCGGCTGCATATTCTGCTTGAAGAACTCTACAGTCTGTCTCAGGCCATCGGCAAGACTGGTCTTGGGAGTCCAGCCCAATTCCGCTACGGCCCCGGAACAGTCGAGGCTGATCCGGTATACCTCGCCGAGGCGGGCCGGCGCGTGGGAAGCGTCCCACTTGTACCCGGTGATTTCCTTGAGCAACTCGAAGATCCGGTTCACGCTCACGGATTCGCCGCTGGCGATGTTCAGCGCCTTGCCGTCGCCCTTATGTATGGCGGCTATGTTGGCGTCGATCACGTCGGAAACCGCGACAAAGTCGCGCTCCTGGGTGCCATCGCCGAAAATCTGCGGGCGCTTGCCCTCCAACATCATCGCGGCGAAAATGGCGATCACCCCGGCTTCTCCTTCGGGGTTCTGCCGCGGCCCATAAACGTTGCCGTAGCGGAGGGAGGTGTAGTTCAGCCGGTGCTGGCGGTAGTAGTAGTCCAAGTACCGCTCGGCGACGTGCTTGGACATTCCATAGGGCGAGACCGGCAACACGGGCGCGTCATCGGGGCAGGGGAGGGTTTCGGCGTCGCCGTAAAGCGCGCCGCCGGTACACGAGTAAACGACCTTCCCGACCCCCACGCGGCGGGCGGCTTCCAGGATACGTAGAGTGCCCAGCACGTTGACCTCGGCATCGAGTATGGGGTCGGCCGTGGAGCGGGACACGCTGGCTTGAGCAGCCAAGTGGAACACCAGCTCCGGCTCCTCCTTCTGGAACACCTCAGCAACGGAAGGCTGGGTTATGTCCGTATGGTAAAAGACGGCGTGCTGGTCGATGTTCTTGATCTTGCCGTGGGTAAGGTTGTCGACGACCACGACCCGGTAGCCCAACTCCAACAGCCGGTCAACCATGTGGGACGCTATGAACCCTGCCCCGCCCGTGACGAGGGCAGTCCTGCCCTCACCCGAATTCTGCACTGTTGGCCGATCCTCGCTGCGGTCTTAAAAATTCCCCAGCCAAAACCGGGGACTCGAATATCATAAACTCAACCGGCAGACAGCACAACGATTCAACGATTCTCTGCGCGCTCCGCGGTGAGTTGACTTGTACGCGCGTCCAGACTCGTTCGGGCCGTTGGAGCGGGGTGAAAACTATGTTACAGTTTTGGCGCTTTGACCAGCGCGGCGCGGGGCTGCGGCTGCTGAATTCTGAAGACCAGGAGGCCGGACCATGGCCGAAAAAATCGGATTTGTCGGGCTGGGCATCATGGGCAAGCCCATGGCCCGAAACCTGCTCAAGGCGGGGTACGACCTCACCGTTTACGACATCGTCGGCGAGGCGGTCGAAGAGGTGGTGGGCGACGGCGCTGCGCCCGCTTCTTCCAGCAAGGAAGTCGCGGCGGCTACAGGGAAAATCATCACCATGCTGCCCGACTCGGCGGACTCGGAGCGGGCCATCCTCGGCCCCGACGGGGTGCTGGAGGGAGCGGACCCGGGATCGGTCATTATCGACATGAGCTCCATCGCGCCCCTGGTCTCCCAGCGCATTGCAGCCGCTTGCGCCGAGAAGGGCGTCGAGATGCTGGACGCGCCGGTCAGCGGCGGCGAGCCGGGGGCCATCGCCGGCACTCTGGCCATCATGGTCGGCGGCAAGCAGGATATATTCGACCAGAACTTCGACCTGCTGAAGGTCATGGGCGGCAACGTGGTGCTTACCGGCGACATCGGCGCGGGCGGCGTGACCAAGCTGGCCAACCAGATCATCGTCGCCGCCAACATCGAGGCCCTGGCCGAGGCGCTGGTGCTGGCCCAAAAGGCCGGGGTGGACCCGGAGAACGTGTTCAACGCCATCCGGGGCGGCCTCGCCGGGAGCGCGGTGATGGAGGCCAAGGCCCCGATGATGCTCAGCCGCAACTTCCGTGCCGGCTTCCGGGTGAGGCTCCATCAGAAGGACCTGCGCAACGTGCTTGCGACCGCCCAGGAATTGAACATCCCGCTGCCGGTGACTTCGCTCCTGCAACAGATGCTGGGGGCCTTGGTGAACGAAGGCGAGTCCGAATCGGACCACTCCGCCCTCCTGAAATTCGTGGAAGACTTGGCGAAGATCGAGGTCAAAGCGGGCGGGTGAGAATTAGGAATGGTGAGTGCGGAATTGGGGCCGCCTTTTCCGCATTCTTCATTCCCTATTCCAAATTCCGGAAGCGTTCGTCTCTCCAGTCCAGGGCCGCCCGCAGTCCTTTCTCGGCGCTGATGGCGTTGAACTCTTCCTGCTCCGGGCTGGCGCTGGTGTCGAAGATGGTCATCAGGTCCAGGTTGTGGTCCAGGGCGGTCAGAAACCCCATGCTTTCCAGGGAGCGGTTGACCGCGGCTTTGGTCATCTTGACGCCGATCTGCGGCAACAGGCATATCTTCCGGGCCACCCGCTCGCACTCGGCCATCAGGTCGTCGTGGGGCACCACCCGGTTCACCAAGCCGATGCGGGCGGCCGCGTGGGCGTCCACGGTGTCGCCGGTTAGCAGCAACTCCTTCGCGTTGGCCAGGTTCACGCTGTAGGGCGTGATCAGCAAGGGCGGGCCGAACCCGGCCCGGATTTCCGGCTCCCCCATGACGGCGCGGTCCGACGCGATCTTGATGTCGCAGACCTGCACCAACTCGCAGGCCCCCCCAAGAGCATAGCCGTTGACGGCGGCGATGACCGGCTTGCTCAGGTTCCAGACCATCATAAAGGTCTCGATGTGGCCCTTCAGATGGGTGCGCCAAGCGTCGGCGGGCCCTTCGTGGGGGTCGGCTGAGCCCGGCCCCGGCTGGATATCGAAACCGGCGGAGAAAGCCCGCCCAGCTCCGGTGAGTATCGCCACTCGCACCTCGGTATCCGCCTCGACGACCTCCAGCGCCTCCCGGAACTCGGCTATCAGAGCCGGGTTGAGCGCGTTCAGCTTGTCGGGGCGGTTGAGCGTTATGCAAGCAACCGCTTCCCTGCGCTCGTAGATAATGTTTTCGAAAGCCACGGTTATATTCCTCGCTTATCTTCCCCGCTCATATCCCTCGCCGCTTCGGAAGGCTATTGGGTGCGAGTGGTAATGACGACGTCGACGCGCTCTATCACCACCGCCTGCACCGGCCTGTTCGCGCGGTCGGTGGTCACCATCGAAATCTGGTCGACAACGTCCTGTCCATCGATGACCTCCCCGAATATGGTGTGCCCGCCGTTCAAGTGGGGAGTCGGCACGGTCGTTATGAAGAACTGGCTGCCGTTGGTGTTGGGGCCAGAGTTGGCCATAGCCAGCTTTCCTGGGGCGTCGAAGACCAGGCCGGGAGAGATTTCGTCCTGGAAACGGTAGCCGGGGTGGCCGCTGCCCTTTCCAGTGGGGTCGCCGCCCTGAATCATGAAATCCTGGATTACGCGGTGGAAGGTGAGGCCGTCGTAAAAGCCCTCCTTCGCCAAGAAGACAAAGTTGTTCACCGTCACCGGGGCCTGCACCGGCAAGAGCTGCACGCGGAAGTTCCCTTGGTTGGTGCGGAAGGACGCAATGTACTCCGCCGACGTGTCGATGGTCACCGGCGGGGGACCGGAATACTGCTTCCGCACTCCGCGTATCCCCGTCGCCGAATTGGGGGTAGTCGGGCGGGGGGTCGCAGCCGTAGCAGTCGTAGCCCCCGTAGTGGCGGTCGTCGTGCGGGGTGTCGAAACCGGAGCCGCCGCAGTGGCGTTCGGGGAGGGAGTTTCAGTGGGAGCGGCGTCGGGTTGGGCCGTCGGTTGCAATACACACGCCGCCATAACCACGGCTAGTACGAGTAGGGTAAGCAAGATTGGCAGTTTCATAGCCAGCTCGTCTTGGTCTCCTGTCGGGTTGTTGCGGGGCTAGCGGTCGAGCCCAGCCGGGCGGAAATGGGAGATGTCGGTCAGGGCGCCGGTCCGCTCCGAGGCCCATGCCGGCTCCACCGCCATGCCTATTGTAACGTTTGCGGGGTCGACGTCGCCCAGCCGGTGCACCAACCCCCCTCGGACGTTGGACCAAGAGACGAGGGCGACCACCACGGGCGGGTCGAGCGGCTGCTCGTCGAGGTCGCGGTGCAACACCGTAAAGCTGCGCACGTAGCCCGGCCCCTCCATTGGCACCCAGTCTTCGCCGGTCTCCCGGAAGCATCGCTCGCAGTACATTTTGGCCGGGAGCAGCAGGTCGCCGCATTTCGGGCACGGCGCTGCCAGCAACTGTTGCTCGTCTCGCATCGCCCTGAAGAACCGCTCCCCAGCCACACCCAAAGTGTAGCGGTGGTGAATGGGGATGGTCCCGGCCACCTGCCGCATTCCGCTTGTCTGTCCAACCTTGTCCAGCATCCGGGACTCCTTACCGCGGCCGGAAGTATTCTATGTCGGTGATGGCCCCTTCCCGTTCGGCCGCGGGCTTCCATACGGCCTCGACCGGAGCGCCCAGGCTCAGGTTCGACCGGACCTCTTCCAGCGTCTCGCCAACTTCACCCATCTTGTGCAGGATGCACATTCCGGGGCTCGCGCCGTCGATTTCGATCACCGCCGGCACCTCGGGGACCTGGCGGCGGGAAGCGTCCCAGTTCACAAAGGACACGGAGAAGGTGTTGATCCGGCCGGTGTCCTGCAACTCGACCCACTCGTCGATGGGCCGGAAGCACAGCTCGCAAAAGGCGCGGGGCGGCACCATGGTGCGGCGGCACCCGGGACAGGACGTGCCCAGTATCCGGCCCTCCTTAAAGCCGTTCAGGTAGCGGCTCATGGCCAGACCCGCATCCCAATGGTAGTCGGACTTCACCTGCCAATGAGTAACCAACACGTCCGTAGTTAGCGCGTGGTCTGTAAGCGATGTTCCGCGAAATTCCTTCATGCTCACTTCCCCATTACGACGACGGTGCCGACCTGCATCAGGTCGCCCCAAGCTTGGGCCAGGCCGCGGCGCACTTCCCGCTTGACCTGGCGCGGGCCTGCCTCGCCCTGTAGCTGCCAGTAGATCTCCGCGCACTTCATCATGCCAGCCGCCGCTATGGGATTGCCAACTCCGAGGAGTCCTCCCGACGGGGTGGCCGGTATGCCGGTCTCGGTATCGCGGTCCCAAAAGCCCTGCTCCAGCAGCTTGGGGGCCTGGCCCTTGTCGGCCAGCATCAGCCCTTCGAGGTGGTGAAGCTCCTTATAGGCGAAGGGGTCGTAGGGCTCGACCACGTGGATGTCCCGACGCGGGTCGCTGATGCCGGCCATTTCGTAGGCCATGCGGGCGGCCTTTTCCACGTAGCGGGGGTAGTAGAGGTCGCGGTTGGTCCAGTAGGAAGTATCGAGGTTCCAGCCCACTCCCTCGATCCAGACGGGCGGCTTGCTCAACCGCCGGGTGAACCTCTCGGAAGCCAGCACCATCGCGCCGCCGCCGTCGCTCACCGGCGAAACCATCAGCCTTTGCACCGGCCAAGCCATGACCTCGGAGGCCATGATGTCTTCGATTTCCAGGTCCCCGGCCACCCCGGCTTGAGCGGAGGGATGGTCGAGTCCGTTGCGCTTGTTCTTCTGAGCGACCCTGGCGAAAGTTTCCATCGGGACGCCGTAGGTCTGCATGTAGCGGTTCATTTCCAAGGAGAAAATCCAGAGCAGGTTCACCCCCAACGGCCGCTCGGTGAACTGATCGTAGATCGCGTTGAAGCAGCCTTGGGGATGGGGCAGCGCGGGCGACATCTTTTCCTCGGCGACCACTAGGCAAGTATCGAACCGGCCGCTGGCGATGTGATACCATCCGGTGACCAGGCCGAAAACGCCGGAACCGCCGCCAACGTAGGTGCGCATGTAGGGCTTGCCCCAAGCGCCCGCGCCGTCGGCATAATACTCGCCGTTCATATGCACGCCGTCAAAGGCCTCGGGCGCGGTGACCGACACCACGCAATCGATGTCGTCAATGGTCAGCCCGGCGTCTTCCAGGGCCGCCTGAGCTCCTTCGAAGGCCAGCTCCTTGGGCGTTTCCAGGGCCCTCCGCATGAACTTGGTAAGCCCGGCCCCAAGCACGGCTACTCTATTCTTGTAAGGCATTTACTTAGACCTCGACTGATACGGCAGCGATCAGGCTGACAACACTGTTACTCTCGTCCGGCACGGGGAGATCATCGTCCATCAGGCTCAAAATGTAGCCTTCCACGGCTTCTTTGGCATTGCAGATTGCTTCTTCTACCGTGCGGCCGTCGGTAAAACAACCGGGCAAAGCAGGCACCTCCACACTATAGCCGCCTTCATCGGGATCGCCAGGAGTGAGTATTACTGTATAAGTCCTCTTCATGTCGGTCCCTAAAGCAGATTGATGAATTCCTCAATGCTCAAATTCGCGTCTCGCAGAATCCGGGCGAGAGTTTTCTTGCTTACGGGCCTGGAATGTACCGGCACGTTAATTCTGCGTCTATGCCGTCTCGGATGCGTCATTATGTGATGAGAACCTCTTATCCGGTCTACCTCCCACCCGGCCCGCCTCAGCGCCCGTACTACTCTGGCCCCGTTAACTTGGGGGAGGCGTTGGGTTCCCAAGACCTGTCGTAACCCGCATGATACCTTACTCCACGCCCAAGACGGCCACGCCGCCGGTGGCGGTGGGAATGCCGCGCCAGGACTGAGCCAGACCGGTCTTAACGCCGGGAACCTGACGTTCGCCGGCCACTCCTCGCAGTTGCAACATCACTTCCAGCACGCTGCGCAGACCGGAGGCGTCGTGGGCCGCGCCGCAACCGAGGTTGCCGCCGGAGACGTTCACCGGGATTGCGCCGCCGTGGGCAAACGCCCCCCTTTCCTGCATCCGGCCCGATTCACCGGGACGGGCGAAGCCGAGGGCCTCCAGGTGCTGCAACTGCTTGTAGGAGAGGGTGTCGTCGATTTCGGCGATGTCGATTTCTGAAGCCGGGTCGCTGATTCCGGCCATGCGGTAGGCCCGCCGCGCCGCCTGCTCAGCATAGGCTGCCCGGCTGGAATCCCGTTCCTCTATGTTGGGGGTGTCCTGACTCCAGCCAATTCCCCGGATGAACACCGGTCGGCCCTTGATCCGGGGCAGCATCGACTCGCGGGCCACCACGAGCACGATCGCTCCGTCGGCCAGCCCGGCGATGTCGCCCCGCTTGAGGGGTTCGGCCTCGGGCGGCGAAGCCATCACGTCATCGACACTCACGCGGGCGGGGTAGGCAGCCAGCGGATTGAGGAGGGCCGCCGCCCGGTTTTGGGCCACCACTGCCGCCGCCTGCTCTTCGGTGTTGCCGGTCTCCTGGAGGAACTGCCGCATCTCCAGCCCGGCCACGAAACGGGGGTTGAACGCCAGCGGACGGGTGAAGACCGGGTCGAGGGCGAAGGCTTCCAGATGAAGCGGGTAGTCGATGTTGGACGCCTTGCTGTGGCCCTCGATGACGGCGATGTCCAGTTGCTCCGTCTCCAGTTGCAGGACCAACGAGCCGAGGCCGGTGATGCCGTCGGAAGTGACCGTATGCACCGGCTTCAGCACCGCGCCCAACTGGTCGGGAACATACTCGTCGGCGATGGCGGTGCCCTCCACGTAGTCCTCGGTGACGGAGACGAAAGTGCTGACGTCGCCGGGGCCGATGCCGGCGTCGGCGTAGGCCTTGACGGCGGCCTCGAATATCATCTCCCGGAAAGAGACCTCTGGAGAAACGGAGCGAAAGGGCGTGTAGCCCGCTCCGACGATGGCGACCCGTTCAAACATAGACCCTCACGCAGGCCCTCATGGACCTTGGACAGACGGGGATAAAACGCGGCCATGAGCATACCAGAAAGCAGGTTGGACGTGAAGAATGACCGGCCGTTTGGTCCACTGCGGAGGACGCGGAGATTTTTTGGTGTAATTTTTGCCCCAGGGTTAGTCCCAGTCGGGGTCGTAAGGATCGTCCAAGGGGTCGGGTTCCTCTTGGCGGCGGCGCAGTCTGTTGGTCACGGCGCGCACCGAGAGCAGCGCCGCGACGACCATGGCCGCACCGGCGATAATCCAGACGTCAATAAAGACAAAAGGGGAGGAGCCGCCCCCACCGCCGGGGTTGGTTTGCCCGCTTGTCCGGCCACTCTCGGGACCGGGCGCGGCCTTTTCATCGGACTCCCCGGCAGACTTGGGCACGGACTCCCCAGCCCAGCGGGCGTCCAAGCCGTCAACGTCGAACCCGTAGACTTCGACCAGCGCGCGGTCGATTTGACGGCCTTGGCCCAGCTCGTCTAGGAACCGCCGGAAGTCGTCCTCCCCGTGTACCTCGATCAGATAGGCGACCACGCTGTGGGCTTTTTCATAGAACGTATGGATGGCGCTGGGCGTGCCGGAGACGGTGTTCATGGCCTGGAGCGGAAGAGAGCGGCGGCTCAACGAGCGTCCGCTTTCCGCCCGGGCGTTGGGCTCCATGTAGGTGGCGAAGCCCTCGTCAAGCCACGAGGGCGGGTCGGTAGCGCGGTCGCCCAGCGCCTGATGCAACAGCAGGTGCGCCGACTCGTGGGAGATCATCCGACGGTCCATTCCCAAGCCGACGAAAGTCCCCTGTTCGGTGAAGGCGAAACCTTGAAAGGTGCCATGCTCCCAGGTAGTCTGGCTCTGCTTGGGAAAGGCGTCCCTCGCGTTGTCGGCCCGGTTGTAGATGACGCCTTTGATGCGTCGCTCCGGGCTGGACTCCAGGATGCGTTCGATGCGGGCCAGGTCCGCCTGCACGCCCCCGGCCGTTCGAGCGACCCGGGAATCGGACAAGTCGTGATAGAGCAGTTGCAACGGCCCAATCTGGACGCGGTCCCAATCGAAGCGGTCGTCGAGGTATTCCACGACCGCCGGTTCGGTGGTCAGCACGTTGCCGGCTGAGTCCCGGATCTGATAGTAGTACTCGACTTCACTACCGGGCGGCAGATAAACGGCGGCGCTGGACGGGACTTGCTGGGTGGCGACGATGCGGGTGCCTGGCTTGAAGTCGGCATAGGCGTACCGCCAGACCCGGCTGCCCAAGGAGCGGAAAAAGACGCGCACCTCGACGATTTCCCTGTCGGCCTCGACGGTCAGCGTGAGCGCCACCTCGCCGGGGAAATTGACCCGTTCCTCGACGGCCACCACTTCAATCGACCCGCCCGCGGCCGTCAGCGGAGCGCCTTGGGCCGACGCCAGGGTGAGCAGGCATATGACGATGGCGGAGAGGAGAGTCATTCTAACGGCAACGGCCACATCCGCATTATACGTCGTGATACGTCATATAGATTGAAGGCATTATGAATACATCGCGACGGCTTTATAGGTCCCGTTATGCGTTCTCGGGGCGGCGCTCCCCGCGTTCCATGATAAGCAGCGCCTCCTTGCGCTCCAGGCCCCAGCGGTAGCCGGCCAAGCCCCCGTCTTTTCGCACGGCGCGGTGGCAAGGGACGATGAGGGACACCGGGTTGGAGGCGCAGGCCCGCCCGACGGCGCGGCTGGAATTCCCGCCTAAGCCCATCTCCTGCGCTAGCTGCTGGTAGGTGCGCGTCTCGCCGTAGGGGATGGACTGGAGCAGTTGCCAGACCCGGCGCTGGAAGGCGGTGGCCTGAACGTCGAAAGGCAAATCGAGGCCCACACGCCGGCCGTCAAGGTATTCCAACACCGCACCCACCCAATCCCGCAGGGTCTCGCCGCCTTCCTGGAGACTGGCCTTCGGGAGCTCCGTCCGCAACTCTTCCAACAGTTCCGACGGGCCGTCGCCCAGCTTGACCGAACATACTCCCTGTCCGGTGGCCGCCACCAGCAAATATCCCAAGGAAGATTCCGTTACCAAGTAATTTACGGTCATTCCTGCTCCACCTTTTTTGTATTTGCCGGGAGTCATCCCCAACTGGCCGTTTGCGCCTTCGTAGAGACGGCTGGGGGAGCCAAACCCGGCGTCTAGCATCGCGCCAGACATGTCGCTACCCTCGCGGACCAGGGCCTTGAACCGCTCCAACCGGACGGCGTGAGCGTACTGCCGCGGGGTCAGTCCCGTCTCTTTCTTGAATACCCGTTGCAAATGCGAGGGGCTGACCCCGGCGGCCTCGCTCAACCGGGCCAGCGAAGGCAGGCCGTCGGGGTGTTCTTCGATACGGCCGCGAATGTACTCGCAGGCCCGGCGCACCAACTCGGCCTGCTGGCTCCGGAGGGAGGGCCGGTGCGGCTGGCAGCGGCGGCAGGCGCGGTATCCCGCCCCTTTGGCGTCTTCCGGGCCGGTGAAGAAGCGCACTTGGTCCCGGCCGGGCCGTCGGCTGGGGCAGGTCGGGCGGCAGTAGACCCCGGTGGAACGCACGGCGTAGACAAAGCGGCCGTCGTAGCCTTCGTCGCGTTCCTGGACGGCCTGCCACAAGCGGGCGGGGCTGTCTTCGTTTGAGAGGGTCTGGTGGATGTCTTGTTGCAGCGCCGTCATCGGTACTCCTGAGTTCCCGGAGTGAGCGGTCGGACGTAGTGGGAAGAGTTGACCAAGGCCAGCAACCTGCCGTCGGCCGAGGTGATGCGGGTGGCGGCGGCGATCATGGTACGGCCGGTGTGGGGGATGGCGCTCTCCGCGATGAGCAGGCCATACCGGACGTTGGATAGGATCTGGCTGGAAATGGATACCGCCACCGGGAAGCGGTCGGGCCACAACTGCTCTCCGGGAAAGCGGTGTTCGTAGGATACGGTAGCTGCCAGGGTGGCGGAGGTGTCGGCCAAAGAGACCATTGCCCCGGCGTGGACCGAGCCCATGGGCGTGGCGACTCCCTCGGTGACCGGAAGCTGTACCACCGCCCGGACCGGGCCCACTTCCACTACCTTCATGCCCAGGTGGACCATGAGCCCGCTCGTGAATTCCCGGTCCAGCCACTCGGCCAGTTCCGTGGGTGAGAGTCCCTTCGGCCACTTTCCCAAATCGTCCCCCTGATGCCCCCTTGGGGCAGTCTGCTGCAACAAGATTAGCCCAACCCCGCAGGCAATTCTATCCGGTTTTCGACTTCAAACTTTTGTGACTGCTGCCTCTTGATTAACCGTACATACGTTCTATACAATTCCAGCCCCATAGAGATGTCCTATCCTTGACGACGGTTAAAAACGCTGATGGTTAAGAACGGCGACGGCTCGAAGAACTCCATCGCCTGCTTGGTGGTCACCCATCTCCCGGTGAAGGCCGAGGTGCGGCGCTACCCCTACCTGCGAGGAAAGCCGGTAATTATCACCGAGAGCTACGGCTCCCGGGACCTGGTGCTGGACAGCTCTCCGGAAGCCCGAGGCGTTGGGACCGGAATGCCCCTGCAAGAAGCGCTGTCCCATTGCAAAGAAGCGGTATTGCTCCAGGCCGATGCCTATTACTACAACGACGCCTTCGACAAGTTGGCCCGCTCCATGGAGATGCGAAGTCCGCTGGTAGAAAAGGCCGGCATGGGCTGCGTATACGTGGGGCTGGAAGGGCTGAAGCTGATGTACGGCGGCGAGGCGCGGCTGATCGCTTCCCTGCTGCAAGGCGCGCCGGCCGACTTCAACCCGCGGCTTGGGGTGGCCGCCGGCAAGTTCCCGGCCTACGTCGCCGCCGCGAACACCAAGGGCGGCCGGGCCACCAGGGTCCCGGAAGACGTGGCCGGGTTCTTGAGCGGCTTCCCGGTGGACTTGCTGCCGCTGTCCTGGGAAGACAAGGCCCGGCTGCACCATTTCGGCATTCATACCCTGGGAGAACTCGCCGGACTGCCGGTGGGGCCGGTGCAGGCCCAGTTTGGGACGGAGGGGCTGCGGGCCTGGGAACTGGCCGGAGGAGTGGACCGCAGGCCGCTGATCGCCCAACATTCGGAGCCGACTGTGGAGGAGTCCCTTTCTTTCCCCTCGCCCATCATCACCTGGCATTCGATTTTCACTGCTCTGGAAACTCTGTTGGGCCGGGCGTTCTCCCGCCCGGAGGTGGGCGGCCGGTACGTTCGCGCCGCCACTCTGGAGAGCCATGTATTCCGGCATCCTCCCTGGATGAAGCGGTTCACCTTCAAGGAGGCCCTGGGCAGCAAAGAGAAGGCGCTGTTCGCGCTGAAGAGCCGCATGGACAGCGTGGAGTTGCCCGGCCCTTTGGAAGACATGAAGCTGACCCTGGCCGGTTTCACCGGCGAGTCGGGCATCCAGACCAACCTGTTTTCCGACGTGCGCAAGCGGGAGCAGCTCAAGGAAATGATGCGGCAGTTGGAAGTGCACTTGGGCGGAAAGCCCCCCATATACCAACTAAAGGAGATAGAACCGTGGTCGCGAATCCCCGAAAGACGAAGGGTGCTGGCGCCCTTCGACCCCTAGACCGGGCCTCGAACCGGAAGGCAGTTAATCCCGGCCCAATAAATTACCGGGCGGTGGGCCTGCCTGCGCCTTTGGAAGTAACCGAGGACGGTTGGCAGCAGCCCGTCTCCATCACTCTGCCCGCTTCCGCCACGCTGAAGGAACGCCTGCTCTGGGTGTCCTCCATCGACGACCGGTGGCAGGTGGACGACGAGTGGTGGCGGGGGAGGCCGATTTCCCGCAGGTACTATCAAGTCACCACCGCAGATGGCCGTCGCCTCACCATCTTCCGCGACCAGGCAAACGGGGGTTGGTACCACCAGCGCGGCTGACGGCTGACGAAACGAGAAGTGAGGTGAGAGGAGTGCGAAATAAGAAGGAAGGCCAGTATGTACACCGAGCTTCATTGCCACAGCAACTACTCTTTCCAGGAGGGGGCCTCTTCGGTGGAGGACCTGCTGGTGCGCGCTCAAGAGTTGGGCTACCGGTCGCTGGCCCTCACCGACCACGACAATCTCTGCGGCGCGATGCACTTCGCTCAAGTGGCCCACACCTTGGACGTTCAACCCATCACCGGGGCGGAGCTAACCCTGAAGGACGGCTCCCACCTCACTTTCCTCGCCGAGACCCATCAGGGCTACGGCAACCTGTCCAACCTCGTCTCATTCTCCTACATCACCGGCGAGCGCCGGGACCCGGCCCTGGACCTGAAGCACCTGCCGGAGCACGCGGCGGGGCTAATCCTGCTAACCGGGTGCCGCAAGGGCCGGCTGTCCAGCCTGGCGAGCGAGGGCCGGCAGACCGAGGCGGAAGACCTGTTGCGGCAGTACCTGGACTGGTGCGGCCGGGACAACGTGTTCGTCGAGCTGCAACATAACCTGGTGCAGGGAGACACCACCCGCAACCGCAGACTCATCGGCCTGGCCGACAAGCTGGGGGTGGGGACGGTGGCCACCAACAACGTCCACTACCATGTGCAGGAGCGCCACCGCCTACAGGACGCCTTGGTCGCCATCCGGTACAACCGCAGTCTGGAGGAGACCCACCGGGAAAGGCGGCCCAACAACCAGTTCTACCTGAAGCCGCCCCAAGAGATGGCCGAATTGTTCGCCGGGCGCCCCGAAGCTTTGGACAACTCCCTGCGCATCGCCGAACGCTGCTCCTTCGACTTGACGCGGGACCTGGGCTACCGCTTCCCCGACTACCCGGTCCCCGCAGGGGCGACTCCTCAAAGCCACCTGGAAGAACTGTGCCGCCAAGCTGCGGTGCGCCGCTACGGCGGCCTCACCGACCGGGTGAGAAACCGACTCGACGAGGAGTTCCGGCTCATCGAGAAACATGGCTTGGCTGGCTTCTTCCTGATCTACTACGAGATTATCCAGATGGCCCGCGACATCATGATCGAGCTGGGGTTGAGCGACGCTGAGATACCCTTGGAGGAGCGGCCTCCCGGCCGGGGCCGTGGTTCCTCGGTGGCCATGCTGGTGGGCTACTTGATCGGTCTCTCCCACATAGACCCCCTGGAATACAACCTGTCCCTCGAGCGCTTCCTCTCCGACGACCTGGGCTCCGTGCCCGACATCGACCTGGACTTCCCCCGCAACATCCGCGAGGAACTGATCCTGCGGGTACATCGGAAGTGGGGCTGGGACCACGCCGCCCTGACCGGCATGATCAGCGCCTACCAGATGAAGGGCGCCATCCGCGACTTGGGCAAGGCCCTGTGCCTGCCGCCGCAGGACGTGGACAAGCTGGCCAAGCGGGTGGACGCCCACAGCGCCAAGGAGTTGGGGCTGGAGATGCGGTTGCTGCCCGAATACCGGGACAAGGTGGACGCTCCGGTGTGGCGCGACCTGGTGGAAATGGCGGCCCAACTGGACGGCTTTCCCAAGTACCTGGCCCAGCATCCCGGCGGCATGATCATCAGCTCTTCGCCCCTCATCGACATGACTCCGGTGCAGCCCAGCGCCATCGAAGGCCGCTACGTTTGCCAGTGGGACAAGGACAGCATCGACCAAGCCGGGTTCGTGAAGATCGACTTCCTGTCCCTGGGCGCCCTCTCGCAGATGCAGGAAGCATTGCTGCTCATCGAGGAGCGGGAGGGCAACTACATCGACCTGAGCCGCATCGACATTGAAGACCGGGCGGTGTACGAGTCCATGCACCGGGCCGACACCATCGGCATCTTCCAGGTGGAGTCGGCGGCCCAGATGCAGACCGTCCCCCGCATCAAGCCCTGGAACCTTACCGACATGGCCTTCGAGGTCGGCTCGGTCCGTCCCGGCGTGGGCGTGAACGACGGGGTAACCCAGTTCATCGAGCGCCGCACCCAAGGCGTCGCCTGGGACTACGACCATCCCAGGGAGCGCCGGGCCCTGGAGCGCACCCTGGGCATCATTCTGTTTCAGGACCAAGTGAACCAGGTGGCCATGGACGTGGCCGGTTTCAGCTCCCGGGAAGCCGACCAGTTGCGCCGGGCCTTCGGAAAGCGCAACAACGAAGGACTCATCCGCCATTACTGGGAGAAGTTCCGCGATGGGTCGGCTTCCCTGGGCGTCCCGGAAGACAAGGCGGAGCGGATATTCAAGAAGTTCAATGGCCACTATATGTTCCCCGAGTCCCACGCCTTTGCCTTCGGGGCCACCGCCTACCACATGGCTTGGCTCAAGTATTACTACCCCCTGGAGTTCTACGTGGCCATCTTCAACCAGCAGCCCATGGGCTTCTATAACACCGAGACCCTGAAGGAGGACGCCCGGCGTCACGGGGTGCGGGTCCTGAACCCCGACATCAACGAAAGCCTGGAAAAATGCGCCATCAAAGACGAGTCGCTCCTGCTGGGGCTGCGCTACGTGCGCGGCGTGGGGGAAAACGCCGCTGCCCGGGTCGTGGAATCGCGGGAGCGGAGCGGCCCTTTCGCCAGCCTGGCCGAGGCCATGGAGCGCACCGGCCTGCAACGGGAGGCGGTGGAAAACCTGATCAACGCCGGAGCCTTCGACTCACTGACTCCTGACCGGCGCACGGCGATGTGGGAAGCGGGACTGCGCTACCGGCCCGTCAACTCCCAGCAGCCTCTCCCTCTGCCGGTGGAGCAGGACATGACGGCGCTGCCGGAGCAGACCCCTTGGGAGCTGATGGGGGAGGAGTACCGCACCATGGGGATCTACCCCCAAGGGCATCTTATGGCCCAAGTGCGCCCGTATTTGCCGGAGGGGGTCCTTTCCAGCCAGGAAGCGCAGGCTGCGCCGGACGGCGCGGAGGTCACAGTCGCGGGCTTGGTGATCCGCCGCCAGCGGCCGCTGTCCAGGGCAGTGTTCATCACCTTGGAGGACGAGTTCGGACACATACCCTTGGTGGTTTGGCCAGCGGTATTCGCCAAATACCGGCCGGTCATCCGCGAGCCGCTGCTGATGGTCACCGGAGAAGTCTCCCGCCGGGACGGCACCATGAACATCGTGGCCAGCCACCTGGAGCTAATGGAGGCGCTGGACTACCTGCCCAAAGCCAAAAGCTGGCAGTAACAAGACCGGCCAGCCCGCACCGGTATCCGTACCAGGCGGAGGCGCGCTTCCCGCCGTTCAGAGACCCCCGGCCAAAGGACAAGACGGGATGCTAGAATAGGGACATCAATCATCACGCTGGGGCAGTTCCGGGACGCAACGAGGAGACCGACATGGACGACCATCCGGTGATTTCGTCAGACTCTCACGTCTTCGAGCCGCCGGACCTGTGGGCCAACCGCATCGACGCCTCCTTCCGGGACCGCGCCCCACGCATGGTGCGGGTGGACGGAGTCGACCAACTGGTCGTCGAGAAAGACCAGATGATCGCTGGCATCGGCCTCATCTCCAACGCGGGGGCGCGCTTCGAGAACCCGGAGCAGATTTCGGCCCAGGGCCGTTTCGACGACGTCCATGTCGGCGGCTACGACCCCGGCCAGCACATCAGGGACATGAAGATAGACGGCGTGTCCGGCGAGGTGCTCTACCCTTCCCAGGGCCTTTTCTACTTCAAGGTCGCCGACACCCCGCTGATGACGGCTATCTTCCGGGCCTACAACGACTGGCTTGCCGACTTCTGCGCCACCAACCCCGACCGGCTCAAGGGCATCGCCATGGTCAATCTCGACGACGTTGCCGAGGGCGTTGCCGAGCTGGAACGGACGGCGCGGATGGGGATGGCCGGAGCCATGATCACCGAATATCCCCAGGAGCGCCGGCGCTACGACAGCCCGGAATACGAGCCTTTCTGGGCGGCGGCCCAGGACCTGACCATGCCCCTCAGCCTGCACACCGCCACCCGCCGGGAAGGACGCAACCGCGCCTCCGGCGGCAACACGGTCAGAGACGCCAGCGGGCGGGCCACCAAGGTCTTCTACCCGGCGACGTCGATGCGCGACATGATTTTCTCCGGGGTCTTCGAGCGTTACCCCAAGCTAAAGCTGGCGATAGTGGAGTTCGAGCTGTCCTGGGCGCCCTATCTGCTGGACTCCATGGACTACACCTACCGGGAACGTCGCGAAGAGGCATCCTACCGGTTCAAGGGAGACACCCGGCCCAGTGACTTCTTCCACAACAACGTCTACCTGAGCTTTCAGGAGGACGACGTGGGCATCCGCCTCCGCGACATCATCGGGGTGGACAACCTGATGTGGGGGTCCGACTATCCCCACTCCGAGTCCACCTTCCCCCGGTCTCGCGAGATATTGGACGAGATACTGGCGGGGGTTCCCGGAGAAGACCAGGCCAAGATCGTGGGGGCCACCGCCGCCGGTCTCTACGGGTTCGACTTGGCCAAGGTGGCGGTGCCTATAGCGTGACTCGAGAGTGGCGACGAGAAAATCGGTGGTGTTTAAGGAAGAGCATGATTTGGAATGGGGAGGTTCTATGAGGCGGGCATACAAGGCACTCCTTCACGGCGACCGTGTGGAATGGCTCGATGGCGCCCCCGAAACCGACGGGCCGGTACCGGTCAGCATCACCATTGCCGACGAATCATACGTCGAGGCTCTTCAAGACAGTCGAGAACCGGTCTCTGAATTATTCGAGGCCCTGGCCATATCGGGCGCATTTGCCGACATAGAAGACGCTGTTGCCTGGCAGCGCGAGCAACGCAAGGATCGCCCACTGCCTTACCCTGACTCCGATGCTGATTGACAGTAACATCGTCATCTACGCCTCGAAACCAGAGAATGCTGATTTAAGGCGTTTCCTAGACCAGATCAGTCGGTCTTTTTCTATTGTAAGCTACATCGAGTCGTTAGGGTATCATCGTTTGAGCGAATCAGAGCGGCAAAACCTATTGCGGATATTCCGAAGGTCTCAAATGCTGCCTTTGTCTCACACCGTTGCTCAACAAGCCATCAGGCTGCGCCAAACTAGAAGAATGGGCCTTGGCGACACGATTATCGCAGCTACTGCTATTATCCACGGCCTCACGCTGGTAACACACAACGTCGAGGACTTTCGATGGATTGGCGGGCTGGAATTGTTGGATCCACTCTCAAACTAACAATAAGGAGCAGAACGATGGTAGACATGCTAATCAAGGGCGGGCAGGTGGTCACTCCCTCGGGCGTTGGCGCCTGGGACATCGGCATCCAGGGCGGGCAGGTCGTGGCGGTTACCCTGCCCGGCGTGCTGTCTGAAGAGGGCGCGACCGTCATCGACGCCAGCGGCAGGATCGTCGTGCCCGGCGGGGTCGAGGCCCACGCTCACGCCGCCGCCAACGTGCAGCCGGGGTCCCCGGAGACGGTGCCGGGCACACCCAACGCCGGGCCGGCCGTCCATTCCCTGGGGGCGATCTGGGGCGGCACGACCACGGTGGTCGACTTCGCCCCCGTGCCCAACGAGGGCGACCTGGCCGCCGGAATCCACGACTACATCAGCGTCTGGCAGGGCAACGCCTACACCGACTACACCACCCACTGCATCTACCGGAACGGCAACACGCCCGACTCCATCGCCCGCTATCACGAGCTGGCGGAGGCCGGGTTCCCCAGCGTCAAGATCTTCACCACCAACATCCGTCCTCCCGGCTCCGCGGGGGCCAGCCTCACCCCCGTCGGCAAGCTCGACACCGGCCCTCTGGCGGACCTGATGGAGCAGATCGGCCGTTACGGCGGTGTGCTGGCCGTCCACGGCGAAGACGACGAGCTGGTCATGTACAACTACCTGCTGGCCCGGCAGCGCGGCCTGTGGGACTGGTACAACGTCCACCTGATCCACTCCAAGACCGTTGAGGACCTGGCCTTCCGCCACGTCGTCCGCCTGGCCCAACGCACCGGGGTGGGCATGTACTTCGTCCACGTCACCGCCCAGGACGGCCTGGACGTGATTTCCGAGGCGCGGTCGCTGGGGATGCCGGTCTACGGCGAGGTGCTCACCCTGGCGTTGTCGTTTGAGGCGGAGCAATACAGGGAGAGCGACGGCATGAAGTACCACACCTATCCGTCGCTCAAGTTCGATGAAGACCGCCTGGGGTTGTGGGACGGCATCCTGCAGGGCGACCTGTCTTTCACCGCCACCGACAGCAGCTTTACAACCTACCTCGACAAGATCGCCGGGAGGAACGTACAGGACATTCGGGGCGGCAACGTAGGAATCGAGATCCGCATGGGCGTCAACTACTCGGAGGCGGTGGTCAAGCGGGGGATGTCGCTGGAACGGTACGTCGACGTGACCTCGGCCAACGCGGCCAAGCTGCTCGGCCTCTACCCCCGGAAGGGGGCCATCGCCGTGGGCAGCGACGCCGACATCGCCATCATCGACCCGTCGGTGAAGAAAGCGCTCGCCATAACCGACCTGCACGTCCGCGATTACAGCCCCTGGGAGGGCTGGGACGTGGAAGGCTGGCCCACCACGGTTATCCTGCGCGGCAAGGTGATGGTGGAAGGCGGGCAGCTTTTGGGCGGCCCCAACGACGGGCGGCTGATCACCCGGAAGATCGACCAGTCGGTGCTGCAACGCCCCGCTTTCTAAAGCGGCGCAAAAGTCAAAGTTTCTTAAAGGTTGTGTCCCAAAATATGGCCATCTTGTGAACGAGGTGGCCGATGAAACTCAAAATCCTGGTGGTAAGCCTAGTGGCGGTGTTGCTGGGGGTTGGCATCACCAGCGCCGTGATTTTCGCCCAAAACAACGGAGAGGAGGGCGAAAACGGCGACGCCGATTCCACGTCGCCCTTTGTCGAGCGGGTGGCCGAAATCCTCGAACTGGACGCGCAGACCGTCGAGGATGCTTTTGCACAGGCCGCCCGGGAAATGCGCCAAGAGAAGATCGACCGGAAAATCGACTGGATGCTGGAAAACGGCTGGATCACCGAAGAAAAGGCCGAGGAAATGCGCGAACACTTGGCCAACGTCCTCGACGAATCGGCTGAAAGCGGACACCCCTTCTTCGGACGCATGGGGCGAAAGGGACACCACGGTTCCCGGCTCTCCGGCGGCCGCGGCCACCACGGCAACGGCGAAGGTCACGACAGCGATGACGGGAACGGTCACGACAGCGATGACGGTGACGCCAACTGAATGATGCGGACGCATGAGTCAATCCATCGTGGCTAACCCTGGTAATGGCAAGGCCGTTCTGGTTGTCGACGACGACCGCAACGTGGTCGAACTCTGCCGTCTTTACTTAGAGCGGGACGGGTATCGGGTCCTATCGGCTTACGATGGATTGCAGGGGCTGGCCTTGGCGCGAGAGGCCGCCCCTGACCTGGTTGTGCTGGACCTGATGCTCCCGCTCATGGACGGCAGGGACGTTTGCCGCACCCTGCGGGACGAGTCGCCGGTGCCCATAATCATGCTGACAGCGATGGTCGAGGAGGACGACCGGCTCTTGGGGTTGGAGATTGGAGCCGACGATTACGTGACCAAACCCTTCAGCCCCCGGGAATTGGCGGCGCGGGTGCGGGCCGTGCTCCGCCGAACCGACCGCGACCCGCTGACCGGACCGCCCGTAGTCTGCGCCGGAAACATCCGGGTCGATCTGGCCCGCCGTGCCGCGTCCATCGGCGGCGTGGCAATCAAGCTGACCCCCACCGAGTTCCGGTTGCTGGCGCTGCTGGCGGGCGAGCCCGACCGGGTATTCTCCCGCGACCAGATAATCGACCGGGTGCTGGGCTACGACTTCGAGGGCTTCGACCGCACCGTCGACGCCCACGTTTCCGGGCTGCGGCGCAAGCTGGATGCCGTGCCCGGCGGGTCCAAACGCATCCAGACGGTCTACGGCAGCGGATACAAGCTGGGCCATGCCTAGATGGTTCGACAGCCTCCAGTTCCGCATGATCATCGGCTTCACGGCGGTACTGGCGCTGGCGCTGGCGGGAGTGAGCGTCTACGTTGGCATGGCAGCGCAGAAAGAGGTCGAGCGCTACGAGAGTCAAATGGACTCGGTCGAGACCAACCGGGCCCAGATGGTGGTCTCGAATTACTACTCGGACCGCAAGGACTGGTCGGGACTGCAGCCGCTGGTAGAGCGGATTTGGCCCGTGTGGAACCAACGCCTGATCATTTACAACGAACACGGCAAGATCGTCGCCGACTCTCACGCAAGCTTTGTGGGGGTGAGCCAGAGGATCGTCCGGCGGGGCGGCGCACCCGCGGAGCAGACCCCCGCTTCGCCGGTGCCGGTGTTGGTGGACAACCGGCAGGTGGGCGCGCTATCCATGGACGACGACATGGACGGGGACATGAAGTCTCCGGACCTGGCCGGGCCCGCCGCAGGCAGCGTGCTCTCGGCGGTCAACCGCTCCCTCGTCTGGACCGGGATTGCCGCGGCGGTCTTGGGCACGCTGCTGATAGCGCTCTTGTCGGGGCGGGTGTTGTCTCCGGTGCAAAGCCTCGGCGCAGCGGCCCTTCGATTGGGCCGGGGCGACCTCACTCAGCGGGCGCCGGCGTCGGGGTCGGCGGAAATCAAGCAGCTCGCCGCCAGTTTCAACGCCATGGCCGCCAACCTTGAAGAGGCGGAACGTTACCGCCGCGATCTGGCGGCAGACGTAGCCCACGAACTGCGCACCCCGGTCTCCAACATTCAAGGCTACCTGGAGGCGATCAAGGACGGCCTGCTGGAGCCTAGCGGAGACACCATCGACGTCATCTACAGTCAAGTCACCCACCTCTCCCGGCTGGTCGAAGACTTGCGGCTGCTGGCCCAGGTTGAGTCGGGAGCGCTGCGACTGGACCGCTTGCCCAGCCCCGTACCGGACCTGTTGCAACGCTGCCTCGACGCGGCGCGTCCCCGGGCCGAAGCAAGCGGCGTGCGATTGAGCCTGGCAACCGTTCCAGCAACCCCCCTCGTCGAAATGGACGCCACCCGGATCGCCCAGGTAGTGGACAACCTCTTGGACAACGCTATCACCCACACGCCGGAAAGCGGAAGCGTAAGCATCGCCGCCGCCCCGACCGGCGACGGCCGGGTCGAAGTCTCGGTGAGCGACACCGGCAACGGCATCCCGGAGGAAGACCTGCCGAGGCTATTCGACCGCTTCTACCGCGCCGACCCGTCGCGCTCCCGGAGCACGGGAGGCGCGGGCTTGGGCTTGACCATCGCCAAGCAGTTGGTAGAAGCCCACGGCGGAACAATCGAGGCCGCAAGCACCCCCGGTTCGGGCAGCACGTTCTCCTTCCGGCTGCCGGTAACTGCGCCGGAACAACAGGACTAACCCCGGCGGCTACCGGATATTGATTTCCCGCTTGGGCCGAGATATTATTTCAACAATAGTTGAAATAACTCCCCCTGCGGACTCGATGAAGCAGCCTATCCCCCTAACCGTTCTGGGACCGCCCCCGCCATCGTCGGCCGGTTCGGTTTCCCTTGCCGACGACGACCGGACCGCGCGGTATCTGGCCGCTTTGGGCCAGAACCATAGGCTGCGTATCTTCCGGCTTTTGATGGAGAGCGAACTCTGCGTTTGCGAGCTGGAAGAGCAGTTGGGGCTCTCGCCGAGCCTGCTGGCCCACCATTTGAGGAAGCTCCGGCAGTCGGGGTTGATTCAGGTACGGCGCGGATTGCGGGACGCGCGATGGCTGTACTACTCCATCGACCCCGCGGCATACGCGCTGTTGCAGGGGTTTCTGGGATTTTTTGCCCAGCGCCGGGAATTGCCGGCCAAAGCCCGGTGCGGCAGCAGTTGCAGTTGTGGCTAGAAACCCCCGCCCCACCGCCAGCGGCAGGCTCCGTCGGGCCTGGGCCGCTTCAGTAGCCCCGTCACCTCCCAAGACCGCCGGAAGCAAGGATATTGCCCCTTGGCAAATGATGGCCCGCCGCTGCCTTGCCGAGATAGTGGGCACCTGGCTCATGGTGACCATCGGCACGGGCGTGGTGGCGGCCGCGGTGGTTTCCGGCGCGCAGGTGGGACTGTGGCAGGTGGCTGTCGTTTGGGGCGGCGGGGTCACGCTGGCCATCTATGTCACCGGGGCCGTCTCCGGGGCCCACCTCAACCCCGCGGTCAGCCTGGCCTTCGCCATCTTCCGCCGCAACGAGTTCCCCTTCCGTCGGCTGGGAGTCTATTGGGCCTGCCAGGTTGCCGGCGCGGCGCTGGCCGGGCTGACCGTCTGGGCGTTCTACCGCTCGATGATCGCGCGGTTCGAGACGGCCGAAGGCATAGTGCGCGGCGCGCCGGGCAGCGAGCGGTCGGCGATGCTGTTCGGCGAGTACTTCCCCAACCCCGGAATGTTCGGCACCGACGCGGCAGCGCAAGCCCTGATCAGTCCCGTCGGGGCCGCCGCCGTGGAGGGCTTCGGGACCGCCATTCTGGTGCTGGTCATATTCGCGCTGATCGACAGCCGCAACAGCAGCCTGGCGGTGAAGTCCCTCAGCCCGGTGTTCATCGGGGCGACGGTCGCCGTGATCATTAGTGTTTTGGCCCCGCTGACCATGGGCGGCTGGAACCCGGCACGGGACTTCGGCCCACGCATCGTCGCCTATTTCGCGGGGTGGGAATCAATAGCCATCCCCGGCCCGTCCAACGGCTTCTGGATTTACATCGTCGGCCCGCTGGTCGGCGGACCCCTTGGCGCGGCGGTCTACGAGTTCCTGCTGCGCCCGGCGCTGGGGCGCGACTCGCCGCCCGCGGAGACAGCGTCCCCGGAAGCCGCCGACTAGCCAGGGAGCATCGGAGAGAGGTTATGGCCACGGTAACCGAAATAGCCGAAGGGGTTTTCAGAATCAACGTTGTGATTCCGGGACGGCCGGTGACCTACAGCCTGTTCCTGATTGACGACGAAGAGGCCACGCTGGTCGAGACCGGTTTCGGGCAGCTTTTCGGCGAAATCAGGGAAGCAGTGGAAAAAGTGATGGACCCGGCCCGCATCCGCCACATCGTCACACCCCACTTCGAGGGCGACGAATGCGGCGGATTGCCCCAGTTCCTGAAGGTTGCCCCCAATGCGGTCCCCCTGTGCTCGCCCATTGGCGCTGGCTCGATTCGCGATTTCACAGGGGTTGAGCCTCGGGCCGTAGCCGACGACGAGGTGCTGCCGATAGGGGCCAGACGGCTGCGTTTTCTGATTACTCCCTACGTACACGCTTGGGACAGTCTCCTGGTCTTCGAGGAGACCCAGAAGGTGCTGTACAGTTCCGACCTTTTCATTCAGCCGGGAGACGGCCCGGCGATGACCGACCGCGACCTTTCCGACGTGATGGTCGAGTTCTACAAACGCAGCGGCGTGATGCCGTCGATGCGGCACATCCACCAGGCGCTGAACAAAATCGGCCCTCTCCCCGTGGAGACCATCGCCTGCCACCACGGCACGGTGCTGACAGGCGACCTTTCGCCCTATTTCCAGGCCCTTTGGAGCCACGACGTTACGGGACTTCCCGACGAGATTCCTCGCTGGCCTGAACTGATGCGCGAGTAGCTGAGGACCGACTAGCTGATGCCCTCTTGGGACAGCGACACGTCCACAGCCGCCAATCCCTCGATGGCCAGCCCGTACCCCAGCATGTCCTGCATCTGCCTCTTGAGTTGCAGGGTGAGCGCGACCCGGCTGTAGCGCAGGGTCAGCGGCGGACGCTCCGCCAGTTGCCGGGCAAGTTCCCAAGCCCTGGGCAGCAATTCCTCACGGGGAAGCACCTCGGCGACCACTCCCAAGTCCAGCGCCTCCCGGGCCGACAGGGTCTGGCCGGTCAGCAGGAAATAACGGCCCCGGTTCTGGCCCAGCAGCAGGGGCCAGACCACGTGGACGCCGTCGCCGGGCACCACGCCGCGCGGGAAGTGGGGCGCGTCCTGGAACGTGGCGGTCTCCGACGCCAGGACGATGTCGGACATCACCGGGATTTCCGCGTGAATGGTCGCCGGGCCGTTGACCGCGCCGATCACCGGCACCTCAATCTCCAGCAGGTTGATCAACAGCCGTTTCCCTTCCCAGTAGGTCTTGTCCCAGTCCTTGGGCATTCGCCGGGTGGGACGGTTCGGCTCGAAGTTGGCGCAGTAGTCGTCGCCGGTCCCGGTGAGAATGACGACCTTGTTGTCCGGGTCTGCGCCGATGTCGGCAAAGGCGTAACCCAGCTCCCGGTGGGCGGCCTCGCCCCACAACAGGCTCCCGTCGCCGGAGTGGAACGTTACCTGCAAAATCCCGTCCTCCCGTTGCACGCTAACCGTCTCGTACTTGTTGGCATAGTCCGCGAGTACCGTCATGACTTTCCTCCCGTGGTCTCAATTTTGGTGCTGCCGGGGGCCATACCGGCCCATGCCCCTAACTTACCACACCCCGCCTTCGGGCAAGGCTGGCGTAACTCTTGTTGCGCCGCGACGCCGCAAACCGATAAAATGACTGAAACCCGCCCCATCCGGCGGTATCTTATCGCTATGGGCGCGGGCCGCAGACATCGACTCTCCGGCTCCGCCCAGAGACTTATAAGAAAGGGAGCGACGCCCTGTATGGACGCTAACAGCATCAGAAACGTAGCCCTGCTTTCCCATTCCGGCGCCGGCAAGTCTTCCCTCTGCGAGGCGGTGCTGTTCAGCGCCAAGGCAGTTACCCGGCAGGGGAATATCGAGGACGGCAACACCGTTTCCGACTACGAGCCGGAGGAGATCAGGCGGGGCAGCAGCATTCAGACGACGCTGATTGCCGCCTCCGGTGACGGCTTCAAGGTGAATTTCCTGGACACTCCGGGGTACGACGACTTCTTGGGCGAGGTCGTCAGCGCCCTCCGGGTGGTGGAAGGCGCGGCCATCCTGATTGCGGCCCCTTCGGGCGTGGACGTTGGCACCGAGCGCTCGTGGGACCTGTGCGAGTCGGCCGGGCTGCCCCGCGTGATGGTCATCAACAAGATGGACCGGGAGAACGCCGATTTCGACCGGAACGTCGCCGACATCCAGGCCACTTTTGGCCGCCAGTGCGTGCCCTTCCAGATTCCCACCGGGTCCGCCGACCAGTTCAAGGGAGTGATCGACGTGACCGACCCCAACGCCGATGTGCCGGCCGCTCTGGCCGACGAGGTGGAGGGCGCCCGCGAGCGGTTGATCGAGGCGGCGGCGGAGAGCGACGACGAGCTGGCCGACCGCTACTTGAGCGGCGAAGAACTGACCGCGGAGGAAATAGCAAACGGACTGCGCGCCGCCGTATTGAAGGGCGAGTTGGTGCCCATCCTGGTCACCTCCGCCACCGAAAACGTCGGCGTCGCCGAGTTCACGCAGATGGTCCGCTCCTACCTGCCCTCGCCGGTGGACGGTGCGAAGCCGCAACTCAGCAAGGCCGGCTCCAGCGATGCCGTGGAGTACGCGGCCGACCCGGACGCTCCGTTGTCCGCCTTGGTCTTCAAGACGATGGCCGATCCATTTGTCGGTAAGCTGTCGGTGTTCCGGGTCTACCAGGGAACCATCAAGAGCAACTCCGAGGTTTGGGACGGGAGCCAGGGCCAGGCCGAGCGGGTGGGCCAGCTCTACTTGCCCCGGGGCAAGAACCAAGAGAACGTGGCCGAGATCACGGCGGGCGACATCGGCGCGGTCGGGAAGCTCTCGTCCACCGTCACCGGGGACACCCTCTGCTCCCGCGACAACCAGGTGACGTTCGATTCGATCCAGATGCCCGTGGGCTACTACCGGGTGGCCGTTTCCCCCGCCTCCAAGGCTGACCTCGACAAGATGTCGATGGCCTTGGCGCGCATCATCGAAGAAGACCCCAGCCTGCAAATGTCCCGCAACGCCAGCACCAGCGAAACGTTGATCACCGGCTTGGGCGACGCTCAGATCGACGTGGCCTTGGACAAGATCAGGCGGAAGTTCGGCGCGGACCTCAAGGTGAGGCTGCCGCGGGTGCCGTACCGGGAGACCATCACCCGCACGACCCAGTCCGAGTACCGCCACAAGAAGCAGTCGGGCGGTCACGGCCAATACGGCCACGTTCTGTTGCGGTTGGAGCCCAAGGACCGGGACCAAGGGTTCGAGTTCGGCTCGGAAGTCGTCGGCGGGCGAGTGCCAAGGGAATACATCCCGTCGGTGGAAAAGGGCGTGGTGAAGGCCCTCGACGAAGGCTCGCTCGCCGGATACCCCTTGGTGGACCTCAAGGCCGTGCTCTACGACGGCAGCTACCACGACGTCGATTCCTCGGGCATGTCGTTCGAAATCGCCAGCATCCAAGCGCTGAAGAAGGGCGTGGGCGACGCCAGCCCCATCCTGCTGGAGCCGGTGATGAAGCTGTCGGTGACGGTTCCCGAAGCCTACACCGGCGATGTGATGAGCGACCTCAACGGCAAGCGCGGTCGCATCCTCGGTATGACTCCCAGCGGCCGGGTGACGATCATCGAGGCGGAGGCGCCTCAGTCAGAGCTATTGCGCTACGCCCAAGACCTGCGGTCGCTGAGCCAGGGTCGCGGCTCATACTCGATGGAATACGGCCACTACGAGCCGGTCCCGGCCAACCTGGAGCCCAGAGTAATCCAGGAAGCCAAGCGCGCCCGCGAGGAAGACGACTAGCCCATACAATGGCGGCGCACCGCTAGCGAAAAAAGGCCCCGATGCGGAAATCGGGGCCTTAGTCTTTGCGGGCGGAAAGTCTAGACGCCGGAGAACACTTGGGCCACCGGGATTCGCAGACCGGGCAGCAACGGCGTGGTTAGTTCGTCGCCTACGCCGAACACGCCTCGTTCGGAATATTCGTCGCCGTCAAGTACCAACACCCGCATTGTCCGAGTCGCGGGATCCGCCTGCCAGTACTCGAGGACACCGTAATAGGCGTACCGGCGCCTCTTCAGGTCCAAGTCTCTACGCCTAGTCGAAGGCGACAGCACCTCTACGACCAACGTCGGGGCCCCTTCCAAGGCGCGTTGGGTGACGATCTCAGATAGATCATGAGCCACGAAAATCAAGTCCGGCTGAAGAAGCACATCTTCGTCCGAAAAGATCACGTCACACGGAGCGTAGAACAACTCCCCAAGTTGCTCGGCAGTCGGCCAGACGAGCAAGAACGTGTTTCGGGAAACTCTCTGCTGCGGTATATCCGGTGCTGGCGCCACGTATAGCTCCCCGTCAATTACTTCGTACCGGCGGCCGTCGTCGGGAAGCTGACAGTAGTCTTCGTAGGTGAGCCGGACCTTCGGTTTTGACGTGGTCATCGCCCACCACCTGCTTAGAATCCCCAAGAGGGTTAAAACCCCCAAGAGGGATTGTATTCTCCGAACACTTCCCGGAACACGTCCATCATCTCGCCCAGTGTGGCGTAGGCTTTCACGGCTTCGATCAGGGGCGGCATCAGGTTGTCCGTTCCGCGGGCGGCGGCTTCCAGCGCCCGTAGCTTCTCGGCGGCCTCGCGGCCGTCCCGGCGGCGGCGGATTTCTTGCAGCCCCTCGATCTGCCGTTTCTCCCCCTCGCGGTCTACCCGGAGCAGGGGAATGTCTATCTCCTCGCCGGTGTTGTATTCGTTGACGCCTACGGTGATGCGCTCCTTGCGGTCTTCCTCCAACTGGTAGACGTAGGAAGCCTCGGCGATCTCCCGTTGCAGGAACCCGGTTTCCAGCGCGGGTATGACGCCGCCGATGTCGTCGATGCGGCGGAAGTAGTCGTAGCTGCCCGACTCCAGTTGGTTGGTCATCACTTCCAGAAAATAGCTGCCTCCCAGCGGATCGACGGTGTCCGTAACTCCGGTCTCATGGGCGATGATTTGCTGGGTGCGGAGGGCCTGCAACGCCGCCTCTTCCGAAGGCAACGCCCAGGCCTCGTCCTTGCCGTTGGTGTGCAGCGACTGGCAGCCGCCCAAGACCGCAGCCAGGGCCTGGAGGGAGACCCGCACCACGTTGTTCTCCGGCTGTTGCGCGGTGAGCGACTGGCCGGAAGTCTGGGCGTGGAAGCGCAGGCGGTGGGAGCGGGGGTCGGTTGCGCCGAAGCTGTCCCGCATCTCTTGGGCCCAGATGCGGCGGGCGGCGCGGAACTTGCCGATCTCCTCGAAGAAGTTGTTGTGGACGTTGAAGAAGAAGCTGAGCCTGGGCGCGAATTCGTCCACATGCAGCCCGCGCTCTTGGGCGTGGCGCACGTACTCGAACCCGTCGGCCAGCGTGAACGCCAACTCCTGTACGGCGTTGGATCCGGCCTCCCGGATGTGGTAGCCGCTGACGCTTATCGGGTTCCAGCGCGGGACGTGCCGAGCGCCGAACTCGACGGTATCGGTCACCAGCCGCATCGAGGGATGGGGCGGGAAGATGTACTCGTTCTGGGCGATGTATTCCTTGAGGATGTCGTTCTGAATGGTGCCGCCGATCTGGTCCAGCGACGAGCCCTGCTTCTCGGCCAAGGCCAAGTACATCGCCCAGATGATGGCGGCGGGACTGTTGATGGTCATGGAAGTGGTTACCTGGTCGAGGCGGATACCGTCGAACAGCGTTTCCATGTCGGCCAGCGACGACACGGCGACGCCGCAGGTGCCAAACTCGCCGGCGGCCCGCGGGTCGTCGGTGTCGTAGCCGTAGAGGGTGGGCATGTCGAAGGCTACGCTCAGGCCGGTCTGACCTTCGTTCAACAAGAACTTGAAGCGCTCGTTGGTCTCTTGGGGCCGTCCGAACCCGGCGAACATCCGGCGGGTCCACAGCCGACCCCGGTAGCCGCTGGCGTGAATGCCCCGCAAGTAAGGGTATTCGCCGGGGAGCCCCGCGTTCTCCAAGTAGTCGTCCTCAGCGGTATCTTCCGGGGTGTAGACCTGCTGGACGTTTATCTGGGAAGGCGTGCGAAAATCGGGCCTTCGCTGGGCGCCGGACTCCTGCCGCTCGCGCCAGTTGGAAGTGCGTTCCTTGAGCCTGTTCAGTTCATCGTTGGAAAGCAAAGCCGCCTCCGTAGAATCCAAGTGCGGAGTGGACGGCGCAAACCGGCAACCGTCAAGGATGGCTATACCGGCAAGTCTAGTCAGCCGCCGCGCCGGGTGTCAACGCGGGGGCGGCTAGAGGCGGGGCAATCGCGCTTTCTCAAGGTGACCGCTCTGACTGCATCTGCCAGACGTCGATTGAAGTATAATGATGGAGATGGGGGAATGGACGATCTTGGAATACCTGCAAGCGGGAGCATACACCGCCATCATGCTCGCCGTCTTGGGAGTGCCGCAAATGCTGTCCAGCTACTTTGACCACGGAGCGCGCCGCTCGGACCGTATGGAGAGCGAAGCCAGCACCGAGCGGAGGCATCAGGAGCGCCTCTTGGAAGAAGCGCGCCGAGAAGAGCGGCAAGAGGAACGCCGCCGCGAGGAGCGGACGCAGGACGAAGAGCGCCGCCGCCGGGAGGCGGAACTCTTGGAGCGGCGCTTCGAGGACTCGGAACGCCGGCATCAGGAAATGATGGCCGCGCTAATCACAGCTCTGAACAACGGCGGGAGCCAGCGCGAACTTATACGCACCCTTCAGCAAACCGTCGAAACCCTTGAGACCGAAAACGCCAGACTGCGCCAGCAGAATGGCAACGGCAACTCCTCCCACTCGCCCTGACTCGGCAAGGCGAGTGGCGAGGCTACTACGCGAAGCGGACGAAGCGGCGGCGGCCTGCCCGCAACACGTCCCCGGCGGCGACGTTAACGGCGGCACGGTCGTCGTCCAGACGGTTGGGGTCGCCTGATGCAGGCAGAAGTTCGACCGCGCCTTGGGAGAGCAGGCGCCGGGCTTCGGCGTTACTGGCGGCCAGGCCAGCGGCCACCAGCAGACGGTCAACCCTGATGCCGCCGTCGGCTGCTCCGGCCCGCTCCCGCAAGTCCGCCAGCGACACTTCGGGAATATCGTCGGGCAGGCTGCGGCCCTGCACCACCCGCTCGAAGCCCGCCTGGGCGGCGTCGGCGGATGGGGCGTCGTGGAACTGGCGGGTGATTTCCCAGGCCAGGCGCTTCTTGTAGTCCATGGGGTTGACCGCGTCTTGCTCCAGGTCTCGGGCCATGTCGGCTATGTCGCTGGTGGAGACGGCGGTCAGAAGTTCGTAGTAGGGGATGATTAGGCCGTCGGGGATGGACATTAACTTGCCGTACATGTCGTTGGGCGGTTCGTCTACGCCGACATAGTTGTCCAGGCTCTTGCTCATCTTTTGCACACCGTCGGTGCCGACGAGGATGGGCATCATGAAGCATTGCTGGGGAATCTGGCCCATAGACCTTTGCAGTTCCCGACCTATTCCAAGGTTGAATAATTGATCGGTCCCACCGAACTCCACGTCAGCCTCTATTACAACCGAATCGTAGGCTTGAAGTAACGGGTAGAGCAGTTCGGTCAGAGCTATTGGCTGTTCCTCGGAAAGTCGTTTGGCATAATCGGCCCGCTGCAGGAATTGGGCCACAGTGAACCGGCCGGTGAGGTTGATGATGTCGGCGAGGGTGAATTTCCCGAACCACTCGCTCTGGTGGACGACCTCGGTCTTGTCCTCGTCCACCACTTTGAAGAACTGTCGCAGATAGGACTCGGCGTTCTCCATCACCTGCCCGTGGGTAAGCATGGGGCGGGTGGCCGACTGGCCGGAGGGATCGCCGATCTGGGCGGTCCAGTCGCCGACGATGAGGATGACCTGATGGCCCAGTTCCTGTAGCTGACGGAGCTTGCGCAGGCCGACAGTATGCCCCAGGTGAATGTCGGGCCGGGTCGGGTCGAATCCCATCTTCAGCCGGAGGGGGCGGCCCGATTCCAGCAGCCGGATGAACTCTTCGCGGGAGATGATGCGGTCAACCCCGCGGTTGACTATCGTATCCAGCGCCTCGGGACTAAGCAACCTGCGGCTCCTCGTCTCGGGCCAGCGCGGCCCTGGAATCGGCTACGTCCTGGTCTATCTGCTTGATCAAGGACTCTACGTCGCTGAACGTCTCTTGGTCCCGGACCTTGCCCACGAACTCCACCCTCATGGCGCTGCCGTAGAGGTCGCGGCTGAAGTCCATGACGTAGACTTCCACCAGCCGTTGCGAGAGGCCAAAGGTGGGGCGCACGCCGATGGAAGTGGCCGAGGGGTACCGCACTCCGTCGATAACGGCCCAAGTGGCGTAAATACCGTCGGCGGGCCAGAGCAGGCCGGGATAAACGTCCAGGTTGGCCGTGGGGAAACCCAGGGTACGCCCTCGCTGGTCGCCCAGCACCACCACGCCGGTGAGGCCATGCTTGCGGCCCAGCAGGCGGGCGCCGGAGGCCACATCGCCCTCGACGAGCGTTTCGCGGATGAGGCGGCTCTTGACGGGCCGGTTGTCGATTTCGAGGGGCTGCACGGTCTCGACCCAAAAGCCCAGCCGCTCCCCTTGGGCCCGCATGTAGGCGAGATCGCCCTGCCGGTCTTTGCCCAAGGCGGAGTCCGGCCCCAGCAACAGCCCACGCATCCGCATGGTGTCGCAGAGGACTTCGGCGAATTCCTGGGCCGTGACCTGGGCGAGCTCCGTGGTGAATTCCAAGGAGGCAACCAACTCTATGCCCAGCGCCTTGAGCAGCTCGACCTTCTGCTCCGGTGTGGTAAGGTAGCTGGGAACGGTGCCGGGATGAAAGACGGTAACGGGGCGGTTGGAGAACGTAATGACCGCCGGGGCGTAGTCGGGGGCGGCCAAGGCGATTAGCTGATTAAGCAAGTGCCGGTGCCCTTGATGGACACCGTCAAAGACGCCAATGGTAAGGACTGTGTCCTTCTGGGGGGCGAGGCCGGCCAGACGTTGGCTGAAGCTCATTCGGTCTTTTGCCTGGCAAGTTCAAGTGGGCTGGATGTTAGCACAGCGGCATATTAGCGTCAACTTGGATTCAAGCCCGGCCAAGTCTCGATCCGAGCCTCGACTATCCAGGGCGGTCGTTCCGGCTTCTGGTCTGATTCATAATAAACTGCTTAAAAATGTATGAAATCAGCTTCGGTTTCGCTAGGAAAAGGAAAAGGCGTTATGTATAATTCGGCCTTGTCCAAGTGATGCGCGTAGTTGGAGGCCAAGCCAGGGGCCGACGGCTCAAGGGGGCGGTAAGCCCCGGCACCAGGGCCACCACCGAGCGCGTCCGGGCGGCGATCTTTAACATCTTGGGGCACATTTTGGGCCCCGGACAATACGAGGGGATGCGGGTCCTGGACCTCTTCGCCGGGTCGGGCAGCCTGGGTGTCGAGGCGCTGAGCCGGGGAGCGGCTTGGGCCGACTTCGTGGAGCGGGACCGGCGGCAGTGCGCCGTGATCGAAGACAATCTGTCTTCCACCGGGTTCGCCTCCCAAGCCCAAGTACACCGGAACGACGTAATCCGCGCCTTGGCCGCGCTTCCCGGATGCTACAGGCTGGTGCTGCTGGACCCGCCTTACAGCACCGGCGACATCGACCGCGTGTTGGACGCGGTTGCTGCCAGGAAGGGACTGGTGATCGAAGAGGGAATCGTGATCGCAGGACATTCCAGGCACGCGGAACTGCGCGCTCGGTACGGAGACCTGCGCCACACTTCACACCGGCGCTACGGAGACAACGTGATCGATTTTTTTCAGATGGGTGAGTCCGGCCTGGCCGGGAATGAGACGGGGAGCATGACATGGTGATAGCCCTGTACCCCGGCAGCTTCGACCCGGTGACGGTGGGCCATCTGAACATCGCGGCCCGCGCGGCGCGGCTGTTCGACCGGGTGGTGCTCGCCGTGTACGACACCCCGTCGAAGAACCTGCTGTTCAGCACCGAAGAGCGGGTGGAGTTGGCCCGCCAGGCTTGCAGCCACCTTCCCAACGTGGAGGTCACCAAGTATCAGGGGCTTACGGTGAGGTTCGCCAGTGACCTGGGCGCCGGGGTCATCGTCCGCGGGCTCAGGAGCGGGTCCGACTTCGAGTACGAGTTCGAGATGGCGTTTATGAACCACCAACTGGAGCCGGAGGTGGATCTCGTGTGCTTCATGACCTCCCAGGACTACGTGTTCGTCAGCGCCAGTCTGCTAAAAGAGGTTGCCAGGTTGGGCGGGGATATCCGGGAGATGGTCCCGCCCAACGTAGCCGCAGCGGTGTATCAAAAATTCGCAACCACCGGTCCGTGAAGTAGTGGCCGGGTGAGGAGGCTATCATAGACATCATAAATATCATCGACCGGTTGGAAACTCTCATCGAAACCAGCAAGACGGTCCCGGTCAGCGGGAACATCCTGATGGAAAAGAAGAAAGTGTTGGAGTTGGTCGACCAACTGCGCCTCACCGTCCCGGACGAGGTGCGCAGCGCCGAGGACGTGCTGGCGCAGAAGGACCAGATCATCAGCATGGCCCAGACCGACGCCAGAAGGACCAAGTCTATGGCCGAGGACGAGCTCCGGGAGCGCCTCAATAGTCACGAGCTGGTCGCCCAAGCCGAGATGAAGGCGGCGCAGACCATTCGCGAAGCCGAGGAGCGGGCCACGCGGATGCTGCAACAGTCGGAGGCCGAGTCCCAGTCGCGGCGCACCGACGCCGACGCCTACGCCCTGCGCAGCCTCCGGTCTTTGGAAGCCGAGCTGTCCGCCATCACCGGCTCAGTGCGGAAGGGCATCTCGCTTCTGTCCGACAACGCGAGCGCCCACCTGAGCAGCCAATATTTCAACGGGGAAGACTCCCAGGTCGAAATGGTCCGGTAGTTCCGGACTCCGAGGGGGCCGTCTCCCGGAATTTCGGCTCCTTCTTTCCAGTCGTTCGCTTCAATCGTTCGTTTCAGGCCAGAGAGCGCCGAGAACTCAAGGCTGCTATGAAGACCGGCGGCCTTGCGTTCTTGGCGCTCTTTAGTGTTTCGGACTTCGGTTTCGGTCCCCGGTTTCGGCCTCGTTTGGGTTGACACGGAAAATCTGGCGGGAATACAATTTTTCCTCTAGGTAGTGGCGCATTTCGGTCGGAGGGAACGCTGATGCTCGAGATGACTGTTGATAGCATCCGGGTGAGTCCCATGAACTACCAGCGGGTGGTTATCCTTCGGGAAAAGGAGTCCGACCGGTATCTTCCCATCTGGATTGGGCCAGCCGAGGCCGACGCCATTGCGGTGAAGCTGCAAGACCTGAGCGTCCCGCGCCCGCTGACCCACGACCTTCTGAGCACCATCATCGACACCTTGGGCGGGTCCGTAACAAACATCATCGTCAACGACCTGCACAACGACACCTTCTTCGCCAAGATCACCATCCAGACCAACGGCGAAGCCAAGGAAATCGATTGCCGCCCCAGCGACGCGGTCGCCCTGGCCGTGCGGGCCAAAGTCCCGATATTCGCCGACGAGGCGGTGCTGGACAAGGCCGGTATCCTGCTGGACAAGGAGACCGGAAAGCCCTTGAGCCAAGAGGGGGGAGAGGCCGGCCAGCCCCAGGGCGAACGGCGCACCGAGGTCAAGGAGGAAGAGTTGAAGGGAATGTCGGCCTTCACCGACTTCATCGACTCGCTGGACCTCGAGGACTTCGACAAAGGGCAGGGGAACCGTTAGTGGTCGCGTGCTTGCGCTCCCGGCGGTGGCATGAACCGCCGCCGGCTGGTCGCCCTGCGCCTGCTGGGCTTGGGCTGGTACGTCGCCGCCTGCATAGTGATCGGCGTCGTTGGCGGCCTCGGCCTGGACCGGCTTTCGGGATTGACCCCGCTCTTTACCCTGCTGGGAGTGCTGCTCGGTACGGTGGCCGCGTTCTACGGCCTGTACAAGATGGTGCGTCCGTTGCTTAACAGTCCTGCACCAACCGAAAAGCCCCACGCCAACGGAGACCTCCCCTAGTGGCTGCCCGAAGGCCCGTACTGGTACTGGGCCTGTTGATCGTATTGGCCCTTTTCATTGCCGGCCTCATTACCGGGGCCATTGGCGCGGGCCTCGTGCAGTCGCCCGCAGACAAGGCGGCCGGCAAGGACGCGGAAGGCCCATTCATCCCCAAGCCCGCTGTCCACCTGCCCGCCCAGGTTATCGGGCCCAGCGGCGCCCGCCACCACTACCAGGAGTTTCTCCACGCCGAGCACAAGGAGCAGGAATCCGGCGAGGAGGCCCTGGACCACGACGAACACGCGGTGCTGGAAGAGGGCCCCTACAAGGGCCAGGGCTTCATCATCACCAACACTCTCCTGTCGTCCTGGATTGCCAGCATCGTCTTGGTGCTGGTGTTCGCTTTCGGGGCGCGCCGGGCCAGACTGGTGCCGGGACGGTTCCAGAACTTCTGCGAGATCGTGATCGAAGCCCTGCTCCGGTTCGTCGAGGGCGTCGTCGGCAGGCAGCGGTCGCGGCTGCTGTTCCCGATGATCGCCACCATCTTCCTCTTCGTGGTGTTCAACGCTTGGATCGGGCTTTTGCCGATATACCCGTCCTTGGGGTTATTCAACGACGGCAAAATAGAAATCCACCTGCTCCGGCCCGCGGGCACCGACATGAACATGCCCTTGGCGCTGGCGCTGATTTCCTTCGTGTTCGTCGAAGCCCTCGGTTTCCGCACCCTGGGCCTGAGCTACTTGACGAAATTCGTGCGCGTCGGCAGCCTGAAGCGGGGCTTGGGCGCACTGTTCCACCTGCGCCTGCTGGACGCCTTCCAAGGGTTGCTGGACTTCTTCTTCGTCGGCCCGCTGGAAGCGTTCAGCGAGTTCGTCCGGTTGATCAGCTTCACCTTCCGTCTGTTCGGCAACATGACGGCCGGGGAGATTCTGGTACTGGTTTCCGCGTTCCTGGTGCCGTTCATCGCCACGGTGGGCGTCTACGGCCTGGAACTGCTGGTGGGGTTCATCCAGGGGCTGATCTTCGCCGGTCTGACCCTGGTGTTCGCCGCCATCGCGATGACTGCCCACGAGGAACACGAAGAGCATTAGGGAGGGGACGCCCTCACCCTAACCCCCTCCTGGAGGGAGAGGGTATTGATGAGAGGAACACGATGGAAATCTTGATTTTCGGCATGGTACTAGCGACGGTAGGGATAGCGGCGGCGGCCCTGGGGGGCATCTTTGCCATTTATTCCTCCCGTCAGGACTAGGCGGAGCGCTTACACCGGTCCGGTGAATTTTCGCGGAACGCCCAAGGAGGGAAAATGGAAGCATTTCTAGCGCTGGTCAATCTCCCGTTGGCCCAGATCGAGAAAGACGCGGCCGCGGTATTGGGGGCGGGCATCGCCATCGGCTTGGGGCTGATCGGCCCAGGCATCGGCATCGGCATTCTGGGGGCGGCGGCCATGAGCGCCATCGGCCGCAACCCGGAGGCCACGGGCAACATCCAGACCAACATGATCCTGGGCATCGCGTTCGCCGAGGCGCTGGGTATTTACGCCCTGGTGGCCGCGATTATGATCGGATTCATTTTCTAGGGCCGGGGACGATATGCTGGAGACATTGGGAATCCATTTCCCAAGCCTGCTAATCTACCTAGTTAACTTCCTGGTGGTCCTGGGGCTGCTGTTATTGTTCGCCTACCGGCCGATACTGCGCCTCATGGACCAGCGGGCCGAGCGCATCCGGGAAAGCCTGGAGGCGGCGGAACGGGCGCGCGCGGAAGCGGCGTCCTCCCAGGAAGTGGTCGAGAACCAACTCGCGGAGGCCCGCCGTGAGTCCCAGCGTCTTATGGACCAAGCCCGGGAAGCCGCCGAGCGGTTCCGGGGCGAAGAGATGGACCGGGCCCGTCAGGAAGCCGAGAACTTCGTGGAGCGGGCCCGTGCCGACATCCAGCGGGAGCGGGACAACGCCGTCGAAGAGGTGCGGGCCAGCTTTGGCGACCTCGCCATCACCGCCGCCGAGCGGGTGGTGCGCCGGTCCCTCGACCGCCAGGCCCACGAAGAGTTAATCAACCAAGTCCTGGAAGAAGGCGAAATCCTTCGGAGGGGTTAGCTGACGCATGGCGCGCGTTTCAGGCAAGCGGTACGGCCAAGCGATATTCGAGTTGGCCCAAGAGCAGGGCGAGGCCGCGCAATGGGGCGACGACCTGGCCGTGGTGGCCGAGGTTTTTCAAGACCCGGAGTTCGTTGGTCTGCTGAAGCAGGCCAACGTGTCCGCCGGGGACAAGCGACAGTCGGTGGAGACGGTGCTGGCAGGCGTCAATCCGCTGGTGCGCAACATGGTCCACCTGCTGGTCTCCCGCGGGCTGGTGGACGCCGTAGCCGACGCCTGCGAGGCCTACGGGGAACTGCTGGACCGGCACTTGGGGCGGCAGCGAGTCGAGTTGACGACCGCCGTTCCCTTGCAGCCCGAGGAAACCGAGCGGATAACCAACTTCATAGCCAGCCTGGCAGGGCGGGAGGTGGTGGTCACGGCGCGGGTCGATGAGTCTATACTGGGCGGGCTGGTGATACAAATCGGCGACCGCTTGCTGGACGGGAGCACACAGGCGCGGCTGAACGCACTGCGCGAGCGACTCCACAGCAGTTACCGCCGGTAGACGCCTTGGAAGCCCGCACAGAGCAAGACCGGGCGGCAGCGGAATCGAGCGCTAATATCGGGCAACCGTGACCAAACTCTTGTCAGACGGGCCGACAGACCGGCCAAACGCCAACAACCAACAACCGGGTTTGGGACGATAAGGAGAGCCTTCGATGGCGACCAGAGGACAAGACATAGTTTCGCTGATCAAGCGCCAGATTGAAGAGTTTGGCGGGGACTTGGCCCTGGTCGACGTCGGCACCGTGGTCCAGGTTGGGGACGGTATCGCCAGCATCCAGGGCTTACAGGGAGTCCGCTCCAACGAGCTGCTCGACTTCGGCAACGACATTCTCGGCCTCGCCTTGAACCTGGAAGCGGACTTGGTCGGCGCGGCCATCCTGGGCGACCCCAACGCGGTGAAAGAAGGCGACCGGGTGCGCTCCACTGGCCGGATCATCGAAATCCCGGTCGGCGAAGCCCTCATCGGCCGCGTGGTCGACCCTTTGGGGCGTCCGCTGGACGGCAAGGGGCCGGTGGCCACCACCGGCAGCCGCTCCGCCGAAACGGTCGCTCCCAACGTGGTGGTGCGCCAGTCGGTGAACACCCCGGTGCAAACGGGGATCAAGGCCATCGACGCCATGATTCCCATCGGGCGGGGCCAGCGGGAGCTGATTATCGGCGACCGCTCCACCGGCAAGACCGCCATCGCCGTCGATACCATCATCAACCAGCGAGGCGGCGACCTCATCTGCATCTACGTGGCCATCGGTCAGAAACAGGGCAAGGTCGCCCAGGTCGTCGGCTCCTTGGAAGAGTCCGACGCCATGAGCCACACGATCATCGTCACCGCCGGCGCTTCCGACCCCGCGCCGTTGCAATACCTGGCGCCCTATGCCGGTTGCGCCATGGCCGAACAGTACATGGAGGAGGGCAAGGACGTGCTGATCGTGTACGACGATCTGACCAAGCACGCTTGGGCCTACCGCCAGATGTCGCTGTTGCTGCGCCGCCCCGCCGGGCGCGAGGCCTACCCCGGAGACATTTTCTACCTGCACAGCCGCCTGTTGGAACGTTCCGCCCGCCTCGACGAGGCCCACGGCGGCGGCTCCATCACTGCGCTGCCCATCATTGAGACCCAGGCCGGCGACGTTTCCGCCTACATCCCGACCAACGTGATTTCCATCACCGACGGGCAGATTTACCTTGAGTCGGAGCTTTTCAACTCCGGCATCCGCCCGGCAGTGAACGTGGGGCTTTCGGTCTCGCGCGTGGGCGGCGCGGCCCAGACGCGGGCCATCCGCAAGGTTGCCGGGCGTCTGCGGCTGGACTTGGCCCAGTACCGCGAGCTAGCGACCTTCGCCCAGTTCGGCACCGCCGACCTCGACGCCGCCACCCGCGCCCAGTTGGCCCGCGGGCAGCTTGCCACCGAAGTCCTGAAGCAGGGCCAATACGCGCCCCTGTCCCTGGAAGAGGAAGTCGTGGTGCTGTACGCCGTCAACGCCGGGCTGATGGAAGACATCCCGCTGGACCGCGCCGCCGACTACGAGCAGCAGTTGCTCCGCTATGTTTCCAGCACCCATCCGGGGATAATGGAGAGCATCACCGAGACCAAGGACATCACCGACGAGAACGACCAGCAGCTGACCACGGCCATCAACGAATTCAAAGCCGCGTTCCTGGCTTAGACGATGCCCAGCGTAAGAGACATACGACGCCGCATCCGCAGCGTACAGAACACCGGCAAGGTGACCAACGCCATGTCGCTGATCGCGGCGTCCAAAATGCGCCGCGCCCAGAACTCGGTGTTGCAGGGGCGACCCTACTCCGAGAAGATCCAGGAAGTCATCGCCCACCTCGCCGCCCAGCCCTCCGACGACGCCGATTCACGGCAACCGTTGCTGGAAACGCGGCCGGTAGAGCGCATCGCCATTCTGGTCATCAGCCCCGACCGCGGGCTTTGCGGGGGGCTTCACTCCAACCTCAACCGGCGGGTGGGCCAGTTCATCCTGGCTCAAGACGCCCCGGTGGAGGCCATCGCCGTCGGACGCAAGGGCCGCGACTTCATGGTCCGCAGCGGCAGCGACCTGCGGGCGGTGTTCACCGACTTGGGCGAAACACCGGAACTCGCCGATACCACGGCAATCTCCCGCATCCTGATCGACGCCTACAGCGAGGGCACGGCCGATGAGGTGTACCTGGCTTATACCCGGTTCGTTTCCACGCTGAGCCAGCAGCCCGTGGTGGAGAAGTTGCTGCCGGTCGAGCCCTCGGAGCTGACCGCATCGGCGCGGGTGGGCTACATCTACGAACCGGACAACCTGAGAGTTCTGCAAAACCTGTTGCCCAGGTTCGTGGAGATGGAGGTCTATCACGCCCTGCTGGAAGCCATCGCCAGCGAGCAATCGGCCCGCATGGTGGCCATGCGCAGCGCCACCGACAACGCTAACCAACTGAGCGACGACCTCACGGTCGTGATGAACAAGCTGCGCCAAGAGAGCATCACCAACGAGCTTCTGGACCTCATCGGAGGCCAGATAGCGTTGGAGGGTTAGGTACATGGGCATCATCGCAAAGGACTACGCTGTCACCGGCAACAAGGGCTCTGCCATGGTAAGTTGCCTCTACGATACCGGGGCGGGCTCTTCTTTCGTCCGCCGGGACATCGCGGAAAAATTGGGCGAATTGTACCCCACCCCGAGGCCGATGACGTTCACGATGGCCGACGGTCAAGAGGCCTTCAGGATAGATCAAATCATCACCCTGAATATGGACGTGGATGATACGCCGTTGATGTTCACGTTCTACGTCGCGGATCATTTGGCTGAGGAGTTGATTATCGGCGCCGACTTGATGCAGCGCTGGAGAATCAGCTTGGACATGGAAGAGGAAGTGATCTCCATCGACCCCCGGGCACTCTACATGCGAGCCCCCACTTCCATGTCGTTTGGACTACCTGCCCCATCTTCCTTAGATGACTCAGGGAAGGGGCGCTCAGGAGAGAAATAATGGCTACCGGCAAAGTTGTCCAAGTTATCGGTACGGTCGTCGACGTTGAATTTCCCGCCGACGAGTTGCCCAACCTGTTCGACGCCCTGGAGTTGGACAACGTGGGGGAACGGCTGGTGCTGGAAGTGCAACAGCACATCGGAAACAACTGGGTCCGCTGCCTGGCTTTGGGCGCCACCGACGGCCTGGCCCGCGGCGTGGACGTAAACGACACCGGCCAGAAGGTAACGGTGCCGGTGGGGCCGGAGACCCTGGGCCGCCTGTTCGACGTGACCGGCACGCCGCTGGACAACCTGGGGCCGGTCGAAGCGGGGCAGCGATGGCCGATCCATAGGGACCCGCCATCGTTCGACGACCAGAGCCAGGGCATCGAGATTCTGGAAACCGGAATCAAGGTGTTCGACCTGATAACGCCGTTTATGAAGGGCGGCAAGATCGGCGCTTACGGCGGCGCGGGCGTGGGCAAGACCGTCATCATCCAGGAACTCATCCGCAACATCGGCGCGGTGCACCAAGGCGTGTCGGTGTTCGCCGGGGTGGGCGAGCGGTCGCGGGAAGGCAACGACCTCTGGCATGAAATGCAGGACTCCGGGGTGCTTTCCAGCACCGTCCTCGTGTTCGGCCAGATGAACGAGTCTCCCGGCGTGCGGGCCCGCATCGGGCTGACCGGCCTCACCATGTCGGAGTATTTCCGCGACGAGCAGAACCAGGACGTTCTCCTGTTCGTAGACAACATCTACCGCTACATCCTGGCGGGCATGGAAGTGTCGGCGCTGCTGGGCCGGATGCCCTCGGCGGTGGGCTACCAGCCGACGTTGAGCACCGAGATGGGCGCGCTCCAAGAGCGCATCACCTCCACCCGAGGCGGCTCCATCACGTCGTTCCAGGCCATCTACGTTCCCGCCGATGACTACACCGACCCCGGCATCGTGACCACCTTCGGCCACCTTGACGGCGTAGTGTCGCTGGAGCGGTCGCTGGCGGCCCAGGGCCTGTACCCGGCGGTGGACCCGCTGGCCAGCTACTCCCGGATTCTGGAGCCTCGGATTGTCGGCGAGGAGCACTACCGGCTGGCGCGGGGCGTGCAACAGGTGTTGCAGCGTTACCGGGAGCTACAGGACATCATCGCCATTCTGGGCATCGAGGAACTGTCGGAAGAGGACAAGATGACGGTGTTCCGCGCCCGGAAGATACAACGGTTCCTGACCCAGCCCTTCTTCGTAGCCGAGACCTTCACCAGCCAGCCGGGCAAATACGTGCCGTTGCGAGAGACGGTGCGCGGCTTCTCCGAAATCCTCGCCGGCCAGCACGACGACCTCCCGGAGCAAGCCTTCTACATGGTAGGCACCATCGACGAAGCCGTAGAACGCGCCGCCGAAATGCGCGCCCAGGGGTAGGGGGCACGATCATGCCGATGATTCTGGAAATAATTACGGCGGAGCGCCGGGTTTATGGGGACGAGGTGGACGTGCTGATCGCTCCGGGGATCGACGGGCAGTTGGGGATTTTGCCCCATCACGCGCCGCTGATGACCATGTTGCAGCCCGGTGAGTTGACTATCAGGAAGGGCGGCGAAGACACTTACTTGGCGGTCACCGGCGGCTTCATGGAGGTGCTGGCCAACCGGGTGAGCATCCTGGCCGACGCCTGCGAGCGTTCCGAGGAAATCGACGAGACGAGGGCCCAGGAAGCGATGCGCCAGGCTCAGGACCGGGTCGACAACCAGCAGTCGGAGATGGACTTGCAACAGGCGATGGCCTCGTTGCGCCGGGCGCAGGTGCGCTTGGACCTGGTGCGGCGGAGACGGCCGCGGCCGGGGGCCGGGCTACCGCCGCAACAAGGCGCGGGCGGCTAGCCAATCGGACCAGCCGACGGCTAGTCCATGTCGCCGTTGTTGATGTAGTAGGTCATCGACTGCAACGACAGCACCGGGTCGATGTTCCGAATCCTGACCCCTTCCCTCACGTAGGGCGCGATGGGCGCGTAGTTCAGGATGGCCCGCACCCCGCAGGCCACCAGTTGGTCCACCACTTCTTGCGTCTGGGACACCGGGACCGCCACAATAGCGATGCTGATCTTCTTCTCGACGGCGACGCGGTGCAGGTCGGCTAGCGCATTCACCGTCAGCCCGCCCACCTCTTCGCCGACGACGCCGGGATTCACGTCGAATGCCGCCACCAAGTGGAAGCCGTCGGGGTTGAAGCCGGGGTAGTTGAGGATGGCCCGGCCCAACCGTCCCACGCCGACCACGGCTACGTTCCAGTAAGAGTTCACTCCCAGGATTTGCCGCAGCCGGTCCAGCAAATCGCGTACGCTGTAGCCGCGCCCCTGCTTGCCGAAGCGTCCGAAATAGCTGAGGTCTTTGCGGATTTGGGCCGGGGTAACCTGGAGTTTGTCTCCCAATTGTTGGGAGCTGACCACCATGATGCCGTCTTCCATCAGCCGGTTGAGGATGCGCAGGTATTGTGGGAGGCGGCTGACCACCACCTCCGGTACTTCCCCGCGCTCTTGCTGTGATGGAAACGGGTCGCCAATCATGGATAGTCCGTCCCTTCGGCCCGGATTGCGCCACTAATCTATAATGGCCCTCAAGCCCAGTCAAGGACAACCGGGCGAGTTAGGCGATTCCGGTCCGTCGGCGGCTACCGGAACCGCGGGGGCATCGGCAGCCCTGGAATAACGGTAACGGTTGGCCGTGGCAGGCGTCTATAGGAGGGCGCGGAATGCACGTAGGGGTATGCAAGTTGACGCTCCATCTGCCCGAGGCGGGGAGTCTCAAGGAGAAGCGGCAGACTGCCCGCTCGCTGATCGACCGGATCAAGAACCGGTTCAACGTGTCGGTGGCCGAGGTGGAGGACGCCGACCTGTGGCAGCGGCTGACCCTCGGCGTATGCTGCGTCAGCAACGATTCGGGCCATGCGAATGCCATGCTGAGCCGGGTCGTGTCGTTCGTGGAGGAGTCGCGCCGGGACCTGGAACTGCTGGACTACGAGACCGAGATCATCTCCGGGGTCTAGGAGAACTCGTCCTGGAACTCCGCCAAAGCCCCCAGGAACGCCTCGCCGCCGACGATATAGGTGTCGTTGTGACCCGCGCCAACGACCGTGACGAACTTCTTGGGGCCGTTGGCCGCATCAAACACCTTTCGGCCCTGGGCAATGGGCACCAACTGGTCCAGGTCTCCGTGCAGCACCAGGAGCGGGGTGTATAACCGCCCAATGCGGTCAATGGAGTCGTAGTGGCCTCGCACGAGCCAGCTAAAGGGCCGGAAATATGGGGTCAGGTCGGCCATGTCACGGATTGAGGACAAGGGCGAGACCAGCGCCAGGCCCTTGGGAGGCCGGACCGTGGCCAGTTCCACCGCCACCGACGCCCCCAGCGAATGACTGAAGTAGAATACCCGGCTCGTGTCGAGGTCGCCGCGAGCTTCCAGCCAGGCCAAGGCGGCCCTGGCGTCGCGGTAAGTCCCGGCCTCCGACGGTCTGCCTTCGCTCCGGCCGTAGCCGCGGTAGTCGAACAGAAAGAAGTTCGCCCGAAGCCGGTGGTGCAGCAACGCCAGTTCTTCGACCCGGTGCCCGATGTTGCCGCCGTTGCCGTGGAACCAGAGCCAAGTGGGCGCGTTTTCATGGTTTCCGTCAGGGGCGGGCACGAACCAACCGTGGAGCGTGAGCCCGTCGCCAGTGGCGAAGAATACGTCTTCGTAGTCCAAGCCCACCTGCTCCGGGGTGTACAGGACCTCGGACTGGGGGAAGAACACCATCCTCTTTTCCAACTGCGGCCACAGCAGGGAGAACACGACTAAGAGCGCCCCCAAGGCGAGGGCGACGCGGAAGGGGCGGGCACGAGCTACCCCGGCTGCGGGCTGTCGGCTTCCGGTCCTGGACCGCGGAGGAACGCCCGGCCCCGGGTTTCCAGCAGCTCGGGCAGGCGCTCGGAGAAGTCTCGCTTGATGATGACGGCATCGCTGCCCAAAGCCCGCGCCTTCCGCAGGGTTTCCGGCTCCCCGTGGGGCCCGTAGGCAATGACCGGCGGCCCCGTGTCTTCTGAGGAGCCTGCGGCGGGTTTCAGGGCGGCGGTGAACTGCTCCAGCGCGCCGACCCACACTGCCTCGTCCATTTCCAGGTCGACCAGCACCAAGGAGACGCTGCGCGACTCGGCCGCCTCCAGCAGAGCTTCCGGCGAACTGGCCTGCAACGCTTCCAGTCCGAAATGCTCGGCTGCCGCCTCGATGCGGGGCAGGAAAAATAGGTTGCCGGTGAGGACCAACACCGCTTCTTGACCGGCCATTTCAGCCTCCGGAAGCGGGACGCGACCCGAAGGGTACGGCTATGGTGCTTTGCGGGTAGCTGGCCTGCTCCTGCCGGACCAGTTCGGCGCGGCCAGCGATGTCCCGCACCTCCGGGCATTCGGCCTCGCAGGCGGAGCACCAGACCAACGCCGTCGTGCTGAGCATCATGTTGTCCTTCTTGACCGCCACGGTCTCGATCTCTGCTCCGCAGGTACCGCAACTGCGCGAAATGCTAACTTCGTCGATGGGCATAAGCTCCCTCCAATTGCAAAGCGGCCAGAATGCAAGATTTTCTCCCTCACCCCGACCCTCTCCCGCTGGGAGAGGGGGAATTGGCCGACGGGTCCTCCAGGCTTTCCGAAAGCAACTCCAGCACGTCCTTCGACTCCTTCTCGCCCTCCAGCCCCTTGGCCTGAATACCCTCGGACATCATCTGGAGGCAGAAGGGGCAGGACACGCCGACGGTCTGGGCCTCGGTCTCCAGGAAATGCTCGGTGCGGGTGTGGTTCACCCGCGTTCCCTGGCTTTCCTCGATCCACATGTGGCCGCCGCCCGCGCCGCAACAGAACCCGCGCTCACGGCAGCGCGAACCCATCTCCACCAGCTTCAGGCCGGGGATGGCGCGGGCCACGTTGCGGGGCTCGTCGTACACCCCGTTGTGCCGCCCCAAGAAGCACGAGTCGTGGTAGGCCACGGTCACGTCCATCATCTTCACCGGCTTGATCCGGCCTTCCCGAATCAGCCCGTCCACGAACTGGCTGTAGTGCATCACCTCGAAGTCGCCGCCAAGCTGCGGGTACTCGTTCTTGATGGTGTTGAAGCAATGGGGGCAGATGGTGACGACCTTCTTGACGTTGTAGCGGTTCAGGGTCTCGATGTTCTGCCCCGCCATTATCTGGAACAGGTACTCGTTGCCCATGCGCCGGGCCGGGTCGCCGGTGCATGTTTCCTCGTCGCCCAAGATGGCGAAATCGACTTTGGCGGATTTCAGCACCTTGACCATCGAGCGGGCCACGGCCTGGCTGCGCTGCTCCAAGGCCGGGGTGCAGCCCACCCAGAAAAGAATCTCGGCGCCGGGCTTTTCCGCCAGGGTCGGCACGTCCAGCCCCTCGGCCCAGTCGGTGCGGGCGAACTGGGTGCCGCGCCAAGGGTGGCCCCGCTGCTCCAGGCTGATGAGGGCGTTCATGGCGGTTTCAGGGGCGTTGGATTCTTCCAGCACCATGTAGCGGCGCATATCCATAATGGTCGGAACATGCTCCACCGTGACCGGGCATTCCTCCATGCAGGCGCCGCAGTTGAGACAGTCCCAGATGGCGGCTTCGGGAATGGCGTTGTTCAGGATGGGTGATGGCTCGACGTGTTCGGCGTTACGCGGCCCTTGATGGCCGATCTCGACCATGTGGTCTTTCAGGTTCTCGACGATGTGCATCGGCGACAGCAGCTTGCCGGTCACGTTGGCCGGGCACACGTCGGAGCAGCGACCGCAGACGGCGCAGGCGTAGCCGTCGAGAAGCTGCTTCCAAGTGAAGTCCTGCACCCGCGCCGCGCCGAACCGCTCGGTGTTCTCCAGGTCCATTGCCGGCAACGCGCCCCGCGGCTCCAGCGAACGGGAGAAAGCGTTTAGCGGCGCCGCCACCATGTGCATATGCTTGGAGAAGGGGATGTACACCGTGAAGAACAGGATGATGCCCAGGTGCGTCCACCAGAACACGCCCTGCAAAACGTTAGCGGCGGACTCGCTGATGCCCCAGTCAACGAACAGCCGTCCCAACGCACCGCCGATGATGACGTCTGCTTCCGGCCCGGTCCCGCCCTGAGCGACGTAAAAGCTGTGCGTCAACAGGGTGGAGGCCATCAGCCCGGCAATCATCCCGACGATGATGATGGAGTCGGGGTTGCGGGTCAGGTCGAAGCTGAGCCGCCGGGGCCTTACCAGCCACCGGCGGGCGGCCGCCCAGATCAGCACCGCCAGCAGCACCGCGGCCAGGATGTCAAGATAGCTGCTGTAGACCATCGCGCCGGTCTCGGTCAGCAGCCACTCCGGGAAATGACTCCACGCCGACGCGCCGAAAATGAATATGGCGTAGGACAGCATAAAGGTCAGGAAGCCCCAAAAGATGGCGGCGTGTCCCAAGCCGGCCCAGTCGCCGAAGGGGACCCGTTGCAGCACCTTCTTCTGCCCCAGCACGATGACCATCGCGCCGGAAAGCCGCTCCAGGGGCCGGTCGAAACGCGGCGCGGGCTTTCCTTGCAGCACCAGGTGGACCACCCGGTGGTAGAACGCATAGCCGCCGGCGGTCAGCGCCAGCGCCAGCAGGACGTAAACGCCAACCCAGATGGGGAGAGGGCCGATGTCGCCGGGAGGAACCAACTTTATATCACCTTCTCAAGGATACGCAGGCAGTACGAGGAATCAGTCTCCCGATTGCAGGCGGCGCAGTTGCTCTTCGAGTTGCCGGATGCGGGCCTGGTCGGCTTCCCGTGCCCTCCGTTCAGACTCGAGGGCTGCCTGGTCGGCTTCTCTTGCCCTACGCTCCGCCTCGAGGGCTGCCTGCTCTTGTGGGAGATTTCTCAGGTAATTGCCGGTAGCCGGGTCGTAGAATACCAGCCGGTTGTCTTGCTCGAACCAGCACAGGCTCAACTTCAGCGCCTCGCTGTACCCCTTCAGCACACCGTCAGGCTCGGTTGTCAGGGAGATCGGCTGGTACACCCCATCCTCCAAGCGGTCGCCGGCCAACGGCTGCCCGTACAGCCTGCCGCCAGTGGAATCGAAACGCCAGTATTCGGGTATGCCGATTTGGGCATAGATGCCAGGTTTGCGGTAAAGATCGTTGCGGTAGGTTTCCGGGGACGCCACTTCCAAGGCAAAGTCGGGGGGCTTACCCACTTCCCAAGGGAGGTAGAGACGGCGGCGACGGATTGAGTCCTCGTCAACACCGAAGGCCACGTAGTAGTCCGGCTGCACCCGAACGTTCAGGTCGTTGGGGTTGTAGCAGATGATGGTGCCGGCGCTGAACAGGCTGGCGCTTCGCCCACTGAAGCCGGTGAAGCGGGAAGACAGTATGTGGCCAATTTCCTGAAGCACCGAATCTTGAAGCATATCGCGCGTCTTGAGCTCGTCCGGGTCGTATTCCAGACTGCCCCAGTCAATATCCGCTCCCCGGTTGTAGGGGAGCATTTTGGTGGTGGTCGTTGTCATTGCGGGCCTCCGGCTTGGGCCGGATACGGATTGCGGGGTTGATGATAACACGCGCCGTCTGTTGCGGAAGGGCTAGAAATCCGCCACCTGCGGGATGACTTCGCTGCCCAGCAGCTCGATCTGCCGGAGCACCTGCTCTTGGGGCATACCGGGCCACTGCATCCGGAAGATCATCATGTTCACGCCCAAGTCTTCGGAGTAACGTTTCAGTTCCGCCACCACGTCGCCGGGCGAACCGAGTAGGAAACGGTCCCTGGCCAGGTCCTGGTAGGGGATGATGAAGCTCTCCTCGCCGGGGAGGGCCTTATCCTGGCCCCAAGCGGCGTAGGCGGCGTATTTGCCTTCGAGGTAAGGCTGGCTCTCGATGTAGGCCGTTTCCCGGTCCGCCGCCACGTACATCTCCCGCATCATGGGCAGGTCGTCTGGCACGGGGTTGCCGGCCTCTTGTAGCGCATCTTTGTACTTCGCCCATTGGCCCGCCACCATCTGCACGGTGGCGTGGGGGTTGATGAGCCAAGGGTAGCCCCAGCGGGCGGCGCGGCGGATGGCCACGTCGTTGTTGGCGGCGACCCAGATGGGCGGGTGGGGCTGCTGCACCGGTCTGGTGATCAACTGCGTCCGGGGCACGGTGTAATACTTGCCTTCGTACTCCATTTCGTCCTCGGTCCACAGCCGCTTGACAATGTCCATCGACTCGTGGAGCCGTCCCACCCGCTCGGAGCGCTGCACGCCGAAGGCGGTGTATTCCTCGTCGCGGTAGCCCAACCCGATCCCAAACACGAACCGGCCGTCCGTGATGCAGTCGAGGGTGGCGATGCTCTCGGCCAATTCCACTGGATTGTGCAACGGCACCAGGATGACGGTAGCCGCCACCTGCATGTCGCCGGCCTCGGCGGCCAAGCGCGCCATCAGCGGAAAGACGGTGCTCATCTGGTAGGGGGCCGCGAGGTAGTGCTGCCCGGTTGCGATGAGGCTGAACCCGGCGTCGCGGGCGGCCCGCACCTGCTCCACGCTTTCGTGAATCTTCTGCGGCATGGACTCGCCGGGGAGGTATTGGTTGGTAACGAAGAATCCTAGCTTCACGACTGCTCCTCTAAAGCTGCGGGCATATTCAAGCCGACAGTATTGTATACCAGTTTAACTCTGCGTTCTCTGCGCTCTTTGCGGTGAAAATCCCCCGATGGAACGATTTGCGGGGAACCTGCATATTATCCGGTAGACGCGGAGGCCCAACTAACAGCCCAGGGGGCGGCCTATGACCGAAGACGACGCCGTTCTACGTTGCCAGCGCGGCGACCGCGACGCTTTCCGCCATTTGGTGGAACAATACAAAGACGTGCTGTACGGCACGGCCTACATGATGACCGGCAACCGCTCCCTGGCCGAGGAACAGGTGCAGGAAGCCTTCCTGAACGCTTGGCAAGGAATCCGGGGGTTCAAACGAGGACGGCCCTTCAAACCCTGGCTGATGCGCGTTCTGGTGAACGCCGTCTTGACCCAAAGACGCAGGCGGCTGGTCGCCACCGTGCCGATGGAAGAATCGGACTGGCCCGCCGAGACCGAAGGCCCGGAGGAAATCGCTGAAGTGCGGGAGGACCGTCAGGCGGTGCGCCAAGCCTTGTCCGTGTTGTCCCCGGAGCAACGGCAGGTGGTGGTGTTGCGGTACTTCGCCGACTTGACCGTGCCCGACGTGGCCAGGTCGATGGGAATCAGGGAGGGCACGGTCAAGTCGCGGCTGCACCGGGCGCACCAGCAGCTGAGAGAGCGGTTGCAGGAAATCCGCGGCAGGCAGGGGGACGACAATGGCCTCTAACGAAACGCCGGAACAGGAAATCGAGCACATCCTTCAAGAGCATTTTTCCGCCGAGTCCGACGATCTTCACGCACCCGGCGATACGTGGGACCGGCTGGAGAGCCGACTGGGGGAGCAGGCCGCTCCGCCCAGGTTCGGCTGGTTTCGCGACTGGTTTTTTCCGGCGGCCGAACGCCGCTGGACGCCGGCGGTGGCGATGACGGTGGTCGCGGTAGTGGCGGTGGTAGCCGCGGCGTCGGTGTGGCTGGCCACGGACAACGGCGGCGGGGACGACCCCTATGCACGACCTTTTTCGGAGGAAGCTACTCCGGCGGCAGTTCCTGCCTCGGGGCCTGCCGAACGTGATGGACCTGCCAGCGCTGTTGATCCCGTCGGCGCAACCTCGGCGCCCCAAGCTCGGGCGCCACTCGCCTCGACTCAGGCTCCGGCTGCCACCGCCGCCGCCCCGGCTTATCAAAGCACGACGCTGCCAGCTCCGACGCCGACGCTAGCGGCGCCTGCCTGGACGACCACGGCAACCCAGGCCTCGCAGCCGACAACGTTTCCAGCCGCCGCCGCTACGACAGCGCCGCAAGCCACAGCAGCACCGGCCCAGGCAATGAGTGGATCGAGGCAGGCCCAGCAGGAATCTGCGCTTATGGAGCCGGAGCCGGCTCCGGCTGGCGCTCCCGCCCAACAGGAGCCGCCTTCGGCCACCACCTTCCGGGACTATGCGCGGCAGCCCTTCGTGGACACGCGCGACGACAACGTCTCCACCTTCAGCCTGGACACCGACCGGACTTCGTACCAACTGGCCCTGAACTGGGCGCGGGAGGGCTACGACGTGGACCCGGCGTCGGTGCGGGCCGAGGAATGGACCAACGCTTTCGATTACCAGTACCCGCCCCCGGCCCAGGATGACCGGTTCGCCATCTACACAGACGTCATGCCGCACCCGCTGGACGGCTCGATGTACTTGGCCCGCGTAGCTTTTCAAGCGCCGGAGCTGAGGGACGACACCCCCCTGAACGTGACCCTGGTGCTGGACGCTTCGGGCTCCATGGCCGACGGCAACCGGGTGGCCATCGCCCGCGAAGCTGCAGAGACCATCCGGCGCAGCCTGGGCCGCCGCGACCGCATCGCCGTGGTCCACTTCACCGACGACGTGATCCGGCAACTGACCGTGAAGCACGAGCGCCCCAACCACCGGGAGGTGGAATGGTCCATCTCGCAGTTGAGTCCCCACGGCAGCACCAACGTTCAGGCCGGGCTGGACCTCGGCGTGCGCCTTGCCGACGAAGCCCGGCGGGACCGCCCGGACGCCTACAATTACATCATCGTGATGTCCGACGGCGTGGCCAACGTCGACGCCACCAACCCCTTCAGCATCCTGGAATCGGCCTACGACGCCGACAGCCGGAACCCGCTGCGCATCATCACCGTCGGGGTGGGCATCGAGAACTATAACGACTATCTCTTGGAGCAGATCGCCCAACACGGCAACGGCTGGTACCGCTACCTCAGCGACACCGGGCAGGCCCGCTCGACCTTCGCCCGCGAGAACTGGCTGGCGCTGTCGGCCCCCTTCGCCGACCAGACCCGCGCCCAAATAATCTGGGACCCCCAAACCGTAGCGTCGTGGCGCATCATCGGCTACGAAAACCGGGTCACGCCCGACGAGACGTTCACCCAAGACCGCAAAGAGTTCGCCGAGATACCCTCGGGGGCGGCCACCACTGTCTTCTACGAACTGGAGCTTCATAGCCGACTACTGGAGGATGCCAAGCTAGGCGAGATCGAACTGCGGTGGCTGACGCCGAAAACCGGGATGTCCAACAGCCAGCACGCCGACGTGCGGACAGGCGGGGTGACCAGTTGGGAGTCCGCCGACGCGATGCTCCGGTTCGGCGCGATCGTGGCGCTGTCGGCCGACCGCTACAGCGGCCTGGGCTACGCCGACCGCGAGGACTGGCGACACGACCTGTCGGCGCTGCAAGACCGCGCTCGTCGGCTGGAGGGCGAATTGAGCCACCTGCAAGCCTACCGCGATTTCTCCTTCCTGCTGGAACACATCGCCGGGAACGCGCAGTCGTGGCCCACGGAGGACCGGTCGTCGGGCTATAGCCGCTAGCCGCATACTGCGGACGGAGCCAGGCGCGGTTTTTGACATGTGGGGAATGGTACAATCCATGCACCCCATAGCCCAACCGGAGGGTAGTCCCAAAAATGAAAATCGCGCAATTTCGCCACAACGGCCGCAAGGCCCACGGCGTGGTCCAGGACGATGAGGTGGTGGAGATCGACGGCGCCATCTACGGCTCCTTCGAGCTGACCAGCACGAAGTACGCCCTGGCCGACGTGGAGTTGCTGCCGCCCACCGATCCCACCGAGATCTGGATGCCGGGGCTGAACTTCGCCAATCATCTGGAATTCGCCGCCGGCGTCCTGGGGGACGAAGACCCCCACATACCGGAACACCCGGAGCCTTGGATCAAGGCCCGCGGCTCGCTGACCTCGACCGGCGAGAGCATCGTGCTTCCCTACGACACCGACGGGGAGGTCCATTACGAGGGGGAGGCGGTGGCCGTCATCGGCAAGGCTTGCCGCCGGGTCAGTCCCCAGGAGGCCGGGGCCTACATCTTGGGCTACACCTGCGGCAACGACGTTAGCGAGCGCGCTTGGCAGAAAGACGACTGGACCTTCTGGCGGGCCAAGGGCAGCGACACCTTCGCCCCGGTCGGGCCCTGGATCGAGACCGGCGTGGACCCGCAGAAGCTGGAGATGATCGTCCGGCTCAACGGCGAGGAAGTGCAGCACGGCCGCACCGAGGAAATGCTGTTCACCTTCGCCGAGATCATCAGCTACATCAGCCAGCAGGTGACGCTGCATCCCGGCGACCTGGTCTTCTCCGGCTCCACCGGCGTCACCACGGGCCTGAAGGAAGGCGACCTGATTGAGGTCGAGATTCCGGGCATCGGCCTGCTGAGCAACCCGGTCAAGCTGGAAGACCAGGATTAACCGCAGAGAAAAACAAGAATAAACTCTGTGCTCTCTGTGTGCTCTGCGGCTAAAAGACAACCACGGCGCGGGCGGTGGCGGCAACTCCGCCCCCGTCCACTTCGACCACGATCTCGCAATCGACCAAACTGCGCCCGTCCGATTCCCGCTTGCCCGCCACCTGGCCCGATATACCGGTCGTATCGCCGAGACGCACCGGCTTCAGCCGCGTGACATCGAACCCGCTGCCCTCAGCGTGGACGCGCTCGTAGGGAAACGCCTTCTCCAGCAACTCGGCGACGTAAGCGTCTATAACCGCATCGGGGAGGAATTCGGGCAGCTCGTCCCCGCCTGGACCGTCGGGGCCGTCGAAGCGGCGGATGGTGTGCTCCGTCTCCCACTTGACCAACACGGGCAACTGGTCGCCCGCCTCGATTTTGTCGAACTCCACGGTCATCGCCCACAGTCTGGCCATAGCCATAATCCTGCGCATCCTGTATATCCATGTAAAATAGTAACAGAGGCGGCCGGGCCTGCGGGGCGACCGCCCGACTTGAATTTGGAGGGCAGGTCTTATGTCAGAACAGACGGAGCCGTATTGTCGGGGGATGGTAGTCGTGGCGCATCCCGACGATGCCGAGTGGATGTGCGCCGGGACCGTCGCCAAGTGGTGCGCCGAGGGTTGGGAGGTGGTGTACGTGATGTGCACCGACGGCAGTAAAGGCAGCTCCGACCCGGAAATGACCAGCGAGAAGCTGGTGAAAATTCGCCAGGAGGAGCAGCGGGAAGCGGCCCGACTTCTGGGCGTGAAAGAGGTGGTGTTCCTCGGATACCCCGACGCTCACCTGGAACCGACGATGGCCCTCCGCAAAGACCTGGCCCGTGAGATCCGGCGGCACCGCCCCGACGTGGTCATCGCCGAAAGTCCGGTCCGGCGGCCGATGGAAGATTTCTACATCAGCCACCCCGATCATCTGGCCGCCGGGGAAGCCACGATGGCCGCCGTCTTTCCCACCGCCCGCGACCGGCTGACGTTCCCGGAAATGCTCGAAGAGGGGCTGGAGCCCCACAAGGTGAAGGAGGTGTGGATCGGAGGCGGCGAGCAGGGCTCCGACCATTTCGTGGACGTGGCCAGCCACATGGACACCGCCATCATGGCGTTGAAAGCCCACAAGTCCCAGCTAAGCGAGGAAGACGCCGACAAGTATTTCCCCCTGGGACGCGAGGAAACCGCCAAGAAGGTTGGCCTCCGCTACGCGGAAGCCTACAAGCGCATCAAGATGTGGTAGCCGCCCGGCCTCAGCCAGCGGCCCGGAGAGGGGAAGCATGACCACACGCGAGCCTATCCCCAGCATATCACTCCGGCCAAACGGTGGTTCTATTCTTTACTTGCCGTCTTAAACAGGAAAAGCCGAGAACTCTAGTGGTAAGTCGTCTAGGTCCAATATAGTTCGAGTCGTCGCCAAATCTCCCTTTTCCACCAGCAATATTGACATACAGACTTGGGAGTAGGGAGTATCTGCCATCTCCGAGACCTCATGGAAATAGCCGGTGCCTCTCAAAGCTCGCGGGCGGGGGTCCAGGTTTAATAAACCATTCACCACCTCATCGGCGTCGCTCACTACATAGGGAACTACCGCTTCTTGGTGCTGCCCGTCGAATTGGATTCGATAGTGAGAATCTTGGAGACCCTGCTGTCCTTCGATATCCTTTAACAGGCGCACGTCTGCCAAAACGAACCTGCTGGTTACTCGGTACATCTCCTTCCATACCTCCCGGTATCGAGGCTCGATAACCAGCACACTGGTGCAGTGAACCAAGTCGAAGGCCCCGTCAACGAAAGGAATTGTCACCCCATCGGTGACCTCAAACCGGGCTTCCGGATAAGTCTGGCGCGCCAGGTCGACGGCGGGCTCGGCTATGTCTATTCCAGTATAGTCAATGGTTGGTTCCAGGGTGCGCATGATGTTGAAGAATCCGCCAGAGGCACATCCCACATCTAGTACTTTAATCCCCGGAAACAGAACTCTAGGCAAAAAAACTCGCTCCGACGGGTAAAGGTCGGACACTTCACGACGATGTTTAGCGTAATAATCGATGGCGCTGGGCTGGGACCATGCCTTAACGTTTTCCAAAATGCGCCTTCTCCTGTGTCGAAGGGTTGGCCGACATGAAACGCCTGCCGGTTTCCGGCGGATTGGTGGGCGAAAACAGCCTTATTGCCGAGCTTTCCCGGGATTAATATTTTCTACAGCGAAAAGTTTTTCAGCTGCTTGGAGGTCTTCTAAAGTATCAATCTCCGCCCATCTAATGGGTGCAGCACAGAGAACAGCCAAACGCATTGAACCCCGAGATATCAGGTCGGCGAAGACCGCCTCATAATATTGGTCGTACCGTTGCTGCGCCACGTAGGAATCCAGTTTAGGAACTATTTTGTCCTGTACGGTCTCTTGGGAGAGTTTATAGATATTTACTGTTTTGAGAGCGGACGCATAATCAAAGTTATTCTCTTGGTGTGCTTTAAGGACCATCCTGCTAGCCCAAAGGCCATTGGCCTGGATAACCGTCCCATCCATGTGAGGCTGAAATCTTTCTACGATAGCAACGTCCGGTTCCGGAGTCTGGGCTAGTCTCTCTAACAGTTCAGGTTCAAAAACCAGATCCCCCTCTAGCAAGAGAACTTGGTCATCTAGGCACTGTCGCGCCAACCACAGGGAGTAAATGTTGTTAGTGCGGTCATAAATATGATTCTGAACGTAGTGGATGTTCATGCCACGATATCTGGTTCCGTACTTGTCAGAAAGCAATTCCGAAAGATAGCCCACCACTAGGATTACGTCTCGGACACCTGCTGCCAACAATGCCTCCAACTGATGCTCCAGGATGGGCTTGGAATTGACCGGGACCAGACATTTTGGAACGGACATCGTGATGGGGCGCAATCGGGTGCCCATGCCCGCAGCGAGGATTACCGCCTTCATCCTCTACCTCCACTGGTGTAATCCGGATGTCCGAGAGATAGTTCGGCATATAGTCCCTGTAAGGCAGCTACTAGAGCCGTATTGTCCGCTTGGGTGCGGGAAGCAATTCGTATGTAAGGCTCCTCCAGCCCCTCCTTTCCACTGCAATTGTTGACCAGAATATTGTGCTGCTCGAAAAGGGATGAAGTTAATTCCTCTCCGGTTAGGCCGTAGAGAACCCGGCACAAGACGAAGTTGCCTTCGGTGGGGAAGGGATAAAGGTAGGGCACTCCGCGAAGTTGTTGAAACAGCCGCTGGGTCGCTTCCAGCACCTTTAAGCACGAAACCGTGAACTCCTCTTGGTACTCTCCGTAATGGCGTAAGAAGAACTGGGCTAAAGAGTTGATGTTCCAGATGGGGAGGTCCTGTCGCAACTGCTTGACGCGCTCACTATTCCCGGATACAGCATACCCCAAACGAAGCCCCGGAATTCCGTAATTCTTGGACAGGCTCTTCAACACGACCAAGTTCGGAAATTCGAATACCAAGTTCAATGCAGCCTGATCCGATTCCGCGGTTACGAACTCAATAAACGAGTCATCCACCAGCACCAGGTCCAGGTCCCTGAGGTCTTCCAGCAAAAAGGCAAGGTCAGATTTGGAGATAAGGGACCCGGTGGGGTTGTTGGGCCGGATGAGTACAGCCGCATTGGCCCGCGTTTTTCTTACGTGCCGGACAAACGCTTCCGGGTCGAGTTTGAATTCGTCACGAAGGCGGAAGGGGCTGACTTTCCTGCCCAAGGTCTTGGCTCGGTTGGTAAACTCATTGAACGTAGGCACAGGGATGGCCAGGTTCCGGACGAATCGATTGACCAAAATGTCTATCAATTCGCTGGCGCCGTTTCCGACCACCACCTCCTGCTCGGTTAATCCCAAAGGGCCCGCCAGTAATGATGATACATACCAGTTGGTCGATGGATAAGCCTTGACCAATTCAGTCAAGTGTGTGCCCAAGTCCTCCAAGAGAGCCTCGGGAGGGAAAAAGGGGTTGGTCATGTAACAAAAGTCTTTGACTTCAAAGTCCCAAAATCCACCGTACAAGGAGGACAAATATTCTACGGTCCGGTCGGGCATGGATACCTCCAACGGGAGCCTTAAACACAAGACACAGCAGGCCTTGGTTGCCTTTAAGGAGCCTCGGAAATTCGGATAGGGTCCCAGTGGGCTAGGGGAATCGGAGGAGGTGGCCAAGTAGGGACCCCTGATGACGCTTCGTGGGCGAGCCGAACCGTCCGAAGCGCCCAAAACGAAGGTTGAACCGGAAACCCACGTCCATGAAGCGCCATCAAAGCATCCAGAGATTCCGATTCCCACGGTAAAAAGGGCTACGGCCAGACTGTAAGTATGTATCCGCCTATATCAATACCTTAATTGATTGGAGGTGTCAACTTGGGAGGCTAAATGATTCCCAGCGCCTTATTGCTGCCTAAATCGAGGCGCTGATATGACTTCTCCGATTGATTGGGCAAGGAATAAATCCTAGGGAGTAGAAAAATACCAGCCTCCCCAGCGAGTTCACTCCGGCGATAAAACGCAGAGCCGTCCTGAAGCGGTTAATGGGTCTGGGTTATAGACGTAGCTTTCGCCTTTGGCCAGCTTCTCTTGGTAGAGCACTTCCTCGTGATCGCCGTATCTGATAATCAACGCGTACCAGTCGCCACGAGGCAGACCAATAATCGCGTAGCCCTGCTCGTTAGTCCGGTAACTGCCTAGTCCGGTGACCATGACTTCCGCGCCGGATACTGGTCCGCCGGCTTGGTCAAGAACCCGGACCCGGCTATCGTCCGATTGCGGGATGGCTCGCACTGAGATTGGGCTTTCCGGGACCAATTCCAGGATATCCTTCTCGTACCCGGTCCTCTTAGGAGTCATCCAATCGGCGCCATACTTGCACCGCAGGTATTCTTCCGGTGGATCTGGCACAAGGAACTTCTCACCGATGAAGTCAATTTCCTTCAGTTGAGTGACCAGTCCGACGGGGATTCGGACCCCAGGGTACTGAATTATGTTGTCGTCGACGATCCGATGGCAGATCCAATCCGTCCTAATATTGGACTTCACCATCGCCACGCTTATGTAGTCGTCGTTGGGTTCCACTTTGGCAAAATACCCGTTGTCCCTGAAGGCAGCCACAACCCGGTCTATTGAATTCTCGGTGAGCCCGTGAAGTCCGATGACGGAGCTTAAATCCAAGTCATCATCCCATGGAATGAATCCGTTGTCCCTAATTGCACCGAGACATGTCCCCTGACGAAGAAAGAAAACCACGCCCAGTTGGTCCATGACCTGCTTTGCTTCCTTCAGCATCCTTGCGGCGGTTGCTGGGTCCATCGGCTGCAGAACTGAATACGACCTCTCCAAGGCAGCCTCATCGGCCCCATTGATTGGCGCCATGTTCTCTCCTAAACCTGGCTCGAGTTTTTGGAACATCCAACTCCTGCTTCAGAACCTCTAACGCCCGCCCGGCTCGGCGATACTGGAGCAGTTGCTGGCGCTGAACCTGCAACGGTCGGATACCGGGTAAAAGGAACGAATTGAACGCAGAGAGCGCCGAGAACCCAAATTATTCGGACAAACCGCTGAATCCAAGCGGCGTGTCCACCTCGAACAGAAGCTCGTCGGGGGTCAACCCGGCCGCCCGTTACGCCGGTTTGCGGGCGGTCACCTTGAAGCTGGCGGTGTTGGTAGGGACTCTCTCGTCGTCTTCGTCGCGGAACTTGTACTCTTCGTCCTCAATCTCGATGTCCCGGAAGCCGGCCTTTTCCAGCCGCCCGAGGTAGACCTCGTGGTACTCCGCGCCCGCGGTGCAGGAGACCCAGGACTCGGCATCGGTGACCGCCGGGCCTTCGGGGGTGAGGGCCACCACGTCCGACAGATGGATGCGCCCGCCGGGGGCCAGCACCCGGAAGCTCTCGGCGAACACGGCGTCCTTGTCGGGGGACAGGCAGACGACGCAGTTGGAAATGATCACGTCGTAGGAGTTGTTGGGCAGGGGCATGGCCTCCATTTCGCCCTGCACGAACTCCACGTTGGCTATCCCGAGGTTGCCCTGGTTCTTGCGGGCCAGTTCCAGCATGGCCGGGGTCATGTCCAGCCCGGTGACGCGCCCGGTCTCGCCGACCTCGCGGGCCGCCAGGAAGCAGTCGATGCCGCCGCCGGATCCCAGGTCCAGCACCCGCTCCCCCGGCTTCAGCCCGGCCAGCGCGGTGGGGTTGCCGCAACCGGCCGAGGCGGCGATGGACTCGGTGGGCAGCCCGGCCAACTGCCCGCCGCTGTAGAGCCTCATGGCGTGGTCGAGGTCCTCGGGGCCGCAGCAGGCGGCGGTCTCGCAGCCGCAGCCGTCGGAGTGGGCGTGATCCGCGGCGGCTGCCGGGACCGGTGATAGCTCTATGACCCGCTGGGCTCGGGCGCCGTAGCGCTCCCGGACCAGTTCCTTGATCTCGTTGTTGTTCGTCGTCATTGTTTTTCTACCTCCTTTTGCATCAACGGGATGTATCATCGGGAACGGCATTTCCCGTCTTGCGCGCTACTTTGGGCCAGGCGTCGCAGCTGTTCCACTGCGGGACGGAGGCGGCTCATCAAAAGCCTCGCCCCTGATTAGGGCTTCGTCGCGACGCCTAATCCAGTCCTCCCATTGGCCGTCGCGTTCTTGCCGCCCTTCTTGCCGCCCTTCTTTACGGCCCTCTTCACGCGCCTTGTCTTCTATTTTCTTTTGGATCATCCAAGCTAGCATGAATCCCTCCACCAGGATTGCTGCGAACAGGGCTATGCCGAAGGACCCGCCGACCACGTCCGCCAGAGTGGATATCCAATTGTCCGAGCGCCATGCGTCCAGCCCAAGCCATATGAATAAGGATAACCCAATGCAACAAAGAACATAAATCGAGCCGTATACGACCCCTAGTACCGTTTCAATTTAATCCTGATGGATATACATGTTGGAGTTTACTGCGGGCGTCTTGAGTGGAGAACCGCCAGTCTATGACGGCGCCAGCATCGTTGCGCTCGCGTTCGAGGGCGGCGACCTCCTGCCGCAGCAGCACTTCATCGCCGACCCGGCGGTTCAGACACTGTCTGCTGAAGACGCTCAACTCGATCTCGGCCATGTTCAGCCAGCTTCCATGCACGGGAGTGTGGTGCAGCTCCAAGCGCTTGGCTATACGACGCGCTTCGGACGCTCCAAATGCTTCGTAGAGCGAGCCCAACTTGTGCGTATTGAGATTGTCCAACACCAGCCGGACCACCCTGGCGTGGGGGTACGCCTGGTCAACCAGCCAGCGCATCTGGTGAGCAAAGTCCACCGCAGTGCGGCGCCCGGTCACTTCGGCATGTCTCCATCCGCCCTTCGGTTCACAGAACATGAACAGGTTTCGGGTACCGTTTCGCTGGTACTCGGTGTCATAGCGTTCCACCCGTCCGGGCTTGGCCTTGATGGGCGGCCTCACGTCCTCGATCAACTGCTTGGAGGTCTCGTCGAAACACACCACCGGACGCTCCGGGTCGTAGTCTTCGTGGTACAGGTCCAGCACATCCTCCATCCGGGCCACGAACTCCCCGCTCACCTTGGGGATGCACCACTCTTTCTTCTTCCATGGTTTGAGTTCGTTTTTTTGAGTATCTGGCGCACCGTCTCCAGGGATATGCTCCCGGCAAACTCCATCGCCACCACCTTGTCAGCAAGTAGCTGGAGCGTCCAGTGCGCGTGTCCTTCGGGCGCATTGCTGCACGCGATGGCGACGAGGTGCGCCTCCTGTCTGCCGCTCAGCTTGCGCTCACGGCCTGACCGTGGCCGGTCGTTGATTGCGGCTTCCACCCCCTCCTCGACGAACCGTCTGCGCACTCTGGCAACAGTGGCGGCGTTGAGCGAAACCGCCTCAGCTACCTCGCGGTCTGCGAGTCCTTCGTCAGCTTTCAACAGCGCAAGGGCCCGCTTTACCGTGCGGGCCAACGGCTTGCCACGGCCGGATGTTTCAATCAGAGCGGAGCGTTCGGATTGGGTCAGTTCGACTTTGTATTTGGAGACAGGCATGTCAGGTACGGCCTCGCTAAAGGATTTTACCCAAGCCTACCTGATCTTCTTTATGATTGTAAGACTTTCTGGAAACGGTACTAAACCAATACCAAGGTGGGATGTGCATTTCGGGGGTCTTGAAGACGACCTAAAGGACTCCACGGCACTTCATCTCACCTTTACGTCCCAACTGGGGGCGACCGACAGTGCGGTCTAGCGATATGTACATTTCACCTTGGCTTTAGTTTAGTACCGTTTCAATTTAATCCTGATGGATAGATATGTTGGAGTTTACTGCGGGCGTCTTGAGTGGAGAACCGCCAGTCTATGACGGCGCCAGCATCGTTGCGCTCGCGTTCGAGGGCGGCAACCTCCTGCCGCAGCAGCACTTCATCGCCGACCCGGCGGTTCAGACACTGTCTGCTGAAGACGCTCAACTCGATCTCGGCCATGTTCAGCCAGCTTCCATGGGTGGGAGTGTGGTGCAGCTCCAGACGCTTGGCTATACGACGCGCTTCGGACGCTCCAAATGCTTCGTAGAGCGAGCCGGGCTTGTGGGTGTTGAGATTGTCCAACACCAGCCGGACGACCCTGGCGTGGGGGTACGCCTGGTCAACCAGCCAGCGCATCTGGTGAGCAAAGTCCACAGCAGTGCGGCGCCCGGTCACTTCGACGTGTCTCCATCCGCCCTTCGGTTCACAGAACATGAACAGGTTCCGGGTCCCGTTTCGCTGGTACTCGGTGTCATAGCGCTCCACCCGTCCGGGGGCGGCCTTGATGGGAGGCCGCCCATCCTCGAGCAACTGCTTGGAGGACTCGTCAAAACACACCACCGGCCGCTCCGGGTCGTACTCTTCGTGATAAAGGTCCAGCACATCCTCCATCCGGGCCACGAACTCCCCGCTCAGCTTGGGGATGCGCCATTCCTTTTTCTTCCACGGCTTGAGTTCGTTTTTTTGAGTATCTGGCGCACCGTCTCCAGGGAGATGCTCCCGGCAAACTCCATCGCCACTACCTTGTCCGCCAGCAGATGGAGCGTCCAGTTTACATGTCCTTCGGGTGGACTGCTGCACGCGATGGCGACGAGGTGCGCCTCCTGTCTGCCGCTCAGCTTGCGCTCACGGCCTGACCGTGGCCGGTCGTTGATTGCGGCTTCCAGCCCCTCCTCGACGAACCGTCTGCGCACTCTGGCAACAGTGGCGGCGCTGAGCGAAACCGCCTCAGCCGCCTCACGGTCTAAGAGTCCTTCGTCAGCTTTCAACAGCGCAAGGGCCCGCTTTACCGTGCGGGCCAACGGCTTGCCACGGCCGGATGTTTCAATCAGAGCGAAGCGTTCGGATTGGGTCAGTTCGACTTTGTATTTGGAGACAGGCATATCAGGTACGGCCTCGCTAAAGGATTTTACTCAAGCCTACCTGATCTCCCTTATGATTGTAAGACTTTCTGGAAACGGTACTAGTATGCCTCGGCCAATGGAGTACACGCTGTTTCAGAGGTTGCCAGACGGTGAAGTTGCAAACATAACTATATGCACCCTGATGGTATCAAAGTACGTCAAATTGCTGCAATCTTGAAGTTGAGCCTAAGCCGGAATCCGAGTATTGCGATTTTCTCCGCACAGCGGTTATGCGTTAGAATGTTCTTCAGGGTTCAGGCTGTCTCCCTGGCATGATATGGAATAGTTGATCGACGGCCTACTCTCGAACAGGTGAAAGCGCATGAAAATCGCCGAATTCCAGACGCGGGTCCTGCTCACTCCGGCTGACGATCCGCTGGCCAACAGCCTGCCCGACACCGGAGCGAAGCGCGCCTTCATTACCCTGGAGATGACCACCGACGAAGGCATCGAGGGCATCGGGCTGACTTTCATTCCCGCCCTCCACGCCAGCCCGTTATTGCCGGCCTTGAAGTCGTCGGTCGACGCCCTAGCCGGTCTTACGGTGGGCGAGGACCCGATGGAAATCGAGGCCATCGTCGAGCGTCTCAAAGAGGCCACCAGCGGGGCCGGGCCGGGTGGCGTGCTCAGCCTGGCGCTGGCGGCGGTGGACATGGCATTGTGGGACATCAAGGGCAAGGCACTGGACCAGTCGGTCTGCTCGCTGCTGGGCGGCTACCGCAAGAGTGTGCCCACCTATGCCAGCGGCGCGCTGATGCGCCCGGTGAACGTGGAGCGGCTGGCCGAGATCGGCCCGATGCTGGTGGAGCAGGGCTTCCGGCAGATGAAGACCCAGATGGGAGCCGAACCCACCGCCGGGCGGGAGGTGGAGCGCATCCGGGTGTTGCGAGACGCTGTGGGCGACGACATTGACCTGATGTGCGACATCAACCAGCTCTGGAGCGTGAACCGGGCCATCGACATCGGCCGCCGCGTGGAGGACTACCACCTGTTCTGGCTGGAGGACGTGGTGGCCCACGACGACTATCAAGGGCTGGCCAAGGTGGCCGACGCCCTGTACACGCCCATCTGCGCCGGGGAGTACGTCTACGGAATCAACCCGTTCCGCCAGTTGATCGAACACGGCTCGGTGGACATCGTGATGATCGACCTGCTGCGGGTTGGCGGCATCACGCCGTGGCGCAAGGCCGCGGCAATGGCCGAGGCGTTCAACATGCCGGTGGTCAGTCACCTGGTGCCGGAGGTCCACATCCAACTGATGGCCGCCATCCCCAACGGCCTGACGGTAGAATACATGCCCTGGACCCTGAAGCTCTTCGAGGAGACCCCTCGCTTCGCCAACGGCAGCCTGGAAGTCCCCGACAAACCTGGCCTAGGCCTGGCCTTCGATCAGGAAACCTTGGACCACTACGCCGTTTCTTAATTCAACACAGAGGACGCGGAGACCACAGAGATTTATCACTGATATTTGGAGGACTACAAATGGTTTCTCAGCTACGGACCTATACCATCAACCGGGGCATGATGGACGCTTGGCTCAAGGTGTTCGACGAGGAGATCCGCCCGATTCACGACAAGATCGGGATGCCCATCTCGGCCACCTGGGTGAACGCCGACCGCAACGAGTTCATCTGGATTCGCAGCTTCAACAGCGCCGAGGAAATCGCGGAGAAGGAAGCGGCCTACTTCGCCTCCGACGAGCGCCGGGCCCTGGGCGACAGGCCCACCAGCCACATCGCCAAGATCGAAGTGAAGGTCATCGAGCAGGTGCTGACCCCCGCCGGGGTCGCCTAAAAATCACATCGGGCGTTCACGATGCCCATAGTCCGTAACACGGTAAACCCGGACTGGTTCAATTGCGAACTGGAGTTGCCCTACCAACTGAGGATAGACGACTTCAGGTTGGCGATCGCGGACGTGTACGACTTCTTCTTCGACGTGAACGAGCAACTGACCGCGAAAGGGCTGCGCCGATTGGACGATATGTTGCGCCCGGCAATTATGTCGGGTGTGCTGTCGGATATGCTTACCGCTAGCCTGGCCAGTCATTCGCGGTCGCTGGTCGAGAACCGGTATTTCAACGGGCACCCCGACCTGGTCGTAAACGGCGTTTATCGGGACAACGCGGTGCAATCGGGCGAACAGGGCGTCGAGATCAAGACGACTCGCAACCGCGGTGGGGCCGTGGACACTCACGGAGCCCGAGAGCAGTGGATGTGCGTGTTCGTCTACGAAGTCGACGTGACCACCGAGCCCGCGGTCGACCGCCGTCCGATGACATTTACCGAAATCTACCTGGGACCGGTGACGTTGGAGGATTTTCGCAGGAATCCTCGGGGAGAACTCGGCACGCGGGCCGCTATGCTGCACCGGGAAGGAATCAGGAAGTTGCGGGAAAGTTGGGTGTATCGTAGGCAACCTACTGCGTAGCGTAGCCGGTCAATTTCGGGATTGCGTCCTTGGCGATTGAGAAGTATTCCGGGTCTCTCTCAACCCCGATACTGAGATAGCCGACTGCATTGCAGGCTGCGAGTGTCGAGCCCGATCCGGCAAACGGGTCCAGGACTATTCCCTCGCCTAAAGGCAGTACGGCGCAAACGATTTGGCGAAGATACGACTGGGGCTTGAGGCTCGGATGGGGGGCTAACCGCCGTTCCGACGCCCGGGTAGGCGCGGACTGGACCACATCCCCAAACGGCTTGTCCTGGGTAGGGCGCCGAAACCCGCCGGTCTTCCACTTTCTGAGGTTATCCTGGACTCGTCCGTCCAGCGGCTTGCGAAACAATAGCCACGGCTCCCACATATATCTGGGCAAGACGCTGACATCCTTGAATTCGTTATGCGCCCCCTTTGGCCTGTCCCCGCCTCTCATCGTCATGGTGAGCCTGATGATTTCCCCCCGCTGCTCCAATCCCGCGTTGGCAAGGGCATCCGAGACCAAATAAGAAACCAGCGGGTTGGAAGCAACGATGACGTTCGCTCCCGGAACCAGAGCGGGACAGAGGAGTCTGGCCCACGTTGAGAAGAAGTCGCGAATGTCCCTGAGCTGCCCATGGTCCAACGTAGTAAACCGGGGGATTGGAGACCTCACGGCCCCATCGAAGGAAGGTGGGATCCTCCAGACACCCCCCTTTCTTGCTCGCAATTTGGTCTGTTGCTCGTCGGTGTACTCCCAGAGTCCATAGGGAGGATCGGTCACGACGGCGTGGACCGAATTCGCCGATTGTCGTTCAATCCAAGAGAAGCAATCATCGTGGTGCAACACGGTATGCAGGTGAGAGAAGGGGGCCTGCCTGTCACGAAGTTCCTGGAAATTCCGTTGCAGCGGCCCCGGTGATCCGGTTGTCAGCCGGTATACTCCTCGTCCGTCACGCTGGAATCGCTCCGGCGTGTTCAGGCGGAGATAAGACCGGATAGAAGAGGTGGGAGTATCGCCTATCTCCTGCTGCACCCTGTCCGAGATTTGACCAATACTCAGAGGGCTTCCCGCATTCTGAAGTACGCGAATGATTGCGTCGCGGACGCGCCCGGGTGCGTTTTTGCCTGACTCCGACACATCAGAGATGGTATGACGTCAATGTCAAGCCGGGGTCCGGTCATGAGCATAACGGAAGGGCCCTTCAAGACCCCTTCCGCATCTCCACGTGGCGGATGCCTGCTTCCAGGAAGACTTCGCCGTGTTCTTGGTAGCCGTGGGCGGCGTAGAAGGACTTGACGTATTCCTGGGCGTGAAGGACGAAGCCTGTTGCCCCCTGGGAACGGGCTTCTTCTTCCAGAAACGTTAGCAGCAGCCCGCCGACACCGTTCCGGCGCCACGGTTGGTCTACCGCCATGCGGCCGATGCGGGCGGGGCCTTCGCCGAGAATCACGCGGCCAGTACCCACGACCGTGCCGTCGTGCAGGGCGACGGCGTGGGTGGCGGCCGCATCGTATTCGTCGAGTTCTTCTTCCGGCGGCACCGACTGCTCTTCGACGAACACCCGGAAGCGGACGCCGATGGCGGCTTCCAACTCCGCCTCGGTTTCTACGACTTTGACGGCGACCTCGCCGCTCAACTCAGCAGACGGCATGACGGCTAAAAGACTATTACGCCCCGGCCTATCTCGCCAGCGTCCATGTCGTCGTAGGCTTCGTTGACCTGGTCCAGCGAGTAGCGGCGCACCACCAGGTCGTCCAGATTCAGCTTGCCCAGCCGGTATAGCTCGGCGAACTTGGGCATGTCGACCTTGGCATGGGTCGAGCCGTAGTAGGTGCCGCGGACGGTCTTTTCGTTGCGCACCATGTCCACGGCGTTGAGGGGAGCCTCGGCCCCGAAGGGCGCGATGCCCACCAGGGTCACGGTGCTGCTCTTGCCGGCCATGTCGTAGGCAGCCTTGATGGTGGCGGCGGAGCCCACCACCTCGAAGGTGTAGTCCGCGCCGCGGCCGCCGGTGATCTCCTTCACCTGCTCCACCGGGTCGCGGTCGGAGGCGTTGACCATGTGGGTTGCGCCGAACTTCATGGCGAACTCCAGCTGGCTCTCCCGCAGGTCGACGGCGATGATCTTGCTGGCGTTGGCCAAGGCCGCGCCCATAATCACGTTAAGTCCCACGCCGCCGCAGCCAACCACCGCCACGCTGCTGCCGGGACGCACCCGGGCGCTGTTCACCACCGCGCCGACGCCGGTGGGGACGCAGCAGCCGATGAGGGCGGCTTTGTCCATCGGGATGGGCGACTCGACTGCCACGCAGCCCATCTCGGGGACGACCGCATACTCGGCGAAACAGGCGACCTTGCCCATGTGGTGAATGTACTGGTCTCCCTTGTGCAGGCGGCAGGTGCCGTCCAGCATGTTGGGGCCGGTGGCCATGTGGGTGTCGCAGACTTGGGAGTTGCCTTCCAGGCAGGAGTGGCAGCGCCCGCAGGCGGGGACGAACGACAGGATCACCTGCTGGCCTGGTCTCACCGAGGTGACGCCGGGGCCGACCTTCTCGACGGTGCCGGCCCCCTCGTGGCCCAGCACCACGGGCAGGGCGATGGGGGCGTCGCCGTGCATGAAGTGGCGGTCGCTGCGGCAGATGCCGGCGGCCCCGATCTTCACCAGCACCTCCCCCTCCTTGGGGTCGTCCAACTCCACGTCTTCCAGCGCCAGAGGCTGTTTGGTCTCATAGAGGACAGCGGCTTTCACAAGTCGTCTCCTGCAAAACGTATTCGGAAGCGAATTGGCAATCGCGGTCTATAATCCACCCCGCGCCGGACTCGTGTCAATCGGCGTTTTGATTCAACGCAGAGATTATCGCCGGACCATGCCCAGAGCCGGGAGCAAAGCTGCTGGGGCGGCTGGCAGCTACCGTGCGATGGCCAGCCGAAGGCTCAGGCTGTCAAGCACTTTGAACAGCGTGTCGATTCGCGGGTTTCCCTCGCTGGAGAGCGCCCTGTACAGAGCTTGCCGCCCCAGGCCGGTGGTTTCGGAGATGGAGGACATCCCTTTCGCCCGCGCGACGTTGCCGAGGGCTTTGGTGAAATACTTTGGATCATTTTCCGCCAGCGCCAAATTGAGGTATTCTATCAACGCCTCGTCGCCGTCGAGGAAATCAATCACGTCGAATCTCTTGAGTTCCATCATGCCTCCTTAGATTTCGCTTGCCACCTGTCGAGCGCGCCTAATGTCCCGCCGCTGACTCGACTTTCCGCACCGCAGAGGAGAATCACCAGCGTATTGTTGCGAATCGTGTAATAGACGCGGTAGCCTTGGCCAACATCGATGGGGAGTTCGCTGATACCACCTCCCACAGATCTGTTGTCACCAAAGTTTCCGTCTTCGATGCGCTCAATGCGTGACGCAATCGAGGCTTTAGCCCGTTGGTCATGCAGGCCCTTGAGCCACTCCTCGAAGATTACGGTATACACGATTTCCACGCACGTATCGTCTCTTTTAAGGGACGATACGTCAAGAGAAGTTACTCAAACGATCTTGGCCGTCTCTGCGGTGAAAATGGGCCCGCCGGTCCTTCAACGAGGTTACAATCAAGGGCCAAGGACTTGGGGAGTCGAACAATGCCCGCACCGCGTCAGACCATGGCCATCGTTTACGATTTCGACGGCACCCTTGCGCCCGGAAATATGCAGGAGCACCAGTTTATCCCCGACATCGGGATGCGGGCGGCGGAGTTCTGGCGCGAGGTAAATGAACTTTCCCGGCGCAATCAGGCCGACCGCATCCTGATGTATATGTACGTCATGCTGCGGAAAGCCCGCGCCGCCGGTCTGCCGGTGCGAAAGGAGGACTTCCGCAAGCGGGGGGAGGGGCTGCGCCTGTTCGACGGGGTTGCCGGGTGGTTCGGGAGAATCAGCAAGTACGGGCAAGGGCGGGGCGTCGACATGGGGCACTACCTGGTCTCGTCGGGCAACGCGGAGATCATCGAGGGGTCGGGCATAGCGGGGGAGTTCAAGGAGATTTACGCCTCCAAGTTCCTGTTCGACGAGAACGGCGAGGCCGCCTGGCCCGCCCTGGCCATCAACTACACCAACAAGACCCAGTACCTGTTCCGCATCAGCAAAGGCGCCCTAGACCTAAGCGACGAGACACGGATCAACGCCGTGATGCCCAAGAACGAACGCCCCGTCCCGTTCGAGAACATGGTCTACGTCGGCGACGGCACCACGGACGTTCCTGCCTTCCGGGTGATGAAGGACCAGGGCGGTCTGTCGATAGCGGTGTTCGCCCCGGATGCGGTCAACCCGGACCTGCAGGCGGAGCAGTACCGTGACGGCGGGCGCATCCATCACGCCGTCCCGGCCGATTACAGGGAGGGATCCGAGCTCGACGCTGTGATCAGGCGGAGGATCGCGGGGGTGGCGGCGCGGGCCTCCCGGGGGGCTTTTGTTTAGTCCTCCTCAGCTTTGTATCAAAAGTCCTGAAATGCTCTGATTTGTGATACAAAATTTCGACTTATGATACAGAGTCCTGGGGAGAGGGAGGTTTTTGCTCTGGCATGCTTTGAGCTAACAGAGAGAAAACAGGTAAAATTGAACATTAAAAGGGGCTGCGTAGGATTCAGCGAAAGGGAGATGTCGATTTGACTGCTGAAGGGAAGCGGATGAAAAAGGCAAAGCCCAAAATTATGTCTAGGGACGCTGGGTTATGTGGTGTTCATTTAGGTGGATGCGGGCAACCTATTACCAAAAGCGGTGAAACCACAGTAGACCACATCGTTCCGCAGGCTTTGTTTAAGGCGATAGCTCCAACTCCAAGCGAATTTCGTCGAGAAAATAACTATCAACCGATGCACAAGGAGTGCAACGAGAGCAAAGCGAATTTAATCGAAGGTCGAGAGTTGGGTGAATTCGAGAAAGCGATAGCAACTGGTTCTAATAATACACCTGATGATTGGCCGAGATTCCACTGCAAATGCCACTACCTGCAGATATTGGACGGAAATATGTGCGTATGCACACAAGGTATTGTTAGCGTTGGCGAGTACAAGCTACGTGAGGGAGTCGTGAAGAACTATGATGGCGTAAGACAAGACGCCATTATGGTGACAGGTTTTTGGGTTGAAGGGGGAGTAAAAAGGGCGGGCTTTGACCGTAGGTACAAAAGCCCTAAGGGATTCTTGTTACCTAGTTTTTCATCTCAAAGGGTGGCAGGATTTAATATCAGTGAGCGTAGTCGCGTGGGGTTGCCTGTGCCAGAGCGTATTTACGTTGATGATAGAGGATATGTTACACCTCTTATTTCCTAATCCGAAGTAAAATTCCTGTCAACGATGCTACGGACATATGATACGAACGGCACTTATGATACAAAGCCAGTCCTCCTCAATAACGGCCGCCTGACCGGAGGGTAGAGATGGCGCCCGGTCAAGAAGGCGGAGCACGCTAACTTCCTGGACGACCCAGCCCATTTTGATCGCGGTCACAGCCCGGGACAGACAGGAACAAGGGCCCCAGAGGACCGGAGAAGTAGAGGCCGCCGGTCTCCTCGCTGCCCCGGCGGACTGCGAGGCCGGGGTGCTGGCGTGTCGCCGGGGATGCGGAACCCGCTTTCGGGCGCAGGCGGTTACCTGAAGAGCAGACTGCCAAAGGAGTATTCGGCCAAAGGCATTAAGGTTTCGGCGGTTTCATCCGGAGTAAAGTAACCAAAAGTTAAAGCGAAGCGTTCCTCTTGAATGCTGACCAGCAACAACATGACCCCAGTTCCCGCTGAAACGTCAAACATAATTGCAGGAACCCCTTGAGGCGTGGTGACATTCCTGCGAGAGCTTACTTGAAATCCATCTTGGGCAAAGGTTAGCTCCAGGTCATCCACAAGCTCTTCCATTGACGTTCCACCTTCGCCCGACGCAAACATGTCCGCTTCAACTACAACTACCCCCTCGTCCTCTGGAGTGCTCGCCGAGAAGGTTTCAAGGCCCTCCTCTTCGTTGAGCCAACCTTCTATCCAGTCCGCTGGCACTTGAATGGAGAACCCGGACAACCGGCCCTCGTAGACGATCATTTTTCCTAAGGGGCTGGCCACTACTTGTGGGCTTGGCGGCACCTCGACTGTTTCCTCGCCATCTCTGGCCTGTTTCACCGACAAGTAGTAGCCGCCATAGCTGTCTTCGGCTGAGTCTGAGACGCTTATGTAATACTCGCCGGATTGCAGCGCGCGATAGACCAGTTCCGAGTTTGTCCCGAACAATCCCCCACCGCTGTCGTCGTCGGAGACCACCTGATTGTTGCGGGAGTAAGGGAAGTCAACGTATAGGACGGTATCCAGGTGGAGGGAATCGGTGGAAATTCTTACTGTGTCCCCTTCTTCAAGGCGGATTGAGTACCAATCTATATCTCTAAAGTGGTCTATACTTCCGGCGACAGTTTCACCCACCGCAATACTCTGTCCATCGTCGGGGTCGTCGATGGGATACAAAGCGACGTTGCTGGTCAGGTCAAAGCCCGACGAATCGCCGGACCCCATCTCAACTTGCAGAAAATTGGGGTAATCTCCCAACTGCTCCACTCTGCCGAACTCAATGCCTGTATATTCGTTATTTGCTGCCAATAATGTTGAGCCCAATGCGTCGGATACATGGAACTGTCCATCGCCTGGTCCGTCAATTTCGGCCTCCAGCGCCGTCCCGCCTCTTGTAAAAAACGCCCTCGTATCCCAATAGTTCTGTATGTCCACTTGGAACTCGAACCCGGGTTTTCCGTCCAGGAAGCTGCGGCTGTTCAGTCCTGAAGGGTCTTGCCCGTTGATAAGACGCTCCACGATGGGCGCGATGTCAGCCGCTGAGGCAACCAGACCGAAGCCAGCCTCGCTGAACTTGAACCCGGATATTCCGATAACCTCGCCTTGGGCATTGACCAGCGCCCCGCCGCTCTGTCCGCCCGTAATGGCCGCGTCGGTCTGAAAATATGTCATCCCCAGTTGTTCCCATTCCCGGACGCGGGAGAGAATGCCCCGGGTAATCGAAGCCTGCGGGTAGGACTCCGCTTCGGCTAGGTAACCCACCAGATACAGCTCGCTGCCGATGGGCAGGCCCTCGCCATCCAGCAGTTCCAAAGGCGGAGCCAGCGCGTCCTCCAACGGCCCCAGCACCGCAATATCGGCCAGCGGGTCCCAGGCGGCTACCGCCACATAGTGTTTGAAGTCATCCGGGAAGGTAACCTCGACCGATTCAAAGGGCCATATTACGTGGTAGTTGGTGACCACGTAACCGCCTTCAATCAGGACGCCGCTACCGGACGCTATCGGAGTTTCGACGAATGCCACCGATGGGGCAACCCGGGTGTAAACGTCGGCGGACGATGTTCCCACGATGGAAGCAGGCGCAAGTGTGGGCCTTGGAGTTGCGGTAGGCGTCGGCGCCGGCGTGGCGGTAGGGGTCGGCACCGGCGTGGCTGTGGGTGTCGGCATCGGCGTCGCCGTAGCGGTCGGCGTGGTAGTCGGAACGGGCGTCGCCGTGGGTGTGGGTACTGGCACGAGGGTATTGGTTGGCTCCGTCTTGGAGCCTGTTACGGCGGTTGACGGGTACGGTCCCTCCCCGCAGGAAACCACCATTGCCAGAGCGCACAAGGCCGCCAATAATCCCAAGTATCCCGGCCAGCGCACCATCTGAGGCATGGAAGATCCTCATTCGCCACCATATGTCCAGACCGCCTTCCCCGGCAGGGCATTATACACTTCCCGCTGCGTGAGTATTGGGAGTTGAAATCCCGTGGCGCGTAGTCTGGATTGCAGGCGCCATGCCGAAAGTTATTCCCCGAATCCCATCTCCCTTGAGGGAGAGGGTGAGGGTGGGAGCTTCAGGACCAGCGGAGTTCCACTCACCAAACCACCTGAAACGTGACGCTGCCAAAGCCACCCGGGACAATCGAATGTGATCTGGGACAACGCGTTGGAGTGAGGCGCTCAGGGAGTATCTGGGGACACCCGGCTAGGGGCTGAGGCTAATGAAGCCGCCGGGCCATCGCCGACGTGGTCCGGTTCGTCATGTATGTCTGCCCGCCCGGCAGGGGGAGCGACTAGGATCCGCCGTCGTCGGAGTCTTGGGAGCGCCGCCTTAGCTGCTCTTCCAGCCGTTGCAGCGACTGTTGGGTGGTCCGTATTTCCTCCAGCAGGGTGTCCCGGTACTGGGACTCTTCCAGCTGCCGCAACCGCTCCTGCTTGGCTTCGTCCAGATTGTTGATTACCACAGCGATAAACAGGTTGATAACGACGAAGGTGCCCAGAATAATGAAACTGACGAAATACATCCAGGCCAGCGGATGCACTTCCATCGCCCGGTGCATGACGTCCACCCAGCCTTCCAACGTGACTAACTGAAAGAGGGAGAGCACCGAGATGCCCAGGCTGCCCCAGTGGTCCGGGTCGTGCTCGTGGAAAAGCTGGTAGCCGATAATGGCGTAGATGTAGACCATCAGGCTCATCAGGGCCAGGATGTGCAACATGCTCGGAATGGACCGGACCAGCGTGGCCACAATCAACCGCAGTTCGGGAACTGCGGAGATCAGGCGCAGCACCCGCATCAGCCGGGCCAAGCGGGCGATGACGGCGAACCCGCCGGTGGCCGGGATCAGGGAAGCCACGATGATCGCGAAGTCGAAGACGTTCCAGCCGTCACGGAAATAGCGGTCGGCGCGGGGCGACACGGCGAATATCTTGAGGGCCGCTTCGACGATGAACACGCCCAGAATCGCCTGCTGGGAGAAGCCCAGCCAACGATCGAACGACCTGACCAGATCGGGAAAGGTCTCCAGTCCCAGGACCACGCCGTTGAGAACGATCAGGCCGATGATGAAGTACTCAAAGGCGCGGGACTTGGTTATCCGCGCGACAGACTCTCGCATAAGTCAGCTATGGCTGCGCCGGAGAAGGAATCCGCGCGCTAGCTCTCGATGACCTCCAAGGGTGCGAAGCTGAGGAGCAGCCGTTTCGGCCCTACGCCGTTGGCGAACTCGACGGTCACTTCGGTGTCGGCTATCGAGGGATCACAAGCGGTGACCACTCCCTCACCGAATGCGGTATGGCGGACCAGGTCGCCGACCTTCAGCGCGGGGCGGGCCGGCAAGGCGGCCGCGTCCATTGGCTGCGACATCGCCGGGATCCATGAAGACCACGCGGCCCGGCCGGGTTTAGCTGTCCTCGCGGGAGCGGTGGCAGACTCGATCACCTCCGGTGGGATGTCGCGGAGGAAGCGGGAGGCGGGGCCGGAGTGTCTTCCGCCCTGAAAGCCGCGCCGGAAGGCCCGAAGCAGGTAGAGCCGCTTCTCGGCCCGGGTGATGCCGACGTAGCAAAGCCTGCGCTCCTCTTCCAACTGGTCCTCGCTGTCCATGGAGCGGCTGTGGGGCAGCAATCCTTCTTCCAGCCCCACGATGAACACCACGGGGAACTCCAGGCCCTTGGCTTGGTGCATCGTGATCAAGGTGATCGAGTCTTCCTCGTTCTCGTAGCTGTCGACGTCGGCCACCAGCGAGTTGCGTTCCAGCAGCGACGCCAAGCCCTCGGGCGGAGTCTCGGCGTTGAATTCTTCGGCGAGACCGCGGAACGCCATGATGTTCTCCCACCGCTCATCGGGCCGGTCGTCGCTGCCCTGGATGTGCCTGCGGAGGCCCGTCTCCTCCACGACGACGTCCAGCAGCTTGACCACCGGCGCGTCTTGGCTCAAGCGCACCAGCCGGTCTATCGTATCAGCGAACCCGGCGATGGAAGTGACGGCCCGGCTGCCCAACCCCGCGGGGGCCGGCTCTCCCGCCTTGCGCCCTGCCGCGATGCGTTGCATACCTTCGTACAGCGGGATGCCTTGCCCGGCGGCCCATGCGGCCAACCCTTGCATCGACTTGGCTCCGATACCCCGCGGCGGCATGTTGATCACCCGCGCGAGATTAACGTCGTCCTGCTGGTTGTATATCAGACGCAGATAGGCGGTCAGGTCCTTGACCTCCCGGCGTTGGTAGAAACGGGTGCCGCCCACCAGACGGTACTTCATACCCTGTCGCAGACAGGCTTCTTCCAAAGCCCGTGACTGGGCGTTGACCCGGTACATCACCGCGCAATCGCCAAGCCGGAACTTCTCGTCACGCACCAGCCGGGCGATTTCGGAGATGACGTAACCGGCTTCCTCGTCCTCGTCGTAGGTCTCGTGGACCTGTACGGGCGGCCCCTTGTCGTTGGCGGTGAACAGGTCCTGCTCGATGCGCTGGCCGTTGGCCGCGATCAGCCCCTTGGCGGCGGTGAGGATCGTCCCGGTGGAGCGGTAGTTCTGCGAAAGCGACACGGTTTGGGCGGCGGGGTAGTCCTGCCTGAAGCTGAGGATGTTGCGTATGTCGGCGCTGCGCCACGAGTAGATGGACTGGTCGGGGTCGCCCACCACGCAGATGTTGCGGTGGGCGTCGGCCAACTGCCGGGCGATGCGGTACTGGGCCACGTTAGTGTCTTGGAACTCGTCGACTAGGACGTACTGGTACCGCTCTTGGTAGCGGCGCAGCACCTCCGGGAATCCATCGAACAACTGCACCGTCTTGAGAAGCAGGTCGTCGAAGTCGACGGCATTGTTCCGGGCCAGCAGTTCTTCGTAATGCCGGTAGGCGCGGGCGCAGAGTTCCTCGAAGTAGCCGTCGGCGTTGCGGGCCATTGCGTCGGAGCCGCGCAGCACGCTCTTGGCCTTGGAAATCGCGCTCAGAACCGACCGGGGCGGGTTTTGTTTCGGGTCGATTTCGGCCAGCTCCATCGACTGCTTGATCATGGAGGTCTGGTCGACGTCGTCATAGATGGAGTAGTTGTGAGGGAGGCCGAGGTGGTGGCCTTCCTGCCGCAGCAGGCGGGCGCAGAAGGCGTGGAAGGTGCCGACGGTCAGGGCGTCGCTGCGGTAGCCCACCAACCGGCCCAGCCGGTCGCGCATTTCGCGGGCCGCCTTGTTGGTGAAGGTCATGGCCAGGATGCCGTAGGGACTCACGCCGCAAACCCGCACCAAGTAAGCGATGCGGTGGGTGATGACGCGAGTCTTGCCGCTGCCCGGCCCAGCAACGATGAGCAAAGGGCCGTCGACAGTCTCGACAGCATCCCTCTGCGCCGGGTTCAACCCCTCCAGTACGTCCGCAACCTGAGTCATGTCGGCATTATATACGACTCACCGCAGAGGGCGCAGAGATTTCTTGATTGGACGCAATCTCCTGTAGAGTTTCGGCAGCCCGGCTAACCCAGCAGTTCTTTCAGGGCGTCGCCGACTTCGGACAGCGGGCAGAGGCGGACGTCTACCTCTCCGGCGTAGTCCCACGTGCTTTTGGGAAGGCGGGGAAACGCATTGTCAGAAACGCAAATCAACGCCCCGGTATCTTCTTTCCTTCGCTCCAAATGGGTAAAGTGCACCAGAGCAAAGGAAGCAAGGCCATACATTGCCACCACGATAACCTCCCGGCTGCCGTTCTTTACCAGAATGTCCGGCCTGAAATTGCGCCCACGAAACCACCTGACTATTGGGGCCGGTTTGTATGGGTCAAAAGTCACCTCGTACCCTAGCGAGAGGGCACTTTTCAGTATCTGCTCTGTGGCCGGTGTCTTCACTGTGACCGGATGTTCTGAGATGGTCACCATAACTTATAACCTCCCTCCTAACAGCCATTGAAGTAGAGCTCCCACAATTCCACCAGCAACCAGAGTAAGAATCCACAGTCCAACGGCCTTGAACCGGCGCATAGCTTGTTCCCGGTCTAGCTGCCGGTACAACTCATTGCCAGGAGCGCCCGGATAATACGGTAGCCGAATTTCGACCTGCGTTTCAAATTCCTGTCCCAGCGCATTTACAATCGCGCACATTGCGCTGAGGCAAACCAATAGATTGCGCCCATGAATTGATGCTATCCAGTCCTCTGAGATAAAGACGGCTGAATCTTGTACTTGTGCAACAAAACAACCCTGGACTGGCAGCGGGCCACGCCACACTTGCTGAATCCGATGAATCGGCAAGGCGCTGAATGCTTCGGAATTCCTCAATACCAACCTCGCGGACTGGTCAAGAACCGGATGACCATCCACGGTCAATTGTACGATCAAGACTTCCATCAATCACCCATCAATCTCTGCTCTTGGGCAGCGCACCGTCCCCGACTCGCCGCGCTGCCCATTTCTGCCGCCAACCCTGGCTAAGCCAGCGCCGCGACCACCTCTTCGAGGTTGGAGATGGTGGAGAGGAAGGGCAGGGCGGTGTTGAGGGCCGCGTCGTGGGCTTCCTGATTGACCGAGGCGCAACAGTCGCCGACGATCACGACGTTGTAGCCGCGGTCGCAGGCCTCGCGGGCGGTGCCCTCGACGACAAAGTTGGTGGCCACCCCGGCCAGCAGCACGGTGCCGATGCGCTTGTTCTTGAGGATCGGCTCCAGGTCGGAGGCGGTGAAGGCGGAGACGCCGCGCTTGGTCACCACCGGCTCCCCCTCCTGCGGGGTTACGGCGTCGTGAATCGATGCGCCCCAGGTGCCCTCGATGAGGGCGTTGGCGCCGTGAAGGCCCTGCCACAGCCCGGAGTTGGCCGGGCGCTCCGGGTAGCCAGGCCGGAACTTGACCGACACATAAATGGTCAGCACTCCGGCGTTGCGGGCGGCGGTCAAGAGCTGCCCGGTCTTGGCCAGGACGTCGTTGTCCTTGACCATCTGGGCAAAGCCGAAATCCTTGAACGCGCCTTCCTCGTGTACGATGTCGTTCTCGAAGTCCATGGCCAGCAGGGCCGTGTGGTGGGGGTTGATCTCAAGCGCCATGTGGCACCTCCGTTGGAAGTGAGATTCGGACCGGAATTATCAGCGCCATTATATCCCGGCCCCGAAAGCCACGGGAGAGCGGGATACCAGCGCTTCGTGAACGCCGGAGCGTCATGCGGTGAGGGAACTGTTCAAACAGGGCGGGTCTGGAGTTGGACCAGCAGCCCAACCGCGGCGGGTAGCCGTTCCTGCCGCCCATGATGTTATACTCGAAGCCGTAGCTGTTAAAATGGCCGGAGAATCGCTCCGGCAGCAGTCTTGATATAAGAGGGTAGCAAGTCAACCCATGCTGAAGATTTCACCCCAGAACCTCAGAACGCCCGGGCCCACCCCCATACCCGACGACATCGTCGACGCGATGACCAACCCCATGATCAACCACCGGGGGCCGGAGTTCGACGAGCTGATCACCAAGACCACCGCGCAGTTGAAGCAGGTGTTCATGACCCAGAACGACCTCTTCATTCTGACGGCCTCGGGCACCGGGGCGTTGGAGGCGTCGCTGGTCAACACTCTCTCTCCCGGCGACAAGGTGCTGGCCGCCTCGGCCGGCTCCTTCGGCGACCGGTTCATCGACATGGCCGAGGCGTTCGGGGCCGACGTGCAACGGCTGGACTTCGAGTGGGGCGAGGCAGTGGACCCGGACGCCATCCGCCAAGGGCTGCGGGCCGACCCTGAAGTCAAGGCGGTGATGATCACCCACAACGAGACCTCCACCGGCGTCACCCACCCGCTGGAAGAGATCGCCGCCGTCGCCAAGCAGGAGTTCGACAAGCTGTTGCTGGTCGACGCGGTGAGCAGCTTGGGCTGCATCCCGTTGCCGGTGGACGCTTGGGACTGCGACCTCGTCGGCACCGCCTCGCAGAAGGGGTTTATGATCCCCCCCGGGCTCTCTTTCATCAGCGTCAGCGGCCGGGCTTGGGAGGCTCAGAAGACCGCCAGGATGCCCCGGTTCTATTTCGACTTGGAAGAAGCCAAGCGCACCCTGGAGCGGGGACAGACGCCCTTCACTCCCAACGTCGCCGCCATGTACGGCCTCAGTCTGGCCTTGGACAAGCTGCTGGACGAGGGACTGGAGGGCGTGTTTGGACGCCACGCCTCCATCGCTGCCCTCACCCGCAACCGCATCAAGGAGATGGGATTGGACCTGCTGGTGAGCGACGAGAAGTACGCTTCCGACACCGTGACTGCGGTGAAGATCCCTGATGAAGTGGACGGCCGGGCCCTGATGAGCCGGTTGCGTACCGAGAAGAACGTAGTGCTGGCGGGCGGCCAGGGCAAGCTCAGCGGCAGCATTTTCCGCATCGGCCACCTGGGGCACGTCTCCACGGAAGACATCGACGAGGTGATGGACGCCCTGGAAATTCTGTTGCCGGAAGTCGGTTTTCGGGGATAGGAAATGGCAGTCTCGCAGCTAGAAAAAGCGATGGCAAACCTTCGGATGTCGTTGGCGGAGATGGAGAACAAGGAGCGGCAGTTCGACGCTCAGATCAGCCAGTTCCGCCAGCAGTTGCGCCGGGTGCCCCGGCAGGCCATCTACGGGCAGACCAGTCTGGAGTTGTCACTGGCTGCTATGGGTGAGATCGAGGAACGGCTGGAAGACGCCGAGGCCAACCGCCGCCGCCTGTTGCAGATCAAGACCACCGCCGCCCAAGAGTTGGAGGCCCTGGTGGTGTTGAAACAGGTGGACGAAGCGCGCACCACCCTGTCCGGCCTGAGACGGCGGGCCGCAGCCGCCCCGTCCGACTCCGAGACCGCCCGCGAAATCCGCCGCTTGGAAGAATTCATCGCGGTACACAGCAAGCGCGCCGAGCAGGCAATCACGGAGCGCTACCAAGAACGGAGCTAACGGCGTCTCCAGAGGACCTTACAGTTCTCCGTCCAAGCGGTTGATTACCAGGCCGGTGGGGAGCTTGGGGTAAAAGAAGGTGGACTTGCGGGGCAAGCGGTGGCCGTCGCCCACTATGTCCTCGAAGGCGTCCAACGGAAAGGGCTTCATCAGGAAGGCCATCTGCAACGAACCGTCGGCGACTCCGGCAACCGCTTCTTCGTGCTCGTGAAGGAATCCCAAGTGGTCCAGCGTCGCATCTCCGAGTTCCGGCCGCAACACCTTCTCTTCCAGCACCCATGCTTCGGATACGGCCAGAGGCCCCCAGTCCGGTTCCGCCGCCGTCTCGCGGACGGTGAGCAATCGCGCTCCGGCGTCTCCGGGGCCGACTGCGGCCATCACCCGGCCAGTGCGTCCCAGCGACTCGACCTGTTCGACCAGCTCGTCCGCTGAACCGGCGACCGCCGGCTGGGAGTCGAACAGCCCGCTCAAGCGTTCCCGGACGCGGCCCAACTGGGCCTCGCTCAAGCCGCTCAGGCTGCGGTGGTAGGGCAGCACGACCAAGCCGGGGTCGTCGAAGCCGATCAGCGTCATCATCACGTGGTTGTGGGCAAGTGACGGCTCTTGGGCCCCGGCCGATTCGGCGTGGCGCGCCAGTTGGAAGTGCCGGGACGCTTCGTAACGATGGTGTCCGTCGGCCAGGTACACCGGGCGGTCCCGGAAGAACCCGGCGATGGCGGCGCGGTCTTCGGGCCGCTCGATGCGCCAGAGGGTGGTAACGCTGCCAAACTCGTCGCTGGCGTCAATCTCCGGCATTCGGCCCATGACGCTTTGGAACACGGCGTCCAACTCGCCGCTGGCGTCACGGTACAGGGCCATGATGGGGCTTATGTTGGCCCGGAGCGATTCCATCAATGCCACCCGGTCACGGATGGCGGGCGCCTCGGTGAACTCATGGGGCAGCACCTGACGCGCCTCGTAGTCTTCGAGGCCGACACAGGCGATCAAGCCGAGCCGGGTGCGCTCCCGTCCGCCCAGCGAAAAGCCGTGGCGCAACAGGTAGTAGCACGGCTCTTCGTCCTGCCGGAGCACACCGTCGCTCACCCACTGGTCGAAGAGCCCGGCGGTCCGGCTGTAGCGCCCATCTTCCAGGGCCGACCAGTCCAGACCTTCACCAGCCTCCAGGTGGATGACGTTGAGCGGGTTCTTCCGCTTCAGCGATTCCTGGATTTGGGGCGTGATCAAGTCGTAGGGCGGGCACAGGACCGATGCCATGTCGCCCACCACGTTGGGGTTGTACCGCCAGCCTCGGAACGGACTAACTGCTGCCATACAAGCACCCTTGGAAGCCAAAATGTATGGGCCGTCGGCGGCTTTACTCCACCAACATTCCGGCTACGATCTCTATTTCGTCCAGCACTTCGCTAAGGGTTGGGAATTCGCGCCGTTGCAGACGCTCGTAGAATATCCGTCTCCCGGTTTGCGGGTCAAACAGGCGATGATGGTAGCTAGAGTCGCCACGATGCCTGTTATGGTACCGAAGGACTGCATTACCTCCCGGCACCCATGCGGCGTAGCGGAATGAATACGTCCATACTCTCGGCAACTGCCCGGAATAACGTATCTCCAGCCAATTTTCCACAGTCAACACTACGCCACGTAGGCAGTATACCTCCCCGCGCAACGATAGTCCGCCGCGCTCTCGGTGAACCGTAGGGTGTTGGGCCTGTTGTGGTCGACAAATGGATGCTCTTCGATTCGTCTATCGTTGATTGTCCGGTAGTGGTCTAGTGTGTTCCAGTCGTGCGGGTCCGCTCCCTGAGCCATTCCCGCACGTGATGGGCTTGCATCCACTCGATTATCTCCGCTGTTTCTCTATACCGCGTCAAGGGAGACCAACTGGTCCATTTGCTCCGAGGTGCGCTCGTAGCGTTGCTCGAAGATCCTGATGCGCTCGTCCAATTCCGCCTCCATAGTGCCGGGCGGGACTTGTACAAACGGGATTCCCCTTGCTTCCCGCTTCTGGTCAACCATCGTCTTCAATTCTCCAGTCATCTGGTGCGTCCAGTATACGACCTCGGATGCCGCCCAGAGAAGTACCGCGGCCGTCGTATGGTATACTGCGGTTCCGCCCAGGCGCACCGCGCGAGACTAATTCTTGAAGAGGAACGTTGCACATGGCCGGCCCGATTAACCACGTTGACGGCGGCACCATTACCATCGCCCGCGGCTTTCGAGCTGGGGGCACCTACGCCGGAATCAAGACCTACTCTGACGACAAGATGGACGTGGGGATGCTGCTGTCCGACACTCCGTGCGCGGCCGCCGGCGTGTTCACCAAGAGCAGCATCGTTTCCCCCACCGTCACGGCGAACCGGGAGACCCTGGCGGCCGGAAACCCCTTGCGCGGGCTGGTGGTCAACTCCGGTATCGCCAACGCCGGGGTCGGCGAGCAAGGCTACATCGACGCCAAAGACATGGCGGCGATAGCGGCCGCCGGGGTGAGCGTGAAGCCCGAGGAAATGCTGGTGTTCAGCACCGGCATCATCGGCGTCGAATTGCCCATGACGTTGATCAAGACCGGCGTGGGACAGATCCAGCTTTCGGGCGAGGGCGGCAACGAGTTGGCCCGAGCCATGATGACCACCGACACCCACCCCAAGGAAGTCGGCGTGTCCGTGGACATTGCCGGGACGGAAGTGCGTATCGGGGGAGTGGCCAAGGGCTCCGGGATGATCCACCCCAACATGGCAACGATGCTGTCGTTCCTGGCCACCGACGCCGACGTCGACCAAGCGTTCCTCCGCTCCGTGCTGCCCGAAGTGGCCGACTTCTCTCTGAACATGCTGACAGTCGACGGCGACAGCAGCACCAACGATTCCTTGGTGGTGCTGGCCAACGGCGCGGCGGGCAACCCAACCATCACCGCCGGTACGCCCGAGGCCGAGGCTTTCAAGGCCGGGCTGCTCGAAGTATGCGTCCAGTTGACCCGCCAGTTGGCCCGCGACGGAGAGGGCGCGACCCACCTTCTGATGGTGGAAGTGGTCAACGCGGTGAACGCCGAGGACGCCCGTACCGCGGCCCGCACCATCTGCTCCTCGTTGCTGGTGAAGTCCGCAGTCTACGGCGCCGATCCAAACTGGGGCCGCTTGCTGGCCGCCTTGGGACGCAGCCAGGCCCACGCGGTTGAGAGCAAGATCGATCTGTACATCAACGGCGTCTGCATCATGGAGGCGGGAAGACCGATCCCCTTCCACCGCGATGCCGTGGTCGCTTTGATGCGCGGCGAAGAGGTCACCTTCCGCATAGACCTCAACTTGGGGGAAGCGCAGGCCACCGCTTGGGGCTGCGACCTGACCGAGGAATACGTCGTCATCAACAGCGCCTACACCACCTAAGGAGGAATAGTGAATGTAGAATAGTGAATAATGATATACACCGCTCCTTAGTTCACGATTCATCATTCGCTATTCGCTATTCCGATGCCAGTCGTAGTGAAAATCGGTGGCAGCACCCTGGGAAGCCACGACACCAGCCTCAAGGACCTGGTGGCGCTGCAACGGGAGGGAGTGGAGGTGGTTGTAGTCCACGGCGGCGGCAACGTGATTTCCCAATGGATGCAACGCCAGGGGATACCGCCTCAGTTCGTTGGCGGTTTGCGCGTTACCGACGCGGCCAGCCTGGAAATCGTCGTCGCGGTGTTGACTGGCCTGATCAACAAAGAATTGGTCTCCCTCCTCCAGCAATTGGGGGGCAAGACCATCGGCCTCAGCGGCATCGACGGCAGTATGTTGCAATGCAAGATCGCCAACCCGGAGCTAGGCTACGTTGGCGAGGTCGAATCGGTCGACGGGTCGGCCATCCGCGCCCTGCTGTACGCCGGCTACATTCCTATGATCGCCCCTTTGGGCCTACACCGGGACGACGGCACCGAGAACACCGGGATGCCGCTGAACATCAACGGCGACACGGTGGCTGGCGAGCTGGCCCGGGAGCTGCGGGCGGAGCGGCTGGTGTTCCTGACCGACGTTGCCGGGGTTATGGACGGCGGGGGCCGGGTAATCCGGCGGCTGGACCGGCGGCGGGCCAACATCCTGTTCAACTCCGGCGTGGTCCAGGGGGGGATGATCCCCAAGCTCAACGCCTGCCTGCGGGCCCTCGAAGGCACGCCGGTCGCCGACATAGTCGACGGCCGCCAGCCCAACGCCCTCATCGACTGTATCGAAGGCCGCGCCAGCGGCACCACAATCACCGGGTAACGTGCGATAATCTACGGGTGTTTTTCGGAGGTGACTCGTTATGAGCATTAGCAGCGACTGGATCGACGTTGAGAAGAAGTATTATGCGCAGACAGTGCGCCGCCAGCCGGTGGTCATCGTCCGCGGGGAGGGCACCGAGGTCTGGGACGCCGACGGCAAGCAGTACTTGGACTTCGTGGCCGGTTGGGCGGTCAATCAGCTCGGCCACAGCCATCCGGTGATTACCCAGGCCATCGCTGAGCAGGCCGGGACCCTCATCCAGACTTCCAACCAGTTCTACACCGTGCCGCAGCTCCGCTTGGCCGAGATACTGATAGAGAATAGCTGCCTGGACCTGGTGTTCTTCGGCAACAGCGGCGCCGAGGCCGTGGAGGGCGCGATGAAGCTGGCCCGCCGCTACGGCAAGCTGCACCGGGACGGCGCATACGAAATCATCACGGCCTTCAATTCCTTCCACGGGCGGACGCAGGCCACGGTGGCGGCCACCGGCCAGCCCCACTATCAAGAGAACTTCGCTCCCCTGCTTCCCGGCTTCGTCCACGTCGATTACAACGACGTGGAGGCCGTGATGAACGCCACCACCGACCGCACGGCGGCAGTGATGGTCGAGCCGGTCCAAGGCGAGGCCGGGGTTATCATCCCCGACGACGACTACCTGCAACGGCTCCGGGCCTGGTGCGACGATCAGGGGATCCTGCTGATTCTGGACGAAGTGCAGACCGGCATGGGCCGCTTGGGCAGCCTGTTCGGCTATCAGGAGTACGGCGTCGAGCCCGACGTCATGACGTTGGCCAAAGGGCTGGGTTACGGGGTCCCCATCGGCGCGTTCCTGTCCAAGGCTCACTGCCAAGCGCTGGTGCCCGGCGACCACGGTTCCACCTTCGGCGGCAACGTGCTGACTACCGCCGCCGCCTTCGCCGGAACGCAGTACCTCATCGAGAACGACATCCCCGGGCGGGCCAAGGAGATGGAGGGGCACCTGATGGGCGCGCTCAACGACCTGAAGAGCCGCTTCTCCTTCGTCTCCGAGGTGCGCTGCAAGGGGCTGCTGGCGGCGATGGACTTCGACGACAACATATCGGGCCAGGTGCTGACCAACGCCAACGAGGCGGGCCTGCTGCTCAACGGCCCGCGGCCCCACACGGTGCGGTTCATGCCCCCGCTCACCGTCACCAAGGAAGAGATCGACGAGGCCGCCGAGCGCCTGAGCGCCGCCCTAGCGAAGATTTAGGCGCACGAGGGTTAGAGTGAGGGCAAAATGACGAAGCGAGAGTTCTACGTCGTAATCGAAAAAGACGGGGAAGGCGGATTCGTCGGCGAAGTCCCGCAGTTAACATCTTGCCGCAGCCACGGAGAGACATTGGATGACCTGATGGCGAATGTGCGTGAAGTCATCGGGTTGTGCCTGGAATACGACGACCTCGCCAGTAGTTCCGAATTTATCGGAGTCTACAAAATCGAGGTCTAGGCTGGGTTATTGTGAAAAACCGTGGGTTCTACGTCCTTGTTAAGGATGATGGGGAAGGCGGATTCATCGGGATAGCGCCGGAACTTAAAGGGTGTTTGAGCTACGGGTTGACTCTCGATGAGCTAATATCAAACATGGAAGAAGTTATCCTCTTGTGTCTGGAAGATGGAGAGGATGCAGAAAATCCCTGCTTCTTCGGAATTCAAAAAGTGACCATCTAAAAGCATGAGCCGTATTCCAGCCCTTCGCGCTGGTGAAATTGTCCGCGCCCTAGAGCGTCTCGGTTTTCAAGTTGTACGGCAAAGAGGCAGCCACATTCGACTCAGACATCCGGATGGCCGGTACACAAGCGTGCCTAACCACGGGACAAGAGAATTTATTCTCGACATCCTTAATCTGGACCGAGTGGACATCTCCGACTTTCTGGCAGCCCTATAACAATTTCAAACCGGAGCATTCAACACCAGATGCCTGAAAACAGAATAGTCCTCGCCTATAGCGGCGGGCTGGACACGACGGTTGCCGTTCCCTGGCTCCGGGAGAAGTACGGGGCCGAAATTATCACACTGACTATCGACCTCGGCATGGTCGACTTGGAAGCCATCCGCCAGCGTGCCCTTTCCATCGGGGCGGCCGATGCCGTAACCGTCGACGGCAAAGAGACGCTGGTAAGCGAGTTCTTGGTGCCCAGCTTGCAGGCCGGAACAGTCTACGAAGAGCAGTACCCCTTGGCCACCGCGCTGGGCCGGCCGCTCATCGCGCGGTACTTGGTGGAGGTAGCCCGGCAATACGACGCCTACGCCGTGGCCCACGGCTGCACCGGGAAGGGCAACGATCAGGTTCGGCTGGAGGTGGGGGTCGCCGCCCTAGCGCCGGAGTTGCAGGTTATCGCCCCCATCCGGGACTGGGCCATGAGCCGGGACGACGAGATCGAGTACGCCCAAGCCCGCAACCTGCCCATCAGCGCGCGGAACAACCGCTTCTCCACCGACGACAACCTGTGGGGCCGCAGCGTCGAGGCCGGAGAACTGGAGGACCCCTGGCTGGAGCCCCCGGAAGACGCATACGCTTGGACCAATCCGGTGTCCGCCGCACCCGACGAACCGGCCTACGTCGAGCTGCATTTCGAGTCGGGCGTTCCGACGGCCGTCGACGGCGAGTCCATGTCCGGGGTGGACTTGGTGCGCCACCTGAACTCCTTGGCCGGAGAGCATGGTGTCGGGCGCATCGACCACGTTGAGAACCGGCTGGTGGGCATCAAGTCGCGCGAGATATACGAAGCCCCGGCGGCGGTCGTGCTGCACACAGCCCACAAAGCCCTGGAGACCATGACTCTCTCCAAAGACCAGGCCCGAACCAAGGCCCGCATCGCCCAAGAATACTCCGACGTTATCTACAACGGCCTCTGGTATACCGCCCACCGCGTCGATTTGGACGCCTACGTGCAGAGCACCCAGCGCTTCGTGACCGGCGATGTCCGGGTGCGGCTGCACAAGGGCACATGCACCGTGGTCGGACGACAGGCCCCTCAAGCCCTTTACCAGTATGGGCTGGCCACCTACGACCGCCAGGACCAGTTCGACCACACAGCCGCCGAAGGGTTCATCAAGATTTACGGCCTGCCCGTGCGCACCCAGAACCAGACGCAGGGGCGGGATTAGTCTAACGGCGCGGGTGGCCGGTATGCGTCAGGAGTGAGAACATTATGCAATCAAAGCCCGCACCGGAAGAGCCTGAGAAACGGGTCAAAGTATCCAGAGCGGAGTCTATAATGTCTCTGTTTGAGCGGGCGGAAGAGTCGTTGCGAGCGGCGCAGATAATGGCCAAAAACGAACACTGGGCCGGAGCCTGCTACTGGAGCTACCTCGCATCCGGGCAGTCCTTCGAAACCTATCTGATTTACTCTGGCGGAAAACGAGGCGAAATAGAATCGGCTGGCGCGATGGCCCAAATGTGCTCTGAATTGCAGCCGGACTTTTCCGAGGTAATCAGGATGGGAAAATACCTTGACCGCTATGACGTTACAACCCGTGACCTCGAAGCATGGCCCCGTGGGGCCGTTCCATACAAATGGTTTGACGAAGAAGACGCTACAGAAGCCATCGAATACGCCGCTCATATCGTGGCCTTCACCCGCACTCGCCTGCCGTTGGGTGACGATGCTACACCCCGATGACCCTTGCAAGAATGTGGCTGGAACAGGCGGAGGATTTTCATCTTCGGTCACGAGTGGACCTTGCCGCCGGTCTCTGGGCCGGGGCCTGTTTCAACTGCCAGCAGACCGTCGAGAATGCGCTAAAGGCGGTTTTGATACTATGGAGAGGGAACTTCCCGCCCACTCATTCCATTGAACAGTTATTAGCGGAGTGCGCACGATACGATTCCGAGTTTGCGTACTTTACCGACCTCGCTAACTTTATCGGCCAAATGTATTCCGGCGCAAGATATGTTGACGGCTCAGGCATTCCGGCGGTGCCTGCCAGGCGATATTCAGAAGCGGACGCTAACGCAGCCTCCGAGTATGCCGAAGGAATCCTGACGCTCACACAAGCGCAATTCTTCACCGATACACCGGACTCCGAAACTTGACAACGACTCTGCCAACGGTATTCTTTGGAGGACCCATGACGGTAGCTGCCAGGATGCACGATTTGGGTACGGAGAGCGCCTTCGAGGTGCTGGCCAAAGCCCGGGTGCTGGAGGCTCAGGGCAAAGAGATCATTCACCTGGAGATCGGCGAGCCCGACTTCGACACACCCCGCCACATCATCGACGCCGGAATGCAGGCCATCAGCGACGGCTTTACCCACTACGGCCCGACGGCCGGCCTGCCGGAGCTGCGGGAGGCCATCGCCCGCAACAGCCGCGAGGTGCGGGGCATCAACACCGACCCGGCCAACGTGGTGGTCACTCCGGGCGCCAAGCCCATCATGTTCTACGTCCTGCTGGCCTTGGGCGAGCCCGGCGTGGAGGTAATCTACCCCAACCCTGGCTTCCCCATCTACGAGTCCATGATCCGATTCACCGGCTGCACTCCAGTGCCCATGCAGCTTCATGGCGACAAGGACTACCACCCTGACCTGGATACCCTGGCAGACCAGATCACCGACAAGACCCGCTTGATCATCCTGAATTCCCCGGAAAACCCCTGCGGATCGGCCCTCTCCCACGAAGAAATGGTGCGGATCGCCGACCTGGTGAAGGAGCGTCCTGACCTCTACGTCCTGGCCGACGAGATTTACAAGGACATCCTGTATACGGGCGAGCACTACAGCATCGCCTCACTGCCCGGCATGGAGGAGCGTACGATCATCCTGGACGGCTTTTCCAAGAGTTACGCCATGACCGGCTGGCGGCTGGGCTACGGGATCATGCCGGATGAGCTGGTGCCCCACATGGTGAAGCTGGCGGTCAACAGCGTCTCCTGCGCGGCCACTTTCACGCAGAAAGCGGGGATTGCCGCGCTGGAAGGGCCGCGCGACCAGGTGGTGGAGATGGTCGCCGAGTTCGGGGCCCGGCGCAGACTGATCACCGACGGCCTGCGCAGCATTCCCGGCGTCAACTGCCCCGAGCCCGAGGGCGCGTTCTACGTCTTCCCCAGCATCCACGGCACGGGCCTCAGCAGCCGCGAGTTCGAGGACCGGGCCATGGCCGAGGCGGGCGTGGCGCTGCTGTCGGGCAGCGCGTTCGGAGAATACGGAGAGGGGTACGTTCGCCTCTCCTACGCCAACTCCCAAGAGAACATCAAGCGGGCCATCGACCAGTTGGACCGTTTCGTACGCAGCATTTAGGAGGCCCAGCGTGGCGGAGTGCCGAGTAGTCCATCCCGACAACCTGGAGGTGGAAATACAGTCCGGCGCCATGACCCGGTTGGCTGGCGTGTCGGAGAAACTGGTAGGCTCGATCGGGATTCATTTGGCAATCGCCACCATACCGCCCCACTGCGCCTCCAGCCCCCACTACCACGTTAACTGCGAGTCGGCCATCTACGTGGTGAAGGGCCGCGGGCGGTTCATCGTGGGCGATAACCTGGACCAGCCCCTTCCCATCGGCCCCGGCGACTTCATCTACGTGCCGGCCGAAGCCGTGCATCAGCCGGTGAACGACAGCGACGATGTCATGGAAATCATCGTCGCCCGCAACACACCGGTGGAAATAGTGGTCGAGGTGTAGCGCGATGGGCACGTTTACAGTCCCGGTTGAAGTGGGCAACCTCGCAAGGTCCAGCTTCGTTGAGATAGAAGCATTGGTGGACACCGGCTCTATCCACAGCTATATCCCAAGGGACATACTGGATGGCGTAAACGCTCAGCCCAGCGAAACGCGCGCCTTCGCTTTCGCCGACGAGCGAGTGGTTGACATTCCCTTCGGATACGCGGTCTTTGTGGTCCAAGGCATGGAAGTAATTGCCCCTGTAATTTTCGCCACCGAAGGAAGTGGCCCGATACTAAACTAAAGCCAAGGTGGGATGTGCATTTGCCGGACGGCGAGAATCTGGCTTGGGATCTGGCAGGAGTGCCTCAGCCCTTGATTGCAGCACTGTTCGGCAGCGCCGCTTGACCTCCTCCCTCCTGTCGGCCAGACTGACCAGAAAGTTGCTGACCCGTTCCTGTACTGCCTCCCTGGTTCCCAGGCACAGGTTGCTTGTGGCCTCCTGTCTCGTCCATCCCCAGACCGCCTCGTCGGCGTTGAAGTCCGGACAGTAGCCCGGCAGGTTCACCAGCCTCAGATCCAGGTCAGGCGTCCGCAGGTATTCCCGCAACGCCTCGCCACGATGGGCCGGGGCATTGTCCCAGATCACGTTCAGCCGTCCGCTATGCCTCTCCCGCAACTGTTCCAGGAAGGCAACCGAGGTCCCGCTGTTGCTGTTGCCCTCCAATTCCATCCATTCCACCTCCCCCGTCTCCAGGCACACCGCCGAGTAGTAGCTGGCCTTCTCCCCGTACTTGGGGCTGGTCGAGTCCACCAGTGCCGGTTCTCCCCTAAGCACCCACTTGCCCCGCAACTCGGCATCGGCCCGGAAGTGGGCCTCGTCGGCAAAGAATACCTTGGCTCCCGTCCGCTGGGTCTCCTCCCACAGGGCGGCATACTCCACGACGAAGGCCTGCCGTTTCGATTCTTGCGCCTTGACCAAGCGCTTCTTGGGACGTTTGAAGGCAAATCCCAAGCGGTGCAGGTAATTCAGGCAACTGCTGCGGCTGAGGCTGACGCCGAACCGTTCCCAGACAAACCGCCGGACCACCTTCCAATACCAGTTGGCCAATTCCATGCCCGACGCTGACGGCGGTTGCTGCACAGCCCCTTTCAACTCCTCTTGTTGCGCTTGGTCAAGGGCGGGGGGGAACCACCGGCCTGCTCGAAAATCAGGGCCGCAGGCCCACCCTCGCCGAAGGCCGAGGCCCAGCGTCCGATGGTGTGGGGGTCGCGCTCCAGTGCCTCCGCCGTGGACGCTGCCGTCCAACCCTGAGCCAGGAGCAGCATGGCGTACCACCGCTCCCGCTCCCGGGGCGTAGGCGCCAGAATCATCCTCCGCCGCAAGTCCTTCTCTCCCATCTGCCATTGTTCCAGCGACCGGTCCATCTCTCTCACTCCCATCAACAACACCTCCCAACTCCCGGGGTCGGCTAACCAGTTACGGCCCCAATTTACCCTGCTCCTCTGCGCATTTCACCTTGGCTTTGGTTTAATGCTTAAAGTTTGGCCGTAGACCGGAGCTGGATAGCCGGAACCCGGAGAGTATCATCTACTCCCGGCATCGCCTCACTCGAGTGAGAGCACGCGGAGAGTTGGCGCGGGCGCAAATGGCCACGCTGGCGCCCTCTCTGGCGAAACTCCTGGGCGATGGCCCGGCCCAGCCCTCTGCTGGCCCCGGTGACGATAGCAACCATATCCTGAGGGTCCGACGAAGTGCTGATGGCCCTCGCCCTCGAATTGTCCACCGCCCTAACTCAAAAGGCCCGCAGAACCTAATACTATTTCCACTCGTTATCCTGGGGCCAGATGTTGGAGGCCCCTCTGCCCGCGCCCTGGAGTACTCCCTGATCTCGCCAGTCGGCATCAGTGCCAGCCATAGTTGCGGCCCGGTACTTCTTAAAATGAGGCGCTTGGGTATGGGCCTGGGCAGCCGCCTCGTCCCGGTAGACCTCGTAGAGCCATATCCTATTAGGGTCGTTGGCATCCTGAATTACATCAAACCTCATGCATCCCGGCTCGTCGTTTACCGAACCACGGGCATCATCGACGATCTCCTTGATGAACTGTTCCTTGTACTCTGCCTTGATCTGTATAGGGGCAATTGTGACCCACATATCTTCTCCTGTTGCATCCGTCGTGCCGATTTAGAAAACAGTACCCTGTCGAGTGATGAATAGCACTCCGTTTATCTCACGGTTGCTCTTGCCGGGCTATGAGCCGCAGCACCTCTACCTCTCGCTCGGTGAAGCCATCTGGTGGGCCGCCTCTGAACCTCCATTCTAAACTAATACCAAGGTGAAACCCGCATAAAGCTAAACCTGGAAAGGAGTTGCGTTAGTCTGTAAAGGAAGTAGAGTGGTGGCGGTGTTGGGTATTAAGGACATAAGGCGACTCCTTGAACGGTGGCAACTGGTTGTAGGCGGCGTACGAGAGCGAATGTATCGAGCTCCGACACCTCGGGAGCGAGAACGGTGGCATGGTCTCTGGCTCTTGGCCCATGGTTGTACAGCATTGGCGGTAGCCGAGGCGTTAGAACGAGAGCCCCACACCATCGGCACGTGGGTCGCCGCCTTAAGCGACAACGGTCCCACAGCCCTGGCCTTCGAGCAAAGCGGCGGGTCCCCCCCGCCCTCGATGGGGGCCAGCAGGCCCAACTGAAGGCTGCGGTGCAGGCTCTGCCCGAAAAGGCAGGAATCGACCTGGCGAATTGGAACTGGAAAGTGGTAGGAGTTACGCAGTTGGATGGAGAGTGTACTTGGGATAAGCCAGGTAATCTCGTAAGGCCGGGCGGATGATGTTGGCTTTGGACTCGTACCAAGAGACTCCGGCGCTCAAGCGGTGGGCTTCCAGCCGCAGGAAGGCTTGGAGGGACAGGCGGATGTGATTCCGCTGTCCCTCTGCCGTACGCACTTGGCATTTCTCCACGCCACAACATTGTTTGAGGCCCCGGTGGTACGTTTCGATTCCCCAGGCTCGGCGCGCCAGGCTTTCCCGTTGTTGCTCCGTCATTTCCAGATCATTGGCGGCCCAGTGTTCCACGTCCCCGTCTTTGGAGACCGTCCGAAACACCCGGATAAACCCATAGCCTCGCAGATGCACCTGCCGGCCTTCCCGGGGTATGGCCACGGTGGCCAAGGGCAAGTTCCCCGCTCCCTCGGGATTCACCCGCCGGTTGGACCGCAATTGGCTCAGCCAGAACCATCCCTTATCCCTGATGGCTTTCAAATTCTCCAGGCTGGTATACCAACTGTCGAACAGCACCCAACGGGGCTGAAAGCCCCGCCCCTCCGCCACCTCCAGCATCCGCCGGAAGTGGCCGTTCTTGGTCAGTCCGCTCAGGGGACGGTCATAGACCCGGAAATCGCAGGGTATCAGCGCATTGCCATCAGTCCACAACAAGGTCAGCAGGTTGATGCCCCATACCACTCACTTATGCTTGCCGCTCCAATGCCGGGACACCAGTTCCATCCGCTTGGCGCAGGGCTTGTCCAGGGTGGCGCCGTCCAGCACCAGCACCCCCTCCTCCCGTCGCACCAGTCCCTGGGTTTCCTGCCACAGCGCCTCCGTGCCGGGGGACTGTCTCCGCAGCAGACGGGTGAATGCGTCATGGGCAGGAGCTTGCGGTGATTCCGGTTGACACCGCGCCGCTTCGCTGCAGGTAAATCTCCTCTGGGCTGCCACCAAGAACTGAATGTAGTCCACCGCATCACACTTGGCCGGGTTCATTTCCCCCACCTCCGCCTCACTCCTTCTATCTTATCCCATCCCCAGCCTTAGCTCTCTCAACTGCGTAACTCCTATGCGTAACTCCTATGGCATAAAGCCGGGCCGGTTCCATGCCTATGGGACTCCCCAATACCTGCGCAGCGACAACGGTCGCGAGTTCATTGCCAGAGCCATCAGAAGCTGAGCCTGTAACTGTTCAGACTGGCCTGAATCCGCGTCAGGGCCATGAATGAAAAACCAGACGCGCCAGGTAGACTGTCGGCATGGACCTGACTTTGGATGTAGCCGCGCTCTCCCGTGAGGAATTGATTGAACTCGTTGGTCAACTCCTCGGCCATAATAGGGCTTTGGCAGCCCGGATCGCCGAGTTGGAAGGCCAACAGGAGCCGCCAACCGCTGAGGTGAAGAAGCCGGAACCGCCCTCGTGGGTCAAGGCCAACCGGCCCGCCCGCCCCGGCAAGGAACGTAAACGGCGGCCCCACGGCTTTGCCCGGCGGCGGGAGGAGCCTACCCACCGGGTGGAACACGCCACCGCCATTTGTCCCGATTGCCAGCTTCCCCTGCCAGGCGGGATGGTGCGCGGGCGCCGCCAGGTGATATCCATACCCCGGCTGCGGGCGCGGGTGACCGAACACCTGGTGCTGGAACGCACCTGCCGGAAGTGCCGCAAGCGGTGGGCCCCCCAACCGGATTGGGCTGCCTTGACCGCGGGCCGGCAGCGCTTCGGCATCTCGGTGCAGAGCGAAGTAAGCGTGCTGAGAGAGGAGTGCCGTCTGCCATTCGGGGTAATTCAACGCTACCTGAAGTGGCGCTATGGACTGGGCCTTAGCAAAGGGGAACTGGTGGCGTTGACCCGTGGGGCGGCGGAGCATGGCCGGGAGGAGTACGACCGGCTGCGCCAGGAGATTAGGGCCAGCCCAGTGGTGTATGGGGACGAGACGGGCTGGCGGGAAGATGGCCGCAATGGGTACTTATGGAGCTTCAGCACCCCAAAGGTGCGTTACTTCCTCTACCGGCCCAGCCGGGGAAGACAAGTGGTCGAGGAGGTGCTGGGGGAGGAGTTTGACGGGGTAGTGGTCAGTGACTTCTACGGCGCCTACAACGTGCGCCAAGGGCTGCATCAGAGATGTTGGACTCATCTGCTGCGGGACATCCACCATTTGAAGGAGCAACACCCTTGCTGCGGGACATCCACCATTTGAAGGAGCAACACCCTCAACACCCGGACCTAGCCAAGTGGGCCCAAGAGGTGCGAGACGTGTATGACCAGGCCCAGGCCTACCCCGGCCCTGACCCGGGACTGCCGGAAACAGTGCAGCGGGCCCAGCGGGTAAAGCGGCAGCAACACTACCAGCAGCAGCTATGGGCTATATGCAAGCCTTACTTGGGCAGCGATGCGCCCATGAGGGTGCTGTGCCAGCGGGTGGAGCGTTTCTTGCCGGAGTTGTTCACCTTCGTCGCCGAGCCCCGGGCGAGTGCAGACAACAACGCTGCGGAACGCAGCCTGCGTCCACCGGTAGTGAGCCGGAAGATCAGCGGCGGCACCCGCTCGGAGCAGGGAAGTGAGACCAAGAGCATCCTGGCTTCCTTGTTCGGCACTTGGCGCCTGCAAGGACGCAACCCCTACCACTCCCTAAACTCCCTCCTCTCTAAACCCCTACCTGCCACAGTCTGAACTGTTACCTGAGCCTATGAAGATTGACGTTCCCTTGAGAAGGGGGTAAAATTTCACAAATTGAGGGTGGCCAAGGCGGAAGCGACGATCAAGGGCTACCAGAGCTTAGGAGATCGTTTGTAAACATATAACTTTGGAGGCGAACCGTAATGGCTAAGAATGGGTACAAGGTGTTTGATTCCGAGATGCACATCAATGAACCCCTCGACTTGTGGGAGCGGTATATTGCCCCGGAGTTTAAGGATCGGGCTCCTCATTGTGTCTATCGCGACAGGGGGCTGGATTTCAATACTCAAATACCTGGTGGAAAAACTAGGACCCCGCCGGCTGACCAAGATTCAATTTCCAAGATGCGCGATGTTGTGAACGTACAATATGACCACGCCATTGCCAGAGATTTTGACTCGGTATCTCAAATAGACGCAATGAACAACGAAGGTGTCGACATAGCGGTGTTGTACCCTTCGCGAGGACTGGGTGTGCTAGCGCACGATGAGGTGGACCCTCCCCTAGCACTGGCTATTTCTCGAGCATATAACGACTGGTTGTATGAATTCTGCCAGCACGATCCCAAGCGTCTCAAGGGAGCCGCCATGATCCCGTTGCACGATATTGATGACGCAGTGCTCGAGGCTCGTCGGGCAGTGACTGAACTGGGGATGGTAGCCTTTTTCCCAGGAACCTGCCCCCAATGGGACCTCAACTGGCACGAACCCTTCTTCGACCCCCTTTGGGCTGAGGTAGAGCGGTTGGATGTAACTTGGGGAATCCATGAACCCATCAACAGACAGCAAAATGTCGGCGGGAGGTTCGCTCCCTATATCATGAGCCATATAGTTCGTCGCCCTATTGAAAATATGATGTCGTGTACCAGCATTATTGTAGGTGGTGTATTGGAGCGCTTTCCCGGACTCAAAGTAGCACTTCTGGAAGGCAACTGTAGTTGGGCTCCCTTCTTACTGGAGCGGATGGATGAGCATGTCGAACGCTTAGCCAAAGGTGATGATCCGTATGCTACAGCTCTGACCATGAAACCCAGCGAGTACTTCAAGCGACAGTGCACCGTCACTATGGAGTCCGATGAGGAGACAGTGAGGCACGTGATAGATGCTCTAGGGGATGACTGCATTACCTTCACCACCGATTTCCCTCACTCGGATGCCAAATATCCCCATGCCACCGAGCTTATCCTGGAAACACCCGGCCTGACGGACACCAACAAACGAAAAATCTTGTGGGATAATTCCATTCGCATTTACGGGTTGTCGGAGGCTGACTAGCGGGCACTGGGAAGGGCAGGCGCCTGGCCATCTCCTGAATGTCCGCGCCTACGCGCCGCCTGCCCCTTGCCCATACCCCTTGGCACTCCACCCAGCTGGTGGCCAAGTCCGCGGCGCGCAAGGTGTTCAGGTAGAACCCTTCGGTGATCCCCCCGTAATGGGCTACCAGGTCCACCTCCAGGAAGCCCGGCCGTTCGTCATCCCATTCGACGAAGGTGCAGATGGGGTAAGGATGTTTTAGCGAATTGCCGGGCTTAGTGGCGATGAGGGAGGCCTGAGCAGACGGTCAACGGTGTCTGCGCTCGTCGGGCAGAGTTGCTCCCTCACGTCCCCCCTGGCACAGTCAGTTCGCCATGACACTCCAGTGCCTGCACAAACTCTGGCAGGAAAGGCTTTAATCTCCTGGAGCACATCCGGTCGCTTTCCTTGAGGGAAACTGTAGTTGGGTCCCCTTCTTGCTGGAGCGAATGGACGAGCACGTGGAACGATATGCCAGAGGGGGAGACCCGTTTGCCACGGCTCTAACAATGCAGCCCAGTGAGTACTTCAAGCGGCAATGCGCTGTCAGCATGGAATCTGATGAGGAGACGGTGAGGCATGTGGTGGACGGTCTAGGGGATGACTACATTACCTTCACCACTGATTTCCCTCACTCAGATGCCAAATATCCCCACGCCACTGAGACGGTTCTGGGAATGGCCGGCCTGACGGAAACCAACCTAAGGAAGATCCTCTGGGATAATTCTGCCCGGGTTTATGGGTTGTAGGAGGGCGCCACGAAGGTGGATAAAAAGATGTGGTGATGGCGGGAGGCCCTCGTCGGTAGCCAAGAGCAGGATATAAAGACGGTAAGCTGTTGTCTGGTAGTTCAAATTTTAGCCTCGTATATCTGAATTAGGAGAAGGAAAAATGCCAGAGCCCACATTGGTCAATGCCAAAGATGCACTAACTCTAGAGATAGACGCTACAGGAGCAAGGCGTGCGCAATTGTTTCACCAGATAGTAGGTAATCAAGACGTTTCGCTCAACTACAGCGAGTGGAACCCTGGTGGCTCCAACGGCCCCCATACTCGGACGAAGCAGGAGGTACTTCTTTGTCTCCATGGGAAAGGAGAAGTTGTAGTGGAAGGTGGTGCAACTTATACCATGGAACCTTTCACTCTGATCTCCATACCAGCAGGGGTAACACATACCCATCGCAACGCCAGCAACGGTGTTTATATCCAGGTCAGCCTTGCAGCCGATGGCTCTTATGCTGGCTGATATAGGTTAAACCACAGCCTCTAGCCGACCGCTGATCAATTACTTGAGGAAGGACATGCCTAAAGAACAATTAGGGTTCATTGGCCTTGGGAAGATAGGCCATCTTCTGGCTCTGAAGATCCTCCGCGGCGAGTATCCCATGGTGGTCTACGACCAGCTCGTGGACCGGATGGAAATCCTGACGGGTGAAGGTGCAGAAGCTGCCACATCCCCCAAAGACGTGGCATCAAAAGCTAACACCATTTTTCTCTCTCTGCCAACCTCTCCCATCGTGGAGGAGGTTTGTCTGGGCGCCAACGGTATCGCCGAAGGGGCAGGATCGGATACTCTGGTGGTTGATTTTACCAGTGGAAATCCGACTATCACTGCCAGGATTTGTTCCAGGCTGGCAGAAAAAGGTGTTAAATACATTGACTGCGGCGTTAGTGGTTCGGCAAATATTATGAAAGGCATTCTCGGCATTATGGTTGGCGGGGATGCAGAAATGTTCGAGCGTGTTCGTCCTATCTTGATGGAACTTGGCACTGATTCTACTATAAATCATATGGGCCCAATCGGTTCAGGGCACATGACCAAGGCGTTGAACAACACACTCGGCGCCGTCCACTCAGCCATCGCGTGCGAGATCTTGTTGACGGGGGTCAAAGCCGGCCTTGACCCTAAGAAATTGATTGCTAGTTTCAACGCCAGCAGCGGTCGCAGTAATGCCACCCAAAATCTTGACACTACCTTTTTTACGGACCCATCTGAAAGGCCGGCCGGCATGGATCTATATCTTTCGGTGAACAATGTGGCAAATGCCTGTGAAATCGGCAGAAACTCGAACAGTCCCATGCTCATATCCGGTCTTACGCATCAGATTTATTTAAAAATCCAGGATGAAATGGGGCCGAGCGCCCCGGGTGGTGTGGCCGAGTTCTTTCAGAGATGGATGGGCGTTAGTGTCGGGGGCGATGCCTAAAATGCCATTTTTTAATGACGGCCAGAGCAATGGGGGTAAATCGACTTCAGCTCGACTGCGAACTAAACTAAAGCCAAGGTGAAATGTACATATCGCTAGACCGCACTGTCGGTCGTCCCCAAGTTGAGGCGTAAAGGTGATATGAGGTGCCGTGGAGTCCTTTAGGGCGTCTTCAAGACCCCCGAAATGCACATCCCACCTTGGTATTGGTTTAGTACCGTTTCAATGTAATTCTATTGGATATACATGTTTGAGCTTACTGCGAGCGTCTTGGGTAGAGAACCGCCAGTCTATGCTGGCGCCAGCATCGTTGCGCTCGCGTTCGAGCGCTGCGACCTCCCGTTTCAGCAACGCTTCATCGCCGATCCGGCGGTTCAGGCACTGCCTGCTGAAGACGCTCAACTTGATCTCGGCCATGTTCAGCCAGCTTCCGTGATTGGGTGTGTGGTGAAGCTCCAGGCGTTTGGCTATGCGGCGCGCCTCGGACGCTCCAAATGCCTCGTAGAGCGAGCCCAACTTGTGGGTGTTGAGATTGTCCAGCACCAGCCGGATCACTGCTTTCCGCCACGGCTTGAGTTCGTTTTTTTGAGTATCTGGCCCACCGTCTCCAGGGAGATGCTCCCGGCCAACTCCAGCTCCACCACCTTGTCCGCCAGCAAATGGAGCGTCCAGTTTACATGTCCTTCGGGTGGACTGCTGCACGCGATGGCAACCAAGTGCGCTTCCTGCTTGCCGTCCAACTTGCGCTCCCGGCCCGGCCTTGGCCGGTCATTGACGGCGGCCTCAAGCCCTTCCTCGACGAACCGCTTCCGCACTCTGGCAACGGTGGCGGCGTTGATCCAAAGCACCCCGGCTATCTCACGGTCCCGAAGTCCTTCATCTGCCTGGAGCAACGCCAGCGCCCGCTTGACCGTACGGACTGACGTCTTGCCCCGGCGGGAAACCTCATTGAGACGGGAGCGTTCGGATTCAGCCAGCTCGACTTTATACTTGATGGCAGCCATGTCTGGATACTCCCCCATAGAAAGATCATACCCAAGTATGGCTGCCTTCTCATATTCTTGTAAATCTATCTGGAAACGGTACTAAACCAATACCAAGGTGGGATGTGCATTTCGGGGAGATTGACGATGACCGAAAGGACTCCACGGCACCTCATATCACCTTTAGGCCCCAACTGGGTGGGCACCGATAGTGCGGTCTAGCGATATGTACATTTCACCTTGGCTTTAGTTTAGTACCGGTTCCACTTGAATATGCCTTATATCAGATATCTGTTTCGCCTGTTAATCATTCCTGCGCAAGCAGGAATCCAGAGTTAGAGGCAGCTTTCCAGTATCAACAAATCTATCTGGAAACGGTACTAGTGGCTCACGCACGAATTTAGGTCTAAGCCAATTAAACCACAGCCTCTAGCTAGCAGACCGCTGATCAATTACAGGAGGAAGACCATGCCTAAAGAACAATTAGGGTTCATCGGTCTTGGGAATATCGGCCATCTTTTAGCTCTGAAGATTTTCCGCGGCGAGTATCCCATGGTGGTCTACGACCAACTCGGGGACCGGATGGAAATCCTGACGGGGGAAGGGGCAGAAGCTGCCACTTCCCCCAAAGACGTGGCATCAAAAGCTAACACCATTTTTCTCTCTCTGCCGACCTCTCCCATCGTGGAGGAGGTGTGTCTGGGCGCCAATGGTATCGCCGAAGGGGCTGGATCGGATACTTTGGTGGTTGATTTTACCAGTGGTAATCCGACTATCACTGCCAGGATTTGTTCCAGGCTGGCAGAAAAAGGTATTAAATACATTGACGTCGGCGTAAGCGGTTCGGCAAATATTATGAAAGGCATTCTCGGCATGATGGTTGGCGGGGATGCAGAAATGTTCGAGCGTGTTCGTCCTATCTTGATGGAACTTGGCACTGATTCTACTACAAATCATATGGGCCCAATCGGCACGGGGCACATGACCAAGGCGTTGAACAACACACTCGCCGCCGCCCATTCGGCCATCGCGTGCGAGATCTTGTTGACGGGGGTCAAAGCCGGCCTTGACCCTAAGAAATTGATTGGTAGTTTCAACGCCAGCAGCGGTCGCAGCAATGCCACACAAAATCTTGAAACCACCTTTTTTACGGACCCATCTGAAAGGTCAGCCGGCATGGATCTATATCTTCAGGTGAACAATGTGGCAAATGCCTGCGAAGTAGGCCGAAACTTGAACACTCCCATGCTCGTATCCGGTCTTATGCATCAGATTTATTTAAAGGTTCAGGATGAAATGGGGCCCAGGTCCCCGGGTGGTGTGGCCGAGTTCTTTCAGAGATGGATGGGTGTTAGAGTCGGGAGTGATGCTTGAAACGCCAATTTTCAAAGTACGGGCAGAGCTATGGCCTGAATTCAGTTTCTTCTAACTTTAAAAGAGATGTAGGTAGAGTAGATATGAATAAACTCTTTTCGTATACACTCCCGCGATTGCGGTTGGTAATAATCGCAGGTATCTTAACCTTCCTGTTAGCCTGTGGGGCATCCGCCACTTCAACACCCGCGCCCGAAGCAACATCGGCACCCGCGCCCGAAGCAACATCGGCACCCGCGCCCGAAGCAACATCGACACCCCGGTCCGCAACGCTGGCTCCGGCTTTTACTTCAACCCCAGTTGCAGCTGTCACGCCGGCTCCAGTCGGTCCACAGCTCCGTTACGAACCTAGTAAGAAAAGAGGCGGGGTATTAAGATACGCAAATGGCCACGCTGCCCCGGCACACTTTGATCTTACACAGTCAGGAACAGGCGGTAACATACGGCCACAGGCGCAGTTTTTTAATGGCCTCCTCAGGTACAGCCCTTTTGATGGCGCCAAGACTATACTCCCAGACTTGGCCCATTCGTGGAAGGCTTCTGACGATGGCCTAAGTGTTACCTTCTCCCTGAGGGAGGGGGTCAAGTTCCATGATGGCGCATTGCTCACCTCGGACGATGTGGTCGCTACATTCGACCGCGTGGTTTTCCCTACCGAGGGGATTGTCAGTGTAAGACAGACACTCTATTCGGCGGTAAAGGAGGTTAGGGCCATTGACCCCTTGACAGTAGAGTTTTTGTTCACTGAGCCCAGTGCTATCTTCATACCTTCGATAGCCCTGGACTGGAGCTATGTTATTCGCAAACAAACCCTGGAGGACAACAATCAAGACCTCAGGCGGGTGAAGGACTACCCTGGCACAGGGCCATTCATCTTCGTGGAATACATCACCGATGAAAAGTGGACCTCCGAGCGGAACCCGGACTACTTTTATGAGGGACTGCCTTACCTGGACGGAATTGAGCAATTCCATGCCCCAGGGGGACAAGTTTCCACGCTCCTCCTCGGCGGCATAGCAGATTACGGGTTCGGTATTGCCCCCTCATCCGACGAAGATCTCAGAAAGCAGGGGGTGGAAATACACGTCTACCCAAGTCCGGTGATAACTGCCTTCTGGATGAACACTGACAAAGCCCCGTTCAACGATGTCAGAGTGCGCCGCGCCATTGACCTCGTTGTAGATCGCCATGCGCTGAATGAAATAACTGGACAGATATCAAGGCGACAGGTTGGTAGATGGGCATTTCCGAGGACAGAGTTCTCTTTGTCTGATGAGGACCTTCTGAAACTGCCAGCGCTCAGACTAGACAAGACCGAGAACATCAAAGAAGCTAAGCAGCTAATGAAAGATGCTGGGTACGAAAATGGTTTTGGGAATATCGACTTCGTGCAGAGGCAAAACCCAAATTTCGCACTGCTAGCGCCAGCTGTGCAGGACATACTCAAGCGCCATCTGGGGATCGATATGGAAATCCGACAGGTGCATGTCGGCGTGTGGTTTGAAGACATCAGGAGAGGTGATTTCGACTTTACCGTAGGTGCGGTCGGTACCGCAATGGCGGACCCAGCCGCATATCTACCGGACTGGTACGGCAGCAGTGGCAAACAGAATTTTTCTCGCTGGAAGAATGAGGAGTTTGATGACCTCATGGTGGAACTGGCCCGAGAGTTGGACCCTGAGCGACGTGTTGCGCTGGTGCGACAGTCAATGGATCTGATTGAACAGGAAATCCCTGTCATAGAGGTCGGATATTCTCTATCGAGTCATGCCTGGTATCCTTATGTCAAAGACGTGCCCGCCAGGGATCAGGCAGGCAACTATAATGTCTGGCGATGGGATACCGTGTGGCTGGACAAATAAGGGAGAGTTTGAGATACGGGGCATGAGGGCTGGGGCATATTCCTAGCCTGCGGTTGAGGCGTTACCGCCTCAACCAAGTATGACTCAGCCCAAATGCCTTCCCCCGTCAGACCCTCCGGGTTTCAACTCGGTAATGCTGAGGCGCAAGGTGCAAGGATATATTCTCCGAAGACTGCTTTTATCGGTGCCGGCCATATTGGGCCTCACAATGATCATCTTCGTAGCTATGCGCATTTTGCCGGGCGATGTGTTAGTGGTAATGTTTGGAGAGGAGGAGTTTCAGAAGATATCGGAGAACGATCGCCAACGTATCATGGAGAGCCTCGGGCTTGCTAAGCCTTTATACGCCCAGTACGGAGACTGGCTGAAGGACATAGTTACTTTGAAACTGGGCGAGTCCTTCTGGCGTGGGGATAAAGTCATGGATACGATACTCCGCCGTGGACCTATAACTGGCGAAATTGCCCTACTGGCGGTAGCCTTCTCCTGGTTGATAGGGCTACCTGTAGGTATATTGGCCGCCATGAGACAGAATAGCATCTGGGACTACCTAACAAGGTCCTCCACCATCCTGTTTTTGGCCATTCCTGGTTTCTGGCTTGGGGCTGTAATCGTCCTGTTCTTTCTCTTAGTATTCGGCTGGCGGTCACCTCCGGGAGTTATTCAGATATGGGATAACTTTGTGGGCAATATGCAGATCGTCTTAGGGCCGTCTATAGTGTTGGGACTTGGTCTGGCAGCAATTGTAGCGCGCATGGCCCGCTCTAGTCTTCTAGAAGTAATTCGGGAGGACTACATACGCACTGCCCGGGCCAAAGGGCTTGGGGAGCGAGCCGTGGTGTTCAAGCACGCTCTCCAAAACTCCATCCTACCAGTAATAACTATCTCGGGCATCTCCATGGGCCACCTCCTGGGGGGCTCGGTGGCCGTCGAAACGGCCTTCGGTGTCCCTGGGCTAGGTAAGACCCTGGTCGCCGGCTTCGTAGAGCGGGACTACGTCGTAATACAGAACCTGGTGTTGTTATACGGGCTCATCTTCGTGTTCACAAATCTCTTAATTGATATAGCCTACGTCTGGATTGACCCCAGGATACGCTACAGGTAAGCGAACAGGACTGGTTCTCTCACGCTGATGTCTTTTCACGAGGCAGGTGAATCGAGTTAGATAATGGAGCTCACCGAGGCATATTTTAGATGCGGCAGCAAAAAATGATACAGGCAACGGGACTGCGCATCACCTCTCTCTTGGTGGCGCAGATAGGGGCAGTATCCCTCACCTTAGGCACCTTTGCTCGTCGGCAACCTGTGGGGGCAGCTTCTGGGCTGCTCCTAGTAATCATGGGAGTAGCAGCAGTCGCTGCCCCTCTTGTAGCTCCTTATGACCCATTGGAGACACATTTCCAGGACATCCGAGTGAGCCCCTCAGCTAAGTATTTGCTGGGGACAGATGAAATCGGCAGAGATTTTCTCAGCAGGATCATCTACGGTACACGGATATCTTTGTTCGTGTCCTTCATGGCTGTCCTGTTGGGAGATGGCGTCGGGCTTGTCTGGGGTACCGCCAGTGGATATCTAGGAGGAAAGTTTGACATCATCGGTCAACGCTTTCTGGATTTGCTTATGTCCTTTCCCACGCTCATCTTAGCCTTGGTCCTGCTGCTGGCTCTAGGAGCAGGGATTCACACGGTGATAATCGCCATAGCCATTACCCGTATTCCTACGTCCACCCGTGTAATCCGCTCTGTAACTCTGTCGATTAAAGAGAATATGTACGTAGATGCCGCCAAAGCCATAGGAGCCTCTGACCTGAGGGTGATGACGTTGCATATAGCTCCGCAGTGTATGGCCCCGTTCCTAATCCTAGCTACAGCCCATCTTGGTACGGTTATCATCACGGAAGCCTCTCTGGGTTTCCTGGGGCTGGGTATCCCGCCTCCTACTCCTAGCTGGGGCAACATGCTAGGAGGAGCCGTTGCAGGTGTCTTTAAGCCTTCATGGTGGCTGGTAATCTTTCCAGGAGTGGCTATAACTATCACTGTGCTAGCCTTTAATATGTTCGGTGATACTATACGGGATGTTCTCGATCCTAGATTAAGAGGGCGGTAACCTGATCCCAATTGCCCATGGCGGGTTGCCCCCGGCATGGGCAATTAGGATGAGTAGCAGTAGACTAGCCCCACAGTCGGGGCAAAGCGGCAGGAACTGACATTTGGCCGCTCCATTGGGCATCCTCAAAGAGGTCGCAAGCGGCGGCAAGCTACAAACAACATGCCGAGTCGTGCTTGTCACATCAGACGGATGCTCGACCCTCCGCCCGCTCAAAGGCAGCTACTAAACTAAAGCCAAGGTGAAATGTACATATCGCTAGACCGCACCGTCGGTCGCCCCCAGTTGGGACGTAAAGGTGAGATGAAGTGCCGTGGAGTCCTTTAGGTCGTCTTCAAGACCCCCGAAATGCACATCCCACCTTGGTATTGGTTTAGTATTACAACGACGGTTGGGACGATAGGATGACGGGGTAGTTGGGAAAGGCTTGGGCAGGTGAGGCAGGGAAGTGGATGCGGCGGCTTTCGAGCAGGTGGACGAGGCCTTTCGGGATTTTCATGCTTACTTCGCGCCGCTGTTTGGCCGGAGGGGGACGCGGGACCACAGCCGTCATTACCTCCAGGCCCTGCTGGTGCAGTCCGGGGAGCGGCGCAACGCCGAGAATCTGTCGGAGACGGTTCCGGCATCAGCCCGGGTGATGCAGCGGTTTCTCGCTGAATCCCCCTGGAATGACGACACAGTCATAGGACGCCTTCATAGAGTACTTGGGACCTCGACTTGGGCATGCGGAGGCGGTGTGGTGCTGGACGGCAGCGACTTCCCCAAGCAGGGCAGGAAGTCCGTGGGAGTGGCAAGGCAGTACTGCGGCAGGCTGGGCAAGGTGGCCAACTGCCAGGCTGGGATGTTCCTGGCCTATGTCAGCCCGTTGGGACGGGGCCCTTGGTGGACAAACGGCTTTATCTGCCGGAAAGCTGGACCTCGGACAAAGACCGGTGTGAGGCGGCTGGGGTTCCGGAGGACAGACAGGGCTACCTGCCGAAGACAGAGTTGGCGCTGGAAATGCTGCAGCGCGCCTTGGAGCGGGGCCATCTGCAAGCTGATTGGGTTGCCGGGGACGACGCCTTCGGGATATCGCCGTCATTGCGTGAGGGACTGGCGGCCCTGGGGACGCGGTACGTCCTGGACGTTCCGGCGGGCTTTACGGTGTGGCCGGCGGAGCCGGAGCGGACCAGTCCGGCATACCAGGGCCGGGGGGCGCCCCGCAAGCCCAGGCTGGTGGGCGGGCAGCGGCGCACCATGGAGCAGCGCAGCAATGAGTTGCTGGCGGAGGCCTGGAGGGAGATAACGGTGGCTGAGGGAAGCCAGGGACCCCGCAGCTGCCTGTTCAGCGCTCAGAGGGTGCGTCCAACCAGCAGGCGCAAGCCCGGCGAAATCCACTGGGCCGTCTACCGGCGGAACCTGGACGGCAGCGAGCCCCGCTACTACCTGTCCAATGCTCCGGAGGATACCCCGTTGGAGATCCTGGCATACGTGGGAGGCTCAAGGTGGCGTATAGAAACGGAATTCGAGGCTGATAAGAGCGACGCGGGCCTGGACAAATACGAGACCCGCACCTGGGCGGGATGGCATCACCACGTGGCCCTGTGCCTGCTGGGCGGAGCTTTTCTATTGAACCTGCAACAGGCTTGGGGGGGGGAAGATGCCCCGGATCACGAGACCGCAGGTCTACCGGGTGGTGTGGGAGATGCTGCCCCGGGAGCGGTTTGGGCCGGATGAGTTGCTGCGGTGGCTGGAGGAGACCCAAGAGTGCAACGAACGAGCCAGGCGCTCCCATGCCAAGCGCCGAGCCACCCTTCGTACCTCCCCGAACATCCCTCCTTAAAAAGAAAGACCCGGCCGGGAGCGCAGGGTCTATTCCCGAGCTGTCTCCGGTGGATTCAACCCGACAGACGCGAAGCGTATGAAGCGGACGCCGCTATAGAAGCGGCCTGGTCTTACGGACCGGCTGCCAGGGCTTGCGGACGAACCGGCGGCCTAGGCCGCGCTCAATCTCGCGCCACTTCCGCTCTTCGTCCACCGTGATAAACGTCACCGCCTCGCCGGAGCGGCCCATGCGGCCAGTCCGTCCAACGCGGTGGGTGAACAGTTGCTCCGAGTCCGGCAGGTCATAGTTGATAACTTGGCCGATACCCTCGAAGTCCAAACCTCTGGCGGCCACATTGGTTGCCACCAGGATCGGCGCCGCGCCGGAACGGAAACCCCTCACAACCCGTTCGCGCGCGCCCTGGCTTAGATTTCCCTGGAGCGCTCCAACCGGGTAACCCAAGGAATCCAGCTGCCTGGCCAACTGTTTGACGCCGCGCTTGGTCTTGCCAAACACGATGACCGGGGCATCTTCCCGCTGGTCCAGCAGAGTCCGCAGCGCCTCAAGCTTGTCGCTCTTCTCGATGGTGTAGACCAGGTGCTCCACGGTGGGAGGGGCCTGCAGGCCCGCGTCCACCTCCACCGTTACAGGATTGCGCAGGTGCTTCGAGGCAGTCTGGGACACCCACTCCGGCATCGTTGCAGAGAAGAGCGCCGTCTGCCGCTCTTTGGGCGTCCGGCCTATTATGGCTTCAACGTCGGGGCCCAACCCCCTGTCCAGCATTTCGTCCGCTTCGTCCAGCACCAGGAATCGCACAGAGCTTAGGTCCAGCGTCCTCTGCCGCAGATGGTCCAGCGTCCGGCCCGGAGTGCCGATGACGACTTGGGCTCCGTTCCTCAACGCTACATATTCCGGCTTCAGAGGCCGCCCGCCATACAGCAGCGTCACGCGGATTTTCTGCGGGGAAACCAGGGCTTCGATGACTCCGGCCACTTGCATGGCCAGTTCCCGGGTGGGAACCAGCACAACGGCCTGCACTTGCCGGACCAACGGGTCGCACATCTCCGCCAAAGGCACTGCGAATGCCAGCGTTTTACCGGAGCCGGTACGCGCCTGGCCGATCAAGTCGCGTCTCGCCAAGAGTTGAGGGATAGCCTTCTCCTGAATGCGGGTGAGCCTGGATATGTTCATCCGGGAAATCGCTGTCTTGGTGGCTGGGTTCAAGGACATCACGGAAAATGTGGTATCTCTGGTCAGGATGCTGTCAACGGCTTGCTTATTTACAGTACGCGGACGGATGGACTGGATGAAGTCGGCGCCGGCCGCCGGGGAAGCCCCCTGACGGCGGGCCTTGAAGCATGAGCGGCAATACACCGGCTTGCCCTGGGTGGGCCGGAAAGGGAGGGTGGCCGACATATTGCAGTCATCGCAAACGGTCTGGTGCGGGGTGCGGTTGGACGGGCGCGCGCGGGCGGACGGATATGCAAGAGCCATACGAGAACGGACTCCCTGAATTAGAGTGAGAACACAGGTGAATCAGCGGGGGGCGAACAAGAAGAGAGGGAGAGAGAGGGAGAGAGAGAGGGGGCCGGTCCGTTCTTGTGTCAAACCTTGGTGCGCTAATTAAGCGTGCCATCATATTATAGCCCAGCGTGACGGAAACCGATACCCAGGGACGCACACCGGGTGTGACTAAAAGTGGTTGGTCAATTCCAGAAAGCCAGCTACGAGCCATAGCTGGCTCCTTTGCAACTCTCTTAAATCCCAACTACTTTCAGTCACACCCACGCACACCCAAGTCAGCCGAGGATACACAGTTGGAGACCCTGGCCCACGTGGGCGGGTCAAGGCGGCGCCTTGAAACGGAGTTCGATACGGAGAAGAGCGACCTGTGTCTGGACGGGTACGTGACACGCACCCCGTTTCAAGTACGGGGCAGGCTCTGGGCGAGCTGGTATCACCACATCGCAATGCACATGCTGGCCGGAGCCTTTCTTCCGAGTCTGCAACACGCCTGCGGGGAATAAGATGCCGCAGATTACCCGGCCGCAGGTGTACCGGGTGGTGCGTGCGATGCTGCCCCGGGAAAAGTTCGGGCCAGCTGAGTTGCTGCGTTGGCTGGAGGAACGCAGCTACACAAGGAGCGGGTCAGCCGCTCTCATCAGAAGCGCCGCTGCCGCCTCCGCCGGAAGGCCTCAGAATTCCTGCCCTGAATCAGTCGTTGTAATACTAAACTAAAGCTAAGGTGAAATGCGCAGACGGATGGGGTAAATTTGTGAGGGAACTGGGTTAGCTGGTCTCAGAACCTGTTTACAATCTCTTCAGGATTAGCGCCGCGAAGGCGAGAACCACCATTTGCAGGCTGGTATTGAGCTTTCCCTCACAATTCTTCCATAGTCGGCGGCACTTCTCCAGCCAGGCGAAAGACCGCTCCACCACCCATCGTTTCGGCAGCACCACGAATGTGTGCAACTCGTTGCGTTTCACCACTTCCACCGAGGCTCCCAGCAGGTCCTGCACCTCCGCAGCAAAGGGCTTTCCGGTGTAGCCCCCGTCGACCATCACATTCTGCACCCGGTTCAGGTCGGCCCGGCGCTGGTCAAACATCGCCAAAGCCCCAGCCCGGCCGGTAACATCGGCAGTGGTCACGTGAATCGCATGGGGCAACCCCTGCGTGTCCACCGCGATGTGCCGCTTGACCCCGGACACCTTCTTGCCCGGGTCATAGCCCTTGTTCCCGGCGCTGTCGGTGTTCCTCACGCTCTGGGAGTCCACGATGCAGAAGCTGGTCTGCTCGGTCCGCCCATTGCTTTGCCGGGCCGCGCCAACCAATTTTTTTTAAGACTCGCTCCAGAATGGACTCTTCCTGCGGGCCGGGCCGCTCACTCCATTGCCGGAAATACTTGTAGCAAGTGCGCCAGTCCGGGAAGTCCGCAGGGAGCATCCGCCACTGGCAACCGCTTTTCAGGAGGTAGAGCACGCCGCAGAAAACATCGTACAAGTCCACGGTGCGAGGCTTGGTCCGTCGCCGGGCCGATTCCAGTAGGGGAAGGATCCGGGCGAATTGCTCCCGGCTGATGTTGCTGGGATAGGAATGAGACATGATTACTCTGCCTTGGTAATAGTCTCAACTTAACATATCCCCGAGAACGTAGACAGGTTCTCAGGAGTTGGAGGGGTTGGTGATGGGTATGAGGGAGATAGACCGGTCTCTGGAACAATGGCAGATGGGGGTCAAGGACTTGCGGCGGCGGATGATTCTGGCGCCGACGCCCCGGGAGCGGGAGCGGTGGTACGCCATCCTGCTGCTGGCCCAGGGCTTGACGGCAGCGGCCACGGCGGAGGCGCTGGAGCGGGACCCCCACACCATCGGACGATGGGCGTCGGCCTTCGGCGAAGGAGGACCTGCGGCCCTGATATTCGAGCAGACCGGTGGTTCCCCCCCGCCCTTGACCAGGCGCAGCAGGAGGAGTTGAAAGGGGCGGTGCAGCGACCGCCCGCCGCGGCGGGCATCCAACTGGCCAACTGGTATTGGCTGGCCAACTGGTATTGGAAGGCGGTGCATCAGTTTATCTGGGAACGGTTCGGCGGCAGCTTGAGCCGGAGCAGCAGCCTGAACTATCTGCACCGGATGGGATTCGTCCTGAAGCGCCCCAAGAAACGTCTGGTCAAGGCCGAGGAGGCCAAACGGGAGGCCTTCGTGGCGGAGTACGCGGTCCTGAAGTCTCAGGCGCAAGAGTCCGGGGCCAAGATATTCTTTGCTGACGAGGCCCACTTCCGGGCGGACGCGGAATTGCGGGGCAAGTGGGTGCTGAAGGGTAAGCCTGCGTTGGTGGACTCCAATAGCCCGCGGTATGGGGCGAAGGCCAGCTATTATTCAGCGGTGTGCCTGGAGACGGGCGAGGTGGAATGGATGGAACTGGAGGGCAACAGCAACAGCGGGACCTCGGTTGCCTTCCTGACGCAACTGAAGGAAAAGCATCCAGGGCCGCTGCGGGTCATCTGGGACAATGCGCCGGCCCACCGTAGGGAGGCGGTGCGAGAGCACCTCAGGACGCCTGAGCTGGAGCTGAGGCTGGTGAACCTGCCGGGCTACAGCCCGGACTTCAACGCCGATGAGGCTATCTGGGGTTGGGCGAGAGAGGAGGCCACTGGCGATCTGTGCCTGGGCAGCAGGGCGGCGGTGCAGGAGAGGGTCGGCAAATTCCTGGCCGGGCTGTCCAGCCGGAAAGACGAGGTGAGACGGCGCTGCCGGACGGTCCTGCAATCAAGGGCCGAAGAACTGGCGCCAGCCTCCCAGACCGATTCCAAGCACACCCCAAATGCACATCCCACCTTGGCTTTGGTTTAGGAGCAACAACCCTGGAAGCGGCCCACTTTGCCGTCGATCCCATAAACAACCGCTTGATTCCTATTCTGCCGGTTGGCAGGTTCGGCAACGGCAGCCAAAGCGCGGCCCGCTAATTTGGCTCCACGACGGCGACGACGTCATGGACATCATCGTCCCCCGCAACACTCCCACCGAAATCGTCGTCGAAGTCCAACTGCTCACAAGCTCCTCCAGCGGCTTTCCTCCTCGTCACAGCGACCTGACCGCGTTCTCGATGTCCAGCGTGGCTTCCTGGTAGTTGGCGGTTGACGGGAACCTCAGAGGCTTCCCGATGCGAATCTCGATCCGGCCGCGCCTCAGCGCCGGAAACTTGGCGGGATAGCCTGGCTCGTGGATGTGCAGGTGCATCGGCACCACCGGGACTCGCGTTTCCACCGCCACCAATCCGATACCGTTCATAAAGGGCTGCACCGGCCCTCCTACGGTCAGTCCGCCTTCGGGATAAATCAACACCGACCAGCCGTCGTCAATAATCTTCCCCATGTTTTCCAGGCTGGGCCGCACCGCGCCCTCCCTGGCCAGCGGAAAGGCGTTGGCCAACAATGGGTTGACCACCCACCACAGGGGGTTGTGCCAGAGATCGGCGGCCCCGGCTATGGCCATCCACCGGCGCAGCCCGGCGGGCACGGCCTTGATGATCAGCGGGTTGTCCAGTCCCAAGTGGTGGTTGGAAACGAACAGCACGGGCGACGTGACGCCGGCCAGGTTCTCGCGGCCGGTCACCTTCAAGCCGTAGGGCAGGCCAACTACGGGGAACATGAGAGAGCGCTGCAGGAAGCCTCGCACCATGCGGCACCACCAGTGCCGGCCCCAGTTGGGGAAGGCCATGAGCGGAGGATTGGCGGCTCCCTCCTCGACCAGAGCGTTTAGCTGGTCTACGGTCGTCTCGGGGCTGATCAGGCTCTCGTCGAGAAAGACGCCCAGGTCGCTTTCTACGGCCGAAAGCAGCTCCACCCGGCCCAAGGAGTCCAAGGCCAATTCGTTGCCGAGGGTCATTTCGCCCGAAATTCCCGACGCATCAGTCCTGGCGACCTCGGCGATGATCTGCAACAGGTCCCTCTGCCCGGACGGCGCCGTCCCGTTGGCCGGAGCTGAGGCGAGGCGCTCCGCCGCGCCGTTGTCCAAGACCGTGTCGATCACGATCTGCTTTTTGACTTTTAGGGTGTGGGTGCGGGGAAAGTCCTCCTCGGGCCAGATAGTGAACCCCCTCACCCTCTGGTATTCGGCCAATTGCTCGTTGGCCCAGGTCACGGCTTCCCGGGCCGCATCCGGGGCTGCTTCTTGCCCTGCGTCCGGCTCCGCCATGACCAGCGCGGCGTGGACTTCGACGCCGCCGCCTCTGGCCAGGCCGACGACCGCCGAGTCAGTGACCGCCCGGTGCCGGTTCAGCACGGCCTGGATGTCGTCGGGAAACACGTTCTGGCCGCTGGGCAGCACGATCATGTCCTTCTTGCGGCCTTGAATGTGCAAGAAACCCTCGTCATCGAAGAAGCCCAGGTCGCCGGTCTTGTACCACTCTCCCTCGAAGGCGGCGGCGGTCTCTTCCGGGGCGTTCCAGTAGCCGGGGGTGATGCTTTCCCCCCTGGCCAGGATTTCCCCGTCGTGGCCGATTCTGACCTCGACGTTGGGCAGCGGCCGCCCGGTGGAGTCGGGACGGCGCTCTTTCAGGCTGTGATTGCTGATGACCGGGGAGGCTTCGGTCGCGCCGTAACCCTGGATGATCTTGACGCCGAGCAGCTCCCACTTCCTGCCCAGATCGGGGTCGAGGGCCGCCCCGCCGGACACCACGAAGTCGAGCTTGCCGCCGAACTGCTTGTGGACCCGCCGGAACAGCAGGCGGCGGAGGCTGAACGGAGTCTTTTCGGCGATCCGGAGCAGTTTCGCCCAAAGGGCCGCTTTGCCCTGCCGCGCCACCTCCCGCTCGATCCCGCTCATCAGCAGGTCCAGGCCCTGGGGCACCAGCAGCAGGATGGTGACCCTGCGCTCGCGCATGGTGCGGGCCAGGACGGTCGGCTGCCTGCTGGTGGGGTAGGTGACGCTGGCCCCGGCGTGCAGCACGAGGAACAGGCCGCCCATCTGCTCGTACATGTGGCTCAGCGGCAGGATCGACATCAGCCGGCTGGACCGTTCGCAGACGATGTACTGCGAGACGCCCTCGATGTTGGCCGTCAGGTTGCGGTGGGTGAGCATCACTCCCTTGGGGTCGCCGGTGGTGCCCGAGGTGAACATTATCTCGGCCAAGTCTTGCGGCTCGATGGCGACGGGTTCCGGCTGCGGGAGACCGTCGATGGCGCCCTCCAATTCCTCGAAGGTGATTTCGGGGACTCCCAGGTCCAGACCGCCCTTCGGCGTGAGACGGGAGGTGAACGCCAGCTTGGGCGTAATCCGGGTGAGCACCCGCTCCACGTAGTCCGGGGCGCTGCGGAGGTCCAGGGGCACCACCACGACCCCGGCCCGGATGCAGCCGAAGAAGGCCAGGACCCACTGCGGGCAGTTGGGGCCCCAGAGCACCACCTGATCCCCCTTGACCAGGCCCCGGCCCTGGAGCAGCGTGGCGACTTGGCCCGACTCGTCCCAAAGGCGCTGGTAGCTCCAGCGTTGGTAGCGGAAACCCGGCTTGAAGAAGAGTGCATTGCGGGAACGGTTCTTGTCCACCGTATCCCGCAGGAACTCTATGATAGTCTTTCCCGATGTCGTGATTCCCATGGGGCCGCCAACCGTCGTCGCCTGCATTGGTCCCTCCAAAGTTTGTGCCGGATTTTTGGATTTTACCGGGAGGAATCGAGAGTTGGTCAGGAATTGCCGGATTTTCGGGGCGTGTCCAAGTCCTGCCTTTTCAAGAGCCTCCGCAAAGCGCCGTGCCCGCCGCGCCTCATGGGCGGGAAGTGACTAAAACATATCACATCGAAGTCCAGTTCCAAGAGCCTGGACAAGGATTGCAGCGCGGTTTCCGGCTCTTGAGTGACCCCGCGCGCCGGGGGACTCAGCGCCCAGCCCAGCCGGTACTGCAAGGCGTCGCCGACGATGACGGCCCTCTTGGCGGGGAGGTAGAGGGCGATGCTGCCGACGGTGTGCCCCGGCACGTGGACGGCGCGCGCCTCCTCTCCGAAGGGAACGGCGTCCAAATCGTTCAGCGGCTCGTCGACCGGCACGGCCCGGCCCGACATAAGGGAGATGACCGGCTGGGCGACCGCGGCGAGCAGCTTGTGTTGGAGCGGGTTGGGCGGAGGCTCCTGTCCTTCAATGATGGCCGCCTCGCTATGATGGGCCGCCACCTTCACGCTCCGGCCCTCGACCAGCTCACTCAGGCCGCCGGCGTGGTCGGGGTGATAGTGGGTAAGCACCACCCTCTCGATCTGCTCCGGCGACAGATTCAGGTCTTTCAAGCCGCTGAGTATCGGGCCGAGGCTGCCCTTGGCCCCGGCGTCGACCAAGAGGACCTCCCCATCCTCGACGACGACGGTGACCCTGGCCCCCAAGGCCCGGACCTGGAATAACCCTTCGGCAACCTTGACCGGCCTGCCGAACCTCACGGGCCGCTTTCCCCCGCGTCCGGCGGCGGCAGCGCCTTCCGCACCTGCCTGAACACGCCGACCAGGATGGCGGCAACCACCACCGCGGCCGCGGCCACGGCCACTGTGATAAGCCACGGGTATCGCTCGCTGGCTGGCGGCTGCAACTCGGCGTAGCCGGGGTTGGCCTGCTGCGGCCCCAGCGACGCCTCCGCGGGACTCTCGGTGTCCAGGTAAGGCAGGAGCCGCGCCAAATCGTAAGAGGGCGCACGGGCCTCTTCGTTACCGTAGAACAGGGCATAGGATGCGGCTGGCCGGGCTAGGAACAGGACCGTGCGCTTGACGCCGCTGAAGGCGACTTCCTCCACCGGCAGGGGAGGGTCGTCCAGGTTTTCAATGACGAGACGAAAGTAGCGGAAGGCGCTCTCAGGGAAACCGACTTCGAGGCTGTCACCGGCAAACTTCGGTGTCTGGTACGAATAGACCGCCGCGCCGCCAACCAGCGTCCTCCAGGTGTCGCGGTCGTCGCTGCCCTGGACTGAGACCTCCCGGTAGAAGTTGACGGACGGAGTCCGGAGAATAAGCCGGTCGACTGGGAGTCCCTCGCTGCCCAGGCCCAACTCGACGATGCCGGTGTGGGCCTCGGCGTCCTGATAGCTGTCTATGATGGCGGCGGGATAGGTAGTCTCCGCTGCGGGGACTTCCCGGACCGAAGAGACTGTGGCCCCGCGAATTTCCAGGGGATCTTCGTCGTCATTGATAATCTTCACGCGCAGGTAGCGAAGGCTGCTTTCCGGGTAAGAAACCCGGGTATCGCTGGCGGTGAATCCCCGTTCTTCCACAGTGAAGGAGAAGATACGGACGCCGTGTTGCGCCACCGCCCACGATTGTCCGTCCGGGCTGGTCTCGACGGTCACGTTGCGCTGGAAATTTTTGGAGCCGGTGAGGATCTCGACCCGGTTGTGCAGGTTGCCCGATTGCTCTAGGTCGACTACGAAGCTGGAATACCGGCCGGGCACGTGGCCCAGGTCTCGCATCCGCCCTTGGACCGTCCGGCGCTCCCGGCTGCCCGCGCGAGTCACCAGTTGGTAGGCCGCCTCCGTAGAGCCATCCGTCTCTATGACCCGCAGGTCGCGCTGACCGTCGGCCGACCCTTGAAACACCTCCCAGTCCAGCGACAGCGCCACCAGCTCCTCGCCGCCGAGCGAGGCGGGCGTTTCGATGGGCTTGAAATAGCGCCACTCGTTCACGGAAAAATCCGCGTGGGCGACGGAGAGCAACACCGGCGCCAGCGCCGCCACGACGAGAACCTTGAGAAACAGAGGCCAGAACGGCCACGGCCTACTCAAGCAGAAACCCCCTGATGGCCCGGCTATACCGCTGGTAAAGGAATCCGCCGGTGACCAGCAGTATGCCCAAGACCAGATAGGCGGCAACCCGGTATTCCCGCTCCAGCGAGAACGTGTCGACTATGAACAGCTTGAGTACGGGCACCGCCAGCAAGGCCAGCCCGGCCAACCGCACCCATCGCCAGCGCATGGCAATACCAGCGACGATCAGAATGGCGGCGTAAACGGCCCAGAGGATACTGAGCGACAGACTGGTCACGTTGTCGGCAATACCACGAGGCACGTCGAAATAGTCGCTCTCCACCGAGGCGATGATTTCCGCGCTCAATATCCACAGCGTAACCAGGTTGGCGGCAGCCAGGAAGACCGGGAACAAGAACCTCTCCCGGTTGTCGGCGTACTTCTCCCGCCACCACCACAGGGCCAGCGCGGCCAGATACAACGCCGCTATACCCACGGCGAAGGCAAGAAACCGCTCGTTGACGATGGGACGGAAGAGAAGCCTATTGACGTCGAACGTATCGAACGCCAGCAGCCTGGCCACCGTAATCGCGAACACGCCCAGGCTGAACACGCGCAATTCTATAAGCCCAAGCCGGAAGGACAGCCCCAGCAGCGCCAGACCCTCCACCGCCCACACGATGGCTATCCACGGGCCGGCGGCCTGGACCGGCACCGCCAGGGTGAGGATCAGGTTGCCGGAAATCAGGAAGCCGGAGAGCGCTTGCTGTTCCCAAGTCATTACGTCGGCGCGATAGCGGTACATCAGATACGCCGCCGCGTAGCAGGCGACGGTAGCCGCCGCGTAGGGGATCGTGTAGAGATTGAGGAAAGGCCGGAAATCGCCGTTCAGGACTTGCGGGGTGTCTATGACCACAATCCAGACGCCAAAGATAACAAACGCGCCCAGCCCGAACCACCGAATTTGGTGCATCCCCAGGATGAAGGACAGCCACACCAGCACCACCCCTTCCACCGCCCAGGCCACGCTAATCCAAGGGCCTTCCAACTGCACCGGCACGGCGATGGTCAGAAACACCACGGCGATGCCCAAGGCAAACAGGCTATGTACCACCTGCTCCCGGTAGCGCAGCAGGATCACGTAGCCCAGCAGGCCGTAGAACAACGCCAGCAGGACGGTGAAGCCGCCCATCCACTCCCGGTACTCGTCGAATAGCAGCTCATAGCTGACCCCGAAGTAGGCCGCCGCGTTGAGCGCAATCAACGCTTGGTCAGCCGGTCCCGGAGCGCGGCGCCACACGAGGTGGAACAGTGTCGTAGCTCCCACGAAAATCAGGAAAACGGCGGTGGCCCCCAAGGATCCCAGCAGGAGGCCCGGTTGGAGCTCCTCAATCCAGTACAGGAGCAAGACTATGGACCCGATCAGCCCCAGCAGGGTGAACCAGCGCCAGTTGCGGAAGGTCGCCAGCGCCAGCACACCCAGGTCCAGCACCAGCACGTAGGCCAGCAGCACCCGCAGGTCGGGCAGCTCGTCGACCAGCAGGAACGGGGTGGCGAATCCGCTCAGGATGCCTAGCACCGCTATCACCACTGACTCGTAGCGCAGGGCGAGGGCGGCCGCCGTCGCCGTAACCAGGAAGAAGAACCCCAAGGCCGGCAGCGCGGGAATCAGGTCATACAGCGCGAAGGCGGCGAATACGGAAAGGTACAGGATAGCGATACCGCCGCCGGTCAGGGGTTGGGCCAAAATGGGGTATTTCCGCCGCCAAAACTCCCCGCCGCCCAGCAGCGCCACGCCGCCCAGCAGCCCCAGCACCACCCGGCCCGTCTCCCCAATCCAGTCGTTGTCGAAGGCCAGTTTGAGGAAGAACCCGACGCCGATGATCAACGCCAGGACGCCGATACGGGCCAGCCAGTTGCCTCCGAACAACCACTCCCAGTCCCATTCGGCCATCTTGTCAAAGACCGTCGCTTGGGGCGGAAGAGGGGCAGCAGGAGCGGACGGTCCAACCACGGCAGCATCGGAAGGAACCGGCGGCGCAGGGGCGTCGGGGGCAGCCCGCACGGGAGGGGCCGGGTCGATGCGCGGCGCGTTCAGTATGCGTTCCACCAACTGTAGGCGGTCGGCGTGCTGGCCTATGTCGGCCCTCAGCGTGTCGAGGGCGGTCTGGATGGCTTGCAACTGCTCGACCAACGCCGGGTTGACGCCCTGGTCGAGCAGCGCTTGGGCCGCTTCTTCGGGCAAGCGCGCCCCGCAGGACTCGCAAAAGTTTGCGCCCTCGGGGGATTCGTGGCCGCATTCCCCGCAGGTCATGGACGCTTCACCTCTATCTGACGGCTCGCTGGCGGCTCATGCCCCTGCTCGCCCGTCTAGTTTAGAGCCGCGCGTTCTTGAGACGCTAGTGCCGATGGGCTATACTATCGGCGCTTTGCGGCCCTCGCCGATGTGACAAAGGGCAGCGGCCAGACAGTAGAGAGGCAGTCAAGATGGACCTCGGTCTCACCGAAATTCAACAAATGCTGAAAACCAGCGCCCAAGAATTTCTGGCCCGCGAATGCCCCACCACCTTGGTCAGGGAGATGGAGGAGGACGACAAGGGCTATCCCGACGACCTCTGGCGCCAGATCTCAGGGCTGGGCTGGACCGGGGTGCCGTTCCCGGAGCAGTACGGCGGCACCGGGGGCGACTTCCTGGACCTGGCGGTGCTGTTGGAGGAGATGGGCCGGGCGCTGGCCCCTTCGCCCTATTTCTCCACCGTGGTTTTGGGCGGCCTCACCGTGCTGGACGCCGGGACCGACGCTCAGCGGGCCGACCTGCTCAGCCGGATTTGCGACGGCAGCGGGTTGATGACCCTGGCCCTCACCGAAGCCTCGGCAACCTACGAGGCCTGGGGGGTCGAGACCACCGCGACCAAAACCGACGGCGGCTACCGGCTGGACGGCGTCAAGCTGTTCGTGCCCGACGCCCATGTGGCCCACGTGATGATCGTGGCGGCGCGCACTTCCTTGTTGGGCGGGCGCCCCGCAGGCCCTGCCGAGTTGGGCGGGCGCCCCGCAGGCCTTGCCGGAGACGGCCCGGCCCAAGGAATCACGCTGTTCCTCGTGCCCGCCGATGCGGAGGGGTTGGAAGTCAGCCGGATGAGCACCATCGGCTCGGAGCGGCAGTTCGAGGTGCGGCTGGCCGGCGTGACCGTACCGGACAGCGCGGTGCTGGGCCAGGTGAACGGCGGCTGGCCGGTGGCGGAGCGGGCGATCCAGAGGGCCGTGGCCGGGCGCTGCGTCGAGATGCTGGGCGGCGCATACGCGGTTGTGGACATGACGGTGGACTACGTGAAGCAACGGACTCAGTTCGGCAGGCCAGTGGGCACCTTCCAGGCCGTCCAGCACCATTGCGCCGAGATGGCGACCGACGTCGAAGGATCGAGGGGCGTCGCCTACCAAGCGGCTTGGCGGCTGGCCCAAGGGATGCCAGCCCAGCGGGAAGTCTCGATAGCCAAAGCCTGGATCAGCGCCGCCTACCGCAGGGTCTGCTCCACTGCTCACCAGTGTCACGGGGCCATCGGCTTCACCAAGGAACACGACTTGCAGTTGTACACCCGCCGGGCCAAGGTCCACGAGCTTAGCTATGGCGACGCCCACTACCACAAAGAGCTGGCCCTGGCCAACATCGACAGCGAGTAAGACCCTGTTCCCCGAGACCGTCAGAAAGCGAACGTAAAGAACCGACCGTAGGGAAGCGAAGGACAGGCATGACGACTACCAGGGAATGTATTTTCTGCACAATGGCCCGGGACTCCACCCATCCCGACGTGATCTACCGCGACGAACGGGCCTTCGCCGTCCGGGACATCAACCCCAAGGCCCCGGTCCACGTGCTGGTAGTCCCCAATATGCACATCGCTTCCTTGGCCTACGTCGGCCCCGGCCAAGTGCCCATCATGGGGCATCTGTTCGTGGTTGCCGAGGAGATGGCGCGGCGCGAAGGGGTCACGCTGAGCGGGTACCGGCTGGCCTTGAACCAGGGGCCCGACTCCGGCCAGGAAATCGTCCATCCCCACATCCACCTGCTCGGCGGCCGCAAGCTGGGAGACATGGGCTAGGACCCGTGGCCGCCGCATCCAAGTCCGCCCCGGCCGATTGGCTGGAACGCCTCCAGGTGAGGGTGGAGTCCCTGCCCGACGGCCTGCGAGCCCACGTCTACCGGGCTCGGGACGTAGCCCTGGAGTTGGCAGGCCGCCACCACATCGACCTCGGGCGCACCGAGACCGCCATGCTGGCCCACGACGTTTGCCGCGCCACCCCCGGCGGACAGTTGCTGGAACTGGCCGAGGACTATGGAATCGCGGTCGGTGATCTGGAACGCCGGGCGCCGGTCCTGCTCCACGGACCGGTGGGCGCGGAGTCTCTGAGCCGAGACGACGGAATCGACGATGCGGAGTTGCTGGAGGCGGTGCGCTGGCATTCCACCGGCCACCCGAACTTGGGCGCGTTGGGCAAGCTGGTGTTCATCGCCGACAAGCTGGACCCCAGGAAAATCGCGGCCTACCCGTACCAGCCCGAGTTGCGAAGAATGGCCGAGGAGGACCTGGCGCAAGCGGTAGTAGAGTTCCTGTCCCGGGAGGCGGCGGGTCGGCTACAGCGCCGAGAGCCGGTACACCCGTTAAGCATCGAGACCATCAACGAGCTGCTGCTGGAAGCGAGCAGCCCGAAGGTTTAGAATAGGGCTGAGTGCCTCTGAGAGTTGTTCCAGCGGTAATCGTCCTGGCACAGGTACGCCGTGTCGGTTGAGGTAACGGTATGGAAATCACACTGACTGATCGAGCCGTCGAGCACATCAAAAATCAGGGAGGCCGGGCGGCGGTAGACCTGTTGCAGCATTCGTCTTGAGCGGGCTGCGAGGTAGAGGTATCGGTCGATACCCGAGTTTCCCGGCGGAACATCGCCCCGTACCAGCGCTTCGAGCAGGACGGCGTAGAGTTGTTCCTATTGCCGGAGCTGGCCGAGCACACCACCGCCGTCAAGATAGACCTGAAAAAGCTGCTCTTCTTCCGTAACCTGAAGGGCGAGGTCGAACTGGACAACGGCATGGTCCTGGGCCGCCGCCCGTCGTTCGCGTAGCAGCTAACGGCTGCGGTAGGCCTCCCGGCGGTGCAGAACCCGTATGACTACGATCGTCTGATCGTTGTCTTCCAGATTGTAGAGTACCCTCCACGCTCTGAGCCGCAACCTCCAATCAGCCGCCTGCGCGACAAGGGACTGGACGTCGCCATGTCCACTTTCCGCGAATTTGTCAACTTCCTCGGAGATGCTGTCGGCAATGTGCGGGTCTAAACGCCTCATATCCCTGGTCGCTCGGGGAGACCAGATTACTTCTTTGGGCATAGTCCTAATTGGCGGCGCAGCTCTTCGGTGGTGATCGCCTCTTCCTCCAGCAAAGAGCGACGCCCTTCCTCGACAGCCGCCAATTCTTCCTCGGTTAGCGGTTCGTCATCAATAGGGGCTTCCAGCATTGAGCGGGTGGCGGGGTCGGCAAGATGGTGGAGGTACAGGAGGTAGCGGCGGGCGTCGCGCAACTCCTCACCGGTCAAGATGTCCACTATCTGGTGGAGTTCGTTACGGATGGTCTCGTCGTTCAGGTCCGCCCTCTTGGCGGGCAGCTTGACGCCAGCAAACGTGAGTGCTTCGTGAGCGCTCACGGTGAGTTCCTCTCCGGTATCGCAATTTCGAATAATCACAAAGTGCTTGAGAAAATCGCCGGTGTCCGTCGCAACGATGTCGTAGAGAGTGACTCCCTCGAAAACAAATTCCCAAGGCCGGTGATCGAGCAAATCCTTGCCCGTCCACCATCGGAACGAGGATTTCCCTCGAGTATCCGAATCTGTTGCCATGTCAGGGCCTCCTGGTCGGAATATTCAACGGGCTCACCGCGCCTTGTAGACCGGCGGGCGTTTTTCCACGAAGGAGCGGCTGGCTTCCTGGAAGTCTTCGGTCAGGTGCAGCTTCAGGGGGAGGAGCTGCATGTCGGCCTCCGCCCCGGTCTGCACCCACTGGCGGCGGGTCAGCTTCACGCCGGCCCTGGCCGACAGGGGCGGGGCCTTGAGCACCTTCTCGGCCAAGGCCTCGGCGGCGGTCAGGTGGAACCCGTTGGGCACCAGGCGGTTGATCAACCCCAGCCGGTAAAGCTCGGCCGCCTCCACCGGCTCGCCGGTGATCACCATTTCGCTGGCGATTTTTGACGGCATGAAGGCGTTCACCTTGGCCCAAATGCGCCCGCCGGCCAGGCCGCGCCGGGTCTCGCTGATGCCGAACCTGGCGTCCTCGGAGGCTACGATCATGTCGCACTCGGCGGCGATGACGATTCCTGCGCCCAGCGCGTACCCGTGAACCGCCGCAATGACCGGCTTCCAGTTGATGCTGCGGCCCAGGTAGCCCTCCGGGTTGGGGCCGCGCTCCCGCCGTGCGCTCTCCTGAGGGGTCATGTCGACGAACCGCTGCTTGATGTCGGCGCCGGCGCAAAAGGCCCGCCCCGCGCCGTGGATGATCCCCACCCACGCCTCTTCATCGGTATCGAACTCCAGCAGCGCATCGTTCAGGTCCTCTTCGAATTGACGGTTGACCGCGTTCAGCGCCTGGGGCCGGTTGAACATGATGCAGCCGGTTTTTCCCTTTCGCTCGTAGACCATCGTCTCGTATTCAGTCATCGGTCGAAACTCCTGTGCTATTGGGTGATTAGAACAAATCTTTCAGATTGAAGCAAAACCTATTGACATTTTAAGAACTAGAGTTCTATACTTAGCAGGCAATATTAGAACACCTGTTTTTCAGGAGGCCCGATGAGCAAGAGGAGCAACTCCCAAACACTGGACGCCGGACCCATCGCCATCCCAGCCGCCATCATGGACGACGTGCCGGAATTTTACCATTACGAGGATACCGGCTGCGAAGTATCGAGATCTTGCCTGAACTGCCCGCTGTCCCGCTGTAAGTACGACGACCCCTTGTGGTACCAGCGGAACCGCCGGCTGGCCAAGGACTTCCGGGTGTGGACGGCAATACAGCACGAGCGGCTAACGCCGGAGGAGGCGTCGGAACGGTTCTCGGTGACGGTCCGCACCATCTGGCGGATCATGCAGCGGTGCCGGGAAGCGACCCTGGACATGGAACCCGAAGACCTGATGGCCTTCGCCGCCGCCGCTTAACCGGCCCCGGCCGAACGAAACACGAGGGGCTAGCCCCGGGGCAGCCCCAACCCGCGGCCGGCAATGATGTTGCGTTGCACTTCGGAAGTGCCGGCCGCAATGGTGCTGGAGAAGCTCAACATCCAGTGCTCTTGCACCCGGCCCCGGAGCGGCGCCCACTTTTCTTCCCGGCCCAGCGTGCCGTACAACCCCAGCACGTCCAGCGCGGCATCGGTCACCTTCCGGACCGTCTCACTGCCGAACACCTTGCTCATCGACGCTTCTTTGGTCGGCACCAAGCCCTGAGACTGCATGTAGGCCACGTTGTAGGCGATCAGCCGGGCGACTTCGCAGTCGATGTAGCGGTCAGCCATCAGGTTCCGCACCCAAGGCACGTCCATGACCGCTTGGCCGTTGCGCTTGGTCTCGGTCGCGTACTCGCGGACGTCGTCCAGCAGCCGCCGGGCATTGGCGGAGTAGTCGATGCCGGAACGCTCAAAGTCCAGCAGCGTGACCGCCACGTACCAGCCCCGGTCTTCCTCACCGACCACGTTGGCCCTGGGGACGCGGACGTTGTCGAAGAGCACTTGGTTGAACTCGTGCCCCCCGGACATGTTGATGATGGGGCGCACCGACACGCCGGGCGTCTTCATGTCCACCAGCACGAAGCTGATGCCCCGGTGCTTGGGGGCGTCGGGGTCGGTGCGGGTAAGCAGCATGATCCAATCGGCCCGGTGGGCCAGGGTGGTCCAAATTTTGCCGCCGTTGATTACGAGGTCGTCGCCGTCGCGGACGGCGCGGGTACTCAGCGAGGCCAGGTCGGAGCCCGACTCCGGCTCACTGTAGCCTTGGCACCACTGCACCTCGCCGCGGGCTACCGGGTTGAGATGAGTCTGTTTCTGGTCTTCCGAGCCGTGGATCATCAGCGTGGGCCCCAGCATACGGACGCCGAAAATGTCCCGTCCGGGGGCACGCTGATAGGCTATTTCCTCGTTGAAGATGGCCGACTTCACCGGCGAGGCGTTCTGCCCGCCGTAGGCCTCGGGCCAGTGCATGGTCAGCCAGCCGTTGGCGGCCATTTTTCGCCGGATGACGCGGGTCAGGTCCCAGTCGTCCTCCTCGGGATACCGCCCGCCGCCTTCCCATTCCGGCGGCAGCTCAGTGTCGATGAACGACCTTAGCTCTTGCCTGAAAGCCTCGTCTTCGGCAGTGAACTTGAACTCCAATGCGGTACTCCTTAGACAGTACGAGGACGATTACGGAGATCGCGCGATAACCTCAACGGCGCCGGGCGGCGGTCAGCCGCCAACGGCAACGCAGGTGACGGTGCGGACCACGCCGGGCACGGTGTGGATGTGGCCGGTAACCACGTCGCCCACAATCGAGATGTCGTCGCCGTTAATCAGGGCGATGATGTCGTAGGGGCCGGTCACGACGTCCACTGTGGCGATGCCGGGCAGGCCGGTCAAAGTGGTGGCCACCTCGCGGGTCTTGCCAACTGCGGTCTCGATCAACAGGTATGCTTTCGTGGCCATGGAACCGCCTTCCGTTGCTGCGAATTTGCGGCAGCCGGGATTTGCCGCCATTCTACGGCCCGGCCTATCCGCTGTCAATTTACATGGATGAACCGGATGGACAGGATTAGGGGTACCCGCACAATCTTGTTCATCGGTTCATCCATATGGGACTTGCCCCGTTTATAATTGGCGCCGATGGATAACAAGATGGGCCTGCTGGTCGGGGGCGCGGCGCAACTGGGCATCCATTTGACGGACGGGCAGTTGGCGCAGTTCGACGTTTACCGCGGCGAGCTTGCCGATTGGAACCGGCGGGTCAACCTCACGTCTATAACCGATTGCGCCGAAGTCCAGACCAAGCACTTCCTCGATTCTCTCACTGTATGTCTGGCGGTGGGCACGTCGTTTCCGCCCGGATACGCGGTTGCCGACGTCGGCAGCGGCGCGGGTTTGCCCGGCCTGCCCCTGAAGCTGGCCTTTCCGGGAATGACGCTGCACCTGATCGAGTCGGTGGGCAAGAAAACGGCGTTCCTGCGGCACATGGTGAAGACGCTGGGGCTGGAGGGCGTAGCCGTACACACGGGCCGGGCCGAAGAACTGGCCCGTGACCCGGACTTGCGGGACTCGTGCGACCTGGCCCTGGTGCGGGGGGTGGCGCGGCTGCCCCTGCTTCTGGAGTACGCCCTGCCCTTCTGCCGTCCGGGGGCTTACGCAGTGGCGCTGAAACACGGGCCGGCGGAGCCTGAACTGCTGGCGGCGGAACACGCCCTGGCCGAGTTGGGGGGCCGCCACGCCGGAACTTACCCCGTAACTCTGGAGAGGCTGACCGACAACCGCGTGGTGCTGTGTTTCGAGAAGACGGGCCCCACGCCGGAGCGTTACCCACGCCGTACCGGAATCCCGGCCAAACGCCCGCTGTAGACCTGCCCGGCAGTCGGTGCGGCGCCGAACAAAAAAGACCCCGCTGGGGGATAGCGGGGTCAACGGGTTGCGATTGCGTGGCCGCCCGGTCCGTTTCGGGGCCGAGGTCCCTTTTACCGCCTGCCGCCGGGCTCAGTCATGGGGCGGCGCATCATGGTAGTAGCGGCTGTCCGGACCGCGGTTGTGGAGGGCCTTGGTGCCCTTCTGGAAGATGCAGGTGCGGATGTTCTGCTCCAACTCCTTCGGATCAAGGACGCCGTAGCGGGCGACCGCGGCTTCGCTGACCAAGTATTCGTTCATCTTTTGGAGAACTTCGTCCGACGATTCCCCGACTGCGATAAAGCGGTCACGAGAGTCGGACAGGAAATTGCTAACCCTAGCGTAGTAAGTGTCGGGCATAATTCCTCCTTCTAAGCTGCGGCAGAGCCTTGCCGGACTGGGGCTGACGGAAAGCTGCCTGACGGCAGATGCCTGATAACAATTGATTGATACACCATCGGCGGCTGGGTTGTCAATGAGCCTTGTTCACCAAACTTTGTCCACCGCGAGAAAGGCAGCAACCATTGGACCCGGGTCTTTGATGAAATCCGGGCCGGGTTTCGCCCGGTTCCGTCTAAGGGTATGATTAGGGCACCAAGTCTCAGGAGTGCAGCCTATGTCTGTCATGGTCACCGGCGGCACCGGGTTTATCGGAAACCGCATCATCCGCAAGCTGGTCGAGCGCGGCGAGGATGTGGTCTGCTTCGACCTCGCACCGCCCCGGCCCAACCTCGCGCCCTACATGGATCGGGTCCAACTCTACCGGGGCGACATCACCCAACTCCCACATCTGCTGGAGGCCATCAACGCCCACCGCGTTCACAAGATCATCCACATGGCCGCCCTCTTGCCCCCGGACACGGAGGACCGGCCCCACTTCGCCATGCAGGTCAACATAGGCGGCACCAACAACGTGTTCGAGGCGGCGCGCTGGACCGGAATCGAGCGCGTGGTCTACGCCAGCTCCATCGCCGTCTACGGGGTGCAGGACACCTTCGGCGAGCGTCCCATCACCGAGGACGACGTGAACGACCCGATCAACGTCTACGGCATGACCAAGTCGGTGAACGACTTCTCGGCCAAGCGTTACATCGACCGGTACGGGCTCGACCTGCGGGGCATCCGCATCTGCACCGTTTTCGGCCACGGCCGGGTGACCGGCATGACCGGGATGATCGGCGGGCTGATGGTCTCCCTGCCCGCCATCGGCCAGCCGGTGTCCATGCCCTTCCATCAGGACGAGCCGTCGCCCATGATTCACGCCGAAGACGCCGCCGAGATATTCGTCCGCGCCGCCCTGGCCGAAACCCTGCACCACCGCACCTACATCAGCGGCGGCAGCCTGGCGACGATCAAGGACATGGCCGACACGGTGCGCAGCTTCATTCCCGACGCCGAGATCACCACCGGCGATCAGGCCGTCCCCCACGTCTACCTGGTGGACAACAGCCGGATGCTGGCCGACATCGGCTACGAGATCGCCCCGCTCCGGCGCCGGGTGCTGGACCACATCAACGACGCCCGCGCCGAGGCCGGGATGGAGCCGCTGCAGAATTAAGAACTTGGAATTAGGAGCGTGGAATGTACTTACGCCACCCTCCGATTCCACATTCCACACTCCAAATTCAAGAGGGGTTGCCATGAGTATTGCCATCGGTTACATGCCAGGCGCATTCGGCGAGGGCGGAGAGAACCCCAACTATCTCCGCGAGTTGGTGGAAGCTGGAGACAAGCACGGCTACGACTCAATCTGGCTGAGCGACCGCATAGTCAGCGAGAAGTTCAGCCTGGAAGCGATGACCGCCTGCGCCATGATCGCCGCCTACTCCGACCGCCTGAAGTTCGGCACCAGCGTCATCGCCATGCCGCTACGCAACCCGGTGGTGCTGGCCAAGCAGATCGCCACCCTGGACTTTCTGTCCCAAGGCCGGTTCTTCCCTGCGGTCGGGCTGGGGCAGGAGGAGCCCGAGGAGTACGAGGCCTGCGGCGTCACCAAGGAGCGCCGCGGTCCCCGCACCGACGAAGCGATACAGCTAATGCGCCGCCTGTGGGAAGAAGAGAACGTCACCCACGAGGGCGAGTTCTATAGCTGCCACAACGTTTCCGTAACGCCCAAGCCATTCCTTCAGCCCTCTACCCCCGTCTGGATCGGGGGCCGCACCCCGGCGGCGGCGCGCCGCGTGGGCCGGGTCGGCGATGGCTGGCTGGTCTCCAGCGTCACCCCGGCCGAGGTGAAGGAGGGACGGGACATCGTTTTCGAGACTGCGGCGGAATTCAACCGGGAAATCGAGGACGACCACATCGGCGTGCTCTTGGGATATTACGTGAATTCCGACGTGGAAGAAGCCACGATCAAGGCCAATAGATTCGTCACCCGCCAGCGTCCCGACGCCCACTTCACCGAGTTCACCGCCGTCGGCCCCGTCGACCGGGTGGCGGAATACATCCAGAGCTACGTCGAGTCGGGCGCGTCCAAGTTCGTAGTCCGCCCTCTCTGTCCCGCCGACGAGACCATGGAGCAACTGGACATCCTCGGCGAGGAGCTACTGCCCCAGTTCCAGAAGTAGACCCAGACGGATGGAGCACTCATTTCGATCATTCGCAAGGTTGCCGAAAAGCAGGTATTGGCGGAGGACTTCCCAACGCTCCCAATCGAATATCAAGACAAGGGCATTACGGCATATCGCAAATATCTGCCCGACGAAGGCATATGGTTTCGCGTGGTCCTTGATGAGGATGGGGCTTTGTACACCGCATTTAAGGACTCTGACGAAATGAGAATGAGGGGGATGCTATGAGTGGGAACTCCGCCGCTGAGAAAATGCCTGAGTTTGACTACGAATCCGAAAGCGACACCTTGACGATATGGGGTGGAGGGCCGGCTGGCGGCGGCGGGTTCGACATAACCCGCGGGGTTCTCATTGTATTTTTTGATTACGACCACGCCACCCCTGTCGGCCTGATGCTATGCGGCGCTGCCAAGCTGCTGGGGCCGCACCTGCCCATCAAGAGCATTGCCAACGCCGAGCCGGCGTCATACCGGGACAAGATAGACCTGAAAATCGACTACGCCGCCGCCAACGATACCCTGTGGATGAGCAACTCAAGACCTGCGGACGTAGCCTATCCCATCATTGACGACGCGGTCATCGTCTACTTCGAGGCGGGCAGCGAAAACATAACCGAGGAAGACGGCAAAATCCCATCGGGCGTTATGGTGTACGATGCCGTCAAGCGGATAGAACCTGCCATCTTAACCGACTTGGCCGAACTTGCTACGGCAAAGGGAGGGGCCTGAATAGGCGAGACGCGCATAACCGCAGTAGTCCGCAACCCTGCTGAGCCTGACCGCCTATGGGAAGGGGTGTTCATCGTAGATACGGGGGCGATGGATTCCTCTGTCCCCAGACGGCATTGGAGGCCATTGGGCTCCCTGCGGCTGGCCTGAGAGTGTACGTGATGGGCGATGGGCGTGAGGTCAGGATGCCGGTTACGGCAGGCATCATCGAGTTCATGGGAGAAATCGCAGGCGTTACCATTATAATGGGGAGTGACGAATCCGAACCGCTGCTGGGATTGACGGCCCTGGAATCGACCTCCTTTGCTGTGGACCCGCAAAGCCAGACCCTCGTGAGACTTCCGCCTACCCGGTTCTAAAGGCCCCCGTCTCCCAGGTAATCAGCAACTCCCGCATCGGTGCGCGCCAGGTAGCGCGTAAGCCGTCGCCGTCCGGCGCAAAAATCTCGTCGAACTGCTCTTCGAAGATGCCGCGCGCCCGGTCTCTGTCCGCTTCCCGCGACCAGCGGCCGAACAGCACTGACTCGATGGCCTCCTCTCGCGTGGTGTAATGCCAGGTCTCCCACCAGGAAGGGTCGGGGAGGACGTGGACGTCGGGCAGGACGCCCATCTCCCACAACACTGGCAGCAGTTCGCGGTGGCCGGGCATGGGCGCTTGGGGTTCGCCGTAGACGCGACGGAACAGGTCGGCTCCCCGGTTGGGCGGCGGCTCGCTCCAGACTGTGATCATCACCCGTCGGCGGGCGGCGGCCTGCATCTTCTCCACGAAGGACACGATGTCTCTGACGAAGTAAGTGACGTCGCAGGTGACGGCCAGATCGCCTACCAGCCCTTCCGCCTCCATCCAGTCCTGAAGGAGCAGGCGGGCGTTGATGATGCCCGCCTGCCTGGCCAAGTCGTCGTATTCGGCAGCCATGCCGGGGGAAGGCTCGACCGTCACCACTTCGCGGCAGCACAACGCCAGCGGCAGGCCAACCCGCCCCGCCCCGCCGCCTACGTCGATCAGCAGGTCATCAGGCGCGACGTAGGAAGCCAGGACCGCCAGGTTGGCGTCAAGCTCCCGGCGAGGGTCGAACCGGAACTGGGCGGCGGCGGCGCCGGTCCAGATATCGGCAGGCGAGGGCCCGAACAGCCGGGCCCACTGCTCCTGCACGGCGTCCTGATAGGCGGCGTATAGCTGGGCGGCGGTGGTCATATGGAAGGCCGGGTCTCGTACCAGCGGGCGTGCTGCTGGTAGGTATAGGCAGCCTGGATGACGCCCGGTTCGTCGAAGGGCTTGCCGGCGATTTGCATCCCGATGGGGAGGCCGCTTTCGGTGAAGCCGCATGGCACGGATATAGCTGGGAGTCCGGTCACGTTGAAGGGGGCCGTAAAGCTGCGGCCGCGGACGGTGCTGGTGGGGTCGTAGCCCTCGAAGGCAGCCGCCGGTTGGGTCATGGTGGGCGTAACCAGGAAGTCCACCTTCTTCAGGACCTCGGCGAACTCCCGCCGGGCCCAGGTGCGGACTCGTTGCGCTTGCAAGTAGTCGGCCGCGCTCATCATCGCGCCGATGCGGAAGCGGCCCCGCACGATTTCGCCGAAGTCCTGGGGGCGCGACTTTAGATTGGGCTCGTGGTAGGCGTAGGCCTCGCTGATCATGATCACCGAGTTGGCCGCGCGCACGTACTCCAAGCTGGGCAGGGACACTTCCTCGACGTGGGCGCCCAACTCTTCCAGCGCCGTGACCGCCTTCTCCACCGTGGCGACCACCTCGGGGTTGACGCTGGGGTCTTCGTCGAAGAAGTAGTGCCGGGGCAGGCCAATCCTCACCCCCCGGATGTCCTCCCTCAGCGAGCGGGAGTAGTCGGGCACTGGGGCGCGGCTCGACGTTGGGTCCTTGGGGTCGTGCCCGGCGATGGCCTGGAGCATGTGAGCTGTGTCCTCGACCGTCCAGGTCATCGGCCCGGCGTGGTCTTGGGACCAGCTAAGGGTGACCACGCCGAAGCGGCTCACCCGGCCGTAGGTGGCCTTCAGTCCGACGATGCCGCACAGGGACGCCGGCCCCCGGATGGAGCCGCCGGTGCAGGAACCCAACGCGCCCAAGCACTGTCCCGACGCCACCGCCGAGCCGGAACCGCTGCTGGAGCCGCCGGTGATGTGGTCGAGGTTCCAGGGGTTGCGGGCCGGCTCGAAGGGCGTGGTCCAGTCCGGGCCGCCCAAGGCAAACTCGTGCATCGCCAGCTTGCCCAGCAGGATGCCGCCGGCGGCCTTGAGCCGGGCCGTGGTAGTGGCGTCCTCGGTGGGCACACGGTCGATGTCGACGCGGGACCCGGAGGTAGTGCGAACGCCGGCGGTGTCGTACAGGTCTTTCAGGGCGAAGGGGATGCCGTGCATCGGCCCCTTGTAGCCGCCGCGAAGGATCTCCGACTCGGCGATGCGGGCGTGGTCCATCGCTTCGTCGGCCAGCAGCCAGATGAACGAACGCAGCCGGTCGTCAGTGTCGGCGATGCGGTCGAGGCAGGCCCTGGTTATTTCCACTGGCGACAGTTCGCCGTTGCGTATCAACTCTCCGGCTTGATGGATGGTCAGGAAGTGAAGTGCGGTGTCGGAAGCCATGTCGTTTCCTCTCGGTCGAGATTCAACCTTTCTCTTCTGAAGCTGGGCGCTGTTTAACCTTCCGGCCAGTCGGGGCGGAACTCCACCACCATCTCTTCGGCGCCGAAGCTGATGGTGTGGAGCTGTTGGGCGTAGGCGGCATAGAGGTCGTAGACGGGCTTGAGATCGTCCAGCTCCTGCTGGTCCATCCCCAGCCCGGCCCGGTCGGCCATCAGCTTGAACTCTTCCATGGTGACTTCGTTGGGTTCAGCCATAGGGGTTTCCTCCAAACGAATAGCTATTGGCTCTGTTAGATTCTGTAGGTATCCTCACTACGCCTAACGGCTCTCAGCACTACCACGAGCACGAGGTCATTGTAAACATCGTAGACAATTCTGAAGGGGCCAATGCGGACCCGCCACGAAATTTCGTAACCTTGTAGCTTGCGGCTTCCAATAGGAAATGGATCCTTGGCCAAGTTATCGATTGCGTCCTGGACGCGCCTTCTATACTGCCGGTCGATTCGGCGCAAGTCTCGCCGAGCCGTTGAGGAAATGTCGACGGTGTATTTCATCGTCCAGACGCATTCTCTTCTTCACGCAAGCTGTCGAAGAAAGCGCGTGCTTCCATGCCGCCGTTCTCTTCCCATTCTTTCCGTGCTTCGTCGATTTCCCTCCGCTCCTCTTCATCCAATTCGGCCTCGATCTTCCAGAATTGGAGAGCCCGAAGCACTACGTCCTCTGCAGTGCACCCGATGGACTTGGCTTCCTCCTCAATCGCTTCACACAGGGTCTCGTCCTCAAGCACAAGGGTTAGCTTGATCATCTTATCGCCTCCAAAGCGATAGTGTTGGCCGCTGTTGGTGCTATTATACGCACAAATACGAGAACGCCAGGCGAAATACTCTTCGACAAGGACTTTTGAAGTGGCGACTTACATGTACATTTCCCTGCAACAGGAAGACCGTATTTCCCTGTATATGATGGACCCGAAGACGGGCGGGCTGGAGCGGCGGACCGAGTTTCCGTTGCCGGGGATGCCCGCGCCGATGGCGGTGGACCCGCAGAAGCGCTTTCTCTTCGTGGGACGGCGCAGGCCCGGCGAATTCGGGATGTCCAGCTTTCGCATCGACCGGGCCACCGGACGTCTGGCCCTCCTGAGCAGCGTCGATTTGGAAGGCGACCCGGTGCACGTCTCCACCGACCGCATCGGTAACTACCTGCTTTCCGCCTACTACTACCAGGCCCGCGCCGGGGTGCACGCCTTCGACGCCGATGGGACGCTCGACGAGTCGCCCGTCGAATGGCTGGAGACAGGCATCGGCGCCCACTACATCCAGACCGACCCGTCGAACCGCTACGCCTTCGTGCCCCACATCGCCGAGGGCAACCACACCGGGCTGAACGCCATTTTCCAGTTCAAGTTCGACCAGGCATCGGGCAGCCTGACCGCCAATTCGCCCGACCGCGTCGCCCCCAACACGGCGGAAGGGCCGCGGCACATTTGCTTCAACCCAAACCTGGACGTGGTCTATTCCTCCAACGAGCAGGGTTGCAGCGTCACCGCCTACCGCTTCGACCGGGCCCAAGGCACCCTCGCGCCCTTCCAGACGGTACCGACGCTGCCGGAGGGCTATGACGAGCGGAACTCGTGCTCGCAAATCCAGATCACGCCATCGGGCAGGTTCCTGTACGCGCCGAACCGGGGACACAACAGCATCGCCGGGTTCGCGGTGGACCCGTCCGACGGCAGTCTGACCCCTGCGGGACGGGTGGCCACCGAGCCGGTGCCCCGCGCCTTCAGCCTCGACCCGGCGGGCAACTTTCTATACGCAGCCGGGTTGGAGTCGGGCCGCTTGGCATCCTACCGGGTCAACCAAAACACCGGGGAACTGGAGCCGGGGGAGGTCTACCCCATCGGAAAGGGCCCCATGTGGGTGTTGATAGTGGAAGTGTAACCTGGGATTAAACGCCGAGAGCGCCGAGATTTTTTGTTATCCCTCTCGGCGCTCTCGGCGTTTGAGTTCGTCCCCGGTCAAGCAACCATCCACCAAGGGTCTTCCAGCAGCCGCTTGACGGTCTGGAGGAATTCGGCGGCGGGGGCTCCGTCGACCACGCGGTGATCGAAGGTCAGGCTCAGGTACATCGTCGAACCCTTGGCGATTTGACCGTCGCGGATGACCGGCTTTTCCACCACGCGGCCCACGCCCAGGATACCCACCTGCGGGGGGTTGATGATGGGAGTGAAGCCGTCGATGTCGTTGGCTCCCAAGTTGGTGATGGTAAAGGTGCCGCCGCTGATTTCCTCGGGCCGGATGCCGCCCTCGCGGGTGCGCGCCGCTAGGTCCCGCCCCTCTACGGAGAGCTGCCCCAGCGACTTCTCGCCGGCGTTGCGGACGACCGGCGTCACCAGGCCCTCCTCCAACGCCACGGCTACCCCGATGTTGATCTCGTCGATGAGCCGGACGTGGTCTTCGGCCTGAATGGCGTTCAGCCGGGGGTGCCGTTTCAGCCCCTCCGCCGCGGCCTTGATGACCAGGTGCAGCGGGCTAATGTTGCCCTCGGACCGGTGCTGCGAGAGCCCCCGGCGCAGGGTCATGGCATCGGTCACGTCGGCCTCGGTGGTCAGCGTGACCTGGGCCGTGGTCTGGAGGCTTTGCAGCATCCGGGCCGCCACCGCGCCGCGAATGCCGGTCAGCGGGATGACGCCGCCGGCCGGTTCCGGCGCGGCGGCCTGCGCGGAAATGGCCGCCTCCACGTCCTCGATGAGGATTCTGCCCTGCGGGCCGCTGCCGGAGACCTGGGCCAGGTCGATGTTGTTTTCGCGGGCCAGACGGCGGGCGGCAGGCACCACCGGCACCCGGGCGCCGTCGGGTGCCGGTGGGGAGGCAGCGCGCTGGATTGCCTGCTCCACGTCGGCCAGCACGATCCGGCCTTGGGGGCCGCTGCCCACGACCTGGGCTAAATCTATGCTGTTGTCGCGGGCCAATCGTCGGGCGGCGGGCACCACGGGCACGTCGATCCTTCCGGCAGGCGCTGGGGCCGGAGCAGCGGTGGTCACGACGGGCGATGGGACAGCGGCCGCGGTGGCCGCGGTGGCCGCGGCCGCCGGGCGTTCCACGACCTCGCCGGGGTCGGCTATGACGCACAGCACGCCGCGAATAGGGACGATTTCGCCTTCCTGGGCCACGATGCGGTCCAAGACACCGGACACGGTGGACTCGAGCTCCGTCTGCATCTTGGCGGTCTCGATCTCGACGAGGGGTTCGCCTTCCTGCACGGCGTCGCCCTCGTTCTTGAGCCAGCGGACGATGACGCCGTCCTGCATCTCCATTCCCCACTGGGGAAGAACGATCTCGGAGGCCATGACGCCTGCTCCTTACTATTGCGGTTGCCGGGCGAGTAACTACTAGCGGGAAGCCCCGGCGATTAGTCTATTCCCCGGTCAGCTAGTCCAGCGTCACCCTTACCGCTTGGGCGATGGTTTCCGGGGTTGGGTAGCACAGGGGCTCCAGCGCCGGGCTGAACGGTATGTGGACGTTGGCCGCGCCGAGGCGCTGGATGGGCGCTTGAAGCGACCAGAACCCCTCCATCGCCACCATCGAGGCGATCTCGCTGGCGGCGCTACAGGTCTTGTGGGCCATGTCCACCGTGACCAGCCGCCCCGTCTTGGCGACCGAGTCGAGGATGGTCTGCTTGTCCAGCGGCACCAGGGTGCGGGGGTCCACCACTTCTATCGACACTCCTTCGCCTTCCAGCGTCTCAGCCGCCTCCAGCGCCCGTGGCACCATACCGCCGATGGCCACGACCGTAACGTCCGTGCCCTGCCGTTTCACGTCCGCCACTCCGAATGGAATAGTGTACTCCTCCTCGGGCACCAGGGACCGGGCGCCCAGGATGGTGCGGTCTTCGCAGAACACCACCGGGTCGTTGTCGCGGATGGCGGTCTTGAGCAGCCCCTTGCCGTCGTGGGCGTTGCTGGGGAACACCACCTTGAATCCGGGGATGTGCATGAAGATGGGGTAGGAGCGGTCGGAGTGGTGGGCGGCCATGCTGCCGTTGTAGTACATGGCCGACCGGTAGACTATTGGCAGGTCGACCTGCCCGCCGAACATATAGCGCATCTTGGCAGCCTGGCTGACCAGGGAGTCCATAGCCACCCACATGAAGCAGAATGAGCTTTCGACGATGGGCCGCATACCGACGGCCGCTGCCCCGACCGCCGCGCCCATAAAGGCGTTCTCGGACAGCGGGCAGTCCCTGACCCGCTCGCCGCCGAACTCTTGGAACAGGCCGGCCGAGGCCCCGTAGACCCCGCTCTGGATGTCCTCGCCCATGATGAAGACCCGCTCGTCGGTGCGCATCTCGTCGCGCATCGCCTCGTTCAGGGCTTGGGTGAGCGTAATTTGCCGGGTGGGTGCTTGCGTCTGTGTCATGGTGTCCTCCGAATAGTGAATGGTCGATCAAAGACCAAGGGCTGGGGCGGATGTCCCGAATTCCAAATTCACCATTCCCTATTCCAAAGGGATGGGGTCGGCGAACATGTCCTCGAAGAGGTCGCCGGGTTCGGGGTACGGGCTTTGCCGGGCGAACTCGGTTGCTTCCTCGATCTGCGCCACCACTTCGGCTTCCATCTCGTCGATTTCCGCCTGGGTGGCGATGTTCTGGGAGAGCAGGCGCTCCTTGTGGATGTCGATGGGGTCGCGCCGTTTCCATTCTTCGACTTCCTCGTCCTGCCGGTAGGGGTCGCGGACGATGCGGTTGAGGCCCAGGGAGTGGTCGTAGTAGCGGTAGGTGCGCCCCTCGACGAGCGACGGCCCCTGACCGGACCGCGCCCGGGCCACGGCTTCCGAGACCGCCTCATACATGGCTATGGCGTCCTGCCCGTCGACCAGCACGCCGGGGATGTTATAGGCCGCCGAGCGGTCGGCGATGTTGTCCACCGCCACCATGTCCTTGAAGCTGCTGGTGACGGCATACTGGTTGTTCTCGCACAGGAACACCACCGGCAGCTTCCAAACGGCGGCCAGGTTGATGGACTCGTGGAATGCGCCCTCGTTGCTTGCGCCGTCGCCGAAGAATGGCACCGCCACCCGGTCGTTACCCTGTAGCCGGCTGCCCAGCGCCGCGCCGACGGCCGTGGGGATGGACGAGCCGAGGATGCCCGACTCGCCGAGGATGCCGATGCTGAAGTCGGCCAGGTGCATCGAGCCGCCCTTGCCCTTGCAGAAGCCGGTGCTCTTGCCCAAGAGCTCGGCCATCGCTTTCCTGACGTCGCCTCCCTTGGCAATGGGATGGCCGTGGGAACGGTGGTTGCCGGTCATCCAGTCGTCGTCCCGCAGGGCCATACAAGCGCCGACGGCCACCGCCTCTTCGCCGATGTAGGAGTGGGCGGCGCCGACGATTTCTCCTCGTTCCACCAGTTGAATCACCCGTTCCTCGAAGTGCCGGATGCGCAGCATACGCCTGAGCATCTCCATGAGCATTGGCTTTTCCAGCATGACGTCCTCCTAGATGACGCTATGAATCGCAACAGCATAATACCACGCGATTGCAATGCGTTATGGAAAGCGGCCCAGCAACCACGCCGTTTCATTGTTCATTGTTCAATGACGCTGACACCGGAGCACATACTCCCTCTCCCTCAGGGAGAGGGTTGGGGTCAGGGTGAAGTGCTTGGCAACACACACGATTGGGGCTCAGCGCGGTACGCCCCTGACCCTAGCCCTCTCCCGCGGGGGAGAGGACTCTCGGAGATGACTAAAAGGCCTTGGGGCCACCGACCGCGAACGCCGCGAAAACCGGCGGTTCAGGAGAGACCGAACGCTCCGGTTTACTAGAAGAGTTCGGTCTTGGCGCTCTTTTCTTCGCCGGCGTCGATCTCGGCGGCGTTGGCCCCGGCGATCTGGGTGGCAAGCACCTGTCCGTAGGTGGGGAAGCACGAACGCTCGACTCGTGCCTCCGGCTCCCACAGCTTGGCGCGGATGAGGGCCTTGGCGCAATGCAAGAAAGCCTCTTCCACCGTCACCTTCAGACCGGAGATGGGCAACTTGCCCTGGATGGCCAAGGGAGCAAGCAGCTCCTCGTCGGTGACGATCTCCGCCACGCCGTTGATGCGCAGGGTCTCAGTCATACCCGGCACGAAGAACAGCAGGCCCACGTAGGGGCGTTCCACCAGGTTCATCAGGGTGTCCACCTGACGGTTCCCTGGCCGGTCGGGCAGCAACAGAGTCTTCTCATCGAGCACCGCCGCCAGGAAACCGGGGGGATCACCCCGGGGGGAAGCGTCGGCGCGGCCATCGGCGCGGGCGGAACTGATCACGTAGAACGGAGAAAGGGCGATGAAGTCGCGGCAGTGGATGTCCAGGTGGTCCAGCACCTTGAGCCCGGCGCGCTCGTTGGGAGGGCGGTAAACCGTTCGGAGCTCCGCCATATCGTTGATGGGCATTCAGGTCTCTCCCAGTGATGGCTGGCTCGGCCGATGTCCAGCGGTTGGTGTTAACAGCAAGTTAATTGCGATTATAATCCGGTTGCCCATTGTTGGGAAATTTGTCCGCCACATTCGACGGCGCCAAAGCAGGGGGCAATCTAACAGCTATTTAGGAGTGAGCGATGCCAGTCATCAAGCGGGACGACGCAGTTACCGAAGAAGGCTACCCAGGCGTACCCCGGGCCGTACTGGTGGACGCGACCCACGGCGCCCAGTCCCTGTGGGTGGGACATCTGGAGATAGCTCCCGGCGCAACCATTACGACCCACATCCACCCCGACACTGAAGAAGCGATGGTCATCGTCGAGGGAGAACTGGAGGCGGTGCTGGGCGACGAGGTGGTGACCCTCGGTGCGGGTGACACCGTGCTGGCCCCGGCGGGGGTCAAACACGGGTTCACCAATCGTTCCGGCGGCAATGCGGCGCTGCTGGCAACGTTCCCCAAGACGGAGTTTCAACGTGTGGCCGTTGAATAATCAGCGCGAATCGCAGGAAAAATGGCGGGATTACGCCTATTGTCAATCGTTGCACTTTGTTGATAAACTCCATCAACCGTAATTGAGTAACAAAACTTTGATCTTGGCGGTGACTTGATGGTTATTACCAATGTCTCCGATGATATGTTTTCCCCCGCAGCGCTGCATGACCCCTACACCTACTTCGGACGCCTCAGAGACGAGGACCCGGTTCACTGGAACGAGCTCTACGAGTTGTGGGTGGTCACCCGGCACGACGACTTGGTGTGGCTGACCCGCAACCACGAGAAGTTCTCCAGCGCGACCTTCCTCAACGACCCGCGTCCCGCCTATCCGGCCATCTACGAGTCGGACGAGGAAATCTACCGGATGGCGTGCGAGTATCAAGGGATGATGTTCATCCAGCACGACCGTCCCGTCCACCTCGACATGCGGAAGGTGGTACACCGCTTCTTCACTCCCAAGTCGATGGAGGAGTGGCGGCCCCTGGTCATTTCGGCCACCAACCACCTGCTGGATGAGGCCGAGAAAAAGGATAACGTAGACCTGATGCGCGATCTCGCGGTGCCGCTTCCTCTGCTGGTGATCGCCGAGATGATGGGCGTTCCCGAAGCCGACCGCCCCTACATCAGGACGCTGGCCGAGAAGCTCTTGTACACCAACCGCGGCGAGCCGGACCGCTACCGCACGTTGATGGAAGGCGTGAACGGCATGTTCGAGTACTGCGGCCCGCTGTTGGACGAGAGGAAGGAAAACCCCAGCGACGACTTCATCTCCGTACTTGCCAGCGGCGAAAAAGAGGGTGTGTTCAACAGGACGCACACCCTGTCCAACACCGCGTTGCTGCTGATCGCCGGTCACGAGACCACCATCAACCTCATCTGCAACGGCACCAAGTCCTTCATGGAAAACCGGGACCAGTGGGACCTGTTCCGGGAGGACACCGAGGGCACGATGGTACGGGCCGCCGAGGAAGCGCTTCGCTACGATCCCCCGGTGAAGACTCTTCCCCGCTTGGCCAACGAGGACGTGGAGCTCCGGGGCAAGCTCATCAAGAAGGACGACCGCGTGCGCTGGGTCATCCCCTCGGCCAACCGCGACCCCAACAAGTTCGAGCGGCCCGACGAGATGGACATCACCCGCTGGCCCAACCCGCATGTGGCCTTCGGCGCCGGTGTGCATCACTGCTTGGGCTCGACCATCGCGCGTGTGGAAGGGCAGGAAGTATTCCGGGCGCTGGCCGACCGCTACCCCAACCTGGAGATCGTCCCCCACGAGACGGAGTACCAGCCGACGATGGCCCTCCGCTCCATGCTGGAACTGCCCGTAACCCTGGGCTAGGCCCTCCGCTGCTCAGGCTACAAAAAAGCGCCCCGGACACCCGGGGCGCTTTTTCTTTTGCCTAGGGAATGCCATCCCTCAGATATGCGTTGACAGGCAACGACTCCAAACGCTGCTTGAAAATCGCAGTGTTAGCGCCCGGTGCAGAGGGAACGGGGCAACCGTAGAGGCGCCCCTCGTGGGCGCCCGGTGCAGCGGGAGGCTAGGGCAACCACAAGGGATTGCCCCTACCAAATCCGTTCTCCTGGGTGGGTGCTGGGTTAGATTCGCTCGAAGGGAGTGGGCATGGGGCCTACCGGGACTTCGATCAGCGAGGGCACGTCGTAGGTCAGGCACTTGCTCAGGGCCGACTCCAGCTCTTCGGGGGTGTGGGCGCGGACGCCGTTGGCCCCGTAGGCCTCGGCCAGCTTCACGAAGTCGGGATTGTGCAACTCCGCGCCGATGACACGCCCGCTGAAGCGGTTCACTTGGTCGCGCATGACATTCCCGTAGGCGTTGTCGTTGAATACCACGACCACGGCGTTGATACCGTGGGCCACCGCCGTCGACAGTTCCTGGGAGTTGAACAGAAACCCGCCGTCGCCCGACAGCGCCACCACCGCCCGGCCGGGCTGGGCCACCTTCGCGCCCAAGGCAGTGGGGTAGGCATACCCCAGGTTGCCGGAGTAGGACGAAGTGATGAACGTGCGCGGCTCGTAGACTGGGAAGTAGGCCCGGCTGTAGTAACCTAGCTGCGTCATGCCGGCGATCAGGATTCCGTCGTCGGGCAGGGCTTCCCGCACCGCCTCCAGGAACGACTCCTGCGGCTCGACGGTGATCTTGGCCTCGGTGCGGCCGGCGCGTTCCGCCGCAACCTCGGCGCTACGGTCGGCGCGGGCCGGGGTCTCCGCCGCCACCGCCGAGTGCAGGGCCTCTAGCGACATCCGGGCGTCGCCGTGAATGCCGTAGGTGTTCTCGTAGTTGCGGCCCAACTCCTCTGGATCGATGTCTATCTGCACCACCTGCTGCCCGCCCAACCAGGCCGGGAAGGCCAAGCGGGTGCCCACCGCCAGCACCAGATCGTGGCCGCTGGACGGATGGGCCACGGTGTCGTTGCGCAGCCACAACGACCCCAAGGAGAGAGGGTGGCGGTCGGAGATGGCGCCCTTGCCTTCGGCGGTGGTAATGACTGGCGCTTGCAGGTGCTCGGCTAGCTTGCGGAGCGGTTCCGAGGCTTCCGAGGCGATGGCCCCGCCGCCCACCCAGAGCAACGGATTGGCTGCATTGGCCAGCATTTTGGCGGCGGCGGCGATCCGCTCCGAGTCCGGTCGAGCCGGCCGGGGCGCTTCCGGCTCCAGCAACTCAATGTCGGACACCTCGGCCAGCGTCTCCGGCGGAATTTCTATCTCCACCGGGCGCGGCCGACCGTTCTTCAGGTGGTGGAAGGCTTCATGGACGGCCTCCGGCACCTCGGCCGGGTCCAGCACCCGGCGGGCCCACTTGGTCAGGGGGCGAACGGCGTCGAGTTGGTCGTCGATCTCGTGGAGCATCCCTCGGTTGACGCCGATCAGGTCCCGCTCGATTTGCCCCGAGACCATCATCACCGGCGACGAAGCGGCGTAGGCCGTGGACAGCCCCGCGCCCGCGTTGAGCAGCCCTGGGCCGGGAACCACGAGGGCGGTGCCGACGCCACCGCTGGCGCGGGCATAGCCGTCGGCCATGTAGGCCGTGGCCTGTTCGTGCCGCGTGGTGATAAAGCGGATGCCCGGCTCGTCGTACAGGGCGTCCATCGCGTGGTAAAGCTGCACGCCGGGCAGTCCGAAGATCACCCGCACCCCCTCGCGGTATAGGGACCTGACCAAAGCCTGTCCGCCGGTCATCTCAGACATGTAAACATCCTTTTCCGTTAAGTTGCGTTGTGCTGTCGGTCGGCATCCGTCCGTCCATAGGACGGATTATCGGGCGGATTCCGCTATCGCCAAGAGCCGCTCCGTCAGGACGGCTATGGTTCTCCGTGATTGCGCTATGGCGCGGACGTCCTTAAATCTGGTGTCGGAATGAATATGCAGGAGCGGGCATCAGCAAATCCCGGCATCAAATTATTATGTCCAGCCTGCTCCAGCCGTCTTATAACTTCTCTTTTCTGACCATAAGTAGAATGTTTCCATCCCCGTTGTACGCCGATGGCGTTGACGGCGTGCTTAATTGAGCACCAAGTTATTTCTGCTCCCTGAAGTTCCTTGTTCTCGCTAAACAGGCGGTCGGCGGTTAGCGCTGAGTCTCTGGATTCTAGGATATGCTCCTCTGGAGTCATTATGCGCGCGCCCGCACGGGTCATTGCTACAAGGCCTCAAGATGCTTGACGAACTTCTTCGCCAAAGGTCGGAAGCCCTCAAGCTCGGACTGGTCCATAAATTCGTACCGGACATTCGCCTGAAACAGAAGCGCGCTATGGAATTCGGTGCTAATCGGTAAATCGAGGCCGGGATTTTCCAGGTTCAAGCGTCGCACCGTCTCAGCGACGTCATCATCGTTTTCGTGCGGCCAGCCACGGCGAATCGCCACGGCCCCTATGGCCTGTTCGGCTTCCTCCCATATCTCGCGGGAGGCGGCCATTAGGTATTCGGAGGTTAGCCTGCAACATTTGGCGTTGGTGTAACACATTGCCTCGGTTTCTCCCTTCGGTGTTGCACCCTTGCCTAAGCGGCAGGCCGGGCCGGAGTGCGGCTCTGGCGGTGATTGTACCATTTGGCGGCAGCGGCGGCAGGCCGCCAAATGGTACAGTCAGGTCAACAGACCTGAGCGCAGCATAGGCGGCGGTATGAAACAAGCACTGATCATCCGGCACCACGAATCTGAAACGCTGGCCGACAACTTCACGTCGATTTTGCAAAAGCGAGGCTTTTCATTGACGGCGCTCGACGTGTTCGAATCGGCGCCTTTGTACGACCGGTTCTCGCCGCCGACCCTGGCTGAAGTCGAGTTGGTCATGGCCTTTGGCGGGCCGATGTCGGTGAACGACGAATTCCGGGCTTTCGACGACGAACGGGCCTACCTGCGGGACGCGATGCTCGGCGGCAAGCCGGTCTTTGGCGTCTGCTTGGGGGCGCAGATGATGTCCACGGCCTTGGGGGGTGTGGTCGAGCCCACCGGAGGCTACCAGTTCGGACTGCGGAAGATTCATTTAACCGCCGAGGGCAGCGCCGACCCGGTGTTCGGCAAGATCACCGCGCCGCTGGTGCCCACGCTGCACGGCGAGTGTTTCACGGTGCCCAACGGGGCGGTGAAGCTGGCCGAGGGCGACATCCTGTGCCGCGACGGGACCTTCCGGCGCATCGACATGGCCTTCCGCTACGGCAATTCCTACGCCTTCCAGTTTGAGCCTCAACTGACGTTGCAAGAGCTGCGCGTGTGGAACGAGGTGTTCGCCGAGGACTATAAATTGATGGGCGAACGGTTCGACCCCAGGGAAGAGTCGGCCCGCAACCTGCGAGAATTCGCCAGGTTCGCACCGCATCACGAGGCGCAGATGGGCGCTTTGCTAACGGCCTTTCTTGAGAACGCGAGTTTGGCCTAAGCCCGCGCACGTTTTCAACGAGAAGGTTGCACCAATCGTAAGCATACGCATCGAAGATGATGGCGCCGTGGTGAAGACTAACTAACAACCCCGGATAAACCAAGCCCCGCTGCGCACGGGGCAGGACGCCAAGCGCTGGCCTGGCCCGGCTCCAAGATGGAGCGGCCAAGCCGGCGCTTTTTTGCTATTGGCATTGCAAGCTATTTTCGCTAATATCCAACACTATCATATATGCTTATCGTCTTATACAGGTCGACTATTGATGGTATATCTGACTATATGGAGGTGGAACAGCGAAATAAGAGTCTATGTCCTCACCCAAGGCGATGCAAGAACATTTCAGGAAACGGCACCGATTCGACAATCTGGAGGATTTCGATGAGGCGAATACTGATTTCCATTTAGTGCGCATTCTGTTCCTGGCAACCCTCGAGTGCGGCGGGGGCGACACTGCTCCCGCTCCCGAAGCCACCACCGCCCCGGCCACATCGCCCCCGGCCCAAGCGCAACAACAGGCCATGACCGACGCCCAGAAGTTGTTGGAAGTGGCGGCCCAGTTGGCCGGCGGGCCCGGAGCAATCTACGTGGGGGACATTACCCAGATGGCCGGGATGGCGCCCGTCCTCGACCTGGGAGGCTTTGATGGAAACGTCCCCCTGGAATCGCTGGAACGGCACATGTACCTCTACGAACACCCCTTCTACGAAGACCTGATCAGGAAGGCGAACTTCACCAACCCGACCGAGCTGGTTTCCAGCGGCGAGGAGCACGTAATCCAGCACGCCTGCGTCAATCGGGCCCTGCTGCCGTGCATACTGGTCGAAAACTTCCTGGCGCCCAGGCTCTACGAACGCACCAATGGCAGGTTGAGATTCTGATCACGTCGTTCCCCGAACTGGGCATCGCGGGACCGGACGTGCTCACGCTGGTAGCCGACGGCACGCTGGCGATGGCCCAAGTGTATAGCGGCTACATCGCCGGTGAACTGCCCGCCATCGAGATATTGACCCTCTGGGGCGTGTACCCGGACAACGAAATCACCTACAAGTCGCAGGTCAGTCTACTGGAGGAACTCGAGAACCTGGTGCTGGACGAGACGGGCGGCGTGGTGATCAACCACAACTGGTTCTCCGGCGTGGAGCAGTACTTCTTCTGCAAGGACAGGATCGACACGCTGGAAGATTTCAAGGGGAAAAAGACTAGGAGCCACAGCGCGGCGCTTTCCGACTGGATTAACGGCATGGGCGCCGCAGCCCAATTCGTCGCCTTCGCCGAGGTGTACACGGCGCTGGAACGCGGCATCCTGGACTGCGGGGGCACCGGAGCCGACCCGGCCTGTGGTCAGCGGTGGTATGAGGTTACAGACTACATGAACGGGCCTTTGCCCAGCTTTACCGCCACCAACAATATCCTCAACTCTCGGGTGTGGGAAAAGCTGCCCGACGACCTGCAAAAGATCTTCCTAGAGGAAGGAGCCAGGTCCGAACTGGAGCAGCTCAGGCTTACCGCTATTCAAAACGAGGTAGGGACCGAGAAGAACCTCCGGGAGGGACTTGAATTGGTCCGCTTCTCGGACGAGATCAACGCCCAGATACAGGTGGCAACCAAGACCCACGTCCTTCCCGGCTGGCTGAGGCGATTGAAGGACCCCAATCATCCCTACGTCGACCTGTTCAACGAACGAGTCGGCGCATGGGTGGGACTAAAGATCGAACCCGACGGTTCGATAAGCGAGGTGCCCATAACCAAGCGTTAGGGCCGTCCGCAATTGCGGCCACGCGGCACGAACTCGCCCCCGGTCCAGGCCGGGGGCGTTTGTTGTTCCGCCGTCGGATGCTGCTTGCGGCGGCTCACCCGCCGCTAAAAGTTTACCGGCGTCCAGGGCTGGTGCTGCACTCCAAACATCCGGTCCGCACGATGCAGCGCCCCCGGCGTATGCTCGTCGGCTAGGCCCGCCCCTGCGAGCGTGGTGAAGCTGACTGCCCCCAAGTAGGCCGAGGCCAGGCCGGAAACGGCAATCGCCAAGTCCGGAGATGCGTTTGAGGGACGGCATACGGCGCCCTCGGAAGACCCTTCCAACTCGAACCGCCCGTCGTTCCACGGACAGAAATCGTCTTTTACCTCGAACACCAGCCGGCCGCTCTCCATGTAGAGTCGCTGCTTCAATGCTGCGCCAACGTCGATCAACCTCAGCCACAGACCGTCCCTGGTCGTTCGTTGGAGACTCCGCGGGTCGGCCAGCATCCAAGGCAATGGGTCGTCCACGGGACGCTTGAGGGCCTCCGTGCTGCTATAGAGGTCCACGTCGAAGCAAAACCGCCACAGCGCGGCGGTCGCCTCTTTGGTAGTTGCCATCAACTCGTTCACGGTGAGACTGGGACCGCTGGTGCGGTAGGTCGCATAGCCCTCGATTCGCCCGCCGTCCTCATACGCGACATAAAATAGGCCGCCCCGGCCGCCCTGCCGGTGCTCCGGCGCTTGGGAGTCCTCCTCCCATTTGTGAGGAGCCCTCTGGAAGACTCCGGGGCGGTCCGACGTGCTGCGGCGGAAGACCTCGGGAAGCTCTTTCGTAATGTCTTCGGGTTCGATGAAAACCATGCGGCCCAGCGTCTCATAGGGCCGGGCGTAGGCATTGTAGCGGCGTTCGATCTTCCACTGCTCATGCACCGACCCAACGCCGTAGCCGAACCGGCCGTAGATCGAGCTTTCGGAGGCGAACAGGGCGGACAGCGGCTCGCCGCGTTCGTGGAAATCATTGAACTGGTAGCGAAGCATCCGGGTCATCAGCCCTTGCCGGGTGTGGGTCGGCTGTACCGCGACGTTGGACACACCGGCCAGGACCGAGGAACCCCCTGGGATGGACATCTCCAGGAGGTGAGAATTGGAGCCGCCGATGATGTTCCCGTCCTCGAAGACGGCGACGGTGCGGTCCAGGTCGAAATGGGGCCGCAGCGCCTCCGGGTCATGGGCCAACCGGTTGCCGTGGGCCCGCGACTCAGCCCGAAGCCACCGGGCAAACTCGTCAGGGTCAACGGTCCTCATTTCCTGCATAGAGATCACTCCCCCCGTCCATCAATGAATACCACCAAATTGTTTGAATTACCGGCGATTGCGACTCCAAGAGAGACCACCTGAAATGAACGGCCAGATACTTCAGACAGCGGCAAGGCGGGGTTAACCCGCCGCGACCCAATCGACGACGCGTTCCCCGATCATGAGAGCCGTGGGGTGGAGACCGCCTGACCTGGGAACCCGCGGCGCCACCGAGGAATCGGCCACCCACAACCCTTGCACTCCTTTGACCCGGCAGTATTGATCAACCACCGCCATCGGGTCTGAATCAGGGCCCATCCTGCAGGTCCCGGACACATGCCTGGCGGTCCCCACGGTCTGGCGTATCCAGAGGTCCAAAGCGTCGTCGTCGGCCAGAATTTCTTCGGTCGGGCTGATCAGGTGATCGAGCACGTCTTTGTAGGCGTCGGATTCCAGGAGCCTTAGCCCGAATCGCAGGCCCTCTCTTACCCGCCGAATGTCGTTCGGGTGCTGGAGATAGCGATAATTGAAGGACGGCTGCACTGCTGGGTCGGCAGACGCCAACCTGACGTATCCCGATCCGTCGGGCAACCCGAGGGTACACGATATGCGCGCCGCGCGGTCTGGCGGGACGTCACCGGTCAGGTACATGGTTCGTACTCCGGCAACCCGCTCCTCCCGTTCGTCGACCACGGTGCTGCTCCTTAGCACCATGTCGTTGATCTCGCCCGACCCTTGGGAAGTGTAATGCAGACTGAAGTGCGGCGCGTCGAGATCAGTGGTCAGAGTTTTCCCGTCTTTGACCTTGAACGTTACGTGGGCGCTGAGGTGGTTCCATAGACTCTGTCCTACTCCCGGACTCTCTTGGACCAGGGGTATTCCGAATTGCTCAAGTTGGTCCTTCGGGCCGATTCCCGACAGCATGAGCAACTGGGGCGATCTGATAGCCCCGGCGCTCAGGACAACCCGGTCCGCTTCGAGGGTGAAAACCTCGCCCCCGCTTTCGGCTTCCACACCGACGGCCCTTGAACCCTCGAACAATACCTTTCGGACGTAAACCCCTCCCCTCACCGTAAGGTTGAGCCGGTGACGCACCGGATTGAGATGAGTTATAGCAGCGCTCATCCTCACGCCGCCTATGTTGTTGGTGGGAGACACGCCGACGCCGGAGGGGTTCGGGCCGTTGGTGTCCTCGGTGGCGCCGAACCCTGCCTGCAAGCAGGCGGCATGGAAGGCCTGTTGGATGTCCGGCCAGGCCCCTGACTGGCGGCGTCTTACCGGCATCGGCCCGTCCGTTCCATGGAAATCATCTTGAATGTCGAGATCACTCTCCATTTTTCTGAAGAACGGCAGCACCTTGTCATAAGACCATTCATCGTTGCCGAGGGATGACCAAGAGTCAAAATCCTCGGGAAATCCTCTTTGCATTGCCTGACCGTTGATGGACGACCCTCCCCCGATCACCTTGCCCTGCGCGACGTGGATCTCCCCCTGCTCCTCGGTGATGGTTCCCCGGAGGGCCCAATTGTGTTCCGAGTCCGGGGATTCCGCGTATCTGGTGTGGCCGAACTTCACTTCGTCCGGAAGATTGGCGAAATCAGGATAATCCGTCCCGGCTTCCAGCAACAGAACGGCGGTATTCGGGTCTTCAGCCAATCTGCTGGCTAAAACCGATCCAGCCGCTCCTCCGCCGATGACGACAACGTCGTATTTCATGGACCCTCCTTAAACTTCCATTTCCCGAATCCAACTGATTGCCCTGGAGCGCATTATTGCTGAGAATAAACTATACAGCCAGACACAGATTCGCGGGGCGAATCCGGTTTTCATCGATCTCGGTGCTATTTAGGCATCCTGTCGAGAATTCTCAAGCCATAAAACCATATTTAGGTTAAGATTCAAGCTGGGATTTTCATAGTAATAAGGAGGGACCATGGGGTCAATTAGATTGTATTCCGGCGACGACGGCGAGTCCCATATCGAGGAAATAGACCCGGCCTCCCATCCTGACTGGACCCAGTTGCAGAAGGCCCAAGGGATCGTATTCAGGGCCTTGGCGCCGGGGTACTTCAGCGATTGGCATGTGGCGCCCCGGAGGCAGTACATCATCACCCTCTCCGGGGAAGCGGAGATCGGGCTTGCCGACGGGACGCTCCACCGGCTTGGACCGGGAGACGTCAACCTTGCGGAAGACCTGACGGGCCATGGACACACGACCCGGGTGGTGAGCAGCGTTCCCAGGGTAACCGCCACTGTTCACTTGGACGAATAGCCTGAGTCGGCAGCCCGGTCGTCTCTCACCTACGCCGTCCGCTCCGGCCAGACCGGGTCGTGGAAGCCCAGGGGCACTGAAGGCCTGGCCCAGTAGGGCTGTGTCTCCGAGAGTTGCAACACCGGTGCCAAGTGTTGCAGCCGGCCCCCTGGGGCGCTGCTGACCGTTGACCAGCGCGCTATTTCTTCGGGGGTGAAGTCCTCGGGCACGTCCTGGAGCTCCGCTTCCGGCGCCTGACCCCGTTCCACAAGCCAGCGCCCCACCTGCGCCAGGGAGGTACGAACCAACCAACTGCCTCCTTCCCGGACTCGCCGGGCCAATGCCACCAGAGTCCCGAACGCCATCAGATAGCCGGTCAGATAGTCGATGGCCGACACCGGGTAGAACTGGGGCCCCGCCTCTGCGCCGGGGAACAACTCTCCCTGCCGATTGGTTATGCCGCTCACCGTTTGCACCACCGTATCGAAGCCGCGGCGGGAGGCCCACGGCCCCGCCCGGCCAAAGGCGGATAGAGAGACGTAGACAATGCCCGGCCGCAGCTTGGCCAGATCCTTGGGTGCAAGTCCCCGCTGGGCGAGGGTCCCCGGGCGGTATCCCTGGGAGAAAACATCCGCCTCCCGGACCAGCTCCAGCAAGGCCTCCAGTTCCTTCTCGTCCCTCAAGTCGATGTGGGCAGAGAGCTTGCCGTGGCCGGTGTCGTATTCCTGCGACAGGCTGCTGGGCAGGTGGCGGGCGGTAATCTTCAACACGTCGGCACCGTGTTCGGCCAGGGTGCGGGCGCAGGTTGGCCCTGCCAGTACCCGGGTGAGGTCCAAAACCCTTACTCCAGACAAGGGTCTGGTACCCTCGGGCAGGGCCTCAGGCGGACTGTCACCGATCTTCTCAATTTCCAACAAGGGCAAAGAGGCGATGGCGGCGGCCTGTGGGTGCTGGGCCCACTCCGCCATCGAGCGCACCATTCCCCCGGCCCCATTTGCGGCGATAACAGCTTCCTCCAGTTCCAGGGCGTCCCAGCGGGCCACGGCCTGGCGAACCGCCTCCCGGTCCTCCTCGACGCCCAACACCCCCAGGGCCGCGTCGCGGTGGTTGGGGAAATTGCAGTGGAGGTAGCTCCAGCGGCCGTTCTTGGCCGGATACACCCCCGCCACCGAATTCCGCCCGGCGGCAACCGGGGCACCGTCCATTGTCAGGTACCGGCCGCTGCGCAGCGAGGCGGTGGCCTGGCGGATGTTGATTTTGATCTCTTGGCGGCGGCCGGTTCTCAGCTCCCAAAGGTCTGAAACGGCAAGACCGGCGGCCGCCAGGCTGGCCGCGGCGGCCTCTCCGATTCGGAAGGGCGTCGGCAGAATCGGGTCCGTACCACCGGAAATCTCAACCTCGGCGGCGCGTTGCGGGTCCCAACTTGGGATTGAAAGAAGCGTGGATAGAGTTTCGTCAGACACTCTTAAATCTGCTCCTTGCTTGTTGCGTCGGGCCTGACCCACTGAGACGTTCCGCCCCATGACGCCTGCTACCCATTTCTCAATACAGGGGCTTTCCGGGAAATGAGGCGCCAAGCGCCAGGGAGTCTTATAGGTCTGGGGGCTGACGCTGTTATTGGCCTTCCAAGCCAAATAATACGGGAACCCAACCGGGGAATCAATTTGGAAGTTTGCGTTAACTGGGCTTGGGGAGACTGTACGGGCTGATAGATTGAAGGTAAACCAAGAGTCCGAAGGGCTGCAGTGCGATCATGTAGGAGGGACCGGGAATGAAATTGGGCAACTGGTTTAGCAATTTTCAGCTGGACAAAATACGTCTTGGCCCTCACGGGGCTAATGCTGAGATCACGTTCATTGAAAGTGACAAGGAGGCCGCTTGGGAACTGTACCTTGAAATGCTGACCAGAATCGTCACCCAACCCCTGCGCCACAGCAGCAGGGAGACGAAGAGGCGGCTCTATACTGGACAACAGCGCCATCAATCGCCTGGCCGACGCCGTCTGCCAGACCGTCATCGAAGGCTCCAGATACTGGGAGAAGCTGTCACCGCACCGGGCCCTGCCGGGATCCGAGAAGGTGATTGACCCCCAACCCGTAACCTGATATTTAGTCTATCTACCGCGCGTCCGGGGTGGTCCAATGACCGTGGCTATCGACACCCTGGGCTTCCACCCGAACACCCAAGCGATTCAATGGACAGAATCTTCGATCTCGATATACCTCTACTGTCACCGAGGCAGAAAAGATCGGGAAAGCGAGACGAGAGCGACGCCGCTTACTCTCGTTCTTGCATTGGCGTTCGTATTCCGACACCTATTCGCTTACCCGTGCGCTTACTGACCTAACCCGCCCGCCGGGGCGACCGCAGGCTCGGGCGGGAGCCGCTGACCCGGCGGACGCCCGCTCCGATGTCCTATAATGCCCACGCGACCCGCGTCTCACCCGTCCCACCGAGGCACGACATGACCAGCAAGCTGACCAAGCAGACCCAACCCACCGGGACAACCGACCGTTTCCCCGACTTTCCACCCAGGGACGACATGCAGAACTTCCTACACCTCTCCCGGCCGGGACACCCCGGCGCGCTGGACCGACACTTTGGCATATCCAACGCCACAGCCGTCCTCAGCGAGGCCCCCGTAAGATGGGAACCCAGCCAGCAACAGGGTCACCGCATCCCGGACCTGCTGGTCGCCTTCAGCGTGGACCGTGCCGCAGCGGTCGAACAGAAGGGTTACTCCATCAGGGAACAGGGCAAACCACCGGACTTCGTCATGGAAATAGCGTCGGAAAACACCGGCCAAAATGACATCAAGGAGAAGCGGGACGATTACGCCGGCTTCGGCATACCCGAGTACTGGCGGTTCGATCCCTCCGGCGGTGACTACCACGGCGACCCCTTGGCCGGAGACCGCCTCATGGACGGCGTGTACCAGTCCATCGAGATCAACGAAACCGACGGCCAGCACCAATGGGGCCACAGCGACGTCCTCAACCTCGACCTGTGTTGGGAAGAGGGAAGGCTGCGCTGGTGGGACCCGGTCCGGAGACGCTACCTCGAAACCCACGACGAGGAGGCGGACGCCCGGATCGCAGCCGAGGCTCGCGCCGAAGCGGAACACGAAGCCCGCGTTGCCGAGCGAGACCGCGCCGAAGCTGCCGAAGCTCGCGCCAATACGGAACACGAGGCTCGCATCGCAGCCGAGGCCCGCGCCCGGGAGCTCGAGGAGGAACTCCGCAGGCGCCGGGGCCTGGACGCACCCTCCGCTTAACGGCAAACTCCGCTCCCCAAAGCCTGATATATCCTGAAACCAGGACATCCCCGGAGGGAACGCCTTGGCCACCGGATACAGGGCCGAAGGGACCGCCCTCGACTTCAAGCCGGACTGCCAGCCCGACGGGAGCGAATACCGGGCGCTCCTGGCCGGGAGGGAGGAACACGGGACAGGGCGTCAGGCCGGATACAACCGGCCCCCCGACAAGTGGACCCCAGAGGACATCAGAGAATACTGGAGCAAGCTCCTAAACTGATACCAAGGTGAAATACGCATATGGATGAGGTCAAGCGGCGGTGTTGAACCGTCCTCCAGGTACAGGCGGAGGAGCTTCACAGTGGCACCTCAACCAATCTTCACCGCCCCGCAAATGCACATCCCACCTTGGCTTTAGTTTAGTATTACAACGACGGTTGGTATGATAGGATAATCGGCTAGTCGGGGAAGGCTTGGACAGGTGAGGCAGGGAGATAACGGTGGCCCAGGGAAGCCAGGGGCCCCGCACTTACAGCTTCAGCGCCCGGCGGGCGCGGCCAACCAGCAGGGGAAAGCCCAGCGAAATCCACTGGGCCGTCTACCGCCGGAACCTGGACGGCAGCGAGCTCCGCTGCTACCTGTCCAACGCTCCGGAGGATACATCCTTGGAGACGCTGGCATACGTGTCCGGCTCAAGATGACACAGTTGAGCAACGAACGGGCCAGCCGCTCCCATGAGAGGCGGCGCGCCGCCCTTCGCGCATCCCCGGACATCCCTCCATTGTAGAAAAAGACTATTCATGGTTCCTGTCTGACCACGAGCAATTCACTGTGTGCGGCCCGCGCCCGTTCGGCGGCAGCTTCAATTTCGGCGTATGGATCACCTTCTCAGACAATCCGTCGTTGTAATATTAGAGTTGCCAACCGCAATCTCTCGCCCTCGCAGCAGACTCTCAACGAATATCGGCAGGATTAGCCTGCCAAAAACAGGGAAAGGGAAACAGGACGATACTGAGATGCAGCCGGAGATATACCTGCGCCGTCACATGGGAGCTCGGGGAATCAAGCCACCCTGGGCCGGAAGGCGGAAATGACCAAGAAGTAGTGCTTGGACTTTTGGAACAAGCGAGACTTTTGGAGCAAGGCCCCAACCAGTCAAGAAAGAGGCCAAGCTATGGTGGATAGGGACACCTTCCTCACGACACTCTATGTCATGGCAGATGATTTCTGCTAATGCCAATCCCAGCCCGAGGGCGCCCCCGGCCCCAGGGCTTCTCTGACCGGGAGCGAGGCAATCACCCTGGTCATCTTCAGTCAGTGGGGACGCTTACGAAGTGAAAGGGACTTCTACCGTTATGCCGCCAGCCGGCTCCGGTCAGCTTTCCCGGCGCTCCCCCGCCGGAGCCGGTTCAACCGGCTGACCCGGCGCTGCTACGGAACCCAGGTGGCGGAACTCAGGTGGCTTTCTCCCGTCACCTAGTGAACTTGTTGCAAGGACAGCGCTGCCTCTACGAAGCCTTGGACAGTTCCGGTGTTCCCGCCAGGTCCGCCAAACGCCGCGGGGCCGGTTGGCTGGACGGGAAGGCTGACATTGGCGGGAGCAACCGCTTGGGCTGGTATGAAGGCTTCCATTTGCTGCTTGCGGTCAATCCCGAGGGCGTCATCACTGGCTTCGGCTTTGCCCCGGCCAGCTTCAAAGACCAGACCTTGGCCGAAGACTTCTTCGCCTTCCGGCATACTCCCCACCCCAGGCGGCCCACTTTGGGGGAGCCAGTCCGAGGCTGGTAGGTAGTGGACAAAGGCTTTGAGGGCCAGGCGGCGGGACGGCGGTGGCGGGACTGCTATGGAGCCTGGGTAATCGGTCCGCCCAAACGCAACAGCAGGAATCCCTGGCCCAAAGAATTGCGCCGGTGGCTGGCTGGGATACGCCAGCTGGCGGAAACCGCGACCGGATCCATGTCTTCCGGTGTAGTCCTGCGTCGGGCTTCTTCGGTGGTCCCCTGACACTATCCGGTCGCCGCGGCCCGGCCCCGCCGCTTCTTGACGCGGCGTCTATGTCGTCAAAAGAGAGCGACGAGGACGCACCTATGCCGGACCGCGGACCGCCTCTGCCGTGGAGTAGCGGCCAAAAGTGCTCAAAAGTCGTGGAGGCGGCACGAAGTGGGAAGTATGCGGGTGGTGTTATGTTATTCAGGCTAGCCGGGGACGCATGAACTGACAGTTGCCGGCCAGCAACCTGAGTGTCCGGGAGTGAAAACTGCCGTCACGGCGGCCGTCCCCTCCCGAGCCTGGGCGGAGATCCGGTATCGGATGCTCGACGCCCTGCGTGTCCGGGGCTGGGACGGAGCCAGGTCCGCGTTGCAGCGTGTGGCGGGCCGGTCTCCCCGGCTGAATACGATTCGGGCGCGGCGCGGCGGCGGTGAGAGACGGGAGCAGACGCCCGGCCCCGTGCGCCGGCACGTTCCAGGTAGTTCCCCGCCGGGACGTGGAGAGCGCTTTTCCAATTTAGGCTGCCAGGGGAGCGTGAGGAAGGGTATGCGTCACAGAGCGCTCGTTGGAACGATTGCAATGTTGGGCTTCATTGCCCTTGCCTGCCTGTTCGCGGCGCTCTCACTCTCCCTTTCTTCACCCAGCCCGGCCTACGCTCAGGCAAACAGCGCCCCGCAGTTCCCTTCCGATACCCCCACCACCCTAAGCATTGACGAGAACACCGAGTGGTACCAGCCCATCGGGGACCCGGTTAAGGCCACCGACTCCGACGACGACTATCTGACCTACTCCCTGGAACACGCCCGCACACTCCCCTTCACCATCAACACGTTCACCGGCCAGTTGCAGGTAGGCGCCCGCCTGGACTACGAGACCGGGAGTTCCTACACGGTCAATATAATCGCCACCGACCCGTCTGAGGCCAAAGACACCATCACGGTGACCATCAACGTCAACAACGTGGATGAGGATGGGAAGGTCTCGCTGACGTGGACCAGGCCCCACGTGGGCACTTTAATTGAGGCCAGCCTGGCCGACCCGGACGGCAGCGTTTCCGGCGTGACATGGCAGTGGGTCCGGTCCAATGCCAAAGACGGCAACTACACCGACATCAGCGGGGCCACCTCAGCCACCTACACGACCCAGTCCGGCGACGTTCGCAAGTACCTGCGGGCCGTCGCGTCCTACACCGACCTTTTCGATTCCGGCAAGACCGCACGCTCGAAGGCCGCTTATGTGAAGGAAGCGTCGGATCCCAACCTCGCTCCGGACTTCCAGGCGCATACCAGTGGTGGTTATGATTGTAGCCGGCAGGGGTGGGGAAGGGGTTAGCGCAGATACCTGCCTGTATGTCAGTAGGAGCGCCCCGGCCGGCTCCGAAATCTACTACCCGGGATATGTAACTGATCCAGACCGCGACGAGGTCCGCTACTCTCTGGGAGGAACGGATGCCGGTCTGTTCCGCATTGGTCCGTTGAGCGGCGATCTGTATACGAGGGATGCGCACGCCTATAACGGCCGGGGGCCGGATGGCATATTCGAGATAACCATAACCGCCACCGACCCTTCGGGCGAATCCGGCAGCATCACGGCGGCCCTCAAGCCCTCCGGCTCATCAGAGAACCCTGCTGTAAATGGTCCCAGTGACATCACTTACCCCGAGAACGGCACCTGGCCGCTGGCCACCTACACCGCCACCAACCAGCGCGGCCCCACCAGAGGCTGGATAATCGGTGTTGAGCCAGGCGGCGGCGACGGTGACTTTTTCGACATCGACGATGACGGCGTGCTTACCTTCACACAGCCGCCCGACTACGAGGACCCGGCGGATGAGAACGGGAACAACAAGTATGATTTCACAATCATGGCCTACGACACCAATCCTCCCCGTGGGCAAAGACCCGGCCAGACTTTCTATAGTGTGAGTGTCACCGTCGTCGACGTGCCGGGCGAAGTGCTGGAGATACACGGCCCGACTGCCGTCGATTACGCCGAGAATGGCTCCGATGCGGTGCACACCTACACCGTGTCGAATGCGGATGGTCCGGTCGCCTGGTCTTTGTCGGGGGACGACGCCGATGAATTCTCCATCAGCAACAGCGGCGAACTGACCTTCAACACGCCGCCGGACTACGAAAACCCGACGGACGCGGATGGGGAAAACGATTATCTCCTTTCGATCACGGTCATCGAAACTGGCGATGGCGGCGACCAAGCAAAAATAGAACCCGTGCGGGTCGAAGTCACCAACGTGAACGAACCGCCCGCCTTCGATGAGGGGGAGACAGCCTCCCGCAGCGTGGGCGAAAACGCCAGCCCCGGCGACCCTATCGGCGAGCCGGTGGAGGCCACCGACCCCGACGGCGACGGCTTGACCTACACTCTGGAGGGCGCCGATGCCTCTTCCTTCGACATTGACTCCTACTCCGGCCAGTTGTGGACCAGCGCCCCGCTGGACTACGAGACCAAAGACAGCTACTCCGTGACTGTGTCGGTCAGCGACAACGAGGATGCCGAGGGCAACCACGACCCCACCGCAGACGATACCATCACGGTGACTATCGACGTCACTGACGCGAATGATCCGCCGGCGTTCCCCACACAAACGGCTACCCGCACCGTCGCCGAAAACACCGCGGCGGGACAGCCCATCGGCCTCCCGGTAGAGGCCACAGACCTGGATGCTGGCGACTTCCTGACCTACTCGCTGGACAACGTTGGCGCCCAGTCATTCAGCATCGTCGGAACGTCCGGCCAGTTGCAGACCAAGGCCCCCCTGGACCATGAGGCCAAGGGCAGCTACACGGTGACGGTAACAGCCACCGACGGCTCCGGGGCCTCCGCCACCATCGGCGTGACCATCACCGTCACCGACGCGAATGACCCGCCGGCTTTCTCCGCTGAGACGGATACCCGCACCGTCGCCGAAAACACGGCGGCGGGTGAAGACTTCGACGCCCCGGTAGCAGCCACCGATCCGGACGATGGCGACACTCTCACATACACCCTGGGCGGTACGGATGTCGCGTCCTTTGACATCGTAGCAACGTCGGGTCAGTTGCAGACCAAGGGTGCCCTGGACTACGAGACCAAGAGCAGCTACACGGTGACGGTAATGGCTTCCGACTCGTCCAACGCCTCGGACACTATTACGGTGACTATCACCGTCACCAACGCGGACGATGCGGGGACGGTCACTCTCTCCACCAACCAGCCCTCGGCCCGCACCGAAATCACTGCCACCCTGGCAGACCTCGACGACGGCGTTACCGGCAAGACGTGGCAGTGGGCGAGGTCCACAGATCGCAACAGTTGGTCTGACATTAGCAGTGCGACGCAAGCCACCTACACAACGGTTGACGGCGACGTGGGGCATTACCTGCGGGCCACGGTGTCCTACACCGACGGGCATGGTCCGAACAAGAGTGCGCAGGCGGTATCGGACAATGCGGTCCAGGCCGGGGCAAACCGCCCGCCGGAATTCGGCGCGGCCCCCGCCATCCGCGAGGTCCCCGAAAACACGGAGGCTGGTGAGAACGTCGGCGCTCCGGTTGCGGCCACCGACCCGGACACCGGTGATACCCTGACCTACACGCTCGACGCCACCAGTGCCGAGTTCTTCGGCATTGTCGAATCAACCGGGCAGTTGCTTACCAAGGCCGACCTAGACCACGAGGCCAAGTCCAGCTACACGGTGACGGTAACCGTCACTGACTTATCCAATGCCTCTGACAGCATCACAGTAACCATCACCGTTACCGACGTGAACGAACCGCCAGCGTTCCCTGGCTTTTCCGACTCCCGCGAAGTGGCCGAAAACACGCCAGCGGGCCAGAACGTTGGCGATCCGGTAGAGGCCAAGGACCCCGAGGGCAACACACTGACCTACTCGCTGACAGGACTTGGCTCTGAGTCCTTTGACATCGTGGAGTCGTCGGGGCAGTTGCTAACCAAGGCCCCTCTGGACTATGAAACTACCCCATCGCACAGATATACGGTGGAAGTGTCGGTCACTGACGGCGAGAAGGCGGGTGAAGACATCACGATTGTCGTCAGAGTTACCAACGTGGACGAACCGCCGACGGTGACTGGGGATGCCGGCATAAGTTACGCCGAGAATCGCACCGATGCGGTGGCCACCTACAGCGCCACCGACCCGGAGGGAGTAACCACCTTCACCTGGTCCTTGTCGGGAGACGATTCCAGCTATTTTTCTGGCAGCGGGGGAGTGCTGACCTTCGACTCGCCGCCGGACTTTGAGGACCTGGCGGACGCCGACACTGACAATATATACGAGGTAACGGTTGAAGCCTCAGACGGGACGGTCAAAGGTACGCTGGAGGTGAAGGTCACGGTTACAGGCGTGAACGAAGCCCCGGCGTTCCCGTCCAGCGAGACTGGCGACCGCTCCGTCCCAGAAAACACGCCGTCGGGCCAAGACATCGGCGCTCTGGTCGCGGCCACCGACCCGGACGATGGCGATATTTTGACCTACACGCTGGACGGGACGGATGCGGCGTCCTTTGACATCGACGCATCATCGGGGCAGTTGAAGACCAAGTCCGACCTGGACCATGAGGGTCAGACCAGCTACACAGTGACGGTAACCGCCACTGACTCATCCGACGCCTCCGACACTATCATGGTAACCATCGACGTCACTAATGTGAATGAGCCGCCGAAACTGACGGGCCTAAGCAGCGTAGATTACGCCGAGAATGGCACGGGGCCGGTGGCTACCTACACGGCAGATGATCCTGAGAATGCCACAATTCAATGGTCCCCCACGGGAGCAGACGCCAGCCACTTCACCGTCAGCACCGGCGGAGTGCTAACCTTCAATTCGCCGCCCGACCACGAAAACCCGGCGGACACCGGCACGGACAGCAACTACCTGGTCACGGTGAACGCTTCCGACGGGACGCACACCGACACGATGACCGTCACGGTCACCGTGACCGACGTGAACGAAGCCCCGGCATTCGCTACTGAGACGGCTACCCGCTCCGTCGCCGAAAACACGGCGGCAGCCCAGGACATCGGTGCCCCGGTAGAGGCCACCGACCCGGACGCTGACGACTCTCTGGCCTACACCCTGGACGGGGCCGACGCGGAATTCTTCACCATTGTCGAATCAACCGGGCAGTTGCAGACGAGTGCTGCCCTGGACTTTGAGACCAAAGACAGCTACACGGTGACAGTCACCGCCTCGGACGGAAGTCTATCCGGTTCCCAGGAAGTGACCATCACCGTCACCGACGCAAACGAACCACCGGCGTTTGACGACGGGCCGCATACCCGCACCGTTGCCGAAAACACGGAGGCAGACGAGAACATCGGCGCACCGCTAACGGCCACCGACCCGGACGCTGGCGCCACGCTCACCTACACCCTGGAAGGGACGGATGCAGCGTCTTTCGACATCGACGCTTCATCGGGGCAGTTGCAGACCAAGGCTGACCTAGACTATGAGACCAAGGCCAGCTACTCCGTGGAAGTGTCGGTCCACGACAGCAAGGCCGACGACGGGACCGGCGATTCTGCGGCGGACGACACTATCACCGTCACGGTCACAATCACCAACGTGGACGAGGAAGGAACGGTATCCCTGTCGTCGCTCCAGCCCCAGGTTGATACCGCTTTAGAGGCCACCCTGACTGACCCCGACGGCAGCGTTTCCGGGGCAACCTGGGTGTGGGCCCGTTTCCCCAGGGGCGGCGAATGGACGGACATCTCCGGAGTAACGTCAGCCAGCTACACACCGGTCGCCGACGACGTGGGCAAGATCCTGCGAGCCACGGTGTCCTATACCGACGGGCACGGGTCCGGCAAGAGCGCGCAGGAGGTATCAGAGAATGCCGTGCAAGTCGCGCCACCTACCAACGACCCGCCGGCTTTCTCTACGGAGACTGCTGACCGCAACATAGCCGAAAACACTGCGGCGGGCGAGGACATCGGCGCTCCGGTGACAGCCACCGACCCCGATCAGAACACGCTGACCTACAGCTTGGGCGGGACGGATGCTGCGTCCTTCGGGATTGTCCAGACGGCCGGCCAGTTGCAGACCAAGGCCGCCCTGGACTACGAGAGCCAGAAGACCTACACGGTGACGGTTACTGCCACCGACCCGTCCGGCGAGTCCGACTCAATCACGGTAACCATCACCGTCAACAACGTAGATGAAGCCCCGGTAATCGGTCTTTCTGCCAGTATTGATTACCCCGAAAACTACACGGGAAGGGTAGCAACTTACACCGCCATCGACCCGGAGGGTAAAACGATAACCTGGAAGTTGTCGGGAGATGACAGCGAGGACTTCCAGATCAGCGCTGGCGGGGAGCTGACGTTCAAAACGCCGCCCGACCACGAGGCCCCGGCAGACGCCGACGAGAACAACATGTATGAGGTAACGGTGGAAGCCTCCGACGGGGCCGAAACCGGCTCATTGACGCTGACCATTACCGTCACCAACGTCAATGAAGCCCTGGAGCTAACGGGGGAGGCTGGCATAGAGTACGCCGAGAACGGCACGGGACCGGTGACCACCTACACCGCCAACGACCCGGAGGACGGCGAGATTACCTGGACGTGGGCGGGAGACGACAGCGACGACTTCTCCATCACCAGCGGGGAACTCACCTTCAAGACACCGCCCGACTATGAAGCCGCGACTGACGCTGACGAGAACAACGTATATCTGGTCACGGTGGAAGCCTCCGATGGTGAGCACACAGATACGTTGGATGTGAGAGTCACCGTTACCAACGTGAACGAACCGCCGGAGTTCCTGTCCGGTGAGACCGGCGCCCGTAGCGTGGCCGAGAATACGGCGGCGGGCCAGGACATCGGCGGTCCGGTAGCGGCCACCGACCAGGACGGCGACAGCCTGACCTACACCCTCGAAGGGGCGGATGCAGCATCCTTCGACATCGACTCATCAACCGGGCAGTTGCAGACCAAGGCCGCCCTGGATTATGAGGCCGATCCCAGCTACACGGTGACCGTGTCGGTGAGCGACGGCAAGGACGACGACGGGAATGCGGACACGGCAGTGGATAACACAATCACGGTAACCATCACCGTCACTAACGTAAACGAACCGCCGGCTTTCGACGGCGAGACCACTGCCCGCCCCGTCGCCGAAAACACGGCGGCGGGCCAGACCATCGGCCTCCCGGTAGCGGCCACCGACCAGGACACCGGCGAAACTCTGACCTACACCCTGGGCGGAACTGATGCCGGAGACTTCGACATCGACGCACCATCCGGGCAGTTGCAGACCAAAGCCCCGCTCGACCGTGAGACCAAGGACTCCTACTCCGTCACCGTGTCGGTCAGCGACAACAAGGACGCTGACGGCGAAGCCGATACGGCGATTGACGACACTATCACGGTGACCATCACGGTCACCGATGAGAACGAACCACCGGCTTTTCCGGATACAGACCCCAACACCGATGGCGTACAGAAGGAAGAAACAAGAGAGGTGGCCGAGAACACGCCGACGAGTACCAACATCGGCGACCCGGTTACGGCCACCGACCCGGACGCTGGCGAAACGCTGAACTACACCTTGGGCGGGACCGACGCCGCGTCCTTCGACATTGTGGAAACGTCGGGGCAGTTGCAGACCAAGGCCGCCCTGGACCATGAGACCAAGGCCACCTACACGGTCACGGTGACCGCGACCGATCCGTCCGCCGCCACCGGCACTATCACGGTGACCATCACGGTCACCGACGTGAACGAACCGCCGCCCGCCCCTGCCGCGCCGACAGTGGAAGCGGCCTCCACCAACGGGCACAACAGGCTGAGCGTAAGTTGGCAAGCGCCCGATGCCACTGGCATCCCTGCCATAACCGGCTACGACGCAGAGTACCGGAAGAAGGACCCTACGGAGGAATGGGGCGCGGCCAACGTCACGGTTTCCGGCGTCGGCGCCACCATTACCGGCGTGACGCCCAAGACACTCTACGAAGTACAGGTGCGGGCGAAGAACGACGAGGGCGAAGGCAAATGGTCGCCTCCGGGAACAGGCAAGACCAGAACAGCCCCCGCCCGCGACGGCGGTAGCGGCGGCAGCAACAGCGGCGGCGGTGGCGGCGGCAGCAACAGCGGCGGCGGCGGTGGCAGTAGCGGCAGGAGTAGCAGCAGCAGCGGAAGTGGTGGTGGCAGCTCCTCACCACCAGTGAACAACCCGCCGGTGTTCACGGAAGAGCCCAGCGCGGCGCGCTCGGTGGCGGAAAACACGGCGGCGGACCGGAACATCGGCGACCCGGTCACGGCTACCGATCCTGACAAGGACCCGCTGACTTACGCCCTCGGAGGCGCCGACTCGGCTTCCTTCACCGTCGATGAGGATTCCGGTCAGTTGAAGACCAAGGCGGTGCTGGACTTCGAGTCCAAGTCCACCTACACGGTGACGGTAACCGTCGACGACGGCAAAAATGGCGTTGCCGCCATTGACGTGACCATTGACGTGACCGACGTGGTCGAGGCGCCCATCGACAAGCCGGAAACGGTGTCACAGCCATTCACCCAGGTCCCAGCGCCACTGCCCGCGGCACAGCCGGTCACTGTGGCGCCTGTTGTAATAGTGAACGAAAAGGGTGATCTGGGTTCTCAAGGCCCGCAAGGCCGGCAAGGCCAGCAAGGAGAGGCCGGGCCGGTCGGCGTGTCAGGCCCGCAAGGCCCACAAGGCCCGCGCGGCAGCGCCGGCCCCCCGGGTTATAATGGCTCGAGCGGCGTAGATGGCCCCCGCGGGCTGACCGGCGAGCAGGGACCACCGGGAGACGATGCGTCGACTCGGACGAAATACATCGCTCTCACCGTCGCGTTGGTCACCCTGCCCCTGGTCCTGCTCCTCTGGGCTTGGGACTGGCTAAGAACGCCTAACCGGCCTCGAAACCGTCGCCCAACCGGCCGCGGGCCCCGGCCAACCCAGACCGGCCGTCCGGCCCATCCACACGGGGAAGAGCCGGAATAGGCAGACAAGCATGACTCAGGATCATGTGCCGCAAGGCGTGGGAGTTCGAGTCTCCCCACGCCCGCCAAACTACACAAAATCAAGGACCTTCCTGTTGCGGTTCCGCTTGGGACTGTAACGGGATCAACTGTTCTACACTGTCCGGTGTAAGCTCACCGAGAATTCATAAATTAAGCCGTAGGCCCCTGCCATCATGACAGGGACTTACGGTTTGCCGTGCCTATTGCTCGCGGTAACCCGCCAGAGGTTGCCGGAACCAGCCCATCCCGGCGGATCTCCGTTCCTCATTGCACCCCGTTCTCCCCGGCTTGGCAGACGGCAGCTGGCATCTTACGTTGATAAACGGACCGGTTTCCGATGGCCTACCCATCATATAATTTATCGCCGTAAAGGAATCTTGGGCCTGCCCTGTCACCTTGCAATCCTCCACGGTCCGTTGAGCCCAGGTTGCCGCCCCAGGTACAGGAACCGGTGCTAGAGGATGAATCCCAAGATCCGCAGCGCGCAGACACAAGAGATTCATTACATACTGGTGGTGGGAGATCGGGAGCGGGGAGCCTGGGGGGTACTCTCCGTCGGGGCGCTGCCGGAGCGGTTGGGAGAGGAAGTGGGGCGGAGTAAGTTATGGAACGAGAATCTGGATGCAAGTGCTCTCCTATATGGCTCATCGGGGATTCCCCACCTGAACATTGGAAAGACAAACTATCTGTACCCTTGGACTCGAAGCACCCGTCCCGTCACGACATTTGGACTCCGGTTGTCGACGGAATCCAAGAACGCGTGTTCCGGGCTGATCGGCGAAGGGTTGATACTTCCCGACTTTACTTGAGAAATGCGGTCCAAAATCATAAATGTAAAGAGGCAACCAACAGCAAAGAGTGGAGCAAGCTGGAGAAGGAAATAAAAGAATTTCGAGCGTTACTGAAACAATACAAACCCACTCTTGTGTTCACCTTTGGCTCGTTTGCCTTCGAATTCGCAAACAGGAGCCTTAGCATAGATGAAAAGAAAGCGTATACCTATTGGAGCACAAAACGGCTTGGGGAACAGTTTCGGCGGAGTGTTGATAAATTTTCTTTGAACCAAGTGAACGCGCTTCCGTTGCTGCATGTAAGCATAGCTCGAGGTAAATTCTTGGAGAGCCACGAATACCTCACTTGCGAAAAGGATGGGAATTGCTTCGATTATGTGGCCGACAAGGTTTCTCATCTTCTTCTAAAACATAAGGACGCCCTCCATGTCTGGGTTAATTAGGGACCCATCAAACTGGACAAAATCAAGAGCCTTCGTGTTGCGGTTCGTTTTGGAGTGTAATCTGGCCTGCGGTTTGGCCTAACCGAGGCAGATTCCGATGAGGTGAACCTGGAAAATTGGACAAGCAGCTAAAAAACTATCCCAAAACTGGTGCAGTACCCAACCCGCTATTCCCGCGCAGGTGGAAATCCATAGGTTTAAGCCATATTCGAGTGGAGGTTAGCAGGACCAGTTAGTTTTGAGATAGTCACTTGGCCGACTAAGCTGTGACGCTCCTGCGGCCCATGCTATCCAGCAAGGGGCGCCTTGGCATGACCCCCGCCCTCCCGGCGCGCAACGAAAACTTTAGCCGACGCCGGACTCAGTCGGCCGGGTAGTGGTGGAAGCTCTTCTTTCCTGCGGAAGTGAGGTCGGCTTTTTGGCCAACAGAAACAGCACACCGCTCATCATTCCCAAACCTCCGATGACCAGGAACGAAACGGTGTAGCTTGCGGTCGCGTCGAACATGAACGCCGCGAAGAGCGGGGCGGCCAACATAAGCGCGTACATGGGCGCGCTGGACAGGCCGGTGATGGTGGCAAAGGCTCTTTCGCCGAAGTAGTCGCCGCGTATCGCGGTGGTAAGCGGATTTCGCCCACCGAATCCTACACCGAATGTTGCGGCAAAGAGCACAGCCATCGGTAAACTATGGACAAACACCGCCATGAGAAAACCGCCAGCCTGAATAAAACCGAAGAAGGATATGACGACGTTCTTTGGGAGCCTGTCCCCCGCGTAGCCGCCGATTAACTGGAAAATCGCGGCCACCCCCAAGGCGACCGAAAACATGTTTGCCGCCGCCTGCAGGGACAAGCCCCGGTCCGTTAGCATGGGTACGAGGTGCACGGTCAAGGTCGCGAAAAGTATGCTGGAGAAAGCATGGCCGAAAGTGATCAGCCAGAATGCGTGGGTCCGTATCGCTTGCCGCCCGGTGAATTGTAGCTGGTCCGGCGAGGCCGCTCTCCTGACGGGCCTTGCCGCCTCACGCACCGCCTGGTCCGGTCGGTCTCCGTCGGGGAGCAGGCCATAGTCTTCCGGGCGTACCCGGATCAACCGGGACATCGGCCACGCCAGGCACAAGAACACCACCCCAATCCATTGGGCGGTGACGCTCCAGCCGTGACTGCCCGGGGTTACTGCCCACGCCAGAATCGGCACCAGCACGAGCCCGCCCAATGGGGAACCCTCACCGGCAATCGCCATAGCCAAGCCCCGCTTTCGCACGAACCACCGGTTGACTACTGACATGTACGGCAGCCAGGTACCCGCAGCCGTACCCAGCATGATCAACCCGTAGGACAGGTAAAAGGTGAAAATGTTCTCGGTACGGCTGAAAAGGAGAAAGCCCAGGCCGGTTATTACCATCCCGATGAGGACCATCCGGCGGGGACCCAGCCGGTCGATCAAGTACCCCATCAAAGGCCCGATAATGCTGCCCTCAAGCTGGGCCATGGAAAATGCGCCGGTCAACTGGGCCCGGCTCCACCCGAACTGCAACTCCAGGGCCTTGATCCACACGCCGACACCGCTCCAGACCGGGCCGCTCGACAAAGCGTTGACGAGCAGGGCCGAGCTGACTAATATCCACCCATAGAACAACGTTCTCACCCGTCGATGGCCTTCAGGGCGGTGGCGATGGTGATGAGCAGGAAGCCCGAGGACAGAACCAGCAGAGCGGTGGTAGTCAAGACGCAGACACCAATATACCTAGTCTCGACTTGAGCTTACGGCGCCAAGCCGGGTTGGCCGAAGCGGCGTTAGCGAAGGCTCAAGCGGGACACATTAAGGACAGATACCGGACCTGTCGCAACCAAAAGTCGTCTTACGAGCGTTCGGCTGCTCGGGGCCAGAGATTGTTGGTCCAAGAGAGCCAAGCGATAGACCGGGGCTAGCTTACCACATTCCGGGCGGACGCCGGAGACTGCCGCGAGCGGTTCGGGACCGGAACGCGGAAGTATAGATCCGGATGGACATTCCGGCAAGGGTAAGTCCTCCTCATCTCTTTGGTGGTGCTAGCTTGTGCAGGCTCATTTTGTGGCTTGACTTCGTTTCAATGCCCGAACATAATCGCCGCGATTCGTCAATGCTGAATTGCTCGGGGCCAGCTTCGCAGTGCGTTCGGATGGGGGTCGGCGCCTCAAGCTCACTGTAATTTGGCGCCAGGTTGGAAAATCACCAAAGACTACATTCGGGGAGCTAAGCCATGGCTGATTACAGGATCATTTCGTCCGATAACCACGTGATGGAACCTCCGGATCTATGGGTGAGCCGGATAGATGAAAAGTTCCGGGACCGGGCCCCTCGCACCAGGCTGGAGGACGACGGTGAATGGTGGTACTGCGACGGAATGAAAATTTCTACCGGGTTCGGATTCGGTGGAGCCCAGACCGGAAGAAGGTTTGATTCGCCGGAGGAGTTGACCAGCGGCGATGTGTTTGAGAACGTCCGGCCCGGGGGCTACATCCCTGAAGAGCAGATCAAGGACATGGACCTGGACGGTATTGATGTTAGCATTCTCTATCCCACCCTTGGCCTTCAGTTGTTCAAGGTGCCGGATAGTGAGCTTCTGACTGCCGTTTTTAAGACTTACAACGATTGGCTGGCCGAGTTCTGCCAAGCCGCGCCAAAGCGTCTCGCCGGGATCGCCATGATCAACGTGGATGAAGTAGAGGTTGCGGTGGCCGAGTTGGAGCGGTGCCACAAACTGGGATTCATCGGCGGCATGATCACGGTTTACCCGCCGGAGGACCTCAGGTACGACTCGCCGGTCTACGATCCCCTTTGGGCGGCTGCTCAAGACTTGGGAATGCCTTTGGGCCTTCATGCCGCGACTAACCGGTTTGGATCGGGGGAGGGCGACCGCACCAGCACTAACCGGTTCTCCGTAACGGTGAACTTCGATCACTACGTCCGGATGTCACTTACCGACATGATGTTCTGTGGGGTGTTCGAGCGTTACCCGCGGCTGCAAATTGGGGCGGTTGAGCACGAAGTGTCATGGGCTGCCCATTTTCTGGACCGCATGGACTACAACTACACCCAACGGGCCAGAGGGGTGAGCGGCTACCGGTTTAAAGACGATATGCTTCCCAGCGACTTCTTCCGCCGGAACGTTTTCTTGGGCTTCCAGGAAGACGGATTGGGGATTCAGCTTCGGGAGATTATCGGCGTCGATACTCTGCAATGGGGCTCTGACTACCCCCATCAAGAATCCACCTTTCCAAGAAGCCGGGAAATCCTTGAAGAAATCCTGGCTGAATGCACCCTGGAGGAACGGGCCAAGATAGCCGGTGGGAACGCGGCCAGGGTTTACAACTTGAACTAGGCTTGGAAGGCCTTGGCTGCCGCCGGACGTTAGATCGCATTCTCTCACACACGTTTAGCAGCCGTGCAAGGCATGGGTGGAGACCTGTCCGCTATCTTGGAGTCCGCTATCCCGGTCCTTGTGGCAGCAGGAGGGATCACCGGACTCCTGGATCCGTGGCAGGGACACTTGGGCATCGGAAACCGGGTCCACTACGTACGGGATGTAATCCTGGATGAAGACCGGTCTCAAGTACGCACCGGCGCCACACCTCGAATAATGACAGCCTTGCGCAACATGACCATTAGCCTGCCCCGGATGGCCGACCTCATCGCCCACGCCCTGCTTAATACTACAGTCGCAGATTAACGAAGTAGAATAAGCCATCACTGGATGATGAGGTGTGGCGGTGGCGACGAGCAGGGATGAGGTGGCGGAAGTGGCCCGCTGAGCCGAAGGCTTGGAGCGGGTGCATGAGTGCATCGTGGGACGTTTCCGGCGTCCGGAGCCCCGCCGGCGGGTGCTGGACTATTTGCGGGGGCTGCTCAGTCCGGTGGAGCGCAAGAACGGCTGGCAACTGGCGGAGCAGGCGGGCGACGCTACCCCGGACGGGGTGCAGCGCCTGCTGTCCACCTGCCGCTGGGACGTGGACCTGGTTCGAGACGATCTCAGGGGCTACGTTGTGGAGCATCTGGCCGATGCTGACGGAGTGCTGGTGGTGGACGAGACCGGTTTCCTCAAGAAGGGGAACAAGCCGGTGGGGGTGCAGCGGCAATACAGCGGCACGGCAGGACGGACCGAGAACTGCCAGATTGGCGTATTCCTGGCCTACGCCTGCGCCAGGGGAAGGACCCTGCTGGACCGGGAACTGCACCTTCTCCAGGTGTGGGCCGGTACAGGGGAGCGGCGCCGGGAAGCCGGGGTGCCGGAGGGGGTGGTGTTCCGGACCAAGCCGCAACTGGCCCGGGGTATGCTGGAGCGGGCAGTGGAATCGGGAGTCCCCTTCGGCTGGGTTACCGGGGATGAGGTCTGCGGCAACGGCCGCAACTTGAGGTTGTGGCTGGAACAGCAAGGTATTCCCCACGTGCTGGCGGTCAGGAGCAATGAGAATCTGTGGGTCCGGACGGACAAGGGCCCCCTTCAGGTGAGGGCGGACCGGCTGGCATCGCAGGTTGAGGAGACCGGCTGGATCAGATGGAGCGCCGGCGACGGGGCCAAGGGTATGACAATCCCACGGGACGGGAAGCGGCCAGACAGCACGGCTATGAAGCCCACATCCGGCGCATCGGGGAGGAGAAGCTGGGACGCACCGGGTGAGAAAGAGCATCCGGCGCGCCGGTGGGTGGTGGAACGGACTTTGGGCTGGCTGTCGAAATGCCGGTCCCTGCTGGTGAGATATGACAAAAGGCCAGGAACTGCGTGGGGCTGCTCCGGTTGGCCTGCGGGTTATTGTGGTACCGCCGTTGGTGGCGCCTGACCCGCCAAGCCAAAGCAGAGTTTTGAGATAGTTTCTTAGTGGAGTTGCACATTCTGACCTAGCGAGAGCGCGCTTGTTGACCTCGGACTAATAACCACCATCGCCCGCATACTGCGCCCACCCTGAGTGAGAAGACCCATACCGACCTCCAAATCTTCTGGAATGTACACGGTTAAGTACACAACTCGTCCATTGGCCTTCACGGACTCTCTTAAACACCTGTAAAATCAACATACTTCGAAGGACACTCCTCCGCCAGTCAATCTCCGGCGCGACCGGGGGGGGGGGCGTTCTGCGCGCTCACTGAAGGAGCCATCGAAGACATCGAGGTCTGATGAGGCGTCGTTTATTTACTCTCGATGAAGCCAACGAACTCGTGCCCTGGCTGGAGTCCACCTTCCGGCGGCTGGCCCCGCTGAGAGAAGAACTCGCCGGATTGCAGTCCAGGCTCTCGGACTTGCAACGGCAGCACCGGGGCAACGGAGTCTCCAGCCCCCAAGGCGACATGGCCCGTATACAAAGCGACCTGGAGCGGCTGCTCCAGCAAGTGCAAGACGGCCTCAACGAAATCGTCGGCCAAGGGATCATCGTCCGCGACGTGACTACCGGGCTGGTGGACTTCCCGTCGGTCCGGGAAGGGCGGGAAGTCTATCTGTGCTGGATCGGCGGCGAAGACCGCATCGGCTACTGGCACGAAACGGACCGGGGTTTCGCCCACCGGCAGCCGCTTTGAGCAAGCTACGATTAGCCCACCAAACGCCCAAAAATTGACAATGCCAGCCCTCATATGCGGCAGGAGCTACGCCATGGATGTCGACATGGAAAAAGAGATTACCGAGTTCTGCAAGAAGAACCACATCACCAAGATGATGAGCTACACTTACCCCTTCCACAGCGCCGCCGGGAAAGACAGCGTACTCGACTTCCTGGTAGACTTCGAGCCGGACCACACCCCCGGCTACTTCGACATGACCGGCGGTCCAGGCCTCATCGGTATCGAGGAAGAACTGGCTCTGCTGTTGGGCAAGAAGTACGTCTACCTGAATACATACGCCGGAATCGGCCCACATTTCCGCTCGAAAGCCCTGGATGACGCCCGGGCTATGGCCGAACCCTTTTATCCGGCTCCAGAGACTGCATGACAACCCCAGCGGAAGACCTGCCTCCCCTGGGCCACATACTGGAGGCGTCCGGGTGGGCCTTGTCCGTTGCCGAAGGCCGCACCCAGAACGACCTTGACCTGGATTTGCAGCTATTTTTCGCCCTAGCCAAAGCTGTTGAAACCGTGGGAGAAGCCGCCAATCATGTCTCTGATGCCACCCAGAGCGGAACGCCGGAGATACCTTGGCGGCGAATGATCGGGATGCGAAACCACCTGGCTCACCAATACGACAACATAGACTACAGCATCCTCTGGCTGACGGTGCAGGAACGCTTGCCGACCCTGATGGCCGATGTGCTCAACCTCCTCCCAGATAGCTTTACCCCCATCCCGCTCAGATAAACCGGGCTTGCTGCCTTGGGGCTTGGGCGTGGTCTATGTAGACGGTGATGGTCTCGGTGAAGAAGTCGAACGCTTCCGTGCCCTGCTCCCGCTGTCCTACGCCGGAGGACTTCAGCCCGCCGAAGGGCAGGTGTACCTCGCCGCCCAGGGTCGGCGCGTTGACGTGAACCATGCCGGTCTCGACGGTGTTGATGTACTCGAAGGCGCGGGTCAGGTCTTTGGTGTAGACCGACGACGACAGGCCGAACTCGACGCTGTTGGAAATCTGGATGGCCTCCTCCAGGTCTTTCGCTTTGAACACGGTTAGGACCGGCCCGAAGATTTCCTCGCGGGCGATCCGCATGTCGGGCGAAACGTCGGTGAACACCGTGGGTTCCACGTAGTAGCCCTGATCGTAATCGCCGCCGGTCAGGCCGCGGCCGCCGTAGGCCAAGTGAGCGCCCTCTTCGGCGCCAACGCCGATGTACTCCAGCACCTTGTCGTACTGGCTCTGGCTGGACAGCGGAGCGACGTCCATCTCCGGGTTTATACCGTCGCCGATCTTCAGCTTGCTGGTGCGGTCGATCAGGCTCTCCATGAACTCGTCGTATACTTCTTCCTCCACGATCACGCGGCTGGTGGCGGTGCAGCGCTGGCCGGTGGAGCCGAACGCGCCCTGCACGATCCCTCCCAGGGCCTTGTCCATGTCGGCGTCGGCCAGCAGGATGACCGCGTTCTTGCCGCCCATCTCGGCCTGCACCTTCTTCAGCCGTTGGGCACTGTTGGCGTACAGGTCGGTGCCTATCTCGGTGGACCCGGTGAAGGAAATGCCGTTGACGCCGGTGTGTTCCACCAGAGCGTTCCCCACCTGTGCGCCCGGCCCGGTGACCAGGTTGAGCACCCCGGCGGGCAACCCGGCCTCCTCGAATACCTCCACCAGCTTGACCGCCGACAGCGGCGTGGACGACGCGGGTTTGAACACCAGCGCGTTGCCGCAGATGAGGGCCGGGGCGATCTTCCACGCGGGAATGGCGATGGGAAAGTTCCAAGGAGTGATGACGCCGACCACTCCCAGCGGACGCTTGATGGTGTAGGCGACGGTGTTGGGCAACTCCGACGGCGTCGTGTAGCCGAACATGCGGCGGCCCTCTCCGGCGGCGTACTCCATGATGTTCATGGCGCGCCGGACTTCGCCGAGGGCGTCGCCGATGGGCTTGCCCTCCTCGGTGGTGATGGTGCGGGCGATCTCATCGGCCCGCCGCCCCATGATCTCCAGCGCCCGGAACAGCACGCTGGCCCGTCCCGGAGCCGGGGTATTGGCCCAACCGGACAGGGCCGCCCGCGCCGCGGCCACGGCGATATTCGCGTCTTCGGCGTTGGAGGTCTGGAACTCGCCCACCGATTCGGTCTTCCTGGCGGGGTTGTACACCGGGTAGGTGCGGCCGGAGACCGATTCCACCCAGTCGCCGCCGATGAAATTCTTGTAGGTTGCCATGGGGCCGCTCCTTCTAGCCAGAGTATTCCAGGCCCACGCCGATTACTTCGATCTGCATCGACCGGACGTCCGGCGCGGCGTTGTCGAACCGGATGCCCAGGGTGATGTTGACGCCCCGGTTGATTTCGGGGTTGCCGGGCACCTCGAACCGCCCCTCCAGGTGGTCGCCCCGCAGGTCCAGGTCCATGTGCTCGGCGACGCGCTTGTCGCCGTCGTAAACGATCACCTCATGCACCGAGGCGTGATCCCTGGTGCGGAAGCTCACCTGGGCGGCGTCGATCCGCATCCGGTTCCCGTCGATGACTGCGGGAGTCGGGAGGGGGAAGTGCACCCAAGTGTTCTGGCCGGCGGCGCCCTCGATCCGCACGAAGGGACCGGTGGCCCGCACCGAAGTCAGCCGGTTGGGGTATTCCACTTGCATGTTTGCGCCGTGCATCCACAAAGTGCGTTGCGGCATGATAACGCTCCTGACCGTCGAGTTTATTGGACTGGTTTCAGCCAGATTATATATCACCTTCTCACCGCAGAGAACGCGGAGAGACTGACGCATCAGGCCGGTCACTCTGCTCTCTTCGCGACCCTTGCTGGGAAACAGTCTCGGTCTTGCTGGATTGCAGCGCCCGGTTATAACTCTTCTACGAGCACCTCTCCGCCAGCCTCGGCGTCGATGGTGAGCCGATGTCCCCAGACTAACGACATGCCGAGCAATGGCTCTTCGCCTATTTCATAGACGGTTACGTTACGGTGAGCGCCATTCCATAGAATCGATGTACGATATGACATCACCTCCACGGCCCGTCCGTCGGCTAGATTCCCATCCCGCAGGCCAGTAGGCGTCAACCTGAAATCGTGGATCAGTGCCGGAGGCAGAGTCAGGTCGCCGTCAAATCCAGTGTCTACGATAAACACGACTTCGGTTAGCAGACCGTCAGCGTCTGCCACCTGTAAGCGGAGTTGTGGAACGTGATCCTCAGTGACTTCTCCCCTAATCATCCCTTAGCGCACGCTACGGAATCGAAACGCTACCGTATCGCCGATGCGTACGCCATACGTAATCGCGTCCGGGCGTCTGCTCAACAGCCTGCCGGTAGCGTCCGCGTCCCTGACGTCGACTTCATAGTCGCCCGAATAGACGTCGATAACCGCAAATTTGCCCCAATCGGTCTGTTCAAGCTGGGTGCGTAACCCTTCGTAAATGGCCTTGCCCCTAGGGACGATGTCTTCGGGAAGGCGATGCGGCATGGCGGCCTCCTGAGGGTTGAAATTTCAGCGCCCCTTGACTCTGAAGCTCATTATAAATCTATCTCAATCGATTACGTGGTATCCAGTATGTCCCTACCCCGCCACCAGCATCTCGTCGGTGTCGATGAGAGGCGACAGCAGCCGCGGGGCGCCGTCGGTAACGAGGACCATGTCTTGCAGGTGCCAATAGCCGATGTGGGGCTCCAGCGCCACTACCATCCCTTCTTCCAGCACCCTGCTGCTGGAGGGCACCATGTACGGTTCCTGCTGGTGCCACCACGCCCCCACTCCGTGCCCCGCCAGCGACACGTTGCCCTGGAATCCGGCTTGGTGAAAGCTGTCGTTGGCGAAATGATAGACGTCTGCGGCTTTCGCGCCGGGGCGACACCGGTCGATGGTGGCGCGGTAGATGTCCCTGGTGACCCGGTAGATCTTCTTCTGCTCATCGCTCGGAGCGCCCACGACCACAGTGCGCGATTGGTGGCCGGGGTAGCCGTTCAGGTATGAGACGTAATCGTTGCGGATGATGTCTCCCGCTTGGAAGGCCAGGTCGCTCTCGCCGCCGTAGGCCACGGTGTTGCGGCTGGAATTGAGGATGCCGTGGGCCCAATTCGCGCCGCGGCGCAGGCAGCCCTCGATGATGCGGCTATGCACCAGCCGTTCCGTGTCGCCGGGGCGAACCGCGGGCAGCGCCTCCAGGTATGCTTCGTCCAAGAGGTTCGCCCCGGCTTCCAGCGCCGCCACCTCTTCCGGCGTCTTTATCCAGCGCACCCGGTCCATCAAATCGGTGCAGTCGGCAATTCTCGCCTCGGGGAGCAGGGTTGCTATCTCCTCCCACCGGGCGGCGTTCACGTAGCTCTTCTCAAAGCCGATGGTCTCCCCTGCCAGGCCCAGGTCCCGCAGCGTCCGGGCCGCGCGTTCGTAGGGCGACTCCGCGTAGTCATCGTAGACCTCTATGTTTTCGAGCCACGAATCGCGGCGGGCCAGGGGCGCGGCGTAGGAGTTCAGCACCATCACCGGCTGGCCCAAGCGCGGCCACACCAGCAGCACCTCGCGCGGCGAGTCCGGGAACTCCAGATGTCGCGCCAAGGTGCCTGGATAGGCGAACCCGGCCAAGTAGGTGAAGTTCTTGCCCGAGCGGGCAACGATGGCCGAGAATCCTTCTTCGTCCATCAACTGATGCAGGCGGTCGACGTTGGCGATTATCTTGCCGTGGGCGTTAGGCATGGTTGGCCCTCCCGTTCGGTCTGGCTAGTTTTGGGCTGCCGGGAGTTGTTCGACGAAGCCCGTCAAACAGTGTACACGCACTTGCGCCCTTTGCCGCCCTTGTGGTAGTTTGGCGACGCAAAACAACGATCTTGGGAGGCCGATAATGGGATATACGCCTAGCCACTTGGGGCACGTGAACATTTACGTCCGCAACGCCGAGGCCGCCCGTCAGTGGTATGAGGACGTGCTGGGCCTGCATACCTACGACTTCATGCCGGGGCGCGCCGCCTTCATGTCGGCCAACCTCGACGAGTCCCACGAGATCGCCCTGATGGAAGTTGGCGAGAACGCCGACGGCCCCCGGGCCGGGCAGGTGGGCCTGAACCACATGGCTTGGCGCATGGCCAGCCTGGAGGACCTGACCGAGTTCTACAACAATCTCAAGGAAAAGGGCGTCAAGATCAACCGGGTGTCGGACCACGGCCTGTCGCTGGGCATCTACCTGCAAGACCCCGATGGCAACGGCATCGAAGTCTACTACGAGACGCCGCGCGAGCAGTGGCACCGCCAAGAGAACATCTTTATGAGCGGCGACCGCCCCCAAGGCAACTTCCCCGGCCCGTGGGAAGCCGACCTCGTACCCGACGGAGTAGCCGCCGCCAACCTCAGTTAAACTCTCTCGTACCCAAGGAACTCAAGCGGGGCGCACGTTGCAACGTGCGCCCCGTCTTTGTTTGCCTGGTCTCTCGGACTCTCTAGCCGACCACCGCTATCGCCTCTATTTCGATCAGCATCTCCGGGTCTACAAGGGAGCTGATCTCCACCAGGGTGCTCGCGGGGTAATCCGACTTGAAGAACTCGCCCCGTACTTCGTGAATAGCAGCGAAGTGTTCGGACAGGTTGGTCACAAACACCGTCACTTTCACCACGTCGTCCATGGTGGCCCCGCCCTCGGCCAGCACCGCTTGCAGGTTCTCCAGGGTCTTCCGCGTCTGGGCGTGGATGTCACCCCGGCCCACCAACTGCCCGTCGACGTCACGGGCCACCTGGCCCGATGCGAACACCATCCGCCCCGCCGGGGCCGAAATCCCTTGGGACATGATCCCCCGGGGAGTGGCCACACCGGAGCTTTGCAGGACTGTCTTAGCCATAGCTAGACCTCCTTCTGACCGCAGAGAACGCAGAGTTATTTCGGAAGGATTTATCCAAAAATCCTCTGCGGTCTCCGCGTGCTCTGCGTTTAATTTACTTCCACTCGGCGTCGGTGGGCCAGACGTTGCTGCTGCCGCGGGCCGCGCCCTGCATGGTCCCGGCTTCATCCCGCAACGGGCCGAGAACCTCGATGGCCTTCAGGTAATGCTCCGACTGCCCGTGGGCCCGGAAGGCAGCTTCGTCGGTGTAGACCTCGTAGACCCACACCCGGTTGGGGTCGCCCGCGTCTTGAATCACGTCGAACCGCAGGCAGCCCGGCTCGGTGTTGGCGGCCCCCTGCGCGTTGGGCAAAAGCGCCGCCAGGAACTCGTCCTTGGAGCCTTCTTTAATCTGTATTGGCGCGATGATGACGTACATTATTTCCACTCCCCGTCGGTAGGCCAGACGTTGCTGCTGCCCCGGGCCGCGCCCTGGATGCCCTCGACACGGATGTCCGCCGTAGCGTCGCGGAACTTGATGAAGTGGGGCGCTTGAGTGTGGGCCTGGAAGGCGGCCTCGTCCTGGTAGACCTCGTACAGCCAGATGCGGTTGGGGTCACCCGCGTCCTGAATTACGTCGAACCTCATGCAGCCCGGTTCGTCGTTAACCGATCCCTTGGCGTCCTCGATGATCGCATCCATGAACTGGTCCTTGGCCCCTTCCTTTATCTGTATTGGCGCGATGATCACGTACATTGGCGCTGCCTCCTCTGTTTATTGGGGATTTATTGGCCGTCTCGGGGCGAATCGTACATTCTTTCAACGCCACTGGCAACGAGGCTTCGGCCTCTGTGATACTATCTGGTAATCCACGGAAGGAGGCAGCCCGATGCCAGCCAGGACCGGCGCAGAATACATCGCGGGCCTCAAGGAAAACCATCCTGAAGTCTACATGCACGGCGAGCGGGTAAAGGACGTCACCACCCACCCGTCGCTGCGCAACGGCGTGAACACGCTGGCCAAGCTCTACGACATGCAGCACGACCCGGCCATCCGGGACGAGATGACCTACGCCTCGCCCACCACCGGCGACCCGGTCGGCCTGTCGTTCATCGAACCCAAGACCAAAGAAGACCTGGCCAGCCGCCGGGAGATGATGCGCCACTGGGCCCGGACTACCTTCGGCATGATGGGCCGCAGCCCCGACTTTATGAACGTGAACATCATGGCGATGGCCGCCGCCAGCGACTATTTCGCCCAGAACCGCCCGGAGTTCAAGGCCAACATCCGCAACTACTACGAGCACGTCCGGGAAAATGACCTAGTGCTGACCCACACGCTGCTCAACCTGCAACGCAGCCGCACCCCCGGAGCGACGCCGCTGGAAGACCGCACCGACGTGGCGCTGTCGGTGGAGAAGGAGACCGACGCCGGCATCATCGTCAACGGCGCGCGGGTGCTGGCCACCCTGGCCCCGCTGTCCGAGGAGATCGCCCTCTACCCCACCACATCGCACCAGTTGCCGGGTCAAGCCCCGGAGCGCTACTCCTTCGCCTTCGCCATCCCCAACAGCACGCCGGGGCTGCGCTACCAGTGCCGCGAGAGCTTCGATCACGCCCGCTCTCACTTCGACCACCCGTTGGGCTCGCGGTTCGAGGAGATGGACGCCGTCGCCTTCTTCGACCACGTTTTCGTGCCTTGGGAGCGGGTGTTCCTGCTGGGAGACGTGGAGCTGTGCAACAACCTGCAACAGGCCACCAACCGCCACTTGCACTCCGGCCACCAGGTGGTCACCAAGAACGTCGCCAAGTGCGAGTTCGTGCTCGGCCTGGCCACTCTGATGACCGAGGCCCTGGGCTCCAGCCAGCAGCCCCAAGCCCAGCAGATGATCGCTGAGATCATCGAGAATCTGGAGGTGACCAAGGCGTGCCTGAAGGCGGCCGAGGCCGACGCGGCCCTGGACCGCTGGGGCGTGATGGTGCCCGCCGAGCTGCCGCTACAGGTGGCCCGCAACATGTTCATCCGCATGTACCCGCGGATGGGCGAGATCCTGCAACTGCTCGGCTCCAGCAGCCTGATGGCGCTACCCACCGAGTCCGATCTGGAAGGGCCGTTGGCCGAGGAGATCAACCGCTACCTGGAAACCGACGCCACCTCGGCCCGCGACCGGGTGCGGCTGTTCCGGCTGGTTTGGGACACCTGTTGCAGCGCCTTCGGGGCCCGGCAGATACTCTACGAGCGCTTCTTCCAAGCCGACTCGGTGCGCAACGCCATCATCCTCTACAACATGGCCGACCGCCAACCCGCCGCCGACATGGTGCGCCAATTCCTGGAGCAGGAGTAATTGCTTAAACGCAGAGCGCACAGAGGCCACAGAGAATAATCAGAGAAAATCTCTGTGCCCTCTGCGTTCTCTGTGTTTCAATCGAAATAACAGGGAGGGAGTCATGCCTGAGCCACGAGTTATCCGAGGGGAAGAAATCGAACACCTCCAACGGGCCCCCGGCGTCACGGTCTCCGGGCACATCACCAAGGAGTTCGGCGCGACCGAGATTTCCAGCGGCATTACCAGCTTCGATCCCGGCTGCTCCAACACTACCCACTACCACAACGCCGAGGAGTCGGTGATCGTCATCGAAGGCGAGGGCATCCTGCTGATCAACGGCGAAGAAAACCGCGTAAAGGTCAACGACGCCGCCTTCATCACCCCCGGCACCCACCACCGCCTGATCAACACCGGCGACACCCCCTTCCGCATAGCCTGGTCCTACGCCACCGTAGACGTGTCGCGGACGCTGGTGGAGGATTAACTGGGGCGAGCGTGTGCTCAGGGCGATAAACCGTCCGCTATCATGGTTACGAGAGCGTCTCCACCTCGCACCTAGACCCGAAGTCGTCGCCGACGGTAAACGACGAACGCTCAATCGGCACGCCCGCTTGAGGATGAAGCAACGGGAGATAAAGAAGGCATGGGTCGCCGAGGTACTCGCAAACTGGGTGGCGAGACGGCTTAACGAAACACACGAGTCAATGGACTATTACGGTGTCATAGAGGGTCGGAATCCCCTATTGATGGTGGCGGTGTCCAACGACGACAACGAGACTATCACAGCGCACTTCGATACTCCCGCAACGAGACGATACCTTCGGCAACAAGGAGGTTTCGACGAGGTGAGATATGGAACTGAAAACTAGCTACGATGCGGAAAACGATATTCTGACCATTTGGACTGGCGGCCGGGTCAAGACCTCCGCTGGCATCGGGGACAGTCTAATAGTCGATTTCGGGAGCGAGGACGGCTTCGACGTTGTAGGTTTCGAACTGCGAGGGGCTGCAAAACACCTTGCTCCATTTTTCAAGGTGTCCAGCGGAGACGCTGCCCCCTCAGCGGCACGGTCGTGACTCCGGCGCCCACCACCGCCTGATCAACACCGGCGACACCCCCTTCCGCATAGCTTGGTCCTACGCCACGGTCGACGTGAGCCGGACGCTGGTGGAGGATTAGGGGGCCAAGTATGGTTCCAGCAGCCTGGCGGCGTTTTCCAGCCTGACGCCATTAACAAACTTGCCATACTCGTCCTCTCCGTCATAAAAGGCGGTGAGGCCGTCGGCGATGGCCTGCTCGAAGGGCATGGGCAGGCCGCTTTCCAAAGCAAGGACGTCCGCGTCGCGGTCGTACCGGACGATTAACCGCAGAGCGTCCCGGTCCAGGGTAGCCTCGTCCGGCCTGCCGTCCGGCCCTTCGCAGCTTTCCGGTGGCATGGGCAGCTTGCCACCGTACAAGACCGGCCGCAACAGGGAAGCGGCCCCCGAAACCTCGACGGCCACAGGGTTATGCCTGGCGTCAGCGTAGGCAACGACACACTCCGCGACACCGGCCCCGTCAGCCCACGAATAACCGTTCTGCATCAAGAGTATGTCGTCGGATTCGTAGTAGGAAATCTGCAACTTCATGGCTGGCCTTGGCTCCTCAGCCATTCCTTATGTTTCATTGGAGAGCCGGGCGCTAACCAAACGGTTCAGGCTGACGCCTTCCTCGGCAGCCCGCATGGCTAGGGCACGGTGCGTTTCCGGGGGTACGCGCACCATGAATTTTCCGCTGTAGGCACGGTCGGCCATTGGCTCCGGGACCGGCTCACGGTTGGCCTCCATATCCGCGACGCAGTCCGCCACCAACTGCCGAATGCTGGAAAAGGCTTCTTCCTGGGTAGGCGCAAGCCAGCTTAACGACGGAAATTCGGCGCACAGCCCAACGTATTCTTCGTCTTCGCCGGACCAAGTAACTCTGTATGTGTAATGGTCAGCTATCATTTTCCTTCAATTTCTCAAGGGCCTTGATGACCTGTCTGACTTGATAAGGTAAGGCTTTCCCGTGCCCCTGTGGTTCTGGATGTTCACCCTGGGGTCGCCTCGCCAGGGAGTCCGGTAGACTCGATGGCTTGTACCCTGCTGACGAGGCTCTCCGAAAAAGTGGTCGCATATTCTGGCTAGGTCTGCGAAACGAACGCCTTTGGGATTGCTCCGAAGTTCCTCGATGGCGGACTGAAGGTTCATACCGTTCTCCTGTAACCGTTTGCGGCGTAAAGTCGATCATGACTCGCTCCTCCGAATAAATCGGTAATTGGCACTTTAGTTCTTGACGTCAGGTTTTGGTTCTACGATAGTATCATTAACGATACTGTTTATCAAGCCGTCAGTCGTGCCCGGCAGGGTCTTTCTATTCTCAAGGATAGGCCAGTCCGAGGAGGCACAGGGCACTTCACTGGTACGAATATCTTGCGGGTTGATAGGTGCAACCAGTCCCAGATTATAACCATCCACAGAGAATAGAAAGACCCTGTCGTGCCCGGTACACTGGTAGAAGTTCTTGCAGTCCCAGGGACGGGTGGCTGAGGTTATTTTCGCAGGCATTGCCCGGCGGCTAACTGTTCCCGCTTGGGTCTACTAAATCAAGCGCAGTGAATGGGGCAAAATGTTGGGAGGACAGCAAGAAAAGGAACGCTATCAGGAGTCTCACAGAGAATTTAGGCAGCTAACCAGGAAGGAAGTTGCTCAGGCCGTTGTGTCTTTCGCCAGCTATCTGGGTGAAGCCAAAGACAACATACGGACCTTCTTCAACAAGGAAACGTGGTTCATTGACAGCGCGGCCAGAAAATCCCGTACCAGTGATGCGGGTTCTTCAAGATACTCAATGGTGACAACTCCAACGCTCAAGCTCACTCCAGCCTCCCGGTGATCGTACTGAACGGGGACCAATAATAGCCGGAACCAGGCGGGATCGCTACCGGCAATTGTCAGTAATCCAGGACGATTGCAAAGTCGCCTTTCATCACCCCAACCCAACAGTAACTCCCCAATCCCCTTGCCAACCCCGAATACACCTCCCTACCATAATACCCGTCACACTCAAACCCAACCCGCTACCGAGGCGACAGGTATCCAATGCCCATAGACCACCCCGCCCCATTCGTAATTCCCAACCCCGCCAACGGCCCGGAGCGGGAGAAAATGGCCGGAAATGGCCGGAAATGGCCGGGAAATCGAAAAATCCCCAAATAAGCCCCGCAAGGAGAACCTTAACCGAATGAACGACCTGAGACGTCGCGTCAACGCCCTGCGCCGCAAAATGGCCCGCGCCCTTGCCGTCGTCCGGCTCCGCCCATTGGCCCAGGATTTTTGCGACCAATGGGACTCGGCCCTCTCCGGCTCCCGGCCCCTGCCCCAGTCCCATTCCTTTGTCCGCCGGGTGGCCCAGGCCGGATTCCGCCTCCCCACCTTCATGGCGGCCCACCGCTACCTGGAACGGTGCCGCCGCCAAAACGCCCTTCCCAACTCCTATGAACTCCTGCGCTCCCTTCTCCCTTAGTCCGCGGCCCTCGTCCCCGCAGGGTAGGCCAATTGCAAAGCCGGTTGACAGTGGTATTTCAGCGTTGAAATGCTGCCTGACGCCAGACTCGGTAAAGCTGAGAGCAGTCCTTATATATCAGTACGTACAAGCCATGAAGTGACTTTGCAATCGTCCTGCAAACATGACCGCTACTGGCAGCCGTCAGCAATCGTGTATGCTGTAGTCGGGATGCCGTTGGCAAGGAAAGTGCGTAACCATGGTTGAGGGCAAGGAAATAGGCGTCGTGGGCAGGGCCATCTATCAGAAACTGCTCCCACGCCTTGCCGACACTGCGAAGAAGGGTCAAATCGTGGTCATCGACATCAACAGCGGGGACTACGAGATCGCCGATGATGACATTACAGCTACGGACTTGTTGCCGAAGCGGCGGCCGGACGCGATGACCTGGGCCGGGCGAGTCGGTTATCCTGCTCCTTACCGGATGAGCGCCAGGTTGACGTACGGGGACGAACCGGTCGCTCAGCCGGGCAAATTTCCTGCGTTCGCGGAGATCGAGGAGCTCTGCTCCGTGTTGCGCGTCGACACTCTGCGCGAGCTTTCCGCTGAGATTATCAAAGCCAGCATCGACCATATCAATGGCAAAATCGGCCAGTTGGAATATGCTGAGTTCCTCAGCAGTTGGATGGCCACGGCGGAGGAGACCGTTGCCGCTGGCAGGAACGTCAACCGGATAGCCGCCCGCCGCGTCAAGAATTCCTGAGTCCCAAGTGATTCGTGACGGCCAACAGCCCAGATCACCGACCGGAAGACGACTACCACGTTTCAGCCCATCGAGCGGTCAGTAGATTCCTTAGAACACATCCCGACCTCGGGGAACGCTGGGAAGAAATTGTGGCCCAAATCCGACTGAGTCCTCGATTCGGTCCCCACATTGACCATCTCAAGGGCCGGTGGTTGTGCAGTTTCAGATGGGATAAGGGATCGTATCGAATCAAGTATGACGTCGACGACAAGGAAAGGGAGATTTATTTCTACGACGCCAACAACAGAGGGGATGCCTATAGGGGGCGCGGCGGCGATAGCCTAATCCCGAATCCACCGAAAGGAGGGCGTCGGGTCAGCGACCTGAAGCCGCAAGAAGGCGCTCCGGACCACCACGGATGAGCTATTGTCGCAGGCCAAAGTCAGGATACAAGATGCTGCCACGCCACCACCCCGGCCGGGTCCAAATCACCTTCGGCGGCCACCGCCTGGCGGCCAATGCCGGGCTGATCCTTCCGGCCACCCTCGCCCTGCGCCTTGGCCTGCCCCAACTGCTCCGGAAGCGCCTCGACCCGGGCGATGCGCCGGGCCGGGCCAACACCGGCGGCAAGATGATGACGCTGGCGGCCTCCGCTCTGGCCGGCGGCGATTGCATCGGCGACGCCGATGCGCTGCGCGCCGGCGGGACCGCCCGCGTTCCCGGTTTCACGGCCAAGGCTCCCTCCACCCCGGGCGCCTTCCTGCGCCGCTTCCGGTGGGGCCATGTCCGCCAACCGGACCGGGTGAGCCGCCAGTTGCCGGCCCGGGCCTGGGCGGCTGGGGACGGACCCGGCGGCGCGCCATTCACCATCGGCCTTGATTCGGCGCTCTGCGAGACCTGCGGACTGGCCAAGGAGGGCGCCCGCCACCACGGCTGCACCGGCGCCCGGGGCTATCACCCGCTGCCGGCCATTGCCGCCGGCACCGGCGGCGCGCTGCTGTCCCGGCGGCGCGAGGGCCGGGCCAACACCGCCCGCGGCGCCGCCCACTTTCTGCGTGAGACGGTGAGTCGGGTTCGCTGCGGCGGGGCCAGCGGGCAACTCACGGTGCGGGCCGACAGCGGCTTCTATACCCACGCCGTCGCCGCCGTCTGCCGCCGGATGGATGTCCGCTTCTCCATCACCATCCGCCAGCACGCCAGCCTGCGCAACCTGACCGGGGCGATACCCGATGAGGACGGGACGCCGGTTCCCTGCCGGATGGACGGCGCCGCTGCTGTGGCGGAGACCGCCTGCACCCCCTTCCAGAGTGAGCCCGGCACCGCACCGGTGCGGCTCATCGTCCGGCGGGTGAAGCCAGCGCCCGGTTCCCAACTGGCCCTCTTCGCCGCCGGCAGCTATCACGGCTGCATCACCGGCCGGGACGGAGAGACCTTGGAACTGGAGGGGAACTGGAGGCCGGCCGCCGCCGCCACGCCGGGATCGAGAACGCCATTCGAGACCTCAAGCACGGCGCCGGGCTGAACCACAGGCCCTCGGGGCGCTTCGCCGCCAACGCCGCCCGGCTCGCAGTACCGGTGATGGCGCATAACCTGGCCCGTTGGACCGCGCGGACCGGTCTGGGCCAACGGACCGTGACCACCAGGACGCTCCGGCGGCGGTTCTTCTCCCGGGCCGGACGGCTCACCCTGCATCTTCCCAAGCGCCGGCCGCGGCAGGAGAAGGTCACTCGCGCCCCGGCACGGCTGCGAGCCATTCCACTCCCAGCCTGACGGCGCCCGTCCGCCACTGTCCCAACGTCCGGCCAACTGAACGTCCCCGCCAACTCGCGCCATCCCGGTCCGCGAACCCCTCTCGCCGTGCCTGTCCCGCCATTTCGCTCACCACAGCCACTGCAGGCCGCCACCGGCGCCCCCAAAAGCGCCTGCAGACCGCCCGCCAACCTCCCGTCTGCCCGAATTCGAGCCCGGATCATCGCCCCTGTAACTCCCTCACCACCCTTCCACTGTCCTCACGCCGTCCTTCCCTGTCCATCGGTGGATTCGGGTTTACCGTCCGTGAGGATGCCCATGCGCATCCGGCCCTGCTCCTCCGACCGCTCCAGGTAGTCGTCGAGTTGCTGGACGTACTCGGCGTTGGGGTTGAAGCCCCCAGCGGTACCGACCCTGCGCTTGAACTCGATGAAAGTGTCGAGGGCGGCGAGGTCCACGGCGCGGCGCGAACCATGTGCGGGAGGGTTCTCCTCCACGATCTCATCGGCCCTTACCAGCCCTGTGACGATGAGGAAATCGCGCACCGCGCTGGTGATGTTCGCCTCGGGTTCGCCGTTGTGGTGCCGCCGCAGGATTTCGGCGGCGGCTTGAGCATACCGGCCGTCGTTGTAGTCTATTTGAACGGACACTTAGGCCCTCGGATTAGCTGGGGCTCTCCAAATATAGGGCAGGACGAAGGAAGAGAGAACACTTCAGGGCGTCAACGATACGGATCGCCCCTACGCACTACTCCGGCGCAACGAACTCTCCTATCCAGCGCACGTTGTCGACGCTTGGGCTTGCCGCCCGGTAGAACCTTTCGTCGGCCGTCCACAGCTCACAACCGACACTCTCCGCCAGCGCCAGGTAATGAGCGTCGTAGGCCGCACCCTGCTTGAGTTGAGTTGCAAGTTGCAGCGCTCTAACGTGGAGGCCCGGCGGCTGATGTAGTTCGAGGCGCGATTCAAGCAAACGTGCGATCAGGCGGGTGCTGTCGCCGACGTTCAGCTCGCCGCGCAACACGCGCCGGTGGAGGACGTTGGCGACCTCGAAGGGCATGAGGTACGGAGCGATGCGGGTTATGTCCCGGTCAACCCAGGATTGGAGGACGGCGTGAGCCTTGTCAGAGTCATCCTCTTCAACCAGCCACTTGACCGCCAGGCTTGCATCGACTACGACCTACCCGTTCACGCCCACCCCTTGATTTCGGCATCCCTGATCTCACGGGCCTCCCGGATCAAGTCCGCGGAACTTCCAGGAAGAGGCTTGCCTCCGAATATCTCCTGCCGGAGCTCTGCAAACAACTCATGGTCTGGCTTGTCAGACAATAGCCCGCTCATGCCGTTGGCTTCGTCCTTCGTCAACTCCCGGTCGATGGCAGCCTGGCAGTACCCACGCATGCTGACGCCTTTAAGCGCGGCGATGGCCTTTAGCCGCCGCTGAAAGGTGGGGGCTAGGTCCAGGGTGAGTCTCTTCTTCTTGGGTTCCATAGCCTACGCCTCGCTTAGTTGGTGCTCTATGGTAAGAATATGATAAACACAGAAAGATAATCAATACGCTGCTAAGAACGGGGCAACAATAGAGGCCCGCATCATACGCCTAGCGCCCCTGGCCGAGACCCTCCTCTTGTTCCGTCGTCTCCGCCTTCGGCATCCGGTAGCCGACCCGAGGCTCGTTGAAAATGTAGGTGGGGTTGCTGGCATCGTCCCTCAGCTTTTGGCGCAGCCGCTTGATGATGTTGCGCACCGGCCCGGAGCCGCCGGTCTTGTCCAGGCCCCAGACCCGTTGCGGCAGCTGGACGTTGGTCAGCACCCGGTCTGCGCTCGCCGAAAGCTCGGCCGGCATACGGTACTCGATGCCGGTAAGCTCCACCGGACGCCCGGCGACGGTCACCCTGCTTTGAGCGTAGTCGATGGTCAGGTCTCCCAGGAAATAGGGTTCGGAAGGCTCGACCAGTTCGGGCACGGCCCGCCTGCGCAGGGCCGCCCCTCATCCTGGCCGCCAGCTCCGTGGGCGAGAAGGGCTTTACGATGTAGTCCGACGCTCCCATGTCGAAAGCCCTGGCTACCACCTCGTCCTGACCGTAGCTGGACAGGAAGATGACCGGCACGTCCGCCGTCTCCCGGATCTCCCCCATCAGTTCGATGCCGTCGCCCCCGGCAGCACCAGGTCCAGCAGGACCAGACTGGGCTCTTCCGTCTCCATCAGGCGGATGACCTCCTCCGGGTCGGCGGTCACGACGGGCGCATAGCCCGCCTCGGAGAGTGCGTCCCGCACGTACCTGAGCGTCTGGGGGTCGTCGTCCACGCAGAGGATGCGCGGACGCCTCCGCTCCGACCGCCGGGAGCGACCGGAGAGCCGGGCAGGTCCGGTCGCAGCCTCCCCGGCCGCCGGGATGGTGAAGATGAACCGGCTGCCCAGGCCCGGCCTGTCGCTCTCGGCCCAGATGCGGCCCCCGTGGGCCTCCACTATCCCCTTGCAGATGGCGAGGCCCAGGCCGGAACCCCCGATCTCCCGGCCCCGCTCCTCGCCTTCGAGCTGGGAGAACTTGCGAAACAGGTGCGGCAGCCGCTCGGCCGTCACCCCCACGCCGTCGTGGGAGACGGATACCGCCACGTGGACGCCCTCCCGCTCCGCCGCCATCTGATGGCCGACGACTGGTGGGAGTGCCTGGCCGCGTTGGACAGCAGGTTGCTCAGCACCTGGACGATGCGCCGCCGGTCAGCCATTAACGGCGGCGGGCCCGGCGGGAGGTCCATGTGCAGGTTATTCCGGCTCCCTCCGCTCTGAAACCTGCTTCTGGTGTAGTCCACCAGGGCCGTAACCTCAGAGGGTTCGGTGTCCACCGGCAGGGTGCCCGTCTCGATGCGAGCCACGTCCAGCAGGTCGGCGATGTTGTTAGTCAGGGTCATTAGGACGGTGGTATTCACGAACATTAGGACACTCTGAACGAGGACACTCTGAACGCCCTTGATTTGGACTTGTATCAGGTCGCAGAAGAGAAGTCAACCACCTCCAGTTGTAGACATCAAGGCCCGGTGTGGGGACAGCCGTTCCCGGTAGCTCTGGCCCTCGATGACGATCTGATAGCTGGTGTTGGCCAGACGGTCCAGGGCGCTGTTGCCCAGGACGGGGTCCTCGAAGAGGCCCAGCCATTCGTCCACGGACCGGTTGCTGGTGATGACGAAGCTGGACACCCGGTGGCTGTTGAGGATCAGCTCATAAAGGTCGGCGGACTGCTGGGCGGTGAAGCGGTGCAGGCCCAGGTCGTCCAGGATCTGCAGGTCGGGAGAGAGGAAGGACCGGAATGTCTTGTCCGTCGAGTTGTCGGCCCTGGCCTGATTCATGGTCTTGAAGAAGTCGTCGGCGTGGATGAAGCGCACCGAGTGTCCGGTGCGGACGGCGGCGTAGCCCAGGGTCTGGGCCAGGAATCTCTTGCCGACTCCCGCCGGTCCCACCAGCAGGACGTGTTCGCGCTTGTCCAAGAACTCCAGGGAGAAGGCGGCGTCCAGGAGCCGGCGGTCCAGGGTGATGGAGGCCGTCCAGTCGAAGTCTTCGAGACGGCAGGTCTTCTCGAAGCCAGCGCGATGCAGCCGGGTCTCGATACGCCGGTTCTCCCGGCGGTTCACCTCGTCGGCCAGGATGATTTCCAGGAAGGAGGCGTAGTCCAGTTGCTCCCTGCGGGCCAGGGCGATGCGCTCGGGCAGGGTATCAAGCATGGCGCCCAGCTTGAGCCTCTTGAGCAGCGGGGCCAGTTCGGCGTTGCGGGTCATGGTTGACCCCCTTCTGTTGAGTTATGGCCGTTGGCTTGGGCGAAGACGGAGCCGGGCCTGACGAAGCGGCCCGGCGGCAAGGGGTCGGGATGGGGCGGCGCATCCTGCTGCTCCAGTGCCTCCGTCAGGATGCGCTCAACGCGGCGCACGTCGATGAGGTCCACTTCCAGGGCCCTCCGGCAGGCGGCGTCCAGTAGGTCCGGGGTGTAGCGCTGGCCGAGACGGATCAGCTTCTGTCCCTGCCGCACCTTGGCCTAGGACAGGGAACCTTCGAAGAGCCGGTCGGCGAAGGCGGCCACCGCCGGCACCTGCTCCGCCGAGTTGCCCCTGATCCGGTCTGGCGCCCGCAGGGGGCGTCCCTCGCGGGCACCCCTTTGTCCAAGGGCCGCAACCTTTCCCGGCCAATTCAATTAAAGAGTACCCGGCAAGCGGACGGGACGGACACAACCTGAGGCCACTGGTGGAGCAGATACCAGAAGACCTGAACCGGCCGGAAGGGAGAGAGGCGCCGGGAAGCCCACATCAGTGCAAGCCGGTGGACGCGGGGGAGCGGAGGGGTGCGCTCTATGGTACAGTGTGCGGCACTCGGGGGCGCAAATGCGGGTAGTTTTACTTCTTCCCCTGGTGGTATTGGCTTCGACGGCGCTTTCCTGCACGGGGAACGAACCGGCCCCGTCGCCTGCGCCCACCGTAGAATCGGCGACAGTTCCGACGCCGGACATATCCGCTGCCGTAGAAGCGGGAATCGCAGCGACCAAAGAGGCCGAGGCATCCATCGAAGCTACCGTAACAGCCCGGGTCAAGGCGACCAAGGGGGCGGAGCCGACGCCTGTTCCAACGCCCACGCCACCTCCGGCTCTTGGTGCAACACCACAGCGGGCACCGACGCCCAAGCCCCAGACACCGCCGCAAGCGGACCGGGAAGCGCTGGTCGTCCTCTATAACGTCACGGACGGCCCAAACTGGAGGAACAACACAAACTGGCTGAGCGACGTGCCGTTGGAAGAATGGGACAATGTCTACACAGACAGCACGGGCCGCGTAATCGGACTGTACCTCAACGACAACCAGTTGACCGGGGAGATACCGACGGAGTTGGGCAGCCTCGCCAACTTGGAATCACTGGACCTCAGCCAGAACCAGTTGAGCGGGGTGATACCGCCGCAGTTGGGCGACCTCGCCAATTTGGAATCACTGGACCTCAGCCAGAACCAGTTGAGCGGGGTGATACCGCCGGAGCTGGGCAGCCTCGCCAGCCTGGAATCGCTGGGCCTCGGCGGGAACCAGTTGAGCGGGGAGATACCGCCGGAGCTGGGCAGCCTCGCCAACCTGAGAGGGATGAGCCTCGGCCGAAACCAGTTGAGCGGGGCGATACCGCCGGAGTTGGGCAACCTCACCAGCCTGAAATATCTGTACCTCAACGATAATCAGTTGAGCGGGGAGATACCGCCGGAGTTGGGCAACCTGTCCAAGTTGATTAGACTGCACCTCGACGAGGACCGGTTGAGCGGGGAGATACCGGCGGAGCTGGGCAGCCTCGCCAGCCTGGAATATCTCGACCTCGGCAGGAACCGGTTGAGCGGGGCGATACCGCCGCAGCTGGGCAACCTCGCCAACTTGACAGCCCTGGACCTCCGGGAGAACCAGTTGAGCGGGGAGATACCGCCGCAGTTGGGCAACCTCGCCAGCCTGACAGCGTTGTACTTCGCCAATAACCAGTTGAGCGGAGAGATACCGCCGCAGTTGGGCAACCTCGCCAACTTGGAATGGCTGGCCCTGGGCGGGAACCGGTTGAGCGGGGAGATACCGGCGGAGCTGGGCAGCCTCACCTTCCTGACAGCGCTGCACCTCTACGGGAACCGGTTGAGCGGGTGTGTGCCAAGCGGTCTGCAACGCCAGTTGGATAGGGACGATACCCACTTGGGCGGTCTGCCGTTTTGCCTGAGTTCCGAAGCGCCCACGGCCACGCCTCCGCCGGCGCAAACCTCGTCCGAAAGAGAAGCGCTGGCCGCCCTCTACCACGCCACGGACGGCCCAAACTGGAGGAACAACACAAACTGGCTGAGCGACGCGCCGTTGGACGAATGGCGCCATGTCTCCACTGACAGCGCGGGCAGCGTAATCACACTGGGCCTCAGGAACAACCAGTTGAGCGGGACGATACCTCCGGAGTTGGGCAACCTCGCCAACCTGAGAGGGATGAGCCTCAGCGGGAACCAGTTGAGCGGGGAGATACCGCCGGAGTTGGGCAACCTGTTCAAGTTGATTCGACTGAGCCTCGACGGGAACCAGTTGAGCGGGGAGATACCGCCGGAACTGGGCAGCCTCGCCAGCCTGGAAGTGCTACGCCTCAGGAACAACCAGTTGAGCGGGGCGATACCGCCTGAGCTGGGCAGCCTCGCCTTCCTGAAATATCTGGTACTCGGCGGGAACCAGTTGAGCGGGGAGATACCGCCGGAGTTGGGCAGCCTCGCCAACCTGGGATGGCTGTACCTCAACGATAATCAGTTGACCGGGGCGATACCTCCGGAGTTGGGCAACCTAGCCAACCTAAAATATCTGGAACTCGGAGGGAACCAGTTGAGCGGGGCGATACCGCCGGAGTTGGGCAACCTGTCCAAGTTGATTAGACTGCACCTCGACGAGAACCGGTTGAGCGGGGCGATACCGCCCGAGCTGGGCAGCCTCGCCGGCCTAGAATATCTCGACCTCGGCAGGAACCGGTTGAGCGGGGCGATACCGCCGCAGCTGGGCAACCTCGCCAACTTGACAGCCCTGGACCTCCGGGAGAACCAGTTGAGCGGAGAGATACCGCCGCAGCTGGGCAACCTCGCCAGCCTGACAGCGTTGTACTTCGCCAATAACCAGTTGAGCGGAGAGATACCGCCGCAGTTGGGCGACCTCACCAACTTGGAATGGCTGGCCCTAGGCGGGAATCGGTTGAGCGGGGAGATACCGGCGGAGCTGGGCAGCCTCACCTTCCTGACAGCGCTGCACCTCTACGGGAACCGGTTGAGCGGGTGTGTGCCAAGCGGTCTGCAACGCCAGTTGGATAGGGACGATACCCACTTGGGCGTTCTGCCGTTCTGCCGGGGAGCCGATGCGCCCACGGCCACGCCTCCGCCGGCGCAAACCTTGTCCGAAAGAGAAGCGCTGGTCGCCCTCTACCATGCCACGGACGGCCCAAACTGGAGGAACAACACAAACTGGCTGAGCGACGCGCCGTTGGACGGATGGCGCCATGTCTCCACTGACAGCGCGGGCAGCGTAATCACACTGGACCTCAGGAACAACCAGTTGAGCGGGGCGATACCGCCGGAGTTGGGCAACCTGTTCAAGTTGATTCGACTGAGCCTCGACGGGAACCAGTTGAGCGGGGAGATACCGCCGGAACTGGGCAGCCTCGCCTTCCTGAAAATTCTGGAACTCGGCGGGAACCGGTTGAGCGGGGCGATACCGGCGGAGTTGGGCAACCTGTTCAAGTTGTTTCAACTGAGCCTCTACGGGAACCAGTTGAGCGGGGCGATACCGGCGGAGTTGGGCAGCCTCGCCAACCTGCAATGGCTGTCCCTCAGCGCGAACCAGTTGAGCGGGGCGATACCGCCGGAGTTGGGCAACCTCGCCAGCCTGACAAGTCTGGCCCTCAACCGGAATCAGTTGAGCGGGGCGATACCGCCGGAGTTGGGCAACCTCTCCGGCCTGATGACGCTGCACCTCGAAGAGAACCAATTGAGCGGGGCGATACCTCCAGAGTTGGGCAACCTAGCTAGCCTAGACTGGATGGACCTCGATTACAACCAGTTGAGCGGGACGATACCTCCGGAGTTGGGCAACCTCGCCAACCTGAGAGGGATGAGCCTCGGCGGCAACCAGTTGAGCGGGACGATACCTCCGGAGTGGGGCAATCTCGCCAACCTGGAAGGGCTGTACCTCGGCGGGAATCAGTTGAGCGGGGAGATACCTCCGGAGTTGGGCAACCTCGCCAGTTTGAAAGTGCTGGACCTCGGCGGGAACCAGTTGAGCGGATGTGTGGCAAGCGGTCTGCAAGGCCAGTTGAATAGGACCTATACCGACTTGGGCGGTCTGCCGTTCTGCTAAAACCCCGGCGTACCTCCTGACAGAGTATGTAACGGGTTGTCAGGAAGGTGGCTGATGGGTAACCCATGGTACCGCAGGACGATTGCAAAGTCGGGGAAGGAGGTTTAAAAGGGGAATTACATCGAATTTTACCCGAAACCCTTGATTTCTGGCAAGCCTGTGGGTAAAATATAGCCATAATCTAGATAGGGTTGTATTGATTATGGCTAGCACGTCCGGCCCCGGCAAGTCCCACCGCAAGGGTATCTCCCTGATGGATGCGGTCAAGATGTTCGATACCGAGCAAAAGGCCGAAACCTGGTTCATCGAACAGCGCTGGCCGGACGGTGTTACCTGCCCCTTCTGCCAGTCCGATGCAGTCAGTCCCCGCCCCAGCCGCAAGCCCCAGCCCTTCCGTTGCCGGACTTGCCGTAAGGATTTCTCGGTCAAGACCGGAACGGTACTCCACAGCTCCAACATTCCCTTGAGCAAGTGGGCCATCGGGTTCTACCTGTTCATGACCAATCTCAAAGGCGTGTCCTCGATGAAACTGCACCGCGACCTGGAAATCACCCAGCGGAGCGCCTGGCACATGGCCCACCGCATTCGTGAGACGCTGGACGCCACCGGCGGGAAGTTCGCAGGGCCTGTGGAAGCCGACGAAACCTACATCGGCGGGAAGGAAGGTAACAAGCACGAATCCAAGAAGCTGAAGGCCGGTCGCGGGGCCGTGGGAAAAGCGCCCGTCGCCGGAATCAAGGACAGGGCGACGAATCAGGTCCGCACTACGGTTGTGGAGTCCACCAACAAGGCCACGCTCCAGGGATTCGTGATTCGCAACACCGAGGCCAACGCGACGGTCTACACCGACGAAGCCTCAGCCTACGTGGGAATCCCCAGGGCGCACGAAGCGGTAGCTCACAGCGCGGGTGAGTACGTGCGGGAAATGGCCCACACCAACGGGATGGAAAGCCATTGGGCGATGTTCAAGCGCGGGATCGTCGGGGTGTACCATCACGTCTCGGTCAAGCACCTTCCCCGCTACACCACGGAGTTCGAGGGGCGCCATAACCGCAGGCCGATGAACACCGCCGAACAAATGGGTCTGATGGCCAGGGAGGTGGATGGGAAGCGGCTCACCTATGCCGCACTGACCGGCAAGCGGTACGCCCGATTCCAAGCCTAGCTGTTTCGCAAGCAAAGAGCACCCCCGACGGTGAGAGTTTGGCAACGCTACCGACGGGGATGCGGAGTAGTGAATGGTAGAGGCGTTACTGGACGCTTATTGTGCGCTGATCACCCTCGGCGGCCATACCTCCAAAGGGCGCGTGCTATTCGTCTTATTCCTGGCGACGGTGGGTCTAGCGGTGGTAGGGTTTCTCCACAGGCGCAGTGGTCGTGATGCGATTGGATTTGCTGGGCCCACCGGTATAGCCTTGTTTGTCGCGTTATTATGCTGATGTTGGAGAGCGTCAGCCACACCAACACGACGAGGAGTAAGATGGCGACGATGGTTTCCATGTGCAGATGATACCACGGCTTGGGATCATGGGAAGCGGCTCACCTATGCCGCACTGACCGGCTCTGCCCGTACCCGCCAGCCCCGGATGGTCTAGCGTCGGCAAGGCTTTTGCGCTTCCTCTCTTCGGCGTGAATCTTGTACAGCATCTCCCGAGGACTCAGCGTCTTGGGGACGGGTGTCCGCTTTTTCTTCGCCACGAAAAGCCTCCGCCCCGGAAACCGGAACGGAGGCGCAATTGCGGGTGGAAGGCGGCGCTGGTAAAATCCCAGCGTGCACATCGGATGCCTGCGTGCCTAGTCCGTCCAGGTGTTCCGAGCAACGCCCTGCTACTCAAATAGCGGGGCGTTGTGTTTTTAAGTTTGGCGTGAGTCTATCACGCAGGGTTTTTCAACGGCAACGGGTGGACCGCAAGGGCATGGTCATGCGCTCAATCGTTGCCTGAGTCCCACGACCAGGCAGACCCCTCCAGCCAGCACGAGGGGGATGCCGATGAGGGCTGTCACCAACAGATTGCAGGCTATACCGGCCACCAATGCAGCCCCACCCGCGAGCAGCGTCTTGTTCGCGGCCGACTTGCGATACCTCTTGACCTCTGGACTGCGGAGTGCCGAAACAAGTTCATCCGCTCTTTCCCGGCTAACACCGGCCAATTCGAGCTTGTTAATGATCTGCTGGGCGTTGTAGCTCTCCATGATTTGGAGTGCCACAAATGTGGCGGGGTCGGTGTCTATCACGGCCTGTTCTTCAGGGGATAAGCGAACTGGAGGCTGAAGCCCCAACCAATCGGCCTGGTTGCGATACCTCTTGACCTCTGGACTGCGGAGTGCCGAAACAAGTTCATCCGCTCTTTCCCGGCTAACACCGGCCAATTCGAGCTTGTTAATGATCTGCTGGGCGTTGTAGCCCTCCGTGATTTGGAGTGCCACAAATGTGGCGGGGTCGGTGTCTATCACGGCCTGTTCTTCAGGGGATATGCGAACTGGAGGCTGAAGCCCCAACCAATCGGCCTGGTTCGGAATACGTCCAGGTGTTGCATTGGACTGGGAATCGCTGCTGTTGTCGTCAGGCACAGGGAACCCCCTTGACGGTGAAGGATGGGGAAACCTGCCAAAGCATCCTCAGCCTAACGAGCCATACAAGGGGGCACGAAGCCCCATCCGGGTAATCACTTGGTTAGACTCGCAAGGTTGAAATGGGATGCTTTGGCGGGTAAGATACTACTGGAAATAGGCAGGACGGTCAAGGCTGCGATATGCCGGTAAGCAGGACAAGAAGCACGAAAAAGACAAGGGTGACAAGGAAGAAGAGGGAACGGGGCCGCCCGATGAAGCAGGGCTATGCGCCCAGAATCGACGCGACGCCGGAGGAAATGGCGAAGGCCATGTTCTCCCTGCCCGCCGATCACCAGTGGGAGTACGAGAAAGAGGGCGGAAAGGTCTACCGTTGCGTCAACTGTGAGCGGGAGGTAGCCTACCCCGAAACCCTGTACCGCGACGGGCGGTGCGAGGATTGCCACGACTCCCCGGTCGAGTAGCCAGGGCTTTTCCAGTTCAGGCTATAAGAGGAGCGTATGACTACTAATGCGTCGGGGAAACTGAACATGGGAGGAGTCTCGGCTATAGAATCCATTACCATCATTCCTTCGAGTGAGCGCACAGAGAAACAGAGGCGATATCTGAATGCTTGCTTGATAGCCCTGGCTCATCAACCGACACGCTGGTATGCCTATCAGGATTGGGGGCCTGGAGGCCCAGTAGCCTTTCTCGCTGCAAGGGGTGTAGAGTTCTCCCCGGCCCGCAATCCTCGTGCGGAGGAAAGGTCTTGGTACGACGGATGCGGAGGCGGCTACTCGCATTGGCAAGAAAAGGGACTTGGGTAAAATTCGATGTAATTCCCCTTTAAAAGATAGGGAAGTGAGCTATGGGAGTGTGTGGATATGGCAGCGGCGGAATCTCCATTCAAGTGCTTGGAGCAAGTGCCGGATCCCAGGAGGGCCCGGCTGACAAGGGTATGTATTTCATTTGGGACTTACCGCAGTTAAACGTGAGACCATATAGTAGGACAGGCTTGCTCAGATACAAAATCACTCCCAAAACCCACTATCAGACCCCTTCCATCATTCCCGCGTAGGCCGGAATCCAGAGGTTGCGGAGCCGGTTCGTAGCTATAATCTCGCTTTTACATACCCCTGTCAGGGAGGGCCCGGGGAGTCCGGCATCCCTTTCAGGCCATGCTGCGGCTGACCCTGCTGGGCTTGGTCTGCGGCCAGACCACCATGGCCCACAGCGCCCTCTTCGCCAGGATGCACTGGCCGGCACTGAAGGAGCCTCTGGGTTTTCTCAGAAGCCATCCGCCCCACGCCGCCGCTATCTCCCGCACCCTGGCAGGGGTCCCTTATGAGCAGTTGCAAGGGGCCCTGACCGGATGGGTGGCTCGCGTGGTGGCGGACCGGGAGGTGAACGCCCCGGCAGACGGCAAGCGGGCCAAGCAGTCCGAGGACAAAGGCGGCAATCCCCTGGTGATGGTGAACGTGCTGGCTCATGACCTGAGGTTGTGTCTGGCCCAGTGGCCGGCATCGGAGAAACGGTACGAACCCGGGGTGTTGCGGGAACAGTTGGCTCAACTGTTCGAGCGCTATCCCGGCCTGAGACTGCTGACCATGGACGCCCTGTACGCGGAGCGGGACCTGTGCCAGGCCATAGTCAGCTACGGACGGGACTACCTGGTGCGAATCAAGGGGAACCAGCCCGAGGCGCTGGCGGCATTGGCGGACGGGTTTGCCGTGGAGGAACTGGGGGAGCCTGAGGCGGAGACCGTGGGAAAAAAGCGGGTGTGATCGAGAGGCGGCGCATCTGGACCGGTGCGGCGCTGGCCGGCTATATCCGGGATGAGTTGGGCTTTCCCGGAGCGAGGCAGGGGGTGATGGTGGAGAAGGAGGCGGTGGACATAGCCGCCGGGGAGGTGAGCCGGGAGCGCTGGTATCCGCTGACCAGCCTGAGTTCCCGGCGGTGCGGACCAAAGGAACTGCTTCGAGGGTTCCGCAATCACTGGAGGGTTGAGAACAGCCTGCGCCACGTGAAGGACCGCAGTTGGGATGAGGACGTCCACACGCTGCGCCGTCCGGGACTGGGTGAGGTATACGCCACCCTGGTCAACACCGGGCTGAACGCCCTGCGCCTGGAGGAATGGTTTCCCCTCCAGATGTCCATGCCCCCGCGAGCCAAGACCTGCGCCTTCCGCCCAACGCAGACCATCGCCCGCCTCTGCGGTCAACCCTCCTGACTTTGCAATCGTCCTGCTGGTAACCGGCGTCCCATGTTCTTGAATCCAAACTTGCCATAGACTTCCCTCTTATTCAATGATAGCACTTAATGTTGAATATAGGTTAGAGCTAATCAACTTACGAGGAAATCGTATTGCTCGCGGCCACATAGGACATCAGTGGTCGATGTCTGAAGAGAGGTGAGGGGCTGGCAGGTGTCGACGATGGGATCGTGGAAGTGTCGAGGTGGGCCGTGGGCATAGATCGGCTGCATCAGCGCATTGCGGGACGGTTCCGGCGACCGGAGCCGCGCCGGCGGGTACTGGGCTATCTGAAGGGGCTGCTCAGCCCGGTGGCGCGCAAGAAGGGCCGGCAACTGGCAGAGCGGGCGGGCGACGCTACTCCCTTCGCTCTGCTCCGGGCGTCGACGCAATCGCTCGGCTCATCCAGATCAGCCGTCACCGTCGGATTCCAGGTACCCATATGACATTCGTCCCTCTGGGTCTGAATCTTCTGCCAAGGGTGCAATTTCGGGCTAACAATGGAACGACGCCTCCGGAGAACAAGGATTCGTTGACGGAGATGCCCAGCGCTCCTAAACTCCCGACTAAAGACAGTATTCTGAAGTCAGCTTCAACTTGACGGGGTAGATATGGCCCAGCAAAGAATCGGCATGGTGGTAACGGCCGCCGACAGCAACGCCGCCCTGAGAGCGGTGGAGGACCTGGAGAATCGCGGCATTGGCGCGGCCTGGATGACCAGCGGCAGCACCGGCGGGGGAGACAGCCTCAGCGTTTTCGCCGCCGCCGGACCCAGCACCCGGAGCATCATGTTCGGCACAGCCATAACCCAGACCTTTCCCCGCCATCCCATCGCCGTTGCCCAGCAGGTCTTGACCCTGGCCCAACTGGCTCCCAACCGGTTCCGGCTGGGGTTGGGCACCAGCGGTCAGGGAGGGGTGGAGCAGATGCTTGGCATCAACTTCCGGGCGCCCCTGGCCCACCTCAGGGAGTATGTACGCATCCTGAAGGCATTGCTGCAAGAGGGTTCAGTGGACTACTCCGGGCGCTATTACCAAGCCCACACCAGTATCCCCGCCCCGGTTGACGTGCCGGTGATGGCCGCCGCCCTGGGGGAGGGCGCGTTCGAGATGTGCGGGGCCGAAGCCGACGGCGCGATCAGCTGGGTGTGTCCAGGGGCCTACCTGCAAGATGTTGCCCTGCCGGCCATGCGGCGCGGGGCCGGGCAGGCCGGTCGCCCCGCGCCTCCTCTGGTGGCCCATGTGCCGGTGTGCGTCCACGACGGCCCCGAGGAGGCCCGGGAAGCCATCGCGGAACAATTCAGGGGTTTTGCCAAGGCGCCCTTCTACCGGAACATGTTCAACAACGCCGGGTTTCCTGAAGTAACCGAGGGGGTGTGGAGCCCCGGAATGGTGGACGCCGTGGCGGTGTCCGGGAACGAGGAGCAAGTAACGGAGGGGCTGTTAGGACTGCTGGAAATGGGCGCGGCCGAAGTCATGGCCTCTCCGGTGCCTGCAGGACCTGACCGGGAGGGGTCGCTGGATCGCACCATGGGACTTCTGGCCCGGATTTCTCAGTCAGTGGCAGGGTAAGGAGGGAGAGCAGGGACATCCCAAGGAACTCCAACCGGACGGGTATGGAGGACAACGGAACATGGATGAAGCAGTGCGACAAGCCCTGGAACAGGACCGCACCATCGACATCACCACCACCGGACGGAATACCGGGCAGCCCCGGCGCAAGGAGATCTGGTTCCACAATATCGAGGGCCGGCTCTACATTACCGGCACGCCCGGCAGTCGCGACTGGTACGCCAATCTGCTGGCAAACCCCCAGTTCACTTTTCACCTCAAGCAGAGCGCTCAGGCCGACCTGACCGCCCGGGCGACGCCGATCGGAGACCGGAACCGGCGGCGGGACGTCATTTCCCGAATCCACCAGAAAATTGGCGGCAACCGCGACCTGGAAGCCTGGGTTGAGGGCAGCCCCTTGGTAGAGGTGGAGTTGCTGCCGGATTAACATAGGAGGTGGTACAGGCTCCGGGGGCAGGTCATCACCATCGCCTGCCTCGCCATGTCACACGGCTGCCGCGGCAACGTGGGTTCTCTGTGTCATCACCTGGTATGTTCCCGTAGTCAGTCAGGGCCTCGAAAGCGCACGGTTCTACAGCAAGCACACGAAACTCTTTGTCGCCCTCCCCGCCTCCGGCGGCGCCTGCTACAATGCCAGCGTCCTGATCGCAGATGGCCCGACCCGGGCCGCGTGAGAAGCGCCAGGACTACGAACGGAACCCGCCGTACCCAACAACGTCATGGGGGATTCACACGGGAGGTTCAGGAAGAATGGCGCACAAAGCAACAAGCTACCGGTACAACCCGCTGCACCAAGGGATCATTTGCGACGAGACTGCCATTGACGAACTGTCCCGGACGGTGGACGGCCTCGGTTGCGGGCGGGTGATGATTACCTGCGGCCCAACCATCCTGCAGGCGTGCAACGTGGTGCCGAGAGTTCAGGAGGCGCTGGGTCAACGCTACGTCGGCACCTACTCGGGGGTGGCGCCCCACTCTCCGGTGGAGACCGTGGAGGCCGGGGTGGAAATGGCCAGGGAGGCGCAGCCCGACGTGTTCATCAGCGTCGGCGGCGGCAGCACCCACGACACCACCAAGGCCATGGCGACCCTGCTGGCCGAGGGCGGCGACATCCACGACTACGAGATTATTTTCGAGCCGCCCGACCGGATAACCGTGCCGCCGACCCCCTCACCCAAACTGCCGATACTCAGCGTGCCCACCACCATGGGCTGTGCCGAGTTCAGCAGCGGCGGGGGCGGCATCACCGACCATCACCTGGGGCGCAAACTTATCCTCGCGGGCGAGGGCGTGACGCACCGCACGGTCATCATCGACGGGCAGGCCCTGGCCACGACGCCGCTGCGGATCCTCCTCTCCACAGCCATCGGACAGCTGCGTATCGCCATTGAAACCGTCTACTCCACGGGCCACAATCCCATCGGCGACGGGATGGCCCTCCACGCCATCCGGTTGCTGTTCGAAAACCTGCCCCGCTGCGGGGATGGCGATATCGACACGCTTCTGAACACCAAGACGGCCTGCGCGATGGCATCCCTGGGGTCCTTCGGCGGACTCGGCCTGAACACAGCCACCTGCCACCATGTGGGCGGGCTGTACGGTGTGCCGCATGGGGAGGCCAATGCCATCCTGCTGCCCCACACCATGCGCTACAACCTGGATGCCTGCGCCGGGCGCCAGCGCCTGATCGCTGAAGCCATCGGTGTGGCGAACAGTGGAATGACCGACGAAGACGCCGGACTGGCGGCGGCCGACGCCGTGGACGCCCTGTGCCGGGAACTGGGCCTGCCCCGCACCCTGCGGGAGGTCGGCGTCCCCGAAGACGGTCTGGAGTTCGTCGCTGCGGCGACGCTGCACGACAGGAGCCTGAGCACCAACCCCAAACCGATCACCGACGCCGGGCCCATTATGGAAGTGCTGAGGGCGGCGTTCTAAGGACAGCGCTCCGTCATGCCCGGCTGCCGGCAAAGGCGGCAGGTCAATCATCATATTCTGACAACCGGAGAGGAATGTCATGGCGCGTCTGTCACCCATCAGCCGGGACCTGGTCGCAGAACAACATCAATCGGCCTTCGACGAGGTTTCCGCTCCTCCTGACGGTGTTGGGTCCGGCCCCACATCCATAATGAAGAACAGTCCGGAAATGGCCAAACGGGCGATGCATCTTTCGGCTTATCTACGGAACGAATCCAGCCTGCCCAAGAAGATACAGGAATTGGCCATGTTGATTGCGGCGCGCAACATGGACTGCCAGTACATCTGGAACGCTCACGCGGCCCCGGGACGCCGGGAGGGGCTCAGCGATGGGCTGGTCGATGCGTTGCGGGACAAGCGGCCGCCTCCCGAATTGGCCGCTGACGAGTCTGCGGCCATTGCCTTGGGGACGGAGTTCTACCAGACCCATCGGGTAAGCCAGGAGACCTTTGACGCCGCGCTGGAACAGTTCGGCAGGCAGGGTTTTGCGGAGTTGGTCGGCCTCATGGGGTACTACGCGATGCTATCCTTCAACGCCAATGCCGTTGTGCTGGACCTCCCCGGCAACATGTCCGAGCCGGTGCTGCCCGTCTAGATCGGGGGCTTGCCGAGGTTGGTCAACCCTGCGGCGGCGACCTGGAGGCTACCACCCGGACCGTTTCGGGGGAGCGCAGGCAGGCCCGGCGGGAGCTGAGCGTCCCGCTGAACGGGCGGGCTATGGAAATCCGTTAACCAGCCAGGGAACTCGTTGGAGAGGATCGCGGTGTGTGTTTCCCACTTGACGGCGGTGGGAGCCCTCGCCGGACATGGCGTACACGGCGTCGTTGCGGCGACTGGAGATCCCCGCCGTTTCACATGGGTTCCGCAGCAGTTGCAAGGACTGGTGCACGGAATTGTATAGCGGTGATGACCTGTGGTTGCCCGGCGAAACTGCACTGGCCCGGAATTCATGCAACGCCACCGAATCCGCCTATGCGCAGAGCGATCTATTTGAGCGTCTTCGGCCACTAATGGAGGAATGGTCCGGATTTCTTTCCGGAGACGAAGGGAAGCCGGTTTTGGCGACCATAGGCACAACTTCGTGGCAGTGCAGCCCACTGAGCATTCCTTCATGTCAACCGCCCTGAATTGGCCCGTGGAGACCAAAGTTTCACGTGACTTGGATCGGAGCGTGCGATTTCCCCGAGCGGGGGCAATCGGAGCGGAGGACGGCAGCGGGTCATCCGAATACCCTGACCGTAGATCCGACGACGGCCTTCTGTCCACTTCAGGTTGTTAACGAGTTCGCGCCCAGTTTGGTGGGCCAAAGTGGATGGTAGGTGGAGCAGTCTTCGAGATGTGGCTGGGTAGCCTGTGAGCCGATGCCCTCGGCCCGACTATTGGGGCGCGCCGGGGCGGAGGAACTCAAGGTTTGAGAGCGCCTTGGTCTACGATTCCTCCGACCCCTGCGTCTCGACCCTCGGCATCTGGTAGCCTACCCGAGGCTCGGTGAAGATGTAGGAGGGATTGCTGACGTCGTCGCGCAGCTGGCGGCGGAGGGTCTTCATTGTGGTGTGCGCTGGTCATCCAGCAGACCGTTCCGCACGGCCCAGACCACAATCTCCTGCTTCGTGCCAACCCCCACCTTGACCTGTATGCTGTAGATGGCGTTCCTGATGGTAACCGGCTTGACGCCCCTGGCCTCTGCAATCGCGGCGTATGACATGCCCTGGGAGAACGACGCAAGTATCTCCTTCTCCCTCGATGTCAGCTCTGACTCCTCCTCCGGTTTCGCCCCGCCTCGTATCTTAGCGAAGACCCGCCTCACCACCCCGGGCGGCACACGCATCTCACCGGGCGACGGAGTGTGCCCATCAATCACCAGTTCAGACCGCTCCCCGGATGGATTTGCGAGCTTGACAGGATATTTGCCCGCATTCGTGAGTAATAGTACTATGGCTCTCGCCGATAGTGATGGGTTGGTGTTGGATCCAGCCAGATAATTAAGGAGAATCCCAGTGAAAGTCCCCAATAGAAGGAGGCGAAACCCATGCTTTCACATAACTACACGTACCAGGATTGTCTGGACATCTCCAAGAGGGTCTCGTGGCTGGAAGACGATGTCTTGGCCGACAGGAATTTCGACTTCTCGAAACGCTTTCTGCCCAATAGGTTGACCGGTGTAGACGAGATCGGATGTTTGAACGACAACGAGAAGCTTCAGTTGAATCAGATTATGGGCAACGGCTACTGCCACATCTTCGCGTTCGTGGAGGAGTTTATCATCCCCACCGTCACAGAAGAGGCTATGAAGGATGTCTATGGGGATGAAGTCAGGGCCCGCTCGTTGTTGCGGTTCGCTGAGGAAGAGCTCAAGCATCAGGAGCTGTTTCGGAGATCGGTTGAGCTCTTCGGCCAGGGTTTTGGCAGTGAGTGCGGCTTAATCCCTGGTCGGGAGGAGGTGGCGAAAATAGTTCGGAGCAAGTCGAAGCTGACCGTCATGATCCTGACCGCGGTTATCGAATGGTTCACCCAGCTCCACTACATAGAGCATGTGCGCGACGACTCGGACCTCGATGGGCTGTTCCGGGATCTCTTGAGGTATCATTGGCTGGAAGAGGCGCAGCACGCCAAGCTGGACACGTTGCTGATCGGCGAAGTAGCCGAGCAGTTGACCCTTGAAGAGCGGGAGTCAGCAATCGACGAGCTTATAGAGCTTGGTGGAGCGATTGACGGGCTCCTGGCACAGCAGATTGGGCTGAACATAGAAGCTCTTGAGAAGGTGACAGGACGGACGTTCACGGCTGCCGAGAAAGAGGAGATCACGACGAAGACCCAGCGGGCGTGGCGGTGGACCTTCCTCGTATCGGGATTGGAGCACCCGAACGTCGCCAAAGCGATCGGTGAGCTGACGACATTAGGGCCAGGGAAAATAGAGGGCGTCGCCGCAGCGCTCTCGGCCTAGCAAGTCACGTTCTCCCCTATTCTCGTCTAGGCGATACCGTTCTCACTTCCCTTGAGAGCCCCGACGAGGACGACGAGGTTGGTTTACATCAGTCAACACAGAAGGAGAAGCGCGTCGTGGCCGCCCAACGACAGAAATTCTCCAGCCGGGTCTCGCCCGAGCTTCTGGCCAACGTGCGAGAGATCGCACGCATCGACGGTCGGCATTTCCAGGCGATCTTGGAAGACGCCTGGAGCAGCTATATACAGGCCAGAGAGTTGAACATCGATCCGAGGTGATGGCCCGTTTCCAGACTAGGTTGGAGCGGAACCTCCAGCTCTATGAATTCCTGGCGTAGTGGCTCGCAACTTGCCGGTAGAGGTGCAGACCTTCGAATCAGCAACTGGCCAGAGCGAGGGATACGATGTCCACAATGTACTTGAGGGGACCTAAACTAAAGCCAAGGTGAAATGCGCATTTGCCGGAGGCTTGGAATCGGGCTGGGAGTCTTGCAGGAGTGCTTCAACCCTTGATTGCAGGACGGTCCGGCAGCGCCGTTTGACCTCATCTTTCCGGCTGGCCAGCCCGTCGAGGAAGGCGCTGACCCTTTCCTGCACCAGGGCTTTGCTCCCCAGGCACAGGTTGGCCGTCGCCTCCTCCCTCACCCAGCCCCAGAACGCCTCATCGGCGTTGAAGTCCGGGCTGTAGCCGGGCAGGTTCACCAGCCGCAGGTTCAGGCCGGGGGTCTCCAGGTATGACCGTATCGCCGGACCCCGGTGCGCCGGCGCGTTGTCCCAGATCACGTTGAGCCGCCCGCCGTGCCTCCGGCACAACTGTTCCAGGAAGTCCACGGAGCTTTCGCCGTTGCTGTTCCCTTCCAGTTCCATCCATTCCACCTCGCCGGTCTCCAGACACACCGCCGGGTAATAGCTGGCCTTCTCGCCGCGCCGTGGGCTGGTCGAGTCCACCAAGGCCGGCTCTCCCTGCAGCGTCCACTTGCCCCGCAGTTCCGCGTCCGCCCGGAAGTGGGCCTCATCGGCGAAGAATATCTTTCCGTCAGTGCGTCCCACCTCCTCCCGCAGGGCGGCGTACTCCGCCACGAAGGCCTCCCGCTTGGCCGCATCAGCCTTGACCAAGCGCTTCTTGGGCCGCTTGAAGGCAAATCCCAAGCGGTGCAGGCAGTTCAGACAACTGCTGCGGCTCAACTCAATGCCGCAGCGCTCCAAGACAAACTGCCGCACCACCTTCCAACACCAGTTGGCCAATTCCACGCCCGGCGTGGCGGGCGGTCGTTGTACCGCCTCTTTCAACTCCTCCTGCTGCGCCTCGTCAAGGGCGGGGGGGAGCCACCGGCCTGCTCGAATATCAGGGCCGCAGGCCCTCCCTCGCCGAAGGCCGACGCCCATCGTCCGGCCCATCGTCCGATGGTGTGTGGGTCCCGCCTCCGCCGTGGCCGCTGCCGTCAAGCCCTGGGCCAGGAGCAGGATGGCGTGCCATCGCTCCCGCTCCCGGGGCGTCGGCGCCAGAATCATCCGCCGCCGCAAGTCCTTGACTCCCATCTGCCATTGTTCCAGAGACCAGTCTATCTCCCTCACGCCCATCACCAACCCCTCGCAACTCCAGAGACCAGCTAACCCAGTTCCTTCACAAATTTACCCTATGCCTCTGCGCATTTCACCTTGGTATTGGTTTAGTACTATGTCCACGTGGAAGTGATAAGTTGCCTCGTGAATCACCTGGACCCTCTTCCTCGAACCGGGTAGAGGGAACAATCTTGTAGTTTGCTAATCTAACCATCATATTCAAGTGGATGTGGTACTGTCAGCTACGACCAGGATGCGGCCGGAGGAGAGGCTATCCGGACTCACACGGGCAACCTCCTGCCGAGCTTCCCGGACTTGGACGTGGGAGACAGCGGGATTGCCAAGCCTGCAGTGAGTTTCAGCAGCGGAGATTCCAATATAGTTGGAGGCACAATTAGATACAGCATTAATGTCGGCGGGCCTGACGAGGAGAAGATCATTTCGACTCGCTGGAAGACGTACAGACGTACAAAGGGGTGCCGACAGTAGTCAGGTACACGTACACAAATGTAACTGGAGGGTACGGGGCGGGACCCTCAAGTTCAGGAATTCTGCTGGCTGGATTTGCTATAGGCGAAAGGTACACTCAATCGCTGATGGGGGCTGCCAAGTGCAACGGCAGCGTGACCTTGACTCTGCAGCCGAGTGACTACTTCATCGTGTCTGGGAGCCCGGTGACTCTCCCCATCGGTGGAAGCGAGACGTGTGAGTAGGTCCGTCGACGAAGAGAGGTTTCGGGGCAACAAAAAAGGGCTTCATACACCGGAAGGGGGGCGGTGGCTCTAGCTGAAAACGCAAGAAAGGCCGCATACATGGACGGGCAGGGGCGGCCACCGTTTGAATACGATGGCTGCCCCTGGTATGTTGCGGTCAGCGTCCTGCGCAGACCGTCCCTTAGAACAGCGTCAGCGTCTCGGGCTGCTGCTGGTCTGCCCCTTCCTCAACGGTTGAAGCCTGCGCCGAACCCGTCCAGCCTTGGGCCAGCAGCAGGGCGTACCACCGTTCCCGCTCCCGGGGCGTCGGCGACCGAATCATCCGCGGGCGCAAATCCCTGGCATCCATCCGCCACTGTTCGAGGAACCGCTCCATCTCCCTCACACCCATCACCAACCTCTCTCTCACTCCAGGACAGACTAACCTAATACCTCTACAACTTTACTCCATGCTTCTCGCATTTAACCTTGGCTTCGGTTTAGCTGTGATCGACGCGCCCTGGAGCCTTGGCCTGTCAAAAAGCCAACGCCGTACAAACGATCTTGATTTCCTTGCCATTCGTCGTGGTTTCTGGAGGACGCCAGTCGACAGAATCTTCGCGTTCGTGGTGGCCCGCCGCCGGCGTGTTTGGTCTCCGCCGGAGCGGGCGAACCGGGTTCCACGATGCCATCCGAGCCCGACATTTTGACCGTCAAGGCGCTGGGCGCTTCGCCAAGATCCCCGAAAAAGTTAACCGCCGCCTTCACCCTGTACACATAAAGCACGCTCGGCTCCACCTCCGTGTCTGTGAAGGTTCTGCCGTTGTTGTTGGTGTAGTCCACGTATACCAGCGGTTCGGTCTCGCCCAGTTCCGGCCCGTGGCGCGATATGTGGTAATCCAGCCCAGAATGGCCGCGGCGCCGTATCTCGGTAATACGCCGTCTTTCCCGGCGGACCGTGGGACAGAAAATCCCGGTTGCATTACAACGGGGAGGGGCAACTCCCCTGATAGCCTGATTGGGAATGCCCGGCGCGGGTACCACAGGAATACCGGGCGCCAGACGGGGAGTGAGCCAATGACAACGGGAAATCAGGCGAAGAGGGTGGTGAACCTGCCCAAGGGCCCCAGGCGCCGGTCAACCGGCTCTCGGACATAGAGCAGGGCAAGCCCGTGTTCGGGCTGGTGAACGAGACCGCCGACCGCTACATGTCCATGATCAAACGCTCCATGCCGGAATTCTCCACCACCGGGTGGCGCCTCATTTTCGACGGGCTCCGGCACACCTGGACCGCCGACGAACACCACACCGCCCAGAGCCGGGGGAGATAGCCGAGGCCATCGCCAGCGACAGGCTGGACCGGAAGTGGGAGGTCGACGGCCAACGCCTCAGGTCCCGGACCGACCGGCTCTCCTACGCCAGCCGGATGGCCATGGCCGAGATGACGGGGATGTTCTGGAACTCGGGAGCCCAGGATAACTGCCAGCAGGTCATTCAAGACAACATCGCCATGTTCGCCGCCTCAACCCGGCAACAACAGAGCCAGACCAAGGTGGACCGGATCTCCCCGGACCGGGTGGACCCAAGGAGCCGCGGCCGGCCCAAAGACGCCAGAGGGGCGGGACCGGGGAGACCGGCGCGGGGCAGGCGGCTACGAACCCACGAACCCGCGGGGCGGCGACCCTGATACCAAGGCCGGCCAAGCGCCAGCGCCGGACGCCCGGGCCACGGAAGAACCGGGCCCAAGGGGCGAGGCGCCGGAGGCGAACCGGCCGGGAACTCCGGCCCAGGAAACCCCGGCCCCTGAAAACCGGAACAGGAATCCCAGGGTCCCCCGAGTCCCCAAAGGCCGAGAACGCCCGGGCCGGACAGCCCGCCGCCCAGGGCCCGCCAAGCCCCGGAAAAGAGGTCAGGAATCCCAAGCCCCTAAAACAGGGTCCGGAATGCCGGACGGCCCGGAGGCCCCGCGGGAATCCCGGGGCCGAGACCAAGAGGCGAGGAATACCGGGAAGAGAAAAACCCCCGCCGCTCCTGCAACACGCAGCGGGCGGCGGGGCGGAGCCGCGTCAGGGACACGGCCAAGCACAGACGTACGGACGCGCCGGTGCGAGAGGCACGTAAGCGCCGGCCCGCGGAGACGAAACGATAGGAGGAACAGGAAAAGAGGCCATGGCCAAGTTCATCACTGTCAGGGGAAACATGTTCGACTCGAAGGCCCAGGTGCTGGCCGACCCCGTCAACTGCGTGGGCGTCATGGGCGCCGGGCTCGCCAAGCAGTTCAAGGCCCGCTACCCGGACGGGAACAGGACTCCCAAGGCACCCCGAGTCCCAAAGGGCCAAGCCCCTCCGGAAACCAGAGACGACAACCGGCAACAACGGGGACTCTTCGGGCGAAATATCCGCTGAGGAATTCCGGGCAGCGCCCAAGGGCAAATCGGGGCAGGGGAATTCCAAGCTCCGAAAATGTGGGGCAGGAATGCCAACCCCCGGAAACAGTATCCGGGAATTCCACGCCCCGAAAAGCAGGACCGGGAATCCCAAGCCCCTAAAACAGGGTCCGGAACGGCGGACGGCCGGGAGGCCCCGCGGGAATCCCGGGCCGGAACCAAAAGACGGGGAATACCGAGAAGAGAAAAACCGCCCCGCCGCTCCTGCAACACGCAGCGGGCGGCGGGGCGGAGCCGCGTCAGGGACGCAGCCAAGCAGCCGGGCACAGACGCGCCGAGGTACGGCCGAGGTACGGAAGCATAGATGCACAGAGGCGGGCCGGCGCTTCCGCGGAGGACTGGCGGAACCCCAGCCTGCCGGAATATGTCGACTCGGGCCTGCTCAGCTTGGCCCAAGCGAGGGGGCACCCTGCACCTGTGCCGCGACGCCGCAGGCTACTACCGCAAATGCGTCCACTGCGGCCGCGAGATCGAGCTCGAAGGCAAGGGGAACGGCGCCTGGCAGGTCCCGGACTGGAGAAGCCGGGCTGCCAAGACAGGCTTAACCCCCTCCGAAGGAGGACAACCCATGCCGGACGAACATTTCTCGCCGAAGGTCAAGACCCACATGATTCTTCAATTCCTGGATACCAGGGAGCTGAAGAAAACACCCTCCCACGCCGACGCCTACCGGCTGGCGGAAGAAAAATACAGGGTGTGGATGAGCCAGCAGGGCCAGAGGGAAAAGGACCAACGGCGCGCCTGCACCATGTACGGCCGATGCGAATGCGGCCACACCCACGCATACGCCCGATACCGCTCCGAAGGACACGGGAGAGAATGTCCGTTCTCACCCCTCTACTACCCGGGAGACCCGGACAACCCGCCAGGCTGGATTGCCCTCGCCGCCGGCGATAAGGAAGCCGGCCAAGGAACCGGCCAGGGGCTGGAGCGGGCAGGGAGCTCTGGAGCGGCCAAGAGGAGGACCCCCTTGAACTGCGTCAACAAGCACCTGATGGATCGGGCCTACGGAAGCCCCGAAGAAGGCGGCTGGTGGTACGACACCGGACGCTTCATCAAATACTTGGGGACCGCCTTCGGCCCGAGACGCCGCCCTGGAGCTCCGGGAAGCCCACGGAGACCGCGTGGCCCAAGAGAACCAAGGCTCTGCCCCCTCTGTCGCCGGTCAACTGCTCCGGCGTCTTGAGCGCCGTCATAGAGGACCAGCCCAGCCGGAGCTTTCCGGGGCGGAGCTTTCCGGAGGGAAGGCCCAGCTACGACCGGGGACCCTGGCGGGGGCGAGCGGACCGGAACAAAGCAAGCCAAAGGAGACCCAAGCCATGATGAGCGCAAGAAAGGAGAAAGCAAAATGCCGCACGGAAATTTCCTGGCAACGTCCCACGAAATGGCTGGGCTGGACCGGTACGAGGCAAAACGCCTGGTCTGGCAGGAAATGGCGGAAGAACTGAAAGACGCCGCGGACCCCGGGGAAAGGGCCGAGGGCGAGCGCCTCGCGTCACGCTACTCGCTTCCCCCCCAGCGCACCCCCGCTCAGATGGGGCCAAGGCGCCGGGCCGGTGCCGGGCCGGTAATGATAATCGCCCGGGACTGGTGCGGACGCATCTTGACCTGCGACGGGTGCAAAGAGGAAATCTGCGCCGGGTGCGGCAGGGAATACGTCTTGAACATCGGCGATGGCCTGGTCACCTGCGCCAAGTGCTTGGCCCGAGCATCCTGGAATTCGCCGCCAAGACCCAGTTGAACCGGGCGGGGGAACCGGTGCAGAGCAACTGCCAAGCGGAAACCTGCAAGCACGTGAACTGGTCCACGAACTGATCCCGCGGGGCGGAGCCGCCCCAACGGGGGTCCGGAAGCCGACTCAGGATGCCGCCACGCGGCCTGTGGCGGCCCGTACCGGGCTTCGGGGGGTCAAAGGCGGGTAATTATTGCCCCCCGGAAAGGGGCGTAAAGGGCGATTTCAGGCCGTGAGAGGAGAACGCCGGTTGAGCCGGCGGAAAACGGGGCGTCCGGGCTGCAACGGGAAATAACCAGGGGCCCGCATCGGCCCCGAAACCTGCCACCACCCGGAAAGGACGCTGGGAATAGAGCGGGAGTGGACCAGGCCCAAGGCCCGAAAACCGAAATACCCGCGGCCAGGCCGGGAGTAACCCGGCACCAGATGCCCCCGGTGGCCCCGTTCCTCCAAGGCGCAATCGAGAAGACCTTGTCCAGCGTCAGGCACGAACACCAAGACTGGATATCCAGGAACGCCGAAAGAGCCCTCGGCTGGGCCGACAACAGGGTCAAGCGGCCGGAGCAGACTCCGCTCGGCTTCCAGTCCACCGCCGGCCACGAAAGCGTGCCCGGCCTGCTGGACTGGGCAGCCTATCTCTACATGCACTACCGCTGAAACCGCCGCGGGCCAGACCCAAAGGCCGGAAATTAAGCCAGGCTAGGCCCCGGCGGAGCGCAGGGTATAATGAACCAAACGTGCCGGCGCCCACCCCTGTAATCCGGAAGAGCGCCCCGCCTGAGCACAAAGGAGAACAACATGGTGACAGAGCTCAAGCCCCGGACCGAGCAGGGACAGGGGACCGGATACCGCCGCTGCGACGGCTGCCCCAGGTGCCAAGACCAAGACGCGGCCTGGTGCAGCCAACCCCATCCCCAGTACAACGGCCTCCACCCCGTATGCAAACGCTGCCGCCACTGCGCCCTGCGCGGCAGCCACGCCGACGATACCTCCGACCTCATCACCAACCCGTAACCCAGCCCGAACCTCCCCGAACATCAAGGAGGCCCGGCGTCCCGCAGAAATACAAGGTCCCGAAACCGGTCGGGCCGGAGCCCCCTCCCCAATCCCCATAACCCCGGAGACCGGCAACTTCTGCCCCGTCTCCTTGCAGGACTGGCTCGAACTCTGCCGGAAGGCCCAGATCCCCCACGTCCCCGCCGAGCGCATAACCACCATCAAACGGGAGGACTGGACCAGGTTCGACATCCCGGGAGATCACCACGAACGGCTCAAAAAGGCCCTCGCACAGATCAAAGACAACCTGAAACCCCGCCATATGGTCCGCTTCGACTTCTGCTCCCCCCTCGAGGTCAAGCTCCGGCTCGGACAGGGGAAACCCGAATGGCGCCCGGACTTCACCCTCCTCTACCTCGACGACCCCAGAGCCTTCGACATCCTGTTCGAACACCCAAGGGAGGGGGTCCCAGTCTGGCAACGCCCTTGGCTCGATGCCCAGATCGAGGACGGCTACCCCGTCGAGCACCGGGCCTTCGTCCTGGGCGGAGCGCTGCAGGACATCTCCAGCTACTACCCCCAACGGCCGCTGACCCGCTGCGAGCAACACCTGACCACTGTGCGGCAACTCACCGAATCCCTGACCGCCAACGCCAAAACCCCCTTCCTCTGGAACCTCTCACCCCTGCGTATCAAATTCCTGGAGGAACAAGACAGCACCGGCGGCCACTTCACCGCCGACTTCCTCGTGACCCGGGAGGGCAACGAGGTCCTCTTCATCGAGGGCGGGCCGCCCCACCACTTCGGTGCTCACCCCTGCTGCTTCCGGTTCGGGGAAATAGAGGGCGTCGCCCTCACCGGCCGGAACGGCGGCCAGATCTGAACCGGCGGCGACAAGACCGGGCACTTTCCTGAGAGGGAAGAACAAGCACGAACGAAACCGGACTGGCTGTCTACCACGCCGGACAACCGCGGCGGGCCGCCGAGTGAGCAACTCGCAGAGACAGGAAGAGAGAAGAGGATGGCGGCCGTCAGAGGAAGCTCCTCACGCCGGTCAGGCGGACGGCCCGGAAAGTATTCAGCTTCACCCTCAAGCGGTTGCACCGGGACTTAGCGAAATACCACCGGGAAACCCGGGAGGCTGCGGCAAAGCCGGGCTGAGACGCCTTCCAGCAAAGAGAATCTTTCAAATAATCCGACATGGAACGGGCGGAGTCCGAGGCAAACCACCACCACCCCCGGTACATAACCGGACAAAGCAGCAAGGGGCAATAACGATGGACTGCGAAAAGACGTTGGACATGATACGCGCCAAGCTCGGAGAGGAAACCCGGCTGTCCAAATCCACGGACAAGGGCTGTCTCATCCGCCTCCCCTTCCGCGACAACGAGGGAGCCCTCGTGGTCATAAGCGTCTCCACCGGCGGCCAACGCGCCACGATAGACGACGCCGGCGCGGTCGCCGGACTCCTCTTCTCCCTGGGCCAGGACGCCCCTGCCGCTCCCGCCTTCCGGCTGCTCAGGGACCTCGAACAGGCCCACGGGCTCGAAATCGACCTGGGCAAGGGACTCATCAAAATCTCGGCGCCGGAGGAAAACTTCTACGACGCCGTCGCCGAACTCGACAAGGTCATCCTGGCCCTCCACACCGTCACCCCCCACCTCCGGCCCGCCTCAGGGAGATCCAAACGCCCGGAATCAACAGAGTAGCCGGCACCCGGCACCCGGCCCACCCCCAAAGCCCCCGGAGAAACGATCTTCATACTCACCGATTAACCCCCGGGGTACGGAGCAAAAGCCACCGTCAACACCCGTGAGAGAATACGGTGACCGGCAACCGCCGGAAATCCAACACCGGAGGCGCCCCAGCATGAGTCTCCTGAAAAAAGCCGCGACGACGACCGCAGCACTGGCGCTGACCATCGCCTGCAGCATCGCTTGCAACACCGGTACACCCCCCGCGCCCGACGCGGACCCGGACCGCTCCGACCAGAGAATCCTGCAGCTGCAAAAGGAAATCCAGACCCTGAAAGCGGAAAACGCGCCTACGGAAACGCCCAAGCCAACAGCTACACGGGAACTGCCAACACCCACCCGGATCGCGGCAGGAGAACCCTCGAAAAAGACAACACCCACCAGCACCCTACCGCCTCCGCCCAGAGTCCGGCCCACGGACAACATCTGCCGACGCAGCCCCAACGTGCAACAGACGCTCCTGACAAGACTGCAGATCTCAAGCTGCCGCATCATCACCAACGAGGAACTGTTCCGGCTGAACGGAAGCCTGCGCATCTCCCTGTCAGGAGCACCCTAGCCGGGCGACCTCGACGGACTGGTCAACCTGGAAGAGCTGGTACTGAGCCTGGATACAACGGATGAGCACAGGACAACCATACCCGCACACACGTTCTTCGGCATGCAGAAGCTGAGAACGCTCAGCATATACACCGGCAACGGCTCCACGACCATCGCGCCAAGCACCCTGACCGGACTGGGAAACCTGGAAGAACTCCACATCCACTCGGAGGGGAACCTTACAATCAGCACGGGCTTCGCAGCAGAACTACCCAAGCTGAATACCCTGGAACTTCAACTGGGCGAAAACTCTCACATCGAAAAGCACGCGCTGGGCGGATTCCCCAAGCTGCCAGCACTGGTCATCTACTGGACAGAAGGAAACAGTGGAGAGAGAAAACCCGTCCGCAGCACCATGGCACAGTTCGGCAACCTCCCCAAGCTCGAATATCTGCAGATAAAAGGCAAAGGAGCAACAATCCAACCCGACACCTTCGCAAACCTGCCAGCACTCGAATCACTGAGCATCTCAAGCAACAGGATCAAACTGAACGAGGAGAGCTTCCAAAACAGCCCCAGGCTCAAGAAAATCAATATGTACAGCAGCTTGAGCTTCTCCGGCCTGAGAACAGCACTGCGCCAACTGGAGAGACTCGAAGAACTCAGCACAAGCACCGAGAACCAGAAGCCCGAGGTCATACTCTCCCCCAAGTCACCGCTCATGCGGCACATACTCAACCAAGAAAGATCCCCGGACGGCTACACCGTCATACCACCGGGCGGGGAATGATCCCCCGAACCCACAAGACCTTCATGATCCAAGACCGGGATCTCAAGTGTCCCGCTCTTTTTCAATCCCGGAAACCCGGCCGACAGGCCACACCCCGCCAGCGCTCGGAGCACCAAGGCACCGCCCCACCCCGAAAGACCGCCGGGCGGCCCACAGGACGCCCTGAGAGACGATTTTCACAACCGGGCCATCCCCAATCCCCAAGTCCACCTCCCATCCCTTCAGGGGTCTCAAATCGCCTTTCCCGCGCCTCCGCCCGGCCGCCTCCCCAGGACGAAAACAGCGCCCCGGGGCGGCAAACCCCGGAACCGAGACCCCCGCAGCTCAGCGGATGAGCCCGGGAACCCCGGCATCGCCGGGCACCCGGCTCCGAACTCCTCTTCATCACGGCCCTCAGCCCAATCAAAGCAGAGCGCTGGCCCCTCCGCCGCCGTGCGGACCAAGCGGCGGGGCCGGCCGCTCCAACACCGTGAAGGAGCAGCCACGAAAATCTCCCACCCCCGCCAAAAGGCCGCCGAGACCTTCGAATCCCACCTCCGCCTCATCTCCAACCACCGCCAGGACACCCCCCACCGGGCCGCTCACCTCATCGCACGCCTCACCAGAATCTCCGTCCACGCCGCCCTGTTCACCGTCTGGGCCCCAGCCACCATCGCCAGGTCCGCTCTGCTCACCGCCATCACCGGACAAAAGCCCGCCCCCCTGTCAGGCGACCAGCAGAGCCCCTGCCCCAGCCTGTAAACCACCCCAGGCGAGTCCGTGTCCGCCGGCCGCAGCCAAGGGAGGCTGCGGCCGGCCCAGCACACGACCGCCCTCATTGCCGCGCACCCAAGCCCCGGTGTGGGAGCCGGGGCCAGCCGGAGCGCGCGGGCGCTGGGCGAGCCCGGGCCAGCCGGAGCGCGCGGGCCTGGGCGAGCCCGGGCCACTGCAGCCCAGGACCGCCCGGTGCCCCCAACTCAACCATGCCGGGCAAGACCAACCCAACCGGCAGAAAAATGGCCCGCAACCGCGGGCCGGTCTTCCAAAAGGGCCGCTTCCAACCGCCCCGCATCGCATCGCCCAACCCTCCCTCTCCCTCAGGTAATCCACAACACCGCCCCAACAAAAGGGCCGGAGCCGCCCCGATAACTCAGCCCCGGCCAAGACCCAAGAAAGCCCCGAGATCAGGAAAACCCAAGCACCCCCCAGGTCCCGGATGCCCCGCCCGGCGGCGGGGCGGGAACGCCCGGCCAAATGCCCCCGAATCGCCGCCGCGTGTCGCATATTTGCGACACGCCAGAGGGGTCAAAAATCAGAACATATAAATAGCCATAAAGCAGCTTTGATTTCTATTATAAGGGCCTAGTGTGGCCCTGCCCCCGGGACGGGGTCAAAAACCAGAACATAATCTCAGCTAGGGGCCAGCTACGGAATTACGGGTTTCGTAAGCGAAATCTCAGAACATACGTTGGGGCATTCTCTTACCTATACACCCGCGCGCGCCATGAGGCCCTCTAAACGACCTGAATTCCAGCCCTGTGTCGCAGATCTGCGTGTCGCCCCCTCGCCGGTGCAGCCCCACCGGGCCCCGAAAACGGCCCGCTCAGAAGTCTCCAAGGGACATCCCGGAGTGCCAGATGACCTCCTGGAGAATGTCCACCTCCCGTCCGTCCCGCATCGCCATGGGCATGGCGCCGGAGTCCCGGAGCATCTTCTCAAAGAGCTCCTTGCCGGTGGGCCGGCCCCGGCCCCAGAGCCAGTTCCAAGCACCCTTGACCCCGGTGTACTCCTTGGCCTGCTCCCGTTCCACCCACTGGAGCCGGTTGAGCCGAAGCTCCATCTCCCGGTATCGGCGGCGCCCGTCCCAGTTCTCCCCGGGACCGGGCAGCGATTCGTTGAAACAGGTGATGAGAGCCAGCTCGATCCTCATCTCCAACCCCAAGCCCGTAACCTGGTCCCGCAGAAGTATGTCCAGCCGGAACCGGGTCATCTTGGCCGCCGCCAACGAGTTCCAGAGCGCCTTCCGCTTCCGGTTGCGCTCCTCATCCCAGCTGATCCCCGGCCTAGTACCGTTTCCAGTTAGATTTATTGATACTGGAAGGCTGCCTCTAACTCTGGATTCCTGCTTGCGCGGGAATGATTAACAGATATCCGATATAAGGCATATTCAAGTGGAAACGGTACTAGGGCCTGTTTACATTCAGCCCCTTAACCTGTAAACTCCCCCTTGCTCTGCACGAGCCGGTTTCCACGTCCAAAGGCCAGGAATGGGCACTTGTGCCCCCTTTTGGACTGTGGACTCCGGTGGCTTGTGCAGAGACGCCCGACCCTCGCCGCAAGGGGGCACCCGCATGAGCCGTCTGCTTATCCTCGCCGCATTATTCCTTCTCATGGTTGCTTGCTCCACGGTCTTCGGCCAAGGAACTTCTCCACGTATCCCCCAAGGCAATGCAGTCGCTCTTGGTCCGCCGTATGTCTTCGAAGTTCCTGGTGGGGATGGGACTGTCTACAACGCCTACTTTGAGTTCCGAATGGACGATCCCCCAAGCAATACAGGCGTGGCCTTGGAGATTTTCAGCGATTCGTCACTTAGCCAGCAGACGCACCTCCAGATTGGTCCCTTCCACCTGCTAACTCAACGATGATGTGGATGCCCCAGCGTTGCGGGAAGCGGGTTGCACTATTACTCCGACCCATGTCCGCCTCACTGCGCTGTGTCTTTCCTTGTTCAAGCCTGAGTTGCATGAAGTTCCTACTCGCGCTCAGTTGGCAAAGGACCCTGATTGGGCGGAAGCAAGAACGGTGCAAAATGTAGGGCGGGGAGGAAGATTCCACATTTTCGGTTCATCGGGGCAACATTCTGTCCGGCTCCGCTACAGCAGCCCTCCGACAAGCTACGAGGACAATGTTGCAAGCGAGCACGAGTTTTCCGAGCGTCTTTGCCTGTATTATCCGCCAGCCCGTCACAGTTGGCCGGCCAAAAGCAGTGTCTCGCCAACGCTGTACTACACGCCAGTCTGCCCGCCGCCCCCGGAGCCGCCGCCAGCGCCCACCGGGACCCCGGTGCCGACACAGGTCCCCTGGCCCACCCGCACACCACGACCGGCCCCGACTCTGCCGCCCACCGCAACACAGGCTCCGAGTCCCACGCTGGCCCCAGCACAGCTTCCACAGGCCGAGGTCATGGAGGAAGTGTGTGGCGGGTATGCTTGGCTCGTTGAGGGCGCCTACGCGATTGCTCAGGGAAAGCCGGGAGAGCTACAACCGAAAAATGGGGCCAATGTCGCCAACTGGTTGGGGTACTACCGGGACCGGGCCGAGGCAGGGGAGAAGTGGGCCATGCACCGGGCGCTGGGTCATCTGTTGCTGCCTGCGGTGATGTCCCGCGAGGACCCCGGCGCTTTCCAGCAAATGACGATTGCAGCCCGCCAGATCACTCGCCTGTGCGAGGGAGAGGGCTATCTGAACGACTCGTTCCACCATGCCGAGGTTGTCGTCGACGTGCTGTGCGCTGGGCACAATCTGGCGTCGGGGTACAAGGGCGGGCCGCTCGCCAACTCCTATGGCCGTTGCTGATGAGAGCGATTCGGGATGTATGCGGCGCCCTGTTGGCCATTCCAGCCTGTTTTGGTCTCATGCTGTTCGGCATGATACTATCGGCCATACCGATCGCCATCGCGATTTGGCTGGTATTCTGGTTTCTTGGGTAGGTGCCCACATGGTCAAGGAGACAAGGTTTCTGTTTGAGCCTGGAGATGTTCTTCACATCCGCGTCACCTGTGCGAAGTGTGGCAGCGTGTTCTTGTATCCCGTCGCTCCAGGGTTTCAGGTGCCCTCCCGATGTCCTTCCTGTAACGAATGGTGGACAGAGAATCACGCAATCCCGCAAAACGAAAGCAGCGTGGCTATCAACCAACTGATCACGCTTTTACAAGCTGCCCTGTATTTCAAGAACACCATGCAAGACCCCGCCCGGCCCTTCACTGTGTCGTTTGAGCTTGATGGGAGCGACTCGTAGTTTTCGTCTTCTGACTGAACCCGCCGGTTTGACCGCTGTAAAGACGCCATGCTATTCTCCGTGGCGAGGCAGAAAGCTTTGGGAGATAAGCAGCCATGACACCGAGCGAAGAAGCGCGGCTAAAGGCAGTCTAGAGAGGAACAGAGCTGTTGATAGAGGGGCAAAGGCTACTTATCAACTACACCATGAGCGTAGAAACCCGATTGGATGAGCAAAGGAAGCAGTTTTACGCATACTTGGAACAACACCATGAGCAGCACAAGGAATACCAGAGGGATGTCCAGCAGCTTCTCCAAGTCATTCTCCAGATGGCCCGCAAGCAGGGATGGTTGGACGATGACATCGACGGCTTTTCAGACGACGAGGATGAAGGGCCGGGCTAACCGGGGCCTTATTTTGCCCACAGTCTCGCCCAAAACAGTTCAGTGTTGCACCGCAGACAGACCAGTTTGAACGTAAGGCAAAAAGCCTTGCCACAGCGTAGGCACCAACGCATACGGCCCTCCACCAGCGAGGGCGGAGGGCCGTTGACAAAGTTAGTCTAAGGCCAATACTATGGGAACTGTTGAGGGTCCCCATAGTTTCCGCCGAGGCCTGCCCTGCCAGGGGCGGGCTTCGCTGTTTATTAAATTTGGCCTATTTTACCATAGCCGCCATTCCCTGTACTTGGCTGTAGGGCGACGGCCCCCGCTGTGCCGCCTTCGTGTCCAGATACCACCCGGCCAGGTTGATGAAGGCCGCGTACCGCGCCCCCAGCTTGGCGTAGCGGGTGGCTATGCCCCGGAACTGCTTGAGATCGGCGAACAGGTTCTCCACCAGATGCCGCGTCCGGTAGCTGTTCTTGTCGTACTCCGGTTTTTCTTTCCTGTTTGACCTGGGCGGAATAGTCGCTATAATTCCGTTGTTGACGAGGGTAAAACGAATGGCATTCGAGTCGTAAGCCTTGTCTGCTATGACCTCGTTGGCGTGAACGCCGTTGAGAAGAGTTGCGAGCTCAAGATTCTCGGCGGCGTTTCCTGGTCTTATGGTGAACCGGACCAGTCTCCCGGCCCGGTCCACCAGCGCCATGATTTTCGTAGTCAGCCCACCTCGGCTTTTTCCGATGGCTTGATGTATCCTGGAGTCGCCGGGCGGGCGGCCTCTTTTGGGGCGCCTGCGGCGTGTTGGTGGACCTTGACGAAACTACCGTCCACCTGCACGGAGCGCAGGTCGAGGTCTCCGTTGGTGGCCTCGAAGATGCGGTCGAAAACGCCGTTTATTTCCCAACGGCGAAAGCGTTGGTATACTGTAATCCACTTGCCGAAGTGTTCCGGCAGATCACGCCAAGGAGCGCCGGTCCGCATGATCCAAAAGATACCCTCAAGAGTCCTGCGGTTGTCGGAGCCAGTGCGGCCAGGGTCGCCGGGCTTGCCCGGAAGCAGATGTTCAATGAGCTTCCACTGGCGGATAGTCAGCTTGGTTCTGACCAAATTGAGCCTCCTTTCGCAGGCTCAATTATACCGAAAATCCGTTCTGAATGTAAACAGGCTGTAGTATTACAACGACGGCCTACCAAGCTAAACCCAGATGTTTGCCTGTACCAGATAGGAGCGACGTTCAAAGGAGGAGGGCCACACCGCTGACAGGGGTATGTATTTTATTTTGAGACTTACGCAGTTGATCGTGAGACCGGATAGTAGGTTAGGCATGCTCAGATACAAAATCGTCCCCAAATGCTTACTACCAGGCCCATTCGGTCATTCCGGCGTAGGCGGGAATCCAGGGGTGGCGGGGACGGTTCGTAGCTATAATCTCGTTTTTACATACCCCTGTCAGGGGCCACACCGCCCTCCGATACCTAGCGTCAAGCGTCGCAAGTTAAAGTCGTCGTTGCAATACTAAACTAAAGCCAAGGTGGGATGTGCATTTGCTGGGCGTTGGGAATTGGGCTGGGCGGCTCGTACGAGCCGCCCAGCCCTTGATTGCAGGACGGTCCGGCAGCGGCGTTTGACCTCCTCTTTCCGGCTGGCCAGCCCGGCCAGGAAGTGGCTGACCTTCTGCTGCACCAGATCCTTGGTTCCCAGGCACGGGTTTCCGGTCGCCTCCTCCCTCACCCAGCCCCAGATTGCCTCATCGGCGTTGAAGTCCGGGCTGTATCCCGGCAGGTTCACCAACCCCAGCCCCAGGCCGGGCCTCCGCAGGTACTCCCGCACGGCCTCGCCCCGGCGCGCCGGGGCGTTGTCCCAAATCACGTTCAATGGTCCAGGGCGCCTCTCCCTCAGTTGCCTCAGGAAGACAGCCGAGATCCCGGCGTTGCTGTTCCCCTCCAGTTCCATCCATTCCACTTCCCCGGTCTCCAAGCACACCGCCGAATAGTAGCTGGCCTTCTCCCCACGCCGCGGACTGGTGGAGTCCAACAACGCCGGCTCTCCCCTGAGCCCCCACTTGCCCCGCAGTTCCGCGTCCGCCCGGAAGTGGGCCTCGCCGGCAAAGAATATCTTGCCCCCGGACCGCCGGGCCTCCTCCAACAGGGCGGCATACTCCGCCACGAACGCCTCCCGCTTGGCGTCATTCGCCTTGACCAGCCGCTTCTTGGGCCGCTTCAGGACAAATCCCAAGCGTTGCAGATAGTTCAGGCAACTGCTGCGGCTCAGCCTGATGCTGAACTGCTCGGAGACAAACTGCCGCACTCCCTTCCAGTTCCCGTTGGCCAATCCGATGCCCGACGTGGAGGGCAGTTCCTGCACTGCCGCCTTCAACTCCGTCTGTTGCGTCTCGCCGAGGGCGGGGGGAACCCCCCAGGGCAACCGCATTCTAATTTGGAGCGAGAAGCAAGCAGCCAATTTTACCCCTGACCGGTTTGAAATAACCGATTTTGACAGGGTTTGAAGGATGTTTGATGCCGTGCGCCGATGGACTTGGGGACTTCCATCGCGGTCGACTTTAGAATGCGGTTGCCCTGGGGAACCCCCGGACTGCTCGAACATCAAGGCCCCAGGCCCTCCCTTGCCGAAGGCGGCCAGCCAGCGGCCAATGGTGTGAGGGTCCCGTTCCAGTGCCTCCGCCGTGGCCGAGGCGGTCCAGCCTTGGGCCAAGAGCCAGATGGCGTGCCAGCGTTCCCGCTCCCGGGGCGTGGGCGCCAGAATCATACGCCGACGCAAATCCCTGGCATCCATCTCCCACTGTTCGAGAAGCTGGGCAATCTCCCTCACGCCCATCGCCAACCCTTCCCTGAATCCAAGACAGGCTAACCAAGTTCTCCACAAATTTACCCCATGCTCCTGCGCATTTCACCTTGGCTTTGGTTTAGGCACCTGTCCGGTGTCAAACCCAGGTTCTTCATAGCCAGGGCGTATCCTTCCGGGTCCACCTTCCGTCCTGCCTCGGTGAGAAACCCAGCTTCGGATGGCAGCAGGGTTGACACCCTATGCATCCAGGCAGGAATCCGCTCATTCAGAGTGTCGACGTTGGCTTCGAGAATCACGGCGGCGACCGCGAAGAGGCCCGGCACCAGTTGATTCTCCAGTTCGAACCGGAGGGCCAGGCCCAACCGGTTTCGTTCTTCGTCGCTCAGCCCCGGCGTCTGCAGGTCGAGGACCGACCCTATGTAATCCGCAACCATCGCCTGGTGCTCCCGAACCAGAAACTCGGTCTCTCTGCCGCTTTGGACGCTGTCCATCTGATCCTCCCCGTCCGTTTAAGAACTATTAGCCACCGTAACCAGTCCCGTTTGCCGGCGCCAACCGGCTGCTGACAGGAAAATCTCGGCCTGGAAATGGAGGCCCGGCAGGGGTATCACTCGGCGCCGGGTGCGCCCTGGAGTCCGCGCTCAACCTCAGTTCCACCCTTAATCCCCCAGACCGGAAATATCCGCAGATCCGCCAGGGCCACCATATGCCGGCGCGCCCGGCCCCGTTGTGCCTTCGGGGCCGGGCGCGCCTGGGAATTTCAGGTGCTCCGCTTTCAACCCTCTCCCAGGCCGCGGGGCTGGGGAACCGTCCGGAATCCGGCTTAAGCCCAGTCATTTTCGCCCATTGCTTTTGCCAGGAGGTGAACTTCATGTAGACACCCGGGACGACTCTTCGGCAAGACCTGGTGACGACGCCTGCTGGCAGCTCCAAATCAGCGGCGCCGACCCCTCCGTGGTCCTTTGCTCCTGACGAATGTCCCCCGTTTCCATACCCCACCGGAGGCGGGTTAACCGGAGCCTCCCGGTGTTCTCGTTCCAGCAATGACCCTGACTCCGGAGGACCCCGAGGGCCTTGCAGCTGGAAGCGATGTCCGTCCTGATTCGCGGCACACCGTCCGGCCGCGGAGCCGCCCTTCCGAAGACGGCGCTTGAACCGAGTCAGCCCAGACAGCCGCCGCGCCCCCGGTTTGTGAACCAAGCGGGCGCGGCGGCTGTCGGCGTCTTATTCCAAAGGGAGCGGGCCAACTCCTGTAACGAAAGGCCGCCGTCTGCGCTGCGCAGGGGATGTGGACAAGGCTGGGAACCGCGTTTGCCCCATGTGAGTCCCTGGTTGGCCGACAAAAAGCGCAAGCCGTAACAACCAAAGGTCCCAGGCAGTGGGCAGCAGCGGGGCGAGCGCTATTCAGCCGGCAGGCGGACTTCAGCCCGGTCCCGGTCGAACAGCGGTCGATTTTCGCGGCGATGCAGCCAATTCCCCGGACCGCCGGTCAGGAGACCAACGCCCTGACCGCGCTTGCGCCGCGGCAGATCCTCACCGCGGCGGGATCAGTCCATCCGGCCGCCTGCGCCCCGGCCCGGGTGATAGGCAGAAAACCGTTGGCGGTAACAAGAATGTCAGGGAGGTGAAATTCATGTAGCAACAGGACCTCGCGGCCACCCGGCCGGCGCACCGGCAGCGCAGACTCACAGGCCTGGTCGGCTGGCCATCCTGTCCCACCCGGACTGGTGTCCGCCAATTCCGGTCGAGCCATTGTTGCCGACCCCGCCCCGGACCGTAACCCCCACTCCTCCCCACTCCTAAGGAGTGCGGAAAGACAAACAGGTCTCACGCCAGCCTCGGCGGCTGGTCTCAAAGGCGAAAGTTTCACTGGAAACTCGAAAAACGAACATCACGGAGGAAAAATGTCAAAAGACGGAATCTTGGATTGGAAACAGGCCATACAGGATGCGGCCCACTACATCCGGTTCCTGGAAAACCTGGAGGCGTCCTTGGCGGAAGCAGGCGACGCGCTCTATCTCCGCGCCGGGATGCCGACGATGGGCAGGGGTTCTTGTCCCCGGATGACCAGGAACACCCGGACACGGTCTACCTGAAGCTGAGAGTGCTCCAATGGCTGTCGGACGGAGTCCTGCGGGACCTCAGGCCCGATGCCGCTCAAGAGGCGCTGCTGACGCACGACGGCCGGCCGGTGTACGTCTGCGCCGACCACCTCACACGGGATCTCTGGTGGGTCGAGATCAACCCGCTGTCATCCTCGGATAGAGAGTACGTGGAAGCGTCAGGTCAGGCCGATGCCATCCTGGACATCGTGTACCTAAGGGACAGCAGGCATCACCTGCCGCAGTGATCCCGCCGCAACCTTGGACCGGCAGCGGGGCGCAGGTGGCTGCCAGACCCGGCTCAGGCTGGCAGGTCAGCCGCCGGACCGGAAATCACTCAAGCACATATCACTGGCGCCGACAGGCCGGACGAAAAGCCCGGCCTGCTATTTCCAAAGACCGGGAGATGAGAAGAACGTCAATGAAAACAACCGCCTCGTCCAAAGGCCGGACGCCTGCGGCGGCCCTCGGGAGGAAGTCCGCGCCATCCTTGCACTACTGGGGCCGGGGAATGACGACGCGCGTTTCTCCCCATCGGCGACCAGGGCCGGCCCCATTGGCCTTCTCTTGAGGACGGCACCCTTCGCTGGATGGCCGACGGTCTTCAAATGGACTATGGGTACAGAGCGCGGGGCCGCAGACGTATTTCGACTTCCGCTCCCTGATGCTCAGCGTGGGAGTTCGCCATGTAAACGGCGGAGGTAAAGTGGACCGCGTGGGCGGGTAATCGCTGACTGCGATGATATGTCTGTGCCATCCCGGCTCGGGTCTGACCCTATTGCTGACTGGCTCTGATGCCTTCCGAATGATCTGTCGACTCGACCCGGAGATGGCCGATACGGCGCCAACGGCCTTGGGAGCAGTGACCTTATAGGAGCCTGACTTCAAGTCCCATCGCAGTCTTGTCCGCTCGTCTGGCCGACGCGCTACTCCTTCAGGAGGCAGCAATGACAGCAGTCGCCGGTCCCGAAGTCATCGGCGCTGTTCAGGTGGTCATCGGAGTCGATACTCACCAAGACGGGCACGTCGCCGTGGCTATTGACCAGCAGGGCGTGCGTCTCGCCGAGCGCTACGCCCCCAGCAACCAGTTACGGGTATGGGGAGCTCGAACGGTGGTCCCGAAACCTCGGTGAGGTTCGCGCCTTCGGTGTCGAGGGCACCGTTTCCTAGGGCGCCGGACTTGCCCGATTCCTGACCGGTCGCGGCTTTACCGTCGTGGAGGTCAATCGGCCTGACCGGTCAACCAGGTACCGGAAGGGTAAGAGCGACCCCACCGATGCGGAGATGGCAGCGCGTGCGGTGCTGGCCGGAGTAGCCAACGCCACTCCCAAGTCAGGTGAGGGCGAAATCGAGATGATCCGTATGCTCAAGAGCACCAAGGACTCGGCGGTCAAGGCACGCACCCAGGCCGTCAACCAGATGAAGGCCTGGGTCGTCACGGCCCCGGCCGCACTACGAGAAACACTGGACGGTCTGACGGCTGCTGCCCTCGCGGCACGGTGCAAGAGCTTCCGTCCGGGCCGTCTCGAGGATCCTGCGGCGGCGGCCAAGCACACCCTTCGGTCCCTTGCCTGCCGCTACCTTCAACTCGACAGGGAGATCCGCGATCTGCGGTCCGGGCTGGAACGGCTTACCCGGATGGCAGCCCCGGCACTGGTCAGCATCTTCGGGGTAGGACCCGACACGGCGTCTGCTCTGCTGATCTCCGCCGGCGGTAACCCCCAACGCATTCACTCCGAGGCTGCCTTCGCCTCCCTGTGTGGGGTGAGTCCAGTACCGGCCTCTTCCGGCAAGACCAACCGGCACCGGCTGAACCGGGGTGGCGACCGGCAGGCCAATGCAGCTCTCTATCGCGTCGTTCTGGTCAGGCTTAGTCATGACCTCCGGACCAGGGAGCACATGATCCGCCGCACCGGGGAGGGCATGAGCAAGACCGAGGTCATGTTGTCTCAAACGCTATGTCGCTCGCGAGGTCTTCTCGGCCCTGCGGCACTCCTCCAGAGTGCCCAGCAGGGTCTTTCAATTGTCCCCTAACCCTCTGGGAGAGGGTTAGGGTGAGGGAGTACTCACGTAGTAAATCGTTGCTGATGTGAAGGATTCACCCTACCATACACTCAGCCCCAAGCTAAGCCCGAATCCACCGAAAGGAGGGCGTCGGGTCAGAGACCTGAAGCCGCAAGAAGGCGCTCCTGTGCATCCGGGATAATGGTTTGCAACAGCAACCCGGCCCCGGAACAAGGAGCACCCAATAGATGCTGCCACGCCACCACCCCGGCCGGGTCCAAATCACCTTCGACGGCCACCGCCTGGCGGCCAATGCCGGGCTGATCCTTCCGGCCACCCTCGCCCTGCGCCTTGGCCTGCCCCAACTACTCCGGAAGCGCCTCGGGAAGCACCTCGACCTGGGCGATGCGCCGGGCCGGGCCAACACCGGCGGCAAGTTGATGACGCTGGCGGCCTCCGCTCTGGCCGGCGGCGATTGCATCGGCGGGACCGCCCGCGTTCCCGGTTTCACGGCCAAGGCTCCCTCCACCCTGGGCCCATTCCTGCGCCGCTTCAGGCGGGGCCATGTCCGCCAACCGGACCGGGTGAGCCGCGAGTTGCCGGCCCGGGCCTGGGCGGCTGGGGACGGACCCGGCGGCGCGCCATTCACCATCGGCCTTGATCCGGCGGTCTGCGAGACCTGCGGACTGGCCAAGGAGGGCGCCCGCCACCACGGCTGCACCGGCGCACCGGGCTATCACCCGATGCCGGCCATTGCCGCCGGCACCGGCGGCGCGCTGAGGTCCCGGCGGCGCGAGGGCCGGGCCAACACCGCCTGCGGCGCCGCCCACTTTCTGCGGGAGACGGTGAGCCGGGTGCGCTACGCCGGGGGGGCCACGGGACAACTCACGGTGCGGGCCGACAGCGGCTTCTATACCCACGCCGTGGCCGCCGTCTGCCGCCGGATGGATGTCCGCTTCTCCATCATCATCGGCCAGCACGCCAGCCTGCGGAACCTGATCGAGGCGATCCCCGGTGAGGACCGGACGCCGGTTCCCTGCCGGATGGACGGCGCCGCTGCTGTGGCGGAGACCGCCTGCACCCCCTTCCGGAGTGAGCCCGGCGCGGCGCCGGTGCGGCTCACCGTCCGCCGGGTGAAGCCGACGCCCGGTTCCCAACTGGCTCTCTTCGCCAAATACAGCTATCACGCCTTCATCACCGGCCGGGACGGAGAGACCTTGGAACTGGAGGGGAACTGGAGGCCGGCCGCCGCCGCCACGCCGGGATCGAGAACGCCATCCGGGACCTCAAGTACGGCGCCGGGCTGAACCACATGCCCTCGGGGCGCTTCGCCGCCAACGCCGCCCGGCTCGCAGTCCAAGCGATGGCCCACAACCTGGCCCGTTGGACAGCGCGCATCGGCCTGGGTGAGCAACTGGTAACCACCAAGACCCTCCGGCGACGCCTCTTCTCCCTGGCTGGGCGGCTCACCCGCTCGGCGCGCCGCCTCACTCTGCATCTCCCACGGCGCTGGCCTTGGGAAACCCAGTTCACTCGCGCCCTGGCCCGATTGCGCGCCATTCCACTCCCAGCCTGACGGCTCCCGTCCCCCACTGTCCCAACGTCCGGCCAACTGAACGTCCCCGCCAATTCGCGCCATCCCGGTCCGCGACCGCCTCTTGCCGTCCTGTCCCGCCATTTCGGTTATCACAGCCACTGTAGGCCGCCAGCGGCGCCCCCAAAAGCGCCTGCAGACCGCCCGCCAACCTCCTGTCTACCCGAATTCGAGCCCGGATCATCGCCCCTGTAACTCCCTCACCCCCCTTCCACTGTCCTCACGCCGTCCTTCCGTGTCCATCGGTGGATTCGGGCTAAAGGATGGAAGGCACGTTGTGTTGGTCTCTCAGTTTACCCCGACGATTCCTCTGGTAAAAGGCATGTACGAGAAATCTCTGGAAAGGACCGGAAGAGCACTTGCCCAGGGACTCTCCGATGGAAACCTCTGTGAGACCCTGATCGAGCTTTCCGACTGGCAGTTTCTATACTTTAGAAAAAAGGAGTACGAATCCGATATTTCGGAACCCGACAGGATTGAACTGGAAAGAACCATCGCAGCCAGAAAAATCCCGTGAAGCGGGAGGTGAAAACAGCTCGGGTACCGGAGCCTTAGAACTCCAACTGATGACAATTTGGCCACCCGAAGAGGCTCGAACTCCCCGTAAGGATCGCGGTACCAAGGATCACAGTGCCCCCAACCACATCTCGAAGATAGTACCACCCACCGTGCACTCAGGACCGCTCAATCCTTCCTTGGATGGATTGACGCTTGCGGAGTGCATACGGAGGGCTTCAATCCCGAGCGTGATGGCAGATTTCGATATGCTTTGCTACTCAATCGAAGAGATTCTGGACGGCTACGGCTTCAGTTGTGGTTGACAGTATATTTTTGAGGAAGTATATTCGGCTTCATCATCGTAAATCCGGTATCATTGAATTGCATGGAGGTAGGCCGATGAACGGCAGATGGCTAAGGGTTCCCAAGTGGTTCGTGTTGGGGTTGCTGGTTACGGCCCTAACGCTCATCGCGGCAGCGTGCGGAGGCGGGGCCACTGCCGTGCCTCCAACAACCGCCGCCCCTGCGCCAGTCCCGACGCCTACACCGGTGGACGTATCAGCCATCACGTCGGACCTGCGCCAGTCCATCGCCGACGCCGTGGCCGGTATACAAATTCCGGAAGGGATGTCCGCGGCCGACGTTGAGCGGATCGTCGAGAGCGCGGTGGCCGCAGCGGCGGCTGACGCGCCGGGGCAGATGTCTGATGCGGAGGTACGACAGATGGTCGCCGACGCCGTGGCCCAGGCGGTCGCCGATTCGCCCGAGCCGCTGTCGGAACAAGAGATCGCCCGGATCGTGAGGGGCGCCATACCGACTCCGGTGCCGACGCCCACCCCCCTCAGCGCCGAGGCGATACGCGAAGCGGCACTGGTCCACCCCGGTACCGTGACCGTCCTGAACACGGTCTGGGGCCCCGAGCTGTTTACCACATGGGCTTGGGGCGAGGTAATGGGCTATAACCGCCAACTCCATTCCTATTGGATGATTGGCAGTGAGAACGTAGAGATCCTTCCAGGGGTCGCCACCAAGTGGGAGGCGGCCCCCGACGGGTCGAGTTGGGACTTCACCATCCGGAAGGGGATAAAGTTCCACAACGGCGAAGAAGTCACGATCGACGACGCCGTGTTCACAATGAGCGCCACTTATTGGAACGTTGAGCTTCCCGATGGGACCGTGTGGGATGCGAAGACCCAGGGAGGTCAGAACGTTCTGACCATAGCGAGGGGCACCGAGAAAATCGAGGCCATTGGGCCTTATTCTTTCAGGATTCACCACGCGGAGCCTTATGCTTACCTCCCGTTCGTCCTGACCGACATGGCCACCAACAACAACGGGGCCATCATGCCCAAGGCGTACTTCGAGGAGGTCAACCGCGACGGCTACGACGCCGCGCCCATAGGCGCCGGGCCCTTCCGTTTCGTCAGCCATACGTTCAACGATGAGATTGTGCTGGAACGGTTCGACGACTATTGGAACCCGTCGCGGAGCCCAAGCTTCACGACCCTGCACATGCGGCTGGTCCCCGAGGCGAGCACCCGAGTTTCCGCTCTAATAGCCGGTCAAGCCGACATCATCGACGCCAACCTGCAGGTGAAGGACCAGATCGAGGACTCGGGCAATCGGGTGGTCATCTCGAAAGAAGCGGCCTACATGTGGATGTTCATGCCCGGTTGCCATAAGCCTGAGCTCCCCTGCAACAAGAAAGAGTTCCGGCAGGCCATGGACTATGCCGTCGACAAGCAGTTGATCGTCGACCAACTCTACGGGCCGGACGTGGCGGAGGTCAAGGGGTTCAGTTTCGTCTTCCCCAGCAGCTTGGGCTATTCGCCGGGGCTGGACCCGTTCCCGTATGACCCCGAACTGGCCCGGGAACTGCTGGCCCAGGCGGGCTACCCCGGTGGCGAGGGTCTGCCCAAGCAGATTATCAACACTTGGGTCGCCGGCGACGTGCCCTTCCTGCCTGAGCAGGCCCAGCTTATCGCCCAGTTCTGGCGGGACAACCTGGGCATCGAGGCCGAAGTGAAAGTCGGCGAGGAAGTGGCGACCAGGGAACGGTGGTTCGGCGGACAACTCGACGGAGAGTTCCTGCTGCGGCCTAACGAGAGCCGCTGGGACACCGCCGGCGGAATGCTCGGACTCTACGGGCATTTCGACCGGGCGGCCCACATCGCCGGGAAGCGGGAAGACATCCGCGAGAGGGTGCTGGCCGCCACCGCCGTGGTGGACCCGTCCAAGCGGCAGGACATCTTGGCCGACACCTGGATGTTCCTCCGGGAGGAACATTACGAGTGGACCACTGGCATAACCCACTCCCTGTACGGCGTAGGCCCGAGGATACAGGGCTGGGAGCCCTGGCCGCTGGTCGCCTACCTGACGGGGGTCTGGACGATCGATATCAACGAGTAGTTCGGCGAGACTGCCACTCTGAGCGAAGCGAAGAATCCCGCTAAGGGCTAAGGGGCGAGGCAGTGTCCTCGCCCCTGTACGGTAATGCAAAAATACATCATCACCAGGCTGGGGCAGGGGATTTTCACCCTCTGGGCGCTCACCGTCATAGTGTTCATCAGTGTGCACCTGACGGGCGACCCGGCTATCTACTTGATGCCGCTCGACGCCTCCAGCAAAGCGGACTATGAAACACTAAAGAAGCAACTGGGCTTGGACAAGCCTCTTTACCAGCAGTACGGAATCTTCCTCAAGAACGCGGTCCAGGGCGACTTTGGAACGTCCATCACCGACAAGCGACCAGCCAGGGACATACTGGCTTCCCGGTTGCCTGCGACCCTGCAGTTGGCGGCGGCAGGCATGGGGTTGGCCATCTTGGTTGGTGTTCCTCTCGGAATTCTATCGGCCATAAAGCGCGACTCCATCTTCGACAAAATCGCCAAGCTTTTCGCGGTATTGGGGATGGCGGCCCCGCAGTTCTGGGTAGCCATCATGATGATCCTGGTATTCGGCGCAATCTTCAAAGTGCTGCCCACCTTCGGGCGGGGCGGCCCGGACACCTTCGTACTGCCGGCCTTCGTGCTGGCGTGGTCGATCATGGCCGGTATGATGCGATTGGGGCGCTCCAGCATGTTGGAGATCCTGGACAGCGAGTTCATAAAATTCGCGCGGGTCAAGGGCCTCCACGAACGATTGGTGCTGTGGAAGCACGCCTTAAGAAACTCTATGGTCCCGCTGCTGACTTTCGGCGGAATCAGCTTGGCCGGACTATTGAACGGCGCTATCGTGGTTGAAGTCGTCTTCGCTTGGCCCGGCATCGGGCGGATGCTGCTGGACGGGGTGCAGGCGAGGAACTTCCCGGTGGTCCAGGCGGCCGTGCTGGCCTCCGGTTTCTTCTACATCGCGCTGTCCCTGATAATCGACGTGCTCTACGCCTACGTCGATCCGAGAATCCGGTATAACGAGCAGTAGAAGCATGGCAGCCACAACGCCAAATGCCCTTGAAGCCGGCGGCGCCAATACGGTTCGCTTTTTGGAGCGTGTCAGGCAAGCCCGGTTGCCCTGGATTCCGATTTTCGTTCTGCTGGTCATCCTGGTCTGCGCCGCCTTCGCCGAGTTCATCGCGCCTCACGATCCCAAGACAATCAACGTGCTGAACAAGCACATGGCGCCGGGGGAGTCGGCGTCGCATCTGCTCGGCACCGACAGCCTGGGCCGGGACATCCTCAGCAGGCTGATCTTCGGGGCACGGACTACAGTGATCATCACGTTCGTATCGCTGCTGGCCGGCGCAGTCGTGGGAACGGTGCTGGGCCTGATCTCTGGGTATTGGGGCGGCTGGGTCGATGCGTTGATCATGCGCCTGGTCGACGCCGCCCTAGGCTTCCCGACCATCCTATTGGCGATGCTCATCGTGGTATTCCTGGGAACCGGCTCGGTCAACATCATCCTGGCCGTCGCCTTGACGTTCTGGGCCCGTTTTGCCCGGATGGCGCGCGGCGACGTTCTGACCATAAAGATGCAGGATTTCGTCATCCTGGCCCGTATCACGGGCGTCAGCGCCCCCGTCCTCATGTGGCGGCACATCTTTCCGAACGTGGTGAACACGCTGACGGTAATATCGAGCCTGCTAGTGGGACAGATCATCCTCCTGGAGGCCGCCCTGAGCTTCCTCGGGCTGGGTCTGGCTCCCGGCGATCCGGCATGGGGTATCATGGTTGCCGAAGGGCGCGACATTTTGCTGGACGTCTGGTGGCTTTCCCTGTTCCCCGGACTGGCCATCACCATCGTGGTATTGGCTTTCAATTTCTTCGGCGACTGGTTGAGGGACACGCTCGATCCCCGGCTGCGCCGGGCCCAAGCCTGAGGAGCGGATGCGAGCAGTGACGGACGAGCCCATTCTCAAGGTTGAAGACCTGCAGACGCATTTCTTCAACCGCTCCGGCGTAGTAAAGGCCGTCGACGGCATCAATTTCGTATTGCATCCGGGGGAGACCCTGGGCATCGTCGGGGAGTCCGGCTCCGGCAAAAGCATGACGGCCTGGTCCATTCTCGGCCTGGTGCCCAAACCGGCCGGCCGCATTGTCGGCGGGCGGATTCTCTACCAAGGCGAGGACCTGCTCCGGAAGAGCGATTCCGAGATGCGGGAGATTCGCGGCAAGGGCATCTGCATGGTCATGCAGGACCCTTCGACGTCCCTCAATCCGGTCTTCACCATCGGAGACCAGATTTACGAGACCCTGAAAATGGACTCCAGGCAGCCCAGGTCCAACCTGCGACAGCGGGCGATAGAGATTCTGAGCAGCGTCCGCATCCCCGCCCCGGAGCGGCGGCTGGCGTCGTTCCCTCACCAGATGAGCGGGGGGATGCGGCAGCGCGTCGTCGGCGCCATCTCCATGTCGCGCGGCCCCAACGTGCTGATCGCCGACGAGCCAACTACGTCTCTGGACGCGACCATTCAGCTCCAGTACCTCGCCCTCTTGAAGGAAATTCAAGCCCGCACCGGAGCCGCCATCATCTTCATCACCCACGACTTCGGCATTGTAGCCCGGATGTGCGACCGGGTCGCGGTGATGTACGCCGGCAAGATTGTCGAACAAGCCAGCGTTCTCCAACTCTTCGACAATCCCTCCCATCCCTACACCGAAGCCCTCCTGCGCTCGGTGCCTGATCTGGAGGACCAGGTGGACTTTCTGCCGTCCATCGAGGGTCAGCCCCCCTCTCTGGACGACCTTCCCGCCGGGTGCAGCTTCTCCCCCCGCTGCTCCTATGTGTTCGAGAGATGCGCGGAATACCCCCCGGAGTTCGAGACCGGGCCCGGCCACATGGCCCGCTGCTGGATGCGTGATGGCGGAAGCTGACGGACGCGGACAAAATTGGCGGGGGCGCTCCGCAGGCCCTCCGCACGGGACGGACCTGGTCCGCCTGGAAGGAGTCAAGAAACACTACCCGGTGACCACCGGGCTGGTCCTGCAGCGCACGGTTGGGACCGTAAAGGCGGTGGACGGCATCTCCCTCGCTATCCCCGAGGGGGAGACCTATAGCTTGGTCGGCGAGTCGGGATGCGGCAAGACCACCACCTCCCGCATGGTGCTGATGGTGGAGCCGCCCACCGAGGGCGCCGTGTATTTCGAGGGCCGGTCCATGGCCGGAGTGGGCCGGGAGGATCGGAAACACTTCCGGGCTTCGGTGCAGGCGGTGTTCCAAGACCCCTGGAGCTCTCTGAACCCCCGGATGCGCGTGGAATCAATCATCTCCGAGCCGATGACGACCCACGAGCGGGTCACCAAGCAGGAAGTGCGCTCCCGGGTCAACGAGCTTTTGGAAGTCGTCGGGCTTCACTCGTTTCACGGGGAACGCTACCCCCACGAGTTCAGCGGCGGGCAGCGCCAGCGCATCGCCATCGCCCGGGCCCTGTCCACCCGCCCCAAGCTGATCGTCCTGGACGAGCCAGTGTCGGCGTTGGACGTCTCGATCAGGGCGCAGATATTGAACCTGCTCAAGGAGCTTCAATCGTCCTACGACCTTTCGTACCTGCTGATTGCTCACAACCTGGCCACGGTGCGTTACATGAGCCACCGGGTCGGGGTGATGTACCTGGGTAAAATCGTGGAAGAAAGCTCCCCCGAAAAGCTGTTTGCAGACCCTATGCACCCATACACCAAGGCGCTGGTCTCGGCCTCTCTGCCCGCCGACCCCCGCCGTCAACGGGAGGAGATGGTGCTCACCGGCGAAGTGCCTTCCCCGCTGAACCCACCCTCGGGCTGCGCCTTCCATCCCCGTTGTCCTTTCGCAATGGCTCATTGTTCGGAACAGGTCCCCACGTTCCAGAACGTTGACGCCGGGCACAAGGTTGCTTGTCATCTGTACAGTGGCAAGGAGCCTGCCCTCCAGCATCAGTCTACTGACACCGCTTAAGCATCCAGAAGTGGTTGTGGGCTGGTAAACGCGTGCGACCGCATACGACACGTCGTCAACAATTGACGTGAAGACTATTCATGCAATCAGCCGGTTTCCCGATGAAATTGCCTCGGGGATTCAAGGAGACCGATGGTTCCAATATCGTCCCTACGGCTACATCTCCGAAAGGAAGCAGCTAAACCAAGGCCAAGGTGAAATGCGCAGATGGTGGAGGGCAAGCGGCCCTGCTGGATCATTCTCCAAGCGCGGATTAGATGGCTTCACTGGCAGAACCAAGCCAATCTTTTCGCCCCGCGAATGTACATCCCACCTTGGCTTTAGTTTAGTACCGTTTCAATTTAATCCTGATGGATAGATATGTTGGAGTTTACTGCGGGCGTCTTGAGTGGAGAACCGCCAGTCTATGACGGCGCCAGCATCGTTGCGCTCGCGTTCGAGGGCGGCAACCTCCTGCCGCAGCAGCACTTCATCGCCGACCCGGCGGTTCAGACACTGTCTGCTGAAGACGCTCAACTCGATCTCGGCCATGTTCAGCCAGCTTCCATGGGTGGGAGTGTGGTGCAGCTCCAGACGCTTGGCTATACGACGCGCTTCGGACGCTCCAAATGCTTCGTAGAGCGAGCCGGGCTTGTGGGTGTTGAGATTGTCCAACACCAGCCGGACGACCCTGGCGTGGGGGTACGCCTGGTCAACCAGCCAGCGCATCTGGTGAGCAAAGTCCACAGCAGTGCGGCGCCCGGTCACTTCGACGTGTCTCCATCCGCCCTTCGGTTCACAGAACATGAACAGGTTCCGGGTCCCGTTTCGCTGGTACTCGGTGTCATAGCGCTCCACCCGTCCGGGGGCGGCCTTGATGGGAGGCCGCCCATCCTCGAGCAACTGCTTGGAGGACTCGTCAAAACACACCACCGGCCGCTCCGGGTCGTACTCTTCGTGATAAAGGTCCAGCACATCCTCCATCCGGGCCACGAACTCCCCGCTCAGCTTGGGGATGCGCCATTCCTTTTTCTTCCACGGCTTGAGTTCGTTTTTTTGAGTATCTGGCGCACCGTCTCCAGGGAGATGCTCCCGGCAAACTCCATCGCCACTACCTTGTCCGCCAGCAGATGGAGCGTCCAGTTTACATGTCCTTCGGGTGGACTGCTGCACGCGATGGCGACGAGGTGCGCCTCCTGTCTGCCGCTCAGCTTGCGCTCACGGCCTGACCGTGGCCGGTCGTTGATTGCGGCTTCCAGCCCCTCCTCGACGAACCGTCTGCGCACTCTGGCAACAGTGGCGGCGCTGAGCGAAACCGCCTCAGCCGCCTCACGGTCTAAGAGTCCTTCGTCAGCTTTCAACAGCGCAAGGGCCCGCTTTACCGTGCGGGCCAACGGCTTGCCACGGCCGGATGTTTCAATCAGAGCGAAGCGTTCGGATTGGGTCAGTTCGACTTTGTATTTGGAGACAGGCATATCAGGTACGGCCTCGCTAAAGGATTTTACTCAAGCCTACCTGATCTCCCTTATGATTGTAAGACTTTCTGGAAACGGTACTAGCAGCACTCGTTGTGTGGTTGTTACGTTGTCGAAGAAAGAGGCTGTGATTAGAATCGAACTCACGAAAGAAAAGGCTGCTATGCGAGTCCATAATGTCGTCGCATACGCTGCCCTCTGATTCTTAATGTTTCCCACCTCAAGGCGGTAAGGGATGATTCCCTTTCGACAACTGACATAACACCTCCAATATTGCGACCAGATTTTAGTAACTATCTCAAACCATTAGCCGGTGCTGACGGCGGTACCAAAGGAGGGCAGAGACCTGTTGGATCAGGGCCACGTAGTTGGACGCTTTTTTATGATAGCGGGCCAAGATTGCCCCGCACTTTGACAGCCAAGCCAACGTCCGTTCCCCACCCACCGCCGGACCGGATAGCGTTTCACCCCGCTGGTATCCAGTTTTTCCTCCCCTATACGCCGAAACGGGCCTTGCCCATGGCGCAGTCGGTGGGCTGCCATTCTCACTCCATCCCGCCCAGTTCGTTACACTCCTCGACCAGGACGGACCTGACCCGCTCCAGCACACCCAATTCCGCCCAGTACCGGAAAGTGCTGTGGATGGTGCTATCATCCCCCAATTCCTTCGGCAGTCGGTTCCACTGGCAGCCGCTAGGCATTCGGAACACGATGCCGTCCAGCAACCGTCTGCGGTCAACCCGTTTGCGTCCGGTGGCCTTTGGTGGGTCCAACTCCACAGTTACGGGATGACTCTGCTCCCAAAGACGGTCCGGAATCTCCCAGATCGTCGCCAATGCCTTGCCCTTCTCCATCATCCACCACCACTACACCGTGTTTATCCCATCTTAACTCGCAAGATGGCTTCTCAACACCGTCGCCACCCCGCGATTTGAGATAGTTTCTAACACTACAGCCTACATGACACCCAGAAGGGTCGACCGACGTTCATAATGACAAAACCATCTGTGGCCTGGACGCAGCCGTCCCCACCCAGACTAGGTTCGAACCAACTCTGGAGCGTGGTTAGAAGTTGAATATCCATGGATGTGATGCTGTAGTACTAAGGATCGCGGTACCAAGAATCACAAAGCCCCCAGCCACATCTCGAAGACGGTTCGGCCTACCGTCAAAATAGGCCCACCAAACTGGACAAAATCAAGAACCTTCGTGATTAGGTTCGTTCTGTACCTGTAGCCAGGGAGTTGAACTTGCCCATCCGGTCAAGGGTGGCTCCCACGGCCCTTGGCTATTGCAGCAAGGGCCTCTTTTTGACAGTCTGCTAATACCTACCTAATACTGTGTCGTCAATAGGTAGGTCCTTCTTAGAGTACATCTATGGCCATTTCTTCCCAACTTGTAGAATCTATGCCAAGGGTCTTATCCCTGTTTACGAGAATTGCCCAACCTTTAGTCTACAGATTTGGGTCATGACCGAAAGAGTCCTCCCTAGACAGGTACATACGAACCTAAACTAAAGCCAAGGTGAAATGCGCAGATGGTGAGGGTCAGACGACGGAGCCGGGTCATTCTCCAAGTACGGATGAGAGGGATTCACCCGCGCAACCCAGCTGATCACCATCGCCACTTAAATGTACATCCCACCTTGGCTTTAGTTTAGTACTCAGTCATGCCAGAAATGACAGTTGCTGAGAAGCAAGGTTTAGGAAATTAAGAGTGGAACTGACTGTCACCCGTGAAAATCATCATGCCAATTCAAACGTGACTGAGTACTAGTAGTTCAACAACCTTGAATTGCTGGATATAGAGACTTCAGTTTGATGCGCGCATCCTCGGTGGTGAAGCGCCAGTTCACTTGTATCGTGTCCCGGTTGCGTCGGCCTTGCCAAGCGTTGACCTCGCGGCGCAGGATACTTTGGCTGGCCATACGCCGGTCCAGACATTGCCGGGCCAGCACCCCGATCTCAATCTCGGCCATGTTCAGCCAACTCCCATGTTTCGGCGTGTAGTGGACCTCCAGCCGTTCGGCGATGCGCCGCGCCTCGGCAGGCTCAAACGCCTCGTACAACGAGGCCGGATGGTGGGTGTTCAGGTTGTCCATCACCAGCACAATCCGGTCCTTGCCAGCATAGTCCTCATCCACCAGCTTCTTGATCTGCCGCGCCCAATCCACTTTCGTGCGGCGGTCCGTCACTTCGACCCGCCGCCATCCTGCCAAGGGCGCAAACAACATGAACCGGTTGCTCACGCCATTGCGCTCGTATTCGTAATCGTACACCGCCGCCGCGCCCGGCCCGGCCGGCCGCCCCACCCGGGTCTCCTTCACTTGCTGTTTGCTGGTCTCATCCAGGCACCCCAGCACTTCGTTGTCCCCGTAGGAGCGCTGGTAGACTTCCAGTACATCTTCCATCGCGCACACAAAGTCCGCGTTGCTTTCAGGCGGGATGCACCAGCACTCTTTCAGCCAGGGCTTGAGTTCGTTTTTTTAAGCGCCTGGCGCACCGTCTCGCCGCTGATGCTCTCCACTATCTCGCATTCGACCAGCTGGTCCGCCAACAACTTCAGCGTCCAACGCACGCGGCCTTCCGGCGGTTCCGCACAGGCCAACGCAATCAAGTGGGCTTCCCCGGCGCCATCCAGTTTCTTCTGACGGCGGCGCAGTTGCCGCTTACGGTTCAGCGCCGCCTCAATCCCTTCCTCCACACAACAACGGCGCACCCTTTCAACCGTCGCGCTGCTAATCTTGAGAACTCTGGCAATCTCTTCGTCCTTCAGGGACCCGTCTGCTTGCGCCTCATTGCTCAGCAGCAAGATGCGGGCATGGGTCTGCTTATACGCCGCCGCACGCCCGCGGGAAACCAACGCCTTCAGTTCCTGTTGCTCTTCGGTTGTCAGCTGGATACGGTATTTCTTGGCCGGCATGACGATTCTCCCTTGCTCCAATCCACTAATCCCTATGCTTGGGAGAATACATCCTTCATGCCTCATTTCAAAGCTGTTGGTCTACTAGTAGTCAGTCAACTTGGTTTTGGGATGTGTTTAATAAGGCGGCCAATTGGGTTACCCTGTCTGGCAGGAAGAGTCGATGGCGGAGGTGGCGGTGATGGTAAGGGACAAGTACACGGTGCGGCTGACGCCGGAACAACGGGAAGAACTCCGGCGTCTGATTCGGGTTGGGAAAAGCACGGCGCGGGTGAGCGCCAGGGTGCGGATTCTGCTAAAGAGCGACGACGGTTGGCCGGCGCCCCGGGTGGCTGAAGGGCTGGATGTGGCGCTGAGCACGGTGTACCGGGTCAAGCAGCGCTTCAGCGAGGATGGGTTGGCTGGGGTCCTGAAGGACCGTCCCCAAGCCCACCGGCCCCGCAAGCTGGACGACCGGGGCGAAGCCCGCCTGATCGCCCTGGCCTGCCGCCCGGCCCCGGAAGGCCATGACCACTGGACGCTGCGCCTTTTGGCTGGCAAGGTGGTGGAGTTGGGGCTGGCGGCTTCCATGTCCCACGAGGGGGTGCGAAAGCGTCTTAAAAAAACGCGCTCAAGCCGTGGCGGAAGAAGGAGCGGCGCATCCCCCAGGTGAGCGCCGACTTCGTGGCCCACATGGAGGACGTCCTGGACCTGTACCAGGAACCCCATGACCCCCAAAGGCCGGTGGTCTGCTTTGACGAGACCTCCACCCAGTTGTTGGCCGAGACCCGGCCTGCTTTGCCGCCCCGGCCGGGACTGCTGCGGCGGGAGGACTATGAGTACCGGCGGGAGGGAACCCGCAACCTGTTCCTGGCCTGCGAGCCCTTGGCCGGCTGGCGGCAGGTGGAGGTCACCGAACGGCGCACCATGCAGGACTTCGCCACCGGATGCGCTGGCTGGCGGACGAGGCTTACCCGGAAGCCCAGGTGGTGCGAGTGGTCTTGGACAATCTGAACACCCACCGCACGGCGTCTTTGTACGAGACTTTCCCGGCAGCTGAGGCCCGGAGGATTGCCCGGCGGCTGGAGTTCCACTGCACCCCCAAGCACGGCAGTTGGTTGAACATGGCGGAAATCGAGTTCAGCGTACTGTCCCGCTGTTGCCTCAGCCAGCGGCTCCCCAGCGAGGAGGCCCTGCGGCGGGAGGTCCAAGCCTTGGTCACGGAGCGAAACGCCGCCCAGGCCGCCATCAACTGGCGGTTCAATACCCAGGACGCCCGAACCAAACTTCACCGTCTTTACCCTTCCGATTTCACGGTTGACTGACTACTAGTACCGTTTCCAGAAAGTCTTACAATCATAAGGGAGATCAGGTAGGCTTGAGTAAAATCCTTTAGCGAGGCCGTACCTGATATGCCTGTCTCCAAATACAAAGTCGAACTGACCCAATCCGAACGCTTCGCTCTGATTGAAACATCCGGCCGTGGCAAGCCGTTGGCCCGCACGGTAAAGCGGGCCCTTGCGCTGTTGAAAGCTGACGAAGGACTCTTAGACCGTGAGGCGGCTGAGGCGGTTTCGATCAGCGCCGCCACTGTTGCCAGAGTGCGCAGACGGTTCGTCGAGGAGGGGCTGGAAGCCGCAATCAACGACCGGCCACGGTCAGGCCGTGAGCGCAAGCTGAGCGGCAGACAGGAGGCGCACCTCGTCGCCATCGCGTGCAGCAGTCCACCCGAAGGACATGTAAACTGGACGCTCCATCTGCTGGCGGACAAGGTAGTGGCGATGGAGTTTGCCGGGAGCATCTCCCTGGAGACGGTGCGCCAGATACTCAAAAAAACGAACTCAAGCCGTGGAAGAAAAAGGAATGGCGCATCCCCAAGCTGAGCGGGGAGTTCGTGGCCCGGATGGAGGATGTGCTGGACCTTTATCACGAAGAGTACGACCCGGAGCGGCCGGTGGTGTGTTTTGACGAGTCCTCCAAGCAGTTGCTCGAGGATGGGCGGCCTCCCATCAAGGCCGCCCCCGGACGGGTGGAGCGCTATGACACCGAGTACCAGCGAAACGGGACCCGGAACCTGTTCATGTTCTGTGAACCGAAGGGCGGATGGAGACACGTCGAAGTGACCGGGCGCCGCACTGCTGTGGACTTTGCTCACCAGATGCGCTGGCTGGTTGACCAGGCGTACCCCCACGCCAGGGTCGTCCGGCTGGTGTTGGACAATCTCAACACCCACAAGCCCGGCTCGCTCTACGAAGCATTTGGAGCGTCCGAAGCGCGTCGTATAGCCAAGCGTCTGGAGCTGCACCACACTCCCACCCATGGAAGCTGGCTGAACATGGCCGAGATCGAGTTGAGCGTCTTCAGCAGACAGTGTCTGAACCGCCGGGTCGGCGATGAAGTGCTGCTGCGGCAGGAGGTTGCCGCCCTCGAACGCGAGCGCAACGATGCTGGCGCCGTCATAGACTGGCGGTTCTCCACTCAAGACGCCCGCAGTAAACTCCAACATATCTATCCATCAGGATTAAATTGAAACGATACTAGTAGTCGGTCAACTTGGTTTTAGGATTTGTTAAATAAGGGGGCCAAACAGGTTGCCCTGTCTGGCAGGAAGAGTCGATGGCGGAGGTGGCGATGATGGTAAGGGACAAGTACACGGTGCGGCTGACGCCGGAACAACGGGAAGAACTCCGGCGTCTGATCCGGGTTGGGAAAAGCACGGCGCGGGTGAGCGCCAGGGTGCGGATTCTGCTAAAGAGCGACGACGGTTGGCCGGCGCCCCGGGTGGCGAAGGGCTGGATGTGGCGCTGAGCACGGTGTACCGGGTCAAGCAGCGCTTCAGCGAGGATGGGTTGACTGGGGTCCTGAAGGACCGTCCCCAAGCCCACCGGCCCCGCAAGCTGGACGACCGGGGCGAAGCCCGCCTGATCGCCCTGGCCTGCCGCCCGGCCCCGGAAGGCCATGGCCACTGGACCCTGCGCCTTTTGGCTGGCAAGGTGGTGGAGTTGGGGCTGGCGGCCTCCATGTCCCACGAGGGGGTGCGAAAGCGTCTTAAAAAAACGCGCTCAAGCCGTGGCGGAAGAAGGAGCGGCGCATCCCCCAGGTGAGCGCCGGGTTTGTGGCCCACATGGAGGACGTCCTGGACCTGTACGCCGAACCCCATGACCCCCAAAGGCCGGTGGTCTGCTTTGACGAGACCTCCACCCAGTTGTTGGCCGAGACCCGGCCTGCTTTGCCGCCCCGGCCGGGACTGCTGCGGCGGGAGGACTACGAGTACCGGCGGGAGGGAACCCGCAACCTGTTCCTGGCCTGCGAGCCCTTGGCCGGCTGGCGGCAGGTGGAGGTCACTGAACGGCGCACCATGCAGGACTTCGCCACCGGATGCGCTGGCTGGTGGATGAAGCCTACCCAGGGGTCCCGGTGGTGCGGCTGGTCCTGGACAATCTGAACACGCATCGCACGGCGTCTTTGTACGAGACTTTCCCGGCAGCTGAGGCCCGGAGGATGGCCCGGCGGCTGGAGTTCCACTACACCCCCAAGCACGGCAGTTGGTTGAACATGGCGGAAATCGAGTTCGGCGTACTGTCCCGCTGTTGCCTCAGCCAGCGGCTCCCCAGCGAGGAGGCGCTGCGGCGGGAGGTCCAAGCCCTGGTCACGGAGCGAAACGCCGCCAAGGCCGCCATCAACTGGCGGTTCAATACCCAGGACGCCCGAACCAAACTTCACCGTCTTTACCCTTCCGATTTCACGGTTGACTGACTACTAAACTAAAGCCAAGGTGAAATGTACATATCGCTAGACCGCACTGTCGGTCGCCCCCAGTTGGGACGTAAAGGTGAGATGAAGTGCCGTGGAGTCCTTTAGGTCGTCTTCAAGACCCCCGAAATGCACATCCCACCTTGGTATTGGTTTAGTGATTCGTTCACGTATCAGTAATTGCCGGGGGATAGGCCGATGAGGGTCAGGGTCTCCCAGGGTTTCCAGCCGTAGTGGCGCAGGTCCGCCGCTATGTTCTTCACTCCAATCAACCGCAACAACCCCAGCACCAGGTTCCGCAGCGCCGCCAGCAGTTGGGGCACCGTCCCGCTCCGCACCTGGCTCCGGTCCTCGCCAAAGACCAAGTCCCTCACCCAGTGCGCCTGGTTCTCAATCCCCCAATGCCCCCGCCATATCCCCAGCAACCGGGCAGCGTCCGCCCGCTCCACCGGCTCTTTCCCCGTGTGCCTCCTGACCCGTGCCACGCAGCAGACCTGTGCCAGTCCGGTCTAGGCATTCGTTCAGGGCCGTTGCAGCCCAGAGACGCCGGCGTTCCCACCGGTCTCCATGCCGGCCCTCCCGGCTCGCCGCGCCAAAGCGCTCTCCCCACGGCGGCTCCTCGAACAACAGCCTCACCGCCTCTTTCACCCCAGGCTGGTTGTCCTTCACCGCCCAGAGATAGTCCCCGCCCAAGTCCAATACCCTCCGGCTCAACTCACGCTGGGCCTAAAGCGCCTCCCCGGTAACCACCCTCTCCCGCAGGTCCAACTCGGCCAGCAGGCTGGAGGCCACCCCCAGTTCACTCTCCTTGCCCTGACCCCTGACCCCCCCTGTTGTCCCACCACCAGGCCGCTTTCAAGGGCATAGGCCGCCACCAGCCGCACCCCCGGCAATTCCGCCCCGTGCATCCCCCTAAGAACCTGTTTACAATCTCTTCAGGATTAGCACCGCGAAGGCGAGAACCACCATTTGCAGGCTGGTATTGAGCTTTCCCTCGCAGTTCTTCCAGAGGCGGCGGCACTTCTCCAGCCAAGCGAAAGACCGCTCCACCACCCATCGTTTCGGCAGCACCGCGAAAGTGTGCAACTCGTTGCGTTTGACCACTTCCACCGAGGCTCCCAACAGGTTCTGCACCTCCGCAGCAAAGGGCCTCCCAGTGTAGCCCCCGTCGACCATCACATTCTGCACCCGGTTCAGGTCTCCCCGGCGTTGGTCAAACATCGCCAAAGCCCCGGCCCGGCCGGTAACGTCGGCGGTGGTCACGTGAATCGCATGGGGCAACCCTTGCGTGTCCACCGCGATGTGCCGCTTGATCCCGGACACCTTCTTGCCCGGGTCATAGCCCTTGTTCCCGGCGCTGTCGGTGTTCTTTACGCTCTGGGAGTCCACGATGCAGAAGCTGGTCTGCTCGGTCCGCCCATTGCTTTGCCGAGCCGCGCCAACCCATTTTTTTAAGACCTGCTCCAGAATGGACTCTTTCTCCGGGCCGGGCCGTTCACTCCATTGCCGGAAATACTTGTAGCAAGTGCGCCAGTCCGGGAAGTCCACAGGGAGCATCCGCCACTGGCAACCGCTTTTCAGGAGGTAGAGCACGCCGCAGAAAACGTCATACAAGTCCACGGTGCGAGGCTTGGTCCGTCGCCGGGCCGATTCCAAAAGGGGAAGGGTCCGGGCGAATTGCTCCCGGCTGATGTCGCTGGGATAGGAATGAGACATGATTACCCTCCCTTGGTAATCGTCTCAACTTAACATATCAAAGACATCGTAGACAGATTCTTAGGGCCTTGCCGTCAATGGCGATGGCCGCCTCTCCCTCTCCCATGGACTCTTGGGCCCAGCGGCTGAGCGACGACTCGAAGCCATCCACGTCCAACCGGCGGAAAAGGTGGTGCAGCGCCGCCACGCACGGGGTGCGCTCCCGGCTGAATCCCAGCGATTGGGCCAACTGGGGACGTTCCCGGCCCCACTGGGCGTGGCGTACAGGCTCCCGGCGCCGCCCAGCATGGCGTACACTGACAAGGCCAGAACCGCCGCTAAGGGATGCCTTACTCCCCGGGGCTTCCTGGGACCCTCTATCCGGCTGAGAGCCTCCAGCAATCCGGGACCCCACTCCTGACAGGGATAGGTAACGGCTGCTACGAAGGCGCGTGATGGGTGATCTCCAGGTTGGGCTTGGGTTCCGGCCAGGGTTCGGGCAGCAGCCAGACGCGGCTCCAGAGGCGTCCTTTGAGCAGCAACCGCCTGAGCCAGTCGACGCCGTGGCGGATCACGCTGACGGCGCGCGCCGGACGGCTCCGAGGGTCCCGGTGATTGGAAGCCAGAGTCTTGGGCGGCGTCCGCAGGTTGCCTGGGGCGATCCTGCGGTCCTGGGCGTCTTCCACCCTGGTGCCGTAGGCCAGGGCCAGCAGCGTCGCCACCGACAGCACCAGCCAGTGCCGGGAGATGCGTGCCGGGTCGGTGCGTCTGGTCTTGTCCCACTTCCAGCTCAGGCTCTTGATGACCTTGAAGCCAGTTCGATCCAGAAGCGCAGAGCGTACCAACTGACGCCGACCTCCTTTGGAGGCAGGCCGGTGAGGATAACCCAGGGTTCCTCCTGTTCGACGTACCAGACCACCATGAGGGTGCAGCGGCGTTTGGCCTTGGGAGTGCTGAAGGCGGTGCCCTGGCCAACCCAGGCCGTGTCGGGACGGGAAACGAAGCGCCGGGCGGGCAACCGGCGACCGCCTTGGGCGCAGAAGGTGATGTTCTTCCGGTAGCGCATACAGGGGCGCCAGCCCTGGGCGCGTATCTGCTTCCACAGCTTGGGACTGGATATGCCCCGGTCGCAGAGGACGATCACGGACATTTCATGGGGAACGGCTGGCGCCAGTTGCTTAAGCAGTTCCACGGTGGGGTCCATCCAGGAGCCGCGCTGGGTGGCGGGGTGAATGCGCCAGGCCACGGGGATGGCGCAACTGCGGTAGAGGACGCTGATGACGATGGCGGTGGTCTGATCGCCCTTGAGAGTGGGGTCGATGGCCAGGGCCAGTCTGCCGGAGCGCCACCAGGCGAGGACCCAGCGAAGCAGCGGCGCGAAGCAGAGAGTTACGTCCAGTTGGGTTTGGCAGGGGCTTGTCCGGTCGCTGCCGTCGTAGAGCCACTCTCTGAGGTACTGGCGGAGGTTGTTCCATCTGCCCCAGGGCGAGAGGGCGGAGGCGACGGCGTTCTGACAGGCGCTGCCGGCGAGGATGGCCCCGCAGACCCACAGGACCAGACCGGTCAACTGTGGCTGAGAGAGGTGAGGTAAATGCGTTTCAATAGTTTGCTGAATCTGATAGGTTTCTCTGGGAAGGCGCATAGGGAACCTCCGGCGTCCGGTTGCGTAGCTGACACCAGAATGCCGGAAACCCCGGCGCCTTCCCAAGGTTCGTTCCGGGCCAATTTCAGCCGTTACCTACCCCTGTCAGGGACCCCACTCTCCAACTCTCTCCTCCCGCACAACCATCCTCCACACTCCCAAACTCTCCCCTTTATTGTCCAATACCCTGCACAGCCTCTTCGACTATTAAAAGACTCTGTCCCTATCCCGGTGCTTGTGGGCCTAACATAGAAAGTGTTACAAATCCTGGGGTCAGGTAACCGGCAAGCCCGTGTTCGCCTCGGCACGGAAGCCGACGTTTCTTCAGAATGCGAGGTGAAAGGCGATACAGAAGGCGAAGCGTAGAGGGATGTCCATTCGAGAGATAGCACGAGAGTTGGGAATCCACAGGGACACGATAAGGAAATACATGGATGCTGAGAGCCCACTGACGCGGCGATCCCGGACAACTCCAAGAACCTCATCATCTGATACCATCACGAGCTAGACAGCGGACATTTTCGCTGACCTTCGACACCTCGGTGGCCCAACTTCCCGCCGCCCTTGACAAGCAACGTCATCCAGATTCGCGGCGGGGCCACGGAGTACTCCGACGTACCCGGCCTGCCGTATCCTACGCCGCGGCGCTGCTTTGAGGTCGGCTAAGCCACGGCCCGCATAGTTAAGGACAGCCCTTGGAGGGTGGTGTTTATGGCGTCCTCCAGTTGGTCTCACGCCTTCCTGACTCCCCAGGCTACTGGATTTACCCGGACTTGGAAGCTGACCGAGCTCTGCGGGAGCGCCTGAAAACGGGCGAATTCGAGAAGCGGAGGGAGTATCCCTGTCCAAGATAGAGGAGTCGGGCCAGCAGGAGGTGCTCAACTGGTTCTGCTTGGTGGGGGCCATGTCTGAGCTGGCCAAAAGGCAGAGATCCTTGACTTGGCCGAAACCTGGATCTTCAACGCCCCCAAGTGCCTGACGGTCTTGAAGTAGTCAACCACCCAACCTGAACAAGAGAAAGAGGGAGCGGCCGGTCCACTCCCTCTTTCTTTGGGCATACGCGCGCCCCCCGGTTTGCGGTATGGCTACGCTTCGTACACCGTTTTGCCGCCCACTATCGTCCGTTCTACCGGAATGTCCTTGATGGTCATTGGGTCCACCTGAGTAGGGTCTGCGCCCAACACCACCAAGTCGGCGAGTTTCCCCACCTCGATAGAGCCTTTCAGGTCCTCCTCAAAGGAGGCATAGGCGCTGTGCAGGGTGTAGATCCGCAGGGCCTCCTCGACGGTCACCTTCTGGTTGGGGCCCCAGACATTGCCCCGGCTGTCCGTGCGGGTCACGCAGCTCTGGATGCCCAGCAGCGGCTCGAAGGGGCCTGGAGGATAGTCGGTGGCCCCGGTGCCCACCACGCCGTAGTCCAGGAAGGAGCGTTGGGCGAACATCCACTGCAAGCGCTCCTCGCCATAGAAGGGCATTTTCTCGCCGTGGTGGTAGACGTAGGTGCAGAAGGGCGTGGCAATCGTGCCCAGCCGGTGCATCTTACCAAGGATTTCCGGGTTGACGAGGGTGCAGTGTTCGATGCGGTGCCGGGGGTTGGGTCGAGGGTCGGCGGCTTGGGCCTTCTCGTAGGCGTTCAGCACCATGTCGATGGTGAGGTCGCCGTTGGCGTGGATGCACAACTGGAAGCCGGCCCGGTGCATCTCCATCACGTTCTCTTCGATTTCCTCGGCGCTCATCGCCAGGATGCCGTGGTCGCAATCGCTGCCGACATAGGGCTCGGACAGGTATGCGGTGCGGGCAGCGATGGCGCCGTCGGCGACCATCTTGATGCCGCCCAAGCGCAGCATATTGTCGCCAAATCCGGTCTTCAGCCCTGCTTCCCGCAGCGATGAGAAGTGCGGATGGTACATCAGCGCATACACCCGCAGGGACAGGTCGCCAGCGTCCCTGCCTTCTTGGTAAGTGACGAACTCGTCCCGGACGACCCGCGCGTCGTGGACGCTGGTGAGCCCGGCCTGGGTGAGCATCCGGCAGATGGTGCGTAGGCCCTCCCGGCGAATCTCCGGCGTGTCCGAGGGAATGAGCTCGAATCGGACGTGCTCGATGGCCCGCTCGTAGACCACGCCGTTCAGTTCCCCGGTGTCCGGGTCCCGGCCCAACCGGCCGCCGAAGGGGTCCGGGGTGTCGCTGTCAAACCCGGCGAGTTCCAGCGCCATGCTGTTCAGGTAGTAGATATGCCCGGCCCGGTGGGACACCATGATGGGATGAAAGGTGCTCACCGCGTCCAGTTCTTCCCGGAAAATGGAGCGGTTCTCCGCCGTCTTGGTGTCGTCGAACTTGAAGCCCTGAACCCACTGGCCCGGCGCGGTGGTCTCCACCCGCTCCCGGAGGGCCGTCTGTATGGCGGATATGGAGGGCAGGTCGCAGTCGGCGGCCATGACGTGACGGATGCCGCTGTTCAGGACGTGGATGTGGGCGTCGATGAACCCCGGAAGCACGGTGCTGCCCGCAAGGTCCATCACCTTAACGCCGGGGCCGATGAATGTCTCCACGTCCTCGTTGCGGCCCAGGCCGATGAAGCGGCCGTTGCTCATGGCCACCGCCTGGACGCGGGGCCGGTTGGCGTCCATGGTGATGATGTTGGCGTTCCTGATGACCGTATCGGCCTTGGTTGTCGCAGTTGACATGATGGCACCCGCTGTGAAATTTTCCCCTTTTCTCCCTCTCCCTCAAGGGAGAGGGATGAACCATGTAAAAACACAACTTCTGACCGATACCTTCCGTTACGCCAAGCGAAACAGCAAAAAGCAGAAGCCTGGATTAAGGGCAGATAATACCAAAACAAGGAAGTTCAAGACACCGAAGGAGCCCGTCCCGAAGCGAATCCCGCTAACGCCGGAGGAAAGAAGAGAAAGGCAACGAACCGCCTTCAAGGAGAAACTCGAAAAGGCGAAGTCCCGCGGATTCTGCCGCCACTGCGGCGAACCGGCCATCGAAGGGCAGACGAGGTGCGAGCCCTGTGCCGAGCAGCACCGGGTATCCCGCCGGGAGCATGACAGGAAAAGGCGTTCAACTGAACCACCGACCCTCCAGACTACGCCGCCGGTCCCCCCAAGCGAGGCTCCGGAGCCCGCCAAGGCAGCGAACCAACGCCGACCAAAGCGGGCCACGGAACCGTCCGCCCCACCACGCAGACAGCAACGCCCGGAGCGCCAGGAAGCCGGGAGGAGGAGCGCGCAGGAGAACCGGCAGCGGGCCAAGCAGCTCGGCTTGTGCCGACATTGCAGCGCCGAGGCCATACCTGGCCAGACCCGGTGCGAGACGTGCGCGGAAAAGCACCGGCAGGCCCGGCGGAAGAGCGACGCCGCCAGGAGCGCACGGAAGAAGGCACAGCGGGAGCTGAGCAGTTAGCAGAGAATACGAAACTAAAGCCAAGGTGGGATGTGCGTATGGCGGAGGTCAAGTGGCGGCGCCAGGCCGTCCTAGCCGTCCTATAAGTACGGGAGGAAGATCTTCGCCGGACGAGCTGGGCTGATCTTCGTTGCCCCACAAATGTGGATTCCACCTTGGCTTTGGTTTAGGTATTAGAGCTTGGTAGCCGTCATATCCGAGATCAATGACGCCAACCTTGACACCCTGACCTTCGTGACCGTCGGAATGCCAGGCGACGGCACCGCCAGCAGGCGTGGGCTGCAACTCGGGCGGCGGTATAATAGGGGACCTGACGCCGTTTTCGCTGCCTGGTGCTGAACCGCCGACTGACTTTTCAGTCGCCCCAGGTTCCTCTTCCCCATGGTCTGTAACACGCATCTCGGGCGGCACCGGATACAATTCGTGTGAAATGTCGAAAATTCCGGGCTTCCCATGCAACTCTGCATACAGGCGGACTGGCACGTAGGCCACCAGCATGCCTATTGGCTTGTAAGTGTCATCTATAGGCGCGTCACCGTATGCCATTATCGCGCCGCCATCATCCAGAAACCGCTTTATGGCGTCGTACTCATCGCCAGTGCCGTCGATGGCAATGACCATCCTGGCGAACGTGGGGTCGGTATCTTCATCGGGCAGCAATCCTGCCGCGTAGAGCACGGCCAGTCCATTGAGTCCGTCGTCCATTTTGGGATACGGCAGAGGGTCTGCACTCATGTAAGATATATCCGTGCGTTCCGACAGCGTTCTCAGGACCGATGCCGGCACGTCGGCAAAAATGTTCGTGTTGCCAGAACCGGTATTTCGCACCGAAGTTGCGCCGTGAGAGACCAGCAAGTCCTGTATCTCAAGGCCGCTCGCATCGGTGTGAGCAGCAATGTATATGCCAACCACTTGAGGTGTTCCTCTGGCCCCTTCCGATGACGACTGCGCTGCTTCATGCTCGGCCACGCGAGCTCGAAGCAAGGCATCCAACCCCGGCAGGTCATCAGGAGACGTCCCTGCGCCGGGTGCAGAAGTCGGCATGGGGGTCGCCCCGGTCTCAACCGTAGGCTTGGCATCCTGTCCTCCCGGAGCCGCCGGCCCACAGGCCAACGCTGTCAGCATGCCCACCAGCAGGACGGCGGCGAACAGTATGATTATCCAGCGGAGAGACAGATGGCTTTGCATGATGCTTTCAGCTCCCGGCGTGGCGCCGGGATAATAATCGCCGTCTCCCCCTATGTCAACGGCCCGGCTGCGCTCGGGACTGCAGCAAAATAGCATATGCGGCGCCCTCGAGGAGCGGCACAGGCACCGCCGGAGGCCGCACCGCCGGCCACCCGCTCTGGAGGCAGCCATTTTGTGCAAAATTGGGCAAAACACCTGGATCCACGACCCGGCATTTTGCACAGTTTTAGCTACGTGGGTAAAATTCTCCCACCATCCCTGGTGAAAACGGGGGGCCGTTTCTCCCCGAAGGACCCACTTGCCCCGCAACTCCGCGTCCGCCCGGAAGTGGGTCTCGTCGGCAAAGAATATCCTGGCTTCAGTCCCTTGGGCCTCCTCCCACAGGGCAGCGTACTCTGCCACGAAGGCCTCCCTTTTGGCCTCATCAGCCTTGACCAGACGTTTCCTAACTCCAACGAAACGTCCGAACTCAACGTCACAATCAGTGACGACTACAAACGGTTTCACGAAGACCAGACCCAAGCCTAGGAACAGCCACGGCCACGTCAATGACACAAGGCCGTGTACGACACCGCCGACAGCCGCCTTACACTGGAGAGAACCCCTTTTTCCACAAAGGTACCCCCGCTGGAGGCATCCCCATTGCCCCAACCTCGTGAACACCCCTACATCTGGGCAACCTGGCTCGCCAGACTGGTCGCCGACGAGTCCCACTGCCAGTGGGCCGCATGGTTCCGCCTCCGTGCAAAGCCCTATCGTGCAAAGCCGACATAGGACCGTGAAAGGACATGGATTGCAAACCCAGAGACCTCAAATTATCATTCGTGGATAATCGAACGGCAGAGGGACCAAAGAGAGCAGTGCAACCCACCATGACGAACGAAGCCGAGGAAACTCGGAACAGCAAGGCAACGGAGGGCGGCGACTCGTTCCGAGATCCCGCATCCGCTCAAAACAGAACAGTGCCAGTCCATCGCTGGGCACCGTGGGTCGCAGGCTACTCCAAGGCATTCGCCGAAGACGCCATAGAGAAATTCGTCAACGCACCCGACCAACTGGTCTTGGATCCCTTCGCCGGAGTCGGCACCACACTGCTGGAAGCCAGTAGGCTTGGACATCGGGCAGTTGGTTTCGAAATCAACCCATACGCAACATTCGCCGCATCCATCAAGCTCCAATGCCATCGCCTGAACACCGGACAACTAAGAGAAGCCATCGAACGACTGAATCAGTTCTGGCTCCACAGGCAGGACGAGCACATCGAACCAGAGTCCATACAGCCAACAGGATTCAACACCAGGGCTCCCTTTTATAGCCCCAAGGTCCTGAGAAAAGTCCTGCTTTTCATGGACTTCGTCAAAAACGAACATACGGAAAACGAAGATATCGTCAACCTGCTGAAACTTGCGTTCGCCGCCACTATGGTCCAATACTCCAATTACTCCTATGAGCCCAGCCTAGGGCGAAAAGAAACAGTCGGCCGACCAGAGGTCATCGAATTTCCGGTGTTCGAATTCATAGCGGAAAAGCTCAACGAGTTCGCAGACGACGCGGACTGGTTCCGGGAAAACAGGGCTGGTTCTCCGAGAGAGGACCCAATAGTCCACAGGGCGTCGTTCCTGAACGACTACCGCAGAGTGCCGAAACACGCCGCGCATCTGGTACTGACCTCGCCTCCATACATGAACAACTACCACTACAACCGGAACACCAGGCCGCAACTGTACTGGCTGGATTTCTATCAATCCCCCCAAGAACTGAAAGCCCTGGAAGTCATGAACTTCGGCACCTCGTGGCAAATTGCGCGAGACCAGAAACATGTGCCGCTCGACCCCGTCATCCAGAGCCCGGAAATCCACGAAACTCTGGAAGAAATCAGAAACAAGAACCCTGAGGGCAACAACAACGGAAGCATCGGGTGGGCAAACTATGCCGCCACTTATCTGAACGATTGCACCAGGTTCATGAAAGCCCTCAAATGGGCCCTACACCCTGAGGGGACAGCACTGATCGTCATCGGCAACAGCATAATACAGGGAATCCCGGTGCCAACCGACCGGTTCCTAGCAATCATCGCCGAGGAATGCGGACTGGAGCCCAGAAGCATCGAAACTCCCCGGCTCTCCCGCGTGGGCGACAGCATAGTGAACTCAACAGTCCGAAACGGCCAGGTGAGCGAAGGCAACCACCTATACGAATCAGTGGTCAACATCGGACAGGCAAGTTCAAGGACCACCGCCGAACGTCAGTGGGAGCGGGCTATCTCCTCAACCTCCGGGGGATAATCGCGATTATCGTTCTTGTAAAGGACAATGCGACCCGGCAGTTTCAACGCCCGCCATCCGGATGGCAAGAGACTCACCACCTGCTCGATAAAACTCCGAGCAGTGTAAGGAGCACCCTCAGTCAAGGATACCGTCGCCAAGCCAAAATCTGGATGCGGACTACGGGAGCGCGAGCGTCCCGTCTGAAACCGGAAGGTATACGGCAAGCAAGCCCGCAATAAGCCCAGCGCCGCCGCCGCGCTCATAGACCCAGCCGCGTCAAGAGCGAGTTCACGGTCAATGTCTATAGGATACATCCGGTCAAAATGACCCTCCCTGTATCCAGTGGTATCCCTCTCCCTGCCAGGATCGTTGTTGCCGAAGCCGCTGTTATTCCAGATGAGAACATCACCGACACCGGCCACCGATGCCATCTCCCTATAGTGCTGGATGAGCAAAGACTCAAGGTCAACAGCCGTGAAGACGAACACTCGGGCGGCCTTGAACCGCACCAAATCAGGGTCAAGATTCAACCTGTGTTGCACGTGCGTCAGGTGACGACTGAGACGGCCGTTCAAACCATCGGCCGCATCAGTTTTCCCGATGTAAACGAGCCGATGACCAAGGAACAACTGGTACACACCCTGCGCGTCAGGTATATCAATCAAGTTTGGAGCACTCAAACGTGCCGAGCCAATGCCGTCCAACTGCTCGGCCAATCCGGCCAAGAGAAAACGCGGCAGATCAAACTCGAAATCAACGTACCCACGAGGCATGGGAAACCACCCTGTCTGCGAGCTAAACGAAAAACGTCGGGTGACAATATCCCACTTCCCCGACGGAATCCACCCGAGAGAAGAGCGAAATGAAGACTACCGTCTCCCCGCCCTTGACAAGCAGCTAACCGAACTGGGATTGTTTACGACATCATTACTACATAACACCAAAAATCCAGCCTTCCGTTCGCGCCTTATCCCTTTGCTCCGCTGAAACCTTGGGATTGAAATACTGCCTCAACATGCAAGTCTCATCCTGAGTCCACATCCACCGAGCTACGCTGTACGCATCTCGCCGATGGTTGGTCATGCCCCCGGTCTCTTCGCGGAAAAGCGGATGCCAGAGTGCTGGGTAAACCTCGACAACGGCCGATTGGCCTTCAGGAACCTCCCAATCGTCGAAGGGCCAGAAGTGAACTGCGGCATTTGACTTCTCCAACTCCTCGCGGATGTACAGCAACCACGATAGCCCGGCATGAGTGGAAGTCGCCACTTCGCTTTGTAAGGGGATCGGATCGAAATCAAACACCGACTGCGCACCAGGCACATCCGTCAACCGCCTCCAATCGCGTTGCCCCCAACGGTGGTCATTTCTTCGTTCTTCATCTGCTCTGCCTTTATCATCTCTGTTGCGCCTCTCGTGACCTCCCCTCAGATCCACCACTCGTTGCTCATGCGTCGGCCAATGCTCGCGGAAATCGACCAGAAAATCCCACCATCGCACCTCGGGCAGTCCATACTGCCTGAAATACTCAATCGGGAACGAAAAAGCATGGTCAATACCCACCAAAGTCGGCTCGTCTTCTTCCCTGAGTTTTTCAACCAACCACTTGGCAACTTCAGGGCGGTTCCAGTTTTTTACTCCAGCCTTCAGTGGGGGCGGAAACACATTGCGACCCTCGGCGTCAACCGAGCAGACGGCTAATCCGGGATTTCTCTGCGCGGGTGGGTGTGCGCCCGAATAGTCGATGCCGATGTATCTGCGGAACATCCTCTCTCTTCTCATTACTTTCTCCCCGTCTTGGTTAAGTCTTTGAGTGCCCAGAACCAGAGAGTTGCAACCTGCTGGAAGAGTCCGCTGAGTTGAACAAGGACAACTGGCTTGCTACCAGCAAGGCACCGTTCCAGTCTCCGCAACGGCTGGTAGAAAGGAGTGCTACCTGTAAGCGGCGACGCCAGAGGGCGCAACGCCTCCGGCGGCAACGACATCATCCCCGACGCAGGGCGCGACAACAGCGACTTCCATTCAAATCTTCTGCGCTAGTTCTGGGGCAATGGTCCCAGCAATTCGCTACCCTGCCAAACACCCTATATTTATGGAACTTATCCTGAATCCACCGAAGGAGTGGGGATTAAAGGTGTGCTGAGAGCGTGAAAGAGTGCTCCTCTGAATCTGGGATAATGGTTTTTCATCACAAAACCGACCGCAGAGAAGGAGCACCTTTTGGATGCTACCACGTAATCATCCCGACCGCATACGGATCGCCTTCGACGATCCCCGTCTGGTAGCCAACGCCGGGCTAATGCTTCCGGCAACGTTGGCCCTCCACCTGGGTCTGGGTGAACTGGTTGACCGGCACCTCGACTTGGGCAACGCCCCTGGCCGGGCCAACACCGGCGACAAGCTACTGACCCTAGTGGCCTCCGCTCTGGCCGGCGGCGACTGCATCGACGACGCTGATGCGTTGCGCAGTGGCGGTACCGCCGGGGTCTTGGGGTGTGTGGTCAAGGCCCCGTCCACCCTGGGCACCTTCCTGCGCAGCTTCCGCTGGGGCCACGTCCGCCAGTTGGACCGGGTGAGCCGGGAACTTCTGGCCCAGGCCTGGGCCGCCGGGCCTGGGCCACCGGGGCTGGTCCCGGCGACGGTCCGTTGACCATCGACTTGGACTCCACCATCTGCGAGACTTATGGCCTGAGCAAGGAGGGGGCCCGCCATCACGGCTATACCGGCCAGCGGGGCTATCACCCGCTGCTGGCCGTGGCCGCCGGCACCGGCGAGGTCCTGATGGCCCGTCTCCGCGAGGGCCGGGCCAACACCGCCCGGGGCGCTGGACACTTCCTGCGCGAAACCCTGGGACGGGTGCGCCATGCTGGGGCCACGGGACAAATCACGGTGCGGGCCGACAGCGGCTTCTACACTTATGGCGTGGTATCCGTCTGCCGCAAGACCAAGGTCCGCTTCTCCATCACCATCCGCCAGCGTGCCAGCCTGCGCAATCTCATTGAAGCCATACCCGAGGCGGACTGACGCCCATCCCTTACTGGATGGACGGTGCCGCCGATGTGGCCGAGACCGCTTACACTCCCTTCAGGAGCAAGCCCGGCGCCGCACCGGTGCGGCTCATCGTCCGGCGAGTGTAGCCCACGCCGGGTTCCCAACTGGCCCTCTTCGCCACCCACAGCTATCATGGCTTCATCACCGACCGGGACGGGGAGATGCTCGAACTGGAGCCGACCACCGCCGCCACGCCGAGATCGAGAATGCCATCCGAGACCTCAAGTACGGCGTAGGACTCAATCATCTCCCGTCAGGCCGTTTCGCTGCCAACGCCGCCTGGCTGGCCGTCCAGGCGCTGGCCCATAACCTGGCCCGTTGGGCAGCGCGCATCGGTCTGGGCGAGCAACTGGTAACCACCAAGACCCTCAGACGACGCTTCTTCTCTATGGCCGGACGGCTTACCCGCTCGGCGCGCAGACTCACTTTGCATCTTCCCCGGGGCTGGCCCTGGGCTGAGCAGGTCCCTCTCGCCCTGGCCCGGCTGCGAGCCATCCCACTCCCAGCCTGACGGCGCCATCCGCAACCGACCCAACGCCTCCAACCTCGCGTCCGCCCGGTCCGCGAGTGCATCCTGCTGCGTCCGACCTCACTATCACGCGATTCCCGGCCTCCATAGACCGCTCTCGAGGCCCGGTGCGGCTACTGAAAACCCTCTGCCGTGTCACATCAGGCCCAATGGAGCCCAGGCTTTCTCCCTTGTAGGCTCCCTCATCCCAATTTGCCCAGCCTTCACGCATCCCATCGGTGGATTCGGGCTAAAGAAGACATCGCGGAACACCGCATCCTCCTGAAGGCAATCGTAGAGCTTGTCGACCGACTCCTCGACCTCTCCCGGAGCGACGACGAAAGGCTCTGGAGTGGGGACGAGCAACGTCATGGACACCGGCGTCGCCGTTGGAACCGGAGTTTCAGTCGGGACCGCCGCCCTAGTGGCCTCCGCCTGAGCCTCCGAAGTAGCCCGGGCTCTTCGTTCAACGGCCCTAGTCGCCTCGACGGCGGCGTCAACAGTAGCACCCACGTCAACGGTCGGTTGAGGAGTGTATGCGGGTGCAGCGCCCGCACAGGCCACCGCTAGAATGGATACCAAAGCAAGTGTCAAGAACCACTTCACGGACCACCTCGAATGACCGCTGAAATCGAGAGCATCAAACCCACCATAGCACCGCAACCGAGGCAACCCTTTTCATTCCGGCAGGACACGCTCAGGAACCAAGCAGACCAAACGCGCCAAGAAGAAACTTCCCAAGCCGAAACCAAAAGGTGACAGGAAGAGACCTCCTGCCACCAAGGCCAAGGACCCCGAAACCGCGAGGGAAACGCGCCGGGAGTACGAGCAGGTCAGAAGCCAGCATCCCGAACGGAAGGAATACCAACGCCTCCATGAGCAGAAAAAGCGTGAGAGAGCCAAGGAACTCGGCCTATGCCGGAACTGCAGCAAGCCGGCGATTCCGGGCCAATCGCGGTGCGAAACCTGCGCCGGGAACCACCGGCAGTCCCGCAGGCGCAGCGACGCCAACAGAAGGGCCGCGGTGAACGAAACTGCGGCTACCCAAGCAGGTCTTGCCTGAAGTATCACGACGTGATACCTTGCTCTCCAAGGACCAAGGATGCCGACGGTAGTAATCGAAGGTCGTTTTCGCTTCGTCATCAACACAAGGGAGAACCGGTTCGAACCGCCTCACGTGCATGTCTGGGTGGACAACCAGGACACGTGCCGCATCAACCTGCTCAGCGGGGCCTTCATCGAAAGGCCCCCGCCCGGCACCTACCGCGACATCATGGCGGCATACAGGAAGAACTCCCAAGAAATTAGAGAAATCTGGGAAACCATCCACTGGGAGTAGGCAATGAGTACCGTGAAGGTCGCAAACGCGGACCGGATGATGATCGCCGTCACGCCGGGCGAAGAGGGCATCGACGCGAGCTTCGCGGACGGTTACACCGGGACGGTGCCCTTCGCGGACATACCGGAGATCGGAGATCACTCCAGTCTGAACGCCATCGAACTGCCGAACCCGTACGAAGTCATACTGACGACCACCCGAGACGAAAGGGTGGAACTTCCCTGGGACTTCGTCAGGCATTACTGCGACCAGACCTACCGGCCCAGGATGGAAATGATAGCCTCCGAGGGGAGGCAGGTCTTGGGCGCAAGAGTCCGGGCACTCAGGGAGAACGCTGGCCTCACCCAGAAGGCTCTTGCAGGAGCCTCAGGCATAGGCCGCGTCACGCTGGTCCGGCTGGAGAACGGAAAGCACGCGCCGAAGCTGGGCACGCTCAGGGCCATCGCCCAGGTCCTGGAACGTCCGGTCGAAGACCTGCTCGTCGGTCCCGACGAACTCGGAGGGACATAGCAACGACCACCCGTCCCACGGGCGCCAGTTGGGATCACCCCCACAATCTGAAACCAGGACCGGTATTACGTGAGTGAAGGGACGATCACAGAGGGCCAGATTCTGACCGGGGTCATGTTCAACGAGCCGATGAGGGTCGTCACCACGAGGCAAAGCGGCACGGGAACCGTGATCGCCGGGTTGGTGGGCCAGAGCTCCGGGCAATTCCGCGAGGTGACCCTCACCGCCGAGGACATCGCCCAGCTCAACGCCATAGACCCCAACGCCTCATACGACGGCGACGGGGAACTCCTCAAACTCGCTCTGCAGGCCTACACCCTGGGCATCGCCCATGAGTTCGACCCCTACTTCGGCCTCTCCATCTCCCGCGTGGACCCGCTGCCCCACCAGCTTGAGGCCGTCTACGAATACTTCATGAAGCTGCCCAGCGTCCGGTTCCTCCTCGCCGACGATGCCGGCGCCGGCAAGACCATCATGGCTGGCCTCCTCATCAGGGAGCTCAAGCTCCGAGGCTTGGTGGAGCGGATGCTCATCGTCTGCCCCGCCAATCTCACCTTCCAGTGGCAGCGGGAGATGCTGGAGAAGTTCGACCAGCAGTTCGTCGTGATGAGAGGCTCCGACATACACAACCAGTTCGGAATGAACCAATGGCTGGAGCGGCCGCAGGTCATCACCTCCCTGGACCTGGCCAAGCGGCAGGACATCCTGCCCGGACTTGAGCAGGTCCACTGGGACCTGGTGATCATCGACGAGGCCCACCGCATGTCCGCCAGCGACGAGAGCCACAAGAGCCTCCGCTACCGCCTGGGGGAAAAGCTCCGGGACAGCACCGACAACATCCTGCTCATGACGGCGACGCCCCACAAGGGCGACCCCCAGAACTTCACCCTCTTCCTACAACTGCTGGACCAGGACGTCTACGCCGACGTCACCTCCATCCGCAGGGCGATGGAACAGAACCACGCGCCCTTCTACCTGCGCCGGGTAAAAGAGGCCATGGTCCACTTCCCCGAACTCCAGGACGACGGGAGCTGGGCGGCGAGGCCGGTGTTCACCGAGAGAATTCCCCGCACCGCCGACTTCACCATCGAGGGGGACGAGCTCGACCTCTACAACGAAGTCACCGACTTCGTGAAAAGACAGAGCATGCGGGCCTACCAGTTGGGCGACGACCGGCGGGCCCGGGCCGTCGGGTTCCTGATGGCCCTCTACCAGCGGCGCCTCGCCTCCAGCACCCACGCCATGGTCCGCTCCCTGGAAAACCGGGTGCGCCGGTTGGATACCGGACTCCAGCAGGCCCAGGACCTGGCCAGCCAGGCTCCTCCCGATCTCCCCGACCTGGAGGACATGGAGGAGATGGACGACGCCGACCGGGAGCGCCTGGAGCGGCTGCTGGACGCGGTGACGCTGGCCGGGAATGCCGACGAAGTCCGGCGGGAAATAGAAGAGCTTGAACATCTGGCCGAGAGGGCCCGGGCAGTCGAGGATGCCTCCAACGAGGCGAAGCTCAACAAGCTCCACACCATCCTCCACGAGGAGGGGTTCTTCGACAATCCCGAACAACGCCTGCTGATCTTCACCGAGTTCAGGGACACCCTGAACCACATCCTGGACCGCCTGAAGTCCTGGGGATTCAGCACTGGACAGATCCACGGCGGAATGCAAGCGGGGACCCGGGACCAGCCGGGGACCAGGCTCTTCATGGAGCAGCAGTTCCGTGAGGGGAACATCCAGGTCCTGGTGGCCACCGAGGCGGCCGGCGAGGGCATCAACCTCCAGTGCTGCAACATCCTCTTCAACTACGACATCCCCTGGAACCCCAACCGCTTGGAACAGCGGATGGGGCGCATCCACCGGTATGGCCAGCAACTTGACTGCCTGATCTTCAACTTCGTCGCCACCAACACCATCGAGGGGCGGGTGCTCCAGAGGCTCCTGGACAAGCTCAAGGAGATCCGCGATGCCCTGGACGACGACGCGGTCTTCAACGTGGTGGGAGAGGTCCTGCCCGCCGCCCAGGTGGAGCGGGTGCTCCGGGACTACTACGCCGGAAGGCTGGGCCAGGAAGACCTGGAAGACCGGCTCCTCCGGGACGTGGACGAGGAGAGCTTCAGGTCCATCTGCCAGACCGCCCTGGAGGGACTGGCATCCCGCAAGCTCAACCTGGACCTGCTGGTGGAGCGGCGGGCCAAGGCCCAGGAGCACCGGATAGTGCCCGAAACCATCGCCCGCTTCCTGCAGGACAGCGCGAAGAAAGCGAACCTGGCCATGAGACCCATCCGGGGGCAGCTCCACGCCTTCGAACCGGGTCCCACTCCCTCGCGTATCAAGGGTTATGAAAGAGCCTCCGACTGGAACCTGCCGGAGGTCGCGTCCAGGTACCCCAGGATCTCCACCGACCGGACCACGGCGGATGAGCGGAACCTGGAGTGGGTGACCCCCGGACATCCCCTCTTTGAGGCGCTGCGGCGCCACAGCTTTGACGAGGGCAGGGAGACCCTCGCCCAGGGTGCATGCTTCCACTCCCTAGAGCACGAGGAACCGTCCCGGCTCGACTTCTACCGGGCCCGGGTCGTGGACGGGCTCCAGCAGACCATCCACGAGAAGCTGTTCGCCATCGAGATGATGGACGGACAGGACCCCAGGCTCAGAGAACCCCAGGTGCTCGGCAACCTGACTCCCGCCGGGGTACCGGAGACCCTACCTGGAGTGGCATCCATCCCGGAGCAGGATGGATGGCTCCACCAGAACGCCCTATCCCCGTTCATCGAGGAGATCAGGAAGGATCGCACCGAAGAGCTCCAGCGGATTGCCGAGCACGTGGAACTGTCCCTCACCGAGGTCCTCAGGCGGACGGACCTGGAGGTGGGCAGAGCGATGGAAGACATGGGAAACCAGGTCCAAGGAGCCGAAGGACGCCTGGTCCAGGCCCAGAACCGGCACGGAGTAGCCCTGGAAAGGCGCGAACGGCGCCGCCGAGAGCTCGAGCAGCAACAGGCCCTGACCCTCCAGGGGGTGGAACGGCTGGCCACGGTGCTTGTGACCCCCCACCCCGACCGGGACGACCCGGAGGTCAGGAACCTCAAGTCCAGCAGGGAAACCGAGTTAACCGCCATGCGGGTGGTCATGGAACACGAGAGGGCCCAGGGCCGCCAGGTGGAGGACGTCTCCGCGAAGGACCTGGGATACGACGTGACCAGCCTTGACCTGAAGACGGGGGACCTGAAGCTCATCGAGGTGAAGGGGCTGGCCGCGGAGACGGGGACCATCCTGCTGAGCCCCAACGAGCACCGGGTGGCCGAGGACCGCCCGGACTGCTTCTGGCTCTACATCGTGACCAACTGCGGAGCGGAGCCGGTGCTCCAGGAACCCATCCTGAACCCGGCCAGATTCGAGTGGCACAAGGTCAGCAAGGTCCAGCACTACTGGCTCCAGGTGGATGCCATGACGAAGCCGATAGGAAATAGGAGCCAAACGGATTCAGGGTAGCGATGCCCAAGAGATTCAGATGTCAACAACCACTGGAGATAGTCCTTTGAAGACTGAAGAGCCTCGGTATGTGTGCCATGCCTGCATAGACGACAAGGTTCTAGCGAAACAGGTGGAGAAAGAAGGTACCCAAGCGGAGTGCACCTATTGCCGTGCGACGAAGACTGCATTTACCCTAGCGGATCTGTCCTACTGCATCCATCAGGTGGTGAAAGAGCATTTCATACCAGCCCCGGAGAACGACGACCCGGAACAATCTAGGCAAGGCTTGAAGGACATTGAAACCGTTATAGAAGCGGTCGCTCATCTTGAACAGGGTATAGCAGCGGACGTGAGGGAATATTTGTTCAACGGGCTGGCTTGTACGGTAAACGTCGCAGGAGGAGAGGAAAACCCTTACAGCCATGGGATGTTGTATGAAGAACGTGAGGCTGACACCTCAGACCTCCGCTCAGACTGGTGGATCCTCAATGAAGCAATCCGTTCCCGTGCCAGGTTCTTCGGGGCCACCACTGTGGACATATTAGACAAGATTTTCGAGAACCTAGATTCCCTCAGAACCATCGGGGGCAAATCAGTGATTCGTGAAATAAAGCCGGGCGAGACGTATAGCACTTTCTGGCGAGCTCGGACAGCACATTCGGCGTGGGAAATTAAGTCCATAATCGAGTCCTTGAGTAGTCAGCTCGGTCCTCCCCCTTCGGACAAGGCTACGGCTGGCAGAATGAACGCTGAGGGGATTCCAGTCTTCTACGGTGCCTTAGAAGAGGAAACATGCGTTTCAGAAGTTCGTGCCCCTGTGGGGAGCTACCTGGTCCTTGTGAAGTTCGACCTGTTGAACCCGATCCGCGTCCTCGATCTTACAGAACTGTCGAACCCGTATTCCGACTTCAGTCACTTTGATCCCAATTACATTGAAAGACGAAGCCGAGCGAGTTTCCTAGAACAATTAGCTGGAGAAATGAGCAGGCCCGTCATGCCACATCAGGAGGCTCAAGAATATATCCCAACCCAGATTGTGTCCGAGTATTTGGCCAACCAGTTCAAACCGTGCCTTCATGGAATTATCTTCAATTCAGCCCAGACCGGAAGGAGCGGACACAACGTAGTACTGTTTAACGGCACCTGTAGTGTTGAGGCTTATGAACCCCCTCCCGGTACCAGTATCGGTTTTCGAGTCAGGATGCCCCTCCAGCCGAGAATTCCACCACCAGGAACCGAATCGAGTCAAGGTTTGGTCATACAAACTGAGCCACAGAGAGCAGTTTGGGAAACCGAACGGAGTGTGGAAGACCATACGACCAGTGACCCAGAAACCCAAGCCAGTCACGGGGACAGCATACTTAGGCTCGACCAGCAAAGTCTGAAGGTTGTCGAAATTTCTGGGGTCAAGTATGAACTTAACCCCCTTACCTTAAACCGTGATTACAACGTGTCGGTGGGCGCCGCCAGATTTCATTTTCATGTGCCGACTCCCGAGGTGACCGTTTCTGCCAAGAATCAGGATCCGAGTCAGGAAACAGGATAAGAGCCGGAGCCCTAGCTGGAGAATCCAGAACGCTAACGGACCGCGATCAGAAAGAGTTATTCCATGATCCCCAAAGAATGCAAGCGCCTCGCCGAGGTCGACTTCCCCATCGCCGACGTATCCCGCCACGCCGCCCGGGAAAAGTCCATTCGGCACGGGCACCCCTCCACCCTGCACCTCTGGTGGGCGAGGAGGCCACTGGCATCATCCCGGGCTGTGCTGATGGCCCTGCTGCTGCCCGACCCCTGCGACCCCCACTGCCCCGATGAGTTCAAGGCCAAAGCCAAGGAGATCCTCCTGGCGATGCGCGGGAGAGCATCGGGGTGGGACTCCACAGTGAAAACCGACGAAGGGCTCCGGCAGGTCCTGCTCAAATTCATCGCGGACTTCGCCAACTGGGACAACTGCGCCAAGTCGGAGTACTTGGAAGCTGGACGAGGATTGGTCAAAGCCGCGCATCCAGGGGAGACTCCCCTGGTCGTGGACCCCTTCGCCGGCGGCGGCTCCATCCCCCTGGAGGCCCTGCGGCTGGGATGCGATACCTTCGCCAGCGACCTGAACCCCGTCGCCTGCCTGATCCTCAAGGTGATGCTGGAAGACATCCCCCGGCACGGCCCCGGGTTGGCTGAAGAACTCCGGAAAGCAGGGGCGGAAATCAAGGCCCAAGCCGAGAAGGAACTGGCCGACCTCTATCCCAAGGATACTGACGGAGCAACGCCTATCGCCTACCTCTGGGCCCGGACCGTGCGATGCGAGTCCCCCAACTGCGGGGCAGAGATCCCCCTGATACGATCCATGTGGCTGCTCCGGAAGCCCAAAAATAAGTTAGCACTGCGTCCCAACGCAGTTAGGGATACAGGTATTGCCCCTCGAGTGGAGTTCGAGATTTTTCAGCCCCGAGCCGATACGGAAGTCCCGACCGGCACTGTCACCCGCGCCCGGGCCACCTGCATCTGCTGCGGGACAGTACTCCCACCAGAGCGAGTACGCCTCCAATTGGCTGTCCAACACGGTGGGTCTGACACCGTATTCGACGACCAGGGCAATCGAGTCGGTGGCGCACGCATTACGGCAGTGGTCATACTAAAGGACGGCCAACAGCCCCGCCAATTCCGACTACCAACTAGAAATGACTACTCGGCGGTCCGATTGGCCCAAGAACGAATGGACAACAATGTACACATCTGGGAGGAACAAGGTAGGAACGGACCTTGCCCATGGCCAAATGAATCGTTACCGCTAATGAGTGGGACGTTCAACGTTCCACTATATGGAATGAACTTATGGGGAGACCTGTTCACAGCCAGACAGAAGAATGCCTTGATAGAACTAGGGCGGTTAACGTCCAACACACATCATACTTCATCGGAAGCCACCAAATTACTCTTGTCGCTCGCCATCTCACGCTTCACTGATGATTTTTCTTCGCTTAGCCGCTGGATGGACCGGGGGACGCCTGCCGCCACATTCACCCGACAGGCTCTTCCCATGATATGGGATTTCTGTGAAATTGCGCCGTTGGACGACGCATCATGGTCATACTCAGGATCAGTAGAATGGGTCGCGCGCTCTATCCAATCAATACCGCCGACGAAACCAGGACAACTTCACCAAGCTGACGCAGCCGCCCATCCCCTTCCCAACCAAACGGCTGGGGTATGGTTCACTGACCCACCGTACTACTTCGCAGTACCATACGCCGACCTGTCGGACTTCTTTTTCGTTTGGCTCAGGCGATGGCTGCCTAACCATCCACTGCTCCGTGACACACTCGATCCAGAGAATCCCCTGACACCTAAAGAGCGCGAGCTATGCGAGATGGCACACTGGGATCCCATCCGCTACCCTAACAAGGACCAGCGCTTTTTTGAGGACGGCATGGCACAAGCCTTCACCGAAGGCCGCCGTATCCTGAACGATGACGGGGTTGGATCAGTAGTCTTTGCGCACAAGACCACGGAAGGATGGGAAGCTCTGCTCTCGGGTTTGATTCGTGGTGGCTGGACAATAACGGCTTCATGGCCCATCGCGACGGAGCGGAGCGCACGCCCTCGAGCTCACGACTCAGCCGCTCTCGCGACCAGCATCCATCTAGTCTGTCGTCCTCGCCCCGAGGAAGCACCCATCGGAGAGTGGGCCGATATCCTCCGAGAGCTACCGAACCGTGTCGGGGACTGGATGCAACGGCTAGAGCGAGAAGGGGTCCGGGGGGCGGACCTCGTCTTCGCCTGCATTGGGCCAGCACTGGAAATCTACAGCCGGTACCGCCGGGTCGAAACACCGGATGGCCACGAGGTCACCCTGCCGGAATACCTAGAAAGGGTCTGGGAAGTCGTAGGACGGGAAGCACTGAAGCAGGTGCTGGGCACTGCCGAAGCCCAGGCCCGGAACGGCGCAGCCGGCGCCCTGGAGGAGGATGCCAGGCTGACCGCCCTATTCCTCTGGACGATGCAAAGCACCAATAACACCACTCCCAACGGCGCTGCGAGTGAAGTCGAGGAAACGGATGAAGAGGACGAAACTCCCCGCCGTCAGGCCGTCAGCTTCAGCCTTCCCTACGACGTGGCCCGGCGCTTTGCCCAGCCTTTGGGCATCCACCTGGAAGACTGGGAGAAGCGAATCATCCAAACCCAGAAGGGCGTGATACAACTCCGGCCGGTCACCGAGCGGGGCAGGGAACTCTTTGGCGAGTCAGGAGCAGAGGCACTGGCAGACGAGATTGAATCCGCCGCCAACGCATCCTCCCAGATGAGCCTCTTCCCTGACGAGGCCCCCACAGTGCGTGGAAGATCCCGCAGGGCAGCGGCAACGGCAACGCAGGAAACCGACACTCCGAGGCAGGCGACCACCCTGGACCGGGTCCACGCCGCCATGCTGCTCCAGGCATCAGGCCGCACGGAGGCGCTCCGGAACCTCCTGCGATCCGAACAGGACCGAGGGCCAGACTTCCTCCGGCTGTCCAACGCCCTGTCAGCCCTCTACCCCCGTGGCAGCGAGGAAAAGAGGTTGCTGGACGGAATGCTCCTTGCTACGCCACGTTAGCACATGCTCAAGAACAGGTTGAGATTATGCGGAAAGGCTCGAGATTCAGCGACCTGACCCTGATAGAAGCCGTCAACCTCTACAGAAATCTGACGCAGGCCAAACTTGACCAGCAACTGCTGTATTTCTCCTTGGATTCCGAGATTCCGCTCGGAAGTGGAATAAGCAAGGAGAACAAAGCGAATATGTTGGTTCAATTTGCCAAAGAAAACCCGTTCCATCAGACAACATCGGGGAAGAATCTGCACGAAGAGATCATAGAACGAACCGCAGAAATGCCAAACCAATTTGATAGGTCAGCCCTGGCACGAGCTCTAGCGAGGGACGGGTATACACTCCTGAAAAATGGAGCACTGATGGCGAGCCTACCGACGGTGGCAGACCTGCCTGCAGCAAATGACGAACTGACCTCGCTGTTAGATGAACTGAACTTTTCAGTGGCAAAGGTACACTTAACCCAAGCGATAGATAACCACGCGGGGGGGGGGGGAATGGGAGGCCGCAAACTCTCAACTGAGAACTTTCCTCGAGGAAGTGTTCAATGAGATTCATCGGCGTCTGGAGCCAGAAAAGGCCAACGCCAAGCTAACAAGCGATAATCGGAGAGATGGACTGTCGAAGATCCAACCTTCGTTCTTGCTCGAACCACTCGGCGAGTGGTCGGGAGACGGAAAGAACTTCGTGAACGGAGTCTTCAAACGTCTCCACTCTAAAGGGTCTCATCCCGGACTTTCCGATGATGAGGATTGCACGTTTCGGTTGCACCTAGTGCTAATCACAGGACGACATTTCCTCCGAAGAGCGAAGAGCTACATTAAGCCATTCTAGGCCGGAGGCCAAACTGCCATGGACCCTTGGTACAGAGTTGTCACACCCCGCAAGGAAGTCCGGGAGGGCCGGTCTTTCAATCCCGATGAGTTCGCCATCGCTCTGGACCAGGTGGTGGACGGGAAAGCCCCCGCCGACTACCAAGACCCGGAGCAATTCTTTTCCCGGACATACTTCACCCAGTCCCTGACCGAACATACCGGGACCGTCCTGCGCCGACTATCCGGAAGGACCGAGAGCGCCGCCCCAGTGCTGTCCCTCATCACCCAGTTCGGTGGAGGAAAGACTCATACCCTGACCAGCCTGTACCATATAGCCCAGGCCGGGAAAAGAGCCGGCAACCTCACCGGAGTCGGGGACCTGCTGAAGGCCTCCGGCACCACAGTGCCGGAGGAGGTCAGAGTTGCGACCTTCGTGGGCAACGCCTGGGACCCCAGGGACGGAACAGAAAACCCCTGGATTGACATGGCCCGGCAGATAGCCGGAGAAAGGGGAGTCGACGCCCTGGGCGCCACCGCAAGGACATCTCCTCCGGGCACCAGGGCACTGGGGGACGTCTTCGCCGCGGCGGAGGCCCCTGTGCTGATCCTCTTCGACGAGGTGCTGAACTTCATCAACCGGCACGGCAACATGGCCGACCATTTCTATGCCTTCCTCCAGAACCTCACTGTCGCAGTAGCGGGGACCACCCAAGCGGCCGCGGTCGTCAGCCTGCCGCGAAGCCAGACCGAAATGACCGAGAGCGACCTAGAATGGCAGGAACGGATCACTAAGGTCGTCAACCGGGTCGCCCAGGACCTCATCGCCAACGACGAGTCGGAAATCAGCGAGGTGGTCAGGCGCCGGCTCTTCGAGAACCTGGGAAGCGAACGAACCCGGAGGCGAGTGGCCAACATGTACGCGGACTGGTGCTTCGATAGGTCCAACAGGCTCCCTGCCGAATGGACCACCGTGGACACAGCCACCAACGAGAACAGGGCCAAGGAAGCCCTCAGGCAGAGGTTCGAAGCCTGCTATCCGTTCCACCCGGCAACGCTCTCGGTCTTCCAGAGGAAGTGGAGCGCCCTGCCTCAGTTCCAGAAGACGAGGGGTTCCTTGGCCATGCTGGCGCAGTGGATCTCGTCAGCGTCCAGCGAGCAGTTCAAGCAGGCTCGGAACGAACCCCTGATCACCCTGGGATCCGCACCACTCCACGTCCCCAGTTTCCGGGAAACAGTTCTGGCTCAGCTCGGGGAGAAGCGTCTGATCACCGCCATCGACGCGGACATTGCCGGACAGAACGCCAGGGCAAAACCCCTGGACGCCGACACAAAAGGTCCCCTCAGGGACATCCACAAGCGGGTGGGAACAGCGATGCTCTTCGAGTCATCGGGTGGCATGGTCGATAAGGTGGCCCATCTCCCTGAACTGAGATTTGCCCTCGGTGAGCCCGACGTGGACACCGCCACCATCGACACTGCGGCCGCGGCACTGGAACAGACAGGGTTCTTTGTCCGAAAGACTGGAAGCGATGGTTACCGGATCCACCACCAAGCAACCCTCAGGAAGGCTGTCGCTGACCTCCGGGCGTCCCTGGACGAAGAGAACGAAGTGAAGCCCGCCATCAGGAGACTGGTGGAAAGGGAGTTCAACAAGGGAAACGGCATCCCGAAGGCCTTTTTCCCGAAGGACAGCAACGAGGTCTCGGACGTCCCCCGGATGACCCTGGTTGTGATGAGTCCCGACTTGGAATGGAGAGAAAACAACCACACCCCGGAACAGATAGCCGAGTGGACACAGAAGCGAGGGAACTCCGACAGGCTCCACCCAGCGGCACTGGTCTGGTGTACCCGCAAGCCTGGGAGGGATCTACAGGACCGGGTGGAATCATGGCTGGCGTGGCAGAAGGTGAGGAGCGAGATAGACGCCGGCACACTGGGCCCGGAGTTCGAGAAGCCGGAACTGGACGCCCTTAGCCAGCAGGTCAGAAACGCCGAAGAAGAGGCCGTAGACGAGGTCTGGGCCAGCTACCGGTTCGTCAGCCTGTACGACTCCCAGACCGAGAGCAAGATCAGAACCATCGACCTCGGCGCCGGCTACGCCACTGGGAACGAGTCTCTGACAGGGCGAGTGATCTCATCGCTCAAGCAGAACGCACTCCTGAACGAATCTGTCGGGCCGGGGTACATCGACAGGAACTGGCCTCCGGCACTCCGGGACAGCGGCACCTGGCCGCTCAGCAGCCTGAGGCAGAGCTTTATGAATGGGTCGCTCACGAGGCTGCTGGACCCGGACCAAACGCTACGGCAGAGGATCCTGGAATTCGTGGAAGCCGGAGAGTTCGGGCTTGCTTCAGGGAATCCTGACCAAGGTCAGGGAGCCAGGGTCTGGTACGAGGAATCGGCTCCGGCTGACGACGTGACGTTCGACTCCAACACTTATCTGCTGACGAAGCAAAGAGCGGAGCAAATCAAGGCACCGCCGGAACCGGAACCAACACCAAACCCAGTACCGGACTTTCCGCCGACACCCGCGCCGGATCCGGGTCCGGGTCCATTCGGAGGACAACAAACCCTGCCCACGCCTCAAAAGGCTACCCTGCGACTGACAGGGACTGTCCCGATGGAGAGCTGGAACATGGTGGGTGTGAAGCTACTCACCAAGCTTCGGGGCGAGGAAGGACTGAGCATAGGAGTAAACCTCTCGGTGTCAGTTGACTCCAACAGACTGAAGAGCCTGGAGGATGAGGTGCGTCAGGCCCTGATGGACCTGAAGTTGGAAGGGCAGGTCAACATGACGACCGACTAATCCGGGGTACCTGAGCGGATGCCCGACCGGGTGATGCGGATGATGCCTACCAGAACACCAAGATGAACCCGGACCGGCAGAACGCCCGGATAGAACACGACGCAACACTCCAGCGCCAAGTAACAGAGACGCTCCTGGACAACACAGAGCTTTACAAGAAGTACACCGAGGACCCGGATTTCCGGGGCTGGCTCAGTGGAGTGATATTCACGGTCACCTATCAAGCAAAGGGAGATATAACCGCCTGTTGACACCCAAGGCAGGACGGCTCATCGGAACTATCCCCCAACAGGCAACGATGACCATAAGAACAATCCGACAAACTCCCGGTTGGTCGGCTGGAGCAAAGACAGATGAAACTGGTGTCGGTCCAAATCAAGAACTTCAAGTCCATAGAAGAGTCGAAGATGTTCACCATCGACGACATCACTTGCCTTGCGGGAAAGAACGAATCCGGCAAAACAGCCATCCTGCAGGCTCTCAGGCGCCTGAATCCGGTAGAGCGAACGGAAAGGAACTTCGAAACTCTGACAGAGTATCCACGACGAAGACTACACGAAGCCGAAGGAGACAATCCAAGCGCAAGAGAGGTACTCACCACTGAGTGGAAGCTATCGAAGGATGACATCTCCGCAATAGAAGAGGGAATTGGCAACAGGGCCATGCAGGACACACACATCACCATCAGGCGAGGTTATGACAACCAAACCGAGTGGGACATGAACATAGATGACAGAAAGGTCGTCGAGTTCATCGTATCCAATGTCCCTGACCTAGCGGAGGACTCAAGGCGAAAGAGCTTGAACCACCCCACCGTAGCCAACCTGCACTCGTACTTAGGAGCTATGGAAAGTCGGAGTCCGGGAGAGAACCTTCTCTTCGAGTACATGGAGCAACATTTCCCCGAGTCCAATTCAGAGGCGAAGGTCCGCAAAATTCTCGAGCGGAGACTTCCAAAATTCCTCTACTTCCCAACTTATGGAACTCTCCCTGGAAGAGTCCAAGTGGAAGAACTGAATACAAAGAATACAAATGGTACCGCACTGACCGAAGCCGAACGGTATTTCGTCGCGCTACTTTCATTGGCAGGAACAGACATCGGATCCCTCCAAAGCGCCACTAGGTATGAGGAACAAAAGGCCAGACTGGAGGGCGTTTCTAACCGCCTGACAGACGAGATATTCACCTACTGGTCGCAAAACCGGGACTTGGAAGTAGAATTCGACTACAGTAACGGAAAGCGAGACGACCCACCGCCGTTCAACGAAGGGCACATCATCAGCCTTCGCGTCCGAAACCGACGGCATAGAGTCACAGTAGGTTTCGACGAAAGAAGCACAGGATTCGTCTGGTTCTTCTCCTTCCTGGCATGGTTCTCGCAGATGCAAAGAACCCATGGCGACAACCTAATCATACTGCTCGACGAACCCGGATTGAGCCTTCACGGTAAGGCACAAGGAGACCTGCTTCGCTACATAAAGGAAAGGTTACTTCAGACGTACCAAGTCATATACACGACTCACTCGCCTTTCATGATCGACACAGAAAACATCCTTGGAGTTCGAACGGTAGAAGACACACTTAGCCCCACAGGCACTCCCCTAGGGACCAAAGTTGGCGACAGGGTGCTCAGCACGGACGAAGACACTCTCTTCCCTCTCCGAGCAGCACTCGGATACGACCTCACACAATCGCTTTTTATAGGTGAACACACCTTACTCGTGGAAGGACCATCCGACCTGCTATACATAGGATGGTTCTCCCGGGAATTGCACGGAAGGGGAAGGATCGGTCTGGACCGACGATGGACAGTTACTCCTGTAGGAGGCATTGATAAATTTGGGAGCTTCAATGCGCTGTTCGGCGGAAACAATATACACGCAGCAATACTTACCGACTTCCACCAAGGAGACAAACGTAAGGTTAATGACCTTGAAGCATCCGGGCTTCTGAGAGCTGGGCATCTCTTCCGAGCCAACGAATTCACAGGACAGACAGAGGGAGATATAGAAGATTTGCTCGGAAGAGAACTCTATGCAGAATTAGTCAACCAGTGCTACCAACTCAAGAACAACGCAATCCCGAATGTTGCAACTGAAGCTACTCCCACAAGGGTACTCGAAGAAGTCCAAGATCACTTTAGGACTGTTGCAACGAAGGGACCAGAGTTTGACCACTACACACCTGCTGTGTATTTGGTAGAACATGAGAGTGACTTCAGAGAGTCAAAGAACCTGGAAGTAGGACTCGACAGGTTTGAGGAACTATTCAAGGGCCTTAACGCCCTCCTGCCCGCGTAGCTTCTGCCAACAAGCCTAGTGAGGAACCTTTACCCATGCCCCTCTCCAAACTCCTGAAATCCGCCGCAGGCACCTGCCCACACTGCGGGCATAAGGCCAGCATCATCTCCCGAGAACACCCGGAGTGCCGCCGGACCCGCGAAACCGGCCTCGAAGAACAGAAAATGCAAGCCACCCCCGTAAACGTGAACATGAGGTGACGCATGATCGACTGGAGCACCTGCACAGGAGTCGAAAGCATCCCAGGCAAGCACAGCGGAGACTGGCTCTTCACCAAGACCAGGGTCCCCGTAGCAACCCTCTTCGGAAACCTTGCAACGGGAGCCACCGTGGAGGAATTCCTGGACTGGTTCGAAGGCGTCGAAGAATGGCAGGTCAGAGCAGTCCTCCAACACGTGGCCGACAACATCGACACCAAGGTGCCTCATGAGAATCCTGTTTGACCATGACGTCCCCAGACCGCTCAGAGGACACCTCCCAGGACACGAGGTGGACACCGCAAGGCAAAGAGGATGGGAAGAACTCAGCAACGGGGACCTGCTGAACGTAGCAGAACGTGAGGGCTACGAAGCATTCATAACAGCGGACCAGAAGATACCTTACCAGCAAAACATCGGCAGCCGACCCTTCGGTGTCGTGGTCCTGCTATCCAACAACTGGCAGCAGGTTAGAGAGAACACCACCGCCGTTCAAAGCGCCCTAGTAGTTCAGCTATTTTGAATTGCTGGGTAAAGGGATTTCAGCTTGATGCGCGCATCGGCGGTGGTGAAGCGCCAGTCCACTCGCGCCATGTCCCGGTTGCGCTGGTCCTGCCAGGCGTCAACTTCCCGGCGCAGCGCCTCTTGATCAGGAATCCGGCGGTCCAGGCACTGCCGGGCCAGCACTCCGATTTCAATTTCAGCCATGTTCAGCCAACTCCCATGCTTGGGGGTGTAGTGAATCTCCAGACGTTCGGCGATACGCCGCGCTTCTATAGGCTCGAACGCCTCGTATAACGAGGCCGGATGATGGGTGTTCAGGTTGTCCATCACCAGCACAATCCGGTCCTTGTCCGGGTAGTCTTGGTCCACCAACTTCTTCACTTGGTGCGCCCAGTCCACTTTCGTCCGCCGGTCTGTCACTCCGGCCCGCCGCCACCCTTCCAGCGGCGCAAACAACATGAACCGGTTGCTCACCCCGTTGCGCTGGTATTCGTAATCATACGCGACTGCCAATCCGGGGCGAGGCGGACGCGGCAGTCGCGTTTCCTTCACCTGCTGTTTGCTGGTTTCGTCCAGGCACACCAGGACTTCATTGTCTTCATAGGGACGGTGATAGACTTCCAGCACGTCTTCCATCGCGCACACAAAGTCCGCATTGCCTTCCGGCGGGATGCGCCAGCACTCTTTCAGCCAAGGCTTGAGTTGGTTTTTTTCAGCGTCTTGCGCACCGTCTCGGGGTGGATGCTGTCAACTAGCTCGCACTCGACCAGCCGCTCCGCCAACAATCGCAGTGTCCAACGGGCCCGGCCTTCCGGCGGTTCCCCGCAGGCCAGCGCAATCAAGTGGGCTTCCGCCGCGCCGTCCAGTTTCTTTGGCCGGCGGCGTTGTTGCTCCCTACGCCCCAAGGCCGCTTCGATCCCTTCCTCCACGCAACGGCGGCGTACCCTTTCCACCGTCGCGCTGGCGATCTGGAGGGACCGGGCAACCTCTTCGTCCGTCATGCCTCCGTCTTTCCGCGCTTCATCGCTCAGCAACAGGATGCGCGCATGGGTCTGCTTGTACGCTGCTGCCCGTCCCTTGGAAACCAGGGCCTTCAGTTCCTGCCGTTCTTCCGTGGTCAGTTTGATACGGTATTTCTTGTCCGGCACGACGCTTCTCCTTGGATACAATCCGCCAATGCCGGTAGAATACACCAGTTGTGCCTCAATTCAATGACGTTCAACTACTAGAAGGCATACAGCCCGGCGAACTGAGGGAAGTGCCCATACCGTAGATGTAACCGAACACTCCGCTCCTGAGACGCGGGGCAATTCCTTCACCAACCCGGATCACGCCGGCGAGATCATCAAGGCCATGCCTGGGCGGGTCGACGACGAGGCGTACCAGAACGCGAAGATGCACTCGGACAGGCAGAACGCCCGTATGGAGCACGACTCAGCCCTCAGGAAACAGATAATCGCCAATCTGAAGGACATCACAGAGCTATACAAGAAGTACACGGAAGACCAGTCGTTCCAAGAGGACCTGAACGAGCTGATATTCAAGCTGACATGCCAGCCGGGTCTACAGGATTGAGAACAGGCAACCGAGAAGCATGCGAGGCAGCCAGGTCCAGTGGAATGAGAAGGTCCACGCCGACACCAGCCTCCTGGGATTCACCACGAAGCGCATCTACTTCTCAGGACCTAGGAAGAAGTTCCGGGTCAGGTACGACCGGATAGTGGACTTCGAGCCGTTCGACGACGGCATCGGCATAATGCGGGACGCCCAGACCACGAAGCCGCAGTCTTTCCGAACCGGGGACGGCTGGTTCGCCTTCAACTTGGCAAAGAACCTGCCGCAGATGTATGAGCATTGTTCGCAACGAAACCCCCTGGAAGTAGAGGCGCCCTAATCCGGTCTGAGGTGAATCGGACACTGGAAAGATCCCATTACCAATCCATCGAGGCCCATCAGGAACCCCCAAGGAACATGAAGCAACATGAGAGAACGCTACACCAAGGACCTGGAAATGTTGCTGGAACTCCAGTTGGAGGGGAATGAGCGCGTCCGGGCAGTCGTGACCGCCTATGAGGAACTGGCGGAGGAGGACAAAATACTCTTTCGGCTGGCTGCCGGCATCAGCCAGGACGCCGCAGTCAGGACCAGGGAACCTGAGCAGCAGCCACCCAGTGCCCCGACTTACCGGACGCGCCACGACCAGCTCCAACCCATCGTCCGGGACCTGTTGAAAACGCTGCTGGAGGATTATCCCTCCCTCCTCACTGAAAAAGACATAGACAACCTGATGGACCGGGACTACACCCAGAAAATTCTGGGGCTTCAACTCGGTGGGTTCCCCCTTCTCAGAAGAAGGGAGGCGGGAAGAAGAGGGTCGGATAACGACAGCCAGAGCAGGTTCTACGTCAGAGTTTACGCCGACAGATTCTATGTATGCTCCCAGTGGTGGCGGGATGACCACCTTGACAACGCCAAGAGCCTGCTCCGGTTTGCAGGAGAACTCGCTGGCCGGGACCCGAACCATCTAGGAGTTCCGGTATTGGAGCGGCACATGAGGGATCTGAGGGACTACATCGACCCGAGCGAATGACAGGAAATGAGCCGAACTCAAACAGGGCTGCAGAAGTGAAGCAGGTGTATGCGGACGATCCAGGGAGACGGACTTGATGACATGCAGCCCTTCTTCGGGTGCGCCGACAGTGGCTGCGCCTGTCTGTTGCCAGCAGTTTCTCTGCCTACCTGTAGAAGAAAACCCGGCCCGAGAGAACCGAAAATGGGAAGATTCAACCTGCCGTAGACCAGCCGTGCTTACGTCACCCGCGAAATCAGGCTAAAATCCACCCAACAGAACCGCCAACGCCAAGAGGCCAGACATGACCACCAAACCCCGGACGCTCCTCCCCCTCCCGGACCCGCCGGAGCGCGAGCCAGACGATATGACCAGCGTCCAACACCTCGGCGAGAACGGCAACCTGCACCACCTAGCCCAGTACCTCGGCAACCCGGATACCACCATCGTGTCGGGAGAAAGATTCATCATCCCCGAACTCGGCACGCCGCCCAGCCAGTGGATCTACCCGGACATGCTCGTCTCCTTCAACGCCTACCCGGCCCTCTACGACCAGGACAACGACTACGTCATCTCCCGGCAGGGAAAGCCCCCGACCTGGTCATGGAAATAGCCTCCAAGAGGACCGGCCGGAACGACGTCGAAAACAAACCAGCAAGGTACGCCGCTCTGGGCGTCTCGGAGTACTGGCGGTTCGACGAGACCGGCGACTTCCATGGAACCAAGCTCGCCGGAAACCGGCTGGTGGAAGGGCAGTACGAGCCCATAGCCATCGAGGAGATCGGAGACAGACGCCCCGGCTCGTTAAGGGCCGGGGCCTTGCAGTCACTCCATTCTACAGCGCCCAACGGCCGCATAGGCCAAATCCAAAAGGGAACAGAAAATGAACAACGGAACACAGGCAATAGCCCCCAACAGAAGGAGGATCACTGACCAAAACCTCCTGGGACTTCACCAAGCCTACCAGGACTTTATGCAAACCCGCCCTTGACACACGGGCGGGTAACTGTCGCAAGGGTTCCATTGATGATATTCTTTAGCTTCCACTGGACTCCCCGCCAGCCATCCTGCGTTCGGCACGCCGCCACTCACCCGCGAACGGAGTAAGAATGAAGCTACTAATCCCGCTCAGTCTGGCCTTGGCACTCCTGCTCGTTAGCTGCGGCGGAGAGGAGAGCACCTCCGGCGTCCAAAAGATCGAGAAGGACGGCGTGACCCTGTCAATAACTCTGCCTGAGGGTTGGAATGTGGACCTGAGCGAGGCTCCGCCTACCCCGGAACCTATAGAGACTCTCCTCTACGTCGTGAAGGCGGGGGAAGGCGAAGTGTCCCTCTACTACGACCCGGAACCGCTTCTCCTACGCAATTCCTCACTCAGCGAGATGAGAAACGTGCTCGATGGGTATGGAGATTCCCTAGAAGGGCATGGAATGAAGGGACTGGAGAGGACGCAGACCACCCTGGGGGACTACCCCGCCGAACTCTTCATCGTCCCCGCCACTACGGGAGGAGAAGACAAACTGACTCATCAGGTTGCCTTCTTCGCAGAGGATAGAATGTGGATACTCAATTGCATAGAACAAAAGGGCGCTGGCTTGTGCGAAAGCGTCGTCTCCTCGGTTAATTAGCCGACACGATTGGGGGACATCTAGGCACCGGCCCGTATGTGGAAAAGGACAGGAATGGAAACTTTCCGAATAACACTTGTCCTGATAGGTCCTGTAAAGCTCCAGGGCCTGGGTCAACTCGAAGATGTGTTCCTCCCGCCAGTGCCCCCGCAGCGACCTGGCGATGGTCGCCTCGTCGGCCTTGATCCTGGGATCGCGCAGTCGCGCCAGTCGCCTCGGATCTCGTTCGCCGCCTGCAATGGCCTCCATGATGTCCATGCCGGTCTTGCCGGTGATGTCTCTGATGACGTGCTGGAGCTTCACGTTCATCTGGGTCAAGGCCTTATGCATATGCTGGATGTGGTGGGAAGCGTACTCCACCAGCATCGCCCGCTGCCGCAGGTAGCTGCGCAAGCGTCGTATGTCCCCGTCAGGCCGGAAGGCTCCGGAGAGTAGTCCGTAGCTGTGCAGCTGCTGCAGCCACTGGCAGTCCACCACGTCGGTCTTGCGGCCGGGCACGTTCTTGATGCGCCGTGGGTCCACCAGCATCACCTGGAAACCCCGCTCTTCCAGCACCTCGAACAGGGGTATCCAGTACACCCCCGTCGACTCCATGGCCACGGTCTGCACGCCGCACTCTGTCAGCCAGTGGGCCAGGCGGTACAGGTCCGCCGTGAAGGCCTCAAACTCTTGCACCGGCTGCTCCGCCCGGTCGGCAGGAACCGCAACGAAATGGCTGGTGGCCCCCACGTCGATGCCCGCCGAATTCATGTTCAGCTGGGACAGCTCCGCCGGTTTTGCGCTGCTCTGGCGTGTGCTCATCACCGCCTCCATGATTACCGTGTAGGCGCATCGCCGGAGGGAGTCGCGAACTGTAGACAATCTCCCCAACGGGATCGCCCCGGTCGGGGCGTCGCCAATGATGCAGTCGCAAGTCTCCCGGACCATGCTATCGACCGGGCAATACGCACCAGTGTCCATCCGGCCTTGGTCCATACGACACGCCTCACCATGAGCATACATCTGGGGCGGACTCACCGGTTAGTCGCCTCTGCACGGGCCGGATACGGGCATAACAATGCTATCGAGTAACTCAGGTTTTCACGCGCCGGTCGCGGCCGTTGCCAGGAGCAGCTTCGGTGCCTGGCCCTGATCATCGGATACAGGTACCAGTTCGTAGCCCAGCTGCGCCGCCCTCCGTTTCGCCGAGCGCAAGGCTCTCTGGCGATACTGGCTCTCGTAGTATTCCGCGCCGGCATCGACGTAGTCCTGTCCATACCGCAACATGGCGTAGATGATTCTGGCCAGCTTGTGCGCCGTGGCCGTAATGGCCTTGGGCGGTCCCAGATGCGCCTTCTTGCGGCGCAGGAAGGCCCCGAGGGCGCTGTCGGAGCGGTACAGGGCGTTTGCCGCCAGTCTCAAAGCTGTCGCCGCCCAGTTGGCGCTGGGCTTGGTTCGGGAGCTGATAACCCTGCCTCCGGTGACCCGGTTATTGGGACTCAATCCCAGCCATGAGGCGAAATGCTTGGCCGTTGGCCACCTTGCCATATCGGTGCCTACCTCGCTTATTACCTTCAACGCCGTGTAGGCGTCCACGCCGTTGATCCGGGTCAGGTCCACTCCGGTCATCCGAAACAGGTGGCTCCTGACGTCAAAGCGGGGCGCGTTCCCCTGGATGCGGTTCCGCCTGGGCTGTTCTGCGGGTGCAGTGCCGCCGCTGCGGTCGGCAAACCGCCCCATGTGGACTTCAATCTCCTGGTCGCACCCGGCAATCTTGGACTGATACACCCGGTACAACTCAAGGGCCTGGGTCAGCTCGAAGATATGCTCCTCCTGCCAGTGCCCCTCCAGCGATAGGGCTATGGTCTCCTCGTCGGCCCTGGTCCTGGGATCCCGAAATTGCGCCAGCTTGCGGGGGTCTCGCTCGCCGCTCACAATGGCTTCGACGATGGCCATACCGGTCTTGCCGGTGATGTCGCTGATGACATGCTGGAGCTTCACGTTCATCTGGGTCAGCGCCTTCTGCATATGCTGAACATGCTGGGCCGCATATTCCACCAGCATGGCCCGCTGCCGCAGATAGCTTCTCAAGCACCGGATGTCGGCCTCGGGCCGGAAAGCCGCCGACAGCAGGCCGTAGGTATGTAGCTGCTGTAGCCACTGGCAGTCCAGCACGTCGCTCTTGCGTCCGGGCACGTTCTTAATGCGCCGTGGGTCTACCAGCATCACCTGGAACCCCCGCTCCTCCAAGACTCCGAAGAGCGGTATCCAGTAGACTCCGGTGGATCCATGGCCACTGTCTCCACACTGCACTCGGCCAGCCAATCGGCCAAGCGATACAAGTCCGCAGTGAACGCGGCAAACTCGCGCACCGGTTGCTCGCAGCTGTTTTCCGGCACCGCCACGAAGTGGCTGCTGGCGCCCACGTCCACTCCCGCCGCACCAAAATTCACCCGCGATAGTTCCGCCGGCAGACCCTCCCGCCTGCTGGAGGCCTTCACTGCCGGTTTGGCACTCCTGTTGCGTGTGCTCATTGTCCCATCCGCCATTACCATGTAGGCGTGTCGTCAGGGGGTGCTACCGGCACGTCACAATCTATCGAACGGGAGCGCCCCCGAAAGGGCAGTCACCAATGATGCAGCCGTAGGACACCCGGACCATGCTGAATAACGGGCAATATTCGCCACTGTCAATTCGGTCTTATCCTGGACGACACCGCCCGCCACGATCGTACCTGACCGGTGTCCTCTCCAGTTACTCCCCTCTGCACGGCCCGGTCTCGGGCATAACAATGCTTAATACTAGTACCGTTTCAAGTTAATCTTGATGGATAGATATGTTGGAGTTTACTGCGGGCGTCCTGGGTGGAAAACCTCCAGTCTATGACAGCACCGGCGTCGTTGCGTTCGCTTTCCAGAGCGGTTAGTTCCCGTCTCAGCAACGCTTCATTGCCGATCCGGCGGCGGTTCAGACACGCCCTGCTGAAGACGCTCAGTTCGATCTCCGCCATATTCAGCCAGCTTCCGTGAATCGGAGTGTAGTGAAACTCCAGCCCTTTGGCTATGCGACGCGCTTCGGAGGGTTCAAATGCTTCGTAGAGCGAACCCAGCTTGTGGGTGTTGAGATTGTCCAACACCAGCCGGATCACGGTGGCCTCAGGATACGCTTCATCCACCAGCCACTTCATCTGTTGAGCGAAGTCCACCGCAGTGCGGCGCCCGGTCACCTCGACATGTCTCCATCCGCCCTTCGGTTCACAGAACATGAACAGGTTCCGGGTCCCGTTTCGCTGGTACTCAGTGTCATAGCGTTCCACCCGTCCGGGGGCGGCCTTGATGGGCGGCCTCACATCATCCGTCAACTGCTTGGAACTCTCGTCAAAACACACCACCGGACGCTCCGGGTCGTGGGCTTCGTGGTAAAGGTCCAGCACGTCCTCCATCCGGGCCACGAACTCCCCGCTCAGCTTGGGGATGCACCATTCCTTCTTCTTCCACGGCTTGAGTTCGTTTTTTTGAGTATCTGGCGCACCGTCTCCAAGGAGATGCTCCCGGCGAACTCCATCTCCACCACCTTGTCCGCCAGCAGATGAAGCGTCCAGTTTACATGTCCTTCGGGTGGACTGCTGCACACGACGGCGACCAGGTGCGCTTCCTGTCTGCCATTCAGCTTGCGCTCCCGGCCGGGCCGCGGCCGGTCGTTGATTGCGGCTTCCAGCCCCTCTTCGGCGAACCGTCTCCGCGTTCTGGCAACAGTAGCAGCGCTCATTGAAACCGCCACTGCGGCCTCCCGGTCTGACAGTCCTTCGTCAGCCTTCAACAGCGCAAGGGCCCGCTTTAGCGTGCGGGCTAACGGCTTGCCCCGGCGGGATACCTCAACCAGAGTGGAGCGTTGGGATGGTGTTAGTTCGACTTTGTATTTGATGGCAGGCATTTCCGGGTACAGCCTCCTTGGAAGATCATACCCAAGCCTACTCAATATCCCATACTATGGCAAGACTTTATTGGAACAGTACTAGTAGTCAGTCACGTTTGAAATGGCAGGATGATTTTCACGGGTGACCGTCAGTTCCACTCGTACTTCCCTGAGCCTACTTTCTAAGCAACTGTCATTTCTGGCATGACTGACTACTAGTAGACCAACAGCTTTGAAATGAGGCATGAAGGATGTATTCTCCCAAGCATAGGGATTAGTGGATTGGAGCAAGGGAGAATCGTCATGCCGGCCAAGAAATACCGTATCCAGCTGACAACCGAAGAGCAACAGGAACTGAAGGCGTTGGTTTCCCGCGGGCGTGCGGCGGCGTATAAGCAGACCCATGCCCGCATCTTGCTGCTGAGCAATGAGGCGCAAGCAGACGGGTCCCTGAAGGACGAAGAGATTGCCAGAGTTCTCAAGATTAGCAGCACGACGGTTGAAAGGGTGCGCCGTTGTTGTGTGGAGGAAGGGATTGAGGCGGCGCTGAACCGTAAGCGGCAACTGCGCCGCCGTCAGAAGAAACTGGATGGCGCCGGGGAAGCCCACTTGATTGCGTTGGCCTGTGCGGAACCGCCGGAAGGCCGCGTGCGTTGGACGCTGAAGTTGTTGGCGGACCAGCTGGTCGAATGCGAGATAGTGGAGAGCAGAGTTACGCCCGTGTCCGGGCCGGGCAAAGGCGACTAACTGGAGAATGCACTCAGGAATGTATACTCCATGGCAAGGCGTGTCGCCTGGAAAGAGACCGGTGATGCACTGGTGGATATTACCCGATGGACAGCATGGTCCAGGAGCCTTACGACGGCATCATTGGTGACGCTCCGGTGGGGCGATCCCGTTCCATAGATTGTTAGACGTTGGTGGTTCCCTCCGGCGATGCGCCTTACAAGGTAATCCTGGAGGCGGTAATGAGCAGCAGAGGCAAGAGCAGCGGAGAACCGGCGGGACTGTCCCTGTTGAACCTGAACGCGGCAGGCATAGACGTGGGCGCCAGTAGCCATTTCGTGGCGGTTCCCGCCGACCGGACAGAACAGCCGGTGCGGGAATTTGAGGCTTTCACCGCGGACCTGTACCGCTTGGCAGACTGGCTTGCTGAATGCGGGGTGGAGACGGTGGTGATGGAGTCCACCGGAGTCTACTGGATTCCCCTGTTCGGGGTGCTGGAGGAGCGGGGGTTTCAGGTCATGCTGGTGGACCCCAGGAGGATCAAGAACGTGCCTGGCCGGAAGACGGACGTGCTGGACTGCCAGTGGCTGCAGCAGCTGCACACCTACGGTCTTCTGTCAGGAGCCTTCCGGCCGGAGGATGAGATCCGCCGCCTGCGCAGCTACCTCAGGCAGCGGGCCATGCTGGTGGAACATGCCGCTCAGCACGTCCAGCACATGCAGAAGGCACTGACGCAGATGAACGTGAAGCTGCAGCACGCGATCAGGGACATCACGGGCAAGACCGGCATGGACATCATCGAGGCCATAGTGCAGGGCGAGAGGAGTCCCCGCAGACTTGCCCGGCTGCGTGATCCCAGGACCAAGTCCGACGAGAGGACCATCGCCAAGTCGCTGCAGGGGCACTGGCGGAAGGAGCACCTCTTTGAGCTGACCCAGGCGCTGGAGCTGTACCGGACCTACCAGGCCAAGATCGCCGAGTGCGACCGGGAGATTGAAGCCCAACTGGAGCAGTTTGAGGACCGCAGCGACGGCGAACCTCCGGCTCCCAACGGCAAGAGGCGCAATCAGAAGAACGCTCCGCGCTTCGATGTCCAGGGCCACCTGTACCGGATGACCGGGGTGGACCTGACCAGGATTGACGGGGTGGAAGCCTACACGGCACTGAAGGTGATCAGCGAGGTGGGGACAGACATGACCAAATGGCCCAGCGCCAAGCACTTCGCCTCCTGGCTGGGGCTGAGCCCCCACAACCGCATCACCGGTGGGAAAGTGATCAGCTCAAAGACCAAGGCCAGCGCCAACCGGGCGGCGGCGGCCCTGCGGCTGGCAGCCAACGCGCTACACCGCTCCGACAGCGCCCTGGGCGCCTTTCTGCGCCGGAAGAAGGCCCATCTGGGCGCGCCCAAGGCCATCACTGCCACGGCCCACAAACTGGCCCGGATCATCTACTCCATGCTGCGCTACGGACACCGATACGTGGACGCCGGCGCGGAGTACTATGAGCATCAGTATCACCAAAGGGCCTTGCACACCGCCCGGCGTCGGGCGGCACAACTGGGCTACCAGTTGGTGCCCATTACCGATGTCCAGACCTTGGACATGCCCCACCGATCAGACCTGGTGACGGCGTGACACCTTTAGTTAGTCCATAGCATCAGCGGCGAGACGGTGCGCCAGGCGCTTAAAAAAACGAACTCAAGCCCTGGCTGAAAGAGTGCTGGTGCATCCCGCCTGAAAGCAACGCGGACTTTGTGTGCGCGATGGAAGATGTACTGGAAGTCTACCAGCGCTCCTACGGGGACAACGAAGTGCTGGTGTGCCTGGATGAGACCAGCAAACAGCAAGTGAAGGAGACCCGGGTGGGGCGGCCGGCCGGGCCGGGCGCGGCGGCGGTGTACGATTACGAATACGAGCGCAATGGCGTGAGCAACCGGTTCATGTTGTTTGCGCCCTTGGCAGGATGGCGGCGGGTCGAAGTGACGGACCGCCGCACGAAAGTGGATTGGGCGCGGCAGATCAAGAAGCTGGTGGATGAGGACTATGCTGGCAAGGACCGGATTGTGCTGGTGATGGACAACCTGAACACCCACCATCCGGCCTCGTTGTACGAGGCGTTTGAGCCTGCCGAGGCGCGGCGCATCGCCGAACGGCTGGAGGTCCACTACACGCCGAAACATGGGAGTTGGCTGAACATGGCCGAGATTGAGATCGGGGTGCTGGCCCGGCAATGTCTGGACCGGCGTATGGCCAGCCAAAGTATCCTGCGCCGCGAGGTCAACGCTTGGCAAGGCCGACGCAACCGGGACACGATACAAGTGAACTGGCGCTTCACCACCGAGGATGCGCGCATCAAACTGAAGTCTCTATATCCAGCAATTCAAGGTTGTTGAACTACTAGTATTGAAGAAGAAGTTGCTCGTATCCCGCCATTTAGAGTCCGGCGTGAATAGCGCTGATAGAGGAATCTGTGGATAGACCACGTAATCCTTACCCCACGTATGTTCAATGGCGCGAAAGCCTCTCTCTTCGCTCTTGCTGCCAAATATGGAATCTCTTACAGCCATTTCTCAACCTGCTTGTGCAAGGGGTTTGTGTACGGATAGATGTTCTAAAAGAAGACCCCCGCGGTTCGATTGTTGTCAGCGCCCCACTGTTTCACCTGGTTCAAAATCGTCGGCCAGCCAACGAACGAACTGCCGGGCGTGAAGCAGGTAGGTATTCTTCGACGACAGTCGCAATGGCGATGCTTCGACGGTTTGTTCATATTGGCGGAGGGCCTCCTGCACTTCTTCAAGTGACCTCAAGCTAAGTTTGGGCATTTCTTCTCCTTTCGCGACGGTCCCACCGCCAGCCATGCCATGTTAGCTTCCTTGAAAAGACGGACGGTCTGCTTCATTGTGTGCCTTGAGCGCGTCCATCGCCTGCAACATGGCGATGTGTTCTAGCCGTTGCTGCTCCATCAAGTTGCCAATATCCACCGGGTGGTATTTCCCCGTGTTGGCGTTCCGGTTGAGGTCATATACCCCGATCTCGCCGTGAAGCTGCCACTCCCCGATGCCGGCGGTGAACGGTTGGGGATTCCGGTTGAGATCGTCCATCGCGTCGAGGATTTTCCGGCCCATCTCTTGGGCTAACTTTGCCCGCCGGTCCCGGTGTACGTTTACACTCTTCCAGAGGCTCTCTCCATTGTCGTGCCAGTCGGCCCATTGGCAAGTCAGGTTGGTGCCGCTGGCAAACAGGATGTTGCCGATGTTTACCGACCCGGGAGCGACCTCCGAATGGTAGATCATGCCAAACCTGGTGGCGCCGTCCTGTACGTAGCCGTCAACTTCGGCGTGGAAACCGTCGCTGTCCCGGAACCAATGACCTTCCGGGTAAGTCCTGGCCGCGAGCACTGCCTGGGTGGCCTCGGGCGGAGGCGCCCAGAACCTGAACCAGGGAATCGCAAATTCGTTGGCAGCCTGGCGGCAGTGGTTGACCCGGTTGCGGTCGCTGACCTCGACGATGGCAAGAGGATTGTCGTCGGCGTCCAGGATAACGATGTCCGGCCTGTAACTCAGACCGGAAGGCGTTTTGCGGAACCGCTCCGACTCAACCCAAGCCGCCCAGGGCGGGACTGCCCACAGGTGGGTATGATCGTTGCAGGTAAAGGCTATGTCGGCCATTTTCCAGGCGGCCTGTCCCGCTATGTCGGACCGCAGGAATTTGAGCAGTTTGCCCTTGAACTCGCGATGGGGCGCGTTTTCGCTCACGGTGAATGTTTCCTTATCGTTGTTGCCCAGCTACGAGGCGATGCCCAACTCCCGTAGGCGGGCGAGCAGGTATTCCTGGGGTCGGTTGCCCTTAACCCGGTTGCAGTGGGCGCAGAGCAGTTGCAGGTTGTCGATGTGGTCGTGGCCGCCGGCGTCCTGGGGGATGACGTGGTCAACCTCCAGGTGGCGGAACTCAAAGGCGGAACGGCACCCGCTGCAACGGCCCTCCTGCTGGCCGAAGAGGACGTGCTTGTTCTGGCGGTAGGGCCTGGGCGCGTCAATGTCGGTGCGCCTGGGAATGTCGGTGCGGGCCGTCACCAGTCGGTTGTGGAACAGGTCTCCCATTGATTGCTGCAAACGAATGTTGACCAGTTCCACCGCTTTCGGTGAGATGTCGATGCCGATCCAGCGGCGGTCTAGATTCTCTGCTGCTACGCACGCGGTCGCGCAGCCGCAGAAAGGGTCCAGCACTACTTCCCCCTCTTTGGATGACGCCTTTATGATGCGTTCAAGTAGCGCCAGTGGCTTTTGGGTCGGGTACCCAACCCGCTCTCTGGCCTGCGAGTTTATCGGTGGTATGTCCGTCCAGACGTTATCGACCACGTTGCCCGGCATCTCGTTCAAATATCGTTTAAGGCGAGGCCGCTGCCGGGGATTGTCCGGATACCAAATCCGGCCCTCGCCATCCAACTTGGCCATGGTTTCCTGCGAGTATCGCCAGCCCTTCACCGGGGGCGGGTAGCCCCGCCACTCGTAGGTCAGGTTTGGTCGAGGATTCGGACTGGTCATGTTGTCTAATGTGTACGGGCCTCGCCCATTTTTGTCGTCGTAGCGGTAGTAGCGTTCAACGTACGCCTGGTCATAGGGAACTCGGACGTCGTTGATGTTGATCTGGTCGCCATAAAATAGGATGATGTCGGCCACGTTTCCGAAAGTTCGGGAATCGCTATGCGCCGATGTCCGTTTCCAGGTTATCTCGGCCATGAACTTCCCTGACCCGTAGATGCTGTCCATCAGCATCTTGAGGTAGTGGCTGGCCGTGGGATCGCAGTGCAGATAGATGGACCCGGTGTCCTTCAGCACCCGCCGCATCTCCAAGAGCCGCACCGCCATCATGCAAAGGTAGGATTGCATGCCCTTGCCGTGGGTGAGCCCTGCGGTTTGCAACGCCTGATACATCGGGGGTTGTTCGTCGGCAACCAGCCCCATCCAGGCCACGTCAAGGTCGGACAGCGTCCATGTGTCCTTGAAGGCTGCTCCGGCGGCGGCGCTGCCCACCGGAGCGGCGTAGTTGCGGTTGGAGTTGAAGGGAGGATCCAGGTAGATGAGGTCAACCGAAGCGGAATTGAGACCGCGCAGAATATCCAGATTATCCCCGGTCCAGATGGTTCTGTCAGCAAAGTTGGTCACGCCATACCCCCGCAAAAGTATGGCATAACCGGGGGCGGCGCGTCACCCCGGCGCCCAGCGGAGAACGCAGATGCAGTGACTACCGTCCAATGCCGAGGCCACCAAGGTCAGTAGCTTGTCGCCGACGTTGGCTCGTCCCGGGGAATCGCCGAGGTCTACGTGACGGTCTACCGGGCCACTCAGATCCAGATGGTGGGCCAGAGTTACCAGCAGGAACAGCCCAGCGATGGCCACCAGACGGTGATCGCCGAAGGCAACGTGGATGCGGTCGGGCTGCTCAGCTGGTAGCATCTATTAGGCGCTCCTGATCTGGGATAGGTTTTGTGTCTCAAGAACCAATACTCCCGAACAGAGGGGCACTTTCTTACTCACTTAGCACGCCGACGGATTCACTTTTTCGGCGGATCCTGGCCAAGGATTAACCGACAATGAACACTCAACCCGCCGGATTGCGAACGCTGCACTTCAGAACCGCAGTCCTGCGCAATCTGATTTACCACAGGGCCCTAATCCTTGAGCCGATTAGGCGCATGGCCTTTCGCAACATGCGCCATCTCTCAGATGCTATGGCGGACCACGGCGCGCCGGCCGACGCGGAGGTAGGGTCTGTGGGATTCAACGAGTGGGTCCGAGAACTCCAAGACCGGATGCTCCGAGACCAAGGCTCCGAATCCTCGGAGCTGGACAGAGTGCTGGTCCAAATCGCAACATTCACGCCGGTGAAGCTCTACTTGGGCCTGCTCTATGCCGAGATTGAATACCTGGAACAACAGACCGATGAACACCCTCTGTCCGGCAACCAAGACCTCCGCGACTTCCTACGGGACAACGGCGACCTTATCGAGCATTCGAAGCGTTTCAGACATGGAATGCTTCATCCCAGCGGGCAAAGCATACCGTCTGAAGAGGCATGGATATCTAGCGGCTTCCACCACGATTTGCCGAGAGCGCAGATGACGATTGACGCCATCATCAGAGAAGCCAGGGAAACGCTGCGCTTGGAAGTCGAAAGCGCACTATTGGGGCTTCCCGAATTGCAGCGGTGGCATTGTTACCAAGAATTTCTGATGTGGCTGTCCAACGATAACGCCACGCTCTTCAACGATACCCGGTGCAATCAGTTGATCCAAGAGATCGAGCGTCAGAACAACGAGTACCCGAGCATACTTCGGGAGGCAGAATCAACGCAACCGACCGAGGTCCAACTGGAAACGAACAGGTTACTCTTCCAGTGCTTGAAAAACCTGCACCACCCGGGGGCGCTCGGGGGCGAAGTCTCGGAGGAGGATTCGCCGCAGCCGGGGATGGACCTGCGCTTTTTGAAGCGGGTCGAATTTGCGGCTAATCCGCCGGCAACGATAAAGGAATGGGACCGACAAGCGCGGCATGTCCGAAGCAACCTCACCAACTACAGCTTTCTACTGGATGCCGTAGGAGTCCTTCTCAACGAGACCAGGAACCAGGTTTTCATTGACCGGACAGCTGGCGATCCCGACGACCCGGACGGACGGATACGTGCGGCCATCGAGAGGCTCGCATTCGACCAGCGACAATCCATCGCTGGTCAGTCAAAGGTTTGCCTGGCACTGCTTCAGGGCTTGGTACAGGCATACGAGAACGTAAGGCGCCAGAACCCCCAGATGGGAAACCCCCATGTTAATGCGGTGATTGCAGACGGAGGAGCAAAGAAAACGATCCAAACCTTCCGAAACATTGTCTTTCACGTTGCGGAGCCGTTGTTGGACCCATACGAGATAGACGACGATGCTTCCCGGGTTGGACCTCAGCCGCTACATGACCTGTTCTTGGGATTCTCAATGTTTCTTGGGTCCATGACGGCTACAGTTGGTCCGGTAAACACGGCCGGTGGTACGCCCCAGTGAACGTCGGAGGAGTTGGCCAGAACAAAGCTTGGAAGGCCTCCTCTTGCCCTACCCCGGGAAACCCCGAACCGTTCCGGAGGGTGGCTTGGAAGCGTCGTGAGGTGCGATGCCCGTCTCGGTGATTAGCCGCGAGTCGGTCCAAGAATAGATCGCACCTGCGTCGCGCTTCAGCGTTTCCTGGATGAGGGAACTCGCCGGACGTAGTAACCTGAGTTCGGGAAAGGGATGCCTCCCAAGGGATGCTTCCCAAAGAAAGAACGGGTATTCTTTCTGGTAGACGATACCAAGGAAGCATCCTTCATGAGTCTACTTAAACTGTTCTGTGATGTCGATGATTTCTGGCAAGCTTTCCAACCGCATTGGCGCCGGGTCACGCTGGTGCAATCTCCGGAGCGGAGGGTTCGCGCACCACAGTTATCCCCCAGCGAGACCATGACGATTCTCATTCACTTTCACCAGTCCCACTACCGCACCTTCAAAGCCTGCTACACTGAATACGTCCAACCCCGCCTTAGCGCCGAATTCCCGGACCTGGTCAGCTACAACCGCTTCGTTGAGTTGACTCCTACCGTGCTCATCCCGCTGTTAGCCTACCTGCAACAGCGCCAAGGCAGTTGCTCCGGCCTGGCCTTCGTGGATGCCACCGCCATCTCTGGCCCGACATGCCCCGGAACCTGACGGTCATGATGCTCGACCCTGGCGCCGTCAGGCTGAACTGGTACCCGCCGGCACAGCGTGCCAGTGACGTGGATGCCTACCGCATCTACCGGAAACGGGCCGACGACAACCGGGGACTGGGCGCCTCCTACCGGGACCACGTCCTGGTCGCCCTCACCGGCAACGCCGAGACGCAATTCATCGACCACACAGCGGAGCCCGGCGTGACCTACGAGTACGGCGTCGCCGCCTACCGGGACGGCACCCTGCACCCGCTGGGCCAGATTTCCAACCGGGCCTACGCCCGGACCTGGGAATAACCGGACAGAACGGGGTCCCGTCATCCCGGCGGGACCCCACACCCGTCACGGAGGCCAGACATGCCATGCGGACGCCAGATACGCCAATGGCAGAGAGCCACGCTCACCTGAACCGCTGGCCCAGGGCAGCGGCGACACTGATCGACTTCACCATATACCTGGGCCTGATCGTCGTCATCGCCACGGTCAGCGTGGCCACCGGGCACGAGTTCAACCAACTGGCGATCCACATCTCCACCCAAGCCGCCAGCGTGGCCTACCATGCCGTCACCATCCACCATTTCGGCGCCACCCCCGGCCACCTGGCCGTCCATGCCCAGGTGGTCAACGACGGCACCGGGGAGAAACTCTCCATCGGGCGGTCCACCGCCCGGGCGCTGCCGGGAGCCCTGGACTGGCTGTTTGTGCCCATCTGCATCAACGCCGCCCTCGTAATGACCAGGCCCGACCGCCGGCACATCTACGACCTGATCACCGGCGCCGTCGTGGTCAGCCAGCCGGAGACCGGCGCGCGGAACGCGCCAGAGACCGCGAGCGGCCGCGCTAGTCTGTAAACAAAAATCCGCCCGGGTCGCCGCACGACCACAACCACACCGGCCAATCACTGAAGAGAACCATGGACCACGCCAGCACAGGCCACCAAGCAAGGTCAGTCTGACGGTCTCGGCTCCCGCTCCTCCCCCAACCGGTACCCGATCCTCGGCTCATTGAAGATGTAGGTGGGATTCTCCGCGTCTTCACCCAGCTTGTCCCGGAGGTTCTTCACGATGGTCCGCACCGGCCCGGAACCGCCGGCGTGCGCCGGACCCCAGACCCGCAGCAACAGATCGGCGTGGGTCACCACCCATCCGGCGTTGGCCGCAAGCTCGGCCAGCACCCGGTACTCCATGCCGGTCAGCCGGACCGGACGGCCCGCCATTGAGACCCTCCGCTCCGCGAAGTTCACCGTCAGGTCCCCCAGCACGCAGGGCTCCGGCGGCGCCGGCCTTTCCACCGGGGCCCGCCGCCGCAGCACCGTCTGAATCCTGGCCACCAGCTCCGTGGGCGAGAAGGGCTTGACGATGTAGTCGTCGGCCCCGGCCTCCAGCGCCCGGGCGATCACCTGGTCCCTGCCGTAGGCTGACAAGAAGATCACCGGCACCCCGGCCAGCTCGGGGACGCTCTCCATCAGCTCCACCCCGTCAGTCCCCGGCAGCATCAGGTCCAGCAGCACCAGGTGAGGTTTCTCCTCCCTGATGAGGCGGCCCACCGCCTCCGGGTCCCCGGTCACCTGGGGCACGTAGCCCGCCTCCGAGAGCACGTCCCGCACGTACCTGAGGGTCTGCGGATCGTCGTCCACCGTGAGGATGCGCACCCGCTGCGGCACCCTCCCCCCGGAATGGGACGCAGGTCTGGCGGGCAGGGGCGTCTCCGCCGCCGGGAGGGTGAAGGCGAACCTGGACCCCAAACCCAGCCCATCGCTCTCGGCCCAGATACGGCCCCCATGGGCCTCCACTATGCCCTTGCAGATGGCCAAGCCCAGGCCCGAACCTACGGTTCCCCTCACCGGGCCCTCCGCCCCCGGACGGGAGAACCTGCGGAACAGGTGCGGCAGCCGCTCGGCGGCTATGCCCGCCCCGTCGTCGGAAACGGAAATCTCAACCTGGACGCCGCTCGGCGCCGCATCCACCCGGATGGGGTACCCCGCCGGAGAGTGCCGGGCCGCGTTGGACAACAGGTTGCCCAGAACCTGCACGATGCGCCGCCGGTCCGCCATCACCCAGGGCAGGACCGGCGGCAGGTCGAGCCGGATGTCGTGCCGGGCTCCGCCGCTCAGGAAGGTGTTCCTGGCCCGGTCCACCAAGTAGGCCGCATCGGAGGACTCGGGGGAGATTGACAGGGTTCCGGCGTCGATGCGGGCCACGTCCAGCAGGTCGGTGATCAGGCCCTGCATCTGGTCGGCCTGCTCCCGTATGATGCGGTGGAACTGGCGCATCTCGGCCGGGTCCAGGCTGTCCTGGGCATCCATCAGCGTGTCCGCGGAGCCCCTGATGGAGGTCAGCGGCGCCCGCAGCTCGTGGCTGACCATCCCCAGGAACTCGGCCCGCAGCCGCTCCAGGTCATCCAGCGCCGTCATGTCTTGCAGGGTGACTACGAACGACTCTAACTCCCCCTCATCCGACATGATGGGCGTGGCGTTGAGCAGCACGGTGACGCTCCGTCCATCGGGGACGCCTATTATGATCTCCTCGGCCCGCACCGTCTCTCCGCTGCTCAGCGCCTGGGCCAGCGGGAACTCCGCCAGGGAGATCTCCCGGCCGTCGGCCCGCCGCAGGGTCAGCGTCGCCAGCAGATCCTCCGCCGACTGGTCGGGGTTGCGGAGGCCGTCGACGATCCTTCTCGCCTCCCGGTTCAACGACAAGGGAACTCCGGTCCTGGCGTCGAAGACGACCACACCCACCGGCGAGGTGTTGACCAGGGTCTCCAGGTAGGCCCTGGCCCGCTGCTCCTCCCGGTACCGGCGGGCGTTGGCGATGGCCATCGCCGCCTGGGAGGCGAACAGCACCAGCACATCTTCGTCCTCTTGGGTGAACTCCCGGCCGCCCTCCTTGTCCGATAGATAGAGGTTGCCGGCGTGCTCGCCCCGGTGACGGATGGGCGCACCCAGGAAGGTGCCCACCGGACCCAACGGCGGGTCGATTGCGGGAAGGCCAACCGACGTGGTGTGGCCGGAGAAGTCCGCCAGCCTGAGCGGTTCGGGAATCATGCTCAGGTAGTCGAAGAACTCCGGTCCGCCGGGCAGCTCCAGGAACCGCTGGCGCTCTTCGGGAGTCAGGCCGGAGGTGATGAAGTCCTGCAACTGCCCCTGCTCGTCGAGGGCGGTGATCCCGCCCATCCTCGCGCCGGTCAGGGAGCGCGCCCCGTCCACGACCCCCTGGAGCACGATGCCCAGGTCCAAGTCTTCGGTGATGCGGATGCTGGCCTCGCTGAGCCGGGAGAGCCGCTCCCGCAGGGCCTGATTTTCATGCAACAGATCATCGGGATTCTGCAACTTCCCACCCCCGTTTAATTGCCTTAGGCCCCTGGCGCCCGTAGTGAGACCCGGGCTGGACGGGTGGCGGGATTTAGGCCGTGCCCAGCGTTTCCAGGAACCAATTTTCTCCGAATCCAGAACTCTACGCTAATTATACGCTCATGAATCTTGTGAATCATACCTGCTACACAGCAATGGGGGTAAAGTAAAGACTCAGTAACTCTGCGTTGGTAGGGGTAGAAGCGCTTGGCTTTCGAGAGGCCAACATACGCGCTGAATAAAGCGGGCCGCCCGGCTGCTGCCGGGTGCGTGCCTCCACCTGCGCGCGTCCGCCGCAACTTTCCAGCAAACGCCCACCGCAGGACACCAGCCGGTTCCGGCGCGGCAGAGGCGATTCCAGCAAGAGTTCGTGATTCTATCACCCGCAAGTTGTCCATCGCCAACCCGGTTAGTCTGGCCGCGGCGCTGCCGCAGGTTTTCCTCTCAAAATTCCCGGCCCCGGCGGGTGTCCGCGCCGCACTGGGCGCCACGCGTGCCGCGCCCTGAAACAGTCGTGAGGAGGAGCAACAATGACTCGCACAGCTATGAAACGACTCGGCTCCCTGCTGGCTGCATTGGCGGCACTGGCGCTGTTCCTGTCCCCCACCAGCGCGCCGGTATCGGCCCAGACCGCTGTGACGGAGGTGCCCCCTAACTGGGGCCTGATACCCAGCGGGATGACCGAGGGCGACCAGTTCCGGCTGCTGTTCGTCTCTTCGGAGGAGTTCAAGGCCGAATGGAAAGACATCAACAAATACGATGCCGAGATTATAGGACTGGCCCTCGACGGCCATCGGGACATCCGGGGGTGGGACAGAGCGGGGACCTTCCGGGTCGTCGGCAGCACCGCGGCGGTGGACGCCCGGGACAACACCGATACCACCCATACGGTCAGCAACCCGGGTCTACCCATCTACTGGCTGAACGGCGACAAGGTTGCCGACGACTACGCCGACTTCTACGACGGTACGTGGGACGCGGAAGCATCCATAAGGGACGAGTTCGGGTCCACCGTCAGCGCTCCCAGCGACGGTGTGTGGACGGGCAGCGCCAATGACGGGACAGAGTACTTCTCTGGTAGCACCAGTCGCGCCCTGGGCAAATCCCCGGTGATGTATGGGCGGCCGAACGGGAGTGGAGGTCCTCTGACTGGCACCAATACTGCCTCAAACAGCCAGGAGCGACGACTATACGGCATCTCGGGCGTGTTCGAGGTCGGTCCCCCGTTGCCGCCTTGTAGTAGTCTCAGAAAAGTCGACAATCTGAGCCTCGCCAGCGCCAACAGAAAGATAACGGCCACCTGGGACGAGCCCGAGGATTGCAGCTTCGCCGCCGCCGGGTTCACCATCGAGGTCGAGTGGTCGCTGCTGTTCGACGCCAACGCCGGGAATCCGGGCGACGGAGATTTTGGCATCGGCGAGTGGAACGAGTACCGCACCGCTACCTGCACCGAGTCCCCCGTCACGGATACCTGCACCATCTCCAGCAGCGGCACCCTCCAGGCCGGCCAGCGTTACTCCGTCCGGGTGAAGACCGTGGACGGCAGCCAATCGGAGAGGACCGTTCCAGGAGACGTGTGGACCATAACCGGATCATCCGCCACTCCGGTGACGGGCGTGACCGCCGTCGCGGAGAACGCCTCATGCACCGGAACGTCGACGCCCGTGGAACTGAGCTGGAACTCGGTATCCGGCGCCAGCAGATACCAGGTCTGGCGGGCCGGACCGGACAACACGTTCACCAAGTCCTTCGAGAGCGACCGCGTTCTGGTCAGCAACCAGAGCGGCACCAGCCACACGGACAGCACGGAGACCCGGGCCAGGCAGTGGTACCAGTACGTGGTGTTCCCCCGCATCGGCGGCAACGCCGCCCTGGACGGCGCGTGGGACGCCGCGAATGTTTTCATACCCGGCGCGGAAGCGCCCCGCAACGTGCGCGTGGAGGACGACGTCGCAGACGACAACAATTTCATGGTGCATTGGCAAGCCCCCGCCGACGACGGCGGCTGCGCCATAATCGGCTATGTCATCGAGGTGTACGTCTATCCCAGTCCCAATAAGGGCGCCCCGCTGACCTTAGCAACCTCAACGACCGCTGGCCCAACTGATACGTCTAAGGAAATACTGTCGATGCCCCGCAGGACGCCGAACAACGATGGCGCCGCACAGTACTACGTCGTAGTGAAGGCGCAGACCGCCCACGGCGAAGGCGTCCCCGGCGCCGCGTTGTTCACCGATTGGACCAGACCCATCTCGCCGAACGCCCCACGGGACTTGGGCATCACCGAACGGGGCAGTGAGTCGATGGCGTTGGGCTGGAAGCCGCCGGACAGCGACGGCGGCTCGCCCATCACCGGCTACACGGTGACGTACCAGCCCAATGGCGGCGATTCCGGCTCGAACTCCAAGGAGGAAACCCGCAGCGGCGCTTACGGCCTGGACGCCAGGAGCGGCGGCGGCGTCAACCCCCGCAGCGAGAATGGCGACGGCGAGAATGGCGGCGGCTCCGTGGACACCACCGGCACCAGCGTCACCATCACGGGGCTGACCGGCGGCGTGGAGTACATCGTGCGCGTCGTCGCCCACAACGAAGTCGGCGAAAGCCCCCCCTCGGACCCGGTCACGGGAACGCCCGGAGGCGCAGGGAACACACCCGCCACCGGAACGCCCACCATCAGCGGCGACGCCTACGTGAGAGAAACGCTGACGGCGGAGGTCTCCGCCGTTGAGGACGCCGACGGGCTGGGGAACGCCGTCTTTGAATACCAGTGGCTCGCCGAGGACACGGAGGTCGCGGGCGCGACCAGTTCCACCTACACCCTGGTCGATGCCGACCAGGGCAAGACCCTCAGGGTGAGGGTGAGCTTCACCGACGACGCCGACAACCAGGAGTCGCTCACCAGCGCGCCCACGGCGGCGGTGGCGGCCGCGCCCACACCGCTGACGGCGGAAATCGGGCATGAGCCGGCAAGCCACAACGGGACCGACGCCTTCACCTTCCGCATCGCCTTCAGCGAGGACATTGCCATCAAGTACAGGACCTTCCGGGACCACTCCCTGAAGGCAACGGGCGGCTCGGTGACTAAAGCCAAGCGGGTGAACAAGCGCAAGGACCTGTGGGAGGTCACCGTGGAGCCGGACTCCAACGCCGGCGTGACCGTCGTCCTGCCCATCACCGAGGACTGCGCCGCGCAGGGCGCGGTCTGCACCAGCGGCGGCAAGATGTTGTCCAACCGGCTGGAACTGACCGTCTCCGGCCCGGGCGGCTAGGTCCGGGGGGTTCACAAACGACCCAGAGGAATCAGCCCCGCCAACTGCGGGGACAGCGAGGGTTAACACCAATATTCCACTCCAGGTTCAGGTTCACCAGTATGTTGAGGGGTCTTCCGGGGCGCGCCGCCGGCAAGGCCGCCATTCGGGCCGTCTTCGGCCTGAGCAATAATCCCCCCCTGACAGGGGTAGGTAACGGCTGAATTTAGCTACGAAACCTTGGAATTTGCAGGAGTCGAGCACAGGCTCCTACGGTCCTTGAGAGCGCGCCAAAGCCGAGTTTTCAGGTTCAAAAATCATAGACCGAGCACCATCTGAAATGAGGGTCATCAAAATGGCACGAAAATACCTACCCCTGTCAGCCCCCCCCCCCCCCGACTTTTCCCCTTCTGGACCGCCCCGGAGCCGCGTCATGACCTCCCCGGTCAGAGCGGCCTCACTGCTGCTGTTTCTCGCCATCATCGCCCTGGGCGGCGGGCTGCTGGCCCTGCACTTCGCGGGCGCATCTCCGGCCCAAGCCCAGGACGGCTCGGCACCGGCCCAACCCTCGGGACTGTCCACGGAGGCGTTCTACAACTATGTTGACCTTACCTGGGACGACCCTGAGGACAACAGCATCACCCACTACCAGGTGCTGCGGCGGGACCGCGACATCCACGACACCGGCGAGTTCGTAACCATCGACTCCAACACGAGGTCGGCGACGACGAGCTACACCGACGACACCGTGGAGCCGGAGAAGCGCTACGTGTACCGGGTCGTGGCGGTGAACGCTAACGGCGAGAGTAAATGGTCCAAGTTCGCCCGGGCCGATACCCCGGCGGCTCCCACGCCGACGCCGGAACCTACCCCGGCACCAACACCGGCTCCCACCCCGGAACCTACTTCGGAGTCAACTCCCGCCCCAACACCGGAGCCAACGCCGGAGCCGACACCGGAGCCGACGCCGGCTCCCACCCCGGAGCCAACTCCCGCTCCGACTCCGGAGCCTACGCCGGAACCAACTCCCGCTCCGACTCCGGAGCCTACGCCGGAACCGACGCCGGCTCCCACCCCGGAACCAACTCCGGAGCCGAACACACCAGCCACGGGCGCGCCCACCATCAGCGGCACGGCCCAGGTGGGCGAGACGCTGACGGCGGACATCACGGGCATCGCCGATGCCAATGGGCTGGACGACGCTGTCTTCAGCTACCAGTGGACCCGGAACGACGTAAGTGGAGACGCGGACATATCCGGCGCGAAGGACTCCACATATACCCTGGTCGAAGCCGACAAGGACAAGAGAATCAAGGTGCTGGTGACCTTCACCGACGACGCCGGTAACGAGGAGACGCTGACCAGCAGCGCCACGACGGAGGTGACGGCGGCGGCAATGGAGCCGGGACCGCTCACCGGGTTCACCGTAGTAGACGCATCCGACCAGACGGTCGTGGGTGCGCTGACCGCAGGGTCGACGCTGAGGCTGGAGGACCCGGCTTCGGGCAGCTACGGCATCCGGGCGGACACCGACCCCGACGTCGAGATCGGCAGTGTGCGGCTGGAACTCACGGGCGCGAAGACGGTCTCGCAGACCGAAAACTACGCGCCCTACTCCCTCTACGGGGACGATGCCGACGGCCTGCACGGTGAGGGACTGCCCGCCGGGGCCTACACGTTGCGGGGCACGGCCTACTCGGAGAAGAGTCTGTCCGGCGATGACCTGGGCGCGCTGGAGGTCTCGTTCACCGTCGCCGACAGCTCATCGGATCCCCAGGACACACCCGAAAACACACCGGCAACCGGCGCGCCCACCATCAGCGGCACTGTCCAAGTGGGCGAGACGCTGACGGCGGAGGTCTCCGCCGTTGAGGACGCCGACGGGCTGGGGAACGCCGTCTTCGAATACCAGTGGCTCGCCGAGGACACGGAGGTCGCGGGCGCGACCAGTTCCACCTACACCCCGGTAGACGCAGACGTTGGCAAGACCATCAAGGTGCGGGTGACCTTCACCGACGAGGGGAGCAATCCCGAATCGCTGACCAGCACGGCGACAGCCCCCGTCGCCCCGGCTGCGGACGAAACGGACCCCCCCGGTCCCATCTGGTCGGCAATTCTGACTGTGGGCCGGATCGGCGAGAACTACGGATACCAGAGCTTCTTGAATCCACAGGTGGGGTCGCTCGTCCCGGCCACCTTCGTTCTGGACGACGTTACCTACACCGTTGGCAGCATCCAGACGGAGGCGGACTACTTTACGGTTTTTGGCGTGGACCGGGAGCTGCCGGTAGGCTTCACGCTTGAGTTGGACGGGGCGCAATTCGAATCAAGCGACGCATCCCTCGGGTCTCACACCTACGGCCACGTCTACACCTGGCTGGGTAGGGGGATGGACTGGGACGTGGGGGAGGAGGTCGCCGTAAGCCTGATTCTGCGGGAGCGGGTGGAGAACACGCCCCAGACGGGTGCACCCGCCATCAGTGGAACCGCCCAGGTAGGACGGACGCTGTCGGCGGACACGCCGGGCATATCCGACGCGGACGGGCTGGGAAGCGGAGTCTTCGAATACCAGTGGGTGAGGAGCGACGGGACGACCGACACGGACATTGCGGGCGCGACGGACTCCACATATGCCCTGGTCGATGCCGACGAGGGCAAGACCATCAAGGTGCGAGTGTCCTTCACCGACGGCGGGGGCAACCCCGAATCGCAGACCAGCGCGGCCACCGCCACTGTAATTGACGCCCTGGCCCCGGCCAACCTGAAGGCCGAGCAGCAGAACGACGGGGTCTTCCTCAGTTGGGCCGGTCCGGTGGATGGCACCGAGCCCGTTACCGGATACGAGATCCGCCGCACCCTGGAGCACACCAGCGATGGAATAGAGCGCGCGCTGCTTATCTTCATTGACAGGACGGAGACGCAATGGCTGGATGCGTCGGCCGGAGAGACCGGCGTCTACACCTACCGGGTGACGGCGCTGCGCGGCGACGGGCCGTCCGCAGAGAGCAGCGTTCAGATCGAAATCGAGGGCGAGAGCACGCTCACCCCGGAGAACGAACCGAGCGGCCCGCTGGAATTCGCCCTGCTGCATGGCAGCGAGCCCGACTCCATCGTCCTCACTTGGTCGCCGCCGCGCCAGAGGGACTTTGCCGGGCTGTTCACCGGGCCTGAGGTGGACGTCGATGGATACCTCATCAACGTCACAACGCGTCTGGCGAGCGCCGTACAGTCGACGCGGCAGGTGGCCGACCTGGGGTCCACGGTGCGCACCTGGACGCACGAGCACGTCGAGCGGGGGATATGGCGCCGCTACTCGATTCGGGGCGACAAGAACGGCGATGAAGGCCGGGCGGCCTACACGGATTGGGTGCGGATTCCCCAGGACGGCGAGCCGGGCTCGCCGAGCAACCTGCGGCTGAGCCAGCAGGCTGACCCGACCAAGGTGCGGCTGAACTGGACGGCCGGCTCGGACGCGACCGGCTACAAGATCTACCGCTCGAGCAGCTGGCACTGGAATGATGTCTTCCGCGTGAATGAGCTTCACAAGGGCGTGGAGCTACAGGCCGGCAACGTCACGACATACACCGACGGCGACGCTGGGAGCCTGTACCAAGGCACCATACACGACGACGACAACAACCCCGACACCACGCGGATCATTGAGGGCGTCCTGCCCGGCTTCACGTACACCTACGTTGTGGAGGCGGTCAACGCGAGTGGAACAAGCGAGCGCACGGCGCAGGCGAGCATCCTGATACCGACTCCGGGCAAACCCAACGCGGTGCGCAACTTCGAACACGGCACCATCAGGCGCGGCAACGGCGCCACGACCAACATCCGGCTGAGCTGGGACGCGCCGCAGGGGTTCACGACGAACAGCTTCGGCGGGACCGCCGGCTACGTGATCGAGCGCGCCCTCGACCTGGCCGAACACACCGAGCGGGGCCTGGACTGGGAGAACCTGGCGACGGTGTCGATAGGCACCCACACCTATACGGACACGGCAGCGGTGGACGCGGCCACCGCCGACCGGATCATGCCCTTCGGCACGACCTGGCGCTACCGCATCCGCGCCAGGAGCGGCCTGGACCCTAGCAAGCAGAGCGACAACAGCTACGTCGACGCCGAGATACCCGTGCCCTCAGGCGTGCCGGAGGTCGTCACCAATGAACTCCTCGGTTCCAGGCAGTACTCAACAGGTGGAGGAATCAACAGATTCCAAATCGAAGTGGTTCTTGGCTACTTCGTGCCAGACTTGCGGATTCTTCGACTAGGGCCGGGGGTGACCAGCTGGAACGATCCGGACGCCATGCTGGTGCCAAGCTGGAAGGCCCTCACGGAGACCATTACCGACCCGATTTACAGAGGCGGATCTTCCAATAAAGCGATCTCGTATGACAGGACCGTCGAGGCCGGCGAGACCTACTACTACGTAGCGCAGGCAAAGAACGGCAACGGCTGGAACACGCAGATCGCCGCCCGCTTCACATCCGACGGGAAGTATCCTTATCCCGGATACGAGATCGCCGTCATCGTGGCCATCATTCCGGGCGCCGCCCCGCCTCCGCCCCTCGAGGTCGAGGTGGATGAGGAATAGGCTCGACGACAAGCTCTATGCCTACGGTTTGCTCGTCCAGGCCGGGCAACTCGGAGAAGGTCTTCACTCTGGCGAGTGCGAATAGCGGCCTTCGTGCCCCCTGGTCGGATGGCATCCTGCGGGGGCGGATACCGTCGGCTCCGGGACGGCCCGTCTGAAGCCGCAACCCGGGTCCGGCGAGAAAGGGCAACAAAAAAGGCCCGGATACATGGAGCGATAGAGGGAGCCGTCGCTAATAGCTTCGGCCCCCTCTACGCCGGCAGTCCTGCTTGGGCCCCCAAGTTTCCAACTGCGGTGAGGCGGATCCCGCCGGGAAGGAGCAGGCGAAATGCCGCGCAGGCGCCTCTCGCCGAAGGTGTACCTCAACCCCGCTTCGGTGTGGGAACTGCTCGACCAGCGCAACACATACCAGAACAAACTGGCACTCCTGAGCGGAATTTCCACGGGATACCTTAAAGCCAACATACACGGATGACTCATAGGAGGACACTTACCTCCCATGATTTCAGGATTCCTCGACGCTCCGGGGACGGTCAGGGAATTGGCGCTGGCGCACCGCACAGCGGCCAGCTTGGCCGTTTCCAGCCGGGGAATCTTTCAATTGTCCTCTGGGAGGACCGGCTCGATGCCGCGACAGCGCACTGACCACAGCAGAATAGTCTATGTCTTGCCCGACGACTTCCCGCAGCGCCTGATGCGGTTCAGGGAGGTATCGAGAATGCCGTGGGCCGGGATAGCCCGGCGCTCGGCGCCGGCCCCAAGACCGTCGGGTGGTGGCACAAGCACGGCGTCCGGCCCAACGCCCACTATCTCCTGGCCCTACAGGACCTCGCGAAGAGCAGGGGGCTTGGTCATCTGTTCACCGTCCGAGCGACGCCGTACCAGACAGTGGAGTCGGAGGGCCGAGAGAAGTCTGGCCAAGGCCCCGCAGATCGCACCACCGGGGGCGAACAGAACGCCGGGCCGCCTGGACATTCCCTTGGAAGAGGGACTCCGGCTGTCCCCCCGAAGGACCAGCGATGCTATGCCCAGAGCGCGCACACACCACAGCATCGGTGAAGCGGCCATGAGCCCACGTAGATGCAAGGCAAGCTCGCATATCTGGGCGCGCGGGGAGAGTCCTCGCGCCGTCCAGTCGAATCTTCTCAGCACTCGCAGGAGGGGCAGCGACGGAGGGTCTCCTATCGCATCACTGCCGGAACTGTCCGGCTCACTTATGGAGCACTCAAGGGGGAGTGAATGACCTTCTCTTCGGCTAACCGGCGTTGGATTCTGCGGGCCGCCGTCAGCGTGCTGGCGCTGGCGGGGTTTGTCATTCTGTTAGCCGGAAACGCACCCCGCACGGCGGCGTCTGGTTCCGAGGCGCCAGGCGTTCCTCAGTACGTCCAGATCTCCCCCGGCCAGAGCGGGGAGTTGGTGGTGTCCTGGAACGCGCCCGCCAGCGACGGCGGCTCGGCGATCACAGGATACAAGGTGCAGTGGAAGGAGGCCGCCGGTAGTTGGGACACACCGGCGGACGTATCTGAGACAACAGTGACGGGAAAGGCCCACACCATCACCGGGCTGACCGACGGGTTGGAGTATGCGGTGCGGGTCATCGCGGTGAACGACATCGGGGATGGCCCGCCGTCGTCAGAGGAGACGTGTCCGGGAGGCGGCTACGGCCCGGACCCGACGCCGGTGGAGGTTGATGCCGTTCCCATCGTGGTGACATCCACCACTGACGACTACTTCGTGCTCTACGTGAGCCACGATGTGGACGGCAAAAAGGTAGAGTGGCCGGTCCTGGTGAAGAGGGGCGAATCAGGCGCGACGACGCTGGCCGAGAACCTCGAGGCGCTGCCCGCCGAACGCTACCGGGTGGAGAAGCACCTCGTCGCCGACCCGGCCGACGTCGACGGCGATTGCGTCGACGACATCACCGAACTTGGGGACCCGGTGGGCATGAACCCGGTGAACTCCGCTGCCACCATTGCACCGAATACCGGCGCCGTGGTTATTCCCGATCTGGAGACGTTCGAGGAGCTGTCCTACGAGTTCGAAGGAAACCTGCACGTCAAGTTCGTGCTGTTAGACATGCTCACCGACCGCCCGGGGCTCTACTTCCAGAACAGCAAGACTTACGTTCTCCACTTTGCATTCCTGCGGGAACTGGATCTCCAAGGGGTCCGCGGCACGATGACTTATGCCCCAGAACCCACCGCACCCGAAGGCAGCTCGGGAGTCTATCGTCTCGAATTAAGCGCATCCAGTTCGTACTATTACTCCTTCGGTTTTGCGGCGCGGTCCTATACTTATCTCGCCGCCAGCTTACCGCTGCTCGACGACAACCTGGCTTTTCACATACCGAACTCAGCGCTTCCGGATATCCAGTCCGAGCTGCCGTTGTACAGGGAATCACGAATCAACCTCTTGTTCGACGAAGACATTCTCGGTGAAACCAAGTTCCTTGAGTTGAACCCGGGGGAAGGGTACGGCCTGCTGCGGGTCATGGAGCCGGACGACCGTCCCAACCCCCGCGACATCGTGATCTATGAGGCGTTGCCCAACGAGTTGCCCCGCGTCGCCGGCATCATCTCCACCGTTCCCCAGACGCCGCTGTCGCACGTCAATCTGCGCGCCGTGCAGGACGGCGTGCCCAACTCCTTCATCCGGGACGCCCTCGACAACACCGACATCGATGATCTCGTCGACAGCCACGTCCACTACACGGTGACCGAGGACGGATGGACCCTGCGCGCCGCCACGCCCGCGGAAGTCGATGCCCACTACGCCTCTTCCCGGCCCGCCACAGAACAGACGCCGCAAAGGGACCTCTCGGTCACCGAGATCACCCCCCTGAGCGAGGTCGGCTTCGAGGACTGGGACGCGTTCGGCGTCAAGGCGGCGAACGTGGCCGTGCTGGGAACGCTGGGATTTCCGGAGGGGACCGTCCCCGGCGGGTTCGCGGTCCCGTTCTATTTCTACGACGAGTTCATGAAGCACAACGGGTTCTATGACGACATCGAGGAGATGCTGGCCGACCCCGATTTCCAGACGGACTTCGACGTGCAGGAGGACGAGCTCAAGGACCTGCGCAAAGCGGTCAAGAAGGGGGAGATGCCCGAATGGATCACCGAGGAGCTCACCGACATGCACGCGACGTACCCCGGCGGGCAATCACTGCGCTACCGGTCCAGCACCAACAACGAGGACCTGCCCGGCTTCAACGGCGCGGGGCTGTACGACTCCAAGACCCAGCATCCCGAGGAGACCGAGGAGGACGGCATCGCCAAATCGCTCAAACAGGTGTACGCCAGCCTGTGGAACTTCCGGGCCTTCACCGAGCGCGACTTCAATCGCATCGACCACCTGGCGGCGGCGATGGGTGTGCTGGTGCATCCCAACTACTCCGACGAGCTGGCCAACGGCGTGGCCGTCAGCTTTGATCCTATCTACGGCCTAGAAGTCTGGCCGGAAAGCCATTGGCCGGGTTGTGCGCTACGCGAAGCAGACGTATTCAAGACTTATATGGCATGGTGGTGCATGTAATACGTTGCAACACCCACTATGCCATCGATAATCGACGTCAAGAAAACGCCGGCCCGGGGGAATCGAGGTTTCCGGCCAGACTTCTAGACGGCAAGTACTACGTCAACACGCAGACCGGCGAGGACCTGGTCACCAATCCGGAGGCGCACTCGGTGCCGGAGGAAATCCTGTTGGGCGAGTACGGATACGACGTCCTTGCGACCTCCAACCAAGCGCCGCCCGGGCAACTCCTCATGAGCGATGACCAAATGACCCAGTTGTACGACCGCCTCACCGTGGTCCATGAAAAGTTCGAGGAATTATACAGCCCCGCGCCCGGTGAACGGTTCGCCATGGAGGTCGAGTTCAAGATCACCAGCGACGATATCCTGGCGGTCAAGCAGGCCCGCCCCTGGGTCTTCAGCGAAGCGATGGCGGCGGTTGAACCCAAGCCGAACAGTCCGGCCACCGGCCAGCCCACCATCGAGGGAACGGCCCAGGTGGGTGAGACACTGACGGTTGACACCTCTGCCATTGACGACGCCGACGGGCTGGACAACGTAAGTTACAGATACCAGTGGCTGGCCGACGATGCGGACATCGCGGGCGCAACGGACCCCACCTACACCCTGGTAGATGACGACGCTAGCCTGACCATCAAGGTGCAGGTGTCGTTCTTCGACGACAAGAGCAACCCGGAGACGCTGACCAGCGCGGCGACGACTGAGGTAGAAGCGGCTTCCCCGGCCCCGGGTCCGATCACTGGATTCACCGTGGTGGACGCCTCCGACCAGTCGGTCGAAGGCACCCTGGCTGACGGCGGCGCCCTGGCGCTCGACGACCCGGACGGCGGCAGCTTCGGTATCCGGGCCGACCTGGAGCCCGGCGCGACCATCGGCAGCATGCGCCTGGAACTCACCGGAGCAGAGACCCATGACCAGACGGAAAACTTCACGCCGTACTCGCTGTACGGTGACAGTGGCGGCAACCTGAGCGGCGAGTCGCTGCCCGTTGGCGAGTACACGCTGACGGCGACCGCCTACTCCGAGGCGCGCCTGGGCGGAAACGTCCTGGGAACCCTGAAGGTTTCCTTCAGCGTGACCAGACGCGCAACACAGCAGCCCAACACTCCCGCCACCGGCCTTCCCACCATCAGCGGAACGGCGCAGGTGGGCGAGACGATCACCGTGGACACCTCCGGGATTGACGACGCAGACGGCATCGGCAACGCCACCTTCTCCTACCAGTGGATTGCCGGAACCACCGACATCTCCGGGGCGACGGGGTCCAGCTACGCGCCGTCAGTGGCCGACCTGGGCAAGACCATCAGGGTGCGGGTGTCCTTCATGGACGGGGCCAGCAATGTAGAGACGCTGACCAGCGAGGCCACCGCTACCGTCATAGCCGCAGTCACGCCGCTGACGGCCGAGTTCCGGGACGCGCCGGACAACCACTTGGGAACGGGCGTTTTCACCTTCGACATCTCCTTCAGCGAGCCCATTTCCATCAGCTACAAGACCCTGCGGGACGGCTCCCTGGAAGTTACCAACGGCTCGGCCACCAAGGCCAAGCGGGTGGATGGTCAGAGCGACCTGTGGCAGATAACGGTCGAGCCGGACTCAGACGCCGCCGTGACCGTCGTCCTGCCCATCACCGGGGACTGCAGCACCCAGGGAGCGGTCTGCTCCCCGGCAGGGGGCAACAAGCGAAGACCGCTCTCCAACCGGTCTGAGCTGACCGTTCCGGGTCCGGCTGCTGCCAACTCTCCCGCCACGGGGGCGCCCATCATCAGCGGAACGGCGCAGGTGGGCGAGACGCTGACGGCATCCACCTCGGGCATTGACGACGCCGACGGGATGAGCGGCGCGGTGTTCAGCTACCAGTGGCTGGCAGACGGCGTAGAGATCACGGGCGCGACCAGCGACACCTACACCCTGGTGGATGCAGACTTAGACAAGGCCGTCAAGGTGCGGGTGATCTTCAACGACGACGACAATAACGAGGAGACGCTGACCAGCGAGGCGACGGCGGCGGTGGAGCCGAGGCCGAACAGCCCTGCCACCGGAGCGCCCACCATCAGCGGAACGGTCCGGGTGGGCGAGACGCTGACTGCGGATACGACGGACATTGACGACGCCGACGGGATGAGCGGCGCGGTCTTCATCTACCAGTGGCTCGCCAACGGCGCAGATGTCGCAGGCGCAACAAGCGACACCTACACCTTGGTTGCCGACGACGTTGGCAAGGCCATCAAGGTGAGGGTGTCGTTCAGAGACGACAGGAGCCACCAGGAATCCCTGACCAGCGAGGCGACGGCGGCGGATGACTCCTCCATCTGGTCGTCGACGCTGACCGTGGGCAGCATCGGCGGTATTCGCGGTTTCTGGAAGGACGTTGGGATGGGAGAGCTCACGTCGGAGGTCTTTCCGCTGGACGGCGTTGACTACACGGTCAAGGTATTGGCTGACTCCGACGGGCCGCAATTCTACCTGACATTGGACAAGGCCCTTCCGGTCGGCTTCACGTTGCAGGTGGGCGCGACCACTCTCAGCTCGCAAGACGCCAGCATCCGTGAATTCTCCTCCGGCGCCACCCAATACGGGTGGGCAACGAACCAGGAAGCGATCCTGGCGGATGTGGACACCGTGGAGGTCAGCCTCACCCTGGCCGAGTGACCCGCCGCCGGGCCGTCGGCGCGGACAACACGGTTGAGTTGGGACGAACCGGCCTGCGACCGGCGGGCGACTCCCGACTAACTTAAGATGTCACGCCGTGACCGCTGGGGCGGACTCACCAGTTAGTCGCCTCTGCACGGGCCGGATACGGGCATAACTCTGCTTCCCAGTACCGGTTAACTTGGGAGCGGTGCTGGAGCCAGTCCTTCCTCAGCGTATCACCGCTGAACTGCCTCGAGGTAGGACCCAATCGAGGACAAGGACTATCCTGTAGCTGTTGATACGGTACAGGCACCCAATCTCTGTTCCTAGTGGGTGCGGCCGGCCTTCACCGCTTGAAAAATGAGGGATCAGACGGATTTAGCCCGGGAGAAGACCGCAGGGGGTTCACGAAGATGGCACACTCCTGTGCTTGACAATCAACCTGCTCCGGTACGAACAGAGAAGTAACTGTTCAGACTTCGGGGGATCTGCTTGACCAGCGGCACCGCCGACAGGGCAATTTAGCTTTGAGCAAGGCTGTATCCCCCGCCCTCTGCGGGCATTCGTCCCCTCAACTCTGAACAGTTACACAGAGAACCCCACCGTCCGCCAAAGAAGGGTTGACCTATCACGAGTACGGGCCACACTGACCAGGAACCGCGCAACTGTGAAAACTATGATCCATTGCCGTTCCATTCGCCTAACTGAGTAATAGAGCAAGAACTGGAACGAATATGCGAGCGCGAGGCCGCAGACGCCAACCAAAGACATGACGTCTGCCGCCAGGGTCAACGAGGCACCTAGGGAGGGCATACTCATCTGATCTAAGACAAAAACCAATGCCTTGAGAGCTGGTCCCCATATTACCGCGATAAGGAGAGAGACCAGAACAATAGACGCAGCAACCGCAAAGGCCGTGGGCACCGCAGTTTCAGCAACGGTGGAATCGACGTCAATGCCCCGCTCGGCTAGGACCAGACGTCCATAGCTGTTGAGCTTCTTGCCCAGAAAGATGAGTAGCCAGACCATCAGTGTGCCAGACATCAACAAAGTGGCGACAAAAACGCCTGATACAAAGGGCCACTCTTCAACCGGATAGCCGGTAACGCCCAGAAAAACGCCCGAGACGATAGTCAAGGGAACCGCGATGGAAAATGCCATGACCAAGAATGGTATCCTTCGATCGTCCATCTTAGTGGGTGTGTCAATCTCGGCCATCTTTGCTCTCCCCGTCCCGCCAATAGTACCAGAATAGCTTACAAACATCAGCTATTCCAAACAGCACTGAAGTTACAGCCAATACTACGAAAAAAACCGCCGCACCGGCTTTCAACAGAACTTGCGTCTTGTCGTCTAAGCCCAATTGCGAAGCCACAATCGGAAGGAAGAGATTAAGGCCAATGGCTAGCGCACCAAAACCAACAATAGCGAGACTAAACATCAACCCCTTTGCCATGAGGTTGACAATGCGCTTGCCTAGCCGAATCGTAGATTCTTCCAACCGAAAAATGTCGCGAACACGCATCACGATGCCCCTATGGGAAAATCGCACGGTCTAATCAAGCCCATCCGCTACACCATCATCAGCAGGCACAGCACGAGAAGAATCTGCGACGGCCAGGCTGGAACCGACGAAGAAATTGACCCCTAGACCTCGAAGGCCTCCGTGCATCACGGGGAGCCGCCACCCTGTGTCGGGGGCAAGAGAATTCCAGCCACCGTGCATTGCATCTGAGGTCAGAACACTACAGGAGTTCAGGGTCGAGGTCCTGCTCTCAACCTCCACGCGATGCCGATCCAGCACCGCTTCGACGGGATCTGCAACTGCGCCCGTTACCGAAAGATCCCCCACGACCAGCAATCCGGGCATTGGGAGAGAGCCAGAAAGTCAGTGAGAGTCCTGCTTCAGGAAGCGCGCTGCGTCTGTAGGTACGCGACCGAACCCCAAGAACAAACGGACGGCGTGCCCGCAAACACCTACCAGTATGTCAACGTGTCAGCAGCCTATTTTACCTTCGGCGCCCCCTCTTCGCTAGAAGCCGACGAGTTCAGCGGTAGCTGTCGGGAAGGAGTGGGAAATGTCGAAAGGACGCAGAAAGCACAGCCCGGCCTTCAAGGCCAGGGTGGCGCTGGAGGCGGTGAAGGGCGAGGAGACGGTGGCCCAACTGGCCGCCCGGTACGAGGTCCACCCCGGGCAGATTCAAGCTGGGAAGAAAGCCCTTGTGGAGGGCGCCTCCGGCGTCTTCGGCAACGGTAAGGAACAGAGGGCCAGGAACGACGCCGACCTGGTCGCCCGGTTGTACCAGGAGATCGGGCAGCTAAAGGTGGAGCGGGATTTCTTGGCGGAGAGGTCCGGTCCATGAGTCCGGGCCGACGGCGGAAGATGGTGGACCGGGAACACCCGAAGTTGCCGATAGTGCGGCAGTGCGCCCTGCTGGGCGTGAGCCGTTCCAGCCTCTACTACCGTCCCAAGGCAGCTTCCGAAGAGGACCTGTCCCTGATGAGGGAGATGGACCGTCAGTACCTGGAGACCCCCTTCTACGGGTCGAGGCGGATGAAGGCCTGGCTGGACCGGCACGGCATGCCGGTAAGCCGGAAGCGGGTGCAGCGGCTGTTGAGAGGGGGCTGCGGGCCATCTACCGGCGTCCCCGCACCAGCCGACCGGCGCCGGAGCATCGGGTCTATGCCTACCTGTTGAGGAATGCCAGGGTCACCCGGCCCAACCAGGTCTGGGCGGCCGACATCACCTATCTGCCCATGGCCCGGGGATTCCTTTACTTGGTGATCGTCATGGACTGGCACAGCCGCTACGTGGTGGCTTGGCGATTGCCCAACACTCTGGAAGCCGACTTTTGCACCGAGGCCCTGACTGAGGCGCTGGCCTGTGGCGTGCCCGAGGTGTTCAACACCGACCAAGGCAGCCAGTTCAGCAGCCGGGAGTTCACCCAGGTCCTTCAGGACCGCGGCGCAGCTGACCTGCCACTTCGACGGCTCAACCAACGACGACTTCCAGGAACCGGCCGATGACGGCGACGGCGACCCGCAAAAGGGACCGGACTGGTACTACCAGGGCTACGTCCTGTGCACCGACGCCAACGGGGACTCCGCACCGGACCCGGCGCCCACCATCCCCGCCCTGAACTGGGAGCCGCCGGAGTGGGATTAACCGGCGGGGCGCAGCGGCGGCCGGCGGCAATTCCGGGCAACAAAAAAGCCCGCACACATGGACGGGCAGGGGGAGGGACACCGAATCACGGTATCCTCCCCCCGTGTATTACGGCCTAGCGTCCCGCGCCGACCAACTCCCGTTCCACGGTCAGCACCCACTCGAACATCGAGAGGGTGGCGGGCTTAGACTTGCCGTTCCGCCCCTGGGGCTGCGCCGGTCCCCCCAGGAACTCCGCCCACGAGAACTCCGCCCAAGTGAACCGCATCCGCGCGTCCGCAGGGCCGTCGTGGCCGCCGCCATGGGCGTCCAGGAGGCCCCCCGGGTGTTCGGACTGCGCCGCGACGCCGTGAGCAGGATGCTGGCCCACCCGGTCCCGCAGGCTTAAAGTCTGCAGGAGCCGGCCCGGTCTGGAACCAGGCCGGACGGCGTGCCGGCAGCGCCGCACGCAGGAAATGACGAACCCACCTTCGAGAGGGGCCCGATGGCATTCCACCAGGATTGAGGGGCCGCTCGCCTGAAAAGTCGGGCGGCCCCTCAATCCCAGAACTGCCGGAGCATTCGGCTCCGTCAGGGCCAAACCGGCCAGCTGCACCAATCCAAGGACGGGCAAGCGCCCGTCCTTGGATTGGCAGAACGAAGGAGGTAAAATGGCGGCGCCCAGAATCTTACCCCTAGGATTCATCGACAGGACCACCGGCGACGGCGCAATCATCATGCTCACCAAGCCCAGCGATTCCCACAACCTGAAGCTCGAAACGCCTGTTACACTCCTGAGAAAGAGCGCGGGAGAACAGCCAGCATCAATGAGAGTCCGAGGCCTGATAACTTCTGTAGGATACGCGACAGCCATCTTCAGAGTCTTGGAGACACGCACACACGGCAACTGGCCGGAGGAGGAACAGATCCTGCGCCGGGGCACGCCCGTCTACCAAGCCCTCCAGGGTAGTTTCAAGCGCGACCCTCAAAGGACCCTCAGCAAGGAAGAGGCGGAGAGCCTGAGACGCCTGGCCGCCCGCTACCGGGAAATCACGAACCCGCGGCGACCGACGCCCGGCAGACCGCCCGGTCCGCCCAGAAACGGCGTGTCCCCCGACCGGTAGAGGCACGGATACTCAGTCCGAAACCTTGACGAATAACCGGCATTCTGAAAGACTATAAGAACAATGGAGGCGTAGAGACCCATGGTCAACAGAACCGCGGACACCAAGAGCAAGCCAACACTGGATGGAATGGTCTTCTGCGCCAACTGCGGCTCGGAGATGACCAACTCCGGACTACGCTACTTCTGCCCCAACAGTGCGGCCAGCGCCGGTGGGAAGTGCGCCGCCAGGCCCGTGGCGGTCCAATACCTGCTCAACGGCGTTGTCACCCAGATGGTGTACAGGCTGACCACGGACGAAACCGTCCAGGAAGTCGCAGACACCATCATGGACATCACCGACGCGAACGCCCGCATCCAGCGCCAGAGAATGGAGCAGGCCGAGGCCTCAATCGCCGAAGCCAATGCCCGCAGGACTGCGGCTCTGCAGCCCGTGGAACACGGCGCCAAGACCCATGAAGATGCAGCCGAAGCGATGAGCAAACTGGAGCAGGCCACCGCAGGGCTGGCCTACGAATCCCTAGTGGCCAGGAACGAGCTGGACAAGATCGACTTCATCCGCGACGAGGAAGGCATCAGGGAGACCGCCCGCAACCCCGAAACCTACCTGGGAGGCAACAACGACGAAGAGACCCAGGAACTGCTGCAGCTCCTGGTCCGGAAAGTCGTGGTGGGCGCCGGGGCTGCGAAGATCATCTACGAGGTGGGCATGCCCTCGGACGAGCATCCGGAGGGCGTCCACGAGGACCTGCTGGAGTTGGACCCGACCATCATAACCTGACGCGAACTCGCCAAGCACAAGGCCATAAACAAAGAGCAACTCTCCGGTACAGAGAGTTGCTCATCTCTTATTCAATTACGTGGCACCTTTATTCAATTGTGTGGCACCAGCAGTTCCTGCATCAGCGGAGATGCTCTTCAGCAGGCGGTCACACCGCCGTAATCATCAAACTCCGTCTCCGCAGCTTCAAGGGCCGGGTCACCGTCCACGAGGGAAGCCTCATGTTCCCTGGCCATCCGGGGCATCTCGCCCCAAGAGCCAGAAGCGGTCTCTCCAACCTCCGAGTCCTGCAAAGCCCGCGCCCGGATTTTGGCCTTCATGGCCAGCCTCTCCTTGATGACCGCCTTGGCCGTCACCTCATGAGCGCGCTTCAAAGCCGGACCGTTCTTGTCCAACTTTACAATGTCCCTGTTATCCTCCCCGCCTAGGCGGCTGTCTCTGTTCCTCTCAGTCATGTGCTACAATCTGTCCGAACCTTGGTCCAGCATGCCTCCGTCAGGTAAAAGTCGGTACACTTACCGCTATTTGCATTATAGCAAACGGGGCACCAACCCGAAACTGGCGGAACCGCAGTGAGTACAATCGCCTGAGGACAAGGTATAATGGTTATTGTAGAACAAAAGTACCAAGACATTCAAGCTGAACGTGTCATAGCCGGGGGCGCAAGGCTGGTCAAAGGCGCGGAGAACAACCCCCGTGAGCGCCCGCCCATAGGAGAGCTCCTGAGGAAGCTGAGGGGCACCAAGACCCTCCGCCAGGTGGAGGCCGACACCGGCATAACCAACGCCTACTTGAGCAACATCGAACTAGGCTTGAAGAAACCAGGGGTAAAAACCCTTGCCAAGCTGAGCATCTACTACCGGGTGCCCCTGGACCACCTGTTGCAGGTGGGCGGACTGGCCGGCGAAACGCCGGAACCGGCCCAACAGGAGTCGGTCCTCGACCTCCGGAGAGCCTACGACTTCGTGTTGGGCGACCCCAACGTCTCCCAGTACCCGAAGCCGGCGGAAACCCCGTCCACGGACATGCAGAAGTTCGTAGTCCAGCTGTACCAGCACTTCACAGGAAGAAAGTTGATGTAGCCGGGGAGGACATACGTCATGCAGTCGACCAAGGAAAGAAAGGCACTGGGTTACAGACGAGTATCCGGCAAGACACAGAAGGACAACTTCTCCTTGCAGACGCAAGATGCAAGAATCAGGGGATACATAGATAGTTTAGGAATTTTCCTCGTGGCGATGCTCACGGACGTCGGAAGCGGACTCTCTGTCAAGCAACGTCCCAACTTCGTCAAGCTCATTGACTATGCGCTCGACCCGAGAAACGGGATCACCGACGTGGTCTTCCACGTGCTGGACCGGTATACACGAAACATCTTGGACTTCCACGTCCTCACGCAGAAACTTCTGGACGCAGGAATCACAATACACTTCGCAAGGGACGCCGAGGTGTATGACTACAAAACGGCGAACAAGTACGAAGAGCGACTCTTCCATGCCTCGAGGGAATCGAGAGCAACCTCGGAAAGGACGAAGGAAGGGCAAAGAACGGCCACGATGCTGGGCCTGCACATTGGACCGCCGCCCTGGGGATACAGGCTCCTCCATGACTCGGAGTTTCGGAACGAAAACGGCGAACCGTTCCAGTGCGGCAGGCTGGAGCCGGATCCTGAAACATGGCACCACTGCCTGAAGCTGTGGAGCATGGCCAAGGACGGCTCCACTCCCATGCGGATAGCCATATACAACCGCCTGCACAATGTCCCCTCTCCCAGCGGCGAAGATTGGACGGACGGGTGCGTGCGGTACATCCTGAAAAACCCGAAATATCACGGACAGCTATTCCGGGGAGTGAACCCCCAGTCCATAATCCCGGGCCCCAAGGAGAACGCGCCGCCCATAATAATCGAAAACAGGCACGATGCAGCAGTCGACTACAAGGACTGGCTGAAGGTTAACAAGGGGATCAAGAGCAGACACAGAAGCCAGGGTCCAACCCGATCCCATACCAGCCCCAACCCCCTGAGCAACAAGCTCAAGTGCGGGTACTGTGCCGTCCAAGGACAGAACAGCAATCTGGAGCTCACCGGCAATAAGAACGACGTGAGACGGCTCCGGTGCTCTTGGAAGAAGGATCACGGTCGCGATACCTGCGTCTTCACGGGCGCCAGACTGGACAGCGTCCTCGTGGCGGTTTCTGACAGACTGAGGAATCACTACCTCACCGAAGACACTCTCGAAAGCATCATCGACGGAGTCGCCGAGATGAGCAGGGAGTACCTCGAGGAACAGGAAACCAGCAAGTCAGGCATCAGCGACCGTCTGAAGGTGGTCAAAGGCAAAATTGAGAGCGGCAACGAAGCGCTCCTGGAGGCCAGAAAGAGACGCAAGACCCTGAATTCACTCATCGACGAGGTGGACGAACTCGAAAGGGAAAAAGCGGAACTGGAAAAGATGCTTGAAGGAATCGCGGAAGCTACCGAAGAAGCACTCCTTTACGTAAACGACAGGGAGGGAATCATCGAGACGGTGATGAGCCGTAAGATGTTCATAGACCCCGAGGATCCCGAAGCCGTGAGAGATCTGATCGACATCTTCATCGAGAGAGTGGAACTCTTCCAAGACGGACACGGGGTCATCTACTATCACCTGCCGGTCCGCTCCGAAAGACCGGAAGGCATTCCGGCCAAGGAGACCATCCACTTCGAGAAGAGAAATACAAAAGGCCCCGTCGCGATTCAAAGTTGTGTTTTAGAACATAGCACGGGGCCGGGGTGAGGGTGAAATACCGTATGAGACCCGATATTTGAAGGCGTAGGCGCTATATATTCAGTTCCAGGATGTACAGGCCGCCTTGTAGCCGGTCCACCACGTACACGATGCCATTTTCGTCCACGTGCACGTCGTTGATGCCGTTGGCGCTTGCCCCGTCGGGTATCTGCGGCACGAAGTAGGCGACCTCCTGGGGCTGGAAGGGATTGGAGGTGTCAAACACCCGGATGCCGCCGTTGAAGAAGGTAGCGTAGACCAGCGTGTCCGATTGCAGCGACAGGGGGCCGGGACGGTTCTCGTGAATGTTGTGCGCTCCGTAGCGTCCGGGGCGGTTGAAGAAGTCATCGGTGTCCTGCATGGGCAACGTGCTGATGATTACAGGGTTGCTCTCCAGCCGGTTGTCCATCATCCATACCAGCTTGGGGTAGTCCGCCCCTCCCAAGGCGGTGGCCTCCTGCGTCACCACCAGTAGGTCCCGGCTGAACAGCGGCAGCACCGTGTGGGTGAATCCCGGGAACGGCGGCGCGTAATTCAACTGGCCGACCACCGACGGGCGGGACACGTCGGAAATGTCCAGCGTGATAACGCCCGAGTCCTTCCAGCCGCAGTAGGCCCGGTCGGGACGGTTGGGGTAGACGTTGGTGTTGTGGACGCTGTGGCCCACGTCGAACTGAGGATGCCGGTCCGGCGGCGGGGCGTCGTCCCCTTCCTGGGTGCCGGGCAGCCACCAACGGCCCACTTCCCTCGGATTCGCCAGGTCCTTCACGTCCATTATCACGTAGAACTGGTCGTCCTTGGGATCAGTGGGGCGCGAATCCGGCGTCCCCGTGGCCAGGTGAGCATAGTCGCCGTCAACCCACCACAGGCAGTGGCAGCCGCGTGACCCCGGCCCTTGGGCGTCGTAGAAGGCGATGCGCCTGGGAGCCTCCGGGTTGCTGATGTCGTAGACGCCCATGCCAGTGCCCGGCTGGCCATGCTCCCGCGACTGGTAGGCCACCAGCATCGTGTCGCCGACTATGGACAGGGAGTTGGAGCGCAGGTGGTGGTGGTCCAGGTCGGTCTGGGCCACCACCCTGGGGTTGGCGAGGTCCGTCACGTCAACGCTGGTGAAGTCCTTGGGAGCGCTCTCGTGGGCCATGTAGAAGATGCGCCGCCCGCTGGCCGTCTGGTGCAGGTCCACTCCCTCGCCTATGTTGTTATGCCCGTTCAAATCGACGTGGGATATGAGCTTCATGTTTTTGATTTCTTGGGCTTGGCTTGTCATGAAGCCTCCTTCGGTGTTTCTGCAACGCTACCTGTGAAAATTCTTCGATAGTGTTCTCGACGACGCCAGTTTACCACCTTGTATTATGGTGGTTGACCTCTGAAATGGCGGCTTCTAAATTTGCTCACCTCGCAACCGGGCCATCCAGCCAGGGCAGGACACATTTTCGCGGGCCGCCGACGCGGCGCTTGAAACTCTAACAACACTCAGGAGGCAACTATGGGCTGGTCCACCAACCATCCGAACGGTCTGATCTACTACTCGCCCCAGCGGGCTTACCGGGGCTACACCTTGATCACCAACGTCAGCGGGCACGACGCCCGCCTCATAGACATGGAGGGCCGCGTCTGCCACACATGGCACTCGGGCGAGGGCATCGGATACGCCTACCTGCTGCCCAACGGCAACCTGTTGCTGCGGACCGGCCCGGCAGCGGAAGAGGTCTCTTTCCTGTCCCGTCCGGAGCGGGAGTTGTTGCCCCGCGGCGGCAGGACCGTAGCTGGCGCTATCCTGGAGTTGGACTGGGATAGCAACGTGGTCTGGGAGTACCGGTATCCCTTCCTGCACCACGATTTCGAGCGGCTGCCCAACGGCAATACCCTGGTGCTTACCTGGGAACTCATGCCAGACGAAGTGACGCGGCAGGTCAAAGGCGGCCACGAGTCAGAGGGCGACCACCGGGGTATGCTGGGCGACTCGGTGCGGGAGGTCACGCCCGCCGGGGAGGTGGTCTACGAATGGAACTCATGGGAGCACCTGGACTTGGAGGAAGACCGTATCTGCTTCTTGGAAGGCCGAGAGGAGTGGACGCACCAGAACACCCTCAACGTCACCCCTGAAGGCGATTTGGTGGTGAGCTTTCGCCAGACCGACACGGTGGGCATCGTGGATCGCGTCAGCGGAAAGTTTCGCTGGAAATGGGGTCCGGGAGAAATCTCTCACCAGCATAACCCGACAATGCTGGACAATGGCCGGGTGCTCATCTTCGACAATGGTCCTCACAAGCGGGGCTTCACCCACTCCCGCGTCATCGAAATCGACCCCGGCAGCAACGAGATTGCCTGGGAGTACCGGGGCGACCCTCCCATATCCTTCTACAGCTATCACATCAGCGGTTCCGAGCGTCAGCCCAACGGCAATACCCTGATCTGCGAAGGCGCTCCGGGCCGCATCTTCGAGGTGACGCCCGGCAAGGAAATCGTCTGGGAGTACATAAACCCGTTCATGGCTCGGAGCGGCTACGGCGTCGGCGGCTCCATCTCGGGTTACGCCAACTCGGTGTTTCGCGCCCACCGCTACGGCTACGACCATCCCGCGCTGGAGGGCAAGAACCTGGACCCGGGCAAGCACGCCAACCTGAACCGGCTGTACACCTAAACCAAGACTGAGGTGAAATCTGTATCGGCATTGCAGGAATTCGAGGGGCAGTTGGGTTAAGGGGGTGCTTGGGCCAGGGCTATCGCCTTTGGAACCGATGCCGTCGACACCCTATGCTCGTGGTGTTAGGATGCCCGCATCTTCGGATTGAGTAACGGACGGGACGCACCGATAAAACTGGAGGATCAGCCCATGTCCGGGAAAGGCTTGGATTATTCTGTGCTCTTCAACAGGAACCTCCCTTCTCCTCCGGCTCCGTGGGAAGGTCATCCAAAGTACAACTTCATCGGCGGCCACGGCGACCCCGATATGGTCCCCATGGAAGGGTTCATCGAGTCTGCAACCAGGGTATTCCGGGGCGACCCGCGGAACATATCCATGTATAACTTCGACGGTGGTCCGCAGGGTATTGTCCCGTTGCGCCAGTTCCTGGTTGACAAACTTGCGGCCCACCGCGGCATAGACACAACGATAGACGAAGTTCTGATCACCTCAGGGTCAGGCCTGGCGATCGAGTTGATTAACGAAATCCTGTTGGAGGAAGGCGATACCGTAATCGTAGAAGCGTTCAGCTTCTCCGGTGCCTTGGGCAATCTGAGACGCCGCAAAGTCAACATGATCGGTGTAGATGTTGACCAGGACGGTATGCGCATGGACCAATTGGCCCAGGTTCTGGAAGACCTGCGGTCCAAGGGAGTGCGCCCCAAGTACATCTATACGATTCCGACTCTTCAGAACCCGACTGGCACCGTGATGACCATAGAGCGCCGTTGGCGAATGCTGGAACTGAGCGAAGAATACGGAGCCCCCATATTCGAGGACGAATGCTACGCCGACCTTATATTCGAGGGCGAATATGAGAACGCCATTCGTTCCCTTGATGACGCCAATCGGGTGCTGCACATTGGCTCTTTCTCAAAAACCCTGGGGCCCGGCACACGCCTCGGGTACATTGTCGCGTCGTGGGAGGTGATGAGCCGGTTGCTGTCGCGAAAGAACGACGCCGGCACCGGCGTCATGGACCAGATGATCGTTGCCGACTATTTCATCAACCACTACGAGGACCATATCCTGGAAATGCGTTCGGCCTTGAAGCGCAAGTGCGACGCGCTCGCCAGCGCGCTCCGTGAGTCGTTCGGGCCGACGGTGGATTTTGAAATTCCCCGGGGCGGAATGTACCTGTGGGTCAAGCTCCCATCGGGAGTTGATTCGCGCACATTGGCCGGACCGGCGCTGAGGGAAGGCGTTGCGTTCAACCCGGGACCGGACTGGTCCGCCGATCCGGAGGCAGCCGCCAACTACATCCGGCTATGCTTTGCCCTCCCCTCCGAAAGTGAAATATGGGAAGGGATCGAAAAACTGGCAAGCGTGTTCAGGAGGGAGGGGGCGCTGTCCTGACCTTACAGTGCGCTTGAACAGCTCCCCTCATGCCCTGCCGATGGCGCTGGTATAACCGCCACAGGGTGTTGACACCCGGTCAGCCACAGGCAGGGTATCTGGTCCCGGCAGGCCGCATCCGGCTTGTGGCACGAACGCACGCTGGTCATGAACCCATATAACCACACGCTCAACAGCGCGCGGGGATGATAGGTCGGCGCTCCCGGATGGTAGCCTTCTACCCCCACGCCGGTCTCAGCCTAGCCCTCACGGCCCAGGGCGTCGACGAACTCAGCCACGAAACGCGCCGGATGATCCAACAGCAACAGCTCGTATGAGACAGGCTCAAATGCAAACCTCGTTGCCCCGCCTACAACATCGGCTTTTTCAACAGGCCGTTTTTTGTTGCCGCAGGTGAGACGCTGGTCCGGCCCCAGTCCTTGGCCGTCGCTATGGGCCGACAAGGCGGCAGTCTCATCGCCAATCGTCCCTGTGAGCCGGAATGCCGCCATATACACGGCCTTTCTGAGTTTCAATCCGGCGGGGGCAAAGGCTTGGTGGCATCGCACTGGAGAACCAAAACGGGGTCGCGCAGCCGTGGTTGCGTCCGCCCAGCATGGCGCGGTAATCGGCGGAGTTAAAGTGGGCCGCGTGGGCGGGTAAATTGCTGACATTTGGCGGTTGAATACTGTACCGTCCACCGTCATCCATAGGTTCGAAGTCGAGCCAATGGATGGTGCATGGATGTACCGAGTGGAAGTGTATCTGCGGGTCCGCCGGGCGGTGATGGTGGAGGGGATGAGCATCCGGGAGGCCCCCCTTCGGGCTGCACCGGGACACCGTGCGCAAGATGCTGGCCTACTCCGTCCCGCCGGGCTACCGCCGGCAGACCCCGCCCCGGCGTCCCAAGCTGGAGCCCTTCACCGGGGTCATAGACCGGATACTGGAAGACGACATCAGGCTTCCCCGGGAGCACGCCACACTGCCAAGCGCATCTTCGAGGGGTTGCGGGAGGAGTGCGGGTTCGGCGGTCAGTACACCATGGTCAAGGACTATGTCCGAGAGCAACGGCGTCAGTCGTGAGAGATGTTCGTGCCGTTGTCCCACCCGCCGGGCCACGCCCAGTGCGACTTCGGCGAGGCCCTGGTGGTCATCGGCGGCGTGGAGCAGAAGGCCCACTGCTTCGTCCTGGACCTGCCCCACAGCGACGGCTGCTTCGTCAAGGCCTACCCGGAGGAGACCACCGAGGCCTTCCTGGACGGCCACGTTTCCGCCTTCTCCTTCCTGGGCGGCGTACCCCGGAGCATCATGTACGACAATACCAAGCTGGCGGTGGCGAAGATACTGGGCGATGGCCGGCGTCAGCGCACCCGGGCCTTCACCGAGCTTCAGTCCCACTACCTGTTCGACGACCGGTTCGGGCGTCCCGGCAAGGGCAATGACAAGGGAAAGGTGGAGGGCTTGGTGGGGTATGTGCGCCGCAATTTCCTTGTGCCCATCCCGTCCTTCGAGAGCTTCCATGCCCTGAATGACTATTTGGAGCGGCGTTGCCTGGACCGGACGGACGCCAGGCTCAGGGGACACTCGGAGACCATCGGCCAGCGGATGGAGCGGGACCTGGAGGCCCTGCTCACGCTGCCTGATGCGCCCTACGACGCCTGCGACAAGCAGGCGGGGCGGGTGAGTTCCCTGTCCATGGACAGGTATAAGACCAACGACTACTCAGTTCCGGTGGCCTACGGACACAGAGACGTCATGGTGCGGGGCTACGGGGATGAGGTGGTCATCAGTTGCGGGTCCGAAGTCATCGCCGGGCGAGTTCGGCTCCGCGGGGGTCGAATCCTATGATGTCGAAGTGTTCAACGATTTCATCGCTGAACTGTCCCCTTCTGGCCCTGGCGACCAAGTCTACACCGCTGCTGCCCGGGCCGCCGGGATTCACGAATAGATAGCCGATCCGTTTGTCTGGTGAAGTGGCCCGGTGGACACTAAGCGCGATTCTGATGCTGCCGGCCTCCGGGTCCCGGTAGTCCGCGGGCACTGCTATGGACCCGCACTCTCTCCCGGTCCCGCAAATGGCCCAGTCTATCTGCTCGCCGGGCCGGCCAACAGGCTCCGGCGTGGGCTCAGGCTCCGGCTCGCCACGCTCGCCCTGAGCGCCCGTTTCTCCCCGCAGCCCCTGCTCACCGCGTTCTCCCGGCGGCCCCGCTTCTCCCTGGGGACCCTGCTCACCGCTCTCGCCCTGAGCGCCCACTTCGCCCCGCAGCCCCTGCTCGCCCTCTGGAAGTTCGAGCTTGTCAACCTCAGATTGCACTATCCTGCGAATCTCCTCCTCGGATGGGGATGGCGAACAGCCAACGACAGCGAACATCCCGGCTGTTAGTATCAATACGATGAGAAACCAAAACCTTGTGATATTGCCTATCATGCGGAATCATCCCCCGTTCTACTGGCTATGAATTACGGGTTGCGCGGGATTCCCCAGCGGCTAACCGAACCGCGAATTTCACCTGCACAATGACCGTCCCACCTCCCACAACACTGACTCCTCACCCAAAGGTAGCATCTAGGCCCGGGACATAGAGAATCTGACAATGCGAGGTTGACTGGGTACTAATCCGTTTTGTCGTCTTTCGACAACCACCAAGCCACAGTTATCACCAGGGCCACGACCACCATGACGCCGGGTGACACGAATGATGACCAGTCGAACTCCCGCAGCCGTAACAGTCCAACGATAGTCGCCACTACGGCTACCACTGTGCCTACCCAGAGCACCGCCAACGTGATTAGCCAGTACTTACGCGTCATTGGTGTGCCTATTCTCTCTGTCGCATTCCGTCGTTGACACCTGCCCTCCCTCGCCATGTGGACGGCTTTCCCGTCCTCGGAATACTACGAGGGCTCCGTGACCATAATCGGCCGGATCATGCTAGACGCATGGCAAGGGACCTCCGCTCCAACCTACCTTTATTCAATTCTCACCATTACCAAGAGCCAAGTGATTTGCTCAACGGCCTCCGTCTCCAAGTCAACGCCGTTGAAAGTGAAAAAATACTTGTCGCCAACTTGCTTCGCCTTGGCTTGCCTGGAAACTCCACAGAACTCGAGGTCATCCAACATTTCAACTTCTTCAACCGCGACTTCCACTATTTCAACCTCGTAAACGTCGCCTAGACTATCGGTGACCTCTTTGACGGGCAGACCCCCGGGGGGCACACCCTTGCGCACCTCATATGTTTCAACATGTTGCTTTCTTCTGGGTTCAGCCGGTCCCAGATGGACTCCTCCTGGCGCGGGCGCTGAAACCACACCGCAACAGACCCAACCAGGGCGAGGGCCGCCAGCGCGAGCATCCACGCTCCGTCGACGACGTCCTTCTCGATGTCGAGACCTTCCTTGAGTTCGGGGTCGTCTATGAGTTCCGTAATCCCATAACTCAACAATAAAATGGCTCCGGCTAATCCGAGCAGTGTGACTCCGATCCTCAATGCTATCCGCATTTGTCTCCCGCCCTCGAAAAAAGTCTGTCCCGTTGTGGAGGCATTGCCGCCGCAGCCGCGTTGACGCGAGGCGATGCCTCCACAATCGGATCGATTACACTACACGCATGGCAAGGGACCTCCGCTGCGATCTACCTTTAATCCCATTCCGCTAATCCCATTCCGCCCCTAGCAAGTGCCAGGCGAATCTCCCCAAGGCCACCGCCTCTATCTCACCGCCGCCAGCAGTGAAGAAGTATTTGCCATCAACTTCCGTCGGCGTGGCTTCTTTGGAAACTCCGCAGATATCAATATCTGTTTCTTCGCCGTCTGTTTCCAGCTCCAACTCAACTTCTTCAACAGAGTACACGGTCCCTGTGCTATCGGTGACTTCCGTGAGTTCCAAACCTTGGTAAGAACATTCGCCTTCCCCTACTGAGACTGACCCTGAGCAACCAAGGATGGTCAGCGACAGCCCCAGAAGAAGCGCGACGAGAGCCGTCCTCATGCTTGTCTGCCTTGTTTTCATTGTTCGCCTCCTTATGCTTTCTATGGGAGTTACCTACAATTTCGCCCGGTGGGCAAAATCGCTGTGGTTCCGGCGTTACGCCTACGGGATACCGGTCTGGCCGGGTTCACTCCCACCCGTGTTCTAGCTTGGACCGCCTGTTTTCGTCGCTACCACCCCCTTTGGGCAACATTCGATATAATTCCCTTTTCTTTGCCAGCCGCGTCACTCCCCCTTTGCGCCGGCGACGTCCCTGCGCTGGAAGAGCCAGAGCGCGGCGGCAACCAGGACCGCCGTGTACGCCAGCAACACGAAGAACGCCCGGAGGGTGTCCGGCTGCCCGACGACTGTTCCGAGGGCCTGTTGGGCTTCCGTCGCGGACGCCGTGCTCATCCATTCACTCGCGTTCCCACCCAGGAGAGCTACGTCCATGACCTTGTCCAGCCAGTCGGCTACCCCGCCGAGGACAAGAGGGAGTATCAGCTCGACGACATATTAACCTGAGTTCGGGAAAGGGATGCCTCCCAAAGAAAGAACGGGTATTCTTTCTGGTAGACGATACCAAGGAAGCATCCTTCATGAGTCTACTTAAACTGTTCTGTGATGCCGATGATTTCTGGCAAGCTTTCCAACCGCATTGGCGCCGGGTCACGCTGGTGCAATCCCCGGAGCGGAGGGTTCGCGCACCACAGTTATCCCCCAGCGAGACCATGACGATTCTCATTCACTTTCACCAGTCCCACTACCGCACCTTCAAAGCCTACTACACTGAATACGTCCAACCCCGCCTTAGCGCCGAATTCCCGGCCCTGGTCAGCTACAACCGCTTCGTTGAGTTGACTCCTACCGTGCTCATCCCGCTGTTAGCCTACCTGCAACAGCGCCAAGGCAGTTGCTCCGGCCTGGCCTTCGTGGATGCCACCGCCATCAAGGTATGCCATAACAAACGGATTCCACGCCATCGGGTCTTTGCGGGTATCGCAGCGCGGGGCAAGACCTCGATGGGTTGGTTTTACGGCTTCAAACTTCACCTGATCGTCAATGACCGGGGCGAAATACTGGCTTGCCGGCTAACTCCGGGCAACGTGGATGACCGCAAGCCGCTGCCGGACCTGGTTAAGACCCTGTTTGGCAAGCTCTTGGGAGACAAAGGCTACATCTCCCAACCGCTGTTCGAACAACTGCTGGCCCAAGGATTGGAGTTAATCACGCCCCGGCGCAAAAACATGAAGCAGCGCCCGTTGCCCCCGGAGGACAAACTGTTGTTACGGAAGCGGGCGGTTATTGAGACCATCAACGACCAACTGAAGAACATTTCCCAAATTGAACACACCCGTCACCGGAGCGTGGCTAACTTCCTGGTCAACCTGGTCTGTGGCTTAATCGCCTACTGCCACCAACAGAAAAAGCCTTCCCTCCACATCCCAGAACAGCAACTTCAGCTTCTACCTCATCCCTTTTAGCTTTCCCGAACTCAGGTTACTAAACTAAAGCCAAGGTGGGATGTGCATTTGCTGAGTGTTGGGAGTCGGGGCGGGAGTCTCGCGGGAGTGTTTCGGCCCTTGATTGCAGGACCGTCCGGCAGCGCCGTCTCACCTCGTCTTTCCAGCTGGACAGCCCGGACAGGAATTTGCCGGCCCTCTCCTGCACCGCCGCCCTGCCCCCAGGCACAGATTGCCAGTGGCCTCCTCTCTCGCCCAGCCCCAGATAGCCTCACCGGCGTTGAAGTCCGGGCTGTAGCCCGGCAGGTTCACCAGCCTCAGCTCCAGCTCAGGCGTCCTGAGGTACTCCCGCACCGCTTCCCCACGGTGGGCCGGCGCATTGTCCCAGATGACCCGCAGCGGCCCTGGATGCTTTTCCCTCAGTTGCGTCAGGAAGGCAACCGAGGTCCCGCTGTTGCTGTTGCCCTCCAGTTTCATCCATTCCACCTCGCCCGTCTCCAGGCACACCGCTGAATAGTAGCTGGTCTTCTCCCCATACCGCGGGCTATTGGAGTCCACCAACGCAGGCTTACCCTTCAGCACCCACTTGCCCCGCAATTCCGCGTCCGCCCGGAAGTGGGCCTCATCAGCAAAGAATATTCTGGCTTCAGTCCGCTGGGCCTCCTCCCACAGGGCGGCGTACTCCGCCACGAAGGCCTCCCGCTTGGACTCATTCGCCTTGACCGGACGCTTCTTGGGGCGCTTGAAGGCAAACCCCAGCCGGTGAAGCCAGTTCAGGCAACTGCTGCGGCACAGGCAGATGCCAAACCGTTCTGAGACAAACTGCCGCACCACCTTCCAATACCAGTTGGCCAGTTGGATGCCCGCCGCGGCGGGCGGTTGCTCCACCGCCTCTTTCAACTCCTCCTGCTGCGCCTGGTCAAGGGCGGGGGGGCCACCAGTCTGCTCGAATATCAGGGCCGCAGGCCCTCCCCGCCGAAGGCCGACGCCCAACGTCCGATAGTGTGGGGGTCCCGCTCCAGCGCCTCCGCCGTCGCCGCTGCCGTCAAGCCCTGAGCCAGCAGCAGGATGGCGTACCACCACTCCCGCTCCCGGGGTGTGGGAGCCAGAATCATCCGCCGCCGCAAGTCCTTGACTCCCATCCGCCATTGTTCCAGAGACCGGTCTATCTCCCTCACCCCCATCACCAACCCCTCGCAATTTCTGAGACCAGCTACCTCGGTTCCTTCACAAATTTACCCCATGCGTCTGCGCATTTCACCTTGGCTTTGGTTTAGGGTGCTAGTACCGTTTCCAGAAAGTCTTACAATCATAAAGAAGATCAGGTAGGCTTGGGTAAAATCCTTTAGTGAGGCCGTACCTGACATGCCTGTCTCCAAATACAAAGTCGAACTGACCCAATCCGAACGCTCCGCTCTGATTGAGGTATCCCGCCGGGGCAAGCCGTTAGCCCGCACGCTAAAGCGGGCCCTTGCGCTGTTGAAAGCTGACGAAGGACTCTCAGACCGCGAGGTGGCTGAGGCGGTCTCGATCAGCGCCGCCACTGTTGCCAGAACGCGGAGACGGTTCGTCGAGGAGGGACTCGAAGCCGCCATCAACGACCGGCCACGGCCAGGCCGGGGGCGCAAGCTGAGCGGCATACAGGAAGCGCACCTCGTCGCCATCACCTGCAGCAATGCGCCCGAAGGACACACGAACTGGACGCTCCAGCTACTTGCGGACAAGGTGGTGGCGATGGAGTTTGCCGGGAGCATCTCCCTGGAGACGGTGCGCCAGATACTCAAAAAAACGAACTCAAACCATGGAAGAAGAAAGAGTGGTGCATCCCCAAGGTGAGCGGGGAGTTCGTGGCCCGGATGGAGGATGTGCTGGACCTGTACCACGAAGACTACGACCCGGAGCGTCCCGTGGTGTGTTTCGACGAGACCTCCAAGCAGTTGATCGAGGACGTGAGGCCGCCCATCAAGGCCAAGCCCGGACGGGTGGAACGCTATGACACCGAGTACCAGCGAAACGGGACCCGAAACCTGTTCATGTTCTGTGAGCCGAAGGGAGGATGGAGACACGTCGAAGTGACCGGGCGCCGCACTGCTGTGGACTTCGCTCACCAGATGAAGTGGCTGGTTGAGGAGGCGTACCCCCACGCCAGGGTCGTCCGGCTGGTGTTGGACAATCTCAATACCCACAAGCTGGGCTCGCTCTACGAAGCCTTTGGAGCGTCCGAAGCGCGTCGTATAGCTAAGCGCCTGGAGTTTCACCACACTCCCGTGCATGGAAGCTGGCTGAACATGGCCGAGATCGAGTTGAGCGTCTTCAGCAGACAGTGTCTGAACCGCCGGGTCGGCGGTGAAGTGTTGCTGCGGCAGGAGGTCGCCGCGCTCGAACGCGAGCGCAACGATGCTGGCGCCGTCATCGACTGGCGGTTCTCCACTCAAGACGCCCGCAGTAAACTCCAACATATCTATCCATCAGGATTAAATTGAAACGATACTAGTTCGATCCCACTTAGGTGGGCTAGGATGCGCTGGCAAGCCAGTCACACACCCAGGGCTGGGGCATCTCCCGGTTCGAGCCGGTCCGTCGGGCCTCCCGCTCTTTTCGCCAAGGGAACCGGCTCCACCCTGTCTTTGGTTTCCCGATGTGCCCGGTTGATACCGAACTACCGCTGCATCTGACAGCTCCCGGCGCTCCGGGCCGTTATCTTGACCGCTTGAGCCATCTTGGGCTAGATTCAACGCTAGGGTAGGCAGACTAAGCATAATCCCGTTCAACACGCCGCCTGCGGATGTTGTGCCGCAAATTCCGGCCTGCCTGCGTGTCAGACATCAAGTTAGCTTTGCAACTCGCTGATGGAGGAACATCGCCATGCCGTTCTACGAAAGAGGCCCCAACCGTATCTACTACGAAGAGGCCGGTTCGGGATTCCCCCTGCTGATCATTCCGGGTGGCGGACTTAATTCCAGCGTGGCATCGCTGAATACGTCGGTGCCCTTCAACCCTATGGAAGCCTACAAAGACGACTTCCGCTGTATTGCCGCCGACTTACGCAATGCCAACGGGGGCCAGTCCACTGGCCCGCTGGAGATCGACCGCCCCTGGGATGCCCACTCTGATGATCAACTAGGGCTGATGGACCATCTCGGCATCAAGGAATTCCTGGTCATGGGCTTCTGCATCGGCGGGCCGATGATCCACAACCTGCTCAGGCGGGCCCCGGAGCGCGTTGTGGCGGCGGCATTGATGCAACCCAGCGGGTTCAGGCCGGAGATGCCGGATATTTTCTACCGGAACAACATAACGGGGTGGGGGCCGCCCCTTTGCGAGAAGCGTCCTGAAATCACAATGGATCTGGTCCACGACTTCCTGACCAGTATGTACACCGACCGCGCCGACTTCGTTTTCACCGTTTCCCGCGATTTCGTGCGCGCCCTGCAGACACCACTGCTGATAGCGCCCGACGATGTGCCGGCGCACCCATACGAGTGCGCGATGGAGGTTGCCAGCCTCGCCCCGAACTCCGAGGTGACTATTTATCCCTGGAAAGACTCACAGGCGCACATCGACGAGGTCGTAGCCCACGCCCTGCGCTTCCTGAAGACCCACAAACCGGCAGTCGCGACAGCCTGACAACTCCGTACTGCTGAATCCATCAAGGCCCCGCTGGCTTCCTGTCATTACCGGGTGATGTATGGAAGTGGCGGGGCCTTCGAATTTCGCCTGCCAGCCTGTCTTTGGACTTTCGAGAAAATGCCGCCTCAGGCAACCGGCAACTCCCGGCCCGTGTCCGACGCCTGTTTGAGGGTATCGATGAAACGATGCAGGTCGACCGCCACATCGAACGTCGGAGCGCGGTTCTCTCCGGTTCGGATCGCCTCGGCGAACAGGGTGTACATCTGCCCGATGTTGAAGGGATCGCCGACGGGAAAATCTGGCGGCACATAGACGAAACGCCCAGGTATATCCAGTTCCTGCAACTCATGGCTTCCCCGTGCGCCCTGCACCCGCAGCATCTCACCGCGCTGCGACGAGACGCTCCCCGTGGTGACCAGCGCGCCTTCCCGCCCGTAGATCTCCATTCGAAAGCCGCTGCCGGCCCAAGGGACAGCCCCAACATGGACCGACACTGCCACGCCGCTCTCCAACTGTCCGCTGACTCGCACATTGTCCGGGGATGTGACTTCCACAAATTGCCGGGTATCGGTCTCGTACCATCGCTTTGCTTGGGTGCTGACCATGCACACCACCCGGCTGAAGTTGCCAAGCACAAAGCGCAGGGCGTCAATGACGTGTCCGTTGGCGATGGTTAGGGTGTGTGCGCCCAGGCTGGCGTCGCGCTGCCAGGTGCGATCGGAAGGGCGTTCCAACGCGCCGTCTCGCATGGTGGTCACAGAACACGAGAGCACCTCGCCCACATAGCCGGCCTCAATTTGCTCCTTGACAAACAGCAATGCGGGACTGACCCGCGATTGCAGACCTACTGCCGTTTGCACACCTTTGTTCCGGGCCAGGGTTGCAAGTTCCTCGGCTTCGGCGGTATTCCTTCCCAGAGGCCACTCGGTGAAGACGTGCTTGCCAGCTTCGATGGCGGCCTTCGTTGGCTCATAGTGCGATGGCACCCGCACAACCACGGCCACCGCGTCGATCTCCGGCGACGCTGCCATCGTCCGGAAATCATGGAAGGCGAGCTTCGCCCCAAAGGCTTGGCGGGCCTCTTCCGCGCTCTCGGGCCGGGTGGTGCAGACTGCGGTAAACTCAACATCCGGACTGGCCAGTAGCGCCGGGAAGTGCGACTGAGTGGCCCAGGTCGAGTTTACGTTCGCACCCACAAACCCCAGGCGGATCTTGTTTGCCATGACGCGCGCTCCTTATATTGCTGGCATCCCGCATTCTTCTATCCGTGGCGGCGGGCGGGGGAACCGCCATCTGGATGAACACAGAATGCCCAGCTTCGATTTTCAACAATTGTAGGGGCAGGGGTGTCCATTGACCAACTTCACTTGATCGAAAGGACGATGCCGGTCCACAGGTGCTAAAATCCCCTCGGAGACCGGCAAGCAAGAACTGAATATCGGCCACCGGCTATCGGCCGTCGGCCAACCGGAGGCGCCTTGGCAATTACAGAATTAGAAATCACCAATCGCAGCAGTTTTGCGTCCGGCGAGAGCTTCGGCGACGTGGGCGCGTATGAGCTTCTGGAAGGCACGGCCCACTACGCGGTGGACCCGTCGCACGCCCGGAACCAGGGGATTACGGACCTGGACCTGACGCCGCGCAATTCCGGCGGCAGGGTGGAGTTTTCGGCGGACTTCGCCATGCTCCAGCCGGTGAACATCGACCGGGGCAACCGCCGCATTCTGTTCGACGTGGTGAACCGGGGCCGGAAGACCGCCCTGACCCTGAACAGCGTCCCCATCCCTACCGACGCCACCTTGCCCCTGGAGTCGGGCAACGGCTACCTGATGCGCCGGGGCTACACGGTGGTCTGGGGCGGCTGGCAGGCAGACGTACCGCCCACTCCCGGACTCGTCGGACTTCAGGGGCCGGAAGCCATCGGCCCGCAGGGGCCCCTGACCGGCAAGATTATGTGCCAGTTCCAGTGCAACGAGCCCACCCAGGTGTTCCTGCTGGCAGACCGGCAGCACCTGCCCAACCCTGCCGCCGACCCTGAGGAAGCGGAGGCCACCCTGACGGTGCGGGACCTGCCCAACAGTCCCGCCACGCCCGTTGACCGGAGCCAGTGGTCCTTCGTCCGGGTCGAGGATGAGGACGTGGAGCCACAGCACAGCCACATCTATATGCCCTCCGGGTTCGAGCCGGGGAAGATTTACCAGTTGGTCTACACCACGACCGGCAGCCGGATCGTGGGGCTGGGGTTCGTGGCGATGCGGGACGCGGTCTCCTTCCTGAAATACGCCCCGGCCTCGGCGGGGAATCCGCTCACCGGGGCTGTCGACTACGCTTACGCCATGGGCCGCTCCCAGAGCGGACGCTTCCTGCGCCAGTACATCCACGTCGGCATCAACGAGGACGAAGAGGACCGGCAGGCCCTGGACGGGATCATCCCTCACGTGGCGGGCGGGATGCGCGGCGAGTTCAACCTGCGCTTCGGACAGCCTTCCAAGGATGTCTGCTACATCATCCCGGAGATGTTCCCCTTCACCGACACCCCGCAGACCGACCCGGTGACCGGCGCCCAGGGTTCCCTACTCGACGCCCTGGAGCGGCGGGGCAAAGTGCCCAAGATCATGTTCACCAACACCTCCGCCGAGTACTGGCGTGGCGATACTGATCCACACCGACCTGGAGAGCCTGACCGATGCTGGAGTCGCCGTCGGTCCGCCGCTACCACTTCGCCGGTTGCCAGCACGGCTCGGGCGAGTTTCCTCCGTTGGAATTCCGAGCGAGCGACGGGATCAGGGGGCAGCTCCCCTTGAACAGCGTGGACTACGCTCCCCTGTTGCGGGCTGCGCTGGACAACCTGGACCGCTGGGTCACCACGGGCGAAGAGCCTCCCGCCAGCCGTCATCCCAGCCTGAACGACGGCACGGCGGTGGAGTCCCATACGCTGCTGGAACGGTTTGCCCAGCTCCCCGGCGTGAAGGTCCCGGCCCAGACCATCAGGGCGATAAGGCTGGACTATGGCCCGGAGTCCCATCTGGGACGCACCACCAAGTTGCCAGCCGATGAGGGAGCGGAATTCCCGGCGCTGGTTGCCGACCTTGCGAGTCACGAGCCTCCGCCGAGTACTGGCGGCATCCGCCTGCCGGACCTGACAGTCCCGGTGGCCACCTACACCGGCTGGAACCTGCGCGACGAGAGCATCGGCAACCCCGGCCTCTTTATCGGAATCACCGGCGGCCTCGCCGTTGGACCGCTCCCTCTCGAGTCCGCCGGCGACCCGCGAACATCCATCGAGGAGCGCTACGCCAGCCCTACCTTGACCCGCGCCGCGCCTGGTGGCCGAGCTGCTGGAGGGATGTGGCCGAGTTTCCAATGAGTTTGCCTGGCGTTGCGGGCACTTCGCCGGTGCTGTAGTACTAGAAACTACACAGCCTGCCCCCCTCGTGAGCGCAGGAATCGCGGGATCGGGACCCCAGGTGGCGATCTCTTTTGGGCTGCCCTTTGAGCCTGAAGACTCCCTCCGTTGGAATTCCGAGCGAGCGACGGGATCAGGGGGCAGCTCCCCTTGAACAGCGTGGACTATGCTCCCCTGTTGCGGGCTGCGCTGGACAACCTGGACCGCTGGGTCACCAGGGGCGAAGAAGCCAGGCTCCCGCCATCCCAGCCTGAACGACGGCACGGCGGTGGAGTCCCATACGCTGCTGGAACGGTTTGCCCAGCTCCCCGGCGTGAAGGTCCCGGCCCAGACCATCAGGGCGATAAGGCTGGACTATGGCCCGGAGTCCCATCTGGGATCTGGGACGCACCACCAAGTTGCCCGCCGATGAGGGAGCGGAATTCCCGGCGCTGGTTGCCGACCTTGATGAATCCTTCAACGAGCGTGGCGGCATCCGCCTGCCGGACCTGACAGTCCCGGTGGCGACCTACACCGGCTGGAACCTGCGCGACGAGAGTGTCGGCAACCCCAACCTCTTTATCGGCATCACCGGCGGCCTTGCCGGATGGACCCTCCCCCTGCCCGCCACCCAAGCCGAGCGCGAGTCCGCCGGCGACCCGCGAGCGTCCATCGAGGAACGCTACGCCAGCCGTGAGGACTACTTGGATCAGGTGACCCGCGCCGCGATGGATCTGGCGGTCGAGGGCTACCTGCTGGAGGAAGATGTGGCCGAGGTGGTGGACTTGGCAGGGCGGAAATACGATTACTTTGTGGGGGACGGCGGGGAGGGCTGAAATTGCTTGGGGATTGGGACAATGCAGGCGTGGTCATTGCCGTCCCTATCCGGCGCAGCTTAGGTAGCGTTGCCTCCCAGGTGGTCTAACTGACTGACGACGGTTGGCGGATTACCCCCTTTGAGGGAGTAACGACGTGGTGGGCAAGTCTGGTCAGTGTGTTCTCGATCAGGTCCGGTGTAGACGGTCTGGGGGCAGCATGACAAAGGTACTGGTGTGGTTTTCGACGGGTCCAACCGGCGCAGGTCACCGAAGGGCTGATGCCCAACCTGGCCGCCTTCGCCGAATCGGGGGTGACTTTCGCCAACCACCATTCCCTGTACCCGACCGTGAGCCGCGCCAACGCCTCCAGCATGGTCACGTAGCGCAACCCCGGCGGTCACGGACTGTCGGCCAACACTCTGCTGGTGCGCGATTACGACCCGGACCAAGCCATCCCCGCAATGGAGCCTCACCTGGACCGAGTGGCCCGGAAGATCGGGCCAGTCCTGCTGTCCCAGACCCTGGCCAAGGTGCTTTCCCAACACGACCAGAAATACGTGGCCATCGGCGTCGGTACCAGCGGCAACGCCCACCTGCACAACCCCACTGCCGAAGTCTGCGGCGGCGCGCCACAATCCACCCGGAGTTTAGCCTTCCCCGCGCCCCGTACGAAGACATCACCACCCGCTCGGCCCCTAGCCTGATGAAGGCCCATCCAAACACGGCCTGCATGGCCCACGCCGTGCGCATCTTGACCGAGTACATACTGCCAGAGCGGAACCCAACAGTTGCTCCCATCTGGTCGTCGGAGCCGGACAAATCCCAGCACTACCCCGGGGTTGGGCCGGACTTTCCAACGCCGCCATGGGCGAGGCCGACGCTCAGTTCAGCAATATCCTGCGCTGGCTTTCCGAGACCGGAAGGGCTGAATAGACCAACGTGATAGTGGTTTCGGGCCATGGCTACTCCACCATTGGTCAGGCCGTGAATGTTCAGGCATCGGCGCGGGAGGCTGGTTTCCCCCCGGCGGCGAACCGAGTGGTGTCGTGGTGGCCAACAACAACAGCGCGGTCTTTTTCTACTCCAGCCCCTGGGACGGGGATGCCGTGGTGCGGCTGGCACGGTGGCTGATGGCCCAACCCTAGTACGGGAACGTGACCGTTGGGCAGAGAGTGGGCCGGATCCAGAGTACGCTACCTGTGTCCTTGGTGGGCAACGAAGGCGAGCGCGCCCCCGACGTTACCTTGTCCTTCCGCTGGAGCTCCGAAGCCAACGACGCCGGATACACCGGGATGATTTACTCTTCGGGCGAAACCCCGGACAGGGCCAGCACGGATCGATGGGCCGGTCAGAACTGTGCAACATCCTGTTCGCCCGTGGTCCCGGTTTCAAGGACGGTTTGAAGCTGGATGCTCCCTCCGGCAATATCGACCTGACGCCGACCATCCTGAAACTGCTGGGCCTGCCCTCCGTCGACGGTATGGAAGGCCGGGCCCCTGGAAGAGGCGATGGCCGGTGGCCCCGACCCCGCAGACGTGGACTGGTCTTCGGACTTTTACAGCACCCAATGCTGGCCGGGGACAGGCTATACCGTCAGCAGATAAGGCTGTCCCGAGTCGGCGATTCCGTGTATGTCGACGAAGGCACCAGCAGCCTGGGCCGCAGTTAGGCCACCGCGCTGCTTGTGTCTTTGCTGGGAAAATACCGTCCGTCATTCATGCATCGACGTGATTTCACAAGGCTACGGATAGCGGCCATATTCACATCGGAAATCTCCGGACCAAAGGGTGTTCAGGGCAAAGAACATCCTGTCTCAGACAACGGCGGGAGTGCCGAAACCAAACCAGAATCAGATGGAGCGATAGTCGATGCCGCACAAGGTTAAGGGAGTCATCGCTGGCGCAAGGGGTGCAGCCGTGGAGCTCAAGGACATCCTGATCCCCGACCCGGGCCCCGGCGATGCGCTGGTGCGAGCCAAGGTCTGCGGGGTGTGCCACACAGACCTGCACTGCCGGAAGGGAGCGATCAACGACGATTTCCCCTTCTTTTTGGGCATGAGGCGTCGGGTACGGTGGAGGCTGTCGGTGACGGCGTGGACAACATCTCTCCCGGCGACTTTGTGATCATCGCCTAGCGCTCTCCATGGGGGGTGCCGGTCGTGCCGGAGCGGGCGGCCCTGGTACTGCTTTGCCAGCCAAAAGAGGATTCGAGCCAGTGATGAGGAGCCCGTCTCAGACAAATCCTACGCCCAGATAAACCGACACGGTGATATGCGAATGTACGACCATGGAATGGCGCACTGAGGCTATATGAGAACTTCCCAACGAAAAGTTCGCAGTACAGTCTGCATAGGCCCACCATTCTTGAGAAATCTGGGGCCTGCTTGGGGGATATGCGTTAGGGTTTGGCAGGGACAGGTCCGAAGGCGTCAGGCGTGGGTTGGCATCCGTCGACAGTGTCGTTGGCGGCGTTGGTTCTTATTGACATCGTTGGGTGGATGGGGCAAAATCCGGGTTAGCCCAAGTCTTCCTCGAGAGGAGTTATCGTAATGCTTAAGGTCGGCCATGTCGTAGTGCGGCCCGGAAGGAGAATCGGCGACGATTCGGTCGAGATTCCCATTCCCGAAGAGTTGGAGACCGTTCCCGGCATCCCTATGGTCAGCAAGGATATCGACTTCTATAGCCGGGAGTACCCGTTGCAGCGCCAGCAGGTCGAACACGCGGCCGACACCGAGTGGGCGCCCAGCGTCGGCACTCCGGCGATGCAGAAGTATCACCACGAGCACCAGGAAGTGATGGACCAGTTCTACCCGTTGATGGACCGCTCCGGCGACCTTCCCCCCACTGGCACGCCCACCGGGGAGAACGTTACCGACCTGATTCGCAACAAGGCCCGTGAGATGGGCTACCTGGAAGTGGGGTTCACCTCCCACGACCCGCGCTACATCTACCAAGACCGCAAAGACCACGTCAAGTTCAGCAACGCGGTCTGCCTGGCCTTGGAGCAGGACTACGCCGAGACGCAGACGGCCCCCAGCATGGCCGCCGAGCACGGCCATTACGGGACTTACGAGACCCAGGCGCCCATGGGCCTGGAGATGGCCGACTACATCCGGTCGCTGGGCTACGGCGCTCAGGTCCACGGCCCCAGCAACCACAGCGCGGCGACCATCCCCATGTTCGTGGCTGCAGGGCTGGGCCAGTTGGGAGCCAACGGCCAGTTGTTGACCCCTCACGCCGGCGCGCGCTGCCGCCTCCAAATCATCACCACCGACGCCCCGGTGACCTATGACTCGCCGGTGGACTACGGGTTCCACGCCTTCTGCCAGGTCTGCCAAGTGTGCGTGAACCGCTGCCCTGGCCGGGCCCTGATGCGCGAAAAGATCTGGTGGCGCGGCGTGGAAAAGAACAAGCTGGTCTACAAGCGCTGCCGTCCCGTCATGTCCCGGTACGAGGGTTGCGCCATCTGCATGAAGGTGTGCCCCATCAACAAGTACGGCGCCAAGTCGGTCATGGAGTATTACGTGCAGACCGGCCAGGTGCTGGGCAAGGGCACCCACGACCTGGAGGGCTACACCCTGCACGAGGAGAGTTCCGGCAAGTTCGCCACCGGCTACTTCGGCCCCGGCGAGTTGCCGACCTTCAACGCCGAGTTCTTCAGAATTCCCAACGGCACCCGTGAAGCGGCGGCGCTGGACGAGTTCGTCGACTACCTCATAGACAACAAGGACGGCCTTGACCGGACGGAAGCCGACCAGGTGTTGTTCGACTTCCGCGACCGGCTGCGGGGGATCGTGGTCGGCGAAGCCGTCAGCGACAGCACGATGTTCTAAGGCCCGAGTGGGCCCCGGTTGCTCGACCAAAGGGAGGAGGAAACGTTTCTCCTCCCTTTTTCTACGCCCCGGCTCAGCTTACGTTTATGGGAATCGACTGCTTTTGACGCAAGACTGGTGGATGGAAGGGGAGCTTTTCGAGGGTTGCAATTGCAACCTGCTCTGCCCGTGTCACGTTACGTTCCGCCAGCCGCCCACCAACGGCTGGTGCGACGCGATCTGGGCCATGAGCGCCGAACAAGGCCGCTTCGAGAGCGTGGACTTGGCGGGCCTGTCCGCCGTCATCTTCGTGCATTCGCCGGGGCCGACAATGTACGACGGCGACTGGACTGCGGTCTTGTACATCGAAGAGTCGGCAACGGACGAACAGTTCGAGGCGATGCGTCGGATTTTCAGCGGTGAGGCCGACGGCCCTTGGGGCATACTCGCCCAGTTCTTCCGGGACGGGCGGCTGGCGGCGGTGCGTCGGATGCCCCTGGAAATCACTATCGAGTCCCGATCCCGCACCCTCAAGGCGTCGGACCGGGTGCTGCTCGAAGTCGAAGCCATCCGGGGAGGCGACCGCCAGGATCCGGCGACTATTACCAACCTCCGCAACGTGATCCACGGCCGGGAGCACGTGCTGGCCCGCTCCAACCAGAGAATCAACGACGAAACCCTGAGCTGGGAGGAGTGGGGAAAGCACGGCCTGTACAGCCGCTTCCGCTGGTCGGGCCAGCCCACGGTATAGCTAGGGCCGGGTAATCCGGTCGTGGAAGACCTTGCCCTCCTTTATAACCAGCCGTATCCGGGAGGGTTCCTGAAGAACGGTTATGTCGGCTAAAGGATCGCCGTCGACGACTACCAGGTCGGCGCACTTGCCGGGTTCGATCTTCCCCAGCCGGTCCTCCAACCCGCAACAGGCGGCGGCCTCGCTGGTGCCGGCCAGCAACGCCTGCATCGGCGTCATCCCGGCGTCCACCAGCAGCTCCAGCTCCTGAGCATTATTCCCGTGTACCCAGCCACCGGCGTCGGTCCCGGCTGCCACCCGCACACCGTGGCGGAGGGCCTGTTGCACCGTCTCGACGTGATGATGCCGGAAGGCCCTGGCTTCCTGCTGGGCGACGGGGTTGCCCTGGGCGGCGTGGAACGTGAACACGGTGAGCGTCGGCACCAGGGTAATGTTGTTGTCCGCCATCATCAAGAACAGGTCGGGATCCAAGTCCAGGTAGCTGCCGTGCTCGATTGAGTCCACTCCAGCCTCGACGGCAGTCCGCAGTCCTGGGCCACCGACCGCGTGACAAGCCACTTTCCGGCCTTGAGCGTGGGACTCCGCCACTAAGGTTTTCAACTCATCCAGCCTGTAACCTGCGTCGGAGTCGCGGTGCCTGGGGTTGCCGAAGCCAGTCTGAAACACCTTGATCAGGTCGGCCCCGGCGCGGGCGTTCTCCCGGACCACCGCCCGAATCTCGTCGGCGTCGTCGGCAATGCCGTAGGGCAGGTTGGGGTCTGAGGTCGTTGGGCGGCGGAACCCTGACCCGGTGGGCCGGTCCTGAACACCGTGGGTCGGCGACATCGGCCCGGCGGCCACCAGCAATCGCGGCCCGGCCACCAGCCCTTCCTCGACGGCTATCCTGAAACCGGCGTCGAGCCAGCCACAGTCGCGGACGGTCGTATAGCCGGTCCGCAGGGTCTCTTCCATAACCCGAGCGATGCGGACGGTACGGGCGCTCTTCGGCTCGGCCAACCCCCACCGGCTCATAATGTCGTAGGTAAACGAAGACAGGTGGTCGTGGCAGTCGATCAACCCCGGAAGCAGCGTCGTGCCGGTTATGTCAAGCTGCGGAGTTCCCTCCGGGACCGTCACTGCCGCTTTCGGACCGGCGGCCGAGATAAGCCCGTCGCCGCCGACCAACACCGTGGCGTCAGCCACTGGTTCGCCGCCATTGCCGTCGATTAGAGTACCGCCTACCAATGCCAGCATTATCGCTTACCCCGTCTGTTTACCGCAGAGAACATTGAGAGCGACTCTCCGCCCCTACGGCTGAATTGGAACGATTGCCGACGGGTCCGTCCCGCCGGTAAATTGATATGATAGCGCGGGAAGCGTCAACTTGGAATTGGGTTGACTCCAATTTGGCAAATATCGCAGAGAGGTGAGACCAGATGAGCCGAGAGTACATCAACCCGCCCGAATTGGCCCCGCCGCCAGTCGGCTTGTACAACCACGTCGTCAAGGTTGGCAGCACCGTCTACATATCCGGCCAAGTGCCTCGCGGTCTCGACGGCAAGGCGATGCACCCCGGCGACGCCGCAGCACAGATCCGACAGGTGTGGACCAATCTGGAAATCGCTATGAAGGCGGCAGGAGGCGCTCTCAGCGACATCGTGAAGACCACCACCTACGTTGTGGGCGCCGAGAACCTGCCGAAAATTCGTGAGGCCCGGATGTCGATACTGCCGGAACATGGCCGCCCGACCAGCACCACCGTAGTGGTGGCCGGCCTCGCCGACCCGGACTTCTTGGTGGAAGTGGAGGCGGTCGCCGAGTTGGATGGCTAAACCCCGGAGGCTTGGGCCATAAGCTAGTCTTGCAGCCGGACCTGGACCCCGGCCCGTTCCTCCTGCAAGGTCAGGACTATCGAGCTGTCGTTTTCCTGCCAGCCACGGTCCATAGCTTGGGAGTACAGGTCACGGCAGACTTCGGCCAAGGGCATGGGGACGTCGTAAGCGTCAGCTAGCTCTTGGCCCAAGCGCAGGTCTTTGCTCCATAAGTGCCAGTTGTTCCAAAAGTCCGGCTTCTGTTCCTAAAGTGCCAGAAAGCGTTAGGCCGGTTCGCAACAGATATACCAGGTTATATATGCCGTAAGAAGGACTAAAGCAACGACCACTGCTACAGATTCTTGTTTAGTCACCCGTCCGCGCCCACGGCGGCGGGGGCGGGGCTTCCCCCAAGCGCAGTAAAGGTTGTAATGACCGGCCAGTACGAACACCGACGGCGCGAACAGGACCAGCGCGAGACCGAACAGCTTAACCACGGTTATTGTGGACACTGAGCTAACCATAGGCGCCACGAACACCCCTCCAACCAACACCAAAAAGGATGCACCGACGAAACCATCGGCGCACGTTAGCCACGTAATTCCTCCGGCTTCCATTACCAGTTCCCGATTGATCCGCCAATAGAGGGCGGTCACTTGGAACCCGGCCAGCACCGCCACCACGGTCCAGAGTTGAGGCAGAGCGATTGATTCCATCATGGCTCCATGGCTCCGGAAATGTTTCACAACCCCAGTTTCCGAGCTTCCGCCAGCACCCGGATAACCAATCTATCCGAACGGTCAAGCTGTTCGATACTACGTTGCATGTCTGCACTGAACGTTGCGACGTAAGTTTCTTCATAGGCAAGGGAAGGGTATTCCATCACCTGCTCCATCCGGAACCGCGTTGTGTAAAATGCCGTGCGGCGAAGTTGGAATAACTCATAAGTCAATTCGTGGAATCGTAATGCCTCATCGGGAGGCCGCAACTCCGCCACCCACTTCTCCATATACACTGACGCAACACGTTCGTATCTATCCAATGCAGTCACGTATCTATCCGAGGCGTCCAATAAGTCTGTAGCAGAACATTCAGTCGTGGCCGGGTAATCCGTACAAGCTATCAGAACATCAAGGGCATCACTAACGAGCGCGTATTCATCACCATGCTCCTCGAAGATGGGTTCCGCCTGTTCCAAATAGTCCGATAGGCCACCGTTGGAACAGGCAAGGGACAGCATCGTCATAACCACGGCAACCCAGAACTTCCTAACCGCCACTCCATCACTCCCTAGCTGGTTGCTATCCTGCCGGGTTTGGCGAGAGGGCGGCCGCGCCGAACATGCGTGAGGGATCGCCGGCCTGTATGTAGTCGTAGAGCCAATTGTTGTAGGCCCGGCAGGCGGCCTCGGCGAAGCGCGGATCCATGCCGTTGCGCGCCGTGATGTACATGCCGGAGGTTGGGTAAAGCACCGCAAGGTCCAAGCCCTCCCGGTCCATCGCGTTTACCTGAGAGGCCGGATCGAAGTTGGCGGCGATCTCCTCAGCGTACCGCTCGGCCAGGCTGTCCTCCTCCTCGGTACTGCGGGCCGGCCAGCTGTAGTCGGTCATGCTGGCCATCACGTCGCCTTCGACGATGGTGCGGATGTCCCAGCGGCGCTCATTGAGCCGACGGGGCGCCCGGTCTTTGAATTCCGGGTCGATGTACTTATCCCAGAGGTCGACGGGCTCCATCACGTGAAGCTCGGCGTCTATTATCCTGAATCCGTTCTTCGCCATGCCTTTGCTCCTATCCGCCGATACCGATAGCGCCGGGATACCTAAAGCGCCTGCCAGTAGCGGCGGCCTTCGGTGCGGACGATTCTGCCGAAGCCGGGAGCGGCCAGGTGGACGGCAGCCACCGGGATGCCGTCGCGCTCCAACCGGTCCATCATGCTGCGGCGGGTGATACGGGTCTGGTCCGGGTCGATGTCGGCCCGGGAAACCCAGTCGGTGTTCTCGATCTGCGCTGTGTTGTGCAACACGTCGCCCAGCACCAACCCTTGCTCGCCTTGGGACGAAATCAGCAGGCTCATGTGACCCGGTGTGTGGCCCGGCGTCGGCAGCGTGGTAATCTCGCTGGTCAGTTGGGTCTCGCCGTCCATCAGTTCCAGCACGCCCAGACCCTCCAACGGCCAGACGCAATCGGGGGCGTTGGGGAAGCGGGCCTCTATCAGGTCCGGGTCGTGGCAGGCTTCCCAGTCTTTGGCGCTGACGTAGTACCGGGCGTTGGGGAAGGTGGGGTGGTAGTGCCCGTCATGGGAAACCACGTTCCAGCCGATGTGGTCCCGGTGGGCATGGGTCATCACCACCATGTCCACCTCCTCGGGGCTAACGCCGTGGGCGGAGAAGTCGTTGAGCAACTCGCCCCAGGGCGTTTCCGGCGTGGGCTTGGGGCCCAGTCCGGTATCGACGGCGATGGTGTGACCGTCGGACCGTATGAGGAAGCAGGCTAGGTTGAAGCGGACGTTGCCCTCCGCGGTCAGGTGGTGTTCATGCCCGCCCCAGTCCTCCCTGGGGATGGCCGGAAAGAAGTTGCAAAGGTCGAATTCCAACAGCCCGTCGGAAAGGGAAGTGATCTCAACGTTGCCTATGGTCAGCTTATTGCCTGCCAATTCCAGCCTCCTCTAATGGCGATTCCGGCCCGCGCCGGTTCATTGATCTCCGGGATTTCTGGCGCAAGTATAGAACGCCGATTCGAGGGGTGGCAAACCGGGAAAGGGGCAGCGGCGGCTAGTGGCGGTGGTCGGCCACCACGCGGCCGTCTTTCAGCACGAGCAGTAGTTGACGGAGGTGTTGGATGTCCTCCAACGGGTTGGCCGATACGGCGATCAGGTCGGCCCGCTTGCCGGGCTCCAGCGTGCCCAGTTCAGCCCCCACGCCGCAGAGGTCGGCGGCGTTCTTGGTGGCCGCGGTCAACGCCTGCCAGGGAGTCGCGCCGTCCTTCACCCAGAGGCCGAGCTCCAGCAACGCCGAGTCGCGCAGGGGCAAAACGTCGGAACCCAAGGCCATACGCACCCCGGCGTTCAGGGCGGTCTGGAACCAGCGGCGGTGTTCTTCGGCAGCGGCGTCGGCCCGGCGCACCAAGTCCGGGGCCAGGCCCTTGCGCTCCACATAATCCCGTTCCCAACCGGACTCCGCTTGGCCCGGCGTAAGGTGGGTGATGGCTAGGGTGGGAACGTACCAGGCCCCGCTCTCCAGGAAATCAGTGATGCAGTCTTCATCCATCACGTAGCCGTGTTCGACGCTGTGCGCGCCCAGCCGGATGGCGGCCTTCACGGCCTCGGGGTTGGTGGCATGCGCCATGACCGGCGTGGAGCGCTGGCGGCACAAGGCAAACGCCGCCTCCAACTCTTCGGGCATCAGGAACGAGTCCAAATGCCGGTCCCAGTGGGGCCCCATTATGCCGCCGGACAGGTTCAGTTTGACGTGGTCGACACCGTTCTTGATCTGCTCCCGGATGGCCTCGACGAATCCGTAGGGGCCGTCGCATTCCCGTGCGTGGCCCGAAGTCAGGAAATGACCTCCGGTGGTGGTAAGGAAGTTGCCGCAGGCGAAAACCCTGGGCCCGGCGGGTCCCGTCGGCGACTCGAAGGCCCGCTTCCAGGCCACGTCCATGAAGTGGCCCGCCCCGGCGCAGCGAACCGACGTCATGCCTGCCTCGGTCAGCCCTCGCATCAGGTTCTGGCCGAACCAAGCCGTAAGTTGAGCGGCGGTGGTGCCCGGAGGATTGGGGTATTCCGGGTGGATATGCACGTCCCACAGGCCGGGCAGCAGGTACGCCCCCTGCAGGTCGATGACCTCGGACTGCCCGTTTTCCAGCGAAGGCGCGGGCCCTCCGGCGTCCGTCACCGACGTGATCCAGCCGTCGTCCACCGTCACCGTAACCCCCAGCCGCACCGCCGGGCTCACGCAATCGATCAGGTTGCAGTTGGTCAGCGTGAGGGTCAAGAAACTCACTATCTGGCGGAGGCGGCGGCCAACTCGCTCAGGTCCTTGATCTCGATGTTGGAGACCAGCATGATCAGTTCGTCCAAGCGGCGGACTTCGAACTCCATGAAGTCGTCCTCGACTACCATGTAGCGGGAGACCACCCGCCAGATTTCCCGTTTCATCTCTTCCATCTTTTCGGGCGCGAGGTCGATGCGGTCCTGCACCAAGACCAAACGCAGGCGGTTGCGCGCGGTGTCCTTGGAGTGCTCGTCCCGGTCGGCGAGTCCGAGCAGCCTAAGCAGTAGCTCACGCATGGGAATAAGCCCTCCCGTTCATACCCACCATATCCCGGATCTTGGTCAGCAAGCCCCCCTTGGACACCACCTCGACCAGCGGCACGTCGTCGCCGTCGATGCGCGCGCCGATGCGCAGGAAGGCGGCACCGGCGGGCGACCGTTTGTCGTGTACCACCGGGATGCCGCGGTTGGCGGCCACCACCGTGCGTTCGTCGGCGGGCACCAGCCCGATGACCTCCACCGCCAACAGCCCTTCTACATCCTTTTGGTCCATCATGTCGCCGCGGCGCACCATATCGGCGGCGATGCGGTTGATGATGAGACGGGGCCGGTGCAGGCCCTCGGCCTCCAGAAGTCCGATCACGCGGTCGGCGTCGCGGATGGCCGAAACTTCAGGAGTCGTTACGATGATCGCTTCTTTCGCGGCGGCGGTGGCGTTCTTGAAGCCCTGTTCGATGCCGGCCGGGCAGTCGATCAGCACGTAGTCGAACTCCCGCTCCAACTCGGCGCACAATGCCCGTAGCTGCTTCGGCTCGACGCTGTCCTTGTCGCGGGTCTGGGCCGCCGGGATGAGAAACAACTCCAGGCCGTGCTTGTCTTGAATCATGGCCTGGCGCAGCTTGCACACGCCCTCGACGACGTTCACCAGGTCGTAGACGATGCGGTTCTCCAAGCCCATGATCACGTCGAGGTTGCGCAGGCCGATGTCGGTGTCGACGACCACCACCCGTTGGCCGCGCATGGCGAGGGCCGTGCCCAGGTTGGCGGTGGCGGTGGTCTTGCCGACGCCGCCTTTGCCGGAGGTGATAACGATTGTCTTACCCGTCATAAGGTACCCCTTTGATGTATGTAGAGAACCGGCCGGTGAACGGCGCTACTTGAATGGAACGGCGGCGAACGTAGGCGATCTTGGGGCCGGGAGCCGCTGCCTTCCCGGTCCGGCGGCTGGCCGGGCCGGCCTCGGCTTCGTACTCCCCGATCTTGATCCGGGGAGAGGTGATTTCCAAGGCGATGATGGCAGTTCCGGCGTCTCCCGACGCCCCGGCGTGGGCCAGCCCTTTCAGGCACCCGAAAACGACGATGTCGCCGTCGGACTGTATCTCCGCCCCCGGATTCACGTCGGCCAAGACGACCACGTCCCCGTCGTGACGCACCGACTCCCCGGAGCGGAAGGTGCTGCGGATTAGCAGCGCTCGGGAGCGGTTGCGGCTGCGGTCATTGGCGGTATCCCGGAGCGCCTTTTTCGCGGGCGCCGAAGGCGGGAGCGCCGTTGCAACGGTTTCGGACGCGGGCGGCTGTAGAAACGCGGGAAGGTCGCTATGCGCCAAGGGCGGGTCGGCTTCCCACGGATTGGCCTCCCACGGCTTAGCTTTCGAGGGCTCGGCCTCCCAATTCAGGGCGCCGGTCCCTAGAGAGTCGGCGGAGCACCAGAAGCGGGTAACGGTGAGGCCGGAGTGGGTCTCGATGATCCGCCGGATGGCGGCCAACTCCTCCGGGGAGCCGACGCGCCTTCCGGCATCGACGGATATGCTGCCCTTGGAGAACATTCCGTCGTTGGCCAAGAGGTACGCCCGCAGGTCTTCGGCCACCCGCTCGAAGGGGGTCTCCCCGTCAATCACGAAGGCAACATCGGAGCCCCGGCCGGTCACTTGGACCGTCGGGGACTTGGCTACGCGCTTAACAGGCCCGAAAACGACCACATCCACTCCGTCACTACAAGTTATGTCAGCTAGCTTATATCAAGCGGCACTGCCGGGAACAACAAAAATCTGCGCCAATTTTGAGCAAAATTTTAGATTATGTATAGTTGGCAGACTTTCCACAGTCTGAGAATCCGGCGTCCGGCAGGGCCAGCGTCAACGGAAGCGGCATAGCAGCTCGATGTGCCGATGGAGAGAGAAACACAAACGGAAAACCGGCGACCACTGATGGCCGCCGGTCTTGGTCCGAATCCTGTGCTGGGGCGGAAAGCCGCGCCGCTAGTCCCTGGTGCCGAACAACGCCACGGAGCAGGTGAACGAACCGGGGCGGCCGCCGAGGTTGTGGGTCAGGCCAAGGTCGGCTTTCTTGAGTTGGCGCGCCCCGGCCTTACCTTGCAACTGCTTGTATACCTCGTAGATCATCCGTATGCCGCTGGCGCCTATGGGGTGGCCGAAGCATTTCAGCCCACCGTCGGTGTTCACTGGCAGGTCACCCTCCAGGGTGAACGTGCCAGCCTCAACGTCGACGCTGGCCCGGCCCCGGGGGCTGAACCCCAAGTCTTCGTAAATGATCAGCTCGGTGATGGTGAAGCAGTCATGCACCATCGCCAGGTCGATTTCTTGACGGGGGTCGCTGATGCCTGCCTCCTGGTAGGCCGACTGGCTGGCCCGCACCGACTCCGGGAAGTGGGTGAAGTCCCAGTCGTTGCGCATGATGCCGAAAGCGCCCACCGAAAGCCCGATTCCTTTGACCAGAATGTAGTCGTCGCGGAAAGTCTTGGCGATTTCGGGAGTGGTGATGATGGCTGCGGCCGCGCCGTCGCTCACGCCGCAGCAGTCGAACAGCCCCAGCGGCCAAGCGACCATCGGCGCATTCACTACCTGCTCGGCACTGACCTCGCGCTGGAAGTGGGCCTTCGGGCTCATGGTGCCGTTGTGGTGGTTTTTGGCTGCGATCTGCGCCAGAGTGCGCTTGCCCTCCTCGAACGGGATGTCGTACTCGTGGAAGTAGCGGGTGGCCGCCAAGGCGAACTGGGACGGCGGCGGCACCGGCGGATTGACGTCGGCGCCGGGCGATTCGGCGATGGCCAGCCCGGAGAAGCCGGAGTCCTTCAATTTTTCCACGCCCAGCGCCAGCACGATGTCGTAGATCCCGGCGGCAACGGCGTAGCAAGCGTTGCGGAAGGCGTCGGTGGCGGTGGCGCAGGCGTTTTCCACCCGGGAAATCGGGATGTAGTCCAGCTTCAGGGCGTCGGCCAACGGCTGCCCGGTGCGGAAGGAGGAAACGGTGCCCAGCCAGGCCGCCTGAATGTCCTTCCCCTCGACGCCGGCGTCGGCGTAAGCCTCGTAAGCGGCCTCCACCATCAGGTCGGCGGAGCTGGCGTCCCACCGCTCCCCGAACTTGGTGCAGCCCATGCCGATAATAGCTACCCGGTCCTTGATTCCGCTCATGTCAATCCCCCCGGAAGTTGTACTTTATGGGCCTAGTATGTTGCCTAGGTGCTGCCGAAGGTCGGCCTCCAGACTGCTTTTGCCGCGTATTGTATTGTCGTAGAAAATTACGCGGTAGCCGCTGATGTCAAAAGGCAGGTCTGTAGTCTCCCGGTCGGCCAGAAGGATGGCAGGTTTTTGCAAGGCATGGGAATAGCCCAACTCATAGAACACGTTGGGATTGGGCGGCGTAATCTCGGCTATAACCGCGTGAGACTCGGCCAATCCCTGAGTGATGTCTTGGATAATGACGCCCGGCCGGTAAATGTCGGAAGCCCGGTACGCCTCTATTCCCAAATCGGCGCACACCGGCTGAATCACGTCTTCGTAGAGCGCATTGAATTGGTCGGTGAATTGCATAATTACAAACGCGGAAGGCGCTTGAGTCGAGATTTCGACCGAACCGAATTCGACAGCGCCATCGCCAGTGGCAAATATTCCCACCTGACCCCGCGCCAAGGGTTGGCGCAATATGTGGGTAAGCACCCTGACCCCATCGACGGATAACCTTAGCCTTTGACCATCCAGCCGGACCTCGACGTCATATGGGCGACCAGCTTCCAGATACGAGCGTTTTCCCACTCCCTCGGCTTGTGTCCAGTCCATTCCTGGAGCAAACTCTGAAATCGCGTATGCCACATTGTTTCCGCCCAGCCCAACCGTTACATATCGGGAATCTAATGAATAGTACCCCAAGAGAATATGTCCGGCCACAGCATCTTGCGACAGCTTAATTGATGTCTTAACCGTCCCCCGGCTCAGTACGCCTCCGCCGATTCTACTTCCACCGATAAGGATACCGTGCGGAGAAGGGCCTTCCGAGCCGACGTACTTGGCGTAGCGGTCGCTCAACTCCCAATCTCCGGTGATCCCGGCCCATTTCCGCGGAAACCCGGCGGCGCCTACCATATAATAACGTTATCCCTCTGTGGGCTCCGCCACTCGGCGGGGCGTCGCTTTCCAATAGTAGTTGTGGATGCCGTTGACTACCCGCAGTTTGCGGAAGCTCATTTCCACGGGCATTCCCACCTTTATCTCGTCCAGCTCGCGGTCGGTCACCATGCACAACGTCCGGCCGCCTCCGTCAAAGTCCACCACCGCTATTACCAGCGGCGTGTCGGTGGTGCCAGCCAAGTAGTCCATGGAGTAAGTGAACACCTTGCCCGGCTGATCGCTAAGGCGCACCGGCGTGGCGTCGTCCCGCGACTGGCACTTGACGCAGACGCGCTGTGGCGGGTACTGCACGAACCCGCACTGGTTGCAGGTTGCGCCGTAGAACCGGATGTTGCGGTCGCCTTCCCGCCAGAGCGCGGAAACGGAGGGCGATTGGGCCTGGGGACGGCGAGAGGCGGCGTCGGTAAGCCAAACGTCCCGCCAGCGCGCGTAAGTCTCGTAGCTGTCCAGCACTTGTTTGGACTCCAGGAAACCGCTAACCCCGGCGCTGGCCCGGCCATTGGCCGCTTGATCGGTCGTCCGGAAGCCGATGACGTCGCTGCCGTCGCCGTAGGAAGCGGTGACTATGAGCTGGCCCGGGCCGGTGTCTTCCAAGGCCGAGACAAGCAGCATCAGCGGGAATGCCGCGCCCGTATTCCCCAGCCTGCCGAACATGGGGTCTTGCACCTGCTCGGCACTGAAGCCCAACTGCCGGGCCAACTGGCTATGACGGCGACCGTCGGGCGCGTAGAGGGCCAGCTTGCCTACGTCCCGCGCCGCGATGCCCTGCTTTTCCATGAAACCGGCGAGCGCGTCGCCCAGGATGCGCTCCAGACCCTCCTCGATGGCGAACCTGTCCTCCCAAGAACGGACGAAGGGGTCTCCGGCGCTGCGCCAAGTGTCCATCATGTTTTCGGTGATGGTGTATGCGCCTTCGTGTTCGGCTATGACGTTGTCGCGGGAGACGATGAACGCGGCCGCGCCGTCACCGGAGTTGCGTTCGGCCTCGCCCTTTGGCGCGCCCTGGCGGTTGTCGCTGGCAATGACCAGCACCTGCCCCGCCGACCCGGCGGCGACGGAGTCCAGGGCCGACTTGAGGGCGGTGGTCCCGGCGCGAAGCACGTCGGTGATGTCGGCGGTAAAAATGTCCCGGCGCAGGTCCAAGGCGGTGGAAATGATCGAGGCGCACTGCTTCTCGGCGTAAGGCGGCGTGGTGGTGGCGAAGAACAGCCCATCAATCTGCTGCCGGTCTCGCCCTTTGAGGCAGTCGACGCCAGCGGCCACGGCCATGCTGACGCTGTCCTCGTCGAAATTGGCGATTGAACGTTCGACGCGGGAGTTCCAACCATCGGTTGCATCACCCAAGCGGTAACGGGGCACGTAGGCGCCGAAAGCTGAGATGCCTGCCACTAGCTGCCTCCGGGTACGGTTGCCGCCATGCTAGCAGTTTGCCAAATCCAGTGTCAACGCGCCCTGTGATACAATTGAAAGCTGTGTCATGCTGGCGCAACGCCGCGTGCAATCCGCCGCCGTTCGCCGCTTTTCTACTGCTGAGGTGACGACTCTTGCTCAGGTCCGCCGTATGGCGTCTACCGAATTTGCTGCTGGTTCTGGCGGCCCTTGGGCTGCTGGCCGGGGCTTGCGTTTCCGTTTCTTCCGAGACCACTGAAACCGAGGTCGAGGCATCCGAAGCTCAGGCCATCGAGGGTCTGCCGCCGGAGTTCGCCCGCTTGGCCGAGGTCTGGGAGATACTGCAACGGGAACACATCGACGGGGCCAATATCAACCCGCAGACGGTTAGCGACGGCGCGATTCGCGGAATGCTCGCCTCTCTCGACGATCCCTACGCAGCCTATCTTGACCGGGAACAATTCCCGCTGGAACGGCAGGACATCCGAGGTTTCTTCGAAGGAATCGGGGCCGAGGTGGGAATGAAGGAAGGGCACGTCACCGTGCTGGCGCCGATGCCGGATTCTCCGGCGGAAGAGGCGGGAATTCGCCCGGGCGACATGATTCTGGCCGTCGACGGCGAGGACATCCGCGGGCTCAGCCTGCTGGAAGTGATTCACAAAATCAGGGGAGAGGCGGGCACCACGGTGCGCTTGTCGGTCCGGCGCTTGAACGGCGTCGACACCGTGGAGATAGCAATCGAGCGAGGAAGAATCACCCTGCGGAGCGTCAACCTGTTGATGCAGGTCGGCAGGATTGGGCACCTTAAGTTGAGCGGATTCACGGGCGCCACCAACGACGAGCTAAAGGCGGCGCTGGAGCGGTTCGAGCGTTCGCAGGGCGTCGGCATGGTGGTGGACCTTCGCAACAATCCGGGTGGGTTGGTGTCCTCGGTGGTCGACGTGACCAGCCAGTTCGTGGACGAGGGGCTGGTGCTCTACCAAATCGACGCCAAGGGCCACCGCCGCGATTGGGAAGTGGAGCCGGGCGGGTTGGCCCATGAGATCCCGGTGGTGGTGCTGGTCAACGAGTTCAGCGCCTCCGCCAGCGAGGTCTTCGCCGGCGCGATCATCGACCACGAACGCGCGCCGGTAGTGGGCGTCACCACTTTCGGCAAGGGGAGCGTGAACAATCTCTGGCCGCTGTCGGACGGGTCGGGCATCAACGTCACCACCGCCCGCTGGTACACGCCGTCGGGTACGCTGATCGAAGGAGAAGGTATAATACCGGACATCGTCGAAGAACCCTCGGAAGACGAGCTCGAAGACCCTCAGTTGGATCGGGCCATCGAGTTGTTGCAACAAGAGATAGCCAAGGTCAGGTAATCATGGCCAAGAAGAAGTCCGCCAAAACCAGCCAGAACGGCAACCTCCGCACCGCCGCCACCAACCGGCGCGCGTTCTTCGACTACGAGATTCTGGAACGCCACGAGGCCGGGCTGGTGCTGACCGGCACCGAGATCAAGTCGGTCCGCGCCGGGAAGGTGGACCTGAGCGACGGCTACGGCCGCAGCCGCGACGGTGAGATGTGGCTGTTCAACACCTACATCGCTCCCTACGACCCGGCCAGCCAGTTCAACCATGACCCGCGCCGCCCACGCAAGCTCCTGCTGCACCGGGACGAAATCCGGGAGTTGGAAAGCGCCGTCGCCGAGAAGGGCCTGACGCTGGTCGCCCTGCGTCTCTACATCAAGCGCCACGTAGCGAAGGTGGAGCTCGGCTTGGCCCGGGGCAAGAAACGCTACGATAAACGCCGGGCCATCATCAGCCGCGACATGGACCGGGAAGCCCGCCGGGCCGTGGGAGCGGTGAGAAGTTAGGAATGTGCGGAGTGTGGAATTAGACCCCCGCACGCTCCGCCCGTCTCCCACATTCCCCACTTCAAATATGACATCCTGAAGGAGTATTGAGTTGATCCGTGCTCTAAACGGTGTGACCCCGAAGGTTGCCGAGACTGCCTGGGTGAGCGAGTTCGCCTATGTGGTCGGCAACGTGGAAATCGGCGAATACGCCAGCATCTGGCCCGGAGTGACCGTCCGCGGCGATGGTGACAACGCCATCGTGATCGGCGATTACGTAAACGTCCAGGAAGGGTCGGTAGTACACGGCGACGGGCTGGTGCTGGAACCCCATGTCTCGGTGGGCCACTGCGTGGTGGTACACTGCGACCGGGTCGGCAGCGGCTCCCTTCTAGGCAACAACTGCACCGTTTTGAACAAGGTGACGCTCGGCGAGAACTGCCTGGTCGCGGCCAACTCAGCGGTCCTGGCCGGGGCGGAAATTCCAGCCAACTCCTTCGTAGTAGGCGCCCCCGCCCAAGTGAGACGCCCCGTAACTGAGGCCCAGATCGCCGCCATGCGCCACACCAGCGAGGAACTGGTGCGCCGGGCCAAGACGTTCCGCGACAGCGGGCTGTAAGTCGGTTGGCCTTCTTCATAGAGGCCGCATCGGCGTCCGGTAGCGTTCAAGAGTGCCGACACGCCGTTCAGTGTAGTTCAAGCGCCGGTCCATGCCTCCCTGAACCGACGCCAGGCGCTGCGCTGTCCGCTGGTCCGAGTCAACGATTCGCTGCTCTATCAGATTGAATCGGTTGGCGCAACGCTCTTCCATAGCGTTCTGACGGTCCGCTATTGCCCCAATCAACTTGGCCACAATCAAGAACATCATAGTGGTTGCCACTGCCCCAACCACCATGCCAGCTGAAAGATACGCTATTGCTTGCGACTCCATGTATGCTCGCTCCCTAACATTCGACCAAATTGAGCGACCAAATTGAGAACTCAGCCTACCCCAGACGCCGGGCCAGCGGCAGCACCGCTTCGGCCAAGTGCTCCATCACCCGGACGCAGTCGGCTAACTCGCTGACGCGAAAATCGTAGGTGAGTTGGTCGATACCTATTTCGTGGCAGGCATGAAGGTCGTCGATGACCTCCTGCGTCGGGCCGACCAGGGCCCCGCCGCTGCGTTCGTTGGAGGCTTCGGGCAGCCCGATGTCGGTGAAGTGCAGGCTTCGCTTCAGGGACACGGTCACGTCGGCCGGGTCGCGCCCCTGCCGCTCGACCTGCTGCTTCAGGTAGGGGATGTGGCCAGCGACGAACTCGGGAGTTTGGCGGGTCGTGTGCCAGCAGTCCCCGTATTTGGCGGTGCGCCTCAGGGCCGCCCGGGTGTGCCCGCCGACCCAGATGGGGATGTGGGGCTGCTGCACCGGCTTGGGGTAGAACTGGATGCCATCGAACTGGTAATGCTTCCCGTGGTATTCCGGCTCGCTCTCTGTCCAGAGAACCTTGAAAATCTCCAGGAACTCGTCGGTCATGGGACCGCGGTCGGCGTAGTCGAGGCCCAGGGTCTCGAACTCCTTTTCCAGCCAGCCAACCCCCACCCCGCAGATGATCCGTCCTTCGGATAGCACATCCAGCGAGGCGAACATCTTGGCCTGCACCACCGGGTTGCGGTAGGGCAGGATTAGCACGGTGGTGCCCAGTTTTATCCGGCTGGTATAGGCGGCCAAGTAGCCCAGCAGGGTCATGGTCTCCAGGAACGGCTCGTCCGGCGGTCGTGAGAACCCGCCCGACGGCGTATACGGGTACTGGGTAGTCCCGCCGGTGGGCAGCACGACGTGGTCGCCCACCAGCACCGACTCGAACCCCAACTCCTCCGCCGTTTGCACGAAATCCTTGAGCCCCGGCCCGTCAGGCAGCCGGGGGATAGAAACTCCAATTTCCATGTTCTCCTCTCCTTGTGCATCAAGGAATTTCGTTTCTTAGCCCAAGGCAGTTACAAGGGCTGTCCCTACACCCCGTGGCACATATCCGGTGGGGGCAACCCTGGGTGTTGGGACTGCCGATTGTAACTTGCGGTTGACCCGGTATGTAGCTACCCTGGACGGTGCGACCCTTACATTCCGGGCGCGATACGCCGTGCCCCCTTGCTTGCTACCGCTGGATTCACGGTAACTGTCGCAAGTGCCCTACGTCCAGACCGCAAACTGCAAGGGAGTTCCATTTTGACCAGGCATTCAGGTATTTGGCGCAACTTCTTGGGATTGATAGTGCTTCTCGGAATTATCGGGGCTTCAGCCGCTTGCGGGGGGACAAGTGAGACTCCAACACCCCCGTTGCGGATCAACGCTCTCGACATTTGGAAGGAATACCAGCTTAACGAAACAAGGGCCAACAACGTTTACAAAGACAGAGACCTTCTTGTCCGATTGGACGATATCAGCGAGATAGAATCAGGCGGCAAGGTCCAGTTGTCTATGGATGCACTAGGATTCGCGCACATAGAACTCGACTTCAGAGACGAGGCGGACGTTGTGTCGCTGAACCCAGGGAGTTCTGTAGAAGCGATTTGCGAATTATCGGGCTTTCAGTTGGACACTTGGCTAAATTTCAAGAACTGTAGGTTGCCGTAACCACTGCGCGCCATCTACACCGCGATCGCCTTCCGCTCCAGCGACTCGACGTTGCGCGGGCGTCGAATCTGAGGATACCGCATGACCTCGCGCTTTGATATGCTCCCCTTACCGGCGTACAATGCCGCCATGCCATTTTCCGTCGGCGGAGACCCGCTATGACCACCAGGCCCATTGCTCCGATGACGGACGCCGCGGGAATCATCCAGTTTCCTGACGCGCCGCCCGAAGAGATGACCGCCTTCGACTACGTTAATTTCCCGGCCTACCCGCCTTCCTTGGCCGTCCACTTCGGAAACCCGGACACCACTATAATCATCAGCGAAATCGCCGCGGCGCTGATACCGACCCGGACCTACGAGGGCGTTCTGTATCCCGACCTGCTCATCGCCTTCGATGTTGACCCCGCCGCCAGAGTAACCCGCAACGGCTACCTCATCCCGGAGCAGGGCAAGCCCCCGGACTTCGTCCTGGAAGTAGCCTCTGAAACCACTGCCCGCCGGGACGAGACCGTCAAGCGGGACGCCTACGCCGTCATGGGCGTCCCCGAATACTGGCGGTTCGACCCTACCGGCGGTCGCCGATACCAGGCGGGTCTAGCAGGCGACCAACTGGTGGACGGGACCTACCAGTCGGTCCCCATTCACCGCGTGGACGATGAACGCAGCTGGGGACATAGCCACGCTCTGCACTTGGACCTGTGCTGGGAAGAGGGCCAACTGCGCTTCTGGGACCCGGTAGGCCAACGCTACCTGACCACCTACCAAGAAGAGCACGCCTCACGCCGCGCCGCAGAAGCCCGAGCCTACAGCGACCGCCAAGCCCGCGCCGTAGCCGAAGCCCGCGTCCGGGAGTTGGAAGATGAGCTTCGCCAGCGCTCCAACCCCTAGCCGCAAGACACGAGTCCGGCTTCCAGATTTCTCCCCGCTGCCCGCAGAGGCCCCTACACCGCAATTGCGTTCCGGCCCAATGACTCGCCGTTTCTCAGGGCGTCGAAGGCTTCTTCCACGTTTTCCAAGGAGAACGACTTGTCGATAATTGGGCGTACACGGCCTTGGGCCACCAGTTCCATCGTGTCCTGTAACTCCTGCTTCGTGGTGGCGCGGGAGCCGAATATCTCGAACTCGCCCCGCACCAGTTCGTGGGGCATGACCTCGATGGGAAGGCCGGGCGTGTAGCCGACGAAGACCAGCCGTCCCGCTTTTCGCAGGCTACGGTAGCTGTGGGGAAGCGTGTCCTGGTTGGAGACGAACTCCATACAACGTCGGCACCCTCACCGCCGGTCAATTCCTTCACAGTCTCGTCGAAGGGCCCCCGGCGGGCGTCGACTAAATCGTCGGCGCCCAACTCTTGGGCCAGCCCCAGCCGGGCGTCGTTTATGTCAACTGCGATAGTTCTGGCCCCGGCCAGCCTAGCCATCTGCAGTGCGTGGAGGCCACACCCCGCCCACGCCGACCAAGACCACCGTCATTCTCGGTCTGACCTGCGCCCGCTTGGTCACGGCGTGGTAGGACGTAGCCACGGCGTCGGCCAAGATACAGGCCTGTTCCAAGGGCACGTTGCCGGGCGCCTTGCACAGGTTGACGCCCGGCGTCTTAATGTAATCGGCCATTCCGCCGTCGATGCCGAAACCGTGCTGGCGAACGTCGGCGCAGAGGGTATCCCGGCCCTCCCGGCAGTAGCGGCCGCGGCCGCAGGTCACGTAGAAAGCGATGGTTACGCGGTCGCCGGGGGAGAAGCCGCGTACCTCCGAGCCGACCTCGGCGACCTCCCCGGCCACTTCGTGCCCCATGATCAGGGGCACTACTTCCAGGCTCATTCTCCCGGCCCGGATTTTCAGGTCGGTGCCGCAAACTCCGACGTTGCGAACCCGCACCAGCGCTTCGTAGGGCCCGATTTCCGGGGTGGGCAGCTCCTTCATCAGCAATGGCCCGCCGAATTCCTCCAGCACCAGAGCTCGCATCCACCACTCCCTAGACCAGCAATCGGCTCTATTTTCACCACAGAGAGCACAGAGGGATTCGGCGTTGGCGGGTATTTCATACCGTGATATAATCCTTTGCAATCGGAGGGAGGGCCGTCCTTCGGTACCGTCAATGGGTAACATCAGGCGCCCTGCCCCCGGAACACACCCGAATTCGGTAGACATACAAGTCAGGAGGATTACTGTGGACAAGGGAAATACCGTCATCGACGCGGGCCCCATCGAGTTTGCCATGAGCTACCGCGCGGAAATCATGGATGACCAAGGCCTGTGCTTGCAGGTCTATTCCGAGGTCGACGGCAAGGACACCGAGATCCTGCGCTTCGACTGCTTCGACCAGGCCCCCCATTACCACTACGGGCCGGAGAACCACAACATCCGGCTGCATCTGGACAAGACCACCGCCGGCAACCCCCTCGGCTGGACCATCGGCAACCTTCGCGACAACCTGTCCACCATGGTACGCCGGTCCGGATACGAAGACCTCGCCTCCGACCTGGAAGCGTCCCCCATCTCCAGCGAGAAGCTGGACGAGGTTGAGGCCACCGGCCGTCGCATGTCCCAGGAGGGCCGCCGCACGGTGCATCACATGATGCCCGAGATGCTGGAGGGCGACAAGGTAGAGGTCGGCAACCTGAAGTTCGGCCTGGAGTACCGCCACCTGCCCCAGATCAACGACGAGGGCATGGCCATCCACGTGCTGAGCGACGTCGCTGGTCAGGAAATCGAGCTGCTGGCTTTCGACTGCTTCCAGAACGGCCCCCACTACCACTACGGCCCCCGCAACCAGGACGTCCGCATTTACTGGGACGTCACCACCTCCGGCGAGACCCTGCGCTGGACATTGGACCAGTTCAAGCAGGGCAAGCTCAGGAGCATGATCACCCGCGCCGGCTACCCGACCATCGCCAACGACGTTGACGAAGAGTTGGTGCAGGCCATGCTGCCGTCCATTGAAGACCGCTGCATGGAGCTGGTCGCCCTCAACACGGAAGCCAAGCCCGCCAACGACCAGCGCAAGACCAAGGCCGAGCTGATCGCCGAGCTGGAAGACCTCCGCGCCAAGGTCGGCGCCCGCTAGTCAACCCGCACCCTCGGAAACGGCGCAAGCCAGACCAAAACGGCCCGGAGCAACTCCGGGCCGTTGCTGTTTGTATAGCCAGAAATCGTTCGTTGAAGACCCCATAGCGAAAGGTTAACATCGACCTATCAAGACCAGGAGTCAGTGTGATGAACAAGCAATCCGCACTTTTCATTGACACTGCAATTACACCCCGACTGTCCGCTGACTTGCACCGAATGAACCCTTGGTGGACGGGCTCCTCCATGCCCCCTCAGCCAAAGACGCGCCGCCATCTGGTGCCACAGATACGCCGGCGGCTGGACATGGATATTGCCCCGATAGTCGTAGTGCGCGGCCCACGCCAAGTAGGGAAGACGACTGCGCAGTTTCAAATCATTTCAGATTTGCTAGAAGAAGGAGTGCCGCCGACCAGCATCCTCCGGGTCCAGTTCGATGAAATAGTCTCGTTAAGAGGAACACCAGAGCCGATTCTCACCATATCGGACTGGTTTGAACACAATGTAACGGACAAGCGGTTTAACGCACTGGCGCAAGACGGCCAAAAAGCATACCTCTTTTTCGACGAGGTGCAAAACCTCGATGATTGGGCCCCGCAGCTCAAATCGCTGGTCGACAACACCTCGGTTAGAGTCGTAGTGACTGGAAGTTCCGCACTGCGTATTGAGATGGGCCGGGACAGCCTTGCGGGACGCATCAACACGGTCGAAGCGGGTGTCCTTTCGCTAACCGAGATCGGGGCGTTGCGCGACATGAACAACCTACCGCCATTTCTGCGCGATAACGGTCTCGGATCACTAATTGATAAGGAATTTTGGCACGATCTGCGGGCCCACGGGCTAACAAACGCATCGTTCCGGCAGGAGTCGTTCCGACACTTTTCGGAGCGGGGCGGCTATCCCCTCGTCCACCGCCTGAAGGATGAGGATTGGAACTCGCTCGCCGACCAGTTGAACGAGACCGTCATAAAGCGGGTGATCGAGCACGACCTCCGGGTTGGCGGTCGCGGACGGAAGCGGGATGGTCGGCTGCTTGAAGAGCTTTTCCCGCCTGGCCTGTCGCTATGCTGGGCAGACGCCAGCAGTTGGGACGCTTGCGGAAGAGGCCCGCCAATCCCTCGCCGCTAATATCGGCAGCCAGCGGGTGACTCAATACTTGCGGTTTCTTGGCGATACCCTTTTAGTTCGCTTGATTCCACCTCTTGAAATACGACTAAAGAGAAGGCGGGGGAGTTCCAAACTTTGCCTGGTGGACCACGGCTTGCGCGCCAGTTGGCTTCAGGAGCAGATCCCGTTAACGTCAGAGGGGCTTGCGGAGCGTCCGGATCTCACAACGCTGGCCGGCCATCTCGCCGAGAGTATTTTCGGCTCGGTCGCTTCCACGATTAGCGGCTTGGATGTCGCTCACTTCCCCGAACGGGGAATGGACCGCGAAGTGGATTTCGTGCTAACCGTCGGCGCTCAGCGCGTGCCCGTGGAAATCAAATATCAGCGCAGGATCGATCCGTTGCGGGACACGCTGGGCATCCGCTCGTTCCTAGAGAAATCCGTCAACAATGCCTCGTTCGGCTTGCTGATAACCCAGGACAACTCAGGGGAAGTCGATGATCCACGCATCGTGAGCCTTCCGCTATCAACCTTTATGTTGCTCAGATGAAGAAATTGAGATGTCGGAAATCGGCAGGGAATCCTAGCTTACGCCATCGTGTAGCCGCCGCTTACGCTTAGTGTCTGCCCTGTGATGAAGCTGGCGGCGTCGGAGGCCAGGAAGACTACGGCGTTGGCTACCTCCTTGGCCGTGCCCAAGCGGCGGAGGGGATAGTTGCGCTGGACCCTCTCGCGGACTTCTTCGGTGAAGATGTCCCGCATCTGATGCCACATGCTTTCGCCGCTGATCGTTTCTTCTTCGGGCGGCACGGTCACGCCGGGGCAGACCACGTTCAGCCGCAGGCCGTGGCGGCCCGTTTCGCGGGCGATGGACTTGCTGAGCGCGATGATCCCCGCCTTGCAGGCCGAATAGACCGCTTCCCGGTACTCCCCGATGCGCCCGGCATCGGAGCTGATGCAGACAATGGCGCCGCTCCGGTTTTCGACCATGCCGGGCACGACGGCGTGGATGCAGTTGATGGCGCCCCACAGGTTCACCTGAACCTCCTTCTCCCACTCCTCCCGGGGCTTCTCCAGGAAAAGCCGGTCGATGGTCCAGCCGACGTTGTTGACCAGCACGTCCACGTTGCCGAACTCACCCACCGCACGCTCGACCATGCCGTTGACGGACGATGCCTGAGTAACATCGGTCGGCACCACCAAGGCCCGGCTGCCCGTCTCTCCGGCCGAATTCATAGCGGCAACCTCCCCGGCCACCCGCTCGCCCTGCTCCGGCACCAGCTCGGCGATCACGATGTTCGAGCCCTCTTCGGCGAAGGCATGGACGATGGCGCGGCCGATGTTGGAGCCGCCGCCAGTAACGATAACGGTCTTGCCTGCAAGTCCCAGTTCCATGTCTAAAGCACCCTCACCCTAATCCTCTCCCGCAAGGGAAAGTAACCTTCATTTCTATTTGCTCGGCGGCTCGACTTCAGGCAAGCCCCCGAAGCGGAGGCGCAACAGGCCCTTGATGTCCTCCGCGGCGGCCTTGACCACGTTGACGGTGCTGCCGGGGTCGTCGCGCCAGGCCACGGGTACCACACCAATCCGGTAGCCGCGCTTTTCGGCGATGATCAACAGCTCGGTGTCGAAGAACCAGTTGTTGTTTTGCACGTGGGGCACGATGGCCCGGGCCGCCTGCCGGGTCATCGCCTTGAAGCCGCATTGAGCGTCGGGGAAACCCACGAAGAACATCGACCAGATGAGCAGGTTGTAGCCGCGGGAGGTGAACTCGCGCTTGAAACTGCGCAGGCTTACCTGCGACCCCTTGCTGAGCCTGCTGCCGATTGCGATGTGACAACCCGACTCCAGCGACTGCACCAACGCGGGGAAATGGGAGAGGTCGGTGGAGAGGTCGACGTCCATGTAGCTGACAATGTCGGATTGGCTGCCCAGCCAGGCAGCGCGGAGGGCCCGCCCCCGGCCTTTCTCCGGCAAATAGAGGTATTCCACGCCGTCGAACTCACGACAGAGCGACTCCGACACGGCGCGGGTGTCGTCAGTGGAGGCGTTGTCGGCTATGACGATGCGCCACGGGTTCGGCAGGTTGTCCCGGAGGAAGCCAGCCAGGATAGGGATGCTTCTGGGGAGCGCCTGTTCTTCGTTGTAGACCGGGATAACGATGTCGACGGTGGCGGTCATAGAATCCGGAATTGAGAATTTTGAGTTTGGAATGGAGATTGAGGCTAGTGGCGGAAGTGGCGGACTCCAGTGAATACCATTGCTAGACCGGCCTTGTCGGCGGCGGCGATCACTTCCTCATCGCGAATGGAGCCGCCGGGCTGGGCAATGGCGGTGACGCCCGCCTCCGCGGCCAGTTCGATGTTGTCGGGAAATGGAAAGAAAGCATCGGAAGCCAGCACCGAGCCCTTGGCCTTGTCGCCGGCGATTCGCTGGGACAGGTGGACGCTGACCACCCGGTTCGGCTGCCCCGCCCCCATCCCCACCAGCGCCCGGCCGCGGGCGAACACGATGGCGTTGGACTTTATGTGCTTGGCGGCCTTCCAAGCGAAGGCCAGGTCCTCGATCTCTGCGGCGGTGGGAGCGCGTTCGGTCACCGTCTGCCAAGAGGTGGGGTCTTCTTCGACCACGTCCGGGCGTTGCACCAGCATCCCGCCGCTAATCGGACGAAGGTCGTAGGCTTGACCGCCGGCAATGTCGACGGCCAGGATACGCAGGTTGCGTTTCTGTTGCAGAACGGCCAACGCCGGCGGCTCGTAACCGGGCGCGACCACGACCTCGTAGAACACCGGGCCCATCGCCTCGGCGGCAGCGGCGGTCACGGGCCGGTTGAAAGCCACTATGCCGCCAAAGGCGCTGACGGTGTCCCCCTCGTAGGCGAGATGGTAGGCCTCCGCCAGGTCGGGACGGCTCGCCAGGCCGCACGGGTTGTTGTGTTTGACCACGGCCACGGTGGGCTCAGCGAAGTCGGACACCGTGCGCCAAGCGGCGTCGGCATCCATCAGATTGTTGTACGACAACTCGCGCCCGTGAAGCTGGCGCGCTCCAGCCATCCCTGCGGCGTCGGCTCCGGACGGAGCATAGAGGGCGCCCTGCTGGTGCGGGTTTTCGCCATACCTCAGACCGGCAACCTTCTCCAAACTTATGTTAAGCAGGCCGGGCAGTCCGTCAGGAGATTCTTCCGCGCTCAGGTAGCCGGTGACCGCGGCATCATAGACCGAGACATGGTTGAATGCCTTGGCGGCGAGCCTGCGCCGGTCTTCGGGCGTCAGGCTGTCCGCCAGCAGTTTATCCGCGACCCAATCATAGTCCGCCGGATCGACCACCACTGCCACCGAGGGATAGTTCTTGGCGGCGGCGCGCAACATGGTGGGCCCGCCGATGTCAATGTTCTCCAAGGCGTCGTCGAGGGTGACTCCGGGCTTGGCGACCGTCTCCACGAACGGATACAAGTTGACCACCACCAGGTCGATGGTCTCGATGCCGTGGGCTTGCAACTCGGCCATCTGCTCCGCAGAGTCCCGGCGGGCCAACAGCCCCCCGTGGACTGCTGGGTGAAGCGTTTTTACCCGCCCATCCAGAATCTCCGGCGAGCCTGTAACGTCGGCCACCTGCCGCACCGCAAGCCCTCCCTCGACCAGAGCGCGGTGGGTGCCGCCGGTGCTGACCAGTTCGTAACCGGCATCGATCAGCTTGCCGGAGAACTCGACGATGCCGGACTTGTCGTAAACGCTGATTAACGCTCTCAAATGTCTTCTCCGCTCCGTCGGGCCGTTATTCCTGATTGGCAGGGGCCGGAGATCGTTACTCGATGGACACTGCCGGGGCGCCGGGACCGCGTTTGACGACTCGGCCCACGGGCACGGCGTCGCCCACGGCCTCCCGGACAACCGCGACGTTTTGTTCTGGGCAGACGGCCACCATGCCCAGTCCCATGTTGAACACGCGGAACATCTCCTCGTCGTCCAGTGCGCCCTCTCGTTGCAACAGGGCGAAAATCGGCGGCGCTTCCCAAGAACCGCGGGTTATCTCGGCCGCCAAGCCGTCCGGCAGGACCGCCGGGAGTTTTCCGGGCAGGCCCCCGCCGGTGATGTGGGCCAAGGCGTTGACCAGCCCCAAGGCCGGCGCCAGCATCGGGTAGTAGCAACGGTGGCGCAGCAAAAGCTCTTCGCCGAGTTGGTGCTTCAGCCCGTCGAAGCGCCGGTACAGCGCTGATGGGTCGGCGTCGGTGTTGAACACCTTGCGCACCAAGGAGAATCCGTTGGTGTGCAGTCCGCTGGACGGTATGCCCAGCAGCACGTCGCCTTCGTTCACCTTTCCGGGCCCCAAGAGGCGGTCGGGTTCCACCACCCCCACCACGAACCCGGCCAGGTCCATCTCGCCGTTGGCGTAGACCTGGGGCATTTGCGCGGTCTCGCCGCCGATCAAGGCGCAGCCCGCCTCACGGCAACCCCAAGCGATGCCCCGCATCAAGGCGTCCAGCGATTGGGCATCAACGTCGCTAAAGGCCACGTAGTCGAGAAAGAACAACGGCCTTGCGCCTCGCGTCAGGATGTCGTTGACGTTGAGGGTCACCAGGTCTTGGCCGATGGACTCGAAATGGCCCAATTGCGCCGCGATTTTCAACTTGGTGCCCACACCGTCGGCGCTGGCCGCCAAGACCGGTCCGTCGTCCCCTCCCAACCGGAACAGCCCGGCGAAACTGCCCGCGTCGTCGATCACTTCAGGCCCGTGGGTGGATGCGGCCAAGCCCCGGATCCGCTCCTTCAACTCGTCCATGCGGAACAGGTCTACCCCGGACTCACGGTAGGCTTCCCCGGGCGGGCGGGTGGACAACGACGGACCTCCCCGGTCAGTTCGCGCCCATAGCCGGGCGCAATTCAAGGTTAATGGAAGGCGAATGGGATGGCAAGCGGAGACGCTGACGGCCCAGCCAAGGGTTCAGGCCCGGCGAGGGCCACCGTTTTCGAGGACCAGCTTGGTCAATTCCAACTGCACCGGCACCGGGTAATTGCCGGTGAAGCAAGCGTCGCAGAAGCCGCCTTCCGACCCGCCGACAACCTTCAACAGCCCGTCGACGCTCAGGTAGCCCAGACTGTCGGCATCGACCAGGGCGCGGATTTCCGAGACCGTCTTGTTGGCCGCGATCAACTCCGCCCTGGAAGCCATGTCTACGCCCATGAAGCAAGGGTGCCGGATTGGCGGGGCGCACACCCGCATGTGGACTTCTTTCGCGCCGCCCTTTCGCAACAGCCCGACGACATGGGGCGTGGTGGTGCCCCGGACGATGCTGTCGTCCACCACTACCAGCCGTTTGCCCCGCACCACGTCGGCCAGAATGTTGAATTTCTGGCGGACTCCGATCTCCCGGAGCCGCTGCTCCGGCTCGATGAAGGTGCGGCCAACGTAACGGTTCTTGATGAGGCCCTCGCTGAAAGGGATACCCGATTCCTGGGCGTAACCAATTGCAGCCGCAGTGGATGAATCGGGGATACCGATAACCAGGTCCGCGTCCACCGGGTGCTCACGGGCAAGCTGGACGCCCAGCGCTTGCCGGGTGGAATGGACGAGACTGCCGTCCAACGTGCTGTCGGGACGGGCGAAGTAGATCAGCTCGAAAACGCAGAGCGCCCGCCGGTCCGGGTCGCCCGGACGGACCGCCGACCGTAACCCGTCCCTGGTGACCACGATAACCTCGCCGGGTTCTATCTCGCGGACGAATTCCGCCCCGACGTTGTCCAAGGCGCAGGACTCGGAGGCCACGATCCACCCATCCCCCAGCCGCCCCAAGCACAGAGGGCGGATGCCCATGGGATCGCGGGCCGCAATCATCGAATCTTTGGTCAGTCCGACCACCGAATACGCCCCCTGCAACTGGCGCATACATTGGAAAAAGCGGTCGAACCAATTAGAAGCGGTGGCGTTGGCCAGCATGAAGGCAATAACTTCGGTGTCGGTAGAGGAGGAAAAAGAGCAGCCCCATTCGTCCTGGACCTGCTCCTTGAGTTGCGGCGAGTTGATGATGTTGCCGTTGTTGGCGAGGGCCAACTGCCCGGCCCGGCCTTCCACCATCATCGGCTGGGCGTTGCACAACTCGCTCCGGCCGGTGGTCGAGTAACGGGTGTGGCCGATGGCCATGTCGCCGGCCAAGGGATAGAAGTCCGGCTCCCGGAAGATCTGGCTGACCAGCCCCATCTGGGAGTGGACGGCGACGCGCTCGCCGTTGGAGGCAGCGATACCGGCGCTTTCCTGGCCACGGTGTTGCAGGGCAAAAAGTCCGAAGAAGGCGAGGCGGCTGGCTTCTTCGCCGGGGGTGTAGACACCGATAACCCCGCATTCTTCATTCGGAGAGTCGAACGGAGGGACGGCGTCGAGCGAAAGCCTTGCCGATGGAAGCAGTGGGGAGTCCAGCTCACTATTCACGGCGCTATTCTATTGACCCCCTTATTTAGCGGTCAACCACCGATTCACCGGATTCCTGCGTCCAAGTGATAGGCGCAGGGGCGATTCGCAGGAACCGCCCCTGCCTGATGTTAATGCTAGCGGTGGAACAGGTTCAGGGCCGAGCCGAGCCGGAACCACTCCAGTTGCGACTCGCTATAGGAATGGTCGAGTTGCAACGTCTCGGAGGTGCCGTCGGAGTGAGCGATGGTACACTGCACCGGCTGGCCGGGGGCCATGTCGCTGAGGCCGGTCAAGCTGACGCGGTCGTCTTCGCGCACTCGCTCGTAGTCGGCCTCGTCGCTGAAGGTCAAGGCCAACAGACCCTGCTTCTTCAGATTGCTCTCGTGGATCCGGGCGAAGCTGCGGGCGATGACGGCCGCGCCGCCCAGCAGCCGGGGCGAAAGGGCGGCGTGCTCGCGGCTGCTGCCCTCGCCGTAGTTGGAGTCGCCGACGGCCACCCACTTTATCCCGTTGGCCTTGTAGTCGCGGGCGATCCTCGAGAACCCCACGTCCGACTCGCCGGACACCACGTTAACCCCCTTTCCGGCTTCATCGCTGTAGGCGTTGATGGCGCCCATGAACATGTTGTCGCTGAACCGGTCGAGGTGCCCGCGAAACCGGAGCCAGACGCCCGCCGGGGAGATGCTGTCGGTGGTGGTCTTGCCCTTGGCCTTGAGCAGCACGGGCATCTCGGTGAAATCGTTGCCGTCCCAGGCCGGCCACGGCTCAAGCAACTGGATGCGCTGGCTGTCGGGGGAAACGGTCAGCTCGATGTCACTGCCGTCGTCGGGCGGGGCCAGGTAGAAGGAGCGGCCCTCGTCGAAATCGCCGGGCGGCACCTCCGGCGCTTGCTGCGGCGGGTCCAGCGTGAACTCCGCGCCGTCGGCCCCAGTCAGGGTATCGGTCATTGGGTTGAAAGACAGCCTGCCGCCCAAGGCCATCGCGGTGACTATCTCCGGACTGCCGATGAGGTTCATGGTGGAAGCCTGGCCGTCGTTGCGGGCCGGGAAGTTCCGGTTGTACGACGTTACGATGGTGTTGGGAGTGCCGGCCGACTCGCCGGCCCTGCGCCACTGGCCGATGCAAGGGCCGCAGGCATTGGCCAAGACCGTGGCGTCGATGTCCTTCAGGGACTGCATCTGCCCGTCGCGCTCGATGGTGGCGCGCACCTGCTCCGATCCTGGTGTCACCATGAACGGCACAGCGGACTTCAGCCCGCGGGCCTTGGCCTGCTCGGCCACGTCGGCGGAGCGGCTCATGTCCTCGTAGGAAGAGTTGGTGCAGCTGCCGATGAGCGCGGCCGAAATTTCGTCGACCAAGCCGGGATCGCTCTGCAACTCGGCGGCCATCCGGGAGATTGGCCTGGCCCGGTCCGGCGAATGGGGGCCTACCAGGTGCGGCTCCAGCTTGGAGAGGTCGATTTCCACGATCCGGTCGTAGAACCGATCCGGGTCTTGCTCGCACTCGGGGTCGGCGGTAAACAGGTGCCGGTATTGGTCGGCCAGGTCGGCCAAGTCGCCGCGGCGGGTCGCCCGGAGATAGCGGGCCATGCGCTCGTCGTATGGGAAGACCGACGTGGTGGCCCCTAACTCCGCTCCCATGTTGGTGATGGTGGCCTTGCCGGTGGCGCTAATGGAGGCGGTGCCGGGGCCGAAGTATTCGATGATGGCGTTGGTGCCGCCGGAGACGGTCAACTCGCCCGCCAGATACAGAATGATGTCTTTGGCGGCAGTCCAGCCGCTCATCTCTCCGGTGAGGCGCACACCGATGAACCGGGGATAGAGGACTTCCCAAGGCAGGCCGGCCATCACCTCGACCGCGTCCGCGCCGCCAACGCCCACCGAGATTGAGCCGAGACCGCCTCCCATCGGGGTGTGTGAATCGGTGCCGATCATCATCTCGCCGGGATAGGCGTAGTTCTCGAAAGCCACCTGATGAATGATGCCCGCGCCCGGATTCCAGAAGCCGACCCCGTACTTGGCCGACGCGGTGCGCAGGAAATTGTAGACCTCGTCGTTCTCGGCCAAGGATTCCAGCAGATCGACGGAACCCTCGGCCCGCGCTTGAATCAAGTGGTCGCAGTGGACCGACGTGGGCACCGCCGTGGTGCTGCGCCGGGTCTGCATGAACTGAAGCATGGCGGTCTGGCCCAGCACGTCCTGCAAAATCACCCGGTCAGGTCGCAGTTGCACGTAGGTCTGCCCTCGAACCATGCCGGTGACGGAAGGGTCGTCCAAGTGGCTCAACAGTATCTTGTCGGACAGTGTCAGCGGACGGTCTTGGACGGCCCGGACCGTTTGAAGGTTCTTGTCCAGGGTCTCGTATACCTTGGCGACGACTTCGCGAGTCGGTTCAATCGCAATCAAAATTTGGCCCTCCCGAATCTCGTTTTGCTGCGGTGCTTCCTGTTGCCCCTAATGTTAACAAATTTAGTCGCGCCGGGGCATAATCGTAACCTTCCGATTCTCACCCTCACCGGCGCTTTCGGTCCGCACTCCGGGGTGCTCGGACAACGAGGTGTGGACTATGCGCCGGTCCGCGGGGGGCATCGGTTCCAGGGTGATGCTGCGGTTGGTCTGCGCCACCCGGGTTGCGACCTTGTTGGCCATGTCCCGGAGGGAGGTCTCCCGCCGCTGCCGGTAGTTCTCCACGTCCAGCGCCACCCGCACGTCTTCGCCGAACTGTTTGCGGACGATCAGCGTCACCAGGAATTGCAGCGCCTGGAGCGTTTGGCCCCGTCGGCCGATCAACAGGCCGGAATCCTCGCCGGCCAGGTCGATGATCGGGCCGCCCACTTCCTGGTCGTGGGCCGACCGCAAGGTGCGGCTCACGTTGACCCCGGCGGCTTCCAGAATGCGCCCCACCGTGGCCGTGGCCAGCCCCGCCGCGCTGCGGTCTTGGGATACTCTGGTGACCCGCACCCGGGCCATCTCGGCCCCGATGCCGAGAAAACCGGCCTTGCCCCTACTTAGTACTTCTACCTCGGCCTCGTCGCGGTCGGCGTCTAGCTCTTTCAGCGCCAGCTCGATTGCCTCTTCGACGGTTCGCGCGCTCATTACGAGAGGTTCTTCCATCGACTCCATCCTCCTGAGAATCAAAGTCTTGGGCTGATGGGCCCGGGGCGGCTACGGGCGCCGGCTCGGTCTTCGGGAACAAGGGGAAAATGGGCTGCCAGCCGCCGATGAAATACTGGATACCGATACCTATCAGGTTGGACACTATCCAGTATAGCGACAGCCCGCTGGGCAGGGTGAACGAGAAGAAGGCGATCATAAGGGGCATCAGCCAGAGCATCATCACCTGGTTGGTGCTCTGCCTTGGGTCGGTCGAGGGGGTCATAGTGAGCTTCTGCTGCACCCAGGTGGACACGAACACCAATAAGGGGATGATTATGCTGGTGGGGTCGGGTTCCGCCAAATCCAGCCAGAGAAAGTTCGACTGGAGCGGGGCCACGGCGTAGATGGGCACCACCGGAATCCAGGCGTAGAACTTCTCCGACAGCGCCACCATGTGGTCGGGCCGCGAGAACAGGGTCTGGATCAGCACGCGGAACAGCCCAAACAGGATGGGCATCTGGATGATCAGCGGGCCCAGGCAGCCCACCGGGCTGACCCCGGCCTCCCGATAGAGCCGCATCGTCTCTTGGGAGACTCTGGCCCGGTCGCGGCCGTAGCGGTCCTGTATCTCCTTCATGCGCGGCTGAAGGTTGCTCATGGCCCGCATCTGCCGCAGTTGCTTGATGGTGAGCGGCAGCGTGACCAACCGGACGATCACCGTGAACAGGATGATGGCGATCCCCATGTTGTTGAAGCAGATGGAATATAGCACCACCAGCACGTTCAACATGGGGCGGATGATTATTTCCCGCCAGAGGTCGCCGATTTCCAACGAGCCCTACCTTATCGCCCTATCGCCCTGATTTTCGCCCATAATTCCGGCCTGGTTCCGGCCTGATTTCCCGGCGGCCCTGATTTCGGTGCGGATTCGACCGGTCAGCATTGGGGCTTTTCCACGTGCCAGCACCACATCTGAACGTGTCCCGCGCTCCTGGCCTGGATGCGGCGCACCGAGCCGTCCTGCGCCCCGACGTATACCGAGTCCCCCCTGGCGACCAGCGGCGCCCTCACTTCCGCATCGTTCAGGGTGAACTGCGAAAGCTCCCGCCCGAGCCCTTGAGTGCTCGATCCAACGTCCAAGAGCCTGATCTCTCCGTCCCTGGCGGCCACCACCAGCCCCTGCGGAACGAGCACCGGAGGGGAGACGATAGCGGAACCCATGTCGTGGGACCACTGCAAGAACCCGTCGAGGCTCAGGGCATAGATCATGCCGTCCATGTTCGGGGCGTAGATGGTGCGCCCGTCGCTGACCGACCCAGCCCAAAACCAGTTGCCGCCCTCGAACGACCAGACCAGGTCGCCATCGGCGGCGTCCAGCGCATACAGCTTCCGGTCGAAGGAGCCGACGATTACCTTTCCGTCGACCACCAGCGGCTTCCCCGCCACCACGCCGCCGGTCTCGTAGCTCCAGATCTGTTCGCCGTCGGCCGCCCGGACGGCATAGACGCGGTGGTCGTGAGAGCCGAAGTAGGCCACGGCGTTGTCCACGGCCGGGGTGGACCAGATCCGGTCTCCGGTCGGGAACGGGTCCCAGATTTGCGCCCCGGTATCGGCATCGTACCCGTAGAGTTTGCCATCCTCGGAAGTCACCAAGACCAGTTCGTTCACCGGGTCGTAGGCCGGGCCGGACACGAACGAATGCAAGCCCGCCGGTTGGCCCTCGGGCCTGCGCCATCCCCGGTCGGTAACCGAGCCGGTCTCGATGTCCAGCGCATAGAGATAGCCGTTCAGGGCGCCCACGTAGACTAGGCCGTCCACCACCAGCGGGGTACTGTAAACGCCTCCGATTTCTATGGCGCTGCCGACGGGCGGGAACGCCCAGCTCACCGAGTAGCCGTCCAGTCCGTTGTCCACCAAGGCCCGCACCTGCCCTTCCTTGGTGCCGACGTAGACCACGTTGCCGCTGCTGACCAGTGGGTTCCAACCGGAAAGGTCGCCGACGAACCGGTCGCCGGTAATGCAGCCCGTAAGGACGAACAAGAGCGAGAAAAGGCCAGCCATCAGCAAAAGCCCGAAAACGGGCCGGAGCTTCCGGTTGCCTGTCTTCAGGTCCGATGAAGGGCGGTCGCTGCTGTTGTCCCGGATAGTGAGGCGTTGAAACAAGTCAGTCAGAAAAGAAGCTCAGATACTCGCTCGGATACTCAATGCGGGGCTAAGGCACCGGGTCGAAGCCCCTGCCTCCGAAGGGATGACAACGTGCCAGACGCTTCGCGCCCAGCCAACTCCCTTTGATGATGCCATACTTGGTCACCGCATCATGGGAGTAATGAGAACAGGTTGGAAGGAATCTACAGGAAGTCGGAAGCAAAGGAGATACGGTCTTTTGGTACAGCCAGATACCCCTGAGGACAACCTGCTTCATGTGGACGATTCCCCACCCGCATCGGGGGCGCCGTCTTTACGGCTGCCGCCCACCAACCGGGCCCGGCGCAACAAATTACTGGCTGCCCGCTGCAACTGCTGAAAGGTGGTGTTCTCGATGCCCCGGCGGGCAATGAACACCGCGTCCCATCCGTCGATAACCTGGTGGCCCCGGACCGCTTCCCGGAGCCTGCGCCGCACTTTGTTCCGGGCGACGGCGTTGCCTATTCGCTTGCTTACCAGAAACCCGAAACGGCTGCGGTCAAGACCGTTAGCCAAGTAGCGAACTACCAGAATCCGGTTGGCGGCGCTGCTGCCTGTCCTGTGGATCTGGGAGTACCTCTTGTCCCCCGTCAGGCGGTGCCTGTGGTGCATCAGCGGTTGCCCCAAGCTCCAGCGATCACACGCTTAACTTGTGGCGTCCTTTGAAACGTCGCCGCCGCAAAACGGCCCGCCCGTCGGACGTAGAGGAACGAGCGCGGAATCCGTGGACACGGGCGCGGCGGCGCTTTTTTGGCTGATAAGTTCGTTTGGGCACGGGTAATCCTCAAGTTTTCCTGCCCGCGATTATAGGGTTAGCGAATTTCGCCCGTCAAGGCCGCCCCTTGGAAATACACTGCAAATGCGCCGGTCGTTGGCTATAATAGACACAAGTGCCGAAGTGGCGGAATGGTAGACGCACCGGTCTCAAAAACCGGCGGGGGTGACTCCGTGTCAGTTCGACTCTGACCTTCGGCACCACTGTATCATTTCTTTCTCTTATACGCCTTGCCGGAGTATCATTTACCGTCTTTAGGCTCCTTATCTTGTGATTTTGCTGGACAAATGCTGGACAAAATCACATCGCCGTACAGCAATTCCCAGTATCAGTCACGATATTTCCACAATTTCGGCCAGCTGCTGAGGGACAGAGTCCACTTCTCCGGACCGCATCGCCCCGTTCCGGTTGGTTGGCGTGGCAGATCCGCTCCTTCCTTTGGCGTCATGCCGTACAACAGTCGAATCAATGACTTAGGCTGACCAACAACACAGCCCAAAAGCTCGAAAGCACCGAGATGTACACGTCGAATTCGTCATGTTGTGGACCACTATCAACTCTCAAGGCGCGGTTGCCATTGCGAGGAACATTGACAGTTGCAGCAATCTTGTCCTAGGATCATTTTAGGTGGAACGCATTCGCCGTCGATGTCGCAAGAGAATTTGAACCCGAGAATCACCTTCTGATAAGAAGGATCGGTCGCTTAACCAGCCTTAGGTGACCGAAACCCGCTCTGGTCTCCGGGCGAAAAGGGACCACTTTTTGGCGTAGAACTTACTACGCCGCTTACAGGCCAGCCAGCGATGGCTGCGCCCCGCTCGAGAATTGTGGAAGAACCCGCCTCAGGGGGTCTCCACCTTGCACAGAAGGCCAAGCACCTAGGCTTGGCCTACAGCGCCCACAGCTATGGTTAGGTTGCCTATTGTCAGGCCAATCCTGGCACGTAGCAGTGGCGTTGAATTCGGAATGCCTCTCCTCGATGGATGAATCCTCCACCCAAGTGGGCTGGGTTCACACGATTCTTGCGAGAGGAGGCAAAAGGTGGAGATTCCGCGTATCTGTTATTCTATCCGAGAAGCAGCAGAGGCGATGGGCATCAGCGAGTGGCTGATGCGTGAGGAATGCAGGCAAAACAATATCTTCTCCGTCAAGATTGGAGGGCGAACGCTTGTCCCGCTATGGGCATTGGAGAAGCTTGCTGGTAAGCCGGAACCTCCGGAAGGCGAGCCGGAGGAAGGTGAACCCGGGGACGCTACACCGGAACCCTAGCGCGGAAAGCTGAGGCGTCATTTCCCATTTCGTCTGAAAAACCGTCAGTGCCGTGAACAAGGATTGAATACGGCATGAGAGGATCTTTTACATTTCACAGCAGCAGGTAGAAGTAGGCTTATGTTGTGGCGGTTGGGATAGCCACATCCTTCCCTTTACCTTATCGCAAGAGTGTGGGCAAGCCGCATTTCTACCCAAGACAAGTACCTTCCTCTCTCGGTGATGTGCAGCATGGCATGTGCAACGGGAACTGCTATCACTGCCTCCACTCGCCACGGTGGTTTTACTGCCGCGTTGGCTTCTGAGCTGGTTAGTAGTCGTCCACAAAGGCGTCCGAAAGGGACCTCATCTCTGCGAGCATCGCTCCCTGCCGACGATTCTGACCTGCTTGACGCTGTGGTTCTGGCCTTTCTCCATCCGGGCGAAGATCTCAACCTTGAGGTATGGCCCGGTGGAGCTAGGCGATAGTACTGTGAGAAGGAGCTCGTTGCCATTTCAAAGCGGCAGAACCGCAGAGTGCGACTCACTTAGCACTTCCCAGAGGACGTTGTGGACTCGTTCGCAGTCTGGTCGAAGGTCGCCTCCAACCAATTGCGTTCTCATTGATTGGGAAGAGGTAGTAGGGTGGCCACTTCGTCGGGTCCGTTGATTCCTGAGTCCGATCAGGCTTAGCCGGTTACCGGAAGCAACTCCGGCAGCCGGCTGTGGCAGCGGGACGACTGCAGCCCGGCCTAGGTGAAGCGCGCCGATCCAGGCCCGGCGTGGGGCAGCCGGTCGGCACTGCCCGCGACGCGGGCCACGGCCATGGTCGGGTTCATACCGGCATCCCTTTCGGGGAACTCCGGCATCCCGTCTTCCTCGAGGAAGACGATGGTGAACGCCTAGTAGTTGAACGTCATTGAATTGAGGCACAACTGGTGTATTCTACCGGCATTGGCGGATTGTATCCAAGGAGAAGGGTCGTGCCGCAGGGCAAACGCATTCTAAAATCGGCGGAGCTGGAGACGCTGAATTCCACGGCGCTTGGCCACAATCATCTGTTAAATCCTACGCAAGTTGGTTAAATCAAACCCGTCCGGCGCAAAATAGACCGCCATTTTCTTGCTCCAAATTAGAATGCGTTTGCCCTGGGTCGTGCCGGATAAGAAGTACCGTATCGAATTGACCACGGAAGAACGGCAGGAACTGAAGGCCCTAGTTTCCAAGGGACGGGCAGCAGCGTACAAGCAGACCCATGCGCGCATCCTGTTGCTGAGCGATGAAGCGCGGAAAGACGGAGGCATGACGGACGAAGAGGTTGCCCGGTCCCTCAGATCGCCAGCGCGACGGTGGAAAGGGTACGCCGCCGTTGCGTGGAGGAAGGGATCGAAGCGGCCTTGGGGCGCAGGGAGCAACAACGCCGCCGGCCAAAGAAACTGGACGGCGCGGCGGAAGCCCACTTGATTGCGCTGTCCTGCGGGGAACCGCCGGAAGGCCGGGCCCGTTGGACACTGCGATTGTTGGCGGAGCGGCTGGTCGAGTGCGAGCTAGTTGACAGCATCCACCCCGAGACGGTGCGCAAGACGCTGAAAAAAACCAACTCAAGCCTTGGCTGAAAGAGTGTTGGTGCATCCCGCCGGAAGGCAATGCGGACTTTGTGTGCGCGATGGAAGACGTGCTGGAGGTATACCAGCGCCCCTGTGGGGACACTGAAGTGTTGGTGTGCCTGGACGAAACCAGCAAACAGCAGGTGAAGGAAACGCGACTGCCGCGTCCGCTTGGCCCCGGATTGGCAGTCGCGTATGATTACGAATACCAGCGCAACGGGGTGAGCAACCTGTTCATGCTGTTTGCGCCGCTGGAAGGGTGGCGGCGGGCCGGAGTGACAGACCGGCGGACGAAAGTGGACTGGGCGCACCAAGTGAAGAAGTTGGTGGACCAAGACTACCCGGACAAGGACCGGATTGTGCTGGTGATGGACAACCTGAACACCCATCATCCGGCCTCGTTATACGAGGCGTTCGAGCCTATAGAAGCGCGGCGTATCGCCGAACGTCTGGAGATTCACTACACCCCCAAGCATGGGAGTTGGCTGAACATGGCTGAAATTGAAATCGGAGTGCTGGCCCGGCAGTGCTTGGACCGCCGGATTCCTGATCAAGAGGCGCTGCGCCGGGAAGTTGACGCCTGGCAGGACCAGCGCAACCGGGACATGGTGCGGGTGGACTGGCGCTTCACCACCGATGACGCCCGCATCAAGCTGAAGTCTCTTTATCCAACAATTCAAAATAGCTGAACTACTAAACCAAAGCCAAGGTGAAATGCGCAGAGTCATACGGTAGATTAGTGGAGGAACCGGGTTAGCTGGTCTCAGGAGTTGTGAGGGTTGGTGATGGGCGTGAGGGAGATAGGCAGTCTCTGGAACAATGGCAAATGGGGGTCAAGGACTTGCGGCGGCGTATGATTCTGGCGCCGACGCCCCGGGAGCGGGAACGGTGGTACGCCATCCTGCTGTTGGCCCAGGGCTTGACGGCGGCGGCCACGGCGGAGGCGCTGGAGCGGGACCCCCACACCATCGGACGATGGGCGGCGGCCTTCGGTGAGGGAGGGCCTGCGGGATTGATGTTCGAGCAGACCGGTGGTTCCCCGCCGCCCTTGACGAGGCGCAGCAGGAGGAGTTGAAAAGGGCGGTGCAGGAGTCGCCGACCACGTCGGGCATGGAACTGGCCAACTGGTATTGGAAAGGAGTCAGGCAGTTCGTCTTCGAACGCTTTGGCGTTGAGTTGAGCCGTAGCAGTTGTCTGAACTGGCTGCACCGCTTGGGATTCAGCTTCAAGCGGCCCAAGAAGCGCTTGGTCAAGGCTAATGAGTCCAGGCGGGAGGCCTTTGTGGCGGAGTATGCTGCCCTGAGGGAGGAGGCCCGGAAGAGCGGAGCCAGGATACTCTTTGCCGACGAGGCCCACTTCCGGGCCGAGGCCGAACTGCGGGGGAAATGGGTGCTCCGGGGAGAGCCTGCCCTGGTGGACTCCACCAGCCCGCAGTACGGCGAGAAGGCCAGCTATTATTCGGCGGTGTGCTTGGAGACGGGCGAAGTGGAATGGATGGAACTGGAGGGGAACAGTAACTCCGGGACTTCGGTTGCCTTCTTGGAACAGTTGCGCCGGAGCTATGGTGGGCGTCTCAACGTGATCTGGGACAACGCGCCAGCCCATCGTGGAGAGGCGCTGCGGTCGTACTTGAAGACCCCTGGCCTTAACCTGCGGCTGGTGAATCTGCCGGGCTACAGCCCGGACTTCAACGCCGATGAGGCTATCTGGGGTTGGGCCAGAGAGGAGGCGACTGGAAATTTGTGCTTGGGAAGCAGGACAGCGGTCCAGGAAAGGGTCAGCAGATTCCTGGACGGTCTGGCTGGGCGGAGAGATGAGGTGAGACGTCGCTGCCGCACGGTTCTGCAATCAAGGGCCGAGACCCTCATGCGAAACTTGATGCCTGATTCCCAGCACTCGGCAAATGCACATCCCACCTTGGCTTTAGTTTAGAGCTTCCAGTGGTCATCCAGCGCATGCTTGCCGTGGACTCGGACGTTGTTGTCTTCGTCCGAGAGCACCTCGCGCTAGTCAGGCTAAAGGACCTCTTCCTCATCGGCACTGCTTGCCAGCCATTCGACGATCTCAGACTCCAGATCCGCAAGTGGGCCAGTCACACGGAGTTAGAATGCGATGTCCGCCGCTGGAGATGAGCGGGAGGAGGATGTTGGCGATATCCTTGGCCAGGCCCTCCTTCTACCCCTTGTAGCGGACCTGTTTGACGTCAACTACTTTTGCCGATAGCGCAGACTATTCTTGCCGGTTCACCTCCTTATCCTGACCCTGCTGCTGGGCCACTCCAGTCCGGTATCTGGGCGCATCGAATTCCAGGATGACCGAGTGATGGACGACACGCTCGATGGCCGCGGCGGTGGCCATGGGGTTGGCGAAGATGTGCTCCTGCTGGGAGAGGACCAGGTTCGAGATTATGTCGAGGGACCTGCGCTCGTAGCGTTCGGCGATGAGGGTGAATAGCACCTCAGATTCCTGGGCTCCCTGGGGCAGGTAGCCCAGGTCGTCGAGGAGCAGGAAGTGCGTTTATCGTACATGCCAAAGGCGAGGCCACGAGCTGCGCATGCACCTGATTTCGGGGTGGTTGACGGTGTGTACCATCTGGCGATACACTACAATGGTAGTAACCACTAGAAGTACACGCGGAGGGTAATCGATTGACTACTCGCACCAGACCCAGGTATCCCAGTCTAGGTCCAGGCCAGCCCCCTCAGCGGCTAAGCAGGATCACTCCGCCGCCCGCATACTGCATCCAGTGTCGGGAGGAAATTCGATATTTCGCTCCCCAGAGGCCCATGTGCCTCTTGTGCTGGTTGGCAGAGTACGAAGGCCAGCCCATCGCCGAGTTCCGGGACGAGCTGATGGCTTATTGCCACGGATGCGGTGAGCAGGAGGAGGAAGTCACGTTTGGCTCCCCCTTGTGCCAGGCCTGTGAGGAGGACTCGGCCGTCTAGGGCACCCTCGATGAGCAGATGGTGCACACCCGCTCACCGAGGGCACGTTGAAAACAGAAGAAGAGGTTGCAGCCGTGATAGTACATCCAGGGTCGTTCCCAGAAAGCCGGCGCATGGATCCCAGACGCCAGGGGGAATTGCGCATCTACGATGATATCGCCAGCAGCCCTGTCCCGGGCCTCGCAATATACGGCGGCAAGGCGGGGTCTGAAGCCCCTGAGGTCGATTTCCCGATATGGCTTCAGAAGGAAGCGCGGGCCAGCACGGAAATCAAAGCCGGAAACTACAGCTTCGAGCTGGGGGAGTGGAGACTGTACTCGGTCAACGGTCCGGAGGTTGTGGACTCCCCCGTCATCCAAGCACGAGACGCGGCCATCAGCATCAGGGACGCTGTGAGGAAGTCGTTGCGCCGCAAGGTCTTCGTCCTGGCCTTTCTGATCTTTCCAGACATGGACCCGGACAGGGAGATCATCAAAGAGGCGTCTCGGCATAAGGTGCATGTCATATTCGGGTCAAGGGGAATAGTCGACGAGATCCTGCGGGTCGCTGCCGCCGAGGAGATAATCATGCCTCCGACGGCCAGTCACATTCAGAAAGAAGCGGAACTGTTCATTCTTGGGATCCAATACCCCCAGTCGGTGGCTGACACACCGCGTACCGACAGGACCTCGACCAAACGGGAGGGGATGGACATGGCCGTCCACCAAGTCATCATCCAGCATGTTGATGTGGTCAACCTCTACACCGTGGCAGGTGGAGAGAATCCGTTGGGACAGAGCTCGCCGGCCGCTGGATGAGTCTCCCGCCAGCAACAGGCTGGTTTGAGCGCCGCTGGAGCCAAGGGCCGTAACCCCTTGGCTCCGGTTTTTTTGACTCGTCTCAAACTCGGCACAGAAAGTGAACCAAAGGGAGTTCAGCCTGCCAAAAGAGGCGTCCGTCCTGCGTTCTGTATAATGCGCTTCCATGAAAAGCGGCAGGTTCACAGACGACGAAGTCCGTGAGATACGTCAGTCACGGCGTCCCGTTCGGGCGCTGGCCGAGGAATACGGAGTCTCCTTTGCAGCGATCCAGAAGATCAGGAGCCGACGTTCGTACAGGCACGTCCCGGATGATCCGGGACAAGGGCCTAGAACTCCGACAGCCCAGAGTGATCCAGGACTACGGGAGGACACTCTCCCGCATCTGACCCCGGCTGGGCGGGCCCGGGAGACAAAGTGGCTCACGGACGCCGAAGTCCGTGAGATACGCCGGTCCGACCGATCCAGCCGGACCCTGGCAGAGAAATACGGAGTCTCCCAACCAACCATCATCCGTGTCAAGAACGGGAAATCATACGGTCAGGTCCCGGATCTTGATGATTCCCCTCTGTGGGGCCAGTATGTGAGAAAGTATGCCTTGGACCTCATGTCGGGGCTGCCGTCAGGGTACTGCCCTACGGTCGTCACATCGCCTCCCCTGTTTTCAATGAGCAATTATTCCCGCCAGTACATGAGCCGTGATGAAGCACGTTTCCATTACATCCGCCGACAACTGCGAGTTATCGAAGAATGTATCAGGGTGGCTGGAGATGAGGGTATAGTCCTGTATCACACCACGCTCGATATCAAGAGTGAGCTTCTCTACGAGTATGAACGTCTCGGTGGTTTTCCATCGCCAGAGATCATCATCTGGGACCATCTAACTCCAGAGCCCAGCCCTGGCAATTGGTACAACACCAAAAGCTACATAGTCATGTTCACGGGACAGGACTGGAGAATCCCGGTAGATTGGTCGGCCAAACCCCATTTTTCAGGGGACACCTGGGAAATAGAACTAATGGACGAACAGGAGTATATGAAGTTAGCGCCGCCCAGTCACTGGAAGTACAGCCGTGACTGGGATTATGGAGGTTCGAGGTACAGCTATAGTACCTATCGACGGTATATGCAGCAGCGTTGGTATTCCTTCCCGGACGAACTAGCCGACAGGTGTCTCTCTTTCGGCCGGGGAACGGTCCTCGATCCCTTCGCCGGGGCAGGGGCGATCCCCTTGGCTGCCAAGAGGGCAGGACGTCCTTGGCTCGCTAGTGATACCCGCATCTCTCTGATGAAGATTTTCGAAAGAAGAGTTTCGGAGGAATATCCGCACCAAAACTGATGGGTGAGTGGGAGATATTGGATGTTCTGAGGCCTCCGCTCGGAGGGTGAGGGCCGGGGCAACTCCCACCTGTGCACGAGCTTCGTTGAGGTCCGAAGGGCCGGTCGTAGTAGTAGACCTGGTACAGTCTGGCTCCGCGGCCGTCGCCGTTATTGACCAGAGCCCAGGTACGTCCGGCTGGTCAGATGTTCGCCGATTTCGAACGGCTGGGCTTTCGGCAGGTCCTAGTATTACAACGACGATTTATCTGGGAGGCAACTTCGTGCGCGAATTTTAAGGCTGGCAATAGACTGGCGCGAGTCCCCGATGAAGAAGGGTCCGTAGCTGGAGGAGTAAACTCCCACCCAGTTTTGCGCAACTCGTCGTTGTAATACTAGAAGTCTGGCCGGAAAGCCCTTGGCCAAGTTTCGCGCTACGCGAGACAGACGTATTACAGTCCTATACGGCATAGTTTCAGATGGTATACGGCATGGAAATCGCCATACCATCGAGATTCGACGCCCAAAAATCGACGATCTCGAGAATGTTGGCTTTCCGGCCAGGTTTCTAGCGTCTGCGGACAACAACGCGGCGGAGCGGAGCCTGCGTCCGCCGGTGGTGAGCCGGAAAATCAGCGGGGGCACCCGTTCGGGCCAGGGAAGCGAGACCAAGAGCATCCTGGCTTCCTTGTTCGGCACCTGGCGCCTGCAAGAACGCAACCCCTACCGTGCACTACAGTCCATCCTCTCCAAACCCCTACCTGCCCCACTCTGAACAGTTACATGCAGTACGCATCCTGGACTTTTCTCATGCGGTGGAACACTTGAACCGGGCAGCCCAGGGTGTATGGGGGCCAGGCGCCGAGGAGGGGGCTGACTGGCTGAGGGAGCAGGCCCGCAGCCTCAAGCATGGAGACCCGGATCAAGTGTTGGATGCCCTGAAGGCATTACCGGTGGAGGGAGGGGATGACCCGGCAGTGGCCGGAAGGAAACGAGATGAGACCCTGCAGTACTTGGAAAAGCGGCGCGAGCAAATCGACTATGCCCAGTTCTTGGCCCTGGGCTATCCCATCGGGAGCGGGAGCGTAGAAAGCGCCAATAAGCTGGTGGTGGAGAACCGGCTAAAAGGGAGTGGGATGCACTGGGCCCGGGGCAACGTGAACCCGATGGTGGCGTTGCGGGGAATGTGCTGTAGCGACCGTTGGGCTGATGGGTGGCCCGCCCTCTGGCGCCAACTCCACCGCCAGCGCGCGGAGCGGCGGCATAGCGGGGTTGAGCAGATACTTCCGGAGGCGGACGCCACCGCGCTGGCGACCCTGGCATCCGTCCGGGCAGGCCCAGAACGTCGGCCTGCCTCAGCCCGGCCACCCAAGATGCTCAACGGGCGTCCAACCGCCGCTCACCCGTGGCGCAAACCCTTTCTCCGTCCCCAACACTCTATGCCCCCCGCAAAAATTTAAGGGGCACCCTCTACAAGGCAAGCGATTGCCTCCTACCGGCTCGTCGAATATTATCAAAAGGAACTCGAGAGTGAACTGGGATGTGTGATGGACTATCGGTCTTTGGGCAGCACCGGGCTTAATGTGTCTGAAATCGGCTTTGGCTGCGGCAACGTCGGCGGTTTGATGATTCGGGGCGAGCATGGCGATCAGGTGGAGGCGGTCGCGCGGGCAATGGAGTTGGGCATCAACTACTTTGACACCGCCCCTTCCTATGGCGACGGGCAATCGGAGACCAACCTGGGGAGGGTGTTGAAGGAGTTGTCGGCAGACGTTTACGTCGGCACCAAGTTCCGGGTCACCACCCACGAGCAGGGGCGCATCAAGGGCAACATCATCACCTCGGTGGAGGAGAGCCTGACCCGTCTGCAGCGGGAGCAGGTCGACCTGATGCAGATGCACAACCATATCGCGGCGGCGGCGGGGGACGGATCAGTCGCCCCCGAAGAGGCGCTGGGCGAGGTGGTCGACGCGCTGCGGGAGTTACATGACCAGGGTAAGGTCAGGTTCTGGGGTATGACCGCCGTGGGGGAGACGACGGCCCTGCACCGGGTCATCGACTCGAGGAGGCTGAACACCGTCCAGTCGGTGTACAACCTGGTCAACCCCAGCGCCGGAGCGCCCGTGCCCTCCGGGTTCGATATGCCCGACTACAGGAACCTGATCGAGCGGGCCTCCGCAAACGGCATGGGAGTGCTGGTGATTCGGGTCCTGGCGGCGGGCGCACTGACCGGGGAGGCAACGCGACATTCCGTCGCTGTACCTACCGTCGCGCCCATCGGTTCAAGCCGCGATTACAGCCAGGATCAGGCTAGGGCGGACGGCTTCCGGTTCCTGCAGCAGGAGGGGTACGTAGTCAACCTGGTGGAGGCGTCGCTGCGGTTCGCCTTGGGCAACGCCGGAGTGAGCAGTGTGCTGGTGGGGTATTCCAGTCTGGAGCACTTGGAGCAGACCGTTGAATTCGCCGCAAAAGGGCCGCTTCCCCCGGAAGCGATGGCCCGGCTGCCGGGGGTATGGGCCGAGTTTGCGGGCTGATGCGGCGGCGCCCACACCGCAGATCAAAGCGGGGTACTATTGAGGCTATCTGAGACCGAAATGGCCGGCCCGGTTGGAGTGCGGATGATAACCTGGTCCAGCCGTGTTAGTTCGCCTTGAGTTCCACCAGCGTCCGGTCCACACCCTCCGCTTCCAGCGACCAACGTTCCCATTCGTCCCACAGAGACTGTTCCTCTTCTTTGAGGATCCGGTAACGTTCGGCCGAAGCCTCCATATGAGTCCGGTCGTCGAACCGCTCGGGGTTGGCGAACATGGCTTCCAGCTCCGAGGTGAGGGCTTCGCGCTCGGTGATAGCGGCGCCAATCTCGTCAATCCGGACCGCAAGTTGGCGTGCCTGGCTGCTCAGTGCGCGCTGTTGCTCCTCTTTGGCTGTAAGGGTCCGCCGGGAACGTCGGCCACGCGCCGCATTGTCGGAGGCATCACATTTCTTGCCGTTGCTACTGGCGGAGGTGGGCTTCGTTTCGGCTTCCTGCTGCTTCCAGTACAGGTAACTGTCGTAGTCGCCTGGGAATACCCTGGGTACTCCGGCGTCAATTTCAATGATCTTGTTTGCCACCTGTCTGATGAGGGTACGATCATGGGTCACCAGGCAGATGGTACCGTGGTAATCGCCCAGAGCATCGGTCAGTATCTCCCGAGATGCTATGTCCAGGTGGTTGGTTGGCTCATCCATCAGCAGGAAATTGCTGGGTTGGAGGAGCAGTTTGGCCAGCGCAACCCGCGCCTTTTCACCCCCGGACAGCACGGAAATGGGCTTTAGGATGTCGTCCCCGCTGAACAGAAAACCTCCCAGCGTCGTGCGCAGGTTCTGCTCGGACTCGGCTGGCGCGGTCTCCCGCAGTTCCTCGAGGGGACTATTGCTGGCGTCGAGCAGGTCCAGTACGTGTTGGGCGTAGTAGGCGGACACCACGTTGTGCCCAAGTATGCGTTCCCCGTTGTCGATGGGCAGGACGCCGGCAAGAATCTTGAGCAAGGTCGATTTGCCGGCTCCGTTGGGGCCGACCAGAGCAACTCGGTCGCCTCGCTCCAATGTCAGGTTCACCCCGCGATAGACAACATTGTCGCCGTACGATTTGCCGACGTTGGCCAGCGTCACTACGGCCGAACCGCTGCGGGGCGGCTCCGGGAACGAAAAGCGGACCTTCTTGGTCGCCCGTGGCAGGTCAATGACCTGTATCTTTTGCATTTGCTTGATCCGGCTCTGGACCTGGGTTGCCTTGGTCGCTTTGGAGCGAAAGCGGTCGATGAACCGCATTTGCCGCTGTATCTCCCGCTCCTGGCGTGCGGCGGCCGCCTGTTTGCTTTCCAGCGCTCGCTCCCGAGCAACCAGGTAGTCGTCGTAGTTGCCCCGGTGATGCACGGCCTCTCCGGGCTCGATGGCAAGGATCCGGTTCGCAACCTGATTCAAAAAGGCCCGGTCGTGGGATGTGACCACCACTCCTCCGGGGAAGGAGGAAAGGTATTTCTCAAACCACAGGTGGGCTCCGAGGTCCAGGTGGTTGGTCGGCTCGTCCAACAGGAGGAGGTCCGGTTTTCTGAACAGCAGCCGGGCCAGCTCGGCCCGCATGATCCAACCGCCGCTGAACTCGTTCATGCCGCGGGAGAAATCGCTTTCCTTGAAGCCGAGGCCTGAAAGAATTGCTTTCGCCTCATGGTCACGATCTTCCCCGCCGGCGGCTTCCAACTCCACGTCGAACTGAGAGAGCAGGCCCATCAATTCCCGCTGTTCCAAAGGGTCCGTCGCCGACGACAGGGCTTCCCTGGTAGCGGCAATGCGGTCGGCGAGAGCGATCACCTCTTGGTTGGCATTCAACACCTCTTGCAACAGGGAATGGCCGGCAAATTCCGCTGGATCCTGCTTCAGATAACCCACCGTTGTATTGCGCCGCCGGGATACTGACCCGGTGGCTGGCGGAGTCTCACCGGCAAGAATGTCCAGAAGAGTGGTTTTGCCCGAGCCATTGGCGCCAATCAACGCAATACGATCGCCGGTTTCCATGGAGAGGTTCAGCCCACTGAACAGCGTTCGTTCGGAATAGGCTTTGCTGATGTCAGATGCGAATAGCATTGGTATGCGCCGGGACAGCGATTGTATCATCCTGCCCGTCTGATGACCTGACTTGGATATGGATTCAACGGCCCTTAGATTATCGCAAACATCACATTGTGTCATACCTGCAAAAGCACGAATCCCGGAAATTCATCCAAAAACGAACGTCGGATTCCCACTCGGCCGATGACGAGCGCAACAAAATTGCACAAAATCCCAGGGTCTTTCACCAGGGTCTTTCAATTGTCATGGCCACCCATCCATCACCCCGGCGACAGCCGGTATCCAGGGCGCCAGGTCCCGGCTTTCGCCGGGGTGACGGAAAATTGAATAACGACACCTGCACAAAATCCAAACATCCTTGCAAGTGGCGGCGGGCGGCCTGCCGTGCTCCGTTTCGCTGTGATACGCTTGCCCCGAAGGCCGGCGTTCAACCTGACCTGACGGGGGTCTTGAGCGGCATGGTCCCAGTACGTTGACGACAGAGGGCAATGGGAAATCGCTTGGGAGTATGGACAGCGCGAGGAGGCGACGATGGACTTGGCAATTCGTAACGTCAGACTGATTGACGGGACAGGGTCGGCTCCACGGCCCTCTGTGAGCGTGGAGGTATCGAACGGAGCAATAGCCTGGATAGGAGAGGAATCGGCCCGGCCGAAACGGTCCGGGCACCAGGAGGACATCAACGGGCAGGGCTTGACCCTGATCCCCGGCCTGATCGATTGCCACGAGCACTTCACGGGCGACGGCGGCATGGACGCCATGGAACGCCTGCTGAACGATACAGCCGAGGAATTCACGCTCAAAGCCGTGGGGAACTGCCGCCGCGCGCTGATGTCCGGGGTCACTTCGGCCAGGGATGTTGGCGCCCGTTACGCCATCAACATCAATATTGCCCGACAATCCGCTGCAGGGGCTATTTTAGGGCCGCGAATCATTGCTTCCGGAGAATGGTTCCAATTCCCGGGTACGTGGCCTGCCGGCCTTACCAGGACAACCGAAACGCCGGAGGAACTTCTGGAAGGCATTCAGGACATGATTGACAGGGGCGCCGGCCTTATCAAAGTGGGCGCCACGGGGTTTCGCCCTAGCGGCGAGCAGTTCGCCAGCATGAGCCAGGAGGCCATGGATGTCGCGGTGCGGGCAAGCCACGATGCGGGCCTCAAGATCGCCGCCCACTGTCACGGCTTCGAGGGGACCCGGTTGGCCGTGGAAGCCGGAATCGACTCCATCGAGCACGGCACCTATGTAGACCAGGCCACGGTCGAACTTATGGCGCAAAGGGGCACGTTCATGGTGCCCACCATGTCCACCTGGGACGCCAGGGAGCGCTTGGCGACCCAGATGGGCTGGTCAAGGGACCAGATGGCCGAAATCTACGACCGCAAGGAAAACTCCATCGCCAGCTTCAAACGCGCCCTCCAAGCCGGGGTTCGCATCGCCACTGGCACCGACGCCGGGGGATCCCCCGCCCGCCACGGTTTTGTGGCCCGTGAAGTCGAGTTGATGGTCGAAAACGGCATGACGCCCCAAGAGGCGCTGGAAGCGTCCACGCGCGTTGCCTCGGACCTCCTGGGCATTCAGGACCAGGCTGGCACCATTGAGGTTGGTAAGCAAGCTGATATGGTTCTCATAGACGGGGATCCCTTGTCAGACCCGGCTGCGCTCAGAAACGTCTGGGCAGTGTTCCAGAGCGGCAGGAGGATTCGCTGATCAACAGGCAGGGCAAGCCGTTCCTTGACGCGTCCGAACTGTCCTGGGGCTGGCCCAAGGTTGGGAGCGTTCGGCCGCGGAGGGTCAACCTGGGCGCAGGGAGCTAGTATTATAACGACGGGTTTAAGGAGGGACGCCTGATGCTTCCCGGCGGCAGGCGGCACGGCGTTTCTCGTGGGAGCGTTTCGCTCGCTCGTTGCGCCGCTGGACATCTTCCAGCCATTGCAGCAACTCACCCGGTCCGAACCGTTCCCGGGGCAGCATCTCCCGCACTACCCGGTACACCTGAGGGCGCGTGATCAGGGGCATCTTTTTCCCCCCAGTCCTGCTGCAGACCCAACAGAAACGCCCCGCCCAGCAGGCACATGGCCACGTGGTGATGCCACCCCGCCCATTTCCGGGTCTCGTACTCGTCCAGCCCGATGTCGCTCTTTTCGGTCTCGAATTCGGTTTCAATGCGCCACCGCGATCCTCCCACATGGGCCAGAGTCTCCAACGGGGTGTCCAAGGGAGCGTTCGACAGGTAGTAGCGGGGCTCGCTGCCGTCCAAATTCTGGCGGTAGATTGCCCAAGCCACTTCACCAGGCTTCCGGTCCCGGGTTTCCCGGACCCTCTGGGCGCCGAACCGGTAGGTCCGCAGTCCCTGGGACCCCTCCGCCACCGTAATCTCCCGCCACGACTCCTCCGGCAGCGCCAAGCTGCGCTCCGCCATGGTCAGGCGCTGTCCGCTGCGCAGTTTGGGCTGGCGGGGACGCCCGAATCCCTGATAGGCCGGCTCGATCCAGACAGGTTCCAGCGGCCAGACCGTCATATCCGGCCGGACGTCCAGAACGTATTGCATCCCCTGTGCCGCCAGACCGTCCCGGAACGCCGGAGACATCCCGAAGGCATCGTCCCCAGCAACCTACCCGGCGCTAAGGCAACCCCGTGCCCGAGCCTGCTCCAGCATCTCCAGGGCCAGGTCCGTCTTCGACCGGTAACTCCGCCGATCCGCCGGCACACCCGCCGCCGCGCAGCGGCAGACATCGGAACTCCATGCCTTGGGTAGATACAGGCGTTTGTCCACCAGAGCCCGCCCGCGCGGTCCCACATGGGCCAGAAACACTCCGGCCTGGCAGTTGGCTATCTTTCCCAACGCCCCGCAGTACTGCCGGGCCACCCCCACGGACTTGACGCCCTGCTTGGGGAAATCGCTGCCGTCGAACACCCACACCGCCAGCGGGTGCTCCAGCTTGGAACCCAGATACTCCTGCAGGCGGGCGATGACCGCGTCATCGTCCCAGCGAGCCTCGGTGAGAAAGCGCTGCATGGACCGGGCTGAGACCGGGACCATCTTGGACAGATTCTCGGCGTTGCGCCGCTCCTGGGACTGGACCAGCAGGCCCTGCAGATAATACTGGCTTTGCTCCCGCCACTGCTTGCGGCCGAAGGCCCCGGCGAAGTAGGTATGGAACTCCTGAAAGGCTTGGTAAACCCGCTCAAAGACTCCCGCCTCCATCGCCCCACCTCCCAAAAGCCTCTGCTAACTCGCCAGTTATCTTACCCTACAACTCGTCGTTGTAATACTAGTGGCCCGAAGTATGAATTTATACGTCGGGATACCGGGTGGCGAGGCACAGCCAACGCGATGCCGTCGACGAAACGGTACGCCGGCGCGCGGCCCTTCGGGAGCCTAGATGCGGGGCCGGATGTTCTGGTTGTGGCTGAACAGGTTCGTCGGGTCGTACTTCTGCTTTAGCGCCGCCAGCCTCTGGAAGTTGTCCCCGAAGGCCGCCTGTATCGCCTCCTCCCCTTCCTCCGCCTCGGTGCCGACCTGGTTGATGTAGGCCCCTGAGGAGAAGGGCAACAATGCCGACGAAAAATCCCTGGCCCATCGGATGTGGACCTCAGACTCCCCTGGGTCCAGAAAGACCGCATTGGTGGCCCACTCGCACAGGGCGCCCCGGTGGCCGAAAGCGGTCTCGTTGACGGGTACGCGCCGGGAGGCGTTACCGAGATACTGGAACAGGACGGACGAAAGCGGCGAGGTCACCCGGTCGAAATAGTCGAGCGCGACGTCCACCACATCGTCACTGACCTGACTAATGAAGTGGGACTTCAAGTAGTTCTGCCGTCCTTGGGGGGCCACCGCCAGCTTCTGGGCATCGGTGTATGACATGGGCCGCACGTCGTCGATCAATGGAGGGCCGAACTCCCGGAGCGGTCGGATGAACCGCTCCCCCTCTTCGATGGGGCCGTGATAGCAGAGCAGAATGCTGCACGCCCTTCCGCCACCCTCAGGGAGAGTCATCAGAAAGGTGATGAGGTTCAGCTCGTCGGGCATATCGTCGGTCAACTCGTTGACCAGGGCGAAGAACTCCCTCACTTTGTCGAACGGGTAGAACAGGAAGCCGGCCAGCACCTCAGGGCCAACAGGGTGCAGCCGGTACTCGAGAGAGGTGACGACGCCGAAGTTGCCTCCGCCACCCCGGAGGCCCCAGAATAAGTCGGGGTTCTCCTCGGCGCTGGCGGTGAGCGAGCGTCCGCCGGCGGTGACAACATCGGCCGAAATCAGGTTGTCGCAGCTCAGGCCGTGATTGCCGGACAGCCATCCGATGCCGCCGCCCAGCGTAAGACCGGCGATGCCGGTGTCCACGTCGGTCCCTCCGGGCGCGGCGAGTCCGAAGGCCTGGGTCTCGTGATCGAAGGCTCCCCACTTTGTCCCGCCCTGGGCCCGGACCGTTTTGGCCGCCGGATCGACGCGGACGCCGGTCATCGGGGAGAGGTCGATCATCAGCCCGTCGTTGCAAACGCTATTGCCCGGGAAGTTGTGGCCGCCGCCGCGCACCGAAATCAGCAGGCCGTTCTCCTTGGCGAAGTTGACCGAGTTGATCACGTCGGCCGTTCCGCTGCAGCGGGCGATCAGGGCGGGCCGCTTGTCGATCATGGCGTTCCAGATCCGTCGCGCGCCGTCGTACCCAGCGTCGCCGGGGCGCAGCGACTCCCCGTGCAGGCTGCCCCTGAAGTCCTCGGCTGCCGCCTCGCTGATGACGGCGTAGCCGCCGGAAAGGGTCGCAATATTCAGGTCTGCCATACGTCTGCCCTCCTACCTGCTTTTCGACGCCCCTGGATATTCTCTAACAATGATGGCCGGCCGCCGTGGCCCCCCGACCGTAGTAAAGCAACATCTCATCGCCCATATTCCCTCCGCGACTCCCGCCGGGCGGTTTGGCGATGGCTCGACGGGAGTCGCCTTATGCGTTACTACAGGTTGCACCAGTCGGGCGCACGCTGACGAAAGGTGTTCATCAGATTCTCTATGCCGTCGTTATACGTTATGCTCTCTTTCCAAGCCACTTGGTAAGCGTTCAATCTTTTTGACCATTGCATCAAACCCTGTGTCGTGAACAATACGTCCCGCGGAATCTTCACAACGCTGCGAACGGTGTAACCGTGGTCAAATATCACTACAATCACAAACTCAAAATCGTAGGGTTGTCTGATAGGGCTTGAGCGCAACCGGCCCGGCGACTTGATCCCCTTTATCTGGTAACGGGTGCCGCTGCTATCTGTGGCGTCAAACCCTGGCTGAATGGTTTCTGCGAGTGTCAAATCAAGACACGCGCTAACCAGCAATTCCGCAATATCGCCAACGGGGAGGTTCCTTGTCCTGACCGCCTTCAATTCCAGCAAGCCGCTCATGGCTGCATCGATTATGCGGAGCAACTCCCGAACCTCGGGCAAATTCGGCCTATCGTCCATCGTGCTACTTCCGTCGGTTTGCCCGGGAGCGGCCCCGAGGCCGCCCCATTCGGGGATTGTTCTCGTTCCGCTAATCCAGCGGTACCGTCATTTGCTTCCAAGGGATAGCGTATGAGAGAGGGGTATCCAATGAGTGGTGTCCCCTGCAAGCAAACGAAACGCCCCAGAAAGTTGATGGCGAAGCTACCCGGGTATCCCCAGGGCCTTTCTCACCGCTCCGCCAATGGGTGTCAGCGGGCTTTCTTCGGGAGGGCCGTGGGGGACCATGCGGTTATGGTGAATAGCAACCGCCAGCCGGTGCTGAGGATCGGCCCAGCCCAGACAGCCGCCGGCCCCGTTGTGGCCGAAAGCCAGGCGGTTGCTGCCCATGGCGCCCATGCCGGGACTACCGGCGAAGTGGAAGCCTCCGATGGTCCCATGATGGGGTCTGCCACTCACCTGGTCGTAATCGCTGGGGGGACGGGGTATATGGAAGGTCCGCACCCGGTCCTCGGAAAGAAGGCGCACGCCGTCCAGCTCACCGCCATTGGCCAGCATAGCGTAGAACCGGGCTTGGCTCCGCGCATTCATGATCCCTTGGGCTCCGGGGATACAAGCCTGGCGCACATCAGAGCGGCCAAACACCTCCTGGTTAGTCCCCACCACCGGCGGAGAGGCCCGAAACCGCAGAGAATCGGGAGGGATGCCCGGAGCGCCGGAGGGGACTTCCGGTAAATTGGTAAGTTTAGCCACCCGGGGCTCAACCTCGGGTGGAATTCCGGCCCACAGGCCGGTGATGCCCAGGGGTTGGCAGATTTCTTCCTGGATGAACTGACCGAAGGGCCGGTGCATCGGATCGGTACGACGCACGACCTCGCCTACCACCCAGCCAAAGGTGTAGGCCATGTAGCCGCTTCGGGTTCCCGGCTCAAAGAGTGGATGCATCTCCGCGATCTGCCCCACCATCCAGTCCCAGTCGCACATCAACTCCGGAGTGACTCCCACGGGCATCAGGGGGACCCCGATGCGATGGGTCAACGCATCGAACACCGTGCCTTTGTCTTTGCCGTGCTTGCCGAATTCGGGCCAGTATTTGGCCACCGGCTGGTAGTAGTCCACCAGCCCCCGCTCCGCCTGAATGTGGAGCGCTGTTGCCGTCATCGCCTTTATATTGGAAAACACCGGGAAGAGGGTGTCGCCATCAACTTCCCGGCCGGTGGTTTCATCAGCCAACCCTCCCCACTGGTCGATGACCAATTCGCTGTCCAGGTAAGCTGCGACCTGAACCCCGATTTCCCCGCGTTCTCCAATGGCGACGTCGATAGCTTCCTGTACGATACTCTTCGGACTCTCCGCCATAGCTGCACCTCTCTGTAGTCGGTCCTTGTTGGTCGCCAATCTGCCGAGCCCGGGTTGTCAGGCCGTGGCAGGACCTTATTCGCTCGGCAAAATTCCTTGATCAAAAATGTCCAGCGGCAGATACAAGGTAACGCAGGCATTGGGTACGTCGGTGATTCCACTGATGCGGAGCTCTATCGGAGCGACGCTCAATAGAGTGTACGCTTGCTCTCCGGTGTAGCCGAAGTTGGTCAGGTGGTCAATGGCTTGCAGCATCGCTTCCCGAGCGGCCATGGTGCAATCGTTGAAAGCCTGCTGGCTGCCCCGGAAGTTGAAGCCGGTGAAGGTCAGATACCGGTTGCCAAACTGGGGTTCGACCGGGCCCGGTTGAAACATTGGAGTGCGGACGTTGTACTTCGTGGCCCCTCCTTTGATGAGGCCCGCCCGCAGCCAGGTCACGCCATCCATCTCGATGGCGTTCCAGGTCGCTTCGCCATCGCCCTCGGCAAAATGCAGGTCGCCAACGGAGAGCAGGGCCCCTGGCACGAATACCGGGAAATATATCCTGGAGCCGCTGGAAAGGTTCTTGATGTCAACGTTGCCGCCGTTTTCCCGTGGCGGCACCGTCCTGGCGGCTTCTGCCGCCATCGAAGCATGTTGCGCCGGACCAACGCCGCGAAACAACGCGGTCGCGGCGTGGGGCGGGTAGGCCCGCTCGTCCGCAGCCAACGGGGCTTCCCGCTCGTTCCACCGGGCCAGCATCTCATGCGACGGCGCCACGCCGATCACTCCCGGATGGGGCAATGCGGGAATGCGCACTCCGGGGATGTGCCGGGACTCGGCATAGACGTTGCCTCTCATGTACCAGACCGACTTATAGGCCTCGGGGTAAACGTCCCGTAATATGCCCCCGATCTCAGGGATAACACAGGAGTAGCCTACTCCGCTCAGGGGGGACAGCTCCAGGAGGTCCACCACCAGCAGGTCGCCGGGCTCGGCGCCTCGCACCGCCACTGGCCCCGCCAACGGATGCACCCGGGTCAAGTCCATGGCGGCCACGTCAGCGGTGCTATCGTCGTCCCGGAGTTGATAGTCGTCGTAACCCGGTGACTCCAGGATCACCTCGCCGCCGGGTTCAATCTCGATCAGCGGCGGAATGTCCGGGTGCCATCGGTTATGACCGACGTTCCGCTGTCCGGATAGGGGCATACCCACTTCACACCGGACTCGGGGCGCTCCCAGGTCCCGGTCTTCAAATCGAGAAACCCCCGAGCTGGAGAAGCCTGTGGCCATCTCATTCCTCGTCATTGGATTTGCGGCACGTAGCACTATACAGCCGTGTGCTGCGAATAACCAACTTCAGAGGCAAGGCCTATTCTCTCGGGGTAAAATGCCCTCAAACCGTCATTCCGGCGCAGGCCGGGATCCAGATAGGTTCGGTGAAGGCACGGTCGACTCTTGTCGAGGCTCCCTGGCTCCCGGCTTTCGCCGGGAAGACGGGTTGGTTACGACGGACGATGGTAGCGGGAACGAAAAGACCCTCCTCTCTCAGATAACTGTTGAATCGGGGTCTGCGGAGGACCTCGTTCAGCTCAGCCAGCGTGGCAAGAGAGATAAGCGAGGCGCCTTGCTCTAGGACTTGGTCAAACGCTCGCCGTGGCGTGGACCGTGGCAACAGTGCGGCGCTGACCGTTACGTTGGTATCCAGCACGGCCCGCACATTTCTCGTCACGCAAGAGATTCTCCAGAATCTCCGGCGTCAGACTGCGGGCCTCGGCCGCCTTGCCGATCTCATCCATGACTGTCTGCAGCGGCCTGCCCGGCTTGGCTGTCAGTTCCTGCAGCCGGAAGCTGAGCAGAAGTTGCAACTTCTGCTGCTCGCTGGGAGAGGCCTCGGCAAAGGCTCTCGCTGCCGCCTCGTCCACCTCGATGGTGATGTTCGCAGTTCCCACGCTCTTTCCTCTCGATAGTCCTTGCCCCACTGGAAGATTATCTCAACCCGGCCCAAAAACGCTATTCAAGGCGGCAGGGTTTACGCCTCTGTTGAAACGGCCGTCGACGACGACCAGTTCTACGGCGACCTACCCGGGCTTCTCTTACCGAGCGCACCTCGGACAAGTGTAGGGCTTAGCCCGAATCCACCGAAGGGATAGGTGTTGAGGGTAACTGTTCAGAGTCGATGAGGCGAATTTAGCGAGCCCACGGTTCCGCTGAAAAACACTGGCGCCCAAGGCGTGGTTGTGGCATAAAAGGACAATGGAAACGGGACTGGACCTGACCAAGGCGAGCCGGGAAACCCTGCTGGCAGTGATAGCGGAGCTGCAGGACACCAATGCCGAACTGCGGCAGTGGGTGGAGAGCTTGGAGGCCCGGCTGTCCGCCGCCGGTCCAAGGGTTGGGATGCCGGGCCACAAGCCGGCCGCCAGGCGCAAGAAGATGCCGGAGCAGGAGAAGAAACCGCGCCGGAAGCGTCCCCACGGCTTTGCCCGGCCGCGGATGAAAGCCACCCGGCGGGTGGTCCACGCCCCGGGGTCCTGCCCCGAATGCCATACCACCCTGAGCGGGGGTTGGGTGCAGCGGACCAGAGAAGTCATCGAACTTCCGGCGGCGCCGGTGGAGGTCACAGAACACGTCTTCATAGCCCGGACGTGTCCCCTGTGCCGGAAACGGCGGCTGCCCCAGGACCCTCTGCAAGGTCTGGCCGCGGGCCGTCAACGTCTTGGAGCCAACCTGGTGAGCCTGATCGTGACCCTGCGGGAAGAGGGCCGGCTGCCCGTAAGGACCATCCAATGGTATCTGCGAACGGTGCATCAGTTGAAACTGAGCCTTGGGGCCATCGTCCGTGCCGTCCACCAGGTTGCCAGGCAAGCAGGACCGGAAGTGGGCGGGATTCTGGAGCGCATCCGTAGCAGTCCGGTAGTGCACGCTGACGAGACCGGCTGGCGGGAGAACGGGGTCAACGGCTACGTCTGGACCTTCAGCACAGCCACGGAGCGGTACTTCCTGCGCCGTGGCCGGGGCGGGGAGGTGGTGGATGAGGTCTTGGGAGAGTCCTTCGCAGGGATTCTGGTGAGCGACTTCTACGTGGCCTACCACCACTACCCCGGACTCAAACAGAGATGTTGGGCCCACCTGCTGCGGGACATCCACAAACTGAAGGAGTTGTACCCGGAAGACCCGGTCCTGGCGAAGTGGGCCTTGGGAGTGCAGCGGCTTCACGCCAAGGCCCGGGGGTGGGCTTCAGCGGGGAGACGGCCGCCGTCCCGCGGGCAGTTGGCGTTGGAGAAGCGGTTGCTGAAGCTGTGCCGTCCTTTCCTGGAAGACCCGTTGGCGGTGCAGGCCAAGCTCTGCCGGCGGATGGAACGGCACATCAAGGAACTGTTCGTCTTCGTGTCCCACCCGGAGGCTCCATCGGACAACAACGCCGCAGAACGGAGCCTGCGTCATCTGGTGATCAGCCGGAAAATCAGCGGCGGAACCCGCTCGGAACAAGGCAGCGGCAGCAAAATGGCCCTGGCATCCCTCTTTGGAACCTGGCGGGCCCGGGGCCTAAATCCCCTATTGGAATGCCGCAGGCTCTTGCTTTCCCCTCAACTCTGAACAGTTACTGTTGAGGAGGTTTGTGGGGGTAAAAAGGTGCTCCCGTGTATCTGGGATAATGGTTTTGATCGAAAAACCGACCCCAGAGAAGGAGCACCTTTTAGATGCTACCACGCAGCCACCCCGACCGCATCCAAATCGCCTTCGACGATCACCGCCTGGTGGCCAACGCCGGGCTGATGCTTCCCGCCACCCTGGCCCGGCGCCTGGGTCTGCCCCAACTGGCTGACCGGTGTCTGGACCTGGGCCACGCCCCGGGGCGGGCCAACACCGGCGACAAGCTGATGACCCTGGTGGCCTCCGCCCTGGCCGGGGGCGACTGCATCGACGACGCCGACGCGTTGCGCAGCGGTGGGACCGCCGGCGTCCTGGGCTGCGTGGTCAAGGCCCCGTCCACCCTGGGCACCTGCCTGCGCAGCTTCCGGTGGGGCCACGTCCGCCAGCTGGACCGGGTGAGCCGGGAGTTGCTGGCCCGGGCCTGGGCTGCCGGGGCCGGTCCCGGCGACGCACCATTCACCATCGACCTGGACTCCACCATCTGCGAGACCTCCCGACTAACTTAAGATGTCACGCCGTGACCGCTGGGGCGGACTCACCAGTTAGTCGCCTCTGCACGGGCCGGGCACGGGCATAACTTTGCTCCCCACTAACTTGAGATGTCACGTCGTGACCGCTGGGACGGACTCAGCAGTTAGTCGCCTCTGCACGGGCCGGATACGGGCATAACTTTGCTACGGCCTGGCCAAGGAGGGTGCCCGCCACCACGGCTACACCCACCGGCGGGGCTATCACCCGCTGCTGGCCGTGGCCGCCGGCACTGGCGACGTGTTGATGGCCCGGCTGCGGGAGGGACAGGCCAACACCGGCCGGGGCGCTGGTCATTTCCTGCGGGAGACGGTGAGCCGGGTGCGCTACGCCGGGGCCAAGGGACAGCTTACGATGCGGGCCGACAGCGGCTTCTATACCCATCCCGTGGTCCGGGTCTGCCGCCAGCAGAAGGTCCGCTTCTCCATCACCGTCCGCCTGCGCCAGAGCCTGCGCAATCTCATAGAGGCCATACCCGAGGCGGACTGGAAGCCCATATCCTACTGGATGGACGGCGGGGCCGACGTGGCCGAGACGGTCTATACTCCCTTCAGGACTGAACCCGACGCCACTCCGGTGAGGCTCGTCGTCCGGCGGGTGAGGCCCTCCCCCGGCTCCCAACTGGCGCTGTTCGCCAAATACAGCTATCACGCCTTCATCACCGACCGGCAGGGAGACACCCTGGAACTGGAGGCCGACCATCGCCGCCACGCCGGGATCGAGAACGCCATCCGGGACCTCAAGTACGGCGTGGGACTCAACCATCTCCCCTCGGGGCGCTTCGCCGCCAACGGAGCCTGGCTGGCAGTACAGGTCATGGCTCATAACCTGGCCCGCTGGACCGCGCGCATCGGCCTGGACGAGGGGGTGATGACCACCAAGACCCTCCGGTGCCGCCTCTTCTCCCTGGCCGGACGCATCACCCGCAGGGCCCGCCGTCTCATACTGCATCTCCCACGGCATTGGCCGTGGGAAGACCAGTTCACTGGCGCTTTGGCCCGGTTGCGAACCCTGCCACTCCCTTCCTGAGGGCCTGACGGCGCCGCGGGCGTCAGACCCGTCGAGCAGACTGGCCAATCGCCTGCCGATGCCCGCCGGGCTGGCCCCCTGTGTCTCATGCCGCTCTCCGCCCTGTTGCTCTTGCCTTTCGCCGCCATTTCGGGCTGCCAACGTCCCCCTTTTTGTGTCCCCCACATTCCGCACCCCATCCAAATCCACCGGGATCAAGGCCCTGCAGTCTCTTACACCCCCTCCCGTCACTTGTCTGACCAGCCCGCCCTTATCCCCTCGGTGGATTCGGGCTTAGATAAGGACTTCCCAGCGAAAAGTTCGCAATTCAGTCTTACTAAACCAAAGCTAAGGTGAAATGCGCAGACGCATGGGGTAAATTTGTGAAGGAACCGAGGTAGCTGGCCTCAGAAATTGCGAGGGGTTGGTGATGGGGGTGAGGGAGATAGACCGGTTTCTCGAACAATGGTAGATGGGAGTCAAGGACTTGCGGAGGCGGCTTATTCTGGCACCCACGCCCCGGGAGCGGGCCCTTCGACAAGCTCAGGAGATGGCACGCCATCTGGCTCCTGGCCCAAAGATGGACGGCTTCTGGTACGGCGCAGGCCCTGGGACGGGATCCGCACAGCAGCGGCCCTTCGACAGGCTCAGGAGGGCCGCCGCCTTTAGCGAGGGCGGGCCAGCCGCCTTGATTTTCGAGCAGTCCGGGGGTTCCCCACCGCCCTCGGCGAGACGCAGCAGACGGAGTTGAAGGCGGCGGTGCAGGAACTCCCTGCCATGGCTGGCATCGAACTCGCCAACTGGACCCTTCGGCAGGCTCAGGAGGAAGGTGGTTCATCAGTTTTGTCTCGGAGCAATTCGGCATCAGCCTGAGCCGCAGCGGTTGCCTGAACTATCTGCACCGGTTGGGGTTCGTTCTGAAGCGTCCCAAGAAGCGATTGGCCAAGGCCGACGAAAGGAAGCGGGAGTCCTTCGTGGCGGAGTACGCCACCCTGACGGAGGAAGCGCGACGGAACAGGGCCAAGATATTCTTTGCCGACGAGGCTCATTTCCGGGTGGGTGCCGAGCTTCAGGGCAAGTGGGTGCTGAAGGGTGAACCGGCGTTGGTGGACTCGACCAGCCCGCGGCGCGGCGAGAAGGCCAGTTACTACTCGGCGGTGTGCCTGGAGACCGGGGAGGTGGCGTGGATGGAACTGGAGGGCAACAGCAATGCCGGAACGTCTGCGGCCTTCCTGAATCAACTGAGGGAGAGTTACTCCGGGCCACTGAAGGTGATCTGGGACAATGCTCCGGCCCACCGTGGCGAGGCGGTGCGGGCGTATCTGGGGACGTCCGGGCTGGGTCTGCAGCTGGTGAACCTGCCTGGCTACAGCCCGGACTTCAACGCCGGTGAAGCGATTCGGGGCTGGCTGAGGGAGGAGGCGGCCGGGAACCTGTGCTTGGGGACCAAGGCCCTGGTGCAGGAGAGGGTCAGCAACTTCCTCAGCGGGCTGTCCAGCCGGAAGGATGAAGTCAAACGGCGCTGCCGGACCGTCCTGCAATCAAGGGCCGAAGGGCTCCCAGCCAAATTCCCAGCACTCCGCAAATGCACATCCTACCTTGGCTTTACTGATACGTGAATGAATTAGTAAACTTCCCGATCCAGAAAACCGTCATTGCCGCCTTCGCGGCAATGACGAAATTGTTTACCTATCCATTCACGCCTCAGTAGTTTAACGCTTGGTGTGAATTGTAAGCTGGTATTTGAAAAGGAAGGCATCCATAGCCGATAGTTAGCTTCTAACCAGTCAAGAAAGAGGCCAAGCTATGGTGAATACGGACACCTTCCTCACGACACTCTATGTCATGGCAGATGATTTTTGCAAATGCCAATCCCAGCCCGAGTGTACCCCCGGCCCCAGGGCTTCTCTGACCAGGAGCGAGGTAGTTACCCTGGTCATCTTCAGTCAGTGGGCACGCTTCCGTAGTGAAAGGGACTTCTATCGTTATGCCCTCTGCCGACTTCGGTCAGCTTTCCCGGCGCTCCCCCGCCGGAGCCAGTTCAACCGGCTGACCCGGCGCCACTACGGAATCCAGGTGGCTTTCTCCCATCACCTGGTGGACTTGCTGCAAGGACAGCGCTGTCTCTACGAAGCCCTGGACAGTTCCGGTGTTCCCACCAGGTCGGCCAAACGCCGGGGCGCCGGTTGGCTGGCCGGGCAGGCTGACATTGGCTGGAGCAACCGTCTGGGCTGGTATGAAGGCTTCCACCTGCTGCTTTCGGTCAATCCCGAGGGCGTCATCACCGGCTTCAGCTTTGCCCCAGCCAGCGTCAAAGACCAGACCCTGGCCGAAGACTTCTTCGCCTTCCGGCATACTCCCCATCCCAGGTTGCCCACTTTGGGGGAGCCAGCCCGGGGCTGGTATGTAGTGGACAAAGGCTTTGAGGGCCAGGCGGCGGCACAGCGGTGGCGAGACTGCTATGGAGCCCGGGTAATCTGTCCGCCCAGGCGCAACAGCAGGAATCCTTGGCCCAAAGAATTACGCCGGTGGCTGGCTGGGATACGCCAGATGGTGGAGACCGTCTTCGACAAGCTCCACCATGCCTTCAGGTTGGACTGGGAACGCCCGCACCAACTGGAAGGCTTTCAAACCAGGGTGGCGGCCAAAGCCGCGTTGCACAATTTCTGTATCTGGTTGAACCGGCAACTGGGCCGCCCATCACTGGCTTTTGCTGACTTGCTTGCTTGGTAACATCACCTATTCCACACCAAGCGTTGTAATACTGGGAGAGGGTCTCCCAGCCGCTCCGAAGGAGGAACGCAGATGTCGAGGCAACCCTTAGAAGGCAGCATGGATATAGAAGTGCGGATACAGGCGATGAGAAGCCACTGGATAGATCAGGTCAAAGGGCTGGCACAGGAGGCCGGGCTTCCGGAGCACACCCTTGACCCGTTGGTGGATGAGACAGAGCGACGGGTGCGGCGAAAAGAGGAGCTGAAGGCCGGCGCATATCAGAAGGTCCTCCAGTCCCGCTCCTGCGGAAACTGCTCCGGAGAGATTAAGGTGATGACGCCTTGGAACCGCCAGAGCATCGCGGTATGCCCTCTCTGCCTCGCTTTTCTGGACCTGGCCCACTTGATCAGCATTTACGGGCTCAGCGCTGAAGACGTCCTTAGACTGGGGCGACGGATACTGGCTCTTCTGGAGGACATGCTGACAGGCCCAGACGACGTGGTGCCGATGCTCCCGGATGGGGATATCGTGCTGGCCCGCCTGTAACAGATGCGATGTCCGAACTCCCCACTAACAAAAGATGTCACACCGAGGCGACCACTGAAGGGTGGGGAAAATCGGAGGCCAGGGGACTTGGTAATGGCACCAACTGGTAGCCCAGTTGCGCCGCCCGTTGTCTTGCGGCGCGCAGTGCTCTATGCCGGTACTGACTCTCGTAGTATTCGGCTCCGGCGTCCACGTACTGCTGGCCGTAGCGCAGCATGGAGTAGATGATTCGGGCCAGCTTGTGTGCCGTGGCCGTGATGGCCTTGGGCGCTCCCAGATGGGCCTTCTTCCGGCGCAGGAAGGCACCCAGGGCGCTATCGGAGCGATGCAGCGCGTTGGCCGCCAGTCGCAGCGCCGCCGCCGCACGGTTGGCGTTGGCCTTGGTCCGGGAGCTGATCACTCTGCCGCCGGTGATGCGGTTGTCGGGGCTCAGCCCCAGCCAGGAGGCGAAGTGCTTGGCGCTGGGCCATCTCGTCATGTCCGTGCCGACTTCGCTGACCACCTTCAACGCCGTGAAACCGTCCACCCCGTCGATACGGGTCAGGTCCACCCCGGTCATCCGGTACAACTGGCTCTGGACATCGAAGCGGGGCGCGTTCTTCTGGTTGCGCCTCTTGCCATTGGGAGCCGGAGGTTCGCCGTCGCTGCGGTCTTCAAACTCCTCCAACTGGGCTTCAATCTCCCGGTCGCACTGGGCAATCTTGTCCTGATAGGTCCGGTACAGCTCCAGTGCTTGGGTCAGCTCGAAGACGTGCTCCTCTCGCCAGTGCCCCCGCAGCGACCTGGCGATGGTCTTCTCGTCCGCTTTGATCCTCGGGTCGCGCAGCCGGGCCAGCCTGCGGGGATTCCTCTCGCCCTGCACTATGGCCTCGATGATGTCCATGCCGGTCTTGCCCGTGATGTCGCTGATGACGTGCTGCAGCTTCACGTTCATCTGGGTCAGCGCCTTGTGCATGTGCTGGACGTGATGGGAGGCGTACTCCACCAGCATGGCCCGCTGCCGCAGGTAGCTGCGCAGGCGGCGAATGTCCCCGTCAGGCCGGAAGGCCCCCGACAGCAGCCCGTAGGTGTGCAGCTGCTGCAGCCACTGGCAGTCCAGCACATCGGTCTTGCGACCGGGCACGTTCTTGATGCGCCGAGGGTCCACCAGCATGACCTGGAATCCCCGTTCCTCCAAAACTCCGAACAGAGGAATCCAATACACCCCAGTGGATTCCATCACCACTGTCTCCACGCCGCACTCGGCCAGCCGGTACAGGTCCGCCGTAAAGGCCTCAAACTCTTGCACCGGCTGCTCTGCGCGACCGGCGGGAACCGCGACGAAATGGCTGGTGGCGCCCACGTCGATGCCCGCCGAATTCAGGTTCAGCTGGGGCAGCTCCGTGGGTTTCGCGCTGCTCTTGCCTCTGCTCATCACCGCCTCCACGATTGCCTTGTAGGCCCATCGCCGGAGGGAGTCGCGGACTGTAACAATCTCCCCAACGGGATCGCCCCGGTCGGGGCGTCACCAATGATGCCGTCGCAAGTCTCCCGGACCATGCTATCGACCGGGCAATACGCACCAGTGTCCATCCGGCCTTGGTCCATACGACACGCCTCACCATGAGCATACATTCTGGGGCGGACTCACCGGTTAGTCGCCTCTGCACGGGCCGGATACGGGCATAACTTTGCTTTACTGGTTGCCCTGGTTCTGCAGGTCCGCCACCCTGACGAACACCGGCCACCGGTACGTCCTCATATCCGGTGGCACAAACGTGCCTCTCCTGCGGCCGCGGGCTTTCCTCCTCCATCCAGGCAGGGCGTCGAAGCCTACCTGGGTGGTGTCGTCCACGGCGTGCTCCAGCTGGTGCTCGACCTGGTCGTGCTGCCCCTGGAAATCCTCTGCGGCGGCATCATCCCCGCCGTCGAAGTCTGCGCTGGGGTCTTGGTATTCCTCCTGGTCGTCCTCCCTGACAGGGGTAGGTAACGGCTGCTACGAGGGGGCATGATGGGTGGCCTCCAGGTTGGGCTTGGGTTCCGGCCAGGGTTCGGGCAGCAGCCAGATGCGGCTCCAGAGGCGTCCTTTGAGCAGCAACCGCCTGAGCCAGCCGACGCCGTGGCGGATCACGCTGACGGTGCGCGCCGGACGGCTCCGAGGGTCCCGGTGATTGGAAGCCAGCGTCTTGGGCGGCGTCCGCAGATTGCCTGGGGCGATCCTGCGGTCCTGGGCGTCTTCCACCCTGGTGCCGTAGGCCAGGGCCAAAAGCGTCGCCACCGGCAGCACCAGCCAGTGCCGGGAGATGCGTGCCGGATCGGTGCGCCGGGTCTTGTCCCACTTCCAGCCCAGGCTCTTGATGGCCTTGAAGCCCAGTTCGATCCAGAAGCGCAAGGCGTACCAACTGACGCCGACTTCCTTTGGAGGCAGGCCGGTGAGGATGACCCAGGGTTCCTCCTGCTCGGCGTACCAGACGGCCAGCAGGGTGCAACGGCGCTGCGCGGTTGGGGGTGCTGAAGGCGGTGCCCTGGCCGACCCAGGCGGTGTCGGGACGGGAAAGGAAACGCAGGGCGGGCAATCGTTTGCCGCCGTCGGCGCAGAAGGTGATGTTCTTCCGGTAGCGCATACAGGGGCGCCAGCCCTGGGCGCGTATCTGTTGCCACAGCTTGGGGCTGGATATGCCCCGGTCGCAGAGGACGATCACGGACATTTCATGGGGAACGGCTGGCGCCAGTTGCTTAAGCAGTTCCACGGTGGGGTCCATCCAGGAGCCGCGTTGGGTGGCGGGGTGAATGCGCCAGGCCACGGGGATGGCGCAACTGCGGTAGAGGACGCTGATGACGATGGCGGTGGTCTGATCGCCCTTGAGAGTGGGGTCGATGGCCAGGGCCAGTCTACCGGAGCGCCACCAGGCGAGGACCCAGCGAAGCAGCGGCGCGAAGCAGAGAGTTACGTCCAGTTGGGTTTGGCAGGGGCTTGTCCGGTCGCTGCCGTCGTAGAGCCACTCCCGGAGATACTGGCGTAGGTTGTTCCATCTGCCCCAGGGCGAGAGGGCGGAGGCGACGGCGTTCTGACAGGCGCTGCCGGCGAGGATGGCCCCACAGACCCACAGGACCAGACCGGTCAACTGTGGCTGAGAGAGGTGAGGTAAATGCGTTTCAATAGTTTGCTGAAATTGATAGGTTTCTCTGGGAAGGCGCACGGGGAACCTCCGGCGTCCGGTTGCGTAGCTGACACCAGAATGCCGGAAACCCCGGCGCCTTCCCAAGGTTCGTTCCGGGCCAATTTCAGCCGTTACCTACCCCTGTCAGGGTCGTCCTCCGGGTGGTCGAGCTCGTCTTCGTCCTCGTAGTCCTCATAGTCGTCGTAGTACTCACCGCCGAAATGCGATCTCTCAACCATGGCTCACCTCCTCCTTCATTCTGTATCAGGGGAGCCGGTTCGCGATTTTTAGTTCTCAGAGCAAACGTGGGAGCTCCGCCGGTGGGTATGCTGGGGTGAAAGGAGGTGACGCATGGCAATGCAAACCAGCATTTCTCCACCCGCGCGGGCTGACCAGGTGGGTAACGAGCTCTTTTGTACCGTGCTAACCAGCGCCAGCCAGGTGGTGACTGGTACCTCGTTGTCTGAGGACCAGGTGAAGCGGGGATTGCGTGACCTGAAGCGGCAGGGATTTGTGGAAACCCACGAGTTGGGGTGCCTCCTGCCGGCGGTCCCGTTGGTCCGTTTCACTGAGACAGGCCTGGACCATTTCGAGGCCACCGAGGAAGAGCGGAGTTGGTGCCGGCCCGATGGCCTGGGCAACCTGATCCTCTATGATTTTTCCAAGGTGGAGGCAGTAAACGCAGTTTCCCTCTTCTATGCTACGGGAAGATGGAGATTGTGGAAAATTCACTGGTACGAAAGGCAACCAATGATCGCAGCCGCGGAATACCGCCACCCGGAGCATCGTGCTCCGGCGTACCTGGTGTTCTGCTGGGCATCCATGATGGACACCCAGCGGGAACTGTTCGAGAGGCTGGAGGCCCTGCCGGAGGCTATGCAGGCCCAGTCCATTGAACCGAACTATCCCTTTTACCCTGCGGGACTCGCCTTCGTGGCTAACGGTGAGTGGGGTGCAGCGCGGGCCCTCTGCATGGCCCACGCCGTCCTGGACCCGTGGGTAGAGTCCGGCAGCATTGCAGGGTGGTACTACGGCGGCAACGGTTGGTGCGTCTCCGACGCCGTCTCGGCCTTGACCGGCGTGGCGCCGGAGGGGATCCCCCCGCTTCTTGAGCCGATTGATCGCCTGCGCCCTTCGATGAGCACCAGGAAGCTGGGGACCCGGAAAGTGGAGAACGTCCTGGCTCGCAGCCTCTGGGCCGGACGCCGCGGCCACATGCTCTTCGAGCTGCTGACCCTGGTGGGCATATTCCCCTGTGGCGCTGTCGCTCACTACCGGAGCCTGATGGGCGAGAATCCGGGAGGCAAAGAAACCGGGAAGCGGTTGAAGTGCCTCGAAGGATTGGGCCTAGTCGAGGTGGTCAAGGAGTTCGGGCGGGCCGAGAGGCCCAAGAGGTGGCCGAAGGACGTCCCGCTCACACTCTCGGAGCAGGGCCAGGGGGCGCATCGCTACGACTTGACGCTCTCCGGCCGGGCCTGGTTCTGCTATGCCCACGGGGGACGGCCGGAGGACCTCTTCCGCCGGACCAAGCTGGGACGCCTCAAGACGTGGGTGCACGAACGCACATGCAATAGGCGATGCGACCGCACCTGCGCCGGCAGAATTGAGAACCGGTGGCTCTACCAGCATGAGGACATTGTCTACGAAATCTTTGGCCAGGCTCGCAAGGCGGGTTGTGCTATCGCCCCCGGGTGGCAGGCCAGGACCACCCTGGCCGACGGACGGCGCATCGACCCGGACGGGCTGCTTCTCGTCCTGACGCCATGGGGAAGGATGTGGTGTCGTCTGGAGGTGGAGCTCTCCGACCGGACGTACGAGGCCGTAAAACCGCGCTGCGCCAAATATGGGTCTCCGCACCGCAGGGACAATCTCCCGGTCCTCGTCGCATGCCGCGATGACCGGGCCGAATGGGCCTTCCGATTTGCGGCGTTCGACGCGGGGGCCGACTCCCAGCCACTGCCCAGGATGCTCACCACGACCCTGAGCCGGTTGAAGCAGGGCGGCGTTTTCGGTGCCGACGTGTGGTCGTACTATGGCCGGCCGGTCACCCTGGCTCCCTGAGCCAAACCACGTCGGCATAAAGTACGTCTTGCGTAGTTGGCCCTGGGGGAGGCACGGGGCAGGGTGCCACGGGGATACCTCAGATATATAAACCATGGCCGAATACGTCCGACCAAGGGGGAGGCACAGGGCACCCCCTCGGGAGGGCGTCTCCCGGTGTTCTCACCGCCGTCAGGCGGCCTGGATGGGGCCATCATCACCATCCATGGCGCAGTCCCTGACGGACTGCTGTACGGCGGCACTACTCCCGTCCGGCGTCGGCATCCGGACAGGGGACCGGCTGGGTGAGTGGTCATCGCGAAGGTATCCTCCACCAAAGATGGTCAACACGGGCGGGCCATCATCGGGAGGTCGGGGTGAGTTGCCCGACCGAAGGTGAAGGTGGAAGCAGTACCATCCGGGGGTTGGTTGTGACCCGCTTGGGCCTGGACGGAGTCCTCTTCCACCTTTTCCGTTCCGGGCCGGGAGGGCGTCCGCCGGGAGGGTTGGGGTAGCGAGCTGGTCCCGATGGGTAGCCGGATTTCGGCTGCCCTTACTCGTTTTATTCTCTTGAAAGTAATATGCCTCTCTATCTGAAGAAGCTGGAGGCCCGGTGCCGCGCTGGCATAAGACATCCCTTACAAGCAAACGAAACCTACGAAAGTAGTTGTCTCAACCCCTCTCGGTTAGGTCTGCTTCGTGAACGAGGGTAGAGCCGGAGCCATCCGCATGGGCGGCCCCGGCATTCGGCGCAGGGAGCTGGCTCACCCTTCGTTGTGCGGCACCTCCTGTTGCGGGTCTACCGCGCCGGTGGTGTAGACGTTGACCGTATCCACGTGCTGGATGATCACCTGGCGGGCCTGCAGATCCATCTCAGACGGCGCAGGGTCGCCCGTTAGTCCGGGGACAATGGCCTCGATCTCGGTCTTGATGTCCTCGGCCGAGGGTGGGTAGAACACGTCGCTGACCTCCGCCAGCTCCACCAGGCGCTCCACGAAGCGCTCCGTCCCCCAGATGACCTGGACCTTGGCCGCGGAGGCCCGGTCAGCGATATCCTGATCCGGCTCCATGTCGGGAAACGACAGTACCGGGATAATGAAGCTCTTGTGGTTCAGGCGTTCGCCCAGGGTGTCCCTCAACCCCATGGCGGCGTCCCAAAGCTGAGAGATGGGATTGGGCACCTTCTGCCAGCCCTCAGGGGTGAGCAGCTGCCATTCGCCGCCCACCAGGCGGTAGAGGCCGCCCTTGAGCTCGATGCCGATCCGGGCGGCACCCTCCAAGAGGACCAGGAAGTCCAGCTCGCGGCAGTGCTGGTCGACACGGACCTCGTACAGGGCGTACCCGGGGACGTTGCTGGCCTTCAGCTTCTCATAGATGAGCAGCTCCGCCTGGCGCTTCGGGTCGCGGCGGCGACCCTTGGGAAATTTCGGATGGATCTTCAATTTCTCTCCTCCTTGAGAGTACCGTTCGTTGGCGCACCTGCGGACGCAAAAAGGCCGAGCTGAAACCAGCCCGGCCTTCGCCGTTGGCGTTCGTCCTCCCCCTCCTTTGGAGAGCTCCCTTTCTTCAGGTTTCACCAGGGCGGCGGCGGCCGGAGCGCACAGCACGGGCGCGCCGCCTCAAGGGCTATTCCCAGCCCTACTGAGGGGATATGACGACCTGGATGGTGGCCGGCGGGGCGTCCCCCAGCACGTCCTTGTCGACGTAGACGCTCTGGATGACGCTGCCGTCCTTGGTGCCGCAGACCACCTTGTTCTTGGTGTCCTTGGATTTGTGCAGGATCAGGGTCAACGCTTCCATCGCTCTCAGCTCCCCTCTAGAAATCGTCGGTGACGCCTTCCTCCGGAGGGCCCTCGTCGGCACGTTCAGGGCAGTCCGCCGGCGTGATCTCGCAGAACCGGCACTCCCCGGGGCTGGCCACCCGCCTGGCCGGCATCTCCGAGGCCAGCCGGCGCATGAGGCCGCCCAGGTTCTCGACAAGCCTCCCGTCGACCGCCTCGGCTGGGATGTCGACCACGTGGTCGGGGTAGGCCACCTGCCCGGCGATGCTCAGCCCCCTGTAGCGCTCCAAGGCCTTGGGAAGGGCGTACATGTAGATCAATACCTGGGTTGCGTGGGCCGGACTGGGACGGCCGGTCTTGGCGTCGATGACGATGATCTCATCTCTGCGCCGGGCGACCAGGTCGGGCTTGCCGGCCAGCACAGCGCTGCTGCCCCGGAGGTTGAAGCTGTTCTGCCCTTCGGTGAGGACCGTGTAGCCCTGCTGCTCCCATTTCTGGCGCTGCTGGTTCAGCAGGGCGGTGTGGTTCATCATCCAGCCGGCCTGGTCGAAGTCGGAGGGCATCCTGGCCCAGGAGTCGCCCTCATGCTGAGCCTTGAACCAGCTGGCCCATTCGCAAGAACTTTCTCCGGAGAGCAGCCTGGGGAGCCAAGTAACCCAAACGTAGGGCCCGTTGTTGCGGAGCACAGCCATGTTTTCTACCGCCTTACGCAGTATTGGCTGGAGCGCATCACTTTTTCGACCATCGATTCAAAACACCCTGGCTCATAGTCCATTTGGTCCCAGAGTTCGTTCGATCAATACTCGTGTAGCGACAGCAGGGCCTCGATTTGTGCCTTCGCCGGTGGTTTGGGGTGTCAATGGCGCTGAGATATTGGGCCACTGGGGCGGCGTGATCGTGTACCACTGACGTGATGACTGACGTCAGTAAATTGGTCGGAGTGGGGACGTTAAAGGAGCAGGTAGAGACAGCGTTGACGGTGTGCCCTATTCTTCCTCGCGATCGTCTGGAGCCTGCGAGGCGGCATTCTCCCGTCTGCGCTTGAGCCTGTAGCTCTCGCCGTTCATCTCCAGGATGTGGACGTGGTGGGTGAGACGGTCCAACAGGGCTCCGGTGAGGCGTTCCGAGCCGAAGACCTCGGTCCACTCGTCGAATGGGAGGTGGTGGTCACCAGGATGGGTCACCGCTCGTATACACCCCTGGCTGGAATACCTGAAGTATGGTTTTCTGCCGGGGGTTTTGCAACCGGGTTTTCCAGCCGCCCCCGGAGCTACAAGAAGGGGGCATTTCCAGCCGGTGGCTGTAACAGGGCTGTTTCCAGCCACCTAGACCGGGTGAGTCTGACCCGGGGCCAGCGGTCCGGACTCGGCGACCATGCGGCAGGTCGGATGGTAGCAAAGTACACCCAAGACTAGGCCGCCGGCCCACCCCCAGTGGATGGAATGAGGTGTATGAGCCAGCGGGCCTTTGAGGTGGTGGCAATGCTGGCTGTCCGGGACTGCGTCCCCGAAATGGAAGGGCGGTCCAGCAACCCTCCGACTTGGACCGCCCTAGTAGTCCAACTGCTTTGAAATGATGGACTGCTTTTGAAGCGATGTTCGCAATCCAATCCTTGCCAAGTAATCCCGTCAATGGAATTGTCCATCAATACAAAGATGTTGGACTACTAGGTCGGCAGCCGGTGGCCGGCGGACGTTGCGGAGCACACAGAGGAGGCGAGGACTCACCTATTGTGAGCTCCGCGGAGAACTTATCTCGAAGACCGGAGGGGTGAGCCGGGGCCTCACGGGCAGAACGGCAGACCTCCCAAGTAGGTATCTAGCTTATCTAACTGGTTTTCCAAACTGCTTGGCACGCACCCCCTCAACCGGTTTCCTTCCAGACGCAGGGCGGTCAGGCTGGCGAGGTCTCCCAGCTCCTCCGGAATCTCTCCGGTCAACAGGTTCCGGGAGACTCCCAGATATTCCAGGTTGCTTAGGTTACTCAACTCCTGTGGTATCTCTCCAGTCAACCGGTTTCTTTCGAGGCTCAGCGATTCCAGGTTGGCGAGGTTGGCCAGCTCCACCGGTATCGCCCCGGTCAACCGGTTCCCGTTGAGGGCCAGCGATTCCAGATTGGCGAGGTTGCCCAACTCAGGCGGTATCTCTCCGGTCAACCGGTTTCTTTCGAGGCTCAGCGATTCCAGGCTAGCGAGGTTGCCCAACTCCGAGGGGATCCCCCCGGTCAACGGGTTCCCGTAGAGTAGTAGCACTCTGAGGCTGGCGAGGTCGCCCAGTTCCGGCGGAAGTTCCTCGCTCAACCGGTTCCCGCCGAGGCCCAGCCATGTCAAGTTGGCGAGGTTCCCCAACTCCGGCGGTATCTCTCCGCTCAACCGGTTCCCTTCGAGGCCCAGCGAATTCAAGTTGGCGAGGTCGCCCAACTCTGGCGGTATCTCTCCGCTCAACCGGTTCCCTTCGAGAACCAACGATCCCAGGGTGGCGAGGTCTCCCAACTCCTCCGGTATCTCTCCGGTCAACCGGTTCCCGGTGAGGTTCAGGCCGAATACGCGGCCCGTGCTGTCAGCGGAGACACCGTGCCATTCGTCCAACGGCGCGTTACTCAACCAGTTTGTGTTGTCCTTCCAGTTTGGACCGTCGGTGGCGTGGTAGAGGGCGACCAGCGTTTCTCTGTCAGACGAGACTTGCGCCGGCGAAGGCGTAGCCGTGGACGCTTCGGACTCCCGGCAGAACGGCAGGCCGCCCAAGTAGATATAGTCGCTTTCCAACTGGTTTCGCAGACTGGTTGGCACACACCCGCTCAACCGGTTCTCCTTGAGGGCCAGCCATGTCAAGTTAAGGAGGTTGCCCAACTCCGGCGGTATCTCCCCGCTCAACCGATTCCCGCCAAGGTCCAGCACTTTCAGGCTGGCGAGGTCACCCAACCACGGCGGTATCTCCCCGTTGAACTGATTGTCGTCGATGTGCAGCCATTCCAGGCTGGCGAGGTCACCCAACCACGGCGGTATCTCTCCGCTCAACTGGTTCCCGCTGAGGCGCAGCACCTCCAAGTTGGCCAGATTGCCCAGCTCCGACGGTGTCTCCCCGCTCAACTGGTTCCCGCCGAGGTTCAGCTTTATCAGGCTGGCAAGGTCGCCCAACTCCGCCGGTATCTCCCCGCTCAACTGATTCCCGCTGAGGTCCAGCTCCCATTCCAGGAAAGCGAGATCGCCCAACTCCGCCGGTATCTTCCCGCTCAACTGATTCCCGCTGAGGTCCAGCCATTCCAGGAAAGCGAGGTCGCCCAACCACGATGGTATCTCCCCGGTTAACTGATTATTGGCAAGGTGCAGGCCTTCCAGGTTGGCGAAGTTGCTCAACAACGGCGGTATCTCCCCGCTCAATTGGTTCCCGCTTAGTTGCAGCACTTCCATGTTGGAGAGGTTGCCCAACTCCGGCGGCATCTGCCCAGACAACTGATTGCCGCCGAGGCGCAGGCCTTCCAGGTTGGAGAGGCTGCCCAACTCTGCCGGAATCTCCCCGCTCAACATGTTCCCAGTGAGGTCCAGGTATTCCATGTTGGAGAGGTTGCCCAACTCCGGGGGTATCGCCCCGCTCAACTGGTTACCGCCAAGGTTCAGATATTCCAGGTTGGAGAGGTTGTCCAGCTGGGGTGGTATATCCCCGTTCAACTTGTTGTCAGAAAGGTCCAGGATTTCCAGATGGGCGAGGTTGCCCAACTCCGGCGGCATCTCCCCGGTCAGCTGGTTATAGTTGAGCAACAGGACATTTACGCGGCCCGTGCTGTCAGTGAGGACACCCTGCCATTCGTCCAACGGCGCGTCGCTCAGCCAGTTGGTGTTGTCCATCCAGTTTGGACCATTGGTGGCGTTGTAAAGTGCGACCAGAGAATCCCTTTCCGTTGCCGGTGTCGTGGCAGTGGTCGAACCGTTGCAATAGGGCAGCCCGGTCTGGTCCAAGTCATTTTCATGGATATTGGCCCACAAATCCGGCAAGCATCCCGTCAGTTGGTTGCCCCTGAGATATATGTACTGAAGGTTGGCGAGTTTACCCAACTCCGGCGGGACGGTGCCCGTCAGTTGGTTGCTGCTGAGACTCAGCCGCTCCAGGCCGGTGAGGTTGCCCAGCTCCGGCGGGATTCCACCCGTTAGTCGGTTGCTGCTGAGACTCAGTGATTCCAGGTTGGTGAGGCTGCCCAGCTCCGGCGGGATTCCACCCGTCAGTCGGTTGCTGCCGAGACTCAGCGATTCAAGGTTGGTGAGGTTACCCAGCTCCGGAGGGATGCTGCCCGTCAGTTGGTTTATGCCGAGACTCAGCCATTCCAGGTTGGTGAGGTTGCCTAATTCAGGCGGGATGCTGCCCGTTAGTCCGTTGGCCCTGAGATCCAAACTTCTCAGGCTGGCGAGATTGCCTATTTCCGCCGGGATGTGGGCACCCACCATTTCATTGTTATTGAAGTTCAGTACGAAGACGCGGCCGTTGGGGCCGGTAGTGACCCCGTCCCACTCGCCAATTGGCCGGTCACTCAACCAGTTCGTGTTGGACCTCCACGACGGACCGTTGGTGGCGTTGTAGATTGCGACCAGAGAATCCCTTTCCGTTGCCGGTGTCGTGGCAACGGTCGGACCGCTGCAGAAGGGCAGCCCGGTCCCGTCCAGATCTTCATGAGAGACATCGGCCCACGACTCCGGCAAACAGCCAATCAGCCGGTTGCCGCCGATGCGCAGGACCCAAAGGTTGGTGAGACTGCCCAACTCCGGTGGGACGGTGCCCGTCAATTGGTTGCTGTTGAGATACAATTCCTGAAGGTTGACGAGGCTACCCAACTCCGGTGGAATGCTGCCCTTCAATTGGACATCATCGAGATACAACCACCGAAGACGGACAAGTTTGCCCAGCCAGGGCGGTATGCTGGCCGACAGTTGGTTGCGGGAGAGGGCCAACACTTCCAGCTTGGTGAGATTATCCAACTCTGGCGGAATGCTGCCCGTGAGCCGGTTGCCGCTGAGAGACAAGTCCCGAAGGTTGACGAGGTTGCCCAACTCCGGCGGGATACTGCCTGTCAGCCGGTTTTCTTGGAGAGCTAATGCTCCCAAGTTGGTGAGACGGCCCAATTCCTGTGGAATGTCGCCGGTGAGCCGGTTGCTACTGAGGGATAACTGCTCAATGCTGACGAGGTTGCCCAACTCTGGTGGCATGTTGCCTGTCAGCTGGTTGTCGTAGAGAAACAATAACCTGAGATAGGCGATATCGCCCAACTCCGGGGGTATACCGCCCGTCAGTCGATTGCTGCTGAGATACAACTCCTGAAGGCTGATGAGGCTGCCCAACTCCGCCGGCAGGTTGCCTGTGAGATGGTTGCTGTCGAGATTCAGCTGGGTGACGCGGCCGTTTGCGTCGGTGGTGACGCCGTGCCAATCGCCGATTGGAGCGTCGCTCCGCCAGTTGTCGTTGTTATACCAGTTCTCGCCGTCCGTTGCGTTGTAGAGGGCGACCAACGCTTCCTGGTCCGTTTCGGCTGAGGTCTGCACCAACGTGAGCTCGGCGGTGGGCGTGGGCGTGCCTGTGTGTGACGGTGCTGGCGTCGGAGTTGGTTCCCGCGTAGCGCCTGCGGCGGGCGCGGGAGTCGAGGGCCTCGTCGCAGTGGATGGCGGCGTTGCCGCGCGGGTTGCTACGGTTTCCGGTGTCTGCGTGGGAGTCAGGGGCAGCACTGGAACAAGCGTGTCCGCTGGAGCCATAGTCGCTGTGGGCTGCGGCTCAAAAGCGGCACTGACTGCAGCGGACGGTGCAGGCACGGCCGTGGGTCCCACAGGAACCTGGGTATCCGCCACCGGAGCTGCCTGGTCCCCGCCGCAGGCTACCAGGGCGGTCAGGACCGCTAGGCACAAAAGCAGCACCGTTGAGGCCAGCCCTGTTCCAGTTGGCCTACCCCAGAACGATTTCATGCCGCCATTCTCCTCAGCCGACATGGTGAGGTCAATGGCCCGGCCGGTTTACCCGCCTGACGTCCGGTTCGACTCCACCAGTGCCGGCGGCTGGCTGTGCCCCGTGGGAGCAAAACACCCACCAAGGGAGAGGACCTAAGCCGCTGTCCAGCGGACGGGGTCATTACCCATCGAAATTAACGCTTTTGAATTCGATCGTCAGGAGCTGGCAGACGGGTCCGTTCTGCCCCCGGGTTACGTCCGGCAGTCAGAAGACCGGTTGTGCGAACCGCGTTTTCAGCGTTCAACGGCCCTTTCCGGTGTGCGAGTCTATGTCCAGGACCACCTGGGTGCAGGGATTGTTCCTGCTCCGCAACCAGGACAAAAGTTGACGCTGCACATCCTGCGCGCCTGCCCGAAACCCTCCTTGGTCTGCCGTTGTAATATTGGGGAAATGCCCAGCAAAGTCCCGGTCAAATGCGCCATTGCCGGCTGCCACCGCCGGCTGAGGATGACCCTCGCCGAACGCGAGGAACTCAGGCGAGTGGGACGGGAGCACAACGCCACGGCGGGCCTCGTCTGCCCGGCCCACGTGAAGGCCGCCTTCAATTACGAACTCGACGATATCGACATCGATGTCCCCCTGGGGGAACTCCTGGTCGAGGCAGCCAAAGATACTCCCCGTTGGCGCGTGATGCTGGCCCCGCTGCCGGGGGCGGCGGGTGAGCCGGAGAGCCAGTCCACGCCAGGGCAGGGAGACAGGGTTATCTAGTTCAGCCACGCCGGCCCGTAGCTCCCGGGAGAATTCGGGCAAGTTCAGAGTGCAATGACTGGCCGGTCTGGCCGGCCCTGTAACCGCATCCTATGGGATGGTTTCTTTGGCTATAATCGTGGCAACCTCCGGATCAGGAGCCTTCGATTATGGCCACACCCCCCGAAGCTGTTGAAATCTACTGCCTGAGGTGCCGGACCAAGACCGGCTCACGGGATGTTGAACAGGTGACCCTGAAGAACGGGCGTCCCGCCCTGCACGCTGTCTGCGCCGTGTGCGGCACAGGCAAGTACCGCATCGGCTCCGCCAGCTGAACCTGAACCGCCGCCAGCTCCTGAGAACCTGACGGCCAGGGCGAACGGTGCCGGTTCCATCACCCTGAGCTGAGAGGCCCCGGACGACGACACGGTAACCGGCTACCGGATCCTGTTTCCGGGTCCACCTCAGTGAGCCCGGTCTCTGGTCGCGGCGGCGGGTATCCGCAGGTGGTGGTCGGAGCGCACACAACTGCAAGCTTTTCGCTGGCAGGTTTTTCGGTGGGAGGTAAGGCTTTGGAAAAAACCGGTCGGCCAGCCCGTTATACTCCCTACGGGCCTATGGCCCTCCCCGGCTACGCTCTGGCCTGTATGACCACGTCGCCGCCGTCCTGGACTTCGATGTTCAAGCTGTGCCCATCGAGCAACAGCATACCGGGGAGCGGGGTGCTGCCCGTAGCGTCGGCCTCGATGTCCCTCGGTTGGCCGTCCCAGAGCACGGTGACGTGGTGGACGTCGAAAACCACCTCAGCGTCGTTGGCGAGAAGGGCCTGGCCAATGTAAGCGAAAGGCAACCCCAACTTAGACACCAACCCGTGCGGCAAGGTCAGGAAACCGCTGTAGCCGGTGTCTACCACGGCTTCGATGTCCCGGATCCGTCCCTCCGTGTACTGCAAGGGGAGGGCCACAATTGCCTCGCAGGCGGAGTTCACCACCCCTTGGATCGCCCGGTCCTCCGCAGAGACCCGGCCCCGAAACTGCGGAGGGCCCGGTAGCCCACCCGCTCACACAGGACATCGACAGCGTCGGGGCGCCGCGCCCTCAGAAGCTCCACCGCGGCACGGGTCGTGTCCGCGACTGTCCAGTCCCCGGTTTCAACGTCGATGGCGACGTACTCTCCGAAGTGGTTGGATTCGACCTGGGGCAGAATGTCCCGCTGGTATATCTCCTTGCCCAGGCGAACCGCCGCCCTGCGGGGCCTGCGCTGGGGAGCAGGCGTCTCTGCGTGGGTCATTCGCGCTCCTGTACAAGGTGTTCTTCCACTCCTGGCATTCTAGCGGCCGGCTGGTTCCTCCACACAACGAAAAGTACGTGTTGCAGGGCACTCCCGCCGCCATCGAGCGGCTCAGTTAGTCGGGGTCCGGGAAGTCCGCCGAGCCGGTTTCCACCAGACCGCCGGGAGGGTTCCGACCGGCCAGTCGGCGGCTCACGGTTTTCATGCGTACGCCCTGCGAGGAGGGACCTGCTACCTCGATTTCGAGCGCACCGCCGTCCGTCCCGAGACGGTGGCAGGAACGGGATTCCGGCGGCGCCCCACTGCCGGTGATCAAACATTGCCACGGAGAGTTCCTTTATATAGGGGAGTCGGCCCGGCGGTCCCCGGCAAGCATACAAGAGCCGCCGCCCGCCAAGGTTGGCGGCTCATTCTGTCGGGAGCGACGCCGCGCCCGTCGGCGAAGGCGATGGCAGTCCAGACCTTTTGCCGCCGCTCACGCCCCTACCTGTTCCGGCACCTCGCCCTCCGCCATGCGGTAGCCCACGGTGGGCAAGGCGAAGATGTAGGTGGGATCGTCCGGGTCGTCGCCCAGCTTGCGCCGCAGCCTCCTGACGATGTTCCGCACCGGCCCGGAGTCCTCTCCCTTGTCCGGCCCCCAGACCCGGTGCAGCAGGTGCTGGTTGGTCAGGGGAAGCCCGGCATTGGCCGACAGCTCCACCAGCATCCGGTACTCGGTGGCGGTGAGCGCCACCGGGTTACCGGCCAGCGTCACCAGGCGCAGGGCGTAGTCCACGGTCAGGTCTCCCCGCACGTAGGGCCGGGCGGGCTCCGCCAGCTCCGGCGCCGCCCGCTGGCGCAGGGCCGCCCGGATGCGGGCCGCCAGCTCCGTGGGCGAGAAGGGCTTGACCACGTAGTCGGCCGCTCCCTCGTCGAAGGCCCGGGCGATCACCTCGTCCTGGCCGTAGGCCGACAGGAAGATGACCGGCACGTCGGCTATCTCCCGGACCCGCCCCATCAGCTCGATGCCGTCGGCGTCCGGCAGCACCAGGTCCAGCAGCACCAAGCGGGGCGGCTCCTCCGCCATGAGCCGGGGCACATCCTCCGGGTCTCCGGTGACTACGGGCGCGTAGCCCGCCCGGGTCAGGGCGTCCCGCACGTACCGCAGGGTCTGGGGGTCGTCGTCCACGCAGAGGATGCGCACCGGCTCCGGTTCCCTCCGCTGCCTGCGCCGGGGCCGCCGGGCGGCGCGCCTCGCCGGCTCGTCCACCGCCGGCAGGGTGAAGGTGAACCGGCTGCCCAGGCCCGGCCCGTCGCTCTCGGCCCGGATGCGGCCCCCGTGGGCCTCCACGATCCCCTTGCAGATGGCCAGCCCCAGCCCCGACCCGCCCAGCTCCCGTACCCGCTCCTCGCCGTCCAGCTGGGAGAACTTGCGGAACAGGTGGGGCAGATGCTCCGCCGGCACCCCCACCCCGTCGTCGGCCACCGAGAGGGCCACGTGGACCCCCTCCCGCGCCGCCGCCACCCGGATGGGCGACAGCTCGTGGGAGTGACGGGCCGCGTTGGACAGCAGGTTGGTCAGCACCTGCACCACCCGCCGCCGGTCCGCCGTCACCCGGGGCAGACGCGCCGGCAGGTCGATGACCAGGTTGGCCCGGCCGCCCCCGCCCTGGAACCGGCTCCTGGCCTCGTCCACCAGGACGGTGACCTCCACCGGTTCCGGGGATACCGGCAGGGTGCCGGTCTCGATGCGGGCCACGTCCAGCAGGTCGCCGATCAGGTGGCGCATGCTCTCCGACTGGTCCCGGATGATCCGGAAGAACTGGGTCATCTCCGCCGGGTCCAGCTCGGCGGCATTCTCCAGCAGGGTGTCCGTCGATCCCTTGATGGCGGCCAGGGGGGTCCTCAGCTCGTGGCTGACCATGCCCAGGAACTCGGCCCGCAGCCGCTCCAGCTCCTCCAGGGGAGTCAGGTCCTGTACGGTAATGACCACCGATTCCACCTCCCCCTCCTCCGAGAGGATGGGAGTGGCGTTGACCAGGGTGGTGACGCTGCGCCCGTCGGGGGACCGGAGCACCATCTCCTCGGCCCGCACCGTCTCCCCGGTGACCAGGGTCTGGGCCAGGGGCAACTCCCGCAGGGAGACCTCCCGCCCGTCGGCCCGCCAGTAGGTCAGCACGTCAAGGAGCTGCTCCGCCGAGCCGCCCGGCTCGCACAGGCCGCTGACGATCCGCCTGGCCTCCCGGTTGATCGACACCGGGTTCCCCGTCCTGGCGTCCAGGACCAGCACGCCCACCGGCGTGGTGTTCACCAGGGTCTCCAGGTCGGCCCTAGCCCGCTGCTCATCGCGGTGGCGGCGGGCGTTGGCGATGACCAGGGCCGCCTGGGAGGCGAACATCACCAGGGTCTCCTCATCCTCGGCAGTGAACTCGATCTCCTTCTCGCCCACGTAAATGGCTCCGACGCCCTCTCCCCGGTGACGGAGCGGCGCGGCCAGGAATGGCAGGGGCGAGCTAACCGCCATCGGCGGCTGGAATTCCGGCAGGCCCAGCGCCCTGACGTAGCCGTGGAAGTCCCGCAGCCGCAGCGGTTCGCCGATGCTGCTGAGCCGCTCGAAGAAGAGCATCCCGTTGGGAAATTCGGCGAACTGCCGACTCTCCTCGGGAGTCAGCCCGGAATAGAGGAATTCCTGTATCCGCCCCCCATCGTCCAGGAGGGTGATGACCCCGTAGCGGGCGCCGGTCAGCGACCGGGCGCTGTCCAGGACCCCCTGAAGCACCGTCCCGAAGTCCAGGCTCTCGCTGATGCGCAGGCTGGCCTCGCTGAGCCGGGACAGCCGCTCCCGCAGGACCTCGTTTTCCCGGGCCAGCTCATCGGCGTTACTCATCCCCACGACCTCCGTTCAGGTAAGGACGGCCTGCGATCTCCCGGCCCACCGGGCCTCCGGAAAGAGTGTATCAGCTTTGCGAGAAATTACACAGCAAAAATTGGCTGGAAACTGGTCGGAAATCGAGGTGCTAAGTGACCGGCTTTTGACTGACTTTACACAACATTCTGTGTCACACTGTCCGGCAACTTACCCCAACCTCCGGTAGGGAGGAACTTAGTCGACATTCGATAGGCCCATAAACGGAGTGGATGCAACGGCCGTCCGGCCCCGCGAATGGGCTGCCAGGGCCGCCGGAGAGATGGCCATGAATAACACAAGGAGTACCCACGTCATGATCAACAGCCTGTCCCCCGCCAGTCTGGTTGCCCGGAGCGCCGCCATAATGGGCGCCCTGGCCGCCTGGCCATCCAGCCCCCCCTCCGGCAGCGTTGGGGTCCCGCGGTGAGGGCCATCCGACCCGTACCGCTTATCCTGGTTGTCGCCCTATCGGCGCTTGTGGTGGCGCTGAATGTCTGAGCGCGCGCCCGCAGCAACCGGAGTCCTCGAAGGACGCCTTGCGGCGGGCTTCGCACGTCCCGCACTCACCCGAAACAGCCTTCAACCATGCAACGCCCTACGCCACTGCGCGCCGCTCCTCTATCGGCTGAAGCCCGCGGACCGGACGGGCTGCGTCCCGCACACCCGCACCAGCACGGGGAGGAACGATGTTCACTCGCACCGATAGAAGACGATTCCCCATCCTGCTCGCCGTCTTAGCGGCCCTGGCCCTGGCGATGCCCATGCTCTTCTCCACGGTACAGGCCCAGGAGGGCTCGGCGCCCGACCAGCCCAGGGGCCTCGACGCCACCGCGACCCACGGCCAGGTTGTCCTCACCTGGGACGCCCCCGAGGACGAGAGCATCACCGGCTACGTGGTCCTGCGCCGCGTTCCCGCGGTCGACCCGGAGGGCCAGTTCAGAGAGCTGGTCTCGGACACAGGAACGGACGCCACCACCTACACCGACGACACCGTGTCGGCGGAGACTCGCTACACCTACCGCATCAAGGCCATCAACGAGCACGGGGTGAGCGAGCGCTCCCGCTGGGTCCACATCAACGTCCCCGCCGCGCCGGAGGCCGCCGAAGGCGACGACCAGGACGGGGAGGGCGACGACGGCGCGCCCGGCAAACGGGCCAACGTCTCCGAGGGCGGCACAGACTGTCCCGTCAACACCACCACCACTTGCGAGGTGGACGTGGGCGGCTCGGCCACGGGCGAAATTTCGAGCGGCACCGACCAGGACTGGTTCAAGGTCGTGTTGGAGGCGGACACGCGATACCAGATCGACCTGGAGGGCAAGGACACCGGGCGCGGCACCCTTGACGACCCGCGTCTGCTCGGTATATCCAATTCGGCGGGGGTCGCAATAGCAGACACAGGGAACCTTGACAGCGGGGTGGGCGAAAACAGTCGAGTTATCTTCGAGCCCAATGCAAGCGGCACCTTCTACATCTCGGCGTGGTTGCAAACGGGAGAAGTTCGGCGCACCTACACGCTGTCGGTGATCGTGCTGGGCGCGAACGGAGCCTCGGAGGCCGACACGGACTTTCCGGCCACCACCGCCACCACCGGCCGGGTCGAGGTCGGGGCCTCGGCCACGGGCAACATCAGAAACAACAGCGACCAGGACTGGTTCCGCGTCGATCTGGAGGCGGACAAGCAATACCAGTTCGACCAGGAAGGGGCGCCCACCGGCCGCGGCACCCTGACAGACCCCAGGCTGGCGCTCTTCAGCGGTTCCGGAATCTCCCTTGCGATCAACGACGACATCAGCTCCACGAACCTCAACAGCCGGATAGTCCGCACAGCGACCGAGACCGGCGCCCACTACCTCAGGGCCGCCAGGAGTTTCGGCAACACCGGCACCTACACGCTGTCGGTGCACGACATCACGCCGCCGCCCTCGACGGACGCGACGCTGAGCGCGCTGTCGGTCACCGGCGGCGGCTCCGAGCTGATAACGGACTTCGCCTCGGGCACGACCAACTACCCGCTGTCGGTCGCCAACGGCGTCGACGAGGTGACGTTCGCGCCGACGACGAACCACGCCGGCGCGACGGTCCAATACTTGGGTCGTGGGGCTGTCACACTGACGGACGCGGACGACATGGAGGACGGCTTCCAGGTGGCGCTGGACGTGGGCCTGAACCTGCTCACGCTGTACGTGTTGGCCGAGGACGGCACCACCATAAGGGTGTACTACGTGAACGTGACGCGGGCGGCGGCCTGCACGCTGAACGACGGCGACCTGTGGTGCGGCGTGGTGACGGTGGGAGAAATCGTGGCCAGCGGAAATACATACGCTCACGGGTTCATCGATGTCACTGGTCTAAGCGCGGGCACCTTTGCCGGCGAGACGGATATCCCTGTAGGGTCCAATACTTACACGTTCGTAGGACTATATGTCCCAGTTACTGGCTCGTTCGATGGTCGTGTGACCTTGAGAGCGAACGATAACTTCACCACCGCCGAGCAGGCGACCCTGGAACTCCATATCGATGTCGATGGCACCGCCAACACATTGGTGATGAGCGGGTTCGAAGACAGCACCAACGGTCAGATGATCGCGCCAAGGACGGATTCCGACTGGTCCTCAGCGACCACCGTCACAGCTCGCCTGCGCCCGCTGACCCAGGGGCCGACGGTCACCAACGTGGAGGTCACCTCGACGCCGGTGCTGGAGACCGACACCTACGGGGCGGGCGAGACGATCGAGGTCTCGGTGACCTTCAGCGAGGCGGTCAACGCCACGTCCGACACGGACTTCGTGCTGAGCGTGGCCGGCGTCAGGCGCGCGCCGCTGCTGCGCGGCTCGGGCACGGCGACGCTGGTGTTCGGCTACACCGTGGTGTCGAGCGACGAGGACACCAACGGCATCTGGATCGGGGACGAGACCCGGACCCTGGTCGGCAACCGCAACGGGGAGCCCCAGAACGGCACGATCACGAGCGTGGCCACCGGCGCGGCGGCGGACCTCGACCATACCGAGCTCGGCACGGACTCCGACCACAAGGTGGACGGCTCGCGGACAACGGACAACGTCGCCCCGTCGTTCACGTCTTTGGCGACTTTCGACGCGGCGGAGAACCAGACCGCGGCGGGCACGGTGGTGGCGGCCGACAGCGATGCGGACGACAGCGTCACGGGCTACGCGATCACCGGCGGGGCGGACATGGCCCTGTTCGAGATCGGCGCGACCTCAGGCGAGCTGACGTTCAAGTCGGCGCCGAACTTCGAGGACCCGCAGGATTCGGGCACCGACAACGTCCACGAGGTGACGGTCCAGGCGACCAGCGGCGCGGGGACGCGGGAGAAAACGGCCACGCAGACGATAACCGTGACGGTGACGAACGTGGACGAAGGCCAGTCGGGGACGGTGACCATCGACGACACCGCGCCCATGGTGGGCGACGAACTGACGGCGTCGGCCGCGAACGTGGCCGACCCGGACGGGCTGCCCGACCCGTTCGCGCCCGACTGGCAGTGGTACCGCACGCCGGATGGAGGCAGCGAGACGGCGATCCCCGGGGCGGCGTCGGCGACCTACACGGTGGTCGAGGCAGACCTCGGCGCGATGCTCACGGCCAAGGCGACCTGGACCGACAAGGGCTCGTTCGCGAACACGCTCTCAAGCGCGCCCACGGGCGCGGTGGCCGCCGCCAGCGCGCTGCCGACGCTGAGCGTCGCGAACGGCTCGGCGACCGAGGGCTCGCTGATTAGGTTTCCGCTGACGCTGTCGGCAGCGCCCGGGGAGATTGTGTCGGTGCAGTGCATTGCATCGTTCGAGACCGGCGACACAGCGGCCGCGGCGGATCTCGCCAGCGACAACAGCACGGCAACGATCCAGATGGGCTCGACGTCGGGGTCATGCGCGATCAGCTCGGCGCAGGACACCATCGACGAGGAGAACGAGACCTTCACGGTGACGCTGTCCAACCCGTCGTCGAACGCGCAACTGGCGACGGACCCGACAGCGAAGGGCACAATCAACGACAACGACGACCCACCGACGCTGAGCGTGGGCGATCTGTCGGCCGACGAAGGGGACACAAGCATCAGCACCTGGAGTTTCACGGTGACGCTGTCGACCGCGAGCGGCAAGACGGTGACGGTGGACTACGCGACGTCGGTGGAGACCGGCGACACGGCGACCGCGGGCACGGACTTCGTCGTGGATAACGGAACCCTGACCTTCAACCCGGGGGTTGTGACACGGCAATTCCACGTGATCGTGGACGGCGACACCACCGTCGAGGATGACGAAACCTTCACGGTGACGCTGTCGAACCCGTCGAACGCGACCATTTCGGACGCGACGGCCAAGGGCACGATCGAGAACGACGACGAGGCGACCCTCGACGTGCTGGTCAGCAACTACCCCGACGGCTCGGGGTCGGACTTCAGCCTGAACTTCGTGCAGTCCGGCAACAGCCAGCGCCACTACATCGCCCAGACGTTCACGGCCGACGCCGGGTTCACCCTGACCGCGGTCGACATCCCCTTCAGGCGCGTGCCCGACAACTCGCGCGTGACGGTGTCGCTGCACGCGCTGAACGGCAGCAAACCGGGAACATATCTGGCGGGCCTGGACCTGTCGGGGGCGCTGGCCGTCGGCGACAACACGTTCGCCGCGCCCGCGGGCACGGCGCTGGCGGCCGGAAGCTACTTCGTCCGGGTGCGGTGGCGCAGCGGCGACACGAACAACCTCCTAATGACGGACGGCCCGGACGATGAGACGAGTGCCGAGAGCGGGTGGAGCATCGAGGACAGATCCCATTACAGCGCCAGCGGCTCGAGCTGGAGCAATTGGAACCAGCAATTCGCCATGCGGGTCCGGGGCACGATCGACGGCGTGCCGCGGGTCGCCACCGGCGGCGTGCGGATCGAGTCCGACCCGGATGCGCACGACAGCTACGGCGTCGGCGAGGAGATCAAGCTGGCCGTGGGCTTCACCGACGACGTGACGGTGGACACGATGAGCGGCACGCCGCGCGTCGAGCTGACCGTCGGCTCGAACACCCGTTACGCCGACTACTCGGCGAGCGACAGCTCCGCCGACGAACTGGCGTTCCTCTACGAGGTGACCGCGGACGACCACGACCAGGACGGCGTCTCCATCGACGCCGACGCGTTGGAACTGAACGGCGGCGCGATCCACAAGGACGGCGACACCAGCACGAACGCGGTTCTCGGCCACGCCGCCCTGGACGCGGATTCCGATCACCGGGTGAACCGCGACCCCTTCATCGTCTCGGACGGCGTGTCGGTGATCTCCGACCCGCAGGCGCTGGCGGACACCTACGGCCTCGGCGAGGTCATCGAGATCGAGGTGGAGTTCAGCGCCGCGGTGGACGCCGCGACCGGCACGGACTTCGTGCTGTCGGTGTCCGGGCCCAAGCGCGCGCCGCTGCTGCGCGGCTCGGGCACGAAGAAGCTCGTGTTCGGCTACACCGTGGTGGCGAGCGACGACGACGACAGCGGCATCTGGATCGGGGAACAGGACCGGACGCTGGTCGGCAACCGCAATGGCGATCCCCAGAACGGCGAGATCACGAGCGCGGTCACGGACCGGGCGGCGGACCTCGACCATGACAGCCCGGGCGTGCTGTCCGGCCACAAGGTGGACGGCTCGCGGACGACGGGCAACGTCGCGCCGTCCTTCACGTCTTCGGCGGCCTTCGACGCGGCGGAGAACCAGACCGCGGCGGGCACGGTGCTGGCGGCGGACTCCGATGCGGACGACAGCGTCACGGGCTACGCGATCACCGGCGGGGCGGACCAGACGTTCTTCTCCATAGGGGCAACCTCCGGGGTGCTGACCTTCGACGCGGCCCCCAACTACGAGGACGCCCAGGACCAGGGGAACAACAACACCTACGTGGTGGATGTTACGGCGACCAGCGGCATGGACACGCGGGTGATGACGGCGACGCAGACCATCACGGTGACGGTGACCGACGTGGACACGGAGGCACCGGGCCAGCCGGGGGCGCCGGCGGTGTCGGCGGCGTCGGCGGCGTCGGCGACGAGCCTGAGGGTGAACTGGTCGGCGCCGTCCAACGCGGGTCCGGCCATCACGGACTACGACGTGCAGTACCGGGCGGGCAACAGCGGGAGCTGGAGCGACGGGGGCCACATTGGCACGGCCACCACGGCAACGCTGACGGGCCTGTCGGAGGACACGTCGTACCAGGTGCAGGTGAGGGCGACCAATGACGAGGGCACCGGCGCCTGGTCGGACGCGGGCAGCGGGAGTACGGACGCGCCGCCCGACAACTGTACCGGCGACACCACCACCACTTGCGAGGTGGACGTGGGCGGCTCGGCCACGGGCAACATCGGGAGCGACCGCGAACAGGACTGGTTCAAGGTCGAGCTGGAGGCGGGCAAGCGATACCAGTTCGATGTGGAGGGCGCGGATACCAGCCGCGGCAACCTGGCGGATCCGTATTTGTGGGGAGGCTATGATTCGACCGGATCGTCAGTCTCCGGTTTAAGGAGCAACGACGGAGGTGTGGGCAAGAACGGCCGGGACACCTACACGCCCACGGCGGCTGGCACCTACTACATAGCTGTGGCCGACGCAACATTTGTTGGCAGAGGCACCTACACGCTGTCGGTGATCGTGCTGGGCGCGAACGGGAACTCGGAGGCGAACACCGACTGTCCCGCCACCACCGCCACCACCTGCCGGGTCGACGTTGGGGCCTCGGCCACCGGCAACATCGGAAGTAACGACATCGACTGGTTCCGCGTCGATCTGGAGACGGGCAAGAAGTACCAGTTCGACCTGGAAGGGGCGGATACCGGCCGCGGCACCCTAGGAGACCCCAATCTATCGCTCTTCGACGGTTCCGGAATCTACATTGGCGTCGACGACGACAGCGGCACGGGCCTAAACAGCCAGATTGTCTACACAGCGACCGAGACCGGCGCCCACTACCTCAGGGCCACCAGGACTCTCACCGGCACGGGCACCTACACGCTGTCGGTGCGCGACGTCACGCCGCCGCCCGACGACTGTACCGACAACACCGCCACCACTTGCGAGGTGGACGTGGGCGGCTCGGCCATGGGCAACATCGACTCTGAAACTGACGTGGACTGGTTCAGGATTGATCTCGTGTCTGACACGAGATACCAGTTTGACCTGGAAGGCGATGACACCACCAGGGGCAACCTGGGGGACCCATACCTGCAGCTTGCAAACTCGCTCGGTAACGTGCTCGGCGGTACGCAGAACAGAGACTCGGGCGTGGGCGACAACGCCAGGGTGATCTGGACTCCCGCAAACATCGGCAATGAATTGGTTTACCTCATTGTGGAAGGTGCTGCAAACACGACCGGCACCTACACGCTGTCGGTGATCGTGCTGGGCGCGAACGGGAACTCGGAGGCCGACACGGACTGTCCCACCGGCACCACCACCACCTGCCAGGTCGAGGTCGGGGCCTCGGCCACGGGCAACGTCAGCACCGACATCGACGGGGACTGGTTCAAGGCCGTGCTGGAGGCAGACAAGACTTACCAGATCGACCTGGAGGGCACAGCGGGTGGCGGCGGCACCCTGCCAGACCCTGAACTGTACAACATCCGCGACTCATCCGGCGACGCGATTGCCGACACCAACAATGACGACGTCGGTGGGGAGGACGGCATCCTCGACAGCCGGGTAATCTTCACGCCGACCACGGCCGGCACCTACTACCTGGAAGCAAGTAGTGCGACCGGTGAACACGGCACCTACACGCTGTCGGTGCGTGAGGTCGCGCCGCCGGACGACCTGCCCGTCGACGACTGTCCCCGCAACACCACCACCACTTGCGAGGTGGAGGTGGGCGGCTCCGTCATGGGCACGATCGGCAACGACCTCGACACCGACTGGTTCAGGGTAGAGTTGAAGGCGGGCCGGACCTACCGGATCGACATGAAGGGCGCGATTCTCGTCGCCCCCGGCACGCTCCTGGACCGCGAGCTCACCCTGCGCCTCCCGCAGATCAACACGATCCGTGGGAGGAATGGCGGTCAGCTTGTCAACACGTTTGGCCGCGACGAATCAAGCGCCCACCACCTGTTCCGTGTGACGTTTCACGCCCATGACGATGGCGCCCATTACATCGCGGCGAGCGGCGAGTCGTTCGAGAAGGGCGGCTACAAGCTGCGCGTCATCGACATCACGCGGGACGACGACGCCACGCCGGTCGCCGTGACTGTCCAGTTCGGCGCGGCCAGCTACACCGCCACCGAGGGCGGGACCGCCGCCACGGTCACCGTCAATCTGAGCGCCGACCCTGGGCGCAGCGTGACCATCCCCGTCACCGCCGCAGGCGCGGACGGGGCCGGAAGCGGCGACTACACCCTGTCGGACACGTCGGTGACCATCGACAGCGGCGAAACCTCGGCCACCTTCATCGTCACCGCCACCGACGACAGCGTGGACGACGACGGCGAGAGCGTGAACCTGAGCTTCGGCACTCTGCCCGACGCGGTGAGCCGCGGGGCGCTGGCCACCGCGTCGGTGAGCCTGGTCGACGACGACGGCGCCGACACCACCGCCCCGACGGTGGACTCGGCGACTGTGTCCCAGGACGGCACCAGCATCGACGTCGTCTTCGACGAGGACCTGGACGCCACCGGCTCGGAGCCCGCGGCGTCGGCGTTCGGGGTCACCGTCGACGGAGGCACTGCGGTCAACCCGGCGAGCGTGGCGATCAGTGACGACACGGTCACCCTGACCATGGCCTCCGCCGACGCCATCGCGGCGGGCGCGGCGGTCACCGTCGCCTACGACAAGCCGACCACGAACCCGCTTAAGGACGCGGCCGACAACGAGGTGGCGGACTTCACACAAACCGCGGCCAACCGCCCGGCCGCGCCCGTGGTGACCCTGACCGCAGGCAACGAGAAGCTGACGGCGGCATGGACCGCGCCGGCCAACGGCGGCAACGCCATCACCGGCTACGACGTGGAGTGGAAGACCGCCGCCCAGACCTGGGCCGAGGCCGCAACCGCAGGGCAGTCCGCAACCGCCGCGGCCGATGCCACCGGCCATGAGATCACCGGCCTGACCAACGACACCGAGTACACGGTGCGGGTGCGGGCCAAGAACGCAGCCGGCGACGGCCCGTGGAGCGCGGAGGCGTCCGAAACGCCCAACCGTCCGGCTGCTCCGGGCAAGCCGCAGAATATTCAGATCGTCTTTGAGAAGACGACGAACGGCTATGACGCGAAGCTATCGTGGGATGCGCCCGACGATCTCGGCGGCGGCACATTCCAAAGTTACAGCTGGATCCTGACTAAATCGGTAGAAGGGGGCAATCTAGTCATCGAGTCGGACGACATGCAGGAGACTGCGCCTGCGGCTGACTCGCCGATCAGGGAGAGGCTGCCCTCGCCGGAGATTGGAGATGTCTACAGACTGGCTGTCACGGTGTGGACCGAGGCCGCCTCCGCCTCCGCTGCGCGCAGTGCAATCTTCGTGCTCGGCGAAACGGGGGCGCCCGAGGTCACGCAGGCTGCAATGAGAAGTGACGGGCTGCTGCTTGCCTGGAGTGCGCCCGAGATCGCTTCAAGCCTGGATGTCACCGGCTACCAGGCCCGCTACAAGCTGACCGGCGCGGCCGACGTCGACGACAGCTGGACGACGGTTGCGGCCGGCGCCACCAGCCCGTACACAATCACGGGCCTCGCGGACAGCGCCGGCTACAACGTGCGGATGCGGGCGGTCATTGAATGGAACAGCGGCGCCTATTACGGCGACTGGTCGGAGGCAAAGCATGCGGACAACCCCTGGATCGTCGCCGGCGGGGTGGATGTGACCTCTCTGCCTGAATCTAAACTGGGCGGCGTCACCTTTTATGGCCGCGGCGAGACCCTCGAGTTCACGGTCGAGTTCAACGAGGAGGTGACAGTCACCGGCGAGCCGGAGTTCGAGTTCTGCCTTGGGGCTGTTGACGCTTCCTGTACGGAGGGCGAGGACCCGCCGGCGCGGCGGCGGGCCGCGTACAACTCCGGCGACAGCACTGACAAGCTGGTGTTCAGCTATGTCGTGGGCCTGGACGCCACCGACCTCGACACGGACGGCATCCGGATCGACGACAGCGCCATCAGGCTCGGCGCCGACGAAAATATCGTCAGCGCCGACACTGAAACTGCGGCCCATCTCGGCCATGCGGCGCCCGGCATCCAGACGGGCCACAGGGTGGACGACTCCGACGAGGCTGACACGACGGCGCCGTCGGTGTCGTCGGCGAAGGTGTCGGAGGACGGTATGACCATCCTCATCGTCTTCGACCAGGAACTGGACAGCAACTCGACAGTGGCGGTCGGGGAGTTCGCGGTGACGGAGGGCGCGGCGTTGCCGAGGAAACCGTCGGGCGCGGCGCTGAGCGGCGCCGATACGGTGACGCTGACCATGACCCCGGCGATCGCCGGGGGCGAGACGGTGAGCGTGGCGTACACCGCGCCGGCCACGGGCGGCCTGCAGGACGCCAGCAACAACAAGGTGGCGGGGTTCACCGAGAGCGTGATCAACCGGCCCGCCAAGCCCACCGGGTTGACGCTGACCGCCGGCCACGAGAAGCTGACGGCGTCGTGGACGGCGCCCACTGCGACGGGCGGCAGCGCCATCACCGGCTACGACGTGGAGTGGAAGACCGCCGCCCAGACCTGGGCTGAGGCCGCCACCGCCGGGCAGTCCGCAACCGCCGCGGCCGATGCCACCACCCATGAGATCACCGGCCTGACCAACGACACCGAGTACACGGTGCGGGTGCGGGCCAAGAACGCAGCCGGCGACGGCCCGTGGAGCGCGGAGGAGTCGGAAACGCCGGCAGTTCCCGCCAACAAGAATGCCGACCTTGCCGACCTGAGCATTGAGGGCGTCACCGTGGCGGGCTTTGACAAGGACACCCTCTCCTACGAGGTCGTGGTCGTCCTCCCGCGCGCAAGCCTTGTCACCATCGAGACTTCTACGGTGAACGACCAGGCCAGGGTGCGTTACAGCCCCGTCGGCACCGACGCCAGCGTCGCCAGCCCCGGCTTCCAGGTGTCCCTGCTCCATAAGACGCCGACCACGTACACGATCACAGTCACCTCTGCGGACGGGAGCGTGACCAAGGCGTACGCGATCGAGATCACGCGCTACACGCTGCCCGGCGCGCCGCGCAGGCTGGACGCGAGGGCCAGCCACCGGCAGGTCGATCTCTCCTGGAACGATCCGGACAACAGCGACATCGAGAGCTACCAGTACCGGGTGAGCGGCGACGGCGGCAATACCTGGGACCCGGACTGGACCGAGATCGACGGCAGCGACGCCTCGACCACCGGCCTTACGCTGACCGACCTGGACGACCTCACGGCGTACACATTTGAGGTTCGGGCGGTGGTTCAGGGAACCGCGGGCGCGGCTGCGTCGGACACGGCCACAACGCTGTCGGAAGCTGCCAGCAATAATGCCGACCTTGCCGACCTGAGCGTTGAGGGCGTCACCGTGGCGAGCTTTGACAAGGACACCCTCTCCTACGAGGTCGTGGTCGTCCTCCCGAGCGCAGGCCTTGTCACCATCGAGACTTCCACGGCGATCGCCGAGGCCAGGGTGGGTTACAGCCCCGTTGCCACCGACGCCGACACCACCAGCCCCGGCCACCAGGTGACCGTGCCCATCAAGACGCCGACCACGTACACGATCACGGTCACCTCGGCGAGCGGGAGCGTGACCAAGGAGTACACGATTGAGATCACGCGCTACACGCTGCCCGGCGCGCCGGGCGGGCTGGACGCGCAGGCCAGCTACCGGCAGGTCAATCTCTCCTGGAACGATCCGAGCAACAGCGACATCGAGAGCTACCAGTACCGGGTGAGCGGCGACGGCGGCAACACCTGGGACCCGGACTGGACCGAGATCGAAGACAGCGACAACTTGACCAACGGCCTCACGCTGACCGACCTGGACCACGGCACGGAGTACACGTTTGAGGTGCGGGCGGTGGTTCAGGGAAGCGCGGGCGCGGCCACCCCGGTCACCGCCACGCCGGCGGCAACCACCGTGGCCCACGACTGGGCCCTGCGGCCGCAGGGCATCGCCACGGGGGAGACGTTCCGCCTGCTGATCGTCACCTCCGACAGGCGCAACGGTGAATCGGGGAATGTCGACAATTACAACAACCACGTGCAGGATGCGGTGGCTTCGGGCCATTCGGCCATCCAAGACTACAGCTCGGATTTCCGGGCACTGGTCGGAACCAGGGGCGGCGCCTCGCCCAGGGACAACACCCACTCGAATGAGGACAGCGACGGGAACGGCGAGCAGATCTGGTGGCTGAAGGGCCCCAGGGCCGCCGACAACTACGCCGATTTCTACGACGGCTCCTGGGACCACACCAACCCGGTGAGGCTCGAATCGGGCAACTCCTATACCTTCCTGGAGCAAGTGAGCGGCGCAAGTGACCCCCATCGGCGGGCGGTCTGGACGGGCGCCCGGGCCAACGGTACACGCGCCAGCAACAGGCACATGGGAAGCGACAACGGTGCGGCCTATGTCGGCGCTCCCTACTACAAAGGCAGCCCGTTGCAACACGAGAATTGGGCGTGGACCCTCAACGCCCGTATCCGTTTGTACGGTCTCTCTCCGGTCTTCCTCGTCGAGGTGCCGGACGCTCCCTACGCGACGACGGCCGCCATCACGACGGACCCGGCCAACGGGACCGAATACCAGACCGGCGAGGTGGTCAAGGCCACGGTCACGTTCAGCGAGGATGTGACGGTGATGGGGACGCCGCAGTTGCCGCTAAGAATCGGCGGCGAGGAGCGCAACGCCGACTACGCGGCCGGCGACAGCAGCTCCACGGTGCTGTCGTTCTCATACACAGTCACCGACGACGACACCGACCTGGACGGCATCTCCATCGACGCCTTCGCCCTGAAGCTCAACGGAGGCAGCATCAAGCGCGAGGACACCAACGTGGACGCAGCGCTGACCCATACGCACGTCCTGGCCGACGATGACCAGCTCGTCAACCTGCCGCCGCTCATCACCGGCGTCGAGGTGACCTCCACCCCGCAGGCGGCCGACGACACCTACGGGCTGGGGGAGGACATCGAGATCACGGTCACCTTCAACGAGGCGGTGGAGGTAGAGGGAGACATCGAGTTCGGGATCAGCGCCGACGGGCGGAAGCAGGCGCGGCTCAAGAGCGGCAGCGGCACGACCGAGCTGGTCTTCGCCTACACGGTGCAGGCCGGCGACGAAGACGACGACGGCATCTGGATCGGCAACCACAACACCGACCACCCGACCTTCGCCCTCCAGCCCGGCCAGTCCGTCGTCGGCGTCGACTCGGGACGCCCCGCCTTGCTGGAGCACGACGAGGTAGGCACCCAGGGCGGCCACAAGGTGGACGGCATCAACACCGACGCCACCCTGTCGTCCCTGACGCTGAGCGGGATCACTTTGGACCAGACGTTCACCGCAGGCGCTGCGGGCACGGCGGTCACCAGCTTCACCGCCACGACGGATGCCGCCCCCACCACGGTGACGGCCATTCTGACGGCCACGCCCACCCAGAGCGGCGCCAGCGTGGCGATCACTCCCGCCGACGCCGACATCAACACCACCGACCACGAGGTGGACCTAGACGTCGGCGACACTGTCATCACCGTCGCGGTGACCTCCAGCAACGGCGACGTAGTGCGCACATACACCATCACCGTCACCCGCCCGGCGGGGATCGGGGTGCCCCACGACTGGGACCTGCGGCCGCCTGCCATCGCCACAGGGAAGACGTTCCGGCTGCTGATCGTCACCTCCGACAGGCGCACCGGTCAATCGGGGGATGTCGACGATTACAACGACCACGTGCAGGATGCAGTCGCTTCGGGCCATTCGGCCATCCAAGACCACAGCTCGGGTTTCCGGGCGCTGGTCGGGACCAAGGGCGGCGCCTCGCCCAGGGACAACACCCACTCGAATAAGGACAGCGACGGGCGGGGCGAGCAGATCTGGTGGCTGAAGGGCCCCAAGGCCGCCGACAACTACGTCGATTTCTACGACGGCTCCTGGGACCACACCAACCCGGTGAGGCTCGAATCGGGCAACTCCCGTACCTTCTACGACGTGGACGACACTGACCAGCAGTTTAATCGCCGGATAATCTGGACGGGCTCCCGGTACGACGGGGTTCGCTCCGGCAGCAGGCACCTGGGAAGCGACGGCGGGCAAGCCTATGTCGGCGTTCCCTACTTCGAGAACGGCCCGTTGCGATATGGTAGCCGGCGCGTAGATACCTACAGATCCCTCAGTTTGTACGGTCTCTCTCCGGTCTTCCTCGTCGAGGCGCCGGACGCTCCCTACGCGACAACCGCCGCCATCACAACGGACCCGGCCAACGGGACCGACTACCGGACCGGCGAGGTGGTCAAGGCCACCGTGACCTTCAGCGAGGACGTGACGGTGACGGGGACGCCGCAGTTGCCGCTGCAAATCGGCGGCGAGGAGCGCGACGCCGACTACGCGGCCGGCGACAGCAGCTCCACCGTGCTGTCGTTCTCATACTCGGTCACCGACGACGACACCGACCGGGACGGCATCTCCATCGACGCCTTCGCCCTGAAGCTCAACGGAGGCACCATCAAGCGCACGGACACCAACGTGGACGCAGCGCTGACCCATACGCGCGTCCTCGCCGACGATGACCACAAGGTGAACCTGCGCCCCCTTATCACGGACATTGAGGTGACCTCCACCCCCCAGGCGACCAGCGCCAACGACACCTACGGGCTCGGGGAGGACATCGAGATCACCGTCACCTTCAGCGAGGCGGTGAACGTCACCGGAGACGTCGACTTCGGCCTCTCCGTCGGCGGGGCGAAGCGGGCGCGGCTCAAGAGCGGCAGCGGCACCACCGAGCTGGTGTTCGCCTACACGGTGCAGGCCAGCGACGACGACGACAACGGCATTTTCATCGGCAACCAGGACTCTACCAATGCCACACTAGCCCTCCAGACGGGCCAGACCGTCATCGGCGCCGTCTCGGGCCTCCGCGCCGATCTCGACCACGATGAGGAGGGAAGAAAGGACGGCCACAAGGTGGACGGCAGCCTGACCGCAGCCGACGCCACGCTTTCGTCCCTGACGATGAGCGACATCACCCTGGTCCCGGCGTTCGCCCCCGGCGCCACGGCATACACCGCCACGACGAGACTCTCCTCCACCACGGTTACCATCGCCATCTCCCAGGGTCAGAACGGGGCCACCGGTAGGATCACCGCCCCCGCCGACGCCGACCTCAACGCAAGCGGCCACCAGGTCAACCTCGCAGAAGACGCCGACACCGTCATCACCATCACGGTGACCTCTTCCAACGGCTACTCGATGCGCACCTACACCGTCACGGTCACCCGCCAGCCGGCGATCGAAGCCGACGCCACCCTGTCGGTGCTGGCGCTGAGCGGCGGCATCACCCTGGTCCCGGCGTTCGACCCACGCACCACGGCATACGCCGCCACGACCACGGCCACCACCACCACGGTGACGGCCACCGCCAGCCAGAGCGGCGCCAATATGGACATCGACCCCGACGACGCCGACACCAACACGACGGACCACGATGTGAACCTCGCAGAAGGCGACACCGTCATCACCGTCACGGTGATCTCCTCCAACGGCGACGCGACGCGCACCTACACCGTCACGGTCACCCGCGAGGCGGCAAACGGGAACAGGTCCGCCCCGCCGCCGCCCAAAAACGTGCGGGCGGTCGAGGAGAAGGGCGGGGTCAGGCTGACCTGGCAGCCCCCCGACGGCCCCGCGGTCACCGGATACCGCATCGAGCGCCGCCGCGCCGGCGGGCACGACAGCGATCCCCAGCGTTCCGATGGGCGCCCCAGGGACCACCACACCCTGGTGGAGGACACCGGCAGCGCCGATACCGGCTATACCGATAAGAGCGCGGAACAGGGCGTCGAGTACGAGTACCGGGTGACCGCCCGCAACGAGTCCGGCCCGGGCGAGAGCTCGGACTGGGTGAGGGCCGGGCCGGAGCCGGCATCCAACAACCCGGCCACCGGCGCGCCGACCATCAGCGGCACGACCCAGGTGGGCCAGACATTGACGGCGGGCATCAGCGGCATCGCCGACGCCGACGGTCTGAGCGGCGAAACGTTCACCTACCAGTGGGTATCCGGTGACGGAACAGCCGATACGGATATAGAGAATGCGACCGCCTCGACCTACACCCTCGTAGAGGCCGACCAGGGCAGGTCCGTCAAGGTCAGAGTGACCTTCACCGACGGCGGCGGAAACGAGGAGACCCTGACCAGCGCACCCACCGGTCCGGTGCTTGGCGGCGGCCTGCCGGGAGCGCCCCGCAATCTCACCGCCACCCCAGGAAACCGGGAGATCACCCTGTCCTGGGAGCCGCCCGCCGACAACGGCAACGCTCCCGCGACGAGATACCGCATCGAGTGGAGGATCGACGGCAAGGACTACGAAAAGAACCATTGGGGCACAGCGCGAAGTACCACCTATACGACGAACGACCAGGCCAACCTGGCCAATGGAGTCAAGTACTTCTTCCGGGTAAAGGCCGAGAACGATGACGGCAATAGCTACGGGCCATACGGACCGGCCTCCGGGGAGGTGAGCGCCACTCCCACATCCGGCTCGGCGGTGGACCTGGGCACGCCGGTGCTGTCGGACACGGAGACCCTGCACCACGGCATGGTGAGGCTGGACTGGCAGGACGTAGAGGACGCCGGCTGGTACGTGGTCCAGTACTACCACGTCGAAGACGGGGAGTGGTTGGACCTGCCCGCCGAGGGAGTGGACATCGCGTTCCACGGATCGAGCGCGGTGGTGAGCAACGTGCATGGGCTCTCGTGGCTGCGGGTTCGAGCGATGAGCTGTGCGGGAGAATCGGAGTGGTCGCAGATCGAGCAGTTGTTCGGGACCAATGCATCGGACTGGGATGGGGTGCCCGTACCCGAGGTGGAGGGGGGCGACGAGATCGAGCCATGCCCCGTGGTCCTGGGCACGCCGGTACTGTCGGACACGGAGGCCCTGCATCACGGCATGGTGCAGTTGGACTGGCAGGACATAGAGGACGCCGGTTGGTACGTGGTCCAGTACTACCACGTCAACAGTGGGGAGTGGTTGGACCTGCCCGCCGAGGGAGTGGACATCGCGTTCCACGGATCAAGCGCGGTGGTGAGCAACGTGCATGGGCTCTCGTGGCTGCGGGTTCGAGCGATGAGCTGTGCGGGAGAATCGGAGTGGTCGCAGATCGAGCAGTTGTTCGGGACCAATGCATCGGACTGGGATGGGGTGCCCGTACCCGAGGTGGCGGAGGGCGACGAGACCGAGCCATGCTCAGAAGACGCGGACACGACGGACAACAGCCCGGCGACGGGCGCGCCCACCATCAGTGGCACGGCGCAGGTGGGCGAGACGTTGACGGCTGACACGTCGGGCATCGCCGACGCTGACGGTCTTGGCAGCGTCCAGTACGAGTACCAGTGGCTTGCAGACGACGCCGACATATCGGGAGCGACCAACGCCACCTACACCCTTGAAGAAGCCGAGGAGGGCAAGGGTATCAAGGTAAGGGTGTCCTTCACTGACGACGCGGGCAATGAAGAGACGCTGACCAGTGAGGTTACGGCTGCGGTGGCGGCTAAGGCGAACAGCCCGGCGACGGGAGCGCCCACGATCAGCGGCACAGCCCAGGTGGGCCAGACCCTGACGGCGAACACTTCTGGGGTCGTCGACGCCGACGGGTTGGATGATGTGTCTTTCACCTACCAGTGGCTGGCCGATGACGCTGCAATCGCAGGAGCTACCGGTTCCACCTACACCCTGGCAGACGCCGACGAGGGCAATGCCATCAAGGTACGGGTGAGTTTCATCGACGATGCGGGCAACGATGAGACGTTGACCAGCGCGGCCACGGACGCGGTGGCGGCAGCACCTGCTGCCAACACTCCCGCCACGGGTGCGCCCACCATCGGAGGTACGACCCAGGTCGGGGAGACGCTGACGGCGGACACCTCCGGCATCGCAGACGAGGACGGGCTGGAGAACGTCACCTTCAGCTACCAGTGGCTGGCTGGCGACACAGCGATTCAGGGCGCGATCGGTTCCAGCTACACGCTCCAGACCGCCGACGAGGGAAAGACGGTCAAGGTGCAGGTGAGCTTCACCGACGACGCGGGCAACGAGGAGACGCTGACCAGCGGGGCCACGGATGCGGTGGCGGCAGCGCCCGCTTCCAACAGCCCTGCCACCGGCGCTCCCGCCATAACGGGCACGGCCCAAGTCGGCGAGACGCTGACGGCGGACACCACCGGCATCGCCGATGCTGACGGGTTGGAGAACGTGTCGTTCAGCTACCAGTGGCTGGCCGACGACGCCGAAATCGCAGGTGCTACCGGCTTGACCTACACCCTGTCAGCCGCCGACGAGGGCAAGGCCGTCAAGGTGCAGGTGAGCTTCACCGACGACGCGGGCAACGAGGAGACGCTGACCAGCGGGGCCACGGATGCGGTGGCGGCAGCGCCCGCTTCCAACAGCCCTGCCACCGGAGCGCCCACCATCAGTGGTACGGCCCAGGTGGGGGAGACGCTGACGGCGGACACGTCTGGGATCGCCGACGCGGACGGGCTTAGCAACGTCCAATACGAGTACCAGTGGCTGGCCGACGACGCCGAAATATCGGGAGCGACCAACGCCACATACACCCTGGAGGACGCTGACGAGGGCAAGGCCATCAAGGTGCAGGTCGGCTTCACCGACGACGTGGGCAATAACGAGACGCTGACCAGCGCGGCAACGGATGCTGTGGCGGCCCGGCCCAACTCTCTTGCCACCGGAGCACCAACGATTACAGGCACGGCCCAGGTGGGCCAGACACTCACCGCCGACACGTCGGGCATCGCCGATGCTGACGGTCTTGCAGATGCCACCTTCAGCTATCAGTGGCTTGCCGACGATACCGACATCGCAGGCGCTACCGGCTTGACCTACACCCTGACCGATAGCGAAGAAAGCAAGGCCATTACGGTGCAGGTTAGCTTCACCGACGACGCGGGACATAACGAGACCCTGACCAGCGCGGCGACGGCTGCCGTGGCCGGTGCGCAACCCACGGAGCCGCCGGCCAAGCCCAGGAACCTCGAAGCCACGGCAACCCACGACTCAGTGACTCTCACCTGGGACGACCCCGGCGACAACACCATCACCGGCTACGTGATCCTGCGGCGCGTCCGCGTGAACGATACCGGGGGCGACTTCAGTGAACTGGTGGCGGACACGGGGACGGCGGCGACGACGTACACCGACAACAACGTGGAGGCAGGCACTACTTATACCTACCGGATCAAGGCGATCAACGGGGCCGGAACGAGTGAACGCTCGCGCTGGTTCCACATCGACACTCCGGCAGCGCCCGTACCCGATAAGCCCACGGGCCTCGAAGCCACGGCTACCCACGGCCAGGTCGTGCTCACCTGGGACGACCCCGGCGACGACACCATCACCGGCTACGTCATCCTGCGCCGCGTCCGCGTGAACGATACCGGGGGCGACTTCAGCGTACTGGTGGCGGACACGAGCAGCGCTACCACCTACACCGACGCCACGGTGGCGGCCGGCGCCACCTACACCTACCGCATCAAGGCCATCAACGAGCACGGAACCAGCGAGCGGTCCCGCTGGTTCCACATCGATATCCTGGAGGCCCCGTAGCGGGTAACGAGGGCTAGAAATCTGGCCGGAAAGTGGCGTCGGCCGGCCAGCGGCTATACTTGGAGTCAACAAGCATAGCGAGGGCTGAGAATGCTGGGAGAGCGTTCGGACCAGAGGGGACTCTGGGAAGCGGACCGGTTGTACCTGGACCATGTGGGGCGGGACACCTTCTACGGTCTGATGGCATCACTGCGGGGCCGGCTGTTCCGGGACGCCGACTTCGCGGCGTTCTACTGCCCCGACAACGGCCGGGACAGCGTGCCGCCCAGCCTGCTGGCCACGGCCCTGCTGCTCCAGTCTCACGACAAGGTCAGCGACGCCGAGGCCAAGGGCAGAGCGGACTTCGACATCCGCTGGAAGGTGGCGTTGGGGATTGAGGTGGAGGATAGGCCCTTCGCCAAGAGCACACTACAGGTGTTTCGCGCCCAGCTGATACTGCACGACAAGGTGCGGGAGGTATTCGAGTCCAGCCTGTGCTTTGCCCGGGAGTCGGGCTACCTGAAAAAGCGGAGCATGAAGGTGGCGCTGGACACGACCAACATCCTGGGTCGGGGCGCGGTGAAGGACACCTGCAACCTGTTGGCCGACGGGATCGTCCAACTGATCCGGGCGCTGGCACAGTTGAAGGGCATCAACGTCGGACAATGGGCGAAGAGTCAGGGATACCATCGATACCTGGGTTCCAGCGTGAAAGGCGAGGCCGCCATCGACTGGAGCGACAAACGGGCCCGGACGGCGCTGCTGGCCGAGATTGTGGCCGACGCGGACCGGCTGCTGGAGTTGTCGCGGCAGGCGCAGGGGGAGTTGGCGGAGGACAGCGCTGAGCGCCAGCAGATAGTGGCTGGGGCGGAGTTGCTGGGGCAGTTGCTGCTCCAGGACATTGAGCGCAAGAGCGGCGATGGCGACGGCGATGACGGAGTGAGCCTCAAGGACGGGGTGAGTCGGGACCGGATGATGTCGGTGCATGATCCGGAGATGCGCCACGGCCACAAGAGCAGCAGCCGGCGGTTTGACGGACACAAGGCGGCCATCGTGGTGGACACCGACTCTCAGCTGATTACCGCCGTGGAGGTGTTGCCCGGCAACGCTCCGGACAACCTGGGGGCGCTGGAACTGGTGGAGGCGAGCGAGGCCAACACCGGTGTGCCGGTGGAGGAGGCCATGGGCGACGCCGCCTATGGTGATGGCGATACCAGACAGGCCTTCGCCGACGCGGGCCGCACTCTGATTGCCAGGGTGCCGGGGCGTCCTGACCGGAAGCACTTTCCCAAGGATGACTTTGTCATTGACCTGGCCGCGGGCAGTTGCACCTGTCCGGCGGGGCAGGTTACCCACACCATCGTGCCGGCGGGAAAGCGGACGAATCGCACGGGGCGGGTCCACCGCTTGCAGGCCTTCCAGTTCGACGGGGCCGAATGTCGGACATGTCCACTGCGCTCTCAATGCATCGCAGCTAAAGGCAGGAAGGGACGACGGGTGATGATCCATCCCCAGGAAGCCCTGTTGCAGCAGGGCCGGGCGTTGCAGCAGAGCACTCACTATGACGAATATCGAGCGCGCCGAGTGGTGGTGGAACACAGGTTGGCCCGACTGGTCCAGTTGGGCCTTCGCCAGTCCCGCTATTTCGGCAGGGTCAAGACCCGGTGCCAGCTGTACCTGGCCGCCACGGTAGCCAACCTGACCCTGGTGGCCGCCAAAGCCGGGTTGACGGGGAAAACCGGCTCCGGTCCCAGTGCCAGCAGCGCCCAGGTGGCTGGAATGGTCAACTCCGCCGCTAATGCCGCCACCGCATGGCTCGGGCAAATCCAGACCCTCACCCTGCTCGTATCGGCCTTACTGACCAAATCCCTCTTCCCAATAAGGGGTTTCCGTCCGGGTTTCTAGGGAACCGTCCACACGAGGAGCAACGAAAAAAGCGAGCACATAGCGAGCACATATGGACGGGCGAGGCAAGCGGGTCGGAGCGGAAACGGGAGCGCCCAAGGTCTGGGGCTGAGGCCTGCGGACCGGACGGTCTGCGTCCCATACCCCCGAACAAGCATAGGGATAACCCATGATGATACACGCCGATAGCAAGGCTGTCAGGCCTGCCCGGCTCCTGCGATTCCTCGCTCTCGCAGCGGCCCTCTGCGGCGTCCTCTTCGCGGCCTCGCTCGTCATCGTGCCGCCGGCCTCCGCAGAAGACGTGACCATCTGGTCCGCCGACCTGGACGTGAAAACCCTCAATACCGCCCAGGACGAATTCGGTTGTTCCGAGAGTGGCCCCTTTAATGGGCAGTGCGGCAACTCCAATGTTCTATCCGACGACGACTTCAAGTTGCACGGTACGACGTACACGATCAAGAGGATCGAAGACGACGGCAGTGATCTGAAACTGACTCTGAATGCCCTCCTTCCCGAGAACGTGCTCGAGTTACTGACCCTACAAGTGGGCGATACCGAGCTGGACTTCGAGGATGCCAGCGTCAACTCCAGCAACAAGCGTTACACCTGGGATTCCAGCCCCTCCTGGTCTTCGGGCGACGACGTGGACCTCAGCATCAAGGACTCCAGCGGGCCGTCCCTGGTGAAGAACACCTCCCTGGGTGATGACGACAGGGACCTTTCCGAAAACGGTCATCGAAGTGCGCAAGCGTTCACGGCCGGCACGTGGGCGCAGGTCACATCTATCGGAATCGGGATTGGAGATGAAGTAGATGACGACGTCGAGGTCACGTTGCACAAGGGCGGGGGAAACACTCCCGGCGACAAACTGAAGACGCTGGAGAACCCCTCGAGCATCACCGAGGATTCGGTCAACGTGTTCACCGTTCCCGACGGCGGCATCGTGCTGGAGGCATCGAAAACCTACTTCGTGCAGGTCAAAACGACCTCGAGCGACAGGGTAGCCGTTTCCGTGACCGATACCGATTCCGACGGCAACGACGAAGACGCCGGGGGCGCGAAGAATTGGACCATCGACAATGATTCGTGGACAAACAGGCCTTCGAACGGTTCATGGCAAGAAAGCAATCGGTCGATGCGAATTGACGTCAAGGGCCAGGTCCTCCTGCCCCCGCCGACCAACCCGAGCGCTCGCGCAGTTGCGCCGATGCGGGTCACGCTCGAATGGGACAGGACCTTGCCGTCTCTAACAGGCACGATCGATCGCGACGACGGTTACAAGATCGAATGGTCCGCCGACGGCAGCGCGCCGTGGACGTCGCTGGTGAACTACACGAACCAGCACGGGACGTTCGACATCTGGTGCGTGTGCTACCCCACGCGATTCAACGACGACACCATCGCGCCCGGGACCACGCGCCACTACCGGGTCAAGGCGGTCGACGACGACGACGAGAGCGCCTGGTCCGACGTGGTCAGCGTCACGACGCCGGCGCTGGTGGAGTCCGATCAGGGCGAGTTCGAATTTGGCGCGGTGGTTTCGACACTCGACTCGTTCACCGACCAGAAGGTGTTCCGATTCGACCTGGACGCGAACGAGAGCTATCGGTTCAGAATCTCAGGGGGCGCGCGGGTGATCGTGACCGGCCCGTTCAGCACGGAGGTCATGAACGAAGTGCTGGAACCGAACAACGGGCTCAAACCGATATTCACGACGCAGGCCGAGGGCGAATACCAAGTCAAGATCTCGCATGGCGGGAACCTGAGCGCGGGACGATTCCACTTCATACTCGTACCGGAGAGCGAACCCGGGCTGTCGGAACTTACTTTTGGTCCCGGCGAAGGGCCAAACGACGTCGTACTCAACACCTACGGCGACACAGACCGGTTCGGATTGCGGGTGCAGCCGGGCAAGGCTTATCGAGTGCGGGTCGTGGGCAGGGAAACCGCCCCATTCCTGACCGCCGCGACGCCACGAATCAAGCGCGCAAATCCGCCGTCGATCCACACCGATCACAACATGGGCAAGCCGTGGGTGGACGGCGTGACCAATTCGGTGATCTGCCCAGAACACGGCCAGATGAGCAGGGACTGCGAAGAATTCCAAGCCTTCGTCATCGACCTGCGCGGGCTTAGCGGGGCGCTGCAGACGTGGCACATCGACGTCTCTGGGACCCAGCGCCCCGACACGCGGCCGTACCGCGTTGGCACCTACGCGGTTAATCTCCTGGAGCTTTCGCCCAGCCAACTGGCAGGCGTGCAGATGCCGCTGCGGGCGTGGTTCGCGTCGCCGCCGGAGCAGCACGACGGGTCGACGCGGATCAAGGTCCGGGTGGCGTTCAGCGACGCGGTCGATGAGAGCCCGCAGAACGTTGGCGAGCACGGCGTGAGCGTCGACGGCGGCGAAGTGACGTCGGTGCGCCCGGTGGACGGACAGGCAACGGGCGGCAATGCGGGGCGCAAGGGGGCCCGCTCGGCCGGAGGTCAGGACGAAGGGCCGGAAGACCGGGAGGTGGTGTGGGAGCTCGAGATCGAGCCTGACTCGGACGAGGACGTGACGGTGTCCCTGGCGGCGTGGCGCCCGTGCGACGAGCCGGGCGCGATCTGCACCGCCGACGGCCGGACCCTATCCACGGCGATCTCGACGACGGTGCGGGGACCGGACGAGGCGGCGGCCCCCGAGCCGCCGGCCAAGCCCAACGGAGATCGAGAACTTCGTACTGAAAGCGGGCAACGGGCTCATACCGAGGAACCGGTCGAGGTGGTCACCCTGGTCAGGAACATCAAGCAGGGCAACACCGGTTCGGAAAGGATTATTCAGACTCGCCTCGCACTGACGTTTACCACCGGTCCGAATACGTCCAGGTACATTTTGAGCAATGTGGAGGTTGTATCCGACGATGCGGATAGCACCCCGTTCGACTTAAGCCTTTGCACGGTCGACAGTGACGCCCAGCCCACCTCGAATTGCAAAGAGCTCGATGGGCCGGGCAGCTTTCCGGCGGGAACGCTTTCCTTCGACGTACCGCCGGCAGTAACGGAGTTTCACGGGGATGGTCATCCTACTTTTATATGGCACACACTCGCGCCGAACAAGACCTATGCCCTGCTGTTCCACACCTTTGCCATCGTGGATCTGGGTATCACCACGAACGACGATGAGGACAAGGGGCACGAGGAAGGCTGGACAATCGGAAACGCGTACTTGTACGAGATATTCGGTACTGGTTGGGTCGCCGGTTCTTCGGGCGGGTCGTTCCGCATCGCCATCAAGGGCGGTCCGGCGACCGCGGATCTGGACACGTATCCGCTGGAGTCGACCGACGCGACGCTGAGCGCGCTGGTCGTCGAAGACGGTGCCTCGGACCTGACGCTGACGCCGGCCTTCGCGTCTGATACGACCTCCTACGCGGTCTCGGTGGGGTACGCCGTCGACGAGGTGACGGTGAAGCCGAGCAAGAGCGACGACAACGCGACGGTCGAATACTTGGACGCTAGCGACAATGCGCTCGCCGATGCCGACGCCACGGAGAGGGGCCAGCAGGCGGCGCTGGCAGTGGGGGAGAACACCATCAAGGTGAAGGTGACGGCCGAGGACCGCCCGACGACGCAGACCTACACCGTGACGGTGACTCGCGCGTCGGATACGACGCCCACCAACCCGAGCGCTCGTGCAGTTGCGCCGATGCGGGTCACGCTCGAATGGGACAGGACCCTACCGTCCCCAAAGATCATCGATCGCGACGACGGCTACAAGATCGAATGGTCCGCCGACGGCAACGCGCCGTGGACGTCGCTGGTGAACTACACGAACCAGCACGGGACGTTCGACATCTGGTGCGTGTGCTACCCCACGCGATTCAACGACGACACCATCGCGCCCGGGACCACGCGCCACTACCGGGTCAAGGCGGTCGACGACGACGACGAAAGCCCCTGGTCCGACGTGGTCAGCGCCACGACGCCGGCGCTGGTGGACTCCGACGGAGGACTGATCGAGTTTGGCGCGGTGGTCTCGGAACTCGACGCGCTCAACGATCAGAAAGTGTTCCGAATCGGCCTGGAGAGCGGGGAGTACCGGCTCATGGTCCGGGGGAAGGCACCGAAGCACCGGGTGACCGTGACCGATGGGGGCGGCACGGAGATCGAGAACTTCGTGCTGGAAGCGGGCAACGGGCTCTCACCGAGAATCACGGCGCAGAGCCCAGGCATACACCAAGTCAAGATCTCGCATGGCGGGGGTTTCGGCAACGCCGGGGGCGGGGGCCTGAACGCGGGATGGTTCCATTTCCAGCTCGTGCCGGTGAGCGACCCGGCGGTGGGTACGCTGCGTCTGCCAAGCACTCCCGCCTTAAGCGCGGTACTGAGCACCTATGGCGACGTCGACGGGGCCGAAGTCGCAGTGCAGCCGGGCAAGGCGTATGCCGTCCGGGTCCGGGGCCGCGAGACGAATCACGGCACGGCCGCGACGCCGCGGATCCAGCGCGCAAATCCGCCGTCGATCTACACCGATCACAACATGGACAAGCCGTGGGTGGAGGGCGTGACCACCGCCAAAGCGTCGCCCATCTGTCCTGGATTTTCTGAACCGGAGAAATGCGAATTTCAGGCCTTCGTCATAGACCTGCGCGGGCAGACCGGGGCGGAGCAAACGTGGCGGATCATCGTCGCCCCGACGGCGCGACCCCGCACCTGGCCGTACCGGGTTGGCACCTACCAGGTTGATCTTCGGGAGCTTTCGGCCAGCCAACTGGCGGGAGTGCGGATGCCGCTCAGGGCGTGGTTCGCGTCGCAGCACGACGGGTCGACGCGGATCAAGGTCCGGATCGCGTTCAGCGACGCGGTCGATGAGAGCCCGGAGAACGTGGGAGAGCACGGCGTGAGCGTCGACGGCGGCGAAGTGACCTCGGTGCGCCCGATGGACGGACAGGCAACGGGCGGCTCCAAGGCGAGCAAGGGAGCTCGCTCAGCCGGCGGTCAGGGAGACGACGCGGAAGACCGGGAGGTGGTGTGGGAGATCGAGATCAAGCCGGACTCGGACGAGGACGTGACGGTGTCCCTGGCGGCGTGGCGTCCGTGCGACGAGCCGGGCGCGATCTGCACCGCCGACGGCCGCACCCTCTCCACGGCGATCTCGACGACGGTGCGGGGTCCGGACGAGGCGGCGGCCTCCGAGCCGCCTGACAAGCCCAAGGGGCTCACCGCCACGGCTTCTCACGACTCGGTAACCCTCACCTGGGACGACCCCGGCGACGACACCATCACCGGCTACGTCATCCTGCGCCGTAACCGGGATATCGACAGAAAGGGCGAGTTCAGAGAATTGGTCGCGGACACTGGGACGGCGGCCACCACGTACACCGACGACACGGTGTCGGCGGAGACTCGCTATACCTACCGGATCAAGGCCATCAACGAGCACGGGGTAAGCGAGCGGTCGCGCTGGTTCCACATCGATACTCCGGCGGCGCCGTAGCCGGTATCGAGCACTGCGACGCTGCGGGGGCCATCTGCACCGGAGACGGCCGGAAGCTGTCCAACGAGTTGATGCTGACCGTGAGCGGTCCGGGCCGGTAGGGGGCAATGAGAAAAGCAGGCATATAAGGACGCACGGGTGAGGCAAGCGTCCCGACCGCGTACCGGACGACCGGGGTCCGAAACGGAGGGAGAAGCGGGATGCCTGCCCTCACATCGATGAAGACCTGGGACTCAGCCACCTGTTCAGGGAGCAGGGAGGCTGCCGTGCGACGAAGGCTTGCGAGGGTCCATTATCGCCGGGAGCCGCGATCGCAGGGTTTCGTTGATGGGCAAGCTGGCCTCGCTGAGGCGGGACAGCCGCTGCCGCAGGGCCTCGTTTTCCCGGGCCATCGCCCCGGCATTTCCCATCCTCTCCGCCTCCGTTCAGGTACGGACGGCCCGCCATCTCCTGGTCCACCGGGCCTCCGAAATGACTGTCTCAGCCTTGCAAAAAATTACACAGCAAAAATTGGCTGGAAACTGGTCGGGAATTGGGGTGCTAAGTGGCAGGGTTTCGACTGACTTTACACAGCATTCTGTGTCACACTGTCTGGCAACCTACCACAACCTTCGGTGGGGAGGTGCTTACTTGGCATTCGATAGGCCAATAGACGGAGTGCAGACGGCGGCCTCACCGGCCGTCTGTGCCGTTGCGACCCCCGCGATCCGGTCCGCCTTCCCTAGCGGACTAGCACAGACGCGACCTTCCCTCCGCTCTAGCACCCGAGCCACATCCGGCTCATACCGGCAGGTCCGACCCTCTCCTGTCTCCGCTCCCTCTGGGCGCGCACCCGAAGCAACCGGAGCCCTCGAAAGACGCCTTCCCACGGGCTTCGCCCGTCCCGCACTCACCCGAAACAGCCTTCAACCATGCAACGCCCTACGCCGGTGCGCGCCGCTCCTCTATCGGCTGACGCCTGCGGACCGGACGGGCTGCATCCCATATCCCTGCACCAGCACAAGGAGGAGCCATGATGACTCGCACCGATAGAAGACGATTCCCCATCCTGATTGCCGCCATAGCGGTCCTGGCCCTCGCGGGCGCCGCGCTCGGCCTGCTGCTCACCCCGGTCCAGGCGCAGGAGGCCGAGGCCCTGGTCTCGAACATTGGAGAGATCGGATCAGATACATCTAGCGCATCTGTCGATGGAGTCTTGCTGGTAGCGCAGGCCTTCACGGTTGGCGACGACGATGGCGACTATACGCTCACCTCGATCGAGCTCCCGTTCAAGGACAGGGAGATTTCGTCCGAGAATATCGGCAAACTCAACGTCAGCGTCTGGTCCGTCGATACGGAGACTTCGGACGATGATCCGCTGGTTGGAATGGAACCGGTGGCTTCGCTCTACACGCTGACCAATCCGTCAAGCATCGCAGCAAACACCACGGCGACCTTCACCGCCCCTGCCGGCTCGAAGCTCGATGCGGGCACGACATACCTGGTGATGGTCGACTACGACCACGGAGCCCAGTTTGGGGGCGCTAGATGGAGAACGATGGACTCGAACGGTCAGGATTCGGGCCGCGCGCCCGGATGGACCATCGCCGACAAAAGCCTGACTCGCAACCGTTCGATGACAGACTGGTCAACGAGTGGCAGGGCCGCGGCGATCCGCGTCAACGGCAGAGAAATCTCGACTGACAACCAGCCCGACGAGATCAGGGCCTACTGGACCGACTCCGACACCCAAGGCAGCAATCTGCAGAACAATTGCGCCGGCACGGAGCCTTTCCGCGCCTTCTGGGAGCGGCCGAAAACAGCCGACGAGTGGGAGGCCGAGGTGACCCCCAAGTACCGCGCCAGCAACGTGAGCTTCACCATGAGTAACACCGGCGGGAGGTGGCCCGAGCTGACCGGGACGGTCCACATCCCGGACGGCAAATTCGGCATGGTGAGCATCCGGGTCCGCGGTAACTTCGGGGACGATGGATGGGGTGCCTGGTCGCGGGCTACAAGTCTGTTTTGCCTACCCTAGCTGCGGGAGTCCTCGTTGGCATTCGACAGAACAATGTACGGAGTGGATATAGCAGTGGCTGACGGCCGGTTCCTACGCGACCCGGGCCACTCCCGGCCATCGGTTGACGGCTTTTCGAATGGGCCGCCGGGGGGATGGCAATGAATAAGACAATCGGAGAACCAGCTTCATGAACCACCGTCAACCCCTTGCCACCCTGGCCGCCCGGAGCGCCGCCATAATGGGCGCCCTGGCCACCTGCTTGTCCAACCCCCCACCTGATAGGGGTATGTATAAATATTATGGACCTGGACGTCACATGGCTTTCTGGCATCAACTCGGTACTAAACCGATAGGCAAAAGGGTCTTGTTACTTCCTGAGCCACGGCCCGGCCCGCCGGCTGAGCCGAAGATAATCTGCCATCCCGAAGCTGGAAACACCAAATACATACCCCTGTCAGACCCCCCCCACCCCCGACTTTCGTCCTTCCGGAGACGTGGGGGTGGCATGATGGGCACGGGGCGACCCACACCGCTTCCCCCTGTGGGCCGCCGCCCTGGCGACCCTGTTCGTGGCAGCAGTGCTTCTCCCTCTACGTCCATCCGGCCTACGCCCAGGAGGGCGCGGCGCCCGCCCAGCCCACGGGCCTCACTGCCACGGCGACCCACGACCAGGTGACCCTCACCTGGGACGCCCCCCAGGATGACAGCATCACCGGCTACGTGATCCTGCGCCGCGTCCGCGTCAACGACACCGGGGGCGACTTCAGTGTATTGGTCGCGGACACGAGCAGCGCCGCCACCACCTACACCGACAACGAGGTGGCGGCCAGCACCACCTACACCTACCGCATCAAGGCCATCAACGAGCACGGGGTGAGCGAGCGGTCCCGATGGGTCCACATCGACACCCCAGCGGCCCCGTAGCAGGTATCAAGGACTGCGCCTGCCAGGGGACATCTGTAGAGGAGACGGCAGGAAGCTGTCCAACCGGCTGGATCTGACCGTATCGGGTCCAGCCCAATAGGATCGGAGTGGATGCGTCTGTGCCGGGCCACCATACCAAAAACAAAAGGAGTTCGAGTGCCATGACCAACGGACTGTCTCCCGCCAGCCTGATTGCCCGGAGCGCGGCGTTCGCTCGGGCGATGGCCTGCCCCCCCTCCCCCAACTTTTGCCCTTTCGGTTACGCTGGAGGCTGGTCATGAGGCCCGCCTTTGGATCGAGCCTACTCCCATTGGCGGTGGCCGCCCTGCTGGGCTTGGCCGTGACGGTGTTCGCCTTCCAGGCTTGGCCCGCCTTTGCCCAGAGTACCGGAGTGGCCATCACGGGTACGCCCAAGTTCGGCGAAATCCTTACCGCCGACACCTCCGCCATCGACGCCGGGGATTACGGCGGCGTGGCGGGGTCGTCCCCCACTTTCACCTACCAGTGGGTGCGCAGCAAGGGCGGCACGGACACGGACATCCCGAGCGCGACCTCGCTCGCCTACCGGGTGACGCACGACGACTTTCGGCACCAGGTCAAAGTGAAGGTCAGTTTCACCGTGGGTTCGACCGACTATACGGAGACCAGCGAGGCGGTGGGGCCGGTGCTGGGAACGCTGTCCCAGCCGGACACGCCTTATACGGCGCCCTCCAACGCCCTGTGGTCCGCCACCATAGGCGTCGGGAGCAGCGGCAACTATATCGGCTATAACAACCAGGCTGCGAATATGTTTGGTTCACTAAGCCAGGAGTCCGTCCTTTTGGACCGCAAGATCCAGGGAATAATCGGGCACAATAATGGCCTCTTTATAACTTTCAGAGAACCAGCGACTGAATATCCGGGGTGGGAACGCTGGACGCTGCACGTTAACGACGATATCGAGTTGCCGTTGACAGAGATGACCAGCGGTACAGCTCCTACCAGTCCGTTTTATTTGGTGCTCCAGGATGGCGACTATCAAGAGGTGTGGGCGGACGGAAGCCGGCACACGGTCTATATCACCACGCCCGGCACGAGGGCGACCGGCGCGCCGTCCATTTCCGGCACTGTCAGAGTGAACCGGACCCTCACCGTAGATACCAGCGCCATCAGCGACGCGGACGGCCTTGCCAGTTCCACTTATATCTACCAGTGGTTCCAGGTAGTTGACGGTGAAAATGTCGCAATCGGCGCCGCGAACGCCGCCACCTACAGAGTGCGGGGAACTGACGTGGGCAAACGCCTCAAGGTGGGGGTGCTATTTCTGGATGATGAAGGCAACACCGAGGTGTTGTCCAGCGCGTCCACAGTCGTGGTGCCCGGGCCTCCCGCCATCACCACGATCACGGTGGACACCAGTCCCCCGGTGACGCGACACTTCAATGGCGTGGACTACTACGCCACCGGAAACGAGATTGGACTCACCGTCAATTTTACGAAGGACGTATCCGTGACCGGGTCGCCGCAGCTGGAATTCTTCATCGGTAGTGACTCAAAGATAGCCGACTACGACTCCGGCGCCAGCGCCGGCAGGGCGCTGAAGTTCAAGTACACGGTAGAGCCCGGCGACCAGGGCGCGGTGAACGTGCGGTCGGCGCCGGTGATGCTGTCCACAGGCGACGCCATCACCGGCGACGGCGCGCCGGCAAACCTCTATTTCCTGGGCCTCCTGCCAATGGACCAGCTGGTCCTGGGCATACCCTTCATCACCGCGCTGGCCTTCACCTCCGACGCCGGCGGCAACGGGACCTATGGCCGGCGGGACGGGTTGGACCTGACCGTCACCTACAGCGAGGATGTTACGGTGAGCGATGGGAATAATCTCACGATGGAGCTGGACCTCGACGGCACGCCTCGAACAGCCGCCTACGCCTCGGGCACCGGCACCAGCCGGCTGGTCTTCCGTTACATCGTCTCCCTGGACGACGCCGATGCCGACGGCCCGGGGGTATCGGCCGACGCGATGAGCCGGGGTGGAACTATCCAGGGGACCGGTACGGGCACGCCCACAGCCTCGCGGAGGCACTCGGTTCTGGCCGCACAGCCCGCGCACAAGGTGGATGGCGGCCTGCCCAGCGTTACGCCGCAAGAACCGGCGTTTGAGGCTCCCGGCGACGCCCTGGCATCGGCGCGGTTGACTGTAGGAACACCGGCCGGGCTGGCGGACTCCCCGGGATACTGGGCCACCGCGAGCCATACCGCCGGCAGCCTTGACCCGACGACCATCCTGACGCGCACGGTGAAGGCGATTGCTCCAGTGGACAGCAACGGCGCGTTCCGGTTCCAGCTCGACGGGTCCTCCGCTCCGTCGGGTTACCAGTCCTGGACCCTGAACATCGACGAGGGCCTGCAGTTCAAGTTCGCGGACGGCGCTGTCAGTACCCCGTCTGAGGGCTGGACCATGACCTGGAGCGACCGGGACTACTCAGAGATATGGAACGACGGTGAAGCCTTCACCCTGTACATCACCGTTCCGGCGGTCACCATCGCCCCGGTAACCACCCCGGTTGAAGAAGGCGATGCGGCGCAGTTCACGGTGAGCCGGGCGGGGACCAACACCGCCGGCGAGCTCAGGGTGGGAGTGAGTGTGAGTGAGACGGGAGCAATGCTCACCGGCGGTCAAGCGTCACAAACGGTGACCGTTCCCGACGGTCAAGCCGACACAACATTCAGCCTGACCACCGTTGAGGACCAGATAGAGGAACCGGACAGCGTGGTTACGGCGACGCTGCAAGCGGGTGCAGGATACATCCTCGGCTCGCCCTCGGCAGCCACGGTGACCGTTGAGAACGACGACGGTAAAACGATCCAGCTGGACCCGTCTGCGCTGACCGTCCCCGAGAGCGGCAGCGCCACATATACTGTGGAGTTGGGAGTCGCGCCCCAGGAGGTGAGCGGCAGCAGCGCCGTTACGGTAACCGTCGCCAGCAGCGATTCGGCGCTCTCGGTCTCCCCGACCACGCTGAACTTCGACGCAACAAACTGGAATACCGCAGTGACGGTTACGGTCAGAGTGGGCAGCGACAGCAACGCCGTGGACGAGACCTACACCGTGACCCACACGGCCAGCGGCGCCGATTACGGGTCGGTAGCACGCTCAATCGAGGTGACGGTGGAAGACGATGATGAGAACCGGCCGGCATACATCAGAACGGGGAGCAGCCTTCCGATCGATGACGTTTCCCAGGTGGGAGAAACCGTGACCGCCGATTTCAGGCGCGGCGCCATCGCAGACCCTGACGGACTTGTCAGAAACTGGCCCTTCGAGGTGCAGTGGGTGCGGGTGACCGACGATAACACTGAGATTAACATCCCCGGCGCCCGGGGCCATTGCGCCGCAACCGGCTTGTCCAATTGCCTCGAACTATTTTATGACGTGCAAGCGGATGATGGCGGGCACCGGATCGGCTACCGGATCCTGTTCGAGGACCGGTTGGGCAATCCCGAGTCGGTGCGAAGCGATCTGACCTCTACCATTGTTGACCCGGTACGGTTGATCTCGGCGGCGCTGCTGAGCGACCCGACGATCACGCGGCTAAGTGACGGCGAGGCGCTGTTCCTTCCCGGCGACACGCTCCGCTTTGAGGCCACGGTGAACCGGCCGGTGACCGTTACAGGGACCCCGGACCTGGTATTCAGGGTAGGCATTGGCGCTACGTCCCATTTTTATTACGCGCCTTTTGTGTCGATTGACCCCGCGGGCACGACGCTGACCTTCGAGGGCACGGCGCCTGATAACAAGTCCGGTCCCGTAGGAATCTTTCAGGCAGTATTCGAAGATGATTTGGTACGGCTCCGGAGCGGAGAAGCGATCACCGACCGCGACGATCCCGACGTGGACATTGACCCGATTGCCTACCTGGGGCCCGGCGAGTTTGCTCATTCTGTCGATCATCGTCCATTCATAGTGGCTATGAGCATTACGTCCGAGCCGGGCGCAGACCAGACCTACCGGATCGACGACACCATCCGGTGGGAAACAACCTGGTCCATCCCGGTGACCGTCAGCGGCTCTCCCAACCTCAAAGTCAATATCGGCGACAGAGTGGACGACGCGGCTTACGCCGACGGGTCGCGCACTAATACCCTGGCATTTGAATACGAGGTCCAGGCGGGCGATGATGACAGCGACGGGGTGAGCGCAGCGTTCGCCGACATCGATGGTGGCAGTCTCACGAGCACGGCGCGCTCCTCGGTCACGGCGTATCGCGGCTACGGGCTGCGCTCGCCCCAGGCGGCACACCGGGTGGACGGCGGTCCGGTCGAGGAAACGGAGGAACCGACGCCGATAGAAGACCAGCAGGGTCTAGTATGGCATGCCACCATGACCGTCGGTGATGATGTTGGCTTCAAGGGGTACTACACGGGGCAGGGCACCGACTTCGGCAGCCTGAGCGATGACGCGCTCACCGACGACGCCACGATATTTTGGATGTTGGCTGAATCCGACGGCACCTTCCAGATTCGGGGCACGCCCAGGTCCAGCCGGCCCGGGGAAGCCCCCCACTGGACGCTGCAGGTTGGCGACGACCTGTGGCCCGTGGTCGGCAACATGAGCGAAACAGGATCCGAATGGCGGATTACCTGGACTGGCACCACCTACTATGACGATTGGGATGAAGGCGATGAGGTGGAGTTGTCGATGTTCCTGCCCCTGGTCTCGGTGGAGGCGGTCAGCGAAGGCGGAGAGGTGGAAGAGGGAGACCCGGCCATGTTCCGCGTTACACGCACCGGCAGCCCGGCCAGGGCCATGCCGGTGCGGCTGAGCGTGTCGGGCGAGCCGGCGGCAGTCCTCCAGAATCCCCCGACCGTGGTAACGATTTCCGCCGGGCAGACCACCGCTGATTTCTCGGTCCCGACCGCCGACGACCGGCGTCCTGGACAGGGGGGCGTCATCACCGTTTCGGTTCTGAACAGCGCGGACAACGCCGCCAGCGGCGCCGCTTATCAGGCCAACCGCGACGCGCAGACCGCGTCGGTCGCGGTGACGGACGACGACTCCGCGGACATCGTCCTGTCGAAGACGGCGCTGGCCGTGGTCGAGGGGGCGGCGGCGCAGACCTACACCGTGTCCCTGGCTTCCGAACCGGCGGCCAACGTCAACGTCACCATCACCGGCCATGCCGGTTCCGACCTGACCGTCAGTCCGGCATCGCTGACATTCACCACTGCCGACTACTCCGCAGGGCAGACGGTTGCCATAACGGCCGGTATCGACTCCAATGACGTGAACGAGCGGTTCACCCTGGCGCACACCGCGTCAGGCTCCTCGGACTACGCCGGCGCCACGGCGGCCCTGCAGGTCTCCGTAACCGATAATAACACCGCCATCACTGACGTGAGCATCGTGTCGGATGCTGGGGGAAACGACATCTACGGGCCGCGCGACGCCATCGATATACGGGTCACCTTCAAGAATGCGGTGGACGTCACCGGCATCCCGCAAATGGGACTGGAAGTGGCTGGTGAAACCCGCCAGGCCGGCTATTTCCAGGGTAGCGGAACGTCGAACCTGACCTTCCGATACCTGGTGGCGGATGACGACGATGCCAATGGCGACGGCGTGGACAACGACGGCGTCAGCATTCCCACCAACTCTCTCACCCTGAACGGCGGCTCCATTACCAACAACATGGTGGGCGCCCTACTGGGTCACGACGCAGTAGCAGCCAGCACGTCCCACAAAGTGGACGGCACCCTAATCACCGTCGCGCCCCTGGAAACTCCCGCCGCGCTGCCCGCAGGCACGCTCTGGTCGGGCACACTGACGATTGGGGAGCATGAGGACTCAGGGACCCTTGGCTACTTGAAACCGGACGTTGACCCCTTGAGTTACGGCCAGCTGGAAACGGCCGTTATGCTGGCGGGGCAGGAAGTTCTGTCGATCACTTCGGGCGCGAGCGTTGCGAACACAAGCGTCAAGGGACTGAACTTTCTCATCAGTGGCGCCACGGCGCCGGAGGGCTGGCAGAACTGGACGCTGCACATTGACGACGGCCTGCAACTGGAGTTCACGGACGGGACCCAGGGGACCAATTCCGTGGGCTGGTTCACCTCATGGTCCGGGAACTACGACGAGCTCTGGAACGTGGGCGAACGGTTCACCGCCTATGTCGCCGTGCCCGCCGTGAGCATCGCACCGGTGGCGGGCGCGGTGGACGAGGGCGCCCCGGCCCAGTTCAGGTTGACCCGCACCGGCGATACCTCCTCATCCCTCGCGGTAACGGTGACGACCGCAGAGACCGGCGCCACCATCTCCGGAACCGCTCCCACCAGCTTCACCATCAGGTCAGGCCAGGAGGAGGGGATACTGGATGTGGCCACGGCGGATGACGGGGTGATTGAAGACGACAGCACCATCACCGTCACCGTCGCCGCGGGAACCGGGTACGTGCCGGGCGACCCCGCATCCGCAGAGGTGGTCGTGCGTAGCGACGACGCGGCGGGGATCACCCTGTCCCCCGCGTCGCTGACCGTTAACGAGGAGAGCAGCGCGTCCTACACCGTAGTCCTCGACGCCCAGCCCTCGGCCAACGTGACGGTTACGATAACGGGCCAGTCCGGCACCGACGTCAGCATCAATCCGGCCACGCCCCTGACCTTCACCTCATCGACATGGTCCACAGCGCAGAGGGTTACGGTCTCGGCAGTGGACGACTCCGACTTTGACAACGAAGAGGTAACGCTGCTCCACACCGCAACCGGCGCCACGGAGTACGCGTCGGTGACGGCGAACCTCAAGGTGACGGTGGACGACGACGATACGGAAAACAGTCTCCCCACCGGCGTGCCGACCATCTCTCCGACCACGGTCCCGGAGGTGGGGGCCACGCTTACCGCAGACCCGTCCGGCATCTCCGACGCCGACGGCCCCACTAGCCCGACCTTCAGCTACCAGTGGGTGCGCGTAAGCGCGGCCAACATGGAGACCAACATCAGCGGCGCAACCTCCGTAACCTATACGGTGCAGGCCGCCGACGTGGGGTCCACCCTCAAGGTGAAGGCGAGCTTCACCGACGGCAAGAACAAGGTGGAGACCGTCGAGAGCGCGGCCACGGCGGTTGTCACCGTGACCCAGGTAACCGTGAACTTTGGCGCCGCCGCGTACACGGCTGTCGAGGACGGCGCAGCGGCCACCGTGCAGGTGACGCTGGACAAGGCGCCGAACCGCATCCTGAATATCGCGATAACCGCCACGCCGGGCGATGACGCAGACACCGGGGACTACTCGGTGAGTCCCACGCGGGCCGTCTTCGGCGTGAGTGACATCGCCAAGGAGATCACAGTTACGGCGACGGACGACAACATTGACGACGACAACGAAACGGTGACACTGACCTTCGGAACGCCGCTGCCCGACGGCGTGAGCGCCGGCGGCACGGTCAGCGCGGTGGTCGCCATCACCGATGATGACGAGGCGGCGGTCCTGCTCAGCGTGGATACTCTCACCGTCAGCGAAGGAGGGACCGGCACGGTGCAGGTATCGCTGGCGACGGAGCCCTCCGGCCCGGTATCGGTGGTGATTGCCGGATTTGATGGGACGGACGTCAGCCTGACGGGCTCGGCCACTCTCAACTTCACCACATCCACCTGGAATTCCCGGCAGACGATCGTACTGAGCGCGGCTCAGGATGACGACGACAACGCCGAGGACGACCTGGTAACGCTGACCTTCACGGCCACCGGAGGCGGCTACTCGGGCCTCTCGGCCAGCCTGGCCGTCACGGTGGACGACGACGAAACGCCAAACGCCCCTGCAACGGGCTTCCCGGTCATCCAGGGCACGCCGGAGGTCGGCGAGCAGTTGACCGTCGATATCTCCACCATCGCGGACGCCGACGGCCTGCCGAATGCCTCCGCCTTCGCTTATCAATGGATACGGGTGGCGTCCGACGCGACAGAAACGACTATCCCATCCGCGACAGGGTCCACCTACACCCCGACCCCGGATGACGTGGGCGCCGCGCTGAAGGTCCAGGTGTCCTTTACCGACAACGGAGGGACCGGAGAGGCGCTGACCGGCGAACCCACGGCGGACTCCGTGGTGGTGGCGCAGGTGACGGTCGTCTTCGACGCGCCGAGCTACCCGGTGGAAGAGGGGGCAACGGTTACGATAACGGTCAATCTGGACAAGGACCCGCACCGAGAACTCACGCTTCTCCTGACCGCCACGCCGGGCGGCGACGCAGACACCGCCGACTACGAAACACCGCCTGGAGAGATAGTCTTCGCCGCCGGTGAAACCTCGAAGGAGCTGACCATAACGGCGATTGACGACGCGGTGGACGAAAGCGGCGAGACACTGACGCTGGGCTTCGGTACGCCGCCCGAGGGCGTGACGGTAGGGGCCACCGCCGAGACGGTGGTCCGGTTCGGCGACGACGACAGCCGGGGCATCCTGCTCACGCCGGACGAACTGGCGGTAACCGAAGGAGGCGCCGCCGCAACGTACACCGTGCAACTGACTTCGCAGCCCACATCCGGCGTTACTCTGACCGTTGCCGTGGAACAGCCGATCATCGGTTTAGATCTGCCCGTGTCGGTAAGTCCTTCACGGCTTTCCTTCAACGCATCCAACTGGGACAGCGAGCAGACCGTCCGCGTGACGGCTACCAACGACAGTGATGCGGACAACGAGTCCACCACGATCAATCACACTACCGCTGGCGGAGACTATGACGGCGTTACGGAAAGCCTGCCGGTGACGGTGGATGACGACGAGACGCCGAACAATCCCGCGGAAGGCCAAGTCACTATCACGGGCGACCTGGAGGTGGGTGAAAGCCTGACCGCCGACACCAGCGGCATTACCGACGCCGACGGGCTGACCGGCGTCAGCTACAACTACCAGTGGATACGGGAGATGGGTGGTACGGAAACGGAAATCCCGGGCGCGAACGCCTTCAGCTACAGGCTGACCGACGCGGACGCCGCCCACCATATCCTGGTGCGGGTATCGTTCATTGACGACGCCGGCAACGCGGAGACACTGACCAGCGAGCCCACGCTGAGGATAGGGGTGGTGCCCGTCGCAGTCTCCTTCGGCAGGTCGGCCTACGAGGTGGACGAGGGCGAAACGGTCACGATAGAGGTCGGGCTGGACCAGGACCCGGAGCGGACCGTGACGATTCCTCTGACCACCACCCATGGCGGCGATGCCACCGGCGACGACTACACGGCGCCGGCGGAGATTGTGTTCTCTGCCGGCCAGACCTCGCTGGAACTGACCATAACCGCGATTGACGACCAGGTGGCTGAAACGGACGAGACCCTGACCCTGACCTTCGGGCAGCTTCCCGAAGGCGTGGCCTTGGGCGCGACCGCGGAGGCGGTGGTGCGGTTCGGCGACGACGACGGACGCGGAATCATGATCAGCCCGGAGAGCCTGACGCTGATCGAAGGCGGGAGCTCCCACAGCTACACCGTCCAACTGCTGTCGCAGCCAACCGGGACGGTCACAGTGAGGGTGGATGTGGAGGTTCCCTCCGGTGGTTCAGACGTTCGCCCGCCGGTAACGGTCAATCCCGCGACGCTGCTTTTCAGCACGTCTGATTGGAACAGCGCGAAGACGGTGCGCGTATCTCCCACCCATGACGAGGACGCCTTCGATGCGGCTGCGACGCTGAACCACACCGCCAGCGGCGGTGGCTACGGCAACGAGACGGCATCCCTTCGGGTGACCGTCACCGACGACGACGCGCCGGTGACTCCTGGCACAGGCCGCATCGAACTCTCGGTTACAACCATCTCCATCGAGGAGGAAAAGAACAAGACCTACACCGTGACACTGGCATCCGAACCGGTCAGCCGTGTCACGGTGCGGATAACCGGCCAAGGGGGAACCGGCCTCTCCGTGTCTCCGGAAGAGTTTGAGTTTGTCGTATCCAACTGGGATAGGGAGCAGAGGGTTCGGCTGTACTTCAATCACGACCAGGACAAGGAGGACCACACGGTGAGATTGACCCACACCGCATACGGACGAGAGGACTACGAGGGCGTTACGGCGCGCCTCACCGTCGCGGTGACGGACGACGACCCTCACGGCACGCTCATTCCATTGCCCCAGGTATCAATAGATGCGAAAGATGCGGATTCCGGCAGTGTGACCGAGGGCGATGACGTGGTCTTCACCCTCACCCGCACCGGGGACAGGACGGAGGCCCTGACCGTCTCGGTGGAAGTTGGGGAGACCGGCAGGATGATAAGAGGGAGCCGGCCTTCCAGGATTACCTTCGAACAGGGTTCAGGCACCGCTGTGCTGACGGTCAACACCGATGACGACTCCAGGGACGAGGTGTCCAGTGTCATCAGCGTCACGGTCCTGGACGGCAGGGATTACCAGCCTGGACGACCGGCGCAGGGTTCGGTCACCGTCGCTGACAACGATTCCGCCGACTCGGGGACCAGTGACGGCGGCGTCCCGGTTGTCCGGGGAACCCCCAGGGTGGGCGAGGAGCTGTTGGCGGATATGTCAAGGGTGTACGACGCCGACGGCCTGCCGGACGATGGTGAGTTCCGGTACACGTGGCTCCTCGCGCTCACAGAAGAAGATGTGAAAGAAGTCACCAATCATTCCGGCAGGTACACGCCTGTGGTGGAAGACATCGGCCGGACCGTCGCCGTCCAGGTGAGCTACACCGACAACGCCGGCAACGACGAGGAGCGGGCCAGCAGCGCCACCAGGGCCGTGAGAGCAACTACCTCGGGTGCGCCCGGTATACAGCCGTCCTACTTCTACGCCGAACCGGGGTACCAGGAGGTCACCCTGTCCTGGTCGGCTCCTGAGAGCGACGGCGGCAGCGGAATCAGCCGGTACCAGTACCGGCAGAGGACGGCCTCCGCCGGGTACGGCAGTTGGAGAAACGCCAGCTACAGCGAGGGCCAGGGTTACCAGTCCACCGTAACGGGCCTGCGTAACGGCACTGAGTACCGTTTCCAGATACGCGCCGTCAACTCGGTGGGAGCGGGACCCGAGTCTCCCGAGGTTTATGCCACGCCCGCCGATGGCGGCATCTGCGACCGGACCGCCCAGGTCAAGGGCCGGATCCTGGCCCGTCTGAAGTTGCTGCACAAGTACGAGGGCAATTGCCTGGGCGTGGAAGAAGACCATCTGGCCAGGCTCACCCTCCTGGACATCGCCGATACCGGCATTACGAGCATTAAACCGGGCGACTTTGCCGGACTTACGAAGGTAACGAGATTGGACCTCAGCTTCAACTCCCTGACTTCCCTGCCGGACGGGGTCTTCGAAGGACTGACCGCCCTGGAAGAACTCGAACTGGCCAACAACCAGCTCAGAAACATTGAGGCCGGGGCGTTCGAAGGACTCCAAGAGCTGAAGAAATTGAGGCTGCTGAAGAATGAACTGTCGTCCTTCCCCTTTGATGAACTGGAGCAGCTGCCGGAATTGACGTCGCTCTCGATTTCCGGTAACCCCGGCTTCAGGAAAGGTATCCAGGTATCGGCAGACCGGCTGGAGGTGACGGCCGGCGGCTCGGCGGAGTACCGGGTCCGCTTGTTCCGGCCCGACGCCGGGAGCGTGTCGGTGACCGAGGACGCTGACGGAGTAACGATTTCCCCGAACCGGCGGACCTTCACCAAGGAGAACTGGTTCCGGTCCCAGGTATTCACGGTGACCGTGGGCGCGGACGCCGGGGCGGGCGAGGTGGTGTTGACCCACACCACCTCGGGCCTGAATCCGGGCTCCGACCCGTTGCCCGAGGTAACGGTCGTCGTTACCACCAACCCCGACCGGGCGGCGTCCGGCAAGGCCGACCCGCCTCCGCCGCCCAAGAACCTGCGGGCGGTGAGGGGTAAGGCCGCTGTCGAGCTGACCTGGGATGCCCCCGGCGACGCTATGGTCATCGGCTACCGCATTGATCGACGGAGCTCCGGAGAGGGCCGCAGCGAGGAGCAGACTCTGGTGGAGGACACGGGCAGCGCCGACACCGGCTACACCGACAAGAGCGCCAAATCGGGCGTGGAGTACGAGTACCGGGTCAGCGCCCGCACCGAGGATGGCCTGGGCGAGGCGTCGGAGTGGGTGAGCGCCGGCCGCGAGCCGCAGCCCAACAATCCGGCGACCAACGCGCCCGCCATCACCGGCACGGCCAAAGTCGGGGAGACGCTGGAAGCGGATACGTCGGGCATCTCGGACGCCGACGGGCTTAGCAACGTACAGTACGAGTACCAGTGGCTGGCCGACGACGCCGACATATCGGGAGCGACCAACGCCACCTACACCCTGGTGGCTGCCGACGAGGGCAAGGCCATCAAGGTGGAGGTCACCTTCACCGACGACGCCGACAACGAGGAGACGCTGACCAGCGCGGCCACGGATGTGGTGGCGGCACAGCCCACACCCAACACTCCTGCCACGGGAGCTCCCACTATCGACGGCACGGCCCAGGTGGGCGAGACGCTGACGGCGAACACATCTGGGATCGCCGACGCGGACGGGCTTAGCGATGTCCAGTACGAGTACCAGTGGCTTGCCGACGACGCTGCAATCGCAGGCGCTACCAGCTCCACCTATACGGTGGCAGCGGCGGACGAAGGCAAGGCTATCAAGGTGGAGGTCACCTTCAGAGACGACGCGGGCAACGGTGAGACGCTGACCAGCGAGGCGACGGACGCTGTGGCGGCTGCGGAACCCTCGGAGCCGCCGTCCAAGCCCAGGGGCCTCGAAGCCACGTCAACCCACGACTCGGTGACCCTCACCTGGAATGACCCCGATGACGACAGCATCACCGGCTACGTGATACTGCGCCGCGTCCGCGTGAACAATCAAGGCGGCGACTTCAGTGTATTGGTGGCGAACACGGGCAGCGCCGCCACCACCTACACCGACAACGAGGTGGCGGCCAGCACCACCTACACCTACCGGATCAAGGCCATCAACGAGCACGGGGCCAGCGAGCGGTCCCGCTGGGTGCACATCGACACCCCGGCAGCCCCGTAGCAGGTATTGGGGGCTGTGCCGACGAGGAGCCATCTGCGCCGGAGACGGCCGGCGGTTGTCCAGCGACTCGGCACTCACCGTCAGCGGTAGGGGCCAATAGAGGGCAACGAAAAAAGCGAGCACCTTAGCATGGACGGGTGAGGCAAGCGTCCCGACGGGGTACCGGACACCTCGCGCAGTGAGACGGGCGAGGAAAGGGGATGCCTGCCCTCATGTTGGCCCAGACCTGTGATTCGGCCACCTGTTCAGGGAGCAGGGAGGCTGCCGTGCGACGAAGGCTTGCGAGAGTCCACTATCGCCGGGAGCCGCAACCGCAGGCTCTCGTTGATGCACAGGCTCGGGTCGATTCCGGTAGGGGGCTGGATCGTACGCTAAGGGAAATGGCGCCGGTTGAGTGTGCGGTAGACGGTTGGTCTTGAGACGGAGAAGAGCTCGGCGAGATCGCTGATGGAATACTCGCCCGTGGCATGCATGCGGCAGAGTTCCCGCTGCTGTCTGTCGGAGAGTTTGGGCTGCTTGCCGCGCAATTTCCCTTTGGCGCGGGCGATGGCCATGCCCTCGCGGGTGCGCATGCGGATGAGATCGGCCTCGAACCCGGCGAAGGTGGCGAGGATATTGAAGAACATCTTTCCCATGGGATCGCCCGGGTCGTAGAGCGCCCGGCCGAGGGCCAGTTTCACGCCTCGTTCCCGAAGCCGGTCGGCGATGGCGCGGGCATCCGGGACGGTCCTTGCCAGCCGGTCGAGTTTCGGCACGACCAGCGTGTCCCCTTCGCGCAGGGCGGCGAGGGCCAGCACTACCGCATGGCCGGGCTCAACCTGCTCGCCGCCATCGTCATCCACTGGAATCCGTCCATCTCGGCTAAGCGGTCAGACAGCGGAAACACGCGGGGCTGACAGTCGAGCCCGACATCCTGCTCACCGGCGAATACCGGTGGTCAAAACGCCGATAACTGCCTTAGCGTACGATTCTGCCCCATGCCGGAGTCGACCCCCTCGTGGCGGATGTCCTGGTAGTCTTTGTCGCAATCCTGCCAGTACTTCCAGTCGCCCCGGTTGTATTCAGGGATGTCCGCCACGATGGGGGCGACGGTGACCGCCAAGGTCGTCGTGCTCGGGGGCGCCGCCCCTGTCGGGACCGGTAAAGAAAGGGCGGGACATCACGGCCCGCCCTCTGGCGTCTGGTGTCTATGGAGTTTGTTCACCCGGGGGCGCCGCCGTTGTCGGGGCCGGTGTGGATGTGGAGACAGGAGTGGGCGCTTCCACGGGCGCCTGGCGGGGTGCCGCCCCCCTGTCCAGTCCGCAGTCCGCCCCGGCCTGGGCGAAGTCGGTGAGGTCCCCCTCCCCCGCAGCTATCATTGCCTCTGCCATCTCGCCCGGCCCGCCCAGTTGCTCCAAGAGGCACTGCATCCCCTCCCGTTCGTCCGTTGGCATTCCCATCATTGGCGCGGCCGCGTCCCACTCCTCATCGTTCAGGCACGCTATCGTTACAGAGAGCGCCGCCATGCTCCCGGCCATGGCCCTCCCCGGGTCGCCCTCTATACCTGAGGTCATGACCGCCTTTGGGTCGATGACTGCGAACCCAGCCCGGACGCAGTCGGACGTGTCCTGGCTGAGCGGCCCTGGACCAGGTACGAACCCGGCGAGAAAGATTCTTGCCACGGTCTCGTCTTCGAGACACCCGATGAGCTTGGCCTGTTCTTCCCGGGATGCCGGGCCTTGCCCTGTGAACGACCGGGCCAGTTTCTCGGGGTCATTGCCGATACACGCCAGTTCGGTATCAGATAGCTCGGAGAGCAGAGCAACGGAGTCCATTGCCTGAAGGGGAGCGAGTACCCCCAGGGTCACCGGAGTTGCTGTTTGTTCGGGCGCCGTGGTCGCGGTTGGCGTCGGCTTGGGCGCCGTCGTTACCGTGGCCATCGGCAACGGAGTGGCGGTGAACGTTTCCGCCGGTGCCGGAGCGGTGGTAGCAGTGGGTGCCCTCGTTGGATCTCCGCCTGAACATGCCATGAGGGCTGCTATCGCGACTAGGACTGTAACCACGAGGAGTTTCGACATTTGGTCCCTCCTTTGATGAGTGCATGGCTAGTATTACGGTAGCCTTTAATATCTGCCAGAGAAATAACGATTAAGGCAGTGCGTATAGCAATGCTGTGACAGAATTGACGCAGGTGGATACAATGCCACCGATATGAGTGAGGAGACCTTTGAGAGACCGGTGCATCCGGCCAGGCCGCGACGGAACGGAATCCCGCTTGCGTCACTGCGAAATAGGAGGTTAGAGCTTGAAGATAGAGGACCGGCCCGGCCTTGAGCTGCGGGCATTGCGGGAGCGTCTCACCAAGTTGAGTGAGGCCAGCCTCCGTATCAACGAGAACCTGGACTTCGACAGCGTCCTGCAGGACGTCGTGGACAGCGCGCGCAACATTTCGGACGCACGGTACGGTGGTATGACCGTCCTCAACGACGCGGGGAGATTTGAGCAGTTCGTTACCTCCGGCTTGACGGACGAGGAGCACCGGATTCTGGCGGAACTGCCTGAGAGCGTCCCTTTATTCGAGCACCTGAACGGAGTGAACGAACCACTCAGGATCAACAATCTCCCCGGGTATCTGAGGGCCCTTGAACTGTCCGGCTGGCGCCCACCGGTCGCGGTTACCTCATTTCTCGTGGCGCCGATCCGCAACGGTGGTGTACGCATGGGATCCCTGTACCTGACCAAGGGACAGGAGGGCCGGGAGTTCACCCGGGAAGATGAAGAAACGCTGGTCATGTTCGCCTCCCAGGCTGCCCTGGTGATCGCCAATGCGCGAAGGTACCGGGACGAGCAGCGGGCGCGGGCCGATCTGGAGGCCTTGATCAACACCTGTCCGGTGGGCGTCGTAGTATTCGACGCCAGGACGGGAGTGCCCGTGTCCCACAACCGCGAGACGCTGCGAATTGTCGAGGGTCTTCTGGACCCCGACCGGCCGCCTGAACAGATCATGGAAATTCTCAGCCTGCGGAGAATGGACGGTCGGGAGGTCTCCTTGGAGGAATCTCCCTTGGCGGACCGGCTCAGCGCCGGTCGAACAATTCGCGCCGAGGAGATCGTCATCCAAGGGCCCGACGGAAGGTCGGTCACCACGCTGGTCAACGCCACGCCCATCTATTCCGAGGACGGCAGCGAAATGGAGTCAGTGGTCGTTACCCTGCAGGACATGACCCCCCTGGAGGAACTGGAAAGGCTTCGGGCGGAATTCCTGGGGATGGTGAGCCATGAGCTCCGCGCTCCGTTGACCTCGGTAAAGGGGTGCGCCGCCACCCTGCTCGACGATGCAGCGAACCTGAACGCAGCGGAAATGCGCCAGTTTCACCGGATAATCAACGACCAGGCCGACCGAATGCGCAGGATGATCTCCGACCTGCTGGACGTGGCCCATATTGAGACGGGTACCCTGTCCGTCAGTCCTGAACCGTGCAGCGCCGCGGTCCTGATGGACCAGGCGAAGACCTCTTTTGTCAGTGGCGGGGGCGGGAACGACCTGCACATAGACCTGCCGCCGGACCTTCCCGCTGTCATGGCCGACAGGCAGCGAATCTCACAGGTCCTCAGCAATCTGCTCTCCAACGCGGCCAAGTACTCCGGGGAGTTCTCGATCATCCGCCTGAGGGCCGAGCGGCAGGACCTGTACGTCCGATTCTCGGTCACCGACGAGGGAAGGGGAGTTGCCGCCGAGCGACTGCCCTACCTCTTCCGTAAGTACGTCAGAATCGAAGGAGACAGTGTCGGACGGCAGATCGAAGGGTCGGGCCTGGGTCTGGCCATCTGCAAGGGCATCGTCGAGGCCCACGGAGGGCGCATATGGGCGGAGAGCGAAGGGCAGGGCCTAGGGACCCGATTCACTTTCACCCTGCCGGTGGCCGAACAGACCGAATTCGGCCAAGAGATCAGCCCGCACCGGCTCTCGGGCCGCCGGGGACAGGAAGTTGACGAGCATGCCCGCATCCTGGTGGTTGACGACGACCCGCAGACCCTGAGACACGTTCGGGACATCCTCTCCGGGACGGGCTACGCTCCTGTAGTTACCGCCGACCCGAACGCGGCCGTCCGGCTTGTGGAATCGGACAGACCGCAACTTGTGCTGCTGGACCTCGTGTTTCCGGATACCGATGGCCTCGAACTGATGCAGGACATTCTCGACATTGCGGATGTGCCGGTTATCTTTCTTACGGCTTATGGCAGGGACCAGAATATAGAGCGGGCCTTCGACATGGGCGCCGCCGATTACATGGTAAAGCCCTTCTCGCCCACTGAGCTGACCGCAAGAATCAAGGCGGCGCTGCGGAAGCACGCCGGATTGGATCACGACGAGACTCCGGAACCCTTCACCTTGGGCCACCTGACGGTCGACTATTTCCACCGGCGGGTTCATCTTGCTGGCCGGCAGGTTCATCTCACGCCCATCGAGTACGACCTGCTTCGAGTCCTTTCCGTAAGTTCGGGAAGGGCGCTTAGCCACGACCAGTTGCTCCGAAGGGTCTGGCACATAACGACAGCCGGCGACCCCCAGGTGGTCCGCACACACCTGCGCAGGCTCAGGCGCAAACTGGGGGACGACGCCGACAACCCAAAATACATCTTCACCGAGCCTGGGGTCGGCTACAGGATGCCGGAAGGCTGATCTGCTGTTGATGTCCAGCGAAAGTGTCCGCCCGGTACTGCCAGGTGTACGTCTCGCTCAGCTTCTATTTCGCCCTCGTAAAGGGGGTCAAGCGGCTTCGCTCGGCCCGCGGCTGTCTCAGTCAGTAATTCTCGGTGGCCCCATCATGTGAATGAGACTTTTCGCCCACATCGTCGGCACAGTCGCCGACATTGGTATTACAGAACCGGCAGTCCAGTCCCCTGACTGCTTCCCTGTGCTGCTGCCTGGGTGAGCGCGTCGTCGTGGCGATTACGGAGGTCTGCTGCGGCTATTGTCAGATTGCTGGCGAGTATTCGGCCGTCCGTACTACAGAGTGATTACGCGATCCTGTCACCGGTCGTCTTGTTGCCTCACCAGGCGATGTTACCGAAATTATAGCCGCTAATCCCTGTTCCTGCCAAAGCTGATTCGCCTCTGTAACGTTGTCCCACTGCAGGCTCATCGGAAGCGGCGTAGACCACAGCCCCTCGGCCCGCGACCGAGCGGTCTCTGATCGAGTTTCGCCACCACCACCCCCGGACGGTGCAGGCCCTCGATCACCTGCAGCCCGCAGGTCAGCCCCCTGGAGAGCCGGTCGATGTGGGTGGCCGCCAGCGTGTCCCCCGGGACCCCCTGACAAGGGTATGTATGGGGTTTTCAGGCAGGGGCATGGTGGGTGACCTCCAGGTTGGGCTTGGGTTCCGGCCAGGGTTCGGGCAGCAGCCAGACGCGGCTCCAGAGGCGGCCCCGGAGCAGCAACCGCCGCAGCCAGTCGATGCCGTGGCGGATGACGCTGACGGTCCGTACCGGCCTGCCCCAGGGGTCGCGGCGCCTGGGAGCCGGCGTCTTGGGCGGTGTGCGCAGGTTGCCTGGAGCAATCCTGCGGTCATGGGCGTCTTCCACTCTGGTGCCATAGGCCAGGGCCAGCAGGGTCGCCACCGACAGCACCAGCCAGTGGCGGGAGATGCGGGCCGGGTCGGTTCTCCTGGTCTTGTCCCACTTCCAGCCCAGGCTTTTGACGGCCTTGAAGCCCAGTTCGATCCAGAAGCGCAGGGCGTACCAGCTGGGTCCGGCGTCCTCCGGCGGCAGGTCGGTGAGGATGATCCAAGGTTCTTCCTGCTCGGCGTACCAGACCGCCAGCAGGGTGCAACGGCGTTTTGCGGTGGGGGTGCTGAAGGCGGTGCCGCAGCCAATCCAGGCTGTATCAGGACGGGAAACGAAGTGCTGCGCGGGCAACCGGCGGCCGTCCTGGGCGCAGAAGCTGACGTTCTTCCGATACCTCATGTAGGGATGCCAGCCCTGAGCGCGTATCTGTCGCCACAGCTTGGGACTGGCTATGCCCCGGTCGCAGAGCACGATGACGGTCATTTCCCTGGGAACCGCCGGGGCCAGTTTCCTGAGCAGTTCCACCGTGGGATCCATCCAGGAGCCGCGCTGGGTGGCCCGGTGGATGCGCCAGGCCACGGGAATGGCGCAACCCCGGTAGACCACGCTGATGACGATGGCGGTGGTTTGGTCGCCTTTGAGCGTGGGATCAACGGCCAGGGCCAGGCGTCCGGAACGCCACCAAGCCAGGACCCACCGGAGCAGTGGGGCGAAGCAGAGGCTTACGTCCAGTTCGGTCTGGCAGGGACGGGCCCGGTCGCTGCCGTCGTAGAGCCACTCCCGGAGATACTGGCGGAAGTTGTTCCAAGCGCCCCAGGGCGAGAGGGCGGAGGCCACGGCGTTCTGGCAGGCGCCGCCGGCGAGAATGGCCCCGCAGACCCACAGTACCAGGCCGGTCAACTGTGGCCGGGAGAGGTGAGGTAGATGCGTTTCAATGATCTGCTGCATCTGGTAGCATTCTTTGGGAAGGCGCATGGGACACCCCCGACATCTGGTTTGGTAGCAATAACCAAGATGCCGGAATCCCGTGCGTCTTCCAAGTTTTCAGACCATTTCAGCCCATACATACCCCTGTCAGCCCGGGACCCCCGGGACCACCAGGTCCACCAGGTCCAGCAGTTCCAGGAGGCCGCTGCGGTCGTTCTTGGCTCCGCTGGCCTCCTCGGCTCGAAGGTTGCCAATGGCACAGCCGATGCGGACCAGCCGCTCCACCTGCAGGTCCAGATCCTTGTCCTCCGGCTCTCTCACCGAAACCCTGCCATAGCCGTACAGCGTCATCTCCCCACACCCCTGACTGGAACACCTGAAGTATAGGATTCTGCCAAGGGTTCTCGAACCGAGTTTTCCAGCCACCCATTCAGCTCTGGATGTGTTCGTCCAATTCATCATCGAATGGCTGCCCGTGGACGGCCTCTGCCTCCGCGACGTCGAAGGACAGAACCTGCTCTACCGTGTGTCCCGCTACGATGACGTCGACCCAGCGTACATTCACACCCCGAATCTCTCCGATCTGTTCCTTCACTTCCGCCGGCATAGGTCACTCCCTGACAGGATGTTGACAAGGCATTATGGTTCGCCTGGCTATCATGCCCGATCCTTGTTCTTGTTCGTATCGAATGTGTTTCGCATAAGGCCCCTTATGGTTAGTCGACGTAATCCCAGTGGGTAGAGTGGACCCCGGCTGCGAAATATTGACGACCGAACAAGCCCCGCCAATCCCTCACCTTGGGTAACCGGACCGTCGCCAGGATAGCTTCCACTGCATCATCCATTTGCTCGGTAGCACTTCTAAACTAAAGCCAAGGTGGGATGTACATTTAAGTGGCGATGATGATCAGCTGGGTTGCGTGGGTGAATCCCTATCATCCGTACTTGGAGAATGACTCGGCTCCGTCGTTTGACCCCCACCATCTGCGCATTTCACCTTGGCTTTGGTTTAGGTAAGGCCGGCCCGCTCACCCATAACTGGGAGCCTAGTACCGCGTCCGGCTGAAACCGATGTATAAATGTGCCGAAGCATGACCGGGGCACGGGTAGTAGAGAATCTCCAGTCGATAGTTGCCACAGCCTGATTTTGTTCGGTTATTTATCAAAAATAGCCGGACGCGGTACTAGGCTGTAGTCGGCTGCTCGCGGCCATTGCCTTCCGGTGCTGGCTGGGGATCCCCGCCCACTACCGCACAGCTATGGGGAATTTCTAGTTGGGAAATTGTATTCATTCACAGCCGCTGTCGCAGCATCTAGACCTGGGTACAGGCGTTCGTAGGTAATATCCAACAGCTGCAGCTGTTTTAGAATATCCTCTTTTCGTTCGCCAAGTACTTCAACCGAGAAGTACTCGTATACCGGAATATCTTCATTCCATTTGAGTATGTGATCCTGTTCAAACCGTTCATGAAAGGCTGAAATGAGAAAAGCGGCGGATTGGGCCCGGATTCGGTCGAACGTTTGTCGGGGTTCCACCACGAAGATCCGATAGAGGTCCCTTGGCTCCATCCGGTCTTCAAAGTAGGGCTTTTCTTGCTTGATGAATTGGTTCATCCGTAGCATCGCAGACGAATGCTTGTCCGCTGTTGCTATTTCTTCCCCTTCACGTACGTCCTCCTGCCTCATCCCTAGCAGTAAGTTCTGCTCAGCAACGCGAAGTTTGGCGAAGTTGGCTATAACGGAAATTGTATCGCTGTCGAATGGTTTGACTAAATCCTTCGGCACGGCGAAGACATGCAATCTGCCGGGTGGTTTCTCGGCCGTAGTTTGGGCATCGGGGGCGAAGCAAGCGTGAAATAGGGCAACCAGGGGGTTGCGGGTAATGTCTAGGAGGCGAGTCTTGAGACCGTAGTGTCTTGAGAGAACCCATTGGTCGAGAGCCGAAGTCGAATCGCTGAAGTCCTCTGGGCGACGCGACATGAGATCACGTAACATCCCACCTTCTTCTTTTCGAGGCTCCTTTCCTTCTAAGCGAAGCACGGAGGGACGCAGCTCGCAAAGCTTGTTGTCCCCTCGAAAATAGAAGGCATACTTTTCAGTGGAGTAGCGATCACTTAGGATCCCGCAAAGACTCAGCAGGGAGTCTACATTGGATATTTCCTTGAACTCAGACTTCAGCGCCTTGAGTTCTTCGCCCCCCCTATCTGAGGGCGGGTATAGCTTTGCCTTCCAGAGTTGGGTGCCGGCTAAATTTGCACCGAATAACTCAGTTGGGAACTCCTCGCCGTCGCGCAGGTTGGCCTCGCTGAGATTGGCCTCGCTGAGATTGGCCTCGACTAAATGAGCTTCATTTAGTCGCGCGCCTTGGAGGTTAGCACCCCCGAGATTAGCACGAAGGAGATTTGCCCTTTGTAGAAGGGCCCATTCAAGGGTGCTGTGTTCGAGCTGTGCGAACGAGAGGGTCGCACCTTCTAGTTTGACGTTGAAGAGATTGGCTCTCTGAAGTTGAGCAGACTCAAGATTTGCGTTGGTAAGGTTTGCTTTGAACAACTGGGCGTCTCTTAAGTTGGCATAGAAGAGCGGTATCTCCCCAGCCTCGAGTTTATTTGCCTTTGCAAACTCTTCGTATATTTGCGCTCCCATTAGGAGTGGTTCGAAGTCTTCTTCGGCACGCTTGCGGTTCCAAGAACTAACACCAGTCAAGAGAACTTTAAGGTGTTCAGGATTTGGTCTCGGAATCATGTTTATTCTGATGTGCACGGTGTTGTCCATTGTGAATCGCCCTTCGATCCTCCGAGACTCATTTGTATCCTCTGGCTGGGTGTCGACCACTATTAGGGAACGTGTGTAGGTTTCAATTACCGCGAAACCGCCGAGCCAAAGAGTTCCGCTAAAACCCTCAACTGCGCACATTTTCGCGTCTAGGTCTTCAGACACATCCAATTCTGCTCGACGAACTAATTTGAAATCCATCTCCGCATCTTCAGGCATACCATTCTCGACAAATGTCGCACGCAGCTCCGCGGGCGAACTCTCCAATATTCGTTGGTGTTCCTCCAACTCGTGCAAGAGTTTGTCCGCCAGAAACCTGCACAGAATACTGTGTCCATCCCCTGCGGTTCCGAACCCGAGCGGCGCGATGACCCGCCCCCCAACTTTATGAGCTAGGTTTACGTTTTTCCGCCGAAGTTCCAATTTCTCAGCATTGGTGACCTCGCTCCCTGTAACCCCGTGGAGCAAGCGGCTTTCCGTCAATTCAGGCCAGTTGTTATGCACAATATCCAATAGGTCTTGGCGCACCCACTCAAATCCTTGTCTTTCGGGATCTTTGTGCTTCCTCACGTCGATGAAGAAGACATCCTGGTCGGCAACTATCGCAAAGAGCAACCAATCGGAGCGCTTGACGAAACCACTCTTGTCATCATCGCGGCTTAGATGCAGGTGATGCATGGCGTAGTCCCACAAGAGACCGTCTGGCTTCTTTGGCTCAGTATTGTTTACCTCCCTCGATAGGAACGGCATCACTGTGTCGCCACTTTCGAAAAGGTGCCGGAGATAGAAAACCGTCTCCCATGCTTCTAAAGCTTTTTCACGGACTTTCGGGTCCGTTTCTCGGGAGAGGTTTCCAAGGGAATCGTGAATTTCCTCTGAGAAGTGGACCTTGCGGGGAACGGGTTCTATCCTGCAAATGCGCATTTCGAGGTAGCGACTAGCAAGGTGATCTAAGTCGGCAGATTCTGGGAAAGAAATTCCCTGACGCTGAAATTCAGAAACGATTGCCAGTTTGAGATCAGACAGAAAGTCCATGCTGTTGATGCTCCGTTTGGTTTACGCAAACAAAGTATCCGATAAGCCGACGTAATCTTGTCCTCTTCCGCTCATCCATGCTCACAGCCGGCTAACCCATTCGTGATGCGCCCCGGCCAGCTCCACGTAGCGCTGGGTGTCGACCATCGAGGCGTGGCCCAGCCATTTCTGCAGCACCGGGATAGGCACGCCCCGCAAAACGCAGTTGCGGCCGTAAGTGTGCCGGAAGGCGTGGGGGTGGGCTCTGGTCGGGTCGATCCCTACCCTGATCGCCGCCTCCTTCATCACCTGGCCGATTCGCTGGCGCGAAATGTCGATCATCTGCTGGTAATGGTCCTTGCTGTGGAATGACGCCAGGTCGCGCAGGCTCTCGACCAGGTCGGCAGGCACAGGGACCTCCCGGCCCTTCCGCGCCTTGTTGCCCGGCGAGTCGGCCCGCACCACGATGATCGGCGGGTCCTGGTCCAGGCGCAGGTCCACACGCCGCAGCGCCAGTGTCTCCGACACCCGCAGGCCGGTCTTGAGCATTATCCGGAAGGCCATGCGGGTCGGGTAGGAGGGTGCGGCGTCGACCAGGGCGACGGCCTCCTCTTCGGTAAAGTAATCGGGGATCCGCTGGAGTCTGCGTGCCATCCTACCGCCGTATAATTACCTTTTGGAAAGGGGCACCGTCAATATGGGCCATGGCCAGGGGGTAGCGCAAGGTGAAAGAAACGGAGTTTCCGGAGATCACTTTCCAAAATCGCGGATACGGGAAAGTGCCCGGCCCATGGGGGGTAGGAAAATTTTCACGGTTGAGGGTGAAGCGTTTCCATAGGAATGAGGAGAGTGGAATGGTCCTTAAATGGCCGTTCTTGCGCAGGTCCACGAGGGGAGGTCCGGTCGTTTTGCGCAGTCGGCCAAAACCGCCCCATAATGCGTGGTGCTCAAAAAGGTCTCAAGGGTTTGGTGAGCGGATTAGTCAGGTGATCTCCCTCTTTACAGTTTATTCGTTCAGAAAGGCAGATTCCGCAGTGGCGCGGCCGTCAGGTCGGTCTCTCCGTGATATTCTGTCAGACGCATCGGTTCCATGGACGGAGAGCGCCATGTCTAGGCAGGGTTCCAAAATCGTTCAGTTGATAGAGAGCGCACCCTGGCGGGAGGCAGTGACCTACAGGGAAACCTGGCCCCACGAATATGTCCTCACGGAAAAGGACGGCCAGCGGGACCTGCTGGCTGCCGTCTGCGAGAGGTTCCGCTCTGGCGAAGGGGTGTCTGCGCGGTTTTTCCGCATGGAGAACGAATACCTGTTCATCGGGGAGCACAAGTACTGGCTGATGACCGACTACAACGAAATAGATCCCTACAACGACGAAGGAGACTACGTGCTGAACCGCGCCCCTTTATACCGGGACCGCCGCGACTTCGTGGTCCAGCCCGGTGATTCCGGAATGGCGGAGGACTACCCGACGGCTCCGGCGCGACAGTGGTAGCTGTCGTCTCCGCTGCTCGGAACGTGCTCTCGCTGACTCCGATATTCAAATATCCCGTTCCCCAATGGATGAAAGGAGTTACCTGTGGCCGAAGAAAATACCCTGCTGGCTCACCTGGCGCACAGAATCGCGGGCGGTGCTGAGAACGCCGCAGTCGAGGCCCTAGTAGTTCAACAACCTTGAATTGCTGGATATAGAGACTTCAGTTTGATGCGCGCATCCTCGGTGGTGAAGCGCCAGTTCACTTGTATCGTGTCCCGGTTGCGTCGGCCTTGCCAAGCGTTGACCTCGCGGCGCAGGATACTTTGGCTGGCCATACGCCGGTCCAGACATTGCCGGGCCAGCACCCCGATCTCAATCTCGGCCATGTTCAGCCAACTCCCATGTTTCGGCGTGTAGTGGACCTCCAGCCGTTCGGCGATGCGCCGCGCCTCGGCAGGCTCAAACGCCTCGTACAACGAGGCCGGATGGTGGGTGTTCAGGTTGTCCATCACCAGCACAATCCGGTCCTTGCCAGCATAGTCCTCATCCACCAGCTTCTTGATCTGCCGCGCCCAATCCACTTTCGTGCGGCGGTCCGTCACTTCGACCCGCCGCCATCCTGCCAAGGGCGCAAACAACATGAACCGGTTGCTCACGCCATTGCGCTCGTATTCGTAATCGTACACCGCCGCCGCGCCCGGCCCGGCCGGCCGCCCCACCCGGGTCTCCTTCACTTGCTGTTTGCTGGTCTCATCCAGGCACCCCAGCACTTCGTTGTCCCCGTAGGAGCGCTGGTAGACTTCCAGTACATCTTCCATCGCGCACACAAAGTCCGCGTTGCTTTCAGGCGGGATGCACCAGCACTCTTTCAGCCAGGGCTTGAGTTCGTTTTTTTAAGCGCCTGGCGCACCGTCTCGCCGCTGATGCTCTCCACTATCTCGCATTCGACCAGCTGGTCCGCCAACAACTTCAGCGTCCAACGCACGCGGCCTTCCGGCGGTTCCGCACAGGCCAACGCAATCAAGTGGGCTTCCCCGGCGCCATCCAGTTTCTTCTGACGGCGGCGCAGTTGCCGCTTACGGTTCAGCGCCGCCTCAATCCCTTCCTCCACACAACAACGGCGCACCCTTTCAACCGTCGCGCTGCTAATCTTGAGAACTCTGGCAATCTCTTCGTCCTTCAGGGACCCGTCTGCTTGCGCCTCATTGCTCAGCAGCAAGATGCGGGCATGGGTCTGCTTATACGCCGCCGCACGCCCGCGGGAAACCAACGCCTTCAGTTCCTGTTGCTCTTCGGTTGTCAGCTTGATACGGTATTTCTTGGCCGGCATGACGATTCTCCCTTGCTCCAATCCACTAATCCCTATGCTTGGGAGAATACATCCTTCATGCCTCATTTCAAAGCTGTTGGTCTACTAGTACCGTTTCAATTTAATTCTATTGGATAGATATGTTCAAGCTTACTGCGAGCGTCCTGGGTGGAGAACCGCCAGTCTATGCTGGCGGCGGCCTCGTTGCGCTCGCGTTCGAGCGCCGCGACCTCCCGTCTCAGCAACGCTTCATCACTGACCCGGCGGTTCAGACACTGTCTGCTGAAGACGCTGAACTCGATTTCAGCCATGTTCAGCCAGCTTCCGTGATTGGGTGTGTGGTGAAGCTCCAAGCGTTTGGCTATGCGGCGCGCCTCGGACGGCGCAAACGCTTCGTAGAGCGAGCCGGGCTTGTGGGTGTTGAGATTGTCCAAGACCAGCCGGATCACTGTGGCGTCAGGATATGCCTCGTCCACCAGCCACTTCATCTGTTGAGCGAAGTCCACAGCAGTCCGGCGCCCGGTCACCTCGACGTGCCTCCACCCACCCTTCGGTTCACAGAACATGAACAGATTCCGGGTCCCGTTTCGCTGGTACTCAGTGTCATAGCGCTCCACCCGTCCGGGGGCGGCCTTGATGGGAGGCCGCACATCCCCGAGCAACTGCTTGGAAGACTCGTCAAAACACACCACCGGACGCTCCCGGTCGTACTCTTCGTGATAAAGGTCCAGCACGTCCTCCATCCGGGCCACGAACTCCCCGCTCAGCTTGGGGATGCACCATTCCTTCTTCTTCCATGGCTTGAGTTCGTTTTTTTGAGTATCTGGCGCACCGTCTCCAGGGAGATGCTCCCGGCCAACTCCAGCTCCACCACCTTGTCCGCCAGCAGATGGAGCGTCCAGTTTATATGTCCTTCGGGTGGACTGCTGCACGCGATGGCAACCAGGTGCGCTTCCTGCTTGCCGTCCAACTTGCGCTCCCGGCCCGGTCGTGGCTTGTCGTTGATGGCGGCCTCAAGTCCTTCCTCGACGAACCGCTTCCGCACTCTGGCAACGGTAGCGGCGTTGATCAAAAGCACCGCGGCTATCTCATCGTCTCGAAGTCCTTCATCTGCTTTGAGCAACGCCAGCGCCCGCTTGACGGTGCGGACTGACAGCTTGCCCCGGTGGGAAACCTCATTGAGACGGGAGCGTTCGGATTCAGCCAGCTCGACTTTATACTTGATGGCAGCCATGTCTGGATACTCCCTCACAGAAAGATCATACCCAAGTATGGCTGCCTTCTCATATTCTTGTAAATCTATCTGGAAACGGTACTAGGACGGCTCAGCCGAAATCGAGAATTGTAGGATTTCGGCTCCAGATTCCCGCCTCCGCGGGAATGACCCATTTCATGGGATGCCGGGACAAGCTGGTAGCCCAGTTGCGCTGCCCGCCGCTTGGCGGCGGGCAGCGCCCTTTGACGATATTGCGTTTCGAGTACTCCGCGCCGGCGTCCGCGTAAGTCTGCCCGTGCCGAAGCATGGAGCAGATGATGCGGGCCAGCTTGTGGGCCGTGGCGGTGATGGCTTTGGGCGCTCCCAGTTGTGCTTTCTTCCGCCGCAGGAAGGCGCCCAAGGCGCTGTCGGAGCGGTGCAGCGCGTGGGCCGCCAGGCGGCAAGGCCGCTGCGGCCCGGTTGGCATTGGCTTTGGTTCGCGAGCTGATCACCTTGCCGCCAGTGATGCGGTTGTCGGGACTGAGCCCCAGCCAGGACGCGAAGTGCTTGGCGCTTTGCCATCCGGCCATGTCCGTCCCAATCTCGCTGACCACCTTGAGCGCCGTAAAAGCGTCCATACCGTCGACCGTGGTCAGGTCCACCCCCGTCATCCGGTACAGGTGGCTCCGGACATCGAAGCGCGGCGCGTTTCCTTGGCTGCGCCTCTTGATATTGCCTGGCAGCGGCTCCCCATCGCTAAGGTCCTCAAACCGCAACAGCCGGGCTTCAATCTCACGGTCGCACCTGGAATCTTGCTCTGATAGAACCGGTACAGTTCCAGGGCCTGGGTCAGCTCGAAGATGTGTTCCTCCCGCCAGTGGCCCTGCAACGGCTTGGCTACCGTCGCCTCGTCCGCTTTCATTCCGGGGCGGCGAAACCGGGCCAGCTTCCGTGGATCCCTTTCGCCGGACACGATGGCTTCAATAATCGCCATGCCGGTCTGGCCCGTGATGCCGCTGATGACGTGCTGGAGCTTCACGTTCATCCGGGTCAGCGCCTTCTGCATGTGTTGGATATGGTGGGATGCGTACTCCACCAGTATGGCCCGCTGGCGCTGGTAACTGCGCAGGCGCCGTATCTCCGCCTCGGGCCGAAAGGCTCCCGACAGCAGTCCGTAGGTGTGCAACTGTTGCAGCCACTGGCAGTCCAGCACGTCTGTCTTGCGCCCAGGCACGTTCTTGATGCGTCTGGGGTCCACCAACATCACCTGGAAGCCTCGCTCTTCCAGCACCCCGAACAGGGGTATCCAATACACTCCTGTGGACTCCATGACCACGGTCTCGACCCCACACTCGGTCAACCAATCGGCCAGACGGTACAGGTCCGCCGTGAAGGCCTCAAACTCGTGCACCGGCTGTTCCGAGCGGTCGGCGGGAACCGCGACGAAATGGCTGGTGGCGCCCACGTCAATGCCCGCAGCGTTCAGGTTTACCTGAGACCGCTGCGCGGGCAGACGCTCCCGTCTCCGAGTCGTCTGGCCCGCTGGTTTTGCGCTCCTCTGGCGAGTCGTCATCATCTCTTCCTATCACGTCAGTGTCGGCGCGTCGCCGGAGGAAGTCACTGACAGTTGCCACTCTCCCGAACGGGATCGCCCCACAGGGGGTGTCACCAATGATGCCGCCGTAAGACTCCCAGACCATGCTTTGTACCGGGCAATATGCGCCAAAGTCTAGTCGGTCTTGGTCCGACGACACGCCTCACTTTGAGCTTACACTCCGGCGCGGCCAAGCAAGTTAGTCCCCTCTGCACGGCCCGGAAAGCGGGCATAGCCATGCTTTGTACATTCAGGCGGCGTATGCGAGGGAGTCTAGTATTAAGTCAAGGTTGAAGTGTCAGGATAGAGGCGGCGCATTTTGGTTCTGGCATCCTTGGTGGTGAAACGCCAGTTGATGATGGCACCGGCCGCATTGCGTTCTGCCTCGCAGGCGCTGATGTTCCTTTGCAGGGCGTCCTCATCGGGGTTCCGTTTCTTGAGACAGGCCCGGGCCAGTACGCTGAACTCGATCTCGGCCATATTCAGCCAGCTGCCGTGCTTGGGCGTGTGGTGAAACTCCAGCCGTTTGGCGATGCGCCTGGCCTCAGCCGCCGGAAAGGTCTCATAGAGGGACGCTATCCGGTGTGTGTTCAAGTTGTCGAGCACCATTCGGACCACAGGGATATCGGGATATGCCTCGTCCACCAGCCAGCGCATCTGATGGGCGAAGTCCTGCATGGTGCGCCGCTCGGTAACCGCCACGTGCCGCCCGCCCGCCCGGGGCTCGCAGGTCAGGAACAGGTTCCTCGTTCCCGCTCTCAGGTACTCGTAGTCCTGACGCCTGGGCCGCCCCGGTTTCGCCGGGATGGGCGGCGTGAGGTCGGCCAGCAACTGGGTGGAGGTCTCGTCAAAGCAGACCACCGGCCTTTCGGGGTCGTAGGGCTCGGCGTAGAGGTCCAGCACGTCCTCCATGTGGGCCACGAACTCCGCGCTCACCTTCGGGATGCACCACTGTTTCTTCCGCCACGGCTTGAGTGCGTTTTTTTCAACCGCAACCGCACCGTCTCGTGGGAGAGGGACTCCACCAGTCCCAGTTCCACCGCCTTGCCCGCCAGCACGCGCAACGTCCAGTGGTCGTGGCCCTCGGGCGCCGGGCTGCAGGCCAGGGCGATGAGATGCGCCTCCGCCCGGTCGTCCAGCTTCCGGTGGCGGGTGCTCTGGTTGCGGTGTCTGAGCACCTCATCCAAGCCATCCTCGGCGTACCGTCGCTTGGTGCGGAACACGGTCCGCTCCGAGACGTCCAGGGCGGCGGCCACCTGAGAGGCGCTCCAGCCATCGTCTGTTTTCAGCAGGATACGGGCCCTCGTGATTGCTTGGGCAGAACTCCGGCCACCCCTGATCATCTGCCTGAGCCGACCCTTTTCCCCGGCGGCCAACCGGACTGCGAATTTCTCCTGCACCATGAACGACCTACCTCCCACAACACTGCTTCCTCTCCCAAAGGTACCATCGAAACCTGGCGCATGGAATATCTGACAATGCGAGTTTGACTGGGTACTAGAAGCCGGGCGTAGAGCGGGGCGAGGACTTTTCCATCGTCGGGGGGCGGCGGCGACATTGAAAAACCCACCGAGGCAAGCCACAGGTGGCGGCGCACCAAGGCGATGGCATCGACGAAGGTGGGCGTGGCCTTGGCGTACCACGCCACCTGAATGTACAAAGCACCGTTAGGCCCGCGTTCCTGACTGGGCAAAGGAGACTAACAGACGAGACCGCGCCGGAGGTGTAATCTCCTGCTGAGGCGTATCGTCGGACCAAGACCGACTAGACTTTGGCGCATATTGCCCGGTACAAAGCATGGTCTGGGAGTCTTACGGCGGCATCATTGGTGACGCCCCCTGTGGGGCGATCCCGTTCGGGAGAGTGGCAACTGTCAGTGACTTCCTCCGGCGACGCGCCGACACTGACGTGATAGGAAGAGATGATGACGACTCGCCAGAGGAGCGCAAAACCAGCGGGCCAGACGACTCGGAGACGGGAGCGTCTGCCCGCGCAGCGGTCTCAGGTAAACCTGAACGCTGCGGGCATTGACGTGGGCGCCACCAGCCATTTCGTCGCGGTGCCCCAAGACCGCCGCGACCAGCCGGTGCGCGAGTTTGAAGCCTTCACGGCGGACCTGTATCGCCTGGCCGACTGGCTGTCGCAGTGCGGAGTGGAGACCGTGGTCATGGAGTCGACCGGGGTGTATTGGATACCGCTGTTCGGGGTGCTGGAGGAGCGGGGTTTCGAGGTGATGCTGGTAGACCCCAGGCGCATCAAGAACGTGCCTGGGCGCAAGACAGACGTGCTGGACTGCCAGTGGCTGCAACAGTTGCACACCTGCGGACTGCTGTCGGGAGCGTTCCGGCCCGAGGCGGAGATACGGCGCCTGCGCAGTTACCAGCGCCAGCGGGCCATGCTGGTGGAGTACGCATCCCACCATATCCAACACATGCGGAAGGCGCTGACCCAGATGAACGTGAAGCTCCAGCACGTCATCAGCGACATCACTGGCCAGACCGGCATGGCGATTATTGAAGCCATCGTGTCCGGCGAAAGGGATCCACGGAAGCTGGCCCGGTTTCGCCGCCCCGGAATGAAAGCGGACGAGGCGACGGTAGCCAAGTCGTTGCAGGGCCACTGGCGGGAGGAACACATCTTCGAGCTGACCCAGGCCCTGGAACTGTACCGGTTCTATCAGGGCAAGATTGCCAGGTGCGACCGTGAGATTGAAGCCCGGCTGTTGCGGTTTGAGGACCTTAGCGATGGGGAGCCGCTGCCAGGCAATATCAGGAGGCGCAGCCAAGGAAACGCGCCGCGCTTCGATGTCCGGAGCCACCTGTATCGGATGACGGGGGTGGACCTGACCACGGTCGACGGCATGGACGCTTTTACGGCGCTCAAGGTGGTCAGCGAGATTGGGACGGACATGACCAGATGGCAAAGCGCCAAGCACTTCGCGTCCTGGCTGGGGCTCAGTCCCAACAACCGCATCACTGGCGGCAAGGTGATCAGCTCGCGAACCAAAGCCAATGCCAACCGGGCAGCCACCGCCTTGCGCCTGGCAGCCAACGCGCTGCACCGCTCCGACAGCGCCTTGGGCGCCTTCCTGCGGCGGAAGAAGGCGCAACTGGGAGCGCCCAAAGCCATCACCGCCACGGCCCACAAGCTGGCCCGCATCATCTGCTCCATGCTTCGGCACGGGCAGACTTACGCGGATGCCGGCGCGGAGTACTGCGAAACGCAATATCGTCAAAGGGCGCTGCGCTCCGCCAAGCGGCGGGCAGCGCAACTGGGCTACCAGCTTGTCCCGGCATCCCATGCTCAGGACTCTTACCCGGCCGCGGCGACCGTCCCCTGAGGCCCTCCTTGGCCAGACCGTAGCAATATTATGCCCGTGTCCGGCCGGTGCAGAGGCGACTAACCGGTGAGTCGGCCCAAGGATGTATGCTCATGGCGAGGCGTGCCGTCCGGACGAAGACCGGGCAGACACTGGTGCGTATTGCCCGGTCGGTAGCATGGTCCGGGAGGCTTGCGACGGCATCATTGGCGACGACCCGCCCAGGTCGGGGCGATCCCGTTGGGGAGATTGTCTACAGTTCGCGACTCCCTCCGGCGATGGGCCTAGACGGTAATGGTGGAGGCGGTGATGAGCAGAGACAAGAGCAGCGCGAAACCGGCGGAGCTGTCCCAGCTGAACCTGAATTCGGCAGGCATAGACGTGGGCGCCACCAGCCACTTCGTCGCGGTTCCCGCCGACCGCGCGGAGCAGCCGGTGCAAGAATTTGAGGCTTTCACCGCGGACCTGTACCGCCTGGCCGATTGGCTGGCGGAGTGCGGCGTGGAGACCGTGGTCATGGAGTCGACCGGCGTGTATTGGATTCCTCTGTTCGGAGTTTTGGAGGAACGGGGATTCCAGGTGATGCTGGTGGACCCCAGACGCATCAAGAACGTGCCTGGCCGGAAGACCGGCGTGGTGGACTGCCAGCGGCTGCAACGGCTGCACACCTACGGGCTGCTGTCGGGAGCCTTCCGGCCTGACGGGAACATACGACGCCTGCGCAGCTACCTGCGGCAGCGGGCCATGCTGGTGGAGTACGCCTCCCATCACGTCCAGCACATGCACAAGGCGCTGACCCAGATGAACGTGAAGCTGCAGCACGTCATCAGCGACATCACGGGCAGGACCGGCATGGACATCATCGAGGCTATAGTAAAGGGCGAGAGGAATCCCCGCAGGCTGGCCCGGCTGCGCGATGCCAGGATCAAGGCGGACGAGGCGACCATCGCCCGGTCGCTGCGGGGGCACTGGAGGAAGGAGCACATTTTCGAGTTGGCCCAGGCGCTGGAGCTTTACAGGACCTATCAGGACAAGATCGCCCAGTGCGACCTGGAGATTGAAGCCCAACTGGAGCGATTTGAAGACCGCAGCTACGGCGAACCTCCGGCTCCCAACGGCAAGAAGCGAAATCAGAAGAACGCGCCCCGCTTCGATGTCCAGAGCCAGTTGTACCGGATGACCGGGGTGGACCTGACCCGCATCGACGGGGTGGACGGTTTCACGGCGTTGAAGGTGGTCAGCGAAGTCGGCACGGACATGACCAAATGGCCCAGCGCCAAGCATTTCGCGTCATGGCTGGGGCTGAGCCCCCACAACCGCATCACCGGCGGCAAGGTGATCAGCTCGCGAACCAAACCCAATGCCAACCGGGCAGCCACCGTCTGGCGGCCAACGCGCTGCACCGCTCCGACAGCGCCCTGGGCGCCTTCCTGCGCCGGAAGAAAGCCCACCTGGGAGCGCCCAAGGCCATCACGGCGACGGCGCACAAGCTGGCCCGCATCATCTACTCCATGCTGCGCTACGGCCAGCAGTACGCGGACGCTGGCGCAGAATACTACGAGAGACAGTATCAGCAGCGAGCGTTGCGTGCAGCCAAGCGCCGGGCGGCGCAACTGGGCTACCAGTTGATGCCCTTATCAGATGCCTTGGCATTGGCTGTGCCCCACGCATCAGAGGTCGCGCCGGCGTGACAGTTTAGGTTAGTGGGGAGGCTTAAGTATATTATTCACGAAAGCGAGGAAGTCGTGGTCGCCAGTGCAGTGGCGACCGACAACAGCAAATTCGTACAGCTCGGACTGACCGACGCGGCGCTCCTCGAGGTGATTACGTCCGAGACTCCTCTGGTCACTGTAGACTTTGATTTATGCCTGGCAGCCCTGGAGAAGGGGGAGGATACTGTGGTGAACTTCGCCCAGCTCCGGGACCAGTAACCTACTGCTCCGCCTCTAGCCCCCTCATCGGCGCCTGCCGGCCTTGGGAGCGGCGCACCCGCTGGGCGGGCTGGTAGCCGGCGAGGCGCGTCGGCAGCTCGAACCTGTGGCCGGACAGCATCTCCGACACCGTGCGCAACTGAATCTTGGGGAACTCCCGCTGCCACAAGTCCGAATGGAACAACCCGCCGCTGGCCGCCTCAGACCGCATCGGCCCGGTCGGCTCCTCCAATGATATGAACAGTCCCATCGCCGCCTTTTCCCGCTCCACGACACCCCTCAGCTCGCGGACCTGCGGGGCGGATACGTGACCGCCCTTGACCTGGACCACGATTTTCTGCGATGTGCGCCTGGGCCCGTCCAGGAAGTAGACCAGGCCGTCGATTCCCCGGTCGGCCCCCCTCTTCTGCTCCTGCTGCGGCTGGGCCTCCAACAGCGACACCGCCCAGAACTGGAACTGGTAGGGGTCCTGCTCCCACAGGGCGCGGGCGCTGCCCTCGTCCTGCGGCTCCCCGACAACGTCGTAGTCCCGGCCCGGCTCCAGGTCGAAGGCCGTCTTCAAGCGGCTTTTCATCAGCGCCACTGCCAGGTGCGTTATGTCTATCCCGGTCCATCTCCGCCCCAGCTTGTGCGCCGCCGCCACCGCCGTCCCGCAGCCGCAGAACGGGTCCAGCACCACGTCGCCCTCGTTGGACGACGCGCGGATGATGCGCTCTAGTACCGTTTCCAGATAGATTTACAAGAATATGAGAAGGCAGCCATACTTGGGTATGATCTTTCTGTGAGGGAGTATCCAGACATGGCTGCCATCAAGTATAAAGTCGAGCTGGCTGAATCCGAACGCTCCCGTCTCAATGAGGTTTCCCACCGGGGCAAGCTGTCAGTCCGCACCGTCAAGCGGGCGCTGGCGTTGCTCAAAGCAGATGAAGGACTTCGAGACGATGAGATAGCCGCGGTGCTTTTGATCAACGCCGCTACCGTTGCCAGAGTGCGGAAGCGGTTCGTCGAGGAAGGACTTGAGGCCGCCATCAACGACAAGCCACGACCGGGCCGGGAGCGCAAGTTGGACGGCAAGCAGGAAGCGCACCTGGTTGCCATCGCGTGCAGCAGTCCACCCGAAGGACATATAAACTGGACGCTCCATCTGCTGGCGGACAAGGTGGTGGAGCTGGAGTTGGCCGGGAGCATCTCCCTGGAGACGGTGCGCCAGATACTCAAAAAAACGAACTCAAGCCATGGAAGAAGAAGGAATGGTGCATCCCCAAGCTGAGCGGGGAGTTCGTGGCCCGGATGGAGGACGTGCTGGACCTTTATCACGAAGAGTACGACCGGGAGCGTCCGGTGGTGTGTTTTGACGAGTCTTCCAAGCAGTTGCTCGGGGATGTGCGGCCTCCCATCAAGGCCGCCCCCGGACGGGTGGAGCGCTATGACACTGAGTACCAGCGAAACGGGACCCGGAATCTGTTCATGTTCTGTGAACCGAAGGGTGGGTGGAGGCACGTCGAGGTGACCGGGCGCCGGACTGCTGTGGACTTCGCTCAACAGATGAAGTGGCTGGTGGACGAGGCATATCCTGACGCCACAGTGATCCGGCTGGTCTTGGACAATCTCAACACCCACAAGCCCGGCTCGCTCTACGAAGCGTTTGCGCCGTCCGAGGCGCGCCGCATAGCCAAACGCTTGGAGCTTCACCACACACCCAATCACGGAAGCTGGCTGAACATGGCTGAAATCGAGTTCAGCGTCTTCAGCAGACAGTGTCTGAACCGCCGGGTCAGTGATGAAGCGTTGCTGAGACGGGAGGTCGCGGCGCTCGAACGCGAGCGCAACGAGGCCGCCGCCAGCATAGACTGGCGGTTCTCCACCCAGGACGCTCGCAGTAAGCTTGAACATATCTATCCAATAGAATTAAATTGAAACGGTACTAGCAGGGCCTCGGGCTTCTGCGTGGGGTAGCCGAGATATTCCGACCGAGAAGCGGGGCGAATATCAGTCCAATCATTTTGCAGCGGGACTCCGGGCATTTCGTCCAGATACCGCTTGTAGTTTGGCATACCGTTTTTGGTGTATACGATTCTTCCCTGCTCAGACATTGCGGCCATGCCGTCTTTTGAATACGCCCAATAACGGCCTCTATATGGCAGCACTCCTTTGTATTCCCAGCTTCCCATCGGAGTACGATATTCGTTCGCTAAATCAGCTTCCCATTCCCCGTTATTCCGGCGCTTTACGCGCCACTCGTAGCTGGTATCACCACCTAGTTTGGCCGCGGTTAGGTCACCCATCCGGTAACGACGCTCTGTGTCTTGTTCTGTGAACTTATAAAAATTGTCCACGTACTCGCTGTCGTATTCCGTATACTGCCAATTCCAAGTCCAGGTGTTGCTTTTGGTGTAAAGCAAAATCGTGTCCCGCACGTTTCCGTACTGGCGACGACCTTGTTTAGCGTCGTTGTGCGCGTTTGTCCGCCGCCAGGAAATTTCGTTGCGATAATTCCCAGCCCCGAACACTGCGTCCATAAGCAACTTCAGGTAGTGGCTGGCCGTGGGGTCGCAATGCAGGTAGATGCTGCCGGTGGGCTTCAAGACCCGGCGCAGCTCCACCAGGCGCGGAGCCATCATCACCAGGTAGGCCATCATCGCGTTCTGGCCGATGAACTGCCGGAAGGCCGAAATCATGTCCTTGACCGCCGACGGGACCCCGGGGTTCCGGATGATGTCCATTTCGTAAGTGTATTCCGTCTCCTGCGTCCATTCCCACGTGTCGGTGAAGGCCCTGATCTGGGCGGGCGATTCCTCCCCGGTCCGCTCCCGGAACAGCACGTTGTAAGAGGCGTTGGAGTTGAACGGCGGGTCAAGGTAGACCAGGTCCACCGACTCGTCGGGAACGTGCTCCCGTAACACCAGCAGATTGTCGCCGTAGTAGAGGGCGTTGGGCATGGGCGTCTCTACCCAGGAAGGAGTTTAACGAGGATATAATCGTCAGATGACCGCGGAACCCCTTCTTACTAATTGGTCCTGAAGGTCTCGAAGAAGTTCGATCCTGGCGGACCATTGGAAACATTCAAACAGCTTGAGAGCAGAGGTTAAAGCCAGTTCTCTCTTTTCCGCGACTAATTCAATCTTCGAGACGTCCTCCTTATGGTGCATGTATGGTTTGCGGGCTTGGGGGATCCAAGAGGGTTTCTTGGAGCCAAACTCAGGGGGAATGAGGAAGCGGTCTTCAATGTTCTCTACTTTGATGTCTATACGCAGCGCCTCGTCTCCGGCGTCCGTAAAGGTTAGGCGCGCTGCGAGTTCGAATATCTCTGTAAACCGCAGTATCACATCCTTAACATCCAAAGCGACTCTGGGAACCCCATCATTCGATGGCAACGGCAGGCGAGAGCGGTCGTCCCAATCTTCAGGCATCCCGAAATAGTGAACGAACTGGCCGCTCTGATAAAACCGCCACAATTCCAGAATGTAATCCCAACTTATTTCTTGGGCTATCCAGTCAGGCCCCTCGTCGGGCTTTCGCCAGCCGTCTATGTGAGGGAAATTCCATCCCTTCATCCCCACTGAGGCTTTCTGCAAGATGTGAAGAAGCTCGGACCGGTTTGCGACCCGCTTTTCAACGAACGTGTGCGGGCGTATAACCACTTTCCAGTAGCCGCGGGAACGTATTTTTTCCAGAAGTTCGCTCATCTCAAGTCACCTAATTGCTCGTCGAAGCGTTCTTGGTCTGTAACCCGCGGTAATTCCAAGGGGCCGACGATTAAGCCTATCCGTTTTGCCTGTTCAATATACCGGGTCATTCCCTTTTCGATGGCCAAGTCAAGCAAGTCGCGCATCTCGGCTTGTGCAGGTATTTCAGAAGTTTCCGGTTTTCTTCTGGTCCTTACGTAACAGGCCCCGTAGCGCAGCACGTCGTTGTAAGACCTTTTGCACAGGACCGGGATGTCGGAAAATTCTTCTACTTCAAGAACGACATACCTGCGCCCATCATACTCCTTGACTTCCAACTCGAAGCTGACGCCGGGGTCGGCATAGCGCGCAACTTGGTCTGCTACGGCATCGTATCTCCAGGTAGCCAGGTCAGTATCACCGGTCCCGACGGGTTCCAAGGCGCTTCCACGGTCTGCCACTCCGATTATCACCATGCCTCCATCGCGTCTGTTCGCCATGCCCAGTACTGCTTTGACCACTTGCGCCACAAGCCTGCTGTCTGACAAAGGCCCCGGACCCTTGAACTCTACGCCGCTTAGCTCATGACCCAAAGCCATGACTTGGGCGAATTCTTCATCGGTCACTTGCCAAGACGCCCTTTAACAGCAGCTACTCTATATCGCAGCGTCCGCAGATTGTCGCCGTAGTAGAGGGTGTTAGGCATGAAGCGCACCAGCCGCCACGATAGTTCGTAATTCGCCTAGTGGCCGTTGTCGCTGAAGTCGTCGTTGTCGCTGAACACGCCGGTCTCCCGGCCTTGGAAGACGTGAACGACGAAGTTTCCGCGGGCGATGCCCACGGCGTCGGCGATGTCCTCGTCCACGGCGTCCATGATTTCCCGGATCGTCTCTTGGGTGAGGCTCTCGTCCACCGCCAAGGCCACATGCACCATCTCCGGCGTGAAGTGGATGTCGACCCGACCGACGGCCCGGTCCATCTCCAGGATGTTATACGCCTCGGAGTACGGGGTCCGCACTTCCCGCTCGAAAATAAAGTTGGCCACCGCCCTGCTCCTTGAATGCGCCGCCTACTGGGACCGGTGCGGGCGGCGCTAGTCCGGCCTACGGCCTGGTCTGGCCGTTGCCCATGATTACCCACTTGTACGAGGTCAACTCCCTCAAGCCCATCGGCCCGCGGGCGTGGAACTTCTGGGTGCTGATGCCCACCTCCGCCCCCAGCCCGAACTGCCCGCCGTCGGTGAACTGTGTGCTGGCGTTGACGTAGACCGCCGCCGCGTCCACCTCGTCCAGGAAACGCATGGCGGCCGAGTAGTCCTCGGTGATGATGGCCTCGGAATGGCCCGAGCCGTAGGTCTCGATGTGTTCCAGCGCCTCGTCGAGGGAGTCCACCACCTTCACGGCGGCGGTCAGGGAAAGGAACTCCTTTCCCCAGTCCTCATCCACGGCGGAGACGGTCTGGGCCGCGCCCGGCCCCAGGATGCTGAGCGCCCGGCTGTCGCAGTGCAGCTCCACCCCGGAGGCGGCCAGGTCGGCGGCGATGCGGGACAGCCCGCTCGCGGCGACCGACGAATGCACCAGCAGCGTATCCAGGGCGTTGCAGATGGAAGGGCGGCGCACCTTGGCGTTGTGCACCACGCTGGCCGCCTTGTCCAGGTCGGCGGAGCGGTCGACGTAGGTATGGCAGACGCCGATGCCGCCGGTCACGGCGGGCATGGTGGCGTTCTCGCCGACGAAACGCACCAACCCGGACCCGCCCCGGGGCACCACCAGGTCGATGTACTCGTCCATCTTGAGCAGGGCGTCGACCAGGGCGCGGTCGGGGTTGTCGACAAACTGCACCGCGTCCGACGGCGCTCCGGCGTCGGCCAAAGCCCGGCGCACCAGCGCGATCAGGGCAGTATTCGAGCGGATGGTCTCCTTGCCGCCCCGGAGGATGCAGGCGTTGCCCGACTTGAGGCACAGCCCGAAGATGTCGATGGTCACGTTGGGGCGGCTCTCGTAAATGCTGGCCACCACGCCCAAGGGCACCCGGCGGCGTCCAGCGGTCATGCCGTTGGGCAGGGTGTTCATCTCGATGGTCTCGCCCACGGGATCGGGCAGGGAGGCCACCTTGTGCAGTTCGGCGGCGATGCCCCGGAGCCGGTCTGGGGTGAGCAGCAGCCGGTCGAGCAACGACTCGCTCAGCCCGTCGGCCTCGGCGGCGGCGTAATCTTCGGCGTTGGCCGCCAGCACTCCGGAGGTATCGGATTGCAGGTAATCGGCCAGCGCGAGCAGCACGGCATTTTTGTCGCCGGTCGAAAGGCGGGCGACCTTCCGGGCCGCGGCCCGCGCCGCCTTTCCTTGGAGCAACAGGTCTTCGACGGTTTTCGTGGTCATCAGGCCATTCTCATAATGGGGATTTCATAGCAGGACCAGGTTGTTGCGGTGTACCACTTCCTGACCGTAATGGTACCCCAAAGTGGTCTCGATTTGACTGGAGCGCAGGCCGCGAATCCTCGCAACCTCATCGGCGCTGTAGTTGGCGATGCCGCACGCGATGCGCTGTCCCGAAGGGCCGACTACGAAAATAGTGTCGCCCCTTTGGAAGCCGCCATCGACGGTGCGGACGCCCGCCGGAAGCAGGCTGCGATGGTCTTTCAGCAGCGCGTCGGCCGCGCCGCGGTCCACGGTTACGTGGCCCTGTTGGGAAATTCCGCTCAACATCCAACGCTTGCGGGCTTCCAATTTCCCCTCCGCCGGACGGAAGTAGGTGCCAATGGGGTCTCCGCCCACCGCCCGCAGCACGGCGTCCTCGGCGCGGCCGTGGCACATTATCATGGGGATGCCGGATGTCGTGACCAGCCGGGCCGCATCCAGCTTGGTGGGCATCCCGCCGCGGGCCCACGGCTGAAGGGCGCGGCCCGCAACCGCTTCGATCCGTTCGTCCACCCGGTCCACCCGCTCGATCAGCGTGGCGGTGGGGTCGGTGCGCGGGTCGGCGGTGTACAGCCCGTCGATGTCGGTGAGTATCAAGAGCAGGTCGGCGTCCACCAGGTTGGCGACCAGGGCGGAAAGCCGGTCGTTGTCGCCGAACACGTGGGTAGGCGCCAGCTTGCCTGGAATCGGAGGGCCGGCGCCGCCGATTTCGTCCACGGCCACCACGTCGTTTTCGTTCAGCACCGGCACCACCCCCAACTCCAGCAGGCCCTGGAGGGTGTTGCGAACATTCAGGTAGGACTGGCGGTTGGACAGGTCGGCGATGGTGAGCAGGGCCTGGGCCACCTGCACCCCGTGAGACGAGAACAACTCTTGGTAGGTCTGCATCAGGCGGCTCTGGCCGATGGCCGCCAGCACCTGGCGGGACTGGACCCCCCGCTCCTGGTAGCCCCCGCCCAGCGCGCCCCGCCCGGCGGCAATAGCGCCGGACGTGACCAGCAGCACCTCGCACGACGCCTTCACCAGCCGACAGACCTGCCGCGCCAGGTCGCGTAGCACGCCGATGTCCAGGTCCGGCCCGGAGGCGCCGGTCAGCACCGCTGTTCCGGCTTTGACCACCACTCTCTGATAATGCGTCACAGCAACATTTTATCACCTTGAAAACCCGCATACCGTCGGGTAGGCTTGAGTTAGGAATTCCGCGGCCCCGCGTATCCGGGAGGGGGTCGGGAGGAGGTAAAGCCAAAATGGTTGTTTCCAGAGGTTTTTTGTGCAGCAAATGCCAGCACACCGAGTTCGAGACCCAGGAAATCCGCACCACGGGCAAGTATTCCAGGTTCTTCGACATCCAGAATAAGAAATTCAACGCGGTTTCCTGCACCAACTGCGGCTTCACCGAGATTTACAAGGGCGACACTTCCACCTTGGGCAACATTTTCGACTTTTTCGCCAGCGGGTAGACCACCCCAACATGTCGTTACATGGCATCCTGGCAATACTGGAGCGGCACCCGGAATACCGCCGCAATCTGGAAACCCCGCTCGATGATTCAAGCGAAACCGGCCTGTCGCGCAGCGTCACCATACGCCAGGGCGCCAGGCCCGCCTTTGTTGCCTCGCTGAGCCTCCGGCAGCCCGGCCCGCTGCTGGTGATCACGCCCCGTCCCGACGACGCCCGGCGGCTTCACGACCAACTGCTGACCTTCTTGGGCGAGGACGCCAGGGTACACCTGCTTCCCGAGCCCGAGGTGCTTCCCTTCGAGCGGCTGGCGGTTGACGCCAACACCAACAACCAACGCCTCGCCGCGCTGGCCGCGTTAGCGTCGGCCCGCGACGGCAGCGACGAAGCCCCGCTGATCGTCACCTCCATCGGGTCGGCGCTGCTCTACACGCTGCCCGCCGACCTGATGGCCGGCCGGCATCCATCGACGGAAGGGCCCGGCCTTTGGCGAGTGGGCGACCGCATCCGCATCGACCTGGTGCTGGCCCACTGGTTGAGCCTGGGCTACCGCAACGAGCCGGTGGTCGAGTCGCCCGGCTGCTTCAGCCACCGGGGCGGCATCCTGGACATCTTCCCACCCAACTCCGAGCTGCCGTTGCGAATAGAGCTGTTCGACGACGAGATCGACACCATCCGTCACTTCGATCCCTACACCCAGCGCTCGGTGGGGACGGCGTCCGAGGTGCGGCCCATCCCGGCCCGGGAGCAACTGCCCGGCCTCGTCGGCCCGGAAGCCCTGTCCGACCGCGCCTCGACCCTGGACTTCGGCCGTTGCAACGCCGAGGTCCGCGACAGGGTGGAGGAGGAACTGCTCGGACTGGCCTCCAACCCCAACACCGAAGTCCTTTCCTTCTATAACGGCCTGGTGAACCGGACCCACCTGCTCGACTACCTGGGCCCCAACGGCGCGCTGGTGCTGGACCGCGCGGGAAGAGTGGAGGCGGAAGCGTCCGAACTGGAGGAGCGGTTTGGCCGGATGCGGGCGGCGCGGGAAGACCGGGGAGAGCTGCCGGCCAATTTCCCCTCTCCCTACATGGGCTGGGAAGAGTTCTCCGGCAAGCTGAAGCAAGCGCCGCGCCTTGAGTTGCAGACCTGGGTGAGCGAGGAAGAGGACCAAGTGTTCCAGCCCGCCACCCCGTACTACGGACGGCTGGAGCAGTTGGCCGCCGACCTGCGGCGGAGGCAGGACGAGAGTCACGCCACGGTGGCCGTCACGCAGAACGCCCGGCGGCTGGCGGAAGTCTTGGGCCAAGAGGGTGTCGACGCCGCCGTGGTGCAGCGTTTGGAGGCCCCGCCGGGGCCGGGCCAAGTCGCCATTCTGCCCGGCTCTCTGCGGGACGGCTGGACGCTGAACGTGCCGCCGACCCAAGGAGAGCCGGGAAACGGCGCGGTGACCCGGCTGGAACTGCTCACCGACGCCGAGTTGTTCGGCACGGTGAAGGAACGCCGCCGCCAACGCTCGCGGCGGGCGGAGCGCGGGCCGGAGGTGTCGCTGGCCGACCTGGTGCCCGGCACTTTCGTCGTCCACATCGACCACGGGGTTGCCCGGTTTGCCGGCACCACCCACCTGAGCGACGACGGGGAAGAAAAGGAATACCTGGTCCTGGAATACGCCGACAGCGACAAGCTCTACGTGCCCACCGGCCACCTCGACCGGGTCAGCGCCTACGTGGGCGCGCAGGACCATTCGCCGAACCTGACCCGCCTCAGCACCGCCGATTGGGCGCGAATCAAGCAGCGCGTCAAGGGCGCGGCCCGGGAGATGGCCCAAGAGCTGATCCGCACCAACGCCGCCCGCCAGGTCGCCGAGGGCCACGACTTCAGCCCCGATACAGTGTGGCAGCAGGAACTGGAAGACTCATTCCCCTTCGTCGAAACGCCGGACCAGACTCAGGCCATCAACGATGTCAAGGCCGACATGGAGCAGTCCCGGCCCATGGATCGCCTCATCTGCGGCGACGTGGGCTACGGCAAGACCGAAGTGGCCCTGCGCGCCGCCTTCAAGACCGTCAACGAAGGGATGCAGGTGGGCCTGCTGGTGCCCACCACCGTCCTGGCCCAACAGCACTACGCTACCTTCACCGAGCGGCTCAGTCCCTTCCCGGTGCGCGTGGAGGTGCTAAGCCGGTTCCGCACCCCCAAGGAGCAGCAGGAAGTCATCGAGGGGTTGAAGTCCGGTGAAGTGGACATCGTCATCGGCACTCACCGCCTGTTGCAGAAGGACGTGCAGTTCAAGAACCTGGGCTTGGCCGTCGTCGACGAAGAGCAGCGGTTCGGCGTGACCCACAAGGAGCGGCTGAAGCAACTCCGGCAGCAGGTGGACGTTCTGACCCTTTCGGCAACCCCGATCCCCCGCACGCTGAACATGGCCCTTTCCGGCCTCCGCGATCTATCCACGATGGCCTCGGCCCCCGAAGCCCGCCTGCCGGTAAAGACGTTTGTGTCCGAGTACTCGGAAGACATCGTCAAGGAAGCGGTGTTGCGGGAAATGGAGCGAGGCGGCCAGGTCTTTTACCTGCACAACCGGGTCAAGACCATCCATCAAGCGGCAGCCCGGATTTCCGAGCTGGTGCCCGAGGCTCGCGTGATGATCGGCCACGGGCAGATGCCAGAGTCGGACCTGGAAGACGCGATGGTGGAATTCGCCGACGGCGAGGGCGACGTGCTGGTCTGCACCACCATCATCGAGTCGGGCCTAGACATGCCCAACGTGAACACGCTGATCGTGGAGCGGGCCGACCGCTTCGGCCTGGCCCAGCTCTACCAGTTGCGAGGCCGGGTGGGCCGGGGCCAGCACCGGGCCTACTCCTACCTGCTCGCGCCGCGCGGACGCCGGATTACCGAGGCCGCCGAGCAACGGTTGCAGGCCATTCTCGAGGCTTCGGAGTTGGGATCCGGCTTCCGCATCGCCATGCGAGACCTCGAGATCCGGGGCGCGGGCAACATCTTGGGAGCCGATCAGAGCGGCCACATTCAGGAAGTGGGGCTCGACCTTTACAGCCAGCTATTGAAGGAAGCGGTAGGGGAGTTGGAACGGGAGTCGGCCCGAGAGACGGGCGGCGCAGTCCCCGACACCCCGGACGCCTCCGAGTTGCCCCGCCTGGAACTGCCGCTGTCGGCCGGTATCCCGGAGGACTACATCGAGCACCTGCCAACCCGGCTCTCGGTCTATCAACGGCTGGCCAAGATGACTTCCAGAGCCGATGGGCCCGAGTTGCGCGAGGAACTGCGCGACCGCTTCGGCCCGCTGCCCGAGCCGGTGGCGAACCTGCTGACCCTGGCCGACCTGCGGGTGTTGGCCGCCTCCACCGGCGCCAGCAGTATCGTTTGCTCAGGCCGCGAGGCCGCGGCGGTCCGGGGAGGCGACACCATCGTCATATCCTTGAAGGTTGCGGTAGGCGGGGCCCGCGTCCCCTTGCAGAAGGCCCTGGGGCCGTCGGTGCAGGTTGGCAACGCCCAGATACAGATGCCGCTGCGCCGGCTGGGCGACCAGTGGCTGTCCCGGCTGGTGCGCGTGTTGGAACGGCTCAAGGCTTTCCAAGACAACCTGCGTCAACTGGCCGCCGCCGGCGCCTAGCCTTCCATCGACCTCTCCCAGCGCGGCGCCCCAAGCCGCCAACGTTTGAATACCGGAGTTATTATGCTGAAGCACTGGCTCTTGCCTCCGATGTTGTTGCTGCTGGCCCTGAGCGTGATGGCCTGCAACGGCGGCGGCTCGGACAACGGCGCCACCAGCCAACCCGCCGCCACAACGTCGGACGGACCGACCGCCCAACCCACGGATGAGCCGGAAACGGCCCCAAGCATCCCGGTAACCATGTTCCAGGGGCAGGACGTGGTCGGCGGGGAGCAGATCGAGCTTAGCTCGCTCTTGGGCGACAAGCCTATCGTGCTGAACTTCTGGGCCGGACTGTGCCCGCCCTGCCGGGCCGAGATGCCCGACTTCCAGATCTTCTACAACGAATTCAAGGACCGGGTGGTAGTTATCGGCGTCGACGTAGGCCAGTTCACCGGCCTGGGCAGCCGCGAAGACGCCACGACGCTGCTGTCCGAGCTTAGGGTAAGCTATCCCGCCGGCTACACCGAAGACCCGGAGGTGCTGGCGAAATTCCGGGTGTTGGGCATCCCGGCAACCGTTTTCATCGACGGCGACGGCGAGATTTTCTACTACTGGTCCGGTGCCCTGAACGAAGAAGCCCTCCGCGAAAAAACCCTGGAAATGCTGGAAGGCTAGCTGCTGATTCGCCCTGCTATAATGGACACACTAAGAAAAGCGATTGAAGCATACTGGGTCAGCTATTACCTCATTTACGTCGGGTTTTTCGGTTCTTTCGTATGGGAGCGCAACTGGAAATTCTGGCAATTGGACGTGGCCGTACTCGCTGACATCTTCAATGCTTCAGTAGGTATAGCCTTGGCATCCGTAATCATCGTGGAGGCGGCAGGTAGAATGGTATTGCTGATTCCGGCGGCGGTAAGAAAGATAATGGAAGAAGGCCGCAAAGAAGGCCGCGAAGAGGGCCGCAAAAACCAACGCAAACGTTTTAACGAAGCCGTCCAACTGTATGGAAGAGAAGAAAACGGGGTGCGTGTCCTCCGCATCACTCCAGACGTTGAGAGGTTTTTGTCCGGCGATTCAGACGAAAGCCCTTCTTAGATTGCCCCTCTCCGAAGCAGGAGGATTGGATAATCAGCAACAAAGGGCTTTTCGCGAAAGCGCAAGGTGCTAGGCCAGCCGGTCGTTTCGGGGTATAATAGAGTCTAGTTGTCGGGGTGTAGCGCAGTGGCTAGCGCGCTACGTTCGGGACGTAGAGGCCGGTGGTTCGAATCCACTCACCCCGACCAACTCCGAAACCCAGAAACGCTGAAAGTCCGGGATAGGGGGCGCCATCCCGGACTTTCTTTTTGAGTAATGCCGGCTGGGGAATGCCTGTCGTTGGGCCGGGTTCAGTCGGCGGCGGACGGGGCCGGAAGCGCGCCCCTCTCCCTTCCTGAATCAGGGGTCAGGGCCCGTTGCATGGCCGAGCGTTTCGCCAGTTGTTCTTGCTTGGAGAACCGCACCGCGAACACCAGCGCCATCAGCGGGGCGATGCCGAACCAGCTGAAGAACGCCAGGAAGAAGGCGAACCAGGTCCGGTGAAAAGTCCGCATGTGCGGGCGGGCCAAGCTGAACAGATCGATCCTGGTGGCCTTGCCGCTCGGGTCTACCGAGGGGCATCTGTTGTTGCCGGGGTCACGCATGGGTAGCCGCTCCCGCTCCGCTCTTGATGATTCCTTCGAGGACCTGGGGCAGTTCGCTGCAAGTGATTGCCGCAGCCGTTGGGCCAGCCGGACCATCGCATCGAAAGCGGGCCGGTCCGGCCCACGGTCGAGGCCAGGCTCCGGGCCGTCTTGACGGCCAATTCCTTGGTCTCGATCAGCGAGAAGTGGCAGTAGTCCTTGCCGGTGCAGGCCACCAACCCCCGGATGACCTCCGGGGGGTCGGCCGACAGTTCGAGAAGCAGCGGCTCGGCCAAGAGCCGCGACAGGTCGTCTTCCGGCACGTTGGGGATGATGACGTTCTGGCTCGTGGTGATACGTATTTCCCCATTCCCGTAGATGTCCGCCAGCCGGGCCGCTTCCCGCAACTGCGCGCAGTTATCCGGCCCACCGGAACAACCAGACCGACCGCGTTCAGACCCAATTCGGCTTGGGGCATGATTCCCGTGTATGAAGTTTGGGACCCGCGCCCGGCATCCCGTCCGGCGGACGGCAGGGGGAGCCGCAAGCCGGCTCCAACTCGTTGCGCAAGCGGGCCGCTCCCCATTCCTCGACCAAGAATGCCAGCCGGCTCTTGTTGCGGGCCTCCCGAGAGCCGTTGTCCCGGAACAGCAGGATGATTGCGGCGCAGACTTGGGTCGCTTCCTGCGGAGTGACGAAAACGTCCAGCGGCGTGGCTGGCCGGTAGCCGCCGGAGCCGACCTTGCCGCCTACCGCGATGTTGAAGCCCTCGACCTCCACTCCGTCGGCCTCTCGCACCGCCGGAGTGAGAGCGATGTCCTGGGTCTCGGTGTGAGTGCAGCGGTCGAGGCACCCGGTGATGGCAATGTTGAATTTCCGGGGCAGGTTGGTGAACTCCTTGTTGCCCAGGAAAATGTTGGTCAACTCCCGCACCACTGGAGAGGCATCGAATAACTCGTCGGGCGTCAGTCCCGCCATCGGGCAGCCGACCACATTGCGAATGTTGTCCATTCCAGTCTGCATCGACGTGAGACCGGCCCGCTCCAAACGGGCCCAAATCTGGGGCACGTTTTCGATGCCGAACCAGCGGAGTTGCACCTGCTCGCGGGTCGTTATGTCAAGGAAACCCTTGCCGTACCCATCGGATATGTCGGCCAAGGCCCGGAACTGCTCGGAGTTGGACAGTCCGTTGGGCATCCGTACCCGCATCATCAGCCTGCCCGGATTGGGGCGGCGCAGGAAAACTCCAAGCCACTTGAGCCGCTCCCGGTCGCCGTCGTCGATGCTTTCCCAGCCCTCGGCGACGAACTTGGGCAGGTCGTGCAGCACGTCGAGACCGTCTTTTTCCTGCTTGTATTGTTCGATCTTGTTCATGGTCCTCTCCCCAGGGTGTTAGTTAGCGGCTGCGGCCAACGCTTCCGCGGAAGCCGGGCTTTCCGCCCAACCGAGCACGGCCCGCACCTGCGACTTGCAGGCCCCGCAACAGGTGCCGGCCTTGGTGGCGGCAGAAACCTGCTCGAAGGTGCGGCAACCCTCCTGAAAGGCGGAGAAGATCGCGCCCTTGGAAACGGCGTTGCAGTCGCAGATCTGGGCGGCGTCGGGCAGTTGCCCGATGTCCTTCGCCTGTGGTTCACCGGTGGTGGGGAACAGTAGTTCGCTCCGGTTTTCCGGGACCGGTTCGCCCCGGTCGAAGGCTTGCAGGACGGCGGCGGTGGCGACATCGTCGCCCATCAGGATGGCCCCGGCCAGGCATTTCCCCCGGACGATGAGCTTCTTGTAGATGCCGCGGCGCGGCTCGCTGTAATGCACGACCTCGTCGTCGTGGAGCAGCGGCTCCTTGTCGCCCATCACGGCCACGTCGACGCCCATCACCTTGAGCTTGGTGGAGACCCGGAACCCCTGATAGGTCGAGTCGGGGTTGGACCCGGTCAGCCGGTCGGCCAGGATCCGGGCCTGTTGGGCCAGCGGAGCGAACAGACCGCAGAGTTGGTCTTGGAATTCAGCGCATTCGCCGATGGCGTAAACGTCGGCCTCGTTCCGGCAGGCCAGGTCTTCCTTGATGATGATTCCCCCGGCGGCGTAGACCGACTTGGAAATGCGGTCGATCCATCCGGCCCGGACGCCCCGGTGGAACCGGACGCCGTGGTCGTCGTACCACTGGACGGGGTTGATGAAGATGTCGTCGATCTTGTGGCGCCCGGCCAGCACACTGGAAAGCAGGATGCGGTTGTAGTTGCCGCAGGGCTCCTCGCCGAACACGGTGATCTCGTATTCCGGCCCCGCGGCCTGAGCGGAACGAAAGCCCTCGCGGGCCAGCATCTCTTCGACAAACCGCCCTCCAGCCATGCCATTGCCGATTACGACCAAGCGTTTCTTAGCATCGGGCATCGTTTTCCTCCGGCCCAACGGCCTGAGCGGGACCAACGGCTGGTTCCAGCCGCACCGCGCAAATCTTGAATTCGGGCATCCGGCTGACAGGATCGAGGGCCGGATTGGTCAGCCGGTTGACTGAGGCTTCCCCACCCCAGTGGAAGGAGGTGAACACGGTGTCGGGGCGTATGTCAGTGGTAGTGCGGACCCGGAACGAAGCCCGGACACGGCGGCTGACGGCAGTGACGAATTGGCCCTCGCCGGTCCCGTACCGGCTAGCGGTGGTTGGGTGGACTTCCAAGAACGGCTCCGGGGCCATTTCGTTCAGCTTTTGCGCCCGACGGGTCTGGGTCCCTGACTGGTATTGGGCAAGCACGCGGCCCGTGGTGAGCCGCAACGGAAAGCCGCCGTCGACCGGCTCCGCGTTCGGCTGATGCCTGATTGGGTGGAACTTGGCCCGGCCGGTGGCGGTGGGAAAGACTCGACAAACAGGCGCGGAGTGCCTGGGTGGTCATTTTCCTGTCCAGGACCGGCGGGGCAGAGCCAGAACACGCCGTTCCGGTCTTCGATCTTCCGGTAGGTGATGCCGGAATAATCGGCGGGGCCGCCCGCGCTGGCCCGGCCCAATTCGTCGAATATCGCCTCCGTGTCGGCGAACAGGAAAAACCGTCCTTTGCCCAAGGCTTCGGCCAGCTTGCAGACGATCTTAGCGTCGGTGGCCACACCGTCCGGGGGAGGAACGGCCCTGCGCCTTCGCACCACCCGGCCCTCCAGGTTGGTCATGGTGCCCTCTTCTTCCAGCCATTGGGCCGCGGGCAACACCACGTCGGCCAGTTGGGCCGTCTCCGACAGGAAGAAGTCGGCGACTACCAGAAAGTCCAAGGCACGCAAACGCTCAACGACGTGGGCCGCGTTGGGCGCGGAGACGACGACGTTTGATCCGATGACGAGAAGGGCGCGAACCCCGCCTTCTCGACCCAGTTGGTCCAGCATTTCATAAGCCGATTTGCCGGGTCCAGGAATACTCTGCTCGTCCACCCCCCAGACTTGGGCGACGTGCTGGCGTGCGGCCGGGTCGTCGATGCCCCGGTAGCCGGGAAGCTGGTCGGCCTTCTGTCCATGTTCGCATCCTCCTTGTCCGTTTCCTTGGCCGGTCAAGCAGCCGTAGCCGGAGTTTTCGCGGCCCGGAAGCCCCAAGGCCAAGGCGAGGTTTATAGAGGTTTATATAAGGAAAGAGCGTTGTTCACACCTTGCGCCTGTTGCTCCGGGCCGCGGCGCCGGTCAGCGCCATCGCCGACCCGGCCTTGCCCAGCATGTGGGCCGCCTGCACCTGTTGGGCTTCGGGAACGCCGGTAATCCGCTCGACCTGCCCGGGCCAATAGGCGGCGGCTGCTTTGGCCTGCTCAAAGCCCTCGGTGCGCCGGGCAACGTAGTCCTCGTCGATCAACCCGTCCCGCACCAGCACATGCAGGAGTCCGTTGGCCAAGGCGGCGTCCGTGCCCGGTTCCAGCCGCAGGTGCAACGTCGCCGCGCGGGCGGTGAGAGTGCGGCGGGGGTCGGCAACGATGAGGCTGCCCCCGGCCAGCTTCTGCTCCTCGAAATACTGCATGATGGGGGGCATGGTCTCGGCCGGGTTACCGCCGATCAGAAGCGCCGTCCCGGCGCGGGCGATGTCGGCCACGGGGAACGGCAGGCCGCGGTCGATGCCCAAGGCCCGGATGCCGGCGGCGGCAGCGGATGACATACAAAACCGCCCGTTGTAGTCGATGTTCGACGTGCCCAAGGCCACGCGGGCGAACTCGCCCAGCAGGTAGGACTTTTCGTTGGTCAGGGAGCCGCCGCCGGGCTCGCGGAGGAGGGCTGACCGGGAACGTCGCGGAGGGCCAAAACCGAACGCCGGGGTGTGCTCGAAACGATGACTGCCGTGCGGGAGTCGTCCAGGATGTTGCGGAACCGCCCGACGGGCGCCGAGCCCTCGATGGGCCCGGACAGCACGATCCGCCTCCTCGATTCGAGGGAGGTCACGCAGGGCCATAGCTTTTCCCAACTGGCGCCGAGACCAGCAGGGCCCGGAGCGGCCTTCTATCCGATGACAGGGCGGGGGACTCTCGATGCTCCATGTCATAAGCATTGTGCAGGACGGTTATTTCTCAAGGATTACGCCCGGGTAAACATTCTGTTACCTAGAGAATGTGGAATCCTTGGCCCTCTCCCGATGAGCGAGTCCCCTCTCCCTGGGGAGAGGGTTAGGGTGAGGGGGAAATCCTTGACGACAAACAGGGTTGCGGCGACCAGATATGATATGATTGGGCCGCGTTTCGGGAGTGAGAATCCCGGCGGCATTCTATCGGATAACAGGATGGAGGCCCGATCATGCCCTTCGGCGGGAACGACTGGCTGGACTTGACCCCGGAACCGGCCTTGGAGCCGGAGTTGCCCATCTGCGACCCGCACCACCATTTTTGGGACTACCGCACCGAGCGCATCCCCTTCCAACGGTACTTGCTCCACGAGCTGGCCGCCGACGTCAACAGCGGCCACAACGTGCGCTCCACGGTGTTCGTCGAGGCCAGGTCCATGTACCGGCCCAGCGGCCCCGATGAGCTGCGCCCCGTGGGCGAGGTCGAGTTTGTTCAAGGACTGGCCGCCGCCAGCGACACCGGGCTTTACGGCCCCTGCAAGGCCGCCGCGGCAATCGTCGGCCACGCCAACCTGAACCTCGGCGAGAACGTCAGGCCGGTTTTGGAGGCCCTGCAAGCCGCCAGCCCCAACCGCTTCCGGGGCATCCGCCACTCCGTCACCTGGGACCCCAACCCCGAGGTGGAGAATACCTCCGCCCACAAGGCGGAGGGCCAACTGTCCAGCGACAACTTCCGGACCGGCGCCCGCGTTTTGGCCGGTATGGGCCTGACCCTCGAAGGCTGGATGTTCCATCACCAGATGCCCGACCTGGCCGATTTCGCCAGGGCCGTGCCGGACTTGACCATCATCATGAACCATATCGGCGGGCTGATTCGTGAAGGCCCCTACGCCAACCGGGACGACGAAGTGCTGGACACCTGGCGCAAGGGCATCGCGGCGGTGGCGGAGTGCCCCAACGTGGTCATCAAGCTGGGCGGCATCGGTATGCCCCGCACCGGATTCGACTGGCACCTGCGCAACCGGCCCATCGGCTCCGAGGAACTGGCCGCCGACATGGCCCCGCTGATGAACTACTGCATCGAGCAATTCGGCCCCAGCCGTTGCATGTTCGAGAGCAACTTCCCCGTGGACAAGGTCTCATACTCCTACAACGTCATGTACAACGCTTTCAAGAGACTGTCGCAGGGGTACTCGGCGTCGGAGCGGGCCGACATGCTCCACGATTGCGCCGCCCGCGTCTACCGGATCGAGGACTAACCAAACACCCCCTTGCCCGAGACTCATTTTGCGGCCCCCGGCTCCGGCGGGGGCCGTTAATTGTGAGCGACGCCTGTCGCTGGAGATTAGGACCATTGGACCCGGCGCAACGCAACAACCCCAAAGTAAAAGTAGACGACCCGCACGGCAACCACGGGCACGGTAACGACGAATGTTGATCGCCATCGCATTCATTTTGATGGCGGTCTTCTTCATGGCCGGGCTGTACGTAGCCGGCGCCCTGGGCAGCCTGGCGTTGCTCCTGATGCAGGTCTTCGAAGACGCGCCGCTGTGGAACATCATGGCCAACCGGGTGTGGGAGACCTACACCCGGTTCCTGCTGGTGGCGATCCCGCTGTTCATCCTGATGGGCGAGCTGGTGCTGCGGAGCGGAATTGCCGAGCGGATGTACTTGGCGTTGGACCGCTGGGTTGCGCCGATTCCCGGCGGGTTGCTGCACACCAACATCGTTTCGTGCGCCATATTCGCCGCCTGCTCCGGGTCGAGTATCTCCACCGCCGCCACCATCAGCCGCGTCGCCCTGCCCACCTTTCACACCCGGGGTTACAACGAGCGCCTGGTGGTCGGCTCGCTGGCTGCCGGCGGCACCTTGGGTATTCTCATTCCTCCCAGCGTTCTCCTGATTATCTACGGACTCAGCACGGGCACTTCCATCGGACGGCTGTTCCTGGCCGGGTTCCTGCCTGGAGCCTTGATGGCGTTCACGTTCATGCTGATGATCGCCATCGCCGCCGTAATCTGGCCGCAGGTGGCTCCGCGCACACCCGACGCCACCTTCCTGAGTTGGCAAGGCTGGCTGGAACGTATAAGCGGGTCCATCGCCGTGGTCCCGGTCGTGTTCCTCATCCTGGCCGTGCTGGGTTCGATCTACGGAGGAATCGCCACCCCCAGCGAGGCCGCGGCAATCGGCGTGTACGGCGCATTCGTGCTCGCCATTCTCTACAATTCCAAGCCAATATGGGTACCCATCGTCGCCGAGTTGCACCGGGCCACCGGCCTCATCAACGCCTACGAGGTTGTCAGGCTGATCCTCGGCCTTGTGGTGGGCGTGCTCGTGCTCCACTTGGCCGTCCAGTCGGTCTTCCTGGTGTTCGTTCCGGACGGGTCGATCCTTGTGGAACGGGAGACCGGCGAGACAGTGTTCATGCTGGAGGTCCTGATACTGCCGCTGCTCGGCTGGATACCCACGTTGTTCGAAGTCCCGCGCGAGGAACTCCATGAGGCAAGGCTGCCCTCGCTGAAGGACGCGGGCTTGGTTATGAATGCCAACCTGGCCATGCTCCAGGAAGTATTCATGTCGACCATGCGTACTACCTGCATGATTATGTTGATCCTGATGGCCGCCTTTACCTTGCAATTCACCTTCGCCTACCTGCGCATCTCTGTCGAAATGGCCGACTGGGTGGTCAGCATGAACCTGACCGACATCCAACTGGTGTTGATTCTGGTTGTTTTCTACCTGGTGCTGGGCACGTTCATGGAAAGCTACTCCATGCTGGCCACCACGCTTCCCATTCTCCTGGAAACCCTGTTCCGTTCCGGGATCGACCTCCTGTGGTTCGGCATCATCATGATCATCCTCTTGGAAGCGGCCCAAATCAGCCCGCCCCAAGGATTGAGCCTCTACGTGCTGCACGGAGCGCGCCGGGAGACCCGGGAGGTCAGAGAAGTTGCGGCCGACGTGACCGAGACCATCAACGACGTTTACATCGGCGTCTTGCCCTTCATGGTCTGTATGGCCGTGGTGATTGGCATATTGATGGCGTTCCCGGAAATCGCCACCTGGCTGCCCGACCAAGTGAAAGGCGCACGCTAGCCGCCTGCCGGAGAGGATTCACCGGAGCCGGGAACCTATCTCCGGTGGTACCTAGCCTCTTTACATAAGTATATTCGCGAGTTGTATAACATTTTAGTAACATTTCTCCCAAAAACCAGCCTATTACGCTCATTGACTAGCCGACTTTCCGAGACTAAAATGCGCCACGATACAGGGGATTCCGGCGCCCGGTGTAATGGCCCCGCCTTCTATTCAACGAGGCGGCGCAGCATCGGCAGGCCGTCAGCAATTCAGCAACATGGAGGGATTCTTGACCAGATTTCTTGTTGCATTGCTTTCGGCCATCGCTATGGCGATGGCCTTGACCGCTTGCGGTGAGGATGCCGCCCCGGCTGCCACTACTGCGCCGACCCCCACCCCGGCCGCGGCGACAGCGCCAACTCCCGCCCCGGCTTCCCCGACCGCAACCCTGGCCCCGGTCGTCGCTGCCACTACTGCACCCGAACCCACGCCCGTTCCGACAATAGCCGGTCCGGTCCCAACGCAGGCTCCGGCTCCGACCGAGGCCCCGGCCCCAATGCCCACCGCTCCGGCCATGACCTCCGAAGAAGCGATGCTGGCGGAATACGCCGCCTCGGTTGCCAACGGCCCCGGCGCAATCTTCGTGGGCGACCCCAGGCAACTAATCGGCCCGCCGCCCCATGAGGGTTTAATGTTCCGGTTCCCGCAGGACGCATACACCCAGGTTGCCACCCTTGGTCTGTTCGGATCACCGGAGTTGGGCGCGCCCAGCCACCTGTTCATTTACACCAGCGACTACTATCAGGGTCTGATCCAGAAAGCCAACCTGACCAATCCGACCGAACTGGTTTCCTCCGGGGAGGAAATAGAGATACAGCACGTCTGCATCGACCGGAACCTGCCCCCGTGCGTGCTGATTCAAGCCTACCTGTCGCCCAACATAGCCGCCCGCACCAACGGACAGGTCAAACTCTCGGTGATCTCCCTCGTCGAGTTGCAGATTGCCGGACCCGACACCCTGACCCAGGTGGGCGACGGCACCCTGGATATGGTCAACATCTTTACCGGCTATGTGGCGGGAGAGTTGCCTGCCCTGGAGGTCCAATCGCTGTGGGGCTCGGCGTCCGACTGGGAGACCTCCTACCTTATTCTTACCGATCTCGCGGAAGACATAGACCGGTTGATGTTGGAAGCGACGGACGGCAGCCACGTGCTCAACCGCAACTGGTTTGCCGGGGCAGACCAGTGGTTCTACAGCAGCAAGCCGCTCCAGGCTGTGGAAGATTACGACGGCTTGAAGATTCGTTCCAATTCTGCGTCCATGTCTGACTTCATCGTAGGCATGGGGGGGCAGCCGGACTTCACGTCGGTAGCCGAACTTTATACCTCCCTGAACGTCGGACTCGTCGACGTCGCGGTGTATGGCGTCCTGCTGGCAGCGTCCTCCAAGCTGTATGAGGTCACCGACTATATGGCGGGGCCAATCGTCGGCTTCGGCTATACCAACAACGTCATCAATAAGGACGTCTGGAACGAGATACCTGAGGACCTGCAGCAAATCATCGTTGAGGAAGGCGCAAAGGCCGAACTGGAAGGGCTGCGCCTGGCCCCGTTCCAGAACGTTGCCGCGGTTGCCATCAACCAGCAGCTGGGAATGCAGCCGGTGCCTTTCTCCGAGGAGATATTGCAGCACATCCAAACCGTGGTGGTGCCGCAACACATCATCCCCGGCTGGCTGCGGCGGCTTGGCTACCCGGAGCGGAACCAGGAAGCTGTCCGTATTTTCAACGAGCATGTCGCCGCATACATCGGCCTGAAAGTCGAAGCCGACGGCTCGGTGGCCAGGACGGAAGTCACCAAAGGGCCGAACGCCAACTGAGGCGGCAACTCAACGCCAACTGCTCTTCGGATATTGTTGCGCTGATTTGGGGATATGGTTACAATCGCGTAGGCATTCCGCCGGTGCGGTTTGCCTATGCCAAAAAATAGCCCGGCGCCCATACATCTGACCTAGGGAGCGCGCGATGGCCGCTACAAGCCTGTCAACCTACACCGGCCCGAGGACTCCGGCTCTGTACCTGCTGTTGGGGTTCAGGGCCGTCACCAGCAAGGCGGACCGGCTGTACTTCATTTTGGGTTACATCTGCGGCCTTGAGTTGCTCCTCCTCGGGTTCTTCATCACCTACCAGGTGATAGCCCGTAAGGTGAACTGGGTCCAAGCGCCGGGCACCGACGTGATGAGCGGTTACGTGCTGGCGATGGCCGCAACCTGGGCGTTTTCCTACTCGCTGCGGTCGGGCGCGCATGTGCGCATCGACGTGTTGCTGCCCTACATGAGTTCCAACGTCAGGGCGGTCGCCGACTGGCTGGCCTTGGGCTCGGTGCTGTTCCTGGGCGCGGTCACCGCCTGGAAGATGTGGGAGAACGTGATCAACAACTACGAGCGGGGTGTGGTAACCAACGACTATCCGCTGACCCCGCTGTTCATCCCCAAGATTGTGGTGTCCTTGGGCTTCACGTTGATGTGCATCACGGCCATCCAGATGATGCTGGCGATGCTCGCCGAAAGCTGGCTGCCACGCATCCACCGCGCGATGGGCGGGGAGGAGATCCAATCGGAAATGGTCACAACCGAGGAAGAAGGGGCCTCTGTAGCTTAGGAGCATCCATTCACGCCTGAGAGGTTGAGTCGTGGCTATTGGCGTTGCATTCGGGTTAATGGGGGCTTTCTTCTTGGCGGGCTTGTATGTGGCCGCCGCCCTGGGATGTTTGTCCCTCATCATTATGTTTTTCTTCTCCGATGCTCCTTTGTGGAACATCATGGCCAACAAGGCTTGGGAAGGGAACACCAGCTTCATTCTGGTGGCAGTGCCGCTGTTCGTGCTGATGGGCGAGTTGATGAACCGCTCCGGCATGGGCGAGCGGATGTACTCCGTCATCTCCCGCTGGATCTGGTTCCTCCCCGGCGGTCTGATTCACACCAACATCGTGTCCTGCGCCATCTTTGCCGCCTGTTCCGGCTCCAGCGTGGCCACCTCGGCCACCATCAGCCGGGTGTCGCTGCCCTCCTTCCGCCAACGGGGCTACTCGGAGCGCATGGTGATCGGCTCCCTGGCCGCCGGAGGGACCCTGGGTATTCTGATCCCGCCCAGCATCAGTTTGATCATTTACGGTGTGCTGGTGGAGGAGTCCATCGGGCGCCTCTACATGGCCGGTTTCGTACCGGGCGTCCTGCTGGCCATAACTTTCATGATCATGATCGGCGCTCTGGCGGTGGTCTGGCGCGGCATGGCCCCCCGGGAACAAGGCGAGAGCTTCACCACTATCGAGGGCTGGCGGGTAAGGTTGCTTGGCACCCTACAGCTTCTGCCCATGGTAGCCTTGGTCTTCATCGTGCTGGGCACCATCTACATGGGCATCGCCACGCCCAGTGAAGCGGCGGCGTTCGGTGTGTCGGGCGCGTTCGTATTGGCGATCATCCTGAACTCGAATGAAATACTGACCCCTTTCCTGGGGAGCTTCCTCAGGGCCACTGGCCTGATTAACCTCTTCACCAAGACCACCCAGGAAACCCTGCGGTCGGCCCAGATGCCCCCTCCTGAAACGATCAGGGCGGTGGTCCGCAGAAACTTCCTCATCGTCCAGGACTCGTTCATCTCCACAGTCCGCACCACCGGGATGATTTTCCTGATCGTCCTGGCGGCGTTCACCTTGAGCTTCGCCTTCGCCCGGTTGGGCATCTCCCAGCAGATCGCCGAGGGCATTTCGGGGCTGAACCTGAACGAATGGCAGCTGGTGCTGGTGCTGGTGGTGTTCTACCTCATCCTGGGCACCTTCATGGAAAGCTTCGCCATGATGGTCACCACGGTGCCCATTCTGCTGCCGACGCTGAAGCAGGCAGACGTCGACCTGATCTGGTTCGGTATCATCATGGTGCTGCTGGTGGAAGCGGCCCTCATCAGCCCGCCCGAGGGCATCAACCTCTACGTGCTGCACGGAGTCCGGCAGGACGTGGACCGGGAGCAAGCGGAGAGGGCCAACGAGGTGTTGCAACAAAGCACCATCGCCGACGTCTGGATCGGGGTGCTGCCCTTCATGGGCTGCATGGCCATCGTCACCGGACTGGTGTTGGCGGTGCCGGAGATTGCCCTCTGGCTGCCGGACCTCATCTACGACAAGCGAACCTGAGCGACCGGGCCCGGGCCCGGTCTACCACCGGCCTACCAGGGAGAAGAAGCCCCGGCCCATCAAGCCGGGGCTTTACATTTCAATGGAAAACTACCGGAAAGGTGTCGAGTGATGGCAGGGCTATCGCATTAGAAAATTTCGGGGCCTACATATGTAATTTTCGGCGGTGTTTTCGGGTCTATTCGCCTTGACATACTGTGATAGCGGGACCTAACACTCAAAATCGGCGGTCGGAAGCAACGGTTTGTCCCTCAATTGGCCTCCAGAAATCCAAATGCGATAGCCCTGCGAGTGATGGCGACTTATGTATTCAAGGCCGAACTGCAAGGAGTAAACTGAAATGAAACGGGGAGGGACAGATGATGAAAACCTACGTGTTCAAGGCGACCTTGCAAGAAGAGGAAGACGGGCGGTGGAGCGCCTGGATTGACGGTCTGCCCGGTTGCGCCACTTGGGGTTACAACAGGAAGGATGCCCTGGATTCCTTGCAGGACGCCGCTGAGTTGGTAGTGGAGGATATGATAGAGTGCGGGGAGACTATCCCCACAGGGGAAGGAGAAGTTGAAGCCCTTGGTGAGCCAGTGGTCGCAGTTGCTGTATGACCGCCCCGGCAACCTTGGTTCGCCTTCTACGAAACACTACTATCAGAGAGTTGGTTCGGGCATTAGAGCGTGACGGATTCTCTTACCGTCATGGTAAAGGTTCGCAGAGAGTGTACCGGCACCAAGACCGCAGAAGGGTAGTCCTTCATTACCACCGGGCCAATGCCACATTACCGCCTGGAACTTTGGGACAGGTTCTACACGACGCGCAATAGACGGAAGTTGACGTCCGGCGGTTGGGGCTCATCTAAGCGGTTCCCCCCTCACCCTGGCCTCTCCCTGAGAGGGAATTTTTGGTACGAGCGCACCTTACGCACGAAGGGGCGGGCTTGTGAAGCCCGCCCCCATTTCCTCACTCCGAATTCCCGACTCACCTGTTGCTGTCGCTGACCTCGAAGTGCTTCACCCAGAACTCGCCCCGGTAGAGGTTGGCGGCGTCCTGGGCCAGGTCGCGGCGAAACCCGCTCCGCTCGTAGGAAAGCAGGGCTTCCTCGTTCTCCCAAACGCTCACGCTCACGCCTTCGTCGGGATCCTCGGTGCTGCGCAAAAGCTGGCGTTCGCTCAACCCCGCGATGTCGTTGGCGGTAGGCTCGACCCGCTCCCGGTAGAACCCCTCGAATTGGTCCCAAGCGCCCAAGTGCAGCTTGCCCCAAGCTATCATAACGTGGCTGGCCGGTTGAACGCCGACTCCATCCTGCTTGACGAAGTTGGACACAATCTCGAAGTGCTTGATCCAAGTCTCGCCGCTGGGGTATGCCATCGGATGGAAGAACTGTTCGGCTTCTTGGGCCAGCTCCCGGCGGGCATCGCTGGTCTCATAGTTCCGCAGGTCCCGCAGCGTTTCCCACACGCTCCAGAACATCATCTCGTCGGGGTCCGATGCGCCCCGCCAGAGCTGCCTTTCCCGGAGACCGGGCATCCCCATCGTCAACGGGATCACCTTGTCCACGTATAGCTGTCTCAGCCCGTCCCAAGTGCCGGGTCTGGCCCTTCCCCATGCCGTTTGTACGTACATTCCGCTCGCCCTTCTCAAGTCTTGCTTTCTCGCCCGTTCGTAAGAGGCCAAGTGACTTGTCTATAAGACCATAACCCGCTCGTCGAGCAACTTCAAGGGCAGGGAATGCGGGACCGCCTTCTCCGGCGGCTTTTCGGGCGCGAAGGCGTAGTACTTGACCCCGGCGCAGGGCATCCGGTAGAACCACCGGTCGCGAACGGCGGGCAACGCCTTGGGAACGGACCTGGCTTCGAGTACCTCCATTGGTTCCAGTAAAGCGACCATCGCACACCTCCTTTTCCTGCGTGCCGGTCTTCCATATTTGGCCGGGGCGGTCTAGATGGGCTAGTAGGGCTCCGCGTCCATGTCGCGCATCTCCCGCGCGGCGCTGATGCCGAGTTGGGTCAGCGTGGAGCTGTAGCGATTGGCGAAGAGCTGCGCGGCATTGGCATACACTCCCATCCCCAAAGCGTTGTCATGGGCGCAGAGGTCGAGGAACGTAGAGCGGGGCACTTGCAGCACCGTCATGTCGGACAATGCCCGGCCCGACGTGATCAGCGCGCCCTCACCCAGCAACGCCGCCAAGGGGAAGGACTCGCCGGGCCCGGCCAATCGCACGGCGATCTCGCCAACCTCGGCATGGGCGGTAAGGTGGGCCTCGCCGCTGATGATGACGTAAAGGCTCTGCCCTGCCTCGTTGCCTTCGCCCAACGACCGCCCTTCCTCGATATTAACCTCCCTTCCCAAGGCCACGATCCGGGCGATCTGGTCGGCCGACAGCCTGGCGAACAGGTCTACGCTGCTGTAGTCCACGGTACCCGCATCCGCCTGGCCAGCCCCGGCCACGGCCAACGTCTGCCGCTCGGCGAGGTCCTCGGGACGGAAAATTCGCACAGGAATGCGGGCCCGGCGCTCCACCTCCTTGGATACGCTGCCCTTGACCAGCTTGGCCAAGCCCCGGCGGTCGTGGGTGAACATCGAGATGAGGTCCACATCGTTCCGTTCGGCGTAGGCCACGATCGCCTCGGCCACCGACTGATGCACCACGACAGCAGCGGAAGCATTGATGGAAGAATCTCGCAACCGGCTGGCGATCCGATTCAGGTAATACATCGCCCGGCTGCGTTCTTCTTCTTCCTGCTGTGTGCCCAGCACCACCAACTCGCCCATTGACCGGGTCCGGCCCGGCGGTATTACCGCCAACAGAGTAGTCTGGCCTTCCGAATCGACCAACTGGGGGATCACGTCAAGAATCCCCTCGGATTCCACCGACCGGTCCAAGGGAACGAGAATGTTTCGGTACATGGGGCAACTCCCTTTTCTTGTAATTCTAGTGCCGGCTTCCCCGGCCGGGGCCTGGCCATCCTCACATCCGGTCTGGATGGGGACCTACCCTGCTGGCGCTCCTCCCCTCGATGAGTCTGGCCAGACCCCGGCGGCCTTCGAAATTCGCGTTCGGCGATGCCGAATACCTAGTATCCAGGATTTTAAGGAGGAAAAGCCCCCCGGTCAAAAAAGCGCAAATAATCACAATATTGTTGTCGCTAAGAGAGCAGGGCCTTTTTGTTGCGGCGGAAGTTCGCTCTCCCCAGGGGAGAGGGCTTCGGGAAGGGAAGCCTTCGGCGGCTAGCAGCGGGGTTAGATGCGGCCTACCAGGCTTTTCAGAAGGGCGCGGGTCCTGGCGATGGAGGTCTGGGTGTCGTCGACGGGGAAAACGGTGGCCAGGAAGTCGGACGCTCCGCATTGGGCCAGCGAGCGCAGTTGGTCCTCCACCGCCGCTTCGTCGCCCACGACCGCTACGCCGCCGGGGCCGGTCGCGCCCTCGCGTTGCAGCATGTTCCGGTAGCTGGGCAGCGTGGTGTAGCTCTGGAACAGCCGGTCAGCGCGGTCGCGGGCCCGCGAAGGGTTATCGGTTACGGCCACGGGCAGGCCGACGCAAACCCTGGGGCGAGACCGCCGGGCGGCGGCCGCGGCCTCGTTGATCCGAGGCACCACGTGCTGTTCGATAGTCTTGGGGCCGGTCATCCAGGTCACCGTGCCGTCACCCAGCCGCCCGGCGATGGCCAGCATACGGGGACCCAAGGCTGCCACCACAACCGGGCAGGTCGTGGCGTCGGGGATTTGCAGTTCGCCGGTGACGTTGAACTCGTTGCCCGAAAAGTCCACTCCTTCCTCGTTGAGCAAGGGCCGGAGCACGGACAGGTATTCCTCCATGTGGCTGGCGGGGCGCGAGTAGGACAGGCCCAGCCAGTCTTCGATTGTGGACTTGTGGGAGACTCCGATGCCCAGCGTGAGACGGCCCCCGGTAGCCACCTGGGCGGTGAGGGCCTGCTGGGCCAGCATCACCGGATGCCTGGGGAACGTCGGAATCACGGCCGTGCCCAGCTCGATCCGGCTCGTCCGGTGCCCGGCCATCGCAATGACCGTCAGCACGTCCGCGCCGAACTGCTGGGGAAGCCAGAAGCTGTCGAAGCCGTCCAGTTCCGCGCTTTCGATTCTGTCCAACTGGTTGCCGATACTGCGGAGCACATCCAACGGGCCAAGAAACAGTCCGATTCGCATTTGAGCCTCGCCCGCAATGCAATCTAAATGGGGCCGGATTATGTCCGGTAGAGGTAGTCTATCAGCCTCGTGCGGGGCGCGGAAAGCCCAGGTTGTCGCGGAGGGTGCCCGGCTGGTACTCGGTGCGGAACAGCCCCCGGCGCTGCAACTCCGGGACCACCAGCCGGCCGAAGTCTTCGTAGGCGCCCGGCATGTGGGTGGCCGCCAGCACGAAACCGTCGCATGATCCCGACGAATACCAATGCTCCATCTCGTCGGCAACCTGCCGGGGGCTGCCGCAGAACACCGGCAGTTCGCGCAGCGTGCCCCGGCCGGACCACCGGACGAAGTCGTTCACGCTGGGGTTTGGGGAACCGCTCAACTCTATGACCCGGCCCAAGAACCCCCGAAGGCCGGTCATGGAGGCGAGAGTCTCGTCGGACAGGGGCTCGTCGGGCGGGTGCCGGGAGAAGTCGTAGTTGAACACCTCCGAGAGCAGGGCCAGCGAATCGACAGGGCGGGCCAGGCTTTCGATCAACTCGCGCTTTTCCCGCGCGGCCTGCTCGGTCTCGGCGACGACCACGTAAACCGCGGGGGCAACCTTCACGGCATCGGGACTGCGCCCGGCGGCCGCGGCCCGCTCCCGCAGGTCTTCCCGGTAGGCCCTGCACTGCCCGGCGGTGGGGAAGATTACGAATAGCAGTTCCCCCCAGCGGGCGGCAAAGCGGCGTCCCCGCTCACTCTGGCCCGCCTGGATGATCACCGGGTGTCCCTGCGGCGGGCGGGGCACGGTCAGCGGGCCGCGGGCCTGGAAGAACTCACCGGAGTAGTCGGCCCGCCGCACCTTGCCGGGGTCGGCGAACTTCCCTGATTCCTTGTCGGCCAGCACCGCGCCGTCTTCCCACGAGTCCCACAGGGCCAGCGCCGCCTCCATGAACTCGTCGGCGGCGTCATAACGGCCGTCGTGCTCCCGGTGCTCGGCCACGCCGAAGTTCTGGGCCTCCGCGTCGTTCAAGGAAGTGACCACGTTCCAGGCAGCGCGGCCTTGGGTGAAGTGGTCCAAACTTGCAAAGAGGCGGGCGACATGGAAGGGCGAGTAGTAAGTCGTGGAATAGGTGGCGCCCAAGCCGAGATGGGAAGTCGCCAAGCCCATCGCAGTTATCACCGGGACCAAGTCCAGCTTGACCACCCGAACCCCGTGCTCCACTGCTTCCTGGAACGAGTCCCCGTATACGCTGGGCATGGCCAGCCGGTCGTCGATGAAGGCCATGTGGAACCGGGCAGCCTCCAGGCCGACGGCGATGTCCTGGAAGTAGCGCAGGTCCAGGAAGTCGGCCACCGTATCGGGGTGCCGCCACGACCCAGTGTAGTTGGAGCAGTTGGACGCCTGCATGAAAGCGACAAGCAGCATTTTTTACCTTATCACTGTATCGTCCCTAGCCCTGTACCGAAACGAGCGGTGACCTTCGGGCCGGCCTTCGCGCGCCCAAAACCAAGAGCATCCCGAACGCCGCCAGGACGGAATAGACCGCGAACACCAGTACGTAGCTGCCCCGCAGGTCGAACATCAAACCGGCGAACAGCGGGCCCGCCGCCTGGCCGATCAAGACCCCGGTCTCGCCTATGCCCCGGATCGCTCCCAGGTGCGCCCGCCCGAAGAAGTTGCCATAGACCACGGTCGGCGCCACCAGCCCGCCGGCTGACAACACCCCGATGAGCAGGGCGGCGGAGTAGGCGCCCAGCGCCCCGGGCACGAACATCAGTACCAGCGACGTCCCGGCAAGGCATACCATGATTATGGAGTAGAGCAGCCGGGGTTGCACCCTCTCTAGCGCCCATCCCCAGATGACCGCGCTCACTCCCGACACCACCCAACTGAAGCTGACCGCCGCCGCCGCGTTGGCCGGGCTGAAGCCCTGGTCCCGCAGGTAGGCGGCGATGTGGACGCTGACGCCGCTCTGGACGAAGAAATGCGCCAACCCGACCAGCAACACCGCCCAGAAGGCAGTGGTGCGGAGCGCTTCGCCGACCGTCCAGGACTCCTCCGTCGCAGGCCGGTCCTCGTGGCCGCGGGCCAAGCCCGTCTCTTCCGGTCCCGCCTCATCGCCATCGGGGGCCAGACCCATCTCTTCCGGGCGTTCCACCACGAGCGGCAGGTTGGGCGCTACCGGCACCGCCAGGACAACCACGCCGAGGGCGGCCCAGGCCACGCTTAGGCCATAGTTGCTGATGAGAATTGCGGCAAGCATGGTGAACACGACGCCGCCGACCGCGTTGCAGACGTAGATCGCCCCGATGGCCCGGCCCCGCTTCCGCACGAACCACCGGGAGGTCACGGTGCTGGCGGCGATGGGCGCGGAGGTGTGAAAGACCACGCGGCCCACGGCGTAGGCGAGATAGAAGGTGACGGGGATGGTGGCCCAAGCCAGCGAGGTCATGGCCAGCCCCAGCACCAGCATACTGATCACCAGCACCGGGCGGGAACCGAAGCGGTCAATGCACCAGCCAATGGCTGGGGAGAGCGCCAGAGCGGTGACGGCTCCGGCGCTGACCGTCCCGGAGATCAGCGTCCGCGACCAGCCCAACTCTTGGGACATTGGGGTACATGAACACGGTGAGAGTGGTGATCGCCGGGGCCATCCTGGCGAAAACGGCGCTCCCGGAGGCGCCGACGATCACCCAACCGTAGTAGAATGGGAGCAGCCGTTGCAGGCGCGAGGCCAGCAGCATCGGCAACTCAGATAATCCCCTCTCCCTGGGCAGGGAGAGGGTTAGGGTAAGGGTCGATCAATCACTAGCTCAGGTGCTTCCCAAAGAAGCCCAGCACCTTCTCCCAACCGTCCACGGCGGCCTCGACCCGGTAGCTGGGGCGGTCGACCGCGAAGAACCCGTGCCCCGCGTTGGGGTACATGTGGAAGTCGTAGTCCTTGCCCAACCGCTTCAGCTCCGCCTCGGTCTCCGCCACGTCGGCCGGCGAGGGACGCCCGTCCTCGTCGCCGAACAACCCAAGCAGCGGGCAGTTCAGTCCGTCGGTGAACTCGATTGGCCAGCGCGGCTGTGCTGGGGTGAGCTGGTCGTTGCCTTGGGTCACACCGCCGCCCCAGCAGTCCACCGCGGCGTCGACGCCGGAGAGCGTGCAAGCGCCGAGGTAGGTCTGGCGTCCGCCGGAGCAGAAGCCGATCAGCCCCACCTTGCCGTTCAGGTACGGCAGGGTGCGCAGGTACTTCATCGCGCCATCTACGTCGCCCATCGTCCGGTCGTCGGGCATACCGCCCGCTTCCCGGATGCTGGTGCTATTCTCTTGGGGCGTTGCCTTGCCCTCGCGGAAATGCAGGTTGGGCGAGATGGTGGCGATGCCGTTGTGGGCCAGCTTGCGGGCCATCTCTTTGGAAGCCTCGTCCCAACCGGGCATATGGTGGATCAGGACGACCCCGCCGAAGGGGCCGCCGCCCAAAGGACGGGCCAGGTAGGCGTCGATCTGGTCGCCTTTGTGGCCCTGTATCAGCACCGTCTCGGCGATCATGCCTTCATATTTCATAGATACGCCTCCTAAAGAATCATTGACGGCCCCAGCCTACTACCGGCGCCAATGCGCGTCAATGCGGTCCTTCGATTGACAGTCTAGCTGATTAGTTATACTCTTAGCTAAGAAGACTCTCTAGGGGCCGGTGATGGAAACGGTGAACGTCCATGAAGCAAAGACCAACCTGTCTCGCCTGCTGGCGCGGGTGGAGGCCGGGGAGGAGGTCATTATCGCCCGCAACGGCAAGCCCGTGGCGAGGCTGGTGGCCGTCCAAAAGCGCGGTAAGCGGCAATTCGGCTCCATGAAAGGCCAGATATCCATAGACGAACGCTTCTTTGAGCCCCTGCCGGAGGAAGAGCTTGCCGCTTGGGAAGGTGAATGTAGGTGCGACTACTGCTCGACTCCCATGCGTTAATTTGGTGGTTCGCCGGAGACCTGCAGTTGTCGGTTCCGGCTCGACGGGCGATAGAAGACGAAGAGAACGACATACTGATAAGCGCGGTGTCAGCTTGGGAGATTGCCACCAAGCATCGCCTCGGCAAACTCCCTGGCGCTGAATTGATCGCTGCCGACGTTGCCGGAGCCATAGCAGACCAGGGTTTCGGCGAGCTTGCCATCACAGTAAGCGACGCTGCGCGCGCCGGTGCGCTGCCGGGTCCCCATCGCGACCCGTTTGACCGTATGCTCATTGCCCAGGCGCTGGCCCGCAACCTCGTTCTTATATCTAATGAATCACTCTTCGACCACTACGGCGTCCATCGCGTCTGGTAAGCCAGTCCCGCACCGGCAGCGACTTTGCAATCGTCCTACCCGCCGTTGCAGGGTCTTTCCATTGGGAATTATATACTCGAGTGCCCAAAACGGGGGGAAGCCAGCGGACCGGTTCAGGACCGGCGGCATTGACCGGCGGCGGAGGTAACCTCTAAGATGGTCTGAACTGCAAAAAGTACGCGGACACCGTTGATCTTAACAACGATGCCCGCGCCGAAAAACTTGGAAAGGTCAGGCGTTTGCAAGCCAGCTTGGTCGCATTCTATCAACGAATGGGGCAGGTGGCAACGACCAGACCTCATTCTAGGTGTTCCGGGAAGGGGTTGTTCGTGGCCAAGACGAAGATGCCGAACGTCTCAATACCGACGTGACGGCGATTGTAGCCGATGCCTTGGGCTGGCCGGATACCGTAGTCGTCAATGGCCGCATAAGGGGCCGGGAGACATAGATGCCTCTATGAAGTTCGCCATCGTTTTGATGGCTTTAGTGGCTTTGACCTCTCTGTGCGTCGCGTACAACGCCACCATCGGTTGAATGTAAACAGGCCCTAGTGATAGCGCACAAATCATCAACACTTTCGGGCATGGAGAACCTTCGCACATGAGCCAGACCACACCCATTGTCGATTTCGGCCAGTGGAGTGTTGAGCATCTTCGGTTGACTGTCTTTCATCCTCCTGGTGTTCAAACCTCGGAGCTTTGGGAACGGCTGATGGGCGTCCGCCCGGAGAGTATAGAAGAGAGGCCACACGAGGGGTTGGTACGGCAACAGGGTGAGGCGGATGGTAATCGGTTGCTTTTAGTTACTCATGCAGAGCGGCTTGATTGGACATTCGTACCAAACCCTACTGTGAATCTCGGAGCCAATATCACTCCGGCCTTGACCACTCCGGTCTTAATAGACCCCAATCAAGCAGTACGCAAATTGCAAGAGGCGTTAGACATTTCTCTACGCTCGGTCAGGCAAGTACATCGTTTGGCTTTTGGGGCATTGCTTGGACAAGAGGTGGCGAATCCGAGCGAGGGCATGAGCCTAATGTCGAAGTATCTGCCGCACATGAATTTGGAAGAGCAAGACGTGTCCGATTTCATGTACCAAATCAATCGGCGTCGCCGATCATCGAGTGTGCCTCATGCTCAGATCAATCGTCTTGCCCGATGGTCTTTAGATCAGGTGATTACCGGCGGAGTTCGCATAGGCATAGTGCCTACCCAGGCTCCCCAATTGATGCCACCATCTGAGCCAGGGTTCATGAATAGATTGTTGTTAGACATCAACACCGCTCCTGCGAACAACGCTATAGCCGCCGAGAGGATGCCGGGTCTGCTTGCCGAGTTGATAAACCTGGCTTGTAAAGTTGCAACTGAAGGAGACATCCTGTGAGCACAACAACCACTGAGCCAGTCCATGCTGACCTCTGGCCCGATAACGTACACGATTGGATTGCGCAAGAGCTTAACAAGGCCCCGGAGGGTGGACTATGGAATGGTGACGAGGTATCAGCGGCCAGCAAGTTGTACGCGCAGCCCGGGGTTCAATATCGCGTGTTCATAGTGCATCGGGGAGACGCTGGTCGCCAAATCAACTTCATCCAATATGGTCTTGATGCCAGTAATATGGTCTTGGTGGATTTTGGTGAACCCATCACCGATTTCCCCACCGACCACCAGGAGGCCGTTGAATATCTGCGGGCCAACGGTCGGCCCATCCTTGCAGATAAACTGGTCACGATGTTACAAAACATCGACGAGGACCCGGACGAACCCGAGGTCAACATCGTCTCTCTGCGGGATATGGCTCGCTGTCTGGTAGAACATAGGGATTTCGCAGACCCCTCAATTGGCTCTGACAGATACAGCATGGTGTACGCTCAATGGCGAATCATGGGCGATGGGGTCCTAGTTGTGAGCTTCTTGGGGAATGACGAGATTCTGCTGGTTGCCCAAGCTGACCGCGACGGGTGCCCAGTAGATGTCAGTGAGCAGGGGAGACTGCAGGACGTTCTCAAGGAATATGAGTGCCTTGTACCCCGCCGCGACTGACCTTTCCCATGGGGATAAACTTCCGAGCAGCGATGAAATTGCTCGATACTGCAAACCGTCCGAATACGACTCGGATGCAGATATGCCTCTGGTCGGGGCGTTTCTCAGAAGACCGGGTGAACCCGACCTATCGGTCAATCGCTTGCAATTCTTTCAGGGGGCTGACAAGTCCTCTGCGGTTGATTGCATAAGAAAGGAAGTCGGACGCTGCTACCGACTCAGACCAACTGGACGCTTCGTGGTACTCAATGTAGGAGACGTGCAGTCTGCCGCAAAGCAAAGGGGGTTTGACATCAACATTATATACACATCCGAACCCCTCCGTCCTTCACACTCCTCAATTGTCGACTTACCTCCAACTCTTACGAAGGAAGAGTGGGGAATAGCCGCTGCTTTCTTGCGGTTGGTCACCCCTGCCAACATCTATCCCGCTGTTCTCTGACCCCACGCTGGCCCAAGGAGCGGGGTTTCCGTGACTGCGTTCGAGTTCGCCGAAAGAACCTTCACACTGATCGGGTTTGCAACCGTGGTCATCGGTGGCATTGCTCTTATCCGGCGTTGGTTGAACCGGCGCCAACCCCACTCCCCCCGTTTTGGGCACTCAAGTATATAATTCCCTTTCTATTCCCCCTCACCCCTGCCCTCTCCCCAAGGGAGAGAATGAAAAGCCCCTGTCCCAATCCCCAATCCCCTTGCCAACCCCGAATACACCTCCCTACCATAATACCTGTCACACTCAAACCCAACCCGCCACCGAGGCGACAGGTATCCAATGCCCATAAACGACCCCGCCCAATTCGCAATTCCCATCCCAACCCCGCCAGCGGGCCGCAGCGGGATAAAATGACCGGGAATGTCCGGGAATGTCCGGGAAATCGAAAAATCCCCAAATCCAAATAAGGAGCCTTAACCAATGAACGACCTGAGACGTCGCGTCAACGCCCTACGCCGTAAAATGGCCCGCGCCCTTGCCGTCGTCCGGCTCCGGCCGTTGGCCCAGGAATTTTGCGCCCAATGGGACCGGGCCCTCTCCGACTCCCGGCCCCTGCCCGAAGCCCATTCCTTTATCCGCCGGGTGGCCCAGGCCGGATTCCGCCTCCCCACCTTCATGGCGGCCCACCGCTACTTGGAGCGGTGCCGCCGCCAAAACGCCCTTCCCGGCTGCCATGAACTCCTCCGCGCCCTTCTCCCCTGGTCCGCGGCCCTCGGCCCCGCCGGGTAGGACAATTGCAAAGCCGGCAGCAGTTCTTATATGTCAGCACGTACAAGCCATGAAGTGACTTTGCAATCGTCTTGGCCATGTCTCGCGCTTCGTTGGCATTCCCCCGGCGGCGGTCTATAATTGGCCCGTACCACTAACGGAATAATTCTTCAGGAGAGTAGACCGATATGGCTTTGCCGGAGCGGATGAAGTTCGGGATTTTCATGGGGCCCTTCCACCGCGTGGGCGAAAATCCGACCCTTGCCTTGGACCGCGACCTGGAACTGGTCGAGTGGCTGGACGACCTGGGCTTCGACGAAGCCTGGATCGGCGAGCACCACAGCGCCGGTTGGGAGACCATCTCCTCGCCGGAGATCTTCATCGGGGTCGCCGCCGACCGCACCAAGCACATCAAGCTGGGCACCGGCGTGATCAGCATCCCCTACCACCACCCCTTCATGGTCGCCAACCGCATGGTGCAGCTCGACCACATGAGCCACGGGCGGGTGATGCTGGGGGTAGGCCCCGGCGCGCTCCCCGGCGACGCCTACATGATGGGGATCAACTCCACCGTGCAAAGGCAGCGCATGGACGAAGGTTTCGGCATGGTGCTGCGGCTGATGACCGACCCCGAGCCCATCACCTACAAGAGCGACTGGTTCGAGCTTCAAGAGGCCATGCTGCAACTGCGGCCCTACACCAAACCCCACATGCCCATCGCGGTGGCCTCGGTGCAGTCGCCCTCCGGGGTGGCCTTGGCCGGGAAATACGGCGCAGACGTGCTCACCATCACCGTGCCCCGCGATCCGGGCTCGCCCGAAGCGGACCTCAAGTCGCTATGGGCCATCGCCGAGGAATCGGCGGCGGAGCATGGTCAGACGGTCGACCGCAACGGCTGGCGGCTGGTGCTGCCGGTGCACTTGGCCGAAACCAAGAAGGAAGCTCTGGAGCAGGCCCGTTTGGGCGCGGGACGCTACCAGCGGGAGTACTTCGAGCACACGATGGGCCGCAACGCCATCGTCGACGGCCCGCTGGAAGACATCGTAGACGCCATGGCCGAGAGCGGCGCTTGGGTCATCGGCACGCCCGACGACTGCATCGAGAGCATCAAGCGGTTGGAGGAGCGCAGCGGCGGCTTCGGCGCGTTCATGGTGCAGGCCATCGACTGGGCGCCCCGCGAGCAGATGCTCCACAGCTATGAACTGATGGCTCGCTACGTGATGCCGGCCTTCCAAGGCTCCACCCTCAGCACGGCCGCCTCCAACACCTGGGCTTACGAGCGCCGGGAGGTCTTGCAGGCTGGGCGCACCGCCGCTCTCGACAGGGCAAGGTCCGACTACGCGACCCGCGCCGGATAATCCACCACTCTTGGGTGAGCGCAGATGAAAGCCGCTTGGTACGAGCAAAACGGTCCCGCTGAAGTCATGCAGACCGGGCAGATGCCCGATCCCGAACCTGGCCCCGGCGAGGTTAGAGTCAGCGTCGTCTCCTCCGGTGTAAACCCCTCCGACTGGAAGCGTCGGCAGGGACTGACTCAACGCCTGGCCTTCCCCCGGGTCGTCCCGCACCAAGACGGCGCAGGCGTCATCAACCGGGTCGGCCCCGGCGTCCCGGAGTCAAGGATCGGCGAGCGAGTCTGGCTGTTCGAGTCCCAGTTCGGACGCCCCTTCGGCAGCGCCGCCGAATACACGGTGCAGCCGTCGGGCCACTGCATCGCGATGCCGGCCTCCGTCACTTTCGATCAGGGTGCCTGCTTGGGCGTTCCGGCGATGACGGCCCACCGGTGCCTGTTCGCCGACGGGCCGCTGGACGGCAAGACCGTTCTGGTGCCGGGCGGGGCGGGTGCGGTTGGGCACTACGCCGTGCAGCAGGCCAAACTGGCTGGGGCCACCGTAATCAGCACGATCAGCTCCGATCACAAGTCCCGGATCGCCGCCGAAGCGGGGGCGGAACACACAATCAACTACCGCACCGAGGACGTTGCGGCCCGCATAATGGACATCACCGGCGGCGAGGGCGTCGACCACATCGTGGAGGTGGACTTCGCCGCCAACTTCCCGGTTTCCAGCCAGGTGCTGAAGTCGTCGGGCGTCGTGGCCATTTACGCCGCGGGCGTGGGTCAGCAACCCCCGGTGCCCCTGCAATTCCGGCGGAGCAACACGGTGGTGCGCAACGTGCTGGTCTACGATATGCCCGAGCCCGCGAAAGAGGCCGCCATCGCCGACATCACCCTTTGGCTGGAGGACGGAGCGCTTACCCACCAGATCGGCCCCCACTTCCCCCTAGACCAGATAGCGCAAGCCCACCAAGCAGTCGAGGGCGGAGCCATAGGAAACGTAATCGTGGACGTGGCAGTCGGCTAGACCACCCATTCGCCTGGCAGTACGCATCAACAAGCCCCGGAAGCGATGCTCCGGGGGCTTGTTTTAGGGGAGCGGCTCGCGCGGACTATGGAGAAACAATCTCGCCGGAATCGTCAACGTTGACCGGCTCCAGAGCGACTACTCCAGCCGAGTGATTTAGCCGCACGTCGCACAGGTTCAAGAAGTCGCGTCCCAAGAGGGAGGGCAAGAGCTGGGCGAGTCGGTTGAAGTCGGGCCTCCAGATATCCACGTCGACCATCCATTGGAATGCCTGTCCACCTTCATCACGGAACATTAAATAAGCTCGCTCTGAATAATACCTTTCACGCCCGCCTACTCCGATTGATTCCCGGAGGGTGGACGAGCGGAGCATCGAATAATCTATATGAGTGTGGTTGTCGCGTCCTGGGTATAGCGTTGTTCTGTCTGTCCCGGTGTCTATCAGGAATTTTACAGCCCCCCAAGCTCCCAATCTTGGTATTACTACGACAGCCTCTACTAAAGGCTCAGCGTCCATCCCAAGCCCATCATAATTTCCGACTATGGTCATCTTTCTACCAAAGCCTGGTGATTTTAGATTTGGCTCGCCTCGTGGTGTCGGTGGGTTTAGGCAAAAAGCTGTGTGAAAATACCACGTTGAAAGGAACGCGCCTTTCGTTCAATTGATTGTCAAGCTCCTCCTTAGTTCTCCCGACGGCAACAAGTTCCTCCTTATAGACCACCACCGTCATATCGGGGTACTTCTTGCGCCATTCCTCGGAATGGGCTTGAAAGTACTTCCGGTCTTTGTCCATTTGATCGAACAGGACGCGAAGCCTTTCCTCATCAACTGCGATGATCTCGTAGTCCGGGGGCGGGCCATGGGTGAACGGGCTTGGTTCGAGGTACAAGGACATAGCGGGCCTCTTGTGCCGGTATTGTACTCCGGTAGCTGTTGGGCCGATCTTACCACACGGATGTAGAGGCTCCGGTCTATAGCCCCGAATCCACCCGCATCTGCTATTATCGCAGTCGGCAACAACAGCCATAGGAGGCGCACGGAATGGCCAAAGGCGGCTTCAAGGTTATGGACTCGGATATGCACGTCGTCGAGCCGGCAGACCTTTGGGAACACTACATCGACCCTGCTTTCAAGGACCGTGCGCCGCAGGGGTTGAGCCGCCACCCGCGAGACTTGGGGGTGCGGGTGGGCGACAGCGTTTACCCGCTGCCCAACCGCAGCTACTCCAACGCCATTGCGCCGCTGATGACCGCCCAAATGGACGTTTACGCCGAGTCGGAGCGCCGCGATTGGGACAGCGCTTCGCAGTTGAGCGCGATGGACAACGAGGGCATCGACGTTGCCGTGCTGTTCCCCAGCCGCGGCCTGTTCACCCTGGGCGACAGCAGCATCGATCCCGCCCTGGCTACGGCCATCTCGCGCGCCTACAACGACTGGCTGGCCGACTTCTGCGCCGGGGACCCGATCCGGTTGTTTGGAGCAGCCATGATTCCGCCCCACGACATCGAGGGCGCTATTGGCGAGGCACGCCGTGCGGTGAACGAACTGGGGTTCAAGACGGTGTTCGTGCGCCCCAACCCGGTGAACGGCCGCAACTGGCACGATGAATATTACGATCCGCTATGGGAGGAGCTGCAACGCTTGAGGGTGCCCCTCAGCTTCCACGAAGGCGGACGGGTCAACCTGCCCCAGCCCGGCGACAACTTCGACACCCACATGCTCTACCACACCTGCACCCATCCGATGGGCATGATGCTGGCGGTGGTGGACATCGTGGGCGGCGGCGTGCTGGAACGCTTCCCCAATCTGAACGTAGCTTTTCTGGAAGGCAACTGCTCCTGGGCGCCCTGGCTGCTCTGGCGGCTGGACGAGCACTACGAGATGTCGGCGTCCTACGACCACCCCGACCTCAAAATGGAACCCAGCGAGTATTTCCGCCGTCAGTGCTACCTGTCGGTGGAATGCGACGAAGCACCGGCGGAGATAGTCGCCAAGTTCGGCCTGGAAGACAACGTGGTCTTCTCCACCGACTACCCCCACGCGGACTCCAAGTACCCGCTGGCGGTCGAGCGGTTCTTGGAAATGCCCCTGAGCGACGACGTCAAGCGCAAGTTTCTCTGGGACAACTGCGCCCGGCTCTACGGGTTTAGTTAAACGCGGAGAACACAGAGATTTTCTTGTTTTTCCTCTGCGCTCTCCGCGCGCTCTGCGTTTAATTCCCCGCCTTGATGAAGTCGGCGACGCGCTCAGCGATCATCATGGTCGTTACGTTCGTGTTGGCGCGCACCACGTCGGGCATGACTGAGGCGTCCACGACCCGCAGCCCTTCGACGCCGCGCACCTTCAGGCGCTGGTCCACCACGGCGGAGGCGTCGTCGTCCGGGCCCATCTTGCAAGTCCCAGAAATGTGATACGACGTGCTCACCCCACGCATCATCCAATCGTCCAGAGCTTCGTTGGATGCCAGGTCGGCGGACGACGGCGAGACCGTCTCCTCGATGACGCCGTTGTAAGCCTGGTGCTGCAACAAACGGATGCACAGCCGGACGCACTCCCGCAGGCGTTCCCGGTCCCAGTCCTCCTCCAGGTAGCGGTAGTCCATGCTGGGCTGGACATGGGGGTCGGCGGAGGTCAGCCGCAACTCGCCCTTGCCTTTGGCGAGGTAGAGGCCGCAGTTGACGCTGTGCGAGGGGTCGTCTCCCTCTCGCACCACGGTGTTCAGCGACGCCGGAGAGAGGATCATGTCGTTCGGCGTGTCCGAGCCGGACGCGGTGTAACGCAGCCGCACTGCCCGCATCGCGTCGGGGTCTTCGGGCGTGCCTTCCCGGACCCGGAAGCGCACCTGCACGTTGGGATGGTCCCGCATGTTCTGGCCCACGCCGGGCAGGTCGGCGACCACCGGGATGCCAAAGGCTCCCAACTGCTCGCGGGGTCCCACGCCGGACAGCATCAACAGTTGCGGCGAGACCACCGCGCCGGCGCACAGGATGATTTCTTCACCCTCCACTACAAAACACTCGCCGCCGCTTTCAACTTCAAGTCCGGTGGCGCGGGCGCCGTCGAAGATGATGCGGAGCGCTTGGACGTTGGGCTTGATGGTAAGGTTGAGCCGGTGCCGGATGGGAGCGATGTAGGCCAGCGCCATGCTCATCCTGACGCCGTCGATGTTGTTCTCGGCCCGCTGGCTGATGCCGGTGGCGTCGGGGTTATTCACGTCGGGGTTGTAGGGGTAGCCAGCGTCGGTGCAGGCTTGGTAGAACGCTTGCTGCAACACCGGCCACGCTTCCCGCGGGAAGCGGCGCACTGGCACCGGGCCGTCGGTGCCGTGGAAGTCGTCGTGAAAGTCGGCGTCGTTTTCCAGCTTGCGGAAATAGGGCAGGCACTGGAGGTACGACCAATGGTCGTTGCCCCACTCCGCCCAGGTATCGTAGTCCTCGGCCGCACCCCGGATGAAGGTCTGGCCGTTGATGGCGCTGGAGCCGCCCAGCGCCTTGCCTCGGGGCACCGGCATCGGGCCCTGCTGGGGCGTTGCCTCGCCGGTGAACGACCAGTTGTAGGGCGAGCCCGCCGCCCGCGCCTCCAGGTTCACCGTGCCCCAGCCAATCTTGAGCATATCCGGCAGTTGAGCGAAGTCGGGAAAGTCCGGCCCGGCCTCCAGCAGCAACACCGACCGCTCCGGGTCTTCCGACAGCCGTGCCGCGACGATGCACCCGGCAGTGCCCCCGCCGACGATAATGTGGTCGTATTTCATATTGACGCCTCTATCAACACTTGATTAGCGGATAATACTATGCAGGGGCGTTTAGCGAAACGCCTGCTCGTTTTAGACATGGATACACAGGATTTAATTGGAGTCAGGACAATCGCCTCTCAGCCACAGGCCTTTTCGAATTCGCAGAGGGCAGAGTACGCTTTGTCATTCTGAGCGCTGCGAAGAACTAAATCCTGTTTATCCTGTGCATCCATGTTGGAGATGGGATACTTCCAAGATGCGATTGGATTTTTTTGATTCCCCGGACATTTCCGGACAATTCCGGACATTTCGGCCGGTTGGCCCGGTTGGCGGGCGGGTCGGGAGCGGTCGGATTCGGCATGGTTTCCGGGCATCGGACGCCGTGTTTCCCCGGTCTCAGGCCGGATTTGATATGAGCGCCGCCGGGACGCCTGAGTCTGACGGGTATTATGGTAGGAGGGTGTATCCGGGGCTGGCAAGGGGGGGATGTCTGGACCGGGTTTTCAGGACCAACCGGTGGACCGGATTTCCGGCCCAGGCGAAATGGGCTTCCCCTCACCACAGCCCTCTTCCTCAAAGGAGAGGGGATTTTACCGAGAATCGAAAGACCCTGCTCCGATTCGGGTCTTATTGACCGTCTATAGTGCCGCTGATAGAATGCAGCCACCTTGGGACCGCAGTGCGGGGCCGGGGCTATAGTGAATCGATTTACCTTACCCGCCGCTTGCCGGTGGGCACTCTTAAACCGCCGCATATGGAGGTAGACATGGCCAGGAAGCTAAGTGTATCGGTCGACCACAACCTGTGCGTTGGCAACCAGATGTGCATCAATATCGCCACCAAGGCCCTCACGCTCAACGACGACCGCCAGGCAATTCCGGCGGACGTGGAGGCCGACACCGAAGAGGTGATTCGCGAAGCCGCCGAACAGTGTCCGATGGCAGCCATCACCGTTACCGATGCCGAAACCGGCGAGCAGCTCTTCCCGTAAAGCTGTCTCACGAACCAGGCGGATTCGACAGCCCTCCTTCCCCCACCGGGGAGGAGGGCATTTTTGATACCGGAGGCGCTTCGCGTGAACATCGGCATCTGTCTTTTGATGACCCGGCACGACTTCGACATGGTGGGCCTGGCCCGCCAGGTGGAGGAGCTGGGGTTCGACTCGCTATGGGCGCCGGAGCACGGCGTCGTTCCGGCGGACTTCGGCGTCGACGAAGGGTCGATGCGCGCCGGTGCGCCCAGCGCCTACGGTGACGGGCGCATCAACCAGATTATCGACCCGCTGGTCTTTCTGGCGGCTGCGGCCGGAGCCACCCGGAGGGTCAAGCTGGGCACCGGCATCTGCTTGGTGCCGGAGCGCAACCCCATTCGTCTGGCCAAGGAAGTGGCGACCCTCGACCTGGTCTCCAAGGGGCGGTTCCTCTTCGGGATCGGGGCCGGTTGGCTCCGGGGAGAGTCGGAGGTCCTGGGCGGCGACTTCCCCCGCCGGTGGAGCCAGACCAGAGAGCACGTCTTGGCCATGAAAGACCTGTGGACCAACCCGGTGTCGGAATTCCACGGCAAGTGGGTGGACTATCCGCCGATAATCTGCGACCCCAAGCCCGTCCAAAAACCCCACCCTCCGGTGCTCATCGGCGGCGAACTGGAACGGTCGGCGCAACGAATCGCCGATTATGGCGACGGCTGGCTGCCCCGGGCGCGCAACACGTCCAAGTACCACGACCCCAGCGAACTGCCGGCGGCCCGGCGGCACATCGAAGACCTGTACCACGAGCGCGGCAGAGACCCGGCCAACCTGACCATCACCATGTGGGACGCCCCGCCCGACCGGGAGAAGAACCGTCAATTCTTCGACGCCGGCGCCGACCACATCGTCCACATGCTGGTCACCTCCGACGAGGCATCAGCACGGGAGCAGTTGGAGCTGGTGGCCGAGGCGGTATTATAGCCCCCGCAAGTGCCGGGCGAACTCGAAGCGGTTTTCCAGCAGGCCAATGTCCATCGCGAAGGATGCCGGGCCGACCGCCTCCACCTTCGAGTGAATGACCGACAGGGCCCGGCGTTCCGAGGCGGCGGCGAACTCCTCCTCGAACGCTTCGACGGTATCGGCCTTGGCGACGTGCTCCACCCCTGCCTTTTCCGCAACCCCGGCCAGGTCGGTGCCCGCGCCCGTAGCTGAAGGAAACCCACCGACGGAGAGCAGGCTTTCGTTGTCGAAAATCACGTGGACCAGGTTGGGCGGGCGGTAGCGGGCCAGGGTGCTCAGGCTGCCCAGGTTCATCAACAGCGAAGCGTCGCCGTCCAGCACCGTCACTTGCTGATCGGGCAGGCAAAGAGACAACCCCAACCCCATCGACGACGCCAAGCCCATACCGTGCTCCAGGTAAAAGAAGTTGGGCCGGTGCCCCAGGTTGTACAGTTCAACGGCCACCGCGCCCATGATCGTGACGACCACGTGGTCCTTGAGCCTGGGGTAGATGGCGCGAAGAGCGTCCTCCCGCAGCATCAGTCCTCCCACATCAATTCGCGGGTCAGCAGCAACGCCACCGGACGCAGCGAGCTATCGGCCAGCGTCTGGGCCTGTCTTATGTCCCTCTCGACCGTGGCGGGGTCGGACATCTTGCGGTAGGCAATGCCCAGGGCTTGCAGGATTGGCTCGGTGACCAGCCCGCCCTCGGTCTGCCACGGGTCCCGCTCCCCCATCTCGCCCCGGTAGCTGATCAGCATCAGCAGGGGTATCCGGTAAAGCTGGGCCAGCGACACGATGCCGTTGATCGAGGTCAGCAGGCCGTGGTTTTGCATTAGCATGGCCGATTTCGTTCCGGCCAGATGGGCGCCGGCGGATATGCCGACTCCTTCCTCTTCCTTGTTCAGCCGGACCAGGCTGACCTCCGGATCGTCGTCGGCCATCCGGACCAGATGCACCAGCCAGGTCTCGGGCAGGGCGGAAATGACCCGCACGCCCACCGACTTCAGGGCGTCGTAAATTACCTCGGAGTTCGCAACAGAGACCGGCATACGCCTATTCTAAGTACCGCCTCAAGGACGGTCAAACGGGATATACTGCGTCCCATCCCGGCCTGGGAGTGCAGGAATGGACCTGAAAACGATGACCTACTCCACCGACGGCGACATCATCCGGCTGACTCTTAACCGCCCGCGGGTGTTGAACGCATTCGCCTACCAAGGGACGGTCGAATTGCTCCGGGCGGCCCAGGCGATCCACGACGACCCCCACGCGCGGGTCGTGATCATCCGGGGCGAGGGCCGGGCCTTCTGCACCGGGATCGACCTGAAAGAGTTGGCCGCGAACGAGACGCCGCACGCCTACTTCGTCAACTGGGACCGGGCGTTGCGGCTGCTGGAACGGGCCGACAAGCTGGTGCTGTGCGCCATGCACGGCTACGCCCTTGGCGGCGGGCTGCAACTGCCGCTGGCCTGCGACATCCGCATTGCCGCCAGAAACTGCCTGCTGGGGCTGCCCGCGGCCAAGGAGGGCTTCATCCCCGGTCTTGGCACCTTCCGGCTGCCCCGCTACATCGGCCTGGGCCGGGCCAAGCGCCTGGCCCTGTCCGGCGAGAACATCGACGGCGAAGAAGCGCATCGCATCGGCCTGGTTGACTACCTGGTTGAACCCGAAGCCTTCGATGAACAAGTGGAGGCGCTGGTGCAGCAGTACCTATCCATCAGTTCCGAAGGGGCCCGCCAGACCAAGCTGATGCTTTCAGCCTACCAGGACCTCCCCCACGGGCAGTTCTTCGAGGAGTACCTGCACCGCCAGTCCATAGCCATCAACTCCCCCGACCACGAAGAAGCCATGACCGCCTACCGGGAACGCCGGGAGCCCGTCTACCGCCGCCGGGGGTAGGGACGGCGGCGTGATAGAATCGAATTGATGTCAACTCACGAGGGAGGCGTGTTTAACACCGACCGGGCAGCCGTTGTTTTCGGCGACGCTTGGTCGCTGTATAACGACGCCATCGAAATTCTCGATCTCGGTAAGCCACGCATTGCAGCGGAAGCGGCTTGGGGTGCAACGAAAAGGGCGACCGATGCCCTGATACTGGCCCGTACCGGCCAAGAACCCTCCGGGACAGGTCAAACTTCCACCGGGTTACGTCTCCTGAGTCGACAGGAGCCACCGCTAGAGGCGTTGAGAACCGATTTCAACGACATAGTGCCACGCTGCACGTCAAATGCTTTTACAGCGGAAACTGCGAACCTGCACAGACGATTGCTGAGGCCATTCGAGGCACGGCGGACTACATCCGCCACTCAACAAGCCTGGCGGAGTCCCAGACTGGGGGCACTTTTGATGAATACTGAGCGAGTGGCCGCCCTTTTTTCGGAGGCTCATACCAGCTACGCCGAGAGCCTGAAATGCATGGACGAGGCGATTGACCTCTGGGACCGTGAATTGTTGCGCCGAGCCGCGAAAAAAACTTGGGCCGCCGCATTGTGTGCCACTAACGCCCTAATACTGGCATGTACCGGAGTCGAGCCCAACCCAGACGACGATGATGACACGCATGACCGGCTCTTGCGCCTGTCGGAGAAGCACGAGGACTTGAAGCTGCTTAGGGGCCGATACGCCACCCTGTCTATGGACATTTACCAAACGGTCCTATGCGAGCGGAACGTTGAGCCGGTTTCTCTCTTGATCCACGATATTCGCAAGACCGCCAGCTACATCCGGGACGCCGAGACGTTGGCCGGGCAACTGGCCTGAATAGAATGTCTACCCACGGTTCAATAGGGACGTCCACAGTTCCCACGGTAGACTTCGCGACGGACCCCGACCAGTACCGGCACTGGTCGCTGGCGGTCGAGGGGCGGGTGGCCTGGCTGTCGCTGGCGGTGCGGGAGGATGCCGGGCTGGCGCCGGGGTACGAGCTGAAGCAGAATTCCTACGACCTGGGCGTGGACATCGAGCTTTACGACGCGGTGCAACGGCTTCGGTTCGAGCACCCGGAGGTCGGAGCCGTCGTGATCACCTCCGGAAAGGAGCGGGTCTTCTGCGCCGGGGCCAACATCGGGATGCTGGCCCAATCGGGACACGCCCACAAGGTCAACTTCTGCAAGTTCACCAACGAGACCCGGAACGCCATCGAGGACGCCTCGGCCAACTCCGGCCAGACCTACATCTGCGCGGTTAACGGCCCGGCGGCCGGCGGCGGCTACGAGCTGGCCTTGGCCTGCGAGCACATCATCCTCATCGACGACGGCTCCAGCGCGGTGTCGCTGCCGGAGCTTCCCCTGCTGGCCGTCCTCCCCGGCACCGGCGGGCTGACCCGGCTGGTGGACAAACGGCGGGTGCGCCGCGATCACGCCGACTTCCTATGCACTACGTCCGAAGGCATCCGGGGCAGCCGAGCCCTTGAGTGGGGGCTGGTCGACGATCTGGCTCCCCGGTCGAGCTTCCCCGAGACAGTCACCGCCCGCGCCGGGCAACTGGCAGCAGAGTCGGACCGGCCCGCCGACGGGCGGGGCATTGCGTTGGCTCCCCTGGACCGGACGCTGGAAGACTGCCGCCTCAGCTACAACCACGTCAGCGTCGCCCTCGACCGGGAGCTGGGCGTGGCCGAGTTCCTGGTGCGGGGGCCATCGGAGATGCCGCCCGCGAGCCCAGAAGTTGTGGAGAAAGCAGGCTGCGATTTCTGGCCGCTGGCTCTGGCCCGCGAACTGGACGATGCCATCTTGCACTTGCGGTTCAACGAAGGCGAGGTGGGCACATGGATGTTTCGCACCCAGGGCGACCTCGGACTGGTCGAGGCTTACGACCGGTTCCTTTCGGACAACGCCGACGACTGGCTGGTGCGCGAAATCACGCTGTTCTTGAAGCGCACCTTCAAGCGGCTGGACGTCAGTTCGCGTTCTATCATCACTCTGATCGAGCCGGGCAGCTGCTTCGCCGGAACGCTGTTGGAACTGGCCCTGGCCGCCGACCGCAGCTACATGCTGGACGGCGTTTTCGATGATGTCTCCCAAGCTCCCGCCACGGTCCGGCTGACCGGCATGAACTTCGGCCCTCTGCCCACGGTTACGGGGATTTCCCGGCTGGAGGCGAGGTTCTTGGGGCAGAGCCTCCAAGAGTTGCGAGAGTGCGCCGGAGTGGACCTCGACGCCGCCGCGGCGCACCGCCTCGGCCTGGTCACCTTCATCCCCGACGACATCGACTGGGATGACGAAATCCGCTTGGCGCTGGAGGAGCGGGCCAGCTTCTCGCCCGACGCCCTGACCGGCATGGAAGCCAACCTGCGCTTCGCCGGCCCGGAGACCATGGAGAGCAAGATCTTCGGGCGTCTAAGCGCCTGGCAGAACTGGATTTTCCAACGGCCCAACGCCTCCGGTCCCGAGGGCGCCCTGCGGCTGTACGGCACCGGCGCCAAGAGCCAATTCGACCGAAGCAGAACGTAGCCATGAGCGCCCAGGGCCGCGCGTATGCGAATTGACGGCCCGTGCGCGGGAGCGCCAACATGTACGCCGAGCGCATACCCAACAACGTCGGCCTCTCCGAAAACCGTCGCCTGCAACGGGCGCTGGAGTCTTGGCAGCCCAACTACATGAAGTGGTGGGACGAGATGGGGCCCGACGGCTCCTCCAACTTCGACGTTTACCTGCGTACCGCCATCAGCGTCGAGAGCGATGGCTGGGCCAATTTCGGCTTCGTCAAGATGCCGGAGTACCGCTGGGGCATATTCCTGGCCAAGCCGGAGGTCGACCGCACCATATCCTTCGGCGACCACCGGGGGACGCCGGTCTGGCAGGAAGTGCCCGGCGAGTACCGGGCGCCGCTTCGCCGGCTCATCGTCACCCAAGGCGACACCGAGCCCGCCTCGGTCGAGCAGCAACGGCGCCTGGGGCTGACCTGTCCGTCCCTCTATGACCTGCGCAACCTGTTCCAGATCAACGTGGAAGAAGGCCGCCACCTCTGGGCGATGGTCTACCTGCTCCACGCCTACTTCGGGCGCGACGGGCGCGAGGAGGCCGACGCCCTGCTGGAGCGGCATTCGGGCGACGTCGACCGTCCACGCATCCTGGGGGCCTTCAACGAGCAGACCTCGAACTGGCTCGCCTACCTGATGTTCACCTTCTTCACCGACCGGGACGGCAAGTACCAGCTGGCGGCGCTGGCCGAGTCGGGCTTCGACCCGCTGGCCCGCACCTGCAAGTTCATGCTGACCGAGGAAGCCCACCATATGTTCGTGGGCGAGACCGGGGTGATGCGGGTGGTGCAGCGCACTAGCGAGGTGATGAACGAGCTTCGCACCGACGATCCGCAGCGGCTGCGGGAGGCCGGGGTCATCGACCTGCCTACCCTTCAGAAATATGTCAACTTCCACTACAGCGTGTCCGTCGATCTTTTCGGGCAAGAGGTGTCCACCAACGCCTCCAACTACTTCACCGCCGGACTGAAGGGCCGCTACCTGGAGTCGAGGCTAGAAGGCGACCACCGGCTGACCGAGGATTCGTGGCCGGTGCACACGGTGCGGGACGGCAGGGTCACCGTAGAGCAGTTGCCAGCGTTGAGCGCGGTCAACGAACGGCTCCGCGACGACTACATCAAAGACTGCCAGCGGGGCCTGGACCGCTGGAACCGGGCGCTGGAAAACCTGAACGTCGATTTCCGGCTGGCCTTGCCCCACCGTTGCTTCAACCGGCACATCGGCAACGCCGCCGGGCTTCGGGTGTCTCCTGATGGCGCGATCATCGACGAAGAGGAATGGGTAGCCAACGTCGACCGATGGCTGCCGACGGCGGCGGACCAAGAGTTCGTCGAGTCGCTGATGCGCCGGGTAATCGAGCCGGGCAAAATCGCCGGGTGGATCGCGCCACCGGTGCGGGGCATCGACGGCAGGCCGTGGGACTTTGAGTATGTACGTTTCAATTGAAGCCGCTACCTCGCCCTCAACGATCACCTACCCGCCGGTGTTCAACGTCGCCGTTCCCTTCATCGACCGCCACTTGGACGAGGGCCGGGGCGGCAAGACGGCCATCATCGCCGACGACAAAGATTCCGCCGTTACCTATCAGCAACTGGCGGAGCGGGTGAACCGTTGCGGCAACCTGCTGCGGTCGCTGGCCGGGGAGCCGGGCGGCCGGGTGCTGATGATCGTCAAGGACTGCCCGGAGTTCTTCTACCTCTTCTGGGGCGCAATCAAAGCCGGGCTGGTCCCGGTTCCCCTGAACACCCTGCTGCGGGCCGACGACTACCGCTTCATGGTCGAGGACTCCCAGTGCGCCGGGCTGGTCTACTCCCCCGAATACCAGGGCGAGGTGACCCGTGCCCTGGCCGCCGCTGACCACTCGCCTCAATTCGTCCTCTGCACCGAGGGACCGAGTTCGGTCACCGACATGATGGAAGAATCGTCTCCGTTGCTGGCCCCGGCCCCAACTACCGCTGACTCGGAATGTTTCTGGCTCTATTCCTCCGGCTCCACCGGCCGTCCCAAGGGAGTGGTACACCGCCACCGCGACATCGTGACCACCTGCGTCCACTACGCCGCCAACACTTTGGGCGTGACCGAAGACGACGTATGCTTCTCCGCCGCCAAGCTGTTCTTCGCCTATGGACTGGGCAACGCCATGACCTTCCCCCTGTGGGCGGGCGGGACGGCGGTCCTGAGCAGCCAACGCCCCACCCCGGAGATGAGCTTCGACATAATCGAGCGGCGGCGGCCTACCCTATTCTTCGGCGTGCCCACCCTCTACGCGGCCCAACTGCGGGCGTTGGAGGGGCAGCCGGATGAACGTGCGCCGGACCTTTCCTCGCTGCGCTGCTGCGTCTCGGCGGGCGAGGCCCTGCCTGCCGACATTTTCCGGCGTTGGCGGGAACGCACCGGCACGCTGATCCTGGACGGCATTGGCTCCACCGAAGCGCTGCACATCTTCATTTCCAACACTGCCGAAGACTTCCGGCCCGGCTCCAGCGGGCGGCCCGTGCCCGGCTACGAGGCCAAAATCCTGGACGAGGCCGGGAACCCGGTGGTTGCGGGAGAGACGGGCCGGCTGTTCATTCGCGGCGACTCGACCGCGCGAGCCTACTGGAACAACCCGGAAAAGACGGCCGAGACCATGGTCGAAGGCTGGCTGAACACCGGCGACACCTACTACCAGGACGAGGACGGCTACTTCGTCTACTGCGGGCGCAGCGACGACATGATGAAGGTCGGGGGCATCTGGTGCTCCCCGGTGGAGATAGAAAGCCGCCTCATCGAACACCCCCGCGTGCTGGAGGCGGCGGTGGTGGGCCGGGCTGACGAGGACGAGTTAATCAAGCCGGAAGCGTTCGTCGTCCTGAACGACCCGTCCGACGCCGGGGCCGGGCTCGCCGAAGAGCTGCTGGAACACTGCAAGGAAGGGCTGGCCCGCTACAAGTACCCCCGCTGGTTCCAATTCGTCGAAGACCTCCCCAAGACCGCCACCGGAAAGGTCCAACGCTACAAGCTGCGGGCCGGGTAAGACAAGGATGGCTACCAGGCGGGGCAACACCGAGACCGTCCGCGAAGAAGCCGTCAATACGCTGCTGGCCCAAGCGCTCCGCAGCCACGGTTTGACGGCAAGGGAGGAACGCCGCAGCCGGAACCGTGCGCCCGACCTCCGGGTCGAACTGAGGACCGGAGACATGGTGATTTTGGAGTGCAAGTGGGATGGGGCCGCCGGACTCTTGGAGGACCAGCTCGACAACCGGCTCGATCAATTCCCGGAAGCGCTCGGAGTAATCGGCCTGCTCTACCCGGACCGCCTGAGACTCGCCGAGAATACCCAATCCATACTTGAAGCGGCCACGGACTTGCGCTGGTGGTTGCACGGTTCCCGCGGGGCCTTGAATCCCGACCGGCATATCCTAGCGGGACCGGTCTCCGCGTTGGCCGATCAGCTTCGCGCGCTTCCGTTGGAACTGGAAGGCGTGGACCGGGTGGCCGCCGCCAGCGCGGTCGGCTATGCGCTGGAACAGGCGGCGGAACAGATTGCCAAACACGCGCGGATCTCCCGCCGCATCGCCGACATCATTGCCAGTACCGACCAGGAAAAGGACCGCACCGCCGCCCTGCGTATCGGGTGCCTGGTGCTCTTCAACGCCCTCGCTTTCCAAGATCGTCTAGCCGCCGCCAACGAACGTGTTCCTACCGTAAATGAAACGCTGGGACAGGGCATTCCCGGACTACACGATGCCTGGCGATACATTTGCGACCACATCGACTACGTGCCGGTCTTCGAGTTGGCGGCCAACATCCTCGAAGTGCTTGGTGATGGGCCGGCCGAAGTCCAGTCTCCGGTCATTGCTCCCCTTGTGAAGGCGATGGAAGACACGCGCCGGTTGGAGGGGCACGACCTGTCCGGGCGGCTGTTCCACACCCTGCTGACCGACGCCAAGTTCACCGGCGCTTACTATACGTCGGTGCCAGCGGCCACGCTGCTGTCCCGGCTGGTGTTCCACGGCTGGCCCGCAAACGTCGACTGGAGCGACCACGAATTCCCGGCTTCTCTAAATGTCGCCGACTTGGCCTGCGGCACCGGGACGCTGCTGATAGCAGTGGCCACCGAGGTCGAGCGCCTCCATACGGACGCTGGCGGGCTGCACTCCGCCGACCTGCACAAGGCGATGGTCGAGCAGGCATTGCACGGTTACGACGTGCAGCTTTCCGCCGTGCATTTCGCCGCCACCAGCCTGGCGATGCTGAACCCGGACATACAATTCGACCGCATGAACCTCCACGTCATGCCCTTGGGAGCGGAAGGTCCGAAGGTGTCTCTGGGCTCGCTGGACTTCTTGGGAGCAGACGAAGTCCCGGTCCAGTTCTCGCTGTCGGGCGGGGACATGGGAGCGGCTATCAGTGCGCCGGTAAGGGTGTCCGGCGGCGGCTCTCGGGGCGCGGAAGAGGGCGTAACCGCCAAGCTGCCGGACCTGGACCTGGCGATTATGAACCCGCCGTTCACTCGTTCAGTGGGAGGCAATCTGTTGTTCGGCAGCCTGCCCGCCGTCGAGCGTCGGAAGCTGCAAGACGAGTTGTCCCGCCGCCTCAAGTCGCGGCAGGCATCGGCTACCGCCGGACTCGGCGCGGCTTTCGTGGCGGCGGCTGCACCCAAGCTGCGGCCGGGCGAGGGGCGCTTGGCGTTGGTGCTGCCAGCTACCGTATGCACCGGCCCATCCTGGGAGCAGACCCGCTCCCTTATCGAGCGCGACTTCGCCCTTGACATGGTAATCGCGTCCCACGACCCGCTGCGCTGGAACTTCTCGGACAGCACCGACCTCTCGGAGGCGCTGCTCATCGCCACGCGCCGTCCTGAGCAACACGGCAGCGTTGAGCGTCACACCACCTTCGTCAATCTCTGGCAGAACCCGGACGGGGTGCTGGACGCGCACCGGGTGGCGCAGGCAATAACCACGACGGCGCCAGCGACATTCGAGGGGACGGGCACGGCCTTGCTGGAAGTCGACGGCCGACATGTCGGCGAAGTGGTGTCGATCCCGGAATCGACATTTGCCCACAGGAAATGGTCCGGCGTGCAGTTTGCCCGCGCCGACCTTATTCGCAGCGCCCTGAGATTGTTGAACGATGGCGAAGTGCGGGTTCCCGGAGAGGAAGGGGCTGCCAGCATTCCATTGTGCCGGCTTGGTGAACTCGGCTAGGTCGGCCCCGACAGGCGCCGGCTCGTCGATGGATTCGATAGGACCAGTTCTGTAACAGCCTACCCCATTGTTGAAGGGCATGATACAGAGCAGCGTAAATCCCTGACTTGCGCGCCCGATTCCTATTTGTCACCGCTGCCAAGGCCGAGGGGTGGGCAGCGGCCTGGTTATGGTGACCACTTGTGGCGGCAGTCCAGCCAACTCCTCGTCGCCGAACGGCTTTGGCTGGAAACCACCAGAGTAGTTGCCATGCGCTCGGAGACGAGAGTGCTTTCCAACGTATGGTGGCCCATCCGGGTTGAAGACGCGGCAATTGAGAAAGCACTCACCGTCTGGCTGAATTCCAGCCTGGGCCTGTTGACCATTCTGGCCCAGCGCACCAGCACTAGGGGCGGCTGGGTCGCCATGAAGAAGGCGGACCTAGAGGAATTGCCGGTCCTCGATCTGCGCCGCCTATCGCCGACGCAGCTTCAGGACTTGTCCGACCTGTTCGATGGACTGGTCGAAGCCGAGTTCGAACGGCTGCCGGGCATGGCAAGTTGCCCGTCCCGCCGCTCCTTGGACGAAGGTATCTCCGAAATCCTCGGTCTGCCCGAGTTAGACAGCCTCCGCCGACTCTTGGCCTCGGAACCCGTCGTGTCCAACCGCCGCTTGTAGCCAAGAGGGTTCTTTACGGTCCAGGCCCGGCTATCGCCCCTGCAATCGGCGGAGTTCTTCGCGGAGCCGCTCTGTCTCGGCTTCGGACGCTTGCAGGGCGACGTTGGCCTCCGGGAGGTTGCGGAGGCAGCGGCCAGTCGCCGGGTCTTGGAACACCAGCCGTCGGCCTCGGGCGAACATGTTCAGGTCCAGGGCCGGACTGTATCCCCAGGCCATCTCATCTGCGCCGGTCATTATCGGAATGGGCTGGTAGACCCCGTTCACCAGGGTATCCCCTGCTAGATGGTACCCGTAGAATTCGCCGCTGGTGGGGTCGAACCGCCAGTATTCGCCAACGCCGATGTGGGCGTAGAGGTCGGGCTTCCTGCCAGTATCTATCGTATGGGTACTTTCCGAGGCTACTTCCAGCACAAAGTCCGGGGGCTTCCCGGCCTCCCACATCACATAGCCGTTGCGGGCGAAAACGGCGGCGGTGTCCACGCCGAAGGCAACGTAAAGGTCGGGCGATACTCGTATGTTAAGGCTCCTCTGGTCATAAAATACAAAGCCGCCGGAACCGACATGGACGTCGGGTCGGCCCGAGAAATAGTCCCAGAGCACTTCAGTACATTCATAAATGGTGGGGCTTTGGTGCATAGAGTCCGGCCTGTGCGGAGCGTCGGGACACAGGAAACCCTCCGGGAAGACCGCACGGTAGGGAATGTAAGTGAAGGTCTGCCGAGCTATTTTGGAAGTCATCGAGGGCCTCGATCAGCGCGTCCAGCCAAGGATGGGGCGTCGTTGCCAAATATTAGCACAGGAGGACGGAAGGCAGCATACTCAAACCGCTATTGCGCGGCGGGTGAGAATGCTAGTATGCTGGCCCAATCCTGCATTGGAGAAAGACACGTGGCGAAGATTAACAAGGTCGGACACGTCGTCCTCAACGTGAAAGACACCAAAGAGGCCATCGACTGGTACACCAACGCGCTGGGCATGGAGCTGATGGTCCACGACCAGGGCATGGACATGGCCTTTCTCTCCTTCGGCGAGCAGGACCACGACATAGCGCTGATCAAGGTCCCAGAGGGCGTGGAGACCGGCAGCCCCGGGCTGTCGCACACCGCGCTGGCGCTGGAGGGGGGCGAGCCGGAGCTCCAGGAGATTTACGGCCGCGTCAAGGACGCCGGATACCCCATCGACTTCACCGCCGACCACGGGCTGACCAAGAGCTTCTATTGCTTCGACCCCAGCGGCAACCGCATCGAGATCTTCTTCCAGAACCTGCACGGGGAAGAAGCCCGCACCTTCATGCGGGAGACCGGCGCGGTCCTGGACCCCTACGAGCTCGAACCCGCATCGGCCGACTAGACGCCTCGGACAGCTGACATGGTGGAACGCAACGAAATCCCCTTCCTGAGCGCCGCCGCCCTCGGACGGCTGATACAATCCCGCGAAGTGTCGCCGGTGGAGGCCACCGACGCCTACCTCGAACGGATCGACCGGATTGACGGCGCGCTCAATTCATACATCACCGTCTGCTACGAGGAGGCGCGCCAAGCCGCCCGCGAGGCCGAGCAAGCCATCGCCTCGGGCGGGTACTTGGGGCCGTTGCATGGCGTGCCGGTGGCAGTCAAGGACCAGTTCTTCACTGCGGGCATCCGCACCACCGCAGGTTCCAACATCATGTGGGACCACGTGCCGGACGAGGACGCGCAGGTTGTCACCGGGCTGAAGAACGCCGGGGCCGTCCTGCTGGGCAAGCTGAACCTGAGCGAGTTCGCCTTGGGCGAGAGCTTCCACCATCCGGGAGGCACGCCCCGCAACCCGTGGGACCTCAGCCGTAACCCCGGCATTTCGAGCAGCGGTTCGGCGGCGGCCACGGCGGCCTTCCTCTGCGCTACCTCTCTGGCCGAGGACACCGGCGGTTCGACCCGAATTCCGGCGGCCTGGAGCGGGCTGGCGGGACTGCGGCCCACTTGGGGCCGGGTGAGCCGACGCGGGGTGTTCGGCGTCTCTTGGTCGATGGACACTGTGGGACCGATTTCACGCTCAGTGGAAGACTGCGCCATCACCTTCCAGGCCATCGCCGGTTACGACCCCCAAGACCCCTACTCCTGGAACACGCCCGTCCCCGACTACCTCCAGGAAATCGAGGGCGGCATCCGGGGCCTGCGGGTCGGCGTGCTACGGGAGAAGGTGGCCGAGGGTGAGTTGCAGCCGGACGTGCGGAGCGCCGTAGAGGCAGCCATCGGCCAGTTGGGAGAGCTTGGCGCATCGGTCGAGGAAGTCTCGATTCCGCTGGTGGAGAACGCCGGAGCGGTCTCCAAGAGCATCACCGACATGGAAGGGGCGTCGGTGCATTACCAGGGGCTGAGAGAGCGGGCCGACCAGTACGACCACAACACGCGGGTGCGGTTGCTCACCGCCATCCTCACCCCGGCCCAAGCCTACTACAAGGCCCAGAAGCTGCGGGCCATGATTCGCCAAGACGTGCTGGACACGCTGGAACAGGTCGATGTCATAGTGCTGCCCACCTCGCCCGCGCCCGCGCCACTGATTCCCGACGCCCCCGGCATCGTGAGCCAAGAAGACGCCCAAAGCCGCATCTCCGGCGTCCGGAGCTTCACAGGACCGTTCAATCTGGCTGGCGTTCCGGCGCTCTCCCTCCCCTGCGGCTTCACTGCCGACAACCTGCCCATAGCCCTGCAGATCGTGGGCCGCCCCATGGCCGACGGGATGGTCATGCGCGTCGGCCACACTTACCAGCAGGCAACGGACTGGCATACCCGCCGCCCGCCGGTGGGAGGGTGACGGGGGCTAGTCGGCTGGCGAATCGAATAGCCGGTCAATGTCGCGGCTTCCGTGTAACACTCTTGTGATCTCGACGTGACCCTCATAAGGCACGTAGAGGATAACGTATGGAGGGTTGCGCACTGGGAAACTGCGAACTCCGAGTCGGTACTCGGGTCTGCTTCTTCCCATGCGGGGATGGTCGGCGATAAGCTGAAAGAAGTACCGTAGACTGGCAAACTGACGCTCAGCAACCGACTCGTCTTCAGCGTTTTTGTAATAGTCCCAGATCTCGACGAGATCAGCTTGCGCGGCTTCTGAGAGGCTGTAAGGAGACATCAACTAATAGTCGGACCATTTCCGGCGGCCCGGCGTTCCCGGCGTTCTTGCCTTTCCCGAGCCCGCCGTTTCACGTCTTCGAAGATGTCATCCACGTTGGCGTATTCAGTGAATCGACCTTCTTCGAGGTCTTTAACCCCCTTCATTACCTTGGCGCGGATGCTGGCGAGTTCCTTGGCTACGGCAGGGTCACTGTCGGCCAGATCCCGCTCCTCCAAGAGCGCCAACGCCCGCGCAACTACTGCGTCGGCAGAAGGATAAGCGCCAGAGTCCACTTTCCGACGGATATGGTCCAAGTGCTTCTGACTAATCGAAATATCCATGTCGAAAGAATAGTCCTGTCTCAAGAATCGCGCAAGGATATGCCCGCCTTGCACAAGTATGCCGGATGTCGGACAATCGGGGTAATCCACTGGTATCCGGGGGCCTAATATGGATGAACTGATTGCCCGCGCTTTGGATACGGCCAAGGTCCGGGGGGCGGAGTATGTCGACGCGCGGTTGGTGCAGACCAGCCAGGAGCGTTTCACCGTGCGCAACGGGGTGGTCGACACCCTGAGCAGCGACGAGTCTCTTGGGATCGGGGTGCGGGTGCTGGTTGGCGGCTCGTGGGGTTTTGCCTCCACCAACGGGGTCTCATCGGAGGAAGTCGACCGGGCGGCGTCTATGGCCGTGGAAATCGCCCGTGCCTCGGCCCACACTGGCGGAGCGCCTGTAGAACTGGGGCCGCCGGTCACCAGCCGGGGCCAGTACACTACCCCCGTGGAAATCGACCCCTTCACCATCTCCAGAGAGGACAAGCTGGCCCTGCTGCTGGAGGCCGACGAGCGAATGGCCGCCGTGCCGGGTCTTTCGGCCCGGCAAGGAAACCTGATTTTCATCCGGGAACGCAAGACCTTCGCCAGCACCGAGGGCGCTCACGTCGAGCAGACCATCTACGAAGCGGGAGGCGGCGTCCAAGCCACGGCCGTCGGCAACGGTGAAATCCAGCGCCGCTCTTACCCCCAGTCCATGGGACGCCAGCAGGGTTGCAGCGGCTGGGAGTACGTTCGGGACATGGATCTGGCCGGGAACGCCGAGCGCACCGCCAACGAGGCCATCGCCCTGCTTACCGCCGACCGCTGCCCCGCCGACGTTACGACCACGATAATCATCGGCGGCTCGCAGTTGGGCCTTCAAATCCACGAGTCCTGCGGCCACGCCATCGAGCTTGACCGGGTCATGGGATCGGAAGCGGCCTACGCCGGCACTTCGTTCCTCACCACCGACAAGCTGCACAACTTCCGGTACGGCTCGGAGCAGATCAACATCACCGCCGACAGCATCCGCACGCCCGGCCTGGGTTCCTTCGGTTGGGACGACGAGGGCGTCCCCGCCCAGTCCACCCCCATCGTGCGGGCCGGAGAGTTTATCGGCTACCTAATGTCGCGGGAGACCGCCTCGACCCTGGGCCTGGCCTCCAACGGGACCATGCGCGCCGCCTCATGGAACCGGATTCCGTTGATCCGCATGACCAACGTCAGTCTGGAGCCGGGCGAGTGGGAGCTGGGCGACCTGATAGCCGATACCGACGACGGCATCCTGATGGAAATGAACCGCTCCTGGTCCATCGACGACCGCCGCTACAACTTCCAGTTTGGCACCGAGGTAGGCTACGAAATCAAGAAGGGCAAGCTGGGCCGCCTGTTGCGCAACTGCACCTACACCGGCATTACGCCGGAGTTCTGGAACTCCTGCGACGCTGTCTGCAACGCCAACCACTGGACCATGTGGGGTACGCCCAACTGCGGCAAGGGGCAGCCCGGCCAACTGGGCCACACCGGACACGGGGCCGCGCCCGCCCGGTTCCGCAACGTGCGCGTGGGGGTGATGCGATGATCGGCGAGAGCGCAGCGCTGGCCCTGCTGGAAAAGACGCTGGCCATGTCCCAAGCCCAGGAGACCGACGTATACCTGAACGGCCAGGACCTCGGGCTGACCCGGTTCGCCAACAACGCCATCCATCAGAACGTTTCCCACAGCAACCTGACGCTGAGCATCCGCGCGGTGGAGGGCAAGCGGCTGGGCCGGGCCACCACCAACGACCTCACCGACGACGGTCTGCGCCGCGCCGTGGAAGCCGCCCGGCAGAACGCGCTGCTGATGCCGGAAGACCCCGACTTCTTCGGGCTTCCCGAGCCATCGGCTCCGGCAAGAGTGGAGAGTTGGGACGAGACCACCGCAGCTTGTAACCCCGACGTCCGGGCCCGCATGGTCGCCGAGGTGTGCCGCCAAGGGACTGCGGAGCGGTTGAACACCTCCGGCGCCTGCCGCACCGGCGTACAGGAGGTCGCCGTTCTCAGCAGCAAGGGCGTCCGTGCCTACCACGCCGGGACCTTCGCCGGGCTGATCATCACCACCATGAGCGACACCTCCGCCGGTTGGGCCAAGGGCGGCTCGTGGCGGCTTTCCGACATGGACATTGACTCCCTGGCCCGGGAGGCGGTCGCGAAGGCTGTGGATGGCCGCAACCCCGCCGCGGTGGAGCCGGGCGAGTACACGGTGGTGCTGGACCCCTACGCGGTGGACGACATCCTGGAGGCTTTGAGTCTGTACGGGATGGGCGCACAAGCGGTGCAGGAAGGGCGGAGCTGGATGAACGAGGTCCTAGGCGCCCAGGCCATGAGCCCGTCGGTCTCGATCTGGGACGACGGGGCCTCCACCGAGGGCTGGCCGCTGCCCTTCGACGCCGAGGGGATGCCCCGGCAGCGGGTAGAACTGGTCACCAACGGCGTGGTCAACACCCCCGTGCATAACTCCTACACCGCCGGGAAGGAACGCACGGCCTCCACCGGGCACCAAGCCTACTTCGTCGGCCCGCCCATCGCCTCCAACCTATTCATGCGGGAGGGTGGCAGTTCCGTGGAAGAAATGATCGCGTCTACAGAACGGGGCCTCTACATCACCCGCTTCTTCTACACCCGGCTGGCCCACAACCGACGCTGCGTGATGACGGGGATGACCCGCGACGGCACATTCCTCATCGAGAACGGCGAAATCGCTGGGCCAGTGAAAGACCTGCGCTTCACCCAGTCCTACGTCGACGCCCTGGCCAACGTGGAAGCCGTCGGCCGCGAGTCGAAGCTGGTGCTCAACGAAGTAGGCTTCGCCACCCGCGTCCCCGCGCTAAAGCTGGCCAACTTCAACTTCACCGGCGTAACGGTCTAGGAGCGGCCCGCGGTCCGAAGCGCTAGGACTAGCCGAAAGCTCTAATCCGGCAGCGTCTGGAAATCCGGCCCGTTCATCAGTTCGTGCCCGCCCAAATTACCGGACATCACTTCCGCAGCGCGTTGACCGGGACCAGCTTTTCCCCGACGGGGTCGATGCCCAGCCCTAGAATCTCCAGAGTGGTTGCGCCCACTAATGGAGTCGTGTCATCGGGGGCAAACATCACCGGGACAGTTCGCTCGCGGTCTTCGATTCGCACACGAGTTTCGCCCAGCGGGTACTCGACAATCCGATTGTCGGCCAACTCAAACCGCCGTATTTCATCGCGCTCTATACCCAGATCGTCCAGCAGATTCTCTGGCAAAGACGAGTAGCTTGAGCCGGTGTCAACCAAGGCATCCACATGAACATACCGCTCCCGGAGTCGGTCAGCTACCTGGAGCGTGACGTAAAACGTTCCCATCAATAATCCCCTACTGTCCTAGCCCTGGTCCGGCTCCCAGCCCCAGGGGCGGGGGCCCCAGGCGGCTTCGAAGACTTCTCCTTTCTTGACCGACATTACCGGGGTGACTGCTTTGTCGGACTTTCGGGAGTCGCCTACTACGTCGTAGACCACCCAGTTGCCGTCCTGAACGTCCAGGATTGATAGGTCGGCTTGCTTGCCGGTGTGGAGGGTGCCGAGGCGGTCGGCCACGCCGACGGCTTTGGCTGGGTTTTCGCTGCTCATGGTGACGACCTGGTCGAAGGTGAAGCCCATGGTCAGGAAGCGGGTCATCATCTCGGTCATGCTGTGGACAGTGCGGGCGCGTCCGGGGACGGTCAGGTCGGTGCTGATGCAGTGGGGCAGCACGCCCTGGTCAATCACCCTCTCACCCACGGCGAAGCTGAAGTTCGCCCGCCCGTGGGCCGTGTCCAGCCACACCCCGCGGTCGTGGGCTTCCTTGGCCTCCGGCACCAGCTTGCCGTCAGAGTCCAGCACGCCGCCGGGGTTGGCGGTGAAGTAGTGGGTGACGATGTCGCCCTCTTCCATAATGGGGAGCAGTTCCCGGATTACGTTGGCGTCATAGCGCTTCTCGGTGTCGCCGATATGCACCATGAGGGGGACGCCAGCCTCTTTGGCGGCGCGCTTGGCCATCCGGGGCATCTCCATACCCATGATCTCCAGCGCCGGAGAGACCATCCGGGCTTTGACGCCGGAGATGATTCCCCTGTTCTCGGTGATGACCTCGATGGTCTTGTCCAAGTCTATGCTGGAGGGGCTGAATATGTCGGGGGTGGTGGCCAGTCCGGTGCGGCAGATGTGCAGGAAGCAGATGATCTCGGTGTCGGTATTGGGCAGGATATGGCGGGGGAAGCCGCCGAAGGTGTCACAGCCGGAACTGCCCGCGTCGACCATGGTGGTCACCCCGGCGCGGACGCCGCCGATGTTGGCATCGACGCCGTTGCCGTTCACCCCGGCGTAGACGTGGGTGTGCAGGTCGATCAGGCCGGGCGTGATGACCTTGCCCTTGACCTCCACCACCCGCGAGGCTTCGTCCGCAGAAATGTCGGGGGCGACCAGCGTGATCTTGCCGTCTTGTATGGCAACGTCGTTGGGGCCGTGGATGCTCTGGGACGGGTCGACTACCGTGCCGCCCTTGATCAGCAGGTCGTACATCGTCTACCTCTAGGTGAACAATTCGCCTACGGAATAGCCGTTGTGGATCCGGTGGATGGCCTCGCCCAACAGCGGCGCGACCGAGAGCACCGTGAACTTGCCGTTGCGCTTCTCCGGCGCGATGGGGATGGTGTCGGTGACCACGACCTCGGTGAACGGGCTGGCGGCCATAGTTTGCGGGGCTTGGTGGGAGAGCACCGGGTGACTGGCGCAACAAAAGACTTCCTCGACCCCGTGCTCCAGCAAAGCTCTGGCCGCGTTTACCATCGTCCCGCCGGTGTCGATTTCGTCGTCGAAGGTGAGCGCGACCTTACCGGCTACGTCGCCGATGACGTTCATGGTCTCGGACCTGTCGTCGTTGCCCACCCGCCGCTTTTCGATGATGGCCAGCGGCGCGTTCAGCAGCTCGGCTACGTCCCGCGCCTTCTTGCTGATCCCGATGTCCACCGCCACCACCACCAGGTCGTTGATTTCCTTGGCCTGGAAGTATTTGGTCAGAATCGGCAGCGCGGTCAACTCGTCCACCGGGATGTTGAAGAAGCCCTGAATCTGACCGGCGTGGAGGTCCACGGTCAGCAGCCGGTCGGCCCCGGCGGTGGAGAGCAGGTCGGCCACCAGACGGGCCGTGATGGGCACGCGGGGCTGGTCCTTCTTATCGGTGCGGCCATACCCGTAGTAGGGAATGACCGCCGTAATCCGGCCGGCCGACGCCCGCTTGAAGGCGTCGATCATGATCAGCAGTTCCATCAGGTTGTCGTTGACCGGATAGCAGGTGGGCTGAATCAGGAAAACGTCCCTTTGGCGGACGTTTTCCTGAATGCGGACGAAGGTGTTGTCGTTCCTGAACTTGAACACCTCTACCTTTCCCACCGGGATACTCAAATAGTCGCAGACGCTTTGAGCCAACTCCGGGTGAGAGTTGCCGCTGAACACCTTGAGTTCGTCGAGAATCGTTGTCATTATCGACCCTCGTAGTCAGGTTTTCTGGACTGTCGCAATGGCAAACAGGCGCCTGGAGGAGTGGCGGGAACGCCCGGAAATTATAGCATAGGTGCTATATTCATAGATGCTATATTATTGGGGCGAATTTTGGTAATCGAGGAGTGACGCCGTGGAGGTATTGCTCAGTTCTCCCCGGGGCTTCTGCGCCGGGGTCGTGCGGGCCATCGACGTGGTGGATATTTGCTTGAAGCGGTTCGGCCCCCCGGTATACGTCAAGCACCAGATCGTGCACAACCCGCACGTGGTCAACGACCTGGAAAGCCGCGGCGCAATCACGGTCGAGGAAGTAGAGGAGGTGCCCGAAGGCTCGCTGGTGGTGTTCTCGGCCCACGGCTCGCCGCCGGAGGACTTCAAGAAGGCCAGGGCGCGCAACCTGCGGGTGATCGACGCCGTCTGCCCGCTGGTGACCAGGGTGCACAACGAGGCCAAGAAGTACCACCGGGAGGGCAAGAAGGTGCTGTTGGTGGGCCACCGGGGCCACCAGGAAGTCCGCGGCACCATGGGCCAGGTGGAAATGACGCTGGTGGACGACTCCCACACTGAAAAGGCCGGCGGGGAGCTGCCCGAATGGAGCGAGGGGGAAGGAATCGCCGTCCTCACCCAGACCACCCTGTCGGTGCGGGACACGGCCGACGCCATCCAGGCCATCCAGGCGCGATTCCCGCAGGCCCTGGTCCGCAACGACATCTGCTACGCCACCACCAACCGGCAGGACGCGGTGACCAAAATGGCGGGGGACGTCGATCTTGTGCTGGTCATAGGGGCCGAGAACAGCTCCAACTGCAACCGCCTGCGGGAGGTTGCCGCCGCCCAAGGGGTGCCGTCGTACCTGATCAACGGCCCCGAGGAAATCAACCCGGCCTGGATCGAAAACAAGCAAAGGGTAGGGATAACCTCGGGGGCGTCCACGCCGGAAGTCTTGGTGGAAAACGTTATCGACGCCCTGTCTCCCGACAAGGTCATCATGCTGAGCGGCGTCGAAGAGGACGTTTCGTTCACCCTGCCCCGGGAACTGCGCTGACCGCCCTCACAGCGCCCGCATGGTGAGACGGTCGGACGATGGTTCTGGCGGCAGTGAGCGGCCCGGTTTCGGCGCGCTAAAACGGCGGCTCTTCTCGCTGCCCGCCTTGGTGTCGGTTGCGGTGGCGGGCGGCTTCCTGCTCTTCCTGGTGACGCGGTTCGACGTGGACTTGGGCGTGACTTGGGAGCGCATGAGGAGCGCCAACCCTTGGTATCTGGCCGCCGCCTTCGCCGTTCACTACACGACCTTTGGCTTCAGGGGCGCGCGCTGGCGGATGCTGCTGCAACACACCAGCGGCGAGTCCGGGCGGACGCCGGGCGTTTTTTACTGTAGCCAGTTGGTGTTGCTGGGCTGGTTCGCCAACTCAATCGGCTGGCTCCGCTTGGGCGACGCTTTCCGGGCCTACCTGTACCAGGACGAACACGACGCCACGTTCTCCGGCGCCATCGGCACCATTCTGGCCGAGCGCGCCCTCGACACGGTGCTGGTGGTGGCCCTTCTGATTATCACAGTGCCCTTCCTGGTGGACTGGAACGACAACGCCGCTTGGTCTGTATTGGGCCCGGCGGTGGCGCTGGCCGTGCTGCTCGCGGTGGTGCTGGGCGTAATGTTCTGGGGAAGAGGGTTCATGTCGAGGAAGTTGCCCGGCTGGCTGGCCTCCCGCTACGAAAACTTCCATCAAGGGACGATGGGAAGTTTCCAACGGCTGCCGCTCACCACCGCCCTGGGGTTGTTGGGCTGGATGGCCGAGGTGGGCCGCATGTTCCTGGTGGTGCGGGCGCTGGACCTGGAAGTGAGCTTCCCGCTGGTCATCTTCCTGACCCTGGCCAACTCGCTGCTGTCGCTGGTGCCCACACCGGGTGGAGTTGGAGCGGTGGAATCGGGGGTGGCGGGGCTGGCCGTCCGGTTCTCCCGGCTAACCGCCAACTCCGCCGCCGCGCTGGTGTTGGTGGACCGCATGATTACTTACATCAGTGTGATCCTGGTGGGTGCTGCGCTGTTCTTTTGGAGACAGGCTTTCCGCCGCAGGATGGCGCTGGAACGGGGACTGTAGCCCGGTCATGCTTTACACTGCCAGCTTCTACGAGCCGGGCAACTGGAAGGGCGTGCGCTACCGGATTTCCCGCGCCCATCCCCGCGGCAAGCGGACGGACTGGGAGGTGCAGCCCTTCCTCTACCCGTCCCGCGCGCTGTTAACCGAGTATCGCGCCGGAGCAATCGACTTTCGCGGCTTGGACCAACGCTACCGGGAGCAATTGGAGCAAACGGCGGGGACGGAAGAGGGGTTCCGTGAATGGCTGGAAGGAATCAGCCCCGAGACCGACCTGACCCTGCTCTGTTTCGAGCCCGCCGGGACCCCGTGCCACCGCCGGTCGGCCGCCGCGTGGCTGCTGGAGCGCATACCCGGCCTGCAACTGGGCTGGCTCCGCTAGGAGTCGGCGGGCGGGCTGAGGCCCTGTTGGGTTAGAACTCCGAGCGGGCGGGGCGCTCCATCAGTTCGACCGCCGCCTTCCGGGGAGAGAGGCCCTCGTGGAGAACGCGGTAGGTGGTCTCGGTGATGGGCATGTCCACGTCCAATTGCCGGGCTTTGATCAGGGCGGCTTGGGTGGCATTCACCCCTTCGGCAACGTTGTCCATCGACTCGCGCACCTCCGGCCAAGAGCGGCCCAAGGCCAACTGCTCCCCCACGTAACGGTTCCGGCTGAAGCGGCTGGCGCAGGTGGCGATTACGTCGCCCAACCCGGCCAGCCCGGCGAAGGTGAGGGGCGATGCGCCGGCGGCAACGCCCAGCCGCGTGATTTCCGCCAGCCCACGGGTGACGAACGCGGCTTTGGCGTTCTCCCCCGCCTCCAGCCCGTCGCAGATTCCGGCGCCCAAGGCCACGATGTTCTTCAGCGCGCCGCCCAACTCGACGCCGACCAGGTCGTTGCTGGTGTAGACGCGGAACCGGCTGGACATCAGCAAGGTTTGGGCCCGTGCCGCCGCTTCGGGCGTGCGTCCCGCTATTACCGTGGACGCCAGCTTGCCTTGCACGATCTCCTTGGCCAGGTTCGGCCCGGACAGCGCGCAAATTCCGGGGTGATTTCGTTCGGGCAGTTCCTCGGCCAGCACGTCGCTCATCCGCTCTGCCGATTCCAGGTCGAGTCCCTTGGCGGCGCTGACCACCACCGCGTCGGCGGGCAGGCCCTCTCGTATCCGCCGAGCGTTCTCGCGCAAACTGTGCGAGGGCACGGCCAGCACCACGACCTCTGCCGACGCCAGTGCCGCATCGGACGATCCGGAAACGCTGAGGGCGCCGGGGAACGGGACGCCGGGCAGAAACCGGGAGTTCTCGCCTTGAGTTTTGAGACGCTCCGCCTCCTCCACCGAGCGGGCCAGCAGCGTGACCCGCGCTCCCTTGCCAGCCACCAGCAGCGCGAGGGTGGTGCCCCAAGTGGTGGCCCCAACTATTACAGTCCGGTCAGCCAAGGGGCAACCACCTGAAATCGCTCCCAAACGGCGGCAGACTATTCATCGCGGGTGGCCGCTTGGCCCAAGCGTCGCTCTTTGCCGTCCCGGATGCGCTGAATGTTGCCCCGGTGCTGCCAGATGATCATCGACCCGGCAGCGACCGCGAAGGACATATAGGTATTCGAGTACCACCCCGCCAGGGCCAGACCGATGAGGCAAAACCCGCCGGCCAACACGCCGATGATCGAGCCGAGGGAGATGTAGCGGCTCAAGAAGGCGGTCGCCAAGAAGGTGGCGGTGGCCACCACGGCCGGCACCGGCGTCATCATCGACAGTCCGCCGAGGGCGGTGAGGACGCCGCGGCCGCCCTGAAAACGGAGGAACACCGACCAGTTGTGCCCGACCAAGGCCACCAGCGAAGCGGCAACTTCAGCAGTCGCGCTACCGATGATCTCACGAGCCAAGACCACGGCCAGCACCCCTTTACCAACGTCCAGCACCGACACCGCCCCCGCCGCCTTGCCGCCGCCGGTGCGCAGCACGTTGGACATGCCGGTGCTCCTGCTGCCGTATTCCCGCACGTCGAGGCCCATCCGCCAGCGCAAGAGCATATACCCCCAAGACAAGGAAGCCAGCAGGTAGGAAAGGGCGAGCACCACCAGATACTGGGCCGCCGCCGGACTGTCTTGCATGGTCAGCAACGCCGCCGCCACCCCGCCAACGATAGCGGGAACGGCCAACGCTTGTACCAAGAGGGTTGCGGGCAGGCGCGTCATTCCCGTCGGAACACCAGCCTTAGATGCGTCCGGTCGAACCCGAAGGAATCGCGGATCTTGTTCTCCAAGTAGCGCCGGTAAGTAAAGTGTACCAGTTGCGGGTTGTTCACGGTAAAGAGGAAAGTGGGAGGGTTGATACCGACTTGCCGCACCCGGCTGATCCGGGCCCGCATCCCCCGGTGGCGGCGCACCAAGGGCGGCATGAGGTCTGCCATGGCGTCGGCCAGCATGAACTGGAGGTCGCGCCCGGTGACGATCTTGCGGCGCTCGTTCCAAAGGTCGAGGGCGGTGTCCATCAGTTCGCTCAGCCCGTCTTGGTTCAGCGCCGAGGTGAAGCAGATGGGGACGTATGGCATGAAATGGAGCCGCTGCCGCACCACAGCATCGGCCTCCATCTGGGCGTAGAAACGCTGGTCGGTCCGAAGGTCCCACTTGTTGACCACCACGATCACGCCGCGGCCCATCTCCCAGGCCAGCCCGGCGATGTGGGTGTCCTGGGCCGTCGCCAATTCCGATGCGTCGACTACGATGAAGGCGATGTCGCAACGGTCCACGGCGCCCACAGCCCGGATCACGCTGAATTTCTCGATCCCTCGCTCCACCTGGCCGCGGCGGCGCATTCCGGCGGTGTCGACCATCACCACCTCGCGCCCCCGGTAGTCGAACTGGGTGTCCAGCGCGTCGCGGGTGGTGCCCGCTATAGTGCTGACGATGGAGCGTTCCTGTTGCAGGATGCCGTTGAGCAGCAGCGACTTGCCGACGTTGGTGCGGCCGACGATGGCGATCTTCAGTTCCGCCAAAGGATCGGCAACCAACTCTTCGGTCGGCTCCGCGTCCGTGTCGTCGAAGTCGTCGTCCTCGGGGCCGGATAGCGGTAGGTTGGGTTCCAGGTGGTCCAGCACCCGGTCCATAAGGTCGTATATGCCGTAGTTGTGGTAGGCGCTGATGGGCACCGGATCGCCCATCCCCAGCGCGTAGAACTCGGGGGTGTCGAACTCCCGGTTGTCGTTGTCCACCTTGTTCACCGCCAGCACGACCGGCTTCATGGTGGTGCGGAGACGGGCGGCGGCGATCATGTCCGAAGGGGTCAGCCCGTCGGCGACGTCGGTCATCAGGACGATGACGTCGGCGTCGGACATAGCCATTTCGGCCTGCTCCTGGACCTTCTCGCGGATCTGGCCTTCGGGGTTGGACTCCAGCCCGCCCGTGTCCAGCAGGATAAACCGATGGTTGTCCCATTCGGCCTCCGACATCAGCCGGTCGCGGGTGGTGCCAGCGATGTCGGACACAATGGCATGACGCCAGCCAACGATGCGGTTGAACAGCGAAGACTTGCCCACGTTGGGGCGTCCGATTATGGCGACGATCGGTAGGGGCATATGGTCTAGCCGCCTGCCAGTAGGAACTCCAGCACCGATTTCTGGGCGTGCAGGCGGTTGTGGGCCTGCAGAAACGCCACCGACTGCGGGTGTTCCAGCATTCCCGGCGGCACTTCCTCTCCATAGTGGGCTGGCATGTCGTGCATGAAGAGCGCGCCGGGCTTGGCTTTGGACATCAACTCCGGGCCGACGGTGTACCCGTCGAAGTCGTTGCGCCGGGACTCCGCCTCGTCTTCCTGGCCCATGCTGGCCCAAACGTCGGTGTAGACCACGTCGGCGTTGGCTACCGCCTCCGCCGGGTCGACGATGGCGCGAACCGTTGCGCCGTTGCTGGCCCGCGTCTCGGCTTGGGCGGTGGTTGCTTGGTCCAGCGCATATCCGTGGGGCGAGGCGCTGGTGAAGCTCATGCCCACGCCCGGCAGCGCCAGGCACAGGCTGCGGGCGACGTTGTTGCCGTCGCCGACGTAGGCCAGGGACAGGCCGTCCAGCCCGCCCTTGTGCTCATAGATCGTCAGCAGGTCGGCCATCGTTTGGCAGGGGTGCTCCCGGTCGGAGAGGGCATTGACCACCGGAACGCTGGCGTGCCGGGCCAACTCGACCAGGTGCTCGTGCTGAAAAACGCGCGCCACGATACAATCGACGTATCCCGACAGCACTTTCGCCACGTCGGAGACCGGCTCACGACCGCCGAGTCCGACTTCTTCCCTTCCCATGAACAACGAATAGCCGCCCAACTGTTGAATGCCCACCTGGAAGCTGACCCGTGTGCGAAGCGAAGGCTTCTCGAACAGCAACGCCACCGACTTGCCAGCCAAGGGCTGCCCCGGCGGACGGCTCTTCCCTTGGGCCGAGCGTTGGACCAGCCGCCGGGTCTCGTCCGGGGTGATGTCGGTTACCGAAAGGAAATCTCTCTTCTCAACCATAACGCAATCTGAATGGTACTCCACTGGCAACCCCCATTCAAGAACCACTGCGCTTCACCGTCCCGACGTTATATAATAATGGCCGGGAGGCCATGACCACCATCAATAACATAGAGGACTTGATCAAGCTGCTGGACGAGAACCCGCAGTGGGTTGAAGCCCTGCGCGCCCGGCTGCTCACCCGCGAGCTCATGGAGTTGCCGGAGAAGTTCGCCCAATTCGCTACCCGCGAGCTCATGGAACTGCCGGAGAAATTCGCCCAGTTCGCTACGGTCACCAACCAGCGTCTCGATAATTTGGAAGGCGACGTGCAGGAGCTCAAGAGCGACGTGCAGGAGCTCAAGAGCGACGTGCAGGAACTCAAGAGCGACGTTCGGCAACTCAAAAGCGACGTGCAGGGGATACGGGTCGACCTAGGGCCGCTTAAAGGAGCGCACGCCAGGAACTCGGCTCGACGCGAGGACGCTGTGATCGCTTGGGAATTGGGCTTCACGCTGGTGCGTACCCTGGCCTCAGGAGACCTGTTGCGCCTGAGCCAACTGAGCGATTCAGCTGCCATTCCTCGCAACCAGCTCAGGAGCTTCTACCGGGCCGACCTCGTGATGGAGGCGACGGACCAGGCGGGCGAGAGTTGCTACGTGGCTGTGGAGGTCTCCTACACGGTCGACGGAAGGGACACGGAAAGGGCCATCCGCAACGCTGGCTTCCTGACCCGGTTTACGGGCATGGCCGCATATGCAGCCGTCGCCGGGTTGCGCTTCGACGACCGTATCCGGCCCAACATCGAGTCCTCCGAAGTACTCTGGTACGAGATGGACACCGACGACCTGGAACCCGAATAGCGGGGATTATCGCGGAGGGTTAGCCAGCCATGCCAGGCCCGCACTTCAAGCCCGGACTCCAGGGACAGACGCAGACAGTGGTCAGCGAGCATAACGTGGCGCCCCACGTGCCCAAGTACAGCACCCCTTCAATGATCCAGTTGATGGAGCAGGCATCGATGGATGCCGTCGTCGGGCACTTGTCGAATGAGGAGACGACGGTTGGGTTCGAAGTCAATGTCCGCCACTTGGCCCCGGCCGACATCGGCGACACCATCACCGCCCGCGCCGAGCTAACCGAAATAGACCGCAACCGTCTCACCTTCCGGGTCGAGGCGTACAATGGCGACAGCAAAATCGGCGAAGGCACCCATCGCCGCGCCATCATCCAGACCCCTTCCTGACAGGCTCCTTCCGGCATTCTTCGGTATCAAGGAGGGTTTGGCGAGGGCTTCCGTGTGCTAAAATTTTCGTGCCTTGCACCCAGCCCTGCACCGACCACACATAAAGCTGTCCTGGAGCGACGATTATGGCCAACATGGAACACGTTCAACTCGCCAGGCGTGGCCGGGACACCGTGGCCCGCTGGAGGGAAAACAACCCCAACGAGATACTGGACCTGAACGCCGCGTACATGAGCTACGTCCGTATGCCGCAGGTGAACATCAGCGGCGCGGACCTGCGCAACGCCGACTTGATGGGCGCGGTGCTGCAACGGGCCAACCTCTCCGGCTGCCATATGAACCCCTGTCACCTCTACCACGCCAATTTGAGGGAGTCGGACATCAGCCGGGCCCGGCTCAACGGAGCTAACCTCCGCGGCGCAAACATGTCGGGCGCGGACCTCTCCGGCGCGGACCTGGACCGTGCCACCCTTTCCGACGCCAACCTCACCGGGGCCAAGTTGAACAACGCCAATCTCTCGCGGGTCAACCTTACCGGCGCGAACCTTACCGGGGCCGACCTGAGCGGCGCGAGCTTTGCCGGCGCCGCACTGGTGCGCGCCAACTTGACGGACGCGACCATGACCGGCAGCGATTTCTACCAGACCCAGTTCTGGAGCGCGGAGTTCAGCGGCGCACGGATGGCCGGCAGCCTCTTGGGCTACACCGTCTTCCAAGACTGCGACCTTTCCGTCGCCCAAGGACTGGGTGAGGCGCGTCACGACGCCCCCAGCACCATCGGCGTCGACACCCTCTACCGGTCGGGAGGCCGGCTGCCAGCCGCCTTCCTCGCCGCCGCCGGGATACCGGGTTCGATCATGGACTTCCAGTCGGCCATTTCCGGGGTGCCGTTCCTGCTGCACCAAGTCTACATTTCCTGCCGGGACGAGGATGAGGAGTTCGCCAGCATCGTCAGCGCAGACCTGAATGCCTTGGGCGTGCGCTCCTGGGTGTTTTCCGAGCGTGTCCGGGGGAGCGCCCTGGTCGACCGCCACAGCACCTCGGACCAAGAGGAGGTCGAGCGGTGGGTGCGGACTTACGACAAGATGGTCGTGGTCGGAACCGCCCGCGCCTTGGACACCGAGGCGATCCTGAACGACATCACCCAAGCCAAGGAACGGCAGTTGTCGGAAGATAAATGGGTGTTGTTCCTCGCCTCCGCCGACAACACCCTGGTCCGGCCGTCGGGCCGGTCGGCCCGCAACCTCTCGGCGGAACATACGGTCTTCGACCTGCGCGGCTATAAAGACGACCGCGCCGCCTACGAGTCGGAACTGTCCCGGCTGGCCGAGGCTCTGAAGCAGGACCAGCCCGCATCGGCCGGCGCACCGGTAGTGGACTTCCAGCTTTAGGCTGGAACCGCGCTGTTACAACTCGGTGATGGTCACGGCCCCGTCGTGGGCGAAGTCGATGGACAGGACAGGTTGTTGCCCCAGGGGGAGACCGACACCGACAAATAGAGTTGTTGCCGCGTACTGAGGGAATATGACCCTGCGGCGAAAGGAGAAGGGGCCGACGAATCGTCGGCCCCTTTGGGTTGCCAATGGTGGGGTTGGAGGGCTACTAGATGTAGTCTTCCTCTTCCATCATTTCGAGGTTGTCGCGGCTCTGGGACAGACCGCGGGATACCTCTTGCCGAAGCTCTTCCATCAACTCGTCGCTGATGACACCGCCGGCGTCCAGTGCCTGCTGCTTGAAGTTGTCGAAAGCGAACTCTTCGGTGTCGCCGTGAGGCATGGCCGAGAAGAACTCGCGCTCGAAGACGGGGAGCTCGCCAGGGCCGAAGTAGCCCTTGCCCTCGAGTTCGTAGCCTTCCAGGTCATGGGTGCCCTTACCCAGCACCTGGCCGGTGGCCGCGTAGTGCTCCATCACAGTGGACATGCCGTACTTCTGGATGGGGCAAACCTTCATGCAGATACCGCAGCCCAGGTAGCGGGCCATGACGGGGCGGCAGCGCTTGAAGTACAGCTTGTTCTTTTCGATGCCCCGCCACCAGATCTTGTCGCGCATCAGGGCGCGGCCCGGGCAGCGGTTTACGCAGACCTGACAGACCTGGCAGAAGGCGTGAATGCCGTAGTCTACCGGCTCGTCATAGCTGACGTTGGCGTCGGTGGTGATGATCATGATGCGGCAGCGGGAGCCGACGTGCGGGGTGAGCAGGTACCCGCAGGCGCCCAGGGAGCCGATGCCGGCAGCGACCATCATCGGGATGTAGGGCCCGGTGTTGTCGTTGGGGCTGTGAACCTGCGCCCGGTAGCCGAGACCCTGGATGAACTTCGCTATCTCCAGACCGGCAGCGCCCTCGGTCCGATAGGTGCTGGAGTGCACGATCTCGGCGTCGATGCTGGGGATGGTCTGGGTGGGCTCGAAGTCCTGCTCGTAGGCCAGGCAGATGGCGTGGGGGAACTTGATCCACTCCTTCTTGCTCTGGTAGGTGTACCGGTGGTCGTAGGCAGTGATGCCCACTTCGACGTAGCCCAGCTCACGGGCCTTGTTCTTGATCGCCTCGGTGACGTCGTCACCGGTGGGCTCGGCGGTCGGCTCTTGGTCGCCGGTCAAGCGGGCGGCCAAAATCAGGGGGCGGTTGAGCTTGTCGTGCTCTTTCCGGATCTCACGCATCTCTACGTGCTGGTCGCGGATACCGTTCGCCCAGTCGCGGGAAGCCCTTTCCGTGATGTTCATGGTTTCCAGGGGATATTCCCTAGCGTACCAGTCTACCTCACGGGGCGTCAGGGGGATCCCCGGCACCGACTCCAATTCTTCCGGTACCGTAATCGTGACGGACGCATCGCCTTGGTATTTGCCAGGCCTTACGACCTCGTGGCCAATCTTTAGCATACCTGCCCTCCCAAAAATATAATGCGCCGGTTAACGGGTTGTTAGCCTTGGCGCTAACGATAACGCTCCCCCAAATTGTTTGTCAACCCTATTATTCGGCCTTTATCGTATTCGTTGTTGGGATATACTTTAGCGAGAGCCGCAATATTTGTCCTATCGCGGAGCTATTTTTGCGATTCATCGCTAAACTGGGGCGATAGCCGACGATTATCGTCTCGACCTTAGCAGGGCTTCCTCTCGCCGCCCGCGCACTCAGGCCAAGCAAGGGAGCCAGTCTCGAAGGACGGCGCTCCGCAGGCAAAGGGCTGGCTCCTAACCGCCGGTGCGGCGGGCGATCATCGCCTCGGCCAGCGGGCTCGCTCCCGAGCGCACGGTAACGTCCACCAAGGACGGACGGCCCGACGCCAAAGCCCGGCCCACCGCCGCGCCGACCTCTCCGGGCTTCTCGACGTGCTCGGCGAAGCCGCCGATGGCTTCCACCATCTTGTCGTAGCGGATGTGCCGGAGGTCGGTCCCCACGGCCCGGCCGTAGTAGGCCACCTGGAAGGTCTTGTCGATGCCCCAGGTGGCGTCGTTGCCCAGCACGGTGGTGATGGGCAGGTTGTGCCGGATGCAGGTGTCGTACTCCATCGCGTAGAAGCCGAACGCGCCGTCGCCGATGAACACCATTACCTTGCTTTCCGGATGGGCCAGCTTGGCAGCCATCCCGTAGGGAATCCCAGCCCCCAGATGGCTCAGCGGGCCCAGCCGCATGAACCGCCCCGGCTTCCGGGCTTTCATGTAGGCCCGGCCCCACTGCACGTAGTCGCCGCCGTCGAAGATGATAACCGTGTCGTCATCCAGGTGCTCCTCCAGGCCGGTATAGACGTCCAGAGGGTGCATCGGGTCTTCGCCGGTCGCCTTGGACCGGAGTTCCTGCTCCCAAGCGGCCCGGTCCTGCCGAAGCTGCTCCACCCACGGCCCCTTGTCCTCTATAGAAGCGCGGGAACCAGAAGCGCGGGAACCGCTGCCGACGGCGGCGGTGAGTTGCTCCACCACCGCGCCCAGGTCGCCCTGGATGCCCACGGCCACGCCGCGGTTGCGTCCGATTTCCGCCGGCGACGGGTCGGCCTGAATCAGCTTGGCGTCGCCGGAGAACACTCCGCCGTAGCGGTAGCGGTGGTCCAGGCGCTTGCCCAGCAGCAACACCACGTCGGCCTCCCGGAACCGCCGGGCCGTGGGGTTCAGAGCCCCATCGGCGTAGCCGAAGCACAGTGGATGTTCGTCGTCCAGCAGGCCCCGCGACTGCTCCACGGTGAAGGTGGGAATGCCAGTGGCCTCGGACAGAGCTTCCAGTTGCTCCGGGACCACCGAATAGCGCGCCGGATTGCCCGCGATGATTACCGGCCTCCGCGCTCCGCGCAACAACGCCGCCGCCTCTTGGATCAAGGCCGGGTCGCCTTGGGGACGGCCAGTGGGACGGTACTCCTGGGGCAGGTAACGGGGCAGTTCTTCTTCCGTGATTTCTTGGTCCTGCAGGTCAATGGGGAGGGTGAGATGCACCGGGCCGGGGCGCCCGGTGGTCGCGGCGCGGAAGGCGGTGGCCACGAACTCCGGTATGCGCTTTCGGTCGTGAATCAGCCACGAGCCCTTGGTCACGGGCGCGGCCATGCTCACCTGGTCGATTTCCTGGAAGGTGGTCATGCCCTTCTCCGGCAGCTCGGCGCAACCGGCGACGAACACCACCGGGCTCTCCGAGGTGTAGATGGCCGGCAGGGCCGAGATAGCGTTGGAGAAGCCGGGCCCGCCGGTGAAAATGCCCACTGCCGGTCGTCCCGTTATCCGGGCATAGCCGTCGGCCATGTGCAGCGCCGCGCCCTCATGGCGGGTGTCGATGAACTGTATTCCCTCGTCCTCGGCGGCGTCCACCAACGGCAGAATGGTGTCCCCCACGATGGTGAACACCTTCTCGATTCCTTCCTGTTTAAGGCAGCGGATAAAAAGGTGCGCCCCGGTAAGTCTCGGCATGGGTTCCCCCCGGAGGTGCGGTATTATGAATCGCGGTGTCGTGATGACGGTCCGGCAGGTTCCGGCAACGGGGCCAGCTTACTGTATATTACGAATTCCGGCAAGCCTTTCGCGGCAGGCGCAGGGTCTTTCAATTGTTGACCCAGGGCAGCCACAAGGGCTGCCCCTACGCTTGGGGGCGGAATGTATGGTAGGGGCAACCCTTGTGGTTGCCCGCGGGCTCGGCTATCGTCCGCCGAAAACTGAAAGACCCTGGATGCAGGCGAACGGGCTTGGCTCACCCGGTTCGCCTTCGCCGATTGCCCGGAAAGGGCCAAGAAACAGCTTACCTGGATTAAAGTCGAGGTTTACTATAAGCGCATCAGACTGGAAAGGGGGAAGCAGTGACGCTGTTCAGCGAACCGGCCGCCGACAAGAGCGTTCAACCGGCGCATTGGGTGGAAGATACAGGCCGCCTGTCAGATAAGGACGATATGGACAAACACAAAGAATCCTTGAAGGAGTTGGGAAAGGACGGGGCGTTCTTCAGAAATAACTATGCCGCACTGCTGGCGCAGTACCCCAACCAGTGGATTGCCGTCAAGTGGCAGCGAGTGGTCGCCGCTGCCGCCAACTACTTTGATGCGGAAGCCCTGCTTCTTAAGCAGGGCATCGCTCATAACGAAGCGCTTTGGGAATTTATGGCCGAAGATAGGACATTCCTGGTAGGGAGCAACTGGGATTTGGATGATGATTAGCGGCCACTTCAGTTACGTGGGTAGCCGTAACTTCCCCTTTCTCCGATGCTACTTTGATTTTCCCCATGACCCGAGCATCGGGACCAAAGGGGTTGATTTGCTCGTTGACACAGGGGCTGAACGTACAACTCTTTCTCGCGTGATGGCGGAAAGCGTTGGCCTGAATATCGCCGCCCTCCCCGATGGCGGGACGAGTATCGGGGTTGGTGGCGCCACGCCAATGAGAATTGTGGAGTCCCGATTGTCGGTTCAGAGTTACTCTACCCCATTCCTGCTATATATCTCGGAATCATGTCATCAGGTTCCGTCTATTCTGGGCCGCGACTTTATTCGGCGCTTTGCCCTCTTTATGGAGGAGCGCACCAGGCGAGTCCTGTTCCTTGATCAGACAGATATTGATATGTTTGGGTTGGCAGCTTTGGGAAGCCCATAAATCTCCGCGTCCTCTCTTTTCTCTACCTTTAAGAATAAGGCCGGGAGTATGCCCGGAACCCTCTACGTCGTCGGCACGCCCATCGGGAACCTGGAAGACCTGTCGCTGCGGGCGGCGCGGGTGCTGCGGGAGGTCTCGCTGGTGGCCGCCGAGGACACGCGGGTTACGCGGCGGCTCCTGAGCCATCTGGGGGCGCGGCCGCGGCTGGTCAGCTTCCACGAACACAACTGGCGGCTGCGGCTGGAGCCGGTGTTGCAGGCCCTCGAAGAGCACGACGTGGCTCTGGTGAGTGACGCCGGGATGCCGGGGGTGAGCGACCCGGGGCGGGAATTGGTGCTGGCGGCGGCGTCCCAAGGGTTCAGGATAGAGTCGGTGCCGGGCCCGTCGGCCGTCACTACCGCGCTGGCGGTGTCGGGCTTTCCCGGCGACTCCTTCGTCTTTCTGGGGTTCCTGCCGCGGCGCAGGAGGGAGCGCCAAGAGACGCTGCGGGCCTCGGGTTCCGCCGGGCGCACCCTGGTGATATTCGAAGCGCCCCACCGCGTGCGGGCGACGCTGGCCGACGTGGCGCAAGTGTTGGGCGACCGCCCTATCGCGGTGTGCCGGGAGTTGACCAAGCTCCACGAAGAGGTCTTTCGGGGAACGGCGTCCGGGGCCTTGGAGCGTTTCACCGAGCCGCGCGGCGAGTTCGTTCTGGTGGTGGAAGGCGGCGGCGCATCTGTTGCCGGCCAATCGACGGACCTGGCCGGAGCGGACGAGGCGGAAATCTCCCGCTACATGGCGGAGCTCCGGGCTTCCGGAGTCCGGTCCCGCAACGCCGTGGCCCGGACCGCCGCCGCCTTCGGCATCGCCAAGAACCGCGCCTATGAATTCTGGCTAGCGGCTAGAGGCACAGATTCCGATAATACCGCAGACGGAATATAGCGATTTGTGATATGCTTCGCTAATGGTGCGGGCGGATTAGCCCAGTGTAACCGCAGGAGGCGCTGGAATCTTCGGCCAAGGCAACCCGCTCTACGGAATCACCCACCCTCGTTCGGTGTTTTACGGTTGGTGGCTGGTCGGCATCACCGGCCTTATCATGGTCATCGCCACCGTTCCCCTGTTCCACGCGATAACGGTTTGGGCCGTGGCTTTGGAGCGGGAGTTCGGCTGGAGCCGGGCCCAGTTGGGGTTCGCCCTCACTTTCACCCGCATTGAAAGCGGTCTGGTCGGCCCGCTCGAAGGTTACCTGACCGACAAGGTGGGCACCCGCCTCATGGTGTTCGTCGGGCTGGTCATTTTGGGCGGGGCGTTCCTCTTCTTTTCTCAGGTGGACAACCTTTGGATGTTCTACCTGGCCTATGTTTTGATGGCGTTTGGCCAAGGGTTGGGCAGTTGGATTCCCCTGATGACCATGCTCAACAAGTGGTTCAACCGCCGCCGCGCTTCCGCCATCGGATGGTCCAACGTGGTCAGCCGTCTCGGAGCGTTGCTGCTGATTCCAACCATTGCTTGGACGGTGGACGACGAACCCGGCCGCATCGGTTGGCGGATGACCGCCATGATAGTGGGCATAACGATTCTGGTCTTGGCGGCCCCTCTGTCCAGACTGCTGCGAAACAACCCGGACGACTATGGGGCCCTGCCCGATGGAGAACCTCCGCCCACCGACGCTTCCGTCACATCGCCCGGCGCGCCCCGGGAGCAAGACCTGACCGCATCCGAAGCGCTCCGCACCCCGGCATTCTGGTTCATCTCCTTGGGCCACGGCTTCACTTCGATGGTGATCTTGGCGATCATGACCCACCTCGGACTGATGATGGTGGACAAAGGCTACGAGCTGGAGGACGCGGGGTTCGTGGTGATAGTTTACACCGCGGTGGCCATGGGATTCCAATTGGTGGGCGGCTACGTAGGAGACCGGATGTCCAAACGGGTGGGGCTGGCCTTCTTTACCTCGGTGCAGGCTGCGGGAGTGATGGTGCTGGTATTCGCCCAGACCCTTCCTATGTTCTATGTCTTCGGCATCCTGTTCGGCGCGGGATTCGGTGGACGAAACCCGCTGACGGTGGCCATTCGCGCCGACTACTTCGGCACGGCGTCTTTCGGCAAGATACTCGGGTTCTCCACCGTCCCGATGAACGTGCTGCTTTTGGTCGCGGCGCCCTTCGCCGGCTGGATGTACGACAGGTATGGGACTTACGAGCTAGCCTTCCTGATTCTGGCGGGTCTCAACGCCTTCGGGGCCGTCTGCTTCCTCATGTCCCGGCGGCCCACCAGGAGGCCGATGCCGCAACCGGCGCCTGCCGCAGCGCCGGGATCGTAGCTACCGCGCCGGCGTATTTGATGGCGCGAGCGTGACTTACGCGGTTTCCGGGCTGGACAAATCGGAGGCGTTGTTTCCGTTGGAGTAGCGGTGAGGGAGTGGCATCTTCGGTTTGGGACGCCTGAACATATTGGGGGGACGCGGCGGTCGCGGCGTCTTCTACGGCTGGTGGCTGGTTGCGCTGATTGGCGTCGTCATGGCGGCGACCACTGTGCTTGTTTCCTACGTTGTGACCTTATGGGTCGTGACTCTGTCGGTACGAACTCCCTCGCTACTATTCTGGGGCTGTTCGGCTTTTTCACGGGGCTAACGGCCTTGATCGTCGGCCCTTTGGCCGGATGGCTGTACAACACACAGGGAGATGTCATCGGCTTTCTGATACTGGCCGGGCTGACGCTGCTGGGCGCCTTCTGTTTCCTGAGAGCGCGTCCGCCGCACCCGTTGCGCCAAAAGCTGAGCCGAGCCAAGAAGGCGTGGGTTAAGGCACAAGAAAACGCGGAGGCAATACTGGAATCCCTCCGCGTTCTTTGCGCGCTCCGCGTTGAACCGGCCCTACGACTCTTCAATCGCGATGCTGTTGATTGCCAGTTGCTCGGTCGGGGTCGAGTTTTCGCGGCCGCGGGACACCGGCGACTCGGCCAGCGCGTTGAGCACGTCTTCCCCGCCGGTGAGCATCCCGAAGATCGTGTAGTTGGGCGGCAGGCCGGCGTCCGCTCCGTGAACGATGAAGAACTGGCTGCCGTTGGTGTTGGGGCCGGCGTTGGCCATGGCCAGCGTGCCCTTGACGTAGCGGCGAGTCACCGGCTCGTCCTGGAAGCGGTAGCCTGGGCCGCCGGTGCCGTCGCCCCGGGGGCAGCCGCCCTGGACCATGAAGTCCTTGATCACCCGGTGAAACTTGCCTTCGGTGTAGAACCCCTCGCGGGCGAGGAACACGAAGTTGTTGACCGTCAGCGGCGCTTCGGTAGCGAACAGATCCAGGGTCATCGACCCCTTGCTGGTATTGATGGTCGCGGTATAGGTCTTGTTGGTGTCGATGGTAGTCGCCGGGGGACTGGAATACTGTTGGGGCATGGAATCTCTCCGGTTGTGAATAGCTTTTCGGACTGGTTCTGGCGGTGGTGTCTTATCCCCGGCGGCGGGTCTTCGTCTCTGCCCATGCCACTATCTTGGGCAAAGCGGCATTGATGTCCCGTTGCTCCACCGTGCGGGCTATGTCCTCCGCTTCGCAACGGATCAACATGATGGGCAGGCGGTTTCTGATCTTGTCCAACGTCCAGGACAGCGGATCGCCCTCGGCAGTGAAATCAAGCATCAGGCGCTCGTTCTTTTTGACGTTGGCGTTCCGGTAGTGATAGTGGGGCGCCACGCGAAAACAGTCGAAGCGCAAAAGCTCCTTGTCCAGTCCCGGCAACTCGTCGCCGTAGACGTGGATGCAGATACCCTCTTCGGCGCCGTCGTGGAGGGTCCGGTACTCCAGTCCGAAAGTCACGGCGCCGGCCGGAATCAACTCCTCGGCTCCGCCCGTCTCGCCCCCCATCTGCGCGTGCATGGCTTCTTGGGTCATGGCGACTCTCCCGCAGTTAAGCATTGGCCGGAAGTTACCGCTCCAGCCTGATGCTGAGATTATACTCCCGGATGGCAACGATAATAGAAGGAATGCGCTATAATAGATATTGAGAAACTGAATGGGGAAGAGGATGCTGGACGATGGAAATTCTCAGCCAAATGACCGCAGAGGGCCACGAGCAGGTGGTGATGATGTCCGACCCCGGTTCGGGCCTTAAAGCCATCATCGCCATTCACGACACCACTCTTGGGCCGGCCTGCGGCGGCACCCGCATCTGGCCCTACGAGTCGGAGCGGGAGGCCGTCCGGGACGCGCTTCGGCTGTCGCGGGCCATGACCTACAAGTCGGCGGCGGCGGACCTGCCCCTGGGCGGTGGCAAGGCCGTGATCATCGCCGATTCCCACACCGAGAAGAGCGAGGCGATGCTCCGGGCTTTCGGGCGGTTCGTGGATTCTTTAGGCGGACGCTACCTCACCACCACCGACGTGGGGAGCACGGGCCGGGACCTGGAGTACATGAAGCAGGAGACCGACCATGTGGTGGGGCTGCCCACCACGATGGGCGGCAGCGGCGACACCTCGGTTATGACCGGGTTGGGCGTGTACATGGGCATGAAAGCCTGCGCCCGCGCGGTCTGGGGCTCCGATTCGTTGACCGGCAAGACCGTGGCCATGCAGGGGTTCGGCAAGGTTGCCTTCAATACGGCCCGACACCTGCTGAAAGAAGACGCCCAAATCGTCGTCACCGACGTTTATCCCGGCGCGTTGGACCGGGCCCGGGAGATGGGGCTGAAGGTGGTGGGACCGGACGAGATTTATGAAGTGGACTGCGACATATTCTCACCCTGCGCCCTGGGAGCGGTCTTGAATTCCAATACCATCCCCAGGTTGAAATGCCGCGCGATCGCCGGCGGGGCCAACAATCAGCTGATGACCGATGCCGACGGCGAGGAGCTGGACCGGCGAAGCATCGTCTACGCCCCGGACTACATCGTCAACAGCGGCGGGATAATCAATATTGAGGCCGAGCTGGGCGGACGGTACAGTGAGGAACGGGCCCGGGAGAAGACCGAACGGGTCTACGAGATTACCGGGCGGGTAATCGACATGGCGCAGCGTGAGGAAATCCCAACGGGCAAGGCCGCCGACCGGCTCGCCGAAGAGCGCCTGGCCTCGGTACGCGCCATCAAGCCGATGCACCGCCCGCGGTAACCGGAGGGCAAATGTCACGCCTGCTCATACTGCTGGCCGTCGTCTTGATACTGGTCGCTCTCTACTTCTTGTGGAGAAAAGCCTCGCGGGACTGACCTACCCGTTTGCCTGCGTTGGCGCCGATTAGCCTCACGCCAAGCACAAAGGAACGCGGAGAGGGGCATTCCCTACTCTCCGCGTTCCTTGTTTCCTAACGAACGCCGGTGGCGAAAACTGCCGGTTAGAACGCCTTGGAGGCGGCCTCGAAGTTGTTATCCCGGTGGGAGCCGTCGCAGAAGGGCTTGCTGGCGGAATGGCCGCAGCGGCACAACGTAACCCATCGCCCCTCGGGGATGGCGTAGTTGTTGCCCTCTTGGTCCACTATTTCAATCGTCCCGGTGACCCGGCTGGGCCCGTTCTCCCGAATCTCGATCCTGACGTCTGCCATGTTTCCTCCTTCCTCCGTGGGTTGGGGGTAGTATCCCACCTCGCCATAGGCCGGTCAATCGGACGCTGTCGCGGCGTCTAGTCGGCGGCCGTGGGCACTGCCCCGCCGCTCTGGGTCTTGCGCTCGCCGCGGGCGATCGTTACGCCCACGCCCACTACCAACATCCCGCCCATCAACAGGAACGCCCACTTCAGTCCCGCGACGAAGGCTTCGGAGACCGCCGGCGACACCGCGTCCAGGCTGGGCTCGACGCCCCGGAAGCCCATGGTCGTCACCACTACGGTGGTGGCGATGGCGATGCTGGTGACGTTGGCCGAGTTGCGCACCAGTTGAGTCAGCGCCGAGACCACGCCGTACTGGCTGCGCTCCACTGCCCCCAGTATCGAGCTGCTGTTGGGCGAATTGAACAGGGCCATCCCCGCGCTTTGGACCGTCAGCATTCCGATGATCAACACCACCGGCGAGGTCTCGGTCAGCATCGCCGCCAGGGCCAACGCCGATAATGCCGACAGTCCCAGCCCGCCGACGGTCAGGGTCCGCCAGCCGAACCGGTCGGACAACCGCCCGCTTACCGGCCCTATCACTACCATGCACACCGCCGGAGCTATCAGAATCAACCCCACGTCCCGGGGCGAAAACTCCAAGACTCGTTGCAGGTAGAAGGGCATCATAAACCGGGTGGACGACATCCCGATGAAGGACAAAAAGGCGGCCAAGACTCCCATCGCCACCAGCCGGTTACGGAACAGGGTAAGGTCTAGCATTGGCGAGGGGGAGCGCAGTTCCCACCAGACGAAGGCCGCGAACAGCGCCACGGTAACGGCGGCCCCGGACAGAATGACCGGCGAGACCCACCCCTGCCGGTCGCCGTTGCCCACGACCAGCAGGAAAGCCAGCAGCGCCAGCCCGGAGAGCGCCGCGCCCAGCCAGTCGAAGGCCGGGCGTTCCGCCGGTTGTCCGCCCTCGCCCCGCCGGGCTGCGTCCAGGACGAGCCAGGTCACGGCGATGGTGAACAGTCCGATGGGGACGTTGACGAAGAACACCGACCGCCAACCAAAGGCCGCCACCAGGAGCCCGCCCACCGCCGGGCCCGCGATGGCGCCGCTGCCGACAACGCTCATGTGCGTGCCCAGGGCTTTGCCCCGTTCAGAGCCGGGGAAGGCCGAGATGACCGTCGCCATGCCGTTGCCCTGCAACATGGCCGAGCCGATGCCCTGCAGCGCCTTGGCGGTGATCAGCATCGCCAGACTGTTCGAGAACCCGGCCATGGCGGACGCCCCGACGAATATCACCAGTCCAGCCATGTAGACGTGCTTCCGGCTGAGGATGTCGCCCAGCCGGCCCATGGGCAGGACCAGCGCGCTGATGGCGAGGGCGTAGCCGACGACTACCCACTGCACCGTCGGCAGGTCCGACTGGAAATGCTCTTCGATCTCGGGGAGGGCCACCAGCACCGTGCCGTGGTCGATTACGGACACGAACGTTCCGATGGCGATGGTGGCGAACACCCACCACCGGTACTGTGGGCTTTGTTTTATGCGCGGGAGCAAATCTCAAGCATCCTGAACTCTCTGCAGAAAGGTTGCACGGCTATGCCGCTCTCGTATGGGTAGATGAAGCGCCCGGCTTGCGTGGCTAATTTGGGGACCGTATAGTGGCAATTAGAGATTATAGACGATTTTCGGAAAATTGATTCAGGAGGGCGCCGTTATGCCCTGGGACAGGGAATCCGTCGAAAACCTGCTGCTTGACCGGCCCAACTCCAAGCCCAAAGAAGAACGCGACGAATACGACGACCTGTATCACGAGATGCGCCGCAGACTGACCATAGAGAGGGCGATTCAGGACGACCGCGAGGCCGCCCGCGGGGGTAAGAAGCGGAAGATCACGAAGATACCCCCGTATCTGCCCGGCTGGTATCCCACCGGGGAGTAAGACCTGCTTTGTCGATCAACCACCCTCGAAGCCCCCTTGTTGAAGCGCAAAACGCTGGCCGTTCCGAGAGGCAGGCGCTAATCGCGGATTACGAACGCCGGGTAGGTTGCCGCTTGGTCGTGATGATTGGCGAGATTCTTAATGAGAGCATAACGTTTCTTGAAGACGTCATCTACGATGCAGACCGAAGCGAAGATATGCACCTGATGCTGGCATCTCCCGGCGGCGATGGAGAGGCCGCTGTCCGGCTGGCTCGTTCGATGCAGGCCCGATGCCGCGAACTGACGGTAATCATTCCCACCGAAGCCAAGAGCGCCGCTACGTTGCTGGCCTTGGGCGCCCATCGCATCGTTATGGCTCCCTATAGCGATTTGGGGCCGGTTGACCCGCAGTTATGGGATGGCGAAAACTTCGTTGCCGCTAAAGACATTATCGCCGCAGTTGACGACGCTGTTCAGAAAGTGATGGATGAACCGGCCACGGCGCCTATTTATGACAGACTGCTGGATGACCTGACCGCCGTCGCCGTACAGGAGGCGCGGGCCGCCTTGGGCAGTTCTTACACGCTGCTTGCCAGAGACCTCCTCAGCAACCCTGACCGGACTATGGGAGAGGAGCGGTTGTATGAAATCTTGAAGGACCGTTTGATTGACCTCCCACAATCTCATTTCGACCTTTTCAGTGCCGGTGACGCCGAATCCGTTGGCCTGCGGGTAATTGAGGCTGACCTCCATAGCGAGGAATGGCGTATATTGTGGCGGCTCTGGGCTATGTATTTCACCTTGGGCCCCGGCAGAAGAATCTACGAGAGCCGCAGCGTCTCTCACGTGCTGGGCCGCTCGCCGGACGCGGACCAGGCTTGACCGCCAGCACCCGGTTCGGTTAAATTTCCCATCAACAACACTGGATTTGGAGGGACGCCATGCCCCTGTACGAGTACCACTGCCCCACCTGCAACCACCAGTTCGACAAACTCCAGCCGATGAGCGCCGTGGGCGCCGATTGTCCCAACTGCGAACAGCCGGCCAAGCGGGCCATCTCGGTGTTCGCCCGGGTCGGACGGGCCGGCGAAGAGCCGTCCTTCGGCTCCGGCCCCCTCCCGCCCCTCGGTGGCGGCGGTTGCTGCGGCGGAGGCTGCGGCTGCGGCCACTAGGCTCTTTTTCACCGCAGAGGACGCAGAGAACGCGGAGAGTTTTTGGGAACAGAGTACCGAGCGCGCTGTGGTATGTCATGCAGTAAGGGGCAGATTCAGACTGCCCCTTTTCTATTTGCGTCCCGCCCACCGCCGCCAGGTCAGGTAGCCGGTGCCCGCGACGACTAGGGCCAGCCCTGCCGCCAGCGCTCTTAGCGCGAACCAGAGGGTGGCGTCGAACCAGAAGTTTTGCGGGAACAGCAGCACCAGGTAGTCTTTGCGGGGGTCAAGCTGCCAGAAGTCGTTGGTGAAGCTGATTTGGTGAAAGAGCAGGAATAGGGCGTCGAAGGCCACCGCCGCCAGCAGGCCGAACAGGATCAGCAGGACCACGGTGACGCCTCCGCCCCAGGCCGCGCGCCGGGCCAGCGGCTCCAGGTAGCGCGACCGCCGCCCGGCGAACCCCACCCCAATGCTGGCCAGCAGGTAAGCCCCCGACACCGCCGCCAGCAGGTACACGCCCCACACCAGTCGCTTCACGTCCCTCATGTGGTGTACTTCCCGGTCGTTGAACAGCTCTCTTTCCTCGCCGAAGATGCGGGTGCGGACGTTCAAGGGTTCTTCGCCGGAGTTGAAGTATCCCCGCAGGTCGGCGGCCACCTGACGCAGGTCCTCGCCGGTTATGCCGCTGCGCAGCGAGATGTCGTACTTCTCGAACCCTGCTTGGTAGAGGCCCGGACTGTTGAAGGCCCAAGCGACGCTGGCCGTAATCAGAAACACGGGCACCGCCGCGATGAACAACGCGGCCGGGAGCCACCGGAGGCGCGCCGCTATCGGCAGGCGGGGAAGGCGCGGCTGAAGGATATGGCGTAAGTGCAAAGAAATTCGGGGCATGAGCGGACTCCGCCCTAGTTTACACTGGCCGCCTTGTGGAGCAACGGCCCGCTCCATATAATCGACTCATGCCTGAAACAACTCCCGCCAACAACCATGCCTTTTCCGACGCCGAGCTCGGCAGCTTCCAGACCCTCGTCGACATCGTGGCCCGGCTTCGCGCCCCCGGCGGCTGCCCTTGGGACCGGGAGCAGACCCACCAGTCCCTCAAGCGCAACCTGCTGGAGGAGGCCTACGAGGCCCTGGAAGCCATCGACCAAGGCGACCCGCCCAAGCTGGCGGAGGAGCTTGGCGACCTGTTGGTGCAGGTGGCCTTCCATGCCGACATCGCCGCCGAAGCCGGTGAGTTCGAAATCGCCGACGTGCTGCGGAAGATCAACGAGAAGCTGGTGCGCCGCCATCCCCATGTGTTCGCCGGCGAGGAGGTCAGCGACGCCCGCGAGGTCGAACGGAATTGGGAGCGCATCAAAGCCGAAGAGAGGGGGCAGGCGGGCGTCCGCAAGTCGCCGGTGGAAGGGATTCCGGGGGAAATGCCGGCCTTGGCCTACGCGCAGTTGATGCAGGACCGGGTGGCCCGCGCAGGGTTCGAGTGGGACGATGTGTCCGGCGTCTTGGATAAGATTGTCGAGGAAGTCGAAGAGTTCCGGCAGGCGGTCACGCCGGACGAGCGGGTCCACGAATTGGGCGACATCATGTTCACCCTGGTCAACCTCGCCCGCTGGATCGGCGTCCACGCCGAGGACGTCCTGCGGCAGGCGAACCGCCGTTTTCAGTCCCGCTACCTGCGGATGGAATCGCTGGCGGCGGAGAGGGGCCTGGATTTCGAGTCGCTGCCGCTGGTGGAAAAAGAGGCGCTGTGGCAGGAGGGCAAGGCGGAGGAGCGCCCCTAAACGGAATCGTAGCTTCCGGCCGCCAGATAGGAAGGCTCCAAGTAGTAGATGCCGCCGGAAAGCAGCCGTTGCAGCCCGGCGGTCAGACCTTCGTCGAACCGTCCGCCTGGGGAGCGGCCCAAGATTCGCTGGGAGAGGCTGCGCCGTGGTTGCAGCCACCGAGAACGGGGCCTCGTCCGGCCCGCGGCCGCTGCTGCCGCCAAGGCATCGTTGAAGTCCCCGATCTCGTCCACCAGCCCCAGCTCCTTACCGCGGAGGCCGGTGTACACCTCGCCGGTGGCCAGCTCTCTGACCTGCTCCTTGTCCAAGGCCCGCCCCGCGGCCACCACCGACACGAAGTTCTCGTAAATTTCGTCGATCAACTCCTGGAACCGCTCGGATTCCTCGACCGTGGGACTGCGCCAGAAGCCCGACATGTCCTTGAACTTGCCGCCCTTGAAAATGGAGAACTCGACGCCGATTTTAGCCAATAGCTGCTCCAGGGCCGGCCGGAGGTAGATGACACCAATCGACCCGACCATCGACGTAGGGAGAGCGAATACCTGGCTGGCGGCGCAGCACAGGTAATAGCCGCCCGACGCCCCGAGCCCACGAACATAGGCCAGCACCGGCTTGTTCGCCGCGACCCTTTGCAGGGCCCGGTGCAGGATCTCCGAGCCGTAGGCGGAGCCCCCCGGCGAGTCGATGTCCAGCAGCAACGCCCGGTAGCGCTTGCTCTGGGCGATGGTGTCGAGCAGGCGGGCGTAGGAGGACACCCGGACCTGGGAGCCGATGATGCCATGTATCTCCACCACCGCCACGCCGGAACCACGCCCGAAACTCAGTGGCATAGCCCATCCCCCGAAACGTCTTTAGTCCGGTGTCTCCGGTCCATCGAGCCAGCCTAATTGTACTTGATTGCGTCCCGAATAATACCAAAAGGCCCCGGTAGTCGCCGGGGCCTTTCCGCAGGGTCTCGCGCTATCCGGGTTAAGACGACGGGGACTTGGCGGCCTCCTTGTTCTTGAAGGCGGGGATGACGTGCTTACCGAACATCTCGATGGACTTCATTACCTCGCTATGAGGGATGGTCTCGGTGGCCATCAGGAACTGCAACTGATCGACGCCGGTCTCCTCGTGGAGCCTGGCCGCCTTGATGCAGGACTCCGGGTCGCCGGCGACGATAATCCCCCGCTCGGCCATAGTCCTGGCGTCGAACTCCTCCCACACCTTCTGGGCCAGGGCGCTGCCGCCGGACAGGTCGAAGGCCGATCCGCCGTTGGAGCTCTGGTCCTCCACGTTGATGTAGCGGGAGAAGTTCTGCGCCAGGTGGTCGGGAACGCCGCCCCATTGCTCCAAGAGCCGGGCATAGACGTCCTTCTGGTCCTGCACGTAGGGACGGCCCGGTCCGAAGAAGGTCTTGAGCGACTGGGCCGACCGCTCTTGGACCGCATCGTTGTCCTCGCCGCACAGGCCGAAACAGGAGCTCAGCCACTTGCTGTTGGCGAAGGCGCCCACCGGGTTGGCCTCCTTGATGGCGGTCTTGTACTCCTTGATGGAAGGCTCCAGTACCGACGGCGCGTTCACGCCCAGCGCCATCGAGCCGATGCCCTTCTGGGCCGCCAACTGGTAGGTGGAGGGCTGGAGCGCGGCCACCCAAATCGGCGGATGCGGCTTCTGATAGGGCTTGGGCAGCACCTGCCGCGGCGGAACCTTCCAGTACTTGCCGTCCCACTCGAAGTAGTCCGACTCCCAGATTTTGGGAATCATGGTGAGGGATTCCTCCCACATCTCGCGGGTCTCCCTCGGGTCGATGCCCATGCCCATTTGTTCGTAGGGAGCCGACCGCCCGGTCCCGAACTCGACCCGGCCGTTGGACAGGTGGTCGACCATTGCCACCCGCTCGGCGACGCGCACCGGGTGGTGGTAGGGCAAAATCACGACGCCGAAACCCAGCCGGATGTTCTTGGTCAACCGGCTGAGGGCCCCGAAGATGACCTCGGGGCAGGGAGACATGGAGAAGGTGGTGAGGAAGTGGTGCTCGACGAACCAGACGGCGTCGAACCCCATCTCGTCGGCCAGGATGCACTGCTCGATGGTCTCCTCGATGACGGCGTGGTCATCCAGGACCGGCCGCTGCATTTCATAAGCCAGAGAAAACTCCATAAGTAACCTCTAAGAACCAATTCCGAAAATGAAGACGCTGGCCCAATTCTAAAGCCCGCCAAAGCCGAGGGCAACTTGAAGCTATCCTCCCGGTTAGGCGTTCGGGGATATTGCAGCCAGAAAGCATAACTTATATATTATAGTTATACTAAATCCATGGAGTTATACGATGGCAACCATCGTAGGAACAAAGGGACAAGTCGTCATTGATAAAGCGATCCGCGACCAACTCGGCATAGCTCCAGGCTGGCGGGCCTACCAGACGCTGGATGAGGGCCACGTGAAGATATACTTCCGACCCCCGCCCCATAATCGTTCGCTACTGGGCGTTTTGAGAGAACATATTCCACCCGAAGCCGCGGAGCGGTTTATGCGCATGAGTTGGTCCGAGATGGAAGAAGAGGCCTGGAACGCCATCGCGGAAGACCGGGCTTCGAGACTCGAAATCGAACCCAATGACTCAGTCTGATGACCACTTTCGTTGACACCAATATTGTGATTCGTTACTTGACCGGTTTGCCAGCCGATCAAGCAGCAACAGCAGCCGGGATTATCGACAGCGGAACCGAATTGTGGATAACGACGACGTCTCTGGAGGAAGCCTATTTCGTGATGTTCAGGTCGGCAGTTGTCCCCAGAATCGAGATCATCAGAGCGCTGATCGATTTTCTTCAAAGAGACAACATCTTCCCATACGCCGTCAACAAAGATTTCTTGTTGAGGGCGCTGGAAATGGCGCTCCCATCCGGCAGGGTTTCCGTCGGCGACGCGCTGATTTGGGCTGCGGTCCGGACCGCCGGAGGTGAAGCAATCTATTCTTTTGACCAGAAATTCCCCGAGGAAGGGATCAAGGTGCTTCGCTCCCTAGCCTAATCCCTAACCCAGCAACACTACTTCGCGCTGCACGGGGGAACTGGGGAAGGGGCCCTGTTCGGACATGAAGACGTCTATTTCGGAGCGGACGCCGAATTCGGGCAGGTAGATGCCCGGTTCGACGGAGAAGCAGACGCCGGGGATGATGTGCCGGGTGTCGTGGGTCTCGAACCCGTCCAGGTTCACTGCCTCGCTGTGTACCTCGAAGCCTATGCTGTGGCCGAGGCGGTGAGTGAAGGAGTCTCCGTATCCTCTGGCTGTGATGAAGTCGCGGGCCACCCGGTCGGCCTGCCAGCCCTGCACTGGCGTCCCCTCCCGGTGGCGGTCTTCCAGGAACCGCAAGGCCGCGTCCCTGGCGCCGGTCACGATGTCGAAAATCTCTTGGTGGCGCGGCGGAACGGAGTCCCCGGCGTAAGCGCACCAAGTGATGTCGGCGTAAACGCTTCCCAGAGCAGTTCCCTTGGCCCAAAGATCAATCAGCAGCCAGTCGCCGGGGCGGATGGGGCTGGTGACGTTGGCCGAGGGTTCGTAGTGCGGGTCCGAGGCGTTGGCGTTCACCGCCACTATCGGCCCGTCGGGGGAGGCGATGCCCTCCTCGGCAAACCTTCCCCGGATGAACTCGGCGACCTCGAACTCGGTCACGCCCTGGGACAATCGCTCACCGGCGTAGCTGAAAGCCTGGTTCACGATCAGCCCCAGCTTTTCGGCGGTGGCGCGGTGGTCTTCGAGTTGCGCCGACGACCAGCGGTGGGTGGCGGCCTGCATCAAGTCGGCCGACGAGACCACTTCCACCCCCAGGCTGCGCACCAACTCAATGGTCCCGGCGTCCACGCGGGACACCCGGGGCAGCACGTTCTCCGGCGAGTATTCCATCGCCACCTGCGGAACGCCGCTCAACAGATCTCGCAAGGCTTGGAGCATGGTGACCCGGCTGCTGTAGACGACCAATTCGACGCCCGATTCGGCGAACTTGCCGGCGTCCACATGATGTGTGAGCAGCGTGGGAGAGCCGGAGGCCGACAGGTAGAAGTAGCAGGGGCGGGTCACGTGACCCGACGACGAGACCACCTGCCAGAATATCGGGTTGGCCCCCCGGTAATCGTAGACCAGCCAGCCCGGGATCTCCCCGGCGACGAGGAACTCTTGGGCCGCCTTGTAAATCGCTTGGTAAGCAGAAATCTGTGACATCGCGCCTGCCCTGCTATCGGATTGTCTGTGACATGCCGCCGTCGAGCACCACGCTGGCGCCGGTGAGGAAGGAAGCCCGGTCGGAACATAGAAAGGTCGCCAGGTCGCCCACCTCTTCCGGCTTGCCCATCCGCCCCATGGGGATGCCCGACACCGTTTCCTCCACCAAATCTTCGGCGGGCCGTCCCTCGGCTTCGGCCCGTGCTTCCAGCGTGCTGGAGAGATATTCAGTCTGCACCGGCCCGGCCACCAAGTTGTTGACGGTGATGCTGAAGGGGGCCAACTCGTTGGCCAGCATCTTGGCGTAGCCCACCAGCGCAAGCTGGCTGGAAGTGGAAAGGGCGGTGCTGTCCGGTGAGCGGTAGGCCAACTGGGGCAGCAGGTTCACGATGCGGCCCCAATGTTGTTGCTTCATGTAGGGAACGACTTCCCTGGCGAAACGGACGGCGCTCATAAAGGTCTCGTCCAGAGAGGTCATAATCGTTTCGTCGTTTAACTCCGACGGACGCCCCGGCGGCCCGTAGCCGACGTGAGTGACCAGAATCCCGATCCGCCCGAAGCGGTTGAGCGTGTCCCGCACCACGCGGCGAACGTCGCCCCTCTGGGAGAGATCGGCGGGAACGGCCAAGACGTGTTGCTGAGAACTAACGCGGGCCAGATCGAGCTCGGCGCGCCGCAGATCGGCCTCGGTGCGGGCGCAGATGGTGACGCTCGCCCCCTCTTGAGCAAAGGCCAAGGCTATCGCCTTGCCTATTCCGCGGCTGGAACCCCCAATTATCGCAACCCGGTCCTTCAGCCCCAGGTCCATGGCCCCGCCCCTAGATTACGTCTCTTTCTTCCAACGATTTTACGTCGCTCTCCGCATAGCCCAGCCCGGCCAGGATTTCCTGATTGTGCTCCCCCAAAAGCGGCGGCGGCCGGTCCAACCCGCCGGGGGTGCGCGAAAACTTGACTGGGATACCCGTCTGCTTGATCTTGCCCAGCGTGGGATGGGCCATCTCTAGGTACATGTCCCGCGCTTCGACTTGGGGGTCGGAGAAAACGTCGGCCAGATCGTTGATCGGGCCGCAGGGAACGCTGTACTCTTGCAGATCGCCGACCCACTCCCGCACCGGACGGGTGAGGAACATCTGTTGCAGGTAGGGCACCAGCGCCGACCGGTTGCGCACACGGTCGCCGTTGGTGGCGTAATCGGGGTTGTCTTTCAGGTCCTCCCGCTTTATGCCTTGGCAGAACCGTTCCCAGATTCGCTCCGAGCCGACCGCCACGTTGATGTACTTGTTGTCCTGGCACATGAAGGCTTGGTAGGGGACCAGGTTGGGATGGGCCGCGCCCAGCCTCTTGGGGGGCTGTTCGGTGGCGAACAGGTAGGCCGCTTGATAGGTCAACCAGGCCACCTGTCCGTCGAGCATCGAAACGTCGATGTACTGGCCCTCGCCGTGTTCCGTGCGGTGGCGTATCGCCGCCATGATAGCGAAGGCGGCCCACATGCCGGCCCCGATGTCGGAGACGGCGATGCCCACCTTTTCCGGTTCGCCATCGGGCTCGCCGGTCAGGCTCATCAGGCCGCTGATGCCCTGCATGATCTGGTCGTAGGCCGGGCGGCTCCGGTAGGGCCCGTCCTGCCCGAAACCGGAGATCGAGGTATAGATGATGCCCGGATTCACGCCCTTGACGGTCTCGTAGCCAAGCCCGAACCGCTCCATCACCCCCGGCGTGAAGTTCTCCACCACCACGTCGGACTCGGCGCACAGATCGAGGAAAATCTGCTTGGCCTCATCTTCCTTGAAGTTCAGCGTCAGGCTGCGCTTGTTGCGGTTGATGGACAGGAAGTAGGCGCTTTCGCCTTCGATGAAAGGAGGCCCCCAGTGCCGGGTGTCGTCACCGCTGCCGGGAATCTCGATCTTGATGACGTCGGCCCCGTGATCGCCCAACATGAGGGTGCAGAATGGCCCCGCCAGAGCGCGGGTCAAGTCCAGCACCTTCAGCCCGTCCAGAGCTTTCATTACTAACGAAACTCCCTGCCCCGAAGCCCTGGAATCCGGCCCGAGGCGTAGCGATAATTCACGGGAATATTACCACAGCGCGGCGCGCTCTCCCTAATTGTTTTCCGGGGAATTCCGAGGGAGGCGCAGGGCTACTTCAGGGTCGCCGCATCGGTCAGATGAACACGGCTTCCGCCGGTGTCGGCGGGATCGAAATAGATGAGCCGGTAGCCCATGAAGTTGGTGAACGGCTGCTCAGTCAGAAAACGGTATCCTCGCGCTTTGTGCTCGGCGACTACCCGGTCGAGGTCGTCCACCGCGTAGGCGACGTGATGGACGGCGTAGGACCCGTCGGCCGCCAGTTGGGCCGGGTCGTCGGGCTGGATGAACTCCACTTCCACCCCGCCGACTTGGAGGAAACCCACCTCGCCCAGATTGGCGACGTGCCCCCTTCCGGTCTGCCTCGCGCCCAGCATCGCCACGTATGATTCCACGGCGGAATCCAGGTTGGGCACCAGGTAGCTAACGTGATGGAAGTTGGTGAACACAGCACCCTCCGCGCATCCTGGATTCGGCCTCGACCCTCGCGGCGCGGCCGGGGATTCCGCCGGTCAGATTATCCCGGCCCGGATGCGCGGGCGCAACCGCCGGAGCGTTATAGACATGCCCGGAACAGGTTGCGGCGCAAGATGGCAGCGCATATGATGTTGCCGCCTAACTGCGACAGCGCAGAGGGGCGCAAAACTTTGCAGTAACCTTCGGAGGGACTAAATGGCGACATCTGACCACACTTACAAAATCGTCGAGCTGGTGGGCTCTTCCAGTAGTGGCGTTCAGGAGGCCATCGACAACGCCATTGCCCGCGCCGGGCAGACCCTGCGGCACCTCGACTGGTTCGAGGTGCGGGAGATCCGGGGCACCATCAACGACGGCAGCGCCTCTTGGTACCAGGTCAAGCTGGGCGTCGGGTTCCGCATCGTCGACGCCGAGGACATTAACCGGGAGTAGGAAAGGCCCGTGGCCAAGCCGTTCCTGGTCAGCAGGAAATGGGTGGTTATCGACGCTCCGCCTCAGAGGGTGTTCGACTACCTGGCCGACATGGCCCGCCACCGCGAGTGGAACCCGGAGTCCGGGTTTACCGTCACGGAAAGGCCGACGGGCTCGGTGTGCCTCGGGTCGGTGTACCAGCGGGAGCGCGAGGAGCAATTCCAAGGCCCGCTGATTCGGGGCGGATCGTCGCTCCGCCCCGTGGAACTGGTCCGCAGCACCAGCGTCACGGTTTTCGAGCCGTATACGTCGCTGGCGTTCGGCACCAAGAACAGCTTCAACGGGCTGCTTCACAGCGTGGAGTTGATGACGTTCGAGTTCGATCCCACGCTGGAAGGGACTCGGGTGGTCCTGGTCGAAGAGTTGGAAGCGATGGTCCCCCAAGCGTTCATCGGTCCCATTTATGCAATGCGGGTGGCCCGGGGGGCGTTTGGGCGGCTCATCGATGGTTGGGCCTCGCGCTACTTTCCGGGGCTGGCCGTGGGGCCCCACCTGTCCCGCATCAAACAGCGCGTGGAAGGCGGTCGACCCACCTGATCGCCCTCTGACCGGGGGAGACATAACCCGGCCTCGCCCCGCTCTATAACCATTGACGGCGACACCATAGCCGTCGGCAAGGTCGGCCCGGAACTCCATTACTGAGGGCTGAGATTAACTCTTGAGCAGCATCGCCAGCAGAATACCCGTAATGGTAGCCCACATTGCAAAAGTCAGCCCAATCTGGGTATTCATGCGGGAATGTATTTCCGAGAGCCGCAGGTTGATCTGCTCGACCACCCCTTCTAAGCGGCTCACCCTGCTTTCCAAGTCGTTGTTACGCTCTTCGCTAGCCATGTCCCCCCAACTTTAGCGCCGTTCGCTTCACCGGGCAACCAACGGTCAGTACCGGAGCAGTAGCGCCACCAATAGGCCTATCGTGGACAGCCAAGCCGCCAGCGTCAAGCCGATCTGAATGTTCATCCGCAATTCCAGGGCGTTCAGGCGGGACTGTATTTCCAAGAGACGCAGGCTAATCTGCTCGACCATCCCTTCCAGGCGGCTCACCCTGCTTTCCAAATCGCTGTTCCGCCTTTCCCTAGCCATGCCCCTCAACTTTAGTCTGCGGCCCTGCGGATAGCAAGCGCAAGTTGCCAGCAAGTCGCGCCTTGGGCCGACGGTTTGGTGGCGGTCAGCCGACCACCAGAAACAGTATGCCGAAGGCCACGAGGAGCGCGTTCAGGAGCGCCACGAACACCCGGTCGGGAATCCGCCGCAGTATCCAGTGACCGGCGTAGGAACCGGCCAGGGCGATGACCCCCAGCACCAACCCCAAGACTACGACGCGCGTGGTCAGCACGCCGTTGCTGCTCATCACCGCCAGCTTGGGCGCCTGGACCAACAGCATCCCCAAGGAAAATGACCCAATATAGGCCGCCGGGGTCATCCCGTAGGCCAGGTAGAACACCGGCGGGAAGGGGCCGGGAATCCCCACAAATGCGGACAGGAAACCGGCTGCGCCGCCCACCGGCAGGAATCCCCACAGCGCCATCCGCACCCGGCGCGACCACGGGAGCAGGGTGAACACCACCATCGCGATGATGCCGGCGCCCATGATCCGCGTCAGCAGCGACGTGTCGGCGGACACGAAGAAGAAGCTGCCGAGCGCCGCCAAGGGCAACGAGCCGACGGCGAACCATCGCACCACCTGCCAGTCGATCTCCCGGTGGTGGATCCAGGCCCGCGAGGCGGTGCCCATCGCCTGCGAGATCGCAATCACCGGCACCGCTTCCCGCGGCCCGAAAGCCCAGACCAGGATGGGCAGCACCACCAGGCCGCCCCCGAATCCGGCCACCCCGGATATGGAAAACCCGATGACCGCGGCGGCGATTATAATGGCGATTCGGTAAATCTCTTCCACAAGCAGTACAATATGCCGGTCAACCAACCGGGAAGCAACCAAGTCCGCACCGCTGCTCAAACATGGATGCACAGGATAGACAGGATTGAATTGAACAGAAGGCAGAGGATTCGATCCGCGATTCTAAAACGTAGCGAAGAATCAAATCCTGCATATCCATGTTAAACACTCCACGGGAGGATAATATGGCCAAGACCAAGCGCATCGGAGCCCTGGTCCCGGCGACCAATCCCGTCGTCGAACCCGACTTCTACCGGGTTATGCCCAAGGAGATTACGGTCCACTTCGAGCGTATGTGGAATGGACAGTGGGGCAATCAACCGGATCCGCTACCCGAGGACGATCACCGGCTGAACATGACCAGCCAGGAAGCCAACGAGGTCGATTGGGCGCTATTCGGCTTCGACGTCACCAAGATGAACGACGACGTGGCCCGCGGTTCCCGGTCGCTGGCCAACATTGGGCCGGACCTGCTGGTCTACGCCTGCACCTCCGGCACTTGGCACAAGGGCTACATGGCCTATGACCAGCACATGGCGGAGGTCATGCAGGGGGCCAGCGGGGTCGATTCCATCACCGCCGTCGGCTCCTGCATCGCCGCCATGCGGCACATGGGCAGCCGGAAGCTCAGCATTGCCGGGCCCTATCGCAACTTCCACCTGCGCAACCGGCTCAAGCCGCTCATGGAGGAAGCCGGGTTCACCGTGCTCAGCGCCGACGGCGAGCCGTGGATGCAGGACTCGATGAACCCGATGGAAATCGAGGCCGAAGACCCGCAGGTCATCATCGACTTCGTTCCCACCGTGGCGAAGGAAGAGGCCGACACCGTGTTTCTGCCCGGCACGGCCTGGCGGGCTTTGGATGCCGCCGAACCCTTGGAGCAGATTCTGGGCAAGACGGTCATAACCGTAAACCAGGCCACCATCTGGATGGCCCTGCGCCGCTTGGGTTGGACCGAACCAATCCCCGGCTACGGCAGCCTGCTCCGCAACCTGGAGTAGCTCGCCCTTCCCGACGTCACAGGCTCAAGGAGCGCCCGGCAAGGACTCGCAGGCAATCCCGTCGGAGTTTCGGTCCAACCGGTGCCGGTCTTCCCCCGGGCCTCCAGCGGCGATATAGAAGTCCTGCGCCTGTTGCCAAGTGTCGAAATCACCGCAATTGCGGTCCGGCCCGTCGGGGTCGTACCGCGGACCCGAGGGTGAGGTTGCTTCCGGTGTAGGTTCTGGTGTCGGTGTTGGCGCAGGTTCCCGTAAGGACTCGCAGGCAATCCCGTCGGAGTTTCGGTCCAACCGGTGCGGGTCTTCCTCCGGGCCTCCGGCGGCGATATAGAAGTCCTGCGCCTGCTGCCAGGTGTCGAAGTCACCGCAATTGCGGTCCGGCCCGTCGGGGTCGTACCGCGGACCCGAGGGTGAGGTTGCTTCCGGTGTAGGTTCTGGTGTCGGCGTTGGCTCCGGTGTCGGCGTTGGCGCAGGTTCCCGTAAGGACTCGCAGGCAATCCCGTCGGAGTTTCGGTCCAACCGGTGCGGGTCTTCCTCCGGGCCTCCGGCGGCGATATAGAAGTCCTGTGCCTGCTGCCAAGTGTCGAAGTCACTGCAATTGCGGTTCGGCTCGTCGGGGTCGTGCCGCAAGCCCGAAGCCGGGGCCGCTTCCGGTGTAGGGTCTGGTGTCGGCGTTGGCTCCGGTGTCGGCGTTGGCGCAGGTTCCCGTAAGGACTCGCAGGCAATCCCGTCGGAGTTTCGGTCCAGCCGGTGCGGGTCTTCCTCCGGGCCTCCGGCGGCGATATAGAAGTCCTGCGCCTGCCGCCAGGTGTTGAAGTCACTGCAATTACGGTCCGGCTCGTCGGGGTCGTGCCGCAAGCCCGAAGCCGGGTTTGTTTCCGGCGTAGGTTCTGGTGTCGGTGTCAGCGTTGGCGCAGGTTCCCGTAAGGACTCGCAGGCAATCCCGTCGGAGTTTCGGTCCAGCCGGTGCGGGTCTTCCTCCGGGCCTCCGGCGGCGATATAGAAGTCCTGCGCCTGCTGCCAAGTGTCGAAGTCACCGCAATTGCGGTCCGGTCCGTTGGGGTCGTACCGCAGACCCGAAGGCGCGGCCGCTTCCGGCGTAGGTTCGACAGGCTGCGTGGGTACCGGCGTTGGCGTTGGTTGCGGCGTGGGTACTGGGACGGGCGTGTTCTCCGACGCCGGCGTTGGTCCCGGGACTGGAGTCATTTGCGGCGCCGGGGTGTCAGCGCGAGGCGGGCTGGTCGGCGCCGGGGTGTTGACCGGTGTCACCGCAGGCTTGGGGATTGGAGCGGCCGCTGGCGCGGGGGTGGGGGACGGCGTCGGGCTGGCGGCAGTCGCCGGCAGCGGGGTTGGGTCTTGGGGTGTTGCATTTGACGACGAAGGGGCTACCGGCGCGGCCAAGGGCCGGGACTCTAATTCGGGGGGCGTTTCACAGGTGTCGAGCATTTCCGAGAGGGCGTTCGATTCGTCCTCGGTGACGAACAGGTCCCACCGGCCCTTGACGGTGGCCCAAGCGATGGCGTAGTCGCACCAGTAGGTCTCGTCCGGTGGCCGCCACACTTCCGGCCCGTCGGCGCCCTTCGAACGGTTGGCCGAGCGGGTGGTGGCTATGAGGTGATTGGCGTAGGCAAGGTCGTTGGCGTAGGCTGCCTTTTTCTCGCGGTCCCACTTCCAGCCGCCGGAGCGGTGGGCGTTGGCCAACGGCACCATGTGGTCGATGTCCAGTTGGGACGGGTCGTAGACGGCGATGCCGGTGTAGGGGCCGGTCCAACTGCCGGTGGCGACCCGGCACCGGTCACCGGTCTCGAACGTCACGGGGGCCAGCGACTCCTCTATAAGCGCCTCCTGACGAGCGTCCTGGCAGTCCCCGTCAACGTCGGTCCAGTGCCGCCATTCCGAGCGGTCGTACTTGGGAATGTCGGATGGGGGCGCACCCACCCGGACTTGGAGCGCGACGCGCTCCCTCGCCTGCTCGGTCTCCCCGGACTCGCCGGGAGCAGGTGGGGCGGAGGCGGTGGGAACACGGATGGCCCCAGGCGGGGGCTGCGGGGTTGCGGACTCAAATACGCAGCCGTTCGTTATAGCCAGAAGCACGAAGAGAATGGCGGCCAAAAAAGCCGGACGCAACGGCTTGTCGGTCAATCTGTGGCCGATCAATTTGCGGAACGAGGGGAGTAGCATGGGCATGGTGGTGGAGGGAGTCCTAAGCAGCTTATGTAATATAGCCCAGGTAGTCAAAGACTGGTACGTTTTCCCCGGCCAGTTTTGGCGTATTGGTGGAACCGCCCGCCCCACGGGTCTAAAATCAACCCATGACGACAACACCGTCTTCCGGCGCCGGCCAGTCCTATTGCGGCAACTGCGGCGCACCGGTTATGCAGGCCGACACCGCCTGCGCGTCCTGTGGCCAGCCGGTGAACACCCGCCGGGCTGAGACTCCGCCGCCCTTCGCCGAAAGCCAGAGCGGTCCCGCACCGGATGATTACGTTCCTTACTGCCGGACCGGCGGGGAGCCGCTGCGCTGGGAGGACGCCCACACCTGCCGGAGCTGCGGCCTTACTCCCTTGTGTTCGGGGCACTTCGAGGAAGTGAGCGGGCTGTGCAGCGATTGCTCCGCCGCCGTCCGGGCCCGGGCGGGTTATGAGGATCGAGCGTCCCGGGTGGGCGGCGGGCAGTCCAGTGAGGCGGCCGTAGAGTACATGGGCTTTTGGGTTCGGCTGGCGGCCCGGATCATCGACCAGATTATCTTGCTGGTGGTCATTGTTTTCTTCGCGCGCTTCGGGCCGGTCGGTCTCCTGATCGAATTCATCGTGATATTTGCCTATTACGTCGCCTTCACCGCTTGGCTTGGCCAGACACCCGGAAAGATGCTTATGGGTATCCAGGTTGTCAACGCCTACGGTCGCATACCCACCTTGCGGGAAGTGCTTATGCGAGAGGTGCTGGGCAAGATTGCTTCCACCCTGCCCCTGTTGCTGGGCTACGCCTGGGTCCTCTGGGACCCGAACAAACGCGCCTGGCACGACCACATCGGCAAGACCTACGTGGTGCGAAAGCCCCGCGGGAACGGATAGCCCCGGCTATTGGCTCTTAGCACCCATGTTCAAGGAAAAACGGGCTATCTGCTAAACTGGCCCTGCGTAGTCCCTTCAGCAACTTAAGGAGGCCCTTGAATGGCAGCCACATTCGGAACTTCAGTGCCCACTCGCGGGGCGCTGGCCAGCCCGGAGAACCTGCGCTCCCTAGCCCAGCGGGCCGAAGACCTGGGGTTCGATCACGTCTGGGTCAGCGACCACGTCATCCTGCCCCGGCAGGTCGAGTCCTTCTATCCCTACGCCTCGGACGGGGTCGCCACCTTCCGGCCCGAAGACCCGTATTTCGAGCCGCTGGCCGCGCTCAACTTCTTGGCGGGCTGCACGCAGCGGGTCCGGCTGGGCACGCACGTCCTCATCCTGCCCTACCGCAACCCGGTGCTGACCGCCAAGATGGTCTCCACCCTGGACGTACTTTCGGGGGGCCGGGTGATTTTGGGCGCGGGCGTAGGCTGGATGGAGGAGGAGTTCCAGGCTCTGGGACTGGACACCTTCAAGCAGCGGGGCGCGGTCACCGACGAGTTCATCGAGCTGTACAAGGAGCTATGGACGAAGGACCGCCCGTCGTTTCAAGGGGAGCACTACCAGATCAGCGGCAGCGGGTTCGAGCCCAAGCCGGTGCAGAAGCCCCATCCGCCCATTTGGATTGGCGGCCACACCGGCCCCGCCATCCGCCGTGCCGCGAAGTACGGCGACGGCTGGATGCCCATCGGCCTGCGCCCCCCTGCCATCCTGGAGCCCGAGGAACTGGCCGCCAAAATCGTCCAACTGCGCCGTCTCACGGCGCGGGCCGGCCGGCCGGAGGATGCCGTCGACCTCACCTTCAGCACCGACATCCGGTTCGACGACACTGCCAGCGCCTCCCGGGGAATGATGCAGGGGCGGCCGGAGCAGATCGCCGCCGACCTGCGCCAGTACCAGGACCTCGGGGTTGCCAACTTCATCCTCGGCTTCCCCCAAGGCGACAGCGTTTCGTCGCTCCAGGAGCTTATGGAGCGCTGCTCCCGTGAAGTGATGACACTGGTCCCTCAAGACTAATCAGGGATTTCAACCAGAGGACGCAAAGAATATCAGAAATGACTCTGCGCCTTCTTTTGCTTTCGGAGGTAAGAACTATGTCAGTACGGAGCGACCTCAGAGCCAGGCTTCAGTCGGGGGAGCAAATCGTTGCCCCCGGCGCTTACGACCCGATCTCGGCGCGGCTGGTGCAGTCGTTGGGCTTCGAGGCCGTATATTGCGGCGGCTATATTTCCGGGGCCCATCTGGCCGTGAGCGAGCCTCTGATGACCATGACCGAGCAGCTTTCGGTGGCCGAGCGGGTGGTGAAGGCGGTGCCTCTGCCGGTAATCTGCGACGCTGACGCCGGGTACGGCGAGCCGGTACACGCCATGCACACCGTGCGTTCTTTCCAGGCGGCTGGCGTGGCCGGTATACACATCGAGGACCAGTTTTTCCCCAAGCGGGCCTCCTACCACGCCGGGCTCGAGCACGTGATCCCCATGGAGGACTTCCTCCAAAAGATGGGCTACGCGCTGCAAGCCCGCACCGACCCCGACTTCCTGATCGTGGGCAGGACCGACGCTTTCACCGCGGTGGAAGGAGATATGGACGAGGCCATCCGCCGGGGCAACGCGCTGCGCGATCTGGGCGTGGACCTGGTAATGCCCCGCGGGGTGCGCCAGCGGGAGGACCTGGCGACCTTCCGCCGGGGCGTGCCCGACGTGCCGCTGATGGTAATCGCCGGAGCCGACGACATCACGGTCGAGGAATACCGCGACTTGGGATGCCAGTTCGTCATCTACGCCACGTCGTCGATAATTGCGGCGGTGGACGGCATCCGCCGCATCTACGAGAGCCTCAGAGACACCGGACACATCGGAATCAACGCTCCCCAGGTAGCCCAGATGCGCGCCGAAGTGGAGGCGCTGATCAGCCTGCCCGAATACCAGCAGGTAGAGGCCGAGACCACCGAGCGAGAGTTCCAGGACCGGGTGGGACATTAGGCGTACCGGCGTCAGCCGGTAATTACAGCCCCCCGGTTCTTTGTTGCGCCGTCTGCGTTCGGGCTGGCAGAGCGGCGTCTACTTCTTCCGGCGGAACAGCCGCCAGACGGGGGTGGTGAAGCCGGGAAGAACGTCGCCGCCGTCCAGGATGTCGTCTTCGTGGAGGGTTACGGGGGCAGCGTTGGGGCGATACACGGTAACGGTGACGGGTTGCGGGTCGGCGACCCACACCATCCGGCTGCCGTAGCTGAGCCACATCGCGGCCTTGGCGGCCATCTCAGGGTTGGAATTGCTGGGCGACTTCACTTCGACGGCCAGATCGGGCGCAAGCTCCGGGTAGCCCTGCGTACCCTCCGGGACGCGGCCCGGCGCGATCCAGACCACGTCGGGAGCGCGCACCGTGTCCGGGTCGCGGTCCAGCCGGTAGCCTGGTTCGCCTGCGCCGGTGGTGCCATAGTCGTTGGTTTCGGCATAATCGGCCAGAAGATAGTCAATCCTGCTCACCGTTACCCGGTGAGGGTCTCCAGTTGGCATCTTCTCAACCAGCACTCCGCGGATGAGCTCGTACCGGCTGCCGTCGCGGGGCATCAGCAACAGTTCGTCGGCGGTGATCAGTTTTCGCTTGGTGGTTGTCATCTGACGTTGCACCAGTCCGGTAATCTGGGTGTCCTAGCAACTTCGCTACCGCCGTCGGCGGAACAAGCGCCAGACGGGGGTGGTGAAGCCGGGAAGAACGTCGCCGCCGTCCAGGATGTCGTCTTCGTGGAGGGTTACGGGGGCAGCGTTGGGGCGATACACGGTAACGGTGACGGGTTGCGGGTCGGCAACCCACACCATCCGGCTGCCGTAGCTGAGCCACATCGCGGCCTTGGCGGCCATCTCAGGGTTGGAATTGCCGGGGGACTTCACTTCGACGGCCAGGTCGGGCGCAAGCTCCGGGTAGCCCTGCGTGCCCTCCGGGATGCGGCCCGGCGCGATCCAGACCACGTCGGGAGCGCGCACCGTGTCCGGGTCGCGGTCCAGCCGGTAGCCTGGTTCACCGGCCCCGCCCTCGCCGTAGTCAGTGGCCTCAATGTATCGGTCCAAGAGTGCAGAAACCAAGAACACTGTTACGCGGTGGGGGTCTCCAGTCGGCATCTTCTCAACCAGCGCTCCGCGGATGAGCTCGTACCGTCTGCCGTCGCGGGGCATCAGCAATAGTTCGTCGGCGGTGATCAGCTTTCGTTTGGTGGTTGTCATCTGACGTTGCACCAGTCCGGTAATGTGGGTATCTTGGCAACTTCGCTACCGCCGTCGGCGGAACAGACGCCAGACGGGGGTGGTGAAGCCGGGAAGAACGTCGCCGCCGTCCAGGATGTCGTCTTCGTGGAGGGTTACGGGGGAAGCGTTGGGGCGGTACACGGTAACGGTGACGGGTTGCGGGTCGGCGACCCACACCATCCGGCTGCCGTAGCTGAGCCACATGGCGGCCTTGGCGGCCATCTCAGGGTTGGAATTGCTGGGCGACTTCACTTCTACGGCCAGGTCGGGCGCAAGCTCGGAGTAGCCCTGCGTACCCTCCGGGATGCGGCCCGGAGCGATCCAGACCACATCGGGAGCGCGCACCGTATCGGGGTCGCGGTCCAGCCGGTAGCCGGGTTCGCCTGCGCCGGTGGTGCCGTAGTCGTTGGCGTCCGCGTAGTTGGTCAAGATAGTGCCAGTCCTGACCACAACTATTCTGTGGGGGTCTCCAGTCGGCATCTTCTCAACCAGCACTCCGCGGATGAGCTCGTACCGGCTGCCGTCGCGGGGCATCAGCAACAGTTCGTCGGCGGTGATCAGTTTTCGTTTAGTGGTTGTCATCTGACGTTGCACCAGTCCGAAAGAGTGTGGGCCGATCTCTTCCTCGATTTTAGCATCCGTGTCGGCGTCAATCGGCCGTCAGCTGGAGCCACTCCTAAACTAAAGCCAAGGTGAAATACGCATATGACGGAGGCTTGGTGGCGGCACCAGATCGGGGTCACGTCCTACAAGTACGGGAGGAAGATCTTCACCGGATCAGTCGTCTGGCTAATCTGCATCACCCCACAAATGTAGATTCCACCTTGTCTTCAGTTTAGTCCGCGGGGGCGGCTGAGGGCTCGGTCACGCCGTACTTGCGTTCCAGTTCGTAGATTTCGTCGAGGCCCAGGAGGGCCGCTACGTCCCAACGGGTGGCGAAGCGCTTGGGGTCGACCGCGCCGGTGGCCTTCAACTCCTCGAATGAGTCCTTCACCTGCTGGTAGATGAGCCATATGGTGCTGCCGCAGATCATCAGCTTGTAGCCCAGAGCGTCCATGTCCTTGGTGTTCATCAGGTCGCCGTTGTACATACGCGGCAGGCCGGACATGTCCCTGGCGTAGTTCTGGATGTCCGCCTCGCTCTTGATGCCGTCGACGAACACCAGGTCGGCGCCCGCCTCGACGTAGGCGTTGCAACGCTCTATGGTGTCCTCCCAGCCGGTCACGGCGTAGGCGTCGCAGCGGGCGATGATGACGAAGTCGGGATCAGTGCGGGCGTCCAGCGCGGCCCGAATCTTCTGCACGTGCTCGTCCACCGGAATGACCTGCTTGCCCTCGAAGAAGCCGCACTTCTTGGGAAAGACTTGGTCCTCCAAGTGAATGGCGGCCACGCCAGCGGCCTCGTATTCCCGCACGGTGCGCTGCACATTCAGAGGGTTGCCGTAGCCGGTGTCGGCGTCGCAGATGACCGGGATGTCGATGGCATTGGCGATGTACTTGGCGTTGCCCACCATCTCGGTCATGGTGAGCAGCCCCACGTCAGGGAAGCCTCGCTCCGCGGCGGTGCCTGCGCCGGTCATGTAGACGGCCTGGAACCCCACGGACTCGGCAATCTTGGCGTGCAGGGCGTTGAGCACGAAGGGCGCGACAACCATGCTCCCGGAGCTAAGGGCCTGGCGCAGCTTGGTGGTGGTCTTCATGTCGTTCTCCTTTTCCGGTCGGAAATGCTGCCCGAATGATACCCCAGGCTTGGATTGGACGCTAACCGGCGGGAGCGGCGGCGCGGCCTGGCCGGAAATTTCCTCATTGGCTGCTTCGAGTGCAGGATGATTGCAAAGTCACTTCATGGCTTGTACATGCTGGCATACAAGAACTGTCATTAGCTTTGCTGAGTCTGGGGTCAGGTGGCGCTTAAACTCTGAAATACTGCTGTCAGCCGACTTTGTAATCGTCCTGGCTTCGAGTGATATGCTTGCCGCCTAAGCCCACCGGCGGTAAACTGCCAGCACTGGATAAAGACCATTCGCCGGGAGACCGTGCGTGGCCCTCAGCCAACAGGAATTTGAAGCTCTTTTGAATGACTGCACCAAGCGAATTCAGGGCAACCTTTCGTGGACTAATGACCTGATGCAGACTGGGGCGAAGGAGTTTCGGGCAGCAATTCTCTCTGACGCAGACTATCCGATATTCATAAATGCCCGCTATGTCGAAGTTGCAGGCAAACTGACCTACGCCGTTATCCACCAAAGCGAAGGGAGAATTTACGGCCTTGACCTTGGCGCTATCCACCGCAACCCGCGCGGCCCGGACGGCAGAGGCGAATTGTTGAGAGGAACGCACAAGCATCGCTGGACTGAACAACACCGAGACAAATGGGCTTACGTCCCTCCTGACATCACACAACCCTGGAGCAATCCAGTAGCGGTGTGGGAGCAATTTTGCGCCGAAGCCGGAATTCAGCACTTTGGTACATTACGCCCGCCGCCAACCTCTCTAGGGAATAGGTTTCGATGACGCCCATTGACCTATGCGCTGCGTTGCACAACGATTTGCCCGTGCTTTTCGAGTGCGCTCCGGCTCCCAGGGGAGGGGTGGTTGTCCACACGCCGTTTATGTATCCCGACGGCGGCATCGTGGATGTTTTCGTCATAGAGCGCAACGGGCAGTACATAGTCACAGACCACGGTGAAGGGTTGGGCTGGCTGGGTATGCAATCTGTTAAGGGCAATTTTTCGCCCAATCAGCGTAATCTGATTGATGACGTATGCCAGACGCTAGGCGTTCAGTTGAACCGGGGGCATCTGGTGTTAGATTGCAGGACCATGGTCGAATTGGGAGAGGCAATACATCTTGTTGGGCAAGCAGTCGTGCGAGTCTCGGATATTTGGTTTACGTTTCGTCGACGCAGGGACAAAACAGCAGCGGACGAATTGAGAGAGTGGTTTAACGAACGGGATATTTCATTCAGTCCGTCCGTCAAAAAAGAAGGGCGTTCGGGGCGGGTCTGGACGATTGACTATCAGGCTACCACAGAAATCAGAACTTCCCTAGTGTTTTTGCTCAGCACTGCTTCCCAGAGAGCAGCAAGGCGCATCACTGACCACGTAGTTTCTGGGTGTGTGGACCTAAGGCATCTGAAAACTGCACAACCTCCATTGACGTTCGTCTCCCTCATCGATGATACCCGGAACGAGTGGCGGGGTGAAGACGTCAGGATGTTATATGAACAGTCTGAAGTTGCCTACCAATCTCGCTTGGACGAACTCGAGCGGATATTACGGCCAGCTTGAGAGCGTTCGCTCCAACCCATCATCCGCCCGAACTCCGCGCCGAGGGCCATCGGCTAGAGCCGGTAGCTATACAGCTGCTTCCAGCTAACGTCGGCGGCCCAGCGGCCGTTGCTCCAATCGTCACCGGCGGCGGCGGAGGAGTATTGGGTCAACAGCAACCGCCAAGGACTGGCGGTGGCGGGGATCGAGAGGTCCACGGCGACGTCGCGGGCGTACTCGGCGGCGTCTTCCAGTATTGCCGGGGGAAGCCCGCCGAATTCCAGCAGGGCGATGCGGGGCTGGAACGTGTTCTGCGAGACCTGTGCGCCCGCTGCCCGGCCCACGGCCGCGGCAGCCTCCCGATGGAGCAGCGACAGGCTGCCGTCAGGGTCGGCTAAGTCCAGGAACACGCTACCGGTCTCTTGACTGAAGGAAATGCCGGCCTGTGCGGCGTCCTGGAGAGAGCCGCGCCTCCCAACCGCCACTTGCCGGATACCATCGGCCAATTCGGAGAGACTATCGTCCGGGCACTCGAAATAGGGGACGAGCGTCATCCGCAGCATGTGCATTTCGGCGGCCCAGCAGCCATATTGTCCGCACACCAGTTGCCGCGTCCGGTACACCCGTGCCGTAAATGCCGGATCGAAGACCAGTTCAATGCCGTACCTTATAGACATCCGGCGCTCCTTACTTGCTCAGGCGTGAGACGGGGATCAGGCGGCCAGTTCGGCGAACTCGGCCAGCGTGGCGGTTTCGACGTCCGGTTCGCCCACGCCGTAGGGTACGCTCTCGCGTTTGATGTAGGCGGTGCGCATCCCGACCGCCTCAGCACCGCGCAGGTCCCAGGGGTGGGCGGCGACGTGCATGATCTGGCCCGGCTCCAAGCCCAGCGCCTTTGCGCCGTACCGGTACACGCGGGGGTCGGGCTTGTAGCACCCGGCCTGCTCCGCCGAGAGGGTCCGGTGCGCCGGAATGCCAAGGCCCTCGACCACCCGCTCCAACGCGGACAGGTCGCCGTTGGAGAGGATGGCCAGGGTGTACCGCTCACTGAGCTTGTTCATGCCGTCGATCACGTCGGGGTACAGCGTGGGCGTCGCCCGGCCCAGCACCTTCTCGATGTCGTCCGGCGTATGCTCGACGCCGTAGCGTGAAAGCAGTTGGTGCAAGGTAGCGCGACGGACCTGCTCGAAGGGCGTCCGGCCACCGCCAATCAGCGTGTCAACCATGCTCTCCATCAGGTATTCGCGCTCCCACATCGCTTGTAAGTGTTCCGCGCTTGCGCCGTGACCCTTTGCGCTCAGGAAGGCGGCAAATGCGCCGCAGAATGTGGCAGGCAAGTCCAACAGGGTGCCGTACATGTCGAACGTCAGGGCTTGGACTGGTTCCATGATGCCAGTGTTCACAATACCCTCTCGGTCAGACTCCCAGAAGTTCGCGGGCGGCTGGCTCGTCCTGCTCATAGACCAGCAGGCCGTGTGGGACGTTGAAGGTCGAGCCGTACAGTCCGGCCCCCACACCCAGCGGCTTGACCATGCAGGGTATGCCCGCCTCCCACAGCCGTTGCTCCGCCATACGGGCCATCGGCTCGTTGGGGAACACGGTGAGCGTCATCTGTTTCCCTCGCTGCGGCAAGCCCTCACCCCAGCCCGCTCCCTCTGAGAGAGGGAGTGTTTTTTGATGGCAGGGAGACGGTGGCGCGGCCCTCGGCGGTAGTCTCCCCGCGCTGGTTCTCGCACCATAAATCGAGCGTCGCCATATGTTCGCCGTTGGAGTGGCGCAAGGCGGAAACCCTGCCGCGGCACCAGGTCACGTCGCCGTAAACGTTGGGCATGGTCAAGTTCACGCTCAGGGACTTGAGATGCCCCGAATCGCCCATCCAGTTGGTGATCAAGTTGTCAACCCAGGAGATGCGGTCGATGCCCGCGTCGTGGGCGAAAGGGAAACCAAAGGACTGGGCCACTTCGTCCCGCACCAGCGAAGCCTCCCAGCTTTCCCAGGACCCGGTTTCCGGGTCGAAGAAGGCCGCGCCGGGGTGTCGGCGGCGGTGGCGGGTGAACCGCGCGAAGCCGAGGCTGGGGCGGGTCGCGGCCACGAACTGCACGACTTCCTCCGAAGTCAGCGGCCCCCGGACTATTGGAGTCAACGGGTCGCCGGTGTGTAGGTTCTCCCAATAGCGGGGTTCCGGGCCGCGTATTTGTTCGCCATCGTAGGCGTTCTCGATTGCCACCATTTGGTCCACGGCCAGCGGGGCCTTCACGATGCCCCGGTATTTCCCCGCGTTGACTGCGGCCTCCCGCCGGGTACGGAACACCCTGGATACCGCGCGGGCAACTTCATCCCCGCTATGGTTGCGAAACACCGTCTCGCCCGTCTGAAGGACCATAGGGCCACAGAACCGGCCGGACTTTTCCTCTATATCCGTGATCCGGGCCTCGGATTCGATGCAGTCGCCCAGCGCAACGGGGCGGCTGAAAGTCCAATCGGTCCCGCCATACAGGACGTGGAGACCGGGAAACTTGACCGCCAAGCAGGTGTCGTCCACGGAATAGAGCCAGCACGGGGGAGTCAAGGTCGCTCCGGCGGAGCTATTCGGGCCGTAATCGGCGTCGAGCCACAGGGGGTTGCGGTCGCCGATGCTCCGGGCCCAACGGGAAATGGCGGGCCGGGTGACCGTCCGGTTGTGACCGGGCCGACGGAGCAGTATCCCTATAAGCGACTCGGCTTCCCGCAGGTCCGCCGCGGCGATCTCCCCTCCCCTGCCGGTGCTTTCGGTGGAAGCGCTGAGGCTAGACATCAGCCGTCTGCCCTGTCGTCGTATGGCGCGTCGGGCGTGGCCGGAGGTATGAGCGGCTGACCGGCGGGTTGGTGGACGGTGGGCAGGCAGACCACGGCCCGGCCCGGCATGGTGATTTCCTGGCGCTGGTTCACCGCCCAAAGATCGCAGTCCACCAGATGGAAGCCATCCTCCACCCACTTCCGGGCTACCCGGCCGTGGATGCGGGTAACGTCGCCCACGATGTTGGGGCGCCGGAGTTGGGCCGACAGCCGCACCAGGAAAGCGTTGTCGCCCATCCAGTCGGTGATGTAGCGGCTGAACCAGGACACGCGGTGCGGCCCCATGTCGTACACGCCCGGCATCCCGACCTCGCGGGCCATGAAGCTCTCCCAATGCCCCCGGTGCGGATGGTCCTGCACCCCGGTCTCCGGGTCAAGGTAGGTGTCGGCGGGGTGACGCCGACGGTTCAAGAGCTGGTAGACGTGCCCGCCGCTGTGGGCCACGCCCTCGCCGCTGATCGCCCCGGCGTCGGTGTAGCAGCCGGTCAGGGAAATCTCCGACACTCGCAGCGGGCCGTAGGCGGCGGTGGGCAGGACTTCCTCTTCCTCGACCTCCTCCCAATAGCGCGGCGCAGCCCCGCGAACGTGGTCGATCAGCGTTTCTTCCTCGATGGCGGCCAACTCCTCGGGACTCCACGGGCGTTGCTCCACGCGGTAGTCCATCCCGCCCGGGGCCTGGCGGCGGGGCGTCCGCATGTGGTAGACGCGAGAGCGGGCGACCTCCACGCCGTCCTGCCTCGCGCAATGGAGGCGACCGATTTGCAGGACCATTCGCGGCACCGTCTTGCCGCGCTTCTCGATGGCGTCTTCCAGATGACCGCGCTGGCTGATCATGTCGCCCGGACGGAGCACGTCGAAGAACTCCCAGTCGATGCCGCCGTAAATCCACTGGATCCCCCGGAGGCCGGGGGCGATAATCGCCTGCCCCGCCATCGTCGAAGGGGCGATGATGCTCTGCCAACGGGTGTTGGCGGCGTACTCCGCGTCCAGGAACAGCGGGTTCTCGCTGCCGGTCCAGTTGCAGTAATCGCGTATGTTGTCCGGCGTTATCTCGATGGTGGCGCGGGCGCCCCGGTAATCGATGCCGCGGAGGCGGCGGGCGTCCTCCACGCTGGAGTCGTCCAAGCCTGGGACTTGGGTGGACACGCCGTAAGCCTGTTCCTTGAATCTGACTACGCTTTCGTTTTCTGGCATCGTCCCATTCCGGTCCTTCCCGCGAGACGGGAACCCAAGAGCTTTCGACCCGATTCTACGCCTTGAAAGTGTGCCTCACCGGAGGCAAATCGGCGCGCCAATTATAGCAGAGAGCGAGACCTGTCCTCCCCCGTGGCCGTGCGTTGTCCAAGGCCTTTCAGTTTTCAGAAAAAGTCCCCTCTCCCTCTGGGAGAGGGCGGAGAGGGTTAGGGTGAGGGCGTCCCCCGGCAAACTGACTTGCCGCAGCTAACACTATGGCAGGGAGAATTGTCCCTCACCCCAGCCCTCTCCCCACAGGAGAGGGAGAATGAAAAGACCCTGCCAAACTACCCGGCCTTGCCGGGCATGGGGTATACTTGGCCTAGTCTCGACTATTGAAGCCTGAACGAAGGGAGTTGATAAATGCAATTTGGACTCTTGTACGAAATGCAGCGTCCTTATGACGAAGAAATCGACTGGTATTCGCTATACCAGGAGACGCTGGAGCAATGCGAGTTGGCCGACAAGGTCGGATTCGACAACCTGTGGTTCGTGGAGCATCACTTCCTGTACGGCTTCTCCGGCTCGCCCTGTCCAGAGGTGATGTTCGGTGCGCTCTCGCAACGCACGAAGAACATCCGCATCGGCTTCGGCGTGTCCATCCTGCCCAACCACCACCCCGTCCGAGTTGCCGAGCGGGCGGCGATGGTTGACCAGCTCAGCCACGGCCGGGTTGAATTCGGCACTGGCCGCTCCAACGCTTACGAGCAGCTGGGCCAGGGCATCGACCCCCGCGAGACCCGCGACCGCTGGGACGAGGCTATCAACATGATCCCCCAGATCTGGCAGTCTGAGGGCGAATTCTCCTGGGAAGGCAACTTCTGGAACGTGCCGCCGCGCCGGGTGCTGCCCAGGCCCTACCAGAAACCGCATCCCCGGATGTACCTGGCCTGCACCCAGACCGAGAGCTTCCGCCTGGCGGCCCAGAAGGGCATCGGCGTGCTGTCCTCGGCGTCCTACGCCGTGGACGTGCTGGCTGAACACGTCAAGGTGTACCGCGACGCCATCAAGGACGCCGACCCGGTGGGCGCGGAAATCAACGAATTTTGGGGCAACAACGTCCATTCCTTCTGCGCCAAGGACGACCAGGCAGCGAAGGAACTGTGCGCCGAGTCCATGAAGACATTCTTCGGCCCGGACAAGCCCTACATCCAGGGCCGCATCAACGCCTATGAGGAACTGCTGGAGGCCTGGGGCGGCGTCCCGGAACACCTGAAGGCCGACTTCGGCCGCTGGCTGCGCCAGTCCGACGAAGAACACCAGGCCCAGGCCGCCGAGGCCGGCATCTCGCTGGACAGCGGCCCAGGCGCGGCCCGCGCCGCCGTGGCCCAGCTCGACGCCAACATTCTCTCCGACCGTGGCGTCATCATCGCCGGCAACCCGGAGAGCTGCATCAACACTATCAAGACCTACGAGGACATCGGCGTCGACCAGGTCATGCTCATCATGCAGACCGAGACCATCCCCCACGAGAAGGTCATGGAATCCATCGAGCTGTACGGCAAAGAGGTCATCCCCGCCTTCTCCAAAGCCAAGGTCAACTAACCTTTACCCAAGCCAGCTGCCCCCCATCCGGCCCCGCCAAGCCTGCTTGGCCGGGGCCGGAGTTGGCTGATGACAAACGCCACGCCCCACTACGGCCACGATTCCCTGGACTTCTACCGGGAGCACGCTTCCCGGTACGCTGACTTTTCCCAGGTCTTCGCCAACGGCTCCCATCCCGATTTTCGGGAGGACCGGGACCTCTACCGGCGCTTGGCCGAGCTCGTGCCTTCCGGCCGCGGGCTGGATGCCGGGTGCGGCGCTGGCGCTCGCGAGATGTTCCTGTTGACCCAACTGGGATTTGTAATGTTCGGGTTGGACGCCGTCGAGGAAAACATCCGGGTTGCCCGCCATCTGCACCCCGAATTCTCGGACCGTCTACAGGTTGCCGATCTTCATAATTCCTTACCTTTTGATAACTACCATTTCGATATGGTCCTGTGCAACGCGGTCATCCAGCACATCCCCCGCGAGGTCGTGCTGTCCCACGTCCTATCCGAATTCGCCCGTGTGCTGCGACCCGGAGGCGTGTTGCAATTGATGTTCAAACCGGGACAGGGAGTGCGGACGGTCGTGGACCCGGCTTATGGCAGCGAGGGCGTTTCCCGCAGCTTCGAGCTATACGGGGAAGAGGAGTTGCTGGATGCGCTGTCCGGCTACGGGCTCGAACTGGTCGCCGAGGGGCCCAACGGAGAAATGGGCGGCCTTCTGTACTTCGACGACAATAAGCCCATGCGCCACTGCGTGTTCTGGGCGCGGAAGGGCTGACACCCGGGGTTCCCATAACACGCCTGCATTGTCCAAGCTCCCCCCAAGCTGGCATTGTCGAGGATAAAATGCTCCCAGTCGCTAAGGCTCTCTTCTACCTGCTGCCCTTATTGATGCTGTTGGCGCTGGCCTGTAACGGCAGCTCAGACTCGGCAACGATACCCACGCTGGCAGCCACTCCGACGCCCGCTCCCAGTCCCACCGCAACCGCAACTTCGGTTGCAACCCGCGCACCCGAGGCGTCGTCTACCCCGGCGGCCGCTGCTACCGCAGTCCCGCCGCCCACGATGACCATTCCCCCGACAGCCATATCCCCGCCGAAGAGAGTCGACGGCGGAACGCTGGTGCGCCTGGGTTCCGACCCTCCCACCCTGGACCCGCACCTGAACGTCGACGTAACGTCGGCCCGCTACATCGTGGAGATATATGGCGGCCTGCTGACCATCGACAAGGACCTGGTCTTGGCCGGAGACATCGCCGAAGAGTGGAGCATCAGCGAAGACGGCACGGCCTTCACCTTCCGGCTGGACCCGGGGGCCACCTTCCACGATGGACGCCAAGTGACCGCCGGGGACGTCAAATGGTCGATGGAGCGCGCCGCCGACCCGGCCACCGAAGCCCCCACCGTCGATGTGTTCCTTGGCGACATCGTCGGCGTTCCGGAAAAGCTGGAAGGCGCCGCGACGGAAGTCTCCGGAGTACAAGCGGTCGACCCTCGCACCCTCACCGTGCGCATCGACGCTCCCAAAGCCTACTTCCTCTCCAAGCTCAGCTACCCGGCCTCTTTCGTACTCGACCGGAACAACGTGGAGGGGAACGACGCCTGGATCCGCCAGCCCAACGGGACCGGGCCTTTCCGGTTGCTGGAATACGAGCCGGGGGAAACTCTCAGGCTGGGCCGATTCGAGGACTACCACTTGGGACCGGCCAACCTGGACGAGATCCGGTTCATTCTAAGCGGCGGCAACCTGGGGATCATGTACGAAAACGATGAGGTCCACATCGCGCCGGTGGGTCTCTCGTCGCTGGAGGCGCTGCGCGACCCCGCGCACCCGCTAAACGGCGACTTGCACACCGCGCCGCCGCTATTCGACGTGAGCTACTTTGGCATGAACGCCAACGAGCCGCCCTTCGACGACCCCAAGGTGCGGCAGGCGTTCAACTACGCCGTGGACCGGGAGAGCCTGGCCACCGTCCTGCTCGAGGGAGGCGTAACCCCGGCCAAGGGAATCATTCCGCCCGGTTTCCCCGCCTACAATCTCGATCTGGACGGCTACAGATTTGACCCGGAGTTTGCTCAGCGGCTTCTAAGCGAGTCCAAGTACGGTGACGGCCCGGAGAACTTCCCGCCGATCACCCTGACCCTTCCCGGCTCCTTCGGCGCGTCGCCCAGCACTGCCACGATGGCCGTGCTGGCCATGTGGGAAGAGAACCTGGGAATCGAAATGGACATTCTTCAGACGGAATGGGCCATCTTCCTGGAAGACCTGCACCGCCGCCGTTTCCAGATGTTCGGCGACATCGGTTGGGTGGCCGACTATCTGGACCCGGAGAATTTCCTGGACACGCAGTTCCATAGCGATAGCAACAACAACCACGTCCACTACTCCAACCCGGAGCTTGACCTGCTGCTGGAGCGGGCCAGGACCGAGCAGGACCAGGCCGAACGCTTCAGGCTTTACAACCGGGCCGAGGAAATCGTCGTTGAAGACTCTCCCTGGGTGCCCCTCTGGCATTCCACCGGGGAGTACTTCCTGGCCAAGCCCTTCGTGCACGACTATTTCGAGTTTCCGCTGGTCATCCCAACCTACCGTTACGTTTACTTCACCGAATAGGGTGGCGGGTTGGAAGTCCACCTGGTCGACGGCACCTACGAGCTTTTCCGGTCGTACTTCGCCCTGCCCAAATTGACGGCCCCGGACGGGCGTCCGTCCGGGGCCGTCCACGGCCTCATCCAGAGCCTCCTGCTGCTGCTCCGGGAGGACCGGGTCACTCATGTCGCTTGCGCCTTCGACCGGGTGATCGAGTCGTTCAGGAACGAAATGTTCCCCGGCTACAAGACTGGCCGCGACACGCCCCCGGACCTGCTGGAACAGTTCGAGCTGGCAGAGCGGGCCGTCGCCGCCCTGGGCGTCACTTCCTGGCCGATGGAGGAGTTTGAGGCCGACGACGCCATCGCCTCGGCAGTCGCCCAACTACGGGACGACCCGGAGGTGGACCGCATCGTAATCTGCTCGCCCGACAAGGACCTGGCCCAACTGGTCGAAGGCAACCGGGTGGTCTGCCTCGACCGCCGGCGCAACGAGACCATAGACGAAGCAGGCGTGGTGTCCAAGTTCGGCGTGCCCCCCGCGTCGATACCCGACCTGCTGGCCCTGACCGGCGACGCCGCCGACGGTATTCCGGGCCTGCCCGGCTGGGGGGCCAAGTCTTCGGCCCAGGCGCTGGCCCGGTTCCATCACGTCGAAGACATCCCAGACGATCCCGGGGCATGGGACGTTTCGGTGCGCGGGGCCGCGCGTCTCGGCGCAACATTGACCCAAAGCGCCGAAGAAGTCCGATTGTACAAGGAGCTAGCCACCCTGCGCACCGACGTCCCAATCGACGCTTCGACAAGAGCCCTGGAGTGGGCCGGCGCAATCCGCGAGTCCTACCTGCCGCTCTGCGAAGAACTGGGCCTGACCCGGCTCCGGGACCTGCCTCACCGCTGGGCGCCGGAAGCATAGCCCGGCCCGCCCATCGTTTATAATCTCCAGTACAATAGCGGGGTATGCGCATAGCTTTCTGCAAGGACGGGCGATAATGACCCAGCGGGAAACGCTGCTGACCGCCGACGATTTCTTCCGCCTGTACAGCCACCAGGACGACAGGTATGAGCTGGTGGATGGAGAGGTGGTCGAGATGGCCCCGGTTACACGAAGACACGGGAGAATTGCCAGCAACATAGACGGAGCATTCTATGTTTATTCCCGGCAGCATGGCACGGGCCATTCGGAAGTCGAAGTCGGCTACCGGGTACGCTCCGGCCCGGACACCGTGCGCGGCCCTGATGTGTCTTTCATCCTAATCGCCCACCAAGAGGGAGATGATGAGCAAGACTACAGCTTCGTCCCCGGCGCGCCGGACATTGCCGTAGAAGTGGCCTCGCGTTCGGAAACTGCCGCAAGTCTGGAGCGCAAGGTTCAGGAATACTTAGCCGCCGGTTCGCAGAGGGTCTGGGTTGTCTATCCTGTCAGCCGCCGCGTGATGGTCTACCGCCCCGACGGCAGCACCATATCCTACGGCGGTGATGATGTGATTACCGACGAAGAACTGCTGCCGGGCTTTTCCCTGCCCCTGGCCGATATTTTCGATTAGCGAGGACGGCCCATAATGACCCGGCAGAAAACGCTGCTGACCGCCGACGAATTTTTCCGCCTGTACAGCGGCAGGGATGGCAAGGTCGAGTTGGTGCGCGGGGAGGTAGTAGGACCGGCCCTGGTCGGTGAAAAACATGGAGTCGAAATGGCTCCGGTCAGCGAAGAGCATGGAGAAGTTGCCAGCAACATCAATGGCGCGCTTTACGTCTACTCTCGTCAGCACGGTGTAGGAAGGGCGGGAGTGGAGATTGGCTATCGCGTACGCCTAGACCCGGATACGGTGCGCGCCCCCGATGTGTCCTTCACCCTGCGCTCCCGGAGTGAAGAGGAAGCCCGGCATACCGGCTTCGTCCCGGGCGCGCCAGACATAGCCGTCGAAGTCGTATCGCCTTCGGACACTGCTGCGGAACTGGAGCAGAAGGTGGCCGAATACCTGGCCGCCGGTTCGCTAAGGGTCTGGGTAGTCTACCCCTCCAGCCTCCGCGTGACTATCCGCCGCCCCGACGGCAGCGCCATATCCTACAGCGGCGACGCGGTCATCGAAGACGAAGAACTGCTGCCGGGCTTTTCCCTCCCCTTGGCGGACATTTTCGATTAGCGAGGACGGCCCATAATGACCCGGCAGAAAACGCTGCTGACCGCCGACCAATTCTTCCGCCTGTACAGCCACAAGGACGGCAGGTATGAACTGGTGCGGGGGGAGGTGGTCGAGATGGCCCCGGTTACACGAAGACACGGAAGAACTGCCAGCAACATCGACACTGCATTTAACAATTATGCCCGCCGTCGTGGTGTAGGCTCGGCGGAAGTGGAAGTCGGCTACCGGGTACGCTCCGGCCCTGACACCGTGCGCGGCCCTGATGTGTCTTTTGTTCTTGCCGCCCAGGAGGATGAGGAAGAGCAGGATATTGGCTTCGTCCCCGGAGCGCCGGACATCGCCATCGAAGTAGTTTCGCCTTCCAACACCGCCGCCGAACTGGAGCGTAAGGTGGCGGAGTACCTGGCCGCCGGTTCACTGAGGGTCTGGGTCGTCTATCCGGTGAGCCGCCGCGTAATCGTCCACCACCTCGGCGGCGGCGCGGTCACTTACAGCGGAGATGACGTGATTACCGACGAAGGACTGTTGCCGGGCTTTTCCCTTCCCTTGTCCGAGATTTTCGAGTAGCGGATAGCCCGCCACAACCGGGAAAAGCGGGAAGGTTGAGCGCAACTGAAATTGGAGCGCGTTGGCTGGGGATGGAGGGCTCGAACCTCCGCTACCTGATCCAGAGTCAGGTGTCATACCACTAGACTAATCCCCACCGAATACGTGGACTGACCCGCTCCAAGTGGTGACCGGAACCCAGTCAGCCAGAACAACCTGAATCCATCGTACCAAAAAGCCTGCCCAACGAGCAAATCATTACGCGAGCCATGCGCACCATGTGTTGCGTTTTCATTGACTGGCGGGGGGGCTTGTGCTATGTTTATGGCCCGGCTGGGGGTAGACGCTTCCGGAGGTTTTGCCCATCGCCAGGCAGTATCGAGTTAACGAGCGGATCACTAGCCCTAAAGTCCGCGTCATCGGCGGAGACGGGTCACAGCTCGGTGTGATGGAACTGAACCGGGCGCTCCAACTCGCGCGGGACACCGAGGTCGACTTGGTGGAAGTCGCCCCGAACTCGGACCCGCCCGTCTGCCGCCTGCTGGACTACGGAAAGCTGCTCTACCTTTCCTCGAAGAAGGAAAAGGAGTCCAAGAGGGGCCAAAAGAGCACCGAGCAGAAGGAGGTGCGCTTCCGGCCCAACATCGGCACCCACGACCTGGACTCTAAGATACGCAAGGTGCGGGAGTTCATCGACGACGGCTCGAAGGTCAAGCTCACGGTCCGGTTCCGGGGCCGGGAGGCCGCCCATCAGCAGTTGGGGCTCTCGGTGCTCAAGCGGGTCGCCGACGAGTTGAAGGACGATGTCCGGCTGGAACGCCCGCCGGCCCTGGAAGGCCGGGCGCTGTCGATGGTGCTGATACCGTCTTTGCAGAAGGGTGAGGCGGCAAGAAAGGAACAGGAAGAACTGGCCCATGCCAAAACTTAAGACGCACAAAGGGGCGAAAGCCCGCATCCACGTGACCGGCTCGGGGAAGCTGTTGCGCCGCAAGCGTATGAGCAGCCATCTGCGCCGCAAGAAGCCGACCAAGGTCACCCGCAAGTATTCCGACAAGCTGGCGGTGGCCGACGCCGACCAACCTCGCCTCCGCCGGTTGATACCCTACGGCTAACCGGCCCGGCCTAGTAACGGAGACCATCCCTTGGCACGAATAAAACGCGGCGTTACCAAACACCGTCGCCACAAGAAGATTCTCAAAGCGGCGAAGGGCTACCACGGCGCTTCCCACCGCAGCTACAAGTGGGCCAAAGAGGCAGTGATGCACGCTTGGGCCTACTCCTACCGGCACCGCCGGGAGAGGAAGGGCGAGTTTCGCCGCCTGTGGATCGTCCGGATCGGGGCGGCCACCCGCGAGGCGGGGCTTAGCTACAGCCAGTTCATGCACGGGCTGAAGATGGCCGACATCGAGTTGGACCGCAAGATTCTGGCCGACTTGGCCGTCCGCGACGAAGCCGCTTTCGCCAAGCTGGTGGATACCGCCAAAGAGCAGCTAGCGGCGGCCTAACCGTCGATAGCCCGCTCTCCTTACCGGCGATCCCCGCCAGCCTCCCGGCTTTCCGTTGGCAAGCTCCGGGTAAGATAGGCCGTATAGTCACGACCTGTCGTGAGTAGCCCTGTCTTGGCCGATAGCGCTGACGTGCTTGTCATCGGCGGCGGGCCAGCGGGTCTTGCGGTGTCCCAACAACTGGCGGCCAGGGGCATGGACAGCCTGGTGCTGGAGAAGGGCGGCCACGCCGGTTGGATGTGGTCGAAGGTCTACGACAGCCTGCGGCTCCACACCGGCAAACACCTGAGCGCTTTGCCCGGTATGCCCTTCCCCAAAGAAACGTCCCTCTTTCCCACGTTGCGCGAGTTCACTGCGTATCTGGACGACTACGCCCGCCGATTCGCCATTCCCGTGCGCACCGGGGTCGAGGCGCGGGCTTTGGAGCAGGCCGGAAGCGTATGGCGAGTGGCGACGGACTGGGGTGTTTACGAGGCTCCCCGTGTGGTCGTGGCGACCGGGATCATGTCGTCGCCCGCGATGCCGGACTTCGTTGGTTTAGCCGGCCGGGACGGGCGGGTAAACCATAGTTCCGAGTACCGGCGACCGGACGGGTACCGGGGCCAGAGGGTGCTGGTGGCCGGGACCGGGAATTCGGGGGCGGAGATCGCGTCAGAGCTTGCCGAGGCGGGGGTAGAGGTGGCAGTATCGGTCCGGTCCGGGGCCAATGTCGTTCCCTTGAGCATCGCCGGGGTGCCAATTCAGTATTTGGGCTGGGCGCTCTCCTCGGTCCCGTTGCTGCCGCTGCCGGTACTTACCCGCGCGATGGGGGCGGTCGGCGCGGCAATGAAAGGCGGCGGCGTCATCCCCAGAAAGGACCGGGCCGACGGCTGCCCGGATGTCCCGCTGATCGGCAACCGGCTCGTGGAGCACGTCAGGTCGGGAGCGATCAGCCTGTTGCCAGGAGTGGCTGGTCTCACTCCCACCGGAGTCAGGTTCGCCGACGGAACGGAGCGGGAGTTCGACTCGGTGATTCTGGCCACCGGATACCGGGCGGCCATCGAGTGGATGGGCGAGTACGCAAGCCGGGACCAGTGCGGTTTTGCTCAACGCAAGGACCGGGTACGGAGCCTCAACCACCGGGGCCTCTATTTCGTCGGACACAACTATGACGGCCGGGGCGGGTTGTACAACATCGCCGTGGACGCCAAGCGGACCGCCCGCTCGATACAGCGCGATCAGGCCCGGTGATAGTCGGCGAAGGCCCATAGCGCCGTCGCCAGCGCCAAGTGGAGCCAGATGGGGATGGTCCTCTTGAACCACCTGAGTTCCGGCCGCAGCGCCATCGTGACGAAGTACCGCGCCAGCATCGAAAAGAAGTAGACTCCGGCCGCGACGGTAAGCGCCAACGCCGCGTTGCTCCACTTGCCCGAAGCAAAAAAGCCCTCGCCCCGGTACAGGTCCGCCGCGACCGCGGTCATCAACGCCAGAAGCGCCAATTGGGCCGGCAGAAGGAAACGGTAGGGCAAGAGGCCAGAGTACCAGTGCTCCATCGGCGGAAGCCAGCGGGGCGCGGCAGCCACAACGACGGCCTGACCGGCAACCCGTAATGCGAACAACGCAGCGCAGACCGCGAGAATCGTGAAATGCAACGCTATTCCGGGCGAGGGCTAACGGGCGGCGCTCACACTCGCACCAGCCCGTAGTAGGTGTCGGCGTCCAGCACCCGTTGCAGCCGGTCCTCGGTGATCACGATGGGGCGGGTGGGAGTAGCCCAGCGCTCGGTCAGTTCATAGTGCAGGTCGGCTAGCGGCGTCGGCTGGTTGCCACGGGCCAGCAGGGTGCGGAACACGATCTCCTGGATCGGCATGTCCGACCGGATGAAATCAGGATCGTTGGCGTGGTTGGCCTGGATTTCCTGGACCAGCGCCGCCGGGTCGTTCAGCGCCGACACCGGCTCCGAACGGTACGGGGAGTCGTCGGCCAACCGCGCGTAGAGCAGATGCACCGCCGACCGTTCCAACTGTTCCAGCCGGTCGAAGCTGAACTGGTAAAAGGCCGGTTCTTCCTCTTCCACTTCCACCGGCGGCTCCTCTTCCGGGAGCTCTTCTTCGGCAAGCTCGTTGACAAACCCCGCAGGAAGCCCCCCGGCAAGCCCTTCCGCAAACTCGTCTGACTCCGGTCCGGCAGTCGTCATAGATCAACCTCCTCGTTCCAGTCCAACATGATCAGGCGCACTTCTTCGCCGGCGTTCTTGGAAGGCAGGTCCTCGGGGCAGACCGCTAGCCCGTTGGCGCGAGACATAGACGTCAAGATATTAGACCCCTGGGGTCCCGTGGGAGTCGCGTAGTAAACGCCGTCCCTTCGCTCCACCTCCACGCGGGCATACACGCGGCGGCCGTCGTAGTTGAAGATGGGCGCAGTCAGCACGCCGTGCACCGACGGGCGCTGCCGGTTGGGCCGCCCCAGCATCACCCGGATGGCCGGGCGGGCGAACATCTCGAAGGCCACCATGGCGCTCACCGGGTTGCCGGGCAGGCCCAGCAGCGGTATGTCCTTACCCCCGTTTCCGCCCAGGATTCCGAAGGCCAAGGGCTTCGCCGGGCGCATCCGCACTGACCAGAAGTTCATCGAGCCGCGCTGGTTAAGCACGTCCTTCACTATGTCGTAGTCTCCCTTGGAGACACCGGCCGAGGTGACCACCATGTCGGAGCCTGCGGTGGCGGCCAGTTTCTGGTGCAGGTCTTCCAGGTTGTCGCGGGCGATGCCCAGCAGACGGGGCACACCGCCACAGGCCACTACCGACGCCGCCACGCTGAAGCTGTTGCTGTCGTATATTTTCCCGCCGGAAAGGGCCGCGCCGGAGGTCTCCAGCTCGTCGCCGGTGGCCAGCACCGATACGACGGGCCGCCGGATGACCTTGACCCGCTCTAGCCCCAGCGACGCGATCACGCCGACCTCGGCGGGGCGCACCACGGTGCCCGCCTCCAGGACCAGCTCACCCTGCCGGACGTCTTCTCCGGCGGGACGAACATTGGCCCCCCGGCCCAATCCGGTGAAGATGGCAACCTCGTCCAAGGGCAGTCCTTCGGTCTTGCGGCGCACCTCGTCGGTCTCCTCGAAGGGCACCACGGTGTCCGCGCCGTCGGGCACGGGAGCGCCGGTCATAATGCGCACGGCGGTCCCGGCGCTGACGGCGTGGTCCGGCATCTGCCCGGCGGCGACGATGCCGGTTACGCGGAGACTGCGCGGGGCGTCCTGCGATGCCCCAACGATGTCCTCGCCGCGCAGGGCGTAGCCGTCCATGCCCGAGTTGGCCAGCGGCGGGAGGGCCAGCGGCGAGGTGATGTCCTCGGCCAGCGCCTGACCGAGACATTCCATCAGCGGGGACTCGACGGCTTCCAGAGGCCCGAAGCTGGCCAACACCCGCTCCAGGGCTTCTTCCACGCTCAGCATGTCTTCGTCGGCGTGACTGTGCCCGTGGCTGTGAGCGCCCTCGTCGTGCGCGGCATGGCGGTGGCGATGATGCGTAGCCATTTTTTCCCTCACCCCTGCCCTCTCCCTTTGGGAGAGGGAGCAATTTAGCTTCGCAGAGTGGCTTGGGCCTCCCGTTCCAGGGTGCGCAGCAGGCCGTCCAGAGAACGGTCTACGTCTTCGTTGGTCAAAGTGCGGTCGGCGGCGCGGAAGTAGACGTGGAAGGCCAGCGACTTTCGGCCCTCGGCGATGTTCTCCCCGGAATAAGCGTCGAAGAGCTCGGCGCGCTCCACCAGCCGGTGCCGTAGAATCAGCCCGGCAACACGACCGGCCGGCACGTCGGCCGGGACGAGCAGGGCGATGTCGCGGGTCGCGGCGGGGTAGCGCGACAAGGGCGCGAACCTCCGGTCCTCCTTGGGCATCGCGTCCAGCAGGGGCGCAAGGTAGAGTTCGAACCCGACCGCGATGGCGTCATCCAGCCCAACCCGCGACCGCACCGTGGGGTGGATTTCCCCGACGTAGCCGAGAATGGCGTCGCCCGCCTTTACCGCGGCGCACCTTCCTGGGTGGTAGGTGGGATGTTCGCCGGGTTCGTAGGCCGCAGCGACCCCCAGCCGCTCCAGCAGCCACTCGACCAGCCCCTTGGCATCGTAGAAGTCCACGGGCCCTTCCTGTTCCAGCCAGGATGGGCTGCGGCGCTGCCCCGACATCGCTCCCGCCAGAGTCTCGATCTCCTCCGGGAGGTCGCCGGGCCGGGGGAGGAAGACGCGCCCGGCCTCGAAGAGGCTTACCGGGCCGTCGTCGTGGCCTTGGTTCGCCGCCAGGGTCGCCAACAGTCCGGCCTGCAACGACGGCCTCAGATACTCGTGGCTGCCGCTCATCGGGTTGGCGATTCGCAGGGGCGGGCTGCTCCCGTCCAACTGCTCCACCCGCTCCAGGTCGGCCAGGGTGGTCAGCGGGTAGTTGATAACTTCCTGCATCCCGCCGGCGGCCAGCAGGTCCTTCACCGCATCCCGCAGGCCCAGCGACGGGGCGGTGGTCTGGAAGGGGATTGGTGTGGCCAGCATGGCGGTGGGCACCGCGTCGTAGCCAGTGATTCGCACTACCTCCTCGACCAGGTCCTCCTCTATGGTCACGTCGTTGCGCCAGTAGGGGATGCTGACGGTAAGCGATTCGCCGTTCCCGGACTCGTAGCTGAATCCCAGTGAATCCAGCACCGCCTTCACTCGCTCCAAGCCCACGTCCATGCCCAACACCTGCCGGAGCCGCCGCGCAGTCAGGGGCACGGTGAGGGGCGAACCGGGCGGGTCGGGAAACACGTCGATGATGCCCGGCGCTACACGGCCGCCGGCCACTTCTTGAATCAACGCTGTGGCGCGGCGCAGGGCGATGGGCGCGAGCTCGCTCCGCAGCCCCTTCTCGAACCGCAGGGTTGCCTCGGTACGCAGGCCGAGGGATTGGGCCGTCTCACGGTTGTTGCGGGCGTCGAAAGTGGCGCTTTCGAGCAGCACGGCGGTCGTGCCGGAGCCGATCTCGCTGTTGGCCCCGCCGATGACCCCGCCGAGGCCGATGGGGTCGCGGGCGTCGGCGATGACCAGGTTTTCCGGGCCGAGGGTGCGACTCTCGCCGTCCAGCGTGGTCAGCGGCTCACCGGGCCGGGCGCGGCGCACGACGACTGTGGCGTCACGCACGCGGTCGAAGTCGAAGGCGTGAAGCGGCTGGTTGTACTCCAGCATCACGAAGTTGGTGGCGTCGACCACGTTGCTGATGGGCCGCAGCCCGGCCCGGACGAGGCGGTCTTGCAGCCATTGGGGCGATTCGCCGATGGTCACGCCCTCGATGAGGCTGGCGGTGTAACGGCGGCAGAGGTCGGGGTCGGCGATGGAAATGTTCACCCGCTCGGCGATGGGCGGTCCGCTTTCGCGTGGGGCGACCTCCGGCTCGCGGACCGTGCCGCCGGTCAAGGCCGCGACCTCGTGGGCCACGCCCAGCATCGAAAGGCAGTCCAGCCGATTGGGGGTTAGCTCCAGGTCGAGGACGGTGTCGCCCATGTAGTCGTTCAAGGGCATCCCCAGCGGGGCGTCGTCGGGCAGGACGATTATCCCGCTGTGGTCGTCGCCCAGCCCCAACTCCAACTCCGAGCAGATCATCCCTTGGGACTCCACGCCCCGGATGCGGGCGGCGGCCAGCGTTTCGCGCTTGCCGCTGTGGGCGTTGTAAAGGTGAGCGCCAACGCGGGCGAAGCAAATCTTCTGGCCCTCGGCCACGTTGGGCGCGCCGCAGACCACCTCCATTTCCTCGCCGCCTTCGCCGCCGGCAGTCACGGTACACAAGCGCAGGCGGTCGGCGTTCGGGTGCGGGCGCACGCCAGTGACCCGGCCGACGAACACCTCGCTCCAACCGCCGATTTCCGCCACTTCCCCGACCTCGACCCCGGCCATGGTCAGCCGGTGCGCCAGTTCGGCCGCGGGTATGTTGACATCCACGTATTGCCGGAGCCAGCTAAGCGGGACTTTCATAGAATGGTGAATTCAAAATTTAGAATAGTGAAAATACGCGCACCCAGGGAACTGTCAGGTTATCAGTCATTGGCGGCGGTGGGCACTTCGTGAAACACGGCTGCGCCGGTGTTGGTGTCGTGGGTATGCCCGTTCAGGGCTGCCAGCAGTTCGACATGACTGCGGCGCATATCTGACCGCTGTTCTTCGTGACTGCGGCGTATATCTTCCCGCTGTTCCGCGAGACTGCGCTGCATCTCTCCTCGCTGTTCGGCGAGACCGTGGCGTATATCTTCCCGCTGTTCCGCGAGACTGCGCTGCATCTCTCCTCGCTGTTCGGCGAGACCGTGGCGTATATCTTCCCGCTGTTCCGCGAGACCGCGCTGCATCTCTCCTCGCTGTTCGGCGAGACCGTGGCGTATATCTTCCCGCAGTAGGCGGTAATGCCAGTAAACAAACCCGACCAGCAGACCAATCGCTGCCAGCCACACAGCCAACAGAGCTGCAAGCGCCTGAACCGTTGCCGTATCCATTACCGCTTGCCCTCCACTAGAACTGCCGCAGGAACCGGAGATCGTTGGCGTAGAAGTGGCGGATGTCGTCGATGCCGTACTTCAGCATGGCGATGCGCTCCGGGCCCAACCCGAAGGCGAACCCGGTGTACTTGTCCGGGTCGTAGCCGACGCCGGCCAGCACCTTGGGATGCACCATCCCCGCGCCCATGATCTCGATCCAGCCGCTGTCCCGGCAGACACGGCAGCCATCGCTAGGCGGGCGCCCCGCAGGCCCTGGCGAGTTGCCGTCGCAGGCGAAGCAGTCGATGGACATGTCCACGCCGGGTTCGACGAAGGGGAAATAGTCGCAGCGGAAGCGCACGCGCCGCTCCTCGCCGAACAGCCGCCGGGCGAACTCGTAGAGCGTGCCCTTCAGGTTGGCGAAGGTTATCCCCTCGTCCACCGCCAACCCCTCGACCTGGTAAAAATGCCACTCGTGGGTGGCGTCGGTGGCCTCGTAGCGGTAGCACTTGCCGGGCACGATAACCCGGATGGGCGGTTGGCGGCCCTCCATAACCCGCGCCTGCATCGGCGAGGTGTGGGTGCGGAGCAGCATCGGGTACTCCCCGGCCTCGTTCCGGTAATCGACCCAAAGGGTGTTCCACATGTCGCGGGCCGGGTGCCCCTTGGGGATGTTCAGCATCTCGAAGTTGTAGTGGTCCCACTCGACCTCGGGACCCTCGACGATTCCGAAGCCCATGCCCACGAAGGCGTCGCAAATCTGCCGGACGATCCGGGTGGTGGGGTGCAGCCGACCCTCGGCGGGGGCGCGGCCCGGCAGGGTAACGTCCAGCCGGTCCTCGGTGGACGCCCGGAGCAGCGCGGCGTCGTTGATCTCCCGGACCCGTTCTTCCAGCCGGGACTCGAGGGCCTGCTTGGCTTGGTTGGCGAGTGCGCCTATGGTTCGCCGATGCTCGATGTCGAGTCCCGAAAGGCCGCGCAACACCGTGGTAAGGCTTCCCCGCCTGCCGAGCACCGCCACGCGCCATTGCTCTACGGCGTCCAGGGTTTCCAGCGCGTCCAACTCACCGGCGGCGGCGCGGGCCAGGTCGTCAATGGATTCGGGTGTGGGCTGGGTCAAATTCGGAGGCACCCCGGATTGGGATTCAGTGGCCGGGAAGTTTGTGAACTCAAGGGCCAAAGTAAAGTAGCCCAGAGCGTCGAAAACCGCCACGACGCACGCGAAAGCTGCTTACGGATTATAGAAAGCGCTCCATCGCCGGGTCAAGGACGAAGCGCGCCGTCTCCAGGGCCTTTTCGCCGTTAATCAACGTCGAAACCAGGGCGGAGCAGCTCAAGGGCCCTCGCCGGGACCGGCTGGGGCGTTGATGGTGTCTCCGCCGATGTGCAGCACGGCATCAATAGTTGTGGGCAGAGCTTCCAAGTCCGGGTTGGTCAATACCGCCTCGATGCACTCTTTGCTTCCTCCGATGAAGGTGTCGAACAGGTCGATGTCTGTCGCCACACACCAAGACCGGTCCTCAGGCCACCAGATGTTAGGAGAGTCCCCCCAGAACGGGAATTCCCCGACGACGAAGGACGTCACTGCATCCAGAGGGCCGCGGAATAGCAGGTAGTCTCGTCCCGGAGCCCTCACGCGCGAGGCGGGTTTGTAGAGGCGGGTGTCAATGTTCCCATATCCTTCCCAAAGGCAAAACCAGCACTGGCCCGGTGTCGAGGTGAAATCCCTCAGCGCGTTGACCAACGTCCGGCACTCCGCCTCGGGGAGCGAGCCGTACTCTGGATGACTCCCCCACGGCGGGTCTGGGTGCATTTTGTCCTCATTAAGGACCGCGATACGCTCGAACTGCATCAGGGGATGGACGGTCCGCCCGGTCCATGAAGCCACGGTAGACCACCGGACGGGCTGCTCCGGTCTGCCATCGAGATAAGCCGGGTGAAACACGCGGGCGTAGGCCGGGAATCCCGCAGGCAGCAATGAACGCAGCTTCCCGAATTCCGCCAGGCTTTCCTCGACCCACCGCGCTCCCGACACGTCTTCCAAATACTCCACGCCGTCCGGCGCCAACTTATCCTGTCGTACTGGAACGCCGCCCCCCGGACCGAGCATTGCCATGCTGGACATGCCCTCTCGCCTGCGTTGCCCCGCCAAGCGCGCCCTAAACTTTTTGATCCAGGATAGCCTCGAGGGGTCCATCGCTCTACCTTCACCCTTTCGTTTGTATCTAGTATAAGCTCGTGACGGCGGCTGGTTGTATATAGTACAAATGTTCGTATATAATGTCGGGCAGCGCAACGACCCTGTAAATGGGCCATCGCGCCGACATTCTCTTCGGACTGACCCTAACAGGACATGTTTTGACTTGGTTTCAATTGGGGGGATGCTCCAAGTGTTCGGGCGACCTCGCTTACGACGACGGAGACTGGATCTGTATGCAATGTGGCACCTATTTCTACACTGGCCTGTACCGGCGGGAGGAGAAGCTGGGCGTGAAGCCCTGCCGCCTTCCGCGGCCGCAGTCTTCGCCCGGCTGGCCTACCGGGAAGGCGGTGAAGACCGCGGCAACGCCAAGCCTGCCCCAGTGAAGGCGGTGTGATGGAGCGCTCCACGCCCGAAGTGCTGTTGGCCCTCGCCCCAGGCGTCCGGGAGACCGGCTGGGCCGTATTCCGGGACGGCGCGGTTGTCGCCAGCGGCGTGGTTGGGCTGAAGACCCGGCACAAGCTGGAACCCGGTCTGCGCATCGACCACCTGCTCCGGTCGCTGGAGGAACTGGCCGGCCTGTGGCTGCCCGAACTTGCGGTGCAGTGCAAGCCCAGCGGCATCAACTGGCCGGTACCAGCGCTGGAGCAGCTGGAGCAAGGGCTGTGCCGGTGGGCCGAAGCCGGGGGCATCGCACTGGCGTCGTATACCACCCAAGAGGTGCGGGCCGCCGTCGCTGGTCAATCCAACGCTTCAAAAGACCAGCTTGGCTACGCCATCATGCTGCAGCTGGGCCTAATCGGCCAGAGCCGCACCACCCGCGAATGGGGCGCCATCGCCGTGGGCCACCACTATCTGAGAATTAGAAATTAGGAATAGGGAATGGGGAAATAGATGCGGGCGCCCCAATTCCACATTCCGCACTCCTCATTCTCAATTCTTGTATAATAGGGTAACTTACACCCCGCCACCGGGAGGCCCCATGCCTGTAGTCCAGCGTCCCTATGTACCGCCGGAAGACCAGGTCCCTCAAGAGGAGTCCTTTGCCAGGCCTGGCGACACCCAGGCCGCCGGTATTAACTCCGGGGAGGGTTCCCTCGACCCCATCACCTTCTACAGCGACTCGATGCACATCTTCAGCAGCCTCTACTCGGCCGTGCTGTTCTTCGGGGAGCAGATGGAAGAGCGGGAACCCATCCTGCGGGCCCGCATCAAGGTCAGCCCCCAAATGTTGAAGGCAATCGCGTTGCTGACGGCCAAGCACGTCCGGGAATACGAGAACGCCGTGGGGCCCATTACCCTGCCGGAGCAGGTGTATTCCGCTTGGGAGTTGGACGCCGAAGGGCAGGTGGAACATGCCGCCGGATGAAGACGCCGGGCTTGAGTCCGGTTACCCGCACCCCGATTCCGACGGGCCGGCTTTGGCCGAGGACATCTCGCTGCCGGTGTCGGTGGAGCCGGGAGTGGACATGGCCACGCCTCCCGACTGGGACTGGCGGATCGTAGCCTCCAGCCAGCCCAATTCCGCCACCTTCCACATCAGCCACTCCGAGATCACCCGTGTGCTGGTCGACGTCCTGCGCCCCGAGGACAGCCCGTCCGACGCCAACTTCGTGGTGAAGGACGAGATACCCATCCTGGTGCTGGACAGCCTGGACAAGTATTGGGCCGGAGAGGCCAAGCACCGCTTGCCCCTCACCGGCGTCCGCGTGCCGGTGGAGGCCGATACCCTGGCCGAAGCGAAACAGGCGCTAGCCCGGGACCTAGCCGCCCAACTGCGCCTGTTGCTGCTCCTGTCCAGCTCGCACAAGGGATCGATCGCGCCAGCGTTGCGGGAAAACCTGCGCCTGCTGTCCGGGCTGATGGAGCCGGGGCAGGTGAAGGGCCGGGGAGCATAGTAGTCCAACATTTTGTATTGATGGCTATGGGATTTGCACCCTCAGGTAAAAGCGACATAGCCCAAGCGTTATCGGACGAGCTCACCCACCAAGTGAGTCCTCAATTCAAAGCTGTTGGACTGCTAGTAGTCCATCAGGCTTGTATTGATGGGTATAGAGACTTGAGTTTGATACGCGCATCGGCAGTGGTGAAGCGCCAGTCTACTCGTATCCCGTCCCGGTTCCGCTGGTTCTGCCAAGCCCTGGTCTCTTGCTCTAATATCTCTTGGTCTGGAATCCGGCGGTCCAGGCACTGCCGCGACAGCACACCCAACTCTATCTCCGCCATATTCAGCCAACTGCCATGCTTGGGCGTGTAGTGAATCTCCAGCCGTTCGGCGATGCGCCGCGCCTCGGTGGGGTCAAAGGCCTCATACAACGATGACGGATGGTGGGTGTTCAGGTTGTCCATCACCAGCACTATCCGGTCCTTGTGGGCATAGTCTTCGTCCACCAGCTTGCGCACTACCTGCGCCCAATCGGCTTTGGTCCGCCTTTGGGTTACTTCCACCCGCCGCCACCCTTCCAGCGGGGCGAACAGCATGAACAGGTTGCTCACCCCGTTGCGTTCGTACTCGAAATCATAGATGCCCGCTGCTCCGGGGCGTGGTGGACGGGGCTGCCGAGTCTCCTTCACCTGCTGTTTGCTGGTCTCATCCAGACACACCAGAACCTCATTCTCCTGGTATTCACGGTGATAGACTTCCAGCACGTCCTCCATGGCGCAGACAAACTCCGCGCTCCCCTGCGGCGGGAGGCACCAGCACTCTTTCAGCCAAGGCTTGAGTTCGTTTTTTTCAGCGTCTGACGTACCGTTTCATAGCTGATGCTCTCCACTATCTCGCATTCCACCAGGCGGTCCGCCAGCAGTTTCAGCGTCCAGTCGGCCCGGCCTTCCGGCGGCGCTCCGCAGGCCAGGGCAACCAGGTGAGCCTCACCCGAACCATCCAGCTTCTTCGGACGCCGGTTCACTTGTTCCCTGCGTCCCAGCGCCGCCTCAATTCCTTCCGCCACGCAGCGCCGGCGCACCCGTTCTACCGTCGCAGCCCCTATCTGGAGCGACCGGGCAACATCCTCGTCTTTCATGCCTCCTTCCCCTTGGGACTCATCGCTCAGCAGCAGGATGCGGGCGTGGGTCTGCTTATAAGCTGCCCCACGGCCCTTGGACACCAAGCCCTTCAGTTCCTGCCTCTCCTCCTCACTCAGTCGCACCCGGTACTTCTTGGCTGGCATCCCTCTTCCTCCCTCAACCCAATCTATTTGCTACTTTCCCACATAGCATATCCCATTTATCATTTCAATGCTGATAGACTACTAGTCGACCTCGTACGGTTGTAGCTGTATCTCCTTGAGGGCGGGGATCACTTCCTTGCCCAGAAGCTCGATGGACCGCATGCAGTCCTGATGGGTCATGGGGCCCTCGTTGCCGTAAATCAACAGGTAGCCGGGGTTAAGTTTCTCCACCACCCAGGTCAGTTGTTCTATCACCGTATCCGGTGTGCCGACGATGATGGTCCGGGCCTCCCGTTGAAGCCCATAGGACTGGGGATCTCCCGCGTTGCCGGCGAAAACCCCGGTGGGGCGGCTGCGCTTGATCTCCAGTGCCTGACGGGACTGGTAGCCCGGCGGGTCCACGTGCTCCCGGGGACCGCGCTGGCGGTGTCCCTCGGTCCACACGAAATTCCGGCCAATCTCCTCGGCCTTCTCGTCAGTGTCGGCAACCAGAACCTTGAGCAAGTAGCCGAAATGCTCCGGGCCGGGCTGGTATCCAGCCTCCAGGGCGGTGTCAATGTAGATGTTTTTGAGCCATTCAGTGGTTTCCATGACTGCGCCCAGGTTCATGTATGGATGACCGTTTTTCGCTGCCCAGACCACGCTTTCCGGGCTTCCGGTGCCGGGGAACCAGATGTCGGGCCGGGGGTTCTGCATGGGCAATACCCAGGGATTGACCGCCCGGTATTGGTAGTACTTTCCCTCGTACCGGAAGGGGCCTGGCTGAGTCCAGCATTTCACAATCAAGTCGTGGGCTTCTTCGAAACGTTCCCGGTTTTCCGTGGGGTCGATGCCGGCCTGAAGGGTCTCCACCGCGCCGCCGCGAACGAAACCGGAGATGATCCTGCCGCCCGAGTAGCAGTCCAGCATGGCAATCTCTTCAGCCATGCGGATGGGGTCGTTGACGGCTATGACGTTGCCCAGAATGGCGATCTTGGCCTGCTTGGTGACCTTGGCGATAACGGCGGCGTCGAGGTTCACCGCAGGCTTTCCGCACCAGTACGCGGCGTGGTGTTCGTTGGTCATGATCCCATCGAATCCCAATTCGTCGGCCAGCGCATACTGGTCGTGGTACTCGTTGTAAAGGACGTGGGCCTTGTCCGGGTCGAAGAACGTATTGGGGAATCCCAACCGTCCCGAGTCGAATTGCTCCAATTGGGCGTCGCTGACGTAGCCCTGGGGTTGCTCGGAAAACCAGTAAACTTCCACTTGGTCTTTAGGGCGGGCTAGTTGGTCAACCATGTCGTCCTCCTGGGCAGTTAATCTGCAACGGATGATCCCCCGAATCGGCCAGCGGCACGGGCATTTCTATTAACCGCCAAACCACCGGGATACGAATCCGGGACTGTGAGCCACGGGCCATTATAAAGTTATGCCCCACCATAGACAAGCCGCAGGCCGACATGAACAGGGCAATCGCATTCTAATGTGACGGGCGAATCTTGCATCTAGAGTGATGCCTGATTACCTTTTATCAGCCCCCGCCTAGTGGAGCACCGCTATTGAATTGATGGGTAAAGAGACTTCAGCTTGATGCGGGCGTCCTGCGTGGTGAAGCGCCAGTCCACCCGGATTGCTTCCCGGTTCCTCCGCTCCTGCCAAGTCCCAGTTTCCTGTGTCAGGACTTCCTGGCTGGGTATCCGGCGGTCCAGGCACTGCCCGGCCAGCACTCCCAGTTCGATCTCGGCCATATTCAGCCAACTGCCGTGCTTCGGCGTATAGTGAATTTCCAGCCTCTCCGCTATGCGCCTCGCCTCCGCAGGCTCGAACTCCTCATACAGGGATGACGGATGGTGCGTGTTCAGATTGTCCATCACCAGGACTATCCGCTCCCTGTCGGCATAGTCCTCGTCCACCAGTTTCCTGACCACCCGGGCCCAGTCCACCTTGGTACGCCGCTCCGTCACCTCCACCCGCCGCCATCCCTCCAGGGGCGCAAACAGCATGAACAGGTTGCTCACGCCGTTACGCTGGTATTCGTAATCGTAGGCCATGGCAGCCCCGGGACGCGGCGGGAGTGGTTTGCGGGTCTCCTGCACCAGTTGCTTGCTGGTCTCGTCCAGGCACACCAGCACCTCGTTGTCCTGGAACTTACGGTGATACACCTCCAGCACATCCTCCATGGCACAGACGAACTCCGCATTGGCCTTGGGCGGGATGCACCAGCTTTCCTTCAGCCAAGGCTTGAACCGGTTTTTTTCAGACACCGGCGCACCGTCTCGGGGTTGATGCGGTCCACTATCTCCCTTTCCACCAACTGGTCAGCCAGCAGATGCATCGTCCAACCAGCCCGGCCGCTGGGCGGTTGGGAGCAGGCCAAGGCCACCAAGTGGGCCTCGCCCTCACCGTCCAGCTTTTTGGGGCGACGGTTTAGCTGCTCCTTGCGTCCCAGGGCCCTTTCCAAACCCTCCTCCACGCACCGGCGGCGCACCCGCTCCACCGTAGCGGTGCCCACCCTCAGGGACTGGGCTATGTCTTGGTCCCTCATAGCCCCGCCAGCCTGGTTCTCATCGCTGAGCAGCAGGATACGGGCGTGAGTTTGCTTGTATGCCGCCGCCCGCCCTCGGGACACCATCCCTTTCAGTTCCTCTTGTTCCTCCCGCGTAAGTCCCACACGGTATTTCTTGACCATCACCTCAACCCCGCTTCCCAAAATTCTCGGATTACCAACCCATAATACTCCGCCAGCCATCAATTCAACAGTGGCAGCCTACTAGCAGTCCGAAATCTTTGAAATGATGAGTAGCTGAGATTGGCGTGACCGCCCGGCGATACTTGGGCAAACTTGCTCTCCGTCGGGACGCATACTCTTTATGCCATCAATTCAAAGATGTTGGACTATCAGTTTCCGAGGAGCAATCCCCCCAGGTCGATGTCGAGCACTACCGCCTGAGCGATGACCGCCCGCCCGTCCCGTCGAGTCTCAGTGATGGGATAGTTCTCCCCGCTGTTGTAGCCTTGAAGTTCTTCTTCTCCTGTCATCTGGGACTCCATTTGCTCCGCCTGGGCCGGGTCGTCGAATTCATAATAGAGATACAGGGTCGATGTGTCTCCTTCGTTCAGCGTTCCCGCGCCGGCGAAGAACTTCGGAAGCGGGAAGGACCGGCCGCCCTGAGCGCCATCCTCGGTTTCTGTGCGCTTGGCAACCAAGAAGACGATTGGACCAGTGTGGCCCAAGAGACCGGCCAGCGACTTATCTAACTCTGAGCCGTCCAAGTAGCGGTCTATGGTCTCTTCGAGCAGTTGCCGGGCGGTTGCTTCGTCTCCTTGGGCCAACAGCAGCGTGCCGGAGTCCGGCATGGCAATATACAGGTCGTGATAGTCCGTGACCGCAAACAATTCCAACCCACGATAGGTTTGGAGAGTTGCAGTCCCCGCTGCGGCGGCCTCACGGAGAATATCGGGGAAGGCGCGGAAATCTCCGAGGAGAATCGCGGCGCCGTCCGACCAGTTATTGATGCCGAATGCCGCGCTCGTGATGCCCGAGGATTTCACCTGCTGCTCATCCAGGATTTCGTTGGTAGCGTAGACTAACGACATCAACTGGTCGTCCAAAAGGCCGCGCAGGCTTGGTCGTTGAGACACAGCCACGAATTCCACGAACGCGACCGTCGAGGCGGCCGAAGGGAGCCCGCTCAGCAGCTCAACCGGATGATCCAGAGAACCGACGGCGACAGGCGCCCTTGTCGGCACGGACGGCGTGGGTTCGGTGGTTGGTTCTGATGTTGGCGTGGCGGCTGGAATGGATGGCGTGGGTTCAACGGTGGGTTGCGCCGTGGGCAGGGATGTTGGCGCTGGGTCGGCGGTGGCGGAAGGGCCGCAGGCCGCGATTCCGGTCAGCGCTAGAATCAAGAGCAAGCCAATGGACAGGAACTTCGCGCGGGCGCTACTCAGCACTGGCCCTGCGACCCCGAATGGCGGCAGCAACGGCGTCGATGGAAATCATCTCGGCCTCGGCGTCCTGCCTTCCCTTGACCTCGACTACGCCTTCGCGCAGGTTGCGGGGGCTGACCACTAGGCGCACCGGCAGTCCGAGCAGGTCGGCGTCGTTGAATTTCACTCCGGCCGTTTGGTCGGTCCGGTCGTCGAACAGGACGCCGATGCCCTGCCCGGTCAGTTCTTGGTAAAGGGCCTCTGCGGCCTCGGTAACGGCGGCATCGGCCAGGTTCAGCCCGACCAAGTGGGCTTCGTAGGGGGCGATGGGCGTGGGGAACACGATGCCGCGCTCGTCGTGGTTCTGCTCGATGGCGGCGGCCAACAGCCGGCCTACGCCGATACCGTAACACCCCATAATTATCGGGTGTTGGCGGCCCTCGGCGTCCAGGAAGGTCGCGCCCAAGGTTTCGCTGAAGAAGGTGCCCAGCTTGAATATGTGCCCGACCTCCACACCGCGGGTCGCCTCCAGCGTTCCGCCGCAGCGGGTGCATAGCTGCCCCGGCTGGGTGAGGGCGATGTCGGTCAGGATGTCTACCTCGAAGTCGCGGGGGTAGTTGGCCCCGGTCAGGTGGGTGTCGGGCTTGTTGGCGCCCACCACGAAATTATTGCCGCTGTTGATGGACGGATCGGCCACCTTGCGGATGCCGGTGATTCCCACTGCCGAGGCGCTTCCGGCGACCAACCCCGCCGCGCGGACTTCCTCGTCCTCGGCGAAGCGCAGCTCGTTGCAATGGAGGGCGTTCTTCAGCTTGACCTCGTTCACTTCCAGGTCGCCCCGGATGGTCACGAACACCGGCTCACCGTCGGCCATGTAGAAGACGGCCTTGAGGGTCTTGGCCTCCGGCACTCCCAAGAACTCGGCCAGGCCGGCGATGGTCTTGATGCCGGGGGTGGCGACTTCCCGCAAAGACGCTTCCGGTTCCGGCGCCACTTCGGGGTAGACCGATTCGGCTTTCTCGGCGTTCGCGGTGTAGGAGCAGGCGGGGCAGGTGATGACGGTGTCCTCGCCGCTGCCGGTGGGGAGCAGGAACTCGTGCGAGTCCTTGCCGCCGATGGCGCCGCTGTCGGCCTCGGCCATCAGCACGGGCAGGCCGCAACGCCGGAAGATGTTGCGGTAGGCGCGGGCCATCGCCTGATAGCTGTCGTCCAGGCTTTCCTCGTCGGCGTTGAAGCTGTAGGCGTCCTTCATGTCGAACTCGCGCACCCGGATCAGCCCGGCGCGGGGGCGCGGCTCGTCGCGGAACTTGGTCTGTATCTGGTAGAGGATGAGGGGGAGGTCGCGGTAGCTCTGGACGTTGTTTTTCACAACGCTGGTCACCACTTCCTCGTGAGTCGGGGCCAGCACCATCGGGCGGCCCCGGCGGTCGTTGAAGGCGAAAAGGTTGTCCCCAAAAGCGGCCCGGCGGTTGGTCTGCTCCCACAGCTCCATCGGCTGGAGCGCGGGCATCATCAACTCCTGGCCGCCGGCGGCGTCCATCTCCTCGCGGATGATGCTCTCGATTTTGCGGAGGGCGCGGAGGGCCAGAGGCAGGTAGGTGTAAGCGCCCGCCGCCACCTGCTGAATCAGCCCGGCGCGCAACATCAGCCGGTGGCTCGGGGTCTCGGCCTCGGGCGGGTCCTCGCGTAGCGTTCGGGTCACGAGGCGGGTGAATTTCATGGCCGGATAGTCCTAGACCGCCGCGGCCGAGGCTTCGACTTCCTCCATCAGGGCGGTCATCATTTCCGCTTCCGGGACCACGCGCACCTTCTCGCCCTTGCGGAAGATGACGGCCCGGCCCGCTCCGGCGGCTATGCCAACGTCGGCGTCTTTGGCCTCGCCGGGGCCGTTGACCTCGCAGCCCATGACCGCAACCTTGATGTCCTTGTCGAACTTCTTCAGCCTGGCGTCGACTTCGTTGGCCAGCTTGACCACGTCCACGTCGGCCCGTCCGCAACTGGGGCAGGCCACCAGCACCGCGCCCTTGCGCCGCAGGTTCAGCGACTTGAGAATTTCGTATCCGGCGGCAACCTCGTCCAAGGAGTCGCCGCTGAGGGAGACCCGGATCGTGTCGCCGATGCCTTGGTAAAGCAAGACGCTGAGGCCGGCGGTGGTGCGGATGGAGCCAGCCATGACGGTTCCCGCTTCGGTCACGCCCAGGTGGAGCGGGTAGGGCACCATCTCGGCCAGCCGCTGGTAGGCTTCGACCGTGGTCGGCACGTCGAAGGCTTTCATCGAAATCTTGATCTGGTCAAAGTCCTGTTCTTCCAGCAGGCTTATCTCCCACAGGGCGGTGGCCACCATGTGATCTACCACGCTGTAGTCGCCTTCCTGGGCCTCGCCGGCCTTGGGCAGCCGGTTGACCAAGTCCATGTGCCGGGAGAAGCCCCTGGTGCGGCCGATGCCCCCGACGGGAGGGAGGCTGCCGAAGTTCACGCCGATGCGGATGGGCACGCCGCGCTCTTTGGACGCCCGCACCACCTCGCGCACCTGGTCCTCGTTGCGCAGGTTGCCGGGGTTAAGGCGGAGACAATCAACGCCGCCCTCCAGGCATTTGAGGGCCAGTTGATAGTGGAAGTGGATGTCGGCGATGAGGGGGATGTTGATCTGCTTCTTGATCTCGCCCATCGCAATGGCGGCTTCCATGTCGGGCACCGCGGAGCGGATGATGTCGCAGCCCGCTTCTTCCAGTTCGTGGATCTGGCGGACCGTGGCGGCCACATCACGGGTATCCGTCTTGGTCATCGACTGCACGGTGATAACGGAGTCGCCGCCTACCTTGACCCCGCCCACGTACACCGGCTTCGTCGGCCGTCGCTTAATCATTGAATGACCTCCCGGAGCAACCTCACGGGTCATACCTCGCATAACAAGGCTGGATCAAGCCCATCTTACACGATAGCTAGGGGAGCACGCCATAAGGCCCATTCGACGTTAGTGTCTCGGTTTGAAATCACTTGTTAGGGAAATAGAAAACCCCGGAACCTGATGGCCGGGGGTTTTTGCGTTCGCGGGCCGCCAGAACTTTACAGCGGCCTGGCCTCATGTGTGCGACGAACCAATCGTCTATCAACCGGGTCTACCATGAGATCAAAGGTCTCCAAGGTGGTTGCGCCTACCAAGTATTTGTTCTCAGGCCCAAAGAGGACCGGACAGTCCCAGTCCCGATCGAGAATGAAGAAACGAGCCATCCCATAGCCCATTTCCTTCCTGGCGCCATCGGCTAAGGTTACCGTAATCCTGTCTCGAGGTTCCAGGTGCAGGCTGGCCAACAATGACTCTGGCAACATGGAATGCGAAGCTCCGGTATCGACCAGAGCTTCCGGTATCAGTACGGGGTCGCCGCCGCCTGGATTGCCGACTCGTATCGCCACGCGAAATATCCCCACGTTCGCTCCAATGAACAGGTGTTGGGCCTGACACTAGCTTGTTGTTGAACGAGTGTCAACTGAATTTTTCCTTAAGGTTTGCACCCTCAGCCCAGGAAGGTGCGGCCTTCGATCAGTCGGGCTATGTCGTTTACGCTGATCGCCAGAACCCCGACCAGCAGGATGGCCAGGCCGATCAGGTGGAACAGCCCTTCCTTTTCCGGGGGGATGCGCTTGCCCCGGCGGACCCACTCGATGGCGACGAATACTATGCGCCCGCCGTCCAGCATCGGGAAGGGCAGGATGTTCAGGATGGCCAGGTTGATGCTGAGCAGTATGCCGACGCCAAGCCAGCCGACGAACCCGCCCTCCCGCGTGATTTCCCCGGTCAGTTGCGCGATGCCTATTGGCCCCGAGAGTTCCGGCGCGGACCCTTGGGAAAACGCCCCGGACAGCGCTTGCTTCACCAGCACCAGCATTTCCCAAGTCTTGACGAAGCTGTTGGGCACCGCCTCCCAAACCGGCTGGGAGCGGCTTTCGACTCGCGCGTCCACCAGCTGCGGCGCGATCCCGACCACCCACCGGCCCGCTTCCAAGTCGAACCGCGGCTCTAAGTAGAGCAGGCGCTCCTCCCCGTCGCGTTCCAGCAGCAGCTTCATCCGAGAGCCGCCGTTCAGGTTCACCTCGCGGGTCAAGCCGATGGGGTTCTCAATCTTCGTGCCGTTGGCCTGGAGGATGACGTCCCCCGGCTGGAGCTGGGCCGCCGAGGCGGCCGTATCCGCGCCGACTTCGGAGACCACCAGCCGTCCGACGACCACGTCCTGCGGCGCCATCGAGAGCCCTGCAAAGACGGCCAAGGGCAACACCGCGTTCATCAACGGCCCGGCAACCAGCACCAAGAAACGCGCTAGCGGGCTTTTGCCGGCCAGGCTGCCCGGCACTTCGGGGTTGCTCTCGCCGGCGAGACGCACGAAGCCTCCCAGCGGGGTCACGTTCACTGACCAGAGCATGTCGGCCAAGACGAAAGAGTCGGGACCCACTTCGCGCACTTTGCCTTCGTGCTGGAGCAAGTCGAGCTTGGCGGCGTTGATTCCTTTCAGGCCCTCCTCGACTCCCTTTTCACGAAGCTCCACCGCGACGGCGAGGAGACTGCCGTCGTCGTCTGCCATGGAAGTGACCCGCACCCGCTGGCCAGGCTTGAGGGCGTCGGAGCCATCCATCCCATAGAAGCGCGTTGCCGACCGGAACCCGACCGGGGTGCGCCCGGTGTAGAAGCCGAAGGCCCGGGGCGGGAAGCCGACCCCGAACTCCAGCGCCTTGACTCCCATGGCGCGGGCGGTCAGCAGATGCCCCAACTCGTGGACGACCACCAGCACCAAGAGCAACGGCACCAGGGTAACTATGGCGATGAGGAAATTTTCCACGAGTATAGGTTAGCACATACGCTGTCAGTACAGGGTGATGAGCGCCCCGGCCCCGGCCGCCAGCGCGACGACCAGCAGCGGCGGCGCGTTCCAGAATGCCAGGAGGGCGAATGCCCCCGCCGCCAGGGCGAAGTCCTCCGGCGCGGCGATGGCGCTGGTCCACAGGGGATCGTAGAGCGCGGCGAGGAGCAGCCCCACCACTGCCGCGTTCACCCCCATCAGCCCCTGCCTGACGCGAGTGAAACCCCGAAGCTGTTCCCAGAAAGGCAGCACGCCGATGACCAGCAGGAACGAAGGCAGGAAGATCGCGCCAAGCGCCAGCAGGCCCCCCAGCCACCGGGGAGACAACGTCTCCATTACCGTCCCCAAGTAAGCCGAGAAAGTGAACAGAGGGCCCGGCGCCGCCTGTGCCGCGCCATACCCAGCTATGAAATCGTCCTCGGTTACCCAGCCGGGCGGCACCACTTCAGCCTCCAACAGCGGCAAGACGACGTGTCCTCCGCCGAACACCATCGATCCGGACCGGTAGAAGCTGTCGGTAAGGTCGAGGGAGGCGCCATCGGTGAGCCGGGCCGCCGCGGGCAGGACAGCCAACAACGCCGCGAACACGATCAACGCCGATGCGCCGATGCGTGGCCCGGCCCGCCCATCCTTGGCCTCGGCTGGCTGTGGGTCTTCGGAGCGCAGCAGCGCCAGGCCGAGTACCGCTCCTCCGGCAATGACCGCCAATTGGGCCGCGACCCCGCCTGCGAACAGAAGCGCGACCGCTGCCAGGGCCGCAATGGTGATTCGCGGCCTGTCCGGAGCGAGTGTCCTCCCCATGCCCCACAGCGCGAAGGCGACGACTGCAACCGCGGCGATTTTCAGGCCATGCAGCCAGTGGTCAGCCTGCCCATTCAGCTCCCGCACCCCGTAGGCGCACAGGATGAGCGCAGCCGCAGATGGCAGCATGAAGCCAAGCCAGGCAGCGAGGCCGCCCGGATAGCCGGCGCGAATTATTCCCACGGCTATTCCCAGTTGACTGCTCGCAGGACCGGGCAGGAACTGACAGAGGCCGACAAGCTCGGCAAAGCGCTCCTCGGCCAACCAAGCGCGCCGGACGACGTACTCCTGCCGGAAATAGCCTATGTGGGCGACCGGGCCGCCGAAGGAAGTAAGTCCCAGGCGCGTAGCGACCAACAGGACTTCCCAGACCCGGCCCATTAGCGAGTCCAAGTTATCCCGCAGCCGCAAACCCTTCGACTCCGCTGCGCTTCGCTCAGTGGCTGTGACCTAATCTCCGGCGCCTGCCCACCCGTTCGTCCTGAGCGTATCTCAGCGGAGTCGAAGGACTGTAGCCGGGGGCCGGGACCTTTCGACTTCATTTCGCTCAGGGCGAACAGAGGAATGTCAATGGGAATTTCTCCGTCCTCTGGGGTTGCGGGGGATTAGAGCCGGAGGTGAGGAATGTCGATGAGAATTTCTGCGTCCTCTTCGGGTACGGAGGATCAGACGCCGGAGGCGTTGACCAGTTCGGTGGCGCGGGCGGAGGCCCACCGGTCGGCGTGGAGCACCTGCTCCGCATCCTCGCCTGGGAGGGACTCGTGTTCGGAGAGGACTTGCTCCACGACCCGGTGGATGCCGGTGTAGCCGATCTTCCGGTCGAGGAACGCCTGCACCGCTACCTCGTCGGCGGCGCTCAGCGCAGCGGGGTAGGTGCCGCCCTTCCCGGCGGCGGAGACGGCCAGCGAGAAGCAGGGGTATCGCTCCGGCTCCAACGGGTCGAAGGTCAGCGAGTGGGAGACGGTGGTATCCAAGCGGGGTATCATATCGTTGGGCAGCCGTTGCGGGTAGAACAGCGCGTACTGGATGGGCAGGCGCATGTCCGGCGGCCCCATCTGGGCCTTCACTGAGCCGTCGGCGAACTCGACCATCGAGTGAATCGTGCTCTGCGGATGCACCACCACCTCGATGCGCTCCCACGGGACGCCGAACAGCCAATGGGTCTCGATCACCTCGAAAGCCTTGTTCATCAACGTGGCGGAGTCTATCGTGATCTTGCGGCCCATCTTCCAGGTCGGGTGCCGCAACGCCTGCTCCGGGGTGACGTTCTCCATTTCGGTCAAGGGCGTGGTGCGGAATGGCCCCCCGGAGGCGGTGATGAGCAGGCGGAGTATCTCGTTGTCCTCGCCGCGAAGACACTGCCAGATGGCGCTGGGCTCGCTGTCCACCGGCAGGATTTCGCCGCCGTAGCGGGCTTCGTAGGTCTTGAGCAACTGCCCGGCCATGACCACCGGCTCTTTGTTGGACAGCGCGACCGACTTGGCGTGTTTCAAGGCGTTCAGCGTGGGCGCCAGGCCCACGCTGCCCATCAGGGCGACCATCACTTGGTCCACCTCGTCGAGGGAGACCATTTCCTCCATTGGCGTAACGGAGACGCCAGGCGAGGCAAGCTCCTCCGGCGCGGCGCACCAGACGTGACGCGGCCTGAACTCGGCCATCTGCTCGCGCAGCAACCCGGTGTTGTTCCCCGCCGACAGCCCGACAACCTCGAACTCTTCGGGGAAGGCCCGGACTATGTCGAGGGTCTGGCGGCCAATGGAGCCAGTGGACCCGAGTATGACGATCCTCTTCATGGCTCAAACACCGTAACCAGCAAATAATATACGGCGGGCAGGGAGAAAAGCAGGCTGTCCAGCCGGTCGAGGATTCCCCCGTGTCCGGGGATTATACTACTTGAGTCTTTGACGTGGGCCGCGCGTTTGATCCTGGATTCCAAAAGGTCCCCCAGCTGGGCGACAATCCCCACCGCCGCGCCGGTGACCGCTTGCTGCCAGACCGGCACGGCAAGCTCGAACACTAACCCCACCAGCAGGGCCGCGCCCACGGCGGCGGCAAAACCGCCGCCGGACCCCTCCCAAGTCTTGTTGGGGCTGATGCCGGGGGCCATTGGTGTTCTGCCAACCACCCGGCCCACGGCGTAGGCCCCGGTGTCGGCGGCGAAGGTGGTCAGCAGAGCGAAAAGCAGCCAGTTGCGGCCAATTTCGTCCCCGTAGGGCAGTTCCCGGAGCGCCAGGCTGTGCGCCAGCAGGAACCCCACGTACAGCGGGCCGAGCAACAGGAAGGCCAGCCCTACGGCGTATTGCCCGCCCCGGTAGAACGCAATGTACCACAGGGCGGCGGCGAACGCCCCGGCAGCGGTCACACCGCCGGTCATGGCCAAGAAGCTCGGCAGGCCGGAGGCCGCTTGGGCCGCCAGCAGGATGGCCGCCACCCAGACCGTGCCGAGAAGCAGGGGCAGCGGAGCGGCTCCCAGCGGAGTGAGGCGGTAGACCTCCCGCAGGCCAATCGCCCCGGCCAGCAGCACGAGCAGGGTGAGCCAGGGAGCGCCCAGCCAGACCGCGCCCAACAGGACCGGTAAACCCACCGCCGCCGTGAGCAGCCGAAGGGCCAAGGGGCTAGGCCTCAGATTCGACTATCCGGCCGTAGCGCCGCTGGCGGTTGCCGAAGGCTTCCAGGACCTGGTCCAACTCGGCGGGCTCCAGGTCCGGCCACAGGGTCGGAGTATGGTAATACTCGCTGTAGGCCGACTGCCAGAGCAGGAAGTTGCTGATGCGCTGCTCCCCAGCGGTGCGGATGATCAGGTCGGGATCGGGGCAGTGGGCGGTGAACAGGTAGCGGCTGAAGGTCTCCTCGTCCACCTCGTCCGGCCCGAGCCCGTCCCGAATGATCCGCCGCACCGCGTCGATGATTTCGTCGCGACCGCCGTAGTCGAAAGCCACGTTCAGGGTCACGCCGGTGTTCGCGCCGGTGAGTTCTTGGGCGGCGGCGATGGCGCTGCCCAACTCCAGGCTGAGGTTCGCGGTCTTGCCGACATGAACGATCCGAACGTTCTTCTCGTGGAGGATTTGGGTCTGCACCTCGATGGCGGCTGAAAAGATGCCGATCAGCCCCTCCACCTCTTCCTTGGGCCGGGCCCAGTTTTCAGTGGAGAAGGCGTAGATGGTCACAAATCGCACACCCTTGGCGTCCAAGGCTTCGACGAGGCTTTGGATGCGGTCGACGCCCATCCGGTGCCCTTCCAGGCGCGGAAGCCCCCGGCGCTGCGCCCAACGGCCGTTGCCGTCCATGATGAAGGCGACGTGCCGGGGAACCTCCGGGCCGCCGACGGACGGCTGATTTTCCGGTGCTTGCCGCATTGGCCCCCGGCCAGACCCTCCCCCGGCTAAACCAGGAGGATTTCCGCCTCTTTGGCGGAAGACGTATCGTCGATCTGCTTGGTGTGGGCGTCGGTGACCTTCTGTAGCTGCTCTTGGGCGCGGCGGTTCTGGTCTTGGGAAATGTCCTTGTCCCGCTCCATCTTCCGCAGGGTTTCCAGGCCGTCCCGGCGCACGTTGCGGAGAGACACCTTTCCGTCCTCGGCCTTCTTCTTCAGCAGCTTGACCATTTCCCGGCGCCGCTCGTTGTTCAGCGGAGGGATGGGGACGGTGATGATGTTGCCGTCGTTGGAGGGGTTGAAACCCATTTCCGACTTCATCAGGCTCTTTTCGATCTCGCGGAGAGCGCCCTTGTCCCACGGCTGGACCATGATGGCGCGGGCGTCCGGGGCGGAAATGGAGGCGATCTGGTTCAAAGGGGTCGCTGAGCCGTAGTAGTCCACCGGCAGGTTCTCGATCAACGACGGGGTGGCCCGGCCGGTGCGAAGCTGGCCCAAGTCGCGCCGGAAGGCTTCCAGGGTGCGGTCCATGCGGGAGCCCACGTCTTCCAACACCAGCTCCGCGGTTAAATCGGCGTCGCCGTCCTTTGGAGGCATAATCAGTCCCTCCCACCAATCGTAGTGCCTACGGTGTCACCGGAGAGTATACAACCCATGCTGCCCGGCTTGAACATGTCGAACACCACTATGGGCAGGTTGTTCTCCATGCAAAGGGACAGGGCTGTGGAGTCCATTACGGCCAGCCGCAAGTTGAGGGCATCGAGATAGTCCAGCGTGCTGAAGCGCACCGCGTTGGGGTTGGCGCGGGGGTCCGAGTCGTACACGCCGTCGACGTTGAACTTGGCCATGAGCAACACATCGGCGTTGATCTCCAAGGCCCGCAAGGCCGAAGCGGTGTCGGTGGTCATAAAGGGGTTGCCGGTGCCGGCCGCGAAGAGAACCACGCGCCCCTTCTCCAAGTGGCGGATGGCGCGGCGGCGGATGTAGGGTTCGGCGATGGCCTGCATCTGAAGGGCGCTCTGGGTGCGGGTGTCGATGCCCCGTTGCTCCAGGGCGTCTTGCAAGGCCAGGGCGTTAATGACGGTGGCCAGCATCCCGGCGTAGTCGGCGGTGGCGCGGTCCATGCCCCGTTGCTCGGCGGCCCCGCCGCGCCAGATGTTGCCTCCGCCCATGACCACCGCGGTCTGGACGCCGCGCCAGTGGGCCACGCCGATCTGGTCGGCCAAATAGGTGACGGCCTCGGTGTCGATGCCGGCTTCCGAGGAGCCCTTGAGCGACTCGCCGCTGATTTTAAGCAGTACGCGGCGGTAGGGAGGGTCAGCCATCGGCGGCGGTCTTAGTCGCCGACTGCCAGGCGGTGGAAGCTGACCACGCGAACGTTCTCGCCCATCTTCGCCGCCGTTTCCCGGACCATCTCGCCCACCGAGGAGGAGTTGTTCTTGATGAAGGGCTGGCTGAGCAGGGCGACCTGGGCCGCCGGGCGCTCGTCCCCCTCTTCCATGTCCTCTTGGGCCAGGTAGACGGGCGACATAGCCGCCACTTGCATGGCGATGTCGTGGGCGAGTTGATGCAACTCGTCGGTGCGGGCGACGAAATCGCTCTCGCAGCCCAGTTCCACGATGGCCCCGACCCGGCCTCCGGTATGGACGTAGGCTTCGATGACCCCTTCGTTGGTGGCCCGGCCAACCCGCTTGGCGGTATCGGCCAGCCCCTTGGCCCGGAGCACTTCCGCCGCCTTGTCCAAGTCGCCGTCGACCCCTTCCAACGCTTGTTTGCAATCCATGATCCCGGCCCCGGTCTGGTCGCGCAGGGTCCGGATCAGTTCAACGCTGACCGCCACCTAGTTATCTCCTTGGCTGAGGTTGTCCGTTTGTGTCCCGGCTCCGCCGCGGGCAAAGCCGTGGTCTTTAGTTGCGCCGTTCAGGAATTGCGTCCGAAATCATAAGACTCGGCGCGGCTGGCTCTGGTTCCGGCTCCGGCTCGGGTTCCGGGGCCACGGCCCTTTCCGCCATTCCGATGGCGAGGTCGGCCAGAGTCGTTTCGTCCAACTCGACGGCATCGGTGAGGGCTTCGTCCTCGCGAGCCGACAGCGCCAGGGCCTCGGCGGCCAGTGATTGCATTTCGTCCATCTCGGCCTGGAGGGCGGCTTCCCGCTGGGCCAAGCCCTCCAGCACGGCCGAGGCCATGCGGTTGGTCACCAAACGGATGGAGCGGACGGCGTCGTCGTTGCCGGGTATGATGTGGTCAACAAGGTTGGGGTTGCAGTCGGAATCGACGATGGCGAACACCTTGATGCCCAAACGCCGCGCTTCGGCCACGCAGATGTTTTCCCGGCCGATATCAATGGCGAAGATGGCTTGGGGCAGCTCGTTCATGTCGCGCATTCCGGTGAAATACTTTTCCAAGCGGTTCAGGGTGTCGCGCATACGCACCCCGTCCTTCTTGGGCAGCAGGCGGAAATAGCCCTGGTCGCGCTTCTGCTGGAGCTCCAGCATGTAGCTGATCCGGGTGCGGATGGTCTGGAAGTTGGTCAATGTTCCGCCCAGCCACCGCTGGTTAACGTACCACATGCCGCAACGGTCAGCCTCGGCCTGGATGACCTCCTGGGCCTGGCGTTTGGTCCCGATGAACATGACCTTGCCGCCGTTGGCGACCAACTCCACCATGTCTTTGAAGGCGTCGTTGATCATGCCCAGCGTTTGCTGGAGGTCAATGATGTGGATGCCGTTGCGCTGGGTGAAGATATAGCGCTTCATGGTGGGGTTCCAGCGCCGGGTCTGATGCCCGAAGTGGACGCCCGCTTCCAGGAGCGACTTCATGGTGATGGGCTCGCGCCCCTGCGGGGGCGGCGGCCGTTGGTCCGGGGGCCGCTCGGGCGCGGCAACCCGCGCCGTCTCCGCCGGGCTGGGAGTTTCCGTCTGCACTGGTCGCTCTAGCGACTCAACCATCAAGACCCGCCTTTCTCTTTTTAATAAATAGCGTTGATTGAATTCTATAGGCGAATTCGCGCCACGAGGGACATCTCGGGGCTGAGGCGAGTATACCATAGCCCCCAAAGCCGGGCAAACGGACGGGACTTATCTGAAATACCCCTGTCAACCGGCTTGGCAATTGTCCTACCCTGCCGGGACGAGGGCCGCGGACCAGGGGAGAAGGGAGCGGACGAGCTCATGGCAGTCAGGAAGGGCGTTCTGGCGGCGGCACCGTTCCAGGTAGCGGTGGGCCGCCATGAAGGTGGTGAGGCGGAATCCGGCCTGGGCCACCCGGCGGATAAAGGAATGGGCTTCGGGCAGGGGCCGGGAGCCAGAGAGGTCCGAGTCCCATTGGTCGCAAAATTCCCGGGCCAGCGGGCGGAGCCGGACGACGGCAAGGGCGCGGGCCATTTTGCGGCGCAGGGCGTTGACGCGGCGTCTTAGGCCGTTCATTCGGTTAAGGTTCTCCTGGCGGGGCTTATTGGGGGATTTTTCGATTTCCCGGCCATTTCCGGCCATTTTCTCCCGCTCTGGGCCGCTGGCGGGGTTGGGATGGGAATCACGAATTGGGCGGGGTCGTCTATGGGCATTGGATACCTGTCGCCTCGGTAGCGGGTTGGGTTTGGGTGTGATGGGTATTATGGTAGGGAGGTGTATTCGGGGTTGGCAAGGGGATTAGGGAGTTACTGCAGGGCCTTTTCGTTCTCCCTCCAGGGAGAGGGCTGGGGTGAGGGGGTAAGACTTCGCATCAACGACTGTTTCCTGCACGGGGACGCCCTCACCCTAACCTTCTCCCAGAGGGAGAGGGGACTTTCCCCGAGAATGAAAAGGCCCTGAGTATCGGTCTGTGGGGGCTGTTATTCCCCTGCGGATTTAACTATAGTGTTCCGAGGAAGGGATTTCATGCGCCCCCACATGGTCCCGGTAGGCAACGCTTGTGTCCTTTCCCGGCATACGCGAAAATCACGCGCATTCGGAGGTAAGGACCAAGTGGCAGCAATATCCAAAACTTTCATCGTATTCGCGGCGCTCCTGGCAATTCTGGCAACCCTCGTTGCTTGTGGAGATGACACCGCCCCGGTGGACACTTCGGAGAGTGACGCGAAGATAGCGGAACTCGAAACCAAGCTGGCCGATACGGAAGCGATGCTGGCTGAGGCCGAGGCCGAGATGGCCGCCATGCCCGCCCCAAGCGGGGATCAGGGCGACCGGCTTCAAGCAGTGAAGGACCGGGGCAAGGTTATCTGCGCCAGCCGGAACGACGTGCCGGGTTATGGCTTCCTGGACATTCAAGGGAACAATTTGGGCTTCGACATCGACCTCTGCCGGGCCTTGGCCGCCGCGGTGCTGGGCGATCCCAACGCCATCGAGATCCGCTTGATTTCGGCCGCCGAGCGCGGGCCGACCATTCAGTCGGGCGAGGTCGACATGCTGGTCCGTACCGTTACCTGGACGACCTCCCGCGATTCGCAGTGGGGCAACTACGCCCAGACGATGTTCTATGATGGCCAAGGGTTCTTGGTCAACAAGAGCCTCGGCATCTCCAGTGCGCTGGATTTGAGCGGCGCCACCGTCTGCGTGACGCAGGGCACAACCACCGAGCTGAACCTGCAAGACTTCTCCAACCAGTACGGCCTCAACATAACCCCGCTGACCTTCGAGGACACCGACGCGGTGTCGGCGGCCTATCAGAGCGGGCAGTGCGACGCTTTCACCAACGACCGCTCGCAGTTGGCCGCCATAGGTTCCGGCTTCGACGACCCCACCGCCCACACCATCCTGCCGGAGACCATCTCCGAGGAGCCGCTGGGCCCGGTGGTCCCGCACGGTGACGACAACTGGTTCGACGTCGTAAAGACGGTGATGGGCATACTCATCTACGCCGAGGCTTACGACGTTACCTCCGGCAACGTTCCCGCCTCCGCGACCGGGGACACGAAAGTCGACCGGCTGCTGGGTTTCGAGGGCAGCTACGGCCAGGAGAGCCTGGGCTTGGGCCAAACCGCGGCGCTGGACGTTATCGGCGCGGTCGGCAACTACGGCGAGATTTATGACCGGAACCTTGGCTCCGGCGGCATCAATCTGCCTAGGGAAAACGGGCGCAACGCGCTGTGGGCCAACGCACGCTGCCAAGACTGCCCCAAGGGAGGCCAAATCTACGCCGCGCCCTTGCGCTAACCTGGCGCCGTCCAATCGAGGCGAGGTGATTCAGGGCAGATAATTCAAGGCAGGCGAAAACAGGGGCGGCCGGCACGCACAGGTCGCCCCTATCGTTTAACATTCACCATTAACAGGCGCCAGTAACGGTCCCTGGACGGCAGCGGACCGTACTACGAGCGCCGCGCCGCAGGCTACGCGACTGGGAGACTTTCAGCAAGTAATTATGGCGGACCTACCGCGAGTTCTAACGTACAAGGGCATTCCGGTTTGGCGGCACGCCCAGGTTATCCAATGGGTCTCGCAAATTGTGTCCGGCATATTGGTGGTGGCCCTGGTCGTCTGGTTCTTCTCCAACATCGCCAACGCGATACAAGAACGGGAAATCCCCTACGGCTTCAGCTTCCTCAGCCGCGCCTATCAGACCCCCATCGGGCAGCACTTCCTGCCCTACGAGTCGTCCGATACTTTCCTCTATGCCTTCGGCGTCGCGGTGGTCAACACCCTGATCGTTTCCGTAGTGGGCGTTATCCTGGCTACCGTCCTGGGTGTCGGGGTCGGCGTCGCCCGCATGTCAGGGAACTGGATTGTATCCCGGGCGGCGCTGGCGTACATCGAGTTTTTCCGCAACGTTCCCCTCTTGGTGCAGTTGTTTTTCTGGTTCTATATCATCCTGGCGTTGCCCCCCGTCCGGGAAGGGTACGTCGTAGCCCAGCGGCTGTATATCAACAACGCCGGCATTTCGATGCCCGCCCCTTCGGCCAACGGCGTCGGCGGGGCCCTGACCTGGGCGGCGCTGGCGGCGGCCGCGATAGCCGCCGGAGTCATCGTCCGCCGTTTGCTGGCCCGGCGGGAGGCCGAATCGGGGGCGGCGTCCTATCCTTTGCTGCTGGGTCTTGCAACCACCATCGTGGCTGCCGCGGTGGCCTGGGTGGCGGTTGGCGCGGCATTCGGCGATGCTCCCTTCCACGTATCCCAGCCTGCCGCGCAGGGCGCCTTCGGCCGGATCAGCGGCGGCCTGACCCTGTCCGGCGGCCTGATAGCGCTGTTGGCCGGGCTGGTGATCTACACGTCGTCCTTTATCGCCGAAATCGTGCGGGCCGGGCTCCAGTCGGTGAGCCGCGGGCAGTACCAGGCAGCCCGAGCGCTGGGGCTCACGCAGATGGAAACCCTGCGCACAGTGACCTTTCCCCAAGCGTTGCGGGTTATCATACCGCCGCTGATCAGTCAGTACCTCAACCTGACCAAGAACAGCAGCCTGGCCGGCGCCATCGGCTACAGCGACCTCACGAGCGTTGCCAAGACGATGACGCAGACCGCCCCGGCAGTTTCCATATTCATATTGCTTATGGCGGCGTACCTGGCAATGAGCCTGACTTACTCCTTGATTGGCAACCTGTACAACCGGCACATCCGTTTCGCGGGAGGATAGAAGGTGGCGGCCAACGTCGGCTCGGGGCCCGCGCCCGTTCTGCCTCCGCCGCGCAGCGAGATAGGCGCGGTCGGCTGGATCCGGGCCAACCTGCTCGGCTCCTGGTACAGCGGCGCGCTAACCGTGGTGTCCATCTTCGTCATCGGGCTGGGCCTCTGGTTCGGGTTGGGGTGGGTGATTTTTGATGCCGACTGGACCCTGATCGCCAAGCTGGGCGGCCGGATGATCATCGGCCAGTTCAATACCGAAGCCGCCTGCCCCGGGCAGAACTGCTTCTGGCGGCCGCAGGTGGTGTTGCTGCTGGTCACCGCCCTGCTGGGAATGGCTTGGGGATTCACCGCCGGCCACGCTACGAAACGCACCGCCATCGGGGTCGCCGTGGTCCTGGCCCTCTTCGCCTTTCTGCCCTACAGCCTGGAACAGATGGGCTGGGACGTGCGGCTGCTCTTGCTGGCCAACCCGGCAGCGCTGATGGCCGGGTGGGCGCTGGCCCGCTATACGCCCCTGGGTTCCGCCCGGTGGATTGCCATACTGGGCGTTGGAGTGTTTCTGATCACGTTGTTGTTGCTGCGGGGACTGCCGTGGGTGCCCGGCCTGCAGCCAGTGTACGTCATCTACTGGGGCGGGTTGATGCTGAACCTGTTGCTGGCGGTGGTCGGGATAGCGCTCAGCCTGCCCTTGGGAATCGCCCTGGCATTGGGGCGGCGCAGCAATCTTCCGATCCTCAAGCTGCTGTGCGTGGCCTTTATCGAGATATTCCGCGGAGTCCCGCTGATCACCCTGCTGTTCATGTCGCAGGTGCTGGTGCCGCTGGCATTCCCCGAAGAGTTTCCCCAGAATTCGCTGCTCCGCGCCGGAATAGTGATAACCCTGTTCAGCGCGGCCTATATGGCCGAGAATATTCGTGGCGGACTTCAAGCGCTCCACCGCGGGCAGGCGGAGGCGGCCCGGGCGCTGGGGCTGCCCAGTTGGCAGACCACCATATTGATCTCCTTGCCGCAGGCTATCCGCAACGTCATCCCCGCCATCGTCGGCCAGTTCATATCCCTGTTCAAAGACACCAGCCTGGTGTACATCATTGGTATGCTGGACGTGGTGGAAATCAGCAGGGCGTTCATTCAGGGCAACACGGAATACTTGAGCAACGCCAAGGAGCTGTTCATCTTCCTAGCGCTGGTTTTCTGGGTATTCACCTACGGAATGTCGTACGTAAGCCGGCGGGTGGAGCAACAATTAGGCGTCGGCGAGCGGTGACGGAAGGCCGTCCGGCGCACTCGTACCGGGCGTCGTATCACGAAAGGCAGGTGCAGCTGCAATGGTAACGACCGAGGAAATTACCGAGTCCAAAGACATTATCATTTGCCGGGACGTTCACAAATGGTTTGGCAGGTTCCATGCCCTGCGGGGCGTCAGCGCCACCATCAAGCGGCAGGAGGTCGTCGTCGTCCTGGGGCCTTCCGGCTCCGGAAAATCAACCTTCATCCGCACCCTGAACCGCTTGGAGGAACACCAGCGGGGCGAGATTATCATCGACGGAGTGGAGCTGAGCAACGACGTGCGGAACATCGACGCCATCCGGCGGGACGTTGGCATGGTGTTCCAGTCTTTTAATCTGTTCCCCCACCTTACCGTACTCCAGAACATCACGCTTGCGCCGGTGAAGGTGCGGAAGTGGCCCCGCGCACAGGCCGAAGAAGTGGCGGAGGGGCTCCTCGACCGTGTGGGCATCGCCGACCAAGCCCGGAAATACCCGGCCGAGCTATCGGGGGGTCAGCAACAACGGGTGGCCATCGCCCGCGCCTTGGCAATGCAGCCCAAGATCATGCTGTTCGACGAGCCGACCTCGGCGCTGGACCCGGAAATGATCAAGGAAGTGTTGGACGTGATGCGGGAACTCGCCAATTCCGGCATGACGATGATCGTCGTCACCCACGAGGTAGGCTTCGCCAGAGAGGTCGCCGACCGGGTCATGATGTTCGACGAGGGCGTGATCGTCGAAGAGGGCCCCACCAACGACTTCTTCAACAACCCGCGAAACGAGCGGGTAAAGGATTTCCTAAACCAGATTCTTTAGGACCGGGGCAGTTAGCGCACCGTCCGCCTTTACTGTGAGACCAAGGGAGTCTGCAAACTCCCAGAGTTGGTCCTTCTCCAGCAGCAGCCCTCTAGCGTACTTGTGCAGGACGCTGTCGATGAGCGCTTGGCGGTTTAAGCCTTCTTCGCGTCCTCGAGCCCTGAACGTGGTCAAGTCTTCCTAAGACATGCGGACCGTGACGCGCTGGTCTCTACGGAATGTATCACGCGCCATTTCCTGCATCCGTTCGCGTTCCTCGGGAGTCAATGGAGTCGGGGGTCCCCAATCCGCGTTCTCAATCGATTCGATGAGTTCTTTCTCTTCATCGTCGAGATAGGTCAGCTCAAATGGATCGCGCTTCTTGTCATGTTGAAACGCCGAGGGACCCCTTTTGAGGATGTGCGACAATTCCAGGAGTTTGTGCTTCTCCACCAGCCGCCTGCGGACATACTTGTACAGAACGATGGCCATGAGCGTCTGATGAGAGATGCCCTCCTCCTCGGTCTGGGTTTTGAGGGTAGTCAGCTCTTGCTTTGTAAGCCGGACGGTTAGGCGCTGGTCTCTCCGAAAGGACTGGTGGGCGTTCTCCCGGATTAGTCGGCGCTCTTCGTCGGTAACCCGAATCCACCGATGGACACGGAAGGACGGCGTGAGAAGAGTGGAAGGGGGTGAGGGAGTTATGGGGGCGATGATCCGGGCTCGAATTCGGGCAGGCGGGAGGTTGGCGGGCGGTCTGCAGGCGCTTTTGGGGGCGCCGGTGGCGGCCTGCAGTGGCTGTGGTGAGCGAAATGGCGGGACAGGCACGGCGAGAGGGGCTCGCGGACCGGGATGGCGCGAGTTGGCGGGGACGTTCAGTTGGCCGGACGTTGGGACAGTGGGGGACGGGCGCCGTCAGGCTGGCAGTGGAATGGCTCGCAGCCGTGCCGGGGCGCGAGTGACCTTCTCCTGCCGCGGCCAGCGCTTGGGAAGATGCAGGGTGAGCCGGCGCGCCGGGCGGGTGAGCCGTCCGGCCCGGGAGAAGAACCGCCGCCGGAGCGTCTTGGCGGTCACGGTCCGTTCGCCCGGACCGGTCCGCGCGGTCCAACGGGCCAGGTTATGCGCCATCACCGGTACTGCGAGCCGGGCGGCGTTGGCGGCGAAGCGCCCCGAGGGCATGTGGTTGAGCCCCACGCCGTGCTTGAGGTCTCGAATGGCGTTCCCGGTCTCGGCGTGGCGGTGGCGGCCGGCCTCCAGTTCCCCTCCAGTTCCGAGGTCTCTCCGTCCCGGCCGGTGATGAAGCCGTGATAGCTGCCGGCGGCGAAGAGGGCCAGTTGGGAACCGGGCGTTGGCTTCACCCGCCGGACGGTGAGCCGCACCGGCGCCGCGCCGGGCTCACTCCGGAAGGGGGTGCAGGTGGTCTCCGCCACGGCAGCGGCGCCGTCCATCCGGCAGGGAACCGGCGTCCAGTCCTCACCGGGTATCTCCTCGATCAGGTTCCGCAGGCTGGCGTGCTGGCCGATGATGATGGAGAAGCGGACCTTCAGGTTGCGGCAGGCGGCGGCGACGGCGTGGGTGTAGAAGCCGCTGTCGGCCCGCACCGTGAGTCGCCCGCTGGCCCCGCCGTAGCGAACCCGGCTCACCGTCTCACGCAGAAAGTGGGCGGCGCCGCGGGCGGTGTTGGCCCGGCCCTCGCCCAGCCGGGACATCGGCACGCCGCCGGTTCCGGCGGCAATGGCCGGCAGCGGGTGATAGCCCCGTGCGCCGGTGCAGCCGTGGCGGCGGGCGCCCTCCTTGGCCAGTCCGCAGGTCTCGCAGACCGCCGGATCAAGGCCGATGGTGAATGGCGCGCCGCCGGGTCCGTCCCCAGCCGCCCAGGCCCGGGCCGGCAACTCGCGGCTCACCCGGTCCGGTTGGCGGACATGGCCCCGCCTGAAGCGGCGCAGGAAGGCGCCCGGGGTGGAGGGAGCCTTGGCCGTGAAACCGGGAACGCGGGCGGTCCCGCCGATGCAATCGCCGCCGGCCAGAGCGGAGGCCGCCAGCGTCATCAACTTGCCGCCGGTGTTGGCCCGGCCCGGCGCATCGCCCAGGTCGAGGCGCTTCCGGAGTAGTTGGGGCAGGCCAAGGCGCAGGGCGAGGGTGGCCGGAAGGATCAGCCCGGCATTGGCCGCCAGGCGGTGGCCGTCGAAGGTGATTTGGACCCGGCCGGGGTGGTGGCGTGGCAGCATCTATTGGGTGCTCCTTGTTCTGGGGCCGGGTTGCTGTTGCAAACCATTATCCCAGATGCACAGGAGCGCCTTCTTGCGGCTTCAGGCCGCTGACCCGACGCCCTCCTTCGGTGGATTCGGGCTAAGGTGAAGCGGCTGTTCGGTTACGGCAAGGTGCGTTACCGGGGACTGGCCAAGAACAGGCAGCGGCTGGCGCTGTTGCTGGGACTGGGCAACCTGTTGACGGCCCAGCGTCATTGGGCGGCGTGACGGGGGAGGAGTGCGCCCGAATCGGGCCAAAGGCCGCCGGCCGGGCCGGCGGCAGGCCCCGCTGGTCCCTCTGAGGCCAAATCAAAGGGCTGGACATTCACCAAGACGGGCAGGAAGGATGCGTGTCTCCCCGAATGCGGCTCCAGTAAACACATCCCGGCCCCGGCCGGTCTTGTTCAGAGTATCCCTAGGACACCGTGAATGGTTACTCCTTCTCCTCCGGCGTGGGGGTGCCTGCGGGCAGAGCCGTCCTTTCCTCGTGGAACCTTGTTCTCAACTCGACGTAGGCCTCGAACTCGGCAGGGGGCTGTGCTCCAAAGTGGATTAGGAGTAGCCTGTGGAAGCCTCGTCACCTGGGCGTTCCCAGGCCGCGGCGAATGACCGTGTAGCAATTTCAGGCAACCGGTCCGCCTGGGGCCGGGTCGGACTGGACAATGAATAGCAGTGCGAAGGTGCCCTTACGCTTCTATGTAGTCGTAAATGCAGGTTAGCCGCTTCCCGTCCAGCTCCAGTTCATGGGCCGGACCCCTTGGGATGCCCTGGCCCAAAAGCTGACCGCCAACGCAGTTTATGAAGTGCTCGTAGTCCTGTTGGTTCTCTTTGCCCCTTTGCTCGTCGTAAAGGCGGGTCTTGAAGACCAGAACGTAGAACACCGACAGCTCATCGCCACACTGAGCGTTCCGGCGGTGGCGGTCAGCAGTTGGTAGCGGACATCTAGTACCGTTTCCAGAAAGTCTTACAATCATAAGGGAGATCAGGTAGGCTTGAGTAAAATCCTTTAGCGAGGCCGTACCGGATATGCCTGTCTCCAAATACAAAGTCGAACTGACCCAATCCGAACGCTTCGCTCTGATTGAAACATCCGGCCGTGGCAAGCCGTTGGCCCGCACGGTAAAGCGGGCCCTTGCGCTGTTGAAAGCTGACGAAGGACTCTTAGACCGTGAGGCGGCTGAGGCGGTTTCGATCAGCGCCGCCACTGTTGCCAGAGTGCGCAGACGGTTCGTCGAGGAGGGGCTGGAAGCCGCAATCAACGACCGGCCACGGTCAGGCCGTGAGCGCAAGCTGAGCGGCAGACAGGAGGCGCACCTCGTCGCCATCGCGTGCAGCAGTCCACCCGAAGGACATGTAAACTGGACGCTCCATCTGCTGGCGGACAAGGTAGTGGCGATGGAGTTTGCCGGGAGCATCTCCTTGGAGACGGTGCGCCAGATACTCAAAAAAACGAACTCAAGCCGTGGAAGAAAAAGGAATGGTGCATCCCCAAGCTGAGCGGGGAGTTCGTCGCCCGGATGGAGGATGTGCTGGACCTTTATCACGAAGAGTACGACCCGGAGCGGCCGGTGGTGTGTTTTGACGAGTCCTCCAAGCAGTTGCTTGGGGATGGGCGGCCTCCCATCAAGGCCGCCCCCGAACGGGTGGAGCGCTATGACACCGAGTACCGGCGAAACGGGACCCGGAACCTGTTCATGTTCTGTGAACCGAAGGGCGGATGGAGGCACGTCGAGGTGACCGGGCGCCGCACTGCCGTGGACTTCGCTGAACAGATGAAGTGGCTGGTGGACGAAGCATATCCTGACGCCACTGTGATCAGGCTGGTGCTGGACAATCTCAACACCCACAAGCTGGGTTCGCTCTACGAATTGTTTGCACCGCCCGAGGCGCGCCGCATAGCCAAACGCCTGGAGCTGCACCACACACCCAATCACGGAAGCTGGCTGAACATGGCTGAAATCGAGTTGAGCGTCTTCAGCAGACAGTGTCTGAACCGCCGGGTCGGCGATGAAGTGCTGCTACGGCAGGAGGTTGCCGCCCTCGAACGCGAGCGCAACGATGCTGGCGCCGTCATAGACTGGCGGTTCTCCACTCAAGACGCCCGCCGTAAACTCCAACATATCTATCCATCAGGATTAAATTGAAACGGTACTAGTACCGCGTCCGGCTATTTTTGACAAATATAAGAATTGATATAATTGACATAATGGAGGCGTTCTTTGATTGTGAGGAGGTGAGGGGAATGCCGGCCAAGCTATATCGAGTGGACTTGACCGAGGATGAACGGGAGCATTTGTTGGGTATCACCCGGCGGGGCAAATCCTCGGGGCGTAAAGTGAAGCGGTGTTTGATTTTGTGTAAAGCCGATGAAGGCCTTACCGACCAACAGGTGGCGGAAGCCCTGATGGTTGGCCCCTCCACGGTGGGCCGGGTGCGGCAGCGCTTCGTAGAAGGCGGGTTGGAGCGCGCCCTCAATGACCGGCCGCGGCCGGGGCAACGGCGCAAACTTGATGGAAAGCAGGAAGCCCACTTGGTGGCCGTGGCCTGCAGTGCAGCCCCGGAAGGGCACACCCGCTGGACGTTGCAATTGCTGGCCGACCAAGCGGTGAAGCTGGAGTTGACCGGCTCCATCTCCCGGGAGACGGTCAGGCAGGTGCTGAAAAAAACGAACTCAAGCCTTGGCGGAAGAAGGAGTGGCGCATCCCAAAAGTGAGCGCCGAGTTCGTAGCCTGCATGGAGGACCTGCTGGACCTCTACGCGGAACCCTATGACCCCAAGCGGCCTGTGGTCTGTTTCGACGAGACCTCCAAGCAGTTGGTGGCCGAGAAGCGGTCTCCCATCCCGGCCAAGGCGGGACGGCGGGAGCGGTTTGATTACGAGTACCAGCGCAACGGGACCCGGAACTTATTCATGACTTGTGAGCCGCTGGCGGGCTGGCGGCACGTGGCGGTGACGGAGCATCGCGCCATGGAAGACTTCGCCCATCGGATGCGCTGGCTGGCCGATGCTGCTTACCCCGAAGCGGAGAAGGTCCGGGTGGTGCTGGATAACCTGAACACCCATAGGCCCGCCTCCTTGTACGAGACCTTTGAGCCGAAGGAGGCCAGACGGGTGATCCAACGGCTGGAGTTTCACTATACCCCCAAGCACGGCAGCTGGCTCAACATGGCAGAGATTGAGTTCAGCGTCTTCAGCAACCAATGCTTGAATCGCCGGATTGAAGATGAGGAGTCCCTCAAACGCGAAATTGCCGCCTTGGAGACCGAACGAAATCAGGCTGCGGCAACCATCAACTGGAGGTTCACTACCACCGACGCCCGGCACAAGCTCCGGCGTATCTATCCGTCGGTTTCACACTGACCCGGTACTAGGGATATTCTGAACAAGGCTGTTTTTGCCTGAGATGTGTTTGACGGAACGGCTGGGGGCGGGAACTGCCGTCCGGGCATTGTTGGCTGGCTCTCTTCCCCTTGAGTTTCGCCCCCACCGGCCCCGTTGGGGGCTTGGCTTCGGCCAGAGGGCCGGTCCGGGCCTGCCGCCGGGCGCACTATGCCTCCAGTTGTCCCTCCGCCGTCAGCAGGTTCCCCAGTCCCAACAGCAGCGCCAGACGCTCCGCGTTCTTGGCCAAGTCCCGGTAGCGCACCTTGGCGTACCCGAACAGCCGCTTCAGCCTCAGGAAGGGATGCTCCACCTTGGCCCTCACCTGTGCCTTCACCTTCTCCGCCAGTGCCTCCCCGCTCCCCGGAGCCAGCTTCCGCCGCCGCCCCGGACGCATCGCCACCCTCCATTCCACCTCCAGCCCCAGGTTCTCCTCACGTTTCTCCACCCCCTGATACCCCGCATCACCCCACACCACCGTCTCGCCTCCGTGCAGCAACTGGTGCGCCTCCGTAACGTCGTGGGCGTTGGCCGGCGTCGCGCTCATGCTGTGGACTATGCCCGTCTCCGAGTCAACCCCGATGTGCGCCTTCATCCCGAAGTGCCACTGGTTCCCCTTCTTGGTCTGGTGCATTTCCGGGTCCCGCTCCCCGGCACAGTTCTTGGTGGAGGACGGCGCCTCGATGATGCTGGCGTCCACGATGGTTCCCTCCCGCAGCCTCAGCCCCTGGGACTCCAGGTGGGCGTTGATTTCCTCCAAAAGGCCCCGCCCCAGGCTGTGTTTTTCCAAGAGATGGCGGAAGTTGAGGATGGTGGTCTCGTCGGGCAGGGGGCCTGAGAGTTTCAGCCCCACGAACCGCCTGACCGGATCGGACTCGTAGAGCAGATCCTCCATGCCGGGGCCGCTGAGATTGTAGAAGAGTTGCACACAGTGAATCCGCAGCATGACCGCCAGTGGGTAGGGATGGCGTCCCCGTCCGGCCTTGGGATAGACCGGCCGGATGCGCTCCCCCAGTTTCTGCCAAGGAATCAGGCCGTCCATGCGCTCCAAGAACAACTCGCGGCGGGTCTTGCGCTTCTTGCCCTGGTATTCCAAGTCGGCAAAAGTGGGCTGATCCATCTGCCGCCACTCTCCCAACAGACATCGGTTGCTTCTCCCTTACTATGCCATATTGCCGCGGACTTGTTCAGAGGTTTCCTAGAAACCGCGACAGTGCGTCGCCATCAGGCTCCGAAGCAAACCTCGATATCAACCCCCTGATCCTCTCTACGGCGTTTGTTCGCTTTACCCTGTTCTGCCTCCAGTTACATGTCAACTCCACGTTCGATGAGGGCAGGTTTAGCTCGGTATTCGGGCACCGGAATGCGAATGGGGTTCTCCAAAGGGTGATGGCTGCGCGGCCGGACTGCGGCGGAAGGACTTTACTGCGGCGCTGCCTACGGTGGTGTCGGTGCTCTCCCGGACGGCGACGATGCCGATGTTACGCCCGGTCATTTCAGCTGACATGAGAGCCCGATCCGGTCCCCCGCGCGGGGAGGATGCCCTTGGGGGCCGCTCAGGGCCGCTGAACGGGACTTCTCGGGCCTCCGGTATCGGGCGCCCCTGAGGCGGGCGGAAGAAAAAGCGGCGGCTCCTCGGGATTCGGGGTGCCGCTCATGGCCTCGTGCCGGTTCACGGGTAGGGGACGAGGAAGATGGTCACGTCCTCCGCCTCTGCCTGGGCCGTTTGTACATCGTTCAGCCGGGCGGTGATGATGGCCGGGGTGACCTCTCCGCCGGTGATTACGGCCAGGATATCGGCCCGGGTCTTGGCACGGTCGATGTCATCCCTGTCCGCAGTGAGGGAGACCTCGATGACCGCGTGGCGGTTGCCTTGGCCCGAGATGATCAGATCGGCCTCAAAGACTTCGGCTGAGCTGGTCCGGGTGACCAGCCCGTTCCGGACGGCTTGGGCGATGGCGCTGGTCAGCCGGGGGTCGGTGAGGCCGTCCTGGTTCAGAGCCACGTAGGGGGCGTCGAAGCCCAGGAGGTTCTGGGACCGGGCCAGGGCCTTCGTGCGGATGGTCCGTTCGTACTGCCCGCCCTCGAGGTTGCCAAGCCGTCCCACGACGTTATCGAGCCGTCCCTCGATGGCGTTCAGCCGCCGGTCGATCAGCCGGTTGGTTTCCTGCTGTGCCCGATTGGTTTCTTGCTGAGCTTGGACGAACCGGTCGAAGCGGGCCGGCAACTCCAGGAGCTCTTGGGTGAGGAGGAGCGCCCGGAGGGCCTCGGCCCAAGTGGGCTGGTCCCGCAGGATTCGGGCTAAGTCTTCGATGGTGTTTATGGTGGTCATGGGATGATTATACTTCAGTTGGTTGGTTGCGGGACGTGGTGAGCGGGAGACGGGGTCGTAACTCGTGCTCTCCACGGAGACGAAGCAGGAGACGGTCCCGCCAGGAGTTTCGTCGCCGACCAAGGGCATGGAACCGGGCGGCTGGCGTGGTTGCCGGGCCCGTCCGGCTTCTCCGTGATTCCCAGGTCGACGTTCAGGAACCGGGCCGAGTCCGGGACGACGCCCTCACCGTGAAATTCCTGGCGGCCGTTGTACAGCCGGGTGGAAAAGACGGTGATCATTTCCAGCACCTCGTCGGCCAGTTCTTCCTCGAAGCTGGACTGCTCGCCCTTGTGGATGATTACTATCTCGATGCCATGACATTTCAACTCAGTTAAAAACCCTGCGGAAGAGCCGAAAGGCCCGGCGTTAGCCCGCGGATGTATGGACAAGTAGACTACTCTACGGTGCCGCCTTGCCTATAACGGAAAGGGACACCGGTTAGGAGCGTGTGATAAATGCCAGATCAGACATCAGGAACATCCGAATACACGATGGGTTATAGCGAGGAGTTCCGCTGGCTGCTCGACCGACGCAGCCTGGAGACTCACGGCAAGCATCTGCTCCCGCGCCTGAAGTCCGGCCTCCGGGTTCTCGACTTCGGCTGCGGCCCGGGAACCATATCGGTCGGACTGGCCAGAGTAGTGGAGCCCGGCGAGGTACATGGCATCGACATGGAAGAGTCGCAGATCGGCCTAGCCAAGGCCGCCGCCGAGGCGGGCGGACACGGCAACGCGACGTTCCACGTCGGTGACGTGACCAACTTTCCCTTCGAGGACGACTCCTTCAACGTAGCCCACTGCCACGCCGTTCTCATGCACGTCCCTGATGCCAGCGCCGCGCTAGCAGAGGTGAAGCGGGTGCTCAAGCCGGGCGGGATCATCTCCAGCCGCGAGGTGATCGTCGCGTCCTGTTTCATGGAGCCCCGCATCGGGACCATGGAAACCGGATGGCGGTGTTCACGAACCTGATCACGGCCAATGACGGGCATCCCCAGATGGGGAGAGAGCTGAACACGTTCATGGAGGCCGGGTTCATCGGCGTCCGAACGACCGCCTCTTTCGATGCCTTCGGTACGGCGGAGGACGTTGCCTTCCTCCTCGGCTGGTTCTTCTCGCCCAATGTCATCGTGGCGGCCACGGCCCACGGGCTGGCGACCCACGAACAGTTCAAGGAGTGGCGCGATGACCTCGAGCAGTGGAAGAGCCATCCCGGCGCGTTTGGCGCCCTCGCTTTCGGCGAGGCCATAGCCTCCAAGCCGTAGCGACGCAGGGCGAGTTGCCCGGGGAAGGAACACCGGCCTGCGGGGACGGCGGCGGCCTGATGCTTTTCCCGCCATACAAACGTGGGCAAGGGCAGAGCGGCACCTGGTCATCCGGCATGGAAGTAAGCCGGTTGTCACTTAGTGGCGGGGATGTCAAGTTGGCAATGTTCGAATCGTGGGCTATGCGCCGGGGCTAATGGTTCTCGAAGATCTCCTGGAACTGGGCCACTTTGGCGACGGTTGCGTTCCGCTCGGCTTTGGTCGGGTTCCTGGGATCGCAGGCTTTGGGCAGCCTGCCCAGCTTAAGCAGCGCAGCCATCAGCAGCAACCTAGTAGTTCAACAACCTTGAATTGCTGGATATAGAGACTTCAGTTTGATGCGCGCATCCTCGGTGGTGAAGCGCCAGTTCACTTGTATCGTGTCCCGGTTGCGTCGGCCTTGCCAAGCGTTGACCTCGCGGCGCAGGATACTTTGGCTGGCCATACGCCGGTCCAGACATTGCCGGGCCAGCACCCCGATCTCAATCTCGGCCATGTTCAGCCAACTCCCATGTTTCGGCGTGTAGTGGACCTCCAGCCGTTCGGCGATGCGCCGCGCCTCGGCAGGCTCAAACGCCTCGTACAACGAGGCCGGATGGTGGGTGTTCAGGTTGTCCATCACCAGCACAATCCGGTCCTTGCCAGCATAGTCCTCATCCACCAGCTTCTTGATCTGCCGCGCCCAATCCACTTTCGTACGGCGGTCCGTCACTTCGACCCGCCGCCATCCTGCCAAGGGCGCAAACAACATGAACCGGTTGCTCACGCCATTGCGCTCGTATTCGTAATCGTACACCGCCGCCGCGCCCGGCCCGGCCGGCCGCCCCACCCGGGTCTCCTTCACTTGCTGTTTGCTGGTCTCATCCAGGCACACCAGCACTTCGTTGTCCCCGTAGGAGCGCTGGTAGACTTCCAGTACATCTTCCATCGCGCACACAAAGTCCGCGTTGCTTTCAGGCGGGATGCACCAGCACTCTTTCAGCCAGGGCTTGAGTTCGTTTTTTTAAGCGCCTGGCGCACCGTCTCGCCGCTGATGCTCTCCACTATCTCGCATTCGACCAGCTGGTCCGCCAACAACTTCAGCGTCCAACGCACGCGGCCTTCCGGCGGTTCCGCACAGGCCAACGCAATCAAGTGGGCTTCCCCGGCGCCATCCAGTTTCTTCTGACGGCGGCGCAGTTGCCGCTTACGGTTCAGCGCCGCCTCAATCCCTTCCTCCACACAACAACGGCGCACCCTTTCAACCGTCGCGCTGCTAATCTTGAGAACTCTGGCAATCTCTTCGTCCTTCAGGGACCCGTCTGCTTGCGCCTCATTGCTCAGCAGCAAGATGCGGGCATGGGTCTGCTTATACGCCGCCGCACGCCCGCGGGAAACCAACGCCTTCAGTTCCTGTTGCTCTTCGGTTGTCAGCTGGATACGGTATTTCTTGGCCGGCATGACGATTCTCCCTTGCTCCAATCCACTAATCCCTATGCTTGGGAGAATACATCCTTCATGCCTCATTTCAAAGCTGTTGGTCTACTAGCCTTGTTGCAGTCGAGATTGCTGCCGGCGATGGTCAGGTCATCCCAACCGCTGGGCACCCTTCCCCCGGGGTCAGCCCGGCCTACTCTGGCCACCGGCATACCGCTGAAAGTAGCGATTTCCAGGGCCTTGTGCTGCGACATGGAAGCCAGTCCGTAGGGCGAAGACCCTTCCAGCACGAAGCCGTGCAGCTTTGGAATCTGCGGGTCGCTGCTCCTTTGGTCCGCCAGCCCTTTGTCAATTCTGGCCGTGATGTCCACTTCGTGGTCCGGGTTGGCCGTCTCGTCCTCATCCATATAGGCGCCGTACTTGACGATGTGGACCCGGGGAATGCTCTCTGCCCGCAATGCGCCTGCATCGTCCTTCACGGCTATGCGGACGCGCGCGGTATCGCCTGCGAAGTCCGGGAACTCCAGCCATTGCGGGAGCCGGGACAAGTTTACGTCCGAACTCGCGGTGTGCCGGTAGGCGGGCTTGTACCAGATGGTTACGGGCGGCCCAACCGTGCCCAGAATTCCACCGTGGCCGCCGGTGGCCTTATAGTTGCCCGGACGGTCATCAGCTTTCTTGAACTCGCGGGCAGCGTAAATCCGTTCGTCCTGGACTCCAACGGCGCCGATCCCTCTTCCCAAGCCCGAAAGCACGAAGTCCACGGCATCCACGATGTTGCGGTCGCCGTCGTTGGCCAGTTGCCCATGAGGACGCTGCGCTGCGATTCCGGCGATGGCCAGTTCCGTGTCGGTCAGCAGGCTCAACCAGTAGATCGTCTCTTCCACGGTTGGACTGCCCTCCAGCCAGATGCCGCCGGCGTATTCCCCGGTCGCCAGCGTGGACTGCACCGAGTTGGTAACTTGGGCCAGGTCCCGATACCTTGGGGAGCGTCTGATGGCAAGAGGCTTGTAGGGGAAAAAGTCCACGCCCGATTTTTCCCCTTTGCGGGTGTAGCCGCCGGGAGGAAGGGCGCGGATGAACTCGAAGTCGGCTTTGCGGTCCAGTACGCTCCCCTCGCCTTCCTCACCCCGGCCCGGGATGGTGCGGTCGATTTCGGCGAACATTCTGGAGGCATCGGGGTAGAAGAACTGCCTGCCCCCGAAATCAAGGGAAGGGTCCGAAAGGTCGGAGTCCTCGAATGGCTGACCTTGCCCGGAACCATTGGCTCGCCGCGCTACATACGGAAGGGGGTACGGGCCGTCTTCCGGCAGCAGCTCCACTTCGTAGTAGTCTTTCCCGTCGTGATGATAGACCGCCGCGGAGTCCTCCTCCAGCGGGTGGGCGCTGTACTTCCTGATTTTGACCACCACCGGCTCATAAAGGGTCTGGGCCACCAGGTGATCGTACCTGCCGGGGAGGATGCGTTCCTCCGGCCGCCTGCCCTTGTTGCTGGTGACCAGAGTGGGGGAGTTGGCGATTGTGGACCTGGGTCCCGAGAACACCGCGATCTTGGGGCTGGCCATTCCTGCCTCCTTGCGCCGGTGGCGAAGTTGGGTCGTCGGGGCTTTTTTGCTAGACTACCTCAAGTTTATCGGCGCCGAAAGCCAAGACGCTAACATGAGTTCGGGAGCGGTAACATTTCACAGCAGAGGCGCCGGAGTATAATGAGAGCCGTCCTGACATCTTGGACACTCAACTGAAGCCAAGGGGGGTGCGATATGGCGCGGCTACCGGTTTTAACGCGGGACCAAGCCCCGGAGGAGTTTCGAGAGGCATTCGACGAGGAAACCGCCGCCAGCGGCGGGGTCGTGGAGTCCGGGCCCGGTTCGGTAATGATCTACAGCCCGGAGATGCGGCGGCGGGCCAACCACTTGGTCGGCTATTTCCGAGAGGTCACGGACCTGCCCCACAAGCTCCAGGAATTGGCCATGATACTGACCGCCCGTCACATGGACTGCCAATACATCTGGTACGCTCATTCGGCGCGTGGACGGCAGCAGGGCCTGAGCGATGAGTTGGTCGATGCCCTGCGGGAACGGAGGCCGCTGCCGGACATGCCTCCGGATGAAGCGGCCCTCGTGGCCTATGCCACCGAGATGTTCAACAACCACAGGGTGAGCGCGGAGACCTTCAAGACGGCCCTGGACCAATTTGGCCCCCGGTGGCTTACCGAGCTTTCGACCATGATGGGCTACTATACGCTGCTGGCTTACAACGCCAACTCGTTCGAGATCGATCTGCCCGAAGGAGGGCCCGAGCCAGTGCTTCCTGTTTAGACAGGACTTACGCAGTTGGTAGAGGCTGAAATTTTTAGTTCGCCGGACATTCCCGGACATTTTCGGACATTGTCGCTCGTTTTCTGGCTGATTGGCTGGGCTGGGAAAGGTTAGTTTTGGGCGGTATTTGGGGATTGGCCAAACTTTCGGACTAACGAGTTGTCCCGGCGAGGGGCCGGACTGGTCCGGGTCCCCGGCGGAAGTTGGGGCCGACGGGTATTATGGTAGGGTGTCGTATTGGGGCTTGGCAAGGGGCGAGTGTCGGTTACGAAATTGTCCTCAACTGCGTAGCTCTTATTAGAATTTCAAGGGATTCCTCGAATATTCGCGTCGGCCCCTCCGGACCACGATGTGGCTGGTCCTTGGCCGGAGCTTCCAAAGCGGCGCTCTCTATAGCTTGGCCCAAGCTGGCCACGAACCATATAGTCCACTCGGAGAGTCGGCCACGCCCCTTTGCGTCCGTTCCGGGACGCCATAGTAGTCGTTACGTTCCCCCTTTGACATATTGCTGAAATGTGAATATTGTTGGCCAAGTAAAGGTCTTTACTTTCCAGTACGCTCTGGAAGATATCAATGCAGGTGGGAGATATGGCAAAGCAGGGTGTAGTACCCGATGAGTTGACTAAACCTTTCTGGGACGCTGCCAACGAGGAGCGGCTGATTATCCAGAACTGTAAAGCCTGCGACCGGTTGCAGCACCCGCCGGCGCCCAGGTGCGACCAATGCGGGTCGGGGGATAGCCTGGAGTGGAAGGAGATGAGCGGCCGGGGCAAGATATACAACTACGGGGTCGTGTACGACTGCCCCATCAGACTGCTTTTGGAGAACCAACCCTTCAACGTCGCCGTGATCATGTTGGATGAGGACCCGGGTATCCAGATGTACTCTCACCTCCCCGGAACTCCGGTGGACGAGGTCCCAGTGGGGGCAAGCGTAGAGGTGTTGTTCGAGGTGACCGCAAACGGCCAAAAGGTCCCCGAGTGGCGGGTAGCAGGCTAGACCCTGTTATCTTTGCATACTTTATAAGGCCGCAGAAAGGAGTAGGCAATGACCACCCAGAATCCTCCGGCTTCCATGTATCGAGCAACAGAGGGATTGGGGTTATGGGAACACAGAGGCAAGGTAGCCGCCGTCGGTATTGGACACTCACCGACTTCCCGGCGTTGGGACGGAACGCCCGAAACGTCCGTGGGCGCCAACAGCATTCTTGCGCTCAGGAGAGCTATAGAGGATGCGGGTGTCCCGCCGGACCAGATAGACGGTTTGGTCCTCGACCCCATAACCACTACCGGGGCCCATTGGCCCCCGGGCGAACCCCTCCCAATGGACGTCGTTAACGCCTTCAATCCCACCGATGACCCTTTGGACGGCATCGCCAAGCTCAGCGCCGAGTGGATTCTAAAGAACATGCCGGAACTGACGAATGTCAAATTCACCATGTACGGCGAGAGGTGTATGTCCCATGCCATAGTCGTTGCCGCACAAGCGGTTGGCGACGGGCTGACCAACACCTGCCTGGTGCTCAAGAGCTGGCATAACCTGGAGGGCCGTTACAACCACGGAGGGGCTAACGCTGGGGACGCGATTGACGGGACGAACGCCATTAGCCGTCTCTGGGGCACTCCGTCGTCCTACGGAACGGCCCTGCAGTTCGCCGAGTATTGCCGCAGGTACGGCAAAACCCACGACATGATGGCCCCCTTCATGGCGAACTCGAGAAGGAACGGCCTGCTGTTCCCGGAAGGGTATTGGGCCCAGCACCGTCCGGAGCAACTGACGGCCGAAGACTACATGGCCGCGCGGTGGATAGCCAAGCCGGCGAGCCTCTTCGATAACGACATACCGATCATGGTATCCGGGGCATATCTCTTCACGACCGCTGAACGGGCCCAGTCCATGAAGCAGAAGCCTGTCTACATCCTGAACCATGCGTCGAGCAGGGGAACGCCCAGGAGCCTCACTGCAACCCTGGATGAGGTCCAGGAAGAGACCGCCAGGACGGGGAGAAAGCTCTATGAGGGCGCAGGGATAACCGCTGACGATCTCTCCTTCGAAAACATGTATGACGGTTTCTCCCTGTTCCACCAGTTCCACGTGGAGGGCCTCGGCTACCGCGGCATTAAATTTGGGGAGGCGCTGGACTTTTACCAAACGGATATTAGTATTGAAGGGCCGAGCCCCATTCTCCCCAGCGGCGGCAATATCGGGAGCGGTCGAAGCCGTTTCTGGATGCACACCGACTGCATTCAGCAGTTGCAGGGACGGGCGGGCGCGCGACAGGTTACGGGCGTAAAGCCTGAGATTGCCGTCTCCGGCGGTCCCATGCCGTTGGGCGGCAACTTTACCGTGTGGAGCGCTAGTCCTGACTAGACCGTGCGGCCCGCCGTACCGTGATTATTTACTCAACGCAAGGCCACCACATATTCAAGGAGGGATGATCCTGCTTGGTGATACTGATAAGTTTTGATATAGACGGCACTCTGGAGGTAGGCGACCCTCCCGGAATTCTGACCATGGAAATGGTGAGAAGAACCCAAGAGAAGGGCTATCTCATCGGCAGTTGTTCCGACCGTCCGATGAGCGGACAGCAGGCCATCTGGGACCAGCACAATATCCCGGTGCATTTCGTTGTCCCAAAACATATGCTCCCTGAAGTAAAGGCGAAATTCGAGGCGGATATTTACTACCACATTGGTGACAGAGAAGACTTGGACAAGAAGTATGCGCTAGACGCGGGGTTCGAGTTCCTTTGGCCGCACGAAGCCATTACGGAGCCCTGGCTCCTTTTGGACGGCAATTCTACTCAGGGTCAATAGCATGATGCAGAACGACCACAATCGGAATCCCAGCCGCCACAAGAGCCGGCCTCTTGAGGGGATCCGGGTTGTGGATTTCACCTGGGTCCGGGCCGGGCCGTGGGCGGCCCGCTGGCTGGCTACACTGGGCGCCGAAGTAATCAAGGTAGAGTGGCCGGAGAACCTGGACACGCTCCGGCAGAACCGCTTCACCGTACCGCCGGGCGTGGAGCCGGGGCCCAATTCCACCGGCCAGTTCGCCGACACCAACGCCGGAAAGTTGGGGATCACCGTCAACGTTCGCCACCCCAAGGGTCTCGAAGCCATCAAAAGCCTGATCTCGATTTCAGACGTGGTCATCGAGAATTTCAGCTCCCGGATAATGACGCGCTGGGGCCTGGGCTACGAGAACCTGAAAAAACTACGGCCCGACGTGGTATACGTTTCAATGGCCGGTTTCGGGCACACCGGACGCCAGCACTATTTCGGGACTATGGGGCCCGCCGCTCAGGCGCTGTCGGGACTGACCCACCTCTCCGGCCTGCCCGGCCAGCCGCCCGCCGGATGGGGCTGGTCCTACCTGGACGACACCGGCGGCATGTACGGCGCCATGTGCGCCCTGACCGCCCTCCATCATCGGAATCAGACCGGTGAGGGACAGCACGTCGACCTTTCCCAGATGATCACCGGCATCACCCTCACCGGTACGGCGTTCCTGGATAAGACGGTCAACGGCCGGGAGTCGCGGCGGGAAGGGTATCCTCCAGGCAACCGGACGGTCTGGCCCGGCGCGCCGGTGATGAACAACTACCGCGGCCCCATCGTAGCGCCCCATAATGCCTACCGGACTTTGGGCGGCGGTTACAACGACTGGTGCGTCATCGCCTGTCTTTCCGATGAAGAGTGGGCCAGCCTTGTTGACCTTATGGGGGGCTCAGGTTGGTCCTGGGACAGCAGGTTCAAGGGCCTGGAAGGCCGGCTTGAGCGCCAGGACGAGATGGACCGGGGAATCGAGGAATGGACCTGCACCCTGGAAAAGTACGAGCTGGCGGAGAAATGCCAGGCCGCGGGGGTGCGCGCCATGCCGGTCCAAAGCTCCCAGGACCGCGTCGAAAACGATCCGCAACTTCGGTCCCGCGGTATGTACACCGAGAGGCAGCACCCCATGCTGGGCCCGTGGAAATTCCAGGGCGCTCCGTTCCGGCTGGACGGCGAAAAGGTGACGGTAAAAGGCCCGCCGCCCTTGATCGGGGAGCACACCGCCAGAATCATGGTTGACCTGTTGGGCGCCAGCCGCGGCGACCTCCTCGACGGCTACGACGAGGGCGTTTTCTGGCCGGAATCAAGACCCCTATACGACTACATCAAGCAAGCCATCGGTAGAGAGGGGGAAGAATGACGGCAGCCGGGCCTGGAAATAGTTCCGTTGGCCCTCTGGCCGGACTGCGGGTGCTGGAGTTGACGAGCGAACACGCCCAGTTCTGCGGGAAACTGATGGCCGACCTGGGCGCCGACGTGATCAAGATCGAACCGCCCGGCGGCCAGGAGACCCGAAACATCGGGCCGTTTCTGGACGACCAGGCCCACCCCGAGCGCAGTCTCTATTTCTGGCATTACAACACCTCCAAACGGGGCGTGACCGTAGAAATAACCAAGCCCGGCGGCCAGGAAATTTTCCGGAAACTTGCCGCCACCGCCGGATTGGTCCTCGAAAGCTACCCGGCGGGACGCCTGCCGGAATTGGGACTGGGCTACGAAACTCTATCGGCAGCTAATCCCAGCCTCATCATGTGCTCCGTCACTCCCTTTGGACAGGATGGTCCCTGGCGGGACTACCGGACATCCGACCTATTGCACCTCGCGGGCGGCGGGCAGATGGCATCCTCAGGGTACGATCCGGAAGACGTGCCGGGAGCGCCGCCCATCGCTCCGGGAGGAGGCAACGCTTGGCATATCGCCAGTCATTACGCCTACATGGCCATCCTGGCGGCTCTTTACCACCGGGACTTCACGGGTGAGGGGCAGCACATCGACGTCTCGGTCCACGAGGCCTGCTGCCTCACCACCGAAGGCGCTATCGCCATATACCTCTCCACCGGAGAGGTGGTTCGTCGGCACACGGGCAGGCACGCCTCGCCCGACCAGTCCCCCGGCATTCAGTTCGCCACCAGAGACGGCGGATGGCTCAATACCACCCGTTCGGGCACCAACCTCACTCCGGCGCGGCTGAGGGTGCTGGGCGAGTGGATGGACTCCCAAGGATTCGCTCAGGACCTGCAGGATGAGAAATACCATGACCCGGCTGTGCTGGAGCAGAGCGGGCAGCATTTCTCGGAGGTCTTGCAGGGATTTTTCGCCAGTATGCCGTTGATGGAGGCCTACGAGGGCGGGCAGGAGCGGGACTTCCCTTGGGGGGCCATCCGGACCATGGGCGAAATCGTGGGCGACCCTCACCTGGAAGACCGGGACTTCTTCGTGCCCGTGCAACACCCTGAGCTGGGGCGGGAGTTCACCTATCCCGGCCCGGCGGCAATTTACAATGGCTCCCCTTGGCGCATCTACCGGCGCGCCCCCCTGATAGGAGAGCACAACGAAGAGGTCTTGGGCGGCGAGTTGGGCTTATCCAAAGGCGATCTTGAGGCGTTGAAACAGTCGGGAGCCATCTAGGTTCCAACGCCCCGCCGTGCCCACCGAAACCCGTCGTGGATGCGGGGCTGCATCCGGGATGCTGGGGCGGAGGCGCCCTTTACCCCTTATACGCTTCTTAGCTGGTGCTATAGTCTTTTCCCATAGCAGTAACTTCCTCTCAACATAGTTCTCCCTTGCTAAGGGGAGCGTGGTCCACACCCTATCCAGGTGGACCTCCTCGGTTGGACAGGATTGGAGAGAGGGAGTCCACCTACCCGCATCAAGTTGAACTTGTCGTGGGGACCAGGGCAGCGTAACATCGCTTCCATGAACTGGCGCTTTTAGCCTACTGATTGCAGTGGTTGCTTATAGAGGAGGGCATTCATGTCACGCCTATCTCAGATTAGCCGCGAACAAGTTGCAGAGCAGCACCAAAGGGCCTTTGACGAGGTAGCAGCAGTTCCGGGTGGTATCGGATCTGGTCCCACCTCCATCCTGAAAAATAGTCCGGAGATGGCCAAGCGTGCAATGCACCTGTCCGACTATCTTCGGAACGAGTCGAGCCTGCCGAAGAAAGTCCAGGAATTAGCCATGCTGACTGCGGCCCGAGCCATGGACTGCCAGTACATCTGGAATGCTCACGCCGCCCCCGGGCGTAGAGAGGGACTTGCCGACGCGCTGGTTGATGCCCTCAGAGACAAACAGACCCTGCCGGTCATGGGCGACGATGAGGCCGCTGTCGTCAACCTGGGGATGGAGTTTTTCGACACTCACCAAGTCAGCCAGGAGACTTTTCAGATGGTGTTGGACCAGTTCGGCAGGCAAGGGTTCGCTGAACTGATCGCCCTTATGGGTTACTACGCAATGCTGGCGTTCAATGCCAATGTGGTCGAGTTGGACCTGCCCAGCGAGAGGCCCGAACCAGTGTTGCCAATTTAAGACGAAACATCAACCGGGAAATTCCTGTGCCACACCGGCTACGAGAAGTGACGCTTGGCCCATCCACGGAATATTGAAAAGGTGGAAGTGTGATGCAAGAGAAGAAACGTATGACCACGAGGCTCAAGGAGCTGTTTGAGCGTCCGGAGATTTTCGTTCTGGCGGGCGGGATGAACGCCATGGGCGCAAAGATGGCGGAGGTATTGGGGTTCGAGGCCTTTTACATGTCCGGGGGAAATACCTCGGCCCAACTCATGGGTTGGACCGAGGGTGGGACCAGTATGCGGGACATGGTAGACAATGCCAGGCGCATCGTAAACACGGTGGACATTCCGGCGTTCGTTGACATGGACACCGGCTATGGGGATGCGATCACTGTCTACGAAACGGTGAAGGAGTACATCCGGGCGGGGATAGCCGGCACCCACCTGGAGGACCAGACCTACCCGCCCAAGACCGGCCCCCGCCGACGCTGCGTTTCCATCGAGGAGATGGTCGGCAAGCTAAGGGCCGCCATGGACGCCAAGATGGAGTTTGACCCGGACTTCGTCATTGTAGCCAGATGCGACTACGCCGGAGTACCGGGAGCGACCTTCGAGGAAGTCATGGAACGCTGTCTGGCCTACAAGAGTCAGACCAACGTGGACGTGGTCTGCCCAGCCGTCCAATCTTGGGAGGAAAACAGGGAAGCCATCCGGCGGATTCCCGGACCAGTGCTGCCCCTCTTTACTCACGGGAGCCAGACCCATCCCACCTTGGACGAGTTGCAGGCTGCGGGCGCCACCGCGGCCTGGTACCCCTCCCTAACCACCATGGCGGGGCTTCAGGCAACCTGGGACTTCCTCCACGATTTCCAGGAGCGAGGCACCGGCGCCATCGACGACTTCCTGGCGGCCGCTGCCGGAAGCCAGTGGGGCGTGGCCAGCAACGGCAGCATTCTGGGGGCGCAGCGCATCCGGGAGATGGAGGACAAGTACCTGCCCTAAGCCGGAACCTGTGTATAACTGAGAGGTCGGCAGCGACAATAATGCTACCTCTCCCCACGGGAGCGGGCACTACCCGCTCCCGTTATGAAAGTTTCTCCTAAGCCGGGACCGGCATACCGGCTATCTTCAGCTGGATGCGCGCCAGGGTCTCCGGGGTGGTGATGAACATAGTCTTCCAGTCTTCGCCGCCCCACGCTATGTTGGTGGTATGCTCCACCTCGGTCAGAATTGTTCCCAGATGCTTGCCGGTGGCGTCCATGACCCATACTCCGCCAGGTCCGGTGCAATAGACGTTTCCTTCTACGTCCACTTTCATGCCGTCGGGAATGCCGGTCCCCTCTCCCCTTAGCTCGCAGAAGACCCGCCGGTTAGCCAGCACCCCATTGGCCCGCACATCGAAGGCATCGATGTGACCGATGCTGCGGAATGTGTCATCCCGCACGAGCAACCCTTGGGAGTCGTTGATGTAGAGAATGCTCTCATCAGGCGAAAAGCACAGGCCATTGGGCAGAACATAGTCCCGCACCAGCAGATTGATTGAACCAAGGTCCGGAGAGACCCGGTATACTCCGGCGAAATCCAGGTCGGTGTCCGGGGAGGGGCCGCCTGGATCGGTGAAGTAGATGCTGCCGTCGGACTTCACCACCACGTCGTTGGGCCGGTTCAATGGTCTTCCGTGATAGTTGTTGGCTATCACAGTGGTGCTTCCATCGAGTTCTACCCGGCTCACCCGCCGCGCGCCGCCCTCGCACATTACCAGCCTTCCCTGGGGGTCTCGGGTAAGGCCGTTGGCGTTGTTGGTAGGCTCCTGGACCAGGGTGACGCCTTCGCCGGCAGACCACTTCCTCCTGCGGTTGCCCCGGACTTCGCTGAATAACAGGCTGTTGTCTTCCGCCCACCACAACGGCCCTTCCCCGCCAACGTAACCGGTGCCCAGCACCTCCACATTCTGGTCTAGGGACACGATGCGTTCCAACTCCGGTGAGACCTGCTCGATAGGCATGATTACCTCCTTGCTAACCCGTCTCTATCCTGCTGTTCGCTCTACGTGTAATAGTAAGGGTCCCCCCTTTCCAGATACAAGACGCCACGACCCTTAGAGGGTGTGTGAGAAAGGGCTAAATCCGCATCAACTGCTCTTGGGCAGTGGAGCGGGACTCTCGATATTCTGGGGGTATGGATAGAAAACTTATCCCAGCGATTTGACCAACGCTCAATGGGCTGAGTTAGCCCCTTTGTTGCCGCCAAGCAAACCCAGGGGGCATCCCCGGACGGTCGACCTTCGGGAAGTAGTAAATGGCATCATGTATGTGTTGCGCGGTGGCATACCCTGGCGGATGGCGCCCCATGACCTGCCACTCTGGGGGACGGTGTGGTGGTATTTTCGCAAGTGGCGCCGGGACGGGACCTGGGAGGGCATTGAGGAGGCGCCGCGTCCCAGGGTTCGGGAGGCTGAGGGACGAGATGGCACACCCAGCGCGGCGATCATCGACAGCCAATCAGTGAAGACCACGGAAAAAGGGGCCCAGGGGCTATGCTGCGGGCAAGAAGGTCGCCGGGCGCAAGCGTCACATCGTAGTAGACACCACTGGGCTGCTCCTGGCTGTGGTAGTTCACGCGGCCAACATTCAGGACCGGGATGGAGCCAAGCTGCTGGGCCGGTTTCCCCGGCTTCAGGTAATCTGGGCGGACGCGGCTTACGCTGGCCGGTTGGTGTCCTGGGCCTGGAGCACCGGCGGTTGGCGGCTGACGGTGATCCGGCGGAGGCCGGACAGCCACTCCTTCGAGGTGCTGCCCTGCCGATGGGTGGTGGAGCGCACTTTAGCGTGGTTGGGACGGTGCCGACGCCTCAGCAAAGACTATGAGGAATTGCCGGAAACCAGCGAGGCTTGGGTACACGCAGCCATGATCCATCTCATGCTCAAGAGACTCAGCACAGCCTGAACGGGATTTCTCACACACCCTCTAAAGAGCGCCGACCACACGCGGCCTACCTCCAGCTACCAGCCCACGTGCGCTCCCGAGACTCCATCCACGGCGGCGGCGCCAGGCGACAGCGCGCACGCCGATGCGAACGGGCCGGGGAAAGTCATTCTTGCTCATCAGCAGGTAGAGCATGGACTTGCTCATGCCGGTCATCGCCAGCACTTCCGATCTGCGCAGCAGCCGGTCGTCGTGCGAGTGCAATGAGGTCGTTCTCACGCTCGTGTCTCCAAGGGGTGTCATGGCTATCTCGTCATGCGAGGTAAGTTCATTGTCTCAAGTCCAATTGTACTGCAGATTTCGCAAGAAATTTGTCGCTTTACTGCGGAAAGGACCGCAATGCAATGCCAAGGGAGTCGGTGCCAGATAGGGAAGGTCGGGAGGACCTCGGTTGAATACTTTTCGACCCGGCTCTCAAACGCCGACTTCGCGAGCTAATGGCACGCACCAGTTTCGTAGAAAGGTTTTCGACTCAAACTTTTGCGCAAACGACTCTATTGGGGGGGTAGGCGGGCGGGGTACGGTGAGGCAGCCAAGGTGAACTAAAACCCATGTTCGACCAAGACCGCAGTAGTCCACGGTCAAGATGCACGCTCGCTGATTGGCGGCCAATGGGGGAGGGAGACAGGGATAGCAGGACCGGATTCCCTCCAGCGGACCCCTGGAGGGAGCTATGGAATGCCGATTTGGTTACAACTGTCCGTGCCTGCGAGACAGGATATGGGGAACCGTGGGCAATTGGCGTTGCAAAGGACCCGCCGGCCGTGTGGCCGGGCCACTTCAGGAATCACTTCGTGTCTCTTCAATGACGTCCCTTTCATGCTCTTCGGCACGAGCCAAAGTCGAGAGAAATTTTCGTTCCACCTGCTTGGACGGGACAGCGCGGTCCACCACTCCCACATTAGTCCATTGACTCGGCGGATCACCGGCGCAGGGGCTCTCCGGGCACTTTCTGAACCCTTCCAGTGAGAACGAACTTCTTGACGCCGCCCTCAGTTCGATCCCGCTATGCCGAGACCTCAAGGAAGTGCGCCCACCTTTCCATAACCGCTCTTCGTGGCTCCAGCAGGTCGGTGTCGACGTAAGCCTCCCACGTTTCGTTGTAGCCGATCCTGTGGGCGAGCACCGCTTCCCCTTCGTGCCAGCTGGCGGCCTTCGTCTCCGTCGCCCAGCTCTTGAAGGACCTCCGGAACCCGTGGGCCACCGCGGGAATTTCCAACCGCCGGAGCATCACCGTGAACGCCATGTCGGAGAGGGCTTGGCCGCTCCGGTTGGCCGGGAATATCAGTCCCTGCTCCTGTTCAACGGAGATATCACCGGCCTGCTCCAGGATTTCGAGGGTACGCGGCACCAGCGGCATCCTGTGTTCACGCCTGGCTTTCATCCGTTCCACCGGAATTTGCTAGGAATGCTCTGAACAAGTTCGGCGGGTTGTGGCATAGTAAGGCTGGAGAAGCCGAAGCCGGCCGGGGGAATAAGGTTGGATGGACCAGCCAACGTTTGCAGACCTGGAATATCCGGGCAAGAAGCGGAAGACCCGGAGGGAGCTATTTCTCCAGCGGATGGACGGGCTGATTCCCTGGGAGCGGCTGAAGGAGCGCATCCGGCCCTTCTACCCCAAGGCCGGGAAGGGCCGGCGGCCCTACCCGTTGGCGGCGATGCTGCGGATTCACTGCGTGCAGTTGTTCTACAATCTGAGCGGCCCCGGCATGGAGGACCTGCGCTACGAGGCCGAATCGGTGCGGCGGTTCGCGGGACTGAAGCTGCCGGAACCGCTGCCCGATGAAACCGCCATCCTGAACTTCCGCCATCTCCTGGAGAAGCGCCAACTGGGCCAGGGGCTGTTCGAGGAGATCAACGCTCACCTGGCGTCGCATGGGCTTCGGCTGCGGGAGGGGACGGTCGTGGACGCCAGCATCATCGAAGCTCCGTGGTCCACCAAGAACCGGGCTGGGGAACGCGACCCGGAGATGCGTCAGACCAAGAAGGGGAATGAGTGGCATTTCGGGATGAAAGTCCATACCGGAGTGGATGCGGACACGGGGATAGTGCATAGCGTGGCTGCGACGGCGGCCAAGGCGCCTGACGTGACCGGGGCGCACCGGCTGCTGCACGGCGGGGAGAGGCGGGTGTGGGGCGACGCCGGGTATCAGGGAGTCCCTAATACTACAGCCGCAGATGGTCGCTTGGGGTGTTTGACGATCCTGAAATCGCAACGTCTGGCTACGACCAACGTCTCCGATCCTAATGAAACTACGCTGAATTTGAGACCGAAAGTACCGAGTCGGTGTTAGTGCGGCTGTAGTACTAAGCGGGAGGAGAACCGGGGCCGGGAGGTGGACTGGCAGGTGGCGATGCGTCCCGGCAGGCGCCGGCGGTTGGAGCCTGGCAGCGATGAGGCGCTGGCGGAGAAGCTCAAGGCGCCGGTGCGGGCCAAGGTGGAGCACCCGTTCCTTAAGGTGAAGCGGCTGTTCGGTTACGGCAAGGTGCGTTACCGGGGACTGGCCAAGAACAGGCAGCGGCTGGCGCTGTTGCTGGGACTGGGCAACCTGTTGACGGCCCAGCGTCATTGGGCGGCGTGACGGGGGAGGAGTGCGCCCGAATCGGGCCAAAGGCCGCCGGCCGGGCCGGCGCCAAGCCCCGCTGGTCCCTCTGAGGCCAAATCAAAGGGCTGGACATTCACCAAAACGGACAGGAAGGATGCGTGTCTCCCCGAATGCGGCTCCGGTAAACACATCCCGGCCCTGGCCGGTCTTGTTCAGAGTATCCCTACTTTGTGCCGTTAAAGACGGAACCGTCAAGCCGTACCTGGGGGCTGTTATTCTCAAGGCCGCCTGACCCTTCAGGCCATCATGTGCGGTTGTAGTAGGCTATAGTATTAGAAACTATCTCAAAACAGTAGCCGATGCTGACGGCGGTACCAGAGCAGGGCGCACGCCAGTTGGATCAGTCCCATGTAGTTGGGCACCTTTTTGTCATAGCGAACCAGGATCGCCCGGCACTTGGACAGCCAGGCCAGCGTACGTTCCACCACCCAGCAACGGGCCGGGCGACGGGCCGGATAGCGTTTCACCACGCTGGCGTCCAGTTTTTTCTCCCCTATGCGCCGAATGTGCGCCCGGTATCCCCCGTCAGCCGCCGCCGCACGGCCCGTGGGATTGTCATATCCCTTGTCCAGACACAAGTTCGCCGTGGCTTTCCCGGAACCGTCAGGGCGGGCCACGACGATGCTCTCCAGTGTCTGCCGCAGCAGCTTGGTGTCGTGAACGCTGGCTCCGGCAACCACCACGCTCAGCGGGCCTCCGCTCCCATCAACCAGGACGCTCCGCTTGCTGCCTGCTTGGCCCGGTCCGTGGGGTTGGGGCCGACAGAATCCCCCAAAACGGGACTTGCCCATGGCACAGTCCGCGGCCTGCCATTCCCAGTCCACTCCGCCCACAGTTCCTCGCACTCCTCAACTAAACTAAAGCCAAGGTGAAATGTACATATCGCTAGACCGCACTACCGGTGCCCACCCAGTTGGGGCCTAAAGGTGATATGAGGTGCCGTGGAGTCCTTTCGGTCGTCGTCAATCTCCCTGAAATGCACATCCCACCTTGGTATTGGTTTAGTACAGCCCAGACTCGCTCCAGCACCCCAAGCTCCACCCAGCGCTGGAAAGTGCGGTGCATGGTGCTGCCGTCTCCCAGTTCCCGGGGCAGACGATTCCACTGGCAGCCGCTGCGCAACCGGAAGACGATGCCGTCCAGCATCCGCCTGGGGTCTGCCCGTTTTCGCCCCGTGGCCTTGGAAGGGTCCATTTCCAGGATTACCGGGTGAATCTGCTCCCAAAGATGATCCGGAATCTCCCATACAGCCGCTAACGTCTCGCCCTTTCCCAGCATCGTCCACCACCACACGTGTTTGCCTTATCTTAGCTCGAATGACAGTTGCTCAGAGCTGTCTGGAGCTCACGTTTTGAGATAGTTTCTTAGAATAGAACACTCCGTGGTTTCTCCTGCCTCCTTGCCTCCTGCCTCCTGCCGTCTAATTCCAAGAGGCGCATCAACCCGCGGCCTGAGATAGACAAGTTCGGCTCAACCTACCAGACTGAATCCTGGGAGCGGTGGGCACGGTGGTCTTGTGGGCCATCACGCGGTTATCGGCTAAGTATTCGTGAAGGTAGCCGAGCCTTTCGACCTCCGACAACTGAAGGGCGACGGCATCCTGAAGTTCCTCCCTGGCCGAGTCGAGGTCGTCCGAGTAGGCGGAGGTCTCGAGTTCCAAACATACCCCAACCCATTCGGAGTCTTCCCGGAAGTATTCATAAGTGAGTTGGACTAGAAAGTCTCGAACGCCGGAATCAGTCGTATACGTGTAGATCGGAAACTCTCTCATACGTCGCCCTCTTTAACCGCTGGAAAGATGGGAAGTCGGCCCGGCTAATTGTCCAATCCAGCCCGGGAGTGCCATACCGGGGCGCCGTTCTGAATGCTAACCGAGATGCAGCTAAGACCGATGGTGCCGGGAGTGGGACTCGAACCCACACACCCGCAAGGGTAACGGATTTTAAGTCCGCCGCGTCTGCCATTCCGCCATCCCGGCATTAGCTATATATAGCTACGATACTGGAGCTCTTTAGCCGATTTCATTCCAATTTGCCATTCCCATATATTTCTTTGCCCTCGGCGCCGCTCCATGCGTCTCCAAAGCGCTCAGCGGCTTCTTTCTGCAACGTCGGCTGGACGCGAGAATAGAGATTGGCAGTTATGGCGATGGTGCTGTGTCCCAGCCTCTCCGACGTAACCTTCAGATGTACGCCCTCAGCTGTACGCCCTCAGCCAGCATCAAAGAGGCATGGGTGTGGCGCAAATCATGCAGCCTCATATCTCCAACGCCCGATTCCTTGGCCATCTTCTTGAACTTCTTGGTCACCCGGTCAGGGTCAAAGAGCGTTCCGTGGGAATGGCAAAAGACGAAATCTCCATTCCCCGAAACGTCCCTTTGCCGCTCCCAGTGGGTTCTCAAAGTTTCGATCGACTGCGAGGGCAAAGCTACAACCCGGCCTAGTCCTGACTTGGGCACCGATAGGACCTTACTGCCCGAAGGTAGCTTGACCCAAACCCTCTGCACCGGAAGGGTGCCGGCTTGCAGGTCGATATCCCGCCAGCGCAGCCCCAAGAGCTCGGAACATCTGAGGCCGGTCTGTATATCAAGCAGAAATAACGTCCTGTACAGAGGTTCGTTCACCTGCTCCAAGAACTTAGGGACTTCATCCCACGTCAGGGTACGTGCCTCGTACCGAGTGATCCTCGGAGGTTCGACGGCTTCGGCCACGTTCCATCTCACAATCCCGAGCTTGAGGGCGTCTTTGAGGGCTTTGGATAGGATTCTATGAACTTGAAGCACTGTCGTGGGCGACAGCACTCTGCCATTGCTGCCCCCGTTCCTCAGTAGCGATGTCTCCATTTCTTAAACTTGTTGAGCACTCAGCCGCTCTAGAGAGATATTTCCTATTCTAGGGAGGATATACCTTTCCAGATTACCACGGTATCCCTCAAGGGTGCGCCGCGAGACGTGAGTTTCCGCGTAGTCGCGCATCCATTGCCCCAGATATTCGGCGACTGTCAGGGGCGAAGGCTTCGTGTAGGTACCGGTATCCACTTGCCGAAGCAGTTCGGTCAATCGGCGCTGAGCCTGGGCCTTAGTTCCCTTGACAGCCTCAGAACGATAGCGTTTCTTACCCGTCGTAGGGTCCACGCCCAAGTAAATTTGGACAGTCCAAGAGTCCTTTCTGACTTTGGAGCGCTGTCTGACAGTGCCACGTGCCATGGCTTACCAGCACCTCTGGAACCGCATCATCTGATTTGTGTGGCCTTTAAGCTAGTACTATGTCCACGTGGAAGTGATAAGTTGCCTCGTGAATCACCTAGACCCTCTTCCTCTGATTTGTGTGGCCTTTAAGCTAGTACTATGTCCACGTGGAAGTGATAGGTTGCCTCGTGAATCACCTAGACCCTCTTCCTCGAACCGGGTAGAGGAAACAATCTTGTAGTTTGCTAACCTAACCATCATATTCAAGTGGATGTGGTACTAGCCGGGAGCAGGACGATTGCAAAGTCTGCGAAGGAGGTTTACAAAGATAGAGAGACGAGAGATGGGGGTGTGTGGATATGGAAGTGGCAGAGTCTCTGTTCAAGTGCCGGAGCAGGTGCGGATCCCCGGAGGGCTAGGGGAGTGCGCCATCCCTTTCAGGCAATACTGCGGCTCACCCTGCTGGGCTTGGTCTGCGGCCAGACCACCATGACCCACATCGCCCTGTTCGCCAGGATGCACTGGCCGGTGCTGAAAGAGCCTCTGGTGTTTCTCAGGGACCATCCGCCCCACGCCACCACCATTTCGCGCACCCTGGCGGGAGTGCCGTACGAGCAGTTGCAGGGGGGCTCTGATCGGCTGGGTCGCCCGGGTGGTGGGAGAACAGGAACTGAACGCCTCGGTGGACGGCAAGTGAGCCAAGCAGTCGGAGGACGCCCAAGGCAATCCCTTGGTGATGGTGAACGTGCTGGCCCATGACCTGAGGTTGTGCCTGGCCCAGTGGCCGGCGTCGGAGAAACGGTACGAACCTGGGGTGTTGCGGGAGCAACTGGGCCGGCTGTTCGAGGACTATCCCGGCCTGCGGCTGCTGACGATGGACGCCCTCTATGCGGAGCGGGACCTGTGCCAGGCCATAGTCAGCCAGGGCCGGGACTATCTGGTGCGAATCAAGGGGAACCAGCCGGAGGCGCTGGCGGCACTGAACGATGGGTTGGCCGGGGAGGAACTGGGGGAGCCGCAGGCGGAGCCCGTGGAAAAAAGCGGAGGTGATCGAGAGACGGCGGATCTGGACCGATGACCTGCTGGCCGACTACATCCGGGATGAGCTGGGTTTTCCCGGGGCGAGGCAGGGGGCGATGGTGGAGAAGGAGAGCGTGGAATAGCCACCGGGGAGGTGAGCCGGGGTGTCTGCTGACCAGCCTGAGTTCCCGGCAGTGCGGACCAGGCGGTGCGGACCAAAGGAACTGCTGCGAGGGTTCCGCAATCACTGGAGGGTTGAGAACAGCCTGCGCCACATGAAGGACCGCAGTTGGGATGAGGACGTCCACACGCTGCGCCGTCCGGGACTGGGTGAGGTATACGCCACCCTGGTCAACACCGGGCTGAACGCCCTGCGCCTGGAAGGATGGTTCCCTCCCCGGATGTCCATGCCCCTGCGAGCCAAAAGCTGCGCCTTCCGCCCGGCGCAGACCATGGCCCGCCTCTACGGACGTGTTTCCTGACTTTGCAATCGTCCTGAGCCGGGAGAGGCGGCGTTGATAATGACAACGCCGGGCCCTAAACTAAAGCCAAGGTGAAATACGCATTGGCGGAGGTCCGGTGCCGGCCCTAGATCGTCCTACAAGTATGGCAGCAAGGTCTTCACCGGATCAGACAGGCTAATCTTCATCACCCCAAATCACCCCAAAAATGCAGATCCCACCTCGGCTTCAATTTAGGGACACTCTGAACAAGATTGGCGAGAGCCGGGATGTGTTTGCTGGAGACCCATTCGGAGGCACCGGCGTCTTCGCTGCCTGTTTTGGGTCAATGTCCGGTCTCAATAATGGGTCTACAAGGGGCCGTGGGCCTTGGCAGTGGTCCTGCCGGCGGCCCTTGGCCGGATTTGAACGCACTCCGCCCACCTCAGGCAGCCAGTTGGGTCTCCGCAGTAATCAGGTTACTCAGCCCTAGCAGCTGCCTGTTCTTCGCCAAGCCCCGGTAGCGTACCTTGGCGTAGCCGAACAGCCGCTTCACCTTCAGGAACGGGTGCTCCACCTTGGCCCTCACTGATGCCTTTAGCTTCTCCGCCAACGCCTCCTCACTCCCAGGAGCCAGGTTCCAGTGCCGTCCCGGCCTCATCGCCACTTGCCAGTCCACCTCCCACCCCAGGTTCTCCTCCCGCTTGTGGGCTCCCTGATACCCGGCGTAGCACGACACCACCGTCTCCCCGCCGTGCAACAGATTGTGCGCCTCGGTCACGTCGTGCATGTTGGCCGCCGTCGTGGTCATGCTATGCACCAGGCCCGTATCCGAGTCCACTCCGATGTGTACTTTCATCCCGAAATGCCACTGTTGCCCCTTCTTCGTCTAGTGCATCTCAGGGTCGCGCTCCCCGGCCCGGTTCTTGGTGGAGGACGGAGCCTCGATGATGCTCGCGTCCACGATGGTTCCCTCCCGCAGGCGCAGTCCCTGCGACTCCAGGTGGGCATTGATTTCCTCAAGCAGACCCTGTCCCAGGCTGTGCTTTTCCAGGAGATGGCGGAAGTTCAGGATGGTGGTCTCGCCGGGCAGGGCTTCCGACAGCTTCAGCCCCACGAACCGCCTGACCGATTCGGCCTCATAGAGCAGATCCTCCATGCCGGGGTCGCTGAGGTTGTAGCAGAGCTGTACGCAGTGAACCCCCACCCAACAAGAGGTGGACAGAATATACCCTTCCACTGTTTCCACTTTTCAGGATCAGTCACAGCTCGGGATGAAGCTGATATCGTCCGCGTCGGCCTTTCACTTCAGCTACGAAATGCTCCCGCTCCAGCGCGTTGATCAACCGGGCCCGGAACTCCGGATCACGGAGCGGGCCGGAGCGCGCCCGGTCATTCACCAGCCTGGTCAGCGCAGCGTGACCATGCTCGTCGATATGCTGGGCCTGACCGACATCCCTTGCGACCAGAAGCTCTTCCTTCAACCATGCGACCACCCTTTTGCCCGCCTGAGCCAGCTCGGTTTCGCCCGCTATGGCTACGATGCGGCCGAGCTCTGTCAGGTGAAACTCAACAACCTGGCAAGCCGTCTCCACTTCCTGCAGTCCGGGATGAGCGTCTTCCGCTCCTGGCTTTTCGCCGGGATGGTGGACGTATCACTCGGCACCGCTGAGAACCGCTGCAATTCGGGCCGTCAACTCGCTAGCCCGGCCAGCAAAGCTCCGCTCGCGGAGGGCCCCTAAACCAAAGCCAAAGTGGGATGCGCATTTGTCGCGGATTGGCATTGGGGCTGAGACTCTCGCAGTGGCCTTTCATCCCTCGATTGCAGGACGGTACGGTAGCAGCGTTTGACCTCCTCCTTCAGGCTGGCGACACGGCGAGGAAGTCCCCGGCCTTTTCCCCAGACCACGGCCGGGGGGAAGGCTCTGCACCCAGGACTTGGTTCCCAGGCGCACTCTCCCAGTCGCCTCCCCAGTTTTCACGAGGACAGGCTCTCCCTGACGCAGCCCCAATTGGCCTCATTGGCGTTGAAGTCCGGGCTGTAGCCCGGCAGTGCCTGCCTCCTTGAAAACAGGGCATCGTCCTGGCTCACCCGCTGCCGTGCCTGGGAGGCACGATTCCCCCGCAGGCGCTGGTGTAGAGACGTATCTTTGAGTCCAGCTTACCGCTGACGCCACGCAAACAACACAAGAAAGCCCGGTACGCCCCGAGGCATCGAGCAGCAAGTTGGCGGTCCGACCAAGACGCATGGAAAACGATAGCCCAACAACGTAGCAGAGAAACCCCCGCAGGTCCGACGGCCACAAACCACACGACGGTACCGCTGCCCCACACCTTCAACCAAACGCTGGACAACACGGCAACAACTGGATATATATAATATATCTATCTACGACAGTGAGGACCTCAAATGGGAACACAATCGCACATAGCCCAGTGGGGTACCAGCCTGGCGGTCCGGATACCAAAGCCTCTGGCAGAAGAGTGGGGCGTCCACGCCGGGTCGGCAATCGACATGACCACGGACGGTGAACGTCTGACGCTGACCAAGAGGGCATACGACCTGGATGAAATGTTGTCCCGGGTCACCACAGATAACCTGCATTCTGAATGGGATACAGGCTCAGCCCAAGGCAAGGAAATATGGTAAGCACACCCTATGTTCCCGACAGGGGCGACATCGTGTGGCTGAACTTCAGCCCTCAGGCCGGGCACGAGCAGGCGGGCCGCCGGCCGGCGCTGGTCCTGAGTCCCAGGAGCTATAACGACAGGACAGGCCTAGCCCTACTCTGCCCGGTTACAACGGCAGCGAAAGGTTACCCCTTTGAAGTACCCCTCCCGCAGGGAGGCGCCATCGCCGGCGTGGTGCTGTCCGACCACATCAAGAGCCTGGCCTGGCGCGCCAGGCAGGCAGGCCTGGCAACCCAAACGACTCCGCGAGTAGTGGAGCAGGTCTTGGGGATGATAGGCACCCTCCTGCGATGAAAGCGAATCAGACTCAGCAAGGGCGAAGGCCACTTCGGAAGCAGGAAACCCAGCAGGCACGCGGACTCTCGCCGCAGCTCGGCCGATCCCCCAAATGCACATCCCACCTTGGCTTTGGTTTAGGTTGTGGAACATATCCGTCTGCTTTTCCATCATGTCGTGAAACACTTGGAGGTGGTGGAGGGCGTCGGGATCGAACACCAGTGTCCCCGGGGGCGGCCATTCCGTGCCCTCTAGCTCCAGGCCCCGGTCCTGGCGCCGCCGGTGCATGACGACGGCCTCAGCGTACCGGCGCACGATCTCCTGATCGTCGTCGGTGGGCGGCACCAGGCGAGGCGGGCGTACATCGTCTTTGGCAACCAGGGTCCGGCCCGCGAACCCGTCGGCGGCCGCGGGGTTGCCGATGATGCGCATCATCACGGCGCTCTGGCCTGCGAGCACCAACTGGTGGCGGTACCGCCGGACGCTGACCTCCCGGCCGATGGTCAGCTTGTCGTCAGACAGTTCGGACCCATCGAACGTTTTGTTGTAAAAAGCCAATGTGCTGGCGAGCCGCGACTCTTGGAAAGCCCACTTTAGCAGGTCCGCGGCCTCTTCGGAGAACTGTACTTGGCAGGGACGGCCGGTCAGCAGGCGGCTTTTCATCGTCTCCACGGAAGCGTCGCTGCGGGTGAACTTCGGACTGGTAGCCCGGGGCCCAAAAGCATCCCGCTTCTCACTGTCCTGCAGCCCTTCATGGTGAGCATTCGCTGCTTTCCAAGAGACCTCGATCTCTTCGTCGGCATCCAGGTGCGGCTGCCAGACCATCTGCCACGCAGTCGATTTTCTCCAGGTGCTTTCCGAGATGCCGAACACGTTCAAGGACAAGGGCTTGGGAACCGGCGCTAATGTCTGTACATCCCAATCCCAGGCGGCCAGGCCGGACAAAGAGCCGAGGACGGCCAAGGCCGCGATGGGGCGCGAGCAGCCGCTTCGCCGGGTAATAGCCTCTATGAGATGCCCCACGAAGCCGGGTATTTCCGGGTATTCAGTCTGAGTCGGCGGCGGTACCGAAAACTCTTTAGGGAGAGGCGGCCACTCGTCTGCCGCGCCGGCACCGTGGACCACACTCTCTGGTCGGGAGTGTCTCCTGCGTGCCTCTTGGGTTGCCCCTAGCCGTCCTTGCCCCCGGGATTCTGGCTCCGGTGGCCACCTAAGTCGCGCCCGGTGGCCGCCTCGAAGCCCGTCGCTGTCGTGATTTCCCACTCAAGTTGCTGTGCTTCGGGCAGATGGGGAACTGTCGGGGCGTGGGTCAGGTACGCCGCCGGGGATTCGTCCTGCCTATCTAACGTCATTTTTCCCTCCCGGGCTACCGACTACATCTCGTAATGCCGCGGTGAATCGCTCGCACGCTTACATTTCCTTGCCATTACTTGGTGTGGACTCCTCCCGCAACCACTCTCGTAGCAAAAACCCGGCGATGAGAATTGTGCGTCCTTCTTTGATATGAGGAATGGGATGGCAACTTCGTCTAAGCCATTGCTGAATTTTGGAGACAGAGACGCCGAGCAACTGGGCCATCTCTTTCTGTTTGTAACAGACTAGTACCGTTTCCAGAAAGTCTTACAATCATAAGGGAGATCAGGTAGGCTTGAGTAAAATCCTTTAGCGAGGCCGTACCTGATATGCCTGTCTCCAAATACAAAGTCGAACTGACCCAATCCGAACGCTTCGCTCTGATTGAAACATCCGGCCGTGGCAAGCCGTTGGCCCGCACGGTAAAGCGGGCCCTTGCGCTGTTGAAAGCTGACGAAGGACTCTTAGACCGTGAGGCGGCTGAGGCGGTTTCGATCAGCGCCGCCACTGTTGCCAGAGTGCGCAGACGGTTCGTCGAGGAGGGGCTGGAAGCCGCAATCAACGACCGGCCACGGTCAGGCCGTGAGCGCAAGCTGAGCGGCAGACAGGAGGCGCACCTCGTCGCCATCGCGTGCAGCAGTCCACCCGAAGGACATGTAAACTGGACGCTCCATCTGCTGGCGGACAAGGTAGTGGCGATGGAGTTTGCCGGGAGCATCTCCTTGGAGACGGTGCGCCAGATACTCAAAAAAACGAACTCAAGCCGTGGAAGAAAAAGGAATGGCGCATCCCCAAGCTGAGCGGGGAGTTCGTCGCCCGGATGGAGGATGTGCTGGACCTTTATCACGAAGAGTACGACCCGGAGCGGCCGGTGGTGTGTTTTGACGAGTCCTCCAAGCAGTTGCTTGGGGATGGGCGGCCTCCCATCAAGGCCGCCCCCGGACGGGTGGAGCGCTATGACACCGAGTACCAGCGAAACGGGACCCGGAACCTGTTCATGTTCTGTGAACCGAAGGGCGGATGGAGACACGTCGAAGTGACCGGGCGCCGCACTGCTGTGGACTTTGCTCACCAGATGCGCTGGCTGGTTGACCAGGCGTACCCCCACGCCAGGGTCGTCCGGCTGGTGTTGGACAATCTCAACACCCACAAGCCCGGCTCGCTCTACGAAGCATTTGGAGCGTCCGAAGCGCGTCGTATAGCCAAGCGTCTGGAGCTGCACCACACTCCCACCCATGGAAGCTGGCTGAACATGGCCGAGATCGAGTTGAGCGTCTTCAGCAGACAGTGTCTGAACCGCCGGGTCGGCGATGAAGTGCTGCTGCGGCAGGAGGTCGCCGCCCTCGAACGCGAGCGCAACGATGCTGGCGCCGTCATAGACTGGCGGTTCTCCACCCAGGACGCCCGCAGTAAACTCCAACATATCTATCCATCAGGATTAAATTGAAACGGTACTAGTAGTTCAACAACCTTGAATTGCTGGATATAGAGACTTCAGTTTGATGCGCGCATCCTCGGTGGTGAAGCGCCAGTTCACTTGTATCTTGTCCCGGTTGCGTCGGCCTTGCCAAGCGTTGACCTCGCGGCGCAGGATACTTTGGCTGGCCATACGCCGGTCCAGACATTGCCGGGCCAGCACCCCGATCTCAATCTCGGCCATGTTCAGCCAACTCCCATGTTTCGGCGTGTAGCGGACCTCCAGCCGTTCGGCGATGCGCCGCGCCTCGGCAGGCTCAAACGCCTCGTACAACGAGGCCGGATGGTGGGTGTTCAGGTTGTCCATCACCAGCACAATCCGGTCCTTGCCAGCATAGTCCTCATCCACCAGCTTCTTGATCTGCCGCGCCCAATCCACTTTCGTACGGCGGTCCGTCACTTCGACCCGCCGCCATCCTGCCAAGGGCGCAAACAACATGAACCGGTTGCTCACGCCATTGCGCTCGTATTCGTAATCGTACACCGCCGCCGCGCCCGGCCCGGCCGGCCGCCCCACCCGGGTCTCCTTCACTTGCTGTTTGCTGGTCTCATCCAGGCACACCAGCACTTCGTTGTCCCCGTAGGAGCGCTGGTAGACTTCCAGTACATCTTCCATCGCGCACACAAAGTCCGCGTTGCTTTCAGGCGGGATGCACCAGCACTCTTTCAGCCAGGGCTTGAGTTCGTTTTTTTAAGCGCCTGGCGCACCGTCTCGCCGCTGATGCTCTCCACTATCTCGCATTCGACCAGCTGGTCCGCCAACAACTTCAGCGTCCAACGCACGCGGCCTTCCGGCGGTTCCGCACAGGCCAACGCAATCAAGTGGGCTTCCCCGGCGCCATCCAGTTTCTTCTGACGGCGGCGCAGTTGCCGCTTACGGTTCAGCGCCGCCTCAATCCCTTCCTCCACACAACAACGGCGCACCCTTTCAACCGTCGCGCTGCTAATCTTGAGAACTCTGGCAATCTCTTCGTCCTTCAGGGACCCGTCTGCTTGCGCCTCATTGCTCAGCAGCAAGATGCGGGCATGGGTCTGCTTATACGCCGCCGCACGCCCGCGGGAAACCAACGCCTTCAGTTCCTGTTGCTCTTCGGTTGTCAGCTGGATACGGTATTTCTTGGCCGGCATGACGATTCTCCCTTGCTCCAATCCACTAATCCCTATGCTTGGGAGAATACATCCTTCATGCCTCATTTCAAAGCTGTTGGTCTACTAGTACCGTTTCCAGAAAGTCTTACAATCATAAAGAAGATCAGGTAGGCTTGGGTAAAATCCTTTAGTGAGGCCGTACCTGACATGCCTGTCTCCAAATACAAAGTCGAACTGACCCAATCCGAACGCTCCGCTCTGATTGAGGTATCCCGCCGGGGCAAGCCGTTAGCCCGCACGCTAAAGCGGGCCCTTGCGCTGTTGAAAGCTGACGAAGGACTCTCAGACCGCGAGGTGGCTGAGGCGGTCTCGATCAGCGCCGCCACTGTTGCCAGAACGCGGAGACGGTTCGTCGAGGAGGGACTCGAAGCCGCCATCAACGACCGGCCACGGCCAGGCCGGGGGCGCAAGCTGAGCGGCATACAGGAAGCGCACCTCGTCGCCATCACCTGCAGCAATGCGCCCGAAGGACACACGAACTGGACGCTCCAGCTACTTGCGGACAAGGTGGTGGCGATGGAGTTTGCCGGGAGCATCTCCCTGGAGACGGTGCGCCAGATACTCAAAAAAACGAACTCAAACCATGGAAGAAGAAAGAGTGGTGCATCCCCAAGGTGAGCGGGGAGTTCGTGGCCCGGATGGAGGATGTGCTGGACCTGTACCACGAAGACTACGACCCGGAGCGTCCCGTGGTGTGTTTCGACGAGACCTCCAAGCAGTTGATCGAGGACGTGAGGCCGCCCATCAAGGCCAAGCCCGGACGGGTGGAACGCTATGACACCGAGTACCAGCGAAACGGGACCCGAAACCTGTTCATGTTCTGTGAGCCGAAGGGAGGATGGAGACACGTCGAAGTGACCGGGCGCCGCACTGCTGTGGACTTCGCTCACCAGATGAAGTGGCTGGTTGAGGAGGCGTACCCCCACGCCAGGGTCGTCCGGCTGGTGTTGGACAATCTCAATACCCACAAGCTGGGCTCGCTCTACGAAGCCTTTGGAGCGTCCGAAGCGCGTCGTATAGCTAAGCGCCTGGAGTTTCACCACACTCCCGTGCATGGAAGCTGGCTGAACATGGCCGAGATCGAGTTGAGCGTCTTCAGCAGACAGTGTCTGAACCGCCGGGTCGGCGGTGAAGTGTTGCTGCGGCAGGAGGTCGCCGCGCTCGAACGCGAGCGCAACGATGCTGGCGCCGTCATCGACTGGCGGTTCTCCACTCAAGACGCCCGCAGTAAACTCCAACATATCTATCCATCAGGATTAAATTGAAACGATACTAGTAGTCAGTCATGCCAGAAATGACAGTTGCTTAGAGAGTAGGCTCAGGGAAGTACGAGTGGAGCTGACGGTCACCCGTGAAAATCATCCTGCCATTTCAAACGTGACTGACTACTAGTACCGTTTCAATTTAATCCTGATGGATAGATATGTTGGAGTTTACTGCGGGCGTCCTGGGTGGAGAACCGCCAGTCTATGACGGCGCCAGCATCGTTGCGCTCGCGTTCGAGGGCGGCGACCTCCTGCCGCAGCAGCACTTCATCGCCGACCCGGCGGTTCAGACACTGTCTGCTGAAGACGCTCAACTCGATCTCGGCCATGTTCAGCCAGCTTCCATGGGTGGGAGTGTGGTGCAGCTCCAGACGCTTGGCTATACGACGCGCTTCGGACGCTCCAAATGCTTCGTAGAGCGAGCCGGGCTTGTGGGTGTTGAGATTGTCCAACACCAGCCGGACGACCCTGGCGTGGGGGTACGCCTGGTCAACCAGCCAGCGCATCTGGTGAGCAAAGTCCACAGCAGTGCGGCGCCCGGTCACTTCGACGTGTCTCCATCCGCCCTTCGGTTCACAGAACATGAACAGGTTCCGGGTCCCGTTTCGCTGGTACTCGGTGTCATAGCGCTCCACCCGTCCGGGGGCGGCCTTGATGGGAGGCCGCCCATCCTCGAGCAACTGCTTGGAGGACTCGTCAAAACACACCACTGGCCGCTCCGGGTCGTACTCTTCGTGATAAAGGTCCAGCACATCCTCCATCCGGGCGACGAACTCCCCGCTCAGCTTGGGGATGCGCCATTCCTTTTTCTTCCACGGCTTGAGTTCGTTTTTTTGAGGATCTGGCGCACCGTCTCCAAGGAGATGCTCCCGGCAAACTCCATCGCCACTACCTTGTCCGCCAGCAGATGGAGCGTCCAGTTTACATGTCCTTCGGGTGGACTGCTGCACGCGATGGCGACGAGGTGCGCCTCCTGTCTGCCGCTCAGCTTGCGCTCACGGCCTGACCGTGGCCGGTCGTTGATTGCGGCTTCCAGCCCCTCCTCGACGAACCGTCTGCGCACTCTGGCAACAGTGGCGGCGCTGAGCGAAACCGCCTCAGCCGCCTCACGGTCTAAGAGTCCTTCGTCAGCTTTCAACAGCGCAAGGGCCCGCTTTACCGTGCGGGCCAACGGCTTGCCACGGCCGGATGTTTCAATCAGAGCGAAGCGTTCGGATTGGGTCAGTTCGACTTTGTATTTGGAGACAGGCATATCAGGTACGGCCTCGCTAAAGGATTTTACTCAAGCCTACCTGATCTCCCTTATGATTGTAAGACTTTCTGGAAACGGTACTAGTAGTGGCTACCCACCGGTTCTGCCGGATAAACCGGCTGCCCTGGCCGAGCTGGATGGACATCTACAAGGAGTTCAACTCCATAAAAAGGGACGAATACCTCTTCACAACCGAAGTGTCGTCCAGGGTCGCAGAGGGGGCGTTCATGGACTTCGGAAAGGCCCTCTCCAACTGGAGAAACAAGGAACTGAGAGCCCGGGCACCCAGGTTCAAGAGGAAGAAGACCACCGGCGCCGGCTCCTTCCGGGCCGCCTCCGGAGTGAGGGAGATAACCTACAACGGAAAACGCAGGATCCAACTTCCCAGACTGGACTCGGTCAAACTGGGCTGCACCCTCCCGAGGAGCATTCCCCACGAAGTCCGAATCAAGAGGGAAAACGGCAGGTGGACCCTCTCCGTCGAACTCTGGAAGGAGCCCGAGCCCAAGCCGAGCCCCGACCTGAGAGGGACCGGGGCCGTCGACACCGGGATAAACCCCCTAGGCACCGACTCCGACGGGGATACCTACGAAAACCCCAAGGCCTACTACTCTGAAGAGCGGAAACTCCGGAGGTGGCAGAGGGCCCAATCCCGGAGAAGGAAGGGGTCCCGGGGATGGTGGGAAGCCCAGAGGAAAATCGACCGGCGCTACCGGCGGATAAACGGACTGAGGCGGAACGCCTCCCACCAGATGACCAACGCCCTGACCCGGAAATACCGGGAGCTCGTCATCGAAGGCCTGAACGTAAGAGGCATGATGCAGGGACCAACCCCAAAGGCCCAAGCTGACTCCGCCTTGGGAGAGGCGCGAAGACAGCTCGAATACAAATGCCGGTGGAGGCATACGAACCTGACGAGGGCCCACCGGCTCTTTCCCAGCAGCAAGACCTGCCACGTGTGCCAGCACCGGAACGCGAAACTCAAGTGGGAAAGGTGGTGGATATACCCCAGGTGCGGGACGAGGCACGAGCGGAACGTGAACGCCGCACTGAACCTAAGGAACCTGATACTGCCTCCAGGCAGGGGGCCGATGCTCCGGGACGGGAGGGCTCTGGCTGGCGCGTCAAGCACCGGCGAAACCAGCCCGGGCGAACGGAGAACAGCACAGCTCATCCTCTGGGATGAGCACCGCTGAATGTGTGTTTATGAATGTAAACACGCTGTAGCATAACTGTCCGCGCTGGCGAACCAGCGTTTGGCAACCGGCGGCACACCAGGCGCCGCGGGCTTGCGCAAATCCGCAACAGTACGCCCCGAGACCCGGCGGCTGAATATCTTGCGCGCCAACGGCCCAAACCAATCGGCGCACTGATCAAGCGCAGGATGCGCCGCAACCCGCGTCTCAAAGGTGCGCAACTCCGCGTACTCGCCGGGACGACGCTTCCGCTTACTCACAACCACCCGCCACGTCATTCACCTCGCGCCGCCGCCATCGCCCTTTCGGCCCGCCTCCTCGCCGAACGACGCCCGTAAAGTCGCGCGCACAGCGACGTCATTACTTCCGTCACATCACGCACCAGGTCGTCCTCGACCTCTCCGTCATCCATCACCAGCACGCGCGCCCGCGAGCGGCCAACGCCCCCACCCAGGTGCTCAAACCCGAAACGGCATAACCGGTCGCGATGTTCCACTATGATGACACCCACGCTGCGGTCGGCCAGGATACGCGCCAATTGCCGGCGATTGCTGTTCAAAGCCGAACCAACTTCCTTCACCACTTCGTCAGGCCGATGCCCGTGTGCCGTGGCCCACTCGACCAGCCGACCGGCCTGCCGGTCAAGATCATCCCGCTGGTCGGAGGAAGAAACCCGAGCGTAGAGCACGCACCGCAACTCTGATTCGGGCGGCACAATCACGTAGTAACGGCCGTTGGGCAGTTGCTCCACTTGCAACTCCGGGGGCAGCTTGCCCTCCCGGTGCATACGTGAAGTAACCGACTTATTGAAACCGTACAAACGGCCCCAAGCAGTAAGAGTGATCCGGCGACTCGTAACGTCTATCAATAGCGTCAATTACCCGGGCTACCCGCCGTCCCTCGCCGCCCACTTCGGCAACATGGACACCACCATCATCACCAGCGAGGTTGCCGCGGCCTTGATTCCCACCGAAAGCTACGAGGGTGTGCGGTATCCCGACCTGCTGATCGCCTTCAACGTTGATCCTGCGGCCAACATCGCCCGCAACGGCTACCTGATCCCGGAGCAGGGCAAGCCGCCGGACTTCGTGCTGGAAGTGGCCTCGGCCAGCACCGCCCGCCACGACGAGACGGTCAAGCGGGAGGCCTACGCCGCCATGGGCGTGCCCGAATACTGGCGGTTTGACCCGACCGGGGGGCGCCAATACGAGACGCGCCTGGCCGGAGACCGCTTGGTGGACGGCGTGTACGTGCCAGTGCCCATCCAGCGGGCGGGAGAAGAGCGATTTTGGGGACACAGCGAGATTCTGGACCTGGACCTGTGCTGGGAAGAAGGCAGGCTCCGTTTCTGGGACCCGGCGGGCCAGCGTTACCTGCCCACGTTCATAGAGGAACAGGAAGCCCGGCAGCAGCCCGAAGCACGGACCGCTTCCGAGCGGGAGGCCCGCCGGCAAGCTGAAGAGGCCCAGCGCCAGGCCGAGGCGCGCGCCAGCCAACTGGAGCAGGAACTTAGGCGGTTACGGGACCCCTGTTCCGCAGCCAAGGCGAAACCAAGCCGAAGGATGGCGCGACGAGGTCCCCAAGATAGGCCAGGGTCTGGCGTCCCAGGCCCACGACAGCACAACTCGGGCTGCCGTTAGTCGCCAAAGAAGTTGTCGGCATCAGCCAAATCTGAATGTCAACAGGCTCTAACAAACTTGGGTAAGGCAGCCTAACGGGAATATTCTCCAAGAGGCGAACGCCATTTCCAGCACCCGAATGGTAAGGACCAATACGGGATAGCATTAGCTTGGGAATCCCCGAATACCGGCGGTTCGACCCAGACCGGGCAATACCACGGGACCCGCCTCGCCGGAGAGTGGCAACCGGGTCAGAGCCTATCTGCTCAGTGATGCCATATAATAGCCGCACAACGCATCCGTCCCAGCCAACTCACGAGGACCGCCATGACCAGCAAAGCGATTCGACAGACGACGGACGCCGGGACACCGGAAAAATTCCCGGACTTTCCTCCCAGGGACGATATGCAGAACTCCCTCCACCTGGACGACCAAGCCCACCAAGCAACCCTGCGCCGCCGCTTCGGCAACGGCGACGCCATCATCGTGCTGAGCGAAATACCGGTCAGATGGACCCCAGGCCAACGGGAAGGCCACCGCATACCCGACCTGCTGGTGGCCTTCGGCGTGGACCGGGCGCTGGCAGTGGAGCAGAAGGGCTACTCCATCGAGGCCCAAGGGAAGCCGCCGGATTTCGTACTCGAAATAGCGTCCGAGAGTAACGGAGAGGAAGACTACACCAACAAACGGGACGACTACGCCGCCTTCGGCATACCCGAATACTGGCGGTTTGACCCCACCGGCGACCAGCATCACGGCGCACCACTGGCCGGCGACCGGCTGGTGGAAGGCGCCTACCAGCCCACCCAGGTCCTGGAGGTGGCCCCCAACCACTTTCATGGACACAGCGACGTGCTGAACTTGGACCCATGCTGGGATAACCGGCGGCTGAGATGGTGGGACCCGGCAACAAAGCGTTATCTGCTGACCCCCGATGAGACGCACGAGGCCCGCTCGAGAGCTGAAGCCCAGCGCGACGTCGAGCGGGAAGCCCGCATGACAGCCGAGGCCCGGGTCCGGGAACTGGAGGCGGAAATGGAGCGAAGGGACAGGGAAAGCTGAACGGCGGGCAACCCAAGTCCGCCCCGCCACGTTCCAAGAACCAAGCAGACGGACGAATCACGCTATCATCATGCTCACGGCTCCAAGCACTCGTTGCAGCTCAGACTAAACACGCCAGTCACCCTCCGGCGGTACAGCAAGGGACAACTGGCCATCGGTAAAATCCTGGGACAGATAAGCGCCGTAGGATATGGCGCTGCCACCTTCACTACCGTCGAGGTCCGGACAGATTCCAAGTGGCCGAAAAACCAAGATCTCATGCCTCCAACAATGCCCGTGTGCCTGGCCCTGACCGGCTCATTCGAGCCGGACCCCGGCCATACGCTGGCCCCCCTCAACGATGGGTTCTGGATGATGCGGAACGCCCACACCGGGGAGACCCGGTACTTCCGCTCCGGCGACAGGTGTGCCGTTTGCAACCCAGCGGCCAACCCGGCACTGATGGAGCCAACGACGGCCGTTGACTGCAAGCACTGGGTCAAGGCAGCATCGGATCTTGAACAATTTTGACCAAAGCTTGAACGAAAAATCCATGCGCCGCACGGAAGAAGACCCCGCCCGCCGGTCCGATGCAACGTGATAAGATCAATGCACCAACAGAGAGAGAAAACCCGTCATGACAATCTCGGTCAACTCCTTCCAAGACATACTCAACGCCCTAGAACAGAACCCCGACCTGAGGAACCAACTCAGGACGCACATCCTCACAGAGGAGCTGCTACAACTCCCCGCCCAGTTTCTCCTGCTCAGGACGGACGTGGACGACATCAAGACACGGATGAACCGGGTGGAAGGCCGACTAGGGAACATCGAAGGCAACCAGTACGAAGAAAACGCCGTCCGCACCGCCGTCCAACTCACCAGCGTAGAACTGGGAATCGAAGGCCCGAGAGCAGCCTTCTCCAAGTTTGACCCAGCCCATCCCAACTTCAACCAAGCACCCCAAGCAGCAGTCCAGTCCGGCCTCATCTCCCGGGAGGAGTTCAGGGACCTGATCCAAGCCGACCTCATCGTCTACGGCCAGAACCGTCGCCACGCGGTCGTGGAAATCTCATTGGGACCCAACGAAGACGACATTTCCCGCGCCCTGCGCCGCTCCGAAATCCTCCACACCGCTACCGGCGAACACGTCACCCCAGTGATCGCTACCCCCGACCCCCACCCGGCGCTCATTCAAGAGGCGGAAGGAAGAAACACCCGTGTCCTAGACATCCCCGCCTGACCCACTGAAATCGCGTAAAGCGCCCGCACGGAAGCACCCACGGCAAACCGCAAGTCAGCCCACTTCCCGGAAAGGCAGCCGGAACCGTATCCCCTCCACAAGATGCACGAAGTGTCCAAGGCGCCACAGCCAAGCTCCCCCTACGCAACAACCACGCAATTTCGATCAACCCTGAACGAAAAACTATCCAAGAAGGTGATCTTTCGCGCAAAGCGCCAAGGAGTGTCCCGCGTCAACTAAAATTGCCGGTTGCGTCGATTAGTCTTGCCGGTTCACCTACTGTTCCTGACCTCGTTGCTGCGCCACGCCGGTTCTGTAGCTGGGGACATCGAATTCCAGGATGACGGAGTGGTGGACCACCCGGTCAATCGCCGCGGCGGTGGCCATGGGGTTGGCGAAGATGCGCTCCCACTCCGAGAAGACCAGATTGGAGGTGATGCCCAACGATCTCCGTTCGTAGCGTTCGGCGATGAGGGTGAAAAGGACCTCGGACTCCTCGGCGCCTTGGGGCAGGTAGCCCAAATCGTCCAGGAGCAGGAAGTCGAAGTTGTCCAGCCGGCGCAGTTGCTGGGGCAAGGCCAGGTCGCGCTTGGCGGCGAGGAGTTCCTGCACCAGGCGGTAGGCTGGAGCGAAGAGGACGGAGTGGCCGGCTTCCACCAGCCGGTGGCCCACAGCGCACAGCGCGTGGGTCTTGCCGGTGCCGGGCAGGCCAAAGGCCAGGACGTTGACGCCGTGTTCGGTGAAGTCGCCGTTGGCCAGTTGGTCCAGCTGCTGCCGCAGGGACAGGGGCATCCGGTCGTGCTCGAAGGTTTCCCAGGTCTTGCCCGAGGGCAGCCGGGACACCTTGCGCAGCCGGTCGATGCGCCGTTGGCGGCGGTCGTCAGCCTCCTGCTCCAATACCTCGAGGAAGGTGGACAGGGCATCGCCATGGCCGGCGGCGGTGAAACGAGCCACCGACTGGGTCCCCATGGTGGGCAGCTTGAATTGGTGGCACAGTTGGCCGATGCGCTCCTGCATGACGCTGGTATCCGTCATCCGCACACCCCCGCCGTGGCCAGGCTGCGCGCCAGCAGCCGGTCGTAGACTTTCAGGTCCGGCCTCCCTGACAGGGTCAGCGCTGGAGCTTCGGGCATCTTGGGCTCGGCCAGCTCACGCACCGCCGCGGAGTCGAAGGGTTCGTCTGTTTCCAACAGCAGATCCAGCGCGCTGTCCACCGTGGCTTCCATGGTTGTTGCCGCCAGGTGCAGGATGCGCACATACTCCACATCGGCCCGTTCCCCGCGCCATTGCCGCAGCCCGTCGTAGGCCAGCCGGAAGTGCATGGTTGGAAACAGCTGCTCCCTGAAGCGGTAGCGGGCAAATGCCCCGGGCTTGCGCACCAGAGACCCGATGACGTAGCGGTAATTGACGTTTGCTTTCCGCTCACCGTGCACCCGCTCCATGCGTTCCACCAGGCTACCCTTGTAGTACACTTCCACCCAGTCGGCGTACAGCCGGATCCGCACCTCCTTCCCGATGAGCCGGGAGGGAACGGAGTAGGTCCGGCCGGCTGCCTGGACGGTGCTCCACTTACGGACCCGGGCCTGGTAGTTGGCGTATTCCGGCATGGGAGCTGAGGGTAGGGCGCGCAGGCAAGCCATTTCCTGCTCCAGCTTCCCTTTTACCAGGCGATTGCGTCTGGCGGCCATCTGCCGGACGAAGTCGGCGTAGTGGCCGACAGTGTCGAAGTAATGGCTGCCCCTGGCATCAGGGCCTGGTCGATGGCGTCCTTGAGGCGATAGTGTCCCTGCCCGGCGACCCCGTTTTCATGGCTCTGGCCGCGATTGATGCGGGTGGACCGGAGGCCGTAGTGGTCCAGCAGCGCGGCGTAGCTGTCGTTGAGTGCTCGGCCGCCACTCACGAGATTAAGCTCGGCCGGGCTCTCAACGACTCCTACGCCGAGCTCCTGCAGCATTACGGGATGGAATCCACCCTGACAAATTCGGGGGAGGCGCACGAAAACGGCGTCGCCGAGCAGGCCCACTACCGGCTGAAGGACGCTTTGGACCAAGCCCTCATGCTGCGGGGCAGCCGGGATTTCGATTCCGTCAACGGCTACACCAGCTTTGTCAGGAGGGTGGTTGAGCGGCGCAACCGGCTGGTGATGGGAAAGCTGGAGCAGGAACGCCCTCATCTGCAACCCCTGCCGCCAGCCCCAGTGCCGGAGTACGTCAACTACCGGGCCAAGGTGCGCAAGTGGAGCACCATCCAGGCAGCCGGCCGGACCTACACCGCGCCCTCCCGGCTCATCGGGAAGGAGGTGCAGGTCCGGCTGTACGCCGAGCACCTGGAAGTGTACTACAAGGCCCACCTGGTGGAACGTATGGAAAGGGTGCGGGGTGAGCGGGAGGCCCGCGTCGACTACCGGCACATCATCGGCTCCTTGGTGCGCAAGCCCGGAGCCTTCGCCCGCTATCGGTTCCGGGAGCAGACGTTTCCCACCATCACCTTTCGGCTGGCCTACGACGCCCTGCGGAAATGGCAGGGCGAGCGGGCCGACGTGGAGTACGTGCGCATCCTGCACCTGGCGACAACCATGGAGTCCACGGTGGACAGCGCCCTGGCCCTGCTGCTGGAGGCCGGTGATCCCTTCGACTACGGCGCGGTCAAGGAGCTGGCGAACCCGGCACTGCCTCGGGCGCCGGTGCTGAGCCTGCCCGGAATGCCGGACCTGAGGGTCTACGACAGCCTGCTGGCGGGGGTGGCCTGATGCTGGACACCGTGGCGATACAGGACAGGGTCCAGGATCGGGGAGCTCTGCCATCAATTCCGGCTGCCCACCATGGGGGCGCAGTCAGTGTCCCGCATCACCGCCGCCGGCCACGGTGATGCTCTGGAGACCCTGCTGGAAGTGCTGGAGCAGGAGGCCGAGGACCGCAGGCAGCGGCGCATCGGCAGGCTCCGCACGGCGTCCAAGCTGCCCGCGGGCAAGACCTGGGAGACTTTCGAGCATGACCGGGTGCCCCTGGACTGCAACAGCAGCTGGGGCAACTGGCCAACGGCAGCTTCGTGGAACGCGGTGTCAACGTGCTGGCCTTCGGATTGCCCGGCACCGGCAAGACCCATGCCCTGTGCGCCGTGGGCCACCGGCTGGTGGAGTCGGGCCGCTCGGTGCTCTTCGCCCCGGCCTACCGGCTGGTGCAGGACCTTCTGGCCGCCAAGAGGGACCTGGCGCTGCCGCGACAATTACGCAAGCTCGACAACTACGATTTTCTCCTGCTGGACGACCTGGGCTATCTGCCCCAAGGGGCCGAGGAGTCCGAGGTGCTATTCACGCTCATCGCCGAACGCTACGAACGCCGGTCCCTGGGCATCACCTCCAACCTGGTCTTCTCCCAGTGGGAGCACATCTTCGCCAACCCCATGGCCACTGCTGCGGCCATCGACCGGGTGGTGCATCACTCGGTCATCCTGGAATTCGATGTCCCCAGCTACAGAACCGGCGTGGCGCAGCAACGAGGTCAGGAACAGGAGGTGAACCAGCAAGAATAATCGACGGATCCGGCAAAGGTAGTTGACGTCAAACAACAACTCCGTCGAGCCGGAGAAACGGTATTTCTACCGGGTCGTGGCGGTGAACACGCACGGGGGTTCGCCGCCGTCCAGGTTCCGGCGGCAGATTGCCCAAGCCACTTCACCCGGCTGCCGGTTCCGGATTTCCCTGATCCGCTGGACATTAAAACGGCAGGTGCGCGGCCCCTGGGTTCCCACCGCCACCGTCACCTCCCGCCAGGCCTCCTCCGGCAATTCATCACTGCGCTTCGCCATGGTCCGGCGCTGCCCGCCCTCCAGCTTGGGCTTGCCGGGACGCCCGCACCCCTGGCAGGCCGGTTTGGTCCAAGCCGGCTCCAGCGGCCGCACCGTGGCGCCCGCCGGAACGTCCAGAACGTACCGTATCCCCTGGGCCGCCAGACCGTCCCGAAAGGAGTGGACATACCGAAGGCATCGTCCCCCGCAGCCCACGGGGCATCAAGCCGGCCGCGCTCCGGGCCCGTTCCAGCATCTCCAGGGCCAACTCCGTCTTCGACCGGCTGCTCCGCCGGTCCGCAGGCAATCCCGACACCTCGCACCGGCCGCAGTCCGAAGTCCAACTCTCGGGCCGATACAGCCGCTTGTCCACCAGCGCACGCCCTCGCGGGCTGACCTAAGCCAGAAACATTCCAGCCTGGCAGTTGGCTGCCTTCCCAAACCTCCCACCGTATTGCCGGGCCACTCCCGCCGACTTCCTCCCTGCTTCGGGAAGTCGCTGCCGTCGAACACCCACACCGCCTCCGGGGGCGCCAACTTGGGCGCCAGCTATTCTTGGAGGCGTCCCATGACCGCGCCATCGTCCCAACGGGCCTCGCTGAGAAAACGCTGCAACGCCCGGGCCGGCACTCCCACCGATTCGGAGAGATTCCCGGCATTGCGCCGCTCCTGGGACTGAACCAGCAGGGCCCGGAGGCAATCCCAGCTGTACTCCCGCCACTGCTTGCGGCCAAAGGCCGAAGCGAAGAAGGAATGAAATTCTTGAAAGCTGTCGTAAACCCCAAGGAACTCCGCCACATCCATCACCCCTCCGCACACCCACCACACAACATCTCAGGAAATACTTTACCCTATAACCCGTCGTTGTAATACTAAACCAAGTAACTGTTCAGACTGGAGCGAGTTGGGGTTGGGAGAGGATGGAGTTCAGGGCATGGCAGGGGTTGCGGCCCCGCAAGCGCCAAGTGCCGAACAAGGAAGCCAGAACGCTCTTGGTGGTGCTCCCTTCCGGTGAACGGGTCCCGCCGCTGATCTTCCGGCTTACCACCGCAGGACGCAGGCTGCGCTCCGCCGCGTTATTGTCCGCGCTCACCAGGGGGGCAGCGACGAAGGTAAACAACTCCGGCAAAAAGCGTTCCACCCGCTGACACAGCACGCTCATGGGCGCGTCGCTGCCCAAGTGAGGCTTGCAGATGGACAACATCTGCTCTTGGAACTGCTGTTGTTGCTTCACCCGCTGGACCCGCTGCACCGTTTCCGGCAGGCCCGGGTCAGGGCCGGGATGTGCCTGGGCCTGGTCATATACTTCCCGGACCTCTTGAGTCCATTCGACCAGTCCCTGATGCCCGGGTATTTTTCCTTCAGTTGGTGGATGTCCCGCAGCAGGTGGGTCCAACATCTCTGATGCAGCCCTTGATGCACGTTGTAAGCTCCGTAGAAGTCACTGACCAGCACGCCCTCAAACTCATCTCCCAACACCTCCGCAACCGCCTGCCTTCCCCGGCTGGCCCGGCGGAGGAAGCAACGCACTTCCGGAGTGCTCAAGCTCCAGAGATACCCGTTGCGGCCATCTTCCCGCCAGCCTGTTTCGTCCCCATACACCACCGGACTGGCTCGAATCTCCCGCTGCAACCGGTTGTACTCCTCCTGGCCGCGCCCGGCCACTCCACGCACCAAAGCCACCAGTTCCCCCACGCTAAGGCGCAGTCTGTAGCGCCACTTCAGGTAGCGTTGAATCACTCCATAGGGAAGCCGGCGGGAAGCCGGCACTCCTCCCGGAGCACGCATACCTCCTGCTGCACTGAGATTCCCACCCGTTGCCCCCCTACTGCCAGGGAGCTCCAATCCGGTTCGGGGGGCCACCGCTGCCCGCACTTCCGGCAGGTGCGTTCCAGCGCCACGTGCTCAGTCACCCGCGCCCGCACCTGGGGTATCGATATCACCTGGCGGCTTCCGCGCACCCTCCCGCCTGGCAGGGGTATCCCGCAGTCCGGACAACTGGCCGTGGCGTGCTCCACCCGGTGGGTGGGATCCTCCCGCCGCCGGGCAAAGCCGTGGGCCCGCTTCTTGCGTTCCTGCTTGGGGCGGTCCGGCCGGTTGGCCTTGGCCCAAGAGGGTGGCTTCCACTCCTTCACGCCCTCTATTGGAGCCTTTTGCTGGCCTTCCAACTCGGCGATTCGGGCTTTCAACGCCTCAACATGGCCTAGGAGTTGACTAACCAACTGAATCAACTCCTCACGGGAGGCCCCAACTAAATTCACCTCCCGGTCCATGCTTATAGCCTACCCCTGACTTAGCCAGTCTGAACAGTTACCGACAACACATCCACTAGCCGCCTGTTGCGGGGTTGATATATACTTCGTTGGGCTATTTTGGCGAGTTTTCCGACGCGCGCTTCGCGGGGCGCGGGCCAGCTTCTTCTGGAGTGGATAGCTAGATGCGTATACCGGGCAGGCGCACCGGCCGGGCAATTGCAGGACTCTTGTTCGCTGGACTCATCCTTCTCTCCACCGTGGCCAGTCATGGGTGCGACGTCAGCGGCTCCAGCCCGGCCAACAACGCCGGGGCGCCGGTGACGCCTGGATGACATGGCTGTCGATAATAGCCTCTCTCCCCACGGCGGCGCGCTAGCGCTGTCCGTCGCCCCGCCTGCCGAGGCCGCCCGCCTGGCCGCCGGACTGCCCCGCATCGCCGTCCGCGACCAGATCGCGCGGGAGGTCATCAACCTCTCCTACGGTTTCTTCTCTCCGCTGGACGGGTTCATGTCGCGGGCCGACCTGGACTCCGTGGTGCGCCAGATGACCCTCGAAAGCGGCTACGTTTGGAGCATCCCCATCGTTTTCGACGTAGCTCCCGAAGTCTTGGCCGGACTCGCGGTTTCCGTCGGCGACTCCCTGTTGCTCACCTACCAGGAGCAACCCCTGGCGGCGCTGGAAATCGCCGAGGTGTACCACTACGACAAGCAGTTCATGGCGGAGCGGGTCTACGGCACCGCCGACCCGGCGCACCCCGGCGTGGCGCGCACCCTGGCCTTGGCGGACACGTTCGTCGGCGGCAAGGTGACGCTGGTGAACCCGCCGCGAATCAACCCGCCCTTCGACCGTTTCTGGAAGACGCCGGAGCAGGTAAGGCAGCGGCTGGCCGTCTTGGGCTGGGAGTCGGCAGTAGCGCACCAGACCCGCAACGTGCCCCACGCCGGGCACGAATGGCTGATGAAGGGGGCGTTCCTGGCCTCCGGGGCCGACGGCATCCTGGTCAGCGCGGTAATTGGGGAGAAGAAGCCGGGAGACTACATCGACGAGGCTATCGTGCTGGCCCACGACCTGTTGCGGGAGGAAGGTTTTTTCCAGCAGGGGATCCACGAAACGTCGACCCTGATGTGGGACATGCGCTACGCTGGGCCCAGAGAAGCGGTTTTCCACGCCATCGTCCGCAAAAACCTGGGCTGCACCCACCACATGTTCGGGCGCGATCATGCCGGCGTGGGCAGCTACTACGACACCTACGCCGCCCACCAAGTCTTTGACACGCTCCCGTATCTTGGGATAAAGTCGGTGCTCACCCTGGAGTGGTGGTACTGTCCGGTGTGCGACGGCGTGGCCTACGAGGGGATTTGCGGCCACCGGGACCGGAAGCAGGACTTGGCGGGAACGCTGATTAGAAGCATAATAAGCGGTGGTGTCGGCCCGGCGTCGACGACACTGCGGCCCCAAGTGCTGGAAGTCGTCCGCCATTGCGCGGAGAAATACGGTATGGGTTCGCCCTTCGTGACCGAGGAATATTTGGAAAACCGGACCCCGGTAATTTCGATGCCCGACTTCGAGACGGAGGCGGGCTGTTGCACCTGTACCGGCCAGCAGGCCGATAGTTGATTTCGCCGACCCCCTCTCGGATTGGAGAGGGGGTAATTTTTTGCCGGAAAAACACCCGAACTGGAGGGGTAAGCCGTGCCAACGTTCGTAAACCCCGACGCCTGCAACGCCTGCGCGGGCGAGCATCAAGGCCCGCTCTGTGTCTACATCTGCCCCAACGACCTCATGGTGTTGGACCCCGCGACTAGCAAGGGCTATAACCAGGAGCCCGACATGTGCTCCGAATGTTACGCCTGTGTCAAGATGTGTCCCCAAGAGGCGATAAATGTCCGGGGCTACGCCGACTTCGTTCCCTTGGGCGCGCTGGTGCAGCCGCACCGCACCGAGGACGGCCTGCATTGGGAGGTGGTGTTCCGAGACGGGCGCCGCCTGGATTTCACCTACCAGTCGCGCACGAGACCGGCGGGGACGGTAACGCCCTACGAGGACTTCACCGAGGACCGGGTGCAAGACCTGCGCAATCAGAACCTGGCCGGCGATTCCGTTTGGCTGGGAGTCTCCCAACTTCCCACGCCGAGATAGTTTCGGACGAGGCAGTTTCGAGTATCGAATCGAGTCCCCCTCCAACAACGAGAGGGGTAAAGGATGAGGGTCGAGTTTTGCCGTTACCTAGCACAGAAACAGTCGATTGCGACATCCTGATCATCGGCGGCGGCATGTCGGGCTGCGGCGCCGCATTCGAGGCAAAGTATTGGGCCGGCGACCGCCGCGTCGTGCTGGTCGAGAAGGCCGCCATAGAACGCAGCGGGGCCACCGGCGAAGGGCTGTCGGCTATCAATTGCTACATGGGCCAGCGCTACGGTTGGAACACCCCCGAGGACTTCGTGAACTACGTGGTCAACGACATGATGGGCCTGGCCCGCGAGGACCTCGTCTACGACGTGGGCCGCCATGTGGACAACTCGGTTCACCTGCTGGAAGAGTGGGGACTGCCCATCTGGAAGCAGGAAAACGGGCAATACGAGCGCATCGGCCGCTGGCAAATTCCCATCCACGGCGAGTCGATCAAGCCCATCGCCGCCGAACCGGCCCGGACGGCCCTGGGGCCGGAGAACATCTACGAGCGTGTGGCCATCACCCACCTGCTCACCGACGCCGACGACCCCGAAAAAATCGCGGGCGCGCTGGGCTTTTCGGTGCGGGAAGACAAGTTCTACGTGTTCCGGTCGCCGGTGGTCATCATCACCACCGGGGGAGCGTCCAACGTCTTCCGGCCCCGGTCGGTGAGCGAGGGACTGGGCCGGACCTGGTACTCGGTGTTCGCCACCGGATCGGCCTACGGCCTGATGATACCCATAGGCGCGGAAATGACGCAGATGGAGCACCGTTTCGTGCCCACCCGCTTCAAGGACGGCTACGGTCCGGTGGGTATGTGGTTCCAGTATTTCCACGCCCACGTGACCAACGCCCTGGGCGAGGACTACACCGTCACCAGGGCCGACGAACTCAGCAAGTACGAGCCCTATGGCTCCGCCATCCCCACGCCCACGCCGTTGCGCAACCACCAGATGTTCCTCGACATTCGCGACGGACTCGGCCCCATGTCGATGCGGACAGACGAGGCGATGCACAAGCTGGCCGCCGGCCCTGACGGTACGCTGGACCCGGCCAAGATGGACCAGGTGCGAAACGAGGCTTGGGAGGACTTTCTGGACATGACCATCTCCCAAGCGCTGACCTGGGCCTCCCAGAACATCGCCCCGGAGGATACCCCCTCGGAGGTGGTCCTGGCCGAGCCCTACATCATGGGTTCCCACTCCGGCGAGGCCGGCGCTTGGGTCAGCGGCCCCGAGGACGTGGCCGACGGCGATTACTTCTGGGGCTACAACCGCATGACGACCACCAAGGGGCTGTTCGCGGCTGGCGACGGCGTCGGCGCGGCCCCTCACAAGTTCTCCTCCGGCTCCTTCACCGAGGGGCGAATCGCCGCCAAGGCCGCGGTCAACTACCTGGCCGACAACCCTGGGCGCGCCAACCCCGGCGACCAGCAGGTACAGGGGCTGCAACAGGCCATATGGACGCCACTGGAGACCTTCGACCGCTACAAGGGCGGCACCACTGCCGAGGAAATCAACCCCAACTACATCACGCCCAAGCAGGGGTTGGTGCGGCTGCAAAAGATCATGGACGAATACGGGGCCGGAACGTCGGCGTGGTACACCACCAACGGCCCAATGTTAGAGCGCGGCATCCAGTTGATCGAGATGCTGCGCCAGGACCTGGGCCACCTGGCCGCCCGCAGCCGCCACGAGCTGATGCGCTGCTGGGAGTTGGCGCACCGGGCTTGGGTCGGCGAGGCCCACCTGCGGCACCTGCTCTACCGCGAAGAGACCCGCTGGCCCGGCTATTACTACCGCTCGGACTTCCCCAACCTCGACGACGCGAACTGGCGCGTTTTCGTGAACTCGCGTTACGACCGGGCGACCGATAGCTGGTCGCTGATGACGAGGCCCTACCGCAACCTGATAACCAGCATTTGATCGCCATTCCAGACCGAATCCTGTAAATCCTGTGCATCCATATTCGTTCGCCCGCTAATACCTGACCCGGAAGGACCGCCGCCCGCTATCGGCCCGCAGCGGCTGCCGGAGCAACAGCCGGTAGGCGGCCATTAGAACCATGCCCGCCAAGAACCCGCCGACGTGGGCGAAGAACGCGACGCTTACCGTGCCGGGCAAGGCCAGGGAACCCAAGCCCTGAATGAGCTGCCACACGAACCACGCGCCCAGCAGAAAGACCGCCGGCAACTCGATCACGGTGATGATGAAGAAGATGACCAGCGCCCGCACCCGGTTGAAGGGGTAGGTGACCAGGTAAGCGCCCAAGACGCCGGAAACGGCCCCGCTGGCCCCGATCAGGGGCGCCTGCGATTGGGGATCGATCATCAAGTGGCCCAACGCCGCCGCCACGCCGGTAGCCAGGTAGAAGACCAGGAACTTGACGCGCCCCAGCAGATTCTCGATGTTGTCGCCGAACACCCAGAGGAACATCATGTTCCCGGCCAAGTGAAAGAAGCCGCCGTGGATGAACATCGAGGTGATCATGGTGGCCCAAGTGGGTAAGGGCGTATCCACGTCGGCCCCCGGCAGGCCGATCACCCCGGTGAATTCTTGGCCGCCAGTGAATTCGTAGGGGATGAACCCCCATTTGAGGAAAAACAGGGTGATGTCGGTCCCGCCGCCGCCCGTAAGCAAGCCGAGGCCGCCCACGGACAACTCGTAGAGGAACACGAGAATGTTGACGCCGATGAGCGCACGGGTGACCACCGGCAGCGCCGGGCCGCGCACGTCGGCGTCGGAGAAGGGAATCACCGGCCAGGCTCCCTCCCGTTGGGAGGTCTCTCCCAACGGGAGGGTATTCGGGGCCCCGGCCGGAAATACGGCGGGACTATGACGCGGGGACCAGTTCGCGGGCGGCGCTGGCAACCACGTCGGCGGCGGTGCTTGGGTCCATCCGGCCCATGTTCAGCATCATGTGGTAGTGGGAAGGGTCGTTGGGGTTGAACTGGAAGAACCGCCGGAAGTATCCCTCCCTGGCGCGTTCCAGTTCGACCACGTAGACCTCCGCCTCGGCTTGCGCGTAGTGCTCGCGCTGCATCAGGGTGTTGACCCGCACTTCCATCGGGGCTAGCAGGCCCACGTGGAGGGTGCCTGGGTTGGCTTCCAGGATGGCGTTCGCGCCCCGTCCGATGATCACCGCGTTGCCCTGCCCGTAGATGTCCATCACGACCTTGGTGGTGGCGTCGATAAACGTCTTGTCGTCCACCCTCTGGTTGGCGGGGCTGCTGCCCTCGCCCATCATTTCCATGAAGGTCTCCGGCGGCAGGTTCTCTATGCCCCGGCCAAAGTAAGGCTCGCCGCTCACCCCGGACATCGCCGAGCGTTCCAGCATGGTCTGGAGGAAGCGGCCCAGCCGGTCGCGGAAGCGGTCGGGCCGTTGCTCCTTGGCGATCAGAGCGCCTACGGGAGAACCCACGATGCGGGCCGCTTGGGTGAACACCAAGCGGTCGAAGAAGCTCAGTTCCAATTGCTGGGCGACCATCTGGCCGATAGTAACCGCGCCGCAACCCAAGGGTCCGTTAATCGTTATTACCGCCATCGCACTTCCTCCAACTCCAAATAGACTGCTTTCAGGCTGTCCCCATACCGCTCAGGCGTTAAAGAGCCGCGCCCGGCGGCGGGAGTATTCGTCGGCCAGCAGGCCCAGAGCATACGAATCGAACCATTGCTCCCCCCGGCGGTGGGCCTTGCGGAAATGGCCTTCCAGAACAAACCCGATGCTCTCCACCATGTTCATGGCGTTGCGGTTGTACTCGGGAACGTCCACCCAAATCCGGTGCAACCCCAGATCGTTGAATGCGTGGTCCAGCAACCCGATCAGGGCGGTGGTGCCGTAGCGATGGTGCCAGAGGTCTTTGCGGCCCACCAGCAGATAAGCCTGCGCCTCCAGCAGGGGCCACTCGATAACCAGTTGGGCTTCGCCGATATGTTCGCCGTCGCCGGTGTAGACCGCAAACACCTTGCGGTTTTCGTCGTTGAACACCCGGTTCCAGTCGTGGGCGTCACCCTTCAGAACACTGGAAGGCGAATAACCGGCATGGAGAGGCGCGCCGTCTTCCCCCAAGCCATACCAGGAGGAATTGACCTCCTCGTCTTCCAGCCATTGGGTCAGCCGCTCCACGTCATTGCGGGTTGGTATCGAGAGCGTCACTTCCGGTGTCATTTCGTACCCCCACTAATAGGGTGAAGTGATGTTATGTATGGTAGGGCAAAGTGTGGCGAGTAGTATACTCCCGTATGTCGAATGCGCCTAGCATCGGCGGGCGGCAAATTTCGGTCCCATCATGCAATCGAGGCAAAATCCAGAATCCGGAAGGAGGCACAATGAGAGCGAATACTCTGAAGGTGAGACTGCAAGACGGAAAGGCGGTGTTCGGGGTGATGATCACCTTCCCCTCGGCCCCGGTGGTGGAAATGCTGGGCTGCCTGGGTTTCGACTGGGTGCTCCTCGACAACGAGCACGGCTCGATCACCGTGGACAACTCCGAAGACCTGGTGCGGGCGTCCGAACTGTCCGGCATCGCTCCGATAGTCCGGCCGGTGGCCAACCGCCCGGAGATAATCGCTCCCTTCCTAGACCGGGGCGCTTGGGGGGTGCAGATTCCCCACGTGAACACGGCGGAAGAGGCAAGCGCGGCGGTCGACGCGGTGAAATACTACCCCGAAGGCCACCGGGGGATATTCAGCCGCAGCCGCCCCGCCGGTTACGGCTTCGCGGGATCAACCGGGGACTACGTGGCCGAGGCCAACCGGAACACGCTGGTCTGCTTGATGCTGGAAGAGGTCGAGGCCATAGAGAACCTGGAGTCGATGGTCCAGGTGGACGGCGTGGACGTCTTTTTCATCGGCTCCGGCGACCTGTCGCAGTCGATGGGCTACCCCGGCCAGCAGACTCACCCGGAAGTGCAGGCGATGATGGAGCGCGGCGTCGACGTCATCGTCAAGTCGGGCAAAATCGCCGGCGTAAGCTGCCCCGACAACTACGTTCCCAAGTTCCTCGACCTGGGCGTCCAATACTTCCACGGCAACGTGAACAGCCTGGTCCAAACCGCTAGCGTAGCCTATCTGGACACCATGCGAGAATCAGCCGCCAAAGCGGGCCTGTAATGGCAGCGGGGCGGGGCTGGTTAGTATCCAGCAGGAATGACACCCTGCGCTTCCTTCTTCGCCCCCCTTCTTGCTTCCGGTGGCAGGTGCAGGTCACCCGGCATCCAACCTTGTATCTTCTTCGACGAAATCTATGTCTGCCTGGGACGGAACGCGAAACGAGAATTTCGTCCTGCCATTTGGTTGCGTTACGGCAAAATCCCCCGCGCCCATGACATCCATTCCGATCAACATATCAGCGCCGGTGAGGTCGCCCTGGGTAACGCGGATGCCATGGAACAGGACTCCATTGGGCAGTCGGATGTTGACCAGGAATGTTTGTGCTTGGCTCATCCCTTGAGCATGAAAGACATTCGTCATGCCTGTTGAAATCAAGCCACAAGCAGTCACGACCGCTTGAGTGATCACACTAGCGGTGGCGCCTGTATCCCAAATAGCGGTGAAAGGCGCCATAGCAGGCTGTGGATCACTGCTGTTGGGGCCCCGGCCTGAGAAACCTCGCATTGGTTGCGGAGGACATTTACCCGGTTTGGAAAAACCGTGGTGAAACTGGACCCCGGTCTCTGGACTATGAGAATCCCACACGCGAATGAAAAGTCTGCGTGTATGCTTCATCGCCTTCAGACACTCTCTGAACGAGGAATGTCCCTAGCGAGTGGCTCTTTTGTGTCTCAATAACAGCGGCAAGTTCGCTGTCATATGCGCCGAGAACCTCACCGTCCTTAAGCACGATGACCTTACCGTCGTACTTCTTCACCATCTCTTCTTGGTTAGCGAGGTAAAACTCAAACTCTTTCTTAAGCTCATTACTCATAGTTCTATCCTCGTCTAAGAACGAGTATGGCAAGTGGCGCTCTAGACCCCGGCCACGAGACGGTCAACAAATCGTTTGGTTTACTTTTGCATATAATCCCCTACAACAGACCCCTTATAACGGGCTGAGGAGGTAGTTAGCCGGAGAAGTCTGAAGCCCCGCCATGCGGGGCTCCAATAGCTCCAACGAATCTGGGGGCCTGGCCGGCTGCTAGGCCGGAACGGGCATGTTGCGGACGGAGTGGATCGCCCTTACCTGGTCCATCAGCAGGGCGAAGTTTTGGAAGGTCAGGGACTGGGGCCCGTCGCACTTGGCTACGTCCGGGTTGGGGTGAACTTCGATTATCAGCCCATGTGCGCCTGCCGCCACGGCGGCTAGGGCGACGGGCGTGACCAGATACCATTTGCCGGTGCTGTGGCTGGGGTCGGCCACGATGGGCAGGTGGCTCAACCGCTTGATCACCGGGATCGCCGCCACGTCCATCGTGAACCGGGTGAATTGCTCGAAGGCCCGGATGCCGCGCTCGCACAGCATCACCTGATCGTTGCCTTGGGCCATCACGTACTCGGCGGCCAGCAGCCACTCCTCGTAGGACGCGGCCAGACCACGCTTGACCATCACCGGCTTGCGGGTCATGCCGACCTCGTCGAGCAGGTTGTAGTTCTGCATGTTGCGCGCGCCGATTTGCAGAATGTCAGCGTATTGGGCCACCGTGTCAACGTCCGTGGGCGACATCACCTCGGTGATTACCGGCAGCCCGGTCTCCTGCCTGGCGAGGGCCAGCAGCTTCAGGCCGTCCAGCCCCATGCCGCGGAAGCTGTACGGTGAGGTGCGGGGCTTGAATGCGCCGCCGCGCATCACCGTAGCCCCGGAGGCTTTCACCGCCTTGGCAGTGGAAACCATCTGCTCCTCGTCTTCCACGGAACACGGCCCGGCCATGATCACCGGGTCGGGCCCGCCGATGACGGCATTGCCGACGGTTACGGTCGAGTTGTCCGGGTGAAACTCCCGGCTGGCCAGCTTGTAGGGCTTGGAAATAACCACCACCTGCATCACGCCCGGCAGCAACTCCAGCTCGTCTTTGAAGTCGGGCGGGATTGAGCCGAGCACGCCGACCACGGTCCGTTCCTCACCTTGAGAGATGTGGGCGGCGAGGCCGCGGGCCTCGATTCGCTCTTGGACCAAATCGGTATTGTCCGGGGAACTGTCTGTAGCCATTACCACGATCATGTCTGCTTCACCATCCGGTACTTGTCGGATTACTCGTCCAGATCAGGAACTCCTACAGACCCGGCAAAACCTCACGCCGCCTTTTGGTGGTCGTCGTTCTGCAACTCCCCGCTCCGCGTTGACCAATCTCCTGCGGTCAAGACCGCAAAACGTCGGTCCCCCTCAAATACTTGTTTACCAGTTCCTGCGGCTCCTTATCGGTATTCACCAGTATAAGTATCCTGATACAACGGTTCAAGCTACCCGGCACCGCCACCTCGGTCGCCCCCATCAGGGCGGTGTTGGTCCAGCCCAGTTGCCGGGCGGCGGCGGCGGGAAACACCGCGTTGAGATCGGGCGTAGTGGTGAAGTATACGGCGGCCAGGTCCCGTTCTTGTAGCTCGTTGGCTTCGATGAGCGCTTCCAGCAGCTCTCTGGTGGCCCCATGAATCGCTTCGGCGGAGTTGGCGTCGGCCACCGTGGCCCCTCGTATTCCTCGACAGACGGTCATCGGCAGCTTCCTCCATCGGCCTGTCGCATCCGGTGTTAGACCGCGCCCCGGACAGATGAGGCGCCAGCCAACCCGGCGACGAACGCAGCCGATCTTCGCACCAGCTCGTCGCGGGGCGATTCGAGGATCACCCGCACCAGAGCGCTGCCCACGATCGCGGCATCGGCGTTGCGGCCCACTTCGGCCACGTGCTCCGGGCGGGAGATGCCGAACCCTACGGCCAGCGGCAGCGAAGTGTGGGCGCGCACCCGCTCCACCAGGTCAAACCCTCGGCCCGACACCTGGTCTCTAGCGCCGGTGACGCCGGTGAGGCTGACGCAGTAAACGAACCCGCTGGCCCCTTCGCAGGACTGCCGGATGCTCTCGTCAGTGCTGGTGGGAGCCAGCAACGGGATCACCGAGATGCCCCGGGCGTTGCACTCGGCGGTCAGCGGCCTTGCCTCGAATCCCGGCAGGTCCACCGCGATGATGCCGTCCACGCCCACCCGGTCGCACTCGTTGGCGAAGCGTTCGACGCCGTAGGAGTAGATGGGGTTGTAGTAACCCATCAGCACCAGCGGGGTTTGGGGCAGCTTGTCCCGCAACGTCTCTACGGCATTCAAGCAGTCTTGGGTGGTGGTTCCGCCCTGGAGGGCGAGAAAGCTGGACCCCTGAATGACCGGCCCCTCCGCCAACGGGTCGCTGAACGGCACCCCCAACTCCACGGCGTCCGCGCCTGCCTCCACCAATGCCGGCACCAATTCCAAAGTGGCCTCCATATCGGGAAAACCGGCGGTCAGGAACACGATAAGTCCGGGGCGCTCCCGCTCCCGGACGTCTCGGAACATTCGCTCGATTCGCTCTTTACCCATTACGCAAAGCCAAATTTAACCCACCGCCCGCACGGTGTCTAGCCCCCCAGGGATGCCCCCAATATCGCTAAGGCGTTCTGCCCGGCGTGGGCGGCGATACCGGGCCAGATCGACCCGGTGCGCCGGTAGAGCCAAGCCAACGCCGCGCCGGTCACGAATATCGGGATTAGCACTGCCGGCTCGAAGTGGAAGGCGCTGAATACCAAGGAACTCAGCACGATGGCCGGGCCGGGCCCCAAACGCGGCAACAGCCCGGCGAAGACGAAGCCCCGGAAGAACACCTCCTCCGCCAGCGGCGTCATCAGCACCAGCGCCTCCAGCGAGAGCACTATCCCGGCGCCCCGAAAGATCATTTCCCCTTCGATCTCTGGCGGCACCAGGAATTCCGGCCCCGTCGCCTGCACCAGCAGGCCATAGGCTATCGTGAAACCCAGGCTGACGGCCAAGGCCGCCAAGGCGAACAGGGCAGCCAAGCCTGCCGGAGTCGTTGGCGGGCCGAGTCCGAGGGCCAGCACCGGACTCCGGGCTCGCCGGGCGCCGAAACCCCATACCACGCCAACCACGGTCAGCGCAACGAGATGCACCGCAATCCAGGTGCTCAAGGCTAATTCGTGCGGCCCACCCCCGGCGGTTGCTCCGGCGACGAGTTCGGCGACCGCCACCGCCGCGAACAGCCCCATCATCAAGGCAATCGTGGCTACGGCGGCCTGCGAGACGCCCCACAAGGACTGTCCGGGCTCGCCGGAATCTTCCCCGGCTTCCCGGCCAAATAGGCTGCCGCAGTCTCGGCAGGAATTCGAGTCCGCGTCCCGGAGTTGCCCGCATTCAGAGCAGTACATGACTCCAACATACGGAGAATCCCCAACCGGCGCAAGGACGGGCAGCATCGCGCGGCAGTTTGCAACGTCTACCCAGAGCGGCCATAATACGCGAGTCCAAACCCAAGCTGATCAGGAGCGCGCTCATGGCTGACGGCGGGCCGATTTCCAGAGAAGCGTTCGACGAGGCGGCGACCAGGCTGGGAATTTCCGCCCCCGAAGAACACATGGAAGAGTTGTTCCAGCAGGTGCGGGGCGCGCTTCAGGGTACGGCGGCGCTGAGGAACATCGACGTTTCCCAAGCCGATCCCGACATGGCGTTTATTCCTCCGGGCGGGCCTCCCGGCGGGCCCGAGAGGAGATAGGCAATGGACGAGTTGGCAATCTGCTACATGAGCGCCGGAGACCTGGGCCGCCTCCTGCGGGACAAAGAGCTCTCGCCGGTGGAGGTCATCGAGGCCCATCTATCCCGCATCCAGGTCACTGAACCGTTGTTAAATTCCTTCATCACGCTGCTGCCGGACCAAGCGAGGGCCGCGGCGCGCCAAGCCGAGCGGGACATCCAGGCCGGGCGCTACAAGGGGCCGCTCCACGGGATTCCGGTCGGGCTGAAAGACCTGTTCAACACCGGGGGCGTGCGCACCACGTCGGGTTCCAAGATTTTCGACACCTTCGTTCCCGAAGAGGACTGCACCGTAGCCGCCCGGTTCCACCAAGCCGGGGCGATTTTGCTGGGCAAGCTGAACATGCACCAGTTCGCCTACGGCCCCACCGGGGAAAACCCGGACTACGGCCACATGCACAACCCCTGGGACCCGGAGTTGGTCAGCGGCGGCTCCAGCGGGGGTTCCGGCTCGGCAGCAGCCGCAGGCCAGTGTACGATCACCACGGGCAGCGACACCGGCGGGTCTATCCGAATCCCGGCCGCGCTCTGCGGCATCGTCGGACTCAAGCCGACCTACGGGCTGGTCAGCCGCCACGGACTCACCCCGCTGTCCTGGTCGCTCGACCACCCCGGCCCCATGGTGCGGACGGTGGAAGACGCTGCAATCGCCATGAACGCCATCGCCGGGCACGACCCCAAGGACGTCGCCTCCGCCAACGTGCCCATACCCGATTACACCGCCTCCCTCACCGGGGGTGTTCGCGGCCTCCGAATCGGCGTGCCACAGGAATACTTCGATGCTCCTCTGGACCCGGAGGTGCGGCAGGCGGTAACCGATGCCCTGAGCAGGCTGGAAATGCTGGGTGCGGAGGTGCGGGAAGTATCCTTCCCGATGTTCAACGACTCCCAGGCCATCTCCGGCACGATCCTGATGTCGGAGGCGTCGGCCGCCCTCCGCGACGTGCTGGCGCAGGACGGGGAACGGCTCTATCCGCCGGTGCGTCTGCGCCTGGAAACGGGGCTGTTCATCTCCGCCGCCGACTATCTGCGGGCCCAGCAAGCCCGGGCAGTCTTCGACCGGGAAGCGCGCAAGCTGCTGGACGAGGTTGACCTGCTGGCCGGGCCGACCGAGCCGGTCACCGCGCCGCGCCTGCTGGCCCAACAGGTGCTGGCCGGCGAGCGGGAAATCGGCACCGTGGCGGCCTTGACCCAGTACACCCGCCCTTACAACATTACCGGCTTTCCCGCGATCTCGTTGCCATGCGGCTTCTCCGCCGCGGGCCTTCCCATTGGGCTACAGTTGGCGGGCAGGCCCTTCGACGAGCCAACCGTCCTCCGCGCCGCCCACGCCTACGAGCAGTCGACCGACTGGCACACCCGCCGCCCGGAGTTGCCCTCACCCTAACCCTCTCGCAGACGGAGAGGGAACGAAATGTAGCTACCAGGAGCGCCCGAATTGGCCCGCATCACCGCCGTAACCTTCGATCTCTGGCAAACGCTGCTGATTGACAACCGGGAGTTGGGGCTGACCCGCACGGCGCGGCGGCTGGAGGGCGCGCTGGCCGCGCTGGCCGCTTTCGGCGAAGACTACAGCCCGGACCACATCCGCGAAGCGTACCGGGCCTGCTACCGGCACTGCCGGGCGGTCCGCGAACGCCTGCTGGACGTAAGTTTCGACGAGCAGGTGGCCATCTTTGTCGAAAACATCAGCCCCGGCCTCGTGGAGCGGTTGGACGCGGAAACGCTGCAAGAGATTACCGACGCCTATGCCGACTCGTTCCTGGAGTATCCGCCGCCGGCCCACGACGATGCCCTCCCGGCCCTGCGGGGCGTGAAAGACATGGGGATGAAGATCGGGCTGATCTCCAACACCGGCATGACGCCGGGCACGACCTTCCGCACCTATCTGGGCAACATCGGGTTGCTGGACTACTTCGACGCCCTGACCTTCTCCGATGAGGTAAAGCTGTCCAAGCCGTCGGACGAGATTTTCCGCATGACCCTGGATGCGCTGGGCGTTTCCACCGACGAGGTGGTGCACGTCGGCGACCACATCAAGAACGACGTGGTCGGGGCCAAGCGGTGCGGCATCAAGACCGTCTGGATAACCGGCTTCAGCGAACGCGAAGACCCCAACGACCCCACCACCGAGCCCGACGAGACGGTCGACAGCCTGGGCGCAGTGGTCCCGGCCATAGCCCGCCTGCGGGACGGGTAGTACATGGATGAACGGGATTGAATCGTAGGCCTAAAATCCTGTTTATCCTGTCCATCCATGTTGGAGAGGAAAGCGGCGATTCCTTGACAGCCTACGGGCTCGGTGATAACGTCGGCGGGTAGTGGTTAGTTGGCTCGGGTCGGAGCAGGGGGGCTGGGCATGGCTGAACTTGACAAGCTGTGCGATGCGGTGCTCTCGCGACGGCCCCTTATTCTGGTCAGCAACCGCGGGCCGGTCGAGCATCACATGAACGCCGAGGGGCGTCCCGAACCGCGGCGGGGCAGCGGCAGCGTCGTCACCGCCTTCAGTTCGCTGGCCCAAAAGTACGATTTTACCTGGGTCGCCAGCGCGATGGGGGAGGGCGACCGGGTAGTTTCCGACAATGGACAAGGCCCCCATTTCAAGTCGCCCCTGCCCGGCCACAAGATCAACCTTCGCTATGTCGTCACGCCGCGCCGGGTCTACCACCGGTACTACAACGTCCTTTGCAACCCACTGCTCTGGTTTTTGCAACACTATATGTGGAACCCGCCCTACAACCCGAACGTCGATCTGGCGGTACATGAAGCCTGGGATAGCGGCTACATCCCGGTCAACCAGGCGTTCGCCAAGTCGGTGGTCGCCGAGGCCCGCGCCCTGGAGACCGCCCCCCTCGTCATCGGACACGACTACCACCTGTACCTCATGCCGGAGTTCGTGCGCCGAGAGCTGCCCGACGCCCTGCTCCAGCACTACGTTCACATTCCTTGGCCCACTCCGCTCTACTGGCAAATGATACCCAGGCATATCACCGAGCGCATCTGCGAGTCCTTGTGCCAGACCGACCTGCTCGGGTTCCAGACGCCCCAGGACCGGCGCAACTTCCTGGATACGGTAGAAGAGTTCGTGCCTAGGGCCTGTATCGACCGCGCGGGGTCGGCGGTGGAGCTGGACGGCCACCGCTCGGCGGTAAAGGTATACCCGGCGTCGATCAATGTTGAAGAAGTGCAGCGCATCGCCAACTCGCCCCGCGCCCTGGACTACGAGGCCCAGTTGTCCCAGGAAGCCGGCGAGGCTACTATCGTGCGGATCGACCGCGCCGAGCCCAACAAGAACATCGTCCGGGGGTTCCGGGCCTACGACCTGTTGCTGGACCGCTTCCCCGAATTGAAGGGCCGGGTCAAGTTCCTGGCCTTTCTGGTGCCTTCCCGCACCCACATCCGGCAGTACCAACGCTACTTGGACGAGGTCCAGCAGATCGTCCAGCAGGTGAACAAGAACCACGGCACCGACGACTGGACGCCCATCGTGACCTTCATCGAGAACAACTACACCCAGGCCGTAGCCGGGATGAAGCTCTACGATGCACTGTTGGTCAACACCATCGTGGAAGGCACCAACCTGGTGGCCAAGGAAGGCCCGGTGGTCAACGGCCGCGACGGCGTGCTCATCCTGTCCCAGAGCAGCGGCGTCCACCGCCAGCTTTCCGAGGGCGCGCTGACCGTGGCCCCCGCCGACATCGAGGGCACCATGAACGCCCTCCACCAAGCCATTACCATGTCGGCCCACGAACGCAAGCAGCGGGCGGCCACGTTGTACCGCTCGGTCTGCAAGCACGACGTAAACGACTGGATCGGACGCCAAATGGAAGACATTTCGAGCCTTTTGTGATGGAACCGTTTTTCAATCCCGGACTGCCCGAAGGCGGATACCCGGAGATACAGCTTTGCATTTTCCCCCACCTCCGGGAATTCCTGGTGTTCGACGCCCGCGGCGCCGAGCCGCAGGTGCAGCTGCTCGGCGCCGACGACGTATTCAACGAGGACTTCTTCCGCATGGTGGAAGCCGAGTTCTCCCAAGCGCTGCGGGAGACGGGCGAGTTCCCCTTCTCTCACCTGATGAACCTGCCGATGCACCTGGAGGACACCATCCGCGACATCGCCATGACCGTCATACTGGAACGGCTGGGCGTCGCGATGGACGATGAAGACCTGCCGGGAGTCGTGGTCTACGTGGTCAGCGGCGGCGCGCTCTCCACCCACTCGGACCTGGTGTTGGAGGGGCTAAAGGAATTGCTCCACTCCCATTTCAGCGACGCGGTGGCCGCGCAGTGGGACGGCAAGATCACCGAGATGGTCGCCGACGAAAAGACCATCCTCGAAAAGATCAACCAGCAGCAACTGTCCGAAGCCATGCGGAGCGACTCCCCCGACTACTTCACCCTGTGGGAAAGTCGGAACTAGGCGCTGCGGGCGGTTGCGCCTACAAGCGGTACGTTCCGTGGGCGGCGACAACCGTGGCTTGCAGGGTTCCCCTGGTGGGGTCGTGCAAGGTCCGCCAGTGTGCCAGGATGTCTTGTCCCAGCAATGAGGGTGTTTCGCGCAACTCCCGCCGGTCGGGCATGACGTCGATTTGGAGCCGATAAAACCGCCTCAAACCGTTAGTCTCCCTGAACATAACAATCGCCGGGATTTGCACTGATTCGACAAACCCGCCTACACCTCGGCTGTAGGACGGTATGCCGGTTAGCCTGCTGTAATCAATCCCGAATCGACGGCTATCGTCCGGCATCAAGCAACTCCCGGAAGCGCCAGTATCCAGGAGGAAAATAACATCGTCTTCAGTATCGAACTCAGGTAGTCTGAGGCGCCCTTGGACCAAGGGTTGCCGGGCGTCGAAGTACCCTACAATCACGGTGTTATAGTACCCACTTCACTTCTTTCGTATTGAGAAATTCCGTCAAAATGGAGTGTCGTTCATAGCCGAGAGAGTCAGTCTGAAAAAGAAGTCCGGTTTGAGTTTCGTCGGCGCAAATGATTTCACCATTTTGAATTGCCACGGCAACCCACTGATCGGGGTACTGTCCGGCCAATTCATCCCGCATGGCCCTGAACCGATCACGTGCGACGGAATACTCCTGCATATCGACATCGACTCCATCCAAGTAATCCCTCAATTCCTCCCACAATTCGGCTTCTTCGGCCTTGCTCAGTTCTATCAATCCCTGCCCACTGTCAAGCAGCCGGTCCAACACGCGCGCTTCTCTCTTGGTAATCTTCCGCATATACTCCCCTTGGTGAATGAACCATTCCAAGTCTACTGATCCATCGGCAGTATAGCGTAGCGCCATGAAAATCGGCCTGATTTCCGACACTCACTCCGCCGGCAGCGGCCGCGACTTGCCTCGCGCGGTGTTGGACGCGCTGGACGGCGTGGACTTGATTCTCCACTGCGGCGACCTCGAATGCCTGGGGGTGTTGGACTACCTGGAGGAAGTTGCCCCGGTGCTGGCGGTGCGCGGCTACGAGGACCCACGGGAGGACGGGGGCCGGTTGGCGCAAACAATTAGGGTTGTGCGGGCCGGGGGAATTTCCATTGGCATGGTACACGACATCCAGTGGCCCGGACCAAAGATCGCCACGACCCCCGACGGCACGGGGCTGGTGTTGCCCGAGGGCCGGGCGGCGGAACTGTTGGCCCGGAAGTTCGGCGAGGCGGTGGACGTCGTAGCCTTTGGCGACACCCACGAGGAACTGGTCTGCTGGTGGGAAGGCGTGTTGTTGGTGAATCCCGGCAGCCCGACCTACCCCGGACGACGCCACCGGCGGGGGGCGTTGGGGACGATTGCCATCCTGGAAGTGAAAGACGGGGCTGTGCAGCCCCGTCTCATCGACCTCGAATCTCTCGCCGTCTAGCCCTCTTCGACCCCGAGTAGGAGGCCCTCAGCCTAGCCATGTCCCATTTGAGACACGCCTTTAGAGATTGTTGATCAGCGGAGTCACTTTCAGGAAAACCGGGGCGAACACCAGGGACACTATCGCCATCAGCTTGAGCAGGATGTTCAGCGATGGGCCGGAGGTGTCTTTGAACGGGTCGCCGACGACGTCGCCCTCGACCGCTGCCTTGTGCGCCTCGGACCCCTTGCCGCCGTAATTGCCCAACTCCACGTACTTCTTGGCGTTGTCCCACGTCCCGCCGGCCGACGCCATCATGATGGCCAGCATAAACCCGGCGGCCACGGCGCCGATGAGCAGGCCGCCCAAGGCCGCTTCGCCCAGGATGAAGCCGGTGGCGATGGGCGCGACGACCGCCATGACTCCGGGAATGATCATCTCCCGCAGCGCGCTCCGGGTGCTGATGTCCACGCAACGGGCGGAGTCGGGGCTGGCGGTGCCTTCCATCAGGCCGGGTATCTCCCGGAACTGGCGGCGCACTTCGTCGACGATCCCTTGCGCGGCCCGGCCCACCGCCTGCATGGTCAGCGCCGAGAAGATGAACGGCAGCATCGCGCCAATGACCAGACCGACCAGGATTTGCGGCTGCAAAAGGTTTATGCCGACGTTCCCCGCCACCAATTTCCCGTCCGGGCCGATTTGGATCAGCTCGGCGCTGACCGAATAGGCGGCCAGCAACGCCAGCGAGGTGAGCGCCGCCGAGCCGATGGCGAACCCCTTCCCGGTGGCGGCGGTGGTGTTGCCCAAGGCGTCCAGTGCGTCGGTGCGCTCGCGAACCTCCGGGTCGAGCTGGGCCTGTTCGGCGATGCCGCCGGCGTTGTCGGCCACGGGGCCGTAGGCGTCGGTGGCCAGCGTGATGCCCAGGGTGGACAGGAGGCCGACCCCGGCAAGAGCCACGCCGTAGAACCCGGCGAACCAGTAGGCCAAGAGAATGGCGACGGATACGCAGACCACCGGCACCAAGGTGCTCATCATGCCCGAAGCGATACCGCTGATGATCACCGTGGCCGCGCCGGTCTGCGAAGCCTCCGAGACCCTCCTGGTCGGGCTGTAGCTGTAGGACGTGAAGTATTCGGTGGCCAGCCCGATTATCGTGCCAGCGACCAGCCCGGCCACGACGCAGCCGAACCACCACCAGTTGTCGGTGAGGGTAATGGTGAGCACGGCCGCGAAGACTACCAGCATCCCGCCCGCCGCGAAGATTCCGTAGCGCAAAGCCCACAGCAAACGCTCGAAGTCGGCCTGCTCGCCGCTGCGGACGAGAAACGTGCCCAGGATGGCGGCGACGATCCCGGAACCGGCCAGCAGCATCGGGAACACTGCTTGGATATTGTCGAAGTCGCCGCCGCCGCTGCCCACCGCCAAAGCGACCGCGGTGGCGGAAAGGGCTACGGTCGAAATGATGCTTCCGACGTAGGACTCGAACAGGTCGGCTCCCATCCCGGCAACGTCGCCGACGTTGTCGCCAACGTTGTCGGCGATTACTCCGGGGTTTCGGGGGTCGTCCTCCGGGATGCCCGCCTCAATCTTGCCCACCAAGTCGGAGCCCACGTCGGCGGCCTTGGTGAAGATGCCCCCGCCCACGCGGGCGAACAGGGCGATGGAGCTTGCGCCGAAGCCGAAACCGGCCACGGCGTTGATGTTCTGGAACACCAGGTACAGGATGGTCACGCCCAGCAGCCCAATACCCACCACGGTTATTCCCATCACCGAGCCGCTGGAGAAGGCCACTCGTAGGGCGGGATTGAGGCCGTGCTGCGCGGCGGCGGCGGTGCGCACGTTGGCCCGCACGGCCACGCTCATGCCGATAAACCCGGCCAAGCCCGAGCATATCGTCCCGACGACGTAGGAGATCGCAGTGGCCGGGGCCGCCAAATCGTGGGTGAACACGGTATAGTCCAGCACCGCCAGCACCACGGTCACCACGACGGCAAAAGGCAGCAACGTCATGTACTCGCGGCGCAGAAAGGCCGACGCCCCGGTACGGATGGCATCGCCGATGGACCGCATGGTCTCATTGCCGGGGTCCGCTTTTATCACCCGGAAAGCGGTAAAAGCGGCGAATAGCAAGGCGATCACGCCCGCGGCTAAAGCAACAATAATGGATTCCATGCCAGACTCTCAGGAGGGATTGGGGGAGGGTTTTAGCGTGCGAAATCTATCACAAACCGGCCCGTTTTCGCAACCGCCGCGCACTCTATGCCAAGGCTTTTTCGTTGGGAATTATATACAATTCCCTTTCCAAGCACCCGCTGGTACGTGCGCCATAAGGACGGCAGAACTGGCCTGGGTACGACGAATAGCTAGGGCCAACTATCTCGCCAACCCTCCGGGACAGTGACAGGACGGTTGCAAAGTCACTTCATGGCTTGTGCGTACTGACATATGAGAACTGCTGCCGGCTTTGCAATTGTCCTACCCGGCGTGGCCTGAGGGACGCGGACCAGGGGAGAAGGGAGCGGACGAGCTCATGGCAGTCAGGAAGGGCGTTCTGGCGGCGGCACCGTTCCAGGTAGCGATGGGCCGCCATGAAGGTGGGGAGGCGGAATCCGGCCTGGGACACCCGGCGGATAAAGGGATGGGACTGGGGCAGGGGCCGGGAGCCGGAGAGGGCCGAGTCCCATTGGTCGCAAAAATCCCGGGCCAACGGGCGGAGCCGGACGACGGCGAGGGCGCGGGCCATTTTGCGGCGTAGGGCGTTGACGCGACGTCTCAGGTCGTTCATTGGTTAAGGTTCTCCTTGCGGGGCTTATTTGGGGATTTTTCGATTCCCCGGACATTTCCGGACATTTTCTCCCGCTCCGGGCCGCTGGCGGGGTTGGGATGGGAATTACGAATGGGGCGGGGTCGTTTATGGGCATTGGATACCGTGTTGCCTCGGTGGCGGGTTGGGTTTGGGTGTGACGGATATTATGGTAGGGAGGTGTATTCGGGATTGGCAAGGGGGTTGGGACAGGGGCTTTTCATTCTCCCTCTCCCATAGGGAGAGGAGACACTTTTTCCGAAAATGAAAGGGCCCTGGGGGTCAGCGGAAATAGTTGGTTTTGAGATAGCTTCTTTGGTAGTGAAACTCCGGCGCGCGGCGGTTTTTGAGTCACGTTTGGCTTCTTTACGGGGATGTTATAATGCCGGGGATTACTTCCGAAAATCGCTCGCATGGGCCCACCATCTAAGGGGAAGAGAAGAGTATGCACATCGGATATTTCACCGAACGGCCTTATCAGGACCCCCAGTCCGGCTACTTCGGCGCCACCGGCAAGCCCATCATGGATTTGACCGTCAGCAACGAAATTTACGACCCGCAGTTGGGCGCCCAACTGTATAACCGCTACCTCGACGAAAAGCTCTACGCCGAAGAGATGGGCTTCGACGGGCTGATGCTCAACGAACACCACGGCACGCCCTTCTGCATGGGCGGGGCCATGAACGTCGAGGCGTCAATCCTGGCCCGCATCACCAAACGGGCCAAGATTGTCCTGCTGGGCAACATCATTCCCATCTGGGACGACCCGCTGTGGCTGGTCGAGCAGCTCTCGATGATTGACATGATTTCCCACGGGCGGCTGGTCTCCGGCTGGGTGCGCGGCACCGGGCGGGAGAGCGTGGCCCACAACGCACCGCCGCCCTACAACTGGGAGCGGTTCCAGGAAGCCCACGAATTCATCGTCAAGGCGTGGACCACCCCCGGCCCCTTCCGCTGGGAGGGCAAGCACTTCCAGTACCGCCACGTCAACCCTTGGGCGCGGCCCTATCAGAAGCCGCACCCGCAGGTCTGGCTGCCGGGGGTTATCAGCCGCGACTCGCTGATATGGGCCGCCGAAAAGCGCATCCCCTATATCATGCTGTCCACCGAGCTTGATCCCACCAAGCAGGCCTTCCAGCTCTACCACGACACCGCCGCCGAGCTTGGCTACGAGTCGGGCCCGCAGAACCTCGGCTATCTCTGGAAGGTGCACGTCGACGAGACCGAGGAACTGGCTGAAGAAGCCGGGCGCAAATTCGTCCAGGGCCCCAGCAACCCCTTCCTGGCCGGCAACGAGGGCACTCTGAACCCGGCGTTGGCCAGCCTGCCGGGGCTGACCTCCCGGCGGCGGGTGCTGCCCACCCAGAGTTTCGCCACCGCCAACCGCCAGTTACCCAGCACCGCAGGCGCGGCCTCGGTGCTGAGCCGCCCCTACGAGCAGCAAATCGCCGACTACACCATCATTTCCGGCACGCCCGATTCGGTCATTCCCAAGATTCGCCATGTGCTGGAATATCTGCGCCCCGGCAGCGTCTTCTTCTGGGACGGCGACGGTGCGATGACCCACGAGGACACCATGCGCAGCCTGCGGCTGATGGGCGAAGAGGTCATACCGGCGGTCAAGGAAATCGCCAAGGAGCTGGAACTGCCCAGCTCCTTCGAGATCAACCCGGCCACCGGCAAGCCCTACCCCGAGGAAACCGCCAGCACCGAGGGCGGCCACAGCGCGGACTAGCTGGCGCACGGCATTCCACAGCAGAGACACGGCAAAGGGGCGGCCCAAAACCGCCCCTTTTCAATTGGGTCGGGCAACCTGCCGGAGTTTGCCGGACGGCGCACAATTAAGCATTCAAGCATCCAGGCGAGTAGGCCCGACCCAAGAAGCAAGACGATGACGTTAAGAGGACAACCGAAACAAGCAACAACCGAAGTAGCCGTCATCGGAGGCGGGCCTGCGGGCAGCGCGGCGGCCACGATGCTGGCCCGCCGGGGCTGGCGGGTCACGCTGCTGGAACGGGAACGCTTCCCCCGGGAACATGTCGGGGAGTCCCTCCTGCCCGCCAGTGTGCCGGTGCTGGAAGAGTTGGGCGCCATCGGAGCGGTGCAGGAAGCCGGGTTCCTGCCCAAGTACGGCGCGACCATGGTCTGGGGCCGCGACCCGGAGCCGTGGAGCTGGTACTTCAAGGAGACCAGCCGGCGTTACCCTCACTCGTATCAGGTGTGGCGTCCCACCTTCGACCAGATACTGCTGAACAACGCCCGCGAAGCCGGAGCGCGAGTTATGGAAGGCCACCGGGTTGTCGGCGTCGAGTCCCAACAAGACTCCTCCAGGGCCGTCCGGTTCGTCTCCGACAGACAGGGCCGGGGCGAAATCTCCGCCCGGTTCGTGGTGGACGCCAGTGGGCAGTCGGCCTTGCTGGCGCGACAGAGCGGGATGCGGCGTTGGGACTCATTCTTTCAGAACCTTGCAGTCTACGCCTACTTCACCGGCGTCGAGCCTCTGCCCGCGCCCGCCGAAAACAATATCTTCATCGAGGCATACGAGCACGGCTGGTTCTGGACCATCCCCTTGGGGACATCAATAAGACCGGCCGGATGGAGCAGCGTCGGCGCGGTGGTGGACAACCAGACCGGGCGCGAGGGCATCCGCCGGTCGGGGGCCCGGGCCTTTCTTTCCGAGCAGCTTTCGCAGACTCGTCACACCGCCGCCAAGCTCCGGGACGCACGGTGGGCAGCCGAGCCAAAGGTGGTCCGCGACTGGTCGTATTCGTCGGAACGGACCACCGGGCCGGGGTACGTGCTGACGGGCGACTCGGCCTGTTTCGTAGACCCGTTGTTCTCGTCGGGGGTGCATCTGGCGCTGATGTCCGGCGTCATGGCCGCTGCCTACGCGACCACCGCGCTGAAGGCCGCCGAACAGGGCGACCATCAATTGCGGGAGAGCGCCGGCAAGGTCTACCACGAGCTTTACTACAAGGAATACAACCAGTTCCGCGAGATGGCGCGGCTCTTTTACGCCAGCAACCTCACCTCCAGCTCCTATTTCTGGGAGGCCCGGCGCATCACTGGAGAAGAGCAATATTCGCCGCGCCACAGCTTCATTCAGGCGGTGGCCGGGCAGCCGCCCCGAGGCTACGAGCGGGCGGTACTGGACCGGGGTGAAGCGCCCGCTGAGTTCGTTTCCAGCGTCCGGGCGGTGGAGTCGGAACGGGCCGAGCGGGTACAACGCATCGCGGCCCTGCGGTCGGACCCGCAGCGCAACCAGTTACTGCTGGCTGCTCCCCGGCTGGCGTCGGGTGTGCGGGTGGCACGCAAGCCGGTCTTGGGAGAGGGTGAGTTCGTTTGGGGTTACAGCCTCAGCACGGTGTCCCAACCCGAGGGAACCCCGTGCAGCGAACTGGTCGCCGCCCTGGTTTCGCTAACCGACGGCCACACCCCCGTATCCGCGCTGGTGGACCGGCTGGGAAGCGGGCTGGACCAAAACTCCCGCGCCCAACTGGAAGCGGCAGTAACCCGCACCATAGAGATCCTCTACATTGACGGGACCGTCGACCGGCTCAACGCCCCGTAAAATGGCTGCATACCCCTACGCTTCGGTAGTCCGGTTTTCGGAGGAAGGCTGGGTGACGGAATGGGCCGATTGACGAGCAATCACAAGGGGCGTATTAAGATAGCTGAGAACAAGCCTGCGAACCGAATCCAGTCTAATGGAGGCACAGCATGACTACTGCCCAGATTCCCACGGAGGAACAGGTCATCGAATGGATGGATACCCTGAGCAACTGGGGCCGCTGGGGCGACGACGACCAGTTGGGCACGCTGAATCTGATTACCGACGCCAAGCGAGCACAGGCCGCCAGCCTGGTCAAGGAAGGCATCAGCGTTACCTGCTCCCGTCTGATCGTGCCCGAGGGCGCGCCCGACGTCACCTCGATCCCGCCGCTGCACTACATGATCCGGGCGGGCGACAGTTGCCCGGACGAGGGACCGGGCGGCACTTCCGACTTCCTCGGCTTTTCCTATCACGGGCTCACCATCACCCACATCGACAGCCTCTGCCACCAAGTGTGGAACGGCAAGATGTACAACGGCCGGCCCGCCTCGGAGGTAAACTCCGACGCCAAGGCCACCAGCCTGGACATCGACAAGGCCCAGAACGGCATCGTCACCCGCGGCGTGCTGCTGGACATCGCCAGGCTCAAGGGCAAGCCCTGGCTGGAGGCCGGCGAAGCCGTGTTCACCGAGGACCTGGAGGCCGCCGAGGAGGCCCAGGGTGTGCGGGTGGAGGAAGGCGACGCGCTGATGCTGCGGCTGGGTTGGTACAAGCGCCGCCTGGAACTGGGGCCGCCCGCGGCCGGACGGCCCGGCCTCCACGCCGAGACCATTCCCTGGCTGAAGGAGCGGGGCGTCTCGCTGGTAGGCGGCGACGCCTCGCAGGACGCCGAGCCCAGCGGCTACCCCAACATCGGCCTGCCGCTGCACAGGGTCGGCATCGTCGGCATGGGCCTATGGCTCATCGACGCCGGCAACTGCGAGGAACTGGCGGCGGTATGCGAGCGGCTGGGCCGCTGGGAGTTCATGTTCAACGTCGCGCCGCTGCGCTTCAAGAACGCCACCGGCTCCCCGGTCAACCCCTTGGCCATTTTCTAGGCCAATCAAACGCAGAGGACGCAGAGGACGCAGAGTTTTTCCTATTATCCTCGGCGGCCTCTGCGCTCTCTGCGTTTAATTTTGTCCCGAGCAGCGAGGCCAACATGACCACTCCATCGAACACACTGGAAGGCAGAATCGCCATCGTCACCGGGGCAGCCAGCCCCATCGGCATGGGCCGCTCCATCACCACTGGCCTGGTGCGGGCCGGGGCGCGGGTGGCGATGCTGGACATCAACGAGGACTGGCTCGAACAGACCGCCAACGATATGCGCGAAATCGGAGGGGACGATGCCGTCCTGCCCATCGTCGCCGACGTGACCAGCCCCGAATCGGTCGAGAATGCCGTGGCCCGCACCATCGCCGAGATGGGAGGGCTGCACATTCTGGTGAACAACGCCGGCATCAACGCCCGCACCGGCGGGTTCGGCGCCCGGGCCGCCGGCAGCCAGAACGACTTCTGGACTCTCCCGCCCGACGCCTGGCTGCGGGTGATCGACGTGAACCTGAGCGGCCCGTTCCTGATGTCCCACGCCGTGGCCGGGCACATGGTCGAGCAGGGCTATGGGCGCATCATCGGCGTGACCACTAGCATGGACACCATGTGGCGGAAGGGCGGCGCGCCCTACGGCCCCTCCAAGGCGGGCCACGAGGCGCTGGTGGCCATCATGGCCCAGGACCTGGAGGGCACCGGGGTCACGGCCAACGTGCTGACCCCCGGCGGCGCGACCGCCACCAACATGGTGCGGCCGCCCGAAGGAGCCACCGCCGACGCGCTGATCCAGCCGGAGGTGATGCAGTCGCCGGTGGTCTGGATCGCCTCCGACGCCGCCAGCGACTGGAACGGCCGCCGCATCATCGCCTACTACTGGGACGACGCCCTCCCCCTGGAAGAGCGGCTCGAAAAGTGCAGCGCCCCCGCCGCCTGGCCCCAACTGGGGTTGCAGGCCGTCCACCCGGACTGGTTCGGGCGGGGGTAGGGCGAAGCAATACCGGGTACTGAAAGTAGCTCCTTGACACATTTCGCGCATTTCGGCTAAATTGCCGTCGGGAAATAGGTGCAGCACCGACGCAATGCGTGTTATGTCAAGGAGTCGCTGTCCTGCATTATATCCAAGAAACTTATTCGATGTTCGACGCACCGTATGCTCCTTCGCAAGCGGCCCGTCGAGACAGTAGCTGGAAGTGCGCCGACCTATTCTGCGGAATAGGCGGGTTTCATATTGCGGCGGCCAACCTCGGCTTGAACGTAGTGTTCGCCTGTGACATTGACGACGGAGCGCGCAAGGCGTACAAGCACAATTTTGGTACGTGGCCAGCGTCGGACATCGTAGCCATTCCTTCGTCCGATATTCCCGACCACGACATCTTGCTTGCCGGTTTCCCTTGCCAGCCCTTTTCCATCATCGGCAACAAACTAGGCACCGATGATCCTCGCGGAACCCTCTATAAGGAGATTCTGAGAATAACGGAAGATAAAAGGCCAAAGGGAATTGTCCTTGAGAACGTGAAGCAACTCGCCACCGCCCAGCGTGGCACTGTGCTTAACAACATCCTCAGACCCTTGGAAGAAATGGGGTACACCACGGACTGGCGGATCCTCAACGCGCTAGACTTGGGGTTGCCCCAAAAGCGTGAGCGGACCATCATAGTCGCAACGCTGGAGCTGTTCGACAAATTCCCCTGGCCAGTGGGCAAGGTTGCTGTAAAGCCCTTGACTGAGATTCTTGAAGAGAATCCTGACCCCAAGCATTTCGTTTCCGAGCGGATTCGAGCCAAGCGCCACGCTGCTCATAAGCCGACATCTACGCCATCCATTTGGCACGAAAACAAAGGCGGGCATATTTCCAGCTACGAATGGTCTTGTGCCTTGCGGGCAGGGGCTTCCTACAACTACTTGCTAGTTGACGGGGAGCGTCGGCTAACGCCCCGCGAGATGCTGCGGTTGCAAGGGTTTCCTGATACTTTTGAGATTGTTTGCAACGATTCTCAAACCAAAAAACAAGCGGGAAATGCCGTTCCAGTCCCTATGGCGGAGGCCACTATAAAAGGGGTGCTTGATGTCCTCGGACATTCCATTGGACAATCCCAGACTGCGGGGAAATGCTCCCAGGCGAACTGGCCCATACCCGTTGGGCCAAATTCCTAACGAAATCATCCTTGAAATTGGACGACAGCTCGTCCATCGAATTGCCATCGGCCAAGCTGACATTAGTGGCGATGATTTCGGTACGATATTTGCTACTGCAATCGGTGGGGAACATAGGGCAAGTCCTCTTGGAGTCGCCGATGTCGTCGCCAATGGGTGCGCTTGGTCTATCAAGACTATCAAAGAGAAAAGGCCCTTTGGGAAAAGAGTTGCCCGTTTAATTTCCGGCAGAAATTCCCCCATCTACTCTGTGGGGATAGAAAATCCTCGTGAGAACCCCGAAAATACTGGACACGCTGTCGTTTCAGTTTGGAATGCCCGGGTGGACGAGTCTTTGGATCAGTTCAACGATTTGCGTGTCGTGGTGATGATTAGGAACTTGGACACTCGCGAGTTTTTAATCTTTGAAGAGGAAGCAAGCAGATACATTCCAGCAGAATACGAGTGGAGTTTCAACAAAAATGGCAATTTAGTTGGACGTGACCGCACAACTAACCGACATCAGTTCACCTGGCAGCCTCATGGTAGCCAGTTTACAATTCATCGCCCGGTACCCGCATCGTCGAAAAAATTCTCAATAACACAAACCATCCCTGTCATTCCTGTTGACAGCATTTTAGCAAGTGTCAGGTATCGGCAAGATTGGATAACGATCCATGGATAAAGTCGATGCGGCTACCCGGAGCCGCATTATGGCGAGCGTCCGGTCAAAGAACACCAAGCCTGAGATGCGGGTGCGTAAAACCGCCCACCGCATAGGCTATCGCTACCGTCTGCATCGCAAGAGCCTTCCAGGAAAACCCGACCTCGTATTCCCTTCACGCCGTATTGCTATATTCGTTCACGGATGCTTCTGGCACGGCCATCCTTGCAAGCGGGGCGACCGTATGCCTGCGACCAACGTCGAATACTGGCAGGGGAAGATTGCAAGGAACCAGCGGAGGGACATCGCGAACCGACAGTCATTGCGCGAGTTGGGCTGGACTCCCGTGGTAGTGTGGGAGTGCCAGACACTGGACGACAGTCTATCCTGTCTCTTAAGAACGATCCTGAACTAGGCGCGAGATATGGAACCGCGAGGAAACCTTCTATGGCAGTGGGCAGAGAGGAAATAGATGTCAGAGTCGTAGGGAGAGCCATTTATGAAAAGATGCGCGGCGAATTGGAGGCCACGCACAAGGGGAAGATGTGGGTCGTCGATGTTCTGAGCGGCGACTATGAGATTGGCGACGACGATCTGACCACCACACTGCGGCTGTTGGAGCGGCGCCCCATGCTCTGACTTGGGGCGAACTCATCGGATATCCTGCGCCTTATCATATGGGTGGCCGGGCCCTCCCCACAGTAGGCCCATTGATGCTGGAAAAGTTGCGGGCTGAATTTGGCGAACTTTCCGCAGAATGGTGAGGGCGTCTGCTAACCCGTCGCCCGCCGCGCCAAATCAGGCGGGATGGCATAGCGGGCGTTGGCGACGGGCTGGCCTGGGGTCAGCGGCTCCAAGAAGGTTACGCTTTCGTAGAAATCGTCCAGGCGATGAACGTGCCCTGCTGCCACTACACCATTTGGGGAGAGCGGTAATTCGTTAATCCTATCTTTCTCCGACCGGGACACTGAAGAACTGTTCCGAACGGAGCAGAGTCGGCGCTTTCAGTCCGTGTCGCGGGTCGCGTTGCGGAAGCTGATTCAATTGAACCAAGCGCGTTGCGTTCCCTCCGGGACCTCTCTGTTCCGCCAGGCAACCATCTTGAAGCCCTTCGCGGCAGTTTATTGGGCTTTCACGCCATTCGAATCAACGACCAATGGCGTATCTTCTTCCAGTGGACGGACTCCGGCCCGGAACAGGTCTCCATCATTGATTACCATTGACGGAAACCCCTATAACGTCATACGCTATAGCCATGTATGAACCTATCACACCCGGCGAAATTCTCTTGGAGGAATACCTCAAGCCAATGGGGATTTCGCAAAACGCCATGTCCCGCCCATCGGGGTTGCTCCGCGGGCAATCAATGAAATCGTCCATGGCAAACGCTCGATCACGCCAGCCATGTCGATTCGTTTTGGCGCATTTTTCGGGCAGTCGGACCAGTTCTGGCACGGCATCCAGGTCGAATGTGACTTTCGCCGGCTGGCCGCTGACAGGCAAAGACTTACCGCTAGTACCGTTTCAATTTAATCCTGATGGATAGATATGTTGGAGTTTACTGCGGGCGTCTTGAGTGGAGAACCGCCAGTCTATGACGGCGCCAGCATCGTTGCGCTCGCGTTCGAGGGCGGCAACCTCCTGCCGCAGCAGCACTTCATCGCCGACCCGGCGGTTCAGACACTGTCTGCTGAAGACGCTCAACTCGATCTCGGCCATGTTCAGCCAGCTTCCATGGGTGGGAGTGTGGTGCAGCTCCAGACGCTTGGCTATACGACGCGCTTCGGACGCTCCAAATGCTTCGTAGAGCGAGCCGGGCTTGTGGGTGTTGAGATTGTCCAACACCAGCCGGACGACCCTGGCGTGGGGGTACGCCTGGTCAACCAGCCAGCGCATCTGGTGAGCAAAGTCCACAGCAGTGCGGCGCCCGGTCACTTCGACGTGTCTCCATCCGCCCTTCGGTTCACAGAACATGAACAGGTTCCGGGTCCCGTTTCGCTGGTACTCGGTGTCATAGCGCTCCACCCGTCCGGGGGCGGCCTTGATGGGAGGCCGCCCATCCTCGAGCAACTGCTTGGAGGACTCGTCAAAACACACCACTGGCCGCTCCGGGTCGTACTCTTCGTGATAAAGGTCCAGCACATCCTCCATCCGGGCGACGAACTCCCCGCTCAGCTTGGGGATGCGCCATTCCTTTTTCTTCCACGGCTTGAGTTCGTTTTTTTGAGGATCTGGCGCACCGTCTCCAAGGAGATGCTCCCGGCAAACTCCATCGCCACTACCTTGTCCGCCAGCAGATGGAGCGTCCAGTTTACATGTCCTTCGGGTGGACTGCTGCACGCGATGGCGACGAGGTGCGCCTCCTGTCTGCCGCTCAGCTTGCGCTCACGGCCTGACCGTGGCCGGTCGTTGATTGCGGCTTCCAGCCCCTCCTCGACGAACCGTCTGCGCACTCTGGCAACAGTGGCGGCGCTGATCGAAACCGCCTCAGCCGCCTCACGGTCTAAGAGTCCTTCGTCAGCTTTCAACAGCGCAAGGGCCCGCTTTACCGTGCGGGCCAACGGCTTGCCACGGCCGGATGTTTCAATCAGAGCGAAGCGTTCGGATTGGGTCAGTTCGACTTTGTATTTGGAGACAGGCATATCAGGTACGGCCTCGCTAAAGGATTTTACTCAAGCCTACCTGATCTCCCTTATGATTGTAAGACTTTCTGGAAACGGTACTAGTATCCAGCCGGCCTCATCCCTGAGCCGGGCATCCGTATCCTAGTCCATCATCCCCCGCTACCGCCCCTCCTTGATAAACTCCGCGATCCGCTCGCCGATCATCATTGTTGTTACGTTGGTGTTGGCCCGGATGCAGTCGGGCATGAACCGGGCGTACTTCCAATCCACAGCTGCGATCCCTACAGCTAGCCCATGCTCCTCCGCGCCAAGTCTGGCGGGGTGGCTGACCGGGGGGCGGCTATTGGCTGGCCGGGGGCTGGGGGTTCCAGGAAGGTTACATTGTCGTAGAAGTCGTCTAGGGCGATGAATTCGCCATGCTCTTCCGCCCACTCCCGCATCCGGCGGTTGTAGCTGTGCCGCCACGACAGCACTTCGATGCGCCATCCTCGGCGGAGCATACGCTCGAGGTCGGCGTGGAAGCCGACGCCATCGGCAAAGCCGCTGCCGTCGCCGGTCAGCAGCACCGCGATGCCAGGGTCGCCGTTGTAGTCGAAGGCGTCCCGTAGCATCGCGGTCTGCAAAGCCTGGTCGACACCCTGCTCCCGGCCTTGCAAGGCTCCGCGTTCCAGCAGTTGGACCGTGAAGCCTTCATTTTCCAGCCGGTTCCAAACATGGCGCAGTTCGGGAGGGATCGAACCGACCGCGATGGCATGTTCGACTTCCCGTCCGGCGCGGGCCAATTCCAGTAAGTTCTGAAAATCCAGGCGCACCCTGAAACGGGCCGTGCCGCCCTCAATCAACGCCGCAACCTGCTGGGCGCTGATGAAGATGTTGGAGTTGTCCCAGTAGATGAATACCTTGTCCATGACAGCGAGGTTTACTTCCCGTCCTTGATAAACTCCGATATGCGCTCGCCGATCATCATGGTGGTTACGTTGGTGTTGGCACGGATGCAGTCGGGCATGATGGAGGCGTCCACTACGCGCAGGCTTTCCAGGCCGTGGACTTTGCCGTACTGACTGACTACGGCCATCGGGTCGTCGGAGGGACCCATCTTGCAGGTGCAGGAGATGTGCTGCGAGGTGGTGACTTCGCGGAAAAGGTACTCGTCAAGGGATTCGTCGGACTCCAGCTCGGCGTCGGTGGGCTCGATGCGCTCTTGGATGATGTCGTTGAACGCCTCGCTCTCGCCGAGCTTGACGCAGAGGCGCACCGTCTCACGCAGCCGCTCCAGGTCGAAGGGGTCTTCCAGGTAGCGGTAGTCCAGGAAGGGCTGCTCGGCAGGATCGGCGGAGTTGAGCCGCAGCTCACCGGCCCCCGCCGCCAGTTGGATGCCGCTGGTTATGCGGATGCCCACCGGCTCCATGCGGTCGCCGCCGCGGTTGATGCGCTCGGTGGCGAAGGACGACATTGACATCTTCATGTCGTTGCGCAGGGGGGAGCCCTCGGCGGTGTAGCGCAGGGTCAGCTGCATCCGGGGGGCCAAGCCGTCCAGCGGCACTTCCGGCTTCGTCCGCCAGGTCACCCAAACGTTCGGGTGGTCGCGCATGTTCTGGCCCACGCCGGGCAGGTCGGCGACGACCGGGATGCCGAACTCTTGCAGGTGTCCCGCCGGCCCCACGCCGGAGAGCAGCAGGATGTGGGGCGAGCCGATGGCGCCGGAGCTAAGGATAATCTCGTCCCCTTCGACAGTGAAAGTTTCTCCGCCGCTTTCGACCTGTGCGCCCACGGCTCGGTTGCCGTCGAAGAGGATGCGCCGGACGTGGCAATCGGCCCGAATGGTGAGGTTGAGCCGGTGGCGGGCTTGGTCCAGGTAGCCCAGGGCGGTGCTCATGCGGACGCCGCCGGGGTTGTTGAACGGCGTGGGACCCACGCCGGTGGATTCGGGATTATTGTGGTCGGGGCTGTCGGGGAAGCCGGCCTCGCGGCAGGCCGCGTAGAATGCGTGCTGGGCGGAGTGCCAAGTCTCCGGCTTGAAGCGGTGGCACACGATGGGGCCCTCGGTGCCGTGGAAGTCGTCGGAGAAATCAGAGTCGGTCTCCAGCTTGCGGAAGAAGGGCAGGCAATTGGTGTAGCCCCACTCGTCGTTGCCCATCTCCGACCAAGAGTCGTAGTCCTCGGGCACGCCGCGCAGGAAGACTTGGCCGTTGATGGCGCTGGAGCCGCCGGTGACCTTGCCCCGCGGCACCATCATCGGCGGGGCGCTCTCGGTGGCCTTGCCGGTGAACTGCCAGTTGTGGTCGCTGACCATGATGTCGATTTCGGTGGAGTAGCCGAACTTCACCTCTTCGGGCAGCCGCTCGAAGTCGGGGTAATCAGGCCCCGCCTCCAGCAGCAACACCGACGTGTTGGGGTCCTCGGAAAGCCGGGTGGCGATGATGGAACCGGCCGAACCGGCGCCAATCACGATGTAGTCGTATTTCATCATTCGCTCCTTTGGGAGACGGATTAAACGCAGAGAGCGCGGAGGGAGCGCAGAGGTTTTTATTTCCTTGAATTCTCCGTGCCCCCCGCATTATCTCTGTGTACTCTACGTTTAGATAAGGGCGTCCGGGGTCTGGATGCCGTCCAAGTCGGCGTCGGTGGCCGGGTTTTCCAGGGTCATGCCCAAGTCGGTCTGCATGTAGTGGTAGACCTGCTTGAGATGGTGGGTGCTGTGGCTGAGCACGATGTTCAGCAACTCGAGGACAGTGACCTCGCCGCCGTAGTGGGCCGGCACCTCGCGCTCGAAGCCCTCGGTGTTGCCGCTGTCCAGGAAGGCGATGATGTCGTCGCACACCTTCAGGCCATATTCGGAGATCGCCGGGGCGGTGACCACGTCCTTGAGCCGTTCGTCCTGGGCCTTCATGTCGTCCCAGCTCATGCTGCCCACCTCGTGCGAGAGGTAGGCGATTTCCGGGAATGCCAGAATGTGCACCACCGTGTCGCGCAGGCTCCAGGGCCGCCAGGGAACCATGGTGTCCAGCTGCTCCTGGCTGAACTGGTTGTTGGCCCGCACCGCCGCGCTCATCACTGCGCCGTACTTTTCGGCCAGCCAGGACGTCTTGCCCGACAGGTCGACACTGACGTCCAGCCGCAGCGCGGGTATCAGCTTCTTGGGATAGTAGCCGATGATGACATCGGTGTCGTCGATGATGGTGACCGGCAGCGACTTGATGCCCCGGCTGCGGAGATGCTCCACCGCGGCGGGTTCGCTCAATAAATCATGGTGTTCGTAGGGAACACCGTTGGACTTCAGGAACTCTTCCAGAGTCCGGCAACTGAATCAACCAGGCTGAGTATAAACTTGAACGTCCATGGCCATACCGTCCCTCCTTAGCGAGTGTTGCCGGTATCCTACCACGGAAGGGCCGGGCGCGGCAGATGGCGGCCGGCGTGGATGCCTTTGGTGTAGTGTGCTATCTTAGCAGCCATGTTCAGCAAGCTGTTGTTGTTCGTGCTTTTGGGCATTTGCGTGCTGGGTACTCTTGGCTGCAGCCGCACCGCCACCGAAGCCGCGCCTCCCGGCTCGATGCCTTGGCCGACCCTGACGCCAACCGCGACGGCGGCCCCGGCCGGGCCAACTCAAAAGCCGACTGACGCCCCCGCTGCGACGGCAGTACCCACCAGTACGCCGCAACCCAGTCCGGCTCCCAACCCTGCCGCCACTCCGCAACCGGCGGCCACGCCAAGACCCACCGAGACTCCTTCCCCTACCCCTACGCTTACGCCGGTCCCGGTACCCACCCCGACTCCTGTACCAACCCCAACCACCCCACCAACCGCTACTCCTGCTCCGACACCAACAGCGACTCCCCAGCCGACCGCCACGCCCATGCCTACCCCGGTCCCGATCGCGGTACGCCTATCGACTTCACCCGACCCTCTCATTGCCGGACGTGAGCACCATTTCGCGCTGGAGGGGCTTAGCCCCTGGCAGCGAGTGGAAGTCGCTTTCATCGACCCGGCGGGCAGAACCACGAAATGGGTTGGGCCCCTTGAATACGAGGAATCGTGGACCACCAGAACCATCTACGCCGATGATGCCGGAGTTGCCCGCTGGACCCGGTACGGCGGGATGGACCGGGCAGGAAAACGATGGGTCGAAGTAGGGATCGCCGATGAAAAGGACAGAATCGAGTACCAGGTGGAAGAACTGCAACTGTCCAACCTGGAGAGGCTTGTCTTCGGCGCGAGGCTGGAGCTGTACCGGGGGCCCTGGGCTGCAATATATTTCGCGGACGCAGTGCCCGACGCTTACGTTCCGGACTTGGAGGAACACTTGGCGTTCACTGCTTCGCTGCTGGAGGAACGGCTGGGCCTCAAAACGGAGGAGAGTCCAAACATCTTCCTGCTCGGCAACGACCTGGAATTCCAGCAGGCCTACAAGTCCTCCGGACTCAGCGCTTCGGTATGGTCAGGTGGGTTCTACGCCATCCGCGGGATAATACCCGGAATCTACATGCGAGCCTATTACTCAAGAAGCTCCGTACTGAAGAGTTCGGCCCATGAGTTCGTTCATTTTGTAGTAGGCCAGATGCCTTCCAGCAGGCGAATTCCCGCCTGGCTGAACGAAGGCATCGCTGAATATTATGAAGTCGAAGCCGCCCTTCTCACGGAACGGCCGGAGGCTGCGCTTTCATCAATGTACCGCTCGGCTGACCGAGCGGAAGACGCGGCGCTGGAAGAAAGGCTGTTTCCCCTGCCGGAGCTCGAGAGCGGACGGCTCTGGAACGGGCGCACCGACCAGGAGGAAATCGGCCTCCAATACGCCCAGAGCCACATGCTTGTTCGCTACCTGACCGAGGCATACGGACAGAGGTCGCCTGGGAACATCCTGAGGGCGCTCAGTGACGGCAACGACATAGAGGAGGCCGTTGAGTCTGCCATCGGCGTTTCGTATGACCAGCTGGAGCACGACTTCGTTGTCTGGCTCCGGGATTGGGACGACCCGCGGAGGATGGAAGCCCGACCTTACCTCGAATTCCTGCATGGCATCTTGCGCCGGGTTGACGCGCTCTTGGAAGAGCGCAGGCAGGCGGTGAACACTTGGAATGCCGATGATGACGTTCCTTCCGCCATCAAAAGCTGGAGTGATCTGGTCGCCGAATCCGAACGGCTTTTCGACGAAGCCCAAGCGTTCGTTGCGACCAAATCGTATATGGCGTTGCATGCTGAGGCCGTGAGCTTCCTGGAGCTTCTCAACGACTGGCTTGGACAAGACTTGGAGGTCTATCAGTCAGGCGAATGGTCCCGCCGGGATGCCGTACATGCGTTGAGGCCCCAAATCGACGCGCGTTTGCCGTTGCTATGGGAGAGTTTTGCGGATGAACGATACATACTCAACGTCGAGTGGCCTAATAGAATACAAGGTATCGTGACCGGGCCGAACAGGGAACCTCTGGAGGGGATTGGGTTGTGGGCCTGGCAGGGGAGGAAAGCCAACAGCGGGTTTGGCCGCACCGGCGAGGACGGCACGTTTGACATAAGTGTGCTGAGTGGCTCCTTTACCCTGGTTGTATATGCCGGGGAAGGATGCAGTTTCGTGGGGTGGTACGACGGCAGTGGGGGCATTACTACCGACGGTAGCCGAGCTGGCAGGGTAATTGTGGACGCGACGAGCGTAGGCGGAATACAGATCAAACTGTCGGCCCGTCCCGATGATCTGCCTCGTATCGGGCATTGCTCCTGACCCTGATCCTGCGAGGCGGTAGAATGACCCGAGGCTCCGGGCACAGCCCCATTCGGACGGAGGCCCACAGCTACCTACGCTGCGCAGATGTGCGATAATGCCGCCGATCGGTATTTCCCTCACCCTAACCCTCTCCCTCTGGGGAGGGAACCAACAAAGGAGGTCTACGATGGCTTCATTTTGGGAAAAGATACAGGTAGACGGTCAGGACATGGACGTTTACGCCAGCGTCCCGAGCGGCAGCGGCGGAGGGCCGTTCCCAGCGGTGATTGTCAGCCAGCACGGGGGCGGCGTGGACCAGTTCATCCGGGACATGGCCGACAAGCTGGCCGAGGCTGGGTTTGCCGCCGTTGCGCCCAACCTGTTCCACCGGTTCAGCGAGGAGCAATTGGCCAACCGCACCGGGCGCATCCAGTACATGAGCGACCCGGACATCGTGGCTGACATCGGCGCCACGGTGGACTGGCTGCGCGCCCACCCCGCCATCGACGGCGAGCATATCGGCATCACCGGCTTCTGCATGGGCGGGCGGGTGACCTGGCTGGGGGCCGCCACCAACCCCCACATCAAAGCTGCCGTCCCCTACTATGGCGGCAACATATTCGTGACCTGGGGCGCCGGGGAGCAGACGCCCTTCGACCTGGCCTCGGGCATAGGCTGCCCGGTGCTGTTCCACTTCGGCGAGATCGACGTCAATCCCTCGGCTGAGGACAAGGGGAAGCTGGACGCCGCGCTGACCGGCTTGGGGGTGGAACACCACTTCCACACCTATCCCGGCGCCGACCACGCCTTCATGGACTACACCGGACAACGCTACCAGCAGGAAGCATCGGAAGCCTCTTGGCCGCGGACGGTCGAGTTCTTTGCGGCCCATCTGAAGTAAGGAGAGAGTAATGAAGTACGACTACATCATCCTCGGTGCGGGTTCCGCCGGTTGCACGCTGGCCAGCCGCCTTTCCGAGGACCCGGAAAAGTCCATCCTGCTCTTGGAAGCGGGGCCGGACTATCCCGAATTCGAGCAATATCCCGACGACCTCAAGTTCGGCTACGACCAGACCGCTTCGGCCATCGACGCGCCGCATAACTGGTCGTTCCAGGGCAACACCACCGCCCTGCAGACCGAGCCGATGCCGGTGCCCAGGGGCCGGGTGGTGGGCGGCTCCAGCGCCATCAACGGCCAGGTGCTGTTGCGCGGCATTCCCGAGGACTACGATGCTTGGGCCGCTCTGGGCAACGACCAGTGGGGCTTCACCGACTGCCTGCCCTACCTGCGCAAGCTGGAAACCGACATGGACTTCGGGGCCGACGACTTCCACAACTCCGAAGGCCACATTCCGGTGCGCCGCTTTGGCCAAGAGACTTGGCTGCCGGCCCAACGCGCCTTCTACGCTGCGGCCCGGGCGGCCGGCCACCCCCACGACCCGGACATGAACCACCCGGAGTCGGGCGGCGTCGGCCCCATTCCGATGAACAATCCCAACGGCGTGCGCATGAGCACGTCCCTCACCTACCTGAGCGCCGCTCGACATCGCCTGAACTTCACCGTAAAGGCCAACGTCACGGTGCACCGGGTCGTATTTGAGGGCAACCGGGCCGTGGGCGCCGACGTGGAAAGCGGCGGCGAGCGGTTCACCGTGGAAGGCGACCAGATCATCCTGAGCGCCGGGGCCATCGCCTCGCCCCAACTGCTGATGCTTTCGGGCGTCGGCCCCGCCGCAATTCTGAACGGCCTGGGCATTCCGGTGGTCCTGGACGCGCCCGGAGTGGGGCAGAACCTGCGCGACCATCCCAACATCCGGGTGCCCATCGAGGTCAAGGACGACTTTCCCCTGGACCCGCAGGACCCTCGGACGCAGGTAGGGTTGCGTTACACCGCCACCGGCTCGGAACTGCGGAACGACATCCAGATCATGGCCTCGTCCTTCTCTTCCCCCATCTCCGGCGACCCGCTGGAAGCCGAGGGGATACGCTTCACCGCTATCCTGGAGTTGGCCTACGGCAAGGGCCACATGAGGATCACCTCCACCGATCCCAGCGTTCAGCCGGAACTCAATTACAACTACTTCGCCGACGACCCCCGCGACCTGGCCCGGCTGCGGGAGGCGGTGCGGCTCTGCGTTTCATTCCTGGACCACCCGGACTACGCCGACATCGTCAAAGGGCTTATCGAGCCGACCCCGGATGAGCTGGCATCGGACGACGCGCTGAACAACTGGCTGATGCGCACGGTGTCCACCTCCCAGCACATCTCGGGCACCTGCAAGATAGGCACGGACGACGACCCGATGGCAGTGGTGGACCAGCATTGCCGGGTGAGGGGGCTGGAAGGGCTCCGGGTGACCGACGCCTCGGTGATGCCCGACTGCATCCGCGCCAACACCAACTGCACCACCATAATGATCGCCGAGCGGGTGGCAGACTTCATCAAGGCCGGGGAATAAGCCTGGGCCGGGCAGCCGACAACACAATGCGTTTCGGAACTTTCGTATTCTCCATCAGCGGTGACCGCGAAGCCGACCAGCAGGTGATTCAACAGACCCTGCGCGAGGTGGAACTAGCCGAAGAGACCGGCATGGATGCGGTTTGGCTTACGGAGCACCACTTCGACGGGGCCGTGGCCTACGCCGACCCGGTGGTATTCGGGGCAGCGGTAGCCATGCGCACCCAAAGGGTAAAAATCGGCTTCGCGGTGGTGGAGATGGCCCTGCACCACCCCGTGCGTCTGGCAGTGCAGACCTCCCTGCTGGACAACCTCAGCAACGGCCGCCTCATCGTGGGCACCGGCCGAGGCTCGGCCTACAACGAATACGAGTACATCGGCTTTGGCTCCACCCTGGAAGAGGGCTTTGAGATGGTGGACGAGGCCGAAGAACTCTTGGTACGCGCCTGGACCGAAGACGACGTGGTCCACAACGGCAAGTATTGGCAAGTGGCATTCCCCACCCTGCGTCCCCGGCCATTGCAGAAACCTCATCCGCCCATCATCCGGGCCTGCATCACCGAGGACTCACTGGTAGAGCAGGCGAAACTGGGGCGCCCGGCCCTCATCGGCATCCAGACCCTGGAGACACTACGGCATCGGCTGGGCCGCTACCGGGAAACGATGGCCGACGCGGGATTCTCGCCGGAGAAAGTGGAAGCGGCGATAGACCAAACCTGGTGCCAGCGGGCGCTGCTGGTGATGGACAGCGACGAGCAGGCCCGCGAGATGGGGCAGGAAGCCCTGCTCCGCTACCGCAAGCACCTGGACGACGCCCGCCGCGACTTCAACCCCGGCGGCTTGCCCCCCAGGGACCCCAACGTTCCGCCGCCGCCCGGCGACGAGGTGCAGCATGCCTACTTGGCAGGTACTCCGGACACCGTCGCCGGACAGATCGAGGAACTGCGCGACGCCGGAGTGCGCAACCTGCTGCTGAACGCTAACGTGGGACAAATACCCGCGCATACCGTAGAAAGGTCCCTCCGCCTCTTCGGAGATAAAGTCCTCGCGCGCTTCCGGACGCCCTCACCCTAACCCTCTCCCAGAGGGAAAGGGGATTTGCAAAAGTCGCCGCCGTCAGCCTTGTCATTCTGAGCGGAGCGAGAATCTCAGCACTGCGAAGAGGCCCTTCGCTTCGCTCAGGGTGACAATGAGCATGAATTGCCGGCCCGTTTCCTGCCGCCTTTTCTTTTGGTAATGTTGAAGGGGGAGTGTAACCGTGCATAAGGTGTGATACGCCGCACGACAGTAGGTGCCAAAATGAGCGCCGCGACTTCAACCCGTCAGAAAAAACTGCCGCCGGGCCCGCGGGGGTTGCCGGTTTTCGGCTCGCTGTTTGGCTTGGGCAAGCAGCCTCACCTGGCCATTCACCGCATCGTCCAGCAGTACGGCGACATCTGCATGGTGCGGTTGGGCAGCGTTCCCACGGTAGTCATCAGCCACCCCGACCTGCTGAAAGAAGCCTTCGACAAGACCGAGTTGGCTGACCGCTGGGTTGGCCCAATCATGGAAATCCTGAGCGAACAAAAAGACCTGGCAATGTCGCCTTACGGGGAGCACTGGCGGCAATTGCAGCGGTTCGACAACCGGGAACTGCTCAGCGCCAGACACCTGGACGAAATACGCGAACGCCACATCGACGAAGTGGTCGACAACTTGGTGAATGACGTGGGCCGCGGGAGAGAGTCCGGCCAGTTGATGGAATGCGTCGACATGCTGGCCCGCAGCAACGCCACCATCATGTTCCGCTCAATATTCGGACGGAGCAATGGCGACACCGCCGAATTCGCGGCCCAGCAGGACGCGTTGCTGGACCACGTGAACTGGATCTTCCGGAATGCGAATTCCACCAACCTGGCTGGGTACATTCCCTGGCTGAAGATTCTTCCCAACAGCGGCCTGAAGGAAGCCGAGAATCAGGCAGAGATCAGTACTAGCATCATGACCGCGCTGTTGGAGCAGGCGCGTATCCGCCCTGGGTTGGACTTGACCCAGCCGACCTGCTTGATCGAGGTGATGCTGGCTGCAGAGGAACAAGGGGAAATCACCGGGGAGACCATCCGACACCTCTGCATGGACCTGATATTGGCCGGTATCGACACCTCGGCCCAGACCGTCAGTTGGCTACTGCTCTGCCTGGCCAACCGACCGGAAATCCAGGAACTAGTAGACCAACAGCTTTGAAATGAGGCATGAAGGATGTATTCTCCCAAGCATAGGGATTAGTGGATTGGAGCAAGGGAGAATCGTCATGCCGGCCAAGAAATACCGTATCCAGCTGACAACCGAAGAGCAACAGGAACTGAAGGCGTTGGTTTCCCGCGGGCGTGCGGCGGCGTATAAGCAGACCCATGCCCGCATCTTGCTGCTGAGCAATGAGGCGCAAGCAGACGGGTCCCTGAAGGACGAAGAGATTGCCAGAGTTCTCAAGATTAGCAGCGCGACGGTTGAAAGGGTGCGCCGTTGTTGTGTGGAGGAAGGGATTGAGGCGGCGCTGAACCGTAAGCGGCAACTGCGCCGCCGTCAGAAGAAACTGGATGGCGCCGGGGAAGCCCACTTGATTGCGTTGGCCTGTGCGGAACCGCCGGAAGGCCGCGTGCGTTGGACGCTGAAGTTGTTGGCGGACCAGCTGGTCGAATGCGAGATAGTGGAGAGCATCAGCGGCGAGACGGTGCGCCAGGCGCTTAAAAAAACGAACTCAAGCCCTGGCTGAAAGAGTGCTGGTGCATCCCGCCTGAAAGCAACGCGGACTTTGTGTGCGCGATGGAAGATGTACTGGAAGTCTACCAGCGCTCCTACGGGGACAACGAAGTGCTGGGGTGCCTGGATGAGACCAGCAAACAGCAAGTGAAGGAGACCCGGGTGGGGCGGCCGGCCGGGCCGGGCGCGGCGGCGGTGTACGATTACGAATACGAGCGCAATGGCGTGAGCAACCGGTTCATGTTGTTTGCGCCCTTGGCAGGATGGCGGCGGGTCGAAGTGACGGACCGCCGCACGAAAGTGGATTGGGCGCGGCAGATCAAGAAGCTGGTGGATGAGGACTATGCTGGCAAGGACCGGATTGTGCTGGTGATGGACAACCTGAACACCCACCATCCGGCCTCGTTGTACGAGGCGTTTGAGCCTGCCGAGGCGCGGCGCATCGCCGAACGGCTGGAGGTCCGCTACACGCCGAAACATGGGAGTTGGCTGAACATGGCCGAGATTGAGATCGGGGTGCTGGCCCGGCAATGTCTGGACCGGCGTATGGCCAGCCAAAGTATCCTGCGCCGCGAGGTCAACGCTTGGCAAGGCCGACGCAACCGGGACACGATACAAGTGAACTGGCGCTTCACCACCGAGGATGCGCGCATCAAACTGAAGTCTCTATATCCAGCAATTCAAGGTTGTTGAACTACTAGTCCACGAGGAACTGGACCGGGTCGTCGGCCAAGGGACGCCCACACCCGAAGACCGGGAACGGCTGCCGTATCTTTTCGCCGTGATCTCGAAACAATGCGCTACCGCACCGTCGGTCCGTTCGGTCTGCCCCACAAAGCGTCCCAGGAATGCGAGATTGGCGGATACCTGATTCCGGCGGACGCCCAAGTATTGGGCAACATCTACTCCATCCACCACGACCCTCGGTTTTGGGACTCTCCCCACGAGTTCATTCCCGCCCGTTTCCTGCCCACGGCTAACGAACAGCACCCTCCCGCCATGACCAGCGGCGCATTCATTCCCTTTGGCACTGGCCATCGCCGCTGCCCGGGCCGCCGGTTTGGCGAAACGGTAGTATGGATGCACGCCACCCGGCTGTTGAGCCGGTTCCGGTTCGACGTTCCCGACGCTGTCATTCCCGCGCAGGCGGGGCTGAGCGGGCGGAACGACGAACTTTCTCCCCCAACTCGAAGGTTCGCCTAGTTTGACCCGCGAACCGGCTTCCGCCCGGCAGCGGGATCTTGTACCGCACCATGCCGCGGCCCGGCTCCACCCAGATGCACTTGACGAAGCTCTGGAGCCAAGGCCTGCATCTTTGCTTCTCTTCCGAACGGAGGAACTCAGCGAGTTCTTGGGTGTATGCCAGAACGGTGTCCGGATTATCCAGGATTATGGCGTCTTGGCCCATGGACGCTATGGCGCTCTGGTGCTCAGCCATGATCAGGGCCTTGGCTTCTTCCAACTCCTTGTTCCGTCTACTGTACCGGTCCAGGTCCACTTTACCGTTCTCGTAGGCCATGAATATCCGGTCCTGGCGCTGGTCGATGTCCTTCATCCTTCTCTCGGCGTCGGACGCCTCTTTACGTGCCTTCGTCACAGGGTCGCCGAGTTCGCGTCTGAGTTCTCTGATGGCAGGATCTATGGTACTTGGGACCAAGATATCCGAGAGGGTTTTGTCCATGACCAGGGCCTCGAACTCATCCTTCGGGAGCCATGGCCTGTCGCACCCTTCAATGCCATGGTTCTTTCGTTTGTCGCAGACCAGGTATCGGTAGATCTTGCCATCCTTGCTGGATGTGGCGTAGGTGTAGCTGGAGCCGCACTGCCGGCACTTGACCATTTCCGAGAGGAGGTGTTGGCTCCCCGCGTGCCTCGGATGCTTCACGTCGGGAGCTCGGGACTTCAGCATCTCCTGCAACATGGTGAATTCTTCGGGAGTCACTATGCCTTCGTGGGAGTTCGGCGCAATAGTTGGGCCTTGTGGGGAACTCTTTCCCCACACAATGGTCCCTTCGTAGTGGCGGTTCGTCGCCGCGTCGTGCACCCTCTTGGATTTCCACGGCTGGCCGTTGGGTCCGGGTATTCCCTCGGCATTCAGTTTCTTGGAAACCTGACCTTCGGTTTTTCCTTCCAGTCCCAGGTCGAAGAGCCGGCGAAGGTACGGGCCGGTGATGGGGTCGGGGGCGAGTTTGTGCCTGATCTTTCCCTTGTCGTCCACCACCTCGATTTTCATCATCCCGAATGGGGACAGCCTTCCGCAAAAGAACCCCTGGGCCGCAAGATGGTGGGTTCCCCGTCGCACGTCTTCGCCGATGATGTCCGACTGGAATCCGTCGATGGCTTCGAGCACTCCCTCAGTGAGCTTTCCTACCGGAGAGTCATCCACCGGCTCACTGACGGAGACGACCCGGACCCCGTTCTTCTCGAGTCTTTTCTTGTGGAACGCGCTTTCCACCCGGTCCCGGAAGAACCGGGAAAATCGCCAGACCAGAACTAGCTCAAACTCGCAATCAGGGTCTTCGGCCGCCTCCATCATCTCTTGGAAGTCCGGACGCGCGGCGACCCTTCCGCTCTTGGCACGGTCGATGAACACACGGACGACAATGTAGCCGTTTCTCTCGGCCCATGCCTTGATCTCCTTGATCTGGGCGTCGATGGAATTCTCAACGTCCTGGTTGTCGCTGGAGACTCTCGCGTAGATCGCCACGGGAATTCTGCCGTCCGGCCAACTGATGCTGTTCGATTGTTTCTTCTTCGTGCGTGCCATGCTGGCCCTCCGTAATCTCCTCGCCAATGGGTCTTGTTCCCCTAGCCCGCCGTCTTCCTGGGATGCGGTTGATCTGGGAGTCCTGCTGGTCATTCTTTTTTTTGCCCGCTGGGCTGGCAGTGCCCTTGGTGTAATTTCTGGGTTGACCTTGATACCACTGGGTTGCTTTCCTCTCTGGAGAGATGTTGATCGTTCTGGGGCGGTTCCAGTAGAGGGTCTTGCATTTCGGGCATACCTTGGGGTCTTTTTCGGATCTCATCCCGGTTCCCGTGCGAGAACCCCATCTGTATCCGCATCGTTCGCACATATAGCCTTCTATCAGTACGTATGCCATGTTTTTCTCCTGGTGAGAAGAATCCCTTCACATTACTATTCAGTAACTACTAATGTCAACTGCATGATCCCGGTTGACTGGACCATTTCCTTCTGATACTATTCATCCACAGCTAGATTGTAGAACAAATATGCGGGTTAGGTCAACCTTATTTTGGGGTTGAAACCTGATTACCTGTTTGGTAGTGTCTATTAGTTCGACCCCCGCGTGGAAATCTCAGTGCTGCGCGGAGGGATGCGCAGGTCAGCTGACACAAAAAAGAGGCCACCAAGTTTGGGCCTTGGCGACCTCGAGTGAGCTGCTCTGCACGACCAGGCGAGGAAGTCCAGCGGCGCTCGCCCACATTCTAAGGGGTGGATTCCGGTTTCGGCAAGCGGGTCCTGCAACCTGTTGCCCTCGGACTCACCATTTCGGGCGAGCCTGCTGGCCTCGAAACGGAGGTTGGTTTGGCTCGGAAGCACAAAGACCGGCAGCTGAGGTTGTTCGGCGTCGGTGATCTGGATGAACCCGTTGACATTGCTGGGTCTGACCCGGAGGACGGTGCCGGGGAGGACCCTTGGGCTCCCGTCATGCGGGACCTGGGTCTGATCCTCAGGCGGGGCCACTTCGAGGCCCATCTCGCGCGGCTAACTCCAGGCGACGATGACTCCCGTTGATCATGTCGTGTCGTCCCGGAACGGTGTGCGGGAGAACGCGGCCTACACCCTCAGGTCCGGTGCCAAGTCGATCTCCTGGTACGTCAGTCCCGCCATCGGGCTGTCACCCGGCAGGGGCAGCGAGTACCGGACGCCTGCGCGTCCCCCGTGGACTTGGATTTCCTCGATGAACCGGCCGAGCAGAAGCCGGACTTCGGACGCGCTTCCTGCGGCCTGCATCAGCAGATCCGGGTTCTTCGTCAGTTCCTCAACGTCCTGGGCGGTCATCACGCGCGTCGGCCCGGCTTCGCCGGCGAGCTGTTGGTTGGCCTCCCTGAGGAGCGTGGCCATGTTCCTCGGGGTGATGACCGTTTCCAGAATTTTCCCGATGAGCATCGTGTCGAACTCGCCGGCCAGCAGGCCCGGCGTAGAACACCCGCGACCGCAGATGTATCGGGGCTTCGGGTCATCTCCCAGGGTAATTTGTCCGCGGCACTGTCCGCATATCAGCAGGCCCTCCAGCGGGGAGGCCGTTGGTGTCGGTGCATTCATATCTGGTTTCTCCAAGGGATTGTCTTTCGATCCAAATCCATTCTAGCGGCGGTAGGAGGCTGCCGCTTTGGTCGAGTTGTTTGTCTGGCTAGGTTAATCGAATTTTTGGAGGTAAGAAAGTGTGTTCTGAATCTGAGAACCGGCGGAATGCCGCCGGGTACATCCGGGCCTCTTCGGCCCATCCTGATACCCATCGCTCCTTCGCCGCCCAGAAGGAGACGATCGAGCAGTGGGCGCTGGAGAATGGGTATGATGTCGTCGGCTGGTACGTCGACGAGGGTACCACCTCGGGCGACGCCGGTGGGGATCCTGCCGGGAGCGACGACGACCCGTCTAGGCTATGGGAGCTTCTCGCTGATGCCGGGTCCTCTGGGCGGTGCTTCGACACCGTGCTGGTATGGTCGCTCTCCCGGCTGAGCCGGAACATCGTGGAATCCCACGCGGTCAAGTCGGAGCTCCGGAAGTCCGGTGTCACGGTGGTTTCGGTTTCGGAGCCCGACGCGCCCACGCCGACGGACCGACTGATTGAGAGCATCATCCAGACGCTGGATGATTTCCAGCGGGAGCTTCACGCCGAGGACACCCGGCGGGGCATCGAGGCAGCCCGGCGCCGGCGTGAGGGTTGCTGACCGGATCCGGAATGGCGGCGGCCGTCTCCTCGGCAGGTCCGGCCGCCGTCGGTGAACCAGAGGGCCACGCCTAAGGGGCGTGGCCTTCGGCTTTGTTCGAGCTGTGCCTCCCACCGGCGCCGGTGGCGGCTGCTCGTCATGGAAATGCTGGGCAGCCCGGCCCCTGCTGGTCTCGACCCGGGGGCGGGCGCTGGGAACGTCAGTCTTCGGCCTGTTCCTGTCCGGTCTTGGTTTCTACGAACATGCTGGCTATGAGGCCGATTGCGAATATGAGGAAGCCCACGATGGAGATGGCGATGACGAATAAGGCTCCTTGGCGACCCAGACGAACCTGAGGGCGGAGTTTTCGTGAGCGCCCGGGGGGTGGGCGGTGATGGACGCGGCCGCTGGGACCGGGGTGATGGCCATGCGGACCATAGTGATGCCCGGGGTTTTGCTCATTGCTTTGGTGCTGTACGGATGAGCCTGTACCCCCTGTTCTCGTCGGTCCGCTCGGACAACGGCAGCACCTCCACGACGCTGTTGGCTAGTCCCTTGGACCTCTCCCTTGTCGTCAAAGCCATAGTTGGTTCCGATGGCGCCGGTCCAGGTAATGCCGTACAGGCAGTCCCGGAAGCCGTCGGCGTCCTGGTCGTCCTCGGTCTGCTTCAGGCATTCGGCGGTGATGTAAACATCGTCGTAGGCCGATCCCATGTACCAGGGCAGGGAGATGTAATCATACCTGGACTTGAAGTTGGACAGCACCTCGGCGCTCTTGTGGTTGGCCGGGTCAAGCTCGGCGGTTATGGCCTTCAGACCGGTAGCCGCATCGCCGGCAATCTCGACTGTCATCCGGAAAGTTCCCATTCCTGTCCTTTCTCCCATGCGGGCCGCTGCCTGTGGTCATTCCAGTTGCCGCGGGGGCCTGAGCTACATCTTTACCGGGGCTCGTTATCTGAGACGCTTCGAGCGCTGCTACGGCTTGCCCATTGCCTTCATGCAGCAGGTAGTCGGCGAACTCAGTTCTGCCTTCGCGTGCTGTTGTTCCTCCAGGTCTTCTCTAGTTTGGCAGTGATTGCGAAACTCGGGCCAGCAGTGTAAGGGTGCGGCCCAGCGAACCCTCGCGGTCCTGGTATTGCGCTTGCCGAGGGCGTCACGGCACAGGTCGTAGGATATCTGCCAGCTGCCGGGGCCGCGCACGTCCAGACTCTATTCAAGCTCTTTTGCAGTTACAATTTCCTTAGGCATGGGCAAAAGTATTTCCGCCTTATCTGATTGAACTGGAGTGCCATTGAATCCGACCCAGAATCTGTATTCGTTCTGGTCGCGGTATGTATCTGGTTTTGTAAAATAGGATTCAATGCCCCGGATTCCCATGTCCACGTCTGGCAAGTAACGAACGGGGCCATGAACTATCCAAGCATAGGTTCTTGCAAACGATTCTTCGCTGCTGGGTTCCGCCACGTCAAGCATCGAACGACTAATGGTCGCCATGAAACTCTTAAGGATGTGTTGTGCCAATTCCTTCGAACTTCGGAATGCTGAGCCATGAGTGTAGCCAGGCCCATACAGGGTGTTCGCCTTTTCTAAGCCTAAGAGATTGCTCTCAGAATCTAACGATGTGCAGTACATGAATGTCTTGGAGCAAAGGTCTATGGTGGTGGCTCCGCTTGCGTCGAAGACAAACCTCCTTCCGCTTCCGTCTTCTGGTGTCATTACCATCTCGCTGCCAGGCCCCCACTGATGAGAAAACCTGCATCCTTCAAATTGGTCGGACAACCCGGGCGCCCCTGTTTCCAACCCCCTGTAATAGTTAGGCGTTTTCAATCGTAGTTCGCCACAAAGCGCAGGGGCAAATCTTTCAGTGGAATACTTGATGACGGGGACATCTGAGTATTCTTCGTCGCCCAAGTATTGCTCGAACAGGTCAATATCAATATGCAACTTGTTTCCAGAATCGTATTCTGCCTGCGCCTCAGCTCTACCCAGATAGTTGGATTCAACCAATACAGACGTTTGGACTTCCAGCAAAATAACGTCTGGAAGGCCAATATTGTCGATCCTGCCGTCGTATTCCTGTTCCATTACGTCTTTATCCTCGCTATATGATGATGGGTTCACTTGAGAGCGGCGCTCTCTACACCCCAATCTCCGCCAGCCGCGCCACGAGGTATTCCTGTGGCCGGTCGCCCTTGATCCGGTTGCAGCTGGGACATAGCAGTTGTAGGTTCTCCAGATGGTCAGTGCCGCCCCGCGACTTCGGGATGATGTGATCGACCTCGAAGATTCGGAACGGGAACTCCGTCCGGCAGCCGTTGCAGAGGCCCTCCTGCTGGCCGAACAGGACGTGCTTGTTCTCGCGGTAGGGAATGGGAGCCTCGATGTCGGTCCGGCGCGGAATATCGGTGCGAGCCGTGACGTAGCCGTGGTGGAACAGGCTCCCCATGGCCTGCTGAAAGCGCATGTTGACCAGCTCGACGGCCTTCGGGGATATGTCGATCCCCACCCACCGGCGGTCAAGGCGGTCGGCGGCGACGCAAGCCGTGGCACACCCGCAGGATGGGTCGAGGACGATGTCGCCGGGGGTTGGAACTGGCCTTGATGATGCGCTCCAGCAGGGCTAGGGGTTTTTTGGGTTGGGAAACCGGTCTTCTCGCCTCCCGCTGCTTGAACGATGTCATTCCAATCGTCAGTACAAGTTTTGCCCGGCTTTGCACGAATAATGTTTTTAATTCCGATTTTCCGTGCAAATTTCGTCAAAATGTCCCGGGTTCATGTCCTTGGAAAACTGTCCCAGTTCCCTGCTGTTGGTGAATAGGGTCCCACAGACCGGGGTGTCTGGGTTTGGTGCTTTGGCCTTGAGGTGGGGCCGGATCAGGCTCGGTCCGGGCTTCGCCTTGGCCGAGTGGTCGCAGACCCGCCCACTGGCGACCACAACCGCATCCCCCTGAAAATCGCGTCAGGTTCCCGGAGACCGGAGGGATGTGCACCTCCGGGTACTTTGGGGGGGTCTATGGCGTGTTTCATCCCGGAATGCCCCGTCAACGGGCCGGGGCGATGGATCTGCGGTGGAGGTCCTGTGGGTGTTGTTAGCCGAGACCCTTGCTTCCCATGGCCGCGATGTTCTGGGCGAGGAAAGCCCCGGTCTTTGCGTGCAGGCTTCGGCTCAGCCCTGGAGCTGGGCTAGGTTGGTGGCCAAGTTGTAGGGGAACCAGCCGTCTCCCGTCCGGAAGGTCTGGGGCTTGGCCGTCTGGGCATCCCGCATGAGGCCGAACCGTCTTCGTAGGGGTCGAAGGACACTATGCGGTCGTACCGGACCCGGAACTTCTTCCGACTGCCGGCGAAGTAGATGTGCTTGGTGGTCAGTCCTAAACCAATACCAAGGTGGGATGTGCATTTCTGGGGTCTTGAAGACGACCGAAAGGACTCCACAGAACCTCGTATCACCTTTGGGCCCCAAATGGGTGGCCACCGACAGTGCGGTCTAGCGATATGTACATTTCACCTTGGCTTTAGTTTAGGAGTCCGGTGTCGGCGTGGACTGTCTCCTCCCACTCGATGGGACGGCTCCGGAACGTGCTGGGCCGGTAGTAGAGGCCACGGGCTACCCTGACGCTGATTCCGTGGGAAGTTCCGCGGCGCTCGCGCCGCACTAGCGTCTCGAGGTAGTCCACGCCGTCGATGACCCAGACGAGCTGCTCGGACTTCATGAGGTTGAAGGGGACTCGGCCGGTGATGTTCTGGCGCTGGGGGATGATGCCCATCGTGACGTCCCGGATAACTCCAGCTTGGACGACGGAGGTGTGGGCGCCATTCAGGTTGACGTCCGTGGTGGTGAGGTCGAAGTGGTCCAGGTACTGGGACAGGGTGTTCTCCTCGTCGAGGGATAGAAGCCCGTCCTCGATGGCCCCTTCGACCGCTTCCTCCCAGGCCTGATGAGAAGCTGGCGGCGGTGCGTGTTGGACATCATGGCCCGGCGGAGGGCGTTGTCCAGCTCCTGGAGGGTGCCGCCGCCGCCGTGAGCCAGGGTGGTGCGTGTGGCCATGCCGGTGATCCGGTCGGCTGAAGCCCGGTCCAGGGTGGTGGAGCCGGTGATGACGCTGGGGAGGTCCTGGTCGGCCATCCGGTCCCGGAAGGCCCTGAGGTTGGTTTCCTCCTCCTGGGTGAGGGTGCCGTCCTGCATGGCGTGCTTGACCCCCTGGGCGAAGCCGGTGGCGATGGCCTGGGAGATGTCGTCGGGGGTGGCCCGGGCCCGGTCCGCGATGGCCTGGAGGGTGGAGCGAAGGGCGGTCTCGTTGAAACTGGAGGTGCCGGCGGCCTGGGCGGCGAGCTGGGTCATCTCATTCATGCCCGACTGGTGGGTCTGCCGGCACTGGCCGTGCTGCTTCCTGAGGAAGCTGGCGTTCTGGCCGCAGTGTCGGCAGGTGCCGCTCACGGACTGAAGAAATCTATGGAGAGGCATTTATCTCCTGTTAAACCATCTCCCATTCATAGTCGTAACAATCCAACAACGGGGTGCTGAAAACCCTGTTGTCCCCAGCGATAAGCCTGACCACCCCTTTTCTGGGTTCCATCCCAGGTGCCTGGAGTCTCCAGCACAAGAAAGCGAAGTGGGTAGGTCTGTGGTAAACCTTGACGGGTACGCCTACCATGGGGATTTCGGCGACTGGCAAGGGAGCTTCGGTTCTGAATATTGGACCATATCTGCCTGCCAATCTTGTATTAGACCCATTCCAGCACAACTGATTCCAAACAACTGGCCAGTCGCGTGGGTCGCCCGAACGCACTGTACGAAGCCCTACTCTTTCAAATGGCTCGGGGAGCAAGCCATCAGGGATTTCCCCTCGCTGCATTTCGGATCTCGCTCTTGGGTCGTCGGGATATAGCCCGAGTTCTATCAATGCCGATTCAGCGGGGGTGTTCGCAGCGTTTTGGACTCCGACATGGATTCGGATTTCCGCTCCTTCATAGCGATAGCAATCGGTCTCTGTGATATTCGTCTCCCACTGATCGTTGAAACCAAATACCAACTTCAGGTCAGGGCCAAACTGTCTATCCCTCACCATGTTGATCTCGTAGTGTTCCATCGGTTCAGACTTGAACTGAGCCCGTCTGTAGTACCGTTTGTCCTTGGCTTGCCAAACATCCCCGAAACCGGCGGCAACTTCTACGATGAAGACCAGCCGGTCATCGGATCCGTGAGAGACCTCTACGACCTGAAATAGGTCAGGGGATGGCTTTGGTTGAATGTTGCTTGTTATCAGATGTTCTATGGTTTCTTTGTCAATTTCCCCTCGAGTGAAACCAACTTGGGCGCCACCGGGAACTGGAGAGCCCCCGGTGTCGTCAGGACTGATGGACTCGGGTACTCCGTAAACCAGAACTCCGCCATCGGAGTTGAGAAAAGCTGAGACGTCTTTACTGATGTCTTCCGCCCTTTTCTGTTTGTCTATCCCACTGCTTCCACCCCGACCTGGCGGAAGCAAACTTCTTTGCTCCTTATAATCCAAGTGTAGGTCTTCAGGCGTCTGGTCTTGGAGCATTCTCCCAATCTCTTTGCTCCACCAATCGGCCGTGTGGAACTGCGCCATGCTATGTCCTCCAAGGTAGCTGCCTAGTCTGAGTGAAGCTGATACTTAACAATCTTGGAGCATGGAGTATTTTGCCATGGCTGACTCCTCGCCGAGGGATACCAGCCCGTCCTCCAGTGCTCCCTCGACGGCTGACTCTCAGGCCCGGATGAGGAGCCGGTTGGTTTCGTCGGGGTCCAGGCCGGCCTGCCGGATGGCTGCGCTGAGGTCATGGAGGTGCTGGTCCCCGTCATGGACAGAGATGGCGGCGAGCCTGGCTTCCATGATTAGCCGGTCCGACGATGCCCGGTCGAGGGTGGCCAGTGTCTTGGAATCCGCGGAGCTGTCCTCCAGGGCGAGGCTGTCCCGGAAGGTCCTGAGCCGTTCCTCCTCCTGGCGGGTGAGGATGCCGTCGCTCATCGCCTGTGTGACTCCCTGCCGGAAGCCCTCCTCCAGGGCTTGGTCGATGTCCTCGCCGGTGGCTCGGGAGCGCTGGGCGATGGCCCCCAGGGTCTGCCGGAGGGCGGCCTCGTTGAAGGTGTGGGCACTACTGGCAGCCTGGGCGGCGAGTTGGGTCATATCCTGGATGCCGGCTTGGTGGGTCTGCCGGCACTGAGAATGGGTGCGCTGCAGGATGCCGGTCTTCTGGCCGCAATGGCGGCAGGTGCCGTTCAGGGACTGGATTATTTTGGAGAGGGGCATGGCTATTCTGTGGAGTCGATGTCGATGTCTGTGTCTTCCCCGTCTGAAGTCTCCTCTAGCTCATCCCCGTACTGGTTATACCCCAGACCTCGGACGTGGGGTTCTTGGTTCAGCAGGCCGCGCAGCTGGGCCAGTTCGTCCGGATCCCAACCCATGGCCTCAGCGACGGCCTGGTCCCACAGGCGACGCACTTCGCACTCGCCGTCTCGGAATTGTGGGACTTCCATGTCCTTGGTCTTCTCCCAACAGTCGGCTAGAGTTTGACGGATACGGTCATCCTTGATGTCGGGTACTCTGAGGTTGTTGGTTGCCCATGGTGCGTAGCTTGGAAATTGTAGCGTTTTGCCTGGACCTCGCATAATTTGAAGCCGTCCCGTCGTCGAATTTGTAAAGACGGCGATAGCCTTCGCTTCGTCGGGCGACAAGCCTACTACGGGAAACCAAGTCTGCCCAAGGTACTTGGTTTCGCTCGCGGTCGCAGCCAAACGTGCTGTACTGTTGTTTTGTCCGGCGGTTATCAGAAGGTGTGATGCCCACTCAAGATAATGTCTTGCCTGCTGTTCTCGCCCCTTCTTAAAGACCCAATGCCCGTCAGGTGTAGATTTGATGGTCTTTTGACCTTCAGAGCCTTTCGATTCCAGTATGGGTATGCTTTCTTCGTTGTCGTGATTTGATCTGTCAAAGTTCTCACGTACCCTTCGGCTCCCGTCGTGAGCGATGCAACCTGGTATTGACCCAAGGGGTTGTAGGGCGGGATCGTGCGCAAATTCCTCGCCTGCTTTCGCTAATACTGGTGAACGCCAGATTGCTGGCGTCCAGTCGCCGGATTCAACGTTTTCTGCGGGCCATTGAGATACCATGCCCCAGCCGTCCTCCATTTGCCCCTCTCGACAATTCAAGAGGGCTTGGTGCAATTCATTTACTTGACTGTCGTCCGTTGGCATTCTGTCCAAGTTGACGAACCGCGTTGGTAATTTGGGCCCTTTATGTTGACGCATCACTACGATGCTTTCGTTGATTCCGGTTCCTTGGCTCATGTTGACATTGCCTGGCTGGTGGCAGGTTAGAATGGTGTGGATGTGGTAGCGCTCGGCCAGTATGCGGCGCTCATCCATTCCAGAGGTCGCGCAGAGGGCAATAGTCGGATTTATCATTGCCAGAATTCCCGCCGATTCCCAAAGACACCGGTCTGCAAGCGCAACGAACAGTGGCCTTATGGAGGTCGTGCCTGCGAAGCCGTTCATTTCCCCGTCGCTGCGGACAAGTACGCGCTCCAAATCGTCAACGCGGGATCGTAGCGCCTGTTGGATGTTGCCGGGAAACTTTTCCCCCATCTTGGCCCTGTTAGTGAACGGCGGGTTCATGATGATGATGCGAGCGTCCTTGACCGCCTCCACCGCGTCTTCCAGCTCGGTGTCGTCGTCCTGGCTCCAGACGATCTGAGAACTAACATTCTCGTCCGCCAACCCCAACTCGCCGTCCCTGGGGACAATTGCCTTCTGGCCCAGCAACTCAAGTGTGCCGGCCGATACCTTGGTGAGGTCATCTGGCGTGGGGCCGTAGGACATCAGGTGCAGGCCCATCTTCCGGTACTGAATGTCCCTGTTCCCCGCCGTCAGTTGTGACGCTGCCAGTTGCAGCGACATTGGATTGATGTCCAGTCCTTTGATGGTTTCTTCGACCGCCAGCTTTTGCAGTTGGGAGATTTCCGGTTCTTCGGCGCCCTGCTCCCGGGCCCGGCGTTTCATATCGGTCAGCATGGCGGCCAACAGGGTTCCGCTGCCGCAGGCCAAGTCCACGGTCTTGTGTTGCCGCCATACCTGCGGGTCGGTCCAGTCCTGGTCCCCGCAGGTGTCTAGGGTCAGGCGGGCGGCGATGGACGCGGCTACCGGCCTGGTGAAGTAGGCGCCGTCACTGGCCTGGTTTCCCATGAATTCGTTGAATATAGGACCGGCGTGGTCTGTGCCCATCTCGGCGTAAGTCGTCGCGATTTCCTGGGCGGCGGCGGCCACATGGCGCAGCGCCTTTTCCAGGCCAGCTATCTTGCCGGTGTTCTCCGCGGCGTATACCGTTTCAAGGGCGGGTTCGATCACTGCTCGGAAGTCGTGGCGCATGATGCGCTCCCACTCCCGGCACAATCGCTTCACGACGTTTGCATCGTTCTTGATTTCCGATAGATTGCTGATCGGCAGCCAGCTGCCGACGGCGATGCGCTGGTGAAGCATGGCGGCGTTCATCAGAAGCAGGGCGGCGACGTTGCAACTGTCGTTGCGCTTGCCCTCGGCCAGGTTATCCATTTGAAAGTGGTTGTCCAGCGTGGACTGCAGGCCGTCCTCCCGTAGGTGACGGCCTGCCTCCAGCACGCAGTCCCGCAGGATGTTCAGGTCGCGCTCTACGTTGTTGCCTTTCAGGCCGGACTTGGTGAGCAGGTTCATCCTGATGGCCTTGGTGTTGTCATTGAGTCCGGTGAGCAGCAGCATTTGCAGCGCGTTCCGGTTGCTGCGTTCCATGGGATCCTTGGGCTTCCGCTTGCTGGTGTGCTCTATGCGCACGCCCTCGCCGTTGTTCACCATGCGGCGCGCCTTGTCTTTGGTACCCTTGATGTCTACAGGGCCGAGGATTTCGTCCGGCTTGGCCTTTTCTCTGGGAGCGCGGTCAACCCGGGTTCGGTACTGCCGTCAGCGTTCTGATGGGTGGTCAGCACTGTATGGATGTCGTTGGCAGTAACGTTGTCCGGTGTTAGTTTCTCCGGATGTTCCTCGGTTTTTTCTTGTTGCGGGCCTGACGGCCACAGCGGCGCTTCGGCTTCGTTGATTGCGGTCGTCCCCGGTGCCGGCGTGGGTTGCGGATAGAACGTTGCCTGCTGTTGTGTCTCGAATTCCTCCGGTGGGTCCAGCGCAACGGCCGCGGACTTGGCTTCCTCGTAAACGGCGGATTGTTCTCTGACCCGCTCCTGCAGTTCGTTCAGGGGACGTAATCCCACGTCCTGGGGGCGTGTTTTGCGCTCTACGACCTGTTCGGCTGCTCTCTGGGCTTCGCCTACGGGGCCGACGTGGTAGTGGTGGCGGATGTAGCCGGACTCTTGGTTCGCCACGCTGACCGCCGTGGCCACCATTTCCTGCGGGGGAGGAACGTAGAGCGTCATCAGTTCCGACAGTCGGTCTTCGATGCGCTCGTCGTGGGCGCGCAGGGCCAGCAGTATCTGGCCCAGTTCCTGCCAGCCGTCTTCCTTGCTGCTGGTCTGCAACCATTCTTCAGGGTCCGCCTGGGGCGGTATTACGATGGGGCATATGATGTAGCCCATTTCTTTTCCAGGAGCGGTGCGCATGGCGCGCCCGACGGCCTGAATAACGTCGATTGGACTCTTGCGTGGTTCCAGGAATGCTACAGCGCTCAATGACGGGGAGTCGGTGCCCTCGCCGAAGATTCCCACGTTGAGGATGCCCCGGGGATTTTCACTGGTGGCCTGCGCCAGGTTGCCCTTAGCCTGCTCACGGAGCAGGACATTGGAGGACGCGTCCAGGTGTTCCAGCTTGTACTGGCCGGCCTGGCGGCCCGGCAGGTTGTCGTCCAGGTATTTCTGAATCCATTCCCTGGCGGTGTCGGACTGGAGGTCCTTGGCCATGTTCTTGGACTTGTCCACGGTGTTCATAAATGCGATGCAGGATTGAATCGCTACTTGTTCCTCTGCGTCATCGTCCTGCTGGGTGGCGTTGCCCATGGCCAGGGCGAAGGCCAGCCCCCGGATGTAGTGGTCGGTGGTGAGGGCCTGTCGTCCCTTGCTTTGGGTGTTTTTGGCGAGCATGTTGGCGGCTCGGTAAGATTCGGGGTCGTTGACGCCGATGGCTATGATGCGGTAGTCGGACAGCCAGCCATTGTTCACGGCGTCAATGTAGCTGCGCCGGTAGATTTCCACCCCGAACACGGTTTCGTCGTCCATTGAGCGGACGACCCACTCGTCGTTTTGGCGCTGGACTTTCTTCTGGTCGTACACCTTGGGAGTGGCGGTTTGGTAGATGCGGTAGGTGGTGGGAAATGCATCGTTGTCGTGGCAGAGAGTGAAGTTCCGCAGGTTCGGATTCTTTGTGTTCTGCGCGTTCTTGCGTAGGCCGGCGGTCCTGTGGGCTTCGTCGCCGATCATCACGCAGGCAGTGGTCCCCGTACTGCGCAGGGCTTCCGCGACGCGATGTGCGCTTTGGTAGGTGCCAAAGATGACTCCAATGTCCTGTCGTTGTTTGGCTGCCTCAATCCATTCGCCGATTGTGCCGGCGTCAGTCGTGACCGCCCCCTTGATGGCGGATGCGCTGAAGTTGCTGCCGTCAGCGGTGGGATCTTTGAGCGTGTCGCGCTGGTCTTCCTTCTTGGGGTCGTAGCCGGCCGTTTCGTCGGAACAGACGGCCAGTGCGTTGATGCTGCCCCTGGCGTGTTGCAGGTACTCGCGCCGGATTTGAGCGACCAAGGCGATGGATGGGCACAGTACTACGGACACGTTTCCAGCGGGCGTCAGTTCCTCAACGATGCGCAGCGAGATGCGGGTTTTGCCGGTGCCGCAGGGCAGGATGACTTTGCCGCGGGCTTGCCCTCTCGGCAGTCCGCCGCTATCTCTCTGGACGTGGTCCTGGAGAACGCGGACGGCTGTGGCGACGGCTTCGTCCTGCATGCACTGCTTGGTTTGTCCTGCCGTCTCCGGCGCGTCCGGCTGGCAGTGTGGGCAAGGCTGTTCGTCTTGTCCGCCGCTTTGGCCCAGCAGGTCTGCGTGAATGTTGATGGGCTTGATGGGACGATCAACGCCGGCCATGGAGAGGGCTGTCTCGGCCTGCGGGCTGAAGGGTGCTTCGCCGTTCGCGACCAGCCAGCGTTCCGCCCAGAATGGGTTGGATGATGTGTTTGCAAAGGAATCCAGCTCGCTTTTCTGGATTGCTACCGGTATGCCGTTCTCGAGGCGACGGGACTTGCACTGAATGGCAACGTGACGACCGTCACTGCGTCGCACGGCCACGACGTCGATGCCAATGTCCTGATTGGTGGAGCCGGGGAAGACTGTTTCGCGGTCAGGCCATTCCGCCCAGGTCCAGCATTGGGTGATGTCCCATTCCTTGATGTGGGGACCGACGGCTGCGGTGAGGTTTTCCAGCCACTTGCCCCCTGACTGCTGGTCTCGCATTGATTCCAGCCTGTCGATTGCCTGTTTGGTGATAGGCTGCTCCACGGGGTCCGTGGGCCGTGGGAGCTTCGGCTGGGTAGTCTGGAGCATGTTTCCCTCTAGGTCGTGGGTGGTCGCATGCCATTTTATACCTTTTCCGTGCTCTGGGTGCCCATCTCTTTGTCCTTTCGCTGGGCCTGCGACCTTCTCCGGCTCACCCGGTGCTTCTCGGCACGGGGCGGCAGAGCTCTTGGGCTGGGTTGAACTACTTCGGTAGACCCTGTGTGCTAGATAAGTTCTCCTTGTTCTGGACGGGTTGGTGGTATTCCATCGGCGGGGTTTCACCTTGAGCGCAGTCTGACTTCGCTTTCCCTTCGTGAGGTATGTGCAAAACTACAAGCCTACGCTTAAACCTGAAGAATGGTCGCCCTATATCCGATCTATGATGACGGGCAATCCCTCCACGTAGACTTACCAGCCAATGCCGATGCGAAGTGCATTTGAGCTTCCCGGGCATTTGTAGAGGAATCGGGCAGTAAGATATCAGCATGGTAAGGGTTGTTAGGAACAGGTGGAAACTCTGTCGCATCACAACCGACTTCTCGAACTTTTTCCACGCTGACCACTGCCCATCCGTAGAAATTTCTAGGAGGGTCGCGTTCCTTGCCAACCCTCCTAGCATTAGCAATGGCCTCTGCTTCCGGAGCACATGAAAGGCGGTCAACTGAGATTCTCATCTCGCCTTCTTTCTCAAGGAAGACTTCCAACGGTGTCCGGTTCTTGGAGGCGTTCCGGCGTTGAGATCTTGAAAACACGCAACGCCCTAATTCTTCCCATGCGCTTATGGGCCCCGGATTGCTGGACGGGGTTGAGTACCCTGAGGTCATCGAGCCGATTCTTCCCCTAGCGCCAACAATGCCTCGCGAATAAAACCATCAGGCAAACCGGTTGCCGTGTAATACCAAGAACGTCGAGGCTCGTTGCCGATGGTGACAAGGCATAGAGCACTACCATCAGATTGGCACATCACCACTGCTATCCCATCGTTGGCCCCGCGGGCATCAATGGCGATGTAGCCATCAGACACCGGATAGACCCCAAAACGGCGTGGGGAAATGAAGTACATTTCCTTCAACAACCTCTCTGCGTTCTGGAAAGCCACCGCAGAAGGCAAGTCGAGCCCGTCTTCTTCAGCGTCGGCTGGGACATCCGCAAGATCCTGTAAGGCTTCCGCCAACTCATTGGGTGTTAGTGTCGTTATTTGGTCATCTTCCCGTTGGCCACCAGAAATTCTGGAGTATATCCAATTCTCATCTCCCCTATGTGCATATATTTCTATTGGGGGAGTAATCCCCGAAAGTTTGTCGTCTATCCACTCCGAACAGGCGTCCGACAGGTCCGCAGGTCGGTATTTGGAGTAAAGTTCCACTCGACGATACGTTGACGACTCTTCGCCGGGGTGGGAGACGATGTTGTGTTCATGTTCGTGCCAGTTATCCCCCTGGAACCGGTTCCCTGCAACACTCCCTCTCCTCGCCGCAGGTCGATTGGGTGCCATTTCAATCCTCCTTGGGAGCATAGGTGCGATAGAATTGGTTAGCCAATTCCTCCATGTCTCCAATATCTTTTTCCCATTCCTCCAAAACGGAGCGAATGTATTCTTCCCGCTTCTCCGACGGAACATCATCCATATCGCGGTGGATGTGCGCACTGAATCGTATTTCAGTGATTACATTTTCTTCTAAAGATTCAGCGAGATAAAAAGTTATAGACTTGTCAGGCGATTCTCTGTAAAACGCCCTCGCTTGCATCCTTGGTGCTATGTCCCCGAATTTTACACCCTGCCCCAACGCGTATAGTGGGGAAATTTCGGGGGCGAGCCCATTGCTACCACAGCTGACAGTACCCCGCCAGTCGGTCATGACCGAGTTGTACTCCACCGGCCATGGGGCCACTCCTAAGTAACGGCCTACAATGTCAGCGGTGACGATTTCGCCCATGACTAACGAGTCACCAGTATGGGAAACCCTGATATAGTCATCGCTAGCAGAAATTGCTAATCCATTAGTGTATGGAACCAAGGAAAACCCAGATTCAATAACAACGGGCGTATCAACTTGCCACTCGGGATTTACGACCCCGTTGTAGCGGAGAAAATCAGGATTAATGTGCCCGGGGTCGATGCTCGGCGCACCCAGAGTGATTGTCAGCACGTTGTGGGTTACAGCGGGATTTGTGCCCTGCGGCGTGTTACTTTCCATACCCTGCCTTCTGAACCGTTCATTGCCGCCCCAGTCGCACTGTGCAGGATCAATTTAGGCTGCATGATACATATGATGCCCCTGCTAAGCAACAATCATGGTAGAGCAGGGCAATCGCGTCTTAATTCGTAACGATACAATCCCTCAAGGTTGGGCTATTTCGGTTGGCCGAAAACCCTCGAATCACCATCGAGTGTGCGCTACTCGCCTCGATAGATGCCAAACCGAAGGACGAGAAAGCCCGTTATGGGGCAAAACGCACCACCGTCGGCCCCTATTATCGAATGACGTGATGCTCTTTATGCCCTATTCGTTAAAGCGCGATTGCCCTGCATGGTAGAGCAATCTGCGCATGATCCTGCATATCCTGTTAGTATTCTATCACAAGCCTGTTCCGCTCTCTCCGCGGGCACCAAAGCCATCAATCATTGTGCCTTCGTTCACTCTATCGTTCTCTCTTGGAGTCGTGATCTGGGTCTGGCTTGTTCCACTAGGCACGTCGGGATCTCCCTCTGTGGTAAGGCTCTCGGGACCGTCGTGGCCTGTGAGCAGTTTTTCGACCGGCTGTTCCAGGGCTTGGGCTATCGCCCCCAAGGTGCCAAGTTTCGGGGCGTGTCTCCCATTTTCCAGCCTGACCAAGGTGATTCGCCCTATGCCTGCGGCTCTGGACAGGGCCTCCTGGGTCCACCCTGCTGCCTCTCTGAGCGCACGGACTCTTGTGCCCAGGATTCGCCTTCCCTCAGAAGCTATCAGTTCCATCCTGGGCCGGTAGGTGTGGTCGCAATAATGCCTGACGAAGTCCCAGGGAAGTTCCACCTGTTCATTTAGGGGCGTGGTGAGGATGATCTCGTACGGGTTCGGCAACTCAACTGAGCTGAGCCCGGAATGGTCTCCAACCTCCGGAATGTCCTCGAACGGTACCGTTCCGCTGTAACCATCTGCGAAGGTGGCGTCGATGCCTTCGGCGCTGAGGGCGGCAGCGACCATCATCCGGTCCGCGTTAGGAACCTTCACGGTACTCATTGTTCACTCTCCGTGGATCTTCTCCCAGCATTCGTTGATGAGGCGGGAGTTTTTCCTGTACGCTGCCATGATGTCCCGGTGTGTCCCGGGGGGTGGTCGTTCGATGAAGGTCCCGCTGACTAGTACCGTTTCAAAGTAATCCTGATGGATAGACATGTTGGAGTTTACTGCGGGCGTCCTGAGTAGAGAACCGCCACTCTATGACGGCGCCAGCATCGTTGCGCTCGCGTTCGAGGGCGGCGACCTCCTGCCGCAGCAACACTTCATCGCCGACCCGGCGGTTCAGACACTGTCTGCTGAAGACGCTCAACTCGATCTCGGCCATGTTCAGCCAGCTTCCATGCACGGGAGTGTGGTGCAGCTCCAAGCGCTTGGCTATACGACGCGCTTCGGACGCTCCAAATGCTTCGTAGAGCGAGCCCAACTTGTGCGTATTGAGATTGTCCAACACCAGCCGGACCACCCTGGCGTGGGGGTACGCCTGGTCAACCAGCCAGCGCATCTGGTGAGCAAAGTCCACCGCAGTGCGGCGCCCGGTCACTTCGGCATGTCTCCATCCGCCCTTCGGTTCACAGAACATGAACAGGTTTCGGGTACCGTTTCGCTGGTACTCGGTGTCATAGCGTTCCACCCGTCCGGGCTTGGCCTTGATGGGCGGCCTCACGTCCTCGATCAACTGCTTGGAGGTCTCGTCGAAACACACCACGGGATGCTCTGGGTCGTGGTCTTCGTGGTACAGGTCCAGCACATCCTCCATCCGGGCCACGAACTCTCCGCTCACCTTGGGGATGCACCACTCTTTCTTCTTCCATGGTTTGAGTTCGTTTTTTTGAGTATCTGGCGCACCGTCTCCAAGGAGATGCTCCCGGCAAACTCCATCGCCACCACCTTGTCCGCAAGTAGCTGGAGCGTCCAGTTCGTGTGTCCTTCGGGCGCATTGCTGCAGGTGATGGCGACGAGGTGCGCTTCCTGTATGCCGCTCAGCTTGCGCCCCCGGCCTGGCCGTGGCCGGTCGTTGATTGCGGCTTCGAGTCCCTCCTCGACGAACCGTCTCCGCGTTCTGGCAACAGTGGCGGCGCTGATCGAGACCGCCTCAGCCACCTCGCGGTCTGAGAGTCCTTCGTCAGTTTTCAACAGCGCAAGGGCCCGCTTTAGCGTGCGGGCTAACGGCTTGCCCCGGCGGGATACCTCAATCAGACCGGACCGTTCGGATGGTGTCAGTTCGACTTTGTACTTGATGGCAGGCATGTTCGGGTATGGCCTCCCTAGAAGATCATACCCAAGCCTACTCAATCTCCCGTAATATGCAAGACTTCATAGAAACAGTACTAAACTAAAGCCAAGGTGAAATGTACATATCGCTAGACCGCACTGTCGGTCGCCCCAAGTTGGGACGTAAAGGTGAGATGAAGTGCCGTGGAGTCCTTTAGGTCGTCTTCAAGACCTCCGAAATGCACATCCCACCTTGGTATTGGTTTAGGTTGATGCGGCAGGTGTCGTCGTTGTCCACCCAGACGTGTACGTGGGGTGGCTCGTACCTGTTTTCCCTTGTGTTGATGACGAAGCGGAACCGCCCCTCGATCAGTACCGTTGGCATACCGGGCCCATGGTATGCAATGTATCATGGCATGGTACATCCGGGAAGCCTATGATTGAGTTCTCGTGGTCTGTTGATTCGTGGCCCTTCGCTCCGCCTGCCACCTTCTCCGGTCTACCCTGTGTCGTTCGGCACACTGCTCGCATCGGCTTTGCTCCGGTATGGCCGGTGCTCGGCACACTACGCAGAGGCCCTGTTCCCGGGCCTTCCGGCGGTGTTCTTGGGCGTTGAGGCGGTGTAGCTCCTTGCGCTCTGGGTTCTTTGCCCTTTGTAGCTCGTACTCGAGCCGTTCCTCGTGCTTCGCTTCAACCTCGGCTGCGGAGAGTTCTGGCCGTCGCTTGGGCTGTCGGGACTTCGGCTGACCCTTCTGCGGCGGTGTCCTTTTGGAGCGTTTCTTCGCTGGCTTACCTACCTTGGGTTTCCCCGGGAGGTCGAAAGTGAAATCGAAAGTTCGTCCTTCCACCCGCCCACGCAGGAACCGGCCACCTTCCCGAGGACGAGGTTTACGGGCTGGCCGTAGGCCCCAAGCCCTTTTTCCTCAAAGCCACTCCCCGCCGGTAGGGCGTACGCCAGTTGTGACCGTAACACCGTAGGGGCGCATGACCATGCGCCCCTACGCGACGCCAACCTTCCTACAACTGCTCCAACGCCCGGCGCTCCAACATCATCTTTACCGGGCTGATGGGGCGGAAGGTGCGGGACATCCGAACGTCGCCGGCCAGCGAGAGCAGGGTGTAGGCGTCGTAACGGTCCATGCCCTTCTCACGGGCCAGTAAGTCGATCATGGTCCGCACCGCGCCCTTCATGGCCGGGCCCAACTCTTCGCCGTAGTAGAGCACCACGAAGTAGTCGGGCGTCATCGCCAGCGGACACTCGATGCCCATCCCCTTCTCGACGGTGACGCGGATGTGGCTGTCGGCGGAACACTCGGCCCCGGTGCCGCCCACCGCCCCGTCGCCCACCACGGCGTGGCAGTCTCCCATGGCCAGCAGCCCACCGGGCACGAACACCGGCAGGTAGAGGGTGCTCCCCTCTACCAACTCCTTCAGGTCGATGTCGCCGCCGTAGGGGCCGCTGTCGCTGGCGGTCAACTGCCGGTAGGTGGGCGTGGTGGCCACCAGGCCCATCGAAGGATTCAGCGGCAGTCGTACGCCGCTGGGCAGGACGACGTGACCGTCCTCGATGGTCATTACAGTCGGATAGGAGCGGTCGAACTCTTCGGCAAGAAACCCCCGGCCCGGCGACACCATGTGCGCCGAGCCTTCATCGGCCTTGGGAGTGACACTGATGAAGTCGACCCGCAGCGCGTCGCCGGGCTCGGCTCCGTTCACGTAGATGGGGCCGATGGCCGGGCCCTTTAGCTGCTTCTCGTCCAGCGCCTTCGGATCGCGGATGCCCTCGAAGGCGTCCCAGGTCTCCACCATCAGTTCCTCGCCGGAGTCGATAGTGATGGCGGGCGGGTTGGCAGGGTCCAGCACGTAGATTTTGTGGTCACGGGTCAATTTCTGCATGGTCTACCTCGCTCAAGCGAATCTCTCTGGCTTGGTACAATATCCTACACGCTGTTGACAAGGAGGCGCGCCATGGCCGAATCGGACATCGACCTGGACCCACCGATGGATGAACAGTCCCTCAGGGCCATGATCGACTACTTCGGTGGAATCGAAGCCATGCACGAAAGGATGGCCCTGCATCACGCTGCACAACTTCGCCTGGACAATGAACGCGCCACCCTAGTCAAAACCCACCCCTACAAATGGGTGGCCATGAGTGGCGCAGGCGTGCTCGCTTTCGGCGATACCCTGGAAGACGTAGTGGCGCGAATCGCCGGGCGTGACCGGCAAAAATGCCAGTTGGTCATCGAGTACCTGGACCCCGACCCACCCTTACTGGTCCTATGATCACGGGGCATTTCGATCCTCTCGGACGACCCTTGGTCGAAGGAGTCCTGTTCATCCCGCGTCTGGGCCTCTCCAGCGTAATCACGTTCTTACTGGATACCGGCTCCGATAGCACTTTGCTTCATCCCGAAGACGCAAGCAACCTCCAAATGCCATTCCACCTCCTCCAAGACCGGACCTTATCCAGAGGGATAGGGGGGCATCCCCATATTTTCGCGAACGTGCCTTTCTGGGCTTTCGCGACGTAAACCTGACCAGAGCCTACAGTATCACGCTGCTCATCGCCGAGCCGAGTCCTGACAACATAGACCTGCCTTCCCTGCTCGGCCGGGATGTCACGAGGCACTGGTACATGCGGTACGACCCGGCTAACAGCTAAATTGAGTGCGAGGTTAACCACGCCGACTACACCCTATAAGCGGGCGTTAGCACCTCTTGCCGGTAGCTGACGCCAGCGGCCAGGTCGAGGTCGACCACCAGGACCGCGCCCTCGCCGGGTCGGCCTATGGGGCCGTAGGGACAGCCGGAGTACACGGCAGTAGTAGCGCCCCGAGAAACGTCGACGTGCCGGTCCCAGTGTCCCAAGGCCAAGTAGTGGCAGCCGACAGCGGCTACTTCGTCGGGATAGATGGGCGACGAGCGTTGGTCCCGGTCGTCCTCGAAATGGAAGTGGCCGTGGGCCAAGCCCACTAGCCAGCGTCCCTCGGTCGGCCCCGGCATCCCCTGCAACGGACGGAACGCCGGTGAGTGCATGGTCATCGCCCGCCCCCAGACCTCCAGCCCCAACTCCGGGAAGACCAGCGACTGCCCCGCCGGGTCCCGCAGAACGTGGAGGTTTCCGGCGTTGCGGGAGAATGGCTCGCGCCGGTAAACCGAGGTCTCGTGGGCCAAGTCGTGGTTGCCGGGTAAAACCACCACCGGCACCCGCGCCAGCGAAACCGTACTAACGAACCGGGCCAGCACGTCGTCCGAGACGCGCTCGTTGTCGAAGACATCGCCGGCCAGCAACAGAACATCGCCATGATGCTCCGAGACCGCCTCCACCACCCGCTCCAAGACTTCTTCCGACCGGGGATGCCCGGCAGAGTCGCCCAGATGCACGTCGGAGGTATGAATCAGCCGGAGTTTGCGCGTGGGATTCCGTGCGGGATTCAATGGCCCGGTTTCCACCTTTGTCAGATTATCAATACGTGTGCTCGCCAATCTTTCCTCACGGTCAGGATCCGTATTTTCGTTCCTCTTTTTCGAGCGGGTTCTCCCTTAGTGACGCATCGCCAAGCCCACCATTGATGCGGTCAAGCCTTATAATGAATGAAGTTGCTGTTTGATAACGGAGACAGAATGAATATTACGTTGAAGGTTGACGAGGAAGTCGTCAAAAAAGTCCGCAAAATCGCCATTGACAAGAATACCACCTTGACGGCGTTGGTGAGGGACTACCTGACGTCGGTAGCCAACAGCGACGTAGCTACGCGGGAGGAACACATCGCAAGGTTGAAGGACTCTTTCAGGAGCCTCAGCCGCGATATGGGACCCCGCGAGTGGACGCGGGAAGGCCTCTATGCCCGATAAAGAATTCATCGACACCAATGTTCTGGTTTACGCATATGATCGTCGCGATGCAGAGAAACAGGCACGAGCACAAGACCTGCTGACTACAGGCATGGAAAATGAGACTGTTGTCTTATCCGTGCAGGTGCTCGGTGAGTTTTTCACGGTGGTTACCAGGCGAATCCCAAATCCGCTCTCGACCGAAGAAGCCGAGCAAGTGATCGACTTGCTCGGTATCCTGCCGGTAATGGAGCTAGATTTGGCCATGGTCCGGAGGGCCATCACAACACACAGGCAATACGGGACCACCTATTGGGATTCTTTGATTTTAGCCGCTGCGGAAAGGGCGGGATGCGCACGGGTCATTTCTGAAGACCTGAATCCAGGGCAGTCCTACCACGGCATCGCTGTCGTCAATCCCTTCTGAGTGTTTATTATTTTAGCGTCGCTGCTTTGTGGGTTCTCGGGTTCTTGTGGCTCCCCATGTTGGGCCATAAACCTTGTTGACCTGGTCTCCGAGGGCTTGGCGGCAAAGGGGTCGGATTCCAGGGTCGTGATGCCGGGGATCTCCAATGTGGCTTGCACTTCCCGCTCATCATTAACACTCGCAATTTGTAGACCCTGTGTCCGGTAGTGACGAACGACTTGGTACATGGCGATGCTTTTGGACAGCACGTCCTCTACCGAGATGCCTTCTTCTTTAGCCCATTCCTCCAGATCGGCGTAGTTCTTCTTCGACACCGAGAACTCAACGTCCTGGGCGTCTTCCCTCTCTTTACCTCTTCTCGAAAACAACGACGACAACGAAAACATCGCTACTCCCCTGCCCGTGCATACTGCCGATTATAGCCTGCGGCAACCCCTTGGGGAGTTCACGGCCAGCCCCGAGCCACCTTCAGGCGCCGATGACCCCTCGCTCCCGCAGGTCGGCGATCTGTTCCGGGGTGTAGCCTTCCTCGGCGAGCACATCGTCGTTGTGCTCGCCCAAAAGGGGCGGCGCACGGCGGATGGAAGACGGCGAGGCGCTGAGCTTCATGGGTGAGTTGGGAATCTTCAGGTCCGGCACGTTGGGGTGCTTGACGTCCACAATCATGTCGCGGGCCAGCACCTGCGGGTTGGAGACGACTTCCGAGACCCGGTTGATGGGGCCGCAGGGAACCCCGGCCTCGACGATCAGACCGACCCAATAATCGGTGGTCTCGGCGTCGAAAATCTCGCTTAGGGCTTCCACGCACTCTTTCCGGTGTTTCACCCGGTCGGTGTTGGTGGTGAAGCGCGGGTCTTCCAGAAGGTCGGTCCGACCGATGGCCCGGCACAACCGCTCCCACAGACCCTGATTGGCGCACCCGACGATGAAATGGCCGTCGGAGGAGGCGAAACTCTGGTAGGGGACCAGGCTGGGGTGGCCCGAACCCATGCGATGGGGCTCCACGCCGGTGCCTATGTAGCCGGTGGCGTGGTAGCTGAGGGTGGCGACCTGCCCGTCCAGCAGCGAAGCCTCGACCCACTGGCCCTGGCCGGTCTGGTCGCGGTGGCGCAGGGCGGTGACGATTGTCCCGTAAGCCATCATCCCGGCGAACAGGTCAACCAGGGAGAACCCGACCCGCAACGGCAGCCCGTCTGGGTCGCCGGTGAGGCTCATCAGCCCGCTGTAGGCCTGGATGATCAGGTCATAGCCCGGCATCTCGGCCATCGGGCCGGTGCGCCCGTAGCCGGAGATGGAGCAGTAGACGATGCGCGGGTTGATCTTGTTGATGGCCTCGTAGCCCAAGCCCATGCGGTCGAGGGCCCCGGCGCGGAAGCTCTCAATCATCACATCGGCTTCGGATGCCAAGTCTTGCACGATCTTGACCCCTTCCGGCTCCTTCAGGTTGACCGTCAGGCTGCGCTTGTTGCGGTTGAAGGTCAGGAACTGGGTGCTCTCGCCGTTCCAGAAGGGGGTCCAGTTGCGGGTCTCATCTCCCCGGGACGGCTCCTCGATCTTTACCACGTCCGCGCCCATGTCGCCCAGCATCATGGTGCAAAAGGGTCCGGCGAGGGTGCGTGTTATGTCAATAACTTTGATGTCTTCCAGTGCCCCGGCCATATCGACACTCCTGAAATAGCTTGACGCTCCATGCGTTCTCTTCGGTGAAAGGAGGGATCCCAATTGCCACCGGGATTATAGCATGGGAGAATTTCCTCCATGAGTGAGCCTTCTGCCGTACCCTCTTCGGCGCCCTCTATAGTAGTGCTGGGCGGGATCAACATGGACCTGGTCACCTTCGCCGCGCGATTCCCCGAGGCGGGCGAGACGGTGGTGGGCGACCGGTTCCTCACCTACGCCGGGGGCAAGGGGGCCAATCAAGCGGTGGCGGCGGCCCGGATGGGGGCGAAGTGCGTCATGGTCGGGAGAGTCGGCGACGACCTGTTCGGGCCGCAGCTTCTCGACGGAATGCGCGGCTTCGGGGTGGACGTTTCCCGTGTGGCGACCGTTCCCGGCGAGTCCTCCGGTATCGCGGTGATCAGCGTCGATGGAGCGGCCCAAAACCGGATCATTCAGGTGCTGGGCGCAAACACCACCTGCGGCCCGGAGGAGGCAGCCCGCACCATCGAGGCGATGAGCGCAGCCTCGGTCTTGATGCTGCAACTGGAAGCGCCTCTCGAAGTTTCCTTGTCCGCCGCGCGGGCGGCGTCGGCGGCGGGGAAGACGGTCATCCTTGACCCCGGCCCGGTGCGGCCGTTCCCCGAAGAGTTATACCGCCTGTGCAGCGTGATCACCCCCAACGAGACCGAGGCCGAGGCGCTGGTGGGCTTCCCGGTCACCGGTCGGGATTCGGCAGCCGAGGCCGCGGATATACTGCTGGCCCGCGGCGTCGGCATTGCCGTGATCAAGCTGGGAGCGCAAGGCGCATACTACGCGGCCCCTTGCCTGAGCGGTTGGCAGACGGCGTTCCCCGTGGAGGCGGTAGACTCGGTGGCGGCGGGCGATGCCTTCAACGGCGCGCTGGCCGTATGCTTGGCCCAAGGCTATGACCTGCCCGGCGCGGTGTGGATGGCCGCGCTGGCCGGAGCGTTGGCCGTCACCGTCACCGGTGCGCAGGACTCAATGCCCACCCGTCAAGCGGTGGAGGAATTGTGGGCGCGGTTTCGAGGAACGGCGTAGGGGCCCCGGTCTTGATATACTCGCCCAAGACTAAAATGGCTGCCGCGACCGACACCGCCGCTGGCGCAGAAAGACAAGCCAAGATGCCGTCGATTATAGATGGGACAGGCCCGTAGCTTTGACCACTCCACCCGACAGGTTCTGCGCCTCTTGCGCTTCCTCACTGGAGACTCGTGACGTTGCCGGTGTCCCGCGCCCGGTCTGCCCCAACTGCGGGCGCACCGTTTTCTACGATCCGAAGGTGGCCGCGGTCTGCGTCATCGCCAGGGACGGCAAGGTGCTGATGATCCGCCGCGCCACCGACCTTGGCTACGGCCTGTGGAGTATGCCCGGCGGCTTCGTCGACCGGGGCGAGGTCGTGGAGCAGGCGGCGGCCCGCGAGGCTTGGGAGGAGACCGGACTGGAGGCCGAGGTCACCGGGCTGATCGGCGTGTTCTCCATCCCCGGAGACCCGGTGATAGTGGTGGCGTTCAGCGCCCGCGAGACCGGCGGCGTGCTGGCCCCTGGGCCGGAAGCGCTGGAAACCGGCTTCTTCGATCCGGGAACGCCGCCGGAATTGGCGTTTTCCAGGGACACGGAGATACTGGCCCGCTGGGCTGCGCTGGGGATGGGAAATGGGGATTCTATCTGACCTCGCCCACAGCGCCCTCGACCTGATTTTCCCGTTGCATTGTCTCGGTTGCCAACGGGAAGGCAGCGTCATTTGCGGCGATTGCACCAGTGGTCTCAAGCGGCTGGAGCAGCCCTTCTGCCCAACTTGCGCTCAACCGCGCACTTCGGGCCGCTGCCGCTGGTGCCGGGGAAAACCGCCCGCCTTCGATTCGTTGCGCGCTCCCTTCCTGTTCGAGGGCGTGGTCCGCGAGGGCATACACCGCCTCAAGTACCGGGGATTGCGCGCCGCCGGAGAGCCGTTGGGCCAATTGCTAACCGAATACTTCCAGGGAACGCCCATCCCCGCCGACATGGTGGTCCCGGTGCCGTTGCATCCGGGCAGGCTCCGCCGCCGGGGCTACAACCAGTCGTCGCTGTTGGCCCGGCGCTTGGCCGGAAACCTCGGCCTGGAGTTCCGCGAAGACCTCGTGGCCCGCGTGCGCGACTCGGTCCCGCAGGTGGAAACCCGGTCCGCGGAGGAACGCCGCAGCAACGTGGCAGGAGCCTTCGCCGCCCGCGCCGTGCCCGCCGGCGTAAAGGTGCTGTTGATCGACGACGTAGCCACCACCGGTAGCACCCTGTCGGAATGCGCCGCCGCCCTGAAGTCCGCCGGGGCCGAAAGCGTCCGTGCGCTGGTATTGGCGCGTCAGGGCTGAGGGAATTTGGAATGCGTAATGGTTCAGGGCTTGTAGAAAGCCCGCAGGAACAAGCGAGTAGCCCAGCTTGCTCTACAAACTCCTGAAGGACTCCATCACTTCTTGAAGGATAATAGGAACGCGGCAACCAAAACGGACACTGACATAAAGGCTACCGGATAGGCAATGTACAGGACCAGGCGTAAGACTGAGTACTTTGTTGGATCGAAGGCTTGCCAATCCAACATATGACCAATGACGAATACCCAGCAAGCCGCCGCAAAACATAGGGCAGCAGCAAAAGCAGAGTTCGACACCTGGCGACTTCCCCAACCAGACTCCCTCGTAATGTACCACATCATAAATCCAGGGGCACAAACCTCGGAAGCACAGACAGGGTCTTTCAATTGTCCACCCAAGGCAGCCACAAGGGCTGCCCCTACGCTTGCGGGCGGGGCGTATGGTAGGGGCAACCCTCGTGGTTGCCCTGCGGGTTCGGCTATCGTCCGCCGACAATTGAAAGACCCCGGAAGCACAGATGCGCCTGCCCGTGATTGACAATGGCGGGTGTCTCTGCTGAAATTGCCCCAAACACAAATGGAGGGAATGAGCATGGCTGACAAGACGCTTATTTACGTCGGAGCCGAGGCGGACGGCCTCTACCGCAAGGAGGCGGGCGATTCCCGGTGGGAGAAACTGGCCAAGGGTATGCCGCCCCAGCCGCAGGTGCGGGCTATCGCGGTCCACCCCAACGATGCCAGCACGATTTTCGTCGGTACCCAGCGGGGCGTATACCGGTCGCAGGACGGCGGCGACAGCTTCTCCCGCATGAACATGACCGAGGGCCGCATCGTCTGGTCGATCAAGTTCCACCCCCACGACGCCAACATCATGTTCCTGGGCACCGAGGGGAGCGAGGTGTACAAGAGCACCGATGGCGGCGAGAACTGGGAGTACGTCTCCACCATCTCCAACCCTGACTCGGTCCAGATGGCCTTCGCCACGCGCATCCTGGGCATCGGCATCGAGGCGGGCGACACCAACCAGATTTACGCGGCGCTGGAAGTGGGCGGCGCGGCCCACAGCTCCGACGGGGGCAAGACCTGGACCATCGTGAACAGCGTGTTCGACGGCGACGTCGACCTGATGGACCTGCACGGAGTTACCGTGGGCGTCAACGAGTCCGTCTTCATCTCCAACCGCACCGGCGTGTGGCGCACCCGCGACCGGGGACAGAACTGGGACGACCTGAAGTTCGAGGACTTCTCCGAGATCCGCTACTCCCGCGGCGTCGAGGTCGCGCCCAACGACCCCAGCACGCTCTACGCCTGCGTCGGCCTCAACTTCGGCAGCGAGCAGGGCGGCATAATGCGCTCCACCGACGCCGGTGACACCTGGGGCCGGTTCGACCAGGGCATCGCGCCCCTCAGCACCACCTTCGGCATCGCCGTTAACGACCGCGCTCCGGAGCAGGTGTACTTCTGCACCCGCAAGGGCGAGGTGTTCGGCACCCACGACGGCGGGGCAACTTGGGCCGCCCACGACCTGCCCGAGATGGCCGTCAACGTCAAGGCCATCGCCTGCACCTCGGCCTAAGTGACTACAAAATCCCCTCTCCCTCTGGGAGAGGGTTAGGGTGAGGGCGTATAAGTGACGACCGCATCCAAGCAGGACATGGTGGCCGCAGCCAAAGCGCTGCGGCCACTAATTGTCGAATCGCGGGACGAAATCGAGGAGACCCGGCAACTGCCCGCCGCCATCGTCGCGGCCATGGACGAGGCCGGTCTCTTTCGAATGTATATGCCCAACTCCCTGGGCGGGCCCGAAGTCGACCCCCTGACCGCCTTCCGAGTCGTCGAGCAGTTGTCCATCGCCGACGGATCGGTTGGCTGGTGTTGCTTGATCGCAGGTTCCATTTCCCTGTATACCGGCTGGCTGGAGCCGACGACGGCCAGAGAACTGGTAGGCTCTCCGCCAAGTCTCCGGGGAGCGGGCTCCTTCCGCCCCGAAGGAACGGCGCGGACCTCCGACGGCGGCTACGTGGTCAACGGCCGCTGGGACTTCGCCAGCGGCTGCCTGCACGCCAACTGGCTGTTTCTCAACTGCATAGTGACGGACGAGAACGGCCCGCGCTACAAGGACGACGGGCTGCCGGAGTTGCGCATGATGTCGCTCCCCATCGGCGCGGCGACGGTCCACGACAACTGGTCGGTCATCGGGCTTCGGGGCACCGGCAGCAACGACGTGTCGGTAGAAGAACTGTTCGTCCCGGCGGAACGCACCTTCGCGCTGGCGTCCGAGTCCGTAGAGACAGCCCCGTTGTTCAACGCCCGGGCGGCGCTGGCGACCGCTTTCACCCTGTTGGCCGGCAATGCCTTGGGGATGGCCCGAGGGGCGATGGACGCCTTTATCGAACTGGCCACGTCGTCGGCCACCACGATGAATCCGGCGCTGCTCCGGGACCGGGCTCCCGTGCAACTGGCCGTCGGCCAGGCAGAGGGCATCATCAGCGGGGCGCGGGCCTACGTCCTGCACGCGGCGGGCGAACTGTGGGAGGCGGTCCAGTCGGGCAAGCCCGACCTGAGCGAAGAAATACTACAGAGCAGGCTGGCCACCACTCACGGAGTCCATGAGGCGGCCCGGGCCATCGACAAACTGTACCACGCCTCGGGCACCAACGCCGTGCGCCGCGGCAACCTGCTGGAACGTTACTTCCGCGACATCAACGCCGCCATGATGCACGCCGCCGGCCTGCCCGCCAACTTCGAGCAGGGCGGCCGGGTAGCCCTCGGCCTGCCCCCCGGCGCCCCAGGGTGGTAGCGGTGAACGGCTGAAAAGAGGGACTGATGCCGGTCGCTTTCTGCCTGGTTGAGAATAAATCGGGCCAGGTGCTGTTGATTCAACGTGGGTATGGGAAGGAAAAGTACAAATGGTCTTTGCCGGGTGGAAACGTTGACGGCAAAGAAGGATACCAGCAGGCCGCAGCGCGGGAAACCAGGGAGGAAACGGGACTAAGAGCCAAAATCATTATGAGCAATTGGCGACACATCCGGCACCCGCTCAATGCCCGTATTGCGATGGCGCAACCATACGCCTCAGAAAGTACCCCCACAAAAATCCATACCGGTGCCAGTCCTGCAAGCGCACACTACAATCGTCCTCTCATCCCCATGTAATAAAGCACTCTATAAGCTCCGCGCCTGACCCGGCCAGCTGGGAACAAATTGGCGGATGGTACGCATGGGATAGTCAGAAATACGATATGAGCAGAATTCCCAAGTGGGTAATGGATACTTTGCCCAACCTGGACCTTCACCACGCCCCGGCATCCCACGTATATGAATTGGTGGGCCGCAACTACCGCTACATAGTCTCTGCCAGCGGACAAGGCGCCACGGAAATTTTGGTTTTCCGCAAGCCGAGGAAGGCCTGAACAACACCCCCGTCCGTCAATAAAGCGTAATTCCGGATTGCTGTGCCGATAGCCCGGCAAAGCGATACAGGGGCCCAAGAATGTAACCCATCGTTGCGGCGCACCGACTCCCGCGGAGCCTCAGCAGCACTATTCCGGCTGAGGCAAGCCGCCTTGGGGAGGTATGCGAAAGATAATCCCGCCGTCCGGCGCGTGGGAGTGCGAGCCAAGGGCGTCGGCCAGCCGTCGGATTTCCGCCAAAGTCTCCGCATGTTGAGCGTCGGCGCGTTCTCTCGATTCAGCGTGCTGGGCGTCAGCGCGTTCCCGACCAGCTTTGACCTCGGCTTCCAGCCGACCCAGACGGAGATAGACCGGGGCGGCCAAGCTGATAACGGCAACCAAGGCGACGGCCAAGGAAGACAAGGCGGCTATCGTAGGGGCGTCCATTGTCTCATCGCTCCGTTTCAGTGTACCAGAGCCTGCCTTGTAATTATTCGCTACGGCCGCACCCAAGTCTCCGACCAGGCCAGGCAGGCGGTGCTGCTTTGCTTGTCGCCTCGCATTTCTCGGACCACTTCTCCTGACGCCTGGTCGCCGTTTATGGTGATCCGCGCGGCCTTCGCGGGTGTGAAGCAGCTGTACACTCCGTGGGGACGCTGCGGCGAACCGGCGGGAACGGTGAGCATGAAGGGCTCCAGGAAGTCGTGCCAGGTCAGCGAGATCTGATCGTCGTCGCCCTCAATAGTCTCGGTCCAATAGGAAAAGGTGTCGCCCTTCTTCTCGAACTCCGCTTCCTCCACCGGAATGGTCTGGTCGGCGAACTCCGGGAACAGCAGGCTTTCAATCTCCTCTTGCAGCCAGCGGGCCAGGGCGATGTTGTCGGCGTAGATACGGACGCCGTCGGTTAGCTCACTCTTCATAAACAATGCATGGCCGCCGCCCACCGGCGACAGCAGGACCCGCCAGTGGCTGGCCCGGGTAGTCTGCTCGTTTCCTTCCGCAAGGCGAATAAAGGAATTCTCCCCCGTTAGCAGCACACGGTTGGGGTCGGTAGGATTGGCCGAGGTCATGGCTTGCCTCCTGGGTTGGTATTCTTGGAGTCAGTATGGTGTTAGTCCCTGGGTTAGTCCATTCAACGGGGGATTTCCCTGTCGGAGAACCTCTCGGATTGCGCCCGCCGAACATTGGAGCCGTATACGAAGACACCGGCCAGGCCAGCCACGTTCACGCCTACTGTTCACGCCTACTATGGAAGTTCCGGCCCAAGCATACCCGATGTAAACTGTAAAAGCGCCAACTCCGATCAGCGTCAGGGACAGAGTGAACGCCGTGGCCAAGCCGAGATAGGTTATTCTGAAGTCCCCTTTCTGCGCGTCTTTCTCCATCGCCATTCGGTGCTTCGACTGGTTTTCGGTGATAACCAGAATTCTCTCGGCTGCGCCGGGGACGACATCCTCGTAACTCCGAAGAACATCCGGCGGAGGCAAAGGCCCGCTCCAAGCCTCGTCGGTGAATCTCACCTCCCTTTGCTCCGCAGAAACGACATCAGCCTGCCGTGTGGCAGGCTGATTCGCGGATTGGGGTTGAGTTTCTCGCTCGCTACTCACCGGTCTCGCGCGACTTCCCAATCCTGTGGGCTTCCTGGCACTCAAACTTCGCAATGGCGCTTCTCATGTCGTTCCCGATAGAGACCCAGTCCAACCTCATCGCTTCAACGTCCTTTGCAAAGCCGGTACTGACATAGCGCCGACGGTGCAATGTGCCCCCAAGGTCAAACACTCTTGCAAGACCATCAAGAAAGGCCGAACGCCTCCCTTTTCTCTCACGTTTCATTTTGAAGCACCACCGCGCGTAGCGCTATTAGCTCATTATAATCAGAAGGCGGCCTTACAAAAGCCCCTGATGGGCCGCTGAATTAGAAACGGCCCTTCAGACTTCCAATTTCCCGGTCATCGGTTAGTCTTTGGCGGGGAACCAGTCCTGCTTCCAGGGGAAGTCGCCGTCGGCGGAATCGAAGGCCGGGATGCCCGCGTCCACGCGGTCGCGGTAGGGGCTTTCGATGGGCTGGCTGTAGGGGTAGATGCCCCCTTCGTAGACCTCGGGGCCCATCTTGAAGTGCCTGGCCTCTTCCAGCGTCTCGATGAACGGCGCGTTCATGTCGTAGAGCTGGTCGGGAGTCTTGGGGCGCGGCCCGGCCTTGGAGACATGGCCGTATAGCTCACGGCCAATGATGCGCTCGGCGGTCCAAACGCAGTCAATGAGCTTGTCGATGTCGACGCCGGTGTCGACGCCCATGTCGTCCATCATGTGAAGCAGGTCTTCGGTGGGGGCCATACCGGTGGCGCGGCCGTTGCCGCAGTAGGGGCAGCCGCCGAACCCGCCGATGGTGCCGTCCAGCTCCAGCGTGTCGTCGGGGCCGAGAGTGCGCATGGCAGCGTAGGCCGAGGCAATGGCCATGTTGCGCCCGTTGTGCAGGTGCAGGCGGAAGTGGTCGATCTCCGGCCAGCGCTCCTTGACCCGGTAGAGGCTCTCCTCGACCTTGGCCGGGGTGCAGTGGCTCATCGGGTCGCCCATCGAGACGCTGCGGACGTCGATGCCCACCTCGTCCCACATGCCGTGTTCCTTCTCCAGCAGGGTCATCAGGCTGTCCACCGGGAACCCGCCCAAGAAGTTGGACCCCCAACTGGCGTTGCAGCCGATGCCGGCCTCCTTGATGTTGAGTTCCTGGGCCTGGGCCACAATCTGCGGCCAGCGCTCCATCTCCTGCATCTGGCTGCGGTTGGTGTTGCGGCGGGTGAACACGTCGCACATATGGCAGCTAAGGCGCGGGAACGAGTCGCGCTCGATGGTCAGGGGCGGCGAATAAGCGCGGGCGCGCTCCACGCCGCGGGAGTTCAGGGCCAGCGCGGTGTAGGTGACGCCGGGCTTGGGGGTGAAGCGGGTGACGATTTCGTCGATGCGCTCCATCTGGGGCGTCCACTTGGGGCTGACGAAGGAGCCGACGACGATGTTTTTCAGGCCGGTGTCGGACAGTTGGTCCAGCAACCCCACCTTGTCATCGACGGAGATGTTGGCGTTCTCGATCTGCATGCCCTCGCGCATACCTTCTTCTTTGTAGACCACTTTCGGATAATCTGGCATCAGGGCCTCCTTAACGGCGACAGATTGGCTGCGCCACCAATATAGCGGGATATAGCGGGATAAATTTGACCGCACTGCTTTGGCCGGATTGTAGGGTTAGGGCAATCCGGCTGTCAATCGCGGCTGGGCACCGATAACATCCCCGCCGGGCATGTTGCGTCGATGGATAATCCCCCGTGCTACAATGCGGCAACGGGCGAAAAACCGCCCGTGCCTACCCCACCCGGATGGCGAATGGACTATGACCACCACAAGCAAACTGATGACCGCCGACGATCTCTTGGCGTTGCCGCGCGGATACGGCAAACGGTACGAGCTCATTCGAGGAGTTTTGGTCGAAAAGATGGGAACCGGAGACCCCCACGCCATGGTACTCGTCTGGTTTACTTACGCACTGGCCCACTATGTGGCAACGGAGGGTTACGGAGACCTTCGTGTCGGTGAACCCGGCTACCATCTGGACTTGGACCCCGACACCGTGCGGTGCCCCGATTTGGCTTGGATTGCTCCAGGCCGCATCCCGCCGGGCACACAGGGCTACCCTAACCTGGCCCCCGACCTAGCCATAGAGGTCAAGTCGCCCCGCAACTCCAATCCTGAAATAGCAGCCAAGGCGTGGATGTGGCTCAGCTACGGCTCGCAACAGGTATGGGTGGCCGACCCGGAGCGCGTCACCGTAACCGTCTACCGCCCCGGCGCCGAACCGCAAACCTTGGGCGAGGACGACGAATTAACCGGCGGCGGCCTGCTCCCCGGATTCACGACCCCCGTCTGGCGCCTGTTCCGCCCCCGGGCGTTAGCCACCCGGCAGGCGGGGTAGCCTCAATATGTACGCCGTGTACGCTGCGTGCGACCCGGATGTCAGGCGGCGGGAGAAGAACCCGCCAAAAACCCCGGCTGCTCGTCTGGCGACGCTTGGAGCAGCCGGGGATAATCAGAATTCCGGTAATCCGTTCCCAACATGGGGATAAACGTCGGGGAGCAAAGGGCCGTGCGCTAATTCAGCGGCCCGGTCCAGACGTAGTCGTTGTCTTTGGCGTCGCCGTGGCACATCTGGCAGCCTTCCACCATGCCTTCCTTCGCTACCGTGCCGTCGGCCAGAACCTTGAGCCAGAACCAGTCGTTGTGGTCGGGGTTGTAGCCCGATTTCTTATACATAACCGTGTTGGCGTCGTAGACGCCTTCCGGGGTGTAGTTCTCCTTGACTATGATCGCGCCGTCGGGCATTACGCCTTTCTTGCCATCGAGGGCGTCAAAGGCCACCTGGTTCAAATAGGTGGTGAGGAGCATACCGTGGGGCTCGTCGCCCTGGTATTTTTCTCCCTTGCCGGGCCACAGTTGCCAAGTTTCCTGATAGTTGACTTTCTCGAGATAGTCAAGCACCGAGGCTGCCGTGGTGCTGGGGAGCGTTGGCGCTGGGGTCGCCGTGGGTTGCGGGGTGGGCGTGGGTTCGCTACATGCCGCCAAGACCAGGACGGCACTCAAAATGGCCAGAATGGGTAGCAAGAAACGGGTCCGGAGTATAGGCATAAATGACTCCTCGGGTGTGAAATTTGGCGAAGGCCAGTCTATCACAACCCCAATCTCGGTTGGCAATATTATGTAGCGGCCAATTCGGGGCAGAGCGGCCCCGGCTACGGCGTCCAGCTTTTCCCGCCGGTTGACACCTTCCCGCGCACGCTCCTATAATCCCGGCAACCCGGTGCGTCGTATTTATGTATTGCCCGGCGTGCGCCGGGGGCTTAACAACTCTATCTCCTGGGCACGTAGGGGAGCTCGGTTGAGCCGGGCTGAGAGGGTGGCCGTATGCCACCGACCCTTGCGAACCTGATCTGGGTAATGCCAGCGGAGGGAAGCGGCGCTTTGTGCGTTAGTCGACTTAGGGGCCGCCAACACCTTTTGCTGGCGGCCCCTATTTAATTTTGGGAGGCCCGCGATGGTACAGACCGAATACACCACCAAGATCCAAGGCAAGTCCACCTTCCCCGCCAGCGAGAAGGTCTACAAAGAAGGCTCTTCGCCGTCGGTCCGGGTGCCCTTCCGTCAGGTGACCCTCAATCCCACCACCGGGCGGTTCGGGCAGGAGGAGAACCCGCCTCTTTCCATCTACGACACCAGCGGCCCCTACTCCGACTCTGCGGCAAGGCTGGACCTGGCCCAAGGACTGCCGGCCCTGCGCCGCGACTGGATCCTGGGCCGGGGCGGCGTCGAGGAATACGAAGGGCACCCCATCACCGTGACCGGCAAGACCAGGGCCCAGCCCTACCCGGCCCTGCGGCGGAACGTGTTGCGGGCCAAGAACGGCCAAGCGGTCACGCAGATGCACTATGCCCGCAAGGGCATAGTCACCCCGGAGATGGAATACATCGGCATCCGGGAGGGCATCGACCCGGAATACGTCCGGGAGGAAGTCGCCCGCGGCCGGGCCATCATCCCCGCCAACATCAACCACCCGGAGTCGGAGCCGATGATCATCGGCCGCAACTTCTTGGTGAAGGTCAACGCCAACATCGGCAATTCCGCCATCACCTCCTCCATCGAAGAAGAGGTGGAGAAGATGCTGTGGGCCACCCGATGGGGGGCCGACACGGTGATGGACCTCTCCACCGGCAGCGACATCCACACCACCCGCGAGTGGATCCTGCGCAACTCGCCGGTCCCCATCGGAACCGTGCCCATCTATCAGGCCCTGGAGAAAGTGGGAGACAACCCCGAGGAACTGACTTGGGAACTCTACCGGGACACCCTGATCGAGCAGGCCGAACAGGGCGTGGACTACTTCACCATCCACGCCGGCGTGCTGTTGCGCTATGTGCCGCTGACCGCCAACCGCATCACGGGCATCGTGTCCCGGGGCGGCTCGATCATGGCCGGTTGGTGCCTGGCCCACCACCAAGAGAACTTCCTCTACACTCACTTCGGTGAAATCTGCGAGATCATGCGGGCCTACGACGTCTCCTTCTCCTTGGGCGACGGCCTGCGCCCCGGCAGCATCGCCGACGCCAACGACGAAGCCCAGTTCGGTGAGTTGGAGACCCTCGGCGAGTTGACCAAGTACGCTTGGGAACACGACGTTCAGGTGATGATCGAGGGGCCCGGCCACGTCCCCTTGCACAAGATCAAGGAGAACGTCGACCGGCAGATCGAGGTGTGCCACGAGGCCCCGTTCTACACCCTGGGCCCGTTGGTTACGGACATTGCCCCAGCCTACGACCACATCACCTCGGGCATCGGCGCGGCCATGGTCGGCATGTACGGCACGGCCATGCTCTGCTACGTGACGCCCAAGGAGCACTTGGGCCTGCCCAACCGGGATGACGTGAAGGAAGGCGTGATCACCTACAAAATCGCCGCCCACGCGGCCGACGTGGCCAAGGGCCATCCGATGGCCCAGCATTGGGACGACGCACTCTCCAAGGCCCGTTTCGAGTTCCGTTGGGACGACCAGTTCAACCTGGCGCTGGACCCGGAAAGGGCCCGCGACTATCACGACGAGACCCTGCCCGCCCAAGGGGCCAAGGTCGCCCATTTCTGCTCCATGTGCGGCCCCAAGTTCTGCGCCATGAAGATCACCCAAGACGTGCGGGAGTACGCCAAGAACCGGGGCGTGGCCGTGGAAACGGCTTTCGAAGAGGGCATGGAAGAGAAGTCCCGCGAGTTCCGGGAATCCGGCAGCAAGATTTACCAGAAAGCCTAGCTGTCCCCAAGGGACATGAGCAAGGCACCGTAGGGGCGATTCGCGAATCGCCCCTACGTCGTTGATACAAGGTTGATACGAGATGGGAGGGTGAGACTATGGCGATGTATTTCCTGCTGGGGACATTGAGCCACGAGGGTCAACGGATGCTGCGCAACAACCCGGACCTGGTGACCGATACAGCAACTTCCTTGGACGTGGAGGGGGCGCGAGTCCTGGGGCAATACGCCGTGCTGGGTCACTATGATTTCGTCACCCTGGTGCAGGCGGACGAGAACGCGGCGGTGGCCCGGCTGTCGGCGGAGTTCGGCGTACGGACCGGGCTTCATTTCGAGACGCTGTCGGCAGTAGCCGTCGGATTCCTGGCCGACCACGACCCGTCCGACCCCGTAACCGGCGAGAGATCGGTGGAGATGCGGAGCGGCTCGGGTGGCTAGCGATAACCATCGGGGACGGAGAGCGACGGGTGACCGCGATTGGAGCGGCCCCAACGAGTATAATGTCGTAAACTAATCTCAAAGCGCACCGTTGCTGCTATGACAACAGCAAAGAACAAGCTGCTGACCGCCGATGACCTGCTCGTCCTGGACAGCAAGGGAGTCAAGGGCGAGCTTATCCGGGGGGTGCTCCACGAGACCGTGTCGGCTGGGGGAGAACACGGCAAGATTGTAGTCAACTTTGCCGTCGGACTAGGAAATTTCGTTAAACCGAGGCGATTGGGCACTCTCTTCGCCTCCGATACTGGCGTCTGGTTGGAACGGGGCCCGGATACGGTGCGGGAGCCGGACGTGGCTTTTGTATCGGCGGAGCGGTTGCCGCTGGACGCAAGGATACGAGGATACTTGGAGTTAGTCCCCGACTTGGTAGTGGAGATTGTCTCCCCCAGCGACACCCGGCGGGAGGTCGAAGCCAAGGCCCTAATGTGGCTGAGTTACGGCGTTACCCTCGTCTGGGTGGCGAACCCGGAAACACGAACCATTGATGTCCGCCCTTCAGGCGCTCCAGTCTTCACCCTCACCGAGGACGGCGTGGAGGACGGCGTGCTGGACGGCGGCACGGTGCTGCCAGGCTTCACCCTGCCGGTGCGGGAAGTTTTCGAGTAGGGGTAGGCGACCGCCATAGCATGGTCAGTACAGCTTGAATCCAGGATTCACCCACAACGGCATCGCCTATCTAATCAGCGGGCATATATGGCGCGACCACCCGGAAAGAACAGGTCAGGTGACCGTCGACCGTATCCAGGAAACTGTCCGCCAGCCCGACTTTGAAGAAGATCAGGACCCAGAGACGAAACGCCTTTGGAAGTGGTTTCCGGAATTGGGAAGTCGCGGAAACTATCTGAGGGTAACGGTGAGCACCGGTAGGGAAACCTATTTTGTAATAACGGCGCACCTGGACCGCCGGTTGCGTAGCAGGAAAGGAACGCCATGCAGATGGCAATCAAGTATGGGTACGTTAATGACTGGGACATCTTGTCTGTCTCCTGCCTCTCCGACGGGAAGGGCAAGTATGAAGGCAGCTACTCCATTACGGAAGACGACAAGGACCACTTGGGGCTGGTTGTAGACGTCGATTCCGGGGGCAGATGCCTTGGCATCGAATTCTTCGACGCCGCTGAGTTGTTGTTGCCTCACTTGCTGCCGGAAAGGTTCCAAAAGACCGGTATGATAGTCAATCTAGTTGTTGAATATCGCAGGGAAACCGATACTCTGTTCTTCCACAATGGCACACCGGCAAATCACAGCGAGGCCGTAACCGAAGGCTGGACAGCGCACTACAGCACGGAGTCGGAGCATATCGAGGAAGGCGAAATAGGGGAAGTAGTGGGGTTTACGGTACGGCGGGCATCCGAAACCCTTCTTCCCCATTTGTTGGAGTATTCCTGTAAGCCGGCCAACACATCCAAACGGGAGAGGATGAGGTCTTTCCGAAAGACCGGGGAGACGGTGGGTTGACCGGGCGGTATGGCTGTTTTCAAGGCCTCGGCCAGCCGTGGTCGGGAAGCCCTCTCCGGTTCCCGGACGAAACTCCCGGAGGTCCAGCCGCCTGCCGGATAGTTGTCGCTGCTGTAGGCGTCATACTCCCGCCCGAGTCAGCCCGCCGATCCCCTCACCTGAATTCACGCGCTGCCGAGTGCGGGTATCACAGTTGGCCCACCGCGTTATAATGGCCTGATATAGACGCTTTCTGCTTACACACCCTAACCCAGACGGTTGAGTCGTATGTTTAGCCCCGTTTCCAGCCGCGTTAGTTTCCCGGAGTTGGACGCCAGGGTTCTTGAAGACTGGAAGGCAAAGGACGTTTTCCGGCGCACCGAGTCGGAGCGCGCCGGCGCCCCGGTGTTCATGCTCTACGAAGGGCCGCCCACCGCCAACGGCAGCCCCGGCATCCATCACGTTCTGGCCCGCGTGTTCAAGGACGTCATCTGCCGCTACCGCACCATGAAGGGCTACCAGGTGCGGCGCAAGGGCGGTTGGGATACCCACGGCCTGCCCGTCGAACTGCAAATAGAGAACGAACTGGGCCTCACCAGCAAACGCGAAATCGAAGAGTACGGCATCGAGGAGTTCAACCGGAAATGCCGCGAGAGCGTCTTCCGCTACGTTAAAGAGTGGGAGACTATGACCGACCGCATCGGTTTCTGGGTGGACATGGACGATCCCTACGTCACCCTCGATAACGACTACATCGAGACCGGCTGGTGGATCATAAAATCGTTGTGGGACCGCGGGCTGCTGTATCAAGGTATGCGCGGCACCCCTCACTGTCCGCGCTGCGTAACCAGCCTCAGCTCCCACGAGTTAGCCTTGGGCTACCAGGAAGACACGCCCGACCCATCGGTGTTCGTCAAGTTCCGGGTAGACCTTCAAAAGACTGAGGATCCGCCGCATCTCCAAGCGCTCCTGATATGGTCATACGGCGACCAAGTGCCGCTGTACCTTTTGGCGTGGACCACCACACCGTGGACTCTGCCTGGCAATACAGCCCTAGCCGTGGACCCGGACGCCGAGTATTCCGTGGTAGAACTGGAAGGAGAGGATGGTCCTGAGCGCTTGGTGCTGGCATCGGCGCTGTTGGAATCCAACATTCGGCAGGAATATACCGTAGAGGCAACGATAAAGGGCCAAGACTTGGTGGGACTCGCCTACACGCCGCTATATTCCCCTGGAGAGTTCGGTTCGAGAATCAGCCGGTTTGACGCGGGTGTTCTGGCGTCTGCGGACGGGGCAGGAGATTTCGCGCCCAGAGTCGTCGCCGCCGACTTCGTCTCGATGGAGGACGGCACGGGTATCGTTCACATCGCCCCGGCCTTCGGCGACGAGGACCTGGGGTTGGGCCGCGAGAAGGGACTGGACTTCGTGCAGCCGGTGGACTTGCAGGGCATCGTCACCGGCGACTATCCCTTCGCCGGCAAGTTCGTGAAGGACGCCGACGAAGAAATCATGGCCGACCTGAAGGAGCGCGGGCTGCTGCACCACCGCGACGTCTACCGTCACACCTACCCCTTCTGCTGGCGCTGCGACACCCCGCTGCTCTACTACGCCAAGAGTTCCTGGTACATCCGCACATCGGCGTTGAAGGACAACCTGGTGGACGGCAACAGCCGCATCAACTGGTATCCCGACTACATCAAGGAAGGGCGCTTCGGCGAGTGGCTGCGCAACAACGTGGACTGGGCCATCTCCCGCGAACGCTACTGGGGCACGCCCATCCCCATCTGGCAGTGCAGCAGCCAGTGCGGCAACCAGGTATGCGTAGGCAGCCTGGAGGAGCTGGCGGCCCACCTGGGACCGGATGCCGGGAGCCTCGCCGGCCTCGATCTGCATCGCCCCTACGTCGACGAAATCACCTTCGCCTGCGACGCCGACGGCTGCGACGGCACGATGTCCCGCATCCCGGAGGTGATGGACTGCTGGTTCGACTCCGGCGCGATGCCCTTCGCCCAGTGGCATTATCCCTTCGAGAACGGCGGCATGGAGCAGGACGGGCGCTTTCCCGCTGATTACATCTGCGAGGCGGTCGACCAGACCCGTGGCTGGTTCTACAGCCTTCACGCACTCTCGACACTGCTCAAGGGCCAGCCGTCGTACAAAAACGTCATCTGCCTGGGTCTGGTGCTGGACGAGCGCGGCCGCAAGATGAGCAAGCGGGTCGGCAATGTAGTGGAGCCGTTGCCGGTGCTGGACGAGCACGGCGCCGACGCCCTGCGCTGGTATCTGTTCACCGCATCACAGCCCGGTGAGGCGAGGCGTTTCTCCTCACGGTTGGTCAACGAGACGCTGCGGCGCGTTATGCTCACCCTGTGGAACGTCTACTCGTTTTTCACTGGCTACGCGGCCATCGACAAGTTCCACCCGGACCAGCGCCCGGCGGACTGGCGGCCCGAGAACGAGCTCGACCGCTGGGTGCTGTCCGAGCTGAACACGCTGGTAGCCCAGGTCGACCGTCACCTGGACGGCTACGACCCCACCAACGCGGGGCGGCGCATCCAGGAATTCATCGACCAACTTTCCAACTGGTACGTCCGGCGCAGCCGCCGCCGCTTCTGGCGAAACGAGGGCGACGCCGATAAGCTGTCGGGCTACATCACCCTGCACACTTGCCTCGTCACCGTGGCCAAGCTGATGGCGCCCCTGGCCCCCTTCGTGGCCGAGGAAATCTACCGTAACCTGGTCTGCTCGGTGGACCCGGACGCGCCGGACAGCGTCCACTTGGCGGAGTTCCCGCAGCCCGACGAGTCGCTGATCGACCAGCCGCTGATGGAGGCCACCCAGTTGGCGGTACGCATTTCAAGCATGGGCCGCGCCGCCCGATCCAAGGCCGGGCTGAAGGTCCGTCAACCCCTGGCCAACGTGGCAGTCAAGACGCGGACTCCGGTGGAGCGGGACTACCTGCGGCAGGTGGCCCCGCAGGTGCTGGAAGAACTGAACATCAAAGAGGTGCAGGCGCTGGAAGACGACTCCGACCTCTTCCGGCAGGCCCGCGCCGAGGCCGGTGACCAAGCCGAGGCCACCGTGACGGTCGGCCAATACACGGTCTCGCTGGAAGCCGGCTACATGGTGGCGGTGGACGGGGCCATCACCCCAGAACTGGCCGAAGAAGGGCTGGCCCGGGAGTTGGTGCACCGCATCCAAAACCTGCGCCGTTCCGCCAAATTCGAGGTCACCGACCGCATCACGACCTACTACGAAGCCCCGGAAGAATTGGCCCGCGTAATGACCGGCGCGTTTTCCGGATACATCGTGGAGGAAACGCTGAGTAACCAGTTAGTGGCCGGCCCGCCCGATGACGGCGCAACGTCCGAGACCGTGAAGATCGAGGGACAGGAAGTCACCCTTGGAGTGCTTCGGAGCTGATTGCCCGAGCTTCCTGAAGTAGAGGGCGTGCGCCGCAACCTGTTGCGCGCCGGGCTGCCGGGGCGAACTATTACGGCTGCCGCCGTCGGCTGGGACAATACAGTGAAGACCCCGCCGATGGCCGAGTTTGCCGGTTCCTTAGCGGGTAGCAGGATAGAAGACGTCCGGCGGCGGGCCAAGTACCTGCTGCTCCCCCTATCCGGCAACTCCACGGGCACGCTCATCCTCCACCTGGGCATGACCGGGTGGTTGTGGCTGCACGAAAAGTCCAGGGAAATGCACCCGATGATCCGGCATGTGTTCTCGCTGGACGACGGCCGGGAGCTGCGTTTTGAGGACGGCCGCAAGTTCGGTAAGATGTGGCTGGTGGACGACCCAGCGGCGGCGCTGCCGTCGCTGGGTCCGGAGCCGCTGGGGGCGGAGTTCACCACCGAGAGTCTGGCTGCCTCGCTGGCGGGCCGGAAGGCGCCGGTCAAAGCGATGCTGCTCGAACAGTCCATCGCTGCCGGGCTGGGGAACCTGTACGCCGACGAGTCGCTGTTCCTGGCGGGCATCCACCCCGAACGCCCGGCCTCGGGTCTTACGGCGGACGAGGTAGTCCGGTTGCGGCGCGGAATAGTTGACGCGCTGACCGCGGCCTTCGGGGTCTACGACCGGGCCCGTGATCAGTCTTGGCCCGAGTTCCCGGAAGCAATGACCACCTGGACCCACCCCCGCAACGCCAACGAGCCGTGCCCCAACTGCGGCGGAGAGATGGCCGCCACCCGCATAAGAGGCCGCGGCACCTGGTTCTGCCCGCAGTGCCAGAGATAGGTCTGGCTGGTAGCGACCTTTAGGTGAAGGGATTTATTACCCTCAAGCCGTCGTAGTCCTGCTCAGAACTCATGTCTTCAGAATAAACGGCATCACAACCCAAGGCACGAGCTGCGGCGAGGATAGCGCTATCCCAATAAGACAGCCCAAAGCGTTGGGTTATTGAAAGCGCGGCCTGGAACACTTCAAGAGTAACCGCCTGTACCGGAAATTCGTTGATGGATTCGATAAATTGGATAGCGTCGTCGTGGGTCAGCCGGGGGTAACGAGTTGAGCGAGTAGCCTGGGTGTAAAATTCCTGAAGGACCTGAACGGATACACAGAGTTCAGCTTCCTCCAGTAATTCGCGGGCCCGGAGTCTCTTACTAGTACCGTTTCCACTTGAATATGCCTTATATCGGATATCTGTTAATCATTCCCGCGCAAGCAGGAATCCAGAGTTAGAGGCAGCCTTCCAGTATCAATAAATCTAACTGGAAACGGTACTAGCATCCTCCGGCGAGAGACTTATCGCGTATAGCAGCACGTTAGTATCAACGAATCGCATTGCGGTCGTACAGTGCTTCACGTGGCAGATTGTCGGCCACGTGGAGACCTACGCCTCTGGAATCGAAGTCGGCGAACACCGCCCTAAGCTCCTCGAAGCTGGAATACTCGAGGTTTTTCCCGCCACGGGACTGTTCCAACGCCTCTATGGTCTCAGCGTTGGGGATTCTCACATCGAACGGCAGCCCGCCGTGGACTGTGACCTGTTTGTAGAAAAGCGTGATTGCCTCAGTTGCCGACAGCCCTAGTTCCGAAAACGTCTCCTCTGCTTGTCGCTTCAATTCAGGCTCGATCCGGGCCCGTATCATTGCGGTCTTGGCCATTTGGCGCCTCCGGTCTTGGTGACCTGATCGTAGCACGTTTGGGATACGTCTACACCACCGTTCCATAGATGTGGTCGGGGACTACGATGATGGCTGAGCGGCGGTCTTGGACCATGGCTTGGTCGTATTCCTCCCAGTTGGGATGGTCCTGGCCGGAGGCCGCGCGGAACACGTCGCGCAGGGCTTGCCGCAGTTCATCAGGGTCGGCGCGGCCGGGGGAAAGGATTCGGGCCGTGCCCTCCAGGACCACGAACGGGCGCCAGTCCGGGTGGGAGATCATCAGCGAACACCGGGGATTGCGCCGCAGGTTGTGCAGCTTGGCCCGGTCTTCGGTGGTGGTGAAGGCCACGCCATCCTGGTAGGCCCCGCAGGTGACGATGCTCATCTGGGCGGCCCCGTTTCGCCGGAAGCAGGTCAGCACACCCTGGTGGTTCTCGGTGGTGAAATTTCGCACGTTGTCCGGCAGCATTTTCTCCCTCCTCTTTCGGCGCTTACGCCCCTTCGCTCGTGGCGCGTCGCTCGCCGGTAGTCAAAATTCTACTTCGTACATATAGTAGCGCGCCTGGCCCATCCCCAAGCTGGCGTAAACACCCTGGGCGGCTTCGTTGTCCTGGTCGACGTAGAGGCGCAGGCCGCAAACCCCGGCGGCTTCGGCCTCGCTGGTCACGTAGCCGTGCAACGCCCGGTAGACGCCGGTCCGGCGGTGAGGCGGGAGCACGTACACGCTCTGTATCCACCAGAAGAAGGCATTGCGCCAGTCACTCCATTCGTAGGTTATGAGAAGCTGCCCGGCGACTTGCCCGCCGCGCTCCGCCACCAGGTAGAACCCCAGGGCGTCGTCGCGCAACACCGCCTCTACACCTGGCCGGACCAGCCCCAAGTCCAGGGCTTTTCCCTCGGTCTCCCGCGCCATGTCGGCATTGAACTCGACCAGCAGGTCCAGGTCTTCGAGGCGGGCCCGGCGTACCCGGATACTTGGTTCGGCGGGACTGGTCAAGAGTTGCCTAGCTCAGCCGGAAAGTGGAGCCGTTGGCGTCTTTTTGGACTTCGATGCGCACCGGGAAAGCCTCTTTCAGATCGTCGAGGTGGGTTATCACGATCACCATCTCGAAATCGTCGCCGATTGCGCTGATCACGTCCAGGACACGCTCCCGGCCCACGGCGTCCTGGGTGCCGAACCCCTCGTCGATGAACAGGGTGGGGAGCGGCGCGCCCGTCCGATGGGCCAGCACCTTGGAGAGGGCGATCCGCAACGCGAGGTTGACCCGGAAAGCCTCGCCGCCGCTGTACATCTCGTAGGGACGCGGGCCGAGCTCGTCGCTGACGTGGACTTCCAGGGTCTCCCGCGGCTCCTGCCGGCCCGAGGCCGCCTCCCGCTGGGACTCCAGCTTGACGTGCATCCGGTTGTCGGTCATTCTCCCCAGCAGTTCGTTGGCGTAGTCTTCCAGGCGGGGCAGCGCCGTCTCGATCAGCATCGCTTGGACTCCCTGGCGTCCGAAGGCGGTCTGCAACTGCCGGTAGACCGATTGCTCCTGCTCCAGCCGGGCCAAGCGGGCCGCTTCGGCCTCGACCTCCCGCTCCAGGGTCCCTTTCCGCTCCACCTGACCCTGCAAGTACCCTTGGCGGGCAAGGGCCCGCTCTCTCTCTTGCTCGACGGCCGACTCCTGCCTTTCCGCCACGTCCAGCCGGAACTCCAGGTCGGTCAGCTCGGCCAAGGCCGTTTCTCCGGCGGCGATTTCGCCACCCAGACGGTCGATTTCCCCGGAGCGTTCCCGCGCCATCAGGACCGTTCGCTCCAGGTTCTCTTGAGCGGCCGGCAACGACTCTTCGGCCTGGCGGAGCGACTGTTGCCGCGCCTCGAACCCCGCCAGTTGTTGCGTCTGCCGGTAGTAATGCTGACGGGCCTGATCGTCGTAGTCCAACTGACGCAACAGGCCGTCGAGTTCGCGGAGCCGCGCGGACTCCTGGAGGGCGAAAGCCCCGGAACCCAGTTGGCCCTGCAAATCGTCCATCCTGGCCGCCGATTCGTCCAACTCGACCTGGGCCGCCCGCGCATCCTCGATTCCGGCTTCCAGGTCTCTTATCCGTAACTGCCGCTTGTTCCGGGACTTGGCGAGGGCGTCCTCCCGGCGGGGCAGGTCAATCTCCAACTCCGACCGGCGTTCCTTGAGGTGGTCTAGTCGCTTGCTGGCCTGTTTGTGCTCCGAGAGCTTGGCCTGGATCTCGTTCTCGTAATCCCCGGCTAGCCGGTAGCAGCCGTCCTCGCTCAGCGGGGTGAGGCACAGCGGGCAAACTGCTCCGCCGCTGGACGGGTGTTGGAGCAGTTGGAGCTTGTTGCGCAACTCCTTGCCTTCGTCGACGCAACGGGCGATGGCGCTTTCAACTTGGCCGATCTCCGACGCCAAGCCGACCATCGTTTCACGTCCGGCGGCGATTTCCCGGCCCTGTTCCTCCAAAAGCTCAGCGCCGGACTGGACGCTAACCAGTTCGGCCTCGAGGGCGGGTCGGCCGTGGGCTTTCGGGGCCAGCAGTGTTTCGGCCCGCGCTTGTAGCCCTTGCAGGTCCGACTCCAAGCGCGCCCGCTTCACGTCGATGTCGCGGCTCAGGCCGGTCCGCTCCCGTTCCAGCAAGTCGACTTGGGCGCGGACGCTTTCCAGCGCATCGAGGCGCTGGCGGGCCTCGGCCAACTGTTCCGACCCCTGTTGGATGCTCTCCGCTTGATCGGCGAGTTCCTGGTACTCGCGGACCTGCTTCCGGGCTGTTTCCTCGGCCGCCCGCACTCCGGCCAACTCCTTGCTTCGGGACTCCAACTGCCGGCTCAACTCCTGTTGCTGGTCGAGCCGCCGACGGAGCGAGGCTACCTGCTCAAGGAGGGCGAACTTCTCCGCCCGCTTCTGTTCCAGTTCCAGGGACAGGCTCTTCACGTCCTGCTCGACACCGGCCAGTTCCGCGGCCGGGTCGGCCAGCAGCGCCAGCTCGTCGCGCATACGAGCCGTGTTGGCCCGGGCGGCTTCGAGGTCGGCGCGGGCGCTGTCGCCCCGCTCCTTGGCGTCGGCCTGCAAACGTTCGTAGGTCTCCAGCCCGAGGATCTTGCCCAAGACTTCCTTGCGCCCGCCGGGGGTTTTGTTGGTGAATTCGCCGGCGCGTCCCTGCACCAGGAAGGCCGAGTTCACGAAGGTGTCGTAGTCCATTCCAATGGTGCGGTTAATCTGGGCTTGGGTGTCGCCCAGAGTATTCCCGGTGATGGGCCGCGGCTCGCCCCCGTCGAGGACCATCAACTGAAGGTCGGAGTTGCGGGCCCGGCGGCGGCGGCGCACGGCCCGGTAGCACTGGCCGCGGGCGGCGAAGTCCAGCTCGACGCGGCATTCGTCGGCCCCGTAGGAGATCAGGTCGTCCAAGGTCTTGCCGCGGGCCGTCCCCCACAGCGCCCAAGTGATCGCGTCCAGCAACGCCGACTTGCCGTGGCCGTTCGGGCCGCAGAGGCAGGCCACGCGAAGGCCCGCGAAATCGAGGGTGGGAACGCCCTCACGGTAGGAAAGGAAATTGTGTAGAGAAAGTTTGAGGGGAATCATCCCGGTAACCCGGCGAAACTCCGGCTGCTAACCCCGCCGGGCCGCACCTCCGCCGCACCATCTACGCCCCGGTTTGCGGGCGCGGGCTAATTCTAACACAGGGAAGCCGCCTGCTTTCTTGACCGGCCTCGCAAGAGGAACCTACAATCGTACTTGCAGAAACCAGAAGAAGTGAGACTATCCGGTGAGTCCGCAGGGGCACCGACCGTTGGGGGTAGCCCGCGATTGCCGGGATGCTTGGATGCGGGGAGTTTAGATGTTTGAGAACCTTACCGGCCGGTTGACCGGCATATTCAACCGCCTTTCCAGCAAGGGCAGGCTGACCGACGCGGACGTCGACCAGGCCCTCGGCGAGGTGCGCCGTTCCCTGCTCGAAGCCGACGTGAACTTCCGGGTGGTCCGGGATTTCGTGGCCCGCGTGAAGGAACGGGCGCAAGGCTCCGAAATCCTGGAGAGCCTCACCCCCGGCCAGCAGGTCGTGAAGATCGTCCACGAGGAGCTTACGTCGCTGTTGAGCGGCGGCAGCCACACCCTCACGCTGTCCAGCCAGCCCGTCACCGCCATCATGCTGGTCGGACTGCAAGGCTCCGGCAAGACCACCACGGCGGCCAAGCTGGCCCTCGACCTTCGCAAGCAAGGGCACCGCTCGCTGCTGATCGCCGCCGACCTGCGCCGCCCCGCCGCCATTCAGCAGCTTGAAACGCTGGGCCGGCAACTGGAAATTCCGGTCTATTCCGAAGACCCGGCCTCCTCGAACGCCATCAAAGTCGCCCAAGCGGGGCTGGAGCGGGCCCACCAACTGGCCGCCAATTGGGCCATCATCGACACCGGCGGCCGCTTGCAGATCGACGACGAGTTGATGCGGGAGTTGGAGGAGGTCAAAAAGGCCGTCTCGCCCCAAGAGGTCCTGCTCGTCGCCGACGCCATGACCGGCCAGGACGCGGTGAAGACCGCCGAAGGCTTCCACCAGCGGGTCGGCCTGACCGGGCTGATTATGAGCAAGATGGACGGCGACGCCCGCGGCGGCGCGGCCCTGTCCATCACCCGCGTGACCGGCGTACCCATCAAGTACATGGGAGTCGGCGAACGGCCCGACGGCCTGGAAATGTTTCATCCCGACCGGCTGGCCTCCCGCATCCTGGCCATGGGCGACGTGCTGACGCTGATCGAGAAAGCCCAGGACGCCATGGATGAGAAGCAGACCAAGGAGATGGAGCGCAAGTTCCGTCAGGCCAGCTTCGATCTGAACGACTTTCTGGAGCAGCTTCAAAGCGTCAAGAAGATCGGCTCACTGGACCAGATCATGGAGATGATTCCCGGCATGGGCCAGATGGGCAAGAAAATGCCAGTGGGTGACCTGGACGAAAACCGGGTGAACCGGATCGAGGCCATCATCCACTCCATGACCCCCGAGGAGCGGCAGCGCCCGGAGATAATCAATGGCAGCCGGCGCCGGCGCATATCCCGCGGCAGCGGCACCACGCCTCAAGACATCAACCAACTGCTAAACCAGTTCAAGCAGACCCAAAAGCTGGTGAAGCAGGTGTCCCGGTCGCGCAACCCCTCGTCGCTGATGAAGATGTTCCAGTAGGGGCGGCTACACCATTCCGGTGCGCAACGCCGAGAACAGGTAGACCGTGGCGAAGGTCCGGCAGGGCGCCCAACGGACGGCCAGTTCCTCGACCTCGGCGTCGGTCACCTCCGCGCCGTCCTTATAGAGCCGCGACACCGCCCGGCGCAGGGCCAGGTCGCCCAGGGGCAGGGCGTCGGCGTGGCCGGTGGCGCGGATGAGGGCCCACTGAGCGGTCCACCGGCCGACTCCCCGCAGCGCGGTCAACCGGCGCACCGCTTCCTCCGAGCCGAGCGAACCTATGCCTTCCAAGCCGACGGAGGGGTCCAAGGCCGCCCCGGCGATGACGTGGATGTACTCCGACTTGCGCCGGGTCAGCTTCATCGTCTGCAATACTTCGGGCGACGACGCCCGGATGACCTCGGGCCGGGGGAAAGCGTAGTAAGTCTGCCCGCCAAACTCGCCGCTGCGGCCGAAGGACTCGATGATCAGCATCCGCATGGTGCGGGCCACCTTGGCGGAAATCTGCTGTCCCAGCACGGCCAAGACCAGCGCCTCGAATACCGAACCGGTGTGAGGAACGTGCAGGCCGTGGGACCGCTCCACCACCGCCGCCAAGACCGGGTCCGACTCCGCCAGCGAGTAGAACGGGGCCAGGTCCTGCTCCAGCCCCAGCAGCCAACCGACCTGACCGGCGGCGCAGTCGAGGTCGGCGTTGGTCAGCTCGCGCCCCTCCACCTCCAGGGTCAGCTCCGGCGCTTCAATCGAGCCGACCGACCGCACCGAGGCCAGCGCCAACTTTCCGTCTAGGTCCAGCAGTCGGCAATACGAGCCATCTTCCAGGTTGTCGACCCCGCTCCGGCTCTGAAAATAGGTGTGGTATCCGGCGGTCAGGTCGAAATCAAAGGGCGCTTGAGGCCAAAGCGACGTTGCGAGCGTGGTCATGGCGGCGACATTCCGGTCAAGGGCAGGGCGCCCATAACGGTGTACTCCGCACCCGAAGGCAGCAGATGACTGCGCATCAAGCGCACCTCGTCGACGGTCCAGGAGACGGGGGCCGGCGGCGCGGCTTCCGCCATTACGTCGGCGACTCTGTCCAACACAGCCCCGGAAACATTGCGCCGCACCCGCCCCAAGGTGATATGGGGCGAGAATGGCCGGTCTTCCGCCGCGTATCCCAAGCCGGTCACCGCCTGCTCGACCGCATCCTGCAACCCGGAAAGCGCGTTCAAGTCGCCCTCCAGACCGGCCCATAGCACCCGGGGCCGCCGCCGGTTGGGGAACACCCCCAAGTCCGCGAGCCCCAACCGGAACGGGGCCGCCTCTTCCGCGGGCGCCTGCAAACACTCCAGCATCGGCCCAGCCATTCGAGCACTGATGTTGCCCAAGAACTTCAGCGTGAGATGCAGCCCTTCCAGCCGCGCCCACTGCACACCCTCCGGCAAACTGCCGCGCAGCCTTCCCGCTGCCTCGGCCAGCGCATCCCGCGCCGCGCCGGAAACGCCGACGGCGATGAACACACGGATGCGTTCGGGGTTGTCCGCCATGCCAACAGGATGGGCGAGACTGGCGGTTTAGTAAAGGGCCGGGGACGATGGATATTGTACAATAGGGTTAAATTTGCCGGTTGTAGTGCATCAAGATGACGACGGCCAAGAAGAAATTGCTGACTGCCGACGACCTGCTCCGCCTGTCCGCCGAGGGAGTGCGGGGAGAGTTGATACTCGGGGAACTGTGCGAGACTATGCCAGCTGGAGGATTACACGGTCAGGTCGCCATGCTAACCGGGCGAGTTCTGATGAATTTTGTCATGCCTAGAAGGATGGGGACTGTTTTCGGCACCGACGCCGGAGTGGTGTTGCAGAACGGCCCCGACATAGTGAGGGAGCCAGACGTTGCCTATTATTCCGCCGCGAAGGTAACCCTTAACCAACCCCCTTCCGGCTACTTCCGGATCGTACCGGACCTGGTGGTCGAGATCGCCTCTCCGAGCGATAGTAGCGCCCAGGTGCACGACAAATGCCAGATGTGGGTGAACCACGGAGTTCCCCTGGCGTGGCAGCTCGACCCATTTGGCCGTACAGTCAATGTTCACCTTCCGGGACTCCCGGTAGAGACTCTTGCCGAGAATGAGACGTTGGACGCCGGGGAAGTAATCCCGGGTTTCACCTGCCTCGTCCGCAACCTGTTCGACGTTTAGTCCGACCGCAGGACCTCTCCAAGCCTCCGGTACCAGCCCGCTAGGTCGGCGACGGAGTATCTGGCGTTGGCCGGGCTGGGGTTGGGGACTACGAACACGCGGGACTCGCCGATGTTGCGCTCCTGGAGTCCGAGGCTTGGGTTGGCTCGCACGTCTTCAGCGTAGCGCAGATAGGCTTTGTAGGCCATCAGACCATGAAAGCAGACCACCAGCGGTTGCCAGCGGTGCAGCTTTTCCCTCAGCACGGGCGCCCATTGCCGGTAATCGGCGGCCCGCAGGCCGGAGCCTTGGGCCGTCGGCCGCTTGACCACGTCGGTGAAACCGATCCCGCGGGCCAGCAGATCGCCATCGTCGACGGGCGTCCACTCGCGTCCGGGACGCAGGCCGGAGGCGTTGAAGGCCGTCCAGAAGCGGTTGCGCGGGTTGGCGAAGTAGTGGCCCTCCCGCACCGAGTACTCCGACGGGTTCAGACCGACGAACACCAGATCCAGGCCGTCGTCCAGGTAGTCGGGCAGCGTCTTCATCATCGAGTTTCCGGCGAACACGAAAGCCCCAGCAGCCGGGCGGCGTTCCCGCCCAGAATCGACTCCTCGTCCTCCGGGGGCAGGCGCAGGGCGGTGACTTGCGCCAAGGGCCGGGACTGCTCCATGAGGGGGAAATCGCTGGCGAACAGGATGCGGTCAGGCCCGACCAAGCTCGACACGGTGGAGTAGACTTCCGGCGCGTAGAGAAACGGCGAGGCGGCGGTGTCGAAGTAGACGTTGCCCAAAGCCGCCGCGACTTCGGGCATCAGGGCGTAGAAGGGCAGCCCGCCTCCCCAGTGGGCGCATACGATGGTGTTCTCCGGGAAGTTGGCGATTAGCCGGAAGACCTTGTCCGGCGTGGTGCGGCCCTTGCCGGGGTATTGGTGCCCCACCGGCTCCGAGGAATGGAGCAATACCGGCATTCCCAGCTCACGCGCCAGATCCATCAACGGGACCATGTCCTCCCGCCGGGTGATGTCGGCGCGCTGCGTGTCGGGATGGAGTTCGCCGATTCCCCGAAGCCCGGCGGCGGCGCACCGCTCGACCTCGGCCAGGGCTGCATCGCCCCAAGCCGGGTTAACGGAGCAGAAGCCGGTCAGCCTACCCGGATGCTCTGACACGGCCTCGATGATGCAGTCGTTGGCTTCCCGGGCCACCGCCAGGTCGGTCCAGCCCATGCCTATGACGACGGAATGGGCGATGCCGTGCCGGTCCATAGCGGCTATCAGTTCCGGGGCGGCGGCGATGCGGGCGCGGGGGCGGGACAGGATGGCGGCGAAAGTGGCGTCGCGGGCGGCCAACTCCTCACGCCGCGCGGCGAAGGAGGCAGGCAGGATGTGGGTGTGGAAGTCGATGAGCATGGGGGTCTGTCCGGTATCGATTCTCGACGGATCCTAGAGGGTTTGTTGCACCTGTTCGAATGACGTCGCCCAAGCCGGGTCGTGCTGGGGACTTCCTACGCCACGGGCGGCCCGGCGGGGGTCTGCGTCGCCCTTTCTTGGGCGCGACGGGCTTGGGCTAGGTCGTAGTTGGCTTGGCGGCGCAGCCAGAAATCGGCGTCGCTCCAGCCGAGGCGCTCAAGAGCCAGGGCCACGGCAGGCGATATGCCACAGCGCCCGTTAAGTAACCGGGACACGGTGTTGCGGCTCACTCCCAACCGGGCGGCGAATTCGTTGACGCTCCAACCCACAGCCTCCAGATCGTCCCGGAGGCCGGTGCCGGGGTGCGTCGGATTCTTTGCGGTCATGGTTCGTCCCTCCGTCTAGTGATAGTCTTCCAAGTCAATGTCTACGGCCTCCTCGCTGTGGAAGCGGAAGGTAATCCACCAGTTGCCGCTCACCCGGACGCTCCAAGTTCCCCGACGATTGCCGCTCAGTTGGTGCAAACGATGGCCGGGCCGGTCCATTTGCGCGGGCCTACGGGCAGCGGCTAGGTCATCCAAGATGCGGGAGATACCATCCATGTGGTCGGGGTTAAGACGGCTGGCGTCGTCTTGCTCCCAGAGTCTCCGCAATCCCGGGTGCCTGAATTCCATACATTATTGTGCCATGTGCCGGTACATGGTGCAAGTCTGAGATCGCCGCCGTGGTACAGCGCATTCCGCACGAAGCACACCCGGTCTGCTGCGGCTCAGACCGTCCGCATACCATCCATCGGCGCCTGCCGGCCTTGGGAGCGGCGCAGACAGCCAAGTCCTACGTTATAGAGCTTTTCGCCGGAGAGCAAGTTATGAACGTAGGTCTTGAAGAGGCTGAGTTCGAGAGCATATCGAACACTTGGAAAATAACCATCGGATTCTCCAGACTGTGGGACCAAAAAAACGTCCTGAGAGCTGCTCTTGGGGAGGGACGCCCTTCTCGCTCATATAAGGTAATGCGCATTAACAACGAAAGCGGTGACGTTGAATCCCTCAAAGACCGGCTTCTACGAGAAGATACAACGTAATCTTATGCCCCAGACCGGGCTATTCATCGACACCAACCTTTTCGTGCTGCTGGTAGCGGGCAGTGAAGGGCAAGAGCGGATAGTCAAACACCGTCTCCTGGAGGGATATTCAGCAAAAGATTACGATATTTTGCTGGACTTGATTCGTCCGGTTGGACAGGTGTTTGTGACGCCGAATACCCTTACCGAGACTTCCAACTTACTGGCGCAACATGGAGAGCCGGAGCGTTCCCGTCTGTTACAAAGCATGGCTATGCCCGCTTTCCGGGCCGTGCCGAGGGGACTAACTTGCTTGGCCGCGCCGGAGTGTAAGCTCAAAGTGAGGCGTGTCGCCTGGACGAAGGCCGAGTGGACACTGGTGCATGTTGCCCGGTACAAAGCATGGTCCGGGAGCTTTACGATTGCATCATTGGTGACGCCCCCATGGGGGCGATCCTGTTCGGGAGAGCGTGAGTTGTCAGTGGTTCCCTCCGGCGGCACTCCTATGCCGTCACGGTAGGGGGATGATGAGTACACGCAAGAACGGCGCAAAACCCAATGGCAGGATTGGGGACAGCCGGCAGCGTTTGCCGAGGGGGCTGTCCCAAGTAAATCTGAACGCTGCGGGCATCGACGTGGGCGCCAGCAGCCATTTCATGGCGGTTTCTGAGGACTGTTCGGACCAGCCGGTGCGGGAATTCGCCGCCTACACGGCGGACTTGTATCTCCTGGCCGAATGGCTGGCCGGGTGCGGGATGGAAACCGTGGTCATGGAATCGACGGGGGTGTACTGGATACCCCTGTTTTGGGTGCTGGAAGAACGGGGATTCCAGGTGATGCTGGTGGACCCCCGGCGCATCAAGAACGTGCCCGGTCGCAAGAGTGACGTGCTGGACTGCCAGTGGCTGCAACAGTTGCACACCTGCGGACTGCTGTCGGGAGCCTTTCGGCCCGAGGCGGAGATACGGCGCCTGCGCAGTTACCAGCGCCAGCGGGCCATACTGGTGGAGTACGCATCCCACCATATCCAACACATGCGGAAGGCGCTGACCCGGATGAACGTGAAGCTCCAGCACGTCATCAGCAACATCACTGGCCAGACCGGCATGGCGATTATTGAAGCCATCGTGTCCGGCGAAAGGGATCCACGGAAGCTGGCCCGGTTTCGCCGCCCCGGAATGAAAGCGGACGAGGCGACGGTAGCCAAGTCGTTGCAGGGCCACTGGCGGGAGGAACACATCTTCGAGCTGACCCAAGCCCTGGAACTGTACCGGTTCTATCAGGGCAAGATTGCCGAGTGCGACCGTGAGATTGAAGCCCGGCTGTCGCGGTTTGAGGACCTTAGCCACGGGGAGCCGCTGCCAGGCAATATCAAGAGGCGCAGCCAAGGAAACGCGCCGCGCTTCGATGTCCGGAGCCACCTGTACCGGATGACGGGGGTGGACCTGACCACGGTCGACGGCATGGACGCTTTTACGGCGCTCAAGGTGGTCAGCGAGATTGGAACGGACATGACCAGATGGCAAAGCGCCAAGCACTTCGCGTCCTGGCTGGGGTTCAGTCCCAACAACCGCATCACTGGCGGCAAGGTGATCAGCTCGCGAACCAAAGCCAATGCCAACCGGGCAGCCACCGCCTTGCGCTTGGCAGCCAACGCGCTGCACCGCTCCGACAGCGCCTTGGGCGCCTTCCTGCGGCGGAAGAAGGCGCAACTGGGAGCGCCCAAAGCCATCACCGCCACTGCCCACAAGCTGGCCCGCATCATCTGCTCCATGCTTCGGTGCGGGCAGACTTACGCGGATGCCGGCGCGGAGTACTGCGAAACGCAATATCGTCAAAGGGCGCTGCGCTCCGCCAAGCGGCGGGCAGCGCAACTGGGCTACCAACTGGTGCCCATGCCCGATGCCCAACCTTCGGACCTGCCCCACGGATCAGAGGCCGCGGCCGCGTGACAGGTTTCGGTTAGTCCATAGCAGAGTTATGCCCGTGTCCGGCCTGTGCAGAGGCCACTAACTGGTGAGTCCGCCCAAGGATGTATGCTCATAGCAAGGCGTGTCGTCCGGACCAAGACCGAGTGGACACTGGTGCCTATTGCCCGATCCATAGCATGGTCAGGGAGTCTTACGACGGCATCATTGGTGACGCCCCGGTCGGGGCGATCCCGTTGAGGAGAGTGGCTACGTTCCGTGGCTCCCTCCGGCGCACGCCGACACTGCCATGATAGGGAGAGATGATGAGCAGCAGACGCCAGAGCAGTGCGAAACCGGAAGGGCTGTCCCAGCTGAACCTGAATGCGGCGGGCATTGACGTGGGCGCCAGCAGCCATTTCGTGGCGGTGCCCGCGGACCGGGCGGAACCGCCGGTGCGAGAGTTCGAGGCCTTCACGGCGGACCTGTACCGGTTGGCGGACTGGCTGGCCCAGTGCCGGGTGGAGACGGTGGTCATGGAGTCGACGGGAGTGTACTGGATACCGCTGTTCGGGGCGCTGGAAGAGCGGGGATTCCAGGTGATGCTGGTGGACCCCAGACGCATCAAGAACGTGCCTGGCCGCAAGACCGACGTGCTGGACTGCCAGTGGCTGCAGCAACTTCACACCTACGGCCTGCTGTCGGGAGCCTTCCGCCCCGACGCGGACATCCGGCGCTTGCGCAGTTACCTGCGGCAGCGGGCCATGCTGGTGGAGTACGCGTCCCACCATGTCCAGCATATGCAGAAAGCGCTGACACAGATGAACGTCAAGCTCCAGCAAGTGATCAGAGACATCACCGGCAAGACCGGCATGGACATCATCGAGGCCATCGCGGGCGGCGAACGGAACCCTCGGACGCTGGCCCGGCTGCGCGATCCCAGGATCAAGGCCAACGAGGCGACCATCGCCAGGTCGCTGCGGGGGCACTGGCGGGAGGAGCACATCTTCGAACTGACCCAGGCCCTGGAGCTGTACCGGTTCTATCAGGATAAGATTGCCCAGTGCGACCGGGAGATTGAAGCCCAGCTGGAGCGGTTCGAGGACCGCAGCGACGGCGAGCCTCCGGCTCCCAACGGCAAAAAGCGCAATCAGAAGAACGCGCCCCGCTTCGATGTCCAAGGCCAGTTGTACCGGATGACTGGAGTGGACCTGACCCGGATCGACGGCGTGGACGGTTTCACGGCGTTGAAGGTGATCAGCGAAGTCGGCACCGACATGACCAAATGGGCCAGCGCCAAGCACTTCGCCTCCTGGCTGGGGCTGAGCCCCAACAACCGCATCACCGGCGGCCGGGTCATCAGCTCCAAGACCAAAGCCAGCGCCAACCGTGCGGCGGCGGCTTTGCGTCTGGCGGCCAACGCGCTGCACCGCTCCGGCAGCGCCCTGGGCGCCTTCCTGCGCCGGAAGAAAGCCCACCTGGGAGCGCCCAAGGCCATCACCGCCACGGCCCACAAGCTGGCCAGGCTGATCTATTCCATGCTGCGCTACGGCCGGGAGTACGTGGACGCTGGCGCCGAATACTACGAAAGTCAGTATCAGCAGCGAGCGTTGCTTGCGGCTAAACGCCGGGCGGCCAAACTGGGCTATCAACTGGTGCCCATGTCCGATGCTCCGGAACACCCTACCTACGCACCTCCCGGCGCGCCGATTGCCGCGTGGCGACTGTAGTTAGTGAGGAGGAGGAGTCCAGCTTAGCCCGAATCCACCGATGGACACGGAAGGACGGCGTGAGGACAGTGGAGGGGGGTGAGGGAGTTACAGGGGCGATGATCCGGGCTCGAATTCGGGTAGACGGGAGGTTGGCGGGCGGTCTGCAGGCGCTTTTGGGGGCGCCGGTGGCGGCCTGCCGTGGCTGTGGCGAGCGAAATGGCGGGACAGGCACGGCGAGAGGGGCTAGCGAACCGGGATGGCGCGAGTTGGCGGGGACCTTCGGTTGGCCGGACGTTGGGACAGTGGCGGACGGGCGGGGTCAGGCCGGGAGTGGAATGGCTCGCAGCCGTGCCGGGGCGCGAGTGACCTTCTCCTGCCACGGCCAGCGCTTGGGAAGATGCAGGGTGAGCCGGCGTGCCGGGCGGGTGAGCCGTCCGGCCAGGGAGAAGAAGCGCCGCCGGAGCGTCTTGGTGGTGGCCATCCGTTCTCCCAGACCGATGCGCGCTGCCCAGCGGGCCAGGTTATGGGCCAGCACCTGCACTGCCAGCCAGGCGGCGTTGGCGGCGAAGCGCCCCGAGGGCATGTGGTTCAGCCCGGCGCCGTGCTTGAGGTCCCGGATGGCGTTCTCGATCCCGGCGTGGCGACGGTGGTCGGCCTCCAGTTCCAGGGTGTCGCCATCCCGGTCGGTGATGAAGCCGTGATAGCTGCAGGTGGCGAAGAGGGCCAGTTGGGAGCCGGGCGTCGGCTTCACCCGCCGGACGGTGAGCCGCACCGGCGTCGCGCCGGGCTCACTCTGGAAGGGGGGTGCAGGCGGTCTCCGCCACAGCAGCGGCGCCGTCCATCCGGCAGGGAACCGGCGTCCAGTCCTCACCGGGTATCGCCTCGGTCAGGTTGCGCAGGCTGGCGTGCCGGCGGATGGTGATGGAGAAGCGGACATCCATCCGGCGGCAGACGGCGGCCACGGCGTGGGTATGGAAGCCGCTGTCGGCTCGCATGGTGAGTTGCCCGCTGGCCCCGCCGCAGCGAACCCGGCTCACCGTCTCACGCAGAAAGTGGGCGGCGCCGCGGGCGGTGTTGGCCCGGCCCTCGCGCCGCCGGGACATCGGCACGCCGCCGGTGCCGGCGGCAATGGCCAGCAGCGGGTGATAGCCACGGGCGCCGGTGCCGCCGTGGTGGCGGGCGCCCTCCTTGGCCAGTCCGCAGGTCTCGCAGACCGCCGAATCAAGGCCGATGGTGAATGGTGCGCCGCCGGGTCCGTCCCCGGCCGCCCAGTCCCGGGCCGGCAACTCCCGGCTCACCCGGTCCGGTTGGCGGACATGGCCCCGCCGGAAGCGGCGCAGGAAGGCGCCCGGGGTGGAGGGAGCCTTGGCCGTGAAACCGGGAACGCGGGCGGTCCCGCCGGTGCAATCGCCGCCGGCCAGCGCGGAGGCCGCCAGCGTCATCAGCTTGCCGCCGGTGTTGGCCCGGCCCGGCGCATCGCCCGGGCCGAGGTGCTTCCCGAGGTGCTCCTGTACCAGTTGAGGCAGGCCCAGGCGCAGGGCGAGGGTGACCGGAAGGATCAGCCCGGCATTGGCCGCCAGGCGGTGATCGTCGAAGGTGATTTGGACCCGGCCGGGGTGGTGGCGCGGCAGCATCTTGTATCCTGACTTTGGCCTGCGACAATAGCTCATCCGTGGTGGTCCGGAGCGCGGCAGACCGGTAGCATCTGGGTCATGGCAGACCGTCCAATAGCAAGGGTCGCCGCATTCCCTAACGGTAGAACCCGGACAGTTGCCTGGGCCAATCGAGCCCGCATCGTGCAAGGAAGGGTCAACACTGAAACAGGAGGTGCAGATGGGAGGAGAACCGAGGTTCGTAGGCATTGATGTCTCAAAGGCGCAGGTGGACGTTGCTGTCCGGCCTACGGGACAGAGATGGACCCTGCCCTACGACCAGACCGGAATTGAGGGACTGATCCCCCAGATAGTGGACCTGGAGCCTGCCTTGGTGTTGTTGGAGGCTACGGGCGGCTTGGAACTGCCCTTGGTGGCCGCCCTGGCCGCTGCGGCGCTGCCGGTGGTGGTGGTCAACCCACGCCAGGTCAGGGACTTTGCCAGGGCCACCGGAACGCTGGCCAAGACCGACGCTCTGGACGCGAGGGTCCTGGCCCATTTCGCCGACGTTGTCCGTCCTGACGTGCGTCCCCTCAAGGACGCCGAGACCCAGGTCCTCAACTCGCTGACTGCCCGCAGGCGCCAGGTGATGACCATGCTGGTCTCCGAGAAGAACCGGCTGGGCACCGCCATCGGCGCCGTTAGTCCCCGCATTGAAGCCCACATCGCGTGGTTGGAACAAGAGCTGAGCGACTTGGACAAGGGGCTGCGTCAGACTTTGCGCCGGAGTCCGGTGTGGCGTGAGAAGGACGACCTGCTCCGCACGGTTCCCGGTGTCGGGGAGCAGCTCTCCCTCACTCTGCTAGCCAATCTGCCAGAGCTGGGCACACTGAATCGCCGGCGGATCGCCGCCCTGGTGGGCGTGGCTCCCTACAACCGCGACAGCGGCGCCCTGCGGGGCAAACGCGCCGTCTGGGGCGGACGCTCCCGGGTGCGGGCCGTCCTCTACATGGGAGCGTTGGCAGCCAGCCGCCACAACCCTGCTATCCGGGACTTCTACCAGAGGCTGCTGGCAGCTGGTAAACCGAAATAGGAACCGGCGCACCGACTCAGTCCCATAGACCCGGTGTCCCATCAAAAGGTCGCTGAGGGCCTGCCCTTGCGAAGGCGGAGCCTTTGCTGTTGCCGGTCCATCCCGCCTCTCATGCGTTCCCGCACTACGAGGCGCCCAGGAAGTCTGCCCACGCTTCCATCACCTCCCGCCGCGGCTTGAACAAGTCAGTATCGACATAAGCGTTTTCCGTGTCGTTGCCGAGCTTATGAGCAAGTGCCGCCTCCCCAACGAACCAGGAGTCAACTCTCTGTTCAAGCGTCCAACTCTTGAAGGACCTGCGGAAACCGTGGGGCACTGCGGGAATCTCCAACCGCCGGAGCATGACGGTAAATGCCATGTCGGACAGGGCCTTGCCGCTCCGGTTGGCTGGGAATATCAGCCCCTCTTCCAAACCGCCGCTCAACTCCCTGGCTTGCTGCAGAATTTCGATGGCGCGAGGGGCCAGAGGCCCCGATGCTCCCGCCTTGCTTTTATCCGTCCCTCCGGTATGGTCCAAGTCGCCGACTCCCAGCCGATTTCCATCCAAGAGGCCAACCGGACTGACCCGCACCGTGAGGCCGTCAGGACCAGGAACTCGAAAGACAAGCGAGTTACCCAATCGGCGGTGGACGTCCTGACCCTTTCCAGGGCCCCGGGAACGTCGGCATAGGGCAGGGCGGGGTGATGCTTCCTGGTTTTGGGCAGCCGGGGCAGGACCCTGAGGATGTGCTTTCCGGCAGGATTATCCAGCCGGCGGCCCTGAGCTATAGCCCAGTCAAACACGGTTTCCATGCGCTGGCGGACACGGCTGGCAGTTCCGGTTTCTCGGTCCATACCGGCGTCAACACTGCCAGGACATCGGCTGTGGTGACTATGTCAACCGGCTTTCGGCCGATCACGGGACCGGCGTAGGTGGCAAGGGTGCTTTCCCATTGGGTCGCGTGTTTGGCGTTGCTCCAAGTCGGGCGCCGCATCGCTATGACTGTGGCGGCCTCGTCGGCAAACGTTTGGGGGACAGGGGTGGGCAGACGGGCGGCGACTCGGGCCTCTTTCTTTTCCGCGATCACATCCCGCCCCGACTTGATCGCCTGCAGGTTGCCAATGGCGGCGTCTCTGGCGGCAGCAAGGCCTACGGCCGGATAGCCACCCATCCCGACGTTTCGCTGCTTGCCTCCGATGGTTACCCGCTGGACCCAGCGTTTCGCGCCGGACTTGTCTACCCTGAGCGTCAGGCCGTTGCCGTCCGTGTAGACGCCGGGTACGTTAAGCGTCTTGACTTTCAAGGCGTTCAGGGCGTTTGACTTAGTTGCTGGCATACCCGTTACCTCGTCCTAGTATTAAGTCAAGGTTGAAGTGTCAGGATAGAGGCGGCGCATTTTGGTTCTGGCATCCTTGGTGGTGAAACGCCAGTTGATGATGGCACCGGCCGCATTGCGTTCTGCCTCGCAGGCGCTGATGTTCCTTTGCAGGGCGTCCTCATCGGGGTTCCGTTTCTTGAGACAGGCCCGGGCCAGTACGCTGAACTCGATCTCGGCCATATTCAGCCAGCTGCCGTGCTTGGGCGTGTGGTGAAACTCCAGCCGTTTGGCGATGCGCCTGGCCTCAGCCGCCGGAAAGGTCTCATAGAGGGACGCTATCCGGTGTGTGTTCAAGTTGTCGAGCACCATTCGGACCACAGGGATATCGGGATATGCCTCGTCCACCAGCCAGCGCATCTGATGGGCGAAGTCCTGCATGGTGCGCCGCTCGGTAACCGCCACGTGCCGCCCGCCCGCCCGGGGCTCGCAGGTCAGGAACAGGTTCCTCGTTCCCGCTCTCAGGTACTCGTAGTCCTGACGCCTGGGCCGCCCCGGTTTCGCCGGGATGGGCGGCGTGAGGTCGGCCAGCAACTGGGTGGAGGTCTCGTCAAAGCAGACCACCGGCCTTTCGGGGTCGTAGGGCTCGGCGTAGAGGTCCAGCACGTCCTCCATGTGGGCCACGAACTCCGCGCTCACCTTCGGGATGCACCACTGTTTCTTCCGCCACGGCTTGAGTGCCTTTTTTTCAACCGCAACCGCACCGTCTCGTGGGAGAGGGACTCCACCAGTCCCAGTTCCACCGCCTTGCCCGCCAGCACGCGCAACGTCCAGTGGTCGTGGCCCTCGGGCGCCGGGCTGCAGGCCAGGGCGATGAGATGCGCCTCCGCCCGGTCGTCCAGCTTCCGGTGGCGGGTGCTCTGATTGCGGTGTCTGAGCACCTCATCCAAGCCATCCTCGGCGTACCGTCGCTTGGTGCGGAATACGGTCCGCTCCGAGACGTCCAGGGCGGCGGCCACCTGCGAGGCGCTCCAGCCCTCATCAGTCTTGAGCAGGATACGGGCCCTCGTGATTGCTTGGGCAGAACTCCGGCCACCCCTGATCATCTGCCTGAGCCGACCCTTTTCCCCGGCGGCCAACCGGACTGCGAATTTCTCCTGCACCATGAACGACCTACCTCCCACAACACTGCTTCCTCTCCCAAAGGTACCATCGAAACCTGGCGCATGGAATATCTGACAATGCGAGTTTGACTGGGTACTAGTACCGTTTCAATTTAATCCTGATGGATATACATGTTGGAGTTTACTGCGGGCGTCTTGAGTGGAGAACCGCCAGTCTATGACGGCGCCAGCATCGTTGCGCTCGCGTTCGAGGGCGGCGACCTCCTGCCGCAGCAGCACTTCATCGCCGACCCGGCGGTTCAGACACTGTCTGCTGAAGACGCTCAACTCGATCTCGGCCATGTTCAGCCAGCTTCCATGCACGGGAGTGTGGTGCAGCTCCAAGCGCTTGGCTATACGACGCGCTTCGGACGCTCCAAATGCTTCGTAGAGCGAGCCCAACTTGTGCGTATTGAGATTGTCCAACACCAGCCGGACCACCCTGGCGTGGGGGTACGCCTGGTCAACCAGCCAGCGCATCTGGTGAGCAAAGTCCACCGCAGTGCGGCGCCCGGTCACTTCGGCATGTCTCCATCCGCCCTTCGGTTCACAGAACATGAACAGGTTTCGGGTACCGTTTCGCTGGTACTCGGTGTCATAGCGTTCCACCCGTCCGGGCTTGGCCTTGATGGGCGGCCTCACGTCCTCGATCAACTGCTTGGAGGTCTCGTCGAAACACACCACCGGACGCTCCGGGTCGTAGTCTTCGTGGTACAGGTCCAGCACATCCTCCATCCGGGCCACGAACTCCCCGCTCACCTTGGGGATGCACCACTCTTTCTTCTTCCATGGTTTGAGTTCGTTTTTTTGAGTATCTGGCGCACCGTCTCCAGGGATATGCTCCCGGCAAACTCCATCGCCACCACCTTGTCAGCAAGTAGCTGGAGCGTCCAGTGCGCGTGTCCTTCGGGCGCATTGCTGCACGCGATGGCGACGAGGTGCGCCTCCTGTCTGCCGCTCAGCTTGCGCTCACGGCCTGACCGTGGCCGGTCGTTGATTGCGGCTTCCACCCCCTCCTCGACGAACCGTCTGCGCACTCTGGCAACAGTGGCGGCGTTGAGCGAAACCGCCTCAGCTACCTCGCGGTCTGCGAGTCCTTCGTCAGCTTTCAACAGCGCAAGGGCCCGCTTTACCGTGCGGGCCAACGGCTTGCCACGGCCGGATGTTTCAATCAGAGCGGAGCGTTCGGATTGGGTCAGTTCGACTTTGTATTTGGAGACAGGCATGTCAGGTACGGCCTCGCTAAAGGATTTTACCCAAGCCTACCTGATCTTCTTTATGATTGTAAGACTTTCTGGAAACGGTACTAGTGTACACAAAAGTGTACTTAATTATTGTAGAACACACAGGACTTCGCCAGACTTCACAAGACTTGAAATAGGGCAATCCGTAGTTGCTTCAGCTTTGGATTACCCTAATTGACCAGAGAATAGGGGTAGTTTCTGGCGGAGGGAGTGGGATTCGAACCCACGATACAGTCGCCCGTATAGCGGTTTTCAAGACCGCCGCCATCGTCCACTCGGCCATCCCTCCGGAGCGTTATCCACATAGGAATGTAAGGAAAAGCAACTGAAGTCCTCTTCATTTTGCCATACTTTTGCCATTCCGGCGCTCCACGCATCTCCAAAGCGGTCCGCGGCCTCTTTCTGCACCGTCGGCTGGACGTGGGAGTCCAGATTCCCCGTTGTGTTGGTGCTGCTATGCTCCAGCCTCTCCGACGTGACCTTCAGGTGCACGCCTTCAGCCAGTATCAGGGAAGCGTGGGTATGGCGCAAATCTTGGGGTCGCAGGTCCTCGAATCCCGCCTTCTTCGCCATTCTCTTGAACTCCTTGGCCACCCGGTCCGGGTCCAGCGGGGCCCCGCCGGAATGGCAGAAGACGAATTCGCCATTCCCGACGGCCTCCGGTTGCCGGTCGCGGTAGGCGGCCAACGCTTCCACCGATTGCGTTGGCAGGACCACGACCCGGCCCCGTCCCGACTTGGGGGACGTCAGCTCCTTCCCTCCCGACGGCAGCTTTACCTAGGCCCGCTGCACCGACAGAGTCCCAGACGACAGATCAATGTCCCGCCACTGTAGCCCCACGAGTTCGGCCCGTCTGAGCCCGGTCTGAAGGGCCAGCAGAAACATCGTCCAGAACAGGGGGTCAGCGGACCTGTTCCAGCAGCGGGTGGACCTCTTCCAGGTCCGGGTCCGGGTCTCGCGCTGGGTGGCCCGGGGCGGCTCCACCGCCTCGGCGACGTTCCTCGTCACCAAGCCCAGTTTGACCGCGGTCTTGAGCGCCTTTGACAAGATCCTGTGGACGTGCGGCACCGTCCGGGGAGACAACCCCTGCCCATTCTTACCGCCGTCCCGCAAGAGTGCGGACTCAATCTCCTGGACGTGAAGGGGGCAGCTTCTCCAAGGGAGTCCTCCCCAGCTTCGGGAGGATGTACAGGTCGAGGTTGCCCCGGTAGCCCTCGGAGGTCCGCCGCTACACATGGCCGTTGGAATGGCCCTCGGACCACTGCTCGAGGTATTCCCCGACCGTCAGCTGCGTTGGCGAGGCGAAGGTCCCGGTATCCTACTGCCGGAGCAGCTCGGTCAGACGGCGCTGGGCCTGCGCCTTGGTTCCCCTGACCGCCTCGGAGTGGAAGCGCTTGTTGCCGGTCTCCGGATCCGGCCCAGCTTCGGCCGCCCCCTCAGGTCCCGGCGGACAAGCCCAGGCCGCCAGCCCATTCACCGCCCTCTGACCCGAGAAAGTCGTAACCAGCCGGAGTGTGGCCTCGTACGAGGCCTGAAGCAGCCTTGACGTCCCTTCGGGATTCTCCCGCACCCCCTCGACGTCGATGCGGGACAACACCAAAACGTCGTCATGCACTCCTTCCAGGTACCCAAGCTTGAGGGTCTCGGCGTGACGGGCAAGGATGGCGTCCGAGTCCAGGTGAAAGGCGTCAATCAGGTGATCCGTCCAGCGGCCGGTCCAGTAGTGAGACTGAGACTCCATATTCCTCTCCCCCACAGGAAATTCGGCCCAGCCTATCACTCAATCACAAGGAGAGTGACCCAAGATGCCCAGCCTGATCAGCAAGCTGGGATTCCCCGGAAACCGGCCCGGGGCGGTCGCGGAGACCGCCGGAGGCCCGTTCATGACCCTGGCCGACGATACGCTCATACCCACGCCCCAGGGATGGACAGCCCTGGGAGACATCACCATCGGGCAGCAGGCCTTCGATGACCGGACCCAACCGCCGGCGGATGAACCTGAAGTGGCCCGTGGGACGCCGGGAGTCCAAGCGGCGCTGTGCGTCGCCCTGTTCAGCCTCCTCTTCGCCGTTGTCTGGGTGTTCGTCGTGTGGTACGAGGTCTTCGAGAACACCGCGGACTCCCTAGTATTACAACGACGGATTGTCTGAGAAGGTGATCCGTACGCCGAAATTGAAGCTGCTGCCGAACGGGCGCGGGCCTCGCACAGTGAATTGCTCGTGGTCAGACAGGAACCATAAATAGTCTTTTTCTACAATCCGTCGTTGTAATACTAGTACCGTTTCAATTTAATCCTGATGGATATACATGTTGGAGTTTACTGCGGGCGTCTTGAGTGGAGAACCGCCAGTCTATGACGGCGCCAGCATCGTTGCGCTCGCGTTCGAGGGCGGCGACCTCCTGCCGCAGCAGCACTTCATCGCCGACCCGGCGGTTCAGACACTGTCTGCTGAAGACGCTCAACTCGATCTCGGCCATGTTCAGCCAGCTTCCATGCACGGGAGTGTGGTGCAGCTCCAAGCGCTTGGCTATACGACGCGCTTCGGACGCTCCAAATGCTTCGTAGAGCGAGCCCAACTTGTGCGTATTGAGATTGTCCAACACCAGCCGGACCACCCTGGCGTGGGGGTACGCCTGGTCAACCAGCCAGCGCATCTGGTGAGCAAAGTCCACCGCAGTGCGGCGCCCGGTCACTTCGGCATGTCTCCATCCGCCCTTCGGTTCACAGAACATGAACAGGTTTCGGGTACCGTTTCGCTGGTACTCGGTGTCATAGCGTTCCACCCGTCCGGGCTTGGCCTTGATGGGCGGCCTCACGTCCTCGATCAACTGCTTGGAGGTCTCGTCGAAACACACCACCGGACGCTCCGGGTCGTAGTCTTCGTGGTACAGGTCCAGCACATCCTCCATCCGGGCCACGAACTCCCCGCTCACCTTGGGGATGCACCACTCTTTCTTCTTCCATGGTTTGAGTTCGTTTTTTTGAGTATCTGGCGCACCGTCTCCAGGGATATGCTCCCGGCAAACTCCATCGCCACCACCTTGTCAGCAAGTAGCTGGAGCGTCCAGTGCGCGTGTCCTTCGGGCGCATTGCTGCACGCGATGGCGACGAGGTGCGCCTCCTGTCTGCCGCTCAGCTTGCGCTCACGGCCTGACCGTGGCCGGTCGTTGATTGCGGCTTCCACCCCCTCCTCGACGAACCGTCTGCGCACTCTGGCAACAGTGGCGGCGTTGAGCGAAACCGCCTCAGCTACCTCGCGGTCTGCGAGTCCTTCGTCAGCTTTCAACAGCGCAAGGGCCCGCTTTACCGTGCGGGCCAACGGCTTGCCACGGCCGGATGTTTCAATCAGAGCGGAGCGTTCGGATTGGGTCAGTTCGACTTTGTATTTGGAGACAGGCATGTCAGGTACGGCCTCGCTAAAGGATTTTACCCAAGCCTACCTGATCTTCTTTATGATTGTAAGACTTTCTGGAAACGGTACTAGCAGCCTGTCCGAGAATAAATTTTTGCTCCGTATATCGTCATAATATTCCAGAGTATGTGCTAAACACGAAGTAGTATGAACAACATTATGCTTCTGAAACACCAAGTTGACGATAATCGTTGTACTCCACTATTTCTCGGACGGGCTGCTAGCCGATACCTGCGCTGCCATCATCATGGGCACCGCGGAAGCGGCAATAGCCGCCGCCGTGCTGACCGTGCTCATGGTCTAGGCAACGATATTCGTCGGGGCCATGGCCAGGCGGCTCTCCACACTGTGGCCCAGGTCGTGACTGGAAAGCCTCGCGAAAGAGGCGACAACGTGGGTAAGCCCGGTGGGAATCCTGGAACCAGCGGCGCAAGGACTCCTAAGCCCGTACCCATCGACGAGCCAACGCCGGGCAGACATAGGCCGGAGGTGTAGCCCTTGTGGGGCAGTCGTTCCTGATTGCAGGGGCGGTCGGCATCCCGGCCCCAAAACGACCCGCCACAGACAGCCCGGACAGGCGCACTCTAAAGACCACGGACGGCCAGGCGGGCCTGGACGGGGCCTGGCCGGGAGTTGACCCGGCGCTCATGGACGGCCCGGACTCCCGCCGCTAGCCTCACGACACGGTCATCTGGGCCCTGCACCTGGCCATCGGGAAGGGACGCCGGGCGGTGCGCCGGTACCTGAACGCGGCCCACGCTATCGACACGGCCTGGCCCGGGCCCAACGAGGAACGCACAGCCGGATGGGCCAATGGCATGGCAAGCATCGCCGCCCCGAACACGTACCATGCGCTGCGTTTCGCCTGCACCCTGGACAGGGGACCGGCGGTGCAGAGAAGAGGAATGCGCCTTTTACGAGGACATTGAGGACGCCCGGGGCCTGGTGGGCATCGCCCTCGAACTGTTGGACAAGGCGTACCTAGAGCAGGGAAATGGGATGGTCCGCAGCTGCCACGACGAGATGGCAGCTTCCCTGCACCACGGAATCCACACCGCAGCCGAAGTCGCCCGCTGAGCTAAGTGACGGCTCAACAGTTGGCTGGTCATCTTCCAGATAAGAACCGCTGGCGCTCCCCATGTGATGGCAGCGTTACGCAACCTGACAACCACCTTAGTGCGGTGGGCGGGCCATACCAACGCAGCCTCTACCTTGCCACGTCCTGCCGCTCGCTTTCCCGAAGCCTTCGCCTTATTGGGCATTGCCTATACCGCCGGAGAATGAAGAGGCTCTGTTACCGGCAGCCGGTCAGATTTACAACCGTTCGCGTTTTTGCTAATTTTCTCTGGACCTATAGTCCCTTCGGGACTTCTTCAGTATTGGGGCTATATCGGCTTGTATAACGCCAGGCCGCAATTCTTCATGCCGTATGGGGGCATTCCGACGTCATCGAGCCAAACCAGCCAGAGGCACAAGCACACGATCACCGGATTGACCAACGGCGCCGAATATACGGTGCGGGTCATCGCCACCAACGCTGGCGTTGATAGCGGCCCGTCGCCCGAGGCGACCGGCACGCCGCAATCGACGCCTGGGCAGCCCCGCCTGTTCGTCGATAACGAGGTAGTCAAGATACATGAGAACTCCTTCCCGTGGTTGCGCGAAACATGGACCTACATCACCGATCAAGACGTTTCCGTGGAGTTCAATGGTTCAATGAAGGTAGCTTGTCAGTCGTTATTACTTTTTGTAATCCGTTTCCAAGGCTGTATCCATGTGAAGCAAGTTCTGTTGCAGTAGACTGAAACAGCCCAACGTTACTGATGCGTGAATTAACGATTAAACTCTAGCGCACCGCATCCGTCATTCCCGCGAAAGTGGGAGTGACGATGGAGTGACGATATGGCTTGGTTTAGATATTTACTCACGCATGGGTAATTGTTGGTCCAGCGTACGGAGGCAGTTTGGCCGATACGACGCCTATACTCGAGGTTCGAGACCTGGTGAAGGACTTCGGAGGGGTGCGGGCGGTTGACCACTGCACCCTCCAGGTCATGCCGGGCGCAATCACCGGGATAATCGGCCCCAACGGTGCGGGCAAGACGACCCTGTTCAACTTGGTATCCGGCGCAATCGCCCCAACCAGCGGGCGGATTATCTTCGACGGCAGGCGCATCGACGGCATGGGTATGCACCGGACCTTCGGGCTGGGACTCATGCGCACCTTCCAGATTCCCAGGGAGATGAAGCGCATGACGGTGCTGGAAAACCTGATGCTGGTGCCGGCGCCCCAGACCGGCGAACGCATCTGGGCGTCGTGGCTGCTGCCCCGGAAGGTGGCCCGCGAGGAGCGGCGCATCGAGTCACAGGCGCTAGAGGTCCTGGAACTGGTCAGCCTCTCCCACCTGGCCAACGAGTACGCCGGCAACCTGTCCGGTGGCCAGAAGAAACTGCTGGAACTGGCCCGCACCCTGATGGCCCGGCCCAAAATGGTGTTGCTTGATGAACCTGGCGCCGGGGTCAACCGCACGCTGCTTCAGGACATCTCGAAAAATATCCTGCTGGCCAGCGTCGAGCGCGGTATCACCTTCGTCATCATTGAGCACGACATGAGGTTCGTCATGTCCATGTGCGACCCGATTATCGTCATGGCTAATGGAGCCGTGATTGCCCAAGGCACGCCGACGGGGGTGCAGCAAGACCCGCAGGTGTTGGAAGCCTACCTGGGAGGAGGCCCCGCCCATGGCGCTCCTTGAGGCTTCGGAAGTGGTGGCCGGGTATGGACAGACCGAGATACTGCACGGCGTGTCCATCACTGTGGGCGAGGGCGAAGTGGTCACCATCATCGGCCCCAACGGCTGCGGGAAGTCCACCTTGATGAAGGCCATCGTCGGCTTGGTCAAGGTGCGAACGGGAAGCGTGACCTTCCGGGGCGAGGACATATCCGGCCTCGCCCCGGAGCTGATTGTCCGCACCGGTTTGTGCTACGTCCCCCAGACCAACAACGTGTTCCCTTCCCTGAGCATCCGGGAGAACCTGGAGATGGGCGCTTTCGTCCGCCGCGACGAATACCGGGGACGTATTGATGAGATGTTCGAGATTTTCCCGGACCTGGCCATGCAGCCGGGCCGCAGGGCGGGCAGCCTGTCGGGCGGGCAGAGGCAGATGCTGGCCCTCGCCCGCGCCCTGATGCTGGACCCCGCGCTGCTGCTGCTGGACGAGCCGTCAGCCGGGCTTTCTCCGGTGATGATGGGCCTGGTGTTCGAGCGCATCCGGGAAATCAACCGGAGCGGCGTCGCGCTGCTTCTGGTGGAGCAGAACGCCCGGGACGCGCTCCGAATGTCGGACCGTGGCTACGTCCTGGTCTCCGGCGAGAACCGCCTGGAGGACAGCGGCCCGGAGTTGCTGGACAATCCGGAGGTAGCCAGCCTCTATCTGGGAGGATAAGCCAGACTTGTTTTTGTCAGACCAAATATGACCACCCTGCGCGACGCTGCAAGGCGAATCGGCCGGGCCTGGACGCCGGGCCACACCACGGCGGCCATCGTAGTGGTGGCGCTGGCGATTGGTTTCCTGCCCTTCGTCAAAATGGGGCTGGTGGTAAACGGGGTTTTCCTGGGGGCCATCATCGCACTGGGGGCCGTTGGCCTGACCCTGATTTACGGCATCCTGAATTTCGCCAACATCGCCCACGGCGACTACATGACCGTGGGGGCCTACGTCGCTCTGCTCATCGCCGGAAACCTGTTTCCCAGGATTGGGGTTGAAAGCGGCGGTCTGGGGCCGTTCACCTTCGGCTATCCCTTGCTCATCGCCTTGCCGGTAGCGGTGGCCGCGGTGGCGGCCGGGGCCGTCATTCTGGACGTGGCTATCTACCGTCGGCTTCGGGAGCGGGGCGTGAACATGGTGGTAATGTCGATGGCCTCCCTGGGGCTGGCCATCGCGCTGCGCGGGTTAGTGCAGATAATCTGGGGCGGCGAGACGCAGCATCTCCCCCGCGAGTCCCGGCAGGTCTATCACCTGCCCATGGACGTGCGCATACCGCCGGACGCCATCTTCATCGCCATCGTAACAATCATCCTGGTGGCGGTCGTCTACGTGATTCTGACCCGCACCCGGATGGGCAAGGCCATGCGGGCCACTGCCGACAACCCGGACCTGGCGCTGGTCAGCGGCATAGACACCCGGCGCGTCCTCTGGTGGACCTGGGCCATGGGCGCGGCACTGGCCGCCACCGCCGGGGTGCTGCTGGCGGTGTTTCAGGCGCAGATATTGCCCATCATGGGCTGGAAGTTCCTCATCCCCCTGTTCGCGGCGGTCATCCTGGGCGGCATCGGCAACCCATACGGCGCGCTGGTGGCCGCCTTCGTCATCGGTGTGACTTCGGAGGTCTCGACCCAGTGGATTAACCCCAGCTACAAACCGGCGGTGGCGTTCGCGCTTATGATTGTGATGCTGCTGGCGAGGCCGCGAGGGATATTCGGCGGCTCCGGTAATTGAGGACTGAGCATCCCGGCTCGGAATCCGGGCCGGTTTTCGGTGAGCTTGCAGAATGGACGTAATCGGCATTGTCAACTACGGAGTGGGCTTCGTCATTATGGCGGGCATTTACTCCATTTTTTCCTTGGGGCTGAACGTCCATTGGGGATTCACCGGACTATTCAACATCGGGATCGCCGGCTTCTTCGCGCTGGGCGCCTACACGTCGGCGCTGATGACCACTCCGCCCCCGGACGCGGCCTTGGTCGAGGATTTCAGGTTCGGCGGCGACTGGGCTGGGCTGGGGTTCCTGGACCTTGGGATTGACCTGTGGTTCCTTCTGGGCCTCGTGGCTGCGGCGATAGTATGCGGGATAATCGCCCTGGTTATCGGCTACGTCACGCTGCGGTTGCGGGACGACTACCTCGCCATTGCGACGCTGGGCATCGCCGAAACGGTACGGCTCTTCTTCCTGAACGAGAAGTGGGCGGCCAACGGCTCCAAGGGGCTGTACCGCATCCCGGAGTTCCTGGGAGACCAAGTATCGCCGGAACACTACGACTATCTGTATCTGGTGGTGGTGCTGGCCGCGCTGGCCGTCCTGTTCGTCGCGGTGCAGCGGGTGGTGCAGTCTCCGTGGGGCCGGGTGCTGCGTGCGGTGCGGGAGGACGAGGTAGCGGCCCAGGCCAGCGGCAAAAACGTTTTCCGTTTCAAGCTCCAGGCGTTCATACTGGGCGCGGTAATCATGGGGATAGGCGGGGCGCTGTTCGCCCATCACTTCCGGTTCATCGCTCCCCTGACCTTCGACCCGCTGCTGGCAACCTTCGTGATATGGGCCATGCTGATAGTCGGGGGTTCCGGCAACAACCTGGGCGCGGTGCTGGGCGCGTTCATCGTCTGGGGAATCTGGACGGGCACGCAGTTCCTGCCGGGGCCGCTGGCCGACCCCAACGTGCGTTTCTTTATGATTGGCGTTCTTATCGTCGCAGTGATTCTGCTGCGCCCCGGCGGAATCCTGGAGGAGCGGCGGCGAGTGTCGCAAGGGCCGGACACGAAACCCGCGGCGGACGCCTGAAGATACCCGGCCATGCAAAAAGGAGCAGCCGCAAAGGGCTGCCCCAAAACCTGCCTGCCTGCCTGATTGACGCGGGGAGAAGCTACGGCGTCTCGTACCTGCCGGTAGACTTGATCTTGCCGTCGGATATGGTCCAGATTTCGATGGTGCCGAACACGTCGCCGTATTCATCGAATTCGATGTCCCCGCCGGCGCCATTGTAATTGATGTCCTGGCCCGCGGCGATAAGAGCGAGGGCTCTGGCTATCTCATCCCGGCCTGGACCAACGACCTCGCCGGGGGCATTGGCCACGTCCCGGATGGCGTCGCGAATGGCCGCGGAGTCGGTGGTGCTGCCGGCCTTGGCGGCCGCCAACGCAATCAGCACGGTGGCATCATAGTGTTCGGCCATAAACGGATGCGATACCGGGAACCCGAAAGTATCCTCGTAGGCCATCTCGAAAGCATCCTTTGCCGGGCTGCCCGGGCTGCCTTGCACCGTGCCCATGGAGCCTTCCAACGCTTCCCACGCATCGATGCCGTCAATCCATTCCGACCCTTTAGTACCGTCAGCGAACAGGAACTCATCGGCGTATCCGCCTTCCATCGCCTCGCGGACATAGACGGTGGCCTGGCCGGTGTAACTCAGGACCGCCAGCGCGTCGGGGTCGCCCTCGGTGGCCTTATCCAGCTCGGAGGCATAGGTGGGTTGCACGTCCTCGTGGGGAACCTTGCCCGTAACCGTTCCGCCCAAGGCCGTAAAGCTCTCCTCGAACTGGTTGGCCAAGCCCTCGCCATAGGCGTTGTTGAGGTACATGATGCCGACTGTCTGGTAGCCCTGCTCCTGTGCGAGACGGGCCAGAACAACGCCCTGAGAGGCATCGGAGGGTGTGGTGCGGAAGAGAAAGTCGTTGTCTTCCAGCACCGTGATGCTGGGCGCGGTTGACGCCCCGGAGACCATCAGTGTTTCCTTGGGGATGGTAACCGCGTTGGCCACGGCGACCGTCACTCCGCTGGAGAGTGCACCGACGATGGCGACGACGTTTTCCACGTCCACGAGCGCGCGCGCGGCGTCCACGCCCTGGACCGGATTCACCGCAGTGTCGCGGCTGATGATGACCATCGAAGCGCCATGCACTCCACCAGCGCGGTTGACGTGGTCGGAAGCCAGCTCGACGGCGTTGCGAAGCGGCGGGCCAAATTCGGAGAGCGAGCCGGTGAAAACGTTGAGACTCCCGACAATCAGCGGGTCAAGGGCCTCCATGGGAACCGAGACCTCGACTACCCGGGTTACCTCGACCTCTTTCTCTTCCTCGACTACCCGCGTAACCTCGACTTCTTTCTCCTGCTCCACCACCCGCGTAACCTCGACTTCTTTCTCCTGCTCCACCACCCGCGTAACCTCGACTTCTTTCTCCTCCTCGACTACCCGCGTAACTTCAACCTCCTGGATTACGGTTTCGCCGTTGCCGCAAGCAACCACGGCCAACACCAAAATGGCCGCCAGAGCCGCCGTAAACAGACCGGACTTCCCAACCTTGAACATGAACATCCTTCCCTCTCCGTTCGCTGTCATTCTCGCCTTGAAGGAATGTAACCGGATGATTGCTCTACCCCCTAAAATACACTGTCTTGTCCGGTCTTGCGAGTAGGTCTGTCAAGTCACTGCGGGTAGTTGTGGGAATGGCGGTCTGAAAACTACCGGACCGCCACCGTTCAGATAGAAGACTCGTCCGGTGGCAACTGACCCTAGAAATTTGGCCGGAAAGTGGCGGCAGAAGGATGAGTGGCTATACTAAACCAAAGCCAAGGTGAAACCTAAATCGGCGTCAGGTAAAATCGAGGAGAATCGGCCTCAGTCCGTTAGGAAAGCAGAGGGGCTGGTGTTGGGCATGAGGGAGATAAAGCGGTTCCTCGAACTTTGGCAATTGGATGCAGGTGATGTGCGGAGGCGGATTCATCTGGCGCCGACGCCCCTAGAGGGGGAACGGTGGCGCGCCCTATGGCTCCTAGCCCAAGGCTGGACGCCCCGACCAGTCGGGGCGCTGGTTCGGGACTATCTAACAACGCCCGGACTGCGCCTGCGGCTGGTGAACCTGCCAGGCTATAGTCCGGACTTCAATGCCGATGAGGCGGTCTTGGTGAGGGAGGAAGCGACCGGGAACCTGTGTCTGGGGACCAAGCCCCTGGTGCAGGAGAAGGTCAGAAACTTCTTCGACCGGCTGGCCTGCCGGCAGGAGGAGGTGAAACGGCGGCACCGGACCGTCCTTCAATCACGGGCGGAAGAACTCCTTCGACACGCCCAGGCCGATTCCCACCGCCCCGCAAATGCACACCCCACCTTGGCTTTAGTTTAGTCTACGCCCACAGACGGGAGTCCGACTACCACGAAGTGGCGGCCCTGGTGATGCGAACACTTGCCGAAGGGAATGACCCTTGGGCGATTCCGCGGCCCTGCTGCTACGAGTTCCATAGCGTGGTGACAAAAGCGTGGTGACAAATCGCCGCATTTGGAGGGATTCGGCAGCTACGTCCACACAAGCGTGGGAGCAGCTTGCCGTTTGGACAGCCTCACCGTCAAATAGGCTCATCGGCGAGACCGGCGACTTCCTCGAAATCTTGAGTGGATTTGTGCAACGGCCGCGTGTGGTGGGAGGAATGGCGCATGATGCCCGGATCGCCGCGATTTGCGTCGCTCATGGCGCCGAGGCGCTGCTGACACGAGACCGCGACTCCTCGCTATTCCCCGAGTTGCGGACACGGAACCCAATATCCCGAGCGTAAGCAAGCCGCCGGCAGGCTCTGGCCTCTTTGATTCAAGCCCCTCTAAGGTTACTGACAGCAGCCGATTGTGAAGCTCTATAGGCGGTTGTACACTGTGCGCGCCCTCTGAAAATTCTTCTTTAAGGAGCGCCACAGCACCATGCCGGAAATCACCTCATATGCTCAGGGCACACCATCTTGGGCCGAGCTTGACACCACCGACGAGGCCGGAGCCCTCGCCTTTTACGGCCCCTTGTTCGGCTGGGCCGACGACCCCCAGGAAATGGGTCCCAACTGGTACTACCACATGCAGCGGCTCAACGGCCTGGAGGCAGCGGCCATCTATCAGCAGAGCGAAGAAGAGCGGGGCATGGGCATTCCGCCCCATTGGAACGTCTACCTCACCGTTGAGAACGCCGACGAGGTAGCCGAGAAGGTCGGGCAAAACGGCGGCAACGTGCTGTTCGGCCCGATGGACGTATTCGAAGCCGGGCGCATGGCGATGCTGCAAGACCGCCAGGGCGCGGCCTTCGCCATCTGGCAGCCAAACCAGCACATCGGCGCGCGGGTGAAGTTCGATCCCGGCGCAATCACTTGGAACGAACTGCTCACCACCGACAAGGAGGACGCCCTCAGTTTCTATCAGACGGTGTTGGGCATCGAGCGCGGAGAGACCATGCCCCCCATGGATTACACGCTGGTCCGGGCCGGCGGCACCGAGGTTGCGGGCGTGATGCAGATGACCCCGGAAATGGGAGAGTTCCCTCCCCACTGGAGTGTATACTTCGCGGTAGCCGACGTGGACGCTACGGTCTCCCAAGCCCAATCTTTGGGCGGCACGATCATTGCTCCGGCCTTTGACATTCCCGACATCGGAAGGATCGCTGTCCTGATGGACCCCCAGGGAGCGGCGTTCAGCATCTTCCAGGGGGCCGAAGCGACATAGAGCCGGGCAAACCGGCCGAAGTTTCAGTAACGGAGGACTGATGACCACCCACAACGCATCAAGCATAAAGGAACTCCAAGAATCGGCCCTGGAGCACCTGTGGGTGTACCTCCGGGAGCCCAGCGACATGGCGGAGAAGGGTGAGCCCAGCGTCTTCGTCTCGGGCAAGGGCGTTCACGTCACCAACGCCGACGGCGAGACGTTTATCGACGCGATGTCGGGGCTCTGGCTGAAGAACGTAGGCTACGGGCGCACCGAGATCGCCGACGCCGCCTACGAGCAGATGCTGAAGCTGACCTATATGCCCATGGGCACCACCACCGAGCCGACCATCCGGCTGGCCGAAAAGGTGGCCCAAATCACGCCCGGCAACCTGTCCCGGTCGTTCTTCACCAGCGGCGGTTCGGAGGCGGTGGAAACGGCGATGAAGCTGACCCGGGCCTACTTCAAGCGGGTGGGCGAGCCGCAGCGGGTAAAGTTCATCAGCCGCAAGGGCTCGTACCACGGAGCAACGATGGGCGCTCTCGCCTTGGGCGGATGGCCCAACCTCTACCCCAAGGGCGACTACGAGCCGCTGATGCCGGACTCCTACCACGTCCCGCAGCCCAACCTCTACCGTTGCGAGTTCGGCTCGGAGACGTCCGAGGAGTGCGGCGAGCGGAATATCCGGGCCATCGAGGACATGATCAAGTTCCAGGGGCCGGAGACGGTCGCCGCGGTGGTGGCCGAGCCGGTGGCCAGCCCCATGGGGGCGGTGGTGCCGCCGGACAACTACTGGCCCATGCTCCGGGAGTTGTGCGACCGCTACGGGCTGCTTTTGATCGCCGACGAGGTGATCACCGGCTTCGGCCGCACCGGCAGGATGTTCGCCTGTGAGCACTGGGGCGTCGCGCCCGACATAATGACCGTCGCCAAGGGCATCACCAGCGGGTACATCCCGATGGGCGGCGCGATCACCAGCAAGGCGGTGGCCGACGCCTTCATCGGCAGTCCCCGGGCTTCCTTCCGGCACGTGATCACCTTCGGCGGACATCCCGTGGCCGCGGCCGCCGCTCTGCGGAACATTCAGATCATGGAGGAAGAGGGGCTGGCGGAGAACTCGGCCCGGATGGGAGCATACCTGCTGGACGGCCTCAAAGAGCTGAAGGAAAAGCACCGGATGATCGGCGACGTGCGGGGCATCGGGTTGATGTGCGGGATGGAAATCGTGCGCGACCGCGCGACCAAGGAGTACTTCCCGCCCCAGGCCGATCTGGGCAACCGGCTCACCCAGGGCTTCTCCGAAAACGGGATCATTCTTCGCGGCGGGGACAACATGAACGTGATGCCGCCGCTCTGCGTGACCGCCGGCGAGATCGACGAGATAGTCTCGGCGATGGACAAGGTCTTCGGCCAAGTGGGAAGGGAATTGGGCTAGGGCGGGCTAGGACTCCGCTAAAACCTCGGCGTCCCGGATATATTGAGCGGTGTCGCGTATGTCGTCGCGGACAGCGTCCTCCGGTTCGCAGTCATTGTCGTAGAAGCAGCGCCCGTGGAGCGTGTGGGCCCGGTCAGTGTAATGGAGCGCCAGTTGCACCGTTGCTGAGTCCTGGCGGGACAAGGCCTTGACCCCCCGCGAGGTCTGGCCCGTCGAGCCTGGCTCCCGCCCGTTTCGGGATAGGAGCAGCGCATCGGTGGCCCGCTTGGTTGCACCCCACGCCTTTTCGGCTGAGTTGCGGATTTTGCCGCGCTGCAATTCTTCCATCGCTTCGTCGTATAACGCCCAAGCGTCGGCGAACAGGGCGTCTATTCTATCGGTTGCAAGCATGTCTTCTTCCCGGCAGTGTGGGCCGTTGGCGTTAGTATACTACCGCAGGGTCTCGAATATCTCCGCCATGCGCTCAACGCGGGCGGGGTCTACGGGGTTGGAGACTACGCCGTCGCGCTTGAGGCTGGTGCCGATTATCGCGCCGTCGGCGTGTTCCAGCACCCGCCAGACGTTGGATTCGTCGACCCCGCTGCCCACCAGCACGAACCCGTCGGGCACCGCCTTTCGCACTACCGAGACGTCGAAGCTGGACGTGGGCAGTCCGGTGGCCGGGCCGGACACAATCAGACCGTCGGCAAGGCCGCGCCGCACCGTCTCTTGGGCGGTGAGCCCCAGGTCAGGGTTGCCCAAGGTCGCGGCGTGCTTCACCAATACGTCGGCCAGAATCTTGACGTCCGTGCCAAGGGCCTGCCGCTTCCGGGTGGTCTCGTGGGCCTCCCCTTCGACCAGCCCCTCGTCGGCAACCATGACCCCGTAGTGGACGTTGACCCGGATGAAGGCCGCCCCGGTGACCACGGCCACAGCCAGGCCGGAGATGGCGTCGTTGCGCAGCATGTTTATCCCGACGGGGACCGAGACCGCCCCGCGTACCCGGCTGACCGCCAGCGTCATTGCCGACACCGTTTCCGGGGGAACGCGGCCGATGCGGAAGGGAGCATCGCCGAAATTCTCTACGATGAGGCCGCGCACGCCGCCCCGTTCCAGCGCCAGCGCCTCGGCCTCGGCGGCGGCCAGCATGCGCTCCAGGTCGCCTCCCCAGCGGGGCGAACCGGGCAAGGGTTGAAGATGGACCACGCCAACGAATATCTTGCCTTCGCCAAAAAGTTCTCTGGACATAATTGTTGAGCTAACGTCCTTTCCGGCCCTCAAACGACGAGGCCGTGATTGGCAGGCTATGGGTTCTCTTTAGCCCCTATGTACGCCAGGGCCGCTTTCGTCAAGAAGCCCGACCGCGATTCCCCCTCGCGTTTTGCCCAGTCGTCGAAGAGCGCCAACATCCGGGATGGCACCGTGATGTTCACGCGCACTACCTTGTTTGGGATGTCCGCCAGGTCAACGTCTACAAAGCCCCAGCAGAGGCCGCTCTGGAAATCGTCGTTGGCCTGGTGTTCAGCGAGCGGCCTGGTTCGGGGCAGCATTTGCCCATCCATCAACAGGGTCTCAATATGACCGGCAATCGCCTCTTGAGCCGCGAGAAAGGCATCGTCCAACGTTTCACCGCCCGAGAAGCAGCCTGGAAGGTCGGGCACGGTTACCCCGTAGCTGCCGCCCTCGTCTTTGTGGACCACTATGGCAAATCTCATCACCGTGTCCTCCATTCCCAACCGGCTTGGCGGAAAATACTTCGGAGCGTGCCTATTGGGATATCCCTCTGCGGATGTGTCACCGTAACAACTCCGGGTTTATCAGGGTGAGTGTGGTGATGGTGGCTGCCGGTCACATTCCGTTCCACCTATCCTTCCTGGGTCAGTCTCCGTATCACATCCCTACTGTGCATGTGTATAGTATACACACGGATAGTCCGGTTCGCTTCAACTTACACAGGAAGACACAGCCATGGAGTGCGTTAGTATTGGCTGAGGATGCTAGAATGTCCGGGAAGTACGGGTGAAGGGTAAGGTGGAATGCCCCAGGATTTCATTCACGTCAAGGGCGCCCGCGAACACAATCTGAAGAACGTCGAGATCACCATCCCCCGGGACAAGCTGGTGGTGATAACCGGGGTTTCTGGCTCCGGCAAGAGTTCCCTTGCCTTCGACACGATCTACGCCGAGGGTCAACGCCGCTACGTCGAGTCGCTGTCGGCCTACGCCCGGCAGTTTTTGGGGCGGATGGACAAGCCGGACGTCGACTATATTGAAGGACTGTCCCCGGCCATCTCCATCGACCAGAAGGGAGTATCCCACAACCCGCGCTCCACCGTGGGCACCGTTACCGAGATTTACGACTACCTCCGGCTGCTGTTCGCCAGGGTGGGCATTCCCCACTGCCCGAAGTGTAACCGGCAGGTGGCGCGGCAGACCGTGTCCCAGATCGTCGACTCCATTATGAATCTGGAGGAAGGCAGCCGCATCACGCTGCTGGCCCCCAAAATCCGCCGCAAGAAGGGCGAGCACAAGGATGTGTTCGAGGCGGCGCGCAAGGCCGGTTTTGTCCGCATCCGGGTAAACGGGCAAATCATGATGCTGGAGGAAACCGACGCCCTCGACCTGGACAAACGCAAGTGGCACTACATTGAATTGGTCGTGGATCGCCTCATAGTCCGGCCTGAGACCGAGCTCAACCGGGTCGCCGAGTCCGTCGAGACCTGCCTGCGGGAAGGCGACGGCGTGGTGGAAGTGCTGCTGGAAGAAGGGGATCCGCTGGTGTTCTCCGAGCAGTTCTCCTGCGCCCATTGCGGCACCAGCCTGCCCGAGATCGAGCCGCGCACCTTCAGTTTCAACAGCCCGCACGGCGCTTGCCCCGAATGCACCGGACTGGGCTACAAGCTGGCCATCGATCCCGACCTGGTGATTCCCAACAAGCGGCTGTCCCTCTCCGAAGGCGCGGTTGCTCCCTGGACCAGGGGCGGCCCGTCGACGGGCTGGTACATCAGCCTGATGGAATCGGTCGCCAAGGCCAACGGGTTTTCCTCCAAGACCCCAGTGAAGGATCTGGACCCGGAGCACGTCGAGCTGGTCCTCCACGGCAACGGCTCCACGAAGGTGACGGTGAGCCACCGCACCCACCGGGGCCGGACCTATTCTTGGGACACCACCTTCGAGGGGGTGATTCCGAACCTGGAACGCCGCTACAAGACCACCGAGTCGGACTACATGCGCTCGCAAATCGAGCGGTACATGTCGGCCCGAAACTGCCGTTCGTGCGGCGGCAAGCGGCTGCGCCCGGAGGCCCTGGCGGTTCGGGTCTGCGGCTTGGGCATCATGGAGGTTTGCGCCAAGAACATCGGGGCCGCCGCCGAATGGGTGCGGGAAATCGACCCCGACTCGGACCAGAACAAAACAACGGGCGGCGAGCGCCAGAAGCAGGTGCTCACCGCCCGCGAAAAGACCATCGGCAATCAGGTGCTCAAGGAGATCGACGGGCGGCTCCGGTTCCTCGAGGGCATCGGGCTGGACTACGTGACCATGGACCGCACCGCCCAGACCCTGTCCGGCGGCGAGGCGCAACGGGTCAGGCTGGCCACTCAGATAGGGTCGGGGCTGACCGGCGTCCTCTACGTCTGCGACGAGCCCACGGTTGGCCTGCACCCCCACGACGACCAGCGCCTGATCGACACGCTCAGCCGGTTGCGCGATATGGGCAACACGGTGTTGGTGGTGGAGCACGACGAGGCGATGATGCGCGCCGCCGACTTTATCGCCGACCTCGGCCCCAAGGCCGGGGAGCACGGCGGGCGGGTGGTGGCCACTGGCACTGTGGAGGAGATTGAGAATGCCGAGGACTCACTTACCGGCCAGTACCTCAGCGGCCGCAAACGGGTGCCAGTCCCGGCGGAGCGCCGCCCGGGCAACGGACTCACCCTGACGGTAACAGGCGCTCGCGAGAACAACCTCCGCAACATCGACGTGGACTTCCCGTTGGGCCAGTTGGTCTGCATCACCGGCGTGTCCGGGTCGGGCAAGAGCAGCCTGGTTTACGAGGTGCTGTACAAGCGGCTGAACCAGGTGCTGAACCAAGGCCGCGACCTGCCTGGGCAACACGACGAGGTCACGGGCATCGAGGGCGTCGACAAGGTGGTGAAGATCGACCAGTCGCCCATCGGCCGCACGCCGAGGAGCAATCCCGCCACCTACACCGGGGCCTTCACGCCCATCCGCGAGCTGTTCTCCAACCTGCCCGAGGCGCGGGTGCGGGGATACAAACCGGGGCGGTTCTCCTTCAACGTGAAGGGAGGACGTTGCGAGGCCTGCCAGGGCGAGGGCTACAATCAGATCGAGATGCAATTTCTGCCCGACGTCACGGTGCCCTGCGAGATTTGCCACGGCCTGCGCTACAACCGCGAGGCCCTGGAAGTCACCATGCGAGGGCAGAGCATCGCCGACGTGCTGGCCATGACGGTCGACCAGGCCCTGGAGTTTTTCATCAACTTCCCACGCATCCGTCCCAAGCTGGCGACCCTGCGCGACGTGGGCTTGGGCTACATCCACTTGGGACAGCCGGCCACCACCCTGTCCGGCGGCGAGGCCCAGCGGGTGAAGCTGGCCACCGAGCTTTCCAAGCGGGCCACCGGAAAGACCCTCTACCTGCTGGACGAGCCCACCACCGGGCTGTCGTTCGAGGACTGCGCCGCGCTGTTGGAGGTGCTGCACCGGCTGGTGGACGCCGGCAACACCGTCATACTGATCGAGCACAACCTGGACGTGATCAAGAACGCCGACTGGGTCATCGACCTGGGCCCCGGCGCGGGCGACAAGGGCGGCCGCCTGATAGCCACCGGCACCCCGGAGCAGATCGCCAAGCACAATAAGTCCCTGACCGGCCGCTACGTCAAACAGGCGCTGGCCGCCGCCGCAGGCCAGCCTGCCGTCGGCGCTGAACCCACACCGCCGCCCAAGAAACGCCGCGCCGCAAGAAAGGTACGGGAACTGGCAACCTCCGCCGTCGGGGACTGAACACTTCCGCGTCTGCTGCTGTCCGAGAGTCTCATAGGGTCTTGACGCCCTTTCTCTGTAACTACGATATCTCCGCCACCCACGAAGGCCCACATCCCTACTAAACTGAAGCCAAGGTGGGATCTACATTTTTGGGGTGATGAAGATTAGCCTGTCTGATCCGGTGAAGACCTTGCTACCGTACTTGTAGGACGATCTGGTGACGGAACCGGACCTCCGCCATATGCGTATTTCACCTTGGCTTTGGTTTAGCAACGATGGCGAACGACTGGAACGGCGGGAAGAGTCACTGTATTGGTCGTGCATACCTGGCCGGGCGGAGAGTTCGGACGAATCATCAGCGCACGCAAAGCGACCAGCCATGAAAGGAGAGTGTATGAGGAAGGCGGGAATTGAGGACACCAAGGAACAACGGGCCGAGCTCGAAGCGCTGGAGGCTGTGTCCGACGACGAGATCGACACGAGTGATATTCCTGAGGTTCTCGATTGGTCGGGCGCCAGGAGAGGGGTGTTCTCCCGGCCTGTGAAGCAACAGATTACGTTGCGATTGGATGCCTACGTCGTGGCTTGGTTCAAAGCCCGGGCCAAGGACGGACGCGGATACCAGACTGACATCAATCAAGCCCTCTTGGAGCACGTGCGCCGGGTGAGGGCATCCGAAAGGGCGACTTCGGCTTGACGGGGTTCCTCCGGCAGCAGGCCGACGGCTACGCCGCGCCTCTGCTAGAATAGCCCTGCACAATCCCTTTATGGAGAAATGACTATGCCGCTGCATTACGACGGGGAAGTACGGATCACCAAGGTGAACATGGGGCCTTTCAATAACAACGGTTATATCGTGTCCTGCCCCGAGACCAGGGAGGGCATCCTCATCGACACCCCGGCGGAGCCGGAGCTGTTGTTGAACGACATCGGCGACGTCGAAATCAAGGCCATCCTGATTACCCACAACCACCAGGACCACCTGCTCGGGTTCGACGAGATCACCAGTCAAGTGGAAGCCCCGGTGGGTATCGCACCGGCCGACGCCGGTCCCCTGCCCAAGACTCCTGACATCGACCTGCTGGACGGTCAGGCCGTCAAGTTCGGCAACCATGAACTGCAGATGCTGTCTACTCCGGGCCATACCGACGGTGCAACCTGCTTCCTGGTGGGCAAACACTTATTCTCCGGCGATACCCTCTTCCCCGGCGGCCCCGGCAGGACTCGCAGCCCCGAGGCCCTCACCCAGATAATCAACAGCATCACCAGCAAGCTGCTGACCCTGTCCGACGACACCGCCGTCTACCCTGGACACGGCATCGACACCACGATCGCCGAGGCCAAGGCCCAGTACGAAGTCTTTGCCTCCAAGACGCACCCCGCGGACCTGCAGGGCGACGTCGAATGGTTGAAGAGTTAGTCATGTTCCAACGCTCCGTCCTCAACAATCAACTTAGAGTCCTCACCTCGACGATGGCCCACACCCAGTCGGTGTCCATCGTCATCTGCGTCGGCGCCGGCTCCCGCTACGAGTCCGAAGAGCTGGCCGGCGTTTCCCACTTCATCGAGCACCTGCCGTTCAAAGGGACGGAGCACTGGCCCACCGCCCGCGACGTAAGCGAGGCCATCGAGGGCGTAGGCGGGATTATGAACGCCAGCACCGACCGCGAAACGACGGTCTTTTGGTGCAAGGTTGCTCTCCCCCACTTCCAAACCGCCTTCGCGGTGTTGATGGACATGCTCATCAACCCCCGGCTGGACCCGGAGGAGGTGGAGAAGGAGCGGGAGGTCATCCAGGAAGAGCTGCGGATGTCCTACGACAACCCTGGCTACCGCGTCGATATTCTCATCGACGAGGCGATGTGGCCCGACCAAGCAATGGGCCGTGACGTGGGCGGCACGCCGGAGACGGTGGCCGCCATCCAGCAGGGCGCCATCCGCGACTACATGCGCCAGCAGTACAATCCGGCCAACACGGTGGTCGCCGTGGCCGGGAACGTCACCCATGACCAAGTCGCCAATCTGCTGGAAGACGTGACCCAAGGCTGGCAGCCATTGCAGCCATTGGACTGGGAACGGGCCCGCGACGGCAATCCGGGGCCGGTCGTGAAGGTGGAACGCCGCCGCAGCGACCAGTCGCACCTTTGCTTGGCGATGCCCGGCCTGCCGCTGGACCACGAAGACCGCTACCCCCTGTCCTTGCTGAACGTAATCCTGGGCGACGGCATGAGCTCGCGGCTCTTCCTGAATCTCCGGGAAACGCAAAGCCTGGCCTACGACGTTAGCAGCTCGATCAGCCATTTCCGCGACTGTGGCTCGATGGTGATCTATTGCGGGGTGGAGCCACGCAAGACCAACGACGCCGTGCGCGCCTTGGTCAGCGAACTCGACGGTATGCGCTACGAAGCCGACGAGCGGGAGTTGACCAAGGCCAAGGAGTACGCCAAGGGGCGGATGCTGCTCCGCATGGAGGACACGCGGGCGGTGGCGTCGTGGATGGGAGGGCAGGAACTACTGCAAGGGAGGGTGCTAACCGCCGATCAGGTGGTGGCCCAACTCGACGCGGTGCAACCGGCGGACGTGGCCCGCGTCGCCAACGACTTGTTCGAGACCGAAAAGCTGCGCCTGGCCGTGGTCGGCCCCCAGGGTGGAGTGAAGACCCTGACCAAGCTGCTAAGCCTCTAGCTCAGTAGTCTAATTCACCGCAGAGAGCGGAGAGGACACAGAGATTAGCGCGGTCTACGCCTACGGGGGCGTCGGCGGGCGGTGCGGCGTGGGGTCTGGCCCTCTTTGGAGTCCGTGGCAGGCGGGGGGAGAGGGTTCGCAGCGGTGGCATCTTCGGCGGGCGGTGGGCCGTGCTGAGCCAGGTGCGCCTGCCATTGCACCTGCGTTACTACGGTCAGCAGAACGCCGGGCAGGAAGAGGAACAGGTTGTGCCAGTTGCCTTGCCGGTAGCCCCAGTTGAACGCCAGCACCACCATGAGGGCCAGCAAAAACCAGGCGACGCCGCCCATCAGCACATTGCTGTTCCAGGGCGAGCGAAGGGTTAGCACCGACCACACCGGCGGGAAGATGAAGAAGGGAATGTAGAACTCGGGCCGGTAGAACCAGGGGCGGGGGTAGCCGTCGAGGGGGTCGGCGTCCATTGGGTGAAAGCGCGGCTAGTTTCGCGCCAAGAGCATGTGAAACTCGATGGGCGTGATGGCCCGCTGCTGGCGGATCGACTCCACCGCGTATTCCACGCACATCCGGGCGAAACCCGCGTATTCCAGGATGTTCCGGCCCATTATCACCAACGGCACCTCCCGCTCCAACTCCACGCCCAACTGGCTATGGTCTTCCGGGTCGATGCGCAACTCGACCATGCGCCCGGTGAGCCGTTCGATCTTCTCCTGAATACGGTCGATGAACTCTTGGTCGTCCAAGTCGGCTCCTTAACGGCGATGGTTGGCCCGGCGGACCCGGAAATTGGCGGGGCCTTTCTGTCTTTTGGCCCACTTCAGGTAGCCTGCGACTTCGGGGTTGGCCCGCAGGCTTTCCAGCGAGCTTAGCTCTTTCGCCAGGGTGGTCTCGGAAAACATAGCGTGCAGTTGGCGGTGGCAGGTGGGGCAAAGACGGGCCTTGGGGCCGAGTTTGCCGCCCCGCGAACGCGGGACCAGATGGTGTTCGGTGAATCGAAGGCACTCCCGCTCACAAAGTTCGCACACCGGCTGGCCCTCGGCTACCGCTTGAGGGACGCCGCCCGGCCCCGTTTGGACAACGGTTTTGTTTCTAGCCCGGCCCAACCCGCTAGCCCCCCTGCCGTTCTTCGGGGACTTCCAGGAAGCGCCAGCCGGGCAGGTCGATCTTCCACTCTCCGTCCTCCCACAGCATCGGGAGGATCAGGCCGTTCATGGCCCGGCCCCGGCGGACCTCGGTCGTGTCTTCCTTCATGCCGAAGGGAAGGAAGGCGAAGGCGTGCTCGTCGTCCACGTAGCTTGTGGGGGAGATGCCCAGATCGGTCAGGTCTTCCAGGGGCCACAAGCGCAACACCGTGGAGCGGAAGTCCTCCAGCATGGAAGCGCGCATCGGGTGGTCGGAGTTGTACCCGGCGCGGTAGGCCTGCTGCATGTCGACGCGGTAGCGAGTGGCCCACACGCCCATGCGCATTCCCCTGGTCTCCTTGGAGAGCATCGACCAGGCCAGGTCCATGTCGCCGTCCCGGACCGCCTCGGCAAAGACGCCCGCCCGGTTGCCGCATTCGTCCGGGAATGGACTTCTCTTATCCCCCGGTATACGCATCAGTCAGCCCCCGTCTGAATCAGGAGTGCGGAAAGTCCGCCCGCCCTGGATTCCGCACTCCTCATTCTACATTCCAATGGCGTAGCCGTCGCGCCTCGGGTCGGCGGCCCCTTGCAGCGCTCCGGCCGCCGCGTCTGCCTGAATCATCATTTCGCTGCCCGACGCTCCCCACGGGTGCATGACTTCCAGCACGTGGCCGCGGCTTTCCAGACCATTCCTGACTTCCGTCCCGAACCGCGCCTCGAGGTAGAGCAGGTTTTCGCACTCGTGGGGTATGTTCGACTCGGTGGGGCTGTGGGTGTTGCGCCAGCGGGGCGCTTCCACCGCCTCGGCCACGTTCATGCCGAAGTCGATGACGTGGGAGATGACTTGCAGGTTGGTTTGCACCTGGGTGTCGGCTCCCGGGGTGCCGCAGACCAGGAAGAGATCTCCCGCCGGGTGGCCGCCGTTGCTTGCGCCGTCGCTGCCCCGGAACACCATCACCGGGTTCATGGTGTGGCGCACACGCTTGCCCGGCTGGAGGCAGTCGACGTGGTGAGGGTCGAGGTGCCAGTAGGTCATTCGGTTGTTGAGCAGGACTCCGGTGTCACCGGCGACGATGCTTGACCCCAGGGAACTCTGGATGCTCTGAAGCTGGCACACGGCGTTGCCCCAACGGTCGACGACCACGAAGCAGGTAGTGTCCTCCTCCTGCACCGACGCGCCGACCACGGCTTTCCGACGGCGCGCGCCGGGCTGGTGGCTCCAGGGGTCGCCCTGGCGCACCGCGGCGGCCGCGCGGTCCGGGTCGATGAGGGCAACCCGTTCCCTGGCGTAGGACTTGGAGATGAGGCCGCCGGTGGGCACGTCCACGAAGTCCGGGTCGGCCATGTAGGCTTCCCGGTCGGCGAAGGCCAGCTTCTTGGCCTCGACCATCAGGTGGATGCTTTCGGGCGTGTTGCAGCCCAGCCCCCGCAGGTCGAACAGCTCGACGAGGTTCAACTCCTGGAGCAGCACGTGACCGCTGGAGTTGGGCGGGGCCTCGTAAACCGAATAGCCCCGGTAGGTGGTCGAGATGGGCGCTTCCCAGCGTGAGCGGCAGTCGGCGAAGTCCTTCATCGAAAGCAGCCCGCCCTGTTCTTCGCTGAACTTGACTATCGCCTCGGCCACCGGCCCTTCGTAGAAGGCGTCGCGGCCGCCGTCCACAATGGTCTGGAAGGTGCGGGCCAGGTCCTTCTGGTAGATGATCTCGCCAGGTTTCAGCCATCCGCCGTTGGGCGCGAATATCGCTTGAGACTTGGGGAACTGCCGTATCAAGGAGTCGCCGGCAATCACCCCCGACAGCACGTGGGTGACGGGGAAGCCGTTGTCGGCCAGGTCCAGCGCCGGATCGAAGACTGTTGAGAGAGACAGCGACCCGTACCGCGAGTGGGCCGACAGCCAGCCGTCCAGCAGGCCGGGCACCGAGACCGACAGGATGCCCTTCGCGGGAATGCCGGTAGCCTGGTATCGTTCCAGTTCGGCGGCGTAGGGGGCGGCTCCGGTGGCGTTGCAGACCTCCACGGTTCCGGCCTCCCGGTTATAGACCATGATGTAGCCGTCGCCGCCAATCCCCGACATGTTTGGCTCGACAGCGTTCAGCGCCGCGGCGGTGGCAATGGCGGCGTCCACCGCGTTGCCGCCCTTCTGCAATACCGACATCCCGGCCTGGGAAGCCAGCGGATGCCCGGAACAGACCATCCCGTTCCGCCCCATAACCACTGGACGGTTTGATTCGTAGCTGACGCCGTGGGGAGTTTGTGGCATGGGAGTGTCTCCTTGTGTGGTTGGTTTGAGTTACGGTAAATGCTATTACTTGTTCAGGTAAGCGAGCAGGCTGGAGCCGCAGTCAATCCGGTCCACCAACTTTTTCTTCTCTTTGCCGCTGTAAGCAACCTTTCTTGTTTGCAGGATGCGCAAGTCGTTGCCTTTCATCTTGCCGCTGAAGAGCAGCAACGGATACCAACGTTCCACGGTTCGATTCTGAAGGATTGACTTGGCCAGATCCAATCCTCCTTGAATTTGCTTAATGGCTTTCGACACTTCAGGATTCTTGCCGCCTTTTATTTCTACAGCGCACATGAAATCCTGGTCTAGACGCCCAAATATTAGACGGTCGCACAGTCGAGACGAGACCTTGTGTTTTTGGCAGCGTTGGTTGCAGTCTCCGTGAACCGTAGCGAGCTCGGAGCGATCCAGTCCTGAGACATCAATTCTGCAATTCGTTTCCGAATAGGAGTCAGTGAGGCAACACGCTGCGTATGTGCTGCGGATGCTCTCCGCCAATTGTGAGTACGCCATTAGTTTCGGTCGCGCTGCAATGCTATGGATTCGTCGTAAATGGCCTCAAAGACCTGCGCGAATTCATCTTCGTCAATGCCGGTGTCGGGGTCGATCTCCAAGAGGACAATCTCGCTGCCACCTAGTTCATGGCTATATCGAAACAGATAAGCTCCTACTTGGTCTTTCCGCAGGAAATCTTCAGCTACAAATCCGCCCTCGGCGACCAATTCTGGGCTTGCCTGGCCTAATGCCAGCAGATTGTTGATTTGGCTAACGAAAATGTCGCTATGGGTGGTAATCAACACCTTCACCCCCGCGTTCACCAGCCGCACGATGCCGCGGGCCAACTGCCGCTGTGCCGCCGGGTGCAGGTGGGACTCCGGCTCCTCGAAGATGAGCAGGTGACCGGGGCGGACCAAATATTTCAGGAACAGCACTACCGGAGCTAGTTCCGTGATCATGGAAGAGGAGTGTTTGACGTTGAATTTTCCTGCCGTTGTTTCGTAAACAATCTCGGGGTAGGGCAGACCGGCAGATTCGTCCAAGTCAATCTCACCATGCAAAACGTTACTTTCAATGAAACTGATTGCCTTGTCCAACTCGACGCTGGGGAGAGGAGACCTCATTCCCCTATCCAAACTGACTAAGTCGCTCAGAAATTCGGTAGTTACTCCGGGCAAAGCAGGGACATTAACTCTTTGCGAACCTGGTAATGAGGACTGCCGGATTATGGAGGCGGCGAGAATCCTTTGCCCTTGTGCAATACCAGACCGGGCAGCTGGAAGAAAAAAGGTGCTGTGGGGCAACCCATCAAACAAGTACTCTGCTGCTGAGATTCGCAGACGAGAAAAGAACTCTAAGTAAACGTCCGGATAGATTTCTTCACCTAGTTTCTGGTCGGAACCCCAGTACTCAATGATGTGAGAAGGTATCGATGCTTTAGAGATGTTAAATCCCGGTTTGAAATTCTTGCCATCTCCCAGCCTGATGACCATTTCCAAAAGCGGCAGGTCCCGCTTAATGGTCAGACTGAAGTCTTCTGGCTTGCTCGCTCGGTTCACGAGTTCGGCGTTCCCCCGGTAGGCCAGAAACAATTGTTGCGTTACATCTCGGTGCAACCAGTCAAGCACTTGGGAGGTTGACTGGTTTAGCTCTGACCTGGCTTTCTCAGGCATGGCAGAAACAGGGACCTCCTGATACTCCCATGCTTTGCCATCCTGCTGCTTAACCCAATCTCGGATAGCATCGGCAACTTCAACCGGAGTCTCCCATCGGCCTTCGAAAGTAGGCAGGATGCCTCGTCTTGCGAGATTTCGAACGTACGGAACCTGCGGACGATCCTCGACCGCCCGCATCACCGCGTACACCGCCGTCGCCATATACGACTTGCCGGTGTTGCTGGGCCCGACGAAGATTGTGAGCGGCTTCAGGTCTACCGTTCCCTCAACGATGGGGCCGAAGTTTTTGGCCGAAATGGTGAGCATGGCCGTTCTCCCTACCCGCCGGTGGCGGCGCGGCGGCCGCTGAAGGCCAGCCGCACGGCGCGGGCGAAGAAGTCGGGGATGCGCCGCGCGTCGTGGACCATAAAGGAACCCTTGACCGCCGGCGCGGCCATGTCCACCTGATCGATTTCCTGCATCGCGCCATGGCCCAGGTCGGCCAAATCGGCGCAGCCGACGATGGATTCGAGGGCTTTGGAAATCAGGTGACTGCCGGTAACTCGGGCCATGAGACCTCCGGAGGCAGGTCTGACCGAACGGGATGCTGGGGAAATTATCGGCGGGCGGCGTTGGAGCGTCAAGGCGGACCTCAGCGCCCGCAAGGAGTGGTGCATCCCCAAGGTGAGCGCCGAGTTCGCAACCTGCATGGAGGACGTGCTGGATCGACCCGATTGGGCAGGCATGAGACGCATTATTCTGAGGCTGGCCGGGAATGAACTGTTGTGTGTAGATTTGGGAACAGATGCAACATTAATGCGTCTGTTACGCGATGGGACTAGCGTTGACCCGATTCAATCGAGGCGACGATTCCCAAGATTGGACGGACGATACGGAATCCGGGCTTGTTCTCTGTGAGCGGAGTTCGCGGCGGCATCCTCTAGTATAGATAGCACGACACGAAATGATTGGGGGAAACTTCTTTCAGCATGGGTTCCTCGACGGAACAGTGACCCATGACGTAAGGACAGCGCGGGTGGAATCGGCACCCGGACGGGATGTTCAATGCGCTGGGTACTTCGCCAGCGATGGTTTCCTCCTCCCGCTCTTCGTCAGGACTGGATGGTAGAGCTGCGGTGAAGAGGGCCCTGGTATAGGGGTGTAAAGGATTCTCGCATAGCTCCTGGCTGTCCGCTAACTCCACGATCTTGCCAAGATACATGACGGCAATGCGATGGCTCATGTGGGCCACAGTGGCCAGGTCGTGGCCGATAAAGAGATAGCTCACCTCAAGGGTGCGCTGAAGCTCTTCCAGAAGGTTGATTATCTGTGCCCTGATGGAAACGTCCAAGCCGGAGACCGGCTCGTCTAGGACGATCAGCCGGGTCTCCGTAGCCAGGGACCTGGCGATGGCTATCCGCTGGCGTTGCCCCCCGCTGAACTCGTGAGGGAAAAGCGTGGCCATGTCGGGCTGAAGCCCCACCAACTCCATCACTTCCCCCACCCGCTCGTCGATGGCCCTGCGGGACAGGCGCGTGTGGATTTCCAAGGGCTCGGCTATGATGTCCCTGATACGCATACGGGGGCTCAGTGAACTGAAAGGGTCCTGGAATACCACTTGCACGGAGCCCCGGTAAGTCTTGAGGTCTTCGCCTTTAAGGCTGGTCACGTCCAGACCATCGAAGTTTATGGCCCCCTCGGTAGCCTCTTCCTGTAGGAGGATGAGTTTGGCGGTGGTGGTTTTTCCACATCCGGACTCGCCTATGACCCCCAGAGTTTCACCGGGATATATCTGGAAGTCCACCCCGTCCACGGCCTTCACCCATGAGCTCGGCCGCCAGAAAACCATTCCCTCGGCGACAGGGAAATATTTCTTCAAACCTCGAACTTCAAGAAGCGGCTGGGTCACCTTGCAACTCCTTCTCCATCAGCCAGCACATGGCTTTCCAGTTATCGCCGGGAGTAAAGACCGGGGGTTCTTCAACTTTACAGCGGTCCATGGCTTCGGGACAGCGGGGGTGGAAGTAACACCCTGGGGGCAGCGCAGCCAAATTGGGCGGGTGGCCCGGTATGGCGTAGAGGGGTTCTTTGCTCCCAATCTTGGGTATCGAACCCAAGAGGGCCTGGGTGTACGGGTGTTGGGGGTTGCGGAAGATCTCCCGCACCGACCCCTGCTCTACGATTTTACCCGCATACATCACGGCCAGCTTGTCGCACATCTTGGCCACGATGCCCAGATTGTGGGTCACGAAGATCAGGCCCACCCGTGTTTCCTTCTGAATGTCTCTCAGAAGGTTCAGGTATTGGGCCTGTATGGTCACGTCGAGGTTGGTGGTGGGTTCGTCGGCGATGATCAGCCGGGGGCCTCCGGCCAAGGCAATGGCCCCCACGATGCGTTGACGCATACCGCCGCTCATCTGGTGCGGGTACTCCCGCATCCTGATTTCCGGAGAGGGGATGCGCACCGAGCCCAACAGGCTTCGCACCCGTTCTCGCAGGGTGCTTCCGCGCATGTTCTGATGGTAGAAGGCGGGCTCACCCACCTGGGTGCGGATGCTGAAGAGGGGGTTGAGGGAGGCCATCGGGTCCTGAAGGATCATGGCGATGCTGTGGCCCCGAATCCGCCGCATTTCGTTCGCGTTCTTCTTTACCAGGTCGTCGCCATCGAACTCGATGCTCCCTTCGACGATCTGCCCCGCTGGCGGCAGCAGACGGACGAGGGAGAGACAGGTGGTGGTCTTGCCGCACCCGGACTCACCGACGAGACCCATGGTCTCACCCTCTTCCAGGGTGAAGTCAATCCCGTCCACCGCCTTCACCACCCGCGTACCGCGGAAAGTGAAAAAGTGGGTCTTTAGGCCGGACACTTGAAGCAAGGGGGCCATAAGTCGCTCCCTCGATTGTCTAAAGATTCCGTAGCTGCGGGTCTAGCTTGACCCTGAGCCAGTCTCCAAGAAGCTGGGTCGCCAGCACCACCAGCATGATGGCCAGACCGGGGAACACAGTCAGCCACCACTGGCCGGTCAGCAGGGTGGGGCGGGCCTCGGCCAGCATGGAGCCCCATGCCGGGGCGGGAGGCGGCACACCCACCCCCAAGAAGCTCAGGGAGGCTTCGGCGATAATCACCACTCCAATGGTCAGGCTGGCCAGCACCAAGGTGGTGTTCATTACGTTTGGCATAATGTGGCGGATCATTACCCGAGGTTTGCTGGCCCCGGCGACTTCCGCCAGCCGCACGAATTCACGCTCCCGAAGGGTCAGCACCTCGCCCCGTATGACCCGAGCATATCTGGTCCAGAACACCGCGCCCAGGATGATCACGATGTTCCACATGCTCGGCCCCACTAGCACCGCCAGGAATATGGCGAAGATTAACGCGGGCAGCGCCAACCAGGCGTCGGTGAAGCGCATGATGATGGTGTCCACCCATCGGCCCATATAGCCGGACAGCACGCCCATCGTGGTGCCGATTGCGCCAGCGGCGAGGGTCCCGACCAGACCCACGATGATGGATACGCGGCTCCCGTGGATGAGCCGGCTGAATACGTCCCGATTCTGGAAGTCGGTCCCCAGAATTGCGTTCCAGCTCCCGCCCTCCAGCCAGACCGGAGGGGCGAAGAAGTCGGTGTCATCCAAGGGCAAGGTGGGATCGTGGGGGGCGATCAGGTTGGCGAAAATGGCTATCGTAAACAGAAGCGTGAGAATAACCACCGCCAAGAGTGGCATCTCTCGCGCCAGACTGAACCCGCCCCTCAGGGCCCCTGTTGCCCGGACTACTCCCCCACGAGCAGCTATAGTTGCCATATCGTCTTTGTCCTATCTCGTAAGCCGAATTCTCGGGTCTATGTAGGCGTACAGGATGTCCACCACCAGGTTGGCAATTACGATCATGACTCCAATGATAATGACAGCGCCCTGGACCAGCGGGAAGTCCCGTTGGAAGATGCCGGAGAAGAGCAGGCTGCCAACGCCGGGGTAAGCGTAGATTACCTCAATAACCACCGCCGTATTCAGCAGCAATACGAGGTAGAGCCCAGCCCAAGTCAATACCGGGATCAGAGCGTTCTTGAAGGCGTGTTTGGCCACGACAACGTGGTCCGGCAGGCCCTTTAGCCTGGCCAGCTTGATGTACTCGCTGCCCAGTACATCCAACATGCTGGAGCGGGTTAGACGCATGAAGGAGCCAGCGAAATACCACCCCAAAGCGATGGAAGGCAATACGAGATGGGTAAAGCCTCCTTTTCCAGCCACGGGCAGGACGCCTAGCACTAAGCCAAACACGATGAGCAGCAGCAGCCCCAGCCAGAAGTTGGGGATCGACAACCCCAATAAAGCCGCCAACTTCCCTGAGCTGTCCCACCAAGTGTTGAGCTTCACCGCAGAGAGGATACCCACGGGGATTCCAATGACCATCGCCACGATCAAGGCGCCAGCAGCGAGTTGTAGGGAAGCCGGAAGCCGTTGCAAGTACAGTTCACTCACCGGGCGCTTGTATTGGAAGGACGTGCCAAGGTTCCCTTGGAAGACATTGCCCATGAAGGAAAAGTATTGCTCGGGGTAGGACTTGTCCAAGCCCCATTGGGCCCGCAGCCGGGCTAGGTCCTCGGGGCGAGCGCCCGGTTCGGAATACAGCCTCGCCGGGTCTCCGCCCGCAATCCTCACCATGCTAAAGATGGTGAGGCTGATGATCAAGAGGGTAATGATGCTGTAGAAGATACGCCGAATGATAAACTGTCGCACTTCACGTTACCCTTAAATCCCTAGTGTTGTTATGCCTACGGAAGGGTTGCAACCTGAGACTCGCTTTCCTGCCGGACCTCCCGGGTCCGGGTAAGCTCGAAGTCTCATTCCCGGTCGATTATGAGTTGCCGGCCTATGTCCCAACTGTCATCCAACACACCCATTACCACCACTGTGTCGTCCACCAGGTTCAACACCGCCCGATGGGGTGTGATATAGGGCCTTAGCTTCACGTCCGTGCGGTCTCCGACACCGGGATGTCTGCTCTCGAAATAGAAGGTGTGCTCATAGCATCCCGGACAGAACTCAATGCGACGGCTGGACTCCAGCCGGAAGCTCTCCTCTATGCCATCAAAACGGAAAGTCGGCGAGTTACGAACGAAGTCTGCTGCTACCCTTGCGCTGGCTTCGTCCGCGGCGTTGCCCGCTATCGGGTTATATATGGTTGCGGCGACGGCTGCCCCTCCCAATACCAACAGAACAACCAGCAGAGGTATGTGCCGCAATCGCCGGTCGGATAACCATACCCGACCGCCTATGTTCAATAGCCGAGCCTTCACCCTGCTCCTTCTTAGAGATGCCCCAACAGCAAGGCGTTGCGCCTGCTGCTGGGGCATGGTCTTTAGCTCAGTTGGCTACCAGCTTCCAGTTTTCCCAGGGCGGGCCGTAGAATTCCATTTGCGGGTTGGCGAAGATCTCCTTGCCTTCGCCCCAAGCGTCCCGGTTGGCGATCCGGGGGCCGACCGCATTGATAAAGCTGAACCAGTAGATTGGGACCTTGTGGAAGCCCTCAGCCAACTTCGCATTCGCATCCGCCGCCAGTTGCTCCCGCTGAGCGGGATCAACCGAAGTTTCGTAGTTGGCGATAATCTCATCAATTTCGGGCTCACACATTCGGGAAGCGAAGGCTTCGCACCCGACGTACGCCTTGAAGCGGGCGATGAAGGCGCCAGCAGTCCCCGTGCCAACCAAGAGTATCTGGGTGCCGCCTCCCCAGGCTTCGGCCCTTTCTTGGTAGGTGTCCCCTTGCTCCAGCCGGTCGAAGAAGGTACCCCGCTCCATGGTCTGTAATTTGGCATTGATTCCGATCCGACGGATTTGGCCTATGACCCGCTCTCCCAGAGTGAAGTAGTTGGGCACAGGGCTGAGCCACTCTACATCAAAACCATCGGCATAGCCGGCTTCCTCCATCAGCGCCTTGGCCTTGTCCAAGTCTTCCTCAGGAGCTGCGAGTGGGGGAGCCAGCAGGATGTTGGGCGGAATCCAGTAGTCAGCCGGTTTGGAATGCCCTCCCGTCTCGGCGTCGCTGATAGAATTCCGGTCCAGGGCCAGACTCACCGCTTGCCGCACCCGAACGTCGTTGAAGGGGTTGGCGGGATCATCTTGGCCGGGGAATTCCAGCCAGAAGACGGCGGTGGTGAGGGTCGGTACGAGCAGTAACTCGGGATTATCCTCCACCCGTTTGATCAATTCTCCCTTGATGTTGTACGCGATGTCCACGTCGCCGGCTTCCAACAGGGCCAACCGAGTGGTCGGCTCTTGGATCGACCTCATCACGAAGTCCTTCACATGGACCGGGCGGTGAAAGTCCTCGAACGCCTCGAAGGTGAGACTGTCTCCCGGAGTTTCCTGGATTAGCTTGTAGGGGCCCGCGCCAATCGGGTCCCGGATGTACTCTTCAGACCCGCCGACTTCCTGGTAGTACTTCGACGGCACCACGAACCCGGCGCCGCTGGCGAAGGTGCCGTAGAGAAGCAGGAAGTCCAGGAATGGCGCGGTGAAATTGAATTGGATGGTACTCGGGTCAATCGCATCGACGGACGCGGTATTCCCCTGGAGAAGGTCAGCCTGAGCACCGCTGTAGTTCTCAAAGGTCCACTTCACGTCCTCGGTGGTGACGTCCTCCCCGTTCTGAAACTTGATTCCGGGGCGCATGTTGAACGTGATGCTCGAGAAGTCTTCGGACCACTCCCAGCTTTCGGACAGGCTCGGCGTATTGAGACCTGCCGGCATGGTCTTTACCAAGGCGTCATGCAGCGCGTAGACGAAGTTGTAGGGGGTCGCCATGGCGGGGTTGTCCTGGGGATCCAGCCAGCTTGACGAGAGGCCGGCGTGCCAGGCCAGGGTCATTCCGCCCGACGGGACAACCTTGGCCGGGGCGGCGACGCTGGTTGGAGCCGCCGTCGGTGCGGGAGCTCCCGGAGCAGCGGTCGCAGGGGGCGCCGCGGTAGCTACCGGGGCCGGGGTCGCCGCGGGCGCGGTGGTCGGCGGTACGCTCGTGGCGGCGCTGCCGCAACCTACAGCGAACAATAGGGTCAACACCAAGGAAGTAATTATGAACACCAGAGAGTTCCTGGACCGGCTGTGCGCCACGATGGACCTCCAAACTTATTTCAAATCCAAGGCTCTACCACCCCGAGCCCAAAGATAAGCTCCCACCGGCGTTTCGATATACTTCGTCCTGGCTTGGGGCGAAGACGCAAGGCATAATATCATCACAACGTAGCGAGATGTCAACTATTATCGGATGAAGCAATTATCGTTTCGAATCTCGTAAGCGCCCAGACTTGATGAGGCGAATCGGTCCAAATGGCACTTGATAAACGCTGGCATAGGCGACAGCAGTTGTGGGCGCTGCCTGTAGGCAAGTCAGCCCCGCCAGCCGCAGGGACTCCAGCGTTCAGCGGGCGCTTGAAGACCGGGAGCACGGCCCCGGTGAGCAGGGGGCGTACTCCTGATTCCGAATTCAGAGGGCCAGCTTGCCGGGGTTCATTATGTTGTTGGGGTCGAGGGTGCGTTTCAGGTCGCGCACTACTTCGTGGGCCACGCCCAGCTCACGGGCCAGCAGGTGGACCAGCTTGACGCCGACGCCGTGGCAGTATTCCATAGTGCCGCCCATGTCTTGGCCCAGCTCGAGCACCCGGTCGACGGTCTTGGCCAAGCGCTCCCGGGCGTCGGGGCCCTCGCCGGAGTTTGGCGTCAGTAGCATGGAGAACTGCTCGGCCCTCCCCCAGATCGCGTATTCCACCGACTTGATCCCGGCCTCGGCCATGATCCGGTCGGCCTGACGCCGGTACTCCAGGACTTTGGAGACCGGCAGCGCCAGGTGCAGGTAGTCGAACCCGCGGCGGCTGCGCCAGCGGCTCCAGCGCACGCTGCGCGGCCGTCCCAAGGCGGTGGCCTGGTAGTTCTTGGCCGAGTCGCGGCGCACTTTCCAATATTCCTCGGTGGGGCCGGTGCCAAGGTACTGCCCGCCCGCCTCGCCGCAGACCAGCATCGCCCGGTTGGCGGCGGCGGCCACTCCCTCGGTGAATCCCTCGAAGAGCAGGTGCAACAGGATGCCCTCCTCTTCCTCGGTCAGGTCGAGCAGGGCAGGCTTTACGCCCAAGGCCAGCATTTCGGTAACGGCGTCGAATCCTTGGTCGAAGGAATCGAAGGCGAAGCTGGCGAACTGTTGGCTTTCGGGCAGCCGGAACACCCGGACCGTGGCCCGCGTGATGACGCCGAAAGCCCCCTCCGCGCCGATGAACAGGTGGTTCAGGTTCGGGCCCGCCGAGTACTTGGGGACGCTTCTGGTGGTGATGACCCGGCCGTCGGGCAGCACCGCTTCCAGCCCCACCACCTGCTCGCCCATCGGGCCGTGGGCGCTGGCCCGGTAGCCCACGCCGTTGGTGGAGATCGTCCCGGCGACGGTGGCGATGGGAACGCTGTAGGGGTCGTGCCCCAGCATGAGCCCGTACTCGGCAACCGAGTGTTCCAGGTCTCCCAAAACGACCCCGGCCTCGGCCTCGGCGGTCAGGTCTTGGGGGCTGACGGCCAGCACGCGGTCCATGCGGTGCATGTCGAGAACGATGCCGCCCTGCACCGGCACCGTGCCGCCCATGACCCCGGTGCCGCCGCCGTAGGGGACGATGGGCAAGCGGTGTTCGTTGGCGAAGCGCACCGTGTCGGCGACCTCGGCGGTCGAGCCCGGGCGCACCACGGCGTCGGCCAATCGCTCGAAGGCGGCCTCCGCGCCGTAAGCGCGGGTCGGCGAGAGGGCGTCGCCGGTGTAACAATCGAGGTCGAAGGGGTCGGTGAGGACATTGCCCGGTCCGACAATGCGGGCCAGGGAGTCGAGCAGTGGGGCGGAAATGCGGTCAGGCAAGTCGTCAGATGGTGGGCCGGAATTCCCAGACCGGGCCGTTGGCGGTGTCTTCCACCACCACGCCGCGGCGTTCCAACCCTTCGCGTATCTTGTCGGCCTGCTCGTATTGCTTGGCTTGGCGCAGCTCCGACCGCGTCTCCAACAGTAGCTCGATGAAGGGGCCGACGGCCCGGTGGTCCTCGTTGCCGGCGGTCCGGTCTTGGAAGGTCAAGCCGAGGATGCCGCCCAAACTTCGCAGGCCGCCCTGTGCGCCGTCCACCGGCCGCCCGGCGTCGCGGCCGCGGTTGATCTCCCGGGCCAAGTCGAACAACGCCGCCAGCGCTCGGGGCGTGTTCAGGTCGTCGTCCATCGCCCGGATGAACTGCGCATGGTAGGGGGCTGGGTCGACCGGACTGCCGTCCGACCCGTCGACCGGGTTCAGCGCGTGACGCAGCCGGTCCAGGCTCCTTTCCATGGCCGCGCAGCCTTCCTCGGTGTAGCTGAGGGGACTGCGGTAGTGAGAACTGAGGAAGTAGAGGCGCATGGCGTCGGGTGAGTACCGGGACAGGGCATCCTCCACCGACACCAGGTTGCCCAGCGACTTGCTCATCTTGTCTTCGCCCAGCCTGAGCAGACCGTTGTGGACCCAGTACCGAGAGAAGGGCGCGGTGCCGGTCGACGCCTCGCTCTGGGCGATTTCGTTTTCGTGATGGGGGAACACCAGGTCCTGGCCGCCGCCGTGGATGTCGAGGGTTTCGCCCAAGTAGGTCATCGACATGCTGCTGCACTCGATGTGCCAGCCTGGACGGCCCGGCCCCCAAGGGCTGTCCCACGACGGCTCGCCGGGGCGGGCGCCCTTCCACAGGGCGAAGTCCATGGGGTGTTCCTTGTTTTCGTCTATCTCCACCCGGCTGCCGGCCTGCATCCCCTCCAGGGTGCGGTGGCTCAGCTTCCCGTATTCCGCGCTCTTCTCGACCCGGAAGTAAACGTCGCCGCCGGTGGGGTAGGCGTAGCCCTCCCGCACCAGCGTCCCGATGGTCTCCAGGATCGGCCCGATTTCGCGGGTGGCGCGAGGGTAGACGTGGGCGCGCTGAATGTTCAGGGCGTCCATGGTGCGGAAGAAGTCCTGGATGAACTCCTCGGCCAACTCCTCAAAGCCGAGGCCCTGCTCTTGGGCCCGGAGGATGATCTTGTCGTCCACGTCGGTGAAGTTCTGGACGTGGCGCACCTCAAACCCCAAGTGCTCCAGATACCGGCGCAACACGTCAAAGGCCACGTAGCTCAAGGCGTGGCCGACGTGGGTCGAGGAATAGGGAGTAACGCCGCAGACGTACATCTTTACGGTCTGGCCGTCGGCGGGGGCGAACTCGGAGGTGTCGCCGGTTAGCGTGTTATACAGCTTCATTGTCGGTTCTGGTCAGGTCCGGGCGTCCGAGACAATACAGGCGACCGCGCAGGCCGCGATTCCTTCCGCCCGGCCCACGAATCCCAGGTAGTCTGTGGTGGTCGCCTTGATGCTCACACGATCGATAGGCACGGCGAGGACTCTGGCGGCTTGCTCCTTCATGCCCGGAATGAAGGGGCCGAGCCTGGGATTTTGCGCCAACATTGTAGCATCCACGTTTGATACCCGCCAACCGGCCTCGCCGAGCAACGCGGACACCCGTTCGAGCAGGACGAGGCTGGAGATGTCCTTGTATTTCGGATCGCCGGAAGGGAAGTGCTGCCCCTTGTCTCCCAGGTTTGCCGCTCCCAGCAGGGCGTCCATCACAGCGTGAACCAGCACGTCGCCGTCGCTATGCCCGGCCAGCCCGCGGTCGTGGGGAATCTCCACGCCGCCCAAGACCAGCCGACGGCCCTCACTCAGCGGGTGGGAGTCGAAACCGATGCCGACCCTGAAATCCAAAGGCCGGTCCAAGTCAGCGGGACCTGGCCCGGAGGAACGACTCGGCGACGATGAGGTCGTCGGCGGTGGTGACCTTGATGTTCTCGTAGGAGCCTTGGAACATTCGCACCGGGTGGCCCAACGCCTCCACCATCGCGGCGTCGTCGGTGACCGGCCGGGCGCAGGCGGCGTGAGCCTGCATGAGCAGGTCGTAGGCGAACACCTGCGGCGTCTGGGCGCTCCAAAGCAGGGAGCGGTCGGGCGTTTCCTCCACCAGGCCGCTGGCCGACACCCGCTTGATGGTGTCTTTCACTGGCACCCCCGCCACCGCCGCGCCGTCCCGCCCAGCCTCGAGTCCCCGCTCCAGTACGTCTTCGTCCAGGCAGGGCCGCGCGCCGTCATGCACCATCACCAGATCGCAGGGGGCCAGGCGCTCCAGCCCGTTTAGCACCGAGTCCTGTCGGCGTTCGCCCCCGGCGCAGACGTGGCCCACCTTCCGGTAGCCCCTGGACTCCACCAACTCCCGGCCCGTTTCCAGTGAGTCCTCCGCCAGCACGAGGACTATTTCGTTGACAGGCGCGAACCACTCGAACCGGTCCAGGGTATGGGCGATCAAGGGCAGGCCCAGCACAGAGGCGAAGGTCTTGTCCACGCCGCCCATGCGAGTGCTGCGCCCTGCGGCCACCACCACCACCCCCAAGGTGAATGGTGAATTGGTTGTCTCTGCTTCACCATTCATAATTCACCATTCCCTAGCCGCCCTTGGGTTGGGCGAAGATTATGCGCCCGGCGGCGGTCTGCAACACCCTGGTGACCAGCACGTTGTGGAAGGTGTTGATATAGCGGCGGCCCCCCTCGATGACCACCATCGTGCCGTCGTCGAGGTAGGCCACGCCCTGCCCGGCCTCCTTGCCTTCCTGCACGACGTTCACCCGCAGCTCCTCCCCCGGCAGCACGATGGACTTCAGGGCGTTGGCTAGCTCGTTGACGTTCAGCACCTGCACGCCCTGAATCTCGGCTACCCGGTTCAGGTTGTAATCGGTGGTCAGGATGGATGATTTCATGCTCCGGGCCAACTGCACCAAGCGGGCGTCGACTTCGAGGCCGTTTTCCAAGCCCGCGTCCAGCACTTGCAGGGGCACCGTATCGTCCTTCTGGAGGCGCTGCAAGACCTCCAGCCCGCGGCGGCCCCGGTTGCGGCGCAACGGGTCGCTGGAGTCGGCGATGTGGCGCAGTTCGTCCAGCACGAACCTGGGCACCACGAAAGAGCCTTCCAGAAAGCCGGTAATGGTCAGGTCTGCGATGCGCCCGTCGATGATGGCGCTGGTATCGACGAGTATGATGCCGTTGCGGGCGGAGTCGGCGGACGAGGGGGCGTTGGCGGCGTTATCCAGACCGGGCAGGATGGCGCGGACGTCGCGGGAGCGTTGCACCCCCAGCCACAGCCCGGCCCCGCCCAAGAGAAAGCTCACGACGATGGGAGCGATCCAACTCGCCCACCCCCCGATGGTGTAGAGGGGAATGGACACCAACGACGCCACGATCAGCCCGATCAGCAGGCCGGCCGTGCCCGCCACCAAGGTTGGCCCCGGCAGGGCGGCGATGTACTCGGCGCTCTTGCGCCCCGGTTTGAGGGTCACGAAGGGGGTAATCACACCGCCGATCACGATTCCGGCCACGGTGCAGACCAGCCCCCAAGGAAGAAAGGCCCCGTTTGGGGAAAGAGCGGAAATATTAAAACTAATCCACCAACCGAGAGCCCCCAAACCGGCCGCGCCCAAAGCCCTGAAGATCCACAGGGCTATCAATTGCTCCACCTCCATCGCGGCGGCGAATCGGGCCGCCCCGACCGACTCCGCCTCTATTCTCTGCCATAACCCCGGTTGCAGGCACATAAAAAGGCGGTCTTTCAACCGCCTCCAAACAAGCCCAAACAACCCCATGAAAGACACGGATACCCGAATTTGGTAGTGCTTGGACAGCCCCCTAAGTCCGGTTGCCCATGAACTGCTCGATCAAAAACGAAAGAAAACCTTACTATAAAGAATATCACAACAGCCTAATGCGGGAAACCTGAGCCAAACGGCATCCAGGACGATTGCAAAGTCCCCTTTCATCACCCCAACCCAACAGTAACTCCCCAATCCCCTTGCCAACCCCGAATACACCTCCCTACCATAATACCTGCCACACTCAAACCCAACCCGCCACCGAGGCGACAGGTATCCAATGCCCATAAACCACCCCGCCCCATTCGTAATTCCCATCCCATCCCCGCCAGCGGCCCGGAGCGGGAGAAAATGTCCGGAAATGTCCGGGAATGTCCGGGAAATCGAAAAATCCCCAAATAAGCCCCGCAAGGAGAACCTTAACCGAATGAACGACCTGAGACGTCGCGTCAACGCCCTGCGCCGCAAAATGGCCCGCGCCCTTGCCGTCGTCCGGCTCCGCCCGCTGGCCCGGGAATTTTGCGACCAATGGGACTCGGCCCTCTCCGGCTCCCAACCCCTGCCCGAACCCCATTCCTTTATCCGCCGGGTGGCCCAGGCCGGGTTCCGCCTCCCCACCTTCATGGCGGCCCACCGCTACCTGGAGCGGTGCCGCCGCCAAAACGCCCTTCCCAACTGCTATGAACTCGTCCGCTCCCTTCTCCCCTGGTCCGCGGCCTTCGTCCCGGCAGGGTAGGACCATTGCCAAGCCGGTTGACAGTGGTATTGCAGAGTTGAAATGCTGCCTGACGCCAGCCACGGTAAAGCTGACCGCAGTTCCTATATGTCATCATGTACAAGTCATGAAGTGACTTTGCAATCGTCCTGAAACGGCATCCGCTAGCTGCCCGCGGTTTTCAAAGCGTAAAGCGCCACCGCTACCGCCGTGGCCAGATTGAGGCTCGACACGCCCGGCGTCATCGGGATGGCCAGTCTGTGCCCTGCCATCGCCAGCAGCTCCCGGCTCGACCCCCGGCGTTCTGTGCCGAAGGCGATCACGGCGTCGGCGGGCGCCGGCGCCCACGGCATGGGGTCGCCTTGCGGGTCCACGACCGCCAGCGTCCGGCCGGTCGGGATGACCAAGCCCGACAGCGACTCGGCCCGGGCCACCGGCAGGGCGAACTGCAAACCCACCCCGGATACGATGGCTGCCGGATGCCACGGGTCCTGCGCCCCGGTAGTGACCAATCCAGCCGCGCCAGCCGCCGCCGCTACCCGCACCGCCGCGCCGATGTTGAACGGGTTGCGCGGGTTTTCCAGCAGCACGACCAGCCCGCTCCGGTCGCGCACCACGTCCGCCGCCGACACCGTGGGCCGACGGGCAATGGCGACCACCCCGGTATCGGGCGCGACCGGGGAAAGCTGGCGGAATGTTGCTTCGTCCACCGGCGCGGCCAGCCCAACCAGAGCGTCGGCCACGTCGGGCGCAAACTCTTCGGCCAACCGGCGCACCCGCCCCAGGTCGGACGCGGCTGCCTCGACCACCTGCGCCCCGAAGCGGAGCGCGTGTTTTAACGGGTGAATACCGTCCAGCACCGCCAGAGAAGGGTCCCTCCGGGCCTGCCGGTAGCGGTCAACCAGCGAGTGTTCAACCATGAATGATAGAATAGCACTCCCAGGAGTAAGAGATGGTTACGCCAAGCAACCCAATCCCCCCGCCATCCCCCGGCGCGGGCGACTACCTGGAGCAAGCGATGGCCTGGTCCGAGCAGGTCCGCGCCCAGACCCGCTGCGAACTGGACATCGCCTACGGGCCGGACGAGCGGCAGAAGCTGGACCTGTACCTGCCCGATGCCGGGACGACCGCGCCTGTACTGATGTTCATGCACGGCGGCTATTGGGTCATCGGCCACAAGGACCTGCTCGGCTTCATGGCCCCCGCGCTGACCCAAGCGCCCGCCATCCTGGTGTCCGCCGGTTACCGCCTCGCGCCCGGCGCGAAGCACCCGGAGCAGGTGGACGACTGTCGCGCCGCCCTGAAATGGGTCTACGAAAACATCTCCGGCTACGGCGGAGACCCGGAGCGGCTGTTCGTCGGCGGCCATTCGGCCGGGGGGCATCTGGCCGCGATGATTGCCTTGCAGCCCGGGGCGCTGGAAGCGTTGGGACTGCCGGGCGGCGTGATCAAGGGCTGCTTCCCGGTCAGCGGCGTTTTCGACGTTACCGATGCTCCGCCGGAGCGGCAGGAGGCTTTCTTGTCCTCCCCCGGCCACGCGCGGGAGGCCAGCCCGCTGTACAACGTCGAGGGGAACACGACGCCGTTCCTGCTCGAGATCGGGGAGGACGATTTCCCCAATCTGCGGAGCCAGCACGTCGAGATGATGCGTTCCCTGCACAGCCAGGCCGGGTACGTGGAAGAGATGGAAAGGCAGGGCCACAACCACTTCCTGATTAGCCTGGACCACGCCGACCCCAAAAGCCCTTGGACCGCCCGCGTCCGCCAGTGGATGACTCTGCCTCCCGGATGAGTTCGGCGATCACGTCGCGCGGGGTGGACCGGATGATCACTACCAGAGCCAGCAGCGCGAAGGCCACGTCGTCCAGGAAAATCCCCGGCAGCAGGTCGATGGGGCTGGCGATGTAGAGGACGACGATGACCGGAAGCCCACGCACCCACCACGGCACCCGCCGGTCGAAGACGAGCAGCCGGAAGAAGGCGAGCTTATTCCAGGCCCGCAACCTGACGAACGAAGCATACGGCTCCCGCCTGCTCAGGTAGCGGATGATGCCGTAGGCGAGCGCCGCCGCCGCCAACGCCCCAACGACAATCCCGGCTATCAGATTAGTCCAGGACAATCCCGTTTCACCTGCCCGGTTTCGCTTGTCGGAGACAGTCCCCTCTCCCGCGGTGAGAGGGCGATCTGAGAGACCCGGCCAACGCAATCCTCCCGGTTGTTGACCGGGCGCCGGCTATTGCTCAAAATACGTCGGCAGGAGGGATAGAGCATGGCTATTTACCGCGTATTCGCCGGCCCGGACGGAGAGAGCCACATCGAGGAGATCGGGCTGGACGACCGCCCCGAATTGGGCTCACTGATGAACGTGGCCGAAGTGAAGGTCCAGAAATTCGACGAGCCTCGCAACATGGACTTCCATCCCTTGCCGGAGCGGCGGCTCATCGTTCACCTATCCGGGGAGGTCGAGATCGGCGCCAGCGACGGCTCGAAGCAGGTCTTCCGCGCCGGGGACGTCCGGCTGATGGAGGACACGGTCGGCCGCGGCCACACCCACGTCGACCGCGGGCCGACTTCCGCCGCCTACATCATCCTGAACGACTAATGCCTCGCGCCGGTGGAGTGCATGATCAGGTTGCCCTTGGCGACCTCGGTCATCACTTCCACGGCTTCGGCCAGCGTCGCGTCGTCCACTCCCAGATGCTTCACGGCATCCAGATGGAAGCGCACTCAAACGCCGCAGTTGTTCATCGAGGAGACGACGTAGGCGATCAGCTTCTTGGTCTTCAGGTCCAGGAGGCCCGGCCCCATCGCCTGCTTGTAGTGGCGCCAATACGACTCCAGATGGTCCGGGTTGTGGGCGATGAGTTGGAAGGTCTCGGGGACGAAACTCCAGCCCATAGTCGCCTTGATGTCCTCGTAGACCTCTTTGACCCTGCCGGTGGCTTCCTGTTCCGTCACCAAGCTGACTCTCGCCACGCCGACCTCCACTAGAGACACGCTCTGCTACCATGATGGGGCACGGGCAGGTTTAGCGCAACTTCGCGGCGGAGGCGGGTCATCGACGGGGTAGGCTGGCCGGGCGCGGTCTTGCTGGGGTTCCTGCAAGGGGTATTCGAGTGGCTGCCGGTCAGTTCCGAAGGGGCGGTGGCGGCTGTCTACAGCCTGGCCTACGGGCGCGGCCTCGACGAAGGCGTGGAATACGCGCTGTGGCTGCACGCGGGCACCGTCCCCGCCGCGCTGTTGGCGCTCCGTGCGGAGGCTGCGGCGGTGATCAAGAACGTCTTGGACAGCCCGCTCCGCATGGCGCCGCTGCCTGCTTTCCTCATCTGGTCCACTGCGGTCAGCGGGGTAATCGGCCTGCCGTTGCTGTTGGCGGTGACCGGGACCTCCGACGTTACCGGCGCCGGAGTGATGGCGTTCATCGGGGCCGCGATGCTGGCGACCGCCGCCGCTCACCTGCTGCGGCCTCCCGCCGGGACCCGGAGCATGGACGCCGCAACCAAGACCGACGCCATTCTGGCCGGGCTGTGCCAGGGGGTGTCGGTGATTCCGGGGATCAGCCGCTCCGGCGTTACTCTGGCGTTGCTGTTGGGGCGCGCTTTTCAAGGCCGCGACGCCCTGACGATCAGCTTCCTGATGAGCGTGCCAGTGAGTCTTGCCGCCGCGATTTATGCCGGAGTCACTTCCGGCGCGGCATCATCCTGGGAGGCTTTGCTGGCCCTGCTGGTTGCCTTCCTGACGGGGCTGGCCGCCATCCGCGCCCTGCTGAAGCTGGCCGCCCGCCTTAACTACGGCTACTTCCTGCTGGCCGTGGGCGCGGCCATGACGGCCGGGGCGGTGTGGCAGTTGGCGGGCTAAACGCGGCGCTGGTCGCGGTAGTTGGGAGCGGTGATCTGTAGCCATTCAACTACCATACTATCCACTAGCCTAGAGGAAATGCGGGGCTTGGCATCTTCCAAATCCTCTAGGGAAGAAGCTGTGGTTATCACCGTGGGAAGCCTGGCTTCGTGCCGGTGTACGATTATCTGATAGAGCTTTTCCTCGGCCCAGGGAGTGCTGCTCTCCGCGCCCAGATCGTCCAGCACCAACAGCGGCACCGTGTTCACCTGCTCGAACAGCTCGTCGAACCCTATGGAACTGTCGGGGCTGAAGGTCGACCGCAGGTGGTCGAGCAACGTCGGCACGAAGGCGAAGAATACCTGCTGCCCTTGCTTGAGGCTCTCGCCAGCGATGGCCACGGCCAGGTGGGTCTTCCCCGAACCCCGAGGCCCGGTGAAAAGCAACCAGCCTTGAGGCGACGTGGCGAATGTCTGCGCGGACCCAAGGGCCGCACCCAGGGTCTCGCGGTCTCGCCGGGACGAATTGGCCCCTCCGGCGGGGTCGAAGCTGTCGAAGGTCATCCTTTGCAGCATCTCGGGGCGCACTTCGCCGATGCCGTGGGCGAGGCGGTTGTTGAATTGGCCCAAAGGCAGCATCCTGGAGTGGCCGCCGCTTTCCAAGCGGGTCCGCAACGCCTCGTCCAACCGGGACACCGGCCCCCGCACCGTAACGACGGTCGGCAGGGAGTGATTGTAGCGATGGTTGATAACCTGGAAGAGCTTTTCCTGCGCCCACGGCGTCGCGTTGTGTACGCCGAGGTCGTCCAGCACCAGCAGCGGCACGTTGCGCACCTGCTCGAACAGCTCATCGTAGGTGGCCGGGCTGTCGGGGGAGTAGGTGGCGCGCAGGTGGTCGAGCAGGTCCGACACCACGATGAAGAAAGTAGTGTGCCGCCGCTCGATGCAGCGGTTGGCGATGGCCGCCGCGAGGTGGGTCTTGCCGCTGCCGGTGGGACCGGACAGCACCAGCCACCCGTCGGGGTTCTCGGCGAAGGCCCGCGCCACCGGCAGCCCCTCGGCAAACTGGCGGCGGGCGGCGGGGTCGTCCAGCGGGCCTTCGGGCTTGGTGTCGGCGAAGGAGATCCGGGAGAGCGTCCCCAGGTTGCTGTAGCGGCGCAGGGAAGCGACCCGGTCGGCGATGTCCTGCACGTGCTGGCAGCGGCACGGCATGGCTTGGCCGAACTCGGGATGGCCGACGTGGACGCGCCGCGTAACCCAACCGCTGCCGTTGCAATGCCGACAGAGGTCGAGGTCAGGAGTTTCTTCCGGCAGACTTGGCGGCGCGGCGCCGTTGACGTTCATACTCCTCAATGTGCTTCTGTCGCTGATCCTTCGAAGGATGTCTCCCAGGCTTTCCATACTCTTTTCCCTCGCTTAACCGCCCATCCTTGCCCTCAGAGCTCCAACGCCTGAGAATACCAGAGATGTAGCGCCAGTTACGCTTGTTTGTCAGTACCGCGATCTGGAACGCCTCGTTGATCCAACTCCAGGGATAGCGTTCCTCTGCTTCCTTCAGCTCGTCTGCCAGAATAGGCGAAAGCGTGCCGATGTTGTCTTCGTAGAGTGCGAAGATGTTTGGCTTAACGGCGGTCGCCGCCGGGCCGCGTTCCGCATCATCATGCGGGAGCGGTGGCGCGGAGGATTCCCTCAGCCGGGCCAGCGAACGGCGTCCCGCGTCGTTGTTCAGGAGGAACAGCACTCCGGCGGTCTCGCTCTTGTGGGTGAGGAACGTGCCTCGCCCGACTGCCAGCCGCAACCCCCGCCGCACTTCTTCGGTCCCGTCCTTATCCGCTTGTTGCAGCCCGTTGACCAGCGAGCGGTCGCCGAGAAACTCGTCCAGCGACAACGCCCGCAGCGGAGCCTGCTTGCGGTGCAGCAGCCAGAGCCCGCGCAGCGTCACCTTCAACTCGGCCAAGTCTTGAATCTGCTCCAAGACTTCGCCGAGAAGCGAGTTGGGCACCGGCGTATAAAGGGTCTCGCGGGTGAATCCGGTGAACGCCATGCTAGAACTCGTCCACTCTGGCGAATGAATCGAATCGCACCAGGTTGTCGCGAAAGAACAATTGCAGGGCGCCGGTGGGGCCGTTGCGATGCTTGGCGACGATGATGTCGGCCACGTTCCTCGGATAGGGACGGCCCGGGTTCTGCCGCTCCCACTCGTCCTCGGTGGTATAAACGTCCTCGCGGTGGATGAACACAACCACGTCGGCGTCCTGCTCGATGCTGCCGCTGTCGCGCAGGTCGGAGAGCTGCGGGCGGTGTCCGGGCCGGTTCTCCACCACCCGGCTGAGCTGCGAGCAGGTGACGAGGCCGATGTTCAAGTCGCGGGCCAACCCCTTGAGGGACCGGGAAATCTCGCTGATTTCCTGCACCCGGTTGTCGCCCCGTCCCCTCCCCTGCACCAACTGAAGGTAGTCCACCACCAGCAGATCGAGGCCGTGCTCCAAGGAAAGTCGGCGCGACTTGCTGCGCATCTCCACCAGCCCTTGATACGGCGTGTCGTCGATGTAGACGGGCAGGTCCGAAAGCTGGCCGATGGAGTCGATGACCCGCTGCTCCTCGGCGTTGGTGAGCAGCCCCAGACGCAGCCGGTGGGAGTCGATGCCAGCCTCGGACGCCAGGATGCGCAGGGCCAGTTGCTCGCGCCCCATTTCCAGGCTGAACACGCCGGAAATGGAGCCGTTTTTGGCCGCGTTCAAGCAGATGTTCAGCGCCAGGGTGCTCTTGCCCAGCGCCGGCCTCGCGCCCAGGATGACCATGTCGGAGCGTTGGATGCCGCCCAGCAGCTCGTCCAAATCGGTGAACCCGGACATCACTGGCCCGCCGCCCGCGGCCAAGGGCTCGACGATGGCGGCCCGGTCTTCCAGGTATTGGTCGTAGATCTGGCGAAGGGGAATGAAGCCGCGCTCGGTCCCGTTGCCGCGGACGGTGAACAGGACATCTTCGGCCTGTCTGAGGGTGGCGTCGACGTCGTCCGTGTCCTCATAGCCCATCGCCGAAATGCGCGAGGCGGCGTCGATGAGCTTGCGCATGACCGACGTGCGGGACACTACCTTGGCGTAGTCCTCCGAATGGGCCGAGGTCGGGGTGATGGACACGAGGTGGCTGAGGTAGGCCATGCCGCCCACTGACTCCAGTTGACCGTTGCGGCTCAACTCACCGGCCAACGTCAGCTGGTCGATGGCTTCATCCCGCTGGAACAAGGCCATGGCGGCCGCGTAGCAGAGTTGGTTCCGCTCGCGGTAAAAATCGGCCGATTGGAGCATCGGCGCCACGCGGGTAAAGCTCTCCCCGTCGATCAGCACCGACCCGACAACCGCCTCCTCGGCCTCCAGATCGTGCGGCAACAGCTTTTCCGCGTACATTATCCTTTTCGCTTACCTCTGTCCTTTCCCCGCATGGCGGGGACGCTTGCTCCGTGGCGGTGGGGACGCTGGACCGTTCGTCTTCACGCGACCGCGTGCGTCGAATGGCGATTTGCGAATCGCCCCTACTCCTCGACGTCGGCGGTTACGTTGATGGTGGCGGTGATGTCGGTGGACAGGCGCAGGGTGATTTCGTACTCGCCGGGCTCCCGGATGGGTTCGGCGACCTCCACCCAGCGGCGCTCGACCTCACGGCCCAGCGTTTCGCCCAATTCCATGGCGATGTGAGTGCTGGTTATCGCGCCGTAGTAGCGGCCGGTGGGAGTGATGCGGGCCCGCACGGCAATCTCGACGCCGTCCAGCGCTTCCTTCAGTTCCTCCAGGACCTGGGTCTCGCGGGCACGGACCTGGTCGCCGACGGTCTTGATCTTGTGGAGGCGCTTCATCACCTCGGGCGTGGCCATCTCGGCCAGCCCCTTGGGCAACAGGTAGTTCCGGGCGTAGCCGTCGGGCACTCGCCGGACCTCTCCGGCGCGCGCTTTGTTCGGCACGTCCTGAGTAAAAACAACTTCCATAGTGGTCACATCCGTAGGGAGTTACAAGGGTAAGGATACAAGACCGGCCCATTATACGCCACGCTTCGCGGCCCCGAAAAGCAGGAAATGTCACTGCTGCCAGTCGCCGGTGGATAGAATTCCGGTTCGCTGGTACTATACGGATAATTTCATTGGGGGAACGTCGAATGACTTTAGAGGAAAGGGTAACCAGGCTGGAAGCGTCATACGAGCAAAGTAGCCAGACGATGGCAGACATAGCCCGGTCGCTGGAGTCCCTGCGCACGGACATGAATTCCGGTATGGAAAATCTGCGGGCCGACATCAACAGCCTCCGGGCCGACATCAACACCCTCCGGGTAGACACGAATGCCAGCATCGACACGTTACGCGCTGAAACGAAGACCAGCATCGACAGCCTGCGCGCCGACATAAACAGCCTCCGGGCCGACACGAATACCAGCATCGACAGCCTCCGGGCCGACATAAACAGCCTCCGGGCCGACACGAATGCGAGCATGGACAGCTTACGCGCCGAAATGAACAACCTTCGGGCCGAAATGAATGGCGGTACTGAAAGTATTCGAGCGGATATGACCAGCCGGTTCAATGGTACTTACGTGCTGCTGGGCAGCTTGTGTGGATCGGTGGTCGCCGGGTTGGTTGCCTTCGGCGTCGCGCTTATTCTTACTACCTGAGGAAAGCCGTCGCAGCTTCCAATCGAGCTTCACAAACGCCGGATTGCGCTGTAGAGGCCCTGCCAAGGGGCCTCTTCTTCTTGAGCTAGTGGATCGGGGGCCGCTGCTCATTATGAAGCCGCGGCGCAGGGAGGGCATCATGGGATTCATGGAGGAGATCGAGCAGCGGGCGCTGCCGCTCCGGGAAGCGATACTGGCCCATCCCTTCGTTGTCGGCGTGGGGCGAGGAGACCTGCCGGTGGAGAAGTTCAAGTTCTACGTAGCGCAGGACTACGTTTACCTGATCGACTACAGTCGGGCGCTGGCAATGGCGGTGACGCGGGCCCCGGAGCTGGACGTGATGTCATGGTTCGCCGGGCTGCTCAACGAGACCCTCAACACCGAAATGGCCCTTCATCGCAGCTACTGCGCCGAGTTCGGCATCTCGGCGGAAGAGCTTGAAGCAACGCAGGCCGCGCCCACGACGGTCGCCTACACCAGCTTCCTGCTTAAGACCGCCGCCCAAGGCAGCTTAGGCGAGCTGGTCGCTTCCTTGGTGCCCTGCGGTTGGGGTTACTGGGAGATCGGCGAGCGCCTGGCCAGACGGGGGCCGCCCGCAGACGCGCCGCTTTACGCCCAATGGATCGGCATGTACTCCTCGGACGAGTTCCGCGATCTGGCACTGTACCTGCGGGCGCTGGCCGACCGGATTGGCGGCGAGGCCAGTCCTGCGGAAAGGGCCGCGATGGAAGCGGCCTACGTTACCAGCCTGCGCCTGGAATATCAGTTCTGGGATATGGCCTACACCCTCGAAGAGTGGGCGGTGTAATGGGCAGAGCGATCATCCTGTGACAGAATTCGTCTAACGGACGTCGCCGTAGGCAATCAAGTGGAGCTATCGGAAACAATCGGAAACGTACTAAACCTGATTGTAATGGTGCTCGTACTAGGCATCCCGGTCGTAGTCGGTGTCGTTATGGTCCGGAGAGGCGGCTCCATTGCCCGGCCCGTCGGATTCGCTCTGATCGTTGTGTTTATCGTATTGATCGTGCTGGTGGTCTTTAGTTATGCGGTATCCGAGGAAGCGGAGCAAATAGTCACCCCAGGCTCTTGACCGCACGGAAAATCCAGCAGGGCCAGGAGAAGTGGATGTCCCCGTCTTCCTGGGGCGCGATGCGAAAGGCATCGACCATTTCCGGCGTGGCAGTCAGGAAGTCGCGGCGCAGGGCGTCCACCTCGGCGGACGGGGTGTTGGTCCGGGCTACCCAGTCGTCGAATTGAAGGTTGGTCCAGGTCATTTCGCTGTCCACGACCCGCAGGCGAAGCTCGTCTAACGCCCCTTGCACTACCGACACCTTGCGGTCCTCGATGTGGCTGAAGTCCCGGCGTAACTCCATGTCGTTGATCCAAGCGTGCAGGGCATCGTCTTCGGGGGCGACGTTGTCTGAAACCACCAGGGAGCCCCCGGTCTTGAGCGCCCGGCGGGCCTCTGCCAGCGACTTCTCGAAGTCCATGAAATGGTGGGCTGCGGCGCGGCATGTGATCAGGTCCACGCTGCCGTCGGCGAAGGGCAGAGACTCGGCGGCGTTCTGGCACAACCGGACGTTGGACACACCCCGCTCCTCGCGGATGCGCCGGGCTTGTTGCAGCATCGCCAGGGTGATGTCGCTGGCGACCATTTTATCGGTCCCCGAGGCTACGGCGAAGGCGGTGAAGCCGGCGCCGGTGCCCAAATCGACGGCCCAACGGTAGGGCCCGGCGTTGGCGGCCAGCCGCTGTACCGCGTCCAGCCGGTCGTCCGAAATGTGTACGGCGCTGGTCGCGTAAGCCCCGGCGGCCGCGCCGAACATTCGTTGCGCCGCTGTCTCCTCCACCATGCCTATGCACCTCGCAAAATGTAGGGGCGCTTCGTGAAGCGCCCCTACGCCGTGGGTAACCAGAGGGAAACCGGGGGTTAGACCAGGACCGGCTCGGTGTTCTTCTGGTAGACCTGGAACCGGTGCCGGTTGGTGTCGGCGATGATGACCCGGCCGGTGTCGTCGACCTTGACCGCTACGGGCGCCCACAGCACCTTTTCGGGGGTGAAGTCGCGCACACCGTTGCGTTGGCGAATCATGTCGGGGTTAGACTCGATCTTGGACACTCCCCACTTCGAGAGGCCGGCGTCGCCGGTGAACTCGGTGATGAAGCGGCCCTCGGGAGTCAACACCTGAACGCGGTTGTTGAGCCAATCGGCGACGTAGATATCGCCGTCCTTGTCAACCGCCACGCCCGTGGGCCGGTTGAAGAACCCCACCGGCCGCGACACCACGCGGATGCCGCCGTGTTCCCTCGCGACGGTGGCGTCGCCGCCGGAGCCGGGCTGTCCGAAGCTGGCCAGCCACTGCCCGTCGTTGGTGAAGGACTGGATGCGGTCGTTGCGCCAGTCAGCGACGAAGATGTTGTCTTCCTTGTCCAGGCAGATGCCCCAAGGGGTATCGAACTGCCCAGGGCCGCTGCCGTGACTGCCGAACTTGCTGATGAATTGCCCGTCCAAAGTAAACTTCTGGACGCGGTGGTTCTGGCTGTCGACCAGGTAGATGATGTCGTCGCGGATGACGATACCGGCCGGCCGGTTGAGTTCGCCGTCGCCGGAGCCGTGCGTGCCCCAGTGGCTCAGGTAGTCGCCGTCCTTGTTAAAGACAGTGATACGGTGCAGGTATTCGTCGGTGACGTAGACGTTGGTGTTGCTGTCCAGCGCGCAGGACATGGGCCAGATGAACTGGCCGGGGTTTTCGCCATAACCGGCGAACTCGGTTATGTACTCTTCCCTGTCGTCGTCCAAACGGAAGAGGTTCATGCGGGTCCCGTCGGAGCGGGACTCGTAGGACCGGTTTACCACGTAGATCAGACCGTCGGGAGCGAGGGCGAAGTCCATCGGATTGCGGAACCCGGTGCCCTGAAATTCGGACCGGCCGGCTACGAAGCTATAGGTGAAGGTGCGGTCATTGATGCCAAGAAACACACTGGCCACGGCTTGCCTCCTTTGTTGCGTAATTGATTAGCGCCGCTCCGCCAATCCCTGCTCTCACCGGAGGACAGGACGCGGAGCGGCTTGTCTTTGCTTTGCGTTCGCCGCGGCTTAGATGAAATCGAGCTTTTCCCAAGCGCCGCCGACGATGGGTTTGGAGTCCAGGCCCATCCAGTTTTCGAGCAGGGTGGTGTAGGTGGACCGGAAGTCGTTGTTGTGCTGGAGGTTTCCGCCGTCTTCCAGCTCGTTGGGCTCGAGGGACGGGTAGGTGCCGTAGAGGCCGCCCTTCACGTTCTCACCGAGGACGAAGGCCACGCCGCCGGTGCCGTGGTCGGTGCCGGAGCCGTTGTCCATGGCGCGGCGGCCGAACTCGGAGTAGAGCAGCATGGTGACGTTGTCGCTGATGTCGTGATGGCGCATGTCGGCCATGAACGAGTCGACGTTGTTGGCAACGTCGTTCAGCAGGTTAGCCTGGCCGACCGCCTGATTGGCGTGGGTGTCGAAGATGTTGTAGGGCGCGGTGGTGAACAAGACGCGGGTGCCGAAGTTGGCGTTATGCACCTGGACCATGTCGCGCAGGTAGCCGCCGATGTTGCCCAGCAGGTATGCTTCCTCGCCGTGGTACATGGACGGAGCGGTGCCCAGGATGTCGGCGCCCTTCATGGCCTCGATGCCGGTGCGGCGGATGAAGTCGTCTACCGCGCCGCGGCCGATGGCGGGAGCGTACATCCGGCCGAAGAGGTCCAGCGCTTCCTCGCGCTCGCCTTCCTTTTCGATCTCGGTGAGCAGGCCGTAGTTGTTCAGGTCGCCGACTGAGGCGACGGGAACGCCCTCCAGCGCCAGGGCGCGGGGCAGGCCGCGGCCGAAGTTCACGCCGGTCAGCACGTTCTCACCATTGGGGTCGAGCTCCTTGATTACCTTGCCCAGCCAGCCGTCCACGCCCAGCGTCTCCGGCTCACAGGTGGCCCAGATGTCCATGGAGCGGAAGTGGGACAGGCTGCCGTTGGGGTAGCCGATGCCCTGGATGATGGCCAGCTTGCCCTCGTCCCAATACCTCTTCAGCGGGGCCAGGGCCGGGTGCAGGCCCAGGGTGTCGGTGATGGGGATGATCATCTCTTCGGGAATTCCCAAGGTAGGGCGATAGTCCCGGTAGCGGGGATTGGTGAACGGGATCACCGCGTTCAACCCGTCGTTACCGCCGGACAGAGAAACTACCGCCAGCACCGGGTCTTTCTTGGTGGAAACCATGATTTACCTCCGGTAAGAATTGTGAATTAGGAATGTGGAATGGCGAATAGCGCCGGTATTTCCTTTCACTATTCACCATTCACAATTTGCCATTCGGTTCTAGCCGAACTGGAACTCGGAAGTGGTGGCAATCATCTGGAAGGTCTCCCCGACGCGCCGGGTGAAGTCGGCCTTCTCCTCATCCGTGCCGTGCCGCAGCGCGCCGCCGCGGGACAGGTGCCCCACCAGCTCTTCGCGGGTCTCGCCGGCGATGGTCATGGGGCCAACCAGGTCCAGGCAGCCGTCTACCATCTGCTCGGCGGACAGGGTCTCGCCCTGGCCCATCAGGCGGTTGACCATAGAGCGGATGCCGGGCAGGTCGGTGTCGCCAAGCACCTTGGAAGCGAAGTTGATCCGGTCGATCAAGCTGCCGCTGTTGATCCACTCGCGGCCCATGTGCCAGCCCTCGACCGTGGGCGGGTTCAGCAGGTCCATGCCCATGTACTTGGGCTCCATCGCCACGAAGAACAGGCCGGGCTTGGGCTCGGTGTGGTCTTGGGCCATGCGCATGGTGCCGATTACCACGTCGGCCGGACTCTTGACCTTGGCGTAGCGGACCGCCTCGTCCTTGAAGAAGTCGGAAGTGAACAGGGCCCGCAGCATCTCCTTTATCTCATAGCCGGAATCGAAGTAGGCCTTCTCCAGGGCCTCGATGGCGGCCAGGTCCCGAGGTTCGGAAAGACGCCAGGCCGGGACGGGCGGCTCGTCGGCCACGAAGAAGTCGTAGAGCTTCCGGGCGACGAAGCGGGCGGCGGCAGGCTGCTTGCAGATGATGTCTACCACGTCCTCACCGTTGAAGTTGCCGGTCTCGCCCAAGAAGGTCTTTTCGCCGTAGTCGTGGTCGGCCGGGTCGAAGCGGAACTCGAAGGGGGTGCGGCCATAGGGGAACACCGGGACGGTCGGGGCCAGGTTCCAGCCAGTGAAGGCGCGGGCGCAGGCTTTAACGTCGTCTTCGGTGTAGTTGAAGTCGCCGTCCTTGCCGACACCGAGGGAGAACAGCTCGAGAAGCTCGCGGCCGTAGTTCTCGTTGACCGCGGTCTTGTGGCTCTCGATGTTATCCAGGTAGTAGAGCATGGCCGGGTCGGTGGAGAGCCAGAGCAACAGGTCTTTGAAGTTGCCCATACCCTTATCCCGGAAGGTGTCGTACTGCATCGACGTGGTCCGGGCGTTGTCCACCTTGTTGTCGCCGGCGCACAGGATCGTGTGCCAGAAGAGGGCCATCTTCTCTTTTAGCTGGTACTTGTTGTTGATCATCCGGTAGACGATCTCGGTCTGGCCGGTCTCGATTGCGGCCTTGTCGAAATAGGACGGATAAGCCCTGTAGAGCATATCTTCATCGAGTCCGGGGTCCTCGCCGGGATTCAGCAATTCCGCGACCACGTTGTCGTAGCCTTGGGCAACCCTGGCCTCGATCTCGTCGCGGCTGGCGCCGAATCCGGCGCGCCGGAGCAGGTGAGCCATCAAGGCGATATCTTGGTCAGCCATTTACTCCTCCTTTCCCTCGAAATGTTCCTTCTTGTTTCTTCACTTGGACGAACTTGGCGCTTGGATGTTTGTTGCTTCGCCTATTCACTAACTTCTGTACTGCTGGCCTCTCCCTCTTGAATAAAGAATAAAGCTGTCCGGTAGGGTTAACGCGCAAAAATCAAACATCCGGGAAGCACTTCCCGAACTATAATATTTAATCCCGCGCCACTGTCGTTGTCAATACTGATTCTTCGTTAATAGTCACCTACAAATTACGCCCGCGGCGCTAATTACGCCTGCGCCGGGATGACGGTGCGGATAGCAGGTACGAACGAATTGGGCAAACGGGTGCGGGCAGGGGCGTTTCACAAACAGGCCCCTGGGACGGGGTTGCTAGATTTGTCTCAGGCGCGGGTCCAGCTTGTCCCGGAGCCAGTCGCCGAAGAGGTTTACGGCCAGCACGGTCAACGCCATAGCAATGCCGGGGAAGAGAGAGTTCCACCATGCGGTCTGCAACATTCCCCGCCCTTCGGCGATCATCAGCCCCCAAGCCGGTTGCGGCGGCGGCACGCCAACCCCGAGGAAACTAAGGGAGCCTTCCAGCAGGATAACGTAGCCTACTTGCAGCGTCGAGATGACCAGCAGCGACGGTACGATGTTGGGCAGCACGTGCTTGACCGAGATGCGGAAGCCCGAACTGCCGGCCACCACGGCCCTGGCAATAAAGTCCTGCTCCTTCAAGGCCAGGGTCTCGCCGCGTACCTGCCGCGCGAACCGCGGCCACAGCAAGAGGCCGATGATTATAATGATGTTCTCCAATGAGGGCTTGGCGATGGCAGCCACTACCACCGCGATGAGGATCAGCGGCATCGAGAGCACAATGTCGGTGATCCGCATAAGGAGCGCGTCGGTCAGACCGCCCCGGAACCCGGCGATCAGCCCGATGGTGGTGCCGATGCTGCCGGAGACCAGAATCGCTATCAACGAGACGATAAGCGAGGGCCGGGTCCCATGTATCACTCGACTGAGCACGTCGCGGCCCTGCAGGTCGGTGCCCAGGACGTGGTTCCAGGTGCCGCCCGGGCGCAGGTATTCCAACTCGACACCGGGGATCAACTCTGCGCCGCCGGCCACCCTGGCCTTGCCTTCTTCGATCTCCGTTTGAGCTTCGGACAGGCTGACCTGGGTGATGAAATCGGCGTTGCGGCCTTCCACGACGGTCCTGGTCTCCGAGACTTGGACTCCCAGCCAGACCGGGGGCGTCAGACTCTCTTGGAGCACGCCGCGGGTGGGGGAGTGCGGCGCAATGAACCCGGCTAAAATGGCCATCAACACTATCACTGCCAAGATAAACGTGGGCAGCAACGGCACTTGCCGGAGACCGCGGTAGGTAAAGCCGATCCAGTCTCCCGGAGTACGCTGGGGTGGTTCGAGAACGACTACAGCCACGGATCACTCCACCAAATCAGGTAAGCCTGATCCTCGGGTCCAGATATCCGTACAGGATGTCTACCAATAGGTTCGCAAAAATGTAGATGGCGCTGAACACCACCACCCCGCCCTGAACAAGCGGATAATCGCGGTTCCGCACCCCGTCCAGAATCAAGCTGCCCAGCCCCGGCCAAGCGTACACCGTTTCAGTTACGACGGCCGCCCCCAGGAACAGGGTGAACAACACTACCGAGAAAGTGATTACCGGAATCAGGGAGTTCTTCAGCGCGTGCTTCCAGACGACTTTGAGTTCGTTAAGGCCCTTGATCCGGGCCAGTTTAATGTACTCCGCGTTCAACACGTCCAACATGCTGGAGCGGGTCAGGCGCATGATGGCGGCGGTGGTCAGGTAGCCCATGGAAAAGGCGGGCAAGATGATGCTGGTGGGGCTTTCCTTTCCCCCCGGGGGCAGAACCCCCAGCATCACCGCAAACACCAGGATGAGGAGCACACCCAGCCAGAAAGAGGGCATGGACTGACCCAGAACTCCGAAGAGCCGCGCGGCCGCATCGATCTTCGTTCCATGATTCACCGCCGCGTAAATCCCCAAAGGCAGCCCGATAATAATGCTGATGGCCATGGCGGCAAAGCCCAACTGCAACGTGTTGGGCAGACGCTGCCAGATCAGTTCCCGCACCGGCTGGCGGCTGGTCACCGATTCGCCCAGATCGAACACGAACATGTCCCGGACGTAGCTGGCCCACTGTACGGCCAAGGGCTTGTCCAAGCCCAAGTCGCGCCGGATCGCCTCCATCTGCTCCTCGCTGGCGCTGATGTCGGCCAAAAGTTGCACCGGGTCGCCGGAGAGGCGCGACAGCATGAACACGATGGTCATCACAACCAGCAGGCTCACAATCGCCTGGATGATCCGTAACCCAATGTAACGGGTCATACGTTACCGCCTCGGGGATTTGGGCCAAGCGAACGCGGAGCGCTATCGCAGCCTCTACGCTCTGCGTTTCGCTTACTCCGCCAACGTCACCGGCTGTCCCGGCGGGGCCCAGTTCAAGTTCACGTAAGACGTGTTGTGGATGAAGCCGTTGCCGGGGGCGGTCTCCCAGTTCTTCACCGTGTCGCCGATTCCGAAGAGACCGAACACTTCGGCCAGTTCGATTCGCGGCAATTGCGAATACATGTGCCGTCCCATCTCTTGCAACAGGGTCACCCGCGTGTCGAAATCGGCCGTCGCCCCCAGCTTGTCCATATAATCGCTGAATACCCGGTCCTCATAGGCCAACATCACCGGGCCGTCCATATGGGAGTTGAGCCGCAGCAGTTGCCAGGGCTCCCGGCCCACGAACGGCATGGCGTAGGGGACGGCCACGCCGGGGTAGGTGCGCTCCCGGAAGTCGGTGGCGAACACCGCACGGTCCAGCGGCCGCCGGGTTATCTCGCAACCCAGATTGGCCTCCCATTGGGTGGCCACAGCCTCGCCCACTGCCGGCAGGAAGGCCCGGCCCGGCCAGGGGACCAGATTGATGGTAAATTCCCAGCAACCCTCGTATCCGGCCTCGGCCAGCAAAGCCCGGGCCTGGTCAGGGTCGTACCCGATGGGCTCAAACTCCGGCAAGGTCCAGGGCTCGCCCTGGAAGTAGAAGGGCAGGGAAACATTGGCTTGGCCCAAGCCGCCCAAGGCCACGTCCACCACTGCCTCCTTGTCGATGGCCAAAGCGAGGGCCTTGCGAACCTTGTATGCTTTATCGGCGTCGGGCAAGGCCCAGGGCACCGTCGGATCGTAGGTCTCTTTGGTCGGCCACTGCCCGCCGAGGGTGATGCCTACGGTGGCGAATCCGGGCACAGACTTGATCCCCACGTCCGCCGCCTTAAGCTCGTTGGCGAAGTCCACTCCGATGCCGATGATGTCCACCGTGCCAGCCCGAAGCTGGGCTACGCGGGTGGAGTTTTCGACGATCTTGAGGAAGCTCATGTTGGCGAAGGCGGGGGTCAGCTTCCAGTGTCCTTCCACCGCCTCGAAGTCCATCCGGACTCCCCTGTCGTGGTTCACCAGCTTGTAGGGTCCTGAAGCGATGGGGGCGACGTCGGCCGTCTCGTCTCCCACGTCCTCGACATAGCCCTTCGGGTAAATGTACTGGGTACCGGGAATTCCGGAATTCAGGTCGCCGCCGAACAGGATCTCCGGCACGTCGAAATTCACGATGATGGTCTGCGGGTCCGGGATTTCGTACCCGCCGATCTTCCGGAATACTCCGGCCCGTCCATTGGAGCTGTCCTCAGCGCCGAACCTCTCGAAGGAGAACTGCACGTCGTCGGCGGTCACCGGGCCGTTGCCGTTATGCCACTGCGGGCCTTCACGCAGCCGGAACTCCCAGGTCAGACCGCCGTCCCGGATTTCCCACGTCTCGGCCAACTCCCCGACGTTGTCGCCGGTTGCCGGGTCGCGGGTCAGCAGGTTCTCTAGAATCGAGTGGAAGGCCGTGGCCTCAGCGCCTGCCGAAGCGCCGGGCAGCCACCGCTCGTTGCCGAAGGTGGCCATCGCCACCCGCAACTCGCCGGTGGGGGTGTGGGTGGAAGCCGCCGACGGAGCCGGAGCCTGAGTTGTGGCCGGCTGGGCTCGCGGCGCGGCGGTGGCCGCCGGGGCTTGGGTCGCCTGGGGCGCTTGCGCCGGGGTGGTCGCGGCGGCAGCCGCGGCCGGGGCGGCGGTGGGGGCCGGGGCTGCGGCCTCGGGGGTATTCGTCGCCGAGGTCCCGCAGGCGACCAGCAGTATCAAGATCACCACCAGCGCACCAAATATCAGGGCCTTACCGTTGCCGGAGAACCGAAACGCCATGGATGCCTCTCTTTTCGCAATTACGAGCATGCCGATATTCGTAACTTTCTGCTGAAATCTGCGCTCTTCATGCCAATACAAAGTTGAGTACAGCGCAATTGTGCCGGGAGATTAGCATCCACCCATGAAACTGTCAATCAAAGGCCGCATAGTCGTGGGCATCCTCTGCGGCCCTCTGCACGCTCTCCGACGAACTACTCCGCGAGTACTACTGGCTGGCCCGGTGGCGCCCAGATCATGTTCACGTAGGCGGTATTGTGGATGAATCCGTTGCCTGGGGCGGTCTCCCATCTCTTTACCTTGTCCCCGACTCCGAATATGCCGAACACCTCGGCGATTTCGATTCTTGGCAGTTGCGAGTACATATGACGGCCCATTTCCTGCAACAAGGTCACCCTGGTATCGAAATCGGCCGTGGACCCGAGTTCGTCCAGATAATCGCTGAACTTCCGGTCTTCGTAAGCCAGCATCACTGGGCCATCGATGTGGGTGGCAAGCCGCAATAGCTGCCAGGGTTCCCGGCCCACAAAGGGCATCGCAAACGGCAGGGCTACGCCGGGGTAAGTGCGCTCACGAAAGTCGGTGGCGAACACCGCCCGGTCCAGCGGACGGCGAGTGATCTCGCAACCCAGGTTGGCCTCCCACTGGGTGGCCACCGCCTCGCCCACCGCCGGCAAGAACGCCCGGCCCGGCCAGGGCACCAGGTTCATGGTGAATGCCCAGCAGCCTTCGTAACCCGCTTCGGCAAGAAGGGCCCGGGCCTGGTCCGGGTCGTAGCCGATGGGCTCGAACTCCGGCAGGGTCCAGGGCTCGCCCTGGAAGTAGAAGGGCAGAGAGACGTTGGCCTGGCCCAAGCCGCCGAGGGCCACGTCCACCACCGCCTCCTTGTCGATGGCCAAGGCGAGGGCCTTGCGCACCTTGTAAGCCCGGTCGGCGTCGGGCTGGGCCCAAGGCACCGACGGGTCGTAGGTCTCCTTGGTGGGCCACTGCCCGCCCAGGGTGATGCCTACGGTGGCGAATCCGGGCACAGACTTGATCCCCACGTTCCCCGCCTTCAACTCATTTGCGAAGTCGACACCGATGCCGATTATGTCCACCGCGCCAGCCCGGAGTTGGGCGACGCGGGTTGAGTTCTCAACGATCTTCAGGAAGCTCATGTTGGCGAAGGCAGGGGTCAGTTTCCAATGGCCTTCCACGGCCTCGAAGTCCATACGGATGCCACGGTCATGATTGACCAGCTTGTAGGGTCCGGAGGCGATGGGTTCGACGTCGGCTACCTCGTCTCCGACTTCCTCTATGTAATTCTTAGGGTAGATGTATTGAGTTCCGGGAATCCCTGAATTCAAGTCGCCGCCGAACAGTATCTCCGGCTCCTTGAAGTTGACGATAATGGTCTGTGGGTCGGGAACCTCGTACCCGCCGACTTTGCGGAACACGCCAGCGCGGGCGCTCGAGCTGTTCTCGGCGGAGTACCGTTCAAACGAGGACTGAACGTCGTCCGCGGTCACGTCGCCCCAACCGTTGTGCCACTGCGGGCCTTTGCGAAGCCGGAACTCCCAGGTTAGTCCGCCATCCCGAACGTCCCATGACTCCGCCAATTCCCCAATGTTTCCTCCCGTTTCCACATCGCGGGTCAGCAGGTTTTCGAGAATCGAGTGGAACGCCGTGGCCTCCGCGCCGGCGGAAGCGCCGGGCAGCCACCTCTCGTTGCCGAAGGTGGCCATCGCCACCCGCAACTCGCCGGTGGGCGTGTGCATGGCGCTGACCGCCGGCGCAGGTGGTTGGGTTGGGGCGGACTGGGCTCGCGGTGCGGAGGTGGCCGCAGGCGCGGCGCGGGTAGCCGCCGGGGCCGTTGCCTCCGCCGTAGCCGCCGGTGCGGTAGTTGCGGCCGGGGCCGGAGCGCCCGTAGTCGGCACCGGCGCTGCGGCCCCGGGAGTGTTCGTCGCCGAGGTCCCGCAGGCTACTAACAGTATCAAGATCACCACCAGCGCACCGAATATCAGGGCCTTGCCGTTGCCGGAGGACCGAAACGCCATGGATGCCTCTCTTTTCGCAGTTACGAGTATGCCAGTATTCGTAGCTATCCGCTGAAATCTGCGCTCTTCCTGCCGATGCGAAATTGGGTACAGCGCAATTGTGCCGAGAGATTAGCATCCACCTATGAAACTGTCAATCAAAGGCCGCAGAGTCGTGGGCATCCTCTGCGGCCTCAGTGTCGCGCGCTATTCCGCCAGTACGACGGGCTGGCCCGGCGGCGCCCACACCATGTTCACGTATGCCGTGTTGTGGATGAAGCCGTTGCCGGGGGCGGTCTGCCATGTCTTTACTTGGTCGCCGATTCCGAACAAACCGAACACTTCGGCGATTTCTATCCTCGGCAACGTCGAGTACATATGCCGGCCCATCTCCTGCAACAGCGTTACCCGAGTGTCGAAATCGGCAGTAGCTCCCAACTTGTCCAGATAATCACTGAACACCCGGTCCTCATAGGCCAGCATTGCTGTCCCGTCGATATGTGAGTTGAGCCGGAGCAATTGCCAAGGTTCCCGGCCCGCGAAGGGCATCGCGTACGGGACAGCCACACCGGGGTAGGTGCGTTCCCGGAAGTCGGTGGCGAACACCGCCCGGTCCAGCGGCCGCCGCGTTATATCGCAGCCCAGGTTGGCCTCCCACTGGGTGGCCACGGCCTCACCCACCGCCGGCAGGAAGGCTCTTCCCGGCCATGGGACGAGGTTCATGGTAAAGGCCCAGCAGCCTTCGTACCCGGCCTCGGCCAGCAAGGACCGCGCCTCGTCCGGGTCATAACCTATGGGCTCGAACTCCGGCAGGGTCCAGGGCTCGCCCTGGAAGTAGAAGGGCAGAGCGACGTTGGCCTGGCCCAAGCCGCCCAAGGCCACGTCCACCACCGCGTCCTTGTCAATGGCCAAGGCAAATGCCCGGCGGACCTTGTAGGCTTTGTCGGCGTCAGGCAGGGCCCAGGGCACCGTGGGATCGTAAGTCTCCTTGGTCGGCCACTGCCCGCCAAGGGTGATGCCCACGGTGGCGAATCCGGGCACTGACTTGATCCCTACGTTCGCTGCCTTCAACTCGTTGGCGAAGTCAACCCCGATGCCGATGATGTCCACCGATCCGGCCCGCAGTTGGGCCACCCGCGTTGAATTTTCGACGATTTTAAGGAAGCTCATATTGGCGAAGGCGGGGGTCAGCTTCCAGTGTCCTTCCACCGCCTCAAAGTCCATCCGGACTCCCCTGTCGTGGTTAATCAGCTTGTAGGGGCCGGAACCTATGGGTTCGACGTCGGCTGTGTCGTTGCCCACTTCCTCAATGTAATTCTTGGAGTAGATGTACTGGGTGCCAGGGATCCCGGAGTTAACGTCGCCGCCGAACAGGATCTCCGGCACATCAAAATTCACGATTATGGTTTGCGAGTCGGAGACCTGGTAGCCGCCGATCTTGCGGAACACACCGGCCCTGGCGTTGGCGCTGGTCTCGGCTGCGTACTGTTCAAACGAGAACTGGACATCGTCGGCGGTCATAGCGCCCCCACCGTCGTGAAACTGCGGGCCTTCCCGGAGCCGGAACTCCCAGGTCAGACCCCCGTCCCGGATTTCCCATGCTTCGGCCAACTCCCCGACGTTGTCTCCGGTTTCCGGGTCGCGGGTCAGCAGGTTTTCGAGAATCGAGTGGAAGGCCGTAGCCTCCGCGCCGGCGGACGCGCCCGGCAGCCACCGCTCGTTGCCGAAGGTGGCCATCGCCACCCGCAGCTCGCCCGTCGGCGTGTGGGTTGCTGCTGCGGCCGGGGCCGGTGGTTGGGTTGCGGCCGGCTGGGCCCGTGGCGCTGCGGTGGCCGCAGGCGCGGCGCGAGTGGCGGCGGCGGGGGCCCGGGTTACCTGGGGCGCTTGCGCCGGGGTGGTCGCGGCGGTAGCCGCTGCGGGGGCCGCAGCCGCAGTGGGGGCGAGGGCTGCGGCTGCGGGCGTGTTGGTTGCCGACGTGCCGCAGGCTACTAACAGCAATACCAGAATAGTCAGGGCCGCTAGAGTGAGCGCCCAGGCGTTTCGGAAGTGGTGAAGCGCCATAATCCATCCTCCTCGTTTGAAACCTGCCAACTTGATGCGTTATTCGTAAGTAATATCTCAATAATTAGGTTATTTACTCTCAAATTACCTTTTATTATTGCGTTGTGCTACTTACTATCCGGAATAATGTTGCGGGATATTATCATCCAATAGGGGGACTGTCAAACGATTGGGATAGAGATACTCATCCCAATATGGGTTAGGACGCTTACGGGTGTAGCTCGCCGTCCGATGCCGGGTCCGCTGCCAGCCGACTTCATTCGGCTGGGGATGCGGACCCATTCACGGCTGGACGAATCGTTGGAGACAGTGTGAGGGGAACTACCGGTCAGTTGCGGATGAGCATTCCGGGCTGGCAGTGGCGGCAGTAGCTGGTGTTGCGCCGGTTGGCGGTCAGTTGGCTGATCTTCGCGCCGCAGGCCGGGCAGGGCTCGCCGCCCTTGTTGTGGACCTTCAGGAAGTCCCGGACTTTGTGGTGGATGTCGTCGCCCATGCGCTCCCGCAGCACCACGATGGCGTCTTCGACCACGCGGCGGCTTTCGGCATGGAGAGCGGCCACCTCGTTGGGGTTGAGGGAGCGGGCCTTGCGGAAGGGCGAGACGCCCGCCGCGAAGAGAATCTCGTCGGAGTAGGCGTTGCCGATACCGGAGATGAGGCCGCCCCGGGTCAGCACGCCCTTGATCTCGCCGTGGAACCTCTTGAGCCTGGCCCGGAAGTCATCCAGCGAGACCCCCGAAAGCACGTCGGGACCCAACCCGATATATTGCGGCACCTCGCTTTCCTGGCCGTCGGCAACGTAATAGACCTTCCCCATCTGCCGGTCGTCCAAGTAACGGATCTGTCGCTCTTCGCCGTCGGAGGTAACGGTCAGGGAAAGGCACACCCGCTTCTGGACGCGCTCCGAGGGGCCGCAGTATTGCACCGCCCCAGTGAGCATGGGATTGATGATGAGCTTACGGCCGCCGGAGAACCTCAGAGCGAGGAACTTGCCCGTCCGCCCGACTCCTTCCAGCGACCGTCCCGGCAGGTCCTTAGCGATGTCACCGTTCAGACTACGGACGACGGTGGGGCGCAGCACCAGGCAGTCCGCGACTTCCGCGCCCGACACGCGCGCGTTCAGGAACTCCTTGATCACTTCCAGGTCGGGCGCTTCCGGCATGACCCTACTATACTCCAAACGACGGGAGTTCCGGCTTGGCGAAGGGCCGGTTGACACGCTGAACGATGGGGGCTTACGTTGGTGGGGCGACCCAATGCCTCAAAATCGCGCGGAGCGGGGAGGCGACGCTTGCTGGTAGGCGTGATTTCCGACACCCACGGGTTCTATGACCCTCGCGTGACGCCGTTGCTGGACGGCGTGGAACACATCCTGCACGCCGGGGATGTCGGAGACCCGGAAGTCGTCCGGCGATTGTTGGAACTGGCCCCGGTGACGGTGGTCCGGGGGAACAACGACCGGGAAGGGGAGTGTTCCCGATACCCGGAAGTGGAGCGCCTGGAGCTTGGCGGCTGCCGGGTACGCTTGACCCACATCGTAAAGGTGCCGCCGGAAGGAAGCCCCGGGCTGGCAGAATTTCAGGGGGCCGACGTGGTGGTATACGGCCACAGCCACATCGCGTTTCAAGAACGCCGCGGCCACACCCTGTTCTTCAATCCCGGCGCCGCAGGCAAACGCCGATTCAAGGTCGTGCCCTCCGTGGGATTGTTGGAGCTGGAAGCCGGAAGGGCCGAGGGCCGGATCATTCCTCTGTTATAAGCAACCGGCTAGAGGCGGATCGCCTGCGCGCCGAGTTGCGGCCAGGCGGCGGGGGCGCCGGCCTTTTCCAGCCGTTCCTCTATTGGGAGGTCCTCGTCCCAGTTGTAGCCGATGAAGCGGCGGCCGTTGACGCCGTCGGAGGCGTCCGACGCCAGCCAGACCACCGGCTTCTGCATCACCTCGGGCTGAATCATCCGCTCCCGGTCGTGGGTCGTGTCGTCGGGGATCAGGTTGGTGCTGGCCATGCCGCCGGGCACCAGCACGTTGGCCGTGACTCCGGTGCCCTCCAGTTCGCGGGAAGCCATCGCCACGAACGCCTCATGGGCCGCCTTGGACGGGCCGTATGGCGTGCCGCCCTCGCGATACATGGTGTTCATGCTGGTGGTCACGCCGATGATGCGTCCCCAACCCTGGGCCAGCAGGTGAGGGACGGCGGCCCGCGTCATGTAGAAGGGACCGCCGGCGTTCACCGAAACGACCCGGTCCCACTCCTCGGCGGTGACTTCCCAGAAGTTGTTGAGCACGCCCGCACCCAACACCATGTTGCGCGGAGCGATGCCGGCGTTGTTCACCACCACGTGCAGGCCGCCCATCTCGTTGATGGTGCGGCGCACCGCGTTCTCGGCGGCCTGGGCCGACGAAACGTCGACGACTTGGGTCATTACGCAATCGTCCCCGGCGATTTCCCGCAAGTCGTTGGAGCTACGGTCGAGCCAAGCCGGGTTGACGTCCATCATCGACACTCTAGCCCCGGCTCGCACCAAGGCTTCGGTCATCGCCCGCCCCAGCCCCATCGGGCTGGCCGCGCCGGTGACGATTGCTATCTTGCCGTTCAGGGGTCGCTCTTGCATTGGTCGCTCCATAATGTAAATTGGAATGATAGAATTCTAACCATCAGCCATCAACCAACGAGGCCAAGCGGTGAACGACTACTCAAAGATTATCACCATCGAGCCGGGAAAACGTAGCGGACAACCCTGCATCCGGGGAATGCGGATTACCGTCTACGACATCCTGGAGTACCTGGCCGGCGGCATGACCTACGAAGAGATTTTGGATGACTTCCCGTATCTCACCAAAGAAGACATCCTCGCCAGCATAGCGTTCGTCGCCGATCGCAAGCGCCGGTTCGCATTGGTGCCCCTTGGGGCGGTCGCTTGGACAGACGAGGCAATGGAAGTTGTCGAGGAACCCCGGAGCGGCGCCTCTGAGTGAAGTTGATTTTCGACCAGAACCTCTCCCCTAGACTCAGGGACAGGTTGCAAGAGCTTTACCCCGGTTCCATCCACGTTATTGATGCCGGACTTGATCAAGCCCCCGACACCACTATCTGGCCTTACGCAAGGGACAACGCCTTCGTGGTCGTCTCGAAAGACTCCGACTATCGCAGACTGAGTTACGAGAGGGGTCATCCCCCCAAACTCATCTGGATCCGTACCGGCAATTCCTCGGCTGTGGTGGTTGAATCCTTGCTCCGTGACAACTACGACCGGATTCTCGCCATCGAGCAGGACCCCGACCATGGCGTCATCGAGCTACGCTGAAAGCCGCAGCCCATCACCCTACTGCGCCGTTGCGCCGCCATCTATGACCAGCTCCGCGCCGGTGACGAAGGACGACTCATCGGAGGCGAGGTATAGCACGCCGTAAGCGACCTCGATGGGGTGGGCGGTGCGGCCCAAGGGGCTGCGGGCGTCGGCTTCCCGTTGCAACTCCGGGTCGGCCAACCGCGCCCCCGCCATCGGCGTGTCTATGGGGCCGGGATGAACGGAATTCACGCGAATGTTCTCCCGCGCGTACTGCACGGCGGCGGACTTGGTGAAGATGCGCACCGCGCCCTTCGAGGCGTTATACACCGGCTGAATATAGCTCTGGCCCACCATCCCCGACATCGACGAGATGTTGATGATCGAGCCGCCGCCAACCTTGCGCATTTCGGGGATGGCGGCCTTCGTGCCCAGAAAGACGCCCTTGGCGTTGATGTCCATCACCCGGTCCCACTCGGCCACCGTGGTGTCCTCCAGGACCCCGCGCGACACCACGCCGGCGTTGTTGACCATGACGTCCAGCTTGCCGAAGCGGGCGACGGTGGCGGCAATTGCCTTGGCCCACGAGTCCTCGTCGGCCACGTTCAGGTTGACGAAAAGGCACTCGCCGCCGGCCTCGTTGATCTCGGCCTCGGTCTGCTTGCCCTCGGCTTCCAGCACGTCGCCGATGACGACCTTTGCTCCTTCTCGGGCGAAGAGTTTAGCCTCCTCGGCGCCCATACCACGCGCCCCGCCGCTAACGAACGCGACCTTGTTTTCCAGTCTCATGGGTCCTCCAGAATCTTGGAAAATGACAAGTCGAAATCCCCGGTTAATGTTGGAAGTGTAACTGGAAAATGGTCGGGGCGGGCAGATTTGAACTGCCGACCTCCTGGTCCCAAACCAGGCGCCCTGCCGCTGGGCCACGCCCCGGCAGTGAATGGTGAATCAGGGCAAAAGCGAGGCAGCGCAGGATTTCACAATTCCAAATTCATAATTCACTATTCAGAAGGTGGTACCCCCGGAGAGGATCGAACTCTCGTCTCCGGCTCCGGAGGCCGGCACTCTATCCGCTGAGCTACAGGGGCACTATACCTTTAAGAATAGCACGATGGGCGTTTGTGGACAATTCATAGGGCCGGTACTAGACTAGGGGCGATTCTCCCTGTGCACGTTCCCTGGAGATTGCCGGAAAGCGCCCCGAAGAAGCTCTAACGAGGTAGCGCGATGCCCGTTTTCACGCCTGAATATTTGCACAAGGCGGCCTATCACATCTACCGCGCCAAGGGCACTCCCGACGCCGAGGCAGAGGTGGTGGCCACCCATCTGGTGAAGTCCAATCTGACCGGCCACGACTCCCACGGAGTGATCCAAATCCCCGCCTACGCCGACCGCATCGACGCCGGTCACATAGTTCCCGGGGCACCCTTCGAGGTGGTGAAGGAGGCCCCTTGCACCGCCGTCATCAACGGCAATTGGGGGTTCGGCTTCGTGGTCACCGAGCGGGCGATGAACATGGCCATCGATAAGGCCCGCACCCACGGGGTCGCCGCCATCACCATCCACCACCAGAGCCACATCGGGCGGTTGGGCGACTACCCTACCATGGCCGCCGCCGAAGGCATGATCGGCCTGATCACCGCCGACTCCGGCGCGGCCCCCAAGCACGTGGCCCCCTTCGGCGGACGGGCCCGCAAGCTGGGCACCAACCCCATGTGCATCGGTATGCCCAGCGACCTGGACGGCCCGGTGTTGATGGACATGGCCTCCAGTACGGTGGCCTTGGGAAAGATCGCCCTCGCCCGTAACCGCAAGGAGTCCATCCCCTTGGGTTGGATCGTCGACCGGGACGGCAACCCCACCACCGACCCCAACGACTACTTTTCCGGCGGGGCCATTCTGCCGGTGGGCGTGGACCAAGGGCACAAGGGTTACGCGCTCTCCTTTATGGTAGAGGTCTTCTCCGGTCTGCTGACCGGCCTCGGGTTCGGCATCGACCCGGAAGGCCGCCACAACGACGGCGTTTTCCTGGCTGTGTTCAACCTGGAGCACTTCCGGCCGTTGGACGAGTTCAAGAAGGACATGGGCGAGTTCGTGGAGTTCGTCAAGGACTCGCCGCCCGCCGCCGGTTTCACCGAGGTGCTCTACCCCGGAGAGATCGAGTGGCGGACGGAGCAGGCACGCCGCCGCGACGGGATATTCGTCGAGGACGAGACCTGGTCGCAGATCAGCGGCCTGATGAAGTCTCTGGAGATCGAAAACGAAGTCGGCCAGCCGTAGCCCAGCTTGCCTTGGCGCAGGCCGGGTCCAGCCCCGGAATCCGATAACGAAAGGCGAGTTAGATGAGTAGAGAGGCTTACCTGGATTCGGCGGAGTTCTTTGCAGGCGTGGTCGACAAGATCGACATCGACGGGTGGGAAGATCATGCCATGGGCGAGTGGACCGCCCGCGACTTGGCCGGACACACCTACCGCTCCCTGACCACCATCCTGAGCTACTCCTCCCCGCCGGCCGAAACGGTGGAGGTGGAAACGGCGGTCGACTTCGTCATCCGGGCCACCACCGGTCCGAACACCGACCCGCGCCGCGTAGCCGAGTTGGGCCGGGCCGCAGGGCTGGAAATCATCGACAGCCCGCAGATGATGGTGCGCGGCTTCTTCAATTTCGTCCGCGAAAAGCTGACCGACTTGGATGACGACACGATAATGAAGTCGCCGATGGGCGGGATCAGGCTCTCCGAATACCTCAAAGTCCGCACTATGGAGATGGTGATCCACACCCTGGACTTGGCCCAAGCGGTGGGGCAGGACGTGGAACCGCCGGCCAGCGGTATGCAGGTAACGCTGGACCTGCTCTCCGGCGTGGCCGTCAAGCGCGGGCTTGGGCCGTCGCTTGCCTTGGCCGCCACCGGGCGCGGCCCCCTGCCCGGCGGGTTCACGTTGCTGGGCTAGTGCGCACCAGTCCGGACCCGATGCACCTGATTCCAGATTCCCGGCGGGCCGGGGCGTTGTTGCTGCTGACCGCCTTGGCGACCGCCATATCCGTTCTGGCCCGCTTGAGCGTCGGCGCGGACAATCCGGAACTGCCGCCGGAATTATTGCGGGTCATTGGCGACGATGAGGCCGCCCGGCTCCTGAAGGCGCAATCCCTTTCCGCCATCGGCGCGGCCAAGGCCGCCTACGCCACCGGCGGGGCCGCCCGGCTGGTGTCGGGGTTGGCATTGATGGCGGCAAGCCTGTTAATGTGGCGCGTTATGGGAGCGTTTCACCCGAAGGCGGCGGGGCTGGCGACTTTGCTTCTGGTCGCTTCGGGTATCTTCACGGCGGCATCCGGCGGCTGCGCCATCGCCCTGGCGTCGCTGGCCCCGGAACCGCAGTCGTCCGCCGTCCTGGTTCCTGGGGGAGAGTTAGTGGGACGGGTCGAGGATACGCTGCTCACTCTCCGCTGGGCCACCGGAGCGCTGGGCTTCACGCTGGCCGGCCTGGCGCTGGTTGCTCTGATGCCGGTGCAGTGGCGTGTTGGCGGCGTTCTGCGCGTCTCCGCCGTCATCGTGGCGGTGCTGGGGCTGGCGATGCTGTTCATCTGGATTGACGCCGCCACCGCAGTCCACCGCATAACCGGCGTAGGCTTCCTGATTTGGCTGATTGTGGCAGGGCTGTGGCTGATAACCGGGCGGGTTAGTCCGCCGCCTCGGAACCCTCCGGCGACTTCCCCGTGATTGTGCCGCTCAAGGAGTGCTCTCTTATTCCTCGTCTTCCCATTCCTCCGCTTCCGGTTCGGGCCGGGATGCCCATCCGAGGACGATTCCCACAATGGTTACGGGGAATCCAACCCCGAAAATAATGCCCGCTACGTTGGTTCCAATGCTCAGAGTCAGTAGACGCGCGGCCGATTCAAAATTATCGTCCTTCACCACGTAGCCAATCAGCAGGGAAATGGCTAGACCGATGGCGAGGGAGATTAAGCCGCCTATGACGAGGGCTTGAGCCACTTTCTGCATCGCCAGTTCCTTCTCCTTTATTCCGCCCCCGGGTCAGTTCAGCCTGCGCCGTTCGCCTGCTCTTGCAGCTTCTTCAGCAACGGGATCTGCCGGATTTTGGCCGGGGTGAGGTCTTCCCAATATATGCCGGTGGGTCTGGGCATGTCCCCGGTGCATTCGATGACTTCCTCGGTGGTAGCAACGAAGTCCAGGAACACGTCGTGGTGGGTCCAGGGCAGATCTTCGTCCAGCACTTGCATCGGATGCACCGTCGTGACCACCGGCGTCTGCGGCGAGACGATTCCGGCGGCTATGGCCAGGCCATACTCCAGGTCGGCGAAACCCCCGCCCTTGCCGACGCGGGTACCCAGCCGGTTGACCGCCACCGATCCCGAGATAACCAGGTCCACCGGGCGCATTTCCTCCACCCACACCGGCCGTCCGTACTTGAATGCCCCGGAGATGGTCGACGCCTCTTCGGGCGAGGCGCCCATTACGGACGGGTCAAGCTCCACGAAGCACTGCTCCTGCTTCAGGCGGGGCACGGCCATGTAGACCACTTTGCCCTCGGCCAGGGCCTGCCGCCGCAGGGGCCGTTGCGCCTTGTCGGGGTTCCCCTTGACCACGCGGGCGGCCTGCCACACCGGCAGGTCGAACACCCGGGCCGCGGCCTCCTCGAAGCCGCGGAAGTGGGGTATCTTGTCGTGCAGCTTCTTGGTGTGGGCCGCTCCCGCCGCCTCCATCGCCGACCACACCGTCTCCCGGACCTCGTCCTTGCTGCGCATGTTTCGAGTCATTCGATGGTCGCTTCCCATAATGTCTGAATCAAGATTCACTGGATTTTGGGATTTGCTCGATTGGTATGATCATTGTAGATGCGTCTAAATTCCAGGCTTTTGGCGCCGAAGTTGATTAGAAGGCCGATTTCGAAGTTGTATGCGATTACGTAGTTCTTGGCTTGTGCCAGGTGGACATCTTCCGGGGCGGTTAGGGCCTTCAGCTCAACCGCTACTCGGCTTGCCACCACGAAGTCTGCCCGTCTCGTTCCCACTTGGATACCGTTGTAATAAATCGGCTGTTCGACTTCCCTCCCGAAGTCGAGCCCAGCCTTCCCCATCTCGATAGCGAGGCATCTTTGATATATGACCTCTTGGAACCCGTTCCCCAAGGTATTATGCACCCGCATTGCACAGCCAATAATTTGATAGGTCAAATCGTCCTGAACCGCCAACCTGCACCTGCGCCACCAAAGCGTTCTGTCCTACAATCCTGCGAATCTCGAAATCCAGTAAATCCTGATTCAGACCCTCCACAACTCGTGGAAGTGGTTGAGCGGACCGTGGCCCCGGCCCACCGGGAAGCTGGAACGGATTGCGGCTGTTACGTAGTCCTTGGCCTGCTGGACGGCATGAGGGAGTTCAAGGCCCTTGGCAAGTCCGGCGGCAATGGCGGATGCGAGAGTGCAGCCGGTGCCGTGGGTGTTGGGGGTATCGATGCGCTCCGACGTAAACATCACGAAGTCCGAGCCGTCGTAGAGCACGTCGGTCGCCGGACCCTCCAGATGCCCTCCCTTGACTACCGCGTTCTGCGCGCCCAATTCGTCGACGAGTATCCTCGCCGCCGCCTTCAGGTCGTCGACGGTGTTCATTTCAAGTTCGGTCAGCACTCGGGCCTCGCGGCTGTTCGGAGTCACCACGGTCGCCATTGGGACCAGCACCGACCGCATCGCGTCGACTGCGTCATCCCTGAGCAGCCTGAAGCCCGTGCTGGCGACCATAACCGGGTCGATGACGGTGGGAGCGAGCGAGTGGAACTCGATCCGCCCGGCGACGCACCGTATGATGTCGGAGCTGGACAACATGCCCGTCTTCACCGCGTCGGCTCCGATGTCCGACACGATAGCGTCGATCTGCGCTTCGATCATTGACGTGGGCGTCTCCAGGACCGAATCCACTCCAATCGTGTTTTGGGCCGTAATGGTGGTGATGGCGCAGGTGCCGAAAACACCCATAGCTCCGAAGGTCTTGAGGTCGGCCTGGATACCCGCGCCACCCCCGGAGTCGGAGCCTGCAATGGTCATGGCGCGCGGCACACGTGTCGTTGTCATAAATGCCCATCCTGCGTCAGCGGCGAAGACTCGCCACCAATCTTACCACGCTCCCTTTCTCGAACATGGATGCACAGGATAAACAGGATTCAATTAGAGGCAGGAATGATTCACCGGCCCTCTGTCAATCCCGGCAGGGAAAATCCAATCCTGCTTATCCTGTGCATCCATGTTAATTCCTGGCGCCGGCTCCTGGGGCGTTGCCCGTTCATCCTGGGCGTGTTATAGTCTGATACGAAGTTAGAGAGAGAAGAAGTAAGAGAAGCTACGACGCTGCGCACATGCTAGACGCCGAATCGAAAACCAGCATCATCCAGGAATACCGGCTCCACGAGAAGGACACCGGTTCTGCGGAAATTCAGGTAGCCGTACTCACTGAGAACATCAAGCGCCTTACCGACCATCTGCGCGTACACCGCAAGGATGTCCATTCGAGACGAGGCCTCCAGGGCATGGTTTCGCAACGCCGGAGGTTGCTGAACTACCTCAGCAACGAAGACGTCAACCGCTACCAAACCCTCATCGCCCGGTTAGGGCTCAGGCGCTAGGTACCGCTTCCTCTACAACACCCTCCGGGGTGTTGTTTCACGTCTAGCCACGTCCCTCCCCTACTATCTTCGCGTCTAACCGCTATTTTGAGCGAGGTTACTCTATTTATATGTCCACCCAACTAGCTACCCCTACCGTTGTCGAACGCGAAATAGGAGGAGAGTCCCTTATCATCGAGACCGGCCGCCTGGCCTTCCAGGCCCATGGCGGCGTCACCGTCCGCTACGGCGAGTCCATCGTGCTGGCCACGGCCGTCATGTCTGACCGGCCCAGGGCGGAAGAGATCGACTTCCTGCCCCTCACCGTTGATTACGAAGAGCGCCTGTACTCGGTCGGCAAGATTCCCGGCAGCTTCTTCCGGCGCGAGGGGCGGCCCGGCCAAGACGGTGTTCTGGCCTCCCGCCTGACCGACCGCGCCATACGCCCGCTGTTCCCCAAGGGGCTGCACAACGACATCCAGTTGACCCTGACCGTGCTGTCGGCCGACCAAGAGAACCCGCCGGAAATCCTGGCCATGATCGGCGCGTCGGCAGCCTTGGCCATCTCCCAGATTCCCTTCGATGGGCCCATCGGCGCCTGCCGGGTGGCCTACAAGGACGGCAGCTTCACCATCAACCCCACCTACCAGCAGACCAACGACAGCCAGCTTGGCATGGTCGTTGCCGGGACCCGCGAGGCGATCCTGATGGTCGAGGCCGGCTCCGACGAGGTCTCCGAGGAAGTGGTCCTGGAGGCGCTCCGGCTCGCCCAGGAAGCCAACACCGCGATCATCGAGCTCATCGAAGATCTAGTGCGGCAAGTCGGCAAGCCCAAGCTGGAAGTAACGGTCGACAAGGAAGCTGCCGAGCGTCTCACCTCCAGCATCAAAGGCGTCGTCGGCTCCCGGCTGGCCGACCTGCTGGCCGCCAACCCGGACAAGACCTCGCTGGAGGCCCAAGAGAACGCGCTCCAGTCCGAGGTTTCCGAGAAACTGGCCGACGACTACTCCGGCCGCGTGCTCGCCGAGGGCTTCAAGGGTGTGCTGCGCGAGGAAGTTCGCCGCCGCATCCTGGAGCAGCACGTCCGGCCCGACGGCCGCTCACTGGAGGAAATACGCCCCATTTCGTGCGAGACGGGCATCCTGCCCCGCACCCACGGCTCCGGTCTCTTTACCAGGGGCATGACCCAGGTGCTTTCGACCGTCACCGTTGGCTCCCTCGCCATGAGGCAGACCCTCGACACGGTGGGGCCCGACGATACCAAGCGCTTCATGCACCACTACAACTTCCCGTCCTTCTCCACCGGCGAGGCCCGCCGGGTCGGGTCGCCGGGCCGCCGCGAGATCGGCCACGGCGCACTGGCGGAACGGGCGATTCTGCCCGCGCTGCCGCCGGAGGCGGAGTTCCCCTACGCCATCCGGGTCGTCTCCGAGGTGCTCAGCTCCAACGGCAGCACTTCAATGGGCAGTGTCTGCGGGACCTCGCTGGCCCTGATGGACGCCGGAATCCCGGTCAAGGCGCCCGTCGCCGGTATCGCGATGGGGCTGGTCACCGGCGAGGACGGCCAGTACGCTATCCTGAGCGACATTCAGGGCATCGAGGACTTCCTGGGCGACATGGACTTCAAGGTCGCCGGCACTTCCGCAGGCGTCAACGCCCTGCAAATGGACATCAAGTGGACTGGGTTGACCCAAGAGATTCTGGCCCAGGCACTGGAGCAGGCCCGCATCGGGCGGCTCTACATCATGGACAAGATGGCCGAGGTGATTTCGACCCCCAAGCGGCAGATGAGCCCCCACGCGCCCAAGATGGTGCGCATGAAGATCAACCCGGAGAAGATCGGCGCCCTCATCGGCCCTGGCGGACGGGTAATCCGCGCCATAACCGAAGAGACCGGCACGACCATTGACGTTCAGGACGATGGGTCGGTCACCATTGGCGGCGTCGACCAAATGAAGCTGGAGATGGCCCAGGCCAGGGTCGACAGCCTCACCCGGGAACTGGCGGTGGGCGACATCTTCACCGGCAAGGTCGTCCGGCTGACCAACTTCGGCGCCTTCGTCGAGTTGGTGCCCGGACGCGACGGCCTGATCCGGAACGGCGACCTCGGCGACCTTGAGGAAGACCTGACCGAGGGCCAGGAAATCACGGTGATGATCCACGAGATCGACGCCCAGGGCCGGGTGAACCTGTCGCGCCGGGCGCTGTTCGGCGACGACGGCCCGCCCCCGCAGCCGAGGCCCAACACGGGCCAGCCCGCCTTCAACCGGGAAGGCGGACGCGGCGGCCGGCCTGGCGGGATGAACGGAGGCCGGGGAGGTCCCGGAGGCCCGCGCAGAAACGGCGGCGGACGCCCCGGCGGTGGCGGCCGGCCCGGCCCCGGCGGCTCCGTAGGCCCGGACCGACGCTTCGACGGCGGCAACCGCCCCCCCGGCAACCGCCCCTGACAAGGGTATGTATTTCATTTGGGACTTACCGCAATTAAACGTGAGACCAGATAGTAGGGCAGGCTTGCTCAGATACAAAATCACCCCCACAGCCCACTATCAGACCCATTCCATCATTCCAGCGTAGTCCGGAACAGAGGTTGGGGGGGCCGGTTCGTAGCTATAATCTCGCTTTTACATACCCCTGTCAGGGCAACCGCCGCTAACGGCGGGGATTAGCGCTCAAGACGCAGGGGCAACCAATTCGGCTGCCCCTGCGTCTTTTCCAAAATCGAGGACTGGGAAGGTGGCCACACGGGTCGCCTTGATGGAGGTCTGTTATGGCCACGATACGGGTGGTTGTTAATGGGGCTACCGGGAAAATGGGGGTGGAGACTGTGGCCGCCGTTTGCCGCGAGGACGATCTGGAGCTGGTGGGCGCTGCCTGTCTCCGCGACCGGGGCGCGGTCCTGCCCACGCCCGCCGGAGAGGTGCCGCTGTCCACCGACCTCGGCCCGCTGCTCGACGATGTGCGCCCGCAGGTGTTGGTGGACTTCACCAACGCTTCCGCATGTATGGAAGCCGCCATGACCGCCGGCGCTCGTTCGGTCAATCTGGTGCTCGGCTCAAGCGGACTGTCGTCCGACCATCTGGCGCAACTGGATGCTCTGGCCAACGACAACAACATCGGTGTCATAGTGGCTCCTAACTTCGCTCTCGGCGCGGTGGTGCTGAAGCGGCTGGTGGAGCAGGCCGCTCCCTACTTCGATTACGTCGACATCGTGGAGTCGCATCACGAGGCGAAAATCGACGCCCCTTCGGGGTTTGCCTTGGCTTTGGCCGGAAGCCTGTCCCAGCAGAAGCAGTTCACCCGCAACCAGACGGAGAAGGAAAACCTGGCCAACACCAGGGGCGGGGAGCAGGGCGGGGTCACCGTCCATAGCATCCGTATGCCTGGCCGCAGCGCTCACCACGAGATTATCTTCGGGGCCGCCGGACAGACTGTCACCCTGCGCCACGACACCCTGGGCCGCGACTGCTACATGCCCGGCGTTGTTCGCTGCATCCGCGAAGTTGTGAGCCGTCCGGGGCTCGTGGTAGGCTTGGAGAACATACTAGGACTCTAGGCAGGTATCCCCCGTGCAGGACCTAACCATCGCAGTAGTCGGCGCCACCGGAGCGGTGGGCGCCGAGTTTCTCCGCATCGTCGAGCAACGCTATTCTACCCCACCCAACCTCCGGCTGATGGCCTCCAGCCGCTCCGCAGGGAAGCGCATCCCGGTCGGCGGTAAGGAACTGGTGGTGGAGGAAGCCACCGAGGACTCCTTTGACGGCGTGGACATCGCCTTCATCTCCGCCACTTCCGACGTGAGCCGCGCCCTCTGCCCCGCAGCGGTGGCCGCCGGGGCCGTCGTGATCGACGACAGCTCCGCCTTCCGTATGGAGGCCAACGTGCCCTTGGTGGTCCCCGAGGTCAACGGGGCCGACGTGGAGTGGCACGAAGGAATCATCGCCATCCCCAACTGCTCCACCACGCCGCTGGTGATGGCGGCCCACCCGCTGCACCGGATCAACCCGGTGCTCCGGGTCATCGCCGACACCTATCAATCGGTTTCCGGGGCCGGGGCCGCATTGATGGCCGACCTGAAGGAGCAATCAAGCCGACTGAACGGCGAGGACGGGCGCGGATCCCGGAGCGAGCCGGGGCAGATCGCCTACAACGTCATCCCCCAAATAGACCGGTTCCTGGAATCCGGCTACACGATGGAAGAGCAGAAGATGCGTCAAGAGACGCAGAAGATCATGCACGCCCCGGACATCCGGGTCTCCGCCACCTGCGTTCGGGTGCCGGTCTATGTGTCCCACTGTGCAGCGGCCCACCTGGAATTCGAGCGGCCGATGGACCCGGCCGAGGCCAGGGAACTGCTGGTGTCTATGCCGGGCGTCACCGTACTGGACGACCCCGCTGCGGGACAATACCCCATGCCCTGGGACGTGGCGGGCGAGGACGACGTTTTCGTGGGCCGCATCCGCCAAGACGGCTCGCACCCCTGCGGGCTGGCCATGTGGATAGTCTCCGACAACCTCCGCAAAGGCGCAGCCCTCAACTCCCTGCAAATCGCCGAAGAACTGGTGGCCCGCAACTGCCTCAAGCCGCGTTCCGGCAGAGCGGCGGTGGCATAACGGGGGACCGTTCCCAGCCGTTGCTCCGAGGAAAGCGCTAACCGTCGGCTGCAGCGCGGCTAGCCTCCCGACCGCAGCCGACGCAGTTGCTCCCGGAGGCGTTCGTTTTCCGATAGTGCGGCGTCCCGCTCCGCCTCGGCGGCCAGCAGGGCCTCCTGCACTTGCCGCGAGTTGGCCAGGTAGGTCCCGGTGGCCGGGTCGTAGAACCGGGGCCAGCCCTCGTCCCAAGACAAGCTGAGTTCCAGCGCCTCGCTGTACGCCTTCAGTATGCCGTCGGGTTCGGTGGTCAACTCTATGGGCTGGTACGCGCCGTCTACCAAGCGGTCGCCGGCCAGAGGACGGCCGTGATAGCGGCCTCCGGTGGGGTCGAAGCTCCAGTATTCGGGAACACCGATCCGGGCGTAGATGCCGGGTTTGCGGTTCACGTCCGCGCGGGAAGTGCTTTCCGAAGCGATTTCCAGCACCCAGTCCGGCGGCTTGCCCACTTCCCAGGGCAGGTAGAGCTTGCGCGGACGGATGGCCTCGGCATCGACGCCGAAGGACAGGTACACGTCAGGAGCGACGCGGACGTTGAGGTTTCCAGGGTCGTAGCAGATGAACGACTCGCGATCGAGAAAGACGTCGGGCCGACGGTTGAAGTCGGTGAACCAGGCGGTGAGCAGGTTAATCACTTCGTCTATTTCACGGCGTTGTTCCATGTGGTCGGGCGGCAGCTCCTTTTCGTCGGGATTGAAATCGAGTCTGGCGTAGTCGATTTCGCCCTGCCGACGGTACGGCAGCATGGTCCTCAGAGTCACATCGGTAGTCATCGCTGGCCTCAGGGCGGTGTGGTCAGGTTGGCCCCAGTATAGCAAAGGCTTTTTAGGGGGTGCGACATGGGTTATGGGCGGGTATAATGGCACCTACCCCCAGCCAGGGGCTGCAAGCAGCCCTCCATACAGAGCCATTTGAGGAGGCCGATCCGTGGTAGACCTGCTAGCGGCTGCTCTCACCGGAGGAGACATCCTCGTGGGCGAAGAGGAAGTTGGAGAACTCCGGGCTTCGCTTCGGGGAGACTTGCTACAGCCCGGCGACCACGGCTACGACGAGGCCCGCCGGGTCTGGAACGCCATGATCGACCGTCGGCCCGCTCTTATCGCCCGGTGCGCCGGCGCGTCAGACGTTATTAAGGCCGTCAACTTTGCCCGGCGCCACGACCTGCTGGTTTCGGTGCGGGGCGGCGGACATAGCTTCGCGGGCAACGCGGTCTGCGACGGCGGCCTGGTGATCGATCTGACCAGGATGCAGGGTATCCGGGTGGACCCCGTGAGCCAAACGGTCCGGGCTGAGCCTGGGGTGAAGTGGCTGGACTTCGACCGGGAAACCCAGGCGTTTGGTCTGGCCACCACCGGCGGCACCAACAGCGATACCGGCATCGCCGGCCTCACCCTCGGCGGCGGCCACGGTTGGCTCGGCGGAAAGTATGGCTTGACCTGCGACAACCTCATCTCCGCCGACCTGGTTATCGCCAGCGGAGAGCTGGTTCACGCCAGCGACACCGAAAACACCGACCTCTTTTGGGGAATTCGAGGCGGCGGTGGAAATTTCGGGGTAGTTACCTCCTTCGAATATCAACTCCATCCGGTGGGCGACCTGTTGGCCGGGATGGTGGTCCACCCATTCGGCAAAGCCGGGGAGGTGCTCCGCTTCTATCGGGACTTCATCGACGGATGCCCCGACGAAGTGACCAGCATCGCGGGCATGATGACCGGCGAAGACGGCAACCCGGCGATAGCTGTCCTGCTTTGCTACAACGGAGACCATGCGGAGGGCGAACGAGTGCTCGCCCCGATGCGGGAATTCGGGCCTCCGCTGCTGGATAACGTGGGCCCCCTGCCCTACACCACGCTTCAGAGTATGCTGGACGCCGCCACCCCGGAGGGCCGGCAGAATTACGAAAAAGCCCACTTCTTCTCCCAACTGAGCGACGGGGCCATCGATACACTGGTCGAGGGTTTTTCCAAGGTAACCTCGCCAATGTCTATGCTGGCCTTGCAGCAAGTCGGCGGGGAAATGCAGCGGGGCGCGGGAGATCAGGCGGCCTACAGCCACCGGGACGCTTTGTATAACCTGGTGCTCTTCACCGCCTGGGAAGACCAGGGCGAATCGGAAGTCCACATTAAATGGGCCAGGGACCTTTGGGAAGACCTTATCCCGTACAGCACCGGTGGCGTCTACGTCAACGACATCGGCCGGGAAACGGAGGAGGGCGCGGAGCAGATACAGTCTGCTTTTGGCGCCGGCTATAAGCGGCTGGTAGAACTGAAGAACAAGTACGACCCCACCAATCTGTTCCGGCACAATCAAAACATCCGGCCCTCGATCTAGGAGGGTAACGGCGTCCCCCAATCAGCGCATTACGCATCAGTAGGAGGGAAATCATGACAGAGATAGGCAGGCTGATCACGGCTATGGTTACACCGTTCGACTCCGAGGGGAAGGTGGACTACGATCAGGCCAAGCGCCTCGCCAACGCCCTCCTCGACTCCGGCAGCGACGGAGTCATCGTCTCCGGTACCACCGGCGAGTCGCCCACCCTCAGCACCGAAGAGAAGCTGCGGTTGTTCGCCGAGGTGAAGGAATCCGTCGGCGACCGCGGCGCGGTGGTGGCCGGCGCCGGTAACTACAACACCGCGGAAAGCATCGAGCTCAGCATGGAGGCCGAGAAGCAGGGTGTGGACGGGCTGCTGTTGGTGGTGCCCTACTACAACAAACCGCCGCAGGAAGGGCTTTACCAGCATTTCAAGGCCGTCGCCGCACACACCAACCTGCCTTGCATCGTTTACAACGTCACCAGCCGCACCAGCCTGAATATGTCCCACGAGACCACGATCCGCCTGAGCGAGATCGACAACATCGTGGGTATCAAAGAGGCAGGCAGCGACATGGACCAGATCGCCCGCATCATCGAAGGCTCCAAGCCGGGCTTCCTGGTGTGGAGCGGCAACGACAACGAGACGTTCTACATTATGAGCATGGGCGGGTTCGGCGTGGTCAGCGTGGCCTCCCACCTGATCGGCGACCAGATCAAGCACATGATGGGCCTGCTGTTGGAAGGCGATGTGGAACAGGCGGGCGCGGAGCACCGGCGGCTCCTGCCTGCGTTCAAGGTGCTGTTCACCGAGTCCAACCCCATCCCGGTAAAGCACGGTCTGAACCAAGCCGGGTTCAACGTGGGTAATCCCCGGCTGCCCCTGGTCCCGGCCTCGGAAAGGGCGGCGGCCCAGATCGACGAGGTCATGTCCCAGTACCACATCGACCTGCCGGTCTAAGAGAGGTCAGGAATCATCCACAGAAAGAACGGCCCCGACAATGTGCGGGGCCGTTAAAGTATGGATGGAAGGCAGAAGGTACGTATCTGAAGCGGTTCCGGTAGATTACTGCCGGACTGACCTAACCTCCACCTGCTCGAACCCCACTCTGGCCCGTTGCGGCTCGGCTATGGTTTCCCCGATGACCATTGGCCAGGCGATGGAGCCGGTCGCTTTATTGAGAATACCAGCCCGTATAACGGCGCGTTCGATGTCGTCGTTGTTGACCGTTATGGAGATTTCTCCGACAAAGTAAACTGGGCCGTCGTTGTCTTCTCCCCTCATTACGGCGTCGGCCAATTCCATGTCGAGCGCCTCGGCATCGGTTATCAATCCATTGTCGAGCGCATTGGAAAGCAGTTCTTCAAACTCTCTCTCCATCCCTTGGCCGCTGCTGTGCAGCAGCCGGTTGCGGCGCAATCTGCGGTTATGGCGTCGGCTGAACGCCATGCTGGCGTAGCTGGCGAAGCTGCGGCTGACCTTGCGTTCGTACTCCGCCCCCTGCAATCCGCCCACAGCTCCACGGATTACGATGACTTCGCCGTCTATCCGTTGGATGCTGCCCTGCATTTCGGTGATGCTGCCCTGCATTTCGGTGATGCTGCCGTCTATCCGGGTGATGTCACCCCGCATTTCGGTGAATTGCTGTTCGGCGTAGGTTACGAACCTTGCGAACCGCTCCGGCAACTCTATCAGCTCTTGGGTCAGCAGGAGCCGGCGGACTTCGTCCCGGAAGTCCGGGTCCTCCCTGAGCAGGCGCAGCAAATCAGCGGTGCTGGAAATTGTGGTCACGGCGACGGCTCCACTCTCTTAGAACACGGGGCTGACCTGGATAGTCTCATGGCGGCTGGGGCCGGTGGAGATGATCTGCACGGCGCAGCCCACCAGTTCCTCGACGCACCGCACGTAGTTCAGGGCGTTCTTGGGCAGTTGGGCCAGCTTGGTGGCGCTGGCCGTCGGCCGGTCCCAACCTGGCATTTCCTGGTACACCGGTTCACATTGGGCCAAAAGGGACGTGTTGGCCGGGAACCGTTCAACCTCTTTGCCGTTGGCGGTGTAGCCGACGCAGACCTTTACCTTCTCGAAGCCGTCCAGGATGTCCAGCCGGGTTAGCACTAGGCCGGTGAACCCGTTGACCAGTTGGCTGTACTTTCCCGCCACGCCGTCGAACCAGCCGATGCGGCGGGGCCTGCCGGTGGTGGTGCCGTATTCTTGGGCGATCTGCCGAATTTCCTCGGCGGACTCGTCGAAAATCTCCGAAGGCATGGGGCCGCCGCCGACGCGGGTGGAGTAGGCCTTGAACACGCCCAACACGCCGGAAATGGCTTGGGGATTCAGGCCCAGACCGGTGCAAGCGCCCCCGATGGACGGCGAGGATGACGTCACGTATGGATACGATCCGTGATCTAGGTCCAGCAGCGTCCCTTGAGCGCCTTCCAGCAGCACCTTCTTGCCTTGGGCTAGGCGGTCCTGGACGATCTGCTCGGTGGGGCGGGCGTAGGGGCGAAGCTGCTCCGCCCAGACGCGGCACTTTTCCTGCACATCTCCCAACGCCAGCGCCTCGCCTCCGTATATTTTGGTGATCAGCGCGTTCTTCTGGGCCAGGGTGCTCTCTAGGCGCGGCGCGAGAGAGTCCCAGTCCAGCAGGTCGCCGACTCGAATGCCGGCGCGGCCTGTCTTGTCGACGTAGGCAGGCCCGATGCCGCGGCCGGTGGTGCCGATGGCGTCGTCGCCCCGGGCCAGTTCCTCCAGATGGTCCAGCAGAACGTGGTAGGGCATGATCACGTGAGCCCGCTCGCTGACGTACAGTCTGGTAGTGTCGATGCCACGGGAGGCCAGGGCATCCAACTCGCCGATGAGGACATCGGGGTCGACGACCACCCCGTTGCCGATGATACCGTCCACCTCCGGCCAGCAGATTCCGGACGGGACTAGGTGCAACTGGAAGATGCCCTTGTCGTTGACGACGGTGTGACCGGCGTTGTTGCCCCCGGCGTAGCGCACCACGCTATCGACCTCGCCAGCCAGGTAGTCGATCACCTTACCCTTGCCTTCGTCTCCCCACTGGCCCCCGATTACGGCGTATGCCGGCATCCTTAATCGCCTTCCTCACCCAAAACGTACAGATTGCACAAAAAGCACTCGTCCCCCAGAAGGGGCCGAGGCGAAGGCAGTATAGCAAATTGCGTATCCGGGGGAAAGGGCGGGTCCGGGGGTTTTTCACCCCAGAGAGCGAGGAGAACGCAGTAACATGGCTTTTCAGGCCACGCTGCCCCCTACGGCAACATTATATCCGGATCATGTCGAAGCATTGACCTGGTGGCGGCGGGCTTGGTACACTCCTTTAAGTGCGGGCGGTTAGCTCAGTTGGTTAGAGTACTTGCTCGACACGCAAGAGGTCAGTGGTTCGAGCCCACTACCGCCCACCATCACCCCCACATCGTTGAGTCATGACAATGGACGCCGCCCAACTATTGAAGCCAGCCGCTAACCCCAAAATTCCCCGGTTTTCGCCGGGCGACACCGTGCGCGTCAACTTTAGAATCCGCGAGGGCGCCCGGGAGCGTATCCAGGCCTTTCAGGGCGTGGTCATCCGTTTTCAGAACGGGAGGGGGCCGGCGGCCAATTTCACCGTCCGGCGCATCTCGTCGGGCATCGGCATCGAGCGGATATTCCCGCTGTACTCACCCTTGATCGAATCACTGGAAATCACGCGGTACGGCTCGGTGCGCCGGGCCAAGCTCTACTACCTGCGAGGGTTGCAGGGCCGCGCCGCCCGCATCAAGGAGTTGAACCCGTTGCAGCGCCGCCGGGCTATGGAAGCCGCCCAAGCCGCCGCGGAACGGGCCGCCACAGCGCCGGAAGCGGCCGATGAGTTGGAAGAGCTAACCGACGCCGAGATCGAAGAAGCTCTCCTCGAAGAAGCCGAAATCGAAGAGGTCGAGGACGCCGCCGTCGAGGCCCCCACGGCAGAGGCGGAAGAGTCGGCCGAAGCCGCTACGGAAGAGAAGCAAGAATAACTCCCGGACACGGCCCGCCTCGCCGCGGGCCGTGACGATTCAGGCCCGCGGCGGGGCCTTCCTTGAGCCTGTCGAAGGGGCGGCATGGAATTTGCGGATGTGGCGGTGGACGCCCCGGTCGAGTTCTCCCGTACTTTCACCTACCGGATTCCCCCTCGTTTTGGCGTTCAACCCGGACAACTGGTCTGGGTGCCCTTCGGACGGCAGACCCTCCAGGGAATCGTCGTCCGGCTGTCCGACACCTCGCCGGTAGCCGCAACCAGAGACATCCTTCAGCCGGTGGAGCCCGCTCCCCTGCTCGACGAGGCTCGTCTCGAGTTGGGCCACTGGATCAGCCGATACTACCGCTGCTCGCTGTTCACCGCGCTTTCTCTGATGCTCCCTCCGGGCTTCGAGACTCAGGTTCGCGCCCGCGTTTCCGTGCCCGCCGGAATCGACCTCCAAGAAACTGACCTTCGCTCCGAGACCGTTGCCGCACTGAGCGCCTTGGGCGGAAAGTCCCACCTGCCCGAAAAGGAGTTCGGCGAGATGTTGGGCCAGGCCGGGACGCGGGAGATAAACCGGCTGGTGGAGCGCGGCCTGGTCCGCCGGGAAGCGACCCTGCCGCGCCCGCAGGTGGCCCCTCGCTACGAGGCGTTCCTGCTGCCCGTCTCCGGCGATGTTGCGGATTCGCTGGCCGGCCGGCAACGAGAGCTCTGGGAGGCGGTACGAGCGCAGGATGAGCCGCTCCCGGCGCGGCTGGCCAACAAGCAGTTCGGCAGCGGTGTGGCCGACGCGCTGTTCGCCAAGGGGCTGATCGCAATGGAGTGGGTCCGCAGCAGCGGCGGCCCCCCGGCTCTGTCCGATTCTCCGCCTCCGAGACTTGCTCTCAGCAACGAACAGGAGCGGGCGCTGGCCGAGATCATGCAGGCGGTGGCAGAGCCTTCGGCCCAGCCGCGCCGCTTTCTCCTGCACGGCGTGACCGGCAGCGGCAAGACGGAAGTGTACCTGCGGGCCATCGCCGAGGTGGTGCGGCGGGGCCAACGCGCGCTGGTTCTTGTGCCCGAAATCTCGCTGACCCCGCAGACGTTGGAGCGGGTCAACGCTTGGTTCGCCGGGCGGGTGGCGCTGCTCCACAGTCGGTTGACCCCGCGCCAGCAGTTCGACCAGTGGTGGGACATTCGCGGCGGCGCTTACGATGTGGTCGTCGGCCCGCGCAGCGCGCTGTTCGCTCCTCTGGAAGACGTGGGGCTGATCGTCATCGACGAAGAGCACGAGTGGACTTACAAGCAGGACGAAACGCATCCCCTGTACCACGCCCGGACCGTTGCCCTGGAGCTGTCACGGCTGACCGGAGCGGCGGTGGTCATGGGCAGCGCCACGCCGGACGTGGAGACCTACTTTCGCGCGACTGAATCGAGGGGAGCGGGGCGCAGCGTCCGATTGCTGGAGCTGCCTCGCCGGGTCAGCGGGAATGCTGCCGGGCCGGGGCCCAACCTCGCGCCGGTCGAAGTCATCGACATGCGCCGGGAACTGAGGGAGGGCAATCGTAACATTTTCAGCCGTGCCCTCGCTTCCGGCCTCACCGAGTGTCTGGCCAAGGGCGAGCAGGCGATACTCTTCCTCAACCGCCGGGGCACGTCGTCTATCGTACTGTGCCGCGACTGCGGACACGCGGTTACCTGCGCCAGTTGCTCGGTTTCCCTGACCTATCACTCTGGCATAGGGCGGTTGTTGTGCCACCGTTGCAACCGCCGCCGCCGGACGCCGCAGCGGTGCCCCGCTTGCCGAGGCGAGCACATACGTCAACTCGGCATCGGCACCGAGCGCGTGGTCGCGGAGGTCTCCCGGCTGTTGCCAGGGGCGCGGGTGGATCGGCTGGACGCCGACGCCGCCCGGTCGGGCCAAGGCGCGGAGGAGGCCATGCGGCGGCTGTCCACCGGCGAGACGCAGGTGCTGGTGGGCACCCAGATGGTCGCCAAGGGCCTGGACGTGCCCAACGTAACGGTCGTCGGGGCAGTGCTGGCCGACGTTGGTATGTTCCTGCCCGACTTTCGCTCCGGGGAGCGGGTGTTCAGCCTGCTGTGCCAAGTGGCGGGCCGGGCCGGCCGCGGCAATGCCCAGGGCAGGGTCTACGTGCAGACCTACAACCCCCATCACTACGCGGTGCTGGCCGCCGCCAACCAGGACTACCAGGCGATGTACGACCACGAAATCGCCGCCCGGCTGGAGTCGGGATACCCGCCCTTCAACGATCTGGTCCACTTCGTCTACCAGAACACCGACCCGAACGCCTGCCAGCGCCAAGCGGCCTCGGCGGCACGCGAACTCAAGCGGCGTGCCCACGCCTACGGCCGCGCCGACGTGGAGGTGACCGGCCCCTCTCCGGGGATACCCCAGCGTCTGCGGGGCCGCTACCGTTGGCGCGTCCTGCTTCGGGGGCGGGAGTTGGCGAGTCTTTTGGAAGGGATGGACTTTCCGCAGGGCTGCACCGTGGACGTAGACCCGGCCCACGTCCTCTAGGCAGCTTTGCACTCCCAATTGGCCTTGCATATAATGGAAGCCCGCCCCGCGTTCGCGGATTCTCGGATTCCGGCGCTTGAGGGGCGGGCGCACAATGGACCTTTAGTTTCCCGTCCCGGAGGGACCCCGTGGCTTTGTTGACCATCCGCACCGTTCCCGACCCTTTCCTTCGTAAGAAGGCGCGCAAGATAGCCAAGATCACCCCCAGGCACAGGAAGCTGGCGGGGGACATGATCGAGACCATGACCGAGCACAACGGCGTCGGTCTGGCGGCCAACCAGGTGGGCCAACTGGAGCGGATTGCGGTGGTCCAGACCCCGGACATGGAAGAGGCGATGGTCTTGGTCAATCCCGAAATCGTCAGGAAAGAGGGCGAGCGGGAGGTGGAAGAGGGATGCCTCAGCATTCCCGGCTACCGGGGCACCGTCTTGCGCTCCGAGAAGGTGCGGGCCAAGGCGCTGGACTTGGACTCCAAACCTTTCCGCGTCGATGCCGAGGAGCTTTTGGCCCAAGCGCTGGAACACGAGATCGACCACCTGAACGGCATCCTGTACATGGACCACCTGGTCAGCCACACTACTCTGCGTAAGATCGAGGAACAGACCTTCGGCGAGGAAGAGGAGGACGAAGAAGAGGCGGGCGTCGACGAGGGCCACGGCCACGAACACGCGCCCAACCCGGAGCCTACCCCGGAGTTTGAAGACCTGCACCGCAGGCTCCACGGCCTCGACTCCGCCAGTGACGCCGCCGAGACGGACGAAGACGGTGACTCCTCCGATGCTTGAGCGACTGGCGGAGTTCTTCTCGTCCCGCGGCCTCGATGCCTACCTTGTCGGCGGCCAGGTGCGCGACCGGCTGCTGGGACGCCAAGCCGAGCCGGACATCGACATCGCCGTGGCTGGCGACGGTTGCTCCATCGCCGAGGAACTCTCCGACCAAGTACAAGGAACGCTGGTGCCGCTGAGTCCGTCGCGGGGCATGATGCGGATCGTCGTACCGGAGGCCGCCGCGGCGGATCAACAGACCATCGACGTCACCGGCTTTCCCGGCTCCATCGAGGATGACCTGGCCCGCCGGGACTTCTCGGTCAATGCCCTGGCCGTTGGGTTGGCCCACTGGCGCGACGACTCTTTCGCCGATGTCGTCATCGACCCGCTGGAGGGCCGCAAGGACCTGGTCCGCAAGTCCATCCGGGCCTTGAATCCGGGCGTGTTCGAGGCCGATCCGGGCCGGCTGCTCCGGGCGGTGCGGTTGTCGGGCCAGTTGGGTTTTCGCATCGAGCCGGACACGGTGCGCTGCATCGCCGCCGGCGCCCGCCTGCTGCCGCTGGTTGCGCCCGAGCGAGTGCGGGACGAGTTCCTGAAGCTGCTGGCGATGGACGGCGCGAAGGGGCGTCTGGACGTGTTGGACCGGCTGGGGTTGTTGCAGCACATCGTCCCCGAACTGATGGCGGCCAAGGGCGTGGACCAGCCGAAGATGCACTACTGGGACGTTTGGGGGCACACCCTCCATACCGTGGAGGCGGCGGAAGGGGTCACGCGCGGCCACCAGAACTCGCCGGTCTATTCCTGCGTGCCCTGGACGCCGGAAAGCGATGCCTACTTCCGGGAGACCGTGAGCAACGGCCACACCCGGCGCACCGTGCTGAAGCTGGCGGCGCTGTTCCACGACGTGGCCAAGCCCCAGACCAAGTCCATCGACGCCACCGGCCGCACCCGGTTCTTCGGCCACTCCGAGCAGGGCGCGGAGATCGCCGCCGACCGCCTGAGCCAACTCCGGGTCGGTTACCGGGGCGTGAACATGGTGTCGCAAATGGTGGAGCACCACCTGCGCCCCACCAACATGATGCAAGAGGACGGCAAATGGCCCACCAACCGGGCCATCCACCGCTACTTCCGCGAAGTGGAAGACGTGGCTGTGGATACGCTCTACCTCTGCTTGGCCGATTATTTGGGCGCAAAGGGGCCCGAGTTATCGCATACCGAATGGCTCGACCATGCTAGAATGATCGGGTACATTCTGCACTTGGGTACGCAAACAGCCGTCTCTCCCAAGAGCAGCCGCCTCATTAACGGGCACGAATTGATGGCCCACTTCCAACTGCAACCGGGTCCTCACGTAGGCTCCTTGCTGGAACAGATTGAGGAGGCGCGCGCGGCCGGAGAGATAGAGACCCAGGAGCAAGCGCTCAACTTGGCCGCCGCCATGCTCGGAAAACCGGAGCAGGCGCGGCGCGAACAGGAGAATTCCCGGTAGCCGATGCGTTCTCGTAGTATCCGTCTCTCGATCATAATTCTCCTGATTCTGGGCATCTCTCTGGCGGCCCTCGGGTTCAGGACCATCAACATCGACCTGCCCGGCTTCCCCGCGCTGGTGCGCGACGGCTCGGGGCCCTTGGGCTTGAAGCTCGGCCTGGACCTGCGGGGCGGCGGCCATCTGGTCTACCAGGCCGACACCGGCACCCGCTTCGACGTGACCTTCGTCGCTCCCGCCGACTATTCCGTGGTGCAGTCGGCCATGAGCGAAATCCGGCTGGGCGACGAAGAACTGGCCTTGGACGAATTCCAGCTAGTGCCCCGCGACCTGACCTGGATCGAGCGCGAGGTGGAAGTCCCCACGCCCGAAGCCCCCGCAACCGACGACCCCGCCAATGAGGAAGGCGATGCCCCCGACGCCGAGACGGACGCTGCCGCCGAGGGCGGGACAGACGCCGAGGTACAGGCGGAAGAACCGCCAGAACCGCAGACCCAACTGGTCCCGGTGTTCACCAAAGCTCAGATCAGGGCCCCGTTGCTTGCTTCCGACGACCCGCGGCGCTCCGGCTTCCGCGCGGCGCTGGAAGAGTCCGTTGGGGAGATTCTGCTGTTCCAGACCAGCGACATCGGCTCTCCCACGCCCGACCAGATGGAAGGCGTGCTGGATAACATCTCCCGGCGCGTCAACCGCTTCGGCACCGAAGAACCGATCATCCAGATATTCGGTGAAGACCGCATCATCGTCCAACTGCCGGGCGCAAGCGGCTCCACTACCGACATCGGTTTCGCCGAACCCGTGACCGAGCCCGAGCTTGTGGAAGCCATGCGGGCCTCCCTGGAGGGAGCCGGCTACGAGGATCTGGAAATCGAACGCCTCAGCCCGCAGGAGTTCCGCATCTCCTCCGACACCGTCGGCGCGGACATCCAGACGGCGGCTCGGCAGAGCATCAACGACGCCGTCGGGGCCGTCCAGCAGTTCCAGGTGATCAGCGCCATCGACCGGGCCAAACGGCTGATCGGCGAGACCGCGCTACTGGAGTTCAAGGAGCGCACCTGCCAGACCATCGCCTGCGCGGTGTTCACCGACGCCGACCTCGGCCTCTCCGGCGACGATCTGGTCCGAGCCGAAGCAGGCGCGGACGCCGTCGGTGTTGGCTGGGTGGTCAATCTCCAGTTCAATGACCGGGGCGCGGAAATATTCTCCGACCTCACCAGGCGAATCCAGGATGTCGAGACCAAGCGCATCGCGGTCTTCATGGACGACGAACCCATAATCGCTCCGGTGGCGCGGGCTTGGATTCGCGACGGCCGCACCGAGATCAGCGGCAACTTCGGGCGCGAGGAGGCCCGGACGCTGGCCATTCAGTTGGAGTCGGGCCGGCTGCAAGTACCGCTGAAACTGGTCCAGGAACGTGACGTGGACGCCCTTCTCGGGGCCGAATCACTGCGCAACAGCCTGCGGGCCGGAATGGTCGGGCTGGGGCTGGTGCTGGTCTTCATGGTTGCTTACTACCGGGTGGCCGGCGTGGTTGCGGCGGGCGCACTGATCTTCTACGCCGTCATAGTGCTGGCGGTGTTCAAGCTGATACCGATAACCCTGGAATTGGCCCACATCGGCGGCTTCATCCTCTCCGTTGGCATGGCCGTGGACGCCAATATCCTGATCTTCGAGCGGATGAAAGAAGAAGTGCGGATTGGACGCACCCTGGCCTCTTCTATGGAGGTTGGGTTCAGCCGAGCTTGGCCCGCCATCCGCGACAGCAACGTATCCACCATGATCACCTGCTTGGTGCTGATGTGGTTCGGCGACCGTTTGGGCGGCGGCCTGGTGACCGGCGTGGCCATCAGCCTGTTCATCGGCGTAGCCGTCAGCATGTTCACCGCGGTGGTGTTCAGCCGCAACCTGTTGCAGTTGATGGCGTGGATCGGCCTGGGCCACCGGATCAGCCTGTTCACCCCGGAGCCCCTTCAGTCCAGAGAGAGGGGCGCGCCGCAGACCACCGGAGGAGGCCGCTAATGCTGGACATCGTCGGCAAGCGGGCCTGGTACTTCCTGTTCTCGGCCTTGATCATCATCCCCGGTCTGCTTTCGATGATCATCCCTCCGGGTTGGGCCAGCCTGGATTCCGGGTTGAAGGCCGGAATCGATTTCACCAGCGGCTCGCTGATGGACGCAACGTTCGACTCAGCCGTGGACGAAGCCGACATTCAGCAACGGATGGAGGCGCTGGGCCACCCGGAAGCCTTGATCCAGAAGGTTGGCCGCGACAATTACTTCATCCGGACCGCGGTGCTCGCGGAGGCGCAGGGAGACGGCCTCTCCGAGCGCGAGGTCATTGAACGCGACCTGGAAGAATTCTTGGGCTTACAGCGCGCACGGGTGGAGTTCGATACGGTCTCGCCGATAGTGGCCCAAGAGACGGTGCGCATCGCCTTCTACGCGCTGGCGGCGGCCTCGGTGTTCATTTTGCTCTACGTTTGGTACGCTTTCCGTAGGGTGCCCAAGGCGCACCGCTACGGGGTGAGCGCGGTCTTGGCGCTGGCGCACGACGTCTTGGTTATCCTGGGGGTGTTCTCCATCCTGGGGCGGGTCATCGGGATGGAAGTCAACTCCATGTTCATCGTGGGGCTCTTGATCGTGGCCGGTTACAGCGTCAACGACACCATCGTCGTCTTCGACCGCATCCGGGAGAACGTCGTCCGCCATCCCGACCGCGAGTTGGGGCCTCTGGTGAACCTGAGCATCATGGAGAGCATGGGCCGCTCACTGAACACCAGCTGCACCACGCTGTTCGTGCTGATAGCCATGCTGCTGATCGGCGGCCCCAGCATCCGGGAGTTGCTGCTGGTGCTCGCCATCGGAGCGGTGGTCGGGACCTACAGCTCGGTCTTCATCGCCAGCCAGTTCCTGGTGATGTGGGACCGGGGCGAAATCTTCCGGGTCCTGCGGCGCGGCCCCGCCGCCATCAGCGCGTCGCTGCTGCAATTGCTGGGCCGCTAGAAAAAGGGACCCCTTTACTCCGGTTAGCAGGTAAGGACCACTCTTCCGAACACCGCCCGGCTTCCCAGAAGCTCGAAGGCTAGGTCGGCATCTTCCAGCGGCAGCGCTTGGTCCACCACGGGCGTCAAGCGGGCGGAGGCGGTCATGGCGGCGGCTTTTTCCACGGTGGCGCGGGATACTCCCGACGCTCCCAAGATCCGGATGTCGCGGAAGATCAGCTCCGCCGGGTTGATTTCGACCCGGCCCCCGGCCACCTCGCCGAGCAACACCAAGCGGCCGTATTGCCCCAGGCTGCGCAGAGTCGACGGGAACAACGTCGATCCCACGGTGTCGATCACCGCGTCGGCTCCTTCGTCGCCGGTAAGGGCCGCTACAATCTCAGAGAAGTCCAACTCCCCGGTCTCAATTACTTCCTCCGCGCCGTAGCCTAGAAGCCGCACGGCCTTTTCCGGCGACGATGTGACCGCAAGCACCCGCGCTCCCAAAGCCGCCGCAGCCTGTACCGCGTGAACGCCCAGGCCGCCCCCGGCGCCGGTGAGCACCACCGTTTCTCCGGCCCGCACCGCCGCCGCAGTCTCCACGGCCTGTAACGCAACCCCCATGGGGCAGGCCAGCAACGCCGCCCCGGTCAATTCCAGGCTGCCGGGCAGCGAGACCACGCTATGCTGCGATACGGCGACGTACTCCGCGAACCCTCCGTGGCGTCTGTGGCCGATGCCCTCCCCGTGGCGGCATCGGTGTTCTCTACCGGTCTGGCAGCGGTCGCATTGCCCGCAGGCGTTGGTTAGAAGCGTGACCACCCGGTCGCCCGCGTTTATCCCGTGGACTTCGGCTCCCACGGCCTCTACTACGCCAGCGATTTCGTGGCCGAGAATGACTCCGGGCCTGACCCCGCGCCGGAGCAGTCCCGCCATCACCGACCGGTCGTGGTGGCAGAAGCCGCAGGCGGCCACCCGCACCAGCACTTCCCCGGCTCCGGGCGCTGGTTCCGGCACGTCCGCCACCGACAACCGGGGCGGGCTGCCCGGCTCTTGCAAGATCAAAGCGCGCATTGGCGTCATTGTATTCCAGCGGGCTATAATCGGCGAAACTTTCCTCGATAGTCTGTGGAGGCCCGGAAATGAAGATAGGCGCCCACGTTTCGACTGCGGGCGGGATTAGCAAGGCGGTGGGACGCGGCCAGGAGATCGGCTGCGAGGCCCTGCAAATATTCGGGTCGTCGCCCCAAGGATGGGCCTTCAAGGAAATCGCCGACGCCGAGGCGGAGGCGTTTCGCCGGAACATGGCCGACGCCGGAATGGGCCCGGTGTTCCTTCACGCCATCTACCTGGTCAACCTGGGCACTTCCAACCCGGCCAATCTGAAGAAGGGCATCGACTCCCTTACCAAGTACATGGCCTTGGCCTCCCGCATCGGGGCCGACGGCGTCATCGTCCATCCGGGAAGCCACGGCGGGGCCGGTTACGAGTCCGTGCTGCCGCAGACGGTGAACGCCATCAAGCAGGTGCTGGACGCCGCTCCGGAGGGGCCGGTGCTGGCGGTGGAGAACATGGCGGGCATGGGCCAGCACATCGGCGCGCGCTTTGAGGAATTGGGCGGAATCCTGGACGCGGTGGACAGCCCGCGGCTGAAGGTCTGCCTGGACACCCAGCATAGCTTCGCCGCCGGGTACGATCTGACCACCGGCGAGGGCATAGAGGATATGCTGGGGCAGTTGGAGGCCGGGCCGGGCGCGGCCAACGTGGTCGCCATCCACGCCAACGACTCCAAGCGTCCCTGCGGCTCCGGCGTCGACCGCCACGACAACATCGGCGACGGTTTCATTGGAGAGGACGGGTTCGCCGTGTTCATGGGGCATCCCGCGTTCCGGGACGTACCGTTCCTGCTGGAAGTGCCGGGTTTCGAGGGCAAAGGGCCAGACCGGGAAAACATCGACATCCTGAAGCGCATCCGGCAGCAGGTCGGGGCCGGCCCTTGATTCGCATGTCCCACCGGCGCTTCGTGCAACTGTTGCGCCGCGCCTACGCAGAGCTGCCTCCGGGATTGCTCGATGCCCTGGAAAACGTGGACGTGACGGTGGAGGACTGGCCCTCCGCCGACGAGGAAGGGTTGGCCGGGGAGGACAGCGCACTCTTCGGCCTCTACAGCGGCCTCCCGCTTACCGAACGGGAGGGCGGCGGGCCGATGCTTCCCGACCGCATCGTGGTCTACCGTCTGCCGATACTCCAGCACTGCGAGACCTTCGAGGAAGCGGCACGCGAAATCCGGGTAACCCTCTGGCATGAAATCGGCCACTATCTGGGCATGAGCGAAGAGGACCTGCACCGGCTGGGCTACGGCTAGTGCCCAGGCTGGCGGCGCTGGCCGGGTGGGTCTTTGGGACCGGCTTGGGCTTGGGTCTGTTTCCGGTGGCCCCGGCCACGGCAGCGAGCCTGGCCGCGCTCGTGGTCTATTGGCTGTCCCCCCTGCCCGGAGATTCCGTCGCCTTCTACCTGCTGGTCGGCCTTTCCATCCCCGTCGGCGTCTGGGCCACGGGCAGCCTGGTCCGGGAGGACGACCCGGACCCGCACAAGGCCGTCTGGGATGAGGTGGCAGGGATGTGGCTGACCTGCATCCTACTTCCCAAGACTCTCCCTTGGCTGGCCGCCGCCTTCGTCTGCTTTCGGGTGCTGGACGTGCTGAAGCCCTGGCCCATTCGCCGCTTCGAGCGGCTGCCCGGCGGCCTGGGAATAATGGCCGACGACCTGGCCGCCGGGGTCCTGGGGGCGCTATTGCTGAACGCGGTCTACCGGCTGGCGTTCTAGGGATGGAGGGAGACTAAAGTCTGCAAAAATTGATGCGCCTTGAGATACTTTTGGATCGACTATAAGGACCGCCAGTCGCAACTGGAGCGCGGAATATCTTTCAGTGAGATTGTTGACCTTATCGAAGCCGGAGAGGCGCTGGATCGGATTCCCCATCCTAATCAGGAACGCCACCCGGGCCAACTTGTATACATAGTCTGGATTAGTGGATACGCCTATGTCGTACCATTTTTCGAGCACGAAGGAGACGAATACTTGATTACCGCCTATCCTGGCCGGAAGACCACGAGACGCTACTTGGACCGGAGGCCCACAAATGGCCAGGACACCTGATCCGATTGAATCGGCCTTTTTCGATGCTGAAGAAAAGGAACGCGCCGATACACTCGAGATGTTTCTGGGTATACCAGAAGACCCTCTAAGCCCGAATCCACCGAAAGGAGGGCGCCGGGTCAGCGACCTGAAGCCGCAAGAAGGCGCTCCTGTGCATCCGGGATAATGGTTTGCAACAGCAACCCGGCCCCGGAACAAGGAGCACCCGATAGATGCTGCCACGCCACCACCCCGGCCGGGTCCAAATCACCTTCGGCGGCCACCGCCTGGCGGCCAATGCCGGGCTGATCCTTCCGGCCACCCTCGCCCTGCGCCTTGGCCTGCCCCAACTACTCCGGAAGGGAAGCGCCTCGGGAAGCGCCTCGGCCTGGGCGATGCGCCGGGCCGGGCCAACACCGGCGACAAGCTGATGACGCTGGTGGCCTCCGCTCCGGCCGGCGGCGATGCGCTGCGCGTCGGCGGGACCGCCTGCGGCGCCGCCCACTTTCTGCGTGAGACGGTGAGCCGGGTTCGCTACGGTGGGGCCAGCGGGCAACTCACGGTGCGGGCCGACAGCGGCTTCTATACCCACGCCGTGGCCGCCGTCTGCCGCCGGATGGATGTCCGCTTCTCCATCACCGTCCGCCAGCCACCATCGGCCAGCACACCAGCCTGCGCAACCTGATCGAGGCGATACCCGGTGAGGACCGGACGCCCGGTTCCCAACTGGCCCTCTTCGCCACCTGCAGCTATCACGGCTTCATCACCGGCCGGGACGGAGAGACCTTGGAACTGGAGGGGAACTGGAGGCCGGCCGCCGCCGCCACGCCGAGACCGGGAACGCCATTCGAGACCTCAAGCACGGCGCCGGGCTGAACCACATGCCCCCGGGGCGCTTCGCCGCCAACGCCGCCCGGCTCGCAGTACCGGTGATGGCGCATAACCTGGCCCGTTGGACCGCGCGGACCGGTCCGGGCGAACGGACCGTGACCACCAAGACGCTCCGGCGGCGGTTCTTCTCCCGGGCCTGGCCGGCTCACCCGCCCGGCGCGCCGGCTCACCCTGCATCTTCCCCAGCGCTGGCCGCGGGAGGAGAAGGTCACTCGCGCCCCGGCACGGCTGCGAGCCATTCCACTCCCAGCCTGACGGCGCCCGTCCGCCACTGTCCCAACGTCCGGCCAACTGAACGTCCCCGCCAACTCGCGCCATCCCGGTCCGCGAGCCCCTCTCGCCGTGCCTGTCCCGCCATTTCGCTCACCACAGCCACTGTAGGCCGCCATCGGTGCCCCCAAAAGCGCCTGCAGACCGCCCCCGCCAACCTCCCGTCTACCCGAATTCGAGCCCGGATCATCGCCCCTGTAACTCCCTCACCCCCCTTCCACTGTCCTCACGCCGTCCTTCCGTGTCCATCGGTGTCCATCGGTGGATTCGGGCTAAAGCCGTGTTCCTTCAAACTCGCGGCGAAGTCCGTCTCGCTTGGGTGCAGCTCCCCGAACACTTTGGTACTGGAGCCGGTCAACGCGGACGTGTGGGCTTTTTTAATGCAGTTCCGGCCCGTCATCGGACCGGCGCCGTCGGAGCGAGTGAAGACCAGGAGATTTCCCGCATCGTCTACGATGGCCATCGTCCACCGAGGGCCGCCGGACATCTTCTTGAACTCTGCGGTCACGGCGGCAATGGCTGCCTGGCACTGGTCTTGGCTCAGGACTCGCTTGGTATACATGTTCGACACCTCACCATCAATACCACAGTCGGACGCCAAACTTCCTGATGGGTCTAGTACCGTTTCCAGTTAGATTTATTGATACTGGAAGGCTGCCTCTAACTCTGGATTCCTACTTGCGCGGGAATGATTAACAGATATCCGATATAAGGCATATTCAAGTGGAAACGGTACTAGTATTAAGTCAAGGTTGAAGTGTCAGGATAGAGGCGGCGCATTTTGGTTCTGGCATCCTTGGTGGTGAAACGCCAGTTGATGATGGCACCGGCCGCATTGCGTTCTGCCTCGCAGGCGCTGATGTTCCTTTGCAGGGCGTCCTCATCGGGGTTCCGTTTCTTGAGACAGGCCCGGGCCAGTACGCTGAACTCGATCTCGGCCATATTCAGCCAGCTGCCGTGCTTGGGCGTGTGGTGAAACTCCAGCCGTTTGGCGATGCGCCTGGCCTCAGCCGCCGGAAAGGTCTCATAGAGGGACGCTATCCGGTGTGTGTTCAAGTTGTCGAGCACCATTCGGACCACAGGGATATCGGGATATGCCTCGTCCACCAGCCAGCGCATCTGATGGGCGAAGTCCTGCATGGTGCGCCGCTCGGTAACCGCCACGTGCCGCCCGCCCGCCCGGGGCTCGCAGGTCAGGAACAGGTTCCTCGTTCCCGCTCTCAGGTACTCGTAGTCCTGACGCCTGGGCCGCCCCGGTTTCGCCGGGATGGGCGGCGTGAGGTCGGCCAGCAACTGGGTGGAGGTCTCGTCAAAGCAGACCACCGGCCTTTCGGGGTCGTAGGGCTCGGCGTAGAGGTCCAGCACGTCCTCCATGTGGGCCACGAACTCCGCGCTCACTTTCGGGATGCACCACTGTTTCTTCCGCCACGGCTTGAGTGCCTTTTTTTCAACCGCAACCGCACCGTCTCGTGGGAGAGGGACTCCACCAGTCCCAGTTCCACCGCCTTGCCCGCCAGCACGCGCAACGTCCAGTGGTCGTGGCCCTCGGGCGCCGGGCTGCAGGCCAGGGCGATGAGATGCGCCTCCGCCCGGTCGTCCAGCTTCCGGTGGCGGGTGCTCTGATTGCGGTGTCTGAGCACCTCATCCAAGCCATCCTCGGCGTACCGTCGCTTGGTGCGGAATACGGTCCGCTCCGAGACGTCCAAGGCGGCGGCCACCTGCGAGGCGCTCCAGCCCTCATCAGTCTTGAGCAGGATACGGGCCCTCGTGATTGCTTGGGCAGAACTCCGGCCACCCCTGATCATCTGCCTGAGCCGACCCTTTTCCCCGGCGGCCAACCGGACTGCGAATTTCTCCTGCACCATAAATGCCCCACCTCCCACAACACTGCTTCCTCTCCCAAAGGTACCATCGAAACCTGGCGCATGGAATATCTGACAATGCGAGTTTGACTGGGTACTAGTACCGTTTCCACTTGAATATGCCTTATATCAGATATCTGTTAATCATTCCCGCGCAAGCAGGAATCCAGAGTTAGAGGCAGCCTTCCAGTATCAATAAATCTAACTGGAAACGGTACTAGAGGAAACGGACCAATGGGTTTCCACAGTTAGCTCGATTCTTCGCGAGACCCCGGAAGTCCTTAATCATCTGCTTGGTGATAGAACAGTCCGTATTAAAGACACGAAAAAGATCCATTTGTTTGTAATAGGCCGACACTTTTCTCACTTTTCCGGCGAAGCATCCCGAGTTCCTGAAGCGGCTAAGGGGACTTGGCCGCAGGTGCTCCGGTTGTTTAAGGACTCACACGTAGGCTCCGATCCCCTCACATGGTTACACGAGATGCTCCGAGAACAGTCACCCTCACTGAGAACACCCGTAACCGCGGAAGGTTACGAGATGCAGATAGGCGAATACCGGATCAGATACGACCCGGTTTCAGCGTAACGAGGTCGGTGACTAGATAACATCTTTGCCGCCGCCCTTGAAAAGCTCACGGGAACCTTGTGCCTCGTGTAAGAACCTGTTTACAATCTCTTCAGGATTAGCACCGCGAAGGCGAGAACCACCATTTGCAGGCTGGTATTGAGCTTTCCCTCGCAGTTCTTCCAGAGGCGGCGGCACTTCTCCAGCCAAGCGAAAGACCGCTCCACCACCCATCGTTTCGGCAGCACCGCGAAAGTGTGCAACTCGTTGCGTTTGACCACTTCCACCGAGGCTCCCAACAGGTTCTGCACCTCCGCAGCAAAGGGCCTCCCAGTGTAGCCCCCGTCGACCATCACATTCTGCACCCGGTTCAGGTCTCCCCGGCGTTGGTCAAACATCGCCAAAGCCCCGGCCCGGCCGGTAACGTCGGCGGTGGTCACGTGAATCGCATGGGGCAACCCTTGCGTGTCCACCGCGATGTGCCGCTTGATCCCGGACACCTTCTTGCCCGGGTCATAGCCCTTGTTCCCGGCGCTGCCGGTGTTCTTTACGCTCTGGGAGTCCACGATGCAGAAGCTGGTCTGCTCGGTCCGCCCATTGCTTTGCCGGGCCGCGCCAACCCATTTTTTTTAAGACCTGCTCCAGAATGGACTCTTTCTCCGGGCCGGGCCGTTCACTCCATTGCCGGAAATACTTGTAGCAAGTGCGCCAGTCCGGGAAGTCCACAGGGAGCATCCGCCACTGGCAACCGCTTTTCAGGAGGTAGAGCACGCCGCAGAAAACGTCATACAAGTCCACGGTGCGAGGCTTGGTCCGTCGCCGGGAGCAATTCGCCTTGGCTCTGCCGATTTTGCTAAGAACCTGTTTACAATCTTTTCAAGAGCAGGGCAGCAAAGGCGAGCACCACCATTTGCAGACTGGTATTGAGCTTTCTTTCGCAGTTCTTCCAGAGCCGGCGGCACTTTTCCAGCCAGGCGAAAGACCGCTCCACCACCCATCGCTTCGGCAGCACCACGAAGGCGTGCCGCTCATCCCGGCGCACGGCCTCTACGGTGGCGCCCAACAGCCGCTGCACGGATTCGGCAAAGGGCTGCCCAGTGTAACCTCCGTCAACCAGCGCCTTTTGCACTTCCCCGAGGTCGGCCTGGTGGTGGCCGAACATGGTCAAAGCCCCGGCCCGGCCGGTCACGTTGGCAGTGGTCACATGAATTGCATGGGGCAACCCCTGGGTGTCCACCGCGATATGACGCTTGATCCCAGACACTTTCTTGCCCGCATCATAGCCCTTGTCCTCAGCGCTGCCGGTGTTCTTCACGCTCTGGGCATCTACGATGCAGAAGCTGGTCCGCTCTTTCCGGCCATTGCTCCGCCGGACCGCGCCAACCGATTTTTTTAAGACTCGCTCCAGAATGGAAGGCTGCGCCGGGTTGGGACGCTCACTCCATTGCCGGAAGTATTTGTAACCGGTTTGCCACTGGGGAAGGTCGGCGGGCAGCATGCGCCATTGACAACCGCTTTTCAAAACATACAGCACCCCACGGAAAACATCGTACAAGTCGACGGTGCGGGGCTTGGTCCGGCGTCGGGCCGTTAGCAAAATCGGCAGAGCCAAGGCAAATTGCTCCCGGCTGATGTCGCTGGGATAGGAATGAGACATATTCACCCTCCCTGGGTAATAGTCGCAACATAACTTATTCCGGAGTTCGTAAACAGGTTCTTAGACCAATTTCACTCCATACATACCCCTGTCAGCCCGCCCAGGGGGGATTTGGTCATGGCCCCGTCCAGGCTCAACCAACTCCGGTCTATGCCCTTCAACTCATCGTAACGTTCCAGCCCCGTCCGCCATAGCTCCAGGAACACCCCGGCGGCGGCCCACTCCTGGAAGCGCAGGTGGGCCGTGGAGCCGGAACAAATGCCGGTGGCATCCAAGGCCTTCCACTGGCAGCCGGTGCGCAGCACGTAGAAGATGCCGTTGGCGCAGGTCCGGTCCGGCACCCGGGGCCGGCCCCCGCCCAAGGGATGGGTGTTCACCCGCTGGGGAATCAGCGGGGCCAGCGCCTCCCAAAGAGCGCCGGATACTTGGAAGGAGCCGGTGGCGGGGTTGACCGGCACGGCTGAGCCGGCGCGCTTCAGCCGAGGTGGCTTGGCTTCTTTCGCTTTAGTCATTCCGCTAGTTTAGCCTGGATTTTGTTATTAGGATAGGCACTTAGCGGCTTGGTCAAGTGCCACAAATGCAAGCGGGCGCTCAGCGGCCAGGACTCGAAGAGCGGCCAGTTCTCCTACTACGTCTGCCAGTCCCTGATCAAGCAGGGCAGCGGGGCCTGCGATTCCCCCAGGCTCAACGCCCGCCGCTTCGAGGAGTTGGTGGTCGAAAAGATTCGCTCCAACATCCTCACCGAGGGGAGCATCACCGAGCTGGTGAAGGTGGTGGACGAGGAGATGGACTGCGTGGCCGCCGAGCAGCGCAAGCGGCTGGAGACCATCGACGCGGAGCTGGAGGATGTCAAGAGGAAACTGGGCCGCGTCTGGCACTTCATCGAGAATAGCGACATCGAGATGGCCGACGCCTCGGACCGCATCAGGGAGCATCGGGAACGGCAGGAGCGCCTGGAAGACGCCGCGTCGGAGGCCAGGGCCATCCTGGCGGAGCGGAGGGAGGTCCTGGACGACGTGGAGACCATCGCGGCCTACGCCAGGGAAATGCGGGACTTCCTGGTGGAGAGCGAGCTGACCGAGCACCGGGCCTTCATCGAGTCCTTCGTCAAGGAGATCGTTGTCACTCCCGACGACGCCCTCATGCGCTACACCGTCCCTATGCCCGATGACAATCTGATACCCGGAGGGGTCACCGAGAAGGTGGCCCTGGACGGTGCGGTTCTGCCTACCGTCAAAAAATGGTGGGCCTGGATGGACTCGAACCAACGACCTCGGTCTTATCAGGACCGCGCTCTAACCGCCTGAGCTACAGGCCCACCTTGGATGGGAGGAGTGTCTGACGTCTTTTAATTATATCGATTAGCCGGGTTCTCGACAACGGCATGTGGCATTCTCGCCAGGACGATTGCAAAGTCAGGAGGGTTGACCGCAGAGGCGGGCGATGGTCTGCATTGGGCGGAAGGCGCAGGTCTTGGCTCGCAGGGGCATGGACATCCGGAGGGGAAACCATCCTTCCAGGCACAGGGCGTTCAGCCCGGTGTTGACCAGGGTGGCGTATACCTCGCCCAGTCCCGGACGGCGCAGCGTGTGGACGTCCTCATCCCAACTGCGGTCCTTCACGTGGCGCAGGCTGTTCTCAACCCTCCAGTGATTGCGGAACCCTCGAAGCAGTTCCTTTGGTCCGCACCGCCGGGAACTCAGGCTGGTCAGCAGATACCAGCGCTCCCGGCTCACCTCCCCAGTGGCTATGTCCACCGCCTCCTTCTCCACCGTCACCCTCTGCCTCGTTCCGGGAAAGCCCAACTCATCCCGGATATAGTCGGCCAGCGCCGCACCGGTCCAGATGCGCCGCCTCTCGATCACACCCGCTTTTTCCCCACGGTCTCCGCCTCAGGCTCACCCGGTTCCTCCGCGGCAAACCTGTCCGCCAATGCCGCCAGCGCCTCGGGCCGGTTCCCCTTGATACGCGCCAGGCAGTCCCGTCCGTGGCTGACTATGGCCTGGCACAGGTCCCGCTCCGCGTACAGGGCGTCCCTGCTCAGCAGTCTCAGGCCGGGATAGCGCTCGAACAGTTGGGCCAACTGTTCCCCCAACACCCCGGGTTCGTGCCGTTTCTCCGATGCCGGCCACCGGGCCGGACACAACTTCAGGTCATGGGCCAGCACGTTCACCATCACCGGGGGATGGCCCTTGACATCCTCGGACTGCTTGGCCCGCTTGCCGTCTGCCGGGGCGTTCACCTCCCGGTCCGCCGCCACGCCAGCCACCCATCCGGTCAGGGCCCCTTGCAACTGCGCATAAGGGACACCGGCCAGGGTTCGGGAGATAGCGGCGGCGTGGGGCGGATGGTTTCTGAGAAAACCCAGAGGCTCCTTCAGTGCCGGCCAGTGCATCCTGGCGAAGAGGGCGCTGTGGGCCATGGTGGTCTGGCCGCAGACCAAGCCCAGCAGGGTCAGCCGCAGCATGGCCTGAAAGGGATGCCGGACTCCCCGGGCCCTCCTGGGATCCGGCGCCTGCTCCAAGCACTTGAATGGAGATTCCGCCGCTGCCATATCCACACACTCCCATAGCTCACTTCCCTATCTTTTAAACCTCCTTCCCCGACTTTGCAATCGTCCTGGCATTCTCGCCAGGGCTATCGCATTAGAAAATTTCGGGGCCTCCATTTGTAATTTCAGGCAGTGTTTTCGGGTTTATTCGCCTTGACATACTATGATAGCGGGACCTAATCACTCAAAATCGGCGGTCGGAAGCAACAGTTTGCTCCTCAATTGGCCTCCGGAAATCCAAATGTGATAGCCCTGGCATTCTCGCCAGGGTCTTTTAATTGTCGGGGGATAGGCCGATGCGGGTCAGGGTTTCCCAGGGTTTCCAGCCGTAGTGGCGCAGGGCCGCCGCTATGTTTTTCACTCCAATCAGCCGCAACAACCCCAGCACCAGGTTCCGCAGCGCCGCCAGCAGGTGCGGCGCCGTCCCGCTCCGCACCTGGCTCCGGTCCTCCCCAAAGACCACATCCCTCACCCAGTGCGCCTGGTTCTCAATCCCCCAATGCCCGCGCCATATCCCCAGCAACCGGGCAGCGTCCGCCCGCTCCACTGGCAGGCTGGTGATGGCATAGGCCCGCTCCACCGGCTCTTTCCCCTTGTGCCTCCTGACCCGTGCCACGCAGCAGACCTGTGCCAGTCCAGTCCAGGTATTCGTTCAGGGCCGTTGCAGCCCAGAGACGCCGGCGTTCCCACCGGTCTCCATGCCGGCCCTCCCGGCTCGTCGCGCCAAAGCGCTCTCCCCATGGCGGCTCCTCGAACAGCAGGCTCACCGCCTCCTTCACCCCAGGCTGGTGTCCTTCACCGCCCAGAAATAGTCCCCGCCCAAGTCCAATGCCTTCTGTCTCAACTCACGCTGGGCCTAAAGCGCCTCCCCGGCAACCACCCTCTCCCGCAGCTCCAACTGGCCCAGCAGCCTGGAGGCCACCCCCAGTTCACGCTCCTTGCCCTGACCCCTGACCCCCCTTTTGTCCCACCACCAGGACGCTTTCAAGGGCATAGGCCGCCACCAGCCGCACCCCCGCAATTCCGCCCCGTGCATCCCCCTAAGGGCCTTGCCGTCTATGGCGATGGTTGCCTCTCCCATGGACTCTTGGGCCCAGCGGCTGAGCGACGACTCGAGCCATCCACCTCCAACCGGCGAAATACGTGATGCAGCGCCGCCACGCACGGGGTCTGCTCCCGGCTGAATCCCAGCGACTGGGCCAACTGGGGGTGCTCACGGCCCCGCTGGGCGATGGCGTACAGGCTCTTGGCGCCTCCCAGCATCGCGCACACCGGGAGCGCCAGAATCGCCGGCCAGGGATGCCTTACTCCCCGGGGCTTCCTGGGATCCTCTATCCGGCTCAGGGCCTCCAGCAATCCGGGACCCCACTCCCCAACTCTCTCCTCCCGCACAACCATCCTCCACACTCCCAAACTCTCCCCTTTATTGTCCAATACCCTGCACAGCCTCTTCGACTATTAGAAGACCCTGCAGCGAAGAAAGCCAAGCTGGAACGGCTAAACGGTTTATAGTAAGATAGAACAGTGCCCCGGTCGTCTAGCCAGGTTAGGATGCCACCCTTTCAAGGTGGAGATCAGGGGATCGAAGCCCCTCCGGGGTACCAAAACCAGGCGCCGAAACCCCGCGTTCGTTTATGCGCGGGGTTTTTTGTTGGACCGGAGTTTAGCCTCATCAAGAGTTTCCAGCGTTTCCTAGACAGGACATTGGCAGGGTCAATGTCCAACTATCATCCGTAGCTGAAATTTTTGGACATGACAATAGTCAATGTCCAATTGTGGCCGCATATGAATACAGGGTCGGGGGCCTGAAATGAATTGGGCGGAATTCGCGCGTTTGGAGCCGGAACTGGCGGTGTGGGGCGCGGAACGGTTCGAGCGAACGGGCCTGGTCTTCGTGGGCACGCTGCGTAAGGACGGGTGGCCCCGAATCTCGCCGGTGGAGCCAATGTTCGTTGGAGAGCAGCTCTACTTGGGGATGATGTGGCGGTCGGTGAAAGCGCTGGACTTGCTCCGCGACCCGCATTGCACCATCCACAACGCGGTCTCAGACAAGGAGGGCGGCGATGGCGAGTTCAAGCTGTACGGGCGGGCCTTCGAGATTACGGACTTGGCCGAGCGGAGGCGCTTCTGCGATGCCGTCGAATCCAAGATCGGATGGGCGCCCGAAGAAATCGAATTCCACTGCTTTGCCATCGACATTGAAAGCGCCTCCTCCTCCGAACTGCGAGACGGACAGTTTCACCGCCAAGTGTGGAAGTCCGTTAGTTAAAAATCACGTCCGGCCGCTCCAAACCAAGAAACCTCTGTGTCCTCCGCGCCCTCTGCGGTAAACCCGTCAGTCAAATACGAATACGCACTTGCCGGTGGTGGCGCCGTCGAAGGTCTGGAAGGCTTCGATGGCATGGTCCAGGGAATAGCGGTGGGTGATCAGACGGTCTAGGGGAGCCTTGGTCTCGACGAAGAAGCGGGCGATCTCGATTAGCTCCGACTTGCTGAAGGTCCAGGAGCCGTAGATGGTCAGCACCTTGAAGATAACGTTGCGGTTGAAGTCGATCTCGGCCGGGCCGCCGACTCCGACGTAGCAGCAACGGGCAAAGGGCGCCAGGCAGGCCAGCACCTGCTGGCGGGCCGTGGGGTTGCCCGAAGTCTCCAAAGATGCCGATGCGCCCGCGCCGCCGGTGAGGTCTAGGATGGCCTGCACCGGGTCGGCCTCGGTGGGGTTGACCACGTAGTCCGCTCCCAGCTCTTGGGCCAGCTTCAGCCGCTCGGGCACCACGTCCACGGCGACGACTCGTGCGCCCATAGCCTTGGCCGAGAGAGTGCCGCTGAGGCCCACCGGCCCCTGGCCGAACACCGCCACGGTGTCCTTCCCGGAAACGTCCATCTTGTTCAGGCCGTTCCAGGCGGTGCCCGTGCCGCAGGAGATGGCCGCGCCCTCCTCGAACGACAGCTCTTCCGGCAGATGGACCAACGACCGGGAGGGCACCAGGATGTAGTCCGCATTGGCCCCGTGGCCGGTGCCGCCGCCGAAGGTAACGTGCCCCTTGGGACAAAGCTGCTCGTAACCCATTGAGCAAATCTCGCAGACCCCGCAGCCTTCGTAGTGGTGGCACATCACCCGGTCGCCCAGCTTGAGTCCCGGAGGAGCGCCCGGCCCCAGTTCCTCGATTACGCCGCAGGGCTCGTGGCCGGTGATCATCACCGTGGGCTCGGCGTCGCGGTAACGGTGCAAGTCGGTGCCGCACAGTCCTGAAGCCTTGATACGCAATACGGCATCTCCGGGCCCGGCGTGGGGGTCTGGAAACTCCTGAATCTCAGCCTCGCGGTTGCCCTTGAACGTTACGCCCCGCATGATGTCCTCCCGATTTCCCAATCTCTTGGGGCAGATGATACCAGCGTCGATGCGATACGACGAGACGGGGTTGGCTGCCCGCCGGACAAGCCTCGTGCTCTACATCCCGTGATAAAATCGGATTCGTGGTCGGAGCATTGGGGGAGTATGGCGGAGAATGAGCTAGCGGCCGCAATATTTGCCGACGCCCGGGTCCTTTACGCCGATGCGTTGGAGATGCTGGAACTGGGCAAGCTCCGCAATGCGGCCGAGAAGGCTTGGGGCGCCACCAAGCGGGCGACCGACGCGCTGGTGCTGGCGAGGACAGGCCGGGAGCCGCGGTCTACGGGGCAGTCAACCCGTGCGATCAAGAACTTGCGAGGCGAGGGCGTTGCTTTCGTGAATCTCGAACGTCGATACCGGGAGAGGATACGCGACCTGCACGGACGTTGCTTTTACTACGGCAATTGTGAACCAGGGGGCCGACTCGTGGCCAAGATCCGGGAAAAAGCCGACTATGTCCGAGACGCGGAGAGATTGGCGGTAGCATGATGAGTACTGAACACGTAACCGCTCTATCCAAAGAGGCGCGAGGGCTTCAAGAGAAAGCTTTGGAATATGCGGAGGTCGGCAAGCTACGCCACGCAGTGGAGAAGGCATGGGACGCAACTCTCCTCGCCTCAAACGCCATGATACTGGCACACACCGGCAAAATACCCGAAGGAGATAACCGGGAAATAGAACGGGGGTTGGCGTTTCTGCACTCGAAAGGACCGGAGTTCGAGCGTCTGAAAGTCGGCTTTTCCTTCCTAAACCAATACCAAGGTGGGATGTGCATTTCGGGGGTCTTGAAGACGACCTAAAGGACTCCACGGCACTTCATCTCACCTTTACGTCCCAACTGGGGGCGACCGACAATGCGGTCTAGCGATATGTACATTTCACCTTGGCTTTAGTTTAGTACTACAACGACGGGTTACGTGGTAGGATGGCCAGCGAGATGGCGAAGGCTGGTGGACGCGGGAGAGTTTCAGAGGGTTTACGAGGCCTTTGAGGAGTTTCATTCCTTTTTCGCTCCGGCCTTTAGCCGCAAGCAGTGGCGGGAACACAGCCGTAATTACCTCCAAGCCCTGCTGGTCCAGTCCCAGGAGCGGCGCAACGCCGGGAATCTCTCCGAATCGGTGGGCATTTCCGCCAGGGCGATGCAGCGGTTTCTCACCGAGGCCCGTTGGGACGATGACAGGGTAATCTCCTGCCTGCAGGAGTACCTGGCGCCCAAGCTGGGACACCCCAAGGGGGTCTGGGTGCTGGATGGCAGCGATTTCCCCAAGCAGGGCAGGAAGTCGGCGGGGGTGGCCCGGCAGTACTGCGGGCGGCTGGGCAAGGTGGCCAACTGCCAGGCCGGGATGTTTCTGGCCTGCGTGAGCCCGCAGGGCCGGGCGCTGGTGGACAAGCGGATGTACCTGCCGGAGAGCTGGACTTCGGACGGGGAGCGGTGCCGGGCGGCGGGAGTGCCGGAGGAGAGGCGATCCTACCGGTCGAAGACGGAGTTGGCCTTGGAGTTGCTGGAGCGGGCCCGGGAACGCGGACATCTTGAGGCCGGCTGGGTTGCCGGGGATGACGCCTTCGGGATGTCGCCCTCCTTCCGGGACGGCTTGGCGACCCAGGGGATGCGCTACGTGCTGGACGTTCCGGGAGGCACCACGGTGTGGCCTCTGGAGCCGGTCTGGACCAATCCGCCCTATCAGGGCCGGGGGCAACCCCGCAAGCCCAAGCTGGTCGGCGGGCAGCGCACGACCATGGGGGAGCGCAACGGTGAATTGCCGGAGGATGCTTGGCGTGAGGTGACCGTGGCGGAGGGTTTGCAAGGGCCGCGGACCTATATGTTCATTGCCCAGCGGGTGCGAGCAACCAGGAGGCGGAAGCCCGGCGATGCGCCCTGGGCCATCTGGCGCCGGAATCTGGACGGGAGCGAGCCCCGCTACTATCTCTCCAACGCCCCCGAAGAGACTCCCTTGGAAACGCTGGCTTACGTGGGCGGCTCCCGCTGGCGCATTGAAACCGAATTCGAGACGGAGAAAAGCGACATAGGGCTGGACGAGTACGAAACCCGCACCTGGGCCGGGTGGCATCATCGCGTCGCCCTGTGCCTGCTGGCCGGGGCGTTTCTGCTGAGTCTGCAGCAGGCTTGGGGGGAAAGGATGCCGCGGATCACAAGGCCGCAGGTGTACCGGGTGGTGCGTGAGATGTTGCCCCGGCAGCGGTTTGGGCCTCAGGAACTGCTGCAATGGCTGTAGGTGACGCAAAGGAGCAACGAGCGGGCGGCACGCTGCCATGAGAGGCGGCGCGACGCCCTTCGCGCATCCCCGGACATCCCTCCTTGAACCGTCGTTGTAATACTAGGCTAGCACCGCGATAGCCTCGATCTCCACGTCCAGCCCCGGCTCGGCCAGTGCGCTGATTTCAATCAGCGAGTTGGCCGGGTACTTCTCCTCGAAATACTCGGCGAAAAGCTCGGCCTGCCGCACCGCCCCCGCCTGCCAATCGGCGATGCTGGTGACGAAGGTGGTGATCTTGGCGATGTCGGCGGGGCTGCCGCCCTCGGCCTTCACCACGCCGGTCACCCGTTGCAGCGTAACTTCGAGCTGCTCCATCAGAGTGCCGCCCTGCGTCGCCGAGCCGCGCGCGGTGCAGCCCGAGATGAACAGCAGATTGCCGGCCCTGACGCCGCGGCTGTAGGTCGGCCCAGCCGGGGCTATGTCCGGGTAGTCCCTTCGTTCGACTGGCATGTTTGCTCCTTACGAAAACTGAAAATCGAAAATTGTGGCTCAGAACGGGCAACCGCCCGCGCTCACGATTATAGGACTCGCAACTATAATATCCAGGGAACATCCAGAAACAGCCCCGGCATTGCCTCAAAATGGAAAGCCATTTATTTCTTGACCTCGTAATCGTTGTCGTGGCCGCCTCGGTGGGTGGAGTGGCGGCGCGCTTGGTCCGCGCCCCGATCGTGTTGGGCTACTTGGCCGTGGGCATGATCATCGGTCCTCATGTCCTCGAGGTCATCGAGAACGTGGAGACCGTGCGCACGCTGGCCGAGATTGGCGTCATCCTGCTCGTGTTCACCATCGGCATCGAAATCTCTATCCGCGACATCTACAGCCTCGGCAAGGTCGTGCTGATCGGCGGCGTCCTGCAAATAGCAGCCACCGCCGGGGTGATGATACCCGTTGGCCTGATGCTTGGCTTCAGCATCCAGACCTCGCTGATCCTGGGTATGGTCGCGTCCCTGAGCAGCACGATGGTCGTTCTGAAAACCCTCTCCGACCGCGGCGAGCTTCATAGCCTCCACGGACGCTTGATCACCGGGTTCCTCTTGGTGCAGGACCTGGCGTTCGTACCGATGATCGCGGTGTTGCCGGCCCTCGACGGCACCGGAGCTTCGGTGTTGCAGGAAGCCGGAATCGGGCTGCTCAAGGCTGCGTTGGTGCTGGTGGCGGTGGTAGTGCTGGGCACCAAGGCCGTACCTTGGGTCATGGACCGGATTACCCGGCTGGGGTCGCGGGAAGTGTTCGTGCTCATGGTGGTAGCCACCGCGTTCGCTATAGCCGCGCTGACCGAATACATCGGCCTGTCGGCTGCCTTGGGCGCGTTTGTTGCCGGGTTGCTGCTCAGCGAATCGGACTTCGGCCACCGTGCGCTGACCGAGGTTACACCTTTGCGCGACGTGTTCGCCGCCCTGTTCTTCGCGTCACTGGGAATGTTGACGGACCCCGGATTCGTGGCCAGCGAGTGGGTGAGCGTGGTGGTGGTCATCGGCTCGGTGCTGGCGCTCAAGTTCGTGGTAAGCGCCGTGATCGTGCGGGCGTTCGGCTACCTCCCCAACACGGCCCTGCTCAGCGGTGTAGGGTTGGGGCAAATCGGGGAGTTCAGCTTCATTCTGGTAGCCGGCGCCCTCACGCTCGGGGTGGTCGACCAGGAGTTTCACTCGCTGGTGGTCGTATCGGCGGTGCTGACCATGGCGGTCGGCCCGGCCCTGATCGCCGGAGGCTCCCTAGCGGTTTCCGCTCTGAGCCAACGGCTGCGGGTGCTCCGGCCCTACCGCCTGGGGTACGACCGTGCCGAAGGGAGGCCGCCCCATCTGTTCGGTCATGTGATCATCTGCGGTCTGGGCAGAGTGGGCACGCTGGTCGCCGCCGCGATGCAGGACTACGACGTGCCTTTCATCGCGGTAGACCTCGACCCCTACACCCTCGAGCATTGGCAAGGCGAGGGCTACTTCACGGTGCAGGGTTCCTCGGGCAGCGTGGAGGCCCTGACGGCGGCCCGCATCCAGCAGGCCGCCATTCTGGTGATCACCACTGGCGACCCGGTGTCGGTCTGGGTCACGGCCCAACACGCCCGGCAACTGCGGCCCGACCTGGACATCGTGGCCCGGGTGCATTGGCGGGAAGAGGGCGAGCGCCTCCAGGAGTTGGGGGTACAGGAGGTGGTGTGGCCGCAAATGGAGGCCGGGCTGGAAATATTGCGGCACTCTCTGTACCGCTACAGCACGCCCCGCGACGAGGTGGACGACTTTGTGGAGAACTTACGCAACCACTTGAGCTTTTCGGTGCATACCGAGGTCGAGGACGTTCTGCCGCCGGAGGGCATCGGCCCGGCCCCGTTAAGTGGGGAGACGGGCGCGCACGAAGCCGAAGAAGTCCAGGAACCGGGCCGCTCGGCCGACTGAACTGCTATAATTTAGGGGCAGGATGCGGGCGTAGCTCAATGGTAGAGCTCTAGCCTTCCAAGCTAGCTATGTGGGTTCGATTCCCATCGCCCGCTCCAACTCGGCCCTCTCTGACTCAGACCGGGCCGGCCAAGACCCCCAGGGCCGCCTCTTTGACCGCCGCGCCGTCCAGGATGGCTTCCAACTCCCCGCTCTCCGCAGTCTGGAAGGAGGAGTCTTGGTGGAAAGCTTGGACCAATTCCTTGATCGCGTCCTCCTTGCGATTATTGGGGATGGCGACCGCGTGTTCCGGATCTTGCAGCAGCCGCTCGATCTCGGCGGTGAGCAATTCGACCTCGACGTGGCTCCGCTGTATTTCGGCCATCTTCCCCAAGTGCTTGCCCAGGTAGCAGCCGCCGAACTGCATGAACTCGCTATTGTGGCCGTCGAAGTCGCCGACGCGCTGGTACTTGGGCTCCAGCTCCCACTCGGTCATGTAGTCGCGGACGTTCTGGTCCTCCGAGTCCGGGCTCTCCAGGTCGAACACCATGATCACCCGGTACATGAAAAACTCGGCGGGTTCTACTCTGATGTACATTGGTGGCCTCCCTTAGTAGGTCAGAATGGGTGGTGGCGCTGCCGGGAAAACGTCGTAGTCAGCGTTGACAACGGTTTGGGGTGGCGTTAGGCTGGAATTGTTACCCCCCTGGAGCTTCGGCGAAGGGGCGCGAGGCCGCCTACGGCGGCCTCAGCTTTTTGTTGACGGCTGGGCCGAATTACTTGGGCGGGCGGTTTGGGGCTTGACAGCTTATCCTCAACTGGTAACATGGAAACGTATCCCCCCTGTTGCTTCGGTGGCAGGGCGCGAGGCCGCCTTTCGGGCGGCCTCAGCTTTTTTGGCCATCAATTGATTGCTAACGTCTACGTCGATGGTTTCAACCTTTACTATGGGTGTCTGAGGGGAACGCCGTATCGTTGGCTAAACTTGGCCGACCTCTGCGGGCGATTATTCCCTGCCTATTCCATCAACCGTATCCGCTATTTTACCGCCTTGGTGAATGAGAGAGCGGGAGACCCACAGCAACCGCAACGGCAACAGACGTACATCAGGGCCCTCGAAACAATCCCGAATTTGTCGGTGCATTATGGGTACTTTCTGACCAGCGTTGTGCCGATGAGATTGGAGCATCCTCTCCCCGATGGCTCGACGACCGTAAGGGTATTCAAAACCGAAGAGAAAGGTACTGACGTTAACATCGCGTCGCATCTTCTGATGGATGCTTTTAACCAGGAGTGCGATACGGCCATAGTAATTTCCAACGATTCCGACTTGGCCCAAGCAATCCGCTTTGTCAAGACACCGCTTGGCATTCCTGTTGGAATAGTGAACCCTCACCGAAACCGTAGCTGGACATTGGCTAATATAGCAGACTTCTACCGCCCCATCCGCAAAGGGCCGCTCAGCGTCAGCCTGTTCCCTGGTCGGATGCGGGACGCCAATGGCGCGTTCACCAAGCCGCCGGGATGGTGAGCCGGACTGATGTCTAGCGGCCGGCGGCCCGCATGACCCGCTCCACGTGGTCGGCGTTTTGGGGGAGCGTGCCGTCGTCTACGGCGCGCATGGCCTCGATCACCGCGTCGTTGAACGGCGTGGGGACGGTGAACTCCCTTCCCTTTTGGGCGATCAGGCCGTTCATGTAGTCGATCTCCGAGCGGCGGCCTTTGTAGACGTCCTGCGCCATCGACGCCAGCCAATTGACCCTCCCGCCATGGGAGGCCATGAACCCGTCGAGTTCCTCGAACACGTCGCCCTTGTCGGCCTCGGCCCAAGTCTCGGCGGCGATTCCCTGGATGTCGACAACCTTCAGGCCCATCGCCAGGCCCACTTGAGCGCCTTCCTTGCACAGGTGTATCCGAATCGAGCGGCAGCGAGGGTCTTCCGCCATGTCCTGAGAACCCAAGCCCGAGGCCGCCGACAGCGCGTTGCCCATGCCGTTTTGGCACAGCTTGGCCCAGCGCTGCCCCCACAGGTTATCGGTGGCGTAGGAGCCGTCGATGCAGTCCAGCATCGCGGCCACCTTCCCCGAGCGCGGTGAAAGGCGCTCGTTGTGTTCGCCCACCCGGAAAACGTGGTGCCCGGAGTCGCGCCCCACCGCGCCGCCGCGGGTGACGTGGCCCGGCTCCCAAAGGGCCACCTCGATGTGGGAGGCGATGCAGCCGATAGCGCGGGCGCTGCCGACGATCTCGCCGATGGGCACGTCGTTCCAGCAGTTTTGCAGCGACACGAAGAAGCCGTCGTCCTTCACGTAGCGCTTGATGAAGTGGGTAGCCCACTCGGTGTCATACGACTTCACGGCGATGAACGCGAAATCGAAGGGTTCGGTGATGCCTTGGGCGTCGGTCAGGTGCATCGCTTTGACCAGCACCGTGAACGGGCCCTGGCTGCCGGTGACGTGGAGGCCGTCTTGGCGCATCTTCTCGACGTGTTCGGGCCATATATCGATGAAGGTAACGTCCTCGCCTTCCCGGCTCAGAAAAGCGCCGACGTAACTTCCCAGTGCGCCTGCGCCCATGATCGCAATCTTGTCACCCACGTTGCACTCCTCCTTGATTGGGATAAGAATGTGGGATGTGGAGTGCGGAAATTACGCCGAACCGGTCAATTCCGCGCTCCTAATTCCGAATTCTTCATTCTTTCAGGGTTGCCAGACGGGCGTTGTAAATGTGGGACAGGTCCATGATCTCGGCCATCACGGGGGGAGGCACGGGGTCGTCCAGCCCGATCACCATCATGGCCCGGCCGCGAAGCCGCAACCGTCCCACCTCCATGAAGCTGATGTTGATGTTGTGGCGGCCGGCGATGGTGCCCACCGCCCCGATGGAGCCCGGCTGGTCCTGGTTGTCCACGAACAGCAGGTAGGGCGCGTTGGGAACGATGTCCAGCCAGTAGTCGTTGATCTTGACGATGTGCGGCTCGTTGCGCATGGAGGTGCCGGCCAGAGTCAGGTTGCCCTCCGTGGTCTCCAACGTGGCCGAGATGATGCTGGCGTACTCGCGGGAAACGGTGTTCCGTTGCTCGGTGATGCTCAGGCCCCGCTCCCTGGCCAACACCGGCGCGTTGATCAGGTTCACGTTCACCGTACTCACCGGCGACAGGAGCCCGGCCAGCACCGAAGCCTGCAACATTCGGGTGTCATGGTCGGCGATCTCGCCCTGGTAGCTGATGGTGACGCCGCTGATCTGGCCCTCGGCCAGATGGGTCAACAGCTTGCCCACGACCGTTGCCACCGGAATGTAGGGCGCCAGCACGGCGTGGACCTCGGGCGCGACGAAGGGCGCGTTCACCGTGTTGCGGGCCGGTTCGCCGTTCAGAACGGCCAGCACCTGCTCGGCGGCCTCGATGGCCACCTCCCGCTGCGCTTCCTCGGTGGAAGCGCCCAAGTGCGGAGTGACGATGGTCTTGGGGTGTTCCAGCAACGGGCTGGGGTCGGGCGGCTCCTTGGAGAATACGTCCAGGGCGACACCGGCCAAGCGTCCCGATTCTAGTCCGGCCAGCAGGGCGTCCTCGTCCACCAGTTCGCCCCGGGCCACGTTGATCAACCGTGCGCCGGGCTTGATTCTATCGACCTGCGGGCCGCCGATCATGTTGCGGGTCCCAGAGGTGAGGGGCGTATGGAGCGTGACGAAGTCGGAGATGCTCAGCAGTTGGTCCAGCGGCATCAGCTCCACGCCGATGCGGCGGGCGTATTCGGGGGCCACGAAGGGGTCGTACCCGACCAGCCGCATGTCGAAGGCTTGGGCGCGCCGGGCCACTTCGGAGCCGACCCGCCCCAGGCCGCAGATGCCCAGCGTCTTCTGCCGGACCTCGATGCCCATGAAGGCGCTGCGCCGCCACTCTCCCGACCGCAGCGACTGGTGGGCGTTGGGGATGTTGCGGGAGAGGGCCAGCATCAGCGCGATGGTGTGTTCCGCCGCCGCGACCGTGTTGCCCGTAGGCGCGTTGACCACGGCGATACCGGCGCTGGTGGCGGCTTCCAGGTCGATGTTGTCCACGCCGATGCCGGCGCGGGCGATGACCTGAAGGCGTTTCGCCGCCTCGATCACCTGCCGGGTGACCTTGGTCTCACTGCGGACGACCAGCGCGTCGTAGTCGCCCACGGCCGCGATCAACGCATCGGGCGACATCCCCGTCTTGACGTCGACGTCGACCTGGGCGCGCAAAAGCTCTATGCCCTCCGCGCCGACGGGATCGGAAATCAAAACTCTGGGCATAGATGAGTGTCCTGATATTGGATTTAAGCAACTACGACTAGAGTAACACGCGATGGGTTCCACAATAACCAGTTGCTTAAGAACGAAACTATTGATCGCTGCCTACGCCTCTATGCGAATAATCTCTTGAGCCAGCCCAAGAATCTCCGGCAGAGCGGCCCGTGGACCACCAAGTCTCCCGCGAGGATGGCCAAGCCCATTTGTCTGGGCTCCTCCCTGGTCGCCATCCACGAGTGAAGCTGCGCTCTTCGCGTCTTGCCCTCGGAAAACTTTCGCTCTGCTGACGGAATATCGTCGATGTAGCGCCTGGAGCGAGGCCATACCGTGTCTCCCTCGGGTATCATTTGGACAACGAAATCTTCAAGTTCGCCGGGGGTCATATTGTCAGGCATCAGCCAGATGCCGACTCGGGGGTCTCCATCTATGATGGTCCCATCAGGGCAAGGAGAGGGCGGCGTTTCGATTCTCTCCTGCCGGAGTTTTCCTGCGATGGACCGCCAACGGTTTTCCAGGCTGTCGTTTGCGTCCGCTAGAATGCCAATAGTCCGCCTGCCCGGAACCTTGGTTTCCACGGCAAGGGAGTCGCGCAGTTTTTCCCAGTTGTCCTTGATTAAAATGCCAAACGTGGACGCCGTTGGTTGTTGCTCACAAAGTCGCTGGACCACATACCGGTCATCCCGTCCTTCAACCAGAAGAATATGCTCCAATCGCGATGATGTAGGAAGAGCCACGACTACCGGACTTCGATGCCTTGTTCCGCAGCGACTTGGAGTTCTTCCTCAGAATATTCTACGGCGCGTGTTTGGCCTTTGTATCTTTCGAGACGAATAAGCGCGCCCTCCACATCCTCCAATTCTGTTGCCGCTTGTGCAAAACCTCGCATACAATCCCAGCTATGTGTGGCTGCGAATACCTGCACGTCGTTCTCCTCTGCTGTGCGCAATACCATCTTCCAGAAGTCGCGCTGCACCGAATGGTGTATGCTGTTCTCCGCTTCGTCGATAACCAGGAATCCGTTCCTGCTGTTGGCGAGGGCTAGGGCAACGCCGAACAGGCGCGAGGCGCCATCGCCCAAGCTTTTCAGAGGGATCGGGCGGTCTTCTCCTGCCACCTTTACTATCGCCCGACGGCCGGGCAAGTGAGTGCCTTCGTATTCACCTACTACAGCAACTCGGTCAACTTCACCGCCAAAGACTATGTTCAGCGCCTTCACCGCCCGGCTTTCGTCATCCGTAAGCGCCACATTGTCCCAGAGCCGCGCCATGTTCGTATTGCTCAACAAACTCGGTCCTAAGGACTCACATTTAGCTTCGAGTGGTATCTCGATTTCATGCCTGCGATACATACGGGCTTGCTGATACTGCTCACGCGAAACCATTGGGACTTTGTACTCCATGCCTCGGAATCGAAGCTGGAGCCACTGTATATGATCGTTTGGAGAACGCTCCAAGTCAGAGAAACTCAATGGCATTTGGCCAAGACTAATAGCTTCGATGCTAAGCTGCCGCTCTCCGCTCTTTGGTCCCATTCTGATACAGTCATCCGGAGACATGCGGCGGTCGTGAAAGAGAGTCTCCCAATTGAGTGCCTGTCTTTTACTGCTGTCCTCATTGAACTCTTCAGACAACTCTTCCCGGCTTCGTAATAGTCCCTCGAGAGCTGCATACTGGCCGCGGGCCGCATAAACCTGGACAGCCTCAAGCAGAGTAGTTTTGCCGGCTCCGTTCTTTCCGGCAACCAGCGTTACACGCCCCAATCTGGGAATCGACAGGTCCTTGATTCCCCGAAACCCCTTGATCGTCAGGTTGGGGAGGTGGAGATTTCCGTTGCTTTGTGGGGCGTCAGACATACAGTCGCTCCCGGCTGTCGAGGCGTATCACGCCAACCCAGCAGCCAGTATGCCACAATGATAGCATACAGTTTGCCATCGCCCGTCCGCGCGTTGACGGCGTTGCTCCGGCCGTCCAGCCCTTGACCCCATACTACCCCATCGGTAGGATACGCGATGTTACCGCCCATAACGCCCACTTCCTGAGAAAGGAGATCACGCGATGTTCCTTATGCGATTCACCGAGCGAGCCTATACCAACTACACCGAGGAGGACGTCCGCGGCAGCCTCAATCAGGCGGTGCGGCTTACCTTCTCCAACAGCAACTTCGACCCGATGGTCGGCTCGCGGCAGTACAACGAGTATCTGGACGAGTACGAGTATTGCGAGGAGGCCGGGTTCGACGGGCTGATGCTCAACGAGCACCACAACACGCCCACCTGCTTGGGCGCCACCATGAACCTGGAGGCCGCCATCCTCGCCCGCAACACCAAAAAGCCGAAAATCGTGCTGCTGGGCAACCCCCTGCCCGTCTTTGACAACCCCCTGCGCCTGGCCGAAGAACTGGCGGAAATCGACATGATTTCCGGCGGACGGCTGGTGTCGGGGTTCGTGCGCGGCACCGGCGTGGAAAGCCTAGCGGCCAACGTGAACCCGCTGTTCAACCGGGAGAGGTTCGAGGAGGCCCACGACCTGCTTATCAAGACTTGGACCACGCCCGGCCCCTTCCGCTGGGAGGGCAAGCACTACCACTTCCGGGTGGTCAACCCCTTCGAGCGGCCCATCCAGCAGCCGCACCCGCCGGTCTGGATTCCCGGCCTGGGCAGCCCGGAGACGCTGGTCTGGGCCGCCGAGCATCACTATCCCTACATCTACCTGGAGACCGACCCGCAAGGCACCCAGGACATGATGTCCATCTACACCGAGACCGCCCGCGAAAACGGCTACGAACCCGGCCCGGAGCACTTCGGCTATCTCTGCCGCATCCACGTGCAGGACACTGACGAGAAGGCGTATGAGGCGGCCAAGGGCTTCCTGACCGGCAACGTCGGCGTGGGCCGGGTGCCGATGCCCCGCGATTACATGATGCCCATCGGCTACAGCGGTAGTGTCAAGGACCCCCGCGTTGCCCGCTACCAGGGCCGCGTCCGCAAGGACCCGTTCCTCGGCCTGGGCCTGGAAACAGCCAGCTACGACGAGATTCTGGCGTCCAACCGTTGGGTCGTGGGCAGCCCGGAGACAGTGGTCCGCAAGCTGCGCGACGTGCTGGGCCAACTGCGCCCCGGCATCTTGGGCATCTGGACCAACGACGGCGACACCACCCACGCCGACACCATGCGCTGCCTGGAGTTGATGGGCCAGGAAGTGCTGCCCGCCCTGCGCGAAATCGGCGAGGAACTGGAACTGACCGACCCTTTCCAAAAGGCCCCGTAGAAAATTAAACGCCGAGGGCGCCGAGATTTTAGAAGAATGTAACTCTATTCTTCTCGGCGTTCTCGGCGTTGAAAATAGAAATCAGGAGAATAACCATGCCCGCATATACCGAAGAAATTGTCGAAGTTGGCGGAGCCAAAGTCCACACGCTGAAGGGCGGCAGCGGTGAGCCGTTGTTGTTGCTCCACGGCGCGGGGGGCAACTCCGGCTGGCTCCGCTACGTCGACGCCCTGGCCGAGCATTACACCGTCTACTTCCCGTCGCACCCTGGCTACGGGCAGTCCAACCGCCCCGAATGGCTGGAAAGCATCCCCGACATGGCCGCGTTCTACACCTGGTATCTGGACACTCTGGGGCTGGAAGGCGTTCGCGCCATCGGCTTTTCGATGGGCGGCTGGATTGCTGCTGAAATCGTGGCCACCTGCTCCAACGCTATCGGCAAGCTGATGCTGGTGGGCGCCGCCGGTGTCAAGCCCCAGGAGGGCGAAATAGCCGACATTTTCATCATCAGCCCGGCCCAGGTGCTGGCATTGCAGTTCCACGACACTAGCCAGGTGGCGGATTATGACGCGACCTATGGCCGGGAGCTTTCGCCCGATGAGCAGCTCACCGCCGACCTGAACCGCGAGATGGCAGTGCGCCTAACCTGGAAGCCCTACATGCACGACCCGCGTCTGGCCGGCGGCCTGTTGCAGCGGGTCAAGATTCCCACCCGCATGGTCTGGGGCCGCGAAGACCGCATCGTTCCGGTGGAGTGCGGCAGCATCTACCAGCAGGCCATCCCCGGCTCCGACTTGGTGGTAATCGACAACTGCGGCCATTCCCCCCAGGTGGAAAAGCCCGACGAGTTCATCAAGGCGGCACTGGACTTCTTGGCGTAGGCGGGCGACTCTCCAAGGTTGCAATTTTTTTGACAAGGACGGTGGCCGGGTTTCATCCCGGCCACCGTCGGAGAGGCTCCCACACCCGCGGAAATGACAAGCTCGCAGAATCGCCCCGCCGCTATCGTGGCAACGCCGGCATTAGTTCCACGAGGCGGATCATCTACCTCCACGCTACCGAGCGATATGACGCGTCGGAACTCGAATCCAGGGTCTGCGTCCTTCGCAGTACATGGCTTACAATGGAGCCAATAACTTCAGGTGTTGTGAAATGAAACCCCGGAAACTAATCTGCAAAGTCGAAAAAATTGTCCGGGAAGAAGTCAGCAAGGACTTCAGCGAGTATTGCGGCGACGATTTCAGCATCGGGCCGGTTCTGGTGAAGAACGATTACCAGGCTTTCCGTGAAATGGCCCCCTGCGAAAAGTACATCCTCATCAGCGTCGTCTACGAGGCCGACCTCAGCAATGCCCCCCTGCTGTGGGAAAACGAAGTGTTCCGGCGTGTTTGGGCCAAGCTGGGCGAAGAGGGTATCGAAGCCTACCCCTTTTTTGATTACGTCAAAAAATCCAGGTGGGAGAGCGGCGACTGGCAGCAGCGGAGAGGCTGGGAATGGTAAGCCATAGTGAATTGATTGCTACGGCCAGGGAATTGACCGGAACGCCCGGCGGCGTCCCGCCAAGTCAGGCCAGTCTCCGGCGAGCAGTCAGCACCACCTACTATGCCCTGTTCCACTGCCTGGCGGAAAATTGCGCCGATATGCTGGTCGGGGAACCCGGCTCCGGCCGTAGCGAGCAGGCCTGGCGGCAGGCATACCGGGCGTTGCAGCATGGCACTGCCAGGCAGCGGTGCCGCCAAAACCTGATTGCCCGCTTTCCCGTCGAAATCCAGGACTTCGCCAAGCGGTTCGCCGCGATGCAGGACAAACGGGAATTGGCCGACTATGACCCCCGTGAAATCTTTGAGCAATCGGAGATTATTAGAGACCTCAACATGGCGGAAGCCGAAATCGCCCATTTCCGCCAAGCACCGGAGCGCGACCGCCGGGCCTTCGCCGTCTATGTCCTGCTGAACCTGAGAAACACGTAACCCAACAAACCTGACGGAGTTCACGCCATGTCCTTCGAAGTCTTCTACTTCACCGAGTTCCCCTACCCCGCGTTCCCCGAGTCCGAGGCCGACAAGTATCCCTCGATGCGCCTCACATTTCCCAACACCTACTTCGACCCCGGCACGGCTCACGACCTGTTCAAGCGGTATCTGGACGAGTACCAGTATGCCGAGGAAGTGGGTTTCGACGGGCTGATGATCAACGAGCATCACAACACGCCGTCGTGCATGGACGTGGAGGTGAACATCACCGGCGGCATCCTGGCCCGCGTCACCAACCGGGCCAAGATACTGATGCTGGGCAATATGCTGCCCACCTCCGACAACCCGGTGCGGCTGGCCGAGGAAATCGCCATGCTGGACGTCATATCCGGCGGGCGCATCATCTCCGGCTTCGTGCGGGGCATCGGCATCGAGAGCTGGGCCAACAACACCAACCCGGTCTACAACCGGGAGCGGTTCGAGGAGTGCCACGACCTGATTATGAAGACCTGGACCACCCCCGGACCCTTCCGCTGGGAGGGCAAGCACTACCACTACCGCGCCGTCAACCCGTGGATGCTGCCCATCCAGCAGCCCCACCCGCCGGTCTGGGTGCCAGGCACCGGCAGCCCGGAGACGGTCAAGTGGGCCGCCGAGAACCGCTACACCTATGCCGCCTTCCTCACCAAGATGGACGTGGCCCGCAACCTGTTCGGCAACTACCGCAAGTTCGCCGCCGAGGACGGTTGGGAACCGGGCCCCGAAAAGTTCGCCTTCATGATCTGCGCCCACGTCAACGACACCGACGAAAAGGCCCAGGAGTCGGGCAAGGCGTTCATGTGGCGCATGGGCCATCCTCTCAAGGGTCCGCGCGAGTACTGGGCGCCCCCAGGCTACTTCTCCGCCGCCGGAGCCGCCGCCAACACCCTGCGCCGCTCCAGGCCGCTGAACGAAATGTCGTACCAGGAGTTGCAGGACGAGTACCACCTCGTGGTGGGCAGCCCCGACACGGTCATCAAGAAGCTGCGCTACATCAAGGAGGAGCTGGGCATCGGCGCGCTTCTGCTGGAAGCCCAGGGCGGCCCGCTGTCCCACAAGGACACCATGCGCTCGCTGGAACTCTTCGGCAAGGAAGTGATCCCGGCGCTGAAGGAGGAGTAGCGCAACCCCGGCATTGCGGCAGGACTAAGGCTGGATACCGGAGGGACTGATGGACCAGAAAGATATTCCCTTCCTGACCACGGCGGAGTTGTCCAAACTGATTCGCAGGCGGGAGGTCTCGCCGGTTGAGGCGACCTCCGCCTACCTTGATCGAATCGACAGCCTGAACTTCAAGTTCAATTCGTACCTGACCGTCTGCCGCAACGAGGCGATGGCGGCCGCGAGTGAGGCGGAGCAGGCCATCGCCAGGGGCGAGTATCTCGGCCCGATGCACGGAATCCCGGTGGCGGTCAAGGACCAGATCTGGACGCAGGGAATCAGGACCACCATCGGCTCGCGTCTGATGGCCGACTTCTTCCCGGATGAAGATGCTACCGCTATTGCCAACCTGAAAAAGGCCGGGGCCATCCTGCTGGGCAAGACCAACCTCACGGAGTTCGCCCTCGGCGCGTCTCAACGCTACGGTTACAACCGCAACCCGTGGGACCTCGACCGTTTCACCGGCGGCTCCAGCGGAGGGTCGGGGTCGGCCACCGCCGCCTTCCTGTGCGCCACGTCGCTGGGCGAGGACACCGGCGGCTCGATACGGCGTCCGGCGGCCTGGTGTGGCATCGTTGGCCTGCGGCCAAGCTGGGGGCGGGTCAGCCGCTACGGTGTGGCCCCCGGCTCGTGGTCTATGGATCAGGTCGGCCCCATCTCCCGGACGGTAGAGGACGCGGCGATTACATTAGGGGCTATCGCCGGACACGACCCCAAGGACCCGTACACCTGGAACGTGCCGGTGCCGGACTATCGCAGCGCCATAGGCGGTGACCTCTCCGGCGTCCGGGTCGGGGCAATCCGGGAGCTGATCGACAGCGACATCGTTGACCCCGAGGTGCGGGACGGGGTGATCCGCGCCGGCGCGGTGCTGGAAGAGCTGGGCGCCACGGTGGAGGATGTCTCGTTGCCGCTCACCGTCCACGGCGGCACGCTGGCGGCGGCGCTGATAAACACGGAAGCGTCGGTCACCTACCGAGACTGGATACGCGAGCGGCTGCACGAGTTCGGCCACTCCAACCAGATTGGCCTGCTGACCGGCAGCATCATGCCGGCGCAGGTATACCACAAGGTGCAGAAACTTCGAGAGCTGACTCGTCGCGAGGTTCTGGGAGCGCTGTCCGACTACGACGTGCTGATCCTGCCCACGTCCAAGAGTTGCGCCCCTCTCGTGGGAGACGACCCGGTCATAACGTCCAAGGAGATGGCCCGCGACCTGCCGCCGGTGATGACGCGGCCATTCAACCTGGCGAGCGCGCCCGCCATATCCATCAACTGCGGCTTCAACTCACAAGGACTGCCCATCGGCTTGCAAATCGGAGGACGCCCCTTCGACGAGTCAACAGTGCTGAAAGTAGCCCACGCCTACGAGCAGCACACTCCCTGGCACAACATGCGTCCGCCCAATACATGAAGCCACGGCGGCATAGCCGCCGGTTACGCTAAAACAAGCACCCCACGCCCAGCTCGCCGCAAATGTCACGAATCGACTGGGCTACCTCGGGGTGGAGGGGGATGCCCTCTTCGCGGCGGACGGCTTCGGTTTCGGCCTCAGGCTGGCCGGCCACCAGCACGCGGTCGTGGCCGGGGGCCGGCTTGGTGGCGTTCATCATGCGAATCCACTCGTCCATTTCCTGCTTGAACTGGGCCACGTCGGTGAAGGCGTCCACGCTGTAGGCGGCCACGTAGTGTCCGAAGTTGGGGCGGCCCGGCACCGCGCCGTAGCCGAAGCCGGTCAGTACGCCAGCCAGGATGTCAACGACGCAGGACAGCCCGTAGCCCTTGTGGGAGCCACCCTCGCGGCTGCCGCCCACCGGCAGCAGCCAGTAGTTGTCCGGGGCGGGCCGCTCCTCCATTATGGGGGTGCCGTCTGACTCGGCCAGCCAGCCAGCGGGTATGTCGGCCCCCAACCGCTGGGCGATGCGTATCTTGTTGACCGCAACGGAACTGGTGGCGGCGTCGAACACGAAAGGCGCTTCGTCCTTGGTGGGCACGGCCACCGCGATGGGATTGGTGCCCAGCCGCGGCTCGGCCCCGAAAGTGGGCAGCACCGATGGCGGGCAACTGGTCATGCACACGCCAATCATGTCGTGGGGCAGCGCCAGCATTGAGTGGTACGACGCCATGCCCAAGTGCCGGGCGTTGCCGATGGCGACCATGCCGACACCCACGTTGCGGGCCTTTTCGATGGCGAGGCCCATCGCCTTGGGCGTGATAATCGTTCCCAGCCCCCGGTCGGAGTCCACCGTGGCGGTGGATGGCGTCTCGCGGATAACCTTCCAGTCGGGCCGGGGGTTGATCGAGCCGTCCTGATAGCCGTTGACGTAGCTTCGGAGCATATTGGACACCCCGTGGGAGTCCACGCCCCGTAGGTCGGCCAGCACCAGCACGTCGGCCCCCAGCTCCGCGTCCTCAGGCGGCACTCCCATCCTCTCGAATACCGCGGCCACCGTCGCCTTCAGAGAATCGCCTTGGGCGAATACGGCATCGTCGTGACCGACCTTAAACTGCTCAAGCACTGCTAATCTCCCTCGTTCATCCGGTTCTGGTTGGGAGTATAGCACCCCGGAAGTTGGATTAAATGCGGGAAGCGGCGGGGCCTCGGCTGCCCGCATTTTTGTGGTAAATTTCCGGGGTGGAGGAAACATGACGAACGAAAGAGAAGAGGCGCTCGATTTTCTGGCCCGGCTAGGCGCGAAACCGGCGGTAGCGTTCCATGAGTCGGGCGTGGCCGCCGCGGTCGTCGCCATTCTGGAAGAGTTGGGCGTCGAGCATCGCCTTGACGGGTTCGGCAACATCGTCGCCAGAATTCCGGGCGTCCAGAGCGCGGTGACGCCGCTGGCCATCGTGGCCCACATGGACCATCCCGGCTTCGAGATCACCGGGCGGTCGGGAAACGACTTCATCGCCGACGCCTTGGGCGGCGTTCCGGCCAGCAGCTTCGCCGAAGGCGTGCCCCTGCAAGTGCTCCTGCCCGACGGCAGCCGCTCCCCCGCCGTTACCGCCGGGCCTTACGGGGAAGAGTCTGACCGGCAGGTGTTGGTCCGGCTGGCCAATCCCGCAGACGCCGGGGCGGTGGAGCCGCCGGCCGCTGCGGTGTTCGACCTGGTGGACTTCGAGGTTGACAGCGAGTTCATCCGCATGAGGGCGGTCGACGACCTCGCCGGGTGCGGCGCTATTCTGGCCATGCTGGCCCGATTGAGCCGGAGCGAAGCGCCTCCGCCGGGCGACGTTTACGGGTTGTTCACGCGGGCCGAAGAGGTGGGGTTGGTGGGGGCGCGGCTGGCCGCCGAAGCCGGCACGCTGCCGCTGGGGACGCTGATCGTCTCCGCCGAGTCCAGCCGGACTCTCCCCGGAGCGGAGCAGGGTAAGGGGCCGGTGATAAGGGTGGGCGACGCCGGGTCCACATTCGACGCCGATGCCGAGGCGGTGCTGATTCGGGCCAGGGAGTCGCTGCTGGCCCGCGACGACGAGTTGGGCAAGGCGAGCGATGCTCGGTTCAAGTCGCAGCGCCAGCTAATGAGCGGCGGAATCTGCGAGGCCAGCGCCTTCGCGATTTACGGCTACCAGGTCACTGGCACCGCGTTCCCCTTGGGAAACTACCACAACGCCGCACCCGAAGGCCGGATTGAAGCGGAGTACATTCACGTGGACGACTACCTGGGAGGCGTTGCCCTCATGGAGGAAGCCGCCCACCGCGTGACCGACCGCGCCAACACCGCCTTCCGGCAGCGCCTGCGCGAGGTGCCGGACCAGATGCGCCAACGCCTGGTGGATACGGCAGGGTAATCGGAGGGGTAGCCATGATGAGATCAGACAACAGTTCTAGCGGTGTGACCGTCGCTGGTGCGGTCTGTGGAGGCGTCTTCGGGTTGTTTATTGGGGGCGTTGCCGGGATGTTCCTTCATGCCTCGATACTCGTCCCAATTGGGCTCGTCTTGGGGGCCGCTTCGGGGGCCGCCTTCAGCACAACGTGGGCTCGGGCGCGGCACAAAACTGACAAACCCGGACCCCAATAGCTCGTCTTTCCGCCGGAAGCCGGAACCTGGACGGCTGTCGAGAGATTCGGGTGGTGAAGGTGAACCGGGCGCGACGTGTGACGCTTGGATCCCCGGTTGTCATCGGGAAGACGGGCCGGGGCCTTGAGGACCGAAAAACAGCTAGCCGCCGCTCAGGCGCCGTCCCAAGAGGTCCAGGGCGGCTTGGGCCGCGCCGTGTTTGGTGGCGTCGCGGTCGCCGTCGACGTGAATCTCCTCGGCGGTGTCCTCTCCGTCCTTCACCGACAGTCCCACCCAGAAGGTGCCGATGGGCAGGCCCGAACGCCCGGCGGCGGGGCCGGTCACGCCGGTAGTGGACACGGCGTAGTCGGTGCCGGTAAGCTCGCGGACGCCCCGGGCCATGCCAATCGCCATTTCCCGGCTGACGGTTCCGTGGGTCGCCGCAACGTCGTCGGGGACGCCCAGCACCTTCTCCTTCAACCCGCCGGTGTAGGCCACTACGCCGCCGGGGAAGTAGCGTGAACTGCCCGGCACCGTGCCCAGCAGGTAGCCGACCAGGCCGCAGGTGCAGGCTTCCGCGACCGATACCGTCTCGCCGCGGTCGGTCAGGATTTGCGCGATCTCTTGCACTTCCATCGTTTCAATCCTCCTAATCAGTCGCGTAAATGGAACAGTGTAGGGGCAACCCTTGTGGTTGCCCTGTGTCCCGGATGGGGCGCCCCTACGGTTTCTGCAACAGCAGGAAAAACTCCTGGTTTCCCGCGTCGCCCAAGATGGGGGAACGGCACAGGTTTCGCACTCTCAGCCCTTGGGACACCGACCAGTTGATGACCTTGCTCAGCACGGCGGCGTGGGTTTTCGGGTCACGCACGATGCCTCCCCGGCCTACCATATCCCGAGGGGCCTCGAACTGAGGCTTGACCAACGCCGCCAAGTATTTTCTGGGGAGCAGGTGCTCCAGAGCTGTCGGCAGCACCAGGGTCAAGCTGATGAACGACACGTCCACCACCACCAGGTCCACCGGCTCGGGCAGCTCGAACGGATAGCGGGCGTTCAGCTTTTCGGTGGAGACGACGCGGGGGTCTTGGCGCAGCTTGTAGCTCAACTGCCCGCGCCCCACGTCCACGGCGTATACCCGGCGCACGCCCCGCTGGAGCAGGCAATCGGTGAACCCGCCGGTCGACGCGCCTACGTCCAGCACGGTCACGCCTGACACGTCCAGGCCGAACTCATCCAGGGCGTGTTCCAGCTTCAGGCCGCCCCGGCTAACGTAAGGCAACCGGCCCCGCACCTCCAGGCTTGCCGAGTCCGCCAGTAGCGTCCCGGCCTTGGCGATGGGCCCCGCCGGGCCAAAGACCACGCCCGCCATGATCAGCGCCTGGGCCCGCTCCCTGGTCTCGGCCAGGCCCCGGTCCACCAGCAGCAGGTCGGCCCTGGTCTTCGCGGTGCGGGGCATTGCCTACCGTCCTACGAACCGCGGGCGGCGCTTTTCCAGGAAGGCGCGGTATCCCTCGTGGTAGTCGACGGTGTCGAAGTGGGCCAGAGGCAAGCGGCTCTCCTCCGGGGTCAGGTCCTTGAGCGTGGGCTTGGCTTGGACCTGCCGCAGGGTCAGCTTGTTGAGTGCGTGGGAGAGAGGCGACAGGCTGGCGATCTCCTCGGCCAGCCGGTAGGTACGCTCGCGCAGTTCGTCGGCTGGCGCAACCTGGTTGACGAGGCCGATACGCAGGGCTTCGTGGGAGTCGAGGAGCCGGCCCGACAGCAGGATGTAGAGCGCGTTGCCCTTCCCGACCAGGTCTACCAGCCCGCGCATCTCCCGGTGGCCGATGCTGATGCCTAACCGGGCCACGGGGATGCCGAGCCGGCTGCCCTCGGCGGCGATGCGAAGGTCGGTGGCCACGGCCATCTCGCAGCCGCCCCCCGCCGCGAAGCCTTGTATCATCGAGATTGTGGGCGTGGCCATCTCGGAGAGGACTTCCAGCAGGCCGTTGACCGCGTCGTTGTAGGCCCGGCCCTTGGTCGAGTTGGAGCGGTACTCCTCGAAGTCGGCGATGTCGGCCCCAGCGGAAAACGCCTCGCCGCCCGCGCCGGTGATGACCACCGCTCGCACTTCCGGGTCGGCGTCCAGCCGCCGCATCAAGGCGGCCAACTCGCGCCACATGGCGAAGCTGAGGGCGTTGCGCTGCGCCGGACGGTTCATCGTCACCGTAGCCAGCGGCGGCTCACGGTCAAGGAGAATGTGTCCGTCCAGCAGTTCTTCAGTCAATTGCATGATGTCCTGATCTTGAGTTTAACGCAAGAACGCCGAGGCTGCTGAGAAAGAATCCCAAAAAACCTCGGCGTTCTCCGCACCTTCTGCGGCGAAAAATCGCTAGCGGCCGCGCAACCTCGGGTCAAGCACATCGCGCAGCCCGTCGCCCAGGAAGCTGAGGGACGCCACCACCACGATGGCGAAGCCCAGGGTAATGGTCATCAGCACGATGTAGGTGGCGGTGACGTTGGGCATCATGTGCCGGACCATGATTCGCAACGGCTTCGCGCCGATTGCGCCGAGGGGCTTGCGGCGGGCGAAGCCCCAGATTGTCGGGCAAACTGCGGCCAGCCCGGTGGGCCTGTCCCTGCCCTCGGGCCGTTAAGACTGTTTCTTCGGCGACATCCGTGCGAAAGACTACCATGCCCTCACCCGGGCCCTCTCCCAAGGGAGAGGGGGCAATTGTACTATCTCAGAAGCTTAAGCGTACCTGATGCGGGGGTCGAGCCCAGGGTCTTTCGATTCTCAGATAGAAGTCGCCTATCCCTTTGGGATAGGCCCGATTGCATTGAGGCTCTCGACGAAGCCGGAGGTGAGGGTGAGGGCGTTCCCGAACCGGAAACCGATGCCGTTGGGATTTTTTGATTTCCCTCTCATTTCCTCTCATTTCCGGCCATTGCGCCCGGATGGTCCGCTTGGCGGGCGGGTTGGGAGCAGTTGGATTTGGAGCGGTTTCTGGGCATCGGACGCCGTGTTTCCCTGATGTCAGGCTGGATCTGGTCTGAGCGCCGCCGGGATGCCTGAGTGTGGCGGTTATTATGGTAGGAGGGTGTATCCGGGCCTCACAAGGGGGGATGTCTGAGCCGGGATTTTCAGGATTAACCGATGGACCGGATTTCCGGCCCAGGGGAAATGGGCTTCCCCTCACCCCGGCTCTCTCCCGTAGGGAGAACCGAAGGACTCTGGGCGAGGTGAGTCGGAGTGAGTTGGTGAGGAATCGCTCGTGGCTAACCCGGTGGCTTGCGGTAGGGCTCCAGCAGCAGGCGCACGTCGGTATCCACGTCGGCGTCGACGTAGAAGGGCTCGAAGTCGGCGGCGCGGGTCCAAATCCGGGCCGTCTGAATCAGCGCCGCCCGCTCGACCGAGGCCGGCCACCGCAGGACGCCAATGGCCGAGCCCCCGTCGTGGGCCGCGGCCACGGCGCCGTTCAGCCCTCGGGCCACCGTGAGCGTGTTGCCGGAGATCGCGGTGACCAGCGCCTGCTCGCTGTCCACCATTATCGTCTGGCCCACCCGGAACTCGCCGCCGTCCTCGACCGGAATGTTGGCGTCGGTGGCGGATACCCCGGCACGGTCGAGGGCAGTGCCGCTGTCCTCGGCGAAAGACCGGTACCCCCAGACGCCCGCAACCCGGAAGTTTCCTTCCCCTGCGGTGAACCCGGCGGCCGGCCCGCCCTTGCTCCGCGCCTTGATCACGTTGTAGGGAACGCCCCACGGCTTCTCCGGCCCGGCGTTGTGGGGCAACAGCCGGTAGCTGCCGGGGTCCCATTCCGCCTCGAAGCTTAGGTCTCCCCGCAGGTCCTCGGCCAGGGAGGCGACCGAAATCAAGTCCGGCACCGGCAGGCGGTCCGAGCCGGCCCCGTCGAATACCAGCGTTTCCACCCTGGGGTAGAAATGCCGGTTGCAGAAACGGTCCACCCAGTCGGATACCGCCAGCAACAACTCGAACAGCTCGTCGTCGTCATCGCTCCCGGCCGCCGGGTCCTTGAGTGTGCTGTCGTCCTTGAGTTTGGTCAGGTCCCCATAAAGGGAGCGGTAGGCTTCGCGGCCCATCGCGGTCACCTCGCTATGCTTCTTCGGAGTATTCGATGATTACCTTGTGGGGCTGAGTCGGCGCGGGACCGCGCCAGCGCAGGCTGAGCGGCTCGCCCCGTTGTCCCCTGGGCCCTTCGTTTCTTGGGTAGGTGCGGGTGGACGCCGATCCCGAGTCGGGCACCGCCAGGATGTCGATGCCCCGCGTGGGGTCGGTGGTCAGGTTGCCCGCGCTGCCGAAGTAAATCTCGCACAACCGCCGCCCGTCGCTAACCGCCTGCACCACCCTCACCCGGATCAAACGTATGCGGTAGCCGGGAGCGGGCCGGAGAATCGTCTGCCGACGGGTGTTGGTCTGCGGCGTAACGTCAGCCGTCTTGGGCACGAAAGGCCGACGGCGCAACGGCGCCCGGTGGGAATGTCGAGTGGTCATTGCGGCCCCTTTCAGGAATGTTGAATGTGGAATTGGGAATTCAGAATGCCCGGCTCGCCGCCTGCATACTGCACTCCAAATTTCCACATTCGCCATTCCAAATTCAACATTCTTAATTCTCCTCGGTGTACTCGACCATGATCTTGTGGGAGGCCGACGGCGACTCGCCCTGCCACCGCCCACTCAAGACCTCGTCGCGCTCGCCGCGCGGCCCTTCCTCCCGGAGGAAGACGCGGGTCGACGCCTCCCCCCGGTCCGGGATGTCCAGCGTATCCACGGCCTTCGCCGGGTCGGCGGTGATATTTGCCCCGTCGCCGAAGTAGATTTCGTACAGCCGCCGCCCGTCCTGGTTTTCCTGCACCGCCTTCACCCGCACCAGCCGCAACCGCTTGCCCTTGTTGGGCTTGACCAGCGTCTCGCTCGCGTTGTTGGTGTTGGAATCGTGAGCGTTCAGCAGCGCCTCGTAGGCCCGCGGGCGAGGCCGGACTATTATATTTTGGCGGCGGTTGCGGTGTGTGGTCACGGCCCTAGTAGTTCAGCTATTTTGAATTGCTGGGTAAAGGGATTTCAGCTTGATGCGCGCATCGGCGGTGGTGAAGCGCCAGTCCACTCGCACCATGTCCCGGTTGCGCTGGTCCTGCCAGGCGTCAACTTCCCGGCGCAGCACCTCTTGATCAGGAATCCGGCGGTCCAAGCACTGCCGGGCCAGCACTCCGATTTCAATTTCAGCCATGTTCAGCCAACTCCCATGCTTGGGGGTGTAGTGAATCTCCAGACGTTCGGCGATACGCCGCGCTTCTATAGGCTCGAACGCCTCGTATAACGAGGCCGGATGATGGGTGTTCAGGTTGTCCATCACCAGCACAATCCGGTCCTTGTCCGGGTAGTCTTGGTCCACCAACTTCTTCACTTGGTGCGCCCAGTCCACTTTCGTCCGCCGGTCTGTCACTCCGGCCCGCCGCCACCCTTCCAGCGGCGCAAACAGCATGAACAGGTTGCTCACCCCGTTGCGCTGGTATTCGTAATCATACGCGACTGCCAATCCGGGGCCAAGCGGACGCGGCAGTCGCGTTTCCTTCACCTGCTGTTTGCTGGTTTCGTCCAGGCACACCAGGACTTCATTGTCTTCATAGGGACGGTGATAGACCTCCAGCACGTCTTCCATCGCGCACACAAAGTCCGCATTGCCTTCCGGCGGGATGCACCAACACTCTTTCAGCCAAGGCTTGAGTTGGTTTTTTTCAGCGTCTTGCGCACCGTCTCGGGGTGGATGCTGTCAACTAGCTCGCACTCGACCAGCCGCTCCGCCAACAATCGCAGTGTCCAACGGGCCCGGCCTTCCGGCGGTTCCCCGCAGGACAGCGCAATCAAGTGGGCTTCCGCCGCGCCGTCCAGTTTCTTTGGCCGGCGGCGTTGTTGCTCCCTACGCCCCAAGGCCGCTTCGATCCCTTCCTCCACGCAACGGCGGCGTACCCTTTCCACCGTCGCGCTGGCGATCTGGAGGGACCGGGCAACCTCTTCGTCCGTCATGCCTCCGTCTTTCCGCGCTTCATCGCTCAGCAACAGGATGCGCGCATGGGTCTGCTTGTACGCTGCTGCCCGTCCCTTGGAAACCAGGGCCTTCAGTTCCTGTTGCTCTTCTGTGGTCAATTCGATACGGTACTTCTTATCCGGCACGACCCTTCTCCTTGGATACAATCCGCCAATGCCGGTAGAATACACCAGTTGTGCCTCAATTCAATGACGTTCAACTACTAGTAGTCAGTCAACCGTGAAATCGGAAGGGTAAAGACGGTGAAGTTTGGTTCGGGCGTCCTGGGTATTGAACCGCCAGTTGATGGCGGCCTGGGCGGCGTTTCGCTCCGTGACCAGGGCTTGGACCTCCCGCCGCAGGGCCTCCTCGCTGGGGAGCCGCTGGCTGAGGCAACAGCGGGACAGTACGCTGAACTCGATTTCCGCCATGTTCAACCAACTGCCGTGCTTGGGGGTGTAGTGGAACTCCAGCCGCCGGGCCATCCTCCGGGCCTCAGCTGCCGGGAAAGTCTCGTACAAAGACGCCGTGCGGTGGGTGTTCAGATTGTCCAGGACCACTCGCACCACCTGGGCTTCCGGGTAAGCCTCGTCCGCCAGCCAGCGCATCCGGTGGCGAAGTCCTGCATGGTGCGCCGTTCGGTGACCTCCACCGGCCGCCAGCCGGCCAAGGGCTCGCAGGCCAGGAACAGGTTGCGGGTTCCCTCCCGCCGGTACTCATAGTCCTCCCGCCGCAGCAGTCCCGGCCGGGGCGGCAAAGCAGGCCGGGTCTCGGCCAACAACTGGGTGGAGGTCTCGTCAAAGCAGACCACCGGCCTTTGGGGGTCATGGGGTTCCTGGTACAGGTCCAGGACGTCCTTCATGTGGGCCACAAACCCGGCGCTCACCTGGGGGATGCGCCGCTCCTTCTTCCGCCACGGCTTGAGAGCGTTTTTTTAAGACGCTTTCGCACCCCCTCGTGGGACATGGAAGCCGCCAGCCCCAACTCCACCACCTTGCCAGCCAAAAGGCGCAGGGTCCAGTGGTCATGGCCTTCCGGGGCCGGGCGGCAGGCCAGGGCGATCAGGCGGGCTTCGCCCCGGTCGTCCAGCTTGCGGGGCCGGTGGGCTTGGGGACGGTCCTTCAGGACCCCAGCCAACCCATCCTCGCTGAAGCGCTGCTTGACCCGGTACACCGTGCTCAGCGCCACATCCAGCCCTTCAGCCACCCGGGGCGCCGGCCAACCGTCGTCGCTCTTTAGCAGAATCCGCGCCCTGGCGCTCACCCGCGCCGTGCTTTTCCCAACCCGGATCAGACGCCGGAGTTCTTCCCGTTGTTCCGGCGTCAGCCGCACCGCGTACTTGTCCCTTACCATCACCGCCACCTCCGCCATCGACTCTTCCTGCCAGACAGGGCAACCTATTTGGCCCCCTTATTTAACAAATCCTAAAACCAAGTTGACTGACTACTAGTACCGTTTCCAGAAAGTCTTACAATCATAAGGGAGATCAGGTAGGCTTGAGTAAAATCCTTTAGCGAGGCCGTACCTGATATGCCTGTCTCCAAATACAAAGTCGAACTGACCCAATCCGAACGCTTCGCTCTGATTGAAACATCCGGCCGTGGCAAGCCGTTGGCCCGCACGGTAAAGCGGGCCCTTGCGCTGTTGAAAGCTGACGAAGGACTCTTAGACCGTGAGGCGGCTGAGGCGGTTTCGATCAGCGCCGCCACTGTTGCCAGAGTGCGCAGACGGTTCGTCGAGGAGGGGCTGGAAGCCGCAATCAACGACCGGCCACGGTCAGGCCGTGAGCGCAAGCTGAGCGGCAGACAGGAGGCGCACCTCGTCGCCATCGCGTGCAGCAGTCCACCCGAAGGACATGTAAACTGGACGCTCCATCTGCTGGCGGACAAGGTAGTGGCGATGGAGTTTGCCGGGAGCATCTCCCTGGAGACGGTGCGCCAGATACTCAAAAAAACGAACTCAAGCCGTGGAAGAAAAAGGAATGGCGCATCCCCAAGCTGAGCGGGGAGTTCGTCGCCCGGATGGAGGATGTGCTGGACCTTTATCACGAAGAGTACGACCCGGAGCGGCCGGTGGTGTGTTTTGACGAGTCCTCCAAGCAGTTGCTCGAGGATGGGCGGCCTCCCATCAAGGCCGCCCCCGGACGGGTGGAGCGCTATGACACCGAGTACCAGCGAAACGGGACCCGGAACCTGTTCATGTTCTGTGAACCGAAGGGCGGATGGAGACACGTCGAAGTGACCGGGCGCCGCACTGCTGTGGACTTTGCTCACCAGATGCGCTGGCTGGTTGACCAGGCGTACCCCCACGCCAGGGTCGTCCGGCTGGTGTTGGACAATCTCAACACCCACAAGCCCGGCTCGCTCTACGAAGCATTTGGAGCGTCCGAAGCGCGTCGTATAGCCAAGCGTCTGGAGCTGCACCACACTCCCACCCATGGAAGCTGGCTGAACATGGCCGAGATCGAGTTGAGCGTCTTCAGCAGACAGTGTCTGAACCGCCGGGTCGGCGATGAAGTGCTGCTGCGGCAGGAGGTTGCCGCCCTCGAACGCGAGCGCAACGATGCTGGCGCCGTCATAGACTGGCGGTTCTCCACCCAGGACGCCCGCAGTAAACTCCAACATATCTATCCATCAGGATTAAATTGAAACGGTACTAGTAGACCAACAGCTTTGAAATGAGGCATGAAGGATGTATTCTCCCAAGCATAGGGATTAGTGGATTGGAGCAAGGGAGAATCGTCATGCCGGCCAAGAAATACCGTATCAAGCTGACAACCGAAGAGCAACAGGAACTGAAGGCGTTGGTTTCCCGCGGGCGTGCGGCGGCGTATAAGCAGACCCATGCCCGCATCTTGCTGCTGAGCAATGAGGCGCAAGCAGACGGGTCCCTGAAGGACGAAGAGATTGCCAGAGTTCTCAAGATTAGCAGCGCGACGGTTGAAAGGGTGCGCCGTTGTTGTGTGGAGGAAGGGATTGAGGCGGCGCTGAACCGTAAGCGGCAACTGCGCCGCCGTCAGAAGAAACTGGATGGCGCCGGGGAAGCCCACTTGATTGCGTTGGCCTGTGCGGAACCGCCGGAAGGCCGCGTGCGTTGGACGCTGAAGTTGTTGGCGGACCAGCTGGTCGAATGCGAGATAGTGGAGAGCATCAGCGGCGAGACGGTGCGCCAGGCGCTTAAAAAAACGAACTCAAGCCCTGGCTGAAAGAGTGCTGGTGCATCCCGCCTGAAAGCAACGCGGACTTTGTGTGCGCGATGGAAGATGTACTGGAAGTCTACCAGCGCTCCTACGGGGACAACGAAGTGCTGGTGTGCCTGGATGAGACCAGCAAACAGCAAGTGAAGGAGACCCGGGTGGGGCGGCCGGCCGGGCCGGGCGCGGCGGCGGTGTACGATTACGAATACGAGCGCAATGGCGTGAGCAACCGGTTCATGTTGTTTGCGCCCTTGGCAGGATGGCGGCGGGTCGAAGTGACGGACCGCCGCACGAAAGTGGATTGGGCGCGGCAGATCAAGAAGCTGGTGGATGAGGACTATGCTGGCAAGGACCGGATTGTGCTGGTGATGGACAACCTGAACACCCACCATCCGGCCTCGTTGTACGAGGCGTTTGAGCCTGCCGAGGCGCGGCGCATCGCCGAACGGCTGGAGGTCCACTACACGCCGAAACATGGGAGTTGGCTGAACATGGCCGAGATTGAGATCGGGGTGCTGGCCCGGCAATGTCTGGACCGGCGTATGGCCAGCCAAAGTATCCTGCGCCGCGAGGTCAACGCTTGGCAAGGCCGACGCAACCGGGACAAGATACAAGTGAACTGGCGCTTCACCACCGAGGATGCGCGCATCAAACTGAAGTCTCTATATCCAGCAATTCAAGGTTGTTGAACTACTAGTGCCGTTTCCACTTGAATATGCCTTATATCGGATATCTGTTAATCATTCCCGCGCAAGCAGGAATCCAGAGTTAGAGGCAGCCTTCCAGTATCAATAAATCTAACTGGAAACGGTACTAAACCAATACCAAGGTGGGATGTGCATTTCGGGGGTCTTGAAGACGACCTAAAGGACTCCACGGCACTTCATCTCACCTTTACGTCCCAACTGGGGGCGACCGACAGTGCGGTCTAGCGATATGTACATTTCACCTTGGCTTTAGTTTAGTACCGCGGCCGGCTATTTTTGACAAATATAAGAATTGATATAATGGAGGCGTTCTTTGATTGTGAGGAGGTGAGGGGAATGCCGGCCAAGCTATATCGAGTGGACTTGACCGAGGATGAACGGGAGCATTCGTTGGGTATCACCCGGCGGGGCAAATCCTCGGGGCGTAAAGTGAAGCGGTGTTTGATTTTGTGTAAAGCCGATGAAGGCCTTACCGGCCAAGAGGTGGCCGAAGCTCTGCTGGCGGGCCCCGCCACGGTCAGCCGGGCGCGGCAGCGTTTCGTGGAAGGGGGGTTGCAGCGTGCCCTTGAGGACCTGCCGCGGCCCGGGCAACAGCGCAAGCTTGATGGAAAGCAGGAAGCCCGCTTGGTGGCCGTGGCCTGCAGCGCACCCCCGGAAGGGCACGCCCGCTGGACCTTGCGATTGCTGGCCGGCCAGGCGGTGGAACTGGAGTTGACCGAATCCATCTCCCGGGAGACGGTCCGGCAGGTGTTGAAAAAACGAACTCAAGCCTTGGCGGAAGAAGGAGTGGTGCATCCCAAAAGTGAGCGCCGGGTTCGTAGCCTGCATGGAGGACCTGCTGGACCGCTACGCCGAACCCCATGACCCCCAGCGGCCCGTAGTCTGTTTCGACGAGACCTCCAAGCAGTTGGTGTCGGAGAAGCGGGAACCCATTCCGGCCAGGTCGGGACGGCGGGAGCGGTTTGATTACGAATACCCGCGCAATGGAACCCGGAACTTGTTCATGATTTGTGAGCCGCTGGCCGGCTGGAGGCACGTGGCGGTGACCGGGCGCCGCACCATGGAAGACTTCGCCCATCAGATGCGCTGGCTGGCCGATGCTGCTTACCCCGAAGCGGAGAAGGTCCGAGTGGTGCTGGACAACCTGAACACCCATAGACTTGCTTCCCTATACGAGACCTTTAAACCGAAGGAGGCCAGGTGGGTGATCCAACGGTTGGAGTTTCACTATACTCCCAAGCACGGAAGCTGGCTCAACATGGCAGAGATTGAGTTCAGCGTCTTCAGCAACCAATGCTTGAATCGCCGCATTGAAGATGAGGCGCCGCTCAAACGGGAAATCGCAGCCCTGGAGACCGAGCGAAATCGGGCCGCGGCAACTATCGACTGGAGATTCTCCACCACCGATGCCCGGCACAAGCTCCGGCGTATCTATCCATCGGTTTCACACTGACGCGGTACTAGTTCGTCGGGGGTAGCGACCATGTTCTTGTAGTCCTTCTCTCGCTCTTTGGAGCGGGCGGTTGGCTGCATGAAGGCGGGTTTGGTGATGCCCTCCACCACAGCGGGGTGGGTTGCCCGCTTCACCAACTCGCGGTTCATGCGGGGGATGCTCCACCGGGGGTACTCGCCGATCAGCCGCCGGGTGGCTTCGAGGATGCGCAGGTCCTTGTAAACGTGCCCGTGGGGGCCAAGCCCGTTACGGTCCGGCCCGCCCTTAAACAGGCCGGAAAGGTCGCTACCTTCCGGCGTCAAAACGATGCAGGCGGGCGCGTGGTAGCCTGCAGGCCGGTCGCTGCGCGGGTGGCGGTGCAGGCGGCCGATCCGTTGCAGCAGAACATCCGTCGGGCACAGGTCGGTAATCAACAGGTCGGCATCAATGTCCAGCGACTGCTCCAAGGTCTGCGTGCCGAATATAACCGCGAACCGCGCCGCCGGAGCCGCGTTCTCTGCCCAGCCGCGCCTCCACCTCGCGATCCAGCAGTTGGCGGTCGTCCGCGGCGAAGCGGCCATGATGCAGCGTCGGGATGTCCCGGCAGGCAAACAGTAAGGCACGGTCGCCATCCGATGCCGCCCGTTCCTCCACCGCCTGCTAGGCGCCGATGGCGTAGGTGGCCGTGTTGCGGACGACCAGCACCTTGGCCCCGGCCCGCGCCGCCTCCAAGGCCCGTTCCGCCGCGCGGAAGTCGTGCATCAGCGGCGCGGCGGCGATGTCGACGGTCTTCTGACGCTGGTTCTCACCCATGGATGTGATGTGTCCTCCGGCGGGAGACATGACACTGACGGCAGGGTAGGGCGAGTTATGTGCTTCGCCAGCGGTGGGGCGTCGTCGGGGTTGAAACGCCCGGCGGACAGCCATTGACTCCGCGCAGCCGAGCCCAAGGAACCCCAAAGCGCAGGATTGGAGCCCAGACGCCCCTCCAGCGGCAAAGGCTGCCCGCGGTGCGACAGCGCGGCGACGAACAGGGCGCAGACAGTCTCGCCGCCGCAATCGTCCCAAGACTCCGTGGCGTCCCACCACCAGCCCAGGTTGTCGAAGAACCAATCAGTAGTCGCGCCGTCATCGCCCCTCATCACCGGGGCCAGCTCATGGTAGTGACCGGCGTGTCCCGGCTTGCGCCGACCGGCAGGAAGGTCGGCGTCCCGCCAAATCCGTGTCTGGAAGCCGACGTTGACCTTGCCGATGTCGTGCAACGCGGCGAAGAGGGAAAGCCGGGCCGCCGTCGCCTCGTCGAGTACGTCCAGCCCGCCGGAGCGGGCCAGCCGCTGCCGGATCGTCGGCTGAGCGAGCAGGGCCTCGAAGCAGGCGCCCACGTCGGCCAAGTGGTGCTCCAGCAGGTGGATGCGCTTAGGGTAGCCGTCGCGCGGCTCCGACTTGGCCCAATGGGACCGGGTGTAGGCCGGCGCGGTATCGAGGTTTGTCATCATCGCCTCCGTAATCCCTGCGCTCTATCGGCGCCGGGCGGTCCTTGCGTTCGGTGCGAACTCGGATGAAACTGGTTGGGGAAATCAGCGCGCGCCGCTGTAGCTGAAGGACTGCATGGGCAACCTGACGTTCAATGTCATTGATGTCGAAACGGCAAACGCCGATCCCGCCAGCATCTGTCAGATCGGGATTGTCCGTATCCGTGCGGGCGAAATCAAGGAGCAACTGTCAGTCCTGGTCAATCCTGAAGCACAGTTCAACGCCTTCAATGTCAAATTGCACGGAATTGACGAAAGAACTGTCCGGGGCAGCAAGACTCTGCCTCAAGTAGAGCCCTGGCTGCGCCGTTTGCTGGAGGGGACAGTGCTGGTGAGCCATACGGGATTCGACCGGGCAGCGCTGAACGGGGCGATGGACCGGTATGGGCTGGGGCCAATTCGGACAACCTGGCTCGACAGCGCCATGATTGCCCGCCGCGCTTGGCCGCAGAAATACCGGCGCAGGTGGAACCTGGCGGCCATAGCGGGCGACTTGGGCATCGTCTTCCGGCATCACGACGCGGCTGAGGACGCTAGGGCTGCCGGGGAGGTCGTGCTGCGGGCCTGCCAGCACACCGGGCTGGACATAGACGCCTGGTTTAGACAGGGCTGACCGTGCGCGCTCTATCACCCGGACTTGCCGGAAGGGTTCTCCAAACCGAACAGGCCAAAGAGCTGGTCCACCGAGAGGCGCTCGGCCAGGTCGATGGAGACGTCGTCCACCAGCTCGTCGAATAGGTCCTGCTTCAGCCCCAGTATCCGGTCTATGCGTTCCTCAATGGTATCGATGCAGGAGTACTTGAACACGTGGACCGGGACGGTTTGTCCGTACCGGTGACTGCGGTCTTCCGCCTGGCGCTCCACTGCCGGATTCCACCAGCGGTCGAGGTGAAATACGTAGGAGGCTTCCTGAAGATTCAGTCCGACGCCGCCGGCCCTGAGTGAGACGATCAGGACCTTATGCTGTTCATCGGTCCTGAACCGGCGGATTGTGTCCCGCCTTTCCTCCAGCGTATGGGCGCCGGTGAAGGTCAGCGGATAGAACTCCCGCAGAACCCCGGACATGGCGTCGACTCCGAACCCGGAGCTGGTGTACTGCGAGAATACGATAGCCCGATGGCCCTGCCCGGCTAGCGTCTCGACCCGCTGGCGGATATCCTCGAATTTGGCGGACTGCCCGGTCTGGGGGTCCGAGTTGCATATCTGCTTCAGCCGGGCGATTAACTCCAGAACGTGCTGCACCCGGACATCCGAGCCCAATTCCCTCAGATGCACGATTCCTTCCTGTTCCGCCCGCTCGTAGCTCCGCCGTTGCCGGGGCAGCAATGGAATAGCCAGCTTGATAGTCGACTTGGGCGGAAGGTCCTGAAGCACCTCTTCCTTTTTTCGCCGAAGCTGCAACTCGCGGTGCCGCTCCCGGAGCTGGAGGCCGGGGGAGTAGTGCATCTGCAAATCCGGTCCCGAGTGGTCCACGAACTCTACGATAGACGCGAGCTCTTCTTCGCTGTTCTCCAGCGGGGTGCCGGTAAGAGCCCACGACCGCAGTCGCATGACTCCCTTCACGGAGGAGCTGGTGGCGTTGCGGTTCTTGATTCGTTGGGCCTCGTCCGCAACCAGAACGTCCCAAGTCTTTTTGCGTAGGGGGGACTGGAGGTTATCGGTGAAGTCCGACCGCAGCGTCTCGTAGCCGACTAACGCCACGTGGACCTCGGCCGCCCACTGCCAACCGCGTTCCGTAGGGCTGCCCCTGATGGTCATTACCCTCAATTCCGGCGCCCACTTGTACAGTTCCTGACGCCATTGATCCAGGACCGAGGCGGGAGCCACCACCAAGGCCGTCTCGATTTTCCGCTGCACCATCAAAATCCGCAGGGCGGCGATGACCTGCACGGTTTTCCCCAGCCCCATGTCGTCGGCAAGAAGCATTCTCTCGCTTCCGATTAACGCCCGGACGCCGTTCGACTGGAACGGCATGAGTTCTCCGGGCCACGTAAGGACCGAGCCGGGACCGGGCAGCAGCGAGCCGATGGGTGGAGAGAGTACGGACCTCAGCCGGGCGGCCAAGGACCGTTCGACTGGTGTCCGCCTTCCCGCAGGCAGGCCCGCGTCGGATGATGAGGACCTGCTTCTATTTTGCGGGGTGGACGATGCCGACGGCGTGGGGCCTGCGGCCGGGTCCAAGACGACCAAAGTGACCTGTTCCGGCACCACGGTCGCAGGCGTCGGCAACGAGTTTACGGGCGCGGGCCGGCCGGCGCTGCATGGCATATTCCCGACCTGGGAAGGATCAAACTGGAGCACAGGGAGACGCAGCACTGGCTCGACCCCTGGTTGCCGCCGCCGAGAAAACAAAGCTCCGCGGCGGGACGTCGTGTCGCTTCTCCACCAGGTCGGCAGCAACTTCATGCTTCAAAAGCCTCTTGTATCCCCAGCGCGGCACGCTCGAAGGGTTCTACCAGCAACCCGTGGTTGACCAGAAGATCAACGGTCCTGGCGGGCGTTCCCCCGGGCAGGGGCAAACCGTTTGTCCAATAGAGTGTAAGAGCCGCGGAAAGAGGTTGGGCCTCTTCCGACGGGGCCATTGGTTGGGAATCTTCCATCGCCACCCGGCAAAGGGGCGCCTGCGCCTCAACCTCCTCGGAAAACACCGTTGGCGGCGTCTCTCGAGCCAAGGCCAGTACCACGTCGGGCAGCCTGCTGACCGACTCGAACAGCGACTTGGCCAACAGTGATACGGCCCGGCTTTTCGCCCGGCCGGGGCGCCAGAGGACACCCGAGGGAACGTCTATTCTGGTGAAGGAGAATTCCAAGGGTTCCCCGCGGGTGGACATTACGAACAGAGCGCCGCGGACGCCCTTGCCGTCCGGCTCGTCGATGAAACGGAGATAGGCGGCCAGACCGGAAGGTCCGTCTTCGCCCAGATCGCGGAACGGTATCGGCAACGCTGTGTCCCTAACTCAGGTTGGAAGGCGTGTCGACATCGCGGACGCCTCGTGTCTCGGAATCGTCGGAATGCGGCTGTTCCAGGGTCGTGTCTTCTTCATACCGGAATTGAAGCTCGGTTTCCTCGATATCCGGTTCCGAATCAGGATATAACCGGCGCAGGTCCCATTCGTTGATCCACCGCCGGACGAACGACCGGATACGACGCCGCCCTCCCTGACTAATATTGTGGTCTATGTCGGGAGCCGCCCAGCTATACGCCTCGGAGTGGATCACCTTCAGCCGGTCATACAGATTAGACAGCATCTCGTCGTCGGGATCGGCCAGCAGGTGCTGTCCTCGTTCGATGAGCCGCATCCCGGTCTCAGCCCGGGCCGCGGCCAGGTTGTCCGCATCCCGCTGTCTTGCCCGCAGGCGGGGAGCGGCCTTGTCACGGTCTTCCTTCTCGTCGAGTACAACCGAGGCGAAGTCGGCGGTAACCGTTCCCACCACGACAAGCCCCGGGTACTTTTCGTCTGCCGCCTGACCCATCCACCGGGTTAACTCGGCATACGACCTAGCCCGCTGGAGCACGCTGTAGTTGGCAACCAGTTCGATTTCGTCCATCAGGATCACCCAACCCCGGTAACCGGCGGCCTTAATGAGTTCGAGCAGAAACCTCAACTTCTGGGGCGGCATATCCCTGGCCGCTGGCGCCCGGAAGGGATAGGACTGGATTTCACCGACATGCCTCAATCCGTCGCGCACGTCCTTTAACTGAATCCTCTCTCCCGACCAGAACCAGTTGATCTGGTTCAGCAGATCGGGGTCACTGTCCTTGTCCTTTTTGTGGATCATCAGAGTGGCCGGCAAAATTCTATGCAGGCCGTTGTCTTCCCGGTTGGCCCATTCGAAGAAATCGGTGTAGCTTTGGGAGTTGTAGTCCAGTTTCTGCGCGAGCTCCTCCACCATGTGTCCGGTGATTTCGGGCACCCTACCGTTTTCAACGGCGGACCTGAATACCTTGTCCATGTCGAATAGGGGAGTTTCTTTGCTAATGACGACTCGGCTGCACACGAAGTTCCGGGCCAGGGCCTGGGTTTCCAGCCAACCCAGCAGGTGCGACTTCCCTGAACCGAAGTCTCCGGCCACCAGCATCCCGACGCTGGACTCGGGCGGCTCCGACTCATGGGATGCGCGGGACAGGAGTTCGCGGGACAGGAGTTCATTGAAATCGCTCTCGACAGCCGGTTGGTTACACCCCAGCACGGCTACGGCATCACCGTTGGGAACTCCGTTCCTAAGAGCTTCCAGTGCGCGGCGGTTCTTCAAGCTCCGGACGTTTGCGCTGTCAACCATGTCGATAACCCCTAGCCGGTTGTGTCCGCCAAACGGACCAGCGTGGACATAGGATTGGCCTGGCTGCGGGCGCGTACCTCGTCGGCAATCCTGCCCATGAGGGCGCGGTAGATGACATAGCCCTTGCCTTGCTCGTCCGGGTCCAGGAAACCCTCGTTGGCCAGGACTACCATAAGCAACCCTTCCAGCCGGTCTGTGCTGTCGATGAACTCCCTCAAGAGTTCGTAATGGTCCATCACCGACGAACGGGAATAGAAGCGCAACCCGTCCCTGGGGTTCCGCCGCAGCGTCAACCGCGAGTTATTGAGAATGACAACGGTGCCCGCATGGCCAACGTGCCTCACCCAGTACAGTAGGGATTCCAGGAAGTGTCTGGCGTTGGTGCGGCTGATGCTGTTGTAGATGAGGTATGCCCGGACGTTGGAAACTCTCCTGCTTCGGCCGGTCAGCCATTCGATCAGTGGCGCCGCCTCGAGGTTCTGCCCGGCGCCGCCCATTTCCGTGAGACATAGATGGGTCATGGCGAGTCTGAAGTCCCTGGACATATTCTGGTTCCGGGTTACGGCTTGGGGCAGCGCCCTGCGCAGGTCCAGGGCTATTTGGCTTTCCTCCACCGCGTTGGCGGCGCTGATAGCCTGGAGAATCGGAGGCTCGGCCTCCGGGTCGATTGACCCCGTTTGGTAGGGTAGGTCCTCGCACAGCCGCAGCACCATCCGCCTGGCCAGGAGTCTCCAGTCAATCTGTGAGGCGATGCGGAAGAAAATCTCCTGCGGCATCTGGACCCGGGTCTCGGCCGAATCGACGGTCACCGCCTTATAACCCAGGTTGGAAGCCATCCTGGCAAGCGCATCTTGCACCAGGGGGGCCGAGTCTTCCCCAGTAGGCACGGCGAACTTGATGGAAGAACCGCCGTCCTTGACGAACCGATCAAGGTATTCGTCTCTGATGACGTCCAGCCATTCGCGGATTGGCAGGATATTGGTCACTGGGCGGCTCCGGTGAATTGAATGCCGTAATAGACGATAGTTTCCCCGCTCGGCGCTACGAAGGGGATGGTACCGCGCGAGCTTCTTGTGCCGGTGGACGCCGGGAATGAAACTCTCGTCCCTGCCCTGACCTCCTTGATGCCGCTGGCCTCCAGGCTGTAAAGGTCCCTCGCAAAATCCAACAGGCCGTAGTCGCGTTTGGCCCCGGGCAGACCGGTAAAAAGGTCGTAGATGCGGTCCAATCTCACCACTTGCCCCACCTCTCCCAGCTTCAGTCTATCCGCGGTCCCGGATCCGGTGAGGGCGATGTAGGCCTGATACAGGGAGTCCAGGAATTGCTGTGGGTTGAACCGGGGAGGTCTCTGCTGAAGGTCCTCCAGGACTCCGACCACTTTGCTGGGGCGGATTGCGGACATCTGCCGCCGGTTGACCTGGACCGCCCGGTCGCCCGGCATGACCCGGACCACCGAAGGATGCGCAATCAGCCTGCCATCCCGGTCGAATACCTGGAGGCCCTTCTTTCCGGCTTCCGACTTCAACTCCTCGGCGTACTTTTCCTGCAGGTACTCCCGCTCGTTATCCGGCGTGAACGGCCAGGCTTCGGCGGCGTTGCCCACCTCCTGCCGAATCAGGTTGATGCTGTCCTGAAGCCGTTCGCTCGACCTCCTGACAGCGGCGATGTTGCCGTCCTGAGCGGCCTTTCGCATTTGCCGGGCGAGCCTGGTAACATCGCCCAGCGTATTCAACACCGAATCAGCCGCGTTCTCCGCTGCGGCGAATCCTTCTTCAAACGTGCTCATCGGTCCCCTCCCGTCGCGTGCCCGGATTCTACCAAAAAGGCCCATATACTGTCCTCTCCTGACGCCCTCGCCGGTGTCATTGCGAGCGAATTGTTCCAGGGGCACCGATAAGGGATCCATGGAGGCCCACCTACGGCGGGTTCGGTGGAGACAAATGAGCATCTAGCGGGAACTCGGCGAATTGAAGCGGGCGGCAAGTCTGGCGCTGATCGAACCAAAGGACGCTTCGGTTAACGATGACAGGGTTTACTACGTGCCGCTACAACCGCTTGGGAGTGGCCCCACGCGCTGGAAGCGTTCCTTTTCTCTTGGCCAGGCCAGTGCTAACCTGAGGCTCTCTGCGTCCTTTTGATTAGTCCTGACGGTTTCGTTTGTTTCCGGGGTATCACCACTTCTAGGCCACCTTGCGCCCGCGGCGTTCCCGGACTTTCAGGTAGGCGTGGGCGTTTCGTTGCGCTCGTCGGCCGGTCGCTTTCTTCACCTTCGGTTCCTGCAACTTAGGCCGCATGGCCTTCGGCATGGCGGCCAGGTCCCTCTCCGGTATCGGACTCATCACCGCCAAGTTGCCCGCCTTCCTTGCCCCGGCTTTGGGCGGCTCAATCTTGGCAACTGCTTTCGGGGCTGACCGCGTCTCCGCCTTTACCGGCTGGGGAGACGCGGCCCCGGCTTTTACCACGTCGGCCCATTCGTTGAACGATGGCGCGGTTATCTTGGCCCGGTAGCCTGACATCCGGCTCCGCAGGCTGTGGTGGCCGCGAAAGAGGTTGTAGGTGATGGTCCAGCCGTCGAGGTATCGCTGGCCACTGGCCACATTGTCCAGTCCGCGCAGGGTCTTGGTGCGGGAGCGGTACGTGCCCTGTAGCCGCTCGGAGAGGTTGTTGTTGATTTCCGCCGTCAGCTGAGTCGGCTATTCCAATCCGTACCTCGCTCAACGGGGCGGCCGTCGTCCGAGGTATCTGGAGATGGACCTGACGGCCCACTGTAGGGAGAGCACCGAAGGGCGCTACCCGAACACTCTGAGTAAATTCCCGCAGGGTAGCGCCTGATAGCATGTTAGCTTCCGAAGGGCTTGAACTCCCGGAAGGCGTCTATCGCACTCTGCTCAGCCTCCATCGCGGCCACGTAATGGTCCAGCATATGGGAAGTTGGCCACCCCGCGACCGCCTGGACGTACTGCCTGGGGATGTTTTGCCTGACCGCGTTGGCCGCAAAGGTCCGGCGGAAGATATGGCAAGTGTCCTGCAGGTATACCTCTGCCCGTTTCGCCAGGCACCTCAGGTCCTGCCAAATGCTGTCGTTGGCTAGCCTTGCAGCCCGTCCGAGAAACACCGTTGAAAAGAGCGCTGGGGTATGATGGCGCGAGCATCAAGCGCATGGAGCCGTCGCCGATGAGCAAGACCTTCCGGCCTTACGACCCTGACCAGCAGTTGCTGCTGCCGGCGGCGCTGCAGGAGTGGCTGCCGCCGGACCACCTGGCCTACTTCATCTCCGACGTGGTGGACCAGTTGGATCTGTCGGCCATCACCAGCCGCTATGAGGAGCAACGGGGCGGCCCTCCCTATCACCCCGGAATGATGGTCAAGGTGCTGCTCTACGGCTACTGCACCGGGGTGGCGTCGTCCCGGCGCATCGCCCGGCACCTGCACGAGGACATCGCCTTCCGGGTGCTGGCGGCCAACAACACCCCGGATTTCCGCACCGTCTCCGACTTCCGCAAGGACCACTTGGCGGCATTGGCCGGTCTGTTCCGGCAGGTGCTGGAACTGTGCCAGAAAGCGGGGCTGGTGAAGCTGGGCCAAGTGGCGCTGGACGGCACCAAGGTGAGGGCCAATGCGTCGAAGCACAAGGCGATGAGCTACGGACGGATGAAAGAGAAGGAGGAGCAGTTGGCGGGCGAGGCGGACGAACTGCTCCGGCGGGCCCAGGAGGTTGATGCTGAGGAGGACCGCAGGTACGGCAGGGACAAGCGGGGAGATGATCTGCCGGAGGAACTGGCCTTCCGGGAGAGCCGGCTGCGGAGGATAAGGGAGGCCAAGGCGGCACTGGAGGCGGAGGCTAGGGAGGCGGCAGAACAGGCTGAGTCAGAGGGCCGGAATCATCCGGGCGTTCCCGGGGACAAGACGCAGCGCAACTTCACCGACCCGGACTCCCGGATCATGCCCGTACCCGGCGGCAAAGATTTTCAGCAGTCTTACAACTGCCAGGCGGTGGTGGACAGCACCCGCCAGGTGATCGTGGCGGCCCGGGCCACCAACCTGCCTTCCGACAAGGGACAGGCCGTGGCCATGGTGGAGGAGGCCACCAGCAATGTCGGCGCAGCCCCAAAGGAGGTTTCCGCCGACGCCGGCTACTACTCGGCCAAGGCGGTCGAAGAACTCTATGCCCTGGGAGTGGACCCGTTCGTCGCGCCGGACCGGACCCGCCACTGGAGGGAGTTGCCGCCGGCGCCCCGGGGCCGCATACCAAACCCCCTGTCGGCCAGGGACCAGATGCGCCGGAAGTTGCGGACCAAGCGGGGACGAGAGCGTTACGGCCTGCGCAAGGAGACGGTGGAGCCGGTATTCGGTCAGATCAAGCAGGGGCGGGGTTTCCGGCAGTTCCTACTGCGGGGACTGGAAAAGGTGAACCGGGAGTGGTCGCTGATCTGCACCGGGCACAACCTGCTCAAGCTGTTCCGGTTTGGGGCTGCGCCGCCCGGCAAGGCACGGTGCAACGGCCCCACCGGGAATATCAAGGAGGAGTCGTGGGCCGTGGGCAACATGATTTTCGAGAGACTATCAGCCCGTCTGCATCCGTCAACGGCAGGAACGGTCGCCGCCGGCTAATCGCGGCAGCCACGCAAATCCTTTCAGGCAATCCTCGGACACGCTGCTAGGCCCCCGGCGATTCCGGCAACTACCATGCCGAGTTCCTGGCGATGGAGGCCGACGACGCCCTCACCAACATCATTACCGGGATCGGCGAGCTCAGCCGGGGCGAGCTGGCCGGCGAGCGCATGACCGTCGCCTACGAAGAGCGGTCGCAGGAGGACGAGCATTCCTGCTTCTCCGACAACACCACCGCCGACATCGTCGGCAACGCCCGCGGCATCCAGATGGTCTTCACCGGAAACTACGGAGTCGTCTCCGGCCCGGGCGTGATGACTCTGGCGGCCGTCGCCAACCCCGCCCTGGCCGACCGCCTGGCGATGGAAATCGACCGCAGCGTCGCCTTGGCCGCCGCCATCCCCGGTCCCTTCGACCTGCACCTCCGGGAAACGATCGCCAGCGACGAGCCGGGAAGGGCGGCGGTACTGAGAACCATCGTGTCGCTGGAGGAGCAGACCGACACCATCGTGGCGGCGGCTGAGGAAGTGGGAATAACCATCACGGTCAGCTAGTGTGACCGAGCCCTCCGGCACACTAGTACCATCCCCGGGCCCTTCGACGCTGTTGAAAGCACCTCCGCAGAAGGTAGCTGAGGCGGTTTCGCTCAACGATCGGAAAGTCTTACAATCATAAAGAAGATCAGGTAGGCTTGGGTAAAATCCTTTAGCGAGGCCGTACCTGACATGCCTGTCTCCAAATACAAAGTCGAACTGACCCAATCCGAACGCTCCGCTCTGATTGAAACATCCGGCCGTGGCAAGCCGTTGGCCCGCACGGTAAAGCGGGCCCTTGCGCTGTTGAAAGCTGACGAAGGACTCGCAGACCGCGAGGTAGCTGAGGCGGTTTCGCTCAACGCCGCCACTGTTGCCAGAGTGCGCAGACGGTTCGTCGAGGAGGGGGTGGAAGCCGCAATCAACGACCGGCCACGGTCAGGCCGTGAGCGCAAGCTGAGCGGCAGACAGGAGGCGCACCTCGTCGCCATCGCGTGCAGCAATGCGCCCGAAGGACACGCGCACTGGACGCTCCAGCTACTTGCTGACAAGGTGGTGGCGATGGAGTTTGCCGGGAGCATATCCCTGGAGACGGTGCGCCAGATACTCAAAAAAACGAACTCAAACCATGGAAGAAGAAAGAGTGGTGCATCCCCAAGGTGAGCGGGGAGTTCGTGGCCCGGATGGAGGATGTGCTGGACCTGTACCACGAAGACTACGACCCGGAGCGTCCGGTGGTGTGTTTCGACGAGACCTCCAAGCAGTTGATCGAGGACGTGAGGCCGCCCATCAAGGCCAAGCCCGGACGGGTGGAACGCTATGACACCGAGTACCAGCGAAACGGTACCCGAAACCTGTTCATGTTCTGTGAACCGAAGGGCGGATGGAGACATGCCGAAGTGACCGGGCGCCGCACTGCGGTGGACTTTGCTCACCAGATGCGCTGGCTGGTTGACCAGGCGTACCCCCACGCCAGGGTGGTCCGGCTGGTGTTGGACAATCTCAATACGCACAAGTTGGGCTCGCTCTACGAAGCATTTGGAGCGTCCGAAGCGCGTCGTATAGCCAAGCGCTTGGAGCTGCACCACACTCCCGTGCATGGAAGCTGGCTGAACATGGCCGAGATCGAGTTGAGCGTCTTCAGCAGACAGTGTCTGAACCGCCGGGTCGGCGATGAAGTGCTGCTGCGGCAGGAGGTCGCCGCCCTCGAACGCGAGCGCAACGATGCTGGCGCCGTCATAGACTGGCGGTTCTCCACTCAAGACGCCCGCAGTAAACTCCAACATGTATATCCATCAGGATTAAATTGAAACGGTACTAGCAGCCGGATTGCGGCGGCTGGGGGTCTTCTCCCTGGCCGTCGCCCTGGTTTGTGCGCCCGTGGCCAGCTTCGCCTGCTTCCTTGACGGCGACGCGCCCCCGCCGGCGCAGATTACGCTGGTCGAACACCTCGGCGGCGACACCACCGCCTTTACCAGCACCCGCAACGCCTTCGGCCTCCCTGCCCGCAACCTGCAGGGTGACGAGCGACGGACCTTCGCCGTGGGCAACAGCTTCTTCCGACAGAATTGGGTGACCGCGCCTGCCTCCACCACGGGCCGCGACGGCCTGGGTCCCGCTTTCAACGCCCTGTCATGCTCTTCCTGCCATACGCTGGACGGCCGCGGCAAACCTCCCGACGGCCCGAACGATCCCGAACGGGGGCTGCTGCTCCGCCTGAGCATCCCCGGCCAAGATCCGCATGGCGGCCCCGTGCCGGACCCGGTCTACGGCGGGCAGTTGCAGGACCGGGCCGTGCTGCTCATCCCAACGGAAGGGCATATGGTCATCGTGTACCATGAAGCGCCCGGAAAATTCGACGACGGTGAGCCCTACAGCCTGAGGGGCGTGGCCTATGAAGTCGGCGGCCTGGCTTTCGGCCCGCTGCACCCCGAAGTCATGCTTTCACCAAGAATCGCTCCGTCAATTGTCGGCATGGGACTGCTGGAGGCCGTCCCCGAGTCGGCCATACTGGCCCGGGCCGACCCGGAGGACTCCGACGGCGACGGGGTCTCCGGAAGGCCCAACATGGTCTGGGATGTGCGGAGTGGAGAACTGGCGCTGGGCCGGTTCGGGTGGAAGGCCAACCAGCCGACCGTGGAGCAGCAGACCGCTGGCGCATTCCTGGGCGACATAGGGATAACCTCCAGCCTGTTTCCCGAAGAGAACTGCCCCGGGGCGCAGCCTGAATGCGGGAAAGCGCCCAACGGCGGCGCGCCTGAAATGCCCGACGAGCGCTTGGCCAAGGTCGTCTTCTACGTCCAGACCCTGGCGGTGCCCGCCATGAGAAACGTCGACGACCCCCGGACGGTCCGCGGCGTACAACTTTCGCCCGAGCCGGCTGCCACCTGTGCCACACGCCGTCCCACACCACCGGCGAGCACCCGGTGGAGGCGGTGGTCCAGCAGACCATCTACCCCTACACCGACCTGCTGCTGCACGACATGGGCGAGGGGCTGGCCGACGGCGCAGGCGACTTCGGCGCTTCCGGCCGGGAGTAGCGAACGCTCCCGCTGTGGGGGATAGGCTTGGTTGAAACAGTGAACGGGCACACCATATTCCCGCACGACAGGCGGGCCCGAAATCTAACCGAGGCGATTCTCTGGCACGGCGGAGAATAGGCTGGCGCCAGGGACGCCTTCCGGGGTTTCACTGGGGAGGAGCGGGAAGCCTTGATCCGGTCCCTGGAGTCGCTGTGAAGCCGGTCCGGAATGCTTCCTGCCTCTGGCTGCTGGCCGCGGCGCTCCTGTTTGCCACAGCAGGTTGCGGCGGGAACGGCTCCGATGTGCCCGGCGAAGCTTCGGCCGTGTCCCGCCAGGGCGTCCTGACCAGCCTGTCGGGTCTGGTGATCGTACCCCGGTACGGACAGTCCGCCGACTCCATAGGCCAACTTGCTGATTTGGTCGGCGCTCTGTGCTCCGCGCCCGAAGCCACTGTCCTGGAAGCGGCCAGGAGCGGTTGGCGTCGAGCCCGTGACGCTTGGACGATGACCGAGGCCTACCGCTTCGGTCCGGCCGTGGAGCGGCGCTCCGTGTCCCTGGTCGGTTGGTGGCCGGTCGCGGCGGAGCGCATCGACCCTACTGTCGCCGAAGGAAAGCCGGTTACCGTCGAGACGGTCTGGCAGTTCATGCCCTCTACCCAAAGGGGGACCGGCGCCATGGAGCGTCTGCTGTTCGGAGAAGGGAGCGAAGGTCTCTCCGGGTCAGGCAGCTCAGTAGGTGCGGATACCTGGAGGCCTTGGCCACGGTAGCCCATGAAGAAATCGAGGGTATCCATCGCGACTGGAAGGGTGACGGACAGACGCCGGGCTACGCCGGGTTTTTCGACGGCAGCGCCGCTTCCTCCCTGCATCCCAGGGAAGGGGAGGCGGAGGTGCTGCGTTCGCTGGTGTTCATGGTTCTCGCCATCGCCAACATGCGGCTGGGGGCCGCCCTGGAGGTGGACGCCGACCCCGATCCGTCGGCGATTCCTTCGGGCGCCGCCGGTCACTCCCGCGAGGACCTGCGGCGTCAACTGCTGGGAATCTCCGAGATGTACAACGGGGCCGACGGCGACCCATCCGCGCTGGGCATCGGCCGCATGGTGCGCCAACTTTCGCCGGAGGTCGACCACCGGATGTCGGCAGCCATCGAGAGCGCCGCGGCGGCCGTCGACGGCGTGCCGGGAAGCCTGGAATCAGCCATCGCCGATAACCCCCAGTCGGTAAGGGACGTTTACGACAGCTTCAAGGAACTCCAACGGGTGCTGAACACCGAGGTGGTAAGTCTGCTCGGCGTATCCGTAGGCTTCTCCGACACCGACGGCGATAGCTAGTCCGGCGGCCCGCGCTGGGCATAGACCCGCTGGGATGGGCCGCTGTGCTCCCTGAGGACCCACCCCTTCGGCCCGAGGCCGTGAGCAGCCGACGCCAGGTCGGTGGACGGGTTGATCAACCGCCGGTGCTCGCGCCCGTTCATCGACACGAAGACGTCGGCATACACCTGTACGCCCGGATAGCCCCTGGACGTGAAGTCGCCGGAGATGAGGTGGGCCGTCTCCAAAATCATATCGGGCTGGGTGGCGGCGCGCTGGGCCTGAAGCGGCGTCAGGTACGCCTCCGGTCCGACCCGCCAAGAACGACCGCTTTCCGGGTCTCTGACCCGGTACTCGGCCATGCCCGCCTTTTCGGTGACCAGCACCCGCCAGGAAAACCTGTATCCCTCCTCGTTCCAGCGCACGTTGCCGGGGTAAACATAGTGCCGGAGGGGCACTGCCAACTGAAACAGGACAAGGACTGCAATGGTGGCGCCGGCCGTGCGGACAAGCCCCGCCGGAGCCTCGCCTCGGGCAGGAGCAAGGGCGGTCTCCGGCGGGGCCGCCTACTCCCGGTCCGCAGCCGCCCGGCCAGGCGCCTGGGCCAGTTGGGCGGGAAGAATACCAAGGCGCCGCCCAGCATCAGCCAGGGGAACACGCCGATTTGCGGAAAGAGCAGCCAGGTCAGCAGGTGAAACGCACCTACTATCAGAAACGCCCACAGCCGGGTGCGTCTCCACAGGAGCCAGCAGACGATGGTCAGGTCGAAGAGAGCGCCGGACCAGCTCATGGCGTAGGCGACCCAGGCCTCCCCCAGCAGCGGCCCCGCCAGAGGCATGTCGGTGTGATGGTGCAGCCAGATGCGGAGCGGCTGGGCCTCGAACAGCCAGTCGGGATTCAGCTTGGCGATGCCGGCGAACAGGTACACCACCGCGACCTGGCCCCGCAAAATCCAGAGCGTTACGGCCGGCACGGTATCCCACGCGCCTGCCGCGAGTCGGCGTCCGCGTCTCAAGGCCAGCCAACCGTCGACCGACATGGAGCGGTGCAGTGGGAGGAACACCATCAGGAAGCTTACGAGGGTCACCCAGTAGTAGTGGTTCAGGTAGTTGGTCTTGTCCAGCAGCTCGACGTAGGTGAAGCCCAGGAAGAACCCCAGGGCGCAGGCCCGGTATTGGTACCCGGCTGCGATGCCCAAGGCCAGGATACCCAGCAGGGCGAAGTGTAGCTGCATCCCCCAGGCGGGCCAGGGCGTGACCCAGGCGAACCCCAGGTAGGTGAAGTGATGGGCCGGCTCCACGTAGAGTCCCGACACCCAACCGTGAGCGAAGAACCGTATGACCCCGGCCAGACACACCAGCCCGAAGGCGGCGCGAAACAGGGCCGCCGAGGAGCTATCCACTGGCCTCCCGCCCGCCGCCGCCAGTTCGCCCGCAAACTGTCGGATCCTGACCTGCACTAGTATTGGGTCAAAGTTGAAGTGTCAGGATAGAGGCGGCGCATCTTGGCTCTGGCATCCTGGGTGGTGAAACGCCAGTTGATGGGGGTTCCGGCCTCGTTGCGCTCTGCCTCGCAGGCGCTGACGTTCCTTTCCAGGGCATCCTCATCGGGGTTCCGTCTCTTGAGGCAGGCCCGGGCCAGTACGCTGAACTCTATCTCCGCCATGTTCAACCAACTGCCGTGCTTGGGAGTGTGATGGAACTCCAGACGCTTGGCGATGCGGCGGGCCTCGGCCGCCGGAAAGGTCTCGTAGAGGGACGCCATTCGATGCGTGTTCAAGTTGTCGAGCACCAGCCGGACCACCGGGACATCGGGGTAGGCCTCGTCCACCAGCCACCGCATCTGATGGGCGAAGTCCCGCATGGTGCGTTGCTTCGTTATGGCCACGTGGCGCCAACCCGCCCGGGGCTCGCAGGTCAGGAAAAGGTTGCGCGTGCCCGCCCGCAGGCACTCGTAGTCCTCACGCCCCGGCCGCCCAGGCTGTGCCGGCAGCGGCTCCCTGATATCGGCCAGCAACTGAGTGGAGGTCTCGTCGAAGCAGACCACCGGCCTTTCGGGATCATAAGGCTCGGCGTAGAGGTCCAGCACGTCCTCCATGGCCGCCACATACTCACTGCTCACCTTCGGGATGCACCATTGCTGCTTCCGCCACGGCTTGAGCGCGTTTTTTTCAGCCGGAGCCGCACCGTCTCGTGGGACAAGGACTCCACCAGTCCCAGTTCCACCGCTTTGCCCGCCAGCAGGCGCAGCGTCCCATGGCCGTGACCCTCCGGAGCCATGCAGGCCAGGGCTATCAGGTGGGCCTCGCCACGGTCGTCCAGCTTCCGGTAGCGGTTGACCTGGTTGCGGTGCCGCAGCGCCTCATCCAGTCCCTCTTCGGCGTACCGCCGCTTGGCGCGGAACACGGTCCGCTCCGAGATGTCCAGGGCTGCGGCCACTTGAGAGGCGGTCCAGCCCTCATCCGTTTTCATCAGGATGTGCGCCCGGGCGATTGCCTGGGCGGAACTTCTGCCGGCCCTGATCATCTGCCGGAGCCGCCCCTTCTCCCGGGTGCTCAGCCGGACGCCATACTTCTCCTGAACCATGGATGCCACACCTCACACAATCCAACTTTCCTCCCGACAGTAGCATCTCGGCTCACCTCATGGAACATTTGACAATGCGGGTTTGACTGAACACTAGTACCGTTTCCAGAAAGTCTTACAATCATAAGGGAGATCAGGTAGGCTTGAGTAAAATCCTTTAGCGAGGCCGTACCTGATATGCCTGTCTCCAAATACAAAGTCGAACTGACCCAATCCGAACGCTTCGCTCTGATTGAAACATCCGGCCGTGGCAAGCCGTTGGCCCGCACGGTAAAGCGGGCCCTTGCGCTGTTGAAAGCTGACGAAGGACTCTTAGACCGTGAGGCGGCTGAGGCGGTTTCGCTCAGCGCCGCCACTGTTGCCAGAGTGCGCAGACGGTTCGTCGAGGAGGGGCTGGAAGCCGCAATCAACGACCGGCCACGGTCAGGCCGTGAGCGCAAGCTGAGCGGCAGACAGGAGGCGCACCTCGTCGCCATCGCGTGCAGCAGTCCACCCGAAGGACATGTAAACTGGACGCTCCATCTGCTGGCGGACAAGGTAGTGGCGATGGAGTTTGCCGGGAGCATCTCCCTGGAGACGGTGCGCCAGATACTCAAAAAAACGAACTCAAGCCGTGGAAGAAAAAGGAATGGCGCATCCCCAAGCTGAGCGGGGAGTTCGTCGCCCGGATGGAGGATGTGCTGGACCTGTACCACGAAGAGTACGACCCGGAGCGGCCGGTGGTGTGTTTTGACGAGTCCTCCAAGCAGTTGCTCGAGGATGGGCGGCCTCCCATCAAGGCCGCCCCCGGACGGGTGGAGCGCTATGACACCGAGTACCAGCGAAACGGGACCCGGAACCTGTTCATGTTCTGTGAACCGAAGGGCGGATGGAGACACGTCGAAGTGACCGGGCGCCGCACTGCTGTGGACTTTGCTCACCAGATGCGCTGGCTGGTTGACCAGGCGTACCCCCACGCCAGGGTCGTCCGGCTGGTGTTGGACAATCTCAACACCCACAAGCCCGGCTCGCTCTACGAAGCATTTGGAGCGTCCGAAGCGCGTCGTATAGCCAAGCGTCTGGAGCTGCACCACACTCCCACCCATGGAAGCTGGCTGAACATGGCCGAGATCGAGTTGAGCGTCTTCAGCAGACAGTGTCTGAACCGCCGGGTCGGCGATGAAGTGCTGCTGCGGCAGGAGGTTGCCGCCCTCGAACGCGAGCGCAACGATGCTGGCGCCGTCATAGACTGGCGGTTCTCCACCCAGGACGCCCGCAGTAAACTCCAACATATCTATCCATCAGGATTAAATTGAAACGGTACTAAACTAAAGCCAAGGTGAAATGTACATATCGCTAGACCGCACTGTCGGTCGCCCCCAGTTGGGACGTAAAGGTGAGATGAAGTGCCGTGGAGTCCTTTAGGTCGTCTTCAAGACCCCCGAAATGCACATCCCACCTTGGTATTGGTTTAGTACCGTTTCCAGAAAGTCTTACAATCATAAAGAAGATCAGGTAGGCTTGGGTAAAATCCTTTAGCGAGGCCGTACCTGACATGCCTGTCTCCAAATACAAAGTCGAACTGACCCAATCCGAACGCTCCGCTCTGATTGAAACATCCGGCCGTGGCAAGCCGTTGGCCCGCACGGTAAAGCGGGCCCTTGCGCTGTTGAAAGCTGACGAAGGACTCGCAGACCGCGAGGTAGCTGAGGCGGTTTCGCTCAACGCCGCCACTGTTGCCAGAGTGCGCAGACGGTTCGTCGAGGAGGGGGTGGAAGCCGCAATCAACGACCGGCCACGGTCAGGCCGTGAGCGCAAGCTGAGCGGCAGACAGGAGGCGCACCTCGTCGCCATCGCGTGCAGCAATGCGCCCGAAGGACACGCGCACTGGACGCTCCAGCTACTTGCTGACAAGGTGGTGGCGATGGAGTTTGCCGGGAGCATATCCCTGGAGACGGTGCGCCAGATACTCAAAAAAACGAACTCAAACCATGGAAGAAGAAAGAGTGGTGCATCCCCAAGGTGAGCGGGGAGTTCGTGGCCCGGATGGAGGATGTGCTGGACCTGTACCACGAAGACTACGACCCGGAGCGTCCGGTGGTGTGTTTCGACGAGACCTCCAAGCAGTTGATCGAGGACGTGAGGCCGCCCATCAAGGCCAAGCCCGGACGGGTGGAACGCTATGACACCGAGTACCAGCGAAACGGTACCCGAAACCTGTTCATGTTCTGTGAACCGAAGGGCGGATGGAGACATGCCGAAGTGACCGGGCGCCGCACTGCGGTGGACTTTGCTCACCAGATGCGCTGGCTGGTTGACCAGGCGTACCCCCACGCCAGGGTGGTCCGGCTGGTGTTGGACAATCTCAATACGCACAAGTTGGGCTCGCTCTACGAAGCATTTGGAGCGTCCGAAGCGCGTCGTATAGCCAAGCGCTTGGAGCTGCACCACACTCCCGTGCATGGAAGCTGGCTGAACATGGCCGAGATCGAGTTGAGCGTCTTCAGCAGACAGTGTCTGAACCGCCGGGTCGGCGATGAAGTGCTGCTGCGGCAGGAGGTCGCCGCCCTCGAACGCGAGCGCAACGATGCTGGCGCCGTCATAGACTGGCGGTTCTCCACTCAAGACGCCCGCAGTAAACTCCAACATGTATATCCATCAGGATTAAATTGAAACGGTACTAGTAGTCAGTCATGCCAGAAATGACAGTTGCTTAGAAAGTAGGCTGAGGGAAGTACGAGTGTAGCTGACGGTCACCCGTGAAAATCATCCTGCCATTTCAAACGTGACTGACTACTAGTATTGAGTCATGCCAGAAATGACAGTTGCTTAGTACTACAGTCGCAGATGTGACAGGCGGCGTTTGTAATGGCATTGCCGGGCTCTGGCTTGGTGTCGCCGTCTCCACCGCGACCAGTCGAGGATGAAATCAGCCGGTTGACTTTCCGTCCATACCAGGCGGGTGAGCAGCCGGCGCACCTCCGGGACGGTTATAGGGATCAAGTCCTCGTCAGGGCCGTAGTGGCCCCCTTTTCTCCCTGTTCCATCGCTTGACGCTTGATTACCATCAGATAGGCGTGAGCCAGCATCGCCAGCGTGATGTGCCGGTACCAGCCGTCCCACCGCCGCACCTCGTACTGGTCCAGTCCGACCTGTTCCTTGGCCTCCTCAAAGCATTCCTCGATGGCCCACCGGGTCCCGGCCACCCTGGCCAGTTCCTCCAAGGCCGTCTCCGCCGGACCGAAGCACACGTAGTAAGCCAACTCCCCAGGTTTGGCAATGCTGCGCCGCGCCAGCAGCCAGTGGCCCTTGCCCGGCTCCCGCAGGGGCCGTATGCCCACGGCGGTCCAATCGTAGACCCGGGGTCCTTTGGCGCCATTCCCGGCACTGCACCGCACCCAGCCGGATTCCTCAACCCCAGACACCAGCCGGTCCGCCCTCACCTGTAGCGGTCCCTTGTCCGTCCAGGCCCACAGCTTCTCATTGCTCTTTATGGCCATCACATGAGGAATCCCCTCACGCTCCAGCCACAGCCGCAGGTCGCGGCCGCTGCCGTAGACCTCGTCCCCGGTAAACCAACTGAAAGGGACACCCGATTCCACTGCCCGCTCCAGCATCAACTGGGCCAGTTGCGGCTTGGTCCGGAATACCGCATCCTCCGGCACCCCGGCCTCCCGGCGCCGTTCCCGGTCCTCCGCCCATACCTGGGGCAGGTACAACTCCCGGGGCAGGTACAACTCCCGGTCCCAGCAGCGTCCTGCCCTTGGCGCCGGCATAGGTCAGGAACACACCAACCTGGCAGTTTTCGATCCGGCCCGCCGTGCCGCTGTACTGACGCTGCACCCCAACGGACTTGCCGCCCTTCTTGAGAAACCCGGTCTCGTCCACCACCAGAACCCCACCGGCGTCGCCCAGATGCTCCACAACATAGTCTCTGAGGTCATCCCGGACCAGATCCGCGTCCCACCGGTAGTTGTACAGCAGTTGCTGCACCCCATCGGGAGTGGCGTCGCCAGCCTGCTCCGCCAGTTGCCAGCCGTTCTTGCGCTCCACCGGGCTCAGCAGTCCCCGCAGGTACTCCAGCGCCCGCCGCCTCGGCTCCGGCCGCCGGAACCGTCCCGCGATGCACTCATGCACCCGCTCGATGCCCTCGGCCCACCGGGCCACCTCCGCCACCTCTTCTCTCCCAACAACCACCACATCACCTCATCAACATAAGACTGCCCTAATTCTACCTTCTCTCAAACTGCGACTGTAGTATTAGGAACGCCCCGAGAGTTAATGGGGACGCTACTCGGGTATCCCCAGAGCCTTTCGCACCGCTCCACCGATGGGTGTCAGCGGGCTTTCTTCGGGAGGGCCGTGGGGGACCATGCGGTTATGCTGGATAGCAACCGCCAGCCGATGCTGAGGATCGGCCCAGCCCAGACAGCCGCCGGCCCCGTTATGGCCGAAAGCCAGAGGGTTGCCGCCCATGGCGCCCATGCCGGGACTGCCCGCGAAGTGGAATCCTCCGATAGTCCCATGATGGGGCCTGCCGTGGACCGGATCGTAGTCGCTGGGGGGACGGGGTATATGGAAGGTCCGCACCCGGTTCTCAGAAAGAAGGCGCACGCCGTCCAGTTCGCCGCCATTGGCCAGCATGGCGTAGAACCGGGCCTGGCTCCGCGCATTCATGATCCCCTGGGCTCCGGGGATACAGGCCTGGCGCACATCGGAGCGGCCAAACACCTCCTGGTTGGTACCCACCACTGGCGGAGAGGCCCGGAACCGCAGCGAGTCCGGAGGTATTCCCGGAGCGCCGGGAGGGATCTCCGGTAAGTTGGTAAGTTTTGCCACCCGTGGCTCTACCTCGGGCGGAATTCCGGCCCACAGGTCGGTGATGCCCAGGGGTTGGCAGATTTCTTCCTGGATGAACTGACCGAAGGGTCGGTGCATCGGATCGGTACGGCGAACGACCTCACCTACCACCCAGCCGAAGGTATAGGCCATGTAGCCGCTTCGGGTCCCCGGCTCAAAGAGAGGATGCATCTCCGCGATCTGCCCAACCATCCAGTCCCAGTCGCACATCAACTCCGGAGTAACCCCCACGGGCATCAAGGGAACCCCGATACGGTGGGTCAAGGCATCGAACACCGTGCCTTTGTCCTTGCCGTGCTTGCCGAATTCGGGCCAGTATTTGGCCACCGGTTGGTAGTAGTCCACCAGCCCCCGCTCCGCCTGAATGTGGAGCGCTGTCGCCGTCATTGCTTTGATGTTGGAAAACACTGGGAAAATGGTGTCTCCATCGACCTCGCGTCCAGTGGTCTCATCGGCCAGGCCGCCCCACTGGTCGATCACCAATTCGCTGTCCAGGTATGCTGCGACCTGAACTCCGATTTCCCCGCGTTCTCCGATGGCGACGTCGATAGCCTCTTGTACGATGTTCTTCGGACTTTCCGCCATAGCGGCACCTCTCTGTCGATGATTCTTGTTAAGGCTGGTCTGGTCTGATAAACCCGGCTTGGGGCGTTTCGCGAGTCAGCATATTAGTCTTGGGGCAATATTCCTTGATCGAAGATGTCCAGCGGCAGGTACAAGGTAACGCAAGCATTGGGCACATCGGTGATTCCGCTGATGCGGAGTTCTATCGGAGCAACGCTCAGTAACGTGTAGGCCTGCTCTCCGCTGTAGCCGAAGTTGGTCAGGTGGTCAATGGCTTGCAGCATTGCTTCCCGAGCCGCCATGGTGCAATCGTTGAAAGCCTGCTGGCTGCCCCGGAAGTTGAAGCCGGTAAAGGTCAGATACCGGTTGCCAAACTGGGGTTCGACCGGGCCCGGTTGAAACATCGGAGTGCGGACATTGTACTTCGTGGCGCCTCCCTTGATGAGGCCCGCCCGCAGCCAGGTCGCGCCATCCATCTCGATGGCGTTCCAAGTGGCTTCGCCATCGCCCTCGGCAAAATGCAGGTCTCCCACGGAAAGCAGGGCCCCCGGCACGAATACCGGGAAATATATCCTGGAGCCGCTGGATAGGTTCTTGATGTCCACGTTGCCGCCGTTTTCCCTTGGCGGCACCGTCCTGGCTGCCTCCGCCGCCATCGACCCATGTTTGTCAGGACCGACGCCGCGAAACAATGCGGTCCCGGCGTGGGGCGGGTAGGCCCGTTCGTCCGAGGCCAGCGGCGCTTCCCGTTCGTTCCACCGGGCCAGCATCTCATGGGAAGGCGCCACACCGATCACCCCCGGATGAGGCAAAGCCGGAATGCGCACTCCGGGGATGTGCCGGGACTCAGCGTAGACGTTTCCTCTCATGTACCAGACCGACTTGTAGGCCGCGGGGTAAACGTCCCGCAATATCCCTCCGATCTCTGGGATGACACAGGAATAGCCCACTCCGCTCAGGGGTGACAGCTCCAAGAGGTCCACAACCAGCAAGTCGCCGGGCTCGGCTCCTCGCACCGCCACCGGCCCCGCCAACGGATGGACTCGGGTAAGGTCCATGGCAGCCACGTCGGCGGTGCTATCGTCGTCCCGGAGTTGATAGTCGTCGTAACCCGGTGACTCCAGGATCACTTCGCCGCCGGGTTCAATTTCGATTAGCGGCGGAATGTCCGGGTGCCATCGGTTGTGACCGATGTTCCGCTGCCCGGATAAAGGCATACCCACTTCACACCGTACTCGGGGCGCTCCCAGGTCCCGGTCCTCAAATCGAGAGACCCCTGAGCTGGAGAAACCTGTGGCCATCTCATTCCTCGTCATCAGATTTGCGTCATATGGTACTACATAGCCCGGTACATCGAATAATCAACTTCAGCGACAGAGCCCATTCTCTCGGAGCAGGCGCAGGCCGGAATCCAGAAAGGTTTGAGGAAGGCACGGCCGACTCCTGTCGAGGCTCCCTGGCTCCCGGCTTTCACCGGGAAGACGGGTTGGCTACGACGGACGATGGCAGCGAGAATGAAAAGACTCTGCAAGTTGGGCCAGTGGGTCGGAGGAATAGTGTCCTACCTGAATGATGGCCGACAGCTATGCGGTGAGAGAGACGAGGAAATCTCGGGGGCAGGCGGAGGGAGTGTTGGAGTGGCCTAAACGTCGTCTGGGTCGTCTGAAGCTTGCGGGGCAGCGTTCTCCCGGCTGCGCTTGAGGCGGTAGCTTTCGCCGTTCATCTCTAAACTAAAGCCAAGGTGAAATGTACATATCGCTAGACCGCACCGTCGGTCGCCCCCAGTTGAGACGTAAAGGTGAGATGAAGTGCCGTGGAGTCCTTTAGGTCGTCTTCAAGACCCCCGAAATGCACATCCCACCTTGGTATTGGTTTAGGATGTGCACGTGACGGGTGAGGCGGTCCAGCAGCGCTCCGGTAAGGCACTCCGAGCCGAAAACCCCGGTCCACTCGTCGAATGGGAGGTTGGCGGTTACCACGATGGAGCCTCGCTCGCAGCGCTGGCTGAAGACCTCGAAGAGCAATTCGGCGCCGGTGCGGGACAGGGGGGACAGGGGTACGAAGCCCAGATCGTCGATGATGAGCAGGTTGAGGCGCGCCAGTTGCCGCTGCAGGTTGAGCAGCCGTCTCTCGTCCCGGGCCTCCATCAGCTCGTGCACCAGGGCGGCGGCCATGGTGAAGACCACTGGCATCCCCCGCTGGCAGGCGGCCAGGCCCAGTCCCAGGGCCACGTGGGTCTTGCCGGTACCGCTGTTGCCGATAGCGATGACGTTCTCCCGGCGCTCTACGTATTCACACCGGGCAAGCTGCATCACCAGCGCCTTGTTCACCGACGGGATAGCCGGGAAGTCAAGGGTGTCCAGGCTTTTCACCGCTGGGAAGCGGGCCGCCCTGATCCTGCGTTCCACCATGCGCTGGTGGCGGTCGATGAGTTCCAGCTCGGCCAGCCGCAGCAGATATCCGGGATGGTCCACACCCTCGGCAGCACACTGGGCCGCCGTCCTCCCGTACTCTCTGAGGAAGCTGGGCAGTTTCAGTTCCTTCAGGTGATGTTCCAGCAATAGAGTGGACTGGCCGCTCACGCCTCCCCCCTGACAGCAACGTCATGTAGTCGCCGACGTAGGTTGTGCTGACCCCCACCCGGGGCAGATAGGGATACAGTTCCAGGTCCGGCCTGGGCGGCCGTCCCTCCAGCCGGCGCAGCGCCAGGTGCTTCACGGCATCGAAGCTCAGTGCCCCCAGCCGGATGGGTCTTTCACGGCGGATTGCACCTCCTGGCGGGAGAAGTGCTCCAGCAGACGCAGTGCATGCACGAACTCCCGCTTGCCCTTCCGGCCCATCCTGGATTCCAGCAGACGGCACAACGTCCCACACTCCTCGGGAAGCTCCCAGCCTTTCAGAGGCGCGGCCTAGTCCAACGCCGCCGTCTTCCGATCCAGGAGCGGCAGGTAGTGGATAGGATCGTACACGAAGTCGTCGCGCTCGTAGGAGCGAGGGTGGCGGGCTATCACCTCCGAGCTGGAGCTGATGACCACGCATCCACGTAGCCCCTTATCAGCACCTGCCGGTGTCCGTAGGCCGCCGGCACAGAGAACTCACCCGGCCCGCCTGCTGGTCGCAGGGGTCGTAGGGCGCGTCCGGCAGAGGCAGCAGGGCCTCCAGGCCCAACTCCATCCGCTGGCTGAAGGATTCCGACTGTCCTCTCAGCCTGTCATCCATCCTCTCCAGGCAACGCTGCTGCCAATGGGCGTTGAGGCCTTGGAAGCCGTCGATGGAGGGCACCGGCACCAGAGAAATTGCGGCGCGCTTAGCCCACCACCCCTCCTTATGGGGAAGTAACACGCCGGATTTGATAGACACCTGGCTTACTATCGTTCGCTGCCTCCAGCACAACCAGCCTAACCCTACGGCCAGGACGATTGCAAAGTCAGGAGGGTTGACCGCAGAGGCGGGCGATGGTCTGCGTTGGGCGGAAGGCGCAGGTCTTGGCTCGCAGGGGCATGGACATCCGGGGAGGGAACCATCCTTCCAGGCGCAGGGCGTTCAGCCCGGTGTTGACCAGGGTGGCGAATACTTCCCCCAGCCCCGGACGCCGCAGCGTGTGGACGTCCTCATCCCAACTGCGGTCTTTCACGTGATGCAGGCTGTTCTCAACGCGCCAGCGGTTGCGGAACCCTCGAAGCAGTTCCTTTGGTCCGCACCGCCTGGTCCGCACCGCCGGGAACTCAGGCTGGTCAGCAGATACCAGCGCTCCCGGCTCACCTCCCCGGCGGCTATGTCCACCGTCTCCTTCTCCACCATTGCCCCCTGCCTCGCTCCGGGAAAGCCCAACTCCTCCCGGATATAGTCGGCCAGCGCCGCACCGGTCCAGATGCGCCGCCTCTCGATCACACCCGCTTTTTTCCCACGGTCTCCGCCTCAGGCTCACCCAGTTCCTCCACGCAAACCCGTCCGCCAATGCCGCCAGCGCCTCGGGCCGGTTCCCCTCGATACGCGCCAGGCAGTCCCGTCCGTAGCCGACTATGGCCCGGCACAGGTCCCGCTCCGCGTACAGGGCGTCCCTGGTCAGCAGTCTCAGGCCGGGATAGCGCTCGAACAGTTGGGCCAACTGTTCCCCCAACACCCCGGGGGTTCAGGTGCCGTCACCAGGGGATTGCCCTTCTCCGATGCCGGCCACTGGGCCAGACACAACTGCTCAGGTCATGGGCCAGCACAAGGGCTCCTTCACCATCACCAGGGGATTGCCATTGGTCTGGCCGCAGACCAAGCCCGGCAGGGTCCTCGGACTGCTTGGCCCGCTTGCCGTCCACCGACGCGCTCAGTTCCTGGTCCGCCGTAACCACCCGGGCCACCCATCCGGTCAGGTCACTCCCTGCAACTGCTCACAGGGCAGGCTCCGTTCCCCGTTGCCAGGGTGCGGGAGATGGTGGTGGCGTGGGGCGGCTGGTCCCGTACAAAACCCAAGGGCTCCTTCAGCACCGTCCAGTGCATCCGGGCGAAGAGGGTAGATGTGGGCCATGGTGGTCTGATGTCCCGCAGACCAACCGCTGCTTCAAGCAGGGTCAGAAGTCGCTCACCAGGATGGCCTGAAAGGGATGTCTCACTCCTCTGGCGCTACCGCTCCTGGGAAGGTCCGTAGCCACGTTCTGCTCCAAGCACTCGAACAGAGATTCCGCCGCCTCCATATTGCCCCACACTCCCATCTCTCATTTCTCTGCCTTTCTAAACCTCCTTCCCCGACTTTGCAATCGTCCTCCCGGGGCAGCCTCCGTTTCCGGCACAGCGGACATCTCCGGGCGATGAAGACGTGTTCTGTAACTTCGGCAGGACACACCGGAAGTTCGATGACCTCCCGGGTCCGCTGCACCCAACCCCCGCTCAGGGTAGTATGGCATTCGGGGCAAAATTCCGGAGCGTGGGTCACTTGCGCGGTGGGTTCCATCCGCAGCCGGGCAAAGCCCTGTTGACGCTTCCTGCGGGGCTTCTTTTCTTCCCCCACCCCCTTCTTGCTCCTAACGGCCGGTTTGTGGCCCGGCATCCTGGCTCCCGGTCCGCCGCCGAACCGCCGGACTTCCAGGCTCTCAACCCGCTGGCGCAGTTCGGAGATGACCCCCTGCTGTTCCGCGATGATCGCCAGCAGGGTTTCCCGGCTCGCCTGTTCCAAGTCCAACTCTGGTTCCATTGTTCCTTTATGCCACAACTCCGCCCCGGCCGCCAGCATTTTTCAGCCCGACGGCGGGCTTCGCCAAATTCGCCTCACCAACTCTGAACAGTTACCTTCCTGCGGTCATCTTGACAGTTACGGCGGGTGCGCTTACGATTTCTTCAGGGCCAGCGGCGGGATGGCCGGTTGCGACCGGGTCAGGCCGTGCCCGTTGGTCTTGGTGTGGGGATATAGCTCAATTGGGAGAGCGCGGCGTTCGCAATGCCGAGGTTGGGGGTTCGACCCCCCCTATCTCCACCAACCTGCCCCTGTAGCTCAGAGGATAGAGCGACGGCGTCCTAAGTCGTGCGTCGGGGGTTCGAGTCCCTCCAGGGGTACCATCTTTCGACTTCAGCATTCGAGTCCCAGGGCGTTCTTTTGCGCCGGAACGATCAACCAGCGTTTGAGTCCATCCCAACGGCAAGGCGAAGATTGATTCTCTTGTTTGACGGGCAGTGCCCCCTTTGCTCCGCGTATAGCCGGTACGCCGGTTCGCGCCTTGAGGGCCTGGACTTGACGGACGCCCGCTGGAACCCGGAGTTGGGGGCGGACTTGAAAGGCCGGGGGTACGACGTAAACGACGGGATGCTGCTGATTACCGAAGGCGGCGTCCTCCAGGGGCGGGAGGCGGTGGCCGCATTGGCCGGCATGACCGAACCCAACGGGCATTTGGACCGGGCCGTGAGGCGTCTTACGCTCGTGCCAGTATTTCTTGGAATCGTCTATCCGGGCATGAAGCTGGTGCGGCAAATCGCTCTGAAGCTACTGGGGCGGGACACCCGGATCTCGGTCTAGCAAGAGGGGCGCCGTCTGAAACCCCGGCGGCGTCGGTAATGCGTTTCCGCAGGGGCGCTTCCCGAGCGTCCCTGCGGATGGAGACCAGTTCCACGGCCCCACGAAGGTGTGAGCTGGCCTAGCGGCTCAGGCGGTCGTGGATGGTCAGAGCGCGGTGAGTCAGGTCGGCGAAGTCGGCCACGTCCGGTTCGCGGGGCAGCAGCCCTTGGACTCGCCGGGCCTCGGCGACCACCAGGTCCAGGCTCCCGTCGCGGGCCCAGTAGCTTTCTCGCAGTATCTCCGCGTATTCGGCTACTACCGCCGCCAACTGGAACCTCGGCAGGGCATCCTCGAAGTAGGAGTGTAGCTCCCGGTCCTCGAAGGTCCGGCTGACTTCCAGGATTCCGCCTGATTCCGGGTCCTCGTAGCGCACGAATACCGTTCCCAACGCGCCGGTGGCTCCGTGGAGCTTTAGCTCGTAGAGTGCGGTCACGCTGTGGCCGGCCCCGATCTCTCCCGCGTCCACGTCGTCGTCCCGGAATTCCTCGTCGGCGATGTCGCGGTTCTCGTAGCCCAGCAGCCGGTAGCTGCGGACCACGTCGGGATTGAAGTCCACCTGGACCTTGGCGTCCTTGGCGATTACCTGCAGGGTGCCGGACAGGTTCTCGACGAATATACGGTGAGCCTCGGAGAGCTCGTCGACGTAGTGGTAGCTGCCGTTGCCCTCGTCGGCCAGTTGCTCCATCAAAACGTCGTTGTAATTGCCCATGCCTACGCCGACGGTGGTCAGCGTGATCCCCCGGTCGACGTGACGTTGCACTTGGCGCAATATAGCTTCCGCTTCGGTGTTCCCGACATTGCCCACGCCGTCGGAGAGCACCAGCACCCGGGTGATCCGGTCGGGGTGCATGTAGTCGATAGCCATGTCGTAGGCCAGCCGGAGGCCGTCTTCGACGAAGGTAGAACCGCCGGGTTCCAGCCGGTCGATGGCCTCCATGATTATCCGCTTGTTGCGGCCGCTGGTCGGCTCCAGCAGTACCTGGCCGTTGGTCCCGTAGATCACGATGCCAACCTCGTCGGACGGCCTTAGCTCGTCGACCAGGAGCCGTAGCGACTTCTTGACCAGCTCCAGCCGGTCCTCCCGGGCCATGGAGCCGGAAACGTCGATGGTGAAGATGAGCGTGGCGTCCTTGCGCTGGTGTGCCCCGATATCGCGGCCCTGCAGTCCGACCCGCATCAGCCAGTGGTTGGCCCCGCCGAAGGGTGAGGGCGAGCCGTCAACGTGGATGGCGAAAGCGTCCCGGGTGGGTCTCTCGTATCCATGATCGAAGAAATTCACGAACTCCTCGACACGCACCGAGTCGGGATCCGGCAGGTTCCCATCGTGAATGAACCGCCGGGCAACCGTATACGAAGCGGTGTCCACGTCTATGGCGAAAGTGGAGAGGTTGTCGTCCTCGGTGTCTATGAATGGGTTGACGCCGTGGTACCGGAAGAAAGTCAGATCGTAGGCGGCGTTGTTGACCGTGGCGGAGCCGCCGATGGTGTTGAAGCTTTGTCGTTCGCGCGCGACCTCGGTTGCGGCGGGCGCTACGGCTACTACATGGGGCGGCTGCGTCGGCGCCCGAGTTGCCTGGGGCTGGGAGTGGGGAGCCGTAGTGCGAACCGGACTGACCCTAGTCGGGGCCGGCTGCCCTTCGCGCGTGGGTTCGTATTCCGCTCCACCGCACGCCGCCAGCACCATCAGCACTGCTACCACGGCGGCGATTGCGCCTAGAGATTTGAGAATGCGGTCCATGTCGTTCCTCCTGTTCATAATATCGTTCGGACCGCCCTCAGTCTTGCAGTGCATCGTGTACACTTCGGATGACAGATGTGTAACATTGGCCTTGAAACACGATTCTAAGGTGTAGCGCTTGCCCACTTTCGCCGAGCTTTTGACCGAATACATGGCCCGGACGGGCATCGGCGACGCGGAGCTCGCCCGCCGGATTCAGGTCAGCCGCCTCACCCTCATCCGTTGGAGAGAGGGTGTCACCAGCCGTCCCCGCTACCGGGAGGATGTAGTCCGTTGTGCCGAAGTGCTGCGGCTGACACCGGAGGAGAGCGATGGGTTGCTGCTAGCCGCCGGTTTCGCGCCGGACAACGCTCCGGCGAGCGTCGAGACAGCGGCGCCCGACGATGCCCTGGCGTCCGGGCTTGCCCGGAGGGCCGCGCGGACCCTGTATCAGCGCCGGGGCGTGCGAATTGCTGTCGTCGCTTTGCTGGTGGTGGCTGCCGTCATTGGCGTTTCATTCGCCATCGGGATCCAGGGGCGTACTCCAGACCACCCGGTGGCCGCCGCCGGGGAATCTCTGATCGTCATGGCCCCCTTCGTCAACTACACCGGCGGACAGCAGGGGTTCAACATCCGGGGCCGTCTCAAGGAGGAGATCGACCGGGAGTTGTCGGAGGCCGGGCTTTCCGGCGTGCGCACTGTCGAGTGGCCCGACGTGATCTCCGGGGAACCCGACGCCGTCGATGCCGGTGTCCGCTCCCGCGCCTCTATGGTCATCTGGGGAGAATACGACAGCGGCCGGGTGATGGCCACCTTCACCGTGCCGCCCCTTCGCCAAGCCCAGGGCAGCTATGGGCCGCAGGTGGTGGACATCGCGTCGTCGCCCGCCGAGCTGCCCACGGCCATCAACGTCGCCCTCACCGGCGAGGTGCGCTCGGTTGCGCTGATGACCCTGGGCCAGTTGTACCTGGAGCAGGGGGAGCACGATTTGGCCAAGACGGCGTTAGCCCAAGCCCTGACCCGCCAACCCATCGACGCCGGCACGCTGGCCGGGCTGCGCTTCCGGCTGGGACGGGCCTACCTGGGCGGAAGGTACATCGACCTTGACGAAGCGGTCTGGCTGTTCACCCAGGTATTGGCGGTGCAGCCCCGGTCGGTCGACACCCTCAACAACCGGGCGCTGGCCTACCTCGACCGCGGCCGGGACGGAGACGTGGCGCTGGCCATCGAGGACCTGACCCGGGCGGTAAGCCTCGACAATCAACGGGCCGGGACCTACCTGAACCGCGCCGTCGCCTCTCTGGAACATGGCGACGCCGCATATCTGGGCCGGGCGCTCGCCGACCTGGAACAGGCCATCGAGATCGAGGCCGACTACGCCAGCGCCTACGTCAACCGGGCCAATGTCTATCTGCGGCGAGGCGGCGACGGGGACTTGGAGCGGGCTTTCAACGACATCGAGAGGGCGTTGGACATCGACTCCGGTCTGGCCGCCGCCTACGTGAACCGGGGGAACGCCTACCTCCAGCGCGACCTGGCCGGGGACCTGGGGCTGGCCGCCGCCGAGTTCACTCGCGCCATCGAGCTAGCTCCCGATAGCGCTACCGCCTACTATAACCGGGGCTTGGTGCGGAGCGCATTGCTGGTGGCGTCCGAAGAATGGGTGGGCTCGAACCAGGATCTTGGGCAGGCCCAAGCGCTGCTTCCCCGGAATTTCGCGTTCAACAACGCCCTTTGCTGGCAGTTGGGGCTGCAGGGCCTGGGGGACGAGGCGCTGCCGTTTTGCGAGGTCGCGTTGTCGGAACGCCCGGAAAGCCCCGCGCTGGACAGCCGGGGGCTCGTGCTCGCGGTAATGGGCAAAACCGAGGAAGCGGCCGCCGATTTCGAGTCCTTCCTGGCTTGGGTCGCTGCGTCGCAGAAGGACTCCTGCGGCAGCCACTACCAGCAGACCCGCACCGCCTGGCTCCGGGAACTGAAGGCCGGCAATAACCCCTTCGACGCTGAAACGCTCCGGGAGTTGCGCCTCCGCCCCGTCGCGTCGTCGGTGGGCGACCCCTGCTGAGGGAGTTAACGTGAAATCCGGTTGGGACGGGTTGAAGGCAGTGTTATAATTCGGCGGTTGTAATTTTGTCTCCTTCAATTCCCCTCTTGAGGACAGTCCGTGGGCCGGGCCAGCCAAATCATCAGCTTCTTCCAGGAGTATTCCCTTCCCCTGATCTTGGGCGTCATCGCCGGTCTGGTGTGGGCCAACGTCGATTTCTCCGGCTACCACCACGTCATCGAGTTCGACTTCTGGAACTTCGGCAAGGGGCCGTTCCTAGACGATGGGGAACACCACGACCTTAACGACTTCTACATTTTCGGCAAGCACATAACCGTCCACTTCCTCATCAACGAAGTGTTCATGGTTTTCTTCTTCGGCGTCGCCGCCAAGGAGATTACCGAGTCGGTCCTGCCCGGCGGCGCGCTGAACCCCATCCCCAAGGCCATCAATCCGCTGATGGGCACTCTGGGCGGAGTGGTCGGCCCGGCCGGGCTGTTCTTCCTGCTGGCTTTCCTGTTCTACGGCGGCAGCGAAGATTTCGGAACAGTGGCCAGCGGTTGGGCCATCCCCACCGCCACCGACATCGCCCTGGCCTGGCTGGTGGCCCGCGTCATCTTCGGCAACCGCCACCCCGCCGTCAACTTCCTGTTGCTGCTGGCAGTGGCCGACGACGCCATCGGGCTGGGCATCATCGCCATCTTCTACTCCACCGGCGTGCAGCCCCTGTGGGTCCTGCTGACCGTGGGCGGGATGGCGGCCGCGTATGCAATACGCCGGGCTGGCATCCGCTGGTGGCCGGTATACATCCTGATCGCCGGTGGCATGAGTTGGGTCGGGCTGGTCAAGTCGGGGGTGGAACCGGCCCTGGCATTGGTGGTAATCGTCCCCTTCCTGCCCTCCGTAGTACCAGTCAAAGGGCACGAAGAGACGGAAGAACCGGAGGCCGACGAGGAAACGGCGGGACACCCTCCGGTCGCGGAGGCAGCCGAGCACGCCCACGCCAATCACTCGCCGCTGGAACTGTTCGAACACCATCTCAAGCTGCCGGTCGACTTCGGCCTGTTCTTCTTCGCCTGGGCCAACGCCGGCGTCGAGTTCGGCAACATCAATCAGGTCACGCTGATGGTGCTGCTCTCCCTCATCGTGGGCAAGACCGTCGGAGTCTCCCTGCTCTCGTTCATCGTGTCGCGGTTCGGCTTCCCGTTGCCCGAGGGTATGCAGATACGGCACCTGATCGTGGCCGGCTTGATTTCCGGACTGGGGTTGACCGTTGCCTTGTTCGTGGCCAACAAGGCCTACAATACCGACGCGGGCCTGGATTTCCTTGACCCAGGCAAGATGGGCGCCGTGTTCAGCGCCGTTGTTGCGGCGCTGGCGTTCATCATTGCCCGCTTCGTGTTCCGGATCAAACGCTCCAGCGAATATGACTGACTCCCCTTCAGGAGGACTGAAACATGATAGGCGTGCTCACTCACCACTGGGCCAAGGCGGACAAGATCGAGGAAGCCAAGAAACTGCTGGACGGCAACGGCTTGGCCCAGAGCAAGGCGCCGGGCTTTGGCAGCCGTCAAACGCTGATCTCCCGGAGCGACCCGGCCAAGATTTCCACCCTGGTCACTTGGGACAGCAACGAGATTTACGACGCTTGGCGGGCCAGCCCGGAGCGGGCCGCGGCGATGGCCGGAGCCGAGGAACTGTGGGCGCAATCCCCGGAGTCGGAACGCTTCGACGTAGTCGATTAGCTTCGCCGCTCGTCCCGTGGCCTTCACGTTTGCCCTGAGCCTGTCGAAGGGTCTGGTGGTAAAATCAGGCTGTACCACAAGCGCGGGCCAGAAGTAATCTGCGCCCCGAGGCCATCGTATGGTTACCGCCAAGAAAGCAACCAAGATTGAGATGCTGCCCTACCGTCGGCAGGGGGAAATTGACTACGCCAACCTCGATTTCGCCCCCGACGTATCGGATTGGCCGCCGGACCACATGGAACAAAACCGCGAAATATTCGAAATAGTCGGGATCTTCAAAGCCCGATTCACCGACTTCGACCGTCGGCCTGATGTCTTCCTTGATCATGGCGCTTTCATATGCTACGACCCTTCCAACCTCAATGTCCGGGTCGCCCCGGATGTCTACATCGCGTTCGGCGTCGACGCCGAGGCGATCCGACCGCGCAAGCTCTACCTTCCCTGGGAGGCGGGCAAACCGCCGGACTGGGTGCTGGAGGTCGCCTCGGAAAGCGCTTCCCGCGCCGACGTCAACCGGAAACCCGGCATCTACGCCCGGATCGGCGTCCCGGAGTATTGGCGCTTCGACCCCACCGGCGGGCGATACCACGGGCGTCCGCTGGGCGGAGACCGCTTGGTCGACGGCGTGTACCAGCCCATCGAACTGACCATAGAGCCCGACGGCATCCTGAAGGGATACAGCGAAGAGCTGGAACTCAGCCTGTGTTGGGACGAGGGCTGGCCCCGATTCTACGACCCGGCGACCGGCGCCTACCTCGAAAACTGGCGGCAGGGCCGGGCAGCCGACCAGGAAAGAATCCGCCAACTGGAAGCGGAGTTGCGGCGGCTTCGATCCGGGCTGCCCGGAGCCTAGCCGAGGCGTGCCCAAGAGCTTACCGCGTAGGCTGGATGCAGGGTATGGTCCAACTTCTGAAACGCGGCTGGCGTGATGACCTCGCGGGACTCGCTACAGCCGCCAATAGGTCGATTCTCATCGTCGCACCATTCATTAAGTACAATGAAGCAGCGTGGCTGTCCGGGCTGTTTCGCCCAGGAATCGAGGTCACCACTCTAGCTAACATTGACGCGGAAGCCGTTAGTTCCTTCGCCCTTGACCTGTCTGCCTTGCGTTGTCTCGCCGAGGCATCGCCTAGCGCCAGGCTTATTGCGTTATCCAGCCTGCACGCCAAAGTGTTTGTCGCCGACGAAAAGGCGGCGATAGTTACGTCCGGGAATTTAACCAGGGCGGCGCTGGACATCAACGTCGAGTATGGCGTCCTGCTCCGGGAACCGGGGTTAGTCCACCAGATTCGCAGCGATATGCTGTCGTTCGCTCGCCTCGGCAGTGAAGTTGATGCCGCCACTATCGTAGAGATGGCTCCCTTGGAGACTGAGCTCCGCCAAGCGAGAGCCAATGTCACAGCCAGCGCAACACCGGCAGCGAGGCAAAAATTCGATGAGGTTATGCGGCAGGCGCGGCCGGTGTTGGCATCGGCTCAGGTCGGCAACCGAAGCGCCCACTCTGGGTTCGGAGACGCGATTCAGTTTGTGCTGGCTGGTGGCCCCCGCACCACAAAAGTCATCGAACAAGAAGTAAGCGAGCTTATGCCAGCTCTATGTGACGACCAGGAAATTCTAATCATCAAGGGCGAACGCTACGGCAGGGCATGGAAACGGCGTCTGCGCCACGCACAGCTGCATCTCAAACGCCGAGGGTCCGTCAGATATGACCCCAGCACGAGGACATGGGCGCTTACGGATAAATAGAAACTAAGCTCTGGGGAACATCAACACCAAGCCATCAATACAATTCCCGGCAATCGGCTTGCGTGCCCGGTGACGACTCGCGAGAAATAGAAACCAGACAGAGGGGGCAGCCAATGTCACGACGAAGCTTTTGGGCTTGGGGGTTGGAGGCGGACGAACCTACTCCGCAACAGATGCGGGAGGCCGCCGTCCGGGTTTCCGAGCGTTATGGGGTTGCTGTCGAACCGGCGCCGGCCCCTAACCCCGCCGACCTTAAACTGCGCCCGCCTCGGATTTCCACTCCAGCGGGGCTGGCCGCCATCTGCTCCACCGACGACCACGACCGAGCCGTGCATACCTACGGGCGCAGCTTCCGGGATCGCGTGCGGGCCTTCAACCTCCAGTTTCCCAACCCGCCGGACATCGTCGCCTTTCCTACTACTGAGGGTGAAGTGACGGCGCTGCTGGACTGGTGCTCGTCGTCGGGCCATGCCGCCATCCCCTACGGCGGCGGCAGCTCCACCGTGGGCGGGTTCGAGCCGCCCGAGGGATTCGACGGTATTGTGACCATCGACCTTTCGGGACTCGACCGGGTGCTGGAGGTGGACGACGTTTCGCGCTCGGCCCGAATCCAGGCCGGGGCCTACGGGCCGGGACTGGAAGCCCAGTTGCGGCCCGTAGGATTCACCCTGCGCCATTATCCGCAGAGTTTCGAGTTCTCTTCGCTGGGAGGCTGGATCGCCACGCGCTCCGGCGGTCACTACGCCACCAACCACACCCACATCGACGATTTCGTGGAGTCGGTGCGGATGGTCACTCCCACCGGCGTCTGGGAGTCGCGCCGATTGCCGGGCAGCGGCGCGGGCCCCAGCCCCGACCGGCTGGCCATCGGCAGCGAGGGAATACTTGGAATCATCACTGAAGCCTGGATGCGCATCCAGGCCCGTCCTCAATACCGGGCCTCGGCGGGGGTCACCTTCCCCACCCTGGCGGCGGGGGCCGAGGCGGCCCGGCGCATAGTCCAGACCAAGCTGTGGCCGGCCAACTGCCGGTTGCTGGACCCCGGCGAGGCCGCGGCCGCCGCCGGACTGGATGGCAGCCGCGCCCTGTTGGTGCTGGGTTTCGAGTCCAACGAACTGCCCCAGGACGATTTCATCCGTCCCGCCGTGGCCATAGCGCGGGACTCCGGGGGCTCGGTCGACGAGGCCGACATCAAGATCGCTACCCCTTCTTCCGGCCGCTCGGATGGGGAAACAGGCCGTCAAGGCGCGGTTGGGGCGTGGCGCAACGCCTTCCTGGGCGCGCCCTACCAGCGCAACATGACCACCGGCTTGGGCTTGGTGGCGGAGACGCTGGAAACCGCTATTACCTGGGATCGCTGGCCGGCCATGGACGAGATGGTCCGCGGTGCGTTGCAGGAAACGCTGGATAGAGTCTGCGGCGGCGGGTCGGTTACGTGCCGCTTCACCCACGTCTACCCCGACGGGCCCGCGCCCTACTACACCTGGGAGGGCATGGGACGCCGGGGCGCGGAGCTGGAGATGTACGACGAGATCAAGAAAGCGGCGTCCGACGCCATCATGGCCGCCGGAGGCACCATCACCCACCACCACGCCGTGGGGCGCCTCCACCGCCCCTGGTACGACCAGCAGCGTCCCGAACCCTTCGCCCAAGCGCTGCGGGCCGCTAAGCGCGCCCTCGACCCCAACGGCGTGCTCAACCCGGGATTGCTTATCGACCTCTAGCCGCCGTTTCGCCCAACCGCAGCCGTTCCTGCTTTCGCAAAAACTCGGATAGCTGGGCCACTATGGAGCTTGAGAGGGTATGAATCCATGCTAAGAACTCGCTTTACCGACTTGCTCGACCTTGCCTATCCAATAATGTCCGCGCCTATGAGCAACCACAGCGGCGGGCAGTTGGCCGCGGCGGTGTCGCTGACCGGCGCGCTGGGCACCTTCGGCGGCACCAACGACTTCGGCCCGGAATGGCTGCGACATCAGATTGCATACGTCCGGGGACAGACCGACCGGCCCTTCGGCGTGGGCTTCATATCGCAACTCATCGAATACGACACAACCAACATTGAGATTGCTCTCGATGAACGGGTGCCGGTGTTCATCTTCTCCTTCGCCGACCCTGACCCTTGGGTGGGCCGGGCCAAGGACGCCGGGGCCGTTACCATCTGTCAGGTGCAGTCTCTGGAGCTGGCGCGGCAGGCGGTGGACGCCGGGGCCGACGCGCTGCTGGCGCAGGGCAACGAGGCGGGCGGGCACACCGGGGAGATAAACCTGCTGCCGTTGCTGGTCGAACTGGCGGAACGCTATCCCCATCTGCCGGTGCTGGCCGCCGGGGGCATCACCACCGGGCGGGCGCTGGCGGGCGTGCTGGCCGCCGGGGCCGAAGGGGCGTCCCTCGGCACGGTGATCCTGGCAACCCCGGAGGCGGTGGAGGTGCCTGAGACGTTCAAGGAGCGAATCATCCTGTCCGACGGACAGGACTCGACCTTCACCCGGCTCTACGACCTGCTGGGCGCCCGGCCCTGGCCCGAGGGTATCGCCGGGCGGGTGTACCGCAACCGGCTGGTGCGGGAGTGGGACGGCAGGGACGCGGAAATTCTGGCCCGCCGCGAGGAGCTGGCCTCGGACGTCGCCGCCGCCCGCGCCAACCAAGACCCGGAACTCTCCGCAGTCTACATGGGCCAGGGATCAGGCCGGATCGACGCCATACGGCCAGCGGCGGAGGTGGTGCGGGACATCTGCCAGGGAGCTGAGGACATTCTGCGAGGTCTTCCTGAGAAGTTCCAAGACCAGACCTGACTATCCGCGACTGCCCTGCGCCGTAACATCATTGAAACATCTGGGTGACGGGGGTAGAATGGGCCATTCCCCAGATTCACCTCGTAACGGTTTGTGATGTTTGGTTTCGGATTGAAGCCTGAGGGTCTGGTTATCGGCGACCGGCGTATTCACTACGCCTGGGTCATCGTTGGCGTCGCTGCGGTGATGTGGATGACCAGTTCCAGCATGCGCTTCGCCGTGGCGGTACTGGTGCCGGAGTTCGGGGAACTCTTCGGCTGGAGCCTCACCGTCATCACCGCAGGCTTCACCATTCAGTGGCTGATGTCGGCGGCAATGAGCCCCATCTGCGGATGGCTCAGCGACCGTTACGGGGTGCGGCGGGTGATGTGGGGCGGCGGGTTCCTGTTCATGTTCGGCATGATCATGACCGGCATCATGAACAGTTGGTGGGAGTACTACCTGTACTTTGGCCTAGTACTGGCGGCGGGCATGGCCTCTTTCCAGGTGACCCTGGTTTCCGGCGTTACGCTCTGGTTCCGCAGGAACCTCGGGCTTGCCATGGGCATCCTGCAGGGCCTCCAGGGTATGGCCACCGCGTTTCTCATCGGGGTAGTCTACCTGATGTTCGAGCGGTTCGGGTTGCAGGCTACCTTCTGGATTCCCGGAATCGCCGGCGGAATCATCCTCCTGACCCTCACCAAGTGGTTCTACAACGAGCCTGCGGACAGGGGCATCACCCAGTGGGGCGCCCCATCGGACGAGCCGGTGCGCCGCCTGCAGAACAATGCGGTGGCCAAGCTGCGTACCGACGTCTTCTTCAAGCAGGTGCAGCGTACTGGCGCATTCTGGAACCTTGCCGTCATCCACGGCTTGGGATGCGCCGGACACAACGTCATTCTGATCCTGCTCGTTGCCATCGCCAAGGAGGACGGTATTTCCGGCGGCATGGCAGCCATAGTCTACCTGACCCTCACCTTGGTCAGCACCGCCACCCGCTTCGCCACCCCCATCCTGGCCGACCTCATCGGCAGCAAGTGGGTGATGGGCGTCTGCTTCACCCTCCAGACAGTCCCCATCCTGATTCTGTTCGTAGCCGGCGACAGCGTCGCCCTCTACTTCCTCTTCGCCGTGCTGTTCGGCATCGGAATGGGTGGCGAGATGACCGCCTTCCCCATCATCAACCGCCAGTATTACGCCGACGCGCCCACCGGCACCGCCTACGGATGGCAGATGATGGGCGCCGGCTTTGGCATGGCCCTCGGCCCAGTGGCGGCCGGCGCCCTCCGCGACATCACCGGCGCATACGTCTGGCCCCTCTGGCTGTCCTTCGGTCTCAGCGTCTTTGCAGTCGTCGCCATCCTGTTCCTGCCCAACACCAAGCGCCTCCAGTTGCCGCACTGGGAGGAAGCCCTGCCGCTCGAAGCCCGCGGCAATGTCGCTCGCACCGAAGCAGCTACCGACACTGCGCCGGGCCAGCTTGGCACGGCTGCCGACGCAACCGGCGACGGCGACGGAGACTAGCCGCTGGCCTCGCCAACGCCCGACTCGTTGCTGCCGGACGGTGAGTATTCGCCGTCCGGCCTGATTATCTCCGCCACTGAGCTTGGCGGCTACGCCGGCTTCCGCTTCTGCGCCCGCTGCGCCTGGATACGGTTGCGTGTCAGGCCGCTGCCCTGGCAGAGCTTCCCCGGCATATTCAGCAGCATCGACCGCTACAACAAGCTGCTGGTCCGAAACCACTTCTTGCGGGAAGACCGCCCACCGGAGTGGCTGTCGGCCATCGGAAACGTGGTGGAGTGCGTCGCGCCGCCGCATTGGTCGGCCTTCAAGGCCGACGACCCGGACACCGGCATCACCCTGCGCGGAGAGGCCGACGCAATCTTCCGGCTCGCCGATGGCTCCTACGCCGTCGCCGACTACAAGACCACTCGCTACAACCCCGCCTACCGGAGCATGTTCCGGGCCTACCGGGCGCAGTTGAACGCCTACGCCTACATCGGGGAACGGGTGGGTTTCGCGCCGGTATCGCGCGTGGCCCTGGTCTACATGGAGCCGGTCACTCAGGAAGAAGCGGCCCGAGAGCCCGGCTTGGTCCACGAAAAAGGCTTCACTATGGACTTTCACGCTCGCGTGGTCCCGGTGGACCTGGAGCCGGAGCGGCTGCTTCCCCCGCTGCTCCGCCGCGCCGCCCGCATCTACGAGACGCAGAGCCCGCCCTCAGGCCGAAAGAATTGCAAAGACTGTGCGGCCTTGGACCGGTTGCTGGAGGCGCTGGGCGGCTAACCGCTGGGTCGCGACGGCTCATGTAGTAAAATCACTTGAATCAACGGAACGCCAGGTGATTGGTATGGCGACCACTAAAGCAAAGCTGCTCACCACAGAAGACCTGCTCCGCCTCGACAGTCAGGGGGTCAAAGGCGAGCTTATCCGCGGAGTGTTGTGCGAGAGAGTGTCGGCTGGACATGAGCATGGAGAGATCGCGTCCGAGTTGAATTTTCAACTCCGAGGATACGTGCGCCCGCGCCGGTTGGGTCGGGTGGCCGGTTCCGACGCCGGTATTCGCTTGCAACGCAATCCCGACACGGTCCGGGAGCCGGGCGTTTACTACATCTCCGCGGAAAGGCTGCCGCTGGACGCTAGGGTGAGGGGCTACTTGGAAATCGCCCCGGAAATCGTCGCCGAAATCGTTTCCCCCAGCGACTCCCAGAGAGAGGTCAACGACAAGACCTGGATGTGGTTGAGTTATGGGGTATCCATCGTCTGGGAGATATACCCGGCAGAGCGGGCCATCATGGTTCACCGGTCCGGGGCGCAGCCAGTGACCCTCACCGAGGACGACACCTTGGACGGCGGCGACGTCCTGCCGGGTTTCAGTTGCCCGCTGCGGGAGATTTTCGACCTTTAGTCCGGATATTTCTGTGTCGAGCCTAGTCCCGGTGACCCCGGCGCAGCGCCTGGCCCGGCAGCGCGCCGGTGTTTTCCCCTTCGTCGATCACGAGTTGGCCGTTGACGATCACGTAGTCGATCCCCACCGGGTACTGTTTCGGGTTCTCCTTGGTGGCTAGGGCCTTGACGGCGTTGGGGTCGAATATCACGATGTCGGCCTTGAAGCCGTCCCGCAGGATGCCGCGGTCGGGCAGCCCCAACCGCTGGGCCGGGAACGACGTCATCTTGCGTATGGCCTCGGGCAGCTTCAAGTGCTGCTCGGCCCGGACGAACTCAGCCAGCACTATGGGGAAGCAGCCATAGCTGCGTGGGTTGGGGTATTCGCCAAAGAGTATTGCGTCGGAGGCGATGATTCCGGCGGGATGTGACACGAAGGCGAAAAGAGTCTGGGCGTTGGTGCCCAACCCCACGGTGGAAATGCCCAGGTTTTCCTCCAGCAGCAGGTCGAACAGAGCGTCCTCCGGGTCCTGGTCCCGCATCTCCGCGATGTCGGTGATCAGGCGGCCGTCGTACTGCTGGTTCTGCGGCTGGGTGAAGTTGGTCAGCCAGTTGTTCTCCAGCCGGTCGCGTGAAAGCTCCTGCTTCATTCGCGCCCGGTCGTCGGCGTCGCGCAGGGCGGCCATGAGCCGCTCCGGGCCGCCGTCCTTGGCCCAGTGGGGCAGGCCGATGGTCACGGTCGTGCCGGAGTAGGGGTAGGTGTAGCAGTCGAAGGTAACGTCCATGCCTTCGTCCCGGCCCCGCTCCACCAGACCCAGATAGTCGAGATGGCTGCCCACGCCGGAAGCGCCCTGGCGGTAATGAGTAAGGTGGACCGGGCAGTCTCCCAGGCGTCCGATGGCCAGGGCCTCCTCCCACGGGGCCAGAAGCCCCTGGGAGCGCAGGCTGGCGCGGGTGTGGGTGTGGTAGTGCCCGCCCAGGCGGGCGGCGACCTCGGCCAGCGCGCCCAACTCTTCGGTGGAGGCGTAGGAGCCGGGCGGATAGTCAAGGCCGGTGGACAGGCCCCAGGCGCCCTCCTCCATCGCCTCGCGCACCACTGCCTTCATGTCTTCCAGCTCCGCGCCCGTCGCAGGGCGGTCATTCCAGCCAACGCTCCAGATGCGGGCGGGGGAATTGCCCAGGATGTAGGCCATGTTGATGGCTACCGCGCCGTCGTACTTGTCCAACAGGTCGGCTACGGTCAGCCAGTCGGCGGGCAGAGGCGGGTAGCCGTTAAGGCCGGAGTCCAGCCAGATGTACCGCTCCAGCTCCTCCCGGCTCTTGAACGGGGCATGGGAAATGCCGTCGATCCCCACTAGTTCGGTGGTGACGCCCTGACGCACCTTGGGGTCGTGGTGCGGTTCGCCGAGGATGGTCAGCCCGGCGTGGGAGTGCAGGTCGACGAACCCCGGACAAACGACGTATCCTGCCGCGTCTATGGTCCGGGCAGCATCCAAGTGTGACACGTCGCCCCGCTGGATGGTCACCCGGTTGTCCTCCACCAGCACGGCAGCAAAGAAACCGGGGCTGCCGGTGCCGTCTATCACAAGGCCATTGGTGATGAGCAGGTCAAACATGGTCCCCTCTGCTTCATTGATGATTCTCAATCGTCCATTGCAGGGTATACTACACTCAGTCAACCGGCTAACGCACAGGTGCATTTATGCAAGTGAACATGAGTGAGGCCAAGTCCCAGCTATCCAAGTTGGGCCGGATGGCTTGGGATGGCGAGGAAGTCATCATAGCCAAGGCCGGCAAACCGTTTCTGAAACTGGTCCCGTATGAGGAGGATGGGAGGAAGGAACGGCGCAAGTTGGGAGTCTGGAAAGGGAAGATTCGGGTGGCCCCTGACTTCGATGAAACACCCCAAGAACTGATAGATGCTTTTTACGGTGAAGGCGAATGGGCCGGAGAGGACTTCTTTTAGACACTCATGTGCTTATATGGACGCTTGAGGAAAACGAGAGAGCGCTAGGGCCGATGCTCAGGGATATTATTACGGACCGCGCGAACGATATTTTCGTAAGCGTGGTCAGTGCTTGGGAGATGGCAATCAAGCAGTCGGTGGGCAAATTGCAAACACCGGATGACTTGTCAGTGGCGCTTGAAGAGATGGGATTCACCCAACTATTAGTGACCTTCGAACACGCCCGGCAGGCTGGAATGCTGCCCCTCATACACCGCGACCCGTTCGACCGTATGCTGATAGCCCAAGCTCAGGCCGAGGGGCTAACGCTGGTTACAATCGACGCCAATATACAACGCTACGCTGTTCCGACCATGCCCGCCCGCTCCTAACCTCCGGATTCCCGGGCGCGGATGGCAGCCAAGACCTTCTCGGCGGTTAAGGGTAGGCTGGTGATGCGGGCGCCGGTGGCGTCGGCCACGGCGTTGGCGATGGCGCCGGCCACCGGGATGTTGCTGCTTTCGCCGATGCCTTTGCTCGCGTAGGGCGCAGGCCCGGACTGGCCTTCCACCAGCACCGTGACCAGCTCCGGTATGTCGTTGCTCGTGGGGATTTTGTAGTCGCCGAAGCTGAGCGTGGAGATGTGGCCGTCTTCGGTCTGAAGCTCCTCCATAAGAGCGTACCCCAAGCCCTGTATCACCCCGCCTTCGACTTGGCCTTGGTGCAGCAACGGATTCAGCACCGTGCCGACGTCGTGAGCGGTTACGATCCTGCCGACGGTGACTTGTCCTGTCTCCGGGTCTACCTCCACCTCGGCCACCTGGGTGCAGAAGGACGTAATGTCTGGAGGCTCGGAGGCTACGTCATATTCGGCCACCAAGCTTTCGCCATCGGCATGGGCCACCGCTTCCCCGATGGATATGGTCCGGTAATAGGCCGGTCGCAACGGCGACGGGCCGACCACCAGCCGCCCGCTCTGCAACGAAACGTCCTCTTCCGGCGAGTCCAGCAACGGCGCGGCGGTGCGGATCAGCCGGCGTCGCAACTCCCGGGCCGCCCCCACCACGGCCTGCCCGGCGGTGTAGGTCACCCGCGTCCCACCGGAGCCGGAACTGAAGGGCATCGAGGCGGTGTCCAGTAGCTCAATATCCACCTCGTCCACCGGCACGGTCAGTACCTCGGCCACCATCTGCCGTAGCACCGTGTGCGAGCCGGTGCCGGTGTCCCAGAGAGCCATGTGCAGCCGGGGCCGTCCATCGGCGGCAATGCTGACTTTCGCCGCGAACTGTCCGACGCCTTGGGCCAGGTCGGTGATGGCCATGCCCCGGCCGGTGAGCGTCCCTGCCTTGGTCCCGGAATCGGCGGCCTTGGGTTGGCTCCAACCCGCCGCCTCGGCCGCGCGCTTCAGCGTGTCCTCGGCGCGTACCTGCTGCCAGACATGGCCCACTGGAGAGGAATCGCCTTCCTTCAGCACGTTTTTCAACCGGAATTCCAGAGGGTCCATTTCCAGTTCCCGGGCGATCATGTCCATGTGGGACTCGACGGCGAACACCACCTGCGGCTTGGCGGGACTGCGCATGTGGCCCTTGGGCACGTTGTTGGTGTAGACCATGTAGCTGTCGATCCGGGCGTGGGGGATGCGGTAGACCCCGCAGAGGTGGTCGGCCCCACGCAGATAGACTGTGGGTTTGAACGCCCCGTAGGCCCCGCTGTCGAACACCACCCGCGCCTGCCGCGCCCACAGCGTGCCGTCGCGCTTGACGCCGGTCTTGATGGTCATAACCGCCGGGTGGCGAGGGTTGGCCGCCATCAGCTCCTGAATGTAGTCCATGACCATCTTCACCGGCCGCCCCGAATGGAGCGACAGGTAGTAGCACAGCGGAACGTCCATGAAGGAACCCTTGCCGCCGAAATCGCCGCCGATATTGCAGGGATTGAGGACGATCCGCTCCTCCGGGATGTTCCATACGGCGGCCAATTGACCCCGCAGCACGTAGGGGTCTTTGTTGTTGACCCAAGCCTGCACCATGCCCGACGGCTCGACGCTCACCACGCAGGCGTGGGGCTCGATGTAGGCTTGGTGCATCAATTGGGCGTTGTACGAGTGCTCAAACACGAGGTCGGACTCGGCAAACCCCTGATCGACCTCGCCCTTGCCCCAAGTGATGTGGGCGAACACGTTGTCGAGACCGGACGGCGGCTGGGGCAGCCCCTGGTAGGCCAGCATCGCGGAATGGAGGACCGGCGCGCCGGGCGTCATGGCCTCTTCGGCGTCGAAGACCTGGGGCAGTTCTTCGTATTCCACGTCTATGAGCAGCAACGCTTCCTCGGCGGCGTCGAGGTCGTCGGCGGCCACCGCGGCCACTTTCTCGCCCGCGAAGCGCACCCGGTCACGGGCTAGCACCGGCATGTCCCGTAGCCGCCGTCCCACCAGCGCTTCGGGCAGGTCGGCGGCGGTTATCACCGCATGAACGCCGGGCACGGCCCGCGCCTGCGCCGTGTCGATGCTGACGATCCGGGCGTGGGGGAAGGGACTCCGTAACGCCTTGCCCCACAGCATACCGGGCAACACAACGTCGGCGGCAAAGACAGACTTCCCCGTAACCTTATCCGGTCCCTCGCCGCGAACGATGGACTGTCCAATAACTCGTGTGGTCATTTTCCACTCCTGATTTGCACTGCCGCGGATATGATATATGGTGCGACTAATGGAAGAGCAGTATCGGAGGCAGTCCGAAATGGGCCTGCTGGATAAAGAGATTGCCGTTTATATGGAACACAGGGAACGGCTGGAAGCCGAGCATCCCCTGGAATGGGCCGTCGTATACAACGGCGAACTTATCGGCGTTTACGATACGGTTGATGAAGCCGCCCAAGCCAACATGGAGCGCGTCCTGGCAGGCGAGTGTCTGATTCGGCATATCGTTCCCTCTCTTTCATACTTCCTGCCGGATTGAAAAGAACTCGGGTTCGTCAATGGCAATATCTAGCTGCCTGCCTGAAAGCAGAACTGAGGCTCCGGCTCCCGTTCTGCTGTGGTTCATAGGCCCAACGCTTTATGTTGAAATCGGCTACGACCCTCTTTACACAGACGGGCAGCCAGGAGGCCCGGATGTGCCAGCAACGTTGTTTCCCGCTCTAGTCGACACAGGCGCGCGGGAAAATTACATTGACTCATCTCTCGCCCAGGACTTGGGACTACCGTTTGTAGAAGAAAGGCTGGTGTCCGGCACAGTCGGCGGTCATCCGGCCAATGTTCACCTAGCCCGGATTTACGTTCCTTCCCTGGATGAAACGATCCCTGGATGAAACGATTTCCGGCGAATTCTCCGCCGTTCGTTTGGCGGAGGGCGGGCACCATCACCGAGCGCTCATTGGACGAGAATTCCTGCAACGGTTTGTATTGTTCTACGACGGGCGAACAGGTGAAGTCACCCTCAGCAATGACTAGGGAGCGCTTCTAACAGGGAGCATCACCGCAGCACGCCGCCGGTGCCCCGGGGCAGGTCCCAATCCTCTTGCTGGAGGCCGCGCAGGTAGTCTATCTGGCCGTGGTGGTGGTTCTTGTGGGTGATGACGTGGCGCAATGAGCCGGCCACGGTCTGGCCCGGCTCGGCCGGCCCCATTTCCCGGTCAAGTTCCTCCGGTGAGAGATCGCGGACGAAATCGATTGTCCGCTGGTGGACCGCCTCGGAGTAGCCCAGCAGCACTTCCAGCTTGGGGATGGACAGGCCCCTAAATCCCAGACGGTCGCCAGGGTCGGGCGAGGTTACCGGCTGGCCGAAGCTGCGGTGCCATTCGTTCGTCACCCAAAGGTCCTGCGGGCCGCCGGAGTTGGCGATCCGGGCGTCCTCGTTGCGGCTCAGGTGCCAGAGGATGAACCCGATGTTGTTGGCCGCCGGGGCAGGCCGCCAACGGAGTTGGCCGTCGGTCAGCCCTTCGCAGGTGCCTGCCAAGCGAATCTGGGCCTGGGTCAGGCAGTCGGTGATGAATCGTTGGACGGTGCCGGTCATTGGTTGATTCCTATCTCCGGAGGCGCTGCCCATTATGCTCTTCCATCATCTGCCCGTCGGGCGTAAGAAACCCAGGCGAATGGTCGAGGCGCCGTTGTATGTATCTCCTCGAGTCTCTCCCAATTGCTCGTCAGTACGTCGATTATCTTGTCCGCAGGCTCCTCGCTACTGGTGAAAAATACGATTCCCACCCGGTTGTGGACAATTGCCGACCGCTCATCACGATTGCGGACCATTCCAATATCGCAAGTAAACACCAAAACGTCGGTTTCCTGGCCTACGTACGTCAACCAGTCTACATCTGCGACCCCTAGCCAACCCATATCGCGGAACGAACGAGCCCCAAACCCCCTTGCGTTCAGAGCCTGGGCCACCAAGGGGCTTATATTCTCGTCACAGAAGAGGATCAAGTTGCCGTGAAGAAAGCGAACCGAAGAGCGGATTCGACTTGGGCTGGGTCAAGGTCGAAATCTTTGGCTATTGAGCTTACTGATTCGCCAGCTTTGAACTGACCCCTGATATCCAGTACACGGAGCCTTCTTCCCTTGATAGCCGGCTGGCCCCCGGCGCGTTTTGGGTCCAACGCCAATGCCCCGTCCTTGCCCAAGGGGCACCACCGCGAGGCGAAGCCGTCCTCGTAGTCCAGTTGCCCCAACACCTTGGCCGCCGGTGCGGGCAGGCTCTCTTGATTTGCCAGCAGGTTTTCGTGCGCGAAGGGGAATTGGGTCCCCCATTCGGCGGCGATGGCGTCGTGGTATTTGCGGACTTCCCGATACGTGGCCCTCTGGCCCGCTCTGATCTTGCCGGCCAGCAGGACCTCGACGAGTTCGAGGAAGGAAAGGACAAGCGGGTTGGGAAACAGCGGCGCCAACCACTGCTCGCACGGCGGCTTCAACTGGGCTATGTAGTCGGGGTAATCCCGCAGCCAGCGCTTGATGGACGCGGCGGAGACGCCCGTCAGGCGGTGCGCCTCTCCGATTTCGTACGCCGCGTCGGTGCGCCAGCCACCCAAGCGTTCTATCGTGTCCAGCATGGCCGGTCCTCCCGTGGCCATGATATAACCCTGCCCCCGGCTAGTAATAAACCGCGGTGCCGGTGCCGCCGCCGGCGGCGATGACCTCGCCAGTGACTGCCCACGCCTTGTCCGAGGCCAGGTAGGCGGTGAGATAGGCGACTTCCGAGGCGTCGACCATGCGGCAGATGGCGTTGCCGCGGGCTGAGTCGGGAGCGAAGTCCTGAGTCTCCATCTCCTCGGCAGTTATGCCCAGTTGGGCGGCCCTTGCTTCCAGCAGGCCGGGGGTCCGCTCGGTTCGGGTGGTGCCGGGGTGGATGCAGTTGACGGTGATGCCGAACCGCCCCATCTGATTGGAGAGGGTCTTGGTCAGGTGCACCATCGCGACGTTGCGCGCGCCGCCGCTCAGGTTTCCGGCAGTGCGGCCATTGCCGCCGCTGATGTTGACGATGCGGCCCCACCCCTGTTCCTTCATAAATGGGATGGCGGCGCGGGCGCAGCGCAGGGCCCCGACGTACTTGACGTCGAAGTCGCTGATCAGGTCGTCTTCGTTGACGGTGTCGATGGGCCCGACGGCCGAGGCCGAACCCCCGGGCAGCGAGGCGCTGTTTACCAGAATGTTCAGGCCGCCCATTCTCTCCGCCGCCGCGGCCACCACCCGGTCGACCTGTTCCCTTTGGGTTACGTCGACGGCCATCGCCGTAACGTTCCCGCCGGTTTCCTCGGCGATTTCCTGGGCCGACCTCTCCAGTTCATCCAGAGTCCGGGAGACGATTACCACGTCGGAACCCTCCCGGGCCAACTCCAGTGCGATGGCCTTGCCGATGCCACGACCTGCTCCGGCCACCAAAGATTTCTTGCCAGCAAGTCCCAAGTCCATAGCTCAATTGCCTCCTGACGTAGACGAGATTACTTTCCTTAACGAAGGTCCATTCTTCCATTGCATACTGCCACACTCCGGTGATAAATTCATCTCACCCCCAAAACTCCGAATTCTTATTGAATTTGTACCACTACGGACTAATAGGCGACATGTCCTCGGCGGCGCTTGTCGGAACCGACGGCTCCGTGGACTGGTGTTGCTTTCCCCGTTTCGACTCCCCCAGCGTTTTCGCCGCGTTGCTGGACCAGGAAACCGGCGGGCGCTTCAGGATCAGCCCCACCAGCCCGGCCCTGGAGACCAGTCAGAAGTACGTCACCGACACCAACATTCTGGAGACGACTTTTCGTACAGCCGCCGGAGAAGTCTGCCTTACCGACTTTATGCCCGTCTTTTCCGATGACGATGACAACCCGTATACACCGGCCCCCGAATCCCTCCACGAAATCCACCGCATTGTTACCTGCCTGTCCGGAGAGGTCGAGCTGCGTTGCGAGTTCCTGCCCCGGCACGACTACGCACGCACTCTCCCCGAGTTCCGTCCCCTGAGGGGCAGTTCTGGCGGGGCAGCGGTGCAGTCGCGGGGCGGCCGCCAGACCCTGACCCTCGCGGCCAGCGTCCCACTGCGGTACGACGGCAGCGGCGCAGCTTCCACCTTCACCCTCTCCCAAGGCGAGGCGGCAACGTTCGTGGTGGCTTATGGCCACGGGCGTCCGGCAACGCTGAAACGCTACGTTACCGAACAGAGACTGGAAGAAACCCGGATCGTCTGGCAGGGACTGGTGGCCCGGATGAATTACACGGGGCTCTGGCGAGACTCCGTTGTCCGCTCCTTCCTGGCGCTTCACCTGATGATGTACCGCCGCACCGGTGCCATTGTGGCCGCGCCCACCACCAGCCTGCCGGAGACCATCGGAGGCTCCCGCAATTGGGACTACCGATTCTCCTGGCTGCGCGACTCCAGCTTCACCGTGGACATACTCTACCGGCTGGGCGACGTTTACGAGGCGGGCCTCTATATCGACTGGCTGCTGGAACAGTGCAAGCTCGACCGTAGCAAGACTCGCATCGTATACGGAGTGGCTCCCAACTCCTCGCTCAAGGAGTCCACTCTCGACCACCTGAGGGGGTACGAGGGCTCCAGCCCCGTGCGCATCGGCAACGCCGCCGCCAGCCATCTTCAGCTCGATGTTTTCGGGGAAATCATCCTATCCATCCACTCCCTGTTCCTGCTTCAGGGAGGAATAGAAGCCGAGTCCTGGGAACTGGTCCACGTCATGGCTGAGACCGTTATGACCAACTGGCAGCGCAAAGACCGGGGCGTTTGGGAGGTGCGCGGCGAACAGCAGCACTTCGTTTATTCCAAGGTAATGTGCTGGGCCGCCCTCGACCGGGCCGCCGATATCGCCGCCGCTACGGGAAACCGGCAAACCTCTCTCCGCTGGGCCAGGACCGCCGCCCGCATCAAGTCCGAAATCCTGGAATTGGGATGGAGTCCGGAGAAGCGGGCCTTCCGCCAGAGGTACGGCCACGACACCCTGGACGCATCTAACCTGATCATACCCTTCCTGGGCTTGGTGCCGCGCGACGACCCCCGCGTCCGGCAGAACGTGGACGCCATCGAACGGGAGCTGGCCGACGGCCCGCTGGTCTGGCGATACCTGCCGGAGGAAACGGACGATGGGCTGGAGGGGCAGCGGGAGGGCGCCTTTACCCTGCTCAGCTTCTGGTTGATCGGAAACTTGATCTACACCGGGCAGACCGACCGCGGCTTCGACTACTTCCACGAAATAATTACGAAGCAGGCCAATCACTTGGGGCTATTGGCTGAAATGTTCGACCCGGTCTCCAACCGGCCACTGGGCAACTTTCCCCAAGCATATTCCCACATCGGCCTGATTCACACGGCGCTGAACCTCTCCGGCTTTATCGCCGATACCCCCACCAGGCGCACCAGTCGCGCTCGATAGCTACCTGCCCCCGGGGCGTGCCGGTTCCAGCCAGTCGGTGGCGATCAACTCGGTGATTCCCCCGTCGATGCTGACGTAATAGGTGACGATGGTGTTGGGCTCGAACTCCAGCTTGGTGCCAGCCCAATCGTCGGTCTGTTGGGGCGCTATGGTGCCCAGGCCGCCTTTGGCGCTCTCCGACGGAGGGCGGTGGCCGCTGCCGCCGTCCGGCTTGATTCGCACCCGCTGATTGACTTCGTAGGTATAAAGTCCGGCCATCACTGTCTCCTCGGCACCATGATATACCAATGATGGCTTCACCGCAGGGGCCGGAAGAAGGCCCGGATGTCTTCGGCCAGCAACTCCGGCTCTTCCATCGCGGCGAAGTGACCGCCGCGAGGCATCTCCGTCCAGCGGACAACGTTGTGGGTGCGCTCGGCCCACTCCCGGGGCGGCAGGTTTATCTCTTTGGGAAATACTGTTACCCCGCAGGGGACCTCCACCCGCTCGCCAGGCTGGAAGCGCCAGTTGTCCACCCGGTTTTCGTAGTAGTGGCGCACCGAAGAGCCGATGGTTTGAGTCACCCAATAGACGTTAATGTTGGTCAGAAGCTCGTCTTTGGTGAAGCTGCTCTCCACGTCGCCGCCGCAGTCGCTCCAGGTACGGAATTTCTCCACGATCCAGCCCGCCAACCCAACGGGAGAGTCGTTCAGCCCGAAGGCCAGGGTCTGGGGCTTGGTGCGCTGGATGTGGAAATAGCCGCCCTCGTCCTCGAACCAACGCCGGGCCTGAGCCAGGAACGCCTGCTCGGCCCGGGTCAACGGCGGGTTGAGACTGCGAACGGACGCCGGCACTCCGGTCATAAGGTTGACGTGGACACCGGCTACATCCTCGGGAAAGTCGAAACCCAAGCGGGAACTGATCATCCCGCCCCAGTCGCCGCCCTGAGCGCCGAACCTCGAATATCCCAAGCCCTCGACCATCAACCAACGCCACAGCGACGCAATGCGCCGGTTGTTCATCCCCCGGCCCGTGGGCTTGCCGGAGAACCCGTAGCCGGGCAGCGAAGGCACGACCACGTCGAAGGAGTCGGCCGGGTCGGCGCCGTGGGAGGCCGGGTCGGTCAGCATCGGCATGATCTTCAGCATCTCGCAGATCGAGCCGGGCCAGCCGTGGGAGATGATCAGCGGGAAAGGCTCCGGCCCCCGGCCTCGCTGGTGGATGAAATGAACGCCCAGGCCGTCGATGTCGGCGCGGAACTGGTCGAAGCTGTTGATCAGCCGTTCCTGGGCCCGCCAGTCGAACTCATCCCGCCAGTACTCGACCAGCCCCCGCAGGTAGTCCAGGCTGGTCCCGTAGTCCCACCCGGCGCCGCCGATCTCATCGGGCCAGCGGGTATCGCCCAGCCGGGTCCGGAGGTCGTCGAGTACGTCTTGAGAAACATCTATATTGTAGGGTTGGATGTCCATAACGGCCTCGATTCTAGCCTCACTTCGCCTCCGGCGCCACACTCGCTAGCCGCCACGGGAACCCCAGAGTTACAATCAATCATGCAGGAGGAAATCCCATGAGTACCGACACCGGCGCTGACACTTCCAGCGAGATTCCGCAGTTAGACCTCTCGCCGGAATACCTGCCCCTGACGACCAACGAGTTTGGGGTGGTCAGAATCACCGGCACCCGGATAGGCTTGAGTACGGTTATCGAAGCCTACCGCCACAAGGGACGCACACCGTACCAGATCGCGGCGGACTACCGCCTGAAACTGGGAGTTGTGTTTACCGTGCTTGGCTTCTATTTGCGCCGGAAAGCCGAGGTAGACGAATACATCGAGGGAATCCGCCGGGACGAGGAAAGAATCAGATTGGAACTAGAGGCATCCGGAATGTCACCGCCGGATTGGCAAGAGCGACTCCGGTCTCGCGCAGAGGCCCATCGGGCACGGACGGACGAGCCCTCATAGATGCCCAGGTTCCTTGCAGACGAGAACTTGGAACAGGCTATTGTCGAGGAATTTTTCGCTTTGATTCCAACAGCCGATATGATTTCCGCACGGGATGTCGGGCTGGAGGCCACGGACGATCAGATAATCCTCGATTGGGCATCTACTGATGGCCGTATCGTAGTTACCCGCGATGTTTCAACGATGAAGCGCTATGCCGAGAATAGGGTCGCTGAAGGGCTGCCTATGCCGGGAATAGTGTTGGTTCCCTTTAACGCTTCGATAGGTGAGATTATCGAAACTCTGGCGAACATGGCCCTGTACAGTCTGCCCGGAGAATGGGAAGGTCAAGTACTGTTTGCGGGGTCAGGGCAAATTGCATAGCGTCGCCGTCCTACGGAGGTGAGGACTTGCCATAGTCACGCTTGTAAGCGGTAGAATCATATCCCAAAGGCGGTAGAATCATATCCCAAAGGAGGAGTCCACATGCCGCTTAGCACGACCCCTGAACCGGTGCCATTCGTCATTGACAAGCACGGTACAGCTCGCGTTGGGGGAACCCGATTGACGCTGGATACCGTGGTGATTGAATACAAGAAAGGCGCGGCGCCGGAGGACATTGTCCGAGGATTCCCTCCCATTACGCTCGCCGAGGTCTACTCAGTAATAGCATATTATCTGCGCTGGAAGACGGAAGTGGACGAATATCTTGAAGAAGGTTTCCAAGAGTCGGAAAAAATCCGCGAGATAATGGAAGCAAAGCACGGAACGGAAGCGCAAGCCCTCGCCCGATTGCGGGCACGCGCCCGGGACCAGTGCTGATTGCTGGAATTTCTTGCTGACCAGAACTTCAACGATGAGTCATCGCCGGTCTCAGGGGGCGGGTGCCGTCAGTGGACATTGTCCGCGCACGGGAGCTGGGGCTGGCAGAAGCGGAAGATTCGGCCATTCTCGAACGCGCGGCTCGGAGGGAAGGACGGTGCTAACGCACGACCGAAGGATGACAGAATTCGTTTACCGCCGTGTCACAGCCGGTCACACCATGCCGGGAGTCTTCGTGTTACCCCAACAACCGGCCGACCTCCCAGCCCTCCTCGACAATCTCCAGAGCTATACCGAATACAGCTTGCCAAGAGAATGGGAAGGTCAAGTCCGTTGGCTCAACGACCGTCCTCTTTGACATCCTTTACTGAATGAGACGCAATTTTTGTCGGAATGAGGACTTAATATGGCAACGCTTGTAACCGGCGGGACCGGGTTTATCGGGGCGAACATCGTGCGGGAGTTGGCGCGGGCGGGGCACCGGGTCGTGAGCTACGACCTGGCCCCGGCGGACCCTTTGGTGGATCACTTCGTCCGCGACTGCGCCGACGGCATTACTTTCGTGCAGGGGGACATTCTGGACGAAGAGGCGGTGGCCCGGTTGGGGGCCGACTTCTCCATCGACAAGATCGTTCACGCCGCCGTCTATACCGTGAACCAGACCGGACTGGAGATCGAGCGCAGCAAGGCCATCGCCGACATTAACTTCACCGGCACGGTCAACCTGTTGGAACTGGCCCGAACGCTGCGGGTGGGCCGCTTCGTTTATGTGAGTTCCGGAGCGGCTTACGGCGTGGCGGCGGACAACGACCAGACGTTTAACGAGGAAATGCCGGTTGCGCCCAACACTCTCTACGGCATCACCAAATACGCCAGCGAACTGCTGACCCGCCGCTACGGCGAGCTGCACGGGTTCTCCACCGCCAGCGTCCGGCTCAGCACGCCCTACGGCCCGATGGAGCGGGTCACCGGCCACCGGGCCGTGATGTCGGTGCTCTACGAGTGGACCCGGCAGGCAGTGCGCGGCGAAGACCTGACGGCCCACGACCTGGACGAGGGCCGCGACTACACCTATGCCGCCGACACCGCCAGCGGCGTCCGGGCCATTCTTGACGCCCCGGAACTGCCCCACGACCTATACAACCTGACCAGCGGCGTTTGGGTCACTTTCCGCCGTATAGTGGAAACCCTGCGTGAGCTTTCTCCCGGAACCGCCGTTGTGGAGCTTCCGCCCTCCGGCGAACCCAGCCACTCCGGCGCGCCCGCCCGCGGCCCCCTGTCCGGCCACCGCTTGCACCAGGACCTGGGCTGGGCTCCCGCCTACGACCTGCGCTCCGGCCTCGCCGACTACCTGGCCTGGCGACGCGACTCCGGCTTCCTCGACTGAGGACTGTTTTGCCGCAAAGAGAGCAGAGAGCGCAGAGTTTTTCCTTGTAGACACGTTCATCGCCACCGGCATGATTCGACTGGCAGTAGAAATTTCCGCTGCCTGCCGGGCCTCGTTCGACGCTGGGGCTGTCAGGAACGAAATTCTACGAACGAAAGGCCCGCTCACCCGCCGAACCACTGCCGCAGCTTGGCGTTGTACTCGTCCAGCGTATAGGCGTAGGTCTGGGTGCCTTGGGTTTGCACGGCGTAGTGGCCGCACACCGTGCCCATCTGCACCGCCCGCTCCATGCTCTCCCCGCTGAGGATGCCCTTGATCAGCCCGCCTCGGAAGGCGTCGCCGGCGCCCGTGGGGTCCACCAGGTTCTCGGCGGGTATCACCAGGACGCGGATCGTGTCTCCCTTGGCGGTCAGCTCCGCTCCATCCGCGCCTTTGGTGACGATCACATGCTCCACCGCGTTTGCCACGTCCGCCCGCGACAGCCCGGTCCGGTTGAGTATCATCTCCAGTTCGTAATCGTTGGCGATCAGCACGTTCGACTGCCGGATGGCGCGGGCCAGGTTTTCGGGTTCCCAAATGGGCAGGGACTGGCCGGGGTCGAAGATGGAATAGATGCCCATCTCTTGGTGCCGGACCGCAAAGTCGGCCATGTCCTGGATGTTGCCCGGCCCGACGATGGCTATGGCGTTGGCCGGGTCCACTCTGGCGAAGTCGAACCCGGCCTGATGCTTCATCGCGCCGGGATTGAAGCCGGTGATCTGGTTGTTGTCGGAGTCGGTGGTGATGTAGGCCCCGGCGGTCAACTCCCCCGGCACGATGCGAATGTCGCCGGTGCCGACGCCGCGCTGGCCCAGCCAATCGAAGTAGCGGTGGTAATCGATGCCGACGGTGGCAATAATCCTAATCTGGAACGGGCGCGGCTTTTCGCCCAAGAGCGATAGAGAATAGGCGATGTTGCCAGCGGTGCCCCCGAAATTCTCGGTCAGGCTGTTGACCGTGAAGCTCACGTTGATCATGTGGATCTGGTCGGGGAGAATGTGGTCGGAGAACCTCCCCGGAAAGTCCATGATCCGGTCGTAGGCCATCGAGCCCGACACCAAGATGTCCATCTTTGATTCCTCGCCTTTTACTTATGAGAGTGAGAGACCGTGGTCTGGTCCTTCCCTGTCGGTAGGGACAGGGGCCTTCAGCAGCCGTACTGCCCGGCGATGGAGCCGACGAAGGACACCGTATCGTTTGCCGCCAAGCCCAAGGCCGCTGCCTCGCCGCCGTTTATTTCCAGCACGTACTGCGCTTCCTGCTCCGGGCTGACGCGGACTACGTCCGAATCGTCCGTGCCGGGCGGGGGAGGCGGTACGTCCCCGGATATTTCGCCCACCGCGCAGTCCGAGCCGATCCAGACCATATCCAAGGGGAAGTGCATATTTTTCATCCAGAACTGGCGGCGGTCGTCGGACTCGAAAACGAACAGCATCCCGGTGCCGGGAGCCAGGGAGGGCCGGTCCGATAACCCTTGCCGTTGCTCCTCCCGCGTGATCGCCAGCTCCACCGGCAACACGACATCGCCGATCACAACCGCCGGGCCCAGTTCTACTGGCTTCGGCGTGGGGAGTGGGGCCGTCGCAATGGGCTTCGGCGGCGCAGTCACAACCGCTGTTGGTATCGGCGCCTCGGTTGCCGCCGCCGCGGTCGGAGTAGCTACCGGCGTTGGCGTCCCAGTCGGGATCGCCACGGTCGGAGTCGCTGCCAGTGTTGCCGACTCAGTCGGGACCGCTATTGTCGGAGTCGCTGTCGGTTCTCCGCCACCGCAACCGGCAACCGAGGCCGCCAGCACCGCGATCAGCGCCAAGACCAAGGCCATGTTGGTGCGTATAGACTGCAACTCGAACTCCCCTCAACCGCAACCCATCGTATCCCAAGCCCGCCGAACGCTACAAGCGGGGGCGGCGCGGCGTTCCGGCCGTCGACTATTGTTGACGAATACACATGCCTGGGGTAGGCTTTCAGCGTTAGTCCGTTGGAGGGGAAATGCCATGACTCAGGAGGCCCAGCACGACACCCAGTCGGCGCTCACCCCGGAGGTCCGGGCCATGATCGGCGTCGCCGGGGATGTCGTGGAGTCTTGGGGAAGCGTCGACGAAGAGTACCTGCGCCGGTTTACCCAGGCTGTGATGGACCCCGACCCCAGGTACTGGGACAAGGAGTTCGCCGAAAGCACTCACTTCGGCGGCATTATCGTCCCGCCGATCATGGTCAGCTACATGACCAACCGCATCCGGCCCGACCAGGAAGACCCCATCACCCGCGCCTTCGAGGAGAATCCCAACTCCGACGGTATCGGCAGCGTGGAACGCCCCGGCGCGTTGCCCCCGGTGCCGACCAACCTCGTCCGGGTGCTGAACGCCGGCAACGAGTTGGAGATCTATCAGTACCCCAACATCGGCGACAAGATTTATTTCCAGAACCGCTACTCGGACATCCGCGAGCGGTCGGGGCGCGACGGCCGCGCCTTCCTCATCATCACCGTGGAAACCAGCTACAAGAACCAGAAAGACGAACTGCTCTGCATCACCCGCCAGTCCTCCATCAGGCGGTAGGCGGGCAGCATCAAAGTCCCCTCTCCTCCTGAGAGGGTCGCCAAGCAGTCCCCTCTCCTCTTGAGAGGGTCGCCAAGCAGTCCCCTCTCCCTCTGGGAGAGGGTCAGGGTGAGGGAAACATGAGCGCGAGTTTGGAAGACCTGCTGAAGATGACGCCGGAGGAAATCCTGGCGCACAACGAGAAGCCCAACGGGAAGCAACTCCGCGACAAGAAGCAGACCTATTTCGAGGACGTGGAAGTGGGCATGGAACTGCCCAAGTACATCTATTCACCCACGCCCACCCACCTGTTCCGGTGGAGCGCGGCCATCGAGAACTTCCACCGGATTCACTACGATCTGGACTTCGGGATGAACCACGACAAGAACCCGAGCATCCTGGTGCATGGGTCTTGGAAGCAGAGCGTGGTGCCTCAATACCTGAAGGACTGGACGCTGCCCAAGGGCTGGCCTTGGAAGGCCCAATTCGAGCACCGGGCCATGCTGGTGCCCGGCGACGTGCTCATCATGTGGGGCATCGTCACCGGAATGCAGGAAAAGGGCGGCATGGGTTTGGTGGACCTCGACCTCGGAATGAAGACGCAGGACGGGATCGAGAGTATGCCCGGTTCCGCCACCGTGGTGCTGCCCCTCAGAGACGGGCCCGACATCCCCTACCCCTTCGTCCCGCCCAAGGAGTAAACGCTGACATGGCCAGGTTTCTTGCCACCCACAACATAGATGGCCTCACCGAAGCCGAATTCCGGGAAAAACTGGGCGCGGTCAGCAAATGGCGCCCCGACCGCCGCACCACCATCCTGAAAGTCTACGCCGACACAGCCCGCGGCAAGCTGTTCACCGAGTGCGAAGCCGTAGAACAGTCCCACTTCGAAGACTGGATGAAAATGGTAGGCTGGCCCGCCGAAGCCATCTACGAAGTAGACCTAGTCTGCCAGGTGGGGAATATCTGGCGGTTGTAGCGAGGATGGCGTGGGCCTGCCCGCGGATCGCTGATCAAGGGGTCGGGTAGTTCCACGGAAGCCGATTGATATTGGCGTATCCTCGCCGCCGCTGTTCTTGTTCGTACCTCTCTTGTTGCTCAAACAGGCGTTGAAGGGCTTTGCGTTGCCCTTCCGTTTGCCACGGGGTGTCTGTCCAGATTACAAATCCTTTCGGGTCCGTTTTTTCAGATGCCTGTTCGACCCCAACTCTTCCGAAGCGGTCGATCACTAACCGCAGGGTGTAACCGATCAGCCTTTCATCGATCCGTTCGTCTATAGGAGCTCGTCTTTCGACTAAACCGTTCGGATAAACTATCGTCATTTCGATGGTATTCGGGTACCGGTCAGACCGCACCAAGGCCGGTTGCGCCGGCAGAGCGGCCGAAACGAACTCGCCGAATGGTTCCGAATTTGGAGCCAGGTTATCGAATGCGTTGTACTCGACCTTGTCGCCTGTTTCCAGGTTTTCCAGAGTAACCGAGGCGGGCAGACGGTTGGCGTACATGGGTACCAGGCTGCCCAATGGCGTTGCCTGCTGATTCGCTCCGATTCCGTCGTAACTGTAGCAGGCGCCCATACTGATAGAGACCAGCTCCAGGTCAGGCGTTTCTTGCAACGTGGGAAGCATCTCCGAAGCGGTAACTATTTTGTCCGCGCCGAGCCGCTTGGAAAGTTCCTGGTAAAAGTGCTCGGACCTGGTCGGCCCTCCTACCAGGATGATCTTGTCCACGTCCCCCACGATGTCGTCCCACATCAACTGCCAGACGAACCGCACAGCACCGGATTGGCTGTCGCGGTTGATCACCTCTCCGACGGGCGGGTCGTCTTCGCCGCCGCCCCGCTTCCACAGAGTCTTACCCCCCACGTAGGCATCGCGCAGGGTCGAGAGCGACTTCGGCACGAACTTGTGGTTTCGCAGTACGTATTCGAGGTCGGTGATGGTCAAGACCGTGCCGTCGGCCAACGTCTCAGAAGTATTATTGACGTTTAGGCGCTCCTTGGCCTGACGGAACAAGTCCGGCTGCCCATCGTAGTCGAGCCGTTTCTCCAAGCCTTCGTCTATATCGGAACCGCCCAGCAGCGGGTGCCCGTCGGCCCCGTAGACGAGCATCTCATCTCCCTGGACTTCCACAAGGGCGCAATCGAAGGAACCGCCTCCGAAATCGTAGACAAGATACGATCCCTCGGTGAGGTCGCCAAGCCGACGGGCCAGGGTCAGGAACAAGACTGGCTCTTCGGCTATCCAATGGACGTTGCCTTTCCCGGTCAGCCGGGACAAAGCGCTGGCCAATTCTTTCCGGTATTCCAGATTGGCGTGTACCGGGCAACCGGCGCGCCATTCGTATTCCCCTTCTATTCCGGCTCGCCGGAGAGCTTCGGCCAAGATGTGTTGAATCAAGTCCCAGACTGGAAACGTCCCGTCCCAGACTCGGAAGGAACCCTCGGCCGAATTCCACGAGCTCTTTGGCCATCCGGGGGATTCTTCCTGGGCGTTCCTGACCTCCAAGTGCCAGTTTACGTAGGAGTCGCCGGACAGCGCATACCGCTTGATGTTCCGAATCACTTCGATCTGGTTGGGAACATCTCTCAAAGAGTCCGCTTCCTCTCCGATGATGACCTCGACTTCTCCACCAGGCTGACGGCGCAATGCTACGACCGCCGGCATGGCCGTCTCAATGGGGCCGGTTCCAATGTCCCGTGGACGGGGGCTTTCGTTCTGTTCCGAGTCCCAGGTGGAAATGCGAATGTTGGTTGTGCCGAAATCTACGCCGACGACTTGCATCAGATGGCCTCCGATTTTTCCACTACGTTAGCCTTCAAAATAACTCGATTGCGGGACTCGCTGCTACGCACAATCACGCCCGGCGCCGCCAGTTGCACCAGTGTGCCCTGGGACATTCCTGCCGTCGAATGATGCAGGACCGGGTCATACGGGACAGTTTCCCCGACAGTCCCATAGACTTCGGCCCCGCCCTCGTGCAATGCCTTCGGAAGAGTCGCAATCACGTCGTCCAGTCGCTCTTCAGAATTTCTCCCTTGCCAGCAGGCCCGTTGCAAGATGTCCCCGATTGCCAGCAACATGCCCCGGCGAACCTCCAGCCTGGATTCCTCGCGCCCTGATGCCATTGTGGCGCGGAAGGTGCGTACTTGCTCGTGCAGCCGTTCCTTCTCCCGGAGAGCCGCTTCAAGCTCCCGCCGCAGCCGTTCCTTCTCATGCCGCAGCCGTTCCTTCTCATGCTGCTCTCTATCCAGATTGGACTGGTAGGACTGGCGGTGACCCTCCATTTGGCTGAGCAAACCGGCATATTGCTCCCGACTGCTCTCCAACCACCTCTGCATATTCGGGGCCAGCCGACCCGATGCCGAGCCATCAATCGCCTCGGCCAATTCGCTCGACGCCTGGGAGACAACCGGTTCCTGTCCTTCCGCCAGCAGAATGGCCCCCAGCGTCAGGAGTTTAAGTCGATGCGGTGGGGCGAAGGCTTTGGGATGTGGGCTGGTGTTCAAATAGTTCAAGACCCCGACCCTTGGCGCTTCCCCCGCGGCCGATTGGACTATCATGCCCTGAATGAATTGAACCCGCTCGTCGGGGAGCAGAGCGTCTACCAGCAGGTCCAGTTCTGAGCGGCTCTGGCGCCCCAGTAGGGGGATTGAAGCCTTGAGCAGAAGCTCCTGAGTCGTTTTGTCATATCCTGCGATTCCGGTCAGCCCCGCCAGGACTACGCCGACCGGCATGGACGCGAAATCCTCCTTCGTGCATTCATACCATCGAAACAGTATCCGGGCCACGGCCTCCAGCCAGCCCGCTGCGGCCCTTTTCGGCGCCCGGCTCTCGATCAAGAATTCCTTAGCTCCCCAAATCGCCCGGTTCGTCGCCTTGTTAATGGATTTGCCGGGCCACTTGGCTAGAGCATTAGAAACGGCCTTCTTCGGGTAGAGGTCCGGTGGTGGTTCGTTCGCGTCGCTCAGGAACCATTTTTTCCAATCGGCCTGCGACGCCGCTTTTGGCCTTGGCGGCTTGGATTTCGACGGCGATGGCTCTTTGGGCGCTTCATCGGCATTAGTACCGTGGCTGACGAGCGTACCCGGCTGAATCAGTGTACTTGTCATTCCGTTTCCCCATTCTGTCAATACGGGCGCCGGATTTCCCGGCCAGATGCTCACAATCTTTATTCTATACCAACTTTATTCTATACCAACATTCGGGGTTGCCGAAGCGAAAATCGCCCCGTATTTACCCCACGCGCCCCCAGTCTCGGGGAGGCCAGCAGCGGAGCCAGGCTCGGCCTTCTATCAGTTCCATTGGCACGGGGCCGAAGGTCCGGCTGTCGATGCTCAGGGCTGGGTTGTCGCCCAGGACGAAGAACTCGTCGGGGCCGTTCCACCAAGTGCTCCGGTCACCGGCGGGTATCTCGCCTGGGGTCGCCACCACGACGTCGTCCACGTAGCAGCGGCCTTCGTCCAGCTTTATCTCCTCGTCGGGCAGGCCGATTATCCGCTTGATGTAGGTGCCCTCGGGCGGGCCGGGACGCCGCAGCACTACGATGTCGCCCCGGCGCAGGCGGTTCCAAGAAAAGTAGGGCCGCACCACCAACACCGACCGTCCGTGCTGCAACGTGGGGGTCATGCTGTCGCCCTCGATCCGGAACCGGGCCGAGAACATAGCGTTGACCAGCCCTTGTATTACTGAAACCAAGAACTTCATGTCGTCACCATTTTACTATCTATCGGACTTCCAACGGCGTCGGGATGGGCGAGTCCCCATAACTCGCACAGGACGATTGCAAAGTCGCCTTTCATCACCCCAACTCAACAGTAACTCCCCAATCCCCTTGCCAACCCCGAATACACCTCCCTACCATAATATCCGTCACACTCAAACCCAACCCGCCACCGAGGCGACAGGTATCCAATGCCCATAAACCACCCCGCCCCATTCGTAATTCCCATCCCATCTCCGCCAGCGGCCCGGAGCGGGAGAAAATGGCCGGAAATGGCCGGAAATGGCCGGGAAATCGAAAAATCCCCAAATAAGCCCCGCAAGGAGAACCTTAACCGAATGAACGACCTGAGACGTCGCGTCAACGCCCTCCGCCGTAAAATGGCCCGCGCCCTTGCCGTCGTCCGGCTCCGCCCGCTGGCCCGGGAATTTTGCGACCAATGGGACTCGGCCCTCTCCGGCTCCCAACCCCTGCCCGAAGCCCATTCCTTTATCCGCCGGGTGGCCCAGGCCGGGTTCCGCCTCCCCACCTTCATGGCGGCCCACCGCTACCTGGAGCGGTGCCGCCGCCAAAACGCCCTTCCCGGCTGCCATGAGCTCGTCCGCTCCCTTCTCCCCTGGTCCGCGGACCTCGTCCCGGCAGGGTAGGACCATTGCCAAGCCGGTTGGCAGCGGTATTGCAGAGTTGAAATGCTGCCTGACGCCAGCCTGGGTAAAGCTGAGAGCAGTTCTTATATCTCAGCACGTGCAAGCCATGAAGTGACTTTGCAATCGTCCTGATAACTCGCAGGGCCGGGATGACGCAGATACGGGAAGGACGTTAGAATGGGGCGGCCAACAACCCCGCAGGAGGTCCCTCATGGAAAACGGCATTATCAAGATCGGCCTTATCGGCGCCGGCGCCAACACCCGGCTGCGCCATATTCCCGGCTTCCGCGAACAGAGCGGCGTGGACATCGTCGCCGTGGCCAACCGGAGCCGCGAGTCGGGCGAACGCATCGCCGCCGAGTACGAAATCCCGATTGTCTACGATAACTGGGCCGACCTCGTGGACGACGAGAGCATCGACGCCGTCTGCATCGGCACTTGGCCCTACATGCACCGAAACCTGGTGCTGGCAGCCCTGGAATCGGGCAAGCACGTGCTGACCGAGGCCCGCATGGCCATGAACGCCGACGAGGCCCACGAGATGCTGGACGCCTCCCGGTTGAACCCGCACCTAGTGACCCAGATCGTGCCCGCGCCGCAGACGCTGGAGGTGGACGCCACGGTCCAGGAATACGTCGCCAACGGGTATCTGGGGGACATCCTGGCGGCGCGGCTCCGGGTCTGCGACTATCACGGCCGCAGCAACCGGGCGGATACCTTCATCGACGCCGATTCGCCCCTGCACTGGCGTCAGGACCGCAATCTCAGTGGCTACAATATCCTGGGCATGGGCATCTGGTACGAGACCATCATGCGCTACCTCGGCCCGGCCGCCCGCGTTTCCGCCATGACCAGGACGTTCGCCAACAAGCGGCGGGACGAGAGCGGGCTGCTCCGGGCGGTGTCGGTGCCGGACCATGTGAACGTCTTGTGCGAGATGGCCTGCGGCGCTCAAGCCGACTTCAGTTGGAGCGCGGTGACCGGACTGCAAACCGGCACCGAGTTTTGGATCTTCGGCACCGACGGCACCATCAGCCTTCAGGGGCCGCCCTTCAACAAGGTCCTCGGCGGCAAGCGGGGAGACGATGCCCTCGCGGAGTTGCCCATCGCGCCCGAAAAACGGGGCAAGTGGCGGGTGGAGGAGGAGTTCTGCAACGCCATCCGGGGCGAAGAGCCAATCACCCACACACCCTTCGACATCGGCGTGCAATACATGGAGTTCACCGAGGCCGTTACCCGCAGCGCCCAATCGGGGCAGGCGGTGGCCCTGCCGCTGTAGGGGGAGGCTCCCTTGGGGGAATTTAACTGGCCGGTCGGAGTCTGGAGCGCCGACGGGGAACGCTTGGAGACGGTAGACGCACTGGTGGATACCGGCGCTTCGTATTCGGTGTTCCCTCGGAGTATGCTGGAACGGTTGGGAATCGCAAAGCGTTTCGTGCTGCCGTTCGAGCAGGCCGATGGCAGCGTCATCGAGCGTGACGTTGGCTTGGCAATGCTGGTCATAAACGACACTGAGAGTTCCATGCGCGTCATCTTCGGCGAGGATGACACCGAATCCCTAATCGGGGCCAATGCTCTGCAAGAGTTTCTGCTCGTGGTAGACCCGGTTGAGGAACAGCTGATCCCCCGGATGGGAAGGATGAAGTCTTTGGGAGGATGATAGCAAGTTGGGAACGTTCTACTGGCCGATGGAGATAGGCCCTCTGGACGGTTCGCGGTACGAAACTATAAACGCTATGGTGGATACCGGCGCCACCTTTTCGCAGATTCCAAGCAGCCTGTTGCGGGAATTAGGGATTGTGCCAGCCAGACCCGTCGAGTCCCAATTGGCCGACGGCAGCATCGTCCACGACTGGGTCGGCGATATGAGAATCTGGATTGACGGTCGAGAAGGGTATTCCACGGTTTTGTTCGGAGAAGAGGGATCCCCTATTCTCATGGGCTCTTACGCACTGGAGGGAGTCGTCCTAGCGGTGGACCCGCACAACCAGTGTCTTGTGGACCTTCTGGTCTCGCGGTAAGGACCAGCAGAGTAAGACTACGTAAATTTCGGAGGACACGCCATGGCTAGCGAAGGGATCAGAGTCGGCCTGATCGGGGCCGGAAGAAACACGCGGGACCGGCATATCCCCGGCTTCCACCAGGTTGACGGAGTGGAAATCGTGGCGGTGGCCAACCGGAGCCGGGAGTCGGGACGGCAGGTGGCCGACCAGTTCAACATTCCCACGGTCTACGACAATTGGCAGGAGTTGCTGGAGGACCCGACCATCGACGCCGTCTGCATCGGTACCTGGCCCTACATGCACCGCGTGCTGACGCTGGCGTCGCTGGATGCCGGGAAGCACGTGCTTTGCGAGGCAAGGATGGCGGCTTCGGCGGGGGAAGCCAGAGACATGCTGGATGCCTCGCGGGCGCGTCCCGATCTGGTGACGCAGATTGTGCCCTCGCCGTTGACCTTCAGGGTCGACAACCTCCTGCAACAGAAGATCGCTGAGGGATACGTCGGCGACGTGCTGGCGGTCTCGGTACAGTCCTTGGGCACGGGGTTCATGGAAGCCAACGGTCCGATGCACTGGCGCAACGACCGCGACCTGAGCGGCTACAACATCCTGAACATGGGCATCTGGTACGAGGCGATGATTCGCTGGGTCGGCCCTGCCACCCGCGTCATGGCCAACACCAAGGTCAATGTCTCCCAACGCCGCGACGAGCAGGGGGCTGCGATACCGGTCAGCATCCCCGACCACGTCGACATTTTGGCGGACCTGGCCAGCGGCGCCCAGGCCAACTTGCGCTTCAGCGCGGTTACCGGGTTCTCGCCGGGCAACGACGTCTGGATCTACGGCAGCGAAGGCACCCTGCGCCTCGACTCCGGCCTGAACGTTTGGGGCGGCCAGCGCGGCGATTCCCAGCTGACCGAAATCCCCAATCCTACCGAAGGGCAGGCATATTGGCGAGTGGAGGAAGAGTTCTGTAGCGCCATCCGGGGCCAGGAGAAAATCACTCGCACCCCCTTCGACGTCGGCCTCCACTACATGGAGTTCACCGAGGCCGTAACACGCAGCTCCCAGAACCGGCAAGTTGTGTCGCTGCCGTTATAATGGCCGTGCCCGTTATGATACAAACACACTTGGGTTGAGGATGACTACCAACGAGAAGACGGAAATGGGAGTATTTAACTGGTCGTTCCAAGTCGTCAGTGCTGACGGGTCCATGTCGCGGACGGTGACGGCGATGGTGGATACGGGCGCAAGCTACACCGTGTTGCCTTCCAGCTTGCTGCGGGAGCTTGGAATCGAAGTTGTGGATACGTCTCAGTTCGAACTGGGAGACGGAAGTATCGCCACTTGGGACCTTGGAGAGGCGCGCGTAACCTTGGACGGGCGGACGCTCGGGACGCAAGTGATATTTGGCGATGACGACGCCCGGCTGTTGCTGGGGGCATATACTCTGGAGGGGTTTCGTCTTGCCGTAGACCCATCGGCAAAGCGCCTCGTGCGCCTGATACCGCCTATGTAGACGAATCCTACCGGTCCAGCAAATGCCGCATGGCTTGAGGGGCGGCGGTGGCGGCCCGCTCCTGAAGCTCCGGGTAAGTCAACGTGACTATGGGGTGGTCGATTATCGCCAGGCCGTAGTCGGCGTCGCCCCGCATCCGCGCCATCGCTCGGGCCTGGCTGACGAAGGGTCTGGTGGTCAGCACCGTCGAAGCCACTCCCAGCAGCTCCATTTCCATTGCGTCGTGCACACTGCACGAGGTGCAGGAGCCTCATTCGGCGGTGGCGTGAATCATCACGTCGCAGCGCTGGGCCAGTTCCTCCAGCGCGTCGCGGTCGGCAGGCCATTGGTGGCCGCCCTTGTTGAATTCCACGACTTCTTTCAACGAGTACCTTTCGCCGATGATGCCGGCCATCATGCGCAAGAGATCCTCGGAGTGGGGCTTGTTGTTGGAAAGCAGTCCCAGCACCTTGCCGTCGAGGCTGGACGGGCGGGTGGCCAACACGGCTTGTGCGGGCAGGGCCTCGTCCCTGGGATCGAGCGTATAAATGGTCCAGGACGATTCCACCATTGGCGAGTCCCTCCAGTGGCCTATGCAGGCGTCTTGATCTCTCTCGTAACCGAACGGCTGCTGCCCCACGAAGTGATGATGGCCATGAATTCACCGGCGTCTCCCCCCGCCGGAACAACGGTCACGCGATCGAGGCCCGAGACCACGCCGATCAATCGGTCATGGTCGGCGTCAGGCGCCAGCCGGTCCATGCGGCGCCACCGGTCCCATTCGCCTGCGGGCAGCAGGGTCTTTTCATAGACAAAGGACGACACCTGTTGGCGGGTCCACCCAGATGCCGCGATGTAAGCCATTAGTTCTTGGCTGATTACCAATACGACTTCCGAGATCGACGGCCCAAGCCCTTGCATCGCGTGGGCCGCGGCGGTCAGGAACCCCTCCGGGTCCCGGTCGCCGTGGGTTTCCAGTTGCAACGGGGCGTTGGCGGCGACCATCGTTACGGCGCTGGAGCCTTCGTGGAACCCCTTGGCCACGGCCAGTGACGGCCAGGGGCTGGAGTCAAGGTCTTCGGCGAAGCAGAAGCTGTATTTGCCGGAGTGCCCGAAGGCGCTCTTGTCCATATCCTGGGCCACCGAGCCATAGTAGTTGGCCTTGACCAGGTTGATCGCCCGGCCAATGACGGCGTTGGCCCGGTTTGCTTGCCCCATGAGGTTTACGCCGTGGTTCATGCCGATGCGGGCAGCGTAGGGCCCGCTGACCAGGACCAGGTTGGCGATTCCGTTGGTGGAGGTGCTGCTGGCGTGGAAATTATAGGCCCGGTCGCACACGGCCGAAACCGCGGCGGCGATCACCGGAAAATGCTCGGGCAGGCATCCCGCCATCACCGCGTTGACTGCCACCTTTTCGGCCGGGAACTCCTTGTGACGGATGCTCTCGACGCCGAGAATTTCGCCGGGCTCCAGCCCGCAAAACTCCAGCATTGCCGAGACGCGCTCCGAAGTGGGCGGGACGATGGGCAGGCCGTCGGTCAGCCCTTCCCGCAGGTAGAATTCCTGGGCCTCTTCCCAATCGTCGAAGCGAAAATGACTGGACTGCATGAGGTCACTTTAAGGGAGAAGCAGAGAGCGGCGCAATCACCCGCAGTCCCAAAAACACGGGGCCAATGAGGTGGCCTGCCCCGGAGAGGTTCGCTATGGCCGGCGTGGATATTTACCGCGGGCCGCCGAAAGCGGTTAAATAGACCGGGCGGTGGCGATGCCCTCTGCACCCCCCCATGTGGGCAAACGGCGCCGCCACCTTCCGGCTCTGTAGGAGATTGACCGTGGCCCTCGCCGTGAGCGAGTTGGGCGTCTCGTTACGGCGAGGGCGAGAATGGAAATCAGTTGGGTGTTGGTGTGGGCGCTACTCGTCCCGCAAGGCTTGCTTGACTCGCTCGAGGATCTTCGGGGTGATCTCGGAGATGCCGTGTGCCTCTTTGGCGTGTTCCGGGCCCACTGCAAGGACTTCTTCCAGCGTCTCGCCCCGGGCCGCGAACTCGCAATCTGAGCCCAGGTCGCTGCAATTGATAACCTTCGCCACCGTCGTAATTCCTTGCTAACAAATTCTTCCGGAAACGTCCACGAACAAGCCGCCCGCACTCAAGGCGATGGCCAGGTAACGGGTGAGTTTGTCGAAGCAGCCGCCCCAACCCCGGTTGTGGTCGTCGCGCATGTTCTCGTCGCTGAACATTTCGTGGGTGAGTCTGATTTCAGTCGAACCGTCTCGGTCGAAGAACTCGATGGTGACCAGCGTCTCGGCCGGCTCCCCAGCCGACAAGTCGTCGGGCGCTTTCTCCCATCCCCAAGTAAAGACCAGTTTCTCCGGAGGGGTCACTTCCCGGTACACGCCTCTGACTACGAAGGGGTGTTCTCGCTCGGGGTCTTGCATACCCAAGCGATAACTGCCGCCCGTCCGCAGGTCGACCTCGGCTATTGGCGCGGTATAGTTTTCGCGGGCGGCCCACCAGCGGTGGAGGTGCTCCGGGTTGGTCCAGGCCTCGAACACCCGCTCCCTGGGGGCGTTGATGGTGCGGTTGATTACGAGGCTAAAGGGCGCTTCCGGGGTGGGTAGGGTCATCTTAATCTCCTTCCGTCGGGTCCTGCCGCTGGTGGTTAGCCGTGGGTCCCGGCTGACCTTCATCCAGCGCCGCATCTTCCAGGTAACTGGCCAGAGACTCCAACTGACGGTCCCAAAACCGGCGGTACTGCTCGATCCACTGGGCTGCGTGCTGCATCGGCTCCGCCTCCAGCCGGCACCACCTGATCCTGCCGTCCTTCTCTTGGGTTACCAGTCCGGCCCGCTCCAACACGCGCAGTTGCTTGGAGATTGCGGGGAGGGAGACTTGGAACGGTTCGGCCAAGGCGGTCACGGGGAGCGCGCCGCGTGCAAGGCGCTCCAGCATGGCCCGACGGGTAGGGTCGGCCAATGCGGCAAAGGTCAGATCCAAGCTACCCTGAGCATTGTTAACCATTTGGTTAAATATTAACATCGCATTCCGCCCTGTCAATCCCCGGCGGGCACGGAGGGGTGCTGGCCGTCTGCCGGTCGTTTCGGCGCAGGGCGCAATCGGGGGCGGTTCGAGCTATCGAACGCTGGCAGCTGGGTGATGTTGGTGAGGGGCGGGGTCACGAAGGAGGCGGCCCGACTGATGGTGTGCGTTGGGCCGGTAAGACCCGTGGTGGCGGATTCGCGTAAGCAACAGGGGCGTTTAACGGTAAACGCCCCCGAGTTAAGTGGCTGTTGTGTGGAGCCAGGGATTGGGTCCGGGCGGCGCCCTACACTTCGAGAGGGGTGTCCTCCCGGTTGGCCCACTCGCCCATCGAGGCGTCATAGTTCTTGGTCTGGTTGTAGCCTACCAGCTGGAGGACGAACACTCCGTGCGCCGCACGGATTCCGCCCTGTCAATAGGTGTAGACTTTCTTCTCGGGCGTGATGCCTGCCTTGGCTAGAACGCTCCTGATCTCATTGGCGGACCTGAACCGGTGAGTGGCCCGGTCCATCACGTTGAACCATTCCAGGTGTATCGCGCCCGGAACGTGCCCCACGCGCTGGTTACCGCGGGCCTCGCTGCCGTCCCATTCGCCGTCGCTCCGCACGTCCCAAATCACCGAGTCATCGAGGCTGCAAGCCTCCTTCAGCTCCTCCACCTTCACCAACAGCGTTTCGTCGCGATTGGGAGTGAAGATCACCCCTTCGGCACCGGCGGGACGGCTCAGCCCCACTTCCCTGCCTTCGCCGACCCAGCTGCGCCATCCGCCGTCCAGCACCTTCACGCCAGAGTGGCCGTAGGTGTTGAGGGCCCACCAGAGGCGGGCCGCGTAGAGGCTCTGGGAGTTGTCATAAGTGATCACCAGGGTGTCGTCGCCGATGCCGAGCCTCTCGCACATCGCCTTGAACTGCGTCGGCGACATCAGATGCACTCGGCCGGTGTCCGGGTCCTTCTCGAAGTTGTCGGGAACCACCACCGCGCCGGGGATGTGGCCCCGCCCGTAGGCGGCATCGACGTCGCAATCAACCACCACAACATTGGCGTCGTCCTTGTGGTCGTCGAGCCATGCGGTGTCAACCAGATATTCGGGATGGGAATAATCCTCGTTCGCCATGTTCCCTCCTCGGCGGTCGTCGCCAGGACAGCGCCCGGATGGCGGGCGCGGCGGCAAGCGACGTTGTGACAATCGTTTTGGGAATTGTAGGCTACCGGCGCGAACAGGGTCAACGCGGACGCGCGCCCAGGTGCCGGTTCGCCTTGCCGTCTCCCGATGCCGAAAGCTAAAATGCGCGCAAGCCCCACGGCCCGCCCCAGCCCAGAGACTGGGGCGGGCCGCCTTATCGTGTGTCGGAGCGTTCCAGTCCCATGAAGTTCGGTCGGTTCATGTTGCCCTCCTGGCCTGAATCCGTCCCCAAGCACCAGAGCCGCATCTTTCCGTATTGCAGGCATGGAGGCGTCCGGTGAGTTTTGAGTCAGGATTTAGCCAAGGCTGTGGTTTCGCCTGCGCGATCCTGGCAGCGATAATTATCATCATCGTTCTGCTTGCCGTCTGTTCGGTAATGGTTGCAGGGACATAGAAGCCTGCCAGAGGAGGCAACACAAATGCGAAACGAGTTTACCGCCATTTTCGAGCTGGACGATGAAAGCCGGCCGGAGCCCTTCTATTTCGCCAACTGCGTGGAGATTCCCGGAGTTGGAGCGGAAGGTAAAACTATGGATGAGACGCGGGCCAATTTGACAAAGGCGATACGAATAGCGCTGGAAGAACGCAGCGCAAAAACCATGCGCGAAGTCCTGTACGACATATCGCCCGACGCCACGAAGGAAACCGTGGTTGTCCAGTCGTTGCGCAACGAATTCACTGCGGTAATCGAATGGAGTGAAGACTGGTACGTAGCATTCTGCCCTGAAATGCCTGCCGCCAACGGACAAGGCAAGACCAAGGAAGCAGCCAAGCAGAATCTGGCGGAATCAATCCTGCTGTTGTTGGAAGACCGGCGCGATGACGGCCTGCGCGGTATACCTGACGAAGCAATCATCGAGGTTATAGTCGTCTAGTGAGACGCAATGCGCTTCTCAAGCATCTGCGCCAGCACTATTGCCGATTGAAGCGAGAGGGCCGTTCTCATTCAATCTGGCTCAACCCCGCAACTGGCGAGGTTCAACCCATACCCAAGCACGCAGAGATAGATAACGGTATGGCCCGCGAGATATGCCGCAAATTATCAATCCCCATAATCGGCAGAGAAAACAGGTAATAAAGGAGCCGCAACATGGTGCAGCAAGGACAGATTGACCACCTGCTTCAGGAGACCGGACAGATTGACCCGCCCGACTTCCTGGTTCGGCAGGCCTACCAGCAGGACTACGAGAGCGAGTACCGGGACTCGATGGACTCGCCCGAAGGCTTCTGGGAGGGCGTGGCCTCGGAACTGGAATGGACGCGCCGCTGGGACAGCGTGTTCCAATGGGACTATCCCACCTTCCGCTGGTTCCTGGGGGCGCGCTGCAACATCACGCAGAACGCCCTCGACCGCCACCTGACCAACGGCAACCGCAACAAGGCCGCCTTCATCTGGCTGGGCGAGGACGGCTCGGAGCGCGTTTTCACTTACGGCCGGCTGGCGCAACTGGTCAACCGCTTCGCCAACGGCCTGCGCTCCTTGGGCGTCGGCAAGGGCGACCGGGTGGTCATCTATATGCCGCTCACGCCCGAGGGCGCCATCGCCATGCTGGCCTGCGCCCGCATCGGCGCGGTGCACAGCGTGGTCTACGCCGGGTTTAGCTCCGGCTCCCTGCGCGACCGCATCCTCGACGCCCAGGCCAAGGTGGTCATTACCGCCGATGTGGGCTACCGCCGCGGCAACGAAGTTGACCTTCTGGGCATTACCGAGCGGGCCGTTGAGGACCTGGATGTGGTGGATAAGGTGATAGTCTGTCGGCGCAAGGGGGCGTCGGATGAGGTGTCGTCGCTGGGTGCCCGCGAGGTTGACTTCGACGCGCTGATGGCATCGGGAAGCGTGGACTGCCCCGCTGAGGAAATGGACTCCGAGGACCCGCTGTATATCCTCTACACCAGCGGCACCACCGGCAAGCCCAAGGGTGTGCAGCACGTCCACGGCGGCTACATGGTCGGAACCTACTACCACTTCAAGAACTTCTGGGACGTGAAGGACGACGACGTTTTCTGGTGCACCTCCGACATCGGCTGGGTGGTGGGCCACAGCTACATCGTCTATGCCCCGCTCATCGCCGGCGCAACCACGGTGTTCCGCGAGGGTGCCATCGACTACCCGCATCCTGGGACGTTCTATGAAATCATCGAGAAGTACGGCGTCAACGTGATCTTCACCGCTCCCACGGCCCTGCGGATGCTGATGCGCTACGGCTATGAGTACCCGCAGGGATACGACCTGCGCTCCCTGCGCTTCCTGACCTGCGCCGGCGAGCCGCTGAACCCCGAGGCGCTGCGCTGGAGCTACGAGCACATCTGCGGTAGCGGTGAGTGGGGCCACATCGTCGACAACTGGTGGCAGACCGAGACCGGCGGCCCCTGCCTCGGCACCACCGCCACCATGACGGTCAAGCCCGGTCGGGTGGGCCGTCCGCTGCCCGGCGCGGAGATGGACATCGTGGACCGGGAGGGCCAGCCCATCACCGAGCCGGACAAGGGCGGACTGCTGGTCATCAAGCGTCCCTTCCCGCATTTCTTCCGCACCGTGTTCGGCGACCCGGACCGCTACGCCCGCGACTGGAACACCATCCCCGGCGTGTACTTCACCGGCGACGTGGCCCTGCGCGACGCCGACGGCTACTACATGGTGGTGGGCCGCGCCGACGACGTGCTGAACGTGGCCGGCCACCGCATCGGCTCGGCGGAGGTGGAGAGCGCGCTGGTGTCGCACCCAGCGGTCGCAGAGGCGGCGGTCATCGGCAAGCCGGACGAGCTGCGCGGCGAGAGCATCAAGGGGTTTGTGACCCTGCGTGTCGGCAACGACCCCTCCGACGACATGGTGAGCGCCCTCAAGCTCCACGTCCGCAACGAGCTGGGCCCCATCGCCGTTCCCGCCGAGATCGACTTCACTCCCACCCTGCCCAAGACCCGCAGCGGCAAAATCATGCGCCGCCTGCTCAAGGCCCAAGAGCTGGGCCTGGACCCGGGGGATATTACTACGCTGGAGGAGTAGGGGGTACTTGCTCGGCATACCGCCTCGGAGGTATCGGAATGCGTGAGGTGATTGGGAAGTACAAATTTAGGGCACACCAATTGGCCGAAATGACAAATCGCGGGATCGTGCCGATGGGGTATGGTGAAAACGCTCAATCGCTCGAGTCCTGCAAGTTCACCGTCGATGATTTAGTGCGGATGGCTGAGCTTGGCATCCTAGACCCGGACGACCGGGTGGAACTCATCGACGGAGTGATAGTGGAAATGGCGCCAATCGGCAGGCCGCACGGCAATCGGGTTAGCGACGTCGCTAGAGCATTTTGGGAGAATGGGCCGAGGAATGTCCGGGTATACATTGGTTCTACAATCCGCCTCAACGACCAGACCGGGCCCCAGCCGGACATTGCGCTTCTTACCCCGCAGGCGTCGCGGGACGAGGAAAACATCCCCCGGCCGGAAGATATACTCCTGATTGTCGAGGTATCGGATTCTACTCTGCGAACCGATCGCATCGACAAAGCAAGGCGCTACGCTGAAAGCGGCATCCCCGAGTTGTGGATTCTCATTGTGGAGACTGAGGAAATCGAGGTCTCGCGGCAACCCACACCAGACGGCTACGCCGATGTACGCCGCTACCGGCGGGGCGAGACGCTGACCGTCGAGGCCCTGCCCGGCGTGCGGCTGGCGGTGGACGAACTGCTACAATAGCGAGAACGCCGACGTACAGGTGCCGCGATGCTGTTGGACGATTTAGTTGGAGTAATTGAGACGCTCAAAGGGCGCATTGCCACTCACGGGCCTACGCTGCGTGAAAACGAAACGCGCACTCGCCTGGCGCTGATTGACCCGCTGTTGCAGGCGTTGGGTTGGGACACGTCTGACCCGGTGTTGGTGATGCCCGAGTACAGTGTGGGAGCCAGCCGAGCGGATTACGCCTTGCTAACGTCAAACGAAAATCCGTCGGCGTTGGTTGAAGCCAAGAAACTCGACGAATCACTGGCTTCGCACCGGATGCAGATGCTCAACTACGCCAATATATCCGGCATTCCCCACGCCGGACTGACCGACGGCAATCACTGGGAAATGTATACGGTCTTCGACCAGGCACCCATTGAACAGCGCCGCATACTGGACGTATCCATTGCCAGCACGCCGGCCCACGAAGCCGCCCTGAAGCTGCTGCTGCTCTGGCGGCCCAACTTGGCGTCGGGTCAGCCGGTGACGGCGAACGCGCCGGTTCTGGTTGCGCCTGCCGAAACTTCTCCTGCGCCTGCCAGCCCCGCACTTGAAATCGCGCTTGCCGGCGAATGGACTCTGTTGAGCCAAGTCAGCGCAGGGAAAGGGCAACCTGTCCCCAATGGCATAAGATTGAGCCAAGGCGAGCCTCGACCTATCGAACGCTGGTGGCAAGTGCTAACTGAAGTGGCAGAGGGACTGATAAAAGACGGACTACTTACGGCCGCCGATTGCCCCATCGCCAGATTAGGTTTTGTTAACTCAAGCCCTGTTAACCCAAGCGGTAAGCCTTTCTACACGCCTAAGCAAGTTTCAGGCGGCCTCTACCTCAATGTGCATATGAACTCTATACAAATCGTCGCAAGCAGCAAAAAGCTCCTCTCCCACTTCCACAAGATCCCCGAAACCGTCGAACTGCGGTTCGTGTTGTTCGAGTGAGCGCGGCGGAGCCCCAGCGGGATGCCCTTCAGGAAGGGCAGCGGGAATCCATCTGGAGCATTAGCCCCGGACTGCTGTGGCTCTATATTTCGCTGTTCGGCATTCTATTTGTTTTCGGGACGGTTTATCTGGTTTATTATGAAGTCACCCGGTCGTCCACCGGCAACGGCCACGACGTAGCGACGGCCGTCATCAAGTCCGTCGGCTCCATCGCCATCGGGGCCGCCGGAATCAGTTTTTTCGCAACGGAGCTTGCCGGAGGGACTATGGTTCTCGCATCTTATCTGAAACGGAAGCTGCTGGATGAACCGCAAAGGGCCAGAGAGTGCGCGCTGGCTAAACTGAATGAGCTGGCCGAGGAAAATGCCAAGCTGAGAAAGGAAAACGCCAGGCTGGTTGAGGAACAAGCGCGGCGGCCTGCAATAAGGCGGGCGCGGCGGCGCGCGCGGGCGCAAAATCACGATTCAAGCAATCCAAATCAGGACTGAGAGATGAAGGTCTATTACTTTAGCGAGTTTCCCTATCATGAGTACCCCGACGAGGAGGGGGACAAGTATCCGTCGCTGCGGCTTACCTTCCCCAACAGCTTCTTTGACCCCGGCACGGCCAACCGGCTGTTCAAGCGGTACTTCGACGAGTGCCAGTACGTGGACGAGCTGGGCTACGACGGCATCATGGTCAACGAGCATCACAGCACGCCGTCGTGCATGAACGCCTCGTGCAACCTGACCGCCGCCGTGCTGGCCCGCACCACGCAGAACGCCAAGATACTGCTGCTGGGCAACATCCTGCCCATCCACGAGAACCCGGTGCGTCTCGCCGAGGAGATCGCCATGATCGACGTCATATCCGGCGGGCGGGTCATCTCCGGCATGGTGCGCGGCACCGGCGTCGAGACCGTCTCCACCAACGTCAACCCGGTGGAGAACCGGGAGCGGTTCGAGGAGTGCCACGACCTGCTGATCAAGACCTGGACCACGCCCGGCCCCTTCCGCTGGGAGGGCAAGCACTTCAACTTCCGGGCGGTCAACCCCTGGATTATGCCCATCCAGCAGCCGCACCCGCCGGTGTGGGTGCCCGGCACTGCCAGCCCCGAGACCGCCGAGTGGGCCGGACGCCGCGGCTACACCTACGTCGCCTTCCTCACCGCGCTGGACGTCACCGAGGAACTGTTCGACATGTACCGCGCCGCTGCCGCCGAGGAAGGGCGTGAGTCCGTCCCCGACAACTTCGGCTACCTGCTCTGCTGCTACGTGGCCGAGACGCAGGAGAAGGCCGACGAAGAGGCCAAGCACTTCATCTGGCGTATGGGACCAACCACGCGGGCGCCCCGCGAGTACATGAACCCGGTGGGCTACCGCACCCAGGCCGGCGCGGCGGTGGCCGCCCGCCGCCAGTCCAAGCCGCTGGCAACCCAGAGCTTCGAAGAGTTGAAGGAGAACTTCCACATCGTCTGCGGTACGCCGGACACGGTCCTCGAGAAGCTGGAATACCTGCACAAGCGGCTGGGCATGGATCACCTGATCATGTACGGTCAGGAATCGAAGATGTCCCACGAGGCCACCATGTCCAACATCGGGCTGTTTGGCAAAGAGGTGCTGCCGGTCATCAAGGACTGGTAGCGTGTCACCCGGGGCCGCTGAATGGCGTTTGGCATTGCTCTATGCGGCGGCAGGGCAATCGCGTCTTAAATTTCTGCCAATAGAATCTATCTGAGCAAACAATAATAAGCACGTTTCCTGCCAACAGTAGGTTAACTAGCGGCTTCTCAGGGCCATAGCGAGCTTAGGATCCTCCGAAATTCAGGGGTCAGGTGCCTTTCCAGAGACTTCGAGCCTTGCCATTCCTTCGGACGTCTGTGGATTTTGCTAGTTACGAATTAAGACGCGATTGCCCTGTATGCGGCGGCCCGTTTACCGGGCGGAGCCCGGCGCAGGGTCTATAATGTTATCAGTGCCTCGTAATCCATACCCGGACAAGACCGGGATAGTGTAAGTGTGACCTTGCCATGACCACTCCCTCATCCGACTTCCTCCCCCCTCGAATCGGCTCCCTGCCGGATGCCGAAGAGAGAATGGTGCCGCGGATAGTGCGGCTGTTCAGCCCGTACCGGTTGCAAGTCGCCGTCGTCTTGGTCTTCATCCTGGCCACGGCCAGCCTGGGCGTGGTGAACCCCGTGCTTATCAAGGTAGTGTTCGATCAGGGGTTGTTCCCGGAAAGCGGCGGGCCCAACGTCAGACTGTTGTGGATTCTGGGCGGTGTGATGGGCGCCATCGCCGTGGCCAACGCCGCAATGGGGGTCTTCCAGACCTACATGACCAACAAGGTCGGGCAGTACGTGATGCGCGACCTGCGCAACGCCGTCTATGCCCATCTGCAGGGGATGTCCCTGGGCTTCTTTACCGGGACCCGCACCGGGGAGATTCAGTCCCGAGTTTCCAACGACGTGGGCGGCATCCAGTCGGTGGTGACCACCACCCTGACCGACACCATTTCCAACACTGTCATCTTCATAAGCACCATTGTCGCCATGCTCATACTGTCGTGGCAATTGACCGTAGTGGCCATCGCCACCGTGCCCTTCTACTTCATCATGGCCCGCTGGGTGGGCCGGAAGCGGCGGGAGGTCACTTCGGAGACGCAGAAGTCCATGGCGGAAATGACCGCCATTACCCAAGAGACCCTGTCGGTATCGGGGATCATGCTGGCCAAGCTGTTCGGGCGGCAGAGGGAGGAGATGGCCAACTTCAGCCGCCACAACCAGGAACTCTCCGACCTGACTGTCCGCCAGCAGATGATCGGGCACTCCTTCTTCGCAGTGGTGATGGCGTTCCTCTCCGTCAGTCCGGCCGCCATTTACCTGCTGGCCGGGTACATGCTGTCGGGGGGCGGCCCGTCGATGGTGACAACCGGCACGATCATCGCCTTCACCACGTTGCAGAGCCGCCTGTATTTCCCGGTGGGGCGGCTGCTTCAGGTGTCGGTGGAGCTTCAGTCCTCGCTGGCCCTGTTCGAGCGCATCTTCGGCTACCTGGACCTGAAGCAGGAAATCGTCGACTCGCCCAACGCCCGGCCTCTCGATAGTGGCAAGGTGGCGGGGGAAGTCGTCTTCGACTCGGTGCGGGTCAACTACCGCCAGGACGAGGAAGACCACGAGGACCAGGAAGGCAGGGAAAGGCGGGACTGGGCGTTGGACGGCGTCAACTTTCAAGTAAAGCCGGGGCAGACCGCCGCCTTTGTCGGCCCGAGCGGCGCAGGCAAGTCGACCATCGCCAACCTGGTGCCCCGCCTCTACGACGTCACCGAGGGACGAGTAACGGTTGACGGCGAGGACGTTCGTCAGATCATGCTGTCCGACTTGTCGCAAATCGTCGGATACGTTACCCAAGAGAGCTACCTGTTCCATGCCACTATGGAACGGAACCTGCTCTACGCCCGCCCCGATGCGACACGGGAGGAAATGGTGGAGGCAACCCGCGCCGCCTTCATCCACGACAGGATCATGGAACTGCCCGATGGATACGACACGGTGGTCGGCGAACGCGGGTTCCGTCTGTCCGGCGGCGAGAGGCAGCGCCTGTCCATCGCGCGGGTGATTCTGCACCAACCGCGTGTCCTGATCCTGGATGAGGCCACCTCGGCTTTGGACACCGCCAGCGAACGCTACGTTCAGGCGGCGCTTCAACCCCTGATGCGGGAGCGGACGACCTTGGTAATCGCCCACCGCCTTTCCACCATCATCGCGGCCGACGTCATATACGTGGTGGACCGGGGGAGAATCGTCGACTACGGGACTCACCACGAGCTTCTGGCCCGGGGTGGCCTGTACGCCAGCCTTTACACCGAGCAATTCGGCGGCGGGCTGATCGAAGCCCGCTGCGACGACGGCGTAGTGTTCTCCGACGGCCACATCTATCACATCGACGCCCAAGAGCCGGCCTTGGTCGGAGCCGGAGCGCCCGGCGTTGGCGGGGCAAGGCCGCGCGAGGACGACTACATGCCTTGGGAAGAAGAATAGCGGCGGACTCGATGTCTTCCGGCAACCGCCAACCCGGCCTGGCCCGGAGAGTGGTCGGGCTGTTCCGGCCCTATAAAGCTCAGGTCGCCGCCGTAGGCTGCCTGATCTTCCTGACCGCCGGACTGGGCGCGGTCAACCCTGTCCTCATCAAGGAAGTCTTCGACTCGGCCCTGTTTCCCGCCAGCGGAACGCCTGACCTCATGCTGCTCTGGGTCTTGGCCGGGGTCATGGCGGCCATTGCCGCCGTGAGTGCGGTCATGGGCGTGGTCCAGACCTACCTCACCAACAAGGCCGGGCAGGACATCATGGGCGACCTGCAGGACGCTGTGTACGCCCATCTGCAAGGTATGTCGCTGAGTTTCCTGGCCCGCACCCGCACCGGCGAGATGCAATCGCGCGTCTCCAACGACATCGGCGGCATCCGGTCGGTGGTTACCAACACCCTGGCGGACTCCGTCTCCAGCGTCGTGGTCTTGCTCACCACCATCGTCGCCATGCTGTTCCTCTCCTGGCAATTCACCTTGGTGGCTATGGCGGTCCTGCCGTTTTTCTTCCTGCTGACCCGGTGGGTCGGCGACAGACGGCGGAAGGTCATGGCCGACGCCCAAAGGTCGATGGCCCAAGTGACGGCCGTCACCGAAGAGACGCTGTCGGTCTCCGGCATCATGCTGGCCAAGCTGTTCGGCCGCCAACATCAAGAGCTGCACCATTTCCGGCGGCACAATCAAGAGCTGTCCAAGCTGGCGGTGCGCCAAGAGATGATCGCCAACAGCTTCTACACCGCGGCCACCGCCTTCCTGGCCTTGTCTCCCGCCCTGGTATACCTGCTGGCCGGCTACCTGATTGCTCAGGGCGGAGCGGGAGCGGCCACGGCGGGGACGATCATCGCCTTCACCGCGCTACAAGCGCGGCTGTATCACCCGGTGGAGCGGCTGCTGCAAGTTTCGGTGGAGTTGCAGTCTTCGTCGGCCCTGTTCGACCGCATCTTCGGATGTGCGCCGCGTCACGCGGCATAGGATACCTAACTCAGTTAGGAGGAATTCGGAGGAAATTCTTGGGCCAACCGACCCACCTCGAAGCGAAAGCCTAGAAACCCGGACGGAAACCCCTTATTGGGAAGAGGGATTTGGTCAGTAAGGCCGATACGAGCAGGGTGAGGGTCTGGATTTGCCCGAGCCATGCGGTGGCGGCATTAGCGGCGGAGTTGACCATTCCAGCCACCTGGGCGCTGCTGGCACTGGGACCGGAGCCGGTTTTCCCCGTCAACCCGGCTTTGGCGGCCACCAGGGTCAGGTTGGCTACCGTGGCGGCCAGGTACAGCTGGCACCGGGTCTTGACCCTGCCGAAATAGCGGGACTGGCGAAGGCCCAACTGGACCAGTCGGGCCAACCTGTGTTCCACCACCACTCGGCGCGCTCGATATTCGTCATAGTGAGTGCTCTGCTGCAACGCCCGGCCCTGCTGCAACAGGGCTTCCTGGGGATGGATCATCACCCGTCGTCCCTTCCTGCCTTTAGCTGCGATGCATTGAGAGCGCAGTGGACATGTCCGACATTCGGCCCCGTCGAACTGGAAGGCCTGCAAGCGGTGGACCCGCCCCGTGCGATTCGTCCGCTTTCCCGCCGGCACGATGGTGTGGGTAACCTGCCCCGCCGGACAGGTGCAACTGCCCGCGGCCAGGTCAATGACAAAGTCATCCTTGGGAAAGTGCTTCCGGTCAGGACGCCCCGGCACCCTGGCAATCAGAGTGCGGCCCGCGTCGGCGAAGGCCTGTCTGGTATCGCCATCACCATAGGCGGCGTCGCCCATGGCCTCCTCCACCGGCACACCGGTGTTGGCCTCGCTCGCCTCCACCAGTTCCAGCGCCCCCAGGTTGTCCGGAGCGTTGCCGGGCAACACCTCCACGGCGGTAATCAGCTGAGAGTCGGTGTCCACCACGATGGCCGCCTTGTGTCCGTCAAACCGCCGGCTGCTGCTCTTGTGGCCGTGGCGCATCTCCGGATCATGCACCGACATCATCCGGTCCCGACTCACCCCGTCCTTGAGGCTCACTCCGTCATCGCCGTCGCCATCGCCGCTCTTGCGCTCAATGTCCTGGAGCAGCAACTGCCCCAGCAACTCCGCCCCAGCCACTATCTGCTGGCGCTCAGCGCTGTCCTCCGCCAACTCCCCCTGCGCCTGCCGCGACAACTCCAGCAGCCGGTCCGCGTCGGCCACAATCTCGGCCAGCAGCGCCGTCCGGGCCCGTTTGTCGCTCCAGTCGATGGCGGCCTCGCCTTTCACGCTGGAACCCAGGTATCGATGGTATCCCTGACTCTTCGCCCATTGTCCGACGTTGATGCCCTTCAACTGTGCCAGCGCCCGGATCAGTTGGACGATCCCGTCGGCCAACAGGTTGCAGGTGTCCTTCACCGCGCCCCGACCCAGGATGTTGGTCGTGTCCAGCGCCACCTTCATGCTCCGCTTTTTCAGGTAGCCCGACTCCCGGGCAAAGCACAGGCTGGACTCGAATACCTCCCGCACCTTGTCGTGCAGTATCAGCTGGGCGCGAAACACCTGTAGTGTGCTCTTGGCGAAGGGCCTATCCTCCACCTCAATCCCCAACGCCACCTTCCAGCGGATGTCGAAGTCCGCTCTGCCCTTGGCCTCGGCGTCGCTGACCTTGTCGTGAGACTGGAGCAGCAGGGCCGTGGCCAGCAGGCTGGGCGGCACGCTGTCCCGGCCGTTGTCGGGGCAGTAGAACGCCGCGAAGTCGGCGTCCCGGAACAGCCGGCCCCGCAGTGATGCCATCAGACCGTAGAAGGTGTCCCGCCCCACATGGTCCAGGTACAACCGGTCCGCTTCCCAGAGTCCCCTCTGGTCCGAACGCTCTCCCAGCATTCTCAGCCCTCGCTATGCTTGTTGACTCCAAGTATAGCCGCTGGCCGGCCGACGCCACTTTCCGGCCAGATTTCTAGGGGGAAAGTAGCATGTCGGTAAAGCGGCTACGGTCTGTAAGCGTTGTAAGGCCGGTTCCGCAAGGCCCGCGCGATATGAGGTTCCTCGGCTACGAACTCGTGAACCAGCAGGCCAACGACAAGCTCGACCGCAATGGACGGCGAAAAGTCAATGGCCGCATCGGATTACGGGTTCCCGCCAAAGTCATCGAGCAACACTGCCAAGCCTACATGGTCAACGACAAACCAACACACCGCAACGAACTGCTAGCCGATGATGATTACACCATCATAAGCCGGTATCAAGCGGAGTTTAGGGGCGTCGTCCAGTACTACATGCTGGCCCTGAACGTTTCCCACTTCGGGAAGCTGCAATGGGTCATGCAGCAGTCGCTTGCCAAGTCCCTAGCGGCCAAGCACAAGACCCCACGCCGGAAGCTGATACGGCGCTATCAGAGCACCGTGAACACCGAGCATGGGAACGGGCTTGCCTACAGGTCGTGGTGGAGCGGGGCGAGGGGAAACGCCCACTGGTGGCACGGTTCGGTGGCATACCCCTGAAGCGGAACCGACAGGCAGTTCTCGCAGACCAGAAGCCCCAGCGGTACAGGACTGACCGCAACGAGCTTATCAAACGGCTCCTAGCGGACAAATGCGAGATGTGCGGGTCAACGGTGGATGTCCAAGTCCACCACATCCGCGCGCTTCGCAGCCTAAACGTAAAAGGCCAAGGTGACAAGCCCATGTGGGTACAAGTCATGGCGGCGCGAAAACGCAAGACCCTCGTGGTCTGCCGGACGTGTCACGTGGACATCCACGCAGGGCGCAAGTAATCCGCAATCGCAGAAGTAGGTAGTGTCCCAGCGATGGTAACCTAGCAACACTCCACTCACTCTCATCGGAGAGGGAAAGGTACACGCAATGAAGCGTAAGTACTGGATAATCGTGCTGGTGGTGCTATGGGTAGCCGTAGTGGTAGAAGTAGTGGCGACTGTCGTTGGCCTGTTACGACAGCAGGATTTCGACTGGTCATCATTCGTATTACCCGGCGTCATGCCAGTCGTGGCCCTGGTGATAACTGTGGCTTGGTGGTTGTCGAAAGACGACAAAACGGACTAGGCTCCACCACAACAGACACTACCGCTTTGTAAAGACACTGGAGAGCCGGATGCGGTGAAAGCCGCACGTCCGGTTCGGAAGGGGGCCGACGGAAAAGTGCCCCGGTAACACGGGGTAACTCGCCGGCGGCCTACCTTACACCTGGACCTGGAGCAGGAAATAGTCGATGCCCCCGACGCCTTGCCTCTAAAACGGGAGGATGTCTTGGGCGAAGTGGTGTTCGACTCGGTGCGGGTAGCCAATTCCCAGCTCCCTATCGCCCCCGGCGTCGCCCGCGAGCCCGAACAGGAGGGCGCGTGGGTGCTCAGCGGCGTCTCGTTCCGCATTGCGCCGGGCCAAATGGCTGCCTTCGTGGGCCCCAGCGGCGCGGGTAAGACTACCATCGCCTCGCTGGTAGCCCGTCTATACGACGTAAGCCAGAGGTCGGTGTCCATCGACGGGACGGACGTCCGGCGGATACGGCTTTTGGACCTGTCCGAAGTGGTTGGCTATGCAACCCAGGAGAGCTACCTGTTCCAGACCAGCATCGAGGACAATCTGCTTTACGGCAAGCCCAACGCCAGCCATCAAGAAGTGGTGGACGCAGCGAAAGCGGCCTTACATCCACGACCGCATCATGGAGCTCCCCGATGGCTACAGCACCGTGGTGGGCGAACGCGGTTTCGGGCTGTCCGGCGGCGAAAGGCAACGGCTGTCCATCGCTAGGGCGCTTCTGCACCAGCCCCGCATCCTGATCCTCGACGAGGCGACCTCGGTGCTGGACACCGCTAGCGAGCGTATGCTGCAATCGGCCCTTATGCCTCTGGTGCATGGACGCACCACGCTGGTCATCGCCCACCGGCTATCCACCATCCTCGCCGCCGACGTGATATTCGTGGTCAACGGGGGCAAGATTGAGGACTACGGCCGACACGAGGACCTGCTGGGGCGTTGAGGGATCTATACTCGGCTGTATGCCGAACAGTTCAACGACGGCCGCATCGAAGCCCGCTGCTCCGACGGGGTGGTCTTCACCGACGGCGCCATAGTCTGCCCGGAGGAACCCGACCCGCTGTTAGCCGCGGTCATGCACCACCATTAGCTGCCGGGCCAACGTCGACGGTTGCTATAATGCCCAAGAAGGTAGCCGCCATGATAACGAACATCACCTTGCAAAACTTCAAGTGCTTCCGCGAACTGGAAGTCAACCCCAAGCTGATAACCGTCCTCATCGGCCCTAATGGCACCGGCAAGTCCAGCGTGCTGCAATCGCTGTTGTTGCTGAAGCAGTCGGTCGGCGCGGAGCGAATTAACCATCAAGGAGAATTCATCAACCTGAGTGACCCGACGGATATGATTCCCAATTTCCTGTCGGAGCCGCTCCCAATTCAGATTGGGTTTCAAGGGAACATTGATACTGACCCAGGGCTGACACAGCCTGAATTTTGCGAAGAAGCACATTTTCGATATTCTGCATCCTTCTTTTCCGACCTAACGCCCGCTCCCAGCAGTGCACTGCCAAAGGCTCACTCTGCGCCCGGTCTCGTACTCGAACAGTTAAGAGTCGTGCCAGCAGCAAGGGGATTGGTACGCCTAAAATACGCTTTGGGCAACAAATCAGAAGAAACCTTTTCCAAGCTGTTGAAGAAAGTGATCGGCACGGGGCTGCTGGCCAAAACTGTCCCGCCCCAGTCTGTCGAAGTAAAGTCGGTAACGCCATCCGGCGCGGTGAATATCGAGGCAGAGGGTTTCGGGGCCAACGCCTTGGTCTTGTTGTTCCACACACTGCTTACTGCGGAGAAAGGCGCGACCATACTAATCGAGGAGCCGGAAATCCACCTTCACCCCAAGGCACAGGCAGAACTGGCAGAGGTGTTAGCCGACACCGCCAAGGCTGAGGACAAGCAGATTATCATGACCACCCACAGTGAATACATTGCGGGTCGTCTGCTAACTCTCGTAGCGGAAAATCGACTGACTACGGACGAGCTTGCAATCTACTATTTCGAGAAAGACGAAAAGGGCGAGTGCTTTGCCAGCGAGATTGAGGTTACGGAACGAGGGCAGACTAAGGGCGGACTTACGGGCTTCCACGAAGCAACACGGGATGAGATGCGCCGCTATGTTGACGGCCTACGAAACAGGGCATGACACCCCGGTACATCCTGGACGAAAACGTGGTCATCTACGCTCAAAAAGGACTGGACGAGTATGACAATCCTAATCTTGACTGCGCAGACTTGGTAGACAAGATTGTTGACGATAACCTGCTTACTGTCGTGGTAGATGACATTCTATGGGACAAATATGACGACCAACTGAACAATCCTGCGCACTACCACACTGAACGCGGCCCCTACCTGATGCTAAGGCTCTGGGAGATACTTCAGATACCCGGAAAAGTGGATGGCCTGGGACATACCGCACCTGAATTTCCTGAAGAGAACGAAATCCCGCCGCGATGACGTGTTCTTGGTAAGGCTGGCAGTCGAATCAAGGGCCAATCTGGTGACTACAGACCGTCCGCTTCATAACGACTTGGCGAACTGTGGTATTCAAGCCCGCTACAACCTGACCGTCCTCTCCACCGAGGATGCCCTCGCCTCCCTCTAACGCCCGCCTACCGCGCCGGGAACGTGCGGCCTATGACCGCCTTCGCTTCTTCCAAGGGGATGTTGCTGGCTACGGCGCAGGGGCTGGTCTCGGCGAAGACGGCGTCGGGGTCGCCCATGAGCAGGTGCTTCTTGAACTGGTCTTCGTACTCGATGCCCAAGGCCCGGCCCACCAGCGTCAAGTAGTGCTCGACCCGCACTGGGAACTCGGCCTCCAGCCCGCACATGTGCCGCTGGCAGCCGTGATACAGCGTGGCGAAGGTATTCGCCCCGGCGTCCACCGCCTGTTGCACCGAGTCGCGGGCCATCTTGTCCCAAGTCTCCGGCCCCACCTGTTCCCGCACCGCCGGGGTGCAGTGCCGCCCGTAGCGTTCGTCGCTCCCCAGGTCGAGGGCCGTGACCCCCGGCAATTTCGACAGCAGGGTCAGTGCGCTCCGGGCCTCGGCTTCGGATTGGGGGCGGCCAGTGTGGTAGTGAAGCGACAGCGTCGTTTCGGGCTGAGGCCGGAAGTCCAGCCGGTCCAGGTTTTGCACCAAGAATTCGGTGACGTGCTGGAAGGTGAATTCCTCCCGCATATCCATTATGTCGTCGTAGAAGAAGATGCACGACGGGCACCACATGACCACCTGTTCCGGGTTGAACTTGCGGAAGTTCGCTGCGGTAGTCTCGGCCACCGACCGGGCCGAGGCTTGGTCGCCCCGCTGGAAGTGCTGGATGCCGCAACAGTACGACGCGCCGCCCACCGCAGTGAAGTCGACGTCCAGCAGCTTGAACAGGTCCATCACCGTGCGCACCAAGTGAGTGGTACGCAGTACGTTGCAGCCGAGGTAGAGGACAATCTCGGAGGGCTTGACCTCGCCCTTCGGCGTGGTCAGCAGCCAGTCGCGCTCTTCCGGGCTTGATTGCAACCCGTGGAGAACGTCGATTTCCCGGTAGTAGTTCCGGTAGAAACTGCGGTCGGAGTTGGCTTGGGTCATTTTGTCCTCCCGGCCAGAATTGTCACCAGCCGACAACCGCGCCGTCTTTCCTCGGCTCGGTGCCGCCCTGGAGTACGCCGGTGTCGAGGTCGCGCTGAATTACCTGGGCCCCGCCGATGGAGACCCGCTGGCGGCCCGTGATCGCGCCCAGCTTGTGCCCGCGCGACTGCAAGTCCCGCGCCACGGACGGGTCCAGCCCTTCTTCGATGATCACCTGGTCGTTGCCCACCATGAACCGCAGGGCGTTGATGGCCTGTTGCGGGTCCATGCCGTGGTCGACCATGTTGCTTACGAGTTGCATGTGGCCTTGCGGCTGCATGAACGCGCCCATCATCCCGTAGCACCAGCGGAGCTCCCCGTCCACCGTGACCATGCCGGGGATGATGGTGTGGTAGGGGCGCTTGCCGGGGGCGAGAGCGTTGGGATGCTCCGGGTCCAGCGAGAAGAGGGAGGCCCGGTTGTGCAACACGATGCCGGTGCCGGGCACGACCATCCCGGAGCCGAAGTCGTTGAAGATGCTGTTGATGAAGGAGCAGGCGTTTCCTTGCCCGTCGACCACGCTGATGTACACCGTGTCGCTGCCGCCGTGTACCTGCCCGTAGGGAACGGTATCCATCGCCCTCCGCGGCTCGATAAGCTCGCGCCGGTTGGCGGCGAACTTCTTGGAGACCAGTTCCGCTATGGGAACGTCAACCACCCGCGGGTCGGCGACGTACCGGAAGGCGTCGGCGAACCCCAGGCGCATCGCTTCGATCAGGTGATGGTAGGCGTCGGGCGACTGGGCCCCCATGCCCCGGATGTCGAACCCCTCGGCGATGTTCAGCGCTTCGAGGGCCGCAATACCCTGGCCGTTTGGCGGGCACTCCCAGCAGGTGAAGCCACGGTAGTCGATGGAGATGGGCTCATCCCAGTCCGAGGTGTGCCCGGCCAGGTCGCCGGTGGTCAGCCAGCCGCCATGCTCCTCGACGAAGCACGACATCTTCCGGGCCAACTCGCCATGGTAGAAAGCCTCGTTTCCGCCCTCGGCGATCTCGCGCATCGTGTGGCCCAGAGTGGGCAGACGCATCAGGTGTCCCTTGACCGGGGCTTGGCCATCCACCAAAAATTCCTGGCCCGACGGGTAGGAACGCAGCTTGGGCAGGAAGTTCTGCCACTGGAAGGCAATGACCTCGGAGACGGGAAAACCCTCCTCCGCGTAGCGAATGGCTGGCTCCAGCAGACGCAACAGCGGCATCGAACCGCATTCTTCCCGCAGGGTTTCCCAGCCATGGACCGTTCCTGGCACAGCAACCGAGTGTGGCCCGAGGTTGGGCATGGAGTGGTGGCCCTGCTCCCGTAGTTCTTCAAGGTTGGCTTGCGACGAGGCCCGGCCGCTGCCGTTCAGGGCCCGCACCGACTTCTCCTTTTCGTTCCAGACCAAGGCGAACATGTCGCCGCCCACGCCCGTGGAGTTGGGTTCCACCACGTTCAGGGTAGCGGCGGCGCAAATGGCGGCGTCGACCGCATTTCCGCCGTCCATCAAAACCTGCAACCCGGCCATTGCGGCCAGCGGTTGGCTGGTGGCCACCATGCCGTTGGCGGCCAGTACGGTCGAGCGCCTGGAGTCGAAATACATATGGTTCGCGCGCGCTCCCACGGCAAAAAATCAAGGCGGGCGAGCCGCGCTCCTCAAGGCCCTCGAAGGCCATCCAAAGGCCGCCCGGCGAACGCCGGAATTGTACCATAACGCCGGCCCATGCCAGGCAGGGCAATCGCGCGTTAATTCCTCGGGACACTTGACTTCCGCCACGTCCGCCCTCACACCAATCCTCCCCTCCTTCAGCACATAGTCGGAATCAGGATATGGCGGATTGGTGGATTTTCAGGATAGTTGGGAGTTGTGCCCCGTCGTAGCCGACGTTGGGCCGAATTTAGGGCCGATTACCCAGCTTGTGCCAGCCCTGTCCGTGCCCGCTGCCGGGGGCTGTGTTAATATGGGCACGGCCCCCGGACCGAGAGGCCGTCCCGATTTTCGGCAGATAACAGTCGCCGCGACTTCAGCGGCGGCCGGAGCAGACTCAGCGAAAATTTAGACTCTTATGGAGGAATGGACTATGGCAGCGGATGTTGGTCAGGCGGCACCGGACTTCAACCTTTACGATTTCGACCGTCAGCAGCGCAAGCTGAGCGACTTTAGGGGCCAGAACGTGGTGCTGGCTTTCTTCCCCGGCGCGTTTACCGGCGTTTGCACCAACGAGATGTGCAGCTTCCGCGACCGGAACGACGCCCTGAATTCTCTGAATGCCCAAGTGCTGGGCATCAGCGCCGACCCGCCCTTCGCCCAGAAGGCTTGGGCCGACCAGAACAGCCTGAACTTCACTCTACTCAGCGACTTCAACCGGGAGGCGATTGCCGCCTATGACGTCGCCCTGCCCAACTTGGCTGGCATCCAGGGATACGTCGCCTGCCAGCGCGCCGTTTTCGTGGTGGACAAGGAGGGCGTCATCCGCTTCAAGTGGGTCGGCGAAAGCCCCCTGAACGAGCCGGACTACGACGAAGTGCAGGCCGAGGTGGGTAAACTGGGCTAGACCCTCTCCCGGACAACAAACGATGGTTCGTCGACGGCGTTCCTCCCACCGGGAGGCGCGCCGTTCGTTTTGCGGATCGCCCCTCACCCTAGCCCTGTCCCGGCGGGAGAGGGGACATCTATTCCCCTGTTCCGGCGGGATTAAGGCGCGATTGCCCTGCTCACTCGTGTATCTCTTCGCCGCAGTGGGGGCATATCCTTACGGTCGGCCCACGGTGGCGTTCGATTTGCTCCAGGAAACTCGCACCCAGGATTCCGGCGGGCAGGGCGAAGATACCGATGCCCAAGATTGCAATTAGCCCGGCGATCAACCGGCCCAGGGTAGTTACCGGCGCCACGTCTCCGTAGCCGACCGTGGTCAGCGTGATGATGCTCCACCACATGGCCTCCGGAATGCTGGCGAACTTCTCCGGTTGCGCCTCTTTCTCCGCAAAGAACATCAGCGACGACGCCAACACCAGCAATACAGCCAGAACGGCCACCACCGTGAGCAGCTCATGCTTTCTGGCCGTTATGGCTGCCCCCATCGTCCGCATTCCCGGCGAGTAGCGGGTCAGCCGGGCGGCCCGCGCCACCAGCCTCAGCGCCCGGAATGCCCGGAGGTCAATGGCCTGCTGGTCGTACAGCAACAGGAAGTAGAACGGCAGGATGGCCACTAGGTCAACGAGCATGAGGGGCGACACCATGAACCGCAGACGGCCCTTGATGGACCCGCTGTACTGGGGGTCGGCGGTGCAGGACCAGACTCTCAGGAGGTATTCGACGGTGAAAATCGTCACCGTTACGATGTCGAACAGGTCGAATACCCTGGGGGCGGACTCGAGCACACGGTCCACCGTCCCCAAGACCAGCGCCATCACGTTGAGGGAAATCACGGTGACGAGAAACAGATCGAACGCCCGGCTGGCGCGGTCCCCCGTATTGGCCACTTCCAGGATTTCATATATCCGGCTCTTCATAGTCTACGAACGTGGCCCCTCGCCCCAAGCATGAAGTTCACTGCGCCGCTCTACCCTGGACTGAATCCTTCGCTAAGACGCCGGGTGAAAAGATCGGTTAAGGGAGCCGCGTCGACCTTGGTGCAGACGCCGGCGTTGGGGGCGGGGTCGTTCCAAACGGCCTGGGTCTGCCCGCGTTTCTCCTCGCTGCGTGTCTCGATCTCGACTAGCGCCGGGACCACCGTGAAAAGCTCCGGGGCAATGGAGTAACCCACCGCTGGCATGTCGTTGAAGCGCACGCCCTCGCCCGGCGACAGCAGGCCCCGGCGCTCGTAGGAACGGCGCAGAAAGTCCGTCGCGCCGGTCAGCAGCCGGGCCGCCGGAGTCTCCGATGCCGCGATGGTCTCCAACTGCCCCGGGCTGACCGTCACCCGGTTGCAGACGTCCAGCCCCACCTGCACGATGGGCACACCGGCCCGGTAGACCATCGCCGCCGCTTCGGGGTCTTCGTACAGGTTGGCCGAGGCGTAGGGCGACACGTTGCCCGGCACGTCGACCGCTCCGCCCATGACGACGATGCGCCGGACCGCCCCGGCCAAGTCCGGCGCCAACGCCAGGGCCAAAGCCACGTTGGTCAGCCGCCCCAGCGCGATGATGCTGAGTTCCCCAGGGAAGGCATCGGCCAAGTCCAGGATGGCCAGCGCGCCGGGAAGCACGGCGCCGGTTCCGGGCCGGGACGACGCAAGCTCTGGGCCGCCGAGAGCGTCGTCGCCGTGAATGTGGGAGGCCCAGCCGGCGTTGGGTTCGCGGAGCAGCGGCTTGCCCGCGCCCATGAACACGGGGATGTCCGTCCGTTGCGCCGCCTCCAGGATTCGATGGGCGTTGGCCGTGCAGGCTTCCACCGGCCCGTTGCCGTAAACGGTAGTGATGGCTGCTACGTCCAACTCCGGGCTGGCCAAGGCCAGGAGAATGGCCGCCGCGTCGTCTATTCCGGGATCGCAGTCGATGATGACTCGATTGCTTGCTGGCATCGCCGCGCTTACTCCCGCCTATTCCGACATAGGGCCGATTGGCGCTGGGAACGCCGGATTATAGCATGGCCCCATCCCGCGCCTGCTGGCTTGAGTTATACTATCGGGCAATGCCGCCGCCCCTGCAACCAACTATATATTCATCCACCCGGTTGGGGCGGGCCGGGTTGCGGCGCGGGGTGAAATGACGACGTTCGTATTGGTTCACGGCGCGTGGCACGGCGGTTGGTGCTGGAACAAGGTCACGCCATTGTTGCGCAAGACGGGAGCGGAAGTGTTCGTTCCCACCCTCAGCGGCTTGGGGGAGAAGGCCCATCTGTCCCAGCGGATGGACCCCCGCGACATCGATCTCGACCTGCACGTCCAAGACGTAGCGCAGTTGCTGGAATACGAGGGCTTGGAACGGGTGGTCCTGGTCGGCCATGCCTACGCCGGGATGGTGATCACCGGGGTGGCCGAGGCTTGTCCGGAGCGGCTGGCCCACCTGGTCTATGTTAACGGGGTCGTGCCGTCCAACGGAGAGTCGATGGCTGACCAGCTCGTCCCGGTGCGGGGCGCGGAATTCGCCGCGTGGGTCCGGGGGCACATCGACCGCGGGGAGGGTTTTCTAGCCTCGCCGGCCTCTCCGGAGGAGTTGGGCCGACGCTGGGGCATCGATGACCCCGCCGACCGGGACTGGATGTTTGCCAGAGTGACGCCGCAGCCCGCCGCCGCGATGGCGGCCCCGGTGCGCGTCGGTCGGCCCGAAGCCGCCGCCATCCCCCGCAGCTTCGTCTGCGGCGCGGAGGCGGGCTTTCAATCGGTGGCTGACCGTGTGGGCGAGGCGGGCTGGGGAGTCTATCACGTTGATTCCGGCCACGACACGATGGTCTCGCACCCCCGCGAACTGGCCGAGATCCTGTTGGGCATCGCCAGCGCATTTTAGTTAAACGCCGAGAGCGCAGAGAATAATAAAAATAAAACTCGGCGATCTCGGTGTGCTCTGCGTTTAAAAAGAGACCGGGAGGGAGTTATGGTTGCGTCGGATGTTAGGGCGCTGGTGTTCGATGTGTTTGGGACGGTGGTGGACTGGCGCACTTCGGTGACCTGGCACGCCGCCGCTTTCGGCAAGGCCAACGGCATCACCGCCGATTGGGAGGCTTTCGCCGACGGATGGCGCGGCAAGTACCAGCCCTACATGGGCAAGGTGCGCTCCGGCGAGCTGCCGTGGACCAAGCTGGACGTGCTGCACCGGATGGGCTTGGAGGAGTTGCTGGAAGAGTTCGGCATTACCGGCGTGAGCGAGGAAGCCAAGGCCGACCTGAATCTGGCCTGGCACCGCCTCGACCCGTGGCCCGACTCCCCGCCGGGGCTGGGCCGGCTCAAGGCGCGGTTCATCATCGGTACGATGTCCAACGGCAACGTAGCCCTGATGACGAACATGGCAAAATACGCCGGGTTGCCCTGGGACTGCATCCTGGGGGCGGAATTGGCGCAAGCCTACAAGCCCGACCCGAAGACCTACCTCACCGGCGTCGAACTGTTGGAGCTGGAGCCGGAGCAGGTGATGATGGTGGCCGCCCATCAAGGCGACCTGCGGGCGGCAGGCGCGCTGGGCCTCAAGACCGCCTTCGTGCCGCGCCCCCTGGAATTCGGCCCCGGCCGCACCCCGGACCCGACCCCCGACCCGTCGTTCGACTTCGTGGCCCAAGACTTCCGGGATCTGGCGTCGCAGTTGGGGGTTTAATTTTATTAAACCACAGAGAGCTCAGAGAACACGGAGATTTTTTCTCTGCGGCCTCTGCGCTCTCTGTGATGAAACCAAAGTAGGAGAGACAGCAATGGCCCGCTATGGAGTACGCTTTGAGAACGACCCGACTCTGACCCCCGCCGACTACCAGGACTTGGCTATGCAGGCCGAGGATCGGGGCTATGAGATGGTGTGGGTGCCGGAGGGCGGGGGACGGGACTCCTTGACCGCCTTGGCCACCATCGCGATGCGGACCGAGAGCATCAAGCTGGGCACTGGAATCCTGCCGATCTTCGCCCGAACGCCCATCAATACCGCCATGGGGGCCGCCGGGATGGCGGAGATTTCCGGCGGGCGTTTCGTATTGGGCCTCGGCGTGGGGCACCGTCCCACGGTCGAGTCCAGGGACGGAGTGCCCTTCAAGCAGCCGATGACCCGCCTCCGAGAGACGATCAAGATCGCCCGCCGTTTGCTCGACGGGGAGGTGGTGGACTTCGCGGGCAAGCAGTTCAACCTCTCCGGGGCCGCCTTGGGGGCAGCCGCTCCCAAAGGCCGGGTGCCCATCTACATCGCCGCGCTGGGGCCGCAAATGCTGGAGATGGCCGGAGAGTTGGCCGACGGCGTCTTGATGAACTGGACTGCCGCCAGCTTCATCGTCGAGGCTGTCGGCCACATCAAACGCGGCGCGGAGAAGGCCGGGCGCGACATCTCGGAAATCGACGTCGCGGGCTACGTGAGGGTGGCCGTCGCCGAAGACGTGGCGGCGTCCCGGGCTTCATTGCAACGCCAGGTGGCCCGCTACGCCAGCAACACTTTTTATTCCAACTTCTTCGTGCAGACCGGTTTCGGCGAGGAGATGAAGGCAGCCGCTGCCGCTCTGGCCGCCGGGGACCTGGACACTGCGGCCGAGGCGATCACGCCAGCGATGCAAGACCAGGTGGCCGTGGTGGGTACGCCCGACGAGTGCCGGGAGGCGCTGGAAGCGCGCCGGGCCGCCGGGCTGCAACTGCCGGTGATCGCTCCCTTCGCGGTGGGCGACAACAAGACCTCCCACCGCATGACCATCGACGCCCTCGCGCCCTAGCCGGATCCGTCCGGGGCGATGCCGCAAGCCTCGGCCACCAGTTGGTAGGAGCGGACGCGGTCGGTGAAGTCGTGGGCGATGGTGACGATGGAGAGGTCGGGAGTCTGGTACTGCTCGGCCAGGTCGTCCAGTTGCTCCTTGACCTGTTGTGGGTCGCCGTCGACGCAAACACGGGCGTACTGTTGCACGAAGGCCAGTTCGTCGGGCCTGTACTGGTAGGCAAGGGCTTCTTCCACGGTCGGAATGCCATTGGCGCGGCCGGTGATATTCTGCAGCCGGGCCAGGTTGCGGGGACCAGCCAGCCGTTGCGCCTCCTCCGCGGTCTCAGCGCAGATTACGTGGACTCCCACGTTTATCTTTGGTTCGGCCAGGAATTGCGAGGGCCGGAAGTTCTCCCGGTAGTTGGCCGCGATGGCCGGGCCCTCCTCCACGGCGATGCCGAAGAAGTGGGCGTAGGCGAAGGGCAGGCCAAGCTGGGCCGCCATGTAGGCGCTTTCGTAGCGGGACCCCAGCAGCCACACTTCCGGGGCCTGGGGTTCGCCGGGCCCGGCCTGGATCTGGGAGAAGATGTGCCCGTCCTCCATCTCGCCGTGCAGATAGCCCAGCAGGTCCACCACCTGCCGGGGGAAGTGGCGTATCTCGTTGGGGTGCTTGGGGAACGAGAGCGCCGCGGCCGTAATCTGGTCGCTGCCGGGGGCCCGGCCGATGCCCAGGTCGATGCGCCCGGGATGAAGCGACTCCAGCATCCTGAAATTCTCGGCGACCTTGAACGCGCTGTAGTGGGAGAGCATCACGCCGCCGCTGCCCACCCGTATCTTCTTGGTTCGCGCCGCGACGTGGCCGATCAGCACCTCCGGGCTGGTGCCGGCGAAATTGGGCAGGCTGTGGTGCTCGGCCAGCCAGTAGCGAAGGTAGCCCATGTCTTCGACGGCGGCGGCCAACTCGATGGTCTCGCGCAGGGCGTCGCCAGCCGTCGCGCCAGACCGGACCGGGGATTGATCGACCACGCTCAGGGTAAGCTGCCCGCTCACAGGCCCACCTCAGAAATCCAAGAATTCCCTATAGTATACACACCACGAATCGAGGCAGCGCTTTGAGAATGTAGCGGCCTGACGCCGCGCCATCGACCAGTGGACATTCCCACCGTCTGACCAATACGCGCTATAATCCTCATGCAGAGTCAAGGAGGAGCGGCGCCCCAATGGTTACAGAAGCGGCGACAGCGGACATCATGCGTGCTATCGGTGCGCTGGAAGGGCAACAACGGCAGATGAACGAGCGTATGCGCGACATGCAAGAGCAGATGAGCGAGCGTATGCGCGACATGCAAGAGCAGACGAACGAGCGCTTGCGCGACATGCGCGATATGCAAGAGCAGACGAACGAGCGTATGCGCGACGTCAATCAGCGTCTGGACAAGATGATTTTCGGGATGTTTGGTGTGGGCGGCGCAATCGTTGCCGCCATTATTGGATTAGGGGTCAAGTTGTTCTTGGGATAGCTCGGAGCAGCTATTCCACGCACAAACCGTCACCCATCAAACAGGCACACCGTATTGCGCGGGTGGGCGGGCGAGCCTATAATGGCCCCGGAATGAAAGACTGCGAAGATAATTGGTCCCGCCCCTTGGAATAAGTTTCCGGGGGCGGCTTTTTGTGGGCCTCGGCTCTCCCCGCCGCGACCGGGCAACAACACTTCCTCCCCACCGAAACTCGCTGAAATTTCTCCCCTCTTGCTCCAATCTCGTGCGATTAAGGGAGATTCATAAGAGTTGGCCGGTGAAACGATAGCCGCTCCGGGTGCGGTAGCTATGGCACGGGCAAATAGACCCCGCTGGCGGCGCGTCCTCCCCGAACGTTTGGTACAGGCGTTCCTGCTTTTCTGCACCCTGGTGTCGGTCCTGACCACGGCGGGCATCGTCTTTGCGCTGCTGTTCGACGCGCTTCAGTTCTTCGGCGAAGTCTCGTTTATCGAGTTCATCACTGGCACGAAGTGGACGCCGCTGTTCCAGTCCAAGCACTTCGGCGTCTTGGCGCTGGTTTCGGCCACCTTCCTCACCGCGATCCTGGCGATGGCGGTGGCGTTGCCCTTGGGCCTGCTCAGCGCCATCTACCTGAGCGAATACGCCCCGGAGCCGATGCGGAAGGTGGTCAAGCCGGTACTGGAGGTGCTGGCCGGCATCCCGACGGTGGTGTACGGGTACTTCGCGCTGCTGTTCGTGACGCCCCTGCTGCGGGCAGTCTCCGACGACATATTCATCTTCAACGCCCTCAGCGCCTCGATTGTGATGGGCATTATGATTCTGCCGATGGTGTCGAGCCTGAGCGAGGACGCGATGCGGGCGGTGCCGCGGTCGCTCCGAGAAGGGGCCTACGCGCTGGGCTCGACCAAGCTCGAGGTTTCGACGCAGGTGGTGGTTCCCGCGGCCCTTTCCGGCATCGTGTCGGCCTTCATCCTAGCGGTGTCCCGGGCCGTCGGCGAGACCATGATCGTGACCATCGCCGCCGGCCAGAACCCCAACTTCACCTTCAACCCCTTCGTCGCCATCGAGACCATGACCGCCTTCATCGTGCAGGTCAGCATGGGCGATACCCCAACCGGGACCATCGAGTACAAGACCATCTTCGCGGTGGCGCTGTTGCTCTTCGTCATCACCCTCGCCATGAACCTGTTGAGCCAATACGTCGTTAGGCGCTTCCGTGAGGAGTACGAGTAATGGCGGTAATCTCGCGGAGCGACTTCAAGAAACGCAAGACCCGCCGCATCTGGATGGGGCGCGGCTTTCACGCCCTGTGCTTGCTGGCGGTGGCGATCTCGCTGGGGATGCTGATGGTGCTGCTCATCTATCTGGCCTACCAGGGCTGGGACCGGGTTAGCTGGGAGTTCCTGAACAGCTTCCCCTCGCGCAAGCCCGAGGAGGCCGGGATCAAGGCCGCGATCCTGGGCAGCATCTACGTGGTGCTGATTGCCGGAGTGGTCTCGTTCGTGCTGGGCGTGGCGTCGGCGGTGTACCTGGAAGAGTTCGCGGGCCGGAGCAGGTTCGCACGCCTCGCCAAAATCAACATCGCCAACCTGGCGGGCGTGCCGTCCATTGTCTACGGCCTGCTGGGGCTGACCATCTTCGTGCGCGTCATGGAGATGGGCAAGAGCGTGCTGGCCGGCGGGTCGACCCTGGCCCTGCTGGTGCTGCCCATCGTGATCGTGGCCTCCAGCGAAGCGATACTGGCGGTGCCCCAGTCGTTGCGTGAGGGCGGGTTCGCCTTGGGCGCGACCCGCTGGCAGGTGGTGCGTAGCCTGGTGCTGCCCCAAGCGTTTCCAGGCATACTCACCGGCGTCATCCTGGCGGTGAGCCGGGCCATCGGCGAGACGGCGCCCCTCATCGCCATGGGCGCGCTGACTTTCGTGCCCTTCGCCCCCGACGGGCCGCTCAGCCGGTTCACCGCGCTGCCGATACAGATATTCAACTGGGTTTCCAGGCCCCAGGAAGGCTTCCACGAGGCGGCGGCAGCAGGGATAATCATCCTGCTGATCGTGTTGCTGCTGACCAACGCGGCGGCCGTATACCTCCGCAACCGGTTCCAAAATCGCTCGCAAGGATAGACCGAGTGGAAGAGACCGACATCATTCTCCGCGCCGCAGGGCTGCACGTTTCCTACGGCTCGACCCTGGCGGTCTCGGACGTGAATCTGGCCGTCGAACGCCACCGCATCACCGCCATCATCGGGCCCTCGGGCTGCGGCAAGAGCACGCTCCTGCGTTGCTTCAACCGCATGAACGACCTGATTCCCTCGTGCAACGTGACCGGCCAGGTCTTGTTCGACGGCATGAACCTCTACGACCCCCACATCGACCCGACCGACATCCGTTACCAGATCGGGATGGTCTTCCAGCGGCCCAATCCCTTTCCCAAGTCGATCTACGATAACGTAGCCTTCGGCCCCCGTATCAACGGCTTCCGGGGCGACATGAGCGCATTGGTGGAGCGGTCGCTGGTGCGGGCGGCGCTGTGGGACGAAGTCAAAGACCGGCTTAACACCAGCGGCCTAGCCCTGTCCGGCGGGCAGCAACAACGGTTGTGCATCGCCCGCGCCTTGGCTGTCGAGCCCAGGGTCATCCTGATGGACGAGCCCTGCTCCTCCCTCGACCCCATCGCCACCCTGGCCATCGAGCAACTGATGCGGGAGCTGTGCGAGGAATATTCCATCATCATCGTGACGCACAACATGCAGCAGGCGGCCCGCGTTTCCCATTTCACCGCCTTCATGCTGAGCGACGAGCGGAATATCGGCGGATTCCTGGTAGAATACGGGGCGAGCCGCCGCATCTTCACCAACCCGGAAGACGAGCGGACGGAAGCCTACATCACCGGCCGGTTCGGTTAATATGTCCAATCGCTACGAGAAAGAAATAGAAGAGATCCTCAAGAACGCCGGCGAGCCCACCCCCACCGGGACGCGGGACGAGACCGAGCAGCCGGCGGACGACCTCCCCATACCCAAGCGGCAGCCCCGGCAACGGCGCGGGCCGACGGCCTACGGACGGGGCGCGGGCCTGCCAGCGATTACGCCCGGAATGGTGCTGCTGGCCGGGCTGATGGTCTTGCTGGTCGCCGTCCTGGTCAAAGTCGCGCCCTTGGTGTGGGTCGGGCTGGCGATGGTGGCCATCGGCTACGTGGCCCACTTCATGCGGCCGCGGTCGGCGCCCGTCCAAAAATACTGGCGTCAGCGGCCCTTGGAGACGCCGCCGCAGTCGGCGTGGGACCGGCTCAAGAGGTGGATGCGCGGCTAAGCTAAGGGCAGCGGGGGAATCGCGCCGCTATAGTCCCCGTGTCTACGGCGATGCGGACTTGCCTTGCAGATGCTCCGCGATGGCGATGACCAGATTCCCCATGTGAGGGTGGTCCGGCTCGACATCGATGTTGAAACCCCGCTCCCGTAGTCGGCGGCTGCACACCGGGCCGACCGAGGCGAGGGTTACAGAATCGGAGTCCAGGCTGGCCCGCAACGATTGTTCCCGTCCCGCCCTCGCGGCTATTTCCACCAGGTTGCCGACCTGCGGCTGGCTGGTGAAGGCGACTGCCGCGATCTCCCCGGCTTCCAAGCGGTCGATTAAGCCCAGCACCGGCGACACGTCCTCCGGCAGCCCCCAAGTGTAGAGCGACGTTTCGCGGACGTTGGCCCCCCAATCCCGCAGCGTTCGGAGCAACAGATTGTTGGGGCCGCCGTAGGCTTGCACCGCCACCTCCCGGCGCGCGAAGTCGATGTCCTTGAAGGACTCGACCATGTCCTCGGAGGTGAAGGGTTCGGGCGGCATCAGGTCGATGCGGACTTTGTTGCGGCGCAATACCGAGGCCGGCTTGGGGCTGCGAGCCAGGACGGTGATGCGGTCAAGGGCAGCCAGGAGTTCCGGGAGCCGTCCGCGGGCGTCGGCGGCCTCGAACAGGGCGCGCGTACCCACGCCGGTCTGGAGTATCACGACCTCGATGCGGCCGCCACAAAGGTCGTCGATCAGTTCGACGACCTCCGGGGTGTCGGTGGCGTAGATTTCCTGGAGCACCGGGGCCGCGTAGGGCACTCCGCCGTGCCGCTCAATGAGCGATCCCATCTCGGAGAGGAATCGCGCCTCCACGTAGGCGATGGTCTGTCCGGTTAGAGACGCTGCCATTAGCGGCTGCCGTCCCGGTCCCAAGAGCAGCCGCCGTTGCAAATCACTAGACCGCGCACTCGCCTTCGCCGCGCTCCAGCTTGTAAAGGTTGGTCCGCTCCCAGTCGATGTAGAGGTCGGAGCCCGGGGCGGCTTCTTGGGCGGACTTTTCGGCGGCGATGGCCACCTCGGTCAGCTCTTCCAGCCCAACCCGGTCGAGGAATTGGTTGAACCTCTCGCCCTCGTTCAGGCGGTTCCCCTTGTAATAGGTGACGATGTCTTTCAACACGCCGGGCGCCGCCTTCGCCGGAATCTTGATCCGGGGAATTCTGGCGCCGACCCGGGAGTCTTCCACCTTGTTGTCGCCGTAGTTGCCGCCCAAGAACAGCTCGTAGGCCGGCACCTGCTGGCCGTCGGCCCCCTTCAGCGCCGCGCCGTGGAAGCCGATGTTGGCGATGTGGTGCAGCCCGCAGCCGTTGGGGCAGCCGCTCATCTTGATGCGGATGTCCTTGACGCCCTGGTCGTCGAGCAGGCCATTCCAGTTGCTCATCTCGTCGCGGAGGGCCTTGGCCAAGCCCATCGAGGAAGTGATGCCCAGCTTGCAGCTATCGGTGCCGGGGCAGGAGACCACGTTGGTGATGGAGTTGGCGTCGGGCTCGGCCAGGCCGATGCCGTCCAACTCCCGCCAGAGGTCGTACAGGTAAGCCTCGGGCACGAACCGGAGGGTCAGGTTTTGCTCTTGGGTGGCCCGGGCCCGGCCGCCGGTGAACCTGCGCATGAGGGCGGCCAACGCCCGGAATTGGCTGCCGTTCAAGTCCCCGCGCTCCGGCTTAACGGAGACGGCGTAGTAACCGTCCTGCTTCTGGGCCTCGACGTTGCTCTCGCGCCACTGATTGTACTCGCCGCTGCCGTTGGCCCCGTTAGTCCCGCTGGCCGTGACTGCCGGGGGCGTCTCCCGCATCAGCTCGTCGATTTCCATGTAGGGCGAGGGGTCTATGGGGCCGATGTTCTGCAATTCGGCGTCGACCATGCCGCGGAACTCGTCCAGACCGATGCGGTCGATCAGCACCTTGAGGCGGGCCATCATGCGGTTCTTGCGCAGCATGTCGGCGTTGTTGAACACGGTCCAGATCGCCAGCGCCACCCGGAGGTAGTCGTCGATGGCGACGAACTCGTAGAGCGGCTTGGCCAGCCGGGGCATGATGGACGTGCCGCCGCCGACGAACACCTTGAACCCCCGCTGCTCCGCGCCGTCTACCTGGCGCACCTGCGACACGTAGGTCAGGTCCTGGATGGCCGCCGAAACGTGATCGTGAACGTCGCAGCCGGTGAAGGCCGACTTGAACTTGCGGGGAAAGCCTTGCGTGATGGGATGCCGGACGCCGAAGCGGACATAGGCCGCCAGGTACGGCGTGGGGTCGAAGATCTCGCCGGCGCACACTCCGGCGGTGGGAGCGCCGACCACGTTCCGCACGGTGTTGCCGCAGGCCTCGCGGGTGGTCAGGCCCACGGCCCCCAGCAGACGCAACACGTCGGGGCACTCGGCCAGCGGAATGTGGTGGAACTGTATGTTCTCTCGGGTGGTGATGTGGCCCTTGCCCAGAGGGGCGTATTTGTCGGCGACTTCGCCCAGCCCTTCCATGCTTTCAGGAGTGAGGATCCCGCCGGGGATCTTTACCCGGATCATCTGCACGTCCGCTTGACGCTGCCCGTACACGCCCTGCCGCAACCGGAATGGCGTGAACACGGTGTTGTCCCGCTCCCCGGCCACGAACGCCGCCGACTCGTCCTCCAGCCGCCCGACCTCTTCTTCCATAAACGGGATGATTGATTGAGACGACCTGGCAAGCTCCAGGCTGTCGTGGTGGATGTCCTCCTGGCTTCGGGTCTGCTGGTCAGAGGTCTGGCTACTCAAAAGTCCCTCCCAAAATTCGGCAAAAATAAAGACCCGCCAATCTCTGATTAAGCGGGTCAAGGCTGGTCAAGCGTTTTAGGTGGACGCTGTTAACTGCCTGCCCTATGTGGGCGGACAGGTACAACAGCAAAAGAGGCAACCGGTTCGTTCAAACATCGACGAAAGTGTACCCCGCAGGTCAACAATTGTCAAACCGCCCAATAGGCCCGCGATTGCCCGTCCCCCGGCCCGCCGCCGCAGCCTCGATAACGGCTGTTGTTCAGGGACCCGTTGGGACCCCGGAAGCCCAGCCAATATTTCGGGTCCGTTACGGCTATTTGACCGATGAATTTTAGGCCGGTAGCATTGCTTGGCTGATCGTCTAACACAGCGGGTCACGATGTCATTGATGTTTAGTCTTGCTCCGGGGTTGGCCCACCGGGTCCCGTTTTTTTATGGGTGGGTGGTGCTGTTTTCGGCGGGGACCACCCAAGTGGTGCGCAATACCGCCGCCAGCCTTACCATCGCGGTCTTCATTTATCCGCTGTCCGAGGACCTGGGTTGGAGCCGCACGCTGATCGCTGGCGCGGCCAGCTTCGGCGGGCTGGCCGCCTCGGGCGTGTCTCCGTTGGTCGGCTGGTTGGTCGACCGCTACGGCGCCCGCCTGATGCTGGGGACCAGCGTCTTTGTCCTCGGCCTCGCCACCATATCGCTGGCTTGGGCGACCATACCCGTCGCCTTCTATCTCGCCTACGGCGTGGGCCGGGTTATCTTCGCCAGCCCGGTCCAAATTGGGTCATCCGTGGTGGTTGCCAGGTGGTTCGTCAGGATGCGGGGCCGGGCCACTGGGACCCTGTTCTTGTCCCACTCGCTGGGGATGATCTCGTTCCCGCTCATCGCATCGGCGGTAATCGCCAGCCGGGGATGGCAGGACGCCTGGATACTGCTGGGGCTGCTGGTATGGGCCATCGCGCTGCTCCCGGTGGCGCTGTTGATGGCCGAGCAGCCGGAGGACGTAGGCCTGCGTCCCGACGGCGATCAGGATGTGCCGGTCAGCCAAGCCGACGGAGTCCCGGCACCGGAGGAATCGGCTTGGGCGCTGAAGGAGGCGATGCGGACGCCCGCGCTCTGGATTCTGGCCACCGCCACCGGCTCTCTCTTCCTGGTACAGGCCGGCGTCAACACCCACTTGGCCGCGCACCTGCGCGACCAAGGGCTCAGCGCCGTAATCTCCGGGGCCGGACTGAGCTTCAACGCGATTTTCCTCGGTCTGGGCAGCATTTCCTGGGGTTGGATCGTGGAGCGGTTTCCGGCGAGGCGCGTGATGGCGGCGGTGGCCATTCTCATCGCCGGCGCGACGGTACTGTTCATCATCGCCGATTCCACGGTCGAGGCCCTGATTTACTCCGGTCTCTTCGGGTTCGCCGTGGGAGGAATCCTGGTGGCGCCGCCGGTGGCCTACGCCAACTTCTTCGGGCGGCGGTCCTTGGGGGCCATCCGGGGCGTGACCGAGCCTTTTACCAGCCTCGGACAGGCCATCGGCGCTCTGGCGTCCGGGGCGATCTTCGACCTGACCGACAGCTACCGCATAGCCTTTATCGCCTTCGCCGTGCTGGCCGCGTTCACCGTGGTATTGGTGCTGTTCGCCAGGCCGCCGCGCCGTGGGCTTGTGGCAGAAGGGCCGCCATAAACGGGTCGAGCGGCCCGCCTATTCGGCCGCCCGAATGTTGGGGAAAATGGCGGAGGCGAGCCGCTAGCGGTACAGCGGCTTGAAGAAGCTGTGGAGGAAGTTCCGTCCGTGGGCCCACGAGTGGGAGCGGCGTAGGACGGCGTCGGGAATGGGCTGCCCGCCCTTGTGGGTGATCCGCATCGTCTCGTAGTCCCGCAGCTCCGGCGGGACGTCGACAGTGAAGATCAACTCGCATTCGTTGGCTTCAAGGTACAGCTTCAGGGAATCGAACCCCTTGGCCCTCCGGTTGGGAGTCTGGTAGATGAACAATTCCGTCGAGCCGACCAACTCGTCGAAGTGGTCGTTGCCGTTGCCGCGCCCTCCGCCTTGGCGCAACTGATCCCTGCTGAACCCGAAATTCCTCAAGCTCATGGTAGTCGCTCGTCGCCTCCGGGCGTCCTGAATCGGCCGTCAGCCAGCGCCGCTGTCTCAGGCTAGGGGAAAAGGGCCCAGCCTTCCATGTCGGTCTCGGCCTTGAACAGGTGTCCTTCCGCCGAGGTCACGAACAGCGTGGAGCGGTCGCGTCCGCCGAAACAGCAGTTGGTCGGGCGGGTGCAGGGCACCGGGTGCGTCTCCAAGACCCGGCCATTGGGGGCGAACACGTAGATCAGCGGTCCCGGGCCGGAAGAGGGCCAGCCGGCCGTGGCCACGATGTTCCCTTCCCGGTCCAGGCACATCCCGTCGATGCCCCGCTGGGCGTTCGTGCCGTCGGTGCCGAAGGCGTGAAGCATGGCGTAGGGGCCCAGGGAGCCGTCGTCGTTGATGGGGTAGGCGCGTAGTTCCCGGTCGATAGTGGCGTCGTCGCTGTTGCTTTCGGCCACGTACAGCGTCTTGCTGTCGATGGACACCAGGATGCCGTTGGGCATGGTGCTGTCTGACTCCACCCGGCTGACGGCATAGGAGCCGTCGGGCTGGGGGGCGGCGCACAACACCGAGCGGTGGCCCAGTTCCTCGACCTCGGTGGGGTCGATGTTGCCCCCGTTCCAAGGGTTGGTGAACCAGATGCGGCCTTGGGCGTCCACCGCCAAGTCGTTGGGGGTGTTCAGCTTCTGTCCGCCCAGCCGGTCGGCCACGGTGGCGGTGCTGCCGTCGGGGTCGAAGCGAACGATGGAGCGTCCGCCGGAACAGCAACCGTAGAGGCGGCCAGCGGTGTCGTGGGCCAGCCCATTGGTGAAATTGGTGCCGCTGCGCCAGACGGTGATTTCCTCGCTTTTAATGTCGTAACGCAGGATCTGGCTGGCCTGGATATGGGTGAAATACAGGGCCTCCCCGTCCCAGATTGGGCCCTCGGTCACGGTGCCGTAGGGCTTCGCCAGCAACTCAAACCGCCCAATACTCATAGCAGAACCCCCTAAGCATAAGAAAAAGAATGCGAAAAACACCTACCGGGAAACGCGCTGATTGTAGCAGAGGAGCGGGGTAGGGACAAACGTGGCGAGTCGAAAGGGGGCGCGTAGGCTTCAGGCCTCCCGCCGGCTCTGAAACTGGCTTCGCAGATTGCCCTCGGCGGGACTCGCCAGCCGTTCAATAACCATCTGACATATTCTTGCTCCAGGGTGCAATCTGCAAGCCAAAGTGCCGGTACGGGAAATTTCCAGCCTTATCTGACCGGCGAAAGTCGCATGGATGGTCGAGGCAGTCTGATGCACGGAGATTCCCAGCCGGGCATAGGAACTTCGCCCCTCTACCCTGGCCGCCAGGTAATTAGGCATTTCAACGAATTCTCTGGTATAGGCCAGCACGAAGTCGCCCGGATGAAGAACGAGCGATTGGCCGTCAAGCACGGTGATAGAGTCGCCGTAAGGCTTGATCGTTTCTTCCAGGTTATGGGTTAGAGTTAAATCAATGATCGTTTCGACACCCTGAGGCTGGGGTTTGAAGACCTTGAATTGGTTGGAGAGACGCAGATCAACAGATGATGGCGAGATTTGACTGTTCTCTATCTCCGGGTCGAACTTGAGCCGACCGCTGTCTATCTCCATAGAAATTTCCCGGTCACTCAGTATCATAGGGAGGCGTTCGCCGGATCGCGGATAATTACAGTGTCTTTCTCGTCATGGGGGATAACGAATCGCGGGCCGGAGGTAAACGTCTCCTCGGGGATCTGAATCAGCCATCCTTCCTCAACATCCGCGATTATCAAAGCCGACATAACCCTTTTCTTCCGGCTTACGAATTCGGTGGGGAAGAAACCTGCGAAGTTCTCGCCGTTTACCCGGAATCCGACAAGGTACTCACCAGGAAATATCTTGACTTCTCCAACATGTTCGACTTTTAGGTCTACCGGCTCCGGCTTCAGCCACCACTCCGGCATTTTCGGCCCCTTATTCTTTCTTTCTGGCATAATCGTTGACTCTCTTTCGTTGGCAGGCCCTGGCTGGGCTATGCTTACATCCTGACAGGTTTTCGTTATAGCATATACACTAGGCCTTCTCTAATAGCAGGTGTCACCTGTTCGGCGGCGCTACAGAGGGGCTGGGGAACCAACGGTATCGCCGGATTCACGTCTCCCTAATTTCAATGCAGACCGTTTTGTAAACAGGAAGCAGTTGTCCCGCATAACTCGTGAAATAGTCGAGGCGGTGTTGCTGGCGCTGGTGGTGCTGTTGGTGTTGCAGACGACGGTGCGCAACTTCAAGGTGTCCGGCTCCAGTATGGATCCGACTTTGGAGGACGGACAATACTTGGTGGTGAACCGGTTGGTTTACCTGCCGGTGGACATGGAGCGGTTGTCGAAGATCGTGCCGTTCTGGAACGTCTCCGCGCCGGAGGAGCGATTCGCGGTCCGCCCGCCCCGCCGCGGCGACATCATCGTGTTCCACTTTCCCGACAACCCGGCGCAGGATTTCGTCAAACGGGTAGTCGGTCTCCCCGGCGAGACCGTGGAGGTGCGGCAGGGCGCGGTCTACGTGGACGGCCGGAAAATCCCGGAACCCTACCTCGACACCGATGACCGGTCGAACGCTCGCCCGCTATCGTTGGGGCCCGAGGAATACTACGTGCTGGGCGACAACCGCCGGAACAGCCGCGACTCCCGCTCGTGGGGCGCTGTACCCGAAGACCTCATCCTGGGGAAGGTGTGGCTGATCTATTGGCCCTTCCCGGGGATGAAGGCGCTGAGCGTGGAAGCGCCCCGCCCACCGTGACCGGGCTACTCTTCGGGCGCCGCCACCAGGATGTCGTCGCCCTCGACCTGCACGGCAAAGACCTTGACCGGGTCTTCCGCCGGCGGACTGAGCGCCTCGCCGGTGGTGATGTTGAAGACCGCGCCGTGCAACGGGCACTCCACTTCCGGGCCGTTGATCTCGCCTTCCGACAGAGAGGCGTAGGCGTGGGAGCAGATGTCCTCGCAGGCGTGGATGTTGCCGTCGACGTTGGCCAGAAGCACCTGCTCGCTGCCGACGTTTACCATGATCATCTCGCCAGGCCGTATTTCGCTGACCTGGGCAACCTTAACAAAATCGGGCATTGGTCTCGCAACTCCTGAAATTTGCTGTCGGCGGTATTATAGGACACCGGGCGGCAGTTGTGGACAGGGTTTCGGGGCGTATCTATAATGAGCATTGTCCCCTTCGCGCCAGACTGGTTCGGCGCGCGAAGGACAATGCGCGGGAGAGGTGCCGGAGTGGACGAACGGGCGCGACTGGAAATCGCGTAGAGGCGCAAGCTTCTCGCGGGTTCGAATCCCGCCCTCTCCGCCATTTTAGTTTCCCACACCGTCCCATACAGTCTCATTTAGTCCATAACCATATCTAAAGATCTGATACTTGTCCCTTGAATTTTCCCTCCAGTTCTCATAAAATGCCGCCACGTCCCACTCAGCGTGTGGGGAAAAATGTGGGAACGATGGGAAGGCTCACAGCACTCTCGGTCAAGGCCCTCAACAAACCCGGAAGGCACGGCGACGGCGACGGTCTCTACCTTCATGTTGCCCCCTCCGGTTCCAAGTCCTGGGTACAGCGCATTGTAATCAACGACAGGCGCCGGGACATCGGCTTGGGGTCATACCCCACTGTCAGCCTGGCGCAAGCTCGTTCCTTGGCAGCCGACAACCGCTCCGCAGTGGCCGAAGGCCGGGACCCCCTCGCCGAGAAAAAGGAAGCCCGGGAAGCCGTTCGCAATCCCTCCCCTTCCGTCCCCACCTTCGCCGAAGCAGCCGCCCGGGTGATCGAGTTGCACACCCCGGCTTGGAGCAGCCCGAAACACGCCGCCCAGTGGCAATCAACCCTCAAGACCTATGCCTTTCCGGTGATGGGGAACAAGGCTGTTGACGAGATCACCCCATCCGATGCGCTGGCGGCGCTCGAACCCATCTGGACGGTCAAGAACGAGACTGCCGCCAGGGTCAGGCAACGCATAGAGACCGTGATGGACTGGGCGGTCACCCATGGCTGCCGGCTTGACAACCCGGCAGGCAAAGCCCTGCTCAGGGTCCTGCCCCGGTTCAAACGGGAGCAGAAACACCATCCTGCCCTGCCATACAACCAAGTGGGATGGGCGATCGCACAGGTGCGGGAATCCACCGCCAACCCTCTGACCAAGCTGGCGTTCGAGTTCCTGGTGCTGACCGCGGCGCGCTCCGGGGAGGTCCGGAAGGCCAATTGGGGCGAGATTCGGTGGGATAGGGGGACATGGGAGATACTCGCCATCAAGATGAAGGCACGCCGTCCCCACCGGGTCCCCTTGTCCGAAAGGGCGATGGAGGTCCTGAACGAAGCCTGGGCGATATCCGGACCGGACGGGCTGGTATTTCCCTCCAGACCAGGGGGCAAGGCGGTGTCTGACATGACCCTTACCGTCCTGCTGCGCCGGCTTGGTATCCCCGCCGTCCCGCACGGGTTCCGGAGCTCTTTCACGGACTGGGCCGAGGAACGAATGCCGGAACTCTCGTCGGCTGCCGACGCCGCCCTGGCCCACGAGGAGAGCAAGAAAACCCGGAAGGCCTACAAGAGAACCGACCTATTGGGGCCGCGAGTAGGATTAATGAAGAAATGGGCCGATTATGTGGCGGCCGCAGACGGGGACCCTGACCCCGAAGTGTGGCCCGGAATTGGAGCTAGTGTTCTAAGGTGAAGGGGAAATCGCCAGAGCACGATGACCATATATGAGCGCCGATTACTATAGCCGTCGGCAGCGTAGTCGCAAAGGCTCAGCGACCCCTCTGGATTTGGGGCAGCACTTCCGCCACCGTTGGTCAGACGGTCGAGGTTTGTGAGACTGCTGGAGCGGGGCTAGCGAGGGAACCAGGTACTGACGGCAGCAGTCCTGATAAGACCGAGGTCGTTGGTTCGAGTCCATCCAGGCCCACTGCATAGTGCAGAGGCGTTCGGCCTTCTTCGTCCTTCGCCTCAACGCTGGCTCCAGCATCTACCAATGTCCGTATAGCTAATGGGTCTCCATAGCTATGCACTATTGGAATAACAGGGTTGTGCGCAACCCCCGGTCTATATAAGTCTCCCCCTGTTGCGTAATGCAGAGGCGTCCGGCCTTTGTTGTCCGTCGCCTCAATGCTGGCTCCACCTTCTATAAGGACTCGAATTATCGGCGAGTTCCAATTCAACGCCGCATAATGCAGAGGGCTTTCCCCGTAGGTATTTTTCGCCTCTATATAGGCTCCAGCATCTAGAAGCGCTTGAATCACCGCTGGGTCTCCGTTGGCTTGCGCCGCAAGATGCAAGGGGGTTGAGTAATCGTTGCCCATCGCGTTGACGTTGGTGCCGCAGCGCAACTTGGTTTGTACTCGCGTTAAGTCCGTACTGCGCCAGAAGCCAGCACTCAACCATTCCGACTCTGCAATGCCATAGGAGTTACGCAGTTGAGAGAGCTAAGGCTGGGGACGGGATAAGATAGAAGGAGTGAGGCGGAGGTGGGGGAGATGAACCCGGCCAAGTGTGATGCGGTGGACTACATTCAGTTCTTGGTGGCAGCCCAGAGGAGATTTACCTGCAGCGAAGCGGCGCGGTGTCAACCGGAATCACCGCAAGCTCCTGCCCATGACGCATTCACCCGTCTGCTGCGGAGACAGCCCCCCGGCACGGAGGCGCTGTGGCAGGAAACCCAGGGCTGGTGCGGCGGGAGGAGGGGGTGCTGGTGCTGGACGGCGCCACCCTGGACAAGCCTTGCGCCAAGCGGATGGAACTGGTGTCCCGGCATTGGAGCGGCAAGCATAAGCGAGTGGTATGGGGCATCAACCTGCTGACCTTGTTGTGGACTGATGGCAATGCGCTGATACCCTGCGATTTCCGGGTCTATGACCGTCCCCTGAGCGGACTGACCAAGAACGGCCACTTCCGGCGGATGCTGGACGTGGCGGAGGGGCGGGGCTTTCAGCCCCGTTGGGTGCTGTTCGACAGTTGGTATACCAGCCTGGAGAATTTGAAAGCCATCAGGGATAAGGGATGGTTCTGGCTGAGCCAATTGCGGTCCAACCGGCGGGTGAATCCCGAGGGAGCGGGGAACTTGCCCTTGGCCAGCGTGGCGATACCCCGTGGCGATACCCGAGGAAGGCCGGCAGGTGCATCTGCGAGGCTATGGGTTTATCCGGGTGTTTCGGACGGTCTCCAAAGACGGGGACGTGGAACACTGGGCCACCAATGATCTGGAAATGACGGAGCAACAACGGGAAAGCTTGGCGCGCCAAGCCTGGGGAATCGAAACGTACCACCGGGGCCTCAAACAATGTTGTGGCGTGGAGAAATGCCAAGTGCGTAGGGCAGAGGGACAGCGGAATCACATCCGCCTGTCCCTACAAGCCTTCCTGCGGCTGGAAGCCCACCGCTTGAGCGCCGGAGTCTCCTGGTACGAGTCCAAATCCAACATCATCCGCTCGGCCTTACGAGATTACCTGGCTTATCCCAAGTACACTCTCCATCCAACTGCGTAACTCCTATGTCAGTAGGACATGGGCTAGGTGTTGTGGTGTCGCTAGCCAATTCTTGCGTAGGCATCGGGGTAGATGTTACCGCAGATGCCGGTGTAGGTTTGCGCATCAATGCGATGGTAGCAGACGACCCAGCGGCCGTCGCTGCTTGGGGTGTCGTCGTCTCGGCAACCCGAGCTGACTCTGGCGTGGTCTTGGGCGTTGATGTGAGAGTAGCAAGTGACTGAGTTGCCGTTGCTGCCTGTGGAATCGGCGCCGTGACTGCCAAGTCCGACTCCGTTGTGGGCGTTTGCTCAGAGGAACAGGCCACTAACACGACGACCAGCAAGCACAGTGCAAGGCTATTGGGTTGGAAGAACGGGGGAATGTATGCGCGGCGTTTCGTCATCTGCCCGTCCTTGTTGCCGGGACAAGCGTAGGGGCGCACAGCCGTGCGCCCCTACCGTCCGGTGAAAACCTCGCTTAGGCCCTTACTTGCCTTCTTTGATGAAGTCGGCGCACCGTTCGCCGATCATTATGGTGGTGGCGTTGGTGTTGGCGCGGATGCAGTCGGGCATGACGGAAGCGTCGGCGACGCGCAGGCCCTCGATGCCCTTGACGTGCAGGTACTGGTCTACCACGGTGAGCGGGTCGCTGTCCGGCCCCATCTTGCAGGTGCCGGAGATGTGGTGCGAGGTGCCGGAGTTGCGCCGCAGCCAGTCGTTCAGGGCCTCATCGTCCGCCAGTTCATCGTCAGTGGGCATAATCCGCTCCAGCATGATGCCGGAGTAGGCGGAATGGGCCGCCATGCGGACGCCCAAGCGGATGGCCTCGCGCATCCGGCGCAGGTCTTCCTCTTCCTGATAGTAGTTGTAGTTGAGGAACGGCTGTTCGTGGGGGTCGGCGGACTGGAGCGTGAGCTCGCCCTGCCCCAGCGCCAACTGAAGGCTGGCGCTCATGCCGACGTAGTTCAGGTCGTCGTCGATCTGGATCTGGGCCGGGCGGTGCTCGCTGGTCATCAGCATGGGCGAAAGCTGCATGTCGTTGCGAAGGTTGGAACCCTCCACCGTGTAGCGCAGCCCCACCTGGATCACCGGCGCCTGTACGTCCGGCTTCTCCCCCGTCGCTTGGTAGATGGCAGCGGCGGAGGGATGGTCGCGCAGGTTCTTGCCGACGCCGGGCAGGTCATGCACCACCGGGATGCCCAGGTTTTCCAGTTGCTGGGCCGGGCCGACGCCGGAGAGCAGCAACAGTTGGGGCGAGGCGACCGCGCCGCTGCAAAGGATGATTTCCTCGCCCTCGACGACGAACACCTCGCCGCCGCTCTCGGCCTCGATGCCCACGGCCTTGTTCCCGTCGAACAGGATGCGGCGGGCGGTGACGCTGCCCCTGATGGTGAAGTTGAGCCGGTGGCGGGCCATGTCCAGGTAGTTGAGGGCCATGCTCATCCGCACGCCTTCAATGGTGTTGCGGGCGCGAGGAGAGCAGCCGGTGGATTCGGGGTGATTCATGTCTTCGTCAATGGGGAACCCCTCGGCTACGGCGGCCTGCTCGAAGGCCACGGCGTGGGTCATCCACTCGGTGCGGGGTGAGCGGCGCACGGGCACCGGGCCGTTGGAGCCGTGGAAGTCGTCGCCGCCGAAGTCCAAGTCGGTCTCCATCTTGTTGAAGTAGGGCAGGCAACTGGTGAAGCCCCATTCGGTGTTGCCCCACTCGGCCCAGCGGTCATAGTCCTCGGGGATGCCGCGGAAGAGCACCTGGCCGTTGATGGCGCTGGAGCCGCCGGTGGCCTTGCCGCGGGGAATCTCCAGGTCGGGCGTCTCGTTGGTCATGTGGCCCCGGTAGGCCCAACTGTGCGGGCCGTAGGCCGACAGCCAGACGTTGTTGCCCTGTTTCAGGTCTTCCGGCAGGGTCTCGAAGTCGGGATAGTCCGGCCCCGCCTCCAGCAGCAGCACCGACCGCTCCGGGTCTTCCGACAGCCGGGTGGCGATGGTGCATCCCGCCGAACCGCCCCCTACAACGATGTAGTCGTACTTCATGCCTTTACCTCCTGTAGAACTCTTCTCGTAGGGCTAAAGCCGGGCGCGTGCGTGCCATTTAGCGCCCTTCCTTGATGAAATCGGAGACCTTCTCTCCGACCATTATAGTGGTGGCGTTGGTATTGGCCCGGATACAGTCGGGCATGACCGAGGCGTCGGCCACCCGCAGGCCCTCAACGCCCTTTACCTTCAAGTACTGGTCGACCACCGCCATAGGGTCGGAGTCGGGGCCCATCTTGCAAGTGCCGGAGACGTGGTGGGAAGTGCCGGAGTTCTTGCGCAGCCAGTCGTCCAGCAACTCGTTCGAGGCCAGTTCCTCATCGGAGGGCATGATCCGCTCCAGCACGATGTCCTTGAAGTACGAGTGCTCCTCGGCCATCCGGACGCCCAAGCGGATCGCTTCGCGCATCCGCCGCAGGTCTTCCTCTTCCTGGTAGTAGTTGTAGTTGAGGAAGGGCTGTACGTGAGGATCGGTGGACTGCAGCGTCAACTCACCCTGGCCTAAGGCCAACTGCAGGCTGGCCCCGAATCCGAGATAGTTCATGTCTTCGTCGATAACAATATGGGCGGGCCGATGCTCGCTATTCATCAGCGTCGGGCTGAGTTGCATGTCGTTGCGGAGGTTGGAGCCTTCGACGGTGTACCGCAGGCCTACCTGGATTACCGGGGCTTGAACGTCCGGCCTGTCGCCGGCGGCCCGATAGATGGCCGCAGCGGCGGGATGGTCGCGCAGGTTCTTGCCTACGCCCGGCGAGTCGTGGATTACTTCGATGCCGAGGCTCCGTAGGTGTTCGGCAGGCCCGATGCCGGAGAGCATCAGCAGTTGGGGAGAGGCGACCGCGCCGCTGCTGACGATAATCTGGTCGGCCTCGACGGTGAAGACCTCGCCGCCGCTTTCGGCTTCGATGCCCACGGCCCGTTTGCCCTCGAATAGAATGCGCCGGGCGGTCACGCCGGCCCGGATGGTCAGGTTCAACCGGTGCCGGGCTATGTCCAGGTAGTTGATGGCGTTGCTCATCCGGACGCCGTCGATGGTGTTGCGCGCCCGGGGTGAGACCCCGGTGGACTCAGGGTGGTTCTGGTCTTCGTCGATGGGGAATCCCTCGGCCACGCAGGCTTGCTCGAAGGCTGCGGCGTGGGGCAGCCACTCGCTGCGCGGATAGCGGCGGACTGGCACTGGCCCTTCGGAGCCGTGGAAGTCGCTGCCGCCGAAGTCCAGGTCGGTCTCCAGCTTGTTGAAGTGGGGCAGGCACTTGACGAAGCTCCACTCGTCGTTGCCCCACTCGGCCCAACGGTCGTAGTCCTCGGGAATGCCCCGGTAGAGCACCTGGCCGTTGATGGCGCTGGAGCCGCCGGTGGCCTTGCCCCGCGGTATCTCCAGGTCAGTCTGCCCTTCGGTGATCCGGGCCCGATAGGCCCAACTGTGAGGCCCGTAGGCCGAAAGCCAGACGTTGTTGCCCTGTTTCAGGTCTTCGGGCAGATGGTCGAAGTCAGGGTAGTCCGGCCCAGCCTCAAGAAGCAGGACCGACCGTTCCGGGTCCTCCGACAAGCGCGTGGCGATGGTGCATCCCGCCGACCCACCACCCACAACGATATAATCGTACTTCATTCCGATACCTCCGTATTAGTATTAGTCTTCAGCAAGCTCCCCGGTGCGCGTCCGCTTGGATTCGGCCAGCGAAATCCAGGCGCGCACTTCATCGGTCAATTCCATAATGCGCTTGCGTTGAGCTGGAGTGAAATCCTGAGCAGTCCCGGCAATCGTCGCAACCTGTTTCTCAATGGCTTGAACCAGCTCCTTGTCAGAGAAATCCAGCTCCGCCTCAGTTAACAGGTCCGAAAGCTCATCGTTCTTGAGCAACAGCTCTTCCCCGATGGCTTCAGCGAGCAAAATCTTGACGTTTAGCCGCTCGGTTCCTATAGCGACGAGCCGGTGGTCTTCTTCGGTGAAGTGTTTAGTTAGCTCGGAAAATGGACGATGTCCGCTCATGGACGCCAGCCCTCCCTGTACAACTGGTCGAGATGCCCGTCGTAAATGCGGTCTGCTATCGGTACGTATTCGTCATAGAATCGGTCATTGCCGGTTTTGTCCCCGCCAATCAACAGTATCACCGCCCGCCTTGGGTCGAAGGCGTAGAAGATTCGGAGTGGCCTACCCCTGCTCTGCACCCTTAGCTCGCGCATACGTCCGTGCCGCGATGAAATCACTTGGGAAGAGTGAGGATGACCGAGCCGCGGTCCGCGTTCGGCGAGTAGGTTGACAACCCTTGTGATGGAAGTCTGTTGTGTAAGCGAAAGCTCGTCCCACCATTCTTGGTACTCGTTGGTGCGCTCGATTTCCCATGCCATTTAACTGCGGCATCCCGGATATAGGGTAGCCCATTATACACAATCTCTCCGATGAATTTGGGAGGCATTGCGGAACATTGAGGTCAGGCGTCCGCACCTCAACCGCCGGACTCCGCGGTTGGCTGTTGCCCGGCGGCCAGTTCCGGGTGGGTGGCCTTCAGGTGGTGTCGTTCCGGCACCGGGCGCACCATCATATTGGCGAAGAAGGCGACAACCAGCAGTCCGGCCATGACGTACATCGTGATGTTGTAGACGCCGGGCGTGGGGTCTACCGTGCCCGCCGGGGCAATCTCCATCAGCTTGCCGATAGTTACCGTCTTGGCGGCGATGAGTTCTTCCAGGCTTTCCAGCGGAGCGCCAAAGTGGGACTCAAAGGCGGCGGGGTTAACTTTGCCGGCCAAGTCGTTGATTGACCGCTTGACGGAAAAATCGCGCAGGTAGGTCAGCGCGAACGGCCCCACCACCCCCGCCGTGCTCCATGCCGTGAGCAGCCGGCCGTGGATGGCCCCGACGTGCAGCGTGCCGAAAGTGTCGGCCAGGTAGGCCGGAATCGCGGCGAACCCGCCGCCGAATATGGTGAACGCTATCATGGTCGCGGCGTAGAACATCACCAGCCAGACCACCATGGGGTCGGCGCTCACGGCGTTGGCCGTGAAGGGTATCGAAAGGTAGAGCAGCGCACCCAGGACGAAGAAGCAATAGTAGGTGTTCTTTCGCCCGATGAAGTCGGATAGGGAGGCCCAGAAGAACCGGCCGCCCATATTGAAGACGCCAATCATCAGCACGTAGGTCGCGGCGAAGGCCGGCGTCACTATGTGGGGCAGAGTGGCGCCGAATATGTCGGTCATCATCGTCTTGGCCACGCCTATAACGCCGATTCCCGCCGTGATGTTGAAGCAGAGGACAATCCACAGCAAATAGAACTGCGGCGTCTTTTGCGTCTCGCCGACGTGAACGTTCTCGGCGATTATCACACGCCTTCTGATGCGGCTCCTGATTCTGGCTATTGCCCGGCGCGCCGGGCTGCCCCGCGAGGCTTCCGCGCCGTTTTCATGTTCACCCGGCGCAGGCGGCATCCATCCCGGGGCGGGGACACGATAGAAGAAGGAAGCGACGAGCATGATAAGAAAGTAGACCACCCCCAGGGTGAAGAAGGTCTCCGCCGCTCCGGTGCCGCCGGTGCCCGCCACGTAGACCCCTTCCAACCCGGGAGCAGTCATGCTCGCAGCGTCGGCTGCGCCCGCTACCACCACTTCCACCAGTTGCCCGCCGACCTCGGCAAACCGTCGCCCCTGCTCGGTAATCAGGGGCACGGCGCCGATAGGTCCCAGGTATTGGGGCGCTTCATAGAATAGCTTAATCAGGAATTCCTTCAGCGGAGCGCTGATTATTGCCCCGCCGCCGAAGCCCATGATGGCCATTCCCGCAGCCATACCGCGCCGGTAAGGAAACCAGCGAATCAGATTGGCGACGGGGGAAAGGTAGCCCAGCCCTGTTTCAATTTAATCCGGATGGATATAAACGTTTGAGTCTACTGCGGGCGTCCTGGGTGGAAAACCGCCAGTCAATGCCAGCGCCGGCATCGTTGCGCTCACGTTCGAGGGCGGCGACCTCCCGCCGCAGCAACACTTCATCGCCGCTGCGGCGGCTCAGGCACGCTCTGCTGAAGACGCTGAACTCGATTTCGGCCATATTCAGCCAACTCCCGTGGTTAGGGGTGTAATGAAATTCCAGGCGTTTGGCGATACGGCGCGCTTCGGATGGTTCAAATGCTTCGTAGAGCGAGCCGGGCTGGTGAGTGTTGAGATTGTCCAGCACCAGCCGTACCACCCTGGCGTCAGGGCAGGCCTCATCAACCAGCCAGCGCATCCGGTGCGCGAAGTCCACCGCAGTGCGGCGCCCGGTCACTTAGACGTGTCTCCACCCGCCCTGCGGTTCACAGAACATGAACAGGTTCCGGGCGCCGTTTCGCTGGCACTCGTGGTCATAGCGTTCCACCCGTCCGGGCCCAGCCTTGATGGGCGGCCTGGCATCCCCGTCCAACTGCCTGGAGGTCTCACCGAAACACACCACGGGACGCTCCGGGTCGTGGTCTTCGTGGTACAGGTCCGGCACGTCCTCCATCCGGGCCACGAACTCCCCGCTCAACTTGGGAATGCGCCACTCCTTCTTCTGCCACGGTTTGAGTTCGTTTTTTTGAGTATCTGGCGCACCGTTTCAAGGGAGATGCTCTCCGCAAACTCCAACTGCACAACCTGGTCAGCAAGCAACTGGAGCGTCCAGTTGGCGTGTCCTTCGGGCGCATTGCTGCCTGCGATGGCGACGAGGTGCGCCTCCTGTATGCCGCTCAGCTTGCGCTCCCGGCCCGGCCTTGGCCGGTCATTGATTGCGGCTTCCAATCCCTCCTCGGCGAACCGTCTCCGCACCCTGGCGACAGTAGCAGTGCTAAGGGAAACCGCCTCAGCCGCCGCATGGTCTGACCGCCCTTCGTCAGCTTTCAACAGGGCAAGGGCCCGCTTGACGGTGCGGGCTAACGGCTTGCCCCGGCGGGATACCCCAATCAGACCGGAGCGTTCGGATTGGGTCAGTTCGACTCTGTATTTGATGGCAGGCATGTCCGGGTACGACCTCCTTGGAAGATCATGGGAAGATCATACCCAAGTCTCACCGGCCTCTCATGCCATAGCAAGACTTTGTTGAAACAGTACTAAACCAATACCAAGGTGGGATGTGCATTTCGGGGAGATTGACGACGACCGAAAGGACTCCACGGCACCTCATATCACCTTTAGGCCCCAACTGGGTGGGCACCGGTAGTGCGGTCTAGCGATATGTACATTTCACCTTGGCTTTAGTTTAGTAGTCAGTCAACCGTGAAATCGGAAGGGTAAAGACGGTGAAGTTTGGTTCGGGCGTCCTGGGTATTGAACCGCCAGTTGATGGCGGCCTGGGCGGCGTTTCGCTCCGTGACCAGGGCTTGGACCTCCCGCCGCAGGGCCTCCTCGCTGGGGAGCCGCTGGCTGAGGCAACAGCGGGACAGTACGCTGAACTCGATTTCCGCCATGTTCAACCAACTGCCGTGCTTGGGGGTGTAGTGGAACTCCAGCCGCCGGGCAATCCTCCGGGCCTCAGCTGCCGGGAAAGTCTCGTACAAAGACGCCGTGCGGTGGGTGTTCAGATTGTCCAGGACCACTCGCACCACCTGGGCTTCCGGGTAGGCCTCGTCCGCCAGCCAGCGCATCCGGTGGGCGAAGTCCTGCATGGTGCGTTGCTTCGTTATGGCCACGTGGCGCCAAACCCGCCCTGGGCTCACAGGTCAGGGAAAGGTTCCGGGTGCCCGCCCGCAGGCACTCGTAGTCCTCACGCCCCGGCCGCCCAGGCTTTGCCGGCAGCGGCTCCCTGACGTCGGCCAGCAACTGAGTAGAGGTCTCGTCGAAGCAGACCACCGGCCTTTCGGGATCATAAGGCTCGGCGTAGAGGTCCAGCACGTCCTCCATGGCCGCCACATACTCACTGCTCACCTTCGGGATGCACCATTGCTGCTTCCGCCACGGCTTGAGCGCGTTTTTTTCAGCCGCAGCCGCACCGTCTCGTGGGACAAGGACTCCACCAGTCCCAGTTCCACCGCCTTGCCCGCCAGCACGCGCAACGTCCAGTGGTCATGGCCTTCCGGGGCCGGGCGGCAGGCCAGGGCGGTCAGGCGGGCTTCGCCCCGGTCGTCCAGCTTGCGGGGCCGGTGGGCTTGGGGACGGTCCTTCAGGACCCCAGCCAACCCATCCTCGCTGAAGCGCTGCTTGACCCGGTACACCGTGCTCAGCGCCACATCCAGCCCCTCAGCCACCCGGGGCGCCGGCCAACCGTCGTCGCTCTTTAGCAGAATCCGCACCCTGGCGCTCACCCGCGCCGTGCTTTTCCCAACCCGGATCAGACGCCGGAGTTCTTCCCGTTGTTCCGGCGTCAGCCGCACCGCGTGCTTGTCCCTTACCATCACCGCCACCTCCGCCATCGACTCTTCCTGCCAGACAGGGCAACCTATTTGGCCCCCTTATTTAACAAATCCTAAAACCAAGTTGACCGACTACTAAACCAATACCAAGGTGGGATGTGCATTTCGGGGGTCTTGAAGACGACCTAAAGGACTCCACGGCACTTCATCTCACCTTTACGTCCCAACTGGGGGCGACCGACGGTGCGGTCTAGCGATATGTACATTTCACCTTGGCTTTAGTTTAGTACTCAGTCATGCCAGAAATGACAGTTGCTGAGAAGCAAGGTTTAGGAAATTAAGAGTGGAACTGACTGTCACCCGTGAAAATCATCATGCCAATTCAAACGTGACTGAGTACTAAACTAAAGCCAAGGTGAAATGTACATATCGCTAGACCGCACTGTCGGTCGCCCCCGGTTGGGACGTAAAGGTGAGATGAAGTGCCGTGGAGTCCTTTAGGTCGTCTTCAAGACCCCCGAAATGCACATCCCACCTTGGTATTGGTTTAGTACCGCGGCCCGTTTCTGGCTGTAACAGATCAACAGGTCTCGACTGCCTTCACGCTCATCCACCTGGGTCAGGGCCACTGGCGGAGTGTCCTGGAATCGTCGTCGGTCCACGGCCTTAGGCCAGTGGGAGTACTGGGATCCCGTATTAACGGAAGGACATCCCCAGCGCCGGACAGCTCTCGCAGGCATGCCTCGAGGTCTTCAGGCGTGATCATTGCTACTCACCTGCCATTGGAATGGAGCCTCAAATCCACCTTAAGACATTGGGTTTGATAGCGGCTTTGTTCCTAACGGGGTTTGGGGACTGCTCGAGGCCCTGCGGATTCATGATGGTGCTCACCTGCCTCTACGGCGACTCCATCAATCCAGCTTAAAACAGAGGGTTTACCACGAGTTTTGTTCCTAACGGGAAATTGGAGCTATCGCCAATCACCCGCCAACTGGCAGCCCTACCCATCATCCCAAGACGATGATTGTCAGTTGCTGCTCTACAGCTACCGCACCAGGGTGCTACTCCCGCCGCGTTGCCCGCGGGTACGCAAGGGCGCCGCCTTCCAGGTGCTCGCGTCGACAAGCATCCCCTTTTCCATACCGTCTCGGACTTCAGCGAGAATCTGCTGAGGCATTCGCTGCCATGTCTCTGAGGCCGCTGTAACTGTGCCGGAAGATCGGGCTGGTGGAACTCGGCCAAGTGGGGCTGGACGGCGACAAGGTGAGGGCCAACAGCTTGGGGCACAGGTGATGAGCAAAGGGGAGATAGAGGAGGATGGGGCGGGCTTTGGCCGTTGAAGTGACCGGGTTGCTTAAGAGGGCCTTGGGGGTGGAGGAAGGGGTAGGCCCGGTATCTGCAGGGGGCTGAGCTACCTGAGGAACCGGACTTTCTTGAGGGGAGGTTGAAGAGACAGGTGCGGCCTAGTCGCCGGCCATCAGGCCCGGGCCTAGTCGCCAGAGGGGACAACAACAACTACGCCCAGTGGCATTTTTCTGGGTCAGTTACTCTGGTATAAGCCCTGGAAGACGACATTCCCGCATCGAACTCTGGGCACGGTCAAAAACTTGGAATGGGCTGAGCAAGAGCGACTGCCACTCTTCGCTAATTTGCCATTCCTTTCCTTGGCGCTAAATGCCACTCAAAGCTACGCAAACGGTTTATAAAGCCGGATGCACCTTTAATTTTGTATCTAAATTAGCTTAAATGAAACTGGAGGAGGTCAGTTCTACGGATTACGAAACTGCTGCTCTGCCACTGAGTTACACCGGCTTTAGATACGAATATGGAGCTATCTACTCGAATTTGCTCAATTTTGCAAACGTCACTCCGCCAGCCGCCGCTCCATCACCCGGCCCGCTTCAACGTCCGACGCCGGCAGAACGTGGCCGTAGGTGTCTACCGTGGTCTGAATGCTGGCGTGGCCCAGCCGGGCCGAGACGACATGTACCGGCACCCCCGACGTCAGCAAGAGACTGGCATGGATATGCCACAGATCGTGGAAACGCACGACGTAGATCGCACAGGTCTTCATAATCGCATTGAACCTTTATGATAACACATCAGGTATCATACGACTGACGTCCCGCCGGGCGCAAACTTGGGACCGTTCCACTGGACCCGACTCCACAAGGATGGCCCTGCGCTTCGTCAGCATCGCGGTGGTTTCAGGCCCAAAGGCAACTACTTTTCGGGAACGGCGAGACTTCGGCTCATCCAAATGACCGGGGTCTCCCTTTAGTACTACAGTCGCAGATGTGATGCCAGCATTTTCAGTCGCCGTTGGTAGTGGCATCTTTGGGCTGTGGCCTGGCGCCGCCGTGTCCACCGGCACCAGGCCAGCACAAAACCGGCAGGCTGATTCGCCGTCCATACGAGGCGGGTGAGCAGTCGGCGCACCTCAGGTGCCGTCAGGGAAATCAGCCCTGCATCCAGGCTGGGGCTACCCCTTTTTCTCCCTGGCATCCTTGCGCCAAAGCTTGGCGCCTGACCACCGCCAGATGGGCGTGGGCCAGCATCGCCAGCGTGATGTGCCGGTGCCAGCCATCCCAGCGTCGTACCTCGTATTGGTCCAGACCCACCTGTCCCTTGGCCTCCTCGAAGCATTCCTCTATGGCCCACCGGGTTCCAGCTACCTTTGCCAGTTCCTCCAGGGCCGTCCCCGCCGGACCGAAACACACGTAATAGGCCAGCTCTCCGGGCTTGGCAAGCTGCGCCGGGCCAGCAGCCGGTAGCCCCTGCCCGGCTCCCTGAGCGGCCGTATCGCCACGGTGGCCCAGTCGTAGAGGGGACCTTGGCCCTGTCGCCGGCGCTCCATCTGATCCAGCCGGTCTCCTCAACCTGCGATGCCAGCCGGTCCGCCCTCACCTGAAGGGGGCCCTTGTCCGTCCGGACCCACAGATTCTCATTGCTCCTGACCGCCAGCACGTGGGGAATACCTTGCTGTTCCAGCCACAACCTCAAGTTGCGGCCGTTGCCGCAGACCTCATCCCCGGTAACCCAGCCGAAGGGGACTCCCGATTCCACTGCCCGCTCCAGCATACCCCGGGCCAGTTGCGGCTTGGTCCGGAACACCACTCCCTCCTCCGGCACCCCGGCTTCCCGGCGCCGCTCCCAATCCTTCGCTCACACCTGGGGCAGGTACAGCTCTCGGTCCAGCAGGGCCCTCCCCCTGACACAGGCATAGGCCAGGAATACGCCAACTTGGCAGTTCTCGATCCGTCCTGCCGTGCCGCTGTATTGCCGCTGCACCCCCACCGGCTTGTTCCCCTTCTTGAGGAAACCGGTCTCGTCCACCACCAGCACTCCGTCAGCATCGGCCAGATGCTCCACAACGTAGCCCCTGAGATCGTCTCGAACCAGGTCGGCATCCCAGCGGCAGGTGGACAGCAGGCGCTGCACCCCGTCCGGGGTGGCGTCGCCCGCCTGCTCCGCCAGCTGCCAGCCGTTCTTGCGCTCCACGGGACTGAGCAGCCCCCGCAGATACTCCAGCACCCGCCGGCGGGGCTCCGGACGCCGGAAACGTCCCGCGATGCACTCATGCACCCGCTCCAAGCCTTCGGCCCAGCGGGCCACTTCCGCCACCTCATCCCTGCTCGTCGCCACCGCCACACCTCATCATCCAGTGATGGCTTATTCTACTTCGTTATTCTGCGACTGTAGTACTAAGGGAAGCAGGAAGCACAGCCTGGGCTTCAAGGCCAATGGGCCCCTGAGGTGGTAAGCGGCGAGGAGACGGTGGCCCAACTGGCCTGTGCCATGCTTTGATGCCGATGCCAACTGATGATTTGAGTTAGTTTCTTAGCGTGAACGGGCCCTAATTGGGCCTGGTCTTGCTCTCGAAAGGGGTATGGCTGACGCAAATCTAGGGAAGAAGCCGGGCTTCCCCCGGTCTTAACCAGCTTGGTCGGGCCGCTGGTCAGTCCTGAAACCCGCCGTAGCGGCGTCAACTCTGGTCGTGTTGTAGTACGACTCCACGGGCCGCCACACTAACGGCGTCAACAAGACCACCGGCAGTATCAAAAACAGGCCTGCGCCGGCGTTGATGCCTATGGCCAGTGAGATGCCGAATGCTTGCGCTATAACCCCGATTTCCGCTCCGCCGACCAAGTGGCCCAGGCCGCTTACCAACCCCTGGGACCCCATTATCCGCCCCCGCATTTCGGCCGGTGACGACAGCAGCAGGATGGTGCTCTGCATGGTGCTGAATCCTGACTGACCAATACCGGCGCTAAAGAGCAACAAGAAGGAAATCAGGAACCAGGGCGACCAGGCCACCGCAACCACTCCCACGGCCACAATCATGGCGCCTATCACGTAGTACCGCCCGTGAAAGGTGTAGTTCCGGCGCGTGGCAAGGATTATCGCCCCCACGAGCGTACCAACACCTTCCGCCGAGCCTATCACGCCCCCCAGCGCGGGCCCCACTTTCAATACGTCAGTGGCGATGACGGGTATGAAGTATTGCAGCGGCAGCACCATGCCGTTCATCACCAACGATATGCAAAGCACCCCCAGCACAAACTTGTTTGAGAAAGAATGGCCTATGCCTGACTTGATTCCATGCGAGAACACCTTGTCCCTGCCCACCACCGACGCCGCTTTCGGCAGCCGCATCCTGAACATCAGGCAGGCCGCGATCAGGTCCAGGGTAACCACAACTATGAAAGCGCCAGTGTACCCGTAAAAGGCAATCAACAGCCCGCCGGCTAACGGGCCCAGAATCTTGCCTACGTTGTTCGTGATGGTCTCCAGGGACATGGCGTGGGCGATTCGAGCCTCCCCGGCCAGGTCGAAAAGCGCCGACCGCCGGGTGGGGTCATCCAAAACCTTGGCCGTGCCCTGCAAAAGTATGGCAAGGAAAACATACCAGGGATGAATGAGGCCCAGAATCAAGAGCGCCAGCAGCCCCGACGCGACAAGCAAATAGAAGGTGTGGATACCGGTCAGAATCCGCCACCGGTCCAGGCGGTCGGCCAACATTCCGGCTATCAACGACAAAGGAGGGCGCGGACCATTCAGGAAAACGGAAATTAATCCGACTTGAAAGACCGAGTCGGTCAGTTCGTAAATGAGGTATCCCAGCACCAGCAGTTCCATGCGGCGCGAGATTTCGTGAAACCACCGAGCCGCCCACATCAGGCGGAAGTCGGGGTTTTGCAGGACCACCAGGACAGGACTGTTGGAAAGTGGAGACAAAGGGATTTCCCTCGTTGAATGCCGTCCAACGCTACCGAATACGGGTACTACTCCCGCCGTGCCTGCCGTGCCGGGGCGCCCACTTCAGCAGCTTGGCTCAGGTCGCCAACATAAGCCGCAAGGCTGTGGGAAGTCAACGGAGGGAGGGGGTCAACTTGGAGACCACCGGGGTACATTGGGGGCTCAATGTCGCATCCGTTTGGTTGCCCGCGTCTTCGAGAGCATCCACAATGGGGGTGATTTGCTGAACGAACTCCCGCACCGTGGCGGCAATGCGCTCGCCGAAGTAGTCAGTCGCAGCTCCCGTTCCCGGACCCACCTTGATCCCCGACTGGTCGGATTGCGGCCCACCAAACTACACAAAATCAAGAACCTTCACGTTGAGATTCGAGTTGGCCCTGTAGATCAGGAGCAGATTCCGTCCGCCTCAGATGACCGGCGATCGCGGCTCCAGCTCCCTAACAATGCGCCACCGCTCCGCCGGGGCAGGTCATTCGAACATAGTGTCCTGCTTGCCGGTAATGCCCAGGTCCTGGATTCTCCGGTCTTCTAGCGGCGGCCTCTCGGCCTGACCGAAGAGAGCCTCGGCGAAGAAGCGCGCCAGATACTCTGACAGAGCGTCCTGCTCGGTACCTGGACCAGTGAAACTGGCGAGGCCGATGTCCACCAACGCCGGTCCATCCAGAACACGGTTTCCATTAGTGTCCGGGAAGTCCGGGGCTGGCGCGTTGGTCTGACCGGCTTCACCCACGAGGTCGATTCGACCTGTGCTCGGAACCGGAAACGGATAGCTGTCGCCGCCGTTGGCGAGGAAGTTCAGAGTGACCACCTTTGATATGCTGCACCGGGCCGCCAACCAATGCGTCTCCCTCACCACCCGGTCGGTTACCGCGCCGGTTCCATCCACAATCGCCAGGGACCGGACTCGCCCACCGGACGGCGCTGTGGGATCGAGGCTGAAGCGCATGCCGCCTATCTGGGGAAACTGTCCGGAGGTTATCTCCTCGACGCCATCGAAGCCAATGCCGCGCTCCACTGACCATCGATCGGGAGCCGGGAGCTTCGACTGTCAATCTCACTACTGGACCCGCCAACCCAGGTGACGTGGGATCGATGCTGGTCTGAAGAAGAGGTCAAGGAAGGTCGAACCCGCCTCCGCTACGGGCGCTTGGCCCATCGTGCCAGCGCCTTCTCCGGCGAGGTTATCTCCTCCACCGATGTGTAAAAGTAGTCCTGCCAACCCTCCTCGGGTAGTCCAGTGAACAACATCAGATTCAGGGGGTACTCCTCGCTGTCCACAACGCGACGGAAATCGTCTCGAAACAAGAACGTGGGCTTCTCCAGCGCAATAGCCATGCCAAGCTCTACCATCACGCCCTCATCGGGAGGAACGCCGTTGACTACGGCGAAGATGGCATCCGACTCAACCACGTCACTAAAATCCCTTTGGCCAATCCGGTACGCCCACCCAGCCTTCAGGAAGTCCGGCTGGTTGTTCCGGGCGAACGGCTCCCAAACTTCTAGCCCAAGCTCTTCCAGCGCCGCCACTATCGGCGGCAGGAGCATTGCCTTCTGCTGGGCAGAAAACCCGTAAGGATTAGCCAGGTAGATAGTCTTTGTCATCCCTGCGCATCCTGTCCGGTTACGTCCGTCGTCCGGTCAACTTCGCCTCCCGAGTCCGACAAGGCTAACACAGCATCCCCTGAGTACAGCGTAAGACCGTTGGCCCCGTCCGTAGCTGCTCAAATCACTTGGGGAGCCACGCCGTTTGGACTCCCATTACTATGAGTCCGTACTCTATGCTCGTTCTTATTCTAGTCGATGATTACTGGGGCCGGCATTACGTGCTATTGACCTGTTCCTCGGGGAAAAACTTCTGGATGGTGGTGAACACCACGCCGCCGGACTCCACCGAGAGCTTGCCGCGCAGGCCGGCCTCGATCCGGGGTTGGCAAGGGCGAACGGCAACTAACGGCGCCACTCGGCAATATTCCACATCTCGCTGTCCCAGCCGTTAATCTGGACGCCTTGCAGAGTATTCAGGTGCGCGGAAACGACGCCCCGGCTCATGAGGGGAATCTCGTAATAGTTCTGCACGTGGATGTCGTTTAACCGCTTGACCAGCGTGGCGCGCTCCGGCCCGATACGGGTTTGGGCAAGCTGGGCAAACAGCTTATCGTACTCCGGGTTGCAAGACCGGGAGTTGTTCCCGCCGGTCCAGTTGTTGTCCCTGGTCTCGATACAGCTGCAAAGCAGACTGGAAAGAGACTGCTGCGGGTCGACGCCGGAATCACCGGCATACATCTGCACGTCTGCGAAGAACCGGCGATACGACTCGTCTGGGTTAACCGCTGGATCCCCTCCGAAAAAGACGCTGGCATCGTGCTGCGCCAGTTCGGTCTCAATGCCTATCCGGCGCCACCAGTCCCGGATGAGCGCCTGGGTGTCCTGCCGGATAGAGTTGGCCGAGGTCTGGTAGGTGATACGCAGGGGAACGCCATTGTATTCACGGATGCCGTCGCCGTCGGTATCGATGACGCCGTTATCGTCCAGCAGACGGTTGGCCCCCTCGATGTCCTGGGACAGGCACCCATCGTTGGCGGCCGAAGCATATCTCGGAGGGCCTGCAATCAGATTGCAAACAGGCTCCGCAGCGAAACCGTAGAGCCGCTCCGATATGAGGCTGCGGTCGATGGCCATTGACATGGCTTGAGGAATCGGCGTGAAGGTCAGGAACGGGTGGGGATTTTGTCCATCCAGATACTCGGAGCGGTTGTCGTCCAACTCGGGGGCCGGGTTCGTCTGGTTGACGACGATACGCTCCACCAGGCTGGCGAAAGCGGAGACCACCTTGCCCTGTCCGGCTGCTTCCAGCCAGGCCAGAGCCTCTGGCTCCACTTGCAGGTTCCAGGCGTAATCGGCTTCGCCTGTTTCGAGAACAGTGCGGGCGGCCGAAATCGCATCGCCGCCGCCCTTGAGGACTACCCGGTCGAAGTAGGGAGCCTCTCCCCGGTAAAACGGGTTGCGTCCATAAACGGCCTCCTCGTTGGTCTTGAAGCTGACGATGCGATAGGGCCCGGTGCCCAACGGGGCCGTGTTTGCGCCTCACAGGTTGAGGCAGCCGCGCCGGCACAGTCCGCAAACTGCGCCTGGCTGATGACCGGCATTCCAGAGCCGACGAAGGCGTTATATGGATAGGACGCAGGCGCGTCGAAAGTGATTTTGACGGTGAGAGCATCGAGGGCCTGCACGGAGGCGATGTCGGCAAACGCTCCGATAGACGTGCATCCCGTATCGTCATCTATGCAATAGAGCCAGGTAAAGACCACGTCATCGGCCGTCATGTCGCTGCCGTCCGACCACTTCAGGCCCTCTTTCAGCTTCCACGTAATCGACATCAGGTCCTGGGGAAAGCCTCCGTTCTCCAGCGTTGGGATTTCGGTGGCCAACGCTGGCGCGAGGTCGCCGTCCGGGTCGTATCTGGCCAAGGGTTCCAGAGTGATTGCCCCGGCATCCCGGTCTTTAGTGCCACCCGACAGGTACGGCCCAGGCAGAGTCGGGGCCTGCCAATAGAGGATCGTCAGAACCTTCTCTTCATCCGTGGTTTCCGTTGGAGACGGTGAAGGAGCAGGCACGGCTGTGGGCGACGCCACACTGGAGCTATCGCAGGCAATAAACAAGAGCAGGAACACCAGGCCGAGGGCGAGTTTCAGGCGAGTGTACAGGGGCAGCTCCGTGAAATTCTTTCGTGCAGTTTGAGCTTGCCGGGTGAGTGGCGGCCCGGCGGGGGGTTACTCCGCGAAATCACCAAAGTTATCCGGTCAGGGTGTCTCTCCGGCCTTCCCATTGCTCGATCATTCCCGGGTTCAGTTGGAGCGGGCAGGCTCGGCGAGTCCGGCGGTCGCGGCGGCGTGGTCGTCGGAGAGGCGTTCGAGCACTTCCAAGACTATCGCTGCGGCATGGTCCATCGGTGTCTGGTCCAGATGCTCGATGGTGTCTTGCGGCGAGTTGATGTAAGAGAGGTCGTCCGCGAACAGGAACAGGACTTCGATGTCGGCGTACTGGAACGGCAGGTGGTCCGAACCAACGAATGGCGGAATTTGTTGGATACTTAATTGGATTCCCAGTTCGTCGGCTGACTTTCGAGCCATGCCTACCATTCGCTCGGAACCGCCTGGGCTAATTCTACCAGTGCCGACCGAGTCCACGTTGATCATCGCCAGTATGCGCGATGTCTCGGCTGGTTCCAGTGCGTGAACGTAGTGGAAGCTGCCATTGAGTCCGGTCTCCTCCGCTCCGAACAGCACGAATCGCAGGTCGAAGGGCAGCTCAGCGTCGGCGAGCTCTTGGGCCACGACCAGAAGCGCGGCGACGCCGGCGCCGTTGTCGTTCGCGCCGGGCGATTCCGGGGTCGTATCGTAGTGTGCGCCGATGACCAGGACATGATCCCCGTCGATGTCGTTGTCCAGCCCGGCGATCACGTTTCGGGACGGCTTGGGGTCCAACTCAAGACTGATCACCTCGACGTCTACCGTGGTCCCTTCATGCAGCGCCCGGACCAGCCCCGACTCTTGGCCGGGGTATAGCGCGATGGCGGGAATATCCACGTCGCGGGCGATCCGCTCCAGGAAATCGCCGGAGCGGACGATTACGACCGCGGCCGCCCCCGCTTCGGCGGCCAAGTCCACCGTGTCGCCCAGCGTCGATGCGCCCCGTCGGACCAGGACGACCTTGCCGCGCAAGTCGACCCCTTCCAGCCCGGCTTCCAGGCCCTCGCTCACGTAGACCAGTTCCCCGGGCGTTCTACGTTCCTCGCGCTCGAAGGAGGCCGGGTCCAGTGGCATAGCGAACAGCCAAGCCTGGGCGGCATAGGGGTGCTCGCCCGGCGCGTCGGTAAACGCCACGTTCGGCGTGTGTACGGCCAGCCGGGAAACGTTATACAGCTCCACGGCCTCGAACGGCTGTAAATCGACTTCATACCCCAACTCCGAAAGTTCCCCGGCCAGGTAGTTCGCCGCCGCAAGCTCCTCGTCCGTGGCGCTCTCCCGCGGGCTCAATTCTTCAGCCAGAAACAACGCCGTCTGCCAGACTCGGCTATCGAACGGCGCGGCGGACGGAGTCGGGTCGGGCGCGGGAGATGGAGTTGCGGCGGGCGCGGCAGGCGTTGGGGATGTCCGGGCTGTGGGAGCAGCAGTCGCCGCGGGAGTTGGCGGCAGCGTGGCCGTCGGGGCCGGAGGCTGCGTTGGCTCCGCGCCGACGGTTGAAACCGGAGCGGTCGTTGCCGCCGTCGAAGTTGCGCTCTCTTGGACGGGAACGGGCTGTTCCGCGCCGCCGCATGAGACGAACAGGAGGGCGGCGAGAATCAGGGCGCAGACGCCCCTCACCAAATGTTTCACATTCGCCAAGCGCCCTTCCCCTCGGATGATGTAGTTCGCTGAAGTGTATGCCGGGTTTTCCGCAGGCGGAAGCCTCGCTGCATTACAGTCGCCGACGGTTGGACGATACTGTATTCTAAAGAGCAATATAATTATTTATATAATATACGTTGACGCAATATTGCCTGGACTGTATCATAAATAGGAATCAGCTAACGAGATTTATATCTCTAAGAACGATACAGGAGGGAACGCACCAGTGGTCACAGTTGGCGAAGGATTCAGAGAGGTCAAACATTCCGGCTCACACTTCATCCATCGCATGGAATCGGGTTTCCTGGCAGTCTACGGCTGGCTTTCCGGCCCGGCGATGAGCGAGCAGCAGCGCATTCAGCAGCGGCTCGCCGAGAGCGAGACCACGCGGCAACTCGCCGGCTACGAGTACTAACGCCGCGGCGTCACCCGTAACCGAGGAACTACGAAAGGGCGCCCGCAAGTGGGCGCCCTATTGATTTTGACCGCTCCGCCACCAAGTCTGGGGGACGAATCGTGGTTCAGAATGGCAGGTCTTGGCCCACTCCCTGCTCCATCGCCTTGCGGTAGACCAGACCGGCGGCGGCGATGTCTTCCAGTGCGACGCCCATCGACTCGAACAGTGTGATCGACTCGTCGGCCGGGCGTCCGGCTACTCGTCCGGCGGCCAGGTCGCTCAGTTCGTGGACCGACCCCCAGCGGAACCGCCCCCTGCCCTCCGGCCAGATGAGGTCGCCGCACTCGATCTTCGCCTGCTCCAGGTCGTCGACCACGATGAGGTCCGAGCGCGACACCGCTTCCTCGTCTATCTCCCGCCGCATCCAGTGATTGCCGCCGGCGGCGTTGATATGGACGCCCGGCGACAGCCACTCCCCTTGCAGCACCGGCTCGCGGGCCGAAGTAATCACGATCACCATGTCGGCCCCGTCCACGCACTCCTGCGCGCTGGCCACCGGCGTAACGTCGATGGTCAGCCGCTCCGAGCTCCGGCGGGCAAACTCCTCGCGCCGCTCTTCCCGGCGGCTGAACACCCTCGCCCGGCTTACCTTGCGGGCAACGCAGACCGCTTCAAGTTGGGTGCGGGCCTGGAACCCGGAGCCCAGCACGGCCACGGTGGCGGCGTCTTCCCGCGCCATGTACTTCGTCGCCAGCCCGCTGGCCGCCCCGGTGCGTATCTGGCCCAGCCGGCCCGCCTCCATGCAGGACAGCAGCCCGCCCGTCTCGAAGTCGTAGAGCATCACCATCATCCTGGCCGACGACGGGCCGCCGAACGAAGGGTACGCCTTGTAGCCGAACACGCCCTGACCGCCGTCGGCCGCCGCCATGAAGTGGAAGAAGCCGCCCGGCATGGCGATGCGGGAACGGGGCTTGTTCTCCACCCGGCCCGCGCCCGCGCTGGCGAAGGCTTGGTCCAGAGCATCGATACATTCGTCCATTGGCAAAAGCTGCACCACTTCCTGTTCGTTGAGGAAAAGCGCCATTCGGCCCTCCGGTATGCTTTGATGTTGGCGAGGGCTAAGTATAGCACCGGAATGCTACAATTCCCGGAGCAGTGAATCGCATATCAGGAAAAGTCCCCTCTCCCTCTGGGAGAGGGTTAGGGTGAGGGCGTTCCCGCGCAGGAAACCGTTGCCGATGTGAAGGATTCCCCTCACCCCAGCTCTCTCCCTCCAGGGAGAGGGAGAACTGAAGACCCTGAATCGCAGGGAGGCGCGTATGAGCAGGCTGCGGGCCTTTGTCAGCCGCCGGATGCACCAAGACGCTTTGGACGTGATCGCCGGGTCCACCGACATGGAGGTATGGCCCGACGACGCGCCGCCCACCGCCGGACAGCTACGGGAGAAGCTCGCCGACGCCGACGGGGCGCTGATCAACATCATGGACCGGGTCGACGCCGCCCTTCTCGACGCCGCGCCGCGTCTCCGCGTGATCAGCCAACTCGCGGCCGGGCTGGACAACGTCGACGTGCCGGAATGCACCAAGCGCGGCATACCCGTCGGAGCTACGCCCGGCATCCTTTCCAAGGCCGTGGCCGACCACGGGTTCGCCATGCTCTTGTCGGCGGCCCGCCGGGTGGTGGAGAGCGACAAGTGGGTCCGGAATAACAACTGGAAGCTGCAATTCCACCCGACCTATTGGCTGGGCGCGGAGGTGCAGGGCTCGACCCTGGGAATTATCGGCTTGGGGCAGATCGGGTTGGAAATGGCCCGGCGCGCCGCCGGATTCGACATGAGAGTGCTGTACTATTCCCGCAGCCGCAAGCCGGAGTTGGAGGCGCAGCACGGGCTGGTATACGCCGACCTAGACACACTGCTGGCCGAAGCCGACTTCGTATCGCTGCACGTGCCCCTCACCCCGGAGACGAGGCACATCATCGGCGAAGACGCCTTGCGTAAAATGAAGCCCACCGCCATCCTGGTGAACCTGTCCCGGGGCCCGACGGTGGATACCGATGCGCTGACCCGGGCGCTTCGGGAGGGCTGGATCGGCGGGGCCGGGCTGGACGTGGTGGACCCGGAGCCGATCCCGGTCGATCATCCGTTGCTGGGCATGGACAACGTGACCATCACGCCGCACATAGGAAGCGCATCCGTCGGCTCACGGCGGGCGATGAGCATAATGGCGGCGCAGAACCTGGTGGCCGGACTCAAAGGCGAGCCCATGGTCCATTGCGCCAATCCGGGGGCCTACGAGGTCCGAGGGAGCTGAAAGGGCAACTGCGGCGGCGAGAGCGTCCTTCTTGAAGCTAAACTCAGGGGTATGCACCCCCAGGACCACCAGTCCATCATCAGCGTATTTTTCGTGCCAGAGCTTGAGGTATGGGAAAGTGCGGATACGGTTGATGCAGGTGTAAGTCCACCAGCTAAAAGGCCCTGACCGCGGAACGCCACCTTCACGGTGACGCTGTTGGGCGGCAGGACGACGGCGCCGTTGGAGCTAAGCTGCACGATGGCGGCGACGGCAACGGCTGACAATTACACCAAACCCGGCACCGCTTTAACCATACCGGCGGGCAATCAGGCCGGCTTCATCACCATTGAGCCAGACCGGGCCGCTGACGTTGACGCCGGGAGATGCCCTGCTGGCGGAAGGCCCGGAAACGATGGAAGTGACCGGGAACCCGGAGCCAATTTAAGATGACAATGTGACAGCACACCATTCCTGCCCCTCCGGGAATTGCCTCGGGGGAATCTGACTAACTACGAAATTACGCCCCGGATTTAAGAGGGTGTGTGAGAAATAGGAATCAGGATGGTTTTAGCCTTTTGAGCATCAGACGGACCATCGCAATGTGAACCCAAGTCTCGCCGGTTTCCGGAAGTTCTTCATAGTCTTTGCTCAGGCGCCGACACCGGCTCAGCCAGGCCAGCGTGCGCTCCACTACCCACCTCCGGGGCAGCACCTCGAAGCGATGGCTGTCCGGCTTCCGGCGCACCACTGTCAACACCCAACCTCCTGTAGCCCATGCCCACGCTGCTAGGCGGCCGGCATAGGCGGCATCCGCCCAAACCAACCGGAGCCGGGGAACCGGTTCAGCAGCTTGGCCAAGACCAACTTGGCTCCATCTCGATCTTGGATACTGGCGGCGTGAACCACTACGGCCAAAAGCAGACCGTGGTGTCCACTACGATGTGGCGCTTGCGTCCAGACACCCTTTTGCCCGCGTCATAGCCCCTGGGCCCCCTTGTTCCGTGGTCTTCACCGACTGGCTGTCGATGATGGCCGCGCTGGGCGTTGCATCCCGTCCTTCCCTCTCCCGGACCATGGGGCGCAGTGCCTCCTCAACCCGCTCCCAAGTGCCGTCGCCACGCCATTTTCGAAAGTACCACCAGATCGTGCCCCAAGGGGGCAGGTCGTGGGGCATCATTCACCAAGGTATGCCGCCACGCAATACGTACAATATGCCGTTTACGACCTCCCGCAGGTTCACGGTGCGAGGGTGCCCCCTGGGTGTATCTGGGGGCAACAAAGATTCCAACAGGCCCCACTGGGCGTCGGTCAAATCGCTGGGATACGCTTTTCGATTCATATCCCCAAAGTAGCCTTAACCCGCTTATCACACCAAGCCACTCACGACCCAGGTTTAGGCCATTGTCACACACCCTCTAAGGATGAGAACGCCTGAATCACTGCTAGCGGAAGTAGAGTTGCGATGTAGATAGACATTACACCAAAGACGGTGGAATGCCGCCATCATAAACACTGTTGAAATGCCTCTCGGGCCGGGCTGGAAAGCCAGTTCCGGCTCGACTTCGTCTTATAGGCCCTCACCCTTCAAATCCAGTTGTCAAGGGCAGCGAGGACACCGCGCGTCGACACCGCCCACAGAGGTCCAAGGCTGAAATAACTGCATATGCCAGCAAAAAACCCAGACAACATTAACGGAAGTCGGAGTAACTGACATGAAGATCTTCGCGAGCGAGGAATTCACAATCCTAACGAGCGCGCTGCAGAAGGCGCTCGACTACCTGCACCAAAAGGAGACCCTCACAGAGCAGGTCAGCGACCTGCTGGACCTGCTCATCCCCGGCGACGGGCACCGCCTGCTCACCGTGGGAGAGTGGCACCACACACCGGCCCTGGAGTCCGAGATCATCGGCTGGCTGGCCGAGGTCCTGGGCAGCGAGGAGGAGTTCCGGCCCAAGCGCGTCAAGACGCTCATGGACGGGGACTGCATGGTCGCGGTCCGTGCCGAGCACATGATCGACGACCACTGGAAGGTTTCCGTATTCAACATCGTCGTGCCTGAGGCGGACGCCGAAGTCCCGGAGTTCCCGGACGGGGATCCTGGCCGGAACCCGGCCATGGCCGTGGCCCGGATCGTGGGCAGCGCCGACCGGGTTCCCCGGACCGGTCCCAAGTCCGCCCGGTTTTCGTAGAAGCGAGGCGCGAACGGCAACCCAATCGCGGCAGCAGGCCGCAAGGGCACAACCCTGCGGCCTGCTGTAACAATTCGCCTCTTGCACTCTGTGAGCTGGCTTCAGGCGAAGAATCCGGTTGGTCTGACCTTGGCGACCAGAATTCTGCCGCCGGAGCCTCCCGGCGTACAGAAGATCAGCCTACTGACCGCCTTGGTAAAAAAGCCATGGATATGGACTGTGGCGCCTATTTCGTTCGCCCAGATGACCTGATGGAGCAACTCCGCAAGGCAAAGGCATAACACAAGGTGGACCGGTCGCCGCGAATCTACCCTGCGCCCAAGGTGCTGGTGGTGGACGAATTTGGCATATGGCGCGATGAGGGGGACATCCTCACATTCTTCTACACCGCTATTTCGGCCAAGTGCGATCAGATGACCAAGATCGCCAGTGGAAAGTCCTTAAGCATGGGATTTATACAACGCCTCACCGGAGGTTGCAGTTTACACAGTCTTCAGCATACCCGTCGTGAAGATCAATTTACGGCAGGGGAAGTTGCTATACGAACATCATCCGGAGCAGGCATGCGTGATCGAATTCAGCCTATCATGGCCGTTATCCAACGCGCCACGCACGACCGCCTGCACTCCACCATGCCTCCTATACGGCCAACTACGCAGTCCTTCAAGGAGATGAGGAAGAGGGGAATTCAGGTTACGACCGCGTGTGTACGGGAACGAGTGCGCCTGAGGAGCGGCAAAATGAGGACCCCGGACAACCCTGTACACGTCCTGATTACGCCTGGACGCGAGAAGGCTACGCAGAGGAACTTTGAGGCCACGCAAGTTAGTGATCGACCGACACCCTTATCCGGCGACCTGTGCTGGTTTCTTGCCAAGACAGGAGCAGACCAGCCCGCCACTTCTACCGTAGACTGTAGCTCACGACGGACGTTTAGCACGTGTCTGTGACGCAGCCGCCGCTCCAGCACCGCCGATCCGATGACGGCGTCGCCGAGGAACTCGCGCCATTCACCGAAGCCATTGCATGTTACCTACGGGGGCGGCAGATGGCGAAGCCCCGGATACCAAGAGGCCGGCAACAAGCGAGGTCGCCGCGCCAACGCCCCGGTGACTCCGAACAGTAGAACGGGGAGCCGACCCCGCATCTGAAAGGCTGGAGCCATTCAGGGTATCTGTAGGTTGAACCTTGCTGGATGACGGAACGACGATCGGCATCGACATTGCTCATGACGTCCTGGATGTTTGCGTCTATCCCGCAGGTGATAGTTGAAGAATGAAACGCGGCACTCCCGGCATGGATGAATTGGTGCGGATACTGCGCCCGTACGGACCTGCACCGGTGGTCATGGCAGCTACCGGTGGGTCGGAAGACCCCTTTGTCCGCCACGCTAACGGCCGCAGGTTTTCCTGTAGCCTTGGACAATCCCCTGTGGGTGCGGGACTTCGCCAGGGCCTCTGGCTGGACAAGAAGGACCAGTTGGACGCCCAGACACTGGCTGAGTTCGCTGCCGCAGTGAGACCTTCGGCCCGACCCATACCAGATGCCCGGCTCAGAGAATTGCAGGAAATGGTGACCTGACGCCAGCAGGTACGCAGCATGCAGACTATCGAAAAGGCCCACGTCGCCAATCAGGGCTATCGCATTTGAAATTCTGGTGGCCCATTCGAGTAGGGAAATGCAGGCTCTAGTAGTCAGTCAACCGTGAAATCGGAAGGGTAAAGACGGTGAAGTTTGGTTCGGGCGTCCTGGGTATTGAACCGCCAGTTGATGGCGGCCTGGGCGGCGTTTCGCTCCGTGACCAAGGCTTGGACCTCCCGCCGCAGGGCCTCCTCGCTGGGGAGCCGCTGGCTGAGGCAACAGCGGGACAGTACGCTGAACTCGATTTCCGCCATGTTCAACCAACTGCCGTGCTTGGGGGTGTAGTGGAACTCCAGCCGCCGGGCCATCCTCCGGGCCTCAGCTGCCGGGAAAGTCTCGTACAAAGACGCCGTGCGGTGGGTGTTCAGATTGTCCAGGACCACTCGCACCACCTGGGCTTCCGGGTAGGCCTCGTCCGCCAGCCAGCGCATCCGGTGGGCGAAGTCCTGCATGGTGCGCCGTTCGGTGACCTCCACCGGCCGCCAGCCAGCCAAGGGCTCGCAGGCCAGGAACAGGTTGCGGGTGCCCTCCCGCCGGTACGCATAGTCCTCCCGCCGCCGCAGTCCTGGCCGGGGCGGCAAAGCAGGCCGGGTCTCGGCCAACAACTGGGTGGAGGTCTCGTCAAAGCAGACCACCGGCCTTTGGGGGTCATGGGGTTCCTGGTACAGGTCCAGGACGTCCTCCATGTGGGCCACGAAGTCGGCGCTCACCTGGGGGATGCGCCGCTCCTTCTTCCGCCACGGCTTGAGCGCGTTTTTTTAAGACGCTTTCGCACCCCCTCGTGGGACATGGAAGCCGCCAGCCCCAACTCCACCACCTTGCCAGCCAAAAGGCGCAGCGTCCAGTGGTCATGGCCTTCCGGGGCCGGGCGGCAGGCCAGGGCGATCAGGCGGGCTTCGCCCCGGTCGTCCAGCTTGCGGGGCCGGTGGGCTTGGGGACGGTCCTTCAGGACCCCAGCCAACCCATCCTCGCTGAAGCGCTGCTTGACCCGGTACACCGTGCTCAGCGCCACATCCAGCCCTTCAGCCACCCGGGGCGCCGGCCAACCGTCGTCGCTCTTTAGCAGAATCCGCACCCTGGCGCTCACCCGCGCCGTGCTTTTCCCAACCCGGATCAGACGCCGGAGTTCTTCCCGTTGTTCCGGCGTCAGCCGCACCGCGTGCTTGTCCCTTACCATCACCGCCACCTCCGCCATCGACTCTTCCTGCCAGACAGGGCAACCTATTTGGCCCCCTTATTTAACAAATCCTAAAACCAAGTTGACTGACTACTAGTACCGCGTCCGGCTATTTTTGACAAATATAAGAATTGATATAATTGACATAATGGAGGCGTTCTTTGATTGTGAGGAGGTGAGGGGAATGCCGGCCAAGCTATATCGAGTGGACTTGACCGAGGATGAACGGGAGCATTTGTTGGGTATCACCCGGCGGGGCAAATCCTCGGGGCGTAAAGTGAAGCGGTGTTTGATTTTGTGTAAAGCCGATGAAGGCCTTACCGACCAACAGGTGGCGGAAGCCCTGATGGTCGGCCCCTCCACGGTGGGCCGGGTGCGGCAGCGCTTCGTAGAAGGCGGGTTGGAGCGCGCCCTCAATGACCGGCCGCGGCCCGGGCAACGGCGCAAACTTGATGGAAAGCAGGAAGCCCACTTGGTGGCCGTGGCCTGCAGTGCAGCCCCGGAAGGGCACACCCGCTGGACGTTGCAATTGCTGGCCGACCAAGCGGTGAAGCTGGAGTTGACCGGCTCCATCTCCCGGGAGACGGTCAGGCAGGTGCTGAAAAAAACGAACTCAAGCCTTGGCGGAAGAAGGAGTGGCGCATCCCAAAAGTGAGCGCCGAGTTCGTAGCCTGCATGGAGGACCTGCTGGACCTCTACGCGGAACCCTATGACGCCCAGCGGCCCGTAGTCTGTTTCGACGAGACCTCCAAGCAGTTGGTGGCCGAGAAGCGGTCTCCCATCCCGGCCAAGGCGGGACGGCAGGAGCGGTTTGATTACGAGTACCAGCGCAACGGGACCCGGAACTTATTCATGACTTGTGAGCCGCTGGCGGGCTGGCGGCACGTGGCGGTGACGGAGCATCGCGCCATGGAAGACTTCGCCCATCGGATGCGCTGGCTGGCCGATGCTGCTTACCCCGAAGCGGAGAAGGTCCGGGTGGTGCTGGATAACCTGAACACCCATAGGCCCGCCTCCTTGTACGAGACCTTTGTACGAGACCTTTGAGCCGAAGGAGGCCAGACGGGTGATCCAACAGCTGGAGTTTCACTATACCCCCAAGCACGGCAGCTGGCTCAACATGGCAGAGATTGAGTTCAGCGTCTTCAGCAACCAATGCTTGAATCGCCGGATTGAAGATGAGGCGTCGCTCAAACGGGAAATTGCCGCCTTGGAGACCGAACGAAATCAGGCTGCGGCAACCATCAATTGGAGGTTCACTACCACCGACGCCCGGCACAAGCTCCGGCGTATCTATCCGTCGGTTTCACACTGACGCGGTACTAGGGATTCCTCTCCCGGCCGTCGCGGATCGTTTGGCAAGCCCTGGAATCCGAAGACCACTACGTGGCGGTGTCAAACTCTTGGACCGATGACACCGGCACTTTCACCCTGACAGTCACCAACGTCGCTGATGACCACGGCGGTGACGCCGCTTCCGCTACCAGGATATCAACCGGAGAAACCCTGTTGGGTGTTCTCCAACTTGCAGACGACACCGATTACTTCCGGTTGCAAGCCGACGAAGGCCAGCTCTACAAAGTCCACTTCAACTCGGACTCACTGCCTTGGCCATTGTTTGACTCATACATAAGAATCTATGATTCCGAGGGATTGAGTCTGGAATTTACGGAGATTTCCGGTACTTCCCAAACGGTGTGGGAGGCTCCAAATTCGGGAAATTACTACATCGCGGTTGCTGATCCATTCGGCGGCAGCACGGGCCGTTATTCGCTGACCGTTGCTCCTTTTGACATTCCTGACATTACCGACGACCACGGCGATACTTGGGAGACCGCCACCGAATTGGTGGGTTCGGGATCGGTGGAGGGCGGGCCGGACTACGAAGGTGATATCGACTTTTTCTGTTTCCGGTCCGAACCGCGAATATATTTTGATAACGCAAAGGTGGCTTACAAAACCCTTTCAGACGCAGAGATAACTCTCTATGATTCGGAAGGAACAGAACAACCCGAGGGGAATAAGCAATATACCGGCGCTTATGATGTAGAGGCGATTTCGGTATCCCCAAGGGTGGCTTCAAAAACCGGCGCATACTGCGCAGCGGTATATTCTCCCAGGTACGACACCGGCACCTACAACGTGACCGTCGAATATTGCCGCACAGCCGACGCTGGCTGCGTTCCTTGACCCTTTTTGCTGGCCAGTTAGCCCGGGGACGTTTTTCCTGAACATCAACAGGGATTCGTCCTGAAGCGGCCCAAGAAGCGTCTGGTCAAGACCGATGAAACCCAGAAGGAGGCCTTCGTGGCAAAGTACGCCGCCCTGCCGGTCGAGACGCGAAGGTATGGGGGCAAGGTATTCTTTGTTGACGAGGAGCATTTCCGTGCAGACGCCGAACTGCGGGGCAAGTGTGTGCTGAAGGGAGAGCCGGCCTTGGGTGGACTCGACCAAGTCCGCGGCGGGGCGAGAGGGCCAGCTACTACTCGGCGGTGTGCATGGAGATCGGGGAGGTGGAATGGATGGAACTGGAGGGGAACAACCACGCCGGAATCTCAGTTTCCCTCCCGAAGCAGTTGCATGAGAGGCACTCTTGTCCGCTGAACGTGATCTGGGACAATGCCCCGGCGCACCGGGGCGAGGCCGTGCGGGCTTATCTGAGGACGCCCGGACTGCGCCTGCGGCTGGTGAACCTGACGGGCTACAGCCCGGACTTCAATGCCGATGAGGCGGTCTGGGGCTGACTGAGAGAGGAGACCACCGGGAACCTGTGCCTGGGGACCAAGGCCCTGGTGCAGGAGAAGGTCAGCAACTTCCTCAGCCGGCTGGCCTGTTGGAAAGATGAGGTGAAACGGCGGTGCCGGACCGTCCTGCAATCAAGGGCCGAAGACTTACTGCGAGACTCTCAGCCCGATTCCGGGCGCCCGGCGAATATACATCCCACCTTGGCTTTGGTTTAGCATGTTAGGGGTAAGCCCGAATCCACCGATGGACACGGAAGGACGGCGTGAGGACAGTGGAAGGGGGGTGAGGGAGTTACAGGGGCGATGTTCCGGGCTCGAATTCGGGCAGACGGGAGGTTGGCGGGCGGTTGCAGGCGCTTTTGGGGGCGCCGGTGGCGGCCTGCAGTGGCTGTGGCGAGCGAAATGGCGGGACAGGCACGGCGAGAGGGGCTCGCGGACCGGGATGGCGCGAGTTGGCGGGGACGTTCAGTTGGCCGGACGTTGGGACAGTGGCGGACGGGCGCCGTCAGGCCGGGAGTGGAATGGCTCGCAGCCGCGCCGGGGCGCGAGTGACCTTCTCCTGCCGCGGCCAGCGCTGGGGAAGATGCAGGGTGAGCCGGCGGGCCGGGCGGGTGAGCCGGCGTGCCGGGAGAAGAACCGCCGCCGGAGCGTCTTGGTGGTCACGATCCGTTCGCCCGGACCGGTCCGCGCGGTCCAACGGGCCAGGTTATGCGCCATCACCGGTACTGCGAGCCAGGCGGCGTTGGCGGCGAAGCGCCCCGGGGGCATGTGGTTCAGCCCGGCGCCGTACTTGAGGTCTCGAATGGCGTTCTCGATCCCGGCGTGGCGGCGGTGGTCGGCCTCCAGTTCCCCTCCAGTTCCAAGGTCTCTCCGTCCCGGCCGGTGATGAAGCCGTGATAGCTGCAGGCGGCGAAGAGGGCCGGCTGGGAACCGGGCGTTGGCTTCACCCGCCGGACGGTGAGCCGCACCGGCGCCGCGCCGGGCTCACTCCGGAAGGGGGTGCAGGTGGTCTCCGCCACAGCAGCGGCGCCGTCCATCCGGCAGGGAACCGGCGTCCGGTCCGCCTCGGGTATCGCCTCGGTCAGGTTCCGCAGGCTGGCGTGCTGGCGGATGGTGGCTGGCGGATGGTGATGGAGAAGCGGACATCCATCCGGCGGCAGACGGCGGCCACGGCGTGGGTATGGAAGCCGCTGTCGGCCCGCACCGTGAGTTGCCCGCTGGCCCCACCGTAGCGCACCCGGCTCACCGTCTCACGCAGAAAGTGGGCGGCGCCGCGGGCGGTGTTGGCCCGGCCCTCGCGCCGCCGGGACAGCAGCGCGCCGCCGGTTCCGGCGGCAATGGCCGGCAGCGGGTGATAGCCACGGGCGCCGGTGCAGCCGTGGTGGCGGGCGCCCTCCTTGGCCAGTCCGCAGGTCTCGCAGACCGTCGAATCAAGGCCGATGGTGAATGGCGCGCCGCCGGGTCCGTCCCCAGCCGCCCAGGCCCGGGCCAGCAACTCGCGGCTCACCCGGTCCAGTTGGCGGACATGGCCCCACCGGAAGCGGCGCAGGAAGGCGCCCAGGGTGGAGGGAGCCTTGGCCGTGAAACCGGGAACGCGGGCGGTCCCGCCGGTGCGCAAAACGTCGGCATCGTCGATGCAATCGCCGCCGGCCAGAGCGGAGGCCGCCAGCGTCATCAGCTTGTCGCCGGTGTTGGCCCGGCCCGGCGCATCGCCCAGGTCGAGGCGCTTCCGAGGCGCTTCCGGAGTAGTTGGGGCAGGCCAAGGCGCAGGGCCAGGGTGGCCGGAAGGGTCAGCCCGGCATTGGCCGCCAGGCGGTGGCCGTCGAAGGTGATTTGGACCCGGCCGGGGTGGTGGCGTGGCAGCATCTATTGGGTGCTCCTTGTTCCGGGGCCGGGTTGCTGTTGCAAACCATTATCCCGGATGCACAGGAGCGCCTTCTTGCGGCTTCAGGTCGCTGACCCGGCACCCTCCTTTCGGTGGATTCGGGGTAAAGGACCAGTCGAGAGCAGCGGGGTGCAGGCGGGCGTTAAGCACCTCAAACAAGTGTGGCCGTATCGGGCCGGCGGAAGAATGACAACAGAGATAGACACTCCCGTCGAGGAGAGGATAGCCGGGGTTTTGCGACAACTGGGGATCGAACGGGCCCACTTTGCCTCCCGAGGTCTGAACGACTGGCAGGGGATGGCCGACAGATTTCCGGAGACCGTTGCTTCTTTGGCCTTGGTCTGCCCATTGGGGTTTGATTCCTTGGTGTTGACCCCCCTGGCCAGCAGACTCTTGGTGTTCAACGGCGCCCGTGGCGGTGCGACGGAGACCATAGACCGCAATATGGTGAGCTTGCCGTCGGCGTCGATGTTTACCTTGGCCGACTGCGCCTACCCGGACAATTACAACGACCTGGCGGTTCAGCGAGGCGGCGACATCGGAGCGGCGATGCTGGACTTCCTGGCCAGGATGGACGCCCGGAATGGCCCGGGCGGGGTATCCCCTTCCGTTGAGGAAGGCGAGGTTGACGACATCTATTTCAAGGTCCAGGGTTCGGGACCGCCGTTGGTGTTGCTGCCGTTGGGTGCGGCCCCGTCCCAATGGGGGCCGCTCATTGAGACTCTTAGCGAACGATATTGCGTCGTATCTATGACCGGACCCGCACTGGGAATGGTGGCCAGCCTGGAAGGAAGGGGCCGTACGCCAGGATATCTGTCCGCCGTACGAAGCCTTATTGCCGAGGCGGAGGTCTGGCCCGGCGAAATGGTCTTGGAAGTCGGCTGCGGCACCGGGGTGCTGTACCGATGGCTGGCCCGGGATACGGCCCTCAAAAACCCCGTCGTTGGCATGGACATTAACGCCTTCTTTCTGCGGGAGGCTGCGGAGATTGCCAAACGCGAAGGCCTGGACAACGTGGTGAGCTTTCGGGAGGGCAGCGCCGAGGCATTGCCTTTTGACGACAACAGTCTGGACGTCACCTTCTCCAGCACCGTAATCCAGCGGGTGAATGCGGACCTGATGCTGCCGGAGATGGTGAGGGTCACCAAGCCTGGGGGCAGGGTGGCGGTGTTGGGACACGCCCACGACATGAACCGTTGGGTGAACCTGCCGTTGAGTCCCGCCCTGAAGGCCAGAATCGAGTCGCCACCGTGGGTTGAGGACCGGGGGAATCCCTTGGGATGCGACGACGCTTCCCTGTACCAGCGTTTTTCACGGCTGGGGCTGACGAATACGAAAATGTTCCCCTTCATCAGCACCTTCTCTGACAGGTTACGACTGCAATTCCTTCAAGGGGACATTTTACCCACCCTGACCGCCGAGGAGGCCGCGGAGTGGCGGGCGGCGGTAGATCAAGCGGAGGCCGACGGCACATTTTTCATATCGACGCCTTTCCACTGCGCGGTGGGGACCAAGCCCTAGAGGGAAGTGGTTCTCACCCTTGCTTCTCCGCCGAGGGAGATGCATTTCATCCGCGCGTTGGATGGGCCAAACATCTGCTTCTCCAAGGGCGATCGTTCTTATTGCGTTAGGGCGAATCGACAATTGTAGGAACGCCGATTTTCACTCGACGGCGGTAAAGTGGACCACGTGGGCGGATTGGCCGCTGAGACTTGGCGGTCGAAAACTGGACCGTGCGCCGTCAACCATCGGAGGGGCGAGTGCAGCCCAGGATGCTGTGCTAGCGTCAATCGCCATCGCCATCGCCATCGCCGTCGAACGGCTCGCCTCAGTGCCATGTCATAATTGACGTGGCAAGAGGCACCGGGCGCCAATCCTTGTGCGCACACATTTCGGGAGGCTTAAGCGCCATGCCCTATCTCCACCTGCCAGGAGTTGACCTGTGGTATGAGGACACCGGAGGACCGGGTACGCCGATTGTCTTCCTGCACGCCGCCTCTGGCACCTGTGAAAGCTGGGTGCACCAGTTGCCTGCCTTTACGTCAGCCGGCTACCGGTGCATCACCTACGACCGGCGCGCTTGGGGCCGTTCCAGGACTACCGACCCTGAACACCAGCCGGGCTTCGTCGGCGACGACCTGCACGCCCTGGTAGAAAGTCTTTCCTTGGCGCTCTTCCATCTGGTTGCTACTGCGGCAGGGGGAATCACTGCTCTGGACTACGCCCTGACCCACCCGGAGCGGGTCCGCAGCCTGGTGGCGGCAAACACCATTGGCGGCGTGCAGGACGAAGCTTATCTGGAAGTACAGCACCGGCTCCGTCCTCCTGAAATCCAAAATCTGCCGGTAGAGCTGCGGGAACTGGGACCATCCTACCGGGGCATGGACCCCCACGGGGCAAGCCGGTGGCTGGAAATCGAACTGGCCAGCAGACCGTACGGGGCAGTCCCAGCGCAGCCGCTCCGCGAGCCCATCACCTACGCCAGGTTGCAGACTATGCAGATTCCGACCCTGGTTCTGTCGGGAGAGGCTGATCTGCTATCGCCTCCGGCGCTGATGAGAATGCTGGCGGCGCATATCCCAACGTCCCGTTTCGTTTCCCTACCCGATGCGGGACACGCCGGATTTTGGGAGCGGCCCCAGGTCTGGAACGGCCTTGTGCTGGAGTTCATCGGCCAGTATTAGCAGGAGGAACTCCCGAGGCCCGGCGGATGTGGTGGGCGCCAACTGGGAATGGGTTCCCGCCCCGCGGCTACCTCCAGGTTCTTTTGCGAGGTCTTATGAACTGAGTCAGAATCCAATTTCGAGCTCGTATATTTTTACGAGAGGGCAAGTAATGGCAGTCAAGGAAGAATTAGAGGCTCTGGCCAACTGGTTCGGCGACAGGCCGTTTAGGGTCAGGGATATGTCCGATGATGGAGTGGCCCAGTTGGTCGAATAGGCGGAGATTCAACTCCCCAGCCCCCATTACGGAAGAACTAGAGTGGGCTTGTGGTTTATCTTCGAGGACGGCGCTGAGTATGTCTTGGGAATCGGCCGTAGGGTCAGGACGATTGCAAAGTCGGGGAAGGAGGTTTAAAAGATAGGGAAGTGAGCTATGGGAGTGTGTGGATATGGCAGCGGCGGAATCTCCATTCAAGTGCTTGGAGCAAGTGCCGGATCCCAGGAGGGCCCGGGGAGTCCGGCATCCCTTTCAGGCCATGCTGCGGCTGACCCTGCCGGGCTTGGTCTGCGGCCAGACCACCATGGCCCACAGCGCCCTCTTCGCCAGGATGCACTGGCCGGCACTGAAGGAGCCTCTGGGTTTTCTCAGAAACCATCCGCCCCACGCCGCCGCTATCTCCCGCACCCTGGCCGGGGTCCCTTATGCGCAGTTGCAAGGGGCCCTGACCGGATGGGTGGCTGGCGTGGTGGCGGACCGGGAGGTGAACGCCCCAGTGGCCGGCAAGCGGGCCAAGCAGTCCGAGGATGCCAAGGGCCATCCCCCGGTGATGGTGAACGTGCTGGCCCATGACCTGAAGCTGTGTCTGGCCCAGTAGCCGGCCTCGGAGAAGCGGTACGAGCCTGCCGTGTTGCGGGAACAACTGGGCCGGCTGTTGGAGGATTATCCAGGCCTGGGACTGCTGACCATGGACGCCCTGTACGCGGAGCGGGACCTGTGCCGGGCCATAGTCAGCCACGGACGGGACTACCTGGTGCGAATCAAGGGGAACCAGCCTGAGGTGCTGGCGGCATTGACCGACGGGTTTGCCGGGGAGGAACCGGGGGAGCCTGAGGCGGAGACCCTGGAAAAAAAGCGGGGGTGATTGAGAGAAGACGGATCTGGACTGATGCGGCACTGGGTGGCTATGTCCGGGATGAGTTGGGCTTTCCCGGAGCGAGGCAGGGGGCGATGGTGGTGAAGGAGGCGGTGGACATAGCCACCGGGGAGGTGAGCCGGGAGCGCTGGTATCTGCTGACCAGCCTGAGTTCCCGGCGGTGCGGACCAAAGGAACTGCTTCGAGGGTTCCGCAATCACTGGAGGGTTGAGAACAGCCTGCATCACGTGAAGGACCGCAGTTGGGATGAGGACGTCCACACGTTGCGCCGTCCGGGACTGGGAGAGGTATATGCCACCCTGGTCAACACCGCGCTCAACGCCCTGCGCCTGGAGGGATGGTTTCCACGGCAGATGTCCATGCCCCTGCGAGCCAAGACCTGCGCCTTCCGCCCAATGCAGACCATCGCCCGCCTCTATGGTCAAGTCTCCTGACTTTGCAATCGTCCTGCCGGAAGAGGGCAGGGCTATCGCATTTGGATTTTGGTGAACTGGGACAAAATTGTGACCAGGCAGTCATTGCCCCATCCGGCCCGTTTCAGCTTGCCTCTGATGGAGCCTTTCGAGGGTTCCAGCCGGGCCAGGTTCAGCGCCAGCTTCCGTAGCAACGCCAGATTGTCCGGGCAGTGCTCCTTCCGGTTTCGGGACTGGTCCTCGTTGAACACCACGTCCAGGACCAATGCAGCCGGTTCTCGATGCCCCAGCGTTCCCGGACGATGTGGTTGAACCGCTCCGGCGTGAATGCCTGGCTCAGCAGATAGTACCGGCTCTCGACGCTGCGGTGGCCTCCCTGCTGGCGGCTGGCGGTTATCTTCCCCACCGCCGCCAAGCCCGGCCACTGGTGTCTCTCCTGCAACCAGGCCACATCGCCGCTTATGCTGGCCGTCCGGGTCTCAATGCGCCCGTGTCCCTTGTTCGTCTGGGTTGCCTGAACCAAGGGCGTGTCCGGGCCGTCCAGGAACAGGCGGACATCATCGTTCAGGGATTCCTGATTGCCCTTAAGGGCCAGCACGTAGTCCACTCCCTGCTCCAGCACCTGCCGGGACAGTTGTCTCTGACAGTGCATGGCGTCAGCAGTGACAACCATTCCCGGCAAAGCCAGCATTTCCAGGAGCTTGGGCACTGCGGTTATCCCGTTGGACTTGCCGTCCACGGCCAGCTGTCCCAGCACCAGCCTTTGCTCTGCGGCCCAAGCGCTGACCAGGCGCAGGGGCGACCGGGCCTCCACCCGGCCGTAGGAACGGCGCAGCGTCTTGCCGTCTACGGCCAGCACCCCCTCGCAGCCTTGGGCAAACTGGCGCATGAACCCCAGGAACCACTTCCGGAACGCCTCCGGATCCAGGACCCGGAACACCCTCGAGAAGGTGTCATGGCTGGGGATTCCATGGCGGAGCGGCAGGAAGGATTCCAGGAATTCCCTTTTGGACTGGCCAAAGAGGGCCATGTCGGTAGGTGGAGCACGCCACGGCCAGTTATCCGGACTGCGGGATACCCCTGCCAGGCGGGAGGGTGCGCGGAAGCCGCCAGATTATATCCATACCCCAGGTGCGGGCGCGGGTGACAGAGCACGTGGCGCTGGAACGCACCTGCCGGAAGTGCGGGCAGCGGGGTCCCCTGAACCGGACTTGAGCGCCCTCGTGGCGGGGCGGCAACGGGTGGGAATCTCAGTGCAGCAGGAAGTATGCGTGCTCCGGGAGGAGCGCCGGCTTCCCGCCGGCTTCCCTATGGGGTGATTCAACGCTACCTGAAGTGGCGCTACAGACTGGGCCTCAGCGTGGGGGAAGTGGTGGCTTTGGTGCGTGGAGCGGCCGGGCGCGGCCAGGAGGAGTACAACCGGTTGCAGCGGGAGATTCGAGCCAGTCCGGTGGTGTACGGGGACGAAACAGGCTGGCGGGAAGATGGCCGGAACGGGTATCTCTGGAGCTTGAGCACTCCGGAAGTGCGTTGCTTCCTCCGCCGGGCCAGCCTGGGAAGGCAGGCGGTTGCGGAGGTGTTGGACCCACCTGCTGCGGGACATCCGCCAACTGAAGGAGAAATACCCCCAACACCAGGGCCTGGCCCAATGGACTCAAGAGGGGACTCAAGAGGTCCGGGAGGTGTATGACCAGGCCCAGGCACATCCCGGCCCTGACCCGGGCCTGCCGGAAACGGTGCAGCGGGTCCAACGGGTAAGACAACAGGAGCTCCTCCAAGAGCAGATGTTGTCCATCTGCAAGCCTTACGTGGGCAGCGATGCGCCCATGAGCGTTCTGTGCCAGCGGGTGGAACGCTTCTTGCCGGAGTTGTTCACCTTCGTCGCTGACCCCCTGGTGAGCGCGGACAACAACGCGGCGGAACGCAGCCTGCGCCCAACGGTGGTGAGCCGGAAGATCAGCGGCGGGACCAGTTCACCGGAAGGGAGCAACACCAAGAGCGTTCTGGCTTCCTTGTTCGGCACTTGGCGCTTGCGAGGCCACAACCCCTGCCATGCCCTGAACTCCATCCTCTCCCAACCCCAACTCGCCCTACTCTGAACAGTTACTTCCCCAGGTTCAGGCCGATTCTCTCTTGTGCGGCGAAAGGCGAAGGCTAACTGTTGACCATCGAGAAGGCGGCGAACGGTAATAGCATCCGTGTCCCCACCGAATTCGGTTTTCAACTCGCCAATGACGACCTTCTGGACAGGCGCTACCTCTTCTAAACCAAAGCCAAGGTGAAATGCGCAGAAGCATGGGGTAGAGTTGTGAAGGCGTCAGGTTAGTTTGTCCTGGAGTCAGAGAGGGGTTGGTAATGGGTGTGAGGGAGATAGAGCGGTTCCTCGAACAATGGCGGATGGACGCCAAGGATTTGCGCCGGCGAATGATTCTGGCGCCCACGCCCCGGGAGCGGGAAAGATGGCACGCCATCTGGCTCTTGGCCCAAGGCTGGACCGCCGCGGCCACGGCGGAGGCTCTGGGACGGGACCCCCACACCACCGGCCGCCTTGATGTTCGAGCAGTCCGGGGGTTCCCCCCCGCCAAAGGCGAGGGGCAGCAGGCGGAGTTGAGGGCGGCGGTGCAAGAGTTGCCCGCCACTTCGGGCATCGAACTGGCCAACTGGAACTGGAAGGCGGGGCGGCAGTTTGTGTGGGAGCGGTTCGGCGTCAGGCTGAGCCGCAGCAGTATCCTCAACTGCCTGCACCGCTTGGGGTTGGTGCTTAAGCGGCCCAAGAAGCGTCTGGTCAAGGCTGACCAAGCCAAGCGGGAGGCCTTCGTGGCGGAGTACGCCGCCCTGTGGGAGGAGGCCCGGCGGACCGGGGCCAGGATATTCTTTGTTGACGAAGCTCACTTCCGGGCGGACGCCGAACTGGGGGGCATGTGGGTGCTCAGGGGAGAGCCGGCGTTGGTGGACTCGACCAGTCCGCGGTATGGAGAGAAGGCCAGCTACTACTCGGCAGTATGCTTGGAGACGGGGGAGGTGGAGTGGATGGAACTGGAGGGGAACAGCAACGGCGGAACCTCGGCGGCCTTCCTGGGGCAACTGGGGGAGAGGCACCCCGGGCCGTTAGACGTCATCTGGGACAACGCGCCGGCGCACCGTGGTGAGGCGGTGCGGGAGTATCTGCGGACGCCGGGGCTGGGGCTGCGGCTGGTGAACCTGCCGGGCTACAGCCCGGACTTCAACGCCGGTGAGGCTATCTGGGGCTGGGCGAGGGAAGAGGCGACGGGGAACCTGTGCTTGGGAAGCAAGGCCCGGGTTCAGGAGAGGGTTGGCAGCTTCCTCGCCGGGCTGGCCAGCCGGAAAGACGAAGTGAAACGCCACTGCCGGACAGTCCTGCAATCAAGGGCCGAAGCACTCCTGCGAGACTCCTGGCCTGATTCCCAGCTCCCGGCAAATGCACATTCCACCTTGGCTTTAGTTTAGCAGTGGGATTGTTCGAACTCTGCATCTGTGACGGAAGCTGCGAACCGGAGGATGGCCTGATTGAGGATATCCGAGAGGCGTCCAACTACATCCGCGACGCGGAGCAACTGGCGGGACGCCGGAGCTGATGCTATCATTGGCCCATTCTTGAGCGCTGATCCCGTTGACCGGACGCTCTCGCATTCGAGCTTTCTTTGACCATTGGGAAGAACTCCAAGACCAGCGTCCTCCAGGTGTTGATTTCGGTGGACGAGCCTTTCGTTCATCTGGTGGACGAGGATTGGCTGGGGCGCGTGGCCAGATCGGCGATGGTCGCGGCCTTGGCGACGCCGGGCGCCGCTCAGGTGAGCCTGCTGATCGCCGGAGACGCGACGGTCAAGGAACTGAACGCCGAGTACCGGGGGCTGGACGAAGTAACCGACGTGCTCTCCTTTTCTGCCGGGCACCAAGGCCATTGGGAAGGGGACGACGAGGGGCCGGAGGACGTATCCGGCGTCTCATTTATTCTGCCGCCCGGCGAGCCGGAGCCTTTAGGCGAGGTGATCGTGTCGTACCCCCAAGCGAAAAGGCAAGCGGATGAGCAGGGCGTGAGTGTAGACTGGGAACTCGCTCATCTGGTCGTCCACGGGGTGTTGCACTTGACCGGCCACGACCATGTGGAACCCGAGGAAGCGGCTCTGATGCAAGCAAAAGAACAGGCGTCCCTCGCTGCGCTGGGGACTTGGGAGCCGGTGCGCCCGTGACCACGCAGGTCTTTTACCGCAAGTGGCGCCCCTCCAGCTTTGGCGAGTTGGCCGGGCAGGAGCATGTGTCCACCACGCTGCGTCAGTCGGTGCGGCAGGGGCGCATCTCCCATTCCTACCTCTTTTGCGGGCCGCGGGGCAGCGGCAAGACCACCACTGCCCGCATCATCGCCAAGGCCGCCAACTGCCTCGATGTTCAGGACGGCGACCCCTGCAACGCCTGCGCCATTTGCCAGACCATCAACGATGGCCGCTTCATGGACATCATCGAACTCGACGCCGCCAGCAACCGGGGCATCGACGAGATACGGGACATCCGCGACAAGGTGAACTTCGCCCCGGTGCAGGGCCGCCGCAAGGTCTACATCATCGACGAAGCCCACATGCTGACCGACGCCGCCTCCAACGCCTTCCTCAAAACGCTGGAGGAACCGCCCGCCCACGTGATCTTCGTGCTGTGTACCACCGAAGCGCACCGCATCCTGCCCACGATCATCTCCCGGTGCCAGCGGCTCGACTTCCGGCGCATCCCTTCGGAGACGATATACACCCGGCTGTCGGAGATCGCCGACGCCGAAGGGGTGGCGGTGGAGCCGGCCGCGTTGCGGATGACCGCCCGCTACGCCGCCGGCAGCCTGCGCGACGCCGAGAACCTGCTGGAGCAGTTGGTGGTTTCCAACGGCGGCGGGGGCGGCAGCGCAATCAGCCTCGGCCAGGTCGAGCAGCTTCTGGGGATGGGGAACGACGAGAGCGCCCTGGAGTTGGTCAAGTACCTGCTGATGGGCAACACCACAGCCTCCCTGTCGGCGGTCAACCGGGCCGCATGGGAGGGCAGCGACCTGCGCCAGTTGCACCGGCAGACCTCTGACCTGCTCCGGGGCTTCATGCACCTGCAATGGGGGGCCGAGGAGGCGGTGGACCTGCCCGACCATGTCGCCGCCCAACTCAAGGAACTGGTCGGAAACCTGCCGCCGTGGCGCATAATCAGGGCGTTGAAGGTCTGGGGCGCGGTCAATATGCGCTACGAGGCGTCGTCCACGTTGCCGCTGGAACTGGCCGTGGTCGAAATCTGCGAAGACACGGCGGCCCCGGAGCCTGAACCCGCTCCGGCGGCACCACCCGCCGCAGCCCCACGGCGCAGCGTCCGCGAGTCCGCCCAACCGCCACCGCAGCAACAACAACGCCCGGCCCGCAACCAACGTCCCGCAACCCAAAGCCCGCCCCCGGCGCGAGAGACTACCCGTGAGCCAACCCGAGAACCGGCGCGGCAGGCCGCCCGGAGCGCTGCGCCGACCGCCCCCGACGCCGAGTTGAGCGAGTTGGGCGCCCACTGGCTGGCTGCGGTAAAATCGCTGGGACGGCACAAGGGACGCAAGTATAATCTGGGCGCGTTGTTGCGCGACTGCAAGGTCAACTCGGTGTCGCTGGACGGAAACACCCTGGTGCTTCCCTTCACCAACAAGGCCAATTTGGAGCGGATGCAGGAGGAAATGGAAGACCCGTCCTCCCGCAACCGGGTCACTGAGGCCGTTGCCAACTCCTTCGGCGCGGCCTACGAGTTCCGGCTGACGCTGGCCAACGGCAACGGCGCCTCCGGCAACAACAAGACCGCCCAGCAGAGTTCGTTGGTGCGCGCCGCCTTGGGCATGGGCGCCAGAATACTACAAGAGGTCGAAGAATGAACCGCAACATGATGCGGCAAGCTCAAAAGCAGTTGGCCCAGCTACAAAAGATTCAGGACGAGCTGGAAACGCTGCTCGTCGAGGGTAGCGCCGGCGGCGGAGCAGTGAAGATCGTTATGACCGGCAAGCAGATGGTGGAATCGGTGACCATCGAACCCGAGGCCGCCGAGGACATCGACCTGCTTCAAGACATGGTGGCCGCCGCCATCAACGACGCCGCCGCCAAAGCCCAGGACGCGGCCGCCAAGAAGATGGGCGCCCTCACCGGCGGCATGAACATACCCGGCCTTTCCTAAATCCCAATTACCTTAACCTCAACCCGACCTCCTTGCTCTCGGAACGTGGGCCAGCAGAACGCAGGCCCCAAGAGAGGAGGAGGTCCAGGTTCGGCTGGCGTCACATGACGCAAGAAAACCTCCCCTCGGCTGCCCCTTCCCTGGCCCGCTTGGTGCAGGAGTTAAACCGGCTGCCCGGAATCGGCCCCAAGAGCGCGCAGCGGCTGGCTTACTACATCATCCGCCTGCCCGAAGAGGAAGCCTATTCCTTGGCCGATGCCGTGACCGCTGTCAAGCAGAACATCGTCCTGTGCCAGGAATGCCAGAACCTCACCGACGCCTCCCCCTGCTCCATTTGCGCCGACGACCGTCGCAACCGGGACATTATCTGCGTGGTGGAGGACCCGATGGACGTTCTGGCGATGGAGCGCACCCGCAGCTACCGCGGCCTGTACCATGTCCTCCACGGCGTCATCTCCCCAATCAACGGCGTTGGCCCCGACCAACTCAAGCTGCGGGAACTGCTGGAGCGGCTGGCCGGCCCGGAGGTCACCGAGCTGGTCGTGGCGACCAACCCGACCCTGGAGGGCGAGGCGACCGCGATGTATCTCCGCCGTCACCTGACCCGCGATGGCCTTCGCATCACCCACCTAGCCAGGGGACTGCCGGTGGGCGGCTCCCTTGAATATAGCGACGAGACCACGTTGTCGCGGGCATTTCAAGGACGTCAGGAGTTGTAGCGTTGGCCCCTCCGCAGACCTATCGCTGTGAGGCGCTGACCCTCCGTAGCTCTCCCTTGGGGGAGACTGACCTCATCGTGACGCTCTACTCCCGCGAGCACGGCAAGATCCGGGCCGTGGCCAAGGGGGCCCGCAAGTCCGCCAGCAGGCTGGTAGGCCACTTGGAGCCCCTCACTCAAGCAAGGCTGTCCCTCGCCCGCGGCCGCAACCTGGACATCGTCACCCAAGCGCAGGTGGTCCAGAGCTTCCCGGAATTGAAGAGCGGTCTTACCGGCATCACCCAAGGGCTGTACGTGGCGGAGCTATTGGACGGGTTCGGTTCCGAGGCCAGCCCCAACCCGGAGCTGTACCAATTGGCGTTGGACGTGCTGTCGGCCCTCGGTCGAGCCGACGGCGAACAGCCGGAACCCGACCTGCCGTTGCGGTATTTCGAGTTGCACCTGTTGCGTCATTCCGGGCTTTTGCCCGAGCTGTACCGGTGCGTCGAGTGCCGCCGGGAGATCGCGCCGGACCGGCACCGCTTCAGCCCCAACTTGGGCGGTGTGCTCTGCCTGGAGTGCAGCCCGCCCGACGCCCACGTGCGGCCCCTGTCCCTGCGCGCGCTTAAAGTCCTGCGGCTGATGCACCGCGGGGCCGTCGGAGATGTGGCCTCGTTGGCTATAAACCCGTCCTTGAGCGCGGAGTTGCGAAGCGTGCTCTCGAACACGGTGCGCTACTGGCTGGGCAAGGAAATTCGCTCCAACTCGTTCCTTGAACACCTTCACAATCAGGCCAAGGTTGGGGTATAAACTTGCCAGGAGTTATCTCCTCGATTTTGAGCGCGGGCCGCTCCGATGGGCGCCAACCCGCCGCTCCTGGATATGAAGGGTAGATTGTGTTTGCGAAGATTCTTATCGCCAACCGGGGCGAAATCGCCTGCCGGATAATCCGCACCTGCCGCCTCTTGGGAATCCGGACCGTGGCGGTCTACTCCACCGTAGACGCCGGGTCTCAACACGTGCTTCAAGCCGATGAGGCATACCTCGTTGGGGAAGCGCCTCCCCACGACAGCTACCTGAACATGGACAAAATCCTGGAAGTCGCCCGGCAGACCGGGGCCGAGGCGATTCACCCCGGCTACGGCTTCCTTTCCGAAAACCCGAAGTTCGCGCGCCTTTGCGAGGAGGCGGGCGTTCGCTTCATCGGCCCCAAACCGGAAGTGATGCGGGCGATGGGCGACAAGCTGCTCTCCCGCAAGCTGGCCCGCGAGGCCGGGGTTCCGGTGTTGCCCGGTACCGACGAGGCGGTGGAGAACGATCAGGCGGCGTCGAAGGCTTGGCACTTGGGCTTCCCACTGATGGTGAAGGCGGCCGAGGGCGGTGGCGGCATCGGCATCCACGTCATCGAAAGTGACCAAGAGTTGCTGCCGCTGATCGACCGCGCCCGTCAGGCGGCCTCCGGAGCATTCGGCAGCGGGCGCTTGTTCTTCGAACGCTACCTGAAAGACGCCTCCCACATCGAGGTGCAGCTGATCGGTGACCACCACGGCAACCTGGTGCATCTCTACGAAAGGGACTGCTCGGTGCAGCGCCGCAACCAGAAGTTGATCGAAGAGACGCCGGCCTCGGCCAAGCTCACCCCCCGGCTGCGGTCGCGGGTGTCGTCGCTGGCCCTGCGGTTGGGCCAAGCCATCGGCTACACCAACGCCGGGACCGTGGAGTTCCTGGTGTCCGGCGACGGCAGCGTCTACTTCCTGGAGATGAACACCCGCTTGCAGGTGGAGCACGGCGTCACCGAGTTGGTCACCGGGCTGGACCTCGTGGAAACTCAGTTGCGGGTGGCGTTCGGCGAACCGCTCTCCTTCACCCAAGAGGACCTGGAATGCCGCGGGCACGCCATCGAGGCCCGTATCTACCCCGAAGACCCGGAGACGTTCATGCCCGACGCCGGAGACATCACCGGTCTGCACCTCCCCACCGGCGGGAACGTCCGGGTCGACACCGCCCTTTGCAACGGCTATAGCGTTGGGTTAGACTATGAGCCGCTTCTGGCCAAAATCATGGCTTGGGGAGAAGACCGGACGCAGGCGATCAAGACCCTTCAGGGGGCCCTGCTGGAACTCCGGCTGGAGGGAGTGAAGAACAACGTCCCTCTGTTGCGGGAGATTCTGGCCAGCAGGGAATTCGGCTCCGCCGCCCATCACACCGGCTCGGTGCCCAAGTGGGTGCATGGGATGAAGAACAAGCCGCATCACCACTACTCGACCGGCGGTGTGCATAAGAACGGCCACGCCAACGGCCACAAGCCGGATAAGGAAATCGCCGCCGCCATCGGAGTGGCAATGGCAATGGCCATGAGCGCGTCCTCACCGGCCCCCGCGCCCAGCGCTTGGCGGATTCAGGGACGCCGCGAACAGCTTCTTTCCCGGATCCTTGGGAGCCGAGGTTGGCCGTAACCAGACTTCGGGTTCGAGTTGGCAACAACTGGTACAACATAGAAGTCGGTGACCTGACCCAGTCCCCGGTGCAGGTCACCGTCGAAGGCGAGACTTTTTCGGTCGAAGTGGAGGGCTTGCCCGGCGCCCAACCCCGGCCCCGGCGCGGCCGCTCCCAGACCCCCGGCATAACCGTTCCTCCTCCCACCAGCCGGGCCAGCCCATCGCGCACCGAAGAGAACGTCATACGCTCCCCCATGCCGGGCCGGGTCATATCGATTCTGGTGCGCCCCGGCGACCGCGTAACGGCCGGCCAGGAGGTCTGCGTAGTGGAGGCCATGAAGATGGAGCAAAGCATCCGCGCCGCCCGCGAAGGCGTGGTCAAGGAAGTCCTGGTCCAACCCACGGACTCCGTCCGCACCAACGACCCCCTGATCGAGTTGGAGTAGGCGGGCGATTCGCCCAACCCCTTCCAACTATGAACGCCGCTTGAGCCGCCACTCCCGGACTGCGCCCTTCGCCTTCCTGATGAGGGACAGGATTGTTGCGCCGCCGGGGTTCAACCGGTGGCGGATTCCTCCGGTCGCCGTCGCTATTCACCTCTGCATCGGCTCGGTCTACTCCTGGAGCATCTTCAACTCTGTCCTGGTCAAAGAGGTAGGAGTAGTCGCCAGCGCTGCCGACGACTGGGGCATCAGCTCGGTCGTCCGGGTGTTTTCCATCGCCATCGTCTTCGTGGGGCTGGCTGCCGCCGTAGCCGGCAGGTGGATGGAAAGGGTCGGCCCGCGCTGCGTCGGCGTCACGGCCGCCTGTCTGTGGGGCGGCGGCTTCATCGTCGGCGGCGTTGGCATCCACTTTCACCAGCTTTGGTTGCTGTACTTGGGCTATGGCGTTCTGGGCGGGTGCGGACTGGGGCTGGGCTACCTTTCCCCCGTCGCCAATCTGATTCGCTGGTTTCCTTACCGGCGCGGTATGGCTGCGGGAATGGCCATCATGGGCTTCGGCGGCGGGGCAATAATCAGCGCTCCGCTGAAGGAATTCCTGATTAAGCTATTCTATGAAGCGCCCCAATACCTGGGACCTATCGGCGCCGTGCCCCTGATTACCGAGCAGGGGCGACGGTTTGCCGAGGTCGGCGGGCAACTGGTGGAAGTGGTGGTAGCGGGCGCAGCCGACGCTGCGAGCATGACTGCTCCCGGGTTGGAAGGGGTCTACGTGGCGGGCACCGGCGGCACCGGAGCGGCGGAGACCTTCTTCACCCTGGGGGTGGTCTACTTTCTTATCATGCTCGTCGCTTCCTTCTTCTATCGTGTCCCCGCCCCGGGATGGATGCCGCCTGCGCCGGGTGAACATGAAAACGGCGCGGAAGCCTCGCGGGGCAGCCCGGCGCGCCGGGCAATAGCCAGAATCAGGAGCCGCATCAGAAGGCGTGTGATAATCGCCGAGAACGTTCACGTCGGCGAGACGCAAAAGACGCCGCAGTTCTATTTGCTGTGGATTGTCCTCTGCTTCAACATCACGGCGGGAATCGGCGTTATAGGCGTGGCCAAGACGATGATGACCGACATATTCGGCGCCACTCTGCCCCACATAGTGACGCCGGCCTTCGCCGCGACCTACGTGCTGATGATTGGCGTCTTCAATATGGGCGGCCGGTTCTTCTGGGCCTCCCTATCCGACTTCATCGGGCGAAAGAACACCTACTATTGCTTCTTCGTCCTGGGTGCGCTGCTCTACCTTTCGATACCCTTCACGGCCAACGCCGTGAGCGCCGACCCCATGGTGGTCTGGCTGGTGATGTTCTACGCCGCGACCATGATAGCGTTCACCATATTCGGCGGCGGGTTCGCCGCGATTCCGGCCTACCTGGCCGACACTTTCGGCACGCTGCACGTCGGGGCCATCCACGGTCGGCTGCTCACGGCATGGAGCACGGCGGGGGTGGTGGGGCCGTTCGCGCTGACCTACCTGCGCGATTTTTCCGTCAAGCGGTCAATCAACGACTTGGCCGGCAAAGTTAACTCCGCCGCCTTTGAGTCCCACTTTGGCGCTCCGCTGGAAAGCCTGGAAGAACTCATCGCCGCCAAAACGGTAACTATCGGCAAGCTGATGGAGATTGCCCCGGCGGGCACGGTAGACCCCACCCCAGGCGTCTACAACATCACGATGTACGTCATGGCCGGACTGCTGGTTGTCGCCTTCTTCGCCAATATGATGGTGCGCCCGGTGCCGGAACGACACCACCTGAAGGCCACCCACCCGGAACTGGCCGCCGGGCAGCGTCCGCCCTAAGAGCCTGTCTACGATCTCTGGGATATGTTAAGTTGAGACGATTACCAAGGGAGGGTAATCATGTCTCATTCCTATCCCAGCGACATCAGCCGGGAGCAATTCGCCCGGATTCTTCCCCTTTTGGAATCGGCCCGGCGACGGACCAAGCCTCGCACCGTGGACTTGTATGACGTTTTCTGCGGCGTGCTCTACCTCCTGAAAAGCGGTTGCCAGTGGCGGATGCTCCCTGTGGACTTCCCGGACTGGCGCACTTGCTACAAGTATTTCCGGCAATGGAGTGAACGGCCCGGCCCGGAGAAAGAGTCCATTCTGGAGCAGGTCTTAAAAAAAATGGGTTGGCGCGGCCCGGCAAAGCAATGGGCGGACCGAGCAGACCAGCTTCTGCATCGTGGACTCCCAGAGCGTAAAGAACACCGACAGCGCCGGGAACAAGGGCTATGACCCGGGCAAGAAGGTGTCCGGGATCAAGCGGCACATCGCGGTGGACACGCAAGGGTTGCCCCATGCGATTCACGTGACCACCGCCGATGTTACCGGCCGGGCCGGGGCTTTGGCGATGTTTGACCAACGCCGGGGAGACCTGAACCGGGTGCAGAATGTGATGGTCGACGGGGGCTACACTGGGAAGCCCTTTGCTGCGGAGGTGCAGAACCTGTTGGGAGCCTCGGTGGAAGTGGTCAAACGCAACGAGTTGCACACTTTCTCGGTGCTGCCGAAACGATGGGTGGTGGAGCGGTCTTTCGCTTGGCTGGAGAAGTGCCGCCGCCTCTGGAAGAACTGCGAGGGAAAGCTCAATACCAGCCTGCAAATGGTGGTTCTCGCCTTTGCTGCCCTGCTCTTGAAAAGATTGTAAACAGGTTCTAATACTACAGCCGCAGATAGAGGGTGAGGCGGCGTTTGTAATGGCAGAGACGGGCTCTGGCTTGATGGCGCCGCCTCCATCGGGACCACTTCAGTACCGATTTCGCCTTGGATCTGGGCTGCCAGATCAAGCGGTACAGCAGCCGGCGCACCTCGGGAACCGTCAGCGGTATCAGGGTTTCATCCCACTCTGACTCTCCCCCTTTTTGCCGTTGCGGCAGGTGTTGGCCTGTTGCCGGACCACCGCCAGATAGGCATGGGCCAGCATCGCCAGGGTGACGTGCCGGTACCAGCTATCCCATTTCCGCACTTCATACTGGTCCAGCCCCACCTGTCCCTTGGCCTCCTGGAAGCACTCTTCTATGGCCCAGCGGGTACCTGCCACCCGCACCAGGTCTTCCAGGGTTGTGTCCGCTGGACCAAAGCAGGCGTAATAGGCCAACTCTTCAGGCTGGGCAATGCTGCGGCGAACCAGTAGCCAGTAGCCCTTGCCAGGTTCCCGCAGAGGCCGTATCGCCACCCTGATCCAGTCGTAGACCCGGGGGCCCTTGGCTCCCTTTCCAGCACTGAGCCGCACCCATGCGGATTCCTCAAACTGCGACGCCAGCCGGTCCGCCCGTACCTGACGCGGCCCCTTGTCCGTCATAGCCCACAGCTTCTCGTTCCTCTTGATGGCCAGCACGTGGGGAATCCCCGCCCCCTCCAGCCACAGCCGAAGGTTGCGGTCACTACCGTACACTTCATCCCCAGTGACCCAGCGGAAGGGAACTTCCGCTTCCACCGCCCGCTCCAGCATCTCCCGGGCTAACTGGGGCTTGGTTCGGAACCTTACCTCCTCCGGCACCCCTGCCTCCCCACGGCGTTGTCCAGCATCGGCCCATACCTGGGGCAGGTACAGTTCCCGGTCCAGCAGCACTCTCCCCTGGGCGGTGGCATAGGTCAGAAAAACTCCTATCTGGCAATTTTCAATCCGTCCCGCCGTCCCACTATACTGCCGCTGCACCCCCACCGGTTTGACACCCTTCTTCAGGAAGCCGGTCTCGTCCACCACCAGCACCCCATCGGTCTCCCCCAGATGCTCCACCACGTAGGCCCGCAGGTCGTCCCGAACCAGGTCGGCATCCCAGCGATAGGTGGACAGTAATCGCTGTACCCCGTCGGGGCTAACGTCGCCCGCCCGCTCCGCCAGTTGCCAGCCGTTCTTGCGCTCCACCGGAGCAATTAGCCCCTTCAGATACTCCAGGGCCCGCCGGCGGGGTTCCGAACGGTGAAACCGCTCCGCAATGCACCCATGAACTTCCTCAATGCCTTTGGCCCACCGGGCCACTTCCAATACTTCGTCCCGCTCAGTTGCCACCACTTCACCTCTACCACTCCCAGAAGTAACTCCATTCTACCAAGAACTATCTGCGGCTGTAGTACTAAGAACCCGGCAGGGCAACCGCATTATAATTTGGAGCGAGAAGCAAGCAGCCAATTTTACCCCTGACCGGTTTGAAATAACCGATTTTGACAGGGTTTGAAGGATGTTTGATGCCGTGCGCCGATGGACTTGGGGACTTCCATCGCGGTCGACTTTAACCCGAATCCACCGATGGACACGGAAGGACGGCGTGAGGACAGTGGAAGGGGGGTGAGGGAGTTACAGGGGCGATGATCCGGGCTCGAATTCGGGTAGACGGGAGGTTGGCGGGCGCCCTCCTTGGCCAGTCCGCAGGTCTCGCAGACCGTCGGATCAAGGCCGATGGTGAGTGGCGCGCCGCCGGGTCCGTCCCCAGCCGCCCGGGCCCGGGCCAGCAACTCGCGGCTCATGTTGTCCATTTATTGACGGAAAGGTAGCGCGGTGCTACCTTAGAAAGCAAATATTACAATATTTGGAGGTCAAATATGACCACCGGTATCGGTAGGGGGACGAAAGCATAGTGCCTCGCTACGACCTTTCAATAGTTAAAAGGTTAGTGAGTGAAAAACAATACAAAATTACTACATCGGCCCTACAGAGCGCCCACGCCATGGGCTTTGATGAAGAGGATATCTGCGACTGCATCGTAGACTTCCTGAACGAGACCCATTTCTACAAAGCTATGCCGTCGGAAAGATTCCCTGGACTTTGGCAAGATGTGTACAAGATCAACTACCTAAACCAATACCAAGGTGGGATGTGCATTTCGGGGGTCTTGAAGACGACCTAAAGGACTCCACGGCACTTCATCTCACCTTTACGTCCCAACTGGGGGCGACCGACAGTGCGGTCTAGCGATATGTACATTTCACCTTGGCTTTAGTTTAGTATTAAGTCAAGGTTGAAGTGTCAGGATAGAGGCGGCGCATTTTGGTTCTGGCATCCTTGGTGGTGAAACGCCAGTTGATGATGGCACCGGCCGCATTGCGTTCTGCCTCGCAGGCGCTGATGTTCCTTTGCAGGGCGTCCTCATCGGGGTTCCGCTTCTTGAGACAGGCCCGGGCCAGTACGCTGAACTCTATCTCGGCCATATTCAGCCAGCTGCCATGCTTGGGCGTGTGGTGAAACTCCAGCCGTTTGGCGATGCGCCTGGCCTCAGCCGCCGGAAAGGTCTCATAGAGGGACGCTATCCGGTGTGTGTTCAAGTTGTCGAGCACCATTCGGACCACAGGGATATCGGGATATGCCTCGTCCACCAGCCAGCGCATCTGATGGGCGAAGTCCTGCATGGTGCGCCGTTCGGTAACCGCCACGTGGCGCCAGCCCGCCCGGGGCTCGCAGGTCAGGAACAGGTTCCGCGTTCCCGCTCTCAGGTACTCGTAGTCCTGACGCCTGGGCCGCCCCGGTTTCGCCGGGATGGGCGGCGTGAGGTCGGCCAGCAACTGGGGTGGAGGTCTCGTCAAAGCAGACCACCGGCCTTTCGGGGTCGTAGGGCTCGGCGTATAGGTCCAGCACATCCTCCATGTGGGCCACGAACTCCGCGCTCACTTTCGGGATGCACCACTGTTTCTTCCGCCACGGCTTGAGTGCGTTTTTTTCAACCGCAACCGCACCGTCTCGTGGGAGAGGGACTCCACCAGTCCCAGTTCCACCGCCTTGCCCGCCAGCACGCGCAACGTCCAGTGGTCGTGGCCCTCGGGCGCCGGGCTGCAGGCCAGGGCGATGAGATGGGCCTCCGCCCGGTCGTCCAGCTTCCGGTGGCGAGTGCTCTGATTGCGGTGTCTGAGCACCTCATCCAAACCATCCTCGGCGTACCGTCGCTTGGTGCGGAATACGGTCCGCTCCGAGACGTCCAGGGCGGCGGCCACCTGCGAGGCGCTCCAGCCATCGTCTGTTTTCAGCAGGATACGGGCCCTCGTGATTGCTTGGGCAGAACTCCGGCCACCCCTGATCATCTGCCTGAGCCGACCCTTTTCCCCGGCGGCTAACCGGACTGCGAATTTCTCCTGCACCATAAATGCCCCACCTCCCACAACACTGCTTCCTCTCCCAAAGGTACCATCGAAACCTGGCGCATGGAATATCTGACAATGCGAGTTTGACTGGGTACTAGCCGGGGAGCTGCGGACCGGGAGTAAGGCGGCCCCGCCGGAGACCGCCCTTGCTCCTGCCCGAGGCGAGGCTCCGGCGGGGCTTGTCCGCGCGGCCGGCGCCACCATTGCAGTCCTTGTCCTGTTTCAGTTGGCAGTGCCCCTCCGGCACTATGTTTACCCCGGCAACGTGCGCTGGAACGAGGAGGGATACAGGTTTTCCTGGCGGGTACTGGTCACCGAAAAGGCGGGCATGGCCGAGTACCGGGTCAGAGACCCGGAAAGCGGTCGTTCTTGGCGGGTCGGACCGGAGGCGTACCTGACGCCGCTTCAGGCCCAGCGCGCCGCCACCCAGCCCGATATGATTTTGGAGACGGCCCACCTCATCTCCGGCGACTTCACGTCCAGGGGCTATCCGGGCGTACAGGTGTATGCCGACGTCTTCGTGTCGATGAACGGGCGAGAGCACCAGCGGTTGATCAACCCGTCCACCGACCTGGCGTCGGCTGCTCACGGCCTCGGGCCGAAGGGGTGGGTCCTCAGGGACCACAGCGGCCCATCCCAGCGGGTCTATGCCCAGCGCGGGCCGCCGGACTAGCTATCGCCGTCGGTGTCGGAGAAGCCTACCGATACGCCGAGCAGACTCACCACCTCGGTGTTCAATACCCGTTGGAGTTCTTTGAAGCTGTCGTAAACGTCCCTCACCGGCTGGGGGTTATCGGCGATGGCTGATTCCAGGCTTCCCGGCACGCCGTCGACGGCCGCCGCGGCGCTCTCGATGGCTGCCGACATTCGGTCGTCGACCTCCGGCGAAAGTTGGCGCACCATGCGGCCGATGCCCAGCGCGGATGGGTCGCCGTCGGCCCCGTTATACATCTCGGAGATTCCCAGCAGTTGCCGCCGCAGGTCCTCGCGGGAGTGACCGGCGGCGCCTGAAGGAATCGCCGCCGGATCGGGGTCGGCGTCCACCCCCAGGGCGGCCCCCAGCCGCATGTTGGCGATGGCGCGGACCATGAACACCAGCGAACGCAGCACCTCCGCCTCCCCTTCCCTGGGATGCAGGGAGGAAGCGGCGCTGCCGTCGAAAAACCCGGCGTGGCCCGGCGTCTGTCCGTCACCCTTCCAGTCGCGATGGATACCCTCGACCTCTTCATGGGCCACCGCGGCCAAGGCCTCCAGGTATCCGCACCTACTGAGCTGCCTGACCCGGAGAGACCTTCGCTCCCTTCTCCGAACAGCAGACGCTCCATGGCGCCGGTCCCCCTTTGGGTAGAGGGCATGAACTGCCAGACCGTCTCGACGGTAACCGGCTTTCCTTCGGCGACAGTAGGGTCGATGCGCTCCGCCGCGACCGGCCACCAACCGACCAGGGACACGGAGCGCCGCTCCACGGCCGGACCGAAGCGGTAGGCCTCGGTCGTCGTCCAAGCGTCACGGGCTCGACGCCAACCGCTCCTGGCCGCTTCCAGGACAGTGGCTTCGGGCGCGGAGCACAGAGCGCCGACCAAATCAGCAAGTTGGCCTATGGAGTCGGCGGACTGTCCGTACCGGGGTACGATCACCAGACCCGACAGGCTGGTCAGGACGCCCTGGCGGGACACGGCCGAAGCTTCGCCGGGCACATCGGAGCCGTTCCCGCCGCAACCTGCTGTGGCAAACAGGAGCGCCGCGGCCAGCAGCCAGAGGCAGGAAGCATTCCGGACCGGCTTCACAGCGACTCCAGGGACCGGATCAAGGCTTCCCGCTCCTCCCCAGTGAAACCCCGGAAGGCGTCCCTGGCGCCAGCCTATTCTCCGCCGTGCCAGAGAATCGCCTCGGTTAGATTTCGGGCCCGCCTGTCGTGCGGGAATATGGTGTGCCCGTTCACTGTTTCAACCAAGCCTATCCCCCACAGCGGGAGCGTTCGCTACTCCCGGCCGGAAGCGCCGAAGTCGCCTGCGCCGTCGGCCAGCCCCTCGCCCATGTCGTGCAGCAGCAGGTCGGTGTAAGGGGTAGATGGTCTGGTGGGCTACCGCCCCCACCGGGTGCTCGCCGGTAGTGTGGCACAGGTGGCAGCCGGCTCGGGCGAAAAGTTGTACGCCGCGGACCGTCCGGGGGTCGTCGACGTTTCTCATGGCGGGCACCGCCAGGGTCTGGACATAGAAGACGACCTTGGCCAAGCGCTCGTCGGGCATTTCAGGCGCGCCGCCGTTGGGCGCTTTCCCGCATTCAGGCTGCGCCCCGGGGCAGTTCTCTTCGGGAAACAGGCTGGAGGTTATCCCTATGTCGCCCAGGAATGCGCCGGCGGTCTGCTGCTCCACGGTCGGCTGGTTGGCCTTCCACCCGAACCGGCCCAGCGCCAGTTCTCCACTCCAAACATCCCAGACCATGTTGGGCCTCCCGGAAATCCCGTCGCCGTCGGAGTCCTCCGGGTCGGCCCGGGCCAATATGGGCGACTCGGGAACGGCCTCCAGCAGTCCCATGCCGACAATCGCTGGAGCGATTCTTGGTGAAAGCATAACTTTGGGGTGCAGCGGGCCGAAAGCCAGGCCGCCGACTTCATAGGTTACGCCCCTCAGGCTGTAGGGTTCGCCGTCGTCAAATTCCCCGGGTATTTCATGGTACAGGACGATCATATGCCCTTCCGTTGGGATGAGCAGCACGGCCCGGTGGGATGAGCAGCACGGCCCGGTCCTGCAACTGCCCGCCGTAGACCGGGTCCGGCATGGGGCCGACATGCGGACCTTGGCCGGGGATGCTCAGGCGGAGCAGCAGCCCCCGTTCGGGATCGTTCGGGCCGTCGGGAGGCTTGCCGCGGCCGTCCAGCGTATGGCAGGAAGAGCATGACTGGGCGTTGAAAGCGGGACCCAGGCCGTCGCGGCCCGTGGTGGAGGCGGGCGCGGTCACCCAATTCTGGCGGAAGAAGCTGTTGCCCACGGCGAAGGTCCGTCGCTCGTCACCCTGCAGGTTGCGGGCAGGGAGGCCGAAGGCGTTGCGGGTGCTGGTGAAGGCGGTCGTTTCCCCGCCCAAAGTCTCGACGAGGACCACCCGCACCGGCGCGGGCGGCGCGTCCCAGGTGAAGACGGTGAAAAACACCACCGGCGTCAACACCAAGGCAACAGCCAAGGATAAAATCCCCAGCCGCCGCAATCTGGCCGCTCGTGTGCCGGAGGGCTCGGTCACACTAGCTGACCCTGATGGTGATTCCTACTTCCTCAGCCGCTGCCACGATGGTGTCGGTCTGCTCCTCCAGCGACATGATGGTCCTCAGTACCGCCGCCCTTCCCGGCTCCTCGCTGGCGATCATTTCCCGGAGGTGCAGGTCGAAGGGACCGGGGATGGCGGCAGCCAGGGCGACGCTGCGGTCGATTTCCATCGCCAGGCGGTCGGCCAGGGCGGGGTTGGCGACAGCCGCCAGGGTCATCACGCCCGGGCCGGAGACGACTCCGTAGTTTCCGGTGAAGACCATCTGGATGCCGCGGGCGTTGCCGACGATGTCGGCGGTGGTGTTGTCGGAGAAGCAGGAATACTCGTCCTCCTGCGACCGCTCTTCGTAGGCGACAGTCATGCGCTCGCCGGCCAGCTCGCCCCGGCTGAGCTCGCCGATCCCGGTAATGATGTTGGTGAGGGCGGCGTCGGTTTCCATCGCCAAGAACTCGACGCGGTAGTTGCCGGAATCGCCGAGACCCCAGGCATCCACTATTTGACGGAGGTGCACCAGCAGCAGGTCAGAGGCCGTGGCCAGGTAGACGCCACGCCGGTCGGCGTTGGGGCCGGAGGTGTAGTCTTCCAGCGGCCTACTGCCGGGGCCCGTCTCGTTCAGGTCCTGGCCCCAGAGGAGGAATTCGATGGCGTGCCAGCCGGTGGAGACGTTCTCCTCCCCGCCTTCCTCGTTCAGCGACTCGATCAGGGCAGCGTCAATTACCGGGAATTCCGCCGGGTTGTTGATGATGCCGGCTTGGGGGTTGCCCTCCACGTAGTCGATATACGACTCGTCCATCGGCCAGGCGTTGAGCAGGCCCTCGGGGCCGTCCTCTTCGTTGTCGATGGGGCCGCCGTAGAATCGGAAGGCCTCCGTCGGGCCATAATCGTCCCGGGCCCGGAGCCAGGCCCGCTTCGCTCCTTCGAGGCTGGACGCGGTCTGGTCGCTGAGGAACAGGTCGATGGCCTGATCCATATTCGTTGCGGAAGCAAGGCTCTTGACGTACAGGGCGTGGACGCCGTCGGCGTAGTTGGCTACGACTTCGCGTTTGACCGCCGCGACGCCGGGCCCGGGCGTCGCTGTTGGAAGCGGCGGCTCGGTGGGCGGCGGTTCCGCCCCGCAAGCGGTCAACACAAAAATGAACAATTTGGCCATGATTGCGACCCATATGAGTGTGGCTGGCTATGACATATTGAACTCCCTGATAAAGGTTGTATATCTCCAACTTTCAATGAACAATGTTTATCATGTTACGATATGAATGTTGTCAAAAGTGTATATACACTAAAAAATAGATAATGCAATACCCTGCTGGACATTCGTGCACATGAGCTACTGGTCTGAAGGGCAACAAAGAAGGGCGGCCCTGTCAGGCCGCCCAAGGTAGGGGCGGTGTAATGACTGGAAGGATCAGCCGGAGCGAATCTGCTGGTTCAGGTAGAGGTCGATGCCAATGATGTTGATGGTCTCCAGTTGAGTCTCGATCCAGTCGATGTGCTCTTCCTCTGAATGGACCATCTGCTCCAGGATGCTGCGGGTGGTGAAATCACTCACCGAAGCGCAATGGGCTATGGCTTCATTCAGGGTTTCCACCGCAGCCTGCTCCGCCTGGAGGTCCAACTCCAAGTCCTCCTGGACCGACTCGCCGACCATCACCTCGTTGAGCCGTTGCAGGTTGGGCACGCCCTCCAGGTAGAGGATGTGGCCGATCAGGTATTGGGCGTCCTTCATCTCCTCCATGCTGCTCGCGCGGAACTGCTCATAAACCCGCTCGAACCCCCAGTTCTTGCACATCTCGGCCTGCACGAAGTACTGGTTGATGGCGGTGAGCTCGATGGTGAGGATGTTGTTGAGGCGTTCGATCACGCCGTCCTTGGCTTTCATATGAGGTTCTCCATGGTATTTTCCCGGTATCCACCTGGCCCGTCACCTTCTAGGCTGCCGCCAGATCCAGCCGGCGCTTGTCCAACTCCAGCCGGACCATGACGGAAATCTCGGCTATTCGGCGGGCGCACCTGCCACAGGAATCGGCGTCGTCGAAACCGAAAGCCTCGATCAGCTCTGCCGGGGCGGCGCCCCATGAGCGCGCCGCTTCGACTGCCTCGGAGAATCTGACGCCCTTACACACACAGACGTACACGGTGCGTCCTCCAGCCGGAATGATAATTGCGGGCAGTCTATTCTAACAACCATACAATGTCAACACACGCTTGCCAATTCATAGCTACTAAGTCAAGTATGCCGTCCGCACAATTCTCCGGAGATCGCGCTCCGAGGATGTCACTCAGTCCACACGACATCCTAATGGCTCCTGTCGCGCAATAAACCCGCGACGGGCCAAACGAGGAGCAAAAGGAGAAGCGGCGAACAACTACAAGGCAATAAGAAGGCAATAAGCGAATTTCTACTGAACGCCAGCGGAATGCGCCGCCCCGTCCGGTAGCCCAGGCCCTGCTTCAGTACTGTCAGGACTGCGCGGGTTGTTCCGGAAACTTTCGAGTGCGCGGCGAAGATGTGAGATTGGCCCAGGCAAACCGAGTATCGCGCAGTCCCGCCGCATCGACGCTGGCTATTACCAGCCGTAGTAGCCGCCGAAACCTGTCGGGCCGTTTTCGTCGGCTGATCGTGAGAATGATCCCCGACAGGCCATACCAAGGGGCGCAGCCCAGACTTTCTGCGGCAGCGGAACCTGGAAATTCGTGTCCCGACCACCACGTCCCCGAGAGGACGGCTGGGTGCATACTCCTTCCCTGAGACACCAGCCGGGGGATCGGGGCGGGGCTTTAGCGTTCCCACACGCTCGCGGGCGTACAACGGAGGAAGGCCGTACGCCCGGACCCTGCCCCGCTCCCCCAGCCCGCCAAGGGAGAACCGGCGCCGTCTCCCTTGGCGGAGGCCGGGTATTGCCGGCCCGGTCTACTCGCTCCCGTGCCACCGGACGAACCGGGAGACCGGCGTCCGGCGGGAGCTGGGAGACTCGCCGGGGAACCCGATCAGCAGCATCACCACCAGGTCCCATTCGGTTTCCGCGCCCAGCAGCCCCTTCAGTTCCGGGTGCCTAGTGATGCCACCTGTCTCCCAAGTGACGGCCAGCCCCTCGGCCACCCCGGCCAGCGCGATGTTCTGGATCGCGCAGCACACCGCCGCATAGTTCTCCCTGGTGATCTCCTCGTCGGCCCCCGGCACCGAGTAGGCGTAGAGGACGTAGGGAGGATCCAGGACCATCTCCTTGGCCGCCCCGGCGCGCCGCGGGTCGTCGGTGCGCTGCAGGACCCAGTCGTAGGCGAGGTCACCCGCCTCCCGGCGTGCCGGGCTGTCCTTCTCCAGCACGAAGAACCGCCAAGGTTCGGTAAGCCGGTGGTTCGGGGCCCAGACGGCCGCATCCAGCATCCGCTCTATCGCGGAGCGGGGCACCGCCGCCGGTTTGAATGCCCACGCCATCCGCCGCCGGTAGATCGCATGGTACACGCCCAGGGTTTCAGCTTTCTCGATCGGCACTTCATCAGCTCCTAACAGGCGATTTGGACCGGCGCCTCAGGCCATGAGCTCCCCTTCCGCGCCGGGAAACTCCAGTCCCTCGATAACGTCGCGAAAAACCCTGGGAATCTGGGTGACCTCCGGCAGGTCGCCGAGGCCCTGAGACGCCCGCAGCGGGCCGTCGGCAGGGGAGAACTCGCCGTCCATGAAGATGGGCAGTCCCAGGTGGATAGCCATGGCCAGGGCCGCCGCGGCGTCGACGGTCACCTCCAGCAGCCCGCTATCGGTGGCTATGCCCATCACCCCCAGCACCTCATCGGCCTGCCCGGCGCTCCGGATGACCACGTGACTGACGCTGGCGCCCAAAGCCTGGGTGACACGCAGGGTCAGGTGGTGTTGCGGGCAGTGGTCGGTGGCCAGCCCCCGCATCTCGACGGCGAGGACCCGCGCCTGCTCGAGGGAAAGCTGCACCACATAGGCGGACCGGCCATCCTTGAGGCGCAGCAGCAACTCGCCGCGCCAGGCGTCGTCCGACCTCCGGACCAGGTATGGAAACACAGGCGTCATAGCTGCCTCCTGACTAGGGCACAATTCCGGCCAATGCCACACACGATGCAGACCGGCCAGGCACTACCACGGGACGCTCGATCTCCCCAAGCAGGACGAACACGCCGGGGGGCTGAATACTTTTGAGGCCTTGACGAGTTAAATATGGTAGGTATGTGCAACTGTATCAGTTGGCACACCAATAACGCATAAGTATATACATATATATCACTATGTCAACACTTAATTGTCTATAATCTGCTATCTGCTTTGGGGCATTAGCCAAGTGGTGATCGGCGCCTGTGGGGCACCGACTGGAACCGAGTTGCCAGGCTGTTGACCTATGAGCAGGGCTTTCGCCCGAGCCTGTGTGCCGTAGGGGACGTCACCGGCGCGGGCGTCGCTGCAGCTCCACAGGCGAGCGTTGCCATTGCCGCCAGCAACAGGAGGATTCAGACCACATACCTCGCATTGAGTCCACTCACGATAATTTCTCCTGCTCCTCTACGATTCCCTGTCTGAGCCACGATTTCAGCAGGATGGCCACTTGTCTTTTCGTCTCTTGGGCCTTGGCGTCATCTCGCTTCTTTCTTCTGATAGCCCTGAGACGGCGCATCCGGACCGCGCTTTTCCTCCCGGGTCCTCTCTTCGCAGTTGTCATGGGCATACATCTCCCAGCCACATTACTTCTTGGGTATAGCCGACAGTGGGTTAGGTGCGGCCCAAACCGTATCGCTCGACGAAGTGCCGCTCGACCCGTCCGGTGGCCAGCATCGTTCCGACGGCCAGAAGCCAAAGGAAGAAAGCAGTGCCCACTGTCGGGTGAGTGACGGTCGCGGCGTCAACCCAAATGAACTGCATCGCAACCCCGATGAGCGCCGAGAGCGGTGCGAGCCTTCTCAGCGTCCCGCCCACCTGCCACTGATACCTGGCCGCTACGATGAGGGCCAGGCCGGCTGCAGCGAATCCAATCTTCCCGGTAATCCACCGCAGGCCGGACACCACCTCCACCAGCTCGACGGCCTGGCCGGTTGCAACTCCGTTGACGTAGCTGATATCGGGCGCGGGGTACAAGGCAATCAGGACGGCGCAGGCGCCTGACAGGACGGTGCAAATACCCGACAGGGAGAACAGGTACGGGACCAGGGGCGTGGCCCATCGGTCCCGAATAATCCAGGTTCGCAGCAGAAACCACGCGGCGGCGAAGAATCCCGCGCCGGACAGGAACCGGGCTATCCCCGATATACCGTACATCGCCCGGTTATCCTCGACCGCTCGCAGCGATGCCAGCAGCGTCTCCTGGTCAGCGTCCGCTGAAACGCGGGTGAATATCATTACCACAGTGGCGGCCGCGGTGATCAGCATCAGGCCGCCCGCGATGCGGGCCGGGCGGCCCGCCGGTTGACCGGCTGTGTTCGTCGCTGGAGGTGATGGACTCTGCATATCGTTGACCGCCTGTTTCAAGCGGGGTGCAGGATGTCGGCTGTCTTGCTCCATGGGCAGTCCTAAACTGAAGCCAAGGTGGAATCTACATTTCCGGGATGACGAAGGACAGGCTAAGGTCCTCGGCGAAGGCTTCCAGCCCGCCCACAAGGCAGGACCGCTACTTCCCCTGTCCCTCCTCAATATGCACATCCCACCTTGGCATTAGTTTGGGTCTCTGTCAGGGCGCCGTCCCTGCCTTGGGCTCAGAGTGGCAATTCACACTTGTGCAGCCCCGAACCACCCCGGCATCAACGTACCCTCTGCCCACGCCGGCATACTCAAAACCGAGCCGGGTCATAAGCCCGGCATCGAGAGCGTTTCTGCCGTCGAACACGAATTTCGGGCGGCGCATATCTTCGGCAATAGACACCCAATCAGCTTCGACTATTTCAACCCATTCAGTCAGAAGCAGCAGAGCTTCAGCGCCCTGGGCGGTTTCCTCGGGACAGGTGACGAAATCGACGCTTGACGGCAACAACTCGCGGGCAGGTTCCATTGCCTGAGGGTCGAAGGCCCGAACCCTTGCCCCCTCGCCGACCAGGGCATTGACCAGGTCAAGGGACGCGGCGTCTCGGACATCGTTGGTGCCGGGCTTGAAAGCCAGTCCCAGCACACCGACGGTCAGTCCGGATATGGTTCCGCCGAACCGGGCGCTCAACCGGGTCAGCGGCAGAGAGCGCTGTCGCTCGTTGATGCTGGATACGGACCTCAGCAGATCCAACTCAATTCCGGCAGCCGACGCCAAGCTGTCGAGGGCCCGAATGTCCTTCGGGAAGCAGGAGCCCCCGTATCCAATGCCGGCGCGGACTATATCCCCCATTCTGGCATCCATTGCCAGGCCCTTGCTCACCGCGTCGATGGAGGCTCCCACCTGGTCGCAGAATGAGGCGATTTCGTTCATGAAGGAGATTCGAGTCGCCAGGAAAGCATTGCTGGCGTACTTGAGCATTTCAGCGCTGGTGATGTCCGTTAACAGGTAGGGAGCCTCGATCCCTGAGTACATCTTCTTGACGACGCCGACGGCTTCTCGACGCTCGTGGTTGGCTCCGAGAACGATGCGGTCGGGGAATTTCCAATCCTGCAACGCTCGTCCTTCCCTCAGGAACTCGGGGTTGGCCACGTAGGCGACATCCAAAGCATTCAGGTCTTGCCGGAGAAACGCCGCGCCGCTGCCTGGGGGGACGGTGCTCTTCATCACAAGGACCAGATTCTCGGGATTGCGGCTTCTGACCCAGGCCAGCGCGGAACGCACCTGGCTCAGGTCTGCTTCCCCGTTAGCGCTTGGCGGCGTGCCCGTGGCAACCAACACAACATCACCCAGGCGCCCGGCGAACTCGCCCAGGTGAAAGAAGCGCAGACTGCCCCTGTCAACACCGGCAGCCACCCACTCGTCGAGACCCGGCTCGTAGACGGGCGCCACGCCCTCCCTCAGCTTCTCGATGCGTCGGTCATCAATGTCTACCCCGGTGACCTGATGCCCCGCCATTGCAAGCCCACTGGCGGCCACCGTCCCCAAGTGGCCCAGTCCAACCACCGTGATTCTCAATTGTGGTCTCCTTTCTGGCGCTTTCCGTGTCCCGAAATCCCCGTCCGCGCCCAGACCGCAGGAATGGGCTGCCCGCCATGCGAGCATCGCCTGGGCATTGCATGAAAAACGCTTGGAAGAATTATTGTTTGACATGTACACGAGTCTATGATATACGTCTTAACTGATTTAATAGAAGATATTACACGACGAGTAGTATAACATTAAGACATATTTATTGGAATTCTGTACATTCGGAATATGGAACAGTGTCTCCTATTCATAAATTGACTCCTCCAGAGCTTGAAGAGACAAGATGGCCGACGGTCTCGGCTCCCCGGGTCATCATGTCTCTAGCCGTTATGGTACTGGCCGTGTTTCTCCTGATTTCCCTAGCCGACTGGTCGCAGTTACATAGCGCGATGCTGAAATTCGGAGCGCACCCATGGTTATTGGCCGTACTTGTCATCACCTATACCGGCGCTTTTTGGCTAAGAGCGGTTGCTTGGCGCTCGTTAATAGTCCACCAGATGGGTATATATCAGCTATTCGTGTCCATGCAGGCCGGTTTGTTGGTCAACCATCTTGCGCCAGTAAAGATGGGCGAATTCGTTCGTCCCCTGATGGCGACAAGATATGGAGTCCCGATAGCCGCGGCCGGCATCACAACAGCCATCGCCCGGATCCTGGATTTTGCGGCGCTGCTGGCCATTGCCGCCGTGGTTGGCCTCGTCGTCTCCCTTTCCGACGGAGGGGGGTTTTGGTTAAAGGGGCTGGCGTTGCCGGCTGCGGTGATTCTTGGATGCGGAACGATCCTGCTCCTCATTCGTTGGGGCCGTAGCCACAAATGGCTGCCGGGACCGCTGCGCTCCCGGATCGATGTTTTGCAGTTTCACCTCAGGCAGGTGTCGGGCCGGCGGGTTGCCTGCGCCGCTTTGTGGACACTGCCCAGTTGGGTCCTGGAAGCCGGGGTAATCATCGTTGCGGCAAAGGCCCTTGGGGTCGAGATTTCCATAGCCGCCGCCGTTGCCGTCACCGCCTTCACCATCCTGTTCCAGGTGTTCCACGTAACTCCCGGGGGAATCGGCGTTTATGAGGCCGTAATGACCGGGGCCCTGTATGCTCACGGGGTCCCGTGGCAGGAGGGGTTGGCCTTGGCAGTGGCCACCCACGGCCTGAAGTTCGCATATTCGTACACCGTAGCCTTGGCATTCACATTAACGGCGGTCGGAAAGCTGCCCGAATTGAACCCTCTGGGCAGCCTGCGCGGGTCGGCGGATGGGGCCAAGGCCGCCTCCCGCTTTGAAGTAGTGGCAGCCCGTCTCTGGAACGTATTCAACGAAGGCAAGCCCTTCACACCAGTCTTCGTAGTCAGTGTTCTGGCATTTCTGAGCATTCCCCACCTGACCGACGCCGGGTACTGGCCCAAAGCGGGGATTGCCTTGGCCGCTCTGGTTCCCCTCTTCCTGCTCTTTTACCGCTTTGATTTCCCGCTCAAGCTGCGGATTGTGTTGTGGCTCTTTCTGGGGATGTTCCTGGCGGCTTTTCGCTTCATAGACCTGACGGCAATTGCCTTGGTGCTTGGGCTCTATCTGACCTTCACGGTCTTTCTCTGGGGCACTGTCTACTACCACCTGCGAATTGGGACTCCGTGGACCAATTTCACGAGATTCTGGCGGCTGGTGCTGGAAAACCCTGACCCGACCAGCGGCAACTTCCTTGAACAGATACCGAAGACCCTGCTGCTGGTGCTCCCCTTCCTGCTGATGGTGGAGCGCCCGGGCCTGAACACCGTGGTAGCCGTGGAGGGTTTCATCGTCGGGATGGGCTTAACCGCCGTGTTGGTTCACCAATGGTTCTTTACCTGGCCGCCCGCTCCGTCTCTGGCGCCCACACGACTGGTTGCGGCGGAGGGTCGCCGCCGATGCAAGCGATTCATCGCCATTGTCATCGACGGTTGCCGGGCGGACCGGCTGCGGGAGGCGAACACTCCTTGCATCGACCGTCTTCGCCGGCAGGGTGCGGATTATGTCAATACCTCGACCGTATACCCTGCCCGCACCGTAACCGGCTTCAGCTCCATGTTCACCGGCGCGCCGCCCAAGGCCCACGGGATGCGCAGCAATTTCGTCCCCAGTCTGGGCGTAAAGTGCGAGTCCATTTTCGACTCGCTGCGGGATTCGGGACTGAATGGACGGCTGGTGGGCATAGCGCATCTGGTGGACGCCTTCGGCGGCGACGTGGAGACGGTGACCGCTGTAACCCACAACGACGAAATCGACGACGCGCTGATAGCCAGGGCCAAGGCCGTTATGGAGCGCGACGAGCCGGACCTGCTGGCTGTCCAACTGCTGAGCGTCGACCAGACCGGGCACGCCCGGGGCAGCTACAACGCCGAGTACCTGTCGAAGATCGAGGCCACGGACCGGATCATCGAGGAATTTCTCGACTGGTGCCAGCAGCGCGGATACCTGGACGACGCAACGGTGCTGATCACCTCGGACCACGGCCAGGGCATCGGCATCGGTGGGCATGGGCACATGAGTCCTGAGGAAACCTACGTCCCTTGCATCATGTGGGGAGCGGCGGTGGATCGAACGGGGGAGTTTAAGGAACCCCGGTCCGTCACGGACGTGGCTCCCACTATCGCCTACTTCCTGGGAGCGAGGCCGCCGGCGCAGTCGGTGGGGCAAGTGTTGGCCGTAACTGAAGCCGCCGAAGAATCCAAGCCGCTGGCCGTAATTGTTCCAGCCTACAACGAAGCGGAAAACCTCCCCGGCACCCTGGCCCGAATACCCACCGGGAAAGCGCCGAATATGCGCGTCATCGTTGTTGACGACGGCTCTACGGATGGGAGTGGTGAAGTTGCCCGGCAACACGGCGCGGACCTGGTGGTCAGCCATTCCAACAACCGCGGATTGGGGGCCGCCCTCAGGACCGGGCTGGCGGCGGCAAGGGAGATGGACGCGCGGGCCGCAGTGTACGTCGACGCCGACGGCGAGTACCCGCCGGAGCAGATTCCCGACTTGTTGAAACCCGTCGATTCCGGGGAAGCGGATTACGTTCTCGGCTCACGCTACCTGGGAACCAGGGAGCGCCAACCGGTCCTGCGTCTGGTAGCGAACCTTATTTTCACTGGTTTGCTTTGCCTTGCCGCAGGGCGTCGCATCACCGACGGCCAGACCGGGTTTCGCGCGTTCTCCCGCCGCGCCCTCGAATGCGCCGAGATTATCCATGATTACAACTACGCCCAAGTCTTGACCCTCGACCTTCTCAAGAAGGGAATGCGGATGAAGGAAGTGCCCATTTCATACCGCTTTCGAACCAAGGGGAAGTCGTTTATTGGCATCAAGTATCTCTGGCGGGTGCCGACGGCAATGCTGCGGGAGATGCTGAGCTAGAAATGCGACAACAAATTTAAGGAGGACTAGTACCGTTTCCAGTTAGATTTATTGATACTGGAAGGCTGCCTCTAACTCTGGATTCCTGCTTGCGCGGGAATGATTAACAGATATCCGATATAAGGCATATTCAAGTGGAAACGGTACTAAACTAAAGCCAAGGTGAAATGTACATATCGCTAGACCGCACTGTCGGTCGCCCCCAGTTGGGACGTAAAGGTGAGATGAAGTGCCGTGGAGTCCTTTAGGTCGTCTTCAAGACCCCCGAAATGCACATCCCACCTTGGTATTGGTTTAGGAAGTGCTTAACCGATTCAAACCACTAGTATCGTTTCAATTTAATCCTGATGGATAGATATGTTGGAGTTTACTGCGGGCGTCTTGAGTGGAGAACCGCCAGTCGATGACGGCGCCAGCATCGTTGCGCTCGCGTTCGAGCGCGGCGACCTCCTGCCGCAGCAACACTTCACCGCCGACCCGGCGGTTCAGACACTGTCTGCTGAAGACGCTCAACTCGATCTCGGCCATGTTCAGCCAGCTTCCATGCACGGGAGTGTGGTGAAACTCCAGGCGCTTAGCTATACGACGCGCTTCGGACGCTCCAAAGGCTTCGTAGAGCGAGCCCAGCTTGTGGGTATTGAGATTGTCCAACACCAGCCGGACGACCCTGGCGTGGGGGTACGCCTCCTCAACCAGCCACTTCATCTGGTGAGCGAAGTCCACAGCAGTGCGGCGCCCGGTCACTTCGACGTGTCTCCATCCTCCCTTCGGCTCACAGAACATGAACAGGTTTCGGGTCCCGTTTCGCTGGTACTCGGTGTCATAGCGTTCCACCCGTCCGGGCTTGGCCTTGATGGGCGGCCTCACGTCCTCGATCAACTGCTTGGAGGTCTCGTCGAAACACACCACGGGACGCTCCGGGTCGTAGTCTTCGTGGTACAGGTCCAGCACATCCTCCATCCGGGCCACGAACTCCCCGCTCACCTTGGGGATGCACCACTCTTTCTTCTTCCATGGTTTGAGTTCGTTTTTTTGAGTATCTGGCGCACCGTCTCCAGGGAGATGCTCCCGGCAAACTCCATCGCCACCACCTTGTCCGCAAGTAGCTGGAGCGTCCAGTTCGTGTGTCCTTCGGGCGCATTGCTGCAGGTGATGGCGACGAGGTGCGCTTCCTGTATGCCGCTCAGCTTGCGCCCCCGGCCTGGCCGTGGCCGGTCGTTGATGGCGGCTTCGAGTCCCTCCTCGACGAACCGTCTCCGCGTTCTGGCAACAGTGGCGGCGCTGATCGAGACCGCCTCAGCCACCTCGCGGTCTGAGAGTCCTTCGTCAGCTTTCAACAGCGCAAGGGCCCGCTTTAGCGTGCGGGCTAACGGCTTGCCCCGGCGGGATACCTCAATCAGAGCGGAGCGTTCGGATTGGGTCAGTTCGACTTTGTATTTGGAGACAGGCATGTCAGGTACGGCCTCACTAAAGGATTTTACCCAAGCCTACCTGATCTTCTTTATGATTGTAAGACTTTCTGGAAACGGTACTAGTACTATGGCGTCAGATGTTGTTATGGGCGTTGCTGCCCGTGCTCATTCTGTCGCTCGCTTTGGCGGTTGCTTGTGGAGACGATGAACCAACCGCAGCACCAACCTCCCAACCTGCCCAACCCGCGGTGGGCGGGTCTGATGCCGGGTCAGAGGCGGCGGCTGAGGCGGCGCGATCGGCGGCCGAGCAAGCACAAGCCGCGGCTGAGGCTGCCCAAACTGCGGCCGAGGCTGCCCAAGCGGTTGCGGAAGGAGCACGCCAAGGCGAAGACCGCCCCGCCGTTACCGTGATCGGCAGCGGCTCCGGGGCTGGTTCGGCTTCGGCGTCAGCATCCGGCACCGGAACGGGTTCCGGCTCCGGCTCAGGTTCCGGGTCGGTTTCCGGCCACGGCACGGGTTCGGGGTCGGTATCCGGTGCTGGAACGGGATCGGGTTCGGTGTCCGGCCAAGGTACGGGTTCCGGGTCAGTATCCGGTCCGGCCGCCGTTACCGCCGTCACCACCGTAATGGTGCCGGTGGAGGGGCACGGCGGCACGGGTGGCCTGCTGATTCCAGCCGGCCTCAACTATGAGACTAACCGCGACCTCCCCACCAAGTCCGACGGTATATTCACCCCGGTCAGCCACCGGGAGATCTACCAGAAGATTTCCTCGGACTACCAGGAGATAGTCGCCCTCACCAACCTGATCAACATCGGCAGGCCGCTGCCCCTTGCCGAAATAATGCTGCTATATGAGGCGGGCATGCACACCCGCATCGGCAACAGCAGCCGGACGCTTCGCGGCTTCGCCCGCGACCCGCGCCGGGGCGAAGAGTTCCCGGACTCGATGGCCTTCTATGAGTCCGCCACCTTCCTCGACAGTCCGATAAGCAACGCGGTGCGTTTGCGCGGAGAGGCCGAGGAATACACCCCGGCCCAGCAACGACAGGCGATCCAGAAGAGTCTACTCAGGATCATTTACCACTGGTCCAAGCGTTACATGTTCCTTGGCGGGGAGCGCCAGAGCGCGCGTCTTGTCGATGAGGCATGGGCCGTCTACGTCGGTGAAGAGGTAAACGGCCAGTATCCCAACTCGCTGGCAGCGACCGCCCTCAAACGGGAGGGCAACTTTGGCCGCGAGGGCGCCATCGACACCCCGCTGCGCGAGGCCATGTCCGAAGCCCAGCAGGCGGCTGCCGACATGGATGACGCTGCCTACGCCGTCGCCGCACAAAAAGTTTACTCGCGCTTCAACTCCATCTTCTACCTCAGTACGGTAAAGTACATGAACGAGGCCTACAAGAAGGCGGACACCGGCGACAGCTACGGCACCGGGACCGCGCAGGTCGAAGGACTCTCGTTCTACAGGTCAATTCAGCCCGAGGTCGCCAAGGCCAACGCGACATCGAACGAGACGATCGTCGCCTACTTCCAGATGGCTCCTGACCAACTGACCGCCTCCCTACGCGACGGTGCGCTGACTGCCCTTAACCGGGCAATGTCGGCACTATTACTCACGCAGGCTGACCTCGTCACTCAGTTTACGGCTGACACCGGGACCGGACCCAGCGGCGGCGCGCCTGCCACCGGCAGGTTCCTCATTCCCGCTGGTCTCAGCTATGAGACCGACCGCGACAATCCGACAAAGTCCGACGGCATCTACACCCCGGTCAGCCATCGGGAGATCTACCAGAAGATTTCCACAGACTACCAGGAGATAGTGGCCCTGACCGACGTGGTCAAGCAGGGGAGGCCACTGCCTGAGGCAGAGATCCTGCTGCTCTATGAGGCGGGTATGCACACCCGCATCGGCACCAGCAGCCGCACCCTGCGCGGCTTCGCCCGTGACCCACGCCGGAGCGAGGAGTTTCCTGATTCCGTGGCCTTCTATGAGTCAGCCACTTTCCTGGACTCTCCGGTCAGCAACGCAATACGCCTGCGCGGAGAGGCGGAGGAATACACCGATGCCCAGCGGCGACAGGCTGTCCAGAAGGGTCTACTCAGGATCATCTACCACTGGTCCAAGCGTTACATGTTCCTTGGCGGGGAGCGCCAGAGCGCGCGTCTTGTCGATGAGGCATGGGCCGTCTATGTCGGCGAGGAAGTCGACGGGGAATACCCCAACTCGCTGGCGGCGACCGCCCTTAAACGCGAAGCCAACTTCGGCCGCGAGGGCACCATCGACGTCCCGCTGCGCCAGGCCATGGCCGAGGCCCAGCAGGCGGCTGCCGACATGGACGATGCCGCCTACGAGGTCGCCGCACAGAAGGTTTACTCTCGCTACAACGCCATCTTCTACCTCGGCACGGTGCGGTACATGGGCGTCGCATATGATGACGTTCAGGACGGCAAAGATCCAGGAACCCACCAGGTCGAAGCCCTGGCGTTCTACCAGTCCATCCAGCCCGAAGTCGCCAAGGCAAACGCGGCTTCCGACGAGACAATCATCGCCTACCTCGAAGCCGATGCGGACCAGATTACGGAGGCGTCGCGTGATGAGGCCCTGGCTGCCCTGAACCGGGTTGCGTCAGCGCTCCTGCTGACGCAGGCCGACCTGGTCACCAGCTTCGAGTAACCAACTGAGACACCGGATTAGGGGAATACGAATGGCAAAGTTTCGTCGCCGGAATTACCCGCAGATGCTGCTGGCGTTAGCGGCTCTATCTGTGGCGCTGTCCCTGGCGCTGGCAAGCTGCGGAGGAGGCGAGCAATCGCCCCCTCCGGCGGCGACTTCACCAGCAACACCAACCGGCTCGTCCGCTTCCGGCGGATCGCCCTCCCCGGTTCCGCCGACAGAGGCGCCTACAGCAGAACAGGAACGTACTCTAGAACAGGAACGTACTCTCACCGTATATTCAGGCCGCTCGCAAACACTGGTGCATCCGCTTTTGGAGGCCTTCGGCGATCAGACCGGCGTTGCGATCCGGGTCAAGTACGCAGGCAGCGCGTCGACCGCTGCCACCCTGCTCGAAGAGGGAGACAACACGCCTGCCGACGTGGTGTTCCTGCAGGACCCCGGGTCTCTCGGCAGTCTGGCGGCGACGGGAATGCTGGCCGAGTTGCCGCAGGCTACCCTCGACAAGCTCGACGCCAGGTTCCGGGACCCCAACGGGCGATGGATTGGCACGTCCGGGCGGGCCAGGACCATCATCTACAACACCGAAACCATCGATCCGGAAACGGACCTGCCGGACTCCATACTGGACTTCACGTCAGAGGAGTGGAAAGGCCGGGTGGGTTGGGCGCCCCGGAACGGGTCCTTCCAGTCTTTCGTAACGGCACTGCGGATACAGCTGGGAGAGGATGGCGCCCGTTCGTGGCTGGAAGGGATGAAAGACAACGACGCCCAGGAATATCCAAACAACGTTTCCATCGTGGCGGCTGCCGCCAACGGTGAGGTGGACGTGGGATTCGTCAATCACTACTACCTTGAGAGGTTTCTGGAGGAACAGGGGCCGGAATTCACCGCCCGTAACCACTTCATAGGAAGCGGCGATCCGGGAGCGCTGGTCCTGGTGGCTGGCGCCGGCATATTGAAGGTGTCTGAAAACAAGGCAACCGCCGAGGAATTCATCGAATTCCTTCTATCGGAGCCTGCACAGAAATACTTCGCCTCGGAAATCAAGGAATACCCGGTCGCCGCCGGAGTTGAGCCGGAAGGAGATATACCTCCTCTGGACTCCCTCGATCCACCCAACGTTGACCTGGGCAGCCTGAGCGATTTGGAAGGCACACTTGACCTGCTCAGGGAGGTCGGCGTTCTCCCTTGACGCGGGTTCCTGTATCCCGATTTGTTGCCCGGTGGGTTAAAGGAAAAGAGTTGCTGCTGGCTGCCGCGGCTCTTTTTCTGTTGCTGTGCGTAGCCTACGCATTCTCGGTAGATATACGGGCGACCCGGGGCGCCTCCATAACTGGAGACGAGCCCTTTTACTTGCTGACCACCCAAAGCCTGCTGGCTGACGGGGACTTTGATCTTCGGAACCAGTACGCCACGAAGTCCTACAAGTCCTTTTTCGACCACCCCGATGGCTTGTGGCAGCAGTCTGTCCCGTTGCCCGATGGCCCGCTGCTCAGCCCCCACAACCCGGGGCTGTCGGTCCTGGTGATCCCGGGCTTTGCTCTCGGCGGTCTGGCCGGGGCTCAGATACAGTTACTGGTACTGGCGGCAGCCGCCATGTCGCTCGCCTTCGTGCTGGCAGACCGTCTCAGTGGCCAGCGGGTAGTCAGCTGGGTCGTTTCACTGGGCGTCGGGTTGACGGCCACTGCATTTATATATTCCACCGAAATTTACCCTGAGTTTCCGGCGGCATTGATACTGGTGCTCTCACTCCTGTTGGTGACCCGGCGACACCTGCTCGGTATTGCGGACGGATTGCTGCTTGTGGCGGTGCTGTCGCTGATGTGCTGGCTCGGGATCAAGTACGCGCCCCTGGCATTGCTGGTGTCCTGGTATTTCTTACTGAAGGCAGACCGGTTGGGACGGATGGCCCTGGTAATTGTAGGAGCCGCATCGGCCGGATTTTTCATCTGGTTCCATCTGCACGTCTTCGGCGGCTTGACCCCCTACGGCGTCAATGTAGTCTATGCCCGATGGAATACGATTGATATTTTGGGAGGACACATCGAATTCGGAGAAAGGTACTACCGGCTTTGGGGCCTGTTCATCGACCGCCGTTTTGGAATTGGACGTTGGGCGCCCCTGCTACTGACAGTGGCGCCCGGCATGGCGCTCTTGGCAGTGGCCGCATCAGCACACCGGCTGGTGCTTGCGCTGATATTCCTGCAGATTTTAATTGCAACATTCGTCGCCATTACCATGATGGGATGGTGGTTCCCCGGTCGCACCTTGCTATCGGTGCTGCCCCTCTTCGTCTTACCCATCGCGCTGCTGATAGTCAGGGCGCCCATTTGGGGCAAGATCACCGTTGCCCTGCTTGGGGCCTTGACACTGGCGACCACCTACGGTCTGGCGCTGGCCGGACGGAGCGGAGAGATCACCATCGCCGTCGACCCGTTCGACATGGGATTCCCTCCCTTCCATGGCTTGGCGGGGCTGTATCCACTGTACACTTGGTGGACGATTGAGACTTGGTGGCTGACCATTTTCTGGCTGGTGATGGCCGGTTTGTTCACCGGAACGACTATCTGGCCCCAAATTCTTGACGCCGCCCGTCGGCTCACCCTAATGCCTTGGCCCAATCCCTATGTTCCATGTACCAGTCAACGGTTCGACGAATCCCCTCTTCGATCCCAACATCCGGCGTCCAGCCCAATAGATTTCGGGCGTGGCTGATGTCGGCCCAAGTCATCATCGGGTCGGCGGGGTGCCGCTCCTGATACAGCACTTTCGCCGATTGCCCGACACCGTCCTCGATCATACGGATAACGTCGTTCAGAACCACAGACCTGCCGTTGCCCAGGTTGATGGTCTCGTATCCGGAGAGAGACAGTGCCGCCACGGTTCCCCGGGCAATGTCGTCCACATAGGTGAAATCCCGCTGCTGCGTCCCGTCGCCGTAGATTGTAATGGGCTCTCCCTCGGCGATGCTGCGGATGAACTTGAAGACGCTCATGTCCGGGCGGCCTGCCGGCCCGTAAACGGTGAAATATCGCAACACGACGGCATCGATGCCGTGGATATGGTGGTACGAGTACAGCAGCGTCTCGGCAGCTTTCTTGGAGGCCGCGTAAGGCGACAGCGGTTTGCTGGAATCCGCGTCCTCGCTGACTGGGCCGTCTGCCTCAACCCCGTAGACGCTGGAAGTTGACGCAAGCACGAACTTGCCGACGCCAAATTCCCGGCAAAACTCCAGGAGGTTGATGGTGCCCAGAACGTTGGCTTCATAGTAGGCCCGGGGATTTGCCACACTGTCCCGGACTCCGGCAAGAGCGCCAAGATTGATTACCGCAGACACCGGGCCGCTCTGGTCGCTGTCCCGGAAAACGAGCCTCAACGGCTCAGTGTCCGAGATGTCGAGACGCCGGAAAGTGAAGCCGGGCCGCCGGAGAAGCCGGTTCAACCGCCATTCCTTGAGCCGGGCGCCGGACGAATCAATAAGGTTATCAACTCCTCGCACTGTATGGCCCATGTCGAGCAGCAGCGACGCCACGTTGGACCCGATGAAGCCGGCGCATCCGGTAACCAGGATATTCAAACTGGCCAACCCTCAGCCTCCCATAGGAGTCGGGAGATGCGCTTCCCCTATATGCTTGGCGAGTAACGCAACTCCAACCCGAAACTTATTATAGGGACTCCGTTCATACAGCAGTAGTTGACCTGCGGACATCATGTGATTTAGCTGCGAGGCCGGCCGCCCAATGAGGCGTTACCCCCATTCCGCACCCGCTGCCATAGCGGCCGGGAAGGCTCCAGCCAGACATTAGTCAATCCATTTGGGAACACGGGACCTGCTCAAAACGATGGCTGTCCCGCAACCCGGCCTGATCATGGGTTGAACGCGGTGTCCCGCTGGCCGAGATGCCCAGGTTCTGGATGCGCCGGTCCTCCAGTGGAGAGGTTTCCTTACCCCGAATCCACCGAAAGGAGGGCGCCGGGTCAGCGACCTGAAGCCGCAAGAAGGCGCTCCTGTGCATCTGGGATAATGGTTTGTAACAGCAACCCGGCCCCGGAACAAGGAGCACCCAATAGATGCTGCCACGCCACCACCCCGGCCGGGTCCAAATCACCTTCGGCGGCCACCGCCTGGCGGCCAATGCCGGGCTGATCCTTCCGGCCACCCTCGCCCTGCGCCTTGGCCTGCCCCAACTACTCCGGAAGCGCCTCGGAAGCGCCTCGACCTGGGCGATGCGCCGGGCCGGGCCAACACCGGCGACAAGCTGATGACGCTGGCGGCCTCCGCCCTGGCCGGCGGCGATTGCATCGGCGGCGCCGATGAGCTGCGCGTCGGCGGGACCGCCCGCGTTCCCGGTTTCACGGCCAAGGCTCCCTCCACCCCGGGCGCCTTCCTGCGCAGCTTCCGGTGGGGCCATGTCCGCCAACCGGACCGGGTGAGCCGCGAGTTGCTGGCTCAGGCCTGGGCCGCCGGGGCCGGACCAGGAGACGGGCCGTTGACCATCGACCTTGATTCGACGGTCTGCGAGACCTCCCGACTAACTTAAGATGTCACGCCGTGACCGCTGGGGCGGACTCACCAGTTAGTCGCCTCTGCACGGGCCGGGCACGGGCATAACTTTGCTCCCCACTAACTTAAGATGTCACGCCGTGACCGCTGGGGCGGACTCACCAGTTAGTCGCCTCTGCACAGGCCGGGCACGGGCATAATTTTGCTGCGGACTGGCCAAGGAGGGCGCCCGCCACCACGGCTGCACCGGCGGCGGTTCTTCTCCCGGGCCGGACGGCTCACCCTGCATCTTCCCCAGCGCCGGCCGTGGGAGGAGAAGGTCAGTCGCGCCCTGGCACGGCTGCGAGCCATTCCACTCCCGGCCTGACGGCACCCGTCCGCCACTGTCCCAACGTCCGGCCAACTGAACGTCCCCGCCAACTCGCGCCATCCCGGTCCGCGAGCCCCTCTCGCCGTGCCTGTCCCGCCATTTCGCTCACCACAGCCACTGCAGGCCGCCAGCGGCGGCCCCCCAAAAGCGCCTGCAGAGCGCCCGCCAACCTCCCGTCTACCCGAATTCGAGCCCGGATCATCGCCCCTGTAACTCCCTCACCCCCCTTCCACTGTCCTCACGCCGTCCTTCCGTGTCCATCGGTGGATTCGGGCTAAGCAGGAACGGAGCCGCGGCCCATCCCCCGCCGCTGACCGCCGCCCGCGGCGGGCCTCCGGCCGGAGCAAGACCCCCTCCCCGAGACTCGAAAAGGCCCCGTTTCTCTCAGCCCCGGCAACACCGCCCCAACTTGACAGCCCCGGCGAATAATCGGCAAAATCCGCAGGAGAACCTTCTCGAACGAAAGGGATCACGAAAGACAGTCCATCTGGAGCATCAAGAAAAGGTGACGCCCGCTCTACTCCGGGCTATTCACCATCCAGACCCTGTCCCTCACCCTAGTACCGCGTCAGTGTGAAACCGATGGATAGATATGTTGAAGCTTGTCCCGGGCGTCGGTGGTAGAGAATCTCCAATTGATGGTTGCCGCAGCCTGATTTCGTTCGGTCTCCAAGGCGGCAATTTCCCGTTTGAGCGACGCCTCATCTTCAATGCGGCGATTCAAACATTGGTTGCTGAAGACGCTGAACTCAATCTCTGCCATGTTGAGCCAGCTGCCGTGCTTGGGGGTATAGTGAAACTCCAGCTGTTGGATCACCCGTCTGGCCTCCTTCGGCTCAAAGGTCTCGTACAAAGGTCTCGTACAAGGAGGCGGGCCTATGGGTGTTCAGGTTATCCAGCACCACCCGGACCTTCTCCGCTTCGGGGTAAGCAGCATCGGCCAGCCAGCGCATCCGATGGGCGAAGTCTTCCATGGCGCGATGCTCCGTCACCGCCACGTGCCGCCAGCCCGCCAGCGGCTCACAAGTCATGAATAAGTTCCGGGTCCCGTTGCGCTGGTACTCGTAATCAAACCGCTCCCGCCGTCCCGCCTTGGCCGGGATGGGAGACCGCTTCTCGGCCACCAACTGCTTGGAGGTCTCGTCGAAACAGACTACGGGCCGCTGGGCGTCATAGGGTTCCGCGTAGAGGTCCAGCAGGTCCTCCATGCAGGCTACGAACTCGGCGCTCACTTTTGGGATGCGCCACTCCTTCTTCCGCCAAGGCTTGAGTTCGTTTTTTTCAGCACCTGCCTGACCGTCTCCCGGGAGATGGAGCCGGTCAACTCCAGCTTCACCGCTTGGTCGGCCAGCAATTGCAACGTCCAGCGGGTGTGCCCTTCCGGGGCTGCACTGCAGGCCACGGCCACCAAGTGGGCTTCCTGCTTTCCATCAAGTTTGCGCCGTTGCCCGGGCCGCGGCCGGTCATTGAGGGCGCGCTCCAACCCGCCTTCTACGAAGCGCTGCCGCACCCGGCCCACCGTGGAGGGGCCGACCATCAGGGCTTCCGCCACCTGTTGGTCGGTAAGGCCTTCATCGGCTTTACACAAAATCAAACACCGCTTCACTTTACGCCCCGAGGATTTGCCCCGCCGGGTGATACCCAACAAATGCTCCCGTTCATCCTCGGTCAAGTCCACTCGATATAGCTTGGCCGGCATTCCCCTCACCTCCTCACAATCAAAGAACGCCTCCATTATGTCAATTATATCAATTCTTATATTTGTCAAAAATAGCCGGACGCGGTACTAGTAGTCAGTCAACTTGGTTTTAGGATTTGTTAAATAAGGGGGCCAAATAGGTTGCCCTGTCTGGCAGGAAGAGTCGATGGCGGAGGTGGCGGTGATGGTAAGGGACAAGCACGCGGTGCGGCTGACGCCGGAACAACGGGAAGAACTCCGGCGTCTGATCCGGGTTGGGAAAAGCACGGCGCGGGTGAGCGCCGGGGTGCGGATTCTGCTAAAGAGCGACGACGGTTGGCCGGCGCCCCGGGTGGCTGAAGGGCTGGATGTGGCGCTGAGCACGGTGTACCGGGTCAAGCAGCGCTTCAGCGAGGATGGGTTGGCTGGGGTCCTGAAGGACCGTCCCCAAGCCCACCGGCCCCGCAAGCTGGACGACCGGGGCGAAGCCCGCCTGATCGCCCTGGCCTGCCGCCCGCCGCCACCCGGGCATGACCACTGGACGCTGCGCCTTTTGGCTGGCAAGGTGGTGGAGTTGGGGCTGGCGGCTTCCATGTCCCACGAGGGGGTGCGAAAGCGTCTTAAAAAAACGCTCTCAAGCCGTGGCGGAAGAAGGAGCGGCGCATCCCCCAGGTGAGCGCCGACTTCGTGGCCCACATGGAGGACGTCCTGGACCTGTACCAGGAACCCCATGACCCCCAAAGGCCGGTGGTCTGCTTTGACGAGACCTCCACCCAGTTGTTGGCCGAGACCCGGCCTGCTTTGCCGCCCCGGCCGGGACTGCTGCGGCGGGAGGACTATGAGTACCGGCGGGAGGGAACCCGCAACCTGTTCCTGGCCTGCGAGCCCTTGGCCGGCTGGCGGCCGGTGGAGGTCACCGAACGGCGCACCATGCAGGACTTCGCCACCGGATGCGCTGGCTGGCGGACGAGGCTTACCCGGAAGCCCAGGTGGTGCGAGTGGTCTTGGACAATCTGAACACCCACCGCACGGCGTCTTTGTACGAGACTTTCCCGGCAGCTGAGGCCCGGAGGATGGCCCGGCGGCTGGAGTTCCACTACACCCCCAAGCACGGCAGTTGGTTGAACATGGCGGAAATCGAGTTCAGCGTACTGTCCCGCTGTTGCCTCAGCCAGCGGCTCCCCAGCGAGGAGGCCCTGCGGCGGGAGGTCCAAGCCTTGGTCACGGAGCGAAACGCCGCCCAGGCCGCCATCAACTGGCGGTTCAATACCCAGGACGCCCGAACCAAACTTCACCGTCTTTACCCTTCCGATTTCACGGTTGACTGACTACTAGCAGCCCGTCCGAGAAATAGTGGAGTACAACGATTATCGTCAACTTGGTGTTTCAGAAGCATAATGTTGTTCATACTACTTCGTGTTTAGCACATACTCTGGAATATTATGACGATATACGGAGCGAAAATTTATTCTCGGACAGGCTGCTAGTCCGGACCTGCCAGGAAATCTTTCTCACCGCCCACGGAAACCCGGCGGAGGTTATTGAGGCCATCGGCAGGGACATACCCCTGATAGCCGGAATATCCGCAGCGAACACGATAACCCCGACCGAGGTGATGGACATCATGCTGGGAACCAGAGACGCAATCAAGGACTGGCTCGAAAGGCGCCGGGAAAAGGCGCGCGCCGAAGGGCGTACCGAGGGCCAAACCGAGACCCAGGCCGAGTGGCTGGCCTGGTACCACCGCATGAGAGAAGCGCAGGAGCAGGGCCTGCCCTTCGACGAACCGCCCCCCGGGAACTGAACCCCCGGACCATCCGCCGACCCCAAGACGCAACACGAGTCATCCCGGAGTTTGGTAAACAAGCGAAAAACCGCATAGAAAAACAGGCACAGAGAAAGACCCCTTCAGGTGGAATGGGATTGTTCATTCACCAAACACCGGGAGGGGTCTTCTGCTATGTTGCAACATGGGGTGGGGTGGGAGCAAGGGCGAGAGGTTGCCAATCTGCTGCAATCATTCATTGGACCCCTGGAACAATGGGACCTCTGGAACAATGGCTGGACCGGCAGGCCGACCGGCATCTGGCGCGCACTTTGTTCTTGGCCCTGATCGCTATTGTGCGTTTGCGGCACTCCCGGTCAGGATTGCTGCTCAGCGAGCTGGGGGCCCACATTCTCTCCCCGGCACAGGCCCCAGCCGGCACCAAACGGCTCAGCAACCTGCTGCGCTCTCCCAAGTGGTCCCACACTCTGTTGGAGAGGTTCCTCTGGTGCCGGGCAGACCAGTACCTGACCCGGCTGGAGCAACAGGGCGGGACGGCCTTGGCCATCTGGGACGAGAGTGTGCTGGAGAAGCCGGAAAGCATCGCCCTGGAGGGGTTGTGTCCGGTCCGCTCCGGCAAGGCGGCCCGCCTCAAACGCATCAAGCCGGGCTACTACAATCCTCCCGGTGGGCCGCCGGTGTTCGTGCCCGGCCTGCAGTGGCTCACTGTGATGGTGGCCGGAATGCAGGGGCCTCCCTCTTTGGCCGCCATGCGCTGGTGGACCAGCCGGGGCAGGCTGGCCGGAGACCGGCGGGGACAGACCACGTCGCTGCTCTCCCAGTGCGCCGGAAGCTGGCAGAGGCGGGTGGGCCACGTCTTCGACCGGGGATTCGCAGGCGCGCCATGGCTCAGGAAACTTAGCACCAACCAACTGCGGTTCGTTATGCGCTGGCCCACCCGCTACCGCCTGTCCGACGAGAGGGGCGAGCGTCCCGCCTGGCATATCACCCGGGGCAAACGCTCCTTTGACCACCGCCAGATCTGGGATACCCGCCGCCGTCAATATCGCAAGACCGGCATCGTGGCGGTCCCGGTGAGCCATCCCCAAGTCGACGGGGAACTGTGGCTGGTGGTCTCACGGCCCGGCAAGGGCCGTACTCCCTGGTACCTGCTGACCAACGAACCCATCGCCACCAACGATGACGCCTGGCGGGTGGTCATGGCCTACGCCCGGCACTGGCAGGTGGAGATGTGTTACCGGGCCTGCAAGACGGATCTGGCCATGGAGAGCCCCCGGCTCTGGTTCTGGGAAAACCGGCTCAAACTCCTGCTCATGGTCACCCTGGTCTACGCCTTCCTGCTATCCCTGCTGGCTCCTGAGCTGGCGTCTTTGGTCCAGAACCTGCTCCGAGGCTGGTGCCATAGAACAGGGGAGCGGTACCGCCAAGCCGCAATACCGCTCCCCAGACTCCGCGTTGCCCTGAGCGCCCTCTGGCTAATTCACCACCCCTATTCTCAGCCCCTTCCAAAATTCGGGATGACTCATGCTGGGTGGGTTCTTGGCTGTCTTCGCGGCTCAACCGGCTTCCCCACCGCTGGCTGTTTCCTCTTCCAGAGGCGGGATGTACCGGCCGTCAGGGTCCATGTTGATGAAGGTCACCTTCTCAGACTGCGCGGCATCTGCTGCCTTCGCGGTGATGGATATTCCCACGGCCGCGGCGGTGGTCGGTGTACCGCTGGCCTTCTCGAGGATCCGCGCCCTGTCCCTTGCTCTCTCTATGTCGTGCTCTTGGACGGTGATTGACGCTTCGGCTAAGACGTAGACCGCCGTTCCGCTGTTTGTCCGGCCTTGGACGACCACATCTGCCAGTTCCATCTGGCCTGCTTCCTGCTCTGTGATCACGCTGCGGGCGACGGCGGTGTCGGCTATTCCGACTGTGTGGGTGTTGTCCTCGTTGGCTGCTTGGGCGACGGTCCGGCATTGCCGGAGGCCCAGGGCTTCCGGGACTATGCGCCGGAGCATCCTTGCGGCTGTTTTTTCGTACCTTTCCCCGGAGATTCTTCCCACTTCCCCTGCCATGCTGGCGACTTGGATTTCCAGTCTGCCCTGGCCGGTGTCCAGGTTGGAGACTGAGGTTTCCAGCCGCGCTTGTCCTTCCTTGAGCTCTGAGACGTCTGCCTGGAGCTGGAGCACCTGTGCTGGCACATGGAGGAGTTCGTCGGTGAGTATGTGCCGCCGCAGCGCGTCCCGGAGCTGGGGGTTCTGCTCCATGGCGTTCAGGATGTCTTCGAATGTGTTTATGGTGGTCATCCGCGTCTCTGCGTCCGTTCGTGTTCTCCTGATTGTATCACTTAGAAATTATCTCAAAACAGTATCCGGTGCTGACGGCGGTACCAGAGCAGGGCGCACTCCAATTGGATGAGACCCAGGTAGTTGGAGGCCTTTTTGTCGTAGCGCACCAAGATCGCACGGCACTTGGACAGCCACGCCAAGGTGCGCTCCACCACCTACCGCCGGGCCTGGTAGCGTTTCATGCCAAAGCCGTCCAGCTTTTCCTCCCCAATCCGCCGGATGTGAGCTTGATACCCACAGGTAGCAGTTGCTCCCCGTCCCGTTGGATTGTCATAGCCCTTGTCCAGGCACAGGTTCTCTGGAGTTTTCCCAGCCACTTCAGGGCGGGACACGACTACGCTCTCCAACGTCTGCCTCAGCAGCTTGGTGTCGTGAACGTTGGCTCCAGCCACCACTACGCTCAGTGGCCCTCCTCTCCCGTCAACAAGGACGCTCCGTTACTGCCCGGCTTGGCCCGGTCCGTGGGGTTGGGGCCAACATAGTCCCCCCCAAACGTGCCTTGCCAATGGCGCAATCCGCTGCCTGCCATTTCCAGTCCACTCCGTCCAACTCCTCACACTCCTCTATCAGTACGGCCCAAATCCTCTCCAGCACACCAAGCTCCACCCAACGCTGGAAAGTCCGGGGGATGGTGCTGTCGTCTCCCAGTTCCCGCGGCAGATGGTTCCCCTGGCAGCCGCTGCGCATCCGGAAGACAATGCCGTCCAGCATCCGCCTCGGGTCAACACGTTTGCGCCCTGTGGGTTTCGGCGGGTCCATCTCCGAAATTACCGGCTGAATCTGCTCCCATAGATGGTCTGGAATTTCCCAAATGGTCGCAAGAGCTTCGCCCTTTCCCATCACTCACCTCCACACGTATTTCTCCTATCTTAACCCTACTGCCAGCCGCAATTCACGTTTTGAGATAATTTCTTAGTACTACAGTCGCAGATTGAGAGAAGGTAGAATTAGGGCAGTTGAGTGTTGATGAGGTGACGTGGTGGTTGTTGGGAGAGACGAGGTGGCGGAAGTGGCGCGGTGGGCCGAGGGGATCGAGCGGGTGCATGAGTGCATTGCGGGGCGGTTCCGGCGGCCCGGAGCCGCGCCGGCGGGCGCTGGACTACCTGCGGGGACTGTTGAGCCCGGTGGAGCGCAAGAACGGCTGGCAACTGGCGGAGCAGGCTGGCGAGGCCACTCCCGACGGGGTGCAGCGCCTGTTGTACAACTACCGGTGGGACGCGGACCTGATTCGCGATGACCTCAGGGACTATGTTGTGGAGCATCTGGGCGATGCCGACGGGGTTCTGGTGGTGGATGAGACCGGGTTTCTCAAGAAGGGCGGCAAGTCCGTTGGGGTGCAGCGTCAGTACAGCGGCACGGCGGGCCGGATCGAAAACTGCCAGGTTGGCGTGTTCCTGGCCTATGCCGGCGCCAAGGGCAGGACGCTGCTGGACCGGGACTTGCACCTGCCCCAGGTATGGGCCCAGGACCGGGAACGGCGCGAGGAGGCCGGGGTGCCGGAGGATGCGGTATTCCGGACCAAGCCGCAACTGGCGCAGTTGATGCTGGAGCGGGCGGCGGATTCGGGTGTCCCTTTCAGTTGGTTTACCGGGGACGAGGTCTACGGCAGCGACCGCAAGCTGCGGCGGTGGCTGGAGCGTGAGGAGATTCCTCACGTGATGGCCATAAAGAGCAACGAGAAGCTGTGGGCCTGGACGGAAAAGGGACCGCTACAGGTGAGGGCTGACCGGCTGGCGTCCGGGGTTGAGGAGTCCGCCTGGGTGCGGTGCAGTGCCGGAAATGGCGCCAAGGGACCTCGGGTCTACGATTGGACCGCCGTGAAAATACGGCCCCTGCGGGAGCCGGGCAAGGGCCACTGGCTGCTGGCCCGGCGCAGCCTTGCCAAACCTGGGGAGTTGGCCTACTACCTGTGCTTCGGCCCGGCGGAAACAACCTTGGCGGAATTGGTACGGGTGGCCGGGACAAGGTGGGCCATCGAGGAATGCTTCGAGGAGGCCAAGGGAGAGGTCGGTCTGGACCAGTACGAGGTGCGGCGATGGGACGGCTGGCACCGGCACATCACCCTGGCGATGCTGGCTCACGCCTACCTGACGGTAATCAAATATCAGGCGATGGAACAGGGAGAAAAGGGGGCCACTACGGCCCGGATGAAGAGTTGATTCCCGTCACAGTGCCGGAGGTGCGCCGGCTGCTGACCCGATTGGTATGGAGGGAAAACCAGCCGCCTGATTTCATCCTATGCCGGTCGCGTTGGAGACGGCGCCACCAAGCCAGAGCCCGGCAATGCCACTACAAACGCCGCCTGTCACATCTGCGACTGTAGTACTAATAAAGTATATCCGATATCCTGGCCCGTGGTGAATCCGCATCTCCGATACGCCGTCGCCCACCGATCTGAAGTCGCCGAAATCTCCCTCCCCTGCCCTGCTCAACCGATAGTTGATGCGGACGAGCGCTCGCTCGTCTCGAAGGCCGCTGATCCACCGCCTGAATGCGGATGTCGCTAAGACTTCCAACGTAGATTGATCGTGTGGCACGGTTTCAACAGCAATAAAAATGAATGGACGATGGCCGTCGCCCATCCAGACAAGGGAAGATTTTACATTTCGGAGCTACCCCAGCGCCTCCGCCAGCACTTCCGCCAAATGCCGTGCCTTGCGGCCGGTGCCGTGTTCGATTTGCTGGCGGCAGGAGACGCCCATAACCACGACCTCCCAATCCGGGCCCTTGGCCTCTACGGCGGGGAAGAGCGCTTGCCCGCCGATGGTCATCGACAGGTCGTAGTGTTCTTTCTCGTAGCCGAAGGACCCGGCCATGCCGCAGCAACCCGCGTTCACCAGCTCCACCTGATAGCCGGGCGCTAGCCGCAGCGCGTTCAGTGACGAGGCGGTCCCGGCCAGCGACCGCTGGTGGCAATGGGCGTGGAAGATCACCTTCTTTTCCAGACTGTCGAAGGGTAGCTCCAACCGGCCCTCGGCCTTCAGCTTGACCAAGAACTCGTCGATGAGAAACGAGTTGCGCGCCACGGTCTGGGCTTCCGGGCCAGGCACTAGCTCCGGGTATTCGTCGCGCAGCGTCAGCAGACAACTTGGTTCGCAGCCGACGATGGGTATACCCTGCCCGGCATAGGCGTGGAGCAGGGAGACGTTGTGCGCGGCGTTGGCGGCGGCGGCGTCCAGCATTCCCTTGGAGATCATGGGCCGGCCGCAGCAGGGCGCGTCGGCTAGCTCCACCTTGAAACCGGCAGACTCCAGAAGAGCCACGGCTGCCTTGCCTACTCCGGGATAGTTGTAGTTCATGTAGGTGTCGTTCAGCAGGACGACGGTGCCGGAAGCCTGGCCCAGGCCCACTGTCGCGCTTCGTCCTTCCCGGCGAGACTTGAACCACCGGGGGAAGGTCTCCCGGACGAAGCCGGGGACCGACCGTTTGGGGTGGACGCCCAGCAGATGGTTGGAGACCAGCTTGCCGATTGGACTGGCGGCCAGCCAGTTGGAGAAGGGGGCCATCCGGCTACCCCACGCGCTGTATTTTGCGATGTTGCCGAATACTCGGTTGCGCCGGGGAAGGCCGTTGGTCTTGAAGTAGTTGGCCAAGAACTCGTACTTGAGCTTGGCCATGTCGACGCCCGACTCGCACTCCGCCTTGCAGCCCTTGCATTCCAGGCACAGGTCGAGGGCATCGTAGAGTCGGCGTTGGGTAATGGTCCCCTCGGGAAATTTGCCCGACATCGCGGCCCGCAGCAGGTTGGCCCGCCCGCGCGTGGAATGCTCCTCCTCGCGGGTGGCGATAAACGAGGGGCACATGGTCCCGTCGAGCTTGCGGCAGGCCCCCATGCCGTTGCACATCTCCACCGCCCCGGCGAAGTTGGTGTCGATGGAGAAGTCGAGGCGGGTGGGCAGCGACCCCGCCCGGTAGTCGGGGCCGTAGCGCAGGTTCTCGGTCATGGGGGGACAGTCGATGATCTTGCCCGGATTCATAATGTCGTCGGGATCGAACGTGGCCTTGAGCTCCCGGAACATGCCGTAGATCTCCGGGCCGAACATCTTCTCGGTCCATACGCCCCGAACGATGCCGTCGCCGTGTTCGCCGCTGAGGGAACCGCCGAAATTCTTGACCAGGTCGCTGATCTCGTCGGCGATGGAGTACATCTTGTCGACCCCTGCTTGGTCCTTGAGGCTGACCACGGGGCGGATATGTAGGCAACCGACGCTGGCGTGTCCGTAGTAAGCGGCCTCGGTGCCGTGGTTGCGAACAATCTCGTCGAACCGGCGGACGAACTCGCCCATGTTCTCCGGGTCTACGGCGGTGTCCTCCACGAAGGGCAGGGGCTTGGCGTCGCCGTGCATACTCATCAGCAGGCCCAGGCCGTTCTTGCGCACGGCCCAAACGTTGGCTTGGGCGGCCCGGTCCAGCAGGTTGACGCAGGCGTAACCCAAGCGGCGGCGCTCCATGTCCGCTTTCAGGCCCTCCATCTTGGCGGCAACCTCGCCTTCCGACTCGCCGTAGAACTCGACGGCCAGAATCGCGCCGGGGTCGCCCTGGATGAAAGCCATCGCGGTGGACAGGCCCATCGATTGCCGAGAGCGGTCCAAAACGTTCTTGTCCATGATTTCGATAGAGGACGGGCCGTGGTTGAGTATCTCTTTGACCGCCTCGCTGGCCTGGAAAATGTCGGCGAAATGGAGCACCGAAAGCCCGGTCATGGTGGGCCGGGGCACCAGGTTGACCTTGGCCTCGGTGACCACGCACAGAGTCCCTTCGGAGCCGACCACCATGCGGGTGAGGTTGAAGCCGTGGCTGGCTGCGGAGCCGGCAAAGGGGCCAACCGGCTCAGTCAGGAACTCGTCTAGGTTGTAGCCGCTTACCCGCCGCATTATATTGGGGTAGCGGGCGCGGATATGGGCGTCGTTTTCTTGGGCCAGCCGCCGGACGCCCCGGTAGATTTCCGACTCCAGCCCCGCGCCGCTGAGCTTGGCTTCCAATTCGGCGCTGTCCAGCGGGCGGAAGTGGGTCGCGCTGGCGTCGGACAGAATCACGTCCAGCTCCTTAACGTGGTCCAGGGTCTTGCCGTAGATCACCGAATGAGCGCCGCAGGTGTTGTTTCCGACGCCGCCGCCGACGCAGGCGCGGTTGGAGGTCGTAGGGTCGGGAGCGTACATCAGCCCATAAGGCAACAACTCGCGGTTGAGCTGGTCGAGGACGATGCCGGGCTGCACGCGGGCCCAAGACTCTTCTTGGTTGACCTCGATCACTTGGTTCAGGTACTTGCTGAAGTCCATGACTATGGCGTGGTTGACGGTCTGTCCGGCCAGGCTGGTGCCGCCGGCCCTGGGGAGGACGGGGACCCGGTTGTCCCTGGCCACTTCCACGACCGCCAGAACATCGTCGGCGCTGCGGGGGATCACGACGCCCACCGGCTCCATCTGATAGATACTGGCGTCGGTGCTGTAGAGCACCCGCGAGAAGGGGTCGAAACGCACCTCACCGGAGACGCGCGGGCGCAGCATCTGCTCCAGGTCGCCCCGCTCCGACGCTCGAATCCGGCCTGCGGCGGTGGTGCTTTGTGTATTCATTTAACTCACCCCGTATCACCTATGCTAACCTATAGGCCGGTACAAATCCCAGCCCCGGCCGGAGCGCAACGTTTATGGCTACCAAGCGTACATCGACTGCCACCAAACATCCGCCCCAATGAGGATGTGGAAGACGATCTGAGCATCGAATATCCATCCTCGGACGGCGAACCTATGGCAGAATCCGAATTCCAATACATTCCCTTGACCGACACCGTTGCCGCCCTGCGTCACTGGTTCATCCACCGGACCGACGCGTACATCGCCGGAGATATGCTAGTAGACCAACAGCTTTGAAATGAGGCATGAAGGATGTATTCTCCCAAGCATAGGGATTAGTGGATTGGAGCAAGGGAGAATCGTCATGCCGGCCAAGAAATACCGTATCCAGCTGACAACCGAAGAGCAACAGGAACTGAAGGCGTTGGTTTCCCGCGGGCGTGCGGCGGCGTATAAGCAGACCCATGCCCGCATCTTGCTGCTGAGCAATGAGGCGCAAGCAGACGGGTCCCTGAAGGACGAAGAGATTGCCAGAGTTCTCAAGATTAGCAGCGCGACGGTTGAAAGGGTGCGCCGTTGTTGTGTGGAGGAAGGGATTGAGGCGGCGCTGAACCGTAAGCGGCAACTGCGCCGCCGTCAGAAGAAACTGGATGGCGCCGGGGAAGCCCACTTGATTGCGTTGGCCTGTGCGGAACCGCCGGAAGGCCGCGTGCGTTGGACGCTGAAGTTGTTGGCGGACCAGCTGGTCGAATGCGAGATAGTGGAGAGCATCAGCGGCGAGACGGTGCGCCAGGCGCTTAAAAAAACGAACTCAAGCCCTGGCTGAAAGAGTGCTGGTGCATCCCGCCTGAAAGCAACGCGGACTTTGTGTGCGCGATGGAAGATGTACTGGAAGTCTACCAGCGCTCCTACGGGGACAACGAAGTGCTGGGGTGCCTGGATGAGACCAGCAAACAGCAAGTGAAGGAGACCCGGGTGGGGCGGCCGGCCGGGCCGGGCGCGGCGGCGGTGTACGATTACGAATACGAGCGCAATGGCGTGAGCAACCGGTTCATGTTGTTTGCGCCCTTGGCAGGATGGCGGCGGGTCGAAGTGACGGACCGCCGCACGAAAGTGGATTGGGCGCGGCAGATCAAGAAGCTGGTGGATGAGGACTATGCTGGCAAGGACCGGATTGTGCTGGTGATGGACAACCTGAACACCCACCATCCGGCCTCGTTGTACGAGGCGTTTGAGCCTGCCGAGGCGCGGCGCATCGCCGAACGGCTGGAGGTCCACTACACGCCGAAACATGGGAGTTGGCTGAACATGGCCGAGATTGAGATCGGGGTGCTGGCCCGGCAATGTCTGGACCGGCGTATGGCCAGCCAAAGTATCCTGCGCCGCGAGGTCAACGCTTGGCAAGGCCGACGCAACCGGGACACGATACAAGTGAACTGGCGCTTCACCACCGAGGATGCGCGCATCAAACTGAAGTCTCTATATCCAGCAATTCAAGGTTGTTGAACTACTAGTGCCGTTTCCACTTGAATATGCCTTATATCGGATATCTGTTAATCATTCCCGCGCAAGCAGGAATCCAGAGTTAGAGGCAGCCTTCCAGTATCAATAAATCTAACTGGAAACGGTACTAGTATTACAACATCGGATTCAAGAGGGGTGCCTGAAGTCTGGCGGCGAAGTTTGTAGCGGCGTCTTTGGTGGGAGAGTCTCGCCCGTTCGTTGCGTAGCTGTGTCTCCTCCAGCCACCGTAGTAACTCATACGGCCCGAACCACTCCCGGGGCAGCATCTCACGCACCACCCGGTACACTTGGGGCCGGGTGAGCAGGGGTATCTTCCCCCCCAGTCCAGTTGCAGACTCAACAAAAAGGCCCCGCCCAGCAGGCACATGACCATGTGGCGATGCCACCCAGGCCAGGTACGGGTCTCGTACTCGTCCAGTCCCACGTCGCTCTTCTCCGTCTCGAATTCGGTTTCGATGCGCCAGCGGGACCCTCCCACATGAGCCAGCGTCTCCAAGGGCGAGCCCTCGGGGCCGTTGGACAGGTAGCAGCGGGGTTCGCTGGCGTCCAGGTTCCGCCGGTAAATGCCCCAGAACGCCTCGCCGGGCTTCCGCCTCCGGGTTACCCGTACCCGCTGGGCGCTGAACATAGAGGTCCTGGGCCCCTGGGAACCCTCGGCCACCGTTATCTCCCGCCAGGCCTCCTCGGGCAATTCATCGCTGCGCCCGGCCATGGTGCGGCGCTGTCCGTCCACCAGCTTTGGCTTGCGGGGACGCCCGAATCCCTGATAGTCCGGGTTGCTCCAAGCGGGAACCAGAGGCCACACCGTGGTGCCACCCGGAACGTCCAGCACGTAGCGCATCCCCTGGGCCGTCAGGCCGTCCCGAAAGGACGGCGACATACCGAAGGCGTCGTCCCCGGCAACCCATACGGCTTTCAGATGGCCGCGCTCCAGAGCCCGCTCCAGCATCTCCAGGGCCAACTCCGTCTTCGACCGGTACCGGCGCCTGTCTGCCGGCACTCCCGCCGACTCACACCGGCCGCTGTCCGAAGTCCAACTCTCCGGCAGGTACAGCCACTTGTCCGCCAAGGCCCGCCCCAGGGGGCTGACATAGGCCAGAAACATTCCGGCCTGGCAGTTGGCCACCTTCCCCAGCCGCCCGCAGTACTGCCGGGCCACCCCGGCGGACTTCCTGCCCTGCTTCGGGAAGTCGCTGCCGTCCAGCACCCACACCGCCTCAGGATGCCCCAGCCTGGGGGCCGGGTACTCCTGCAGGCGTCCGGTGACCGCGTCATCGTCCCAGCGGGAATCGGCGAGGAAGCGCTGCAGGACCCGGTCTGAAACACCCACCGATTCAGAGAGGTTCCCGGCATTGCGCCGCTCCTGGGACTGCACCAGCAGGGCCTGCAGATAGTGCCGGCTGTGCTCCCGCCGCTGCATGCGTCCGAAGGCCGGAGCGAAGAAAGAATGAAACTCCCCAAAGAACTCGTACACCCGCCGGAACTCCGCCGCATCCATCACCCACATCCACCGCCCAAAGACTTTCCAAACTCGCCAACTATCCTACTAAACAATCCGTCGTTGTAATATTAGCAGCCACTCACTGACACCGAGGACTTGAGCGGCCTCTCGAACAGACAATGTCAGACGCTGTGCATTCACCCTTCCCTCCTCGCGGGTATGCATGCAGACATGCAAAAAGCAAGCTGAATCTAGGACAGCATCACCCGCCGGGAAGAGGAAGCAAGACCAGCGCATCGCCAAGTTTCTGTGCCGATTCGGTGAACATGGATGCTTTGGAGGATGTGGTGGGTCAACACTTAGGAATGCTCCGAACAAGTTCGGCGGGTTGTGGCATAGTAAGGCTGGAGAAGCCGAAGCCGGCCGGGGGAATAAGGTTGGATGGACCAGCCAACGTTTGCGGACCTGGAATATCCGGGCAAGAAGCGGAAGACCCGGAGGGAGCTATTTCTCCAGCGGATGGACGGGCTGATTCCCTGGGAGCGGCTGGAGGAGCGCATCCGGCCCTTCTACCCCAAGGCCGGGTAGGGCCGGCGGCCCTACCCGTTGGCGGTGATGCTGCGGGTCCACTGCGTGCAGTTGTTCTACAATCTGAGCGGCCCCGGCATGGAGGACCTGCGCTACGAGGCCGAATCGGTGCGGCGGTTCGCGGGACTGAAGCTGCCGGAACCGCCGCCCGATGAAACCGCCATCCTGAACTTCCGCCATCTCCTGGAGAAGCGCCAACTGGGCCAGGGGCTGTTCGAGGAGATCAACACTCATTTGGCGTCGCATGGGCTTCGGCTGCGGGAGGGGACGATCGTGGATGCCAGCATCATCGAAGCTCCGCCGTCAACGAAGAACCGGGCTGGGGAACGCGACCCGGAGATGCGTCAGACCAAGAAGGGGAACCAGTGGCATTTCGGGATGAAAGTCCATACCGGAGTGGATGCGGACACGGGGATAGTGCATAGCGTGGCTGCGACGGCGGCCAAGGCGCCTGACGTGACCGGGGCGCACCGGTTGCTGCACGGCGGGGAGAGGCGGGTGTGGGGCGACGCCGGGTATCAGGGAGTCCCTAAGCGGGAGGAGAACCGGGGCCGGGAGGTGGACTGGCAGGTGGCGATGCGTCCCGGCAGGCGCCGGCGGTTGGAGCCTGGCAGCGATGAGGCGCTGGCGGAGAAGCTCAAGGCGCCGGTGCGGGCCAAGGTGGAGCACCCGTTCCTTAAGGTGAAGCGGCTGTTTGGTTACGGCAAGGTGCGTTACCGGGGACTGGCCAAGAACAGGCAGCGGCTGGCGCTGTTGCTGGGACTGGGCAACCTGTTGACGGCCCAGCGTCATTGGGCGGCGTGACGGGGGAGGAGTGCGCCCGAATCGGGCCAAAGGCCGCTGGCGGGCCCGGCGCCAGGCCCCGCTGGTCCCTCTGAGGTCAAATCAAAGGGCTGGACATTCACCAAAACGGGCAGGAAGGATGCGTGTCTCCCCGAATGCGGCTCCGGTAAACACATCCCGGCCCTGGCCGGTCTTGTTCAGAGTATCCTTAAATATAAAGTGATACAGTGGTACCGAAGGTCAGATTCGATGGATACCGCGATTTACGTGCCGTACAGCGAGGTTTTGTATCTGAAATCCTTGCTGAGTAAGGTCAAATATGGCACCTTGCTGGAATTTTGTCCAGCATTTGTCCAGCAATTTCAACCCACTGAATCCATGGATCGAGCGAATGCTTCAGCAGTTTCCCTTTGCCAGCCCGGAAGCACATGGGCGTAGATGTCTATGGTAGTGCTCACCTTTTTGTGTCCCAGACGTTTCGAAACGACAACGAAATTCTGTCCGGTCTTCAGAGCGACTGAAGCGTGAAAATGTCGGAGGCTGCGAAAGGTTATTTTCCCGCATCCCGCCTTCTTGGACAAGCTGGCCAAAGCGTGGCTCAGGGTGTTGGGATGACTCCATCCTTCCAGGCCGTTTCGAGGGAATACAATCGTGGGTGCCGGCACTCCCAATTCTCTGGCGAATTGCTGTTGACGCTGGCGATGACCGCTCAAGACTGCAACAGTATGGGTATCCAGATCAACCACTCGGCGTCCGCTGGATGTTTTCGGCCGTTCCAACGAAAGACCGTGGGCGGTCGCTACCAGTGAGGCAGACACCAGCAATTCTCTTTTGTCCCAGTCTACGCACTTCCATTCCAGGCCCAGGGCTTCACCCCTTCTCATCCCAGTGTAGGCAATCAGGTGCAGACACGGCCAGAGGTAATGCTGTTCGGACTCGCCCGTTTCCAAGAGTCGCTTCACCGCCTCAATTTCCGGGGCTTCCGCCTCAGCTTCCGGGATGGGGGGCGGCGAGACCAGGGCCACGGGGTTTCTATGGATGAGCTCCATCCTGAGGGCATGTTTCATCGCTCCGCTCAAGACGTTGTGAACCAGTTGGATTCCCTGGGGAGCCATCCCCTTTTCCTGTCGTAAAAGTGATTCCAATTTCTGGACCTGGACCGGGGTGAGCTTTGAAAGCTCCACGTTGCCCAGGTGCGGGACGATATGGAGGCGGATGATACCCTGGTATCGGTCCAAGGTCTTCTGTCGCCGGTTGGGAATGATCACCTCGGACATCCACAGGTCCAGCCATTCCCGCAGCTGGTAGCTCTTCTGCGGAGGAGCGATGCCGTGGTCCAGGTCTCCAAGGATTTCTCTGAGTCTCCGCTGGGCTTCCGACTTCTTGCCGTGGACTGTCTCGGTCTTTCGAAGGCGCTTTCCATTGGAGTCCCGGCCCAAGAACACCTGCAATTCCCACGAACCCGGATTGCGCTGCCTGATGGACCCCTTCATTTGCGAACCCCCTATCTTTTCTATCCTATCCAGGCAAGCCATGGCATCAGGCGGCAGCGGCCGCCTCATTGCCAATTCCATCGACGGGCGTTCCACCAGTTGCCGGTCGGTATTCTATCACAATAGACAGTGTTGAGTAATTCTTATAATATGTGGCAATAATACCATGACACGGTTATCGGAAATAGCGTCTTCGTTTCAGGGACTCGCCTTAGCCGGACGAGGGGCCGGAGTGCGGTGGGGTGACTGGTACGTGCGCCTCGTGGAGAGCGGCGACATCCAGGGCGACGGCTGGCTGGACCTCGATGATCTACGCCAAGTGGAACTGGTTCGAAGCAGGCGGACTGTGAAGCACCTGTTGCAGCCCTACGACATCCTGGTCACGGCGCGGGCCGGATCGGTACAGTTGGGATTGGTGCCTTCCAGCGTGGAGAAAACTGTAGCCGGGGTGACGTTGCTGGTCGTGCGGGCCCATTCACCGGAAACGGGAATGGGCCACTATCTCTGGTACTACCTAACCTCAACTTTCGGCCGCCGGCAGTTGGACAAGCGGCTGACGGTGAACGCGACCATCACCTCCCTGTCGGCCAGGGCTATCAGCGAGGTAGATCTGCCGTTGCCCACTCAACAGCAGCTGGAACGGTTTGCGGGCCTTGTCGAGGCATCCGAGGAGGCCTACACATCCGCGGTTCAGGTGGCTAGACTACGCCGGGAGACTATGAGGGACTCGATCATTGGTGAAATCGTCTCCAGGAACGCGTGAGACCTTCCTTCCGAGAGGAACCATGCCGCTGACCAGCCAGGAACTCCAGAGCAAGCTGTGGCAGGCCGCCGACATCCTGCGGGGGCAGATCGACTCGGCCGACTACAAGAACTACATCTTCTCCATCCTCTTTCTGAAGCGGCTCTCCGACCGGTTCGACGAGGAGGTGGAGAGCGCGGTGACCACCAGGGGCGTGCCCCTGGAGACCGCCCTCACCGATCCGGACGAGCACGAGTTCTTCGTGCCGGAGGACGCCCGCTGGTCGGTGATCACCAGCAAGTCCATGGGCCTGGGCGAGGCGATGAACGTGGCCAGCTTCGCCGTCGAGGACGCCAACCCGGGTCGGCTGGACGGCGTGCTGACCGGCGTAAACTGGAACGACGAGCAGAAGCTGGGCAGTCCCGCCAACCGCGAGGGCCTCATCCGCCAGCTCCTGAACCACTTCGCCGGCCTGGACCTCAGCGACGCCAACCTCCGCGACGGGCAGGTTGACGCCGGGAACGTGCTGGGCGATGCCTACGAGTACCTCATCTACCAGTTCGCCGACGATGCTGGCAAGAAGGGCGGCGAGTTCTACACGCCGCGCGCAGTCGTCCGGCTCATCGTCGAGCTGCTGGAGCCGCAGGAGCGGATGCGCATCTGCGACCCGACGGCCGGGTCCTGCGGGATGCTGATCTACGCCGCCGAGTACGTGCAGGAGCAGGGCGGCGACATCCGCAACCTGGTACTCCATGGGCAGGAGCGCAACCTGGGGACGCTGGCCATCGGCAAGCTGAACCTGCTGCTCCACGGCCTGCGGTCGGCGCGGCTGGAGGCGGGCGACGTCATCGCCGAGCCGGGGCTGGTGGACGCGGAGGGCCGGCTGCTGTCCTACGACCGGGTGATCGCCAATCCGCCCTTCAGCCTGAAGAACTGGGGCCACGACTACGCCCCCGGCGACCAGCATCACCGCTTCGACCGTTACGGGGCCATCCCGCCCAAGACCAGGGGCGACCTGGCCTTCCTGCTGCACATGCTGGTGGTGACCAGTGCGCAAGGCCGGGTGGGCGTGGTGATGCCCCACGGCATCCTGTTCCGGGGCGGCGCCGAGGGCAGGATACGCCGGGGCATCGTCGAGGCCGACCTGTTCGAGGCGGTCATCGGCCTGGCCCCCAACCTGTTCTTCGGGGCCAGCATCCCCGTCGCCATCTGCGTGCTGAACCGGGCCAAGCCCGCCGGCCGGCGCGGCAAGGTGCTGTTCGTGGACGCGGCCCAGCCGGGCTACTTCCGTGCCGAGCGGGCCCAGAACTTCCTCGACAAGGAGCACATCGCCGGCATCGTCGAGGCATACCGCGCCTTCGAGGACGTGGACCGGTTCGCCCACGTGGCCGACCTGGCCGAGATAGAGGGCAACGATTTCAACCTCAACATCAGCCGCTACGTGGACACCACCGAGCCGGTGGAGACGCTGCCGGTGGCCGAGGCGCTGGCCCAGCTGCGGGAGGCCGAGCGGCGCCGCGACGAGGCCACGGCCCGCATGGACGCGCTGCTGGCGGAACTCGGCTATGGCCGGTAGGATGTTACGGTAGCAGGATGGTATTGAGAAAATGCCCGAGATATTCAGGGAGGGCCCATTCCGTTTCTTCTTCTATATGGGTGACCGGGATGAGCCTCCTCATAGTACACGTTGAACGTGACAACGGGATCACCAAGTTCTGCTGAATCCGGTGAAGCTCCAGAACACAGGCGGATTGCGGCGTCACGAAATTCGCCGGATTGAACGTATGATCGAGGAGAATCAAACTCGGCTCATGGAGGCTTGGAATGCACGTTTCGACCCTTAAGGTCAATGTTCCAGACGCGGAAGACATTAAGGTCACCGAAGACGCCTTGACCGCCGAGCTTCGCGATGGCCGCACCATATCGGTTCCGCTGTCATGGTATCCCCGCCTGGTACATGCCACCCCGGAAGAGCGCAACAACTGGCGTCCCATAGGGACAGGAGAGGGTATTCACTGGCCCGATCTGGACGAGGACATCAGCGTGGAAATGTTGCTGGCTGGCATACCCTCGGGGGAAAACCAGCGTGGTTTCCGACGCTGGCTGGAGGCCAAGAAGGCCGACCTTCCAGTGAACATCTACGAGATAAAGCCAGCCGTCTCTGAAGAGGTCTGATGCAGCGTTCCGCCGGGCAGGAAGCCATACCCGACGGCTGGCAGCGGGTGCGCTTGGGGGATGTGGCTGATTTCCAACAAGGCGGGACCCCCTCAAAGGCCAACACGGAGTACTGGGACGGTAACATCCCTTTCGTGACTGGCGCAGACTTGGGTCAACGGAGCATCGGACGAGCAAGCGCCCGGTCATTCCTTACCGAAAGGGGGCTAACCTCTGGCAGTACAGCCATCTGTAACGCTGGTGCCCTGCTGCTTGCTACCAGAACGCGGGTTGGGTTGGTCGGCATAGCCAGCGAGGTTCTCGGGGCTAGTCAGTACATTACTCTCCTTACGGCCAAAGACGTAGCAGATCATGGTTTCCTGTTCTGGCTATTGGACAATCGCACTGTCGAGTTACAGCGAAGGTCCAGAGGGACAACAATTCAAGGAGTAACGAGGGAAGACATCGACAGTCTCCCGATCCTCCTCCCACCGCTGCCGGAGCAACGGGCCATCGCCGCCGTGCTGGACAGCATCGACGACGCCATCGAGGGTGCCGAGGCGGTCATCGCCGCCACCGAGCAGCTCCGCGACTCCCTGCTCCACGACCTGCTCACCCGCGGGCTCCCCGGCCAGCACACCGAGTGGCGCGACGTCTCCGGCCTCGTCACTATCCCCGCGGACTGGGAGGTGTTCCGGCTGGGGGATGTCCTTGAGGAGGGACCCACAAACGGAATCTACAAACCTGATTCCGAATACGGAAGCGGTGTCTGCCTGATCCGAATAGACGATTTTTCCTTCGGTGAATTCGTGGGGTTTGGGAACTTTCAACGCATTCGAGCCACAAAGGATGAAATACAGCGCTACGGGGTCAAGCAAGGGGACATCGTCATAAACAGGGTAAACAGTCTCAGCCATATCGGAAAGTCGGTCCTGATTCCCGAGGTTAATGAACCTACCTTGTTTGAGTCCAACATGATGAGGATCAGGTTCGGCAAAGGCATAGCCCCCAATTTCGCCGCTATGGTTCTCTTATCAGACAACACCAGGCGGTATTTCAAGGCGAGGGCCAAGAAAGCGGTTCAGCAAGCAAGCATCAACCAACAGGATGTCAGTGAGCTGCCTGTACCTCTCCCTCCTCTGAAGGAGCAGCGGTCTATCGCGACTGTGCTGGAAGGGGTGGGAACAGCGGTCGAAGTTGCGCGTAACGAACACGACCGCTTAGGATTGTTGGAGGAATCAACCGCCGAGGCGCTGCTGACGGGGCGGGTGCGGGTGAGAGTAGAGAGGTGTTTCCATGACGACCAGTAATCAGACATGGACAGATGCGGAATCTATCGCTAGGGATGCGCTAGTCGAGGCCGGAGAACGCCCTTGGGGGCTCGTCTGGAGATGACTGCTGAACGTATCGCGGAAATACTATCAGAGAGCCGGTGGCGCACAACATCTGCGAGCGGTTACTCAAGGTGGCGGGTGTGCGTGTCCAGGGCTGCGATGCTAATGGCAAGATCTGGAGAGAATCCCGGAGGCGCAAGGCTATCAATGCTGTCCGAGAGACAGTTTAGTGGGTGAAGCAACTGTCACAGCGATACCCCAAGATTAGAATCTATGTCGTTTGAGAGTATGAATGAAGAACAACCGCAGCGAATTCCAGCGTCTCGGCGAGCCGGAACCGGCGCTCATCCACGGGCGGCTCGTTGACGTTGACCCTAAGAAGGGAACCGCCGTATTGAGCGCGTACATAGACAGCCGCGTTCCTCTGAGATTCGATGCTTCGCTGGAAAAGGAAATGCTCAAGCTGGAGCAGAAATTCGTCAAGGTCACGGGCCACGGCTGGTTCAACGAAGAGGATCAATGGATTGCCGTAGTCATAGAGGATATAGACCGTCCTGCGAACAAGCCTTTTGACCTTGATGAATTTCTGAATGATCCGAACCCCAAGATTTTCGACCCGCGAATGTCCCCCCCTATGGTAATGAGCGACGAGGAATGGGAAGCCTTTGACCGCGCTCTCCGGGAAAGCCGTGGGAAACGTGAGTCGTGACCTCGCCCCTCGCGTTGGTGGTCGCCGACAGCAACATAGTGTCCTACATCGCCCGGAAATCTCCCATTGCGGACTACTATCTGCCGCACCTCGAAAGGCACCGGATCGTAATTTCCTTCCAGACGTGGGAAGAAGCTTTGTTCGGAGCATATCTCAGAAATTGGGGCGCAAGAAGGCTGAATGACCTTGAGCTGCAATTGGGACAGTATGAAGTGGTATGGCCCAACACCGACTTAATTCGCCTTTCCGCTCGCCTGCGCCAACTACGCCGGGCGGCGGGCCGGAGGTTGGAGGTCGCCGATGCCTGGATTGCGGCAACCGCACTGTACCTGGACTGCCCGCTAGCGTCTCACGACGGTGACTTCGATGACATACCCGACCTGCAACTGATAAGGGCGCCATCGGCATGACCAGCCCCGCCAAGCTGAACGAGTACAGCCAGGCCGAGGAACCGGCCCGGGTGCTACTGGAGCGGCTGGGGTGGACCTACGCGCCGCGGGAGACGCTGGCGGCGGAGCGCAGCGGGGAGCGCGAGGTCCTGCTGAAGGGGCGGCTGCGGGCCGCCCTCCTGCGTCTCAATGAGTGGCTGACCGAAGAGCAGGCGGGGCGGGTCATCTTCGAGTTGGAGCACGTCAACGAGTCCGGCATTGCCCGCAACCAGAAAATCCACGAGTACCTGACCTTCGGCCTGCCCCTCACCGTCAATACCACCCACGGACAGGATACCCGCAACGTCCGCTTCTTCGACTTCGACCACCCGGAGGGCGGGGTCAACGAGTTCGTCGTCACCACCCAGTTCCGGGTGCGCCGGGTCAATCCTTCGACCGGCTCAGGACAGGCGGCTCAGGACGAGGACGACCAGCGGGTGATCAAGCCCGACTTGGTGCTGTTCGTCAACGGAATCCCGCTGGCGGTGACGGAGGCCAAGTCGCCGTCTTTGCTGGACGTGTGGAAGTCGCAGGCGGTGCGGCAGCTTCGCCGCTACCAGGAGGCAGGGCCGGAGTGGCACGGGGCCGGCGCCCCTGAGCTGTTCTACTACAACCTGCTCTGCGTCGCCCACTGCGGGGCCAGCGCGGCCTACGCCGCCACTGGCGCGCCGGAAAACACCTACTTCCAGTGGAAGTCGGTCGCCCCATACTCCGACGACGAGGTCCGGGTGCAGTTCAACGTGGAACCGCAGGGCCAGGCGCAACTCATCGTGGGGCTGCTGGCCCCGGCGACGCTGCTGGACATCCTGCGCGACTTCGTGGTCTACGAGCCTGATCAGGGCCGGCTGGTCAAAAAGCTGCTCCGTTACCAGCAGTACCGCGCGGTGAAGACGGCCATGCGGCGCATCCTGTCGGAGAGCAGGGCCGAGGAGCGGGGCGGCGTGGTCTGGCACACCCAAGGGTCGGGCAAGTCCCTGACCATGCTGTGGCTGGCCACCAGGATCCGCCGTGAGCCGCGCCTGACCAACGCCGACATCGTGGTGGTCACCGACCGGACCCAGCTGGACAAGCAGATATCCGACACCTTCCGGCGCTGCGGCTTCCCCGCACCGGAGCGGATGGACCGTTCGCGGCCCGAGCCGGAGGAACGCCGTGCCCGCCGGCGCCGGGAGACGCCCAACCGCGCTCAGCCGCTGGACCTGCAGACCGTCCTCAAGCAGGGGGGCGGGCGCACAGTGATGACCACCATCCAGAAGTTCGAGGAGGCTCTGACCAAGCCCGACGGCAAACTGGACGTGCTGAACGACTCCGGCAACGTATTCATCATGGTCGACGAGGCCCACCGCACCCAGTACGGCGTGTTGGGCGGGTTGATGTCCCGCGCTCTGCCCAACGCGGTGATGATCGGGTTCACCGGCACGCCCATCGACAAGGGCTTCGGCCGTAGCACCATGAAGCGTTTCGGTCCGTTGATCGACTCCTACACCATTCCCCAGTCCGTTGACGACGGAGCCACCGTACCCATCTGGTACGAGGCTCGGATGCCCGACCTGCACATTGAGGGGCCGAACACACTCGACAAACTCTTTGACGCCATGTTCGGTGATGAAACGGACAGTGTGCGGGAGGAGATTCGCCGCAGGTACGCCAACCGGGAGACCGTGGCCGGGGCTGAACGCCGAATCCAGATGATCGCCCTGGACATCGCCCAGCACTTCAAGGACCGGGTGCGCCCCAACGGGTTCAAGGCCCAGGTGGTCGCTCCCAGCCGCGCCGCCGCCCTGCGCTACACCGAGCAGCTGAGGAGCTTCGGCCCGAGCGCCTACGCCATCATCACCACCAGCCATAACGACGGCCCAGAGTTCCAGATCGCCAAAGAAACCGGACACGAGCAAATCACCAACGCCTTCGTCGACCCGGATGGCGAGCCGGAGGTTCTGGTAGTCGTGGACATGCTGCTCACCGGGTTCGACGCGCCTGTGGAGCAGGTGCTTTACCTGGACCGGCCATTGCGGGAGCACGGCCTGCTGCAGGCCATCGCCCGCGTGAACCGCCGGTTCTCCCACCAGAAGGACGGCGCCGAGACAGAGAAGACCCACGGCCTGGTGGTGGACTACTGTGGCATCTCCCACGACCTGGAGCAGGCGCTGTCCAGCTTCGACTGGCCCGACGTCCAGGACACCATGCAGGTGATGGAGGAGGATCCGGCAACGGTCATCGAGGCCGCGGCCGTCCGTGCCGAATCGTACTTCAAGGGCTTGGAGCTGAGCGACACCTGGACCTGCGTCATGGTCTTCGCTCCGGACGCCATCACCGAGGGCAACTACAAAGCCGACCTGTTCGAGCGGTTCAACTCCGACTACCGCCAGTTTTCCCGCCTGATGGACCGGCTGCTGCCCGACCAGCGGGCACTGCCCTACGTCGACCGGCTGGCCCGGCTCACATTGGTCCGCTCCTACGTCCGCGCCCATTTCCTCCGCGAGGATGCCGAGGTCAACTGGACGGAGATCGGCGCCAAGGTAAAGCAGCTCATCGACCAGCGCATCAGTGCCGAGGTGCACCAGATGATGCAGCCGGTCTCCATCCTCGACCAGGACTTCGAGCAGAAGATTGCCCACCTGCCCCACGCCGAGGCCCGGGCTTCGGTGATGGAGCACGCCATCCGCGCCCAAATCCACGAGCGGCTGGAGCAGAACCCGATTTTTTACGAACGTCTCTCCCAGCGCCTCGCCCGCATCATCGAGCAGATGCGCTCCCAGCTTATCGACGCCGCTGAAGCCTACCGGCAAATGGCCGACCTTCAAAGAGAAGTCCACGGCGAGGTCAACGTCGCGGCCAGGCACGGACTTTCGCCGGTTTCCATGGCGATATACGAGATCCTTCGAGAACCGTCCAGCGGAGCCGAAGAGGAAAGGTATGCCAGGCAGGATACCGGATCCTATGTCATTGAGGTTGATGACGCGGCACGGGACACCGCCCTGAGTGTGGAGCAAGTGCTTGCCGGACACGCCGTGATTGACTGGCAGACAAACGACGACGTCCAGCGTCAGATGCGCCGGGACGTGAAGGGCCGTCTGCGTGCCACGGGTTTGTACGGCGAAGCCAAGATGGACGAACTCGCAAACTTGATCGTACAGGTCGCCAAGAGCAGGGTGTAGTTTGGTCGAGCTTGGCCGAGTCCAGTTCGGCGACGCCACCATCGAGTACGAGGTACAGCGGAGCCAGCGGCGAAAGAAGACCGTGCAGATAACGATGGACGGCGGCCGCGTCCTCGTCGCCGCACCATTGGGTACCCCGGCCTCAATACTGGAGGCCATTGTAACCAAGAGGGCGCCATGGATCCTCAGGCAGGAACCGGAGTCAGTCCTGCGAGTTTCGCAGAGACGCTTCGTCAGCGGAGAAACGCTGCCCTATCTGGGTCGCAACGTCCGTTTGGTAGTTGAATCCGCCGACGTACCGCCGACAACGGTCCGGTTCGACCATTGGAGCTTTCGAATCATCGTGCCAGCACGCTTGGCCGAATCCAAGCGCTACGACGAAATCAGAAAGGTGATTGTTCAGTGGTATCGGCAGCGGGCCTTGGAGCGTTTGCCAAAGGTGGTTGAAGTTTGGCGCAAAAGGATGGGCTGGCCTGAATCACTGGAAGTGCTCATCCGCGACCAGAGACAGCGCTGGGGCAGCTGTGCCCCCGACGGCACCCTCCGCTTCAACTGGCGCGTCGTAATGCTCACGCCTACCTTGCTCGAGTACGTCGTTGTACATGAACTAGCCCATCTAAAGATAAGCAGCCATTCCACTGAATACTGGGCCTTGGTTTCCAGCCTGCTCCGGGACCCACAACAACGCCGGAGTCAGCTTCGGGAGGCAGGCAAGTTGCTCCCCATGTAGGTGGAAGGGTTTTCGCGACTGCAGACGCTGCAATAGCCCACAAGGAAACCAAGAGGACTCAGAAAGCTTGCAAGAGGACCGATTTCATCAATGCTCGAATTAGGCTGATGTAGAGATCAGCTGACTATGTAACAGGTAGGGAAAGCAACTGGGGAGGGAACTAAACTGGAAGGAGTGCACAATCTATTCATCGCCCCCACTTGAGCAGGTCATAATGCAGAAACTTGTTCCACGGCGGAGGCCTTTGTCCTGATAAGACCGAGGTCGTTGGTTCGAGTCCATCCAGGCCCACCAACCCCCCACTTTCGGGTATAATCAGATACAAAATGACGGCTCTTTCTCTCAGGTGCCACCAGATGAATGGTCGTCAAGCAGGTTTTTGACCACAGTCTTCGCGAATCCGGCAAACGGTTTCTCAGCAGCCTAAAGGCCTCCAACCGTTACTCCGAGGGCTACCTCGCCAGCCTCGAAACCACCGTTGCAATGGTGGCCCTCTACGCCGAGGAACAGGGCTGGCCCGATGTGCAGGAAATCACCACCGAGCACATCGAGGACTACCTGGCCTACCTCCAGGACAGGATACGCTGGTTCGGAGAGCGGACCTATGCCGAGCCCCGGAAGCTGTCCAAGGGCCACATCAACGCCCAGTACCGCCGCCTGAACCGGTATTTCAACTGGCTCGTGGAACGTGGATACGCCGACGAAAACCCTTTGATCCACATCGAGCCGCCCAGCCTGGATGAGAAAACGGTTCCCGTCGTCACAGAAGACCAGATGAGGGACCTCCTCACCCTGGCCGACCCCGCCCTCGCCAGAACTTCCGCCCACCACTTCCGGTTGGTTCGCAACCGGGCTATGTTGTACACGTTTTGGGACACGCCGGGGCGACTCGCCGAGATCGCCAAGATGCGACTCAATGACGTGGACCTTACAAATGGCACATTGCTGGTGATGGGCAAGGGGCGGAAAGAGCGAAAGATGCCAATAGGTGACATGGCCAGGTCTGAAGTGTGGGACTATCTCCAGGAAAGGGAGTCCCTCATGCCCCGCACCAGCCTGCTGTGGGTGTCTGAGCAAGGCGAGGCCTTGCTGCCCAATGGCGTATCCCAAGTCCTGAAGGCTTGGGAAAGCGAGCAGGAATCGCCGACCTGCGTCCTCACAGGTTCCGCCATTCCTATGCGATCAACGCCCTGCGGGCCGGGATGCCGGAGCAGGTCCTGAAAATAGTCGGTGGGTGGAAGAAGATACCGGAGACCTACTTCAGGACATTGGGGGAGGAGGACGCCAAGCAGTTTCACCGGCAGGTGAGTACGGGGGACCGGCTGGGGCGGGCGACATCGGCGCGAGGAACTCGGCGACAGCCTGGTAACGCCAAGGCCAGGGGCAGGCTCTAAGGTTAATTTCCGGCGGGATCTCGTTCCATTTGTCAGCGCTTGCCCTGCACCGGTCACACCCACGGCGCCGAGTGGTCTAGCCAGCCACCCGAACCGGTCAAAGTGTTTCCCCTTAGCTTAGAGCGGAGAGGCATACAGTCACAAGGTATCCGCGCTAATTCGGGAAATTGCGAAACGCGAGGTAAGGTAGTTTCCAATCGCGTTTAACGACTAAAGTGGTGGAGACGGGGGAGGCCGCGCCGCTCGCTTCCCCAGTCATCCCCGTAAAGGTGAAGTTTTCACCTTCTGCGCAATCGACACCAATTCTTAGTGCGAGTCTCCGGCCAAAAAGGCTGGCGATGGGTCTGACTTTGGCCCAATTGGCGGAACGAATAGGTGTTCACCCGTTGACACTTCGCTCATGGGAATCGGGGAAAACAACGCCAAGGCTTCAGAATCGAATTCAACTATCGAAACTACTGGGAGAGGATCTGTTCGGTCGAGGGAACTAAACTAAAGCCAAGGTGAAATACGCATATGGCGGAGGTCCGGTGCCATCACCAGATCGTCCTACAAGTACGGTAGCAAGGTCTTCACCGGATCAGACAGGCTAATCTTCATCACCCCAAAAATGCAGATCCCACCTTGGCTTCAGTTTAGGACCGTTAATTGCTCCCCAGTACCCACCCTGAGTACCCACCCTGGAAATCAAAAAGCCGCCATCAGACCTGTTAGTCAGGCCGCCAGCGGCTCCTTGGGGGCCGTCCGTCAAGTTCCACTCTATTTACCCGCCACCTGGCTTATCAACTGGTTTCTGTAACCGCACCAATTTGCGCCCAAACACTATTCGCCGATAGTGTTAGGTTATAATTGGCGGGTCAATTTCAATCACCCAATATTTTATGGCACACTGTGACCAGGGTTAAATAATCCCTTCCTCCTCGGCCACCCTTTCCAGGGTTTCCCATCCCTCGGTGGTGCCCGGCAAAAATGCCTTGCACCCCTCTGCTTCCATCGCGGTCTTTCCCAACGGGTCCTTATAGTCCATCGAGACAAAAGCCTGAGTGATCTGTTTTGATAACGCGTTGTCTATGCCACTGTGGGCTACGAGCACCACAGCGAGAACAAAATGTCTCCCTCTCCAGTACGGCGGAGCGGCAGATATCACAGCTTATCGTCGGTTGGTACCTCATTAATCTATGTACGCAATTGATTAGCGGACGGGCATCCAGAATGTCCTCAGGTGAGGTCGCTTCACGCAGCAAAAGGATGGTTCCTTCGGGAGTGAAATACCCCGACTATTTAGGGCCGGGGCTTACCGTGGGATTCAATCGCAATTGTAAGCCTGTTGACATCGTAGGTGTTGATAGAATATATTACAATATGCTCGGGACGGGTAAGTCATTATACCCGATATAACCGACGCTGTATATGCGCACTTCGTCGCCATGAAGTCTAACATGAAGTCTAATCAGTCAGACATTCCCGGTGAATGAGTGGTGAATCGTTTCCTAGATGGCCGGTAATCAATGCTACTGACTCACCGACGTAGGTTTTAGTCCTTTCTGTTTTAGTTCTTTCTAAAGTAAGGAGTTGCGTTCATGGCGTACCGCTGGTTCAGGAACCCTAAAGTATTAATAGTGACGCCCCTGATGTTAACCCTGTTATTCCTCATTGCCTGTGGTGGGGCCGCGACCCCTACCTTACAACCATCTCCCACAGGCACTTCGGCACCTGCACCGGTGGCTGGTGAGACCCCCGTGTCTACTCCTACTGCGACTCCCGTGGCCACGCCAGCGCCAGCGTCCGGTGCTCAGCCGGTGGTGGGTCGACTGAAGATAGCCACCTTGAATCCCCACGCCGAAACCTGGAACCCGTATAAAACCGCGCGAGGGTCGGGCAGGTTTCAGATGCACATGATGTACGAAGGGTTAATCCGTGTGGATCCAGCAGGAGCCTACGTACCCAAACTTGCAACGTCCTGGGAAATGAGCCCAGACTTCAGTGCTTTTACCATCCACTTGAGAAAGGGAGTGCCCTACCATCGTGACTTTGGCGAGGTCACCACCCAGGACGTCATACATAGCCTGGGGCAAGTTGCCCGACCCGACAGTATTACCTCGCTGAGATCTGTCTTCCAAAACTTGTTGGACGGCATTGAGGTCCTCGATGACCATACCCTGGTCTTTCACCTGGACCCCAAGATGGCCTTGGTAGATATAACCTATGCACTAGGCCAGGAGCAAAGTGTGGATATTCTGAGCAAGGCCCACTTCGAGGCTGAGGGGGAGGACGGCGTTTTACAGAAGCCCGTGGGTACCGGCCCTTATCAGGCCGTGGAGCGGCTCGAGGGGAGCCATGTGCTCTACGAGCGGGTGCCCTACGATCACTGGCGGATAAACCCCGACTTCGAGGAGGTCCAGATATTCTTCGCCGCCGAGGCGGCCACCCGGATGGCCATGATCCTGACCAGCGAGGCCCATGCCGCCTTGCTTCCGCCTGATCTCAGGCTGGAAGCCGAATCCAGGGGAATGAAAACCATTCGGTCGACTATAGTGAATACAGCTATTTACATGATGTTTGGGGGAAACCTGCTGCCCAGCAAGCCCGAATATGACCCCACGGTGCCCACGCTCGACAGGAAGGTGCGCCAGGCCCTGAACCTGGCGGTGGACCGGAAGGAGATTTATGAGACCCTCTTCGCCAGTGAAGGGGAGTTTATGGTGATGCCCTTCTTCCTTCCTTCCTACCTGGGTTGGGACCCGGCGTTGCCCGAGCGCTTGAAGGAAGAGTACAGATATGACCCGGTCCGGGCCAGAGAGCTGCTGGCGGAGGCCGGGTACCCCAATGGATTCAAGACAACCATTGCCCTGACACCACGTACCGGGTTGCCCCAGACCGTGGAAGTGGATGAGGCCATCGGTCAGTACTGGGAAGCCATCGGGGTGGATGTGGAGTTGAGATCCATGGAATTCGCCCAGGTCGTCCCCCTCTTCCTGAGTGAACCATTCAAAATGCATAATATTTCCTGGATCGATGCAACGGTACGCTTTTCCAACCTGGTTGTCGGTATCCGCACCTTATACGCCAGCGATGGCGGGGTACATTTCTTCGAGTCGGATTTCATTGACGAGAGGTACAATGAGATGCTCGAAACCTTCGATTCTGAGGGGCGTGACCGGCTAGGCAGAGAGATCCTCAATCACCTGTTCGATGAGTATGCCACGCTCCCCCTGTTCTGGACCCGCTCCTTGGTAACGGTAGACCCCAAGGTCATAGCGGAATGGGATAGCACGTTCAGTCCCTTCTTCCCATGGGATACGGAATACGTGGTGGCGGTGAAGAAGTAGGAGGCCTGTCATTCTAGCGACATAAAGACGGGGAGTTTCGTTCATGACGTACAGTTGGTTCAGCAACCCTGAATTATCAATATTGACGCCGCCCCTGATATTATCTGTTGCTCTTCATTGCCTGTGGTGGGGCCGCGACCCCTACACTACTTCGGCGCCTGCACCGTTGGCCGGTGAGACTCCGGTATCTACTTCTACCGCAACCTCCACGCCTGCACCGACCTCGCCCCTGGCGGTCGCGGTGACCAAGAGACTGAAGATAGCCTCCATAAATCCCCACGCTGAAACCTATGACCCGGCTTTAACCACGGCAGGTTCCGGTGCATTTCAGTTCAGGATGATGTACGAGAGCTTAACTCGTCTCGATCAGTGGGGAGAGGTCGTGCCCAATCTGGCCACCTCCTGGGAAATAAGCCCGGACTTCCGTACCCACATATTCCATCTGAAAAAGGGAGTTTAATGGCATAAGGGCCATGGCGAGTTCGGCGCCCGGGACCTGGTGCAAACCCTGGCGCGCACTAACCGCCCCGACAGCACACTTCATCGCAAGCAGTATGATGACATGGAAAGGGGTGTTGATATAGTCGATTCCCATACCATCAAGTTTAACATGGACCCTCCAAATGCCTTGCTAGATATGATCTGACCTTTGAGATTGGCATGGCCATTCTGGGTAAGGCCCACTTCGATGCCTTGGGTCAGGAAGGGTGACCACCACCGGGTGAATCCGGACTTTGAGGAGTTCCAGCTAATCTGGCCCCCCGAGGCCGGCACCCGGCTGGCTATGGTTATAGCCGGTGAGGCCGATGCCGTCATCCTTTCCCAGGACCCCAGAGAGGTCTCCGAATCCAAGGGAATGAAAGGGATTCGGGGAACCATAGTAGTTGGCAGTAATCACATGATGTTTGGCGGAAACTACCTTTCCAGCAAGCCCAGCTATGATCCCACTGTTCCCTGGGCGGCCCCTGGCGAAGTCGGTCGCAAGGTGCGCCAGGCCCTTAACATGGCTATCGACCGGGAGGAGCTCGGGGATACCCTCTTCTTCGGGGAAGGGGAATTCACGATGATGCCCTTCTTCCATTCTACCTACCTGGGTTGGGACCTGGCGTTGATACCCAAGTTCAAGGAGAACTACAGATATGACCCAGTGCGGGCGAAAGAGCTGCTGGCAGAGGCCGGGTTCCCCAAGGGGTTTAAGACGACCATTGCCCTGGTGCCACGCCCAGGCATGCCCAATATCCTCGATGTGGATGGGGCCATAGCTGGGTACTGGAAAGCCATCGGGCTGGATGTAGACACGCCATCCATGGAGTTCTCCCAAGTGCTCGAGCTCCTCAAGAAAGAGGAAATGTGGAATATGTCCTGGATCGATGCGACGGCACGCCTTGCCAACATAGAGACCAGCACGCGCATAGTATTGTGGAGCGAGAGCATTGCCCATTGGTTCGAGTCGGATTTCATTGATGAGAAGTACGAAGTACAATGAGATAATCAGCACCTACGATGAGGCGGGGCGTGACCGGATAGCCAGGAGATCCTTCGTTATGAGGTAGAAGAGTTTGCCTTCATCCCCCTGTTCTGGACCTTCACCACGGTAACGGTAAATCCCAAGGTCATAGTGGGATGGGAAAGCACGTTCGCTCCCTTCTTCCCGTGGGATACGGAGTACGTGGTGGCGGTGAAGAAGTAGGGGGCCGGGCCCGTCCCGTTTTCTCCCGTCGGAGCCCTTCAACCGATGTGGGCAGGACAGGACGCCTGGATAGTTTTGGCATGATGCAGTCCTTGACCGAGATACAAGGGAAACAGGCTTCGTAAGGGCTAGAGATGCAACGTTATATATTGATTCGGCTGCTTCAGGCTGTGTTCGCTCTATGGGCGGTCACTCTCATTGTCTTTGTCTTGGCGCGTGTCTCTGGCAGTCCTCTGGATGTGCTATTGCCTCTTGAGGCGACCCTAGAAGACCGCGAGCGACTGGAGGAGCAGTGGGGCCTGGACAAGCCCGTGCACGAGCAGTACTGGGTGTTTCTAACTAATGCCGTCAGGGGCGACTTCGGTGATTCCATCAAGTGGCAGGGCAACACGGCCCTTGATATGGTGGTAAAGCGGCTGCCAGCCACCCTCCAACTGGGATTCACGGCTTTGTTGTTGGCTGCAATCCTGGGTGTGCCCCTCGGTGTGATGTCGGCGATAAAGAGAGACACCCCCATGGACTACGGCGGCAAAATGTTTGCTTTTCTGGGCCAGGCGGCTCCTGCATTTTGGGTTGGCTTAGTCCTCATGTGGATTTTTGCCGTTCAGTTGGGATGGCTCCCTGCTTCGGGTCGAGGGGGGATCAGTCATATGGTCCTGCCGGTTATAGCCATCGGGTGGTTTCAGGTAGCGTCGATAATGCGGCTAGTGCGCTCTTCCATGCTAGACCAGTTGGACAGCGAATATATAAAGCTGGCGCGCCTTAAGGGACTGTCGGAGCAGAAGGTCATCTGGAAGCATTGCCTGCGCAACGCCGCTATCGCTCCCCTTACCTACTTCGGGGTCATTGCTGGGGTGTTGATCACCGGCTCTGTGGTCATCGAGAGCGTTTTCAGGTGGCCTGGTGTCGGGCTCCTGGCTATTGAGGCCGTCCGGGTCAAAGACTACCAGGTGTTGCAGGCGGTGGTGCTCTTGTTCGCTGGTGGGTTCGTCCTGCTTAATCTGCTGGTAGACATACTGTACGCCTATCTGGACCCGCGCATCAGGTTAACCTAACCCGAAGGGTGACTCAGATAGTATGGAAGGTACAATCCACATCTCCGAGGCGACCTTCTATCGTCGTTTTGTCGAGCAAATATATTTGATGCTCGTCAGTTATCTGATAAGGTTAAGGGCGCCTCTCTAGAAATTCACGATGAAAGGTGTGCGGAGCAGGAAATGGCGGTTACATTTAACGATATAGCTATAGCGGCAGGGCGAGTCAAGCCCGGATGGCAAGGGGCACGAAGGGTGATTACTGGGGCGAGGCGATACCCAGTGTTGCCTATAGCAGTCCTGTTAATCGTAATGTTGATTCCTGCGTTGTTCGCCGAGCAGATCACGACTCACAACCCTGAGATTGGGGGTTTGAGACAGCGACTACAACCGCCAGCATGGCAGGAGGGGGGTAGCTGGTCGTATCCTCTGGGTACTGACAAGCTGGGCCGGGACATCCTGACCAGAATGATCTACGGTAGCAGGATTTCCTTGGTAGTCTGTCTGTCGGCCATTTTCCTGAGCGGGCTAATAGGGTCGGCCATGGGGATTACGGCGGGGTACTTCCGCGGCAACCTGGACCATGTGATTTCCCGCCTTGTAGACATCTCGATGGCCTTACCTGCCATTTTGGTGGCCCTGGTACTGGTAGTGGTATCAGAGGGTAGTTTTTTCGTTAAGGGCGATGCCGTGGTGATCGTCACGGTGTTGATCTTGTGGTCCCGGTATGCGCGGCAGATGCGGGGAGAAACTTTTGCCATCATGAGCCAGGATTACATATCCCGCGCTCGGGTAGCAGGGTGTTCGCCCTTCCGTATCATGATCTTCCACATCTTCCCCAACGTGCTTAATACCCTGGTTGTCCTGGCCACCCTGCAGATAGGCTTCGTCATCATTCTTGAGGCGAGCCTTAGCTTCCTTGGGGCGGGCATTCCCCGACCTGCACCCGCTTGGGGCTCGATGGTGGCCGATGGGCGAGAGCTTATCACGTCGGCCTGGTGGATCTCCTTCTTCCCGGGCCTGGGGATTGTGCTCACGGTGGTATCCATGAACCTGCTGGGTGACTGGCTGCGGGACAAACTGGACCCCAAACTGAGGCAGATATAACCGGTATAGTTGCAAAAAAGCGACCCACCTTTTGACATACACCACAGCCTAAGGCCAATCGAGCGCCGACCTGACATGGTTGCAGGAGTCGACAGGGTATGCCATCGGGAAGGTTTAGAGAGCTCCGGAACCACTCCAGGTTGGCGCCTTGCCAAATCCCTCTACATCTACCCAGGTATCTGCGCCACAGATGACCCCGCATGCAGCTACAGCGCTGTTCGGAGCACCTGCTCCCTCATTAGTCGGTCAACCTCATGCCCTTGGTTAATAGGCAACTGAACGCTTACGTTTTAAGAAACTGGGCACCAGAGATGCTACTATGCAATAGAGAGGGGGATCGCCCCATAGGTGGAAAGAGCCTGCGGGTTATCCATGGGGAAGAGTTACCAGGGGGTACATCCGTTGGTAGCCCATGCCGATGGGGCAGGTTTGGTGCTGAGGTAAAAGGGGAGTAACCACCCAACAGGTCACCCTGCTATTTTCGCAGCCCAGGTGGGTTGAGGAAACTGCAACCATCATAAGAAAATATCTTGTGCGTCGAAAGATAGAGAAAGGATTAGTAGGCGGTGCCGTTATGGGCGGTATCGTGGGGCTCATCCCTGGGATATTACTTATCATGGTGGCTTACGGCGGTAGCTACGGCCTCACCGGCACCGATATATTTACCTTTATCATCATGAGCATCATCGGCATCACCCTGGCGGGCGCTATAGTAGGAGTCGTCTTTGGAGCCCTGGTATGGACTATCTCCTCTGCCGTGAGCCGGGTACGCCGGCCATCCTGAAGCCTAGAGCCGCGGTCCAGTAGCCCACGTGCGAGGAAGTATGGCACAACAAGAGGAACCCCTCCTGAGGTGACCAGATGTGGTTCTCTTTCTGCTGAGGTGATAGATAGGGGCCTTATAGTATAGAATTCGTCCTCCACTCCTATCTGATTATCCCAGGACTTCCCACGCCCTTTGGGACGCCACAAACGGAGGAAAATGGCCGAAGCAGCGAGTAGGGAAAGGTAGCTGCTTGTGTCGTGTAGCACACTCCCTTTTGCGCCGTGGACCGGTAAGTAGGTTGACACCGGAAAGATTCGCCTCCGATTCCATCAGGGACAAGCAGCGGAGCATAGGGCAGCAAGGAAATAACTGAGGGAAGTATAGGGAGGTAATATGGCCGCCAGGGGCCGCGGTTCAGCCATAACGACGATCTGTCCGCGGTGTGGAGCAGCGGGCCAGGTTCCTGGGAGCATCTGCCAGAACTGCCGCCACCATTTTGCTGTACTCCCGGAATGGGCTCAGCCCATGCGGAGAAACAGGTGGCGGTCATGGCCCCGGCTGCTGGCGATAGTCCTCCTGGTAGTCGCGCTAGGCGCAGTCGTCTGGGCAAACTATCCCTTCATTCCTAACCCTGTGGTTATTATATTCAAGCGGCCTTCTACTAATGTGACTTCCGCCTCTTTGCCGGGCCAGTGGGCGATGCACGGCGGAGACCTCCAGCAGACTAACTATGTACCTTCCTACTCTCACCAGCCCGAAGGCAGGCTGGTGCGGTCTCTCGATTTAGGGGCGTCGACGCGCTCGGCCCCAGCAATCGTGGATGGTGTCATCTACATCGGCGGCCACTTCAAGATTATGGCCATAGATGCGGAGACGAGCCAAACGATATGGGAACTGCCCACCACCGGGCCGGTGCACTCCTCTCCGGCGGTGGCGGGGAAGCTGCTCTACGTGGGCCTTCTGGACAAACGGATAATTGCTCTAGATCGGGATAGCGGACAGATACGCTGGACATTTACTACGGAAGACATTGTCCCAGGTTCGGCTGCGGTGGATTACGGTATGGTTTACATCGGCTCTCGAGACAGCTTCCTCTACGCGCTAGATGCCAAGATGGGGGAGCTTATCTGGAAATTTAAGACGGTGGGTGTGCCGGCTGCCTCCCCACCGGCTATCTATAATGGGAAGATCTTCGTGAGTTCGTCCAATGGCAACTTGTATGTCCGCAGCTCCAGGACGGGGGACACCAGGCTCCGCTTTCGTACCGGTGCCTCACTGTTGGAGTCACCGGTCGTGGGCAATGGACTGGTGTACTTAGAGTCTAGCGGCGATGTATTCGCTGTAGACGCCGACGCCCGTGAGCTACCAGGCCAGTACCAGCTAAATCTCCTCTGGGCCCAGCTCTGGCTGTGGCAGTTTCCGGTCGTCCACAAGCCTCCAGGCCAGCCTGGTGGCAAATGGCGCCTCTCCCCCGACGGTGGCGGCCAAAGCTTCCGCTTCGCTCCGGCGCTGACGCCGGAGACTCTCTATATTGGGGACACCCAGAACCTCTTCTACGCTGTGGACGCCCTGAAGGGTACCAAGCTGTGGCGGTTCCGGGCTGATGCGCCGATTGCCGCCTCGGCAGTGGTAGTGGGCGAGAGAGTATATTTCGGGACTGAAGACGGTCTCCTCTATGCTCTGGACCGCTTCAGCGGAGAGCCCCTGTGGAAGCTCTCCCTGGGAGCGCCGCTAGAGACACAACCCGTCTTCTCTGAGGGTCGCCTCTATGCCCGCACCAGTGACCAGACACTTCACTTTATAGAGTGAGCCACAGCCGACCTCGACGGCGGAAAACAGCGAGCCCTCTAGCCGACAACGGTGGGCCCACGGAGACCCACGCGCTTCTGTCAGGCAGTCCGGCCATCGACCATGTTACGGTTGAGAATGGCAAAGACGCCGATGGCATTGCCTTCGCCACCGACCAGCGAGGGCTCCAGCGGATGGTGATCTGGACGGGGTTGCCAACTGCGATATCGGAGCGTTCGAACTCCAGACTTCGGAGCTAGTGTGCGGTGACCAGAATGGTGACGGCAGCGTCGACATGCAGATTGAGGTGGACCCCATCACTTAAACAACAATGAGGCCAAATTAAAAGAGTCTGCCGGTACCAGTGGGAAGGTCTCAACGCCAGATGGTAGTACCATTTCTTGGTCCTGTAAACAGCTCCTTGGCTGTTCTTCTTTGAACACTTACCGTGGGGTCTGGTAGCCTAAAGCCTGGTGGGGCGCTCCTGGTTGTAGAAGTCTAGGAAAGCGCCGATTCCCCTCCTGGCTTCAGACCCATTCTGGTAAGCCTTCAAATAGACCTCCTAATACTTGATGCTCCGCCACAGCTGCTCCACCCTGATTACATCGGGGTCGGTATAGCGCCTCATGCCGTCCATGCTGACTTGAATGCCTCGCTCCAGCAGCATCCCAGTGAAGGCGTCACTGGTGAACTGATTTTTCTGGTCGGTGTTGAAGATCTCCGACTTGCATTTACTCAAGGCTTCTTCCAGGGCTTCAACACAGAAGTCCACCTCCAGGGTATTGGATCCCGATTCCATTGGGACCAGTCCAGCACATATTGGGTGTGCCAGTCCATGATGGCTACCAAATATAGAAAGCCCCGGGCCAAGGGTATGTCAGCTCCTAATCCCCGACTTGAGGTGTTAATCTATTGACCGCCCTGGGATACTGGGGCACGTCTTCACGAAGTGACGGTCGAATGATTCGGGCAAGATCACCCAGCATGCGTCCTTCAGATCAAAGCGCAAATGTCACGGCTTCACAAGGATTCCTTTGAAGACAACATCAAGCCTGAAAATGATGGACACTACCTTAGGTTGCTACGGGTCTGGCGGCAGACGGCGTGTATAATTTGGTCTGGATCAGACACATTAGCCAAGGGAGTGTTGAGGGACGGGTAAAGTGCTACAGTTCGAAATATTGTCCCGAGAGCAAACCTTGATTAAGCCGGCACCTGAAGACAGGCGGTGATTGCTAGAGAATATCTGGGCTATATTCAAGAGCTCAGCGAGGGCCAAGCCGGCATGCTGCAGGCCAGTGAAGGAGAGACTCTTTCCAGCGTCAGAAGAGGACTCGGCGCGGCGGCGAAACTAGACGGCAAGGATCTCATAATGAAGCGAGGGGGGAAGGCAAGCCTTTGTTTAATGCATACTGAGGCCATCAGTAAAGGTGGCAGGATACCAGGTGGCCGGTGCCCATATCTTTCAGCTGCGGCACTTCCACCGCGCACTTCTCCATGGCGAAGGGACAGCGAGGATGGAACCGACAACCCGCAGGCGGATTGATGGGAGATGGGACCTCCCCCTGAAGCTCGATTTCCTCCCGCTGTATATCTGGATGAGAAGGCAACGCTGCGGAGAACAGGGCTTTGGTGTAAGGGCGCAACGGGTTGTCATATAGCTCATCGGTCGGGGATTGTTCTACGATCTGGCCCAGGTACATGACGGCGGTCTGATGCGACATGTACCGCACGGTGGCTAGTACCGTTTCAATTTAATTCTATTGGATATACATGTTTGAGCTTACTGCGAGCGTCCTGGGTGGAAAACCGCCAGTCTATGATGGCGGCGGCCTCGTTGCGCTCGCGTTCGAGCGCTGCAAACTCCCGTTTCAGCAACGCTTCATCGCCGATCCGGCGGTTCAGACACTGTCTGCTGAAGACGCTCAACTCGATCTCGGCCATGTTCAGCCAGCTTCCGTGATTGGGTGTGTGGTGAAACTCCAGGCGTTTGGCTATGCGGCGCGCCTCGAACGCTCCAAATGCCTCGTAGAGCGAGCCCAACTTGTGGGTGTTGAGATTGTCCAGCACCAGCCGGGTCACTGTGGCGTCAGAATATGCCTCGTCCACCAGCCACCTCATCTGGTGCGCGAAGTCAACGGCAGTGCGGCGCCCGGTCACCTCGACGTGCCTCCACCCACCCTTCGGTTCACAGAACATGAACAGGTTCCGGGTCCCGTTTCGCTGGTACTCGGTGTCATAGCGCTCCACCCGTCCGGGCTTGGCTTTGACGGGCGGCCTCACGTCCCCGAGCAACTGCTTGGAGGACTCGTCGAAACACACCACCGGACGCTCCCGGTCGTACTCTTCGCGGTACAGGTCCAGCACATCCTCCATCCGGGCCACGAACTCCCCGCTCACCTTGGGAATGCACCACTCTTTCTTCTTCCACGGCTTGAGTTCGTTTTTTTGAGTATCTGGCGCACCGTCTCCAGGGAGATGCTCCCGGCCAACTCCATCTCCACCACCTTGTCCGCCAGCAGATGGAGCGTCCAGTTTATATATCCTTCGGGTGGACTGCTGCACGCGATGGCAACCAGGTGCACTTCCTGCTTGCCGTCCAACTTGCGCTCCCGGCCCGGCCTTGGCCGGTCATTGACGGCGGCCTCAAGTCCTTCCTCGACGAACCGCTTGCGCACTCTGGCAACAGTAGCGGCGTTGACCAAAAGCACCCCGGCTATCTCACGGTCCCGAAGTCCTTCATCTGCTTTGAGCAGCGCCAGCGCCCGCTTGACGGTGCGGACGGACGGCTTGCCCCGGCGTGAAACCTCATTGAGACGAGAGCGTTCGGATTCAGTCAGCTTGACTTTATACTTGATGGCAGTCATGTCTGGATACTCCCCCACAGAAAGATCATACCCCAGTATGACTGCCTTCTCATATTCTTGTAAATCTATCTGGAAACGGTACTAGATTATGGGCCACCAGCAAAAAAGCAATTCCGGTCTGCTCTTGGAGGTCCACCAGCAGGTTCATCACCTGGGCGCGGATGGATACGTCGAGGGCTGACACCGGCTCGTCCAAGATGATAATCTTGGGGTAGGAAGCCAGAGCAACGGCGACGCGCTGCCGCTGGCCACCGCTGAACTCGTGAGGATAGTTGTTGCCTTGTTCCGGGCGGAGGCCAACTTGATTCAGCACTTCTGACACTCGGTCTTCTGTTTCTCGTCTAGAAACATCTCTGTTGACGACCAGAGCTTCGGAAATGATGTCCTTGGCCTTCATTCGAGGGTTCAGGGAGGACCAGAGGTCCTGGAACACCGCCTGTACCTGGGTCCGGTACTCTTTAAGCTCCGGGCCTCGGAAGGACTGGATGTCTCTATCATTCAGTAGGATATGTCCCTCTGTAGGCGTCTCCAAACGCAGTATCAGCTTGGAGGTGGTGGTCTTGCCGCAGCCCGACTCCCCCACCAGACCAAGGGTTTCTCCCTCATTGATGGAGAAACTTATCCCGTCCACGGCCTGGACGTAGCCGATGGTCTTCATCAAAACCAGGCCTTTGGTGACGGGAAAGTATTTTTTTAGATTCTCAGCGCGTAACAGCTCAGCTGCCATGTCGGTTCCATTCGTGCCTATTCTTCCCAGGTTGGGTCCAGCCTAAAGCAGCTAGCCACGTGTTCGTTATTCACTGAATAAGAAGCCGGATATTCCTGCCTACAGCGGTCTTGGGCATGGACACACCTGGGGGCGAAGCGACACCCTTCAGGCAAATCCCACAAGGCTGGAGGCTGACCTTCGATGGAAAAGAGCCGGTCTGTTCGTTCCATCTGGGGCACCGAGCCCATCAGCGCCTGGGTATAGGGATGCTTGGGATTGTTGAACAGGTCTCGCACTCCGCCAATCTCCACAAAGCGGCCCGCGTACATCACCGCCACCCGGTCGCACATACGGGCAACAATCCCGAAGTCGTGGGTAATGAAGATGATAGCCATCCCGGTCTCCGCCTGAAGTTCTTTCAGCAGGCGCAGATACTGAAGCTGGATGGTAGAGTCTAGAGCAGTGGTAGGCTCATCGGCGATTATTACCTTGGGAGCACAGGAAATGGCGATAGCCCCGATGACGCGCTGCTTCATGCCACCACTCATTTGATATGGAGGAAGTCGTCCATGCGACGCTCAGGAGCGGCTACCCTCACACTTTTCAGGGCCTCCACTGCCTGCTGTACTATTCCTCTGTGGGCACCCTGGCCGTGAGTTTTCAGTGCCTCGATGACCTGGTTACCGATGGTAAAGACTGGGTTTAGGGAGGTCTGGGGGTCCTGGAGTATCATGGAGATATTGCGCCCCCGGATTTGCCGCATCTCCTCATCGCTTTTCTCTACCAGGCTTTCTCGGTCCAGGATAATTTCTCCTTGAATGATGCGGGCCGCCGGTCTAGGGATGAGACGGACCAAGGAGAGGGCGGTCATGGTCTTGCCGCAACCCGACTCGCCTACAATACCAAGAGTCTCCCCCTGGCGCAGGATGAAGCTAACCCCATCTACTGCCTTGGTCACTCCCCGCCGGTTGAAGAAATGGGTGTGGAGGTCATTGACTTCCAGGACAACGTCGCCAATCTGGCTAGCCATTGTTATTAAACCTGCTTCTGCTTGGGATCCAACAGGTCCCTCAGCCAGTCACCCGGCAGTTTCTTCGACAGCACCACCAACAAAATGTCCAAGCCCGGGAAGAAGGACACTCACCAGCGGGAGAGAATTAGCTCCGTCCCATCAGCTACCATCAAACTCGAGCGGGAGGGGCTCTGGGGATGCCCACCCCTTAGAAAGCTAAGAGTGGATTCCACGACGGTGACGAAACCCACTTGGAGCGTAGCCCAGCGCTCTACAACCAAGGGATAGACGTGTCAAGTTAGATAGCTTGATTCTGTCAGGAGGTTTTCATTTGCGTAAGATAGTGGGGAGCCCAGCGGCACGAGTATTGATTCTGCCATTCTCGTGCCGAGCCGCTAGCGGCACGTATGGGTAGAACCTACAGACAGTGACTTCTGCGCGATTAGCTACTAACTAATACCAAGGTGAAACCCGCATAAAGCTAAACCTGGAAAGGAGCTGCGTTAGTCTGTAAAGGAAGTAGAGTGGCGGTGGTGTTGGGTATGAGGGACATAGTGCAACTCCTTGAACGGTGGCAACTGGATGTAGGTGAGGTGCGGAGACGCATGTATGTAGCATCAACACTTCGGGAACGGGAACGGTGGCATGCGCTCTGGCTCTTGGCCTTGGGCTGGACCGCATCGGCGGTAGCCGAGGCACTGGAACGGGATTCCCATACCATCGGCATGTGGGTCACTGCCTTAGGCACCGGCGGTCCCACGGCTCTCGCCTTCGAGCAGTCGGGTGGTTCCCCCCGCCCTCGACGGAGACCAGCAGGCCCAACTGAAGGCTGCGGTCCAGGCGCTGCCCGAAAAGGCAGGCATCGACTTGGCGAATTGGAACTGGAAAGTGGTGCGGAGATTTGTCCAAGAACGCTTCGGGCACTCGTTGACCCGCAGCAGTTGCCTGAACTACCTGCACCGCTTGGGTTTTGTCCTGAAGCGGCCAAAGAAGCATTTCCTTAAGGCCGACGAAGCCAAGCGGGAAGCCTTCGTGGCGGCGTATGCCGCGCTGCTGGCCGAAGCACAACAGGTGGGGGCAAAGGTCTTCTTCGCTGATGAGGCCCATTTTCGAGCGGATGCGGACCTGCGGGGGAAATGGGTGCTCAAGGGAGAGCCGGCGCTGGTAGATTCGAGCAGCCTCCGGTGGGGCGAAAAGGCCAGCTATTATTCGGCGGTGTGCCTGGAGACCGGCGAGGTGGAGGTTATGGAACTGCAGGGGTACAGCAACGCCGAAACCTCCACCGCCTTCCTGAAGCAACTGCGGGATAAGCACGCCGGACCACTGAACGTAATCTGGGACAACGCTCCAGCCCATCATGGTGACGCCATGCGTGCCTACTTGGCTACCCCCGGCTTGCGCCTGCGATTGGTGAGCCTACCGGGATACAGTCCTGGTTTCAATGCTGCCGAGGCGATCTGGGACTGGGCACGGGAAGAGGTCACCGCCAACCTGTGCTTGGGCACCAAAGCCGCGGTGCAGGAAAAATTGGGTCACTTCTCCTCCCAGTTGGCCTCACGGAGGGAAGAGGTCAAGCAACGGTGCCGGACTGTCTTGCAAGCACGGACACAGGAGCTCTTCAGAGCCGCTCAAGCCAGTATTTATCCCACCATCCATGTAGATTCCACTTTGGCTTTGGTTTAGCTAGCGGTCGCGATGATCAGCAGCCGACTTATGTTGGGTATAATGAGCCAAATGTCCGGGGAACTGTATAGTGCCATCCACCGGGCGTCGGACATGATTCGCACCGCCGAACACGTGGTGACCTTTGACTGGTCCCCTGCGTCACTTGAACTTGGGGATCACCTTGTCTGTGATGCACCGCATGGTATTCATCACGACGTCGCGAGGGACCGATGACGTCCAGTTGACCTCGAACATGATCTCGTCTGGGCTAAATTCGTCCTGGAGCATCTGAATCTAGTCGACCACTTCTTCCGGTGTCACAAACAGGTTTACATGCTCAGTCGCATCAGCGCTAGCTGTGCCCGGGGCGCCAAATCCGCCCCCCCTTTGGGAGTAACATTACCTGGAGAGCTTTCATGAGGGCCTCAGTCTCGCGCGTGGCCTCCGCTATCGTGTCGGCCACCAGGGTGGGTATACGGACCGCGGTAGTCGGGTCGCCGGGATGCCCCGCGTCCATTCAGACCTGCCGGTAGCTTCCCACGTCTTCCCGGAGAACCGTGGACCCTCTGGGGTCTTGAGAGCTTCCTCCCCCTATGGCGATTCGATAGGCCATGGTGCCCATGGGCACGAAGCTCTCCTGGCTATCCATGGCAACAACATGGGAGGATAGGGCTTCGGGATAGCGAGGTACGATTCGTAGAATGCGGGGTAGTTGTAGTATTTCCCCTCGAACCCGGAGAAGTGCTCACGCGTCCAGAGCTGCTCCAGAACCTCGAGGAACTCAAAGAAGTGCTCCCATGGAGGCACGGAGCCTTTGTTCTCGAGCATCGTTGGAGTACGAGACGGGCAACTTCAGTCAGGGACGAGAGTATGTGGAGCGGCTCATCTATGCTATGGCCCACACCCCACCGGGCCCGACCCCAGAACACGGGCACACGGCTTTGGTGATATCAGTGGTCGCCCGCATCAGCGGCGAATCCGACCAGTTGGATCTTGCCGAGGCGGCCGCGCAACTTATTCTTTCGTCGCCGGATGCTACCCACTGGTTCACCACCACTGGGAGGATAGTCATGGCCCTAATATCCGTCCGGCAGAACGAAGTCGCGGAAGCAGAGAAACAGTACCATGCCCTGGCGTCAAAAGAAGGGGTCATGTGGCACTTCATCAGTATGGCCTCGAACCGATTGCTGGAACTTCTGGCCCACACCATGGGCCGCTTTGAAGATGCGGCGGCCCACTTCGAAGACGTCCTAGCCTTCCGCCGCAAGGCAGGCTACTGTCCCGAGTTGGCCTGGACCTACTGCGACTACGCCGACGCCCTGCGTGAGCGTAACGACGGCGAGGACCGTGCCAAGGCCATGTCCCTACTGGATGAGTCCCTGGCCATCTCCCGCGAACTCGGCATGAGGCCCTTGACGGAGCGTGTCCTGTCTCGGCGCGAGATCCTGAGAGCGTAATGGCTCACTGGTCATCCTTCCACCTTAGCCCTAATCCACCGAAGGAGGGCGTGTAGCGGGGTCCTGAAGCAGGGCAACCGCATTCTAATTTTGCCGCCAGAGTTTGGCGGCAAGAAGGGACGTAGCAACATCCGTTTGAAAGGTTCTTTGCATGATTCAAAGCCGAGTCCTTGCTGGTTCGCCGGGCGCACCCTGCGATTGAAGGGTCCCAGTGGGCATCCAAATTTAGAATGCGTTGGCCCTGGGTCCTGAAGAGACAAGAAAGTACTCCTGTGCATCCGGGATAATGGTTTGTAACAGTAAACCGGTCCCGGAAAAGGAGCACCCAATAGATGCTGCCACGCCACCAACCCGACCGGGTCCAAATCACCTTCGGCGGCCACCGCCTGGTGGCCAATGCCGGGCTGATTCTTCCGTCCACCCTCGCCCTGCGCCTTGGCCTGCCCCAACTGCTCCGGAAGCACCTCGGAAGCACCTCGACCTGGGCGATGCGCCGGGGCGGGCCAACACCGGCGACAAGCTGATGACGCTGGTGGCCTCCGCTCTGGCCGCCGGTGCGCTGCGCGTCGGCGGGACCGCCCGCGTTCCCGGTTTCACGGCCAAGGCTCCCTCCACCCTGGGCACCTTCCTGCGCCGCTTCCGGTGGGGCCATGTCCGCCAACTGGACCGGGTGAGCCGCCAGTTGCTGACCCGGGCCTGGGCGGCTGGGGACGGACCCGGCGGCGCACCATTCACCATCGGCCTTGATTCGAGGGTCTGCGAGACCTCCTCACTAACTACAGTCGCCACGCGGCAATCGGCGCGCCGGGAGGTGCGTAGGTGGTGCGTTCCCCGGCGTCGGACATTGGTACCAGTTGGTAGCCCAGTTGTGCCGCCCGCTGCTTCGCCGAGCGCAACGCCCGCTGCTGATACTGTCGTTCGTAGTATTCCGCACCAACATCCACGTACTCCTGTCCGTAGCGCAGCATGGAATAGATGAGCCTGGCCAGCTTGTGGGCGGTGGCGGTGATAGCTTTAGGAGCGCCCAGTTGGGCTTTCTTCCGGCCCAGGAAGGCGCCCAGGGCGCTGTCGGAGCGGTGCAGCGCGTTGGCCGCCAGACGCAATGCCGCTGCGGCACGGTTGGCGCTGGGCTTGGTCTTGGAGCTGATCACCCTCCCACCTGTGATGCGGTTGTTGGGGCTCAGCCCCAGCCAGGACGCGAAGTGCTTGGCGCTGGGCCATTTCGTCATGTCGGTGCCAATCTCGCTGATGACCTTCAGGGCCGTGTACGCGTCCACGCCGTCGATCCGGGTCAGGTCCACTCCCGTCATCCGATACAAGTGCGTCCAAACATCGAAGCGGGGCGCGTTTCCTTTAATGCGCCTCCGGCCGGACTTCGCCGCTGGAGGTTCGCCGGTACTGCGGTCCTCAAACCGCTCCAGCTGGGCTTCAATCTCCCGGTCGCACTCGGCAATCTTGCCTTGGTACGCCCGGTACAGCTCCAGAGCTTGGGTCAGCTCGAAGATGTGCTCCGCCCGCCAATGGCCCCGCAACGACTTGGCGATGGTCGCCTCGTCGACCTTGATCCTGGGGGCGCGCAGTTGCGCCAGTTTCACCGGATCCCGTTGGCCACCCACGATGGCCTCGATGATTTCCGTGCCGGTCTTGCCGGCGATGTCGCTGATCACGTGCTGCAGCTTCACGTTCATCTGGGTCAGCGCCTTCTGCATATGCTGGATATGTTGGGAGGCGTATTCCACCAGCATGGCCCGCTGCCGCAGGTAGCTGCGCAGGCGGCTGATGTCCCCGTCGGGACGGAAGGCTCCCGACAGCAGGCCGCAGGTGTGCAACTGCTGTAGCCACTGGCAATCCAGCACGTCGGTCTTGCGACCCGGCACGTTCTTGATGCGTCTGGGGTCTACCAACATCACTTGGAAGCCCCGCTCTTCCAGCACCCCGAACAGCGGTATCCAGTACACGCCGGTGGACTCCATGACCACGGTGTCCACGCGGCACTCCACCAGCCAGTCGGCCAAGCGGTACAGGTCCGCCGTGAAGGCGGCAAACTCTCGCACCGGCTCTTCCACCCGGTCGTCGGGAACTGCCACGAAGTGGCTGGTGGCCCCCACGTCAATGCCCGCCGCGTTCAGGTTCAGCTGGGACAGCCCTTCCGGTTCTGCGTTGCTCTTGCGTCTGTTCATCATCGCCTCCACCATTACCGTGTAGGCGTGTCGCCAGAGGGAGCCACGGACCGTAGCCACTCTCCCCAACGGGATCCGCCCGGATCTGGGCGTCACCAATGATGCAGTCGTAAGGCTCCCGGACCATGCTACGGATCGGGCAATACGCACCAGTGTCTGCTCGCTCTTCGTCCGGACGGCACGCCTCGCCACGAGCATACATCCTTGGGCCGACTCACCGGTTAGTCGCCTCTGCACAGGCCGGGCACGGGCATAATTTTGCTGCGGACTGGCCAAGGAGGGCGCCCGCCGCCACGGCTGCACCGGCGCACGGGGCTATCACCCGCTGCTGGCCATTGCCGCCGGAACCGGCGAAGTGCTGATGGCCCGGCGGCGCGAGGGCCGGGCCAACACCGCCCGCGGCGCCGCCCACTTCCTGCGTGAGACGGTGAGCCGGGTTCGCTGCGGCGGGGCCAGCGGGCAACTCACGGTGCGGGCCGGCAGCGGCTTCTATACCCACGCCGTGGCCGCCGTCCGCCGCCGCGGATGGATGTCCGCTTCTCCATCACCATCCGCCAGCCACCATCCGCCAGCACGCCAGCCTGCGGAACCTGATCGAGGCCATACCCGAGGGGGACTGGACGCCCATCCCCTACTGGATGGACGGCGCCGCCGATGTCGCCGAGACCGCCTACAGAGCCTGTCTCAAAAGTCAGCAATAGTGCTAGCGTGTACACTGTGAGCCGACGTTGGGAGAGGAGACAGGAAGATGCCGCTTCGAGATATGGACCGGGAGCAGATATGGCTGTTGCCGCCGTCTCTTGACGAACTGTTGCCATTGGATCACCCTGCTTGATTCGTGGCCGTGTTCGTTGACGCTCTGGACAAAGAAGGCTGAGCCGAGTTGGGGGTGGAGATAAACGGAGACCCTCTGGGAGCGCCGGCCTACCATCCTCGGGCACTGCTCTGCGTGTGGCTGTATGGCTTCATGACCGGGGTGCGTTCCTGTCGCAAGCTGGAGGCGGCCTGCCGGGACCAGATACCGTATTTGTGGCTGACCGGATGGCAGCAACCGGACCACAACACCTTGTGGCGGTTCTACAAAGAGCACAGGCAGGCTATGAGGAGACTGTTCAAGCGCACAGTGCGGACAGCGGTGGCAATGCAGCTGGTGGACCTGGCGGTTCAAGCGGTGGACGGGACGAAAGTGGCGGCCAACGCCACCAGGGATAGAACATACGACGCCGAAAGAGGACGCCGATTGCTGGACCGGCTGGAGAAAGCAATAGAGGACCTGGAGGCACAGAACGAGGAAGGAGAAGATGCCCCGCCGTCCACTTGCCAGAAGAGTTGGCCGACAAGAGAGCCTTGAGAGGACAGGTGCGGCAGGCGATGGACGACTTGGCGAGCCAGGAAGGTCTTAGGCACATCAACCTGACCGACAAGGATGCTCGCCTCATGAAGACACGGCACGGCATCGTGCCCGGCTACAACGCCCAATCCATGGTCTCACCAATAGAGGTGGATGATGAAGCCTCCGGGATGCTGATCACCGCGGTTGACGTGGTAGATGACCCGACCGACTACGGCCAGTTTACCCCGATGTTGGAGCAGGCCGAGGAGACGACGGGTACCAAAGCGTGCATGACCTTGGCTGACGCCGGTTATTACTCGGGGAGCAATCTGTCAGAGTGCGCTGGCAGGGGGCAGGGGGTGGCGATGCCAGAAACATCACAGCGGCAGTCTCGAGGTCATCCGTACCACAAGGACCGGTTCGCGTACGATGAGAGCAGCGACAGTTTCATGTGTCCCCAGGGAAAGGTGCTCCCCTTCGAACGTATCCACATCTCCTCCAAGGGAGCCCATTTCCGGTTCTACCGGGCACCCGGAGCCGTCTGCCGGGCGTGCCCTGCCTTTGGAGTGTGCACGAGAAAAGCAAGAATGGCCGCAACGTATCCGTCGGGCCGTACGACGCGGCACTGCGGCGCCACCGCGCTTGGATGGCCACCTCGGCAGCTAAAGAGGTGTACAAGCTGAGGAAGCAACTGGTCGAGCCGGTGTTCGGGATTATCAAGGAGCAACGAGCGGGCCGGAGGTTCCTCTTGCGAGGTCTGGCAAACGTGGCGGCCGAGTGGACCGTATTGGCCACAGCGTTCAACCTGAGAACCCTTTGGCGAGTGTGGCGCTCCCGCGGCTTCGGCCACGTATTTGGCGGTCACCATGTCCCTCATCACGGCCCCCAGAGCATCATCGCGCTTCCTGAATCGTGTCGATGACACGTGTCCATCCTCACTGCTCGACCTATCCCCGATCTCAGGCCAGTCATGGGTAGGTCATGGCGCGGCTATCGACCTCTCAGCCCTTCCAATTCCTCATTCCCACTCACTTATTGGGACAGGCTCTACACCCCCTTCCAGGCTGAGGCGGACGCCGCGCCGGTACGGCTCATCGTCCGGCGGGTGAAGCCGACGCCCGGTTCCCAACTGGCCCTCTTCGCCTCCTACAGCTATCACGGCTTCATCACCGACCGGGACGGGGAGTTGCTCGAACTGGAGGCAGATCATCGCCGTCACGCCGAGATTGAGAATGCGATACGCGACCTCAAGTACGGCGTGGGGCTGAACCATCTCCCCTCGGGCCGCTTTGTCGCCAACGGCGCCTGGCTGGCGGTACAGGTGATGGCGCACAACCCGGCCCGCTGGACAGCCCGCATCGGCCTGAGTCAGCAGATCGTGACCACCAAGACCCTCAGACGACGGGTCTTTGCCTTGGCCGGACGGATCACCCGCTCGGCACGCCGATTGACCCTGCATCTTCCCCGGCGCTGGCCTTGGGAGGAGCAGTTCAGCCGCGCCCTAGCCCGGCTGCGAGCCATTCCACTCCCAGCCTGACGGCGCCCGTCCGCCACTGACCCACCAGCCAACCCAACGTCCCCGCAAACTCGCGCCAGCCCAGTCCGCGAGCGCCTCTTGCCATGTCCTATCCCACCATCTCGCTCGCCACAGCCACTGTAGGCCGCCATCGGTGCCCCCAAAAGCGCCTGCAGACCGCCCGCCAACCTCCCGTCTGCCCGAATTCGAGCCCGGATTATCGCGCTTGTAACTCCCTCACTCCCCTTCCGCTGTCCTCACGCCGTCTATCGGTGTCCATCGGTGGATTCGGGCTTAGCGGCCCCCATCGCCGACCAGGCCCAGGGCAGGCAAATTCTGGTGTCTTCCCTGTTCAAGGAGTTGACCGACACCGCCGGGGATATCTGGATTGGCCAGAGGCAAGAAGTTGAACTGAACCTGGATCCTTCATCTTGCTCCGCAGATGGCGCTCAGTCGCAAATAAAAGGACTTGGCTACTTCGGTAAGATCGCCGTACAGCCTTTGTTTAAAGGCAATGTGAGCTATAGAGCCTAATTCACTTTATGATGGAGACCGGCAAGAACTGGTCACTGACCGAATAGTTGGAGAAGCGAAATGTGTTCAGCTGGCCAAAGCCGCCGCGTATTCTTCGGGGGTGTACGAACTTGCTGACAACATATCAGAGGTGGCCTATTTACTCCACAACGAGTCGCCGTCCACCTTATACCAAATCGATGTAATCACGCCGCGGTTGGGTTGGGGCGGGGGAGTTGATTTAAGGTGTCCCCGATCCAGGCCCAGCCCGCTAGCCGGCGCACCCGATTGGCATCGACATCCCACTTCCGGAGTTCGTCCTCAATGGCTGCCACTTTCTCCTGCAGTGAGGCGTACACCTTCCCTTCCACTACACGGCGCAGCTCTTCAATGAGGCGCTCCACCGGATTCAGTTCCGGCGCGTAGGTGGGCTGCTGCACCAGGGGAAAGCCCACCTCCTGCACCACCTGGGACCGATGGCTTGGAGCACCATCCCACACCACGGCTTCCAGGTCGGTGTTCCGCTGCCAGCCTCGGACCACGCTGGCAGTCTCTTCACTGCGCATGGTGTCCGTCCAACACCACCATAAGCGTCCCGCCCAAACCTCTATGGCCAACACCAGGTAGCGCCACTGCCGTACCTTCTGCATTTGCTGGCGCACCTTCACTCCCACCGGGGCCCAGACCCGTCGCACCACACTGACCAACCCCACCCGCATCTCGTCGGCCCAGGCTAGATGCTCCCCGTTGGTTACTCCGGCCGCCCCCAAGGCTGCGCCGCAGCCCCTTTTCCCCCAGGCTTCCTGAGCCTGCGGGTCCGCTTTGGTATGGATGGGGCGGGGAACTTTGGGGCGGCAGCGCACCCGGCGTAGCAGCCCGTAGATCCCCTTGGGCCGGTAGGTGACCCCGAACTGCTCGGCCACCCACTGCCGGACGTCCGATGCGGTGGTGAAGACCCCCTTGGCCGCTTCGTCGGCCACTGTTGCTTCCTGCTCCTGGGTGAGCCAGGAAGGCTGCCCATGCCCGCCCCCAATGATGCGCGTACACTTCGGCAACTCCGCCATTCCGATACCAGCCCACCCACCGTTGCACCGTCCGGTAATGGACTGCAACTATCCCAGCTACCTGTTCCATGCTCCACCCGGTCCGCAACAGCCACAGGGCATGCAACCGAGTCCGCACCTCTCCTTCCTCTTGGCTTCGGTACCGTTCCCGCAGGGCCTCCGAACTATCCTCTGCTTCCCACGCTATTTGTACCCGTCTTCCCGCCATTCCTCCACCCATCCCCAACACCAATCTTCCGCATATATGTTAGCATCTCATCGATTTGGTATTAGATTTGATGCCATATTAGTCAGAATGACTCAACTGACTAATCTATCCTAGAGCGGAAAGCCCGTCAACACCGTATCAGACCATTGGACAATTTTACGGCATAAATTAACGACCGCTTCATGTGGACCAAAACTAGTGTAAAGGTCCTTTTTTCACAGGCTCTCTCCTCACCACGGCCCTCTCCTACAAGGAGAGGGAGCCAAGTCCCTTGACTGCGGGCCAGCAACAGAATAGGGGTGACACCTCTGGCTACAGTTGCGGTAGTAGTATTCAGGGGTCAGGGCTAGGACTGGCCCTACTGCTTAACCGCCACCACGTACTCCACATCCGCCGGGAAGAAGGGAGCGGCCGTGGTCTCCCATTCCGCTATAACCGTGGGATCTACCGTTATTACAGTGAATGTCCAGAAGAGGGGAAGCATGGCATACTCGTCATACAGGTGGTTGATGATCTCTCGCCCTATACGGTCACGCCCCTCGCTACTGAATGTGGTGGCTACTTCCTCATACTTCTCGTCTATAAAATCCGTCTCGAAGAAGTGAACAACGCCCTTGCTGTAGTATAGTACCCGGAGGGTGAATTCCAGTTGGGCAAAGCGTGCCGTTGAATCAATCCAGGAGATATTGTGCATCGTCTCTTCGCGGTAGTGCGGTCGCATTGCGGCAAACTCGAATGGTTTCAGCTCCACATCCACCCCAATGGCTTCCCAGTACTGACCTATGGCTTCACCTACATCGAGTATATTGGGCAGCCCGGGCCGTGGTACCAGGGCAATGGTCGTCTTAAATCCACTGGGGTATCCGGCTTCTACCAGCAACTCCTTGGCCCGTTGGGGGTCATATCTATAGTCCTCTTTAAAGCTTTCGGCCAGCGCCGGGTCCCAGCCCAGGTAGTTAGGATGAAAGAAAGGCATCACCATAATCTCCCCTTCCCCCCCGAAGAGGGTCTCACGAAGCCCCTGCCGGTCCACCGCCAGGTTCAGGGCCTGGCGCACCTTCTTATTGGTCAGGGGCACTGTGGGGTCATAATGGGGCTTGCTTGGCAGATAATTCCCACCAAACATCATGTAATTGGGTGAAGTCACTATGGTTGACCGGATCGTTTTCATTCCCTGAGATTCGGCTTCGTTCCTGAGGTCTGGGGATAGGAAGACGGCATGGGCCTGGCCGGTCACGACCATAGCCAGCCGGGTAGCAGACTCGGCCGCGAACAATAACTGAAGCTCCTGGAAGTCTGGATTTACCCGGTGGTGATCGTAGGGTACCCGCTCGTAGAGCACATGGCTCCCCTCGAGCCGCTCCACGGCCTGATAAGGGCCGGTACCCACGGGAGTCCTTAGCACCCCTTGCTGACCCTCGGCCTCGAAATGGGCCTGGCTCCGAATAGCCACGCCAAGCTCGTTAGATAGATAGAGTAATACATCTCCCTCAAACATCTTGGGGTCCAGGTGAAGGACGAGGGTGTGGTCATCGGGCACCTCAAGATCATCCATCCAGTTTTGGTAGATGTCTTTCCACCCGACAATACCCTCGGGCCGGAGCTCCTGCTCCAGTGTATGTATGAAGTCCGGAACCCCGAACTCGCCAAACCCCCGATGGAATGGGACCCCTTTTTTCAGATGCAACGTCCAGGTGGTCAGGTCCGAGCTTATCTCCCAGGAGGTGGCTAGATTGGGTATGTATGCTCCTTGTTGATCGAAACGCAACAAGCTCTCATACATCATCCGGAACTGAAATGCGCCGGATCCTGCGGTGGTCAAAGCCGGGTCATAGGTCTCCGCGTGGGGATTCAAGGTGGCTATCCTCAGGCGATCCACCGCCGCCTGAGCACCGGCGGCTGGCGCAGGCGTGGCCGTAGGAGTTGCGGTAGGAGCAGATACCGGAGTCTCACCGGCCACTACCACTTGTGCGGGTGCCGAAGTGGCTGTGGGGGATGGTTGTAAGGTAGGGGCCGCCGACTCGCCACACGCAATGAGGAATAATAGGATTAACTTCAGGGGCGTCAATATTAATACTTTAGGGTTCCTGAACCAGCGGTACGCCATGAACGAATCTCCTTACTTTAAGAGGAGACGATTCACGTCTCTCACGGGCCTGTACGACTTCGTGGGCAACGAAGGCCTATTACAGATTGGTGATTTCGGGACATTTATGGCGTATCCGTCCCAGATTCGGGTCAATATATAATATCAGCACCTGCATGTCAACGGGGTACAATTGAGATCGAATTCACGTAAACGCGCAAGAATATATAAGCTGAAGGGGCTGGCTGGCCTGAATCGGGTGTACAGATTATACCAAATCGTCCTGATCACGCCGCATAACGCGCGGGGAGTCTCTGGAAGGCGTCCTCGATCCAATCCCAGCCGGCAAGCCCCCGCACACGGTCGGGGTTCGATTCGAGTTCGGTCAGGTACGCCGCGACCGCCGCAACCTTATCCTCCAGGCTCGGGTACACCTTCCCCTCGATCCACCGCCGCACCTCCTCGAATACCCGCTCCGCCGGATTGAGCTCTGGACTGTAGGGAGGCAGTCCGATCAGCGGCAGACCCACACCACGCACAAGCTCATGCCGGTGGCTCGATGCCCTGTCCCACACCACCGCTGCCACATCGGTCTGCTGTTTCAGTCCGTTCACCGCAGCCCCTACCATCTCAGCCTTCATCGACTCCATCCAGGTCCAATGGAGCGTCCCCTTCCGGCCATCCACCACCAGAAACAGATATCGCCACTCATAGACCAGTTGGAGGCACTGGCGCACCTTCACACCCCGGCGTCCCCAGACCCGCCGCACCATGCCCCGCAGTCCTACCCGCATCTCATCGGCGAAGCCCAAGGGCGTTCGGAGTGTCACCCCGGCCTGTGCAAGCGCAAGTCCAAGCCCCCTTTTTTCCAGGAGGCTTGTTGCTCCTCATCCGCCTTGGCATGCAGCGGACGGGGTACCTTGGGGGAACACTGCAACCGGCGCATCAGACTGTAGGCGCCACCTTCAGTATAGGTTACCCCATACTGCCCTGCGATCCACTCCCTGATCTCTGCCACCGTTCGAAACCGTCCTGTTTCCACCTCTTTTGCCACCTGCTCTTGGGCTTCAGCAGTAAGGAACGGCGCTTGCCCCTTGCCACCCATCTTGTGCGAAAGGACATTGCCTACTCCCCCCTCTCGATACCAAGCTACCCACCGCTGCACAGTCCGGTAGTGGGCACCCAACGCTGCGGCCACCCAAAGAGGCCTCCATCCACACCGCAAGAGCCACAAGCCGTGCAGACGGGTTCGGAACTCAAGGTCACGCTCTCCTTCCTTGAAAGGCCGCCTTCAGCGCCTCCGCCGTATCCTCTTCATACCAGGTCACTAAAAACCGCCGCCCCCGCATCTGCTACCCTCCACCCACAAACGATTTGCAGTGAAGGTAGCGAAAGTCTTAAATAATATCTAGGTTTTTTATGACTCCATCCGAAGGGATTGGTATTATCCATGACCCTAACTAGAGGGATCAACACTTGTATGCGTTGACCATAGAGGAACTATTCGCACCCACTCCCACAGAGGGCATCTTACACCCGCCTGTTAGAGTCTGCCAAGAATCCAGGATGCCCTGTGCTGGCGGTGGAGCCGAAACGGGATGGGAGGCTTGTAGCCTCCGCAGTCTGTAGCACCTATTCACCCCCACTTGCATCCAAGTCGACTGCCCATGAGAACCTTACTTTCTTGTGTCGATTGGAAGACGGAGAACTCCGTCTCGAACCAACAGAGGGTCGGGAAGTCGATGAGGTCCAGCCCGGTCTGCACCAGCCGGGGGTGGCAGATGACCACGTCCACCCCCTGCCTGACCCGTTCCTCCACCCAGGACTCCCGGCGGTCCGGGGCAACCGTGTCTGCCTTGAGCACCGCCACCATAAAGCCGTGCTGGGTCAGGAACTGCTCCATCCGCTCGGTGATGTCCCGAGTGCCGGTGTGGGTGGCGTAGACCAGCACCTTCCGGCCCGCCATCCTTTCCGCCGCCACCAGATCCACCAGGGCTTGCTCCTTCGGATAGAGCTTGTCCTCGGACAACGGCGTCATCTGCACCAGGACGTTGCCGGTCCGGGGGTCGAAGGCCGTCTCCCCCCTGGTGCAGCCGTCGGGATAGGCCAGCAGCGTCTGCAAGTACGTCGCCAAGAGCCGCTTGGAACCCTTGGCCAACGCCTCCGCCAACGCCTGCCGGAGCGTGTCGAACACCACGTCGTAGGCTTTGCGCTGGGAGAGGCCGGTGTGGTCCAGCTCCCGGTCCATGCCCGACAGCAGCACCTGCTCCTGGTAGGGCGGCAAGCCCGAGGCCACGTCGGAGAGACGCAGGAACACGCTGTTGCCGGATCGAGATCGAATGCGGCAATTGCGGCGGCCATCTGGGTCACGCGTTCGTGGGCGAATTCCTGACGGCGACCAACACGCGCCACTGTGTCAACTCGCTATCTATGAAATTCGTGCCCGCGGAGAACGGGTAGGTTTCGGCTACACGGGCGTAACGTAGGAGGCGCCTCCCCGTTAGGGGGTCTGGCAAGCCTCCCGCAACCACTCCCGGTCCCCGTCCCCCAGCATGGGAGCGATGGTGTCCCATACCTGCCGGTGGTATCCTTCCAGCCACTCGCGTTCCCCACTGGAAAGCTGGTCCCAGTCAATGAGTCCCTTGTCGAAGGGAATCAGGGTCAGCGCTTCCATCCGTAGCCACTTCCGGCCGTCGGGATGCCCGGGCATCTCCTCGTCGGGGGCGACAACGTATAGGTTTTCCAAGCGCACGCCGCCCCATCCCGCCTCGTAGTAGCCGGGTTCGTTGGAGACAATCATCCCGATCTTGAACGGCTCGTCGGCCCCCCTCGGTGTGATTCGCTGGGGTCCTTCGTGGACGTTCAGAAAGGCGCCGACGCCGTGGCCTGTTCCGTGCCCGTAGTCGAGTCCAGCGTTCCACAGGAACGTGCGCGCCAGGGCGTCCAGGGCAATCCCTCCGGTTCCCTCGGGGAATTTCTGCATCGCGAGGTTGATGTGGCCTCGCAAGACCAGGGTGTAGACTTCTTTCTGGCGTTCCGACGGTTCGCCGACGATCACCGTGCGCGTATCGTCGGTAGTGCCGCCCATTAGCTGTACGCCGGAGTCAACCAAGAACAGCTCACCGTCGCGGAGCGGAACGTCGGGGCTGGCGTCGGCGTAGTGGACGATCGCCCCGTTGGCTCCGGCAGCGGCGATGGTGGTGAAGCTGAGGTCGTAGAAACCTTCCTCGCTGGAGTACTCTTCGTACAATATCTGGCTGTAACCGTCCTCGCTGACCGTCTCGCCCGCCTTGATCGAGTCCTGCAGGCGCTTGAAGCTGCGGATTTTGGCGGCGGCGGCGTGCCGGTGGGAGTTTCGGGAGGCGGCAATCTCCGTTTCGTTCTTGATTGCCTTTAGCACCACTGTCGGATTGGGCTTCTCGCGCAGCTTCTGGTCTTCGTGGAGCATCAACCTGGTACCCATCGTGGTCCCGCTGGGATCCAGCCAGACCATGCCCGAGGCTTCCGCGCCGTAACGCTTCATCGCGTCGGCGTAGGCGCCGTATGGTTCAAAGTCGATTAACGAGGCCAGGGCATCTGTCACGTCCGCGGGAGGCGAAACTCGAGTGAAGCAGGTGGCACGCTCCCGGTCAATGACCAGATAGCCCTCGAACACGGGATTGTAGGCGATATCCATGCCCCGGAGGTTCGTTACCCATGCGGTCTCGTCCAGCTTGGTCAGCACGAGCAGAGTGGCTCCCGCATCCTCCATCTCTTTGCGGATGTCGGACAGCTTCTCGGCGACGCCACAACCGGTGAGGTCGTCCGGCAACTGATATATGGGATTGGCTGGCGGCGGCGGTTGCTCATCCCATACGGCGTCCACCAGGTTGTCGTTGACCGGCATCAGGGCGGAATCTGGAGATTTTAAGGCAGTCTTGTACACGGAGTGGGCCTGCATCGAGACCACTAAGGGGTCGAATCCCACGCGTATGCTGCCCCGTTCCTTTTCCATCTCGGTCAACCACTGGCTGAGGGACTTTTCCTCAGCCAGCCCGAGCTTGTGGACACGGAAATTGTCGTGGTCGACCTCGTCGTCCGCCTGAATGTGGTAACGGGAGTCTACGAACAGATGGCTCCCATCCTGGCAGACCAGGACGTCGCCGGCGGAGCCCCGGAACCCGGTGATGGCCGTCCGGCGGCGCGTATATTCGGGCACATACTCGTTCAGGTGGGCATCGGAGGAGAGCACAAGATAGGCGTCCACCTGGGCCTCTTCCATCCGCCGATGGAGTTTGGTAAGCCGGTTGGAGAGCGTCTGCTTGGCATCTGCCATGATCATCGATGCTCCTCTGAGACGAATCTGGACCCCGACGCTTGCCGGGGAGGGTTGAGCGGGGCCTGTCACTATGCTGACGGTCAGCCAAGGCCCGAAAGAAACTCGTCCATAACCTGGGCCAATTCCTCGGGCTTATGGTAGCCGATGTCGTGAACGGTCTCAGGTATCCAGCACACCCGGCATCGCGGGATGGCCTTTCCGGCGGCGTCGACGCCAGCCTGCTTCTGCCTGGCCCGCTCGCTATCCGCGCGTTCAGGTGTCGGGCCCGCCGGGATAATAACCGTCGGGCAGGTAATCCTGGAATAGAGCTCGGAGGCCGGCTCCTCCCACATAGCGTGCATTACCTGTAGGTGATTTTCGGGGCGCAAGATGTCCTGAATCTGTCCTTCCTGGTCCTCATACACCATGGTCTGGACGATGCGTTCGATCTGGTCGTTCCAGCAAAAAGACAGCTGGTGGCGCAGGCGGTCCAAGAATTGCTCCCTGTTCCCCGTCACGTCCCTGGGCCGGATCCTGGCCTTGACGACCTCCCACGGTTCCTGGGGACCGCCTCGTCTACCCGCGCCGCCGTCGATCAGTCCCAGGGCGGCTATGCGGTCCGGGAAACGGGCGGCCACGTTGAGGGCTACGGTTGCTCCCCAAGAGTGTCCGAAGACGGCAGCGCGCGACACGCCGGGATGGTCCATAAGTCCCACGCCGTCGGCTGACAGAGTCTGCCAATCATACCCGCCTATGGCCTGGGTGGTCTGGCCGTGGCCTCTGGCATCGGCGGCGAAGAGCCGGTATTTGTGGCGCAAATGGCTGGCGAAGAGCTCATACCAGTGGGCCGAGGACGCGAGTCCGTGCATGAGCATGACCGGTTCGCCGTCGCCGCCCCAGTCCAGGTACCGGACCCGGAGTTCGCCGATGGTAGTCCAGTGTTCCGTTGGGTGCTGGCGGTCCGTGGGATTTCGCAACGCCGACTCCTGTCCCCTGTATTGTATTGTCACGTTCGATTAACCTATATCCTATTCACTGAAGCGGGATCGGGCAACCCCGGCGGCTCGGCGCTTCTAGATTGACACCTGGAGCATCGAAAGATACCCTTCCGACACGCTGGCCCGCCTTCATGGGCTGCCTCATTACCGCCGATTGCGAGGTGCAACGGATGGCTTACGAAATCGAACAGTACCTGAACGTCCGTTCAGCCTCCGCGCCGTCTTACAGCCCCGACGGGCAACGGATCGCTTTCGTGAGGAACCTAACCGGGATACCCTTACCCTGGGTGGTACCGGCGTCGGGTGGTTGGCCCCATCTACTCAGCCTGGCCACGGAAAGGACCGGCCAGGTGGTTTTCTCGCCTTCCGGCCAACACGTGGCCTTCGACCGGGACCACGGAGGCGACGAGCATTGGCAGCTCCTTGTGTGCAACCCCGAAGGAGGCGGCGTCCGGCCATTTACCTTTGACCCAGACGTTTCCCACAGGTTCGGGCAATGGTCGCCTGATAGCGACTCCTTCTCCTTTGCGTCAAACGCGATCGAGCGGAGACGGTTCGACGTATATATTCAGGCACTGGACGGGGACGCTCCCAGACTGGTCTATTCGGGGGAAGAGTCCGCCGAGCCTGTTTCCTGGACGCCCGATGGCACGCGGCTGATCGTCCAGCAAGGAGCGCGTTCCGAGAGCACGGACCTTTACATGGTAGACGCGGCGAGCGGTGACGCCGTGCATCTCACGCCGCACGACGGCGAGGCGGCATATCACCCGGCGGGCTTTTCGGCCAACGGCCGGACTCTCTACCTGCGTACTGACCAGTCTCAGGAATTCCTGGGACTGGCAAGGTTGGACCTGCGGGACGGCAACCTGGAGTTCGACTTGGTTTCGGACTGGGACGTGGAAAGCGCGGCCCTGTCTCCCAACAAGCGTCGGATGGTCTATTCCAAGAACGTTGACGGCGCCTCTGAAATCACTTTGCGGGACCTCCGTTCGGCGGAAGAGTACCCGATACCGGGTCTCCCCCTCGGCGCGGTTTCGGGCCTCACCTGGGCACCCCACGGGCGCAGGTTCGCATTCGCCCTGAACAGTTCGCAGGCCACGTCCGACATCTGGAGCTACGATCTGAGGCAGCGGCGTTTGCAGCAGGTTACCCAGTCGCCGCGAGTGGGCCTGGGCGAGGACGCCCTGGTCGAATCACAGGTCGTGAGGTTCCCAGCGCTGGACGGTCTGGAGATATCGGGCATCCTGTACGCTCCCCGAAACGCGAAACCCGACAGCAGCCACGCCGCCATCGTACAGGTCCACGGGGGTCCGTCGGCGCAGACACGGCAGGTGTTCGAGCCGGTGCTCCAGTACTTCGCCAACCGGGGTTACGTGGTGCTGGCGACCAACGTCCGGGGCAGCACGGGCTACGGCCGAACCTATAACCATTTGGACGACGTGCGCAAGCGGATGGACAGCGTCGCCGACCTGGAAGCGGCCAACTCCTGGCTCCGGTCCTCTGGTTGGGCGCACCCTGAGCGCATCGCAGTTATGGGGCCGTCCTACGGCGGGTTCATGGTCCTGTCCGCGGTGACCACCTACCCGGACTCGTGGGCCGCGGCGGTGAACGAGAGAGGTGTTGCGGACTTCATCATGCACCTGGAGCGCACCGAATCCCAGGGACGCAAGCTCAGGGAGATCGAGTACGGCACCATCGAGGAAGATGGAGACTTTTTGCGCTCCATTTCGCCCATCAATCACGTGGAGAAGATCCGGGTCCCAATGGTCGTTGTCCATGGGGCCAACGACCCCAGGGTAAACATAAGCGTGGCGGAGGCGCTGGTGGCCGAGCTTCGGGAGTACAATGTTCCGGTTGAATACCTGCGTTTCGAAGATGAGGGACACGGCATGGTCCGGTTGGCCAACAAGCTGCGCGCCTACCCGGCTGTCGCCGACTTTCTGGACCAACATCTTCAAGGAGCGAATGGATGAACGGAGAGGTTATCTCGGTAAACTGTAGTTCGACTCATAGCCTGATCAAGCCGAACTAGGAACAGGTACGGCTGCTTGCCGGTCTAGGGGTAGAGGGTGACGCCCACGCCGGAACAACGGTCAAACACCGCTCACGGGTCGCCCGAAACCCGGACCAGCCCGACCTGCGACAGGTGCATCTGATCCATTCCGAGCTGTACGCCGAACTGAGAGAGGCCGGGTTTGACGTCTCCCACGGCCAAATGGGCGAGAACATTACCACGGGCGGCGTGGACCTGTTGGGTCTTCCGATCGGCGCGTTGCTTCGTATCCGGGACGCCGTGGTGGAAATCACCGGCCTACGGAATCCCTGTGCATAACTAAACAAGATTCAGCCAGGGTTGCTCGATTCAGTATTGGGCCATGACGAAGACGGAAACCTCATCCGGAAAGCCGGGATCATGGGTATCGTCGTCACCGGAGGTGAAGTCGCTCCCGGTGACGAGATACTGGTCGAGCTACCCCCGGGACCGCACGAGCCGCTTCTTCCAGTTTAGCTGGTTTGGTCCCCTAGAGGAGGTTCCACCTGGGGTTGGCGTCAACTTCGGCTTGGAGCCGTTCTAGGATCCAGTCCCGGATCGAGCCGTCCAAGTAGAAAGTCGGCTTGATCAGGTCGCTTTCGTCGGTAATCATACCTTCCGCGAGGGCGGCCTGCGCTGCCCGTGTACCGGGGCGGACGCGGACTCCCACGCGCAGATTGGCCAGGGCGGGCCGGATTCCCTTGAGGAATTCCAACTTGGTCTCCACCGTCTCGGCCGTCTCACCGGGCTCGCCGAAGTTCTGGGATATGACGTAGTTCAAGCCTGTGGCGTCGCATCGTTGGCAGATGTCATTGAGCGGCTCAAGCCGCGCATCCAGCGGCCCGTCGTCCAGGCTCTCCCCGGCGATGCCTTTCATAATCACGAGCCCTGAGCCTGCCTGTTTCATCAGGCTCAGAACCTCTTCATCGCAGGCGTCGGGCACGGGGGCCAGGTAGCTGTTCCAGCGGAACCTTCAGGTCTTCCTCGATCAGCGTCCGGCAGAGCGCCTTGGCGTGAGGCATGGGAACGTTGAAGCCTGAGTCTATGAAGAAGACCTTGCGCACGCCGAACCGGTCCTTCATCTGCTGGACTTCCTGGACCACGTCCTCGATGGGCTTGAGGACTCGCCAGATTGTGGGATCGTTGCCAACCTCTATGGAGTGGGAAAAGCTGTCGTCCAGCTTGGTGACAATGCCGATCCCGAAGCCGGCCTGCTCGACGCGCTGCGGTTTGTAGTTGGCGACTTCAGCCAGGTGTCATCGGTGGTTAGCACTCAGGCGTCCCAGTGGTACGAGGTCGATACCGACCAGATGGTGGACGTCACCTCTCCAGACAACATTCTGGTTAGCGGCAAGCTCGCCTCGGGAGGCGTGGCGTCGGTGCATATCGCCAGTAACCCCTTTGCCGGCAGCGGCTACCGAATGGAGATATACGGGCGGGAGGGGACACTGATCGCATCGTCCGGCGAGTCCCCCCAACCACGACCGAGTCCGGCTGCAGGGGGCGCAGGGCAGCGACCAACTGGAAGACCTGCCGATTCCGCCCCAATACACCTTCGTGCTCGAAGGAATGCCCCACGGCGCGGCGTACAACGTGGGCCAGATGTACTACCAGTTCGGCCGCGGCATCCGCGAGGGCGAAGGGTGTCAGCTGGACTTCGACGAGGCCGTCCGGCTGCACCGGTTCATCGACTCTATCCAGGAGGCCTCGGACCAGAGCCGCGAGGTCGCCGTTAGGTAACCGAGAGCCCCCGGTCTCAGGACCCGGTCCACTCGAACCAAGGTTGGCAAAGCGGACGAACACGGTCCCAAACGGCGCGGCCAGCGGGCCGTTGGCCGCCAATATGGCGATCGTGTGTTGAGCGCCGGGGGTGGCGTCGCTGGAAACCTGGACCCGTTGAGCAACGTTGAATCCCTGAACGGTACCCCTGTCGCGGTTGCATTCGCCGTCGATCCAGATTTCGCCGTAGTCGTCGACGCAGGTCTCAAACTGGACGCGCATCCCGTTGGTAGGGCGGCCGTTGACCGTCTCAGGGATGGTGATGGTGGTCCGGTACCAGGCGAAGGTAAAGCCGCTGGAGATCCCCACAGACAGGTCCTGGCACGTTTCCCAACCGGAGTCGTCGTAGCCGGGTAACCGGCACGGGCTGCCCTCTCCGTTGGCTACCAGCCCCTCGTTTTCCTGACCGGGCACAAAACCAATGGCGTATTTCCAGGTAGCATTAGTGGCTGCCTGTCCTGCCGCGTCTCCAATGTTGATGGTTGCTCTTGGCATATCTTCTCACCTGTTCACTAGGTTGCATTGCTGGTCGAGCAGATTAGTAACACTTCGCCCGGAGTTTGGCAAATCCGGGATGGTCTGGCAGCAGTGATCTGTGCTTTAATGGGCCTGCGCCGAGCTATTCCTTGGGGGAGGTACGCATCGTGGTCGAGAAGAAGGGTACCGCTATCATGGTGGTCTACACCGATGTGGCCGTCGAGCATGACGCCGACTTCAACGCCTGGTACAACTATGAGCACTTGTCCGAGCGGCTGAGCAACCCTGGATTTCTGGATGGGGCCCGTTATGAAGCCCTGCGGGGCGGGCCCAGATACCTGGCCGTTTACGAACTCGAATCGGCGGAAGCCCTGCAGTCGGATGAATATCTGCGCCAGCGGGCCAACCCAACCGACTGGTCGAAGCGGGTGTCGCCCCTCATGGCCGCGGGAGGGATGGTCCGTAACGTATACACTCAGATCTATCCCGCCGAAAGCGACCCGCATACGTTGGGCCGTGGAATGGCGCCCGCGCTCCAGATCGGACGCATGGACGTGCCGCCGGAGATCGAGGACAAGTACAACTACTACTACGATAACGTGCGGACGCCGGGCAATCTGAAGATCCCGGGATGTATGCAGGTCCGCCGGTATCAGTCCGTCGAAGGTTGGCCCAAGTACCTGACCATGTATGAGTTCGAACACGAGAAGGTGCCCGAGACCCTGGCATGGGAAAACCAGCGCGGCCAGGACGCGATGCACGAATACATCGGAGGTACCTACGGTCACGCTTCGGGTTCACCCCGCGCGTTCTGACATCCGACCTGTTAGCTCGACCCCGCTAATTGAACGAGCGGTTTACCGCGAGAGGTGGCGGCGATGCCTCGAAATTTGACCATTCAGGAGTCCCACGAATTTCTGGACAGCAAGCCTGGCTGGATTGCGTTGACCACCATTGGGCCAGACGGGTATCCCCACACCGTGCCGCTGGGCTACTTTCGGCTGGGTGAGGACATCGTAATGGGAGTCCGGGGCAATACCAGAAAGCTCAAGAACATCCAGGACAACCCGAAGGTGAGCCTGCTACTGGAGAGCGGCAAATCGAGGGGGGACATCAAGGGCTTGATGGTCCAGGGCACCGCAACGGTGCATTCCGAGCCCTCCGATGCCCTGTACTTTGCCCGGGAAGCCGCGAAACTACGCGGTGTCCCTGAGCAGGAGCTTCCCACCGAGCCTCGAAAGGACGCGGTTTACATAAAAGTGACACCGCAACGGATCCGCTCATGGGACTATTCCTAGCCGTTCCCGAATCGGGCGGACCGTCACGCAACCGACGCCAAGGGGGATAGACATGCCAAGACTGGAAGGAAAAGTTGCGCTGATCAGCGGAGGCGCGAGAGGACAGGGCGCAGTCGAAGCCAGGATGTTTGCCGGGGAAGGGGCTAAAGTTGTCATCGGAGACATCCTCGATGCCGAAGGGCAACAGGTGGAGGCTGAAATCAACGAGGGCGGCGGCGAGTGTGTTTACGTCCGGTTGGACGTCACCAGCGAAGTAGACTGGCAGCAGGCCGTCGAGACCGCCGTTGGCCGTTTCGGCAAGTTGGACGTTTCGGCAAGTTGGACGTTTTGGTGAACAACGCCGGTATCGGCAGCCCTCGCGGGCCGGATGGCGAGCGGGTCCTCATCGAGACCCTGACCGAGGACCAATGGGACCGGACCCTGGACGTGAACGCCAAGGGAGTGTTCCTGGGCACCAAAGCGGCCATCCCTGAGATGCGCAAGGCGGGCGGCGGCTCTATCATTAACATCTCGTCGGTGGCTGGACTGGTCGGCGGGACCACCTCAGCCTACGGCGCGTCAAAAGGAGCCGTTCGACTGTTCACGAAGGCGACTGCCATTCAGTACGCCAGGGAAGGTATACGCGCCAACTCCGTGCATCCCGGTGTCATCATCACCGCCATGACCGAGTCCATGCTGGCCGACGAAGAAGGACGGGAGATGAACCTGGCCCGGCACCCCATAGGCAGGCTGGGAGTACCGGAAGACGTTGCCTACGGGGTCTTATTCCTGGCCAGCGACGAGTCGTCCTTCATGACGGGAAGCGAGTTGGTAATCGACGGCGGGCTAACGGCCCAATAGCCGCCGGTCCTGGACTGATTCAAGAGCGACTGAGCGCAACAAATCAGACGAGGAGGTTGTCCGTGCCAATCGAACGGCTATCACCGGAGTTGGACAGGTTGGTATCAGCCGACCAGGAATTGGAGGAGCTGGGCAACGGCTACGAGGTTGCCGAAGGGCCCCTCTGGTGGCACGAAGCGGGGCACCTTATTTTTAGCGAAGTAAGGGGCAACAAACGATGGCAGTGGACTCCCGGCAGCGGCATCACCCTGTTGCAGGAATCGACCAACAACGCCAACGGACTGACCAGGGACCTCCAGGGCAGGATGATTCTCTGTGAAGGCGGCGCGGGAAGGGTGACGCGGATGGAGCCGGACGGTAGCATCACGGTGGTGGCCAACAGCTACCAGGGCATGCCATTGAACCGGCCCAACGACGTGGTGGTAAGGTCGTCGGACGGCAGCATCTACTTTACTAACCCCGGAGCGCCGAGCCCCGAATTTCCGCTGTCGTACTCCGGCGTCTACCGGGTTTCTGCGGACCTGGGTACAATTTCGCTATTGGTGTCGGACTTTGCCTTTCCAAACGGCCTGGTTTTCTCGCCTGACGAAAGCATCCTCTACATCGCCGACTATCGTGGCGGAATGATCAGGGCGTTCGACGTGAACCCAAACGGGATGTTGAACCTGGCCAGCGACCGGGTGTTCTGCCAGCTTACCGCGCCCGTCCCCATCACCCCTTATGGCCCCGACGGAATGAAGGTGGACGTCGAAGGCAACGTCTACAGCAGCGGGCCCGGCGGCGTGTGGATCATAGACCCGGCGGGCAACCATCTGGGGACAATCCACACCGGGGCGCAGACGACCAACGTGGGTTGGGGCGGGGACGACTGGAAGACCTTGTTCGTCACAACCTTCGGTTCCCTGTACCGCATCCAGATGAAAGTCGCCGGAATCGCCGTGCCTGGCAACGGCTAGACTACTGGCTATCAACAAAGACGGAGGTGAAGTAGGCATGGACGCAACCGGAGTCTCCCACATCGCCATTTGCGTGGCGGACATCGACCGGTCATTGGGCTTCTACCGGGATATCCTGGGTATGACCGTGGGGTACGACCGGATTCAAGACACCACTACAGGCGGCCTCCCCCACGTGTATAAGCACTCACGGCAGACGCGCCGCCAGGTGCGTTTGGTCATCGGGGAGGGTGAGAACTGCCCCACCATTACCATGACGACCCACCCCGGCGAAGACGCCGACGGGGACCCCATCAAGCTAGACCAAATCGGCCTTAGCCATTTTTCGATCTCGGTCTCCGACCTGAAAGGCCTGGCTGACGACCTGGCCTCTAAAGGCGTAGAGTTCGCCGGACCGCTGGAGTCCCGGCTCAATGCCCGGGGAGAGTTGACCAGCTTCTACGTTTACGACCCCGACGGCATCCTGCTCCAGTTCGACGCCGGCGGCGGAGGATAGGAGAAGGGAGGCGGGGCTATGGCCAGGCAAGGGATCGTGCTCTACCACGGCATCGGCAGCGGCGGGGAGCTGAAGGAGTACGCCGAGACTGCCGAACGCTGCGGCTACGAGTCCTTGTGGGTCACCGAGCGGTATTTCCACGAGGAGACCTTCTCCATGCTGGGTTTTCTGGCCGCCGCGACCCATGATATTAAGCTGGGCGTGGGAGTGGTCAACCCCTTTACGCGAAATCCGGCGCTGACCGCAATGTCGGCGGCCACCCTCGACCGCATCTCCGGGGGGAGGTTCTTGCTTGGCCTTGGCAGGAGCGACAGTTGGGTGGTCCAGTACCGGATGGGGATACCGTACCGCGACCCCCGTGCCAGCCTCAAAGAGACGGTTGAGACCGTGCGCGCCCTGCTGTCGGGCAGTCCTGTAACTTCCGAAGGAGGCCAATTCAATCTGGCCAACGTGGGGCTTGCGACCTTGCCCGTACAAGACCGGCTCCCAATCTATCTCGCGGCGATAGGTCCCAGGGCGCTGCGGCTGGCGGGCGCGGTCGCAGATGGCGTGCTGCTAAACGCCTATACTCCCACAACCTACATCAGCTACGCCGTGGACGAAGTGCGGAGGGCCGCACGTGAGACGGGGCGTGACCCTGCCGACGTGGACATCGCTTGTATGTTAGTGGTGCGCCCGACCGACCACCCCGCGGGCATGTTGGAAAGCCTCAAGTCGCGGGTAGTGCGGCTGCTGGACGAACCCCACGTCGGTGAGATTTTGCTGGAGAAGGGTGGCTATGATCCGTCCATACTGCCCGCGCTCCGGGAGTCGGTGAATCAGGACGGTGGGCGGGACGCGGTCAGCCTCATAAGCGACGACATGGTGGACTCGTTCTACGTCGTCGGTCCGCCTGAGCGGTGCAAGGAACGGATCGAAGAATATCGCAGAGTTGGTGTCGACCTGCCACTGCTGCTCCCCAGACTGGAAGACTACAAGCAGGTGGCCACGACGCTGGCAGTCACTTGATGAGGCGGCGGTGCATGAAGAAGGACGCCACGCAGAGGGCCACAACCGAAATAGCCAATAGTTGGAGCGCCACAGCACCATTAACCACGTGAGGTCGCCCGATACCAGTCCCCTCGTCAGGGCCGCGGCGGGGGTCAGGGGAAATGCCCAGGAGAGCATCTTGACTGCGTGCGGCATGTAAAGGGCGGAGATGAAGTGGATCGTGCGGGTGGGTAGGCGCTGACATTCGGCTGTCGAAGTTCAGCATAAATGTCCGTCCAACTGTTCGGCGGAAATGTCACCCGTTTGGTCTGGGATGGTATCAGATGGCGACGCTGTGGATGCGACCGGGGACCGGCGCGTCGGCGGACTTTCCGCATCAATGTATCTCCTTACCGTGTCTCTGTGGATTCCCAACTCCCTGGCCATCCCGCGAATGGACATCCCCTGAAGCTTGGCCTGCTGCACCGCCTTCCATCTCTCCTGCTGCAGAAAAGTCGGCTTCCGCGGTGATGCGGCTACCTGCAACCCGGCTACGTCCGGATCGTCAATTGCCGCAGCGTGAGCATCTTCTTGATCTGGCTTTGCGCCCGGCAGATCGAGAGCTGTAACCGAAGGTTTTGACGCGAGTTCGGGACCGGGAGTCGGGATGGTGGCAGCTGAGGAAGTCCCGTTGCGGCTTCGGAGAGATGCCGGACTGGGCGGCGCCTCCTGGGAAGCAATGATGCGTCCCTCATGCTGTAGCGACAGCCGGCCGTCCAGTCCATCCAGCACCACGACCACCGCTCCGGCGTAGCTGCGGCGTTGCTGAGTGGGCAGCAGCTGCAGGGTATGTCTGTAATACTTCACGGTGTTGTCCCGCGCCACTCTCCTACGGTGCTTGAAGCACAGGACCTGCTCCAAGGGCAGGTCCCGCTGCAAGGGCCGGAACGCCGGGTCGGGGCACTGGGCTGGAACCCCAAAACGCCGGTTGAATCGCGGCAGGAACTGCTGCAACACAGCCTTGGCCTGTTCAACAGTGGTTGCTCCTGCAAGCCGGAGCTCCGTAATCAGCCGGTCCCGGAAGGTCCCGGCTGTCCGTTCCACCCGCCCCTTTGCCTGGGGCGACAGGGCGAAAATCAGCTGTATCCCCAGCTCCTCCATGTCCCGGCCGAACTGGGTTGGCGTCCCGGCGGGCTGATATTCTGAACGGTGCTTGAAGACAGGATGGCGGTCGGTGTAGAGGGCGAGGGGAATGCCGCGGCGCCGGAGCAGGCCCTGCATCAACAGGAAGTAACTTCTGGAATCCTCATGATCGCAAACCAGGGCGTTGACCACGCAGCCCGTGGCATCGTCCACCGCGAACAGGAGCGTGAACTGAGGTCCGTCTTCGCCCAGCCACCGGTGATAACTGCCGTCCATCTGGATCAGCATGCCCTCCCGGGGCATGCGCTGGCGGCGCACCCGGTGCTTGGGCGGGCCCCTCCGCCGCGGACTGCTGAGCCCAGCGTTGACCAGGATGCGCCGCAGCGTAGTCCGGCCCATGTCGAGACCCTCGCGTTCGCTGAGCAACTCTGAGAGATGGGTGTGGTTGGCTCCCTCGTACACCGTGCGAGCCAGGTGAACCACCCTGCTCCTGGTCGCCTCGGGAATAGCGTTGGCCGGCTTGCGGCCCCGGTGGCCATGGGCAAGGGATGCAGCGCCGTTCTTCCGATAAGCCGCCAGTATGCGCCTGGTATGTCGCGGGCTCAATCCCATAGGTGTAGCCGCCAGGACGATTGCAAAGTCAGGAGGGTTGACCGCAGAGGCGGGCGATGGTCTGCGTTGGGCGGAAGGCGCAGGTCTTGGCTCGCAGGGGCATGGACATCCGGAGGGGAAACCATCCTTCCGGGCGCAGGGCGTTCAGCCCGGTGTTGACCAGGGTGGCGTATACCTCACCCAGTCCCGGACGGCGCAGCGTGTGGACGTCCTCATCCCAACTGCGGTCCTTCACGTGGTGCAGGCTGTTCTCAACCCTCCAGTGATTGCGGAACCCTCGCAGCAGTTCCTTTGGTCCGCACCGCCTGGTCCGCACCGCCTGGTCCGCACCGCCGGGAACTCAGGCTGGTCAGCGGATACCAGCGCTCCCGGCTCACCTCCCCGGCGGCTATGTCCACCGCCTCCTTCTCCACCATCACCCCCTGCCTCGCTCCGGGAAAGCCCAACTCATCCCGGATATAGCCGGCCAGCGCCGCACCGGTCCAGATGCGCCGCCTCTCGATCACACCCGCTTTTTTCCCACGGTCTCCGCCTCAGGCTCCCCCAGTTCCTCCACGGCAAACCCGTCCGCCAATGCCGCCAGCGCCTCGGGCCGGTTCCCCTTGATACGCGCCAGGCAGTCCCGTCCGTGGCTGACTATGGCCTGGCACAGGTCCCGCTCCGCGTACAGGGCGTCCCTGCTCAGCAGTCTCAGGCCGGGATAGCGCTCGAACAGTTGGGCCAACTGTTCCCGCAACACCCCGGGTTCGTGCCGTTTCTCCGATGCCGGCCACTGGGCCAGACCCAACTTCAGGTCATGGGCCAGCACGTTCACCATCACCGGGGGATGGCCCTTGGCATCCTCGGACTGCTTGGCCCGCTTGCCGTCTGCCGGGGCGTTCACCTCCCGGTCCGCCATCACGCGAGCCACCCATCCGGTCAGGGCCCCTGGCAACTGCTCATAAGGGACCCCGGCCAGGGTGCGGGAGATAGTGGTGGCGTGGGGCGGATGGTTTCTGAGAAAACCCAGAGGCTCCTTCAGTGCCGGCCAGCGCATCCTGGCGAAAAGGGCGATGTGGGCCATGGTGGTCTGGCCGCAGACCAAGCCCGGCAGGGTCAGCCGCAGAATGGCCTGAAAGGGATGCCGGACTCCCCGGGCCCTCCTGGGATCCGGCGCCTGCTCCAAGCACTTGAATGGAGATTCCGCCTCCATATCCACACACTCCCATAGCTCACTTCCCTATCTTTTAAACCTCCTTCCCCGACTTTGCAATCGTCCTGTGTCCCGGAAGAGGAACCTTACTTTTGAATTGACTATAAAGGGTCAAGAACATTGGCTTCCTTTTCATATGTCGAGAATTTTAAGACTGTCCGAGCCTCTCGACGAGCCAAATCTGTTATATAAGACCAATGGCAAGGTTTCCTACAACAGGAAACTAAACCAAGGCCAAGGTGAAATGCGCAGATGGTGGAGGGCAAGCGGCCCTGCTGGATCATTCTCCAAGCGCGGATTAGATGGCTTCACTGGCAGAACCAAGCCAATCTTTTCGCCCCGCGAATGTACATCCCACCTTGGCTTTAGTTTAGTCCGACGCCACCTATGGCTGGCATCGGAGGGTTTTTCACTGTCCGCCGCCGACCGCGATATTCGGGAACTCCCCGTAGCTCTGTACTACCGGCTTGTAGATTCCCTCGCTTACGCCGCTTGAAATGCGGAAAGTCCAGCTTGAGGACTCGCAAATCCAAGGCGCAACAACACCGAATACCCACTCCTCACCAGAGGACTCTGTGGGAGGATGTGCGGCAGGCCAAGTTCAGGGGACTCTCCCTCAGGGCGGTCGCACGCGAGCTGGGCATCCACAGAAACACCGTCCGCAAGTACGCCCTTACCGAAAGCCCGCCTCTGAGGAAGATCAAGAGTGCAGCAGGGGCATCACAGCTTAAGACAGGAACACCTGCCTAAGCGGATCTTTTCGGAGACCAATTAGGCCGACATTTTCGCCGAACAACAACACAAGATCCGGTTTTTTAGGCTTCAGAGGAAAAGTTGACACAAGGCAGGCTTTTAAAATGGGAATATCCCCCGTCAGGAGGCCTGCCATGACTCCAAGAGCAAGCGACTCCCCCATGAGCAGCGGCGCTGTCCCCGTCGACGACCCGAAGGTCGCCCATTATACCGAGCACACGGGCCCGCGAATCCCCCCGAATTTTCGGGCCATCCTCCGCGAGCTCGGGAGATATGCCGACCCCGAGACCGGGGTTGCAGGCTCCTCACAGCTTGTGATCGCCGACAGTCTGGACATGCATAGGACCACCGTTTCAAGTGGCCTGAATGAACTGGAGCACCTCGGTTTCCTCACCAGCAGGGCTAAGCCGGGCACCGGGGGCAAGCAGGTTGAATGGGCATTCACCGCCGCTGCCACCGGATGGCATCCCGAGCCCAAAGGGGAGGTAGAGAAAGGCCCACTTCTCAGGGCGTACCGCCGGCTCGTCGAAGAGTCCCGCAAGCAGCGCGACGATGACAAGAGAACGATCGCCAACCTCGAGGCCCGTGTTGCCCAGCTGGAAGGCTCCACCTCGGTCCACCGGTCGCCCGGTACGACAGAAGACCGGACGTTTGACGAGCCGAACGGTGGAGACGGTAAGGGCACGGACGATGCTGCGCCCGTCGCCGTTCCTGTCATTCAAGAACGGGATCGGGTCAATGTCGGTCCTGTGACCGACATTGACCCGCCGGGCAATTCGCGCTCTCCAGTTGCACCGGGCGAGGAACCCGACCCGGAGTCCCGCCACCCGGGGGACAGTGACGACAACCAGGACATGGAAAGGGACCCAGATCAGGCCGAACGTCTGGAGCCAGTCCGAGAGTTCAACGCAGATCGTGACGCGCAAGTCGAACCTCTTGAGTTCAATAAAGAGCAGCTCGCCTTCACTTATCCAACAGACGCACCATCGTTCGAGCACGGGCGAGACATTCCTGCCGGAGGCGCTGCATCCGACGACGACAATCCTGAACGGGACCGCTGAGTTGGACCCGATGAACCGCGAGCGCCCCTACCAGTTCCGGTTGATGCGGTAGCCGCCCCTTCTATCGACGGCTCCATAACGTTGTACTGGCACACTCCGGATGATGAACGGGTTACCGGCTATCAAGTAGTGCGGAAATGCCGCAGTGAAGCCGACACCGGAAGTGTACTTCGGGAGGTGCAGGGGCAGCAGGAGAGGGAGTTCCTCGATGAGGATGTAGAGCCGGGGGCCAAGTACCTTTACATGGTACGTGCGAAGTGCGGCACAGTGTTCGGCGCCTGGTCTCGCCACGTGACCGTAAGTTCCGTGTCCTGACGTAGCCACTCCCGTCACGCTACGACTCAACGCTGAATCGTCCTTGGAGGTGATCAACAGTTCATGGTGCGGCATGGCGAGAGCTGGGCGGTCATCCCCGGGAAGGCCCTAGGGAACCCACAAGCGCGAACCCAACGGCCTGCATATGACGGCCTCGTAGAACGCCTAAAAGGGGCAGGACATCGACGGCTTCAACAACCCTGCGCAGGTTGTGGTCCGTAGATTCTGGCGTCCCGGGGACTGCGCCGGAACCGGTTTCGCGTAATACAGAATCCCGGAGTGGCGAAGCAGGCCATACCTGTTCCGGGCCCAGCAGGCCCTGTAGCCCCGGAAAGGGCGATTTTTGACCTCGCAGGACCGCTCGGAGGCCATAACGGAGAGGACAGCTCTCAGGCGTGAATCGTAGCTGAAATCCAGGATAAGGGGGTGGGTACCGGGGTCCCCGCCAAGGACCGCACCGGTTTCATAATTTTGGCATCCGTTCTGACGGGAGACTGAAGCCTTGGGTTTACAACTCGATGATCATAATCCACCCACCGTGTTTCACGGCGAGAAACCGGCCCCTAGAGGCCCCCCGAAAAGCACGAGCGATGGAGACCAACTTCCGATTCCTTTGGGACGTCCAGCCGTGAAAACCCGGAGAACCACAGGATTTCCCCCGTCGCGCGCAGGGATTCCGTGGGGCCAGTCCCCTGTTTACCACGCGATACCGTGAACTACGTCTGGAAACAAATCAACTCCGGCCCCATATCAAGGAGGGAGTCATGGAAAGAAGCAGTGGGAAGCCCGTCAGCGTGCGATTCCGGGAAGACATGCTGGAGAAAATTCAGGAGGCGGCTGCGAGAGAGGGAAAGAGCATGAGCGATTTTCTCCGGGAAGCTGCCTACGCAGCAGCCACCGGGAGAAACGAGTCAGGCCGACGCCGGCGACCCTCCGGGAGGCGCCGCTATTTTCTAGTAACCTGAGTTCGGGAAAGGGATGCCTCCCAAAGAAAGAACGGGTATTCTTTCTGGTAGACGATACCAAGGAAGCATCCTTCATGAGTCTACTTAAACTGTTCTGTGATGTCGATGATTTCTGGCAAGCTTTCCAACCGCATTGGCGCCGGGTCACGCTGGTGCAATCCCCGGAGCGGAGGGTTCGCGCACCACAGTTATCCCCCAGCGAGACCATGACGATTCTCATTCACTTTCACCAGTCCCACTACCGCACCTTCAAAGCCTACTACACTGAATACGTCCAACCCCGCCTTAGCGCCGAATTCCCGGACCTGGTCAGCTACAACCGCTTCGTTGAGTTGACTCCTACCGTGCTCATCCCGCTGTTAGCCTACCTGCAACAGCGCCAAGGCAGTTGCTCCGGCCTGGCCTTCGTGGATGCCACCGCCATCAAGGTATGCCATAACAAACGGATTCCACGCCATCGGGTCTTTGCGGGTATCGCAGCGCGGGGCAAGACCTCGATGGGTTGGTTTTACGGCTTCAAACTTCACCTGATCGTCAATGACCGGGGCGAAATACTGGCTTGCCGGCTAACTCCGGGCAACGTGGATGACCGCAAGCCGCTGCCGGACCTGGTTAAGACCCTGTTTGGCAAGCTCTTGGGAGACAAAGGCTACATCTCCCAACCGCTGTTCGAACAACTGCTGGCCCAAGGATTGGAGTTAATCACGCCCCGGCGCAAAAACATGAAGCAGCGCCCGTTGCCCCCGGAGGACAAACTGTTGTTACGGAAGCGGGCGGTTATTGAGACCATCAACGACCAACTGAAGAACATTTCCCAAATTGAACACACCCGTCACCGGAGCGTGGCTAACTTCCTGGTCAACCTGGTCTGTGGCTTGATCGCCTACTGTCACCAACAGAAAAAGCCTTCCCTCCACATCCCAGAACAGCAACTTCAGCTTCTACCTCATCCCTTTTAGCTTTCCCGAACTCAGGTTAGTAATGAATGCCGGGGCGACCAATGCGTCTTTCGGGCAGACGCGCGAAGTGAACCCACCCCGGCGGTCATGGGGTATGGGTCGAGTGGCCGCTGCGGTCGGGGTCGGTTTGTTGCTGGCGATCGCGGGCGGGGCTGCGGCGCTGCTGCTGCAGCCCCTGTGGCAGCGGGCCGCATAGATTCCGCTTGAAATCAATCGTAGCCACGCCCGCCTGCAGCGGCCGTGGAGGCGGGCGCTACGGGAGGGAAAAGAGGCATTGCCCTGGGAGTCAACAGCCATCCGTTGTATTTGGCCCTTGGCGGGCAGGATTGAAGGGCCGGCGCCAGGCGTGGGCGCAGCGCACGGCCCATCGGTATTGATGCCAACAGCGTCCTTGGGACTGAACCGAGCGAGTATCGCCACGCGACGGGCGCGGCCGGTACAGCAACGGCAGAAGCAGCAAAAGAAGTACGGTCAACGTGGCGATGACTCCGCTCGTCCGTGTCTCTTGCTCAGCCAACGTTCGGATGCCCGGGTGAGGGCAAAGAACGGTCCCGGGAGGCGGTCATCCCAAGGTGACGGTCCTGCCGTACATCGACCAACACGGGCCAAGCGGGCCATACTCCTCGAGCCGCCCCTTGGTGGTGGTCAACAGCCTCAGTCCGAGATTCCGGCCCAGCTCCTGGAATATTCCCTCGGCCTCGTCGTCCCACAGCACGAAGGCCACCGGCCAGTCGTCCTGGCGTTTGCCGGAACCGAAGTTGCGCAGTTTGTTCCCCACCCTGAACCGCCTCCTGGCCGAGTTCTCCTGCTCCAAGTAGTGCCACCCCGGTCCGTAGGGACTGTGTTCCAGCCGCACCATCCCGTCCGGAGCCAGAGCGCCGTCGCCCCAGTCCTCCCACGAGCGCCAGCCATTGGCCACCGGGAGGCCCGCCTTGGCAAAGCGCGCCAGGAGGCTCGTGGCCTCCCGGTCGTGATCGCTCAGTTCCTTACTCCGCCAGGACCGCACCGCCCTGCCGTCCACGGATCCCAGGACGGTCCTGTCCAACTTGACCAGAACGTCGGCCCCTCTCTCTGTGATCCAATACTGGTAGAAGTTCTTTTTCTTGGTCCGGCAGGCAAATCCTCCATCGGCCAGCTGTTTCAGCCCGTTCTCAACGGCCTGTGAGCGGTCGGACCTGGTCAGCATCCGGCTGGCGATGGTGGCCGTCATGCCTGAAAACTCGAACAGCCTCAGCAGCAGGCGGTAGGTGATGGGGCTTGGGTACCCGGGCCCCCAAGGGGACCGGGAAACCCTCCGGACCCATGGCCAGCCGCCCAGGTCCCGGCGATACAGCGGTTGCGGCATGCGGCCAAATCCCCTCCCTGGCTCGTTGGCCCCGGTAACTGTCCCGTCTGCCACACACCAGATCCTTACAGGAAAGGACGAATTCGCCACAACGGCTTGCTGCACGATCTCCCTCTGCCACTGGTCGGGTACGACGACGCAGACCATGGCCGGCCTGGCGATGGGCGTATGTATGGACCAGTCGCCGTCCATCGCCAAGTCGTGCCAGACGCTGTACAGCGAGTCGAGAAACTGGTGCCAGCGCTTCTCCAAGTGGTCTTTGCCTTCCAGAATACCGCTCCACAAAATGGCCACCGACCCCTTTTCATAATCGCCAGAGGCGCAGCGTGCCTGGCTCTGCGCCCAGCGGAACCGAAGCAGGGGCCCCATGATGGGGAGAAGCTCACCGGCAACGTGATAGAACCACTCCATCGCAGGCAGCCGTTCGAGGAGCCGGCACCTGGCCCACTCCTCGTGCCAGTAGGGATACCGACTCGCTGACAACAGCCTCCCGCGATCGGTCATCCACAGGCGGGCCTGGCTATCCATGGTGGCTCCCAGATGGGCGGAGGTCAGCAGACCCAGCCCATCGCCCTCGCCTGAAAGCCCGTGGAGGATGGGATACATATTGGTGTGAGCAACGCCGAGATGCACGGCCTCGTTGGACGCGCTGGCCAAGGGCATTCCGCTGTGGATGCGCATCAGCCGTTGCTGAAGGTCAGAAAGTCCTGCGTTTTCGAGGAGCCGGTCCGTTGCTTCCGAGTTTTGTGCGGTCATGCGCCCTCCCTCTCACCCACGTCCATTTTAAGACAGGGGCTTGACGCGCCTTTGCGTTCTGGCGGTTTTTGAAAACCCAGCGAAGGGCGGAGCATAAGTGAACATAGACTGAAACCGCTGGTGACCCATTCGGGAACCCAGAACCTGTCCCTCTAAACTCGACTCCTCCTCCTCCTCACTAACTACAGTCGCCACGCGGCAATCGGCGCGCCGGGAGGTGCGTAGGTAGGGTGTTCCGGAGCATCGGACATGGGCACCAGTTGATAGCCCAGTTTGGCCGCCCGGCGTTTAGCCGCAAGCAACGCTCGCTGCTGATACTGACTTTCGTAGTATTCGGCGCCAGCGTCCACGTACTCCCGGCCGTAGCGCAGCATGGAATAGATCAGCCTGGCCAGCTTGTGGGCCGTGGCGGTGATGGCCTTGGGCGCTCCCAGGTGGGCTTTCTTCCGGCGCAGGAAGGCGCCCAGGGCGCTGCCGGAGCGGTGCAGCGCGTTGGCCGCCAGACGCAAAGCCGCCGCCGCACGGTTGGCGCTGGCTTTGGTCTTGGAGCTGATGACCCGGCCGCCGGTGATGCGGTTGTTGGGGCTCAGCCCCAGCCAGGAGGCGAAGTGCTTGGCGCTGGCCCATTTGGTCATGTCGGTGCCGACTTCGCTGATCACCTTCAACGCCGTGAAACCGTCCACGCCGTCGATCCGGGTCAGGTCCACTCCAGTCATCCGGTACAACTGGCCTTGGACATCGAAGCGGGGCGCGTTCTTCTGATTGCGCTTTTTGCCGTTGGGAGCCGGAGGCTCGCCGTCGCTGCGGTCCTCGAACCGCTCCAGCTGGGCTTCAATCTCCCGGTCGCACTGGGCAATCTTATCCTGATAGAACCGGTACAGCTCCAGGGCCTGGGTCAGTTCGAAGATGTGCTCCTCCCGCCAGTGCCCCCGCAGCGACCTGGCGATGGTCGCCTCGTTGGCCTTGATCCTGGGATCGCGCAGCCGGGCCAGCGTCCGAGGGTTCCGTTCGCCGCCCGCGATGGCCTCGATGATGTCCATGCCGGTCTTGCCGGTGATGTCTCTGATCACTTGCTGGAGCTTGACGTTCATCTGTGTCAGCGCTTTCTGCATATGCTGGACATGGTGGGACGCGTACTCCACCAGCATGGCCCGCTGCCGCAGGTAACTGCGCAAGCGCCGGATGTCCGCGTCGGGGCGGAAGGCTCCCGACAGCAGGCCGTAGGTGTGAAGTTGCTGCAGCCACTGGCAGTCCAGCACGTCGGTCTTGCGGCCAGGCACGTTCTTGATGCGTCTGGGGTCCACCAGCATCACCTGGAATCCCCGCTCTTCCAGCGCCCCGAACAGCGGTATCCAGTACACTCCCGTCGACTCCATGACCACCGTCTCCACCCGGCACTGGGCCAGCCAGTCCGCCAACCGGTACAGGTCCGCCGTGAAGGCCTCGAACTCTCGCACCGGCGGTTCCGCCCGGTCCGCGGGCACCGCCACGAAATGGCTGCTGGCGCCCACGTCAATGCCCGCCGCATTCAGGTTCAGCTGGGACAGCCCTTCCGGTTTCGCACTGCTCTGGCGTCTGCTGCTCATCATCTCTCCCTATCATGGCAGTGTCGGCGTGCGCCGGAGGGAGCCACGGAACGTAGCCACTCTCCTCAACGGGATCGCCCCGACCGGGGCGTCACCAATGATGCCGTCGTAAGACTCCCTGACCATGCTATGGATCGGGCAATAGGCACCAGTGTCCACTCGGTCTTGGTCCGGACGACACGCCTTGCTATGAGCATACATCCTTGGGCGGACTCACCAGTTAGTGGCCTCTGCACAGGCCGGACACGGGCATAACTCTGCTATGGACTAACTTAAGATGTCACGCCGTGACCGCTGGGGCGGACTGACCAGTTAGTCGCCTCTGCACGGGCCGGATACGGGCATAACTCTGCTCCCGACTAACACGGTTTTTCAAGCGACCGCCGCCGGGTTGAGGGGTACGCCCGAATATAGCCCGGAGCATCGGACACAGGCACCAGTTGGTAGCCCAGTTGATACGCTCGCCGTTTCGCAGCGCGCAACGCCCGTTGCTGATACTGACTCTCGTAGTATTCGGCGCCGGCATCTACGTAGTCCTGCCCGAAGCGCAGCATGGAGTAGATGAGTCTCGCCAGCTTGTGCGCCGTGGCGGTGATGGCCTTGGGCGCTCCCAAGTGTGCTTTCTTCCGGCGCAGGAAGGCGCCCAAGGCGCTGTTGGAGCGGTGCAGCCCGTGGGCAGCCAGGCGCAATGCCGCTGCGGCGCGGTTGGCGCTGGGCTTGGTCTTTGAGCTCATGACCTTGCCACCAGTGATACGGTTGTCGGGGCTCAGCCCCAGCCAGGAGGCGAAGTGCTTGGCGCTGGCCCATTTGGTCATGTCCGTGCCAATCTCGCTGATCACCTTCAAGGCCGTGAAGCCGTCTATCCCATCGATCCGGGTCAGGTCCACCCCGGTCATCCGATACAGGTGTGTCCTGATATCGAAGCTGGGCGCATTTCCCTGACTGCGCCGCCGGCCATTTCCGGCAGGAGTCCCGCCGCCGGTGGCGTCCTCAAACCGTTCCAACTGGGCTTCAATCTTCCGGTCGCACTCATCAATCTTGGCGTGATACATCCGGTATAGTTCCAGGGCTTGGGTCAGTTCAAAGATGTGCTCTTCGAGCCAGTGCCCCTGTAACGACTTGGCGATGGTCTCCTCGTCCGCCCTGATCCGGTGGTCGCGGAGTTGCGCCAGCTGCCACGGGTCCCGTTCTCCGCTCACGATGGCTTCAATAATCGCCATACCGGTCTGGCCCGTGATGTTGCTGATGACGTGCTGGAGCTTCACGTTCATCTGGGTCAGCGCCTTCTGCATGTGCTGGATGTGATGGGAGGCGTACTCCACCAGCATGGCCCGCTGCCGCAGGTAGCTCCGCAGGCGTCGTATGTCCTCGTCAGGCCGGAAGGCTCCGGAGAGCAGGCCGTAGGTGTGCAACTGTTGCAGCCACTGACAGTCCAGCACGTCGCTCTTGCGCCCAGGCACGTTCTTGATGCGCCTGGGGTCCACCAGCATAACCGCAAACCCCCGCTCTTCCAGCACCCCGAACAGCGGTATCCAATACACCCCGGTCGACTCCATGACCACGGTCTCCACTCCGCACTCCGACAGCCAGTCAGCCAAGCGATACAAGTCTGCCGTGAAGGCGGCGAACTCTTGCACCGGATGTGCGGAGCGCTCGGCTGGCACCGCGACGAAATGGCTGCTGGCCCCCACGTCGACAACCGCCGCATCCAGGTTTACCTGAGACAGCTGCGCGGGCAGACGCTCCCGCCCCCGGGTCGTCTGGCCTGCCGGTTTTGCGCTCCTCTGGCGTGTCGTCATCATCTCCTCCTGCCACGGTAGTGTCGGCGCGTCGCCGGAGGAAGTCACTGACAGTAGCCACTCTCCCGAACGGGATCGCCCTGATTGGGACGTCACCAATGATGCCGCCGTAAGACTCCCGGACCATGCTTTGTCTCGGGCAATATGCGCCAAAGTCTAGTCGGTCTTGGTCCAGACGGTACGCCTCAACAGGAGATTACACCTCCGGCGCGGTCTCGTCAGTTAGTCTCCTTTGCCCGGCCAGGAACGCGGGCCTAATGGTGCTTTGTACATTCCACAGGTGTGGCATCGTAGGTAGGTTCACGTAGCTACGGAACTTTTTGAATGTCGTCTTCTGACCCGACATTCAAAAAGTATTGAAATGGAGATATATAGCCGAGCCTATGTATCTGACGGCTTATAACCGACTTTGTACAAAGTCGAGCTAATACTACAGCCGCAGCTGGTCGCTTGGGGTGTTGGACGGTCCTGAAATCGCAACGTCTGGCTACGGCCAACGTCTCCGAACCTAATGAAACTACGCTGAATTTGAGACCGAAAGTACCGAGTCGGTGTTAGTGCGACTGTAGTATTAGGCCTCGTCCGGGAAAACCCGGACGACGGTCATCATGGGAAACCTTGGGGATTCCAGAGATCCAGTCTGCGGGACACCTGAACGAGTTGACTCGGGGCCGCCGCGTTCCTGGGTCTCGCTGGCGGCCCCGTTTTCGACCAACATGGACGGGAACACCCTGAATCTGGACAAGGAGGCAGGCTGATATGTAGATCAAACACACTCTGATGGAGGCAAGGGACCGCCGTCGTCGTAGAAGTTGCTGAATTGTTTTTCGGGCCGGACTGGTAAACCAGTTCCGGCCCGCTGCCGTTTCAAAGACAATCCTACCGGTCCCTTTCCACCAGAAAAAGTACACCGCAGAACCGCCAGCGCTGCACGGGGCGCGGAGAGGTCAGAACCAGCGAGAAACCCAAACAAAATTCACGGAGGTCAGAATAACTGACATGAAAACCCTCTCAGAAGAAGAACTCACAATCGTAACAAGCGCGCTGGAGAAGGCGCGCGCTTACTTTCAGGAGAAGGAGGCTCTCACCGAGCAGGTCAGGGACCTGCTCGACCTGCTCATCCCGGACGATGGAAACGGTCTGGTCGCCCTAGGGAAGTGGCACCACTCACCGGACCTCGAGTCCGAGATCATCGCTTGGCTGGAAGGCACCCTCGAAACGGAGGGAGAGTCCCGTGCCCGTCACAGGCGAATCCTCATGGACGGCGACAAACCGGCAGAGGTCCATGCCTATTACATCCTGGATGACTACTGGCAGGTCAGGACGTTCAACTTCGTCTTTCACGAGGAAGGCGCCGAATTCCCTGAGTTCCCGGACGGGGACCCGGACCGGAAGACCAGCATGGCCGTGGCTCGCATAGCGGGCAACGGCGGCCCGCTGCCTTAACTCGACATCGGGCCTGGATGGCTCACCCGTTATAAACTGGCGCACCGGTGCGGAGCACAGGCAAATGGCCGGAGGGATCATCCCCTCCGGCCATCGCTAATCAGCAATCGCCAGAATCCTGTGGCATCTTGGTCCTCTGCGCCAGAGGCGTTCCGATGTACTCCTCCAGAGCCCACACAGGGATAATGATCCTGCCCCGCACTTTAATGCTGAACAACCGTCCCGTCCTGCATTCCTCTCGAATCAGCCAGTCACTCACCCCTAACGCCACTGCCGCTTCCCGCACGGCCAGTGCATACCGTCGAACTCCCACCGCTCAGCTCCTGTCTAGCAAAAATGATCAAGCTCCCAAGCTGGGTTGCAGGTGGAACGGTTCATCCGCGAGAGGAGACTTCGAAGTTCAACGCCATGCCTAGGGCGATATTTGGTTTGACCAATTTTTGTTGCGGTTGGCGTTGTGAGGCCGGTTCGTTAACCCGGCCTGTCATCCAGCAGCGGAGATACCTTCTTGGGGATCTCCAGATTCTTGTGCGGTGCTGGGCAGCATGGGCTAGCCAGTGGTGAACACACGGAACTAATCGTTGTCTATTCCACGGGCAACCGACCACCACCCTGTGGTTAGGCCGCTCAGCCTTGAGCCCGGCACCCGATGGATCGGTTCCAGCAAAAAGGAATCGTTTCTTAAAATACTTTTCTTGAGCGTAACCGAAGATGAACAGCTACTCCACCTTAATCGATGATCAGCTGACCCTTCCGAATCTGTCAAATTAGCTCAAAATGCAAAAGTTCAAACAAGCAGGCGCTTGTCCTGATGGCCAGCAAGGATACCAGCGGACAGCTCAGAGCGTGCCGCACACGAACATTCAGATGGTCTCGCTGTGGCCAACCCAAGCGTTCCATCTCGCACCAGGAGAATGAGAAACGACAGTTTGAGATTCGTTAAACCGGACTGCCACGAATAGACCGAACGGCAAGGGGTAAGGGCACCGGGGTACCAGGGATTCCGGTTACGTGGTGATTGATACTGACGTTTGCCGTAGTTTGGTGGGAATTTGTCCAGCGAAGCGACCGGAAAACGTGGCAAGGAAGAGTAAATGAGACTATGCCAAAGCGAAGCAAGGGAATAAATGAGAGGGTGGTGCCGAAGGTCAGATTCGTCAGCAAATGGAACCTGCCAATCAAGAAAACAGCCGGTTTAGACCCTTAGGTTTCCGACAGCCGGATGTGCTAACGGGAGTCGCAACCACGGTTCATCGACATAACGGGCCTTTTGCGAGGCTGACCTCATGATCCCCGTAACCTACGGCTACGCCAGGGTCAGCAAGACCGACAACGCCACTCGGAACCTGGAAACGCAGCTCCTCTTCTCGCGGGATTTCGGAAATCGACAGGAACTGTCTAAGACGGCGACGTCGTCTACCACGGCTGCTAGGTCCGCCGGCGACTCCGCGACGGATTCGGCCACGCGCCAGTGCGGTAGGGCGGCACGGCGTTAACCACCAGGGCGGCCAGGTGGTTGCCCCAGCACCCGGCAGCCCGGTCATCCGTCGCCGCCCAGTCCTGCCCGGCGGCGTAGGTGTGGACCTCCAGCACTCGCGCGTCGTCCTCATCGGCCATCTCGGCCCCGGGAGCGCGTGGGCCACCTCCACGACCACCGTCCCCGCTTGGTCGCGCAGCGTGGTGAGAGCCGTGGCGGAGTTCTCCGCGCCATCGGTAAGCGGCCGATGCGCCGGGCACGGAAGGTAAAAGCGTGAAGTTCCTGGTGGCGCTAGGGAACCGAGCCAGGCATAGGCTAGTAGACCAACATCGTAGAAATGATGGGGAATTCTTGCCCGCAGGCTACGCGTTCAAATCGTTGCCCGGTCATTTCGTCAGCCCAACTGCCCATCAATACAAAGATTTCGCTCCACTAGTCGCCCTCGACACCAGTCGGCTGAGGCAACAGCCCAACTTGTAAAGGGCACGCCACCTAGGGAACTTGACCATCGCCGAGGAGTTGCCATACTTGGAGAGAGAACACACTCCTCCGAGACCAAGCGAGCATATTTTAGAGGCAGCGACTATCAAGGTCCCGAGACCGTCAAGCTAGAAACCGGAGTCGAGGAGTGCTTTGCATGAGAGTGTATTGGCGAAAGGTAAAAAGGGGAGAGAACCTGATTCTCAGTGACGAAAACGACGGCCATGAAGAGGAGCTTGGAGGGTTCCGAGAAACCAAACGGGGCATCGACGCGTTGGCGAAGACTTTTAGCTACGACCCGAGTCACTCCCGGAAGGGGTTCTCATCTATCGAAGAAGCCAAGGATTTCGTGGAGTCCTTCAGACCTTGGGAGCTATTCGGTACCCAGGGCGTTACTGTCGACCCTAGGGTTAGGCCCGCCCTAGATTCGGCCACAACAGACACAGCGGGCACGCCAGACCAGCCGGCGTAGTCGATGGAGGCGGACCTGAGATCAACGAGAGGATGGTGGCAGTTCTGGAAGAAGAGTTAGACGCTCCATGACCCTCCCGCCAGAGACCCGCGCCAGTAGATGCCACTTGGCTTTGGTTTAGTTTCCCATGCTCGCACGGGCAGATATTAAGCTGTTCCAATCGCCAAAGGGACCTCCTTTCGATGGGCGGACGCGGCAACTCTCCGGAACCGTTAACCCAAGAATCAGATGGTTTTTGCTATCAAAATTGGGGAAAGGGAGTAACGAATATAGCGGAACGAAAGCCAGGACCGGCAAATATAGTTGACGCGGGACACCGGGTCATTCTCCAAGTACGGATGAGAGGGATTCACCCGCGCAACCCAGCTGATCATCATCGCCGCTTAAATGTACATCCCACCTTGGCTTTAGTTTAGGGTCTGCGCGTGCAACCTAAGGGATCCAAATGGCAGCCTGATCATCTCCGTAATTGTTGGCTTGACCATCTAAGTAGCGTAATCCGACCCAGGCGCACACCAATGCGTCAAGAGCGTCCTCGTACCGTTTTAGGAAATTGAGTGAGGGGTAAGGAGGGGCTGGTAGGAATCCAAGAGGAAGTCTGTTCAGTTGGCCGGCCAGACCTGCATATATGGCCTGGAGCTCCTCGAACAAATGCTCAGCTCGCATTTGTATGGGCGTATTTGGCCAATATTTTCGGGATTTGCTGACCTTGTATGGGACCCTGAAATCTCTATCCAAGAGAGTAAGGAGTGCTGGGTGAGGATATACTTCGATTACCGTGCCTTCGTGGGGTCTGGCCACTTCAAGTTGGTAGCCTAGTGCCGTCAATCCTGCTGTCATCTGTACCGAGATTTCCCCGGGCCGCTGATCTGTAGGCGTGTGGGTACTACAGCCCATCGCTCCAAATTGCTTGGACACAGCGTTGTCACACTCTCTACGCCCCATGATGGGGACGTGTGCCATAGGCATGTCCACTGAAACCACCGAGACCGGCTCATCGTCTAGTAGTTGTTGCGCCGCTTCTAGAAGGCGATCTGGTTCAGGAGCTCCTCCTCTCACGGGACCCTGCCATCTGTTGGGCTCTGCCCAATCTGCACCGTCCTCCTCAGCGAGACAGATGAAGGCTTCGTAGCTGGGTGCAAGGGCTATGCATTGCCAATCTAATTCAGGCTGTAAGCGCCGCAGTAAAGCAACCCCGCTGGGGTTGCCGAGAGTCCACGCCGCATCTATGCCCAGTATTGCCTGCATAATCTGTCATCTCCCTCTATTACAGCAGTCGTACATTAGTGATTTGGCAGTCCCGCCCCACGCTAGAGTTGGATTGGGATAAATCTTTGGTAGCACCGAGTTGCCAGCCCATATATTCGGCATATCTTTTCAGAGACAGGACTGCCTTTCCATTCGTCATGCGCGACTCTAGTACTAAACCAATACCAAGGTGGGATGTGCATTTCGGGGGTCTTGAAGACGACCTAAAGGACTCCACGGCACTTCATCTCACCTTTACGTCTCAACTGGGGGCGACCGACAGTGCGGTCTAGCGATATGTACATTTCACCTTGGCTTTAGTTTAGGAGGTGTCGTCAAAGTAATTTAGTCCAAATCGCCATGGCCCGAATCTGGCAGATGGCCAGGTAAGAAAGGGAGTTCTTGGCATACCGGGTCGCCACTCCCCGCCACTGCTTGAACTCCAGGAAACCGTTCTCCACCAAATGCCGCAACTTGTACAGCGCCCGGTCGTAGTCCCGCTTTTCCTTCCGGTTGCTCTTGGGCGGTATCACCGGATTCATCCCCCGGGCCGAGGCCCCGGCCACGATTTCATTGGTGTCATAGGCTTTGTCCGCCAGCAGGTGTTCCGCCTTGATGCCCTCAATCAGGGGCAGCGCTTGGGAGCAGTCAGCCACAGTGCCTGCGGTCACCGCCAGCCTTACCGGCATTCCGTGGGAGTCCACCGCCAGGTGCAGCTTGCTGTTGAGCCCCCTTTTGTGCGGGCAATGGCTTGGTTGCCGCCCCGGGCCCCGGCGCTGTGGGGATGGGCCTTGATGTAGCTGGCGTCAATCATCAGCCATTCATAATCAGGGTCATCCATCACCGCCTCCAGCAGCCCGGCCCAGACGTTCCGGTCCCGCCAGCGGCAGAAGCGGCGGTGGGTGTTCTTCCAGTCCCCGTAGTCCGGGGGCAGATCCCGCCAGGGGGCGCCGGTGCGCAAAATCCAGAACACGGCGTTGATGAAACGGCGGTTATCTTGGGCCGGGCGGCCTGTCTTGCCCTTGCCGCCGGGGAGAAGGGGTTCCAAGATTTCCCATACCCGGTCTGAAATATCGTGGCGCCGGTGCGCCGGCGCTACGGCTACTGCTGGCATTGCCCAATCCTGCTGCACTAATTGCAATATCAGCTTATTATCACACTCTCACTTTGACGACACCCTCTAGTACTCGATCAAGTTAGGAATCGAAGGGATAGAGGCGATGGAGTTTCGTTCTGGCATCCTGGATGCTGAAGCGCCAGTTGATGCGAGCATGAGCCTCGTTTCGTTCCAGTTCCAGGGCGCGAATTTCCCGGCAGAGGGCTGGCTCGTCCGGTAGTCGCTGCCTCAGGCAGCTCCGGGAGAAGACGCTGAACTCGATTTCCGCCATATTCAGCCAGCTGCCGTGCTTCGGGGTGTAGTGAAACTCCAGCCGCTTGGCGATGCGCCGGGCCTCCGCCGCCGGGAACGCCTCGTACAGCGACGCCTTGCGATGGGTGTTCAAGTTGTCCAGCACCAGGCGAACCACCGGGACATCCGGGTAGGCCTCGTCCACCAGCCAGCGCATCTGATGGGCGAAGTCCTCTATGGTGCGCCGCTCCGTTACCTCCACATGGCGCCAGCCAGCCAGAGGTTCGCAGGCCAAGAACAGGTTGCGGGTGCCCTCCCGGCGGTACTCGTAATCCTCACGCTTGGGTTGTCCGGGCGCCGCAGGGATGGGTGGACGGGCGTCGGCCAGCAACTGGGTGGAGGTCTCATCGAAGCAGACCACCGGCCTCTGGGGGTCATAGGGTTCGGCATACAGATCCAGGACATCCTCCATGTGGGCCACGAAGTCGGCGCTCACCTTGGGAATGCACCACTGCTTTTTCTGCCACGGTTTGAGGAGGTTTTTTTCAGGTGCAGGCGCACCGTCTCGTATGACAGGGACTCAACCACGCCCAGCTCAACCATCCTGTCCGCCAACAGGCGCAGCTTCCAGTGGTCGTGGCCCTCGGGCGCCGGGCTGCAGGCCAAGGCGATCAGGTGGGCCTCGCCCCGTTCGTCCAGCTTGCGGTACCGGTTGGCTTGGGACCGGTCTTGGGTCGTCCCAGCCAACCCCTCCTCGGCGAAACGCCGCTTGACCCGGAACACCGTGCCCTCGGCCACATTCAGAGCTTGGGCCACCTTGGAGGCGGACCAGCCCTCATCGGTCTTAAGCAGGATGCGGGCCCGGGTCGTAACCCTGGCCGGACTCCTCCCTGCCCGTACCGTATGCTCCAGTTGGTCGCGCTCCTCCGGCGTCAGCCGGACCGCAAATTTCTCTCTGACCACACCGCAACCTCACAACAACCCTATTTGCCCGTCAGGGTGGCACCCGGAGCCAACCCAATAAAACTACCTTATAAAACAGGTTTGACCGAGTACTAGTACCGTTTCAATTTAATCCTGATGGATATACATGTTGGAGTTTACTGCGGGCGTCTTGAGTGGAGAACCGCCAGTCTATGACGGCGCCAGCATCGTTGCGCTCGCGTTCGAGGGCGGCGACCTCCTGCCGCAGCAGCACTTCATCGCCGACCCGGCGGTTCAGACACTGTCTGCTGAAGACGCTCAACTCGATCTCGGCCATGTTCAGCCAGCTTCCATGCACGGGAGTGTGGTGCAGCTCCAAGCGCTTGGCTATACGACGCGCTTCGGACGCTCCAAATGCTTCGTAGAGCGAGCCCAACTTGTGCGTATTGAGATTGTCCAACACCAGCCGGACCACCCTGGCGTGGGGGTACGCCTGGTCAACCAGCCAGCGCATCTGGTGAGCAAAGTCCACCGCAGTGCGGCGCCCGGTCACTTCGGCATGTCTCCATCCGCCCTTCGGTTCACAGAACATGAACAGGTTTCGGGTACCGTTTCGCTGGTACTCGGTGTCATAGCGTTCCACCCGTCCGGGCTTGGCCTTGATGGGCGGCCTCACGTCCTCGATCAACTGCTTGGAGGTCTCGTCGAAACACACCACCGGACGCTCCGGGTCGTAGTCTTCGTGGTACAGGTCCAGCACATCCTCCATCCGGGCCACGAACTCCCCGCTCACCTTGGGGATGCACCACTCTTTCTTCTTCCATGGTTTGAGTTCGTTTTTTTGAGTATCTGGCGCACCGTCTCCAGGGATATGCTCCCGGCAAACTCCATCGCCACCACCTTGTCAGCAAGTAGCTGGAGCGTCCAGTGCGCGTGTCCTTCGGGCGCATTGCTGCACGCGATGGCGACGAGGTGCGCCTCCTGTCTGCCGCTCAGCTTGCGCTCACGGCCTGACCGTGGCCGGTCGTTGATTGCGGCTTCCACCCCCTCCTCGACGAACCGTCTGCGCACTCTGGCAACAGTGGCGGCGTTGAGCGAAACCGCCTCAGCTACCTCGCGGTCTGCGAGTCCTTCGTCAGCTTTCAACAGCGCAAGGGCCCGCTTTACCGTGCGGGCCAACGGCTTGCCACGGCCGGATGTTTCAATCAGAGCGGAGCGTTCGGATTGGGTCAGTTCGACTTTGTATTTGGAGACAGGCATGTCAGGTACGGCCTCGCTAAAGGATTTTACCCAAGCCTACCTGATCTTCTTTATGATTGTAAGACTTTCTGGAAACGGTACTAGTGGTGCAACTGCTTTGGAATGATAACTGCTAAACCCGTATCGTCATTCCGGCCTTGAGCCGGAATCCAGAAGGCTTACGAAGGTCAACTGCAAAGCACAATTAGGGCCCTGGAATCCGGCTTTCGCCGGAGTGACGGTTAATCTTCAGCCCATCATTACAATGCTGTTGAACTACTAGGGCGCATGTAGAATATTTAATGCAGTGGGCCGGGGAGGCCTCTTCCCATAGTGATTAGCAAAGCCATGACCTTGGAAATCAACACTCCTCAGCAGAGTATGGTTCAAGGCAACCTTCCTCCAGTCCATACTTGCTGCTACCGTCCTCCAAGGAAACATCATATACGGGAACTTCTCGCCCCTTCGGTACTCCAACCGTTTCTTTATCGACTGGTCCACTGCCTCTTTCGACAGTGCGTATCTGCTTGATAGTGCCTATTTTCTCCACGGTCTCAGTGGACTCGCTGCTCTTGACTGTTACTTTGTCCCCTATTTTGTACTCAGGCATCCCCAAACTCCTATGTGTGGACCCGACCAAAATGGTCCAGTGGGGCGGAATCGAACCCTCACGGGGTTTCCCCAATCCGGCAGTTTCTGTAGCTGAAAATTCTCAGGCAAAGAGACAATTGGGTGCATTTGCCGTTCCGCCACCGCAGAATCTGAGGATTTTACCACGCAGGCAATCAAGCTCATGGCAGTTAGGAAAGGTAAGTCGAAAGGGTTGTCCTACAAGGACAGATACGCGGCAATATTTGGATCGCTGCGCACAAGGGTTGTTATGGAACAACAACCGCCGGGCGGGTAACCGAGGCAAGCCAGCGTACGGTGCTTGACTCACCGCCTCCCAACCGCACGAGACCCTGGCAAGACTTGTATCACGTCGTGATACAATTGCGCTGGTGCGGGTTCGACGTTCGGGCTCCCTGGAGATGGATATGCCGACGGTGGCCATCGTAGGCCAATACCAATTTGTTATCCGAACCAGGGAATTTGATTTTGAGCCGCCTCACGTCCACGTGCGCGTCGGGAACGAAGACTGGGCACGGATCCTCCTGGACAACGGCGAATATTCTCATGAGCCGCCTCCGGGACATTATCGCGCGATCCTCGAGGCTTTCGACGCCCACGCGGCCACCATCCGGGAAGAGTGGTTCCGAATTCATGCGAGGTGAGGAGCAATGGCCACGACCCTAGTGAAAAATGCTGACCGGATGATGTCGTCCGCCTCCGTGCTGGACGAGGGGATCGAGCTAACTTTCGTGGATGGATGCTCAGGGTTGATCCCTTTCAGCGACCTGCCCGAAATTTCGGAGGGTGGCGGCCTCAAGGACCTGGAATTGCCCACGCCGTATGAGCTGGTCCTGACCACGGTTGGAGGCGATCAGTCCGAGGTCCCCTGGGACTTCGCCCGCCACTACTGCGATCCGGCCTACCGGCCGCTGATAGAAGCTCAGGCCAGGCAGGCACGTGATAGTCTGGGTGGCCGAATCCGGGAGCGCCGCGAGGCGGCCGGTTTGACCCAGGCAGAGTTGTCATCTCGCGCGGGGGTCGGCAGAGTGACGCTCACCCGCATTGAGAAGGGAGAGCATAGCCCGCGAACCGAAACCCTCACTGCAATCGCGCGCGCCTTGGAAGTTGAGGTTGGGGACCTGATCCTGCCAGCAGCTCGTCGGAATCGATGACCTACAGGCGAAATGATGCTGGACCAGTTCTGCGGCTGCGTAACCGCTTGGACGGTTTGGCAGTCGTGGTTCTTCACGCCTGAGCGTGGTGTTAGGAACCTAAAAGGTGGCCCCAGCAGTCATAACGGGCCTTTGGTGCGGGAGGCGCTGGATAGGACCCCCGGAAGCTCCCTGCACGCGGACGGCATTGGTAAGGGTAGTCTGCCGTTTCTACATTGCGACAATTGCGGCTGGACATTGACTGAGGACGCCCTGAATAGCCCTTCTTGGCAGTGCCTCTTGGAGAAGTGGACTTGATCCCCGTCGAATAGACCAGGCAGAGTGTGCGACAACAGCCCGTTTGAAGGAGATCTCCTCAGCCTCAGGCAAGCCAGTCCGAAACAGGCAGAGCAGGCCCGACGGTTTCCAAATCCCTTCGACCAATGCAATCGGAGCGGCCCGTATACCCGGGTAAGGCCCAGGGTATTGCCTTACCGCACAACGATCCTGCCACACTCAAAAAACCCTTGACAGCGTTTTTGAGAGGAAATTATTGTTGAGGGGATTTATTGAGAGGCGGGGCAAAGCTGACAGCCGGGGTCCGCACCGGGCCTCTCAAAAACGGCCGTTTGTTGAGGGGAGAGGAACGCCTTGCACGTCTATCTGGCAGGCGCCTGCCCCCAGTGCCGCAGCACTACGATGGTGGTCACCAACCAGGACGACGCTTGGGGAAAGGACCACGCCATCAACTGCGGTGTCTGCGGCCGCCGGGTGATCGCGGCAGGACTCACCGGGAGGGGACTGCAGTGGCACGGCTCGATCGACCCGGAGGATTGGGGCAACAGGCTGTGGGACTTCGCTTCGGAAGGGGTCGGTTCCTTCACCATGGCAGAGGGTGACCGCAGGCGCGAGGAGAGCAGAGTTGTCGCCTCCGCTGTGGTCCACTACGCCCGGGAGACTCCCCGCTGTGTGGCCTCGAGGAGAGTCCCGAACCGATGACCCCCGACCCGGAGCTGGTGCGGGGGTGTGGAGACCGTCTTGAGCTGGTGGCCGAGGACCTGTCCGACCAGAACACATACATGGGCCGCTGCCTCCACTGCAATCAGGAAATCCATGCCAAGGGCGGAGTCGCCTGGCGTCGGGCGGTCCGGAATCCCTGCCCGCACTGCGGCAAACCGGGGTGGTGAAGCGATGATGATTCCCGTCACCTATGGCTACGCGCGGGTCAGCAAGAGCGACCAGGACGACCGGAACCTCGAGACCCAGCTCCGCGAGCTGGCCAACCACGGCATCCGCGAGGAGATCATCTTTTCCGACGTGATGACCGGCCGTTTGATGTCGCGGCCCGGATGGAACGATCTCGTGGCCCGGGTCCAGCCGAACGACACCATCGTGGTGGTATGGCTGGACCGCTTCAGCCGGAACTTCGAAGAGGGCGTGAGGATCCAGGCGGACCTCACCAGCAGGAACATCGGCATAGTGGCCATCAAGGAGGGGATCGACACCACCGACGACAGCGCCGCGGCCAAGTACTTCCGCCGGATGATGCTGGCCAACGGTGCCTACCAGGCTGATTCCACCAGCGAGCGGATAAAGGTGGGCCAAGAGCGTGCCAAGGCCGAGGGGAGGCCGCCTGGGCGGCCGCCTGCGCTTTCACCCGGCCAGGTGAACGAGTGCAAGCGTATGTTCGCGGAGAACCCGTCGGTGAGCCGTGTGGCCAGGATCATGAAGATCTCGTGGAGCACGGCCAACAAGGCGATCTTCGATGGAAGTTCAGCGCAAGCAGGAATGCAATGACTGACACCGACCGGCCCCTCTGCGACTGTCCCGAGCCTTGCGCCTGCTACGCCGGGGGTTACGCCGCCGGCTCGGGAACGGAGACAAGAGGCAGGACGGCATTCCCTGAAGGCGGCTTCGAGCGACTCGGCCTCCTGTAGGCCGCCAAGAGCCCTGGACCGGCGATGCCGCACCCGGCATCTCCTGGAGCAGCGGTGGCGCTCCCTGACGCGCCACACGAGACGGGTGTAGCCGGAGGTCAGCCAGGCGGCCCAGGTTCAGCCGGCGGAGCCGATACGGTATTTGCCTGTGCCGCACACAGTGCAGACAGCCCGCAGGGCGGGACGTCCGTTCTTCATTGTCACCTGTTCAACATCCCGTGAGCCGGTCTTGGCCCGGCACTTCAGGCAGTAGATTTCAACGGATTCGGGGGGTGTGGCCATAATCGAAGGCTCCTGTTCCGAAGGCTGCCAGGATTATAGCCAAAAGAAACCCTCGCGCTGGATGCGGCGGCAGGACCGGCCAGACCCTTCGGTTTTTTCACTCTGAAATTGCCTGAATTCTCCCGGGACCTACGGGCCGACGTGGCTGCACTAGATAACCCTGTCTCCCCGCCCTGGCGCGGACTGGCTGTCCGGCTCACCCGCTGTCCCGGGCAGCGGGGTCAGCATCACGCGCCAACGAGGAGTTTCCTTGGATGCCTCGACCAGGAGTTCCTCGAGCGGGACATCGATGTCGATATCGTCGAATTCGAAGTTGAAGGCGGCCTTCACGTGGGTGGGGCAGACGATGCCCGCCGTGGCGTTGTTCTCGCGTCCCACCCGCCTCAGTTCCTCGCGTTCGGCGAGGGTCATCTTGATCCGGCGGTGGCAGCCGGGAATGGCGCATTTGACCGGGACTCTTCTGGGCATTTCCCCAATATTACAACAACAGCCCAGGGGGTCGGACATGCGCGCAGGGTGTTCAGCGTCAACTTTTATCTTGGTTGCGGCGCGGGAAAGTCCCTGCACCCAGGTGGTCCTGGGCAAAGACTCGCACACCGGAAAGGGCCGTTGAACGCTGAAAACGCGGTTCGCACAACCGGCCTTCTGACTGCCGGACGTAACCGGGGGCAGGCGGGGCCGTGAGGTATTCGGCGTCCACCGGTGCCGCCGGCAGCCAGGGGACGCCGGCACCGCCGGCCCAGGCCACGAACAGACGCCACTGCCCCGAGCAGGCCCTTCGGGTTGAATCCGACCAGCTGGCCGAGACGGCACCTGAGATGGCCGGAGAGAGACCGCCCGGAAGCCCGGGGTGGTCGGCCAGGGAGAAGACCTCCGGCTTCGGCTGCGGGGAAACAGGCTGCCGCCCGCTCGGGGCGGATCCACCGGAGACTCCATGAGGAGGGAGCCGATGCCGAACAGGGAGAACTGCCCCGGCGAAACGGACTGGGCCATTACTTGAACCTCTGGCTCGAGGGTCCCATAAAAGTTCGTTAAGGTCTGTTATCGGACATTTTCGTCAGCTCCATTTTAGCCCGGCCTGACGGACTGACACCCAGGACAACAGAGGTTGAAGCCAAGGATTACAGGAGGTGAGGTTTTGTGGCTATGCCGATGTGGAACGCTCTCACCAGGCGGAGCTGCAGAAGACCCGCCGCTTGGCCAAGAGGAGCGGCGGCCGTTGTGGGTGGCCCGCCGCGGCAATACTGCCCCGGAGCACTGTACACGTTCATCAGATTATTCCGGCAGACCCGAAAAGGTAACCCGTGGCACTGGCGCGGGATGGGGAAGCGGTTCAGCCAGAGTATCTTTCCCTGAGTTCTGTTTGCGGGTCGTAGTTTCCTATAGGGATTCCGTTCTCTTCAAAGCTCTTAAGCGTTCTTCTAAAGCCCTCTCTCCAACCCTCATCATCCGTTACGCGCTCAACAAAGACGCTCCCCATACCGGCGAGCAGCATGTGCTCGAATTGTGTGTTGGATCCCTTTCGCTGCCGCAAGATGCGGCTCAATTGCTCACCATCGTAATCTTTAATACAGACTTCCATTTGATCAAACGTTGTGAAGCCCAGGCTACGAAGAATCTGAGCCATGAAATCGTAGGGATAGTCGGGGCTAAGTCCATTTTGGCCAACCCTCAGGTCAAGATACGACCGCAATGCATCGGCGGTTATCTCTACTTCATCGAGTGCTCCCTTTTCGACCGAGGTTCTTGCCAGTCGCCTTAGCTCTTTATCTTCATCTTGAATTGCTTGGAACTCCCTGTCCGCGATCTCGAGTAATCCGGCAAGAGAGATAAACCTCCGACGAATGGTGTTTGGTGTTGTAATGGAAGCCTTGTACTGAATATCGTGTTCGATTTCTGCCCAAGCATGCTGCAGGATTGTGCGGACCTGGACCTCAGCAACTAAACCGCGATGGGGTTCATATTCTGGGAGCTCTGTCCGCCTGCCATTTATCTTTACGAGATAGTGGTCGCTCCGATACCCGAATCGCTCATCTTGATAAAGTTTCTGGCCATGGTCTGTGTGCTCAATGACGTCGAACTCCTCATAGATGCAATCGCCGATACTTGCCAAAGCGCGAGGGAAGAAAGCAATAATGCGCACGCCGGCAAGATCGGTGATGTCATCGAGCGGGCTCCGGTACTTAGGTATTGTAGGATCATTTTCGGATGGTGTTTCAGCTTTAGCGCCGAAGCTCTCAGGCTCTTTCGAGCGAGCCTCTACGGAATTTATCGCGATATCCTTAGCCCTCAGGGCTTGGACTATGATTTCCCGCACTGCTTTAGCAAAGGCCTCGTACTCAGATCGTACGCGAAGGTATTCCTCGACAGCGGTGCGCCCGTGCTCCGCAAAGTCGAAGAGCTCCTCTTGTTCCTCCTCGCGATCCACTTGGTCGACCTGTCGGTTAAGAGCACTTGGGTCATCAGTCATTGCATCGCACCTCCCGCCAGCAGCCGGCACGGCGGTCTTCGTGATAGGCGTGCGTCTCGTACTCTACAGGCTCAGGAAAGCTGAGCGCGATGTGCATTATACGCAGCGGCTGAACCTCGACCTCGTCGCCACCCAGGATGTCTGTCACATCGAGGCCGGCGCCGGGGGCGTGTGCACCAGCCGGACGCGGGCGTTCATATCCGAAGCCAACAGCCGCAGCAATTCCTCGAAGGTGAACGTCTCCGGCCCGGCGGCGTCAACAACCAAATTCGCGCTCCGACAACCGGCCTCCACAGCCTGAGCCGCAACGTCTTCGACATAGACGGGTTGGACCGGATAGTCGCCATCCCCGTAGACGGGGAAGACAGGAAAGCGCCGCAGCGCCCAGGCCATGTTGTTGAGCAGCAGGTCGCCGACCCCGAAGACCAGCGTCGGTCTGATGATGGCATAAGGAATTCCCAGGCCGACCGGCAAGTCCTCAACCCGGGCCTTGCCTCTGAAACAGGGGAGGCCCGACTCCGAGGAGGGGTTCGTCACCGAGAAGTGGACAATCCTGCCGCCGTCCGCCCTTTTGGCAGCCTCCAACAGCGTCCTGGTGTTCTCGACCGCGAGGTCGAAGGTGATCCGGCCGTGCGCATACCGCACCCAGTAGGTGTTGTGGAAGACGCCCGCTCCCTGCATCGAGCGGCGCAGCCCGTCGGGTCGGAGAAGTCCGGCGGGGCCACCTCCACCCGGCCGCCGAAGGGGTCCTCCGCATCCGGGCTGCGGGTCAGTGTCCTGACGCGGACGCCCTGGTCAAGTAGCCGTCTAGTATTACAACGACGCTTCTTCGATTTGGTCAGTTTTTGGCCGGAAATCGCTTCGCGAAAGGCAAGGCCGCAAGGCTGTCACGGGCGTGGGCAGGTCGCCATGAAGAGGTGCTCAAGGTCCCTTTCTTGCGAAGCGTCGTTGTAATACTAGTGACATACCATCCCGTAGAGCTGAAGGCGCCGGTGACGACGGCCACGTCGGGGTGCGGCGTCATGCTCCACTCCTCATTGCGGCCCCGGTCATGGCGACTCCCCCTTCGGCGTCCGGTAGCCGACGCCCAACTCGGTGAAGATGCACCTGGGGCTATCGGCTCGTCACCCGGATTGGGGCGCAGGCACTTAGCGCCGCCGTTTCCTATAAAGCAACCCATGTCGTCAATCATCCAGCAGCCCGTTCTGCGCAGCCCACACCACGATCTCCTGCTTCGAGCCGACGCCCAGCTTCACCTGGATGGTGTAGATGGCGTTTCGGATGGTGACCACCTTGACTTCTCTTGCCCCCGCAATCGCAATGTAGGACATGCCCCGGCAGAACGACACAAGTATCTCCTTCTCCCTCTGGGTCAGGTTGACGTCCTCCGATTTCGCCCCGCGCCGAAGCCTGTCGAAGACCCGCCTCACCACCTCGGTCGGCAGACGCCCCTCGCCCGCAGCCGCGCTCCTCATCATGCCCAGGACCTGGTCCATCCCGGCCACCTTCTGCAGGTAGCCGGCCGCACCGGCGGCCACCGCCTCTATCACGGCGTCCGCCTCAGTCGAGGCGGTCAGCATGAGCACCCGCGTCTCGGGCAGAGACTCCATGATCTCCCGGCACGCCTCCACGCCGTCCATCTTGGGCATCATGACGTCCATGACGATCAGGTCGGGCGACAACTCGGAGGCCGCCTTCACCGCCTCCACTCCGTCCCTGGCCTGACCCACCACCTCAAACTCCTCAGACCGCTCCAGAATCACCTGAAGACCTTCCCGCGTGACCGCATGGTCGTCGGCGAGCAGCACCCTTATGCGACGAGACTCTGTTGACAACCTATCCCTCCTGTTCTTCGCGATACAACGGCATCACGCAGGTCACGCTCGCGCCCCCGACCGAACCCCTGGGTTCGACGATGAGCCGTCCGCCCAGACGCCCGGCGTACGCCCGCATGTTTTCGAAGCCGTGGCCTCGCTCTTCGTAGTCGTCGGGAAGTCCCACCCCGTCGTCCGACACCGACAGCCTGAGCTCATCCCGTCCGAAGTCGAGCTCGACCAGCACCCGGCTCGCCCCGGCATGGCGAAAGGCGTTGGCGAGGGCGTTGTGGGCTATGGTGAACAACTGACTCTTGGCCCCAATCGAAAGCGGCGGCTCCACCCCGTTCTGAGTCAGCTCCGCCGACACCGACGTTATGGTTCTGAACGTCGCAACGTGCGAGTCCAGGGTCCAGCCCAACTCGCTGCCTTCGAATATGCGGCCCATGTCTATCGGGTGTCTCAGCTGCCAGACGGCGGTCTTGGAAAGCCGTGAGGTCGCATCGAGCCTGGCGGTGAGCTCCTCGTTCGAGTCTCCGGCAACCTGTTTGGCCGCGTCTATCCCTAGGCCGATCATGAAGGCGGTCTGCGCCGTCGTATCGTGAATGGCTTGGGAGAGCTCGATCCGCTCCCGCTGAAGGGCCCGTTCCCGCTCCACCGCGGCCCTCCACCTGCTCCGCTCGAAGCTGGAGATCAGGTTGACCGTTGCCGCCACCGCATACATGACGAAGATCCGGGCCAGCAGGGGCTTCTCTTCCCTTGCCCCCATGTCGATTCCTTCTCCAACGGTGAGGCTTATCGCCAGATACATGGCCGACACCACGGTCACACAGACCATGGTCAGCCTGAAAGACGTGAAGACCAACGCGTACCCGGCCAGCAGGGGGTAGTACAGCAGATGCAAAAAATAGTGGCTGAAACCTCCCCCTATCGCCGTGGCGACCGAGACCATTGTTACGTCCATAGCCGCGAGCCCCAGAATCCAGCGCCATGTGATGGTCTTGTTCGTCGCCAGCCGGTAGTGCGTGTATCCATTGAACGCCACCAGCAGCAGGAACAGCGGCGCATACACGACATAGCGCTCCGGCCAACCCGCAGGGCGGTACGCCAGCTGCACAAGACTGAAGGCAACGACGAACCAGTGTGCCCAGACCAGTATGGTCGCGACGTATCTCAGCCCGTCCGGGTCGAGGCGCATGAGCGTCGAGCTGCCCATCCGAAGGACGCTGGCGGCTGCCCTGATTGGATGAGGGCCACGGCTCTGGCTAGGCGCCTGAGACATCTCCTCTCCGGCATGCGCGTGAGAACGTGTTGTGTTTGGCGGTCACGGCGGTGTGTAGATGACTACTAATCTAGCCACTTTCGCTTATGTCATCAAGAGCGAAAAGTCGCAGAAACACTCTCTCCAAAATACTTCGCCAAGAGTGTGATTTGACACTTAGCAAAGCGATGCGGAGTCCTTACTGTTTACATGGGTAAATACGTAAAGAAGAATCACCAGATAGGCGGGATCACAGGCTGCCACTCTACGTGGGGACAGCGCAGGAGGCCGTAGGTTCCGCTAATCCCGACCGCGCTAGAGGAGGCGTTTACATAGCGCTCGACAGACCGGTCCATGCACCTGAGACGGCGGACGGAACGACGGTTCGTGCCGTCGCTGCGCCGCTCGCGCTGGGGGCCGCCGTCCATGGCGGCCTCACACTGACGTTGACCCCCGACTTTCAGTCTCGGCTAGCGGGAGGTAAGTCATGACCACCTCCCGGCGTCTTGCGCCGCTCCTGCTGCTGCTTGCCGGACTGGTTGCCCTCGCCGCCCTGCTTCTCGCCCCGGAAGTCCAGGGCCAGAGCCGGGACGTCGGCAGCGATTTCACTCTGGACGCCGCCAACGGCTATCCGACCGGAATCTGGTCGGACGGGACCACCATGTGGGTCGCGGACTTCGAGGATCACAAGCTGTACGCCTACCGGATGTCGGACCGGAGCCGGGACTCCGGCCGAGACTTTACCCTGGACACCGCCAACGGCTCTCCGGTGGGCATCTGGTCGGACGGTACCACGATGTGGGCGTCGGACTTCACCGACGGCAAGCTGTACGCCTACCGGATGTCGGACCGGAGCCGGGACTCGGGCAAGGACTTCAACACGCTTTCAGACGCCGGCAACAAATTTCCCGAGGGCATCTGGTCGGACGGGACCACCATGTGGGTGGCGGACACCGGCAACGACACGGTGTTCGCCTACGACCTGTCGACCAGGGCCTGGGACTTCGAGAAGGACATCACGCTGGCCCCCGGCCACGACTCTCCGATGGGCGTCTGGTCGAACGGATCCACGATGTGGGTTTCGGACTGGCGGGACGCCAAGCTGTACGCCTACCGGATGTCGGACCAGACGTGGGACTCTGGCAAGGACTTCGCGTTGGACGCCGACGATGAATCTTACGAGGGCATCTGGTCGGCCGGGTCCACGATGTGGGTGGCGTCCCGCGACGACGTTAAGCTCTACGCATACGACTGGAACAATCCTGCCATGGGAGCGCCGACGATAACCGGCGCGGTCCGAGTGGGCGAGACGCTGGCGGCGGGCACCCGCTCCATCGCCGACGCGGACGGGCTGGACGCCGCCATCTTCGAATATCAATGGGTTTCGAACGACGGGAACGCCGACACGGACATCGCGGGCGCGACCGATTCGACCTACACCATCGTCCCCGGCGACCGGGGCAGGACCGTCAAGGTCAGGGTGTCCTTCACCGACGGCGCCGGCAACAGAGAGTCGTTGACCAGCGAGCCGACGGGTCGGGTCGGGGCCCTGGGCATCTGCGACCGGACGCCTGCGGTGATGGCGGCCATCGTCGCCGGGATGACCGGCGTCGGCGACTGCTCCGAGGCTTCCGAAACGAGGCTCAGGGCATGGACCGGCTCCCAGCGCTTCGGCCCCGGCGTCACGCCCGGGCTGCACCTTCAGGGGAGAGGACTGTCGGCCCTGCAGGCCGGGGATTTCCGGGACCTGCACGCGCTGCGCGCCCTGGACCTGAACAGAAACTTCCTCGAGACGGTCCCGGAAGGACTCTTCGAAGACCTCCGCGCGGTGGAGGAGGTCTATCTGTCGGGAAACCTTCTGAGCGAACTGCCAGAAGGGACGTTCGACGGCCAGACCGCGAATCTGAGCGTTCTGGACCTGTCGGCGAACGGCCTTGAGACGCTGCCGGAGGGCGTGCTGCGAAATCTGGCCGGACTCGTCTCGCTGTCGCTCTCGGGCAACGGGCTCTCGGACCTTCCGGCGGGCCTTTTCGACGACCTGGTCGAACTCGAGGAGCTGGACCTGTCCGCCAACTCGATAGACGAGCTGCCGGACGGGGTGTTCGGCGGTCTCGGCAACCTGCAGAGACTTTCGCTCGCGGGGAACGACCTGAAGAGCCTGCCGGAGGACGTGTTCGCCGACCTCGGGAGCCTCGGTGAGCTGGACCTCTCGGGAAACGAGCTCAAGGACCTGCCAGTCGGCGTCTTCGAAGGTCTGTCGGGGCTGACGGCTCTCGACGCGGGCGACAATCCGGGCGCACCTTTCACGTTCACCGCGGAGCTGGAGCGGCGGGGAGACGACACGGTCGTGGTCCGCATAGCCGAAGGTGCGACGCCGTTCGATCTTCAGATCGAACTGTCGGCCCTGAATGGAGACCTGTTCACTGAGACGGTCACCATCGCCGCTGGCGGTTCATATTCGGACGTTGTCGAGGTTCGTGCGCACGGGCATCATCCCGTCACGGTGGAAATCGACTCCGCTGCTTTTCTGTTGCCTGCCGGGGGTTCAGCGTCGGGCATCCGCGCCGACCGCGGCGGCGCCATGTTGATGTGGATAGGCAGACCGCTGGTTCAGAGGGAATGGATCCAGGATGGACCCTTTGCTCTGCATCCGGAGAACTCGGACCCGAAGAGCATCTGGTCCGACGGCGAAACGCTGTGGGTCGGCGACGAGAGCGCCCGGAAGGTATTCGCCTACAAGCTGTGGGACAATCCCGGCACCGAGGCCAGCGAGTACGGGACCCGAGACCCCGGCTGGGACCTTCCGAGCCTCGGCGACGAGGATTTCTACGTCACCGGCCATGGCGCTCGCCTGTACGTGGCCGAAGAGTCCCTTGACGGCGCCAGCCGCGACGTCTTCGGCTACGACCTGACGAATTTCGCGCGCGCGGAGGACCGGGACTTCGTCTACGGGGGCCTGAACGTCGCCGGGGGAGTGATGATCGTGCGCGGCATGGCGACGGACGGCCGTCACCTGTGGATCACCAACACCACGTCGCACGCGCACGCCTTCCGTCTGTTCGACGACCCCGAGACCCCGGAGGACGAATACGGGAGGCCGGACGCCTCCCGGAAGCTGACGATCCCCGGCAGGGGCCAGCTGAAGGGCCTCTTCACCGACGGGCGGACGATGTGGGGCGTCAGGCTCGCCTCGAACGACGCCTCGGCGCGGAGCGTGAAACTGTCCGACGGAACCGAAGCCGGTTTCGACTTTCCGCTCCACGAGGACAACGACCACGCCTACGGCATCTGGTCGGACGGGGAGACCTTCTACGTCGTCGACGCCGACGATGCCATGATCTACACCTATCATGACGTCGGCGGCGTCGTTCGGCCGTTCGTCGAAGACGCGGAGACCGCCGCCGCGCTGGTCGGCAACACGGGGCAGTCCGGCGACGCCGGCCATGACCTGGGCTCGGCCGGCGCGAAGAGGGCCCAGGCGTTCACCACCGGGACCAGCAGAGCCGGGTACGCGCTGGCGTCCGTAGGGATCGAGTTCGGCGAAGTTTCGGACACGTCGTCCGACCTCGAGGTGACGCTCAACGCGGACGGCGGCGGCGTCCCGGGCGACGCTCTCTGCACGCTGATCGCCCTAGCGAACCTGTCCGAGCGGAGCGTGAACACCTTCGCCGCCCCGGCCTCGGGGACGACCTGCCCGGCTCTCGTGAGAGAGAGGACCTACTTCGTGGTCGTCGAAAGGGTCCGCGTCACCGGTTCCGGCGCCATCGCCGTCAGTGGAACGGCGAGCGGCTCCGAAGACACGGGAGCCGCGGAGGGGTGGTCCATCGCGGACGGAAGCGCGGCATATTCTCCTCAGGCCGCGGCTCAGGGATGGGCCTCCGACGCGTTTTCCCACAAGATCGAGGCGAGAGGCTCCTTCTTCAACAACCCGGCTGCCGGCGAGGCGACGGTCACGGGCACGCCGCAGGTGAAGGGGACGCTCGCCGCGGCGGTCTCCGACGTGTCGGACGACGACGGGCTGACCCGGGCGGCCTACTCGTACCAGTGGATGCGGGTCGACGGCGCGACCGAGACGAACATCGGGACCGGCTCGCCCACCTACACGCTCGTCGCCGAGGATCTGGGCAAGCGGATCAAGGTGCGGGTGGCGTTCGTCGACGACCGTGGCAATTATGAAACGCTGACCAGCGAGGCCACCGAGGCTATCAAGGCGGCGGATTGGCCCGGAACCGTTTCGCTCTTTCCGGCGCGGCCGAGGGTCGGGACGGTGGTCAGCGCCGCGCTGAGCGATCCCGACGGCCTTGAGGGCGGCGGCTCGGGCCCTGCGGCGTCTTCGGGCGCGGTTTCTTGGAGCTGGGCCAGGTCCTCCGACGGAACCGCTTGGACCGGCGTCGAGGCCTACGACGACGGAGACAGCTACGTTCCAACCGAAGCAGACGAAGGGATGCTGCTCAAGGCCGAGGCGTGGTACACCGACGGGCAGGGCCCCGGAAAGTCCGCGGAAGCTGTTTCGCCCGCCGTCGTGGGTGCCCGCGAACCGGGTCCGGAACTGACGGTGACGGAAATAGTCACGGGCCTGTCCCACCCCTGGGGCATTGATTTCACCCCCGACGGGACGATGCTGTTCACCCAGCGCGCCGGCGTGCTGAACGCGAGGTTGACCGACGGCACCGTCAAGCGGGTCGCCGCGGATCTCGGAGATCTGCTGGTCGACGGGTTCGCCGGTCTGCAGGCGCTGGCCGTGGACCCGGACTTTTCGACCAACCGGCGGTTCTACACGCTCCAGGGGCACGCCGGACGCGAGATGCAGGTGATCGCCTGGACGATCGACGCGGACTACGACGAAGCCACACGCGTCGTCGATCCCCTGGTAGAGGGCATGCCGATCGGTCCGGGCCCTTGGCACTCGGGAGGCCGGCTGCTTTTCGGTCCGGAGGGATACCTATGGATCGCGACCGGCGACGGGCGGGTGGTAACGGGCGCGCAGGACCTGACGTCCCTGGGCGGCAAGGTCCTGCGCGTAGACCCGCGGACCGGCGCCGGGGCGCCCGGCAATCCATTCGGCGCCTCCTCGCCGGTGTACGCCTACGGCTTCCGCAACCCCCAGGGCCTGGCTCTGCGCCCGGGCACGGATCAGATGTGGCTGGTGGAGCACGGCCCGAAACACGACGACGAGATCAATCTGCTGGCGCCAGGGGGCAACTACGGCTGGGACCCGATCCCGGACGACGGCACGTTGGTCTTCTACGACTATTCCGACGAGGCCGGCGTCCCCATGACCGACCTGGCCAAGTTCCCATCTGCCCGCCAGCCCAGATGGTCCTCGGGATTCCCCACCCTGGCAACCAGCGGGGCCGTTTTCCTGGATGGCCCCCAATGGGGGGAGTGGGAGGGGCGACTCGCGGTGGCCACGCTCAAGACGAAGTCGCTGCGTGTCTTCGAGTTCACCGAACAGGGCGATTTCGCGGGTCAGATCGTCGTTCCGGAGCTCGACGGCAGTCAGGGCCGGCTGCGGACCCCGGTGCTCGGCCCCGACGGGGCACTGTACATCGCCACCTCCAACAGACCCGGCAGCGACCGGATTCTCAGGGTGAGCGCCAACCGTGCCGCGACCGGCGCGCCCGTCATCAGCGGCACCGTCGAAGTCGGCGAATCGCTGACGGCGGTCGTGTCCGGGATCGCCGACCCCGACGGGCTCGACGATGACGCGTTCAGATTCCAGTGGGTCCGCAGCCACTCCGGGAGCAATTCCTCCGACATCAAAGGAGCCACGGCTTCGACCTACACCCTGGTTACGGCCGACTTTGGCAAGACCATCAGCGTGCGGGTGTCGTTCCATGACGACAGAGGCAGCCTGGAGGCGCTGACCAGTCAGAGGACGGTCAAGGTATCAGTCGTGGCGTGTACGGTCGGCGAGCATGCCCCGGCGGCAACGGCGGTAGAGGTACAGGCCGTTCCCGCTATCGTCGAGTCCACCACCGGGGAATATTTCGTGCTCTACGTGAGGCCCGCCCTGGACTCCGGTAGAGAGTTCCCGGTCTCGGTGACCCTGGGCGAAGACGGCACAACAACGCTGACTGAGCAGCTGTCCCCGCTCCCGAAGGAGCATTACCGGGTGGAAAAGTTCCTCATCGCCGACCCGGCCGACCTGGATAACGACTGCATCGACGACATCACCGAATTGGGGGACCCGGTGGGGATGAACCCGCTGAACCCCGCTCGGGCGGTCCCTTTTCGTGATGGCGCGGTGGCCATTCCAGACCGTGAGACATTTGAGGCGCTTTCCTACAAGGGAAGAGACGTTCCCAATCACCCCCGTCTCCAGGACCTGGAGTTTGTCAAGTTCTACATTATCGGCGTGGCTACCGACAACATGGGCATCTATTTCATGAACACCGAGACCCACCGGTTACATCCCGATTTCGGGGATGCAATCGGTCTCTGGAGCGACCCACTCTGGGGACAGGGGTACATGGGCGGCGAGATCATATACCACCCAAATGTGGTTGCTCCCGATGGTTCCCTGGGCGTCTACCTCTATCAGTTCCAGCCCATGGATGCATACACCTTCGGCCATGTGGCCCGTTCGTATGAGGTTTTGGCGGCCAGCATGCCGCTGCTTGATGACAACCTTGCCTATTACCCGATGCCGAGGAGAGCCCTGCCGCTCTATCACAGAGAACGGGCCCTCTACGATGATTCCCGGATCAATGTGGTGTTGAGAGAGGACATCCTGCCGGATGTTCCATTCCTCTCCCTCAACGTTGGGGAGGGGTACGGTTTCCTCAGGCGCATGTCGCTGGAGGAACGCCCCGACCCGCGCGACGTGGCGATCTACGAGACCATCCCCAACGAGCTTTCCCGGGTCGCCGGCCTCATCACCACCGTACCCCAGACACCGCTTTCCCACGTCAACCTGCGGGCCGTCCAGGACGGTGTCCCCAACGCCTTCATTCGCGACGCCCTGGACGACGGCGACATCGCGGATCTCATCGGCAGATACGTCCACTACAGCGTCACGGCGGACGGCTACTCCATCCGCGCCGCCACTCCCGCCGAAGTCGAGGCCCACTTCGCCGCTTCGCGCCCTCCCGGAACCCAGACTCCGGAACGGGACCTCACAGTCACCCGGATCACCGGCCTGGACGACATCGGTTTCGACGACTGGAATGCGTTCGGCGTCAAGGCGGCCAACGTGGCCGTGCTGCGGACCCTGGGTTTTCCCGACGGAACCGTCCCCGACGGGTTCGCGGCGCCCTTCTACTTCTACGACGAGTTCATGAAGCACAACGGGTTCTATGACGATATCGAAGAGATGCTGGAAGACCCGGATTTCCAGTCGGACTATGACACCCAGGAGAAAGAGCTCAAGAAACTCCGCAAGAAAATCAAGAAGGGCGAGACCCCGGAGTGGATTATCGCGGCGCTGACGGAGATGCACTCCAAATACCCTGAGGGGCAGTCGCTGCGCTACCGGTCCAGCACCAACAACGAGGATCTGCCCGGTTTCAGCGGCGCTGGGCTGTACGACTCCAAGACCCAGCATCCCGATGAGACCGAAGAAGACGGGATTGCCAAATCGCTCAAGCAGGTGTACGCCAGCCTGTGGAACTTCCGGGCCTTCACCGAACGCGAGTTCTATCGCGTCGATCACCTGGCGGCGGCGATGGGGGTGCTGGTGCATCCCAACTACTCGGACGAACTGGCCAACGGCGTCGCCGTCAGCTTCGATCCTATCCGAATGAGATACGGAAATTACTACGTCAACTCGCAGCTCGGGGAGGACCTGGTTACCAATCCCGACGCGCACTCGGCGCCGGAGGAAATCCTGTTGCACCAGGGCGGTGAGTATACCGTCCTCGCGACCTCCAACCAGATGCAGCGGGGGCAACTCCTTATGAGCGACGCCCAAATGGATCAGTTGCGCCGTCATCTCGAACTGATCCATGACGAGTTCGCCAAGCTGTACGGTGTCGAAGGCGATGAGCCGTTCGCCATGGAGATCGAGTTCAAGATCACCAGTGACGATATTCTGTCGATCAAGCAGGCCCGCCCCTGGGTCTTCGGCGATGACGCGCCATCGGAAAACAACCCGGCCACCGGAGCGCCCACCATCAGTGGGACGGTTCAGGTGAACGAGACGCTGACGGCGGACATCTCGGGCATTGCAGATGCCGATGGGCTGACCAGCTTGTTGTACGGCTCCCTCTACAGCTACCAATGGATTCGGAACGATGGAACGACGGAGACGGACATCGAGGACGCCGCAAGCTCGACCTATACCCTGTCGGACGCGGACGTGGGAAAGACCATCAGGGTGCGGGTGAGCTTTACCGACGACCGGGGCTACGAGGAGACGCTGACCAGCGCAGCAACCACTGCCGTCACCCGGCCCAACAGCCCGGCCACGGGAGCGCCCACCATCAGTGGGACGGCTCAGGTGGACGAGACGCTGACGGCGGACATCTCGGGCATCGCCGACGAGGACGGGCTGGACAATGTTTCCTACAGCTACCAGTGGATCGCCAACGACGCGAGCGCCGACACGGACATAAGCGGTCAGACAGGCTCGACCTACAGCCTGGTCTCCGCCGACGTGGGCAAGACCATCCGGGTACGGGTGAGCTTCACCGACGACCGGGGTCATGAAGAGAACTTGGTCAGCGCGGCGACGACCGCTGTGCAGCCTCGTCCCAACAGCCCGGCCACGGGAGCGCCGACCATCAGTGGGACGGCTCAGGTGGGCGAGACCCTCACGGCGGACATCTCGGGCATCGCCGACGAGGACGGGCTGGACAATGCTTCCTACAGCTACCAGTGGATTGCAAACGACGCGAGCGCCGACACGGACATAAGCGGTCAGACAGGCTCGACCTACACCCTGGTCTCCGCCGATGTAGGCAAGACCATCCAGGTGCGGGTGGGCTTCACCGACGACCGGGGTCATGAAGAGAACTTGGTCAGCGCGGCGACGACCGCTGTGCAGCCTCGTCCCAACAGCCCGGCCACGGGAGCGCCGACCATCAGTGGGACGGCTCAGGTGGGCGAGACCCTCACGGCGGACGTTTCTGGCATTGTAGATGCCGACGGGCTGACCAGCGTTTCTTACAGCTACCAGTGGATTGCAAACGACGCGAGCGCCGGCACGGACATAAGCGGTCAGACAGGCTCGACCTACACCCTGGTCTCCGCCGATGTGGGCAAGACCATCCAGGTGCGGGTGGGCTTCGACGACGACGCCAACAACAGCGAGACCCTGACCAGCGAGGCGACGGCGACGGTGCCGACGGCGGACGAGTGGTGGGCGGACATGTCGGTTGTGGATTACGGCACCGGCGCCATCGGCGCCGCCAGCGCCGATCTCTTTTCGAACTCCGGGGGCAACGCTGGCCTTCAGGCAAAGTGGCTGTGGTACTACTCTCCGGAGCGGAAGCTTCGCTTGGCTTTTACGGAGAACATTCCCGGCGTCGACGACTTGACCCTGCAAGTTGGCGATGTCGCGCTGGCATTACAGCCAGGGGATGCCACCTATAGCTGGGAAGACGTCGACGTCGATTGGGAGGACGGTCAGACCCTTACGGCGCGCATCGTCCATGCCAGGGCGAGCACGGTGGTCGTCCCCAATAGTCCTGCAACAGGTGCGCCCATTATCGGCGGCACGGCCCAGGCGGGCGAGACGCTGACGGCCCTCACCAACGGCATCACCGACGCCGACGGGCTGACCAGCCCAACGTACAGCTACCAGTGGCTCGCCGCCAACGTGGGGATCGCGGGCGCGACCAACTCCACCTATACCCTGACTGACGCCGACGCAGGCAAGACCATCAATGTGCGGGTGTCCTTCACCGACGACGCAGACCACGAGGAGACGCTGACCAGCGCGGCGACGGGGGTGGTTGCGGCCAAGCCCAACTCTCCGGCCACTGGAGCGCCCACCATTGATGGAACGGCCCAGGCGGGCGAGACGCTCACGGTCCTCACCAACGGCATCACCGACGCCGACGGGCTGACCAACGTTTCCTACAGCTACCAGTGGCTCGCCGCCAACGTGGAGATCGCGGGCGCGACCAACTCCACCTACACCCTGACCGATGAGGACGTGGGGAAGGGCATCAAGGTGCGGGTGAGCTTCACCGACGATGTTGACAACCAGGAGACCCTGACCAGCGCGGATACCGATACGGTGGCGGCCACGAAGCCGGGCGTCCCCGGGCGCCTGAACGTCTTCCCTCACGACGCCGGAGCGCTGGACGTTTACTGGGAAGCCCCGGCCAGCGACGGCGGCTCCGCCATAACCGGCTACAAGGTGCAGTGGAAGGAGAGCGCGGACAGCTGGGACACGCCGGCGGACGTTTCCGAGGCGACCGCGTCCGGGACCATCCACACCATTACGGGACTGACCGACGGAGTGGAGTACAGCGTGCGGGTCCTGGCCACCAACGGCGTGGGTGACAGCCCGCCCTCGGTTGAGCAGACCGGCACTCCCCGGGAGACCAGGGCGCCGGAAATGGTGAGACCCAGGGTGGACGGAGCGACCCTGAAAGTGTTGTACGACGAGGCCCTGGACGAGGGGTCTGCGCCGCCGGCGGATTCCTTCGATGTGAGGGTGGCCTGCACGTGCGATGACACGACCTGGCTGGATGAAGAAGCCAAGCGGGCGGTGGAGAGCGTTTCGGTGGACGGCGACACGGTGGTGTTGACGCTGGTTTCGGCGGCTACGTCCGAGGACGTCGTGGTCGTCAGCTACACGCCGCCTTCGGACGCTGCCACCGCCCGGACCAGGGACTTGGCGGGCAACGCGGCGGCAGGGTTCAATGCCACCGAGGTCTTCAACGACACCGATGAGACCGCAGAATCAGAAAAGAACGGCGAGCCGGAGGAAACCACCGAGGGGGAAACGCCGCTGACCGTTGGCCTGGAAGCCGCCACGGAGAGCCACAACGGGACGGATGCCTTCACCTTCGAGATCCGGTTCAGCGAGGAGGTCAAGCTGAGCTACGTGACCCTGCGGGACCACGCCTTCACGGTCACGGACGGCACGGTGAACAGGGCCAAGCGAATGACCCAGGGAAGCAACATCGGGTGGACCATCACCGTGACGCCCGGCTCGGCCGCCGCCGTGACCGTGGTCCTGCCCGTCACCACGGACTGCGACGCCGACGGGGCCGTCTGCACCGGCGACGGCAGGGAGCTGTCCAACAGACTGGAGTTCACCGTCTCCGGGCCGGGCCAGTAGTCCCGTCGCTATAGAGGTTTCCGGGCCGAAGAGATAGACCGGGCGGTGCATAGCGCTTGTCTTTCCGGGTAACAAGAAATGCCCGCGTATACGGATGGCCGGGGGAGAGGGCGGTGGCGCCTGATTAACGTTTGGGTCAGCAAGAGCGAAAAGTCGCAGAAACACCCTCTCAAAATTACATCGCCAAAAGTGTGATTTGACACTTACCGAATCGATGCAGAGCCTCTACCGTTTACATGGGAATATGCGTAAGAACAATCACAGGATAGGCGGAATAACAGGCCGCCACTCTACCTGCGGACAGCGGGAGAGGTCGTAGGTTCCGCTAATCCCACCCGTGCAGAGGGAGGCATTCACATGGCGCTCGACAGACCGGTCCATGCACCTGAGACGGCGGAGGCCGCCGTGCGCGGCGGGCTATCACAGACGCCCCCCCCCTGACAGGGGTATGTATTTGGTTTGGGACTAATGCAGTTGAACGTGAGACCGTATAGTAGGGCAGGCTTGATCAGATACTAAATCGCCCCCAAATACCCGCTATCAGGCTCATTCCATCATTCCGGCGTAGGCCGGGATCCAGAGGTGGCGGGGCCTGTTCGTAGCTATAATCTCGTTTTTACATACCCTTCTCAGCCCCCCCCCCCCCGACTTTTGGCCCTGGCAGGCCGGGGGTGAGGCATGATCGCCTCCCGGCGTCCTGCGACGCTCCTGCTGCTGCCGTTCATCGGGCCGACGGTCCAAGCCCGGCACCAAGAGGCAACCCCGACCAGGGAAGCCACCGGTTGTAACCCCCCGGCCAAGCCCACCAACCTCCAAGCCTCGGCCGAGCACGATTCGGTCACCCTCGCCTGGACGGTCACCCACTACGCCATCCTGCGCCGCAACCCGGACGTGGACGCATCGCAGGTCTTCCACATCATCGAGAGCGACGCCGGTCCCGTGACCAGCTACGAAGACAATTCGGTGTCGGCGTCGAGGAGATACAACTACCGGGTGAAGGCGGTCAGACCCAACGGCGTGAGCCAGTGGTCCGGCTACGTCAAAGCCGAGACATCGGGGCCTACCCCATCGCCGACCTTCACTCCAACACCGGAGCCGGACCCTCGGACGGACCCTGTTGACCCCGCCCCCACCAACCTGATCGCCGCGCTTGCCGGCGGCGGCGGGGCCGACCTGAGCCTGACCTCCCCGGTGGCCGGCACCGGGCCCACGGACACCGCCTACACCCATGTTACCGCCTGGTCAGGCCACACGGCCACCGGCGGCACACTCAACTCCCCGTCCGGCCAAAAGTCCCGAACCGTCTTGGCGCCGGTCCTGACCGGCACTCTCGACGAGAGCGCTGAAACCATCACTCTCGCACTTTCAGAGCCGTCCGGATGGCCGGTGATCATCGACGGCGTAGACACCGGCGCCATCGACAACGAAGAGGCATCGCAGACACCAACACCGGCTCCAACCCCGGAAGAAGATACTGAGGACACACCAACCCCGCCGACCCCGGCCTTCAGACTCGTGCCCGACAGCCACGACGGCAGCGGCGCGTTCACCTTCGGCCTCGCGTTCAGCGAGAACGTCAAAGCCGGCTTTCGCAAAATCCGCGACGGCGCCTCCAGCGTCGCTGGCGCGGACCCGGATAGACCGCGGCACAGCGCAAAACGCAACGCAAACAACAGCCATAGACGTGTGTTCCATCCGATGAATTGCGTACCGACCGGACACGCGCCCTGGAGACAACGATGAAAAACGGTCATTACCCCAGCGACAGCCAGGGCCGCCGCCCGGCCCCCCACATCGCCCGGCTGGTTCCCAAATGGCCGGCAGCCGGCATACTCGCCCTGCTGGCGCTGGCCCTGGCCGTCGTGCTCCTCTGGTCGGCGCCGGCGCCGGCGCAGGCGCAGGAGGCCACCGTCCTGGTCAAGAACACGGGGCAGACCGCCCAAAGCTCCACATTTCAGCTATCCACTGCTGCCACAAAGCGTACCCAGGCGTTCACCACCGGCTCCCACAGCGCAGGCTACACGCTGAACTCCATCGGTTTAAGCTTCGGCGACATCGCGGAGATCACGACAGCCGGCGCCCAGCTGACGGTGACGCTAAACGAGGTCAGCGGAGGCGATCCGGGCTCTGTGCTGTGCACGCTGACCGACCCGGCGACCTTCACCGGCGCGGGCGTGCAAACCTTCGATGCGCCGGCAGCAGACCCGTGCCCAACGCTGAAGGCGCGCACGACGTACTTTGCCGTGATCGAGCGGGTGGTTTTCCCCAACCCAGATACTTCTATCTCCTTGCAAATAACTACCAGCGGCGATGAGGACAGCGGCGGGGCGATGGGCTGGACAATCGGCGACGCCCGTCAGTTCTTTGGGAGCGGCACTTGGACACAAACCGCCTCCCAGTCCCACTTGATCGAGGTCAGGGGCACCGAGGCGCCCTACCAGCCGAAGCGGGCGACCGGCTTCGACCTGGACAGCAGCAACTCCGACCCCCGCGGAATGTGGGGCAACGAAGACACCTTCTGGGTGGTTAATGACGCTTCTCCCAACGGGGCCGGCGACAAGATCTACGCCTACAACCGCTCCGACGGCTCCCGCGACTCCGCCAACGATTTCGGCAACCTGGACGGCGCAGGAAACAACAGGCCGTTCGGCATCTGTTCGGACGGCACGACCATGTTCGTCGGGGACCGCACCGACAACAAGCTGTACGCCTACAAGATGTCCGACACCACCGCCGACTCGACCAAGGACATCACCCTCAACTCGGGCAACGGCGAGTCCAGGGGCATGTGGTGCGACGGGACGACCGTATACGTGGTCAACGACGGCGCCACCACCGCCAACAAGGTCTTCGCCTACACCATTTCCGGCGGCGCCTACGACTCCACCAAGGATTTCGAGGAGCTGTACCTCTCGACCAACACCGCCGCCCAGAACGCCTCGACGCCGCGCGGCATCTGGTCCAACGGAACCACCATGTTCGTGGCGGACGACGACAACGACAACGTCTTCGCCTACAAGCACTCGGACGAGTCCCAGGACTCGGCCAAGAACCTCGCCCTGAGCGGCGACAACGACAACCCCAGGGGCATGTGGTTCGACGGCCGGGTCCTCTGGGTCGTCGACGGTACCGACGACACGATCTACGCCTACGACCTGCCGGACGGGCAGCCGGACAACACTCCCGCCGTCGGCGGCCCGGTGGTCCGCAGCGCGTTCAGCAGAGACTACTTCACGGCAACTGTTTCGCCGGCACTCCTGTTTACCGCGCCTCGCTATGCCGGATACGCCGCGTCGGGCATTCATGTGGGTGGAGCTTTCGGAACCATCACCGAGACGGAGTTCACCGTTGATGGGATCACGTACACCGTTCGCGCCGTGTTGGACGAGAGCACCAGCGCCAACTCCGGCGACCTGATCCTCGAGCTGGACAGGGAGCTGCCGCGCGGCTTCACCTTCACCGCGGACGGCGTGTCCTACTCCTCGGACGACGCCACCGAGAGCGCACCGGGCACGGGCCGCTATCAGTACCAGTGGTCCGCCAGCCTCTCCTGGACCAACGACCCGATCCCGGTGGTTCTGAGCGTCGAAACGCCGAAGGACGGCGAGGAGGTGGCCGCCGACGTCTCCGGCATCACGGACTCCACCGACGGCGTCGCGAGCGCCAACTTCCACTACGAGTGGATCCGAGTGGACGGTACGGACGAGACCGACATCGGCGCGACCGGCGCCACGTACACGCCGACCGCCGACGACGTGGACAAACACCTCAAGGTGCGGGTGGTCTTCGACGACGACGCGGGCTACCTGGAATACCCCCGCACCAGCCCCCAGTTCGGCCCGGTGGTCGACGCCGTCCCGCCCATTGTATCTAGTAGTTCAGCTATTTTGAATTGCTGGGTAAAGGGATTTCAGCTTGATGCGCGCATCGGCGGTGGTGAAGCGCCAGTCCACTCGCACCATGTCCCGGTTGCGCTGGTCCTGCCAGGCGTCAACTTCCCGGCGCAGCACCTCTTGATCAGGAATCCGGCGGTCCAAGCACTGCCGGGCCAGCACTCCGATTTCAATTTCAGCCATGTTCAGCCAACTCCCATGCTTGGGGGTGTAGTGAATCTCCAGACGTTCGGCGATACGCCGCGCTTCTATAGGCTCGAACGCCTCGTATAACGAGGCCGGATGATGGGTGTTCAGGTTGTCCATCACCAGCACAATCCGGTCCTTGTCCGGGTAGTCTTGGTCCACCAACTTCTTCACTTGGTGCGCCCAGTCCACTTTCGTCCGCCGGTCTGTCACTCCGGCCCGCCGCCACCCTTCCAGCGGCGCAAACAGCATGAACAGGTTGCTCACCCCGTTGCGCTGGTATTCGTAATCATACGCGACTGCCAATCCGGGGCCAAGCGGACGCGGCAGTCGCGTTTCCTTCACCTGCTGTTTGCTGGTTTCGTCCAGGCACACCAGGACTTCATTGTCTTCATAGGGACGGTGATAGACCTCCAGCACGTCTTCCATCGCGCACACAAAGTCCGCATTGCCTTCCGGCGGGATGCACCAACACTCTTTCAGCCAAGGCTTGAGTTGGTTTTTTTCAGCGTCTTGCGCACCGTCTCGGGGTGGATGCTGTCAACTAGCTCGCACTCGACCAGCCGCTCCGCCAACAATCGCAGTGTCCAACGGGCCCGGCCTTCCGGCGGTTCCCCGCAGGACAGCGCAATCAAGTGGGCTTCCGCCGCGCCGTCCAGTTTCTTTGGCCGGCGGCGTTGTTGCTCCCTACGCCCCAAGGCCGCTTCGATCCCTTCCTCCACGCAACGGCGGCGTACCCTTTCCACCGTCGCGCTGGCGATCTGGAGGGACCGGGCAACCTCTTCGTCCGTCATGCCTCCGTCTTTCCGCGCTTCATCGCTCAGCAACAGGATGCGCGCATGGGTCTGCTTGTACGCTGCTGCCCGTCCCTTGGAAACCAGGGCCTTCAGTTCCTGTTGCTCTTCTGTGGTCAATTCGATACGGTACTTCTTATCCGGCACGACCCTTCTCCTTGGATACAATCCGCCAATGCCGGTAGAATACACCAGTTGTGCCTCAATTCAATGACGTTCAACTACTAAACTAAAGCCAAGGTGAAATGTACATATCGCTAGACCGCACTGTCGGTCGCCCCCAAGTTGGGACGTAAAGGTGAGATGAAGTGCCGTGGAGTCCTTTAGGTCGTCTTCAAGACCCTCGAAATGTAGATTCCACAGTGGCTTTAGTTCAGGGTCTCGCCGCCCTCGACATGTTCTTCACCGGCCTGCTAAGCCACAGTCCGGGCTGAACCCCGTTTTGCCGGCTGCACAAGGGCGGGCAACGGTCGAAAAGCCCGCACCATTGAGGTCGTCCTACAGACGCTCCAGCAACTTTGCAATCTGATCGGTGTGGTTCATGTCGGGTTCCCACTCGCAGATCACACCGTGTTCGTCGATGACGACTGCGGGCCTTTTCCCGTCTGACGGGTCTTTGACGTACCTCTCTCCATCGAGAGCGGACATGCCCAGCTCAATGCCTACTCGTCGATCAGGGTCGTTCAGGACCGCGAACGGAAGCTGCTCTTTCTCGACCCACTGGCGTGCAGCATCCAAGCTTCCGTCATGGATTCCGAACAGCACGACGTTCTTCTCGGTGAACTCGGCAGCATGCTCTCGGTACCCAAGAGCCATGCGGGTTCAGTTACCACCGCCCGGACTCGTGAAGAAGTACAGCAGGACCTTTTGTCCGCGAAGACTGCTAAGGGATATCGTCCGTCCATCGCTGGACTGAAGTGTGAAATCGGAAATCGTCTTCCCGATGTAAGTTTCCATCATTGCCATCCTTTCCGGTGAGACTTAATAGAACCGACGCACGCATGCCAGAACCGTTCTCCATGCAGTAGCTGGGCTGCACGGAGTCTAGGCGTTTCTCACCGCCGAGGCACGCCTAGCTACGCACGTCCGCTCGGGCGGCGAAGTGGGTAGCGCATCCTCTTGCGCCAGGACGTCTGTAGGTCCCAGGCGCCCAGCCGGGCCGCGCCCCTAGCTGAGCATCGTCGTGTAGCGAGTGAAATCAACCGGCGCGAGGCCGGATTGCGAGCGCAGACGCGTCAGGAATCGCAGGATCTCCCGCCGTAGGGCGACGCCGTCGCGCGCGAGTCCACGAAGGTAGAGGCCGCCTGCAGCGGGGTCACCCGTTGCAATCTCCACGCCTGAATCGTCTACGGAGTACTTGTTGGGTCCGCTTGGTCCACCGGCGACGCTGTTTGACATTATAGGGGCGCTGATGTGTGAGCGCTCCTATAAGCACCACCGAACTGGACAAAATCAAGAACCCTTACCCTGAGGTTCCTTCTGGATCTGTGGTCAGGCCCTCACCCCGACCCGCCTGGCGAGGGCTTGCCAAGGACATAGAACACCGGACCGGTGGTCACGCCTCCACCGGCTCCGGCCCCTCGCCCCTGGGCATCCGGTAGCCCACCCTCGGCTCGGTGTGGATGTAGTCGGGATGGTCCGCGTCGTCGCCCAGCTTGCGGCTGAGCCGCTTCACCACGTTGCGGACCAGTCCTGGTTCGCCGGCCCTCTCCGGGCCCCAGATCCGTTGCAGCAACTGGTCGTGGGTCAACACTCGCCCGGCGTTGACCGAAAGCTGGCGGAGCAGCTCGTACTCGGTGACGGTCAACGTTACCGGACTCCCGGCCACGCTCACCCGGCGTCCGGCGTAGTCGACCTCCAGGTCTCCCAGCAGAAAGGGTCCGGGTGGATCGGCCTCAGGGGGCGCGGCCCGCTTCACCTCCTTAAGGATGTTGAATTCCCGCATTGTTTGCCTTGTTGTCCTGCATGTCATCCGCCGCGGGGGTTGCTCCTTATCTCTCCGAGCAGTTCGCGGGTTGCCCTTTCCGTGCTGGACATGCACTGGTTCAGTGTCTGCTCCCTTAGGTCTTGGCGATAGAAATGGGCGTGGAGTCGTTCCGCTTGTCCGAACTGGGCTCTCCAGTCTCTGCTCCCTATGTTTCCTGTCAGGAGGGGTGCCGTCGTCCTCAGTTCCCGGTGCCTCCGATTGGGCCATCCGTGGTTCTCCGCGACTGCGATCATCGCGTTGGCGAAGGCTCCCCACATGAGCTCGGCGGATGCCACCCTGTCCCCTCTGGCGTTGAGTTCCTGCGCCGTGCGGAGCAGTCTTTCTACGACCGCTGCCTTTGCTTCTCCTGCGCCTGGACTCACCATTTCCGTCCTGAGAGTTCCTTTATCAGGTTGATCGCCAGTTCAGCGTAGTACCGGGCGTCTGCCTCCGCCTCCTCGGGGGTGCGGTCCATCGGGTCGTACATCAGCAGGTCCGGGAATCCCACGCTTGCTCCGTAGGCGTTGGTCAGGTCCACGCCCTTGTCCGGCGCGTTGAGGATCAGGCTGTAGGTGTCGGAGGGTTGTTTCGGCATCGCGCCGGCGGCGAGTGCCGTTATGGCGTCGTGTATCTGCTCGTCACCGGCGTGGGGCCATCCCTGCATGGCCGCTGTTGCCGCCACCATGCAGACCACCGCGTGGGTCAGCTCCCGGGCAGCTTCCGTTGTCTGCCCATCCCTGAACAGGGTATCGGCCTTTCCCCAGTGTTCTTGGGCTGCCAGGCTGGCCTCTTCCTGGATCACGTCCTGCCACATGCCCGTGAGTGGGGTTGCGAAGGATTCGGATATATTCCCCTCTCTTTGTCTGATGAATCTCGATGTTGCGATCTCGGCCAGTTTCCCCTGTCCCAGCATATCCGGGATCGCTGTATCCAGCGAATCGTAGATGGGGTAATGGGCTTCCTCCCTGTCCAGCCTTGCCTTCAGGTTCTCTCTGAACCGCTCTGCATCCTCGGGGGAGAGGCTGCCGTGTGCCTTTGTGAGGGCTGCGATGCCCACTCGTTCCGCCAACTCGATTATTGATTCTCTCACTGCCGTCCTCCGTCCTCGTGTGTCGGCTGAGGCCTTCCCATTATGGGCGGGGTTTAAGACCTGGAATGTTACGACGCTCTGGACCCCCCAGCCCTCCCCGGTAGTACTGGGCCACGGCCCCCCTGCCGGCGGCCTGGGCCTCGGTGTATCGGGCGGGCATGGTGGGGCTGTCCCAGCGCCCGGCGGTCATCAGCTCCGGCAGCTCCGCTCCCGCGGCGCTCAGGTCCTGGGCCATGCCCACCCTCATGGAATGGCCGCTGAACCCCTCACCTAACCCCGCTATCTTCGTCGCTGCCTTGACTCTCCGGCTGATCTGGCTGGCCGACAGGTTGAAGACGCTGGCGCCCGGGTCGATCACCGCCTCCTCCGGACGGATGGCCAGCAGAACCTCCACGGCCCCGGGGCCCAAATAGAGCGCCGTCCCCTCCGCCGCCTGGTCCGTCTTCGACCGGGCCACGTGCAGCCGGCCGGAACCGTCGGCGTGGAACTCCACGTCGCCCCAGCGGAGAGCTGACGCTTCGGAACGGCGGAGCAGGCTGTCCCGCATGACCTAGATGAGGGCCAGGTCCACCAGGGCGCGACGCTCGGCCGTCTCCCCCCGCTCCCGCCAGCGCCTCCCGTTGTGGTGCTCCCTGGGGGTTCGGACCGTGGCCCGCACCGCGGCCAGGGCCTCGGCGGTGAGCGGGACCGCCTGCCGCCGGGGCCGTCCGTGTCCCCGGGCGAGGCGTTTCAGGGTGGCCCTGACCAGTGGCCGCTCGGTGGGGTCGGGTTGGCCGTCCAGCTTGTAGTTGGCGGCGATGGCGGCCAGATAGATGCGGGCGGTGGCCAGCGTCCGGCCCTGCAGCTCCACCAGATCCTCGAGGAACCTCGCCACGATGCGGGGAGCCGCCGGCAGGGTGGGGACGCCCTGCTCCTCGCACCAGCGGGAGAAGTGCCGCCAGGCGGCCCCGTAGGTCCTCCGGGTGCTGGGAGACCAGGTGCGAACCTGGGCCTCGGCGTCGGCCAGAACATCCTCGTCGGCCTGGGCGCGCTGGAGGGTGCCGGCCAGCGGCTCTCCCCCGGCTGGTGCCGACAGGGAGACCTCTTCAAGCACGTCATCAGCGGCAAGGAAGATGGGGAGGGGCGCCTGGAAGGGGCTCACCATGGTCATGCTCCTGGAGATTGGCGTATCCCGGCGTTACCAGCCCCACTGCCCGCAGTGAGGGCGTGGCCGTCGGACCACCCTGCGCCATGCGACGCCGCCCTTGGCGGTGATCGCCTGCGGCAGTGGAGACACCGGCCCTGGTAGTCGTTATGGTCGGCCAGGTCCTCGGCGGCCAGCTCCAGGCAGTTGTCGCACCCGGCCACGGCCTCGGGCCCGTCGGTCCAGTGTGTTCCCACGGGGTCCTCTCAGCAGAGGGGACTTCCCCCGGCCCGTAGTGGACGGCGTACCCCATCCTGGCGTCCATCTCCCTGAGGGCGGCCTTCAGCCGCTCCGCCTGCTCTCCGGCGAGGGGAGCGTCTTACGTCATGGCGGCGGCGTGGGACCGGTGGGCTGGGATTACCAGGACCCGCATCCCGTCGGGGGTCATTGTCCAGATGGCCAGGGCCGCGCTCCTGCGGTCCCGTCCCTCCCATCATACAGTGCGACCGGCCCCAGGGGCCGAAAAAGAATGCGCGTAAAGTGTATTTAACGTGCAAGCCACGAGATTCTCCGGGCGTGCTGAAGAAGTTTCAGGAGGCCGTTATGACCGCCAGCCCCCGGCCCCTCTGCGACTGCCCCAAGCCCTGCGCCTGCTACGCCGAGGGCTATACCGCCGGAAAGGACAAGGCGTACTTCGAGGTGTTGGCCTGCCTCGAGGGAACGCCCCACGCCGAGGGCTGCTGGAGCGCCATTCCATGTCGGGCGCGGCAGTCCTGGGCAGTCAGCACTGCCACCGCCCCAAAGGATCGCTGGCTCATACCCCTCATTCCAGCCACCGGGCGGCTCGCCCCGGGTGGACCTCTCCACCATGGTGCTGCTGGATCAGCGGCCCTGCCGCATGACCGCCGAGTCCGGAGCGCCAGCCCGGGCCAGAGCCACCCGGCCGACATGGCTGGAAACAGCCCTGTTTACAGCCATGGCTGTAAATACCCACTCCCTGTAGCTGAGAGGGTGGCTGGAAACCCCAGTTGCAACGCCTCTGGCAGAATGCAATACTTCAGGCATTCCAGCCAGGGGTGAAGTGGGATGACCCTCTACGGTTACGCCAGGGTCTCGGTCAGAGAGCCGGAGGACAAGAATCTGGACCTGCAGGTGGAGCGGCTGGTCCGCGCCGGCTGTGCCATGGGCAACATTCGGGGCGAGGAGGCCAGCGGGGCCAAGGACGACCGCGGCGGCCTCCTGGAACTGCTGGACCTGGTGGTCGAGGGGGACACCCTGGTGGTCACCCACATCGACCGGCTCTCCAGGGGGCTGACCTACGGGCTGCAGGTGATCGAGGGCCTGCACCATGCGGGAGTGGAGTTCCGTTCCCTGTCGGAGGACTTCGACACGGCCACGGCCAACGGCAAGCTCCAGCTCGCGATGGTGCTTGCCTTCGGCGAGTGGTGGCGGAATTCGATCAGGGAGCGCTCGGTCGCAGGCCAAGCCAAGGCGCGGACCGAGGGCCGTTTCCTCGGCAGACGGCCCAGCCTGACCCAACAGCAGCGGGAATACATCAGGGAGGAGCGGTCGAGGGGAGTGAGCCAGCGGCAACTGGCCAAGCGCCTGGAGGTCAGCCGCTGGACCATCCAACAGGTGAACGGATAGCGGTTGAGTGGGAATTGCAGTCTTCACTCGAATCCCGTGCGTAGTACAGGTGGGCCGCCATTACTCCACCACAGTGGCCCAATATCTCGGCGCCATTGACAGGAATTGCCGCCCGGCCCGCTCTCGCACTGCCCACCACCTCCTGGCAGACCGACGTCAGGCCGGGCCCCCGCTGTTCTCTGCTGCCATCTGCCCTGGGGGCATCCCGCCCCTGCGCTAAACCGGGGCCTCCATATCTCTCCTCAGTGGCCATCAGACCCCGCACTGGCGCAAATCCATCGGGGTCGGTGCCTCACAGCCCTCGCCCCTCATCCCACTCACTATGCTGCATCCCTTCGGTGGATTTGAGTCAAGACGAGCGGGAAACGCGGCACGTGACAACTTTAGGAAAGGCTCTGGTGATGTGAGTTTCCATCTTTCCTGCCACGCCATATTCGTATACCCTTTGCGAGATTGCTGGAGCAAATCACTCCTTTGCCGAGTAGTTGGTCGGCAACTATCTGGCTTGAGCTGGCCATCTTGGTTTGATTTCGCTTATCTCTCGGAACAAACCCCTTGTCCGCACTGGTGACCAGATTGGAACCTTCAGTCATAGCCCCTTTGTTTGTTGGTGCGCCGGCAGTGGCCAGCGCGATCCTCGCCTACCTGCTGGGTCAACGTCGGATTTCCGTGGAACGAAAACGTACCTTATGTGCAGAAGCCATTGCCGACGCCCTGCAATGGCTGGAACTACCCTATCGAATTAGACGGCGACCGGACGACACATCACAAACGCTGACCGCTCTTGGCGACCGAATCAATGACCTAAGAGAACGACTGCAGTTCCATGAGAAGTGGCTGAGGATCGAGGTTCCGCAGTCCGTCGAGAGCTATCAGCGTCTGGTCGGGGAGGTGAGAGCGGCTGCCGGGCAAGAAATAGAGGATGCTTGGAACGCCTCTCCAGCCCAAAGCGCCAGCGACATGAACATCGGCCAGTTGAGCATCACCAGGGATCTGGTCGACCCAGCTGTGGAGGCCTTCTCTGCGGAAGTGGTCAAAGCGCTTGCCTGGTGGCGGATACTGGGATAGCAGGAGGTACAGCCGTGCTGGACTTCAACGTGACATTGAACCTTCTTCTATTCTTGGCTGTACTTGCCGGCGTTGGCTTGGTCGGCGCACTGGTTGTTGTTCTCCTGTACCGGCCCAAGATCCGCAAACTGGAAGCGCTGATATACATTGACGATCTCACTCAGCTATTCGACAGCGCGGAGTTCCGTCGCCGATTGCCTCTGGAAATCAAAAGGACGAAGGAGATGTCTCAGCCTATTTCATTGGTGCTGCTGGACATCGACCATTTCAAAAGCGTGAACGACACCTACGGCTACAGAAACGGGGATTTGGTGTTGCGAGAGTTCGCCATGCTACTCAAGTCGGGGATCAGGCACACGGATGTAGCTTTCCGGTACAAGCAGGGTGATGAGTTCGCGGTTTTAATGACCGGCACAGACACGTCCGGTGCTGTGCTGGTCATTCACAATTTGCGAAAAGAACTTGGTGACAACAAGTTTCGGGTTACAAATAACCGGGGAGTCAAAGAAAACGTGTCGCTTACCTTCTCCGCAGGGATAATCAGCCTGGATCTGGAAGCCGACACCGTCGAGACCTTTACGGAGCGGGCGGAACTCGCCCTGCGCGATGCTAAACGAGAGGTTGAACGGAGTCGCTCAAGCCTACATGAGTCATCCCGAATTTTGCGGGAGGGGATAGGTTAGCCAGAGAGAGGAGAGAGCGGCGCGCAATCTGGAGAGCTGTATCGCGGCTTGGCGGTACCGCTCTCCTGTTCTGTGGCACCAGTACCGGAGTGGCCCAGCAGCGGGGTCAAGATAAGTAGGTGAACCGGCAACAATAATCAGCGCCAACCTGCAAAAGTAGTTGACGTTAAACATCCCCAAGCTGGACGCCGGCGTGCTGTTCGTGCGGAGGCGTTTCGTCGAACCCGGGCCGTCCGCGCCGAGCGGCGTATACTGCTCGATCTTCCGGAGGGACGGAGAGCTTGGCCGACCTCAGAGATGATTCTGGACGCGGGGAGCCGGATGCGGGAAAAGTGGCCGAGGAAAGACCTCTACGCCCACGTTCCGCCCTAGTGATTGACATTAGCTATTTTGCCGGCGGCCTCGCCCTGGAGCAAGGGCAGGATTCCCTCCTCCCACACTCTGTCGAAGAGATTGGGACGGGTGTGCCACCGGCGCTCTGTCTTGGTCTCTGACGGCAACGGCCCCCTCTGCCATTTCCGCGCCGACCGGACACTCATCCCGGCCATGGCCCCCCGCCTCCTGTGTCTTTCCTCCCATACGTCCCTGCCTCAACAATGCGACTTCTCTGTCGGTCATCAATCCGGCGACTCCGTGCCGGATGATTTAACCCCTCCAGACCGGCAAAAATAGTCGCTCGAACCTGCAGGACTAATAGTCGTGGTTTCGTTTGCTTGTAGGTGATGGCCCATCATGGCATCCCCGCTGCGACAGTTACCACCATTAAAGGATGTCCTGAAATGGGTGCTATCGAGGGCCATCACCTACAAGCAAACGAAACCTTCTGGCGTTCTGGTTCCTTGGGTTTCGAGCCCCTTTGCCAAGTGTCGGAAGCATTTGCCGTTGCTCTGGTTATACGAGCTCATACCTCCGCCTATAGGGTGTCTGACTTCCACCAGACTCATTACGAGGTTTTTCTGACCCCCACGAAAATGACGATCGCAATGCTGGTCGGGATAATCATCTCGGCCAGGTCAAGGGAGTTGAGTAGTGGAGGGTTCCCGGGTGTTATCGTGGCGGCTGTGAATCCCGCGAAGAAGAGCATGATGATTATACTTACCGCTGCTGTTCTAAACGGGAACCTTTCCGGCCATAAAATCATGGAGCCGATGGCGGCGAACATGGACACAAAAACGGCGACGCACGTGATGAGGATTACTGGTATCTGCCTTTGAGATTCTTCAGGGAAGAATCCTGCAATTGCTGCGGCGATCAATCCTGCGAAGAATACGACGGAGCAGCCAAAAGAAACTCCCCAGATCGCGACCACAAGTTGAAGATTTGCTTCCGAGGCTTTCCTGATTGGTTGTGGGTCTCCTTCTGCTCTGGCTCGTAGCGCTCTCAATGCAATTGCTATTGAGCATACCGAGATCATCAATCCCAGTATTCCTCCCAATGCACCCAGAACGTATAGTTCCCGCTCGAAAGGAACGAGGAACTGAGGCCACAGGCTGGTGTCAGTCAAGTTTCGAACTTCCTTATGCCTCTTTAGAATGAATGCTGGGCAAGGGCATCTACTTCAGTTACTGTCTAATTTCTGTTCGTTTGATCGAGTTGGGCCTGCTGTGGGCGGAGATTGCCCGCCGCATCGGGACCTCTCCCTACACCCTGTGGCGCTGGATTGAAGCTGGGGTGCGGCCCCACTGGCGGCACTAGATGGCGCTGCTGGCTCTGGCCGAAGACCTGGGCCCGGCCCACCTGCTGACCGCGTGGGCGTTCCATGACGAAGCTCCGAGGGAGACTCCCGCCGAGGTCGTCCCGCCCCTTGGCCAGAGTCCCGGACAGAATGCCGCGCGACGGCGGGACGGCGGCCACCGCCGGGATTGAAACGGACAAGGGGCAGCATACACTGAGGTTGCACCAGAAAGCCGCCGCATCGCATTTCGCATGGGACGGGATTGTTCCCCCACTCCCGCTCCATGTTGCTGATGAAATGTCAGGCGGGGTTCAGAGCGTTCTCAATCTTCGTTGGAAAGGGATATATCTCGGTTGGATGACCACCGCCGGATCCGCCCAACTGTCCTTGTCCATCAATGGGTCGCACCTCGACCACTATGCGCATCCGCTAGGTATCGCAGCTTGTGTAGCTTAAATGCAAATCACCTAACTGGAGCCAGTCCACACGGTGGATTTTCTCGAACACTCCGCAGTCAAGATGCGCCATGAACTCTGGCCAAGATTTCGGCTTGTAACTCTCCATTTCATTCAAGAGACCGTGCACTAACGCGGAGATGCTCTCCAGGGTTGTCAAGATTTCGTGTGTCTGTCCGCCGCTCAGGTGTCTCGCTCGCCATCGTACAATCTCTTTCAGATCTTCGACTGTCGCGCTGTGCATATGGAGCCGGACGGTATCCTCATAGACGATTGGTCTGTCTGGATCGTCTGCCACAGGCCGGACGGCGTACTCTTCACCGTGCTGTTCGGTCCGGTCCCTCCATTCCTGGACATACGTCTTTATATGGTTGATTTCCCGTTCTCTCTGGATTCTGTCCTCAATGAAGCCAAAGACGTAGAGAACTGATGCCACAATAAGACCAATGGCAATGCCCTCGCGGAGTCGCGTCGCCGTTACCCATCTGATCAAGGGGTTCAAATCCATGTGGGGTTCATCCCCGCTCCTTTCCTTGCAGGGGTCGAATCCCGTCCTCCTCTCCATCCTGTCTCCGATTAGAAACTACTGCCACGGGCGACGTCAATATCGCGTCCTAACAGGTGCTGAGGTGGACCCTGAAAACTGGACAGGTAGCTAAGCGAGAGACCTGCTCTTCAAGCGGTTGCGCACTTGCGCCATCAACCTGCCCGGGAGCAGTGGCCGCGGTGCAAGCAGCGGTTGTAAGTATTGGTGATCACTTCCGTAGGCCGCCCCGGTAGTACCGGGCCACCGCCCCCTGCCAGCAGCCTGTGCCTCGGTGTACCTGGCCGACGTGGCTTGCCGTGATCCCTGGTCAGCCGCTTCATAGGGGCCTTCAGCAAGGGGGTCCGACGTCTCGGGGTGTTTGCCCAGCCGGTGGGCCGCGGCGATGGCCGCCAGGCGCAGGCGGGCGGTCACCAGCGCCCTACCATTCAGCTCAATATGGTCCTCCAGGTAACGGCCGACGTTGGCCGGAGCGGACGGCAGTCCCGCGCACCGGTTCTCCAGGCACCAGCTGGTGAAGTCCTTCGAGCCGGCCACGTAGGCGCGCCGAGTGCTGGGCGCCCAGCTGAGGGCCTCGGCCCTGGCGCGGGGACTGACCGGCGCGATTCTGGTGGGGACAATTGCCCCGAGATCCTGCTCAGTTGTCATGGTTCTCCAATGCCCAGGCCTCGACCGGCTCGAAGATCTCCGGCGAGCTCTTGGCCATCAGCGTCAGGACCTTCATGATGCAGGCCCGCTTCACCTGGCATGGCTGGCAGCCGCAGTCCTCGGCGTGGGGCGGCCCCTCGAGGCTGGCCAGGACTTCGAAGTAGGCCTTGTCCTTCCCGGCGGCGTATCCCTCGGCGTAGCAGCCGCAGGGCTCGGGGCAGTCGCAGACCTGGCGTTCCACTGAAGTCATCTATGTGGCCTCCTTGGGGGTTGTCTTTGTCGGCGGCTGGAGGGGAGCGTTCCCCAGGGAACGTCTGTTGGATGCTCGTCATATGGGGCGTTGTGCGAACCAAGTTCAGACCTTCTGGCATAGCCGCGGGCTGCGGTGAACATGAGGGCAACCTCGAACAAGGCCCCTTATGTATTCTCTCCGTCGTGGGGGTGGTAAATTACGGCACTTCCTAATCGAGACATGACTTCCGACGCAACGCCGTTCGGCAAAGTCCAAAGCCGTAGGCGCCCACGACAAGGGACGACCTCCACCAAGGGCTGAACATCTGTGAGCCTCCAAGCAAAACGCCCGGGCGAGAAGTTTCCAAAATGGTCCTCCAAGCGCCCTGGCCACAACCTTTCTGTTGGCACGCAGTCTTTGAGGCGGGCTATGGCCACCACTGCCCCCTTGGGCGTGGGAGTCTGGCCCAGCAGGTGAATCACCTCTGGGTCATTGTTCCTGAACTCTCGAACCTCGGTCATGCCGGCGTGGATTGCGATAACATCGCCCCAGTACTGCCTTGGCGCGGGCCAGGTCCGGGTCTCACAACTCTTGACGCCCGCCGATATCAGACTAGCCCAAGGCTGTTGCAAAGTAAGCGCTAGCAATTCATTTTCCTGCCCAACAAACGGGCGTTTCCGTATCGGACGTTACTTGCAGTAGAGGGTGTACGCCGCTTCGACCTGTTCCAGTGTAGTCTCCCCGGAATCCAGCTCTGCCCGTACTAACTTCTCGGCAACTTGCTTCGTCAGGGGTCCGTCAACTCCTATGCTTGCTAACGCGTAGAGCGGACGGTTCTCATCCGCCATACACTCGGCATAGCGGGATACAATGGCTCCTTCGCCACCACCGCAGGCTGCGACCGTGGTTAGAATTCCAAGAATCAGGCCAGCTATGAGTGAATTCTTCATCCTTGTCCTTTGACAGGCCCCGCCTAACAAACGGGCGTTTCTTACGCGGGTTACTGGTGCATCTTCAGTCCAGATAGGTCGAGCCTCACAACAAATCCGGCCAACAATCTGGCGTCAATGTTAGGGGCTTGGTGGATGTTCTGCTATGCACGATAAGTGTAATTATCGGACATGATAAGGATGCCGCCAAAGGGCGGTTTTCAGGGGGATTTAGCGGAATCTCCAGGAGTGAGACACAGGCGATTCACGGGGAACGCGGTGATTAGGGCTTGGATTACTAACCCCGGTTCAATTTAGAGGCGGTCCGTGGAGCTAGGGTCGATATCGCTTTGTCCAAGTCCACTAGTTGGCTCCCAAACGTTCCAAGGGCATGATATCGCTGCCTCACTCAGTACCTGCTGAAGTGCATCACTTTTTCGACCATCGATTCGAAACGCCCTGGCTCGTAGTCCATTTGGTTCCAGAGTTCGTTTGACCAATACTCGTGTAGCCGCATCAGTGCCTCGATTTTTGCCTTCACCGGTGGTTTGGGGAAAACAAACGCCCCGCCGGTTTGAGCTGCAAGCACTTTCTGGAACGGCCTGGCGGCCCATCCCAGGTGGATACGGTCTGACGCGCCGGGCCCGCCGACCTCTGAGCGTTGCCAGAAAGAGTTATCTGCGGTGAGAGTTGGCACCGGCCACATCCCGTTTTCAACGAGGACGATTCCATGGTGGTAGGCGTACGACCGAATTGAGTCGGACGCCTCTCCAGTTCCACCGAAGATTCTTACTACCGGACGTTTCGGGGCTTGGTCCCCTAAAGCCATGAAGTAGTCGTCTGTAGCTGCCTTGAACCGCAATAGTTCGTTCTTGGGTATCTTGCCCTTGAAGGCCTTCCACTCACCGATGACGATTGCATCATCGCAATCTATGGTGCCGTCGATTTGGTGTTTGAGTGAGCTGAGCGAGACATGCCCAAAGAGCTGGTAACCGCCCGGAAGCGTCTCGACAGGCACTCCTCGCCTTGCCAGATAACCAGCGACTCGCTGCTCCCAGCGCCACCCTCGAATGGGCCCGGAAGCGTCGATGCCGGCGTAAGCGAGCAGGAAGAGGTCTCGACAAAAATCCGACAAGCTAATCATGACCACTACCAGTTCTTGCGCCGTATTGGGGCGAATTCCGGTCCCGAGTTAGCGTAGTCGTCATCGTCGTCATCCACGAAACTGTCGAGGAGGTCAGTGGCCCGGTCACCACTGATGATGTCCCAGTTCTTCTCGGCACCTTCTGTTATCAGACTGTGTGACTTCCGAAGGAGGTCTCGCGGCTTGCCGTCGGAACGGACGAACAGCGCCTCGATTGCGTCATCGTCAAACGGGTACACGTCGTTCCCTGCAGGTGCCGGCGACGTCCTGGCCGCGTCGAGATACTGCTTCACGAGGATTCTCGCCTTGTCCACCGTACGCAGGTGCTCAAGAATGACAATCCTGTGACGGTTCTCAGCTCGGTCGTAGTCGTAGCTGGGGAGGTCCGCAAGGCGCCACATCTCGCCGATGGCCTGAGTGGCGCGAGGGTGCATGGTGACCACGCAGGTCAGCATGTCACTCATGGGCTGAGTTTCCAGGACATAATCCCTGAACCGCTCCGTCTCAAGGCTACGCTTCTGTCGTGTGGTCGTTGTGGCGGCGAAGTCCTCCAACTGGTCGCAACACAGGATGAGGTGGTCAATTCCTGCGGCTTTGACCATAACCAGCAGAGTGGCCAAATAGACTGCCCCGTTTCGGGTCCTTCTGGTCGGGGTTACCGAGTTGACATGGTCAGCGAGCTCAGATGTGTTCCCGGCGCAGAGCAATCTGAGGAACTCGTCGGCGGGCGGCCCCAGGGTCCTGCCGCGAAAGCTGTTCTGGACTGAGAGCACTGCCGCGATAAGGTCAACAGCTTGGTCACTCCCGACCTTATTTATGAGCCTTTCCCTGATTCGCTCAATCAAGGTCGGCTGGTCCTCGTTGGACTTAAACCAGCACGCGTATCGAGCGGCCTCGAAGAGCACAGCGTTTAACGACCTCGCATTGGCCATGTCGAATGAGGCGAGCACGGCGCATACGGGGCTCTCCTCTGCTTCAGCCTCGGTCAAGCCGCTGTCCAAAAACGACTGCCGGCCAAAGTCATTGTTCGTCTGTTCCACCATGTACTGCATCAGGCTGGATTTGCCGAACCCCCTGGCGTCGCCATTTAGGCCTGTACCCAGAGACCATAGATAGCCGAACTTGAGGCCGCCCAACGTCCCTCCCAACACGAACTTCTCAGTCGCTTCCTGCACCTTGTCATCTTGGACAGCCGGAGCGAACAGGAGGCCGTTTTCCCGGAGGTCCGCTCCACCGAGACGGGCAACGGCTTCTGTTGGGAATGGGTTCCCACTTAGACTCCACTCTCTTCGTATCCACAAGAACTGGGAAACCTGGCTTTGTGTACTCATTTCTCTCTCCTTTATGCCTTTCGATTACTGCTATTACCGTTTGGGTATGAGACTCATAACGTAGTAGGTTTGGATTCCGCGCCTGGTCTGGAGACGCAGCGGCAACTCCGATGGGGGGACAGTGCCGAATTGGGCCGGGTCCAGGTTGATCCGGAAGGGAATATCACAGTTGCTGTCTCCAGTAAGCACCTGTACCAACGCGTCCTCAAACACTCCATCTGACAGACCCAGCCGCCAGCAGGCGCTCGCACGGACTTCGTGAATGGGGACCCACAAAGTGTTTCTTTGGTTTCGTCGTCGAACTTCCCCATAAGCGGAGGGCAGTTGTCCAGTTGTCCGCTGCACTATCTCTGGGCCCACGTGCCGGTTCACCTCTACACCTTCGCCAGTTTCGTGGATCGAGGCTGTGGCCCACAACCTGAGTGCATTGTGCCGGGGCACGTGATAAGAGAAATTGGCGACCCCCAGGTATTTAGTCCAGCGCCGGAGAACTTCTTGACTTATGTAGTCAAGCGCGACGCCACAGCGAGCAAAGGCAAGTTTGACCAATGCCTCCTCGCACGCATTGACGAAGTCGCGATTCTTGGGATACGGCTCTTCTCGCCCACGTGCATGAGCATTTTCGTAACGCTCGTTCAGGTATTCCTCGACCGCCTCTTTGATATCGGCCATTGAAGACGCCCATCCTGATTCCTCCGCTTCTAGGTGCCGCGCCACCCAAGGAGATAGAGACTCAAGATATTGATCCCGGTTGCGCGGCTCCGGCGTCTCACTCCACGGGAGAAGCGGGACGACCAAGCCTCGGATATCGAGTGCGCTTAGGAAGGCCCTGAACTGGGGGTGTGCGTGCCAAAGCATATCCAACAGCTGGTCACAGGCAGCGGGCCAGTCTTCTTTCAGCAACTGAGCCCAAGCAACCCCTTTGTCAGTAGCCGTGAAGGCGAAAGCGGTGTAGTTTTGCGCCGCTCGCGCCGATGATGGCACAGCCGCACCCTCAACGAGACCCAGCAGCATTAGCTCCTTCAGGGACTGGCTCACGTTGCTGACATACCTTTTGGGGTCGTCCTTCGCTGTGCGGAATGAGGCAGTATTCCCTGTCGCGTCGGATTCTTCACGTAGAGCGACCATGTGGTCGATCAGCCCCCGCCGAATCCCTTCGAAGGGAGTGCCAGCGGCGACACCGACCATGGCCACCTCCAAGAAGGAAAGCTCCTGAAGCCGCGGAATCCTGGTGCTACGCGTTGCCTCTTCTGTGCCTGTTGGACTCATTCGTTACCTCCCGCCTCAATCTCAATGTAGGGGATATTATTGCATGTGGGTATAAATAAGTCAATATATGGTCTCCATACCGTGGAGGGCGTACATTGTAATATTATAGATACCGATGTAGACTAAAGGAAGATTGGAGTTAGACACATCCAGGTTGCTAGGTTAGCGCGACTCTGGAGAGTCCAGGCGTGGACACGAAGATTCTCTGTAGCTGGGCGGTGCATCACAAAATATGGTATCGATGCTGAGCCTCTGCCTACTACAAATGGTATTTATATGACAGTTTCTGATTGACAGCCGCTGAAGGCGTCTGATACGTTGGAAGCTAGGTACATGAATACCTGAATCATATTCAAAGGAAGGAGTTAGCCATGACTCAGCAGCTAGAGGTCCAGCCCCGGCCAGAGAACCATGAGGAAATCAAGTTCTGGGTGAACGAAGAGGAGGTCGTGTATTCCTACCAGAAGCCCGACGAGCGGGAAGTTTTCACGCTGTCCGTGCGTGACATTCTCACCCTCGCAGGGTTTACGCCTGTGGAGAATTTCGAACTCACCAGGGATTCCGACAACCAGAAGTTCCCGTCATTGGACGATGAAGTCCCGGTCGAACAAGGGGACAAATTCACCGCCAAGTACAACGCTCCCACGCCGGCATCTTGAGCTGTGACGATCGAAGATTTCGAAGAGCACGTCCGGGCCAAGGGCTATGTCGTTGATGTCATCAAAGGTGATGATGGCAACCCTTATTCCGTCGTTAGGAACGTCGTTCTGCCTAGCGGAGCATTGCGTCGCCGTCGATGTGACATAGCCATCCTGCGGAATGAAAAGGTTCCATATGTGCCACCTGCCGCAATTCACACGGACCCTCATCTCGTGCCGATGGTTGATAAAGAGCCGTTGAAGACGATGAAGAGCGAGATCGGCCCCGATTGGCAGTACTGGAGCCGTCGATATGACCACCCACCTACTCCCAAGGCCCTTTGGGCACACATCTTGACCGTGCTCTGTGATGAAAGATGGCCTACCAGCTAGATGACTTTGACAATACTGGAATCTCGGTTGCCCTGACCGAGCGCTATGACGCGATACTCGGCGAACACCTGCACAAGCCGGGTCGCCAGGAAGATTTGGCCTTTGCTTACTGGAGACCCAGCAAGGGCCAGTCTCGCTTTACGGCAGTGATTACGAAACTGATTCTTCCAGAAGAAGGAGATCGAATCCTTCAAGGCAACGTTGCGTTCAATCCCCAGTACTTGGATCGAGTGCTCTCCGAAGTTCCGGATGGCAGCGGCATTGCTTTTCTCCACGGCCACCTCTCCCCCGGGTGGCAGGGGATGAGCAATGATGATGTTGTGGCAGAGGGGGAGCGACTCGCGGGGCCGGTGGCAGGGCGAACTGGGTTGCCACTCGTCGGACTCACCAGGGGTACCGACGGTGCCTGGAGTGGCCGTCTTTGGTTCAGGACAGCACCGAGAGCATACGAGCAACTGAAGGCCAGATCCGTGCGGGTGGTAGGTTCAAAGCTCGCCATCACTTATCACCCGTCCGAGCCCGCGGTACAGGCGACTGACAGCCAAGAGGCAACCCTGAGCGTGTGGGGGGCAAAAGCACAGGAAGAGCTCGTAAGGTCTCGCATTGGGGTCGTCGGTCTGGGAAGCGTAGGAAGCATCGTGGCCGAGGCATTGAGCCGCCTTGGACTGAAGGACCTTGTGTACATCGACTTCGACAAAATTGAGCCACGGAATCTTGACAGGACTATGGGGGCCAGCCACGACGAGGTCGAGCAGTTGAAGGTGCAGGTGGCCGCTTCCAATTCACGGCACAGTTCAACGGCGCTGAATCTGACACTGAAGGAGATTCCATATAGCGTCCTGACACGGGAAGGCCTCTCGGCTGCCTTGGATTGCGACGTACTCGTGTGCTGCGTTGACCGGCCGTGGCCCAAACATCTGCTGAATGCGGTCGCCTACAGCCATCTCATCCCAGTCATAGACGGCGGGATATTTGCGTCCGTGAAGCAGGACGGCACTCCTCAGCACATAGCATGGCGTGTTCATACGGTGGGACCGGGTCGTGCTTGTTTGGTTTGCCTTAATGCTCTCCGGCGCAGCGATGTTGCCCTCGACATGGAGGGAAAGCTCGATGACCCCGATTACATTGCGGGACTCAGCGAGGAGGATAAAGCAGCCTTTTCTCGGCGAAACGTTTTCCCTTTCAGCTTGAGTGTAGCCGCACATGAGGTTCTTCAGCTGGTTGGTCTCTTGACTGGATTCTCCAGAGTTGGCGGTCGGGGACCTCAGATATATAACGGCTACCCAGGAACGATGGACCTGCTCGAGCTCCGCGAATGTGATGACGCCTGTGAGTTCTCCGAACTTACTGCAACCGCGGAGGACCTCACTCCAAACCTTGCCCAGCCCGCGTGCAACGTATCTCCGTCATAGCACTTGGGGGGTTTTACTTCTGCGTTTGACGTGGTCATGGTTGGAGAGAAATCAGTTCACGATACGGAGCGGGACAGGATAGCCAACGGCTGGCGCGATCTCCCATCATTTACCTGCGCAGGCTGCCGCACCGAAAGGTTATTCCCTGTGGCTGCCCAAGTCGGTATCGAAGCGGGGTATCGGGGACGGCTGCGGGCGGATGTGGCGGCCATGGATGCCGACGGAAGAGTTTCGGGTGTCGTCGAGGTTGTGTACTCCCATCCACCAACGGAACAGGCCCTGGAAGCGCAGCAGTCGCTGGAGTTTGCCTACTATAGGCTGCTTAGCCTCCCGTGGAGAAAGGAACCTGACGTCTGGCTCTGTTCTCCCGAGTGCTGGACCTGGTATACAGGGCTAGCCGGTGGGGAAGTTAGTTCACCGTGGGATCCCCGACGGTGCGACGGATGCAACGGGTACTTCCACCAGAACCCCTTCAGCTGGATGGAGTTCCGGGACTGGGACGGCGACCCGCACGATGCGCTCTGCATACACTGCGCTGCCTCGTTTGGCCAAGCGCAGTGGCGGAGCCCGGGAGAGCTTGCCGGCGGCGACCCGAGGGAATGGACCCCAGATGATGATGCCGACCCAGCAGCCCTTTTTCTGGCCTACTGCGACGCGGCTTTCTGGCAGATGGTCTGGTCCAACCGCGCCGCAAAGCTCGACACGCCCTGGAATGTCTGTGAACACTGCATGGCGGATAACGAAAATCTGAAACCTGCCCGTGGCGGATGGGCATGGTGGTGCGCCAAGTGCGGCGCTGAGAACGACCGGGTTCCGGAAGTCCCTTACGACGGAAACAGGGACCCCGCAGCCGAGGATGCCACGACCCGAAGGCTTGGGCTCGTGAACGCCGCCTTCGATTGTGGAGAGTGGAACGCTGGTGCAGATCTGTTGTCCCCGGTAGGTGCTCCAGGCTGGGCCGCCTATCCCGACGAACCTGAGCGGATGCTGGCCTTCAGGCCCGGGAACTGCAGGGGGACTGCCGATGCATGGAAAAGATTGCTGTTCTACCGACTGGACCAATTGCCGCAGGAGTTAGTGGACACCATACGAAGCCCTTGAGTGCCCGCTGCTTGCCAACGATTCTCGCTCACCACTGGTGTCGCTGTCTCTGATTCCAGCCGGGTAGTTACTGGCTCAAGCCTATGCGGGTGTTACCAGAGGTGATGATGCAATCTCCGGGGAATGGGCCTATTACTGTTTCTATGAAGTCTTGCATATTACGGGAGATTGAGTAGGCTTGGGTATGATCTTCTAGGGAGGCCATACCCGAACATGCCTGCCATCAAGTACAAAGTCGAACTGACACCATCCGAACGGTCCGGTCTGATTGAGGTATCCCGCCGGGGCAAGCCGTTAGCCCGCACGCTAAAGCGGGCCCTTGCGCTGTTGAAAACTGACGAAGGACTCTCAGACCGCGAGGTGGCTGAGGCGGTCTCGATCAGCGCCGCCACTGTTGCCAGAACGCGGAGACGGTTCGTCGAGGAGGGACTCGAAGCCGCAATCAACGACCGGCCACGGCCAGGCCGGGGGCGCAAGCTGAGCGGCATACAGGAAGCGCACCTCGTCGCCATCACCTGCAGCAATGCGCCCGAAGGACACACGAACTGGACGCTCCAGCTACTTGCGGACAAGGTGGTGGCGATGGAGTTTGCCGGGAGCATCTCCCTGGAGACGGTGCGCCAGATACTCAAAAAAACGAACTCAAACCATGGAAGAAGAAAGAGTGGTGCATCCCCAAGGTGAGCGGAGAGTTCGTGGCCCGGATGGAGGATGTGCTGGACCTGTACCACGAAGACTACGACCCAGAGCATCCCGTGGTGTGTTTCGACGAGACCTCCAGGCAGTTGGTCGAGGACGTGAGGCCGCCCATCAAAGCCAAGCCCGGACGGGTGGAACGCTACGACTGCGAGTACAGACGAAACGGTACCCGAAACCTGTTCATGTTCTGTGAACCGAAGGGCGGATGGAGACACGTCGAAGTGACCGGGCGCCGCACTGCGGTGGACTTCGCACACCAGATGCGCTGGCTGGTTGACCAGGCGTACCCCCACGCCAGGGTGGTCCGGCTGGTGTTGGACAATCTCAATACGCACAAGTTGGGCTCGCTCTACGAAGCATTTGGAGCGTCCGAAGCGCGTCGTATAGCTAAGCGCCTGGAGTTTCACCACACTCCCGTGCATGGAAGCTGGCTGAACATGGCCGAGATCGAGTTGAGCGTCTTCAGCAGACAGTGTCTGAACCGCCGGGTCGGCGATGAAGTGTTGCTGCGGCAGGAGGTCGCCGCCCTCGAACGCGAGCGCAACGATGCTGGCGCCGTCATAGAGTGGCGGTTCTCTACTCAGGACGCCCGCAGTAAACTCCAACATGTCTATCCATCAGGATTACTTTGAAACGGTACTAGGGACAAAATTATTTAGTGCAGAGGCCAGCCATCAATTTACATGATGCTTGCGAGTATCAGGAACCTTATAGATCTGCGTCTCTCCGATGTCGCGTTCAAAGTCGGATGGGAAAAGATAATCGAGATCAACAGAAGAAGCCAGGTATGAACTCTCCAAACCTGCAAGCTCTGAAATGTCTGCAGGAGGAAGGCACAAATCTTCGACAATCCGGCTCGGCGATACGCCACCCTTTTCAACTATCATCTTAAGGGCACGAGACAACATTCTAGGCGTTTCCACTTCGATCTCGTCATCCAAAGGTTCACAGCGTTTCCACCCCCGGCGGGAGTAGTTGATCCAAAGACTCCTACGTTGGTCATCCGTCAGCCAACCCAAATTGCCTGCACGGTAGAGCATGGCTCCAATTGAAACCAACCAACGGCTTTTAAGATCCTTCAAAGAGTCCAAGGTCACAACCCACAAGTCGTTGGCAAAAGCTTGTTCTGGCATCAGAAAAGCCCCGGCGAAGGCATGCGCCTGACTCTCCAACAACTTGTTATTGACCGGATTCCTAATGTATGCCGAAGGCACATTTCGGTGCAACAGCAGATGTCCAAGTTCGTGAGCCAGATCAAATCTCGAACGTACAGCAACGCCCTTGTCCGAAGCGAGGATCACAAAAGGCTGACCGGAATATTCGTCAATAGAGGAATAGCCATCCATGTGAGGAGAATCAGCAAAGGACCTTGACACAACTATCCCGTTGTTCTCCAGAAGCAGCATTACATTGCTGATCGGGCCGGAACCCAGCCCCCATTCACTGCGGGCAAGCATGGCAGCAGCCTCGATGAAAGAATCATCAATAGAGAAAGGGTCAGAAGGAGCGGATAAAGCAGGCATATTTGCAGGTGGTGTCCGAACAAAACCGCGAATGTAGCCAAAGAGTTGCTTGAGCCAGCCGTACTTGCGTTCGGCACGTAGACGGGAAACCTTAGTATTGGAGACCAACGAACGATAGAACAACGTGTCAGATACCACTGGCCCAGGTTTGAACAAAAAGGGGGCCGGAACCCGAAGTACCTCAGTCAAATGACCAACCACCTCCAGAGGTGGAGAAACCACACCCTTCTCGTACCGGCCAACTGAGACTCGGCTCAAGTTCAGCAGGTCTGCGAGAGCCGACACGGTAAGGCCTCTTGCCTCGCGGGCCTCACGAAGACGATCTCCCCTAAAGTCCGCAGTTCCTTTCATGAAAGCGACCTCACATCTTTATGATCATCATCGGGTTCATGGACGACCTCGAACTCCATGAGAAAAGCGATATCGACCTGATCCTGGACTTCCTCTGCCGTAGATCGGAATGGGACGTCGGTGGTCAGGTTTGTCAAATTCAGTGTATCAACGAAACGCTTGTAACTGGGGTCTGGGAAACCAATGCCAATATAGTCGATAGTATATGGTTGATTAGGAATGCAGGAATAAACCAAAATGCCGTAAATCGCGCCCGGAGAATCAGGATCAGGTTGGGCAGGGAGTGGAGACGGAGTAAGAATATTCCGGGAATCCGGGATGAAAAACGCCTGACCGTCAAAGTTTGCTACAGCGTGGCGAGCGTACGATTCCCGGCTCCGAGACCTGCGCGGTATTCTCCCGCGACGCCGCACCGCCGATTCCGTCATAAAGACGGGACCGAAGGAGATAAGCTCATGAGCATTAAGAGAAGAATTGTATCGCGTAGAAGCAAGGACCCCAGGATAAAGGTCAGGAAGCCCCTTCAACTCAGTCTCTACACGAGCCCTCCGCTCTATCGGGAAGAGGTCTCGAGCAGCAGAATGCGACAGCTCACCCTCACGGACGGCCTGGGCGATTCGCCCGGCAGTGGCGGCCGTAGCCACACGAACTCCGCGAGCCAAGCCAACGAGGAGATCATTTGGGGCATGAATGCGGAAATGATGGAGAACCCACGAATCCGACACAGAATCCCTCGCAGCGTATGATACACCAACCGTCGAGTTACGGTAAATTTGTAACACAAGAATACCATAACGTAAGCAGACCGGCAACATAGGAGATCTGCCCATCCCTACAGACCTGACGAACTGGAAAACTTCGACCATAACGTCGCCGTGACCGCCAGGGACAACCGGGGCAAGGGCGCCCGGGGGCCGGAGGAGTGGGCGCCGCCGGACAATGACCTCTGGTGCCAGTACGCTTTGGACTGGGCTGAGATCAAGGAACTGTGGGGACTGACGATGACTCCGGTGGAGTCGGAAATCGTGATGGACATGCTGGGGACGTGCGAGGAGCCACCGGAATTTGAGGTGGAGACACGGGACATAATGGAAGTAGGGTCGGGGTGCATAAGCCCACGGCGGAGCCGGAGAACTCAATGTACGGGTCCTGCGAGGAAGCAGAAGAAGCCGGAGAGGGAAGGGTACAGGGTAGCCAGGGCGGAGGACGAGGATTTCCGGCGACGATGGTGCCGTCTGCACGGGACGGAGACGAAGATGGAGTGGTGTGTGAGAGGTAGGGTGGTACCATTTAACCAACCAAAGCAAGGATTCCCACCCCGGCTCTTGATGGGGTCAATTGAATGAGAATGAACGACCCTCATGTTACAACCCTGCACTACTGGGTTGAACATGACGACTCTGTGGACTACGACAACGCTGAAACGCTGGACTACGAAGACGACCTAGCCGAAGTTCACTTGGAAAAAGGACAACTTACCCTCCGACCCAAGGAACACTTTGCCAGCGCCCAGGAAGCGAGGGAAGCGTTCGAAGGCTTCATCAGGAACTGGGAATTCGTTGCTGCCTTGGAAGCAGGATCGAAACGGTTTCAACTGATATACGTGGACGCTGACGTAACGGACAGGAACCCGACACCACCTCCGCCCGGGGTGGTGAACCTATCCGCGACGTTCAGAGGTGGAATCCCGCGATTCAGCGCCAAAGTCACGGTGGGAAAAGCCAAGTACCCAAACCCTCCCGAAGGGTCGAGTCTCGATTCCAGCAATCCAACGGCCTTGGCAATGCTTTCTCGATTGGACCGATACCATCAGAGAAGGGAGACTCTGGCAGCAATGGCATATTTCTGTCTCACGGTGATGTGGGACAGCGCCAAGGCCGCTACCGGAAAGACCAACGCTGTGAAGGCCACACAGGAACACTACGGGGTCTCGGATAATGTTCAGGGGAAAGTTTCCCGTCTGTCCACCAACATAGGTGGTGGCGAGGCCCGAAAAGGCGCAGGGCTAGGGCAGGAATTCACCAACGAGGAGAAGAAGTTCCTCCTAACGGCGGTTCAGACCTTTACCAAGAGGGTTGCCGAAAAGGCCGCGAACCCAGCCGGGGAACTGATCCTGATAACCATGGCTGACCTGCCCGAGCTTGAGACGAAGGCCGCCAATACTGAAGGGGGGACTGTGGGTGAATGAAGCTTTCCGGGATAGGCGGAGTCCTCCGAAAAGAACTCGCGCCGGAGAAATGAACGCCCCATAGCTAACCTGACCTCGACCACGGGGCAGTGGGAATACGCCCACGAACTCCAGAAACCGGAGAGCCTCGCATACGGAAAATTCCGGACCAATTGCCGCGACCACAGCGCCACCACCCAACTTTCCGTTCCTGGAGGCCGAGCGACCACCCCCGTCGAGACCATCCCCACGAAACCGACATTTCCAAGTTGAACGACTCCAAGGCGGGAAGTACACTGTGACCCACAGCACCACAGGACAATAAATTGGGAAAAGAAGCATGAAGACCATCAGCGTGTCCGTTGACGACGAAACCCACAGGCTGGCACGAATCCGGGCCGCCGACACCGGCACCACCGTGTCCGCGATGATGCGGGATATGCTGCTGGAGACTCTGAAACGACCGGCAACACCTCCCCCCACCGAGACCGAGCCGGAGAGAAGGGCCCGGCTACTGGAAGAGGTCCTCGAGAGGTTCAGGAAAGAAGGCATCGGCGTGGACACCAGCCAGCTACTAACCCGGGAGGAACTGTACGACCGAAATGCGGCTCGCTGACACCAACATACTGATCTACGCTGTGAGCAACCGGGAGGCCGACGCGGGAAAGAGGGAGAGGGCCGAGGCCACGCTGATGGAGCCGGATCTGGCGCTCTCCGTTCAGGTACTCCAGGAGTTCTACAACCAAGCCACCAGGCCCCAGGGACCGGCCGGACTGACCCACGAGCAGGCCATGGAGTTCCTGCGGCCGCTGAGGACGCTTCCGACCCAGGAAATCACGGTGGAATTGTTCGACACGGCGACCGAGATCAGGGCGAGGTTCGGGATCTCCTACTGGGACGCAGCCATCCTGGCGGCGGCGAAGATGCTGGGGTGTGAGGCAGTGTACTCGGAGGACCTCAGCCAAGAGCAGGACTACGACGGAGTGAGGGTAGTGAACCCGTTTTCAGATCGGGCATGAGGGGTAATCGAGGCAGCCTAGTACCGTTTCCAGATAGATTTACAAGAATATGAGAAGGCAGCCATACTTGGGTATGATCTTTCTGTGAGGGAGTATCCAGACATGGCTGCCATCAAGTATAAAGTCGAGCTGGCTGAATCCGAACGCTCCCGTCTCAATGAGGTTTCCCACCGGGGCAAGCTGTCAGTCCGCACCGTCAAGCGGGCGCTGGCGTTGCTCAAAGCAGATGAAGGACTTCGAGACGATGAGATAGCCGCGGTGCTTTTGATCAACGCCGCTACCGTTGCCAGAGTGCGGAAGCGGTTCGTCGAGGAAGGACTTGAGGCCGCCATCAACGACAAGCCACGACCGGGCCGGGAGCGCAAGTTGGACGGCAAGCAGGAAGCGCACCTGGTTGCCATCGCGTGCAGCAGTCCACCCGAAGGACATATAAACTGGACGCTCCATCTGCTGGCGGACAAGGTGGTGGAGCTGGAGTTGGCCGGGAGCATCTCCCTGGAGACGGTGCGCCAGATACTCAAAAAAACGAACTCAAGCCATGGAAGAAGAAGGAATGGTGCATCCCCAAGCTGAGCGGGGAGTTCGTGGCCCGGATGGAGGACGTGCTGGACCTTTATCACGAAGAGTACGACCGGGAGCGTCCGGTGGTGTGTTTTGACGAGTCTTCCAAGCAGTTGCTCGGGGATGTGCGGCCTCCCATCAAGGCCGCCCCCGGACGGGTGGAGCGCTATGACACTGAGTACCAGCGAAACGGGACCCGGAATCTGTTCATGTTCTGTGAACCGAAGGGTGGGTGGAGGCACGTCGAGGTGACCGGGCGCCGGACTGCTGTGGACTTCGCTCAACAGATGAAGTGGCTGGTGGACGAGGCATATCCTGACGCCACAGTGATCCGGCTGGTCTTGGACAATCTCAACACCCACAAGCCCGGCTCGCTCTACGAAGCGTTTGCGCCGTCCGAGGCGCGCCGCATAGCCAAACGCTTGGAGCTTCACCACACACCCAATCACGGAAGCTGGCTGAACATGGCTGAAATCGAGTTCAGCGTCTTCAGCAGACAGTGTCTGAACCGCCGGGTCAGTGATGAAGCGTTGCTGAGACGGGAGGTCGCGGCGCTCGAACGCGAGCGCAACGAGGCCGCCGCCAGCATAGACTGGCGGTTCTCCACCCAGGACGCTCGCAGTAAGCTTGAACATATCTATCCAATAGAATTAAATTGAAACGGTACTAGTCCGCTATTATCCCGTCTCAGAAAAGGCACCTCCCGAGCAATTGCTGCAACGGAAGACTGGAGAGCAACAGTGAAGGCACTCAGATTCCGCGTCCAAAACTACCGCAACATCGACGACAGTGGATGGATAGACCTTGAGCAGGTGACAGCCTTCGTGGGGCGGAACGAATCTGGAAAGACCGCCCTTCTCAAGGCTCTGCACAAGTTCAATCCAGCGTCTGAGGAGCCATACAACCCACAAAAGGAATTTCCCCGAGACCGGTACACGCGAGACTTCCTGTCAGGGCGAAGTTCGGGTAAGAAATGGCCCGCCTGCTCTGTGGAATTCGAGATTCCAGAAACGATTGCAGCGAAATTTGTCAACGATACGGAACCTACAAGCTCTTTTCCCAAGACGGTAACTGCGACCCGCTACTATGACGACTCACTCGACCTCCGATACGAACCAGAGGCAACGGACCAACCTGTTTCCCCTCAGCCACTCACAGAAGCATTGAGGTCCCTCGCAAATGAGGCACGAAGGTTCCCCGCTGGAGACGGTGAGGCCGATGAGCAAGCTCAAACGCGCCGAACCGGCCTAGTTGAATTGGCAGACAAATGGGAAAGGGAATTAGAGAGTGAGACCGACCTCAGGACTCCATCATGGCAGGAATCATTGGCGCTACTGCGTAGAGAACTTAACGAGAGAAGCGACCCTGTAACAGCAGAGACAATCGAATCGCTTTTCAAGGTGTTGGCACCAATAACCCGGGAGGCAGGGAAACCACCAATTGCAAAACAACTGGACGAGTTACTCGAAAAAGCCCTCCCTGTAATGATTTACTTCGAAAACTACGGCATCCTTGACAGTGCGATATGGCTCCCCCGCTTCATTGAGGACCTAGGCCGAGATAGGAATAACCCGCGCGTCCGGACGATCAATGCCATGTTCGAACTCGTGGCCCTAGACGCAAGGGAAATAGAGGAACTTGGAGACAAGAACGCCAGGGACGCACTAGCCCAGGGCCATCAGCCAAATCAAAGCCAGTTAATAGCGGACCGAAAAAATATCGACGAACGGGCAATACGGCTGAATTCTGCCTCTATCGACATCAGTGAGAGATTTTCGAACTGGTGGTCCCAAAGGCGTCATACAATTCGTTACGATGTAGACGGGGAATACTTCAGAATCTGGGTTACGGACAACCTTCGACCCCACGTTGAAATCGAACTCGAATCCCGAAGCAAGGGATTCCAATGGTTCTTCTCTTTTTACTTGGTATTCCTGGCGGAGTCCAATCAGGGGCACGAGGATGCCATTCTGTTACTGGATGAACCGGGACTGAACCTCCATCCGACTGCACAGCAGGAGCTAATCAGCTTTTTCGAAGAACTTTCCCAAACCAACCAGCTTGCTTACACGACGCATTCGCCCTTTCTGATAGATGGAGAAAACCTGCATAGGGTGAGACCGGTGTACGAAGAGGATACCGGACGCTCGAAGGTAACCAGCACCTGGTGGCCGAGCGATAGAGACACCATATTTCCACTGCAGGCAGCGGCAGGATATGCCATGGTCCAGAACCTGCTCCAACACCAGAAAAATCTACTTGTCGAGGGAATGTCCGACTTCTACTACCTCCAAGTCCTGTCGGCCCAATGCGCACGAACGAGCAGACAGACGCTCCCGGACGAAATCTATATCACCCCGTGCGGAGGAACAAAGAACGTAGGACTGATCGCATCGCTATTCCTTGGCCAAAACGCCAGGCCAGTGGTCATTTTGGACACAGATCAAGCAGGCCGAGACAGGAGGAACAGTCTCCTGAGAGAACTGTATGCAGGGCATGACTCCAGCATAGTCATGCTGGATGATGCTATTGGCCGGTCAGGCGAGGAAGTAGAAATCGAGGACATCATCGGAGAGGAGATTCTGGTCAACGTGGTATCCACCCTTTTGGGAGCTCCTCTCAAAATAGGTGACCAAGACCACACAGCTGGAGGAGTAGTAAACCGGATACAGGCCGCTGCCAAGAGACAAGGAATCAACCTGGGAGATGGCTGGAAGGCCCGAGCAGCCCTAGAGTTAGTAGGCAGCAAAGTTATGCCCGTGCCCGGCCCGTGCAGAGGCGACTAACTGGTGAGTCCGCCCCAGCGGTCACGGCGTGACATCTTAAGTTAGTGGGGAGAACGGAACCGTACTGAAGGGTACCGGCGGGAGCGTCGGCGACGTCAGACCATCGCTGAAGGGACCTTCGCTTCCCTGGACCGCTTGAGCTGGGCCCGCTCCCGGTTGGACCAACCCCGTCTTCATCGGGCTGTTCCGCCGCTGGAAGACGGTCTGGAGGGGTGGGACTCGCATGCGGTGCGGTAGACCTCAGCGTAAACCCCAGGTGTTGTGTTCGCCGCGTTCGCGTTGTCGAGACCATCAGGAGTCCCCTTTGGTAGGTAATATCCGTGCAGAGAGCCGCGGGAGGAAGCGGCCGCTCGCAGGGGTCCGCTCGTCAGCGACCGGCGCCCCGTCCATGGTCAAGTACCGGCTGCTGCGCAGCGACGCTGTGGCCTGCCGGGTATCGACTTTGATCTCCTGACGGCGCCCGGTCCGCAGTTCCCACAGGTCGGACACAGCAAGACCGACGGCGGCCAAGCTGGCCGCGGCGGTCTCACCGATCCGGAAGGGAGTCGGCAGAATCGGGTCCGTGCCGCCCTCAATCTCTACCTCACCGGCGTGTCGCGGGTCCCAACCTGGGATCGGCAGAAGCGTGGATAGGGTTGTCAGTCACTCTTTTGAACCGCTCCTTCTGTGTTCCGTCGCACCAGTCTCCCTTCCTACCGGAAGGGGTAGAGGTGAGGCAGGGGGGTGATTTGACGAGCGAGACGACGACCGCAGCAACGGCTGGCGGTCCTCTCGAGATAGCAGCTCTGCGTACGGGCCGAGGGCCGCTTCAAACTTGCGGTGGTAGTACTCCGGCAGCTCCTTCAATCTTCCCTCATGAAAGGCCCTGTATTCCCGGTCAGTCTTCATCACCTGCAGAATGCGCTTGTACTCTCTCTGGATACGCCACGCGCCTTGGGAGCGAAGGGCGTGGAGCACGCGGAGCGGATACCCCGGCGTGGTCAATAACCGCTTCATGACGACCTGCGGAGATGCCATGTGTGAATACATATCGACGAGATGCTCGTAGTAGGTGATCGGATCGTAGTTCTTGAGGGTGGTGACGATGTGAGGCGCGTAATAGAAAGCGAACGGCATCGACATCAGGATGCGCCCCTCGTCGAGGTACCGGTCGAACAGGGGAGTGCCGCCGAATGGAGTGGGGATATTGATGGTCGGCCACACAAAAGGCGCGCGCGACATGAATTCCTTGGTCAACTCGGCTGGTCTGTTTCCTTCGTCCACGTCCAGCCCGAATATCAGATTGGCCTGCATCCCGGGCACGTACTCGCGGATCAGCCGGAAATGGTCGATTACCTGGTTCAGCTTGATCTCATCAGACTGTTTCGACCCGACGCCAGACTTGTTCGAGTATGCGGACCAGGACTCAACTCCAGGAGCTAAGTAGAGGCACCCGGTGGAGCGCAGCTTTTCCAGTCTGGACGTGCGCAGGATGGATAAGGAGCTCTCCATGATGTAGTAGGTGCGATTTCCGTGCGGGACCCTCTCCAGGACCGCGAACAGCTCGTCGAACTTTACGGCAAAGTTCGGGTCGTGAAAGCTCACAAGTAGCTTGGGGTGCTTGTCGAAGATGAACCGCAGGTCGGCCTCGAGTCTGTCCAAGGGCAGCAAGGCGAACGGGTTGCTCCAATCGATGCAAAAGTCGCAGGCGTAGGGGCACCCGACGCTGGCGAGCATTGGCACAGTGCTGGATATATAGGGCTTTCCGCCGGAGAAGATCGAGGTCCGGAGTTCCGGCATGCGTTCCTCGACGGTTGGCAGGTCCTTGAGCTGACGCCCGCTGGTCACCGTCTCTCCCTTCGGCGCCTGCCTCAGGATGTCCTCCACCAGGGTCTTATCGCAATCGAGCACGACCACGTCGAAGAATCGGCGGCAATCGTCTGGAAAAGACTTCGCGTGTGGGCCGCCGATCACCGTGCGGGCGCCGTCCAGCCGGAAGAGCTTGGCGAGGGCGTAGGCCAGTGCGCTCGCCTGTGTATAAGTGGAGATAAACACCACGTCCAAATCGTCCGGCAAGAGGGCCTTGGCGTCGCCCTGCCCGTAGTAGGTGGCGTAGAAGGACTCGTGCCCCATCTGCCGGCACCATACGCTGACCGCCTGTGGCATGACGCTGGCGTACTGCTTGACGAAGTAGTGAGCGTACGCCGAGTGGGTCCAATGGCTGCTTCTCTCAGGACGCAGAATCTCCAGAACCCCTATTCGCATCGCCGCACTCCGGCCGCCGGCCGCCGAATATGGCGGACCGTAAGCGAATTGGCTGTAGGATCGAAGCCCATTAGTGGGTTCCTACGGTCGGTGGGCCTGTTTTGACCGTAGGCAGAACCATCTTTGAGATGTGGCTGGGTAGATTGTAACCCTTTCGCCCAAGTCCCGCGCAGACGGCCATAGGGGAGTTTCGAGCTTGATGGATCTGCCTAATCGACCAGGCGGGTCAGAGCCCTTAGTTCTTCGGTGATTGTTCACTCTCTGGACTCAATGGCTACGGAAACGTACGGTACTCATGGGCGGTTGACCCATAGAGAAGACTGACAGTGACAACACTTGAGGACCTGCTCAGGCCGGAGGGCTGATGTCCCCGTCAGCGGGCCTATTTTGACGGTAGACAGAACCGTCTTCGAGATGTGGCTAGGCAGCCTGTAAGCCTGCCGAGGCCCTTGACCCAAGCATTGTGGCGTGACAGGGCGGAGGGACGCAAGGAGCGGCGCGGTGGCTCTGTCACGGCCCCCCCTGCCCCGGAGTCTCGCCCTGCTCCATCCAGTAGCCGACGCGCCGCTTGTTGAAGATGTAGGTGGGGTCGGCCGCGTCGTCACCCAGCTTGCGGCGCAGCCTCTTCACAATGGCGCGCACCGGGCCAGAGCCTCCTGTCGCGTCCTGGCCCCAGACCCGTCGAAGCAACTGCTCATGGGTCATGATCCGTCCGGCGTTGGCCGAGAGCTCGGCCAGCATCCGGTACTCGATGTCTGTCAGGTCGACCGAATCGCCGGCGACGGTCACCCTACGCTGAGCATAGTTGACGCCCAGGTCGCCGAGTAGATAGGGTTCGCTGGGCGCGTCCAGGGCCGGTACGGCCTGCCTGCGCAGGGCGGCCCGGATTCTCGCCGCGAGCTCGGTCGGCGAGAAGGGCTTGACGACGTAGTCCGCCGCTCCCATGTCGAACGCCCTGGCGATGACCTGGTCCTGGCCGTACGCGGAGATGAAGATGACCGGCACGTCGGCCATCTCCCGGATGGACTTCATGAGTATGATCCCATCGGTCCCCGGCAGCATCAGGTCCAACAGGACCAGCTGCGGCCCCTCCTCCATCAGCCGGGGAACCTCAGCCGGGTCGGCGGTCACGGTCGGCGAGTAGCCCGCCTTGGACAGAGCGTCCCGCACGTACCGGAGCATCTGTGGGTCGTCGTCGACCACCAGTATGCGAGGCCGGTCTCCGCCCGGACGCGGAGCGCGGCCGGCGCGACCGGAGATTGCCTCCGGGCCAGCGGTCGCGGCCTCTCCGGCCGCCGGAAGCGTGAAGGTGAACTGGGCGCCCAGCCCCGGCCCTTCGCTCTCGGCCCAGATGCGTCCCCCGTGAGCCTCCACGATCCCCTTGCAGACCGCCAGTCCTAGGCCCGTGTCTCCTCCCTGTTCCTCAGGCTCGATACGGGAGAACTTGCGGAACAGGTGCGCCATGCGGTCGGCGGGGATGCCCCTGCCCTCGTCGGCCACGGATATCGCAACGTGGACGCCCTGGCGGACGGCGGACACCCGTATGACGGATGACTCGGAGGAGTGCCTCTCCGCATTGGTCAGCAGGTTACCCAGCACCTGAACGATGCGACGCCTGTCCGCCATCACGAGGGGCAGTTCTGGAGGAACTTCGATGAGGACGTTGTTCCTGCCGCCGGCGCTCAGGAACGTGTTCCTCGCCTCGTCCACCAGGACGGCCGCCTCCAGGGTTTCCGGAGAGACCGACAGGGTGCCCGTCTCGATGCGGGCCACGTCGAGCAGGTCGTTTATCAGCGCGCGCATGCGGTCGGCCTGATCGACGATGATCCGGTGGAACTGGCGCATCTCGGCGGGGTCCAGGGCCGACTCGTCGTTCAGCATGGTAGTCGCCGAGCCCCTGATAGCGGCCAGAGGGGTGCGCAGCTCGTGGCTCACCACACCGAGCAACTCGGCCCTGAGCCGTTCCATCTCCTCCAGAGGCGTCATGTCCTGTATGGTCACGACCACGGACTCCAGCTCGCCTCCCCCTTCCGAATAGATGGGAGTGGCGTTGATCAGTGTCGTGATGGACCTGCCGTCGGGCACCTGGATGACGACCTCTTCGGCCCGCACTGTCTCACCGGTCAGAACCTGCGCAATTGGGAACTCCTGCAATGAGATCTCCCTCCCGTCGGCGCGCCGGAAGGTCAGGACCTCGAGGAGCTGCTCCGGCGGCCGGCCTGGGGGTTGCAGGACGCCCACGATCCTCCCGGCCTCCCGGTTGAAGGAGACCGGCGCGCCCGTCCTGGCGTCGAAGACGACGACGCCCACGGGGGAGGTGTCGATCAGGGTCTCGAGATTCGCCCTGGCCTGCTGCTCACTCCGGTGTCGGCGGGCGTTGGCGATGACCAGCGCCGCCTGGGCGGCGAACATGACAAAGGTCTCCTCGTCCTGGGGCGTGAACGCGCCCTCGCCCTCTCTATCTCCCATGAAGATGATGCCGACGCGCTCACCCAGGTGAACGATCGGCGCCGCAAGCAGGGGCATGGAACAGCTGACCGGCAGGGGCGGTTTGAACTCGGGCAGGCCCAAGGCCCGCACCTGGCTCTGGAAGTCATCCACTCTCAGCGGCTCGGAAGACTCGCCCAGGTGTTCGAACAGCCTCACGCCCTCCGAAAGGTCCCATACCCCTTGGGCCTGTTCGGAAGTGAGGCCCGACGACAGAAAGTCCTGTATCTCCGCCGAATCGTCAAGGAGCACAATGATGCCGTACAGCGCACCCGTCAGCGAGCGGGCGCTGTCCAAGACGCCCTGCAGCACCGTGTCGAAGTCGAGGCTCTCGTTGATCCGAAGGTTGGCCTCGTTCAACCGGGACAGGCGCTCACGCAGCGCTTCCATCTCTCTATCGCGCTCTTCCATGTCCTTCATCTTCTCCCTCCCTCGAACGGCCGGCCCACGGTCGGCCATTGGATGCGGGCCGGCTGTGGGACAAAGCCCAACCGGCTATTGCCGGGTCGATTGTACCAGTCAGCAACAGTAAATTACACGGCAATTGTCACCGTAGCGGGGTTGAGTTACACGTTATTATCACACAAGTGCTGTAGACTCTGTCCAGGCCTACCCGTTGGCAGGGCAGTTCTCGCTTGGGATTCGAATCGGCAGTGGCTCCATGGCCGCAAACAACTAGAGGTTTCACATGCAGAATGCGAAGCTCATTGGAACCAGGCCCGGACAGATCGCCCTCAGAGCGGTGGCGGCGGTACTGCTGGTCGCCGCTGTGCTGCTGCTCGTCGTTCGCCTGCCCGCAGAGGCTCAGGCGAATGACAGGGACGTCGGCGGCGTCACGCTGACCAGCCCCAACCCGGGAGAGCTGGTCATCACCTGGGACGCTCCCAGCAACGCGCCGGACGACTACCGCGTCACTTGGAAGAAGTCCACGGCCAAGTGGCCCTCGTACAAGAACGCCAACACCGTCGAAGGCGGCAACGCCTTCCTGACGGGCACGTCTCACACGGTGACCGGCCTGGAGGAGGGAACCGCCTACCAGGCGCGGGTACGGGCCCGATACCACGACGGCGATGGCAACCTTGAGCAGAGCGGCCCCTGGTCAGAGACCCTGGAGATGACCGTCGCGGCAACGCCGCCTCCCCCGCCTACGGAGGAGCCAACGGCCGAGCCAACCCCACCGGCCAAGCCCACAGGGCTATCGACCACGCCCAGCCACAATAGCGTCATGCTGGCCTGGACCGATCCCAGCGACGATACTATCACTGGATACCAGGTCCTGCGCGGCCCCGACGCCGACAACCTGGCGGCCCTGGCGGATGACACCGGCAACGCGAACACCAGCTACACCGACGACACCGTTGAGGCCGAGAAGACGTACGTCTACGCCATCAGTGCGAAGAACGCAGACGGCCTCAGCCCCCAGTCGGACCCGGTTTCCGTCACGACCCCTGCGGCTCCGCCCGCCAAGCCCACCGGCCTGCTGACCGGCGCCTCGCACAACAGCGTCCTGCTGTCATGGGACAACCCCGACGACGACACCATCACCGGATACCAGATATTGCGCGACGACGATGCCGACTCGCTGGCCGTCCTGACCGACGACACCGGCAGCGCGAATACCAGCTACATCGACGACACCGTTGAGGCCGAGACCGCCTATGCCTACGCCATCAAGGCCCGCAACGCCCACGGGCTCGGCCCGCAGTCCGACCCGGTTTCCATCACAACGCCGGCCGCGCCCGCAGAACCCGAGATCGCGCTGGCAACAGCCACAGGTCAACCCAGAATAGTGGGTTCCATCCAAGTCGGCGCGACCCTGTCCGTCAACACGTCGCGCATCGAGGACACCGACGGCCTCACCAGCCCGACCTTCTCCTACCAGTGGATCCGCATCGACACCGACAGCACCGAGACCAACATCCCCACCGGCACGTCCAGCACCTACACGCTGACGACCGACGACGAGGGCAAGACCATCAAGGTCAAGGTCTCGTTCACCGACGACGCTAACCAGCCTGAAGAGGTCGAGAGCGACGCCACTCGAACAGTGGCCGCCAGAGGGGGAATCCGGCTAGTAAGCAACTGGAATCTCGCCCCATACTCGTGGGTTACCGCCTACAGGGCGCGACAAGTGTTCACGACAGGTGACGACCCCAACGGTTATACCATCCGCAGAGTACAGTTCAGTTTTGAACGAGGCAGCAGTACCCGCCATACTTTTACAGCAGCCGTATACCAATCGGCAGGAGGCAGCAACATAGGCGATTTGGTTTTCAACCTACGACCTCCTGAACAACTACCTCAAGGATCCGGTAACTCGCTCAGGGCTCCTCCGGAAGCAAAGCTGGAGCCTAATACCTCATACACTCTTAACCTGCATGGCCAGGAAAGCAATTTGAGGTATTCCGGGACGTTGTCAGGCGACGAACACTCCGAGACTCAACCCGGCTGGTCGATTGCAAATCAAGTACACTCTAACATTGAAGGTACTCTTTCTGGTGCCCTCAATATGCGGGTCACCGGATGGGTGATTGCTAATGCTCCCCACATCACCAACGTCGAGAACATCTCGACTCCAGCAAACGGCGCCGGGTACAACACCGGCGACGTCATCAACATAGGGGTCACCTTCAACGAGTCCGTCGACGTGACCGGCACCCCGACATTGGAACTCGCCATCGGCAGCAGCACTGTCAACGCACAGTATCAGTCGGCGGAAAGCACCGGCACGGACCTGGTCTTCACCTACACCGTATTGTCGGGTGACCTCGACCGGGAAGGCATCCAAGTCAACCAAGACTCTCTGGATGGGACGATCAAACGCCAGGGTACACAGGTGGACGCCGACCTGCTTCACAACAGGCTGGCGCCAGGCTACGGAACGCGGGTCAACTCCGGCCCCCCAATCGACCGAATCACAATTACCTCCAAGCCAATCATCCCCAGCTACTATGGGCCGGGCGAAAACATCAACATCACAGTGGAGTTCGCTGCACCGGTCACGGTGACCGGCGACCCGGAGTTCGAGTTCTCACTCGGCAACTCAGGAGCAGCAAGAGACGTCCTTGCCTCTTACAACCCCCAGCTCAGCACCGGCGCCGACGTGGTCTTCACCTACACGGTGCTTCCCACCGACGAGGACAGCAACGGGATATTTCTCCGCGATGGCGAAACCTCCATCAGACTGGATGCGGACGACAGCATCCAGGCGGCTGACAACAAGGACGCAGTTTTCATCTATCGAGAACAAGGCACCCAAGGAAGCCACCGGGTCGACCGCCGGCCCAGAGTTGGAAGCGTCAGTGTCACGTCGACGCCCACAGCCGGGACCGACACCTACGGCGTCGGAGAGATCATCGAGTTCACCATGACTTTCAACCAGCGGGTGGAAGTCACCGGCGCACCCTTCTACGTGTTCTCGCTGGGGAACAGCGGAGCCGCCGTACGGACGACCGCTGCGTACGACGCAGCGCGCAGCGGCGCCAGATCCCTGGTGTTCACCTACACCGTCGTGTCGACAGACGTCGACAATAACGGGATATACCTTTACGACTCGGGTGAGAGTTTGTCGCTCATCACCGGACAATCAATCCGAAACATCTTCGGCGACGATGCCAGAATCGACTACGGCGAAGGCAGAACACAGTCCGACCACAAGGTGGACGGCAGCCTGACGCCGTCCAACACGCCGGCAGCAGGTCTCCCAACCATCAGCGGGACCTACGAAGTCGGCCAAACCCTCACCGCCAGCACCTCGGGGATCACTGACGCGGACGGCCTCACCACCCCCGGTTGGACCTACCAGTGGATCCGCATGGACACCGACGGCACGGAAACCGACATTTCCGGGGCCACGAGCCAGACCTACACGCTGGTCTCCGGCGACGAGGTCCTGCAACTTCGCGTAAGAGTCTCTTTCACCGACGATGGCGGCGCCAGCGAGACCCTTACCAGTGCTACCTATCCCACGACCCAAGCGCCCACCGCGCCGCGGACCCTGGCGCTCACGACCAGCAACGGGACCGTAACCCTGAACTGGACTCCCACGACCGACCCGGGCAGCAGCGTCATAACCAAGTACCAGTACCGCATCAGCAGTGACGGCGGGTCCACCTGGTCACCGGACTTCACGGACGTTCCGGACCAGGACAGCGACAGTGACCAAGCCGACGAACGAAGTTACACCGTATCCAGTCTCACTCTCCGCACCGAGCACACGTTCCAAGTTAGGGCACGCAACGCCACCCGCAGCGGAGCCGCGGCCAGTGAGACCATCACGCCCGCGAACACGCTCCCAGAGGGGTCCCCAACCATCAGAGGGACCGCCGAAGTCGGCCAAATCCTCACCGCCTACAGATCGGGGATCACTGACGCAAACGGCCTCACCAGCCCCGGTTGGACCTACCAGTGGATCCGCGTGGACACCGACGGCACGGAAACCGACATTTCCGGGGCCACGAGACAGATCTACACGCTGGTCTCCGGCGACGAGGTCCTGCAACTTCGCGTCAGAGTCTCTTTCACCGACGATGGCGGCGCCAGCGAGACCCTTACCAGCGCTACCTATCCCACGACCCAAGCGCCCACTGCGCCGGATACCCTCACCCTCACGAACCAACGCGGGAAAGTAACCCTGACCTGGACTCCCCCGACCGACCCCGGCAGCAGCGACATCACCAAGTACCAGCACCGCATCAGCAGCGACGGCGGGTCCACCTGGTCACCGGACTTCACGGACGTTCCGGACCAGGACAGCGACAGCGACCAGGCCGACGAACGCACCTACACAATATCGAGCCTCACCCTCGGCACCGAGCACACCATCGAAGTCAGGGCACACAACGCCACCCGCAGTGGAGCAGCGGCCAGAGGAACCGTTACCCCGGCCACCACGCCGGGACGGCCACGGAATTTCAAAGCCACCGCTGGGGATCAGCAGGTCGTACTCACCTGGGACCCGCCCAGCTCGGACGGCGGCAGTCCCATCACCCACTACCAATACCGCGTCAGGGACGAAACCGACAGCGTGTGGCTGCCCGGATTCACCAATGGCTTCCAGACCGTCCCGGACGGCGACGCCGACATGGACCTGAGCGACGAACTCAGCTTCACCGTAACGGGATTGACCAACGGACATGAGTACAATTTCTACGTCCGGGCCCACACCGACCAGGGCGGTAGCGGACCCCCGGGAGCCACAGCGGTCCCGACCGCCCCCCTGCAGCTGACCATAGACTCTGTCACCGGTGACGACCTCATCAACATCCAGGAAAAGGCCGACGGCTTCGCCATAACCGGACATGCCATGATGATTGAGAACGTCGCAATAACCGTCGTCATCGGCGACAGCGGCGACCTCACCGCAACCACAGACTCCGGAGGCAAATGGTCCGTGGCGGTTCCCGCAAACGCCGCTTACATCGCCCAAGGCACCCTGACCATCACGGTCAACGCCACATTATCCGGCTACGAAGCCATGGAAGCGACCCGCCAGTTCATCGTCGACCTCCTGAAACCCACCATCCTGGTAGGCAGGGTGGCAGCCGACACCATCACACTGACCTACAACGAGTCCCTGGACGAGACCTCCGTCCCTGACGGCGGCGCGTACACGGTTTACGTGAACGGCAGCTCGGTCCCGCTGGCCGCCACCAACCCCGTGACGATCAGCGACAGCGGAGTGACCATCACCCTGGCATCCGCCGTCAGCGACACCGACACGGTCACCCTGGACTACACCGTACCCACGGGCGCGGGCGCCACGCCCATCAAGAACCTTTTCGGCAACCTTGCAGACGCCCTCACCAATCAGGACCTTTCCGGAGTAGGAGTGCTGGTCACTGATGCCGCAGACCTACAGACCAACGAGGACGGGAGCACGGATACGTTCAAGGTCAAACTCCTCTCCCGACCGTCAGACAGAGTTTCCATCGCGCTGATGAGCAGCGACACCAGCGAGGGCAACGTCGCGCCGACGCCACTCACCTTCACCAACATAAACTGGGACACGGAACAGACCGTGACCGTCACCGGCGTCGACGACACCGACGATTATGAAGATCAGACCTACCAGATCACCTTCGTGGTGACCAGCACCGACACCGACTACAACGACATCGCGGTCAGTCCGGTGTCAGTCGTCAACATCGACGACGACCAATCCCCAGACGCCACCCTGAGCGGCCTGACGCTGGCCGACACCGACGCCAACACCATCGACCTCAATGAAACCTTCACTTCGTCGCTCAAGACTTACACCGTTACGGCGCCCGTTACAGCGTGGCGCGTCGTCGTCACACCCACCGCCAACCATGAGGCAGCCACATTCGAGGTGCTCGACGGGGACGGCGCGGCTCTCACCGATGCCGACACAGACACCGCAGGCTTCGACGTGGATGTTCCCATAGGGCAATCCGTCGTGAAGGTCAGGGTAACCGCCGAAGACACCACAACCACGGAAACCTACACCATCACGATCACCCGGGTGGACTTCCTGTTGAACAGCCTTGGCCAGAGAAATGCCATAGTGGCCAATCTCCCCTACCTTGGACGCAAAAGTTTGTTCCAAATGTTCACTACCGGACCGGCAACGAACGGTTATACGCTGACCGAGTTGACGCTGGTAGTCCGTACAGCTACCACCGAGCCGATAACCGCCGGCATACACATTCCCCGACAAGATCAACAAATCTTAGCCTTTAGGGCCGGCAGAAAAGTGGGCGACCTGACCGGCTCTCTGAGCACAACGGGGGAAGTCACATTACATTCCGTCTCGCCCATCAACCTGGAGCGCAACACAGAATACGGCCTGCAACTAAGACTGCCCAACGGAAGCCTAACACTATGGTCTGCCTTGAACACAAACCTCGACGAGGGTACGGGGCCAGACTGGGAAGTAAAAGACCGATTCTTCGCGTATTCACCAGGGGCCATTCAAACAGAGTTAGCAACACTCAAAATGAAGCTGACCGGCCGCTCCGCAGCCGGAGACGACACTCTGAGCGCGTTGACGGTCACCAACGCCGGAGGCGTCACGGTCCCACTGGACCCCACCTTTGCACCAGCCGTGGACAATTACACGGCATCAGCCGGCCCCGACGTCACGAGCGTCGTAATCAATCCAACCGCCAACCGGGGCGCCGACGCCGCCATCGAGTACCTGGACAAGGACGACGCAATCCTGGCCGACGCCGACACCAACGACGCCGACTTCGACTTCGGCCTGAGCCTGGGCGACAACATCGTCAAGGTCAGAGTTACCGCTCCCAACGGCGTCGATCAGCGGGTCTACACCGTCAACGTCGAGCGGAAGGTCGACGTCACGGTCACGACCGACCACGAACGGATCGTAAACAAGCTGCACGTCCCCACCTTCACCCTGACGCGGAACGGCCCGCTGGACCAGTCCATCGACGTAACCGTCAGCCTCGACAACGTGGGCAGCGGCGACGCCATCAGCAGCGCCCCCAGGACCGGAACGGCCACATTCACCGCCAACAGCGCGACTGCGGAGTACACACCGCCCGCGTCCTGGTTCTCAGGCGGCGGCAGTGGAGAAATCATCGTATCGCTCGTGGTGCCGGAGCACCACAACAGCGACAGCGTGACCGTCACCTCTCTGGACGTTTCGACCGCAGTTACCGTCAGCTTTAAGCAGGACACCTACCAAGTGGCGGAAGGCGCGGGAACGCTCAACTTCAACCTCAAAGCCGTCAGCATCGACGACATCCCAGCGCCCAACCAGAGTTTCAGCGCTTCCCTCGTAACCCAGCAGGGAACCGCAAAGCTGAGAGACGACTACACACCCGTCAGCGCCATCCACACATTCCCGTCGGACGCCTGGACGGCGGTAGGCAACCACCATGAGGCGTTAGGACCGCGGACAGTAACCATCTTGGACGACTCCGTCTACGAGAGCCGAACCGACGCCAACGAGCACTTCCTCATCGTTGTCCAAGGAACCGGGGGGCTTCCCGCTGTCGTCAAGATAGCCAACCCCACTGGCGGCGGCGCACGAGTCGAGATCATCGACGACGAGACCCTCACCATCACGACTACCTTGGCCAAAACCTTCCAGGAATGCACGACGTCCGGCCTCACGGTCGACCAATGCGCGTCCGCAGATCTGACGACTTCCGCCGAAACCGGCGTCACAGACCTGAACGTCAATGAGGACGTCGCCAGATCCATCTGGCTCAGAGTAGACACGGGAACAGGAACCACGGGAAAGCCTGTGACGCTCGCCGACAACGACAAGTTCCAAATCGTCGCAACCCCGGACACAGACCGCGGAGCCACGGAAGGGACCGACTGGTCCATCAACGTAAAGGAGATCGCCGCCAACCAAAACGCCGTCATCACAGTCCTGGATGACCAAAGTCCCGAACGCCATGAGTCGGTGCAATTCACGGCTAGCCTGCCGGGCGATACCCAAGTCGCCGAATCGACCGCCACGCTGCGCATCCTGGACGATGAAGGTCCCACGCCGCCATTGCTGGACGAGTTGACGATCACATCGGGCGGCTTCGACTTCACGGTCAAACGCCAAACCATCGACACGTACACTGCAACCATCCCCGGTGCCGGCACCGTCACCGTCTCGCTCATCATTGCGACGCTCGACTCGTCGCACACGTACGAACTCCAAGATGATTCCAACCAAATCATCACCGATAGCGACGCCGGTACGGAAGGCGACCAGACCTCCGCGCAGTTGGGGACCAACACCATTTTCATCGTCGTCAAAGACGGCGACAACCAGCTGGCACGTTACATGTTGAACATCGTAGTCAAGCCCGTGCTGGCAAACACCCGCGCCAACGCCACCGTGGTCATGCTCGGAGACGTGATGCGCCAGCAGCGTCACGTGGTGGCCGAGGGCGACATTCCATCGGGCGGGGACCAGAACCAGTGGGCCAGGTATTCCGTCACCGCGGGGCGGTACTACATATTCGAGGTCTGGGGCGTCGGTAAAGGCGTTAACGAGGTCGGCGGCACTCTCGACGACCCCTCGCTCCGTGTGGAGACGATGAGCGGCACCGTGCTCGGCAGCGACAACAACTCAGGCGACGGCAAGAACGCCCACCTTAAATTCTTCGCCGTCACGACTCAGGACGTCATCCTCCGGATCAACGATGCCGCCAACCCGGACGCGGGCGGCGACTACACGTTGCTCATCAGAGAGGAGCGTCTCGATGGCGAGCGCACCGACTGCAGCGACGATTTGGACAACACAACGTGCCGTTTCGGAGTAGGGGGAGTAAACGGATCTACATTAACCGCAGCAATGGACGAAAACAAAAATTATGGGCGAGTCGAGGGCTGGCTCAGCGCAGGGGACAGCGGCGACATCTGGAGGGTTAGTATCAACGGCGCCGGATTCACCGACAAGGGCACCTTCAGGATCTGGGTCGTCCAGTTTCCGCCCTCGCAAGCGGGAGCGCTGCGGCACCCCAAGGTTCAGCTCTATGACAACAACGACAACCTGCTTGCGGAAAATGACCACCACCTGGGCACCCGCAAAGCGAAGATCCGTTACAAGGAGATCGCCAACAGCGGTACTCGGACCTACTACGTGAGGGTCACCAGCACCGACGGCGGCGCCGGCGCCTACGCGATCAATTACGATGTCTACGACACGCCCTAGAACTCCACGAATGGTCGCCCATTGTGACGCTCCGGACATCCCTACCCAATGGCACGTCCGACCGTTGGGTAGGGCGCTGTTTCCCGGCCTAGTACCGTTTCCAGCTAGATTTGTTGATACTGGAAAGCTACCTCTAACTCTGGATTCCTACTTGCGCAGCTATGACTAACAGGTGAAACAAATATCCGGTATAAGGCATATTCAAGTGGAAACGGTACTAGCCGCCCGGAGAACGAGACGCCATTGCCATCTGCAGGACGGGCGCGCCCACGGGAAGGGGCGTACACAGGGGTTCCACCGGAAGCGCGCAGGCTTGACCGTGGAGCGGCCGGCAGGAAATTGCACGGTAATTGCCACCGTAGCGGGGTTGATTACCACGATATTGTCACACAGAGGCTGTACACTTCTTCAGCGACCTGCTCGTTGTCAGGGCGGTTCTCGCTTGGGATTCGAATCGGCAGTGGCTCTACGGCCGCAAACAACTAGTACTCAGTCACGTTTGAATTGGCATGATGATTTTCACGGGTGACAGTCAGTTCCACTCTTAATTTCCTAAACCTTGCTTCTCAGCAACTGTCATTTCTGGCATGACTGAGTACTAGCCCATATCACCCACCGCTGGCGATCCCCTGCCCCACAAATCGGAACCAAGTCGGGAAAAGGAGAAAATTGAAGATGCTAAAGCACATCGGAATTCCCATGGCAATTGCATCCATTGCGGCAATAGTGACGCTAGCTTGGACGATGGTCTTAAGCCCCGCACAAGCTGTCGCGCAGAGTGCGCAGCAGGCCACAGCCTACATTACCGTTGAGATAAAGACCGGCGATGATTCCGTGTCTTGGTCCGACCCTTCCGCTTGTTCAACAGACTACAACATCTATAAAGCAGTCACCCCTGGGTACGACGGGGATCCCATCACGTCCCACACCCTCATCGGCACCGCATCTTCGGGAAGCACCGAGGTAACCCTCACCATCACCCACGACACACCCGACAAAGACCAATGGCTTCACGACCACGTCGAAATAGAGTTGTATTGCGGAACATACAACCCAACTTCAACCGCGAACGCACTCCTCAGCTCCACCGGACTCAACATGCTCAACCACGACGAACTCAGAGTTGGCACTTACTCATCGTCTCCGCTGACCGCGCTAACCATCAGTTCCGGAACACTGTTCCCAGAGTTCGACAGAGGGAAAGTCGTTTACACCGCCGAAGTAGCGAACGATGTTGCAGTCATCACCCTAAGCCCAACCGTTTTAACCGGCTATCAGACAAATTACGTCAAAAACTTGGCCGAATATACTGTCATGGTCTGCAACCACTTCATGAGACGTTGCTCGTATAGCTACGGAGACGGCGAAACCACCGGCATCATCCTCGCCGACGCCGACGCTGACACCGACGGCTTCCAGATCAACCTCGACCGAGGGGAAAATCGGCTTGCCCTCGGCGTGAACAAAGGAACCATTTCTCCCCACCCAGGCACGAGTTACCTCCTCACCGTTACGGTTCAGAATTCCCCAGCCACCGGAGCACCCACAATCACCGGCTCCGCTCAGATAGGCACAACGTTAACGGCCGACACATCCGACATCGCCGACATTGACGGTCTCGACAATGTGTCCTACAGCTACCAGTGGATAAAGAACGACGGCACTACGGACACGGGCATTCACAGTGCAACGGGGTCCACCTATACCCTGGTACCAGCCGACGAAGGCAAAACCATCAAGGTGCTTGTGTCATTCACCGATGACGCGGGCTATGAAGAGACCCTGACCAGTGCAGCGACGGCCTTAGTGTCGACCCGACGCAACTCCCCAGCCACCGGGTCACCCACCATAAGCGGAACGGTGCAGGTGGGCCACACGCTGACCGCGAACACCTCAGGCATTGCCGACGCCGACGGGTTGACCAATGTCTCCTATAGTTACCAGTGGCTGTCCAGCAGAGACACGGAAATATCGGGAGCGACCATCTCCACCTACGTTGTCCAGGCGTCCGATGCCGCCAAGACCATCAAGGTTAGAGTTGACTTTACCGATGACGCGGGCAACGAAGAGTCACTCACCAGCGCTGCCACGGAAGCTGTCATGGAGCCTACTGACCGGCCCTACGGCCTCACCGCCACCGTGTCGGAGAATGCCATCACCCTGACCTGGCAGGAGCCGGACAACTTCTACGGACCGGATTACCACATCCTGCGCCACCGGCCGGAGGAGGGTGAGCCGGAGCCGCTGGTCTATGTGGACTTCACCGGGACCGACGCCACCACCTTCACCGACACGGGTGTGGAGCCGGGCGTCCTGTACGTCTACCAGGTTCGGGCGACCATCGATATGTTCGCCACGTTGGGAGAGCCGTCAGAGCCGATAGAAGCCAGAGTGCCAGAACGGGAGACCAGCGACACGCAACAGGCATCCAACTCGCCGGCCACGGGCGTGCCCGCCATCAGTGGGACGACGCAGGTGGAGGATACTCTGACGGCGGACACCTCCGGCATAGCGGACGCCGACGGGCTGATCAACGTTTCCTACAGCTACCAGTGGATAAGAAACGATGGGGCTGCGGACGCGGTCATCCAAGACGCTACTGGGGCCAGCTACAGCCTGGTTGACGCTGACGAGGGCAAGACCATCAAGGTGAAAGTCAGCTTTACCGACGACGCGGGCAATGATGAGGCACTGACCAGCGCGGCCACGGCCTTAGTGGCAGCCCGTCCCAACTCGTCGGCGACCGGAGCGCCTACCATCAGCGGGACGGCGCAGGTGGGGGAGACGCTGGCGGCGAGCACTTCGGGCATCGCGGACTCCAACGGGGTATTCCAAAGAGCGCCCATTCTTCCTGAGTAACAGTTCTTCTACGTTGTTCTTCCCAGTAAATTCGTTTGGTGGAGTGGGGATCCTATACCGGATGGTTATGGATGCGGTGTCCTTCTCCGGCCCTGGGCGGACTCTCAGCTGTACTATCAGTTCTTCCATGATTTTCTTGGTGAGTTCCACGTTGGTTCCCCGCAGATAGGTGGAGAGTGCCTTCGCATAGGTGGCCACCTTCTTGGGGTCCGACGTGAGGGCCTTTTCGTTTGAAACCTTTGCTCTTGCACGTATCGCGTTCGCTTCCAGTTTGGCCAGTGTCTCCCTGATTTCTGTCAGCCTTTCAGAGATGTCTGCCGGAAGAGCCTGTTTTTTCTTCTCGACTAGGTCGAGCAATTCCCTTCTGGCATCTTTTTGTTCCTCAATTTTCGTAGTCAGGTCTTTGAGTTCCTCTTCCACTTCCAGCGTGGTTTCGGTCTCGCTGTTGGCCACGATTGCGACGATGCGGTCGATATTTTCCGGGATGATGACCTTGTCAATGACGTGTTGCAACGCTGCGGAGTCGAGCAGGTCTGCTTTGATTCTGGGAGTATCGCACTCTGGGTTCACCCCGCTGCGTTTTTGGTTGCAGTTGTAGCCGGAGCGTATTCCGCCCGTGGGACTCATCTTGCTGTTGCATCTCTCGCAGTAGACCAGTCCGCTGAGCAGATGGATGCTTGCAACCTCTCGGGGATGCTTCTTCTGTGGTGAGTGGGATGCCATTATCGCTTGGACTTGGTTGTGTTGTTCCAGGGTGATGATCTCCATTTCCGGGACCGGTATCAACAGCGTCTCGTCGTCGAATTTGGATCGTTCTCCGAACTGGATGAATCCGGCGTAAGAGATATTCTTGAGCATGCTCAAGACCCTGGAGGAAGTCCACGGTTTGTCGTTCGGGCCTGGCACGTTCTCGTCCCGAAAGATATTGGCGATTTTCCTGGCACCCTTACCCTCGAGGTACAAGCTGACCATCCGCACAATGATGTGTGCTGTCTCTGGGTCCGGCACCAGAAAAGGCCGCATCCTGTTTCTGTCTAGGCGGTATTCCCTCTTGAATCCGAACGGGATGGTTGAATTGGTCCAGACGCCGTGGCCCGCTGATGTTCTCTTCCCCCGGGCTATGTCCTCGCCCATGTTGTCGCTGAAGAACTCTGAGACGCTGCCGAGCAGGTTCCTCACGAACCTCACTACGGATGGCTTTCCCTCGATGGGTTGCTGGACGGCGGTGAGTGCGACGCCTTGGTCTTCCATTTCCGTCGCGCGCCGGGCTACGGTGCCGACCCGGCGGCCGAGCCGGTCAAATTTCCATATTAGGACTTCGTCGAAGGGGGGCTTCCGGGTCAAAGGGTCCCGCCTCGAGAGGTCCCGCATCAGGCGGTTTAGCGCCGGCCGGTCGTCCCTCTTGCCACTGATGGCTATGTCGACATAGGTTCCGACGACCATGGACCCTTTGGAATCCGCGTACGCTTGGAGGGCGTTCTCCTGTCCCTCCAGAGAGTTTTCGATATCTTGGTGCCCGCTGGACACCCTCATGTAGAAGACGACTCTTCTGGGCTCCTCCTCTTTGGTCCGCTTGGCGGGCATGGTCACTCCCTCCTCACTGTTCTGGTTCCGCCGACATTCACTCGTGCGGGTTCCCGAAGCCGTCCGGGGTGCTTGAGCTTAATTCAGAAGCGTCCTTCCCGTCAGGAGTTCATACATCCTGACCACATGCCTTTTGGCCTCGATAGACAGGTGCTCTTCCGGCTCCTCCCAGGGATCGAGTCTGGGATCTTCTGTTACGAACCGGTAGGACCGTTCAACGTCGGCGACACGGGTTCCTTCGGGGTTCAGGACGTTGTTCTGGAGCAATTCTGCCTGCCGGATGATGTCGGCCACCCCGATCTGGTGATACTCCGCCATTTTCCCTAGGAACTTGAGGCCCGGCTGTTGGTTGCCGCGCTCCACGTTGCACAGGTAGCTGTTTGCGATCCCCGTCCCCCTCTGCACGTCCCTGAGTGTCCTTTCACCCCGGAGTCTCCTCAGCACGGCCCCAATGGGGAGGAAGTCCTGCGGCGGGCTGTCACTCCCGTGATTCTCATGCACAGCCGGAGTTAGCTCCGGTTCGGCGTTCTCGGGTCTACCCATCTGATCGGTCATTGTTGGGATGGCTCCACTGCCGGGAAATAGATTCGCAAGGCTTTTTGCTGACAGTTTGAGGTATGCTGGTCGGCCTTGGTGAGTTATAATATATCATAACAGATTTTCTCCTGAACCGGCCTGTTTTTCCACACTATGTCTCTGTGTCCAAGTGATGGGGACTCATCCGGTTATTAAGATGGAAATGAGCAGCGGAGAGTTCGAGTTCGGATTTGAGTCTTCCACTGGGGACGGGCCTGGGTCTCGTGAAGATTCCCGCGCCGTCCTGCTTCAACTCTTCGGCAAAGCGGTTCTGGTGGCCATGGTGGAGGACTGGACTGCCGAGTCGTTGGAGCTGTACCGGAGTACTGGGCAAGGATTGCCCGTCCGGGAATTGCCGGACGATACTATCTTTCCGGGTTCGGAGTTGGGCAGGGGTCTGATGCGGCAGTTGGCGGGGGCCGCCTATCCGCTGGACCAGCTCTCGGACATGGTTGTTGTGGACTTTCTGGCCCTGGTGGTTTCGGGGACGAGGGTGATGGAGGACGAGACGGCCTCTTGCCGTGTGTTCTGGGTCTCTCGGGGAGCGGTGGCGGACCCGGTGTTCGTGCTGGGGGAGGGTACTCAGTGACCATGGGAGCTCTGTGTTACACTCTCGCCGGACTTTCTTGACTGAAAGGCTGCGTGGTTTATGGTTCCTGGTTGGGACTTCTCATTGGAATGGACGGTTGACAGGTTCCTGCCCGGGAATGACCCAGCTGACAATGTATCTAGCAAACGCTCCCCCTACTTCCTCTCCCTGCCGGATTTTGTATATCGCTTTGGTCATTCTGCCGAATGGCTCGACCTGGTAAACGGGTTCCTGCGGTACAGGGCATTGCTCCAACAGGCGGGCGTGGGTGCCGGTTTCCAGTGGGTCAACGGGAGTTTTGTTGAGGACGTTGAGCGAATCCGAGGAAGGCCCCCTGCTGATATTGACGTGGTGAATTTCATTTATCTGCCGGGCGGAGTCAGCGAGCTGGACTTTTACCGGTCTCAGGGGAATATCTTCAATTGGGATTACATCAAGAGACATTTTTCCATAGACGGGTACACCGTAGCCATGGATCTTTCCCGTCCAGAGATGGTTCTATTCGCCATCAGGAATGCCGTCTATTGGTACAGCGTGTGGTCGCATACCAGGGACCGCCAGTGGAAGGGCTATATTGAGTTGGATCTGAGTCCTGAAGGAGATCCCGGGGCTTGGCTGGTGATACAGGAATTGTCTGCTGAAGGAGGTTGCTGAAGGTGGATCCGACTACGCACCGCTATTTGCTTTCACAGCGTGCTGCTCTGAGCGACCTCATCGAAGGCGCTCCAGAGGGCAGTATCATCACCCGTTCTGGCCTTGAGCATCGTCTCCGCGAGGTTGAAGCACAGCTTGAACCTTACGAGGGGGTTTCGCCCCGCATGATGCAGGCCCGGTTGCTGTTTGCGGGTGGCCCCGTGGCCGGGGACTACGGCATTGGGGCAGACTTCTGCGGCGAGGCCGTTTCCCAGTTTGCGAAGGCATTGGCCATGGTGGGGGCTTCTCAGGATCAGCCGCTGTCGTCCACCGGACCAGTTCCAGGGTCCGATGATTTTCGAATACTCATCACGGGGGTGGCCCGTGGTTCCTTCGGTTTTCACGTCCGCGAGGCGTCGGATCAATCTGTGATGTACGGTGAGTCCACGGCGGTCGAGGTGGCTGTGGGTAAGGTCAAGCGGATCCTGCAGGCTTCCATGGGAAGCGATGAGCAGTTGGCTGAGGCCGTTGAGACCTCCGACGGCCGTGCGCTGCGTGCGATTCAGGGTTTCCTGAAGGTCGTTTCGGATGCTGGTGCGGTGTGCGGCCTGTCGTTTGATGGGGACGAGTTCCGGTTCCACGATTCCGAGCAGGTGAGGCGGAGTCAGGAACGGCTGGGGTCTGAATACATCAGGGAGTCTGATGTGCTGCTTGCGGGGCAGTTTCTCGGACTGTTTCCGGTGAATCCACGGGCGCAGTTCAGGATCACTGGCGGAGACGTTTCTTTCCCTGAGGGCCAAGAGCATCAGGTGGTGGTTGCCCCGGTGCAGTCCGGTATGATGGCCGAGCTGGGAGTGGAGGCGGTTCACCGGCTGGTGCTTGGCGGGCTGACTGTACGGGTAAGGGCGAGGTCACGCACGGTGGGATCTGGACGGCCTCGCTACGTCTTCACCGGGTGGGCCGACTCTTCGGAAACTGTCTTGGAGGCGCTTTCGGGATCATAGGGGGCTCTCCCCTGGCTCCGGGCCACCCTTCTCAGGTGTATCCCGCTACTTGGTGGGCACTTCCTCGGAAGTTCTGGATTCGGGCCAGCCGCCCGGATTCACCGGGAGGCTGTACCGGATGGTCGCCGAGTCTGGACCCACCAGGATTTCCGAGATGAGGGTCTCCATGATGGTCTTGGTGGTCTGGATGTTGCTGGGCCTCAGGTAGGTGTCCGGGTTGAGGGAATATTCCTCCACCTTTCTGGAGGCTGTCGCCTCGTTTGCGATGAATTCGATCCCTCTGGAGGCTGTCGCCTCGTTTGCGATGAATTCGATCCCTCTGGAGGCCGTCGCCTCGTTTGCGATGAATTCGATCCCTCTTCTGGAGGCTGTCGCCTCGTTTGCGGCGGATTCGACCTCCTCCAGCGGCTTGGACGTGATTATCCCCCCCCTTTCGATTGTTTTTACCGTCAGTGTTTGTTCTTCCCCACGGGGAGGTGGCTCCTCATTGGGGGTTGCCGTTGTCTCCTTCGGATCCAACATGGCGCGGAGGTCTTCGTTGCCTTCGCTCATCGCCTCGTCGAGGATGATTGTCAAAACCTTCAAGGTATTCTCTGGGTTCAAGAAGGCGTGTATCGCTCTTCGGACCACTAGGCGGTTGAACGGTTCGGCCTCAATCTCCGGGGTGTTGCAGCCTTCGTTTTTGGTGGTGCACACATACCTGGGCGCCTCGTTGAAGGACTCTCCTGCCCTCTCCATGGGAGTGCCGCAGTTCCGGCACTTCACCATCCCGTCCAGGAGGTGGCTGATCAGGTTCTGTTCTATCATTGTCATGGGTACTGGACCTCCCGGGTTTTTCTGAGGGTCACCGGTTCTCTGCCCGTGCGGTTTTTACTGGTTCTGTCCTGTACCCTGTAAGCTCTCTGCTGTGCCTTTCAGGATAACACACGTGGCTGCAGTAGTTTCCGGTGTCGTCATTGCTGAATGCGGTGTGGTTTATTCTTGGTCATCCTCTGGTCCGTCCCGGCGTACCGTAACGGCTGTGCGAGTTACGTCGGGCTCGAATGAACCCCTCTGGGCGAGGTACACCGGGGCACCGGGCTCCAGCGGGTTGATTTCCGCGGGCCATCTCTCGTCCACCTCCGCCCGGAGGATTGTGAAGGTCGCGGTGCCGTCGCCGATTCGGGTGATTCGTCCCGCGTACTTCGCCATGGCGAGTTGCTCGGGGTGATACCGCCAGACGGTCACCTGGGCGTCGGTCCGGAGTCCCGCCGTGTGTCCTTGAGGAGTGAGCCGGAATGTTGCTCCGGCGGGAGTCGGCTCCTCGATGATTCCGATGGGCATGACTATGGTCTGGTCCATGTATCCTCCTCTTGGGCGGATTATAGTGCATTCGGTTTTCGGAGAGGGTCTGAGTTCCCTGGCCGGCGTGGGTAACGAACAAAGGGACGGGCGGTCCGTCCCTTTGTTCGTTACCTGATGAGCCTTGGGCGTCCCGCTTAGGCTCGTTTAACGGCCGGGCGCCCCCACGCCTGGGAACTGGGGCGCCCGGCCGTTTCATTTGGGATGGAGGTCGCGTGTTACCCGTCGTATCTGAGGCCGTGCAAAAACAACGGCCGGGGTGCCGAAGGAATTTTGCCCAGAAATTAACGGTCGGCAGCCGGTCCCATGGCTACCGTGCCCTCGATGCGACCGAGTCGGCGGGCCAGCATCTTGCTCACGGCGTCCTGGCGCAGTCCGACACCCTGGGGGCCTCCCGGACGCCCATGGAGTCGGCCACGGCGGCCCTGCGTACGCGCGGACGCGCTTCCACCTGGGCGGAGTTCATGGCCGGGGAGCAGGTGAAGCAGGAGGGCCACAGCCGCAAGCCCCAGCCCGCAACCGCGTCCCTGTTCGAGTGGGTGCTGGGCGATGAGCAGGAGCGGGGGGAAGAGCCGGTCGGCGCGGGGTGCTAGGCCGCAATACACGGGGGTTCGTCGCAACCTCAGCGGTGACCTCCCCCCGCGCGTCCGTCCGTCTTCCCGGAGGGACAACCGGATGCCCTCTCCAATGGTGCATGGCTCCCCCGCAGGGCTCAGTTCCCCGACGCCGCCCGAACGCCTGCTTCCCGCCCATCCCCGGAGCGTGGGCGAGCTTGGCCGGGGGAAGCCAGTGGCCTCCCCCGGCCAGTCCATCTATGCGGGCTTTGTTCGTTGCCCTGGATTACTGAGGACGGGAGGGCCGCAGCGTGGTTGTCGGCCCCGGCCCCTGGTGGGCGCAACCGCTCCGCAGCAGGTCCAGGCCGTTGCCATTACGCGCAGCCGCGACGGTCACGGCAGCGTCTCGACGGGGTAGATGAAGGACAACGCGCTGTAGACGTCGTCGCTAGTGGTGTTGGTGCCTTTGTTGTCGATCCACTGGACGGCGTAGCGGTACTCGGTGTCGGCTGGACGGTTGGTATCGACCCACTCCGTCTCGATGTTGCTGCGTTGCGTCCTCAGCGCATCGCCCCAGCCCTCGGCGGGGAAGCCGCGGTGGTCTCTCAGCTGGATGCAGCACCCGACGCGCCAGATGCGGTAGCCGGTGACCTCCGAGTCCTCCGGCGGGTGCCAACTCAACTCGACCCGCCCGCCCGCCTTGGGGTAGGCGGTGAAGCCCTTGGGCATATGGGGGTAGGAGTCGTCCTCCCGGTCGGCCACGAAGAGCTGCGACTCCGACTAGGGGCCGGGGCCGTTGGCGTTCACGCCCCGCACCCGGAAGATGCGCCGCGTCCCCTCCCGCAGCGTGGCATGGGTGTAGCTGGTGCTGGTGCCCTCCAGGGCGATGATGTACCGCCCTTGACAGCTGGTCCTGCTGGAGGAGGGACTTCTGCAGTGAGTGGGTCAGGTCCCTCAGGTGGGCGTCGGCGCCTTCGACGGCGATGGCGGCGAGGCGGGCGTCGAGCATGAGCCGGTCGGTGGCGGCGCGTTCGAGCTGCTCGGCGGCCTTCCGGTCGGTGCCGGAGTTTGCCAGGGCGCGCCGGTCCCGGAATTCTCTGAGCTTGGCCTCTTCGGCCTGGGTGAGGATGCCGTCGCCATGGAGTGGGCCACTCCCTGCTTCCAGCCTTCCTCGAGGGCTTGGTTGACGGTGGTGCCGTCCCCGTAGGGGTGCCTGGCTATCTCGGCGAGAGATAGTCGGAGGGTCTTCTCGTGGATGGCGTGGAAGCGCACTGCGTCGGCGACGAGTTCGACCATCCGGTTCCAGCCAGCGTCAAAGGTCGGGCGGCACGTTGTGTGGCGGCTGTTCTGGATCACCCTGTTTAGCTTGATAAGCCTTCAGGATGGGATGGAGGTCTGCTACCCTGAGGATGCGGAATTTGAACTCTCCGTCGAGCACGAGGAGGTCCGGATCCGCGGAGACTATGGCGTCGACTCTTTGCCATATCGCAAGGTCGAGTACGGGGATGTCCTTGGGGTCTCTGCACGATGCTCCCGAGGATGGAACGAGTTCGAATAGCTCTGCATACTGCAGGTATTCTGCGACTATGGTTGCTTGAGCCTCAGCGTCGAGGCGAAACCTTGGATGGGCCAGGGTTTTTGTCAGTTCGATTACGAGGTGGTCGGAGGTGATTGCCTGGACTGCTTCTGTTTGCATCCAATGCCAAATGATTGACCCCCGTTGTGGAACGGGGGTCATTCCGTTGAGGATGGCGCTGTTGTCGAAAATCACCCTTGGAGGCATCAGGCCTTGATGACCTCCAAGATTTGTTCCTCCGTCAGTCCGTTGGCCGCGAACTGCTCTGCTGCCTGAGTGAATGGGATTTCTCTTGTGGGTGCTAGGACAACTTGTCCGTTTCGGCGGGCGACGACCATGAATAATTCGCCTGCCATTTCCTGGGCCATTGGGGCTGTGACCAGAAAATGGCGTCTTGACTGTGGTTCATATGTGGCGATGTTGTGGATGACAAGGGAACTCACGAGCTCGGTGATGTCGACTCCGAGTCCTTCAATCTTTTCGGCGAGTTGTACGGCTGCCCAGTCGGGTATTCGGATTTCTATTTCCATTCTTTTCACAGGTTGTGCCTCCTGCTTCGGCAGTGGCTTCTATGTGTCCTCGGTTGGGAAGGATTATAGCGGGTTTCTTGGTTCGGACAAGGTTTCCGATGTGTGCTCAAATCGTTTGACAGTTGGCCTCACCAATGCGACTTACACGGCGTTTGAGTGATCAGTAGTGGTTGCATTCTCGCGGGGAGTCCTTGCCTGGAGATAAGACTCGTGAATTGAGGATACGTTCACCCAGCCGTGATAGACTTTCATCACTTCCTTGACTCCAGGGAGTGCCAAGGCCTCCTTGAGCATGTCATCAAGCTCCTCCTGCTGGCCGGAACCTTGCTGGTCACGTTTGACTTCTTGCATGAGATTTACCCCCTTCGCCCATTGGGTCAAACCACCTTCCTCTCATGGAAACATCCTACCATTGCAGTGCTACGGCATAAAGAGGGGATAGTCAGTATTCTCGTGCGGGATGCGACTAGCCTATCGCACGCGCCAAGGAGCATGCCCAGCAGATCATGTTCGTTCATCGCGTCCTCGGCGTGTCGCAGAAAGGTTATCTCCCTTTTCGCGGCCGAGCCTTCCTGGTCCTGCTCGCCGGCGGTTTCGGGAGGGATGGTGGTACCGGGTTTCTCCCGCGACGGTTCTTTTTCTGCTCGACTGTTTGGCACGGCGGATGCTCCGGTCACGGGATCAGGGTTCCATCTGCGACGGTAGCCCGGGTTTAGAAATCTCCCGCGGTCGTCAACAGGTCAACTTCTGAGTAAGTTGGTGATGTGCAGGAGGGTTTCTTATGCCTTGACCTTGTTCAGCGTCCTTCGAAATAAATGTCTCCCTCTGTGTAGATTTTGCCCTCTGCTATCCATTCCACCACTGGTTCCCCTTCGGCATCTCTGAACATATGGATCTCGTAAGCAACATCCTTTCCGTCAATGGACAGGGGTGCGCCTCCTCCCTCTGGACCAATTTGACCAATTTCGAACTTGTGTGGTCGATCTTCGAGGTCTTCGTACCCCCCGACGGATGTGCCGGCGATCAGCCGTTCGACTAAATGTTTCAGTTGTGCCACTTGCTCGTGGGATATATCAGGGTCATTGTCTCCCTCGTGAAAAGCGGTTCCTCGCACTCGGGCTAGATCTCTAACCAGTTCGATGTCGCCCTTCCATAAGGTAATTCCAAGTGCGTTTGCGAAGATCGGAAGTTTTCTATTGAGAGACCAGTCGTTCTGAAGCACCCTGTTCAGGAGCATATCGGTTGTGATTGAGAGCAGATTGTGAGTCTTATCTGGGAGGGGGATTTGCTTAATCCCTTTTCTAATTTCTCTCTTCGCAGTGGCCCGCTCTCCTTCAAATACCCCAGGATAATTTATCGAGTTCAGGATTGCCTCTAAGCTTGTCCAGATGGCCGCGAATCTATCCCTAACGTCTCCTCCCTCATTGGCAAGGTTCAGCCAATAGAGTGCTCTCTTTGTTCTCGTTAACAGCTTCTCCTCTCGGTCTGGAAATCTTCTTTGCCCGGTCTGGTCAAAAATGTCTCCTGGCTGGCCGGCGTTAAAGAATTTGGAGAGGAAGAACTCGATTCGTTGTAGTGAGGTTTCCGAATCTTGGTCAGGTTCAAGTGTGGCAGGGAGAGTGTTCCTGACCCAGCCCTTTGGTTCCGCCACTTCACTAATGGCTATCCAAGGGTGCAGCGAAATTGGAGTAAAACCGTCGTCAGCGGAGTAAGTGAGAGGTTCGCTGCCGTAGCGGGTCTCGAAGTGGCTCATGCCGGTTGTCAGGCCAAAGTTGATGATACCAATCAGTGATTTCGCCTTTTCTGTAGCTAGGTGTTCCGCTTCGACAGGGTCTCCGGCAATGACTGTGCCGAAGATTCTCGGACAATCTTGAGTCCAGGACTCCTCCTCTCGAATGGACTCTGCTCCTTCCAGAATTGAGTTGAATACATTGTCGTTTTCTCGGGAGGTTATTCCGGTGTCCCCCGCAAGAAGCAGGCCTTTGCTGAATTTAGGTAAGCCTCTGATTGGGATGGAGAATAGGAATGGTCTGGCGGTTGTATCCAACTCGAGCCCACTGAAGACCGGGTCTCGGTCCGGGGATGACAGCTTTAACATCCAGTAAACTGATTCTTTTCTTGACATCCCGAAAGTTTCAAAGCTACCCAGACTTGTCCGTTCAAGTTTCCAGAACGGTCCGTGTAAGCTGATCTGCATGTTACCTTGATCGTCTGGCTTGGCCTCGGTGCAGGTTCCTGTCAGTATCACTTCTCCGCATTCATATAGTTTCGTCTCCGAGTGGTAGTCCCATCGTGCGTCCGTCGAGTGGGCAAGAGTGACCGTGGCAGATCTGGATTCTTCGAATTGACTTATTTGGAAGCTAATTCTGGCTGACTGTATATAATCTGCGGGAAACACCTTGTCCCCAATTTCCAAGCTCGGTTTGTCTATCAACCTGGAGATGGTTTTGGTTCGACTATCTCTGCCCGGCACCGTCCCCCTCCCTATCTAGTGATTTCGCTGATTAGACCCCGTTGAGGCTTTAGGTTTCTGCTTCTATTCCAGTGATCCCCATGGAGCAGAGGATTTCCACCCTGCTGTCCCTGACCGGCCTTGACTCTCGAGCTTCCTCCGATTTTGGAAGGTCGTCCATCATCTTGCTGAGTTCGTCGACCAATTCAAGGCCCTCTACGTTTCTTCGCATCATTGCCCTGATCCGGTCGGTTATGCTCAGCGGAAGTTCTTCGTTGAACGCCCTTCTCAAGGTCTCAAGGTGCCTGAGGAACCTCGGATCCACCTCCTCCCCCAGTCTGACTTGACGGAGTCTGCGGATCTCTTCGTTGACATAGCGGATCACCCGTTCGTCCTTGGTCCGGGGTTCCAGCGTCGTCGGCCTTGTCAGCAACTCTACCAGTGCCGTAGCCGCTGCTGTTACCCTGTCGTTGGTGTCTTCAGGGAGGTCAAGACGTTCCGTGTCTGGGTCGCATTCCAACTGTCTCACCAGTTCGGCGTGAGTGATTTCCATCGCTTCCAGGTCCGACCCAACCGCGAAACCCTGTTTCGTAGTCCCGCTGGACGTGAGCACGATGGTCTTGCCAGCGCTGGGGTGTCCCTTTCTGAACATCGCAGACCTCAACCCTCTGGGCAGGAGAATGACCTTCTTCCACGTTTCTGGGTTTTCTCGCCGGACCCTGTTCAGCAGGGCGTTGGCTTCCTGGGCTACTGCCAGACTGTCGGTGATGCTGTCATCAGGTTCAGGCATCTCTCCGTTGTAGATGCTGAATATGGAATCAGGGTTCACCCTTTCCCCGGTTTCCAGTATCGGGTTGTCCAGACCGATGAGGTCGTGGAAGTCCTGCACACGATTCCTCACCGTTCCCCTGATTCCGATGGATTCCTCAACCTGGGGGTCGGGCATCATGTTGTGGAGATAGATCTCCTTGTGCTCGGTGGTGATCCGATCTACCCGTCCGTGCCTCTGGATGAGCGTGACCGGGTTCCAATGCAGGTCATAGCTGAAAACCCGGTTGCAGTCCTGGAGGTTTTGACCTTCTGCAAGGACGTCGGTGGTGATGAGGATCTTGGTTTGCTCGGCCTCCGGCATATCCGGCCTGTCGTTGCTCTTCGGTGAGAACTTGGTGATTTTGTCCGCAGTGCGGTTGTCCCCGCCCATGACTAGGTCGAAGTTGACGCCGTCGCTGTCAACTTGAAGTTCCTTGAACAGGTAATTGGCAGTAACCTTTGACTCCGTGAAAACCAGGACCTTCTCTCCCGCCACCCCCGGCGATGTAAGGAAGCTCTTCATCTCGTGGAGCTTGGCATCGTCCTCTGGGCCGACGTCCTTCAGGGCATCCAGGATCCTCTGCAGTTCTTTCCCATCGTCTTCGAGGTCCTTGAGCCACTCGGGACATCGGAAGTCGCTGGCAAGGTAACTCTGGTCCTTGATGGTGATGTATTCTTCTTCCTGGTCGATCTCGTCGGTGTCCAGTTCCTCGTCGTGAGGAAGGTTCAAGGTGAGTTCCTCTTCGCTGTCCTGCACGCCTTCGTCCTGGCTCACCTTGCCATTGAGGATCATCTTCTGGAATTCTTGGTTGCTGTTGACCAGGACTTGCAGTGTACTTCGAAACGCCGGAATGGATGACTCCAACCGTTTCCAGAGGTTGGTGATCATGATTCCGGCTAGATCGCCCCGGTAGCTCTGGACGATGTTGGCGTATTCGGGAAGCTCCTTGGCTTCCGGTTTCAGGTATTCGCCGGGCTTGTATCTGGCCGCCTTGTACTTCTTTAGGCGGTCGGTGATGAACTTGAGGCCTCCAGCCTGTCGGTACACATGGTCCAGGTTGTACTCGCGGTTCGAGAGCTTGGGTTCCGGGAACCTGATGGGTTGGCCGTTGAGGGTGGAGTCTGGATATTGATGCAGGATGTCCTTCCGGCGGCGCCTTATCAGTACGTGTTGGAGGACCTTGGCTATTCTGTCCGGGTCCGCTTTGGCCCCGTCCCTGGGAAAGTAGGGAGTCAGGTTGCCGTATACCTCCGGCAGTCCGTGCCGGTTCGGGTCCAGAAAGAGTTCCAGCTGCTGGAGTATGTCCCTGGGTGCCAGGTTCTGGGGTGTCGCAGACAACAGGATGACCTTGTGCCTCTTGGCTTCCCTCAAGAATCCCAGGAGAGCTCTGCGTCTCTGGTTGTTGTTTCTAAAGCCGTGTGCCTCGTCGATCAGCACCGGGCCGGAGTTCCGCAGCAGTTTCCTCAGGCTCCGGTCGTTCGTCAGGTTTGCTTCCGTCAGTTTGCCGCGACTTAGCACTTCGGCGTCGGTGAGTCCAAACTCGTCGCAGGTCCGTTCCCACATCTGGCTCAGGCTGGCTGGGCAGATAATCAGGGGGTCTCCGGCCTCTCTTTCCCTGATGGTAAGTCGACGCAGGATTTCGGCCCCTATGAAAGTTTTCCCCATCCCGACGACATCGGCGATGTAGCAGCCGTTGTGCTTGTTCAACATGGCCATGCCGGCCGCCACCGCGTCCAACTGGTATTCGGTAAGTTCCCGAGGGGGTTCGGTGCTCACCTCCTGTTCTTCCCCCAAGGTGTCTCCGTACAACTCGTACAGGGCCTTCAGGTAGATCAGGTAGGGTTCCGGTTCCGCAAGGGGCCAACTCTTTCTGAACTCGTCCCGCACCTTTTCGCTGACCGGCTCGCTCTGGTCCCAGAGCTTTCCGAACCATTCCCGGACCTCCAGGATGTCGCCGGCGTGGGTGACCGGGTAGTTCAGTTCTGTGTTTCCGGTGAACCCAGCTACGGAGAAATTGGTGCTTCCAATGATGGCGGTCCCTGGGGCAGAGTCCAGGCCGGTATACCCGATGTACACCTTCGCGTGCATCCGGTCCTTGACGTAGGCCCGGACGTCGACCTTGCCTTCAGTTATGAGTTGAGCCAGAGATTTTATGCCTGCCTCTGTGGCGTCCTCCTGGGGCTGGGTGGCAGCGTTTCTACCGACGTTGGCCACGGTCTCGTTGACCGCGTCCACCTCGTTGCGGCGGCTCTGACTGTCGTGGAAACCCTCAGTGGCTTCCTGGGGACCGTACCCTGCTGCTATTTCCTGGCTCGTGGGTCGGTCGGTTCGTCCGATCAGGATTCGGACCTTGGCGGGCCGGGTGGAGAGCAGGTCGGCGACTTCCGCGAACCCGGAGAGGTAGAAGTACCCCACGGCAATGTCGACGCTGTTGGGCTGGCCGTTGGCCTCGTTCAGGACGCTCCGGAGATGCTCCGTGAACTGGGGGACGCTGGTGGCGTGGAGGATGGTCATATGGCACATCCTGGTATTGGGTTAGTAGGCTAGTAGGCCAACACCTTTGGAGTGATGGCTGAGGAGCGTATCATGGCAGGTGGGAGCTAAAGAAGATTGGGACATGGGGGATAGGGGTGATGGCGAAGAAATACCGGGTGCAACTGACCAGGGAGGAGCAACAGGAACTGAAGGCATTGGTGTCCCGGGGACGTGCGGCGGCATACCAACAGACTCACGCCCGCATCTTGCTGTTGAGTGATGAGGGGCAAGGGAACGAGGCGATGAAGGACGCGGAGATTGCCCGGGCCCTCCGGATTGGCTGCGCCACGGTGGAAAGGGTGCGCCGCCGCTGCGTGGAGGAAGGGATTGAAGCTGCCCTGGGACGCAAGCAGCAACTTAACCGGCGTCAGAAGAAGCTGGATGGGCAGGGGGAAGCTCACCTGATTGCCCTGGCTTGCTCTGAACCGCCGGAGGGCCGGGTCAGTTGGACGCTTGAATTGCTGGCGGACCAGTTGGTGGAGTGTGAGATAGTGGAGAGCGTCAGCACCGAAACGGTGCGCCGGACGCTGAAAAAAACCAACTCAAGCCTTGGTTGAAGGAATGCTGGTGCATTCCGCCCAAGGGGAGCGCGGACTTTGTATGCGCGATGGAAGACGTACTGGAAGTCTATCATCGCCCCTATGGAGACCAGGAAGTTCTGGTCTGCTTGGACGAGACCAGCAAACAGCAGGTGAAGGAGACGCGGCAACCCCGCCGGGCCCAGCCAGGAGTGATTGGAGCCTACGATTACGAATATCAGCGCAACGGGGTGAGCAACCTGTTCATGTTGTTCGCGCCGTTGGAAGGGTGGCGGCGGGTGGAAGTCACGGACCGGCGTACCCGGGTCGATTGGGCACGGGTGGTGCGGAAACTGGTGGATGAGGACTACGCTGACAAAGACCGGATTGTGCTGGTGATGGACAACCTGAACACCCATCATCCGGCCTCGTTGTACGAAGCGTTTGAGCCTGCCGAAGCGCGGCGCATCGCCGGGCGGCTGGAGATTCACTACACTCCTAAGCATGGGAGTTGGTTGAACATGGCCGAGATTGAAATCGGGGCGCTGGCCCGGCAGTGCCTGGAGCGCCGGATTCCCGGTCAAGATGTCCTGCGGCAGGAGGTGGAAGCGTGGCAGGACCGGCGTAACCGGGAGGCCGTACGGGTCGACTGGCGCTTCACCACTGAGGACGCGCGTATCAAACTGAAGTCTCTTTACCCATCAATTCAACAGTGATGGACTACTAGTTTCTTGGTCACGGTTCCCAGTTGACTTTTACCGCCACCGAACATTTTTTCCGTTCAGCCAGTCGATCACCTTTTTTGAAGTCTCGTTATCTGCCAAGTGTTCGATTCTTTGAGTTTGACTGTCTCGGTTTACTTGGATGTCCTGGTCGTCAATATCAGAGACTTCTTGCAGCCTGATTTCTGCGAGGGTGCGAGTCGAGTAGTAGAGGATCGTAAGGCGGACATCCCCAGGTGGTCGCAGGTTGATGTCTTCAGTAAGTGCTTGCAGGCTTTGGTACTTTCTCGGATCTGATCTCCGGTAGTATTTCTGGGCTAAATGATTGTCGATCTTATCGGTAATGGTATGCTTTTTGTATTCGACCAAGTGCCGAATGCAGTCGTGTTCATCAACAATGACGGCATCCACGTCTCCTGGGAAGATGTCCCAAGTGGTGGAGAGGTAGCATTCCACCTCACTCGTTCCAAGGGTCAAACCCTTGCCCCCCTCTCTGGTTGGAACGCCGTGGCGTCTTCTGATGGCCCGTTTGAGGTCGCTTACTCGGTGGCTTCTTATCGCCAGTTTTTCCTCTTCGACTCCTCCTACGATGGTCCAGAATATAGTTTCGTCTGTTACCTCCTCGTTCTGACCCTCTGGGAGAAGAATAGCAGTCAGATTCCTTCCGTAGAGGTTGGAGACTTTCTCTAGGCCATGGAAGTAATGAACTTCGTCGCTGTTCTGAAATAACTCTAGGAGTTCCTGTCCATCCTCTTCTTTTGAGGCTGCTTGTCGTTCAGGTTCAACAAGGCGGCACATCAGGAACGGACCATCAACGGTGGGTGTTTCCCGTAGCCAGTTTATCGAGAAGTGAAAGCTGTACACTTTCCACCCTGTAGGCAGAGCGGGATATAGCCAACGAGCTGGGTCTGGGTCATCTATTGTCTTCCTGCGGTTCGCGCAGGGTGCCAGATGCAATGGCGAAATTTTCATGCTTTCTTCGCTATTGGATAGCCCCCGCCTTCATCTTGCGGTTTTCTACCAGTCTAGCCGTTTCCTCGTAGATGGCTTCCCGTTCCCCGAGGGAGAGATGGAGAGCATCGAATACTCCAGTGTCGAGCTTCAACCTTTGCTCGGATGGATACCTCACGTCCCACTCGTCGGACTCGAAAATACTATTATCTGTGTCGGGCAGGAGGTCTGGACGGACTACCCGCAGACTGCTGAGTTCGTAGGCGGCCAGTTCCAGCATTCCTCCCCCGAAGTTTGTCCTTCCCTGCAGATTAGCGGCCATTTGGCAGAACGTCGAGTTCAGTGTTGCTGCGACCCGTGTTGGGGAAGATTTAAGGTCTGTAAATGTGTATAGGACATTGTTGGCGTACAGGCCTTCAGTGGAGATGAAGGCGTGGGAGGTGCTGTCTATCATTTTGTTGACCAGTATTTGCCCAAGGGTTGGAACTCCCAGGTTGTACCATAGCTTTCTGGAAGCCATGGTCGACTTCTTATGAAGGTATTCCGACTCGCCCCATTGGATGTAGTTTAGTGCACCTGTCCCCGAAAGCTCCTCTTTTTCTTTAGGACACAGAAACATCTTGTATGGAAGGCTGTTCGAGTCCACTGAGAGTTTCTTGGATTCTTGCGGGGAGGTCATTATAGGGTAGAGAAACTCTGGTTCGATGCCCGATGTTTCTATCTCTTCAGGACTCAGGAAGAAGAAGTCGTTGGCCCCGGTGGTGACTCCTCGTTTTACTGAACCAATTTCGTGGAGACGAACCAGTTGACTGGCGTACTTTTCAAGTATGTATGGATAAATATCGGGGGCTCGCAGGTATCTGCCTCCCCACTTATCCCCGATGTACTTGTTCCCATCGGTGCCTCCTGCTCGGAGAGCCTCTTGGGTGCGGATGATTTCCCGGCGGCTCTCCGGAAAAGCCAGGGCGGTGTTGAATTCGTCTCGCAGAGAAACAAAACGAGTTTCCCTTTCATCGTCCCCAGATGATTTGCTGATGACGGTTATTATAGTATTGATGTCTGCAGTTGAGAATTGTCGCTCCACAGCACTCTCGTAGATCGTCAAGATGTGAGCATTTTTCATTAGGTAGTCCTGCAGTTTGGCACCGTAGCCTACGTCGAGCCAACTGTTGGAACATACGAAGACGTGGATCCCTCCTGCCTTCAGAAGTTGAAGGGTCCTTGTGTAGAAGTAGCAGTACAGGTCGGAGCGAGCCGATACTGCGTCTGAGTATTGCTTTACTAGGGCACCTTTGTATTCCTTGGTTCCAATGTCTTCTTGGCGGACGTAGGGTGGGTTTGCTATTGCAACATCGAATCCGTTGTTCAGCATCACGTCTGCAAACTCGATGCGCCATTCCACCGCCCCTGCTGGAGGGGCAATCCCCATTCCATCTCTCAGTTGTTGCTTTGTTCCTTCGATCTGTTTTTTCAGGTCCGCCTTACTCTGTCCTTGGGCGGTGGTGTATTCGGCTATGCTCTCCTTGAGATTGCTCTCGTTGATCCCATGGAGGGTTAGGTCCAATTGCTCTGGATCGGGACCTGCTATGGAATCTCCTACTGCCAGCTTCATATCCAGGTTGGGAAGTGGGTCGGGTGTTCCTTCTCCGTCGTAATCCACCGCGAGGCTGAGCCAGAGCCTGAGCATGGCGGTGCTTACTGCAAGTCCGTCCTTGTCCACGCCATGGATGTTATTGGTAATGATGTCCAGCTTCTGCTTGTACAGGCTTTCCGAAGTATTCCTGGCCCTGAATAGGGTTTCGTTGAGGTAGAGTACCTCCTGAAGCATCCCCAGCAGGAAGGCGCCGGACCCACAGGCAGGGTCTAAGACCTTCATTCCAGCCATTGAGTTAGCGATTTCCAGGGCCTGTTGCGGGGTTATGATCTCCGGGGTTCTACCATCCACCAGTTCCGCGATCTTTTCTTCGCTGAGCCCTGGAATGTGTTGTCCAGATAGAAAACCCTTCAGGGCTTCGCGGCACATGAATGCCACCACCGTTCTGGGGGTGTAGTAGGCGCCGTTACTGTGCCGGGCGTTCACGGTTTCCTCGAAGAGCTTGCCCAGCATTTCTGGGTCGACCGCCACTTCTGTGTCTAGTGGGGTCGCTTCGGTTATGGTGAAGTTGTACTGGCTGAACAGGCCTCCTGGGCCGATGATCTCTGAGATAAGTTCGTCATGGACATGGATGCCCTTCAGATCCAGGTCGTTCTTGTCGAACAGACCGCCGTTCAGGAAGGGGACTTGTCCAATGACTTTCTCGGTTCCCGGGTCCCTCTGCTCCTCTGGAGTGTTCATCCCGTCGTGAAATAGGACTGTGAGCCGTTCTGAGTGGAAATTGGTCTGTTCCGGCTTGCCCTGGTAGTCGTTCCACAGTGCCTTGAGATAGTCCGAATTACTGTTCCAGATCGTCCAACCCTTCTTGCTGATGAAGTGTATGAAGAGTAGCCTGTTGAACAGGTTCTGGGTAAACTGCTCGGTTTCTTCCTTATCCATCGTTTCGGCGAGCCTTGCCACCGTCTTGTCGTAGGACGCCTTGTAGTCCTTGAAGAATTCCTCTGTGATCGGCTGGACACTGAGCCCCTGTCTGAAGGCCTGCTCGGGCCACTCTCCTCGGGCGATGGAGCCCCCGATTCGGTCGAGACAGTCGAGTGCCGTCCGGTTCTGGTTATCCCAGAAGGTGGATAAGCGGAGGATGTCGTTCAGCTGGTTAGGATTGCCGGGGGACAGGTTGCCAGTGGCAAACTGGAGTCCGCTGTCGTCGGGCAGGGTGAATATCAGGAGGGGATTTGTTTCCTCTAGGGCATACCGCTGGACAACGGAATTCGCTTCCTGTATTTGGGGGAGAGTGACCCGGCGGTTGACCCGTCCGGTCTTGGTCCCGGTCGAGAGGTCAAAGTGCATGGCAGTGTAGTCCGGGCCGTAATCGTTATCCAGTTTCCCGATGACGGTCCCTGTCTCGGGCAGATTGGTACCTTCTGTCTTCACTGGAGCTTCGTTTACCGGTGAGAAGCTCAGGACGTTGGAGGCGATTTCTCTCAGGGTTGTGAGCCTTTCTGGCTCGGTTTGCGCCGCCATGGCGGAGAGATTGTCTTGGATGAACTGCTGGCGATCCTGTGTGTTTCCGATGGTCATTGTCCTCTCCGATGATGGTGTGAACCTATCTCTCACACACTATACCGTCTCCGTCCCCGTCCCGCGCGCTCGGGACCATCGCCTTCGGAAATCCCCGTCCACCACCCCGGCTGCCCTGCACCCTCTCCTCTCCGGTGGCCTCCGCCTCCTCGCACGACTGGTACACCGAGGCCTCCGGCTCCGCTGTCGGCTCTGGCTTATGCTCCCCCGTCGCAGTCCCCAGGGCTTCCGAGATCTCCAGATCCGGCGGGTTCTCGCAGGTCCCCAGCATATCCATCACGATATCCGTCTCAATCTTGGTCATCGTCAGCTCCCACTGGGCCTTCACTTCCGTCCAGTCGGTGGCGTACTGGCACCAGTAGTCCAGGTCCGGCGGTCCCCACTCCTCCGGCCCCTTGGCTCCCTTCGACCGGTTGGCCCCGGCGGATACCGCGATGAGGTGGTTCTCGTCGCCCAGGTAGTTGGCGTATTCCTCCCTCATTTCAGCGTCCCATCTCCACCCGCCCGACAGGTGGGCGTTCTTGAGGGGGACCAGGTGGTCGATGTCCAGGTCCCCGGGGTCCTCCACGTAGACGCCGGTAAAGGCCCCGTACCACTGGCCGGTCTCGACCCTGCATTCCCTGTCGGTCTTGTACGTCACTGGGACGAGGGACTCTGCGATGAGGACCTCCTGCCGGGCGTCTTGGCAGTCCCCGTTCTCATCGGTCCAGTGCTTCCAGTCTGAACGGTCGTATTCGGAGATGCCCTCCGGGATGGGGGCGACGGTGATGGTCAGGGTTGTAGCCGGGGTCGCCCCCGGCGTAGCCGTCGGCACGACGGATGGTGGTTCGGGTTCTACCTCCAGCTCGCAGCCCGTCGCCCGGGCGAGCATGGTCAGGTTGCCGGCTTCGTCCTTTGCTTCCAGCGCGGCGGTCAAGCCTCTGGTTCGGCCCATCTCTCTCATGAGACATACCGTGAACTCCCTTTCGCCCGGGTTCAGGTCCAAGGCTTTGGCGGCGGTCTCCCACTCCTCATGGTCCAGACAGGCGATGGTAACAAAGACGCCCGATAGAAACGTGTAGTCCAGTTCGTTGCCCTGCACTCCTGCCAGCCATACCGAAAGGAGGTCTATTCCGTCGAAGGCGGTGCGGATGCACTCCGATGCCTCCGTGCTCAGGGGCTCTGGGTCTTCGAGCAACGCGCCCACGAACATCCTGAGCAGGGTCTCTTCTTGGAGACAGCCCAGGATCACGGTCCACTCCTCTGGTGTCGGCTCGTCTTGGCCAGCGAATATCCGGATCAGCCTTTCAGTGTCGGCGGTCCCCGCCATGCAGGCCAGTTCCGAGTCCAAGAGTTCGGGGGCGACGTTTTCGAAGTCATCCGTCACCAGGGGTGTGATCACCCTTGGCCCTGACTGGGTCCCAAGGGTCTCGGCGGGTTCCGTGGGGGTCGGCTTCGGTGTTGCCGTGGGAACCGGTGTTGCCGTGGGTCTGGGGGTGGAAGTCGGTGCTTGGGTGCTGGTTGGCTCCGGTGCCGCCCCAGGCGCCGGATTGTTCGTGGGTGCCGAGGTCGGATCCGAGCAGGCCATCAACGTCAGCAGGACCGTCAGGAGCGCCGGCAGGATGGATTTCCACACTGGCATGTTTCCCTCCTCCTGCCCGGGGCTGCCTTACCGGCCGGCTTGGCTTGGGCGATGATCCCGACTGAGGACCGGGTCCCGGCCTCTATCTCGATCCGGCAATGGTCGCTGGGTCCCCGGTCTGATGGTTGGTTCAGGGCATGCAGCTTCACCGGGTTCGTCGACTCGATGGACGCGAAGGCAAAGTCCAGTTGGCGAGTGGCGGTCTCCGGGGTCTTTCTGTTGTGATGAGAGGCAGGAACATCCAGGCTTTCCTTGGAAAATTCATGGCCTTGCTTCAAAGGTGCCAGTTGTTCCAAGAGGTTGATTTACCGGCAGGGCTTTCAGCTACGTGAAAGAACCTTCGGTGGCGATGTAGGCGATGAGAGCCACCGGCAATATCACTCCTGTTGCCCGTGCCCACGTCGAGCCTCTCTCTGGGTCGGCAGCCCGCTTTCTCTTCACAAGCCAGACCGCCCACGCAGCGCCTGTCATGGTTACAAGGTTGTACCCCAAGGCAATGGCAGTTACGTGTGCGGATGCTGTGCCGTCTCGCCAGTAGGATACACTGTATATGCACAGGCCGATGGCCTACGCGCCCACCAGCAGGGCGCATTCTATGGCGAGAGGCAACTGCCTTGACGGCGCAACTTTCGCCGCCAGGTAGACCGGGATGAAACCGGCAAGGGTGTAGCCTGCCCAGATCAGACCCTCATCCTGGTATCCGGTCAGGGTGCCAATGAAGGGTGTCCACCTCGCAATGAACCATCCCACAAGAAAGGCGGGGATCACGAGGGGCCATCGCCACTTGGACCATCTTGGTAAAGGCGTACATACCGCGATGACGGTCGGGTCTTCTGAAGCTGTCATCGGAGTGTAGTGTAACGAGAGCTATACAGCGCCGACAATCTGCTGGGGCTCCCGTTCCCGCCTGTTCCCAGAGTCTTACGGACTCAGGATAGTCCCCTGGAGGCAGGACAGGATCCCGGCCTAGACCTCCAAGACGCTGACCAGCGCTTCCTCCGGAGTCGCCGCCGGCACCCGGGTGTTGCTTGGCTCCTGTGCTTTGGTCAGCGCCGGGTCCGATCAGGCCAGGAGCGCCAGTGTCGCCACCAGGGTCGCCAAGTACAGGAGTTTCATCATTCTTCGTCTTCTCTTCCCGTGATTCCCCAAGGCGGCTGAACCGGCGCGAGCTTGAGCGTCAGGAGAGGCTGAGCGTCGACGCAGGTCCTGCCTTGGGGCCTTCCTGGTGGTCCTCTTGGGGGTCGTTCCAGGGGTCCTCGAATGGGCTGCCGCAATCCCTGGCCGCACCCTGGAGGTCCGGAAGACCTCTCTCGTCCCCTGCTTCCAGCGCGGTGGTCAGGCCCTCCGGTCCGCCCATCATTACCAGGAAACACTGGGAGTTCTTTCGGTCGCTTGGGTGCAGGTCCTTGGTCACCGCGATGGCCTCCCACTCCTCCTGGTTCAGACAGGCGATGGTCACGAAGAACGATGAAACCAACATGACGCTGGCTATTTCGTCCCATTCATTCTGCGTTCTCAAGAGCAGCATCCATGAGCGGAAGTCGATCCCGTTGAGCACGGTGCGGAGACACGCCCCTGTCTCGCTGCTCAACGGTTCCGAGTCTCCGAAGGTCCCGCCCAGGTATATCTGTATCAGAGTTTCCTGTTCGAGACAGCCCAAGATCAGGTTCCGCTTCTCCGGTGTCAGGGGAAAGGGCTCCAGGAAGATTTGACTCAGCTTTTCGGCGTCGGCGGTCCCTGCAAGGCAGGCGGTTTCGGAGTCCGAGAGTTCGGAGGCCAAGATGTCCGAGTCTTTCATCGTCAGGAGGGTGATTATGCTCCCGGCGGAATCGTCCGTGGCCTCCGGCGCCTTGGGGATGGCCGGCGTCGCCGCCTCTGCTCTGGTGGGTCGCGGCGTCATCGTCGGGGCCGTCCGTGGGGACCCCGTCGGCTCGGGAGCTGTCTCCTTCACCGGCGTCGCTGTCCTTGCGGGGGCAGGACTCTGTCCCTGCCCCGCAGTAGGTGCCGCCACTGGGGTCCTCTCAGGCGTCGAAGTTGTCCCTGAGCAGGCAATCAGGATCAGCAGGGCCGTCAGGACCGCCGGTAGAGTGAACTTCCACATGGGAGGGTTCCCCTCCTCCTTGGTGCTGACTGTTGGGTTGGCTCGGTATCCGGTCCTCCTGGGGAATGGGTCCCTTTTACCATCACTCTTGGCAAGTGGGGCCTGTACAGTCAGTTCAGCGGCGGTAGCTTACCCAAGGTGACCTTTTCCAGAATCCCCGTGGGATTTGCAGCCCTCTCGGCTGCCCTGCGTATGAAGGCCTGTACGGCCGCTATCAGGAAGTCCTTTTCTCCCTGTGTGAGGTCTTGGTTGATTCCGTCCCTCTTCCTTGCCTCCGAGCCACCCTTTTCTGACGACAGCCGTGAAACTCCGTTGAGGACTTTCCGCGAGATGGCATAGTGCACGGCTTCCACATAGGGGTCATTCATCGGCTTCGTCAACCCTCAAAATATCGGAATCAGTTTCTTAGTAAATCTACCTTCACATGAGTCGATTTCAAAATTAACCCTTTGGTCTGAAACAGCTCTCCTGCGACGTAATCAGACCATATGGTGTTGCGTTGCGCAGTTCAGCTCCACGTTTGAGCATTTGCTCTGATTACGGTGATTTCAAGAGGAATGGTTCACTTTTTCGGAATGGTGTCTTGTGTCGGGTCGGGCCGGTTTTCCGGCGCTTCGCAGTGACGCTGGTGTTGGTTTGCCTACCTCGCCGTGGCTTCATTGTACGTCGGCATGTCTGTGGAATGAAAAAGACGAGCCGGAGTTTGCTCCCCTCTCGTCTTCTGGGCCGCCCCGTGGCCCCAAGTCTCTGGCAAGCCAAGGCCCAGCCTGCTCCCTACATTTGGGACAGGTTCGTCCCCAGGTTGTAGGCGAGCCACCCGTTGCCGGTTCGAAACGACTGGGGCTTGGTGGTCTGGGCTTCCTTGGGTTCCGTTTACCTGTGGGGAATGGATTACCTGGTGCGCCCAAACGGAATCTGATTTTCAACGGCGACGGTGAACCTGGCCTTCAATTCCGTGTCGGCCTCAATGCTCAGGACTTCGTCGTCGGTCAGGTTCTGCGAACCCGCTATCTCTATTCTCCCGTATCCGCCTGATACGACCGTTTGCTGGTCTCTGTCTTGGTTGTACCGTGTGGCAAAAAGATAGCTCTTGCCTATCTCGGGCAATACCAGATCGTCTTGAAATATCCAGACGCCGCCATCGTGGACAGTGCTTCCGTCATCATTGATGGTTACTACCGCAGGGAGGGTGAGGGTCCCTTCAAGGACTCCAGCACCTCCACCCTGAACTGGGTTTCCCTGTAGCCAACATCCCAGGTTCGTCCGACTTTCTTCGTGACCTGTCCGATGAAAACATTGTGGGCGATGCCGACCAGCTTTCTGTCGTCGCTGACGTCAGTTGCTACGTCGAGATGGACTATCTTGGGTTCTGAGATGAGGTGCCAGGCTATGAGGCCTGCTGCTGAAGCCAGTGCGGCCACGGCCAGAAGTACCATGATCCACCGTTTGGGGGTCAGGGCGACGATCCTCATTCCGATGTTACCTCGCGGGCCGATTGCGTTGGTGCATATTCAAACTGGAATGTGGCACTAGTACCGTTTCAAAGTAATCCTGATGGATAGACATGTTGGAGTTTACTGCGGGCGTCCTGAGTAGAGAACCGCCACTCTATGACGGCGCCAGCATCGTTGCGCTCGCGTTCGAGCGCGGCGACCTCCTGCCGCAGCAACACTTCATCGCCGACCCGGCGGTTCAGACACTGTCTGCTGAAGACGCTCAACTCGATCTCGGCCATGTTCAGCCAGCTTCCATGCACGGGAGTGTGGTGAAACTCCAAGCGCTTGGCTATACGACGCGCTTCGGACGCTCCAAATGCTTCGTAGAGCGAGCCCAACTTGTGCGTATTGAGATTGTCCAACACCAGCCGGACCACCCTGGCGTGGGGGTACGCCTGGTCAACCAGCCAGCGCATCTGGCGCGCGAAGTCCACCGCAGTGCGGCGCCCGGTCACTTCGACGTGTCTCCATCCGCCCTTCGGTTCACAGAACATGAACAGGTTTCGGGTACCGTTTCGTCTGTACTCGCAGTCGTAGCGTTCCACCCGTCCGGGCTTGGCTTTGATGGGCGGCCTCACGTCCTCGACCAACTGCCTGGAGGTCTCGTCGAAACACACCACGGGATGCTCTGGGTCGTAGTCTTCGTGGTACAGGTCCAGCACATCCTCCATCCGGGCCACGAACTCTCCGCTCACCTTGGGGATGCACCACTCTTTCTTCTTCCATGGTTTGAGTTCGTTTTTTTGAGTATCCGGCGCACCGTCTCCAGGGAGATGCTCCCGGCAAACTCCATCGCCACCACCTTGTCCGCAAGTAGCTGGAGCGTCCAGTTCGTGTGTCCTTCGGGCGCATTGCTGCAGGTGATGGCGACGAGGTGCGCTTCCTGTATGCCGCTCAGCTTGCGCCCCCGGCCTGGCCGTGGCCGGTCGTTGATTGCGGCTTCGAGTCCCTCCTCGACGAACCGTCTCCGCGTTCTGGCAACCGTGGCGGCGCTGATCGAGACTGCCTCAGCCACCTCGCGGTCTGAGAGTCCTTCGTCAGTTTTCAACAGCGCAAGGGCCCGCTTTAGCGTGCGGGCCAACGGCTTGCCCCGGCGGGATACCTCAATCAGACCGGACCGTTCGGATGGTGTCAGTTCGACTTTGTACTTGATGGCAGGCATGTTCGGGTATGGCCTCCCTGGAAGATCATACCCAAGCCTACTCAATCTCCCGTACTATACAAGACTTCATAGAAACAGTACTAGCGGTTGACTGTCTCTCCGAAGCACGCAAGACCAGTCGAGGTACCACCGTGATTTGTTCATGCTGCAATGGGGCCGCCCTGCGCTGAGCATACATCGAGAGCATTATCATCTGCACTGTGGATCATCGAACAAGTCGATCACAAGGCCATGTTGTTCTGGGGTCGGACTAACCGTAACTCCGTCATCGCCGATCCTTACCGTAACGTTTCCAGCGCAAGGACACGACCGCTTGTTTCTAGACGATTGTCCGCCTAGACTGCCGGCAGGCAAGAGCCCCTTAGCTTGATGCGAAATCGTTTCCGGGTCGCCGTGACACCGTGTAGTGGCCTGTGTACAAACAAACCTGAGGTCGGTCGGGTAAGAGCGGAGCAAATTTAGAGTCTCCACAGAAGGGTGCCCGTACGAGTTCGTGGAGCCAACAGAAATCACCACCAATGAAGGATTCACAAGATCCACTATCTCGTTGAGGGTAGGAGCGCCATTGTACCAAGCCCCGTGGTGAGGAAACTTGAACACATCGGCTTTAAGATCCGCACCGCGATCCAGCAAAGCTTTCCATCCCATTCTTTCGACATCTGCACCGAGGAGGATACGGGCCCCCGAGCATTCTATTTTCAAAACTACTGAACTGGCATTCGGATCACTGCGAGCTAAGGCGTTGTAGTGATCCGCCACCGACGGATGCAGCACGGACACCGTCACGTCCCCAATGGAAATTGATTTCCCCGCGTACGGCAGCCAAGGTTCAGTGCCATCTCTCAACAACTCGGCCAATTCCTGCAACAAAACGCGGTACTTCGGGTTTGTTTGTGGGTCCTGCGACAGTGGTCGGTCTGGCAGAAACGCTAACCTTCGAATCGGTCCTGTGAATCCTCGTACCACGCCCATAATGCCGCCAGCGTGATCTAAATCGGAGTGCGTAACCGCCAAAAGCTCCAGTGTTGCTATTTGTGCTCGCTCCAAATGGTCAACAACCATTGGTGCTGATCCAGGGGCGCAATCGACGAGTATTCCGCCGCCTTCGGGGAGTTCCACTAACGCGGAATCTCCCTGTCCCACGTCTAGGAACGTCGCTAGCAACTCAGTCATCACGGTTGATACGGCATATCAAACGCCGTACAGTTCATCCAATTTCATTGGATTGTTTAGTAAAGCTACGAGATCTTCCGTGGTGGTGTATGAGAAATCCAGTGGACGGAAATTAGTAATCTCGCTTACGATTAGGCTCTCGGAGTTGCGACTTTCCCACGGGATTTCGGCTTGGAACCTAGCGCCTTGACGAATTGCCCACCCAGGCATGGTCTCGGGAATACCTATGTGCAATGGGTGTTCCTCGTTGTACCCTCGCACCCAGAGTGTCAGCACACCATTATCCGCATCCACCTCCAAAACCTGGCCGGTAATGGGCCATAGGCGGCCATTTGGGACTTCAGCATCTTCAACTATCGGTTGTATGAAACCCTCCCACTCGATCCCTGGGCGCTGATAGCCAGCAAAGTACTTGTTCAACATCTTCCGACCATCGCTTCCTACACCAAAGGCGTTACACACGAGATCGTCGATCGAATACACCAACTCCCTGATAGCATCGATTTCTGAGTAACGTTTCTCCGATCCGACTGATGCTAATCGTTTCAGAGCCATAACCTGCCTTACACGAGTGATGATCGATTCGCGCGCGTCGTTAGTGAAAACCGGGAAAGGCATGTCTCTTAGGGTCCGCCTAGTGATCCACCGCTTTCGATTCAAGCTATCAACCCACGCGTTCGAGATTGAACTGTTCAGAACCGCAACCAGTTCCTCCAAACTGACCAATCGATCAATAGCCGTTAGGCAGTGGAACCCTTGACTGGGAAAGTAGCCTAATTCGTCGATAGCCGCATAGACTCGCCAAGGATTCCCTGGGGCCCGGTTCGCGTTCACGAGCACTTTGGATCCAGGTGTCGCGAAAGTAGCCTCAAGGTCCAACCTGGGCCATTGAAGGATACCAGGGTACATAATGAATTCCTGCTGTTCCGGTTTCAAACCATAGGGTTCCAGGCCGGTGGTGCCTCCTAGCCAGGGTCTCCATTCAGCACCGCGCCTCACATTGCCAATGTGGGTCTCTCGCTGTGCCCCGCCTGGGATGATCCCATTGCGTATCGAGGCAACTTCTGCCAACTTTTTGTGCCCACGGATAGCGTCCCAAACATTTTTCTCAAGCGGCGAGGAAGACACAATTCCGTCATGGTCTTCAACCCACCGCGTCGTCGACGGCACGACATATGAGAAACGAGGACGGTCGCCATTCAAAAAATTTTCCCTTTCCTCGCGCAGTCCAGATGTTTTTTCTACCCTCACAGGTGCTGGAAGGTTGTTTCGTGTCATCGAGCGCTTTTTCGCCAACACGATCACTGTTGCGACCCGAGACATGGGGAAAATTCCTTCGGGCAGATGGCAAAGCTCCAGAATCTCGCATTCGCTGAGAAGTCTCCGACGAGCATCGCGACAACTCGCGTTCTCCAAGAATGTCTCCGGCAACACCACGCCTAGTAAGCCATCGGGCGGCATCATATCGAGGTATTTATTGAGGAATTGGGTAGCTAGTTGGTGGCGCGCTCCCTCCAAAGATCGTGACTCCTTAAATGGCGGATTTCCAACAAGGACAGTTGGCTGTCTGTACGGTTGATGCAATTGGTAGCGTGTGAAGTCAGTTGCTCTGATGTCCCATGCGTCACCTGCGGGGAGATCCATGAAAAACAGCGACAAACCCGCTACTTGGACGGCGAACGGGTCTACGTCTACTCCGTGCACCCTTTCGACCAAATAAGCATGCCTTCGCTCCCTGTCCCACCCGCGGGGAACCAAATCCCCGAGTCTCTCGAATGCAGCCAAGAGGAGATTGCCTGAGCCACTACTACCGTCTAAAACGACTCTGTCTGCTGGAGGGATATCTTCGACAGGCAATCTGCTCAGGATTCTCTTCGCGATCGCCCTAGGCGTGTAATAAATCCCCAGCTTTTTTCTAAGGTTATCGTTGACCAAAGTGTTTTCATAAAAATATCCGAGCATCTCATTAGTGAAGCTCCTGAAGGTGACATTTCGTCTGAGGACGTCAAACGCCACTTGCGCCACATTTCGACCGATACTGTCTATCGAAGGCAGATCGAAATAGCGGCCATAACGATCGGCGGAACGCCTAATCAAGCCATCGACAGTTGAGGATTTCTCATCGCCTAACAATTGTTTGTCCTCAAGGATGGCGGCTGCCAAAATCTGGAGAGCCGCTTTGGTCAGATGTCGATCTTCCGATCTTCCGTCCGCCTCTGTGGACTGCCTCGCGGTTTTCACAGCCCTTTCAAAACACTCCACCAAGATTTCTTGGGTAGTTCTGTATGCGAACTGAAGCAGGTTTCGATCAAGGTCAAAGAAACTTGGTTGATGTCCTTTGGTTTTTGCAGCTGCTATGGCGTCGGGGCCAAAATCCCTGACACGACCCGCGAAGTACTGCGGAAGGGTGTCGTACGGAACGTGGTCGATGGGTTGAAGGCTCGGGTTCGTAGTAACAGGCCAGATGTCCACCCCATCTCGCTGAAGTATCAATGCTACCGGGGGCGCCAAATAAGTCAGCTTGCCCAGGGTATGCTGAATGTTCGTCCGGTCGTCGACGAGCTCTGCCGCGATGCAGGATGTGTGAAGGTCGTGCCGGATCGGGTCTGAAAAAGCAGCCAGATCTACTCTGCCTGGAGCAAGGTGTGTTCTGGGCACCGCGAAGTCATACTCGGACACCACTGCTCGGTCGTCATAGCCGGCGATGAGAAGCGCTTCATGGACGCGGAACAGTCGTTGGTCCCGGAGTTGGCCACTCATCTGTCTTTCCCTCGGCTTGCCCGGTGCGGTCTATCCCAGTTGGGACTTTTACATCGCGGGCATACCCGGGGTCGCTCTGAGCGGTTTCGAGGGAGCCATTCATGACCACAGCGACACCTACACCCCGGTAGTAATACATCGCCTAGTTTAGCGGTCGCTTTCATGTCGTTCCACCTAACAGAATAGCCGTTTGATATATACTATTAGTCTATTAAAGTGTCAAGAGATGCCGTGAACCGTGCCGGTTCAGCCGAACCGTTGGAGGATATCTTCTGGTTCCGAGCATTGCACCAGCCGCATGTTGATCAGTTGCACTGGATTAAACCTCGACCGAGGTATCCAGTCGGGACATTGGGATGCTCAAGACAAAGTAGACACCCAGAGCGAGTTGCGACCTGGTGCCGATGCCAGATTTGAGTCTAAAGTCTGCCATTTCGCGTGCCTTGGTCAGACCACCGTCCTAGCCGCTAGCACGTCACCTAAACTAAAGCCAAGGTGAAATGTACATATCGCTAGACCGCACTGTCGGTCGCCCCCAGTTGGGACGTAAAGGTGAGATGAAGTGCCGTGGAGTCCTTTAGGTCGTCTTCAAGACCTCCGAAATGCACATCCCACCTTGGTATTGGTTTAGTACCCAGTCAATCTCGCATTGTCAGATATTCCATGCGCCCGGCTTGGATGCTACCTTTGGGTGAGGAATCAGTGTTGTGGGAGGCAGGGCGTTCATGGTGCAGGAGAAATTCGCAGTTCGGTTAGCCGCCGGGGAAAAGGGTCGGCTCAGGCAGATGATCAGGGGTGGCCGGAGTTCTGCCCAAGCAATCACGAGGGCACGTATCCTGCTCAAGACAGACGAGGGCTGGAGCGCCTCGCAGGTGGCCGCCGCCCTGGACATCTCGGAGCGGACCGTGTTCCGCATCAAGCGACGGTACGCCGGGGATGGCTTGGATGAGGTGCTCAGACACCGCAATCAGATCACCCGCCGCCGGAAGCTGGACGACCGGGCGGAGGCCCATCTCATCGCCCTGGCCTGCAGCCCGGCGCCCGAGGGCCACGGCCACTGGACGTTGCGCGTGCTGGCGGGCAAGGCGGTGGAACTGGGACTGGTGGAGTCCCTCTCCCACGAGACGGTGCGGTTGCGGTTGAAAAAAACGCACTCAAGCCGTGGCAGAAGAAACAGTGGTGCATCCCGAAGGTGAGCGCGGAGTTCGTGGCCGACATGGAGGATGTGCTGGACCTCTACGCCGAGCCCTACGACCCCGAAAGGCCGGTGGTCTGCTTTGACGAGACCTCCACCCAGTTGCTGGCCGACCTCACGCCGCCCATCCCGGCGAAACCGGGGCGGCCCATGCGTCAGGACTACGAGTACCTGAGAGCGGGAACGAGGAACCTGTTCCTGACCTGGGAGCCCCGGGCGGGCTGGCGGCACGTGGCGGTTACCGAACGGCGCACCATGCAGGACTTCGCCCATCAGATGCGCTGGCTGGTGGACGAGGCATATCCCGATATCCCTGTGGGCCGAATGGTGCTCGACAACTTGAACACACACCGAATAGCGTCCCTCTATGAGACCTTTCCGGCGGCTGAGGCCAGGCGCATCGCCAAACGGCTGGAGTTTCACCACACGCCCAAGCACGGCAGCTGGCTGAATATGGCCGAGATAGAGTTCAGCGTACTGGCCCGGGCCTGTCTCAAGAAACGGAACCCCGATGAGGACGCCCTGCAAAGGAACATCGGCGCCTGCGAGGCAGAACGCAATGCGGCCGGTGCCATCATCAACTGGCGTTTCACCACCAAGGATGCCAGAACCAAAATGCGCCGCCTCTATCCTGACACTTCAACCTTGACTCCCGACTAACAGGGTTTTTCAGAGCGCGGCCGCCGCCGGTTTGAAAGGCAGGCCGGTATCCTGGTGCTCACCATCGGACACGGGCACCAGCTGGTAGCCCAGTTGCGCCGCCCGACGCTTGGCCGCGCGCAACGCCCGCTGCTGATACTGACTTTCGTAGTATTCGGTGCCAGCGTCCACGTACTCTTGGCCATGCCTCAGCATGGAGTAGATGAGCCTGGCCAGCTTGTGCGCCGTGGCTGTGATGGCCTTGGGCGCTCCCAGATGGGCTTTCTTCCGGCGCAGGAAGGCGCCCAAGGCACTGTTGGAGCGGTGCAGCGCGTTGGCCGCCAGACGCAGCGCCGCCGCGGCCCGGTTGCCGCTGGCCTTGGTCTTTGAGCTCATGACCCGGCCGCCGGTGATGCGGTTGTTGGGACTCAGCCCCAGCCAGGAGGCGAAGTGCTTGGCGCTGGGCCATTTGGTCATATCGGCGCCAATCTCGCTGATCACCTTCAGGGCTGTGTACGCGTCCACGCCGTCGATCCTGGTCAGATCCACTCCCGTCATCCGATATAGTTGGCCTTGGACATCGAAGCGGGGCGCGTTCTTCTGATTGCGCTTCTTGCCGTTGGGAGCCGGAGGCTCACCGTCGCTGCGGTCTTCAAACTGCTCCAGTTGGGCTTCAATCTCCCGGTCGCACTCGGCAATCCTGGCCTGATACGCCCGGTACAGCTCCAGGGCCTGGGTCAGCTCGAAGATGTGCTCCCCCCGCCAATGCCCCTGCAGCGACTTGGCGATGGTCGCCTCGTCGGCCTTGATCCTGCGGTCGCGCAGCCGCGCCAGCGTCCGGGGGTCCCTTTCCCCGCCCACGATGGCCTCGATGATGTCCATGCCGGTCTTGCCCGTGATGTCTCTGATGACGTGCTGGAGCTTCACGTTCATCTGGGTCAAGGCCTTCTGCATATGCTGGATGTGGTGGGAAGCGTACTCCACCAGCATGGCCCGCTGCCGCAGGTAGCTGCGCAGGCGCCGGATGTCCCCGTCAGGCCGGAAGGCTCCCGACAGCAGGCCGTAGGTGTGCAACTGCTGCAGCCACTGGCAGTCCTGCACGTCGGTCTTGCGCCCGGGCACGTTCTTGATGCGGCGCGGGTCCACCAGCATCACCTCGAAACCCCGCTCCTCCAGCACCGCAAACAGTGGTATCCAGTACACTCCCGTCGACTCCATGACCACGGCCTCCACGCCGCACTCCATCAGCCAATCGGCCAGGCGATACAGGTCAGCCGTGAAGGCCTCAAACTCCTGCACCGGCTGCTCCGTCCGGTCGGCGGGAACCGCGACGAAATGGCTGGTGGCGCCCACGTCGATGCCCGCCGCGTTCAGGTTCAGCTGGGACAGCCCCGCCGGCTCTGCGCCACTCTTGCTTCTGCTCATCAGTCCCTCCACGATTACCGTGTAGGCGGGTCGCCGGAGGGAGCCACCGACAACGTACAGTCTCCCGAACGGGATCGCCTCTGGTGGGGCGTCACCAATGATGCAGTCGCACGACTCCCGGACCACGCTACCCAACGGGCAATACGCACCAGTGTCTGCTCGGTCTTGGTCCGGACGACACGCCTCGCCATGAGCATACATTCTGGGCGTGCTCACCAGTTAGTCGCCTCTGCACAGGCCGGGCACGGGCATAACTTTGCTCCCCACTAACTTAAGATGTCACGCCGTGGCCGCTGGGTCGGACTCACCAGTTAGTCGCCTCTGCACGGGCCGGATACGGGCATAACTTTGCTATCGAGTAACTTAGGTTTTCACGCGCCGGTCGCGGCCGTTGCCAGGAGCAGCTTCGGTGCCTGGCCCTGATCATCGGATACATGTACCAGTTCGTAGCCCAGCTGCGCCGCCCTCCGTTTCGCCGAGCGCAAGGCTCTCTGGCGATACTGGCTCTCGTAGTATTCCGCGCCGGCATCGACGTAGTCCTGTCCATACCGCAACATGGCGTAGATGATTCTGGCCAGCTTGTGCGCCGTGGCCGTAATGGCCTTGGGCGGTCCCAGATGCGCCTTCTTGCGGCGCAGGAACGCTCCCAACGCACTGTCGGAGCGGTACAGGGCGTTTGCCGCCAGTCTCAAAGCTGTCGCCGCCCGGTTGGTGCTGGGCTTGGTTCGGGAGCTGATGACCCTGCCTCCGGTGACCCGGTTATTGGGACTCAATCCCAGCCATGAGGCGAAATGCTTGGCCGTTGGCCACCTTGCCATATCGGTGCCTACCTCGCTTATTACCTTCAACGCCGTGTAGGCGTCCACGCCGTTGATCCGGGTCAGGTCCACTCCGGTCATCCGAAACAGGTGGCTCCTGACGTCAAAGCGGGGCGCGTTCCCCTGGATGCGGTTCCGCCTGGGCTGTTCTGCGGGTGCAGCGCCGCCGCTGCGGTCGGCAAACCGCCCCATGTGGACTTCAATCTCCTGGTCGCACCCGGCAATCTTGGACTGATACACCCGGTACAACTCAAGGGCCTGTGTCAGCTCGAAGATATGCTCCTCCCGCCAGTGCCCCTCCAGCGATAGGGCTATGGTCTCCTCGTCGGCCCTGGTCCTGGGATCCCGAAATTGCGCCAGCTTGCGGGGGTCTCGCTCGCCGCTCACAATGGCTTCGACGATGGCCATACCGGTCTTGCCGGTGATGTCGCTGATGACGTGCTGGAGCTTCACGTTCATCCGGGTCAGCGCCTTCTGCATATGCTGAACATGCTGGGCCGCATATTCCACCAGCATGGCCCGCTGCCGCAGATAGCTTCTCAAGCACCGGATGTCGGCCTCGGGCCGGAAAGCCGCCGACAGCAGGCCGTAGGTATGTAGCTGCTGTAGCCACTGGCAGTCCAGCACGTCGCTCTTGCGTCCGGGCACGTTCTTAATGCGCCGTGGGTCTACCAGCATCACCTGGAACCCCCGCTCCTCCAAGACTCCGAAGAGCGGTATCCAGTAGACTCCGGTGGATTCCATGGCCACTGTCTCCACACTGCACTCGGCCAGCCAATCGGCCAGGCGATACAAGTCCGCAGTGAACGCGGCAAACTCGCGCACCGGTTGCTCGCAGCTGTTTTTCGGCACCGCCACGAAGTGGCTCCCGGCGCCCACGTCCACTCCCGCCGCACCAAAATTCACCCGCGATAGTTCCGCCGGCAGACCCTCCCGCCTGCTGGAGGCCTTCACTGCCGGTTTGGCACTCCTGTTGCGTGTGCTCATTGTCCCATCCGCCATTACCATGTAGGCGTGTCGTCAGGGGGTGCTACCGGCACGTCACAATCTATCGAACGGGAGCGCCCCCGAAAGGGCAGTCACCAATGATGCAGCCGTGGGACACCCGGACCATGCTGAATAACGGGCAATATGCGCCACTGTCAATTCGGTCTTATCCTGGACGACACCGCCCGCCACGATCGTACCTGACCGGTGTCCTCTCCAGTTACTCCCCTCTGCACGGCCCGGTCTCGGGCATAACAATGCTTAATACTAGGGCGTGTTTGCAAACTCAATTGGTGGAGTTAAACTGACTGGCATAAATAGAATGCGGAGGTGAGGGAGTGGGACGAGGGGACTTGACAGACGAGCAGTGGCAGCGGCTGGAGCCGTTGCTGGCAGCGCAGAAACCAAGGACCGGACGGCCTGGCAAAGACCATCGTGCTGTCATCAATGGGATCATGTGGGTACTGCGCACCGGAGCTCCTTGGCGGGACTTGCCGGAGCGATTTGGCCCCTGGCCTACGGTAGCCAGCCGGTTTTACCGGTGGCGGAAGCAGGGAATGTGGGACCGGCTCCTGGCTGAGTTACAACAGAAGGCTGATGCCGCTGGGCAGATAGACTGGGAGGTCCATTACGTGGATGGGACCAACGTTCGGGCCCATCAACACGCTGCCGGCGCAAAAAAGGGGGGGAGACCAGGCGTTAGGCCGCTCCCGGGGAGGCTTTGGAACGAAAGTCCACGTGCGAGTTGAGGGCAGGGGCAAGCCGGTGGCCTTCGTTCTGACCCCTGGGCAGCAGCATGAGGCCACGGTGTTTGAAGAGCTAATGACTCGTGGGGCGGTGAAAAGACGCGAGGGCGGCCGTCCCCGAATAAGACCCCAGCGGGTCTGTGGCGACAAAGGTTACAGCAGCCGGAAGATTCGGGCCTATCTGCGACGGCGGGGAATCCGCCACACCATCCCACGGAAAAAGAATGAGCGGCGCAATGGCCCCTTCGACCGGGTCCTGTATCGGACTCGTAACTTGGTGGAGCGGTCAATCAACCGCCTAAAGCAGTTCCGCCGTATCGCCACCCGGTACGAAAAGAATGCTGAGAATTATCTGGCGATGCTGCACATCGGGTCAATTCTACTCTGGTTATAGTTTGCAAACACGCCCTAGTTACCTGAGTTCGGGAAAGGGATGCCTCCCAAAGAAAGAACGGGTATTCTTTCTGGTAGACGATACCAAGGAAGCATCCTTCATGAGTCTGCTTAAACTGTTCTGTGATGCCGATGATTTCTGGCAAGCTTTCCAACCGCATTGGCGCCGGGTCACGCTGGTGCAATCCCCGGAGCGGAGGGTTCGCGCACCACAGTTATCCCCCAGCGAGACCATGACGATTCTCATTCACTTTCACCAGTCCCACTACCGCACCTTCAAAGCCTACTACACTGAATACGTCCAACCCCGCCTTAGCGCCGAATTCCCGGACCTGGTCAGCTACAACCGCTTCGTTGAGTTGACTCCTACCGTGCTCATCCCGCTGTTAGCCTACCTGCAACAGCGCCAAGGCAGTTGCTCCGGCCTGGCCTTCGTGGATGCCACCGCCATCAAGGTATGCCATAACAAACGGATTCCACGCCATCGGGTCTTTGCGGGTATCGCAGCGCGGGGCAAGACCTCGATGGGTTGGTTTTACGGCTTCAAACTTCACCTGACCGTCAATGACCGGGGCGAAATACTGGCTTGCCGGCTAACTCCGGGCAACGTGGATGACCGCAAGCCGCTGCCGGACCTGGTTAAGACCCTGTTTGGCAAGCTCTTGGGAGACAAAGGCTACATCTCCCAACCGCTGTTCGAACAACTGCTGGCCCAGGGATTGGAGTTAATCACGCCCCGGCGCAAAAACATGAAGCAGCGCCCGTTGCCCCCGGAGGACAAACTGTTGTTACGGAAGCGGGCGGTTATTGAGACCATCAACGACCAACTGAAGAACATTTCCCAAATTGAACACACCCTTCACCGGAGCGTGGCTAACTTCCTGGTCAACCTGGTCTGTGGCTTAATCGCCTACTGTCACCAACAGAAAAAGCCTTCCCTCCACATCCCAGAACAGCAACTTCAGCTTCTACCTCATCCCTTTTAGCTTTCCCGAACTCAGGTTATTCACACACCACGCCATCCTTCGGCGTCGCGCATGTACTGATAGGCTGGGTGCCCGCGGTGGACCGGCGCGATGCCGTGGGCCCGGGCTTCGGCGCAGGACGATCCTGCCGTTCCCGTTGTCGTCCCACAGGGCCAGGGCGTCCACGTCAGGGCCAGGGGTTGGGGTTGCCGGAGCGGTTGGAGTTGAGGCTCCCGGCGCCAGCACGACCAGCTCGGTTGATTCGCACCCTGACAGAACCCTGTCGACGGCGTCCGCCTCAGATTGGTCGATGGTGAGCCCGTATTGGCGGCGGACCCGGATGGTTCGGTCGACGTACCAGCACTCGTTCAGCTCGGGGAGCCACTCGGCTACGTCGTTATCGACCTTCAGAGCGGGTGGCCGGCGGCTGCGGCCTCCGGCGGTGCCTGTGCCGCTCCTCGAGGGCGCCGCATATGCTATTTTGCCGCAGTCCCGAACGCAGCCGGGCCGTTGACATAAGGGGAGACGGCGATTATTATCCCGGCGCCATGCCGGGAGCTGAAAACATCATGCAAAGCCATCTGCCTCTCCGCTGGACAATCATTCTGTTCGCCGCCGTCCTGCTGGTGGGCATGCTGACAGCGTTGGCCTGTGGGCCGGCGGCTCCGGGAGGACAGGATGCCAAGCCCACGGTTGAGACCGGGGCGACCCCCATGCCGACTTCTGCACCCGGCGCAGGGACGTCTCCTGATGACCTGCCGGGATTGGATGCCTTGCTTCGAGCTCGCGTAGCCGAGCATGAAGCAGCGCAGTCGTCATCGGAAGGCGCCAGAGGGACACCTGAATTGGTTGGCATATTCATTTCTATTGGCGCCAGTGAGAGCAGCGTTGAGATACAGGACTTGCTGGTCTCTCGCGGCGCAACTTCGGTGCGAACTACCGGTTCTAGCAATACGAATATTTTAGCCGACGTGCCGGCATCGGTCCTGAGAACGCTGTCGGAACGCACGGATATATCTCGCATGAAGGAAGTCCCTCTGCCGTATCCCAAAATGGACAGCGGACTCAATGGATTGGCCGTGCTCTACGCGGCAGGATTGCTGCCCGATGAGGATACCGACCCCACGTTCGCCAGGATGGTCATTGTCATCGACGGCACTGGCGATGAGTACGACGCGATAAAGCGGTTTCTGGATGACGGCGGCGCGGTAATGGCGCACGGTAACGCGCCTATAAATGACACTTACAAACCGATAGGCATGCTGGTGGCCTACGTGCCAGTCCGCCTGTATGCAGAGTTGCATGGGAAGCCCGGAATTTTCGACATTTCACACGAATGGTATCCGGTCCCGCCCGAGAGGCGTTTTACAGACCATGGGGAAGAGGGACCGGGGGCGACTGAAAAGTCAGTCGGCGGTTCAGCACCAGGCAGCGAAAACGGCGTTAGGTCCCCTATTATACCGTCGCCCGAGTTGCAGCCCACGCCTGCTGGCGGCGCCGTCGCCCATGCCGCCGCCGCTTGGCATTCCGAAAATTACGAAGGCCTGAATGTCAAGGTTGGCATCATTGATCTCGGATATGACGGCTACCAAGCTCTAATACCTCAACTAAAGCCAAGGTGGAATCCACATTTTTGGGCAACGAAGATCAGCCCAGCTCGTCCGGCGAAGATCTTCCTCCCGTACTTGTAGGACGGCTAGGACGGCCTGGCGCCGCCACTTGACCTCCGCCATATGCACATCCCACCTTGGCTTTAGTTTCGTATTCTCTGCTAACTGCTCAGCTCCCGCTGTGCCTTCTTCCGTGCGCCCCTGGCGGCGTCGTCCTTCCGCCGAGCCTGCCGGTGCTTCTCGGCACACGTCTCGCACCTGGTTTGATTGGGGATAGCAGAATTGGAGCAGTCCTTGCACTTGCCCGTTTCCTTAGCGATCTGGCTCTGTTTCCGGCGTTGTTGCCGGTTGTATTCCTGCCGTTCGGGAGTTTGGCTTCTGGCCCGTTCATATTCCCTGCGTTCTTCGGGCGTCTGCGTGGGCCTTGGCTGGTTGGCTTTCTTGGCCCGCGAGTCCGGTGTCCCAGCGTTTCGAAGTGTATTCTCCTGGTGTCCGGTTTCAGTTGTGCCTGGGGTGGCTTTCTGTTTGGAGTAATTCCTTTCGGGTTTGATCCTTCTTCCGGTGGCTATGACAAAGCTGGATTCAAAGATGCGCTCTTTAGAAAGTCCCGTTCCGACGGGTTGGACAACGTCTCCTACAGCTACCAGTGGATACGGAATGACGGGGCCACGGACGCGGACATCCAGGACGCTACTGGGGCCAGCTACAGCCTGGCCGACGCCGACGAGGGCAAGACCATCAAGGTGAGGGTGTCCTTTACCGACGATGCGGGCCACCACGAGACGCTGACCAGCGCAGCGACGGCCTCGGTAGAAGCCCGTCCCAACTCACCCGCCACGGGAGCGCCGACGATCAGCGGTACGGTTCAGGTGGGAGAGACGCTGACTGCGAGCATGTCCGGCATCGCGGACACCGACGGGTTGACCAGTGTTGCCTATAGCTACCAGTGGATACGGAACGACGGCAGTTCGGACACTCACATCCGGGACGAGACCGGTTCCACATACACCGTCACGCCGGCAGATGCTGCGAGAGCCATCAAGGTACGCGCTACCTTCACCGATGACGCCGGTAACGAGGAGTCACTCGTAAGCGAAGCAACGGCCCAGGTGCCGGCGATCTGGACCGGGACGGTCACGGTCGGAAGCGACCCCGATGGCTCCGACTGGACCGGCTACTCGCTTTTTAACGGCGGCATGGGGTCGATAACGGCGCCGGACTTCGAACTGGGGGGCGTAAAATACGCGGTCCAGTTTGTGATTCACGATCAGTCCGGTCTGTACCTTGGTCTGAAGAGCGAACTTGCCACGGCCTTTTCCCTCTACGTCGCATCAGCGAGCTTCGAATCCACGGATGCCTCGTTCCGAAGGGGCGACAACTCCTTCATCTACCACTGGCAGGGTGTCGATCCGGACTGGTCCGTCGGCGAAGATGTCGAGGTTGCTCTGTTCGACGCGACTGAACCTGAGACTCCCGCCAACTCGCCGGCCACCGGAGCGCCGACCATCAGCGGGACCGCGCAGGCGGGGGAGACGCTGACGGCCAGCACATCCGGCATCGCCGACTCCGACGGGCTGACCAATGTTTCGTACAGCTACCAATGGATATGGAATGACGGCACGGATGACTCGGACATCTCCGGCGCGACGAGCAGGACCTACACGCTGGTTGATTCCGACGAGGGCAACACAATCAAGGTGAGGGTGTCATTCACCGACGATGCGGGCAACGAGGAAACTCTGACCAGCGCGGCCACTGGTGAAGTTGTGGCGGCCCCATCGCTTCTAACCGTCAGCCTGGAATCCAGTCCCGAGAGCCATAACGGCACGGATGTATTCACCTTCCAAATCCGGTTCAGCGAGGAGCTCAAGCTGAGCTACAAGACCCTTCGGGACCATGCCTTCACGGTGGATGGTGGAACGGTGAAACTAGCGAAACGGCAGGTGAAGGGCAGCAACATTGGCTGGACGATCACCGTTGAGCCGGATTCCGAGGCGGCAGTGAGAATCGTCCTGCCCGCCACCACCGGCTGCGACGCCACCGGCGCCATTTGCACCGGGGATGGCAGAAAGATGTCCAACTCGCTGGACTTCACCGTCTCCGGTCCCGACTAACCTCGACAGACATAAGCCGGATATCGGATGCGGTACCAGTCCTCCGGTATCCGGCAGCGCCAGAGCCCCCGCGTCACCGCTTCGCCGAAAGCTGTACTGGCCCCGGCTTGGCCGATCATGCCGGCCAGACACAAGAAATTGCACGGTAATTGTCACCGTAGCGGGGTTGATTTGCACGTAAATGTCACACAAGTGTTGTAGACTTTGTCCAGGCCTGCTGTCGGCAGGGCAGTTCTCGATTGGGATTCGAATCGTCAGTGGCTCTATGGCCGCAAGTAACTAAGGAGGTGGATGATGACATTCAGGGTTAACCACCGCCTCCGCGAGTATCGGAGAAACTGGTAAAAGCATGTATAACTGCATTTATACAGCCTTTGTTTCGAATTACTCGGTTAGGGCGACCACGACAGCCACTGACCGCAACAGGCTATTGACCGGAAAGCCTAAGGCAGCGGACGAGAATCTGCTATGCGGGTTCTCAAGCGAACTCCTAGTGGAGCACCGCTATTGAATTGATGGGTAAAGAGACTTCAGCTTGATGCGGGCGTCCTGCGTGGTGAAGCGCCAGTCCACCCGGATTGCTTCCCGGTTCCTCCGCTCCTGCCAAGTCCCAGTTTCCTGTGTCAGGACTTCCTGGCTGGGTATCCGGCGGTCCAGGCACTGCCCGGCCAGCACTCCCAGTTCGATCTCGGCCATATTCAGCCAACTGCCGTGCTTCGGCGTATAGTGAATTTCCAGCCTCTCCGCTATGCGCCTCGCCTCCGCAGGCTCGAACTCCTCATACAGGGATGACGGATGGTGCGTGTTCAGATTGTCCATCACCAGGACTATCCGCTCCCTGTCGGCATAGTCCTCGTCCACCAGTTTCCTGACCACCCGGGCCCAGTCCACCTTGGTACGCCGCTCCGTCACCTCCACCCGCCGCCATCCCTCCAGGGGCGCAAACAGCATGAACAGGTTGCTCACGCCGTTACGCTGGTATTCGTAATCGTAGGCCATGGCAGCCCCGGGACGCGGCGGGAGTGGTTTGCGGGTCTCCTGCACCAGTTGCTTGCTGGTCTCGTCCAGGCACACCAGCACCTCGTTGTCCTGGAACTTACGGTGATACACCTCCAGCACATCCTCCATGGCACAGACGAACTCCGCATTGGCCTTGGGCGGGATGCACCAGCTTTCCTTCAGCCAAGGCTTGAACCGGTTTTTTTCAGACACCGGCGCACCGTCTCGGGGTTGATGCGGTCCACTATCTCCCTTTCCACCAACTGGTCAGCCAGCAGATGCATCGTCCAACCAGCCCGGCCGCTGGGCGGTTGGGAGCAGGCCAAGGCCACCAAGTGGGCCTCGCCCTCACCGTCCAGCTTTTTGGGGCGACGGTTTAGCTGCTCCTTGCGTCCCAGGGCCCTTTCCAAACCCTCCTCCACGCACCGGCGGCGCACCCGCTCCACCGTAGCGGTGCCCACCCTCAGGGACTGGGCTATGTCTTGGTCCCTCATAGCCCCGCCAGCCTGGTTCTCATCGCTGAGCAGCAGGATACGGGCGTGAGTTTGCTTGTATGCCGCCGCCCGCCCTCGGGACACCATCCCTTTCAGTTCCTCTTGTTCCTCCCGCGTAAGTCCCACACGGTATTTCTTGACCATCACCTCAACCCCGCTTCCCAAAATTCTCGGATTACCAACCCATAATACTCCGCCAGCCATCAATTCAACAGTGGCAGCCTACTAGTTCTCCCCTCAGACATGGCCCACTCCATCTCATCGCCGTGGGCTCACCCATTTCGGAACCAGAAGACCTGCGCTGTGTGCACCCAAGAAACGCACCCAAAGACCGGAACCACTGGGGTTCGCCCCTATTCACAAAACGATCGTACAAGGAGGAACCATGATTCGCACCGATAGACGAATTCAAGTTCTGGGGCGCGGACGGGGTAGCGTCGCGCGGGCGACAGTACGCTGGTCGATACCACTCATCGGTATTGCTCTGTTTATGCTGTTTTTCGCCACACAAGAGGTCCACGCCAAACCGAGTTTCGGAAGTGCGTGGTACAGCTTCACCGTCACGGAGAACTTCTGGAGCGGGTCAAGACCGGCCGTCCCTGTTGGCACGGTCACCGCGACTGAATCCGGAGAGACCATCACCTACAGTCTTGAGGGTCCTGATAGGAGTCGGTTCAGCATCGATCCGAACACCGGCGTTCTGACCACCAAGGCGGGGAAGGCGATTAGCAAGGAGCACAAACTAATCTATAAGGTGCAGGTGAAGGCGACCGGGGTGGCTCGAAGTTGGTTACCGTCCTTATCAGGGTCACGAGTGTCGAGAGGACCGCGACCCGCACCCTGCTGGAGATGTACGGCCACGAACGGGAGCCGACGGCGAGAAACGTCGGCACGCCCATCCCCGCAGTGGACGGCAGCACGAGCGAGACCTTCACCTACAGCATCGAGGATACGTACGCCGGCAGCATGTTCCAAATCGACGCGAGCAGTGGCCAGCTCAAGACGAAACCAGGGCAACTCTACAACTATGAACCCGATGACGAATATGGGCTCCTCGTCCCCGTTAGGGTCGCCGACTCGGACGGGGTCAGCAACCTCATCTTGGTGACGGTCAACCTTACGGACAGGGACGAGCCGCCGCGCAAGATAGTGGGGCCATGCTCGACGGAGCAGACCGCGACGAGCCTTACCGTGGAATGGGGCACCGGACACTTCTTTGGGTACCCGCAGACCAAGAGCTACGATCTTCGCTATCGCCGGGGGAAGACGGCCACCACGAACCGCGGTCGGTGGACGAATGGCGAGCAGGGCGTTCCGCGGGCTCGGCCGCAGTCGACAATATCCGGCCTGGAACCGGACACCTACTACGAGGTAGCGATACGGGGGACGAACGACGAGGGAACGGGCGACTGGTCAACGTCAAACTGCAGTACGCGCTTCAACACCACCGACGAGGCGGCAACCTCGCCGAGCCGGTCGAACAGCCCGGCGACGGGCGGGCCGGGCATCAGCGGCTCACCGCTGGTCGGAGAGACGCTCACGGCAACCACGTCCGGGATACAGGACGAGGATGGGCTGACCGATGCGGACTTCGCCTACCAGTGGATCCGGTCGGAGCTGGGCTCCAACTCCGAGACGGATATAGCCGGCGCTACCGGCTCCAGCTACGCGGTGACCTCCGATGACGAGGGCAAGGCCATCAAGGTGAGGGTCGCCTTTACGGACGATGCAGGGAACGAGGAGTCCCTAACCAGCTTCGGAGTCATTGCCGCCCCCGCGTCGTCGGACGCCCAGGTTCCGGACCCACCCGGCACGCCAGACGTGTCGCCCCAAGAGAGCGGTTCCCTGGCCGTGTCCTGGACCGGACCCGCTTCCGACGGCGGCTCAGCCATCACCGGGTACAGGGTGCAGTGGAAGGAGGCGGCGGACAGCTGGGACACGGCTGCGGACGTGTCGGATGCGTCGGCGACTGGAACCAGCCACACCATCACCGGGCTGACCGGAGGCACGGAGTACTCGGTGCGCGTCCTGGCCATCAACGATATCGGCGAAGGTCTTCCGTCTGATGACGGCAGTGGAACGCCGCGTGAGACCGTACCGCCGGAGCTGTCCGCGGCGTCGGTGGACGGGGCGACGTTGACCCTCACCTTCAACGAGGCCGTCGACGCGAACTCGGAGCCCGCCTCGACGGCCTTCACGGTGACGGTGGGCGGCAATGTCAGCGCGGTCGACTCCGTGGATGTGACCGGCAGCGCAGTCACTCTCACGCTGGCCTCGGCGGTCACGCCGCAGGACACGGTGACGGTGAGCTACACGGTTCCCGCAAGTGAATCGGCGGAGCGCCTGCGGGACGCGGTGGGCAACGCGGCGGCATCCTTCGCCGACCGTAGTGTGACGAACGAGACCGCGTCTGCGGCGCCGCTGACTGCCAGCGTCCACGACGCTCCAGAGTCTCACAACGGCACAGACGCATTCACCTTCGAGCTGCTTTTCAGCGAGACGCCCAGACGAGGCTTCAGCTACAAGACCCTTCGGGACCACGCCTTCACGGTGACCGGGGGCGAGGTGGTCAAGGCGCGCCGGCTGGAGCCGGGCAAGAACGTCAGGTGGGAAATCACCGTCAGACCGGACTCGAACAACGCGGTGACCATCGTGCTTCCAGTCACCGATGACTGCGACGCCGACGGCGCCATCTGCACTGAGAACGACCGGATGTTGTCCGAACGGGTGGAGCTGACCGTCACAGGACCGGAAGGATAGGTCCTTGCCGGAAACACTGGAAAGTCCGCATGCCGGTCTCAGAGGTCGGGTTCAGGTCACCCGATTTCTTTACCTCAACGAAAGCCAAGGTGAAATACGCATATGGAGGAAGTCAATCGGCTGCGCTGGACCGCCCTCCCAGGTACGGCTGGAAGAGCTTTACTGCGGCGCCTAAGCCCATATTCATCGCCCCACAAATGTAGATTCCACCTTGGCTTTAGTTCAGAAGTTCCAAGGACGGTAGTGGGCTGTCCGGTGGGACAGAAACGAATCGCCTCCCGAGGCAAATAAGAGAACAGATGCCCCTCGCCCAGTTCCTCCAGGCCATAAGAAGCCAGTGCCGCTACTGCAGCCAGCAGGCCGGCATCTTCCAACGTGACCACCCGGAATGCCGGGAGACCCACCGGTCCGGCTGGCAGGAGATGGTATCCCTGGTGACTCAGGCCGCCAGTGCCCACACCTTCAACGAGGCCGCCCTCCGGCAGACACTCCAGGCCATCGCCCAGCGCTCCCGCGCCACCGGCGAGGACATCGACCGCGCCCTTGAGGAGGGGTTCAGGCAGGGCGTCGCCCACGCGATGAGGGACGGCATCCTCACCAGTGACGAGAGGAGCGCCTCCGCACCTTCCGGGACCGCCTCGCCCTGGAGAACAGCGCCGCGGACCAGGGCGCGCTGGCCGAACTGGACCGGGCCGGGGCGGACCGGGTCGTGATGGAGGCCAGGCTGGCAGCCATCTCCGTGCAGGACGGGGACAGCCACCTTCAAGACCTGGCCCTCAGCATCAGACAGGCGGGCCTGGGCCAGGGTGAAGCCAACAGGCTCCTCATCCGGGCTTGGGAAACGGACGTCCAGGGGGCCCTGGAGGACGGCCTCCTCTCCCTGGACGAGGAGAACGCCCTAGCCAGGTACGCGGACTATTTCCCCCTGACTCAGCAGGACCTGGACCAGAACGGGGCCCAGACCAGAACGGGGCCCAGACCAGCCTCGTTCAGGCCGCGGTGCTCCGGGACATCACCCAGGGCATCATCCCAAAGCGGCAGCTGGCGAGAGGCCATGTCCCCTTCAACCTGATGAAGTCGGAGCAGCTCGTATGGGTGATCCAGGGAGTTGACTACCTGGAAACGGTGGTGCGCCGGGAGCGCCGAGGAGCCTCCCACAGCGTGAGCATCCGGGTCGCCCGGTGCCTCTACTACCGGCCCAGCACCTTCCGCAGCCGGCCCATAGAGTGGGAGGAGACGGTCCACGCTGGCACCGGCTCACGACCAAGCACATCTACTTTGCAGGCAGCCGGAAGCCGTTCCGGGTCCGGCACGACAAGATAGTCGCCTTCGAGCCCTTCAGCGATGGGTCCGACATCATGCGGGACGCCCAGACCGCCAAGCCCCAGGCCTTCCGGACCGGCGACGGCTGGTTCCCCTACAACCTGGCCGCGAGCCTGGCCCAGGTCCAGGGCTGAGCAGCCAGCTCCACGCAATAGTGACCGCAACCAAAGGGACCAGAGCCACATGAGAGGGGATGTGCCCATAACTACCGAAGAGGAACATCAAGACCGGCACCCAACCGGCTCCGGCCTATACGTGGATATGGAGAATCTCCACACAGAAGGACAGGCCCTGATCGAGGGCCTTATCAGGGCCTGGCCAGGCAATGCTCCGCCCCCATCCCATCTCAACCTCTACGTCCGTGCCGACCATACCGAACTCTGGAGACTCTGGAGACTCTGGGCATCCAGCAGGTTCAGGGACATGGAGGTCAGGGCACACGGCACTCAACACTTCAGCTCCTCCTCGTCCAAGAACTCAGCCGACATGGCCATCGTGGCCCACGCCATGGCCGACCTCACCCTGAGAAGAATCACCCACGTGGCTGTCCTCAGCGACGACAGCGACTTCATCTCTCTCTACACAGCCATCCGGGACGACCCCGACATCCCGGACTCGGAGGGTAGAGTCCCTTTTCTCTGGGTGGTCACCGGCAGGGACGGCCCCCTCTCACCCAACGTCAAGCGGTATTTTCCGCCCGAGGCGATCCACATCGCAACGGCCGGAGACGTCCCAAGCGCGAACCACTCAGAACCGGGATTGCCAGCCCCCGCGCCACGCGAGAACCGGGCGGATTACTGGGAAGAAATAGCGCAGACATTGTTGCAGACGGTACCACCGGGACCGTTCAAGAGCGCCGACTGCCAGCATATAATTCAAGAGCACTGGCCTCACCACCCCATCGCCAAGACCGTGGTCGGAACCTTTGGGAACGAGTTCAAAAGCAATATCTGGCCCATATTGGAACGGCACGGGGTCAAGATAGGCAACCCAGGAAAGAAACCGGTGCGGTACGAGATGCCGGACAAACCCAAAGGAAATTAGATACCACGAAGGGGTACCAGCTGGAGGGAGGAGAGCACTCCAGCTACACGGGAATTCGGGCATGATCGCCGGATCCCGGGGCCTTCCGGGCCAGCAGCCGCTGGCCCCCTACAACCTGGTCCCGACACAGGGCCGAGCAGCCAACTCCACCCAACATCCCACACCTGCCGCACCGGGAAACCTTCCTGCACCGCAGGTCGGGACTTCCTCCGCCACCCGCACTCCGAGAACCCCGGCCCTTCCTTGCCCCCGGGCCCGGGGGAGACAAGCCCGCCGGGACCGGCGGAGGAGCAGATATGCAGACAAACAGCGCCAACGGCCACCATCAGCACAAGGTATCCGAGAAGAGACCGGCACCCGACATCTTCACAACCCGGGTCGACATGGAGATCTGCGCCTACGGGGCCAAACGGTGGGTGGACCAGAACGGCGCCCCCGCCACCCCGTGGCAGTCCATCAACCTGGGAACCAGCCCGATGGGAAAGGAAGATGCCAGGGTGGCGCCACGGACCCCTCCCAAGTTCGCTCTGGAGGGACTGATCACCTGCGGGAGTTGCGGAAAACCGATGCTCCGAGGCAACACCCGGGGGAGCAGGAAACCTGCTACGCGTGCCAGAGCCAGTGTCCCACGCCAAGGCTGCACGCCCTCAGAGCGGAGGTCCTGCTGGTCCGCACGGCGCTGCGGACAGTCCTGCCCTACGAGAACATCTCCAGCGTGCTGCCGCTCCTAAACGACCCTCAGAGGTACGACGCAGCTCCTGAACACAGCCTGACCAGGCGGGACGTACAGGAGCTCAGGGAAAACCCGAAGCTCCTGGTCCTGGCGGCGGACAGCACCCAGGAGACCAGAGACTTACTGGGAGGCTCCTCACTATGGACTAACTTGAGATGTCACGGCGTGACCGCTGGGCGGACTGACCAGTTAGTCGCCTATGCACGGTCCGGATACGGGCATAACTCTGCTCCCCACTAACTTAAGATGTCACGCCGTGACCGCTGGGGCGGACTCACCAGTTAGTGGCCTCTGCACGGCCCGGGCACGGGCATAACTCTGCTCCCCACTAACTTAAGATGTCACGGCGTGATCGCTGGGGCGGACTCACCAGTTAGTCGCCTCTGCACGGGCCGGATACGGGCATAACTTTGCTATCGACTAACTCCCGCGGCGCACCCACGCCAGTTAGTCCCCTCTCCCCACTAACTTAAGATGTCACGCCGTGACCGCTGGGGCGGACTCACCAGTTAGTCGCCTCTGCACGGGCCGGGCACGGGCATAACTTTGCTATCGACTAACTCCCGCGGCGCACCCACGCCAGTTAGTCCCCTCTGCACGGCCCGGATACGGGCATAGACATGCTTTGCACTAAAAGTCATACGTGAATCAGACTTTTGATTCAGCCACACGACTTTTGGTTCAGGATGGACTTTTGGTTCATCAGTTCACCCAGGTCTGCGGAGTCACCTGCGGCTCCAGCGACGGCGTTATCCCCAGTTCGGGCTTTGCTCCATAAGTGGTCCCTGCTCCAAAAGTCAGCAACTTGCTCCAAAACTCTCGGTTGCTCCGAAAGTCGCGGTTGCTCCAAAACGCGGGCGGGCCGCCATCGTACAAGGTCAAAGGCCACGGTCACTTCAACCGCCGTTCGCCAGCCGTTCCGCATCTAAACTAAAGCCAAGGTGGGATGTACATTCGAGGGGCGATGAAGATTGGCTTGGTTGCGTCAGTGAGGCCCTCTCATCCGTACTTGGAGAATGATCCGGCACCGCTGTTTGACCTCCACTATCTGCGCATTTCACCTTGGCTTTGGTTTAGGATGTATGTCTACCGTCCCGCATAGCGACACGGGGACCTTCATGCGAAATGGTGAAATGGTTTGTAGAGCCATCACTTCAATAGCAGCTTGGTGGGTCGAGGATGTTCAGGAAGAGGGACCTTTTTAGGCGTTCACGCCGTCCGTTGTTCACAAGGAAGAAGGCCTCGGTTCACCGACCGGGGCCTTCTGGCGCGAGGGGAGCGGGCACCAGGCATTGCCTCAAGCTGCCGGGGCGGATTCAAGGCGGAAGTCCGGCTTGATTCCCATCTCGTACATCGACTGAATCAGGACGCAGATGTTGTGGCAGACGAATTTCGCTATGACCTCGTTGACTTGGGCCTCGTGGCTCTTGGAACGGACTGCCGAGCCGAATTTTGCTTTCACCATCGAGAAAGTAGTCTCGACATTCGACCTCTTATGATAATGGTCCATGTAGGTATCTCGGTTGAAAGTGTAATAGTGCCAGAGATGGTTCCACAATGGGTCGTACTTGTGGTGTCCCTGATGGCCGACCGAGTTGCTTTTGAACGGGATGTAGGGCGCGGCGGATGGAGCGAGAACAAGGTGGCGCGTGTGCACCCTTCTGACCACGTATCGACAGGCGTGGTCATGCGAGTTGCTTGGCGGGGAAAATCTACTTGATTTTGGTTAGCGCGTCAACTTTTTATGCTTTTTGGCATAACAGCAGTGGGGTAGAATGTTGACGGCTTGCCAGTGCGCTAACGACATTGACGATCGGAGAAAGTACAATGACCGGGAAACCCAACAACTTGTCGGTGCCGTTTAACATCGTGCAACAGCCCCAACTTCTTATCGAGCATTCCGTTGATGGCGAGGTCGTCCCCCAGCGGCCCACCGACGGCTACATCAACGCTACCCGTCTGTGTCAACAGGCGGGGAAACTGTTTGCAGACTATTACCGTTTGGCCCAGACCAAAGCCTTTCTGGAGGAGTTGTCGTTAGATATGGGAATTCCCATATCTAACCTGGTGCAAGTAATCAGGGGTAGAGGCGACACCATAGTCCAAGGAACATGGGTGCATCCCCAAGTGGCGATTAACCTGGGGCAGTGGCTCTCACCCGTTTTCGCCGTGCGGGTCAGCCGGTGGGTGTTTGACTGGATGCAGGGCAAGTCAAATCCCTATATGCCGGTCCACGTCCAACGGTTCCTCAAGAACCGGGCTAAAATCCCCCTCGACCATTTCTCCATGCTGAACGAAATATACCTGCACCTGTTCGCCCCGCTGGAGGAATATGGGATTATCCCGCCCGATAAAATAATGCCCGATATTTCAACCGGGCGCATGTTCTCCGGCTTCCTGCGGCAAAAGGGGATTGACCCAAGCCAGTTCCCGACCTACGAACATGAGTTTGCCGATGCCTCACGGATGCGGGTGAGGGCGCGGCTCTATCCAATTGAGTATCTGCTTGATTTCAGGCGGTATTTCTTCGAGGACTGGCTTCCCGGAAGGGCCGAGAAATACTTTGAAGAAAGGTTCCCCAAAGCATTGCCGCTCTTGCCCGTCATCCGGCAACTGCCATCAGCACGTCTGTCAGGCGGCAGTGCAACCGGCGGGTCAGTCCTCACAGTCTCAAACCCGCAAAAGGAGAGCTAGTCGAGCATGGTGGAAATAAAGGAAACATGGATGGAAGTTCGAGAAGGCGAGACTATCACGGGTTATACATGGGGCGACTATGCGGTCAAGGTAACGCGGGAACGACGTGTGATTAGTGCCTCCTATATTACCGGGAGGTCCGACCCTCCTCAGAATGTCCCAGTCTGGAGAGCATACCATAAAGGGGAACTGCTCGATTTCCCCGGCAGGCACTCAATCCCTCAGTTGCTAATGGAACAGTGCGAAAAGCACTCCCAATCTCTATCCTGACCCGGGCTACTGCTCCGTTTCCCTACCCAAGTCCCGTAGGTGTTGAGACTTTTGATTCAGAAGCCACTTTGGGTTCAGGCCGCACTTTAGGTTCAAGCGGGAGTTTTGGTTCAGAGGCCACTTGTGGTTAAGTTTGGGTTCTGAATCAGACATTTGGTTCAAACGCTACTTTGGGTGCAAAGCCTTACTGGGCATAATCGTCGCCGAGATACAGGTCCACACCAGGACAGCAGTCATCTGCTACGCCCTCCCGCTGCCGGGAGACAGCCCACTGGCGGGCATGCGCCGGCAGGAGATCGACCTGCCGGAGGAGGCGCTCGCCTGGTGGACAACCACGGGGACCTGACCGCCCCCCTATGGCAATTCATGGGAGGCATCCCCAATACTTGCAGAAACCCCAATCCCGTGGGTAACATTGTCCCATCGCTCCTGATGAACACCGTTCAGGCAGGCCCGCACCCGCAATTCCCGAACCGCGCAAGACCCATTCAGACGGGACACAGCAAGTTTCGTTATCCACCAAAGGCGCTAGCCTGAGAGGTCAGACATGACCACCAAGCCCACGACCACACACGCATTCCTCCCACTCCCGGACCCGCCGGAGCGCGAGCCAGACGATATGACCAGCGTCCAACACCTCGGCGAAAACGGCAACCTGCACCACCTAGCCCAGTACCTCGGCAACTCGGACACCACCATCGTGTCGGGAGAAAGATACATCGTCCCCACGCCGGGGACGCCGTCCAGCCAGCGGATCTCCCCCGACATGCTCATCTCGTTCAACGCCAACCCGGCCCTCTACCGCCAGGACAACAGCTACGTCATCTCCCGGCAGGGCAAGCCGCCCGACCTGGTCATGGAAATAGCCTCAAGAAGGACCGGCGAAATCGACGTCGAAGACAAACCGGCCAGGTACGCCGCGCTGGGCATACCTGAATACTGGCGATTCGACGAGACCGGGAGGTTCCACGGGACCAGGCTGGCCGGAGACCGACTCGCGGAGGGCCGGTATGAACCGGTCCCCATCGAGGAGGTCGAGGACGGAGTCCTGCAGGGGTACAGCGCCGTGCTGGGCCTCATTGTCCGCTGGGAACGAGGGGCACTCCGGTGGCATGATCCGGAGACGGGACAGGAGATACCCACCTTCGAGCAGGAGCTGGAAGGAAGACTCGCAGCCGAGCAAGCCCAGGCACAGGCCGAGGAAGGCAGGTTGGCGGCCGAGGCCCGGGTCAGGGAGCTGGAGGCAGAACTAGCGCAGAGGGACGAAGAGCGATAGGAGTGCGCCAACCCAGCACCAATGGTACTTCGCAGATAATCACAGATCCGCACAAAAGGTCAAGAATGAATGCTAGCGGCGACCGGCTCTGCCCGAGACAGGGCGCCGGTCGCCGTGCCGTTCACGGGTTTATCCTCAGCAAGAAGAAGAATTCTCGATGCATCCTCATCACGCAAACCGGCGCCAACGAGAGGCCCGTAGACTTCAACGACCATAGTCAGCCTTAAACCCCTTACCTGAGGAACAACCCTACCGCGAACCGAGGGACAGGCACCAGCCTGTCCCTTTTCATTTTTCCAACAAGGAGGACCCATGAACACGCCCTACATCATGCCCCTAGGATTCATCTACCGGAAAACCGAAGCAGGAACCGTGTTCCTGCTCACCAACCCCGGGGAATCGAAAAACCTGAGACCCGACACACCGGTTACCGTATGGACGTACTCCCCCGAGCACCTGGCCCTGGGCAAGGTCCGGGGACTGATCACTGCCGTCGGGTACACCACCGCAACGTTCTCCGCCGTCGAGACCACCACAGACCCAAGGTGGCCCTCGGATGAAGAAGTGCTTCGCCCCAAGACACCGGTGTTCCTAGCGCTGAATGAGTCCTTCGATCCGGACCCCAGCCGGATGCTGACCCAGGAGCAGGCTAACAGGATGGAGGCCTACGCCAGGCTCTATTCGGACCGCACCAAGTCTGGCAACAGGAGGCGACCCAGGCCAAAATGAGAGGCTCAGTCACCCAATCCGAGTCACAACAGAGCCCAGACCCTTGACAATACCTCTCATTCTGATTGACTATAATTCTACAGAGGGCAACGAGAACGAAATGCTCGAACCAACGATCGTACGTCAAAAAGGGCCCGACCTGAACGGGATGGTGTGGTGCAACACCTGCAACATCGCCATGGGCCGGACCGGTGGAGAATATTCCTGCGACAATGCCGGGGACGGAAAGTGCTACACCCCCTCCATAGCCGCCGACGAACTGCTGACCCGGGTAATAACCAAGCTCGTCGACCGAATGGTCGCCAGCGGGGCGGATGCCCGTCTCGTGGAGAACCTACAGGAGACGATCAGTCCAGCAGCCGAAACTCAGGTAAACAGACTTCTCGCGGCCGAGCACAACATAACAACTCTAAACGCAGCCAAGCTGAATATACTCCGAGAAGTGGAAGAGGGTGACAGGAACTACTCGGAGGCAGCCAGCCGGGTGAACGAGATCAACAACACGGTCGCGGGACTGGCCTATGAGGCCCTGGTCGCCCGGGACGAGTTGGACAGGCTGGAGTTCATTGGAGAAGAGGAAGGCGTCAGGGACACCGTAGGGGACCCGCGAACCTATCTGGAAAGCTCCGTCCCGGACCTTGTGCAGGAGCTCTTGGAGCTGCTGGTGAAGGAAGTGCGTGTGACAGGCGACCAGGCAGTGGTCGTCTACCACGACACCATCTCGACCGAAGAGCAACCTGAAGGGGTTCTGACAGACAAGATTCCCCTGAACTGACGGACATAGGAATACACCGCGAAGCCAAGGCCGCTCCGGAACAGAACCGGCGCGGCTCATTTCGTGTGTTCGAAGATTCACCTGCAACCTCTCGCAGGCCCAGGTCGGAATGCAGGCTAGAAGGCGGGCACTCCGTCGAAGTCATCGGGTTCGGATTCCCGTGTGCTAGGAAGCTGGGCACCGCCAGTCCGACCCCCGTCCCTGGCATCGTCCATGAGCCGGGCAACGTGAAAGTCCTTGGCTACCCTGGGCATGGCATCCCAGTCAGGCTCATCCGCACCTGCGGACTCAGAACCCATCCTCTTCACCTCTCGGGCAGCGAGCCACAGGTCATTTCGCCTGCTCTCGGATATTTTGTTCACCAGTGCGTGAAATCGTTGCCGCCGAGCCTCTCTCTGCTGAGCCTCTTTATTGTCTGAATGTTCAGCATCTATGCTCTCCGACCTCTGCGGGTCAGTATTTTGATTTCCTGTCTCCATCGTGTTATATTACCTGAAACCCCTTGTTCAGTGTCCTCCTCACCTGCTTGTCGGTATAGCATCCGCTGTACAATTATAGCATAAAATTGCAAGTCAGACCACAGGATGGAAGAACAGTAACTGTTCAGAGTTGGTGAGGCGAATTTGGCGAAGCCCGCCGTCGGGCTGAAAAATGCTGGCGGCCGGGGCGGAGTTGTGGCATAAAGGAACAATGGAACCAGAGTTGGACTTGGAACAGGCGAGCCGGGAAACCCTGCTGGCGATCATCGCGGAACAGCAGGGGGTCATCTCCGAACTGCGCCAGCGGGTTGAGAGCCTGGAAGTCCGGCGGTTCGGCGGCGGACCGGGAGCCAGGATGCCGGGCCACAAACCGGCCGTTAGGAGCAAGAAGGGGGTGGGGGAAGAAAAGAAGCCCCGCAGGAAGCGTCAACAGGGCTTTGCCCGGCTGCGGATGGAACCCACCGCGCAAGTGACCCACGCTCCGGAATTTTGCCCCGAATGCCATACTACCCTGAGCGGGGGTTGGGTGCAGCGGACCCGGGAGGTCATCGAACTTCCGGTGTGTCCTGCCGAAGTTACAGAACACGTCTTCATCGCCCGGAGATGTCCGCTGTGCCGGAAACGGAGGCTGCCCCGGGACCCCCTCCGGGAAGTGGCCGTGGGCCGGCAGCGGTTGGGGATCAAGCTGGTCAGCCTGATTGCGGCCCTGCGGGAAGAAGGCCGGCTGCCCATAAGGACCATCCAATGGTACCTGCAAACGGCGCATCAATTGAAGCTGAGCGTAGGGGCCATCGCCGGTGTGGCGCAGCAAGTGGCGCAGCAGGCCCGGCTGGCCGTAGCTGAAGTGCTGGAACGCATCCGCAGCAGTCCGGTGGTCCACGCCGATGAGACCGGCTGGCGGGAGAACGGAGTCAACGGCTACGTTTGGACCTTCAGCACGTCCACGGAGCGGTACTTCCTGCGCCGGGGCCGGGGCGGGGAGGTGATAGACGAGGTCCTGGGCGAGTCCTTCGGCGGGATTCTGGTGAGCGACTTCTATGTGGCCTATCACCACTACCCCGGCTTGAAGCAGCGGTGTTGGGCCCATCTGTTGCGGGACATCCACAAGCTGAAAGTGTTGTATCCGGAAGACGCTGGTCTTGTCCGGTGGGCCCGGAGGGTGCAACGGCTCTACGCCAAGGCCGTGCGTTGGGCGGCCGGGGGCTGTTCCTCACGGGAGCAGTTGACGCTGGAAAGGCGGTTGCTTGGGCTGTGCCGCCCTTTCCTGGAGGACCGGCTGGCCGTCCAGAGAAAACTGTGCCGGCGGATTGAGCGGCATATCAAGGAGTTGTTCGTCTTCGTTTCCCACCCGGAAACTCCCCCGGATAACAACGCCGCGGAACGGAGCCTGCGCCACCTGGTGATCAGCCGTAAAATCAGCGGCGGCACCCGCTCGGAAGCGGGCAGCAACAGCAAAATGACCTTGGCATCTCTCTTTGGCACTTGGCGGGCCCGGGGCCTCAATCCCCTCCTGGAATGCCGCAGCCTGCTGATTTCCCCTCAACTCTGAACAGTTACGAAGAACATGGTTATATTAGAACAGACGAGCGAAATTAGTCAAGAACACCCTGCCCTACCCGCCGGAGGCCAGGGGATGGAAAGACCGGCCATCGGAGAGCTCCTCCGGAGCCTCCGGGGAGGGAGGACCCTGAGACAGGTGGAGGCCGACACCGGGGTGTCAAACGCCTATCTCTGCAACCTGGAAGGAGGACTCAAGAGACCCGGGATAAGGACGCTGGCCAAGCTGTCAGACTACTACCAGGTACCCCTGCAGGACCTGCTCCAGACGGCCGGCCTGGATACCACCGTCAAGGTGGCTGCGTCCCACGGATCGGCACTGGACGTGCAGAGGAGCTACGACTTCGTCATAGCCGACCCCGACTTCAGGCAACTCCCGAAGCCCCAGGGGCCACCCTCCATCGACTCCCAGAGGTTTATCGTCGCTATGTACCAGTTCTACACCGGTAAGAAACTGCTCTAGGATCAGGAGAGAACGAAATGACACCTGCCGCCAGGAGACGCAACCTGATCCATCCCGAAGAAGTCGAGACGGCCCAGCCCCCGTCTGTCCAGAAGAAAGGGGTCGAATACGCTCGTGTGTCCACCAATCCTCAGGACAAGATGTCTTTGGGGACCCAGCACGAGGAAAATCGCGCCTACGCCGCACGAAACAACATTAGCATCATCCGGTCTTTCGAAGATGTGGGGAGCGGGCTCTCGACAAAACAGCGACCTCAGTTCCTGGAAATGGTGGAATACGTCCTGGACAAAAAGAACGGAATCACCGAGGTAATCTTTTTCGACCTCGACAGGTTCACCCGCAGCAACAGGGACTTTTACGCCTACACCGAGGGCCTTGAGCAGGCGGGCAAATACCTGCACAGCGTCGCCGAAAATCAGGTCTACTCCCGAGAGTCAGCCCTGACCTGGCAGGTCAAGGCCTTGGTCAACGAGGGGAATTCACGCAGCACCTCCTATCACACGAAACGCGGGCAACGGGGGTCAATTCGGGATGGCTACTACATAGGGAAGAAAGCTCCCTATGGGTATAGGATCCACTACATGAACGTGGGAGGGCAAGACCGTCCAAAACTGGAGCCGCACCCGGAAGAATGGCCCCACCTGTTGAAGATACTCGGGATGGGCTTTAGTAACGACTCACCCTTGACCATAACCAGGTACCTCAACGATCACAACATACCCGGACCCACGGGGGGGCCCTGGACCGAAAGCGCAGTGCGGTTCATCCTCCAAAACCCGCACAACACCGGCTACACCGTCCGGGGAATGCGCCCCAAATCCCGGCTCCCGGGACGCCCAGAGGAAATGCCGGTGGAGAGATCCAGGGAACTGGCCCACCAAGCGGCCATCAGCTTTGACGATTACGTCGAATTACAGGATAAGATCTCCGCAAGGGCCGTATCCCAGGGACCGACCCGGAGCCATTCCAGCCCGCATTTCTTCAGCAACATTGCCCAGTGCGGCGAATGCAGAACACCTGAAGAGGCTCACAACATGTTGGTTCTCAGGGACCCCAGATACGAGCCCAAGCTCAGGTGCGCCAAGAAGAAGTATCAGGGTACTGAGACCTGCCCGAAGAAAAACATCCCCATGCTCGAGTTTGAGAATTTGGTCATAGACCGGTTCGTAAACTACGTCTTCATAAAGGAGAACCTGGACCGGCAGTTGACCACGGCTGGCAGGGACAGGCAGAAGTTCCTCAGCGAAGGGGAGACAAACAAGGCAGCTCTCGAGAAGAGACTGAGCGAGATTGATCAGGAACTGAGGAACGGGAACGATATTGTGCTCGAGTACGGGAGGAAGTACCCGAACCTTGACTCACTGATGGAAAACATCAATAGCCTGGGGACGGAAAGGGCGACGTTAACCCGGGAGATCGATAGGATCATGGAGGACACCGAAGAAGCGCGACTGTTCCTATCGGACCCTGAAGCAATCGTCGCCATGCTGACGGATGTCAGGACCTACATGGAATCCGGGGAAGAGAAGGCCGTCAAGGATCTGTTAAAGTCCTTCATCTCGAGGATTGAGGTCTTCAACGACCACATAGACATTTACTATCACCTGTCGCCCCAAATGGTTGATTTGAGTGAAAACCTCTGGAAGGAAACCATCAACCTCAAGAAGGACCATGACCGTGATCGGAAAAAAAGTTGTCTTTTAGCCGGGTTTACGGGCATCTGGATGGTGTTGAACAGCGGGGCCACCGCCGTTTCCAGGTTCACGTCGTCCCACAGGGCGCGGGCTTCCTGGGTGTCGACCAGTTCGTCGCCCGCCCCCGCCGTCGTCGAGTCCATCGCCGCCTTGAGGTTGGTCTGCCAGTCCTCCAGCATACGCGGGCTCATTCCCGACGGCTCGCGCTGCTGGGCCGCGAGCAGGCTGCGCACGCAGGCCAGGTCCAGGTGGTCGAGGCCGGCGTACTTGCCGTAGTGGACCCGCGGCCGCTCCCCGCCCGCGTGCTGGTTGAGCAAGGCCCGCCGCTCGCCCTCCCGCCACACCTCGTGCAGCTTGGCGACCCGGCCGGATACGCGGTCCAGCTCCTCCTTGATGGGCGGGACCTCCGCGTCGAGCCGCGCCTCGTAGAAGTCCCGGATGCCGGTCAACTCTCGCTTGATCAGGTCCAGGTGTTCCGTTGGAATGGTCATTAAGCTCCTCCTGATATGTTTGGCATGGATTGATAGCGCGCTTGCCGGAGGACGCCGAGCAGTTCGTCGACCGGGTATTCCTGGGAACGGCGCAGGGCGCTGGCGTTGGCCGGCACCGGGACCGCGCTGACTTCCAGCAACTCCTGTTGCAGGAACCGGAAGCCCAGGAAACCGCCGGTCTTCTCGTCGCGCCGCTGCTCGAACTTGATGGGCCGGAAGCCCACCGAGACCCCGCACTGGAACCCGGCCCGGTAGAGTTCGGCCACCTCCTGAGCAAACGGGCCGGGGGCGAATTCCAACCGGCCCATCAGCCGGTGGGGTTCGGCCCACACCTCCACCGCCCGCCCGATGGCCGGACGCCGGTAGTCGTGGGCCCAGAGGACCACCGGATTGCGCCGGTAGGCGTCCAAACGCCAGCCCTCGGCGGTCACGATGTCGCCGTGGCGGTCTACCTCGTCGGTCGAAAGCACGAAAGTTACCGGTCCCTGTGACTGCATATCCCACCAACCTCAAAAGAAAAGAGACGCACCCGCCGGGGTACGTCCCTCAAGCCTGGCAGTCCGGCCAATCGCCGGCCACACCACCACGCTAATCGAGTCTATGAAGCCGCTTTCGGGAATGTCAACGCCCCCCTGTCACAAGGCAGGGCCTTTTCATTGCCCGCCCAGGGCAGCCACAAGGACTGCCTTTATGATTGGGGGCGGGTGTAGGTAGGGGCACCCTCGTGGTTGCCCAACGGGTTCGGCTATTCGTCCGCCGAAAATGAAAAGGCCCAGGATAAGCCAGTCTTGACAGCCCAAAGGGCGGGGCATACTTTATGACGCAGGACTGCTTCCCTTTGGCGAAATTTCGATTATCAGGTGACGCTTAATTATGCCCAGGCTTGAGTTGCTCAGTGAAGTGCAGCGGAAGATGCTGCAAATGTTCCCTTGTTTCGACCATGACGATTCCCCTTGGACTCCCATGCGCAAGCCGCTGTCGGAGAGCCGGGTGGCTCTTGTAACCTCGGCAGGGTTGCACCTGCGGGACGACGCGCCGTTCATCACCGACCACAAGGGCGGCGGCGACACTTCCTACCGGGTGATTCCGCGGGATACGGCGGCGGCCGACATCATTCAGAGCCACGTCAGCATCGGCTTCGACCACACCAGCATCTACCGCGACATCAACGTCACCTTCCCCATGGACCGGCTGCGGGAGCTGAAAGACCGGGGAGTGATCGGCTCGCTGGCCGACAACTACTACTCCTTCATGGGCGCGCTTCGGGATGCTTCGGGCATCGTCGAGCAGACCGGGCCGGAGGTGGCGCAGCGGCTGGTTGACGAAGGCGTGGACGTCGCGCTGCTGACCCCCACTTGACCCCTCTGCACGCACGCGGTCAGCGTGCTTGCCCGTTGCTTCGAGGAAGCGGGAATCAGCACCACCGGGATCGCCTTCGTGCGGGAACACGCCGAGCGGGTGAGGCCGTCGAGAATGCTGTGGGTGCCCTTCAACTTCGGCAACGCGCTGGGCCGCCCCGGCGACCCGGAACTGCAACATCAGGTGCTGAAGGCCGCCCTCGACTTGCTGGCCCAAGAGGGAGGGCCGGTCCTGGAAGACTTCCCGGACGCCGACGCTCCCGAGCCGCTGCTCCAGGCGTCGGCGACGGAAAACTCCGGCCAGGCCGAGGGCTTGAACGCCGCCGACGAGGTGACCGCCCTCCGTCCCTACTACGAACGGTGGCTGGAGAGGCAGGACGGCCGCACCGCCGTGGGCGTCAGCCGGGTGCCGCAACGGCGGTTCCGGGGCGTCATACGCTTCCTGGAAGCCTACAGCCAAGGCGAGGATACCGACACGCCGGAGCGCCCGCCCGAAGTCACCGTGCCGCAGTTCATACGGTACTGCGTGGACGACCTCAAGGCGTTCTGCTACGAGGCCCGGATGGAGCAGCAACCCCATGCCACCGACGCCGCGTTGCACGAATGGTTCTGGGGCGGCACCGCCGTCGGCAAGCTGGTGGTGCAGGTGGCCGACTTCATGAAGGAGTCGGAAGACCCGGCGGTAAAGGCCATCCCCTACGGCCTGGCCCGGTAGGGAACGGGGTTTAACCGCAGAGAGCACGGAGTTTTTAGGCTTTTCCGCGCTCTCTGCGCCCTCAGTGGCGAATCTGCATCGAATTGACAAAACCCCGGTGTATTCCTAGACTGCTGGCATGGCGCTTCCGCTTACATACTTGCGTTTACCTCTGACCATCGGCTTTACTTGAGGCGGCGACCGCGGGGCCTGGAACGGCTGGCGGTCCCACCGGGTTGCTTCTTCCCTGCTCTAGCGGCTGACTAGAGCTTCCCCGACAGACCTCCCGCCTTTCCTCCCCAAGGTATTCCGTTGGAGTACCATGTCCCGTTTCGGGGGCATACTCCGTGCGCCAATCGGGTAATTTCGGCGGGAATTCTGACTTTGTCTCGTAATCTCTTTGGCTTCAAACCGGTCCTTCTTCTGTTGCTTTTGACGGCCCTGGCGTTGCCGCTGGCGCTGGCAGGCTGCGGCTCCGGCGGCGCCGACCTTCCGGCGCTCAAGGTCGGCGGCATTCCCGATCAGGACACCGCCCGCCTGGCCCGGCGGTACCAAGGGTTCGCTGACTACCTCTCCCAAGAGTTGGGCGTCACGGTCGAGTACGTGCCCAGCGTGGACTACGCCGCGGTGGTCACGGCCTTCACTCAGGACGAATTGCAGATGGCCTTCTTCGGCGGGTTGACCGGCGTTCAGGCCCGCCTGCGCAACCCCGGCGCCCTCGCCATCGCGCAACGGGAGCACGACGCGGTGTTTCACTCCAAGTTCATCGTGCGGGCCGACCTGGACATCAACTCGCTGGAGGAACTGGCCACCCATGCCTCCGGCCTGACCATCACCTTCGGCAGCGAGAGCTCCACGTCGGGCCACCTGATGCCCCGCCACTTCCTGACCGAGGCCGGGATCGATCCCGATAGCGGCTTCCGCAGTGTGCCCAACTTCTCCGGGTCGCACGACCTGACTTGGTCGCTGGTGCAGAGCGGTTCCTTCGATGTGGGCGCGCTGAACGAGGACGTTTGGGACCGGGCGGTGCGGGAAGGCAAGGCGGACCCGGCCAAGGTGCGGGAGTTCTACACCACCCCGGACTATTTCGACTACAACTGGACCGTCCGGGCCGAGCTTGACGACGTGTACGGCGCGGACTTCACCGGCAAGATTCAGGAGGCCCTGTTGAAGCTGAACGTCGAGGAGCACGGCGAGATCCTGGAGCTTTTCAGCACGGAAAAGTTCATCGCCACCAATAACGGCAACTACCAGGCCATCGAGGACGTGGCCCGCGGATTGGGGTTGGTCCAGTGACGGCAAACGGCGCGAAAGCGGGCCCGCTGGTGGTGGCCAGGGACGTGTCCAAAAGCTATCCGCGGGCGACGGCCCTTGCGCCCACCAGCATCACCGTCGAGCCGGGCGAGACCGTGGCGCTGGCCGGCCCCAGCGGCAGCGGCAAGACGACTCTGCTGAACCTGCTGGCGGGTCTGGTTCCACCCGACACCGGAGAGGTCGTCATCGGCGGGCGCTCCTTGTCGCAGCTCAAGCCAGGCCGGGAGTTGGCCCGGCTGGTGGGGCTGATCCATCAGCAATACGACCTGGTGCCCCAGTTGCCGGTGATTCACAACGTGCTGGCCGGGCGTTTGGGCCAGTGGGGCTTGGTGCAGTCGGTGTTGTCACTGGTCTGGGCGCAGGACCGGCAAGAAACCCTCGACATCCTGGGCCGGTTGGGCATCGCCGACAAGATCAACGAGCGCACCTCCCACCTGTCCGGCGGGGAACAGCAACGGGTCGCCATCGCCCGGTTGATGGTGCAGTCGCCGCGGCTGGTGCTGGCCGACGAGCCGGTGGCCTCGCTGGATCCGGCCCGCGCCGAGGAAATGCTGGCCCTGTTGACCGGCCTGACCGCCGAGAGCGGCAAGACCCTGATCGTAAGCCTCCATTCCCCCCACCTGATCCGGAAATACTGCTCCCGCATCATCGGCCTCAGCCAGGGCCGGCTGGAGTTCGACGTGCCCACCTCGGCGGCAACGGAGCAACTGCTGGACCGGCTGTACGACCTGGACCAACTGGCCCCGGAGGTCGTAGCTGAAGCTCCCTAGTCGTATTTGGGAGAGCAGCCGGTTGCTCACGTTCCTGCTGGCGGCGGCTTTCGTCTGGAGCCTGACCGGCATCGACTGGAACGGCCCTTGGGTGCATACCGGGGGCGGCGGGGCGGCCCTGAACTTCCTGTTGGCCCTGTTTCCGCCGGACCTGTCGCCGGACTTCCTGGCCATCGCGGTCAAGGCGGCGTGGCACACGCTGGCCTACTCCGTGGCCGGCCTGACGGTGGCCCTGCTCATCGGGTTTCCATTGGGGGTGATCGCCTCCGGGGTTGTGTTCTCCGATTCCTCGGGGCTACGCGGGCCGATGATGACGGTGAGCCGTCTCCTGCTGGGCGGGATGCGAGCGGTACACGAGCTGGTATGGGCGGTGCTATTGGTCAGCGCCATCGGGCTGTCCCCGATGGCCGCCATCATTGCCTTGGGCCTGCCCTACGGGGGAATTCTAGGGCGCGTCTACGCCGACCAGCTTCAGGACGTGCCGCCCGAGCCGCTGCGAGCGTTGCGGACGGCCGGGGCGTCGCCGGTGCGGTTGTTGTTCTACGGCTACCTGCCCATGGCCCTGCCCGATCTGTTGGGGTACACCTTCTACCGCTTCGAGTGCGCCGTCCGGGCGGCGGCGATAATGAGCTTTGTCGGCATTCAGGGCTTGGGCTACCAAATACACCTGTCGCTGCACGACCTGCTCTTCGATCAAGTGTGGACGCTGCTGTTGCTGATGGTCGCCATCATCGTGGCCGTCGACCTTTGGAGCAGCCGGGTGCGCCGGAGTTTGGTGTCGTGATCCGGGCCGGGGAAGTGGTGCGGGCCTACCGCCAACGTCGTCGGCCCCTAACCTTCGCGAGGGCGTCGCTGTACGGGTTCCTGGCGCTGGTGGCCGCGTCTTGGGGGTTCATTCTGCTGGATGGGGACAGCGGCCTCGCCAGCCTGTTCACCGTCAAGACCTGGAGCAACGCCGGGAGCTTCGTGGCGGAGTTGCTGGGGACGAACTCTTCCGGCGCCCCGGCTTTCCTCCAACCGGGACGATGGCTGGAGACCGGGAAGCTGGCCTACAACACCCTGGCGATGAGCGTGCTGGCCATCAGCTTCGCCGGAATCGGGGCGCTGCTCACCATGCTTCCGGCGGCCCGCAACGTGAGCAGCGGCGAGTTGGGCGGCGCGCCGTCGCGTCCGGGGCTCATGCTGTACTTCTTGGTGCGGGTGGTGTTCACCCTGACTCGTGGGGTGCCGGAGCTGGTGTGGGCCATGATAATCGTTTTCTTCCTGTCGCCGGGCGTCCTGTTGGGGGCCATCGCCTTGGGCATCCACAACTACGGGATCGTGGGCCGGTTGACTGCCGAGGTCGTGGAAAACCTGGACCCGGCCCCGGCGCGGGCGTTGCGGGCCGCCGGAGCCAACAACATGCAGATGTTCCTGTATGGTATCCTGCCAAGGGCGTTGCCCCAGTTCACCACTTACCTGCTCTACCGCTGGGAGGTGGTCATACGCACCACGGTGGTGGTGGGTTTCGTCAGCGCCGGTGGCTTGGGGCGGGAGTTCCGCCTGAGCCTGAGCTTCTTCCACTTCAGCGACGTGTTCCTGATCATCCTGTGGTACCTTCTGCTGGTCATCGGGGTGGACCTGCTGAGCGCTTGGCTGCGGCGGCGGGTCAGGCTGGAGTGAACGCAAACGCCGAGATACTTTTGATATGCCGGAGGGCAACAACATGGTCAGCTATTCCTATGACCACATCCACCTGCGCAGCATGGAGCCGATCGAGACGGCCCGCTACTTCGAGCAGATGTTCGGGGCCAAGATACTGGAGTCGGTGCAGTCCGACGGGCAGCCGAGGGTCGACATTGACATTAACGGCCTGATCATTTTTATTGCCCGCGCCAGCGCGGAAACCCCGGCCGGGCCGGTCGATCCGCACCTGGGGCTGGACCACTTCGGGCTGCGCGTGGACGATCTGGACGCGGCTGCGGCCGACCTCAAGGGGAAGGGCGCCGTGTTCTCCACCGAGCCGCACCAGCTCCGGCCGGGGCTTAAGATCGCCTTCGTCCGCGCTCCCGGCGACGTGCGAATCGAGCTGCTGGAGCGCGCCGGGCACGAGTAGGGACTTGGGAGCCACCTGCCCGAGCTGTGAGCGCCCTGTCGCTGCCGGGGCGTTCTATTGCACCGAATGCGGCGTGAGACTGCCGGACCGCTGCCAGACCTGCAACACTCTCAATCCCCCCGGCAGCCGCTTCTGCCGCGAGTGCGGAGCGAGCTTGGCCGCGGGCGCAACCGGTCCCGGAACGGCCAACGTCGCGCCGTCGGCTGAGGTCTCGTCGGGCCCTGCGGAGTGTCCCCGCTGCCGTAATCTGAACGAACCGGGCGCTGCTTACTGCTATGCCTGCGGGCTGCCCTTTGACGAAGCGAGGGTGCCCGTCGGGGCGTTGTTCCCAGCCGGGAGACCCGCCGGTTTCTGGATTCGGGTGGCGGCCGCGTTGATCGACGGCATCGTATTGATGGCTGCCCAGTTGGTGTTGATTGCCCTGTGGCCTGGGATTTCCTTGTCCGAATACTTCGTTTCGGAGGAGGCAACCTGGACCGCGCTTGACTGGATTGTTCTTGCAGGCAACGCCCTCTACCACACTCTCGGCGTGTCGATTTGGGCGACGACCGTCGGAAAGCGGGTCATGGGCATCCACGTGCTGAGGCCGGACGGTTCTAAAGCAGGTCCGGGGAGAGCTTTTGCCCGGTATCTGGCCAATGCGCTATCGGCGCTGTTGCTATTTGCAGGTTACTTGATGGTCGCCATCAGGCGCGACAAACGGGCGCTGCATGACCTGATCTGCGATACCGTAGTAGTCCACAGGCGGTGAGCGAGGACAGTGGGCTTCCTGGTTTTCCCCTTGCTGGCCTTCACGCCGGGAATCTTCTGGCTCTGGTTCTTCGCCAAGCGGCACGTCTACCGGCCAGCCCCGAAACGGCTGATCGCTCTTACCTTCTTCCTCGGCATGGTTTCCACCATACCGGCGGCCATCATAAACGGGGTTTTCCTCGACGAGAGCCTGCTGGACGACCGCTCGACTACTTTAGCGTCGGTGGCGGTGGGTATGCTGTTCGTGGTCGGGCCAGCCGAGGAAACGTGCAAGTTCCTGGCGGTCCGGTTGTTCGCCTTCCGCTCCCTGTACTTCGACGAACCGTTCGACGGACTAGTGTACGCCGCCGCAGCCAGCCTGGGGTTTGCCTCACTGGAAAACCTTTTCTATATCCTCCAGTTCGGCCCGGAGGTGATGATTGGCCGTGCCCCACTCAGCACCTTGGCCCACGTCATCTTCGGCAGTTTCTGGGGTTACGCGCTGGGCAGCCGGGTCCGGAAGGAGTCGGGCGGCGTCATAGTAGTGGCAGCCGGGATAGCCGCTGCCGCCGTAGTCCACGGGTTCTTCAACGTCACGCTGTTCGTCTTCCCCTTGGGCGGCCTGCCCTTGGTGGGCGTGGGCCTTTGGTGGGTGTTGAGCCGGTTCAGTTGGGCGCGGCGGGTCTCTCCGTTCCGCTACAAGCGCAACTATCCCAGGGTGGCCTGCCCCGTCTGTCGACAACGCATCAGCATCGTCAACCGTTACTGTAGCTTCTGCGGGGCCTCGGCCGGGCGGCCCTCCGGCGAGCTGTTTTGCAGCCATTGCCGCAACGCCAACCGGGATGATGCTGGTTTCTGCACCAGGTGCGGCGACCGCTTGGAGCGGTCGTTACGGTGAGCGACGGGTGAGAGCAAGCGCCAGCCTAATTTTGCCGGGCTAGCTGCGCTCCGCCGGGGCATAGACGGCCTGGGACTCGCTGACCTTCCCTTCCTCCACCAACTTGTCCAGGTGGGTGCGGACGTTGCGGGCGGCGGCGGAGCGCAGGTTGCGGCGCAGGTTCTTGGGATAGACGGTGGTTACTACGTCATCCACCGATTTCGCGCCTGCGTTCAGAGCGGCGAGGACCTGCTCCTCCCGCTCCGTGCGGTGGCGGATGTACCACTCGACGCGGGCCGTGCCCCCGCCCGTGACAATATCACCGATGGTCTGACCGTGGCCGGGGCACAGCAGGCTCGGCTTCAAGCGGGCCAGGGCCTTGAGCGATTCCATGTATTGCTTCAGATTGCGCACGCTGGAGGACGAACTGCCCAGGATGGTGTCGCCGCTGAACACGGCCTTGTCGGCGGCCAGGTAATACGATACGTGGTCGTCCTCGTGTCCGGGAGTGAAGTAGGCCCGCAGGCCGGCATCCCCGCCGATGGGAACGACCTCCCGCGACTTCAGCTTCTCCACCGTCCCGTTGCCCAGTTGGTGAGTCAGCCGAGGCTCCAGCTTTGGATGGCAGCGCACGACGCAACCGAACTGCTCCTGAAGGCGGTCCAAGCCGCCGACGTGGTCGCCGTGCCCGTGGGTCACCAGAATGGCCGAAATTGGCGGGCGTCCCAACTCGGCATGGTAGTCGAGAATCTGCCTCGTCCAAGCGCGGTACGGCTCCCCCGAATCGACCATCACCATGCTGTCGCCGGGGTCGCCGACGAAGTAAATCTGGGTGCCGCCGGGGTGCATCGCCCCGAACGTGCTCTGGTCTTCCTGGATATGGGTGCTGTAGACGTGCGGCGCGATCTGCATGTCGGACCTCGGGCCTTTGATGATGGGAGAATAGCGCAAGGAACATGGTATCATCTTGGGGATTTTTGGGCAGGTTGAGGACCAGTATGATTACGAAAGAAGAGCTAAAGGCGGCGGTGCCAGACTTTTCCGGCGAGTTGCGAGTCCCAGGGCTGCGGGGCAAGGTGGAAGTGTACCGCGACCGGCTGGGCATTCCCCACATGCGTGCGGAGGACCGGCTCGACGCCTTCTTCGCCCAGGGTTTCGTTACCGCTCAAGACCGGCTGTGGCACATGGAATACGACCGCCGCCGGGGCAGGGGCCGGTGGGCCGAGGTGGTGGGCGACCGGGCGTTGGAGCAGGACAAGCTCATGCGCCGCTTCCGTCTCACCGCCAGCGCACGGGCCGACTACCGGGTGGTCGACGGTCAGACCAAGGCGGTCTTTGACGCCTACGCCAGCGGTGTGAACGCCTTTATTCAAGGCCCCTATCCCCTCCCCGCCGAATACAAGATTGCCGGTATCGAGCCGGAGCCGTGGCAGCCGTGGGACGGGCTAATCGTCTACAAGGTGCGCCACATCCTGATGGGCGTGTTCGAGTCGAAGGTCTGGCGGGCGCGCATGGTGCGGGAGATGGGACCGGAAAAGGCCGCCAAGCTGTTCCCCGGCTACGAACCGGGACACCTGCAAATCCTGCCGCCGGGTTCGGAGTACGCCGGGCCATTGGACGACGGGCTGAAGGAACTGGCCGAGGGAGCGGCGGCCCTGAACTACCTTTCGGAGATGGACTCCGGCAGCAACAGTTGGGCGATTTCTGGAACCTCTACCGCCAGCGGCAAGCCGTTGCTGGCCGGCGACTCCCACCGGGCGCTGGACACCCCCAACACCTACTACCAGAACCGTGTCGCCTGCCCCGAATTCGACGTGGCGGGCCTGTCGTTTCCCGGCGTGCCGGGATTCCCCCACTTCGGCCACAACCGTTGGGTGGCTTGGTGCGTGACCCACACCGCCGCCGACTACCAGGACCTCTACATCGAGCGATTCAAGGAGGACGACCCCGCCAAGTACCTGTACAAAGACCAGTGGCTTGAGGCCAGGACATTCGACGAAACGGTCAAGTCGAGCAGCGGACGGGAAGAGACGTTCACCGTCACCGTGACCCGCCACGGGCCGGTCATTTCGGGCCTCTTGCCCCAACCCTCTACCTCGGAGAGCGGGCAGGGTGAGGAGCTTACGGGGCTGGCCTTCAAGTACACCGCCACCGAGCGGCCCTCCGCGTGGCCGGGCATTCTGTGGCGTATGCTCCGCGCCCGCGACGCTCAGGAACTGGCGGAGTCGCAGAAGGACTGGGTCGATCCCTGCAACAATTTCGTCTACGCCGACGTGAACGGGAACATCGGCTACCTCTGCCGGGGACGCATCCCGCAACGCTCCCGCGTCAACGGCTGGTTGCCGGTTCCGGGCTGGACCGGCGAACACGAATGGGGGGCTGACATCCCCTTCGACTACACGCCCCGTTCAGTCAACCCGACCGAGGGCTACATCGCCACCGCCAACAACCGGCCGGTGGGCGACGACTACCCGTATTACATCGCCGTGGACTTCACCCCCGAGTTCCGGGCGCGGAGCGTGACGCAGGGGTTGAAGTCCCTGGAGAAGCCGGGCGCGAAGGACATGGCCAAAGTCCACTCCCAACGGGTCTCTCTCCCGTCGCTGGCCTACCTGGCCTTGATGCAACAGGTCGAACCGCAGGACGCCCTGTCGACCGACGCGAAGAAGCGCCTGCTGGGCTGGCAGGGGGAGATGGACGCCCACCGCGTGGAACCCACGATCTACAGCGCCATGCGCGACGCCCTGTTGAAAGAGGTGCTGCAAAACAACCTTACCCCAAGTCTGGCCGAAGCCGCCTGGCACCCGGCCGACCGCGGGCTGGGTTCCTTCGGCAACCGGCTCAAGGCCCGGCTGGTGGGAATGGTGTCCAACGACGACCGGTCGTTGCTGACCGAGGGCGACACCTGGCCGGCGGCGCTGTCCCGCGCGCTGGCGGCGGGTGTGGCGGCTCTGCAAGACCGGCTGGGCGGCGACCCGGAGCAATGGCGCTGGGAAGCGGAGCATCAGGCCCGGCCCCGGCACACGCTTTCCGATGCCTTCCCGGAGCTGGCCTCGTTGCTGGACCCGCCGGCCATCCCGGCCAGCGGCGACGGCGACACTCCCCTGGCGGGCGGCTACTCGCCCAGCGCCCCGGCAACCATTACCAGCCTGTCGGTGGCCCGCTACGCCTACGACCTATCCGATTGGAACAACTCTCTATGGACAGTACCCCTGGGCAGTTCCGGCCATCCCGGCAGCCCCCACTACCACGATCAGTCGGAGACTTGGCGCAAGGTGGAAATGGCCCCGATGGGCTGGGACTGGGACCAGATAATCGCCGAAAGCGGGACTCAACAAACGCTGGAGCCGGAGTAGGGCCGGCCAATCGGCTCGCATGGTTCAGGTTGTATGCTTCGGACCGGATGGCTGATTTGCCGTTGTCCGTGCTATAATAATTGGGTCGGGGCGTGGCCCAGCCTGGTAGGGCACCTGCATGGGGTGTAGGGGGTCGCCAGTTCAAATCTGGCCGCCCCGACCAATCGAGACAGCGTATTAGTGATTGAAGGCCGCCTGTGGGCGGTCTTTTTCTTTGAGGTTCCGGGGAATTATTCCCCTTGATTTGAATCTTTCCAGCGGCCAAAGATATACTCGCCGTGCGATTCTAGGAACGCCGGAGGGCGCTTTGTCCATCGGCGGCCGGGGTGAGGATGCATTTCGGTCATTTTTTCTACCCGATGAAGTTCGACGACTCCGACGACGAGGGGGCGGTCCAGGAATGCCTGGCTGAAGCCGAGTTGGTCGAGTCGCTGGGGTTCGACGCCATCTGGATCGCCGAGCATTACTTCACGGGCGAGTGTGTCTACGGCGACCCGCTGGTGTTCGCCAGCGCGGTGGCGGTGAAGACCGAGCGGGTGGAGTTGGGCTTTGGGATTCTGGAGCTGCCCCTGCACAACCCGGTGCGGGTGGCCATCCAGACCGCCCTTCTGGACAACCTGTGCCAAGGTCGGTTGATCGTGGGCACGGCCAAGGGTTCCAACTACAACGCTTACGAGTACATCGGCTTCGGCTCCAACCCGGACCTGGGCGCCCGGCAGATGGAGGAGGCTGAAGAGTTGCTGGTCAAGGCCTGGACCACCGACAACCTGGAGTTCAAGGGCGACTTCTACCAAGTGTCGTTCCCGTCGGTCCGGCCCCGCCCCTACCAGAAGCCCCATCCGCGCTTGGCGCGGGCCTGCCTCAACGAAGAGTCGATCAAGGAGATGGCCCGCATCGGCCGCCCCGTTCTGCTTCGGGGCCGCTCCACCAACTCCACCGCCGCCAGCATCCGGCTGTACCGCGACACCATGATGGAAGCCGGGTTCGACGAGAAGACCATCGAACACAACCTGGACCAAATATGGGTCTGGCGGGAAATGCACTTGGCCGAGACCGACAACCAGGCTTTCGAGGAGTTCTTGCCCGCTCAGTACGACGCCTTCACCACGATGCAGGACTACCGGACGCGGTGGAACCCCGCCGAGTACCCGATGGAGCGCCAGACTCCGCCCATGGGACGGGAAGGCTACGCCAGGACTCCCGACCCTGCTGCCGCCGAAAACCTTATCGGGAGCCCCGAGCGAGTGGCGGAGCAACTGGCCCAGATGCGCGAGGCTGGCATCCGCAACCTGATGCTGACCAACCGGGGCCTCATGTCGCCGGAAAAGACTGCGGCGTCGCTCAAGCTGCTCAGCGAAAAGGTTATGCCGCACTTCCGGGGCTGAATACATCTCGCGGGAGGGATTAGGCCATGAAATACGACGTGATCATTGTGGGCGCGGGGAACGCCGGGAGCGCGTTGGCGGCACGGCTCTCCGAGGACAAGGACCGCTCCGTGTTGCTGCTGGAAGCGGGCCCCGATTACCCTGACTTCGAGCGCCTGCCGGACGACCTCAAGTACAGTTTCAACCCGCTGGCGTCGGTGGCCGATGCGCCGCACAGTTGGTCGTTCCAAGGCCGCCCCACCCGCCAGCAGACTGGCTCGACGCTGGTCCCCCGGGGTCGGGTGGTCGGCGGCGGCAGCGCCATCAACGGGGCGCAACTGTTCCGCGGCTCGCCCGAAGACTTCGAAGATTGGGCCGCCAGGGGCAACGACCTCTGGTCGTATCTTCAGGTCCTGCCCTACTACCGGAAGATGGAGAACGATCTGGACTTTCGGGACGACTTCCACGGCACCGAGGGCCCGGTGCCGGTGCGGCGGTTCAAGCGAGAGGACTTCCGCCCTTTCCAGGAAGCCTTCTATCAGTCGTGCCTGGACGCCGGGTTTCCAGAGTTCCCGGACATCAATCACCCGGAGTCCACCGGAATCAGCCCGGTGCCGGTGAACAACATCGACGGCGTCAGGATGAGCACGGCCCTGACCTACATCGGCCCCAACCGGCACCGGCTGAACCTGACCATCAGGCCCAACGTCATCGTCACCGGAATCCTATTCGACGGCAAGCAGGCCATCGGCGTGAAGGCCGAGAGCGGCGGTGAGGAATTCGTGGTCGAAGGCGGGGAAGTCGTGCTCAGCGCCGGGGCCGTCAAGTCGGCCCACCTGTTGCTTTTGTCGGGTATCGGCCCGGCGGAACAACTGAGGGAGTTCGGCATCCCGGTGTTGCAAGACCTGGCCGGGGTGGGCAAAAACCTGAAAGACCATCCGCAGGTCACAATGCTGTTCCAAGCCGGAGCTGGGTTGGAGATGGACCCCGACGCCACCAAGCGCGAGTGCCTGCTCCATTACACGGCCACCGGGTCCAGTATCCGCAACGACATGCTGATCACGCCCAGTTCCTTCGCCACCACTCTGGGCGCCGACCCCAACCAGCCAGCGGGGTTGTCCATCTCGTGCAGCCTATACAAGCCAGTTGGGCCGGGAGAAGTGCGGCTGGTGTCGGCCGACCCACATCAGCAGCCGGAGTTGGACTACCAGTACCTGGAAGACCCTTGGGACCGCCAGCGGATGCGGGAGGCGGTACGCTTGGGAGTCCGGTTGTTGGAGCATGAGTCGTTCGGCAGCGTAACGGCCGGGCGAATCTCCCCGACCGAGGATGACTTGGCCACCGACGAGTCTCTGGACCGCTGGATCACCCACACCCTGCAGTTTAGCGGCAGCCAGCATATGTCGGGCACCTGCAAGATGGGACCGGAGTCGGACGAAATGGCTGTCGTTGACCAGCAGTGCCGGGTCCACGGAATGCAGGGGCTCCGGGTGGTCGACACTTCTATCATGCCCGACGTGGTCTGCGTGGGCACCAGCGGCACCGCCATGATGATCGGCGAAAGGGTGGCCGGGCTGATGCGAGGCGAGGGATAAAGCAAAGCTGCCGTTCGTGTGAACGGCAGCTCTTTTTCCGTTGCTTGGACTTCGTGGGGTTGCTTACTGTACCAGGTTGGGCGTAGGCTCCGCCGGCATTCCGGCCGCTTCCATTTCCCGCGCCCGGGCTTCTACCTTCGGCAGCACCGAGGCGATCAGGTCTTCGTCCAGGTCGGCGGCTACGCCGGGGTAACCGGCCCGCTCCAGCATCGGACCCAGCTTCCTGGTCTTGAACTGGTCCAAGCACCAGCCCAAGGGGTCGGGCACCAGGGTCTTGTCCCAAAAGATGCGGTGGTTCTTGTTCCGGGGGCCATAGTGATAGTGAGGGTCGTCCCGGAAGCAGTCGAAAGCCATAAGCTCGGTCTCTTCGGTGAAGACCCGGCCGGTGTTGCCCGCCAGGTCGGCCAGCAAATGAATGGCCAGTCCGCCGTCGCCGGAGTTCTGCCGCCGCATCTCCAGGCCGAACTTGATGTTGCCCGCCTCTATGATGTCGGTGCCCCGGTTGTGCTTCACGGTGTTGCGCTCGGCCATGAACTTGGCTCGGGCGATGTTTTCCACTTCATCCAGGCCCCCCGAGACCGCCGCCATGTCCAACTGACCGGCGATCTCCGGATAGCCGGCCTCTTCCACCATGACGGGCAGGTTTTCCCGGATGGTCTTGACCGACCAACCGATGGGATTGCCGTCGACCGTGTGGTCCATGCGGAATTTCTTGTTCTTGCCGCTGGGGCCGTAAACGTAGCTGCGCTCCAGGTCGAAACAGTTGAACCGGAGCAGCGTGGTATCACCCGACTCGACCAGGATCACGACTCCCTGGTCGGAATGGTCCTGAATGTTCCCGTCCCAAAGCTCGTGCTGGACGATCAAGGTGACGTTGCCAGCCTCTATCCTGGCTCTTCCAGTCTGTTGCATCATAGCATCCAGTCTCCTAAGTCCGATTTGGTATCCGAAATATAGGCATTCCAGCGCGCAAGTGTCAACCAGATGAAGGTAAGGCTATCGGGCGCGGTATATTTCGCGGCGGTGCCCTATGCGGAGGACTGCAATCTCGCGTTCTGTCTGGTTGTAGGTGTAGATAACCCGATAGTCACCGATGCGCTCCCGGAATGCACCACTCCACTCTCCGGTTAGCGCTTCGTGGGGAAGCGACTCAAAATTCTCCGCTAGTCGCCGCAACCCGTCCAATACCCTTTGCGCCACCGACGGGTCCAAGCGTAACAAATCAGCTCGGGCCCTTGGCCTGAAGTCCAGGGTGTACGCCCTGGGTGTCACCAGGACAAGCCTAGCTCTTCCGCCACCTGAGCTGCCGGAATGGTTGGTTCGCCTGCGGCCAATGCGTCGATGGATGCTCGCAGACCCTCGGCAAACTCATCGGTAAACTCCAAATCGGGGTGGAAGTCCTCGTACATCTCGGCCAAGCACTCCGTTACGACTTCCCGGATTAGCTCCCGGAACTCGGATACGGTAAGGTCAGAGACTTTTTGCGCGGCAGGATCGGCAACTTTTTCCGTCGCCACGATTATCCTCCACATCCTCGTTTTTTCGATTTTACATCTAGGGCACAATTGTCGTAGCTACAGTAAAGTGCACGGGCGTAACATCAATGGAAAGGCAGGAAAGCATCTCGCCCCTTCCGTAATCTCTGCCTCCTCGCGTCCCTACGCCAAGGCAGCTTCCTCCACGTTGAAGTGGGGCATGACGCCTTCGGCGAAGCGCTCCAGTTGCTCCAGCATGACGTCCAGGGTCGCTCCCATGCGGTTGCAGCCGACGTGCATGTATTCCAGGCCGGGGTACTTGTCCTGGATTTCCATGATGCGCTCGGTGACCTGTTCGGCGGTGCCGCAGAGCCAGGCCCGGTTGGCCACGAACTCTTCCATGGTGGGCAAGCCAGCGCCCCTGGCCCGCTTGGGGTCGCCCAAGGCGATGATCTGGTCGGGCGAAAGGCCCCGGAAGAAGCCCAACGGCGCAAACATCTTCATGTCCTCTTCCAGGTACTTGCGGGCCTGCTCGATGGCCTCCTGCTCGCTGTCGGCGATATAGGTCGAGAGGCCGATGACCAATCGTCCGCCCAACTCGACCTCGCGGCCGTGGCGGGCCAGGGTCTCAGTCCATTGCTTGATGACCTCTTCGGAAGCGCCGCCGGTGACCGCGCCGCCGCCGATGATGGCCTGAATGTCGTGCTTGGCCATGAAGTCCATCGCCCGCTGGCTGGCGCTGACCATCGGCTGCCAAGTCTCCACCGGCAGCGTTTTGGGACGGGGCACCAGGGTTAGCTCCTTCAGCGTGTAGCCGCGGTAGGGCACCTCCGGCGGCAGCTTGTAGTACTTGCCTTCGTAGGAGAACGACTCCTCATTGAAGGCCCGCATAAGGATCTCGACCTGCTCTTCGAACAACTCCCGGTTGGCGTCGTTGTCGGAGTTGGTGCTGGGAGCGCCGAAGGTGTCGACCTCGCGGGAGTGGTAGCCGCGGCCGACGCCGAAAATCACCCTGCCGTTGGTCAGGATGTCGGCGGTGGCGTAGTCTTCCGCCAAGCGCAGGGGGTGCCACATTGGGTTGATGTTGAAGCCGCAGCCGAACTTGAGCCGCTTGGTCAGGTTGGCGAGATGCACGTAGAGCAAAAGGAGGTTTGGGATGACCTCGTTCCCCTCATGCTGGAAGTGGTGTTCAGCGGCCCAAAAGCTGTGGTAGCCCAACCGGTCCATGGTCTGAACGATTTGGGTGCAACGGTCGAAAATCGTAATCAAATGGTCGTTGCCGAACCGCCGGTCGTTGACCGGGGTGGCATCCAGACCGAGGTCGCCCAGGTCTACGTGGCCGGCGTAGAGACTGCCGAAGTGCTTGATCATGTCTAACCCCCCGAACGGAAAAGTATTCGCAACAATTCTTCATGGCCGGACGGCGGTTGTCAAATGGAACGGTGGTTGCTAAATGGAACGAATGCGGGGTTGGGCGTAAACTGGCTTTAGAGAATAAGGAGGCCCCGATATGCAGCGCGATCTGGTTGGTTATGGAAAGAGCGTTCCCCGGATAGAGTGGCCCGGCGGCGCCCGCATCGCTGTCTCTCTGGTAGTGAATTACGAAGAAGGCGCGGAGTATTCCACCTTGGACGGCGATTCCCATCACGAGACCAACGGGGAAGTGCCCTCACCGGTACCCGCGGCCGACCGAGACCTTAACAACGAGTCGTTCTTCGAGTACGGCAGCCGCGTGGGGGTATGGCGACTGCTGGACATGTTCCGCCGATACGAATTACCCAGCACCTTCTTCTGCTGCGCCCTAGCCTTGGAGCGGAACCCGGAGGTGGCCCGGGAGATTCCCGCCCAAGGCCACGAAGTCTGCGGCCACGGCTACCGCTGGGAGGAATACCACCTGATGGACCGGGACTCGGAGCGGGACTCTATCGCTAGGACGATAGAGTCGCTGGAGCGCACCACCGGGGAGCGCACCGTGGGTTGGTTCACACGTTACGGCCCCAGCGTCAACACCAGAGACTTGGTGGTGGAACACGGCGGGTTCGTCTACGACAGCATGGGGTTGAACGACGACCTGCCCTACTATGTAACAGTCCGAGACCGGCCCTGGCTGGTCATCCCCTACAGCATGGAGACCAACGACGCCCGTTTCTGGAGGGGAGGGTTGGTCAGCGTCAACGACTTCTACGACTACCTGAAGGACACCTTCGACGTCTTATACGAAGAGGGCCGCACCCACCCCAAGATGATGTCGGTGGGGCTGCACTGCCGCATCGCCGGACGCCCGGCCCGCTCGAGGGCTGTGGAGCGTTTCTTGCGGTACGCCCGGCAGATGCCCGGAGTGTGGTTCGCCCGCCGCGACGAAATCGCCCGCTGGTGGCTGGAGCACTACCCGCCGGGGGTTGATTCGCGCCCGAGCACACGGGAAGAGCCAAGGTCGAGCTAACTGTCCTATGGTCGGCGGCGACGCAACTCTTCCTCTAGCTGTCTTATCCTGGCCTGGTCGGCTTGCCGGGCGGTACGCTCCGCTTGCAGTGCAGCCTGGTCGGCTTGCCGGGCCTCTTGTGTCTGCTCGAAATTTTCGAGGTATTCCCCGGTTTTCGGGTCATAGAAGTACAGCCATTCGTCATGCCAGCATAGGCTCAGTTCCAGCGCCGGGCTGTAACCCTTGAGTACACCGTCGGGGTCGGTGGTCAACTCTATGGGGTGGTAGGCGCCTTCTACCAACCGCTCTCCGGCCAGCGGCGCACCGTAGAGGTCGCCTCCGCTGGGGTCGAACCGCCAATACTCCGGGACGCCGACCTGGGCGTAAATGCGGCGTTTGCCGGTAACGTCGTGTCGCGCGGTGGTTTCGGAGGCGACTTCCAGCGCAAAGTCCGGCGGCTTGCCTGCCTCCCAAGGCAGGTAGAGCCGCCTCTGCCGGACGGCGCGGGCGTCGACCCCGAAGGCCGCGTAGCAGTCGGGACCCACCCGGACATTGAGGTTGCGGCGGTCATAACAGATGAAAGTGTTGCTATCCAGGAAGACATCCGGGCGGCGGTTGCTGTCGAAACGGGCCGTTAGAATGGACAGGACTTCGATCAGGAGTGGGTTCTGTCTCATGCCATCGGGCAACGGGTCGGGATCATCCGGGTTGAAGCAGAGTTTGCTGTAGTCAATCTCCCCCTCCCGGTTGTAGGGCAGCATTTGGTAACGTAGCTTTGTGGTCATCATGGGCCTCGATGTTCAATGGCCGATTGGCAGTAAAAGTCCGCAGGCCGATACTCCGGTGTTGGCGCACTTGATCGTAACATATCCATCCGCCGCCAATCGTCTCGCCGCCGCCGCACGGCTTAGATTAACGGGCCAGCCCGGCCAGCTCCGCCACCGCCCCGGCCAGTTTGTCCACCTCTTCTTCGGTGTTGAAGAAGTGGAGGGAGGCGCGGACTCCTTGGGGATAGCCGACCTGACGGACGACGATCCGGTGGTCGTTCCAAAGGCTGGCGACCACCGCGTCGGGGCTGTGGCCGGCCACGGAAAAGGAGACCAGCCCAGAGGACTCTTGGCGGGATAGTGGCGCGATGATGTTTACACTGGAGATTTCGGCAAGCTGGGCCTTGAACCGGTCGGCCAAGTCCAGATTACGCTCTTCGATGGCCTCGACGCCGATGTCTTGGATGAAGTTGGCCGCCTCCACGAAAGCCGCCTGTAAGGGGACGCTCCCGGAGCCGCCCAAGAACTTTTCCATGATGCCGGTGTTGGGCTGGAAGTCGCCGTGTTCGTCCGTAGGCAGCATCGCCCGGCCCCCGGTGTGGGCCGGGTGCACCTGCTCGATCAGCCCCGGCCGGATGTAGAGTGCGCCCACGCCCTCGTAGCCCAGCACCCACTTCTGGCCGGGGATGGAGTAGAAGTCGAAGTCGTGTGCGCTCATGTCCAGCTTGATGTGGCCGCCGGTCTGAGCGCCGTCCAGCATGATGAGCGCTCCCCGCTCCCTCGCCAAGGCCGCCAAACGCTCGGCGGGCATACGCAGTCCGGTGGAATACTGGATATGGCTGACGAACACCATTCGCGTCCGGGGCGTGAAAGCCGCCTCGAACTTCTCGACTATGGTGTCCCAGGAGTCATGTGGGTCCAAGGAGACGACCTTCACATTGACGCCGTAGCGCAGGCCCGCGTGGAAGCTGGGCGAGAGCACCGAGCTGTGCTCCAGGTTGCAGGTGATGATTTCGTCGCCTTCCCGCCAGTCGAGGCCACTCATCACGATGTTGAGGCCCTCGGTGGTGTTTCGGGTGACCAGCACCGACTCCAATGGGGCGTTTAGCAGGCGGGCCGCGGCCTCGCGGGCATCGGCCTGGACTATGCCGCCCGACTCGTACACATCGGCCGTGGTTGGGCCGCGTTCCAGTTCCAGGTCGGTGCGCGCCTTCATGGCCTCGGCGGCCCGGCGCGGCGGCGGGCCCGACCAGCCGGTGTTCATGTAGGTCAGGTTGGCCAGAACGGGGATTTCATTGCGCAGCTTCTGTACGTCCATGAATACTGCCACCTATGAGAAGGGGCAACCACAGGAATTGCTCCAATGTGGTTGCCCCTAAAGTTTGCCTGCCCGTGTGGGCTTTGCCCGGCGACTGCCTATCTGGGCGAGTACGGGGTCGGGCGCAGGATCGAGTGGTGGGAAACGCGGACCAGCGCGCCGTTCTCTTCGGATGCGGCGCGGGCCTTCTGCCAGTCGGGGTCGGCCTGGAATGCGGCCCAGCTCTTCTCTCGTGCGCCCAGGTCGGGGTAGCCCAGCATGTACACCAAGCGGTTGCTGGTGCCCACGTCCTCGGTCCAGTAGCCCACGTTCTCGATGCCGTGCTTCTCGAACAGGCCCATCGTGTGGTACTGGAAGCGGTTATGCAGGTCGGGGAGTTTGCCCGGCCTGGCATCGTAGACCCGGAGTTCCTGCACGGCGGTCTTGAACTTGGGTTCGGGAGAGTAGGGGGTCGGGCGCATGAGGGAGTTCAAAACCTTGGCGACCAGCGGCCCGTTGGCCTCGGTCTCGGCCCGGACTTCGTGCCAGGCCTTGTCGGCCTGGAACGCGGCCCACTTGTCCTCGCGGTCGGCCATGCTGTCGAAGCTGAGGATGTAGGTGAGCTGGTTGCTGTGGCCGATCTCGTCGGTCCAAAAGCCCATCATGCCGATGTCGTACTGCTTGAAGAAGCCGATGGTATGATTGGCGAAGCGGTCGTTTATGTTCGGCAGCTTGCCAGGGACTGCCACGTATACGCGCGATTCGTAGAGCATCGTGTTTCCTCTCCTGCTCCTGCTCTCTATTTCTGCTCGATGAACTCCAGTTGGACGCCGTCGGGGCCTTCGAAGAAGACGACCCGGCGGTCGCCGGTGACCACGGCTTCTTCCAGGATCTTCGCGCCGTTGGCCTTGAGCATTTCGATCATCCCGGTGATGTCGTCGGTATCGACGGCGATGTGCTCCATGCCGTACTTCTGGTCCCGGGTCTGGGTGGCAATGTGCTGGGTGACGTTCAAGGTCAGCCCGTGCAGGTCCAGGCGCACGCCGGTCTCGCCCACGTCGGCGATTTTGGTCGCGCCCATGGTGTCGATGTAGAACTGGGCCGCCTTCCGGGGGTCCGGTGATTTCAGATGGACATGGTTCAGCTTCAGGGCCATCTCTTCCCTCCTCTTCTAATGCGAATCAGGGCTGTGGACATGGGGAGAATAGGGCACGGCGCAAAGCTAGTCAAGGGAAGGTTGCTTAAGGCCATGAGGAGGCAATTCGTATTATAATTCGGCCAATCCGCTTTCAGGAGAAGACCATGCCTATAGAGCAGCTTGCCCCGGAATTGTCTGCAATTGTGTCAACCGATGCCGCCATCGAATACCTGGCCGACGGCTACGGCGGCGACAACGGGCCGGCCGAGGGGCCGGTGTGGTGGTCGGACGGCGGCTACCTGCTGTTCAGCGACATCCACAACAACCGGCGTATCCGGTATACCCCCGGTCAGGGCGCGACCGTCGACCACGAGCCGACCAACCGCTCCAACGGCCTGACCCGCGACATCCAAGGGCGCCTCATCGCCTGCGAGCACGACAGCCGCCGCGTCACCCGCACCGAGCCCGACGGCTCCATTACCGTGGTGGCGGCCAGCTTCCAGGGCCGGCCTCTGAACCGGCCCAACGACGTGGTGGTGAAGTCGGACGGCTGCATTATTTTCACCGACCCGTGGAGCCACCCTCAAGCGCCGGGGCAACACGACCTGCCCTACTCCGGCGTTTTCCGGGTAACTCCCGATCTGGGCGGCATCAGCCTGTTGGTGGACGACTTCGTGCTGCCCAACGGGCTGGCCTTCTCGCCCGACGAGAGCGTTCTCTACATCAACGACTCGCGGCGGGGGATTATCCGGGCTTTCGACGTAAACCCCAACGGCACCTTGGCCCGCCATACCGACCGCGTGATAGCAGATTTAACCGGCAGCGAGCCCGGCGTCCCCGACGGCATGAAGGTCGACGTCGAGGGAAACATCTACTGCGGCGGCTCCGGCGGTCTGTGGGTCCTCGACTCGTCAGGCAAGAAGCTGGGCGTGGTGAATCACGGCGCGCCCGCCACCACCAACCTGTGCTTCGGTGGCGCCGACTGGAAGACTCTCTACTTCACCAGCCGCAACCACCTGGGTTCGGTGCAGACGAATATCGCCGGGGTGCCGGTGCCCGCAGCATAAGCAAGGACTGAATTGGATTGAACGCCGGGAATGCAGAGGCCGCCGAGACTTCTTGTGTTGTTTCTCCGCGCTCTCGGCGGTCCCTGCATTTAACAACAAAAGGAGGAAGTCATGGCCAGGATTGGTTCGGTTTCAAGGGAAGAACTCGCGGAAGAGGACAAGCAGTATTACGACGCTATCGTTGGCACTCGTGGCAGCGTCCGCGGCCCCTTTGGGGTGCTACTCAATAGCCCCAAGCTGGCCGCGCGGGTGGCCGACACTGGCGCATTCGTGCGCTTCGAGTTCGCGCAGCCCGAGGCTTTGAAAGAGACTCTGATCATCGCCACGGCCAGGGAGATGAGGCAGCAGTACGAGTTCTCGGCCCACGCCCGGCTCGCCCGGCAGGCCGGGGTCTCGGACGAAACCATCACGGCCATCGCCAACGGAACCGCCCCGGCCGGTCTGGAAGGGGACGAGGCCCTGCTGGTGAATTACGTCCACGAACTGCTGCGCCAGCACAAGGTGAGCGACGCCACCTTCAAAGCAATGACCGACCGCTTCGGCGAAAACGACACCCTGCACTTCACCGTGCTATGCGGCCACTACCTGCTGGTGGCCCAAGTGTTGACCGCCTTCGACGTGGAGTTGGCTGAGGGGATGTCCAAAGAGATACCGGACTAGCGGGGGCCATTGGATTGAACGCAGGGGGCGCGGAGGTCACTCATCTGCGATCTCCGCGCCCCGGCGTTGAATACTATTCCCTATGTCTGCCCAGTACCATTGGCTTCACAATCAAGCATTCGACATTTCGCTCGGCCACGGCGAATTGAGAGTTGTGACCACCGGTACGGCGAAATGTGCCTTTATGTGTAATTTTTAACGCATAGACAAAGACCTTTTCAGCCCTCAGGCTGTCGCCCTCGTTAATGCCCACTGCCGTCATAAAAAACAACCAGGCCTTCGTCAATCAACTCGTTGCAGACTTCAAAGACCATAGAGATTTCCAGCCTTAGCACTTCGGCTAAATCAGCGTGGTCCAGAGGTTCGTCTGATTCGAATGCTTCGAGGATTTCATTCCTCGCCTGCTCCTTGCTAATGTCCCTCAGCACGATGACGTGGTCTGTTTCCGTATCCCTGGCGGCCTCCGCCTCTCGTTCCAACTCTGCGATGCGGGCTGATAAGTCTTCCGCCTGTTTTTGAAGGCGTTTGACTTCCAACTTGGAGTGGGATTCCCGTAAATGGCGGACTAAGACCCGGCGGTTCCGGCCTACTGCCAATCTTGGTGGGCGTGACGTCTGCGCCCCGCTCGCCGTCCTAATTCTGGCCATAACTTCCTCTCAAACCGTTGCGCCAGTTTAACAGCCCCACGGTTACGATGAAAATCGGCCAGCCCCGGATTTTCACACTTCCTCGCGCTGCACCAGGTGCACCAGCAGTCCGCCCAGGCTGGCAGGGTGGATGAAGCCGATCTGGGCTCGGCGGCTGCCGCCGCGGCTTGAGGTGTCTATCATGTTGTGGCCGGCTGCTTCGAGGCTGGCCAACAGGCTGTTGATGTCGGCCACCTTCAGGGCCAGGTGGTGCAGGCCCGGCCCCCGGGACTCGATGAAGCGAGTGATTACGCCCTGGTCCTGGCTGGTGCTGCCGGGCCGCCCATGCTGGACCGCCACGTCGACGTCGGCGTCCAGATTTTGCAGGAATTCCAGCTCGCAGTCTCCGATGGTGATGAAGGCGACCCGCACGCCGCCGATGAGTTGCGGCGGGCGAGTGCGGTAGGTCACGCCGTACTTGTCGGACGTAAACGTTTCGACGACGGTGGCGACATCGGAGTCAACCTGCGTGCTTTCGACGGCCCAGCCCATTTTGCGCCCGAACACTTCCAAGGCGAGGTTGTTGTCGGAGCTGGCCACGCCCAGATGGTCGATCCGCTCCACGACATCAGTCACCGGGGTCGGCAGCGAGAGCGGTTCCGAAAGGTAGGTGATGACTCCGGCCGTGGACTTGGGGTCCAGCAGCAACCGCTGCGTCCCGCCCAACCCCCATTCCAGGTTGGAGGACAGCACGGGCACCCCGGCCTCGGCCGCCTCGGCCCCGGCGCTGACCACTCCGTCCACCGAAACCGCCAAGTGATGCACGCCGGTGCGGCCCGCGCCGCCGACGAATTCGTCTCCCAACTCGAAGAGAGCGATGGCGGTCTTGCCCACCGGAAACACCGGGGCACGCCGTCCGGTGGAGCCTACGGCGCACATGGTAGGATTCAATTGGAAGTCACGCTGGAGAATCTCCGCCACGCCGTTTACGTCGCGCACTGCGACGCTGGCGTAGGCCAAGCCATTGCCAATCATCAGCTGCCTCCTTGGCGTTCCAGCACTACCACGGGGATTCCACGGGTGGTGCGGGTCTGGTATTCGTCGTATTGGGGCCAAATGGCCGTCATTATCTCCCACAACGCCGACTTTTCTTCGGGCGCGGCGGTGCGGGCGGTGGCGGTGAATTTATCGGCGGCCACTTGCAGCCCGACCGTGGGGTTGGCCCGCAGGTTGAGATACCAATGGGGATGGCGTGGGGCGCCGCCCCGGGAGGCGACTATCAGGTAGTCGTCACCCGACTTGCCGTAGATCAGCGGCGTGGTGAATTGCTGGCCGGAATTGCGGCCGGTGGTGGTCAAAAGCAGCGTGGTCACGCCTTCCCAGATGTGTCCGTCCGCGCCGTCGGAGGCCTGGTAGCGGCGCGTATGTTCTTGTTGCCAGCCGGGTGGGCGGTTGCTCGGTGTCGTCATGGCGCTGGTCCCTCGCGTTGGATTTGCGGACGGCCGAGTATACAGGCTTGGGTATTACAGCCACGGATATTATAGACAAGGATGCCCCGGTGTCGAGAATTAACCGTTCCACCCCGCGCGGGTGTATCATCGGGGCCAATCGGAATTTAGTGAGGCTGATATGCGAGTGATCAGAATTGCGGAAGTGGAGAACGTTCCCATCGACACAGCCACGCCGGTGCCGGGCTGGACCGGAGGCGAGGTGCGGCGCACGCGGCAGCCGCTGATTCCCGAGGGGAGCAGCGAGAACTTCAACAGCAGCGTGGTGAATTTCGGGCGCGGCGCGACCACCGGCTGGCATACCCACGCCAGCGACCAGATCCTGGTGATCACCTCCGGCGTTGGCACCGTCGCCAACGAGACCGAGGAGCAAGAAGTAACCGTCGGCGACGTGGTGCACATCCAGAAGGGCGAGAACCACTGGCACGGGGCCAGGGCCGAGTCCTATATGTCCCACATCACCATCACGGCGGTGTAGGGGGCGGTCCGGGATTTACTGAGCGGCGCCGAGATCCCTTACGAAAACAGGGGCGACTTCTACGTCGCCCCCGCTGCGTCAAAATTCGGGTGCGCTACTCAGCGATTGGCACACTCATCTCCAAAGCACTAACTATCTTCGGAATGGCATTGTCGTATATTCCGTGATTTTGCAGTGCTTTGCAGAGTTCATTGCGATTCATTGCGATATTGATGGAATTTTTGCCTGAGTTGTGCGCCCGCTCAATATCGCTCCACGCACGGCGTATCAGTTCGCCGTCGCCTTCATCCTCCTCAGCGGCTGCTTCAAGGTAAAGGCAGACTCTCTTTTCTGTGTCGAGGAATTCGGTGACATCCCATAGAGTGTACTTTTCAGGCATTGCTCGCCCTCCAGTCTGCCGCCAATCGCTTTGCATACCCGATATCGCGCCGTTGTGTATCCTTGTCGCCACCACAAAGCAACACAACGACAGTGGGATCTTGTCTAATACTACAGTCGCAGATTGAGAGAAGGTAGAATTAGGGCAGTTGAGTGTTGATGAGGTGACGTGGTGGTTGTTGGGAGAGACGAGGTGGCGGAAGTGGCGCGGTGGGCCGAGGGGATCGAGCGGGTGCATGAGTGCATTGCGGGGCGGTTCCGGCGGCCGGAGCCGCGCCGGCGGGCGCTGGACTACCTGCGGGGACTGTTGAGCCCGGTGGAGCGCAAGAACGGCTGGCAACTGGCGGAGCAGACTGGCGAGGCCACTCCCGACGGGGTGCAGCGCCTGTTGTACAACTACCGGTGGGACGCGGACCTGATTCGCGATGACCTCAGGGACTATGTTGTGGAGCATCTGGGCGATGCCGACGGGGTTCTGGTGGTGGATGAGACCGGGTTTCTCAAGAAGGGCGGCAAGTCCGTTGGGGTGCAGCGTCAGTACAGCGGCACGGCGGGCCGGATCGAAAACTGCCAGGTTGGCGTGTTCCTGACCTATGCCGGCGCCAAGGGCAGGACGCTGCTGGACCGGGACTTGCACCTGCCCCAGGTATGGGCCCAGGACCGGGAACGGCGCGAGGAGGCCGGGGTGCCGGAGGATGCGGTATTCCGGACCAAGCCGCAACTGGCGCAGTTGATGCTGGAGCGGGCGGCGGATTCGGGTGTCCCTTTCAGTTGGTTTACCGGGGACGAGGTCTACGGCAGCGACCGCAAGCTGCGGCGGTGGCTGGAGCGTGAGGAGATTCCTCACGTGATGGCCATAAAGAGCAACGAGAAGCTGTGGGCCTGGACGGAAAAGGGACCGCTACAGGTGAGGGCTGACCGGCTGGCGTCCGGGGTTGAGGAGTCCGCCTGGGTGCGGTGCAGTGCCGGAAATGGCGCCAAGGGACCTCGGGTCTACGATTGGACCGCCGTGAAAATACGGCCCCTGCGGGAGCCGGGCAAGGGCCACTGGCTGCTGGCCCGGCGCAGCCTTGCCAAACCTGGGGAGTTGGCCTACTACCTGTGCTTCGGCCCGGCGGAAACAACCTTGGCGGAATTGGTACGGGTGGCCGGGACAAGGTGGGCCATCGAGGAATGCTTCGAGGAGGCCAAGGGAGAGGTCGGTCTGGACCAGTACGAGGTGCGGCGATGGGACGGCTGGCACCGGCACATCACCCTGGCGATGCTGGCTCACGCCTACCTGACGGTAATCAAATATCAGGCGATGGAACAGGGAGAAAAGGGGGCCACTACGGCCCGGATGAAGAGTTGATTCCCGTCACAGTGCCGGAGGTGCGCCGGCTGCTGACCCGATTGGTATGGAGGGAAAACCAGCCGCCTGATTTCATCCTTTACTGGTCGCGGTGGAGACGGCGCCACCAAGCCAGAGCCCGGCAATGCCACTACAAACGCCGCCTGTCACATCTGCGACTGTAGTACTAAGGGAGGCGGAACAGGGCCTATCGCATTAGAAAATTTCGGGGCCTCCATTTGTAATTTCCGGCAGTGTTTTCGGGTTTATTCGCCTTGACATACTATGATAGCGGGACCTAATCACTCAAAACCGGCGGTCGGAAGCAACAGTTTGCCCCTCAATTGGCCTCCGGAAATCCAAATGCGATAGCCCTGCACTCCACCTCAAATGCAATTGCCCTGAGGAAGGGGGCCACGGCGCGGGCCGGCAGACGTTGACGCTGTATACCCCCACTGCTAGAGTGAAGCCAGCCAGCGCTTGCCCGTCCGGCGCGCTTTTGGAGGGGCCGATGACCTCGACGCACAGGGACCCCGTGTTGGTGGTGGTGCAGCTTACTGGCGGCAACGACTATATGAACACCGTCGTGCCCTACGGTGACCCTCTCTACCAAGACAACCGCCCGACGGTCGGCGTGCCGGCGCACGAAGTCCTTCCCATCGACGGCCATTACGGGTTCAACCCAGCCCTCGCGCCGCTCAAGGAGCTTTACGATCAGGGCGACGTGGCCGTGATCAACGGCATCGGCTATCCCAACCCCAACCGTTCCCACTTCCGGGCCATGGACATCTGGCACACTTGCGAGCCGGAGCGCGTAGCCACCGAGGGCTGGCTGGGGAGGGTCATCCGCGACATCGACCCCAACGGTGAGAACGTGCTGACCGGCGTCAACTTCGGGCGAGGACTGCCCCGGGCCCTGGCGCTGCCCGGCGTGCCGGTGGCATCGGTCGCGGCGCTGGAAAACTACGGTGTGCTCACCGCCATCACGGGTCAGGAGCAGCGGGCCAAGGCGCTGGACGTCTTCGCCCGGATGTACGCTCCGGCCATCGGCTCCGGCGCGGCCATGGACTACCTGGGGCAAACCGGCCTCGACGCACTGAAGGGGGCCGACCTGCTCAAGTCCGCCGCCGGGGGCTACTCTTCTCCGGTGGAGTACGCCGCCACCCCCATCGCCCAGAACCTGAAGGGCATCGCCAAGGTGCTGCTGGCCGGGCTGGGCACACGCATCCTCTACACCCAGCAGGCCGGGTACGACACCCACTCCGGCCAGGTGGCGGTGCAGACCCAACTGCTGTCGGAACTCGCCCAAGGCATCTCCGACTTCCAGGCCGACCTGCGGGAGCACCAAGCCTCGTCCGACGTGCTTATGCTGGTGTTCACCGAGTTCGGACGGCGGGTGAAGGACAACGGCAACGGTACCGACCACGGCTCCGGCGGGGCCGCGTTCGCCATCGGCGAGCGGATCGACGGCGGGATGCACGGCGAATATCCCTCGCTCAAGGAAGAAACCCTGCTGGACGGCGACCTGCACTTCCAGGTCGACTTCCGCGGCGTCTACGCCGCCATCGCCGAGCGGTGGCTGGGGCTGGACGCCCAACCCATCGTCGGCGGCAATTTCGAGCAGATTGATTTCCTGTAGGGGCGCGATGAAGACCGGAATAGGACTGCCGGGCAACATTCCCGGCACCAAGGGCGAATTCATCCTGGAGTGGGCGAGGCGGGCCGACGCCGGGCCGTTTTCCACGCTGGGCACCATCGACCGGCTGGTCTACGACAACTACGAGCCGCTGGTCCAACTGGCCGCGGCCGCCGGTTGCACGACCAACGTGCGCCTGCTGACCGGGGTGCTGCTGGCCCCCTTGCGCAACCCAGGCGTGCTGGCCAAGCAGGCCGCCACCCTGGACGCAATCTCCGGCGGAAGGCTGACCTTGGGCGTCGGCGTGGGACGGCGTCCCGACGACTATGCGGCGGCCCCCGCGGCCTATAACACTCGCGGACGCAGCATGGAGCGGCATCTGGCCACGATGCGTCGCATCTGGAGCGGCGAAAGAGTCTCCGACGAGGTCGGGCCGATGGGGCCACCGTCCGTGCGTGAGGGCGGGCCGGAGGTGCTGATCGGGGCGGGCGCTCCACAGGCAGTGCGCCGGGTGGGCAAGTGGGCCGACGGATTCATCGCGGCCGCCGGCAACCCCGCGGCGGTGCAGGAGCTATACCAGATTGCGGTGGAATCGTGGGAGGCCGAGGGCCGTCCCGGCAAGCCCCGCCTGGCCGGAGTGGCTTCCTACGCGCTGGGCCCGGACGCCGCGGACAAGGTCGGCGGATACATCCGGCATTACTACTCGTTCTTGGGGTCGGCCGCCGAAAATATGGCCCAGAACGCCATATCGTCGGCGGAGGCGGTCAAGGGAGTCATCGCCGACATGTCGAGCATCGGCATGGACGAAATAGTGTTCCTGCCCAGCGTCGCCGAGATGGACCAGCTAGAGCGTTTGGCCGACATCGTAGGCTAGGGCGCGCCCGACCGGGAACGTCTTCGACTCCCTCAGCATTGGGAAACCGGCGTACAGGGAACCGGCTACAGGAGCACCGCCACGACCACTCCTACCGCTCCCAAGCTGGTGGCTGCAACGTTGCCGAAGACTACCAGCGTCAAAGTATTCAGCCGGGTGTTTATTTCCAAAAATCGGGCGTTCATCTCATCACGCAACGACTGAGATTCCCTTCGAGCCACCTCGTCGATCCGGGTGTTCAATTCATCACGCAACGCCCGGGTTTCCTCCCGCAGCGTGTGGGATTCCTCTCGAACGACCGTCTCGATCCGGGCGTTTAATTCATTACGCAACGCGCGAGACTCCTCCCGGACCACCGTCTCTATCCGGGCGTTCATTTCATCCCGCAAGGCGCGGGATTCCTCCCGGACCACCGTCTCTATCCGGGCGTTCACATCCGCCCGCAACGCCCGGGTTTCCTCCCGGACTACCGTCTCTACCCGGGTGTTCAATTCGTCTCGAACGGCTTCTATCCGGGCGTTCAATTCGTCCCGCACCGACTCGATCCGGGCGTTCAATTCATCCCGCAGCAACCGGGATTCTTCCCGGATCACTGCTTCGATATGCTCCATTCTCGGTTCTGTAGTCATCAAAGTCCCCCAAATACTCTACCGGGATTTTAACACGGACCCGGTTGCACAAAAGCTCGCCTCGGCCCGCCTACTTGAAGCCCAACCGGGCTTCTTTCATGCTCACGAACCGGTTGCCGCTACCGATTACCAGGTGGTCGAGCAACTCTATGCCGAGCATCTTGCCCGACTCGACCAGGTCTCTGGTGATGGATACGTCGGCGCCGCTGGGGGTGGGGTCGCCCGATGGGTGGTTGTGTACCGCGATGATGGAGGTGGCGTTGCTGCGGATGGCCGGACGGAACACTTCGGCGGGACGCACCACCGAGCTGTTCACGTTTCCGATGTAGACATCCTCCGTGCTCAACACCTCGTTCCGGGTGTTCAGGAGCGCCACGCGCAGGTGCTCCTGCTCCAAGGCCGCCATATCCGACGCAACGAAATTCGCCACGTCCTCCGGCCCATTGATGGTCAACCGCTCTTCCGGGGCCAGGGAAACGAACCGCCGCCCCAATTCCAGGGCGGCCAGGAGTTGGCTCACCTTGCCCTCGCCCAAGCCCTTCTCGGCGCACAGCTCCGCGAAGGCCGCCCGTCCCAGACCGCCCAAGCCGCCGAACCGGGCCAGCAGCCGCGACGACTGGGAGATGACGTTTTCGCCCGCCGAGCCGGTGCGCAGCAGGATGGCGATCAGCTCGGTGTTGCTGAGGCTCTTTGCGCCAAACTCGGCCAGACGCTCGCGCGGGCGTTCCCCTGCGGGCAGGTCCCGCACCATCGGCGGCGCGGTTGGGGCAGTCAGTCTGTTCGTTTCATTGTTGGTTGCCACCCAGACATTGAACCGAATCCGCCCGCTCTTTTCAAGGAGCGTCTGTCAGTGGAACACGGACCGCCGCCTGCCTCCGGTCACCTTAGCGGCAACCCAGGCAGGCGGCGGTTGGTCGCGTCGAAGGGGTCTCGCGGCGTCGCGGAAGTAAGGAGGGCCTAGAACTTGGAATACTCGCCCTCGTCGCAGGTGATGAATTCCAGCACCACCGGCTCGCCCGCGCTGGTTGCCTCCAAGCCTCGTTTGATGGCGGGCACGATCTCTCCCGGCTCGGTAACTTTCTCCGCGTAAGCGCCCATCGCCCTGGCGACTTCGGAGAATTGGCCGGAAAGGCTCTTCACCTGGAACTTCTCGATGGCAACGGGGAACCGGCTGTCGGAGTAAATCGACATGAACGAGTTGTTGTTGATCACGGTCATGGTGGGAATGCCGCACCGGACGGCCGTCTCCACGTCCAACCCCACAGTGCTGAAGGCCATGTCGCCCATCACGTTGATCACCTGCTTGTCGGGGAAGGCCATCTTCGCACCCATCGCCAACCCCAGGCTGTAACCAAGCTGGGTCGACTTGCCCCAACCGATGAAGCTGCGCGGCGCACGGGCCTCCCAGAAGGGGGACATGTACTCGCGGGCGCTGCCCGACTCGTGGGTGACGATGGTGTTGTCCAGGTCCACCGTGCGCATCAGGTCCCACACGACACGGTAGGGATTGATGGGGGTGCTGCCGGAAGTCAGCTTCGGCATCCACTGGGCCAGCCAGGCCTGCTTCACCGACCGGATGTCTCCCTGGAGGGCGTGATTGACCGGACGCGGCGCGCCAGCCCGTTCTTTAAGCTCTTCCAGAAGTTGGCGCAGCACCAGCTTGGCGTCGCCCAGCAACGGGTACTTGCACTTGGCTTCACGGCCGATGGCGTCCTCGTCGTTGGTCAGGTGGACGAAGGTCTTGTCGTCGGCTATGGGCACGGCGAAGGAGCTCTTGGTGAAACTGCAACCGACGCCGAACACCAGGTCGGCCCCGTGCAGGTACTTGTTCACCATCGCCGTGGTGCTGGGACCGCCCGCGCCGAGGGCCAGCGGATGGTTTTCGGGGAACGCGCTCTTGCCGGGCAGCGTGGTCATGACCGGGGCTTGCAAGAACTCGGCCAGCTCCACCAACTCGTCGCTGGCCTCGGCGTAGAGCACGCCCTGCCCGGCTTGAATCACCGGGCGTTCGGCGGCCAAGAGCGCGGCGGCGGCCCGGCCCACGTCGGAAGGGTCGGCCTGCTGGCGGATGGCGGGAGGCGGCTCGTAGTCGAACAACTCCTCGGGGAACTCGCTCGTCGCCACGTCCGCCGGAATCTCCAGCAGCACCGGCCCCGGCCGCCCGCTGCGCAGCTTGGTGAACGCCCGCCGCAGGAGCGAGGGTATGCGCTCGACCAGGTTCATCTCTTCCGACCACTTGGTTATCGTCTCATAGCTCTTGGCCGGGAAAAAGTTGGGGTGGACGCCCCGCCTTTCCCTGGCCATGCCGGCCGGCAGCAACAGAATGGGCACCGACTCGGCGAAGGCTTGGGCCACGCCGCCGAAGCCGTTTTCCGCGCCGGGTCCGTTCTGCATCATGAACACGCCCAAGCGTTTGCCGTTGGTCACCCGCGAGTAACCGTCGACCATGTGAATGCCGGTGCTTTCCTGCCGGAAGATGATCGGGCGAATCCCGGCCACGGCGGCAGCCTCCAGCAGCGGCTGGTACGGCACGCAGCCGATGAACTCCACCCCCTCCATTCTGAGGATATTGGCGATCGCGGTAACTCCGTCCATTGCCGTTCTCCTTGGCTATTCCATATTCAGCGCGGCCGGTCCCGATGGCCACGCTGAGTAGTTTTGCTTCCGTTCCCGTGGCGGCATATTAGCATATCCGCCGGGGCGACGGGCCAGCGGCCCACCCTACGCTCCCGGAGTGTAGCTCCAAGACGTGAAGCGTTCCGGGGTTATTTTGATGACCGGGTTGCCATCGAGGTCCATTGCCTGATATTGGGGGTATTTACGGCGGAGGGACTCTATGGCCGTGTCCGCCTCCTCTCCGTCTTCGAGGAGTTCTCCACGGCCCGATACCAGCACGTAGCGAAGGCGGCTCCAGTCTTCCTCGTAATGGTCCACCACCAGGGCGACCTGCGGGTTGGCCAGGATGTTGCGCACCCGCCGGAGCCGAGTCAGCGGCACGCTCTTGGGCTTCTGGTCGAGCACGACGTATATGGCCCCGCCGTCGAACACGAAGCAGACCGGGATGACGTGCGGGCGGCCAGCAGCGTCGGCGGTGGCCAAGTGGGCGGTGCGGGCAGCGCGCAGAAACTCGGCGTTGGGAGCGGTGATAGATGCCACGATCTGCCCCTTCCGCAGCCTAGCTGTCGTAGAGGTTGAGCGGGTCTTCTAGGAACTCGATGTTCTCCAGCTCGGCCTTGGCCGCGTCTTCCAGCCAGTCGTCTCCCCGGCTGGCGCAGTCCAGGAGCACCCTCTTGGCCAAGGGACCGCCGATTTTGCCCAAGGCGGCGATGCCTGCCAGTTGCACCATGCTGTCTTCGTCCTCCAGCAGGTCCACCAAGTGCAACACCGCGCCTTCCTCGCCCAGTTCCCCGCAGGCTTGGGCCGTCTCGTAGCGCACCGCCGGGTCGGAGTCGCCCAGTTCCTGGATCAGGGTCGGCAGCCAGGCCACTTCCCCGGTGCGGCCCATGGCGTAGATGGAGCTGGATTTCAGGTCCTGGTCTTCGCTGTTGAAAGCCCAGATCACGTACCCCTCTATGTCGTCGGTGTTGAACGGGGCAATGGACTCCAGGCAGCGCCGCCGCACCTCCAAGTACTCGTCCTCGTCTTCCAGTGGGCCCAGCAGGCTTTCGTAGACCAGGTCGCCGTCTTTGGCCAGCAGTTTGCCCTCTTGGGCCAAGACCGGGAACTTGCCCAGAGCCTGCGCCGCGACGGCCCGGACCATCGCGCTCCTGTCCGAGTTGAGCACTTCGATCAGGCCGGGGATGATAGAGCGGTCTTCGTGCTCCCACAGGCCCTCGATGGCAATGGCCAGGACCTCGTCATTCTCGCTGGCCTTCAAGCAGGTCTTGAAGATCGGGGAGAAGTCCAGCTCGGCGTTTTGCTCGGCCAGCCCGGTCATAGCGGAGAGCATCTCGCGCTGCCGCTCGGCGGGGAGCGTGACCCAAACGCCGGTGAACCTTCCCAACTCTTCAGGGGAGAGATCCGACACCTCGTGGAGTTCGGACGCCGCCAGGTCGGCGGCAGGGTCCTTCATGCTTTCAAGAATCAGCTCGAACGACATACTTCGTCAGCCCGGCGGTCAGCAATCTTGATCAAAGAATACACATAGACGCAAGTTACGACTAGGGGAAATCCAGGCCCAGCGCCGAGGTCTGGTTGGCCTCCCTGCGCCGCAGAGAATCCATCGCTTTGGGCAGGGCCTCCAGCAGGTCGGACGCCGCCAGCCCGGTCCGGCCCTGTTGGGCGGTGACGGCCTCGGCGGCCTCGCCGTGTATATAGACTCCACAACAGGCGGCATCGTATGGGCTGAGGCCCTGCGCCATGAGACCGACGATGACCCCGCTGAGCACGTCGCCCGTGCCGCCGGTGGCGAGGCCGGGGTTGGCGAAGGGCGCGATCATCACCGCCGACTTCCTTCCAGAATCAGCGGGCGCGGCGACAACCGTGAAGGCCCCCTTCAGCACCACGCAGGCCCCCCATCGCTCGGCCCATTCCTGCGCCGTGTCCTCGCGGGCCGCTTGAATCTCCCTCACCGGCAGCCCGGTTAGGGTGGACATCTCCCCCGGATGCGGCGTAAGCGCCAGCGGGTTGCGGACCCGCCGCGCCCAGTCCTTCGTGCGGGAGAGGTTGTTGAGGCCGTCGGCGTCGATGAGGGCCGGAAGCCGACGGACGGCGGGCAACTCGGCCCCGGCGTCGGGTTCCAACAGCAGCCGTTCCAAGAATTCCGCCCCGCCCGGCGAAGCGCCCATGCCGCAGCCGACGGCCAACGCCGTGTACCGGCGGTCTTGCTGGCTTTTGAGTAGATCGGCCGCGTCGGGGTCTACCCGTCCTTCGAGTTCCGGGAGGGGGAAATGGATGGCTTCCGCTCCCTTGGCCGCGACTAACGGGTAAACGCTTTCCGGGCTGGCCAGCGTGGTCAGTCCGGCCCCAGCGCGCACCGATGCTTGGGAGGCCAGGTAGGCCGCTCCAACGTAGTTCCGGGACCCGGCGACGATCAGCGCGTGGCCGTATGCGCCCTTGTGGGAGTCCAGCGGTCTCTTGGGCAGGCGGGCGCTCACCCATTCCGGCGTCATTAGTTCCAGCCCGACCATCCGTTCCTCTGCCAAGCCCGGAGGAACGCCGATGTCCAGCGCCCGCAGCCGTCCCACCCGTTCCGCCCCCGGAAAGCGGAGCATACCTGCCTTGGGGTAGCCGAGGGCCGCGGTGAGGTCGGCGTGGGGACAGGCCGGGTCGGCCTCACCGGTGTCGGCGTTCAGGCCCGTGGGCAGGTCCAGCGCCAGCAGGAAGGGACCGCCGGGCTTGGCCTTCGACTGCTCCAACCGGAGCATCGCCGCCTTAACCGGCCCTTGCAACGGGCGGGCGCGCCCTGTACCCAGCACGGAGTCAATTACCAAGCGCGAGCGAGAGAGCAGCCGGTCAAGCGTGGAAAGGTCGGCGTCGCCCTCCTCGCCCCACACCACTCGAACCCCATACTCCAGGGCCAGGCGCATCTTGGGGTCGGCTTCGGGCCGGGGCGTGACCAGGTAGCAGGTTACCTCGGCGCCCCAACGTCGGAGATGGCGGGCGGCGACCAGACCGTCGGCCCCGTTGTTGCCCGGCCCGATGAGCGCCAGCACTCCCGCTCCGGCGATGCCGCCCAAGACCTCCCGCGCCGTCCGGGCCACAGCCAGACCCGCGTTCTCCATCAGCGTGTCGGTGCTGACTCCCGCTCCCTCCGACGCCCGCTCGATAGCCGCCATTTGCGCGGCGGTGACGACCTTCAAGGTTGGTCCTCCCGCGTGATCACGACGAAGGCCACGGCGTAGTCGCGGGAATGGGACAGGCTCACCGACGTTTCCAGCACGCCCAGACGCTTGGCCCGCGATTCGGCGCGCCCGTGGTAAACGACGCCCGGCGCGCCGCTGGCGGCGCGGACAATCTCGATGTCCTTCCAGCCCACGCCGCGCACACCGGTGCCGAGCGCCTTCATGGTGGCTTCCTTGGCGGCGAAGCGGGCCGCCAGGTTGGGCGCACGCCCTCGGCAATAGTCGATCTCGCCGGGGGTGAACACGCGGCCCAAAAAGCGGTCGCCGTACCGCTCCAACACCCCCATGACCCGGTCGATCTCGATGATGTCGACGCCGGTCGTAATCATGGGCGAATTTGGGATGCGGAGTGTGGAATGGAGAAGCGGGGACGACCGTCCCTAATTCCTAATTCCGCACTCCACATTCCTAACTCCTTACGTAGCCGGGCAGGGCTAGGTGGTCGAGGATTTTGGAGACGGAGTAGCTGCGGTTCAGCACGTAGAAGTGGACGCCCGGAACGCCTGCGTCCCAAAGCTCTTCGACCTGCCGGGTCGCGTACTCCACGCCCATTTCACGCGCGCCGTCGTCGTCCCCGGCGTATTTCACCAACTCAGCGTCCAGCTCCGGCGGTATCTTGGAGCCACAGAGGGCGGTAAAGCGGCGAATCTGCGGCGCGCTCAGCACCGGCAACACGCCGGGCACGATGGGAACGTCTATCCCCGCAGCGCGGGCGCGCTCGACGAACTCGAAGTAGTCGTTGTTGTCATAGAAAAGCTGGGTAATCAGGAACTCGGCCCCGTTCTCGACCTTGAGCTTGGTGTAACCCAAGTCGGCTTCCAGGTCTACCGCCTCGGCGTGCCCCTCCGGGTAGCAGGCGGCGGCGATGCCGAAATCGTAGTTGCCGCCGATGTGTTCGACGAGGTCGGAAGCGTGGCTGAACCCGCCCTCGACCGGCACGAACTCGGTCTCGCCCCGGGGCGGGTCGCCGCGCAGGGCGATCACGTTTTCAATGGCGGCTTCATCCAGACGCCGCAACACGCCGTCCAGCTCCTCGGTGGTCTGGCCGACGCAGGTGAGGTGGGCCATCACCTCCACGTCGGCGGTCTGCTTGGCCCGGACGGTTATCTCCTCGGTGAAGGCCCTAGTGGAGCCGCCCGCGCCGTAGGTGACGGAGACGAATTCGGGCGAGTAGGCAGTCAACTCGCCCAGGGTCGCCAGCACGTCCGGTATCCCCTCGGCGGCGCGGGGGGGAAAGAACTCAAAGGAAATCGTGCGCCTCTCGCGCAGTATGTCTCGTATTTTCAAACGGGGTTCCTGCTCGATTAAGATTCCGGCTCGCCTAAAATTCCGGCGTCCGCTTTTCGATGAAAGCCTGGACGCCCTCGGCCGGGTGGGTGGAGGTGGCGACGTATTGGGCGAAGGCCATTCCCTCCACCGCCACGCCGTCGCGCACCGACAGGTCGCGCCCGCGGTTGGTGACCGACTTGATCCAGCCCAAGCCGGGGCGGCTCTTGGTGCGAAGGGGAGCGACCAGCTTCTCCAACTCCTCGTCCAATCGGTCCATCGGTGCCGCCTTCAACGCCAGCCCCCACTCCACCGCCTCTGCGCCGCTGAGCCAGCGGCCGGTGGTCAGCAGCTCCATCGCCCGTTGCGCTCCCACCAGCCGGGGCAGGCGCTGCGTGGAGCCGCCGACGGGCATCAGCCCGAAGTTGACGTGCTGGTCGCCGATTCTGGCAGTCTCTTCGACGATCACCATGTCGCAGGCCATCATCAGCTCCAACCCGCCCGCCAGCGCAAACCCGTGGACGACGGCAATCACCGGCACCGGAAGCTCCTCCAACTGGAAGAGCGCGTCGTTGATCTCGCGGATGTAGCCGGGCAGGTGGGTCGGGTCCTTGAACAGCCCCTCGAAGGTCTTCAGGTCCGCGCCCGCGCAGAAAGCGCGGCCCTCGCCCCGGAGCACCAGCGCCTTGACCGACTCGTCGCCCGCCACGTCATCCAGGGCCGAAGCGAGGTCGGCTATCAGTTCCCGGCCCAGAGCGTTCAGAGCGTCGGGCCGGGCCAGGGTGATGGTGGCGATGCCAGCATCTTTAGAAAGCCTGATGTTGGTATAATCCACGAGATTCTCCTTGTAGGCTCGTTCATGCCCTCCAATATACTATACCCGAAATCCGGCCCGCCCCGCCGTTATGCCTGCCGACACCGGCTGCACGCTTAGGGTGCGGGTGCAGCCCAGGGCCGCCCGCGACCGGGTGGCCGGGTTCCGCGAGGGCGTGTTGCGGCTGAGCGTCACCGCGCCGCCTGCCGACGGCAAGGCCAACGCCGCCGTTCTGGCCCTCTTGGCCGGGGCGCTTGAGACCCCGAAGTCGGGCTTGGCAATCGTCCGGGGCCACGCCGCCCGCGACAAGGTGGTGGCGGTGGCGTCGTTGACCCTGGAGGAAGTGCAGGAGCGTTTGGCCTTATGCAGTACATGAATTTCAGTTGGGTGCTGGACGGGGAACTGGGCGGCTCGCAGGGCCCGGCGGGCTACCACGACCTGTTCTTCCTGTACTCCCAAGGCGTCCGCGCCGTGATACGGATGGAGGAGCGCACCATAGCCGCCGACAGCGGCGGGATGGTCGACATGGTGGACATGTTCGAGCCGGTGCCCGACTTCACCCCGCCCACGATGGAGCAGGTACGCCGGATGGTCGCCTTCATAGACGAGCAGACCGCCGCGGGCAGGCCGGTGGCCGTCAGCTGCTACGCCGGAATCGGCCGCACCGGCACCGTCCTGGCCTGCTACCTGGCCCACCGGGGCGCAGAACCCCGCGAAGCCATCGAGCAGGTCAGGCGCCTGCGCCCCGGCTCCATCCAGACCCCGGAACAGGAATCGGCAGTCTACCAATACGCTGACGATATTTTTCACCGCGGAGAACGCGGAGAGCGCGGAGAGCGCGGAGAAAATTAGGAAAAAACTCTGCGCCCTCTGCGCCCTCTGCGGTGAAACCAGAAGGAGTGGCGCAAGTGGTACGAATCGAGCGGAGCTTTGTTGATGAGATGGTGGCTCACGCCCAGGACGACCTGCCCAACGAGTGTTGCGGCATCCTGGCGGGCCCCGAGGGAACGGTCGCCAAGTCCTACCGGATGACCAACGTCGAGGCCAGCCCCTACCGGTTCTCCATGGACCCCGGCGAGCTGGTGCAGGTGGACTCGGAGGCCGGCGACAACGGGTGGGAGCTTCTGGCCATCTACCACTCCCACACTGGCAGCCCGGCCTACCCGTCGGATACCGACGTGCGCATCGCTGGCGGCACCGCCGGACTGTGGCCCGACACGCGCTACGTGCTGGTCTCGCTGATGGACCCCGACCACCCCGACGTCCGCATCTTCCAAATCAGCCGCGGCGTGGTCACCGAAGAAGCGCTGGAGATCGTTTGAGTCATCGCCGGCGATTCTCTGCCGGGCTGGTTCTAGTGGCGGCGGTTGTATTTGGGGTGGTCCTGTCGGCATGTAGAGACGAACAACCGGCAACGCTAACGCCCATACCCGGCCAAACCGCAGTCCCCTCTCCGGTCCCATCGGTTTCAGCATCCATATCCCCGTCGTTCCCAACCGTTTCACAGTCGCCGATAGTTGTTCGCCCCAGGTCTAGCGCCGCGTCGCCGGTCCAGCCAACGCCCCAACCGGCGCTGCCGCTGCCCACTCCGCATCCCGACAACTCGACTTGGGTCATCGAACGCCTCGACGCCGTGGTGTCGCTCTACCCGCCCACCCCGGCCGGAGAGGCCCTGCTCCGCAGCCTGGACCTGCGCCAGATGCCGGGCGATCCCGGATTTTTCGGAAGCTATGGGTTCGACGACTGGGCTGGCGTCGGTGAAGCCAAGCCCATCGGCGTTATGCACGAGTTGGGCCACTCGTACTGGGGCGGCTTTCCGGTAATCGGGCAGCCCGAGTTAGTCTGGCAGAAGGAAGCCGGGCAAGAGATCGCTCCGGCCTTGAGCAGCTATCACCGGGACATACTGGCGTTCATGGCCCAACCGCCGGACGATTATGAGTTTCTGCGGCAGCGGTTGCGTCATTTGCCGCAAGTCTCCAGCAAAAACACCGAGCCGCTGTTCCACAGCCTGGAGGCCGACCTGCCCTATACCACCGGCGGCGACTTGGGGCTGGTCCCACCGCTGCTGCGCAAGTATTGGGGCCACTTTCTTGGCAAAGGACCGTTCGGGACTTGGGAGCAGGCGGCCGGTTGGTTTCAGTCGCTGTCCCACGAAGAGCGGGCCACCGCCGGCAAGTACCTGGGCTTCGAGCACCTGGACTTGCGCGAATACCCGGACCTGGCCCCCTTCTCTCCGCAGGCAGACTTGCTCGCCGCCAGCGCTCGGGTGCTGGCGAAGGAGGAGCGCCAGCGTCTCACCGACTTGGCGGAGCAGTTCGACCTCCTACTGGGCGAAGCGCAATCGGAGGAAGACTTCCAGTTCTGGCGGGGGTACCTTCAAGACAAGGTGACTCTTTACCGCTCGCACCCGGACCATCTGGAATCGCTAGCGCTGCCCCGGTCCCGTGACCTAGCCGATGCTCTGAAATTCTTGTCCAGCTTGTATGGCAGTCCGGCAAGCCGGGCATCATTGCTGGCCGACCGCATTGCCGTCCAGCCATTCCTGGTCAACTTCCTGCCGGCGGTGGACAACCACACTCTGGTGAAGCTGTTCGCCGCCGGCCCCAACCTTCCCGAAGGCGCAACGCTACAAGCAACGGCCAGCTTCGTGGAGCGGTTGCAGCGTTTCGGGGCCGTGGTGGACGGCGTTCTGGCCGAGGGCCGGGTATCGCCGGAGGGCGGCGCACGGGCGCTGGAGGGCTTCCTGGCCGACACGGGCTTCGAGCAAGAGCACGACCTCAAGCTGTTCTTAGACCTGTTCCACGATACCGACCCGCCTGCGACCCGGCGGATAATGTCGGCGGTCGACCCGGCTACAGTCCGCGCCTTGATGGGGCCCGTGCCGTTCCAGTTGCGCACGGTATTCGAGCCGGAGGGCCTGCTGGAGAAGCTGGACATCACTGCCGACGCCGCGGAGGCCGACCTGCGCCGAGGTATCGTGCTGCTCATCGAGGAGCCATCCGGCAATTACCGGGTGGATGAGCCTTTCTTGGAACACCTCTACGCGGTGATGGCGGAACGGGCGCGGACTGCGCCGGGCGAGGCCGTCCGGGTCATGTCCGAAACCCCATTCCCGCTGGAAGGCATGATTATCCAGCAGCCGTCGGCCACCTCCGCCGCACTGTCCAGCAACCTCGGTCTGGCGGTGACGCTGGTCAAAAACAGCGATACCGTGCTGGCCCCTCCCCAACGCATCCTCTACCGCCTGATTACGGCCGACCCGTCCCTGGCTGCCGAGTTGGTAGCCGCTGTCGACCAGCGTGGGGAGGACGGGTTGGTCACGGAATCGCTGGCCTACTTCGCCTACGACAAGGCCAGAGCGGAAAAATTCCCCGGTCTTCCCATATCCCTGAGCCAGGACGGGGCTTTCCTGAAATCGCTGCTGGAAAGGCAAGGGCCCGAATGGCTGGAAGTGCGGCTGGCGGCGGCGGTGAAACTGTACCGGGAAAGAGCCGTTGCCGGAGAGGTCGCGCCCGACTTTCTGGAGCGATACCGGGAGACACTGGAAGCCGCCGCCAACACCCTCAGCCCGGAAGAGAGGGACCGTCTGTTGGTGGTCATCCGTCCCGCGTTCGGCTAGATTTCCTCGCTGGTCGTGGGGGGCGCGGGCGCGCGGGCTTCCCCATTCTCGGACTCGGGCACGCCCAGTATCGCGACCACCACCGCTGCGGCAATGTAAATCGCCGCCATCGCCGAAAGTCCTGCGGCGGCTACGGCCCGCCGTACCCTGTTCCTCGTCAGTATCAGCGTCAGCCCCGTCAGCATCAGCCCGATGGCCACCGTTCCGGCGATGAAATGCACCGGCTCTGGCTGGTTGACCAGAATGCCGTCGCGGTAGAAGAGGTCGGCGTAGAACAGGATCGTAACATTGAAAGCGCAACTGCCGTATAGCCCGGCCACGCCCAAGTCCATGGCCCCGATGCGGGCGGCGGCGATGGTGGAGGACGCTTCGGGCATGGTTGTGACCAGCGATACCAGCAGAATGCCGATGGTGCCCGAGGAGATTCCGGTTATCTCCGCGATGGAGTCGGTGCTCACGCCAAGGAAATAGCCGGAGACGATCACGCCCGCCGAAACCAGCAGGAACATCAGCCACGCCTTGCCCAACCCCATGCCCGGGTCTTCTTCCTCGTCGTCGCCACCGGCGGGCCTCGTCTTGTAGACAACCCACATGCCCACCACGAAAACCACCAGCAGAATGACGGACGCCAAGCCGATCTTGAAAGCGGCCAAGTCCATCCTGACCGCGCCGAACAGCAAGGCCAGACTGGTTAGGACCACGGCGACTACGATCAGGTAGCCTTGCTCCGGGGCCACGCGCTCCAGGAACAGCTTGCCCCCGAACACCAACGCCACCGCAGCCAGGGTGAACATGTTGAGCATATTTGCGCCGACCACGTTGCCGAAGGCCAGCCCAGGGTTGGGGACTTCGAGAGTGACCACGGTGATGTTGGTGGCCAGTTCCGGCAGCGAGGTGGCCAGCGCAACCAAGATGCTCCCCACGAACAACCGCCCCCAACCGGTGAGGGTGGCCAGGGCGTCGCCGTAGACCGCCAGCCGCACGCCGAAGAATATGACGGCCGCGGCGCTGCCAAGGAAAATCAGGAGGGCGATGTAGATATTGCTGATATCTATCATGGCTTACGGGAGCAAATAGGAGAGAGGAGCAATGAGGGAGAATATCTCAACGCTCACTCCTCACTCCTGCCATCTCATTTTTCAGCTTGCAGGGCGGCGACTATGCGGTCGCCCATTTCGACAGTGCCGATGACGTTGCTGCCGGCCGCGGCGATGTCGGCGGTGCGGTGGTTTTCCGACAGCGCCTGTTCCACCGCCCGCTCGACAGCCGCCGCCTCCTCGGTGAGACCGAGGGAGTAGCGCACCATCAGAGCCATGCTCAGAATCGATCCGATGGGGTTGGCGATGCCCTGGCCGGCGATGTCGGGCGCGGTGCCGTGGATCGGCTCGTACATTCCTTTGGAAGGCTGGCCCGCCACCGGCACACTGGCCAGGCTGGCCGAGGGCAGCACGCCCATCGACGCCGCCAGCACCGATGCCTCGTCGGTCAGAATATCGCCGAAAGTGTTCTCGGCGACAATCACGTCGAACCGGGAGGGCCGTTGTATCAGTTGCATAGCGCAGGCATCGACCAGCACGTGCTCCAACTCGATGTCGGGGTACTCGCCGCCCATGCGGGTGGCGACGGTCCGCCAGAGCCGGGAGCACTCCAGCACGTTGGCCTTGTCCACCGAGGTCAGCTTGCTCCGCCTGCCCCGGGCCAGCTCGAAGCCGATGCGCAACACGCGCTCGATCTCGCCCTCGGTGTAGCGCATGGTGTCTTCCGCGACCAGCCCGTTGGGGGTCTCGCGGCGACCCCGGGGCTCGGCGTAATACAGACCGCCGGTCAGCTCGCGGACGACCACCAACTCCACATCCCGCACCACCTCGGGCTTGAGGACGCTGGACTCGATCAGCCAGGGATAGACCTTGACCGGGCGGATGTTGGCGAACACGCCCATGTGGGCGCGGATGTCGAGCAACCCCTGCTCCGGGCGCACCGTGGCGTTGGGATCGTCCCACTTCGGGCCGCCCACCGCGCCGAAAAGAACGGCGTCGCTGGCGTCGGTCATGGCGCGGACTTCGTCGGTGAACGGGATGCCGTGGTTGTCGATGGATATGCCGCCGATGTCACCGTAGGCCAGGTTGAAACGGTGGCCGAAAGCGCTCCCGACCGCCTCCAGCACCCGAACGCCCTGGGATGTAACCTCCGGCCCGATGCCGTCGCCGCTCAAAACCGCAATGTCGAATTCCAAGATGCTCTCCTGTCCGACAAGGGGTTCGCCCACGGAAGGCCAACCCCAAAACTTCGTCTGGGAAACCCGCGCCAGTATACCCAACAACACCGCGCCCTTTCAAACCGGCTGGTGTTGTCGACTTCGCAATCGTCACAGTCGGCACCTGGCGGGGGAGAGAACCGCTACGTGCTACAATGAGCCTACGTACTCGGATGGCGAGACATGACGACTACAAGAGCATTGTTGACCGCCGACGACCTGCTGGCCCTTCCGCGGGATGGCAACAAATACGAGCTCATCCGTGGAGTATTGGTAAGTAAGATGGGCACCGGAGACCCACATGGCATTACGGTGAGCAGAATCTCCGGCCTTATCTTCAACTATACCGAAGCCAACGACTACGGAGAGGCCCGATCTGGCGAACCGGGCTACCATCTGGACTTCGAGCCGGACACCGTGCGCTGCCCGGACGTGGCTTGGATTGCGCCGGGTCGCGTCCCGCCGCGTACGCATGGCTTCCCGAGCTCGGCCCCGGACTTGGCCATCGAGGTCAAGTCGCCCAGCAATTCCAACCCGGAGATGGCCGCCAAGGCGTGGCTGTGGCTCGGTTACGGCTCCTGGCAAGCATGGGTCGCCGACCCGGAGCGCGTAACCGTCACAGTCTACCGGCCCGGAATCACGCCGGTCATCCTCGTCGAGGACGACGTGATAGACGGGGGAGACCTGCTGCCCGGCTTCTCCTCCCCTGTCTGGCAACTGTTCCGTCGGCGCCGCTAACTGGTATGAGCCAATGGTATTCGCCCAATTCATAGCCGCTGTGCAGGGCATTCTCGGCATGGACAACGTCGTCGTTCACCCCGACGATCTGCTGGTGTTCGAGTATGACGGCTCCATCGACCGGGGAATGCCGGAGGCGGTGGTGTTCCCGGCCAACACTTCGGAAGTGAGTCAAGTGTTGAGCCTGGCCTACGAGGCTGGAATACCCGTGGTGGGGCGAGGCTCCGGCACCGGCCTCAGCGGAGGGGCGATTTCCCCGCCCGGCGGCGTCCAGATTGCCTTCACCCGGATGCACGAGATCCTTGAAGTCGACACCGGGAACCGTCACGCGCTGGTGGAGCCGGGCGTCATCAACCTGGACCTGGACACCCACGTCCGCAAGTTCGGCTTCCGCTACGCTCCCGACCCTTCCAGCCAGCAGGCTTGCAGCCTGGGCGGCAACATCGCCGAGAACGCCGGAGGCCCCCACTGCCTGGCCTACGGCACCACCACCAACCACGTTCTGGGTATGGAGGTCGTGCTGGAGGACGGCGCGGTGGCGCATCTGGGCAGCCTGGCCCGGGAGACGCCGGGCTACGACCTTCGGGGCGTGTTCACCGGATCGGAGGGCACCTTCGGCATCGCCACCAAAATCGCGGTGCGCATCCTGCCCCTGCCCGAAGCGGTCAAGACCTTTCTGGGCATTTTCCCAGACGTGGAATCGGCCTGCACCGCCGTTTCCGCCGTGATCGGCCACGGCATCGTCCCTGCCGCCCTGGAGATGATCGACGCCCTCAGCATTCAGGCAGTGCAGAACGTGTCCGACGCCGGGTACCCCGACGACGCCGGGGCGGTGCTGCTCATCGAGCTGGAGGGACTGGTAGAAGAAGTCGACGAAATCGGCCGGGAGGTCGAGTCGTCCCTCTGGGACACCGGCGCCAGCGAGGTACGTACCGCCGAGGAGGCCGAGGAGCGGGAGCAGCTTTGGAAGGGGCGCAAAGGGGCGCTGGGCGCGCTGGGCAGCCTCGCCCCCAACTACTACCTGGTCGACGGCGTGGTGCCGCGCACGCAGTTGGCTTCGGTGCTCCGGCAGGTCGACGAGGTGGGACGGAAGCACGGCATACCCATCGCCAACGTCTTCCATGCTGGCGACGGCAACCTGCATCCCTGCCTGCTCTTTGATGAGAGGCAGCCCGGCGCGCTGGAAGCTATCACGACGGCCGGGGCCGAGGTGCTGGAAGTCTGCGTCGCCGCTGGAGGCACGCTCACCGGCGAGCACGGCGTGGGCCTGGAAAAGAAGGAGCAGATGCCGCTGGTGTACTCGGAAGAGGACATGGCGGCGATGCGCCGGGTCCGCGACGCCTTCGCCCCCGGCAATCGCATCAACCCCGGCAAGATTTTCCCTGACGGCGTCCGCCACGCCGCAGCTCCCCACCGGCCCACGCCCGGAATGTTCGCTTGACCGTGCCGACTCAGCCGGACCTTTCCGCCTACTCGGTCGACGGCATAACCCCCGCATCGGTGGAAGCGCCGCGCAACCGCGCCGAGTTGGCCGCCCTGTTGCGACGGGCCGCTGCGGATAAGCTGGCCGTCTTTCCGCGGGGCGGCGGCACTCAGGCGGCGCTGGGCAACCCGCCTGACCGGGTGGATCTGGTCATCGACCTGACCCGAATGTACCGGGTGCTGGACTACCAGCCCGCCGACATGACCGTGACCGTGGAATCGGGCATTAGCTTGGACGTTCTTCAGGAAGAGTTGGCGACGGCCGGGCAGTACGTTCCCCTGGAAGCGCCCTTCCCGGAGCGGGCGACCATCGGCGGCCTTCTGTCCACTGGCTCGACCGGGCCGCTGGCCCACGCCTACGGCCCGCCCCGGGACTGGCTCATCGGCATCGGCGTGGCGGGCGCAGACGGCGTCGAGACCAAGTCGGGCGGCAAGGTGGTGAAGAACGTCACGGGCTACGACCTGAACAAACTCTACACCGGCGCGCTGGGCACGCTGGGGATAATCGTCGAAGCCACCTTCAAGGTCGCTCCCCTGCAACCGGAGTCGGGCGCGCTTATCGGATATTTTCCGAGCCTGGAACCGGCCATCGAAGCTGGCGCGACTCTTCTGAATTCCCCCGCGGCTCCGATGGCCTATGTCGCCTCCTTCCCTCAACCGGGGCGGCCCATACACCGCTTCACTGGTATGGCGGCTGGCATCGCTTTCTACTCCGGCCGGGCCCGAGCTACCAAGCGCCGGGCGGAGGAGACCGCCGCCGTCTTGGAGCAGGCCGGGGCTGCCGACGTGTCTTTATTGGACGGCATCCAGGCCAACGAGCTGCGGCAGTGGCTGACCAACCTGGCCTGGGACGCTGAAGCGCCCCCCGCCTTGGCCGTGAGGATCGCCGCGCCGCGCCGTTCGGTCACCCCGTTGGCTGCGGCATGTCTCGAAATCGGCGGCGCGGAGCTGGTGGCCGACCCCGGCTTCGGCGCGATGAAACTGCTCTGGTGGGACAACCCCGGCGACGAGTCCCTGCTGGCCAACATCCGGCAGGCCAGGGACACCGCCCGCGCCCACGGCGGTTCGGCGGTGGTCGAGCAAGCCCCGGCGTCGCTCAAGGGCGTCATCGACGTCTGGGGCGAGGAGCCGGACAGCATCGGCATCATGCGCCGCATCAAAGAACAGTTCGACCCGGCGGGGCTGCTGAACCCCGGCCGGTTCTTGGGGAGGCTCTGATGGTAGAAGAACGCCCTCACCCCAGTACCCTCCCCGCAGGAGAGGGAGCCGCCGGGGCCTGGTTTCAGGGGGCCGATGCCCCGGCGGAAGCCGACATGTACCGCTGCGTCCACTGCGGCTTGTGTCTGAGTTCCTGCCCCACCTACGTCGTCACCCGCATGGAGATGGAGTCTCCCCGGGGCCGCATCGCGCTGATGAAGGCGGTGAACGAGCGGCGGGTCGAAATCACGCCGCGCATCGTCTCCCATTGGGAGGCGTGTCTCCAGTGCCGGGCCTGCGAGGCAGTGTGCCCGTCGGGAGTACCCTACGGCCGCATGATGGAGCACACTCGCGCTCAGGTGCGCGACCACGGGCGGCAGTCGGCCGGGCTGCGGCGAGTCAGCCGGTGGTTCCTGCGGGCGGCGCTGCCCCATCCGGCCCGGCTGCGCTGGGGCGGCCATCTCATCCGGGCCTATCAACGCTCCGGCCTGCAATGGTTGGCGCGGGCCATCGGCGTGTTGCGGCTGCTTCCCGGCAACCTAGCGCATCTCGACTCACAACTGCCTCCGCTAAATGGCCGCTTCTTCCGGCCCACCGACCGGGTCTATCCGGCCCAAGGCGCGAGAAAGATGAAGGTGGCGTTGCTCTCCGGGTGCGTGATGCCGCTGATGCAGGGCCCCACTATGGAGGCCACGGTAAGGGTGCTGACCCGCAACGGGTGCGACGTATCCGTGCCCACCGGGCAAGGCTGTTGCGGGGCGCTGAACATCCACGCCGGAGACCTGGAGGCGGGCCGGGAAATGGCCCGGCGCAACATCGACGCATTGCTGGCCGCGGGCGTCGACCGGATAGTCACCTGCTCCGCCGGCTGCGGCTCGGCCATGAAGGAGTACCACGAGCTACTGGAAAACGACCCGGAGTACGGCGAGCGGGCCCACCGCTTCGGAGAGCTCACCGAGGACGTTACCGAGTTCTTGGCGAAGCTGCCCTTCCAACCCCCAACGAGGCTACTGCCCCGCAAAGTCACCTACCAGGACCCGTGCCATTTGGCCCACGCCCAACGCATCACCGCCGCCCCCCGCTCGGTCATCAACGCCATCCCCGGCGTGGAGTTGGTGGAGATGGAAGAGGCGTCGCTCTGTTGCGGCGGCGCGGGCATCTACTCCACAGTCCAGCCGGAGTTGGCCCAACGGCTGCAACAGCGCAAGGTAAGCCGGGTGTTGGCCACCGGGGCCGAAGAGGTCATCACGGCCAACCCCGGCTGCGTAATGCAGATCGAGCAGGGCCTCCGGGGGCAGGGACGCCCTATGCCGGTGCGCCATGTCGTGGACATCCTGGACGAAGCGTACCGCCTGGAGGACTCGCCAAGCTAGCAGGCGTTGGCAAGCTAATCTCCGGCTTGCCGACGGCGCAACTCTTCCTCAAGCTGGCGCACCCTGCCCTTGGCAGCCTCCAAGTCGGCCTTGATCTCCGGATAATTGCGGAGGTATTCTCCAGTTGCCGGATCGTACAGGTAGAGCCGCGCCTCGTCCCAGCACAGGTTCAGCCCCAGCGTGGGGCTGAACCCCTTGAGCACACCGTCCGGTTCGGTGGTCAACTCGAAGGGCCGGTATTCCCCCTCCACCAACCGCTCCCCGGCCAGCGGCTCCCCGTACAGCCGGCCTCCGGTGGGGTCGTACCGCCAGTATTCCGGGACGCCGACTTGGGCGTAAATGTCGCGCTTGCCGGTGATGTCGTGCCGCGCGGTAGAAGCGGAGGCGACTTCGAGGGCCAGGTCCGGCGGCTTACCGGCCTCCCAGGGCAGGTAAAGCGCCCGCTGCCGGATGGCGTGGGAATCTACGCCGAACGCGATGTAGAAGTCAGGACCGACCCGGACGTTAAGGTTGCTGCGGTCGTAGCAGATGAAGGTGTTGCTGTCCAAGAACACGTCGGGGCGGCCGTTGCTGTCGTAGTAGCCCGCCAGTATCGGGATGAAGTCGAACAAGTATGGATTCTGAATCATGGCATCCGGCAGCGGCTCGGGTTCGAACGGGTCGAAGTCAAGGGCGGCGAAGTCGATTTCGCCTCCAAGCTGATAAGGCAGCATCTTGTAGGACTGCTTGGTCGTCATAGCGCGCTTCCGGCTCGATGGGCTGGAGTTGCTGGCCTTGCAAAGGAAACGCTGTCGGCTCATCCGGGCGGGTCGAACCCCACCAGCGCCCTCTGGGCCGCCGCCAAGCTGGCGCCGTAGGCCACCTCGTAGCCGTTCTTGCTCAGGATGGTTTCCAGGGCCGAGAGCAGGGCGAACACGTTGATCTCCCGTGCCGAGTCGCCCATGAGGCCGATGCGCCAGGCTAGGCCCCGGTACTCGCCCAGTCCGCCGCCGATCTCGATCTTGTAGTCGTCCAATAGCGTCCGGCGCACCGTGGCGTCGTCGATTCCCTCGGGCACGGCTACCGTGGTGAGCGGGTTCAGGCGGTGGTTGGGATCAGCCAGGAGTTCCAGCCCCAGAGCTTCAAGCCCGGCCCGGAGCGAGGCCGCCACGCGGGCGTGACGCTCGATGCGGTTGTCGACCCCCTCCTCCATCATCATGCGCAGCGCCTCGCGCAGAGCGTAGGTCATCGAGATGGGAGCAGTGTGATGGTAGGCCCGGGTCTGGCTGCTCCAGTAACTCTCCAGGTCCTTGAGGTTGAAATAGAAGCTCTGTACCTTGCTCTCCCGCGAGTTGAGCACGTCCATAGCCGCGTCGCTCAAGGAGATGGGGGCCAGTCCGGGAGGCGCGCCCAGGCACTTCTGGGTGGCGCTGTAGCAAACGTCGATGCCCCAGTCGTCCATCCGCATGTCGTGGCCGCCCAAGGAGGTTACGGCGTCCACGATGGCCAGTGCGCCGTGGCGATGGATTACGTCGACTATCTCCGGCAACGAGGTGAGCACCCCGGTCGAAGTCTCGGCGTGTACCACGCCCACGGCCTTGACCCGCGAGTGCTTGGCCAGCTCGTCATCCAACGCCTGCGGGTCTACCGGGCGGCCCCAGGGCGTGTCCACCACCCGCACGTCCGCGCCGCAGCGTTCGGCGATGTCGGCCAACCGGACGCCGAAGTAGCCGTTGCGGCAGACCACCATGATGTCGCCGCGCTCCAGGACGTTGGCGCAGGCGGTCTCCATGGCGCCGGTGCCGGTGGAGGAAATGGGCAGGGTCATAAAATTGCCGGTGTGGTAGACCTCCCGGAGCATGTTCTTCACGTCTTCCATGATGCGGAAGAAATCCGGGTCCAGGTGGCCCATGATCGGCGTGGTCATCGCCTGGAGGACGCGAGGATGGACCGAGCTGGGCCCGGCCCCCAAGAGGATTCGCTGGGGCGGCTGAAGCTCGCCAATGCTAGTAGTCACGCTTACACCACCGCCGAGGCCCCGCCGTCCAAGTTGACCGCGATTCCGGTGAGATAGCTGGCCCGCTCCGAGGCCAGGAAGGCTATGACGTCGCCCGCTTCCTCCGGTTCCCCGACCCGGCCCAGCGGCACCGCGCGACCCTTGGCCAACTGGTCGTAGAAGGCGTCGATACTCAGGTCCGGCTCGGTCTGCACCCGGGCGTCGTAGCGGGTCTGGTGCTGGCCGCTCTTGATCAGCCCGATGCAGACGGTGGACACCAGAATGTTGTCTTGGGCCAGGTCCTTGGACAGTCCCTTGGTGATGGCGATACCGGCCGCCCGCGAGATGGAGGTGGGCATGGAGTTCGCGCCGGGAGTGCGGCCGCCCAGGTTGGTGACGTTGATGATCCGCCCGCCGCCGGCCTTGCGCATCTCCGGAATCGATTCTTGGATGAGCCGCACCGCGCCCCAGACCTTCAACTCGAAGTCGAACTCCCAGTCCTCCTGGCTCACCTGCTCGAAGCCCTTGGCCATGGAGGTGCCGGCGTTGTTGACCAGGATGTCCAGCCGTCCGAACCGGTCGATGGCGGTCTGCACCACCTTGCCGGCGCTCTCGGGCTGCATCACGTCCGCCGAGAGGGGTACGACGACTCCCTCGGTGGCGGCCCTGATCTCTTCAGCGGCCTGGTCCAGCACTTCCTGCCGCCGGGCTACGATAACGACGTTCGCGCCCTCTTTGGCCATACTGAGAGCCGCCGCTTTCCCAATACCGTCACTCCCGCCGGTGACGACGGCAACTTTATCTTGGAGTCCAAGGTCCATGACGCACCCTCCTGCTAACGTGGTCTACGAAATCAGCCGCCAGATTATATCACAGGGACACAGGGGACCCGCCGTTCGCGCCCCGATAGCAAGCACGGCGGACGCCCGGCAAAGGAGCCGCCGCATATAGATGGCAAGCGACGTGACGGCCGGCCCTTTGCCGGGCTTTGACGTTTTGCGGGCCGTGCCTAAAGCGCGATACCGGACGCATCTGCGACTATTCCTATGTCCTTGTCGCCGCGGCCGCTCAGGCAGACCAGGACTATCTCGTCGGGCGGGAGCTGCCGGGCCAGCTCTACGGAGGCGTAGACGGCGTGGGCCGACTCCAGCGCCGGGATGATGCCCTCGGTGCGGCAGAGCAGGTGAAACGCCTCCAGCGCCTGCTCGTCGGTCACCTCCCGGTATTCGGCCCGGCCCGAGTCCTTCAGGTAGCTGTGCTCCGGGCCTACGCCGGGGTAGTCCAGGCCGGCGGAAATGCTGTGGGCCGGGCTCACCTGCCCGTCCTGGTCCTGCAACAGGTAGGTCATGGCGCCGTGGAGCACGCCGGGACGGCCCGCGGTCAGCGTGGCCGAGTGCTCGCCGCTCTCCAGCCCGCGGCCCCCGGCTTCCAGACCGATGAGCCGGACGTCCTCATCGGACACGAACGGGTGGAATATACCGATGGAGTTGCTGCCCCCGCCGACGCAGGCGGTAACGTAGTCGGGCAGCCGCCCCTCGGCTTCCAAAATCTGGCGGCGGGACTCGCGCCCGATGACGCACTGGAAATCGCGCACCATCATCGGGTAGGGGTGGGGGCCGACGACGCTGCCGATGAGGTAGTGGGTGGTCTCGACGTTGGTCACCCAGTCGCGGATGGCCTCGTTGATGGCGTCCTTCAGCGTTTGAGTGCCCGATTCCACCGCGATTACCTCGGCTTCCAACAGGCGCATCCGAAAGACGTTCAGCGACTGGCGTTGGATGTCTTCCTTCCCCATGTACACGATGCACTGGAGGCCCAGCATCGCGCAGGCGGTGGCCGACGCCACGCCGTGCTGCCCGGCCCCGGTCTCGGCGATGATACGGCTCTTGCCCATGTGCTGGGCCAGCAGCGCCTGCCCCAGGGCGTTGTTGATTTTGTGAGCGCCGGTGTGGGCCAGGTCTTCCCGTTTCAGGTAAATCCTCGCGCCGCCGGTCTGCCGGGTGAGGTGTTCGGCAAAGTACAGCGGGGTAGGACGCCCGGCGTAGGTGCTCAGCAGGTGGCCGAGCCTCGACTGGAATTCGGGGTCGGACTTGGCCTCGTTGTACGCCTCGTCCAGTTCCGCAACCGCCGCCATCAGGGTTTCGGGAATGAACTTCCCGCCGAACTCGCCGAAGCGTCCCCGCTCGTCGGGAAGGTCTGCCGTTGTTTCTGTCGCCATCGTTATCCGTCCGTTCTTGTCAATAATCCCCTCTCTCTGGGAGAGGGTTAGGGTGAGGGCATCCCTCGCGGTCTTTAGGCCGAGCCGACCAGGGCGGCGTCCGTGTCCCGCGCGTTGGTGACAAACCGCCGAATCTTTCGATGGTCCTTCTTCCCCAAAGTCTCGACGCCGCTGGATACGTCTACCCCCCACGGCCTCACCGCGCTGATGGCCCGGCCGACGTTGGCGGGAGTGAGACCGCCAGCCAGCAGGAAGGAGGAGCCCCGGCGCGCCAGGGAGGCCGCCACCTCCAGGTTGAAGCTCTGGCCAGTCCCGCCTTGGATGCCTTCGACTAAGCGGTCGAGGGTGACCACATGCCCAGCCTCGCTGAACTCCCGAACGCGCGAGGCCAATTCCGGCACATCCTCCGGGGCCCTGGAAGATGCCGGCACGTGGACTACTTTGATGACCTGGCAATCCAGGCCAGCCGCGTATTTCACGCCCTCCCGTCCGCACAACTGGACGGCGTCCAGCCCGCAGTGGTCGATGACGGTGTTGACCTCTGCCAGCGGTTGATCGGCGAACAGGCCGACCATCCGCGGCGCTGGCTGGTCGAGACTTCGCACTGCGTCGACGATGGCCTTGGCGTCGTCCGAGGTGATGCGCCGATGCCGCTCCGGGACGAAGACCATGCCGATAAAGTCCGCGCCCGCTTCGGCGGCGGCGCAGGCGTCGTCGGGATTTCCGATCCCGCAGATCTTGACCCTGATCATGGCTGGGGCCTCGTCTCCCCGGCGGCTTGGCGCTGGCCCGATAACTCCCTAACCTTGGCGGCGACGTCGGGGGCGGTGACCAGGGCCTCGCCCACCAGCACCGCGTTCACCCGGAAGCGGCTCAGGCGGCGTAGGTCGTCGCGGCTGAAGATGCCGCTTTCGCTGACGATAACCCGGCCTCGGGGCACCAAGGGCGCCAGCCGCTCGGTGACGGAGAGGTCGGTGGTGAAGGTGTGCAGGTCACGGTTGTTGATGCCGATGATTTCGGCGCCGGCCTGCAATGCAACTTCCAACTCGCCCTCGTCATGCACCTCCACCAAGCATTGCATCCACAGCGACTGGGCGGTGTCCAGCAATAGGCGCAGCAACTCCGGCTCCAGGATGGCGACGATCAGCAGAATGCCGTCGGCCCCGGCGGCCCTGGCCTCGAAGACCTGGTAGGGGTCAAAGATGAAGTCTTTGCGCAGGACGGGGACTCGTTGCGACGCGCCGGTCTCCTTGATGCGGGCCAGGTGCGCCAACTCTCCCTGGAATCGCGGATCGGTCAAGCACGAAACCGCTGCCGCGCCGTTGCTCACATAGGCTTCGGCCAGCCGCACCGGGTCGAAGTCCGGCGCGAGCAGCCCGCGCGACGGCGACGCCTTCTTCACCTCAGCGATGAGCCGGATGCCGCCGCCGATCAGCGCCCCGGAAAGGTTCAGCGGGCGGGGCTGCTTGGCCGCCGCCTCTTGAAGCACCTCCAGCGGCGTCAAAGCCTGCTGCTCGACCAACTCCACCCGCTTGGCGGTCACTATCTCGTCAAGAATGCTAGGCACTGGGAGTCCTTATTTCTTTTTCTTCCAATACGCTGGTAAGCGAGTTAAGGATGAACTCCTTCCCTCCTTGAATCTCGAGCAGAACGGGTTTCCCGCTCTTGGTTATGTGAGCAATTACACCATCGGATTCATCGGCAGAGTCCACCGGTTCGTTAGAGAGCCAGACCATCAAGATATCTACATCCGGACTGTATTTAAACCTCATATCGTCTCCTGCTAGCCGGATACACCGTCACGACAATTATCTCGCCATTCTCTTCGAATACAACCCGAATCAAATGCGAGTCATCAATCGGCGACTGAGCGATAAGCCTACCGGAGTGACCTGCCAGGACATTCTGCGGCCGCCTCACTATGTCTATGACGGTTGCTTCATCGATCTCGTATCCATCTTCCTGGGCATCGGCCAGCCTATCAAAAGCATGGGGCAAAAATCGAATCGGTTTCAACCAGGGCCAAACGCCTGGCTCAACTCAACCAGCGCTTCCAGCTTGGCTTGGGACGCTCCGCTGTCGATGGACTGGGCGGCCATTTCGATGCCTGCCCGAAAGTCCGCTACCGCGTCCGCGGCCAGCAACACGCCAGCGGTGTTCAGCAGCACCACGTCGCGGATGGGGCCGGGTTCGCCCCGGAACAGGCGCTTCATGGTCTCGGCGTTCTCCTCGCGGTCGCCGCCGCGAATGGTTTCCAGCGGAGCGCTTTCAAGACCGGAATTGGCAGCGTCCAGCGTCCAGTGGCTCACCTGCCCGTCCTTGACCTCCCACACCGATGTCTTTCCCGACAGGGCAATCTCGTCCAGCCCGCCTTCGCCGTGGACCACCAGGGTATGATGAGTGTCCAACAGGCGCATCACTTCGGCCATGCGCTCTCCCAACTCCGGGAAGGCCACGCCGATAAGCTGGCTCTGGGCCCCGGCGGGGTTGGTGAGAGGTCCCAGTATGTTGAACACGGTGCGGATGCCGATCTCCCGCCGCACCGGGGCCGCATGGCGCATCGACGGGTGGAAAGCCGGGGCGAACATGAAGCCGATGCCGCACTCATTGATGCAGCGCTCGACCCCTTCCGGGGGCAGATCGATGCGCACGCCGAGGGCTTCCAGCACATCGGCCGCGCCGCAGTTGCCGGAGGCGGCCCGGTTGCCGTGCTTGGCGACCTTCAGACCTGCGCCCGCAGCGACAAAGGCGGCGGCGGTGGAGATGTTGAAGGTGTTTTGTCCGTCGCCGCCGGTCCCCACCGAGTCGACCAGTTCCCCATCGACGTTGACCTTCAGCGAGAACTCGCGCATGACCCTGGCCATGCCGGCGATCTCTTCCGTCGCCTCGCCCTTGAGTCGCAGCGCAGTCAAAAACGCCCCCAATTGCGCCGGGGTCGCCTCCCCCCGCATCATCTGCCGCATCACCGCCGCGGCTTCACCCATACTAAGGGAACGCCCGGAAACCACCGCGTCGATTGCTTCACGAATGTCCAATTATGCTGCTCCGATCATCTAGGAATCCTGGACCGCCCGCAAGAATTCCAATCTGGCCACACCGGCTTGAGTACAAATCGCTCGCAAGGTCGAAGATTTGATCCTTCTATGATTCGGCATAGCAAAGCTTGTCTCGGTCCCGTCATCATTGAGCCGGGCCATAACGATGTGTGCACCTGACCGGACTGCTCGAAAACCGAGAACCTCGAAGGCCCTGATCGCGCGATTCCTTGCTAGGCCTCTCGGAAACCGGGTCATCAGATCGGAACTTCAGCATCAACCAGGTACACTTTCAGCATTGAAGTAGCTTCGTCGACTACATCGTGGCCTACGGTTTCAGCGTAAAAGCAGATTGCCGACTTCACGTCAGCAAGAGCCTCTTCATACGTGTCACCCTGCCCTACGACTACTCCCTTCAGGCCGACCGGGTATCCCACGAATCCATCCTCGTGTTCTTCTATTAGGATTTTAATCTGTCTCATGCGCACTCTGATTAGACGGTTGATTTCTCCAGATAGTAGTGAAAGCCCTTTGCCCGGCGCTAGTGTTTGTCTACCCGGTCCAGGAAGTTTTGCAGCAGGTGTTTGCCGTCGGGGGTCATTATGGACCCGGCAACCGTCTTATAGCGGCAAATCCGACTCCTCGATTTGCTAGGCTGCATGATAGACTGCGATTATCTCCACGTAATCGCGGTCCAATCGGTAGATGACGCGATAGGATAGCACAAGAATCTCACGTAGGTCTGGTCGCTCAAATTCCGGTACGATGCGACCGGATTCGGGGAAGTCGGACAAGCCCTGAGCCGCTGACCACAAGCGATCTGTGACCTGGTCTGCCCTACTCTCTGATTCCCTCGCGATGAAGAGCCAGATAGCCTCTATTTGGCGAAGCGCTGGCGGCATCCAAATTACCCGCGCCACTCGGTAAACCTTCGCATCGCTTCCTCATGGGGAACCCCCTTGCCGTTCTTGGCATCTTCGAGTCCCATCTCGACGTGAAAGAGCAGGTCCAGCCGGTAGGCGGCCTCATTGACCGCCGCATAGCCGGTTAAATGATCGGGCAGGCGTTGCATCATGTCCAGAATCTGGTCCTTCTTCAGGACGAAGGTGGCTCCCGGAGCAGTGCTCTTTTCGCGCCCTATACGGGCCGGTTCCGGCTGGAATCCATAGAGCTTTCCCAGACGGCGAACCGCATCGTCAAAAGTTAAGGCGTCGGGAAACCTCTGAACCGACTCAAGAATCGTCGCTTTGGTGGTCATACCAACATCCTCCGCAATTCTCTGAGATAAGTCAGACCCTGGCTTGCTTATATCCCTCCACCCGGTCCAGGAAATTTTGCAACAGGTGTTTGCCGTCGGGGGTCATTATGGATTCGGGGTGGAACTGCACCCCCTCCACCGGGTGCTCTTTATGCCGAAGGCCCATAATAAGCCCGTTTTCGGTGCGGGCGGTCACTTCCAGGCAGTCGGGCACCGTCTCGGAGTAGACCACCAGCGAATGATAGCGTATCGCCTCGAACGGATTGGGCAGCCCGGCAAGCACCCCTGCGCCGCTGTGGTGGACCATCGACGTCTTGCCGTGGCGAATCTCTCCGGCCTGATCGACCACTGCCCCGTAAACGTAACCGACGCACTGGTGACCCAGGCAGACGCCCAGGGTGGGGACCTTTGCCCCGAACCGCCGGATTACGTCGTTGGAAATGCCGGCCTCCTTGGGGGTGCAGGGCCCTGGAGAGATTACGATACCGTCGGGGTCCAACTCCTCGATCTCGTCGAGGGTGATCTTGTCGTTGCGGTGAGTAACGACCTCGGCCCCCAGCTCGGCCAGGTACTGGTAAAGGTTGTAGGTGAAGCTGTCGTAGTTGTCGATCAATAGCAGCATGGCGGGCCCTCCTAGAAGACCTCCACGAACTCCAGCCAGTTGCCGTCGGGGTCGGTGGCGTAGCAGGCCTTGCGCGACAGATTGCCGTTTTCGTCGTGCATCGACGCCGGCGGGTTGTTGTAGCTCAGGCCCTTCTGCGAAGTCTCCTCGTAGAAGCGGTCGATGTCTTCGACGTAGAATGCCAGGTGCGACGCTCCCAAGTCGTTGCGGGCCACTCCTCCGGGACCGCTCTGCGGCGAGAGGTACTGGATCAGCTCCAACTGGTGCCCCTCGCCCATGTCCACGAATCCGCCCTTGATGTGAGCGCCGGGGAAGGCCAGCACCTGCTCGACGAACTCGCCCTGTCGCTCGGTACGGCCGGCGACGCGCATCCCCAGCACCTCGGAGTAGAACCGGACCGACTCTTCGATGTCCCTGACCACGAAACCCGTGTGGAAAAACGATTTCAGCATATCGTGATACCTCCTATCCAACTGCGTATCCCCTCTCCCTCTGGGAGAGGGTTAGGGTGAGGGCTAGATGCCGCCTTCGGCCACGTCGATGGCCCGCATCAGCGCACCCGCCTTATGCCTCGTCTCTTGGTATTCATCTTCAGCCACGCTGTCGGCGACGATGCCGCCTCCGGCCTGCACGTACATTATCCCGTCCTTGTAAACGCCGGTGCGGAGTACGAGGGCCGTGTCCATATTCCCCGAGTAGCTGAAGTAGCCGACCGCCCCGCCGTAGGGCCCGCGTTTTTCTCCCTCCACTTCGGAGATGATTTCCATGGCGCGAATCTTGGGAGCACCCGAGACCGTGCCCGCCGGGAAACAGGAGCGCAGAGCGTCGTAAGGGGTCAGGTCGTCGCGAAGCCGCCCCTCGACGTGGGACACCAGGTGCATCACGTGGGAAAAGCGCTCCACGTCCATTAGCTGGGTCACCTGCACCGTTCCGGGGTCGCTCACCCGGCCAATGTCGTTGCGGCCCAGGTCAACCAGCATGATGTGTTCGGCCCGCTGTTTTTCGCTGCTCTTGAGTTCCGCCTCGTTGGCGTCGTCCTCTCCCGGAGTGACCCCCCTGGGCCGGGTGCCAGCGATGGGATGGGTGGCCGCGATTCCGTTCTCGACCTTGACCACCGTCTCGATGGCCGCGCCCACTATCTGGAAGCCGTCCAAGTCCAGGTAGTACATATAGGGCGATGGGTTCACGCTGCGCAGTGCCCGGTACACCTGGAAGGGATGGGCATCGGTGCGGCGGGAGAAACGCTGCGAGTTGACCACTTGGATCACGTCGCCGGCGTAGACGTACTCGATGCACTTGTCGATAGTATCGGCGTAGCGGTCGGCAGTGAAATTGGACTCGATGGGCGCGGCGCCGCTGGGCCCGAATCCCCCGCCCTGCAACTCGGGCGGCAGGGTGAGGGGTTGGGCGAGCCGGGCGACCATCTCGTCGATGCGTCCGATAGCTTCAGCGTAGGCTTTCTCGACGTCTCCGTAAAGGTGAGCATGGCTGACCACCTTGATGTCGTGGCGCAAGTGGTCGAAGACCAGGATCGTCTCGCCGAACATGAATACCGATTCCGGGACGCCCTGGGGGTCGGCGGGCATCGGCGGCACCCTGGGCTCGAAGTAGCGGATGGTGTCGTAGGCCAAGTAGCCGACGGCCCCGCCGTGGAAACCAGGGAGGCCATCCACGGGTATGAGCTTGTACTGGCCCATCTCCTCCTCGACCGGCAGCAGGGGATCGACCTCGCCCCACGACGTCCCCGCGCCGGTCTGGACCACCTTGTATGGTTCGGTGCCGATGAAACTGTAGCGGCCCAGCCTCTCGCCCCCCTCCACGCTTTCCAGCAGGTAGGAGTAGGGGCCGCGGGCGACCTTCAGGTAGGCCGAGACCGGCGTTTCCAAGTCGGCGTTGATCGACCGGTAGACCGGCACCAGGTTGCCGCGTCCGGCCATGGCTTTTACTTGTTCCAGCGTCGGGTGGTACATGCTGCCGCTCCTCAGTTGCGCCCAATGCCGGGCGTTGATGCGCCAATAGCGGTTAAGGAGTGCAGCTTCGCCAAGAGGCCATTACTCGTCCTCCAGTGTCGAAATCAAACAACAAAAAGACCCGTCCCAAGGGACGAGTCTCAATCGCGTTGCCACCCTCATTTCCGGGTTGGCCCCAACTTGTAGACGGGCGTACCGGAATCTCAATCGGCGGGAGGGACCTCAGTCTACGCGGCCCCTGTGCCGTGGGCTTCTAACGGTGCCCAACCGTCCCAGCCTAGCCCGGCGGCGCGCCAGTTACATCCCAACAGGATGCCATGGCGCTGCCAAGGGTTCGGCCTGCGGCTCCGGGGTCCATTCATACTTCTGCGCTTGGCGCCGGCTCCCACCAAACCCGGCTCGCTTGGCCCCGCTGGAAGACTACTAATCCCCTTCCCAGCCTTTGCGTTTATTCGATTTTAGTGAGTTCCAGAGTAATTCGCCCCGCGCTCTCTGTCAAGAAGATGCGACGGTGGCGGAACGTTCGGCAAGGTGTTGGAGAAACTCGTCCTTCCCTTCGTCCCAGGAAATTACCGTGGAAACCTCAGCCAGCAGTTCCAAGGCCCGTTCCGTCCACACGCCCTTGCGTCGGCCCCGGTCCTCGATGATGGAGAAGCATGTCCAACCGTCGTCGAAGCTGAGTATGTCTTCGAACGACCGGCGGAAACGCTGGCTAACCTGTATGGCTCCCGACTCGCTAGTAGTCAGTCAAACTTGATTTAGATGGTAATGTGAAAGATTGACCAAAGGAGCTATCCTGACTCTGGATCGAGTTGAAGTGAGGTGATGATATGGTCAGGGAAAAGTACGGAGTCCGGTTGACACCGGAGCAGCGGAACCAACTGGAACACCTGGTTCGGGCAGGTAAAAGCACCGCCCGGGTCACTACTCGGGCCCGGATTTTGCTGAAGACCGATGCGGGTTGGTCTGCGCCCCAGGTGGCCCAAGCCCTGGATGTGGCCGAGGGCACGGTGTTCCGCATCAAGCGCCGCTTTGCCGAGGAGGGATTAGCTGGGGTGCTGCAAGACCGGCCCCAGGCCCACCGGTACCGGAAGCTGGACGACCGGGGCGAAGCCCACCTCATCGCCTTGGCCTGCACTCCGGCGCCGGCGGGGCATGACCATTGGACTCTACGGTTGCTGGCTGGGAAGGTGGTGGAACTGGGGCTGGCGCCGTCCCTGTCCCACGAGACGGTGCGGCTGCACCTGAAAAAAACGTCCTTAAGCCGTGGCAGAAGCAGGAGTGGTGCATTCCCCAGGTAAGCGCCGACTTCGTGGCCCATATGGAGGATGTCCTGGACCTCTATGCCGAACCCTATGACCCGCAACGGCCGGTAGTCTGCTTTGACGAGACCTCCACCCAGTTGTTGGCCGAGACCCGGCCCCCGATGCCGCCCCGGCCGGGACTTCCGCTGCGGCAGGACTACGAGTACCGGCGGGAGGGAACCCGCAACCTGTTCCTGGCCTGTGAGCCATTGGCGGGCTGGCGGCAGGTGGCGGTGACCCAGCGGCGTACCATGCAGGACTTCGCCCATCAGATGCGTTGGCTGGTGGACGAAGCCTACCCGGAGACCCCGGTGGTGCGGGTGGTCATGGACAACCTGAACACTCATCGTACGGCGTCCCTGTACGAAACTTTCCCGGCGCCGGAGGCCCGGAGGATTGCCCGGCGGTTGGAGTTTCACTACACGCCCAAGCACGGCAGTTGGTTGAACATGGCCGAAATCGAGTTCAGCGTACTGTCCCGCTCCTGCCTCAACCAGCGGCTCCCCAGCGAGGAATCGCTCCAACGGGTGGTCAGAGCCTCGGTGCGAGAGCGAAACGAGGCGCGGGTCACCATCAACTGGAGGTTCACCACCAAGGATGCCCGAACCAAGCTCCATCGCCTCTATCCCTTCGATTCCAAACATGACTGACTACTAGCCGCCGTCATCGGTTGGGCGAGGATACCCCGCAGGCCCTTGATACGAAGGTCTACGGTGTGCGCCTTGCTCCGGCCCGATACCTGGAAAGGGGTCTCGTACTTGACACCCTCGTTCCAAATCGCCCTTCGCACCTCAGCGGCAAAGCCGTTCCTTCTCATCCGCCGACGCTCAATCAGGCTGGAGGCCGCCACAATGGCCGATGCAAAGTCTTGAAGCTGCAACGCTCCGCCGTCGCCTTCATTCATAAGGATACGCTCGTCAAAAGACAGCTTTACACGGAACCGGGAAGCAATCCGCCCTATCTCGTCGAGGGTCGAGGGGGTTAACGATACACCTTGCATCCACAGCTCATCGAGGGTCTCCCCGGCGTCGGTGAACCGCACCAAGCCACTACCGAGAAAGCGCGCCTCTATCTCAATGGCATGACCGTCGGCTCTGATGAAAGGCGTCGCAATAAAGATGCTGCCGTCCTGCCCTTCCTCGACATTGAACTTCTTTGACTGCCATTCGAGGTATTGGGTAATGAGATTCTGGCATCTGCCGGAGTCGGTCATCGCGCTATTTCCTCGTACCGGCCGTGGAGCGTGATGTTTCATTCTCCCAGAAAGGACCGAACATCATCGTTAACGTTGGCCGACGCAAAACCCAGCGGACGGTACGCCCGGAAATCGCCGTGTAGCGGGTCATACGTGTGCAGATGTGGTCCGGCTATTTCCTCGCCGTCAGGGTTGGTATGGCCTGTAGTGGTACACCACCGGAATATTTGATGGTCATCAATCATGACGCTAAAGCTCCAACGCCTGCCGTTGAAGTTGCCGGTAACGCGCAACTCCAAGCCGCCGGATTCAACCGTGACCGTTGCATCGAGCTTATGTCTAGCTCCTATTGGCTCCCACTTAACATCTGATCCTATGACCTTGGGTTCGGCGAGAATGGCAACGATGCGTTCTACCGAATACCCCGGAATTGCCATCGCTGCCTATTGTCATTACCGCGACCTGCCATTGTCAACCAACGGCGCCCCATCACGCCGTGGGCGGAGCGTTCGGCAAGAGCGCAGTGTAACTCGTCCTTCCCCTTCGGCTTTGGGCAAATTTACTACTGTTCACCCCCAAGAGCTATCCTCTGTATACGCCTGTATACGCCACCCTCACCCCCTACACCGTCGGCTCCCCCAGCCCTCCTTCCTCCACCGAAACCGCTTCGTGTTCGCCGGGCCAGGGCGGCGTGGTGAAGCACAGGAAACGCAGCGGGCCTCCTTCGCTGGCGCTAAACTGGAAGCGCCAGTTGGTGGGGATGACCAAGGAGTCGCCTGGGGCGACGTCCACCGGGGGATACTCGGCGGGGGCAACTCCGGGCGGGCAACGCCAGACCTGCCCCCGGCCTTCGAGGATGTGCCAGACTTCTTCAACGCTCCGGTGCCACACCGGGCGGGACACTTGGCCTGCGGGCAGGGTTACTTCGACCATGCTGGCGCGGGTGGCCGAATGGCGGGTGTCTATGAGGAACCGGATTTCCGAGCCGTCCGGCGCGGTCGTGTCCGCGGCTTCGGACCGGCGCGCCACCGGGGGAGGCCGGGACGCAAAATTCATCATGCCGTCAGCCTCTCGCCGAGGGCGTTCCAGTAGACCAGCGTCACCACCAAGAGCACGGCCAGGGAGATCACCGTCATCATCAGGGCGGTGCGGAACACCGCCGGTGCGCCGATGTTGGCCCGGTTGTAGATGAACACGCTGCCGGCCCCCGCCGCCGGATAGTACACCACCGCGTCGCCCACAACCACAACCGCCAGCCCGCAGACCAGCGGGTTCAGTCCCAAGGTCGCCCCGGACGACAGCGCGATGGGTATCATGAAGGCCAAATACCCGGCAATGTTGGGCAAGAAGAGCCTGACTACCAGGGCCGCCGCCGCCAGCATCAGCAACAGCAATAGCGGCGCCGCGCCCAATCCCTCCACCCCGGATACCAGCCCCCCTGCGAACCATACGGCCGCCCCGGTGGTAACCAGCGCGTTGGACAGAGATAGCGACGTGGCGATGACGAAGAAGTTGCTCCACCCCAGCTTCGTCTCGAAGTCGGTCCAAGAGAGCAGCCCGACGCCCGGCAGCAGGACCACTGCCAGTGCGATCAGGGCCGGTACCGTGGGTGGCAGCCCGTGGGCGAAGTCGGTGAACCACAACAAAGCGGTGCCCAAGGCTATGAACCCCGCCTTTATCTCCGGTGTCGTCAATGGGCCGGTACGCAATGCCGATGCGTCCACCGTCCCTTGAAAGCGGAATCCGGACCGGTACAAAAAGAACACCGCGACCCCGCCCAAAGCCAGCATGGCGTAGAACGGCGGCGCCATCATGACAAACCAGCCGGTCCAGGAGAAGCCTCCCAGCAGAGACGAGGCGACTACCGGGGTTATTCCCCCGGCCAGCAGGGCGGTCGAACCCAAGCGGTTCAGAGACCCCATGGCCATCATGACCGCCTGGTTCAGAGGGTCGTCCCGGGCGACCTGCCAGCGGCCCATCACTTCTTCGTAAACGTGGACCATGATCGCACCGCGGGTGGTCGCCGAGGGCAGGGCGAAGGTCAGGGCGGCGAAGGACACCAACATCTGAATGTACAGAGCGACGGGGCTTCCACCGGCCAGCCGTATGAGGTACAAGGCCAGCCTTTCCGCCAGACCAGATTGCTGGACGGCCAGTCCGAGGGTGAGTATGCCCACGAGGAAGTACGACACCGGCTGGGAAAACCCGTAGATGGCCGCCTCGACCGGACCGGCCCCGACCAGGACCAGGGCCACGATGCCGACAATACCGGTGACGGCCATGGGGAGAGCTTCGGTCGCCCAGAGGCCGACGGCCAGGACCATGACGGCCAACGCCCGTTTCCCCTCGACGGTGAGGCCGTCGGGCGTGGGGATTGCCATGATGGCGACGAAGGCCAACAGCGGGGGCCCTGCCTTGAGCACGGCCCCACTGCGGCTTGCGGCGAAGAGTCGAATGTCGATGGGTCAGGACACGGCGGGGAGCTAGGAGACCGCGGGTTTCCGGCCCTTGCGGTCGAGGAAGTCCTTGAACCCCTCTTCCACGGTCAGGCCGCGGAACCGTCCGTGGCGGGCGTTGTTCTCGTTCCAGAACTGCTCTTCGACAGGCAGGCCGGAGTGCTCCAACAGCATCCGCTTGATGTTGGCCACGCCCTCGGCGCGGTTCTTGGCGAACCCTGCGGCCACTTCCACCGCTTTGTCCAGCAGCTGCTCCGACGGCACCAGATGGTTGATCAAGCCCATGTGGTAAGCCTCGTCGGCGAAAACCTCGCGACCACTGTAGAGCAGTTCCTTGGCTCGAGGCCAGCCGATCAGGTTGGGCAGGCTCCAAGTCGCGTTCATCTGGCCGTAATTCACTGCCAGGAAGCGGAAGCTGGTCTTCTCGCAGCCGATCAGCAGGTCGAGGCTGGTGGCCATGACGGTGCCGCCGCCGTAGCAAAGCCCGTTGATCGCGCCGATGAGCGGCTTGGCGCTGGTGAACATATGCCAGGTATACCCGGCACGGGCGGACTGGGCCTCGTCCCGTTGCTCCTGGGTAAACTCCCGGTTCTCGTGGATGTCGGCCCCGGCGGAGAAGGCGCGCTCTCCGGCCCCGGTTATCACCACCGCGCCGATGTCGTCGTCCTCCCCGGCCTGGGTAATGAACTGGTCCAGCTCTGTGACCAGCTTCAGGTTGAGGGCGTTCAGCACTTCGGGCCGGTTCAGAGTGACGATAGCTACCCGGTCGGTCTGGTCGGTCTTGATGACTTCAAAGCTCATGGGACTGGATTCTCCTCGCGTTTGGCGTTTATTTAACCACAGAGAGCGCAGCGAGCACAGAGGGTTCAATATATTCCCCAAAGCCGCTCTGTGGTTAAATGCTCACAGAGGTGAAGCGATGAAAACAGTCAGAGCGCATTCAATCGGGGGACCCGAGGTCTTGAAGTATGAGGATGCGCCGGAGCCTGCGCCCGGGCCGGGCGAGGCGCTGGTCGACATCAAGTCCATCGGGGTCAACTACACCGACGTTTCCAGCCGCAAGGGCACCAACCCTCCGGCGGCCTTCCCGTGGACGCCCGGACGCGAGGGGGCCGGGGTGGTCACTGCCGTCGGCGAGGGCGTGAGTGAAGTGGCGGTGGGCGACCGGGTGGCCTATGCCATGCACACCGGCTCCTATGCCGAGCGGCATGTGGTGCCTTCGTGGCTGCTGGTGCGGCTGCCGGAAGGGATGAACTTCCCCACCGCCGCCGCGACCATGCTCCAGGGGATGACCGCCCACTTCCTCGTCTTCGGGCTGACCCGGCTGAACCCCGGCGACCAGGTGCTGGTCCACGCCGGGGCCGGCGGCATGGGCCTGTGGCTCATCCAACTGCTGAAGAACCTGGGCGCCGAGGTCTTCACCACCGTCTCCACCGAGGCCAAGGCGGAGCTGGCGGCGGGCGCGGGGGCCGACCACACCATCATCTACACCCAGCAAGACTTCGAGGCAGAGGTCAAGAAGGTGACCGGCGGCGCGGGCATCCGGATGGTGATGGACGCCGTGGGCGCGACCACCTTCGCCAAGGGCCTGAATATCCTCGGCCGCCGCGGCTACATGGCGCTATACGGCCAGGCAGGCGGGCCGGTGGGCGAAGTGGACACCGACGCGCTGCGCAACGGGTCGCTGTTCCTGACCCGCCCCAGCCTCGGCGATTACACCGCCACTCGCGACGAATTGCTGCAACGGGCCGAGGAGGTGCTGCGCTGGGTGCAGCGGGGCGAGGTGAAGCTGTATGTGGGGCTGGAATTGGCGCTGTCCGAAGCCCAGGAAGCCCACCGCAAACTGGAAGGCCGCGAGACCACCGGCAAGATCCTGCTCACGCCGTAGAAGCCCAAACTTACGTCCGGGCCCACCCGCCCGGTTTTGACCTCGCCAAAACAGAATAGCTACAATCCAGTAGTGGGAAATCCAAACTTGGGAAACATGTACAAACCCCGGCGCAACGCAGGCGCGTCGCGGCTATAATAGCCGTAACCAATGGACAGTCAGGGGGAACCAAATAGCTCCGGTGGGTGGATGGCTCGCTTGGGCAACCTGCTCACGGCCAGCGCCACCGCCGACCCGGAACGCTCCAGCATCTGGAGCGTTCCACGTCCCTTCATCCGGCTATACTTGGTACTATTCACCATCCAGGCCGGATGGCTCCTCTCGATCATAGTGCGAGACGTGCTGGAGAATCACGGCTCCGGCAGATGGGAAACAATCGCCTACGAGACGTTGCGGGGGCTCAGCCAGCCGGGCGTCGGCGTAGCCATCACCAGCCTGCTCGTCGTGGAGGGAATATCATACGTCATGGTGATGTATAACCTGTGGATGGACCTGCTCGTCCGCCCCATAGTCAAGTGGCACGAACGCCGCGGCGAGGCTCGGGGAATAGCTATTGGCGAGGCTCGGGGGGTAGCCCGCGGTGAGGCAATCGGCGAGGCTCGGGGGGTAGCTATTGGCGAAGCTCGCGTCTCGCAACAGTGGGAAGATTGGAACCGTCGCCGTATTGACGCCGAGGCGCGAGGCGAGGCGTTTACCCAGCCGCCGCCTATCGTGCGCACGGGGGATTAGCCCCCTTGGTGATGTACAACTTGTGGATGGACCTGCTCGTCCGCCCCATAGTCAAGCGGCACGAACGCCGCGGTGAGGCTTGGGGAATTGCAATCGGCGAAGCCCGCGGAGTAGCAATCGGCGAGGTTCGCGGTGAAGCTACTGGCGAAGCTCGCGTCTCACAACAATGGGAAGAGTGGAACCGTCGCCGCGTTGATGCCGAGGCGCGAGGCGAGGCGTTTGCCGAGGCGCGAGGCGAGGCGTTTGCCGAGGCGCCCCCTTCTCGTCAACCAGAGGATTAACCCGCCCGGAGCTCGCCCCCTACTGGGCCACCCAGCCTCCGTCGATCACCAGCTCGCTGCCGGTAACGAAGGACGACTCGTCCGACGCCAAGTAGAGGACGCCGTAGGCCACTTCGATGGACTCGCCGTAGCGCCCCAACGGTATGCGGGAGACCATCAATCCCGATATGGCGGGATCGGCCCGGCGCACGTCTGTCATCGGGGTGACGATGGGTCCGGGGTGCACCGAGTTGGCCCGGATGCCCTCGGCGGCGTACTGGACGGCGGTGGACTTGGTGAACAGCCGCACCGCGCCCTTGGAGGCCTGGTACTGCGGGCTGCTGATGTCCATGCCGACGATGCCCAGCTGGGACGAGATGTTGATTATGGAACCGCCCCCGGCCCGGCGCATCTCCGGTATGGCGTATTTCGTGCCCAGGAACACGCCCTTGGCGTTGATGTCCATCACCCGGTCCCACTCGGCCACGGTGGCCTCCTCGATCATGCTGGTCGCACCCACTCCGGCGTTGTTCACCAGCACGTCCAGCTTTCCGTAACGCTGGACGGCAAGGGCCACGGCGGCCTGCCAGTCGTCCTCGCTGGTGACGTCGAGCCGGATGAACGCGGCGTTGCCATCCGGGATCGAGTCAGCAACCGTCCTTCCCTCGTCCTCCAACACGTCGCCGATCACGACCTTCGCGCCTTCTTCGGCGAACAAGACGGCTTCCACGGCCCCCATGCCCCGTGCCCCGCCGCTGATCAACGCCACTTTTCCTTCGAGACGCATAATCTCCCCCGCCTAGAACCTAGTCTGCTGTCCCATGGGGCTGTAGGTGCCGGGATGCACCGCCAGGAGCCCGGCGTCCACCGGCAGCACGATGCCGGTGATCCAGCGGGCCTCGTCGCTGGCCAGGAACAGGGCCGCATAGCCGATGTCCCAGCCCGTGCCCTCGACCTGCATCGGGGCGGAGTTGCGCCGGTACTGGCGCAGGTCGTCGTCCATGCGCGGCGCGACCATCGGGGTGTAGACCAGTCCCGGAGCGATGGCGTTGACCCGGATGTTGTCCTTGGCGTGGTCGGCGGCCATCGAGATGGTCAGGCCGATAACCCCTGCCTTGGACGCAGTGTAGGGAGTGCTCATGTGGGCCCGCAGGCCGGCAATGGACGAGATGTTGATGATCGACCCGCCGCCAGTCTCCATCATCCTGGGAATGACGGCCTTGGCGGCCAGGACCATGGTCTTGAGGTTCACGGTCATCACCCGGTCCCAATCGGCCTCGCTGACCTCCACCACCGTGCCCCGCTGGGAGATGCCCACGTTGTTGTCCAGAATGTCGACGCGGCCATAGCGGTCGATGGCGGCTTGGGCCATGCGCTCGCAGTCGTCGAGCTTGGTCATGTCGCCTTGAATGGTCGAGGCCTCGCCACCCTCCTGCTTGATTACCTCCAGTGTCTCCTTGGCGCGGTCTTCCACCATGTCGACCAGCAGGACTTTGGCCCCCTCCCGGGCGAACAGGATGGACGCCGCCCTGCCGTTTCCGATCCCCTCGCCGCTGGAGCCGGCCCCGGTGACGATGGCCACCTTGCCTTCCAGCCTGGGAGCGCGTTCCGCCATTGGTCTTACTCCTAGTCGGGTATAGCTTCAACTTTCGGGCGCCGCCCATGGCCGGGCCGCCGCAAGGGGTACAATCGGGGAAAGAGAGCGCGTTGTCAAGCCTGCTTCCTTGACGCCGATTCCGGCAGTCCTTACACTGAAATCGACCCGGATTATCCAAACCACCCAATCTGGAAGTACTAGGCGAATGCCGGAACCAACCTTTCGCGGCGATGACGTCGCTCTGTTTATCGACTGGGAGAACTTCAAAATCAGCCTGGCCGCCGGGCAGCGGACGCCCAATCTCTCCTCACTGAAGGAAGAGGTTTCCGAATACGGCCGGATTGTGGTCTCCAAGGCTTACGCCGACTGGGTGACCCGGGCCCCGGAGCTGCGGGGGGCCAGCCAGTTCATCAACGATCCGCCGTCGCTCTACGCCGCCGGAATCGAGCCGGTGTTCGTCCCCACCAGAAGCCCGTCGTCCCACGCCGCCTTTGCCAACGGCGTGCGCACCTCTCGCATCAAGAACAGCGTCGACGTCAAGATGACCGCCGACTGCATCGAGTGCGCCCACTCCTACGCCAACATCGGCACCTTCGTGTTGGTGTCGGGCGATTCCGACTTCATCCACGTGGTGAACGCGCTGCGCACCATGGGCAAACGGGTCGTGGTGGTCGGCGTCTCTTGGAGCACTTCGCGCCGCTTGGCTGACCAAGTGGACTCGCTGGTCCTCTACGACGTGGATATCGAACCGCCGCGGCCCATCGAGCCGGTGGCCGTGGCAACTCCGGTGGCCGTCCCCAGTTCCGAGCTCGGACGGAGCGATCTGCCGGAGGTCATCCGGGCCATCGAGGAGATCATCCGCGACGAGCGCGCCGCCGGGGGCAACCCGCTGCTCACGTCCATCAAGCAACGGCTCACGCGCCGCTACTCCAACTTCGACGAGAAGAAGCTGGGGTTCTCCGGCTTCAAGAAGCTGATGGCCCGGGCCGCCGAAGAAGGCAACATCAAGCTGATTACGGCAGGCCTGGTCGATTGGGCGATCATGGCCGACGAGGACACACCGGAAGGGGCGGCCGAAGAAAGCCCCCAGGACGTGGTCGCCCGCGGCGGACGACGCCGCGGCGGACGACGCTCCAGGATCGAGCCGCAGGAAGGTGAGGCGGAGGGAGTTTCGGAAACCACCGACGCATCGCTAGAGGAAGATGGGCCGGACGAAGACGAAAGCATCGAAGTTGGCGCGGGCGATGAGCCCGCGCCCCACTTGGAGTCGCTGTCCGAGGTCGATGGGACGGCGGACGAAGACGACGTTCCCCAGCCGCCCGAAGAACCCCAAGCCGTGTTCGGCGATGACGAGGAGTTGGCCGGTGAGCTGCAAGAGGCGCTGTCGTCCTTGTCCCTGCCCTCCCAGCCCGAGGACGGCCACACTCCGGAACGGGTGTCCGATCTCGTGGTGATGGCCGACACGCTGGAACACCGCGAGGGCGTCAGCCACATCGCGTTCAACTTCCTGGTCTCGGAGATCTGCGACGCCCTGCGTCAAGGGTTGGAGGCCGAGGCCGTCGAGATCACCCAACGCTGGGGCGCGTCGAACTCCCGCACTTACGTGAGCCGGATGTTGCGTGGCCTGAGCGACGGCGGCTTCTTCCAGAAGGGGACCCACTCCTGGCGGGACGAGGAAGCCGGGCAGACCAAACGCCGGCGCACCTTCAACCTTAACCGCGAGAACGCCCTGGTGGGCCGGATACTGGAAGCCCGCCTCGGCGCCCAGGATACCCCGCCGCCGCCGCCCGACACTCCGCACTCCAACGGCCACGAACCCGCCGCAGACGACGACTCCGCCGAGTTGGAAGGAACGGCCGTAGCCACACTTGAGGGCCAGTTCGACGACAACGAACCGCAGGACCCGAACGCCTCGGCCGAGGCCTCGTTCATCTCCCGCCTCTTCCGCCCGCTGCGCTAGCTAGCCAAGAGTAGTGAGACACGACATCCACTGTCTACCTGTCCTTCCATAACCGCCCGGCATGAGGTAATGCGGGCATGGCCGTAACCAGGGCCAACATTACTCCCGAATTACTCGTATGGGCGAGAGAACGCCTGTTTGCCACGGTCGAAGCCGCATCGGAGCGTCTGAAGGTTTCGGCTAAAAAGCTCGAAGAGTGGGAAAGCGGTGAGGTGCGCCCAACTTTCAACCAAGCCCGGGACATCGCCAACCGGTTATACATCCCTTTCGGCTATTTGTTCCTGAGCAACCCACCTCCTGAAACTCCCCTTCCTCTGCCGGACCTCCGCACCGTCGCGGGTGCGCCATCAGCTCCACCCAGCCCCGATTTTTTGGAAGTAATCCACGATGCTCAGCGCAAGCAGGCTTGGTATCGAGAGGAATTGTTTGGGGAAGGTGTCGCGGACCTACCGTTTGTTGGAAGTTTCAGCGTTACCAGTGCGTATCAGGACATCGCGGCAAACATATCCAACACCATTGGCGCCGACGAAGAAATGCGCCGGAGTTCGAGTTCTTGGGAAGAGTTCCTCGCGGAGTTTATCCGCCGGACCGAGGAGTGCGGAATCCTAGCCTTGCGCTCCGGAGTGGTTGGAAACAACAACTATAGAAAGCTGGAAGTGGCCGAGTTCAGAGGGTTCGCATTAGTAGACAGCCGTGCTCCACTGATCTTTGTCAACGGGCAAGACTCCAAATCTGCTCAAATCTTCACATTAGCTCATGAATTAGCTCACATCTGGGTTAATGAGTCCGGCGTCTCCAACCCGGATTTCCGTCTGGGTTCTTCTGGTCAGATTAATCCTGTAGAGAGATTGTGCAATCGTATTGCTGCCGAAATCTTGTTGCCAGAAGAGGATTTTCTTCGGGGTTGGAACGATTCGGACGAGATTGGCATCAATGTAAACAGATTGGTTCGCAGTTTCCGTGTCAGTTCTGTTGCCGTGCTTCGGCAGGCCCTAGAGTTAGGCAGGCTCGATAATGATTCGTATTGGGAGCAATACGGCTTGGAGGTAGCCAAGCGTATCAACGCGGCATCGGGCGGAAACTTCCACAGCACAGTCGCAGCCCGCAACAGCCGCCGTTTTGTCTCGGCAGTCATTACGGCAACAGCAGAAGGCAGGCTAGACCAGCTAGATGCAGCCCGATTGCTGAACGTCAAGGGCCATACCATCGAATCCATATCGGAGGGTCTATTCGGAGTCAATCTCAGGGATGCCTGACTATTGGATTGACTCAAACATTTTCATAATGGCTCGGTGAGGAGTTCTTACTTTCGACATAGCTCCTCGGTTCTGGAGCCATTTAGACACGCTCGGTCAGGCAGGCCGCATTTCAATCCCCCTAGAAGTGTATAACGAATTGAATACCCATTTTCCTTCCCCGGATCCACTCATCACGTGGATGCAGGCGCGAGTTAACTCCCATTTCACACCTCCCCACAATGCAGCGCAAACGCAATTCACGCGAGTGTCGAATCACGTGATAAGGAGATACACTCCCTCGCAAGTCGACGAGTTCCTGGGAGGAGCAGATCCTTGGCTGATTGCCCACGCCATCGAATCAGGGGGCAGCGTCGTGACCAACGAAACGCCAACGCAGGAGCCAGGTCCCAACCGGAAACCGGGCTAATCGACACTAAGGTGAAGATTCCAAACGTTTGCCGCCACTTCGGAGTGGCAACCGTTTCTCTATCGGCAATGCTAAGAGCTTTGGGCGTAAACGACCTATAGCCTACCGCGCAGCAGCACCTGCTTAGACGGGCTACGGCAATTGCCTTCTCCTACCCAATCGCCTAAAAGTCCAAAATCAGCGTCGACCAGCCGAAGTCGCGGGCGCCCAGGCCCTCGGCGGTGTAGGGGTTGTAGTATTCCCGGAAGCCCGACTTGGCGATGCACTCCTTGCTTTTCTCGACCAGCGGCTCACTCAGTTCCGGGTAGCCGTGGCCCCGCAGCGAGTGGGAGAGGAAGTAGTTAGTGTTGATCCACGACGGGCCCCGCCAGATGAAGCCTCCCGGGTTGCCCGGCATGAACTTCGGGTCTGAGGCCGGGACGGAGGGCAGCGGGTAGGGAGTCCAGAAGTGCTCGGGACGACGGACCCACCTCTCGACCAGCGTCTCCACCATGTGACGGGGCAGGTCGTTCAGGATCAGCGGCATTAGCGAGCTGATGGTCACCGTCTTCAGCGGCTTCTCGTCCACGCCCGACAGGTCGAAGAACGTGCCCGCCTCTTCGTCCCAGCACTTGGTGACCAGCGCGTCCAGCGTGCGGTCGGCTTCCCGGTTGAACTCGTCAGCCTCCGGCCCCTCGCCCCATAGCCGGGCCAACGCCCGCAGGGAAAAGGCGTAGATAGAGTTGACCAGCACGTCCTCGACGTGGAAGATGTCGGCGGCCAGAATGGCGTGGTCGTCGCCGCGCAGGGGTTCGTAAGCCTTGTAGACCTTCCTCAGGGCGGTGATGAAACCCCGGTTGCTCAGCTCCTCCAGCCCCAGGATTTCGTCGTACTTGGGGGAGCAGTCGGTGCCCGCCTCCTCGGGCTGGATTACGGCGATCAGCCCGTCGTTGTCCGGGTCGCGGGCCTCCCGCAGCCAGCGGTAGAAGCGAGTCAGGATGGGCAGGGCCTCTTCCTTGAACTGCTCGTCGCCGGTGGCGCGGTACACGCGGGCGACCGCGTAGGCGATGATCGGCGGCTGGATGGTCGCGCTGTAGTGAGGATCGGTCATGCCGACGATGTTCCGGCTGAGGAAGTCGGGCTGCTTCTCCATCTCCCAGAAAATGATGTGGGGCATGAAGCCGTTGGGCAGCGCCCCGCTCATCAGGGTGCGAAGCTCGGCCTTGGCCTGGTCCGGGTCCAGATGAATCAGGGCCAGGGCATGGAAGCAGGAGTCCCAAAACCACTGGAAAGGATAGCCGGTCAGCGACGGGCAAACAAAGCTGTACTCCTTTCCGTTCCAGTCGGCCACCCCCTGCCGCAGGTTCGACAAAAGGATCCGGCGAGCGCCTTCTTCAAGTTCAGCGCGTTCCATAATTTCGCTACTCCTAGCTCAAATGGTAGACAGCTTGAGCAGATTAAGGTGGGAAACCAATGCTTCGGCGGCTGCCGGAAGTTCGCACTCCCAAATAACAACGTGATCCCAGCCCAAGGACTCGATAGCGTGGAGATGTTGCTCGTCCCGGTGCGCGTTTCGCTCAATCTTTGATGTCCAGTATTCTATGTTGCTGGAGGGCATGCGTGATCGCTTGCAGCCGTGCCAATGCCAGAAACATCCGTGTACGAAAACCGCTAGACGGTAACGCGGCAAAACGATATCGGGCTTGCCAGGAAGGTCCTTCCTATGCAATCGGAACCTAAAGCCAGCTTGGTGCAGCGTTCGTCGAACCTGCATTTCGGGCGAGGTGTTCTTGCCCTTGACGGAGGCCATGATGCGCGAGCGCTTGGCAGAGGACACATTGTCGGGCATCTCATGCTTCCGTCCCGTTATCTTCCGGTCTTTCGGTACCTTCTACTTCGTCTAGCCTTCGCGCGGCAAGGTGCTCAAGTCTCCTGGCTTGAGTCAATAAAGTCGTACGTAGTCCCGGTCTAACCTGACGTTCGCTAATCACTTGGGCCAACTTGGCCAACGTCGCCGCTCTTCTGGCTACTCTGATATCTGGGTGTTTCCGGCGCTCGTAAATCGGAGATGGGACTATCCGCTTGCGGATCGACGCTGGGAGAGAAATCGTGGGTGCCTGTACTACAGGCGCCTCGTTGAGGACGGCGTTGAAGGTCGAATTCTCCAACACCATCTGGAATACCGTGAACTCCGCAGAGTTCAGTCTCTGCCTTACCGCCGGTTCGTTCGCAGGTAGGTCTTGCAGATCCCAAAAGGGCCACATTTCTATTTCGGCAACCTCAAACGGATCGAGGACATTCATGGCTACTGCGTCTGTTCGTTGGTTGGTTAGATGACGCCTAATCCTTGTCCTCAATCGCTCGTAGGTCTGTCCTACGTAAATCGGCTCACCATCGTAATCATAGAACGAGTAAACACCTATACGAGCATCTCCTACACGATTCCCTGAGTCATCCTGTGTGTTTAGCGCCTTTTCGAGTTCCTGCCTAATGACCACAACTTCTTCAGGGGGATTGACCTGAGCGCCAGCATCAACCATGGATTCCTCGGCGGTAATTTGCAGAGTGAGAGCCGGAAACCGTATCAGATGAAATCAGGGGCTTGAGGCAATGCTTGGCCAGCCACGCAATAACAGGAACGCAGACTGCGTCTCCGAGCGCGAACCGTGCTTGATTATCCGAAACACCTGTCAAGTCCAACCAGGGAGCGCCCTGCAATCGACAATACTCCCTGCCCGTCATCCACCGCACACGAACTTCGCCTCTTCCAGCTTGCACCACAGCCTGACGGCTGGACCCGCCCTTTCCGGTTCTGAGGCACCCACTTACGTCGTCTCTCCGTATCTCCCACACTGCCTTGCCGTTTCTCGTTCTTCTGTAGGCCGTTGCCCAACGAGGAGTGAACGATGCTTTCAGTCGCGCCAAGCGCTCCTCTTGGATGGTAGAAAGGGACGTGAGAAATCTTGCTAGACGTTCGCCGTCCCACCATATTGGATCGGATGATTCGATCCTTTCTATCAGGTCTCCCAGTTGGTTCGAGCGGTTCGGCAAAGGGGGGAGATCCAATGGATGGAGGGACAGTTGCGGATTCCTCTCCGCGAACCGGGTGATCCAAGGCGGCCTGATTTCAGAAGCGAAATAGCGCCGGTTGTTTTTAGCATCGCCCAACCAACAAACGAGGAATATCCGCGGGCGGCTCTGTGGCACGAACCTTAGCGCATCCAACACCAGTATGTCACAAATATAGCCAAGCCTGTTGATCCCCTCAATAGTAAGTCGCAGATCGTGACCGCTATTCGACGTGGCAAACCCGGGAACATTTTCCAAGACAACGAGATTCGGCTTCCTAGCGCCCATTTCGTTGAGAATACGCTGAAACTCGCGAATGAGACTGGATTCAGATCCTTCAAGCCCGGCCCGGTTGCCGGCCAGGGAAACGTCAGTACAGGGAAATGACGCAACTGCTACCTCTACATTCGGGATATTCGCGCCAGTCAGATTTCGGATATCCGATAAAACAAAAGCTCCCAAGCCGTGGTTAGATTCGTATATCGCCTTTTTAGTTCGGTCTATATCGTTCGAGAATACGACCTTAAAGCCCTCAGCCTCTAGCCCCGACCGGACCAATCCTATCCCGGCAAAGAATTCGGCAACCCTTGGCTCCGAATCAGTAATTTGCACTTTGCCTTCGCCCCGGATCAATTGGATTGTTCCGTAATATCACAAATGAGTGATTCAATTCAATCACCTAGCGTCAGTGCTCACCTTGCTGGCCAAAGTACCAGAAATCACTCCCCATACGCCGCCAGGTACTTCTCCGCCACTGCAGGCCAGGTGAATTCGGCCAGGGCGTAGGCTTGGGCGTCGGCGCTCAGGCGCTGGCGTTCGGCGTCGTCGTTGACCAGCGCCGTCATTGCTTCGGCGGCGGCTTTTTGGTCGAAGCGGGGGACTACTACAGCGCCGCGATGGAGGAGCTCTTTGTTGGCGCCTACGTCGTGGGTCAGGACGGGCGCTCCGTTGGTCATCGCTTCAAAGAACACCAGGCCGAAGGCCTCATAGTGGGAGAACAGCGCGAACAGGTCGGCGCGGGCGTACCGGCGGGCCAGTTCCTCGTCGGAGACCTCTCCGGTGACCTCCACCTCATCGCGCAGGCCGTGGCGGTCTACGAAGGAGGCGATGGCTTGGGCGTCGCCTTCGTCACGACCCACCAGCACCAGGCGCACCGGCTTCTGGAACTGGGGCTGCGCTTGACGGTAGACTTCCAGCAGCCATAGCTGGGCCTTGTGGCGTCCCAGCCGCCCGACGCACAGGATGGTCAGCGGCTGCCCGTCCGCTTCCCGCCGTCCGGCCTCGGCAACCGCCTCGTCGGGCACCGGTGCGCCCCAGCCGATTACGCCCAGCCTGCGTTCGGGGAATAGATAGGCCCGCCGCACTTCCCTCGCTTCCTGCCCGGTAAGCGCGATCACCCGGTCAACCACGTTGCAGATAAAGGCGTTGATGGGCCGCAGCCACCACCGCACCACGGGCAGGGTGTGGTATGACGGAGTGAAGATGAACCGGGCGCGCTTCCGGTAGAAGAACCACGACCAGAAGTGCCCCCAGAACCAGCCGTCGCCCACGAAGTGGACCACGTTGGGCCGGAACTCCTCCAGGTATTGCCGCACCAGCCCCGGCGGGAACCAGACCAGCGGCACCGAGTAGATGGGCAGCGAGCGCCAGGGGAAGCCGGGCAGCCGGTAGACCAGGATGCCGTCGGGCATGGTCTCCCGGTCGGCCCAGTCGGGTTCAGCCTTGCGGGGGAAGGAATACTTGGTGGTGAGAACGCCGACCGCCTCGACGCGGGGCGACTCCTGGAGTTGGTGGGAAAGCTCCTCGATGGCGCGTTCGATGCCCCCCAAGTAGGGGCGGAAATAGGGGGTCAGAAACAAAACGCGCAGCGGAGCGTCATCCACCTGCCGCCTCCAGGCCGCCGGACCAGGCAGCGGTCAACTCGGCGACAGGCAAATCGATGGCCGTGCCGAGGTCGCCATTGATTTGGAAGCGGTCGCCGCCGGTATTACCCAACTCCAAGAAGGGAACATCTGCGGTCTGGTCCAACTCCTCCAAAAAGGCCCGCCTCCTAAGTTCAGCTAGATCCTTTGTCTCTACGGTGACTATGATACGAGACTGCCTTTCCCCGAACAGAGCCGCATCCCAACGGTTCGGAGCGGCGATGCTCCCTTGAAAGCCGGTGTTTCCTTGAATGCAGCACTCGGCCAACGTCACCGCCAGCCCTCCATCGGAGCAGTCGTGGGCCGAACGGATGAGGCCCTGCTCGATGCCCCGTCGGCACACTTCCTGGACCCGTCGCTCCATTTCCAGGTCGATGCTGGGCCGTCCCGCGACGGTCCCGTGAACAACTTGCAGGTACTCACCACCGGCTAGGTCTGACGGCGCGGCTGCTCCTGGTCCGGGGCCGAGCAGCACGACCTCCAGCCCTTCGCCGGGGAAGGCCGATCCCACGGCCTTGGTGGCGTCCTCCAGCAGCCCCAGCGCGCCCACGACCGGCGTGGGAAAGACGGCCCGGCCTTGCGTCTCGTTGTAGAGGCTGACGTTCCCGCTGACCACCGGCACGCCCAGCGCATCGCAGGCGGCGGCCATGCCCTTGATGCACTCTTCCAACTGGTAGTAGATGCCGGGCCGCTGCGGGTTGCCGAAATTCAGGCAATCGGTCAACGCCAGAGGCACAGCCCCGGTGCAGGAAAGGTTGCGGCAAGCCTCAGCGACGGCTATCTTCCCACCTTCGTAGGGATCAAGCTGGCAGAAGCGGCCGTTGCCGTCGATGGTCAACGCGATTGCCTTGCTCGTGCCCTTGATCCGCAGCACTGCGGCGTCGGCCCCAGGGCCGATGACGGTGTTGGTCTGCACCTGGTGATCGTACTGCCGGTACACCGGCTGCTTGCTGGCGATGTTGGGCGAGGCCAGCAGGCGAAGCAGGGTCGGCCCGGCGCCCTCCGGCGGCAGGGGCAGGCCGTCCAGCGGCAACTCCCGGCGGGCTAGGTCTGCGGCAGAGGGTTTTCCTTCCAGCCGGTAGGCTGGAGCTTCCGACAGGGGGTTGATGGGCAGGTGGGCCACCGTTTCCCCACCGCTGCTCACTTTCGCTTCCGGCTCGGCAATAACCCGGCCGATCTCCCGGCAGGGAACGTCCCATCGGTCGAACACCGCCCGCACCTCGGAAACCCGGTGGGGCGGGCATACCAGCAGCATCCGTTCCTGGGACTCCGACAGCATCACCTCGTAGGGACTCATGCCCGGCTCCCGGCGGTGTACCTGCGACAGGTCCAGCTCGACACCCCGGCCCGCCCGCGCCGCCGACTCGATGGCCGCGCTGGTCAGTCCGGCCGCACCCAGGTCCTGGATGGCGGAAACCGCGCCGGTGTCCAGCGCTTCCAGGCAGGCTTCTATAAGCACCTTCTCCAGGAAGGGGTTGCCGACCTGCACCGTAGGCCGCAACTCCACCTCTTCCTCGAAGGTGCGGGAGGCCAGTCCGGAAGCGCCGTGGATGCCGTCGCGCCCCGTTTCCGCTCCCACCAGCAGCAACACGCTGCCAACTTCCCGGGCCGCAGCAGAGGCGATGCGGTCTTTGGCGATCAGCCCGACGCACATGGCGTTGACCAGCGGGTTCTGGGAGTAGGACGGGTCGAAGTAAATCTCGCCGCCCACGTCGGGCACGCCGATGCAGTTGCCGTACCATGAGATGCCGCCGACCACGCCGTTGAACAGGTGGCGGTTGTTGGGTTCGTCCAGCGGCCCGAAACGCAGGGAGTTCAGCAGCGCGATGGGGCGGGCGCCCATCGCCAGGATGTCGCGCACGATGCCGCCAACGCCGGTCGCCGCGCCCTGGAACGGCTCGACCGCCGAGGGGTGGTTGTGGGACTCGACCTTGAACACCACCGCCAGACCGTCGCCAATGTCCACCGCGCCGGCGTTCTCGGCCCCGGTCTGCGACAGCACGCGGGGCGACTGTTGGGTGAACAACCGGAGCAGGGGCCGGGAGTGCTTGTAGCCGCAGTGCTCGCTCCACAGCGCGCCGAACATGCCCAACTCGACGCCGTTGGGCTCCCGGTCCAGCCGCTCCACGATCAGGTCGTATTCCGACCGGGAAAGGGCTATTTCGTCCAGCGCTTCCTTGCTTACCGGCATCGCCCTCGCCCTAGCCCTCTCCCAAAGGAAGAGGGGACAATCCCCGGTAGTCACAGTGGACCACCCGTCCGTTGGAAACTTCGTAGTAAGCGGCGGTGTCTCCGTAGAAGCCGGATACCTGCTCTGCGTCGGTAGTGGTGATCAACACCTGCCGGTATTGGCCCGTCTTTTCCAGCACCCGGCGGCGGCGGGAGCGGTCCATCTCCGACAGAGCGTCGTCCAGCAGCACCAGCGGCCCTTCGCCTCGCAGCGACGACAGCACCTCCGCCTCGGCCAGCCGCAGGGCGAGGGCCAGCGTGCGGGCTTGGCCGCGGGAGGCAAACGCGGCCATGTCCACGCCGTCGATCATCAGGGCGAAGTCGTCCCGGTGGGGGCCGGCGGCGGTGGCGGCAAGCATCCGCTCCCGTTCCCGGACGGGGACCAGCGACTGCCGATAGCTGGCTTCCATGCCGTCGGCCGTTTCGGAGAGCGGAACGCTGGGGCGGTACTCCACGGTCAATTCCTCTCCGGGGCCGACGAGGTCCAGGTGGTGGCGCACCCAAGCCGGAGATAGCTGTTGCATCAGTTCGTGCCGCCGCCAAGTGAGCCAGGAGCCTTCCCGCACCAGACCGTCGTCCCAGAAGTCCAGCTCGTCCCTCCCGGCGCGGCCTTCCCGGAGCATCCGCAACAGCCGGTTCCGTTGCTGCACCACCCGCAGGTAGCGTTGCAGGGTTTTGAGATATTGCGGGTCGGCTTGGGAGAGCAGGATGTCCAGAAAGCGGCGGCGCAACGAGGGCGGCCCGAATACCAGGTCGATGTCCAGCGCGCTGAACAGCACCGCGGTGACCAGGCCAACCAATTCGGCGGCGGTGCGGCGCATCCGGTTTATCCTGATTTCCTTGCGAACCCCGTAGCCCCGGCGCTTGGCCACGCCTTCGCCCCGCCCGGCATGATCGGGCATCGCGCCGGCACGGGCAGGAGTGGACTGGTAGCCGACGATTACCCGGGAGCGCTCGCCGGCGTTTTCGACTATGGCGTCTACCAAGGCCATGCCGCCTTCTCCGGCCGCCTGAAAGTTGACCACCTCGCGCTCGTTCCCGGCCCGGAAGGACCGGGCGATGGCCAGCAAGTAAACGGCTTCCAACAGGGAAGTCTTGCCTTGAGCGTTGGGTCCGAAATAGACCGACACGCCCTCCGGGAGGTCCAGGTCCAAGTCCGCCAGGTTGCGGAAATTGGTCAACCGCAGGCGGGATAGAAAAGCCACCGCTGGGCCCTATCCCCGGGACTCAAGCTCCTGGATCTGTTGCTCCAACCGCGCCGCCTCTTGGGTGTTGCCGGCGGAGAGCCGGAAGCACCGGTCCAGATAGAGCTTGGCCAGTTCTGAGCTTCGCTCCGAGGTGTCCATCGCCAGGTCCACGAGGTTGGCCACCCGGAACTCCTCCGGCAGGTGCCGGGACAGCACGACGATTTCCTCGCCTGCTTCCCTCGCCCCTGCCAGGTCAGCCCCCTCGACGGCAAAGCGGAGCCGCCCCAACAACCGGGAAAGCTCGTTCAGCTTGTCGCCCTCGCTCATAAAGCTGAACAGGACTTCGTTCACGTTGAAGGCCAGGTCCTCTTCCGACGGCTGCAGTTCCTGGGCTGCTGCCGTTTCCGCTTCGGCGGCGGTCTCGGACGGCACGGCGCTGACGGGGTTGGCGACGGCAGAGTATAGCTCGGAATAGCCTTGCACCGCTTCGGTCACCGTTTCCATCATGCGGGGCAGGTCAAAGGAGAACATATTGCCGCCGTAGACGAGGTCGTCGCCTCGTTGGGCGCTCAGCCGGTCCAGGTCTTCGTAGCTCTCCACCGCCTCCGGTACGGGAGGCATGGCGAATGCCGAGAGGTCGTTCAACGGCAGGCTGCCCAAGTGGGCAGCCAAGAAGGGCGGCACGTACTTGGTCAAGTCGGCCTTGATCGGCAGGGTAACCACGTAGCTCGCATAGACACGGTCCGGCTCCGTGTCCACCCGGAAATACACCAAAGCATGTCCACGGGGACTAGAGCGGTCCCCTCGCTCAAACAATAAATCCATCTATTACAACCGCGCAGCCAATTCTGTCGGCAATTATAGGCGATGAATGCCGCGAATTACCAACCCGGCCACCCCCAAGCAGCAGATTGCCCGAACCCCACGGGATTTAGGGAGCCCTTACTCCGGCTCTAAAGAATCAGCGTCGATCTCGTACCAGAGCATTTCACCGGACTCGATGCTGGTCTGGACACGTTCGTCGTAGCGGAGACCGGCTACCACCGGATAGGCCCGCCGGTCAGTGAACGCCGTCAGGAACTCGGCATTGCGGACGGCCCGGCTCGTGTCCCTTTCGTCTATCGTGTAGGAGACCTCCACTGCCAGATAGCAGTTCTCTCCGGCTTGGTCCGCCACCTCCATGACGAGGTCGGCCCGGCGGAAGCTCCTGAGCTGGTTGGCGGGAATGTCGGCCGTATTGGCTTCTCGCGTTATGTGCAACAAGTCGTCGAAGCCCAGGGTGCGCACGAGACTGAAGCCCAACTCAGCGGCGACCAGAACGCTCTCGGAGTGGGCTGCGTTCCTGGCGTGGGCCCCCTTGAGTACGCCCAAGTCGTCCCGGATCGTCTTGACGTCACCCCGGATTTCTTGTATATCGCCCCGAATCTCCTGTACGTCGGTTTCCAGTCTGGTGAGGCGCTGGTCAGTGACAACGGCGGCCTCCTCCAATCTGGTGAATCGCTCATCGGTGGTGGTGACGAATTGGGCGAACTTCTCGGGCAACTCGATCAGTTCCCTCGTCAGCAAGCGGACACGCAGGGCTTCCACCCACTGGGGATTTTCGTCCAGCGCCTTAATCAGGTCTTCTATCGTGTTGATCGTCGTCATGTCTGCCCGGACATTATATACCAAAGGCGAACGAGCGCATCCCTCTATGAATCGCGCGCACGAATACGTTTACAGGGGCACGAAGCACGCGGCGATGTCTTCCGGACGGGCGCAAGCGGCTGCCTGCGGGTCCAGCTTGGCCACCGTGCCCGGGGGGATCAGGCCGGTGAAGAGATCCGGGTGGGTCAGCTGGGCCAGGATTTCCAGCCCCTCGATTACCCTGGGGCCGGGGCGGCTGAAGTAAGCGTGATCGATCAGGTAAACCTCCCCTGCAGCCACTGCCGGAATTGCCTCCCAGCCCTCTTGGGCCGCCAGCCAGGGGACCTCCCGCAGGTTGCGGGTTATGTCCGACGAGCACAGGTCGACGAACAGCTTTTCCGGCGCGTAGCCCAGCACCTCCCGCCAGTCCAGCCGCCGGGCGGCACAGCCCGGCTCCAGCATGGCCTGGTCTCCGCCCGCCATGCGCAGCATTTCCGGTATCCAGTGGCCGCCGATCACCAGCGGGTTGATGCCCTCCAGCGAAAACACGCGGGGTTTGGCCGCGGCTTGAGCCGCCCTGTCGACCACCGCGCCAGCCCGTTCCCGGAGTGACGACGCTAGCTTCAAGCCCGCGTCCCGTCCGCCGCACGCCTCTCCCACTTGAACGATGGACTCCAGAATCTCGCCAAACGTGGTGGGCCGCAGCACGACCACCGTAGGCTGCACCGCCATTCCGCGGACGGTTGCGTTCACCCCGTCGGCGTCGATCTCACAGACGTGACAAAGGTCTTGGGTCAGGATCACGTCGGGCGACTCCCGTTCCAGCCACGCTAGATCAAGCTCGTAGGGGTCCTCGCCCCGCTCCAGCAGAGCGAGCATCTGCTGTTCCACCTCGTCGCTGGAAAGCACGGAGGGATCGACCTTGCTCCGGCTCACCGCCGGCTTCTCCTTGACCCGCGGCGGGTAGTCGCACAGGTCGCTCACCCCGGCAATCGAGTCCTCAAGACCCAGGGCATATAGAATTTCGGTACCGCTAGGTAGTAGCGAGCAAATCTTCATGGTCTGTATTATAGATGCAGTGGATAGCTCCTGGAGCAACTTTGCGTTAGTCCGGCTTAACGCATTCAGTTTTGGCGTTACCGGGTTAATCCTGGCGATGGATACGGTTGTCCTCCCCGTAATCGTACTCACCATCGCCCCTGAGTCCCTCAAGAACACCTACCTGGCCGCTCTGGGCGTCAGCGGACTGATAATCGCGGCCCTGATGCAGCCGCTCATCGGGCGTATCAGCGACCAGTTCCGGTCGCCGCTGGGACGCCGGGCGCCGTTCATCATCTGGGGCACCGTGGCGGTCTGCGCCAGCCTGGCCGGGATCTGGCTGGCCCCCAACTTCTTGGCGCTGTTCGTAGTCTGGGTATTCATTCAAGGCAACATCAACTTCATCTACGGCCCCGGCCAAGCGCTGATCCGCGATCTTGTCCCCCTGCACCGCATCGGCGTCGCTTCGTCCCTGAAGATACTGCTGGACTCCGCCGGGGGGTTGTGCCTCATCGCGGTTACCGGCACCCTCATCACCCGCGATGCCGGCAATGGCTTCGTCGACTGGCGGTGGCTGGCTCTTGCGGTGCTGGGGACCTCCCTGCTCGTGAGCAGCGCGGTCACCTGCTACACGGTGCTTGCGCGAGACCGGTCGATACCGCTCCCGCGGCGGGTCAGGGGCGCCGAACCTCCCAAGTCCGTGTGGAACTCCCAGATGGGGTTCTTCCTCGTGTCGCGGCTGATGATGATGACCTCGGTGTCCTCGTTCTACACCTACGGGCTTTTCTTCCTGCGGGACGTGGTGGAGGTGAGCGACCCGGCGCAGACCCTGGCGCGGATGATCCTGGCTATCGGCGGGGCCCTTGGGGTAATGGTATATCTCTCCGGCCGGATCTCCGACCAAGTCGGACGAAAGCCGGTGGTGGTGGCAGGGGCGACGGGGGCGGCCTTGAGCACCGTCTGGATGTTGACGGCGGGCGACCCCACCGAGGTGCTGCTGACCGCCACCGTCATCGGGGCGTCGGTTGGCGCGCTGCTCAGCGCCAATTGGGCGATGGCCAACGAGTTAGCGGACCCGGAGCAGGCGGGCCTTCACATCGGAATAGTCAACCTCTCGACCATCGGCGGGGCGGGCATAGCCAAGCTCTTGGGGCCGGGCATCGACCTGCTGAACCACATCAGCGAGGACTTTGGCTACCGCGCTTTGATCGCCGGATGCGCCGCCCTGTTTCTGGCCGGAGCGGCCATGTTGTTGCCGGTGAAGAGCGAACGGGCTATGCCGCCGACACCTTCCGGATGAACTCGCCTGCGCCCCGCGTGACCCAGCCGTTCCATGAGGTCATGGTGAACTTGACGCCCATCCCCAGGTAACGCTCGATGTTGCCGTCGTTCACCAGGGTGCCGGGAGTCCGGCCCGCGTTGACGATCTTGCCCAGGGCCTCGTCGATGGCCGACTGCACCTCGGGGTGTTCCACGTCCCCGATGTGGCCCATAGTCTGGGCCAGGTCGGACGGCGCGACGAAAAAGACATCAATGTTGTCGACCTTGAGTATCTCATCCAGGTTGCCCAACGCCTCGACCTCTTCCAGCAGGACTATCACCATCGTCTGGGCGTTGGCGGTGTGGAAATAGTCAGGCACGCCGAAGGACTGGCGTCCGCCGAACATGCCCCGGTAGCCCAGAGGGGCGTACTTGGCCGATTGGGCCGCTTGCTCGGCCGCCTCCCGGCTGTTCACGTGGGGCACCACAATGCCCATCGAACCCCGGTCGAGCGTCCGGGTGATCAGGCCGGCGTCGTTGGCGTTCACCCTGGTGACGGACGTCATTCCCCACAGGTCGCAGGCCCGGGTCATGTCGCCGAGAGCGTCCCAGTCCACCGGGCCGTGCTCGCATTCGATCCAGGCGGCATCGAAACCGAGGGGGCCCAGAAAGTCGATGATGTCGCTGTTTTGCAGGCCGGAGATGGTGGTCACCACCTGCCCTTGTTGCAGCTTCTCTTTGGCGCGGTTGGTTCTGATTGGCGGCATGAGTCTCCTCCTTCCAGCCGACTCTATTCCGGCCCCGTTAGTGGCAGCATGATTTCCAACAAAGTCTCCATCCGGTCCAAGCCGCGGGCAATCACATCAGAGCGCAGAAACCGCCCGCGCGTATAGAAATAACCATGCAGCTCGTTGGCGCGCCCTCGCAAGTCATCCAGTCTGTCATCTCCGGATATGTCCAAGGTGCGGTACATCACGTCGAAAAACTGGTCGTGTCTTTTGTATTCCCAGCCTTGGGCCTCGGCAACAGCCTTGGCCATCCACGCCGCCGCTCCCCAGCCTTTCTCCGCCGCCTGATGCAAATCGCCGTCAGTCAGATACTCCCTGCTCTTGGCCAGGAAGACCCTGGCCTGCTGCCGGTAATCAGCGACGGCGCTGGCATCTTGTTCATAAGGTTCGATTGGCGATGATCGAGTCATCCAATATACCTTTCCTTATGCTAGCTGATGGTTGAATGGTCCCTTAACTATACCAGAGCAGCACACTGTACCGCGTAACTGTTCAGTCTTGAGGGGTTTTACCGGCCTACCAGTCTGCTAAAGACGCAGAGCCAAATACGGTATAGCAAATGCCGACCAAGTTCAGCGCTCTAAGTCCGAACAGTTACTGTACCGCGCGTTTGACTCGCCTGAGCAAAGAAAGTATCGTATAAACGGAAGTCGAGACGCCTGTAAGGAGCGTGAAATGGCCGCCTCAGCGCCCAAGATTTTCGACTACGAGAAGATCGAAATCGGCGAGGAATTGGGCTCCTACGAGTACCTCCTGACTCAGGAGATGCTGGACAACTTCCGGGCGTCCATCGGCGACCCCGACGCGGTGTTCCCCACCCTGGCCGTCAAGCACGACGCCACCGCCTTCGCCATGGTCTACGAAGACAACACCGGCGGGGTCAACGCCGGCAACGAGGTGGAGTTCTACAACCCTCCCATACCCGGCAAAAAGGTGTTCGTCACCGGGCGCATCGCCGACAAGTACCTGCGCCGCGACAAGCCCTACATGGTCATCGAGGCCACCGCCGTCGACGAGGACGGCCGCCTGCTGGAAAAGCTGCGCACCTACCAGATGAAAAAGCCCGACGAGGTTGGTAAGAAATGGCACCCACAAGGATAGAGCTAGACCAGGCCATCCCCTCCGTCACCAAGGCCATCACCCAGGAAACCATCGACCAGTTCGAGTCCTGCGGCATCCTGGACCGGGAGAACATCCACAACAACCCGGAGCTTGCCGCCCAGCGGTTGGGCACGACCTACGCCATCGCTTCGGGCCGTATGTCGGTTGCCTTCGCCACCGAAAGCCTGCGGCGCTTTTTCGGGCCGGGGGTGTTCAACCACACCGGCACCGTCAACCTGAAGTTCCTGCGCCCGGTCAAGGGCGGGGACACCATCACCGTCACCGGCGCGGTCAGCGCCCAGGAAGAGGCCGAAGACGGCGTCCGCGTCTCGGTGGACCTCTTCTGCGAGAACCAGAACGGCGACCGCACCGCCATAGGCGTAGGCACCGCGATACTAAAATAGAACCTGGATGCACAGGATATACAGGATAAATGAATCAACTATCCTGTTAATCCTGTGCATCCATGTAAATTAGAAGGGGTATGGCATGGCAACTGCATTGCACGGAAAAGTTGAAGCGGAAATCGTCTACTGCGTATCTTGAGGGTACTTCCCCGTCGCCACGTGGCTGGCGAACGAGTTCTTCAAGTCCGACGCCCCCGGCGACATCGCCATCAAGCTCACGCCGTCGGACCGCGGCCGCTTGGAAGTCTACCTGGACGGGGACAAGATCTTCGACCGCAAGGACACCGGCTTCCCTGACCTCGGCAAGGTTTACGAGCTGAGGATGGCCATCGCCGAAAAGCTGTTCGACCTCGAAGATGCCTAGCCGGAACACGCCGGGCCCCATAACGCCCGGTCCGGAGGGCTTCCGTGGCTAACCCGCAGCACCTGGAAATAGTCCGGGCCGGTAAAGCCGCCCTCTCCAGATGGCGCGCGCAGAACCCCGGGGTCACTTTGGAATTGGAGGGGGTTGGCCTGAGCGGCGTCGACCTCTCCGGCGTAGACTTGAGCGGAGCCAACTTGGCGAACGCCCAAATCACCGGGAGCGACCTCTCTGGCGCGGACTTGTCCGGGGCCTATTTGCCACAGGCCAGTCTGACGGGATCAGACCTGTCGAAGGCTAACCTGGAAAAAGCCGACTTGGGCCGCGCCTCTCTATCCGGCGCAAACCTTTCGTCGGCCAACCTGACCAACGTCAACCTGTTCTGGGCCGACCTGAAGGGCGCCAACCTTCAGGACGCAATCGTCCGCCACTGCCGCATGAACCGCCTCACGCTGATGGCCGCCAACCTGAGCCGGGCCGACTTCAGCCAGTCGAACATGATCGAAGCCGATCTCCGCAACGCCAACCTGCGCAACACCCTCTTCGTCTCCACCAACATGAACGGGGCCGACCTGAGCCGCGCGTCTATGGACGGGGCCGACTTCACCAAAGCGATGGTCCGGGACTCCATGTGGATCGCCAGCGATATGCGCGGGGCCAACTTCGACCAAGCCAGCCTGCACCGCGCCGACTTCACCCTAGCCAAATGGGACGCCACCACCACCTTCCCCCAAGGCTTCGACCCCAACAACATCGAATACCTGGACGTTTCGAACTAGCCGTGCCGACTATTCTAGTCGCGGGAGACAAGCCTGGCTGTGGCAAGACCAGCTTGGCGGTGGGGTTGCTGTCCCATCTGGCCGACGCAGGCCGACCCGCCGCCTACTACAAGCCTTTCTCCGCTGATGCGGACGACGGTGACGCCCGGTTTGTCTCTTCCGTGCTGGCGGAGGCGTGGGGCGTGGTTGCTGGCCCGGCACCCGCCACTGTCCCGGCGGATGCGGCTGGCATTGGGCAAGCGGCGTCCGCGGTAGAGGCGCTTCGGGAGCAGGCCGGGGTGGTCGTCGTCGAGCTAACTGACAGTTTGGACCCGGCGCAATTCGCCGAGACGCTGGGCGCCAGCGTGCTGTTGGTTCTCGGGTATCCGCTTGGCGTGGCGAACGATTCCCCGGCTGGCATCGCCGCCTTGGGGGACCGGTTCGCGGGAGTGGTGGTCAACGCCGTTCCTCCGTACCGGCGGGATGAGGCGGCGCGGCAGGCGGCTTCCGCTGGCATCGCCGCCCCGGTGGTGGTGCCGGAGAGCCGGGTGATGCTGGCGGCGACGGTGGCGCAGGTGGCTTCCCAACTGAGCGCGGAATGGGTGCTGGAGCCGGTCAACGCCGACGCTCTCATCGAGCGTTATCTCATCGGCGGCAACATCATGGACTCCGGCCCCACCTACTTCGGCCGTTACGCCAACCAGGCGGTGATCGCCCGCGCCCAGCGGCCCGACATCCAGATGGCCAGCATGGGCCGCGAGACCCGCTGCCTGGTGCTGACCGGCCCCGGCGACGCCACGGAGTACGTGAAGGCCGAGGCCCGCGAGCGGGACATCCCCCTGTTGCGCGTAGCCTCCTCCACCGAGGACACCGCCGCCGCTCTGGGCGGCATTGTCGGGCAGGGCACCGCCCACAGCCTCGCCAAAGCGCGTCACTACGCTGGCCTGCTTCGCAAACACGCCTCACCCGGCGTCGTCGAGTCCTGGCTGGCCGACGCCGGGTGAGGCTGGGCCACCGAGAATCTCAAACATCGTCTTGACTGGCGCGCTTGGTGGGGCCTAGAATGGGGGCAGACCGCATCGGCTCGCGGTTCGCTTCCTATGAGTAATGGCCCCGGGAGGGAATTATGCCCATCACCAGAGACGGCGTTGAAATGACGGTTGAGATTACCGAGAAGGCGGCCGAGAAAATCAAGTACTTCGCGACCAAGGACGGCCTTGAGGACTCCGTTGGCGTCCGCGTGGCGGTCAAGGGCGGCGGCTGTTCCGGCCTTACCTACGACCTGAAGATCAGCGGCGAGTACACCGACTCCGACAAGGTGGTCGAACAGTACGGCGTCAAGGTCATCGTCGACAAGAAGAGCTACATCTACCTCGTCGGCACCGAGTTGGACTTCTCCGACGGGCTGAACGGCAAGGGGTTCGTCTTCGCCAACCCCAACGCCAAGAAAGCCTGCGGCTGCGGCACCTCGTTCAGCGTCTAGCCCCGGCACAACCCGCGACTTGCGCGAATCGATTAAAGCGCCGCCTTCCTTGCTGAGGGCGGCGTTGCTACTTTGGGAGCCAGAGGACTAGAAATGGCCGTAAACCGTACCGTCCAGGCTGACCCCGCCGAAGCTGCCGACCCCGCCTTGGAATTCGCCGCTGCCACCGGCGGCGCGGGATTACACGACGCCTCGTACTACGGGCGCTTGAAAGCCACGGGGGAAGACGCCCTCGACCTCCTGAACCGCCTTTCGACCAACCGGGTAGACCACTTGCTGCCGGGGCATTGGGCGCCCACCGTCTTGACCAGCGACCGCGGGCGGATCGTCGACCTGCTGATGGTCGTGAACGACGGAGAGTGCGTCTACCTGATCACCAGCCCCGGACAGCAACAGCCGGTAATCGACTGGCTGGACAAGTACACCATCATGGAAGACCTGGAGGTGGAGGACATCTCGGCAGAGTCCGCCATGTTCGCCCTCGCCGGACCCGCCGCGCCAGCGTTGTTGGGGCTGGAAGGCGCGGCCCTGGCGTACACTCCCGGCGATCAGCTTCCCGCCCCCGAAGTCTCGCTCGGCGGCAGCCCCTTCCTAGCAGTCAGCCACCGGCACGGAGACCTGCCCGTTTACTTCCTGCTGGGACACGAGGCCCCTGAAGCACGACAGCACCTCCTGGACCGCGGCGCGCAGCCCATCGGCAACGAAGCATGGGAGGCGTTGCGGATCAGCTTGGGCGCGCCCGCGTTCGGCTCGGAGATGGGCGAGCCGTACAACCCCTTGGAGGCCGGGCTCATCGGCTCCATCGACTTCACCAAAGGCTGCTACATCGGCCAGGAAGTCATCGCCCGGCTGGACAGCTACAGCAAAGTGCAGAAGTATCTGGTAACGCTCAGGTTCAGCGACGGGGCGGTGTTCAACGCCGGCAATGCGCTGGTCAAGGAAGGCCGGGCAGTGGGTACCGTCACCTCCGTCTCAGAGGTGCCGGGCGAGGGGCTGCTGGGCCTCGGCTTCGTCCGCACGGACTCGGCGTTGGCCGGACAAGAGCTTGAGTTGCAAGAGCCAGGACGAGGGCGGGCAATCGTCGGCGGCCCGGCGCAACTGTTCGGGCCGGGGCAGGACTTCAGCTAGCCGGGGCGGGCTCTATCTTCCCGTCCGCGGTTGCCCGCAGGAGACACGCGAAGTCATACCCGCGCTTGGTCATCTCGTCGGAGCCGCCCTCGCATCGGTCGAGGACGGCGATGACTTTCACCACCTCGCAGCCCACAGCCTCGGCGGCGTCGATGGCATGGAAAAGGGAGCCGCCGGTGGTGCAAACGTCGTCGACTATGGCGACCCGGCTGCCCGGCTGTAGCGGCCCCTCCACCCCCTGCCGTGTTCCATGTTCCTTGGCTTCCTTGCGCACGATGAACCCTGGGATGCCGGACCCAGCGGCATAGCTGGCCAAGGCAACCGCCGCGACTATCGGATCAGCGCCGAGGGTAGTCCCGCCGACGGCATGGATGTTCTCGTCCTGTATCAGCTCCAGCAACGCCGACGAAATCAGATGCGCCCCCTCCGGGTCCAGGCTCAGCAGCCTGCCGTCAAAGTAGTAGCCGCTCTTCTTCCCGGACGTTAGCGTGAAATCGCCGTACTTTATTGCGCCCCGCTCCAACGCCAAGTCCAGCAATCGTTCGGATGCGCTCACCCTCTCCTCCCCACCCCGGTACAGCCGGTGCTTGTTGATGTAGTCCGCTACCGCTTCCGGTAACAGCCCGGCGAGGGACAAGTCCTGCGCGGCCCTCGCGCGGAGTTCAGTGGCGCTCACGTCGAAGGTGGTCGAGGTCACCAATTCAGTCCGGGAACGCGCCGCCGGATGCTTCGAGTAGAACTCTTCCCAGTCGAAGTTGCTATAGCCCGGACGGCTGACCACGACCATGCGGCAGAACTCAAGCACCTTCTCCGGCTCTTTCCACTCGTCGAACCGCCTCAGTACGTCCACGCCCATGATGAAGCACAACTCGGCTTCATCACCGTACTCGGCGGCTAGCTCTCGGACCGTCTCCACGGTGTAGGTCGGGCCCGGGCGATAACATTCCGTGTCCGAGACCTCGAATCGCTCATTGGATGCCGTGGCCAGCCGCAGCATCTCCAGCCGGTGCCGGGCCGACGCCGACGGCCCCGATTGCTTCAACCTCGGCTGGCCAGCGGGAATGAACACGACCTTGGCCAGTCCCGCTTCCTCCATCGCCCGTTCCGCGATGGCCAAGTGCCCGCGGTGTACTGGATCGAAGGTCCCACCGAGTATGCCTATCCGCCGGGGCAAGCTAGAACCACTCAACTTCCACCTTGCCCAGCCTGATCGTGTCTCCGACCTCGATTCCCGCGTCCACCAGCTTTTGGGCTAGGCCCGTCTTGCGCATCTCGCCCCATAGCTGCACCAACACGCGCTGGTCCCGCGTGTCGGCCAGCGCACTGAGCCGCTCCAAAGGCTCCGACTCTATGATGAACACGCCGCCCTCCACCCGCACGCGCTCCGGCCGCCGCTCCCGGCTGGAAACCCACGCCCGCGCCGCAGGAACCTCAACCAGCTCTTCTTCCTTGGGAAGGCTGGCTAGAGTCCCTCCGATCTTCCTGAGCAGGCGGTCCACGCCCTCTCCGGTCGCCGCCGAGATGAACAAGACCTCCGTATCTTCGTCGCCGCCCCTCTCCTCCCGCACTGCGTCGCTCAGCCTCGCCGACAATTCTTGGCGCTGCCCCCTAACCTCGGTTACGTCCAGCTTATTGACCGCGATAAGCTGGGGTTTCTCCGCCAAGTCTGGGTTGAATTGCAAGAGTTCGTCGTTGACCATGCGGTAGTCGGCCACCGGGTCGTCCGACGAGCCGTCCAGCAGGTGAACGTAGAGCCGGGCCCGCTCGGCGTGGCGCAGGAATTCATGGCCTAGTCCCACGCCCTGGTGCGCGCCTTCCAACAATCCCGGCACTTCCATCATCACGAAGTCGGACTGCTCGAAGCGCACGACCCCCAAGACCGGCTCGACCGTCGTGAACGGGTAGTCCGCAACGCGGGCCTTGGCCGCGGAACAACGGGAGATCAGCGTGGACTTGCCAGCGTTGGGCCGCGCCAGCAGCCCCACGTCGGCCAGCAGCTTTAGCTCCAGGAAAAGGTCGATGGACCCGCCCCGCTCGCCCCGCTGGGACAGCACCGGCTCTTGGTTCGTGGAAGTTGCAAACCGCGCGTTGCCCCAACCGCCCTTGCCCCCGCGGCTCACCTCGTAGGGAGTATCCGAGCGTATATCCGTAATGAAGTCCCTCGATCCGTCCTTCTGCAAACGCCAGACGACCGTACCGAGCGGCACCGGGATTATCGAGGCACTCCCGTTCGCCCCTCTCCGGTTCTTGCCCTTGCCGTGTCCGCCGGCCTCGCAATAGACCGTGCTGTTGAACTTGATGTGGAGCAGCGTGTTATACGACGAGTCTCCGGCGAGGAAGGCGCTTCCACCGTCGCCGCCGTCGCCGCCGTTGGGACCGCCCCTGGGCCGGTACTTCTCACGCAGAAAGCTAGTGCAGCCGTTGCCGCCGTTACCGCCTCTTATATTCAATCTGACTGTGTCTATCATAGATTTGCCTAAAAGTAACCATAGTAATAAGGGTGTTGATAGCTGGGATAATTGGCCCCGATGTGTATGTTTCCTATTCGTGCCAAGACATTCTAGCATGGGCTATTGCCGATTGGATGTGTATGGGGCGGGACTGTTGGTAAATGGAGGTCGGGCCGTCGTGTGTATCTCCCGGAAAATTCACGCCCCCGGAAATCCGGCCTGGATTCTGACCACAGTATGAACGGGGTTGTAAAGAAGTATGACCGGCGTTGTAAACGATCAGGTGAGGAAATATCAACCGGCGAGGGAGGATTACGAACGTCGAGTTTCTGCTATTCTATGTTGGATGAGGAACGCTGCGGGCACACTCATCTGGGTGTTATTGCTGGCGGCAGTGTCGTTGGGTTGCGGCGGGGCTGGCAGTGGCGGGCAGGCGAGCCAAGAAGAGGGGGATCTTCCTGCGGTGGCGGCGACGACAGTAAACAAGATAGCGTTCGTGAACAACGGCGACCTGCACACCATCAACCCCGACGGGACCGGCGATACGCAGTTGACGGGGGCGATGCGGGCGAGCCTGGGCGGGTTTCTGGCGCAACAACTGGAGTCCGACGAGTATTACTCGTGGCCCACATGGTCGCCCGACGGGACTCGGCTGGCGGCCTCGCGGGTGGCGCTGTCCGGGACTAACGCCGGTGTGTCGTTGGAAGTGATCGACCTGGAAACTCAGCGCATTACCACCGTGTTCGAGAACGAGGCGCCGTCGCTGGTGGCTGACGGCGCACCGCACTATATTTACTGGTCGCCCAACGCACGGTATCTGTCCTTCTTGGCCGCGACCGATGTCGGACTCACCTTGTACGTCTGGGACTCCGAGGCTGGCGGCCCGGCGACGGCTATCGAGTCGAACGCGCCGCTCTACTTCCACTGGCGACCGGATGAGCAGTCAATAGCCTTACATTCCGGCCCGGACGTGAAGACTGCCACCCCATCGGGTGGGGGCGTCGGGGTGACGGGCGACGCTTTCGGGTTCCGGGTGCCGGCGTATTCTCCCGACGGCTCGTTGCTGGCCTACGCCGCCAACACCGGGTCGGGGCAGGCGTTGTTCCTGGCCCCGGCGGACGATCTCACGGCGGCCCGGCAACTGATGGAAACGGGGCCGATGGCGGTGTTTATGTGGTCGCCCGACGGAAGTGAGCTGGCCGTGGCGGACCAGCGGAATGCCGGCTCTCCGCTGTTCGAGCGGTTGATGCTGGCGCCCGTCGATGGTGGAGAGGCGACGGTCTTGGTCGAAGAGGAGGTTCTGGCCTTCTTCTGGGCCCCTGTGGGGCGCCGGATCGCGTGGGTGACGGTCGAGCCCCGGCAGCGCCAGATGGTATGGTGGGGGAGTGAGTTGGACGGAACGGAAGCGAGGCGGTTGATTCAGCTAAGCCCGTCGGGAGAGACATTCACCGTGCTCAGCTACTTCGACCAGTATGCCTACTCCCACTCGCCCTGGTCGCCCGACGGCGCTTCGTTGGTCGTGGCCGGGTCGGGAGGGGGAGACGCGAGCCGACGCAACGGGAGCAGTCCCGGCAGCGACCGCGTGTACGTGGTGGACGCGGTGGGGGGAGCGCAACCCAGGGATATCGCCGCCGGCCGCCTCGCCTTCTGGTCGTGGAACTGACCCGCTGGCTGAATTCAGGGTTCACCTTGCTGACGGCGAGGCGGGCGGCTCTGCTGGCGGTGGGCTTTTTGGCCGTCCTGCTGTTGGGCTGCGAGGCGGCCACGCCCACGCCTGCGGACCCGCGCCCGGCGATGCGGGCCACGGTCGAGCGGCTGCTCGCGCTGGAGTCGGTCTCCTTCGACCTGAATCAAGAGGCAGGATCGACCGTGCTGTTTCCGGGGCTGATCATGCACCGGGCGTCGGGCGTGGTCGACCTGCCTGCGAGCTTTGATGTAGTCATTGAAGCAGAGTCCCTGATCCCGCGGTCGTATATTGAGATCGGCATCATCAGCATCGACGGGACGGCATACATGACCGGCATCCTCAACCGGGAGTGGCGGGAAGTCTCGCCCGACACACTGCCCATGACCCTGACCGGCTTGGGGGAGACGCTGGCCGGCATCGTCGAGGCAGTGCAGGAGCCAACGATGGTCGGGAGCGAAACCCTGCGTGGCCGCGAGGTCTATCATATCCGGGGCGGCATCCTCTCCCAAGGCCTGCGCGGGTTGGTGCCCAACGCGGCGGAGGGTTACGAGGTCGAGCTCGACCTGTGGATAGACCGGACCGAGAGCTTCTTGCTGGAGGCCCTGATCAGCGGCCAGGTCCTCGCCACGGACGTGCCCGAGGCGGTGCGCCGCCTCACCCTTGACGACATAAACGCGCCGGTTTCGGTGGCCGCGCCCGGTTAGCCGCGGCCCTTCCCAATGCGGCGCGACCCAACCACAGCCACTCCTGACCCCGATACGCCGGAAGAAGACCTGGGTGGACGGCGTGTCCCGCCTTGGGCCATCCTCAGCATTATCGCCGTGGGAGCGTTCATCACCGCCTTGGACCAGACGGTGGTGGTGACCGCGCTGCCCAGCGTGATGCTGGACCTGAAGGTTCCCATCACGGAACTCGACCGTGTTTCTTGGGTTATCACCGCCTACCTGCTCGGCTACACCGTCGCCATGCCCCTGATCGGGCGCTTGGGGGATGTATACGGCTATCCAGTGGTGTACCAGGCGGGTTTGGTGGTCTTTTGCATCGGGACCAGCCTGGTGGCCGTGGCGCCCAACCTGGAGTGGATGGTCGGCGCGCGCGTGGTGCAGGCGTTGGGAGGCGGCGCGACGGTGCCCTTGGGCATGGCGCTGGCCGTCACCCTGATGCCGCCGGAACGCCGTCCGCTGGCCCTCGGCGTGGTGGGTGGGGCGGCGGAGGCGGGGTCGATGCTGGGGCCGGTGTACGGCGGGGCCATCGTGGAGCTGCTCAGTTGGCGATGGATCTTCTGGCTGAACGTCCCTCAGAGTGCGGTCATCTTCGCCGGACTGATGCTGATGCCCAACCGGCGCGACCGGGGAGCGCGGGTGGACTACCTGGGGGGAGCGCTGATGATCGCCGCGCTGCTGGCGTTATCGTTGGCACTGTCCAACGGCGACCTCTTCACCTTCGGTTCGGCCTGGCCCTACGCGCTGGCGGCGGCCGGGCTGGGCTTGGCGGCGGCGCTGGTGGTGGTGGAACGCCGCGGCTGGTGGGTGCGGGGGCAACCGCTGCTCTCGCGGGTGTTCCTCCGCTCGTGGGCGTTCCTGAGCGCGAACTTCACTCAGGCACTGGTCGGCGTATCGTTGATCATCGCCATGGTCACCGTGCCGCTGATGGCCGACACGGTGATGGGCAAGCCGCCCTTCACCGGGGCCCTCTGGCTGTTGCGGATGACCGCGGCCATACCCGTCGGGTCGGTGGCCGGCGGGCTGCTGGTGACGCGGGCGGGCGTTAGACCGGTGACGGTGGCCGGGCTGGCGCTGGTGGCGGCGGGGATGTTCCTGGCCTCGGGCTGGGAGTTGGGCGTCGACGACCCGGCGTTGTCGTTGCACCTGGTGATAGCCGGGATGGGCTTCGGCCTGGTGATCTCGCCCATCCTGAGCCGGGCGCTGGAGGCGGCGGGCGCGGACTACCGGGGCGCGGCGGCGTCGCTGGTGGTGGTGTCGCGTATGCTGGGGATGACGCTGGGCTTGGCCGCGATGTCGGCTTGGGGCGTGGAGCACTTCCAGGCCCTCACCTCCGGGCTGGAACTGCCCCTGCCGGAGCCGGGCGAGGCGCAGACCTTGCTGGAATCCCGCCTCGGCGAATACTCCGACAACATCAGCGCCGCCGGGCTGTCGGTCTTCAGGGACTTCTTCCGCGCCGCCGCCATCATAGCCTTGGCGGCGATACCGGCCGCGCTGGCGATGCGGCCCGGAGCGCGGGGGAGGGGCGACGGTAACGGCCGCTAGGACGGGCTACCCGTCCCTTCCTGAAGCCGGCGCACCTGCTCGCGCAGCCGCTCAACCTCGGCCTCGGCGGCGCGGCGAGCTGTTTGCTCTGCGGATGCCTGCTCCTCGGCGGCGCGGCGGGCCTGATACTGGCTCCTTAGCTCGGCGGGTAGGTCCGAAACCAGGGGAAGGAATTCCCTTTGTATCGGGTCGTAGAAGTCCATGCGCCCGGGGTTCCAGTAAACTTCCAAGTCCAAAGTGGGGCTATAGATCCGGGGGAGGCCGGACTCCGATGTTTCGACCGGTAACCTGGTATACACGCCGTCGGCCAGAGTTTCTCCCACCAGCGGCTCGCTGTAGAAGTCACCGCCGGTGGCGTCGAACCGCCAGTATTCGCCGACACCCAGCCTGGCGTAAAGCTCGCGTTTGGGGCCTAAGTCGTTGGCGGCGGTGCTGACCGAGGCGATCTCGATGACGACCGACGGCGGTTGCCCTACAGCGTCGATAAAATAGCCGTTCCTCCTCCGGATTGCTATGGGGTCGATGCCGAGAGCGATATAGCAATCGGGATATACGATCCGCCGCCGCCCCGCCTCGTTAAGATAGTATAAGGGCGTATTCCCGCTGACCAGGGCGCCGTGGCGTTCTCGGAAGAACTCACGCATGACGATGTTGGTGTCCAGAAAAAGATTTTCTTGCTGCATTCCGTCGGCCAGCGGTTCATGGTCATCCGGGGCGTCGGGGTCAAGGGTCACGCCGGTGTGGGGATCGATGGGCAGGCCGGGGAACTCGTCCCGCGCGGTAATTCGCTTCCCCCGCAACGAGGGCGGCTGTCTCGTGGTCATCGCAAAAGCATCTCCCTTCCCGGCAAAGCGGCGCGGGTTCCTGCGGGGCTGGATGCGGTGAATGATAGCATACAAAAAGGCGGCCCCAGCGTTGGGGCCGCCCTTGGATTGCCAGGCTTGTCGTTGGGTAGGGTTACTCGTTGGGCCAGCCTTCGGCTTCTTCGCCGGCGACGAGAGCTGCTTGAACAGCAGCCGCGGCGTCGTCGGTTACCCAAGGACTCCAGACGTCCTGGTTGCTGTTCAGCCACCAAAGGGCCGTGGCAGCAGTATCGGCATCGGGGTTCGCGTCTTGCCACCGAACGACCGCTTTGTAGATGTCAATGTTGAAATCCCACTTTCGCAGCATGTCAATGACACCTGGCGCTGAACTGGGTAGGTCAGGGTTCACAGCAATCAGGATTGTGGCATCCTCATATGCGCAAGCCTTGGTTGTGAACCAGCATTCGTCGCTGTAGGCCGGCTCTTCCAGCCGGACTAAGTCCAGCTTGAGGGCCGGATCATTGGTACCCCACTGGTAACCCAGCCAAGGCTCTTGTCTCTCATAAGCGCCGTAGAGATCGGCGTTCAATGCGGCGCCGTCGCCGGGGTTGATGATCTCCACATGGTCGGAAAGACCGTATCCCGCAACTTGGGCCGCGTTAACACCTTCGCAAGCCCAGCCGATGATGCAGGACACCAGCCGTGCCTTGTCGCCGGTTTCCGCGGTCTTGAACAGATCTTTATACTGCTGTTCTTTCAGGTCTTCCACGCTATCCAAGTCGGGATATTGCTCTTGTAGGTAGGCTGGAATCACGAAAGACGATTGCCAGTCCGAGCCTAGGCTCTTACCTACGGAAAGGACTGCCCCTTCGCTCCGGGCTTTGTCCCAAGCCTCATCCTGATTGGGCAACCAAATTTCCATGGTGACGTGGGTGTCTCCCCGCTTCAAACCCTCGAACAAGGGCAGGGTGGCACCAAATTTCACGTCGGTCGGATAACCATACCCATGTTCGACGATGTATTGGGCGATGCGGTTTTGCAGTAGAGCGCTGGGCCAGTTAAGGTCGCCGAAGATGATGGTTTCTTTGGCAGCCGGGACCGGGGTAACTTGGACTTCTACGGTCTCTGTTATAGTTTCGGTGATCGTCTCGGTCACGATCTTGGTCACCGGGACTTCTACCTGTTCGGTCACGGTCTCGGTCACGATCTTGGTCACCGGGACTTCTACCTGTTCGGTGACAATCTGGGTGACCGGGACTTCGACCCTTTCGGTCACGATCCGCGGTTCCGGCGTGGCGGCATCACCGCAAGCCATGGCGGCTATCATGGCAAATATTGCGATGAACACCGCCAGAGTGGATAGTCTAGGCTTAGTCAGCAAAATCTTCCTCCATCCTTTTGCAATACAATTCCGAGGGACTCTAGGATGCCACGCATTTATATCAGCAGCGAGTTAACCGTGTCAAATTAGTTGTCGCTCAACGCATCCTGCCGAGCGCGCGCCACCGCCTGGGTGAGGCGGTCGATCACAATGGCCAGGAATACTATCGAGACTCCGGCGATTGCCCCGTTGCCCGGCTCATTCTTCTGCAACGCCCGGAGCACGTTGTCTCCCAAACCGCCGGCGGCAACCATGCTGGCAATAGTTACCATCGCCAGCGCCATCATGGTGGTCTGATTGATGCCGGCCATGATGGTCGGCAACGCCATCGGCACCTGTACCTTTATCAGCATCTGAATAGGCGAAGCGCCGAAGGCCCGGGCCGCTTCGACGGTCTCGGGAGAGACTTGTCTGATCCCCAGGTTGGTCAGGCGAATGACGGGAGGAACGGCGTAGATTATGGTTGCGAAAATCCCGGCTGGCTTGCCGAGACCAAAGAACAGGATACCAGGCAGCAGGTAAACGAAGCTGGGCATCGTCTGCATTCCGTCCAAAAACGGGCGCATGATACTGTCGGCCATTCGATTACGAGCGCCCAGCACGCCCAAGGGAAACCCGACAGCCACCGAAACAGCCACGGCAACCACCATTAGCGCAATCGTGTCTATCGTGTTTTCCCATAGGCCCATGAACCCAATGAAGAGCAGCGCCAAGGGAGTAAAAACCAGGAGCGGCCAGCGGCCTACGGTGAATGAGATTAACGTCAACCCGCAAACAACGACGGGCCAAGGCAGCCATTTAAGCCCTTCTTCAATGTTTATTAACGCGTGGGTAACCGCTACACTCAGTCCTTGAAAGAGCCAGCTTCCTTCACGGGTGATCCATCCAACGGCATCGTCGATGGTGCTGCCGGTAACGTCCCGCACCGACTTGGTGATGGCAACCGTGTTGCCACCGGATGTTGGAAGCTCTGCTTTGGACACTGTGGTGGGATATTCCATTCCCGGCCCCCACGCCAGCAAACACACCACCAGCACAACAACCACCACGGCCAGCCCGGCCAGCCACTGGAATCTTCCGGGGAGGGGGCCAAGGGTCAGCCTCCTCGGCGGCATCTCTGCGCCCGACGGCGGCTGGTCGGACGTCAGGGTTTGCGGTTCCGTTTCATCTCCGGTTATCACTGCCATGTATGCCTCCGGGGCGGGCGTTATCGCGGCGGGCCGTTTATGGCTCCGCGGCCAATCAAGGGGCGGGTTAGGCTTGCAACGCCAGCTCCGCGTTGGCGGCGGCGTTTGCTCCGTAGTCGGGGTCGGCCCTGGTTGTTTCGGCCAGCACCTCGGCCAGCGCGCTGCGGTGGACCTCTCCGATGAGCATGTTGTCGTCGTTTACGATCGGAATCGGGTAATCGCTGCCCATCGCGATGGGGATAAGCTGATCGAAGGTGGTGGAGGGCGGCATCGCTTCATACTCCCGGTCGACGTAGGTCCAAGCCTCGTCCAGCCGTTTCACCCCGGCCCGCAAGGCCCGTTCCGCGCCCCGGATGGACAGCAGCCCGATGTAGCGCTCCCGCATGTCCACCACCCAGGCCGCGTCGCCGTCGCTTTGACCGATGGTGTGCAAAGCCGCCCGCGGCCCCTGGTAGCCCATGATCGTAGCCTTGGGGGTGACCATAACCCTGCTGGCGGTGAGCACGCTTTCCAAGCGGACATCCTGGGTGAATTCGCCCACGTAGGCGTCCTCGGGACGCAGCACGATGTCCTCCGGCGAGCCTATTTGGGCCACGCGGCCGTCCTGCATGATGGCGATGCGGTCGCCCAGCTTCAATGCCTCGTTGAGGTCGTGGGTGATGAACACGATGGTCTTTTGGAGCTCGTTTTGCAGGCGCAAAAGCTCGTCCTGCATTTGGCGGCGGATGAGCGGGTCCAAACCGCTGAACGGCTCGTCCATGAGCAGGATGCCGGTGTCCACCGCCAAGGCGCGGGCCAGCCCCACCCGTTGTTGCATACCGCCGGAAAGCTGCCGGGGGTACGCCTTCTCCCAGCCCGACAGGCCCACAAGCTCCAACACTTCCCGGGTGCGCTCGTAACGTTCCACTTGGCTGACGCCTTGGACTTCCAGCCCCCAAGAGGCGTTCTCCAAGACGCTGCGGTGGGGCATCAGCCCGTAGTGCTGGAAGACCATAGCGATTTTTCTGCGCCGGAACTCGATCAGTTCCTTGTCGGACATGCCGGTAACGTTTTCGCCGTCGATCACGATCTCGCCGGCGGTGGGCTCGATCAAGCGGATCAGGCAACGCACCATGGTGGACTTCCCGCTCCCGGAGAGGCCCATGATGACGAAGGTCTCGCCCTGATTGACTTCGAAGGAAACGTCTTGCAGGCCAATTACGTTGCCTAACTCCGTTTGGAAATACGCCTTGTCCTTGTCGGCGTACTGTGGCTCCAGGACCTTTTCCGGAGCGCTGCCAAAGACCTTCCAGACAGAGTTAACCCGGATGAAGGGGCCGTTGGTGGCCGGGTGGCCGTTGAGCAGGCTAGCGGGCGTGTCGGTAGTAGCGGACATATTCGACACCTCGTTGTGACAGCCGGGCAGAGACCCGTCCGGTCCTGCCTGCCGATGGCACTGGAGTGCCGCTCCCCTGCCCCGCTCCCCTTGATATGCGCCAGTCGTTTTGCGGCTGTCGTATATGTGGCTCTGTTTCGGCTTACCCTATGCGGGGATAGAGGGTTTGTCAACACGGCTAGACCGCAAACACCGCCCCCAGCCGCCGTAGCTGCTCCGCTGTCAACCGCCAGCCGGAGGCCCCGCAGTTCTCCTCGGTGCGCTCGACGCTGTTGGTCTTGGGGATGGCGACGACGCAGGGGCGGGAGACGCACCAGTTCAGGGCCACTTGCGCCGGCGTCTTGCCCGCTTCGCTGGCGACTTCCTGCAGCGCCGACAGCTTCCGGTCGGGCCGGAGGCGCGGCCTGCCGGCCCCGTTCCCCTTCGCCAGCGAGCCGTCGGCCAGGGGCGTGTAGGCGATGACCGTGATGCGGTTCTCTTCGCAGTAGGGAATCAGGTCGCGTTCGATACGCCGCGCCTTCAGGTTGTAGAGCACCTGGTTGGACACCACCGGGTTCTTGGTCATCACGCCCTGGGCCTCCCGCAGCTCCCCGACCGAAAAGTTGCTGACGCCGATGTAACGGACCATCCCCCGGTCCACCAAGTCCTCCATCGCCCGCATGGTCTCGCGGATTGGGACGCTGCGGTTGGGCCAGTGGACTTGGTAGAGGTCGATCACGTCTTCGTCCAGCAGGCGCAGGCTCTTCTCGGCGGCCCGCATCACGTCGTCGTAGCGCAGGTGACTGCCCAGCACCTTGGTGGCGAGGAACACCCGGTCGCGGATGCCCCGGATGGCGTCGCCCACGGCGTCCTCGGTGCGGTACATCTCGGCGGTGTCGATGAAGTTGGCCCCCAACTCGATGCCTCGTTGCAACGGCTTCGGGCCGCCGCGGTATTTCCACGTGCCAAGGCCGATTTCGGGTATCATTACACCAGTGCCGCCCAGCTCGCGGTATTCCATCGCTGTTCCTCACCCCTCTCCCGGAGGGAAGGGGGATTTTTCCGAGAATGAAAGGGCCCTGCGCTTTTCGCGGGAACGACGGGTATGTTATACCAGTTAGGCCAATTATTGCGGGCCACGGCCCGGAGGTGTCGAAGTGGAGTTTCAAGACTACGAGAATTTCGTCAACAGCAACCATCGCGGGGTTATCACCACCTACCGGCGCAACGGCGCGGGCCACACCAGCATCGTGGTCTGCGGCGCGTACCAGGGCAAGGCGGCCTACGTCATCGTGTACGGCAACTCGGTCAAGGTCGGCAACCTGCGCCGCGACAAGCGCAGCACCGTCATGGCGGTCAGCGAAGACTGGCGCAGCTGCGTCTGCGTCGAAGGCACGGCGACGACGATGGACTATCGCAACACCGACGCCGAGACCATGCGCGTCGAGCTGCGCGAAGTCTTCCGCGCTTGCAGCGCCCACGGCGACCACCCCGACTGGGAGGAATACGACGAGGCGATGGTCAAGCAGGACGCCGTAATCGTCCTGGTAGAGCCGGAGCGGATCTACGGGAGGATTCGGGGCTAGGGTAGGCGAATCGTACCCGGTGTCGCGCTAGCGGTCCAGCGCCAGCGTCGCGTCAGCCAGGCACACCAGATCGCCGCGCTGGTTGATGCCTCGCACCCGGCACTCGACGATGCCGCGCCCGGCCTCCTCCCGCTTGCCGGTGACTTCTCCCTGGAAGGTGACGGTGTCGCCGCTACGGAAAGGGGTTATGGCCCGCATGAGCAGCCTACCGCCGTCGTAGAAGGATTCCGGCGGGAAGGACAGTTGCAACATCCGGTCAACGTAGGACATGGTGGCCGGGCCGGAGTTCACCGTGCCGCCGAAGATGTTTTGCTTGGCAAACTCCTCGTCGGTGTGGATGTTGCTCTCGTTGGGCCGCCCGGCCAGCCGGAAGGCGCTGCGCCGGTTGATGATTTCCTGGCTCTCGGTTATGGACAGCGTTGGCAGCGGCAGGCCCTCGGCGGCGGTGGAGAAGTCGAGCAGCCGAGGGACGTCCTCACCCTGCCCTTTCACGGAGGTAGAGGGTTCTCTTGGCGAGGTCGGCGGCGTGTCTCGCTGGCCCTTGGCGTATTCGAAGATGCAGGTGTAGTCGTAGGTGGCGGCCAGCAGGGCGTCTTGATTGGAGGCTTCCACACGGAAGGTGACGAACCTGCTGCCCCGCCGCTCGTACTTTTCCAGGACGCGGCGGGCGCCGGTGATGGTGTCGCTGGCCCGGACCGGGCGCTCCCAGCGAATTTCGCACTTGGCGAAGGGAGTCTGCCGCCGGGCGGTCTTGGACTGCTCCACGGCCACGAACCCATTGGCTGCGGCAATCTCCTCCCGCAGCAACGGCGCGTAGCTGAGCGCCATAGTGGGCATGGCCACGCCCTCGCCGCCAACCCGGTAGCGGGGGTCGTCGTTCAACGAGACCCTGGCGTACTCTGCAATGTTCCCGGCGGTGACATCGACGAAGGTCGACGCCCCACCCTGCCCCGCCTCCACCGCATCGAATTCCCAAAGCCTTTCCTGCTGCTGCGACATGTCCTCTCCATTCGTATCTCTGTCGCCAGGCCATTATGGGCGGACAGATGCGCTTACGTACAACTGGCAACCGATGGCGCCCAGCGCGGCATCCATTTGGTCCAAACGCGAGCGGTGCTGGATGTCCAGCACCCGGTCTACTTGCGGCAGGTGCCAGCCCAGCCGACGGGCCAACTCCGCCTTGCCAACCCCCTGGTCCCGCATCCCCTGATACAGCATAACCTTGACCGCAGTGAGTGTCGGCAATACAGCGTAATCCGCGCCCTGGGACGGCGAAGGGATGTCCTTGCCGTCATGGATGCGCGCCGCAATGGCCTCTTCGAGGGCGTCGACCGCACGAGCAATCGCCTCGTCCCGGTCATCCCCGTAGGTGGTGAGCTCCGGGAAGTCCGGGGACGTGGCCAATACGGTGTTATCGTCATCTTCGAGATGTACCGGATAGGCAAGCATCATTCCAACCCCAGGTCTTTCTTGATTTTTGCCACGAGCCCCCGGCCTAACTCTCGACCGCCACCGTGCATCGGCAGTTGCGTGGCACGGTCTCCCAACCGGACTGTTAGGTGACCGCTGCCGCCCTTGTGCGTGTGGAACGTGCAACCTCGGTCTCGGAGCCAGCGCCGGAGTTCATTCGAGTTCACGGATACAGTATACACAACAGAACTGTTGTCGGCGTGTGGTAGCATATCGAGGCTGACATCAAAGTTGCAACAAGGGAGGCCGGACATGAAAGTTGGATTCATCGGACTGGGCACCATGGGGGCCAGCATGGCCTACAACTGCCTGCAGGGCGGGAACGAGATGGTCGTCCACGACATTCGCCGCGAGGCCGCCACCCGGCACCTCGAAGCGGGGGCGGTGTGGGCCGACTCGCCCCGGCAGGTGGCCGAGGCTTCGGAGATAGTCTTCACCTCGCTGCCCGGCCCTACTGAAGTGGAGGCGGTCGGGCTGGGCGAGGACGGCATTCTCGAGGGTCTCAGCGAGGGCAAGGTCTACTTCGACCTCAGCACCAGCACTCCGGGCCTGATCCGCCGGATTCACGAGCAGGCGGCGGCCCGGGGCATCCACGTGCTGGACGCTCCGGTCAGCGGAGGCCCGCGGGGGGCGCGCACCCGCAATCTGGCCATCTGGGTCGGCGGCGACAAGGAAGTCTTCGACCGCTGCAAGCCGGTGCTGGACAGCATCGGCGACAAGGCCTACTACGTCGGCCCCATAGGCTGCGGGGCCATCGCCAAGCTGGTGCATAACTGCACTGGCTACATCGTGCAGGCGGCGCTGGCCGAGGTGTTCACCATGGGAGTCAAGGCCGGGGTGGAGCCGCTGGCGCTGTGGCAGGCGGTTCGGAAGGGCGCGGTGGGGCGCCGGGGCCCGTTCGAGGGGATGGCCGAGCACTTGCTGCCCGGCAACTTCGACCCGCCCGACTTCGCCCTCCGCTTGGCCCGCAAGGACGTGGACCTGGCGGTCTCGGTAGGCCGCGAGTTCGACGTCCCCATGCGGTTGGCCCAGCTGACCCTGCAGGAAATGACCGAAGCCGTCAACCGCGGCTGGGGTGGACGCGACTCCCGCGTGGCCATGCTGCTCCAGGAAGAGCGGTCGGGCGTAGAAGTGCGCGTGGACGAAGACCTGCTGAACGCCCTGCTGGAGGAGGAACGGCAGGCGGGGGGTTAGGGGGATTGGGTGTTCTAAGCAACACCCTTTGGCGGTGTCCATGTGGTGCAGCGACAAGACCATTGGCGAGCCGGAGAGGGGCCGCAACCGTTAGTCGAGCGAGCGGTTGCGGCTGAAAAGGGGTGGGGTGTGCTGCACCAACTACCTCCGTCCACCGAATTAGCCGATGCCTATGAAGCTGAATTGCATCTTGGCGAGCCGGACACAGAGCTGGAAAGAATGGGCAGCTTTTTCCTGCAAGCTCATCAGGAACATAACGGTGCAATCTTTATCAGGCTTTGGCATGGCGAGCGATTATTGCGGCGCGCACATATCGGCGGTGGGCATCAAGAGCCTGACCATGGCCCGTATTTTCCCGGGCCGCATATTCATTTTCCTACGACGGTGTTCAGGGTGATCGATAGCAGGAGAGCCGGGACGAGAGTATACGATTGGAGTGTGCCTGAATCGATTTCATTGCGGGATGCCATCACGGGGTTTGCGGTGGAAATCAATCTCGTCGGTGAACCTGTCGAACGTAAGAGGCTGTCCGGAGGCTGACGATGAATCCCGAGTACTTAAAAGCCGTGATCGACCGGCAATTCTCGGAGTGGATGGGAGTGTCGCCGCACAGAATGGTGACGGGCGACGAAGTTTGTCGAGTGACTCTGCCGCTATTGGAGCCGAGTGGAGATGTCATCTGCGTTTACGTTACCGAGAGCGACGGACACACTGTCATCCACGATGGCGGACACATTTCGGGGTTGCTGTTTGAATCAAGGCGGAATGGGCCGACCAAACAGGACCGGGAGTTGGTACAGGGGCTGCTTTCCGATTCCGGTCTGAAAAAAGACCCCGAAACTGGGTTAGTCAACGTCGAAACTACTGAAGATGGACTGCGGTATTGGCTGATGGAGTTGGGCCGAGTAATTGCGTTAATCCCGGCATTGATTCCGACTTCTTCTCCAGCTGGGGGTAGGGCAAATGCAACGCGAACAAAAGGAGTGACTGGGACAGAGAACCGGCGGCCAAGTTGTTAGCGGCCGCCGTAGAAAAGTCGGCATTAAGCAGCTATGCCTGGGATGACAAGGAAATGCAGAGCGAGTTTCTGACCCACGTAGGGCAGGATCTGGCGATTCCGATGGCTTAGGCCACCCCTAACCCCCTGGTCGCCACCGCAGGTCGGGGCGGCGGGCGGCGCGGGCTTCGTCTAGGCGGGCTACGGGGGTGGTGTGGGGGGCGTTTTTTACCAGGTCGGGGTCGTTGGTGATTTCTTGGTCAATGGCGATCAGCGCCTCCACGAAGCGGTCGATGGTCTCCTGGGTTTCCGACTCGGTGGGTTCGATCATCAAGCATTCGGGAACGATTAGCGGGAAATACATCGTCGGCGCGTGGAAGCCGTAGTCCAGCAGCCGCTTGGCGATTTCCAGACCGCCCGCCCCGCGCGCCTTTTGCCAAGAGGCTGAGAAGACCGCCTCGTGCATACAAGTACGGTCGTAGGGCAGGTTATACACGCCTTTCAGCGCGTCCATCATGTAGTTGGCGTTCAGCACGGCGTTGCCGCTGATGGACTTGACGCCGGCCGCGCCCAACGTGCGGATGTAGGTGTAGGCCCGCACCAGCACGCCGAAGTTGCCGTGGAAACCGGCCAGCTTGCCGATGCTGGCTTTGGGCGTGGCCAACTCGTAGAAGGGAGCGCCGCCGTTTTCGGTCTGCGTGACCACCGGGGCTGCCAGGTAGGGCGCCAGCGTCTCGTTGGCGCAGACCGGCCCCGCGCCCGGACCGCCGCCGCCATGGGGCGTGCTGAAAGTCTTGTGCAAATTGAGGTGGGCCACGTCGAAGCCCAGGTCGCCGAGCTTCACCCGGCCCAACAGCGCGTTCATGTTAGCCCCGTCGCCGTAGACCAGTCCCCCGGCCTCGTGGACGATGCGGCAGACTTCCGTGATGTTCGGGTTGAACAGGCCCAGGGTGCTGGGAAGGGTGATCATCACCCCGGCCAGATCGTCGGTAGCGATTTCGTGGACCGCGTCGAGGTCAAGGTTGCCGTCACTGTTGGAGCGCATCTCCACGACCTCGAACCCGGCCATAGCCGCCGACGCCGGATTGGTGCCGTGGGCGCTGTCGGGGATGGCCACCTTGACGCGGCCGGTGTCGCCGTTGGCCTCGTGGTGCGCCCGGATCATCAACATCCCCGCCAGTTCCCCGTGGGCGCCGGCCAGCGTGGCCAGGCTGACGGCGGGCAGGCCGGTAATCTCGCCTAAGAACTCCTGCAGCCGGTAGAGCACTTCCAGCGCCCCCTGCGATTGTTCGGCGGGCTGCAACGGGTGGATGCCGGAGAAGCCGGGTAGGAAGGCCGTCTCGTCGTTGATTTTGGGGTTGTACTTCATCGTACAACTGCCCAGCGGGTAGAAATGGGTGTCGATGGAGAAGTTGCGCTGGCTCAGTCCCGTGAAGTACTGGACCACCTCCGGCTCGGAAACCTCGGGAAGCTCCAAGCCGTCGCGCAGTAGCGAGTCGTCCGGGAGTTGCTGCGTTGGCACGTCCAAGCCAGGCAGAACGCACCCGACCCGGCCCGGGACGCTGCGCTCCATCAGCAGTTGGGAGGTTACGCGGTTCCCGCCTGTTTGCATCAGGCCACCTCCGCCAGCGCCCAGGTCAGGGCGTCGATCTCGTCCTTCGTGCTCATCTCGGTGACGCAGAGCAACAGGCCGTTGGGCCACCGGCCGCCGACGTCCAGTCCGCCCAGGATGTTCCGCTCCATCAGCTTCCGGTTTATCTCCGCCGCGGGTTGCGGGCACCGGACCACGAATTCCTGGAAGAAGGTTCCCGGTAACGGCAGGGAGTAACCGGGGAGGGCCGCGATTTGAGCGGCGGCGTAGTGGGCCTTGTGGTAGCACAGTTCGGCGACCTGCCGCAGCCCGCTCTTGCCCAAGGCGGCCAGGTAGATGGTCGAGGCCAGCGCGTACAGGGCCTCGTTGGTGCAGATGTTGGACGTGGCCCGCTCCCGGCGGATGTGCTGCTCGCGCGTTTGCAGCGTCAGCACGTAGCCCGCCTCGCCGTTGCGGTCGACGGTGCGCCCGGCTAGGCGGCTCGGCATCTGCCGGATGAATTCCTGCTTGGTGGCGAACAGCCCCAGATAGGGCCCGCCGAAGCTGGCCGGTATGCCTAGGGGCTGTCCTTCGCCGGTCACGATGTCGGCCCCGTAGTGGCCCGGCGGCTGGAACAGGCCCACCGCGATGGGGTCGCAGGACACCACGCCGAGGGCGCCGTGAGCGTGGGCCGCGTCCATCAGGCCCGCCAAGTCTTCAATGTAGCCGAAGAAGTTGGGGTACTGCGCGACGATGCAGGCCGAGTCTCCGTCGATGGCGGGGGATTCCGGCGAAGTGGTGACAATCTCGATGTTCTGGGAGCGGCAGTAGGTGTGGATCACCTCGTTGTACACTGGGGACACGGTGTCCAGCACGACCACCTTGTTGCGGCGGGTCACCCGGCAGGCCATGAGCGCCGCCTCGGCCAGGCTGGTCGCGCCGTCGTACATCCCGGCGTTGGCCACCTCCATGCCGAACAGGTTGCAGACTAGGGTCTGGAACTCATAGATGACTTGCAGAGTCCCTTGGCTGGCCTCGGCTTGGTATGGAGTATATGCGGTCAGGAACTCGCCGCGGGTGATCAGCGCCTTCACGATGGCCGGGATGAAGTGGTGATAGCACCCCGCGCCCAGAAACGACGGGCCGCTGCCCAGCGGGCGGTTGCGGGCGGCCAACGCTCCCAACTCGCGCTGGATTTCCAGCTCGGACAGGGGCGCGGGCAGGTCCAGAGCGGGGTTGCGGAACTCGGCCGGGATGTCGCTGAAAAGCTCGTCTATGGACCGGAGTCCCAGCGAGGCCAACATTCCGGCCTGCTCGTCGAGGGTGTTGGGAATGTAGTGGGACTGAAAGTGGCTGCCGTTCGCGCCGGTGGACTGTGGGATTCCTGGGGTTGTCTGGTGAGCGGTCATGATAACCCTGCGGTGTAGGCGTCGTATTCGCTGGCCGACATCAGGCCGTCGATCTCGTCCACGTCGGTCACGGTCACGCGGACCAGCCACCCCGCGCCGAAGGGGTCCTCGTTGACCAGTTCGGGGTGCTGGGCAAGCTCTGGATTCACCTCGATGACCTCGCCTTCGACCGGGGAGAACAGGTCGGAGACGGCCTTCACCGACTCGACCTCTCCCATCTTCCCCATGCGGGAAACGGTGTTGCCCACCTTGGGCAGCTCAAAGTAAACGATGTCCCCCAACTCCTCTTGGGCGTAGTCGGTAATGCCGACCAGCGCCCGCTTGCTCGCGGCGTCTTCGATCAATATCCACTCGTGTTCGCGGGTGTATTTCCTGTCGTCGGGACTCAAGGGGTTCCGGCCTCCTTCAAGAGGGTGAAACGGGGCGTTTGTAGAACGGAAGAGGCACGACTTCCACCGTCGCGGTGCGCCCTCGAATATCCAGGTCGAGCAACGTGCCCGGCTCGGCGTACCGCACAAAAACGTAGCCCATGCCAATGCTGGTGTCAAGCGTGGGCGAGTAGCTGCCGCTGGTGACGCTCCCCACGGTCACGCCTTCGCGCGACAGCGCGTAGCCCGCCCGGGGGGCCGACCGGCCGGGCAGTCGCAGCCCCACCAGCGTTCGCTCCGCGCCCTCGTCGCGTTGGCGGAGCAGGACGTCGGAGCCGACGTATTCCTTGTCGAACCTGACGAAGCGTTGCAGCCCCGCTTCGATGGGAGTCGTGTCCTCGTCGATCTCGTGGCCGTGCAGGGGTAGCCCGGCTTCCAGACGCAGAACGTCGCGGGCGCCAAGTCCGCAGGGCGCGGCCCCGGCTTCCGTCAGCGCGTTCCATAGGGCGGGGGCGGCATCGGCGGCGACCAGAATCTCGAAGCCATCCTCGCCGGTGTAGCCGGTATGCCCCACCAGCGCCGCCGTCCCGCCGATGCTCGTGTCGGCGAAAGCGAACGACCGCAGGCCCGACACCGGCGCGTCGCACAGCCGGTCGGCGATGGCCGCCGCCCCCGGCCCCTGCACCGCGATGAGCGCGGTCCGGGTGGTGGCGTCGGTCATGGTGCAAAAGCCGCTGAACCGCCGGTCAATCAGCCCTTGCAGCCAGTCCACCACCGCCGGACGGTTGCCGGCGTTGGGGATGAGCAGGAAGAGGTCGTCGTCCAGCCGGTAAAAGATGGTGTCGTCGATGACGCCGCCCCGCTCGTTGCAAATCAGGCAGTAGCGCGCCCGCCCGACTGCCAGCTTGGACGCCCAGCCGGTCAGCGCCAGGTCCAGCAGCGTCTCCGCGTCCGGCCCGGAGAAGTACAGCCGCCCCATGTGCGAAACGTCGAAAATACCGGCGGCAGTGCGCACCGCGTTAACTTCAGCCAGAATACCGCCGGGGTACTGCACCGGCATATCCCACCCGCCAAAGGGCACCATCCGCCCGCCGAGGGCCAGGTGGTTATCGTATAGGGGAGTGCGGAGGTTGTCCGTTATTGTTGCACCTCCAACTGCCTCGGGTCATATCCTACCAGTTCCATGAAGCCTGCGCCGCTTAGGGGTAATCCGCCCTGCGTTCCCGAGGCTGTGACCGCGCCTTCCCAGTAGGCTGCTTTGACGAAGCGGCTGACGGCGAACTCCGCGTCTTTCAACACCGGCGTGGCTTCGAGGGTCAGGCCGAGCGGCGGGACTTCCAGCACCCAGCCGGAGGGGTAGGTGATGCCGGTGTCCGGGCTGGTCCAAGAGCCGATGGACTTGACGGAAACGTCGTTGCCGTCCAGGTAGACGACCTTGCCGTCGGTCCCGACGTAGGTGCCGTAGGTTGCGATTGGTTGGCGAGTGTCCGGGGCCCAGACGACGGCGGCCATCAGGTCTGCGCCGTCGTCGAGGTGAAGGCTCAGCCAGTCCCAGCCGGCGTCCCGGCCGGAAACGTCGCCCCACTGGTGGTCCATCCAACTGACGCCGGTGACGGGCCGACGTTCGCCCCGACTCTCGACGAAGCCGGAGGAAGCCAGGCGCGTCCGGGAATAATAGTAGGTGTCGCCCATCGGACCGAGGCTGACCAGCCCGTTCCGGTCGTGCAACACCGGCGCCCGCTGGGAGACCGCCCGGAAGTCGAGGGTGATTCCGCCGAGGTCGAACTGAAGGTCGTAGGCAGCCCCGTCGCCCCGCATCTCCCAGCCGCCGACCTCGACGGACACGCCAACGGCGTCGGCGGACACCGGAGCGAGCGTCGGCGTCTCGCCCGCGAAATGCTCGCCGCGGCTATGGTCGCCCAGGCTGGCGTGCATCAGGTGGGGAACGGCGTTGGCCGGGCCGGGCCCCTGGAAGGTCACGAAATGGTAGCTGTACTCGCGGCCCGCGTCGTCGGTGAGCAGCCCGCTGAAGTACCACCACTCGACCAGCGCGGCATGGGGCGCTTCGTCCCGCGGGAGCAGCACCAGCGGCGTGGGTGTGGAAGTAGGCGCGGGAGTCGGCGTTGGGACGGGCGTGGAGGTAGGCGCGGGCGTGGGGGTAGCGCCGGTGCAGGCCGTGGTTATGAGGAGCGCGGCGAAGAGGCCCAAGAGGGCGGCAGCGGGTTGTGCTATATTAGGGCGCGACATTTGGACAAGGAGTCGACCGCTGTGGCCGCTTTCACACAGGAAGAGATTGGTTCCTTTTTGGACGAGCCTCGGATTGGCCATTTAGTGACGGTGCGCGCGGCGGGTACGCCTCACGTGGCCCCGGTCTGGTTCCTTCGGGACGACGGCCGAGTTTGGGTGATCGCCGACACGCAGGCGGTCAAGATTCGCAACATCAGAAACAACCCCGCCGTGGCCCTGTCGGTGGCCACCCCGGAGCGGCCCTTCGCCTACGTGATCGTTGAGGGGCAGGCATCGGTGACGAGCGCCGGTCTGGAGTCGATGGTGAAAAGGCTTTGCGTGAAGTACGACGGCCCGGAGCGCGGCCCGGCCTACGCCGAGGAATTGCTGGCCGCGTCGCGATTGGTCCTCATCGACATACAGGTCGAGCGCATCATGTCCTGGGTGGAGGACTAGGCGCAGGCGGCGGTTGAACGACAAGGCTATTCCAGCGAGTTCCATTCCTCCGCGGTAATCTCGTGTCCGATTCGTCTTGATACTTGCCGCAACATATACCGTAGCTGAGTGATGGGATATTCACTGTTCGATGGGATGGTCAGACGGCGTCCTTGATAGACCATGTACTGGTGCCGCCTGCCGGGGAATGGCCCGTCGAACCCCAATATTCTGAGACACCGGATGAAATCCCGACGGCTACAGGGATTCCACCGGTTCACACACTGGCTCCAAGCTCAGGTTCAGGTCAATCCCGGCAATCACCGGGAGGTCATGGCCGTGCCTGATGCCCACCAGAGTCCAGTCCTCCAGCGTAGCCCTCAATTCTTCTTGGCATTCGAGCTCAGTTGCCCCAAAGGCGAATAGCCCTTCGCAAGGAGGGATGTGTCCGGCTAAAGTCCCATCTTCCATTTCCTCGTAGACTGCCAAGCCCATCGCCTCTTCAAAATAGTCCGTAAAGATGAATTTACCCTTCACCGATAAACCGCCTCCGATCTCCTTCGTTGCGGTGTGAGCAGTGGTCGTTTACTATGCCGACCGAGGCGGCAGCACCGACTCTATCCAAGGCACGAGGTCTCCCAGCAACTCTCCGCTGATTTCGTGCCCCATGTCGTAGACGTGGAACTTCGGGCTGTAGCCGGCCGCTTCCAGGTAGTCCTTGGCGGCGTAGGCGGTGGACTCGGCGATCATCTGGTCGTACCGGCCGTGGGCTACGAAAACCGGCTGACTTCGTTTTGAATCAACGGCGGCGGGCAGACGGTGGTCCAGTTCGTCGGACCCCGGCAGCGTTGCGCTCAGGGCGGCCAGCCCGGCGAACACATCGGCCCGGCCCAGCCCGCAACGGTAGGTCATACCGCCGCCCTGAGAGAAACCCAACAGCAGACTACGTCCGGGCTCGACGTTGTATTTCCCGGTCACTTCTTGGAAGAAGTCGCCCAACAACTTCTCGGAGTTTGCAACCTCTTCCGGCGTCGAACCGCCCCGGGGCGTCATCCAACCGAACCCGGCGTGACCCAAGCCCAGGTTGAACGGGATGGGCGCGTTGGGGCAGGCGTAGACGTAGCCCGTGGGGTTGATGGCGGGCGCGAGCCCGGCCAGGTCGTGCATATTCGCGCCGAAACCGTGGAGCATGATGATCATGGGGTACGATGCGTCGGCATCGTAGCCGTCGGGCAGCACGGTCAGGTATTTCAGCCCCGGTCCTTCGTGTATCTCGCCTTGCATGGACTCCCCTTATGTCGCCTGTCGAAGCGTTCCGGCTCTCATCCTAGCACCAAGCCGACTGGCGTACAATTTCGCCGCGGCCCGAGCAACTCCTTTGGTCTCTGTGCGCTCTGTGTTGAAAACGTCCGGTTAGTTGTCCGCCGCGACCAGCCTCGGCGCTAGGGGATGCGAAACGCCGATCATGGAGTCGCGGGTAACCAGCCCGGCCAACTCGTCCTCGGTCATCCCGTCGGTGCCGGCCGGGCGTTGGGGCAGCACCAGGTAGCGCAGGTCGGCGGTGCTGTCCAGCACGACCACCTCGGCGTCCCAAGCGACTTCCGTACCGAACTCCCGCATCACCCCGCGTGGGTCGCTGACCGCCCGCGAGCGGTAGGCGAAGCTCTTGTACCAGTCGGGCGGACGGCCCAGCAGCGCGCGGGGATAGCAGGAGCACAGCGTGCATACGACCAAATGGTGGACCCGGTCCGTGTTCTCGAACACCCCCAGCTTGGGTGTCGGGTCGGGCAGTCGATAGCCCATTTCGTCCAGCGCCGTCTCCGGGTCGGACAGCAACCGCTCCTTGAACGCTGGGTCGGCCCAAGCCCGCGCTACCACTCTCGCGCCGTCGGCGGGCGAGTGCGACTCCACGGCATCGACGTTCTGCTGCACTTCGGCGCTGGTCAGAATCCCCTTCTCGGCCAGCACCGCCTCCATCGCCCGCACCCGCAAGGCATAGTAACCCAGCTCCTCCGCGTCCATTCCGGGGTGAGTGTGGTCGCCGTGGTCTTCGCTCATGGTTCTCTCCATTCTGCATCCGGCCTTTCCAAGCCTATGAGGACTGCTCCAGCCAGTGCTCGTAGATGTCGATCAGCAGGCGGTCCGACGCCGGGCCAGGATAGCCGCTCCACAGATCGGTCTGGGCGAACTCCACCCGGTAGAGGGGGACGTAGGGCAGGCCGTCGCCGCCGTGGGCCAGCGACTCGGGGTCTGGGAACACGCCGCAAAGGGCCGCAACCCGGCCGGTGCGTCCCTGCACGTAGACCGGGGTGCGGTAGTGCGTCGGCGGGTTGCCGGTGTGCACCGTTACCGGGTCGCCCGTTTGGAAAGCAGCCTGCGTCGAAGCTGACATGGTTAGGCAGCCGGGGCTTCGAGTTGGGCCGTCTTGGCGTCCAACTCTTCGGCGGTCAGCAGGCCCTTCTCGACCAGCAGGACCTCCACCGCCGCGGTCCAGCGCTCGTAGTAGCTCAGGGACTTGTACCGCTCCTCGCCCAGGCCCTCGATGGCCCGGCGCAACTCGTCGACCCCCAAGTGCCCCTTCTCGCCCAGAACGCCGCGGATGGCGTCGATGCGCCGCTCCCAGTCCATCAACACATGCCCGCTCTGGTCGATGGGGTTGCTGTTGGGTGCGCCGCCCATGTCGTGAACCTTAGTCATAACAGATGCTCCAGTGGGTTGCCGCCTATGCTAAACGCGCCCGGCGGCGTTGGCAAGGCGGGCGGGGCGGCTAAAGCGGCTCGGTGCCTTCGGACAGGATGGCCAGATAGCGGTCGTAGGTGTAGACCCGGCTGCGTCTGCGTCCGGTCAACTCCCGGACTATGCCAAGGTTTTCCAGTACACGCATTCCGGTGGTAGTGGCAGTCGATGCGAGTCCAGCCCGGTTGCCAGCCGCTTGCAGGGAAATAATTGGCCTCTCTTGCAACGCCCGGTGAACCCGAAATGCCGAACTTGCGGTACGGCCCTGTTGCTGAATCTGGGATGTGTCTTCATCAAACAATGCCAACAGCCGCCGGGCGGTGGCGGCGGCGGCCTCTGCGGTTTGCGTTACACCGTCCAGAAAAAACTGAAGCCACTCTTCCCAGTCGCCGTTGTCTCTAAGGCCATTCAGCAACTCGTAATAAATCTGGCGGTGCTGCTTGAAGTAAAGGCTCAGATAGAGCATCGGGTTGCTTAGTACCCCGTCGTGAAACAGTAACAGGGTAATCAGCAGCCGTCCGACGCGGCCGTTGCCGTCCAGAAACGGATGGATGCTCTCAAACTGCGCGTGGCTGAGTCCTGCCTTGACCAGCGGAGGGAGGTTAGGGTCTTGAGAGTGAAGGAATTTCTCCAGATCTCCCATACAATCCTGGACGGTATTGGGCGGTGGCGGCACATAGTAAGCGGTTCCGGGACGGGAGCCGCCAATCCAGTTCTGAGAGCGGCGGAATTCACCGGGTAATTTGTCGCTGCCGCGGCCCCTCGACAATAACTCGGCGTGAATCTCACGAATCAGACGGTTTGACAGTGGGAAGTCCTCGCGCAGCCGACGCAGTCCATGCTCCAACGCTCGCACATAGTTGGAAACCTCCACTACATCGTCAATGGGTACGCCGGGCGCGTCTTCCATTTCGAACAGCATCAAATCCGACAGCGAGGATTGGGTGCCTTCAATTTGAGACGACAGCACGGCTTCCTTGCGTACATAGGAGTAAATGAATAGCGGAGTCGCCGGCAATTGCAGGGCCAGGCCGTCCAGTCGGCCAAGGGCCAGATGCGCGCTTGCCATGTTGGATTGCAAGGATGAGATGTCTAGGTCGGGAACGGGCGGCAGGGGTTCCGGTACAAAAGCCCGAACCACCTCGTTGGCGGTCCACGTTACTTCGTAGCGTCCGGTATTCTCGCGTTTCACTGGCAATCCTTAATTACGAAATCAAAATAACACCAGCGATTATTTACAGTTGGGCGCTAAATATAAATTGCCGTTGGCGAAATAGCAATAGCGCCGGGCGTTATTTTTGATTCAAGAACAACGCCCGGCGCTATTCACGCTTTTGAAGTTATCGTAAATGAATGATGCCCCCGTCACCCCGCCGGGGCGAACAGCCGCGCCACGTCCAGGGCCCGCATGAACTCTACGTTGGGGAAGGACTTTATGTGGTTGATCAGGCGTTCGAGCATCAGCAGGCGGCCGGGGCGGCCGATGTACTGGGGGTGCATGGTCAGGACGAAGGAACGGCCGTAGCGGTAGAGACCCTCGAACTCGGCGGCCCAGGTCAAGTAGACCTCGTGGGGGCTGCGCATCGGTCCCAAGCGGTTGGCGACCGGGGCGTAGACGAAGTTGGGAGCGTCGTCCAGCAGCCAGTGGATGGGGATTTCCACAAGCTGCTGGCCGGTGGCCGGGGCGGTTTCAAGGTAGGGGGCGTCGTCCCCCATCAAGCTGCTGTCATAGAGGAAGCCGTGGGAGGCCAGCAGGTCCAGCGAGTGCTCGCTGAGCTCCCAACTGGGTGAGCGGTAGCCCAGCGGCTGTTCCCCGGTGATGCCGCCCAGAATGTCGATGCCCCGGCGCAGCACGTCGTCCTCCTGCTCCCGGGACAGCGTCGACGGCGGCTCGTGCATGTAGCCGTGGTGGGCCACCTCGTAACCTCGCGCGGCAATCTCTTTGACCAGGTCAACGTGGGTCTCGGCCACGTACCCCGGCACGTAGAAGCTGGCCGGAACGCCGGTCGCGTCCAGCAAGTCTAGGATCCGCGGCGTGGCGACGGCGGGGCCGTACTCGGCCATCGACATCAAGCTGGGATGGTCCTTGAACGCCGGGTCGCGGTTCAGCCAAGACGATACGCCGTCCACGTCGAACCCCAGCATCGCAACGCATTGGGTATCACCAGGCCATATTCCAGCCATAATCGTCCTCCCGGAACGGCTTTCCATGTCGATTGACCTATCTGAGGAACACAATGTTCACTCCGGGATTGTACATCCCGGCCCGGCAATTCACTAACTGGTGATGGCCTTGCGCAGCCGCCAGGTGGCGAGGGCGAAGAGGACCGCGGCGTAGGCGGCGAGTATTCCCAGTTCCGGCAGAATATCGCCCGCCGCGCCGTCGCGCCGCACCAGCTCGGCAAAGGCGTCGTTGCCCCAAGCGTGGGGCGTGAAGTGGGCGATGGTGCGCATGGTGTCGGGGAAAATCTCCAGGGGGACCATGCTGCCGCCGATGGCCGCCATGCCCAACCCCGCCAGCAGGGCGACCGGAATGGCCTGTTGCTCGGTGCTGAAGACGCTCCCGGCCAGCATCCCCGCGCCAGCCCCGACCAGGGCGAAGAGCAACAGCACGAGGCCGGCGCCCAGCGGGTTTCCCCAGTTGACTCCGAAAATCAGCGCCGAGCCGACCATGATGATCAGCCCTTGCGCCAAGGCCACGGCGGTCCGGCCCAGCGCCTCCCCCACCAGAATCGTCCCAACCGGCGTCGGTGTCGAGAGCATCCGCCGGGCCAAGCCCAGTTGCCGGGTCTCGATCAGCGCGACCGCTCCGGTCAGGGACGTCAGGAACACAAACAGCAGCAATTGAGAGGTTGCGCCCAGGTCGAACCTGCCCAGGTCCTCGGGGAACAGTGCTTCGCCGGCCTTGGTCACCCTCACTTCGATGCCGGGCGCCGACGGAGCCAGCGCCGCGGCCCGTTGCAGGGCCTCGTCCGGGGAAGCCACTCCCTCGGCTTCGGCGTAGAGGGCGGCCCGCACCAACATGCTCTGATCGGACACGGCGGCGGCCACCGTGGCCCCCAACTGGGCCCCGATACCTCCGGGGCGGCTGAAATACCGCAGAGTCGCCGTCTCTCCGCTGCGTACCGTGCCGTCGTAGCCGACCGGGATAACCAGCCCGGCCTGAACCCGGCCGCGGTTGACTCCATCGGCCAGCTCTTCCTCGCTGTCGAACCGCCGCACCGTCAGGTCTTCTTGGGCCTCCAATGCGGCTGCCAGTTCCTCTCCCAAGGGGCCGGTGTTCTCCGCCACGATTCCGATGGCCGGACTGAAGCCGCTGCCGAAGGTGGCCCCCAACAGCAGGATCAACAGCATCGGGAAGATGATCACAAAGAAGAAGTTGGGCCGGTAGCGGAAAATGCGGCGCAGATTGAAACCGGCGATCACCAGCGCTTTCATGGTTGGAACATCTTGCCCTGCCGCAGCACGGCAATGGCCCCGGCTACGGTGGCGAAGGCCAGAATCGCGGCCAAGGCTGGCACGATGTCGGCGAGGCTGCCCCCGCTCTGCAAATCGCCCAGCCCGCGCAGGAACCAGGCGTGAGGAGTCAGCAGGCTCAGCTTCTCGATGGCGCCCCCAGCCTGGTTGACCGGGAAGAAGGCCCCGCCCAGCATCCCGAGCACCAGCGCGACGATGGTCTGCCAGTTGCCGGCCTGCTCGCTATTCCTGGCGATGGTGGCGATGAGGGCGGTAACGGCGGTGGCCGCCACGACCCCGGCCAGAATCAACAGCGCGACGCCGACGGGGTGGCCCCATTCGGCCCCGAGCAACAGGCTGGTGGCCACGGCCAGCACGGCCATGCTCGCCACGCCGATGACGAAACTGGTGATCAGCTTGCCGACGAAAATCGAGGAGCGCCGGACCGGGGCGGCCATCAGGCGGGCCAGGGTGCCCTCCCGCCGCTCGTCCAGCAGGTTGGTCACGCCGAACTGCACGGTGAAGAAAAGGAAGAATACGGCCATCCCGGCCGAGAAGAAGGTCCCGGCGTCCAACTCTTTCCGGGTCGCCGAAACGTCCTCGAGGGCGACGGGGTTGGGCAAGGCCGAAATGCCTTCCGCCAGTCTTTCCAGGTCCTCGACCACCGACGGGTCGAAGCTCGCTGCGGTAGCGATGGACAGTTGGACGGTCTTGATTTCGTTGCCGAAGGCGGTGGCGATGGACTCGGCAATCAGCGAGCCGATTTCCCGGTCGACGTTTCCGATCACTTCGATTTCGGCGCTCCGACCCTGTTCCACGGCGGCGGAAAATCCCGGAGGCACGACAAAGGCCGCGGAAACTGCGCCGTCTTCCACCCACGCCAGCGCCTCCTCCCTCGACGCGGCCCCGGTCAACTCCAGAAGCCCCTGCTCCTCCAGTGGGACCAGCACCTCGTCCGAAAGGGCGCGGGCGGCCCGTCCCTCGTCCTGGTTGGCGACGGCGTACCGGAAGGTTACATCTTCGCCAACGTCGCCCAGGATTGCGCTGAATATGAAGGCCATCGCCAAGGGCACGACGAACGCGATGAGAAAGGCCGAGCGGTCCCGGCACCGTTGGCGGAGGTCTTTCCAAGCGATGAGAAGGGCGGCGGACACGGGTTAGTCGCGCAGCGCCTTGCCGGTCAGGTGGAGAAAGACGGATTCCAGGTCCGGCTCCAGCACTTCCACGTTGCGCACGGTCAGCCCGGCGGCAGCGGTCTTGGAAAGGACTTCGGGCAGGGCCTCGCGAGCCTGGTCTACCGAAATGGTAAGACCGCTTTCCCGGACGACGGCCTCCCTCACCCCGCTGACCTCGGCGACGGCCCGCGCTCCGGCGGCGAGGTCGCCGGTGGCGGATAGCTCCAGGCGGTCGTGTTCGCCGATGGAGTCCACCAACTCCCGGCGGTTACCTTCGGCCTTCAGTTCGCCCAGATCGATGATGCCCACCCGGTCGCAGAGGCGCTCGGCCTCTTCCATATAATGGGTGGTGTAGAGGACGGCCAGGCCCTCGTCGCTGAGCTGGGCAACATTCTCCAGGATGGCGTTACGGCTCTGCGGGTCCACCCCCGCCGTCGGTTCGTCGAGAATGAGCAGGCGCGGGCGGTGCAACAGCCCAACGGCGATGTTCAGTCGGCGTTTCATGCCGCCGGAGAACTCCTTGGCCGCGTCGTCGGCCCGGTCGGCCAGGCTGGTGACCTCCAAAACCTCAGCGATCCTGGCCCGTCGGGTCTTGCCGTTCATGCCGTAGAGACGGGCGAAGAATCTCAGGTTTTCCCGGGCCGTGAGATCGGGATAAACGGCCAGGTCCTGGGGCACCAGCCCGATCTGCGCCTTCACGTCCACGCTCCGCGGGGTCATGGGAGTCCCGTCGACCAGCACCTCGCCGCCGTCGCTCTCCAACAGCCCGCAAATCATGGAGATGGTGGTCGTCTTGCCCGCGCCGTTGGGGCCCAACAGGCCGTAGGTCTCCCCCTCGGCGATGTGGAAGCTGACGCCGTTGACGGCGACGCGCCCGCCGAACGCCTTGCGCAGGTCTCGGCACTCTAGGATGCTTCGGCTGCTGGTCAAGGAACGATCTTTACGTGGCGGGCGTGGGTAAGGTCATTGCCGGTCACGGGCCGTGCCTGGGACGCCAATACAGTAGCTAAAGCGGCCGTGCTGCCGTCGAGGGTGAAGAACTCCACTTCAAAGGCCTCGTCTTGTCCGTAGACTTGGACGATTGTACCAACGTCCCCGCGCTGCAAGCCCTCTTCCGGAATATCAGCGGTGAGAACCACGCGATCATGCTCCTTGATCATGTTCACGTCCCCAGCGGATAGGCAGTTGCCAGCCTCGGCACATGGCCGTCAGCCGGGATGAACCAGACGGTGCGTATCCTGGAGTTTCGTCCATCGGGCATTTCAAGAATACCATCAATGCGAAACGTCCTACCGTGTTCAGTCTCCCGGACCTCGGACACGGCGTTCATTAGAGTGTGAAACCGCAGCGCCTCCCCGAACTCAGCCCATCGCTCACGAGAGAATCCTTGGCGAAGGAAAAACTCGGCCTTGCTCTTGCCGTCTTCATGCGACGTCGATAGCAGGTAAGTCAACACCTTCGATTCTTCGACACGGGCCATCGTCGCGTTAGGCAACGTAACCAACTTCTACCGAAGACGGTACGAATACTTACGCAGCCGCCGGTATTACGTCGAAGCCGGTGTAGGGGCGGAGGACTTCCGGGATTACCACCGAGCCGTCGGGCTGCTGGTAGTTTTCCAGAATGGCGATCATCACCCGGGGCAGGGCCAGGCCGGAGCCGTTCAGCGTGTGAACGTAGTCGACCCTCCTGCCGCGCGGTAGCGTATTTGCCGCGGCGCGCCGCCGGATGTTGGAACGCCGGGCTTGGAAGTCGGTGCAGTTGGAGCAAGAGCTGACTTCCAGCCACTCCTGGCAGCCGGCGGCCCACACCTCGATGTCGTAGGTCTTGGCGGCGGAAAATCCCATGTCGCCGGTGCATAGCTGGATCACCCGGTAGGCGAACCCCAAGCGGCGGCACACCTCTTCGGCGTCGGCCAGCAGTTTTTCCAACTCGTCGTGGGAGGTTTCCGGCTCGACGAACTTGTACATCTCCACCTTGTTGAACTGGTGGACGCGCTTGATGCCCCTGGTGTCGCGGCCCGCCGCCGCCTTCTCGCGCCGGAAGCACGGCGTTTGGGCGACGTAGTACAGGGGGAGAAGGTCGGCAGGGATGATCTCGTCGCGGTAGAGGTTGGTGAGGGGCACCTCGGCGGTTGGGATGAGCCAAAGATCGTCCTCGTCGTCGTGGTAAAGGTTGTCGGCGAACTTGGGCAGGTTGCCCGATCCCTCCATCACCTCGCGCCGCACCACCGCTGGAAGGGCCACCTCGGTGTAGCCGTGTTCCAGGGTGTGCAGGTCGAGCATCCAGGAAATCAGCGCCCGCTCCAGCTTGGCGGCTGCGCCCACGGTGGTATAGAAGCGGCTCCCCGACAGCTTCGCGCCGCGCTGGAAGTCGATGATTCCAAGCTGCTCGCCCAGCTCCCAGTGGGGCATCGGGGTGAAGTCCAACACCTGGGGCTCGCCGAATTCGCGGATGATGCTGTTGCTTTCATCCCCCGCGCCGCGTGGAACGTCGTCGAGGGGAATGTTGGGCAAGCCCAGCAGCAGGTCGTGTATGCGCCCTTCCAACTCGTCGGCGGCGCTGTCCAGCGAGTCCAACTCGCGGCCCAGAGCGCGCATCTGCTCGATGACTTCCGGCGCGGGCGGGCCGCCGGACGACCGGGCGTGGCCGATCTGCCGGTTGACCTCGTTGCGCTGGTTTCTGATTCCGTCGGCACGGGTCTTGTGGCCGCGCCACTCGGCGTCCATCTCCAGAATCTCGGTGATCTGGTCCGGCTCGCCCCGGGACGACATTGCCTCACGCACGCCCTCGGGGTCCCGGCGTATCAGTTCTATGGATAGCATATAGCAGTCAATCTGGTTAGCTCTCTTTCCCGGTAGTTAATCGCTCAGATTGGACTCCGGGAAGAGCTTGTCAAATAATTTGTGAACGCCAGTCGGTTTATCAAAACAGCCTATGTTGATTTTGCGCGTGTTTTGCCTTTCCTTTCCGGTTGTGGTGTTAGTTCCCTTTTTGTCGCCCAATTTAAGTTTGGTATTTGGGTGCTTTCCGAAAAAACGGTATTTTACATCAGCACGGCAGTCGACAGCTTTATAGACAAGCAGGATGACGCAACCACCCGGTTTGTCTTCAAGCCTAACGTTCACAGTTATGTTTTTGGTAGAACTTTTTAGCTGAATATATCGGGTAACTCCTCCACACGCCAACACCAAGTCATAGCCGGAGTCGTCTACGTCGGGCCTCAATACCTCGACTGTCCGGCCTCGAACCAACCAAGCATCCTGTAAGAGTTCTGCGAGAAATACATACTCCAACATCTTTTCACGGAAGAGCGATTGCTGGTAGTCAGACTTATCTGTCATTCTCTACACTACTGTCTTCCACGCTGCTAGATGGTCCGCATTTGGGGGAACAGCATCACGTCGCGGATGGAAGTCTGGCCCGACAGCAGCATGACCAGCCGGTCGATGCCAATGCCCAAGCCGCCGGTGGGGGGCATTCCGTACTCCATGGCGGTCAGGAAGTCCTCGTCCTGCCGGTCCACTTCCTCGTCCTGGTGGAGGCGGCGTATCTCTTCCTGGGCCTCGAACCTTTCCCGTTGCACCCGCGGGTCGTTCAGCTCGGTGTAGGAGTTGGCGATTTCCATGCCGCAGGCGAAAGCCTCGAACCGCTCAACATACCCCGGAGCGCCCGGCTTGGCCTTGGCCAGCGGCGACATTTCCTCCGGGTAGTCCAGCAGGAAGGTCGGCTGCACCAGGTGGGGCTCAACCAGCGACGACAGCAGCTTGTCGATGATGCGGCCCCGGCTGTCGCGGAATCCGGTGTCGACGCCGAGGGCTGCCGCCCGGCGTTGCAGGTCCTGGTCGGAGCAAGCGTCGATGTCGATTCCACCGCGCCGTTGCAACTCCTCCCGCAGGTCAGCCCTACGCCACGGCGGCGTGAAGTCGATCACCCGGTCGCCGACGGACACCGTGGTCGATCCCAGGACTTCCTTCGCCAGCCCGGAAATCATCTCTTCGACCATCTCCATGACGTGGTTGTAGTCGGCGTAGGCTTCGTAGCTTTCCAGCAGGGTGAACTCCGGGTTGTGGTCTTGGTCGATGCCCTCGTTGCGGAACACCCGGCCGATCTCGTAGACCTTGTCCAACCCGCCAATGATGAGCCGCTTCAGGTAAAGCTCGGTGGCGATCCGCAGGTAAAGCTGCTGGTCGAGCGCGTTGTGATGGGTGATGAACGGTCTGGCGTGGGCCCCGGCGGCCACCGGCACCAGCACCGGCGTGTCCACCTCCAGGAAGCCCCGGTCGTCGAGGAACCGGCGGATGCCGCTCATTACCCTGCTGCGCAGCTTGAACACCGGCATGATTTCCCGGTTGGCGATGAGGTCCAGGTAGCGTTGCCGGTAGCGGGTCTCGGTGTCCCGCAGCCCGTGGTACTTCTCCGGGAGCGGGCGCATACCCTTGGCGAGAACGCACATCCGCTGGGCGTCGATGGTGATTTCGCCGGTGCGGGTGCGGATGAGGCTGCCCTCCACGCCCAGGTGGTCGCCGATGTCCAGGTCCTTGAGCAACTCGAAGTCATCGCCCATGTTGTTGCGGCGGAGCAGGACCTGAATACCGCCGGAAGCGTCCTGCAAGTCCAAGAACGCCGCGCGCCCCATTACGCGCATGGAAACGATGCGGCCCGCCAACGACACGCCTTGGGCATCCTCGGCAGGGCAACTCCCGGCCTCAACGGCCTCGAAAGCGGCAACCGCGGCGGCGTTGTCGCAGGTGCGGTGGAAGCGCGGGGGGTACGGGTCGACGCCGTTGCTGCGCAGCCGCTCCAGCTTGACGGCCCGGTTGGCCAGAAGGCTCTCTTCCCGGTTAGCCGGTAGGCTCTCTTGCGGGGTAGGCATCTAGTCTATGGCGATGATTTCGAGCTTTATCTTGCCCGAAGGTGCGCTGACTTCCGTCACTTCCCCCACCCGCTTGCCCAAGAGGCCGCGCCCGATGGGGGAGACGTTGGAGATCCTGCCTTGGGAGGGGTCGGACTCGGCGCTCCCGGTGATGGTGTACTGGTAGGACTTGCCGTCCTGATTTTGGACCGTCACCTTCGCGCCGACTTCCACGGCGTCGGCCTCGCTGCGGCTTTCTTCGATGATTATGGCGTTGCTGACCATGTTGTCGAGAGTCTGGATGCGGCCCTCGGTGAAGGCCAACTCGTTCTTGGCCTCCTCGTACTCCGCATTGCTGACCGTGCCGCCGCGCTCCCGCGACTGCTGGATGCTGGCGGCCACCTCATGGCGGCGGACGGTACGCAGATGCTCCAACTCAGCCTGCAATTTCTCCATTCCGTCGCGCGTCAAGTAAATTGGCTGAGGCATCGCAGAACTCTCCACCGGAGCCAAAAAACATAGGAGAAACGACGCAACGCATCGTCTCCGCCTGACCAGGATTTTAATCCTCGTCCGCACCCCTTGTAAAGGCGGGTAGACCGGAAGCGGGGTCTTTTGATTCTTTGTCTGAATCAGGATTGAAGGATTATAGGATTAACCGGATTGGAAAATCCTGAAAACCCCCAGATCCAGCAAATCCTGATTCAGACAATTGCGCCAAGAATCGAAAGGCCCCGGAGGACAGCTTGGCGCGCTTGACACCCGGCGGGGCAGGGTGCATGATTGGGGCACAATTTATTAGCATTGACGGTGGGAGTTCTCTTCGCAGGGATTAATAGGGGAAGCTGGTCGAAGTCCAGCGCTGTCCCGCAACGGTAGGCCCCGACGCTACGGCTTTTGATTCGGGGCGAGTCCGGTCCACTGCTCCCATCATGTAACGGCCTTCGAGGAAAGGCGCTGGCATAGCTGTGGTAGCCGTTGCCGCCCCTGCTTCATCCTTGAAGCGGGGCTTTTTTATTGGGAAATTTGGCGAGGAGACCGTGACGACGTTGAAACACCTGTTGGCGGCCCTTGGCCTCGGGGCCATTTTCGCTTTGCTTATCGCCTGCTCCGGCGACCCGACTCCGGCGCCGGCCGCAACGGCCGCGCCCACTGCGACCCCTATACCCGCATCAACACCCGCGCCGGCGCCCACACAGGCCCCAACAGCTACACCGGCGGCTGCGCCCGCGCAAGCCCCGACCCGGGCTCCGACCAATGTGCCGCCCCGGCCAACGGAGCCTCCGCAGCCTCCGACACGGGTACCGGATACCCCGACTCTGATGCCGGTGACGCCCGAGCCGGTAACGGTCACGTCGACCAGCGGCGAGGAAGTCGTTTTCGACACGCCGCCGGAGCGAATGGTGGTCTACGACGGCGCGGCGGTGGAGATGCTGTTCGCCATCGGCGAGGGCCACCGCGTCATCGGCACTCACAGTTTCGTGACCTACCCGCCGGAGACGGAAAGCATCGCCAAGGTGGGCAATGCCTTCGAGATGGATCTCGAGGCCATCGTCGCCCTGGACCCTGACCTGGTGTACGTGTTCTATGACCGCTTCAACGAAGATCTGGAGCGGGCCGGGCTGAAGGTGCTTTACATCAGGAGTCTGTCCCACGGCTTCACCGAGGTCGCCGACCAGATACGGATGTGGGGTCTCATCACCGGCGCTGCCGACGAGGCCGAAGCGGTGGCGGGCGAGTTCGACGCGCGGGTCGCTGCTGTCGAGGAGAAACTTCAGCAGGTCGAATCTGCCAAGACCATTTATTCTCACGGTTTCGAGTGGTGGACGCCGGGGCGAAAAACGCTGGTGAACGACGTGTTCGAGATGCTCAAGCTCGACAACATTGCCGACTTCGAGGGCTACCAGCAGATCAGCCCCGAAGTGGTGGTGGCCTCCGCCCCGGACATCGTGATGGGCGACGTGGAGAGCATAACCGGCGAACCGGCGCTGGCCGGGCTGACCGCGGTCAAGGATGGACACATCTTTACGATGAGCGAGGGGAACTCTTTCGACGTGGCCGGGCCCCGGTTTATGGACGCCGTGGAAGAAATGGCTGCCTGGGTATATCCCGATCTCTTTGAGTAAGTCGCCGGAAGAGACAAGCAGACGTGGCCGAACGAAGCAGCAGCACTCCGGGCGGAATTGAGGCCCTCAACCTCGGCAAAATAGCCGGGGGGCTGGTCGGGCTGCGCTATCCGTGGTGGCGGCTGGCCTTCGGCGGGGCCGTGTTCCTGATTGCGGCCGTATTTGCGGCCAGCCTCGGCTCGGTCGACATCCCCTTCCTGGCTACCGCCCAAATCGTTCTTTCCCGGCTGCCCGGCCTGGACCTGCCCGCAGATACGCCAGCGGCTTGGGACACTATCTTGTGGCAGCTCCGGCTGCCCCGGGTGCTGCTGGCGGGGATCGTGGGCGGGGCGCTGGCCATGTCCGGCGCGGCCTACCAGGGACTGTTCAAGAACCCGCTGGCCGACCCCTACTTGGTGGGGGTGGCGTCCGGCGCTGGGTTGGGCGCGACCATCGTGCTGCTGACCGGGGTGCCGCTGGTGATCGGCGGATTCAGCTTCCTGCCCATCGCCGCCTTTACCGGGGGCATTTCGGCGGTGGGCGTGGCCTACTCCATCGCCCGGAGCTCCCAGGGCACGCCCCTTACCACGCTGATCCTGGCCGGGGTGGCCATTGCATCCCTGGCCGGCGCGGTGACCAGCCTGCTGATGCTCAGGAGCGACCCGGAGCTCCGGCCGGTTCTTAGCTGGCTTTTGGGCAGCTTCATCGCCGCCGAGTGGAGCGAAAGCGGCATCGTGCTTCTCTACCTGGTGCCGTGCCTCGCCGTGTTGCTGGGATTCGCCCGAATCCTGAACGTGCTGCAACTGAGCGAGGAACACGCGGCGATGTTGGGGATCGAGGTCGAAAAGGTGAAGCTGCTGCTGATTCTCGCGGCCACGCTGGCCACGGCGGCCGCCGTCTCCTTCACCGGCCTGATCGGGTTCGTGGGGCTGATCGCCCCCCATGCGGTGCGGCTGGTCTGGGGGACCGACTACCGCTTCATCCTGCCCATGTCGGCCATCGTGGGGGCCACGTTCCTGGTCCTGGCCGATCTGGCGGCGCGGACGGTGGTAAGCCCAGGCGAACTGCCGGTGGGGGTGGTGACGGCATTTTGCGGCGCGCCGTTCTTCCTGTACCTGCTGCGGCGTCGGCGTTCGGGGATGGTGTAGCGTGGCCGTCGACGAGCATGTCAAGACCGGGGCCGGTCCGAACGGGACAAGCCCACACGGGACCAGTCCCCCCGGCGGACTCGCCCAACTCGAAACCGGGGTCGGCATTGACGTGTCCGGCGTCTGGTCGTCATACGGCGACCGGCAGGTGCTGACCGGGCTGGACCTGTCGGTCGAGCAGGGCGCGCTCATCGCCTTGGCCGGGCCCAACGGCGTGGGGAAGTCGACCTTGCTGCGGCTCATCGCCGGGTCGCTGCGGCCCGTCCGCGGCACGGTCGCCGTGATGGGGAAGGACATGGCTGGTCTTTCGGTCAGGAACAAGTCGCGCCTCGTGGCCGTCGTCCCCCAGAACCCCGAGCTTCCCCGGGGCGCGGCCGCCCTGGAAGTGGTGCTGATGGGGCGCAATCCCCACTTGGGGCTGCTGGCTTGGGAGAGCGCGGCGGACGTGGAGATCGCCGTCGCGGCGATGCGCCGCACCGATTCGGAAGAGTTCCTCGACCGGCCCATCCACCAGCTATCCGGCGGCGAACGTCAGCGGGTGGCGATTGCGATGGCCCTGGCCCAGGAAACGCCGGTGATTCTGCTGGACGAGCCGACCGCCAACCTCGATCTGGCCTATCAGCCGATGGTCATGCGGCTGTTGCAAGAACTGGCGGCATCGGGCAAGACTGTGATCACGGCGTTGCACGACCTGACGCTGGCGGGCCAGTTCTGCGACTCCGTGGCCCTGATGGGCGGCGGGCGGGTCCTGGCCTCCGGCGCGCCCGAAGAGGTCGTGACCGCCGAGAACATCAAGCAGGTCTACGGCGCGGACACGATAGTCATCGAGCACCCCACCACCGGCAAGCCCATAGTGGTAAACTCGTAGCAAGCGGCAACCGGACTCCACGGTGCGGCAGCCGTTATGCTGCCCCTGAGCGGCCCTGCATCGGATGACACCGGCGCCTTCATTTCGGAGAAGGCGAGGTTTTAGGATGACCACCAGACTGCCCCGGCCCTTCCGTGACAAATCCGGACTGGACGACTTGAACGATCCGGAGTTGTACGACCGCGCCGCCTTCCGGGTCATACCCGACCCGGACGCCCCCGACGACCTGGAACCTCTGCCCGACGCTATGCAACAGGAAATACACGTAAACGAGACCATCCAGGTCGTAAGAACCTTCTTCCTCAGCCGCCAGCAAGTGGTGGTCAGCGGCGACACCCCCGTCTACTACATCGAAGCCGACGGCCGCCAGCAGATCGTCCGGCCTGACTGCTATGTCGCCTTCCGAGTGAATCCCCTGGCCATCCGCCGACGCAACGGCTACTTCATCCGCGAGGTAGGCAAGGCCCCCGACTTCGTGCTGGAGATCGCCTCGGAGACCACGTATTCCAACGACCTCGGCCCCAAACGCGAGCTGTACGCACGCCTCGGCGTCGGTGAATACTGGCGATTTGATGCCACCGGCGGCGAGTTCTACGGGGAGCCCCTGGTGGGGGAGACGCTGGCCGAAGGTGTGTACCACCGTCTCCCGGTGCACCGGCAGAGCGGCAACCTGGCGTGGGGTCGCAGCCCGCTGCTGGGCTTGGACCTATGTTGGGAACCTGACCGTCTGCGCTTTTTCAATCCGGCAACGGGGGCCTACCTTCCCAATCTGGCGGAGTCGGAGGCCCGCGCCGAAGCAGCGATAGCAGAGGCGGAACGATTGCGGGAACAACTGCGGATGTTGGAGGAGCAGCCTCCTCAGCCGTAACGGGCGTTTGACAATCCGCACCTAGCGGTGTTACGGTTCTGACGGCGGCCGGACGTCGAGACGGCCCTCACGATAGCCGCGAATTTCTCCTGAAATGACCCGCTCCGGCGGGTTTTTGAATGTAATGGCAATAGCCGGTGCCGGCCGGACTTGGGTCGGCAGCCACGGTTCCCAAGGCTGGTTCCGGGGACTCACCCTGGCCACTACGCTCAGCGTTTTCGCCCTGCTGGTGTTGGGGGGCGTGGTGCGGGTGACCGGGTCGGGACTGGGTTGTCCCGATTGGCCCCTTTGCGAGGGCGGGCTGCTGCCCCCGGCAGACTCGAAAGCCATCATCGAGTTTTCCCACCGGGTCGTCGCTTCGTTCCTCGTGGGGCCGCTGGTCGCCGCCACCTTCCTCTCGGCCTGGATTTCCCAACGGCGTCAGCCGTGGCTGGTCTGGCCGGCCACCGCCATGCTGGCGCTGGTCCTGGCGCAGGCCGGGCTGGGCGGCGTCACCGTGCTGAACGAGCTTCCCGGAGAAACGGTCATGGCCCACCTGGCCTTGGGCGAGGCGCTGCTGGGCCTGATGGCGCTGATTACCGTGGTGGCCCACCGGGGCGCGCCCCGGCTCGACGCGCCGTCTTGGGCCAGGGGCAAATTGCGGTCGTTCCCCTCGTTGCTGGCGGTCTCCGCCGCCGCTTCCTTCGTCCTGCTGCTCTCCGGCTCCTACGTCACCATCAGCGGCTCGACCGGCGCCTGCCTGGACTGGCCCTTGTGCAACGGCGACGCCTTTCCGGGGGGGCAGTTGCAGTTGGTACACATGGTCCATCGCTACGTGGCGCTAATCGTCGGCCTGTTGGTGCTATACACCCTGCACCTCGGTTTCCGCCGGGGCGTTCAACCGCCGGAAATTCGTGTGCTGTCCTTGGCGGCCGCGGCCCTTTTCGGAGCGCAGGTGCTGGCCGGGGCGGGCGCGGTCTGGACCGACTTCTCCCAAGAGTTCCGGGGGCTGCACCTTGGCGTCGCCTCGGCGTTCTGGGGCGTGCTGACCGCGCTGCTGGCTGGGTGCTTCTGCGGCCAAGACTCCCGTGAAACCTTCCGCCAAAACTCCGGGGACGAAAGGCGGGCCTATGGCTGACCGGGAAATCGGCCTGACCGGCCCGGAGACCCGGCCGCACTTGGGGCGGGCCGCCGCCATCCTACGAACGGCGGCGGACTACCTGGCGCTGACCAAGCCGCCCATCATCTCGTTGTTGCTGGTCACGGCCATCGGCGGTATGTTCCTCGCGGCCTCGGGGGTGCCGCCGCTGACCACGTTGCTGCTGGTCTGCGTGGGCGGGGCCCTGGGGGCTGGCGGAGCGAACGCCATCAACCACTACCTCGACCAAGACATCGACGCGCTGATGACGCGCACGGCATCGCGTCCGGTGCCGGGCCACCGGATTCGGCCCCGGTTGGCCTTGACTTTCGGCATCGTCCTGAACGTGGCGGCCTTTGCGGTGCTGGAACGCGGGGTGAACCTGCCAGCCGCCGGGCTGACCCTGGCCGCGACCCTGTTCTACGTGCTGGTCTATACCGGCTGGCTGAAGCGCACCACGCCGCAGAACATCGTCATCGGCGGCGCGGCCGGCTCCATCCCCCCGGTGGTCGGCTGGGTGGCCGTCACGGGCAGCCTCGACCTCCCGGCGCTGTATATGTTCAGCATCATCTTCTTCTGGACGCCTCCCCACTTCTGGGCCTTGGCCCTGCTGATTCAGCGGGACTACGAACGGGCGGGCGTGCCGATGCTGCCGGTGGTGGCGGGGAAGGAAAGGACGGTGCAGAACATCCTGGCCTACTCGGTGGTGCTGGTGACGCTGACCCTGGTGTTCGCCGCCACCGGGGCGGTGGGCTTGGTCTACCTGGGCGCGGCGGCGGTGTTGGGAGTGGTGTTCGTGGCGATGGCCTGGCAGCTACGCCGCCAACAGACAGCCCGGAAGGCGCGCCACCTGTACCTGTATTCGCTGCTCTATCTCGCGCTGCTCTTCGTAGCGATGATGGTGGACGGGGTGGTGGGCAAGTACGTGTAAGTGAGAGCGTCCCACCAAGCTACACAAAGCCGTTGCCAGCCGCGCCGAACCGTTGCTGCATAAGGTCGATGGCTTCGGCGACCCTGGCAGCGGAATACCTTACTTGCCCTGGCGGGAGGTCGTTTTCATAGAAATGCTGGTGCAAGCTGCGAGCCGAGTCCAGTCCAATAGACAGCACCGCCTCGGCCTCTGGGTCGTCTTGAGCGGCCAGAGTTGCCAGGCTGCCCGTCACTCGAATGATGAGGGCATGATGGGCCAGCCGCATCCCGTAATCGGCGGCGATTGACTTCACCGACTCGGCGAAGGCGCCCCATGCTTTTTCGGCGGCCTGCTGGTAATCTTCGGCTTCCAGAAATTCGAGGCTGTGTTGCCGATAGTCTCTCAGGCTGTTGCGGTAAGTTGCGGCAAGCTCCGCCGCAACGCCGGGCGGTAACACCGCATCGCGCCGCCCCCCCAGGGTAGCGCGGATAGCCTCCGCCGGGTCTTGCCTGCCGTTATTGGGCGTCTCTGTTGCCACGGCCAAGCCTCCCTTTGCCCTACCGAAGGGTTTAGAACGATTTAGTAGACTTCCGGACCGGACTGGAAAGTTCCCCACGCTTCGTCCCACGTCATGCCGTGAAAGTCAAACTCCATTGATTCCTATCCTCCTTGGGGTTGCCCGTCGCACCAGCGCCTATGTTATGAGTAAAATGTATGTACCCAGAATTGTAGCACGCTTACATTGACAGCTACGTTGGGGCTGTGTTAATTTCGCCATCGCGATTAGGAAATTGCGCCAAACGGCAACGCTTTAACGGAGTCCAAAACATGGGGTTGTTGCCCACCAGACGGGCAGGTCCCCCTCCCGATAACTCCGGCAACCCTGAAAGGTCCGCCCAGCGCCGGGTTTGGCCAGGCCGGTTGGCCATATTCGGTTTAGTGGCGGCCATTTTCTTGCTGTCCGCCGCTTGCAGCCAAGGGGCCCAGTCGACTTGGGACCCTGTCGGCCCCGTGGCCCAAAAGCAGTTGGACCTGTTCAATGTCCTGCTGTGGACCATGGTCATCGTCTTTGTGCTGGTCGAGGGCGCGCTGCTCTACATCGTCATCCGCTACCGGGCCCGCCCCGGACAGCCGCGGCCTCCTCAAATCCACGGGCACACCGCCCTGGAAATCACCTGGACCATCATCCCCACTATTCTCATCTTGGCGCTGGGCATCTGGTCGGTGTTCACCCTGTTCTACTTGGACGAGCCGCCTGCCCATGCCGGCGATCCCCTCGACGTGATAGTCACCGGTCACCAGTGGTACTTCGAGTTCGAGTACCCCGACGCCGGCGGCGGCAAGCGTATCACCACCGGCAATGAGCTGCGGATCCCCGTCGACCGCCCGGTGCGCCTGGACCTGAAGAGCGACGACGTGTTGCACAGCTTCTGGGTGCCCAAGCTGGGCGGCAAGGTAGACGTGGTGCCGACCCGCACCAACCACCTGTGGCTGATGGCCGACTCCGACAAGATAGAGCAAGAGTTGCCCGCCACGTTCTACGGGCAATGCGCCGAGTTGTGCGGCGTGGCCCACGCCCTGATGCGGTTCCGAGTGACCGTGATGGAGCCGGACGACTACCAGTCGTGGGTGGACGGCTACAGCCCGCCGCCCGCCGCCTCCGCCGGGGCGCAAAAGGGCAAGCAGTTGTTCAGCGCCAACTGCGCGCTGTGCCACACCGCCACCGGCCCCGACGACCCGGCCCTGGCAGCCAGTCGGCTGACCGCTTTCCTGACCGGCGGCGACATCGTGGCGGTGCCCGCCCCGAACCTTACCGACCTGCGTACCCGCCATACCTTGGCCGCGGGAATAACCGACCTTTCGGTGGACAACCTCCGCGCTTGGATCAAGAACCCGGAGAAGATCAAGACCGGCAACTGGATGTCGGAAAAGGCGGTTATCTACCGCACTCCCACCGGGGAAGCCAGTTTGAGCGACGAAGAGATCGACTCTATAATTGAGTATCTACTGAACCTTGAGTTAGACTAGGGCGAGAAGGAACGCGAAAGAACCAGGCCCCCTCACCCTACCCTCTTCCTGGGGGAGACAATAGGGTGAAGGCAAGGGTAATCGAGTCGAGTCATGGCAGCGATAACTGAGGTCATACCCCGCCCAACCAGCGCCACGGCAGGCATCTGGAGCTGGATAACCACCGTTGACCACAAGCGCATCGGCGTGTTGTACGGCTCGACGGCGCTTATCTTCATGCTCCTCTCCGGCATCGAGGCCGGGGTGTTGCGGTTGCAGTTGGCCGTGCCGGACAACGAACTGGTCAGCCCGGGCCGCTTCAACCAGATGTTCACCATGCACGCCACGGTGATGATCTTCATGGTCATCATGCCGATGAGCGTCGCCTTCTTCAACTTCGTGGTGCCCTTGGCCATCGGCGCGCGCGACGTGGCCTTTCCCAGACTCAACGCGCTTTCGTACTGGATCTTCCTGTTCGGCGCGATCCTGATGCACGTCAGCTTTATCGTGGACCAGGTGCCGGACGCCGGTTGGTTCTCCTACGCGAACCTGACCGAGAAGCCGTTCAGCACCAACAAGGGCATAGACTTCTGGGCCATCGGCCTGCTGATCCTAGGCACGTCGTCGGTGGCGGGCGGGCTGAACTTCGTGATCACCATCATCAACCTTCGCGCGCCCGGCATGTCGCTGATGCGTATGCCGGTGTTCGTCTGGATGACGATGATCACCTCGATTCTGCTGATTCTGGCCATGCCGGTGATTACCGTCGGCCTGGTCCTGCTGGTCATGGACCGGAACTTCGGCACCCACTTCTTCATACCGTCGATGGGCGGCGACCCGATACTGTGGCAGCACTTGTTCTGGGTGTTCGGGCACCCGGAGGTCTACATCCTGATCCTGCCGCCGATGGGCATGGTCTCTGAAATCCTGCCCACCTTCTCCAAGAAGCCGCTATTCGGCTATCCGGTCGTGGTTTTCTCCGGCATCGTTATCGGCATCATGGGCTGGGCCGTGTGGAGCCACCACATGTTCACCGTGGGGCTGGGCCCCATCGCCAACTCGGTGTTCACCATCACCACCATGCTCATCGCGGTGCCCACCGGCGTGAAGATATTTAACTGGATGGGCACGATGTGGAAGGGCTCCATCGAGTTGACTACTCCCATGTTGTTCGCCCTGGGGTTCGTGACCCTTTTCATAATCGGCGGGCTTAGTGGCGTGTCCCACGCGGTGTCGCCTTCGGACTTCCAGCAGCAGGACACCTACTACATCGTGGCCCACATTCACTACGTGCTGTTCGGCGGGTCCATCTTCGGAATCTTCGCCGGCATCTACTACTGGTTCCCCAAGCTCACCGGCAAGGTGCTGAACGAGAAGCTGGGCAAGCTGAACTTCTGGCTGATGTTCATCGGAATGAACGTCACGTTCTTCCCGATGCACTTCGTGGGTATGAACGGGATGCCCCGCCGCATCTACACCTATGCCGAGGAATTCGGCTGGGGCAGCCTGAACATGCTGTCCAGCCTGGGCTACATCATCATCTTCGTAAGTATCCTGGTCTTCCTGTACAACCTTTGGCAGGCCCGCAGCGCCCGACGCGCCAGCCACGATCCTTGGGACGCCCCGGGCCTGGAATGGAGCATCTCCTCGCCGCCGCCGCCCTACAACTTCGCCAGAATCCCCAGGGTGCGCGGCCGCGACGACTACTGGATTACCAAGGAGATCGCCAGGGAAGAGGGCAACCCGGTCACCGCCCCGGAACCGCACGTTGACGCGCGCACGATTCACATGCCTAGCCCGTCCTACTGGCCCATCGTGGTCGCCGCCGGGGTGGCGCTGATCGGTGGCGGGATTCTGGTCCACTACGGCGTCAGCTTCCTGGGCGGCGTAATCGCCTTCCTCGGGACCATCGCCTGGAGCAACGAACCTGCGGCCGCACCCGAGGAAGGACACTAGGCTGTCGTTTCCAACGACTGGGAATCGGTCCGGAATGGTAGGGGTACAGGTATGGTCTGGGAATATTGGGATGATCAGCATGGCTTGAGCTTCGAGGTCAAAAGCTGGGATACGAACAATGGGAGGACACCCAAAGTTGAGTGGATAGAAGGCTATGACAACGCTGGACATTACCGCCTGCGCTTCCCGGTCCATGTCCGCATCGGTGTAGAAGTTACTCAGGCACTGCGAAACGCGGAAGAGTTTTTGCTGCTGACGGGTTACATCTCGCACACCACACCACTTGAACTGGTTAAGCGGTAAAAGCAGAGGATTGAACTTGGCCCACGCACCTGAAACGGCCCATCACGAACCGACTCACGCCGCCCACGGGCACGACCCGTCCCACGGCCCGGAGGAGGAGCTGGACCACCACTACACGACGACCGGCCTGAACCACCGGAAGATGTTGATGTGGGTGTTCCTGGGCTCCGACTGCCTGTTCTTCGGCTCGCTCATCGCCACCTACATGGTCTACCGGGGGCAGAGCCTCACCGGCCCCTACCCGATAAATATCATCGACATCCCGATAACCACCATCAGCACCTTCGTGCTGCTGATGAGCAGCTTCGCTATGGTGCAAGCCCTCGCCGCCACCAACGCCAACGACCAGCGCGGCATCAAGATCTGGCTGCTGGCCACGGCCTTGCTGGGGTCCGTATTCATCGGTTTCCAGGTCTACGAGTTCAACCTGTTCAAGAACGAAGGGCTGACCCTGGGCACCAACCTGTTCGGGGCCACGTTCTTCACACTGACCGGGTTCCACGGGGCGCACGTAACGCTGGGGATCATCTGGCTGCTGGCGCTGTGGATCCTGTCGTTCAAGGGACGGCTCGGCCCGCAAACCGCTCTTGATGTCGAGATTGCCGGTCTCTACTGGCACTTCGTAGACATCGTCTGGATCGTCATCTTCACCCTGTTGTACCTCATCGGCGGGTTCGACACCGGCCCCGCCCTGCCGAGCGGATAAATGGCTGCCACCCACGAAACCGGACATGGCGAACACGAGGTCCGCCACCCCTCGACGAAACAGTACATCTTCATTGCGGTACTGCTGTTCGCCATCACCATCGTCGAGTTCCTCATCATCATGGATATGCCCGGCCCTCAGGGGAAGGTGATAAGCGACGCCCTGGGCCAGCCATCAACAACAATCCTGCTGTTCCTCCTCTCCACCATCAAGTTCGCCGTCGTCATCCTGTTCTATATGCACCTGAAGTTCGACAACCCGCTCTTCCTGCGGGTGTTCCTGGCGGGCCTTGTCCTGGCCTTCATGGTGGGCCTGTCCCTCATCGGCCTGTTCACCGCGATACTGGGAGGGCCGAGAGAATTCGCGACAGTTCAGGCAGTGCCCTTCGAGCATCACGAGGAGGCCGAGGCCGAACACGGAGCGGCGCCCGCCGGTCCGGCCGGGCCGTTAGCCATCGGCGTCAACGGCGATGCGTTGGAGTTCGATACGGCCAGCTACGACGTGACGGCGGGGCAGGAAGTGACGCTGACCTTCGAGAACGTGTCCACCGCCAACCAGCATAACTGGGTGCTGGTTGAGGCCGACACCAAGGACGCGGTGGCCGCCGACGGAGCGACCGCGGGGCCGGTGAACGGCTGGCTCACGCCCGGCGACGCCCGGGTTTTAGTCAGCACCGCGCTGCTGGACGCCGGCGCCAGCGAGGTCTTGGTCTTTACCGCCCCCGCGGCCGGGACCTACCAGTTCGTCTGCACCTTCCCCGGCCACAACGTCACCATGTTCGGTGACTTCATAGTCCACTAACCGGGTTTCACCGCAGAGGAACGACCAATATTTCTCTGTGGCCTTTGCGGTTAATTCCCCCGGTAGTTTTCCAGGAAGCCAGTGCGGATGGGGGCGATGATCCCCTCGCCCATGCGGCGGGCGGCTATGGATAGACCCTGTTGCACGAATTGCAGGTCCCGCCCCAGTATCTCCTCCCTGGTCGCTTGGGCCATCCGGCCCCGGAAGTCGTCCAGGAAGCCCGTCATTTCGTCCCGGTCCTCGGCCATTCCGGCGAACACCCGGTACATGGGGAGGGTGCGGACGAAGTTGTGGACCTCTTCCCGGGTATAGTCCGGGTGCCGGTCCAGCAGCAACGAGACACCGAAATCGATCAGCAGGCACCCGCCGTCGCGGTCTACGATCAGGTGGGAGCGGCCCTCCGGGTCCGACAACGATGCGTCGTTGTAGTAGATTCCGGCATCGTGAAGCCGCCGGAACATCGCTCCCAGGGTATGGCCGATGGCCTGCATTTCGTCTGCCCCGCGCCGCTCCGGCGAGAGGTCGGTGAAGAAATCTCCCTCGGCGAACTGCTCGGTGAGATAGCCCGGCAACGACGGGAGCTGCCGCGGCCCCACGTGCAGGTCTCCGGCGATGGCCGCCGCCTCCCCCTCCCTGGCGCTCTGGTAGGGCTTTATGACTACCGTTTCCCGTTGCAGGCGAACGATTGCCACCCGCCCCCTGGTGCGCCCGGTGTACTCGACGGCGGGAAGCGGCCCGCCATCCACCCTCTGGGCCAGAACCGACGGGAAGAAGGCGTACAACGACAGCGCCTCCACCCACGGGTCCTCGGCCAAACGCCGGAACAGGTCCCGCTCCAGGTCGGCCAGCTTCCAGAACGGCTTGACGTACTGCGGCCAGTCCGCCCGCCCCAGCACGTCCACCGGCGCAGCAGGCGGGGGCGGGGAGATGGCCCGCCGGATGGCCGTCAGTTCAGCTTCGGAGTATTTGGCAGTCATCGTCGTTTAACCTGACTCTGTTGGAGTTTTGTAATATCATATACCGGTGAACGGGCGGGAGTTTTTGAGGAGGGTCAGACGCTACGCACGCAGGAACGGGCTGGAGTATTACTTTAATCCCACCAAAGGAAAAGGCAGCCATGGGGAACTTACCTTGGGGGATCGTACTACAACTGTACAACGTGGTGAGATTCCCCGGGACACCTTGGCCACGATGTTCAGAGACCTCCAAATCAACCGACGAGAATTCTAGACCATGCGCTACGCATATCCGTGCAACATCACTCGCGATAAGGAAGAAGCAAGGGAAACGGGCAGATTGGCCTACAACGTAACCTTCCCTGACGTTCCGGGGGCCAACACAAGCGGGTGGTCATGGGAAGAGGCTATTGAGATGGCCGAGGATTGCCTTGAGGTTGCCTTGGGGTGGTATATCCAACGAGAGTGGGACATCCCCACGCCAAGCCCGCTCCGTGAAGGCCAAATCCTTATTCCAGTCCCGGCGATCATTGCGGCCATGATGACCCTGTACACCGCGATGCGGGAGCAGGGCATCACATCGGCGGACTTGTCGGCCCAGTTGGGCATCAACGAACGCGCCGTTCGCCGGCTGTACGACCCCCACCACCGGGCACACATGATCAAGCTTGAGAGAGCCCTCCGCGCCGTCGGCCGCTCCCTGGTAGTCGAAGACGAGTCGGCCGTGCCGCCCATTCCCGACCATGCCCGCGAGCCGTCACAGGCGGTGCTTCCCGTCGGCGCCGAGGACTAGCTGCCGCTCCGCTACCACCGCCTCCAGGTTCAGCTTGCCGTAGATGTGGGGGTATAGCTCCCCGGACCAGCTGGGCTCGACCTTTAGCGGCGATTCCAGCTTCTCCACGTCCACTTCCAGCGCCATCAGGCCGGTCCGCCCGGCGTAAAGCCGCTCCGCCACCCGGAGCATCTGCTCGATGTCTTTCGAGCAGTGAATGAAGCCCTCTTCAACCAGGCTTGGGGCCTCGTATTCGCCCGCCGCTTGGGCCGCGGCCCAAGCCGCTTTGGTGGTCAGGTGGTAGATAATCGCCATCGTCCGCCTCGAAACTGGCGAAGGCCGCAGCCCGGTCGCCCCGAGTCTTGAGCCATTGTCATTGACTGCTCCCCACGTTGCGGCCCTGCATCTTCCGGGGCACTGTTACTATGCTACGCGGCGGGAGGGGGATTGGACGGGGTGGAGGCCAGGGCGTCGCGGAGACCGTCCAGCATCCCCGCCGCCCGCGCTAGGCCGGGATCGTCGCCCATCCCCAGTCGCAGGGGGGTGATGGACACCCAGTTGTTCTTGACGGCCCAGATGTCCGTGTCGGCGGCGGGCTGCCCTGGGATGGGGCGGTTGCGGGCGATGCGGTAACGCCGTCCGCCCTGGCCCGTGCCGTTCACTCCGGTCACTTCCTGGCGCACCGACTCGCCGTAGGAGCGGTTGCCCGACCGGGTGACCTTTACGCCCGCGATTTGCTCCGGGGCTATGCTGGGCAGGTTCACGTTCAGGAACATCGGGTCCGTTGGGATGCCTTGAATCTGCCGGGCCAGCGATTCAAGAATGCGCTCGGCGGTGTCGTAGCGCGGGTTCGTCACCGAGCCGACGGAGACGGCGATGGTGGAGTACCCACGGATGAACCCCTGCACCGCGCCGCCCACCGTGCCCGATACCATCACGTCCCAGCCGGTGTTGGAACCGGAATTGATGCCCGACACCACCAGGTCGACCGCGCCCACCAGCGTTTCCAGCGCCAGGATGCAACAATCGCCGGGGGTGCCCTCAGCGGAGTAGGCGGTCACGGGGAAAAGACCGTCGGCAGACTCTTGGAACTCCGGGGCAGGGGTCCACGATTGAACCTGGACCGCCGAGTGCAGGGTGAGCGACGCGCCAACCCCGCTCTGTTCGCGGGCGGGAGCCACCGCGAAGACCTCGCCCACCTTACGCAACGCCCGCACCGCCGCCCACAGGCCCGGCGAAGCTATACCGTCGTCATTGATAACGAGAATCTTCATTTGCATCTATCACAGAGAGAGCGCAGAGAAAATAGAAAAATCTCTGCGCTCTCCGTGTACTCAGCGGTGGAACAAGGGCTAGTGGTGGGCCAGGCCTATGGCGTGGAACAGGGCGTGCTTCATCTCGGTGGCGGCCATTGCCCGGCGGTAGTCGGCCGAGGCGTAGATGTCTCCGATAATGTCGGAGCCGAGGTCGTTGGCCACAAGCTCGACGGCGACGGTAACGGAATCTTGAGTCAACTCTTGGCCGGTCAGCGCCGCTTCCACCGAAGGCGCGCGTACCGGGCTGGGCACCAGTCCGCCCACCGCGATGCTAGCGCCGGTGCAATGGTGGTGGCCGTGGTCATGGTCGTGGCCGTGACCGTGGGCGTCGGATTCCAGCGTTACCATTACGGCAGCGCCGACGACGGCAAAGGACGTGGCCGGATGGGCCATCTTCGCGTACTCGGCCAACTGGTTTGCCTGTACCACCGGCACCGAGACGCCGGTCAATACTTCCTGCTCGCCCAAGGCCGTGGTGAACGCGCCCTGGAAGAAGTCGCTGGCAGCCACCGACCGGGACCCTCCGCTGCCCTGGATGTTGAACGTCGCCCCCAAGGCGGTGAGCACTGTCGGCAGGTCGGAAGCGGGGTCGGCGTGGGAAACGTTGCCGCCGATGGTGCCCCGGTTCCGCACCGCCGGGTCGCCGACGCCTGCGGCGGCTTCGGCCAGAATCTCGCACGAGGAGTTGACGTCGGGCGAGGTCGCAATCTGGTGGTGAGTGGTCAGCGCGCCGATGTTGAGCGAGCCGCCGCTTACGCTTATCCCCTTCAACTCGTCGATCCCGCCGATGTCTACTACCAGCGAGGGGCGGGCCAGCCGCAGCTTCATCAGCGGGATGAGGCTGTGCCCGCCGGCGATGAGCTTGGCGTCGCTGTTGCTGGCAAGGGCCTGGAGGGCGTCGGAGACCGAGGTCGCCTTCTGGTATTCAAATTGTGCCGGAAACATAGCTTAACTCCCCTGCTGCTGGCGAATCGCTTGCCAGACCTTTTCCGGGGTGATGGGCATGTCGATGTGGGTCACGCCCAAGGGCCGGAGGGCGTCGATTACCGCGTTGTAGATGGTGACGGTGGAGGCAATCGTCCCCGTCTCGCCGATTCCCTTTACGCCCAGCGGATTGTGGGGCGAGGGCGTTTCGGAAGAGAGGGTCTCGATGTCGGGCACCATGTGGGCCTTGGGCAGCGCGTAGTCGTTCATGGTACCGGTAAGGAGTTGGCCGTTGTCGCCGTAGGCCACGCCTTCCCAGAGGGCCTGCCCCGCGCCCTGCACCACGCCGCCGTGGACCTGCCCTTCGACGATCATCGGGTTGATCTGCGGGCCGCAGTCGTCGACGGCGAGGTAGCGTTGCAACTCCACCAGGCCGTTGTCCGGGTCGACGGTGACCACCGCAACGTGCGCGCCGAAGGGGAAAACGAAGTTGGGCGGATCGTAGAACGCCGACGCTTCCATGCCGGGCTCCATGCCCTCGGGCATATTCCAGGCCACGTTGGCCATCAGGGCCAGGTTCTGGATGGTCTGGCTCTGGTCGGGCGAACCCCGGACGAAGAACCGGCCGTCCTCGTACTCGATGTCCTCTTCGGCGGCTTCCAGCAGGTGCGCCGCCAGCGCCCGGGCCTTGTCCTTGATCTTGCGCAGTCCCAGCACCAGCGCGCCCGCGCCCACGGCGGTGGTGCGGCTGCCATAGGTGCCCCAGCCCATCGGGGTGTTGTCAGTGTCGCCGTGGATGATTTCCACGTCCTCCACCGGCACGCCAAGCTCATCGGAAACGACTTGGGCGAAGGTGGTCTCCTCGCCTTGGCCGTGGGGCGACACGCCGACGAAGGCGTTGACCTTGCCCGACGGGTAGAAGCGCACCACGGCGCTCTCCCAGAGGCCGCCGCCGAAGCCGACGGCCCCGGCCACCTGGGACGGGCCCAACCCGCAAATCTCACAGTAGCAGGAGACGCCGATGCCCATGAGATGGCCGTGTTCCCGCTGGTGGGCTTGCTCTTGGCGCAACTCCTGGTAGTTGACGTGGTTGAGGGCCATGTCCAGGGAGGCCTCGTAGTCGCCGCTGTCGTAGGTCAGGCCCGGCACCACGTCGTGCCCGTTCTCGAACTTGGGAATCAGGTTCTTGCGGCGCAACTCCACCGGGTCCATGTCCAGTTCGGCGGCCATCAAGTCGATGAGACGCTCGATGAGGAACGTCGCCTCGGGCCGGCCAGCCCCGCGGTAGGCATCAACGGGCGTGGTGTTGGTGAACACGCCATAGATGTCGGCGCGGGTGCCTTCGATGCTGTAGGGGCCGCTGTACATCAGCCCGTGCAGGATGGTCGGAACGCCGGGCGCCGCCGTGGATAGGTACGCGCCCATCCCGGCGTGGACCACGCTGCGGATGCCGGTAATTTTCCCGTCGCGGGTGGCCGCCATCTCCACCTGCTCAATGTGGTCGCGGCCGTGGATCGTGGCCTGGAAGTTCTCCGACCGGGTCTCGGTCCACTTCACCGGGCGGTTGAGCCGCATGGCGCAGAAGGCGGCAATCATCTCGTCGGCGTACACCGGTATCTTGCTGCCGAAGCCGCCGCCGACCTCGGTGGAGATGACCCGTATCTTGTGCTCCGGGACTCCGGTTACCAGCGAACCCAGGAACCGGCAAATGTGAGGGTTCTGGCTGGTGCTCCAGATGGTTAACTCGCCCATCGAGGCCAGCCAACTGACCAGCGCGGAGCGGGGCTCCATCGCGTTGGGAATCAACCGCTGTTGCACGATGGTGTCGCTGACAATCACGTCGGCGTTGGCGAAGACCCCGTCGGGGTCGCCCCCGGTGGCCACCCAGTGGAAGGCCCGATTGTTGGGGGCATCCTCGTGTAGCTGCGGCGCACCGGCCTCCATTGCCGCCGCCGGGTTGGTCACCGAGGGCAGCGGGGAGTAGTCGACATCGATCAACTCCAAGGCGTCTTCCGCTTGATAGCGGGACTCCGCCACCACCACGGCCACGGCATCACCCTGGTAGCGCACCACGTCCTTGGCGATGGCCGGGTGGGCCACCGCCTTCACGTCGGAATCCGGCGGGATCCAGGCGCAGGGGATGGGGTTCAGCACGCCCTCGGTATCCGCGCCGGTGTAGACCGCCAGCACGCCGGGAGCGGCGGCCGCGGCGGCGGTGTCGATGCCGTTGATGGTCGCGTGGGCGTGGGGGCTGCGCAGGATGGCGGCGTGCACCGTGCCGGGCAGGGCAACGTCGTCGGTGTAGGTGGAGCCGCCGGTGATGAGGCGCGGGTCCTCACGGCGGCGGATGCCGGAACCGAAAATTCTGGTCGTCATCGCCTAGCCTCCCTTGGCCTCAGCGGCCGCCAGGACCGCCTGCACGATGTTGTGGTAGCCGGTGCACCGGCAGATGTTGCCTTCCAGCCCATCCCGGACCTCCTGGGAGGTTGGGTTGGGGTTCCGCTCCAGCAGTTCCACGGCGGTCATAATCATGCCGGCGGTGCAGTAACCGCACTGGAGGCCGTGCTTCGCCCAAAAGGCTTCCTGCACCGCGTGCAGTTCGCCGGCGGGGGCCAGGCCCTCGATGGTGGTGATGTCTGCGCCGTCGGCCTGCACCGCCAGGGCGGTGCACGACTTGACGGTCATGCCGTTCATCCGCACCACGCAAGCGCCGCACTGGCTGGTGTCGCACCCAATCTTGGTGCCGGTCAGCCCGAGGTTCTCCCGCAGGAGGTGCACCAGCAACAGCCGGGGTTCAACGTCAGCTTCCCTGGACTGCCCGTTGACGGTAACCTGAATTCGCAATGTAGCACCTCCCGGATTAAGGGGTAAAAAGCAGGGTGCCAGGACGCCCGTACTATATACGCGCCACACCCCAGCGTCAACGAAACCGGCCCGCCCGCCGTGCTAGAATAGGGTCCGAGGTGGAATGCCGTAATGACCACGAAAACCAAGCTGATTACAGCCGCCGAACTGCTGGCGATGCCGCGCGGCGACGGCAAGCGGTATGAACTTATCCGGGGAGTCCTGATTGAGAAGATGCCTACTGGAGACCCTCATGGAGAAGCCGTAGACAGCACGCACTTGATTGTGGGAATGTACGCTCGCGTCAACGACTACGGCGTAACCCGCGTGGGTGAGACCGGCTACCGGTTGGAGCGTGACCCCGATACCGTGCGCGCCCCGGACGTCGCGTGGTTCGCGCCGGGCCGCCTTCCCCAAGGCATACAGGGCTACCCGGAAATGGCCCCCGACCTGGCGGTGGAGATAAAGTCGCCCAGCAACTCCAACCCCGAAATGGCGGCCAAGGCCATGATGTGGCTCAGCTATGGCTCTAAGCAAGTGTGGGTCGCCGACCCCGAGCGAGTCACCATCACCGTCTACTTGCCCTATGCCGCGCCGGTGGTCCTGACCGAAGACGACACGCTCGACGGAGGCGACCTGCTGCCCACCTTCTCCGTCCCGGTCTGGCAGCTCTTCCGTCGTCGGCGCTGAGCCCTGACCGCGCCGGCGCTACGATAAGTCTGAGGTGAAACGGCCCTATGACTACGAAAGCAATACTGGTTACGGCCGAGGAACTGCTGGCCATGCCGCGCGGGGATGGCAAACGGTACGAGCTTATCCGGGGAGTGTTGATAGAGAAGATGCCTGCCGGAGACCCGCACGGCGACGCCGTAATGCAAACAGCCTTCGCCGTGGAACTGTATGCCCGTACTAACCACTATGGTGCGACCAGGACGGGAGAGCCCGGCTACCGGCTGGAACGGGACCCCGACACCGTTCGCGCCCCGGATGTTGCGTGGTTCGCCCCTGGCCGCCTCCGCGCAGGCACGCAGGGCTACCCGGAAATGGCCCCCGACCTGGCGGTGGAGATAAAGTCGCCCAGTAACTCCAACCCCGAAATGGCCGCCAAGGCGATGATGTGGCTCAGCTACGGCTCGCAGCAAGTGTGGGTTGCCGACCCGGAGCGCACTACCGTAACCGTCTACCGCTCATTCGCAGAGCCGGTGGTCCTGACCGAAGACGACACGCTCGAAGGGGGCGACCTGCTCCCCGGCTTCTCAGTCTCCGTCTGGCAACTCTTTCGCCGCCAGCGCTGAGCTCCTACCGCATCGTTTATTCGGGCGTAACGTCATATAGAGCGGAGCCAACGACAACTGCACCAAATCCAGCGGAGGATTTCCCAATGTTCCCAAAGTCCGTGTTCCCCGACACCGCCGAGGTTAACGCCGATGGGCACTTGGTCATCGGCGGTTGCAGTTCCCTTGACCTAGCCGAGGAGTACGGCACCCCGGTATACGTGCTCGACGAGGCCACCATCCGGGCCCGCTGCCGCTCCTTCGTCCAAGAGTTCCGCAGCCGCCACCCCGACACGCAGGTCAGCTACGCCTGCAAGGCCTACATCAACCCCGCGCTGGCCCGGCTGCTCCACGAGGAAGGCTTGGGGTTCGACGTGGTGTCCGGCGGGGAGCTTGCCACCACCATCAACGCCGGGGTGCCGATGGACGAGGTCTACTTCCACGGCAACAACAAGACCCCGCAGGAGTTGGAGGAAGGGCTGCAACATTCCATCGGCTGGGTCGTCGTGGACAGCTTCCATGAACTGGCCTTGCTGGACCACCTGGCTGGAGAAGCCGGCAAGACCCAGGACATCCTGTTGCGCGTGTCGCCGGGCATAGACCCCCACACCCACGTCTACACCACCACTGGCATTCTGGACTCCAAGTTCGGCTTTTCGGTGCAGACCGGCCACGCCGCCGAAGCGGTGCGGCAGGCGCTGGCCGCCAAAAACCTCAACCTGCGCGGCCTGCACTTTCACCTGGGGTCGCCGGTCTTCGAGCTGGAGCCCTACCGGGTGGCGACCGAGCTGGTGATCAGGTTCGCCGCCGAGTTCCGCGAAGAGGGACTGGCCCTGCAACGGTTGAGTCCCGGCGGCGGGTTCGCCGTGGCCTACACCCGCGACCAGCAGCCTCCGTCCATCGCCGATTACGCCGAGACCATCGTCTCCGCTATGACCTCGACCTGCCGCGAGTTGGACATGGAGCCGCCGACGCTGGTCATCGAGCCGGGGCGCTCCATCATCGGCCCCTCCGGCGTGGCCCTCTACCGCGTCGGCGCAATCAAGGACATCCCCGGCGTCCGCAAATACGTCAGCGTCGACGGGGGCATGGGCGACAACATCCGTCCGGCCCTCTATCAAGCCGAATACGAAGTGGTAGCCGCCAACAAGGCCGACCGCGAGCCGTCGGAAACGGTCACCATCGCCGGCAAATACTGCGAGTCGGGCGACCTGCTGGCCAGCGACGTAAATCTGCCGCACTTGGAATCGGGCGACATTCTGGCCATCCCGGTCGCCGGCGCCTACTGTCCGTCTATGGCCAGCAACTACAACCACAACCCGCGCCCGCCGATGGCGTTGGTGGCCGACGGAAGCTCGCGGCTCATCCGCCGCCGCGAGAGCTACCAGGACATGATGCACTGCGACGTGCCGTTGGAATGACCGGCGGGCCTTGCCGGACACGGGCCGCGCGCTGATGTGGCAGGTCTTCGGGCAGGACCATCTGTTGCTGCGGCTTGAGCCTGCCTTGGCCCAAGGGCGATATTCTCACGCCTACCTGCTGACCGGCCCGCCCCACGTGGGGAAGATGACCTTGGCCGTGGACTTGGCCCGGGCGGTCAACTGCCAGCGAAGGCCCGGTGCGCCCTGCGGCGACTGCGCCCAATGCACCCGCATCGCCGCCGGTATCCACGCCGACGTGCGGGTCGTCGGCCTCGACGCCGAGGGGCGCGACCAGAGCCGGGCCAGCCGGACCGTCATCGGCATCGACGACGTTAAGGACGTGCTGCGGCTGGTGAACCTGAACCCCTACGAGGGTTCGAGCACCGTGGTCATCTTCGACGGCGCGGACTCCATGAGCCCGGAAGCCGCCAACGCCCTGCTGAAGACGCTGGAAGAGCCGCCTCCCCAAGTCTTGTTCCTGTTGCTGGCCGAGGACGAAGAGACGGTCCTTACCACCATCCGCTCCCGTTGCCAGACCCTGCCGCTTCGCCCTCTGTCCCACCGGGCTATGGTGGAGTGGCTCACCGTCCGCCGACAGGGACCGCCCCCGGAATCGTCCCCGGTGTCTACCGAAGAGGCCGACCGGCTGTTCCGGTTGTCGCAGGGCTGCCTGGGCTGGGCGATAACGGCGTTGGGCGACCCGCAGGTGCTGGAGCAACGGCAGGCCGACCTGGAGCGGATGTTGGAAACGATGGAAGCCGGCCTGGAGACGCGGTTTGCCTACGCGAACGAGGTGGCCTCGCTATTCACGTCCAACCGGGGAGCGGCCAAGGAGCTGCTGGGCCTGTGGCTCCGCTGGTGGCGCGATCTGCTCCTGATCAAGGAAGGGGCGGACCAATACCTGCACAACGCCGACCGGCTGGACGACCTGCGCGCCTACGCCGCCGGGCTGACCACGGGGCAAATCGCCCGCTCCATCCGACGCCTGACCGGCGCCATGACCGCCCTCGACCGCAACGCCAGCGCCCGCCTGGCCTTGGAAGTGCTGATGCTGGAGCTGCCCTCGGTCGGCCGATTCAGCCCGGAGACTGCTGAGAGCCCGGCGGGCTAGTATCCCCATAGGACCTCGCCGCTTTCTCAGCCCACCATAGCGGGCTGCCCGAGGAAGTATTTTCACGGTCCCGCGGTGCGTTCGAACGGGAGCATTCGGACTCTTCGCCAGTGGTAAAGGCGGCCATCAACTCGCCGCCGGGCTTTCCGGCTCCGGCGGGGGTTCCTCAAGTTGCCGCAGCCTTTCGCGCAACTGTTGCGCCTCGGCTTCGGCGGCCCGGCGGGCGGCTTGCTCGGCATCGGCGCGCGCTTCGGCGGCCCGGCGGGCGGCTTGCTCGTCGGGCAGGTTCAGGAGGTAGACGCCTTCCGCCGGATCGAAGAATTTCAGGTTTCCGGCTATCCAGCAAAGGTCCAGACCCAGAGTTGGGCTGTGTCCCCGGATCACTCCGTCAGGCTCCTGGCGGACCGCGAGGCGCCGGTACTCTCCCTCCACTAGCGTTTCCCCCACCAGCGGCTCCCTGTAGTAATCTCCGCCGGTGGCGTCGAACCGCCAGTATTCGCCGATGCCCAGGCGGGCATATAGCTCGCGCTTGGGGCCCAGGTCGTTCCCGTAAGTGCTGACCGAGGCTATCTCCAACGCGAAGTCGGGAGGCTGCCCCACCTGATGGATGAAGTAACCGTTACGGCGGCGGATGGAGATGGGGTTGACGCCGAAGGCGACGTAGCAGTCCGGGCGGAGAATCTGCTGGCGTCCCGCGCCGTCCAGGTAATAGACCGGGGAATCGCCGCTGACCAGCACACCTGGGCGGCCCAAGAAGAAAGTCCTGACGACGTGGATGGTTTCGGTTACGTGTTCTTCTTGTTGCATGGCGTCGGGCAGGGGTTCGTCGTCGTCGGGAGCGTCGGGGTCGGGGCGGACGGAGAAGGGGACGTCAACAGGTAATTCGGCGTCCTCCGGCAAACTGGGCTTTCTGCGGCCGGGCTTTTTTCGGAAGGAAGGCGGCAGTCTGGTAGTCATGGATTACCTCCCGGAGCGGAAGGGGATGTTGCCGAGGCCGGACTGATGGTACATGTACCGTTGAGAACAGCGTCAGTCGCGCTCCGACCATGGGATGTAGGGACGCCAAGCCTCCAGGATGACCCGGTTCTGGAGGATCAGGTAGGGGTTGGGGTCGGGCGCGCGGGGCGGCTTTTGCAACGCCATCCGCGCTTCCACCGGGGTGCGTCCCGCCTTGCGCAGGTTGCAGCGGTTGCAGGCGGTAACCACGTTTTCCCAAGTGTGCGCTCCGTTCTGACGCCTGGGTACCACATGGTCCAGCGTCAGGTCCTGGGCCTTCTTCCCGCAGTATTGGCAGGTGAAACGGTCGCGCAGGAACACCTCTTTCTTGGAGAGCTTGCGGGGCAGGAAGGGGCGCTTGACCAGATATACCAAGCGGATGATCGAAGGCGCGTCGATTATCTCTGTCACCGTGTGGATCTGGCCGTTGTGGTTTTCCAACAGCTCGGCCTTGCCCTTGCCGACCATGACGATGGCGCGGCGCACTGAGCAGACGTTGACCGGGACGTAATTAAGGTTGAGCACCAGGACCGGGGCGCGGATCAAGACGCCCGGCTCCACCGGCTCCGGGGCGTCCGGGCCGGGCCGCGGCTCACCAGCTAGCCGATCGATTTCAACCTGCTCAACCACGCTGGGCTCCGGTCAGAGTAGATTGCAAAAAGCAGAGGCCCGGCCCCCGTCACTCCGAAATCATCGAGGGCGGCCGGGCCCTGTAGCCCATTATACCGCATAGCGGGCGGGTGCGCGGCGCTAGAATCCCTTTGGCTCGTCGTCCCAGTCGGAAGGAATGAGCCGCACGCCGCGGATGATCACGTCGAAGTTGTCGGCGAGGAACACGGCCAGCTTGGAGTCTTCGATCTTGATGTCTACGTCCTTTACCGGGTACCGTTGCAGGCCGGTGAAAATGCCCGAGAGCAGCACAAAACCGAGTATCACCCCCACCACCAGCCCCAGCAGCCGGTTGCCCATGTTGGCCACGGGAATTACCGACAGGAGCGACCGGGCCATGAAGGCAATGATCCCGCCCGCGACGGAACACACGACGACAATGATCAGAAACCCGGTCAGCCTTTGCGCGTCTTCGTTGTCGGTGACGCCGGAAAAGATGTTGCCCAGCGTCTCGCCATAGCGGCTGCCCAAGGCTAGGCCGAAGGCCATGCCGATAAACGGCAACACCAGCCCCAGCACTCCGCTGAAGAAGCCCCAAAGCCCGGCGGCCGCCCAGACCACTACAATAGCAATGTCGAGCCAGACCATAGAATTCCGTCCTCTCCCAATCAGTGTAGCATTCCAAGCCACCCGGGCAGGCTGTCGGAGAATGGCAAATATCGGGTGAAATTCGCGCCGCCGGGTTTTCAGTCCATTATGCCGCATCGATTTGCTTCCAACCCCTTGACACCGCTTCAGGACGCTTCCTATAATTCAGGCAGACTCGCTTTACAAGTCCAATGTGACGTTGTGCGCGGTTCCTCCGGTGCTCCCCTTGATACTTAGCCCTCTTCCATTTGCGATTTCTACGTGGGTACATGCCGACAAAGTTTATCTTCGTCACCGGCGGAGTGGTTAGCTCGATAGGCAAAGGGATCTGCGTCGCTTCCATAGGACGCATTCTGAAAAGCCGTGGCCTCACCGTCTCCGTCCTCAAGCTCGACCCGTACCTGAACGTCGACCCGGGCACCATGTCGCCCTACCAGCACGGCGAGGTGTTCGTTACCCAAGACGGCGGCGAGACCGACTTGGACTTGGGCCACTACGAGCGGTTCATCGACCTGGAATTGACCCGAAGCTCCAACCTTACCGCCGGGGAAGTCTACCTGAACCTCATCGCCAAGGAGCGCCAGGGCGTCTTTCTTGGCGGCACCATCCAGAGCGTGCCTCACGTGACCAACGACATCAAAGAGCGAATCGTCGGGCTGGCCGCGGAGTCCGGCGCAGAGGTGATCGTGGTCGAGGTGGGCGGCACGGTTGGCGACATCGAGGGGTTGCCCTTCCTGGAGGCCGTGCGGCAGATGCGGAACCAGGTGGGCCGGGACAACGTCTTCTACGTTCATCTCACCCTGCTTCCCTACATCGTCGCCGCCCAGGAACTCAAGACCAAGCCCACCCAGCACAGCGTCCGGGAGCTGCGCTCCATCGGCGTGCAGCCCGACGCCATCATCTGCCGCAGCGACCACCCCGTGCCAAGCTCCATCTGCGAGAAGATTTCGTCCTTCTGCGACGTTCCGAGCAACGCCGTGATCCCATTGGAGACGGTGGACAACGTTTACAAGGTGCCCCTGTTGCTGGAAGAGGCCGGCCTGGGTGACATCATCCTCGACTCGCTCGGCCTGCACGGGTACCACCGGGACCTGTCGGAGTGGGCGGCGATGGTCGATACCATGTGCCAGCCCAACGAAAAGCTCTCCATTGCCCTGGTCGGCAAGTACGTGGAGTACCCCGACTCCTATCTGTCGGTGCGGGAGGCCCTGCGCCATGCCGGCATCGGGCACGAGCGTAACATCGAGCTCCAGTGGGTACACTCCGAGGACGTTGAGAGATACGGCCCCGACTCGTTGCTGGGAGACGCCTGCGGCATAGTGGTGCCCGGCGGCTTCGGGACCCGGGGGGTGGAGGGCATGGTCGACACCGTGCGCTACGCCCGGCAGCATCAGGTGCCGTACCTGGGGCTGTGCCTGGGGTTGCAGGTGATGGTCATCGAGTGGGCGCGCAACGTGCTGGGCCTGAAGGACGCCAACTCGTCGGAACTGGAGCCCGACACGCCCCACCCGGTGGTCCACATCATGCCGGAACAGGAGGCGGTCACAAACAAGGGTGGCACGATGCGCTTGGGCGGCTATCCCTGCAAGCCGCTGGAACACACGCTGACCCAAGAGGCTTACGGCACGGACTTGGTGATGGAGCGCCACCGCCACCGTTTCGAGTTGAACAACGCCTACCGGGAATCGCTGGAGAACTCCGGCCTGATCATCGGGGGGCTGTCCCCCGACGGCAAGCTGGTGGAGGCCGGCGAGGTGAGGGACCACCCGTTCATGGTGGGCGTGCAATACCACCCGGAGTTCAAGTCGCGCCCCAACCGGCCCCATCCGTTGTTCGCGGGTTTCATCGGCGCTGCCAAGAAAACAATCCGGGAGGGCAGTCAGCAGCCGCTCCCGCTATAGGCGGTGATGTCGTGAAGTTGTTTTTGGACACGGCCAACATTCAGGAAATCCGCGACGGCGCCCGGTTGGGCGTCATCAGCGGTGTTACCACCAACCCGTCGCTGGCCTCCGCCGTGGGAATCGGCGACGCGGAGAGCTACAAGACGGCGGTGCGGGAAATCGCCGACATCGTCGACGGCCCGATCTCCGTAGAGGTGGTTTCCCAGGACGTCGAGGGGATGGTCGCCGAGGGACGCGACATCGCTAGCTGGATTCCCGATCCGTGGGTGAAGATTCCGAGCACCCTGGAGGGATTCGAGGCTATCTCCGTGCTGGCTGGCGAGGGCATCAAGGTCAACCAGACCCTGTGCTTTTCGGTGAACCAGGCCCTGCTGGGGGCCCAGGCCGGTTCCACCGTGGTCAGCCCGTTCATCGGGCGGCTGGACGACATCGGCCACGAGGGAATCGACCTCATCGCCGACATCGCCGCATTGTTCCGGCAATACGGGATCGAGACCCAGGTGATGGCGGCCAGCATCCGCCATCCGTTGCACTGCACCCTGGCGGCCAAGGCCGGGGCCCACATATCGACGGTGCCCTACAGGACCCTGGTCCAGATGGTGCAGCACCCCTTGACCGACGCCGGCCTGGCCCGGTTTATGGCCGACTGGCAAAAGGCGTCGAAACAATGATTCACCGCCGGAAACCCTGAGAGCGAGGAGATTTCTTGGATAACCCTGAGTCATCCGGTCCCATCGCGTTGGGCACGGACAAAGAAGCTAAATCTCAGCGGCCCCGGCGGCGGCAACCGTCGAAAAAGGATGAGGTGATCATGGCGGCTATCCAAAATACTTTGGACGTGGCGGAACTGGGGAGTAAGTCCAAAGAAGAGTTACTCAGCCTGGCCGGTACCGTTGGCCTGAACGACAGCGCTGCCTTGAGCAACCTGCACCGGGAAGACCTGCTCGGCCGGTTGTTCCAGGTCGCCTCCGCCCAGCAGTCCCTGTTCTCCACCGGGATTCTGGAGACCATGGACGAAGGCTACGGCTTCCTGCGCCAGGTCGTCTCCAACCGGAGTTCCGGCGACGTGTACATCTCCCAGTCGCAGATCCGCCGGTTCGGCCTGCGCACCGGCGACACCGTCACCGGCCAGGTGCGCCCGCCCAAGGAAGGCGAGCGCTACTTCGGCTTGGTGCGGGTAGAGAAGATCAACGGCCTCGATACCGACAAGGCCCAGAGCCGTTACCGCGCCACCTTCGAGCACATGACCCCGGTGTTTCCCGACCGGCAGGTGGTGCTGGAGACCGGTTCGCCGGACCTTTCGACCCGCATGGTCGACCTCTTCGCCCCCATCGGCCTGGGTCAGCGCGGGCTGATCGTCTCTCCGCCCAAGGCGGGCAAGACCACCATGCTCAAGCAGATCGCCCACGGAGTCGTCTCCAACTGCCCCGAGGCCATCCTCATGGTCGCCCTCATCGGCGAACGCCCCGAGGAAGTCACCGATATGCGGCGCTCGGTGGATGGCGACGTTTTTGCCTCCACCTTCGACGAATCGGTTGAAGAGCAATGCCGCGTCGCCGAGCTGGCCTTGGAACGCTCCAAGCGGCTGGTCGAGATGGGGCACGACGTGGTGATCCTGCTGGACAGCATCACCCGGCTCACCCGCGCCTACAACCTGGCGGTGCCCACCAGCGGACGCACCCTCTCCGGCGGCATCGACCCCATCGCCCTATATCCGCCCAAGAAGTTCTTTGGCGCGGCCCGCAACATCGAGGAGGGCGGCAGCCTGACCATCATCGCCACCTGCTTGGTCGACACCGGCAGCCGCATGGACGAAGTGATCTACGAGGAGTTCAAGGGCACCGGCAACATGGAGTTGCACTTGGACCGGCGCTTGGCCGAACGCCGCTACTTCCCCGCCATCGACATTGCCCGCAGCGGCACCCGCCGGGAGGAGTTGCTCTTTTCCGAAGAAACCCTCAAGCAGATCGTGCTGCTCCGCCGCATGATCAGCCTGATTGCCAACGACGGCAACTCCAACGCCACCGAGCGGGTGCTGGAGCACTTGGGCAAGTCCAACAACAACAAGGAATTCCTGGCCAACCTGAACCGCGACGCCTAGTCTCATCCTCTTCTGACGCTCTCTGGAAACTCATGGTGCGCACCATTGCAATTGACGGCCCCGTGGCTGCCGGCAAGACCGTCGTCGGTCGGGCCGTCGCCGAACGCTTGGGCTTCTGGTTCCTGGACACCGGGGTAATGTACCGCGCCGTAACCTGGCTGGCCCTCCGAGAGGGCGCGCCCTTGAACGACGAGGAAGCCCTCGGCGCGCTGGCCGAGGCCCACACCGTCCAACTGGTCAGCACGGATAGCTCCCGCGTGGCAATCGCCGGCCATGAGATAGGCCCGGAATTGCGGGAGCCGGAGGTAGAAGGCAACGTAAGCCAGGTCTCCAAAGCCTCGCCGGTGCGCCGGGCGCTGGTCGCCCGGCAGCGGGCCATAGCCGCCGAGGGCGAGATCGTCATGACAGGCCGCGACATCGGAACGGTGGTGCTGCCCGACGCCGGCCTGAAGGTGTACCTGCTGGCCTCGGCCGAGCAACGGGCCCGGCGCCGCTGGCAAGAGACACGGGACCGGGGCCGCGAGACCGCCTATGAGACCGTGCTCCAAGAGACACGGGACCGGGACGCTATAGACTCCTCGCGCAACGACTCGCCCCTTCGTCCCGCCGCCGACGCTTGGCGGTTGGACACCGGCCACCTGACCATCGAGCAGGTTGTGGACTGCATCGTCGAAAAGGCGTGTGACCGCTGATGCGCCCTTTGACGCGACCCCGTGCGAGCTTTCGGGAGGCGAAGTGGGTCTACCGCTCCGGCCGGCGGTTCGCCCGGTTCTGCTTCAATGTTTTCGGGCGGTTCGAGATCGTCGGCGAGGAAAACGTGCCGCCTCACGGGCCGCTTATCCTGGTCTGCAACCACCTGTCCAATAACGATCCGCCGTTGCTGGTGGCCAGCATCCCCCGTCCGCTCTACTTCATCGGCAAGAAAGAATTGTTCGCGACTCGATTCAGCCGGTTCATCATGCGGAGTTTCCACGTCTGGCCCTTCGACCGGTCCAGGGTGGGCGTCGACGCGGTCAGGGTGGTCATGGGCCACTTGGAGCGCGACCGGGCGGTGGTTATCTTTCCCGAGGGCCACCGCAGCCCGGACCATACCCTCAAGGACGGAATGCTAGGCGTGGTGTTCCTGGCGCTAAAGTCACAGGCGCCCATCCTGCCCGTGGGCGTGACCGGGACCGAGAAGCTGCCAAGCTGGCGGCTGGGCTTCCCGTTGTGCCGGTTGAAGACCAGCATAGGCGCGCCCTTCAGCCTGCCCGTGGTGGAAGGCCGCCCCTCGAAAGAAGTGATGCAGACCATGCTTCGGATGATCATGGAGCGAGTCGCGGCGCAACTGCCGCCGGAGTACCGCGGGGTGTACGCCCAGCCGGCGCCCGCAGCCACCCGTGGCCCTTCACCGCGGTCAGACCGGCAAGGAAGCGAGGCCGCCGCCGAGGCCCCGGCCCCGGACGGGCAGACCTAGCGGCGCTCGGCGACGCTCAATATGGAATAGCCGCCGGGAACGGACCGGGCGGCAATTAGGGAGTAGTTTCAGATGCAGGACGCATCCAAGTTCGGCATTTACCTGAACGATGATGAGAAGAAGGTGGTGCGGATCAACTCGCCCTACTGGTTCCCCGAGGAACCCGATTGGGTGTTCCTGACGCCGGAGGTGAACGCCACCCTGCTGAGCATCCGGGAACTGGCCCAAGAGCAGGGGATGACCCAGGACGCCGGGGCCATAACCTGGGGCACCATCCCCATGAAAGAAGAGTAGGGGCGTTTCGCGAGACACCCCTACAAGCCATGCCCCGTTGCGGCCCCTAGCGGCTTAACCCCGGAAGGCGGGCATTACCTCTTCGGCGAAGATGCTCAACTGGTCCTTGAAGACCTCCAGCGGCATTCCCATCACCGAGCCGATGTTCACCCGCTCCACGCCGGGGTACTTCTCCTCCGCCGACTTCAAGCTCTCCAGCACCGATTCGGGCGGTCCGCAAAGCCAGGAGCCTCCCTCCACGGCCTCTTCCAGGGTCGGCAGCTTCACGCCACGGGCCCGCCCGCCGGTGGCCACCGAGTCTATCTGCTCCGGCGACAGCGGCATGAGGCCGAGGGGCGCGGCGAACTTCATCGCTTCTTCGAAGTAGGGGCGGGCCGTTTCGATAGCCTTTTCCTGGCTCTCCGCCATGAACACGCGGTAGCCGAGGGCCACGCCCTCACCCAGTTGGGTCTCGCGTCCGTAGGCCAACTGGGCTTCCTGGTACAGCCGCATCCGCTCGCCTAGAGTCGGCTCCGGGTTGTTGGCGATTACCGGCTTGATGCCCATCTTGGCCATGAAATCGATGCCGCGCGGGTTGCCGCTGACCAACGGCTGCCAGATGTCCACCGGCTGATTGACCGGCCGGGGCACCAGGGTCAGCTTCTCCAACTCGTAGCCTCGGTAGGGCACCCGGGCCGGTATCTGGAAGTGTTTGCCCTGGTGGGAGAAGGACTCCTCGCTGAATGCCTTGATGATCACTTCCACCTGTTCTTCGAACAACTCGCGGTTGGCGTCCGAGTCGCGCATCGGTGAACCGAAGGTCTCGACCTCCCGCGTGTGGTAACCGCGCCCGACGCCGAAGATGACGCGGCCCTTGGTGAGGATGTCGGCCATGGCGAAGTCTTCCGCCAGCCGCAACGGGTGCCACATGGGCGTGATGTTAAAGCCGCAGCCGTACCGCAGGCTCTTGGTCTGCGTGGCCAGGTAGAGGCCCAGCATCAGCAGGTTGGGGATGCCCTCGTACCCTTCCGGCTGAAAGTGGTGCTCGGCCATCCAGAACTCGTTGTAGCCGTTGTCTTCAAGGTGCTGGGCGATGTCCAAGGCCCAGTCGTAGGTCTCGACCAGCCGGTCGTTGGAATACCAGCGGTCGTTGGCCGGCGTGCCCTCGAAACCCAGGTTGTCGTCGACCACGTGCCCGGCGTAGGAAGCCGAAAAGTTGGTGAACATGGCTCAGTCCTCAGAGATAGGTCTTGGATTTTAGGTTATGCGCGTGGCTCACGTCCGAGCGCAGCGGTTAGCCACCCAGCAACAGCTTTACAAGTATTGCCGCCATCGTTGCCATAATGGTTGCTCCGAATCCGAATAACGTTAAGACCAGCCGGTCGATTCTGCCTTCGAGGCGGGCAAACCGGGCTTCGGTCCGCTCTTCGGATTGGACTAACCGGGCTTCGGTCCGCTCCTCGGATTGGATTAACCGGGCTTCGGTCCGCTCTTCGGATTGGATTAACCGGGCTTCGATCCGCTCTTCGAATCGGGTGAATCGAGCTTCGTTCCGTTCCTCATAACGGACAAATTGTTCTTTTAGCTCCCCTTGAGCGTTCTCCAGACGGCCCAGTGAGCGGTATATCTCGACAACGTCGACTTGCGATGGTTGCGGTGTTTCCGTGGTCATTTCGTATTCCCCCAATCCGGTTGTAGGTCTGCACGGTCTTGAACCCGTCTAGCGCCATGTTACCAGACTCAGCCGTCTTACTCCCGCACCTGGCTGGGCGCGGGGTTGTGGAGCTCCAGCCCGATGGTGGTTGGGAAGACGCGGGCCAGCTCTTCCACCGTCCACTTGCCCTGTTTCTGGATGGTCTTCACCGGCTGCGGCTCGTTCAGAAGGTTGATCAACCCCTCGGTCACGTGGAACACGTGGCCGTTCACGTGGGCCGCCTCATCGGAGGCCAGCCACACCACCATAGGCGCAATGTCGTCGGGGCCGCCGCGCAGGGTCGTGCTGGCGCCGGTGCTGATGCCGCGGGCCGCCCGGAGTTCCCGAGCTTCGTCGGGTACGCTGGTGGTCATGCGGGTGGCCGCGCTCGGCGAGATGGCGTTGGCGGTCACCCCGTAACGTCCCATGTCGCGGGCCACTACTCTGGTGAAACCGGCGATGCCGTCCTTGGCCGCGCCGTAGTTGGCTTGGCCCGAGTTGCCGTAGAGACCCGACGTGGAACTGAATGTGATGATCCGGCCCGAACGCTGCTGGCGAAACAGGACCGAAGCGTGTTTCACCACCGAGAAGGTACCCTTCAGATGCACGGCGATAACGTCGTCCCACTCTTGCTCGCTCATGTTGAAGACCATGCGGTCGCGGAGAATCCCGGCCACCGTGACCACGATGTCCAGCTTGCCGAAGTTGTCGAGAGCGGTCTGCACGATCTTCTCGCCGCCGGACATGTTGGCGACGGACTCGGTGCAGGCCGCCGCTTCGCCGCCGCGCTCCCTGATTTCGGCGACCACCTGCTCGGCGACGGACATGTCGGAGCCGGTGCCGTCGACGTTCACGCCGGGGTCCACCACCACCACCTTCGCGCCTTCTTCGGCCATGAGCAGGGCGACGCCACGGCCGATTCCGCGGCCCGAGCCGGTAACGATGGCAACTTTGTCTTTCACGAGATTGGGCATCTGTTTCGCCTCTTGCGTTATTGGGTGGAGTTTGTTCCGGCTTCGGCCGCGGTGACGGCCTGGGGAGTTGCGCCGGCGCGCTCCCACACCAGCACGACCGTCAGGTCGGCGCGGGAGCCCTTGATGGGCATGGTGCTAAGTTGCAGGGTCTCGCCCCGGAATTCGTAGGTCCTGGTCTGGACGTCGCCGACCCAGTTGGGAAAGAAACTTCCCTCTACGGTGTGGACCATCAAGCCCCGCCGTTGGTCCAGCGAGTAGGAGCCGTAATAGGCCACGTAGCCCTCGAAGGCGGCCCTCACCTCGTCATCGGTCCCCTTGAGAAGGTTGCCTGTAACGAAGCCGGGCCTCTCGCGGGTCATGATTTGCCCGGAGAAGTGGCCGTTCCCATCGTACATTAACATCCCGCCGGGGTGTTCCCCGTAGGGAAACGTAACCCGGCCGTCAGACCACCGCCCCTCGCAGGAGAGCAGCCGCCAAGCGCCGGCGAAGCGGTCGATGACGTTATCCCTCCACTCGCATCAGCAGGCCCCGCGCCGGAACCAGCATCTCGCGCTCCGGGTCTATCTCCAATGCGAACCCTTCCAAGGTGTGAACGCCTATCACAACCAGGTCGTCCTCATTGCCAAACACCACTATTCTGGTGCCCGCGGCGTCATTGATTCTCAAACGCGCTTCACCGATGTCATGCTCGGTGAAACTCTCGTCGGGCAACTCAAAGCTAACGCGGCGCTGCGGAACAATCCCCAACCGGCGCAGCATCGAGGCCGGGAACATAGTGAAAGTAGCGCGGGTTCCCACCAGCGCCTTCACCGTCTCGACCGTTTCTCCGTCGGCGCTTACTACCGACAACGGCCAGTAGAACGGCTTCGATTGAGTTGTCCGGTTGCCGGTCACTAGCTTCTTCATGAGCGGATTCACATTCTCAAAGCGCTCGCCGGAAATAAGCGTTGGCGTGTAGGATCTACCACCAGCGACGCGCCTTCCAGCGTCTCAGCGCCCAGCAGGATTGGTTCATGCTCCTCGCAGAATATAACGGTGCTAGCAGCTTCTACGCCGTCAACCCGTACCCTTGCTTCGCCGGTGTTCTGCTCGATGATGGCGCCGTTGGCCAACTCAAACTCCATGCGGCCAGTTGGCGCAATTCCCAAGCGACGTAGCATTGAGGCCGGAAGGGAAGTATAGCTTGCTCCGGTATCCACTAACGCCGCCACTGTTTCTTCGCTATTACCATCCGCGCTCAGCACCGTCAGGGCCCGGTAAAAGGTGCCCATCGCGCTTCGCCGCTACTGACGCGACGGGGCCGGATTGTAAATGTCCTTGGTGAGCACGTCCCGGGCCAGGGGCGACAGCGTCTCCAGGTCCCAGTGTCCCGAGGGCTCGTAGATGGAGCGTTCCGGCCGGGGCTGAGACATCAGGGAGACGGTGTCGCCGTAGACCAGGAAAGTCTGGCCGTTCACGTTGGAGGCATAGTCGCTGGCCAGGTAGCAGATGAAGGGGGCGATGTGGTCGGGGTCCAGTTCGGTCAATTGGTCCTCACCACTGATGGGGGCCACACCGCTGCGGGCCCTGATTTCCGCGGCGCTGTCTGGGATGTCGCCGATCATGCGGGTGTTGGCCCGGGGAGCGATGGCGTTGGCCGTCACCCCGTAGCGGCCCATGTCTTTGGCCACGACTTTGGTGAACCCGGCGATGCCCGACTTGGCCGCACCGTAGTTGGCTTGGCCCGAGTTGCCGACCAGTCCTGATTCGGAGGTGAAGGTGATGATCCGCCCGGAGCGCTGCTGGCGGAACAGAATGCAGGCATTCTTCACCACGGTGAAGGTGCCCTTGAGGTGTACGGCGATAACGTCGTCCCACTCCTGCTCGGTCATGTTGAAGACCATCCGGTCGCGCAGGATGCCGGCGCAGGTGACGACGATGTCCAGACGGCCGAAGTTGTCAATCGCAGTCTGGACGATTCTCTCCCCCCCCTCCATGCTGGTGACCGACTCCATGCAGGGGACCGCCTCGCCGCCGGCGTCCTTGATTTCGCTCGCCACCTGAGCGGCAACCGAGTGGTCTTCGCCCGTCCCATCGACGTTGACGCCGGGGTCCACCACAACAACTTTTGCGCCTTCCGCAGCCATCTCCCTGGCGATACCCCGGCCGATGCCCCGGCCGGACCCGGTTACGATGGCTACCTTGTCGATCAGTGTGTCAACCAATGCTTACTCCTTAAGACCACATGCCTTAATAACACGGGAGCCGGTTGGGCGGCCATTGCAACTGCATGGCCCGGCAGCCTCGCAGCTGCCGTGGGCGGGCGGGTGGAAGCGCCCATCACCGGGTGTGGATGGGCCGGGCTAGCTCCGGGGCAAGGCCACCGTGGCGCTGCCGGGAGTGGTCCGTTGCCCCTGTTCGTTCTCCAGCCAAATATCGCAGTCCACCAGAAAGGCCCCGGCGTCCTCGTACTTGCGGGTCACCACACCCTTGGCGGTGATCGGGTGGCCGGGGATGTCCATGCCGCGGTACTGGCAGGCCAAGCGTCTGAGGTTGCCGTGAGAGCCCATCCAGTCGGTCACCAGGTTCCCCAGAAAGGCGTTTTTCAACGCGCCGTGGATAATCACGTCTTCCAGGCCGGTGCCTTGGGCGAAGTCCTTGTCGTAGTGGATCTGGTAGTAATCGCCGGACGCTCCGGCGTATTTGACCAACTGCTGCGTCGTGGGATGCTTCACCAAGGGCGGAATTTCCGTCCCCTCCGAAACATGGTCCCAAAAGACCTGGTCTGGCATCCTTGGACCTCTATTCAATCGCGGCCGGAACGCTTCAGCCTGCTGCGCTGGTCCGCCGCTAATATCGGATCGAAGTGCTGGTCTGGGTGGCCACGGTCTGGCCGAACTGGTTGGTGTAGGTAATTACGATGGTCGTGATGAGCATCAGGCCGATGCTGCCGGTGCGCTCGTTGATGTCGTCGATGCGGGCCACGGCGGTGATGCGGTCGCCGGGGCGCACGGGCCGGAAGTATTCCCAGTCGCTGCCGCCGTCCAGCAGCCGGGTGAAGGGCATGTCGAACGGGGTCTCGGGGCGGCCAGCAATCACTGAACGGAGGAACGTCGGCGGGGCCACGAGGCCGCCGTATTGGCTGTTTCTAGCGGCCACCTCGTCGTTGTAGACCGGGTTGTCGTCGCCGATGGCCTCGGCGAACTTGATGATTGCTCCCTTCTCGACCTCGACGGTGTTGGGCGCGCTCTCGCAGCCAATGGCCTGCTGGCGCATTTCTTCTGTCAAAAAAGAAGCGGGCGTAGTCAATCGGACCTCTCAGCGCGGGGCGGAAACCTTCAGGAATCGAGTCTACAATTAGGGTATGTAGCTGTCAAGGTAACCGGAATCGTCGCCGAGGAATTCTGAATTTTGAATGTGGAATTGGGAAGTAAGGAAGGGGAATCTTTCGCCGTCTCCCGGTAATTCCACACTCCAAATTCTTCGTCAGTTCATGTTGAACTTGAGGGGCGGGTCTTGGGTATGGCCGTCCAGTTTGAGGCGGTCCTGCCTGCGCCCGTCCAGCTTCAGCGTTTTGAGGACGGCATTCCAGACTTTATGGGCGCGGCCGGTGTCCTCGGGCCAGAAATCCATCGTGATGAAGGAATAGGCTCCCGGACCCCTGGCCAGGCAGACGCGCGAGTGGGCCAGCCGGTCCTCCTCGGGGTCGTTGAAATCCACTTCCAGCCACGCCACTTCCAGGTTCGGACGCCGCGTCTGGTGGAAAGGCCCGCGATTGGTCAAATTCCGCGGGCCTTCAGAGATGGCAACGTCGTCGATTAGCTTGGCGAGAGGCAGTCCGCTCCAATCGATGGGCGGGACGTAAATCACCGAGACCTCCAGCCGAATGTCGGCGTCGGCTTCCTCTTGGTCGAAGAATCGGATGGAGCCGCTCTCGCCGGGGCTTACGACCCAGTCCTTCGGGTACTCGAACTGCATTGTGCCCCGGTCGGCCACGAATATCTTGTTGCCGGGTGCGGCTTTCCAGCCGTGGTTTTCCGGCAGCTTGTAATTGCGCCCTTTCCACTTAGCCATAACGCAAATAATCTCGCTCCCAAGGCAGTGCGGGCGCGTTGCGGCGCACCCGGAATCCCCGCCCGTTTCCCAACATTTTACGGCTTGGCGGCCCCGCTGACGAGAGGATCGCGCCCCGGCTACGGACTTGGCGGCGAACCGCTCGCTTCAAACCTGGTCGCCTCTCTCAGCGCGCCCGCCTTGCCGATAAAGGCGGTGGGCCGTAGAATGCCGGAAAGCAGAGGAAGCCGGCCTGCCTGGTTTGCGCCAGTGGCCGGAAAGAGAGGACCGAAATGGCGGGACTGAGTCATCCGTTGGAAAACGTGCGTGTAATCGACTTGGGGCGGCACCAGGCTGGCCCGCGCTGCGCCCAGGTGCTGGCCCGGATGGGCGCGGAGGTGATCAAAATCGAGCGGCTGGGCGGCGAGGAGACCCGCTACCACGGGCCGTGGGTCAAGAAGCAGTCTTCGTACTGGGTGCAGTACAACTCCGGCAAGAAGTCCTTGTCCATGGACCTGCGTAAAGAGGAGGCCAAGGAGGTCCTGCGGGAGCTGGTCAAGGTATCGGACGTGGTGTTGCAGAACTTCCGTCCCGGCACGATAGAGAAGATGGGGTTCGGCTACGACGTGCTGAAGGAACTGAACCCGCGGATCATCATGGTGAACGTGTCGGCCTACGGGCAGTTCGGCCCCTACGCCGACAACATCGGCTACGACCCCATCGGCCAGACCATGTCGGGCATCACCATGGTGACGGGCGAAGAGGGGATGCCGCCGATCAGGACGGGGGTGCCGATCATCGACCGGATCACGGCATTGCACGCGGCCATCGGCACGCTGGCGGCGCTGCACGAGCGGGAGGTGTCCGGGCTGGGGCAGTCGATGGACGTGTGCCTGGCCGACACCGGCTACTCTTTGACCGAGATACCGATCACCGCCTACCACGGCACCAAGATACCGCCGAAGCGGGGCGACACCACCGCGCCGCCCTCGGGCATCTACCCCTGCAAGGAGGGGTGGGTATTGGTGTCGGCCGGCGACCAGCACCACTGGCACCGGGTGTGCAACGCGCTGGGCAAGCCGGAGTGGCTGGAGGACCCGCGCTTCAGCACCCGGCCTGAGCGTCAGAACAACAGGGACCTGGTGAACCAGGCGATGAACGAACTGCTGGCGGAGAAGACGATGGAGCAGGCGATAGCCCACTTCACGGAGCACGACGTGGTGGCGGCGCCGGTGAACACGATACCGCAGGCGGCGGAGGACCCGCACCCGTGGGAGCGGCGGGCGATGGTGGAGGTGCCGGACTTTCTGGCGGGAGAGATAGCGGTGTCGGGGGACTACTGGCACTTCTCGCGGACGCCGGTGAACATCGGCACGACGCCGCAGGTAGGGGAGCACAACGAAGACGTGCTGTCGGGCATCCTGGGCTACAGCGAAGAGCGGATAGAGTCCTTCCGCGAAGGCCGGGTAATCTCCGAAGAACACTACTACGACGAAATCCCGGGGTAGTTAGTTCACCACAGAGACCGCAGAGATTTTGGAGTTTAACCCTTGATCCTCTGAGGTCTCTGTGCCCTCTGCGGTTAAACTAATCGCGCAGCAGTTGGCGGGCGATGGTCTGGCGCTGGATTTCCGACGTGCCTTCATAGATGGTCAGCGCCCGCACCTCCCGGTAGAGCCGTTCGACCCGGTTACCCTTCTCCAGCCCGGCCCCGCCGTGGATTTGCAACGACTCGTTGACTATGCGGGACGCCGCTTCGGTGGCGAACAGCTTGGCGAAGGACGCTTCCTTGATCACCGTCTCCTGCCCGGAGTCCTTCAGCCAGGCAGAGCGGTGGGCGAGTAGCCGGGCGGCGTCGAGGGACACCGCCATGTCGGCCAGCTTGAACTGGGTGGCCTGGAAGTCGCTCAGGTGTTGGCCGAACATAACCCGGCCCTTGGCGTAGGAAAGGGCCGCCTCGTAAGCTGCCTGGCCCATGCCCACGGCTGCCGCGGCCACCGTGGTGCGGAAAGTGTCCAGCGTACCCAGCGCCAACCGCAGCCCCTGTCCTCGCTCTCCAATGAGATTGCCCAGAGGAATCCGGCAATCGTCGAACACCGGCTCGCCGATGGGATGGGCCGCCATCAGGTCCAGGCTTTTGGAGTCGTCGAACCCCGGTGTGCCCTGCTCCACGATGAAGGCCGACAGCCCGCGGCTGCCCGCATCGGGGTCGGTCTTGGCGAACACGGTGTAGGTGGTGGCGTCGCCCGCCTGGCTGATGAACTTCTTGCGCCCGTTGAGCACCCAGTCGTCGCCGTCCAGGTCAGCCTGAGTGACCATGCTGACCACGTCGGAGCCTGCGTGGGGCTCGGTGAGAGCGAAGGCGGCGATGGCCTCCCCGCGGGCGATGGGCGGCAGGTAGCGTTGTTTCTGCTCGGAGGTCCCGCCCAAGGTAATGGGGTAGCTGCCCAGCCCCTGCATTATGAAGTTGGTGTCGGCCTGGGCCGAGACCCGCGCCAACTCCTCGCGCACGATGCATAGGTCGACCACCCGCACGCCGTACCCGCCGTATTCCTCGGGGACTGTATACCGCAGTAGCCCCGACTCGGCCAGGATGCCCATCAGCCCCCGATGGACGCGGTTAGACTCGTCCGCCTCCTCGGCAATGGGCGCAATTCGCTCCTCCGCCAGTTTACGGACGCTGTCCCTGAGGGCCTGCTGCTTGGGGGTAAATGCGAAGTCCATCAGACGCTCCTTGACGGTATTGACCCGGCCATGCGCCACTGATAACCTATGAATTGTATTTCCCCTATTCGTTTCGACGGTAGGGTCGAGGCTGCCCTGTGGCAGCCTCTGGTTTTTTTGCGGGGAGGTTGGGTTGAGGACTAACTTCTACATTGACAGCTTCAATCTATCATACCGGGCAGTAAGAGGCACATCCTACCAATTGCTTGACCTCTACAAGCTCTGCCAGACTTTTCCAAACCCGCCGCTTGGTGACTGGCTTGGCAGCGTTCTCCCGGTTGTCTCCCCTACAACCCCAACCGCCGCACCAGCTCTTCGGCGGTGACGTTTGCTCCGGTGAGGCCGTGAGCGTCCTGGGCGGCCAGGTAGGCGGCGGCTTTGGCCATGTCTTCGGGAGTGGCCCAAGTCGAAAAGTCAGCGTCGGGACGCTGGAATCGGAATCCCTCGGTGGCCACCGGGCGCAGGGGCTTCAGCACGTTGACCGCGATGTTGTGGGGGCCAAGCTCGGCGGCCAGCCCCCAGCTGAACCGCTCCAACCCTGCCTTGGCCGCCCCGTACCCCTGCCCGACCAGCGCGATCCCCGCGTCGTGGTCTTCCCCCAGGGTCGATGAGAAAATATTTGTGGCGGCGTGGGACGAAACGTTGATGATGCTCCCCCCGCCCTGTTCGATCATAATCGGAGCTACGGCCTTGCAGAGAACAAAGGGCGCCCGCAGGTCGATGTCCATGATCAGGTCCCATTCCCGGACGGTCATTTCGAGCAGTGGACGGTAGCCGCCGATCCCGGCGTTGTTCACCAGAACGTCCACCGCGCCGAATTCGTCCAGCGTCTGCTCGACCATCGCCCGGATGCTCTCGTCGTCGCGGACGTTGCAGGCGACGGCCATCCCGTTCCCGCCGACGTGCTCGATCTCGGCGACGGTGTCGTGGATCGTGCCGGGCAGGTCGGGGCGGGGCTCCTGGGAGCGGGCGGCCACCACCACCGAAGCCCCGGCTCCGGCCAGGGCAAGGGCCATCGCCTTGCCGATGCCGCGGCTAGCCCCGGTAACGATGGCTACCTTGCCATGCAGCTCGACCATACTTTGCTCCGTAGACTTGTTTTACCGCAGAGGACGCAGAGACAGCCGAGGCAATTAGGGAATCACTTCGCGCTGTACGTGCTCTTGGCGGTGAACTTCCCGGATTTTGTCAGAAAGACGCGGAGTGGTAAAGTGTCAACTGATTCTCCTGGATACGCCAAAGGGGAGGCGCTAAGAAAATGACTACGCTAATATTGGGCGGGACCGGGTTTATTGGGCGGCGCGCGGTGCGCCGGTTGGCCGAGCGGGGCGAGCAGGTCGCCGTCATGGACGTGAATCCTCGGGCTGCCAACTTCGACGACCTGGGCGGGCAGGTCAGCGTGATGCAGGGCGACATTACCCAGTTCGAGGATGTTATCAAGGCCATCCTGGCCTCACAGCCCGACCGCATTATGAACCTGGCCTACCTGCTGGGCAGCGGCGACGACACGCCTCACTTCACCATGAAGCTGAACGTCCTAGGCATGGACAACTGCTTCGAGGCCGCCCGCGTCTGCGGCGTCAACCGGGTGGTCTACGCCAGTTCGGTGGCGGTCAGCGGCCAGCAGAGCAACTTCGGTGACCGCATAGTGAACGAGGATGACGCCTCATTCGGCACCAGCCAGTACGCGATGCACAAGCGGTTCAACGAGTTCCAGGCCGCCCAGTTCAACCAGGTCTACGGAATGTCCATCACCGGCATACGCCCGGCCAACGTCACCGGCCCCGATAAGGTCCGGGGTTCGACCGACCACGTGCAGTGCGTGACCCTGCCGGCGGGCGGGGAGCCGGTCAGCTTCCCCAAGAAGGACTATATGCGGCTGCCGGTGCATGTCGACGAAGTCGCCGAGGCTTTTGTCCGCGTTACTCTGGCGGACTCGACGCACCACTCCCTCTACAACACCGGCGGCATCGCGGTGAGCCTGGGAGACCTGGCCGACATCGTCCGGGGATTCCTGCCCGACGCGCAGATTTCCTTCGACAGCGAGGGCGGGCGGGAGGACTCCGGCAACTACCTGGTGGACAACAGCCGTCTGCTGGGCGAGTTCGAGTTGGAATACCCCGCCCTTGAGACCTGGGTGCGGAACATCATCAACGAGGTCCGCCGCGATAACGGCCTGCCGCCGGTGAATTAGTGGCGATCAAGTCCGTCGTGGCCGCTGCGGCAATCGCGGCCCTGTTGGCGGCCGTCGCCTCCGGTTGGGGCGCTGGCCCGGCGCACGCCAACGGCGCCGCCCGCATCATCGTCCAAGACCGGCAGGCGGGGCCGTTCCTGTTTCGGGTGGGGATTGTGCCGGGCACTCCGACGGTGGGGTTGTTGCACCTCAGCATACTGGTGCAGGACGCAGCGGGAGAAACGGCGGTGACCGATGCGGCGGTTTCGGTGGTGGCGGTGGGACCAGCCGGGAGCGGCGGCCCGGTGCGAATGGAGGCCGCAAACTCCCTGCAAAGCCCTCAACTGTACGAGGGGAACCTCTCGCTGGATGCGCTGGGGGCCTGGACTCTCACCGTCGATACCGAGAGCCCGCTGGGTCAGGCCACCCTCGAAGTGCCGATTGAAGTGCAGGAGTCCAGCCCCTTCAACCTGATGTTCGTCATCCTGGGGGTCGCGGTGGCGCTCATCGCCGGTGTCCTGCTCTGGTCGCAGCTCCAGCGGAGCCGACGGCGCTCTCATGGCGGGTCGCGGTAGGCATGGCGCCGGGCCATCGCTGGCTCTCTAATCGGGAGCGGTCCGGGTCGGGACGCTCTCGCAGGCTGAAGCTACTGCTCCCGCTGGCGGCGGCAGTCGTCGGGCTGGCCGCCGCTCCCGTCTACGCCCACGGCTTCGGGGAGCGTACCGAGCTTCCGGTGCCGTTGGGCTACTTCCTGATCGGAGCCGCCGCCGCGGTCGCCGTGTCGTTCGTCGTGCTCTCGTACTTCCTGCGCGCCGTCCCTGGGACAGGCTATTGGCGGTATGACCTGTTGCGGGTCCCTTGGCTGGGCGCGGCCCTGACCGCATGGCCCCTGCATCTTGCGCTAAAGCTCTTGTCCGTGTTGCTGCTGGGACTGGTGATCGCTACCGGGTTCGCTGGCGAGCAAGACCCGAACTTCAATTTCGCCCCCACCTTCGTCTGGGTCATCTGGTGGGTGGGGATGGCCTTCGCGGCGGCTCTGCTGGGCAATGTTTGGGCGCTGGTCAACCCGTGGCAGAACGTTTTCGACGGGGCCGACTGGCTCTGCCGCAGGCTGTCGGGCCGTCCGCTGTCCCAAGAGCGCCCCTACCCGGAGGGTTGGGGGATTTGGCCGGCGTTGCTGCTGTTCCTCTGCTTCGTCTGGCTGCAAGACTCCTTTAGCCAGTCCGAACTGCCCAACCGCGTGGCGGCGATGGCGGTGGTCTACTCGGCGATAACCTGGGCCGGGATGTTCTGGTTCGGCCGGGAGGCGTGGCTGCGGAATGGGGAAGCGTTTTCGGTGGTGTTTCGGACGCTGGCCCGCTTCTCTCCCACCGAGGTCCGGGTCACCGACACCGGGCGGTGCCGCAACTGTCCCGCCGATTGCCTGGCATTGGACAGCGAAGGCGGCGAGTGCGTCGACTGCTACGAATGTTTCGGCGGCGCGACCGGGCGGCAATTCAACCTGCGGCCCTATGCGATGGGCTTGAGCCGTGGAGCCGGTGGAGTCCGGGGGAGCAACGACTGGCTGGCGCTGGTGGTCCTGTTGCTGGCCAGCGTTACCTTCGACGGCTTCAGCGCCACCTCGGCGTGGGTGGACTTTCAGTCGTTCATCGTGCAACTGGCCGGCGGCGGCGGAAACTCGATTTTCAACAGCCTGACCTTGGCCGACACGCTGGGGGTGCTGCTGTTCCCGGTGGGCTTCCTGCTGGTGTACCTGTTCTTCGCCGAGCTGATGGCCCGCTCGTCGGGGGAGGACATCGGGGCGATGGAGCTATCGCGCATCTTCGCCTTCTCGCTCATTCCCATCGCCTTGGCCTACAACATCGCCCACTTCATCACGTTGTTGCTGGTGCAGGGCCAGCTATTAGTGCCCCTGGCCTCCGACCCCTTCGGCTTCGGCTGGGACCTCTTCGGGACCGCCGACTACGCCGTCGACATCCGCGTGATTGGCACGGAGATCGTCTGGTTCCTCTCGGTGGCCCTGATTGTCGTCGGCCACATACTATCCGTCTACCTGGCCCACCTGCTGGCCCTGCGCGCGTTCTCCGAGCGTTCCACCGCCCTGAGCAGCCAATATCCCATGCTGGCCCTGATGGTGGTGTACACCGTGATCAGCCTGTGGATAATAGCCCAGCCGATTGTGTTGTAGGCTGGGCTAGCCGCCCTCGACGGTTACGCCCGCGCCTAGCGTCTCCCCTCTCCAGTGCGGGTTGTAGTAGGAATAGACCTGTGAGATGACTGGCTGCGCCTTCACCGGATAGAGGGCCAGGGCATCGAACTCCAGCCGCAGAGACTCGTTGGGAAGCAGGTCTTCGATGTAGAAGACCACTTTCCTTCCGGCGATGTCGTACCGCTTGACCTTGGGGTTGTCGTCCACCACGGCCTCGACCGTTTCCAACACCGCAGCAAAGCCGGTGGGGACCGAGATGTCCAGAACGACCATGCCGGACTCGACGGCGGTGGGCGGGGTGAAGCGCACGTCGGCGGACACCGTGATCCGGTCGTCGACCTCGATGTGGTCGGCGCTGTATCCAACGTCAATCCGGAACATCTCCACCGGCTGCAAATCGACTTCCGGCCGGTTGAACCGGCGCACCACCTGGGCCACCACTTCGCCCTTGCCTTCGGCAGATATGCGGATGGGTTGGCCGACGGGAACATCCAGAATCTGGACCACGTCCGCGTTGGTCTCGTCGATGGTCACGGTCTTCGCCCATTGACCCGACGTCAGGGTGACGGTCGTGTCCGCGTCGAACCTGGCGCGGACTGCGAACCGTATCAACGCCTGAAGTCCCACCACCGTGTCCTGGGTGGAGCCGAATCCCCCGAAGGCGTTGCGCTGGGAGACCAGCCACCGTGCCGCGCCGCCCGCGGCAATCCGGTCGCCATGTTCGATTAGAGCGAGGATGGCGTATCCGGTGGTCTCAACGGCCGTACTGCTGCCGGTCTCCTCGGCGGCCGCGCTCCAGTGCAGCCCGTTTTCGTCATCAATCGCCATGCTCGTCAGACGGTCTATTGCCGGTCCGGCCCGGTCGCTGCCGCCCATAGCCAGGGCATAGGCGGTGATGGCCATGGTATAGGAGTCGTCGATGGCGTCCAACTGCCTTTCGAGGTATCCGATGGCCGATAGCGCTCCAAGTCTTTCGCCGGCCTCGTGGAGGGCGATGGCAACGTATGCCGTCAGGGCCGTATTGCCCCGGAGCCCTCCCAACAGCTCTTGGTGGTGAAGGAAGCCGACCGGCTCGAAGGAGCCGTCGCTTCTCTGGTGGCGGAGGACCCACTGCGACGCGCTCTCGAGTACGGCACGGTCGATGTAGATGAGACCCTCGGCCTGCGCAAACGTTTTCAGTACGAAGGCCGTGAGCCACAGGCTGCCCGACTCGTCCTGGTCTCCGAAGGCCGAGAAACTGCCGTCGGCCCGGCGGTAGATCAGCTCGCGCTGGTAGCCCGTCAACATCAGGCGCTCGGCTTTGGCCATCACCTCCGGCTTCAGCTGGCCCGTCTCCTCGAGATACCTGGCCACGAATACGTTGGGGGCGAAGAGGATCATGTTCTGCTCGCCGCAACCGAAGGGCATCCGCAGCAGCCCCTCGAGGCCCTCGATGGTCTGGCTGAGGTAGCTGCCGGTCAGCGAGACCTGGGTCCGCGCCGATCCCTCAATCGCTCCGGGAGGAGCAGCGTTGACGAATTCTACTTCGTCGCCTGCCGAAACGATCAGGTTTTCAACGATTTCGTGCTGGACTCCTTCCGGCTCGACGAGCAGGTCTTTGATCACCGCGTCCGCCGCGTCACTGCTGCGCGCGGTCACCTTGAGCGGCACGTTCCCGAGGCCGGTGAGGCGTATCCTGAAATCCAGCCCGCCCACGTCGTTGGGGCCGACGGTGACGCTCTTCGCGCTGTCGTCCAGCAGGTCGAACCTCCCTGACTCCTCCAGTTCCACGAAAAATTCCTGTGTCGAGTCAAGATAGTTGTAGAGAGCGACCTTTACCGGGAACTCCTCGCCCCGGACCGCCGAGTAGGGCAGGTCCACCTGAAGGAAGAACGGCTGGAATACGGTGAGCCCAGCCTCCGCCACTCCAAGGCCGTGCTCCCGGGACATCCCGACGGCCCGCAGCATCCAGGTCGTGATGCTGTCCGGTACCTCGGCCGACAGGGTTGCGCGCCCATCCTCGTCGGTCATCACGTCGGTCCAGAGCCAAGTCTCCGGGAAGAATTGACGAACGCGCTGCACTTCCGCGAGTCCGCCCGGCGCCTGGACGGAGTCTTCTTCAGCTTCCATCACGACCGCATCCGCCATCGCCATCGCCGGTATGGGCGTGGGCGTGGGACCCCGGTGCTCTTGGCCGCTGGGTATCGACATGTTCGACACGACCACGAGGCCCGCATCCTGGAAGGTCTCCACCGCGCCCCGCGTCGTGACTGCCCGGGGCCAAGCGTCGTGCAGTTCCACCCTGGGCTGCATGTACAGGCGCTCCAGCTCCGCGAAGACCTGTTGCAGGTTCAGCCGGTTCTCGGCCAGGATGAACACCGAGCGGTCCACCGCCGCCAGCCCGACCCTGGCCGGTCCCTGGGTGGTCAGGCCGATGTCCACCGTCTCGCCGGGGCGGACCTCGTCGGCGCTCAGGTCCAGGCCGACCTGCATCGGGTAATTGCCCTCCACGCTGAAGGGGAGATAGTCGGCGGCCACCTCTCCATCGGGCAAGATTTGGTAGACCACCAGCCTTGACGTTGGAGCCATGACCGGCGTCAGACCGACACGGATTTCCGGGCTCCCGGAAACGCCGGAAAGGACGACCTTCCCCCTGGAGATCACCTCGTAGTAGAAATTCCCCTGCGGATCGGTCGAATGGGTCCGGAACCGCGCCTGGCCGCCAACTTCGAGGGAATCCGCGTCGAGCTGCTCCAGGTGGATGAAGCTGCTGGACGGCGAATAGCCGGCTTCCAGGGTCAGGTAGGCGTGTGCCTCTTCCGTACGCGCGTCCAGCACCGCCGCCACCGCTTTTCCCGGCGGGTCGAGGGAGAGCAGCGCCCGGCCCGAGACAGTCGTGGCGACGATTGTCTCCTCGGAGAGGGTGGAGAGGTCTTTGTTCAGGTAGCGGATATTGATCGCTACCGAGCGGTCGAGCGGCCGGTTGCCGGGAGTCTCCGTAACTATGAGCATCGAGAACGGCAGCGACGGCTTGAAGGACGGGCTCTCGGGTATCAACCGCAGGTTGACCGGCGACTCGGCCACGGTGAGCAGCCGGGTCGTTCTCTCGACGTAGCCGGTGGACTGTTCCAGAACGGTAACGTCGAGGGAGAGGTTGCCGCTGCCGCCGGAGGCCGGAATGCCGGCCACGTACCGCACCGGCGGGAGCTCGAAAGAGACCGTGCCGTCGATCTCGCTCTCGAAGGTGGCAAACTCTTCCCATTCGCCGACGTAGCGGGAGGCGACCACCTTCATCTCTCCCCGCACCGGCCTGCCGAAGCTGTACTCGCCGGTCACCGCCCCCGTTATGGGATCTCCCGCCAGCACCCACTCGCGGGGCAGGTTCGCCTTCACTTCGTACTTGGGAAGCACGTACCTCTCGACCCGGACGTCCGTTTGCGCCATCTGCTGCCCGGAGTGCGCGGTGAGCTTCCAAACTCCGAGGTTGGGTTCGGTGGAGAGGGGCATTGTCAGGCTCGCCATCCCGAAATCGCCGGTCGCGGCCTCTGCCTGATAGACCTTGATGCCCTTGGCATCCTGGATTTCGACGGTAACTCCACCCGGCATTGGTTTCAGTTCCGGGTCCAGCCGCAGTACGCGGATATGCATGTCCTGTCCGGGCTTGTAGACCGGCTTATCGGTCTCGATGAAGAGCACCGTGCCGTCTTCGACGCGGACATGTGCGGTCTCCTCGAAGCCGGGCCCTTGGACGCGCAGGCCGTAGTTGCCCGGAGGGACAGCCGGTATCGAAAGGGGAACTGTTCCTGTGCCTTCGATGGAGCTTTCGGCCCTTGCCATCACCTCCTCGCCCCTTATCAACGCCAGGCTCACCTCCCCTCTAGCGGGCTGCTGCCCCGAGAACAGGGAGATGGAAACGCCTTCGGTCTGCCCCGACCGGAGCGCCGCGGGAGCGAGGACCACGTAACCGTCTACTTCGCCGGACGTGACGGCAGGCCGGGTCGGGCCTACGGGCGTAAGCGGCACAGTGTCGGTAGCCCGCGGCGCTTCCGGCCGGTCGCCACAGGCTGTTCCAACCAGAGCAAGTATCGTAATGATCGCTAGTCCGAGGTACAACCTCAGACTCATCAGTTGCTTTAGCCCAAGGAATGCTGCTTTCATCGTTGCCATTGCCCGTCCGCTGTCGAATTGCTCACTAATACCCAATACGACATCCGCCGGAAAATCGTTCCATCGGCGAATCGGATGGGCCAAAGCGGCCAGGCGGCTACCCGAACATCCGGCGATAGTGGCGGTGCCACTCGCTGGTGAATACTCCGCTGGGATCGTACTGGTCCTTGAGGGCGAGGAACTCCCGGAATTCGGGGTAGGCCCGTTGCACCTGGTCCTTTCGGGCCCAGCGGTGATAGGTCAAGTAGTAGCTTCCGCCCTCGTCCAGCGCGCAGTCAATCAGCCCTTGGAACTGCTTTTCTCCTTGGGCGATTCCGTAGGGGGAGTGCTCCACCAGCAGGTTGAAAATTATGCAGGCATAGTCGTCTTTGGCCCAGCGCAGGTGCGTTTCGGACTCGGTCTCGATGAGCCGGACCGTGCCGTAGACCACGTTGGCCCCGGTGTCCCGGACGGACCGCCGGACCGCCGTCATAAATTCCACGAACCTGCTTCGCGGCACGTACAGCTCGGAAATCATCAGTGAGGCGAAGGTCGTCCAACCCATCCGCTGGTACAGCAGACGACCGGCCTCCGGCAGGTAGGGGCTGAACTGGTGCTCGTCCGACCAGTAGAACTGCCCGTCGGTCTGCCGGTAATGGCCGGCGTACTCCGCGTAGGCGCGGGCCTTGTCGGTATGGGCCAGCACGTACAGCCGCATCCAGTCCTCGGTGGACAGGCCCAACTGTCCTTCGGGAATCTCGCGGTCCCGGTCCACTGGGAGGTAGGTCGACATGATCCCCTTGGCCATGAAGTCGCCCGACGACTCGTCGGTCACGTACTGGAAGTCGCCAAAGGTGGCCCCCTGCCGGGTCTGCTCCTCCAGCGCGGGGATGACCTGCTCCAGGGCGAGTTCCCGCACCCGCCGGACCATCTGCCGCCGTTCCTCCAGCTTCAGGTTGATCGAGTCTACGAATCCAAAAAGGCCGTAGCCGCCGATGGCCAGCCGGAACAACTCCGCATTCTCGCTGCGGCTGCAACGGAGCCTGGTCCCCCGGGCGTCGGTCAGATAGAAGGCGTCGATGTCGTCGACGATGGGCTTTCGCCCCAACACCCTGCCGTGGATGTTGGACGACAGCGCGCCGCCGAGGGTCATCTCGTCGGCCCCGGTCTGCTTCTGGATGATGGATAGGGCCGGGGCGCCGTCCCGCTGATTGCTCCGCAGCCAGTCCACCAGCATCGGCCAAGTAACCCCGGACTGGACCCGGACGGTTCGGGCGTCCCGGTCCAGCGGCCCAACGTTCGTCAAGCCGGACGAGCTGATCGAAACGCCGCCTTCCACGAACTGCTGGCCGCCCATCGAATGAAGCGCCCCTGCCGGACACACCGGGACCCCTTCGCCCGCCGCCAGAACAATCGCGGCGGAAACCTCCTCCGGGGAACCCGGACGCGAGACCCGCGCCACCTCCGTAGCGTTAAGCCCCGACTGAACGTCGTTAAGCGCCACCATGCCAGCCACCTCCCCAACCGTTGCGACCAATCTACCACGGCAGCAACACTGCTGAGTACCGCCACCGGCCACAGTAGCTGCCAGCAGATCGCCCTATGTCGGCAGACCGGCCAGCGCCAAAAGGCCCCCGGCAATCACCGGGGGCCTGACGTAGCGCGGATAACAACGTCCAAAGGACGCTGGCTAGGTCCCCCTCAGCCTCGGGTCCAGCACGTCCCGCAAAGCATCTCCGAGGAGGTTGAAGCCGAACACGACCAAGGCGATGGCGACGCCGGGCAGTATCGCCAGAAGGGGCGCTATGCTGATGTAGTTGGTGGCGGCAAGGCTTAGCATACCTCCCCAAGAGGGCACTTCCGGCGGCGTCCCCACGCCGAGGAAGCTCAGTGAGGCCTCGACCACGATGGCGAAACCCACTGTGATGCTGAAAAAGACGATGTACAGCGATACGCAGTTGGGCACTATATGCCGGAAAATGATTCGCCAGTCCGACGCCCCCACCACTCGCGCCGCCAACACGAAGTCCATCTCCTTCAGGCTCAAGGCCCGAGAGCGAATCGTGCGGGCCGCGCCGGGAGCGAAGACGATGGTGAGCGCCAGGATGACGTTTATCAGGGACGCCTTGCCCAGCGCCGCCATAATTCCCAAAGCCAGGACGATGCCGGGGAACGCAATGAGGGCGTCCAAGAATCTCTGGATCACCAGGTCGGTGGCCCTACCGAAGTAGGCGCTGATCACTCCAACAACCGCCCCGACCGTTGCGCCGATGCCAACGCTGACGATTGCCACGAACAACGAAATTCTGGCGCCGAAAATCAACCGGCTGAACACGTCCCGCCCCACCTGGTCCGTTCCAACCAATGCGGATGCTCCCGGAGGGGCGAATATCTGGTCCGGATGCACCTGGTAGGGGTCTGAAGGCGCGATCACCGGAGCAAAGATGGCCGCCAATAGGGCGATGGCGACTATCACTCCCCCCACTGCCCCTAAAGGCTTTTTCCGGGCGAAGCCGGAAATCTCACGGGCCGGGGCTGACCACAACTCCCGGTAGAACGCGCCCCGGCTCAGAGTCGATGTTGCGGGTCTTTGACTGCTCATCGTTCCCTCGACACCCGCCTAAGAGTATCGGATTCTCGGGTCCAGCCAGGCATAAACCATGTCGATTACCAGGTTTAGAAGCAGCACGCCCAAGGCCACCAGGAAAACCACCGCCTGCACCATCGTGAAGTCCCGGTGGAATATGGCGTCGATCAGGGTTCTTCCGACTCCGGGCACCAAGAAGATACTCTCGATGATTACGGTGCCCCCGATGAGCCGTCCTATCTGCCAGCCGGAGACGGTAAGCACCGGGGCAAAGGCGTTCTTGAGGGCGTGTCTCGATATGACCGTCAGTTCCCAAAGGCCCTTGGAGCGGGCGGTGCGGATGAAGTCCTCCCGCATCACGTCCAGCATGGCCGAGCGGGTCACCCGGGCGATGAAAGCCATGTTGTAGAAGCCCAGCACCAAGGCCGGAAAGATTATTTGCGACAGGTTTTTAAGAGGGTCTTCCCAGAGCTTGGCGTAACCCAGCGGAGGGACCCAGTCGAAGAAGTGGACCAGGAACATGATGACCATAATGGCCAACCAGAAGGTCGGAAGGGCAATGCCGCTAATGCTCAGGAGCCGGCCGACGTAATCGATGGCGGTGTCCTGCTTGACGGCCGAGAGCACCCCCAGCGGTACGGCCAAGCCGAAGCTGACTACGAAGGCAATGAATATCAGCTCAAGCGTGGTGGGAAAACGGTCTCTCAGCTCGTCCCAGACCGGTTCGTCATAGAACATAGAAGTGCCGAAGTCGCCTTGGGCCATATTCCATAACCAGGAGCCGTACTGCACCGGAAGGGACCGGTCGGTCCCCAGCTTGTGGCGCAGGGCATCGATCTGTTCCTGGGTGAAATCCCGCTCTCCCTGCTCGCCCATGAGAATCATCATGGCCGGGTCGCCGGGGATGATGTTCATGATCAGGAACACCAAGATGGAGACCAGTATTATCGTGGGAATAAACAGGGACACCCGTTTGGCCAGGTAGCGGCCCATGACTCCTCCTTGGGGCGCCGGGCCCGGAATCTGCGCTTTCTATCCCAAGCCCGGTCTACAGTCGCCAGCCGGTTACTCGGTTACTCCTCCAGCCAGATGCGCTCCCACATCATTCCCGTCGAGGCTACCGTCGGGGGCAGGTAAAAGTCCTGGATCTGTTTGCTAACGGGCCAGCCGAAGTTGTCCCACAGCAACCCCACCCAGTGGTTGTCTTCGTAGAGAAGAATCTGCTCGATCTCGGAGATGATCTCTCCGCGTTTTAACTGGTCGGTCGCCTGGGCCTGCTGGTCGTATAGCTCGATGATCTTGGGATGCTCCCAGCCGGGGTAATTGCGGGCGCCCCGGGGCAGGTAGAGACCGGCTAGTATCTGGTCCGGGTCGTGGAAGGCGAACCCGGTCCCCTGGATGCCCATTTCGAAGTCGAGGGCCAGGAAAGCAGCGAGGCCCGCGGTGCTCTCCAAAGGTCTAGTGGTTATGTTGATGTCCAACTCCCGGAACTGGTCCTTGAGCAGGGCGGCTTGGTCGGCGTAAATCCCGGTCTGGCGCACGGTGATGGTGGCGTCGAACCCGTCGGGATAACCGGCTTGGGCCAGCAGGTCCTTGGCCATTTCGATGTCCCGCGGGTCCTTCTTGCCATCCGGAGTCTGACGGAAGCCCGGCACTTCGAGAAGTTCCTCGTCCGACATTCCGAACCAGAGCCAGGAGGGCAGCGGACCGTGGATCGATCCCTTTCCGAAGCCGAAGGCGTCGACCTGCGCCTGGCGGTCAGTTGCGAGGAAGAGCGCTCTCCTCACCAAGGGATTGTCGTAGGGAGGAATGGTCGTATTCAGCATCAGGCCGATGGCCAGGAAGTCGTTCATGAAGTGTACGGTAAGGTGGTCGCCGGCGCTTTCCTGAAGGGCCAGGTAGTCCTGCACGTTCATGCCGGTGAACCCGACCGTCGCCATCAGCACCTGCTTGGTCTCGAACGCGGCCTTGGACCGGCCTTTGTCGGTGATGATATGCTTGTTGATCCCGTCGAGGAGAGGAAGCCCATCTTTGAAGTAGCCTTCGTTCTTCTCATACTCCACCACATCGCCCTTGCGGTACCTGATCATCTGGTAAGGCCCCGAACCGACCTGGGGCGCCACATCGCCAATCTCCGTCCCCCCCTCCGCTATGTGCTTGGGGACGACCTTCATGTAGTCGATCCCCAAGGCGGGCAGGAAGGCGGCCGCAGGGAATTTCAGGTGTACGGCCACGGTCTGCGGGTCTATCGCCTCGGAGCGGTCGTAATAGGTCCTGAGAGCGCCCGCTCTGGGCCGGTTCTCCCCCTCCTGGACCATGCGTTCCAGGCTGAAGACCACGTCGGCGGTGGTCAGAGGCGCGCCGTCGGTCCACTGGACCCCTGCCGGGATTCGGAAGGTGTAGACCAAGCCATCGTCGCTGACATCCCAATTGGAGGCCAAGTCACCGACTATCTCGTTGACATCCCCAAAGTCGTTGTACTTGACCAGCCCGTTGTAGAGCAGCGTAGCTTCCGACATGTCGATGCCGGAACCGGAGGGATGCGGGTCTATCCGTCTTGGGGCGGCGTGCTTCTGCATGGGCACAACGCCGCCGGCCCTTGCCGCTTCCTGGGGAACGGGCGTTGCCGTAGCCTCCGCTTGCGGCACCGGCGTAGCATCAGCACTGGGGGCAGACGGCGCGGTAGGGGCGGCGGTAGGCGCAACGGTGGGTTGGGCGGCTGCCGGGGGGCTTGTCGCCGCAGCCCCGGTGGGCGTGTCGGCGGGGGCCGAAGAGCCGCAGGCCAGGATGAACAGGGTGAAGAACAGCAGGACTATTCTGGATTTCGACCCGACGAACCGCAGGTGTCGCATATCTGACTCTCTCTATTCGTGTTGGATCGGAGCGCTACAGAAGGCAGCCGCTAGTCTCTATGAGGTATTTGATAATAGACAACAGATAGAAATAACGGCTTTCGATTCATTCAGAATTTAGTTGGCTATGTATACGCCACACCCTGTTGCCATGTCAACTATTTGGACAATTCTTAAATAGCCTAAATATCGTGATATGTGTAGCGGTGTCTAATGAATAGTCTCAAGTAATACGAAAAGGTGATAATAAAATGAATTTCGGAGACTAATTATATACACTGAACGTCGTTAAGCGGCACCATGCCAGCCACCTCCCCAACCGTTACAATCGATCTTCCACGGCAGCAACGCCGTTCAGTGCCGCCACCGGCCACAGTAGCCGTCAGCAGGCCGGCCAGCGCCAAAAGGCCCCCGGCAATCACCGGGGGCCTGACGTAGCGCGGATAACAATGTCCAAAGGACGCCGGCTAGCTCCCCCTAAGCCTCGGGTCCAGCACGTCCCGCAGGCCATCGCCCAGCAGGTTGAAGCCGAACACGACCAGGGCAATGGCAACGCCGGGGAAAATCGCCAGCCAGGGCGCTACTTCGATGTACTTGGATGCCGCCAGGGTCAACATGCCTCCCCAAGACGGCTCGCCCGGCGGAGCGCCGATCCCCAAGAAGCTGAAGGTGGCTTCCACTATGATGGCGAACCCCACCGTGATGGTGAAAAACACGATGAACAGAGACATGCAGTTGGGTAAGATGTGCCGTAGAATTATCCGCCAGTCGGAAGCTCCCACGGCCTGCGCCGCCAACACAAAGTCCGTTTCCTTCAGGCTCAGGGCGCGGGCCCGGATGGTCCGGGCGGCGCCCGGAGTGAACACTACGACCAGTGCGATGATGACGTTCTCAAGGGATGACTTGCCCATGGCGGCCAGGACCGTGATACCAAGGATGATACCGGGAAAGGCCATGAGCGCATCCAGGACTCGCTGAATGATCAGGTCGGTCTTTCCGCCGAAATAGGCGCTGGCAACCCCCAGCAGGGTGCCGACCGATGCCCCGATCAGCACGCTGACCACGCCCACGTAAAGGGAGATCCGCGCACCATAGATGAGCCTGCTCAACACGTCCCGCCCTATCTGGTCAGCTCCCAGGAGCATTCCTCCTTCTCCGGGCGCTGCCCAAGAGTATTTGGGATGGACCTCATTTGGATCAAACGGCGAAACCAAGGGTGCGAAGATGGCAAGGAATACGACGATGGCGACAATAACGCCGCCTACCGCCCCTAACGGTTTTCGCCTGGAAAAGTCCGTGATGGCTTTTATGGTGTTAGCCGGTCTCCTGAGGTAACCCGCACCAAGGATTTCCGCTACACCTTGCTGACTAATCAAACCGCCTCCTATTCTGGCGCAAACAATCGGTTAAGCGTACCGGATTCTCGGGTCCAGCCAGGCGTAGAGAACGTCAATCACCAGGTTCAGGATCAGGACTCCCACCGCGATCAGTAGGACCACCGCTTGGATCATGGGAAAGTCTCTGAAGGCTACACCTTCGATCAGGGTTTTCCCCACGCCCGGCATCAGGAAGATGGTCTCCAGGACTACCGTGCCACCAATCAGGCGCCCTACCTGCCAGCCGGAAACGGTGAGGATCGGCAGAAAGGCGTTCTTGAGGGCATGGCGGTAGATTACTACTGTCTCTCGCAGGCCCTTGGAATGAGCGGTCCGTATGAAGTCCTCCCGCATGACGTCGAGCATGGCCGACCGGGTTACCCGGGCCACAAAAGCCATGTTGTAGCCGCCCAGAACGAGAGCGGGGAAAATCACCTGCGACAGATTTCTCAGAGGGTCCTCCCAGAGCTTGGCGTAACCCAGGGGAGGGACCCAATCGAACAGACGCACTAGGAGGTATATCACCAGGAGACCCACCCAGAAGGAGGGAAAGGCTATCCCTGAGTTGGCGAAAAGCCGGCAGGCGTAGTCAATCCAGCCATCCTGTCTAACCGCGGAAATGACGCCTAACGGCACCGCCAGACCAAAGCCGATGATGAAGGCCAGGACGACCAACTCCAGGGTGGTAGGGAACTTCTCTCTCAGTTCGTCCCAGACCGGCTGGCCATACCACCATGATTCGCCGAAATCTCCCCGGACCATGTGCCATAGCCAGTCCCCAAACTGTACCGCTATGTGTCGGTCGGTCCCCAGTTCCTGGCGCATCTTCTCCAGGTCTTCCTCAGTAAACTGCCCCTCTGCCTGGTCGCCGGCCAGGATCAGAAAGGCCGGATCGCCAGGGACGATGCGCAGCATGATGAATATCATGATGCCAACCAGCAGGAGGGTCGGGATGAACAGGGAAACCCTTTTTACCACGTAGGTCCCCATCTTTCCTCCGGCGGAGAGGATACGCTCTCTAGTTTGCGATACTTGAGACATCCCCACCCCGCCCGTTGGCGGAGTGGGGACTTGTATTCGGACTCGCGGTTGGGTTACGGCCTAACGGCGCCGTCCGGGGCTAGTCGTCGATCCAGGCGGCCTCCCACTTCATGCCGGTGGAGGCAACCGTCAGGGGTACGTCCCAGTTTTTGATCTGATGGTTTTTGACCCAGAAGAAGGGCTGCCAATAGAGCCCGACCCACGGGCTGTCCTCGAACAGGAGAATCTCTTCGATCTCGGTGATGAGGCGCTGGCGTTCCGCGGGGTCCGTGGCCTTCGACTGCTGTGCGTACAGTTCCTCGAGCTTGGGGTGGCTCCAGTGGCTGTAGTTCCTGACCCCTTCGGGCCGGTACAGAGCGTTGATTATCACGTCCGCGTCGGGAACGGCGAACCCATTGCCTTGGACTGCCAGCTCGAAGTCCTCAGCGCTGTAGGCGGCGAAGCCGGCCACGCTCTCCATTCCGATCAACTCCAGGTTGACTCCGATGTCCTTGAACTGTTCCTTGAGCATCGCCGTCTGTTCGGCGTATTGGCAGCACTGCCGGAATTTCATGGTAATGTCGAAGCCGTTGGGGAACCCCGCCTCGGCCAGCAGTTGCTTGGCCTCTTCGATATCCCTGGGGTCCTTTTCACCATCGGCCGTAAGCCTGAACCCCGGGGTTTCAAGCAACTCATCGTATGACCGGCCCAGCCCTACCCAGAAGGGCACGGGCCCATGCCTTTTGCCCTTGCTCGCCATGATGGCCTCGTTCAGGGCGTCGCCATTAGTTGCCAGGAAGAGGGCGCGCCTTACTCTTACGTCATCGAGAGGCGGCACTTTGGTATTGATCATCATGCCGAAGGCGGCGTAGTCGTTGAGTTGGGTTACGCTGAGAATGTCGCTGCTATCCTCGTCGAGCTTGAGGTAGTCCACGACGGTCATGTTTGTCCAGCCGATGGTTTGCGTATGGAGTTGCTCCGTTTGGAAGGCGGCAACCATGCGTCCTATGTCACCGATGATGAACTTGGTTAAGCCGTCGACGTAGGGCAGGCCCTCCTTGAAGTAGTCGGGGTTCGCTGCGAATTCGACGCGGTCTCCCTTGACGAACTTGCTAAAGGTGAAAGGGCCGGACCCGATAACGTTCTCCCCAACGGTGATGTCGACCCCTGCCTCCAACACGTGCTTGGGAAGAATCTTCATGTACTCGATGCCAAGTACCGGCAGGAAGGCGGCGGCGGGGAACTTCAGAGTTACTTCCACCGTGTAGGGGTCAAGCGCCTTGGAACTCTGGTAATAGTTCCTGAGGAGCCCGGCCCTGGGCCTGGGCTTCCCTGCCTCTACCATCCGGTCCAGGCTGAATACGACGTCGTCCGAAGTGAGGTCTTCGCCGTCGGTAAACTTGACGTTATCGTGGAGCTTGAACGTGTAAACCGTGCCGTCGTCGCTCACGTCCCAATTCATGGCCAAGTCACCGACTATCTGGTCGGTCGGGTCCAGTTCGCTGTATTGGACCAACTGGTTATACAGAGGAGCAAACTCCGACGCTTCGATGCCGGTGCTCGATGGGTGAGGGTCCAACTTGCCCATAGGCACATGCTTTTGCATAGTGACGATTCCACCGCGCTTTATCGATGGATCGGTCGCCGGCATCGCCGTGGGCTGCACTTGCGGCACGGGCGTAGCAGTAGCGGCGGGGGCCGCTCCCGCTGTCGTCGGAGCAGCCGCAGCGGCCGTTGTCGGCGTAGCCTGGGCGGCGGGCGGCGCCGTGGCCGGTGGTTCCGTGGCTGACGAGCCGCAGGCCAGGAGAAAGACGAGGAATACAGTCCGGCTGCCAGCAATCGGTTTCGGGAGTCCCTCAAAAGACCGTGTCGCATCATTGCCCTCACAGATTCGGAGATTGATGGATCGACATAGGACCGCCAATTGTTATGCATTTCGCTCAAAAGGATGACGATTTGCTGCTCTTAGATAAACAAGCTACTGATGTATCAGTTGTAGGGTTGGTGCATTCCTCCTGAGTGCGCTATATGTATCCATATACATGCGCTCTATCAGTAAAAAGGTTGGCGTAATATAGGCTATAGTGTCGAAAGATGTCAACTGTTTTTTGGCCAGTTGCCGTAAGCGCACCAAGGGGACCAGGGTGGGCAATTCGAGAAACAGCAGAAACAGCGGTGGGAGCCGGAAGCAGCGTCGGGGCCGGTGACCTGGTTCCGGCCGGAAAACTGAGCGGTGCGCTTACGCTCGACGAGGAAGACGAATGGGGGTTCGGTATTGCCTCGGAAGCTATTCAGCCGCTCCGACCGCGTAGAGCTTGCCGTCGTGGGAGGCTACATACATCGTGTCTCCCGCAACTATGGGGCTGGCTGTAATCTTGTCGCCGGTCTTGAAGTCCCAAATGACGGCTCCGGTATCGACGTCCACTCCCAGGACAACACCATCCTCCGTCCCGATCAACAAGGTTTTACCGGCTACGGTAGGGGCGGAGGTGAAGTTCACCCCAATGTCGGCGGCCCAACGCTGCCCGCCGGTGGAAGACTCCAGGGCGTATACCTTGCCTGCCGTGGTAGCTACAAAGACCGTGCCATGCGCAACAGCAGGAGTGTGGGTTACGTCGCCTATTACGGTTGCGGACCACACGGTCCCCTTTTGTACCGGCTGAGAGATCACGTTCCACACGTAGAGGTTGATTTCCGCGCGGAAAATGGCCCGGCCCAAGGGATAGGTCTTGGCCGTCCGGTCTATCGCGTACACCAGGCCGCCCTGAGAACCGAAAATCGCCAGGTCCCCTTGAATTGCGGGCCCGCCGCCAATGCGCCTGCCCTGCCCGGCGTCGTAATACAAGCCTCTCCGGCCCGATTTTGCGCTCACGGTATGAACTCTGCTGTCCTTGGACGCTACGACCACGATGCCGTCGGAGTAAGCCACGGATGCAAGGACCCAGTCCTTGGTGGCGAAGTCCCAACGCTGTTGTCCCGTGGCCGCATCCAGAGCGTAGAGTTTCTTGTCCCCGGCCCCGATATATACAGTACCGTCAGCTACTACAGGCGAGGCAAAGATTGGATTCGCGATATCCGTCTCCCAAACCACCGCGCCGGTTTCGCGGTCCAGCGCCACGACAAGACCGCGGCGGACCGCAGAGACCACCAGGTCGTCCGTTACTGCGGGGGTCGAGCTGGAAGGGAAACCGCTGCGGTACTGCCACACCGGCTCGCCGGTCTGCTGGTCCAATGCCAATGTGTGCCCATCCTCGGTGGTGAGGTAGATACGGCTGCCCACCACTGAGGGCGACGACAAAAGCGGCTCGGAACTGTCGTATACCCATTTGACTTTTCCGGGAACCGGTATCGAGTCCGGGGAGAAGCCGGCGTTATCCGGCGTCCTGCGGCCTTGCGCCCATATCTGCGGTCCGGCGCTCGCGTTAAGGGCGGTTGTGGGACCGGGCGGCGGGAAGAGAAGAGGACCCGTATCGAAAGCGTCCACCAGCCGCCACGCCACCAACGCCACGGCCAAGGCCAGCCCTAGAAGGAAGTAGCGGCTACGCAGGAATCGGAACCGGCGGCGGGGTGCAGGCGCTGGTGTCTCTGCCGGGGCAACGAGACTTGCCCCAGTCAGAGACGACCGGCAGTTATTGCACCTCGCTTGACCGTCCGGCGGGTTCTCGTGCCCGCAGATCCGGCACAATAGGACTTGATCCACGGCTATCTTCGCTTACATTATGGTGTAGAGGTAGGCCCCCAGTCCGGTCTAGCCGCTGAAGCGTCCGGTTACTGTCTGGTGGCCGGCGTTTTCGACGTAGGGCTCCTCGCGGTACAGGGCCATTTGCTTCATCAGGGGTATGTCCTGAATGGAAAACAGGATGGCCTCTTCCGTCCCTTCGCTGGCGTGTTCGTGCCAGGCCCAGGACGGGACGACGAAGAAGTCGCCTTCGTTCCAGTCGAAGCGCTGGCCGTCGATGACGCTGTGGCCGTTTCCCCGGAACACTTGGTACACCTTGCTGCTGGTGTGGCGGTGCGCCTTGGTGCGGACTCCCGGCCGTATCAACTGCGCCCAGCAGGTCATGGACCGCAACACTGGCCCGCCGGTGGTCGGGTCGCTGAACTCCATCGCCACGTCGTCGAAGGGATCGGACCCCAACTCCGACAGCCCCTTGAGGGCATCGTACGTCCGGTCCCACTTGTAGTGCCAGAGCGGAGAATATGGGGCTTCTTCCACTCCCCAAACGGGCCGGAGCGCGCCGGAGGCGTATTTCCGAATCGAGTCGCCGACGCCGGTGATGGGCTGCTGGTCTTCGGGGAACGCCTCGTAGAAGCCGGCCCTCAGGTAGCCCACCAGCGGGACGTCGAGGCCGTCCAGCCAGATCATCGGCTCTGTGCCTTCGTTGGCGTGGTCGTGCCAGGTCCAGGAGGGCGTGAGGATCAGGTCGCCGGCCTCCATGTCGCACCGGTCGCCCTCGACGGTGGTGTAAGCGCCGTTGCCGGTGAGGATCCAGCGGATGGCGGTGGGCGTGTGGCGATGGGCCGGGGCGCACTCCCCCGGCAGCAGGAGCTGGAGGGCGGCGACCATGGTGTGGGTGGTGCCGCGGTCCAGTCCGGGAGTTGCCAGGCGCATCGTCCGCCGCTCCACGTCCCGGTCGGGCGTAACGATCTCGCCGCTCTTCAGCACCAGTGGCTGCACCTCCGACCAGCGCCAGAGGAAGGGCTCGATATCCGGGGGGGCTGTCCGCTCCCGGTTGACCCAGCCGGGGGAGAGCCGGATGCCGTCGGAAGAATCATAGTATTGCTGGAGCTCTTCAGGGCTGAGTTGGTCTTTCACTGCCACGGTTGGGCCTCCTTGTAGTAGCGTCTGTGAGATAGGGGCTCCCGCTCGACCGCGCACTATAACCCCGGCGTCAGCCGGTGTTGGGTTGCCGCCTCGTAAGTGTGACCCACACCAACCAGCAGCGGTTCTGCCAGGGGTTTGCCAACGAACTGGATGCCAAGGGGCAGTCCCTGGGTGTTCAGTCCGCAGGGCAGGGAGACGGTGGGCGCTCCGCTGAAATCGTAGGGTATGGTGAACTTTCCCCAAGTCCACTCTTCGGCTTCCATAGGCCCGTACATGGCGTCCAGGGTCACTTGCTCCGGGGGCGTGGTCATCGAGGGGCAGATCAGGACGTCGATGTTGTCGAAGACCTCTCTCAGGATTCCGTTGCAGGCCAGCCGTTGACGGTTGGCTACGGCATAGTCGGAGGCCGTGTAGCCGTTTCCCAACTCCAACCAACCCCTGAACCAGGGGCCGTATTCGTCGCTGCGTGAGGGGAAGGTTGCCCGGTGGGCTGCGGCGGCTTCCGCGGAGCATAGCACACCCCAAGCCCGGGAGAACGCCTCGGTTTCGGGCATATTCACCGGAACAAGCGCCGCGCCCAGACTCTCAAGTACTCGAGCTCCGGCCATGACCGCCGCCGCCAACTCCGCGTCGACTCCGTCGCTGACGTAGTTCTCGTCCACACCTATGCGCAGGCCGCTGACGCCTTGATCGAGCCGCTCCAGCATATTGGGCACCGGAGCGGTAAGGGACGTCGGGTCGTTGGGATCGTGCCCCGCGATTGCCTCGAGCATGATGCCGGCGTCGGCGGCGCTCCGTGTCATTGGGCCCACGTGGTCCATCGATTCGGCCAGGGCCAATACGCCGTAGCGACTCACCCGACCCCAGGTCGGCTTGATGCCCACCACCCCGCAGGCTGCCGAAGGAAACCTGATGGAGCCGCCGGTGTCGCTGCCCAGCGAGCCGTAGCAGAGGCCGGCCGCGGTGGCCACCCCGGAGCCGCTGGAGGAGGCGCCGGACCAGCGGTCGGCGCCCCAGGGATTGACCGGCACGTCGAAATCAGGGTTGTACCCCGCCATCGCGCCTTCCGTCAGATTGAGCTTGCCAAGAATCACCGCTCCGGCTTCATTCAGCTTTCGAACTACGGTTCCGTCGAAATCGGGGACGAAGTCCCGCAGCACCTTGGCGCCCCCCATGGTGGCCACGCCGATGGTGAAGCACAGGTCTTTGACGGCGATGGGCACCCCGTGGAGACCGCCGCGGTATCGGCCGGCGGCGATCTCTTGTTCGGCAACTTGGGCCGCGGCGAGGGCCTGGTCGGCCATCACGGTGGCGTAGCTCTTGAGGGCGCCGTCCAACGCATCGATGCGTTCGAGGATGGCCCGGGTCAACTCCACCGGCGAAAGCTCTCGGGACTGGATCCGGGCCGCGACCTCCGTGATCGTCTGATAGTGCAGCGGGACGTCGGTCATGTTATCGGTTCCTCGTTATCAGGAAGCTATCGGTAGCCCCTTCTCTTTGTACTCGTCGATGGCTGCCTTCAGCCAGGCCAGGTCGTCGTTGCGCGCCGCCGCCTTGGCTTGGGCCGGATCGATGCCGTAGATACGGGCGGCGTTGAGGCCGAGTATTTTCTCTTTGGCCTGCGCCGTCAGTTGGGGATAGCCGTAGCGCTGGCAGTACTCCTCGGGTATCTGGAAAGCCCGGAAGGCATCCAGCAGAGGCTGTGGAGACCCGTACCAGATACAGTCGGTGCCCCAAACGATATTGTCCTCACCGAGAGCCGCCAGGAGCTTGCCCATGACGTGGGCCGCCTCGCGTGGATGAGCCATGATCAGGTACCAGGTGGACCCTATCTCCGCGTAGACGTTGGAGCCTGGCCCGATGCCGGCGTCCTTCAGGCTCGTGATCAGGCGGTTGGAACCCTTGTGGGCTGTCTCCTCGGTGTAGGGGCCTTCCTCCTCGCCTCCCTGCCGGACTTCGTAACCGGAGTGGTAGATGAGGAAGTTGATGTCGGGGAAGGCTTTGGCCGCCGGGCCGACGTCCTTGGGCGAAGACGGGCCGTCCCAACTGGTGTCGGGCCCGAAGGTCAGCCCCTTGTGGGCGCACACCACACGTACGCCGGTTTCTTGGGCCCGGCGGAGGAAGGGCTGGCCGCTCCCCTCGTCGTCCAGCATCCACGGCGGGGCGTCCCAGTTCATGAACCCCTCGGCCTGTTGGCCGAACATGGTGTAGACTTTCCAGCCGGCGGGCCGACACCAATCGCTCCAACGGTCCATCATCTCTATGTCGCCGGGAACGTTGGGTGTGACCACGCAGTGATTGATGAGGCGGCCGGTCCCGCTGAGGCGTTCAATGAGCTGGCGGGTACCGAACATCTCCGGGTTGTCCAGCATGTTCGTCTTGGTGTTGCCCTGCGAGGCCGGGGCGGAGGTGAGAACGGCGATATCGGTCTCGCTCTCTCCGTAAATGCACCGCAGGAATTCGGCCAGGGAATACAGCGCCTGGGCCTGGGTGGTCACCAGCTTGTCCAAACCCTTGAACAGGTCTCCCGACACGGTTTCGGCCATACCGAAGAAGGCCTTGGGCAGCTCTTCCGCAAACATGGCTCGGTCGGCCGTGAAATGGGTCTGGACGTCGATCACTAGTTGGTCGCCGCCAAGCCTGCCGTCGGCAGCGTCGCGGTCGAGCGCTGCTTCCGGCGGCACGTTGTAAAAGCCGCCGCCCCAGGCTTCGTCCAGGGCGCGCAAGGCGGCTGCCGTACCCTGCCTGCTGGACCAGTAGTCGGACAGCGACATGCTGAGCCGGGCGGCGTTGTCCGGCCCCTCGGCCCGGATTCGGGCTACCACCGGCAGGTTGAGGGGATGGTGGGGTAGGGGCGTGTATTCGTCGTTACTTCGCCGTTGGAGGACCAAAGGCAGTCTTGGAGGGCCGGGAGGCAAAAGCAATTGAGGCGCCATAACAACCTCTCCTTTCGAAATGAATCGAATTTCCTTGGTAACCCTCTGGATTATGAAGAGTTCAATTCTACCGCAAAAAACGGCTAACGGGGGCGATGGCGCTTATTGCATCAGGGCAATCGCGTCTTAACCAAGCAGCACTTTCAGGAGGTAGTCCTCACGCCAGCCTGCTTGGAGACGTTTGCCCTGGATGCCGACTTTCAGGCTGGTCTCCTTCTTGAGCAGGTTGTGAGAAATCTGCCGAAGCGTAGCCATGTTTTGGGGAGCGTAGTCCTTGCGGATCCGGCACTGGTCTTCGCGGAAGCTCACGTCCAGGGTCCAGTGCAGCGAATTCTCGATGCTCCAGTGGCTGCGCACCGCCTCCAGCATCTTTCCTGCCGGGGCCTCCAGGCTGCTGATGTAATAACGGGAGTGGACCGTGGCGCCTTCCGCCGTCTCCCGGCGGGCACTGACTTTCACCGCCGCCTTCAGCCCAAACCATTGCGTCCTGGTCCCCAGGTAGTCCAGACACTCAGAGTCTGAAATGACCCAACACTCACGCCCTTCGATGCGTCCGTGGCCCTTGTTCAAGGTCCGGGCATAGTCATGGGGGACCCCCTCGAAGCCGTACTCTTCCGCCCCCTGGAAAAGGTCCCTGACGTCATCGTATAGCTGACTCTGGTTGTCCTTTACCGCCAGCACATAGTCGGCCCCGCCTTCCACAATCTGCTCCGCTATCTCCCGCTGACACCCCATGGCATCGATGGTCACGATGCACCCCTGGAGCGCCAAGAGTTCCAGCAGCCGGGGAATGTCCGTGATTTCGTTGGACTTCTCCCCGGTCTTGACTTGGCCCAGGGTCATGGTGTTGGCCGAGGCCCAGGCGCTCACCAAGTGGATGGCCTGCTTGCCGGAGTTGCGGTCGTGAGAGCGGCGCACCGTCTTGCCGTCTATGGCGACCACTTCCCCTTGGGCCAGTTGGGCCACCTCCTGAGTCCAGCCCATAAAACAGCTTTGGAACTGCTCTGGGTCCAGACGGGAGGACACCTGTCCGAAGGTGTCGTGGGACGGAATGCCGCCCGGCAATTCCAGGAAAGTTCTGAACCACTCCTCCTTGCTGCGGCCGAACATCTCAACGTGCACCCAAGAATCGGCCCCGCAGATGGTGGCGCAAATGGCGATGGCAACTATGTCCAGGAGTTTGTGCCGCTTGCTGCGCTCAATCCTGGGGTCCTCCAGAGTAGCAAAGCAATCTAGAATCGATGCGCCTCCCTGTCTTACCACGACTACCTCCCCGCACCTGGTCAGATAGTCCTATTTTATACTTCTATAAAACTCTAATTAAGACGCGATTGCCCTGCTTATTGCATGGCGGCAAGCCCTTCAATCGGACCCGGTTGATCTAGACCGAGCAAATGCATCTATGCCTCTCCACGTCCCGGTCCGGCGTCACGATCTCGCCGCTTTTCAGCACCAGGGGCTGCACTTCCGACCAGCTCCAGAGGAAGGGCTCGATCTCCGGCGGGCCAGTCCGCTCCCGGTTCACCCAACCGGGAGAGAGCCGGATGCCGTCGGACGCGTCGTAGTATTGCTGAAGCTCGTCAGGGCTAAGCTGGTTCACATCCGCCACGGTCGCGCCTACTTGTTGTAGCGGTTGGGGGAGGTTTCGAGCGTCAGTTTATCAGCAATACACCTGGTCGCGCCGCCCAACCTGCACCACTAGGACCCGCAGGACTGCATCTTCGATTCTGCAAATGATGCGGTAGTCTCCCACCCGGTAACGCTAGTGCCCGGCCCATGGTCCTCTCAAAGCCCGGCCTCTTTGGCGAGGGTCGTCCAGCAGGCCGACCCGGTCCATATAGTCGGTGATGCGCTGGCTCGTGTTTCTGTCGAGTCTTTGAAGCTGATCGTCGGCCCTCTCCGAGTATTCAACGGTCCAGCCCAAGGTGGGCCCTCACTTCCTCGGCGGTATATACTTTCTCCTGGCCGTTGCGGATTCTTTCCATAACTTCTTCGGCCAGACGGGCATCTTCCATGTCGGCTTCTAATATGACCCCCGCTATGCGGTTGATGGTTGCGGCTAGCTGGTTATAGTGGACCATTTTCACTCCAATCCTTGCCGCAAGTTCCTTCAGCCGGTTCAGAGAGATACGCTGGGTCTTCTGGCCTATCTCCGGTTCCGGAAGTTCGTCCTCGGGCATTACGCAGAACCGCCACTGGCCGGTATCGCGGTGGTCGGCAACATCCGGGTCGCTCTCGGGGTGCCAGGCGAAGACGTAGATATGGGTCTGGCGTCCCTTTTTCCCAGGGTGTATGTCGAACGACATGGCGTGTGGCTTGCCGGGACCTTTGGGATTCGTCCAGCTTTGCCGGGCGGCCGATTGCTTCACTTGCAGATGGATGCCCTCGCCGTTTTCCAGATCCCATGGGTCCCATTCCCCGGACGGTCGCCAACCGGCTTCCGGGGCGCCGCCGCGCAGTGCGGAATAGACCAGGCACTCGGCATAGGTCCCCCGCCAAGCATTGCCAATCAGCTTCTGGCCGTAGAACCTGCCGGATATATATTCGGCGATGCTGTCGTGCAGTTGGTTGCTCATGTCGCTGCCACTGTTCCTTTATGTCCCCTCCGCCGGGAGCGCGGCCAACTCTTTCGAAACTCCCTCCAACCATTCGGTCGGCACGTCGAGGTAGGTGCTACTGCTGAGGTCACATGGAAGATATGCAGATAACTATCCCCTCTTCTTCCCGCAGTGAGATGCCGGAACCAGAAAGAGAGTTTCCAGGGTCAGGAAGCTTGTGGGCGAGCACAGTCGTAAATTTGGAGTCGTCAAAGGTCCATCTGTTACCCAAATTAGGCATTTCCTTTTTTTCAGGGAAGGCATTGATAGCATCGACAATCGGCTTGATGTGGTTGTCGACGTCTAGTTTGCCTCGGCTGTTCGGACGTTTGAAAGCCATGCCTAGCGAAATCGCATAATCATTATAATCGGCCCAAGGCGCATCTCCTCGCTATAATCGGCCCAAGGCGCATCTCCTCGCTTTGCATTGACTTTCCTTGAAATCTTCACATGCCATTCCTGCCATTTCTTGCGTTTTTCGTGATCATTTCCAGGAGCCCAGCTCGCAATCTCTCCAAATACTGCTAGGCATAGCGGATCCGACACAGAATTCGCAAACTCGACGGTTGGGAACCTCTGGCCTTCGATTTCTCGATAGCTAAACTTTAGTTCGTCGTTTGGCATGGCCGACTCCTGACAGCGCCAAGATGCAAAGGCCCCCGGAACTGTTCCGGGGGCCTTTTCGTGGTTGCCTATGTTTTTGGTAGCGGGGGTTGGACTCGAACCAACGACCTTCGGGTTATGAGCCCGACGAGCTGCCACTGCTCCACCCCGCGACGTTTGCCTTGAGAACAGGTTACGAAGAAGCCTGGAACCGGTTTTGGCGATGGTGTTTGAAGCTCTTTGCGTGGGTCAAGCCTCTCGACCGGTTAGTACCGGTATGCTGAAACTGTTGCCAGCCTTACACATCCGGCCTATCAAGCAGATAGTCTCTCTGCTGTCTTACCCCCTAACCTAATAGGGGAGGGAGGCCTCATCTTGGGGGTAGCTTCGCGCTTAGATGCCTTCAGCGCTTATCAATGCCAGACATGGCTACCCGGCGCTGCTCCTGGCGGAACAACCGGAACACCATAGGTCTGTCCCTTCCGGTCCTCTCGTACTAGGAAGAGGTTCCCTCAAGCCTCCTGCGCCTGCGGCGGATAGAGACCGAACTGTCTCACGACGTTCTGAACCCAACTCACGTACCCCTTTAACCGGCGAACAGCCGGACCCTTGGGACCGCCTTCAGCCCCAGGATGGGACGAGCCGACATCGAGGTGCCAAACCTCGCCGTCGATGTGAACTCTTGGGCGAGATAAGCCTGTTATCCCCGGGGTAGCTTTTATCCGATAAGCCACGGCCCTTCCACACGGTGCCGTAGGATCACTTTGCCCGAGTTTCCTCCCTGCTCGACTTGTAGGTCTTGCAGTCAAGCCCCCTTATGCCAATGCGTTCTGAGGACGATTTCCATCCGTCCTGAGGGGACCTTTGGGCGCCTCCGTTACATTTTAGGAGGCAACCGCCCCAGTTAAACTGCCCACCAGGCACTGTTCCCGCAATTGCAGGTTAGAACCAAAAACTGACAAGGGTGGTATTTCAACGATGGCTCCACCCCGACTGGCGTCGGGGCTTCATAGCCTCCCACCTATCCTACACATGACAGCTCCCAGCCCAATACCAGGCTACAGTAAAGCTCCACGGGGTCTTTTTGTCCTGCCGCAGGTCGCCCGCGTCTTCACGGGCACCGTAATTTCACCGAGCCCTCCGTCGAGACAATGGCCAAGTCGTTCAACCATTCATGCGGGTCGGAACTTACCCGACAAGGGACTTCGCTACCTTAGGCATTTTGTTACTCCCCAATTCAGCGCCGCCTCTTCCCCTGTCCAGGGTAAAGGCGATTCCTAACCGGGTGGGCCGGTCATTTCTGCCGGTCTCTGCATGTCGCCATGCAGATCGGACCATATCTTCCCGCACGTTCCGCCAGCGGGTCCGGCGTATGGTCTCTGAGGATTCCGGGGGGGTGTCGCGGCAGGGGCCAGACACTCGGGGAACGGGCGCAGAACCCGCTCCTCGATGGCGCCCGGCTGTCGCAGCTTTGGCTGCGTTTGCCGCGCGTGGGGCGCACTGCCGGATGACTCCGGCGGGATGCGCTCGACCCCACGGTCTTTCCTGCTGGTTGTCCGCACCGGACGCATTGTCACCAACCCCTTATGATGTCGGGGCGGGTAGCGCCGGATACTCGGGCTTTCCAGCATATAGCCAGATTTTACAACGGCCTTAGACGGCCATCCGCGCCAGCTTGCGCTGACGGAGACGGCGCCCGGTTGACCGTTAGAGTTACGGCCGCCGTTCACCGGGGCTTCAGTTCGGAGCTCTCACCCCTCCCCTTAACCTTCCGGCACTGGGCAGGCGTCAGCCTGTATACGTAGGGTTTCCCCTTAGCACAGACCTGTGTTTTTGTTAAACAGTCGCCCGGCCTTCTTATCTGCGCCCCCGGAACGCTCCACCAGCTAGTGGCTTCACCCCCCAGGGGGCCCTTTCTCCCAAAGTTACAGGGCTCTTTTGTCTAGTTCCTTAACGGAGGTTATCTCGAACGCCTTAGGACTTTTATCCTAGCCCACCAGTGGCGGTTTGCGGTACGGTCGCCACAGTTCCATAACCACGAAGCTTTTCTGGTCAGTATGGGATCAACAGAGTTTCGTAAGCCCGAAGGCTTCGATTCCCTCAACCCTCAGCTTGACGCCGGAGTGGATTTGCCTGCCCCGGCTCGCCTACGATCAAGGACACACCATGTCCAATAGGCATGCTCTGCCTACCCTCCTGCATCCCTCCTTGGTTTTAAAGCGAAAAAATGGCGGTGCAGGAATATTAACCTGCTGTCCATCGCCTTCGGCGCTTGCCTACGGCTTAGGACCGACTAACCCTACGCCGATAAACGTTGCGTAGGAAACCTTGGGCTTTCGGCGCCAGGGATTTTCACCCTAGTTTACGCTACTCATTCCGGGATTCTCACTTCCCCGCGCTCCAGCAAGCCTCACGACTCACCTTCGTCGCCCGGGGAACGCTCCCCTACCACGCCCAGGCGGTAGTCAAGGAATCCGCTCACGCTTCCCGCCGGCGTCACTCCCGGCCTTCCCGCCCGGAGGCGGTCCAGCCCGGAGATCGGCCCTTGGGCCGCGCGGGTTTCATCCTTGCACCTGAACATCCACGGCTTCGGCGGCAGACTTAAGCCCCGTTACATTTTCGGCGCCGGACCCCTCGACCAGTGAGCTATTACGCACTCTTTAAAGGGTGGCTGCTTCTAAGCCAACCTCCTGGTTGTCTGGGGAACCCAACTTCCTTTCCCACTTAGTCTGCGCTTAGGGGCCTTAGCCGGTGGTCTGGGCTGTTTCCCTTTCGACTGACGCACTTATCTGTGCCAGTCTCACTCCCGGGTATCGGATAAACGGCATTGGTGGTTTGATTGGGTTTGGTAAGCTCACGCCCCCTAGCCCATTCAGTGCCCTACCTCCGTCCACCTGTGCCCGAGGCTGCACCTAAATGCATTTCGGGGAGAACCAGCTATTTCCGGGTTCGGTTGGCATTTCACCTCTACCCACAGCTCATCCCAAGCTTTTGTACTAGCCACGAGTTCGGTCCTCCAGTCCGTGTTATCGAACCTTCAACCTGGCCATGGGTAGCTCACCCGGTTTCGGGTCTAATACATGGAACTAATCGCCCTATTCAGACTCGCTTTCGCTGCGGCTCCGGAACTACAGTTCCTTAACCTCGCTCCACACATTAAGTCCCCGGATCATTCTTCAATAGGCACGCCGTCATCCCGCCGAAGCGAGACTACGACCCTCTGTAGGCTCACGGTTTCAGATCTATTTCACTCCCCGCTAGGGGTTCTTTTCACCTTTCCCTCACGGTACTGGTACGCTATCGGTGACCAAGGGTATTTAGCCTTGGAGGGTGGTCCCCCCAGATTCCCACAAGGTTTCCCGTGCCCCGTGGTACTCAGGTAATACGCCAGGAGTCTCATCCCTTTCGCCTACGGGGCTTTCACCCTCTATGGCGGTCCTTCCCAGGTTCCTTCGACTAGAGATGAGATTTGTAACTCCTTCAGACCTGGTGAGGCGGTCTAAGGCAATCCCTACAACCCCGCTAAGACATAGGCCCTCACGCCGTTAGGTCCTACCGGTTTGGGCTCTTCCCCGTTCGTTCGCCACTACTAAGGGAATCTCGGTTGATTTCTTTTCCTCGGGGTACTTAGATGTTTCAGTTCCCCCACTTACCTTCCGCCGGGAGGCGGATTGTCCGACTCAACACCGGACAAGGTTTCCCCATTCGGGTATCCCCGACTATGCCCGCTAGACGGCTCATCGAGGCTTAACGCAGCCTTGCCGCGCCCTTCATCGGCCCTTGGTCCCAAGGCATCCACCGTAAGCCCTTAATAACTTGACCCACGCAAGGAACTTCAAACCTTTTGCGTTTCTTTCAGTTACGCAGGACTTCTTCGTTTCCTATTCTCTTTTTAAGGTGCCACAAGAGAAACGGCGGCAGGGGTGTCCCCCGAACCGCCGTCCAGGTTTCCCCGCCATTTACGTCTATGTCAGATGATCGTCCGCATTTATTTAGACGCTGTTACCTCTCGTGAGATGGGATTATAAATAAGGTCAAAGCCGCAGTCAAGGGGTGCAGCGTTTTCGTTTTAATCCGGTTTCGAGGCCGGTTTTCAGGCCGGTGCCCGCTCAGGCCCGAATATAACGTCCGGTTCCCCTAGAAAACGGACGGAGCCGGCCTTTGCCCCAAGAGCAGCGCCCCGCCGTCGGCCACGGTCGAGGGCCGCAGGAAGGCGTGGGCCGCCGCCGTGTGGACGTCCCGGAAGTAGCGTTCCAGGCTGGAGGAGACGTAGATGGAGCTGGCGCCCGCCGCGCCGTAGACCCGGTCCACCGCCGCGACCGAGGCGGTGACCGCGTTGGTGCAGGCCAAGCGCAGCCGGGCCCGCAACTCCAGCGTCGGCGGCTGGCCCTGCGTGACCTGCTCCCATACCAAGGCCAGCGTCTCGTGCAGATACGCTTGAGCGCTGCCCACCAGGGTCTCGGCCATGCCAAGATCGGCCTGCTTGTCAAAGCTGGCCGCCACCGGCCTCCCGCTGCGCCGGTCCACCTTCCCTCCGAGGAGTTCGATCAACCCGTCCACCGCTCCCCGGGCGGCGCCCAGGGAGACCGCCGACAACATGGCGACGGTCGTGGCCGGATAGGCGTATTGTGGCCCCGGTCGCACCGGATCCGACATCAGAGGGTGCGTGAAACTCATCCGGTGGGGCACGAATACGTCGTCCATCACATAATCGTGGCTGCCGGTGCCGCGCAGTCCGGTGGTGTGCCAAGTGTCCAGAATTGTGCAGTCGCTGATGGGCGTCAGGAATACCCGCCACTGCGGTTGGCCGTCCTCTCCCGTGATGGGGCCGCTTTCATCGTGGAGCCAGCTGCCGCTGGTCATCCACTGCGAATGTTGGCAGGCGCTGCCGAAGGGCCACTGGCCGCTGAGACGCCAGCCGTCGCCCGACTTGACGGCCCGGCCGTGAGGCACCAGCGTCCCGGCAACGTTCGGCGGCGGACCGGGCATGAACAGCCGCCCGGCTTCCTGGTCGGCCAGGCCGCAGGCGCACCAGTAGACGGTGGAACTGATGATGGCGACCACCCAGCCCACAGAAGCGTTGGCGGAGGAGAGGGTTTCCACCACCTTTACCGCGGTGACCGGGTCGGTCTCCAGCCCGCCGAACTCCCGCCCCAGAATCATTCGGAAGAACCCGGCGTCGGCCAGCGTCTCCACCAACCCCTCCGGCAGGCGACGGGCATCATCGATCTCGTCGGCCATCTCCCGAATTTCCGGGAGGAGGGCCTGGGCCGAATCGGCCAGCGCCGCCCGATGTTCCCCATTTGCCGCATCAGCTACATGATCGTGAGACTCACTCATTTCTAGTCCATGTCGCGGTTCAAAGTTGGTCGAGTCATTCAGTGATAAAAAGGGCCGTCAAATAGCGTGTCAAATAAGATGTCAAAAATCTTTATGCAACGGCTATGTGCGAGTTATAATTCCCCTTAAGAGTACGGTAGAGCAGATATATGGACTGGTATATAATGGGCAAAAAGGCGAGAACACCATCTGCCAAATATTGTGTCAAATAAAGCGCCATAGATGGACAGGATAGGCTTCTGGGAAAACTTCGCATTTGAGTACCGCTTTGAGGAGCGGGAGATTTTCGGGGACTTGAACTTGGTCGAGGGATACAAACATGCCGCGTTAAATCTGCTTTTACCACCGGAATGGAGCGAACAACTAGACCGATTGAACAGGGTTCGAGCCGTGCATGGCACCACCGCAATCGAGGGGAATCCTTTGTCCGAAGAGGAAGTCGGCCACCAGCTTGAAATCGTTGACGACGAAGGGACCGAAAGGGGCGGCACGAGAATCTCGAAAGAGCAAGCCCAGATTCGGAACGCGGCCAGAGCCCAGGCATGGGTGAAGCAGCAGTTTAGTCCCGGTACTCCCCCGGTCGGACTCGGCGATCTTCTGACAATGCACCGAATGATCACCGAAGGGTCCGATGAAGGCCATAATGTTCCAGGCAGATTTCGCACTTCGTCGGTGCAAGTAGGCTCCCTTGATTTAGGTGGTGTCCATATTGGAGCTCCCTATGGGACGCTCGCCGAGCTAATGGAGGAGTTTATCGGCTTCGTGAATTCACGAAGAGTCGGAAGTCACCATCCCGTGGTGCAAGCCCTCCTGGCGCATTTCTTTCTCGTAACGATTCACCCCTTCGGAGACGGCAACGGCAGGGTTTCCCGGTTGCTCGAGGCCGGGATTCTCTTTCAAGCTGAGTATAACGTGCATGGATTCTACGGGTTGTCGAACTATTTCTACAGACACGAAGGGAGTTACAAGTCACTGTTGCAGAAATGCCGGCAAACTCAACCGTTCGACATATCCCCATTTATCAAGTTCGGGGTCGAAGGGTTCATAAGCGAGCTGTCGGGAATAAATAACTTCATAAAATCCAAATTGAACCGGGTCATTTATCGGCAGATGCTGATGGAAAATCGCGAGAAACGATTGGGGTCAAGGAGGAGAGTCATAAACGCCAGGGAGTATGACCTCTTAACCTTTCTTTTAACTGAAACAGAACCGTTGGACCCCTTTTCCGAGGACCCGTCGCGAAAGGTGACTTTCTCCGAACTTGTGAATTCTCCATACGTGCAGGGCGCCTACCGCAATGTGACCACACGCACCTTTACAAGAGAATTGGTCAGGCTGTCGGAAGCCGGATTCATCAAGTTGACGTCAGGAAAAGGACCGTTAGACATGGTGGCCGAATTAGACTTTGAGGCAATCGCCAAGCACCAGATCAGCTAGAGGCATCCCAATTCCTGATTGAGTAGCGCCCCCTACCGCCCCTGGAAGTTAGGCGGGCGTTTTTCCAGGAAGGCTTGCACCGCTTCTTTGTGGTCTTCGGTCTTGCGCACCTGCTCTTGGGCCACGTGGGCCAGGTCCAGGCTGTCCTCGAAGTCCATTTCCAGGCTCCGGTGGACCAGGTACTTGATAAGGGACAGCGATTGGGTCGGCCCCTTGGCCAGCCGCCCGGCCAGTTCCATCGCCGACTCCATTAGCTCGCCGTCTAGCAAGACCTTGCTGACGACGCCCAGCCGGTGGGCTTCCGTGCCGTCGATGCGGTCGCCGGTGTACTGCAACAGCAGGGTGTTGCTCATGCCGATCAGCCGGGGAAGCTGCCAGGAACTGCCGTCGCCGGGAATCAACCCCATGCGGGAGAACGCCTCGGAAAACACGGCCTTTTCGGCGGCGTAGCGAATGTCGCAGGCCAGCGCCACGCCCATCCCAACGCCCATAGCATGGCCGTTGACCGCGGCGACGGACGGCTTTTGCAGCTTGTGGATGCGCAGGGGGATGCGGCTGGCCTGCCCGCCGAAGGCGACTTTCTGGCCGCGGGTGGCGTAGCGGGATTCCATCTTCCCCCAAGGCAGGGATTCGGCCCCCGCGTCGGTCTCGGTCGCTTCCCGGTCCTGGATGCGCTGGTTGAACCCGCGCACGTTGGCCCCGGAGCAGAACGACGGCTCGGTGCCGGTAATCAGCAGCACCCGGCAGGCCGGGTCGTCCTCGAAGCGGTCCAGCTCCTCGATGATCTCGTTGGCCATGTCCGGCCCCAGGGCGTTGCGCGTGGGCGGGTCGTGCATGGTCAGCACCAGCACGCCGTCGCGGTTTTCGGTCTGTATGAATTCGTAGGCCATCGTAGACCACCTGCTGTTATAATCGGGGCTAATTGAAGGCCAGATTAGCACAGCACGGGAGGCGAGTCACCATGCAGCAAGGAAGCATCACCAACCTGCACCTAGCCCGGGTCAAGGAAACCCCCTCGGACCCAGTCGGGGAAGCCACCGCCATTTCGGGGAGGGGTCTGGAGGGCGACCGCAGTTGCCGGGAGGGGAACATGCGGCAGGTATTGATCATGGACAACGAGACGCTGGGCGAGTTTGGACTCGCGCCGGGGCGGATCAAAGAGAACATCACCACCACTGGGCTCGACCTGTCCCAGACGCAGGCGGGGCAGGTGGTGTTCATCGGCGACGAAGTGACTATGGAGATCGTCGGCGAGTGCGAACCCTGCGGCAAGATGGACGCCATTCGCCAGGGTCTTCAGGCCGAGCTCAACCACCGCCGGGGAATGCTCTGCACGGTAATCAACGGCGGCGCCATCAAGGTGGGCGACTCCATCCGGGTCGAGCCGTAGGGTGATTCTCTCCCTCAAGGGGCCTGGAGTGAAAACCTACAAATTTGACGTCGAATTGGAAATAGACGAGGACGGCTGGCACGTCTACTATCCGCCTTGGTCTAGCATTGGTGCCTCGACCTGGGGGTATACCAGGAAAGAAGCCCTGAAGCACATCCAGGAAGTTCTGTCGATGATAATTGAGGAGTTCCGAGAAGAGGGGAAGCCGGTGCATATCAAGAAAGCCAAGATCTCCCCTCAGGGAGCATCGGTGCTCGTAACCGTGTGAACATCGACTACAGCCGTCTGCGTTCACTTCCCGCGCGGCGTTTGATCCGCGCTCTTACTCAAGACGGCTTTTCGTTCCTCCGCCAGACGGGTAGCCACCATCGCTATGGTCACGCCGATGGCCGTCGCGTAACCGTGGCCTTCACCCGAAGGGGCGACACGATCGCAATTGGCACGCTGCAATTCATCATAGAGGAACAAGCGCACTGGACCGCCGATGACCTCAGACGCTTGGGCCTAATCCGATGATAAAAGACCCCCGGACCGCCATCCGGGGGTCTTCTTTCTCGAAGCGGGGCTGTCCCTCGAGGCTACCGGATTGCTATGGGGCTGCCAGGCGAGCCGGTCGCTCCCTTGAACGGCACCCGGACGAAGACGTAAGCGAATTCATACGTCTCGGCTCCGGCCAATTGGGCCAGGTTGAGGTTTTCGTGAATCAGGATTCCGTTCATCGTGAGCAGGTGCTTGTGGACGGGGAAGGCATTCTCGGGGTCGGCGCCGGGCACCGCCTCCACCGGCCAGGTGTCGCTCCCTACCAGAGTAACCTGCTTGCCGGAGAGCCATTGGGCCACCTCTATGCCGATCCCCGGCGCGCCTGAGTTATAACGGGCGTTGTCCACCATCCAGAGACTGCCCCATCCGGTATTGAACAGGACCGCGTCTCCTCGCTTGACGTCACCATCGGACATTCCCTGACGGCTCAGCGCACCCCGAACGTCGGCCAAGGAAATCACTTGACCAGCGTCCAGCATTCCACCCTTGTACCCGGCTACGTCGATGAGGATACCCGTGGTGAAAATGGGCTTTATGTTTTCGACGCCCAGTTTTTGCAGCCCATACCCGCCAGCGATTTCAGTCTCGGTGAAGCCATTGTAGAATCGAATGTCGTCTTGATACCCCGGACGGCCGTTGTGCATGATGCCAACGTGGCCGAGTCCGTCGAACTGGGTGCCCACCTGCCCTATCTCACCAACAACGAACTCGTCGTGGTAGATCAGCCCGCCGGGGAAGGGCCCTCCGGTAGGAGCGCCGGGAATGGTGAGCGAATAGGTCCGCTGTCCGAACAAGGGCATTCCGGCCTCGTAGGGCCGGCCCAACTCGTAGATTTTTCCGGTTTCAATGAGATCGGCGGCCGCCATTACCTTGCCGTTGGTGATCCAGTTGGAAGCCCCGGCCTGGTCGCCGGAACCCCATCGCGAAGGCCACCAGTCGTCTCCGCTGGGCGTCGACTGGGCTGTGGGGCCGGCCAATGCCGCCGGCGCCAGCGCTACGATGGCCACCAGCGCAGCGACCACAAGGATGAGCCGCTTTCTGTCCTGAATAAACTGAAGCTTTTTTACCGCTTTTAAGGAACTGTGGCGAATTTTCGGCTTGCGCCAAGTGCGGGGGACGCGGGTCAGGTTTAACCTTTGGTAGCTACCAGAGTGCTGCGCACCAGCTCAGCGATGTTGGTGACTTCCGGGATGTCCGACCAGGCTTGGACGGCCTGGTTAACGTCCGCGTCGTTCAGCACCAAGGCCACGTTCTCCCGGAACTTTGCCTGAATGTTCTCGAAGCCCCACGGGTTCTTCTGGCTTCCCAGGATGTCAGCGCGGGCGGTGGTGTGTTCGAAGACGCGGCCGTCCTTCAGGGTGATCTTCACTTTGAGGCCGTTCTCCGAGTTGGTCAACAGTTCCTCCGACTTGGCCATGACCCGGGTGCGCACCTTGTCCATCGTTTCGCCGATGGTCCGGTCGTCAATCTTCTCTTGGGTGAAGGTGTCGATCTTCACCTCGCCGTCCACCAGCGCAGCCGCGACATTGTACTTGGCGCTGAACTTGCCCTTGAGATCGTCCTCCGGCTCCTGGTAGAGCATCACCACCGAGTAGTAGGACTGGTCCACTTCGGCGTTGGCCACGTCGTCGAAGGTGAAATCGTTGTCCCGCATCAAGCTGAACAGGCTGTCCAGCATGGCGTGGTTGCCGCCGCAGCAGGGGTATTTCTTGATGATCAGGGCGTCCTGGGTGCGGAAGGGCTTGCCCAGGTTGTCGGCCATTTCGTCGAGGTCGTAGATGCCCTCGCCCAGCACGGTGGCGGCGAAACCGAAGGGGTGCTCGACTACCTGGTCGCCGGCCGTGAGGCCCATCTGGGCCAACTGCACTGCGGTCACGCCGTCGCGCCCGGTCAGCCCGGCGTGCAGCGGCTTGGTCATGGTGCCGAAGTTGTGGATCAGTCCCGAGGCCATGGAACCGGCCATGCCCAGGGCCATGGTGGTCTGGCGTTCGTCCAGCTTCAACAGCTTGGCGCAGGCGGCGGCGCAGGCCAGGCGGCCGATTACGGCGGTGCTGTGGAACCCTTTGTCCATCTGCTTGTACTTGGTGGTGTGCTGCAATGCCAAGCCCACCTCGCAGCCAACGACGTAGGCTTCCAGGAGGTCGCGGCCGGTGGCGCCGGTATGCTCGCCGATGGCCAGCAGGGCCGGGAAGATGGCGACCGTCGGGTGGCCGAACCCGCCGAAGTCGTCGTAGTCCAGGGCGTGGCCCATGGTGCCGTTGGCCAGCGCCGCGTTGGCCATGGTGCTCTGGCCGCCTCCGGACAGGACCGTGGCTTGGCCCACTGCTCCTTGGTCCGCGACGTACTTCTGAATGATCTGTCCCACCGGCTGCTCCGAACCGGCCAGAATCACGCCCAACATGTCGAAGCAGGACTCGTTGGCAACGCGAATAGCGTCGGGCGGAATGTCTTCGTAGCTGGTGTTAACGACCCACTTGGCAATGGTCTCGGTAGCGCCCATGGTTCACCTCCAATAGCGTCTTGAAGCGGTCACCCGTTGCTTTGCGGGCCATTATATACTGCCGGGAGCCGCAGGCAACCGGGGGATAGGGAGAGAGCCACTTGCCCTGAGGATTGAGGCCGTCATCGTGCAGGTGTGGGGCGGTGGGGCTTCAGCCTGAATCTTCTAAAGGTTCGACAACTTCCCTAATATCCTGAAGTACAATGACCTTACCGACTCGATGCCCTCTGACAGACACGGGCATATCCCACATCGGACGCACTATATCGTCCATCATCCCAGGTGGCACTCTGATGATATGAGTTTTTCCATTACTGCCGATAATCTTGATGGTGTTGTGTTCGGCTCGGTCGCGCCTGCGTTTGCGTTTGCGTTTGCGATTGCCTCTGATCGCATCAGGAAAAAGTAACCTTCCTCGGACTTCTACAGGTTCAGATGCGGGTTCTGTGGAGGAAAGCACGGGCATTTCAGAGGCTATCCTAGTAATTATGACAGAGCGATATGTTCCACGTCCGGTTGATGTCAGTCCTACCCTGCGGATTTTAGCACCGTCCGGTGCTAATCTCTTTGCCAAGCCTAGGAAATTTGATAAGTATATTGGTTCAGGTATGCGCTCTTGCACTTCGGAAATATCTGATTTGCTCAAGGCTTCCATCAAGTCCATAAATTCACCTATAACTTCAGAAGTATTAGACAAACCAGACAACGATAACTGTTCAGGGGATGTGCCGAACTGGAGGCTCATCGCAAAACTTCCAGCCTGTGGCATGGATATCCACGGTTGAAAACGCTCTCGAATGTTTCTGTCGGGTTGTCCGCTCTCTCTGAACTGTATTCCCCTTTTCCGTTCAGCAGTTCGAACAATTAACTTAATTGCATCGTTAACGCGCCCAAAAACCTCATTTAGAGTTGCGATGCCTAACCCCACCGCAGGCCCGGCAAGGCTCAACTCCATTGAATCACCCTCAAGGGCCACCCCATTCCGCTCCAGATTCCGCTGGAAGTAAATCTGCTCCAGAACCTCCCGCATCTCATGCGCTATTTCAGGGTGTGGCTCTTGCAACAAGGCTTTGTAGATTATTTGCTCGGCTTGGCGCAGCTGGTTGGCGTTCATCGCCATGCTGGCGGCGCTGCGGTGCAGCACGGAATAGGTCGGTTCTACCGGCTCTTCCATAGCCTCGATGGCGGCGAGTTCGTACTCTGTCGCCTTCTCGAACAGCTTTGTAGCGCCTTCTGCGTTGCCACCGCGCTGTTCCAGCATGGCCTGGTCTACGAAGTCCATAGCCTGATGATGCAGGTCGTTGACTGTGCTCATCTTTTCCTTACCTCGGCAAGGGGACGGCTAAACTCGACAACTATAACGTAGGCTGGTAACCCCGATTTATCGGAGCGACGGGTTTGATTCAATTTCTGCCTCACGCGCGCCCTGATGTCACTATCACTGCCATGTAGTATCCCCGACATCTCCAGTCGCGCCCGGCGTTGGAAGGGCAACGTCTCCGGCGGCCCTAACCAGTAGTCAACTCCAGTGCCTCTGAGGGAACGCTCAATAGTTGTAAGACCCGTCTGAAGCACGATGAGCAGGGCTGCCACCCCTACCGCGCCAGCTTCGACGGCATCATCAGGAACAGTCCAAGCCAGGCCGTGGGCTTGCGAGGAAATCGGAGGCCAGTACAACGAATAGCTATTGCCGCTTCCGCCCCTGACCTGGAGCGTAACACCCAGCGCGTGGCCCTGCGATTCCAGGCACACACCTGCCCCCTCTGCCATCATTGCGCCCCGGGCCGGCGTTATAGCCGGTATGTCTCCGGTGGCCAAATCGTTCAAGTCCAACAAACGCGAATTCCATAATGCTGTCGTGGTATTCTGGCTGGGCGGCTTAGTTTAGCAAATCTGCATCGGGCGCGGGAATTCTGGCCGAAGGAGTCGGATTTGACCGAGACCGCCGAGGCCGTCATCATCGGCGGCGGGGTGATGGGGTGCAGCATCCTGTACCATTTGGCTGCGCGGGGGATGACCGATTCGCTGCTGTTGGAACGCGATCTTCTGGGTTCCGGCTCGACGGGACGTTCGTCCGGCGCGGTGCGGATGCACTATTCCACCGAAGTTCACGCGCGGATGGCCTGGCATTCGCTACAGGTGTTCCGCGACTTCGACGACCGGGTGGGTGGCGAGTGCGGGTACACCAACACGGGCTATCTGGTGTTTGCCGGAGCGGAGGCCGCCGATTCCTTCCGGGCCAACCTTGCCTTGCAGCAGAGAGTGGGTATCGAGACTGCGGAGATCAGCCGGGCCGAGGCGGCGGAAATCGCGCCGGGATTCTTCCTCGACGACTGCGCCGGCATCGCCTACGAACCGCTGTCGGGTCACGCCGACCCCTCGGGCACCGCGCTGGCTTTCGCCGCCCGTGCGCGGGAGTTGGGGGCACGAACCCGACTGCAATTACCGGCCGTCTCAGTCGAGACCGAGGGCGGACGGGTGACGGCGGTGGTCACCGGGGACGGCCGCATCGAGACCGGGCGGGTCATTGTGGCCACCGGGCCTTGGAGCCGCCGCTTCCTGCTGCGCCACGGCATAGATCTTCCGCTGACGGCGACCCGGCACGAGGTGGTGCATCTCAAGCGCCCGCTGGACCGCCTGCCCTACCATCCCGGCGGAGGCGACATCGCCAACCTCACTTACTTCCGGCCCGAAAGCGCCGACCTGACGCTGGTGGGCAACGGGAACATCGAGCAGGAGGTGGATGACCCGGAAATTTACGCCCAACGCCCGAGCCAATCGTTCATCCAAGAAATCTGGACCCGGCTGGCCCGGCGCATCCCGCTGATGGCCGACGCGGAGTACAGTACCGGGTACGCCGGCCTCTACACCTCCACCCCCGACTCCCACCCCGTCATGGACCGCGTCGATGGCGTCGACGGCCTCTACGTTTGCACCGGCTTCAGCGGGCACGGGTTCAAACTCTCTCCGGCGGTCGGGCTGCTCATGGCGGAGTTGGTGTTGGACGGCCGGGCCACTACAATAGACATAAGTCTCCTCCGCATGTCCCGTTTTGCCGAGGGAGACCTGAACCTGCCGGGATACGGCTTCAAAGTGCTGGTATGAAGGTGTTGGTCTAAGTGTTTGTGTTCTCCTTGCTGGGAAGTCTCTACCGGGGGCTCAAGCTGGCGGTGTGCGCCTTCTATTACAACTGGGGGTTGATATACGCCAGATGGGGACAGACCAGCCGGGCCCTGTGGTACTTCAACCGGGCCGCTGGTGTGGACCATTCCAATGACAAGGTCTTCTACCATCGCGGTGTGCTGTTCATCGCCATGGGCGCGCCCGAACGGGCCATCATGGACTTCAACATGGCCATCCGCAACAACCCTCGCTTCCGCGATGCCTACATGAACCGGAGTATGATGTACACTCTGATCGGCAGGCACGAAGACGCCCGACCCGACGTGGAGCAGGCCGTCGCTCTCGGTGCCGACCGGGCGTTGCTGGAGCAGCAAATCGAAGACCTGAGAATCAGGAATGGCGGACGTTAAGCGAATCCTGGGCCGGATGCTGCCCGGCTCGATGGGCAAGCCCATCGCCGAGAAGTGGTACGACTATGGCGTCGGGCTGCAACGTCGCAACCGCTTCGAGGAGGCGGTGGACGCCTATACCGAGGCCGTGGACCGGGACCCCCAACTGGTGCAAGCCTACAGCAACCGGGCCAACGCCAACCTGATTCTGGGCGAAGCGGAGGCGGCCATACGCGACGCCGACCTGGCCTTGCAGATTTCTCCAAACCTGGCCGTGGCCTACAGCACGCGAGGTCATGCCCACATCTCCCTCGGCGCGAAGACGAAAATGGAAATGCCCCTCGATCCCGCCGCGGCGAGGCCGCATTTCGAGAACGCCGTCCGCGACCTGAGCCGGGCCATCCGCATCAATCCGCGTTTCGCCGCCGCCTACAGCGGGCGGGGTTTCGCCCACAAGGAGGCCGGGCGTCTGCTTGCGGCCATCGACGACTTCTCTCAAGCCATTCGCATCGACAAGCGGTTTCCGGAGGCTTACAACAACCGGGCCGACGTTTACATCGAGACCGGACAGCTCGATCTGGCCGTCCCCGACCTGAACCAAGCGATCCGGTTGGAGCCGATGTTCGCTGTGGCCTACGTGAACCGCGCCATCGCCCGCACCCTGCTGAACGAGGACGAAGCGGCCCGCCGCGACGCTGAAACGGCGGCCCGGATGGGAGTGGACCGCCGGGCGGTGGAAGACAAGATCAACGAACTGAAGTCGCAACGCCGACGCTAGAGGCCCGTTCAGGCGACGGCGCTTCTACGCTCTTATAGCTTTTTGACTCTGATACAGGGGTGCGCGAAATGCCTCGCTTCTCGATCAATTCGGCCCGGCTCAACCATACCCTCGCCGAGTTGGGCAAGTTCGGTGAGACCCCCGAGGGTATGGACCGGCTGGCCTTTTCCCCCGCCGACATAGAAAGCCGGGCCTACACCATGCACTTGATGCGGCAGGCGGGGCTGGAGGTCCGCATCGACGCGGCTGGCAACATCATCGGCCGCCGGGAGGGCTCGGAGGCGGGACTCCCGGCAATCGGCTTGGGTTCCCACACCGACACCGTGCCGCTGGGAGGCAAGTACGACGGCGCGCTGGGCGTCATGGGGGCCATCGAAGTCGTGCAGACCCTGGCCGAGCAGAGTCACGTTACCCGCCACCCTATCGAAACGCTGGTGTTCACCAACGAGGAGGGCACCCGGTTCCACCGCTGGCTCATCGGCAGCCGGGCGATGGCCGGCCTGCTGGAGCCGGAAGACTTGGCGGCGGTGGACGACGAGGGCGTCTCCCTGGCTTCCCGGATGGCCGACATCGGCGGCGACCTGTCCCGCGTGGCTTCCGCCGCCCGCGGCCCCGGCGAGCTGGCCGCCTACTTCGAGCTTCACATCGAGCAAGGGCCCACTCTCTACCGCTCCAGCACTCCCATCGGCGTCGTCACCGGCATCACCGGGCGGGCGGTATTCGAGGTTGACATCGTGGGCATGTCCAACCACGCCGGCACCACGCCGATGTCGGAACGCCGCGACGCCCTGGTCAGCGCCTCGCGGTTGGTGCTGGAAATACAGAAGATGGCGGCCCAAGACGAAATCTGCCGCGTGGCCACAGTCGGCACGGTGCAGGCCCAACCCAACGCGGTCAACGTAATTCCCGGCCGGGCCAGCATCGGCCTGGAATTCCGGGACGTGGACATGGCCTCGCTCACCAGGGCCGAGCTGGAGCTGGAGCGGCTCTCTCGCCGGACGGCGGCGGCAGACAACGTCGAGATCACCATCAACCGCCATCGGTTCACCCAGTCGGTGCCCATCGCTGCCGACATGCAGGCGCTGGTCGGCGAGGCCGCCGAGCGGTGCGGCTTCGGCTGGGAGCACGTTCCCAGCGGGGCCGGCCACGACGCCCAGGCCATCGCCGCCATCGCCCCGATGGCCATGCTGTTCGTGCCCAGCGTAAACGGCATCAGCCACGCCATCGAGGAGTATTCCACCCCGGAAGACTGCGCCAACGGCGGCCAAGCGTTGCTGGAGTTGCTGCTGTTGGCCGATGAACGGATGTAAGCAGATGAAGCTATCGGGCAAGTACGAATTCAACGCCCCGCCGGAGCAGGTCTGGCGGGCTATGACCGAGCCGGAGTCGCTACGAGGTTGCATTCCCGGCTGCCAGAGCCTTACCGCGGTCGGCGACGACGATTACGAGGCGGCGCTCACCGTGGCGTTGGGGCCGATCCGCGGCAAGTTCGACGCCAAGGTAGCCATGCGCGACCAAGCGCCCCACGAGTCTTACCGCCTGCTGGTGGAGAGCCGGGGGACGGCCGGGTTCGTCAACGGCGAAGCCCGCGTCACCCTCACCGCCAACGGCGACACGACCACGGTGTACGTGGAGGGCGAGTCCCAGGCCGGAGGGCTGCTGGCCAGGGTCGGCCAAAGGATGATGGACAGCGTGGCCCGGCAGATGATGGACCGTTTCTTCACCTGCCTGGGCGAGTCGACCGGCATATCCAGACCATCGCAGGGAGCCTAACCGGCAAGGAGATAATCATGGAACGCACGATTCCGACCAAGGAAGAAGTCCTGGCCTACTTGAAGGAAGACCGCAATTGGGGCCGCTGGGGCGACGAGGACCAGATGGGCGCGGTCAACATGATCACACCGGAGAAGCGGGTCGCGGCGGCGCGCTTGGTGCAGTCGGGCCGCGCCATCTCTCTGAGCCGAGAGTTTCCCACCATCCCCGCACCCAACAACCCCAACCCCGCGCACCACTACATGAAGAAGGTCTACCGCAGCCCGACCGCCGGATTCTCCGCCGACTATTACGGCATCTCCTACCACGGCACCGCCACCACGCATCTGGACGCCCTCTGTCACGTCTGGGACGAGAACGGAATGTGGAACGGGCGCAACCCCGACGAGCTGATTACCATGGACGGCGCGCAGTGGGGTTCGGTGGACCACTGGAAGGACGGTCTGACCACCCGCGGGGTGCTGCTCGACGTGCCCAAGCACCGGGGCGAGCCCTATGTGACGATGGACAAGCCGATCCACGGCTGGGAGTTGGAGGACATCGCCAAGGAGCAGGGAGTGGAGATGGCCGCCGGCGACGCCCTGCTGGTCTACGGTGGCCGGGAGAACTGGAACGCCGGGGGCAACCCCATCTGGGGCAGCAACCCGCTGGAACGCCCCGGCCTGCACATGACCTGCCTGAAGTTCATCCGGCAGTCCGACGTGTGCCTGCTGGTCTGGGACATGATGGACCATACGCCCAACGGGTACGATCTCAGTTGGGCGGTCCACGGCTCGATCTTCGCCTACGGGATCGGCCTGCTGGACAACGCACTGCTTCAGCCGCTGGCCGAAGCCTGCGCCGAGGAAGGTCGCTACGAATTCATGCTGACCGTGAACCCGCTCCGCGTGGTTGGCGGCACCGGGTCGCCCGTGAATCCGGTGGCGATCCTGTAGCGGGCTGGCTCTCGCTGGCCGAGTGGGGCGCGCCCGGTGGCCGCCCCTACTCCGGCTCGGCCTCGCTGACGGAGTTGTGAAACTCCTTTGTCTGGTGGCAGATCTGGCACTCCCCCATGCTGACCCTTCCGTTGGCCGGCTCGATGACCCAGTGGTGCCGGCAAGCCTCGGGAGCGGGTAACTCCGCAATCGAATGTGCCTGGTCTCGCTCCAATACCATGGGAAGCCTCCGTATGCCCGGGGATGGCGGCGGCGCTCACGGCAAGTCAAAAACTGTGGGCGCGCGACTGTTGGAAGTTATCGAGATTTGGCCCTTTATGTCAACGGATTTTGATATATTTTTTAGACTGTTTTGACGTTAGTTGACAGGGTGGCTCTCGCCGCGTCAACCGGAGTCGTACCGGTACAGGTCAGGCAGATGCCGCCATTCCTGGTCAAAGTCCAGGCCGTAGCCGACGACGAATATGTCGGGAATAGTGAAGCCCACGTAGTCAGGCTCAAGCTCGACAACCCTGCGGGAAGGCTTGTCGAATAGCGCGCACAGCTTCAACGACGCGGGCCCGTCTTGCCGGAGCGCGTCGACGAGCCGCCGGGCCGTGGCGCCGGTATCCACGATGTCCTCCAGGACCAGCACGTCCCGTCCCTCCATGTCCACGCCATCCGTTGCCAGCGACACCTCGCCGCTCGATTCGGCGCCCCGGTAGCTTCCGGCGCGGACGAACTCGACGGACACCGGCAGGTCCAACTCCCGCAACAGGTCCGCCGCGAAAATGAACGAACCCTTCAGGACTACCACTATCAAGGGCCGCCTGCCCTCGTAGTCGCGGTTGATCCGTTCGGCGAGTCGGCCCACTCCCCCGGCGATCTCGGCCCGGTCCATGAAGAGAGTCAGGACCTCTCTCACGCTACCGCCTGTAGCGGCGCTTGATGCTCACTGGCCGCGCTCTTTTCGCCAACCGGCAAGCGCCGCCCGCCGACCAGACGCATCGTTTCGCTGTAGGACAGATGGTGGCCGCACTGCATACAGGCCAGGTATTTTCCGTCCAGGTCCTCGCCGACGTAAGCATCCCCGCCGCAACGACCGCAGCCCTTCAACCAGAACATCGTATCGCCTCCGTGATTTCCCGCCCTCAACTTTTCGGTGGGCGCTAACCCAATCTACAGCCGGTCTTATTACGCCAGAGTTACGCCCCCATTACCCCACCATTACCGGCCCATTACCGAAGCATTACGGGCCGTGAGCGATTGCCTGTCCCGAACGTCCCGCGCTCTCTGCCGGGGTTGCCCCTGCGGGCAGGGTAGCCGTAGAATGGCCCGAACCGGGACTGCGGATACGAGGCTACAGAGAAGGGAGTCCGAAATGGCGGGACTGAGTCATCCGTTGGAAAACGTGCGTGTAATCGACTTGGGGCGGCACCAGGCTGGCCCACGGTGCGCCCAAGTGCTGGCCCGGATGGGCGCGGAGGTGATCAAAATCGAGCGGCTGGGCGGCGAGGAGACCCGCTACCACGGGCCGTGGGTCAAGAAGCAGTCTTCGTACTGGGTGCAGTACAACTCCGGCAAGAAGTCCTTGTCCATGGACCTGCGTAAAGAGGAGGCCAAGGAAGTGCTGCGGGAGCTGGTCAAGGTATCGGACGTGGTGTTGCAGAACTTCCGCCCCGGCACCATCGAAAAGATGGGCTTCGGCTACGACGTGCTGAAGGAGCTGAACCCGCGCATCATCATGGTGAACGTATCGGCCTACGGGCAGTTCGGCCCCTATGCCGACAACATCGGCTACGACCCCATCGGGCAGACCATGTCGGGCATCACCATGGTGACGGGCGAGGAAGGGATGCCGCCGATCAGGACCGGCGTGCCGATCATCGACCGTATCACGGCATTGCACGCGGCCATCGGCACACTGGCGGCGTTGCACGAACGGGAGGTGTCCGGGCTGGGGCAGTCGATGGACGTGTGCCTGGCGGACACCGGCTACTCTTTGACCGAGATACCCATCACGGCCTACCACGGCACCAAGATACCGCCGAAGCGTGGCGACACCACCGCGCCGCCGTCGGGCATCTACCCCTGCAAGGAGGGCTGGGTGCTGGTGTCGGCCGGCGACCAGCACCACTGGCACCGGGTGTGCAACGCGCTGGGCAAGCCGGAGTGGCTGGAGGACCCGCGCTTCAGCACCCGGCCCGAGCGTCAGAACAACAGGGACCTGGTGAACCAGGCGATGAACGAACTGCTGGCGGAGAAGACGATGGAGCAGGCGATAGCCCACTTCACGGAGCACGACGTGGTGGCGGCGCCGGTGAACACGATACCGCAGGCGGCGGAGGACCCGCACCCGTGGGAGCGGCGGGCGATGGTGGAGGTGCCGGACTTTCTGGCGGGAGAGATAGCGGTGTCGGGGGACTACTGGCACTTCTCGCGGACGCCGGTGAACATCGGCACGACGCCGCAGGTGGGGGAGCACAACGAAGACGTGCTATCCGGCATCCTGGGCTACAGCGAAGAGCGGATAGAGTCCTTCCGCGAAGGGCGCGTCATCTCCGAAGAACACTACTACGACGAAATCCCGGGGTAGAGACGATTCACCACAGAGAGCGCAGAGAACACAGAGATTTATGAATTAGCTCTTGGTCCTCTGCGCTCTCAGCGGCCTCTGCGGTGAATCGGTCACTTACGCTTCGGCGGCACGCAGAGCCTCTACGTCCATGCCATAGTCGTCGGGGTCGCGGCCTTGGAGGGCTGCCAGGACGCGCTCGGCGCTCAGAGGCAGGGTGCGGATGCGGACTCCCACCGCGTCGTAGATGGCGTTGGCAATGGCGGCGGGCGGGCCGAACCCCGGCGGCTCGGCGACGGCCCGGAGACCGAAGGGGCCGTCCTCGCTGGGCACCTCCACCAAGACGGTCTCTATCGGCGGCATGTCGACCGCCAAGGGCATCAGGTAGGTGGCCAGCGATGCGTTCCTCACCTGTCCCGTGTCGCGGTCGATCAGGATCTCCTCGCTCAGAGCGCGTCCGATTCCCTGTACCGCGCCGCCTTCCAGCTGCCCCTCCACGCCCATCGGGTTTACCGCCAGCCCCACGTCCTGCGCCTGCACGAACCGGGTCACCCGCACTTGGCCGGTCTCCCGGTCCACGACCACCTCCGCGCCTTGGGCGTTGAACACCGGGTTGTAGGGCATACTGGACAGCGACGCCGCGCCGACGATGGGACCGCCCCTGGAGCTGAGGCTCATCCGGGCCAGTTGTCCCAACCCCATCGACTGGGGCGGATTGTCCATCACGTACACCGCGCCGCCCTGGCACTCCAGGGCCTCGGCCTGCACACCCAAGCGGTCGGCGGCCAGCGCCAGCAGCTTTCCCCGTGCGTCCTCGGCGGCCATCTGCACTGCCTTGCCTTGGCTGTAAACTATCCGGCTGCCCCCGCTGGGGCCGGTGAACGGGGCGAGGTCCGTGTCGCGCTTGGCGACGATCACCTGCTCCAACTCCAAGCCCATCACCTCCGCCGCGATCTGCGCCAGAGAAGTGTCGCTGCCGGAGATGTCCACCGAGCCGGTCAGCAGGCTCACTGTCCCGTCCTCGTTCACGCTGATCGAGGCGGTGGACGGCCCGCTGCCGCTGCGCCATTCGCCGACGGCCACGCCCACCCCGCGGGCTTCCCGTTCGGTCGAGTCCAGCTTCTTGGGCAGGTCCATCTTGTCCTTGAGCGCGTCCATCACTTCCGCCAGCCCGTGGCGGGGGAGCGGCGCGCCGCTCACGCCGATGTCTCCTTCCTTCAGAGCGTTTTTGGCCCGGAACTCCATCGGGTCCAGCCCCAGCTTGTGGGCGATGACGTCCATGTGCGACTCCACCGCGAAGGTCATGTCGGCCACGCCGGAGGCGCGGTAGGAACCGACGTATACCTTGTTGGTGTAGACGCCGTAGGACCGCAGCCGGAAGTTGGAGATGTTGTACGCTCCCAACCCGTGGCCCACGCCGGAGTTGGGCCCCGCCCCCAGATACGCGCCAACGTCGAAAACGCTGCGGGCCTCCCGGGCGGTGATCTTGCCGTCGTTGGTGACCGCGGTCTTCAGGTAGATGTTGGTCTCCAGACGGGGGCCGTTCAGCGTAAAGGTCTCCTCGCGGGTGTTGACCAGCTTCACCGGCCGGCCCGTCTTCATGGACAGCATCGCGGGGAAGGCTTCCAGGGCCTGCCGCAGCTTTGCGCCGAAGCCGCCGCCCAACTCCATGGCGATGACCTTGATGTTGCCGATGGGCATGTCCAGCACCGAGGCCAGTTGGGCCCGCACCTGGTATGGGCCCTGGGTGGAAGCCCAGACCGTGAGCCGGCCGTTGGCTTCCAGGTTGGCCACGCAGGCCATCGGCTCCAGGAATCCCTGGTTGATGGGTTGGGTGTGGTAGGTCTCCTCTATAATGTGGTCTGCTTCCTGGAAGGCCTGGTCCACGTCGCCCCGGTCGGCGTCCAGCATAGTGCAGTTGTTGCCGCCGAGGGCGAAGCCGTAACCCTCGAACTCGGGAAGGTCAGGGTGGACTTCGGTTGCATCCGCCGATATGGAGACCAGTGGGTCCACCACCGCTTCGAGGTCGTCGTATTCGACGTCAATCAGCGAAAGGGCCTCCGCCGCCGTCATCTCGTCGTCCGCAGCCACCGCAGCCACCGGCTCGCCGATATAGAACACGGTGTCGCGGGCCATCACCCGCCGGTCCCTTAGCGCACCCGACCCGAAAAATACGTCGGGGAAGTCCTTCCCGGTGATCACGGCCCGGACGCCGGGCAGCGCCTCGGCCTGGGAGGTGTCGATGCCGACGATGCGGGCGTGACTGCGGGTACTGGTCAGCACCTTGCACATCAGCATCTCGGGAAGGTACACGTCTCCAGCATAGGTGGCGTGCCCGGTGACCTTATCCAGAGCGTCGACGCGGACGTGGTTTTTGCCCAGAACGTTAAACTCGGCCATTTCTGCTACTCCGTCTCCCTCGAACTTTCGACCGCCGCCATTACTGCCTCGATGACCTTGGAATAGCCGGTACACCGGCACAGGTTCCCGCCGAGTCCGAACCTTACTTCTTCCTCGGTGGGATCAGGGTTCTGGTCCAGCAGGCCCACCGCGGCCATGATCAGCCCCGGAGTGCAGTAGCCGCACTGCAGCCCGCCGTGTTCCGCGAAGCCGCGCTGCACCGGATGAAGCTCTCCCCCGGACGCCAGCCCTTCGATGGTGGTAACCTCGGCGTCGTGGGCGCTGTGGGCCAGCACGAGACAGGAAGTTACCGGCTGCCCGTCTAGCAGAACGGTGCAGGCCCCGCAGTCGCCCTCGTCGCAGCCTTTCTTGGTGCCGGTGAGATGCAATTCGTCCCGAAGGGTGTCCAATAGCGAATAGTACGGCTCCACCAGGATGGTCCGCTCCACGCCGTTTACGGTTATTTGCAGAACTCTTTTCATTCGTACCACCAGTCTCCCTCCGCCGAGAGGTTAATTCTCAGAAAGGGTCAAAGTCAGAACGCCGCCTGCACCGCCAACCGGCGGTGGTCTTCGTAGGAAATAGGACCGCTGGCAGCCATATCGGCGGCCCGCTCCAGGGTCCGGCGGGTCAGCACCCCGGCCATCTCCCGGCGGTGTTGCGCCGAGCCGCGGATGTCGTCGATGGGGCTGGCCAGCGCCGTCGCCTGTTGCGCCGCCGCCTGCAAAAGCTCAGGGCCAAGCTCACGGCCCCGTAGCATATCCTCGACGGCGTAGGCCCGCAACGGGGTGGGGGCGACCGCTCCCAAAGCGGTGCGGGCTTCCCGGCACACACCGGAGCGGCCTTCCATCGTTACCACCGACGCGACGCCGACCGTGGCGATGTCCATTGCCCCGCGCGGACTGTGCTTGATGTAGAGCGACCCGGTGTTGGGCGGCGGCGGAGGCAGCCGCACCTCGGTCAGCACTTCGTCCTGGGCCAGCACCGTCTGGCCGGGGCCGGTGAAAAGCTGGTCCAAGTCCACCCAGCGGTGGCCGTCGGGGCCGGACAGCCGGCATTCCGCGCCGTAGGCCAGCAGCGCCGGCAGCGTATCGCCGGAGGGCGAGGCGTTGCAGATGTTGCCGCCGACCGTGGCCAGGTTCCGCACCTGCACACCGGCGAACGACGCGGCGGCCGCGGCCAAGGCCGGGTAACGCTGCCGGATTACCGGGTGCTGCTCAAGGGCCTGAATGGTGACGAGGGCCCCCAGCCGCAAGCCGTTCCGGGCGCTGTAGGTTATGCGGCCGATACCGGGGATGTGCTGGATGTTGACGACGAACTCCGGCTGCCAGACCCCGGTGCGCCAACGCACCAGGAAGTCGGTGCTTCCCGCCACGATGCGGGCCGCGCTGCCGTGGCGCTGCAACATGGCAATCGCCTGCCGCAGCGTCCGCGCCTCCAAGTATTCAAAACGCTTCATAGTTGCCATCTCGCGTGACTGGGACTAATCGCGAGTGTAGAGAGGCAGCCGGGTACTGTCAACGAGCGGTATATAATAGAAGGCATTGGGGGACGGGTGGACATCGAATTCGCAACCAGCCGGTTGATGGCGGCCGGGTTAGATCGCCGGCAGGCTATCAGGTAGTTCGGAATTGTCGCCGGCCGCCGGTATTACGAGCGCGTGGATTTCATTCGGTCCGCCGAAAGCTTTTCGGATCTCTACGCACATCGGTCATTACGACTGCACCGGTTGAGGGGCAACCGATCGGATCAGTACGGAATTACTCTAACTGGTAATTTCAGGCTAATCTTGCAAAGAATCAGCGATGCCCAACTGCTTGTCGTCGGCGTGGAGGACTACCATTAGTCGCCTCAACTCCGAAGTTAGCTCTCCAAGAGCAACTCGGTTCTCCGCGAAACTAATGTCGGGGGTCCAATATGCGATATAGAGGCGAGGTGTACGGAAACTGGGCCATTCTTCCCGGCGAATTTCTTGAGGAGGAGGCGGAGGTCCGGGGCATATCGCGCGATCAATTAGCGAAGCGGGTCGGACTGGAATCCAACGTCCTCGACGAGCTTCTTCGCGGCGACCGGGCCTTCACCGCCGAATTCGTTTTGGCGTTGGAGAAGGCGCTCCCGGGCACTAAGGCCAAAGTCTGGTTAACTCTTGACGCCAGGTTCCAGATGACCAAAGTGCTTATCGCGGAGCGGGAACGGGAACAATCCGAAGTGGCGAAACCGGACCTTGAGGCTACGACCGCGCCTGACCCCGGTTCGTGGCTCAGCCGGTCGCCGGCTGGGCAGCCAACTCCCGGCCTGACTTCCTGACCAGGCCGAACCAGATAGTGACGAACAGGCACAGCGCGGCGGCCATGCTGATCGACACCGGCCAGCCCACCCAGCCGGCGGCGGCGGCCAAGGGAAGCGCCCCCAGGTAGTGGAAGCCCGGTGTGAAGTGAAGCACCCCCATCACCCGGCCCCGGACCTCCACCGGGGCCTCCAGTTGCAGGATGGTGGTGGCCAGCGGCCAGACGGTGCCGAGGCTGACGATCCCGACGACGAGGAACAACGCCCAGGCCATCCAGAATGAGTTGGACCATGAGAACAGCGTCAGGCTGATGCTGAAGACCAGCAGGCACAGCAGCAACCAACGGTACAACCATGCCCGGCCCATGAAGGTCAGGCAGAGATTGCCGATCAATGAGCCGATTCCCGAGGCGGTCAACAGCAGGCCGGCTGCCGCGGCGTCGCTGCTCAACTGTTCCTTGGCGAAGGCCGGTATGACCTGGAGGTGGGACATGCCGAACCCGCCGAAGGAACAGGTCACCACTATTACCGTGAGCAACACCGGGGTGTCGCGGATGACGATCAGGCCGTCGACGAGATTCCGTAGCAGTGATTGACTGACTTGGACGGGGCGGGAGAGCGGGGTGCGGATCCACCACAAGAACAGCACGCTGACCGCGTAAAACCCTGCGTTTACGAAGAGACCCGGCCCGGTCCCTACCCTGTCGATCATCTCCCCGACCATGTAGGGGCCGAAGATTCGCCCAAGGTGGACGCCGGCGTTGAAGTGGGCCACCGCGTCGAGAAGCGTCCGCTCGTTCATCAGGTCGGAGAGCACCGCGACCCGGGCTGGCTGGTTCAGCCCTTGCAGGACCCCGAGCAGAACAGCCGCCACGTAGATGTAGGCCATGACGACCAGCTCGAATACCGAAAGGACGGCCAGCGCGGCGATGACCAAGCCAACCGCCGCTTGGGTAGCCATCAGCAGCAGCTTCCGGTCCATCCGGTCGGCAATTATGCCGCCGACGATCAGCACGGCCACGTTGGGGATGCCGTAGAGGAACAGGACAACACCCAGTTGAGTCCGGGAGCCGGTGACTTCCAGCACCAGCCAGCCGATTACCAGGAACTGCATCCCTTGGGACATCGATTGGCAGGCGGAACCGGCCCAATACCAGCGAAAGTCCGGGACTCGCCACGGTCCCAGAATCCGGCGTCCGTAGGAGACGGCGGCTTGGCTGTCGGAGTCGGCCTCTAGCAATTCAGCGTGCCTATGGGTTGCGCTCCCCCGATTCGCCCGGCAATCATGTCTATGTTGCTACACAAAAACGCCCCAGCATTGGACTGCTGGGGGCGGGGTGATTCGTCTTGCCGGGATTGTACTTGATTCAGGTCTATTAGGGGAATGCCGTCCGGCCTCCCCGGCAGCCTTCCATGACATCTGTCCTTTCTTAAAAGGTGTGTGATAACATTCACCTTTCCCTGATTTCGCGCTGGATTGCAGTATGTCGAAGTCGAAGACCAAGTGAGAGGGCGGGGCGGAATAGGCGGCGGAAAGAATCAGCGAAATAGCGTTAGGATAGGCAAGATGCCAGAAGAAAAGAGCTTTGCATTCTCGACCTCCATCGATCCGGAGACGGCGGCCGATTATATGGAGGCGTTGGCCCGGCAGTTGCGCTCGGGCAGCGCCCGGCTGGCCTCAGCCGGAAGCGTGATTAACTTCGAATTCGGCAGCCCCACAAAGTTCGACCTGGAAGCCGGGTCCAAGCAGGGCCTCGGCACCATCAAATTAGAGCTTTCCTGGAAGGAGCCGGTCGTCGAAGACCCCAACAGCCTGACCATCCAGGATGCCGTCGAGAAGGATTCGGTAGCGGCGGAACCTGCCCCCGCAAGTGTGCCAGCGGAAGAAAATTAGCCCCTGGGAGCCCTCCGGTCTGATTTTCTCTCCGGCGCCATCCTGAAGCCGCAGCCCCGAAACCCCGGACCAACTTCTCCAGGACATCGACCGCACGAGCGCGTCGGCGCCCCGGCGCTTGAAGCTGGCCAAAACGACTATCCCGCCTCGCTCGCCCACGACCTGCCCACCTGCGCCCTCTCTCCCTACTGCGCGGTGAAGCCGCCGTCGATCACCAGTTCGCTGCCGGTCATGAACGAGGCTTCGTCGGAGGCCAGGAACAGCACGCCGTTGGCTATGTCGTCCACGGTCCCTATGCGGCCCAGGGGCGTCGCGTTGATGCGTTCCTCCCGCAGGCCGGGCTGCGACATCATGCGCTCCGTCATCGCCGTGTCGATATAGCCGGGATGGACCGAGTTGCAGCGGATGCCCTCGCCGGCGTATTGCACCGCGGTGGACTTGGTGAGCAGCCGCACCGCCCCCTTGGAGCTGGCATAGGCCGATCCCGCCCCGGAGCCGGGCCCCAGTCCGACCAGGCCGGCGATGGACGAAATGTTGATGATGGAGCCGCCGCCGGCGTTGAGCATGGCCGGAAGGGCGGCGCGGGTGCCCAGAAACACGCCCTTGCCGTTGACGTCCATGATCTGGTCCCAGACTTCTTCCGGGGCCTCGTGGATGCGGGGGGCGTCGATGCCGCCGATGTTGGTGCTGCCGACCCCGGCGTTGTTGACCAGGATGTCCAACTTGCCGTAGCGGGTGACCGCCTCGTTGACCGCGCCGGCCCACTGCCCGGAGTCGGTGACGTCGAGATGGACGAAGGTGGCCTGCCCGCCCAACTCGCGGATTTCGGCCTCCAGCCGCATCCCTTCGTCGTCGAGAATGTCGCCGATGACCACCGATGCGCCCTCCCGCACGAACAGCCTGGCCTCGGCCGCGCCCTGACCCCGCGCGCCGCCGCTGATGAGAGCCACTTTTCCTTCCAGCCGCATATCGTACCTCCCCGGTTAGTGTTGCCGGTTTCCGCCGGTCCCGCCGGTCCCGCTGGTCAATGAATAACGTATGGCAATGAGTGTACTGGAACTCCGCGTTCTCTGCGTACTCGGCAGTAAAATGATTCCCTGCCCTTGCAGGGCCAAATGGGCAAGTGGTATAAAAATTGGAGAATTTGGGGGGAATCTCGGTTGGGCTGGGACGTTATGCGAATCTTCCTGCACATGGGGGTTATCCGGCTGGGACTGGCAGCCATCTTGCTGGCGGTGTCGGTGGCCGTTGCCTGCGGCGGCGGCGACGGAGAGGACCCGTTCCGGATCGGAGTGATGGAATCGCTCACCGGACCCGGTGAGACCTACGGAACCGTGGCCGTCCAGGCCAAGCAAATGGCCGTGGATGAGATCAATGCCGCCGGGGGCATCAATGGGCGCATGCTGGAACTCATCGTAGAAGACTCTAAGTGCAACGCCCAAGACTCGATTACTGCCTACAACAAGCTGACCGACGTCGACAAAGTGAAGATCATCCTCGGCACCTCGTGCAGCGGCGCGATGCTCGGCGCAGCGCCCCTGGCCGAGGAGGACGGCGTGGTGCTCTTCTCAGGCCTGGCTACGAACCCGGATATCGCCAACGCCGGAGACTACATCTTCCGCACTGCCTTGAGCGACCTCCAGTTGGGCGCCGACACCGGCAACGTGCTTTGGGCCGACGGAATTCGCGGCTTGGCCACCATTACCGAGGCAACCGACTACGCCGAAGGCGTGCGGCGGACCAGCGTGGCGCAGTTCGAGAAGCGAGGCGGCCAAGTGGTGGCCGAGGAGCGGTACGCTTCCGACGTGACCGACTTTCGCACCCAGTTGACCAAGCTGCTCAGCGCCGCGCCGGACGCCCTGCATCTCGCCGCCCAGTCCGAGTTCACCGGCGGCACCATCGTCAAGCAGCTCCGGGAACTCGGCTATGAGGGCCCGATCTACAGCGAGGTCGTGCCTATCGGCACGACGGCCCTCGAAATCGCAGGGGATGCCGCCACCGGAATGAAGGCCGTTACGACCGACATCGACCCCGACAATGCCAAAGGCCAGGAAGTCATTGCCAACTTCAGGGAACGCTACGAATACGTCACGCTGCCGTGGTACCTGGGCTCCGCCTACGACGACGTTTACATCGCCACCGAGTGCCTCAAGAAAACCGGTGACGATCAGGACGCGGACGGCTTCAGAGACTGTATGTACGAGATCACCTGGAGCGGCGCCATCGGAGAAGGCTATAGCTTCGACGACAACGGCGAGGTCGTCGGTCTTGCCAACGTGGTAGTGGAGATCTTGCCGACCGCCGAAAGGACCGAGGATAACCAGGGCTACAGGGTCTTGGGTCCGGCCCCGGCCGAATAAGTCGGCTGCTTGGAAGTGCGGCAGTTGTATACGGATTGGACGCCGGCGGGAGACGTCATCGGCCCGTCCCCCGATGGCTCCCGGTGGACCGGAGTCTGCTTTGGAGGTCCAATTGTTCAGGCTTCGTGATCACCAGAGCAGACTCCTGGCGATCACGCTTACCATAATCGTTGCTGCTTACATCGGCTGGAAGATCAGCCAGTCCCCCGAACAAGCCCTGCAATTTGCTTTCAACGGGCTGTCGGTGGGTGCGGTGTACGCACTGCTGGCGATGGGATTCACCATCGTCTACAGCACGGTCTGGTTCTTCGACTTGTACTACGGCGCGGCCGCTGCCCTGGGCGCTTACGGCGTCTTCTACCTGCGGTCGCAGGACATCCTGGGCGGGCAGTACGAGGTGAACGAGCCTTATCTGAACGTCGTGTTCGCCCTGGTGACCGCCGGAGTTGCCGCGTGGGCCCTCCACGTCGGCCCATACGCGCGATTCCGCGCCCGTTTCAACCGGACCGGCCTGCTGGTCGTCTTAGTGGCCTTGGCCGCGGGCGCGGGCGTCTACATGGGCCTCGTCCTCTCTTATCCGGGCAATATCCATGTCCTGCTCGGCCCGGCAATCGGGGTGATGACCGCGACGGTTGCGGGCTGGGCGCTCTGGCGCGGCTACGAGCGCGTATTCGCCTCCGCCGGTCTCGCGCCCTTCTTCGCCCTTGCCGCGGTCGCCGCTGTCGTGGGCGGCTACTGCGGCTTGTTGGTGGCCAACGCCCCCGGCTCCGGCCTGTACTTGAGCTGGGGAGTGTCGTGCCTGCTGGCCGGGACCGTCGGCCTGGCCCTATACCGGGGGCTGTACGTCTATATGCGCGAACGCGCCCGCTCCCCCCTGATCATGCTCGTCGCCTCACTAGGTGTCCTGCTGGCAATCTCCGCCTTCATCACCATCGTCTTTCAACCCGCGCCGCGTCCGCTGCCCGAGGCCTTCGGCAGCGATCCCTGGGTTCTCGGCGGAGCAAGCATCAAGGGATTCAACGTCTTTACCGTCGGGGTGGCTCTCGTCGCCTTTGTCGGTCTGTTGGCGCTGCTCAAGGCGACCTCCTTCGGTAAGGCCGTGCGGGCCATCGGCGACGATGAAGGGGTCTCGAAAGTGGTGGGAATAAACACGACCGTGGTCATCGCGGTGGTGTTCTTCATCGGCGCGGCGCTCGCCGCCCTCGCCGGGGTGTTGAGCGGCCACGACACCGCCATCCAGCCCAAGATGGGCCTTTTGCTGTTGCTCAAGGGCTGGATCGCGTCGGTGGTCGGGGGCATCGGGAACCTCTACGGCGCCATCGTCGGCGGATTTGCGCTGGGCATGATCGAGCAGTTCGGAATATGGGACCTGGCCGGCGAGTGGAAGGACGTGGTGTCCTTCATCGTTCTGATACTCTTCCTGTCGTTCTGGCCCAAGGGTCTGCTGCCGAGGGAGTAGACTGCGCTGATGGACCTACAGACCGTCGGAGACCTGGTAAGACTGACGCGGGACCCCCGCGCGTTCCGGCAGTTCGCCAAGGGCAACGTGGAGTTGTGGGCGAACCTGATCGTGATCTCTTGGGCCGCGGGGTTCATGCTGTGGCAGGGCGCAGGTTTCGCCATCACCGTGGGCACCGTGTTCGCCATTTGGGCCATCCTGGCGGTCAGTCTCAACCTGGTGGTGGGATTCACCGGCCTGCTGTCGGTGGGACACATCGGCTTCTTCGGGATCGGGGCCTACGCGATGGCGATCCTGAGCTCCAACGCCTCATACGAACAGTTGCGCACCGATGCCATCCCCACTTTCGGCTGGCCCTTCTTCGCCGCGCTGCCCGTCAGCGTGGCCTTGGCCGGCTTGGTGGCCCTCGTGGTGGGCATGGTGTTCAACCGCTTCAGGGACGACATCTTCGTCCTCGTCTCCTTCGGTTTCGCCATCATCTCCTTCAACGTCTTTCTGAACTGGCGCAGCCTTACCCGGGGCGCTTTCGGTATCCACGACATAGCGAAGCCGCGGATAGGCGGCTGGGCGCTGGATAGCGAACTGGAGTTCCTGCTCTTGGGCCTCGTATTTCTCGCGCTGGTTGCGCTGGTCTCTTGGCTCATCGTGACCTCCTCGTTCGGCCGGGTGCTTACCGCCATCCGCGAGGACGAGCAGGCCATCGAGGTTTTCGGCTACCACGTAACCCAGTACAAGCTGGCTATATGGGTCATCTCGGCCATGATGGCGGGCCTCGCCGGCGGGCTGTTCGGCGGCTGGACCAGCTTCATCGACCCCAACTCCTTCATTCTTCTGGAGTCGATGCTACTGGTTTCCATGGTAATCCTCGGCGGGCTGGCCACGATCTGGGGTTCCCTCCTTGGCGCGATGGCCTTCGTGATGCTCGAAGAGGGTATGCGCTTCTTGCCGTTCCTGCCCACCGAGTTCGTCGGCCAAGCCCGGCAGGTCGTCCTGGGCGTCATGTTGGTGTTGCTTATGCTATTCCGGCCGCAGGGCCTGGTTGGGAGGTACAGGCTATGAGCGCTCCCCACGCCGAAAGCGGCGGGCCGTTTGCCTTGGAGACGGTCGAGGTCTCCAAACACTTCGGCGCGGTCTGGGCCGTGGACGAGCTCAGCATTTCCATCCCCAAGCGGGGGATGACCAGCATCGTCGGCCCCAACGGATCGGGGAAGTCGACTCTGGTGAACCTGCTGAGCGGGATGCTGCCCCTCGACGGCGGGATGGTGATCATCGACGGCGTGGGCCTCCGGGTGGTAAAGGCCGTCGAAACTCCCGCCCACGGCCTCACCCGCACCTTTCAGGAGGTGCGGCTCTTCGACCAGATCAGCGTTTGGGACAACATCATGGTGGTCCTGACCAACCGCAGCCTTATTCCCGCAATGATGGAGCGGACCAGCCCCGGCCATCGGGAGAAGGCGCAACGGGTCCTGGAAAGCGTCGGCATGTGGGAGAAGCGGAACTCGCTGGCTATGGACCTGTCCTACGGCCAGCGGAAGCTGCTGGAGATCGGCCGGGCGATGGCGCTGGACGTGAATACCTACCTGTGCGATGAGCCTTTCGCGGGCCTCTTTCCCCAGATGCTGGAAAGGGTAAAGGACATAATGAAGGGGATGCGGGACGAGGGCCGCACCATTATTTTCATCTCCCACAACATGGATATAGTCCGGGAGATGACGGACCACCTGATCGTCCTCGACAGCGGCAAGCTCCTCACCGAAGGAGCGGCGGACGAGGTCCTGAGCAGCGAGGAAGTGATAGATGCTTACCTCGGCACCTGAGCTGACGCTGGGGCGTCCGGGCTTGCGCCGGATGCCGTAAACCCCAAACGATCGCGCGGCGGTGATTCCCCCATGAAAGACCCAGAGAATAACCCGGAACAGAGCGGCGGCCCGACTCCTGCCGGAGGGGATGGACACTCCGCCAACGGGACGATGATTCTGGAATTGGACGACATATCGGTGCATTACGGGGCCGTGGTGGCCTTGGACAGGATCTCCTTGGGGGTACGAAAGGGCGAGGCCGTGGCCGTGATGGGGCCCAACGGGGCCGGGAAGTCGACCGTCCTCAAAGCCATCATGGGGCTTGCGCCCGTGGTAGCTGGCGAGGTCCACTGGCGTCAAAAGCCGCTGACCACGGCCACCCACGAGATAGTGAAAGAGGGCATCGCCTTCGTGCCCCAAGGCCGACGGGTGTTCACCCACCTGTCCATTCAGGAGAACCTGGAGATGGGCTGCCTGTACCTGGGCGACAGGCTGGAAAAGGAGCGCCGGATGGACTCGGTCATGGAGCTCTTCCCGGTCCTGCACCAAAAGAGGCGCGACCTGGCCAGCCAGATGTCCGGCGGGCAGCAACAGATGCTGGCCCTTGGCCGGGGACTCATGGCCGGGCCGGAGGCGCTGCTGCTGGACGAACCGACCCTGGGCCTCGCGCCCATAGTGGTCAAAGAGGTGTTCCAGAAGGTAGCCGAGATCAGCGAGAAGCTCGACACCACCATCATGGTCGTCGAGCACAACATCGCCGGCGTCCTGAGCATCGTCGACCGCGCCTACGTCCTTGACAAGGGCCGGGTGGTACACGACGGCACTCCCCAAACGGTCCGGGAGTCCGACATCCTGACCGAAGTCTTCCTCGGCCGAGTCAGCCACGAGCAGGAAGAAGAATAAAGGGGTGTTTCAAAAGTCCCTTCTCCTTGGGGAGAAGGTTAGGATGAGGGAGAATTTCTGACTAGAGCCAAGGTAGTCTACAGCCAGAGCGGCCCTCATTTCCTGTAAAATCAGCCCGGAAGGACGGGGGAGCAATCATGGATGTGGCGAAGAGAATTTTGGGAGCGATTCTCGCCGTGACCGGACTTGTGGTGGCGGTCCACCTCATGGTGACGCCGCTGTACCACGACGGATCGCCCGACTACCCTGTGTGGGAGATAATGAACTGGTTCATGGCCGTCGGGGTGCTGGTGATGCTGGCCGTGGCCTGCCTGCGAAAACGCGCCCTGGGAAACCGCGAAGCCGACGGCCCCGCCGCTTCCGAATACCTGCGGGTCAACCTGGTCTACTACGGGTCCATCGTCCTGACCATGCTCTTCTTCTGGGAATGGTTCTGGAGCCTGAACCCAAGCAGCGAGACCGGCGACGCGATAACCTCGCACATAATCTACTTCCCGCTAGTCGACGCCCTCTACACCGTCCTGGCGCTGTCCATAGGCCGCCGCCTCTGGAACGAAGCCTAAACCCTCTCCCCAAGGCGGGTCATTGACCGTGTGTCAGCAAAACCCGCCCCGAATTTCCGCACTCCGCACTCCACATTCCTCATTTCTCAGCGTGACATGGCGTAGAATGGGACCACCACGAGGCGAACTAACACGAGGCGAACATGACAGACACGAACACGCAGCCCGACCACCGAAGGCCGCTTGAAACGGAGCTGGACTTGTTGCCGCAGCCGGTGCCTCTTTATTGGGCTGAGGGGGGGCAAGTCGTCCGCGTGCGCGGGTCGCGGATTTCGCTGGAGCACATCATCACCTACTACCATATGGGCTACACGCCGCAAATGATTGCCGAGAGCTGCCCCACAGTGGGATTAGCCGACATATATTCGGTAATCGCTTACTATCTGAATCACAAAAAGGCCGTCCACGCACATCTCCGCGAAACGTCGGAACGAGCGGACGAGGAATGGGCGGAGATGGCCGCCAAAGGGATAGTACCTGAAGATAGCTACAGAGCGTATTGTGAATCCCGGACCACCGACTGGTTTAACGAAGATTGCTAAGACTGCTCGCTGACGAGAACTTCAATGCCGTTCTCTTATCCCAACTGAGGCGGCATATGCCTGACCTCGACATCATCGATGCTAGGGATGTTGGCCTTGCACAGACTCCGGACCCGGTGATTCTCCAGTGGGCGGCGGACAACGGGCGCATTCTCGTAACCCATGATAAAAGGACTATGCGCAATTTCGCCATTCAGCGAGTCAACGCCGGGCTGCCAATGCCCGGCGTTATTGTCGTGCATCAGAATATTCCCATAGGCCCGGCGATTCATGGCATCATCTGGTTCGCCACGGATCAATTCATCGTGATTGAAGATCAGGTCGTCTTCGTCCACGCTTAACGGCAGTAGACTCGTTGCGCTGGCCTCCCTTCCTCTTCATCAGAGAAGCGGGGATCTTACTGGAAAATGTCCAAAGGCAGGAACGCCGACACCACGAAGTTGGGCACGTCCACCACCTCGCTTACCTTCAGGTCTACCGCCACGCTGCATATGCAGTAGGCTTGCTCCCGGCTCCAGCCGCGCTCCATGAGCAGGTGAATCATGTTGAGCAGGGCTTGTCGGGAGGCCAGCGTGCCGTTTTCCGACTCGTTCCGGCCGTCGGCGATGCACATGCCGGTCGACGCCAGGAAGCGGCGCGGCGCAGCCATTTCGGGGCTGGTGAAGTAATCGTCCCGCTCGAAATAGGGGAAGTTGATGCCCCGCCCTGCCGCCTCGCCCTTGCGCACCTGGAAGCTCACGTGCAGGGTGCAGTCCATTTCGATGGCGGTGCCGCAGCACTCCGAATCGCCCTGGGCGTAGTGGGCGTCCCCGGCGGAAAACAGTGCGCCGTCGGTAAACACCGGCAGCATCAGCCGCGTCCCGGCGGTCAGCTGCTTTATGTCCACGTTGCCGCCGTGTTCGCGGGGCGGGATGGTGCGCAGCCCCTCGGTGGCGAAGGGTTCGTGGGCGGGCACCGCCCCGGCCGGCGTGGGCCCGACCACCGCCCCGCCCCGGCGCAGCAGCTCTTCCTCCCGCAACAGGATCTCCTGCCGCAACACCCGCGACGGTGCGACGCCGATGGTGCCCATGAACGAGGCTTCGGGCACCCGCACGCCGGGAAGCTGCTCCGCTTGGGCGAAGCCGTCGCGCATCTCCCAGTGGACGATGAAGGGCTCGGTGTACAGGTCGCGCAGGAAGCCGAAGCCGGGAAGGATGGTGGTGAAGCCCCAGTTGGCGGGTTCGATGTTCAGGATGTTGATCTCCAGCAGATCGCCCGGCTCCGCGCCGTTCACGTAGACCGGCCCGGTGAGGGGATGCACCAGCCCCAGGTCGGTGTTGAGCAGGTCGGCGGCCTGCGTCGACGGATTGATCTGCATGTCGAAGGCGTTCCGCGTTTGCATCACCACTTCCTCGCCGGGGTCGGCGGCGACGGCGGGGGGGATGTCCGGGTGCCAGCGGTTGTGCCCCTTGTCCGGTTCGTCGCCGCATTGCTTGGTGTAGTCCAGCTCGATGGTCTTCACTTGCTGCCTCTCACGTTGTCCGTTTTTAGCCGGTATTATAGAACAACGGGAACGATTGGCGACGTTTGAGCGTATTGTCTACAGAAGGCGCGGATGGCGGGCATGATGGGAAATCTACATGGTGAAGGAAGAAATGGCATTTAGCCGAAGGGCCATACTAACCGCTGTCTCTATATTGTTCCTCTTGATTGTTGCGCTGCCGGGCTGTGGTGGGGCCGATACTGAAACAGACTCGTATCAGATAGCCTCTGAAGGCGCGGATGGCGCTGCCGGCGCTGCCGGACCTGCGGGTGCCGCGGCGGCCACTGCCGCGCCTAGGCAGCCGTGGCCGACGCCCGCCGCCGCGCCAGCGGCCGTGCCCACGGGCGTCCCCCGCCCCTCCAGTCAAAAAGCCCCGGCGGCCACCGCCGCTCCGGCTGCCACCCGAGTCCCCGCCCCGGCTGCGAGGCCCGGTGCGGACAAGGTGCAGGCGTCGCTGGCCGCCCAGAACCGGATCATCGTCCACACCGGCGACATGCTGCTGGTGGTGGACGACGTGGCCGGTTCCGTCGACCGGGTCATTTCTCTGGCCCGGGAGTCCGGCGGCTGGGTGGTCAGTTCCGACCGCTCTTCCCGGCACAGCGGCTTTGTGGCCGTCCGCGTTCCCGCCGGTTCGTTGACCGAGGTCATGGAACGCTTGGAAAACATGGCAATCGACGTGAAGTCGCGTTCCCTGTCGAGCCAGGACGTGACCGACGAGTACGTGGACAGCCAGTCGCGCCTGACCAGCCTGCGCGAGACCGAGGCCGCCCTGCTGGGGCTGCTGGCCCGGGCCGAGGATGTGGAAGACGCCCTCGAAGTGCAGCGGGAGATCACCCAACTGCAAGTGCAGATCGAAGAGTTGCAGGGGCGCATCAACTTCCTGCAAGAAACCGCCGCCTACTCCCTGCTGAACGTCAGGCTGGAGCTCTCCACCGTTTCGATGCCGGTGGACGTTGGCCCCGACGGCGCGTTCCGGGTGGGCCAGTCCATTCGCTTCCGCGCCACCTTCCAACCCCCCGAGGGTATCGAAGAATTTTCCTTTGTTTGGGACTTCGGCGACGGGTCGCGGGAGGGAGGAAGGGGCTCGGCGCCCAAGGCCGACGACCCCGGCAGCCGGGTCACCTCGTCGGTGGGCCACGTCTACGCCGAAGAAGGGGACTACATCGCCAGAATTACGCTGAACGGCGCGGGTGAGGCGGGCCTGGCCGAAGGTTCCGACGCCCTCATCGCCTCGGTCACCAGGGTGCCGGTTATCGAAGCCTTCGCCGGAGATGACCGCGTGGTGGACGAGGGCGACGAGGTCGATTACCGGGCGTCGTTCACCAGACCGGAGGGACTCTGGGACTTCCAGTTCCGGTGGGACTTCGGCGACGGCACCCCCACCGTTACCGGCAATCCCGACGAGGGCGCCACCCGCGCCGGAGTGGTCCACTCCTACGCGGACCACCGGCCGCAGCCGTATACTGCCACATTCACCGTGTCCGCCATGAGCGACGCGGGCAGAGTATCCGGCTCCAGTTCGTTCGGGGTGCGGGTCAACGAGTCCGTCGGGCTGGTCGTGGGCGGTTGGGACTTCGGGGGCACCGGAAAGGCGGCGCTTCGGGCGCTGTCGGCGGTGGGTCGGGCCTTGGTGACGGCACTCATCTGGGTGGGTATTTTCAGCCCCGTCTGGCTCATTGTCGGCGGCTTCCTGGTCTACGGCGCCAGGCGGCGCCGGGCGAGAGAGGACGCGCGACAGCCGGTGCCTGGTGCGCCGGAGGGGATCCCGCCAGTAGACCCGACGATCAGGGAGTAGGCAGGAGCCAGCGCCTGTAATCGCCCCGCCGTCGATAGAGTATAATCGCCGGTGTGGGGACTTGGACGCTCCTCGAATACCTGCAAGCGGGAGCATACACCGCTATCATGCTCGCCGTCTTGGGAGTGCCGCAAATGCTGTCCAGCTACTTCGACCTCAGAGAACGCCGCGAACGCCGCGAACAACTCGGCTTGGAAGAAGAGCGCCGCCGTCAGGATGCGGAGACGGCGGAGCGCCGCCATCAGGAAATGATGGCCCTGATGATCACGCTGAACAACGGGAGAAATCGGCAAGACGTCCAAGACCAGAGCGAACTCATCCGCATCCTCCAGCAAGCCGTGGCAGACCTTCAGGCCGAAAACGCCAGGCTGCGCCAGCAAAACGGTAACGGCAACTCCACAACCTAGCTTTCAGGAGGTTAGTCATGCAACTGGGCGCAATATTCCCTCAGACCGAGATCGGAGCGGACCCGGCCGGTGTCCGCGACTTCGCGCAGGCGGCGGAGGACCTGGGCTACGAGCATCTGCTGGTCTTCGACCACGTGTTGGGGGCCGACACCAGCAAGCGGGAAGGCTGGGACCGCCCCTATAGCTCGGTGGACATGTTCCACGAGCCGTTCGTGCTGTTCGGCTATCTGGGGGCCATCACCGAGAAGCTGGAATTCGTGACCGGGGTGCTGATCCTGGGCCAGCGGCAGACGGCGTTGGTGGCCAAGCAGGCCGCCGAGGTCGACGTGCTCACCGGCGGTCGGCTGCGGCTGGGCATCGGCATCGGCTGGAACTACGTGGAGTACGAGGCTCTCGGTGAGCGGTTCAGCAACCGCGGACGGCGCAGCGAAGAGCAGATGGAGCTGATGCGCCAACTGTGGACCAACGAGGTCGTGGACTACCACGGGCGCTACCACAACGTGACCCACGCCGGCATCAACCCCCTGCCGGTGCAACAACCGATACCCATCTGGATCGGCGGCGGCGCGCCCCAGGTGGTGCAGCGCATCGGCCGCATGGGCGACGGCTGGTTCCCCCAGTTCCAGCCTGATAGCGAAGGGGCCGAGCGCATCGCCGAAATGCGCCAGTACGCTAAGGATGCGGGCCGCGACCCGTCGGCCATCGGCATCGAGGGCCGCGTCGGCATAGCCACCGACAACCAGGACAACTGGCAGAAGCTGGCCGAATCATGGGCCGAGGTAGGGGCGACCCACTTGTCGGTCAACACCATGCGAGCCGGACTGGAGGGCCCCGACCAGCACATCGAGGCCATCCGCCGCTTCAAGGAGACCGTCTCCGGGTAGGTTTTCAGGGCGGTTTTCAACACAGAGGGCACAGAGAAAAATTAAGAAAATCTCTGTGCTCTCTGTGTACTCTGTGTTTAATTAGGACACGGGCAAAAGACTTCTGCTATTCTTCCCGCCGATGGCGTTGCCTGGTCCCCACGCGATAATGCCAATCGGGTTTTTCCCGCTGGTTACCGCATCCGACATTTCCATTTCCGCCTCCTCAATTTTGGCTTCCGCCGCCGGAATCTTAGTCCCGGAACAGCAGCAGCACCCGGTCGAGGATGCGGTTGCCGACTTCATACTTGGTGAGCAGGGGCAGCTCTTCGGCGTTCAACTCGCGGTCAATGAGGGTGACGCGGTTGGTGTCGGTCCCGAAACCGCTGTCTTCTCCGGTGATGTCGTTGGCGGCGATGAGGTCGAGGGACTTGGCGGTCACTTTGGCGGCGGCGTTGGCGACGAGGTTTTCGCTCTCGGCGGCGAAACCCACGCGCACGAAATCGCCCCGCGCGGAGGCCAGAATGTCGGTGGTGCGGGCCAGGGGGATGCTCAGTTCATCGTCGGTCTTCTTGATTTTCTGGTCTGCGGCGGACAGAGGACGGTAGTCGGCCACCGCCGCGGCCATGATGAGAGCGTCGGCCTCCGGGGTCCGGGCCAGCACGGCGTCGCACATCTGTTGCGCCGTGCTGACCGGCACCACCTCCACCAGCGGCGGGATGGGCAGGCCTTTGGCCGCGCTCACCAGCACCACCCGCGCCCCCCGATCCCGGGCCGCCTCGGCCAGCGCGTAGCCCATCTTGCCCGACGAGTGGTTGGTGATCACCCGCACCGGGTCGATGGGCTCGGCGGTGCCCCCGGCGCTCACCACCACGGTGCGTCCGGCTAGGTCGCCGTCGCGGCCAAGCGCGTAGGCGATGTAGCCCAGCAGTTCCGGCGTTTCCAGCAGCCGCCCCATTCCCATCAGCCCGGAGGCCAGCCTGCCCGCGCCCGGCCCGGCTATCACCGCGCCCCTTTCGCGCAGCTTGGCCAGATTCTCTTGGGTGGCCGGGTGGTCGTACATGTCGCCGTCCATCGCCGGGGCCACCACCAGAGGCCCGTTGAAGGCGACCGCCGTGGTGGTGAGGGCGTCGTCGGCAAGACCCAGGGCCAGCTTGGCGATGCAATGCACCGTGGCCGGCGCGATCACCAGCACGTCGGCGGAATGGGCCAGCGCAACGTGCTCGACGCTGTATTCGGAGTCGGGGTCGAAGGAGTCGGTGACGACGGCGCGGTGGGTCAGGCTGCGGAAGGCTAAGGGCGTGACAAACCGGGTGGCCCCGTAGCTCATAATGGTGTCCACCAGCGCGCCCGCCTGCACCAGCTTGCTCGCCAGGTCCAGGGCCTTGTAGCAGGCGATGCTGCCGGTAACGCCCAATACCACGCGCTTGCCGCTTAACACGCCGCTATCCTCCCTTAATTTCAACGCCGAGTGCGCCTAGAACGCAGAGATTTTCATTTATTTTCTTGGCGCTCTCGGCGTTTAATCCGCTCCCCGGTTCATTCTATAAATCCGGCGCAGGCCGATCAGGGTGAGGTCGGGGTTGATGACGTCGAATACGCCGGTCTCTCTGGATATTATACTGGCTAGCCCGCCGGTGGCTACGACGTAGGCTGCTCCGCCCAACTCCCGCTTGATGCGGCCCACCAGCCCCTTCACCAGCTCGGCGTACCCCAAGACCAGCCCGGCCTGTAGCGCGGCGGTGGTGTTCTGGCCGATGGCAGACGGCGGCGGCGTTAGCTCGACCCGCCGCAGCTGCGAGGTGTTGAGGAACAGCGCTTCCGCCGCCACGCTGATGCCCGGGGCGATGGCCCCGCCGAGGTAAACGCCGTCGCTGGCGATCACGTCGAACACCGTGGCGGTGCCGAAGTCCACGATGATGGTGGGGAAGCCGTACAGCATCTTCGCGGCCACAGCGTCGGCGATACGGTCGGCGCCCACGTCCCGGGGATTGTCGTAGCCTATTTCGAGTCCGGTCTCCACGGCCCCGGTGACGGTCAGCGGCTCGACCTTGAAGTAGGAACGGGCCACCGACTCGAAAACCCCGGTCAAGGGAGGCACCACGCTACAGATGCAAACGTCGCTGACCTCCGCCCGGTCGATGGAGTTGAGCTGCAACAGGTTGGTCAGCAGCAGCCCGTACTCGTCGGCGGAGCGCCGCGAGTCGGTGGCGATCCGCAGGGTGGTAGCAAGCTCCTCCCCTGAGTCCTGCCCGCCCGCGGGTTGCCCGGCCGCGTCCTGCTCAGAACGAAACACGCCCATCGTAACCATAGTGTTGCCGATGTCGATAGCCAGAAGCATCTGCCGATTATAAGCCACCCCCCAAACCCCGGCAACGCGGCAGCCCAAGTCGGCGGGTCCGGCCTTTTAGGTCGCTCAGGGGTCGGCCCGACGGAACCTTGCGACCGGCAGCATGACCAGGAAGGCGACCGCAAGTACGGCGATGCTGCCGGCGGCCTCGGTATTGGTGGTGATGTCGCTCGTGCAAAAGGACCGAGTGCCACCGCCGCTTACGGTGGCGCTGAGTACGCCGGGGGTCTTGGGATCGGGCAGGGACTCCCAGCGGGACTGTAAGTCCGGGCCTCTGGTCTGGGTCCAACACCGGGGCTCCGAGTCCTGCGCCAGCAGGAGCGTATAGAAACTGAAACCTACCGTAACAGCAATCAACAGCCCCGCGACCGCGGCCGGCAAGGTGCCGGTCAAGAAAGCGGCGGGCAGGCGGCGCGAGGCAGTCAGGCTTCTGACCGCGGCAAACCAGATAACGAAAGTGGCGGGCAAAAATGCCAGGGTTACCAGCGAGAAGGCGGAGAAGCTCGCGATTAAAGAGAGCAGCCCGAGAGCCAACAGCAGACCGCCACGGGTCCCCGGGTTTGGCGCCCCGGATGCTATGAGGACCAGGGCGTAGGGCGTTAGGTAGATCAGGGTGAACGCGATGTGTCCGGCCAGTTGGGGGATGGCCTCCGGTTCCTCGGACAGCGCGAACCTCAAAAAACCCAAAGCGATTGCGGGAACGATACCTAAAATGCTCCCGACTACGGCCGCTCGAGCCCCGCGTCCGGCATCCCGAACATCTCCCATAATTATTACGTCCTTTGTTCGTCGCAAACCAAGACCCGGTGAGAGAACGCCTCTCAATAGTATTTGCTTTGTTCCGAAAGAGCGCAAGTGAACGGAGTGTCATAACAGGCTGGAGGAGAGGGCCTCAAGGCGGCAGGTGTCCCATCCGGCAACGTGTTAGACTCTGGCACGGACAGGCAGAACGGATTGGAGACTGGACGCTGATGGCTATCGACGGCAGGCCCAAGAAGCAGGACTCGGACTACATCTTCTACGAACTGACCCGCAGCATTTGCCCCCGCTGCCTGGAGCCCATCGACGCCCAGATATTGATCCAAGCGCCGCCCGTACCGATTCCAGGAGGCGGCGCAGTCAACAAAGGCGGCGTCATCATGCGCAAGAGGTGCGCCGACCATGGATGGTTTGAGTCCCTCATCAGCTCGGACGCCGAAATGTATCTCGGTTCCCTGCGCTACAACAAGCCGGGCACGATGCCGCTGGGCTTTAGCACCGAGGTGCTCGACGGTTGCCCCAAGGACTGCGGGCTGTGCCCAGAGCACAAGCAGCACACCTGCCTGGGTCTGATCGAGGTCAACAGCCATTGCAACCTCGACTGCCCGGTCTGTTTCGCCGACGCCCAGCCGGGGTTCAGCCTTTCTATGGCCCAGGTGGAGCGGATGCTGGACCGTTTCATCCAGTTGGAGGGCGAGCCGGAGGTGGTGCAGTTCAGCGGCGGCGAGCCGACGATTCACCCGGAAATCCTGCCCATGCTGCGGTTGGCCTTCGACAAGGGCATCCCCGTGGTCATGCTCAACACCAACGGCATACGCATCGCCAAGGACGACCGTTTCCTGGCCGGTCTGGCCGACGTCGGCCCCACCATATACCTCCAATTCGACGGCTTCTCGACCCAGACTCATCAGGCCATCCGCGGCCAGGACCTCCTGGACATCAAGCTGAAGGCGCTGGACCGGCTGGCCCAAGCCAAGCTCGACGTGGTCTTGGTCCCGGCCATCGAGAAGGGGGTGAACCACGACGAGATCGGCGACATCGTAAGGTTCGGGATCGAGCACCCGGCCGTCCACGGCATTGCCTTCCAGCCCGTGACCCACTCGGGCCGGTACGCCCCCTTCGACCCGATGGACCGGGAGACCGTCGCCGACGTCATACACGGCGTCGCCGAGCAGACCGGCGGCATGTTCGTGGCCAGCGACTTCATTCCGGTGCCCTGTTGCCATCCAACCTGCCGGTCGGCCACCTACGCCTACGTCGAGAACGGGGAGGTGACGCCGCTGCCGAGGGTGCTGGACGTCGACAAGTATCTCGACTACATCACCAACCGGACGATTCCCGAAATCCGCCCCGAGATTCTGGAGGCGCTGGAGGGCCTGTGGTCGGCGTCTTCCGTGCCGGGCACGGACGCGGCGGCCCGGCGCTTCGACTGTGCCGCGTGCAATCTGTCCTTCTCCAACGAAACGGCCTACCTCAAGAACCACGTATTTATGATCGTGGTGCAGGGCTTCGCCGACCCGTTCACCATGGACCTGAAGGCGCTGATGAAGTGCTGCGTGGGGGAGCTGGTCCCGGACGGCCGCGTCATCCCCTTCTGCGCCTACAACAGCGCCGGATACCGCGAGCGGGTGCGCGCGGCGCTGACCGAGGGGAAAATGAAGTGAGCCCGCGCGACTCGCGGCCCGGACCGCGGCGGGCAGGCGTCTGAAGATTGGAGCCCGTAGTATTCGAAATCGGGCCGCTCCGGCTCCATGCCTACACGCTGTGCATGGTTGCCGCTGTGTTGCTGGGTGGGTGGTTGACCTACCGAGAGGCCGAGCGGCGGATGCGGCTGAACGAGGAGACGCTGGTCGTCGGCTCCATCGGCCTGCTCGGGGGCGTGCTCGGCGCGAAGCTGAGTATGCTGGCGTTTCTGGGGCCGTCGGAGTTCTGGCGGCTTTTGCCCACCATCCCTTCCCAAGGAGCCGCGCTGACCGGCGCGCTCATCGGGGGGTACGTTGCGGTCGTTCTCGCCGAGCGCGCGATGGGGGTGCGGCGGTGTACTGGTGACCTGGTGGCCCCGTTCCTCCCCTTGGGCCAAGCCATCGGACGGCTGGGCAACTTCCTGGCCGCCGACGCCTACGGCACACCGGCCTCGCTGCCGTGGGCGGTCTACCAGGCTGGCGCTTACCGGCACCCCGCCGCCATCTACGAAATGGTGCTCGACTTGGCTCTGTTCGTGTTCCTATGGCGACGACGGATGATCTCGTTTCGCGACGGCGAGCTGTTCCGCATGTACGTCGTCGGCTACGCCCTTATCCGCTTTCCGCTGGAGTTCCTGAGATACCAGCCGACGCCGCGCGATTTTCTGGGCCTGACGCTGGTGCAGTGGCTGTGTATCGCCGCGGTAATCGGCTTCGGCTACCAGCTATACCTGCAACGCAAAGGTGTCGCATGTGTCTGCGACCTGCTGCCGAGTTTCCGGCTTGGGCGGCGTGAGCGGGCTGCATGATCGGGCGAGGCCGGAAAGAGCGGGCTTTTGTTGAGATTCGGGTTGTCAGTCGTTTATCCCGTGCTGTTGCCCATCGAGCAAGAAGCGAATACCATCGCACTGCTCGTGGGAGCGGGTACGCCCTTTTCCGTGGTCAATGACTTTTAGATGACAGGGCAATCAGGCCAGACCTGCATCACCTGTGGCTATCTGAACCGGCCCGGCGCCAGGTTTTGCACCGAATGCGGCGCGGCGTTCGACGTCCGGGAGACGTCCGGCGGAAGTCGCCGCCCAGATCCCCGATTCTTCCGGCCGTTTGCTATCACTGCGGGAGCGATCACCTTGATCGCGGTGATAAGCAGTATATTTGGGGCGGTTGTTCCGGGTGCGTCAGCAGTGTGGTTCTTGGCGCTGGCCGTATGGTTGCTGTCTCCGGTGGCCGCAATAGTGGTTGGAATGACCAAAGGCGGGCGGGCGGCTGCCGGCGTCCTGGCTGGGTTCGGCGTCGGGATACTCTCACTGGCGATAACCTGCTTCATAAATCTGGACAGTCTGTAGCTGGGGCGGTGACTGCCGCCGCCGTTGGCTATGGGTTATAATCAGCCGGGGCAGCGCAGTCCTCGCCCGCCGGTGCAGGCGGCTTTGGGCGGCCCTACGCAACGTATATTCGCAGATTCAGATAAATCATGGGATAGTCGGGAATGAGCAGCAAATTCTTAGCACGTTTGGACGAGATTCGAGAGGGAGCGCCCCCGCGCATGGGCTTCGGGCCGCCACGCTCCCAAAAAATGCCGGGACTGGCCTTGGTGTTGCAAGCGGACGCGGCCCAGGCAGGCACGGCCTCCGGCCTGTCGCCGGACGCGGTGGTGATCGCCGGGGCCGGTCAAGACCAGGTCGAGAGCCTGAAGGACGCGCTGGCAGGGCTGCCGTGGGGCGTCCGGACCGACTCCCTTGGCTCCGCCGATGCCCTGGCTTACCGCGACGCCGGGGCCGACCTCTTCGCCTTCCAACTGGCAGGCACTTCATTGGGCGCGGTATCGAACAAGGACGTGGCCCGGGTGCTGTGCGTCGATCCTGGCTCCGCGCCGGAGGACCTGCGGGACATCAACGCGCTGCCGGTGGACGCCGTGCTGATACCGCTGGGCGGCGCGTCTTCATCCTGGACATTGCAGGACCTGGTGAGCGTGGCCCGGGTTAGCGGCCGCGTCAGCAAGAACCTGCTGGCCGAGATAACCGAAGCGCCCGACGGCGAGACCCTGGAGGTGCTGCGCAACGCCGGCATCATCGGCCTGGTGCTGGACGTTTCGGCTGGCGAGGAAGCGATCAACGGCTTGAAAGCGGCGCTGCTCGACATGCCCCGGCCCGGCGCTGATCAGCGGGGCACACGCTCCAACGCCATCCTGCCGGGGGCCGTCTACAGCGCCGGCCGGCCCGCCCAGCCGGAAGAGCCGGACGAGGACGAGTAAGGTGCAAGAACAAGAGCACGAGCATGAACACGAGCATTACGGCCTGCTCCCGGCCGACGGTGTACTGGAGCTGACCGACAAGCTCACCGGCTATATGTACGAGATCGAGCACGGCGGGTTCTCCGACGTGATGGGCCAGGTGCTCGACGACCTTTTGGACCAGTCGGGCGGAATGCCGGACGACCTTAAAGACTCTGGGGCCTTCGAGCAGATCTCCCGGGGCCAGCTTGCAGTCACGCTAGCCTACAACCTGGGCCGCCTCGAAGGACGCTCGCCCCAGGTCGTCAACGCCCTCATCGAGCAGGCCCTCCAGTCGTTCGGTCTCCTGCCGGTGGACGAGTCGGCGGAAATCACCGACGAGGACTTTGGAGACCCCAAGGTGCAGGTATACCCGAGAATGCGCCGTCTCAGGTATCAAGCCCCCCAAATCCTGCAAGTCCAGCGGCGCGACGACAGCCCCGACGCCGGGGACACACCCGAGGGGCCGCCACCGTCGTAGAGGCTTCGCGAAGCGCCCCTACAGTTATTCCTGACCACGACCATTTTAACAACATGAGGCACCGCCGATGACGACCGCCGCTCCGGCTTATGATCTGGTATTGACTGGGGGCACACTGCTCGACCCGGCCCAAGGCATCCACGACCGCCGCGACGTGGCCTTCAAAGACGGCGCGGTCGCCGCGGTGCAGGAACGCATCGATCCGTCGGCGGCTAGGGCATCGCTCGACGTGGCCGGGAAGTTAATCACGCCCGGCCTGATCGACCTGCACGGCCACTTCTACCACGGCGGCAATCCCACGTCGGTCAACCCCGACGACATCTGCATGTCTTCCGGCACTACTACCGGCATCGACGCCGGGAGCGCCGGTTTCCTGAACTATCAGGCCATGCGCGACTATGTGTTCCCGGCCCACCGCACCCGGCTGCTGGCCTTTCTGCACGTTGGCGGGGTGGGCTTGGCGGTGAACCGCGTGTTGGGCGGCGGCCTCCATGACATGCGGGTCATTGACGTCGACGAAACGGCGGAGCACATCAGGCAGAATGCCGGGTTCTGTTTTGGCGTCAAGGTGCGGATGCATGTGAATGCGGTCGCTTACTGGAACGCCCACGAAGCGATGCGCCTGGCCCGTCAAGTGGCCGACAAGTCGGGCAGCCGCCTCATGGTCCACGTCAGCGGCACGCCCATCCCACTGCCGGATGTCCTGGAATTTTTGGGGCCGGGAGACATTTCCACCCATGCTTTCAACGGCCTCCCGGAGAACATGCTCGACCGGAACCTCAAAATTCGCCCGGAAGTCCGGGCCGCCGCCGACCGGGGCGTGATCATGGACGTGGCCCACGCCGGCGTCCACTGCGACGTAGAGGTGAGCAAGGCGGCTCTGGAGCAGGGCCTGCCGCCCGACACCATCAGCACCGACATTCACGTGCCGCCGCCGGAGCGCACCGTCTACAAGATGAACGATCTCGTGAGCAAGTTCCACGCGATGGGAATGCCGTTGCGCGACGCCGTGGCCGCGGCCACCAGCACCCCGGCGCGGGTGTTGGGGCTGGAGGGGAGCATCGGATCGCTGGCCGAGGGGATGTCCGGCGACGCGGCCATTTTCGACCAGCGCGAAGGCGCGTTCGTTTGGATGGACTCGGTCGGCCACCTACAACGGGGCGCGATGCGCCTAGACACCTTCGCCACCGTCCGGGCCGGCCGGGTGGGCTGGCTGGAAGGCCGCCTGACCGAACTGGGCGAGTGCTAAACGGAAAGGATGTCCAGACCTTCGATCCTCGCGAAATGCCGCCGGTTGTTGGTCAGCAGTGTAAGGTTATGACGAAGGGCGGTTGAGCCGATTAAAAGGTCCATATCGGCGATAAGATTCCCTGCCCGGCGCAGTGCCCGCCTGGTTCGTCCAAATCTTGTTCACCGTCATTCCCACTTGACGGGTTGGAAATCCCTTCGTAAAGCTCGGCTAGGGAAATTACGCTAAGGCCCAACGCTCCGGGAGGTAAACTCTCCAAATAACGCACTACTCTCCCGACATTGTGCAGGTAATCAATCACCCAGTCCGTATCAACGAGAAACTGCATTTTTACGGTCCGCTTTCCTGCAGACGTCTTTCTTGGATAACCTGCTTCAGCTTCTCTAAACCATCTAACCCAACGCCCTGGTCCGAGGCCGGTTTGCCTCCCGTCGCGTCTTTCCCAAAATGGTTCGCTTTTCTTATCAGCGTTACCAAGACTTCTTCGCCCTCTTCCAGACCCAGCTCTTCCGCCGGTTCCAATGCCCCGTTTCGGAACGTCATCCGTATCTCCCTTAGCATTACTTCCTCGCCAGCCAGCTTGCTTTCAGTACCATTTTACCCTAGTTCGGCGTTGCCGAAACGGTGTGTACGGTCTCGCCGTTCAGCTCGAAGACGAACTCCACTGGCTCGCCCGCCGGGAACAGCGAGCGTTCCACGGCCACCATGATCATCGGGGCAAACAGGTAGGGGCGCTCCCGGCCCTGCGGGTCGTCGGACAACTCCAACTCCACCACCGCCTGGCTGCCGTCGATCTTCAAGGCGGTCACGCTCAACGGGTCGCCCTGCACCGGCCGCCACACATAGTAGGCGGCCAGCAGCACCGACTCCGGGAAGTCGATCCGCCCCAAGCTGACCGTGTTTCCCAGCGTGCGCTTGGTAATTATCTTCGCTTCGTAGGCTTCCAACTCTTCCTGGCTGGTGATCACGAACGTCCTTAGCTCTTGGGTGAACGAACTGGCTTGGGCATATTCCAACGGCGACACCCAGCCGCTGTTTACGTACCGGAACATGGGCGCCTCTGGAGACACCACGCCATCCTTGCCAGCGCCCCCGGCCAACGCCAAGGCCACGATCAGCGCCGTCAGCGCCGCCGCCAGCAGGGGCAGGCGGATACGGGGCGGCCAAGCCTCCGCTCTTCCGAAAATCATAAGGCAAGGCTAACGCCCGGCCCGGCTCTTGTAAATCGGCTCTTGTAAATCCATTAGGCCGCTGGCAAACTAGGGCTATGCGTATTGGAGATTTCGAGTTCGACGATTCCCTACCCGAGCTTGAGGACCCGCACGTCCTGACGGTGCTCCGGCCTTGGATTGACGTGGGCAACGTCGGCACGCTGAGCCTGCGGCGTCTGGAGCGGCACTTGGGGGCCAAAGAGGTGGGCCGGCTGGTGCGACCCGGCCGTTATTACGACTTCACCCGCTACCGCCCCAAGTCGGTCCTGCGGCAGGGGAAGCGGGAATACACCATCCCGTCCACGACGATCAAATTCGCCAAGACGGAACGCGGCCCCGACCTCATCACCCTGCATCTGCTGGAACCCCACGCCTACAGCGAGGACTTTACCGACGCCGCCGTCGAGGTGCTCAAGCACTTCGGCGTGAAGCGCTACTCCATGATCGGGGCCATGTACGACATGGTGCCGCACACGCGCCCGCTGCTCGTCTCCGGCGGCGCCGTCGACGCGAGCAACGAAGAAGAGTACCGGATGGTCCGGGTACGCCCCAGTGATTACGAGGGCCCGACCACCATCACGCAACTGATCATGTCCAGCGCGGAAGAATTGGGGATGGAGACCCGCATCTTCGTGGTGCACCTTCCCCAGTACTTCCAGGTGGAGGAAGACTTCACCGGAGCGGCCCGCTTGACCGGTATCCTTTGCAAGATCTACGGCCTCCCCAGCAGGCTGGAGGACCAAGAGCGCGGCACCCAGCAGTACGCCTCGCTTCAGAACATCGTGTCCGACACGTCGGAAGTGGCCAAGCTGCTCTCCCGCTTGGAGGAACGCTACGACCGGGACAACCAGGCTGCCGAAACCGGCCCTGTCCTGCCCCTCTCCCCGCAAATCGAAGCCTTCCTGGAGGGCCTGGGCCAAGACCTCAACCCCGACCCCCAACCCCCGGAAGACCCGGACGACGACCCCTACGACGAGTAGGGGTCGCTTTGCCGCCATTCTTGGCCCTGAGCCGGCGCTCACCCGCCGCCGTCTCCTTTCCTTGCCCTCGCCACCCTGGATGTTTGCCGCCTGCCCGAGCAGGTTGATCCCGATTGCTGTCTCCGTAGTTCGGAGCCTCGGCGGGCCGACTGCCGCAGGGCCTTTTCATTTTCGGAAAAAGTCCCCGCTCCCTCTGGGAAAGGGTTAGGGTGAGGGTGTCCCCCCGCAAACTGACTTGCCACAGCTACCACTATGGCAGGGAGAATTGTCCCTCACCTCAGCCCTCTCCCCACAGGAGAGGGAGAATGAAAAGGCCCTGCGGCTGCCGGCAGGACGATTGCAAAGTCCCCTTTCATCACCCCAACCCAACAGTAACTCCCCAATCCCCTTGCCAATCCCGAATACACCTCCCTACCATAATACCTGTCACACTCAAACCCAACCCGCCACCGAGGCGACAGGTATCCAATGCCCATAAACCACCCCGCCCCATTCGTAATTCCCATCCCATCCCCGCCAGCGGCCCGGAGCGGGAGAAAATGTGGCCGGAAATGTCCGGGAAATCGAAAAATCCCCGAATAAGCCCCGCAAGGAGAACCTTAACCGAATGAACGACCTGAGACGTCGCGTCAACGCCCTGCGCCGCAAAATGGCCCGCGCCCTTGCCGTCGTCCGGCTCCGCCCGCTGGCCCGGGAATTTTGCGACCAATGGGACTCGGCCCTCTCCGGCTCCCGGCCCCTGCCCGAACCCCATTCCTTTATCCGCCGGGTGGCCCAGGCCGGGTTCCGCCTCCCCACCTTCATGGCGGCCCACCGCTACCTGGAGCGGTGCCGCCGCCAGAACGCCCTTCCCGGCTGCCATGAGCTCGTCCGCTCCCTTCTCCCCTGGTCCGCGGACCTCGTCCCCGCAGGGTAGGCCAATTGCAAAGCCCGTCGATAGTGGTATTGCAGCGTTGAAATGCTGCCTGACGCCAGCCACGGTAAAGCTGTTCGTATATGTCAGTACGTACAAGCCATGAAGTGACTTTGCAATCGTCCTGGACTGCCGGGGCCGATGATGTAATGTCCCTGGGTTTACTTTATAATTTATTGACCGTAGCGCTCCGATGGAGTTGGGGAAACGGATAGCGCCGGAACAAGTCATCTCCGCGATTACTTATTAGGAGGAACTTACATGGTGGCCGATGCGGAAAGCCGTGAAGACGCCAGCACGGAACGCAGACCGGATTCCGACGCATTTCCCTTTTCCACTGACAATCCGAGCGGGGTGCCGGGTATAACCGAGATCGAGGCCAGCGTCATAGCAGCCATTGCCGGCCATGTCGCCAGGAGCGTCGAGGGCGTGGACCGGCTGGGCGGCACCGGCGGCATTGTGAGAACGGTCGCCGACACCATCCGCTCCAGGTCCTCCGCCTTGGGCGCGGGGATCGACGTCGAGGCCGGCCGGAAGGAAGCCATTCTGGACATCGACCTGATCGTGACATTCGGCTATAACGTCCCGAGGGTGGTCCAGAACGTTCGGGAATCGATCGCGAAAGAGATATTTGACATGATCGGCCTGGTGGCCAAGGAGATTAACGTGTCGATCGTGGGGATCGAATTCCCCGACGCTGCCCGGCGCAGGGTGGAGTAGCCCGGCAGGTAGGAACTCCAAGAACATCGTCTCGATGAACGCTTTCAACGCATTCCTCGCGTCTCTGGGCAGTGCTGCTGCTATCGCGGCCGGGATCTTCATCCTGCTCGTCGTCACCGAGACCGTCTCCTCCGGCCTGATTCCCGGTAGCGTCTTCGACTCGGAACTGGCCGCAATGGCGGATGAAACCGGCGCTGCGCTGTGGACTTACGTGGGAATCGCAGTGGCTCTCATTGCGGCGGGATTGGCCGTTCTGACCTTGGAGTTCCGGCACTTGACCCGCGCCGCTACTCCGGGCATGTTGATACTCAGTTCGGGGGCCGAGGGCACGGTGCGGCTCTCTCTGGAAAGCGTACGGGAATTGGCCGAGCGGACGGGACAAGGCAATCGAAGCGTCCGGAGAATACGCTGTGGCGTACAGGCCACCGGAGCAGGCATCCGTATCCGGTGCGCCGTCGGCCTGCGTATGGGGACGGACGTGCCCGCCGAGAGCTCGGCCATTCAGCGCGATGTACGGGAGGTGCTGGAGCGCCTCATCGGGCTCCCCGTTCTTGACGTCGCCATCCGGGCCCGCTACCTGCACGACCGCGAACAAGCCCTGCTGGTGAGGTGAGCGGGTGCTTCGAGCAACGCTGGCCGGCCTGACCGCCGGGTTCGTCTTCGGGGTGGTTCTCGTCTGGGAGGGAGCGGACGCCGCCGGTCTGGTCCTGCTTTTCACCTTGGTGGGCTTGCTTATCGGCGTAGTCGTATGTCTGGGTTGGCGCGTCATCAAGGGTGAACTCGACACCGAGACCATCCGAAGACTCGCAGAAGCGGTCTTCCGCAGCAGCCCGAGAGACTAGCGGTATCCATCGCAGAGACCGGGGCTCTGTCAGCGGGCGGGACCTTCAGACGGATGGGACGCCGGTCATGTGGAGCAGCCCGGCACTGGCCGAATTTCCTTTATGGGGTGAAGAACGATGCCAGCACGTACCGGACAGGAATACATCACCGGCCTCAAGGACCGCCCCCGCGAGGTGTGGCTCGACGGCGAGCGGGTCAAGGACGTGACCACCCACCCGGCGTTGCGCAACGGTGTGCGCTCGGTGGCCGCCCTCTACGACATGCAGCACGACCCGTCATTGCGAGAGGAGATGACCTTCGCCTCGCCCACCACCGGCGACCCGGTCGGGCTGTCCTTCCTGATACCCCGGACCGCCGAGGACTTGATTCGTCGGCGCGAGATGATGTCTCGGTGGGCTTGGGCCAGTTGCGGCATGATGGGCCGCTCTCCCGACTTTATGAACTCCATCTTCTCCGCCTGGGCCGGCTCGGCGGAATACTTCGCCCAGAACAAGCCCGAGTTCAAGAAGAACGTTATCAATTACCACGAGTTCATCCGGGAAAACGACGTCACCTTGACTCACGCGCTGGTGAACCTGCAACGTCGCCGCGGTCCCACACCAACCGACGTCTTGAGCGACGAGGTCGCACTGACCCTGGTCAAGGAGACCGGCGCCGGGATTGTGGTCAAGGGCAGCCGCACCCTGGCGACCCTGGGGCCGATCTCCGACGAGATCGCCATCTACCCGGTGGCCAGCCACCGCTTGGATGAGGAAGCGCAGCGCCAGTCGTTTTCCTTCTCCATCCCCTGCGACACCCCCGGCGTGAAGTTCCTCTGCCGGGAGAGCTTCGACTTTGGCCGCTCCCACTTCAATCATCCCCTGGGGTCGCGCTTCGAGGAAATGGACTGCCTGGTGTTCTTCGACAACGTGCTGGTGCCCTGGGAGCGGGTGTTCCTGCTACGGGACGTGGAGCTGTGCAACGGCTACGCGGCGGGCACCCAGTCGGACACCCACACCGGCCACCAGATACTGAACCGGTGTCTGGTCAAGGCGGAGTTCACCCTGGGCTTGGCCGAGCTGGTCGTGGAAACCCTGGGCTCAGGCGCCATCCCCCACGTGCAGGAGCAGGTCGCCGAGCTGATTACCCATCGTGACGCGCTTAAGGCCTGCCTCCGGGCGGCCGAAGCCGACGCCGCCCCCAACCGTTACGGCATGATGTGCCCCGACTTTTCCTACATCCGCGCTGGTCGGACCATGTTTGGCAGGTCCATGTATCCCAGGATGATCGAGATAATCCAGCTACTGGGCACCGGCAGCCTGATGGCCCTGCCCGGAGAAGCGGACTTCGACAGCCCGATTGGCGCGGAGATCAACCAGTACCTCGCCACCGACACCGCCGACGCCCGGGAGCGGGCCAAGCTGTTCCACCTCGCTTGGGACGCCTCCTGCAGCGCCTTCAGCGGCCGCCAGGTGCTCTACGAGCGGATGTTCGGCGGCAGCCCGGCGCGGACTGCCCAAGCCATGTACACTAACTACGACAAGGAACCCTTTAAGCAAAAGGTGCGCCAGTTCCTGGCAGACGAAGAATGGCCGTAAACCCAAGACCTGCGGCCAAACCAGCCAAACTCTACGGGGAGGAAACAAGATGTCATACACTCCGAAACACCTGGGTCACCTGGTCATGCGGGTACGGGACATGGACCGTTCCCTGGACTTCTACACCAGGGTCATGGGGCTGACCATTATGGAGCGCAGCCCCAGCGGGACCGTTTTCATGTCGGCCAACACCGAGAAGTCCCACGAACTGGCCATCCGCGCCATCGGAATGGACGCCGGCGGCCCCGACCACTCCATCATCGGGCAGGCCCACATGGCCTGGCAGATGGAGACCTTCGAGGACCTTCAGGAGCTCTACGACCGGCTCAAGGAGAACAACGTCAGGATTCAGCGATTCGGCGACCACGGCGTCTCTATGGGCGTCTACCTGTTGGACCCGGACGACAACGAAATCGAGGTCTACTACGAGCTCCCCAAGGACCAGTGGGAACGCCACCCCGAGAAGGGTCTTTTCGGCAACAACTTCCCGCGCCAGTTGGAAGAGCCGGTCGCCGTCGCCGACGATTAGCGAGCGCCCGGGGCCTTCACGCCCCCGGGCCGCCGCCGCCGCGACCCTGGTTGGCGTGGATGATTTCCCCCGCATCCCCCCAATTTCTGCCTCAAGGGAAAAAGGGGCACACGCCCCGGTGTGAGCGAAGGTGAACAATGAAAAGGCCCTGACCGGCCAATAACAGGGTCTGGTCAGGGTCGTCGATCTCACATATACTTCGCCTGCCCCCCCGGTTATCAGCTTCCAACGAAGCTTTGGTAGCGGCGTCCTTCGAAAGCCGTCGCCGAAGCGGAGATGGGTTGCTGGTATAAGCCCCGTAGAATCGGGGCGATTCGGGTCAGGGGGTATCGCCGGTGTGGGGGCCGGGTCGTTTCGTCGACTCCCGAAGGCTTGTACTGGCGGCTATCGCGTTGGTCATCGTCGGCGCAACTGCGGGTGCGGTTCTCGCTACGGGACTTTTTCTCTCCACGAGGGAAACGTCTGGACCTTCTTCCTCGGCGCAGCCCTTGCTCCTTGCTCCCATCTCCGCCTCCGTCGCTCCGCACTCCCGTGTCGAGTTTGGGACTCCCAACGGCTCGATCCTGGTGTCAGTGGAGCCGGGATCGGTCTCCGCTCCCATCGAACTCCGGGTGCAGGAACGCTCCCCGCACCTGTCGCCTGCGTTGCCCCCGGGCTTCTCCGAGGCGCTGCGAGTCTTCGAGATCTCCGGTAAAGAGGGCGGAGGCGTTCCTTGGTCGGGCCGATTTATGAGGCCTATTGCGATCACGATGAGGATCGACGAGGAAGTGACAGCAGCGGTGAACGGCGACCTGTCGCGGTTGGTCATTTTGCATCTGCGCGACGTGGCCACCGGGTGGACACCTTTGGAGTCTACCCTTGCTTACGAGGACAGCGAGGTTTGGGCGCGCGCCACGGGCCTCAGTCTCTTCGCTCTCAGCGCCACCGGGCGAGAACAGGCGGGCGAGCTTCCGGCGCAAGCTCATGTGCCCGTGCCATTCACCCCGACTGGTCCGGGCGCCCGCGCCCCGACCGGTCTCGAAGCTCCGTCGCCTGCACCCGCCCCCAGCCCCGTTCCTGTACCGACCCATACTTCCGTCCCTACCATTGTCCCCACTCCTATCCCGACAGAAGTCCCGGAGCCTACAGCCACCGTTGTCCCGACCCCCACATCGGCGCCAACTCCTACGCTGGCGTCAACTCCCGCCCCAACGCCAACTCTCACCCCGACCCCAATTCCCACCCCGGTGCCAACTCCCATCCCGACGCCAACTCCCACTCGCCGACCCACGGCAACGAGAGTTCCTACTGCCACGCCCTTGCCCGGATACCGGCTTTTCCTCAACGCATACCAAATCATGAGGACCACGACCACGCTGTCAATCCCGAACGGCGTGGTCACGCTTTACCAGCTGCCCTACGAGGACGGGAGATACCTTCGGGGAGCGCGAGTAGGGTTCTCCGTCGAAGCCACGAAGTCCGGGCACACTATTTCAATCCAAGGCGCCGACTCCGTTTGGGGCAACCGAGGGCAGGTATACATGACGCGCGACCGGCACATCATAGTGCTGGTCGAACCGAAGCCCGCCCCTGCCCCGGCTCCAACTCCCACGCGAACCCCGGTCCCGACTCCCACGCCGACGCCCGTTCCAACTCCTACGCCCACGCCGACGCCGACGCCCGTTCCAACTCCTACGCCCACGCTGACGCCCGTTCCGACTCCCACGCCCACCCCCACGCCCGTTCCAACCCCGACGCCCGTTCCTACGCCCACGCCGACGCCCGTTCCAACTCCTACGCCTACGCCGACACCCGTTCCAACTCCTACGCCTACGCCCGCGCCGACACCGACTCCAACACCAGTCCGGCCGGAGTTCCCGGATAACGAGCGGATCGTGTTCCATTCCGACCGCGACGGCGACTTCGATATCTACGTCACGGGCAGCGACGGCTCGAACTCGACCAACCTGACGCAGAACGACGATGACGACCGGGAGCCGTCGTTGTCCTGGGACGCTTCACGTTTGGCGTTCACATCGGACCGCGACGGCAACCGGGAGATATACATCCAGCACGGGCTGTGGGAGGACCCGGTGCGTCTGACCCATACCTTGGCTGAAGAATCTACGCCGGCGCTGTCGCCCACGGGCGACCGTATCGTTTTCGTCTCATACCGGGACGGCAACGCCGAAATCTACCGGATGGACGCCGACGGCGGAAATCAAACCCGGCTGACCATCAGCCGGGGGCGTGACCTGCAGCCGAGCTGGTCGCCCGACGGCGAGAAAATCGTCTTCGCCCAGGAGGAGGAGGGAGTGTTGCGGATAGTCGTCATGACCGCCGATGGTTTCGATTACGCCTACCTGACGGACGACGAGTCCAACGCCAGTTGGCCAAAGTGGTCGCCGAGCGGGGAGGATATTCTCTTTGCGTCGGACCGGAAATGGCTTCCAACTGACGAGGGGACATGGGAGGTCGTGGTGATGTACAGCGACGGAACCGAGCCGGTAAGGTCCACAAACAACCGGGCGAACGACGACTCTCCGGTTTGGGCTCCTTCAGGATCCGGATTTATGTTCCGGAGCGACAGAGACCTGAACTCCGAAATATATAAGGGGGTAGATGTTTTCGGCGGCTTGACAGTCAACCTGACCCAGAACCCCGCCAACGACGGCTCCCCTTCCTGGGGAACCGTTACACCATAGAACGCTCGCCGTTTGCGGCGTCAGCCGACGATGTTTTCTTGGCGCAGGGCGCGGATCTCGTCGGCGGTATAGCCCAGCCATTCCAGGGTCGCTTTGCTGTGCTCGCCCAAGGCGGGGGAGGGGCCGGGGTCCGGCAAGGGCGTGGCGCTGAACTTTGCCATCGGGCCGACCATCCTGACCGTGCCCTCTTGGGAATGCTCGAACTCGGCGACCAGGCCGTTGGCCGCCACCTGCGGGTCGTCGAACAACTCCTCAATGAAGCGCACCGGCCCGGCCGGTATGCCCCGCTCCTCAAGGACCTTCAGCCACTCGCCGCTGGTCTTGGCCAGGAACAGTGACTCCGCCGTGCGCTCCAACTCCCGGCTGTAGGTTTGCGACTCCGGCTTGTTGGGGTCCCATCCCGGCTCCAGCGCGTCGTCGGTCAACTCCAGGGTGTCCAAAAGGCGCAGGCGCAGCGGGCCGCTGAGGCAGCCGACGCCGATTGGGCCGTCGCTGGTCATGTACACTCGGTAGTAGATGTTGCCGTGGTGTTCGCGGCGGCGGCTGCCGGGGGAAGCGGCCACGATGTCGTCGAAGGGAGCGCCGGCCTCCCGCTTTTCCTGAATCTCCCGCAGCGTCTTTTCCCTCGTCTCCCGGTCCAGCCGCTCGACGTGCAAGAACCTTGCGCCCATCAGGTTGAGAGCTTGCCCCAAGAGCGTGGTCTCGATCTTCTGGCCCAAGCCGGTGCGTTCCCTGGCGTAGAGGGCGGCGCACACCGAGCCCATCATCTGAACGCCGGAAGCGGTGTCGATCAGGGGGCTGGACCAGACCCAGGACGGCACGTTGTCGACGGTCTTGGTCTCCGAGGCGATCATCCCGGTCATGGCTTGAATGATCATGTCGTAGCCGGGCCGGTGGGCGTCGGGGCCCTGCCTTCCGTAGGCGGTGAGCTCGCAGTAGATGAGGCGCGGGTTGACTTCCGACAGGGTCTCGTAGTCCACGCCCAGCTTGGCGGCTACGTCGGGCCGGAAGTTCACCAAAACCACGTCCATTTTGCGGACCAGCCGGGCCAGCACTTCCCGCGACTTCTCGCGGGCCAGGTTTATGGGCAGGCTGCGCTTGCCCCGGTTGTAGGTCATAAAGGTGCGGCTTTCGGTGGGCGTGAACCGCTGGGTCAAGCGCCACGGCTCGCCCCAGGGCGGCTCGACCTTGATCACCTCGGCCCCCAACTCGGCCAAGAGGCGGCCGGCCAGCGGTCCGGCGATGATCTCGGTGAAGTCCACAACCTTGACTCCGTCCAGTGGACCGGGCATAGCGCGTTACCTCGTAGTTAGGCGGGGCGCCCCGCAGGCCCTCGCCAGCAATTCCTCTAGCGCCCGGTTCACTTCCTCCGGGCGTTCGGCCATGGGGAAATGGCCGGCCTGTTCCAGCTTGACGTAGCGGGAGCCGGGCACGGCCTCGTGTATTTCCAACTCGTACTCGGCGGGCTGCATCGGGTCGTCGATCCCGCGCACTAAAACCAGCGGGGCCTTCAAGCTGCCGATGCGTTCCCGCACGTCGAAGCGGTCGATGGTCAGCAGGTCGTTGTATTGGGAGACCGGCCCCACCTTCCGGTGGCAGTCCAGTAGGGTTTCGCGCAGGGTAGGGTCGATGAACATCATCATGTGGTCCATCGTGTCGAGCCATTTCTGATGGACGGCGGGGTCTTTGGCGGCGTCGAGGCGAAACTCCAGGCTGCCGGCGGTGCGCTCTTTGGGCCGCATGGCAATGGTCATCAGCAGCAGGCCCGTCACCTCATCCGGGTAGTCCAGCGCGTACTGCAACGCCACGCAGGCGCCGAGGGTGAACCCGGCCAGCACCAGCCCGCCGGTATGCCCTCGCTCATGCAACCAGTCCCGCAGCCACTCGGTATACCCCCCTACGTCGGCGAAGGACTCACCTTCCGGGTGGCCGGGAAAGTCGGGGGCCAAGGCATCGGGGAAACGCTTCATCTGATGGTAGTACGACGCGGCGCAACCGCCTGCGCCCGGCCCGTGGAGCAAGACTATCTGGGACACGGCAAACCTCCACATTCATACCACTGGCCAGCGCGACGGGAAGGATATTCCCGTGCGGGCCAGCAGGTCTTCGCCCAGGACTTGGACGCGGGCGATCAGGGCTTCCTCGTCGACGAACAGCGGGATATGGTTTTCCACGACCACTCGGCCATCAATGATAACGGTGTGAACGCTGCGGCCGTCGGCGTTATAGACCAGGTTGTTCACCGGGTTGAACAGGGTGCTCCACTCGGCCCTTCCGGTCTCGTAGAGCGCTAGGTCGGCTTTCTTTCCGGGTTCGATGGAGCCGATTTCGTGGTCGAGGCCCAAGGCGGCCGCGCCACGAATGGTCGCCAATTCCAGGGCCGTCTCGGCGGTGATGGCGTCGGGGGCCTGCCGGGCGTCCTTGTAGAGCACCGCGATCAGGTACATGGCGCGGTTGGTCTCGATCAGGTTGGAGTTGTTCCCGGCGTCGGTGCCGATGCCCGCGGTTATCCCGGCCGCCAGCATTTCCGGCAGCAGGCCGCTGCGGGTCATGCCGAACCCGGCCTTGACCGCCGCCGTCGGCACCGCGACCACCCTCGTCCCGGTGCGGGCTATGGTTTCCACCTCGCTCTCGTCGATTCCCAGGACATGGGAAAGCGTCACGTTCTCGCCCAGCACGCCGATGTCCTCCAGGAATTGGGCGGGCCGCTTGCCGTTCTCCCGCAACGACGAGGCAACGTAGGCCGGGCTGTTGTTGAAGTGCAGGGTCAGCCCGGTGTCGTAAGAATCGGCCAGCCGCTTGGCTTCGTACAGCAGCGCCGTGGTGGCGAAGTTGGGCGAGAAGGGCATGGCCCAAGCCTTGACCCGCTCCTCCAAAACCCCGTCGTACTGTTGGACCGTGCGTTCCATGATGGCGACCGCGTCGGCGGTGGAGTAGACCGGCAGGTTGACCGGATTGGGCCGGTCGGTGACGTGGGCGCCGACGATTATGCGGCAGCCCGACTCCTCGTAGGCGCGGAGGCAGGCGTCGATATGCTTGGTGCTGCCCGGGTCCAAGAAGCAGGTGGTGCCGTACTTGACCAACTCGGTGATGCCCAGCAGGGAGGTCAGGTATTCGTCCTCGGGGGTCATCGCCCGTTGCAGCTTGAACACGTTGGGCAGGTAGCCGGGGCCCAGGTCGTCGGGGAATATGCCGCGGGTGGCGTGGGCGTAGCTGACGTGCATGTGCCCGTTGACGAACCCCGGCGTGACCACCATCCCGGCGGCGTCGATCAGCCGGTCGGCGGCGACTTCGGCCATCTCGGCGGCCTTGCCCAGCCGCGCAATCCGGCCATCCTCGACCAACACCGAGCCGTCGGCGATAATCCGCCGTTCCGGGTCGAGGGTGAGGATGTATCTGGCCCCCTGGATTTTCAGGGTGTTTGGCATCGGCTCCCCGGCTAATGGTGAGATTTCTAATCTCCGTGGCAGTATTATAAAGGAACGCACGGGCTTGGAGTTGACCCCGTTGGGCCTCCCGCCTATGATGCTCTTGGCCAACCCCACCGGAAACTATACTGTGCCTAAAGTTAGCGAAGCGATTCAACTCGTGCAGCGTGACGGCTGGAGACTGGTTAGGACTCGCGGCAGTCACCGGCAATACCGCCACTCGGAAAAGCCTGGGACAGTTACCATCGCGGGTAGGCCAAGCAAGGATCTCGCGCCTAAGACCTGGAACACCATATTGAGGCAAGCTGGACTCGATAAGAGGGACTAGCCATGAAATACAGCGTGGTTATCGAAAAAAGCGACAACGGCTATTCGGCCTATGTGCCTGACTTACCAGGCTGTGTTGCTGCCGGGGATACTACGGAGGAAACTAAAGAATTGATTCAGGAAGCCGTCATCTTGCACATTGAGTTGCTCCGGGAATATGGTGACCCTGTGCCGGAGCCCCAGGCGACGACTGCGCTGGTCGAGGTCTAACCAAGCAAGACGGAGGGGCAGATGGAACGTTCCGAAATCCCATTCCTGAGCGTCGCGGCCCTTGGAGAGTTGCTCCGTTCCGGGGAAGTCTCGCCGGTGGACGCCACGGAGGCTTACCTGGAGCGCATCGCCTCCCTTGACGACCGCCTCCTGGCTTACATCACGGTGACGGCCGACGAGGCGAGGCAGGGAGCCCGCGAGGCGGAAGCCGAGATCGCGGGCGGCAACTACCGCGGGCCGATGCACGGCATCCCCTTCGCGGTGAAGGACCAATTGCACACCCGGGGTATCCGCACCACCGGCGGCTCCCCGGTGTTCAACGACTTCCTGCCCGAAGAGGACGCCACGGTCATCACCCGGCTCAAAGAGGCCGGCGCGGTGCTGCTGGGCAAGCTGAGCATGACCGAGTTCGCCACCAGCGGCATGTCGCACCAGTTTGGCCCGCCGCGCAATCCGTGGGACCAGAGCCGCTTCACCGGCGGCTCCAGCAGCGGCTCCGGGGCAGCCACCGCCGCCTTCATGTGCGCCACGTCGCTGGGCGAGGACACCGGCGGTTCGGTGCGCTTTCCCGCGACTTGGTGCGGGCTGGCCGGACTTCGGCCCACTTGGGGATTGGTCAGCCGCAAGGGGCTGATGCCCGGCGTCCGTTCCATGGACACCATCGGCCCCCTCTCCCGCACCGTGGAGGACTGCGCCATCACCCTACAGGCCATCGCCGGCTACGACCCGGGCGACCGCCTGACCCGCCGGGAAGCGCCGCCGGACTACCGGGCGGCGTTGACCGGAAGCGTCGAAGGGCTGCGAATCGGCATCGTGCGGGAACTGGTCTACTCCGGTCCGGTCGACGAGGAAGTGCGGCAGTCGGTCCTCAGCGCCGCCAACCTGCTGGGCGAGATGGGCGCGACGGTCGAGGAGGTCTCGGTGCCGCTGGCGGCCAACGCCGGGACCATATCCGGCAGCATCCGCATTGAAGCGCCCATAACCTACGCCGACCTGGTGCGCAACCGGCCGCAGGAAATCGGCCACGACAACCGCATCGGCTACATGGTCGGGACCATCTTGCCGGCCAACGCCTATTACAAGGGGGTCAAACTCCGGGCGATGCTGAAGGAGCAGGTGGTGTCGGCCCTGGAGGGGGTAGACTTGCTGCTCTCGCCCACCACCGGGGTCACGGCTCAACCGCTGGAGCCCGACCCGGTCATCACCGGCAAGGACAACACGAACCGCACTCCTTGGCTGCTGACCACGACGTTCAGCCTGGCCAACGTACCGGCGCTTACGGTGCCCTGTGGGTTCGACAGCCGGGGGTTGCCCGTGGGACTGCAAATCGCGGGGCGGCCCTTCGACGAAGAGACCGTCCTCCGGGCTGGACACGCCTATGAGCAGAACACCGACTGGCATGGCCGGGTGCCGCCGCTGTAGGGGCGATTTGGACGTCAGGGCATCGCTACAGGGCCTGCTGGTCATAGAAGACGACCGCCTTCCGGCGCGCCGCCTTCCTTGGAGCGAACGCGCCGTCCCCCGGTACTTCCTGCCCTACCGGGGGCTGGTCGGCTTGGCGATTATCGCCGTGTTCTGGCCCTCGTCGGCCTTGGAGGTGGAGCCGCTGGCCCGGCACTCCTTCTTCCCCTTGTGGCTGGGCTACATCCTGATCGTGGACGGCCTGGTTTTGCGCCGCACCGGGTCGTCGCTGATCAACCGCAGTCCGCTCGCCTTCCTGGGCATGTTCGTGATTGCCGTGCCCTATTGGTGGTCCTTCGAATGGATCAACCAGGTCACCGGAAACTGGGAGTACGTCGGCCCCGACGACTATCCTTGGGCGGTGCGGATTCTCCAATCGTCGTGCCACTATTCGGTGGTGATACCGGCGGTGTTGCAGAGCGCCGAGCTGGTCGGAAGCCTCGGCTTCATCCGGCGTTTCGCCCGCGGGCCGCGCTTGGCCCTGTCCCGTCGGCAGCTTTACGCGGCCGTCGGCCTCGGCTTCCTGTGCCTGGCTGTTCTGCTGGTCTGGCCCAAGCAATTCTTCCCGCTGACCTGGGTGTTCCTGTTCTTGGTGCTGGACCCGGTCAACCACCTGCGCGGCCGCCCCAGCCTGTTCGCGCAGGTGCGGCACGGCGATTGGCGTACCGTGGCGGCGGTCGCCCTGGGGGCGCTTCTCACCGGCTGGTTCTGGGAGATGTGGAACAACGCTTCGGTTAGCTGGACCTACGAGATCGCCTTCTTCGACTTCGTCCAGATATTCGAGATGCCGCTGCTGGGGTTTGGCGGCTACCTGCCCTTCGGACTGGAAACCTACGCCTTCTATCATTTTACGGTCCACCTTCTTCGCTGGCCCAGCGGGGGAGAGATGCCCGTTTACGGAGATGCCAGATGAACTTTGGAATGTTTACTGATTTCCACATCCGCGATGGGAACTCCCAAGCCGAGGCCTTCGACGAGTCGTTCGCCCAGATCATCGACGCCGAGAACCTGGGCTTCGACACCGTTTGGCTGGCCGAGCACCACTTCAGCCCGGAGCGGGCGGTGCTGGCCTCCCCCATGGTCATCGCCAGCGCCATCGCCGCCCGGACGGAAAGGATACGCACCGGGTTGGCCGTGCAGGTGCTGCCGCTGACCAACCCCCTGCGGGTGGCCGAGGAAGCGGCGACGGTTGACCACATCAGCAAGGGCCGGTTCGAGTTCGGCATCGGCCGCAGCGGGCTGACCCGCTACTACCAAGGCTACAACATCCCCTATTCCGAAAGCCGTCCCAGGTTCCTGGAAGCCCTGGAAATCATCATGAAGGCCTGGAACAACGACAGGCTGACCCACGAGGGCGAGTTCCACTCCTACCAGGACGTGCCGGTCGTTCCCCGGCCCTACCAGCAGCCCTATCCGCCGGTGCGGGTGGCGGTGGCCGGGGAGGACACCTTCCCGCTCATCGGCAACATGGGCCACCCCATCTTCATCAGCGCCAACACGCCCCGGGCCCAGTTGAAGGAGCGGGTGGACACCTACCTGAACTGCCGGGCCGAATCGGGGCATACGGGGCCGGCCGACATTGCGATACGGGTGCCGGTGTACGCGGCGGACACCACCGAAAGGGCCCACTCCGAGCCGGAAGCCAGCGCCATGGCGCAAATCCAGTATGCCGTCAGAGAGCTGATCCAGACCGTGGCCAACCCGGAGAATGCGGAGCGAATGCGCCAAGCCGCCCGTGCCCCCTACGAGGATGTGCTCCGGGACCGGGTGCTTTTCGGGACTCCGGCGGAAATAGTCGACCGTTTCAAGGGCTTCCAGGAAGACTTCGGCATTAGCGGGGTGGTGATGGAGGTCAATTACGGGGGCGGGATTCCCTACGACCGGGTAAAGCACTCCCTGAAGCTGATCAGCGAAGAGGTGATGCCCCACTTCAAGTAAGGGCGTTGCGGGAGACTCGAAAAGGGCGCCCCGGCGTGGGGCGCCCTTTTTTCGTCGGCCGTGCGCAGGGTGGGGGTGCAGTGATCGACGGCTATCCCAGGCTGTTCAGGAATGCGCCGACCGCGCTATTGAATTCGTCGGGCTTTTCCATCTGGGGGCTGTGCCCGCAGTTGTCGATGACGCTCAACGTCGAGCCCGGTATAGCGTTGCGGAACAACTCGCCGCACTCCAAGGGCAGTATCGCGTCTTGCCGTCCCCAAACGATCAACGTTGGCGTGGTCACCTTGCCCAGGTAGTGGGGGAGGCTGGGATTGTGGAGATAGGGCTTCCAAGCCAGCCGGGAGAGCATCTCCATGTTGGAGTGAGCCACTGCGACCTGCGCCGGACTCGGCTCTGCGGTGAAGAAATCATAGTTGGGCACCTGGGCCGGGTCGTGGAAGCCCAACTTCAGCCGGGCGTCGCCGGAGACCATGAACACTTCAGCGATTTCGGACCGCACGGGCCTTATACCGGCGGGGTCGATCAGCACCAGGCCCTTGAGGTTGCTGCCGGACATGGCGGCCATTTCCGCGGCGACCCAGCCGCCGATGGAGTGACCGGCGAGCACGTAATCGCTGAGTCCCAACTGCTGCGCCAAAGTCAGCGTGAAGTGGGCCACGTCGGTGATCGAGTAGACCCAACCGGGCCGGGGAGTGCCGAAGAATCCCGGATGTGACGGGGCGTAAACGGTGAACCGTTCCGCCAAGGCACTGCTGGTGGGATCGTAAGTGCCGAATCCTCCCCCTCCGTGAAGGAAGAGCAGGGGAGGCCCGGAGCCGCCGGAGTGCATCTCCACCGGCGTACCTGCTACGTTTACTGTGGTCGTGTTGCCCGCTGCCGCTAGCGTCATGAGCGATACCTCGATTCAATGGATTAAGGGCGTACCTTGCCCGTTGGCGAGAGTCGTGAGAACGGGTGGATGCGCGGGTGATCCCGGAGGCGCACCGGCCTCGCAACATCCCGATTCTGGTACAAATGGCCGGGTATGTCAAGTTGGCCTGCGGTTGGAACGGAGTGCGGACCGGCAGACCGTGGTAGTTAGAACAGCTTGACATTGCGAGGGTTGATAGTCTATATAGATGCCATTCTGACAACGTGAATATTACTTTCGTCACTTAAACGTGCGATGATGATAGCGATATTGAGTCAAACTGGATAAATATTACGAATAGCTATAAATATTCACCGTTATTTATCTAATATTGAGATAGGTAGTAAAACATAAAAAATCGTCGGCTATTCTCTGACATTCTCCCGTCTCCGTTTTAAGACATGGAGGTTAAATCATGCGACGCCAAAGGTTTATGAACCCCAGGGTAATAATATTCACCTCCCTGATCTTGGCCCTTGCGTTGCTTGCCGCCTGTGGGGGGGCGGCGCCAGCGGATACCCCGGGGGCGGCGGCGCCTACGGCCGTGCCGACGGCTGTGTCCCAGCCGGCGACTGCCCCTCCGCAGGCCACAGCAGTGCCCGCAGCTAGCCCGGCGGCTGTCGCGCCGGATGCCGGATACCTCCGGGCGGTGGAGCCCAACCCCAGGCGCGGCGGCACTCTGAAGTGGGGCGGGATAGCAAGCTCCACTCTTTATGATCTTCACCAGACCAACAGCATCGCCAACATGGGCCCGCAAAGGCCCATGTATGACCTCCTGGTGCAGGTCGATCCCATTGGTTGGAAGGAGGTGATCCCGGACCTGGCGACGAACTGGAGGGTGTCGGAGGACGGGCTGACCTATACTTTCGACATCCGGGAGGGGGTGACGTTCCATGACGGCGCTCCCCTGACCGCCGATGACGTGGCGGCCACCTTCACCCAGATCATCTACCCGCGGGAAGGGGTCCTCAGTCCACGGAAGACCCTCTTCGAGCCGGTGACGGAGATAAACGTCATTGACCCGCACACCGTCGAGTTCCGTCTATCGGAGCCCAGGGGTTTCCTGCTACGGGCCTTTGCCGCCGGATTCAACGCAATCGTGCGCAAGCAGAGCTTGGAGGACCACAACTACGATCTGCGGCGCGTTCCCGACTATCCCGGGACCGGCCCGTTCAAGCACGAGAGCCTGGAGCCCGGAATCGTGCGCCGGATGGTCAGGTACGAAGATTACTGGAACCCCGACCTGCCCTACCTGGATGAAATGCACGCCTTCCACCTGGACCTCGGCCCCAAGACCGGGGCGGCGTGCCTGGCCAACACGGTGGACTTTTGCTGGGGCATTGACCCGGTTTCCGCCAAGAGGGTCCAGGACATCGACGGTCTGACCACCGTGGAAATCTCTCCGGTGGTGCGTACCGGAATGTATATCAACGTCCACAAAAAGCCCTTCGACGACCCCAAGGTGCGCCGGGCTATTAACCTCGTTCTGGACAAGCAAGCTCTGCTCGATGCTGTCGGTGAGCTCACCGCCATGTACCCACAGGGGTGGATCCTGCGCAATGACCCGCTCTTTGCGGAGCGCTGGGAAATGATCAAGGACCAGCCCGGCTACCGGACTCCAACCGATGAGGACATTGCGGAGGCCCAGCGGTTGATGCAGGAGGCTGGGTACGGGGACGGCATCGAGGGCTTGGACCTCATCGTAAGGGAAACCATAGCGTTCGCCGTAGCCTGGGGGCCGATTGTACAGGACTTGCTGGAGCGGCACCTGAATATTGGCGCCGACATCAGGCTGACCGCCTCCGGCGTATGGTACGAGGAGATGGACCGGGGCAACTGGGACCTGTCTCCCATCGGTATGGCCGTTGTGATTCCCCACATCGGAGACTATTGGGGCGCCGGGTGGAAGACCGGGGGCGGCAGAAACTACAACGATTACTCCAACCCGGAGTTCGATGAAATCCTGGCCGATGCGGCGCGCACCAGCGACCCGCAGGAATATAAAGACCTGGTCTACAAGGGAGCCGATATTCTGGAAGAGGACATACCCTTTATCACCTTCGGCAATCTCGTCATTTCAGTAGCGTGGTGGGACTACGTCCATCCCGGAGCGACCGCTACCAAGGGAGGCAGCTTCTGGGACGGAATGCGCCGGGAGATATGGTGGATGGACCAATAACATCCAATAGGGGTCCAGGAAACCCTTGATCAAGGCAAACCGTAAGGCGGGGGATGCCCCGCCAGGTCCCTCAAACCCCGGGAGGAGGACCGCAATCAGATGCAGGGATATATTCTTCGGCGGATACTCTACGCCATACCGACGCTGATCGGAGTTTCGATCATCATCTTCCTGGCGATGCGGGTAGTGCCCGGCGATCCGGTGGTGGTCATGTTTGGCGACGAGCCGGAGTTGATCCGGCCGGAGGACCGGGCCAAGATCGAGGCCGACCTGGGGCTAAGCGATCCCTTGGTCGTGCAATACGGTAACTGGATTAAGGAAATCGGCACCGGCAAGCTGGGCACCTCTTTCTGGCGAGGCGACACTGTCGCCGACCTGATCAAACGCCGCGGCCCGCTTACCGTAGAGATTGCGATAATTGCGATCATCCTCGCCTGGCTGATCGGAGTGCCCGTGGGCATCTTATCGGCCCTGCACCAGAACACGGTGGCAGACTACCTCGCCAGGTTCTTCACCGTCATCTTCCTGGCGGTACCCAGCTTTTGGCTTGCTTCGCTGGCGGTGCTGGTCTTCCTACTGGTGTGGGGTTGGGGCGCCCCCCTGGGGGTCATCGACATCTGGGATGACCCCATCAAAAACATGCAAATCGTGTTACGTCCGGCAATCGTGCTGGGGCTGGCGGTTTCCGCTTATATCGCCCGCATGACCCGATCCACCCTCCTCGAGACAATCCGCGAGGACTACATCCGGACCGCTCGCGCCAAGGGGCTGCGGGAAAGGGTGGTGGTCTGGCGTCACGCTCTCCGCAACACGATGCTGCCAGTGGTGACCCTCTCCGGTGTTCTCTTCGGTTTTATGCTGGGTGGTTCGGTGGTCTTGGAACAGGCCTTCAACGTCCCGGGGCTGGGAAGAGCGATGGTGGAAGCCTTCGTTGACATCGACTATATCGTGATCCAGAACCTGGTCCTGCTTTATGGCGGGGTCTTCGTAGTGATAAACCTGCTGATCGATGTGAGCTACGCCTGGCTGGACCCCAGAATACGCTACAACTAATAGTCCATAGCGCTTGTCCCTGGATTCCGGTGGGTTGCGCAGGCCACGCCACTCCGGCGGACTGATGGCCCAGCCACTTCATTCTCACAAATAGGGGGCGATTTGGCGCAGTACAGTGAGGTTTCACCACAACCGTCGTCGGTCCTCCGAACGGGCATTATTGCGCCAGCCAGGAGGTCCGGCCGTAACACGGTTAGTTTTGCCAAGCGCTTTCCTCTAGGTTTTGCCGGTGCGGTGATTCTGGTGATCGTGGCCTTCCTCGCCATCGCCGCTCCCTTGGTCACCGTCCAGAGTCCCAACCAAGTAAACCTTGGCGAGCGTAAGGAAACCCCTTCTTGGTCCCATCCTCTGGGGACGGACTATAACGGCCGAGACCTCTTCTCCCGAGTAGTCTACGGTGGGCGAATCTCCTTACAGGTGTCTATCATGGCCGTGTTGCTGGGCACCACCATCGGCGCGATGTGGGGGGTTGCCAGCGCTCACGTAGGGGGAAGATTCGACATCACCAGTCAACGAGTGCTTGAAGTTTTCATGGCCTTTCCCTCCTTAGTCCTAGCCATGGTCCTATTGGTAGGGATTGGCGCGGGGCTTTGGACTGTGATCATCGCCATCGCGGTTACTCGTCTTCCTTATGGTGTGCGCGTGGTGCGATCGGTAGCCTTATCGGTTAGGGAAACCGACTATGTCCTGGCGGCCCGGGCTATTGGGGTCTCGAACCTGCGTATGATGGCCCGGCACATAGCCCCCCAGTGCATTGCCCCATACCTGGTGCTGGCTTCGGCGCACCTGGGGGTAGCCATCATAATCGAGTCCTCACTGGGCTTCTTGGGAGTAGGGATTCCGCCGCCCACCTCCACTTGGGGCAATATGCTGGGCGGCGCAGTAGCCAACGTCCTTATACCTCACTGGCCTCTAGTGGTCTTTCCGGGAGTGGCCATCAGTCTGGTTGTACTGGGGTTCAACTTTTTTGGTGATGCGGCGCGGGACGCTTTCGACCCGAAACTGCGCGGCCGCTAGCCGATTCGGTAGATACTATTACCTAGTTCTTCCCCTCTAGGCGGTACGTGGTTGCGGACTACGGCTCGGTCAGCGGTTGCAGGATGTCCAGCAATAGCTCCATATCGTCAAGGCCCTCGCCAATAGTAGTGGGGTCCAGGAGCATCTTGCGGGTGTAATAATTCCCGTGCAGCGTGTTCGCAGTGTCCCCCAGCGTGCGCAACCGGCCGTCGCCGGATAGTTGTCTGGCCTGGCGCATCACCACGAAAAACTCGTTGTGCTTTGTATATTGCCAGCCTTGGGCTTCCGCAACCGCCCTGGCCATCCAGGCGGCGGCTCCCCAGCCCTTTTCCGACGCCTGATGCCAGTCGTCGTCGGCCAGATACTCCCGCCCCTTGACCAGGAAAGCCCTGGACTGCTGACGGTAATCAGCCACGGCGTTGACAGGCTGTTCGTAGGGTTCCATTGGCACCGGTGCTGTCATCCGTTGTACCCCCAATCGTTAGAATATGTGCCGCTCTGGCCGCTACCGGAACCCCCTACTCCTCGCGTAGGACATACGGGCCGCGCCCCATTTCATCCGCAGGCCACTGGTTCGCGCGGTTCGTGGTTGCGGACTACGGCTCGGTTAGCGGTTGCAGGATGTCCAGCAAAAGCTCCACCTCGTCAAGTCCCTGGCCGATGTCATCGGCTTGTAGGAACATCCTGCGGGTGTAGAAGTACCCGTGGAGTTCGTTTGCGGCGCGCCTGAGATTGCGGAGCCGCGTGTCCCGGGACAGTTCTTCAGCCTGCCGCATCACAGTGAAGAATTCGTCGTGCCTTTTGTATTCCCAGCCTTGGGCTTCCGCCACTGCCTTGGCCATCCAGGCGGCGGCTCCCCAGCCCTTTTCCGACGCTTGATGCAGGTCGTCGTCGGCCAGATACTCCCGCCCCTTGACCAGGAAAGCCCTGGACTGCTGACGGTAATCAGCCACGGCGTTGGCAGGCTGTTCGTAGGGTTCCATGGGCACCGATGCCGTCATCCGTTGTACCCCCAATCGTTACAATATGTGCCGCTCCGGCCGCTACCGGAACCCCCTACTCCGTCAGCTCCCGCACAGTGCGCTCGACCAGTTCCCAGGGGACGTCCTGGCGCACCACCGCGCGGCCAACGTCTTCCAGCATGACCCAGCGGTTGGTCCCCGACTGGACTTTTTTGTCCAGCGACATGGCTTGCAGCACGCTCTCCGCCGCCACTCCTTGGGCGGTGATGGGGAGGTTGAAGCGTTCCAGCAGGCGTTGCTGGCGGTCCACCACGGTGGGGGCGAGCAGGCCCATTTCGCAGGCCATGCGGGCCGCGCCCATCATGCCGACGGACACGCCCTCGCCGTGAAGGAAGCGGCCGTACTCGGTGGAGGCTTCCAGGGCGTGGCCGATGGTGTGGCCGTAGTTGAGCAGGATGCGGATGCCCAGCGTCTCCCGCTCGTCCTGGCTGACCACCTCGGCCTTGATGGCCATGCTGCGGCGGATGACCTCGGTGGAGATTTCCGGCTCGACGTCCATCAGCGCCTCGGCGTGCTCCTCAAACACATCCACCAGCGCGGCGTCGAGGATGAAGCCGTGCTTGATGGCCTCGGCCCAGCCTTCGGCCAGCTCCCGCTTGCCGAGCGTGGCCAGTGTCTCCACGTCGGCGAAGACGCCGCGGGGCTGGTAGAACGCGCCGACCAAGTTCTTGGCCTGGGGCAGGTTGACCGCCACCTTGCCGCCAATGGAGGCGTCGACCATCGCCGCCATGCTGGTCGGGACCTGCACGAAGGGCACGCCGCGCAAGAAGGTCGCCGCGACGAAGCCGCCCAGGTCGCCCGCTACGCCGCCGCCGACGCTGACGATGGCGTGGCCGCGCTCGGCTCGCAGTTCCACCAGCCAGTTGTAGATGGCCTGGGCCAGCTCGAAGCTCTTGCTGGTCTCTCCGGCGGGGATGATGAAGCAATGGGCGGCGATGCCGCTCTTTTGCAGCGCCCGTTGCACCCTGCGGCCGTAGGGGTTCATCACGTTGTCGTCGGTGATGATGTAGGCGGAGTCCTTGACTCCAACCTCCAATAGCCGTTCCCCCAGGTCGTCCAGGATGCCCCATCCCGCAACCACGGGATAAGAACCGCCGGAATGGTGGACCGTGGCGGCAAGGTTGGCGTCGTCAGGCATGGCGATACTCCTTCTGGGCAATGGGCTGTTACCCATTACGAGATGAATTCACTCCAATAGCGCAATGCGATGCTCAATCGTTCCTCAATCCAGGCAACGAACCTGGTCTCGAGGGTTGCAGGGTCGTCCTGCCAAGTGAACGTGAATGGGTCGATGGTGCAATTCCTGAAATAGAGATCGGCGGGTTCTTGGGATTCCTCCCAATCGAGTTCACGGGAATCCCTGGTTTGGGCAAAGGCAGTCGCTGCCATGATTCCGGTTAGCTGCTGCCCCACGTGATGCAGGGATATAACAAAAACTAGACGCGGAGTCCGGGATTGCTCTTCCGGGTTTATAGAGAGCTTCACGAAAAATCTTGATTCGTTCAGGTTGGCCCAGTGCTGCGCTTCTTGAGCGGTCTGGATCACTTCGGTTTTATACCAGTGCTCTCTATCCCCCGGCCCACCATGGTCTATCACGCGCCCTACGACCATGCCTGCTTCGTTGAATCGTTGGCAAATTTGGTCAGCTTGGGATAACAGGTTGCTTATGGCGTTGTTGCGAAGAGCATGGGCAACATCATTGACCGAGCGCATTTGGGCTTGCCTGAGATGGTTCTGCCGCCTGATTTGCTCAATGATGTGGTCCATGACCTGGTCGACCATGCCAGATTCCGCGACCGGTTCAGGTTCACCCAATGCCTCCAATATCGTCCGCCTTTCCAGTTGGACGATTAGAGCGACGAACGGGCTTAAGTTGCCAGCATCAGCGGACTCTAAAGTCTCTATGTATTGAGAGCGTTCATCTCGCGAAATCACAATAGGCAAGTATCTTTCTTTGACCAGATGCCAAGTAAGTAATGCCCGGGCGACTCTCCCGTTCCCGTCCTGGAAGGGGTGGATTTGTGTGAACCGATGATGCAACCAGACGGCAACCAATAGTTGATGGTAGCCCGACCCGGCTTGTTGCAATTCGTTGTACCAGTTTATGAGGTTGTCAATTTCGCTTTCGACTTGGAGAGGAGGGCAATACTCGTGAATCAATCCGTCCGGCCTGGTCGGATTGTTGGGCCATTTCTTGAAACCACCCCGGTCAAGAGTGGCTTCGAATTCCCTGCCGAATTGGTTTACGGCGGTGTACGTAGGCTGATTCAAGGTTAAAATTTGGTGCAGTTCAACAATATACTGCTTAGAAAGCGGCCGCTGATTCCTAATGGTTTCAGTTACAAATTTTGCGGTGTCTTGGTGGTCCTTTAAGATTCTCACGAGTTCCTGCGGGTCGCGATTCGTAGAGTCGCGATCAATCAAGTCAGCAACGAGACCGTTTTCGATCAGAGTTTGGGTCATGCCCCGGTCGATGCTGTATATACCCTCAATTATTCCTGTTTCAATCGCCCAGCGTCGCTCCACCCGCTCCAAGAATGATTTATAGGCTTCGGGATTGAATTCTTCTCGTTGCTCTCGAAAATTCATCCATTGTTGATGAAGTGAGTCTATCTCCCGGAAGTCAATGTCGGAAGAGGCGACGTCAGGCCCGTCTAATGGTCGCCACTTATGAGAAATCATGCGGATAGCCTTCTGTCTGAAAGCAACTTCAAGACCCGCCCCGCCACCCCCTCCGGGGTTACGCCGTCGGTGTCAATGGTGTGGTGGGCCTTGGCGTAGGCGGGGGCGCGCTGGCCCAGCAGGGACTCGATGCGGGCCATCGGGTCGGCGACGGCCAGCAGGGGCCGCACTGCGGCGGCAGTGTCCTCGTGGGTCAGGCGCTCGTAGATGGTCTCAGGGCGGGCGGCCAGCCAGAAGACTATGCCACCGTTCAGCATGGCGCTGCGATTTCGCTCGCTCACGAAGGCGCCGCCTCCGGCGGAGACGATCCGCCCCTTGGTCTGGCACAGGCCGGTGATTACGGCCCGCTCGATTTCGCGAAAGCCGTCCTCGCCGGAGTCCGCGAAGATTTGGGAGATGGGCTTCCCGGCGCGGCGGACGATTTCGTCGTCGGCGTCTATGAGGGGCCAGCCGGTGCGTCCGGCCAGCGCGCGCCCGACGCTGGTCTTGCCCGAGGCCATGAAGCCCACCAGGATGATGTTGCGGGGGGCGTTCGTCATTATTGGGGCTGCGGCCCGCCTCAGTCAGGCAGGCGGGTCAGGTGCATCCGCGAGCCCTGGCTGGTCTCGGTGTCGAAGTAGAGCACCTGTTGGCCGATGGAGTTGGTGTTGGGCGAGTCGGCCACGAAGCGCAGGCCGTTGGCTTGGCACTGCCCCATGCACGAGGGAATGTCGCCCACCACGTAGCCGACGTGGTCCATCGTGTGCGCGGCTCCGGTTAGGACGGACGGGTCGCCCGGCTCGATAAGCTCGACCTGCACCTGTCCGAAGTTGACGAAGGCGTTGCGCCCGCCAGCCCGGGATGCGCCGCCGCCGACGTGGGTCCCGCCCAGGTTGTCCACGTACCAGGCTATAGCTTCCTCCAGGTTTCTCACCCGGTAACCGGCGTGGATGATCAGATCGACCCCAAGGCCCGCGCCCATTCCGGTTGTGTCCGGTTCGGGGGCCAATTGGGTCAGGTGCACCATCACGCCGTTGGTGGTGGAGGCGTCGAAATACAACACCTGCTGGCCCATCACGTTGGTGAAGGGCGCATCGGTTGCGAAGGCGAATCCCTTAGCCTTCAGCTCCTCCATCGATTTCTCGATGCTGGCGACCACGTAACCCACGTGGTGCATGGTCAGAGCGTCGCGGGAAAGTCCGGCCTTGTCCGTGGGCTCGATCAACTCGGCTTCGACACGGCCAAAACGCACGTAGGCGTTGCGCCCTCCGCTGGGCACGGCATAGCTGGGATTCAGGGGCCCGCCCCCCGCGTTAACCGCGCCGAAGGAGCGCTCGAACCAAGCCACTGCGGCGTCCAGGTCGGGAATAACGTAGCCTATGTGCTGAATCTTGTCGAACATAATCGTCTCCGGTGATGAGTCTCTCCATTTCCCTTCAGCAACACCCGATGTAGGGGCGCACGGCTGTGCGCCCCTACGGTTTCGTTGAAGCCCCCTAGCAGTGGGACGGGCGCGCCGGGGCGGGGGCGTAGCCGGAGCCGGTGCAGAACTCGACGCGGTTGCCGTCGGGGTCGTGGATGAACAGGAACGCCTGCCCGTCGTAGCGGACGCCTTCACGTTCAATCTCAAACCCGTTGGATTCCAGCGTGGCGCGGGTCCCCTCGAAGTCTTCCACCTCGAAGGCGTGGTGGATGCGGTCGGGCTTGGCTGGGGCTTCTTGCGTTTCGATGAGATGCACCATGATGCCGCTTTCCAGTTGCAGCCAGGTAATCTCCGGGTTGTCCACTTGGCTCTCAATCTGCTTGATGCCCAGCAGGTTGTTATAGAACTCCATCGCGCGGGCGGTGTCTTTCACCATCGTGGTCACATGGTTGATTCGGACGGTCTCAATCAGTCCGGACATAGGTCACCTCTCGCCTTATTTGTCTTTACTGCCCGATTATGCCACAAGCTCGTTGGACGGGCCAAATCACCATGTGCTGGCGATCACGACCAGGACGACCCCCGTAACGATAACGGTGGCTCCCATAATCAGCCAGCGGTTAATGGTCTCCAACTGTCTTAAGAAGATCACCGACAGCGCTATAGTAAGCAACGGCGACGAAAACACGATGGGCGAGACCAGCGTTACGGCGCCCTCTCTTAACGTGTAGTAGAGGAAGGTGGTTGAGCCTGCGGTAGCCAGCCCCATCAGCGCAATGAAAATGAGCGAGCGGGGATTGGTCCGCGTTTCCCGCATGCCGATCTGCGCGTCTCGAGCGCCCAGCGGCGCAACCAGGAGCATACCGAAGAACATGCTCATCGCCGAGATCATCAATGGGGAACCATACAGTCCGGTCAAATGCTTGGCGAGCACGTTGGTGCCCCCCAGGCAACCTGCGGCGGCAAAGCATATCAGGTATCCAGTGTAGGCCGTACGGCCGGTGCGTCCAGCCTGTAACAGGGACGGGCCCAACATCACCGCGAGCCCGGCCACCACCACCACGGTCCCGAGCAGGACGACTGCGTGAGGCCGTTCTCCGCCCAGGGCGACGGCGAAGATGGCGGCGAAGACGGAGGCGGTCCCAAGGATAGCGATGGTCCGGGAAGCGCCAAGTCTGACGATGGAAAACAGGCCCAGGGTCCTGCCGCCCAGGTTGTTCAATGCGCCCAGACCAAGCAGCCACGCTATCCCGACGGCCGGGAGCGCGACGAAGTCGTCCCAAGCGAAAATCAAAGCCAGGGGCACTGCCGGGATCAGGCTGAACACCAAGGAGATGAGGGACCCGGCCATCGGGGTCATGCCAGAGTTATTTGATGCCAGGCCCACCCGGGCGAATATAGCGGCGCTGCTGAGGCAGAGCGCGGCAGCGAAAGCCAGCGCGATGGCTACCACCGGAGGTTGTCCCTCACAACGTGCTGCCTGCTGCGACCAGGACCACGCCGGTGACGACGACCACGGTGCCCATAACCAGCCAGCGGTTCAGGTCTTCCAACCGCGAGATGAATAGCTGCGCCAATAGCAGGGTGACGAGCGGGTTGGCCGACACGATGGGGCTGACCACCGACACGTCGGCGCTCCTCAGCGCGTAGTACAGGAAAATGACCGCCGCGGCCGCGGCCAGCCCCGACAACGCGGCGAACACTACGAAACGGGGCTGGCCCTTCGACGCCCGGAGGCTTGCTACTGCCTCCCGGCCCGCGATGGGCCAGAGCAGCAGAATTCCGAAGAACAGGCTCACCGCCGAGATGACCAGCGGCGAGCCATACTTGAGCGTCAGTTCTTTGACGACCACGTTGGTTCCACCATAACACGCCGCCGCTGACAGGGCCATCACGTAGCCCAGGAGCGCCGTCCGGCTCAAGCCGCCGCCCTGCAAGACCGCTCTGCCCAGGGTGGTGACCAGCCCTGCGACCACCACGACCGTGCCCAGCAATACTACGGCGTGGGGCCGCTCGCCGGTCAGCGTGATGGCGAAAACCGAAGCGAATACGGCAGACGTGCCAAGGATCGCGCTGGCCCGGGCCGCCCCGATGCTTCCGATGGCCTGGTAGCTCAGGTTCCGCCCGCCCAGGAAGTTGATGGCGCCCAAGCCCAGGAACCAGGCGAAAGCCACGGGCGGCAGCGCCTTCAGGTCGTCGAGGGCGAAGACCAGGACCAGAATAATGGCGGGCACGAAACTGACTGCCACCGAGATCAAAGTGCCGGGCAGGGGAGCGACTCCCTGCATCCCGACCCGCGCGAAGATGGCGGCGCTGCCAAAGCCCAGGGCTGACACGAGGGACAGGACTATGGCCGTCATTATCCTAACCCCGGCAATGCGTCATAGCTGGCTGCCCACGACTACCAGCGCCACTCCGCTTACGGTAACGCCCACGCCCAGGAACAGCCAGCGGTTGACGTTCTCCAGCCGGGACAGGAATAGCGACACCAGCAGAAGGGTCACCAGCGGGTTGGCTGACACGATGGGGCTGATCACCACCACCTCGGAGCGTTGCAGAGCGAAGTACAGGGTGTTTACCGCCATCGCCGCCGCGATACCGGACAACGCGGCGAACCCTACGAATCCCAGGTTGCCGCTGGCTTGGCGAAGCTGGGCGAGCAACGGTTTCACGGCCACCGGCAGCACGAGCAACATGCCGAAAAACAGGCTGATCGTAGATACCACCAACGGCGACGTGTACTCTTGGGTCAATTGTTTGACGACCACGTTCGTGCCACCGTAACAGGCGGCGGAGGCAAAGGCCAGCAGGTAGCCGATAATTGCCGCCCGCCCCACGGTAGTCCCCTCGAAAATACTCTGGCCCATTGCGGTGGCGAGCCCGGCGATTACCACCACCGTCCCCGCTGCCACCAACGCATGGGGGCGTTCCCCGGTCAAGGTGATGGCGAGGACCGCGGCAAACACCGTGGACGTGCTGACGATTGCCGAGGTGCGGGCCGCTCCGATTCTTCCCACAGCCAGGTAATTGAGGTTTCGTCCGCCCAGGAAATTCAGCGCGCCCAGCACCAGACACCAGGCCAACACCACCGGCGGCATCGCCTTGAGGTCGGCAAAGGCGAACCCCAACGCCAGCGCCGCCGACAACAGGAAGCTGAACACCAGCGAAACCAAGGTGATGGGAAGCGGCGAGGCCCACTGCATCCCCAACCGGGCGAAGATGGCGGCGCTCCCGAATCCGAAAACGGCCACCACGGCAAGGAGAATGGGGATCATCGGATAGTTGGGAGAGGGCCGGGCGCGGCCAACGGCCCGCAGCGCCGGCCGGATGGCGCCCCGGCGCGTGCCTGCAAGGCCAACAAGGGGTGGGCCATTACCGGGGCTGGGCCTGTCGGCAGCTATCAATAATCGATTGAAATATCAGGTTGCCGTCGGTGCTGCCCAGCACCTGCTCGCAACTGCGCTCAGGGTGAGGCATCATGCCCAGCACGTTGCCCGACTCGTTGATGATGCCGGCAATGTTGTTGGCCGAGCCGTTGGGGTTGGCGTCGAGCGTTGCTTCTCCAGAATCGTCGCAGTAGCGGAAGAGCACCCGGCCGTCGGCTTCCAACATCGCTAGCGTCTCGGTGTCGGCGAAATAGTTGCCCTCGCCGTGAGACACCGGCACCCGCAGAATCTGGTGCGGCTGGCAGGCCCGGCTGAACGCGGTGTCGTTGCGCTCGGTTCGCAGGTTCGTCCACTGGCAGCGGTACTCCAAGTGACTGTTGGGCAGGAGCGCGCCGGGCAGCAGCCCCGACTCGCAGAGTATCTGAAACCCGTTGCAAATGCCGATGGCCATGCCACCGGAGGCCACGTATTCGTGCAAGGCGTCCATCACCGGGGCGATCCGGGCCATCGCGCCGGGGCGCAGGTAGTCGCCATAAGAAAAGCCGCCGGGCAGAATCACGCAGTCGAAGCGGGACAGGTCGGTCTCTTGGTGCCAGACATACTCGGCTTCCTGCCCCAACACAGTACCGACTGCGTAGCGGCAGTCGGTATCGCTCCAGGTGCCGGGAAAGACTAGGATGCCGAAACGCAAAACGAACGCGCCTTACGATCAAGAGAAGGTTGAGGACAGTATGGTCTCGGGCGGTGACGGCCGCTAAACGACCAGGATTATCAACGCAATAATCACGCCAAGTAGTGCGGCAGATAAGGCAACGAACGAACCGAGCATCATTGTCGTGATGGCAGTCAACCGATTGTCTATCCGACCGAGTTCGGTGCGGACGTCGCTCAATTGGCCGCCCATGTCGTTGAACCGGCCGTTCACGTCGTCGAACCGGGCATTCATGTCACCGAACCGGGCATTCATGTCGGTTCGCAGAGTGTCGATAGACCGGTTTAATTCGCCCTGTTGATTGATGACCTGATCGTAGACCAATTCCAGTCGGCTGACCCGTTCCTCAATGGTTCTGGTGGTCATTGTTTCCTCTCCTGAATACTCGCCGTTCAACCCAGCGACTCTAAAATTTCGGTCACCAGCCGGTTCACCTCGGCGCCGTCGGCCTTCCCCCGGACCTGGGGCATGAGCCTTCCCATGACCTTGCCCTTGTCCTGGGGGCCCGCAGCCCCGACTTCGCCAATCACGCCGGAAGCCAGCTCGACGATTTCTTGCTCGCTGAGCTGCGGCGGCAAATAGGCCTCCAGCACGGCCAGGTCGGCGGCCTCCTTGGCCGCCAGCTCGTGGCGGGCGCCCTGCTCGAAAGCGCGGATGCTCTCCCGGCGGTCGTTCACCTGCTTCGAGACCACCTCGATCATGGCCGGGTCGTCCAGCGACTTGCCGCGCTCCTTCTCCACCGCTTGCACCGCGAATTTAAGGTAGCGCAGAGCGTCCAAGCGGCCTTGGTCCCGCTGGCGCATCGAGTTCCGGATATCGTCCTCTAACTTGTCTCTAAGAGCCATGTGCCTCGCCAGCCCGGATGCGGTTCCCGTATTCTACCCCTTCCCATAACGCTTGTCGTGTCCCCCCAACGGGTGGCGCACCAAGCCAAGCAACTGTCCGGCGACGCCCGGTTGGGCCGCCTTTGGAGTGTAGCGAACATGCTTCCCGCATAATATTATATGCCCAAGATGTTTCTGTGCTCCGATGCCATTGGCCGAGACCTTGACCACTTGGAGTTGCTTCTGGACATCCTGCAACCGCTGACCGAGACGGGTTAGCGGAGCCGGTGGAGTGAAATTGAGCTATTCCCTGCGGCCATTAGAGACTTTACCGGAGAGCCTTGAGGTCGTCTCGATGCGTCGCGGGCCGACGGAAGCGAGGCAGAGTCTGTATGAGCGCTTTGCGCCTCGAATACAGGTGAGCGACCATTTGAGCCGCAAGCTCGTTTCCTATCAGGGGAACAAGAACGCGCCGGGCCTTCGCTGGCTGAAGTACAAAGAGGGGTTCTCCGCCGGACTGGTAAAGGGACTGCTGGAACAAACACCTGCGAAGAGCGTGCTTGATCCGTTTTCCGGCTCTGGAACCTCTGTGCTCACCGCGGGCAGCATGGGCATACCAGGAACCGGCATTGAGATTATGCCCATTGGAAATCTGGCGGCAAGGGCCATCGCCGCCGTTTCCAACGGGTTGGAACCGGACCGGCTTGCCAAAGCATCAAACGCTGTCATGGAGGCTATTTCACAAGGCGACTACAACGACCGCTTTCTATTTCCGCACGTCCCGATTACAGAGCACGCCTTCCCGGAGGCCACCGAAAAGGACTTGGCGAAGGCTCGGGAATCTATTGCCGGAGTTACCGACCCGTCGCTTGGCACGGTCCTGACTTTGGCCTGCGTAAGCGTACTCGAAGAGGTCAGCTACACTCGGAAGGACGGGCAATTCCTGCGGTGGGACCCCCAATCAGGACGGAAGGTCAGCCGAAGACTGCATAAAGAATCCGTACCCACGCTCGGGGAATCATTGCGTCGCCGCTTGGCTGAGATAGCCATTGATATTCCGGCGCTCAAACAAAAATATGGCGGAGCGGCCACTGAATTTATCGACGGGTCAAGTCTCACCGAACTCCGGCATCTGCCAACAGAAACCTTTGACGCCGTTGTAACTTCTCCTCCGTATGCCAACCGCTACGATTACACCCGCACCTACGCTCTGGAGCTGGCATACCTTGGCTACGATGCCAACCGGTTCAAAGAACTGCGGCAGGCGCTGCTATCCGCAACTGTCGAAAATCGCTCAAAGCGGGAAATCCTGGCCAGAGAATATGGAGAGGCTGAGCGATTTTCCCAAGCCGTCGCGATGGCAAATGGCCAGGAAGCATTGCAGGAAGCTCTGAACATTCTCAAGGCGAACATCGAGCATCTCAGCAATCGCAACATTATCAGCTTGGTCGAAAACTACTTCACCGAGATGGCCCTGATAATTAGCGAACTCGGCCGGCTGATAACGCCGGGCGGAAGCGTGTATATGGTGAACGACAACGTCCGCTATCACGGCGAGGAGATTCCGGTTGACCTCATTCTGTCGGACTTTGCCGAGCAATCCAGCTTTCGGTGTGAGGCTATCTGGACTCTCAAACAAGGGAAAGGCAATTCAAGCCAGCAAATGGGACGTTATGGGCGGCAGGAAATCCGCAAGTGCGTGTACCGCTGGAAAAAATGCGATGGTTGAGCGGGAGATGCGCCTTGAGGAAGCCCGCCAGCGCGCTCTGATAATCTCTGAGCGGATTCGCGAGCGTTCGGATTTGACGGCCCGCCGGACTATTGAAGAATTTTCGGCTCCGCTCGACTACGAAAACCGATTGAAAGACCTTGCCATAGCACCGGAAGCATGGCAGCACGTTCACGACGCCGGAATTGACCCGAAACTGGTGTTCGCCCACCCTGACATTCTGCGGGCTCACCCACAAACCTCCCTGCACTATCGAGGAATCGCCACCCTCTCGCTAAAGCGCGTGCAGGCTATGGCTACCCAAGTTAAGAATTGGGAAGATGGCACTCGTATCCGTCGACCCACTTTGCAAAGATGCCAAAACGTAGCTCGCACTTATAATGCCGTCGTATCGGTCATCATTACGGGAACGGATGGGTGGACGCTCGAAAATGGATACCGGAACGTTTTGGCCACCATCGGAATCACAGAAGACGGGTCCTTACGCAACATAGTTGGTCAGGAAGGCGAGGCGGCAGTTAAGGACCGCATAGCTGAGTGGCTTGAATTGAACAATGCCATCGCCACACGAGTTGAGGGAGCGGTTACTTGGCTCGGAAACGATGGCAGCTTGCGAATGATATAAGGCTCCGAACCTGACATCAGTTTCCAAACCCGGGATGAGAATGACGAATGGCAAATCATGGCAACAATCGAGGTAAAGAGCGGCACCGACCCAGCAGGCGCGCTTGAACGCCTGGGCGCCATTCAAAAAAGTTTCGCCGAAACGCCTGCCAGGTCTCGAAACTTTGCAGTTCTTGGCGTTGTGACCCCCGAAATGAGAAGGCGCTTAAACGATATGAACGTTGCAAGGGATTTTTCGCTATACCGCATTTTGCATGACAACGATTCCTGGGATGATTTCGTGCGCGAAATATTCCATCACACGCTTCGCATTATTTAGCCTCGCCCTCACCCCCCGCCCCGCCGCGCCCGCAGCAGCAGCAGCGCTAGCAGCAGCAGGCACATGCCGCCGCCTGCGCCCAGCAGCACGACCGAGGCTGCCGTGGAGAGTACCTCCATGCCGTCTAGGGCTTGGGAGGCTTCTTCCAAGGCCACCGCTACGCCACCCGTTAGGATCAGCACGCCGTAGAGGAAGCGGATGCGCGACGGCTCCACTCGCCGCGTGGCGCTGGCGCCAACCTGCGAGCCAACGGACGCCGCCGCCAGCATCAGCGCCGCCATCAACGGGTCCACCCGGTCGGCCAGGGCGTAGGCGAACGCCCCTACCGAGCCCGTGATGATTATCTGGAACAAGTCGGTGCCGATGGCTACTGTGGTCGGGACGCCAAGGACGTAAATGAGCACCGGCATCAGGATGAACCCCCCACCGGCGCCCAGCAGCCCCGCAATGAACCCGATGCCGAATCCGATGCCCATCGGCACGAAGACCGATATGCGGTCTATCCTCGAAACAGGCAGGGCGACATAGGTGGGAATCCAGCCCACCCCAGGCAAGCCAATCCGGTGCGGCGGAATTCGGAGAGAACGAACGCGTTGGGTCAGCCCGGCGGTGGTGACTTCATCTTCCCGGCTTCCCTCGCGGCGACGGGTGCGCCAGTAGTCGTAGAGGATGAACAACCCCAGCGACGAAAGGAAGCTCACGTAGATGTAGCGGATGACCGGCCCGGCTACTCCGGCGGCTTCCAGCGCGGAGTTAACCCATTCCGCCAGGAATATTGCCGGAATGGTGCCGGTCACCATCAGCGCTCCCAGCTTGAAATCGACGTTGCCGAACCTGCGGTGCTTCAGCGTGTTGATCAAAGACGTGCCCATGACCAGCGTGAGGCCGGTGCCCACCGCGTACACCGGAGGCACGCCGAACACCAGCAGTCCCCCGGTGATCAGGAACCCGCCGCCCACGCCGAAGAACCCGCCCAGCGTCCCCACGATCAAGCCGAGGAACACCAGCAGCGCCGGGTGAATGGCTACGTCGGCGTTGGGAAAGTACACTCGCTCAGTCCGCCCGGGCTTTCGGCTTCAGCTTCCCGACCCAGGAGGCGAGCCGGAACAGCCCTCCCCAGAAAAGGCTCAACACCAGGCTCGCCGCGCCAATCACCCCCAGCACGAACAATCCCCACAGGACCGGCTGGGCTGCGCTAAGGTTGGTCAGAAACTCGTTCACCATCGCCCCCGGATAGTCAGACGAAAAGGCTGTTCAGGCTAAGCCCGAATCCACCGAAGGAATGGGAATTGCAGGTGTGATAAAAGGGTGCAAGGGTGCTCCTCTGAATCTGGGATAATGGTTTTTTGACCGGAAAACCGACCCCGGAGAAGGAGCACCTTTTAGATGCTACCACGCAACCGCCCCGAACGCATCCAAATCGCCTTCGACGACCACCGCCTGGTGGCCAATGCCGGACTTCTCCTTCCGGCCACCCTGGCCCGGCGTCTCGGTCTGCCGCAACTGGTTGAGCAACACCTGGACCTGGGCCTTGCCCCCGGGCGGGCCAACACCGGCGACAAGCTGATGACCCTGGTGGCCTCCGCCCTGGCCGGAGGCGACTGCATCGACGATGCCGACGCGCTGCGTTCCGGCAGCACCGGGCGGGTCCTGGGGTGTGTGGTCAAGGCGCCGTCCACTCTGGGCACCTTCCTGCGCAGCTTCCGCTGGGGGCACGTACGCCAGCTGGACCGGGTCAGCCGGGAACTGCTGGCCCGGGCCTGGGCCACCGGGGCCGGTCCCGGCGACAGTCCGTTGACCATCGACCTGGACTCCACCATCTGCGAGACCTACGGCCTGGCCAAGGAGGGTGCCCGCCGCCACGGCTACACCGGCCAGCGGGGCTATCACCCGCTGCTGGCCGTGGCGGCGGGCACCGGCGAGGTGCTGATGGCCCGCCTCCGGGAGGGCCGGGCCAACACCGCCCGGGGAGCGGCTCATTTCCTGCGGGAGACGTTGAGCCGGGTGCGCTACGCCGGGGCCACGGGACAAATCACGGTGCGGGCCGACAGCGGCTTTTATACCCACGCCGTGGTCCAGGTCTGCCGCAAGTTGAAAGTCCGCTTCTCCATCACCGTCCGCCTGCGCCAGAACCTGCGAAATCTGATCGAGGCCATACCCGAGGCGGACTGGAGGCCCATCCCCTACTGGATGGAGGGTGCCGCCGACGTGGCTGAAACCACCTACACCCCCTTCAGGACTGAACCCGGCGCCGCGCCGCTGCGGCTCATCGTCCGGCGGGTGAGGCCCACCCCCGGCTCTCAACTGGCGTTGTTCGCCAACTACAGCTACCACGCCTTCATCACCGACCGGGAGGGGGATGCCCTGGAACTGGAGGCCGATCACCGCGGCCACGCCGAGATTGAGAACGCCATCCGGGATCTGAAGTACGGCGTGGGGCTCAATCATCTCCCCTCGGGGCGCTTCGCCGCCAACGCCGCCTGGCTGGCGGTACAGGTCGTGGCCCACAACCTGGCCCGCTGGACCGGGCGCATCGTCCTGGAGGAGGCAGCGGCGACCACCAAGACCCTCCGGCACCGCCTCTTCTCCTTGGCCGGACGCATCACCCGCAAGGCCCGTGGCCTCACTCTGCATCTCCCCAAGGGCTGGCCCTGGGAAACCCAGTTCCTCTCTGCCCTGGCGCGGTTGCGGGCCATTCCACTCCCGGCTTGACGCCACCGGATGCAACCAATTTGCCCATCAACCAATTGAATGTCCCCGCCAACTCGCACCAACCAGGTCAGCGAGAGTCCTCTGCTGACTGTCGTCCCACGGTCTGTATTACCCAGGGCCACTCCGGGCCACCATTGCCCCCGTCTTCCGGCCAATGATTCCACCATTGGCCCTCCCATCCCACTAATCTCCCACTCAAGAGCCCAAATAACTCCCTATCGGTGGATTTGGGCTAAGTAAGTTTATAATGCCTGCCAAGTGCGAAACGCGGCGAAAAAGGGGCTGCTCAGCTTGATGGCGGCTATCCTCCTGGTCTGGGCGGCTGCTGGCGACTACCGGCCTTCGGCGCTGGAGGTGGCCACCGCTCCGTACTGGTACGACCTGCTCCGTTGGGAGGCAAGCAACCTCCCCGGCAAATGGCTCCGCAAGCTGGGCGGCCTCCTGCCTTGGAACTCGACTCCCGCCAGAGCCGATGGAATCGCCTTGGCCGAAGAGTTCTTCCGGTTGGGGGAGGAAGTCCGGTCGCTGGAGCAAGAATTCCTGGACGGCGGCGGTACGGACTTCGAGCTTCGGACTAGGATCGAAGGGCTGCAACAACGGCGGCGCGACATCCGGCCGGTGGTCGAGGAGACCATGGAGTCGGAGATCGGCGCGGTGCTGACGGAGGAGGGGTTCGTCTCCCGATTCGGGTTCATCTTCCCGCCGGTGGACACCGTGTACGCTCGGTCGCCTGGGGTGCTGGTCCTCTCGCCCCGCGACCGCATCTTCCGGTTGGAGACTACGCTGCTCCGGCCCGGCATCGACGACTGGGAGCGGGAAGCCCTGGAAGACCTGGTGCTGCGGGAGCGTGATCTGTCGGCCATCGTGGAAAACACTGGCGGCGTGGCGATCTATCCGAGCGTGGTCTCGTCGTCGGGCAGCCTGCACCAAGCCCTGGTCACCACGGCCCACGAGTGGCTGCACCACTGGTTTTTCTTCCAACCGCTGGGCTGGCACTATTGGGACAGCCCGGAGATGACCACCCTCAACGAGACCGCGGCCACCTTGGGCGGGCGGGCCATCGGCGACCGGGCCTACACCGCGATGACCGGCAACGTGGTCGACCGCCCGCCGCCCGCCGCCGAGCCGGAACCCGACCCCAATAAGTTCGACTTCACAACGGCGATGCGGGAGACGCGCCTGCGGACCGAGGAACTGCTGGCTGAGGGCCGGACCGTTGAAGCCGAAGCCTACATGGAAGAGCGCCGCCTTCTGATGGTCGAGAACGGCTACAACATCCGCAAGATCAATCAAGCCTTCTTCGCCTTCCACGGTTCATACGCAACCAGCGCCGCCTCAGTCAGCCCCATCGAGGACCAATTGCGGGCGCTACTGGAGCAGAGCGACTCGGTGGGCGCGTTTCTGAGGGCGGTCGCCGCCTCCGGCAGCTACGAGGAGTTTCTGGCCAATCAGGGCCTCACTCTAAGCCGGACCGTCTACTGACAGCAGGGGCTTTGATATACATTTGGATCCCGCTATTATTCCTTAGTATCGCCGCTGCAATGAACCTCTCGCACCTGGAGCAACAAGGATGGTATTGGCGCAGGGCATCTATCGAGATACGCCGTTAGATGTATCGGAGATTCCCCAAAATGAGTTGAACATCGATATAAAGACTCGGAGCAATCCATTCTCTTGGACGGGCCAATTCTCTCCTCAATTGGTCCAAGTCTTGTTGGACCGGTATGCCTCTCAGAACTCGATAATTCTGGACCCTTTCTTAGGCAGCGGGACAGTGCTCCTCGAGGCAGCACGAATCGGGTTGCCTGCGTTCGGTAGCGAGATCAACCCGGCGGCAGTGGCTATGGCAAGAACATATCAATTCGCCAACGTGCCCTTAGTCGAGCGCAGGCTGTATCTCGAACACACAAGCAGATTGTTGGAGATGGCGCTTCTTCAGCCGACTTCTCCGTTGGAGGATGCCGAAAACTTGAAGTCCAGTCTCGTCGATATTGCATTCAGCACAGACGGATTCGTCCGGATTTTGACTGAGTTGCTAATTGTAATTGTCGACTTTTATAAGCCGTCGATTACAGTAGATAGGATTTTCAGAACATGGGAGAATATCGCAGCTACCGTGCTTACGTTGCCTTACTCCGAGAAGCCAATCACGGCATTTAATTCCGATGTCCGACATCTTCCACTGCAAGATTCTTCTGTAAACTTTGTGCTGACTTCTCCGCCGTACATCAACGTCTTCAATTACCATCAAAGATTTAGAGCATCGATGGAGGCGCTTAATTGGAATCTTCTTCAAGTCGCCCAATCCGAGTTCGGTGCAAACCGGAAGCATCGCAGCAATAGATTCCTAACAGTGGTCCAGTTCTGCCTGGATTTATCGTCAGCTTTCTTTGAACTCGGGAGGGTATGCAGGCCTGATGCTCGGTTGATCTTTGTCGTAGGAAGAGAGTCTATGGTTTCCGGAACCAAATTCTTGAATGGAGAGATAGTTTCCGAGCTCGCTGGCCGTGTTTTGGGGTTCGGAATGACCCTACGCCAAGAACGAGCATTCCGCAATCGCTACGGTAATTGGATTTATGAAGATATCCTTCATTTCTCGCCTCCGTCCAAACTAACTACGCCTAGTTTCACGGAAGCAAGAATAGTCGCCCAGCAGGCTCTTGAGGACGCATATCGAACTGCACCAACGAAGGCCCTTGCAGGCCTGCTATCGGCTTTGGCAAACATAGAAGAGGTTGCACCGTCGCCCATGTATGATGCCGGTGTAGCCATCTTGTCAGACTCTCGGGGAAGGTATGGAAATGGATAGGACTTTCGTCCTTCCAACCCCTCACGGGGACAAGATAACGAGTCTCCTACTGAACCCTAAACTGCCGTCGGCTGACGTTCCGAACGTCGAAATGGCCCAACAACGTTATGCCGAATGGACAGCCAAATCGAAGGCGGTTAAAGGATCATCAGAGGAAATTATCGAACGAATGGTAGAGTTGCTTAACGAGTATAAACTCTACATCGACATGAACCTCATTTTCGACAGCAAGGACCAGGGCAACCGCATTCTAATTTGGAGCGAGAAGCAAGCAGCCAATTTTACCCCTGACCGGTTTGAAATAACCGATTTTGACAGGGTTTGAAGGATGTTTGATGCCGTGCGCCGATGGACTTGGGGACTTCCATCGCGGTCGACTTTAGAATGCGGTTGCCCTGCAGCAAGGACGATTTTCTCTACCGGCAAAAAGGACAGCTCAAGCTCGACAATTCGGTCTTAGAAGAATTTTTGCCCCTGATGGTTACTACCGTTCTCGCCCAAGAACTACATGACTTAGACCTTTCGTTTGGGCCTGTTAGCAGCTTTTCCGCACTTCGTTTCGAGGAGACCATCAGGTCTGTTCGTAGTGGAGGGGCGATGACGATTCGGTCGAAGGATCAGGATTTCGCTATATCTCGCAAACTTTACATTCGCACCTCCCATGATCCAGATTTTGGTGATGCTGCGACTTCGGAAACCAGCCTCGCCTACGTTGCCACGGAAATCAAAACAAACCTCGATAAGACGATGTTCCAAGAGGCGGCTGCGACAGCCTTGGACGTAAAGTCAGTATCTCCACGATCGCGCTATTATCTACTTTGCGATTGGCTGGACATGACGCCGGTCAATACCGCCAGTACGGCCATTGATGAGATCCTTATCCTTCGCCGTGCCAAACGGATAGGGGCCGGCGTGCGAAGGGTTTTTAGCACAGTCGCCGGCAGAGAACAACACAGAGCATCATATTTGGAACACTTAACCCAACATCCGTTGGACCCAGCGCCATTTGCCCGATATGTGGAACATATTCGCCGACTCGTCACCGACGACGCCGAAGAGGATGTTCTCGCCAGGGGATTTTTCTAACCTGGTGGCTATTAGAGAGTTTCTGGCCTACAGCCAAGGGGCGCGTTTGGAGCGGTCCTTCCCCGAGGTGGCGGCAAGCACTCCTTGACGCTCTAAGGCGTCGGTCAGGAGCCGTCGGAACACGCGGCGGTCGGCGCCGTTGACCACTGCCTGCTCGTGGGACTCGGAAATCGCCACCGGGTACCCTTGCCCCCGTCGGCACTGGTCCCAGACCAAGCCGTGAGCCAAGGCCAGCAGCGTCTCGTCCTGGGCCACCCACTCCGGGACTTCGACGCGCCCGATTTCCTCACCAGCGTTCAGGTAGAAGAAGCAGACCTGGTGGCGCGGCCCATAGTAGTCGCGGGGCACCGAGGAGTTGGTGCGGTAGACTGGCGAGCGCCACCCCGGCTGCAACAGCGTTTGAAACAGGTCGCGGTCTAAAAAGTCGTTGGCCTCGGCGCAGGGGTGTTGCACCGACCGGCGGTTGTTGCAAGAGTCGGAGCAAGCGCTCAGGGAATGAGGGCAGAGGCAGCAGCGCACCGCGTTCACCACCTCGGTGCTGCGCGGGTAGGAGATATAGGCGGCCAGGGCGGTGGGCTGGTCTGCCGCCAGCCTTTCCGCACGGTCGAGGGCCGGGAGCAGCCGGTCCCGGATGATCGCGTCCCGGACATATGGCCGGTAGCCTTGGCCCGACAGCCCCCAGAGCACCAGCGAGCCGTCGACCAGCCCGAGGACGGGCATCCGGGGCGGTTGCGCGGCCATCAAGGCTCCCAACTCCTCCAGCTCTCCGACGGTACGGACGAGTCCCAGCAACGGCCCGGTCACCGTCTCCTCCGCCGAGGGGTTGTGAGGGTCGACGATGCGCAACTCTTCCGGAGCGGCGAGGTGCGGCCTGCTGGACAGTTGCGCGTCGGGCGTTTGGCCGTAGGTCAGCACGCAACTGCCCAGGTTGATCAGGTAGCAATGGACGGGCAGGTGGCGGTCGGCGTCGATATGCGAACCGTCCACGGCGGCCACCGACCAGTCGCCGGGCGGGTCCGGCGGCGGGTAAGCGCCCACCAGAGGGCCGGTGGTTTGAGCCGCCAAGTAGGGCCGCTCCCGCGATAGGGCGGTCCTCTCTTGGGCCGTGCCCGGGTCGACCGCTTGAGCGCGCTCCAGCAACGAGATCAGGCGGGCGTCTTTGCCCAAAGCGGTCTGCCGCGCCGAGCGGGCCAGCTCGTCGAGTTGCAGGACGATTTCGCCCATGTCCAGCGACAACCCGGCTACCTCAACACGCGCTCGTCGCCGACCCGGCGGGTGACCTGTTGCTGGTCCATTCGCTCCAGCAAGGGCAGGATGTACTTGCGGCTGGTGTCGAACATCGTCCGGGCGTCGGCGACGGTGATGCTGCCGTTCTCCCGGAGGTGCTGCACGATGCGGACGGTCATTTCCTCGTATGCGGCGGCGGCGAACACTACCGAGTCGGTCACCCGCACCACTTTGCCCTGCTCGATCAGCACGCCCATCAGTTCCGGGTCCAGCGGCCGGTCGCTGGGCGGAGAGTAGGGGTCGCTTTCCAGGTCCCTCAGATATGCCGCGGTCTGCTGCTCCATCTGGGGCGTAAGCGTCACCTCGTGGTCCGGCAGGCGGACGGTCTGGCCATCATCGGCCACGAAACGCTCCGTGCTCAGTTGGGCCAGCGCCCGTTGATGCACGGGCTGGGCCAGCCCCAAACGGCTGCGGACTTCTTGGGAAGGGGCTCCCTTTCTCAGCGGGTATTGGTTGTGATAGGTGCGGAGGGCGGCGTAGAGCTTCCCCTTCAGCACATCCCAGCCCTGCGCCGAATAAACCACCGCATCGGCGTCGGTGACGAGTTCTCCCAGCACCACCAACTCGCCGTCGGCAGCCAGCAATCCCGCCCGTTCCAGCACCTCGTCGCGGGGGAGGTTGCACCTTCGCGAGAGCTCGGTCAGGCCACAGGGCCCCCATTGCTCGGCCACGCTGATGATCACGTCCTCGCCGGTGCCTTGGTCCAGCATCATCAAGCGTTCCACGACGCCGGTATCGAAGCGCCGGTGTCTGCGACGGGGGTTGGGGTCCACCACCTGACCGCCGCCCAGGGTGTCTTCGGCTGACCGGATGACGAAATAGTCGCCCTTCACCACCGGCAACGGCTCGGCCAGCAGAAGCTGCACCCAGCCTTCGGATCCGGCGGTCAGGGTGTCGGCGTCGAGCAGCCGCACCCGGGCCGGGGCCTCGCTGGTGAAAATATGGAAGGTGACGCCCTCGTTGTGCTTCAGGGCGTGGGGCGCACCGTCGACCATGCGAAGGCGGGCGTCGACCCGGTAGGCGGGCCGGAGCCAGCCGGGGACGGTCAGAATCTCGCCCCGCTGGATGTCGTCGCGGGATATGCCGGAGAGGTTGACGGCCAGGCGCACGCCGGGGCCGGTGCTGTCCACTCTCGTCTTGTGGCTCTGGAGGCCCCGTACTCTGGCCCGCTGATCGGAGCCGGCCAACTCGACCTCTTGACCCACCGTCAATGCGCCGTCGATGAGCGTCCCGGTGACCACAGTGCCGAAGCCGGAAATAGTGAAGCAGCGGTCGATGGGGAGGCGGGGGCGGCCCAGGTCGCGGCGCGGTTCGGTCGAGTCCAGGATGCCGTCGATCAGCTCCCGCAACTGGTCCAGCCCTTGTCCGGTCTGGGCCGACACGCCGACCATGGGGCAGCCCTCGAACGAGGCGCCGCGCAGGGTGTCTTCCACCTCGGCCTTGACCAACTCGACCAGCTCCTCGTCCACCAGGTCGGTCTTGGTCACGACGACCAGCCCGCGGGTAATCTGGAGGATGTCCAGGATGGCCAAGTGCTCCCGGGTCTGGGGCATGACGCTTTCATCGGCGGCCACGATCAGCATCGCCAGGTCGATTGCCCCGACTCCGGCCAGCATGTTCTTGATAAACCGCTCGTGGCCGGGCACGTCGACGATGCTGACTTCCCGGCCGCTGGGCAAGGTCATCCAGGCAAAGCCCAAGTCGACCGTCATCTCCCGCTCCTTCTCCTCGGGGAGACGGTCGGGGTCGATGCTGGTCAGGGCCTTGACCAGGGTGGACTTGCCGTGGTCCACGTGTCCCGCAGTGCCGATTACGTACATTCGTTACGCGCCTACCAGTTGCTAGAGGTAGTGTACATGGTTTCGCATATCTTCCATCTCGTATACCTTGCACACGATTTCAAGCTCGTTGACGGCTTGGCCGACCTTGTATTTGATCTGACGGTGATAGATTATTCCTGAGTGCGGCACTCCAGTTGCGTTGATGCTCAGGAAATCCCTATCGTTGGTGTAGACGACTCTCTCTATTCGAGCAGCCAGATCAAGGATCGTTTCGTCAATAGCACTCCGCCTCCCGGCTTGCTGAACCGAGAGGGCATCAACACCGCGCTTTATGATGCCCTCCATGACGTCGTAAGAAGCGTGTTCGTCGAAGAGAAGCGACAGGGGCATGGGAGAGCGCTTCTACCAAACCAAGTAGTCGTAGCTCTGTCTAATGTCATTGTCAATCTCATCTTTGTGGGCATCGTAATACGCCAGGGCAGCCAGTATCTCTGCTTTGGTAAGGTTAGGATGAACTGAGCGAATCTCCTCTACACTCCAGCCGCGATCAAATCGTTCGATCGCAATGATCTCGACCTTCATCTGGGAGCGGCGAATTCTAGGCTTTCCGTCGCAGATTCCCTTGGCCTGCACAATATAGGGATCCTCCTCCGGTTCGGGGCTTCCGAGAACGGGTTTGCCCGCCCGTCGCCGTTCCTCGTCCTGTGCCGCCTTCATGCGACTCGCAAACTCTCTCTCTTCCCCGTCTTTCCGGTCCATTTCCTCTTTGTGGTCGTAGTAATAGGTCAGGGCGGCATGGATCTGGACCACCGTGATGCCAGGATGAGCGTGGCAAATCTCGTCCGCGCTCATACCCCAGTGCAAGTGGTCCGATACGATGAATTTCACCGCCATCCTCGTGCCCTCGATCCTGGGCTTGCCGAAGCAAATGTTCTCGTCCTGCACGATGTACTTGTAGCCTGTTTCGCTCATGGCTTGTTCCGTTTCCTGTTTAGTCGATGAACCTGGTGAAGACCTGGTTGGCTATCAGGTATGCAGGCTCGGTCAGGCGCAGGTTTTGGCCCGTCTGGTGGAGCAGTCCCAAGTCAATCAGTTCCTCGATTTGGCTATGGTAGCGGTTGGCGAGGTCGATGCCAACCGCCGCCGAAGCGCGGGACAGGTCCATCCCGTCCAGGAGCCGCAGGCCCAGGAACATCGTCTCCGAGCAGGCAGTGGCGGAGTCGATGTGTTCCCACCCGTCGAGCGTCTTGGCGCGACCCAATTCTTCCTTCGTGATCCGGGGCCAGGGAAGGTGAGGCTCGCCGCGCCAGCGGTCGGCTGCGGAGTCGTAGCTCCGGGGGGAGAGCACCGTCCAAAAGCGGTAATCGCCGAGGCGGGAGTGGGCGCCCGGCCCGACTCCAAGGTAAGGCTCGTTGCGCCAATAGACCAGATTGTGCCGACACTCCATACTGGGCAGGCACCAGTTGGAGATTTCGTAATGGTGATAGCCCCGGCCGCGCAACAGTTCCCTGGCGTAGGAGTACATGTCCGCCGCCAGGTCGGGATCAGGTTCGGGAATCCTGCCCTCACGGGCCCAACGGTGCATCGGCGTCCCTTCCTCGATGGTCAGGGCGTACAGGGATACGTGCTCCGGGGTGTGGTCGGCGAGGCGTCCGATGGTGTCCCGCCACTGGTCGATGGTCTGGTGGGGCAGGCCGTACATCAGGTCGAGGTTCACGTTGTCGAAGCCCGCCCGGCGGGCCGTGCCCAGCGCGGCCAGGGCTTCGTCGGCGGTGTGGCGGCGGCCCAGCAGGCTCAGGAGGTCGTTGTCCAGGCTTTGGACGCCGATGCTCAAGCGGCTCACACCCTGCCGCAGCAGTTCCCGGCAGGCTTCCAGGTCCAGGTCGCCGGGGTTGGCCTCGATGGTGCACTCGGCTTGGTCATCGACCCGGAAGGCTTCCCGCGCGGCTCCGAGGATCGACCCGATATAACCCTGCGGGAGGTAGGACGGGGTGCCGCCGCCGAAGAACACCGTGCGGACCTTCGGGCGTCCCAAGGCCGATCCCCACAGCGCCAACTCCGTGGTGACGGCATCCAGGAACCCGCCCATCAACCTGTCGATGCCCTGATAGGTGTTGAAGTCGCAGTAGGGGCACTTGGTCTTGCAGAAGGGCACGTGGACGTAGAGTCCGATGCCTTCTTCTGAGTCGGGGCGGTTAATCGTCGTCAATTATGCGGCCCGTGCCATCGACCACTTTGCCGGGGGCGCTGTCCTCAGGGCGGTCGGACGGCTTGGAACTGCCGTTATGCTCGTCGACGACTTCCTTGGGCGACAGCTTGACCAAGAACAGCAGGGCCAGGGCCAGTATAATCAGGTCGTCGAACCGTCCGATTACCGGAATGCGGTCCCTGAGCAAGTCTATGGGTGAAATAATGTAGGCTATGGCCAACGGCACGAGAAGCCGGAGCACGATGGGGACGCGCTTATCGAAGCTCAACCGCCAGACCAACCGCACGAAGCGGATCACGCGGGGCAGCAGACGAGGCGCGAAAAAGAGAATAACGGGGACGGCTATGCGGTAAAACATCGTTTGCTAGTCTCCCTCGTTCAATTATAGACCAGGGTATGTTAAGTTGGAACCGGCTTTTTCGAGATTGCCGCAGCACAGTCCTGCCAAACGCTAACCGACAATGGAGCCTTGCGCCGATGCCAAACGATAATCGTCCTCAGACCATAGCCGCCCTCCGGGAAAGCGGATACGACGTAATCTCGGTCCGGCAGGAAATACGGAAGAACCTGATCGCCAAGATTCGTGCCGAGGAGATAGTCTTCCCCGGCATCATCGGCTTCGAAGAGACGGTCATCCCCCAGCTGGAAAACGCAATTCTGGCGGGGCAGGACGTCATCCTGTTGGGCGAGCGCGGCCAAGCCAAGTCGCGCCTGATTCGCGGCATGGTCAGCCTGCTGGACGAGGTCATACCCAAGATCGCCGACTGCGAAATCAACGACAACCCCTATGCGCCGATCTGCCAGGCCTGCCGGGACAGGGTTGCCGAATGGGGCGACGAGACGTCTATCGAGTGGCTGCCCCGTGAGGAGCGCTACTCCGAGAAGCTGGCCACACCGGACATTTCCATCGCCGACCTGATCGGCGAGATCGATCCCATAAAGGTCGCCGAGGGCCATTACCTGTCCGACGAGCTGGTCATTCACTACGGGCTGGTGCCACGGACCAACCGGGGCATCTTCTGCATCAACGAGCTGCCCGATCTCGCCGAGCGCATCCAGGTCGGCCTCTTCAATTTGATGGAGGAGCGCGACGTCCAGATCAAGGGCTACCGCATCCGCCTGCCCCTGGACGTTTACGTGGTGTCCACAGCCAACCCCGAGGACTACACCAACCGGGGCCGCATCGTCACGCCGTTGAAGGACCGCTACGGTTCGCAGATACACACCCATTACCCCCAAGACCCGCGGCACGAAATCGAGATCATGGAGCAGGAGCGAAGTCTCTTCCCTGACGAGGACAAGCTTGTCGTGCCGGACTACATGAAGCGCGTGCTGGCCGAGATCACCGCCCAAGCCCGCCAGAGCAGCGAGATCAACCAGCGCTCCGGGGTCAGCGTGCGGGTGTCCATCTCCAACTTCGAGACTATGCTGAGCAATGCCGTCCGCCGGAGCATCTTGCAGAGAGAAGAGTGGGCTTGTCCGCGGGTGAGCGACCTGGCCTTCATCGTGGCGTCTTTCGCTGGCAAAATCGAGCTGGAGACTTTTGAGGAAGGGCGCGAGTCCCGCGTCACTGACGACCTCACCCGCCGCGCGCTGCTGCGGATATTCGGCAGTTACTTCAACGTGGACGACCTGGAGCCGGTGGTGACGGCTTTCGATCTGGGAGAAACCGCCGTAACCGGTAGCGACCGGCCCGCGTCCAACTACCCGCCGCTGCTGGCCATCGAAGGAATGTCCGAAGCCGTGGCCCGCCTGACCGAAGACCGGCGCCCCGAAGTAATCGCGGCGGCGGTGGAGTTCATCCTGGAGGGCCTCCACCTGAGCCGCAAGCTGAACTGCAACCGCTCCGGCGGCGCCGCGACTTACACCCGCTAGGGCCGGTTGGCGTTGGCTAGACCCTTCGCCCCCCTGATGTACTCTAGGGCCTTGTCTACGCCGGCTTCCCGGACGCTGGTATCGGCTGAAGAATAGATCTCAGCCAGCCGAGAGTGCAGATTGTCGCCTTCCTTGGCAACAAGGGCCTCGACCCCCCGCGGCTTTCGTCTCCTACCTCCAGTTCGTAATCCCCATCGTTTCTTTGCCGGATTATAAGAAACAGGTCCGGGAAGTGCAGAAGATAAGCGCTTTCGTGGCTGCTGCGATGCCATCCGATATCGCCTGCCTTTGATCGTGTCAATAATTCTTCGGCCAGCAATTGCATCTTGGTTGTTGACATCGCTGGCATTCCTCTTACATAGAACATTGAGCAGCATCTTCGCACAAGCTGCGTCTCTGCAACAACCGGCTACTGACAGTAGGCCGTTGACGGCTACGGTGGCGCTCCCTATTATCAGAACACATGTTTGCGTCCTGTTGGAGGGAGTATGGCTGGGGCACAAGTCGAAGAAATTCAATGCAAGTCGCTGCTCAACCGCATCGACGTTCCCACGTTTCCGTTCCGCTGGACGCTGAACCCGTACCGGGGTTGCCGCCACGCCTGCCGATACTGCTACGCCCGGCCCACCCACGAGTTCTGGGGATTGGACGCCGGGCGCGACTTCGAGCAGCGGGTGTTCGCCAAGGTCAACGCTCCCCAAGTGCTGCGGCAGGAACTGAAGAAGCCCAGTTGGCGCGGCGAGTCCATCGCCATCGGCACCGCCTCCGACCCCTACGAACCCGCCGAATCGCAGTACGAGCTCACGCGGCGCATCCTCCGGGTGCTGGTTGATTTTCGGAACCCGGCTTCCATAACCACCAAGGGCGTTTTGGTGCGCCGCGACGTCGACGTGCTGCGGGAGCTTAGCGACGTGGCGGAGGTACACGTCAACTTCAGCATCGGCAGCGTGGATGAGGAGGTCTGGAAGCTGACCGAGCCGGGCACGCCGCGGCCGCAGGCCCGGTTGGAAGCGATGGAATGCTTGGTGGAAAACGGAATTTCGGCCGGGGTGATGATGGCCCCGCTGCTTCCCGGCATCAGCGACCACGAGGAGAATATCGACGCCGTAGCCCATGCCGCCCGCGATCACGGGGCACAGTTCTTGGGAGCGAACGTGCTGTTTCTCAAGCCCGGCTCAAAGGAATGGTTCATGCCGATGCTGCGGGAGACCTATCCCCACTTGGAGCGGGGCTACGCCAAGCTCTACCGCAAGACCTACGCCCCCAAGGAATACACCGAGGCCGTAATGCGAACGGTGGACCGGGCCAGAGACAGGTGGGGCTTGAACCATCGCCGCCGGGACCCCGCGCCCGCACCCCGGCGGGGACAACTGGAAATGGCCCTCGTATGAACGCGCATCCGCTGAAAAAGCAAAGGGGCGCGTATTCCGGGACGCCCGCCCCCAAGACAACTCCGCTGCCGCCGGTAACGCTAGTTGACCAAGGGGGCTGCTTCCACCAGCTTGCCAGTGACGACGAACATGACCCGCTCGGCGATGTTCGTCGCGCGGTCGGCGATCCGCTCAAGATCGTGGGCGACCCAAAGCAGGTAGGTGGCCCGCTGGATCGTGGACGGGTCTTGAATCATGAACAGCAGGAGTTCCCGGTAGACCTGGTCGTAAAGGGCGTCCACCTCGTCGTCGGCCTGCCAGACTTGGTTCGCCTTGACCGTGTCCCGGGTGATCAGCGCGTCGATGCTGTCGTTGAGCATCGTCGATGCCTTGTCGGCCATCCTGGGGATGTCGATCAAGGGTTTGAGCGGCGGAGCCTCGCCCATCGCCAAGCTGATCTTGGCGATGCCCTCGGCGTAGTCGCCCATGCGTTCCAGCTCGGAAACGATGAACATCAAAGCGATGATGGTGCGCAGGTCGCGGCCCATCGGTTGCTGGGTAGCGATAAGATCCAAGCAGGTCTCTTCCAGCTCGAAGCGCCTGCGGTCAATGTAGTCGTCTTCCTGGATAACCCTGCGGGAGGACTCCAGGTCACGGTTCTTCAATGCGTCGACGGCGCGGTTGATTGCCTTACTGACGCTCCCGGCAAGGCCCTCCACTTCTTGTTCGAGCCTGATCAACCGGAGGTCGAAATCTTCTCTGGGCATGATTTCCCACCTCGACTCCGGACGGTCCGGGCCGTCGTGGAGCCTTTAGCCATCTGTGAGTCCACCGTCGTCACACCTTGGTCCAGAACGGCGGCCGCTGGCGCTGGGTTTCCAGCAAGGCTACGTCCAGCAGGTCCGGTTGGCCCCCAGGTTCAGGCGGTAGTGATACATTATATCCTATCGAGTCGTAAACCGTATTATTGGTGTAATAACCGTTGTAGGTCTGGTTCACCAATTCGCCGAAAAAGTCGGGGCGTCGGGACTCTACAGTCCTCAGCACTCCGTCTTTGGCCTCATCGGACAGGCCCGCGAACCCGCCGGGGTCCCGCTCCCCGGCCACGATTTCGATAGCGGTTAGCCCCTCGATGAACATACGGGTCAAGACCGGCGCGTTGGCGGCCACGCTCTCGACGAACTCCCCCGTGCCAAGGTCACCGGCGGCAGGCCGGTTTTCGTGCTCCGGGATCAGCCGGTTGAGGACCGCCGTTAGCAGTTCTCTTTGGGCGGGAGAGAAAATCCGGTTTGCTTGTGTCATTAACGAACGCTTCCTAACGGGGGATTATGGGCAGAATCACGTGAGAAGGGTGGTCGCCGGAGTGATGCACGGTCTGCCGGGCCGTCTCCATCCGGCTGTCTTGGCCAACGGGCGCGCCGGTGTTGGGGTTGCGGTCGAACCGGGGGAAATTGCTGCTGGAAACCTCCAGCCGCATCTGATGGCCCGCTTTGACCAGATGGCTTACCGACCACAGGTCGATCTCGTATTCATAGATCCTCCCCGGTTCTATCGGCGCGGGCTCGCTGACCGAAGACCGGAATCGCGCCCGGATGATCCCGTCCTGAAGGTTGTGGGCGTAGCCGTCGGGGCGCACGTCCACCAGCTTGGCAGTGAAATCGGTGTCCACCGCGGTGCTGCTGGCGAACAGCCGGACCGAGATTGGGCCGGTAATCTCCAGGTCGCGCTGAAGCGGGTCCGACGTGTATACCAGCACGTCCTGCCGCTCCTCCACGCTCCGCTGGTCCTCGACGCCGTGGGGAATTATCAGCGTGCTGCCCCGCTTGGTCGGCGCTGGGTCGTCGGGGTCGTAGACGTAGCTGTCGGCCGGTTCGTCTCCGGGGGGCGCGGTCGAGAGAGCGCCCGCCCCGCGGCGGGTGTTGGCCGGGCCGTCGGCGTGCAGGTAGTAGCGGGTGTAGTGGGTGCGGGCCAGCGGCCATTCGTTCTCGGCGCGCCAGCGGTTCTCGCCCATCACGAAAATGGAAACCGGCGGTTCGTCCATGATCCCGGTCTGTATGTCCTTCAACCAGTAGTCAAACCAGCGCAACAGGTGTTCGTGCAGTTCGATGCTCGCTTCCGGGCCGAAGTCGATGTCGCCGGTATCGCCCGAAGTCGGGGCGGTGTAGGGGCGGATGTGGGCCCAAGGGCCGACCAGCAGCTTTTGGCCGTTGCGGGCTTTGGCCGTCGGGGCCCGGTCCCTCATCGCTTGGTAGGAATTCAGCGCCCCTTCCAGGAAAATGTCGTACCATGAACTGACGTGGAACATGGGCAGGTCGACGTGGTGGGCCTGCTTGAGGAGGTTGATTCGCCACCAATACGGTCCGTCCAGCTCCTGATCGAAGTATTCGCTGAAATAGGGCGCGGTCTCCTTCAGCCGGTCGATCCAGTCGCGGAGGGGCAAATGCCGGTACCAGGAATCGCGCAACGGGCGGGCGAAGTTGTCGGGTTCCAGCACGTACTCGTCCATCTGCGCCAGCAGGTCTTCCCGCCCGGCTCGTTCCAGGGTGTTGCGCCCCTTGTGGATAGCGTAGGGCACCATCCAGCCCCATTCCATCGCCCCGCCGGTGTGGTAGACCCAGCTCTGGTGGAAATCGGACGACGCCGAGACGGGGGCCATGGTCTGAAGATGGGGCGGCAGTGGGTCGGCCCCCGCCAGTGTATACTGGGTCGCGCCCAAGTACGATTGCCCGGTGGTTCCCACGCGGCCGTTGGACCAAGACTGACGCGCGGCCCATTCGACGGTGTCGTAGCCGTCGTGCGCTTCTTGGAACAGTGGGTCATAATAGTCGCCCTCGGAGTCGAAGCGGGCGCGGCAGTCCTGGCTGACCACCACGTAGCCGCGTTGGGGAAAGAACCAGATCGAGTGTTCCTGGTTGTCGGCGTAGGTGTCCTTCCCGTAGGGGCCGCGGGTGACCAACACGGGAAAGCGGCCCGGAGCGTCAGGCCGGTAGATGTCCGTCGCCAAGCGGACGCCGTCGCGCATCGGCACCATGACGTTTCGTTCGCGAATCACGCGGTACTGCTCTGTCGCTGCCATTTGACCGCCCGCCGTTTCGTATTAAAATTAACGGCCTCGACAAGAGAGGCCGCTGGGAATTAACCGAGGATACCCTCTCCCCTGCCCGCCGTCAAACCGCGGGCGTTGCGCCGCATAGGCCGGAATTCGGAAACGTCCAGGGAATGACGGGCCGGCGGTGGCGGGTTGGGTTGGCCCAGTCCGGGTAAAGCGCGGCCAAATAGCAGTTGAAGTTAGTGCATAGTGGGGATAACATAATTGCTACTATTGACGGTCCGCACCGTGCAAGATACGTTCGGTTGGCCATGGCAGGAGTAAGCTCACCAAGGTCGTCTTGGCGCCTGAGGATGCCAGTAGCGAATTTGGCCGCTTTCCAGAAGTGGCCCTTATTGCTGTGGCTTTGGTCGCACCGCCTGGTATTCGCCGAGATCGCCCTCTATGTAGTTTGCTACCTGGTCTACTTGCTGACGCGGGGGCTGGCGCATGACGACACCCGGGCCGTCGGCATCGTCAACGGCGAGCGGGTGGTGGCGGCCCAAGAAAGGCTGGGCTTCCTCTGGGAACCGGGATGGCAGTCCTGGGCCTTGGACCACATCCACGGGGTGGTCGTCTTCCTCAACTGGGCCTACATCGTCACCTACTGGCCGGTGATTCTGGCCCTGGCCACCCTGCTGTTCATCACCAACCGCAGGCGGTATTACTTCTACCGTTCGGTGGTGTTGATCGATCTCACCGGGGCGCTGCTGGTGTTCATGCTTTTCCCGGTGGCCTCTCCGTTCGCCATCCCGTCAGTACAATTGCTGGACACGATCCAGGCGTTCGGCCCCACCTTCTACGGCGCGCCGGAAATGGCCTCCTACTACAACATCTCGGCAGCGATGCCCAGCCTGCACTTCAGTTGGACGATCATCCTCGGCGTTTTCTGCTGGCGGACCCTGCCGGGCGGGCTGAAGGCGGTGGGCGTTCTCTACCCCGTCCTGACGCTCTTCGCCATAGTGCTGACGGGAAACCATTTCATCCTGGACGCCCTCGCCGGCGGAGTGTTGGCCGGGTTGTCATTCGGCGCGGTGGAGCTGCTCAAGAAGCTCAGGGCCAAGAAGGCAGTATAGCGAGAACCCTCGGCCCGCTATTCATCGTTTCTGGCCGGGTTCCCGGCCTGGTCCCTGACCTGTCCCCACAGAGGATGCCGGAAGGATGGCGGGGGCAGGATGCGGTCGATGGGGCGGGCCTCCGGCGGCGGTGATTCGGGTTCGACCGCTGCCGGGGTGGGCGGGCGATAGGCGGCGGTGACGCTGCGCTCCGGACCGAGGGCGCTCAGATGGGCGGCCAATCCGTGCAGGCTGTTCATGTTATGCACCGGCAAAAAGTCGTCCACGTAGGGCAGCGCGGCCTGCATCCCCCGCGTCAGCGGCTGGTACTCCGGCGAACCCAGCAGCGGATTGAGCCAAACGAGCCGGTGGCAGTTGCGTTGGAGGCGTGAGGTCTCGCGCGCCAACAACTCCGGCTCTCCCCGGTCCCAGCCGTCCGAAATGACGAGCACCACCGATTGGCCCTTCAAGACTCGCCGCAGCCACTGGTAGTTGAAGGTCTTGACTGCCTCGCCGATGCGGGTGCCTCCGGCCCAGTCGGGCACCGCCCGCGACACTTCGGTGATGGCCTGGTCGACGCTGCGGTAGCGCAATTGGCGGGTGATGCGGGTCAAACGGGTGGCGAACAGGAAGGCTTCCAACTGCCCGAGGCCGGAAGCGCCCAGCCCCGCCCCGAGGGTGTGCAGGAAGTGGAGCAACATCCGGGTGTAGCGTTCCATCGAGCCGCTGACGTCGCAGATGGCGACCAGTGACCGGGGCTTGTCTTTGGGGGCGCGGGTGGCGAGGTCGAATAGCTCCCCGCCGTACTGCAAGCTACGCCTCAACGTCCGCCGCAGGTCGAGGTTCGCGCCCATGCCGGGCGTCATGCGCCGGGTGCGGCGTCGGCCCAAGTCCCAAGTCAACCCGGCCATCATTTCGCGGGCCTCGGCAATCTCGTGCCCGGTGAACTCGGAAAAATCCTTGTCCCGCAGCACTTCCCGCGGGCTGTAGGTGCGCGTGAGGTCGACGCGCTGCACCGAATCGTCGTCGGGGTCGCCTTCCTCCGAAAGGCCCGGCTCCGGCGCATCGTCCCGGCCCGGCGTGACCTGGGGCTTGCGGAAGCGGCGGCGCTCGCCCATGGAGCGCAGGTCCATGCCGGTGCTGCCGGTGGCGGGCCTTCGCCAGAAGACTTGGAAAGCCTCGTCGAAAATCGGCAGGTCCTGCTTTCGGTGTACGAAAATGCTGCGGGCGGCCTGGTAAAACTCGCCCCGGCGGCCGATGCTCACGTGCTCGGTGGCCCGCACCATGTCCAGCACGTTGCCCGGCCCGGCGTCCAGGCCGAGGCGGCGCAGCATTTCGGCGAACCGCAGCAGGTTGGGGAGGATGTAGCCGGCTTCCGTTTCGGCGCTGGCGCCGTTGTAGGTTTCGGGCGGCGGCATCGCGGGGTCAATTCCGCCGGGCGCGGCGGGGACCGCGATTGTGCGACCGCTCCAGCATGGCTCGCACCGGCTCCCCGCGCACCAGGTCGATGTCGTCCTGGTACTTGAGCATCAAGCCGAGGGTGTCGTCGATGACCTCCGGCTCCAACTGGGTCTGATTCAGGGCCAGTAGCGCCGAGGTCCAGTCCAGGGTCTCGGAGATGCCGGGAATCTTGTAAAGTTCGGTCTCGCGCAACTCCTGGATAAAGGCGGTGACCTGCTCGGCCAACCGGCGGGGCGCGCCCGGCAACCGCGAGGTGATGATTTGCAGTTCTTTCTGGAAGTCGGGGAAGTCGATCCAGTAGTAGAGGCAGCGGCGCTTGAGGGCGTCGTGGACCTCGCGGGTGCGGTTCGAGGTGATGATCACAATGGGGGCGTGGGCGGCTTGGAAAGTGCCCAACTCCGGTATAGTGATCTGGAAGTCGGCCAGCAGTTCCAGCAGGAATCCCTCGAATTCCTCGTCGGAACGGTCCAACTCATCGATAAGCAACACCGGGGCGCGGTCGTGGCTGGCGTCGATGGCCTGCAACAGGGGCCGCTTGATGAGAAACTCCTCGTTGAACAAGCCGGCGTCGGCCCGGTCGACGCTGCCCGCGGCTTCCATGAGGCGAATCTCCAGTAGTTGCCGCGGGTGGTTCCACTCGTAAACGGCGTGGTTGATGTCCAGGCCCTCGTAGCACTGAAGGCGGATCAGCGGTGTGTCGAGCCCTTGGGCCAGGGATCGGGCGATTTCGGTCTTGCCCACCCCCGCCTCGCCCTCCAGGAACAGCGGGCGCTGTAACCGCAGGGACAGGAAGATGGGCACGGCCAGCGAGCGGTCGGACACGTAGCCCTGGCCGCGAAGCAGTTCTTGTACGCTTTCGATGGAGTCGGGAGTGGTGGCAGTCAAAAGTTGCGGCCCCTTTTTGTCAGAATCAGGATTCTCAAGATCAAAGGATTATCAGGATTAGATCATCCGGGAAATCTATAAATCCTGAGAATCGTGATTCCGACAATTGTATCTCAATCCTGTCGGCCCGGCACGTACACCGAGTTGAAATACCGGCGCACCAACTGGCGCAGCCGTTCCCAATGGTCGTTGATCGCCCCTCGCTGGGCGGCTGTGAGATTCGCATACGTCCGGTCGAACCGGGGAAAGCGCCAGACGGTGAAGGCCCAGAACTCCGGCACCGGGCCGGTCTCGATGCGCCGTTCGTCAATGACGCCGTCGCCGCCCAGCAGTTCCCATGAGGCCAGCACCCGGCCCCGGTCGGCGATGGCCAGAGCCTCGGCCCAAGAGGCGCGGCGTTCGTCGCCCCTGAGCGGCCGCATCAGTTCCAGCAGCCGCTCCAGGCGCTGGGCGTCGTCGGCCGCCGGCCCGGCGAAGCGGTGGGTGTAGCGGCTTTCCCAGAATGGCCCCAGCGCGGGGATGACCAAGCCGCCGTCGGAGGCGATAACCAGCATGGAAGCGGCCTCCGACCACTGCGCGGCCTTGTCGCGGGCGATGGCTTCGTGGGTGTCGCCGGTCTCATCCGGGGCGAAGTTTCGCCAGCTTCCGATTGCGGCAGGGGGGGCTACTTCGTCCGGGGAGACGGGTTGGAAGGGCAGCCCTTGGAGCAAGCGCCGGAACTCCTGTTGCTTGTCCCGGTTGCCGGTAGCCAGCAACACCGGGGTCAGAGCCGTGGCCAAGGGAGCGCGGTCCGCGCTAGAGGACGCGGGCGACGGCCCGGGTTGCCGCGCCGTCGCCTCCCTTGAGCTTCAGCGGCAGCGCCCAAAGCTCGAATTCCCGGCCCACGAGCAGATGCAGGTTGATCAGGTTCTCGATGAGGGGGATGTTCTGCCCCAGCAGCAGCCGGTGTACGGGGAAGTCGTGGATGGTCGATTGGGGCGTGGGCGGGTGCTTGTCTATCGGGAAGTCCACCGCTACCGCGTTGGCCCCGTTGTCGGCGAGATAGGCCGCCCCCTCGGTGCTGAGGTATGGCCCGTGCCCGTAGAAGCGGGGGCCGCCCGACTCGGCTTCCGCCCAGCCGGTGAACAGCACCACGATTTTCCCCGGAATGGCCTCGGGCGACCCGCCAGCCGCCTGCAATTCCGAGACTTGGAGCGGCTCCAGTCCGCGGGCCACGCTGCGCAGGTCCAGCAACAACGCCGGGCCGGTATATTTCTCTAAAGGCATTTCGTCCACGGTGGCCGCGCCGGGCACGAAGTGGTACGGGGCGTCGACGTGGGTGCCGATGTGGGTGGCCAGGCACAGCTTTTGGTTGGAGCGGGCGTGGGTCTCGTGGGTCTGCAACGGCGACGTTTCCACGCCCATGAGTCCGGGAACGGCGCTCACCCGCTCGCTGCCCAAGGTGAGGGTCAAGTCGATAAGCTCGGCCATGTTTGGCACCTCGATTTGGGCGGGCTGTTAATCGCCGGGAGTGGCTTCCGCCACCGCGCCGGAGGGGACTGGAGGAGGACGGGACGAAAGGGCGTCGGTCCGGGCTTCGGGAGGCAAGGAGTCCTCCCAGTGGGGGATCAGGATGCGGCGGGTGGATTCCAGGGTCAGGATGGCCAACACCCCTACCAGGCTAAAGCCCATTGACATGGCGAACACCGGGGTATACGAACCGACGGCTGAATAGACCAGGGCCCCGAGGAAGGTGGCGATGGCATGGCCAATCATGGCTCCCATGATTTCGTAGCCGTACAGAGTCGCCATGGGGCCAACGCCGAAATATTGCCGGTTTATCACGAGGTAGGCGGACATCTCGCCGCCGTAACCGAATCCGAAGAGTATGCCGAACAGATAGAACATCCACGGGTCGTTAGCCCATATCAGGACTAGAACGGTAATCCCCTGTAGGAACAACGCCACAATCATGATGGGCTTGCCGCCCAGCCGTTCCGCCAGGATGGGCACAACGAACCGCCCGACTACACTGAAGATGGAAGCGACCGAGAGGATCAAGGCCGCTTCGGTCAATTCGATCCCCTTGGTCCCGGCGTAGTCGATGGTATAGACCAAGATGATGCCGTGACCGGCACAACCCAGACCGTGGATCGTAGGCAAGTTCCAAAAGGCACGGGTCCGGCGTATTTGTTGGCCGAACACCTTGAGCCGGACCGCCAAAATATCCTTGGGTATGGCGAGTTCGGGAGGGTCCCCGTCCCGGGCGCCGTAGGGCTGTATCCCAACGTCGGCCGGGCGGGAGCGGAAGAAAATGCTGCATAGAATTATCAGGCCGCCGCCAGCTATTCCGATGAGCCAGAAGGTGTCACGCCAACCCGCGAATCCCAGCAACTCGGCTATGCCGGGCGCTATGGCTGCCGCGCCGATGCCTCCGGCAGCCTGAAGGATGCCGGTCCCGAACCCCAGACGGCGCCTGAACCATCCACCGATGGAAGCCTGCAACGGCACGAATGTGAAGGCTTGGGTGATAGCCAGGAGGACGCCAAAGGCAATGAAGAAATGCCAGGGTTCGCGGACGATCCCGACCAGGAGCATACTGGCCAGATAGAGGACTCCACAGCCGAACATGATGGGCCGGGCCCCGTAACGGTCGCCCAGCATACCGGCCACAGGCGAAGCGAGGGCCCCGATCAGGTAGTAGAGGGCAATGGCGCCCCCGATGTACCGTATGTCCCAGCCGAATCCACCGTCTTCGTCGCTAAGAGGGGGAACCATAATGCCCGAGGACATGCTGATGGCTTGTCCGACGACTTGGACCACCACCAGGATGCCGAGGATGGTCCAGACCCGGTGGAAGCGGAAGGGGGGCCTAGCGGCTAGAAGCGTCATATCTCCCTCAATGCAGTGGACACGCCTTTAGAAAGGCCTGCCCCCACCAGGTGTCGTCCGCGCCGTCTTCCTGCTCGCCGAGGCGCGCCACCCGGAAGGGGCCGGAGTCGGCCTGATCCGCCCCTTGAGCCTCACCCTCGGGGCCAACGTCAGTCGTGCCCGGCAGGCCGAAGGTCAAAGAGCGTTCGTTTCCGGCATCGGCTGCCACCGCCCAAGCGCCGAAGAAGATGATCAGGGCGATGGTCAGGCCGATTACCAGAACAAAGGCAAACGGTACAGGTAAGCGCCAAGAACGTGTCAGCTGCGCACCTCCACCTCGACGGGGAAGACCATGTTGTTGCCGTAGCCGCGGCCGTCCCACTTGTTGGGGAACTCCAGGGGCTGCGTGTCGCCCAACTCGTTGGTGGCCCTTGACATGATAGTGTACTTTCCTTCCGTGGGCGGCTGCCAACGGTACTCCCAGCGGTACCAGGAATAACCGGACCGGGGATACAGCACGTCGACCGGGCCCCAGGTCTGGCCCCCGTCGGTGCTGATTTCCACCTTGGTCACTTCCTGCTCACCGGACCAGGCCGCGCCGGCCAACTGGTACCCGCCAGCCGGGATGATCTCGCCGGGCACCGGGTTGGTGATGATGGACTTGACCTTCATCCTGGTGTAGTAGGTGTAGGGGATAGGCGAGCCGGGCTCGTTCTGGGTCATGTACCGCTCAGTCATGTAGAAGCCCCTGAACTCGTGGTCGAGCACGTTGATGCCCACCAGCCACTTGACCGAGTTCATGCCGTACCAGCCCGACACTAGCAGGCGCAACGGGCGGCCATGCATCAGCGGCAGCGGCTCGCCGTTCATTTCGTAGGCCAGCAGCGTGTCGGGGTGTAGGGCCTTGGCTATCGGCAGGCTGCGCTCGTAAGTCACCTCCGCAGGGTCGCCGACCACTTCATCGGGACCGTGGTCCGCGCCGGTGAACATAACTTCGACGGCGGAGTCCTTGACGCCGGCCAACTCCAGGACGTCCTTCAGCGACACCCCAGCCCATTCTGCGTTGCCCATGATGCCGTGGCCCTTGATCTGCTCCATGACGGAACTGATGCGCAGGGACTTGGTCCAGTAGTCGGGCACCGGGCTGTTGCCGCAGCACTCGAAAGTTACCTGGAACCGCTTTTGCGGCAACGCCCTGATGTCTTCCAACGAAAGCGACAAGGGGTGCTCCACCTGGCCCTGCACCGACAAGCGGTAGGTATTGAGGTCTATCTCCGGGCACTGCGTCCAGTGGTTGCGCACGTAGAAAAGGTCGTTGGGCACGACGTTTTCCTGCAACACCTGGGGCGGCGTGGCAAAGGTGCGCAGCCCGGCGTTGGTGGGGATGACCTGGGGTTCCACCCGGGTGCCTATCTGCGGTAAGGCCATGCTATCCTCCTAACTGATTACGGCTTGCGTGTCTATCATCGCTGCGAGTTTTGAGATTCCGGCGTTGTGCCGGGTGGCGGCTCGGTAAATTCCTCACCAGCCACTGCCGCGGCTTCCCGCCGCTGGTTCCATTCCTGCCACTTTCGAGACGCTTCCTCGAAGCCTTCTGTACGGCCTTCGGTGCGCCCCTTGTCCGCTGCGGCTTTAATCTGCCGCTGCCGTCGTTTTTCGAGCGTTTCTTCCAGCCAAGACGCTAACACCATGGTAGACCCCCAAGTATCGACTATCATCAGCGAGAAGGCTGCCGACGTAATTGCCATCGGGGCCATTCCCTGCCAAACGAAGAGGATCTTCTCTGGAATGCCTGTTAGAGTTTCGTCGGCGACTGCCGACCGTATCACCCACACTGCGGCGATGATTACTTGGGCAGTAAAGAACCCGAAGCACCATCGCTTGTATTTGGTCGGTATGCTCCAAATTGACTCTCTACTGTCCTCCGGCCACTCCCTCCCCCTTTCCTCGTCTGGCCTTTCCGAATCGGCATTCTGAGCCACCCCGGTTATTCCAGGTAGCTGGTTTCCGGGTCGGCGGTGGGGTAGGTGATGAGCAACAACACCGGCGTCCACAGATGGTTGATCAGCTTGTGCGGTGTGCCGGGCGGGCAGAGCAGGGTGGTCCCGGCGCGCACCGTGCGCACGTCCTCGTCAATCACCGCCTGCACCGCTCCCGACAGCACCTGAATGGAAACGTCGGTGGGGTGAGTGTGCATCAGGCCCTCCCAGCCCGGATGCAACTCCACTTCCTTTATGGTCAATGATACCGCACCCTGCTCCCTGGAAACCAGATAGCGTTCACTGATCCGGTCCACCGGGGCGGGCATCCGCACCGCGGCATGGTCGATATACGGCATTTTTCCTCCGGGGACAACCGTCAGGGTTGCCCCTACTCCACTGTTACCGGGTAGCCGACGATGGCGCTGAAGTTCTTGCGCATGTTGTTGTACCGGGGTTCCCGGGACTGAACGCGGCCTACTTCGTCGGTGGCCCGGGACATGATGTTATAGTCGCCCTTCTTGTCGACGTCCCAGCGGTACGACCAGCGCGCCCACATGAACCGCTCTCGCGGCGGCTCCAGGTGGGCGGCGCGCCAAGTCTCGCCGCCGTCCACGCTCACCTCCACCTGGGTGACGGCCCCCGCGCCGCTCCAAGCGTAGCCCCGGATCATGTTCGTGCCGGTGGAGAGCTTTTCGGTGTTGTCGTTGGGGCTGGTGACGATGGACTTGACCCCAATGGTGGTGATCAGCTCCTTGTCGGTGGCGTCGGGAGAGTCGGCATAGTAATAAAACTCGTAGTGGTACCAGCAGTCGGGCATGTGGTCCATCACTTCCAGACGCCAGAGCCACTTGACCGACCAGTTGCCCGACCAGCCCGGCACTAGGAGCCGCACCGGAGCGCCGTGCAGGTGCTCCAGAAGCTGGCCGTTCTGCGCCCAGGCCAGGATGGTGTCGGGATGCAGGGCCTTCTGAACGGGCAGACCCTTGTCGTAGTAGAAGGGGTCGGTGCCTTCCTCGGCGGTGGCGGGAACGCCCTTGTCCCACCCCTCGGCCCGGATGTACAGCGACTTGTCGGTAAGCCCGGCCTCGGCCAAGACGGCGGCCAAGGGGACGCCGGTCCACTCGCTGGCGCTGAGAATCATGCACTCGCTGGTGCGGGAGGGCTTGGGTCCCTCGCTCTTGAAGTACTCGAAGTAAGTCGCGTCGCTCCCCGAGCATTCCATCACGGTGCGCACGGAGCGGGCCGGGAAGCGCCGCAGTTCCTCGAAGTCGAGCTTCAGAGGGTTCTTGACCTCGCCGTCGACGGTCAGCGACCAGCGGTCGGTGCCCACCACCTCCGGCACGTCGAAGTGCTGCACGGTGTAATGAAGGTCGGTGGGCGTGATCAGCCCCTCCAGGTCCATCACCGGGGTGCGTATGCGGACGGTGCGGCCCTGCTCGTCCAGCAGCGTGACCGGCCGCACGGGCTTGGAAGGCCAGCCGAACCAGTCGCCGGTCTTGCCGTCGTTGGCGGCGTCGGAGCCGGCGGCCCCGTCCATCCGAAGGAAATCGGGTACTGCGCCCTCTTCTTTGGTGGTGGTCATCCGAATGCCTCCTGTAATTAGACCTGGTCGGCTTCCTCGTCGTCGGGAAACTCGTCGATTAGCTTAGAAATACGAAAGACGAATCTCCGCGCAATTTTTCGGTCCAGCGTGTAATCGTAAGAGACGATGTACCCGCCGTGGGTATTGTAATAAATCATGTCGCCGGCGGTGTAGGAATGATACAGGCTCTCGTCCCCTATCTCCTGAGAGAACAAGAGGACTGCCTTCCTTCGGGACTCTCGATCGTAGCAACTCAAGTCCTTTCGCTTGGCGACGGCCATCGCCGCGTGAGTAACCGCCTCCCACAGCTTTCCCCACCCCTCGAATATCTCTCCATCCTCAAAGGCAGCGTCCGCTACTTCAAGAAACTCTTGGGCAGCGTCGATGTGGTCAGTAGACTGCATTTTCATTAGGGATTTGATCCAACTAGGTTCAGAACGCGATTCACGAAGTTCCGTATCGCAGTCAAGAACTCTCCAAATTTGTCGGGCCCTATAAACCCGGCATAGAAACTTGCGTGGAGCGTCTCTGCTGATTTGTAGCCTGCATCAATCGAGGCGTCCCTCGATTCTCGTACTAGCCGCTGCACGGCCCGCTTCTGTAGTTTATGGCTGTGGCACCGCCAACCGCGCTGCTTGGCGACGGCTATAACCGCGTGCGATGCTGCGCCCCATAGCTTCTCCGAGCCTTGCAGGTAGTCTCCGTCGGCGAGTTCTCTGTCGGCTGCCTCCAGAAATTCCAGAGCGGTTGCCACATGGTCGGGGACTTGCATCTCCTTGCAAAAAAGCAAAAAATCTTGCCGGGTTAGCCGTTCACGGCGTACTTGACGCCTAGCTCGGTCTCCCAGCGCAGGTAGTTCATCATCTCTCCGTAGCTACGGTCGACGCCCAGGTAGTTGATGTCGGCGGGCGGTCGGACGATGCCGGTCAAGCCCTGCTCCACGGGCAGGTTGGCCTGCCGCCACGCGGCCATGCCGCCTTCCAGCACCGTAACGTTGGCGTAGCCCAGCCCGGCCAGCGTCGCCGCGGCCAGGACGGAGTTCCTGCCATTGCCGCAGGTGACCGCTATCGAGGCGTCCTTGTTGGGAACCGCTTCGGGAATCTCGATTTCCAGCCAGCTTCGGGAAATCCACTTGGAGCCGGGAACGTGCCCCCCGGAAAAGTCCTGGCTGGTGTCCACGAACAGCACGACTTCCGCCGGGTGGTCGTTCAACTCTTGGGGAGAGACCGTTCTTGCCTGCGCTTGGGCTTCAGCCAGCCCGGCGATGGGAGCGCGTTCCATCCCGGTGTCCAAGGCATGACCAGCTCCGGTCCAGGCATTGACCCCGCCGTCGATCACGCAGACTTCCCGGAAGCCCATCTGGCGGTATAAGGAGGCGGTGACGGTGGCCCTGGTACGGCCGTCGCAACAGAAGACGATGGTGGCGTTCTTGACCACCGCTAGGTCGTCGGCCCGTTGCACCGCCTGTCCGCCGGGCCACCACTTGAAACCGGGGATATGGCCGTGGGTATACTCGCCGTCGGTGCGAACGTCGACGAGGTAGACGGTCTCCGACTGTTGCCGGGCCAGCAGCGACCGAAGGCCCTCGGCGTCCAGATAGCGAACGCCGTCTTCTTCGGCCAAGCGGGCGGCGTACTCGTTGGCGGCGGCGGCCCCTTCTTCCGAGACTGCGGGAAGCTCCACCCGGTCGGCCCCAGACTCCAGGTCATAACCTGCCAGCAGCCAGCCGGAGGTGCCGTTCTTCAGTCCGAGGGCCGGGATGCCCATGCGTTGGAGCACTCGTGTGCCGGTTATGCTGCGAGTGCGGCCGGCGCAGTTGAGAATGATAGTCGTGTTGTCGTCGATCTCGTTCTGAATGTCGGTGATACGCAGAGCCAACTCCCCGCCCGGCATCGAGCGGCCGCCGGGAATGCAGAAGCGCTGGTATTCTTCCGGCGTGCGCGTATCGAGGATGACCAGTTTGTCGCCCCGCTCGATGCGCTCGTGCAGGTCTTCGGCGGAAATTTCCGGGACGTGGTGGACCACTTCCAGTTTCTCGCCAAAGTCCTTGCTGGGCACGTTCACGCCCCATTCGGTGGGGTAGTCGCGGCTGGACCAGCGGTTGACGCCGCCGTCCAGGACGGACACGCTGGAGTAGCCGAGACGCTCCAGGGTTGCCGCGGCCAGCGGAGCGCGGCAACCGTCGTCGTCGCAGACCACAATGGGGACGCTCTTGACCGGCGCAGAGGACTCGATGATGTGCTCGATGCGCCGACGGGGTATCAGGCTGGCGCCGGGGATGTGGGAGCTGTTGTACTCCCCGGACTCCCGCACGTCGATCAACGCGAACGGGGAGTCTCCGTTCAGAAGGTCACTAAGCTCGGCGGGGGAAATCTTCTCGGCCATGGCGAGCATCACCTGCCAACCGTTTAGGATACGCGGAGTTACGCTACGCGCGTTTAACGCCGGTTAGGATTATGGTGAGGGCCGGAAATGGTGTCAAGCCGGGCTTCTTGTGCGGCGCGGGGGGTGGGGCTATACTCCCCCAATATGCCCAGTCCAGAGGAGCTCATGGACGAAGCTACTGGCATCCTGCCTTTATTCCCCCTGAACATGGTCCTGTTCCCGGAGATGCCCCTGCCCCTTCACATCTTCGAGGAACGCTACAAGGCGATGATTGGCGACTGCATGGAGCGGAACGCGCCCTTCGGCGTCGTGCTGATCCGGTCGGGGCAGGAAGTAGGCGGCCCTGCCGACCCCTTCGGCACCGGGACTTCGGCCCGGGTCCTGCGCTCGGAACTGCTCGAACAAGGGCGCATGAACATTATGACCAAGGGCGAACGGCGGTTCGAGGTCTTGGAGATAACGCAACAGGTGCCGCACATCGAGGCGCGGGTGAGGTTCCTGGAAGAGCCGGTGGGGGAGGGCTTCACCGGCTTGACAGCGGAGTTGACCGAAGAATACTCCAAGATGGTGCGTAGCCTCACCGCCCTGGGCGGAGGCTATGCCTCGCAGGTGACGATTCCCGACGACCCCGTGCGGCTTTCCTACGCCATCGCCGGGAGTCTGGAACTGCCTGCGGCGATGCGGCAGGAATTGCTGGAAGCGCCCACCGCCAACGACCGTCTAAACCGGCTGTTGCCAATGCTCCGGCGAGGCAATCACGCGCTCCAAGAAGAAATCGCCAAGCGCAACCCATTCAAGGGGCCGCGGCTGAATTGACCGCGGGCGGAGCCTTTCGTTGCGACGTAGGGGCGATTCGCGAATCGCCCCTACGGTTTTAACTACGTTTTCGCCAAGTCGCCGAACAGCCGCAGTGCGCCCTGCTCCGGGATGTAGCCGGAGAATAGCTCCGGGTGAATCATTTCGGCCATGATTTCCAGCCCGGCCACCAGCCTGGGACCGGACCGGCTGGTGTAGGCCCCGGCGTCGATCACGTAAACGCGGTTGTTCTTGACCGCGGGCAGCGACTCCCACCCTTCTTTTTGGGCCAGAATGGGAACGTCTTGCAGCCCGCGCTTCACGTCGAAGCCGCAGGGCATCATTATGATGACCTCCGGCTGACGTTCCACCACCTCGGCCCACTCCAGTTGGAAAGTGCCGGTGTCCTTGTCGCCGAAGGTGTTGGACCCCCCGGCCAGATCCACCATTTCGGGCACCCAGTGGCCGGCGCACATCAGCGGGTCGGCCCATTCCACATGTAGCACGCTGGGGTGGGTATCGGCGTCGGCGGCCCGTTCGGACACCGCGTCGATGCGGGCAAACATCGAGTTGGCAATCTCGTCCGCCTTCTGCTCCGTGCCGGTAGCCTGGCCGACTTTGCGTATGTCGTTGACCACGTCGCCCAGCAGTTGCGGGTCGAGCGACAGCACTTCCGGCTTCTTGGGGAGGATCAAGCTCACCTCGGCAACCTGCCGAGAGGAGATGGCTCAAACCTCGCAGATGGCTTGGGTAATCAGGAGATCCGGCTCGGCCGCTTGCAGGGTCGGCTCGTCGATCTCGTAGATGCCCAGGCCCTGCGCCAGCCGCTCCGAGATGACCTGGCTGATCTCGGCGCTGGTCGGCTGCTGGCCGTCGAACACGCTGCGCACCACCACGGGCTTGTTCCGCGCGTCCGGGGGATAGTCGCACTCGTGGGTGACGCCGTACAGGCTGTCCTGGAGGCCCAGGTTATAGACGATTTCAGTGGCGCTGGGCAGGAAAGAGCAGATATTCATTGGGACCTACCTGTGCCTTTCTGTATGGGAGACCAAGTCCACGGTGGTATCAGCGGTCGCCACGGCGACCGAACCGTAGAGGGGTCAACGCCGTTTCCACGTTTCGACAAGCTCGAATGCCTGATCGTCGTCCACGCCCCACATCTCGAACTTGATGCGGATGGCATCGTACAGCGAGATGTTGCCCGGCTCCTTGTCCGAGTCGCGGTAGCCCTCGATGTCGACGTCCATCCACTCAAGGGCGATGTCGTCGGCGTTGGCCAGGCGCTCCACCATGTTGACGGCGCAGGCGGTGACCCCGGAGAAGAACAGTTCCCCGGCCCCAACCTCGTCGCCGCCCGGGTCGTCGGCGACCCAGTGGTGGTTGCGGGCGTTGCAAATCGCCCGGCCCAGGGTCCCGGTGCTGTAACTGCGTACCTTGTAGGCTAACGTCAGATTCGCCATGATACCCTCCAACTAGCCGGATTCGGAAATTCTGGTCAATCGGCCACGCGGTAGGCGTCGCAATCGACTATCTCGATGGCCAAGGGCTTCTGGGCCAGGCCGGTCGTGCCGATGACGGCCCGGCAGGGCGGGTTGGGGATGAACTCGCGGTAGACTTCATTGAACCTGGGCCACTGGTCCATGTCGGTGAGGAATACCACCATGTTCACCACGCGGGAGTAGTTGGTGCGCGCGGCGGTCAGTATCGTTTCCACGTGGCGGAAGCAGGCGCGGTACTGCTCGATTTCTCCTTCACCCACGACGTTGCCGTCGAAGTCGGAGGACGTGGTGCCCCGGCAATGCACCTTCACGGCCCGCACCTTCAGCATCCGAACCAAGTCTTCCTCGAAGTAGTCGGTGTAAAGCCCGGTGCGGTAGGACACCGAGCCGGTGGCGTCGTGGCGCCCGTCGGCGATAATCAAATCGAGCAGCCGGTCGCGCACCTCAAAGGGGAGCGCCTGGGCCTGCTCGATGCTCATGGCGTCCAGCTTGGCCAGGGTGTGGGTCGCGCCGGTCTGCGTCATGCCCGTTTGAGTCATAACAGTCCGTCCGGGCTGCGGGATGGCCTAGTTTATCATATGATAGGAGCAGAGAGACTTGATGCCGGAGGGTCCCGATGACCACCATCCAGGAGTTGAAAGAGCAGTACGAGGGGCTGGACCAACAGCTACCCGCCAAGACGGAGGAGGCCATCGACCCCGGCCTGCTGCTGACCTTCCAGTACGACTATCCCGGTCAGGACGCGCAGGTGGAGATAGACACCGACGAGTTCACCGCTGTCTGCCCTTGGACGGGGCTGCCCGACTACGGGACGCTGACCATCTCCTACGTGCCGGGCCGGAGCTGCATCGAGCTGAAGTCCCTGAAATACTACCTGCTGTCCTACCGTGACGTGGGCATCGTCCAGGAGCACGCGGCCAACCGCATCCTGAACGACCTTGCCGCCGCCTGCAACCCCAAGGCGATGACCGTCTTCCTAGACTACAAAGTCCGCGGCGGCCTGCACACGACGGTGAAGGTGCATCACACCGGGCCGGAGGGCCTTCGATAGAATCGTCCTGATTACGCATTGTCGGCTCCTCAAGGACGCCATAGCGCGAGTTATGCAGCATTACGAAAGCGCCGGGTTTTGCGTCCTCGCTATTTGCAAAGCGGGAGAGTTGGGATAGGCCAGCCCAAGCCCAGCTACGCCACCCGCAGCAACGCCGTGAGGTCGCGCACGTCTTCCAGCGTGTCCAGGGCTTCTACCGCGTCCACGACCTCCCGGCTGCGGGCGTGGCCCAGGGCTTCCTCAGTCAGGAAATCAAATTTGTCCAGCAACTCTTGGCGGGAAGCGGGGTCTTGGTGGTCGCCGTGGTGGGCGGTAACGCTCTCCGTCAGGGTGCGGCCGTCGCGGAGGTGCACGGCGACCCTGGCGGACGGATAGTCGTAGCGGCGTAGGTCCATTTCCGGGTCGGCTGTTACTGTGACTCGTTGTGACAGCGAGAGCGTTTCCGGGTCATGCACCCGCTCCGGGTAGAAGGCGGTGATGCCGGTGTTGCCGTGGACGACGGCGGTGGCCACGGCGTAGGGTAGCGAGAACTTGGCCGCCAGCATGTTGGGCGGCTCCGGGTCTGTCATTATCCCGGCAATAGGCGGGGCTTCCACACGGATATTTTGCACGTCCGCAGCTTCGAACTGCTCCCGTCCCATGATCCGTTGCACCCCGTCCAACACTGGGTGGTTGTAGAGGCAGCAGGCATGGAGCTTGAAATAGTTTTGCTGTATCCGCAGCGGGCCCGCTTCCCCCAACCCCTGCACCACCGCCTCGGCATCGAAGGACTGGCCCAGGAGGCTGCCGTAGATGTCGGCCGGGCCGTCTTCGATGCCGGTGAAACCGCACAAGGTAATATTGGCGGCCATGATGCCCTGGAGACCGGAGCGGCCGGGATAGAGGTTGCGGACGGTGGCCCCTTCCAGGCAGGGCGTCCAGGTGTTGGCCGGGCTCATGGACGAGGCGATGCTCAGGGCCTCGCGGGTCGCCTCTGGGCCGAAGCCGAGGAGCTTGGCCGTGGCCGCCGCCGCCCCGATGGTGCCCCAAGTGCCGTGGGAGTGGACTTCCGGCTTCACCTTGGTCCCGGTGCCGATGCGGGAGGTCACTTCGTAGCCGACGATCACGCTCTCCAGGAACGCCCTTCCCCGCGCGCCGGTCTCTTCGGCGACGGCCAGAGCGGCGGGAATAACGTGAATGGCGGGGTGGCCCCCGCCGACGCGGTTGCCCTCGTCCATCTCCAGAGCCACGCCGGCCGCGCCGTTGACCAGGCAGGCGAATACCGGCTGCGCCTTGCCTGAATGGCCCATGATGGTGGCCGGGCCCTCGCCGCCCATCTTGACGGCCAAGGCGGCCAAGTTCCGGTTCTCCGGTAGTCGGCTGCCGGCCAGGACCGCGCCGATGGTGTCGAGAGCCACGGTCTTGGCGGCGGCCACGGCATCCGGGTCCAAGTCTTGCAGGCGGGTCTCGCTGACGAACCGTGAAAGGCAGTCGAGATATTCAGGCATGGCGCTCCTCCGTTCCGCTCGGCTGGCCCGAGTCGACGGCTGGTTTCCGTGGCCTCCCCCGCGTGGTCTCCTCTTGAGGCGAAACGCCGGGGTTAGGCTCAGGATACTAAACTAAAGCCAAGGTGAAATGTACATATCGCTAGACCGCACTACCGGTGCCCACCCAGTTGGGGCCTAAAGGTGATATGAGGTGCCGTGGAGTCCTTTCGGTCGTCGTCAATCTCCCTGAAATGCACATCCCGCCTTGGTATTGGTTTAGCTACGTGATCTTACATATGATGCACACCTGTGGAATGTACAAATTCGAGCTAAGGAAGAGCACGGCTTGAGTTCGCCGTGCTCTTCGGTAAACCTGTAGAAATTGTCCGGGAAGCCTGTGTTCGGGCTAGACGAACCAGCCCATGCCTTCCAAGTGGCCGCGCAGGAAGGCTATCTGGCCTCCGTGGACGATGTTGTCAAAGACCAGGACACCCATGATGGTCTCTTTCGGCTCGGGGTCCGAACCGGGCCTCAGGCTCATGGTGGCGCTCAACTCCTCGTCGGTCACGGAGGACATATAGTCCCGGCAGCAGGCCTTCATGGCCTCGTAGTACCCTACCAGGACGTCTTTGGAGGGAAGCGGCCACGCGGCCACGCGCGCCGTGTCCCAGCCTTGGCCGGTCGTCTCCGGGTCGTCGCTCAGGCCGAATTTCTCGCACCAACCGTCCTCTATCCATATCTGAGGCTTGCCTTGGAACCTGGCATTCATGAAAACGTCCACCACCCGGCTCATGTGGAAGAGGAGCCAACCGATGGAATTGTCGCTGTCGGATATCCGGCGCGCCAGTGTCTCATCACTCAGCCCGTCTATGGCGCGGTCTACCATACCCCAGTTACGTTCCAGCGCATTTGATATCCCGTCGGAAACAGCCATGATTACTCTCCAAAGGTTTCGTTAGTTTGGGGTTGCGGGGCTAATTGTAACAGCCCCAAAACTGGAATGGTAAGGTAGCGCCGACGATCAAGAAGAGACCTGCTACTGATCTGCGGCTGTAGTATTAGGGTCCTTTCGGTAGTCTTCAAGACCCTCGAAATGCACATCCCACTTTGGTATTGGTTTAGGGTTGAGACGATTGCGAAATTAAAAAATCCGGCCGGCGGCGTCCGTTTGTGTCGGATTCTACATACAGGTTGTCGTGTTGCGCAGTCAGGCGCGAGTCGCGCGTGTTAGGGCTGATTGCGGCTATGGTATTGCTTTCGGTGGCGGAATCGGGATTCCTAGTTCGCCGCAGACCGGGGCGGGTTGCAGGGTCGCTCGACGGAGGGCTGGGGAAGACCCCCATTACTCGGTTCCGGGCCTCCACTTAACCTGGACTCGATGTCGCACTGATGGGGGGTCAACGCGGGTGTGACAATCCGGTGACGGTTTCCGTTTGAGGGAGTTTCGCTAGGAAAAAGCGCTAGAGCGTTTCAGGAAACGGCCAACGCCGCGGCGCGACTCGCCCCACGGCGTAATGTTGGTTCCAACAGAGCTGGTTCTCGGTTCCCCAAAGCGTTGTGGCCCTGTTACGTTCTCACGTGGACTGAATCAGTCTTATTGAGCAAACACTGGAGGCAGTTCTTTGTTCGCGCGCTCGTCGTCGGGGAATTGGCTCTGGTAACTTGTCAGCAGCTGAGCTTTCTCTTCTGCGTTGAATTTGCCTCCAGCCATGTAAATCATCATGTCAGCGATGAGGCCGCGGTTCTTGGTGATGATTTTCCCGTTTGTTCCGCCGTTCCACAAAACCCTGTCCCACGTCGCAAGGTTTTCGCTAGTCTGGGACCAGGGCAACTGGTTGAGACGGTTACACGCTTCCGTGCCGCTGTAGTTGTTCTTAGGGCCTACCAATCGTGTGTAGGCTTTCACTAGGCACTCCTGCGCAACTGGCTTCCCCAGTAGCGAGCCGCTCCGTATTTCGTCTCTCTTGGGGTCCCCAGACGGTTCAGGGTCTGCGGTTGCGTCTGCGAAAATCCGAATCTCTTGGATCAAGTCCTTCCAAACGTCGGAGACTTTCTTCCTGTACAACGACATCTGGGGATTTGGAGGTATTTCGTCTTTCTTCAAAGCCCCGTTCGGGAAACTGGTTTTGATGATTTCCTCGTTGGCGTTGTAAACGATTGACAAAGTGGTGAAATGCTGGTCTTTCTTGGTCAACGTGTTGCTCGTGAACTTGACTAGTCTGGCACCGACAATATCGTTCGTTACCTCGCGAGCCAACACTGCGATGGGGTCATCATCGTTAGTCACGATGCTCTGACCAGTGGTAGGCTTCTTAGCGTACAGATTGACGTGAGTGAAGATGTCCCGAGCCTTGTGCAGGTTGTAGTCAATTAGGATGACTGTAATGTCCTCATCGGCCAGTTAGATTTATTGATACTGGAAGGCTGCCTCTAACTCTGGATTCCTGCTTGCGCGGGAATGATTAACAGATATCCGATATAAGGCATATTCAAGTGGAAACGGTACTAGGTCTGTCAGTGGAGCAAACATTCTGCAATTCTTGATGGAACTGTGGGGGTTCATCTTGGTGGCTGTGACACCGCGTCTCCTCATCGAGTTACCTCTGTTACTCGACTCGCTGCGCCTGGTCCCGACCAGCAGAACGGCTCGCTTGTGCTGGTGGAGGATGTCTTCAATGAGCCGATTTGTCGGCTGGATTTTCATCCTGTCGGTGCACCAGCGGAAGTTACGGGTTGGGGGAATGTAGCCTCTGCCTATCACGTTTACCCAGAACGTTTGGTCAGCACAAGGTTCGCTGACGTGTGTGGTCAGAGGCAAGCCCTGTTGGGTCGCTGCCTCCTGTATGTGATCCAAGCTGTTTTTCAGGTGCTTGATGATGATGGGAGACTCTACCAATGTGTCATTAGCGATCACGTGGATGTGACGACGCCTTTGCTCCTGTGGTAGGTCAGCAACCGCTTCCCACACTAATTGCAGAAGTAGGGTGGAATCCTTACCCCCCGAGTAAGCGACTATCCAAGGGTCTGAGTGCCTTTTCTGGAACTCTGCGGCGATGGTGCCTCGGACTTGTTCCAGAACTTCGCTGATTGGGGCCTCTGGGACTCGCTGATCGTTATTCATGCTGTTTCCTTATCGGTGTGGGCGAGCATTCCATTCGGGCGAAATGCGGCGTAACTCTGCGACAGCTAAACCAATACCAAGGTGGGATGTGCATTTCGGGGGTCTTGAAGACGACCTAAAGGACTCCACGGCACTTCATCTCACCTTTACGTCCCAACTGGGGGCGACCGACGGTGCGGTCTAGCGATATGTACATTTCACCTTGGCTTTAGTTTAGGTTGATCTTGTCCCCTGCGATCTTGACTTCGTCCATCGTCGTGAAACGTCCGATACTGGCCCGAATGGACGAATGAGCCAATTCTTCGTCTAATCCCATCCCCGTTAGGACGTGAGAGGCTTCGACGCTAGCGGATGTGCACGCGGACCCGTTGGAAATCGCGATTTCTGGCATCATCATCAAAGACTCGCTGTCCACGCAGGGGAAAGTTACGTTGATAATACCGTCCACACAATGTCGGCGGTCCCCGTTAACTTTCGCTTGCTCGATTTTGAGCAAGTCAGACAGAAGCTGATGGGACAGCGTTTGTATTTGCGCTGAGTCTGATGGCAGGAGATCCTGCACCAACCGAGCGGCAGCTCCCATGCCTACTATCTGATGCGTTGGCATAGTGCCAGGCCGGAGGCCGAGCTCGTGTCCGCCCCCGTGCATCTGGGCAACGAGCTTGGCCCTGGAGCCTCGCCGAACGTACAGGGCTCCTATACCCTTGGGTCCGTATATCTTGTGCCCGCTCAGCGACACGAAATCCGCTTGGATCTTATTCATGTCGATGGGCAGGCGTGCTGCACTCTGGGAAGCGTCGGTGTGGAACAGAATGCCCTTCTCCCTAGTCATTTGCCCGATTGTCGCAATGTCGGTGATAGCTCCTGTCTCGTTGTTGACGTGCATCAAGGAGACGAGTACGGTCTCTGGGCGTAGTACTTGGGCGACCTGCTCAGAGGTGATTAACCCCATCCCATCTGGGTTGATGTACGTGACATCGCACCCTTGCTTGCCCAAGTAATGGCAGGTGTCCAACACCGCTTTATGCTCAATCGACGAGGTAACGATGTGGGGCCTCTTCTTCGTTTCGCACTGGGCGGTGCCCTTTATGGCCAAGTTGTTGGACTCTGTGGCTCCCGATGTCCAAACGACCTCGTCGAGGTCCGCGTTCAACAAACTCGCGACCTGTTGCCGAGCCTGCTCCACGGCAATGTGAGCTTCCTGACCGAACCAGTGCGATTCTGACGATGGGTTGCCGAACGTCCCCGTTGGCCCGAGGAATTTGACCATTTGCTCCACTACCGCGGGGGCCGTGGGGGTCGTTGCGGCGTAGTCCAAGTAGATTGGCCTGATCATCGTCTGATCCCTATCGTGGTTTCTCGACGTGTGGGTCTAGGTCTATGATCCCTGTTCAGCGTTTGCGCGCTCAATTTCAACGATTTTCCTAAGAGTGTCATTTATTCTGGTTTGCCATCCACGACCGTCCCGTTTGAAGTGATCAATAACATCCCTGTCCAACCTGATGTGGATATCTTGCTTCCTCGGTGCTTTCTGTTTTCCTCTGGTCCGTTGCACTTGCTCAAGCAAAGTAGGCTGGACTTCTATGGGTGGCTTCGTTTCAACGAACCACTGCTCGTCCCACTCGAAAACGTAGGGGTCATCGACTATTCCTGCGTCGACCTGTGCGGCCTCCGCCGGTGATGGCTTGGTAGCTTTAGGAGCGGTGTTCGACATACGATCTGGTCCTGGGATTTTGCCTGTCCTCTAGCGTCGTGTTTCCCTGCAGCAAATTGTAACCACAAGCTATGGTGATGTCAAAGCATCCGTACTGCCTTCTTTACACCGTGTCCAATGCCGCCATCCTGCCGTGCCACGGCCACAGACAGCACTCCGCGCAGGATCGCGCTTCGGCGGGTTCCGCCGCCGGTATGAGTCAGGACAGCCTGACGGTCATGCGCCTCATGTCTTGGTGGTCGTCCGCCCTAAGGTGTATCAGCGTCGTCAGCAACGACGCCAGCATGAACATCTCGGCGTGCAGCTCAATCTTCTCTTTCTTCAGGTGTTAGTGGTTGTCCAGCAGCCTCGACCGCTTGGGCTGCCGAACCAGCACTCTATTCCTGCGCTTCTGGTGCAGTTCTCTCCACGTCCTGCTGACCGGGAGTTGGCCGGTGGTGCTGGAGATCAGGAAATCTTGGCCCTGGGCATCTGGAACAGCACGTGTTTGAGGACGGTATCGTCGTCAGTAGCGGCGTGTTCTGGGCACAGGCGGCAGCCTTGGCAGTCTTGGACTTCGGCTAGTTCCAGCTCGGCGGGGTTTCTGCCGGTTTGTCTCCCTGCCCGCGGCAACCGGATGTACATGTGCCTCATGCGCCGGTAGTCGTCGGTCTTGAGGCGCGCAAGGGCTGTCAGCAGCCATGCCAACGTGGACAGGTTGGCGTGCAACCTGATCTTGCCCACCTTCAGGAGCTGGTGCTTATCAAGCAGGCGAGAGCGCTTGGCGCTGCTGAACCAGCGCTCAATAGCGCCCCGCTTGTTGTAGATCTTCCGCCAGAGCTTGGTGAAACGCGGGATAATGCCCATGATTCGCAACAACCTGCCCTTGGGCTTCTCCAAGTGCCCAGAGTTGCAATAGCGAGTCCAGTGCATCTTGTCCTTGAGGGAACAACCCTCGCCGGGGCAACGGAAGTGGTGATTTCCCTCTGTGTCCGTACCTATGTAATCCATTGGCTGGCCGCCGACGCAGAGCGGGCGCCCGTCTTCGTCGTAGGTGCTGTCGAACCGCCGTTGCCTGGTTTCCTTGTCCTTCTGGGGCCGGCGCACCGCTATGATGGGGATTATGCCCTGCTTGACGGTGTGCTGGAAGTTTGGCAGGGAGTCGTAGCCCTTGTCAGCCAGCACGAACTTGGGCTTGAGCCAAGGGTGACGCTCCAGCGTATCATCCAGGTCTCGGGCGAAATAGGTAGTCTCATTCTCGTTGGCCGGGCGGAGGGTGATGTGGAGGGGTATTCCGTAGATGGCATCGGCAATCACGTGAGCTTTGTAGCCGAAGAACAGTTCCTTGGCGTCCTCGCCATCGTTCGCCGTACTGGTCCCCGACCTTCCTTTGGGTGTGCGATAGCCCAGCATGGCACTTGGGTCAGCGATGGGCTTGCTACTGTGCGTGCTGCACTTTGCCCCGTCTGAATTGTTGCAGTGTTTTCTGTGCTTCTCAGTACAGTTCTCCTTGTCCGGGGCGTTGCAGTGTGGCGAGCGGTACTTGGCCCACGCTGGTATGTCCGTGGCGTCGATAGCTAGGTATTGGCCCAGGCGCGGGGTTTTCTTGGGGATCACTCCGGCCTTTTTCAGACGCCTGATTTCTCGAGCGGGGTCCTTCAGTGTGAGGTTGTAGATGTCATCCAGCATTTCGGAATAATCAACGAGCTTTTTCTTGAAGCGACAATAGGCGTATTCGCTGGGGACTTCGTTGATTTGGCATGACGCCATGATTTTCGGGCTGGCGCTGAGGCGGTTCAGCAGGTGGCTGTTGTAACGCTCATTCTGGAGGCACTGGAGTAGGAAGACACAAAGCTGTTCCCGTACTGGGTAGCCATGGCGCCCGCTTGTTTTGTGGCCTTTCTCCAACTCCTGGACGAGCTCGTCTGAGTGCCTCAAGAACAGGTTGAGGACGAGTTCATAGAACCCGTAACCACTCTTGGGATTTGTATAGTCGGGATTTTTTGTATTAACCTGAGTTCGGGAAAGGGATGCCTCCCAAAGAAAGAACGGGTATTCTTTCTGGTAGACGATACCAAGGAAGCATCCTTCATGAGTCTACTTAAACTGTTCTGTGATGTCGATGATTTCTGGCAAGCTTTCCAACCGCATTGGCGCCGGGTCACGCTGGTGCAATCCCCGGAGCGGAGGGTTCGCGCACCACAGTTATCCCCCAGCGAGACCATGACGATTCTCATTCACTTTCACCAGTCCCACTACCGCACCTTCAAAGCCTACTACACTGAATACGTCCAACCCCGCCTTAGCGCCGAATTCCCGGACCTGGTCAGCTACAACCGCTTCGTTGAGTTGACTCCTACCGTGCTCATCCCGCTGTTAGCCTACCTGCAACAGCGCCAAGGCAGTTGCTCCGGCCTGGCCTTCGTGGATGCCACCGCCATCAAGGTATGCCATAACAAACGGATTCCACGCCATCGGGTCTTTGCGGGTATCGCAGCGCGGGGCAAGACCTCGATGGGTTGGTTTTACGGCTTCAAACTTCACCTGATCGTCAATGACCGGGGCGAAATACTGGCTTGCCGGCTAACTCCGGGCAACGTGGATGACCGCAAGCCGCTGCCGGACCTGGTTAAGACCCTGTTTGGCAAGCTCTTGGGAGACAAAGGCTACATCTCCCAACCGCTGTTCGAACAACTGCTGGCCCAAGGATTGGAGTTAATCACGCCCCGGCGCAAAAACATGAAGCAGCGCCCGTTGCCCCCGGAGGACAAACTGTTGTTACGGAAGCGGGCGGTTATTGAGACCATCAACGACCAACTGAAGAACATTTCCCAAATTGAACACACCCGTCACCGGAGCGTGGCTAACTTCCTGGTCAACCTGGTCTGTGGCTTGATCGCCTACTGTCACCAACAGAAAAAGCCTTCCCTCCACATCCCAGAACAGCAACTTCAGCTTCTACCTCATCCCTTTTAGCTTTCCCGAACTCAGGTTATTACTATTCTGTCTTGCCACGAGGGGCCCTGATTCCCTTGTGGTGTTGGAAGCCGTTGGAGTTGCTACCTCCGGCGGCTTCTCTATTAACAGAACAATTGTACCATTACGGCGTTTTAATTGACACTGTAAAGTGTCATCAATATCCGGTTCGGACTGGTTTTGCAGTTGGGGTTTAAGTTGGTCTGGAAGTTCGTAATCAGGCTCAGGGAATGGTAACTGGGTCATCTGCTTCCGTGGACGAATAGGGTCTTACCGAGGCGGGTACCGAGGGAGGGTTGGCCGGGGATGGTCTTGCCGGAGAGGTCCTGAGCCAGGGGTTACCGGAAGCAGTTTGTCGGGCGTGTCGCGCTACGATCTGGTGCAGAGCCGGGCTTACGCTGGTTCCTAATGCCTTTTCGGTCTTTGCCTTGTTCGGTCTAACCTTGCCGGTGCTGTGTCCTCTGGTAGATTTTCATCGTAACCATTTTTTGCGCGTCATGTCCAGCCGATAGTGTCAGCATTTCGTAAATTGTCATTATGGGTCTGTGGAGCTGGCATCGGGAGATTGGCAGGCTGTCTGCGCGCGGCTAGGCCGAGCTGCGGAATTCGGAATCTAGGAGCGGGTGGTGTTGGGCCTTTGCCGGCCCTCGGGCGGAACTGATCCATGTCGATTTTGGCCCCAGAGCTAATTTCATAATCGTCTCGTATGGGACTGCTGGGCCTGGTCAGTTGCGGTTGTATTCGCTGATGATGGCTTCAAGGCCCTTGGGGGCGGTGCGGGGGCCGCATGGGATGTCTTCGTCGTCGGGCTGGAGTAGGATGATGGCCTGGCCGAACCGGGCGGCGTCCTGCGCTTGGTGAAGGAGCTGGAGCGCCTTCCTGCGGTTGCGCTTGCTACGGGGCTTGGTGTCGTTGTCCATCTGGTCGATCAGCCGCTGCGCGCGGTTGAGGTTGTCGGCGGCCTCGGCGGCTGCCATGGCCGTGGTCTGGTAGCGGACGGTTCCGTCGGGGTCCAGTTCGTTCATGATCTCCTTAAGGATGGGGATGTCGTTGGGACAGACTGGGTTGTTCTTGTCTATGGCGATCATGGGCCTGCTGCAGTTGGGGCAGCGTTGGCCGCTGTGCTGGGTCATTTCTTCCTCGGGCTGGTTTGGTTGGGGATGGCCTCTATGCTGCGGGGGCGAACTCGGGTTCCGGCAGGGGAATGTTTATGTGGTCGGTGGTGCGGTCCAGGTATAGCAGAAGCACGTCGCCGTTGCCTGTTGCGAACCGGTCGGAGACACCAGTCTGGGCCTTGCCATCTGCAAGGGGATAGCGGCACTGACAGCCCCTGCGCGACAGCCTTGGCGAATTACAGATTTCGGATTCCGGGATCGCGCGGATCAGGTCCTCTCAGGCGACGTGGGAGGGAGCAACGCCGCCGTTCCGGGCCGGGATTTTTAATTTCGCAATCGTCTCAGGGTTGGCCGAAGGTTGCCACGGGCTGCTGTCAGCGGCATAATCCAGGCCTGATGTGCGGGAGAGAAGACAGGCCCTTCCAACCGATGGCCAATTTGCGGAGTCCGATGCCGCTGGGGAAGAAGCTGAGGTCGTTGCTGGTCAACAATCTGATCAAGCTCAGGACGCGGCGCGGTTGTTGCGGGAACTACAGCCAGCCCGGATGTTGACTGGGCCAAGAGCGTCCGTCGGGAGCGGGCGCGGCGTCCGGCTGACGTTCTGACTCCGGGCCTTTCCGTGAGAGTGTAGTTGTCCGGGCTACTCTTGGCGTCCGTTGGCGGAGTAAACGGCGGGCGCAGACGCTTTTCCGGCTTGATTGGCCAAGCGTACCCCTTCCCACCAGTGTTTGCCCCGGCCGCGCCGCTTGCGCTCCAGCCCCAGGTCGGTCAACCGCATCCCGAAACTTCTTTGGGGGAGCGGGGGCTGGCCGTTCTCTTGGCACCAGGCTACATAACCGCTGTAGAGGTCTCCCGCCAAGGAACGGCAATGCGGGCCAATCTCGCAGCGGGCGGCCACGAACGATTGCACGGAGTTGGCGGTATCGACCGCCGGGAATCTGCCCGACGACGAGGGCGCCAGCCGCGGGCCGGTGGGCGGGCGGGCCGGTTCCACGTCGGGGGCTAGCAGGGTTTCTAAAGAGACCGGGGGGTCCGAAGGAGAGAGCACAGGCTCCTGCGCGACCCGTGTAGGCCGACTCCCGGCGACGTGGACGCAGTAGTCCATCAGGTCCAGATATTTGTCCAGGCCGCCGAAGTCGTCCCACTTCAAGGCGTGTCCGTGAATGTCGGCGGCGTCGAGCACGAAGCGCACCGGGCGCACTTCAAACAACCTCCGGTAGCGGGGCGGGCAGTCCCACGCCGGGGTCAGCATGGCCCGGTCTACCGCCCGGTGTACCAGGTACAGGACCGACCGCGCCGCCTGAAGATCGGGAGGCTCCTCATAGATGGGCTCGCCGGAGAACAGGGAGTCCAGGCTGCGGTGGGCCTGCAACGCCGCAAGGGAGAATGAAGCCCGCACTTGGTTGGCGGTGGAGCGGGTCAACCGGCTGTACTGGTCGACGGCGGACTCGGCCCACTCGCTGGGAGTTTCCGGCGGCGGACCGAGAATGGCCTCCGGGGGGATTACCCCCTCGCTGGCCGCCCGCCACACCGACATCGCCAGGGAGAGGTTCTGCCTGACCAGTCTGATCTCGTCAGCCGCCCTCACACTTGCACCCCTCGTCTTAACATCGCTGGCGCAACCGCGCCGGGGCAATGGCCCCCGCCGTTACTCGTTGATGTTCATTACCACTTTGATGATGTTGTCTTGGCGTTGATCGTACATATCATACGCCCTTTGGACATCGGAGAAACCTATGCGGTGGGTGATCAATTTCGACGGATCGCACCATCCCCGCTCTCGCAGGGCCACGATTTCCTTTATGTAGCTGGTGGGGTCGCCGCTGCGCGCCCCGGTGGTCGGAATGATGCGCGGCTGGCGCTCCATCAGGTAGTTGTGCTCCAAGGGCACGAAGTCCTCGGTCTGGATTCCGAAGATGATGGCGGTGCCGAACTGCCGCACCAGCCGGAAGCACATGTTGAAGGTGTCGGGGTAGCCGGCGGCCTCCACTACCACGTCGGCCCCCTGGCCATCGGTCAGTTCGTTGACCGCTTCTTCTATGTCATCCTTGTCCGGGTTGATCGTGTGAGTTGCCCCCATCTCGACGGCCTTTTCCAGGCGGTAGTCCAGCAGGTCGGCGGCGATGACGCTGCGCGCGCCGATGCGGGAGGTGATCATGGTGAAGCTGAGGCCGATGCTGCCCTGCCCCATTACCAGCACGTTCTTGCCCAACAGGTTGGGCATTTGCTGGCACGAATACAGAACGGTCCCGGAGGGCTGGCACATGACCCATTCGTCCAGCGGGCCTTGGTCGGGCAGCGGGATCATCCGGTCGGGGTCGGAGACGATGTACTCCACCAGCCCGCCCCCGCCGCGCGCCGGGATGACGATTACGCGCTGCCCCTCGTGATAGGAGTCGGTGCGGCTCTCGACGATGGTTCCGGCCAGTTCGTGACAAGGGGAGCCGATGGGCATGGGGTACATCTCTTCCGGGTTGATCTGGAAGCCGTGACGGATGTCGCTGCCGCAGACGGATACCCGCTCCAGCTTGACCAGGCACTGGCCGTCGCCGGCGGTGGGAGTGTCCGTTTCCAATAGCTCGAAGTGTTTGGGACCGGCAAGTCTCGCCGCTTTCATGCTGAACGTTTCCCCCTGACAAAGATGCTGTCGCCCGTTGCGGGTATCTTAATGGCAAGCGATGATGGCGGGCAAGCTACCCATCGTCTTGCCCGGCGGCGGTCAGCAGCTTGTCTACCAGCAGCCGGATTATCGGGCGGTCTTTGCCCACGTCATCGGCTTCCATTCCGTCGCTGTAAAAGTTGAGGTGGTTAGAGTAGGCTGTTCTGAAAGCAGGGTCCAGGGAAACATCCCCGGTCTCTTCAGCCAGCCGTATCACGGCTTCCCGCAGGTGGGAGTATTTGCTATGCCGCCAACGACGCCGAATGCAGAGGACTTTCACGGCATGGCTGGCCGCTCCCCACAGCTTCTCCGAGGTCTGGAAGTAGTCTCCCTGGTCGAACAGTTCGTCGGCCGCCTCCAGGAAGCGCCTGGCGTTGCGGACATGCTTCTGCTGCCGGGTTTCTCCGTTCTGCATTTCCTAATTCTACCCTACGGCGCCCAGACGTTGAAATTCTCGAACTCCGGCGAACCCTGGTGATTCAGGAAGAAATCTCCCATCACGCTCACCGAACCATAGTCCAGGTTGTGGGACAGGTCGAGCTTGGCCACAGGTTGGCCGTTCAGGAGGAACAAGCCTGTTTCTCCGACCGCGAGGACCAACAAATGATTCTTGTTGAGGAAGTCGGCGGGCAGGCGACCATCCGCAACCTGGGTATATTCGCCATCTCCAATATCGAGAGTGTAGTGGAACCACCGGCCTGCACCGGTCAAGCCGATGACTTCGAGCCGGTTTAATTCCGGGTTGCGAATTATGAATCCATAGTCCCACTCGGTGCCCATTGGATTGACGAACTCGGCTTCCGCCACCAGGTCCCGCGTCCACACCCGGCTATCGTGTTCCGCGACAAATCCCGGCTCCTTTTCCAACCGCCCGGCGGCGGGACCGTATCGCTTGTTCAGCTTGAGGCCGATGAAATCCTCGAACCGGGTTACGGCCCCTGCCACTTCATCGCCCTCGTAGGCCCCGGTAATGACGGCAACGTCGCCTGCCTGGGTCACGTCTGACAAATCCAGCGTGGAGATAAATTCGCCGTTAACGAAAAGCCAGCCGCGTTCCCCGATGGCAACGACCCGTAGGCGGTTTCGGCCTCCGGCGGAGGTATTAAAGTCGCTAAGTGTTCCACTGCCTAACTGTTGGTTGTCGGAACTTGGTGTCTCCCTCCACGCAAGGCTCCAATTCCGATCGCTAGTTAGGACGATGTGAATAGCCCGATCGTTACGTTCTCGCCGCAGGATAAAACCGTAATCCCAAGAGTTCGAATTGGACGAATAAGGGTTAACAAAAGTGGACTCCACAACTATGTTAGCAATGGAAACCCCAGCTCGCTCTATCTCGATTAAATCATCGGAAGGGTCGTGCCGCAGATCGCCGCTGAGAGGGCCGAAACCGCTGCCGGGGCTAGGCGACGGCGTTGGCGGCGGGCGGCGGGTCGGCACTGGAGTGGCTGCAGGCGTACCCACACGGAGCACGGGGATCCGGCTTTGCACCGTCGTTTCCGAAATCGCGAAGCCTAGCCCTTCCGCCGACCTCCCGGTTATCGACTCATCGATACGGAAGGTGTTGATGCCCAGGATTTGGCCGGACATTGAGAGCATTGGCCCGCCGCTGTTGCCAGGGTTGATGGCGGCATCGGTTTGAATCACGTTGCTTTGATGGCGGGAGTCGTAGCGGATGGCGGAAACGATGCCTCGGGTTATGGTAGCCTCGCCCCGCAGGCCCAGGGCGTAGCCGATAGCCACCACTTCTTCGCCGGGCTCGAGGCGGGAGGCGTCGCCGAAGGGCAGCGCGTGAAATCTGCCGCAGCAGATGCTGACCACTGCCAGGTCGCGGACAGGATCGGTGCCGCGCACTGTGCCGCGGTAGGTGGTCGAGTCGTTGATGATGACGCTGACCAGCGATGCGCCCTCGACAACATGATGGTTGGTGATGACGTACCCGGTTTGGGCCTGCGTCTCGAAAATAACCCCGGAACCCGACCCTGCGCCGGTCTGAATCCTGACCACGGCAGGCCGTGCCTGCTTGACCATCTCGCTCAACAGCTCCGCCGGGGATTTGGTCGGCGGCAGCGTAGGCGTCGGACGTGGAGTCGCAGTCGGGCGTGGCGTTGCTGTGGGGGTAGGCGTCGGAGTCACGGTTGGCGTGGGCGTCGGCGTCGGCACAGGAGTAGGGGTAGGCTTTGGTATCGGCGTAGGCGTGGGCATGGCGGCGATGGTGGCCGCCATGCGGGCATCGACGGTAGCGTCTATGTCCGGCGTCGGGCGCGGCGTAGGCGCGGCGGCCACGGTGGCCGCGATGCCAGCGGCCACCGTGGCGCCGATGTCCGGCTTTGGGGTGGGCGTCGGCCTGGGAAGCGCGGTGGCCACGGCGGCCTGTACTGTCGCTGGCAAGTCGGGGGTGGGTGTCGGACTCTCCCCCGCGCAGGCAACGGCCAGCAATAGCGCCAGCGCGAGAAACAATATGCTCAAGAGTTTCACGGCTTATATTCTAACGCCGGGCGAACCTAGATTATCTCTATTTTGCCCTCTGTGTTTAACTCACCTGCTCATAGCGGAAGCAGTCGGTGGTGTGGTCGTTGACGATGCCAGTGGCTTGCATCAGCGCGTAGCAGATGGTGCTGCCGACGAACTTGAAGCCGCGCCGCCGCAGTTCCTTGCTCAGGGCATCGGACTCCGGCGTCGTGGCCGGGACTTCTTCCACGGACCGGCGGGCGTTTTTCGTCGGGCTGCCGCCGGCGAAGCCCCAGATGAAGGCGTCGAAGCTGCCGAATTCGGTCTGGACTTCCAGAAATGCTTGGGCGTTGGTGATGGCTGAGGCCACCTTCAAGCGGTTGCGGATGATGCCGGGGTCGGACAGCAGGGACTGAGTCTTGGCGTCGTCGTAGGCGGCAACCATTGACGGCTCGAAGTTGTCGAAGGCGGCGCGGTACGACTCGCGTTTCCGCAGGATGGTCTCCCAGCTAAGCCCGGCTTGAGCGCCCTTCCAGCGTCAGGAACTCGAACCATAGGCGGTCGTTATGCACCGGCACGCCCCACTCCGCGTCGTGGTAGGCGATGCCAAGGGGCGTGTTGGCCCAAGCGCAGCGTGTCATTTAGTTCTCCGCTTGGCCCCGCTCACTACGACTATGGCGGCGTGGCCTGGCCAACGAAAGCATCGTTAAAATCATGGTTACTACCCCAGCAAACTACGGAGCCGTTGGTCTTCACTCCGCAGGCGTGGGAGGCGCCAACGCTAACGGAGGTGAAAGAACCCGCCGGCGGCGTGGCCTCTCCATAGCCATCTAATCCCCAGCAGACCACGGAGCCGTTGGTCTTCACTCCGCAGGTGCTGAAGACACCAGCGCTAACGGAGGTGAAAGAACCCGCCGGCGGCGTGGCATGGCCAGAACTATCGCTTCCCCAGCAAACTACGGAGCCGTTGGACTTCACTCCGCAGGTGTGGTCGTATCCAGCGCTAACGGAGACGAAAGAACCGGACGGCGGCGTGGCCTGTCCGATGATATCCCCCTCACGGGAATGGTTACTGCCCCAGCAGACTACGGAGCCGTTGGAACTCACTCCGCAGGTGTGGGAGCCACCAACGCTAACGGAGGTGAAAGAACCGGACGGCGGCGTGGCCTGGCCATCACCATTGAATCCCCAGCAGACCACGGAGCTGTCAGTCTTCACTCCGCAGGTGTGGGAGATATCAGCGCTGACGGAGGTAAACGTACCGGACTGCGGCGTGTCCCGGACCGTGTAATCCTGTCCCCAGCAAACTACGGAGCCGTTGGACTCCACTCCGCAGGTGTGGGAGACACCAGCGCTAACGGAGGTGAAAGAACCGGATGGCGGCGTGGCCTGGTCATCATCATTAAATCCCCAGCAGAACACGGAGCCGTTGGTCCCCACTCCGCAGGTGTGGAAGTGGCCAGCGCTAACGGAGGCGTAGGAACTGGGCGGCGGAGGCGGCGGAGGGCGTGGGGTTGGCGTGGGCGGTCGGCCGGTGCGGAGTGAGGGAATTTGCTGCTGGACCGTCTTCACCGATACCGCAAAGCCTAGGCCTTCTATCCCTGTTCCGATGTAGCCAAAAGTGTTGATGCCCATAATCTGGCCGGACATCGAGAGCATCGGGCCGCCGCTGTTGCCGGGGTTGATGGCGGCGTCGGTCTGAATTACGTCGCTCTGAAGCCTGGAATTGTATCTGATGGCGGATATGATGCCCCGGGTAATGGTGGCCTCGCCCGACAGCCCCAGGGCGTAGCCGATGGCCACCACCTCGTCGCCAGGTTCCAGGCGGGATGCGTCGCCGAAGGCCAGCGTCCGAAACTCGCCGCAGCATATTCTGACCACCGCGAGGTCGCTGACCGGATCCGTCCCCAAGACCGAGCCGCGGTAGGTGTCCGAGTCGTATACGGTGACGTCCACTTCCGCAACCCCCTCAACCACGTGATGGTTGGTAATGACGTATCCGGTTTGTCCTTGAGTCTCGAAAATGGCCCCGCTGCCGACGCCGACGCTGCTGCCGACCCTGCTTTCGATCCTGACCACGGCAGGACGCGCCTGCTTGACCATCTCGCTCAGCGACGCGGCCGGGTCTTTGGTGGGCGTGGGACGCGGTGTGGCGGTGGGGACCGGCCTGGGCGTGGGCGTAGCAGTTGGGACTGGCGTGGGCGTAGCAGTTGGGACTGGCGTGGGCGTAGCAGTCGGAGCAGGCGTTGGTGTTGCAGTAGGGACAGGAGTGGGGGTGGGAACAGGTGTCGCAGTTGCGGTAGGTGTGGGTGTGGGAACGGGCGACGCAGTCAGAGTCGGGACAAGACCGGGCGTCGGCTCTGCGGCTATGGTGGCGGCCATGCGGGCCTCGACGGTAGCGTCTATGTCCGGCGTCGGCGTGGGGGTTGGCGTAGGCAAGGCGTCCGAAACCACGGCTTGAATCGTGGCTGGCAAGTCCGGCGTGGCGGTGGGCGCATCTCCGCCGCAAGCCACGGCCAAGAGGGACGCCATCGCAAGGAGCAGGATGCACAGCGGTCGCATGGGGTCTATTCTAGCGGATGGCCGGCTTGGGGCGCGGCCTCCGGCAGGTCAGCCTACCTGGTCGTAGCGGAAGCAGTCGGTGGTGTGGTCGTTGACCATACCGGTGGCCTGCATGAAGGCGTAGCAGATGGTGGGGCCGACGAACCGGAAGCCGCGCTTCCGCAACTTCTTGCTCATGGTCTCCGATTCGGTGGTGCTGGCAGGGATGTCGCCCAGCGACTGCCAGGAATTCCTGACCGGGCTGCCGCCCACGAAGCGCCAGATATAGGCGTCAAAGCTGCCGAACTCCTGCTGTGCGTCGAGGAGGGCGCGGGCGTTGCCGATGGCCGCACGCACCTTGAGCCGGTTGCGCACTATGCCGGGGTTGGCCAGCAGTTCGGCGATCTTGTCGTCGTCGTAGGCGGCGACCCTAGAGGGGTCGAAATCGTCGAAGGCTGCGCGGTAAGCGTCGCGCTTCCGCAGGATCAGCTCCCATGAGAGGCCGGCCTGTGCCCCCTCCAGGACCAGGAACTCGAACAGTTGCCGGTCGTCGTGCAGAGGCACGCCCCATTCCGCATCGTGGTATTCGATGCCGAGCGGCGTGGTGGCCCAAGCGCAGCGAACGAGCGATGACAATATAATCCCCTTTTCAGCAAGCTGCGGTTGGCTACTCGAAAATTTCGGACAGAGGCAGAGAGAAGCCGGGCAGCAGTTCCTCGTCGGTTATCACGTCATCGCCACTATAGGAAATAACTGAGCCGTCGGCGCAGTGGATGACCACCCTGCGGCCCGCCGGATAGACAACCCAGACCCTTTGCGAACCGGCGGCCAAGTATTCGGCCACCTTTCGGGCCACCTCCGCGGCGGTGTTGGAGGGGGAGACAACCTCCACCGCGATGTCCGGCGCGCCGGGTACGAAGCCACTGCCCCGGCCCTCCACGCGGGGGCGCAGTACGAAAGACACATCGGGGCCGCGCACCGTGTCCGGGCCTATGCGCAGCCGGTAGCCGGTATCTACCCTCGACCGCCCGACTCCGCGCCGCCGGGAGTAGATGGTGAACGCGGTGGTTATATAGCTGGCGATTTCTCCGTGTTCATCGTTGGCAGGGGCCATTTCCACCACCTCTCCATCCACCAGTTCATAGCGCCCTTCGTTTTGGCAGCAGAAGAGGTAGAACTCCTCGGCGGTCAGCAGCGTCTTTTGCCTGGTCATTATCGTGCCTCCTATCCAACGGATCGTATGCGCTCCCCGGCAGTAACAGCGCAAAGTCCCAGGCGCAGTGGGGCATGATACGATACTTCTAGGGTAGGCTTACTTGGGTGGAGTAGATTGTCCAAAGGAATTATCACCCCAGCAAACGACGGAGCCATCACTTTTTACCCCACAGGTGTGAAAGGGACCAGCACTCACGGATGTGAAAGATTCATCGGGCGTTGTGGCTTGGCCACCGTCATCCAGGCCCCAGCAGGAGAGGGAGCCGTGGTTCTCACCCCGCAGGCGTGAACTCCACCAACACTCACGGACTTGAAAGAACCGACTGGCGGTGTGTATGTAAGAGCGGCACCCCAGCAAACTACACTTCCGTTTGTTTTTACTCCACAATCGTAACCGTGGCCGAGGCTGACGGAGGCGAATAAACCGGAGATGAATAAGTCAATAGCCTCGGGTGGAAACAAAATGTAATTCCCCCAGCATATCAATTTGCTGTCTGTCCTTACACCGCAAGAACTGCCGAACTTTACACTGACAGAAGTGAAATAACCAGCAGGCGGTGTGGCCTTTCCGTTACTGTTATCCCCCCAACACGAGACTAAACCGTTGGTCTTCACTCCACAAGTGTGGTCGTAGCCTGCACTGACGGACGCAAAGGAACCTGGGGGCGGTGTGGCTTGGCCGTCGTCATCCCGACCCCAGCAGGATACGGAGCCGTTGGTTCTCACTCCGCAGGTGTGGCCAGAGCCCGCGCTGACTGAAGCGAAAGAACCGGCTGGCGGCGTGGCCTGTCCGTAGGAATATAGAAAATGCTCCTCTCCCCAACAGATAACGGATCCGCTGGTCTTCACCGCACAGGTATGCGTTTCGTTAGTACTCAGGGATAAGAAAGAGCCATCGGACGGCGGCCTGCCCGTAGGCGTGGGCGTCGGGGCTGCCCGTGCGGTCTTTAGGGCGGGAATCCGCGCCCGCACCGTCCCTTCTGAGATGGCGAAGTTCAGCCCTTCGCCTATCGACTTATCTATACCAAAAGTGTTGATACCTAAACTAAAGCCAAGGTGAAATGTACATATCGCTAGACCGCACTGTCGGTCGCCCCAAGTTGGGACGTAAAGGTGAGATGAAGTGCCGTGGAGTCCTTTAGGTCGTCTTCAAGACCTCCGAAATGCACATCCCACCTTGGTATTGGTTTAGGATTTCGCCGGCCATCGAAAGCATCGGCCCGCCGCTGTTGCCGGGGTTGATGGCGGCGTCCGTCTGAATCACGTCGCTGCGGTAATCGGGGACGTAGCGCATAGCGGAGACAATGCCCCGGGTGATGGTGGCCTCGCCCGACAACCCTAGGGCGTAACCGATGGCCACCACTTCGTCACCCGGTTCGAGTCGAGAGGCATCGCCGAAGGGCAAGGTATGGAACCTGCCGCAGCAGATACTCACCACCGCCAGGTCCACGCACATGGTCGGTGCCCCGAACCGTGCCGCGGTAGGTCGCCGAGTCGTTTACCACAACGTTGATTTGACTGAAACCCTCTACAACGTGGTAGTTGGTGATGACGTATGCGGTTTGCCCCTGCGTGTCGAAAATGACTCCGGTGCCGCCGCCAGCGTAGGTCTCGATTCGCACCACGGCAGGGCGGGCTTGCCGCACCATCTCGCTCAGCGAGGCTGCCGGGTTGGGCGTTGATGTGGCCGTAGGCCGGGGAATAGGCGTGGGACGCCGCGTTGGGGTGGGCGTTTCCGTGGGGAGCGCGGCGGCCACAGCAGCCTGCACCGTCGCCCCCAAGTCCGGGGTGGGCGTAGGCATGACCACCGTCGGGGCAGCCGTTGGGCCTTCTGCAGCGCAGGCGACGGCCAGCAGGAGGGCTAGTAGTCCAACTGCTTTGAAATGATGGACTGCTTTTGAAGCGATGTTCGCAATCCAATCCTTGCCAAGTAATCCCGTCAATGGAATTGTCCATCAATACAAAGATGTTGGACTACTAGGACGAAGGGAAGCAGGATGATCATTTTAGTAACTGGCACAACCAGTATTGTAGCCCATAGCAACGGCTAAGGGGTTTTCCCATATCATCATCTCTGCGCCCTTTGCGTTCTCTGCGTTAAAATAAGGCCCAACCCAATCAGTTATGAGGTGCATCTTGGACAACCCCTATGACGTTATCGTGGTGGGAGCGGGCAACGCCGCGCTTTCCGCCGCCATTGCCGCCAGGGAAGTCTGCCAGTCGGTGCTGGTGGTGGAGAAGGCCCCGGAGTATTTCCGGGGCGGCAACACCTACTTCACCGGCGGCATCATCCGCTTCGCCTTCAATGACCTGGAAGACATCAAGACGGTCATCCCCGACATGTCGCCCACCGAGGAAGAGTCGGTGGAGGTCGGCAGCTATACCGAAGACCAGTTCTACGACGACATGATGCGGGTCACCCAAGGACTCAGCGACCCGGAGCTGGCCCAGATTCTGGTCAGCCAATCGCTGCCGACCATGCAGTGGATGCGCTCCAAGGGCGTGCGGTTCGTCCTGTCCTACGGGCGGCAGGCGTTCCGGGATGAGGACATCGGCAAGTTCCGTTTCTGGGGCGGGCTGCTGGTGGAGGCAGTGGGCGCGGGCAAGGGCCTGTCGGACCAGCAGTTCGACGTCTGCCGCGCCGAGGGAATCGAGGTGCGTTACTCCACGCAAGGCACCGAACTGCTGCGCGACAACATGGGCCGGGTCAACGGCCTGCGCGTCCTCGGCCCGGAAGGAACGGAAGACGTGTATGCCAGCTCGGTGGTGCTGGCCGCCGGGGGATTCGAGGCCAACGCCGAGATGCGCTGCCGCTACCTCGGCCCCGGCTGGGAACTGGTCAAGGTGCGGGGCATCCCCTACAACACCGGCGACGGCATCCGCATGGCGCTGGAGGCCGGGGCCATGCCCCACGGCCACTGGAGCAGTTGCCACGCCGTCGCATGGGACCTGAACGCCCCGGCCTACGGCGACCGCACCATCACGGAGCTATACCAAAAGCACTCCTACCCCTTCGGCCTGATCGTGAATCTCGACGGTGAACGCTTCCTGGACGAGGGATACGACTTCCGCAACTATACCTACGTCACCTACGGGCGCGCGCTGTTGACCCAGCCCCAGGGCGTCGCCTTCCAGATTTTCGACGACAAGGTGAAACACCTGCTGCGCGACGAGTATCACATCCCGCAGGTCACGATGGCCCAAGCCGACAGCATCGAGGAGCTGGCCCGGCGTCTGGACATCGACCCCGAGGGGCTGGCCGCGACCATCAAGGAATACAACGCGGCAGTGCAGACCGGCGTTCCCTACAACCCCACGGTGAAGGACGGACGCGGCACGGTGGGCATCACGCCGCCCAAGACCAACTGGGCGCAGACGGTGGACACGCCGCCCTATCTCGGCTACGCCGTGACCTGCGGCATATCGTTCACCTTCGGCGGCGTACGCATCGACAACCGGGGCCGGGTGCTGAACACCAGCCTGGAGCCCATCCCCGGCCTGTACGCGGCGGGCGAGATGGTAGGCGGCCTCTTCTACCACAACTATCCCGGCGGCTCTGGCCTGAGCGCCGGCATGGTCTTCGGCCGCCTCTCCGGCGCCAGCGCCGCCCGGGACGCGGTTGCTTTGCGGGACTAGGCAAGCGCGTTTCGGCAGGCTACAGCATCCATCCGGCTGCGTTGGGAGTCAATGCAGCCGGATTCGCCCCATCTCAGCGCCGGGCACCGGAGGTTGGAAGCAATGAAGACATACAGGTTTCTCACAGAAATTGAACCCGACGAAGACGGTTGGCTTGTCCGATGTCCTACGATGGAGCGTTACGGGGGCTTCGCGGGGGGTGATACCCAGGAGGAAGCGTGGAATCTTTTAGAAGAAATTCTAAAGGCCAATATCGAAACTATGCTGGAGCTGGGAATGCCCGTTCCCGAAGAACCGGAATATCCGGTTTCTCTGGATGAAAATCAGGCTTTCATAGCTGTGCGGCCAAAGCTGGAACCGGCCTCGAAAAAAGACCACTCCGCAAAAACCTACAAGTTTCAAGCTGTGATTGAACCTGACGAAGACCAATGGTTCGCCTGTTGTCCAGCCTTGGTAACTCGAGGAGCAGCTACTGGCGGTCTAACTTGGGAAGAGGCGTACATAAATATACATCAGGTCCTGCGCATGACCCTTGAAAGCATGATTGTCCACGGAGAGGCCATCCCTGTCGAGACAACGGCTCCTGGCGGTCAATTCATTGTTGTTACCCTATGAGCCAGATCGATTTCTCGAGGATACGCTCGCTCACTGCCCGCCAAATTGTATCTGCACTGGAACGTGATGGATTCGTGGCTGCACAACGGCCAGGCAACCACCGGCAGTACTACCACCCAGACGGACGAAGAGTTACTGTTTCCTACCATCGCCCCGGTGCCACTTTCAGGGTGAATAGGCTTGGGGCTATGCTCCAGGACCAAGCCCACTGGACGATGGACGACCTCCGCCGCCTCGGCCTGGTCTAGGCCCGCCCGCCTAGAACCAGTTGGCCTTGTCCACCATGTTGCGGAGCGGGCGGCCCTCGTTGAACCGCTTGCAGTTGTCCACGAACAGCTCCGTGCGGCGGTCGTCCAGGTAGGGGCCGACACCGGCGACGTGGGGTGTAATCAGGACCCCCGGCGTGGTCCAGAGGGGATGTCCGTCGGGCAGCGGCTCGACTTGGAACACGTCCAGCCCGGCTCCTGCAATCTCGCCCGCCCGCAGCGAATCCACGAGGTCGTCCAACACCACCGTCGCCCCGCGTCCGATGTTGATGAAGAAGGCGGTGTCCTTCATGGCCTGGAACTGAGTGCGAGTGAACATTCCTTGGGTTTCCGGTGTCTCCGGCACCGTAACGATGACGAAGTCGCCCCGCGGCAGCACGTCGAGCAAGCTGTCGGGGCGGTGCAACTCCGCCACGCCCGGACTCTGCTCTGCCAGCCGGGGGTCTACCCCCAGCACCGTCATCCCGAATTCGGAGCACAGCCGGGCGGTCTCGCCCCCGATGCCGCCCACGCCGACCACAATCGCCGTGGCTTCCGGCAGGTATATGGTCTGATAGCCCTGACGCCACACTCCCTCGACCTGCTGCGGGATGTAGACCTGCAAGCCGCGGGCGAAGGCCAGTAGCAGCGACATGATATGGGCGCTGATGTGATCGTTGTAGATTTCTCGCGTGTTGGTAACGACTATATCGCTGTCGATCAGCTTTTGGTGGTAGTACCCGGCCCTGGGGCCGGCTTGGGGACAGGCCACCCACCTGAGGTTTTCCGCCCGTTCCAGCAGCTCGGGCACGATGTCGCCGAATGCGGCGTCGGCGTCGCCGATAACCTCCATCGCCTCGCCCACCGTGGGGCACAGATGCACCTCTAGGTCGGGAATCTCTTCGCGGAGTCTTTGGGGCCAATGTTCCTGGTAATTCGGAGGGCAGATGACCAGTTTGAATCCCATGCGTTTCACCTTTCGAGCCGTCACAATCTAGCGCCAGTTTAGATACCGACAGCCTGAAGGGTCAAATATTCCCCGGTCGTTACGCCGGAGACCCAGGGCTATCGCATTTGAAATTCTGGTGGCCCATTCGAGTAGGGAAATGCAGGCTCTAGCCGTAAATTTCAACCAACCGGCGACCAGAATGGGCAAAATCTCTTGGAGAGGCTGGTGATTAAGGCGGGAAATCCCGTGAAAAATATCCAATAATGCCGCTTGCGAAGCCGGAAATTTTCAAATGCAATAGCCCTGGCCGGAGACCCAAGGCCTGTGCAAAGTCGCTCCAGGACTTTCATGCTGACATACCAGAACCTATCAGTAGCTTTACTGAACGTTGTGCACGGCACCGTTTCAATTCGGAAATGCCGCTGCCAAAAGACTTTGCACAGGCCCTGCCGGAGACCGGACCGGCGGGACGCTAGTTCCATGTGGATGGTATGATGAAGGCCCACTCTCTATTTGCACGATACGAGACCGCGAGAACGGTGAACAGCTATGGATGCGAATAAGCCCGCTAGGCAGCCGGTCTTTTTCGGCTGGTACGTTTGCGCCGCGGCGATTTTCATCGGGTTCGTGGCTATCGGCGCTCGGAACGGGCTGGGCGTGTTCATCGTGCCGATGGAGACGGAGTTTGGCTGGAACCGTTTCACGATATCACTGGCCGGGGCGGCGGGCATCCTGGTCAACGGCGTCACCCAGCCCTTCATGGGAAGGATCTTCGACAAGACGGGCGGGCGAACCCTGATCCTGGCCAGCATACTGGTCATCGGGGTCACCACCATCCTGCTGGCCCTGACCTTCCACATCGCGTTCCTCATCGTGATGTTCGGGCTGGTCTCCGCCCTCGCCCACGGCGGGTCGGGCCTCACCAACACCGCCACGCTCATGGCCCGCTGGTTTCGTCGACAACGGGCGCGGGCCATCGGCCTAAACTCGGCGGCCCTCTCCTTGGGCGGACTGGTTATGGTGCCCTTCGCCTGGTATCTGCTGGACGCCACCGGGTCCTGGCGCATCGGCTGGCTGGGCTTGGGCGTCTGCGTGCTGCTGGCCCTGCCGCTGGCCTACCTGTTCATCCGCGAGTACCCGTCCGACATGGGGCTGCACCCCGACGGCGACCCCGCGCTGCCGGAGGACGCCGCCGGGCAACAGCGGCGGCAGGGCGGGCCGTTGGAAGTCGAGTCGTGGCGCGAGTCTTTCAAGTCGGCCCCCATCTGGCAGATGGCCGGGGCCTACTTCGTCTGCGGCGCGACCACCTTCATCATCACCGTCCACTTCATACCCTACGCTCTGGACCGGGGCGTTTCCGGCGGTACGGCGGCATTGATATTCGGCTACATGAACGCGCTGAACATTGTGGGCGCCTTGGCCGCCGGGTGGCTCTCCGACAAGGTGGGCGGCACCAAGAACTGGCTGGCCCTGGTCTACATCATGCGCGGCGCGGCCTACCTGATGCTGCTGACGATCCCGTCAGTGGCGGGGCTCTGGATCTTCGCCAGCATCGCCGGGTTCTCCTGGGTGGCTACTCTGCCCCTGACTTCGTCGCTGACCGCCGACGTTTACGGACTGCGCGCCCTGGCGACCATTTCGGGCATTACCTTTATGTTCCACCAATTCGGCGGGTTCTTCAGCGTGTTGCTGGCGGGCAAGCTCTACGACGTCACCGATTCGTACACCCTGCCCTTCGCCATCGCCGCGTCACTCTTGATTCCGGCGGCCATCTCGGCCTTCACCATCCGGGAGCGCAAATACTCGGCCCGTTATCAGAAACCGGCGGTGGTCTGGGTGGGTGACTGATGGGCGGGGCGGGCGCGTTGTTCCGGTTGGTGCTGGGTCACGCCGGGGACGCCGCCGACCCGGAGCTGCTGCACTGGATCAAGGACCAGATGGACGCGATCCTGGGCCTGCCGCCGTGGGCGGTGGTGGCCATGATGGGCGCGATCATCCTGCTGATTCCCGCGGCGGTAGTCAGCGTCTACCTGTGGCAGCAACGCCGCCCGCAACAGCTACCCGCGCCGGACGAGATTTATCCCGGAGAACACTGACGGGGGAAAGACGAGGCGATAGTCCGAATCGGCAAACCTCGTTTTTCCCCTTGTCACTTACCCGCGAACGCGGTAGACTAGCGTGCGGATTAGACCGCAATCGGGGCGTTATTCTTGCCCCTTATTCCTGAAGGAGGGTGTTTCGAGTCGATATGTTTGATAAGGCTTCGCTGGACTCGCTTTTCGACGAACTTCGCGACAATTTTGAGCTTGAGCCGGATTGGGAAGAAATCCAGCGGGACGCCCACTTGGGCGTGGCGCGCTTGGACGGCGGTGTCGAGATCGGCGGCATCGATTCCCGGGTAGCCGAACTGGTCACCAAGTACAACCCCGGCTAGGGAGTACGATTAACCGCAGAGTACGCCGAGAGCGCAGAGTTTTATAGATATACCCAAAAATCCCCGCGCCCTCTGCATTCTCTGCGGTAAAACCGTTTCTGGGTGACACGGGCCGGTTGACAGCCGGGATTACCCTTCCCTAGCGTTGATTGAAGCGGGACAGACCCTTGCTGGTCTGTCCTTTTTTATTCTGTCCGGCGCTGTCGCCGGAACGCGGAGAGGTGTAGTCCTTGAACTGCCGACGATGCCAATCACTGCGGCTTTTGACCCTGGAAAAGCGAATCCCCGAAGACAACGACATTTACCGCTGCCGCGACTGCGGTTTCCTCTTCAGCCCCGGCGGGGCGACGGATAGCGGCCCCGCGTCTGGCCCCGGCACGGTCAACGGCGCATCCGCCCACGCCGCCTCCGGTCCCTCGCGGACCACCGCGATGCAGTCCGGCTATCCCGGCGGACTCTAGGCCGGTATGACTGATGGTCCGGGCCCGGCCCTGATGTCCCCGGTTGAATTCGCCCGCGACGTGCTGGGTGTGCGGCTTTGGAGCAAGCAGGAGGAAGTGCTGGACTCCCTGCTGGCGCACCGCCGCGTCGCCGTCAAGTCGGGCAACGGCCTGGGCAAGGGCTTCTGCGCCGCCGTGGCCGTCCTCTGGTTTCTCCACGCCCACCAGGACGGCGCAATCGTCCTCAGCACCGCGCCCACCTTCCGCCAGGTGCGGCACATCCTTTGGCGGCAGGTCCACCGGCTTTACCGGCCCGCCGCCCAGACCCTCGGCGGCAAGATGCTCGACACCCGGTGGGAGATCGCCGACGACCGCTACGCGATGGGGCTGTCGGCGGACAGCGCCGACCAGTTCCAGGGCTTCCACAGCCCCAACATGTTCATCGTGGTGGACGAGGCCGAGGGCGTCAGCGACGAGATCTACGAGGCCATCGAGTCGGTGATGACCTCGGCCGGGCCGCTGTTGTTGCTCATCGGCAACCCCACCACGGTGTCCGGGGCCTTCCGCCGGGCCTTCCACGAGGAGCGGGAGCTTTACCATACTATCACCATCTCGGCGCTGGACAGCCCCAACGTGCGGACGGGCCGGGCGGAAGTTCCGGGCCTGACCACCGCCCGATGGGTGGAAGAGCGCCGCCGCATCTGGGGCGAAGACAACCCCATCTACCGGGCGCGGGTGCTGGGCGAGTTCCCCGACCAAGCCGAAGACACCCTCATCAGCCTCACCGACATCGAGGCGGCCGCGGGCAAATTCGGAATTGTGAATGCGGAATATGGCAACGAGGGTTCGCCGCCATTTCAGAATTCAACATTCAAAACTCCCAATTCCGAAGGCGTGGTTCTGGCGGTGGACGTGGCCCGCTTCGGTTCCGACAGCAGCGTCATCCTCAAGCGGCGCGGACAGACCGTCGAGAACATCCAGACCTTCCGCAAGATGGACACCATGCAACTCACCGGCTGGGTCGCCGCGGCCATCCGCGAATGCAACCCGGACCGGGTCTACGTCGACGAGATCGGTGTCGGCGCGGGAGTGGTCGACCGGCTCAAGGAGCAGGGCTTCCCGGTGCGCGGGGTGAACGTGGCGCGGGCGGCCCAGCAGGACGGCGTGTTCGCCAACCTGCGGGCCGAGGGCTACTGGCGATTGCGCGAGCTGTTTTCCACCGGGCAGATCGTCATTCCCGCCGACAATCAGCTCATCGGCGAGCTGGCCGCCCTCCGCTACAGCTTCGACAGCCAGGGGCGGATTCACATGGAAAGCAAGGACGCCATGCGCCACCGCGGGCTGCCCTCGCCCGACAAGGCCGACGCCCTGATGCTGGCGTTCCTGGCCCCCAACAACAGAATGAGGTTATGGACATGAACGTTATCGACACCGGAAAACAGGCCGGCGTCCGGGTCCTGTCCTGGCTGCGGCCCCGCGTCCGCGAGACCGTCCGCGTGGAGCGGGCCGCCAGAGCTACGGCGACCGATCTGGACGGGTTCCAACTGTTGCCGGGGCAGTCCGGCGGCTGGTCCCGCACCGAGTACGGCGAATATTACGCTACGTCGGTGCCGGTCTACGCCGCCATCAAGGTCCGATCCGAGGCCCTGAGCCGCGCCCCGGCGGTGGTCTACCGGCAAGGGCCGTCCGGCGAGCGCATGGCCGTGGGCGCGGCGCACCCGGCGCAACAGTTGCTGGACCGGGTGAACCGCTGGTACACGCGGACCGACCTGTGGCGGGCCACCGAGACCTACCTGAACCTCTGGGGGTCGGCCTTCTGGGCCGTGGAGTACGACAAGGACGGCCGCCCTGAGATTTGGCCATTGCGGCCCGACCGCATCTCCGTCGTCCCCGACCGACGCGACCACGTGCGCGGGTTCGTGTACCACGGCCGCACCGGGCAGGCGGCCTACACCACCGACGAGATGGTCTGGCTCCGCTACTTCAACCCGCTGGACGATTACGCCGGGCTTTCGCCGATGGCCCCGGTGCGGCTGGCGGCCGACATGGGGAAGGACGGGCTGCGCTTCAACCGCAACTTCCTGCGCAATTCGGCCCAGCCCGACTTCGTGCTGCTGACCAACGAGACGATGAACGACAACGAGATCGACGAGTTCTACCGCCGGTGGGAGGCCCGGTTCCGCGGCCCGGCCCACGCGCACCGGCCCGCCGTGGCCAGCTTCGTCCGCGACATCAAGACGCTGGGGCTCTCGCACCGGGAGATGGACTTCATTCAAGGACTGCGCTGGAGCCTGGAAGAGGTGAGCCGGGCCTTCGGCGTGCCCCGTCCGCTATTGTCGGACATGGAGCGGGCCACGTTCTCCAATGTGAACGCCGCCGAGCGCTTCTTCTGGCGCAACACGATGGTCCCGGAGATGAGTTTCCTGGCCGAGCAGGTGACCCGCAAGCTGTTCCCGCTGCTGGGCTACGGCGGGCTGGAGATGGAGTTCGACCTGTCGGTGATCGAGGCCCTCGGTGAAGACGAAAACGCCCGCGTGACCCGCGAGTCCCAGATGCTGGACCGGGGCGTCCTGACCATCAACGAAGTACGCCGCGCCCGCAGCCTCCCCGACGTCCCCTGGGGAGACCAATGGGCCAAAGTGCCCCGCCGGCAGACCGGCCCCGGTTAAGTCCGCCCGCGAAGCCGCGGGTCAAGCACGTCCCGCAACGAGTCCCCCAAAATGCTGAAGGAAAACACCGCCAAGGTGATAAAGACGCCTGGAACGATGGCCACGTGAGGAGCGAATAGGAGAAGAGTGAGGGCGTTAGAGAGCATCTCTCCCCAGGTGGGGGTGGGAGGCGGGATTCCTAGGCCTAGGAATCCCAGCGCGCTCTCAGTGAGAATCGCAACACCGATTAAGCCGGTCAACAAAACCAGGTACGGAGCTATGCAACCAGGCCCGATATGACGAAGAATGATTCGTAGGTTACTGCATCCGATGGCTCTGGCTGCCTCCACGTATTGCGTTTCCTTAATCACTAATGTGGTGGCCCGAACGACCCGGGCACCATATGGGATGAACGGTACGGCGATGGCGATAATCAGGGTTGTTAGAGATCTGCCCATACCCGCCAGCAAGGCCAACGCTAGGATAAGTACAGGGAAGGCCATCAGAATGTCCACTAAACGTTGGCTTAAAGCGTCAACTCTTCCGCCAAAGTAACCACTGGCTAGCCCCAAGGCTGCACCCACTAAGGTGCCTACGGTCGAAGCAACCACGCCGACAACCATAGAGATCCATGCTCCCTGGAGAATTCGGCTCAAAACGTCTCTGCCGAATTGGTCGGTTCCCAGCAGGTTGCTTCCCCACGCTGGCATCAAATACTTCGGCCCGATACCAATCTGTTCCGGGTCATGGGGAGCCACGTGCGGACCGATGACCGCGACAAGAGCAAGGGCCAGTATTATCGACAAGGCCACAGCTCCTATCGGAGAGCGTTTGGAGAAATATATTACTGTCCGAATTGAGCCAAAAATCACCCTTTGGCCGCGTCCAGCAATGGGCAAAGCCGTTGTAGACATCTGTTTTCCTTCTTCCTAGCGGCTAATCACTGTGCTATTGATAGCGGATCCTAGGGTCGAGCCAAGCGTATAGCATGTCCGTAATTAGATTAGCCACAATGACAATCCCGGCGAAGATAAAGATCATCGTTTGAATCAATGGATAGTCGCGTGTGAATACACCTCGCACTAACAGGGTTCCCCAGCCGGCCAGGTTGAACACCTTCTCTGTAACCACGACGCCACCAAGCAGGGCGACGAACTGCAGGCCGCCAATCGTGACGATGGGTATGATTGCGTTACGGAGCCCATGCCGGATTATTATCACCCGTTCATGCAGTCCTTTGGCCCGGGCTGTCCTCATGTAATCTTCGAACATCACCTCTAAGAGCGCGGAACGGGTCATGCGAGCGATAAATGCCACCTGGAAATAGGACAAGGTTAAAGTTGGCCAGATCATTTGCTTCAAATTTGTCCAAGGATCAACAAACGGACTGACCCACTGTACTTCAGGGATCCATTTAAACCAGGTCACCAATGCCAGCACAATCATGAGCCCCAGCCAAAACACGGGCACGGAGAGCCCGATAATGCTGAATCCTCTAAGCAGATAGTCTAACCAGGTGTTGTGGCTGATTGCACTGATCGTACCCAACGGAACAGCGACGAGGACTGCGACAATCGTGGTATAAACCGCTAGGTTCAGGGTCACTGGGAAGTGCTCCACGATCAAGTCGGCTACCGGGATCCCCTGCATGAACACGGACTCCCCAAGGTCTCCGAAGGTGGCCAAATCCCGAATCCAACGCCCGTATCGAACATACCAGGCATCATTTAGGCCCAATTGCTCCCGCACAATGGCGACGTTTTCGGAGTTGGCCCCTTCACCCAATATCGCTATGGCCACGTCCCCAGGAACGACCGCCATGATAAAGAATATGAGGAGCGACACGCCCACTAGAGTTGGAATCGCTAGAATCAACCTTCGAACTATGTATTGCGTCATGGCCCGTTAGGCCTCTCCACAAACGGATAGAATAACGAGAGTACTTCCCGTCACTACCGGCAGCAATTTTATCGCCCCAAGCTTACGGAGGGGATTCATTAATCCCAACCCCATCCACCGGTTCCGGCAACCTTTCTACCCGCAGTGGATAGGACCCTAGGAGGAGACCAATCATTGGCGGAATACCTGAAATCGTTATCCAGCCAAGCGGATCGACCAACGGAGAAGTGCGTTCTCCCCTTGATCAGCAGTTAGCCGTTGGAGCGTCGCAAGACAGCCAAACATGTTTCATTCGAGCATTGGTGTTGCTGAAAAAGGCCGTAAAAGTAAATCCTTTAACGTAATCCCAACGCATACCATTCAGGTTCCACCACAGGAGAATATCCCATGCGGCGTCGTTCATTGCTAGCGTATCCATATCCCATACCAGTTGTTTTCGTTCTTCAACGTCGGCCGTAAATTTTTGTTTTTCGTAGAGCACGTCCAATTCCGGAATGGAACTCTGCTGGAACCAACGGCCTCCCTCTGTTATGAAGAATTGACCGTAGACGTCAATGGGGTCATCAAATACCAGACTGGCGCCCAGTGTCGATATATCGAAGTCGCCCGCTATCTCGCCGCCTCGGTGCTGGGTAACGTCCATCGGGTCTAGGTCCATGTTGACATCTATTTCCTTAAGCAACTGTTGGATCACCACGCCATTTGCACAGCTCCAACTGATATTGCTTGAACACTGGATTTTTAACGTACTCCAATCGATTTCACCGTTTTCGGCTTCGTAATCGGCAAGTAACTCCTTCGCGTGAGAAATCCGTTCTTCCATATTCGGGCCGTAACCGATCAGTTGCTCCTGCCGTTCTTTGGGCATGACCCACTGGCCAAACGGGTAGGCAGCCGTACCAACCGCACCATCACCGGGCCCCAATTCGGCGATTTGTTTACGGTCGATAGCCTCACTGATGGCTTGCCGGACTCTCAGATCGTCGAAAGGGGGGTTCTGCGCATTGAGACTCAGGTAATAGATAGCCTGCCAAGTAGTGGGGGTATAAACCAGCCGGGGCTCTCTCTCTAACGTAGAGTTCGCCAAGTCCGCATCCCAGTTGATTCCGCCGATCACATCATTGAAATATATGCGCTCCGTCAGGAGAGCCGCCGCCTGTGCCTGGGCGTCCTGGATAATGTGGTACTCAATTCCGTCCAAGAACGGTAGACCGTCCATGAAGTAGTCCGGGTTACGCTCATAACGCCAGAGAGTGCTGGTGGGCTCTTCGATCAATTTGAACGCGCCTGTACCCATCACTGCGGTCTTCAAAGCACCCACCGGATCTGGTTCTACGAAATGCCGGGCTACTATGTGACTCCATCCATTTGCAAACAGAGGTAGCAACAGGCCGGAGGGGCCCTTTCCGTGTACGACGATCGTGTCAGGATCAAGTGCTTCGAACTTGTCAATCAGGGCATTGAAAATAGGGCCACGATGACTGACAACTAACTCGGGAGGGTTCATGACACGATCGAAGGTATATATCACGTCGTCTGAGGAGAACGGCTGTCCGTCGTGCCACTTGACCCCGTTTTCGAGGTGAAAAACAACTTTGGCGCCACCTTCGGTGATTTCCCACGAATGCGCCAAGTCCGGAACAATGACTTGGGCTAAGGGATCATATGGTCCCTGAGACACTAGTCCATCATAAGCAAGGGCAGTGGTTACGTAGGTCCCACCGATGAGAATCTGCTGACTATCGTAGTGGGGCACTGGTTCCCAGTTATTGGCCAGGAAAATGCCTCCTTGCCTTGGCTCTTCACCATACTTGTTGGCTAAGGCCGAGGCGCTCTGGTTAAGTAGCTCAGCATCGGACAGTTCCCTTGCCTCCGACGTCGGCACTTGAGTGCTATCAGTTCTAGGAACGGCCGTGGCAGTAGGTGACGGCGTTGGTTCGCTCTGGAGGACCCGTACGGTAGGTTCGGGGCCCTTCGTCGCGGAGGGGGCGGGCGACGTCGCTGTAGGCGCCGTGCTAGTTGCCGGCGACACAACTGTGTCGCCTCCGTCGTCTCCACCACAGGCAACACAGACCACAAGGATTAGGGCTATAGCGCCAAATACCAATGGGTGAAATTTCAGCTTTGATATCGCTCGCACTACACCATCTCCGTTTTGCTTTTCTAGAGTTGTCAGAATGTCTTGGTTCCCTACCGCACCTGAAACAATCTTGGCGATGGTAGGCGGCGCCCTGGCGGGCTGATCGGTCAGGTTTTCTCGAGAACGGCACCGTCTGAACGATTGCGGGTGATGCTACATCAAAGCAAGTCCGGAGTCAAATAATACTGACACAATCGAAACCCGTATCCGTCTACAATAGCTCGTCCATATATTGATTGCGTCATATAGTTTGAGCAGGGCTAAATTCCGACGAAAAACGGCTCGCAAGCAATAAGATAATTTGGTTACGGCGGGTACGCATGTCAACCGCGCAAGGCTACCGCAGGTGGGTTTGGAACCAGGTTTGGGTGCGGGTCATGTATTCTTCGCGCATTCGCGGGTGGCCGGTGCGGGGGAATTGGTGGGAGCAGCCGGGGAATCTTACGAATTCCACTTGTTTACCCAGACGCTTCAGGACGGTGATGTACTCCCCCTCCGGGCGATGGACAGCGGACGTCAGATTCCCGGTATGGCGATAACACCGGCGTGGGGACGTTTAACGAGACGATGAACGACAACGCCGAGCAGGTGACCCGCAAGCTGTTCCCGCTGCTGGGCTATGGCGGGCTGGAAATGGAGTTCGACCTGTCGGTGATCGAGGCTCTCGGGGAAGACGAAAACGCCCGCGAGTCCCAGATGCTCGACCGCGATGTCCTGACCATCAACGAAGTGCGCGGTGCCCGCAACCTCCCCGAGGTTCCCTGGGGGAGACCAATGGGCCAAAGCGCCCCGCCGTCAAACCGGCTCCACCTAAGTCCGCCCGCGAAGCCGCGGGTCAAGCACGTCCCGCAAAGAATCCCCCAACACGCTGAAGGAAAACACCGCCAGCGTGATGAACACGCCGGGCGTCACCGCCAGATATGGGGCGAACAACAGATTGGTCAACGCATTGGAGAGCATCTCGCCCCAGGTCGGGGTGGGCGGGGGAATGCCCAGCCCCAGGAATCCCAAGGCGCTTTCGGTGATTATGGCCACGCCAACCAGCCCGGTGGCGACGACGACGTAGGGAGCAAAACAACCGGGGGCGACATGCCGGAAGATTATCCGCATGTCGCTGGCCCCGATTGCCCGGGCCGCCTCGACGTATTGCGTTTCCTTCAACACCAGCGCACTGGCCCGCACTACTCGCGCGCCGTACGGAACGAATGGGACGGCGATGGCGAAAATCAAGGTGGTCAGGTTCCGGTCCAACGCAGTCAACAAAGCGAGGGCCAGAATGATCACCGGAAACGCCATCAGAATATCGACAAACCGTTGCGATACCGCGTCGATCCTTCCTCCGTAATAGCCGCTGGCGAGACCCAACACCGCTCCAATCAACGTTCCCGCCACCGAGGCTATCACTCCCACCACCAACGAGCGCCAGGCCCCGTGAAGGATCCGGCTAAAGACATCGCGGCCGAACTGATCGCCGCCGAGCCAGTTCTCGCCCCAACCGGGGTTCGTGAATTTGGCGGCTACTCCTAGTTCCAAGGGATCGTGCGGGGCCACAAATGGCCCGGCAACCGCCATCAAAATCAGAGCCAGGATGATCGCCAGCCCGACCGCGCCAAGAGGCGAGCGCCGGGCGAACCGCACTACGCTGCGTCGGGCCCACGAAAACGTTCTGGGAACGATGCCGCTTGGACCGGGGAGTATTGTATCAACCGTACTGGCCACAAAAAACTCGCGTTAGAGAGCTTACTGGTATCGGATCCGGGGATCCAACCAAGCGTAGAACATGTCGGTAAGCAGGTTCGCCACGATAACTATTCCAGCGAATATCAGGATCAGTGTCTGAACAAGTGGGAAGTCCCGATTGGAAACGCCATTGACCAGCAAGGTGCCCCACCCGGCCAGATTGAACACCTTCTCGGTGACTACCACCCCGGCCAACAGGGCCACAAACTGCAAGCCTCCGATGGTTACGATGGGAATCACGGCGTTGCGCAACCCGTGGCGGACGGTGACAGTCCGCTCCCGCAGGCCCTTGGCCCGAGCCGTCCGCATGTAGTCTTCGTACATCACCTCGAGCAGCGAAGACCGGGTCATCCGGGCGATGAAGGCCACTTGGAAATACCCCAAGGTGAACGATGGCCAGACCATGATCTTGAAATTTCGCCACGGGTCGTCGAAGGGGCTGACCCAAGTCAATTCCGGTTGCCAGGAAAAGGTCTTGGCCAAGAACAATACGATCATGATTCCGAGCCAGAAGACCGGTACCGAAAGACCGATGATGCTGAAGACCCTGAGTGCGTAGTCTATCCAGGTGTTGTGGCGGATGGCGCTGATCGTGCCCAAGGGCACGGCTAACACCACCGCGATCACCATGGTGTAAATTGCGAGATTTAGCGTTACCGGGAAATGCTCGATCATCAGGTCGGCGATCGGCCTGCCGCCTAGAAACACCGAGTGGCCCAGGTCCCCGGAAAACATACCGGTAACCCAGTTCCAATACCGCTCATGCAGAGGGGCGTTCAGCCCGAGCGTTTCCCGAAGCTCGGCGACCGTCGTCTCGTTGGCCGCTTCGCCTAGAATGGCGATGGCCACGTCGCCGGGAATCACGGCCATGATGATAAAGATGATCAGCGATACCCCGATCAGGGTGGGAATCGCCAGCACCAGTCTTCGAGCGATGTATTGCTTCATATTTCAACAGTGAGGGCTCCCCTTTATGGGCGCGCGATGTGCCGCTTGGGGAGCCCGCCGTGTGCGCTTAGGCTGCTAGGGCCGAGAGGTTGGCAGATCCGGCCAGTCGAGCCAAACGTATTCCATCCGGGCGTTGGTGCTGCGGATGTTAGCCGAAGCGGTCCAGCCCTTCACGTAGTCCCATCTCGCGTGGTTGATGAGGAACCAGTGCAAGATCATGTAGGACGAGTCGTTCATAGCGATTTCGTCCATGGCCCAAGTGAGTTCCCGACGCTTGTCGAAGTCAGGCTCAAACTTTTGGGCCTCGTATAATTCGTCCAACTCGGGTATGGAGCGCCGTTGGTACCAACGGCCGCCGTTGGTGATGTAAAGCTGACCGAAGGTGTCAGTCGGGTCGTCGAAGTCCAGTCCTGCGCCGAGGAGCGACAGGTCGAAGTTGCCGGAGACTTCGTTGCCCCGCGTTTGGGACACGTCCGCCGGGTCGAGCTCGATGTCGATACCGACCTCTTTGAGCATCGGCTGGATGATCTGGCAGTACTCGATGCTGAAGGCAATGTTGGTCGAGCATTGGAGCTTCATGGTGTTCCAGTCGATCTCTCCCTTCTCCGCCGCGTACTCGGCTAGCAACCGCCGGGCGTTCTCCCGCCGGACTTCCATGTCCGGGCCGTAACCGATCAGAGCGGCCTGTCGCTCCGGCGGCAACGCCCAAGGCCCCAGCGGGAAGTTCCCGGTGCCGACCGTGCCTTTCTGGCCAGCTAGGTCGGAGATTGCGGCCCGGTCTATGGCCTCGCTAATCGCCTGACGGACCCGGATGTCGTCGAAAGGCGCTTTTTCCGTCATCAACACCAAGTGAGACTCGGTCAGAATCGTGGCGTTGGAAATGAGAATGTTGTCCTCTTGATCCGACAGCGCCTGAGCTTGCTCATCCGTGAGGGTCGGGTGGGGCGCTGCCTCGTTCCAGAATGTGCGTTCCGTCAAAATGGCGGTCGAACGCACCTGCTGGTCCAAGATAATGTTGTAGTCCATTTCGTCCAGATAGGGCAAGCCATCCTTGAAATAGTCCGGGTTACGCTCGTATTCCCAGAGCAGCGTCGTGGGCTCCTTCTTGAGCTTGAACGGCCCCGTCCCAATGGCTGCGATCTTGAGCGCGTTCACTGGATCGGGTTCCACAATATGCTTAGGAATCATGCCTTGCCATCCATTGGCAAAAACGGCGACTACCAGGGGCGATGGGCCCCGGCCGTTGATCACGATGGTATTCGGGTCCGGAGCATCGACGCTCTCTATAAGAGACTTGAGCGTCTCCTTGCGAGGGCTAACCATGCCCTCGGGCGGGAACATGATCCGTTCGATGGTGTACTTGACGTCATCGGATGAGAACGGGGCCCCGTCGTGCCAACTGACCCCTTCGGCCAGATGGAACGTCACCGTGGCGCCGTTGTCTGTGATGTCCCAAGAGGTAGCCAGGTCTGGAATAATTTCCAATGCCAAGGGATCATAGGGGCTGGTTGCCAGCAGCCCGTTGTAGATGGGTGCCGTAATCGTATAGACGCCGCCGAATGAGGTTTGGTGCATGTCGGCCGAGGGGATGATCTCAGGGCCGGAAGTGAGGAACTTCCCGCCATATCTGGGGGTCTCGCCATTGGCCTCGGCTAGCGCTTTTGGCCCGCCGGTCATCAGGATCTTGGCAGCCTCGCTGTAGTGCGAGTCGTCGCCGCTGGGGGCCGGAACAGGCGCCGAAGTGGCCTGCGGGACGGAGGTAGCTGCTGGCTGGGCGGTGGCTGCCGGTTGGCTAGTGGCCGGGACGGAAGGTGCCGTTGCTACGGGAACGGGGGTGTCCGCAGGAGCGGGAGGCGGCTCCGTCGCCGAAGAACCGCAGGCTGCGGCAACCAGGAAGAGTGCGGCGATTAGCCCAGGGAGCAAGATTCGATAACCTAGAAGGGAACGGATAGCCACTTGACCACCTCCAAATTTCTAAGGGCCGGAATCCAATGCGTACCGTTAACCAGCGGATTGTCTACGAAGTTCGTCTATGTAGGAACGTGCAATTACGCAACTCTGATATTGTAAAATCGGTCTCAGCCGAGGCTGCTCTTGTTTATCAGATAAGCTATCTGCATGTCAACCCTACGCGAGCGTCGGAACCCACTTTTCAGCCCTGTGAGAGTGTTACCTACAAACGAAACAGAGCAGCGGAGACGGGAGGGTTAGGACCCTGGCTACCGCAGGCGCTTTTCGAACCACGCCAGCGTCCTGGTCAGGTATTCTTCGCGCATCCGGGGGTGGCCGGTGCGGGGGAACTGGTGGGAGCAGCCGGGGAATCTTACGAATTCCACTTCCTTGCCCAGCCGTTTCAGGACGGTGAAGTATTCTTCGCTCTGGGCGATGGGGCAGCGGGCGTCGGCTTCGCCGTGCAGCAGCAGCACCGGGGTGGTGACGTTCGGCGCGTAGGTTATGGGAGAGTGCTTCAGCAGTTCCGGGGCCGCGTCCACCAGCGACCCGCCCCACTGGGGCTCGCCGAAGCTGATGCCGATGTCGGACGTGCCGTACATGCTGTACAGGTCGATGCAGGGCGCGCCAACCACCGCCGCACGAAACCGGTCGGTGTGCCCGACAGCCCAACTGGTCATAAACCCGCCGTAGCTGTAGCCATGCACCCCCAGGCGCTCCCGGTCGACGTAGGCGCGCTCGCAAACGTGGTCGACCGCGGCCATCAGGTCGAGATAGTCCTCGCCGCCCCAGTCGCGCAGCACCACCCGCATGAACTCGTCGCCGTAGGTGGACGAGCCCCGGGGGTTGGCGGCCAGCACGAGGTTTCCGTCGGACGCCAACGCCTGTTGCAACGGCACGAACGAGTCGTAGAAAGCTCCGTTGGGGCCGCCGTGAATGTCTATGACCAGCGGGTAGGACTTCGAGTCATCAAAATCAGGAGGGAACCAGAGACGGCACTCGACGTTGTAACCGGCCCGCTCGATCCAGAACTTCTCCAACGCCGCGGGCGGGTGGTCGCGCAGGAACTCGTCATTGTGGCGGGTGATGACTTGGGCCGACCCGATCTCCAACTCGACTCGCCGCAGGTCTCCCGGCGAGTCCGGCGACGTTGCGACGGTTACGGCCGTCGCGGCCTCGCAGTCGATGGTCAAGGCGGTCGCCAGGCAGGTCCCGCCCCACAGGGCCTTGGTCGCCCCGCTGCCGGTCTGCGCCTGGAAAACGTAGGACTCGCCGTGCCGCTCGCCCAAGAAGATGACTCGCCCGTCGTCGGTCCAGCGCACGTCCGGCTGTCGCGCGGGCGGCGCCCCGAGGTAGGGGCGCAAGCTGTCGTCGGTGATGCGGCGCGGCTCTTGGCCCGGTTCCAACACGTAGAGCCAGCCCTGCCAGAGTACCATGCCTTCAGGCGCGTCGGAGCCGACCACCACCAGCAGCCGGGAATCGGGCGACCAAGCCACCGCGCCCACTGAGTGCAAGCCCTCCGACCACTTCTCCGGTTCTCCCCCCTCCGCAGGCACCACGTAAGCCTCGCTCAGGGCCCGCAGGTCGCGGTCGTCCCGGCGGCCCGACATGAACGCGATGCGGGAACCGTCGGGCGACCACACCGGCGCGAAGTCGTCCCAATCGCCGCCGGTCAGTTGCACCGGGTCAGCTTGGTCGAGGCCGGCTACGAAAAGGTGGAAGTGGGAATCGCCCCGCCAGCCGAGGGTGTCGTAGCGGTAGCGGACGCGGCTGACCACTGTCACCTGCGGGCCGGCCGCGGGATCGGGCGACGGCTGCGGGTCGACGTCGGCGCAGTAGGCGACGTGGAAGCTGTCGGGCGCCCAAGCGAAGTCGGCAACCCCCTTCAGGGCGGCGGTGAGCTGCCGCGCCTCCCCGCCGTTGGCGTCCATCACCCAGAGTTGACGCACCGGGCCGTCGGTGGAGCGCAGGAAGGCCAGGCTCCGGCCGTCGGGCGAGAACCTGGGCGCGGTGTCGCTGCTGCCCTGGGTGAACTCCCGTTCCCTGCCGGCGGCCAGGTCGGCCATCATTATTCGGGAGCGGGTCTTGGCGTCGCCGGTCTCGGTGCGCTCCACCCACGAAAGGGCATAGGCCAGCTTCCCGCCGTCGGGGGACAGGGACGGGTCGGCAACGGACTTCAGGCGGTAAACGAGGTCGGAAGCAATCGGGTTGCTCATCAGGACACCCTTCTTATATTCGGATACGGGGATAAATACCGGGCGGGATACGGGGCGAATACAGTAGCCAGGGAGGATGGGCCGGGCGTGCCCGATTCTAACATCAATTGACGGCGGTCGGCCCGGATTATTATCCTAGCCGTCGAGAAGGCACGCAGAATTAGCGCGGAAAGGAGAGCAACGGTGAAATACGACGTAATTGTTGTCGGGGCCGGATCGGCCGGCTCCATCGTGGCCAGCCGGTTGAGCGAAGACCCGCAGCGGTCGGTGCTCCTGCTGGAGGCCGGTCAGGACTACCCTGAATTCGAGCGTCTGCCCGACGAGGTTAAGTTCGGCTACGCCACCGCCACCGACGTTATGACCAGCGACCACAACTGGCAATTCTGGGGCCAGCCCACCGGCACCGCCCCGCCGATGATGGTGCCCCGGGGCAAGGTTACCGGCGGCTCCAGCGCCATCAACGGCCAGGTGTTCCTGCGCGGCGTACCGCAGGACTACGACTCGTGGGCCGCGATGGGCAACGACGAGTGGAGCTTCCTCAAGCTGATTCCCTTCCTGCGCCGCATCGAGACCGATACCGACTTCCCCGACGACGACTTTCACAGCTCAGAGGGCCCCATCATCGCCCGCCGGTTCAAGCAAGAGGAGTTGCTGCCGGACCAAGCGGCCTTCTACCGGGCCTGCCGCTACGCCGGGTTCGCCGACACCCCCGACCACAACCATCCCGAAGCCAGCGGCGTCGGCCCGGTGCCCTTCAACAACCCCAACGGCATTCGCTTCAGCACGGCGCTGGGTTATCTCAACCCGGCCCGCCACCGGCTCAACCTGACCATCCGCCCCAACTGCACCACCCGCCGCGTCATCTTCGAGGGGAACAAGGCGGTGGCCGTGGAAGTCGAGAGCGGGGGCGAGCGCTTCCAAGTGGAGGGCGAGGAGATCATCCTCTGCTCCGGGGCCATCGGCTCGCCGCACCTGTTGTTGCTTTCGGGAGTCGGCCCGGCGGCCCACCTGAGCGAGATGGGCATACCGGTGGTGCGTGACCTGCCCGGCGTGGGCCAGAACCTGCGCGACCACCCGATGGTCTACACCACTTTCCGCACCAAGCCCGGCTACCCTTTGGACGGTTTCGCTCCCAGGGTCCAGATGACCCTGCGGTGGACGGCCGACGGCTCCGACCTGCGCAACGACATGATGATATTCATGCAGTCATACGCCACGGAGCGGGTCGACCGGGGCGGCGACCGAATGGACGCGATGGGCATCCGTATGCTCAGCGTGCTGGACCTGGAGCTTAGCTCCGGGCAGTTGCGGCTGACCTCGACCGACCCCGACGAGCAGCCTTCCTTGTACTACAACTACATGGAAGACCCGGAAGACCGCCGCAGGCTGCGGGACGCGGTGCGGTTGTGCTCCCGGCTGGGCGAGCACGAGGCGTTCCGGGACATCGTCCAAGAGCGCACCGAGCCGACCGACGAAGATCTGGCCACCGACGAGGCGCTGGACGTTTACATGATGCGTGAGGCTACCACCGGCCAGCACATCTCCTGCACCTGCAAGATGGGCCCGGCCTCGGACCCGATGGCGGTGGTGGACCAGTACGGCAAGGTCCACGGCATGGAAAACCTGCGGGTGGTGGACGCCTCGATCATGCCCAATTGCGTCCGCGCCAACACCAACGTAACCACCATGACCATCGGCGAACGCATCGCCGAATTCATCCGCGAAGGCAAGTAAAGGGGGGATTAAACGCCGAGAGCGCCGAGGACGCAGAGATTTTTTTGATGATCTTTGTGCCCTCGGTGCTCTCTGTGTTTAATCTATAACCCCACAAGATCTCGGAAGTTTTCGCCCAGGATCCGCTCTTTGTCGGCGTCGGGCACGGGGAGGCTCTCGATGAACTGGGAGTCTTGGGCCATGTCAGCTAGGGGAAAGTCCGTGCCGAAGCAGACTTTGCCCGGGCCGTGCTTGTTGATGATGGCGGCCAGGGTTTCGGTGCCCACTTCTTTCAGGGCGGGCGGCCAGGTGGTGTCGATGAGGATGTTGTCGCGGCCGATCAGTTCCCGTTCCGCTTCGTCCAGCATGTAAAAACCGCCCAGGTGCAGAGCGATGACCTTGAGCTTGGGGAACTGGCGCACCACGTTCATAATGCGCGACGGCTCGGCCCAAATGATGTCGCCGGGCTGGGTATGGGCCCACCGGCCGGAGTGCACCTCCATCACCATGTCCTCTCCCATCTCTTCGTAGACGGGGAACATTCGCGGGTCGTTGGGGTAGAACTGGTTGACCATCGGGTGCACCTTGATCCCCTTGATGCCCGCCTCTCGCAGCCGCCGGATTTCTCCCGCCGGGTCGTCCATGTCCGGGTGCATCGCCCCAAAGGGCACCAGCATGTCGTCCTGGATGCCGATCAGCCAGTCGTTGGCCCGCTCCACTTGCTCGGGCCGCTCGACGACGCCGAGCACCACCGACTTGTCCACCCCTGACTCCCGCATGTGGGCCTTGATGCCGTCCACAGTGTTGATGCCCACCGCCGGATAGCCGAAGGTGCCGGTCATGTTCTCCAGCACCGCCGCCGCAATCCGGTCGGGCCAAATGTGGGTATGAACGTCTATGCGCATGGGAGTTACCTCTTTACCTTCGGAGCTGGCTTCTCCGGAGCGGCAGGAACAGTATCCGGGCCAGTGGATCTGGGAGTTTCATAGGGGCCGTAGCCCCTGAGCAAGGGGAAGGGTTTTTCGATGGGCGTAAGCCACAAGGCGGCAAAGATGCGCCCGGCCTTGGCGATAGACGGGTTGGCTTCGCCGCTTTCCAAGCGAACAACATAGGACTTGCTGACACCGAGCAGGTCGGCCAACTGCTGCCGAGTCATGCCCCGCTCCTGGCGGGCGAAGGTCAGGGAGATGGCGAAGCGTGTTTGGGCCGCGGCTTCGCCGTACCCCATCCGTTCTTCGTCGTCCTGAAGTTCCTCAGCCAGACGCGCGCTGAAATCCCTGTATTGCATTGTTACCCACCTCTCGTCCTTCGATATTCCGCAGCCCAATGTCTTGCTCTTTCTATCTCCCCTAAAGGCGTGCGCCCGGTCTGCTTGCGGAACCCGTTGAGCAGCACGAAAGTGCTCGGGCCCCGGTCATAGTAGCAGAACACCCGATAATGGCGCGCTCGAATTTCGTAGATGTTATCTTCGATATTGTCCATCATCGCGGTGTTCAGCAGACCGAGGCCGACGGTTTTCAGTCGTTCAATGGCATCGTCCAAGCGCCGCAACCCTTGCAAGTCGCCGCTTCTGCGAACCGATACCCGGAACTCATTGATGGGAGACGCTCCACCTGAAGTTTCAAATTCTATGAGGGAGTGCATACAGGAATTATACGCCCCAGGCGTATAACGGGCGCCTTACTCCCCTACCGCAGCAACTCCTCAGCCATTTTCTCCAGGGCAGGGACGGCTTCGCCGGGGGCGTTGGTGGGGATGCGGACGGTGGCCTGGGTCGCGCCGGCTTCTTCCATCCGGTCGATCTCGTCCCGGTTGGCGGCGCCGGAGATCACGATCTCGATGCTCTTGGGGTCGCGTCCGGCAGCGTCGGCCAACTCGTCCAGCGCGGCGCGGGCGGCGCGTACGTCGTCGGGGGTCGCCCGCACCGGCATCCAGCCGTCACCGTACGCCACCACGCGCTTGAAGACGTTGCGGGCGTTGCCGCCCAAGTACACCGGAGGATGGGGCTTGCTGGCCGGCTTGGGGAAAACCTTGACCAGCGGGAAGTCGTAGTAGCGCCCGTGGTACTCGGCCTCGTCCTCGGTCCAGAGCGCCTTCATCACCTCGATGGCCTCCCGGGTCTGGGTCCACCGGTGATCGAAGTCGCCGCCCATGATTTCCGTCTCTTCCCGGAGCCACCCGGCCCCGATGCCGAACAGAAAGCGGCCGCCGGAATGATAGTCCAAGGCCGCGATCTGCTTGGCCTGCACCAATGGGTTGTGCTCCGGCACCAAGCAGATGGCGGTGCCGAGGCCGATCTTCGTCGTGGTGGCCGAAGCGCGGGCCAGCCCGATGAACGGGTCGGCCATGTCGGCCATAAACGGCGGAATCGACCCGTCGGGGGTGCCGCCGTAGCGGGAAGTGGTGTGGACCGGGATTACGGGGTGCTCGGGCAACCAGAATGAGTCGAAACCCAACTCTTCGGCCTTTTGGGCCATTTCCGCCACATCGCCAGACTGGCTGTTCAATACGGTACTGACACCGATCTTCATACGCCCTCCGCAGCTTTCGGTAAGTTTGCGGACACCGCCGCCGGATTTCCCCGATGGTATCACGCCGAATTTAGCTTGACAAAAGAAATGCCCGCCAGGAGGTTGCCGGCCGGCAATACCCGGCGTCGGCGATTCTTGGCTTTTGCGCCCGCGCCCGTTCCAAGCCTAGTGTGCTAAAATGTCTCCCTATGGAAGTGCAGCAACAACCCATTCACTGGGACCAGCACCGCAGTTCATTCAATTTCACGCTGATCTTTGCCTTGGTGGTCGCGGTAATCGGGATAATGGGAAATTATCCCCTTCTGGCAATCGGACTCGCCGTAGCCGCCTATACTTGGCTCACCACCCCCAGGCAATACCTGGTCTACCGCGACGCGCTGGTAATCCGGTACGGGACTCCCCGAGTCAAGCCCATACCTTTCGCCAACATCTCCCACCTGGAAACGCTGTCGTTGCCGATGGGGGAGCGGCTGCGGGTACGCATGGTCGACGGGAAGCGCACGTTCCTGATGGCCAAGGACCCCGACACCTTCAGGCAGCGCCTGGAAGAAGCGCTGGGGAGTTACCACGACAGCCAGGGTGGCGGTGACTGGGTGGAGTCGAGGGGCACGCTGGTGGCAGACCGCCCGCTAAATACCGCCGGCACTGTATTTTCGACCGAAGAGCCCGAGCTTATCGACACATCCGAAGCGACCGTCTACAGCGCCCAATCCGATGAAGCTCCTCCTTTCGATGAAGAACCGGCCGACCAAGGGCGGGTTGAAGAAGAGCGTGCCCCGGAGCCCGCAGACGACCCGCGAGGCCCGGTAACCCCCTACGGCAGCCCCACCACACCCGAGGAAGAGCGCAAAACCCCTTACTAAGCCCTCCAGCGTAAGGCGGGCAGGCCCGTCGGCGCGAGATTTGCTGGACAGCCTTTGACCGGGAATACCGTGGGGCTAGGGCAACCGGACGGGGCGGGTCACCGCGCTGGTGTCCCCGAAGTTGCCGCAATAGAGCGCGTGATACGGCTCCGGCCCTCCCGACACGACAATGATGATGTCGTCCGGCGACTGGCAAGGGCAGACCAGATCGCCGTCCCGGGCGAAACCGTCCTCGTATGAAATCACCGACGTTTCCCTCGGGAACCGTTCCAGCGGAGTCTTGCAGTAGTCGAACAGCCACTCTTTGACCGATTGCTTGGTCCAGCCGCGCTCCGCGAATATGTCGGCGTGGCCCGGCGTTAGCACCACCAGCGGGTTCCCCGCCGCCAGCAGGTAGTTGTTGTCGCTGATGTCGGCCATTGCGCTGCCGATCATAATCAGGATGCTTTCCGGCTCTTTGTAGAAGGTCAAGCAGTTGCTGATGCCCTGTGCGCCCACCACCGTCACCGCGCTTTCCCCGGCGGCGAGGCCGCGGTCGGCGTGCAACGGAGTCCAAGGGCTGTCCTCTTCGTTCTCTCCCATGCAGAAGCCGTACTTGGCCGGCGAGCCGTGGACCGCCATGTCGGTATTCCAGGGCTTGGCCCCGCCGACGTTCGACAGCAGCAGCCGGACCGCCCGGCCGATGGTGGCGTTGGCCCGCCAACCGGGCCCCAGCGTGCCCCGGCCGCTGTTCAGGCCGATTTGGCCGCGCACCGGGCCGTTGACGATCAACAGCGGCGCGACTGGGTTGGTGGTGGTCTGGAGGCCGTGGATATTAAAGGCAGGCTCGATGATGGCTTCAACGGCGGCAATGAGCACCGGCAGGTACTCCGGCAAGCAGCCAGCCATCACGGCGTTGACTGCTATCTTTTCCACCGTTGCCGCACCGCCGTCGGGGTTGATGTAGCCCACGATTTCCGACGCCCCGCGCTGGCAGTAGTCCAGCATCCGGCCCACGCGCTCCGCCGTCGGAGGAACAACGGGCAGCCCGTCGGACCAGCCCTCGTCCAGCATGAGTTGGAACACGGCTTCGAACTCGTCGCCGGATGAGTCGAGTGGGTAGGGAGTGGAGGTGAGCATGGTTTAAAAGCCTCTGGATTGCCGCGACGTATGCGTGAAGCCTTGGATCTCCACGTTCCTCCCGGTCACGGTGTAGAGGATTCGGTAATTTCCAAAGAGCAAGTGGCGAGACTGTACGCCGCCTACCGTATAGCCTGGAATCAGCGCGCTACGCTCGGGATTGTGGCTCAGAGAATCGACAGCCTCAAAAACGCGAGAGACGAACTCGTCTGCCCGGTCCGAAGACGTCCTGCCAATATATTCAGTTGCCTCTCGCAGGTCGTCCAAGGCAGGGTCAGTCCATGTTACTTCGTAAGCCACTCGGCCATCAGCCTTTTGGCTTCTTCTTGTGTGAGAACCCGGCCTTGTTTGGAAGCCTGGATTCCATCTCTCAGCTTTGTAAAGATGGAGACATGGTAAGCAATCTCATCAAGACAGACGTCGTCAGGCAGATCACTGATCAACCGTAGTATCTCGTCTTTCGCGCTATTCGATTCTGTCCAGTTTCCTGCCCTCCGTATCGTCCGGAACACGAATAGTTCGCGGGTAAGATGTTCCCACGTGCTGTCGCCGGACTGCTGTTCTATGGCCTCGATATAGGCGTCTTTGACCTCCGACATCTTCAGCCCCAGCTTCCGGGACTTTTCCCAGGAGACGCCCCGGCGCCCGGTTCTCTCATTTCCTGCGTTGTCGAGCCAGGCGTCCGGGCCGGGCAGGCTCCGCTTTCCCGTGGTGTAGGGCAGCAGACCCGATACAATCTCCTCGGATGACCAGTCGTCGGGCTGGTCCTCGATCAGGTTTATGAGGATTTCTTGGGGCGTCAGCATTGTCGGCCTCCGTTAGCGCCGCCCGTACCGAGCCCGGGCGGCGGCGCCATAACTTAGGTCCCGCCATTGGTCTCACTGGGCGCTGCTCGCCACTCGGCCACGATGCCGCCGATGGCTTCCTGGGCGACCGAGCGGACCGTGTTCGCCTCGACGTATTCGGTAAGTTCGGTCTTGGGAAGGACCACGATGGGGGCCTCTGGCATACCGTTGCCCCGGGCCGAGGCCTTGGCCAGCGTGGTGAACCGCTCGGTGACCAACACCACCGACGGAATTCCCCGCTTCAGGAGGCTAACGCTGTCGTGGACACTCCACGCCGTGCATGAGCCTCAATTCGCCAGCCCGACTATCGCAAGCTGGGCCTCGCGCTCCACCTCGTCGAACGTCTCTTGAGGCGCGGCCGACGCCAGGGGGATCAGCTTCTCGAACACCTCGGCGGCGCCGTACTGCTCCTTGAGCAGGATGGCGATCTGCTCCGAGATGATGTTCATGCTGGTCCAGCGATTGTTCAGGATGGCGACCGTCTTGCCGCGAAGGTCGTCAACCCGCGGGATCACGTTGTCCATCGGCCGCCACGATTCCGCCGCCGGACTGAGTATCGTCAGTTTCATTTCTCACTCCCACTTGGCCAGGTTATCGGTACACTGTGAGGCTCTTTTCCGGGTCGTAGACCGGGCGCACCAGCTCGAAGGTATCGGCAGTGTGACAGTACATGTTGCCCGCCAAGCGGCCGGTGGGCTTGAGCAGGGCCTGGTTGATGCGGTGCCCGTCGATGATGTCGTCGCGGACGTGCATCAGCAGTATCGTGCCGATGACCAGCCCGTGGCCGTGGCGTGGGTCGCCGATGTTCACCACCTGCTCCAGCCGGCACTCCATGTTTACGGGCGACTCGGCCACCCTGGGCGGTTTCACGATTTCCGAGGGGATGGAGGTCAGGCCGGCTATCTCGAACTCGTCCACGTCCTCCGGAAACTCCGCCGCGGTCTTGTTCATGGCGTCGGCAATGTCGTCTACCACCACGTTCACCACGAACTCCCCGGTCTCTTCGATGTTGCGGAGCGTGTCCTTGCTCTTGCGCTCAACGGTCCGCGAGGAGGAAAAGACCACCGTCGGCGGGTTGTAAGCGACGGCGTTGAAGAAAGAATAAGGGGCCAGGTTGTCCACGCCGTCGGTGGAGCGGGTCGAAACGAAGGCGATGGGCCGGGGCACCACCACGCCGGTGAGCACCCTGTTGAAATTCTCAAAAGTCGTCGGATCGATCTTCAAGGAAGTACCTCGCGAACTTGATGGTTGTCGGCCTGATTATAGTATAGTGGGGCTGTAACGGCCAAAGGAGACGGAGTCTATGGATACGACCGATGAATTCGCTGAACTGAAGAAACGTGCCGAACTTTATCGAAAGCACGGCAAACGCCTGGAAGCCGACCATAAGGGAAAGTACGTAGCGATATTCGAGAACGGGAACACCGTTATCGGCCCGGACTACGAGCAGACAAGAATCAAGGCTGAAGGCGAAGTCGGCCCCGGTAGTGTGATCTGCAAAATTGGGCCCCTTCGGATAGGGCCAAGGCGTGGGGTCAGGAAATAGTGGCGCATCAATCGGTAGGCGTCCGGTTTCCCTCTCATCCGGTCCGAATTCAGATCCAGCGACAGACCTATAACGTCAACGTATTGCTGGATACAGGCTTCGATGGAGACGTGGTCGTACCCCTGTTTTCGGTGCGCAGTTTGCCACAAGATGATGAAACGGATATAGAGTGGCTTGAAGGCACCAGCATATCAGCCCCGGTCTACCGAGGGACTATCCAAATTGGCAAAATGGCTCCGAGGCAGGTACAGATCATCGCTGCCGGTTCTGAATTCATAATTGGCATCGGGGTCTTGCGCAGGTACGAGGTAATCCTTGACCGCGGGCGGCGCGTAGAGATTAATCTTTGACGCGGGCACTTTGCCTGATTTCGTTTTGACATTACCCATCGCCGCTGGTATGTTTTAACCCGGTTCGGCCTTGGGGCCGGGCCTGATTGTGAGCTGGGGTTTGCTACTATGAACTGGGCTGAAACTATCGTTAAGGCGCTCAAGGACTGGGACACTTCCCTCATCGCCTATGTGCCGGACATCTCGATCCACCAAGTGACCAGCCTCATCGACGAGGACCCCTTCTTTCGGCTGGTCTCGGCTACCCGCGAAGAGGAGGCCATTGGAATCGCCGTGGGCTCCTACGCCGCCGGGCGCAACTCGGCGGTATTCATGCAGTCCAGCGGCTTCGGCAACAGCGTCAACGCCCTGGCCAGCCTGTGCCTGCCCGCCCGCACCCCCATCCCGATGTTCATCAACCTGCGGGGCGGACCCGGCGAGTTCAACCTCGCGCAGGTCCAGATGGGCCGGGCCACGCGCCCGATTCTCGACCAATTCGGCGTGGTCCACTTCACCCTGGAAGACGATTACAGGATGGACCGGATCGTCGACGGCGCGATGAAGCTCTGCCACGCCAACCGGCAGCCGGTGGCGGTCTGCCTGACCCAGTTGCTCCACGGAGGCAAACTTGCGTAGGTTCGAGGCTACCCAACTGGTCCTCCGGCTGGCCGGGGACCTTCCCATCGTGAGCAACCTGGGCCCAACCTCCGACGAGCTATGGCACGCTGGTCACCGCGACCGCAACTTCTACACCTACGGCAGCATGGGGCTGTGTTCTTCCATTGCCTTGGGTATTGCTCTGGCGACCGACGAGCGGGTGATTTCCCTGGACGGCGACGGCTCGATGCTTATGAACTTGGGGGCTATCGCGTCCATCGGCCGGGAGAAGCCCAAGAACCTGGTCGTGGTGGTGTGGGACAATGAAGAGTGGGGGCAGACCGGGCACCAGACGAGCCACACCGGCACCGGCACCGACTTGGCGCAGGTAGCCAATAGCTGCGGCATCGCCAACGCCAGCACGGTCACCGACCTGGAGGAACTGGAAGGGGCGCTGTCCACCGCCTTGCGGGAAGACGGCCCGCACTTTATCGTCGCCAAGATCGAAGAAACCGGATACCTCCCCGTGGCCCCGGTGGAGCCGGAGTTCACCCTCTACCGCTTCCGCAACACTTTTGTGGAGCCGGCCAAGCCCGTCGAGCACTGAGCAGGGTTTTTCCAAAGGCCGCACAAGGATTTGCAATGGCAACCCAGACCGAGCCTGAAGCACTGTCACAGACCGCCATCGCGGAGGTATACCGCGGCATCGGCCGACTGGAAGGCCAGCAAGAGCAGTCCAATGCCCGCCTCGACCGAATTGGGGTGCGCCTCGACCGAATTGAGGCGCGGCTCGACCGGCTGATATTTGCGATGTTCGGCATGGGGGCAGGACTGGGAGGCGGAGTGATTACCGTCCTGGTCAAGCTGTTTCTGGACGGCTAACCGCTGGCCTTGGCTGTCGGTCGACTAAGCCGAATCAAACACAGGGGCGGGTCGCAAACCCGCCCCTGCCGATTTCCGGGGAAAGGCCGTCCGGGTAGGCGAGGCCGCTAGTTCTTGACGTACTGGTCGAACCAGCCCAGGGTGCGGCCGAGGGCGTCGCTGGCGGCCTCTTCCTGGTAGCTGCCGCGCTCGTTGCAGTTGAAGCCGTGGCCCGCGCCCGAATACATCTTGAAATCGTAAGTCACCCCGGCGGCTTTAAGGGCTTCTTCGATGGTGGCCACGTCCGCAGGTGTGGGGTTTTCGTCCGTCTCCCCGAAGTTCCCCATCACCGGGATACTGATGTTGCCGGTGAGGTCGACGGGGGCAGGGCCGTCGCCGAATGGCGCCAGGATGCGCCCGCCGTAGTAGACCGAAGCCGCGCTCAGGCCGGGGCAGCTGGTGGCGGCCAAGTAGGTGATCCGTCCGCCGACGCAGTAGCCGACGATGCCGATCTTGCGTCCGCGAGTCCGCTGGTAGCGGTTCTGCAAATAATCGATGGTGACGTTGATGTCCTCGACCAGCTCGTCGTCCCGAAGGGCGCCCATGTAACGCTGCACCGCAGGCATCTCGTCGTAGCCCAGCTTGGCGTTGGGATGCTCACGGTGATAGAGAGAAGGAGCGACGGCGACGTAGCCATGCCGGGCATACTCGTCGCAAACCTGCTCTATGTGGCGGGTCACGCCGAAGGCCTCCATGATTACGATGACCGCCGGGAAGTTGCTGCCTTCGGAAGGCGCTGGGTGGCTAACGTAGGTAGCCATGTCCTGACCTTGGGCCCCCGAAAGATCGTCCATTTCCCGTTCGCCGGGGAATCTGATGTTCTCCCAGAATGCTGGCATGAATCACCTCCCAATAGCTGTGGTTAGTCGCCCGGGTCACACCGGCATTGGCCGGGGGCCGCAGCCCTCACAACGGCTCCCGCCGCCGGCAATCCAACTTGTATGCGTCCAAGATTCTAGCAAAGGCCATAGCCGCGCACAAGCGGGCACGGGCGATATGGCCCCGAATCCGCCAGCTCAGTCGCCGCCGCCGGACAATTGGGGCCCGCTAGCTGCCCACCGGCGCCGTTAGCGGGCGCGAGTCGGGCAGGCTCAGTTCGTCGGATATGCTCCGTATCGCGGGCAATACTTCCTCGCCCGGCAGCCGGATGCTGGTCATCCAGTCTTCGTTGCCGACCGGGCTGTGGCGGCGCCACATGGCGATGATACCGAGGCGGACCGCCAACCTCCGCTATTCATCTGGTAAGCCTGAGCCCTCATTGCAAGAGGATGTGAACCTTTTCCGTGACTTCCCTCACCACCTGGGAAGTCGTTCGGGACTCGAACCTGGCGGCCCTTGCTTACCAGTCCAGACTCTTTACGTGGTCGGCCAACGCTACGCTGGAAATTGCGCCGCCTTGCGGAAGGGTCACTTCAAAGGAGTATCCTTTTATCGCTGTGGTAACCGGACATAGGAGCGCCAAGCCGGTCTGGGCATTGTACTCCTTGGGACTCAGGACCAGGGCCGGACGGTTTTAGCGCTTGGTTAAGGTCGCCCACACACCGGCGTTTCGCCCGGCAACGAAGTCCGGCCCGTCGGCCGCTGACAGTCCACGTCTACGAGAGCGGAGCGGGTGGGCTAGCATCTGCCCCAAGCGTGTCTCATGTACCAGGATTCCGCCGGTGTCGAGGATCCGGGCGATTTCCTGGAAGACTTGCTCAACGTTTCCGACCTGGTAGCAAGTCCCGAAATCCACCACCAAGTCCAACGACCCATCGGCGAATGGCATCCGGCGGGCGTCGGCAAGAACCAGATCGGCGGCGACTTGCTTCTTTCTCAACAGTCTCGCCGCTTGGGATAGAGCTTCCCTGGAGATGTCGGCCCCGATTAGTTCGCTGGGCTTGCAATGCCTTGCCAAAGCTGGCAATGCGACGCCGCTTCCGCACCCTATTTGCAGCACACGCTTCCCTGGAGGCAACGAGAGCAGCCGGGTCATGGCCGGGACCTCCAAGAGCCGGTGAAGTCCGTCCCGCCAAGCCAAATTCACCGCGAGCCCCCGCAATACAAAGACCGCTGAGAGGCCATTGAAAACCCTCTGCGGTCTCTGCGCTCTCTGCGTTTAGTTTAAGCCACTGGCGCCGCTAGGGGACGCGAGCCGGGCAGGCGTTCGTAGGGGCCGGGCAGCTCCAACTCCTCGGCGATGCTGCGCATGGCAGGCAGCACTTCTTCGCCCAGCAGCCGGATGCTGGTCATCCGGTCTTCGTGGCTCACCGGGCCGTGGTGGTGCCACATGGCGAAGATGCCGGGGCGGATCGTCTCCATGATGTGGCGAATCTTGGGGATGATGGTGTCGGGCGTCCCGCAGATTAGTTGCAGGTTGTCCTGCTCACCCTGGAACCGGCCGTAAATCTCGTTCCGGCTGGCCTCCAGTTCTTCCGGGGTGTTGGTTGGCTTCAGGACCAGCGCTTCATCGCCACTGTTGGGGTCGACGGAGACCCGGGCCAACCGGCGGGTGGCCGCTTTCGAGTTGTAGCCCGGCGGGAACATCCACTCGGGCCGGGCGAAGGCGTTGATGCCGCCGCCGTACATGAAGGCGCGGCCCAATTCCTGGGCCTTCTCCTCGGTCTCGGCCACCACCACCCGTTGCAGGTAGCCGAAATTCTCCGGCCCGGACTCGTACCCTTCCTGAGCCGCCGTGTCGCGGTACAGCTTGACCATCTCCAGCGTCGGCTCTAGGAAGGTGGCCAAGGCCAGGTATGGATAGCGGTGGCGGGCACACCAGACCACCGTCTCCTGGCTCACCAGCCCCGGTATCCACATTTGGGGGTAGGGCTTTTGCACCGGCAGCACCCAAGGGTTCACATGGCGGTAGTGGTAGTGCTTACCCTCGAAGCGGAAGGGCCCCGGAGTGGTCCATGCCTTGATCACGAAATCGTGGGCCTCGTTGAAAAGCTCCCGGTTGTAGGCCGGGTTGGCGTTGTTGTAGATCGACTCGCTGCCCGCGCCCCGCACCCAGCCTGGCACCAAGCGGCCGCCGGAGATCATGTCGATCATGGCCAACTCTTCGGCCAAGCGCAGGGGATCGGCCACCGGCAGCGGGTTGCCCAGCAGCACGATCTTGACCCGCTCTGTGATCCGGGCCAACACCGCCGCCTCGATGTTCATCACGGCGCCCATGCAGAACGGCGTGCCGTGGTGCTCGTTGAGCATCACGCCGTCGAATCCCTTTTCCTCGGCGTAAACCGCCTCGTCGAAATAGGAGTTGTAGAGTTGGCCGCCGACTTCCGGGTTGAAGTGCTCGTTGGGGATGCCGAAATAGCTGGCGTTCTTGATGATCTCGTCTTCGGGAACGTCGTAGTAGGGGCGCTCGGTGAACATCATAATGTGCATGGCGATGCCTCCTGGGTCTTACTCTTGCGCCAGAAATCCCCGGATCCGGTCTACGAATTGGGACGTCTGCTCGATCTCCGGCCGGTGGCCGCAATCGTCGAAGACCGCCAATTCGGAGCCCGCGATGGCCCGGTTGTACAGTTGGCCCGACGAGAGCGGGACCACCCGGTCCTCTCGCCCCCAGATGAGCAGGGTAGGCAGTCCCCGGACGCCTTCCAGCAGGGGGGCCAGGCTGGGGTTGTGCATGTAGGGCTTCCAGGCCAGACGGGCCGACTCGGCTCGCGAGTCCTCCCAAGCCTCGAACTGTTCCGGGGTTTCTTCCCCGCCGTAGAGCGACGCGAACTCCGGGGTGGCCGCCGCGTCGTGGACGCTGGCGTTCAGGTATGTCCGCGCCGTCACCACGAACAGGTCCATGATCTCGCCTTCCGCAGGCCTCAGCCCGGTGGGCGCCACCAGTACCATGCGCCGGAATTGGGAAGCGTCGGCCGCCGCCATTTCCGCCGCGATCCAACCGCCCAACGAGAAACCCACCACGTCGATAGGGCCGAGGGCCATGTCACGCAACATCCGGGAATAGAAACCGGCCAGGTCGCGGACGCCGCTGATCCAGTCGGCCCGGGGCAAGGAGCCGAATCCGGGATGTACCGGCACATGCAGGGAGTGGTCACGGGCCAACTCGGAATGCCAGGAGAGCCAGCCCGGATGCCCCAACTCTTCGTGCAACACCAACACCGGAGGGCCGGCGCCACCCTTGATCATACTGACGCCGGTCCCGCCGACATTAACTGTGCTATCCGTGTATCCGTTCAAGGGAGCGGACATTTAACGACGCCTCCCCGGTCAAGTTAGCGAATCGCGAAAACCGCCGCGCGCAGATTAGGTGCCTTATTCTTGAGCGAAGTCACCACGCTGTCAAGCCAAACCGCCGCGCCAACGGTCCTACCGAGTCATCGATTCGCCCTGAACTAAAGAAAAGCCCCGGCGACCGCCGGGGCCTCTGGGTTTGCGATTGGCAGGAGCGGCAGGATTCGAACCCGCGACCACTGGTTTTGGAGACCAGCGCTCTGGCCAAACTGAGCTACGCTCCTCCGTTACCATTCGATTCTAGCCCAATCGCGCCTCTTTGGAAAGAGCCGCGTTAGCTGACCGGCCCGCCGAGGGGCGTGGTGGGGCCTTCGCAGGGGAGGAACTGGCCGTAGCCGGGCTTCTGCTCCAGCTCCCCCTGGTTCAGCAGCACTTGGCCGCGTAGCAGGGTCATGTGGGGGCGACCAGTGATCTCCCAGCCCTCGAACAGGGTGTAGCCGGAGTTGCTCAGGTGGTTTTCGGCGGAGATAATGCGGTCCACGCCGGGGTCCAGGATCAACAGGTCGGCGTCGGAGCCGACCTGAATCACTCCCTTCCGGGGATACAGCCCGAAGATGCGGGCCGGGTTTTCCGCCATCGCCCGCGCCAGCCACCAGATGGGGAGGCCGCGCTTGACCACCCCCTCGCTGTACATCAGCGGCACCACCGTCTCCACGCCCGGCGAGCCGAAGGGCACCGATGCGCCCTCGGGCGTGACGAAGATGTTGTCCCAGCCCACCTGCTTCAGTTCCTGCGGGTACGGCGCGTGGTCGCTGCCCACCAGCGAGATGTGGCCCTGTTGCAGGCCGCGCCATAGGGCGTCGCGGTCCGGCCCTTCTTCCGGGCGCAGCGGCGGCCCGATCTTGGCCAGCGGCCCGTAGCGGGACATCTCCGCGTCGGAGAGCAGCAGGTATTGAGGGCAGGTCTCGGTCCAGATTCGCTGGCCCAGCGATTGGGCCTGCTTGATGCGCTCCAGCCCCAACTGGGTGCTGAGGTGGACCACGTAGGTGGGGCAGTTGGTGGCCGCGCCCATCTTGATGGCCCGGTTGATGGCCTCCTCCTCGGCCCAATCGGGGCAGGCGGTGGGGAAGTCCTCCGGGTGGGTGTGGCCCTCGGCTAGCAGCTTGTTCTCCAGGAACTCGATAATGTTGCCGCTCTCGCAGTGAAGCTGCAACACCCCGCCGCCCCGCGACACCAGGTCCATGGCGTTGCAGATGTAGTCGTCGTCGCACATCCGGCCGGGGCGTTTCTTGTAGGTCATAAACATCTTGAACGACTTGAACCCCATCTCCATGACCGGCGGCAGCGAGCGTAGTATCGACGGGCGGTTCTGCAGGATGAAGTGGAAACCGAAGTCAACCACCGCGGTGGTGTTGATCTCCTCCCGGATGCGCTGGGCCGCCTCGACCAGCGTCTCGTCGCCTTCCAGGTTGTAGTTGGCGAACGGGATGAGCGTGGTCAGCCCGGCATGGGCTGCAGCCAGCGCGCCGAGAGCGTAGTTGTCGTGGCCGTCCATGTGGACATGAGCGTCGATGAGGCCGGGCAGAACGAACTTGCCCTCGGCGTCGATGTAGCGGTCGGCTTGGGGCAACAGTTCCTCGGGGCCCAGAGCGGCTATCTTGTCGCCCTTGATCGCCACCGCCGCATCCAGCACTTGGGACGACGTGACGACCTTGCCGCCGCGAACGATGGTATCTACTCTTGGCTCTGGCATGATGGCCCCTCCGCAAAAAATCTAAAGCGTCAGTTCAGCAGGAATCAGGCGTCCGTACTTGGCGTCGGCGGCTAGGGCAAACGTTTCCAAAGCCAGTGCTCCGAGCAGAATCATGTTGTCGTCGGCTCCAAATACGACGTAGACGTATCCCTTCTGACCCTGCAATTCCATTTCCACCCATCCGATGTCGAGTTCACGCTTGGAACCATCGGCAAGGGTAAAATTCAGTGTTTTCTCACGTTCGATTCCCAGCCCATCCAGGACTGTTGCCGGAACGACCGTGTATGATGCCCCGGTGTCAACGACGCCGTTCAAGGCCTGAGAACGGCTGGCGTCGCCCTGTTTGCGGATAATGAAATCGGCCTTAAACGTACCCACTGGACCCCCAACAGTAGTTCCAGGCAGGATAATCCAATCCTTGGGATGATGTTTGGTTATTTTCATGGTTCCCACCTCTTTACGGGAGTGTAAAATAACCCCGAACCGATAACAAGCAGACCCGCGAGGACAGATATGGAGCTTCAAGACAAAATCGCAGTGGTGACCGGCGCGGGCCGGGGCATGGGCCGGGCCATTTCCCTCCAGCTCGCCGAAGCAGGAGCCCACATAGCCGTATCCGACATCGACGCCGGCACAGTGGAGGAGACCGCGGTGGCAGTGAAAGCACTGGGCCGGGAGAGCCTGGCGGTGCCCGCCGACATGGGCAACACCGACGACATCGCCCGGATGATCGCTCAAGCCAAGCAGACCTTTGGCCGCATTGACGTTATGGTGAACAACGCCGGCGTCACCCGGTACATCCACATCATGGACGTGGTAGAGGAAGACTGGGACCGGATTCACCGGGTGAACGCGAAAGGGGTCTTTTTCGGGATGCAGCGGGCGGCCCAGGAGATGATAGAGCAGGGGGACGGCGGCCGCATCATCAATATCGCCTCCATTGCTGGCAAGGGCTACTCCGGCACGTCCAACGCGGCCTATGCCGCCAGCAAGGGCGCGGTGCTGGCCATGACCATGATCGCCGCCCACCAGTTGGGCCAGCACAACATAAACGTCAACGCCATCTGCCCCGGCTCGACCCTGACCACCATGGGCGCGGACAACATGGCGCAGCGGGCTGAAACCCTGGGCGTCACCATCGCCGAACTGGAGCAGGCCCGCGACGCCCGCATTCCCATCGGCCGCGCCAACGACCCGGAGGACATCGCCGCCATGGCCCGCTTCCTGGCCGGACCCGGCGCCCGCAACATCACCGGCCAGGCCTTCAACGTAGATGGCGGGCTGGTGATGCACTAGGGGCGCGACGGGGCCCGTCACCTACTGGTCGCAAACTCTCAAGCAAAGGGGGGACGATACGGTGCTGCGGAGCGAAATAGAGCACTCCCGGCGCAAAGAGGCGCTGGAAAAGAAGTTTAGGCGGCTGGCTGGCCAGTGGCGCTATGAGACCGGTATGTATTCTGCTCCCAGGAAGATTATAGGCCACCCGGCCTACCGGCAAATAATTGCGATGGGAGAGGAGGCCATCCCTCTAATCCTACAAGACTTCCCCAACAGCGGCGGCTTCTGGCACTTTGCGCTGAAAGAAATCACCGGCGAAAGCCCGGTGCCTGAATCCGCCGGGGGAAGGGTCGAGGTCATAACGGAAGCGTGGCTGAAATGGGGGAGGGAGCATAAGTACATCTGAGCCAGTGCATCGGCTTCACCCACTCCAATATTTCCCCCTCCTCTTCCCGGAAAATCACAGAGTGGTAAGCCCTCCATAAGATGTCTACAACTGTATTGCTTGGGCAGCAGGTTTTTCCGACCGTCAGTTATGGCCTGGAGCGCCGGAGGTCGAGAATGTTCGCTGGCCTGCGGACTTGCCGCAGGATGAGTCGCTGGCGTCAATCATCGCTTTCTTTGAGAGCTTAGGCTATCAGCAGTGCCGCGGCCAGTCCCTGGAAGACGGATTCGAGAAAGTCGCCCTGTTTGCCGACCCGGAAGACGACTACCCTACCCACGCCGCCAGACAGCTTCCCAGTGGCTGGTGGACCAGCAAGATGGGCTGGAACGGCGTAACCATCGAACACGACGGCCTGGACCGCATCGAAGGGCGCTTCTATGGCTGGGCGCGGCTGTATCTGCGGCGACCCATCGCCTGACGCTGACAAGACAGGCGTTTGTGCCGGGCGGCAATCCGCATTACAATCATCCCATGCAGCTAACCGTGAGACTGTTTGCGCTTTACCGGGAGCGGGCGGGGTGCCGGTCGTTCCCACTGGAGTTGCGAGATGGAGCTACGGTGGAGGAGCTCACCGACGCGGTGCGCCTCCGGTTCCCCATGCTGGCTCCTCCCGACGTTAACATCGTGGTGGCGGTAAACGCCGACTACGCTGAGCCGGACCTTGTTTTGCAGCCCAATGACGACGTTTGCTTGATACCACCGGTAAGCGGGGGTTAAACCGCATGATCGAATTGACCGAACGGCAACTGGACCCGCAGAGGTTCACCGACGCGGTGCGGCGCGGCGCCAACGGCGCGGTGGTGACTTTCCTGGGGACGACCCGCGATAACTTCGAGGGCAAGCGGGTGCTCACGCTGGAGTACGAAGCCTTCGACGAAATGGCGTTGAAGAAGCTGGAAGAGGTGCGCCAAGAGTTGTTGGCCGAGTTCGAACTCGATGACTTGGCCATCGGCCACCGCACCGGGACCGTAGCCATCGGCGAGATCAGCCTGGTGGTGGCGGTGGGGTCTCCCCACCGCAAAGAGGGCTTCTACGCCTGCCACAAGGCGGTCGACCGGATCAAAGAGGTGGTGCCCATCTGGAAGAAAGAGGTCTACGAGGAAGGCTCGCGCTGGGTCGCCTGCGAAGACCACGAGTTCCCGGTGGAAGAGGACGCGCTTGAGGTTGGCTGATGGCTACGAAGAGCTATCGGCCACCTAGAAAAAGTGTTGCCCGCCGTAAGAAAAGGCGGGGCTATATGAGAAACGGCAGTTCACGAATTTCCGGTAACAGCCGGTTGATGACTGCCACCGAGGGCGTCGACGATTGGCCGTGGTTTGGGAGTCAAATTCGCTATACCATTAAGGTTTTCCGGCAGACAATCAAGGACATCAAAGCCGCCAGAAGCCGGAAACAACGCCTGCCTAAACCGGTAAGCCATTAGAGTGGAGAACCACCCTTCGATCAGGCTGGCGGTACAAATTGTCATCAGCCTTGGGTTATTGGGCTTTGGATTGTTTGTCCCGATTACCACTGACTGGAAAGAAAATCCGGAATTCGTGGCGGCGGCAACTGGATGGATAGGTCTAATAGCAGGGTTTTGACTGCGCTGATTGTTAGCGGTTTTCGCCCACGTCCCTCGCGTTTAATCCTCCTCCGCAAGCAACCGCTGTAGTCCTTCTTCAAGGCTACGGAAACCCACCGGCGCTAGCCCGCCTGCTTTTTCCCACGGGCGCTAGCCCTGAAACGCGGTCCTTAGCGCTTCCCGGAGGTTGTTGGCCCCGAACGCTTGCATCCCCGCCGGGACTTCCGTTTCTTTGAGGGACGCCTCGGGAAGGATGCAACGGGTCATGCCCAGCCGGGCCGCTTCGGTCAATCTGCGCTGGGTCTGGGGCACGGGCCGGATCTCCGCACTCAGCCCGACCTCGCCAAAGGCCACCATCGCCGGATGCAACGGCGTGTTGCGGAGGCAGGAGGCGATGGCCAGCACCGTGGGCAGGTCGGCGGCAGGCTCGGACACCCGGAAGCCGCCGGCCACGTTCACGATGATGTCCTGCCCCGCCAATTCCAGCCCGCAACGCCGGGAGGCGACCGCCGACAGCATCAGCAGACGGTTGTAGTCCACGCCGTTGGCCACCCGCCGGGGGGCGGGAAGCTGTGAGAAGGAGGTGAGGGCCTGCACTTCCAGCAACAGGGCCCGGCTCCCTTCCAAGACCGGCGCGAGGGCCGCGCCGATGGGGCCATCGGAGCGCTGCGACAGCATCAGGCGGGAGGGGTCGGGCACGTCGCTCATGCCGCGCTCGGTCATTTGGAACACGCCCACCTCGTCGGTGGAGCCGAAACGGTTTTTCCCGGCCCGCAGGATGCGGAACCCGCCGGACTCTTGGGACTCCAGGTACAACACCACGTCTACCATGTGCTCCAGGACCCGGGGCCCGGCCAGGTTGCCGTCCTTGGTCATGTGGCCGGAAATGAACACCGGCGTCTCCCCCGCCTTGGCCCAGCGCAGCAGTTGCAACCCGGCCTCCCGCACTTGGGCTACGCTGCCCGGCCCGGAGGTCTCGGCGTTGCTGTACAAGGTCTGGATGGAGTCTATGATGACCAAGGCCGGACGCGACTCTTCCAGCCGTCGAAAGATTACGTCCAAGTCCGTCTCGGGCAGGAGCAGGATGTCCTTGCCAACGACGTCGAGCCGCTGGGAGCGCAGCTTGATCTGTTGGGGCGACTCCTCGCCGCTGACGTAGAGCACACGGCGCTCCGGCGACGCCACCGCGTGGGCGAGTTGCAGGAGCAACGTCGACTTGCCGACCCCCGGCTCTCCGGCCAGCAACACCACTGAGCCGGGCACCACACCGCCGCCGAGAACGCGGTTCAACTCCGGCGAGGGCAGGGTGGCGCGGGGCAGCGTGTCTATCGAGAGCTCGGCCAACTCCACCGGCTCAGGGCTGGCGTTTGGCGTCCAGCCGTTGTTGTTCGAACGTTTGCGGGGGCTGCCGCCGTTGCCGTTGGCGGCCGGAAGCGGGGCTACTTCCACCAGCGGGGCCGTGGAGCCGCACATCCGGCTGGGACAGAAGCCCATCCACTTGGGACTCTCGTGTCCGCAAGCGGGACACGCGAATAACGTTCGCTTTCGTTCGCTGGCCTTCACCGCCGCACCTCCGACGCAATCACTGGTGTCGGCGCCAGTATAACAAGAGAAGGCCCACGATTTCGTGGGCCTTCTGTCAGTAAGATTCGGTCAGCAACCGCTGACGGCTGCCTGCGCTGTTCCCTAGTCGGCGGGGGCCGGTTCCTCCTCCAGCTCTTCTTCCTTGGCGGCGGAGGCCCCGATCTTGGGGTAGATCGTGACCTGGCCCTCCTGAAAGTCGACGATAGCGACATCGCCGGCGACCAGCCGCCCGCTAAGCAGCTCGTCGGAGAGGCGGTCTTCGACCTCGTTCTGGATCAACCGGCGCAACGGCCGGGCGCCCAGCACCGGGTCGAACCCATTCTCGCCCAACCAGACCCGCGCTTCGTCGGTCAGTTCGAGCGTTACCTGTTTCTCGATGAGCTCGGAGCGCACCTGGTCCATCATAAGCTCGACGATTCGCAGGATCTCTTCCCTCGACAACTGGTGGAACACCACGGTCGAGTCGATCCGGTTGAGGAACTCGGGGCGGAAGAAGCGTTTAACCTCGTCCATCACCTTGTCCCTCATCCGCTCGTAGGCGCTGGCGTCGGTCTGTGCCCCCTCGGCTTTGGCCCCGAAACCGATGGTCGTCTCGCGCTTGATGAGGTCGGAGCCGAGGTTGCTGGTCATCACCAGAATGGAGTTGCGGAAGTCCACCCGGCGGCCTCTGGCGTCGGTCAACTGACCGGCGTCGAATATTTGCAGGAGGACGTTGAAGACCTCGGGGTGGGCCTTTTCGATTTCGTCCAGCAGCACGGCGCAGTAGTTCTTGCGGCGCACCCCCTCGGTCAACTGGCCGCCCTCGTCGTAGCCGACGTAACCCGGAGGCGCGCCGATGAGACGGGCGACGGTGTGGCGTTCCTGGAACTCCGACATATCCAGCCGGATCATGTTGTCCTCATGCCCGAACATGAATTCGGCCAGCGCCCGCACCAACTCGGTCTTGCCGACGCCGGTGGGGCCGAGGAACATGAACACCCCGATGGGACGGCGCGGGTCCTTCAGGCCGGCCCGGGCGCGCCGCACCGACTTGGAGATGTTGATGATGGCCTCGTCCTGGCCGATGATCCTCTTGTGCAGCTCTTGCTCCATTTGCAGGAGGCGCTCGGTCTCTTCCTTGGCCAGCCGGGTAACGGGGATGCCAGTCCACATGCTGACCACTTGGGCGATGTCTTCCTCGGTGACCCGCCTGCGTTCCTGGCCTTCCTGCGACTTGCGCTTCAGGTCCTCCAGGTCTTCGTCCTGCTGAATCTCCTGCTCTCGAATCTCGGCGGCCTCGGTGTAGCGCTGGTCGGAGATGGCCTCGTCCTTTTCCTTTCGCAACGTGGCCAAGACTTCCATGGCGTCCTGTACCGATGCGGGGGTAACGCTGCCCCGGAGCCTTACCCGCGAACCCGCCTCGTCGATCAGGTCGATGGCTTTGTCGGGCAGGAAGCGGTCCGGGATGAACCGGGCGGACAGGGAGGCGGCGCTGTTGAGGGCTTCGTCCGTTATCTCCACCTTGTGGTGTTCTTCGTAACGCTCCCGGATTCCCTCAAGAATCTTGACGGTATCTTCGTGGCTGGGCTCCTCCACCCTCACCGGCTGCAAGCGGCGCTCCAGCGCGGGGTCGCGCTCCACGTACTTGCGGTAATCGTCCAGGGTGGTGGCGCCGATGCACTGCAACTCGCCGCGGGCCAGAGATGGCTTGAGAATGTTGGAGGCGTCGACCGCGCCCTCGGCGGCGCCGGCTCCAACGATGGTATGAATCTCGTCGATGAAGAGCACGCAGTTGCCGGAGCTCTTGATCTCTTCGATGACCTTCTTGAGACGCTCCTCGAACTCGCCCCGGTACTTGGTCCCGGCCACGAGGGCGCCCATGTCCAGGGTGACCAGCCGCTTGCCCTTCAAGGAATCGGGGACATCGTCTTTGGCGATGCGCTGGGCCATGGCTTCGACGATGGCCGTCTTGCCGACGCCGGGCTCGCCCACCAGCACCGGGTTGTTCTTGGTGCGGCGGCTCAGTATCTGGTCGACCCGCTCGAGTTCCTGCTGGCGGCCGATCACCGGGTCCAGCTTATCCTGCCGGGCCGCTGCGGTGAGGTCGGTGCCGAGCTGGTCGAGGGTCGGGGTGCGGGTGGTGCTCCGGCTGCTCTGGGAGCCGGTGCTGGAGGTGTTGCTGAGGATGCGGTGGGTCTCGGCCCGGACCTTGTCGAGGGTGACGCCCAAGCTTTCAAGAACGCCCGCAGCCACGCCTTCGCCTTCCCGCAACAGGCCGATGAGCAGGTGCTCGGTGCCGATGTAGGTGTGGTTCATGCGGCGGGCTTCGTCCACCGCCAACTCCACCACCTTCTTGGCGCGGGGGGTCAGGCCGATTTCGCCCTGAGCGGGCTTTTCGCCGCGGCCGATGATGAACTCTACGGCCGAGCGCACCTTGGTAAGGTCAACGGAGAGGCTGGAGAGCACTCTGGCCGCCACTCCCTCCGTCTCACGCACAAGACCGAGAAGAATGTGCTCCGTGCCTATATAGTTGTGGTTGAATCGCTGGGCTTCTTCCTGGGCCAGTGATAGCACCCGCCGTGCTCGCTCGGAGAACTTCTCGAATCTGCTGCCCATAATACCGCTCCTGGTCTGGGGAGGTGGTTATGATGGACCCATCGCCTTCAGGGCCGACCGAACGCTAACCCGTGGCCGCGCGTGCCCGATTATAATTGGACGCCTATTCCAGTGTAAAGCAGCGCGCCTGCCCGGAAACGAACGGTCTGCGCCGTTCAGAGAGGGGATGTTTTATACCCCCCGGCGGTGACCTATTTTCCCACCCCGTCACCAGAGCAGTATCGTCGGCGCTGAGGCGTTTCACTTCCGTGTTCGGGATGGGAACGGGTGGGGCCGCCTCGCTCGAACCACCAGGAAGTATGTTAGGGCCTAAGTATGCACTATTTTTCACAACCCCGCAAGGCCTTGAATCCGGTCGTTCCTTATCCTTGGGTATCCGGGCCGGGTTTTCGTTGACTTTAGGTCAAGCAAACTGATTTAATCTGCCCAAAATCAACGCAGTAAAGAGGGGGTATGGGATGGGTAGAAGGCTTCTTAAAGAGCTCGAGCGCTCCTACGGCTTCGATGAAGTCGCCATAGTGCCCGGCGGGGTGACCATCAACCCCGAACTCACCTCCACCAAGATGACCGTCCGCGACCTGGAGTTTGAGATTCCGGTCATGGCCTCGGCCATGGACGGCGCGGTTTCCCCCAGCTTCGCCAACATCATGCACGAAATGGGCGGGCTGGGCGTCCTGAACGGCGAGGGCCTCTATTCCAGGTATGAAGACCCCTACGAGATGTTGGAGAGCATCATCTCCACTCCCCAGGAAGAGGTCACCGAATACCTGCAACAGGTCTACGCCGAGCCCGTCAAGGAAGAGTTGCTGGGCCGGCGGGTGCAAGAGATCAAGCGCTCCGGCTCGGTGTGCGCCATCTCGTTCACCCCGCAACAGACCAAGCGTATGTCCCCGGTGGCGGTGGAGGCCGGGGCCGACATGGTGGTGGTGCAGTCCACCGTCACCACTGCCCGGCACATGTCCAACAGCTACCGGGGCCTCATATTCTCCGAGCTGATCAACTCGCTGCGGGTCCCGGTGGTGGTCGGCAACTGCGCCACCTACGACGTGGCCTTGGAACTGATGGAGACCGGGATAGATGGAATCCTGGTCGGCGTCGGTCCCGGCGCGGCCTGCACCACCCGCGAGGTCGTCGGCGTCGGCGTTCCCCAAGTGACGGCCACCCTGGAATGCGCCGCCGCCCGCGAGGACTATTTCCGCAAGACCGGACGCTACGTGACCGTGATCACCGACGGCGGTATGCGCACCGGCGGCGACATTTGCAAGTCCATCGTCAGCGGGGCCGACGCCGTGATGCTGGGCACGCCCTTCGCCCAAGCGGACGAAGCGCCGGGCCGGGGCTTCAACTGGGGCATGGCCACCCCTCACGCCGAGCTGCCCCGGGGCACCCGCATCAAGGTGGGCACCAAGGCCCCGCTCAAGCAGATACTCTACGGCCCGACTTCCCGCACCGACGGCACCCAGAACTTCGTCGGCGCTCTGCGCGTGGCCATGGGCATGTGCGGCGCCTACACCATCCGCGACCTGCACAAGGCGGAGATGATAGTGGCCCCCGCCATCAAGACCGAGGGCAAGTTCTTCCAGTTGGGAGGTTAGGGGCATACCGGAAATGTCGCCCGAATTCTACGCAATTATCGGCGTCGGTGCTGCCTTGGCGAGCCTTACGGTTGGCTTGGCGGGCTTGATGGTCTACCTCATCAACCAGACCAACCGTCGGATGGACCGGCTGGAACACCGGATGGACCGGCTGGAAGACAAGATTGATAATCTGCAAACCCAGGCGCATGGCATCGATATTCGTCTGGCCAAGCTGGAATGGATAGTCGGGGCCGAGTACCGGCAGAGGCCTGAACCACCGCATGACGCCGAGGCCGAATAAACGCGCCCGGATGACAGTAGGCCAGAACCAAGCAAAGGAGGGGGTAGTCATGACCACAGCAACACGCACCATCGAAATTTTGGTACCCATCGCCGAGGACGTGCCCGAGGAGTTAGGCCTCAGCGGGAACCTGCCCGACCTCCAAGGCAAAGTCGTGGGGCTGCTGGAGAACCGCAAGTACCACGCCGACGCCTTTCTGGGCGAATTGAAAGAAGTGCTGCTCAACGACTACGGCGCCAAGAAGGTGGTGTACGCCACGAAGTTCACCTACAGCGCCGCCTGCGCCCCGGAGACGCTGGAGTCGCTGGCCGAAGAATGCGACGTGGTGATACACGCCATAGCCGATTGAGGCTCCTGCACGGCGTGGGGTCTCCACGACACAGTAGTCACCGAGTCCAGGGGAACGCCCTCGGTCAGCGTCATCACCAGCACCTTCACCCGCGCCGCGCAAGCCAGGGCCAACTCTCTGGGTATGCCCGGCGTCCGCATCGTCGTCCTCCCCAGCCCGCTGGCCTCCCGCACCATCCCCGAGGTCCAGCAAATGGCCCACGACTACGCCCCGGAAATAGTGGCGTTGCTGACCGGGCTAGCGCCAAGGTGAGAGCTATTCCCAAGGGGACGTATTCCACGTAGTGGGCATCGATTTATTCTTCCTGTTCGGAGAATACACTGCTATGACGACTACTGACGTTAATGATAAACCGACCTACGAACAATTCCGCGAAGAATGGCTGGCCGAACTGGAGGATGCCGACCTGGCGCCATTGGAAAAGGGGCGGTTATTTGGGGCAAAGATAATAACACAATGGCTTGGCGTGACCACCGACGATGACGATTTCGTCGTCTGTGATGGATCTGGTGACGGAGGTATTGACATCGCCTATCTACAACGTGCCGATAGCGACCTTGATGGTCAGGGCAACGACGCGATTGAAGGCGATACCTGGTATCTGGTCCAGAGCAAGTACGGGACTGCGTTCTCCGGCTCCAAGACGATATTGGAAGAAGGCACAAAAGTAATAACTACGTTGCAGGGTCAAAATCAGAACCTGTCGCAAGACAGCCGACAACTTCTACAAAAGCTCGACTTGTTCCGACAACAAGCGTCTGACGCAGACCGTGTCGTATTAGTGTTCGCAACCACCGATCCAATTACCCAGGAAGACCGCCAAGCACTTGACGATATAAAGCTTATCGGAAGAGAACGTGTTACTCGTAACTTCGATGTTGACGAAGTGTCCTTGAAGACTATTTGGGAAACACTCGTCGACATTGAACCACCGATGCTGTCGGTTCCAGTCAAAGGCCAGTTTGTAGAGCAATATTCCGGGTTGCTGGTTGGCACAGTTTCACTGATTGACCTATTCGGCTTTCTTAAGTCATATCAGAGCCGGACAGGCAACTTGGACCAACTTTATGAAAAGAACGTGCGCCAATTTTTGGGCAATCGTCGAAAAATCAACAAGGGTATCGCTACTACGCTTAATGAAAACCCCGAGAAATTTGGCCTGTACAATAACGGTATCACAATCGTTGTTTCCAATTACTCAAGGTCGGCTACTGACGGTGTAGTCAGTATGAACGACCCTTACGTCGTGAATGGTTGTCAGACAACTCGTACAATTTGGCAAGTTTTGGATAGCAAAATTAACGCTGGTGGCACCGGCACCGACACTAATGCCGAAGCATGGAACGAGCGAGCTAACCGGGGTGGTGTTGTGACCAAAATTGTACGCAGCGATGAAGCGGAGATTACAAATATCACTCGGTTCACCAATTCACAGAACGCCGTCCGAGAGCAGGACTTCATTGCATTGAACAGCGGCTTTCAAAGTTGGAAAGCCACTATGGATAGCGAATACGAGATGTTCTTGGAAATTCAGCGCGGTGGTATAGAAGCACAAAAGGCTTACGAGAAGCAGCATCCTGACCGGCGCAAATATGACGATTACGTCAACGCTTTCGACCTAATTAAAGTCTATGGCGCAGGATGGCTGTCTGCTCCGGGATTGGCATTCGGAAAGAACGCGCCATTTTTGCCAAAAGGTTCCATCTACGAACGTATAGTTTCCCGGCCGGAGACGGAGTCACTTTTTGGCACCCGCGATTTGTACGCGGCATACCAAATCAAATGCGTAGCAGACGCGCTTGGCTTCGGTCGCAACGCCACCTCTCCAAGTAGACGCCAATCGAGGTTTTTGTTCTACCACATCATACTACGGATGCTCAGCAACGTTATTTTGCTAACCCCTCAATTTCGGCGCCCACCTGTTTCTGAAAGTATCCTGACTGACGCTGTGCTCAAACTCGCTGTTTCCGAGGCACAAGATCAGTTCGAGATGCTCCGCAATGCGGCGATTACCCTGCTAGTACCGTTTCCAGAAAGTCTTACAATCATAAGGGAGATCAGGTAGGCTTGAGTAAAATCCTTTAGCGAGGCCGTACCTGATATGCCTGTCTCCAAATACAAAGTCGAACTGACCCAATCCGAACGCTTCGCTCTGATTGAAACATCCGGCCGTGGCAAGCCGTTGGCCCGCACGGTAAAGCGGGCCCTTGCGCTGTTGAAAGCTGACGAAGGACTCTTAGACCGTGAGGCGGCTGAGGCGGTTTCGCTCAGCGCCGCCACTGTTGCCAGAGTGCGCAGACGGTTCGTCGAGGAGGGGCTGGAAGCCGCAATCAACGACCGGCCACGGTCAGGCCGTGAGCGCAAGCTGAGCGGCAGACAGGAGGCGCACCTCGTCGCCATCGCGTGCAGCAGTCCACCCGAAGGACATGTAAACTGGACGCTCCATCTGCTGGCGGACAAGGTAGTGGCGATGGAGTTTGCCGGGAGCATCTCCTTGGAGACGGTGCGCCAGATCCTCAAAAAAACGAACTCAAGCCGTGGAAGAAAAAGGAATGGCGCATCCCCAAGCTGAGCGGGGAGTTCGTCGCCCGGATGGAGGATGTGCTGGACCTTTATCACGAAGAGTACGACCCGGAGCGGCCAGTGGTGTGTTTTGACGAGTCCTCCAAGCAGTTGCTCGAGGATGGGCGGCCTCCCATCAAGGCCGCCCCCGGACGGGTGGAGCGCTATGACACCGAGTACCAGCGAAACGGGACCCGGAACCTGTTCATGTTCTGTGAACCGAAGGGCGGATGGAGACACGTCGAAGTGACCGGGCGCCGCACTGCTGTGGACTTTGCTCACCAGATGCGCTGGCTGGTTGACCAGGCGTACCCCCACGCCAGGGTCGTCCGGCTGGTGTTGGACAATCTCAACACCCACAAGCCCGGCTCGCTCTACGAAGCATTTGGAGCGTCCGAAGCGCGTCGTATAGCCAAGCGTCTGGAGCTGCACCACACTCCCACCCATGGAAGCTGGCTGAACATGGCCGAGATCGAGTTGAGCGTCTTCAGCAGACAGTGTCTGAACCGCCGGGTCGGCGATGAAGTGCTGCTGCGGCAGGAGGTCGCCGCCCTCGAACGCGAGCGCAACGATGCTGGCGCCGTCATAGACTGGCGGTTCTCCACCCAGGACGCCCGCAGTAAACTCCAACATATCTATCCATCAGGATTAAATTGAAACGGTACTAGTAGTCAGTCACGTTTGAAATGGCAGGATGATTTTCACGGGTGACCGTCAGCTCCACTCGTACTTCCCTGAGCCTACTCTCTAAGCAACTGTCATTTCTGGCATGACTGACTACTAGTATCGTTTCAATTTAATCCTGATGGATAGATATGTTGGAGTTTACTGCGGGCGTCTTGAGTGGAGAACCGCCAGTCGATGACGGCGCCAGCATCGTTGCGCTCGCGTTCGAGCGCGGCGACCTCCTGCCGCAGCAACACTTCACCGCCGACCCGGCGGTTCAGACACTGTCTGCTGAAGACGCTCAACTCGATCTCGGCCATGTTCAGCCAGCTTCCATGCACGGGAGTGTGGTGAAACTCCAGGCGCTTAGCTATACGACGCGCTTCGGACGCTCCAAAGGCTTCGTAGAGCGAGCCCAGCTTGTGGGTATTGAGATTGTCCAACACCAGCCGGACGACCCTGGCGTGGGGGTACGCCTCCTCAACCAGCCACTTCATCTGGTGAGCGAAGTCCACAGCAGTGCGGCGCCCGGTCACTTCGACGTGTCTCCATCCTCCCTTCGGCTCACAGAACATGAACAGGTTTCGGGTCCCGTTTCGCTGGTACTCGGTGTCATAGCGTTCCACCCGTCCGGGCTTGGCCTTGATGGGCGGCCTCACGTCCTCGATCAACTGCTTGGAGGTCTCGTCGAAACACACCACGGGACGCTCCGGGTCGTAGTCTTCGTGGTACAGGTCCAGCACATCCTCCATCCGGGCCACGAACTCCCCGCTCACCTTGGGGATGCACCACTCTTTCTTCTTCCATGGTTTGAGTTCGTTTTTTTGAGTATCTGGCGCACCGTCTCCAGGGAGATGCTCCCGGCAAACTCCATCGCCACCACCTTGTCCGCAAGTAGCTGGAGCGTCCAGTTCGTGTGTCCTTCGGGCGCATTGCTGCAGGTGATGGCGACGAGGTGCGCTTCCTGTATGCCGCTCAGCTTGCGCCCCCGGCCTGGCCGTGGCCGGTCGTTGATGGCGGCTTCGAGTCCCTCCTCGACGAACCGTCTCCGCGTTCTGGCAACAGTGGCGGCGCTGATCGAGACCGCCTCAGCCACCTCGCGGTCTGAGAGTCCTTCGTCAGCTTTCAACAGCGCAAGGGCCCGCTTTAGCGTGCGGGCTAACGGCTTGCCCCGGCGGGATACCTCAATCAGAGCGGAGCGTTCGGATTGGGTCAGTTCGACTTTGTATTTGGAGACAGGCATGTCAGGTACGGCCTCACTAAAGGATTTTACCCAAGCCTACCTGATCTTCTTTATGATTGTAAGACTTTCTGGAAACGGTACTAGATCAGTATTTGACGGTTGGTATGGATAACTCTGCCCACAACGAAACATCCTTTGCCGAAATTCATAACGGAGACTTGAACGGTTTCTTGAAAGCCGAACACTTGGGAAAGGAGAACCACTCGCCTTTACTGGTGCAACTGCTGGCTCAACACAACCAGGCGTTTGCGAGCATTCCCATTCCCATGTACGAAGGCAACCCGACGCAGAGGGAATTTGTTGCCCGTGCGTTGGTCTAAATCTAACTGCTCTGTTCATCGCTGCTCATAGAAATCTCGTTAATCATCATCCGCTAGTGGCGATGCGGGTTGTCATCGAGCCTAGTATCAGTAATAGTTGATGATAACGGCCGCCTCACCTTGCCAACACAAACGCCCCGGCTGATTATTACTAACGAGGCTAGTGGAAATATAGCCATGAATAACATCGCCCTCCGCTCCCGCCGCGTCCAACTGCCGGACTCGTTCCAAGCCATACAGGACTATTGCTGGGAGCAGGGGTGGACCGACGGGCTGCCTGTGGTCCCGCCCACCGAGTCCGCCGTCCGGGAGATGCTGGCGGCCTACGGAGAGGAGCCGGACAAGTCGTTGGGCGTGATGCAGCCGCGGAACGCCCAGGCCACGCTGGAGAAGCTGGCCATCAACGCCGTCATGGCCGGCTGCCGGCCGGAGCACTTCCCCGTTGTTGTCGCCGCGGTCAAGGCCGCGCTGCGGGAGGAGTTCAACCTGGCGGGCAACGCCGCCACCACCGGCGGCGCAGCCCAGTTGGTGATCGTCAACGGCCCCGTCGCCCGCGAGCTCGAAATCAACGGCGACGCCGCCTGCTTCGGCCCCGGTTTCCGGGCCAACGCGGCCATCGGCCGGGCCCTTCGCCTGATCATCCGCAACGTCGGGGGCCTGGTGCCGGGCGAGATGGACAAGGCCACCCTGGCCACGCCGGGCCGCTACAGCTTCTGCTTCTCGGAGAACGAGGAGCGCAGCCCGTGGGAGCCTCGCCACGTCGAGCTGGGCTACGCCGCCGGGGCGAGCACGGTCACGGTCGCAGGCATACGCGCGGTGTATACGCTCATGGAGACCACTGTCTCCACCGGCCTGGACATTCTGAAGACCCTCGTCGGCAACATGCAGGCGGTGGGCACCTCCAACTACTACCAGATCGGCACCGGCGCTCAGATTGTGCTGGTAATCTGCCCGGAACACGCGGCGGAAATAGCCGCTGCGGGCTTCTCCAAGGCCGACATCCGGGAATTCATCTATCAGAACGCGCGGATGCCCCTGCGGCTGCTGGTCGGCCTGGCCCACTACGGCAACCGCAACTGGCCCACCTGGATCGACGAGACCAACCCGGAGACCCTGGTGCCCATAGTCCGGGCCGCCGATGACATCGTGGTCGTGGTGGCCGGCGGCGACGGGCGGCACTCCGCCTGGCTGGCCGGTTGGGGCGTTACCCGCATTTGCACCGAGGAGATCACCGGCCCAGGAATTGCCGGGCCCGCATAGGTTCCACATAGGGCCCGCGGTTGGCTACCCTCCCGGAACTGCCCCCGCTGCTATGCTTCCTTCCTCTCCTGCTGTGGCGTCGCGCTTTTCGCGGACGCCCGGCGACCACGACTCGCAGTTCACTGGACAGACTGTACCGGAATGCGGCATTTTCACACTGATTGCGTAGTGAAACTATATAAATTTCTGATAAAGGTTTCGACTACGAGGAATTGATAGCTACTTACCATAATCTTATTGACGAAAACAGCCATATAGTGGTAGAATTTCGTAGAGTCAACAGTTGGCAGGTGAGATATGGTACAAGCAGCCCCCATCGCACAAGTTTACAGCCCCGAAGCCCCGGTGCCCGTCTGTGCGCATCACTGGGTGATCCAGCCCGCCGACGGCCCGATGAGCAACGGCACCTGCCAGATTTGCGGCGAATCCCGTGACTTCAACAACTACGTCGAGACCGCGACTTGGGGCGACACTCGCTTGAGCAACCGCAACGCCGTCCCCGCCGTCGGGGAGTTTCTAAACGTAGGCATCGACAAGTTCGAGGACGAGTAACTCGTCCACACCGCCGCGCCGGGACCGAGCGCGGGCAAGGGCGCAGACACTCAGGCCGGGCCGCATTAGCGGCCCGGCCCCTTTTTTGGAGAAGGCGGTCCTGATTTCGGCCCCGGTCTGCTGTCGTAAGCGGGGCGGTGTGCGTTTATAATAGCCCTGCCTATAATACCGATGCCGCACCCACGGGCGGGGCAGTTTCCCGGCCCGTGGGTGCGCGTCCCCAAGCGCAAGAAGTGAGCGGAGAGGCAGTTGTTTACTCACCTTCACGTTCATACCGAATACAGTATGCTCGACGGCATCAGCCGTATCCCCGACTTGGTGTCGCGGACCGGGGAGTTGGGCATGGACTCCTTGGCGATCACCGACCACGGCACCTTCTACGGGGTGATCGACTTCTATTCGGCCTGCCGCGACGCGGGCATCAAGCCCATCATCGGCTGCGAGGTCTACGTCGCCCACCAGAGCCGGCTGGACAAGAACCCGTCGGAGCGCAGCCCCAACCACTTGGTGTTGCTGGCCCGCGACGACACCGGCTACCGCAACCTGATGCAGTTGGTTACCAAGGCCCACGTCGACGGCTTCCATTATCGGCCCCGCATCGACAAGGGACTGCTGGAAGAGTTCGGCTCCGGCCTGGTCTGCCTGTCCGGTTGCCCTTCCGCCGAGGTGCCGCGTCTGCTCGCCGACGGCAACTATGACGACGCTGTCCGCGCGGCCAACTGGTACAAGGACCGGTTCGGCGACGGCTACTTCCTGGAAATCCAGCGGCACGAACACGTACCCGGACTGGACGACATCAACAGCGGCCTGGTGCGGCTCGGCGAAGACCTGGACCTCCCCTTGATCGTCACCAACGACGCCCACTACGTGCGCCAACCGGAATCGGGGTTGCAGGACATCTACATCTGCATCCAGACCAGCACCACGACCCAGGACGAAAAGCGGCTGCGGATGGAGGACGACTCCTATTATATTAAAAGCCCCCAAGAGATGGCGGACCTCTTCCCCGATTTCGCAAGGGCCCTGGAAACCACGGGAACGGTGGCCGACATGTGCAACGTCGAGCTGGACTTCGACCGCACCCACCTGCCCCGCTACCCCACCCCCGACAACATGGACGCCGACGAGTACCTGGCCAAGCTGTGCGAGGAAGGGTTCCGGCGCCGCTACCCGAACGCGGGCCGCGACGCCGAGGAACGCCTCCGTTACGAGCTGGAGGTTATCTATCACACCAGGTTCGCCAACTACTTCCTGGTGGTGTGGGACATCATCGGCTTCGTGCGCCGCAACCACATACTGTTCGGCGTCCGGGGCAGCGCCGCCGCCAGCGTGGCCCTCTACTGCCTGGGCATAACCGACGTCGATCCGCTGGAGTACCGGCTGGTCTTCGAGCGGTTCCTCAACCTGGAGCGCAAGGAGATGCCCGACATCGACCTGGACTTCCAGGACGACCGGCGGGACGAGGTGCTCCATTACGTCATCGACCGCTACGGCAACGACCGGGTGGCGCAGATAATCACCTTCGGCACCCTGGGGGCCAAGGCAGCGCTCCGGGACGTGGGCCGCGCCCTCGGCATGAGCTACGGCGACGTGGACCGCATCGCCCGGCTGGTGCCCTTCAAGGCCCGAACCCTCGACGACGCGCTGCGGCTCAACCCGGAGCTTCAGTCCGCCTACGATCAGGACCAGAGCGTACACAACCTGGTCGACAAAGCCCAAGGGCTGGAAGGGATCGTTCACCACGTCAGCACCCACGCCGCCGGCGTGCTGATCGCCGACGAGCCGCTGACCGAGACGGTGCCGTTGCAACGGCCCTCCCGGGGCGACGAAAGCAGCCCGGTGCTGATGACCCAGTTCTCGATGGACCCGGTGGCCCACTTGGGCCTGCTCAAGATGGACTTCCTGGGCCTGACCAACCTCACCATCCTCGACCGCGCCGTCAAGCTGCTGAAGGAAAGCCGCGGGGTGGAGATCGACCTGCAAAGGCTGCCGTTGGACGACGGCCCGACCTTCGAGCTGCTGTCCTCCGGCAACACGACCGACCTGTTCCAACTGGAAAGCGCGGGAATGCAGCGCTACATCAAGGAGCTGAAGCCCTCCAACCTGGGCGACATCGCCGCGATGATCGCCCTTTATCGTCCCGGCCCGATGGAGAACATCGAGCGGTTCATCGACGCCAAGCACGGGCGCATCCCCATCACCTACCCCCACCCCAGCCTCAAGGAACTGCTGGACGAGACCTACGGGATCATCGTCTACCAAGACCAGGTGCTTTTGATACTGCAACAGTTCGCCGGCTACTCCCTCGGCGCAGCCGACATCGTCCGCAAGGCGATGGGGAAGAAAATCGCCTCGCTGATGGCCCAGGAACGGGACAACTTCGTTTCGGGCGCCGAGTCCAAGGGCTTTGACCGCGGCCTGGCGGTGGAGATTTTCGACCTCATCGAACCCTTCGCCGGCTATGCCTTCAACAAGGCCCACAGCGTCAGCTATGCCCTGATCTCCTACTGGACCGGCTATTTCAAGGCTCACTATCCCGTCGAGTACATGGCCGCCGTCCTCAACTCCCGCTTGGACAACACCGAAAGGATGATCAGCTCGATCAACGAGTGCTTCCGCTTGGGCATCGGGGTTCATCTGCCGGACATCAACCGCTCCGGCGAGTTCTTCACGATTGATTACGGCCAAGACAAGCCGGGGCTGCGCATCGGGCTGGCCGCCATCAAGACCGTCGGCGAGGGCGCGGTGCGTCCGCTGGTCGAGGAGCGGAACGAAAACGGCCCTTACGAGTCCATCGACGACTTTTGCAGCCGCGCCGGGGGCAGCGGCCTGAACCGGCGCACGCTGGAAAGCATGGTCAAGGCCGGGGCCTTCGACAACCTCGCCTCCCGCGGGGCGATGCTGGAGGCGCTGGACCGCATCGTCGCCACCGCGCAAAGGGAGGCGCAGAACCGGAACTCGGGCCAGAGCAGTCTGTTCGGCGGCGCAATCGCCGAGACCGAGCCTGCGCCGGGAATCGGCCTCGGCTCCAACGACGTTTCCGACGAGCAGAAAGCCGCTTGGGAGCGCGAACTGGTGGGCGTGGCCCTGTCCTACAACCCGCTGGTGTCCCTGAGCGCGCTGAGCGCCGACGGGGGCGCCGGCGACGCCCTTACCTCCATAGGCCAACTGAGCGAGGAATTGCAGGGGCAATCCGTAACCCTCTTGGGCATCGTGTCCACCACCACCGAACGCTCCACCAAAGAGGGCAAGCGGTTCTTCATCGTCGAGTTGGACCTCTTGGGCGGCCCTCTGGAAGTCATGGTCTGGCCCGACACCCTGACCCGCACCGCCGACGTTTGGCAGGACGGGCGCATGGTGCGGGTGGCCGGAAAGATACGGCTGCGCGGCGACCAGATGTCGCTGGCCTGCGACGACGCCGAGGAATACGTCGCCGAGCAGCCCTCGCAGCTTTCCCCGGCGGCGTCCAATGGAAACGGAGGGAACGGTGGCGGGCGCCGCAACGGCCAGAACGGTTACACCAACGGCAACGGATACAACAACGGCGGCGGCAACGGCTATCAGAGCCACGGCAACGGAGGCGGCGGCGGGACCGGCGGCGTCGCTCAAGAAGCGCCGTCCGGCGGAGGGTACACGCCGGCCGGCTCCAACCGCGTGGTCAACCTAGGGGTGAGCGAGACCGACGACCCGGCCCAGGACGCCCTGCTGCTGCGGGAGGTGATCGGGGTGATCCTGGAGTATCCCGGCCGCGACCGGGTGAACCTGGAGATAAGAACGCTGGGCAAGAAGGTCCTGATGGACCTGCCCGTGGTCAGCACCGGCTACTGCCCGTCCCTCCACGAACGCCTGGAAGACCTGCTGGGCCCCGACACCGTAACCGTCCACCAAGAAATGCCCTTGGCCGTGGACTAGCCGCCGTTGGGCTGGCGAGCGTTGTAGGGTTTCGGCACAATTGGGCCGTAAATCGACATATTACGAACCGGCAGGCCCAACCTTTACTAAAGTAGCTAAAATTCAACGCCGGAACGCTTGACATGCGCCAAATGATTATCGCCAAAAAACTTGACCTGCCTTGCGGGTACTGCTAGACTCTGCGAAGCCGCCTAGGGGTTGGGCGTGGGGGAAACCCACCGCAGCTATCGCGCCTGACCGACCGGACGTGAAGCCATGCAGATATACTCTACAAGCCCCAAAACCGGGCGCTCATATCCGAGCGCCATTAAATACCGCAGCCGCCAGCGTTACACTCTCCCCTGCGAGCCCTAGCTCCCCCGACCAATCTACCGGGGTCCACTTCCCCTCTCCCTGAGTACCCTGCCCCGAGTCCTGCCACCGAGCCTTTTAGCTCCTCAATCTGGCAGTAAGGGTTAACTTTTGCCTTGACTCGGCGGCAGGCCGGCAACGGGACCGCATCGGCCAGTCCGAATCGCCGCGATCCATGCCCGGAATCCGGCCGGGTCGAACTTGGGGGAGCTTGCAAGGCAGCCTCGGAAACCGCTCCGGATTCCAAAGCCATACGACTGTGCGCCCCGTCAGCGGGGGCGGCGCCAAATCTTAGGAGGATAAATATGCGAGAAGTGTTACGGTCCAAGATCCACAGGGCATGGGTTACCGACGCCAACCCGGACTACATCGGGAGCATCCTGATCGACGAAGACCTGATGGACAGGATCGACCTTTGGAACTTCGAGAAGGTCCTGGTCTGCGACGTCACCAACGGCAACCGCTTCGAGACCTACGCCATCGCCGGTGAGCGCGGCTCGGGCGTCATCTCCGTGCAGGGCGCGGCCGCCCGCCTCAGCGCCCGGGGCAACTGCCTCATCATCATGTCTTTCGAGGTTTCCGACACCCCGATCGACCCGCAAATGATCCTGGTCGACCAAGACAACCGCTTCGTGGAGTACCTGGAGGGCGCCAAACATGTCCAGCAGGTTCACTGAGCAAGAAACCGAAAGCTACTATGACTCGGAAGATGCCATCTACCGCTCCTTTTGGGACGAGGATGGCAGCGTCCACTGGGGTTTCTTCGACGACAGCGCCGACAAGGACTTTCTGAGGGCCTGCGACCGGCTGAACCGGATGATGGTCGAGAAGGGCCGCATCGGCCAGGACTCGACGGTTCTGGACTTGGGCTGCGGCAACGGCACGGTCGCCATCTGGCTGGCCGGCGAAAGCGGCGGAAAGGTCACGGGCATCGACCTTAGCGGCGTCCGAGTTGCCAACGCGCTGGAAAAACGGGCCAGCCAAAGCCCGGAATTCCAGCAGCGCCTGGCCTTCGAGAAGGCCTCGGCCACCGAGCTTCCGTTCCCCGTCGGCGCGTTCAGCCACGTCTGGAGCCAGGCCGTCATCTACCACGTGCCCGACAAGCGCGCGGTGCTGGGGGAGGCCCACCGGGTCCTGGCCGACGGCGGGATTATGGTGTTCGACGACCTCGTCAGGCCAAAGCGCGAGATCACGCCCGAGGCCCAGACCTACGTCTACGACCGGCTGCTGTTCGACACCGAGTTCACCTTCGAGTCCTACCAGCAGGCGCTGAAGGACCAGGGCTTCGAGGTGGTGGAGGCTCTGGACCTGTCGCAGCACCTGAAGCAGAGCTACCTGTGCCTCTCCGAGCGCACTCCGAAGGACGACACTTCGGACGACGCCGAGCACTACCGTTGGCTCACCACTGCCTACATCGAGACCGCCGCCGCCGTCGACAAGAACGAGCTAGGCTGGGGACTTTTCGTCTGCCGGAAGTGAATATGCAAGACAGCCACAACAGGGTCCAGTGGGTGTACGCCTCCACCACCAATCAGGAGTTGGAGGAGCGTTACGACCAGTGGGCCACCGAGTACGACAAAGACTTGGCCGAGGAATTCGCTTGGAATGCCCCGAAGACTGCGGCCGACCTGTTCGCCAAGCACGTCCCAGCCGGGGCGAAGGTTCTCGACGCGGGTGCTGGGACGGGGCTGGTGGGTGAGTGCCTGGCCGAGTTGGGCTACCGGGACCTCCACGCCATGGACCTCTCCTTGGGGATGCTCGACGAAGCCCGCGGCAAGGACCTTTACGGAGCGTTCCACCAGATGACCCTCGGCGAGGAATTGGGCTTCGACACCGATTCCTTCGACTCGGTGATCAGCGTGGGCGTGTTCACCACCGGCCACGCCCCGGCCCACGCCTTCGACGAGTTGGCGCGCATCACCAAGTCCGGCGGGTTCATCGTGTTCAGCCTGCGCGTCGACCTCTACGAGGGAGGCGGTTTCAAGGAATACCTGGCGGGGCTGGAAGAGGCCGGCACATGGAAGCTGGCTGAGCTTTCCGAACCCTACTACCCCCTGCCCAAAGGCGAGCCCGACGTAATTCACCGCGTCTGGGCCTACCAAGTCACGGGGTAGGGCCGTCCCCTCCGAGGCCGGCCGCTACGGGGTCGACTGCTGCTCCGGCGAATGGGCCGTCACCTCGGCCAGCTTTTGGGAGAGGCGGTCCTTTTCCGTTTCCAGGTCGTACTGGCTTTGCAGACCCATCCAGAACTCCGCGGAATTCCCAAAGAAGCGGGAAAACAGCAAGGCAGTCTCCGCAGTAATGGCCCGCTCCCCGTGGACTATCGCGTGAACCCGGCGCGCGTCCACCCCGATGGCCTTGGCCAGTCGGTACTGGGTAACGTTCAACGGGAGCAGAAACTCCTCGTTCAGGACCTCCCCTGGGTGAATCGGCGGTAGCAGTTCTTGGCAGTCTTCTGTTCTGCTGGTCATGGCTATTCTCTTGCTAACCGTGCGCTCACCAGCCGGTTCAGGCTTACACCATCCTCTGCTGCCCTTACGGCAAGGACACGATGGATTTCCGGAGGCACCCGCACCATGAATTTCCCGCTGTAGGTCCGGTCGGCGAACGGTTCCGGCACCAGTTCATCGTTGGCCTGCATGTCCTCGACACAATCGGCCACAAGCTGCACGATGCCGGAGACCGCTTCGTCGCGAGTTGGCGCCAGCCAGCTAAGCGAGGGAAATTCAGCACATAACCCGACGAATTCGTTGTCTTCAGCGGACCACGTTACGCGATAGGTGTAGTGGTCGGTCACCATATCCCCTCCAGTTTTTCGATGGCCTTAATGACTTGGCGGACTTGGTATGCTTTTGCCATACCCTTGTCGTTCTGAATATTCACCCTTGGGTCACCGGGCCACGGCGTCTTGTAGACGCGATGGCTTGTGCCTTGCTGCCGCGGCTCTCCGAAGTATCTATCGCATATCCTTGCGAGATCAGCGAACCTAACGCCTTTAGGATTATCGCGAAGTTCTTTGAGGGTCTCCGAAGTGCTTCCCACGTTTATATGATAACAATAATGATACCATTTGTCAGTCTTTTTACCCCTCCAAGAAAAACTCCGCGACCACCCCCGCCAGCTCCGCAGGCTTGTGGTAGCCGATGTCGTGGATGGTGTCGGGGACCCAGTGAACGCGGCCGTTGGTCAGCGCAGTACGTGCTGCTTCGACCATGTTGCGGCGCATCTGGGCGAATTCGGTGTTAGCCCGCTCCGGGGACGGCCCGGCTGGCACGATCAGGGTTGGGCACCGGACTTGGGGCAGCGTCGACGAGCAAGGGTCGTCCCACATCGCACGGATGACCTGCGCTTGGTTCTCGGGACGAAGAATGTCCTGGATCATGCCGTCCTCGTCCTCGTAGACCATCGTCTGCACGATCCGCTCGATCTCGCTGTTCCAGAACGCCGCCATCTGGGTTCTCAGCCGGTTTAGGAACTCCTCCCGGTCGCCGGAAACGTTGCGCGGGCTGAGCCGGGTGGAAAAGCCCTCCCAAGTCGGCTCCGGGAACAGGCGTCCGTCCAGAAACCCGCCGTCGATCATCACCAAGCGCCTGACCCGTTCGGGGTAGTGGGCGGCCAAGTTGCTGGAAGTGTGGCCGCCCCAGGAGTGGCCCATAACGAAGGCGTCGGGGACGTCCAGCAGATCGAGGAGGGCGGCCAGATCGTCGGACAGCGAATGCCAATCGTAGCCCGATGGCGCGTTGGTGGTCTGCCCGTGGCCCCGCTGGTCGGGCGCGATAATCCGAAAACGGTCCCGCAGCAATGGCGCGACCAGGTCGTACCAGTGGCCCGACGAAGCGAGCCCGTGCAACGCCAGCAGCGGCGGGCCGTTCCCGCCCCAGTCCAGGTACCGCATCCGCAGGTCGCGTACATCCGCCCAGGCTTCCGTAGGACCGCTTGGGGGTGCGCTTTGCTGGTCGCTCATGCTTCGTCCTCGCGAGTTCCCTCCGTGGAGGGAGCGGTTTCCGCCCTGCCGGTGGCGGCCTGGTCCAACTCCATTTGCAACAAACGCGCCTTCACGCCCAGACCGCCGCCGCCGTAGCCGCCCAGCCCGCCGTCGCTGGCGATGACGCGGTGGCAGGGGATGATCAACGAGAAACGGTTGCGGGCCATCGCCTGCCCCGCCGCCCGCATCGCCAAGGGGCTGCCCGCCTCGCTGGCCAGCCAGGCGTAGCTGCGAGTCTCGCCGGGGGGGATACGGCGGCAGGCGTCCCAAGCCGCCCGGAAGAAGGGCGGCGCGCCGGATAGGTCCAACTCGATGTCGTCCAAGGCCGCCGGGTCGCCCTCGCCGTACCGCTTGAGGCAGCCCACCACGTCGGCGAAGGCTTCCGGGTCGTGGCTGGCGCTTTCCAGGTCGTCGCCCAAGTCCTCCACCACCTCTTGAAAGGACGGCTTCAGCGTAGCCCGGTTCAATCCTCTTTCGTTGGCCACCAAGCCAATCCAGCCGAAAGACATTTCCTGAATATGGTACTTGATCACAGGCCACCCCTCCAGAATATGCGGCGCAACAGCGGGAAGCGCAGGCCGCGCCAAGCCCCGGCCAGCCGGGCTTCCTCTTGTGGCGACGGCCCCTTGTTTCCGTAGCGGCTGCGCACGTAGGAATCTATCACAACCGACAGCCGTTGGCGCTGTTCTGGCAGAGCTTCCACCAACCGCCCGCCGAACTGATAGGGCGTCTGGTGCGCCGGATGGCCCAGTGCGCCCATCCAGGCCAGCGCCGACAGGCGGCGATAGGCGTCGGCCGGCACGGTGGACACCGCCATGTACCGCTTCCAGGCCCAAAAGGATGCCGTACCTCCCGCCGCCAGCGCTGCCAAAGCCGCCGCCAGCCACGCCGGGAAGCCGCCCAACGGGCCGCCCGCCCCTCCGGTCTGACCGCCTTCCCCAAGCTCCGGGTCCAAGAGCGATTCGTCTTCGCAGGCCCCGATGAACTCCTCGAAGCAGTCGGAATCGAAATCGCCGATGGCCGAACTTCCCAAGCCTTCGGTCAGTTCCGCGCCCGGCTGGTAGATGGCCGGAAGCTGGGCTCCGGGGGTGGGCTCGAAGGGCACCCAGCCGTAGCCGGGCATATACGCCTCGACCCAAGCGTGGCTGTGGCTGTCGGTCACTGCGAACCCCTCGAAGTCCGTGATGGGGTCGCCCACAGTGTAGCCAGCCGCCAAGCGGGCCGGGACGCCCACCGACCGCAGCATCACGGCCATCGACGACGCGAAATACTCGCTATACCCCTGCCGTTGCGAAAACAGGAAGTGGTCCACGCCGTCCGCGTCGAAGGGCGGCGGGTCCAGCTTCAGCGTGTAGGGCAGGCCCTTGAGGTATGCCTCGATGGCCAGGGCCTTGTCGTAGGGTGTTTCGGCCTCGCCGGTCAGCTCGGCGGCCAGTCCCTTGACCCGTTCCGGCAGGGTGTCGGGGAGTTGGGTGTAGCGGTGTTGCACGTAGACCGGATAGTCCTCGCCGGACTCGCGCAGGTCATCGGCATCGGCGAAGGACACCGAGGAAGTCACCCGGTAGGCGCTCCTGGCGTCGAATTTTCCCTGCGGACTGCGCACCGCCAGCACGTCGGCCGGCGCGGGCAGCGCCTCCAATAGCACCGCCCCGATGACGAAGCCGTCTCTTTTGACCAATTCTTGGACCAAGAATCCGGGCGGCAGTACCGGGGACAATTCTTCCTCGCTGATTACGCCTCTGCTTTCCCTCACTTCCTGCGACAGCATCCGGCCCGCCTCGGCCAGTACCGGAGGATAACCGGCCAGCGGGTCGGGGACGGTTAGGTCCACTGGGTACACCGGCAGCGCGGAGGTCTCGATCTCCACCTCGCGGTCCACGCTGACGACCCGGTCGCCGGAGAACAGGCTCCTGGAGGAATAGAGGGGCAGCACGGTGTAGGCGACTTCGGCCCGGTCGAGGCTGGTCCGTTCGCTGCTGAACGCGGGGGTATAGCCCAAGGGCTGGAACTCCGTGTGCTTGGAAATCCACCCCTTGCTGGTATAAGTGTCGTAGGTGCGGGCCTTCCAGTACATCTCGACCGGCGACTCGACTTGCAAGACCTGCGTGGTCGTGGGATTTATCGTGCCCTGGAAGGCCATCACGTCGTCCCAGATGCGGTAGCCCAGCGGCCGGCGAGCGGGCAGGCCGGCGAACAGGCGGTTGAAGTCGTCTTCCCAAGCGGCCAGCGGGGAGCGGAACGACTCGTAGACGCCGGTGGCCGCCCCCCAGCGCGCCCCGGTGGTGGGCAGCACGAAGGCGACGATGATGACCGCCGCAGCTATGAAAAAGCTGTCGGACAGAGTGAGCGCGCCCATGTGGTCGTCGTGGCGGATGTTGCGCCGCCGCCATTCGTCCACCCGCCGCACCGCCTGCACCCGGGCCACCAGCAGCAGGGCGGTGAACAGGTAGATCGCCATGTGGAAGCTGACGTTGGGCGGCAGGAAGGTCAGGTTGGAGAATAACCCGATGCCGCCGAGGACGAACACGCCCCAGAAGTTGCGGTGCCGCAGAAACAACCAGGCCCCCAAGAACCCGGTGAGCCAGCTAGCGCAGGTCAGGCCGAAGGAGAAGGGCGCTTGGTCGATGCTGATGGAGCCGCTGCGGGCTGCCTCCAGCCACAGGCCCAGCCGCTCCCAAAGCTCGCCCGCGCCGCGCAGCTCCCGGTCGTCGAACTGGAACGACGACATTTGCCAAGTGACGGTGGCCGCGCCCAAGGCCAGTCCCAAGACCAGGGCGACCCCGGCCCACACCGGCAGGCGGTAGAGCACGAAGGCGGTAAGCATCCCCAAGAGCAGCACCGCGCCTAAATTCGGGGTGGGCGCCCAGTCGGCCTGCTCCACCGACAGCACCACCACGATCAGGTTGATCACCAACAGGGAAAGGGAGATCCAGCCGTCGGGAGGGCGCAGCCGCTCGGCCAAGGACGAGAACAGCCCGCCCGCGCCTTCCGTAGACAAGCCCCGCGCCGGGACCCGGCTGGCGATTTCGCCGAAGGTCATACCAGGCCCCCGGTTTCGGCAGCGCCTCCGGTTCCGGTTGGACCTGTCGTTTCGGTTACGAACGTGCCGGCTCTTGCCGGTAGCGGGTCGGCGTAGGGTGTGGTGGCGATGATGCTTTCTTGGTTCACCGGGAGGGACAGCGCGTCGTTCAGCCGGTCGCCCCGTCGCACCAGATAGGTGGGAATCAGGTTGGCGGACGCCCCGTCCAGCGCGCCCTGTACGCTGCGAGCGCTGCCGAAGCTGGCCGGGTCCACCACCACCGCCGCCACGTTCACCCCGGTGCGCCGCAGGTCGACCAGAGCCGCCACCCAGGCCTGGTCCGGCGAGGGAGTAACCACCGTCACGGTGTTGAAATGGCTAACGTGGGGCCGGACGGCGGACAGGAATTCAGGCAGCGCCACCCCGCCTGTGGCGCGGATGTCGGCGAACACTTCCATCAGCCGCCCCATATGCTCCGGGCTGCCGTCGGGGCGCAGCATGTGGCGCTTGTCGCCGTTGGCTGCAAACCCCACCGGCAGGGAAAGCTCCATGAATTGGTTAGCCAAGGAGACCGCGATGGTAACGGCCAGTTCCTCGGTGTTGTTGACGGTGTCGGCCTCGACGCCGAAGTGGGCCCGCTCGTCCATGTCCAGCACGACCCATGCCTGGGCCGCCAGGCCGATGTCGAACTCCTTGACCATTGGGGTGTTCATCCGGGCGGTATAGGGCCAGTGGATGCGCCGGAAAGCGTCGCCGGGGCGATAGGGCCGCAGCGAGGCGACGTCGGTGGTTATCTGGTCGAAGTGCCGCGTGACCCGGCTGTCGCTGGGCAGTCCGGCGAAACGGGGGTCCAGGTCCGGCAGCGGCTCGGTGGCCGGGTAGACGATATATGAATGAGGGTCGGAAAAATCGCGGCGCAACCGGAACAGCCCGAAGGGGTCCTGGCTCACCACCTGCACCTTGCCCGCGTCGAACACTCCCCGGCGGCTCAGGTAGGTCTCGATGCGCCAGGTCCGGGTCTGGTCGCGCACCAAGGCCAGCCCGCGGCCCCCGGAGTCCACCGACATTCCGGTGGCGTCGGCCACCTCCAGCCACGACTTGGGCAGCCGGGTGCGGTTGACGATGGAGACGCGCCCCTCCAGGTAGCTCCCCACCTGCCCGCGGTCGGCGGAGCGGGTCACGCGCACGTCAATCCCCCGCAGGTTCTGCCAAGCCCAGACCGACCCGATAAGCAACAAGAACAACAGCACGTACAAGAAGCGGTGAAAGAACGGGAACCCGGTGGCAAACGCATAAAAAGCAATCACCACGACCAACACAAGAATCCCAACCGTGCGTTTGTTCATATGGTTACCGGCCAGTTATTGACAGCCAAAGGCCGCCGGGGGATAAGACCGACAACTGGCAATCATCATGCCAAAGCCTCCAACCGGCCAACCCATTCGCCGAAATGCGAGCATCTCGAACGCAAGGTTGGGAATCCAATCCTCCCGGCCACTATGGGACCTGCCGAAGGCTTCCGTCCTTTATATTCCGGGATCGAAGCGATAATTCGTTTCGATGGAGCGGTGGTTGCCCCGCTATTGATGAGTTCCGGCGAAGCGTATCCGGAGGTCATTTCGACCAATCTCCGTATTTCCGGGCCATAGCCTTCAAACTGCGATTCGAGTTTCTGAGGATCGGCCAACAGCAGGGTCTCGAATTCGTGAAGCTGAAGATAAGGAATAAACCGCGAATCAGAAATATCCTGGCCCAAGGCGTCCTCAAGAATCCTGATGCGCTCATAGGGGCCGGATGTTCGCACGGCGTCGGCGTAGCCGGGGAAATCGTTTGGCAGGCTATACAGGTCGAACATCGTCGTAAAACGCGCATCCGGGTTTTGGTCCTCCATTAGCCATCTATTGATGTCGTTTCGGGGTTGCGCATAGTTCACGATACCCCCGCTATACTTAATTTCTCGTTTGCGGCTCGTCTCGACACATCGCGCCGACGCCCAGATGTAGAAATGAGCCAAATGGGAGCGCAGCGTATCTCTCACGAAGGTCTTTTCAGTAGGCCCCTCGACAATGAAATTAAGCCGGATGGCCATTACGGCACCCCGCCGATTACGTTCTTTTCCCACAACTCAGAAAGGGAATAGTCCTCTAGCCATCCTTCGAGAGCAGCTGGCTCCAATCGACTGAAAGCGGAACTGCGGCCCTCGCGTTCAACTACGACAATGTTCTCCAGTTCAAAGCAATCAACCAGCATGGTGGACTGCGTAGCTACAATGACTTGTATTTTAGTCGCCGCGGCGCTCAACAGACCGCTGATAATGTTGATGGCGTATGGGTGAAGGCCAAGCTCCGGTTCATCGAGAATCAAAACGTCCGGCAAGTCCTGTTCCGGTTGAAGGAGCAGAGTAACGAGCGCTATTACTCGCAACATTCCATCAGATGCTTGCGACACCCCGAACACTTGGTCGCTGCTGCGCTCACGCCAACGCAAAAGAAGACTGCCGTACTCCGGCTCCAATACAAAGTCGGCAAAAAAAGGCAGGATTAGACGGATGGTGTCTACAATCCGCTGATAGTATCTGCTGTCGGTCTCCCTTAGCCGAAACAAAAACGGCGCAATATTCGCCGCGTCTTCCTTGAGGAATCTGTTGTCATCCATCGACCACTTGCGACGGATGCGGGCGGTCTCCGAAGTGTTGTGGAATTGATACACGACGATCCTCTGCAAGAGGGACCGAATAACGCGAACGGTGAGGTCAGGCGCAACAATGCTGAGGATTTGCGGGGCACGGTGCCCGGCGCCCGTTTCCGTCCAATTCTCAACCTTACTTAAATCAGTCGCGGACCATCGGTACCGTTCGTCGGCGAAAATCAACGTGTCTCCCGCGGCGAATACAAGCCGGAAGGCATACTCGTTGTGGCCATCGGCGGACTGAACCGTTAATTCCGCTTCAATCTCACGTGTCCGGGCTGGGCCGTCATGCAAAAGTTTACTGGCGCCCCCTTGTTGACCCACGTAAAGCGGAAGATTATCCGGGTCGGCCAAGGCCCAGCTCATCATGCGAAAGAAGGAGATAAAGTTGGACTTGCCGCCGCCGTTGGGGCCGATGAGAACCGTTAGAGGGCCTGGCTCGAAATTCTCCAGCGCCTTGATAGTCTTGAACCCCTTCAGGGTTATCCTTTCCAGTCTGTTTCTCATACTGCCCTAACGCACCGCGCCGGGCACGGGCACCGTATCCAGCAGTCGGTCAATCACGTCGGAAGTCCGCAACCCCCGCATCCGGGCCGAGGGGGACAGAATCATGCGGTGGCCCATTACGCCGTAGGCCAGTTCCTTCACGTCGTCGGGCACCACGTAGTCGCGGTCGCGCACCAGCGCGTAGGCCCGCACCATGCGGAACATGCCCAGCGAGGCCCGCGGCGATGCGCCCAGCACCACGTCTTCGTGGCTCCGGGTCGCCTCGGTCAGGCCCACGATGTACTCCCGCACCAGCGAGTCCACGTACACTTCGCGGGCGGCCGTTTGCAGGGCGACCACCGTGTCCGGGCCGGTCACCGGCCCCAGGTCGTCGATGGGGTGGCGTTGCTCCTGCCTCTCGATGACCGCCAGTTCCTCGGCGAAATCGGGATAGCCCAGGCTGATACGCAACAGGAAGCGGTCAAGCTGCGCTTCCGGCAGCGGGAAGGTCCCCTCGTATTCGATGGGGTTCTGCGTGGCCAGCACGACGAAGGGCTGCTCCAGCGAGTGCGTGATCCCGTCCACCGACACCTGTAGCTCTTCCATCGCTTCCAGCAGGGCCGATTGGGTCTTGGGCGTGGCGCGGTTGATCTCGTCGGCCAAGACCACCTGGGCCATCACCGGACCGGGGCGGAACTCGAACTGCCCGGTGCTCTGGTTGTAGATGGAGATGCCGGTGATGTCGCTGGGCAGCAGGTCGGGGGTGAACTGGATGCGCCGGAAGTTGCAGCCGATGGAGGTGGCCAGGCTCTTGGCCAGCATGGTCTTGCCCACGCCGGGCACGTCCTCGACCAGGATGTGGCCTTGGGCCACTAGGGCGGCCAGCGCCCGCTCGATGACCGGGGTCTTGCCCACGATGACGCGGGAAACGTTTTCGACAATCGACCGGGCGGTTGCTGAGGGCGTCAGGGTCTCTTGCACCGATACCTCTCCCGGATCTTCACAATCTTGACAATAGGCTCGCGGCTTGAGTGTATCATTAAGAGGAAGAGTCGGCACGGTGGGAGCCGAACGGCAGGGGCAGCTTCTCTATTGCGCCCGTAACTCGCATAGGGGGAATTGATGGACTTGATCAAGGGCAAGGGAGCGGGCCGGTTGATGGTTCTCGCCATATTCGTGAGCCTTGCTTTGTTGTTCGCGGCGGCCTGCGGCGGCGGAGACGACAGCCAGCCGTCGGCCACGCCAGCGCCAACCCCCGCGGGCCCGGCCCCCACGCAAGCGCCACCCACGGCAGAGTCGGCGACTCCGCAAGGGCTGTCTCCTACAGTCCCGGCCGCCACGCAAGCCCCTGCGGAGCCGACCGTGTCGCCAACCCAGCTCGCGGAAGCCACGCCTGTTGCGCCCGCAGTTCAGGCCACGGACGAGCCGCAGGCGACGCCTGCGCCGGAAGCGACCGCCCAGGCCGCCGCGACGCCCGCCCCTACCGTTGCTCCCCCCAGCCCCCAGGTTGCCACGGCGACAACCCCGCCACCCGCCGAGCCGCTGCCGCCGTGCGAAGGCGCCAGGGGAGGCGCTATTGGTGATTGCGCCCCGGAGTTCGCCGGGACCCAGGAGTGGATAAACAGCGGCCCGCTTACCCTGCAAGAGCTTCGGGGCAAGGTGGTGCTGATCGATTTCTGGACCTACACCTGCATCAACTGCATCCGCACCCTTCCCTACCTGCAAAGCTGGCACGAACGCTACGCCGACGAAGGGCTGGTCATCGTTGGGGTCCACACGCCGGAGTTCGAGTTCGAGAAGCTGTACGACAACGTGGTCCAAGCCACCAAGAACGAAGCCGTCGCGTGGCCGGTGGTGCAGGACAACGAGTATGCCGTGTGGCGTAGCTACTCCAACCGCTTCTGGCCGGCCAAGTACCTGATTGACCAGGACGGCGTGATTCAGTACCGCCACTTTGGCGAAGGCAAGTACGCCGAGACCGAAGAGGAGATTCGCAAGCTGCTGGAACAAGTGGGCGCGGCTTCCGAGGCGATGCGCTTGCCCCTGCCCGAAAACCAGCAGAGCGATGCCACTTTCCTCAACGAGGGCGAGAGGATTCGCACCCGGGAGCTATTCGCCGGGTGGCGATTCGTGCGAAACCGCTGGGAGAGAGACCGTGTCCTCTACGTAGGGCAGGTTGATCCCTACAACCTTGACCCCAACCAGGTGGCGCAACTGGAACCGCCGGCTGAGTTGACGCCACACCGTATTTATTTCAATGGTCCTTGGTTTATCGGCACGGAAAGCGCCCGCCACGCCGAGGAAACCGCCCACTTCGACGACTACCTGGCGATGGTCTATTCCTCCCGCTCGGTCAACGCGGTGCTCACGTCCGAGTCCGGCGATCCCTACCAAGTCCGGGTCACGGTCAACGGCGAGTACTTGACCGAAGACAACAAGGGCGACGATATAATCATCGGGGGCGACGGTGTCTCGTACCTGTTGGTGACTGAACCAAGACTTTACAAAATCGTCGAACATCCGACGTGGAAGGGGGGTCAAGAACTGCGGATGGCCTCCATGTCCAACGACTTCGGCCTGTACTCGTTCACTTTTGGAACCTATGAGGACGGCGCCTGACCATGCGTTTAGCCAGTTTTGCGGTGATTTCTGCGGCAGTCTTGATTCTGGCGCTGGTCTTGGCCTGCGGGGCCGAGCCGACGGCCACGCCCGCCCCCACGTCCACGCCGTCGACGGCCCCCGCGTCCACGCTGGCGTCGCCCGCGGCATCGACGCCGGCCGAGTCGTTGCCTACGGCGACGCCGCTTGCCGAGTCGCTGCCGCCGTGCGACGGAAGCAGGGGCGGCGACATTGGCGATTGCGCCCCGGAGTTCGCCGGGACCCAGGAATGGATCAACAGCAGCCCGCTGACCATCGAGGAGCTGCGGGGCAAGGTCGTGCTGATCGACTTCTGGACCTATACTTGCGTCAACTGCATCCGCACCCTGCCTTACCTGCAAAGCTGGCACGAACGCTACGCCGACGAGGGGTTGGTCATCGTCGGGGTTCACACGCCGGAGTTCGAGTTTGAGAAGGACTTCGACAACGTAGTCGAGGCGACCCAGACCGAGGGCGTAGCTTGGCCGGTGGTGCAGGACAACGACTTTGCCGTCTGGCGCAGCTATTCCAACCGCTACTGGCCGGCCAAGTACCTGATCGACAAGAACGGGGTGGTCCAGTACCGTCACTTCGGCGAGGGCAACTACGCCGAGACCGAAGAGCGGATTCGCCAGCTTCTGGAGGAAACGGGCGCGTCCATCGCCGCCGAGAATATGCCCCTGCCCCAGAACTCCCAGCAGCGCGACCTCACCTTCAGCGAGGACGGCGGGGGAGACATAACGCGGGAACTATTCGCCGGGTGGAAGTTTACGGCAGTCCAGCAGCGCGGCGGGATCGGCCAGGTGGATGAATACCTCGAAGCCGCCCGCGGCTCCTTCGAGACGGAAGACCAGTCCGGCGTCGCGGCGCAGTTCCAGGCCCCCGGCTCGTTGGACCCCCATCTGATTTACTTCCAAGGCCCTTGGGCCATCGGGCCGGAGAGCGCCCGCCACGCCGAGGAAACCCCGCACTTCGACGACTATCTGGCGCTGGTCTATTCCGCCCGCTCGGTCAACGCGGTGCTCACGTCCGAGTCCGGCGAGTCCTACAAGGTGAGGCTCACCGTCAACGGCGAGTACCTGACCGAGGACAATAAAGGAGACGACGTGACCATCGGAGAGGGGGGCGAAAGCTACCTGCAAGTGACCGAACCCAAGCTCTATAAGATCATCGAGAATCCTACCTGGATGGCCCGGCAGGAGTTGCGAATGTCTTCCATGTCTGACGATTTCGGCCTGTACTCGTTCACCTTCGGCGTCTACGCGGACGGCTACTGATGGCCCGCTTGTTGGTCCGCGCGGCAGCTTTGCTCTCGGCTGTTTTGCTCTTGGCGGCGGTGGCCTGCGGCGCGGCGGCCACGCCCACGCCGCCTCCCACGGCCACGCCTGTGCCCACGGCTACCCCGGCGCCCACTCAGGCGCCCGCGCCCACTTCTCCCCAAGAGCCGCCGAGCGACATACAGCCCATCCTGGCCACCACCGTTCTGGACGTGGGCCCGCAAAGGGTGGCCTTCCTGCTGGCGACGTCCAAGAGCTTGGTCAGTGACGCCGAAGTAACGGTGACGCCGGTCTACGTTCCCGACGGCGCGGTCGGCGAGACTCTGGCCACGGAATTCCACCTGTGGCCCTACGGGGTGCGCGGCGCGTTCGCCACCGAGGCGGTCTTCGACCGTGCGGGGCAGTGGCGGCTGGACATCGAAGTGTCCGGCGCGGACGCTTCCGGACATACGATGATAGACGTGGAGGTTGTGGAAGATTCGCCAGTGCCCGCCGTGGGCAGCATCGGCCCGCTCAGCGAGAACAAGACCCTGGCCGCGACGGGCGACCTGACCAAGGTGACCACCGATTATTCACCGGACCCCGACCTTTACCAGTTGACCATCAAGGAGGCGGTGGAAAGCCCGCTCCCGGCGGTTGTGGTGTTTGCCTCGCCCGCTTTCTGCACCAGCCCCACCTGCGGCCCCCAAGTGGATACGGTCTCGGAGCTGAAAGACGCCTACGGGAGACAGGCCAACTTCATTCATGTGGAAATTTACGACAACCCCGACGAGATTCAGGGGGACCTCGACCGGGCCCAAATCGCCGTCACGGTGGATGAGTGGGGCCTCTCGGCCCTTCCCCACTGGTTCAACGAGTCGTGGACTTTCGTGTTGGACTCCGAGGGCCGGATTCAGGGCCGATTCGAGGGGTTCGCCGCCTACACGGAGCTGGAAGCCGCCCTGTCCAAAGTCCTGGCCGGGGCGTAACCGTCTAAACTGCGGGAGTCTGCAGCCATCGACGCTGCTGATAGCAGTGGGGCTGGTAGTCGTAGGAAATTGCCAGGAATTCCTTCGTCTCCGGTGTGAAGGGAAGGGCTGCGACACTGTCCCTTTCCATGCCGAACAGGAGGCGCTGCTCCGTATCAGAGGTCCCGGCGTTGTGTTGCCGCTCCAACCGGCCTCCTCGAGACCTTCCTGAAACCTTTGCGGGTATGCTTTCTTCTCCAACTTTGCATCTAATTTGGCCCGGGAGTCCGCCCTGATGTCGCGGGGCGCCAGCGCGACTGCTTCCTGTCAGTAAGAGTGGAGCGGTCGTGTTGAAAACTCTACCGCGCTGCCTTACCATGCCCGCATGTTTACGACGCAAATCCCTCTTGAAGTCAACGGCCGGGTCCACGATCTGAGCGCCCGCGACCACTGGAGTCTGCTGGACGTGCTGCGCGAAGAGCTGGACCTGACCGGCTCCAAGCGCGGCTGCGACCGGGGCGAGTGCGGCTCGTGTACTGTGCTGCTCGACGGCAGGCCGGTCTACTCCTGCATCATGCTGGCGGTGCAGGTGCGCGGCCGGAGCGTGCTGACCGTCGAGGGACTGGCCCCGGATTATATAGATGACGGCAGGCTTGACCCGGTGCAGGAAGCGTTCCTGGCCGAGGACGGCGGCCAGTGCGGCTTCTGCACCCCCGGTTTCCTCATGTCGGCGCGCGCTCTTCTGGACGCCAACCCGCACCCGAACGACGACGCCATCCACGAAGCTCTGTCGGGCAACCTCTGCCGTTGCAACGCCTACGGGCGCATCCTGGAATCGGTGCGGGCCGCGACTAGGGGTTAGACGAACGTACAGCCCTTCCCGCAGTACGGAAAATGCCTCCTAATGCCCCTTCCATCCCACGAGAACAGGCGATTGTCACGCCACGCCTGACCTCCACAAGATCATATCCAATTCTCGGTCGTGAAGAGCGCCCTTGATGAATGCCCCACGCGCAAGCCGGGACTCCGTTTGGAGCGTCGGCCGACAATGGCTGCCCTGGTGCCTGGGCCTAATTTTCGCCTTGACGATTGGGTGGGTCGTGTTTATCGCCCGGTTCGAGACCGCCAGCGGCAAGCATGATGGCATTACCGAGACCACCATTGCGGTGGTCGGCGGAAGCGCGGCGGCTGTGCCGCTGATTGTCGTTTGTGCTATCTTTGTCGTAACGGCACTGGACATCGCCGGAGGTGCAATAATGGTTACCTACAGGTATTTGGAGAGGAAGTTTCTTAAGCCCCTCGAAGAAAGACTCTTGGCCGAGGCCAGAGCAGCCGCCATTGCCGAGGGCAAGGCCGTGGGTATGGCCGAGGGCAAGGCCGTGGGCATGGCTGAGGGTGCGGAGTCGATGCGGCTTATGTGGGAGGACTGGAACCGTCGCCGCGAGGAAGCCGCAACCCAGGGCAAGCCATTCAGCGAGCCACCGCCGGGTTCCTGACGGTTCTCATAAAACCCGGTGATTTCATCCCCCATACGTGGACTTCACAAGGCCTAGGCGGGAATTTACAGGAGGCAACCCCATGGCTACGATGCAGCACCTGCCCCAGGCGGCCGCGCAGATGGAGAGCGCGGGCCGGAAATTCCTGGACAGCCTGACCGGGGATCAGAAGGCCAGGGCCACCTTCGAGTACATGGACGGGGAGCGGATGTATTGGTACTACCCGCCCATCAACCGCCACGGCCTCGCCCTGCGCGACATGGACTCAAACCAGCGCGGGCTGGCGATGGCCTTGCTGGAAAGCGGCCTCACGCCCCGCTCCTTCGAGCAGGCCAAGCAGATAATGGAGCACGAGGACGTGCTGGGCCCGCTGGAAAAGGAAATGGGCATGGTCACCTTCGTGCGTGACACCGAGCTCTACTACTTCACCATCTTCGGCGAGCCGGGGCCCAAAGAGCCGTGGGGCTGGCGCATCGAGGGCCATCACGTCTCCCTGCATTTCAGCGTATGGGGCGAAAACATCATCTCGGTGACGCCGTTCTTCCTCGGGGCCAACCCGGCGGAGGTGCGACAGGGGCCGAAAACCGGCCTGCGCATCCTGGGCGACCGGGAAGACATCGCCCTCCAGTTGATGCAAAGCCTGGAACAGGACCAACTGGCCCAGGCCGTGATCTACGACGAAGCTCCCCTGGACATCCTGACCTATAACAGCACCAAGGTGTCGTTCCCTTTCCGGCCCCAGGGTCTGGCTGCCGCCCAAATGACCGGCAGCCAGAAGGAGGCCCTGCTCAGCCTGATCACGGAGTACGTGGGGCAGGTGCGGACCGATCTGGCCGAGCAGAAGCTGTCCGCCATCAAGGACGATGGGTTGGACCACTTCCACCTGGCTTGGGCCGGGCCTGTGTCTAGGAGCGACGCCCATTACTACCGCATCCACGGCGGCAATTTCGTGGTGGAGTTCGATAACCGCCAGGACGGAGCGAACCACATCCACTCCGTCTGGCGCGACATCGAAAACGACTTCGCCGCCGACGTCCTCCGGGAGCACCTGCGGCTGTTCCACGTAATCTAACGAAAGGGGATTTCACCGCAGAGATCACGGAAGAGATCACGGAGAAAAAAAGCCGAATGACCCTCAATGTTGCGGGGACAAGCGTCGTCCGCCGTGATCTGCTGGAGAAGCTGACCGGGGAAGCGCGTTATACCGCCGACCTGAAGCTGCCGGGGATGCTCTACGGGGTGGTTCTGCGCAGTCCGCACCCCCATGCCGACGTTTTGAGCGTGGACACCGCTGAAGCGGTGGCGCTGCCGGGCGTCCGGGCGGTCGTTACCCCGCAGGACGTTCCGCCAGGCAGGCTGGCGCCCGACTTGGCCATCCTCGACACCCGCGTCCGCTTCGTCGGCGACGAAGTGGCGGCGGTGGCAGCCGACGATCCCGACATTGCTAGGCAGGCGCTGGAGCTTCTTCGGGTCGAATACGCGGTGTTGCCCCACATCTCCAGGCCACAGGCCGCGCTGGAACCCGGCGCGGTCGCCCTACATCCCGGCGGCAACTTGGCCTTGGGCGAGGTTATGTCCCTCGAGCGCGGCAATGTCGAAGAAGGTTTCGCCGAAGCGGACCTGGTGCTGGAGGACGACTTCGTCATTCCGACCCACTCCGCCGCACCCCTCGAACCACGGGCGGCGCTGGCCTCGTGGCACGAGTCGCCGGACCGCAGCGGGCCAGCGGATGCGGACGGCCCGTGTGCGCGCAGCGCCAACAGCCTGACCGTGTGGAAGTCGACCCGCGGTGTTCACGTCGACCGGGCCGCTCTGGCCGCCGCACTCGGGCTCCAGGCGCACCGTGTCCGGGTAGTGGGGCCGTTCCTGGGGGCGGGCTACGGCAACAAGGACGAGACGCGGTTGGCCGCCCTGGCTGCGGTCTTGGCCCAACGCGCCGGAAGGCCCGTGCGCATCGAGTATTCCCGGGAGGACGAGTTCATCGCTGGTCGGGTGCGTCACGCCGCCAACATCCACATCAAGGCCGGTTTCAAGCGGGACGGCTCCGTCACCGCCATACAGGCCGAAGCGCTGCTGGACACGGGGGCCTACCTGGCCTCGGGCGCAGGCGTGGCCCGGCGCACCGGGCAGGGCATCCTGTACCTCTACCACTGCGCCAACGTGAAGTACGAGGCGCATCTGGCTTACACCAACCGCCCGGTCGCCGGCTCATACCGGGCGTTGGGCGCTCCTCAAGGCCACTTCGCCCTGGAATCGCTGATGGACCGGGCCGCCGAGACCCTGGGCATCGACCCGCTGGACTTCCGGCTCAAGAATAGGGTGCGGCCCGAGGGCCAGCCCGGCCAGCGCACCACGCCCTTGGACCAAGTGATCGACAGCCAACCCCTGGAAGGCGGCATCCCCTTCTCCAGCAACGGCCTGGAGCAGTGCCTGGAATTGGGGGCCGAAGCCTTCGGTTGGCGGGAGCCTTTGCCCGCCGCCCCTGACACTTCCGGGAACGACCCGTCGGTGAAGCGGGGCAAGGGAATGTCGATGATGGTGTACCGGGGCGGGCCCGGCTCCCCCTCCGCCGCCGAGGTGCGGGTGGAGAAGTCCGGGGCCGTGAAGCTGGTCACCGGCCTGATGGACGTCGGGGAAGGCGCGACCACGGTGCTGCCCCAGATAGCCGCTGAGGTATTGGGAGTCGAGTACGGGGAGGTCGAGGGGGTGTTTGGCGACACCACCGGCACGCCCGACGCCCCCATAACCGCCGGTTCCACCGCCACTTTCTCCACCGGCGCCGCGGTCGTGCAGGCGGCGCGCGAGGTGCGGCGGGGGTTGCTGGAGTTGGCGTCGTCCGGTTTAGAAGCCCCGGTCCAGGAGTTGGACGCGGCCTTGGGCTACGTTTTCGTCAAGTCCGACCCGTCGCGCCGGATGTCCTTGTCCCAAGTGGCGGGCAGCATGGAGGGAGATGTCCTGGCAGCCACGGCCAGCGTGATTCCGGGGAGCACGGAGGCCATTGTCAACTCCTTCGGGGCCCACTTCGTCGAGGTTGAAGTGGACACCGATAACGGCCGGGTACGGGTCGTGCGCTACGTGGCGGCCCACGATTCGGGGCGCATCATCAACCCCCGGCTGGCCCTGAATCAGGCCGAAGGCGCGGTAAGCCAAATGCTGGGCTTCGCGCTGACCGAGGAACTGGTCACCGACCCCGCCACCGGCGTCACCCTCAACCCCGGCTATCTGGAGCACAAGTCGCCGACCATTCAAGACTACCCCGACATACAGGTCATCTTCGCCGACATCGTGGACCCGGTAGGGCCTTTGGGGGCCAAGGGCTTGGGCGAGGTGCCCAGCGTGGGCGTGGCCCCGGCCATCGCCAACGCCATCTACGACGCCGTGGGCATCCGGCTGAAGCGCCTGCCCTTCACCCCCGACCAGGTGCTGGCGGCCTTGGCGGGGTTAAACGCAGAGCGCACAGAGAACACCGAGGGCTAGGGGTTTTATGGGCGCTTTTGGGCCTGCCGTGATTAATTCCCGTGGGAGCGGATAGCCGATGGCCGCATTCCAATTTGTCGATGCCCGCTCGGTGGACGAAGCGGTGGCACTGCTGGGCGAGGCCGGGTCGGTTGCGTTGGGCGGCGGCACCGATCTGTTGCCGCAGGTGAAAGACGGCGTGGTTGCGGCGGGACGGTTGGTGGGGCTTTCGGCGATTCCGGGGCTGGCCGAAATCGCCGAAAGCGGCGGTGGGCTGTCCATAGGCGCGGCCGCCACCATCGCCGACGTTGCCGCGCATCCGGCAGTTCACCGCCGCTACGCCGCGCTGGCCCAAGCCGCGGAGGGTCTGGCCACGCCCCAAATCCGCAACGAGGGCACCTTGGGCGGCAACCTGGGACAGAGGCCGCGCTGCTGGTACTACCGCAGCCCGCTGATTCCCTGCCTGAAGAAGGGCGGCGACCGGTGTTACGCCCTGGCCGGTATCACCAAATACCTGTGCGTCACCGGCGGCGACCGCTGCTACATAGTGCATCCCTCCGACACCGGGGTGGCCCTCAGTGTTCTGAATGCTCGGATAGACACGGCGGGGCCAAACGGCGGCCGCACCCTCGCCATCGGCGACTTCTTCGCCGGGCCGGGCCGCGACCTGCAACGGGAGAACGTGCTGGAGCCGGGAGAAATCATCTCGCGGGTAGCGATTCCCGCCCCGGGGCCGGACCGCAGCGTGTACCTGAAAGTGCGGGAGCGGGAATCGGGCGACTTCGCCCTGGTGAGCGTGGCCGTGGCGCTGCGGCTGGAGGATTCGCCCGCCGGGCCAACGATCCGGGATGCGAGGGTTGCCTTGGGCGGAGTTGCGCCGACTCCCTACCGGGCGGTGGAAGTAGAGCAACATCTGACGGGCCGGCCAACCTCGTCGGTAGACGCGGCCCATGCCGGAAGCCTGGCCCTGCCCAACCCAACCCCGTTGCTGCAAAACGCCTACAAAATCCCCATGGCCCGGAACATAGTCCAACGCGCCATCGCCCGGCTAACTGCCTGAACCCCACCGCCACGGACGGCAGCCACGCCCGCAATCTGATCGCCTGGAAGTTTACCGGCGTTGACGCTGTTTGCCGCCAGTGCTAGCATCGGTAACGCCGCAGTGTCGTACCGCCAAGCAACAAAGGAGGGCGAGCATGGACTTTGGACTTTTCAACACTTGGAATGCCTTATATCCCGGTGACACGGTTCCCTGGCATCCCGATTATGCCGGTGGGAAGCTGCTCGAGGAGGAAGCTTACACCAAGAACTACGAAGAGATCGATGCCGTCGAGGAGATGGGCTGGGACTACGTCTGGCTCGGCGGCGGTCACTTTTCCAAGCAGGCGAGCATGGACCCGCAGGTCCTCATGCTGGCCGCCGTGATCGCCGAGCGCACCAAGAACATCAGGATAGGGTCGTCCATCCACCGCCCGGTGATTAGGCAGCCCGGGGAGACAGTATCCGCGTCAGCGCTGCCCCATGAAAGATACGGGTTCGATAATCTGCTGCTGGAGGACCCCATCCAGACTGCGGAACAGGTCGCGATCGTCGACCAGGTCAGCCAGGGCAGGTTCATCTACGGCGCGGGCGGGCGCACTCGCGGCTCTGACGAACGCCGGGAGCAGTTCTTCGAGTACCTGGAGGTCATGAAGCAGCTCTGGACGGAGGAGAACTTCTCGGGGTTCGAGGGCAAGTACTACAACTACCCCGCATTCTACGAACCGTACCTCGCCATCCCGAAGCCCTACCAGAAGCCCTACCCTCCCATGTTGTTGCCCGTGGATAGCCAGGAGAGTTTCGTGCCCATGGGTACCCAGGGCTATCGAATCGCCATCGGCGCGGGCAGCTCTCCGCACAACCTCAGAGGGTCCGCGGTCCTGAAGGAAGACGTGAAAGCCTACCGGCAGGCCTGGAAGGACGCGGGACACCCCGGCGACCCGACCACCGTGGTCCGCATACCCACCCTGGTGGCCGATACCAAAGAAGAGGCCACGCGCCAGACCGAGAACCTCATGAGTCTTGCTAGGCGATATTACTCTGGAAGGGTGGGCATCGGAAGCACCGACGCAGGCGCAGCCAGCCCCGATGCAACCGAGGAAGTAAACCTGTTCGGGACGCCGGAAGAAGTTGTCGAGAGGATTCACATGCTCCGGGACGACTTCAGCACCGACGAAATCATGTTTGAGGTCAACTGGACGTCATCGGTCCCCCGCGATGTCGTGATGAACACCATGCGGGTCATCACCGACAAGGTGATCCCCGAGTTCAAGTAACGTAGCGGCCCAGTCCAGGGCCTTTCCATTCTTTGTCTGAATCAGGATTGAAGGATTAACCGGATTGGAAAATCCTGAAAATCCCCAAATCCGGCAAATCCTGATTCAGACAATTGCGCCAAGAGGCGATGGCCCTGTTCGTTTAGCCTGGGGCGTCTATGTCTGGGCTGTCGGGGGAATCTTCGTTTATTCGGGTGTCGGCGGGGAGGCGGGTTCTGATGGGGCGGGGCGGTTGCTGGGCGGCGTTAGTGGAGGCCTGCCAGACTACGGGCCTTGGTGTCGTGCCGTCGGGGAAGCGGACGGCGCGGACCGGGTAGTTGATGACGATACTCTCTTTGGCGAACCGTTGTTGCAGGTCTCGTATCAACGCGGACTGCAACTCGAAGCTGGCCAGGCGGTCCCGGGCCTGCACGAACAGCCAGAAGATGACGTTCGACTCGCCGAAGGACTCGAAGCCGAACCAGGCGCCGTATTCCTTGACGCCGTTGGGGTCTTTGTCCAGCAGGTCTTCCATCACGTCGCGGGAGATCGCCTCCACCTGCACGAGGTCGCTTTCGTAGCTAACCCCACAGGTCAGGTAGACGTTCACCGGCGGCGTCGGCCCGCCGTAGTTGGTGAAGATGGTCGTGGCGAACGTCGCGTTGGGTATGACCACCAGATTATTCTCCCAAGTGCGGATGCGGGTGCTGCGCCAACTGACCTCTATCACGTAGCCCGCTACGCCGCCCTGTAGTTCGATGTAGTCGCCGGGGGAGATTACCCCCTCGGTCATAATGTAGGTCCCGGCGAAGACGCTGGATAGGGTTGGCTGGATCGCCAACGCCACGGCCAGGCCGCCCAGGCCCAGACCGGCGATCAGCGGGCTGACCGATATGCCCAGCGCCTCCAGGACCAGCAGGCCGCCGATGACGTATACCCCCGCGACCGCCAGTTTGCGCAGCATGGGGATGATGTGAGCGCCCGCGCCGCGCCGCGCCGCGTCCAGGCCAGCGATGTACCAGTCGAGAGTGACCGCCAACACCCGCCCGATGAGCAAAATGATCGCTATGATGGCGGCGGCAGTGAACAGGGCGTTTACGATGTCCTGCTGCGTCGCGGGCAGGTCCAAGGGGATGACCACCGCCAAGTAGCCGCCGAGCACCATGATCAGGAGACTGATGGGGCGGCGGACCGCCTGGAAGATCAAGTTGTCCAGTTCGGTCTCGGTGTGACGGGAGAGCCGTTGCGCCAAGGGAATAACGACGTAGTGGGACAGGGCCGACAGGAACGCCGCAAGGCCAAAAATGACGAACGCGATTACCGGGTCCACCCAAGCCTGATCATCCAGACCGAACCGGGCGAGCAACGAGTCCATCTGCGTCCTGGCGTCCTTCCGTCAATCTGTTTCTACGTTAAATCATAGCCGCTTGAGCAATCGCGGGAGCAACTCGCCCGACGGGCCGCTCAACACTACGTCGCACCAGGGCGTAAGGGCGGTGGCTTCGGGGTTCACCTCGATCAATGCCGCCCCGTTCTCCTTGGCCACCAGCGGCAGCCGCGCCGCCGGGTTGACCGTGCCCGACGTTCCAACCAGCAGCATACAATCGCACCGTTCGGCCTGTTCCCGGCACGCCTGAAGAACGTCGGCCGGGATGGGCTCGCCGAACATCACGGTGTCGAGCTTGATCACCCCGCCGCAACGGACGCAAAGCGGGGGCAGGCCGTCGATCTCGTAGCCGTCTCTGGGATGCCGCCAACCGCAGCCGATGCACCGGAGCTTGGTGCGGTTGCCGTGGATTTCCAGCAGCGACGAGCTTCCCGCCTCGCCTTGAAGTCCGTCCACGTTTTGGGTGATGGTGCATTGGAGCAGTCCCCGGCGTTCCAGTTCGGCCAACGCCAGATGCCCGCCGTTGGGCGCGGCCCGTTCGACCGCCCGCTTCATCTCGTAAATGGGGTTGCCGGGTTCGATTTCGCTGCGCAACCGCGACTCCCACCAAGCGCGAGGGTCCCGGCTGAACTCGTGGAACGACAACAGGGGCGGTTCGCCGTGCTTGGTCCACAGCCCGCCGGGCCCGCGGTAGGTGGGGATGCCGCTCTCGGCGGAAAGCCCGGCTCCCACCAGCGCCACCAAGTGGCGGGCGCTGCCAACGAGGGCGGCGGCCCTCGTTATCTGTTCGGTTAGGCTAGCCATTGGGGGAAAACGCCTCCGCGCCGTACAGCGGAACGAACCGGCAGGGGCCGAGCATGGAAATGGACAGGCCCTCGCCGGTCTTCAGTGCCTGCACTAGCTCTTGCTGCTCCAGCGTTCCCACCGGCGCAGCCATTCTCCCGCCGGGGGCCAATTGGGCCAGCAGCGACGGCGGAAGCGCGGGTGTGGCCGCGGCTACCAGTATCGCGTCGTAGGGGCCGCGCTCCGGGCAGCCCAGGACCTCGCCGGCCGGCTCCACCACCACGTTCCGGTAGCCTAAATCTTCGAGCACGTCCCAAGCGCGTTGGGCCAGCTCCGGCAGCCGCTCCACCGTCACCACGATTCCCTCGCGGGCCAACTCGGCCAGCACCGCCGAGTGGTAGCCGCTGCCCGTGCCCACCTCCAGCACCCGGTCGCGGGACGACAGGTGGAGCGCCCGGGTCATCAGCGCGACCATGTAGGGCTGGGAGATAGTCTGTCCGCCGCCGATGGCCAAGGGAATGTCCAGGTACGCCAAGCGGCGAAGGTCGGGCGAGACGAACCGCTCCCGGGGCACCGACCGCATGGCCCGTATCACCCGTTCGTCCGGTATGTGGCGGGCCAGCTTGCCGAACAGCTTGCTTCTCGCCTTCTCCAATTTGGGGTCACGCTCTGCGTCTGCCACAATTTTGATTCTAGCATACAGAATATAGAACGCGGCCCGATTGACAGGGCAGGACGATTGCAAAGTCGCCTTTCATCACCCCAACCCAACAGTAACTCCCAGGGCCTTTTCATTTTCGGAAAAAGTGTCCCCTCTCCCCACGGGAGAGGGAGAGTGAAAAGGCCCTGAGTAACTCCCCAATCCCCTTGCCAACCCCGAATACACCTCCCTACCATAATATCCGTCAGACTCAAACCCAACCCGCCACCGAGGCGACAGGTATCCAATGCCCAGAAACCACCTCGCCCAATTCGTAATTCCCATCCCAACCCCGCCAGCCAGCCGGAGCGGGGGAAAATGACCGGAAATGTCCGGAAATGTCCGGGGAATCGAAAAATCCCCAAATCCAAATAAGGAGCCTTAACCAATGAACGACCTGAGACGTCGCGTCAACGCCCTGCGCCGCAAAATGGCCCGCGCGCTCGCCGTAGTCCGGCTCCGCCCGCTGGCCCAGGAATTTTGCGCCCAATGGGACTCGGCCATCTCCGACTCCCGGCCCCTGCCCCAGTCCCATCCCTTTATCTGCCGGGTGGCCCAGGCCGGGTTCCGCCTCCCCACCTTCATGGCGGCCCACCGCTACTTGGAACGGTGCCGCCGCCAAAACGCCCTTCCCGACTGCCATGAACTCCTCCGCTCCCTTCTCCCCTGGTCCGCGGACCTCGTCCCGGCAGGGTAGGCCGATTGCAAAGCCGGTTCACAGTGGCATTTCAGAGTGGCGTTTCAGAGTTGAAATGCTGCCTGACGCCAGTCGCGGTAAAGCTGACCGCAGTTCTCATATGTCAGCACGTACAAGCCATGAAGTGACTTTGCAATCGTCCTGATTGACAGGGCGGGCGCACAGGCGCGACACTACGGTTTTCACCGGATCAACCCAAAGGTGGAGGAACCATGCACTTCGGCCTGGTAATGGAATGCGATTACCGCTACGGCGCCACGGAAGAGTCCGCCTTCGAGGAGGCCTTCGCGATGGCTGAGGCCGCCGAGCAGGGAGGTCTCGATGGGGTGTGGCTGTCGGAGCGCCACTTTGCCGCTCCACGCAATCCCCTGGACCCGGCCGGCGCGGGCATCCCGTCAATCGTATCGTCGCCCTTGATCATGTCGTCGGCCATAGTGGCCCGGCACCCCGCTCTGCGGGTCGGCGTGGCCGTGAACGTGCTGCCCCTCTCTCACCCGGTGCGTATGGCCGAAGAGGTGGCGACGGTGGACCAGATCAGCCGCGGGCGAGTGGAGTTCGGTGTCGGCCGCAGCGGCTTCGCCCGCTCTTATGAGGGCTATGGCATCCCCTACGGCGAGAGCCGCGAGCGCTTCCAGGAATCGTTGGAGATTATTCTGGCGGCCTGGACCAACGAGCGGTTTTCCTACGAGGGGAAGTACTACACGTTCAACGACGTCTGCGTAATCCCCAAGCCGTTCCAGAAGCCCCATCCCCCGCTGCGGGTTGCCGCCACTACTCGGGATACTTTTCCGCAGGTCGGCGCGGCGGGCTTCCCCATCTTTATCGGACTGCGTGGTATGGACCGCTCGGACTTGGTGAACAGCCTCCGCGATTACCGCGAAGCGTGGCACGAAGCGGGACACGATGGCGACGGCGACGTTTTTCTCCGTATCCCGGTGTTCGTCGGCGACACTTCGGAGGAGGCCCACGCCGCCGCCGAGGACAGCACGATGCGCGCCTACCAGCGGCTGGCCCAGAATTTCACCAACAGCGCCACCGTCGCCGGGGCTGTGCCCTCGGAAGAACGGATTGCCCGCGGGCAGCGTCTCGCCAACGTGACCTATGAAGACTTGCTGCGCGACCGCCTGGCCTACGGCAGCCCCAGGAGCGTAGCCAATCTCCTGAACGAAATCATCGAAGAGCTGGACCTCTCGGGAGTGATCGCCGAGGTAAACGTCGGCGGCCTAATCCCCAAAGAACAGGTGCTCCACTCCATAGACCTCTTCGCCAACGAAGTAACGCCCGCCCTGCGCTAGGTTTGAAACACAGAGCGCACAGAGACCACCGAGAGTTATTCATATAAATAAAAAAACTCGGCGGTCTTGGCGCGCTCGGCGTTTAATCAAAAACCCTGGGCAGGATGTAGTGGTCGATGGCGAAGGCCAGGCCGTCCTGTTCCACTGGCGGGGCGATGAAGCTGGCGGCGGCCTGCACCTCATCGGGTGCGCCGCCCATGGCGATAGGGAGGCCGCAAGCGCGGAGCATGGGGAGGTCGTTGTAGCTGTCGCCTACGCAGGCCATGTTCGCCGCGTTTACGCCCAGCATCTCGCCGACGCGGGCGATTCCGCTGCCCTTGTCCACGCCCGACCGGGTGAAGTCCACCGCCCACAGCCCGTTGTAGGGCAGCGACGCCTTGATGACGTTCATCTTGGGATGGGCCTGGAAGCGTTCGGCCAGAGCGTCGGCAACGCTGCGGGAAAGGTCAAGGGCGGAAATCCGCACGATGTCCCAATCGGGAATCTCGTCCTGCTTGCGGAAGGTGCCCTGAACGTGGGTCGCCACGAAATTGGCGTCCAGCTCGCCAATCAGCCGCATCACCTCACCGGCCAGTTCCGGCCCCAGCCCCGTGCTCCATATATGCTTGCCCGCCACCGGGTCAAGGATGGCCGCACCGCCGTCGGATAGCTGCGGAGTGGTCAGGCCCAACTGTCTGGCATAGGCGATAACGTCGTCGGGTTCGCGCCCCGTAGCGATGAACACCGGCGCCCGCGCCGACAGCCGCGCCACCGCTGCCATCACTCCCGGTGTGACGCGCTCGTCCGGCCCGATGATGGTGCCGTCCAAGTCCAGCGCCGCCGCCTTGATCATTCCCGCCCCTCCGGTGTCAAAAAATTAGAGAGGGCGCATCAGCCCTCTCTAACGTGGAAACGTGCCCTTCAGCGGGGGTCTAGTCGAAGACCAGCGCGGTGTTCTGGCGACCGGGGCGGCGCATCTCCGCCAGGCCCTCTTCGGCGGTGTCGAAGGTGTTGCAGAACAACTCGATGCCGTTGCCGTCGGGGTCTTTGATGTAGATGCTCTTGGTCATGCTGTGGTCGACGGTCCGCAGTTCGGTGACCTCGTAGTACTCTTGGAGCCGGTTGTAGTAGTCCTTCAGCTCCTCGTAGTCCTCTACCTGGATGGCCATGTGGTTCAGTCCGAGGCCGCCCTCGACCACTTCCTGAGCGTCCTCTTTGGCCTGGAACAGGGCCAAGTCGTGGTGGATCCGGCCGCAGGTCAGGAACGTGCCGAAGCCCGGCCGCTCCACGGAAATCTCAAAACCCAGCACGTCGGTGTAGAACTTGGTGGCGGCGTCAACGTCCTTGACGTTCAGGACAAGGTGTCCAATCCTCTTCGGCTTCGCCATTGCTTCCTCCGTTTGGACTCATTCGAGTCTTTTGTGTTGTCTAATATTACCCTTGGGCCCGGCTTTTGCCAACACCGCACAACCCGCATTCACTGGCCGGTATCAACGGGCGCCTTGAAAATCGCCGAACCGTCCTCGCCATGAGTGTGGCTAATCAAGGCTCGGGTAATCTGCTGCTGGGTGCGCTCCATGGCCGTCAGCAGCCGAGTTTCCAAGTCACGCATTTCGTCTCGGAGAAGACGCATATCTTGCCGGAGCAGGCTGATGTCCTCCCGTATTAGCTCATTGCTGGCGCGCAGCCCCCGAATCTCCGTTCTGGCTACGCTGATTTCCGTTTTGACCGAATTGATTTCCGTCCAGATAAAAGTGGTCATTCCAGCGATGGAGCTGAGAACCATTACCAATACCACTATCCCGCCGCTGTTCTGGTAAATCCGCTTCCAAACCTCGCCCATAAACGGCTCCCGTCCTGCCCCCATCTCTATGACCGGGAGTTTGCCATAGCCATTGTAACCACCCCATTACCCTTCCCGTTCCAAGAACTCCCTCACCCGCTCCATCGCCCCCTCCCTATCATAAGTGCGATAGGTCAGCATCGCGTTGCGTACCGGGTCGCCGCCGAAGAACCGCTCGTAGAGCACCTGCCTGCCGCCGAAGGCGCTGCAAGCCACGTCCCAAGCCAGGCGGAACAGCCGTACCCGGTCGCGTCCGCCGGAGTTGTCGGTGGCGAGGTAACGCTCTACGTCCGGGCCGATGGCGGCGTCGAAGTCGCCCTCCGACGGCAACGCCATCAAGCTGCTGGCGCCCAGCAATTGCACGATCTCGGCCAGCCGGGGGTAGATCATGGTGGGGTACAGGGCCCGGCCCGCCGTGATGGGTCCTTGGGCCGGGCACATCACTCCCCATTTATTTAGCTGGGCGTCGGCCTCGGAGGCCCGGATGCAGGCCTTCAGCGTCTCCAGGTAAACAATGATCTCCGAAATTCGTTCCTGGACATGGGGCAGCTCCCCGGAGCCCATGGTGTCCACCATCAATTGGGCCAGCCCCAGGATGAACTCGGTCTTCACGACGCAACGATTCACCACCTGGTAGCCCGAATGGGTGGTGGACTGGGTGGCGATAGCGTAGTTGTTGCACATCTCCACGTCGCCCAGCAGGAACACCCGCTCCCACGGCACCAGCACGTCGTCGAAGAACACCAGTGCGTCCATTTCCTCGAATCGCGACCCCAGGGGGTGGTCGAAGTTGGAGCGGCCGAAGTCGAAGCTCTCGCGGCAGATGAACTTCACGCCGGGTGTGTCGTTGGGAATGGCGAAGGAAAAAGCCTGCCGCCAAGCATCCTCGCCGATCAGATGCGTGCGGGTCGGGTAAACCGCGATCTCGTCGGAGACGGGACCCAAGGTGGCCAGGATGCGGCTGCCGCGAACGATGATGCCCGCGTCGGTCTCTTTGACCACGGTTAACGCCACCTGATCGTCGATGTTGTCCACCACACCGGCGTCGCGGCGGCGTTGCAGGTTGACCAATGTGTGAGTGAGGGTGACGTCGTTCTCGCGGATATGCTCGAAAAAACGGAGTACGTTCTGGTCGAACCCGTCCCGGTTCGTGCCGAAGTAGGCGGCGGCCCCGGCCCAGCCAGCGATGGACACGTTCATAAAATCGGGCGTGCGGGCCATCATGCCGCAGCCCTGCCAAGCCCAGCGGGTCATCATCGCCCGACGGCGGGACAGGTCCTCGTGGGTGCTGGGGATCATAAAGGAAAGACCCACCGGCTCGCCCGACGACGGCGAGGCGAAAGTCATCTCGTCCCGCAGGGCAGGGTCGTGCTGCTTGTCATACAGCGCGGCCACCGACCGCACCCCGCCCCGCAGCGCCGGGTGGGTGGTGACGTCGGCGACGCGCTCGCCGCGAATCCACACCTCAGCGGGGTTGTCGCGGAGGTTGGCGATGTATTGGTTGCCGGTTTTCGCTGGCATGGTTGCTCCAATAGGATGGCTAGACGTCAAGGATGTTGAGAATAGTAACATGCGGGTCGTGCTGCTGACCGTACAGTGCGGCCACCGACCCCACCCCGCCTGTAGGACGGGATGCTCAATAACGTCCTTCACCTGATAGCCGCTCACGCAACTGGCCAAATAATGACTGACAGCAGGCTGTTGACCTCATGACCGGTCAATGACTAGACTTTCAGACGCGACGCTGACGAGGCTGGCTTTGGCAAGGAGACCGTTGGGGAAGAGAGAATGACGCGATGACTAGGCGGATGCCACCCAATGCGTGGGAGCAAGCTGCCTTGCTACCTCGTGAGAAAGAACAATGCCCGCGGGTATACCACCTGGGACAAGCAAACCTGTACCTGGGCGATTTTTCGGAAGTGTCTGAAGAGTGGCCGTCCCCGACGGTGATAGTCGTAGATGGGCCCTATGGCGTGGCGAGTTACCCGGGCGACCCCATATCCCATGAAGACTTGGCGGAATGGTATTCTCCCCATGTTGCCCATTGGTCTAAACACGCTTTGCCGGAAACTACGCTCTGGTTCTGGAACACTGAAATAGGTTGGGCCAGCGTACACCCGGTTTTGGCGCGGCATGGTTGGGAATATCGGTCTTGTCATATATGGGACAAGGGAGTGGGGCATATTGCAGGTAACGCAAACAGCAAGACGCTGCGCCGTTTTCCAGTAGTTACCGAAGTTTGCGTTCAGTACGTGCGCAATGTAACCGTTAACTCAAACGGGCAGACGATGAGTCTGAAACAGTGGGTGCGGCACGAATGGGAACGAAGCGGATTAACCCTTAGCGAAGCCAACCTAGTAGTTCAACAACCTTGAATTGCTGGATATAGAGACTTCAGTTTGATGCGCGCATCCTCGGTGGTGAAGCGCCAGTTCACTTGTATCGTGTCCCGGTTGCGTCGGCCTTGCCAAGCGTTGACCTCGCGGCGCAGGATACTTTGGCTGGCCATACGCCGGTCCAGACATTGCCGGGCCAGCACCCCGATCTCAATCTCGGCCATGTTCAGCCAACTCCCATGTTTCGGCGTGTAGCGGACCTCCAGCCGTTCGGCGATGCGCCGCGCCTCGGCAGGCTCAAACGCCTCGTACAACGAGGCCGGATGGTGGGTGTTCAGGTTGTCCATCACCAGCACAATCCGGTCCTTGCCAGCATAGTCCTCATCCACCAGCTTCTTGATCTGCCGCGCCCAATCCACTTTCGTGCGGCGGTCCGTCACTTCGACCCGCCGCCATCCTGCCAAGGGCGCAAACAACATGAACCGGTTGCTCACGCCATTGCGCTCGTATTCGTAATCGTACACCGCCGCCGCGCCCGGCCCGGCCGGCCGCCCCACCCGGGTCTCCTTCACTTGCTGTTTGCTGGTCTCATCCAGGCACACCAGCACTTCGTTGTCCCCGTAGGAGCGCTGGTAGACTTCCAGTACATCTTCCATCGCGCACACAAAGTCCGCGTTGCTTTCAGGCGGGATGCACCAGCACTCTTTCAGCCAGGGCTTGAGTTCGTTTTTTTAAGCGCCTGGCGCACCGTCTCGCCGCTGATGCTCTCCACTATCTCGCATTCGACCAGCTGGTCCGCCAACAACTTCAGCGTCCAACGCACGCGGCCTTCCGGCGGTTCCGCACAGGCCAACGCAATCAAGTGGGCTTCCCCGGCGCCATCCAGTTTCTTCTGACGGCGGCGCAGTTGCCGCTTACGGTTCAGCGCCGCCTCAATCCCTTCCTCCACACAACAACGGCGCACCCTTTCAACCGTCGCGCTGCTAATCTTGAGAACTCTGGCAATCTCTTCGTCCTTCAGGGACCCGTCTGCTTGCGCCTCATTGCTCAGCAGCAAGATGCGGGCATGGGTCTGCTTATACGCCGCCGCACGCCCGCGGGAAACCAACGCCTTCAGTTCCTGTTGCTCTTCGGTTGTCAGCTGGATACGGTATTTCTTGGCCGGCATGACGATTCTCCCTTGCTCCAATCCACTAATCCCTATGCTTGGGAGAATACATCCTTCATGCCTCATTTCAAAGCTGTTGGTCTACTAGCCTGCGGCGTCAAGAACGCTGCGACCCGTAAGTATCTAACCAAGTGTCATCTTTGGTATTTTCCTCCGCCGGAAGCGTTTGAGCTTCTGGCTCAATACGCCAACCGTCACGGACGGCCAGAAGGCAAACCTTATTACAGTCTGAACGGCATACGCCCGGCCACTGCTGAAGAATGGGCCAAAATGAGGGCCAAGTTCCATTGCGGTGTAGGCATTACCAATGTTTGGAGGGAACCGCCGGTACGTGGCGAAGAGCGTCTCAAGCATGTGTATAAAAGCGTCCATATGAACCAGAAGCCGCTCCGTCTGCTGGAGCAAATGATACTGGCGTCCTCGGATCAGGACGATGTGGTGTGGGAACCCTTCGGCGGACTTTGTTCCACTGCTATCGCCGCGCTTAACACGGGAAGGCAATGTTATAGCGCCGAAATACTAGAGGACTACTATAGAGCGGCACTGGCCAGGCTAGCTAACCATGACACTGCCTAGCCCTTCGCAGCCCCATGTCGCCTGGCCTCATTTCCAGGCGTACCGGCAGGTTATCGAAGCCATCTATGCGATTCCGGCGCACTTCAACAGCCGGACGGTTATTGAAGGCATACCTGCCACAGACCTTCAAACCCTCAACACCGTGTTGGGCGCCGCCATAGAGGGGCAGGTTGTATCGACATTGAACCAGATGCGTTCCGTGTGGGACCCCGTCGAGGAATATCAGACTTATTTCTTTCAACGCCAAGCGCAGGTGTTCCCAGATGTCCTATTCAAGTCAGACCGCAACGGCCAAGATATCGTGCTTGGCATCGAGCTTAAGGGTTGGTATCTCTTGTCCAAAGAGAGAGTTCCCAACTTCCGATTCACCACGACGCTTAACGCCTGCGCCGATGCTGACCTTGTAGTTATGGTTCCTTGGGCCTTAAGCAATGTGCTTTCGGGCAGCCCAGTGGCATACCGGCCATTCGTCACCCCGGCGAAGTACGCAGCGGCCTACCGCAATTATTGGTGGACTGAAATACGGAGTTCACGGAGCGATAAAGGAATTATCGTTCCCTCTTTAGTAAGTCCATACCCGTCAAAGAGCGACCAAGTAGCTGACCGTCCCAAGAGCGACGGGGGCGGCAATTTTGGACGCCTTGCCCGGACCGGAATGATGGATGAATTTATCGAGGAAACTCTTAACCTTCCTCTGGCCGGGATTCCTGCCAGAGACTGGATAGATTTCCTACGGCAATTTGAGCAATAGTAAGTGTGCGCGTCCACGGGCCCTAGTTGCCGAAGACTAGCCGCCCGTACCAAATCCCTCCCCCTTGTGATACATTGCGTTCCACCTGAACCCCACCGTCAGGAGGACGCAATGAAAGGCCGAGTTGTTGCCTGCAAGGAATACGGCAAACCCTTTGTCATCGAGGAGTACGACGTTCCCGAACCCGCCCCCGGCGCGGTCGTGCTGCGCATGACCCAGGCGGGCATCTGCGGGTCGGACCTGCACGTTTGGCGCGGCGACCAAGTGAACGTGCCGCTGCCGCCCACGGGCCGGGCCATGGGCCACGAGGGCACCGGCGTCATCGACGTGCTGGGCGACGGCGTGACCACCGACTCCGCAGGAGCGCCCATCGAAAAGGGCGACCGCGTCGTCTACGCCGCAGTATTCCCCTGCTACCACTGCCACCAGTGCCTGCAAGGCAACACCAACTGGTGCATGAACCGAAACTACCCAGCCGCCGGGACCTGGCCCTACTTCACCGGCACCTACGCCGACTACCTGTATCTGCCGCCGCGGCACCCCTTCTTCCGGGTGCCCGACGAGTTGGACGACGATCTGCTGGGCCCGGTGAACTGCGCCATGGGCACCGTGACCACCGGCCTGATCCGGGCCGACGCCGGTGAGGGCGATTACGTGGTGATCCAGGGCGCGGGCGGGCTGGGCATCCACGCTACCGCCATGGCCAAGGAAATGGGCGCCGACCGGGTCATCGTGCTCGACAGGCTGGAGAACCGCTTGGAGCTGGCCGAGGCTTTCGGCGCCGACCACACCATCAACATCGAGGAGTTCAACACCCCGGAGACCCGCCTCAGCCGTGTCCGGGAACTGACCGACGGCCGGGGAGCGGACGTGGTCATGGAGCTGGTGGGCCGGGCCGAACTGCTGGCCGAGGGCATCGACATGCTCAGCAACGGCGGCACTTTCGTCGAGATCGGCGACATCGTGCGGGGCCGAGAGGTGTCCATCGACCCGTCGAAGCTGCTACAGGGCAAGAACATCGTGGGTTCTTTGATGTACAAGCCGGAACTGCTGCCCCGCCTGCTCAACTTCCTGGTGCGGAACCACAAGAAGCTGCCCTTCGACCGCATCGTCTCCCACAAGTTCCCCTTGGCCGAAGTGAACGAGGCCTTCCCCCAATGCGAATGGGACCAGCGCCAGCCGGAGATAACGCGGGCCATGCTGGTTCCGTAGGGGGCAATCTCTTCCGCAACCACGAAACACAGTCGGCCCCGGACCTGGTCCGGGGCCGACTGTCATCCAAATGTGAACGTTATGTTATGTTCTGACAAAAGGCCGCTTCTTGGCTGACATTGCCCCGATGACAGGGAGATGCCTCTCGGCTATCATAGGCTCACTATGCCACCGCCCCCGAAACCGAAAATTTACCATATCGTGCACGTCGATAGGTTACCGTCCATCATCGCGGACGGTTATCTTTGGTGTGACCGTGTTGCCATCCAGCGCGGTGTCCCGGGTACAACCATCGGGATGAGCAACATCAAAGAAAGACGGCTCAATCAGTTGACTCTCAATAGTTACCCTAGCCTGAATGTTGGTGATTGTGTTCCGTTTTATTTCTGCCCCAGATCAGTGATGCTTTACGTAATCCACAGAAGCAATAATCCCGATCTTTCCTACGAAGACGGACAGGCCCCGATCGTCCATCTGGAGGCAGATCTGCACGATGTGGTTAATTGGGCTAATGACAATAACCGCAGCTGGGCTTTTACAACGTCGAACGCTGGCTCATATTACTTCGATGATCACTCAGACTTGGATCACTTGGACGAGATTAACTGGAATGCCGTTGCAGCAAACCAGTGGAGCGGTGACAAGGAAAGCAAACAATCGGAGTTTTTGGTGGAGCATTCCTTCCCTTGGCATCTGGTCTCGCGTGTCGGGGTATTATCCAATCTGGTACGCAGTCAAGTCGTGGCATCTATATCAACCAGCACTCATCAACCCGTGGTGCAGAGAATGCCGGGTTGGTACTACTGATGAGGAGGGACGGCGCGATGATGGAATTCAAGACCGGAGACATATTCAAGACAGACGCCGAAGCTCTGGTCAACAGCGTCAACTGTGTTGGCGTCATGGGACGCGGGATTGCGTTGCAGTTCAAGAATCTGTACCCGGCCAACTTCAAAGCCTATGTAGCTGCTTGCAAACGTGAAGAGGTTCAGCCCGGCCGGATGTTTGTCTACGAGACCGGTCAACTAACTAATCCGCGATACATCATTAACTTCCCGACCAAACGTCACTGGCGTGGCAAAAGCCGTATTGAAGACATCGAATCCGGCATGAAGGCACTGGTTAAGGAAATTAAAGGACGAGACATCCGGTCAATCGCTATTCCTCCCTTGGGTAGCGACTTGGGTGGATTGCAGTGGCGCGATGTTCGCCCACGTATCGAAGCGGCGTTAAGGGAGCTTGACGACGTACAAGTGGTTGTATTCGAGCCGGGCAGCGCCCCTGTTGATGGACGCCCCAACCGCTCAAGTGATGTGCCCGAGATGACTGCAGGAAGGGCGGCGCTGGTCGGGTTAATGCACCGTTACCTTGGCGGGCTGCTTGACCCGTTTGTGAGCCTGCTGGAAGTCCACAAGCTGATGTATTTCCTGCAAGTAGCTGGACAACCGCTGCAACTGAAATACGCGAAGGCGCAGTATGGCCCTTATGCCGAGAATCTAAGGCACGTCATGCGGCAGGTGGAAGGCCATCTCATCTCAGGCTACGCCGATGGCGGCGATGCGCCGGGCAAGCCGCTGGAACTGGTTCCCGGAGCCGTTGAGGATGCTTTCAAGTTTTTGCAAAATAGCCCCGATACTCTGGAGCGCTTCAACCGGGTCACTAATCTCGTCGGGGGCTTTGAATCCCCATTCGGACTTGAACTGCTGGCAACAGTGCATTGGGTAGCAACCGAAAATCCAAAGTCCAGTCTGGAAGAGATTATTGCCCGCACCTACCAGTGGAACGAACGCAAGGGGCAGTTTTCCGAACGGCAGATTGGCATAGCCTACCGTACGCTTGAAGAGCAAGGCTGGCTGGAAGAGGTTGCCGTATCCTAAATGCGACCGGAAGGTGGCCGCTCATTTCGCGCGATGTCCGTGCCCGTTGGTTCCATGTGCTAGAATGCCGGTGAAAGTCCCACCAACGAGGAATGACGAATGAAATTCGGCCTTATGTACGAGATTCAGATCCCGGAGCCCCATTACCCCGGTATTGAACAGGAACGCTATAAGCAGGTGCTGGCCCAGGTGGACCTGGCCGACGAGGTCGGCTTCGACTACTTCTGGACCGTCGAGCACCACTTCCTGCGCGAGTTCTCCCACTGCTCCGCACCCGAGGTCCTTTATGGCGCCATTTCCCAGCGCACCAAGCGCATCCGCATCGGCCACGCCGTGGCCCTGTTGCCCTCGCAGTACAACCACCCGGTGCGCGTCGCCGAGCGGGCGGCCGTTCTCGACATCCTCAGCGACGGCCGCATGGACTTGGGCACGGGCCGCTCCACCACTCTCATCGAGATGGACGGCTTCGAGGTTGACCCGGAGCAGACCAAGGCGCAGTGGCGGGAAGCCATCGGCATGATTCCCAAGATGTGGACCGAGGACCCCTTCTCTCACCAGGGCGAGTTCTTCAATATACCGGAGCGGTCGGTCATCCCCAAGCCGGTGCAGCAGCCGCACCCGCCGATGTGGGTGGCTTGCAGCCAGCCCGACTCCTTCCGCCAGGCCGGCGAGCAGGGCCTCGGCGTGCTGTGCTTCAACCTGGGCGGCTATGCTCAGATGGAAGAGCGCGTCGCTGCCTACCGCGAGGCCGTCCAGCACGCCGAACCCGTCGGCGCATTCGTGAACGACCAGGTGGCGGCCCTGTGCATCGTCCACTGTGAGGAGGACGGCGAAGAGGCGCGGCGCGTGGGTGGCCCCGAAGGAGCCTGGTTCGTGCAACAGGCCGAGAACCTGTACGCGCCGTGGGCCGGCCGTGAGGTGCCCGACTCCTACAAGTTCGCGGTCGATGCTGTCCAGACCGAGCGGGCCGACAAGACCGCCGAAGACCATCTGGCGTCGGGCGCTTTCGCCATGGGCACACCTGACGAAGTAATTCAGGTGATGAAGAAATACCAGGAGGCCGGCGTCGATCAAGTCCTGTGCTTCGTGCAGCCCGGACGCTTGGAGCACACCCGGATCATGGAGTCCATCAAACTGATGGGAAGGCACGTGATCCCCTACTTCAAGTAGTGCTCCAACCAGCGATGGGTCCCAGCGGTAGACAAGAAGAGCACCCTCGGTTCGAGGGGGCTCTATTCTTGCACTGGCGGGACCAGAATCGAAGTCGCCGCTAGTCTGACGACGGCAGCTTACGCGGCTCCTGTAGCTCCATGATAGTTTCGCAACAGGCGATTTCGCCCTCACCCCCCTTGGTGCAAAGCACGCTGCTGCCGCAGTTGGGGCAGGTGTACCTCTTGCCTAGCTGGTTGGCCATTACTTCAACTCCATTGGCGCGCCGCAACAGAATACACTGCCGTCGCCGCCTTTGGTGACGATAAACTCGGACTTACACTGTGGGCACACATAGCGCTTACCGGTCTGATTTGGCACCGTTTCGCTCCCTAGCGGTCAATTTGGAGTCTAAATGAGACTGAGCATAATTATAGACAAGCGGTTTTGGGGTTTCAACTTTGGGCGGCGGCGAATCACTCCGGCTTGAACCTGACCAGGAAGGTGGCCTCGCCCAAGGGGGTGCCGTCGAAGAGTATGGCGGCGGAGTGGGTGCCGGGAGCTTGCACCGGGATTCTGAAAGTCTTGATCCAGCGCTGGAACAGTATGCCTTCGTCCCACTGCACCCGCTGGGCCGGGGGCGTTTCCAAGGGAATGCCCGGAGTTTTCAGAGCGACGAACAACATGTGCTCGCCGGGAGCCACCCCGCCGATGCAGAGGGCCAGGTTGACGTCGACCTCGGCCAGCACCAGGTTCTCGGACGCCTGGCCGGGCGATGGCTCGGGAAGGTCCACCAGGTCGATGATTCCGTTCAGGTCGAGCTCGCCATCGGCCTCATGGGTGCTACGACAGAACAGCGCGTATTTCAGATAGGGATCATCGATGGGCGTTGCCAAGTACCGCCTCCAACCCACGCGCGTACCGACGTGGACAGCCAATTCTAACACGCCGCGCCCGTTGACCCCTTGCTTTGTTGGCATAATCGGGTCCGGCCGCTCTCTATTTACCCACTAGGCAGCCACCGATCCGTAAGAACCGCTCAAGATGCCGCTGGGCGGAGCGAAGGTTCTCGCCAGGATTGCCATCCGCGCCGGACACTGCCAAACTATCGGCATCCGAATGATGCAGGGGCAAATTATGGCGCTGAGCAGAGAGCAGTTTGAAGCGGGCATGTCCACCCAGCAGTACATCGACCAGATCAAGGTGAACAAGGAGCCATTCCTCGAAATCTACAAGAACGTCGAAGTTCCCGCCGATACCGCCGACGTGTTCGATGGGGTCGGCCAACCGCTGAACCTGGCGATTATCACTGCCGACTGGTGCGGCGACGCGGTGAGCACTACGCCGACGATACTCCGGCTGGCCGAGAGCAACCCCAACATCGACTTCCGGGTCTTCAACCGGGACGACGACGTGCCCTTAGCCGACACCTTCTTGCCGGAGCACCGGGCGGGCACCGTCCCGATTTTCGTGGTGTTCGACAGCGAGATGAACGAGGTGGCCCGGTTCATCGAGACCGCCAGCGGCCTTGTGCCCCAGATCGACGCGATGGACGAAGCGGCCAGCCGCGAGGCCGAGGGCAAAGACGAGGCGGAAGCCCGGCGGATTACGCGCGGCAGGCGCACCGCCCACCGCGTTTCCCACGCCAAGGAGTGGGGCGAGGTTATCCTGCGGGAGTTCGGCCAAGTGGTGACCGACGGCCTGAACCTGCCCCAAGCTGAACGCCCGGCCGTCGGCGGCACCAAGTGGCCCCCGGAAGACTAGCGGCCTGCGGCCCGGCGCCTATGGATCGTCGTCGCGCCACTCAAAGTTCAGGGTGGCGTAGCGCACGAACACCCCGCCGCCGGGGGCGCCCAAGGGGCCGTTGGCGGCCAGAATTGCGATGGTGTGCTGCTCTCCCGGCTGTGGACTGTCGGAGACCAGCACCCGTTGCGGACGGTTAAAACCCTCTATGGTGCCCCGCTCACGGTTACATTCCCCGTCGATCCAAATCTCGCCGTAATCGTCGACGCAGGTCTCGAACTGTACGCGCGTCCGCGACACGGCCCGGCCGCCCACCGTTTCGGGGAAGGTGAAATTCAACCGGTACCATACCCAGGAAAAGCCGGTGACGTATTCATCGAATTTGGCCCAGGCAACCAGGTCCTCACATACAGCCCACGATGAATCGTCGTAGTCGGGAAGCCGGGCCGGGCTGCCGGGCGAGCGCTCTTCCAACCCGTGGTTGGGAGAGCCGGGAATGTACCCCTCGGCGTACTTCCACTGGCTCTGTACCTGGGCCTGACCCTCGCTGCTATTGAGGTCGATTGAGAATCGCGGCATATCGCCTCCTGAGGTCTCTTTCCTTCCGGGTGGTGGATGATGCGCTAAATGCCAACTATCTTGATGGTGGAGTGGGCCTTGTAGATCCGGTTGATGTTCACCAGCATCGGGGTGATTTGCTCCACGTACTTGGCGTTGGCCAAGCCCCCGCCGTCCACCCCTCGAAGGTGGTTGATCTTGTCGGCCAACCCCATGACCAGCCGCTTGGCATCGGCGTGGTCGGAGCAGACGACCACGTCGCCTTCCATGTGGCGTCCGGTTTCCTGCAACTCCTCGGCGCTGACGTTCTGGAAAGCGGCGACGACCTGCGAATCAGGCAGCAGTTCCTGGGCCTCCTGCGCTGCCGACCCGGCTTCGACCTCGACGGCTCGCGCCCCTTTGCCGCGCTCGAACATCATAGGGGCGATGACGTTGACCACCACCTTGCCGGCCAACGCGCCGCCGAGTTGCTCCAGGGTGGCCCGCTGTCCTTCGTATGGGAAGGCCAGGAACACGACGTGGCCGCTGGCCGCCGCTCCGGCGTTGTCGGCGCCCTGGATCTGCGCTCCTGGAGTCAGGGCCGCCAACTCCTCGGCCGCCGCCGCGCCCCGGGCCGCGTCGCGCGAGCCGATGGTCACCGGCTCCCCGGCCATCGCCAGCCGCAAAGCCAGCCCCTTCCCCTCCGGCCCGGTCCCGCCAAGAATCGCAAGCATCGCCCCTCCTGATACGCCAGCCAAGACTCGGTTCCCGCTATACTATACGGTCTGTGGCGACAGGTTGGAAGAGCCGGTCTGATAGCAGCTTGGATCGTTGTAACATGCCAGTTTTCGCAAGCGATACAGGGGCTGTTATACTGACCAAGAAATTGATGTGGAGATTCATTACTCGATATGCTGGAACAGCATACGATTGCAAATCTTCTGGATTGGATGGACAACAAGAGGCTGGTGGTCAATCGGGAATACCAGCGCTCCAGCAGAGTATGGCCGACACCGGCCAGAGCATACTTAATCGACACTATCCTTCGCGGATACCCAGTCCCTAAGATTTACCTGCGAACCAAAATCAACTCGGCGACGCGGCAGAGCTATTGGGAGGTGGTCGACGGCCAACAGCGGTTGGAGGGTATCAGGGCCTACGCGAATGATGAATTCCCTTTGGGCAATAAGCTGGAAATGTACCAGGAATTTGCTGGGCTAAAATATTCGGCCCTGGATGAAGATTCGAAGCAAGGGTTCCTCCAATATCCAGTGGCTGTCGAACAGCTTATGAACGTACCGGACTCGGTGGTGTTCGACGTTTTTCGGAGACTGAACACCTACAACTACAACCTGTCACAGCAGGAGTTGAGGCACGGGAAGTATCACGGTGCGTTCCGAAGCGCGGTTAGCGAAGTTTCACAGCGATTGGATTACCTATGGAGCAACTACCCGGTGCTTGGCAAGCGGGCCAGAATCAGAATGGCCGACGATGAACTCGTGGCACAAATGTTTGGAGTTATCCTGGAAGGAGTTACAGACGGCGGTCAGCGCCAGATTGAAAAGTTATACCGGAATTACGACGCTCGACTGGCCTCGAACATCGCAAAGACCGTCGATAGTGTGGCCTGGTATATCCTGGAGAACCTAGCTGTCGTTCTGGAAACTGAGTTGGCCCGTGCCCCCCATTTCCTGATGCTATTTGCCGCCGTTGCCCATGCACGTCACGGGATTCCATCTGGCGATATCGGGGAAGATATGCCCGTGCGGGACTCCAGCAGCCTCAGCGACATCTTCTCAGCTTTATCCAACCTGAGCATGTTAGCCGATGTCCTGGAGCTGGATTCTGCGGAAGTACCGGACCGTTTAGGGGAGTTCAGGGCGGCATCGTCCGGTTCCACCCAGCGTATTAGGAGTCGTAGAATCCGGTTTCCAATGCTCTACAGGGCTTTATCTCCCACTGCCATCTGAACCGTGCGCCGGATAGGGCTGTTCGACATTTATAGTCGGTTAGAGCGACGGTGCCGCCGGCTGGAGCAATGGGTGAATGTCTGGCCTTCTTATGGGAATCACCCGTCAGTGATTCAGGAATTGGTTTGCCCCACTCTTGTCGCCAATAGGCTGCAATACCTGTTTGGACAGTTTTGTTGCGAGCTTGTGATCCGGTCGGCGATGGGAGGATGCATTACCAGGACAGGTTTGGAATTGACCAGACTTAATGAAGTCAAGAAAGTATCGGATATTTCCCAAGTCGCCGGGAAACCCTTAACTGGGCCGCGGGCAAGATGGGATGATCCAGCTTTCGCCATTGAGCTTTCGACGGTTTTGGGAGTAGCTAATCAAGTTGAAATCGGTCGCGGATTGCAGTCCGCAGACCTTGGCGACCTCAAACTTCTGAGGAACTATGTTGTTCACCCGAATCGACATACCGGGCTGAGATATATTAGCATGGTTCAACAGCATGGCTTGAGGCAAATTGACCCTGACCAGTTTCTTAGGCACCAAGCTCTCGGCGGCCCATCTATGTTCGAGACATGGGTCCAGAATCTCTTGGACTCTGCTTGGAACGCTGTGGAGTGACTGGCTCGGTTGTTTCGTTGTTAGTGAGGACGATTCCTTGATTCAATTCTCCAGGAGGTCCCTTGCCGATGGTCGATCTTAGCCGCGCCGCCGCCATTGTCGGCGTGCATGAGCATGTGACCCGCTATGCGCCCGACAAGAGCGAGCTCCAAATCCAGGGCGAAAGCGTTATCAAGGCCATTGAAGACGCCGGTCTTTCCAAGAAGGATGTCGACGGGCTGTTTACCGCTTCGATGGCGATTCGCAACAGCGGCATGAACCTGGCCGACTACCTGAACATGTATCCCAAGCACGTCGACAACACCACCGTCGGCGGCGGCTCCTTCGAGTTCCACTTGGCCCACGCCCTCAACGCGATCTATGCTGGGCGCATCAACTGCGCGGTGATCACCTACAGCACGCTGGCCCGCTCCGGCGGCGTTTCCGTGGGCACCGGCGGCGTCGGGCGGTTTGGCCATCCCCGGCTCGACCCCTCGCCGGACAGCTTCGAGGAGCTTTACGGGCTCACCACGGTCGGCCTCTACGCGATGATCGCCCAGCGCCACATGCACCAGTTCGGGACCACCCCGGAGCAGCTGGCCGAGGTCGCCGTGGCGGTCCGCCACCACGCCTCGATGAATCCCGACGCGCTTTTCCGCGACCCGATCACCGTCGAAGACGTGGTGCGCTCGCGGGTCATATCCTCGCCCCTGCACCTGATGGACTGTTGCGTCATCACCGACGGCGGCGGCGCGGTGGTCGTGGCCTCGCCGGAAGTCGCGCGAAACTGCCGCCACACCCCGGTCTGGGTGCTGGGCACCGGCGAGGCCATCGCCCACCAGGGCGCGGGCAAGCGTGACCTGATCTACATCGCCGCCAAGCAGAGCCACGAGCCGGCCTTCGCCGGGGCCGGCGTGACCCATCAGGACATTGACATGGCGATGATCTACGACTCCTTCACCATCACGGTGCTGGAAACCCTGGAAGACCTGGGCTTTTGCGAAAAGGGAGAGGGCGGGGAGTTCGTCAGCGGCGGCCGACTGAAGATCGGCGGTGAGCTGCCCATCAACACCGATGGCGGCGGGTTGTCGTCCAACCATCCGGGGATGCGGGGCATTTTCTTGTTGATGGAAGCGACCCGGCAACTGCGCCACCAGTTCGAGGGCACGCCGCGCCAGGTGCCCGACTGCAAGATTGCCCTGTGCCACGGCACCGGCGGCGCTCTGGGCTCCCGGCACAGCGGCGGCACCGTCATCCTGGGGAGGGACTAGATTATGCCGGAATGGAACAAGCCTCTGCCGACCGTCGTTGGGGAGACCCGCCCCTACTGGGACTCGTGCCGCCGTGGGCAGCTGCTGGTGCAGCGTTGCGACGATTGCGAGGAGTACCAGTTCTATCCCAGGGGCATCTGCGCCAACTGCTGGTCGGAAAACATCAAGTGGGCGGTGTCCAGCGGCAAGGGCACGGTCTGGACCTACACCGTCACCTACCAGAACCGCACCGCCGGCTTCGACCAAGGCCCCTACGTGCTGGCATTGGTGGAGCTTGAGGAAGGGGTCCGCATGTTCACCAACATCGTGGAATGCGAGCCCCGCGAGGTGAGCATCGGAATGCCGGTGGAAGTCACCTTCGAGCGGGCCACCGACCAGATAAGCGTCCCCTACTTCAAGCCCGCAACCTGATCCGGTTGGCGGCAGGCAGGAGACGGCGAGCTAGTCGCCCTGCGGATGTTCGCCGAACCGCAGAGCCTCGCATCGCTCCTCGTCGGCTTGGGCTAGTTCCGGTTGGTCGTCGAACAGGTAGGCCAGCGCGCGTTGGCCGTAGTAGATGCCGGAGTCGGGCGACAGTTCGATGGCGCGGGTGAGGTCGGCGATGGACTCCTCGTACAGCCCGACCTCGTAATACGAACAGCCCCGGTTGTACCAGGCCGCGGCATAGCCGGAATCTAGCTCGATGGCCGAGGTATAGTCCTCGATGGCCCGATGGTACACCCCGTTTCGGCTGTAGCGGTTGCCCCGGTCGACGTAGCCGACGGCGTCAGTAGGTTCTTCTTGATGTCTGCGTTCGAGAACCATTAGACTGTTATTCTTCCTACATCACCGAGCGTACCAGACCGCCGTCCACCAGGATGGTGGTGCCGGTGATGTAGCTGGAACGCTCGGAGGCTAGGAACGCCACCAGGTTGGCCAGTTCCACCGGCTGGCCGACCCGCCCCAGCGCGGTCTCGGAGGCGCGGCGGGCCAGCCCCTCTTCCACGGTGATTCCCAACTCGTTGGCCCGCGCGGTGACGTTGGACAGCATCCGCTCGCTGAGGATGGAGCCGGGACAGACGTTGTTGACCAGGATGTTGTCCTTGCCCACCTCGTCGGCCAGGCTCTTGGCGTAGGCCACCACGCCCATGCGGGTCGCGCCCGACAGGGCCAGGTTGGGGATCGGGTTGTAGACGGTGCTGGCCAGGATGTTGATGATCCTGCCGCCGCCCCGTTGCTGCAGGTGGGGCACCCCCTCGCGGCACATGCGCCCGAAGAAGATCAGCGACCGTTGCACCGCCGTCTCCCACACGTCCTCGCCAGCGGTGGCCGCCCGGGAAAGGGGAGGGCCGCCGGAGTTGTTGACCATTATGTCGATGCCGCCGAATTGCTCCAAGGTGGCCGCGATCAGGCCGGTGATGCTCTCCAGCCGGTCGAGGTCGGCGGGGTAGGGCAGCACCTCCGCCCCGGTGGACTCCCGGATTTCGTCGGCCGCCTGCTCCAGGTCGGCGCCGGTCCGGCTGCAAATAGCGACCTTCACGCCCTCCTCGGCCAATACTTGGGCGCAAGCCCGGCCCAGTCCCTTGCTCGCGCCCCCGATAATCGCAACCTTGCCATTAAGTCCCAAGTCCATGGATTCATACGCTCCTACAGGAGTTGCCACCCCCCAGATCCCGTATCGCTTCAGAGCAGCGGCGTTGCTGATTATATCAGTGCTCCCGGCGTCGGCCAAACGCGCTGCTGGCAGTGACACTTGCCGGTTGACCGCCTATCCGGTCTGCCCTACCCTTGCTTTGTGCCGCAATGGACAGCCCCGGGTGCGGTCGGGAGGATGCGATGAAAGAACCCGAATTTGGTTCCAGGATTTACGACAAACCCGCGACTAAGGCCAACATCCGTTACCTGAGAGCAAACCAGGGGCTGTGGCCGGAAGAAAAAGAGGTTCGGATAGACTGGGAAGGGCGCGACATCGGTGTCTTTGCCCATATCAGAGACGTAGACCTCGAAAAAGAGACTCTATCGGTATGGGTATGGGACATTGGCCGGGAGGCTGTCCTGTTCGAATTGCCCGGCGAGGATGTTAACGTCACTGGACGAAGGCTGTGGGCCTCGCGAGAGTGGCTGGAGCAGATGAGAATGGCATGAGACTGGCGACAAGCGCAATCTTTCACGAGATCGAGTCAGGGAGCCTGGTCTTTCAACCTGAAGTCGAACGAGCCAGGATTGGCCCCAGCTCCGTAGACCTGACCTTGTCCGACACTTTCTACGTTCTGGAGCCGGCATTCGAAGAGCATCGAAGGGCGGGCGTCACCAGCGCCATTGACCTCATAGGGTATGACTGGTCCCGGTTTCTGGATACTTTTGGTGAAGAGAGGGTCGTCGCTCCCAGCGGGTTTTTCGAGATTCCTGTCCAGCAACTGGTGATTGGCCGTACCTATGAATCGGTCAGTCTTCCCCGGCATCTGGGGGCGCGGGTGGAAGGCAAGAGCAGCATCGCCAGGATTGGCCTGTTCGTGCATATCTCTGCGCCCACCATTCATCCCGGTTTCGACAATCGAATCGCATTGGAGTTCTACAACGTCGGCCCGCTGCCCATCCGGGTCCGCCCCGGAGACCCCATCTGCCAGCTTATACTGGAGCGGGTCGAGGGGGAGGGCCTCTATCAGGGACAGTTTCAGTCTTGAGCGTCCGCAGCAATCTGACGCCTGGCGGTGAGCTAATCGTGCAATCCCTTGACGACGCGCAAGCCCGTGAGATCGAGGCCCATGCCGTGGAGTTGGCGCGGGGGGCCGGGGAGATTCTGGCCGGGTATTTTGGCCGTCCCATCGAAGTCGAGTTCAAGGATGACAAAGAGCGGGACCCAGTAACCCGCGCCGACAAGGCTACCCAGGAGTATCTGGTCGCTGAAATCGCCCGCCGCTTCCCGGACCACGGTATCCTGGGCGAGGAAGCCACCGAAGAGGAGAAGGAGTCGGAAGCACCGGCCCGCGACATCCTCTGGGTGCTCGACCCGCTGGACGGCACCACCAACTTTATGAACGGGCTCCCGGTGTTCGCTTCCTCCATCGGCGTGCTGCACCGGGGTAGGCCGGTGGCCGCCGCCCTCTACGTCCCTTGGCCCAACGGCGGCGGCGGGTTCGTGTTGCACTGCCGCAAGGGCGGCGGCTGTTTCGCCGATGAGCAGCCGGTGTCGGTCTTCGAGACGCAGGAGCCGGTGCCCAACCGCCTGATCGGAGTGCCCGGTTACTTCGGGGTGGTCAACCGCTTCTCCAAAGAGTTGGCCGGAAAGGCCGGAGAGCCGCGCACCACCGGCAGCATCGCCTACGAGCTGGCGATGACGGCGCGAGGCGTGATGCAATACGCCATCTTCGGCGCTCCCCGGCTGTGGGACATGGCAGGGGGTGCATTGGCGGTGATGGAGGCCGGCGGCACAGTAATGACCCGCTTCCGGGGCGAACGCCGCTGGCATCCCCTAGAGAGCACGGTGCCGTCGTGGGACGAAAAGACCCCCACCATGAAAGAACTACGCGCCTGGATGGCCCCGCTCGTGGCCGGAAACAAGCAGCTAGCCCCTTTGGTAGCGAACAGCGTCCGCCGACGCTTCAGCTTGAAGGCGCAAGTCCGCAAGCTGGTTCGCCCCCTCCGCCGCCGTAACCCGCGGTAGCAAGCGGCGGTTGGGGTTAGCGCCTGTCCGGCGTCCGGCCACCTGAAGGCGCTAACCCAGCAGCGGCTGAAATAGCTTGCGAACTCGCTCGGCTAGCGGTCGTTGGCCTCCACTTCCGACAGGAATTGCAACACCCGCTTAGCGTACTTTTCCGGCTCCTCGGAATGAGGGTGAACCTCGCCCCATTGGCAGTTGGGCACCATGCGATGGGCCATCTCGGCGACGGCTCTTGGGTGAACGTCGTTGCTGCCCGGCATAATCATCGTCGGGACGCCAATGCCCTTCAGCATTTTCTCGGTGCTGCCCAGGGTCGGGAACGGGCCGCCGAACAGGGCGTAGATGGTATCCCGCATGGTCTGGATAAACTCGTCGGTGTCCATTGCCTCCAGCTCTTTCCGGTAGTCGGGGTCGGTCTGGGCAATCTCCGGGCTGAAGGGAGCGAAGCGGTCGTCGGCGTCGAAGGCGTCCACCACTGCCGATATGCCGCCAGCCGCCGCGATCTCCATGCTCTTGAACAGCTTCGACGTGAGATAGCCGTCGCAGATGACCCCGCCCGCGATGTTTGAGGGGAATATGGCCCGCACCCGCTCGGGGCGGCGGGAGGCGCAGCCGAAGGAGATGGCCGCCCCAAACGAACCTCCGCCGAGGTAGCTCTGCTCTATCCCCAGGGCGTCCATCAGCCCGAACACGTCGTCGCACACCATGTCCCAGGTCTGCACCACCAAGGGACTGCGGGACTGGCCGCCGAAACGCCGGTCGTAGACCACCACCCGGTGTTCTTGGGACAGCGCCTCGATCACTGGCTCGTAGCTGCTGGCTACCCCTTGGAGTCCGCCCGGTGAAAGGATGATCGGGGGGCCGCTCCCGGCCTCTTCGTAATATAGCTCCGCGCCGTTTACTTTCGCGGTTGTCATAGTCCGGCCTCCTGGAATGTAAGTATTGCGGAAATTGCCATTGCCGGGTGTCTACCGTGGATTATAGGCGGTTTCCTGTTCGCCCGGAATATAAGGAATGAAGCCTTCGGCCGCCAGGAATTCCTGCATTCCCCGAGGCAGATGGCGGGCATCCACGGGTAGGCCATCCAACATAACCAGCCAGGCCAGGGGGTGCTTCTCCAGCCGGCTCGGTAAACACCAATCAGGGTCCATCCACTTCATATCCAGAAGGTCGCGGACGGTCTTGGACTTGGCCGAGGCGGTGCTCTGGCCGACACCGAATCCTTTGCAAAGATCGGCTGAATTCATGTAAGGTTCTTCGCTACGGTCAAACAGGAAATTGACCGAACCAACGGCATAAACGATTCCGCAGGCCCAAACATCGGGGCGTCCTCTGGTCAGGGGAGAGGGACGCTTCCGGGACAAAGCTGCCGCGGTCTGCCGCGCTAGTTGAGCGTATTCCTCGTTCAGGTGGGCATTGCAGAATTCATCGATATGGGACACTATGGCGTCGAAGGCCGGTTGCATCTGCCTGGGCACTTTTTCCGATTTGCTGACTTTAGCCATGTATCCTCCTCCTCACTGCTCTCCTATTCTAAACTAACTGGGGAGCCGTGGAAATCGAAGGGGTGGCGCTATGACAAACGAACAATACGCCCAGGCAGTCCTTGACGCTGAGGAAAAGCTCCTTGTGTTCCTGCAAACCTTCGAGTCGATTCAGGAGAACATTCGCCTCGAGAGGCTGGGCGAGTTTCAGGACCGTCTGCGAGAGGCCGCCTCGGACACGTTCTCCACAATTCTGGGCGAACTGGCGCGGCACGGCCCGCCGGAGTCCTTGAGCCGGTTCCATGACGCATTCGTCGCTGGTATCCGGCACTGCGGGAACGCCTGCGAGTCCTTCTTGAACGCCGACGAACCGGGATTCTCCCGCGCATCGTTGGATACCCGGCGGGCGCTGTGCCGGGGGCTGGACCTCCTGTATGGCGTCCGGGCGCACACGCCGACCCTGCGCGGCTACTGGTTGCTGCCGGAGGCGCTGAGCGGCCAAGAGTCCCTGGAAGCCATCCAACTCGAAACGAACGTCCCCGTTGGAATGCTTCATCACAAACAAGCCGACCCCCTGGCGGACTATTCGCTGTACGTTCCTGAAAACTACACCCCGCAACGGGACTGGCCGCTAATCATCTGCCTGCACGGCGCTTACGGCCGGGGCGACCACTACGTCTGGTCGTGGCTGCGGGCGGCCAAGAGCAAGGGATACATGCTGCTGGCCGCCAAGTCGGTCGACGTTACGTGGTCGATAATGCAGCCGGTGCGTGACGTGAACTCGGTCACTGGAATGTTCGAAGAAGTGTGCCGCTCCTACGCGGTGGACCGAAACCGGGTGTTCCTTTCCGGCCTGTCCGACGGCGGAACGTTCACCTACCTGTACGGCCTGAGTCGCCCGGAGATGTTCGCCGGCATCGCGCCCATAGCGGCGGACTTCCATGGGATGATGGACGACATGCTGCGCCGGAAGCAGGGCGTGGATTTGCCCATCCACATCGTCCACGGCGCGCAGGACCACATATTCCCCGTGGACCCGATTCGCAAGGGCCACGCCCTGCTGGCCCGCCTGGGCTACGACGCCACCTACGAGGAGTTGCCCGATTGGGGACATTCCTACTGCTCGGGCATCAACGCGCGGCTGGTGATGCCCTGGTTCGAGAGCCTTCCGCGCCGGTAGGCCGCTCTCGTTTTGACAGCGTCTCCGATAGACGGTTTAATGACGTTGCTATTGAGATTGGTTCGGCAGGTGAGGAATGAAAGCCGCAGTATTGAGGGAAGTCAACCGGCCGTTGGAAATTGAAGACGTACAACTGGCCGACCCCGGCCCCCGCGAGGTGCTGGTCCGCACCGGGGCCAGCGGCGTATGCCACAGCGACCTGCACTTCGTGGAAGGGCTGTATGCGACGCCCATGCCGGTGGTGCTGGGCCACGAGGCCGCCGGGACCATCGAGGCCGTTGGCTCGCTAGTCGACTACGTGAAGCCCGGCGACCGAGTAATCTGCTGCCTGTCGGTATTCTGCGGCCACTGCGAGCGGTGCACCGAGGGGCGGATGGTGCTCTGCTCCCGGGCCGGGCTGACCCGCGGACCCGGAGAGACGCCCCGGCTCCGAATCGGTGACGAGGAGGTCACCCAGTTCGCCAACCTAGCGTCCTTCGCCGAGCAGATGCTGGTGCATGAGAACGCGGTGGTGAAGATTGACCGCGACGTGCCTTTCGAGCAGTTGGCCCTCATCGGCTGCGGAGCGACCACCGGCCTGGGCGCGGCTTTGAACACCGCCGCCGTGCGGCCGGGCAGCACCGTGGCCGTCATCGGCTGCGGCGGCGTAGGGCTGAACGCCATTCAAGGCGCGGCGTTGGCCGGGGCGTTGCGCGTCATCGCCATCGACTCGGTGGAGACCAAGCTCACGCTGGCCCGGGAGTTCGGGGCCACCGACGTGATCGACGCCTCCAGCGGCGACGTGGCGGCCAGGGTGCGCGACCTGACCTCCGGCGGAGTCGATTACTCCTTCGAGGCCATCGGCAAGAAGGAGACTGCCGAGCAGTCCTTCGCCATGCTGCGGGCCGGGGGCACCGCCACCATCATCGGCATGATTCCCCAAGGCACCAAGATCGAGCTTGACGGTCCGTCCTTCCTGCGAGAGCGGCGCATCCAGGGCAGCAGCATGGGCTCCAACCACTTCCGGACCGACATGCCCCGCTACGTGGACTTCTACCTGCAAGGCCGCCTGAAGCTCGACGAGCTGGTGACTCAGCGGTTGCAGCTGGACCAAGTCAACAAAGCATTCGCCGACATGAAGGAAGGCAACGTTGCCCGCAGCGTGATTACGTTCTAAGGAGCGCTCAGCCCGGGCGGGCCTTCCTACACCTGTAGGCTACCCGCCTGGCTGTCCTATCGTTTCCATCCCGCAGCTCATTGCGGCGCTAAGGAGGGCCACGGGAGGACCTGCGTCAGGATCCAACGATGCAGCAAATCCTTCCGGCCCTCCCAACTCCTCCAGCACGCATTGCAGGCTTTCCCGGTCGTCCGGGCCCATGCCCAGGGCGGGGGCGGCGGACTGCCATTCCTCCTCGTTCAGGCAGGATAGGGTCAAGAACATTCCGACCATCCCGGTCATCATGGCGGCAGCCCCGTCTTCGGCACCCGTGGACGAGGCCAGCATCACGGAGCGAAGGTCGATGTCCTCGAATCCGGCGCGAACGCACATCGAAGTTTCTTCACTCAGCGACCCGGTCTCCCCGATAAGTCCGGTCAGGAACAGCCTCAGCAGCGTATCGTCCTCCAGGCATTGCATCAATTCCGCAGTCTCGTCGGGCGTGGCGAGGTCTGGGCTGCCCACCAGCGCCATGAGCCGCTGGGGACCCACATTCTCCGAGAGACATGACTGCTCGGCGCCCGACAATTCGGACATGAACGCTTGGGGGTTGTCAAGGCTAAGGGGAGCAATCCCTCCGGACCCCGGAGCCGTCATCTCGGTATCCTTCGTCGGCGAGGGCGCGGCAGTGGGGGCCGGAGTGGCAGTGGGAACCGGGGTGGGCGTGGGAGCCGGGGTTGGCGTCGCGGTCGGTTCCGGTGTAGCCGTGGGAGCCGGTGTCGGCGTCGGGCTGGAACAGGCTAGCAGCGCCGCCAGCGTTAGAAAGATCGCGCCATACAACAGTTTCGACATGGAAGCATCACCCCTGAGAATCGAGAAATGTCCCGAGTTGGAACAAGGCCGCCTGAACCTCAATTGTATCTCGGGGCATCGGAGGTAAACCCGCGAAACACGGGCGGATTGCCGGTGTTTCCCGGCGTGGGCCGCACTGCCCCAAGCCGGTGAAGCGGCTCGCGGGGCAGGGATCGTTGGGCTGGGCTAGTCACGAGGCGGTCGAAGTCGCAGTTGTTCCTCGAGCTGGCGTACCCTGGCGTCGGCGGCATCCCGGGCGGCGCGTTCCGCTCGCAACTCCTCTTGATAGCCGGTACGCTCCTGGTCCCAATTCTTCAGGTAGGTCCCGGTGGCCGGGTCGTAGAAGTATAGCCATTCCTCATGCCAGCAGAAGTACAACGCCAGGACCGGGCTGTACGCCTTGAGCACTCCGTCTGGTTCGGTCGTTAGTTCGACGGGCTGGTATTCACCGTCGACCAGCAAGCCTCCGGCCAGCGGCTGCCCGTAGTAGTCGCCGCCGGTCTGGTCGAATCGCCAGTATTCCGGGATGCCGATTTGGGCGTAAATGCGCGGCTTCCGAGTAATGTCCGCCCTGGCGGTCGTCACCGAGGCGACTTCCAGCGCCAGGTCCGGGGGTTTGCCCACCTCCCAGGGCAGATAGAGCCGCCGCTCCCGGATGGCGTGGGTGTCGACGCCCAAGGCCAGGTAGCAGTCGGGGCCCACTCGCACGTTGAGGTTGCGGCGGTCGTAGCAAATGAAAGTGTTGCTGCTCAGGAAGGCGTCGGGGCGGCGTCCGAAGCCGGTGAAGCGGGCGGATAGCAATTCCAGGGTCTCCCGGATGATTAGTTCTTGATACATGGCATCAGGCAAGGGTTCGGGTTCGTCCGGGTCGAAGCAGAGGGTACTGAAATCAATCTCCCCCTGCCGGTCGTAGGTCAGCATTTTGTAGGTCAACATCGCGGTCGACACCCCCTAGAAGTTCCAGCGGGGCTCGCGTTTTTCCAGGAACGCTGAAATGCCTTCTTTGGCGTCTTCCTTGAGCAGGTTGTCCACCATGACCTTCTGGGCCATCTCGTAGGCGGCGGGGCGGTCCAGCTCGATCTGCCGGTAGAAGGCGGGCTTGCCCACGGCCAAGGTCTGAGAACTGGCCGAGCTTATCTGCCGGGCCAGGTCCATCACCTGCTCTTCCAGTTCATCGCCGGGCACGACGCGGTTGACCAGCCCGATTTCCAGGGCCTCGGCGGCGGACACCGGCGTACCGGTGAGCAGCATCTCCATAGCCCGCTTGGTGGAAGGCACCGACCGGGCGAGGGCCACGCCGGGCGTGGTGCAGAACAGCCCGATCTGCACCCCCGGAGTTGCGAAGGAAGCGGACTCGGCGGCGACGGCCAGGTCGCAGGTTGCGACCAACTGGCAACCGGCGGCAGTGGCCAAGCCCTGCACTTGGGCGATCACCGGCTTGGGCAGCAACCGGATAGCCTCCATGACTTCGGTGCAGAGGGCGAAGACGGCGGTATACGCCGCCTCGTCGCGGTCGACCATCTCGTTCAGGTCGTGGCCCGAACTGAACACCGGACCCGCCGAACGCAAGACGACCACGCGCACTTCTGAGTCGTCCTCGAACTCCCGCAACAGGTCGCGCAACTCGCCCAATAGCTCGGTGGAGAGGGCGTTGCGCCGGCCGGGGTTGTTCAGGGTCAACACCGCCACGCCGTCCTTTAGCTCGTAACGCACTTGCGGCCCGGTCATGTTTTACTCCTGATGATATTTCGTCTGCCCATTATACCGCAGCGACTCATTGCGCCGACTCCGTGATGAAAGTGGCGAGTATGTGGGCCACCGCCTTCTTTTCGTCGCCCTCGGTGCAAATGCGTCCCTTGCAGACCGTGATGGTCCCGCCGGACCGTACCACCTCGCCATAGGCCACCAACGGCCCGGCCTGGTCCACGGCGACGAAATTCACCTTGTGCTCCACCGGGACTATCGTGGAACCGGGGCGGCTGAGGCTCAGGGCAGCGAACTCGCAGGCGCTGGCCAAGACCGCGGCGGCGATACCTGGATACACCAGCCCGCCGGGCGCCAATCTGATGCTGACGACGCCGGGTGCGACGCTTTCGAGGCTGGCCCCAAGGGCCCGCAAGGCCGTCTGGCCATTGAAGCTGGCCCGGACGCGGGCCTGGAATTGAGGGTCGCGGGGCTGGAAGTCGGTCATAGGAAGGCGTAGAGGGCGGACGGGCCGCTAGAACTCCACCGCCTCTTTGAACCGGCTCATGGCTTCGATGTGTTCGCTGGCCGTCTTCAACCCGCCGCGGCGGTTCTCCACCGAAACGTGGCTGGCGCCCATGCTGCGCCAGGCCTCGATTTCGTCTCTCCAGTCTTCTGGCGAGCGGCCGGCGGTCTTGAGACGGCCGTCCAAGCCCAAGGAATCGGGATTACGCCCATAGCCGGTCATGTACTGACGGACCTTTTCTTGCAGCCGCTTGCCGGTGTCGTCGGGAGAGAAGTTGGGGCACCAGCCGTCGGCCAGCCGGGCCACCCGGCGAAGCGCCACGTCGGGCGGGTTGGGGTCGAGGGCGCTGCCAAGGCCCAGCCAGACCGGTATGGGCTGCTGCACGGGCAGGGGGTTGATCCCCGCGTGGGTGATGTTGTGCCACTTGCCGTGAAAGTCTACCGACTCCTTGGTCCACAGCTCCCGCATCACCCGGATCTGCTCGGCGCTCCGTGCGCCGCGGTTGTGGAAGTCTTCGTTCAGGGCCTCGAACTCGACCTGGTTCCAGCCCACGCCGATGCCCAGCCGCAGCCTTCCGCCGCAGAGCACGTCGATCTCCGCTGCCTGTTTGGCGACTAGGGCCGTTTGACGTTGCGGCAGTATCAGTATCCCGGTGGCGAAACCCATGCCGGGAACGATGGCCGACAAGTAACCCATGAGGGTAAGGGACTCGTGCACCACAACCCGGTGGTTGTACATTCCATAGGAAGGGTGGTTGTGGTGAGCGGGGTCGGCCCCCAGCACATGGTCGGCAATAAACATGTAGGAGTAGCCCATCTCCTGCGCGGCTTGGGCGAAGTCGCGGACGGCGTGGCGGGCGGGCTCGATTTCGGTCTGTGGGAAGATGACTCCGATTTCCATTTTCGCTCCGGTTTATGTTTCGCGCTGAGGGCGCAGGGGTTTTCGCAGAGGACGCGGAGGTAGTTTATTCGGCGTGGCGCAGGGCCGTCCATACGTTATCGGGGGTGATTCGCTGGCCGGAAAGCAGGATTCCCGCCCGGAAGATATGAGCGGCGACCCATAACAGGGCCGAGCCCGTGGCGGCAGCGATTCCCAGGGCCAACGCTTCGTGGGCCTATCCAGGCGGAGGGTTAGCTGGACGACAGGAAGTATTCGGCGATTATCTCTATTGCTGCCCAGTCCTGATATGTTGGCTCGAAACGACTGTCCAGTTGCAACGTCCAACCCTGGAACTCTTCGGTGTGCCAGCGCACTTCCAGGTCGCCCAACCTCTTCGCCAACTCCTGAACCGCCCGGTCACCGGAGAGGGTTCTGATTATGCCTCTCCCGTGGTCTTCGCCCGACCATTGCACGCTGACCGCCCTCCCGAACAGCGGGAATGACTTTTTCCTAACGGTCCTTACCTTGACCTCACCGTTGGTGAGAAACCCCCTCTCGTCCGGTATGCCCAGAACAGTCCACCACCTGGGCCCACTGTACTGGTTCCCGTCTTGCTCGATGACGTTTATCCACCTGACGGGCCCCGCCTGTATGTTTATAACTCCCAGCGAGCGTGTAACCCACTACCTCTGTATGTCTTCTTCGGACCTCCCCCTCTCGGGCATCTCGGTGGCAATCCCCAACGTTTTGAGGCCGTCGGTCAGCTCATCCCGGGACTTGTCCCGCAAACTTTCTAGCATTCGCTATCTGCCGAGACCTCCTTGCGTCTGACCCGCGCCCATTAAAGCGCGGCGGGTATGTTCCAACAACCCCGGCATATGAAAAGGCAGTAGACCATAAGCCGGGGGTCAGCCCACCAACCGACCCTTCAGGGACTCGAACTCCTCTCGGGTGATGTAGTCCTGGTCGAGCAGGCGGGACAGGCGTTCCAGTTCGCCGACGACTCCGCCGACAGCGCCGGAGCCGGGATCCTGGGCTACCGAGCGGTCGACCTGCTTGACGTCGGTGACGCCGCAGAGGCCCATGGCCACGCTGAGCTCGGTGCGCAGGATCTCCAGGCAGTGCCGGACGCCGTCTTCCCCGGCTACCGACAAGCCCCAGAAGATGGGGCGGCCCACGAAGACCGCCCTCGCGCCAAGGGCCAGCGCCTTCAGCACGTCCCCGCCCTTCCTCACGCCGCCGTCGAGGTAGACTTCCAGGCGGTCGCCCACGGCGTCGGCGATCTTGGGCAGCATGTCGATGGTGCCCTCGGTGCCCTGCAAGGCGTGGCCGCCGTGGTTGGAAACCACCAGCGCTTCGCAGCCGTACTCGGCGCAGAGGCGGGCGTCTTCGGCGGTCTGTACCCCTTTGATCACCAGCGGCATCGAGGTCAGCGAGCGGAGCCATTCCAGGTCGGACCAGTTAAGGCCCGACTCGAAGCTCTCGGAGAAATTCTCGCGGGTGGGCAGGTTGGGCAGCTCGATGCCCTCGAAGTTCTTCAGGGAGCGCTCCTGATCGAGAATGTAAGCGTAGCGGTATTCCCGCTCCCTAGAGTTGGCGCCCAGGTTGTCTACCGTGAGCATCATGGCCTTGTACCCGGCTTGTTCCGCCCGGCGCACCAGAATCTCGGTCAGCTCCCGGTCCTGGAAGAAATAGAGCTGGAACCACAGCGGGTTGGTGGCGACCCCGGCCACTTCCTCGATGCTGTAGCTGGAGGCGGTGCTCAGGCCCATGATGGTGTCGGCCCCGCCGGCGGCCCGGGCGGAAGCCAACTCTCCCGACGGATGGGCCCGCTGGTGGGTGCCGGTGGGCGCCAGCATCACCGGCAGGCTGATCTTTTCACCCAGTACCTCCGTGGAGAGGTCGCGTTCGCTCACGTCCACTAAGATTCGGGGACGCAGCTTGACTTCGCTCATGGCGGCGACATTGCTGGTGTTGGTGATCCAGTCCGGCGCCCCAAGGTCGCCGAACAGGCGGTCGAACAACGCCCTCGGCATAGTCTGTTTGGCGCGAGCTTCATAGTCGCCGATAGTCAGCAGTGAGCTTTGGGTGGTCATGGTCTCCTCCTTAAAGTGGTGGACGGCTGTGACGGTGGACCAAGGCGGCGATTCCCGCGATTACCAGGGAGGCGATGACGATGTGTACCCAGAATTCAAAAAAGAGCACCACTATGATGTAGGTGACGGCTACAAATGCGGCGGTGACGGTCAGGACAATCAGCGTCACCGCCATCAACATCGTTATAAGGTCTTCGCGCCGGGCGATGATAGTGGCGTTGGTACGGACGTATTCGACCACGCCAAGCACCGTTACCCCAACGATGATGATCCCGAGCCAGATACCGATTTCACCCATGTGCGAGCCTACCGTTAAAGGGCGTGTAGAGCGGGGATGACCTCCTTGCCGACGAGATCGATGTGCTCCAGCACCTCGCTCTGGGACATCTCCGGGTAGAACAGGCGCAGGGCCGCGTCGGTAAATCCCATTTCGTGGTAGGCGGCAACCTGCTCCACGCATTCCTCGGGGCTGCCCACCAGGAAAGTGTCGTCCATCAGCGTTTCCAGGTCGCCGGTCACCTTGCGGGTCAATTCGTTGTCGGAGCCGTGCAGCCCGTGGTGAGCGTAGACCTCATACTTCCGGGCGAAGTTGCTCCGTGCCCGCTCCAGCGCTTCCTCGTGGGTGGGAGCGCAGAAGAACTCCCGGACGATTACCATCTCGTCTGGGACAGGGTGATCGTTCTCTTCGAGGGTCTGGTGGTACAACTCGATCTGGTGGCGGATGGTCTCGTTGGACTGGGCCGGGCCGATGTAGAGTATGTCGCCGCCGCGCCCGACCCGGCGCACCGCCGGATCGCTCATCGCGGCCTGCCAGATCTTGGGATAGGGCTTCTGGTAGGGCCGGGCGGTGGGGTGCGCTCCGGTAACCTGGTAGTACCTTCCGTGGTGGGTCACTTCATCGTCGGTCCACAACCGCCGCATCAACCCCAGGGCCTCGGTGCAGCGAGCGCCGCGCTGCGACATCCGCGTTCCGAACGCCTCGCATTCCTCGGGACGGTAGCCCAAGCCGATGCCGAGGATGAACCGGCCCTCGGCGATGTGGTCCAGCGTCGCTACCTGCTCGGCGACTTCCACCGGGTTCAGCAACGGCAACAACAACACCGACGTGGCCAGCTTCATGCCGCCCGGTTCCGCCGCCAAGCGGGCCAACACCGGCCACGGCTGGAAGTGCTGGAAGGGATCGATCAAGTAGTGGTGGGCCCAGCAGTAGATGTCGAACCCGGCGTCCCGGGAAGCACGGAATTGCTCCAGGTGGTTCCGCCACTGCTGCTGGTGGTCGATGGAGTCCCGCTCCACGACCTGCCCGACCTGATATCCGACGCGCATGGACGTTTGCCCCTCACCCTAACCCTCTCCCCTGAGGGAGAGGGATTTTGCGGCATTTTCTACTCGCCGACGTGCCGGTACTTGACCAGCCGGTGTCCTTCGAGGTTCTGGTTGGCGTAGATGTCGCCGTGGGAATCGACCCAAACGGCGTGGGCGCCCTGCCCGTGTTCGACTTCCACCGGGCTGCCCCAGCGGGCGAGGATCTCGCCCTCGATGTCCAGGATGGACATGAAGCCGTCCAGCTCCGGGACGTAGACCGCCTCGTCGCCGTCGATATAGATGTCGCAGGGACGGGCCAGACCCAGCCATTGCTCCAAGTAGTTACCGGCGCCGTCGAAAATCTGGATGCGGTTGTTCTCCCGGTCGGCGACGAATACCCGGCCGTCGGTATGCACCCAAACGCCATGGGGGACGTGGAACTCGCCGGGGCCGGTCTTGCCGGGCTGGCCCCAAGACTCGATCAGGTTGCCGTCTGCGGTGAAGCGGTGGACCCTGGAGTTGCCGTACCCGTCGGAAATGTACAGGTCGCCAGCGGGAGAGATGGCAACGTCGCTGGGGCTGTTGAAAGGCCCTGCGGCCCTCTCCACCGGGTCGCTGTATCGGCCCGACCAGCCGGTGTCGGAGGGCTTGTCCCACTCGCCCATGGTCATCAGCAGGTTGCCCTTGGGGTCGTACTTCAACACGACGTGGCTGTTCTTGACCGGCATAAACAGGTTCTCGTCGGCGTCGATGAACATGCCGTGGGCGTCGGGTAACGTACCCTCGCCCCATGAGGTCAGGAAGTTGCCGTCGCGGTCCAGCACGATCAGCGGGTGCTCGCCGCGGTTGAAGAGGTATACCCGGTCCTGGGAATCGGTGACTATGGCAGTCTGGCCCAGGCTCCAGCCCTCGGGCAGTTTCTCCCAATTCTCCACCAGTTCATAAGTGTACTTGCCGTTGCCTACGGTAGCCATGTCGTCGCCTCCTCAAATACTCCCTCTCTCGCGAGAGTTCCGCATTATTCTATTACCTTGACGAACGGGGCCAAATTTTTGCCTTTATTAACTTCCGTCTTGTAGCTGTCTGGGAGGCCCGCTTGTGCAACCAATTCCGCCAAGGACATGGATTCTATTTCCCTTGCGTATTTGATCCCGAATAGGTGGATTTGTACTACCTTTTCCCCATCCGGTGCCCACACATACATTCCTCGGAGTATGTTGGCTGCCTCGGTGAGTTCCATACGTGGTTTGCCTCCGGCCGGGGGTGCAGACTAAAAAGTGGTCAGAGTGTCGATTACCTGCTGTTCCAACTCACCGGCCCGCATCACGACCTGATCTACGTCCAAGCCGCCGAGGGGGTGCGGGATACCGAGGGGATGGAAGTCTCTGCGCCCGAAGGTCCGAGCGTGGCGGAAAGCCGAGTCCAGGAACGGGTCGGTGCAAATCACCACCGTGGGGATTCCCCGGTTTTCCAAGGCCATCGCGTCGTGCACACTGCACGCGGTGCAGGAGCCTCAATCGGCTATAGCGGTGACCACGAAGTCGCAGCGCTCCGAGAGTTGGTCGATGATGTCGTCGGCGGCCGGGCGGGAGTAGACGTACTTGTCCACTGCCAGGATGTCCCCCAATTCCAGGTCTTTGGCCAGCCGCTCGCCCACGTTCTGCAACAACAGCCCGGCATTCGCCTTGCGGTTGCCCAGAAAGCCCCCCACCTTGTCGTGAAGCGTGTCCAAGCGGGGCGCGGCTCGCCAGCGGGAGGCGGCCTCCGGATCGATGGGCAAGGCCAAGCCAAGTTCCCGCAGCCGGTCTTGATAGTTGGTAACGGTCATGGACTCCTTCGTCGTGTAACTAGATTCCTTCGATTTGGCGGGTGACCCTTCGTGAACCCCAACCGGGCAGGTAGGCCGAATGGGGCCCGCCGGCGCCCCCGGCGACGAAAATGTTGATCCGGTCCGGGGCCCGCACCACCGGCACCATCTGGTCGTCATCCTCGGCGTCGATGAACCGCGGCCAGAAATGGCCCCGCTGCGAGTCGCCTTGGGGAGGTCCGCCCCGGCGCAGCGCGCGCACCGGCTTCCTGGCGTGCTCGAACAGGAACTGGCGGATGTCCCGCTTGTTCCACCCGTCCCGGTGCAGGAACTTGGCGTGTTCCGGGCCGATAACTACGAAGGTGTCGCCCATGACGTACATCTGGACGTTGCCCAAGGTACACATGGTGTCGGCGAGCACGGTCAGGAAGTTACGCGAGTGGGAGGCGTGATACATGATGTTGTGGGGCGCTTCCGCCGGGAAGACCGAAACCGTGCTGTCGGAGGCGTCGAAGCCGAGTTCGACGTGCATCGGTTCCCAAGGGTTGGCGTCTTCGTCTTCCGCGACGCAGTAAGTGTAAGCGCCGGGGTGACCGAAAGTGGCCTTGTTGGTCTCCCCGGGAATCGCGCCGCCCAAGTTCAGCAGCGCCAGCTTCACGGCCCGCCCGATGGTGGCGTTGGCCCTCCAGCCGGAGCCGAAGCAGTTGTAACCGCCGTTGACGTTCAGCTTCCTGGCGGCGGGACCGTTGATGATGAGCAACGGAGTGTGGATGCCGGTGGAGCACATCACGCCGCGCAGGTTGAAGCGGTCATCCATCATCGCCTCCAGGGCGGTGATGATGACCGGCATATGCTCCGGCAGGCAGCCCGCCATGACGGCGTTGACCGCGATGCGCTCGACGGTGGCCCGCCCGCCCAAGGGCGGCAGCTCGGCGATCAACTCGTCGCCGCCGCGCCCGGTATGGGCCACGAACTTGCGCACCAACTCATCGGACGGGGGCACCACGGGCAAGCCGTCGGTCCACCCCGTCTCGAACATCAACTCGATGGCGTCAGTAATTTCGGTAGAAAGCATAGTCAGAAGTCACGCCCGGTTCACGCGCGGCGTATTGACGCGAGTCCGTTGCGAGTGTAAATCCGCCCGGTAAAGGTGTCAAACTCAGCCCCACCGGACCAGGGTCTTTTAATTGTCCATGCGGATGGCGAAGTGCCCAGGGCAACACTCGTGGTTGCCCCTATGGGGTAACGTGGTGTTGGGTGTGGCGGCGGCCATTGTGGAATCCTTGGACGGACAATTAAAAGACCCTGCCCACCGGACGCCGCTGCTACCAGGCGGGCGGCTTGGTGATTTGGGCGCGGCCAGCGGTGATGACGCCGGGAAACTGGCTGGCGGCCAAAACGCTTGCGTTGATTTCCCTGAACGACCAGCTCGCTCTTTGTACAAGCGCCCGGCTTGGTTTGCCGTGGCGTTGAGGGTTGATGACGCCTACCGTCTTCCCGAATCTCTTGACTGCGTACTCTATTGGAAGCATCAGGTCAGAGTCATTGGAGATAACCACAGCCTCGTCAAACACGTCGTCGACGCAGTCTATCAGCAAGAGCGTTGCCAGATTCACATCAGAGCGCTTTTCCTCCGTCCTCAGAATCGACGCCACCAAGGGCCGTGCGCCCGGAGCAGGATATACCAAGGGATAAGCAGGCCAATTTTGTGGATGCGAGACAAAATGGCCGTAATGTATGTTCAGATTAGGGAGTGTATGGAGGGCTCTCAAATAATTTTGTTGCCTGGCCGGGGCCTGCTGGTCGTGAGGCAAAGGTATGATTCTAGCTGTGAAATATCTAATCCTGCCAATGCTGCGGCCGGGCAAGAGCCTTTGACACATTGCCGAAAGGTTCAGCCACTTATACGCCGTCCCCCTGAGCGCCCCGTAGTAGAGGTTGAACCCGTCGATATAGACGTTGGCTTTCACTGATAATCCTGTAAATGCAACGGCCACCCCTTACGAGGTGGCCGCTGCGCCCAAACGCTCGCAAGCGAGTGGGGTGGTCGCACCTAGACAGTATCCGGTTCCTGCGCGATTGTCAACAGTTAAGCACGCGGCACGCGATGGTGGGGCAAGGCTACGCCGCTGGCCTAGTCCGCTGGAACGGCGGCTTCCACCTTGCCCTTGAAGGCGGGCATCACTTCCTTGGCGAACCATTCCAGTTGTTCGGTGATCATGCTTTGGGGGGTGCCTACGGGGTGGCTGACGCCGACCCGTTCCAAGCCCGGATATTCCTTCTCGACGGCCTTCAACTGCTCGATGACCCGGTCAGGCGGGCCGGCCAGGAACGCGCCCGTCTCGACTGCGCTCTGAATCGTGGGCAGGCCGGCGAAGGGGGCACGGGTGGGGTCGCTGATGTCGCGGATTTGCTCCTCGGACAGGCGGCGGGTCAACCGCAGCGGGCCGAACATCTTGAGGTTCTCTTCGAAGAAACCCTGCGACTCCTCCATCGCCTGCTCCACGGAGGGGGCAAGATGGAAGTGGAAGCCGACGCTGAGGCCCTCGCCCGGCTGCGGGTCCTGGTGGCCGGCGCGTATCATGGCGTCGCGGTAGCCATAGACGATGCTGTCCATCGCGCCGCCCTCGGCCACGCCACCGCCGATTATGCCCTTGATGCCATGCTTGACCATGAAGTCCAGAGCGCGTTGGGTGCCGCCCTGAATCGGCTGCCAGCACTCCACCGGCAGCTTGCGCGGGCGCGGCACCAGCGTCAACTCCTTCAGGGTGTAGCCCCGATAGGGGACCTCCGGCGGCAGGGTGTAGTTCTTCCCTTGGTGAGAAAAGGACTCTTCGTTGAACGCCTTGAAGATGATCTCGACCTGCTCTTCGAACAGCTCGCGGTTGGCGTCCTGGTCTTGCAGGGGCGAGCCGAAGCTCTCAACCTCGCGGGTGTGGTAGCCCCGGCCCACTCCAAAGATGACCCGCCCGCCGGTCAGGATGTCGGCGGTCGCGAAGTCTTCGGCCAGACGCAACGGATGCCACATCGGAGCGATGTTGAAGCCGCAGCCGAACTTGAGGTTTTGGGTCAGATGGGCCAGGTGGACATTGACCATCAGCAGATTGGGCAGGCACTCGTAGCCTTCCGGCTGGAAGTGATGCTCGGCCATCCACATTGTGTCGTAGCCGTGCTGGTCCATCGTCGTAGCGATGGCCTCGGTCTTCTCGAACACCGTGGACAGGTGGTCGTTGCCGAACGACCGGTCGTTGACCGCGATGCCGCCGTAGCCCACATTGGTCATATCGACGTGGCCGGCGAAGAGACTGTCGAATTTGGTGATCATGGTCGCGTAACTCCTCCGCTCAACTTCCTCTCCCATCGTGGGAAAGGGGACTGATGGCTTGGCTATTCGTAGGGCTGGAGTTGGATTTCGTGAAGGGCGGGGATTACTTCCTTGCCCAGTAACTCGACGGAGCGCATCACGTCGGCGTGGTCCATGTCGCCCTCGTTGCCGTAGATGTGCAGGTAGCCGGGGTTCAGGCGCTCGATGATGTTGCTCAGCTTGCGGGTAACGGTGTCGGGGCTGCCGACAATGATGTTGTCCACGTCCTGCAACTCCTGATAGCTCATCCGGCGTCCGAACCCGCCCGCGCCGGGAAGCTGGCGCTGTATGCGCACGGCCTCGCGGGACTGGTAGCCGGGCGGGTCGTTGTGCTCCACAGGGCCGCGGTTGCGGTGGTTCTCCGTCCAGAGGAAGGTCTGGCCGATCTCTTGGGCCTTCTCGTCGGTGTCGGCGCAGAACACCCGCAACAGGTAGCCGAAGTGCTCCGGCCCAGGGGTGAACCCGACTTCCTTGGCGGTGTCGATGTAGACGCCCTTGAGGCCCTCGGTGTAGTCCAGCAACGAACCCAGGTTCATGTAGGGGTGCTGGTGGCGGGCGGCCCAGACCACGCTCTCCGGGCTGGACAGGCCGGGGAACCAGATGGGCGGATGCGGGTCCTGCACCGGGCGCACCCAGGGGTTGACGACGCGGTACTGGTAGAACTGTCCCTCGAACCGGAAGGGGCCGGGCTGGGTCCAACACTTGATGATGAGATCGTGGGCTTCCTCGAACCGGGCGCGGTTCTCGGCGGGGATGATGCCCCCGGCCAGGCTTTCGACGGCAGTGCCCCGGACGAAGCCGGAGATGATGCGCCCGTTGGAGAAGCAGTCCAGCATGGCGATTTCTTCGGCCATGCGGATGGGGTCGTTGACGGCGATGACGTTGCCCAAGATGGCGATCTTGGCGTTCTTGGTGACTTTGGAGATGACGGCGGCGTCCAGGTTCACCGCGGGCTTCATGCACCAGTAGGAGGAATGGTGCTCGTTGGACATGATGCCGTCGAAGCCCGAATCGTCGGCCAGAGCGTACTGCTCATGGTACTGGTTATAAAGGACGTGGGCCTTCTCCGGGTCGAAGAAGGTGTTGGGGAACCCCAACCGCCCGGACTCGTACTGCTCCAAGTCGGAGTCGGTAATGTGAGCATAAGGCTGCTCGGAAAACCAAAAAACTTCCACCGTGTCTTTCATCGAAAACGGCTCCTTGGGACGGCGTAACAAATCAGCAGGCCCGCGAAAGCGGAACTGCGGTTGCCCGCAATCTAACCATTGGGCGGCAGGGTGTCAAGGATGAGACGGTAGGCATCAGGCAACTATCGCAAAGTTGCGCGGGTCTCTCAACGAGTACTGCTTACCTTCACGGTGAATGTCGCCATCCAAGCTTACTTCAATACCATCCCGGAAGGCGCGCAAAACTTTCTCACGGTCTTCCACGTCGAACTGGACTTGCAAAACAACCGGGCGGCCATCAATTTGATGCAACACCACTGCGCGTCCATCAAACTCTTCTCGCGACTCTCGATCCAGCCGCACAATCTCACTGACTACGTGAACATCTGGGAACGGGCTAGTTCGGCGCAACCACTCTGCTCCATCTGCGAGCACATCCGCAGAACTCTCCGCAAAAACGAACTCTTCGCTGGACACATCAGAAGGGCGCACTGCCGCCCACGACAGCCCGACCTTGATGCCATGCGCCTGCCGTGCCAACGCTGCCACTGCATCACAGAAATTGGCACTGACTCCTAGTGGAACCGCATTCTCAAAGGTCGAAATATCCTCGCCGCCAAGCACTGCCTCCGCAATTTTGCCAGCCTCGCGCAAACCACCGTTAAGAGCAATTGTGGCGCGACGAGCAAAGGGTACAGGGAAAGAATCCCCTAAACCCACTTGAACTCCGTAACCCGCAGACACACGAGAATGCAGAGTCAAATCGTATCCTGTTTCATATCCAGGCAGCGGATGAACTCCTCGCAGATATTCCACCACTATCCCACTGAAACGGCCCAAATACACCGGTCTTCCCGGACGCTCGGCAGCCCTGGCCGACGCCGCCAACAAATTACGGGAATAGTCCAACAAATTCGCACTATCGTCGAGCGATAAGCTGGATTCCCCATAACCGTTCAGCGATTGCAGCCTGATGACATCGGCCCCGGCTCCTATGAGGTCATAAAAGACATCAAGCTGGGAACGCTGCTCTACTTCGGAAAGGGTCTCAACTACTTCGGAAATTCGTACGGCGTATCTACGCGACCATTCCTGCAATGGCACCAGGATTTCCTGGACTTCCCCATTGTGCTCCCAAGCCCATACTGCAATGCTGTCGCGCCATATCTCCTGCCTAATCCATTCCTTTGTTTCGAGGTAAGCGCGCAGCATCGCCGGAGATATTCGGCGAAAGGCTGCTGAATCTCTGATTTGCACTTGCATTGCTGGCCTCGCTAATTGAGCAACTGGTCGAACATATTCCGTAAGCCATTCTGGTCAAATATATTCGCCATAGGCACTTCAACTCGGACAGTTGATGAATTGTTTGAGAAAGGCAATCCCATTAGTGAAACCCAATATGCGCATTTTCGTAAATTCATTTCGTAATGACTTTGAGAAAGCCAAAAGTTGTCGTTGGCAGACATAGTAAATAAAATCAAGACTTGCGGTAGGTTGTCATTTTCTATCAATTGATTGTAGTTTTCTGCACGCAAATCGTAAATGATATTTCCGTTTCTGATGTCGTATTGTGTTGTTGACTTAAGCTGAAAATCTACACGATCTCTGCCACGGTCGTAAGATTTGATAGTCCCGTCTATTCCGTGGTCATCCACTTCATAGCGGGACAGATTAAAGCCGGTGCTGAATATCACAGCACGAACATAAGACAAGGACATCTGCTCCTGCCTGAAATTAGGGGCCATTGCTCTTCTTCTGGAAGTAACTGCGTTCTCCTAAACCTTCGATGCAAAGGGCTATCGCGACGCTAGAATAGCACAATACTCCAATTCCCCTAAAAGCCCACGTCCTCACGCCGCCGCGGGGTGCGCCGCCAGCTCCCGGCCTGCCTTGCGGCCCACCCCAAACCAGAACGTTATCAGCGGGCACAGCCCCGCCGCCGCGGTTATCGCCAGCGGCCAGCCTACTTCGGCGGCGGCTATGGTCAGGGGCCAGGCTCCCAGGTAGTGGAAGCCGGGGGTGAAGTGGAGCACGCCCATTACCCGTCCGCGCACCGCCGCCGGGGCCGACAGTTGCATGATGGTGGTCGCCAGCGGCCAGACGCTACCGATGCTTAACATCCCCATTAACAGGAACAGCGCCCACGTCACCCAGAACCAGTCGCTCCAGGCAAACAGCGTCTGCGTGGCGCAAAAAACCATCAGGCAGGCCAGTAGCCAGCGATACAACCAAGCCCGGTCCATAAAGGACAGCGACAGGCTGCCGGCGAGAGAGCCGATGCCCGACCCCAACAGCAACAACCCGACTTCAGACGCGCCGCTGTTCAACTGGTCTTTGGCGAAGGCGGGTATTACCTGGAGGTGCGACATTCCGAACCCGCCAAAAGAGATGGCCAGCACGAGGACCGTCAGCAACACCGGCGTATCACGGATGACCGTCAGCCCTTCCACGATGTTACGCAACAGGGGCTGGCGAGCCGGGGCCGGGCTGTTGCCCGTCCGGCGGACCAGCGAGAGGAAGAGGACGCTAACCCCGTAGCACGATGCGTTCAGCGCCAGCACCGCGCCCATGCCCCAAAGATCTATCAACACCCCGGCCAGCGGCGGGCCGACAATCCGCCCGGCGTGTACCGCGGCGTTAAACTGCGCCACCGCGTCCAGTAACGTCCGCTCGTCCACCAGGTCGGAAAGCATCGTCACCCGCGCCGGCATATTCAACGCCTGCAAGACGCCCAGCAACGCCGCCGACAGGTAGATGTGCCAGAGGTCTACGATTTCCGTGATGGTCAGTACGGCCAGCCCGGCAATCATCGCCCCCACCAGCGCTTGGGTGACCATCAGTAGCAGCTTCCGGTCTACCCGGTCGGCGATGATGCCGCCGACCATCAGGAGACCAACGTTGGGAATGCCGTAAAAGAATAGCGTCAGCCCCAACTTGGTCTTGTCGCCGGTAATTTCCAGCACCAGCCAGCCGAGGACGAGAAACTGCATCCCTTGGGAAATGGACTGAGTGAGCGACCCGGCCCAGTACCAGCGGAACGCGGCAGTCCGCCACGGCCCCTGCATCCGGCTCCAGTAGGAAGTAGCGGGCGAAGAAGGCGGCGCGCCCCCTACCAATGGAGGGTTCTCATAAACGGTCTGTTCGGGCCAACGCGCGGGAATCCATGAGACGCGGCCAGGTCGACGGCCCTAGTCCGGGATGCCCATGCTTACGCTGCGGTAGCTGCCGCCGATGGCGCGGGTCTGGTGGCCTTGGCCGGTCATGTCCTCGGCCAGCAGCACGTCTCCCGGCTGGAACTGGCGGGATGAGCCGTCGCCGCAGGTCACTTCCATGCTCCCGGAAATTACGATCAGGTACTGCCGCCGGGTAGGGTGGTGCCAGTCGCTGAAGCTGTTTTCGGCCGACCGCCGGAAGACCAGGTCTTCTCCCGCCTTGGTGGCGATGCGCTCGACGTCTCCCGAGGGGATGTCCAGCTCTTCGAAGTGGGCTTGGCCGTCGTCGCCGGTGTAGATGCGTACTATCATTTATCTGCCTCAAGACTCATCGAATTCGGTTGGCTCCCCCGTACTCCCAATGTTGCGGGGGAACTCGCAGGCAGTATAGCGGATGGGGGGAGCTAAGGGCTCGTCAGGGACCCGTCGATCATCTCTATGCGGCGGTCGCCGGCTTCGGCCAGGGTCAGGTCGTGAGTGGCGGCAATCACGGTGGTGCCCTCGGCGGCAATCTCCCGCAGGGTGGCGGTGATGGAGCGGGCGGTGGTGGTGTCCAACTCCCCCGTCGGCTCGTCGGCGAACACCACTTCCGGCCCGGTGACCAGCGCGCGGGCGATGGACACCCTCTGTTGCTCGCCCCCGGAAAGCTCGTAGGGACGGTGCCGCGCCCGGGGCCCCAACCCTACCGAGTCCAACACCTGTTGCGCTCTCCGCCGCCGTTCCCGCCAGGGCACGCCGATGATGTGGAGGGGCAGTTCCACGTTTTCTTGGGCCGATAGCAACGGCATCAGTCCGAACGACTGGAATACGAAGCCTATCTTGCGCCGCCGCAACTCGACCAGCTCCTTCTCCGGCAGCCGCGACAGGTCTTCGCCCCGGAACAACGCCGCGCCGCTGGTGGGCCGGTCGAGGCCCGACAACAGGTTGAGCAGCGTGGTCTTGCCGGAGCCGGAGCGCCCGGTGAGCACCAGCAGCTCGCCGGCCCGCACCTCCAGGTCCACCTCGTTCACGGCCCAGACGGTCGAGCCTCCAGTCTCGAACGCCCGGCTCAGCGAGGACGCGCCGATAACCCCGTTGTTCATTCCGTCGTTCATTCCGTCGTCCCCTGATCGCCGCTGCGGGAGCCGCCGCCGTCACCTAAGTATGATGGTCTCAGGGTGATCTGGCCGTCCTCAAGCCCCAGCCGGGCCAGCCCCCTTTGTGTACTAGAGGGGCGGAAGCGGTCGGCGTACTCTTGGGGTAGCTGCAAACGCCCGGCCTCGTCGACCACCAAGAATTCGTCCTCGGTGCGAGAGCCGTCGCGCTGGTACGAGGCGGTCGAAATCGTCTCTGAGCTGATGCGGCCGTCGCGGATGTGGACCACCCGGTCCACGAACTGCGAGACTCCCGGGTAGTGGGTGACGATGATAACGGTGAGGCCAAAGCCCCGGTTCAAGGTGCGGAGCATCTCGAACACCTGAACGGCGGTGGCCGTGTCCAACTCCCCGGTCGGCTCGTCGGCCAGAAGCAACGGGGGTTGGTTGGCGAGGGCGACGCCGATGGCGGCCCGTTGTTGCTCGCCGCCCGAAAGCTGGTGGGGCATCCGGCCCGCCTTGTCGCCGATTCCCAGGGCATCCAGGACCTCCTGCGCCCAAGCGCGCCGACGGCTGCCGGGCTGTCCGGCCAAGGCCATGGGAAGCTCGATGTTGTCGGCGACGCTGAGGTAGGGCACCAGGTTGCGGGCGGTGGCCTGCCAAACGAAGCCCACGTCCTGCCGACGGTACTGCACCAGGCGCTGCTCCGAAATGTCCAGCAGGTCGCGCTCGCCGACCCAGACCTGCCCCGCCGACGGGCTGTCCAAGCCCGCCAGGATGTTCAGCAGGGTGCTCTTGCCGCTGCCGCTGGCCCCGACGATGGCGATCAACTCGCCCCGGTCGACGGTCAAGTCCAGTCCGCGCAACGCCACCACTTCCAGTTCGGCCCGCTTGTAAATCTTGAACAGGTCGCGGCAGACGACGAACGGACCGGCCCCGTTTCCCGCGGATGCGCCCTGGTCGTTGCGATATTGGATTTGCGTGTGCATTGCCCTCACCCTAACCCTCTCCCAAGGGGAGAGGGAACGTATCATTCTCCCATACGGAGTACCTGTTGCAACTGTAGCTTGCCAGTCAACCAGGTCAGCCAGAGGCCGCAGAGTCCGGTGACCCCGGCCAGGATGACGTAGGACACCACCAGACGCTGCCAGTCGGTGGTGAACACCAGCGAGGGCGTGGCCCTGGCCCCTTCCTCGACCACCTCCATGAGGGGCAACAGGCTGGAGCCGATGAGCCAGCCGAGCCAGGTGCCCAGACCCACTCCACAGATTACCATTAAGAACAGGTTAATCCATACGATGCGTTGCATTTGCCCCCGGGATATTCCCAGAGTGCGCAGTAGGGCGAACTCCGTTTGACGCTCCCTGGCGTCCAGGTGGGAGAACAACATGAGGCCCGAGGCGCTGGCCAAGGCGACGGCCAAGAACAGCAGCACCAGCAACGCGCCCCATCCGGCGTTCACCAAGGGCTGCTCCACCCGCAAGGCCACCATCGTCGGCGCGTGCAGGGCGTCCCGAACGCTCACCCCTTCCTCCCGCAAGGCCGCGGAGACCGGCCCGGCGTCGAGGGGCGCGCCGCCTCCGGCCAGCCATAGCTCGTTTGCGCCGCCGGGCGGGATGGGGCTGTAGCGGATGGCCGCTTGCGTAAACCGGGACAAGTCGACCACCGCGAAGGGACGGCCGCCGGGGTCGAGGGTCGGGAAGAACTCGACCTCAGCCGCCACTTCCAGCAACAACGAATAGGTGGACATTCCCAGGATGACGGTGTCGCCAACCCCGGCGTCGGACACGTCCAGAAAGGCGGAACTGACCAAGGCGGGCAACGGCTTGTCGGCCCCGCCGGTCCGGATGCCGGTCATGCCCACCCCGCCGGGCGCCCAACTGAACCTGCTGGAAACGTCGAACTCGCCCGCGGCGGCGGAGCGGCTGGCCTCAAGGGAATACAAGCCGGGCCTGCCAAAGTCCTCGATCACCGTCCACCCGTCGGTGGAGCGGAAATCATGCACCAGAGTCTCGCCGGACGGGGTCACCGCGTCGACCCTGCCCAAGAACACCGCGCCGCCGTCGCTGTCCCCGAAGCGGCTGCGCACCGAGAACGACAGCAGGTCGAAGGGCGGCGTCAGGTCCAACTCTTGGGGTTGCCCCCGCATCCGTCGGCCGCCCAGGTTCTCGGGAGACAAATCCAAGACCAAACGCACCCACTCGGTAGCCTCCAGAGTGCCCAGCCACGCATCGACGTGCAGCCCCGAGGAGTCGCGCAGCCTTGCCCAAAGGCCGACGCCCCGGGCCGAGCCGCCGGGCCGCGCCCAAAGCGCGAGGTCGGTCGCGTCAGGCGGCAACGGGATGCCGTCGGCGGTCTGCGCTTGTTCCGGGGCTTCGGGTTTCAGCAATCCCGTGAGCTCGGCGAGGGGACGGCCACCGGCGAAGTCGTCGCGGAACCACGCCACGTCGGCGATGGTGTCGGCGTCCACCGCCAACAGCGTGCCGGAGGTGCTGAACCCGGTCGTAGTAACGTAGCCCGGGGCGCGGAAAACGTCGGTTGCGGCCGCCGCGCCGTCAAAGCCGTCCAGTCCGTCGATATTGGCGGCCAGACCGCCGGAGGCGTCAGCGCCGTCCCAGCCGCCGTGCAACAGGCGAAGGTCGGCGCCGGCGGCATACAACGCCCTCTCCCGCTGGCCCCGCTCCAGGGTCGACGAGAAGGCGCTGCCCATCACCCCAAGGGCCGTGGCCAGCATCACCAGCACGATCAGCATCGCGGGCGTCATGGGGTCCCGGGCCAGATGGCGCAGCACGTGAACCAGCCAGGTCGGGCCTACCGGACCGGCCAAGCGGGCCAGTAGCGAGGCGAACCACGGGAACACCCGAAGCACGATCAACCCCGCCGCGACTAGACCCAGCACCGGCCCCAGCAACAGGCTGTAGTCGATGGTCAACTCGCGGCTGCCCAGCGACTGCACCAAGAACGCGCCCCGGCTTTGAAGCTGCCACCACAGCAACCCGATCAAGACCAACAGCACCACGTCCAAGTAATAACGGTGGAGCAGGCTGGCGGTGGGAGGCCGCGCCCCGGCCTGCCGCGCTTCGATGGCCCCGTGCCGGGCCGCCGCCAGCGTGGCCACGGTAAAGACCAGCACGGCCAGGCCGCCGCCAGCCAACCCGAGGAGGAACGGGCCTTGGGACAGCGACACCGGCACTCCGACCAAGGCGTCGGAGGCGCCGCTCAACTCGAAGAAAATGACCCCAAGCAGTTTGACCACGCCAAGGGCCAGGAAGGGGCCGGCGATCACGGCGGGCATGGCCAGCAACAACCCCTCGCCAAGCCCAAGAAAGCCGAGCTGCCAGACCGTCGCGCCCCGGCTCTTCAGCATGGTGATTTCGCCCGACCTCGACCGCACGATCAGTCCCGCCACCAGCGCCAGGTAGTAGACCAGGATGCCGGTCACCAGGAACAGCACCAGAAACAACGGCACGCGGGCCAGCAAAAGCTGCTCCTCGAAGCTCCGCAACAGGTTGTCCAGCCGGATGGAGTAGCTGGAGTTCTTCAGGCCGACGACGACCGACCGCTCGACGTTGGCCAGGAAGTCCTGCACTTCCTCCACTTCGTCGGCCTGCATCTTTTGCCGGTCAGCGAAGAAGTACCAGGTCGTGTCGGTATACAGGGTCGGGTACGTGCCCAAGACCTGCTCGATCAACGCATCCTCGGTGGCGAAGAGGGGGACCAGCGTCCAGCGGTCGTCCTTCCGGCTGGAGGCGGAAGACAGCCCGTACCAGAATTCGTCGGAAGGGTCGACCCTTTCGAAGATGGCGACGATCCGCACTTCAGAGGGCGGCGGGGCGGCGAACGACGCCGCCGGAAAGACCTGCATGACCTCGCCCACGCCGAGTTGAAGCAGCTCCGCTCCCAACTCGTCGACCGCCACGTCCACAGGCTGCCCCGGAGCGCCGGCCCCCTCCGGCCAGCGCCCTTCCAGCACCCGGACCCGCCCGGAGATGTCCGTCAGGTGGGCGATGGGGCCCCTGGGCCTAGTGTCGTTGTCCAGTTCCAGGTGCGGGCGGCCTTGGAAGAAGAAGGTAGCCGTTTCCAAGTAGCGCGACTGCTCCTTCAGGTAGGGGCGGAAGGGTTCGGCCACCCGCTCCTCCATGAAGTCCGCCCTGGCCTGAAACGCCCGGCGGCGGCCCTCGGTGTCCAGAGGGTCGTCGCGGCTGCTGAACGACCTCACCCAGAAGTTGACGTCCTCGGGAGCCGCCTGCACCAGCGCCCCCCGCAAGGCGGCGTTGGCCAGCAGGTCGGAGAAAATGACCCCGCTGGCCATCAAAGCGACGGCCAAGAGGATGCCGCCGAACAGCACGGCTTCCAGGCGCCACCCGCTTACGGTGCGCCGCAGGGCCATCAGGTAGGCGAAACGGAACAGCGAGGTCATATCGCTCTAGCCCCCTTCCCGCAGCACGTCGACGGGCCGGATGCGTTGGGCCAGCAGCGCCCCGAAAACCGCCGAAGCCATCACGGCCACCACCATCCCCGCCAGCACCGACGCCAGCAACAGGCCGTGTACCTCTGGGATCATCGGCGGCACCGGCCCGGCCCGGTTGGCCGAAAGGTCGAGCATCTGCACCAGTTCCAACCCCGGCCAGTAGCCGATGGCCGCTCCGGCAGCGATGGCCACGCCAGCCATGAGCCACCTTTCCACCGCCAGCGACAGGAAGAGCTGCCTCCGGGACAAGCCCAGCGCCCGGGCCACCGCCGTATCGACGCGCCCGGCCTGCACCGATGCGGCGCTGTGGAAGAGCAATGCGGTCACCACGGCCAGCCCGATGCCGGTCATGCTCAGGCCGGTCAGCCCGTTCCAGCCTCCGCCCGCCAGTGGATTGCGGGAGGCGCTTTCGGCGGCGGCTCCCCGGTCGGTGATGGAGGAGAGCGGCGACAACACCGACGTGACCTCGGCAATCACGGCCTGCCGGTCCTGCGCCGGGTCCAAAGACAGCCAAATATTCTCGGGGACCGTCTCGGCGCTGGCGGGGGGCAGGAGCCGCAAGTAGGACAAGTAGCCGTCCAGGTCGAGCAGCAGGAAGGGACGCTGGAAGCTGGTTACGGTGGGGAACAGGTTGCTCACCGCCACCACCTTGACGGGGATCGAAGTGCGCCCGTGGCCGATGCGGACGGTCTGACCGGGCCGCAGACCCGGCCCGCCGATGGCTGGCAACGGCAGGGGCACCGGCGAGATGTGCATCCCCCGCTGCTCGCCGCCGAAAGGCTCCTCCCAAGAGAAGTTGAGGCCGGACGCCCCGGTGCGGGCCGCGGCGGGTCCCGTTTCCAGCCGGTCGGTAGTACCGCCCCTGGTCCCCAGCGGCGTCCAGTTGCCGAGGGAATCGAATTCCTCGACCACCTCCCCCTCGGCCGGGAGCGACGGGCCGAACGCCGTGACGTCGTCCAGGTGGATGCGGCCCGCCGTCACCTTCACGAAGGAACTCGTGCTGAAGAAAATCGCCGCCAGCGACCATTCCCGGTCGGCGGCAACCAGCCTTTCCGACAGGTCCCCGGCGAAGAACTGCCAGCCCTCGGCAGTATTCCCGGCCTGGCCAGCGAACCCTCCCAAGGCCACGTTCCGGTAACGGCCTTTAGCGTCGGCCAGCCGCGCCCAGACGTTGATGTCGGCCTGCAACTCCCGCTCCCGCAGGTCGCCGACTTCCAGCCACACGCCGATTCTTTCTATGCCCGACGGAAGCTGCACACCGTAACGTTCTTCGGGCAGGGCTTTATGGGTGGTCCGTACCAAGGCGGCCAACTCCGGCAGGGTCGCGTCGGCGAAGTCTTCCCGAAACCACATGGCCTGCGCCATCGCCCGCGGCTCGACGGCCATCAGCAGGGCGGGCGCGCCGGTGTGTCCCTCGATCAGGGTGACCGAATCGCGCAACACGGGACTCACCGCCCGCACCCCGGGCACCGCCGCCAGCCGGTCGGCAACACCGGCATTGACGCCGGGGCCGGAAATCAGCACGTCGCCGCCGACCCGGTACATGGTCTGCTCGCTCTGGCTCCGCGACAAGCTCGACTGAAAGGTCGCCCCGAACACGCCGAGGGCCGAGGCCAGCATCAGCATCACCGCCAGCGACGAGGGCAGCACCGGGTCACGGGCCAAGCGGGCCAGGGTGATGGACGACCATCCCGGCCCGGAGCGCATACACAGCCACACCACCAGCCGCACCAGCAACGGCAGCGCCCGCATCAGGAGCAGTGCCGCCGCCAGCAGCCCCAGCACCGGCCCCAGGATCAGGGTCGGGTCCACGTCGAGACCGCGAGTGGCCAGGGCGCGGGACACGAACCCGTCCCGCTCCTGTAGCTGCCACCAGACCAGCCCGACGGCGAGCACCGCCAGGATGTCGAGGTAATAGCGGTGGAAGAACGAGACCGACGGGGGCCGGGAGCGGGTGGCCAGCGCGTCGGCCATCCCCGTTCGCGCCCGCCCAGCCGCCGACGCCGCCAACACCCCCACCGACAGGACTGCGCCCACCGCGCCCATCCAGAACATGTCTCCGGCAAACACGACGTCGATGGGGCCGCCTCCCAGCGTCCCGAAGGTGGGAAGCAACAGGTAGCGGACGATCAGCCAGGCCAGGAGCGGCCCGATTCCCACCGCCGCCAACGCCACGACTCCCTCGGTCAGCAGCAGCACCCCGCAGACTTGGGCGACGCCCGCCCCCCGGCTCCGCAACAGGCCCAGTTCGTCGCCTTGGCTGCGGCCCAGAATCCCGGTAATCAGCACCAAGAAATACAGGACGACGACCACTACCAGCGACACGAAAACATAGATGGGCACCCTGGCCAGCGTCAGGTCCCGCTCAAACTCGTCCAAGGTCAGCCCCAAGCGGCTGAATACGAAGGTGCGGGGATAGGACTTGTTCAGGTCCGTCTCCAACCCATCCAGCGCTTCTTGCGTCGCGTCGACGGTTCCCGCGGTGATATGCGACGGATCGATGAAGACGTAGAAGCCGAAGTCTCCCACGGCTGTAGGGAAGCGGCGGCCCAGCTCTTGCAGAAAGTCCGGCTCGGTGACGTAGAACGGCACGACCAACCGCTCGCCGACGGTGCTGACGCTGAACTGGTGAGGGTACCCCATCCAGTATTCTTCCCTGGGGTCGACGGGCTCGGCCACGCCCACGACGTTCAGGATGATGCGCTCCTCGGGGGCGGCGCTAAAGGGTATGATAAACAAGCGGGCGCCTACCTCGTACCCCATTTCCTTGGACACTCGCCGGCCGATCACGGCGTCCATCTCCACGCCGTCCGCGCCCACGGAGCCGGGCCTCTGCGGCCAACCGCCTTCGAGAATCCGCGAGTGCTCCCTGAACCCGGTCATAAAGAAGGGCCGTCCCGAAGGAGAACCCAATGGCGGCGTTTGTGGCGTGGGGTTGGTGGTGAGGTCCATTCCGGCCTGGGTGCGGCCGAATCGCTCCAGCCCCACCGTCAGGTGGCCGATGCGCTGCTCTACCGCCGCCTCGGCGATGGCGCGAAGCTCGGCGTAGTCCTCCGGCCCCAAGGGACGGTTCTGGGCCAGAACCTGGGTGTGCAACGCCACCGGCGACTCGCTGAACAGGGCGTGACGCACCCCCGCCTCGGCCAGCACCCGCGAATAGAGGGCAGTGGCGCTCAACAGCACGACGGCGGCAAGAATGCCCAGCGAGGCCACGGCCGACAGCCCCCACGCCTGCCGGAGCCGCCGCCGCATCACCCACATCGAAAGCCGGGATAGCTCTAATAGCTGAACCATGCAAGGGATTATAATGGGTCGTCACAACACTGGAGGTCAATAGCATGACGCGCTTGGAAGGAAGGGTTGCCCTGGTAACCGGCTCGGGACGGAACATCGGCCGGGCCATTATCTTGAAACTGGCTGCGGAGGGCGCCAACGTAGTGGTCAACGCCCGCTCCAACCGGGAGGAGGCCGAAGCCGTGGCCGCCGAGGCTGCCGCCTTGGGCGTGGAGTCAATGGCGGTGGTGGCCGACGTTGCCGACGAGCCGCAGGTCAGCCGGATGTTCGCCGCCGCCATCGAGCGTTTCGGCAAGGTCGACGTGCTGGTCAGCAACGCCGCCATACGCCCCCACAAGCCCTTCACGGAGCTGGCTCTGGAGGACTACGAACGAGTCCGGGGCGTGGTCCTGGACGGGGCATTCTACTGCGCCCGCGCCGCCATCCCCTCGATGCTGGGCAACGGCTCCGGCCGGATCGTGTTCCTGACCGGCGACGGCGCGTGGAACGGCTCGGCCCAGCGCTCCCACGTTTCGGCTGCCAAGATGGGCGTGGTGGGGCTGGCCCGGGGGCTGGCGTCGGAGTTCGCGCCCCACAACATCCGGGTGAACGTGGTCTCACCGGGCCGCATCGACACCTCCCGCGACCTGTCGTGGTACCCCCAACAGAACATGGCGGACACCTCGGAGATACCCTTGGGCCGCTTGGGCGCAACCGACGACATCGCCGCCGCTTGCGTCTTCCTGGTCACCGACGACTGCGGCTTCATCACCGGCCAGACCATCCACGTAAACGGCGGGACGGCGTATTTTTAGGGGGGGTGGCGAGCTTAGCTCGACTTTGTACAAAGTTGGTTATAAGCCGTCAGATACATAGGTTTGGCTATATATCTCCATTTCAATACTTTTTCAATGTCGGGTCAGAAGACGACATTGAAAAAGTTCCGTAGCTACGTGAACCTACCTACGATGCCACACCTGTAGAATGTACAAAGTCGAGCTTAGAGCTTCCTCAAGAACTCTGCAACTTGCGCGAAAGCCTCAGACGACCAGTCCCAAACACCAGACTCTGCGGCTTCACCGAGACGAAAGCCGGGGCGCCGCCTCGAGGTTTCGTTGTTCTTAGTTGTTCGGATTGTACCTGCTGCCAGATAAGTGAACACTCTGGCTTTCGCCAGACGATGGTCGGCTATTTGCGGGCCAGTATTTTGCAAGCAGTCGATATAATCATCGACGCATCGCAACATTGCCGGTTCGATGGAGCTTAGTACTACAGTCTCACTTTAGACAGGCGGCGTTTGTAGTGGCATTGCTTGGCCTGGGCCTGGTGGCGCCGTCTCCACCACGACCAGTCCAAGATGAAATCCGGTGGTTGTTTCTCTGTCCACACCAGGCGTGTAATCAGCCGGCGCACCTCCGGCACGGTTACGGGAATCAGCTCTTCATCGAGACCGTAGTGGCCCCCTTTTTCCCCTGCTCCAGTGCCTGATGTCTGATTACTGTCAGATAGGCGTGGGCCAGCATGGCCAGCGTTATGTGCCGGTACCAGCCATCCCAACGCCGTACCTCGTACTGGTCCAGCCCCACCTGTCCCTTGGCCTCCTCAAAGCATTCCTCGATAGCCCACCTTGTCCCGGCCACCTTCATCAGTTCCTCCAAGCTGGTGCCCGCTGGACCGAAGCAAACGTAGTATGCCAACTCTCCAGGTTTGGCAATGCTGCGCCTCACCAGCAGCCAGTGCCCCTGGTCCGGTTCTCTCAGGGGCCGTATGTCCACTGCGGCCCAATCGTAGACCCGGGGGCCCTTGGTCCCGTCCCCAGCGCTGCACCGCACCCAGGCGGATTCTGCAACCCCAGACGCCAACCGGTCCGCCCTCACCTGCAGCGGTCCCTTGTCCGTCAATGCCCACAGCTTCTCGGTGCTTTTGATTGCCAGCACGTGAGGAACGTCCAATCGCTCCAGCCACAGTCGCAGCTTACGGTCGCTGCCGTAGACCTCGTCGCCGGTAAACCAGCCGAAGGGAACACCCGATTCCACCGCCCGCTGCAGCATTAACTGCGCCAGTTGGCCCTTGGTGTGAAAGCTGACGCCCTCCGGCACCCCAGCCTCCTGCCGCCGCTCCCAGTTCTCCGCCCACACCTGGGGCAGGTACAATTCCCGGTCCAGCAATGCCCTGCCCTTGGCTCCGGCATAGGCCAGGAATACTCCAACCTGACAGTTTTCGATCCGGCCTGCTGTACCGCTGTACTGCCGCTGTACCCCGACCGACTTGTCCCCCTTCTTGAGGAATCCAGTTTCGTCCACCACCAACACTGCGTCAGCGTCGGCCAGATGCTCCACCACGTAGCTCTTCAAGTCATCACGAACCAGGTCCGCGTCCCAACGGTACTGGGACAACAGCCGCTGCACACCGGCGGGAGTGGCGTCGCCAATGTGCTCCGCCAGTTGCCATCCGTTCTTACGCTCCACCGGACTGAGCAGACCACGCAGGTAGTCCAGAACCCGCCGGCGCGGCTCCGGCCGCCGGAACCTTTCCGCGATGCACTCGTGTACCCGCTCTATGCCATCGGCCCACCGTTCCACTTCCCCCACCTCGTTTCTTCCAACAACCACCGCCACACCTCATCAACAAAGAACTGGCTCAATTCTATCTCTTTCAGGGCGTGTGGTCTGGAATGCTCACACCCCTTACTGTGTTCGGCAGTCAGCCATTGATGTCCTCAATGAAAAGCATTTCCGCCATGGGTACAATTACCTCGTAGCTACGTGGTGTGGAGAGTGGCCCTGTTTGGAGGTGATTCTCACTCTGAGCGACCGATAGTGGAAGCTCATCGAACCGGTTTTGCCCAGTGGACCGGGTAAGCCGGGCAGGAACGGCAATGACAACCGCATGTCGTTGGAGGGGATGATCTGGATTTGCAGAACTGGTGCTCCTTGGCGAGACTTGCCGGAAGTGTTTGGTAAGTGGGACACCGTGTATCGGCGATTCCGGCGCTGGGTCGCCGCCGGCGTCCTTGACTCCATCTTCGACGAGATCGGGGATGAGCTGCATATGCAACCGGCCATTTGGGACGCAAAGTCAACCGCCTCATCTGACCCTGGCTACACCTCGTCGTTGCCACTACAAACGCCGCCTGTCTAAAGTGAGACTGTAGTATTAGGCACAAACTTTCCAAGTCGCCGTTCGAGAACCCGTCAGGCAGGATGGCGATGGACACCGTCAGGCCGTCTTTTTCTTTTGGTTCCCAGACTCGGCTTGGTGCCGGAAATCCAGCATTTGTAAGGGCCTGTTGAACACTCTTCAAGGCGGAGTCGGCAGCGGAGTCAGCAGGACTTGCGGTTGGTCCGGGGAAGTCCGCATCCCGGACTACCCCGAGTGCAGTCAAATTCTCGAAACCGGTCAAGTTCTTTAAGGCGGCTAGGAAATTGCCCAGATTTGATTTGCCTCCATAGCCATTTACTTGTAGATTCGCGATGCTCAGATGATCAATAAAGGCGCCGAAAAACTTCTCGTCATCTCTCCCTTCTACCAACAACAACTTGTCTTTTGCTAGCCTCAGCGCCTGATTCTCTTGTCCAGTCTCCAGAGGGGCGTTAGGGGTTGTTATTACCGCACCTCCATGGGGTAGGACATGGCAAACTTAAGAGATTCTTTATCGTCAAATTGTATCGATCTGCACTGCCCAGTGTTCTTGTCCCGTTGCAGCCTTGTATAGTTGAGGTCCCGCATGGATTCAGATGCATCAAAGGCTTTAACTGCGGCCGCGATGCACTCGCGGCTGTGGGTAGTGGCAAACACCTGGACATTGAATCTACGGGACATCTGGTCCAGATACTTCCAAACGCTTTCCAACCTGCTGTGGTGGATACCATTCTCGATTTCGTCGACAAGAATGATCCCATTACGGGCCGGCAGAAATGCTAACGCTAGGTCCAAAACGCGGTTAGCGCCATCTCCCATCAACGCAATTGGCAGGAGTGCTCCCTTGCCGATGTCTCCGTATATGGAAGGGGAGCCCCGTTCGCTGGAAATGAGGGTCAGTGCGCGTAATTTGGGTTCGATTAGCCGAACGATTTCCTCAATTTCTGCCCGAGATCCCCGACGCTCAATTGCACTGAACTGAAGATGCCGCTGCCTGTTTCGGTTCCGCACGAATTCACAACGGATACGTTGTGGGGGTACAGACTCGTTCCTTTCGACAGAGAGGCGGGGGAGACCCGACGTCGGTTCCTCGTCCAACCAGGCGCTCGATATGACCTTGTACCCGGTCTCATCTACATATTCGAAAGCGACTTCATGGTCGTAATCGAAGTCAGGGATGCTCTCTTCGTCAAAGTCGGACTCCGGGGATGTAGGTAGGAGTAGTTGCGCAGTGTCCGTGCGGTCCCGCCGTTTGACGTTTAGAACTCGGGGGGCATCCCGTTTCCAAGTCGCTTCCAATCGGATGGGCAAATCGGTCTGGTACCCCGGAAACCAGTCCTCAAATAACGAGGATTGTTGTGTACTTGACAAGCCCCGTTCACGGCCTATGTTAGCCGCCCGGCGTGGATTGATGGGATTAGCGTGAATCCATAGCGCTTCCAGCAGAGCCGTCTTGCCAGCGTTGTTGTCTCCGGCGATCAGGTTGACGCGGGCCAGCGGTCCGACGGTCAGCCGGTCGAACAATCGAAAGTTTTCGATGGTGAATGAGGTGTACATAGCATCCATCTCCATCTCCCTAATCCCGGAAGCGGAACCCCCGCAGCTCCGGCGAGACGTTGAGGCGGGCTTGGGTGTGTTCCTGGATGTCTTCGGGGCTCCAGCCGGGAGCGTTTTCCAGCAGCTCGAAGCCTTCAGGCGTAATGCCGAACAGGCCGAGGTCGGTGACCAGCATCTTCACTACGCCTGGGGCCGTGATGGGCAGGGTGCATTTCTTGAGCAGCTTGGACTCGCCCTCGCGCGTAAGGTGCTCCATGGCGATGAAGACCCGCTTGGCGCAGGCGGCCAGGTCCATCGCGCCGCCGATGCCGCCGCCCTTGCGGGTGGGTATACGCCAGTTGGCGAAGTCCCCGTTCTCGGCTACCTCGTAGGCCCCCATCACGGTTACGTCGATCATCCCGCCCCTGATGATGGTGAAGGAATCGGCGTGGTGGACGATGCCCATGCCGGGCTGGGCGGTCACATGCTGGCCTCCGGCGTTCACCAAGTGGCGGTCCTCTTCGCCCTCGGCAGCCAGCGGCCCGTAGCCGATGACGCCGTTCTCCGACTGATTGATGATGGACTTGGTGGGGTCGACGTAGTTGGAGCATAGGGTGGGCATTCCCACGCCCAGGTTTACGATCCAGCCATCCTGGAACTCCATCGCCAGACGGTCGCACATTGCTTGCCGCGTGAGCTTTGGCTTGTCGGTCATTTTCGCGCTCCTGAGTGCGGCCTTACTGCCCCAACCTTACTGCCCCCACTCCAGCCCTCTCCCAGGGGGAGATTCCCGCACTCCCAATTCCACATTCCAAATTCTATAGGCCGGGCTTTGCCCCAGACCAAATTCCGTCCTCCGGGATTTTCACGATGCGGTCAACGTATATGCCGGACACATGCACCTGGTCGGGGTCGATTCCCCCGATTTCCAGGACCTCGTTCTCGACCTCGACTATGGTCGTGGCGGCCGCCATCGCCATCACCGGATTGAAGTTGCGTTGGGACAGCCGGAATTGCAGGTTCCCGAACTTGTCGGCCTTCCAGGCGCGGATCAGGGCGTAGTCGGCGGGCAGAGGATATTCGAGGACGTAGGTGCGGCCGTTTATCTCCCGGTGTTCCTTGCCCTCGGCCAACTCGGTGCCCACCGAGGTCGGCGTGAAAAAGCCGCCGATCCCGGCGGCCGCGGTACGGATGCGCTCGGCCAGCGTCCCTTGAGGCACCAACTCGGCGTCGATAGTCCCCTCGTTATACATCCGGGTGAAGGGGGTCACGATGGAGGGATGAGTCGAGGCCGTGAAGGCGCAAATCATCTTCTTGACCTGGCCCGCTTCCACCAGAGTGCCCACGTCGACCAGTTCGTCGACGGTGCCGGCGTTGTTGGAGATGCAGGTCAGCTCCTTCGCGCCCTGCCGGTTGACCGCGGCCAGCAGGTTGCGGGGGACGCCGACGCCCGAAAACCCCGGACACATGATGGTGGAGCCGTCGGGGATGTCGGCCACCGCCTCGTCCATGCTGGCAAACACCTTGTCTTTCATGGGGCCTACACCTTCTGTTGGGAATTGGGCCAGCGGGTCATTGCGTCAAATACTAGCGCAGACCGGGGCGCCGCGCCACCGGGCGGGGACAACGGCCCGCAGTCGTCAGGCCAGGCGTTCTGCGTCTCGAATGTACTCGGCGGTGCCGCGGATTAACTCGACGTACAGGTCCTCCGGCTCGCAGTGGCCTTCGATGAAGCAATCGCCGTTCAGATCAACTATCTGACCGGCATAGCGGGAACGAAAGGCGTCGAGAGCCTCGCTTTCCTGGCCCATAAAGCGCACCTCCCTGGAAGTCTCCGACGTCCGTTGCGGTCCCCGCCCCGTCCGCTCAAAAATCAAGGCATTGGTGGCCCGCTCGGAGGCGTCCCAGGCCTTCCCCGCCGCGTTGCGCAGGTCGCCCTGCTCCAGCAATTTTATGGCTTCGTCGTAAAACGCCCAGGATTCCGCCATCATCACCCGGCCATGTTCCGTTGCTAACATTCGGAAGTTTCTCCTTAATTTTGGTCGCCCACCAACGCTTCGGCGTCACGGATGTATCTGGCGGTATCGCGGATAAGGCCGGTTATAAAATCCTCCGGTTCACAGTCTCCATTATAGAAGCACTCCGCATGGAGATGATGCACTCGATTACGGTATCGAGTCACCAGTGACTCCAACGCTGCGCTTTGCCGCCCCAGAGCCTTTATCCCGCTGGCGGTCTGCGAAGTCACTTGGGGCTCCCGGCCGGTGCGCTCCAAAATAAGGGCGTCGGTGGCCCGCTTGGTGGCGCCCCAAGCCTTCTCTGCCGCGTTGCGGATGTGGCCCTGGTCCAGCATTTCGATGGCGTCGGCATAAAGCGCCCAAGCGTCGGCCATGATAACCCTGCTTCGTTCTGTTCCCAGCATTTGACTGCTCCCCCAATTCGTGTCCCCATGATTCTATCACGGGGCGGCGTCCCGGCCCTCAAGCGGCGACGCGCCCGGCTTATTGTAAAAGTAGACCTACCCACCACGATGCTTTACACTCCCTTGACAACGGACTTGACAATGAAACGGACAGCCGGAGGAGGCGCATCATGGCCGTAGCAGGACACCGGACACACGTTTATCTCGGCTTGGCCGGAGAGGGCGACTACATCGGCGAGGGCGGTCTGCTCAGGAAAGCCGACGGCGAGAATGAATGGCAGGACATTACCGCGGGACTGCCGGAGAACCCCCAGGTGCGCGCCCTGTTGCTCAGCCGCGACAACCCCCAGCGGGTGTTCGTCGGCACCCAGGACGGCGTTTTCCGCAGCGACGACCGGGGCCAGACCTGGGAGCCGCTGAACGACCCGTCCGGCGGCCGCGAGGTGTGGTCGTTGGCCGCTCATCCCAGCGACGCCGACGTTATCTTCGCCGGGTATGAGCCGTGCGCCGTCGCCCGCTCTCAAGACGGCGGCGACACTTGGGAAGAGATGGACACCAGCCGGGTCTCCTTCCCCCACATCACTACCTACATGCCGCCGCTGGGCAAGCGGGTCATCGGCATCGCCATTGACCCTGTGAACCCGGCTAACATGTACGCGGCCATCGAGGTGGGCGGGCTGCTGGGAAGCCACGACGGCGGCAAAAGCTGGGACCAGCTTATCGACGGCCCCTTCCTGCGGAACAACACCCTCGACCTGCACCAGGTGCAGGTGAGCGCCGCCGCGCCTGACACGGTGCAAATCGCCACCCAGATCGCCATGTTCCGCGGCCTGGAGCAGGGGCGACGCTGGGAGCACGTGCAAGCGCCGGACCAGTTCCCCGGCGGGTCCTACTGCCGGGACCTGCTGGTCGCGCCTGACGACCCCAAGACCATCTACCTCGCCGCTGGCGCCGGTGGCGGAGCCGCGCCGCCCGACACGGTGCAGTCGGGAACGCTCTTGCGCAGCCGCGACGTCGGAGAGACCTGGGAGCAGGTAGACTTGGGCGAAACGCCTCCGGGACGGATGATGCAGGTCGCCATCGACCCGGCCGATCCGGCGCGGATGTCCTGCGCCGCCTATTCGGGCGAGGTCTACGACAGCTCCGACGGCGGCAGCACCTGGGAGAAGACCATGCTCCCGGTTGAGGCGTCGCGCTACCTCCACATCTACCCCCTGGTCTGCGGCTAAAGAGTTCGGAATTAAGAGCGTGGAGTGTGGAAAGCGGATTTCCGCACTCCATGTTCTACATTCCAGTTTCCGCATTCCAAACTCCACATTCCAAATTCCGGAGGCACGGTTTGGCGACCTCTGCACTGGTTAGAGCGACCTACCGCGTAACCGAAAATTCTCTGCCCTTCATGGTGATGGAGCAGGCCGAGTTTCCCAGCGAGTTCCAAAGCCATCAGATCATCCGGGAAGGGGAGCTGGACAACGACACGCTGGCCACCAACGGTTTCGAGGGCAGCACCGCCCAGCGGTTCGCCCAGGCCGGACGGGTGACCGGAAGTATGCGCGAGTTCGGCCCCACCTCCAACATGGCGATGGGCGACGGCTTCGACTTCATGGCCGCCTCGGTGGTGCATCTGTTCGACACCCCGGAGTCGGTGCGAAGCTGGATGCACGACATTTTCCTCAAGGACTTCGAGGACCACGTTGGGGAGAGCGTGGGCCAGGGGCACCAGTTGGTGTCGGCGACCAGGCTGGAAAGCGACGGGTTCTTCGACGAGTCGGTGGCCCTGCGGGTGCTGCAAGGAGGCCCGACCGGCCTGATCTCCTCCACCGTCGTGGACTTCCGCCTCGGGCGGCTCTTGGGCGTGGCCTTCGTCGGCACCGTAGGCGACCACGAGCGCCGGGAGCTGACCATGCAGATAGGCCAAGCGCTGGAAAAGCGCATGGCCTCGGTGGTGCTGGGCTCGGTGTAGCGCGGTCGGGGGGTGCGGTACGCACATGGACCTCAGACTCGACCCAAGCATTGCCGACGGATACACCAGCAACAGTCAAATCGCTCGGTTAGTCACCGAGGCTTGGGCGAGCAACAACTTCTATTGCCTTGCCTGCCCTTCCGAACGTGTAATCGCCGACAAGCCCAACAGTGCCGTTCGGGACTTTTCCTGCCCCCAATGCTTCACGACCTACCAACTGAAGAGTAAGAACGGGAAGCATGGGGGCACCGTCCGTAACTCCGCCTACGCCCCCAAGATCGCGGCCATCGACGAAGGTCGTGCTCCTCACTACGCCTTCTTGGATTACAGCCGGAATTCTTGGACCGTGACCGGTCTGTTGGTGGTCCCAGGACACTTCATTACCCGGGGCCTGATCCAGCGAACACCGCCGCTTAAACCCTCTGCGACTAGGGCCGGTTGGGTTGGATCGAACATCCTGCTAAGCAGAGTGCCGCCGGAAGGGAGAATCAGCCTCATCTCCGATAGCACGTGCCACGACCCTACGGTGGTTCGGACCGAGTGGAGCAAGGTCGAGTTTCTGGCGACAGACTCCCGCGCCAGCGGCGGTTGGGGAGCGGAGATTCTTGCCTGCATCCGTACTCTGCTTCGAGAAACCGGAAGAAGCGAATTCGGTCTCCCAGAATTCTACACCCGGTTCGTTCCTGAGCTATCCAACCGCTACCCGGACAACCGGAACATTGAGGCCAAGATTCGTCAACAACTTCAGTTGCTGCGGGATGGCGGCATCCTGCGTTTTCTAGGAAGGGGCCGATACCGCGCATTGGCCTGATTCTCGTCTCTACGCGAGATTCAGATGGAGGCGCCGACGAATCCGCGGCGCCTCTTGACATTCACGGCGATTCGATCAACGATCCCGATCCGCTCCCAGCGGGGCGAGTTCGTTGAGACCGGAGGCGTCATGACCCAAAGGAACCAGAGGCTGGACCCCGGAAAAATCCTGGATGCCGAAAGGGAGAAAGCCCTTGCTTCCGCCGTCAGGAGGCGGGCGAAAAACGTCTACTTCTTGGAGCGTGCGTTTGAAGAGGTCGGGTGTAGCTGCGGAGTTTTACGACAACAATTGCGAGAGCTGGAGGCACAACAGCGGGCCGAACACGACCGAATAGAACTCGAACTGACCAACTCGGCACTGTCTAGGGAAATCAGCGACGTACGTCAGAAAATCTATGACATCGACCGGGCAGAGCACCACACACTGGACAGGACCGCAAGGCAAGCCTATTCGTTCCTGCCCGTCTGGTTGCTGGACCAAGTTAGGGCCGGTAACACCGACTTGCTAGACTTCGGGGACGACGACTTAGGGCGGAAGTACGCCGAGGCGTGGTATGGCGGTTGGCGACCGAAGAGGCTGCCCGGAACCTCAGCGTTGAGCGGAACGTTAAGGGACAGCGGCTAGGAATTGGCGCGGTATATCGCAATCCCGTGGGTGTCGATGTGGGCCTTGAGCGGAGCGTAGGTAATCTTCTCGTAGGCTTGGATGTCGCAGATTTGTGGGATGTTGGTGTCTTCGAGGTCCATCGCCAGCCGGCCTAGCCGGTGGCGGTCGAGGATTCCGCGTGTTGCCATGTCGATGTCGGAGCGCGGAGTCGCCTTACCGGTGGCCCGCGAACCGTAGAGGATGACCTCGGTCAGCTCAGGGTAGTTCGAGAAAACCTTCGTCAGAGTCCGCAATGTCTTGTCGTTCAGCACAGGAATCGTCAGCATTCCAACATCTCACGGCCCAACCTCTCGACTAGGGCCTGAAAAAATGGCAGATAGCGAACTTCGATATTGTCGAGGATTTCCTCATTGTCGAGGATTTCCTCAAATTCTTCAACGCTATACTTATGGGACATGCTATTCCGGTCTTCCAACATATCGAACCACGTTTCAGTCTCAGCCTCATCAATGAATCTGGACTGGAAGGCCATTCGAATCACGTCTCGTGGAGTGACTCGACCCAAAGCCACCCCGCCGTGCTCCAAGCGGTCTTTCATGGTGTTCCAAGCAAGCTCAGACGTAAACTCGAACCTCTGGATTACCCCTTCCCTTTCCAGCTGGCTCAGGGACTCCGCGCCGTTCTCCAATGCCTCGCTCAGCCGGGCGTAGGCCCGCTCGTAATTGACGAAGCGGTATTTCCAGCGGATTTCATTGTTCAAGTTCTTGTCTTCTCTATCAACTGCCCGCCCGTGCTACCCCGCCCGCAGCAGCCGCACTACCTCGTCGCCCATTTGGGCGGTGGTGGCGCTGCCGCCGAGGTCGGCGGTGAGGACGCTGCGCTCTTCCAGGCAGCGGGCCACGGCCTTGTCGACGCGGCGGGCGGCCTCGAGCTCGCCCAGGTGGTCCAGCATCATGGCCACGGCGGAGACGGTGGCCAGCGGGTTGGCGATGCCCTTGCCCATGATGTCGAAGGCCGCGCCGTGCACCGGCTCGAACAACGACGGGTAAAGCTTGTCGGGGTTGATGTTGGCGCTGGGGGCCAGACCCATGCTGCCGGTCACCACCGCCGCGATGTCGGATAGGATGTCGGCGAACAGGTTGGAGGCCACCACCACGTCGAAGTCCTCCGGCCAGCGCACGAAGTCCATCGCGGCCCGGTCGACCAGCAGCGACTCGGTCTCCACGTTGGGGAATTCGGCGGCCACGTCGGCGAACACCTCATCCCAGAAGACCATGCCGAAGGCTTGGGCGTTGGACTTCGTAACTGAGGTGACTTTGCCTGCCCCGCGCTTGTTGCGCTGGACGCAGTATTCGAAGGCGGCGCGGATGATTCGCTCGGTGCCGCGGCGGGTGAAGACGTTGCTCTGGATGACCGTCTCGTAGGGCGAACCGGCATTCAGGCGGCCGCCCACCGGCGCGTATTCGCCCTCGGTGTTCTCCCGGAAGATGACCATGTCGATGTCGCCAGCCTTCTTGCCGGCCAAGGGCGACTCGACGCCGGGATAAAGATAGGCCGGACGGACGCAGATGCCCTGGTCGAAGCCCCGGCGCATGGGGAGGAGCAGGCCCTGGAGGGTCACATGGTCGGGAATCTCCGGGTCGCCCACCGCGCCGAACAGGATGGCGTCGAAGCCCTTGAGCTGTTCCAGGCCGTCTTCCGGCATGAGGCGGCCAGTCTCGCGGTAGTAGGCCGAGCCCCAAGGGAACTCGGTGAATTGGAAGGTTGGGCCGCCGCCCGAGCCCGAGATGGTCTCCAGCACCTTGCGGCCCTCGGCGATTACTTCCGGGCCCACACCGTCGCCGGGGATTACCGCCAGCTTGTATTCGGCCATGTTTCTACCCTCGCTCTGACCCCTGTTTCAGACATGGATGCACAGGATATACAGGATTATTGACATTTATCCTGTATATCCATGTCAAATGTTAGGAAACTCGTTGCGCGCCACCGCCCAAGAGGCGGAAGTGGTAGACCGTCTCGGCGTCGGGGAAGGCTTGGCGGGCGCGCAGGTAAGTCGACTTGCCGCGCCGCTCCCGGGCGTCCAGCAGCACACCCATGATGGTGCCGCTGTGGCCCACGTTCACGCCCACGGCTCCGACCTCGCTGGCGAAGTTTATCACCTCGTCCAAGCGGGGTTTGGGGGAGACGTGCTGGCCGGCCTCGGCGCTGATAGTCGCGCCCTGGCCGACCAGCGCCGGACTGCCCTCCTCGATGCCGCGGCGCACCAGCCGCAGCGATTCGGCGGTCTGCTCACTGACCGACCGCCACTGCGAGGTGCGGTTCACCAGGTTAAAGGCGTCGGTGTCCACTGTGCCGCCGAAGTCCAAGGCCACGATTTCCATGGGAGGGGGAGGGCCGAGGCTCTCGCGGATGAGTCCCGCCCGGTGGTCGAACAGCGCCACCCCCGGCATCATCACGCCGTCGGTCGGCTCGATGGAAAGAGCGATTTGCGCGATCCGCTCCGGCGGCAGTTCCTCGCCCAAGGCCAGGCCGGTGGCGGCGATGGCGGCGGTCAGATCGGCGCTGCTGCTGCCCATGCCCTTGCTGCGGGGGATGGGGCTGGCGACCTGCACCCTGGCCCGGAGCTTGGCCTGCTTCAGTTGGGCCAGGGTGCGCCGCACCGCCGCCGCCGTTTTTTCGCAGCCCCCATGAATATTCGGCGGGGCTTCGACGCCGCGGCCGTCGTTGTATATGTCAACCCTCACCCGGGAGTGGAAGTCTACGGGACAGGTGATCAGGAAATTGATGTCGTTTATCGTTCCTTGGGCCAGCTCTCCGCACACGCCGGGGGCGCGGACGGTGGCGCTGGCTACCGGAGCCGACTGCTCTGTCTCAGAGACCAAAGGTGCTATTCTCCTGCGGCTTGATCTTGACCGGGATTCCGGCGGTCACGAAATAAACCTCATCGGCGGCAGTGGCCAGTTCCTGGTTCACCAGCCCCAGCGCGTCCTGGAAACGGCGGCCCAACGCCTCAGTCGCCACCAGGCTATGCCCGACTTCGCTGCTCACCAAGAAGAAGGCCATTGGCGACTCCTCCATTACCGCAACGAGCGCATCGACGCATTGCACCGCCTTGTCTTCCAGCCGCCGCTTCGACTCCCCTTCGTGGGCCAGCAACAGATTCGCCAGCCAAACATCCACCGAGTCTATCAGCACCGCGTCGGGCGGCGCTCCGCCGACGAGCCGAACCGCCAGCGCCACCGCTAGGTCCAACGGCTCCTCCAGGGTGGTCCAGTGGGCGGGCCGGGCTTCCCGGTGGCGTCGAATCCTCTCTTGCATCTCCGCGTCGGTCGCCACTCCGGTGGCCACGTACAGCGCGGTTCCCCCGGTCTCGCGCACCAGCCGCTCGGCGAAGGCGCTCTTGCCGGAGCGGATGCCGCCCAGCACCAAGCAAATGCGGGAGGCCACCTGACCGCCGGGCCCCTCTACCAATTGGCCGAGGTGCGCTCGAAGTCGCGGCTCAGCCCCGCCAAGCGGTACACTAGCTCCATGTCCAAGCTGGAGCGCACCCAGTCGGCCAGCCGGTCGTACTCCCGGTCCAAGTCCAACTCCGGCGCGGCCTCCGGCAGGCTAACGCCCTTGCGCCGCGCCAACTCGTTGAGCATGGCCCGGCGAAGCTCGGTGTTGTGGAACAGGCCGTGAACGTAGGTGCCTAGCACGTTCCCGGCAGCGTTTACCGCGCCGTCCAGGTCTCCGGCGGCATCCACCGGCACGTCGGCGCGCTCGTCGATCCGCACCGGCGCGGCCACGCCCTCGCCGGTGGTACGGCCCATGTGTATCTCGTAGCCCTGCACCGGCAGCCCGGCAGCCCCGGCCAAGAGTCCGACCGACTCGACGACTTGGCCCTTGATCCGGTGGGTCTCTTTGGAACCTTGGAACACGGTGTCCATCGGCAGCAAGCCCAGTCCCTCCATGCTGGTCAGGGACGATTCGACGCGGTCGGGGTCGTTGAGAGTCCTGCCCAGCATCTGGTAGCCGCCGCAGATGCCGACCACGGGCGTGCCGTGCCTATGAAGCTCTTGCACCGCTTGGGCCAGCCCCCTTTCCCTTATCCAAGCCAAGTCCGGGATGGTGGTCTTGGTGCCGGGGATGATAACCAGGTCGGGCTTGCCCAGCGCCGTTGCGGAGTCGGCGTAACGCAACGAGACCCCGGCGTGATGGGCCAGCGGGTCGAAATCGTCGAAGTTGGATATGTGCGGCAGGTAGACCACCGCCACGTCCAACACCGCCTCCGTTGGGGCCGGGGCGGCGTACTCCAGCGGCACCGAGTCTTCCTCGGGAACGTGGATGTCCCGGAAATAGGGCACCACGCCGGCCACCGGGACGCCGGTGCGCTCCTCCAGCCAGGTCAGGCCGTCGGTGAGCAGGCTGACGTCGCCGCGGAACTTGTTGATGATGAAAGCCTGCACCAGCGCCTTCTCGTCCGGCTCCAGCAGTTCCATCGTGCCGACCAGCGCGGCGAACACCCCGCCCCGGTCGATGTCGCCGCACAGCATCACGGGGGCGTTGGCGTAGCGGGCCACGGCCATGTTGACGATCTCGGTGGCCTTGAGGTTGATTTCGGCGGGGCTGCCCGCGCCCTCGGCCACTACGATGTCGAATTCTTGGCGCAGGCTGTCCAAGGAAGTTCGTACCGCCTGCCAGAGACGGGGCTTGAGGGCGGCGAAGTAGTCCCTGGCCCCCGCGGAGACCAAAGGGCGGCCCAACAGGACCACTTGGGAAGTGTGGTCGGCCTCGGGCTTGAGCAGTATCGGGTTCATCTCGACCCGCGCCTCCACCCCGGCGGCGTCGGCCTGGACCGCTTGGGCGCGGCCAATTTCGCCCCCGTCGGCGGTGACGTAGGAGTTGTTGGACATGTTCTGGGCCTTGAAGGGCGCGACGCGAAAGCCGTCTTGCCGGAAGATGCGGCAGAGGGCCGACACCAGCACGCTCTTGCCGACATGGGAAGCAGTGCCTTGGACCATCAGGACGTTGCCTGCCATGATTCCTAGTCCGCCGGGCCGAGGGCGTTCAGGTGGGAGCCGTCGTTGAACAACCGCAGCACTGCGTTGTCGGCGTAGGTGTCTACGATGGTGAGCGTGCAGTTGCCGAACAGAAAGCGCCAGTTGGCGTCCAGCGGCATACCCAGCAGCGCCCGCATCGCGCCCCGGAGCGAACCGCCGTGTCCGACCACCAACACCGATTCGTCCAAGTGGTCCGCCTTGATCTCGTTGATTACCCCGGCCATGCGCACACTGACGGCGCGGGTGCTTTCCCCGCCTTCGGGAGAGTAGTCGAGGTCCTTGGTGACGTAGGTGGGAAAGTCGTTGGGGAAGCGGGACCTGATTTCCTCGAAGGTGAGTCCTTCGTGAGCGCCCTTCCGGTACTCGCGCAACCGGGGCGTGGGGTATAGTGGCACGTCCCGGCCCTCCAGGATGATTTCGGCGGTCTCCGAGGCGCGGCGCAGGTCGCTAGTGTACGCCGCGTCCAGCCGGGCGGCAGCCAAGCGTTCCCGCAACAGCCGGGCCTGCTGGACGCCCCGCTCCGAGAGCGCGATGTCGGTATGGCCTTGAATCCGGTCTTCCTTGTTCCACACGGTCTGGCCGTGGCGCACGATGAATAGAGTGCCCATCTTGAGAAGAACCCCTTTGGTCGAGCCGCTTTCTTATTCCCGGTGAAAGTTTCGGGTGAAAGTCCTGCGTGTAAAAACTGGCTGGCGTTATTCTAACATCCCGGCCCGCACTTCCGGCCAAAGCCGAATATAAGGGTGAATCACACAATTGGTCAAAGTTTCAAAAATCCGTCTACATTATGTTGACATGCCAAATAGGGCTGAATACAATATGCCGGTCATCGTGTAGGGAGGTGCGGGGCCACGATTTATCCCCTGCGGCGCATCAGCCTTCATATAACACGCCCTACGACTTCCCGCGGGTAATTCCAGGAGCCGCGAATGCACCCGCTGAGAATACATTAAAGAGGTGAGATCATGCCATCGAAACCCCTGACGGCCTATTGCACCAAGCTCCGCAAGGTAGTCGAGATGGACCAGGTGGAGCTGGTTACCATGAAGAACGGGCGGCCGGCGGCGCGCGGCGTGGCCAAGGAAGACCCCAGCCTGAAGGTGTTCCGCATCCTCAGCAAGGCCGAGGCCGAGGAGCTGGCGCAGGCGAGCGCCTAAAGCTGGCGCCGGTCTGCTGAAAGCCCTCCCGATGTGTTCCCAGATGAGTTTCTTGGATATAACGGAGTCCCGCCCGGAAAGCCGGGGTGTGGCAGCCGATGTATACAGTCCAAACCAACGCCCTTGCGTGTGGTCCGGGGGGAACGCGGGTTAGGAAATTGACTGTGCAATAGCCGGAGAACCCTCCCTTTCGGCCGTTGTCTTGCGACTCCCCGCCTTCGATTGGGCAGGTTGTGTGCGGCCCCGTGGCGCATCACCGGTAACGTGCCTGAGAAGGGCCAAAAAGAGGGCCTCTCGACTGGTCAAGGGTATTGCTATTTGTTAAGGGTATTGCTATTTGTTGTTGATGGTATTATGTTAGCCGTGGCCTTGCCCAAGCGTGAACCTCAACCCACATGGAGAGCAAATCAATGGACTTAATTCAACGCAAGGCGCTTCTTCCGGCGTTCATCATCGTGTCTATCGCCGCCGTGTTGGGTGTGCTGATTTTTAGCAGTCAGTTTGTGTTTGGGCAAGAAGAGCCTGCGGAGTGCAACGTGTCCACCGTGGGTCTGTCTGTTCTGACGACCGACACGGACGGCAATTTCGTCACCCGCGTGTCCAACGGCGACGAGATATTCTATCGAGTCATCCTTTCTATACCTGAGTTGCGGGAGGGGGATACCGCCTGTAACTACAGCGGAGGACAGCTTACGATTACGACGCCCGCTGGTGACGCGGTAGGAGTCGCCGGTTTCGAAGGCACTCCGGAAATCCCGGTGGTCAGCTTGGGCACGGTATACGAAGGCCCGGCCGCGCGTTACACGGTCGATCAGGCCGATGCCGAGAACTCGGCGCTGACCGTTATGGTCAGCTATTCGGGCGGAAGCTCCCACAGCGTCGGCGAAGGCGAGACCCGCCCCGAGGCCGCTGGGTCCATTTCGGACCAGATCCGCATGATTCCCCCGGAGATCGAGATTCAGGTCGTACCGCCCAAGCAACTCGTATACTTGGGGGGCACCGCCGACTTCACCGTCACCGTGGCGAACAACGGCGGGTTTGAGTTGTCGGACGTTGAAGTCAGTGACACGCTTCCCACAGACTGCGGCCGGATGATCGACACGCTAGCAGTTGGGACATCGCAGTCGTTCTCCTGTAGTTTTATCCCCGAAGAGGATGCCACCAACGAGTTTGCCGTAACCGGCCAGGCTGTCGGCGGCATATCGCCCAGCGAGGGGAGCGTCGGTGACAGCACCATCACCGAGATCGATGTCGAAACCGTTGCGGTTGCCATTGACCTCACGCCGGAGGTCCAACAAGTCCGGGTAGGCGACGCAGCCGCCATCATGGTGGAGGTGATGAACACGAGCCCGGCCGCCTTGACCGACGTAACGGTAACGGTCCCCGCGGCCACCGAATGCGGCCGGGTTATCGCTACCTTGGCGGTAGCCGAGGTCGTCAGCTACGAGTGCAGCCCGGTCTTTCCCCAAGGCACCACGATAGTCACTGGCACGGTAGTGGGCGTGGTGGAAGGCGTCGCCACGCTGACAAGCTCCGACGAAGTCACCGTGGAAGTTTTCGGCCTGGGTCTCTTCATCGAGATAAAGCCGGACTATCAAACGATTCACAAGGGTACATCAACCAATTTCACCATCACCGTAAGCAACAATGGAGACTCCATGCTGTCCAACGTGATGGTGACCTCCAACCTGACGCCGGACTGCTCCAGAGAACTGCCGGACCTCCAACCCGCAGGCTCTACCAGTTATCAATGCAGTTCAGGAGACCTTGAGCAAGACATCGTCAACGTGGTCGATATAGAGGCTACGGCGCCCGACGGCGGCTCGGTAATGGCCACTGACTCCGCTGTGGTCGACTTGATCGCGCCCGCCACGGTCATCGACGTGACCCAGACCGATGCCATAAGCCTGAGAATCATCATCAACGTGCTGACCATCACCGAGGCGAACACCGGCGATGTCCCGCTCACTGATCCATACGTTGAAGTGGCGCCAATGGGCGAACGCTTGGACATTGACTCGCCCGAATTCATCGGCGGCGACACGTCCGCCGACGGCGTTCTGGATCCCGGTGAAGTATGGGAGTGGCGGCTGGTCACTGTCGGAGTCGTGGGAGAAGGCTTGGTCGTGCCGGTCGATACAACAAAGTTCACCTACCAGGCCACCGGGCACGGAATCGACACACTCGGCGTGGACGTGACCTTCCCGGCAGTCTTGACGGAACGGGACACGATGGAGGTGCCCATCCTCAACTAGCAGCCCGAGGGGTAGTGCTGCCCCGCTATAGCAAACAGCCGTGCGTGTGAGCTATCGGTGGCCGGAGGACTAACTCCGGCCACCGGCTTTTTTGTCCCGATTCGACTGTCGGCCCGTTATGGTATTATTGCCGCCATCAGCTAATGTTCGGCGTGGCGTCGGCCCGTCCCCGGATTTGGCGCAACGCGAGAACGGCTAACTCCCGGCGTAGATTAACCAAGTCGAGTGCGGCAATGTCCCAAGATGGACCCATCGCCTTCTTCAACGGCGAGCTAAAGCCTGAGTCCCAAGTGGGAATCCCCATCCGCGACCGCGGATACATCTACGGAGACGCGGTGTTCGACGCTGCTCGCACCTTCAACGGTGTCCCCTTCAAGCTGACCGAGCACGTCCGGCGGCTGTATGACTCGTTGCGCTACGTGCGAATCGACCCGGGGATGAGCCAGGCGGAGATGGAGGACTGGTCGCGCCAGGTCGTCGCCCATAACCACCCGCTGCTCCCTCCCAACCAGGACCTGTGGGTGATGCAACGGATAAGCCGCGGCGTCGAGGGCGAGGAACGCCCCAACGTACTCATCGAGACCCACGCCATCCCCTTTGCCAGCCGGGCCCCGCTCTACCGGGACGGCGCGCGCATTATCACCCCGTCGGTGCCCCGGGTGCCGCCGCGGTTCATGAGTCCCCGGGCCAAGACCCACAACTACCTGAACTTGGTGTTGGGCGACCTGGAAGCCCAGGGGACCGCCCCCGGCTCGTGGGCCGTGCTGCTGGACGAGTCCGGCAACCTGACCGAGGGGCGCGGCTCCAACATCTTCCTGGTGAAGAACGGCTCGGTCTTGACTCCGAATGGGCAGTTTGTCCTGGAGGGCATCACCCGCCAGACCGTTCTGGATCTGGCCTCCGGGTTGGACCTGGACCCCCAGGAGAAAGACCTGGACCTGTTCGACGCCTACACCGCCGACGAGGCGTTTCTCACCTCCACCAGCCTCTGCATCTGCCCAATCGCCTCGATAAACGGCGCTCCCATTGCCGGCGGGCCGCCGCCGGGCCCCATCACCCGGCGCTTGATGCAGGCGTTTGCCGACCTGGCAGGCATGGACTTCGAGGGCCAATACCTGGCCCATCTGACGCCGTAGACGCAATAAAGGAGGGAATCATGGCGGATCAACTTTCCGGCATCGTGGCATCGCGGCCTCAACGCTTGGCCACCGGCTTCGTGTTCACCGAAGGCCCGGTCTGGCACCCTGACGGCTACTGGTTGTTTGTCGACATCCGCAGGACTCTGGTCTACCGGCTGGCGCCGGGCGGGATTCCCGAAGTGTTCCGGGAGAACAGCGGCGCGTCAAACGGACTCACCTTCGACCTGCAGGGCAACCTGATTCTGTGTGAGGGTGACAACCGGCAACTCACGCGGCGGGGGGCCGACGGTTCCTACACTCCCATAGCCACCCATGTGGACGGCAAGCGGATCAACCGCCCCAACGACGTGGTGGGCCGCTCAGACGGCTCGTTGTATTTCACCGACCCCGCCGGACGCCTGACCGCCGAGGAGCGGGAGCTGGACTTCGCCGGCGTCCACCGGGTCGCACCCGACGGCTCCGTTTCCGTGGCAACCCGCAACACGGAATACCCCAACGGCATCGCCTTCTCTCCCGACGAAAGCGTCCTGTACGTCGCCATCACCCGGCTGGACGACGGCTGCATCGAGGAGAAGGAGCGGGGTCAGGTATGCCGTCACCAGTTCATTCGCGCCTTCGACGTCGCCGCCGACGGCAGCCTGAGCAACAGTCGTATATTCGCCGACATGCACTCCAACCAGGACGGCGTGCCCGACGGAATGAAGGTTGACGTCGAAGGCCGGGTCTACTGCACGGGCTCCGGAGGCTGCTGGGTGTTCGATTCTTCTGGGAGTCTGCAGGGCGTCATAGTCTTGCCGGAAATCCCGGCCAACTGCGCTTGGGGCGGGGACGACAACCGCACCATGCTGTTCACCGCCCGCACTTCCGTATTCTCCATGCAGATGACCACCCCCGGCACGGCCATTCACCGCGCCTAACGCCGCGCCCAGCTAACGTTGCGCCAGATAGAAGCCAGCGCCGAGGGAGGGAAAATGACGCTCCAAGAGTTCATCCGCCAGTCGTTCAACGTCCATTGGGAATGGATGGAGCGATACCTGGACGGGCTGACTCAAGCGGAGATCGAGTACCGGCCCAACGACCAGTGCCATTCCATAGGATTCATCCTCTGGCACTATGGGCGGGCGCTGGATATGTGGGTACAAACGCTGGCGCGACGCGAACCCCAGTTGTACGAGCAGGGATGGGCCGAGCGGCTGGGATTCGCCCCGGAGCCGATGGCCGTGGGCTTCGGCTACTCCGCCGAGGACCTAGCAGACTGGCGCTGCCCGGATAAGGCCCTGCTGGTGGAGTACGCCACCGCCGCCCGCGAGAACCTGCTCGCCTTCCTGGAGCAGCACGACGACGATTCCCTCGGCGCGACGGACATGACCAACCGGCAGGGGCAAACCATGAAGCTGGCCGACATGTTCCGCATACTGGTTTGGGAAGTGAACCAGCACGGCGGCCAGGCCGGCTACCTGCGCGGAATGCAGCGCGGCCTGGGGCAGTAGGCTTATTCTGGCCAATTGCTGGCTTATTCTGGCCAATTGCTGGCCAATGCTGATTATTGTCCCACGTACTACGGAGGTCACCCCTAATGACCCCTGACCAGATTGCCGTGCTAGCTGCGGAAGGGGAATCGGAAACGCTGGAGTTCAAGAAGACGACCGGCGAACGCCGCGAAGCCGCCAAAACAATGTGCGCAATGCTCAACACCCGCGGCGGCCGAGTCGCATTCGGCATAACTAAGGAAGGCTCAGTGGTCGGTCAGCAGGTAAGCGATCACACGCTTGAGAACATTAGCGCAGAGATTCAAAGAATCGATCCGCCAACCTACCCGACCATCGATCGGATTCCTATGGGAGAAGGCCGTCAAGTTATCGTGGCGAGTGTGAATCAAGGGTCTATGCGGCCACACACCTACAAGAACATAGCCTATCGTCGGGTCGGCAACACCAACTTGCGCATGTCCAACGATCAATACAACCAGATGTTGTTCGAGCGTCTGCACAGCGAGCAACGCTGGGAGAACCAACCCACCTCAGGTTGGTCAGTCGATGACCTCAACACCGCTGAGATCATACGTACGGTCGAAGAGTCGGTTCGGCGAGGCCGCGCGGAGGACCCCGGTACTCGTGACCCTTGGCAACTGCTGCAGGGGCTAGGTCTCGTCAAGGACAGTTCATTGTTACGCGCCGCCGCGGTGTTGTTCGGCGCCACTGATCGGGTCGAGGCCGAGATGCCGCAATGTCTGCTCAGAGTCGCCCGCTTCCGCGGCATCGACCGCACCGAATTTGCAGATAACAGACAATTCCACGGCAACGCGTTCTCGCTGCTTGTGCAAGCGGAGCGCTTCCTCAGAGAAAGCCTGCCTGTGGCTGGCCGCATCGCTCCAAACCTCTTTGAACGAGTCGACGATCCCCTTTATCCACCGGTTGCGTTGCGGGAGGCTCTAGCCAACGCTTTCTGCCACCGTGATTATTCGATTGGGGGCGGATCGGTGGCGTTGGGTGTCTACGATGATCGCCTTGAGGTGACCTCGTCTGGAACCCTCCACTTCGGCCTGACTGCGGACCAATTGTTCGCTCCCCACGAGTCGCTGCCCTGGAATCCCTTGATTGCCCGCGTTTTCTACAGGCGCGGTTTTATCGAGCAATGGGGGCGCGGAACGCTCAAAATGATGGAGCTAACGACATCTGCCGGTCTGCCTCCGCCCCAAATCGAGGATACTGCTGGCTCTGTTATCGTACGCTTTCGGCCTAGCCAATACGTGCCACCACAGCGTGTGGGACGAGACCTTACCGAGCAACAACGTGAGATTCTATCTCTCCTCGATCAGCGTAGCCTCGCCCTGAGCGAGGTATGCTCGCTCTTGGGAGCGGAGACCATTAAGCGGCAAGTACGGGAAAACTTGGCTACGCTGAGAGCTCTCGGTCTGGTTGTCGGCACAGGTCATGGACGAGGCGCGCGATGGAGCCGCTTGTGAACAAATGAATTGGCTTATTCCGGCCAATTCATGGCCCATTGTGGCTGATTAGCCGACTGCGAAATCTCGCCCAAGGTTAAGCATGAAAGAATACGACGCCATAGTAATCGGTGTGGGTGGCATGGGCAGCGCGGCCCTCTACCATCTGGCCCGGCGCGGCTGGAGCGTGTTGGGGCTGGAGCAGTTCGACATTCCCCACGAGATGGGTTCATCCCACGGCTATTCCAGGATGATCCGCTACACCCTTCAGGAGCATCCGTCTTACGTGCCCCTGGTGCGCCGGGCCTACGAGCTTTGGCACCAACTGGAGAACGCCTCCGGCGAGCGGCTGCTGGTTACCACCGGCTCGGTGCGGGCGGGCCACATGGAGAGTCCCTTCTTTCAAGGCGCGGTGGAAGCCTGCGAGACCCACAATATCCCTTACGAGGTGCTCACCGGTCCGGAAACCGGCCGCCGCTTCCCCGGCTACCGGCTCGACGGGGACATCGCCGCCGTCTACCAGGCTGACGGCGGTTTCCTGTTGCCGGAGCGGTGCATCGTGAACCACGTGAACGCCGCGCTGGAAGCCGGAGCCGAGGTGCATGGCCGGGAGCGCGTGCTGGAGTGGGAGCCGGCGGGCGAGGGCGTGGTCGTCCGCACCGCCCGCGGCAGCTACCGGGCCGGGCGGCTGGTGGTCTCGGCCGGGGCTTGGGCGCCGAAGATCGCGCCGACGCTGGCCCAATTCGCGGTGGCGGAGCGCCAGGTCATGGGCTGGTTCCAACCGGAGCGGCCGGAATTGTTCCGCCCCGACACCTTTCCGGTGTTCGGCCTTTACGTGGACGAGGGCCGGTTCTACGGCTTCCCAGTGTACGGAGTGCCCGGCTTCAAGGTCGGCAAGTCTCACCACCTGGACCAGACCGCCGACCCGGACCAACTCGACCGGGAAGCGCACCCCGAGGACGAAGCGGTGTTGCGCGAGTTCGTGAGCCGCTACTTCCCGGAGGCGGCGGGACCGGCGCTTTCGCTGAAAGCCTGCATGTTCACCAACACGCCTGACGAGCACTTCATCCTGGACCTGCACCCCGAATACCCACAGGTCTCCCTGGCTGCCGGATTCTCGGGCCACGGGTTCAAGTTCTCCAGCGTGATCGGCGAGATCATGGCCGACCTGGCCCAGTTTGGCGAGACCAGCCACGACCTGGACCTATTCCGCCTGTCCCGTTTCGCGGGTGTATACTAGGCGTATCTTTGACTGCCCGCGGAGAGCAATGGACTTCCTTTCCGTTGACTACACCCCGGAGCGCAAACTGGACACCCTCCTCATCGGCTTCAGCGGCTGGGCCGACGCCGCCGAGGGGGCTACCAGCGCGATCAAATATCTGCAACGCAAGTTCGGCTCGCGGAAATTCGCTGAGTTCGATCCGGAGGAGTTCTACGACTTCTCCCAGACCCGCCCCCACACGACCCGCACCCGCGACGGACGCCGCCGCATCCACTGGCCCGCCAACGAGTTCTCCTACCTGACCGGGCCGACCGGCGAGACCGGCATCATGGTCTTTATGGGCGTGGAACCCAACCTGCGCTGGCGCACCTATTCCCGCGGCGTTGCCCAATTGGCCCGCGACCACGGCGTGGAGACGGTCATCCACATCGGTGCGCTGCTCGACGCCGTGCCCCACACCCGCCCGGTGCGGTTGAGCGGCACCTCCAGCCGCAGCGACCTGCGGGAGTTCCTGGAGGGTTCGGACATCCGTTCCTCCAACTACCAGGGCCCCACCGGGATCAGTTCCTCGGTGATGGAAGCCTGCACCAACCAGGAAATGGGTTACGCCTCCATTTGGGGCCACACGTCCCACTACTTGCAGGCCGCCCCCAACTACCGGGTCGCCTATACGCTGTTGCGCACCCTCACCCGCCTGCTGAAGCTGCCCCTGGACTTGGAGGAGCTTCAAGCCGCGGCGGCTACTTTCGACGAGGAAGTGGTGAAGGCGGTGGCGCGCGACGAACAGATCAGTTCCTACGTGACCAAGCTGGAGAATCAGTACGACGAATCGGTCGCGGCCAGCGGCATCCCCGACCCCGAAGACCTGGTGCGTGACCTGGAGCAATTCCTCCGCACAGAGCAAAGGCCCCGCCCCGACGAATCCCCTTGACGTTGCTATAATGCTTACCGTGATGGCGCTGAACCTTTTCGGCGACTGGCTTTGGGGCAAGTTCGACTCGCGATTGCGTCGGACCGAGTAGGGTAGCGGTAGAGGGAAGGAAAACCGAGTGGCTGCAGAAACATACCTATCGGGCCGGATCGGCCAAGTCGAAGGACAGTTAATCGTTATTCGGGAGCAGGTCCGCGAGATAAATGAGCAGATCAGCCATATGTCTCCGCGGCTGGACCGGCTGACCTTCTCGCTGATTGCGTTGGGCGGCGCGTTACTTGCAGGCATGGCTCTACTGTTGGTCGACCGGTTCGCGGGAGATTAGGGAACCCACAATCCGCTGAACAGGAAAGGAAGGCTAGAGGTTGCATATGGCTACCGATATAACTACCGGAAGAACAGAAGAGGACGCCAATAGCTACGGTGAGGTAGTGCTCCACGTGGAGGACCTGCGCACCTATTTCCAGACCCGGTGGGGCACGGTCAAGGCGGTGGACGGCATCAGCTTCGACCTGCGCCGGGGTGAGACTCTCGGCATCGTCGGAGAGTCGGGATCGGGCAAGTCGGTGACTATGCTGTCGCTGATGCGGCTGATACCGACGCCGCCGGGTCGCATCGTCTCCGGCAAAATCGTCCTCGACGGTGACGATCTGCTTGAAATGTCCGATGGGGATATGAACCGCGTCCGCGGCAGTAAGATCGCGCTGATCATTCAAGACCCGATGACTTCGTTGAACCCCGTCTTTTCCATCGGCAACCAGGTAACCGAGGCCATCCGCATCCATCAGGACATCCCCAGGCGCTCACTGATGGAACACGCCCTTAGCGTGCTGCGGAAGGTGAACATCCCCGCTGCCGAGAGCCGGGTCAAAGACTACCCCCACCAGATGAGTGGCGGCATGAGGCAGCGGGTGGTCGGGGCCATCGGCATCTCCTGCCAGCCCCAGGTGCTCATCGCCGACGAGCCCACCACCTCGCTGGACGTGACCATTCAGGCCCAGTACCTGAAGCTGCTGAAGGACCTGCAACGGGACTCGGACCTTTCGCTGATCTTCATCACCCACGACTTCGGCATCGTGGCGAAGATGTGCGACCGGGTGGCCGTGATGTACGCCGGCCGCATCGTGGAGCAGGGCAGCGTCCGGGACATATTCAACAGGCCCTCCCATCCCTACACCGAGGCGCTGCTGGCGTCGGTGCCGAAAATGGAGGAGGACGTCGAGCGCCTCTATTCCATTGAGGGCCAGCCCCCGGCGTTGCACGATCTCCCTCCCGGCTGTCCCTTCGCGGACCGTTGCCAGTACGTGATGGACCGCTGCCGGGAAGAATACCCGGACAGGACTACCATTGGCGAAGGCCACGACGCTTCGTGTTGGCGGTTGATATGACTACGCTAGAGGCATCCCCCACCACCGGGAACCGGGCCGCCGGTGAGGTCCTGCTGGAAGCGCTGGACCTGAAAAAATACTTCCCGGTGACCAAGGGACTGTTGATCTCCAAGACCACCGGCAACATCAAGGCGGTGGACGGAGTCTCCTTCGAGCTCAAGGCCGGTGAGACCCTGGGCATCGTCGGCGAGTCCGGCTGCGGCAAGAGCACCACCGCCAAGATGATGCTGATGCTGGAAGAGCCCACCGAGGGTTCGATCCGCTTCGAAGGCCAAGACATCTACGAGGCCACTTCGACCGTCCGCAAGGAATACCGCAGTTCGGTGCAGGCGGTTTTCCAGGACCCTTGGAGCTCGCTGAACCCGCGCATGAGGGTTCGCGACCTGATCGCCGAGCCCATGGTGATCAACTGGGACCTGCCCCGGGCCGAGATTCAGGAAAGAGTCCTCAAGCTCCTGAACGACGTGGGGCTGAACTCGTACCACGCCAACCTCTACCCGCACGAATTCTCCGGGGGACAGCGGCAAAGGTTGGCCATCGCCCGCGCCCTGTCGCTGAACCCGAAGATAATTATCCTCGACGAGCCGGTGTCGGCGCTGGACGTTTCCATCCGGGCTCAGATAATGAACCTGCTGAAGGACTTGCAGGTGGAGTACAACGTTAGCTACATGCTCATCGCTCACCATCTGGCCACGGTGCGCTACATGTGTACTTGGGTGGCGGTCATGTACTTGGGGCGGATCGTCGAGCTGTCGCCGGTCAAGGAGCTTTTCGAGAACCCCTCCCATCCCTACACGCGGGCGCTGATGTCGGCGGCGCTGCCGTCCCACCCGGACACCGTTCAGGAAGAGATGATCCTTGCCGGGGAGGTCCCGTCGCCCCTGAACCCGCCTTCCGGCTGCCACTTCCACCCACGCTGCCCTTTCGCCATGGACCACTGCTCCGTAGATGAGACCGTGGTAAAGGAAGTCGGCCCCGGCCACACGGTTTCCTGCCACCTGTTCTAGCATTTAGAACCAAAATTTCCACATTCACTATTCCAAGTTCACAATTCAAATGCCCCAGACTACGCGACGTAAAAGAACGATGTCTTCCGCCGCTATTGTCGACGCAGTGGCGTTGATGGCGGCGGAATACGGCCCGTTCCCGTCGGAGCCGCGGCTGCCCCCGGCCGACGAGTTGGTCTTCACCATCCTCTCGCAACACACGTCGGACACGAATTCCAGCCGGGCCTTCGCCCGCTTGATGGAGCGGTTCGGGTCGCTGGAAGCGGTGGCCGGGGCGGAGACCGCCGACATCGAAGAGGCCATCGCGCCCGGAGGGCTGGCCAAGATCAAGGCCCCCCGCATCAAGGAAGTGCTGGGCCGGATCATGGAGTTGAACGGCTCCCTCGACCTGTCGTTCCTCCGGGAAATGCCCTTGGCCGAGGCCAAAGCCTGGCTCCGTCAGTTGCCCGGCATCGGCCCCAAGTCGGCGGGCATCATCCTGAGCTTCTCCTTGGGGATGCCGGCCATGGCCATCGACACCCACATCTACCGGGTGTCCCAGCGGTTGGGGGCAATCGCCCCGAAGGTGAGCGTCGACAAGGCCCACGAGATTCTGGAAGACAAGGTGCCGCCCGAAGAGGTGTTCAACTTCCACGTCGCGTTCATCAATCACGGCCGCCGGGTCTGCAAAGCCCAGCGTCCGCTTTGCGCCGAGTGCGTGGTGGGCGACGTGTGCCCGTCGCGCAAGGGTTTTATGAAAACGGCCAACAGCAAGAGACTAGCGGCTCCACCGCGTCCCAACGGACGCCTCAACGGCGGCCAATTACCCCACGTACCACGGCAGGAGGACTAGCAAAAGTGAAGGTAGGAATCGTCAACGTCACCGGGTACTCCGGGTCGGAATTGGCCCGCATCCTGCACCGCCACCCCGAAGTCGAGATTGCCTCGGTCACTGGCCGGAGTGCCGCTGGGCAGCATTTGGGAGAGGTGTTCCCGCACCTGTCCAGCCTCGACTTGACCATCGAGCCCGAGCTTAGCGGGAGCTTGGACCTGGTTTTCTCCGCCCTTCCCCACAAGGCCAGCGCCGAGGCGTGCATCCCGGCGCTGGAACATGGGATGAAGGTGGTGGACATCAGCGCCGACTTCCGGCTGAAGCAGGCCGACGAGTACGAATCCTGGTATGGCGTTCCCCACCAGGATCCAACGTACCTGGAAGAAGCGGTCTACGGCCTGACCGAGCTGCACCGCGACGAAATCAAGGCGTCTCGCTTGGTGGCCAACCCCGGTTGCTACCCCACCAGCGCCATCCTGGGGCTGGCCCCGGCGGTCGCCCAGGGCATCATCGGCCCGGACATCATAGTGAGCAGCTTGTCCGGGGTTTCGGGCGGCGGACGCAGTCTCAACATGACAAACCACTTTTCGGAAGTGAACGAGAACGCCTTTGCCTACGCCGTGGGCGGGCATCGTCACTACCCGGAGATCATCCAGGAATTGGCCCCGATGACCGCGGGGCCGCTCAACCTGACCTTCCTGCCCCACCTGATACCGATGACCCGCGGTATCCTCAGCACCTGCTACGCGACCCTGGCCCAACCGGACCAATGGGCCGGCGAGGATGGCGCCCGGAAGATTCTGGAGCTATACCGTGACTACTACGCCGGCCACCCCTTCGTTCAGGTCGTTTCCAAGCCCCCGCAGACCAAGCAGACCCTCGGCAACAACATGTGTCTGATTCACCCGGTCATTCAACACGACGCCAACCGGCTCATCGTAATCAGTTGCCTCGACAACCTGGTCAAGGGCGCGGCGGGCCAAGCCGTGCAGAACATGAACCTGATGTCCGGCTTCCCGGAAGACACTTCCCTGGAAGCGTTGGCCGTCTACCCTTAACTCACCACAGCGAAGAACAGGACTATTGCAAAGTCAGGCCAAGGGAGTAAAAGAGGGGAGAGAAGAAAAACCGGGCGGGTGAGGTTATGGAAGCGGTGGCGGAATCTCTTTTCCAGTGCTCGGCCTGACCACTCCCCGGCCTCACTACTTGTATCCTTCCCCCAAGTCCCCGCAAAAATCCGACGGACACCCTTCCGGCTCCCACCATCCTCGCTCGGGTGTGACTAAACCAATACCAAGGTGGGATGTGCATTTCGGGGGTCTTGAAGACGACCTAAAGGACTCCACGGCACTTCATCTCACCTTTACGTCCCAACTGGGGGCGACCGACAGTGCGGTCTAGCGATATGTACATTTCACCTTGGCTTTAGTTTAGAAGTGGTTGGAATCAGTTCCAAAAGGCTTCCCACCGGTTGTTGGCTCGCAGGGACCTCAAGGCCAGCATAGGGTTCACCGTCTCCTCCTTCCACCATGCGCCGGGCAACTTCAACCGATCTTGAATCACCGGGCGATGCCCTCCTTCCACCGCACCGCTGCCGATGGGCAGACCTTCCCGGCGGGCGGTGGCGTAATCCAGTTGTCCCTGCCGGTTCTCCAGGTATCCCGCCAGCCGGTGCGGCGGATGCCCGGCGTTTGCTCCCGACCGGCTCCGGCATTCGGCTACCACCCCGGACACTTCGCCCTGGTCAATGCGGCTCGCCTGCACTCCGGCCCAAGCCCTGGCCGCTGCTGCGTCGCCCGGCGACAGGGCAGACGCCCCCTCATGCAGGTGTTCCAAAAGATGGTAGCGGTCCAGCAGAAAGCGCTGCCTGGGGAAGACCGGCGCCACCTGCTGCGCAATCCAGGGCGCCCCGTCTCCCACGCCATGCACCCAAGTGCCGTCCCCATACCCGTGCTGGAGCGCCAGGGCAAACATCTGCTCTCCCGTCCGTTGGGGAGGGCCCATAGCCGCGGCGTAGCGCCGTTCCCCTCCACCCAACGTCTCCACCAGGCTCAGCCGCACTTCCCGCCACTGGGTCTTTCTGACCCGTTTGGGACGCCCCCCAAGACTCACTCCACCCGCCGGGCCGGGCTCCAGCTTCCCAGTGCGCACCATGCTGCCATCGGCCTCCACGATCAGCCACGGCGGCCCAGGCCGGTAGCTGCGCTGCCCCTGGTAGCTGGCAATAGCCTCCCGCTCCACAAATCCGCCAGCTCTTTCCGCTTGTTGCAGCACCACCTCCCGGACACTGCTGCGGTGCAACCGGACGCCGTAGTGTTCCTTCAGTTGCCGGCTGGCCCGCTCAAAGGACCTTTCCGCCCCAAAGTCGCTTAAGGCCCGTTGCAAGGCCAATGACTTGCCTCGACCCCGCAATCCGGTCAACTCTTGGAAAGGCCGGTGGCCCACCGCCGGCGGAGGCTCCTGGGGGCAACGCAGATAGGGGGCTTGCACTTCAATCCGTCCGAAGAGGCTTAACCACGCCAGGGGTTGCCACCGGTGCAGATGCCGCCTTCCCCCGCGGCCGGGACAAAAGGGCCCTGAGCTTTTGCTTGCTCAGCCTTCACCTCAGCCCAGGTTTGCATCATCCGCCGGCCCATTTGCCGGGTGAACTGGATGACCTCTTCCTCCCAAGCGTCCGGGTCCCAATGCCCAGCTTCCCCTTCGTCCACTTCCTGGGCCAGGGCTTCCCGCATCTCCCCAATGGCTCGTTCCATAATCTCCTGCATTATCCGCTGCATCACCCCTCCATCCGCATTGTTTCCATTCATCAGCAGAATGCCAATCCTGGCCTACTTTGTAAACTCCCTTTCCCAACCACTTTCAGTCACACCCGGGCGGGCCCACAGCCTTGATTTTCGAGCAGTCCGGGGGGTTCCCCTGGCAGGGGTATGTAAGAACGAGATTATAGCTACGAACCGGACCCGCACTCCTGGATTCCGGCCTACGCCGGAATGACAGAATGGGCCCGATAGTGAGCATTTGGGGGCGATTTTGTATCTGAGCAAGCCTGCCCTACTATACGGTCTCACGTTCAACTGCATAAGTCCCAAACCAAATACATACCCCTGTCAGGGGGTTCCCCCCCGCCCTCGGCGAGGCGCAGCGGGCGGCGGTGCAGGAGTCGCCCGCCAAGTCGGGCATCGAACTGGCCAACTGGAACTGGAAAGTAGTCTGTCAGTACATCTGGGAGTACTTCGGCATCAGCCTGAGCCGCAGCACTTGCCTTAACTGCCTGCACCGTCTAGGGTTTGTCTTGAAGCGGCCCAAGAAACGGCTGGTCAAGGCTGATGAGAGGAAACGGGAGTCCTTCGTGGCGGAGTACGCCGCCTTGGCCGACGGGGCGTGGAGGTCCGGAGCCAAGATATTCTTCGCTGACGCGGTCCACTTCCGGGCGGACGCCGAACTGCGGGGCAAGTGGGTGTTGCAGGGAGAGCCGGCCTTGGTGGATTCCAGCAGTCCGCGCTATGGCGAGAAGGCCAGCTACTACCCGGCGGTGTGCTTGGAGACGGGGGATGTGGAATGGATGGAGCTGGAAGGGAACAGCAACGCGGAAACATCGGCGGCGTTTCTAAGGCAGCTGAGGAAGCAGCACGCCGGGGCGTTGAACGTGATCTGGGATAATGCCCCGGCCCACCGGGGCGAGGCGGTGCGGGAATTTCTGCGGATACCCGGTCTGGAGCTGCGGTTGGTGAACCTGCCAGGCTACAGTCCGGACTTCAATGGCGATGAGGCTATCTGGGGCTGGGCGAGGGAAGAGGCAACGGGAAACCTGTGCCTGGGGACCAGGGCAGCGGTGCCGGAAATGGTCGGCAACTTCCTCGCCGGCCTGGCCAGCCGGAAAGCAGAGGTCCGACGACGCTGCCGGACCGTCCTCCAATCCAGGGCCGAAGGTCTCCTCCGCAACACACAGCCTAATTCCCAACGCCCCTTAAATGCACATCCCACCTTGGCTTTGGTTTAGCACTACAGCCGCACTAACACAAACTCGGTACTTTCAGTCTCAAATTCAGCTTAGTTTCATTAGGGTCGGAGACGTTGGCCGTAGCTAGACGTTGCGATTTCAGGACCGTCCAACACCCCAAGCGACCATCTGCGGCTGTAGTATTAGAGGGTGTCTAGAAAGGCGAGTGCGTTTCAAGCGGCGCAGCATCAACCCGGTCATCGCGATGTGAATCCATACTGCGGTAGTTTCGCACAACCCCTCATAGTCCTTGCTCAAACGCCGTTGCAGGTTCAGCCAGCCGAAGGTGCGCTCCACTATCCAGCGCCGGGGCAGTACCTGAAAAGTACGTTGCTCCGGGGGTCAGCGTACCAGCTCCAGACTCCAGCCACCCATTTCTTCGGCCCACTGCGCCAGCTTGCCGCCGTAGGCCCAAATCACCTTTAGCCGGGGATATTGCCCCACCATGCCCTCCAGCAACAGCTTGGCGCCGTCCCGGTCCTGAATGTTGGCCGGATGCACCGCCACTGCCAGCAACAGCCCCAGAGTACCGACCACTATGTGACGCTTGCGCCCCTTTACCTTCTTGCCCGCATCGTAACCCCTGGGCCCCCTTTTCGGCAGTCTTTACCGATTGGCTGTCGATGACCGCTGCGCTGGGGCCGGCCCGGCGGCCCCCGGACTGACGGGTCCGGGATCGCAAGGTGTCATGCGCCCGCTGCCAGGCTCCGTCCCGGCGCCAAGTACGGAAGTAATGGAAGGCGGTGCGCCAGGGTGGCAGGTCATGAGGCAGCATCCGCCAAGAGCATCCGGTGCGCAGCACATAGCGGATGGCGTTCATCACCTCCCGGCGCGGATACTTGACGGGACGGCCGCCGGGTTTGGGCGGAGGCAGCAATGGTTCCAGCAGTTGCCACTCCCGGTCGTTCAGGTCGGCGGGGTAAGTTGGCCGGTTCATGCCCCCAGACTACATCGGCCCGCTCGTTCCTCGCCTTCGTGCCATCATGCAAGTTTTCCCTTTTTAGACACCCTCTTACAGAAACCCTGGAAGACGATATTCCGATGCCAAGCTCTGACCCACTCTGGGTCCGGTAGAAAGGTTGGAACGGCCTGGGCAAAAGCGACAGCCACTCTTCGTTAATTTGCCATTCTTTTGCCATTCCTTTCCTTGGCACTAAATGCAGCTCAAAGCTATGCTAATCGTTGATAAATCCGAATGTAGCTTTAATTTTGTATCTAAATTAGCTTAAATGAAACTAGAGGAGGCCAGTTATACGGATTTTAAGTCCGCCGCGTCTGCCATTCCGCCATCCCGGCCCGTGGTGTTCCCGGAAGGGTGAGAAAAGCGTCGGGCTGGCGTCTGCCAGCCCGCGTCAGTGTCGTAATGGAGGCGACGGGCGGACTCGAACCGCCGATAGAGGTTTTGCAGACCTCCGCCTTAACCACTTGGCTACGTCGCCCTGTTTTGCCAGCGCCGCCGGCTCTCCAAGTCTTGCGCCGGAGCGTTTTGGTGCCGAGGGCGGGATTTGAACCCACACAGGCAATCGCCCACGGCCCCCTCAAGACCGCGTGTCTACCAATTCCACCACCTCGGCCTAGCTAGTAATGCAACATTATATAACATCTGCCAATCGTGACAACCCCTCAGAACCCAGGGCAGGACGATTGCAAAGTCACTTCATGGCTTGTACGTACTGACATATAAGAACTGCCGTCAGCTTTACCGAGGCTGGCATCAGGTAGCATCTCAACTCTGAAATACCGCTGTCAACCGGCTTTGCAATTGGCCTACCCTGCCGGGCCGAAGGCCGCGGACCAGGGGAGAAGGGAGCGGACGAGCTCATGGCAGCCGGGAAGGGCGTTCTGGCGGCGGCACCGCTCCAGGTAGCGGTGGGCCGCCATGAAGGTGGTGAGGCGGAATCCGGCCTGGGCCACCCGGCGGATAAAGGCATGGGACTGGGGCAGGGGCCGGGAGCCGGAGAGGTCCGAGTCCCATTGGTCGCAAAATTCCTGGGCCAACGGGCGGAGCCGGACGACGGCAAGGGCGCGGGCCATTTTACGGCGCAGGGCGTTGACGCGACGTCTCAGGTCGTTCATTGGTTAAGGTTCTCCTAGCGGGGCTCATTTGGGGATTTTTCGATTTCCCGGACATTCCCGGACATTTCCTCCAGTCCAAAGGGCAGCCCTTGTGGCTGCCCTACAAGGCAACGAACATTCCGGCTGGCGGGCGGGGTCGTTTATGGGCATTGGATACGGTGTTGCCTCGGTGGCGGGTTGGGTTTGGGTCTGACGGATATTATGTTAGGGAGGTGTATTCGGGGTTGGCAAGGGGATTGGGGAGTTACTGTTGGGTTGGGGTGATGAAAGGCGACTTTGCAATCGTCCTAGAACCCAGGGTCTTTTAATGGGAATTACATCGAATTTTACCCGAAACCCTTGATTTCTGGCAAGCCTGTGGGTAAAATATAGCCATAATCTAGATAGGGTTGTATTGATTATGGCTAGCACGTCCGGCCCCGGCAAGTCCCACCGCAAGGGTATCTCCCTGATGGATGCGGTCAAGATGTTCGATACCGAGCAAAAGGCCGAAACCTGGTTCATCGAACAGCGCTGGCCGGACGGTGTTACCTGCCCCTTCTGCCAGTCCGATGCAGTCAGTCCCCGCCCCAGCCGCAAGCCCCAGCCCTTCCGTTGCCGGACTTGCCGTAAGGATTTCTCGGTCAAGACCGGAACGGTACTCCACAGCTCCAACATTCCCTTGAGCAAGTGGGCCATCGGGTTCTACCTGTTCATGACCAATCTCAAAGGCGTGTCCTCGATGAAACTGCACCGCGACCTGGAAATCACCCAGCGGAGCGCCTGGCACATGGCCCACCGCATTCGTGAGACGCTGGACGCCACCGGCGGGAAGTTCGCAGGGCCTGTGGAAGCCGACGAAACCTACATCGGCGGGAAGGAAGGTAACAAGCACGAATCCAAGAAGCTGAAGGCCGGTCGCGGGGCCGTGGGAAAAGCGCCCGTCGCCGGAATCAAGGACAGGGCGACGAATCAGGTCCGCACTACGGTTGTGGAGTCCACCAACAAGGCCACGCTCCAGGGATTCGTGATTCGCAACACCGAGGCCAACGCGACGGTCTACACCGACGAAGCCTCAGCCTACGTGGGAATCCCCAGGGCGCACGAAGCGGTAGCTCACAGCGCGGGTGAGTACGTGCGGGAAATGGCCCACACCAACGGGATGGAAAGCCATTGGGCGATGTTCAAGCGCGGGATCGTCGGGGTGTACCATCACGTCTCGGTCAAGCACCTTCCCCGCTACACCACGGAGTTCGAGGGGCGCCATAACCGCAGGCCGATGAACACCGCCGAACAAATGGGTCTGATGGCCAGGGAGGTGGATGGGAAGCGGCTCACCTATGCCGCACTGACCGGCAAGCGGTACGCCCGATTCCAAGCCTAGCTGTTTCGCAAGCAAAGAGCACCCCCGACGGTGAGAGTTTGGCGACGCTACCGACGGGGATGCGGAGTAGTGAATGGTAGAGGCGTTACTGGACGCTTATTGTGCGCTGATCACCCTCGGCGGCCATACCTCCAAAGGGCGCGTGCTATTCGTCTTATTCCTGGCGACGGTGGGTCTAGCGGTGGTAGGGTTTCTCCACAGGCGCAGTGGTCGTGATGCGATTGGATTTGCTGGGCCCACCGGTATAGCCTTGTTTGTCGCGTTATTATGCTGATGTTGGAGAGCGTCAGCCACACCAACACGACGAGGAGTAAGATGGCGACGATGGTTTCCATGTGCAGATGATACCACGGCTTGGGATCATGGGAAGCGGCTCACCTATGCCGCACTGACCGGCTCTGCCCGTACCCGCCAGCCCCGGATGGTCTAGCGTCGGCAAGGCTTTTGCGCTTCCTCTCTTCGGCGTGAATCTTGTACAGCATCTCCCGAGGACTCAGCGTCTTGGGGACGGGTGTCCGCTTTTTCTTCGCCACGAAAAGCCTCCGCCCCGGAAACCGGAACGGAGGCGCAATTGCGGGTGGAAGGCGGCGCTGGTAAAATCCCAGCGTGCACATCGGATGCCTGCGTGCCTAGTCCGTCCAGGTGTTCCGAGCAACGCCCTGCTACTCAAATAGCGGGGCGTTGTGTTTTTAAGTTTGGCGTGAGTCTATCACGCAGGGTTTTTCAACGGCAACGGGTGGACCGCAAGGGCATGGTCATGCGCTCAATCGTTGCCTGAGTCCCACGACCAGGCAGACCCCTCCAGCCAGCACGAGGGGGATGCCGATGAGGGCTGTCACCAACAGATTGCAGGCTATACCGGCCACCAATGCAGCCCCACCCGCGAGCAGCGTCTTGTTCGCGGCCGACTTGCGATACCTCTTGACCTCTGGACTGCGGAGTGCCGAAACAAGTTCATCCGCTCTTTCCCGGCTAACACCGGCCAATTCGAGCTTGTTAATGATCTGCTGGGCGTTGTAGCTCTCCATGATTTGGAGTGCCACAAATGTGGCGGGGTCGGTGTCTATCACGGCCTGTTCTTCAGGGGATAAGCGAACTGGAGGCTGAAGCCCCAACCAATCGGCCTGGTTGCGATACCTCTTGACCTCTGGACTGCGGAGTGCCGAAACAAGTTCATCCGCTCTTTCCCGGCTAACACCGGCCAATTCGAGCTTGTTAATGATCTGCTGGGCGTTGTAGCCCTCCGTGATTTGGAGTGCCACAAATGTGGCGGGGTCGGTGTCTATCACGGCCTGTTCTTCAGGGGATATGCGAACTGGAGGCTGAAGCCCCAACCAATCGGCCTGGTTCGGAATACGTCCAGGTGTTGCATTGGACTGGGAATCGCTGCTGTTGTCGTCAGGCACAGGGAACCCCCTTGACGGTGAAGGATGGGGAAACCTGCCAAAGCATCCTCAGCCTAACGAGCCATACAAGGGGGCACGAAGCCCCATCCGGGTAATCACTTGGTTAGACTCGCAAGGTTGAAATGGGATGCTTTGGCGGGTAAGATACTACTGGAAATAGGCAGGACGGTCAAGGCTGCGATATGCCGGTAAGCAGGACAAGAAGCACGAAAAAGACAAGGGTGACAAGGAAGAAGAGGGAACGGGGCCGCCCGATGAAGCAGGGCTATGCGCCCAGAATCGACGCGACGCCGGAGGAAATGGCGAAGGCCATGTTCTCCCTGCCCGCCGATCACCAGTGGGAGTACGAGAAAGAGGGCGGAAAGGTCTACCGTTGCGTCAACTGTGAGCGGGAGGTAGCCTACCCCGAAACCCTGTACCGCGACGGGCGGTGCGAGGATTGCCACGACTCCCCGGTCGAGTAGCCAGGGCTTTTCCAGTTCAGGCTATAAGAGGAGCGTATGACTACTAATGCGTCGGGGAAACTGAACATGGGAGGAGTCTCGGCTATAGAATCCATTACCATCATTCCTTCGAGTGAGCGCACAGAGAAACAGAGGCGATATCTGAATGCTTGCTTGATAGCCCTGGCTCATCAACCGACACGCTGGTATGCCTATCAGGATTGGGGGCCTGGAGGCCCAGTAGCCTTTCTCGCTGCAAGGGGTGTAGAGTTCTCCCCGGCCCGCAATCCTCGTGCGGAGGAAAGGTCTTGGTACGACGGATGCGGAGGCGGCTACTCGCATTGGCAAGAAAAGGGACTTGGGTAAAATTCGATGTAATTCCCCTTTTAATTGTCGGGGGATAGGCCGATGCGGGTCAGGGTTTCCCAGGGTTTCCAGCCGTAGTGGCGCAGGGCCGCCGCTATGTTCTTCACTCCAATCAACCGCAACAACCCCAGCACCAGGTTCCGCAACGCCGCCAGCAGGTGCGGCGCCGACCCGCTCCGCACCTGGCTCCGGTCCTCGCCAAAGACCACATCCCTCACCCAGTGCGCCTGATTCTCAATCCCCCAATGCCCGCGCCATATCCCCAGCAACCGGGCAGCGTCCGCCCGCTCCACTGGCAGGCTGGTGATGGCATAGGCCCGCTCCACCGGCTCTTTCTCCTTGTGCCTCCTGACCCGTGCCACGCAGCAGACCTGTGCCAGTCCAGTCCAGTCCAAGTATTCGTTCAGGGCCGTTGCAGCCCAGAGACGCCGGCGTTCCCACCGGTCTCCATGCCGGCCCTCCCGGCTCGCCGCGCCAAAGCGCTCTCCCCATGGCGGCTCCTCGAACAGCAGGCTCACCGCCTCCTTCACTCCAGGCTGGTGTCCTTCACCGCCCAGAAATAGTCCCCGCCCAAGTCCAATACCCTCCGGCTCAACTCACGCTGGGCCTAAAGCGCCTCCCCAGCAACCACCCTCTCCCGCAGCTCCAACTGGCCCAGCAGCCTGGAGGCCACCCCCAGTTCACTCTCCTTGCGCTGACCCCTGAACCCCCCTTTTGTCCCGCCACCACGCCGCTTTCAAGAGCGTATGCCACCAGCCGCACTCCCGCCAATTCCTCCCCGTGCATCCCCCGCAGGGCCTTGCCGTCTATAGCGATGGTTGCCTCTCCCTCTCCCATGGACTCGTGGGTCCAGCGGCTGAGCGCCGACTCGAAGGCAGCCACGTCCAACCGGCGAAATACGTGATGCAGCGTCGCCACGCACGGGGCCGCTCCCGGCTGAATCCCAGCGACTGGGCCAACTGGGGATGTTCCCGGCCCCACTGGGCAATGGCGTACAGGCTCCTGGCGCCTCCCAACATCGCGCGCACTGACAAGGCCAGAACCGCCGGCCAGGGATGCCTACTCCCCGGGGCTTCCTGGGATCCTCTATCCGGCTCAGGGCCTCCAGCAATCCGGGACCCCACTCCCCAACTCTCTCCTCCCGCACAACCATCCTCCACACTCCCAAACTCTCCCCTTTATTGTCCAATACCCTGCACAGCCTCTTCGACTATTAAAAGACCCTGTCTCAGAACCCCAGGGGCTTTCGATTCTTGGCGCAAATTGTCTGAATCAGGATTTGCCAGATTTGGGGATTTTCGAGATTTTCCAATCCGGTTAATCCTTCAATCCTGATTCAGACAAAGAATCGAAAGACCCTGACTTACCTCGGCTGACACCACTTTCCGCTCTTCGGGCTAGATTCCAAGCAGTTGGCGGTAGTTGGGGTCCCAAGCGGCTAGTTGGCCTCGTTCCAGGGCTTCTTCTTCGGGTACTCGCGGGGTCGCTTCGCCGCTGGTGGGTACGGTGGCAATGACGGCGTCTTGCACCAGGGCCTGGTAGCTTTCTTCGTCCAGCCCCAACAGGTCTTGCAGCAACGGGGCGTTGTGCTGACCGAAGGTGGGCGACGGTCCCTGGATGCGGGCCGGACTCTTGGAGAACCTGTAGGGCCGTCCGATGAAGGGCCGGGAGCCCATGCCCCGCTCCTCGGGGTAGTCCACCCGCTCCAGGAAGCCCCGGCTTTGGAAGTGCGGGTCGAAGTGAACGTCTTTCCCCGTTAGGACCGGCCCGGCGGGTATGCCGACGCCCTGTAGCGCGTGCATCAGGTCGTAACGGTCGCGGCCGGATGTCCAGGCAATGATGATTTCGTCCAGAGCGTCATGGTGTTCCTGTCGGGCGAGCAACCCCCTGAACCGCGGATCGTTGGCCAAGTCCGGCTGCTCCATAAGCTGGCACAGGGAACTCCATTGCTGGTCATCGCCCACCGAAAGCGTAATCCACTGGTCCTTACCCCAGGCCGGGTAGCACCCTTGCGGCGCCCGGTAGGGGTGGCGATTGCCGATGCGAACGCCCTCGCGCCCGTTGGCCACGGCATCGAGTATGTACTCCGACAGGAACATCACGCCGGCCTGGTACATGCCGATGTCCACCCACTGCCCTTGGCCGGTCTGGTTGCGGTAGCGCAGGGCCGACCCGATGGCGAAAAGGGCGGTCCATGTGGACAGAAAGTCCACGAACGACGCGCCCGCCTTGGCCGGGCCCTCGCCGGGATAGCCTGTAACCCAGCAGTGACCGTGGGTGCCTTCCTGCGTGGTGGCTTGGGCCGGATAGCCGGAGTAGGGGCCGCCGCCGTGACCGTAGCCGGTGTTGGAGACCAGGATGATGTCGGGCTTGATCTTGCGGAGGTTCGGGTAGTCCAACCCCCAACTTCGCATCACGCGGGGGGTGAAATTCTCCATGACGACGTCGCTGATGCTCACCAACTGCCGGAACATCTCGCGGCCGCGCTCGTCGGTCATGTCCAGGGTCAGCGACTGCTTGCCCCGATGGATCAGGTTGTAAGTGGAGGGGCGGTTCCACCAGTCATCGCCGATGTCGTTCTCGGGGAAGGCGCCGGCAAAGCCCCCGGTGCGGGTTACGTCGGGACGCCCCGGCCCTTCCACCTTGATGACCTCCGCGCCCATGTCGGCCATCAGTCCGCCCGCGTAGGGCAGGGCGAACACGTAGGTGGAATCGACCACCCGGATGCCTTTCAGTGGGGGTCCTGCCATCGCTATTCCTGCGCCTCCACTAACCTGCCCGGCAATTAGATAGTATCCGTCTGGCGAAGAAGCACATATTCTTCCTGGCTGTAACCGAGTCCCTCAACGTATATCTCGCGGTTGTGCTGGCCCAACGTCGGGGCGGGCCGCTGGTACTGGTACGGGGTGAGGCTGAGGTTGAACAGGACGGCCGGCACCTTCACCTCGCCCAGCACCGGGTGCTGGATGGTGCGGTAGAAGTCGCGGGACTCCAACTGCGGGCAGTCGGCCAGTTCGGAAGGCGTCTGCACCAGCCCGAAGAGCATCCGGGACTGGGCGGCCTTGGTGAACAAGTCCCACTTGCCCCGGCTCCTGATGGAATCCAGCACGATCCGGTCCAGTTCCTCGCCGTTGCGGTTGCGCTCGCCGGTGTCGGAAAACCGGCGCTCTTGGAGCTGAGGGTCGCCGAAGAAATCGGCGATGGTCTCCCAAGTGGCCCCCCCGCCGGTCTGCACGATGATCCAGCCGTCCTCGCAGGGCATGGGATGACCGAAGTTGCTGCCGGAAGACCGGCGGCGGGGCTGCGTGCCGCCCATGAAGGGGTACATGGTCTGGGTGGCCATCATGGTGGAAGCTACGCACTCGGTGACCGAAACGTCGACGTGCTGCCCTTCGCCGGTATTGCCCTGCATGAACAGGGCCATGGCTGTGGAAGCCGCGCCGTTGAGGCCGCCCTCGTACTGGGCCTGGAACCCGCCGTGCTTCAACGGCTCCCGGTCTTGAACGCCGCTGATGCTCATAATCAGGCCCATGGCGTAGTTCACTATTTCTTCGCCCTGGTACTGGCTGTACGGCCCGGTCTGTCCGAAGGGGGTGATGGAGGTTACGACCAGGGAGGGGTTCAGCTTCTCCAGGTCGGCGTAGCCCAAGCCCAACTCGGCCAGGTAACCGGGCTTGTAGGTTTCGATGATGACGTCGACGTGGGGCACGAGCCGCTTCAGGATAGCGCGCCCCGCGGCGGTTTCAAGGTTGAGGGTGGCCCCCTTCTTATTGAGGTTCATGGCCAGGAAGAAAAGGCTCTTCTCCGGGTGCGGGTCGTCGTGGAAGAAGGGCGGCATACGCCGCAGCGCGGCTCCCTGGGGTGGTTCCACCTTGAGCACGTCGGCCCCGTAATCGGCCAACAGCCGGGCGCAGAACGAACCGGCGATGTCCTCGCTCAGGTCCAGAACCTTCACGCCCAGCAACGGGCCGTGGGGAAGCGGGGGCGGCAACCCGGCGGCGTCGGTCAAAGCACATCCCTTGGCAACTACAGTATGCGGGCGAACGGCCCACCCGCCCCGGCGATTGTAGCGAAAGCGCATGGGCGCGGCAATGCTTGGGAGCGAGGAGGCGGGCCGGGTGTGACTGAAAGTGGTTGGGAAAGGGAGTTTACAAAGTAGGCCAGGATTGGCATTCTGCTGATAAATGGAAACAATGCGGATGGAGGGGTGATGCAGCGGATAATGCAGGAGATTATGGAACGAGCCATTGGGGAGATGCGGGAAGCCCTGGCCCAGGAAGTGGACGAAGGGGAAGCTGGGCATTGGGACCCGGACGCTTGGGAGGAAGAGGTCATCCGGTTCACCCGGCAAATGGGCCGGCGGATGATGCAAACCTGGGCTGAGGTGAAGGCTGAGCAAGCAAAAGCTCAGGGCCCTTTTGTCCCGGCCGCGGGGGAAGGCGGCACCTGCACCGGCGGCAACCCCTGGCGTGGTTAAGCCTCTTCGGACGGATTGAAGTGCAAGCCCCCTATCTGCGTTGCCCCCAGGAGCCTCCGCCGGCGGTGGGCCACCGGCCTTTCCAAGAGTTGACCGGATTGCGGGGTCGAGGCAAGTCATTGGCCTTGCAACGGGCCTTAAGCGACTTTGGGGCGGAAAGGTCCTTTGAGCGGGCCAGCCGGCAACTGAAGGAACACTACGGCGTCCGGTTGCACCGCAGCAGTGTCCGGGAAGTGGTGCTGCAACAAGCGGAAAGAGCGGGCGGATTTGTGGAGCGGGAGGAGCGGGAGGCTATCGCCAGCTACCAGGGGCAGCGCAGCTACCGGCCTGGGCCGCCGTGGCTGATCGTGGAGACCGATGGCAGCATGGTGCGCACCGGGAAGCTGGAGCCCGGCCCGGCGGGTGGAGTGAGTCTTGGGGGGCGTCCCAAACGGGTCAGAAAGACCCAGTGGCGGGAGGTGCGGCTGAGCCTGGTGGAGACGTTGGGTGGAGGGGAACGGCGCTACGCCGCGGCTATGGGCCCTCCCCAACGGACGGGAGAGCAGATGTTTGCCCTGGCGCTCCAGCACGGGTATGGGGACGGCACTTGGGTGCATGGCGTGGGAGACGGGGCGCCCTGGATTGCGCAGCAGGTGGCGCCGGTCTTCCCCAGGCAGCGCTTTTTGCTGGACCGCTACCATCTTTTGGAACACCTGCATGAGGGGGCGTCTGCCCTGTCGCCGGGCGACGCCGCAGCGGCCAGGGCTTGGGCCGGAGTGCAGGCGAGCCGCATTGACCAGGGCGAAGTGTCCGGGGTGGTAGCCGAATGCCGGAGCCGGTCGGGAGCAAACGTTGAGCATCCGCTGCACCGGCTGGCGGGATACCTGGAGAACCGGCAGGGACAACTGGATTACGCCGCCGCCCGCCGGGAAGGTCTGCCCATCGGCAGCGGTGCGGTGGAAGGAGGGCATCGCCCGGTGATTCAAGATCGATTGAAGTTGCCCGGCACATGGTGGAAGGAGGAGACGGTGAACCCTATGCTGGCCTTGCGGTCCCTGCGAGCCAACAACCGGTGGGAAGCCTTTTGGAACTGATACCAACCACTTCTAGTCACACCCCCGGCCGCCCGCCGGCTTGACACGCACCCAACCCGCAGAACGCACCGCAGCCCTCGGGTCCCGGGATCCGGCCACCCACGACCGGAAGAACCACCGAACGCTCGGCAAACCGGGAAAAACGCACCGGCCAAGCGGAACATGGCGACCAACCCGGCAGGCGAAATAACCGCAGGGAACACCCAAGCCCAGGACCCGGCCGCCGCCGCAAGCGCGCCGACCGCAGCATTTTGCCACGCCGCCGCAGCCCTGACCCTCCGTGCGGACCTGCCCGAATACTTTATCCGCTCCCTGACCAGCGGTGCCGCCGCCAGCCTGCTGCCCCCGGCGGCCGTGCTTGCAATCATGAAATGGGTCCGGTGGTGACCACCCAAGTCACGTCCAAGGCCACACCCGAACGCCGACCGTAGAGCCCCGCATTCCAAGAGATCAGGAGCAATACGAAATGAGCGCCGAAGAGGGGAAACCGGAGACGGCCGGAGAAAAGACCGGGCTGCCGGATTGGCTGAGAAAACTTCAAACGGCCGCCGCAGGGGACCTGAGCGCAGGCTGCAACGACGCTGCGGAGCTCGTCGAGAGAAAAATCGCGGAGTAGCCGGAGAGCGACCGGAGAATCTGCGGCGCCTGCAAACACCGCGACAACACGCCCAGCAGGACCGCCCCCGGCTACACGTACTAAGAGTGCGGCGCAATCCCGGAGATACAGTTCATGACCCCCGATGACCTCGCAACGACCTGGAACTACGAGGGCCATGCCCCAGGCATCATGGTGAGACACGACTTCTCCTGCAGGATGTGGGAGCTGCGCGCCAAGCTGCTCAAAACACTCCCCGCAACACCGACTGCCTGAGGGCCGACTGCCCCAACTTCAAGCAGCGCACCGCGCCGGGCTGCAACCGCGAACCCCCGGCCAAGACTTGAGGGCCGGAGAAACCGCTCCGGCCCGCCCGCAAGCCCCAAAACAAAGTCCCTCAAGAGAGAAGACCGCCGTGAGCATAAAGCACAGGAAAGAGGGAGAGGTCGTCTGGAAGCGCCCGGGCGCCGGCTTCAGCGGCACTGGCGCCTACGTCGAGATCCAGCCGGCGCCCGACGACGACGTCCCCTGCATGATCTGCAACGACCCCGAGTGCCGGGAGTGGAACGACACCTTCGGGCTGAACGCGAACACCATCGAAGAGGCCCGGGCCATCGCACGGTGCATCAACGCCCCGGTCTTCGCCCAACAAATCGTTCAAGAAGCCGAGTTCTTCGCCCAGCAGGGCAACCACGCCGCAGTGGCCGCAACCCTGGCCCAAGCCGGGGAATACCTGGACGAGGACATCGCCATCCAAGCCCTCGAGGAACTCCAGGATTCCCCGGAACCCCGTCCCTGGGAGTCCGGCCCGTTTTCCGTATCCCTGGCCCTTCAGAATGCGCGCGGGGCCCGGGAGAGACTGGCCCAAACCCGGGAACGCCACTAAGAAAGCCTGCAGCGGGCAGGGAACCCCGGCCCGGACGAAGGACCAGTCCACCTCTTCTACGCCGCCTGCTCCCTGACCATGGCCCACGCCGGAACGCTCCACGCCCACCTGGAGCGTCTCGAAGACCCGGCGACCGGCCCCGACGAGGCCCAGGCCCACGCCGGGGCCGCCCTGATATGCTGCGTCTTCATGAAACTCGCCAGCAAAGCGGCCGCGCAGCGGCCGGCCTACGGGACCGGCCAGAGACGCCCCGGCCGGAACCTCGTCCGCAGAGTCGCCGCCGCCGGACGCGCCGAACGGGAATTCGAGGCCGCCGCCCCCGCCATCCGAAGGGTCTCCCCCGTGATCCTCCACCACAACGTCGCCCAGGACACCGAACTCTCCCAGCGGGCGCGCACGCTGGCCGGCGATCTGGTCCAGTCCGGAGAGAACTTCGCCCTGAACTCCGGACCAAGCCCGTTCCAGCCCGAAACCTGCCTGACCGCCATGTACTTCGCCCACTCGGTGTACGTGAAGAGCCTGACCGACGAGTATCCGGACTTCATGGACTCCGGCACCGCCCGGGCCCACGCCGGAGTCATCCGGCATTTCGCGGAGCACTTCGAACATCAATTCCCGGACCAGAAAACCGGCCAACTCCTCCGGGACGCCGCAGACCACCTGCAACGGCTCTGCAACGCCGAACTCCACGATGTATCCCCCCACGCGATCCGAGACTTCATCGAACGGACCGCCGGCGCCTCCGGCGAACCGGACACCGTCCGGAAGGCCGCCTGGCCGTCTCCGGCCGGGACCCCAGGCTGGCCGAATGGCACACCGCCCGAATCCGGGGCATGCCCAAGGCCCCAACCGCAGAACAGGCCGAAGCCGTGCTGGACGCCGCCCGGCAGGCCGGAATGACCCCCGGCACCCTCAGAGAGTTGTGCCGCTGCCTGGGCGCCGACCCCGCCCGGCACGGCGTGCCCCCCGGTGCTCCTGCCCTGGGAGGAGCTGGAGGACATGCTCGACTCCATCGCCGAAGCGGCCCCGGAGCAGGACGCCGCCGCCGAACTCATCCGGCTCCTGGGAAACAACCCCGACAGCCCGGAGGCCCGGGAATGGCTGGAGCGCAACACCCATTCCGAAGAAGGACTCCGCGACCTAGAGGACGAGGACGACCCGGGGCCTTTCCATCGGCAGCCGTGAAGTTCTCAACGGGCCGCCGCGACAAGCTCATTGGGCAAGAAAACAAAGGGAGGAACCGGCTTTGCACAATAAATAGAAATCCCCGTCCCAAAAATATTTCCCTGCACCATAAATGACCAGTAGCGGGGATCCCTGGGGATCCCTAAGGAAGCACCGTTCGACTCCCGGCACCACCTCCCACACCGGTGATAACATCAGAAAGCACCATCGCCAGAGGACAGAGACCACACAGGAGCATTGACAATGAATCAACCAGACCCCAGGGCCCTGGGTGTCGCTCAGGCAACGCAAAAAGTCGAGCAACCGGAGCTGACCATCCTGTTCGGGTCAAGGGCAAGAGGAGACCACGACGAACGATCCGACATAGACATCATGCTGGTTCAAGCCCTGGAGCCAAGGAAGGAATACAAGGAAATCGCCACCCGCAGGGCCGAGGACACAGCAAAGGAGGTCTACGGTCACGCGGTATCCGTAGACCTCGTCTGGCGTACCGTCGAAGAGTTCAGAAACCGGCGCAAGTACTCAAACTCCATCGAGACCCGAGCAGTAAAAGAAGGAGAGGTAATGCCCGGAAATCCAGAAGATTACTCTGCTCACTACTACGAAGACGAGGAGACGGAACACCAACTGGACTGGTCGACGTACGACCAGCGCCTCAGGCACGCCGAAGTCCACCTCACAGGCTTCATCAACAACTGCGAAGCGGGACTGGACGACATCCTGATCGGCCAGCAGGCGCAGAACACCCTGGAATACGGGATGAAGGCCCTGCTGGAAGCACACAATGCCCCGTACAGGAATACCCACAACATAGGAGTTCTCCTAGGAAACATACGCCACAACGATACGGACCTGACAGAATTCCGCCTCTCAATACCGCCGGATGTGTACTCCGAGTACGAAGGCGAACAAGAGTACCGCACCAGAACTCAGCCGAGACTCTCCGACTTTCCTGCCTTCCGGGAAAGAACCGTCGCCGGCGCCCTCCGGATCATCGACCGCGCCAAGCATGTCCGCTTGCAAAGAGAGAGCAGAAACTGCTGAAAGACACTTGCGAACCGACGATCGACTGGGTGACCCCACCAAGACGGACGAAGACCTGGCTAACAACCTCGTGAGGGTGTGCGACAACGACTTGCTCACAGCACAGGGAAACGAAGGAAGGAAGAAGGTCTCTATGAAGCCAGCGAAGACGAACCAGACCAGCCGAGAGGAGCCGCAAGGGATCAGCCAACAGCGGAACCCCCCGGAATCCTAGCCAATAAAAACAAAACCTGCACAAGGCTTTGCACAATAAATCGGACGTGGCCGGCGCCTTCACGCGACACGAACCAAAAAACATGCCCTACGCATCGACCAATGCAACGCACAGTAAAAGGAGCGACACCGGAAGGATATGACTCCAACGCCCCACCCTCCATACGAATGGGACGAAAACAAGCGCCAGGAAACCCTCAGGTCGAGAGGACTCGACTTTGCGCTGGTGAGCCAGATAAACTGGGACACCGCCACTCACCGCCAGAGCGACAGAGAAGGCGAGCCACGTTACTCCTCATACTTCCGGATAGACGACCGGGTCTACAACATCGTCTGGACACCCAGAGGCCCCAACACGAGAATAATCACCCTCAGGAAAGCGAACAGGATAGAGATAGCCCGATATGAACACGAGAAGGACTAGGCTCGTCCAGCCGACTCTCGAAGAGGAAGCAGAGATAGCAAGGCAGATCGCCGAGGACCCGGACACCTATGAGTGGACCGACGAGGACTGGGCCAACGCCATGACCACCGAGGAACTCTCACCCGAGTTCGCCAAATGGGCCAAGGAAAGACAAGCCGCCCTCGAAGCCGGTCTCATTGAACACGTGACCATCACCCTCGACCGGGAGACCATCAACTGGTTCAAAGCCCAGACCGGCGAGGACGGCGAAACCGGCGGCACAAAATGGATGATGCTGGTTGAGAAGACGTTGCAAGAATACGTCAGGCGGCAAAGCAAGCTTGAGCCGGAACAGAACAGTGCAACCGACCAGGCCGGCACGACCCTCCGGTGAATGGAACCCAAACTCCCTGAATTGACGAAAGTTCTGCACAATAAATCGGAATAAAAAAACATTTTTTGTGCAAAGCCTCATTATGCCCGTGTCCGGGCCGTGCAGGGGCGACTAACTGGCGTGGCCGCAGGACGATTGCAAAGTCGCCTTTCATCACCCCAACCCAACAGTAACTCCCCAATCCCCTTGCCAACCCCGAATACACCTCCCTACCATAATACCCGTCACACTCAAACCCAACCCGCCACCGAGGCGACAGGTATCCAATGCCCATAAACGACCCCGCCCCATTCGTAATTCCCATCCCATCCCCGCCACCGAGCCGGAGCGGGGGAAAATGGGCGGAAATGGGCGGTTAATCGAAAAATCCCCCAATAAACCTCAAACCTCGCTAGGTGAGTCCTGCCCATGAAAGACATCAGACGTCGCGTCAACGCCCTACGCCGCAAAATGGCCCTCGCGCTCGCCGTCGTCCGGCTGCGCCCATTGGCCCAGGAATTTTGCGCCCAATGGGACCGGGCCCTCTCCGACTCCCGGCGCCTGCCCCAGTCCCATCCCTTTATCCGCCGGGTGGCCCAGGCCGGATTCCGCCTCCCCACCTTCATGGCGGCCCACCGCTACTTGGAGCGGTGGGCCGCCAAAACGCCCTTCCCAACTGCTATGAACTCCTCCGCTCCCTTCTCCCCTGGTCCGCGGCCCTCGGCCCCGCAGGGTAGGCCAATTGCAAAGCCGGTTGACAGTGGTATTGCAGAGTTGAAACGCTGCCTGACGCCAGACTGGGTAAAGCTGAGAGCAGTTCTTATATGTCAGTACGTACAAGCTATGAAGTGACTTTGCAATCGTCCTGGTACCGGATGACGGGAGTGGACCTGACCCGGATTGACGGCGTGGACGCCTGCACGGCCCTGAAGGTAATCAGCGAGGCAGGCACGGATATGACCAGGTGGCCCAGCGCGGGCCACTTCGCGTCCTGGCTGGGTTTGAGTCCCCACAACCGCATCACGGGTGGGAAGGTGATCAGCTCCCGGACCAAGCCCAGCGCCAACTGGGCGGCCAAGGCATTGCGCTTGGCCGCCAACGCGCTGCACCGCTCCGACAGCGCCTTGGGGGCCTTCCTGCGCAGGAAGAAGTCGCACTTGGGAGCACCCAAGGCCATCACTGCCACGGCGCACAAGCTGGCCAGGATCATCTACTTCATGCTGCGTTACGGCCAGGACTACGTGGATGCTGGCGCCGAATACTACGAACGACAGTATCAGCAGCGGGCGTTGCGCGCAGCCACGCGCCGGGCGACACAACTGGGCTACCAACTGGTGCCAATGTCCGATGCTCCGGAATACGCCACCTACGCACCACTTGGCTCACCAATCGCTGCGTGACGACGTTGGTTAGTGGGGAGATTGATAGAGGCAGCTATCCTCGAAACCGTCTAACCATTAGCTGACGGCCGGTCAGCCTAGCTCCGCTTCTCGTACTTGGCGACGGGCTGCAGTCCGTAAGGCCGCGCCAGATAAAGGCTGCCCTGGGAGTCACCGTAAATCCAATGGGGCGGGGAAGGAGCGTACAGGCTTTCAAGCAGATTCCCTTGCTTGTCCCGGATGCTTATCCGAGGCGTCGGCGGGGGAGTTAAGGGCCCGTGTGGGGAGCCCTCACATACGTAAACTGTCTCCTCTGAGTCCATCCATATTCCTGTCGGGTACTCCATGTCCGTCCACTGGGACAGGAACTGACCCGTCCCAGTGAAGACCTGGACCCGGCTGTTGTTGCGGTCGACCACGTAGACCTTGCCTTCTCTGTCGGTCCACACGGCATGGGGCATGTGAAATTCACCCGGCGCCGTATTTCCCGGTTCTCCCCAAGAAGAAATATACGTGCCATCGGCGGTGAATCTGTGTACCCGGCAGTTGCAGTAGCCGTCCGATACGTACAGGTCTCCGGAGGGGGAGTCCACCATTCCCGTTGGAGCGTTGAAGGGCTCCCCTGCCCGCAGCACCTTACCGCCTAACTCTTCGCAACCGGTGTCGGAGGGCAATCCCCGGTTTCCCAGGGCCATCAACGGCCTGCCATGCAGCCCGTACTTCATGGCGACATGGTCTTCCAGGTCGGTCATATAGGCGACGTCACCAGCGTCTATGTACATGCCGTGGGGTTCGACCACAGCGTCGCTGCCCCAAGCATCAAGGTAGTTGCCTTCCACATCGAACACGATAACGGGCGGGTTCGCGGGTGGGTTCTTTTTGGCGCGGATGACGTAGACAGTGTCTTTGGAGTCCACGGCAACCCCAACCGCCCGGCCCAACGTCCACCCCGTCGGCAAATTGCCCCAGTCGTCAATTAGCTCGTATGTATATTTTCCGCTTCCTACTTTTGTCATATGGTCTTGATCTTCTCCCTGTGCCGGCCGGGCCACACTCCAACTCTCTCAGGTCAACCGGGCCAAGCCGGCGGATGGCGAAGCCACCACATGAAATCCACGATACAGGCATTCATGCGGAACATTCTAACCCATAGCGCCAAGGTACATGTGACGCTGAAGGACTCTATTGCTGAATGTCGACCATTTGGTGTTGGCCCGTCTGGATGCGACGCTGCTGGGCGCCGCAATAGTGAACTTCTCGGGCTCCTTGGTCTGGGGCCGTCCCGCCTCGGACAGTATGGAGACCAAGCACTGCTGGATGGTCCGGCACGACTGGCTCGTCTTCGGTTCAGGGTGGTATCAGCGTGGGCCGAGGAAGTCGGACGCCCCCTCGTACACCCAGGCCTTCGTACGGCAGGCCCTCAACCTCTACGACGCCTTGGGTCCGGAGAAGACCGTCACCTACTACAACCGCGTGGAGAGCGTCGACGGCCAGTGGTAGTGTTCATCGTCGACCGGGACGGCTTCACCATAGCCCATCATCATTCGCAGTTTCTGGGGCGGGACCCCAGCCTACGGGTGGATCCCACTGGATATTCCTACGGCGACGCATTGCTAGGGGCTACCGAGGGAGGGCGTTGGGTCGACTAGCAGCCCGTCCGAGGAGTGCTTACTTGGGTCTGCGAGTATTAGGCAGTTCGGTGAGGGCCTTCTTCCAAGCCTGTATCTGGCTCGGGCGGACTTCGTGCCGGGCGGCCAGTTGGGCCACCGTCTCCTCGCCCTTCACCGCCTCCAGGGCGACCTTGGCCTTGAAGGCCGGACTGTGCTTTCTCCGTCCTATGGACATTTCCCACTCCTTCCCGGCGGCAACAGCTGCCTTTCATTTAAGAGCAGGACTCTCACTTAACCACCTATACAGTTTTCCGGGTCCACCTCACACTCTACGGAACGTTGGCGTTGGTGCTACAATGCCGCTACCCACCCAATTAGGTTAAGGGAGCGGTCATGAAAGTATCGATGTTTCACCTGATGCCACACCGGGAGCTCCCGGCCGATTTCGAGCAGCGGTACCACTCCGTTTGGGTAGACCCGCCTTGGTGGGAGTTGGCCGATGCTGAAAGAGTCGGCCAGTACTACAACTGGACGCTGGACGAACTCACCTACGCCGCCGGCGCCGGGCTGGACGGGCTGTGTGTCAACGAACACCATCAGAATGCCTACGGCTTCATGCCCGGCCCCAACCTGATGGGTTCCGCCTTGGCCCGGGCCACTAACGGCCAGGACGTGGCCATCGTACAGATGGGCGCTACGCTGCCCACCACCAATCCGCCCACCCGTGTCGCTGAAGAGTACGGAATGCTGGACTGCATCAGCGGGGGCCGATTAGTGGCCGGTATGCCATTGGGCTCTTCCATGGACGCCAACCTGTGTTACGGCATTCCTCCCATTGAGCACCGTGACCGCTATTACGAGGCCCACGACCTGATCATGAAAGCCTGGCAAGCTGAGGAAATTTTTGCCTGGAACGGCAAGTACTACCAGCTTCCGATGGTCAACCTCTGGCCCCGCCCGATACAGAAACCGCATCCTCCGGTGTGGGTGCCGGGCACCGGGAGCCTCAGCACCTGGAATTTTTCAGCCACTCATAACCATTGTTACTGCTTCCTGAGCTATTGGGGCAATAACTTGGGCAAAAACGTGATGGACGGTTTCTGGGAATTCGTTGACCGCCAGGGGTTGGAACCCAACCCATACCGGGCCGGGTTCTTGCAACTCGTGGTCGTCGCGGAATCCGATGCACAGGCGGAGAAGGACTACTACGAGCACATCCGCTACTTCTACGACAAGTCTTTACACATTGCCCCGGAGTTCTTCGCCGCTCCCGGCTACATGGACTTTCGCAGCCTGGATAACACCTACAGAAAAGGCTTTATGGACCAGATCGCGTCGGTTACTCAAGACATGAAGGAATGGAACTACCAGGACTTTATCGATAACCAACTGGTAATCGGCGGCAGCCCCGCGTCGGTCGTCGACCAACTGGAAGACGCGATCAAGAAGCTGAGAGTGGGCAACCTAATGGTCCTGCTACATATCGGCTCCATGCCCCATGAACTCACCCTGAAGAACATCGACCTCTTCGGCAAGGAAGTTCTACCCAAGCTGCGCGACATCTGGGACGACGACGGATGGGAGAACCACTGGTGGCCGGAAAAGCTTCGGGGAAAGCGACAGTTGGCAGGCCAAGCGAGCGTTTAGCGCAACCCCGACGATGCCCAAGGGGATTTAGAATGGTGACGATACAGGAGCGCACCCTGAGCGTTTGGCGTGCCCAGATACAGACCAGAGTAAAAATAGCTGGGCAAGGACCGCCTTTGGTGTTCTTGCACGGCGCCACCGGCCTGAAATGGGACGATTTCCTGGACGACTTGTCGCAGGCCCACACCATTTACGCGCCGGAACATCCTGGTACGACCCCCGGAGACCCGGACGCCATCAAACCGTTGGACGACTTTTGGGACTTGGTCCTTTACTACTACGAGCTTTTCGAACGGTTGGAATTGGAGTCGCCGGTGGTTGTGGGCCACTCATTCGGCGGCATGGTGGCCTCGGAGATAGCGGCAACGGATCCCAAGCGGGTTGGCAAGCTGGTGCTAATTAGTCCCATCGGCTTATGGCGGGACGACGCACCAGTCAAGAATTGGATGTCGATGGCGCCGGACGATCTGATGAAGGAACTTTTCTACGAACCTGAAGGACCGGTCGCCAAACGGGTATTGGCGGAACCCGAGGACCCGGAAGAGCGAATGACAGCCCAGATTCAGGGCATCTGGAACCTGGGTTGCACCGGGAAGTTCACTTGGCCCATCCCGGATAAGGGTCTGAAGAAGCGCTTGCACCGAATCCAGGCCCCCACGTTGGTTATTTGGGGCCAACAAGACGGAATTGTGCCTGCCATCTACGCTCAAGAGTTCACTGACCGTATTGCCGACGCCAGGTCGGTGATCGTCGAAAGAGCGGCCCACGTACCGCAGCTGGAACAGCTTGCCACGGTCTCTCAAATAGTCCAGGACTTTCTGAAGAGCTGAGCCCCTGTGCGTGCGCCGGCTACCGAAGCGGGACCCGTGTAGCACGAGACGGACGCTTGCGATGGAGGATCCCCGTGGTGGGCCGGGTCAATGGTGATGGTGATTGCTGGAGTCGCCCTCGTGATTCGCGTATTGCGTAGTTGCGGATGGCTGCCAGCCTTACTGGACGACGGTCAAAGGCTAGAGTCCCGCCCTGAGCCAGCCGGTAGCGAGATGCGGTTTTCCCCCTGAGCTTCAGAGAGCAACCACGAATTCAAACGTGGTACTGCGTACAGTCCCCTTAGGCCCACCGGAACAGTTGTTCGTGTTACTGGTTCGAGCAGCAGTGCCTCGCCCCTTGTGGTTGTACCACTTTCTATGTTAGTCAGACCATTATTGGTCTTGCCCCCGATTGTAAACCCGCGCTACTAAACTAAAGCCAAGGTGAAATGTACATATCGCTAGACCGCACTGTCGGTGGCCACCCATTTGGGGCCCAAAGGTGAGATGAAGTGCCGTGGAGTCCTTTAGGTCGTCTTCAAGACCCCCGAAATGCACATCCCACCTTGGTATTGGTTTAGGTGCAAGTTGGTCTTATCGTCCCCAACGCTTGTGCCCCCTGTATAATGAGCGGGACGGAACCCTAAGAATACATAATGAACCTCCCCATAACAGAGGCTATGATGGAGGAGACAATGCCAGACGAAAACCCCAATCGTTCTTTTGGTGAGCGGGTGGCACAGCGCTTGACTCCCGAGACCCGGGAGTTGTGGGCACCGATGGCCGACTACTTCGAAAGAGAAGGACCTGAATCGGTCAAAACTTACTTGGATGCCGAAAGAGACCGACTTGAAGGGAACGTTAGAAGCCAACTTGAACAGTTCAAAGAAAGGTAATGTCGATGGCGAGTGGATTCAGCGTAGAAAGTGTTGAAATTGAAGGATTCAAAGGATTTGCGTCACCTCAAACTATAGACTTCCGAAGCCGTCATGTGTTTCTGCTGGGTCGAAATGGAAACGGGAAATCCAGCATAGTAGAAGCGGTTCGCTGGGGCCTGTTTGGTTCTGCGTACCGCCCCAACGAGGTCATAAAGAACCAGCACTATTCTGGGAATTGCCGTGTCACGGTCAAGTTAATGCGCGACGGAGAACCCTGGACTCTATTTCGTCCATTGAATCTCGGCACGGGCCGTAGGGCTGAAGCCATCCTCACAGACAAGCACGGAAACAGACACCAAATAAGGGAGGTAATGCCTCAACTCGACTCTGTGGATGCAGGTGAGGGTACCCATATTATCTTCGCACCTCAGTCGGCCCCGCTGCGTCGACAACCAGAGGACCTAGACCCTTTTGAAAGGACCGTCTTCAATTATCTCGACCTTACCCATCCACGAGCATTACTAAGCAACCTTGAAGAATTCTTGGTTGGCCAAACTGAAGCTGAGCACAAGTTGGACGAGCAACTCACGGCTGCCCGAAAAAGCATCGATAGTCAGATAGCCGAGGAGCAGACGCGCCGAAGCAACATCCTGAACGCCCCGCCCTGGGGCACCGGGCCAGCACCATCAAGACCTGCCTCCGAACAAAAGGCGCGCCGTTTCATCGAAGAAGTTACCGGAAAGCCTCCCGGAGATGACTTGGAAGGGTTGTCCCTCGAAGCACTTGTAGATAGTGCCGAAGAATCGCTCGGTGCGAAGCGTACCGAAGGTCACGGCAATCTAGAGAAGGGACTAGAGAACTTAGCCAAGCCTCGACGACGACTGGAGGAACTGCGCAACAGTCAGGGTCAGGTCGCGATTCAAGAGTCCACAGTCAAAAGCACCCGGTCCCAATTGGAAACGGTTTACGATGGACTCACATCTGATGAACTGCGAGAAAAACTAGCAGATGCGAAATTTGAGGCCACCACAGAGTCCATAAAGGGGCGGATTGTCCGGGATGCAATAGACCTGATTGGCCGAAATGAATCTGAAGAAATCCCTTGCCCTATCTGCGATTCGCACCACGACCGGCAGATCTTGGAATCGGTGCTGCAGAGTTCTGCAACCGATTGCGACGACGCCATAAGTTTGGTCGTGAGTAAGCTCGAGTCTCGTGTTCAAGAAACTGAAAAGTTGGAGACTCTGCTGGGGGAGCAGGAAACTCGTTTGCAGTCGTTAGTCGACGATGCGAAAGAGGCTCTCGACCTTCTTGACGACGAGGACAAGAATAAGCTGTCCGATGAAACCGATATTGACAAGTTGATTGAAAACTATCTCGCAAGAGAGTCTGTTGTCAAAGCTCAGCTAGACGACCAAGAGGCATGGTTTGATTCCAAACGGGCTGAACTAAACAGACTCAAAGAAGAGAGTCGGTATCACCGGATTCAAAGGCGTATCACCAGCTTGGAGGCAGATGGAAGGGAGCTTGCTCGCGTTATAGACTCCTACGATTCTTTGGTTGCATTTGGGGAATCGGTCCGAACTATCAAAGAGGCAGTGAATTCCCATCTCAGCGAACAACTTGCACAGGACATTCCTCGTGTATCAGAGGTCCTCTCGAAGGCGTTCAGCGCTTTGACTCGACATCCCTGGTATGACCGACTAATAATCTCGAACTCTACTCTCCCGAAGCTACAGCTACGGGTCGCCAGCAGTCAAGACCTCACTGGCAGGGAAGACCCAACGGGCGTATTGAATGGCCAAGCCGAGAGTGCTTTGGTTGTCGTCCCGCATTTTGCGTTCAGTCAGACGGACGATACTCCAACCGAGGTCTACCTGGTTATGTTGGACGACCCTACGCGAGCCCTGGACACGGAACACATTAACATTCTGTTGGAGCGCTTACGAGAACTTGGGACAAACGTACAACTTATTGTTGCCTCTCAGGAAACCGAGCGCTTTCAAGAAATGATACCAAAGGTGTTCGATGAGGGCAGCTACGTTATCATCGAGCCTACTGGTTGGTCGCCCGATGATGGCCCACACCTAAAGGTTATGTATGAATGACCTTGCGATGCTGCAGGCGACCGAGTGCATTGAACAAATGCGCCTGAGCGTCGAACCCTCTGAATTTGGATACAAGGTACAGGCGCTGGCCGCCCATGTTCTATTGCGGCTTGATTGCCAAGTGCAAGAAATTAATCAGTATGGGCACCCTGATATTACCGCAACTAGAGGCATGGAAGAGCTTCGCTTCGAGATTGAAGCTGAGGTAAGTGGACCACGTCCGAGACAACTGACAAATGAGGACTTCGCTTCTCTTATTGATTCGTCTGGAGCAGTCGGATACTTTGCTCTGGCTATCAGCTTCCCCTCCCCGCGCTGGATAGTGGTTCCAGCCGAGCGTCTCAAGGACAGAAGACCAAGTTCCAATGTATTGCTCGAAGCTCTCAGTGATAGGAATCTTTCGGGCGCTTGGACATTCGAGTACTTGGATTTGCTGCATAAGGAGTGCCGTCGTATTAGGCGCGCTTCCTTCGGAACGTTATGCGCAAGAGCATTGGCAGGTAAGGGCCTATAAGACCTGAAAACACTCTGCAATATCACGAAGATGAGCGAGCGCGGCTGAGAAAAAGTCTCCGCAGCCTGTAGGGCTGTATCCCGCCATTACCGTCAGTCGGAATAGTGGGGACAAATTATTGGGCAGCAGGCCATGGCTTTAGTACCGATCGAAAGGAGAGGCAGGCATCTCTACACCGCTGACAGACGAGAGCCGAGGATTACAATGTCCGAAAGCCTTTCGCTACAAGGATGACGAATTTAAGGTTGGTATAACCCTGAGGAACTTGTAGCCCTTATTATGTAGGTTGGTTTCTGATCACCTCCCGTTGGCAAAACATGTGGCGTAGTCCCTTTGGATACAAAGCCTCCAGCCTCGCTGATTAGAAGCTCTAGTAAGCCTGTCTGGAGTCGGTCTATAGCTGCTTTATATCTGGATCTCCCACCGAAAAGTTCGCAATTCGGTCCCCTTAGGCCCACCAGATCGGCTCACCCAGATAAGAAATGGCGGCTTTTTCTCTCAGGTGCCAACCAATGAATGGTCGTCAAGCAGGTTTCTGACCTCAGTCTTCGGGAGGCGGGCCGAGGTTTCATCATCAGCCTGAAAGCCTCCAACCGGTACTCCGAATCCTACTTGGACACTCAGGAACGGACCGTCGCCATGGCCTCTCTCTTCGCCGAAGAGTACGAGTGGCCGACGGTTCAGGGTAGCTGACGCCAATCAGGGTGGGCTGGCCGATGCGCCATGACCGCCCCGACGCCTGCCGTATGGTGTAGACCGAGTTGCCGGTATAAAACACGCCATTTTAGGAAGGTCCACTGGATCGTGGCCGGTCTGCACCAGCCTGGAGCGGCAGATGATCGCATCCACCTACGGCTTGCCAGTTCCTACATCCGGGCTTCCCGCCGGGCTGAGTCCACTGTGCGAACCTTCATCACCGCCACACGAAAAGCCCTACTTCGAGACAATGGCGCTCATACTCCCCGTCAGGAACCGCCTTCGACCCAGCCCATATTGCTGCGCGTCCCGGAACGCAACGGCAACCGGAGTTGCCGGACTAACCGGTCTTCAGCTCCGCCAGCTTGCTCTCGATGGCCTCCGCCTCCAACGACAACCTCTCCCACTCCTCCCAGAGCGATTGCGCCTCATCTTTAAGCACGCGGTACTGCTCCGCCGAGGCCGCAATCTGGGCTGGCTCGCCAAACTGGTCGGGCCTGGAGAACATGGCCTCCAACTCCGCTATGCAGGCCTCGTTGTCGGCCAGCAAAACGGTTATCTCCTCTATCCGCGCCGCCATCCTGCGGGCCTCTCTGCCCAGCGACCGGCGCTGCTCCTCTTCGTCGCTTATCGGACGACCGGAACGTCTCCTGGCCGGACTGGGAACTGAAGCGTCACCGGCCGCTCCATTGGACGTGGCATTGACGCTCTTCTTACCTGTTTCGGTCTGCTTCCAGTACAGATAGCTGTCGTAGTCGCCGGGGAAGACCGTGGGACGGCCGCCGTCTATCTCGATAATCTTGTTGGCGACCTGCCGTATGAGAGTCCGGTCGTGGGTTATAAGACATATAGCGCCGCGATAGTCGCCAAGGGCGTCGGCGAGTATCTCCCTGGAAGCGATGTCAAGGTGGTTGGTCGGCTCGTCCATGAGGAGCAGGTTGCTTGGCTGGAGGAGCAGCTTGGCCAGGGCCACCCGCGCCTTTTCCCCGCCGGACAGCACGGATATTGGCTTCAGCACATCGTCGCCGCTGAACAGGAAGCCGCCGAGCGTGGTGCGCAGGTTCTGCTCCGTCTCCCTTGGCGCCGCCTGTTGCAGCTCCTCAATGAGCGTATTTCCCAGGTTGAGGAGTTCAAGCACGTGCTGCGCGTAGTAGGCCGTCACCACGTTGTGGCCGGTCTTTCTTTCCCCCTCATCCAATGGAATGACGCCCGCGAGCAGCTTCAGCATAGTGGTCTTCCCGGCGCCGTTCGGTCCGACCAAGGCGACACGGTCGCCGCGCGAAAGCGCCAGGTTCATGCCCCGGTAGACTACGTTATCGCCGTAGGACTTGCTCACGTTGGTCAGCCGTATGACCTCGGAACCGCTGCGCGGCGGCTCCGGGAACGAGTAACGGATTTTCTTGGTCGCCCGCGGCAACTCGATAGGCTGCACCTTTTCAAGCTGCTTCAAACGGCTTTGCACCTGGCTGGCCTTCCTTGCCTTGGAACGAAAACGCTCCACAAAGCGCATCTGCTTCTGTACCTCGCGCTCCTGCCTGGCCGCGGCCGCCCGCTTGACCTGAAGGGAGCGCTCGCGCACAACAAGGTAGTCGTCATACCCGCCCTTCATGATCACCACCTCGTCCGGCTCAATGGCGAGGACCTTGGTGGCAACCTGGTTCAGAAAGGCGCGGTCGTGAGATGTGACAATCACCCCACCCTGAAAGGAGGCCAAGTACTTCTCAAACCACAGGTTTGCGTCAAGGTCGAGGTGGTTGGTTGGCTCGTCCAGCAACAACAGACTGGGCTCCCTGAACAGCATCCTGGCAAGGCCCGCCCGCATGGCCCAGCCGCCGCTGAACTCGCCCATAGGCCGGAGGAAGTCGCCCTGCTTAAAACCAAGGCCAGATAGTATCGCCTCGGCCTCATGCTCCCGGTCGCCTCTGCCGGCGGCCTCCAACGCTGTGTCAAGCTGGCTGAGGCGCTGCATCAGGTCGCCCTGTTTCACCGGGTCGGCTTCCAATGACAGGGCCTCCCGCGTGGCGGCAATCCGGTCCCTGAGAGCATCCACCTCCGGGCCAACGTCCAACACTTCCTGGAGCAAGGGCCTGCCATTGAAAGTCGCGGGCTCCTGCTTGAGATAGCCGATAGTGACATTGCGCTGCCTGGATATGCCCCCGGTTTCCGGGACGGTATCGCCTGCCAGGATGTCCATGAGCGTAGTTTTCCCGGAGCCGTTTGGGCCTACCAGCGCAATGCGTTCCCCGGCGGCCACGCTCAAGGTGAGGCCGCTGAACAGAGTTCTGGTTGAGTAAGTTTTGCTGATGTCGGATGCAACCAGCATTTTATTCTGCCCGAAGTATCATTCTATACACGCTCCACACAAACCGCTATCCAGCATCTACACTAACCGGCTCAAGGCTGGTTAGCGGAGGATGGGCTGGTTGACACTTCACCGGCCGCCACCGGCCGCCACCGGCGCAGTGCCGGATTTACGCAGTCTCCGTGTCCTAGCACGGCAGTAGCTCGCCGCATGGTAATCCCGGATATTCAAGGCAGCGTTCAGATCCCGCTGGTTCAGCGCACCACAGCCACCGCAATGCCAGCCACGCTGGGCCAGCTTGAGCGTGGCATTCCGGTGGCCGCAATGGTGGCAAAGCTGCGACGACGGGAACCAGCGGTCAACTTTGACGAACTCCGCTCCGTACCAGCCGCACTTGTATTCCAATTGCCGCAGGAACTCGCCAACTCCGGCATCGGCAAAGGTCCGGGCCACCGTCCGCTTACGCATAAGGCCGGAGATATTCAAGGTCTCAACCTTCACCACTCCAAAACCCTTGGCTATCGCAGTGGTGGCCTTGTGGTGATAGTCACACCTGGTGTCTCTTATCCGCTTGTGCAAAGCGGCACGGCGTTCGTACAGCTTGACCCGGCGGTTTGTGTTTAGCTTGCCGTTGATGTTTCTTGACCTGGCGATGGCCTTGTCCATGCGGCGTAACCGGCCAAGCATACCGGCCAACGGCTTGGGGTTGGCGTATTCCGTGCCGTCCGACCGGGCGGCAAGCGTTTTCAGGCCCATATCAATGCCAACCGCAGGGCCGCCGTTCAGGATAAACGGCTCCGCAACGTCCTCCAGCATTAAGCTGGCGTACCAATGCCCGGCGTCCTTGCGGATAACGCAACGGCGGATCGCCGTTTCCCACCGCACTGGCCCGGTCATCCGCACCATGCCGACACAAGGCAGGCGCAGGTGTAAACCGTCCGCCTTGATGGTGGCCACGCCGTTGTCAGCCTGGTGACTGTCGTTCCGGCCTTTCTTGCGGAACCGGGGAAAGCCAACGAAACGGGTCCGGTGCCCAGCCTTCAATGCCTTTCGATAGGCGCCCCACCGCTTGATGGCCTGGCCGCGATGGACTATGGCATTCTTGCCTGCGTTTTGGGACAGGCCAGCCGACCACGGGTAGAGTGCGGCCTTGACTGCGTTGAACCGAGGCCGGAGCAAGTAGTCATTCCGCCATTCCTTCCCGGCCAGGGCGTGGTTGAACGCCACCCGGGCAAAGCCAGCGTGTTGCGCCAGCAACGTGGCTTGCCGGTTGTTCGGTGACAGCCTTATGACCGGCGCTTTCAGCATCACATCATGCTCAACTGTTCCGCCGACTTCCTGACCTCACCTTCGGTCAACCCGGTAATCAGACGGCGTGATTCAGGCGAGCGTGCACCATAAAGCCGGGCGGAAAACACCGTGATTATTTCCAGCACGTCGTTAGCCAATTCCTGCTCAAAGGCCGGCTGGTCGCCTTGGTGGATGATGACCACCTCAATGCCTTGCTGTTCGCAAAGGCTGAAGACCAGTTCCGCTCCGAACCGGAGCAGGCGGTCTTTGTGAGTGATTACCAGCCGGCGCATCCGGCGGCGCAGGATTCTCTCAAGCAACTCCTGCAAGCCTTTCTTGGAGTAATTCATGCCGCTGCCAAGGTCACGGATTACCAGAGCGTTCCAGCCTTTGGCGGCACAGTAGCTTTCCAAGACGGCGTGTTGCCGCTCCAGATCGGACTTCTGGGCGTGACTGGACACCCGAGCGTAGCAGAAGGTAGGTGAATCGCCGTTCTTCAAGCCAAGCAGGTCGGATATAGCGTAATACCTGGTTCCGCCTTTTGTCCGGCGTGCCGACATAAGGTCGCCAGTGGCCTCCCACTTCCTCAGTTGGGCTACCGACGAACCGAGAACCTTAGCCGCTTCGCCTATCTTGACTAATATTACAACGACGCTTCATCAAATTGGGTGCCTCGTGAGTAGAAATTGCACTTGGGAACGGTCGGGCGGGAAGCTGTCGTGCAAGCTGGCCTATATCCGGGAAGGGACTCCCAAGAGCCCTATCACGCCAACCGTCGTTGTAATACTAACCGCTGTTCCATAAGTCCATATTAGTATATATCAGTGAAGATTATAACGAACAGTTACTAACCACCTACACTCCCTTCCAGACCGGGCGCGACGCCGCGCCGGTGCGGTTGATCGTCCGCCGGGTGAAGCCGACGCCCGGTTCCCAGCTGGCCCTCTTCGCCAACTACAGCTATCACGGCTGCATCACCGGCCGGTACGGGGAGACCCTGGAACTGGAGTCCGGCCATCGCCGCCACGCCGAGACCGAGAATGCCATCCGAGACCTCAAGTACGGCACCGGTCTGAACCATCTCCCGTCAGGCCGTTTCGCCGCCAACGCCGCCTGGCTGGCGGTCCAGGTGATGGCGCACAACCTAGCCCGCTGGGCATCCCGCATCGGCCTGGGTGAGCAACTGGTAACCACCAAGACCCTCAGGCGGCGGTTCTTCTCTCTCGCCGGACGGCTCACCCGCCCGGTGCGCCGCCTCACCCTGCATCTTCCCCAGCGCTGGCCTTGGGAAGCCCAGTTCAGTCGCGCCCTAGCCCGTCTGCAAGCGATTCCACACCCGGCCTGACGAGCCCGCCGGCAACGGACCCACTGACCCCGCCCTCACCCACCGGCCAACCGAACGTCCCAGCAGGACTCCCGCCAACCTGACCGCGGGCGTCTCTTGCTGCGCCTTGTCCCACGGTCAGCGTCCCAACACGGCCACTGCAGACCGCCATCGTCCCCATCTATCCGAAATCCATCCCAGACAATCACCTCCCCAGGCCCATCCTCCCCCGTTTCACCTGCCTGCCCACGTCCTTCGGTGGATTCGGGTTTAGGCTTGCTCCGGCAAGGGGCACGAGGCAGCGCTACCGGCGCCGGAGCGAAAGCCGCGCCTACGACAGGCCGGAGGCCCGTTGCCCGCTCGGACGTTCTCCCGCAGCGTCCTGCGAATACGCCCCGTCCCCAAAGTCGGCCAAGCTGCCCTCGGACGGCTTTCCCTCCATCGCCCGCCCCGCTTGGCGGCCGGATGGTCAGCCCAGGGAGGTCGGCTCCCCGTACCGCGACCAGCAGCCCGTGTCGCCCACCGCCCGGTGCGTCTTCAGCCGCCGGAAAGTGGTCGTAAGGAGCGGCAAGCCCGCCTTACGACCCGTCTCCTGAAAGTGCTGCTCCGCGCGGCTGTCCCTCAGCGCGAAAATAACGGGATCTGTGCCCCGTCGCCGCTGGTCCAGATACCCATGCAGCTTGTTGTTCGCACCGGAGCGCCCCCGCGCGGAGCCCTCATACTCGACGAGGTGCCAGCCAGGTCCGTAGGGGCTCTCGGTCAGGCGGACCACGGCGTCCGGGTTGATGCCTCCCCCGCCCCAGTGGTCTCTGATACGCCAGCCCACGGCCGTGGGCAATCCCGCCGCCAAGAATTGCTCCACCAGGGACATCAGACCCCGCTCGTGAGTCTGTATCCGCTCTGCGGAGCCGCGGACGCCTCCGGGAATGTCGGCCCCGTAGATGTGGTCTATGCGGCTCAGCAGATCAATCCCCCGGGTGGTGATTTCGTGTCTGTACCGGTTATGGTCCGGTACGCGGCCGATGAGCCCCTTTTGATACAGGCTCAGCAGAATAGGCTTGACGCGCTTCGCCCGTCTCGGTCCGGATCGACCAGGAAAGCCTCTCGATCATCAAAGAGGCGGCCGGGAAAGAAGGCAAATCGTATACGAAGTTCATTAAAGATAGTGCCGTCGCTGCCGCTACGCAGCGGATTGGTGAGACTGCCGATGCAGTAGCGGTAGAGGAGCGGGAAGGTCTGCCCGACAGCACGCAGAGGCATGGGTTACTGGCGCGGATAAGAGGCCGGAAACAGTAGCAAAGTGACTTCCAGCGGACGGGCTGCCCCGGGCAACGGCAGAGCGGCGAACCCTAACGAGGGCATCACTCAGTGGTTCGGGGAAAACCGGCCCGGCTGATGCGCCGGAGCAAAGAAGAAAGCAAGAGCGAGACCAGTCACCAACCCTGCTCATCCAGCAGGATCTCAATCCCCGCAAAGGCGAGGCCGGTCTCGGAACGGATCTTCCGGGCACAGGACTTGGCGCTGTTCTCGACATCAGGCGTTCCGAACGGCTCATGGTTCAGGCCCTGAAGACTCCGGACCGCCTTGCTGATGCTGCTCCAACTCTGGTGAGACTGGTTGCGGATTCCCCGCACTCGTTCTACATTGCCCCACGGCATTGCAGCTCCCGATGGCGCCCATGGTGTCCAGCCGGACCCGTCCGATGTGGCCCAACGACGCCACTACCAGGGTATCGTCCGTCGAGATGCTGGACACCACCCCGTACGCCGGGGCCAGCAAGCATCTGACCTGTCCGGAGATGCTGGGACAGCTGCCGGGACTGGAAGTCGCCGCCCGCCGGGAGCGGCGCCTCGCCACCCGGACGAAGCTGGCCCGCCTCTCCTGCCGGCGCACCCTGAGGCAATTCAACCCCGGTTTCCAGCCCTCCATTGACGAGCGTCAGGTCTGGAGCTGGTCTTCGTGGCCGAGGCCGGCAACATACTGCCGCTGGGGCCGCCCGGCGTGGGCCAGACCCGCCTGGCGTGGCCCTGGCCATCCGGGCAGCGGTTACGGGGCCTACTCCGTACGGGCCTGCGACCTGATGGAGGACCTGCGCAGGGTCCGGGCCGAGCGCAACCTCCACCCCCACGGATGCGGGTCTATCCGGCCTCCAAGCTGCTGGTGGTGGACGAATTCGGCATCCGACCCTACGACCGGGACTCTGCACTACCACCGCTCTCTTCACCCTGATCTCGGCCCGCTACGCCAGCCCTGAGCTTGCCGAAGGGAACGGGGCAGCATCATCCTCACTCCCAACAAGGGCTTCGCCGAGTGGGGGATCTCCTGGGCGCCAGCGCCATCGCCTCGGCCGTGCTGGACCGGCTGCCGCACCACAGCCACGCGCTCAACATCCGGGGCGAGAGCTACCGGCTCCGTGAGAAAAGGCCGGCCGGCCTCTTCAGCTCACATCAACTGCCCGGCACGGCACCGGAAAACGCCAACGACAACTACACCGACTGACCAAGTCGCTGCCCAACAGGGTACTGACGGAATCCCTGAGCATTAACAGGGCGGGTCAATTTTAGTTCGGCGGTAAGGAAAACATACAGGAGGTGGGTCAGCTCTAAATCGGAGACAAGGAGAACAAGAACCTGGTGGGTTAGATCACCATCGGCGCTACCGGGTCATTTCGCCGTCGGCGTTGACAATGGTGAACGTGCTGGCCCATGACTTGAAGTTGTGTCTGGCCCAGTGGCCAGCGTCGGAGAAGCGGTACGAGCCGGGGGTGTTGCGGGAGCAACTGGGGCAACTGTTCGAGCGCTACCCAGGCCTGCGGCTGCTGACCATGGACGCCCTGTATGCGGAGCGGGACCTGTGCCAGGCCATGGTCAGCCACGGACAGGACTACTTGGTACGGGTCAAGGGGAACCAGCCGGCGGTGCTGGCCGCCTTGGCCGAGGGTTTTGACGGAGCGGAACTGGGGGAGCCGCAGGCGGAGACCGTAGAAAAAAAGCGGGGGTGATCGAAAGACGGCGGATTTGGGCCGATGCCGAATTGGCCGATTATATCCGGGAGGAGCTGGTATTTCCCGAGGCAAGGCAGGGGGCAATGGTGGAGAAGGAGACAGTGGCTATAGCCACTGGGGAGGTAAGCAGGGAGCGCTGGTATCTGCTGACCAGCTTAAACCAAAGCCAAGGTGAAATGTGCAGGGGCATGGGGTAGAGTTGTGGAGGACCGGGTTAGCCGGTCCTGGAGTGAGAGAGAGGATGGTGATGAGTGTGAGGGAAATGGAGCGGTTCCTCGAACAATGGCGGATGGATGCCAGGGATTTGCGCCGGCGGATGATTCTGGCGCCCACTCCCCGGGAGCGGGAGAGGTGGTACGCCCTCCTGCTGCTGGCCCAAGGCTGGACCGCCTCGGGCACGGCGGAGGCTCTGGAACGGGATCCTCACACCATCGGCAGATGGGCCGCCGCCTTCAGAGAGGGCGGTCCCAGGGCATTGATTTTCGAGCAGTCCGGGGGTTCCCCCACCCTCGGCGAGGCGCAACAGGCGGCGTTGCAGGAACTGCCCGGCATTTCGGGCATAGAACTGGCCAACTGGAACTGGAAAGTGGTCCATCAGTATGTCTCGGAACGCTTTGGCGTTACCCTGAGCCGCCGCAGTTGCCTTAACTGCCTGCACCGGCTGGGATTCGTCCTGAAGCGGCCCAAGAAACGCCTGGTCAAGGCTGACGAAGCCAAGCGGGAGGCCTTCGTGGCCGAGTACGCCGCCTTGGCCGACGGGGCGTGGAGGTCCGGGGCCAAGATATTCTTTGCCGATGCGGCGCACTTCCGGGCGGACGCCGAACTGCGGTGCAAGTGGGTGTTGAAGGGAGAGCCGGCCTTGGTGGACTCTAGCAGTCCGCGCTATGGCGAGAAGGCCAGCTACTACCTGGCGGTATGCCTGGAGACTGGGGAGGTGGAGTAGATGGAGCTGGAGGGGAGCAGCAACGCCGGAACATCGGCCGTGTTCCTGAGACAATTGAGAGAGAGGCACGCCGGGGCGTTGAACGTCATCTGGGACAACGCTCCGGCGCACCGTGGCGAGGCGGTGCGGGCGTATCTGAGGACGCCGGGCCTGGGTCTGCGGCTGATGAACCTGCCGGGTTACAGCCCGGACTTCAACACCGATGAGGCGATCTGGGGCTGGGTGAGGGAGGCGGCGACCGGGAACCTGTGCTTGGGGACCAAGTCCCGGGTGCAGGAGAGGGTCGGGAACTTCCTCGCCGCGCTGGCCAGCCGGAAAGAAGAGGTAAAGCGGCGGTGCCGGACCATCCTGCAATCAAGGGCTGAAAGGCTACTGCGAGACTCCCAGCCCCGTCGCAAACGCCCGGCAAATGCACACATCCCACCTTGGCTTTGGTTTAGGATTTCCGAGATGGGCGTGTGGTTCCGTGGCTGGTGATTCGGTAACATCGACCCCCAGCAGGGGCCGTTTGAAGAGGATACTCCGCAAAGGCGCGTCCTGGCTGTTCCAGTTTCTGGTGGTGGCCGGGGCCCTTCTAACGCTGTTCATCGCCGTCACTCCCCAGGGCCGCGCCGGATTCCACACCGCGCTGTTCCTTACGCAGGTGCTGGATATGCCCATCAAGCCCCAGCCCTGGTTCACTGACGAGCCGCTGCGCCATGATGTGCGCTACCCGTCCCCCGGGGGAACCTCCGTCGCGCAAGTCTACCGCGCCTCTGACGGCAAGCCACGCGCGGCGGCGCTACTGTCCCTGGGGGTCTACGACCGGGGATTCGACGGCTCCGAAGTGGTCAATCTGGGCAATGCGCTGGCCCGGGCGGGCTTCGTCGTGATGTACCACTGGTCGCCGACCTCAAGGCCCGGCTGCTGGTGATGCACGACCGCCACGACCTGCTGGTGCCGGCCGCCGAGTCCCGCCGCCTGCTGGAGGCGGTGCGAGACCGGGGCAACGTGCGCTACACCGAGTTGCTGGCCTTCGACCACGTGGCCCCCAGCGGCGGCGGCATCTTCACCATCGTGGGTCAGGCCGCCCGCCTCTACCGCCACATGTACGAGATCATCCGCATCGCCCACTGACCGCGTCCTGTTGATGGGCGGCGGACCCGTATTTCCCCGTCAATAAGGCGGATACCCCGCGCTGCTGCGGACGGGCTGCAGGATCCGGTGTCCGGCGAGCCACCCGGGCCGGTAGCGGGCGTCGACCTGAGACCTCTTCGAGCGCCGCTTTGAAGGAGCGGTTACAGACGCAGTCACCGTGGCCTCGCCTGGGCTGACTTGACCTCCGCTCCCAAGCCTGTAAATGGTCGCAATAAGGTTCCCGCCAAGGATAATGACCATATAGACAAGGTTGGATAGTGAAGACCACGACGATGCGATGCGATACCTGTCCAATAACTCTACTTCAAGATAACCCAGGGCTTCGAAGTCAATTTCCGCCGAAATGAAGAGAGTAGTGTGATTGGGCTGCGACAGCAGACTGGGCTCCCAGTAGAACACCATTATTGACATAGGAGTTACGCAGTTGGATGGAGAGTGTACTTGGGATAAGCCAGGTAATCTCGTAAGGCCGAGCGGATGATGTTGGCTTTGGACTCGTACCAAGAGACTCCGGCGCTCAAGCGGTGGGCTTCCAGCCGCAGGAAGGCTTGGAGGGACAGGCGGATGTGATTCCGCTGTCCCTCTGCCGTACGCACTTGGCATTTCTCCACGCCACAACATTGTTTGAGGCCCCGGTGGCACGTTTCGATTCCCCAGGCTTGGCGCGCCAAACTTTCCCGTTGTTGCTCCGTCATTTCCAGATCATTGGTGGCCCAGTGTTCCACGTCCCCGTCTTTGGAGACCGTCCGAAACACCCGGATAAACCCATAGCCTCGCAGATGCACCTGCCGGCCTTCCCGGGGTATCGCCACGGTGGCCAAGGGCAAGTTCCCCGCTCCCTCGGGATTCACCCGCCGGTTGGACCGCAATTGGCTCAGCCGGAACCATCCCTTATCCCTGATGGCTTTCAAATTCTCCAGGCTAGTACCGTTTCCACTTGAATATGCCTTATATCGGATATCTGTTAATCATTCCCGCGCAAGCAGGAATCCAGAGTTAGGGGCAGCCTTCCAGTATCAATAAATCTAACTGGAAACGGTACTAGTAGTCAGTCATGCCAGAAATGACAGTTGCTTAGAAAGTAGGCTCAGGGAAGTACGAGTGGAGCTGATGGTCACCCGTGAAAATCATCCTGCCATTTCAAACGTGACTGACCACTAGTATCGTTTCAATTTAATCCTGATGGATAGATATGTTGGAGTTTACTGCGGGCGTCTTGAGTGGAGAACCGCCAGTCGATGACGGCGCCAGCATCGTTGCGCTCGCGTTCGAGCGCGGCGACCTCCTGCCGCAGCAACACTTCACCGCCGACCCGGCGGTTCAGACACTGTCTGCTGAAGACGCTCAACTCGATCTCGGCCATGTTCAGCCAGCTTCCATGCACGGGAGTGTGGTGAAACTCCAGGCGCTTAGCTATACGACGCGCTTCGGACGCTCCAAAGGCTTCGTAGAGCGAGCCCAGCTTGTGGGTATTGAGATTGTCCAACACCAGCCGGACGACCCTGGCGTGGGGGTACGCCTCCTCAACCAGCCACTTCATCTGGTGAGCGAAGTCCACAGCAGTGCGGCGCCCGGTCACTTCGACGTGTCTCCATCCTCCCTTCGGCTCACAGAACATGAACAGGTTTCGGGTCCCGTTTCGCTGGTACTCGGTGTCATAGCGTTCCACCCGTCCGGGCTTGGCCTTGATGGGCGGCCTCACGTCCTCGATCAACTGCTTGGAGGTCTCGTCGAAACACACCACGGGACGCTCCGGGTCGTAGTCTTCGTGGTACAGGTCCAGCACATCCTCCATCCGGGCCACGAACTCCCCGCTCACCTTGGGGATGCACCACTCTTTCTTCTTCCATGGTTTGAGTTCGTTTTTTTGAGTATCTGGCGCACCGTCTCCAGGGAGATGCTCCCGGCAAACTCCATCGCCACCACCTTGTCCGCAAGTAGCTGGAGCGTCCAGTTCGTGTGTCCTTCGGGCGCATTGCTGCAGGTGATGGCGACGAGGTGCGCTTCCTGTATGCCGCTCAGCTTGCGCCCCCGGCCTGGCCGTGGCCGGTCGTTGATGGCGGCTTCGAGTCCCTCCTCGACGAACCGTCTCCGCGTTCTGGCAACAGTGGCGGCGCTGATCGAGACCGCCTCAGCCACCTCGCGGTCTGAGAGTCCTTCGTCAGCTTTCAACAGCGCAAGGGCCCGCTTTAGCGTGCGGGCTAACGGCTTGCCCCGGCGGGATACCTCAATCAGAGCGGAGCGTTCGGATTGGGTCAGTTCGACTTTGTATTTGGAGACAGGCATGTCAGGTACGGCCTCACTAAAGGATTTTACCCAAGCCTACCTGATCTTCTTTATGATTGTAAGACTTTCTGGAAACGGTACTAGTACCGTTTCCACTTGAATATGCCTTATATCGGATATCTGTTAATCATTCCCGCGCAAGCAGGAATCCAGAGTTAGAGGCAGCCTTCCAGTATCAATAAATCTAACTGGAAACGGTACTAAACTAAAGCCAAGGTGAAATGTACATATCGCTAGACCGCACTGTCGGTCGCCCCCAGTTGGGACGTAAAGGTGAGATGAAGTGCCGTGGAGTCCTTTAGGTCGTCTTCAAGACCCCCGAAATGCACATCCCACCTTGGTATTGGTTTAGTATTAAGTCAAGGTTGAAGTGTCAGGATAGAGGCGGCGCATTTTGGTTCTGGCATCCTTGGTGGTGAAACGCCAGTTGATGATGGCACCGGCCGCATTGCGTTCTGCCTCGCAGGCGCTGATGTTCCTTTGCAGGGCGTCCTCATCGGGGTTCCGTTTCTTGAGACAGGCCCGGGCCAGTACGCTGAACTCGATCTCGGCCATATTCAGCCAGCTGCCGTGCTTGGGCGTGTGGTGAAACTCCAGCCGTTTGGCGATGCGCCTGGCCTCAGCCGCCGGAAAGGTCTCATAGAGGGACGCTATCCGGTGTGTGTTCAAGTTGTCGAGCACCATTCGGACCACAGGGATATCGGGATATGCCTCGTCCACCAGCCAGCGCATCTGATGGGCGAAGTCCTGCATGGTGCGCCGTTCGGTAACCGCCACGTGGCGCCAGCCCGCCCGGGGCTCGCAGGTCAGGAACAGGTTCCGCGTTCCCGCTCTCAGGTACTCGTAGTCCTGACGCCTGGGCCGCCCCGGTTTCGCCGGGATGGGCGGCGTGAGGTCGGCCAGCAACTGGGTGGAGGTCTCGTCAAAGCAGACCACCGGCCTTTCGGGGTCGTAGGGCTCGGCGTAGAGGTCCAGCACATCCTCCATGTGGGCCACGAACTCCGCGCTCACTTTCGGGATGCACCACTGTTTCTTCCGCCGCGGCTTGAGTGCGTTTTTTCAACCGCAACCGCACCGTCTCGTGGGAGAGGGACTCCACCAGTCCCAGTTCCACCGCCTTGCCCGCCAGCACGCGCAACGTCCAGTGGTCGTGGCCCTCGGGCGCCGGGCTGCAGGCCAGGGCGATGAGATGCGCCTCCGCCCGGTCGTCCAGCTTCCGGTGGCGAGTGCTCTGGTTGCGGTGTCTGAGCACCTCATCCAAGCCATCCTCGGCGTACCGGCGCTTGATGCGGAACACGGTCCGCTCCGAGACGTCCAGGGCGGCGGCCACCTGCGAGGCGCTCCAGCCCTCGTCTGTCTTGAGCAGGATACGGGCCCTCGCGATTGCTTGGGCAGAACTCCGGCCACCCCTGATCATCTGCCTGAGCCGACCCTTTTCCCCGGCGGCCAACCGGACTGCGAATTTCTCCTGCACCATGAACGCCCCACCTCCCACAACACTGCTTCCTCACCCAAAGGTACCATCGAAACCTGGCGCATGGAATATCTGACAATGCGAGTTTGACTGGGTACTAGTACCGTTTCCACTTGAATATGCCTTATATCGGATATCTGTTAATCATTCCCGCGCAAGCAGGAATCCAGAGTTAGAGGCAGCCTTCCAGTATCAATAAATCTAACTGGAAACGGTACTAAACCAATACCAAGGTGGGATGTGCATTTCGGAGGTCTTGAAGACGACCTAAAGGACTCCACGGCACTTCATCTCACCTTTACGTCCCAACTTGGGGCGACCGACAGTGCGGTCTAGCGATATGTACATTTCACCTTGGCTTTAGTTTAGTATACCAACTGTCGAACAGCACCCAACGGGGCTGAAAGCCTCGCCCCTCCGCCACCTCCAGCATCCGCCGGAAGTGGCCGTTCTTGGTCAGTCCGCTTAGCCCGAATCCACCGAAAGGAGGGCATCGGGTCAGCGACCTGAAGCCGCAAGAAGGCGCTCCTGTGCTTCTGGGATAATGGTTTGCAACAGCAACCCGGCCCCGGAACAAGGAGCACCCAATAGATACTGCCACGCCACCACCCCGGCCGGGTCCAAATCACCTTCGACGGCCACCGCCTGGCGGCCAATGCCGGGCTGATCCTTCCGGCCACCCTGGCCCTGCGCCTTGGCCTGCCCCAACTACTCCGGAAGCGCCTCGACCTGGGCGATGCGCCGGGCCGGGCCAACACCGGCGACCAGATGATGACGCTGGCGGCCTCCGCTCTGGCCGGCGGCGATTGCATCGGCGGCGCCGATGCGCCGCCCACCGGCGGGACCGCCCGCGTTCCCGGTTTCACGGCCAAGGCTCCCTCCACCCCGGGCGCCTTCCTGCGCCGCTTCCGGTGGGGCCATGTCCGCCAACCGGACCGGGTGAGCCGCGAGTTGCCGGCCCGGGCCTGGGCGGCTGGGGACGGACCCGGCGGCGCGCCATTCACCATCGGCCTTGATCCGGCGGTCTGCGAGACCTGCGGCCTGGCCAAGGAGGGCGCCCGCCACCACGGCTGCACCGGCGCACGGGGCTATCACCCGCTGCCGGCCATTGCCGCCGGAACCGGCGGCGTGCTGCTGTCCCGGCTGGGCGAGGGCCGGGCCAACACCGCCCGCGGCGCGGCCCACTTTCTGCGTGAGACGGTGAGCCGGCTTCGCTACGGTGGGGCCAGCGGGCAACTCACGGTGCGGGCCGACAGCGGCTTCTATACCCACGCCGTGGCCGCCGTCTGCCGCCGGATGGATGTCCGCTTCTCCATCACCATCCGCCAGCCACCATTCGCCAGCACGCCAGCCTGCGGAACCTGACCGAGGCGATACCCGAGGCGGACCGGACGCCGGTTCCCTGCCGGATGGACGGCGCCGCTGCTGTGGCGGAGACCACCTGCACCCCCTTCCGGAGTGAGCCCGGCGCGGCGCCAGTGCGGCTCACCGTCCGGCGGGTGAAGCCAACGCCCGGTTCCCAGCCGGCCCTCTTCGCCGCCGGCAGCTATCACGGCTGCATCACCGGCCGGGACGGAGAGACCTTGGAACTGGAGGGGAACTGGAGGCCGGCCGCCGCCGCCACGCCGGGATCGAGAACGCCATTCGAGACCTCAAGCACGGCGCCGGGCTGAACCACAGGCCCTCGGGGCGCTTCGCCGCCAACGCCGCCCGGCTCGCAGTACCGGTGATGGCGCATAACCTGGCCCGTTGGACCGCGCGGACCGGTCCGGGCGAACGGACCGTGACCACCAAGACGCTCCGGCGGCGGTTCTTCTCCCGGGCCGGACGGCTCACCCGCCCGGCCCGCCGGCTCACCCTGCATCTTCCCCAGCGCTGGCCGCGGGAGGAGAAGGTCAGTCGCGCCCCGGCACGGCTGCGAGCCATTCCACTCCCGGCCTGACGGCGCCCGTCCGCCACTGTCCCAACGTCCGGCCAACTGAACGTCCCCGCCAACTCGCGCCATCCCGGTCCGCGAGCCCCTCTCGCCGTGCCTGTCCCGCCATTTCGCTCGCCACTGCCACTGCAGGCCGCCGCCGGTGTCCCCAAAAGCGCCTGCAGAGCGCCCGCCAACCTCCCGTCTGCCCGAATTCGAGCCCGGATCATCGCCCCTGTAACTCCCTCACCCCCCTTCCACTGTCCTCACGCCGTCCTTCCGTGTCCATCGGTGGATTCGGGCTTACCGACGAAGAGCGCCGACTAATCCGGGAGAACGCCCACCAGTCCTTTCGGAGAGACCAGCGCCTAACCGTCCAGCTTACAAAGCAAGACCTGACTACCCTCAAAACCCAGGCCGAGGAGGAGGGCATCTCTCATCAGACGCTCATGGCCATCGTTCTGTACAAGTATGTCCGCAGGCGGCTGGTGGAGAAGCACAAACTCCTGGAATTGTCGCACATCCTCAAAAGGGGTCCCTCGGCGTTTCAACATGACAAGAAGCGCGATCCATTTGAGCTGACCTATCTCGACGATGAAGAGAAAGAACTCATCGAATCGATTGAGAACGCGGATTGGGAACCTTCGACTCCATTGACTCCCGAGGAACGCGAACGGATGCAGGAAATGGCGCGTGATACATTCCGTAGAGACCAGCGCGTCACGGTCCGCATGTCTTAGTACTACAGTCGCAGATTGAGAGAAGGTAGAATTAGGGCAGTTGAGTATTGATGAGGTGACGTGGTGGTTGTTGGGAGAGACGAGGTGGCGGAGGTGGCCCGGTGGGCCGAGGGGATCGAGCGGGTGCATGAGTGCATTGCGGGGCGGTTCCGGCGGCCGGAGCCGCGCCGGCGGGCGCTGGAGTACCTGCGGGGACTGCTGAGCCCGGTGGAGCGCAAGAACGGCTGGCAACTGGCGGAGCAGGCTGGCGACGCCACTCCCGATGGGGTGCAGCGTCTGCTCTACAACTACCGGTGGGACGCGGATCTGGTCCGGGATGACCTCAGGGACTATGTTGTGGAGCATCCGGGCGATGCCGACGGGGTTCTGGTGGTGGACGAGACCGGGTTTCTCAAGAAGGGCGGCAAGTCCGTTGGGGTGCAGCGTCAGTACAGCGGCACGGCGGGCCGGATCGAAAACTGCCAGGTTGGCGTGTTCCTGGCCTATGCCGGCGCCAAGGGCAGGACGCTGCTGGACCGGGACTTGCACCTGCCCCAGGTATGGGCCCAGGACCGGGAACGGCGCGAGGAGGCCGGGGTGCCGGAGGATGCGGTATTCCGGACCAAGCCGCAACTGGCGCAGTTGATGCTGGAGCGGGCGGCGGATTCGGGTGTCCCTTTCAGTTGGTTTACCGGGGACGAGGTCTACGGCAGCGACCGCAAGCTGCGGCGGTGGCTGGAGCGTGAGGAGATTCCTCACGTGATGGCCATAAAGAGCAACGAGAAGCTGTGGGCCTGGACGGAAAAGGGACCGCTACAGGTGAGGGCTGACCGGCTGGCGTCCGGGGTTGAGGAGTCCGCCTGGGTGCGGTGCAGTGCCGGAAATGGCGCCAAGGGACCTCGGGTCTACGATTGGACCGCCGTGAAAATACGGCCCCTGCGGGAGCCGGGCAAGGGCCACTGGCTGCTGGCCCGGCGCAGCCTTGCCAAACCTGGGGAGTTGGCCTACTACCTGTGCTTCGGCCCGGCGGAAACAACCTTGGCGGAATTGGTACGGGTGGCTGGGACAAGGTGGGCCATCGAGGAATGCTTCGAGGAGGCCAAGGGAGAGGTCGGTCTGGAGCAGTACGAGGTGCGGCGATGGGACGGCTGGCACCGGCACATCACCCTGGCGATGCTGGCTCACGCCTACCTGACGGTAATCAAATATCAGGCGATGGAACAGGGAGAAAAGGGGGCCACTACGGCCCGGATGAAGAGTTGATTCCCGTCACAGTGCCGGAGGTGCGCCGGCTGCTGACCCGATTGGTATGGAGGGAAAACCAGCCGCCTGATTTCATCCTTTACTGGTCGCGGTGGAGACGGCGCCACCAAGCCAGAGCCCGGCAATGCCACTACAAACGCCGCCTGTCACATCTGCGACTGTAGTATTAGGCAGAATTTTGAGGAGTGGAAGACTCGCTTATAGAACGTATGCGGCGAGGCAGTCGGAGAAGCCATCACGGGATACAGCGACGCCGCACAACAATGCTTCGGGAACGGAGAACTCCTCTAAGGAGTGGAAACCTTAACCGACACGGTGAGAGCGATCCTGGGCCATATCGCAGCAACCCGGGGGTGGCCCTGACAGGGGTAGGTAACGGCTGAAATTGGCCCGGAACGAACCTTGGGAAGGCGCCGGGGTTTCCGGCATTCTGGTGTCAGCTACGCAACCGGACGCCGGAGGTTCCCCGTGCGCCTTCCCAGAGAAACCTATCAGATTCAGCAAACTATTGAAACGCATTTACCTCACCTCTCTCAGCCACAGTTGACCGGTCTGGTCCTGTGGGTCTGCGGGGCCATCCTCGCCGGCAGCGCCTGTCAGAACGCCGTCGCCTCCGCCCTCTCGCCCTGGGGCAGATGGAACAACCTCCGCCAGTACCTCAGAGAGTGGCTCTACGACGGCAGCGACCGGACTAGCCCCTGCCAAACCCAACTGGACGTAACTCTCTGCTTCGCGCCGCTGCTTCGCTGGGTCCTCGCCTGGTGGCGCTCCGGCAGACTGGCCCTGGCCATCGACCCCACTCTCAAGGGCGATCAGACCACCGCCATCGTCATCAGCGTCCTCTACCGCAGTTGCGCCATCCCCGTGGCCTGGCGCATTCACCCCGCCACCCAACGCGGCTCCTGGATGGACCCCACCGTGGAACTGCTCAAGGAACTGGCGCCAGCCGTTCCCCATGAAATGTCCGTGATCGTCCTCTGCGACCGGGGCATATCCAGCCCCAAGCTGTGGAAGCAGATACGCGCCCAGGGCTGGCGCCCCTGTATGCGCTACCGGAAGAACATCACCTTCTGCGCCGACGGCGGCAAACGATTGCCTGCCCTGCGTTTCCTTTCCCGTCCCGATACCGCCTGGGTCGGCCAGGGCACCGCCTTCAGCACCCCCAAGGCCAAACGCCGCTGCACCCTCATGGTGGTCTGGTACGTCGAACAGGAGGAACCCTGGGTCATCCTCACCGACCTGCCTCCAAAGGAAGTCGGCGTCAGTTGGTACGCGCTGCGCTTCTGGATCGAACTGGGCTTCAAGGCCATTAAGAGCCTGGGCTGGAAGTGGGACAAGACCAGACGCACCGACCCGGCACGCATCTCCCGGCACTGGCTGGTGCTGTCGGTGGCGACGCTGCTGGCCCTGGCCTACGGCACCAGGGTGGAAGACGCCCAGGACCGCAGGATCGCCCCAGGCAATCTGCGGACGCCGCCCAAGACGCTGGCTTCCAATCACCGGGACCCTCGGAGCCGTCCGGCGCGCACCGTCAGCGTGATCCGCCACGGCATCGGCTGGCTCAGGCGGTTGCTGCTCAAAGGACGCCTCTGGAGCCGCGTCTGGCTGCTGCCCGAACCCTGGCCGGAACCCAAGCCCAACCTGGAGATCACCCATCACGCGCCCTCGTAGCAGCCGTTACCTACCCCTGTCAGCGGGGGTGGCCCCACGGCACCGATGGCGACCTGTACGGGATTGCGGCAGCTCTCGCCGGCGGAAACGGGCGGCCGGAGGGATTGGAGGAGTTCAACCAAGTCCTGGAGAATGCCTCCAAGGAGGGCTTGGTGCTGTGCAGCAACCTGGCGGCCAGCATGGGGCGGCCTGACATCCTGCGGTTCGGGCTCTACGAGGAGGATCCTGGGGGGGCCGCAGAAGGACGCCGCATTGTTCGCAAGGCGCACCGTGGAGCTGGCCAGAGGGCTTGCCGAAAGTGAGGGGATGACCCAGTGAACCGGGAGGAGCACATCAGGATGGCTCAGGAGGTCGTCGACCAGGTTAATGAAGAGCCGAGAGGAGGTGCCCACGAACTGGAGAAAGCCGAATTCCTGTGGGGAGCCTTCGGCCAATGTCTGATGGCATTCGCCAATGACGAGAGGCTGCCGGACAGCAGCCCCGGAGCATAGCCCGACACCTGGCCGTCACTCGGCATCAGGAGAGGTGGGCATCTGACTTCGGGGCAGCGGAACGGCTGCATTTCCACTTTTACTTTGGCACCCTGAAAGACAGGGACATTCTAACGCAAAAGAGGCTCACCGCCGAGGCTGCCCAGGAACTCCTCAGGATCCTTCAAACGGGTGACTGAGCGGTGAAGCCGACGAAGTCCACAGGACCCGAGCCTGGGGCTCCCATACCGGTCCGCGCAGCCAGCCTACCGGCAACGTCGACGGTGACCAGGGGGAACTGAGCTGGAGGATGACGAGGCGGGGTCCTGCATCGCCTCTCAGAAGGTCTACAGCGAGGCAGAACAGAGTCTAGTACCGTTTCCAGTTAGATTTATTGATACTGGAAGGCTGCCTCTAACTCTGGATTCCTGCTTGCGCGGGAATGATTAACAGATATCCGATATAAGGCATATTCAAGTGGAAGCGGTACTAGTAGTCAGTCAATCCTGTAATCAAAGGGTTTCACATCGGAGTATGGGGTGTGCGAGCATCCGACCACCGCTTCGCGGCGACCAGAAATTACTTCTATTTCAAACTGACTGACTACTAGTACCATTTCAATTTAATTCTATTGGATATATATGTTTGAGCTTACTGCGAGCGTCCTGGGTGGAGAACCGCCAGTCTATGCTGGCGGCCTCGTTGCGCTGGCGTTCGAGCGCCGCGACCTCCCGTTTCAGCAACGCTTCATCGCCGACCCGGCGGTTCAGACACTGTCTGCTGAAGACGCTCAACTCGATTTCAGCCAGGTTCAACCAGCTTCCGTGATTGGGTGTGTGGTGAAGCTCCAGGCGTTTGGCTATGCGGCGCGCCTCGGACGGTGCAAACGCTTCGTAGAGCGAACCCAGCTTGTGGGTGTTGAGATTGTCCAGGACCAGCCTGATCAGTGCGGCGTCAGGATATGCTTCGTCCACCAGCCACCGCATCTGTTCAGCGAAGTCCACGGCAGTGCGGCGCCCGGTCACCTCGACGTGCCTCCACCCGCCCTTCGGTTCACAGAACATGAACAGGTTCCGGGTCCCGTTTCGCTGGTACCCGGTGTCATAGCGCTCCACCCGTCCGGGGACGGCCTTGACAGGAGGCCGCACATCCTCGAGCAACTGCTTGGAGGACTCGTCAAAACACACCACCGGACGCTCCCGGTCGTATTCTTGGTGGTAAAGGTCCAGCACGTCCTCCATCCGGGCCACGAACTCCCCGCTCAGCTTGGGGATGCACCATTCCTTCTTCTTCCACGGCTTGAGTTCGTTTTTTTGAGGATCTGGCGCACCGTCTCCAGGGAGATGCTGCCGGCCAACTCCAGCTCCACTACCTTGTCCGCCAGCAAATGGAGCGTCCAGTTTACATGTCCTTCGGGTGGACTGCTGCACGCGATGGCAACCAAGTGCGCTTCCTGCTTGCCGTCCAACTTGCGCTCCCGGCCCGGCCTTGGCCGGTCATTGACGGCGGCCTCAAGCCCTTCCTCGACGAACCGCTTCCGCACTCTGGCAACGGTGGCGGCGTTGATCCAAAGCACCCCGGCTATCTCACGGTCCCGAAGTCCTTCATCTGCCTGGAGCAACGCCAGCGCCCGCTTGACCGTACGGACTGACGTCTTGCCCCGGCGGGAAACCTCATTGAGACGGGAGCGTTCGGATTCACTCAGATTGACTTTATACTTGATGGCAGCCATGTCTGGATACTCCTCCACAGAAAGATCATACCCCAGTATGACTGCCTTCTCATGTTCTTACAAATCTATCTGGAACCGGTACTAGCTCAACCTCTGCCGACCCTTCAACAGCGCTGCCCCGCAGGCCGCAGGGAGAAAAAGCCGGCGGTGGTCCGGATGACAAGGTGTCGATGAATCCACCTCTTGGCACTCGCCTCTTCCCGGTCCTTGCCCTGGGCCTGACCGGCGATCGACTGCACCACGTGGTCCAATTTACCTCCGCCGATTACAGGGCGTGTATTCCCGGGGTGTGGGTGGAGCTGGTGAGAATCATTCCTTCTTTGGCAGTGGCCATGCTTCCCTCAGCCTCTCGGTGCGGGCGAGCAACGCCCGGACGTCATCTTCCGCAATTGCCCGGTGTTCCGGGCGGCTGGTGAAGGGCGTGTGGGGAGGCAGTCCGTCTCTGGTCATGCTGTACTGGGTGTAGATTTCCGGGTCCAGTGTTGTCCGGTAGTTGTAGTCCGGGTCGGCCTGCCTGGCCAGCTCCAGCAGCATCTCCACGTCGTGGTTGTCGGGGCACCATTCTCCTGCGGCGTTCACCGCGGCGTGTAGCGCGTTGGTTACCGCCACGTAGGCTTGCATACCCTGGCGCTCGTCGTCGTCTTTTGCGCTCTGCATGAACTCCAGGTGGGTGCTGGCCCTTCTCGTGTGTCGGCCGGTCCGTCTCCAGCGACCCAGAGAACTGTAGTATTCGGAGTCGTCGCCGAGAATGTATCCGTGGTCCAGCGCCCTGCCCTCCACCGCGTTGACGTACCGGGATCTCGCCCTGAATTCTGCTAGGGTCAGGATGATCCAGTCGGAGCTGATGTTCTGGCCCCTGTAGAGTTCCGCCTTGGCTTTCCGGAAGGCCATTGTGGCTTCTCTTACCGTTTCGTAGTCGGATGGCTGGTCCTCGACCAGCATGGTATCGACGTCTGAACGGCCCTCAGCATAGTCGCCCCTTGCTCTTGACCCGAACAGTATGGTGAGCCGGGGCGTGCGGGCTTGGTGCAGGACTTCCGCCAGTGTCGCCGTCCTGGGGTCGGTGTTGGCGAAGGACCTCCGTGACTGCCATCTTTCCTCTGATTCCTTCTGCCCCGACATTTGTGGCTCCTTTTCCGTTGCCTGTCTCCCCCGTTAGAAGTCGGCGGTATCGCCTTCCGCAGCTTCATCGCTCTCTATCCTGTCCGGGCAGTCCTCCCTGGTGATGTCGCAAAACCTGCATTCGGCGGCGCTGGGCACCCGCCTAGCTGGCGTCTCGGGCGCCAGTCTGCGGATGAGCGAGTCCAGCTTTTCGATGAATGTCCTGTCCACGGCGGTGGCGGGGACGCCGCCGTTCGAGCCGGGGTAGCCGACTTGGCCTCTGAGGTCCATCCCCCGGTACTCCTCAAGGGCCTTGGGGACTGCGTACTGGTGGATCATGACCTGGACGCTGTGAGCTGGGTCTGCCGGTCTTGGCGTCGACTACCACGGCGTCATTGCCCTGCACCGCGATGAGGTCAGGCTGTCCGGCCGGGGTGGCCGTGCTTCCCCTCAGCCTGAAGGTGTTCTGTTTCTCGGTGGAAACCGTGAAGCCCAGTTTCTCCCTGCGTTCCCTTTCCTGGTTGACCAGAGCTGTGTGCTCCAGCATCCATTTGGCTTGGTCAAAGTCGGAGGGTTGCTTGGTCCAGTCCTGGTGGTAGGCCTTGAACCATCCTGCCCATTCGCAGGAATTCCCGCCGGTGATGAGCCGTGGCAGGGATGTGGCCCAGATGTAGGGCCCGCGGGAGCGTCTCTGAGCCATTATGGGGCCTCTGGTACAGTCCGACGTTGTGGAAGGTCTAACTTCCAGCTTATCGGGCTGCATCGGGGCTTATCAAGGAGCTGCTGTCAGCATTTGGGCTGGCCAGGTGCCGGGGCGGAACGCGTCCGCACGAGGATGCGGGTAGCCCCTCGCGTGCTTAGGGTCGGCAGTGTGCCGGAGCTATGAATCCGCAGGTGAACGTGGTGACTGGGTGTGTGTTAGCCGGCTGTTGTACGTTCAGGCCGTGGCACCGCGGGCACATTGCTCGGACTCCCACTTCTGGCCCGTCCACCTTGACGCTGCACTGAGGCGGCGTCAATGCCACGGCCTCGGCTCACTCAAGGCGGTTAGTGTCCGCGTTGCCCGGGAAGCGCCCGAAAACCACCCCTCCGGCGTTGCCTTTGGCATGCGCGATAAATATCTTTAGGGGGTGCCGACTACTCAGAAACGGCGGCTTCGAGTTCACTTAGGTCTTCGTCGTCGATGTTGAGCTCACGGAGATACTGCAGAAGGGAGTCTATGTCACCCTTCTCGACGGTGTTGGCCTGCTGACCGACGTGCTCTCCGCCGGCGACGATGTTGCGGTCACCGTGGATGGTGATGTTGAAGATGTTTCGAGCAACTTCAGATTCGACGCTGCGATTGTTCAAGTCCTCCGAAGTGACATTGTTTTCCTGAAGTCCGAGCACGAAGTCCAAGAGTTTGTTCTTCACTTGATCGAGAATGCCGGAGATGACGTAGGACGGTATCGGTTGGTGCGCATCGACCAGAACCATACCTCCGTACATTCGTATGGCATCCCGAGCGAGCAACACCATTTCTTGCGGCCACTTTATTTGTCCGTCTTCGGACGCCTGGGCCTCCGGCGCCCCCACACCATCAAAGAAAATCAGGTTCTCAGCGAAGTCCTTGACTTGCTCGGGCAGGTTGTAGGTGGCGAGCACCACATTTTGAGCCCCGCTTGGGCCAGGGCCAGAGAAGGTGCCAAGATTGGTTGGGCGAAAGCTTCTGTAACTTGGAACTTTATTCCTGGCGTTATATCCACTGAGCTCGGAGTCAGCCCATTCCCGAAATTCCGGGAGTCCTATCGAACTCGCCAGTATCTTTGCTTTCCTGAGGGTGTTTGAGAGGCTCGCAGATTCGTTGACCAAGTCCGAGCGAATTTCGTCAAGTAAGTTCATCAATCCCTCTGTCACATGAATCTAAGGGGTACGGTCCTCATGGAGCTCGGATATGCCATCGTGGTATAGAATACAGGCAGCCCCAATCGGCAGGAGCTTCCTCATGCAAACTCGCAACGACGCGGCCGCTTACCTAGCCTGGCAGGTGGATGAAGCGGAAAAGGCCATCAGTGTAGGGAACCCTGAGGATGCCGGCCTGATGATGTACCAGGCCATCGAAACCGCGATGATAGGTCTTGCGCAGAGCAGGAACCTTCCCCATGCGGACCATAACGACCTGCTCAGCTTGGCGATGGCCTTGGATGAGGAGCATGGAACTCAGGGGTCGCATTTTGTCCGGTTTGAAGCGGCCAGGGCAATGTACGATAACGCCCAGCTGCATTTCCTGGACATTGAGGAGACTCTCATGGCCCCGGACAATGCGAGGGAGTTCATACGACGCCTCGAGGAGCATCGAGCGGCCGCATGACCCCAGCGGAGAGGCTTGCGGAAGCCAGGGGCATGACCATCCTGGCCGCAGAGCTCCAAGCCCGGGGGATCCTGACCGCTGCCGGCGAGATGCTCTGGGGCGCGGTCAATCACATCATCAAGGCCGTCGTGGACCACCACGGGCTGGTGATGGACAACGGCGACCCCATGCGCAGGCGCTCTGCGATGGAACACCTGCTGCAGGTGGATCCGAGAAAGCCTCCCCTGGACGATAGCCTTACCGTGGTCGGCCAGTTGCACGGGCATTTCTACAACAAGCACATGGGTGAGGCCCAACATGCGGCCGCGATGACCGCCTCCTTCGACCTCATTGCGTACCTGCCGGGCAGACCCGAAGTCCAGGCCATACCGTCCAGGAGTTCCTCAACTCCTTGACGAGAGCAGCGCATCCCAGCTTCCAGCTACCACTCCTTCACTGTGGCGTACAGAACTGCCGCGGGGATGGCAATCCAGGTCCCAATGACGGTTTTCTGAAGAGCCAAAGAATCCATTGAATGGCAACGGCCGGGATCGGGTCAGGGAACCCGGCTAGTTCCAGAAGTCCTCCAACGAAGAAGCCTGCAACCAGGGTCGCCTAGGAATTTCGCAAAGCGTGGTCTTCCATCTCGTCCTCCTAAGGTGGCCAATGAACGCGCCGCGGGGTTAGTAACTGTTCGTTATAATATGCACTTGTAGAACAGAGGTTAGTCAAGATAGTCGAAGCGGCCAAGGTTCTCGGTTCGTCAGTAGCCCAACTGAGGAAGTGGGAGGCCACTGGCGACCTTATGCCCGTGGTTGGGGGACCACGTACCGCCGTTCACGCTGCTGATCGCGGTGGACGATGCCACCGGCGTGGTGGTTGACGCCCTCTTCTGGGAGAAGGAGGACGCCCACAGCTACTTCCTGCTGATCCAGGGCCTGATGCAGCGCCGCGGCATACCCATTGCCCTCTACACCGACCGGCACGGAGTCTTCAGGCATACCCCCGGTTCCGGCCTCCCTGGGATGCCGACCCAGTTCAGCCGGGCCATGGAAGAACTGGGGATCCAGATGATATTCGCCCTGTCGCCCCAGGCCAAGGGTCGCGTGGAGCGAGCGGCGGGAACCTTCCAGGACCGGCTGGTAACTGAACTCCGGCTGTCCGGCGCCAGCAGCATCGGGGAAGCCAACAGGGTGCTGGAGCAGTTCCTGCCACGATTCAACCAACGCTTCGGGGTTCCGCCGCGATATCCCGAGCCTGCATTCCGGCCTCTGGACCCGGAGCTGCGCCTGGAACAGATCCTGTGCTTCAAGCACCGCAGGACGGTGGCCAAGGACAACACGGTTAGGTTCCAGCTGCACACCCTCCAGTTGCTGCCGGGGGCGAGCCGCCCCAGCTATGCCGGGGTGGCTGTGGAGGTCCTGGAAGGACTGGACGGCCGGTTGTTGGTACGCCATGAGGGGCGCATCGTCGCTGCCCAGGAGGCGCCACCCAGTCCGGTATTTCTTCGGAACGGCCTCCAGCGTTCCGCAACTGCTCCTGTCCCGCCCTCCGGGGCCAACGGCTTGGGCGAACGCTGGACAGCGAGTCTCAAACCGCTGGACTCAAGGGTAGAGGACGAGGAGGATCAAGGGGCCATCACCGACGGCGCGGCCGCTGCCGGGACCCCCGCTGCCGCCTCTCCCCGCAAGCCGACGTTCCTCCAAAAGGAGAGATGGAAGGCAATTCAGAAAGCCCGACGCAAGGGGATGTCGCTGCGAGCGATCGAGCGGGAGTTGGGAATCCACAGGGGAACCATCAAGAAATACCTGGACACCGAGGGTTCTCCAACGCGGCGATCCCGGGCGGGTCCCGCGAAGTCATCATCTGATACCATGGCGGCATAACCGAGTGACATTTATGCCGGCCGCTTAAACGGACATTTATCCTGAACAGCGACACCCCACTGGCCCAACTTCCCGCTGCCCTTGACACACCTGCGAACACCATGGCAGGACACGGTGCCAGTATTGCAGCCGCCACTGCCGTCGCCGACCGTTACCGGCGCATCGAAACCGTTTTCCGAATTGATCATCACGTTCGATGAACAACACCGGCCACAGTATTGACTCCCCCAGCGGCGATCGGCGCCTTTTCGAGACATTCCGAAAGGCCAGCCGTCAATGGCGGAAAACGGGCGCGAATTCCCAAGTGGGGACGCGAGGCTTGTCACCCGCTTCCTGTTACACAAAAAAGCCGGCCATCAGGGATGGCAGTGGGCGTGATTGGCGCTCGGCGGCACGTCCAGCACGGGATTCGTATCGAAGAACCCGACTGGCTTGAGGCTGAACCCGCAGTAGGCCACCGGAGAGATGGGCCAGTCCTCAGGACGGGGCACATGGTGGTAGCCAAGGGTGTACCACAGGACCAGGTCCGTGTTATCGACGTTCCGGTCGTTCTTGGTGTACTCGGGCAGTCCTGCTCCGCCGGGATGCTGATTGGGATAGGGTCCTGTGGCCGCCATCTCGTCCTGGTCGTAAGGCGTGACCCACAGGTGCTTTTGCATGAATCCCGCGCGCTTCATTATCCTGGCGCTGGGATGGGCAAAGGGAAGGATGTTCTCTCCCGGCATGAGCTTGTAGCCAACCGGCCTCCCCAGGGAGTTCTTGACTGAGGGATTGGAGACCACCCAGTAACGTCCGCTCATTGGGTCAACCACCCGCTGCGCCTCCTCCTCCGTCCGGAGCGGGGTCGCCTCGGCGTAGAACGCGTTTCCATGCGGATTATCCGGGCCGGCTGGCGCCGCTACCGTGTTCACCTCGAAGACCGTATTGTTCCCACCGTCCACATCCATGTCGAGCCGGAAGTTGAAAAAGTGCTGGTGTATGTGGGCGTTCAGTTGAGGCGCCACCAGCGTGCCGTACTTGGGCGTCTCATCCTCCGGGACTGCGGCGGTGTTCACTATGCCGGTGAGCTTAATCTCAAGCTGTATCGTGCCATCCTGGTAGAAGTACCAGAAGAAGCCGTATTCGTAATTGCCGACGGTAGCGATGCTGGACACTACCAAGCGCCTGGAGCGGCGCACCTCGGTCTGGTTCGTGCGCCAGTCCGTGTGCTTCCACAGTATCCCGTAGTCCTCCTCGTGCAGGCACACCGCGTTGGGTATGATAGATGGTTCCCCGCGACCGTCGTTCAGTACAGCGTCGAAATAGTAGATCTCCCCCAGGCAGTCGCATCCGAGGGTCAAAGAGTTGGTGAGAGAGCCGATGCCATACTCCCCCGCATCGAATGCGTTCTTTCGGTAGTGGTCCTTGCTCGGGTCGCCGTAAGGCACCACCATGTCGGAGAGGGCTGCCCGGTACAGGATAGGCCTGATACGGCCCTGGTCCTCATAGCCGACATTGTGGATCACCAAGCCTTCCCTGGGCGTGAACCCCACGCGCAGATGCCACTTCTGCCAAGTCACTCCCCAACCCTTGACCTCGAAGCTCGACCCCTCCGGTTGCGTGATCTCCAGCGGCTTCACATCCCCACGGAACTTTTCGACGAACTCGGCGCCGTAGTTGCCGGGGTCAGGCGGCAGCGGCACGACGCCGTAGTCGTCAACGCGAACCACCTCCATGCTGTTCAGGTCAACCACTGCGGTTACTCCCTCGATGGGACGGGCGTAGCCGTTGTCAGTGGGGCCTGAGCGGACGAAACACCGCGCCAGCACCAAGCGGCGTCCCTCTTCCTCCTCAAACCCGTAGTTCCCGGCAGACCAGGGATCAACCATCACCAGGTTCGGGTCGGTGATGCCTCGCTTCCTGATGGCGGCCAGGAACTGCGGGTCAGCCCTGACCACGGCCTCGCATTCGACGAATTCGTCGAACATCACCCGAGGTTGGACACCCGGGACGTGCTTCCAGGAAACGACGCGCCGTTCATCCAGGGACACCACCGCCTCGTAGGTTGACGCGGTGTCGTTGTCAAGAATAACCAGGAAGGCGGATCGTGGAACGGGTGAGCCGGGCCGAGAGTCGAGAACAGCGGTCTTGTCCGGTTCGTAAAGAACAACGGTCTCGAACCGCACTCGCCCGCCCAGTTGACGCTGGGTCTTCAAGATGGAAGAGGCCTCGGCTATCTCCTCGGCGGTTAGTGGGTCCAGGGGATGCGAAACCGGGGCGAGTATTGATGTATCCGGTGTTGCCCTGTTGGAAACGGTCATAGTGTCCCCCTTGCGGGCCGGGCCCACCACTTCAATGGATCTTGTACTAACGAATTGGACGGTAACAGCGCTACCTCACATGGTCAACCGAAGGCCCCATGGACGCAGGACGACTGCAAAGTCCTTGAGAATCCGTTGGTGATGAGCCTGTCGAACCACGAAAGGATTCTCACAACCCGTCCTTCGACAAGCTCAGGGATAACGGTCCCGGCGCTCGAACGAATTTGCAACCGTCCTGCCATGACATGGCGCTGCCTGTCAGAGGATCTCCTCCTTGCTGATGGCGGCTTCGGTGGCGGCGCGGTCGTTGGTGGTCAGTGCGATTAGCGCGTATCCGTCATGCCTGGCAAGGATGTGAAGGTTCTGAATATTAACCCCAGCCTGCCTCAGTTGGTCCGCTACCCTGGACAGGGCGCCGGGTTCATCCCGCAGACGGACAACCACGGCGTCGTCGCTCACCGCTTTGTAGCCTGCCTGGTTCAGCACGGACAGGGCGTGGTCGGTGTCGTCGGCCGTCAATATCACGGCTCCACGATCCCCTGCCGTCTGGGTGTTCAACGCCTCCACGTTGATGCCTGCCCGTGCCAGCACTCCGGTAATGCCGGCCAGGACCCCCACCTCGTTGTCGACCATGATGATTATCCGTTCAGTTGTGTTCATCCGTTTATTACTCCGACGCGGTAAAACAGACATACCTCACCCGGCACAGTCTTCGACAAGTTCGTCGATCATCTGGCGGGTGACGTGAGGCATGGCAACTATGCGGACGTCCCGACCCTCGGGAGCGATCTGCCATTTTATGAATACTTCCGGCGAGGGTTTTGGGAAGACCACGGTTGCCGAGTTTCTGTGCCGCCATGCGGGAATTCCGCGCTTGTTGAACTGGCTCACGGCGTACTCTGCCATATCCATCATGCCGGCAACCCGCTCGCTGAGACCTTCCTCTCCGAGGGTGGCGAGCGCGTACCACAGCATGAGGGGCGCGAAGCCGTTGCGTGAACCGGACAGTGTCGTATCATGCACCCCGACGTATTCAACAGCCCGTCCCACCCTCTCGACGTGGGCCTTGTGAGTGAGCACGACGCCGCAGGGCAGCGGGGCGCCGATGAGCTTGTGGCCGCTGATGGAAATGCTGTCGATTCCGGCGTCGAATCCAAAGGACTGCGGCTCTGCCACAAAGGGCAATATCAGTCCGCTGAGGGCTGCGTCGGCGTGAATGTAGGCGTTGGTGACCGCCAGATCCAGCAGAATCTCCTTGATTTTCCCGAGGTCGTCCACCGCTCCGCGCACGGTGGTCCCGATATTTGCCATTACCACCGCAGGCAGGTCTCGGTGGACGCGAATCATATCGGAGAGGTCCTGATAGTCTATCTCGCCGTTTTCCTGGCTTTTGATCATGATGTAGCGGGCGTTCAGCACCCGCACATTCTTAAGGACGCTGTAGTGAGTGTCCTCTGAAAAGTAGAACATGGCGTTGGGGAACAGCTCCCTGGCAAGATAGAGGCCATACATGTTGCCCTCTGTGCCGCCGGAAGTAACGTAGCCCCATGCCTGTTCCGGATCTATGCGAGTCAGCTCGGCGAACCGGGCAATGACTTCCCGCTCGATTTCATGAGTGTTGCAACGGTAGTTGCTCTCGTGAAAGGGGTCTCCGATGTTGTTCAGGGAGAATTGCAGAAACGGCAGCAGGGGGGAATAGTCGAATTTCTGGTTGCCCGGAAACCCAATCTGTTGCTCCGCCCCTAACCGAATCTGCTCCAACAACAGGTCGAGCTTCCCCTGGATTTCCGAACGTTGCTGCCAATACGCGGAAGGTCGGGAAGTCATTGGTGGCTCGCTCTCCTAATACTACAGTCGCAGATTGAGGACGGGTATAATTAAGACAGTCAATCGGTGGTGAGGTGGGGCGGTGGCTGTTGGGGCAGATGAGGTTGACCTGCCCCAGAGTCTGTACCACCTCCTATGTTACACCGGCAGCAACTCCACCTCTACCAAGGGGCTGCCCTCAACCCAGGCTTCCAGGTCACGGTTGCCGCCAATTTTCTGGTGGATTCGGGAAATGATGTCCCGCCGCCGGTTCCGGTCTCTGATCGACGTCGCCCGGGCGGCCAGGTCGGCCCGAGCGCTCTGCTTGAGGTGAAAAGTGAACTGGGGGTTTGCCACCAGGTTGGCGTACCAGTCGCGACTGCCGGGCGTGCCGGTGATGTAGAGCCGGCCTTCGATATTGTGGAACCAGATCTCCTTGCGTCGGGGCTGCCCGGTATTCCGTCCGGTGGTGGTGATGTCGATGGTGCGGTCCCGTTCCAGGGCTTGTCGCACTGCTTCATCCATATTCCGTTGCCCTCCACTACCCGTTCGGTTGGGGTTCCCTGGTAAGTCCCTGCTCTCCCTCCCTACCCTGCCGTTGACTGAGAAATCCGGGCCAGAAGTCCCATGGTGCGCTCCAGCGACCCCTCCCGGTCCGGTCCTGCAGGCACCGGAGAGGCCATGACTTCGGCCGCGCCCATTTCCAGCAGACGTTGCAGCCCCTCCGTTACTTGCTCCTCGTTCCCGGACACTGCAACGGCGTCCACCATTCCGGGGCTCCACACGCCCTCGGTTACTTCAGGAAACCCGGCGTTGTTGAACATGTTCCGGTAGAAGGGCGCCCTGGCAAAGCCCCTGAATTGTTCCCCGATGGCTTCCCGGGCTTCCTCGGGGCTGTCGTGGACGCACACCGGCACATGGGCCACCAGAGGAGGCGTGGGGCGACCGGCCTGCCCGGCCCCGCGCTGCATGGCCGGCAGGGCAACATCTTGCAGGTAGGTCCCTGGACACACCCAGCTGATCGCGCCGTCGGCTTCGGCCCCGCACATCTCGAACGCGCCCTCCCCCAGGGCGGCGGCCATCACCGGCACGTCAACCGGGGCGGGGATACTGGTGTGGGCTTGGTAATAGCGCCCGGAGTAGTCCACTGAACCCTCTTGCAGTAATGCCTTCAGGATGCGTACATACTCCCTGAGGTGGGCCAGGGGCGCCCGGAAGTTGATGCCAAGCATCTGCTCCACCCCTCCCTGACCGCTGGTGCCCAACCCCAGCCGGAACCGGTTGGGAGCCAGTTGGGCCAGGGTCAAGACCTGCTGGGCAACGGCGATGGGATGGCGGGGAAAGGTCTGGGTTATGGCTGTGCCGAACATGATGCTCCGGGTGCTGGGTCCGGCGGCGGCGAAAACGCTGAGGCTGTCTCCCCCGCCGGTGCTGCCGCTGGTCATCCAGGCCGCGCCAATGCCGCGATTCTCCAGGTCCTCCACCGCTCTCAGGGCGGCGTTGCTGTCGGCGGCCGTCACCACCATGCCGATTCTCTGCTGGGCCATATCTACCCCGTCAAGTTGAAGCTGACTTCAGAATACTGTCTTTAGTCGGGAGTTTAGGAGCGCTGGGCATCTCCGTCAACGAATCCTTGTTCTCCGGAGGCGTCGTTCCATTGTTAGCCCGAAATTGCACCCTTGGCAGAAGATTCAGACCCAGAGGGACGAATGTCATATGGGTATCTGGAATCCGACGGTGACGGCTGATCTGGGTGAGCCGAGCGATTGCGTCGACGCCCGGAGCAGAGCGAAGGGAGTAGCGTCGCCCGCCCGCTCTGCCAGTTGCCGGCCCTTCTTGCGCGCCACCGGGCTGAGCAGCCCCTTCAGATAGCCCAGTACCCGCCGGCGCGGCTCCGGTCGCCGGAACCGTCCCGCAATGCGCTGATGCAGCCGCTCTATGCCCACGGCCCACCTCGACACTTCCACGATCCCATCGTCGACACCTGCCAGCCCCTCACCTCATCACCCGTTGACTGCCGTAATTCTACGCACTCTTAACCCGAATCCACCGATGGACACGGAAGGACGGCGTGAGGACAGTGGAGAAGGGGGGTGAGGGAGTTACAGGGGCGATGATCCGGGCTCGAATTCGGGCAGACGGGAGGTTGGCGGGCGCTCTGCAGGCGCTTTTGGGGACACCGGCGGCGGCCTGCAGTGGCTGTGGCGAGCGAAATGGCGGGACAGGCACGGCGAGAGGGGCTCGCGGACCGGGATGGCGCGAGTTGGCGGGGACGTTCAGTTGGCCGGACGTTGGGACAGTGGCGGACGGGCGCCGTCAGGCTGGGAGTGGAATGGCTCGCAGCCGTGCCGGGGCGCGACTGACCTTCTCCTGCCGCGGCCAGCGCTGGGGAAGATGCAGGGTGAGCCGGCGTGCCGGGCGGGTGAGCCGTCCGGCCCGGGAGAAGAACCGCCGCCGGAGCGTCTTGGTGGTCACGGTCCGTTCGCCCGGACCGGTCCGCGCGGTCCAACGGGCCAGGTTATGCGCCATCACCGGTACTGCGAGCCAGGCGGCGTTGGCGGCGAAGCGCCCCGAGGGCATGTGGTTCAGGCCTACGCCGTGCTTGAGGTCTCAAATGGCGTTCTCGATCCCGGCGTGGCGGCGGTGGCCGGCCTCCAGTTCCCCTCCAGTTCCCCTCCAGTTCCCCTCCAGTTCCAAGGTCTCTCCGTCCCGGCCGGTGATGCAGCCGTGATAGCTGCCGGCGGCGAAGAGGGCCGGCTGGGAACCGGGCGTTGGCTTCACCCGCCGGACGGTGAGCCGCACTGGCGCCGCGCCGGGCTCACTCCGGAAGGGGGTGCAGGTGGTCTCCGCCACAGCAGCGGCGCCGTCCATCCGGCAGGGAACCGGCGTCCGGTCCGCCTCGGGTATCGCCTCGGTCAGGTTCCGCAGGCTGGCGTGCTGGCGAATGGTGGCTGGCGGATGGTGATGGAGAAGCGGACATCCATCCGGCGGCAGACGGCGGCCACGGCGTGGGTATAGAAGCCGCTGTCGGCCCGCACCGTGAGTTGCCCGCTGGCCCCACCGTAGCGAAGCCGGCTCACCGTCTCACGCAGAAAGTGGGCCGCGCCGCGGGCGGTGTTGGCCCGGCCCTCGCCCAGCCGGGACAGCAGCACGCCGCCGGTTCCGGCGGCAATGGCCGGCAGCGGGTGATAGCCCCGTGCGCCGGTGTAGCCGTGGCGGCGGGCGCCCTCCTTGGCCAGTCCGCAGGTCTCGCAGACCGTCGAATCAAGGCCGATGGTGAATGGCGCGCCGCCGGGTCCGTCCCCAGCCGCCCAGGCCCGGGCCGGCAACTCCCGGCTCACCCGGTCCAGTTGGCGGACATGGCCCCACCGGAAGCGGCGCAGGAAGGCGCCCGGGGTGGAGGGAGCCTTGGCCGTGAAACCGGGAACGCGGGCGGTCCCGCCGGTGGGCGGCGCATCGGCGCCGCCGATGCAATCGCCGCCGGCCAGAGCGGAGGCCACCAGGGTCATCAGCTTGTCGCCGGTGTTGGCCCGGCCCGGCGCATCGCCCAAGTCGAGGCGCTTCCGGAGTAGTTGGGGCAGGCCAAGGCGCAGGGCGAGGGTGGCCGAAAGGATCAGCCCGGCATTGGCCGCCAGGCGGTGGCCGCCGAAGGTGATTTGGACCCGGCCGGGGTGGTGGCGTGGCAGCATCTATTGGGTGCTCCTTGTTCCGGGGCCGGGTTGCTGTTGCAAACCATTATCCCGGATGCACAGGAGCGCCTTCTTGCGGCTTCAGGTCGCTGACCCGACGCCCTCCTTTCGGTGGATTCGGGCTCAGGCCGGTCGGCGGCTCTCCGCAGGCTACTGCCACTTCCGTAGCGATGCGCATTGCGTCGTTCATGGGGAACCTGCTCCCCTGAACGGGCCACCCTGTCCTGAAGTTCTTCTCAAGTTGCGGAAGCGGCCCCGCTGCGGTGCTGACTTTCCGGAGTACTGCCAGGGCGACGTCCTCCGCCACCCTCTCCATCCTCGTGTTCATATCTGTGCTCCTTACTCTCCTGCCGGGGGTGATTATTTCAACGTCTGCCCGCGGGCTGTCGTATCGCTGTGTTGCCCCCGACGGGAAGAAAAGCCGCAGGAACGCTCCCGATGCCGGTAAAGCTCCCGCTAAGCATGGCCACCGGCACAGCCGCATGGCGGCCTCTCCGGAAAGGGCCAGCGAACCAATGGGTCAAGGAGACCCGACAGGCACATCGTACGCGATAACCGGCCGGGGAGAACCCACCCGCTCCCAGCCCGAAAAAACGGGCCGGCACGCCAGGGTGGACCAGCGGTCTCTGGCGAAGAACGGGAATGAGAAGACCAGCACAGCGGATGCCCCGCCCCGCCTGAGGATGTACAATGGTCACCGGAGAAATCAGCATGAACACGCCAATCAACGAATTCCAAGACATACTGGACGCCATGGAGCGCGACCCAGCGCTCAGGGACGCCCTGCGCCGCCACATCCTCACCGACGAACTCCTCCTGGTCCCGGTACGCCTCAGCAGAATCGAGGACGACGTCACCGCACTCAAGGAGGGGCAGGCACGGCTCGAGGAGGGCCAAGCGCGTCTCGAGGGAGACGTCAGCACACTCAAGCAGGGACAGGCACGGCTCGAAGAGGACGTCAGCGTACTCAAGGAGGGCCAAGCGCGTCTCGAGGGAGACGTCAGCACACTCAAGGAGGGCCAAGTACGGCTGGAACAGGGACTGGCGGAAACCAACCAACGGCTGGACAAGCTCACCGGAGAGTTCGAGATAGCCAGCGGAAAACTCAGCAATCTGACCGGAGAAGACTACGAGTCCCACGTGACCGCATTCGTCCACAGAACCCTCCGGCGGGAGAGGGACATACACGCCACCATCTTCTCCACACAGAAGGACAAAACCAGCCTCACCAGTCTCTTGGACGAAGCTGAGACAAAGGGGTTCATCACGGCCAGGGAAACGGACGAGATGAACGAGACCGACCTGGTCCTGACGGTCAACGACATCAACGGTTGGATCGTGGCCGAGATCTCGGTCACGATCCAGCAGAAAGACATCAACCGGGCCGAAAGAGAGGCCGAAGTGCTCGCCAAGGCCACATCCCGAACCGTCACCCCGTTCGTCATTGGCGCGAGGCAGGAGGAAAACCTCACTATCGAAAAGGCCCAAGTGCTCACCATCAGGGAGCGTGGAGAAACAGCACAGCCCGCCTGAACCGAGAAAACCCCCTGCTATCGATCAGCTGCAATCAAACTGTGAAGAGACCCCCAATCGCCGCGCCCCAAGAGCCGGACTCTCAACGGTTCTACCTGCGCCGGCAAAATTCTCCTGCCATCCATGTTCCCAACGTCCATCCGGTCCTTGCCAAACCCCGTCCCGATAGCCGACACTCGCTATTACACAGCACCGGACAACGCCATGCTCATCCTGCACGCCGCTCAAGTCGAAGGAAACCTCGTCCTCTGGGGCGAGGACTCCGAGACACACCCTGCGCCGCCCGACCGTCAGGCCGCTGGAAAACACCCCTACTGCGCCCAAGCCCAGCTCCTAGCCGAAGCGGCCGGCCTCGAAACGGGCGACAACAGCTTTGCCGGCGCAATCGCCTGGCTGCCCAGCCGGGGCGACGCACCCGTGCCGTCCAGCCCCATGGCCGGTCCCATGCCCAGATCCCGAGCCAAGCCACGCATCAGGCCATGGACCGTAACAGCACTCTGGCTGAGGCCGGAGCAGGCCGTCCTGCTGCTGCGGACGTGCCACCGGCGGCGCGTCCTGAAACCCGGCGTCGCCATCGGAACAGACCTGGCCTACTGGACACACGCCCTGCGGCTGTCGCTCTCCCTGACGGCCCGCCAACAATTCCTGCCCGGCCTGTCCCAACAGGGCGGGCAGACCCTGGCGGCATGGATTCCGGTGTTCATCGGCGAAGACGCGCGCCGGCTGGCCGAGCTGATGCCGGCGCCGGCCAGGGCGCTCACCGGCACAGGGGCCGCCGAACCGCCAGCCATCCCGGCCCAAGCCGTCCTCCGGGAGTTCATAACGGCCCAGGTGGACCACCTGGCACGCCGCAGTACTGAACCCGGCAACCTGGCGCAACCGCAGTTCGACTCCGTCCACGACGCATGGCTGTCGGCCCTGGGCCAGGCAAACCCGGCGGTCCGGAGCAACCCGGCGCAGCTCCAGCAACTCCGCCGCCAGGTCGCCGAATGGCAAAGGCCACTGGCCATCGCCGCCAACTCTCCGTACCGTCTCTGCCTCAGGCTGGAGGAGCCGCCGGAACTTGGACCAAGCGACGAGACGCCGGCCATCCGACAGGACCACTGGTACCTGCGCTACCTGCTCCAGCCCCACGACGACCACAGCCTCCTGCTCCCCGCCGAGGCCGTTTGGAAGAATCAGGTCAACGGACCCCACCCGGACTTCAACCCCGCCGAGTTCCTGCTGAGCTCCCTGGCCCAGGCCGGCTCGGTATGCCCGCCCATCACCGACAGCCTGAAGCGCAGGCAACCGGCCGGTTTCCGGCTGAACACCGGAGAGGCCCACGGTTTCCTGGAGCGCCAGGCCGCCGCGTTGCAGCAAGCCGGCTTCGGCGTGCTGCTGCCCGCCTGGTGGACCCGGCAGGGCACCAAGGTCAGGCCCGGCATCCGGGCCCGGGCCAAGACCCCGGCCATGCAGGGCGGCTCCGGCATGACCATGACCTCCCTGATGGACCTCGACGTCGAGGTGGCCCTAGGCGACGATCCCATATCGGTGCAGGAACTGGAGGAACTGGCCGAGCTGAAGGTGCCGCTGGTGCGGTTCCGGGGCCAGTGGGTGGAGATCAACGCCGACGACATCCGGGCCGCCGCCGATTTCTGGCGCAACCGCCAGCAGATCAGCCTGCGGGAAGTCGTGCAGATCGGGCTGGACGCCGACCAGCGGGCCCAGGACGACAACGTCTCTCTGACGGCCGACGATTGGCTCTCGGAGCTCCTGGAACGCCTGCAGCAGAAGGGCCGGATTGAGCAGATGGACGCCCCCGAGGATTTCACCGGCCAGCTCCGGCCCTACCAGCAACTGGGCTACTCGTGGCTGGCTTTCCTGAGGAACTGGGGGCTGGGAGCCTGCCTGGCCGATGACATGGGCCTGGGGAAGACCGTCCAGACCCTGGCCGCCCTGGAGCTGGACCGCCAGCAGGGCAACGACCGGCCCAACCTGCTGGTCTGCCCAACATCCGTGATCAACAACTGGCAGCGGGAGGCTGCCAGGTTCGCGCCGCACCTGCCGCTGCTCATGCACCATGGCCCGAACCGCCACCGCGGACCTGCCTTCAGGGCGCAGGCCGAAGGCCACCAGTTGGTCATCACCAGCTACGGCACAATGAACCGGGACCGGGAACTGCTCGCCTCCGTCCCCTGGCGGGCGGTCATCCTGGATGAGGCCCAGAACATCAAAAACCCGGCGTCCCAGCAGGCCCGGACAGCTCAGGGACTCCGGGCCGACCACCGGATCGCCCTCACCGGCACGCCGGTGGAGAACCATGTCGGCGACCTCTGGTCCATCATGCAGTTCCTGAACCCCGGACTCCTGGGCACCCAAGCCGAGTTCCGGCGCAACTACTTCCAGCCCATCCAGGCCGGCCGGGACGGAACAGCGGCGGCCCGTCTCCAGAAAGCCACCGGGCCCTTCATCCTGCGCCGCCTCAAGACCGACCGGTCCATCATCGACGACCTGCCCGACAAGAACGAGACCAAGCAGTACTGCAACCTGACCAGGGAGCAGGCAACGCTCTACGAGGCCGTGTTGCGTGAGGCGGAGACCCGCCTGGAGTCCGCCGAGGGCATGGAACGCCGGGGCTCCATCCTGGACACCCTGACCAAGCTCAAGCAGGCCTGCAACCACCCCCGCCAACTGCTGGGCGACAACTCCGCCATCACCGGCCGCTCCGGCAAGCTGGCCCGCCTGCAGGAACTTCTCGATGAGGTTCTGCCCGCCGGCGACCGGGTGCTGGTGTTCAGCCAGTTCGCCGAGATGGGAGCCATTCTGCAACAGCACGTGCAAGAGACCTACGGCCTGGAAACTCCCTTCCTCCACGGCGGCGTCACCCGGAAACAGCGGGACCGGATGGTACAGCGCTTCCAGAACGACCCCGACGGCCCGCAGGTGTTCGTCCTGTCCCTCAAGGCCGGCGGCTCCGGCCTCAACCTGCCCAGGGCGAACCACGTAATCCATTACGACCGGTGGTGGAACCCAGCCGTGGAGAACCAGGCCACCGACCGGGCATTCCGCATCGGCCAGACCAAGGACGTCCACGTCCACAAGCTGATCTGCGCCGGCACGCTGGAGGACCGCATCGACCTCATGATCGAAATGAAGCAGGAAACCGCCGACCAGGTTGTGGGAATCACCTCGGAACGGTGGCTCACCGAACTGTCCAACGCCGAACTCCGGGACGTACTGGCTCTCAGCGCGACCCCGGCGGACTGATGGAAGGCAGCCCAAGCTCCTCCCCGACACAGGAATGAGGATGAGTAGCCACGACTACATATACACCAAGCCAATCGAAGTCAGAGGCGGCATCAGGGCCGGATCAAAACGCGGCGCCTTCGGCTCCAACTGGTGGGCCAAGCGATGGATCCAGACCCTGGAGGAGTTTCAAATTGGAACCCGCCTCGACCGGGGCCGCTCCTACGCCCGCCGGGGACAGGTCATATCCGTCGAAGTCCAACCTGGCGGCGTCACGGCCAAGGTGCAGGGCTCCCGCAAGCGCCCCTACGACGTGAGCATCAAGGTCCGGACCATCAGCCCGCCGGACTGGGAACGCCTCCAGGCGGCTATGGCGGAACAGCCCATCATTGCCGCCAGCTTGCTGTCCGGCAGTATGCCGGACAACATCGAGGACACCTTCCGCGCCGTTGGCCTGTCCATGTTCCCCGACCGGCAGGACGACCTGGAGACGGACTGCTCGTGTCCCGACTGGTCCAACCCCTGCAAGCACGTCGCCGCCGTGTACCTGCTGCTGGGCGAGGAGTTCGACCGGGACCCCTTCCTGATCTTCCGGATGCGGGGCATGGACCGGGAGGACCTGCTGGGCCCGGAGTTCCGCCGCTCCGCCCAGACACTGGAGGGACCCACGCTGCCCGCCGAGCCCCTGCCGTCGGAACCTGGGGAGTTCTGGGCCAACCCGCTCACGGCGCTGCCGGAAAAGGACGATACCGGCCCGGCCATCATACCCGGGCTGGCTGCCGCCGTGCCCCAGCAGCTGGGCCGGTTCCCGCTCTGGCAGGGCAACCGGGAATTCGTCCCAGCCATGCAGGACATCTACCGCACCGCCGCGCAACGGGCAGTCGAATTCCTCTTGGCGGCGGAACCGCCCGGCAGCGCAGTACCGGAGTCCGAAGCGGCATTTGAAACGGACCAAGCACGGGCTACCACCGCGGCTGCCGACCCTTAGACGTCCCGGAGAACTGCCGTCTAGTGAAAGCGCCGGGCTGCCAAGACAGGGACTGCCAAGGCGCACGACGCGAGACCCTCATAGCGCCGAAAGCCTGGCCCGATTGCCTTTCATGTCCGAGAGCAGATGTGAAGTCACCACCGGCCGATGGTATGCCAGAGTCAGAGGGACCGACACAAGGATGACACGTGCTACCCCAAATGACGGGACGTAACCTTGCCGAGTCGGCCGGCGCCATCGCCGCCCCGGATAAGGGGCGGGGACCAGCGATGCGCCCCGCAAATCTGTCAATGACAGCAAACCTATGCCCGCGCTCTGGGCCGTGCAAAAGGGACTCACTGACTTGGGCGGGGTGGAAGCGTAAGCTCATGGTGAGGCGTGTTGTCAGGATAAAGACCGATTGGTCACTGGTGCATTTTGCCGTATGACAGCATGGTCCGGGGGTCCTACGACTGCATCACTGGTGACACTCCAGGCAGGCTCCAGCGGCCAAACCGTCATGTCCGGCCTGACGTCCAGCACGTACCACGCCCCCGTTGCCATCAGACCCTCCCGGAAAGACGGAGACATCCCGAAGGCGGAATCTCCGGCGACCCACTGAGCGCTGAGATAGCCCCGTGCCTGCGCCCGCTCCAGCATCGCCAAGGCCAGCTCCGTCTTTGCCCGGTACTGCCGGTGATCTGCCGGCACTCCCGCCGCCGCGCCGCGCCCCGCGTCCGAAGTCCATTCTTCGGTCAGATACAGGCGCTTGTCCACCAAAGCCCTCCCGCATGGTCCCACATGAGCCAGAAACACCCCGGCCTGACAGTTGGCGGTCTTCCCCAAGGCCCCACAGTATTGCCGAGCCACACCCACACCGCCTGCGGGTGCTCCAGCCGGGAACCCGGATACTCGCCCTATGATCGCGTCATTGTCCCAGCGGGCCTCGGTGAGAAAGCACTGCATGGCCCGGGCCGAAGCCGGAACCGTCTCGGAGAGATTCTCGGCGTGTCAACGCCGACGGAGAGACTCCCTTGGAAACGCTGGCTTACGTGGGAGGGTCCCGGTGGCGCATCGAAACCGGGTTCGAGACGGAAAAGAGCGACGTTGGGCTGGACGAGTACGAGACACGCACTTGGGCGGGGTGGCATCACCACGTCGCCCTGTGCCTGCTGACCGAAGCGTTTCTGCTGAGTCTGCAGCAGGCTTGGGGGGAAAAAGATGACCCGGATCACGAGGCCGCAGGTGTACCGGGTAGTGCGTGAGATGCTGCCCCGGCAGCGGTTCGGGCCGGAGGAACTGCTGCTATGGTTGGAGGGCACGCAAAGGAGCAACGAGCGGGCGAGCCGCTCCCACGAGAGGCGGCGCGCCGCCCTTCGCGCATCCCCGGACATCCCTCCTTGAACCGTCGTTGTAATACTAAACCAAAGCCAAGGTGGGATGTGCATTTCGGGGGTCTTGAAGACGACCTAAAGGACTCCACGGCACTTCATCTCACCTTTACGTCCCAACCGGGGGCGACCGACAGTGCGGTCTAGCGATATGTACATTTCACCTTGGCTTTAGTTTAGTAGACCAACAGCTTTGAATTGATGGCTGAAGAGGTTGGAGTTCAATGCGTAAACGCCAATGCACAAGTGTTGCCGGGCAATCACGCTAATCTCGGCTACTCCTCATTTCAAAGATTTCGGACTACTAGAGGTCAACGGCCCGAACCAAGACGTGAGTGACCGCGTGAATGCGCTGAGAGAGGAACGAATCAGACTCGAAACGGAAGTTGCCGTCCAACAGGACAATATGAGAACCCGGGCCACCTTCATTCACCAGCCGGAACGCATCATAGCCAACGCCGTGGACAAGAAGACATACCTGGAGTCCAAGGACCAGCACACGGTGAAGGAACTCATGAAGCTCTTCATCCGGAAGCTGACCATCGTCGACCAGGAGGTCACCATCGAGTACCAGATCCCTGTGCCCGACGAGGAAGGCACACCAATCTGGTCAGAAAAGATCTTCCTAGATGACCCAGAATGTCTTTTAGAAAGACACATGGGGGGGTGAACTCACACCTTTCAAATCGAAAGGAACGGCAAGGAAGCAAGCCCTGTGCCCCAGGGCAGGACGATTGCAAAGTCGGGGAAGGAGGTTTAATAGGGAAGTGAGCTATGGGAGTGTGTGGATATGACAGCGGCGGAATCTCCATTCAAGTGCTTGGAGCAGGCGCCGGATCCCAGGAGGGCCCGGGGAGTCCGGCATCCCTTTCAGGCCATGCTGCGGCTGACCCTGCCGGGCTTGGTCTGCGGCCAGACCACCATGGCCCACAGTGCCCTCTTCGCCAGGATGCACTGGCCGGCACTGAAGGAGCCTCTGGGTTTTCTCAGAAACCATCCGCCCCACGCCGCCGCTATCTCCCGCACCCTGACCGGTGTCCCTTATGCGCAGTTGCAAGGGGCCCTGACCGGATGGGTGGCTGGCGTGGCGGCGGACCGGGAGGTGAACGCCCCGGCAGACGGCAAGCGGGCCAAGCAGTCCGAGGATGCCAATGGCCATCCCCTGGTGATGGTGAACGTGCTGGCCCATGACCTGAAGTTGGGTCTGGCCCAGTGGCCGGCATCGGAGAAACGGCACGAACCCGGGGTGTTGCGGGAGTAGTTGGCCCAACTGTTCGAGCGCTATCCCGGCCTGAGACTGCTGACCAGGGACGCCCTGTACACGGAGCGGGACCTGTGCCGGGCCATAGTCAGCTACGGACGGGACTGCCTGGTGCGTATCAAGGGGAACCGGCCCGAGGCGCTGGCGGCATTGGCGGACGGGTTTGCCGTGGAGGAACTGGGTGAGCCTGAGGCGGAGACCGTGGGAAAAAAGCGGGTGTGATCGAGAGGCGGCGCATCTGGACCGGTGCGGCGCTGGCCGACTATATCCGGGATGAGTTGGGATTTCCCGGAGCGAGGCAGGGGGTGATGGTGGAGAAGGAGGCGGTGGACATAGCCGCCGGGGAGGTGAGCCGGGAGCGCTGGTATCCGCTGACCAGCCTGAGTTCCCGGCGGTGCGGACCAAAGGAACTGCTTCGAGGGTTCCGCAACCACTGGAGGGTTGAGAACAGCCTGCGCCACGTGAAGGACCGCAGTTGGGATGAGGACGTCCACACGCTGCGCCGTCCGGGACTGGATGAGGTATACGCCACCCTGGTCAACACCGGGCTGAACGCCCTGCGCCTGGAGGAATGGTTTCCCCTCCGGATGTCCATGCCCCTGCGAGCCAAGACCTGCGCCTTCCGCCCAACGCTGACCATCGTCCGCCTCTGCGGTCAACCCTCCTGACTTTGCAATCGTCCTGCGCGAGGGACGGCCCAGTTGCCGGTTCAACCAGATACAGAAATTATGCAGGGCGACCCTGGCCGCCAACCTGGTTTGAAAGCCATCCAGTTGGTGCGGGCGCTCCCGGTCCAGGGCGAAGGTATGGTGGAGTTTGTCGAAGACGGTCTCCACCATCTGGCGTATCCCAGCCAGCCACCGGCGCAATGCTTTGGGCCAGGGATTCCTGCTGTCGCGCCTGGGCGGATAGATTACCCAGGCTCCGTAGCAGTCTCGCCGCCGCTGTCCCACCGCCTGGCCCTCAAAGCCTTTGTCCACCACGTACCAGCCCGGGGCTGGCTCCCCCAAAGTGGGCCGCCTGGGATGGGGGGTATGCCGGAAGGCGAAGAGATCCTCGGCCATTGTCTGGTCCTTGACGCTGGCTGGGGCAAAGCTGAAGCCGGTGATGACCCCCTGGGGATTGACCGGAAGCAGCAGGTGGAAGCCTTCATACCAGCCCAGGCGGTTGCTCCAGCCAATGTTAGCCTGCCCGGCCAGCCAACCGGCGCCCCGGCGTTTGGCGGACCTGGCGGGAGCGCCGGAACTGTCCAGGGCTTCGCAGACCCAACGCTGTCCTTGCAGCAAGTTCACCGGGTGGCGGGAGAAAGCCGCCAGGGTCCCGTGGTGGCGCCGGGTCAGCCGGTTGAACTGACTCCGGCGGGGCAGTGTGGGGAAAGCCGGCCTCAAGCGGCTGGCGGCATAACGGTAGAAGTCCCGTTCACTGCGGAAGCGCGCCCACTGACTGAAGATGACCAGGGTGACCACCTCGCTCCTGGTCAGGGAAGCCTTGGGGCCGGGGGTGGGTTGGGGCTGGGAGCGGCATTTGCAAAAATCATCTGCCATCACATAGAGCACCGTGAGGAAGGTATCCGTATCCACCATAGCTGGGCCTCTTTCTGGACCGCTAAGAAGCTAACTACCGGCTATGGATGCCTCCCTTACCAAACCAAATGCCAGTTTACAATTCACACCAAGCGTTTAACAGCATGGTAAAGAGTGGCCAGCGCTGGAATCTGACTGAGACACATTTTGACTTTCAGGACGTCTGCTCAGCCTATTGGCTTGAAAGGAAGAAGTCCATGAGCCTATCAAACGAAGCGGCAAAGCGCGTGTTGGCGCCGCCACTAACCAGAATTTGGCCCGAACACATGTCATTGAACAGTTATCGTCACCGCAGTCGAGCAGTTGTTGTTTGTGTTCGATTCATCCGTTACGGAGTCGACGCAAGCGCCGTAGTAGTAGGTACCTGCGCCGTCAGGCGTTCGTACTCGTCATCGGACTCGGATGGATCAAGACTGCTCACTGAATCGGTGTCGACCTCGGTGTCGACCTCGGTGTCGCTGGTGGAGATGGTCGAGTCAGTCGAGCGGTAGTATCTCAGAGTCGTGCTGTTGGAATCCACATTCCCTTGGTTACGCACCGTTACGCTCAGTGTAAAGGAGTCATCCGGCTCCAAGCTACTGTTGTCGACCGATGGCGACTCAACTACCAAGTCTGGGCCAACCGTGCGGATCCCGTGACAGTAACCTCCACGCCGTCCGGGCAGTTGTTCTGCGTGTTCGACTCGCGTGATACCGAGTCCACGCAGGCCCCGTAGTAATACGTTCCGGCGTCCCCGGGGGCAAGCAAATTATCTGACTCTGCGCCAGTTTCGGTTGGGCCAAGAATACTGACTTTGTCTGTCTCTACCTGGGTATCTCCGGTGGAGATGCTGCTGTCGGTGGAACGGTAGTAGCGCAGGGTGGTGGTGGGAGACCTGCCACTGCCCTGGTTACGCACGGTGGCGCTCAGGGTGAAAGATGTTCCGGCTTCCAGATTGTTGCTGCTGACCGATGGAGACTCTACCACCAAGTCGGGGTTGCCCACCCCCACCTCACTGACGATGACCTTCACGCCCGCCGAGCAGTTGTTCTGCGTGTTCGACTCTCCCTCCACCGAGTCCACGCAGACCCCGTAGTAGTAAGAGCCGGTGGTGGTCGGGGCATCCAGAGGTTCTGACTCATCATCGGTTTCCGAGGCACCGAGATCGCTTACCGTGTCCGTCTTGACTTGAGTATCGCTGGTGGTTATCGTGCTGTCCGTGGAGCGGTAGTAGCGGAGGGTGGTTTCCGGCGACGCGCCATCACCCTGGTTACGCACGGTGACGCTCACCCTGAAGCGCTCTTCCGTTTCCAGGTGGCTGTCGTCTACCGATGGCGATTCCACCACCAAGTCCGGAAAGACCTGACTGGTACCCGTGACAGTAACCTGTACGCCATCCGAGCAGTTGTTCTGCGTATCCGACTCATCCGACACAGAGTCCACGCAGGCCCCGTAGTAGTACGTGCCCGCGCCTGCCGGGGCGGTCAGGTCAATCTCCTCGGAACTGGTTTCGTCCGGGCCCAGACTTTTCACCGGGTCCGTACCGACTTCGGTGTCGCTGCTGGAGATGCTGCTGTCCGTTGAGCGATAGTAACGCAGGGTGGTGGCAGCAGACGTGCGATTCCCCTGATTGCGCACGGTCGCGCTCAGCCTGAATACCGTTCCCGCCCCCGGGTTGCTGACGCTGACCGATGGCGACTCCACCACCAGGTCGGGATTGCCCTGGGTAACGGTGACCTGCACGCTGGCCGAGCAGTTGTTCTGCGTGTCGGATTCACCGGAGACGGAGTCCACGCAGGCCCCGTAATAGTACGTGCCCGCGCTGGTGGGGGCGGTCAAGCTGTCCGATTCTGAACTGGTCTCCCCAGAGCCGAGACTGCTCACCCCGTCCGTATCAACAAACGCATCGCTGCCGGAGAATGGTGCTATCGGTGGAGCGGTAGTAACGCAGGGTGGTGGATGCCGCCGTGACGTCCCCCTGGTTACGCACGGTGACACTCAGGGTAAAGGACTCTCCGGTTTCCAGGTTGCTGCCACTGACCGACGGCGACTCCACCACCAGGTCGGGCAAGGTGTCCTCCACGGTCACCTCCACGCCGGCCGAGCAGTTATTCTGCGTGTTCGACTCACCCGACACGGAGTCCACGCAGGCTCCATAGTAATAGGTGCCTGCAACCGCCGGGGCGGTCAGGTCAATGGACAGGGAACTGTTCGTCCCAAAGCTAAGGCCGCCCACCGCGTCCGTACCGACTTCGGTGTCGGCAGCGGAGATGGCGCTGTCGGTGGAGTGGTAGTAGCGCAGGGTGGTGGAGGCCGATGCTCCGCCCCCCCGGTTCCCCTGGTTGCTCACCGTCGCTCGCAGCGTGAAGGACCCTCCCGTTCTCAGAATGTCCTCGCTGACCGATGGCGGATACGCCCGTAGATCAGGACTGCCCGAAGTGGCCGTCGCCACGGTGACCACCACGCTGGACGAGCAGTTGTTCCCCGTGCTCGACTCACCCACCACCGGGTCAACGCAGGCCCCGTAGTAGTACGTGCCGATGTTGGACGGGGCAGTCACGCTGATCGATTGGGAACTGGTCTCGTTTGGGTCCAGATTGCTCACGCTGTCCGTGCCCACCTCGGTGTCGCTGCCGGAGATGGTGGAGTCGGTGGAGCGATAGTAGCGCAGGGTGGTGGATGCTGTCGCTCCGACGCCCTGGTTGCCCACGGTGGCGCTGAGGGTGAAGCTGCCTCCGGGTTCCACGCTGCTGTCGCTGACCGACGGCGCCTGTACCACCAGGTCTGGAGCAGCCAGGCTGCCGCCCGTAACGGTGACCGACACGCTGGACGAGCAGTTGTTATTGGTGTCCGATTCACCGGTCACCGAGTCGACGCAGGCCCCGTAGTAGTACGTTCCTGGGTCTGACGGGGCGGTCAAGTCAATGGACTCCCGACTGGAGCGGCTTGGGCCCAGACTGCTCACGCTGTCCGTGCCCACCTCGGTGTCGCTGCCGGAGATGGTGGAGCGGTAGTAGCGCAGCGTGGTGGATTCCGCCTCACTGTCGCCCTGGTTGCGCACAGTGACGGTCAGGATGAAGCTGGCCCCCGGTTCCGCGCCGCTGTTGCTGACCGACAGCGACTCCACCACCAGGTCTGCCACGGAAAGAGTCACCCTGAACACGGCGGAGCAGTTGTTCTCAGTGTTCGACTCGCCCGGCATGGTGCTAACACATGCTCCGTAGTGGTATGTGCCGCTTGAGTGGGCGTCAAGGTAAACCGTCACCAAGCTGCTCCCCGATGCGTCTATCGGACCTACTCCGGTGACACCGCTCTGAACAGTGAGTTCGGTGTCAGCAGTGGATATGGTGCTGTCGGTCGAGCGATAGTAGCGCAGGGTGGCATTGGTCGTCGTCGCGACGTCGCCTTGGTTGCGCACCCAGAAGCTCATCTGGAAGCGTTCTCCGGGATCAAAAACCTTGTCGTAGACCGATGGTGAATGCACCACCAGGTCTGGAGCGTCCTAGCCGTCCGCCGTAACGGTAACCGTCACGGTCACGCCGGACGAGCAGTTGTTGTTGGTGTCCGATTCACCGGTCACCGAGTCGACGCAGGCGCGCCGTAGTAGTAGTCGCCGGCGTCGTCAGGCGCGGTCAGGGAGATCGACTCAGAACTGGTATCGGTTGCGTCGAGCTCGTCCACAGAGGCCGTTCCGACCTCGGTGTCGCCGGAGGCGATGGTGGAATCTGTCGAGAGGTAGTAGCGCAGGGTGGTGGCTGACGACGAGCCATCCCCATTATTGCGCACCGTAGCACTCAGCGTGAAGGATTCACCTGCTTCCAGTTCGCTATCGCTTACCGACGGTGACTCCGTCACAAGGTCGGGCTCGGGCCTGGTCTCCTCGACAGTTACCTTGACGCCGGACGAGCAGTTGTTGGTGTCCGATTCGTCCGAAACGGAGTCGACGCAGGCCCCGTAGTAGTAGTCGCCGGCGTCTTCCGGCGCGGTCAGTCTCTCTGACTCGTCACCGGTCTCGGATGGGTCAAGATATTGCATCCTGTCCATGTCCACTTCGGCATCGCTGGTCGTGATAGTGGAGTCAGCGGAGCGGTAGTAGCGCAGGATAGTGGCAGGGGCCGGACCGTCCCCACTATTGCGCACGGTAGTGCTAATGGTAAATCTACCTCCCTCATCCACTTCGTTATTGCTGACCGACGGGGAATCCACCACCAGGTCGGGACTGGTGTGGGTAGTCTGTGCAACAGTAACCTTCCGGCCGGACGAGCAGTTGTTGGTGGTGTCCGATTCACCGGTCACCGGGACGACGCAGGCGCCGTAGTAATACTCTCCTGGGGCAGTAGGAGCGGACACTGTGCCCGACTCGTCATCGGTCTTGGATGGCTGGAGGCTGTCCACCGTATCGCTTCCGACCTCAGTGTCGCTACCGGCGGAGATGCCGGAGTCTGTCGAGCGATAGTATCGCAGAATGGCGCCGCTCGCCCTCCCATCGCCGGTGTTGCGCACGGTCGCGCTTAGTGTAAAGCGCGCTCCCGGTTGCGTTTCACTCTTGCTGACTGACGCCGCTTCCACAACCAGATCGGGGCTGCCCTGTTGAGTCGCCTCAACGATTACCCCCACGCCGGACGAGCAGTTGTTATCGGTGTCGGATTCACCCGACACGGGAGCGACGCATGTTCTGTAGTAGTACGTCCCGGGGTCCGACGGAGCGGTCAACATTTGCGACACTCTTTCAGTGTCAGACAGGTCGAGACCAATGACGCTGTTTACGGGGTCTTCTGTGACACTGGTGGAGAAAGTGGAGTCGGTGGAGCGATAGTAGTGCAGGGTTGTCTCGGACGACGCGCCGCTTCCCGAATTGCGCACGCTCGCCGTCAGCATAAAGGTTTCTCCAGGTTCCATTGCATTATTGCTGACCGTCAGCGACTCTACCCATAGATCGGGTAGACCGGACTCGCCGGAGGACTCCTCATCCGAGGTGGAATAAAATTCGCAGTCCTCAGGACCTCCGACGCAGAAGTGCATAGACTTGACGGACTCGAGATGGGAGAAGTATACCGACAGGATAACGCTCCAAAAAGCAAATGGATGCCCCCCGCCAGGTAGGAACAGGCTTAACACCTTGTAGTAGTCGTTCAAGGTAACGTTTTTATCCCGAGTCTTGGCCGTGAAGCCCTTGACAGGACCAGTGTGTAGAAAGCAATACGCGGTGTACAGACCAGACTCGGAAGGAATGAACCCGTATTTAATCAACTCGGTTCCATCTGTGAGGCCCCCAGAAATCAAGGACTTTACTGGTTTCTCATTCTCCCTGCGCTCATTTTTTTTGAAAGGGAATAATGATCCAACGCTCGGATAAGCCCGAATCCACCGATGGAGACGGAAGGACGGCGTGAGGACAGTGGAAGGGGGGTGAGGGAGTTACAGGGGCGATGATCCGGGCTCGAATTCGGGCAGACGGGAGGTTGGCGGGCGCTCTGCAGGCGCTTTTGGGGACACCGGCGGCGGCCTGCAGTGGCTGTGGCGAGCGAAATGGCGGGACAGGCACGGCGAGAGGGGCTCGCGGACCGGGATGGCGCGAGTTGGCGGGGACGTTCAGTTGGCCGGACGCCGGGTCAGTGGCGGACGGGCGCCGCCAGGCCGGGAGTGGAATGGCTCGCAGCCGTGCCGGGGCGCGGCTGACCTTCTCCTCCCGCGGCCAGCGCTTGGGAAGATGCAGGGTGAGCCGGCGCGCCGGGCGGGTGAGCCGTCCGGCCCGGGAGAAGAACCGCCGCCGGAGCGTCTTGGTGGTCACGATCCGTTCGCCCAGACCGGTCCGCGCGGTCCAACGGGCCAGGTTATGCGCCATCACCGGTACTGCGAGCCAGGCGGCGTTGGCGGCGAAGCGGCCCGGGGGCATGTGGTTCAGACCGACGCCGTGCTTGGGGTCTCGAATGGCGTTCTCGATCCCGGCGTGGCGGCGGTGGCCGGCCTCCAGTTCCCCTCCAGTTCCAAGGTCTCTCCGTCCCGGCCGGTGATGCAGCCGTGATAGCTGCCGGCGGCGAAGAGGGCCAGTTGGGAACCGGGCGTTGGCTTCACCCGCCGGACGGTGAGCCGCACTGGTGCGGCGCCGGGCTCGGTCCGGAAAGGGGTGCAGGCGGTCTCGGCCACGTCGGCGACACCCTCCATCCAGTAGGGAACCGGCGTCCGGTCCTCACCGGGTATCGCCTCGATCAGGTTCCGCAGGCTGGCGTGCTGGCCGATGGTGGCTGGCGGATGGTGATGGAGAAGCGGACATCCATCCGGCGGCAGACGGCGGCCACGGCGCGGGTATAGAAGCCGCTGTCGGCCCGCACCGTGAGTTGCCCGCTGGCCCCGCCGTAGCGAACCCGGCTCACCGTCTCACGCAGAAAGTGGGCGGCGCCGCAGGCGGTATTGGCCCGGCCCTCCCGGAGACGGGCCATCAGCACCTCGCCGGTGCCGGCGGCCACGGCCAGCAGCGGGTGATAGCCCCGCTGGCCGGTGTAGCCGTGGCGGCGGGCGCCCTCCTTGACCAGGCCGTAAGTCTCGCAGATGGTCGAATCGAGGCCGATGGTGAATGGCGCGCCGCCGGGTCCGTCCCCAGCCGCCCAGGCCCGGGCCGGCAACTCCCGGCTCACCCGGTCCGGTTGGCGGACATGGCCCCACCGGAAGCGGCGCAGGAAGGCGCCCGGGGTGGAGGGAGCCTTGGCCGTGAAACCGAGAACGCGGGCGGTCCCGCCGGTGCGCAGCGCATCGGCGCCGCCGATGCAATCGCCGCCGGCCAGAGCGGAGGCCACCAGCGTCATCAGCCTGTCGCCGGTGTTGGCCCGGCCCGGCGCATCGCCCAGGTCGAGGCGCTTCCGAGGCGCTTCCCTTCCGGAGTAGTTGGGGCAGGCCAAGGCGCAGGGCGAGGGTGGCCGGAAGGATCAGCCCGGCATTGGCCGCCAGGCGGTGGCCGTCGAAGGTGATTTGGACCCGGCCGGGGTGGTGGCGTGGCAGCATCTATTGGGTGCTCCTTGTTCCGGGGCCGGGTTGCTGTTGCAAACCATTATCCCGGATGCACAGGAGCGCCTTCCTGCGGCTTCAGGTCGCTGACCCGACGCCCTCCTTTCGGTGGATTCGGGTTTAGTATCCGGCTCCGGTGGAGGCTATGGCAATACTTTCACCGCTCCGGCTCAGGGTCATTTACTGATAGGTGAATGATTATCTAAACATCGAGTTGAGCATGTGAGATAATTGGCCCCATGAATAGTGGGAGTGCTGAACAGCCGACCGGCTGGAAGGAAGCCCGGCGGCTCCGGGCTTGGGAACTGGTGCAGAAGGGCTGGAAACAGAAGGATGTGGCCGAGGCCCTGGGAGTCACCAAGGGGGCAGTGAGCCCGTGGGCCGACAAGGCCCGGCAGGGAGGCGCCCAAGCCCTGCGCCGCCGCAAGCCCCCGGGAGGGCCGTCCCAGCTAAGCGGCCAGCACGGGCCCAACTCCCGGAGTTGCTGACCCGCAGGCCGGCCGCCTTCGGGTTCTGCGGGGAAATCTGGACCTGGCGGCGGGTGGCCCAAGTCATCAAGATAGAGTTTGGCCTGTCATACGACCCTTCCCAGGTGGGACGGATCCTGAAGCGTTGCGGCTGGAGCTTGCACAAACCGGCGCTCCGCGCCACCCAGCGGGACGAAGAGGCCATCCGGGACTGGCGCGGACAGCGCTTCGCCGAACTCAAAAAAAGGCCCTAGCCGAAGGCCGGACCACCCTGTGGGCCGACGAATCAGGGTTTTACCTGCTGCCCGCCTTGCTGCGCACTTGGCCGCCGGTGGCCCGGACACCCGTAATCCGGCGCAAACTGAGCTACGCGCACCTGAGCGCCGCAAGCGCCATCAGCATGGCGGGGAAGCTTTACCTGGTAGTGCAAGACCGCTCCTATAAAGGGCCTGACATCATCTAAAGGGCCTGACATCATCTAAAGGGCCTGACATCATCAAGTTTTTGGACCGGTTGCTTGAGGAGATACCCGGGAAGTTACTGGTGATCTGGGACGGGGCGCCCATCCACCGCAGCCGGGCGGTCAAAGAGCACCTGGCTCAGAGGGCGGCCCACCGTATTCAACTTGAGCAGTTGCCCGGGTATGCCCCGGAGTTGAACCCGGACGAGGGGGCCTGGCGTTACCTGAAGCAGGTCGAACCGAGAAACCTGGTTTGTGCTGACTTGGGGCAGTTGCGCCGCGAGTTCTGGGCCGCTGTAGAGCGGCTGTTGGTTAAGCCTGATGTACTGCGCTCCGGCGTCAGGGAAGTAGGTTATGTTTAGGCCGTGTTGACATTTTGTTATAGTGATAATATGTCAAATCTTGAACTACCTCCAGAGCAATGGGCCAGGATTCTCGATTTCTTGCGGGGCCGCACTGACTTGCATGTTGGTCAGGAAGAAGAATGCCGACCTTTCATAGAGGCCGTCCTGTGGATCAACCGCTCCGGCGCCCAATGGCGGCTCCTCCCAACCGAGTATGGGAATTGGAACAGCGTCTACAAAAGGTTTGCCCGCTGGGCCGACCGGGGTGTCTGGGAACTGCTGCCTCAGCATTTCGCCGATGCGCCGGACATGGCATATCTCATCATCGACAGCACAGTGGTCCGGGCGCATCCCTGCGCCGCGGGAGCTCCCCCAAAAACGGCGGCCAAGCAGCCCCAGCTCTGGGCCGGAGCCGCGGCGGGTTCAGCGCCAAGATCCACGTGAGCGTGGACGGCCTGGGCAATCCCTTGCGCTTCATCTTGACCGGAGGACAACAGCACGGCATTACCCAGGCAGAGGGGCTGCTAACCGGCTATGACGGTGAATACGCGCTGGCTGACAAGGGGTATGACTCCCAGGGATTTCGCCAGCACATTCTGGAGCGGGGCATGACGCCGGTGATTCCGACGCGCTCCAACCGAAAGGAACCCTGTGACTACGACGCGCATTTATACCGGGAGCGGCATCTGGTCGAATGCTTCATCAACAAGATGAAGCATTATCGCCGGGTATTCTCCCGGTTTGAGAAGCTGGACACCAGATACTTGGGCTTCCTTCATTTTACAGCCGCTCTCATTTGGCTACGGTGAAATGTCAACACAACCTAGTACCGGTTCCAGATAGATTTGTAAGAACATGAGAAGGCAGTCATACTGGGGTATGATCTTTCTGTGGAGGAGTATCCAGACATGGCTGCCAGCAAGTATAAAGTCAATCTGAGTGAATCCGAACGCTCCCGTCTCAATGAGGTTTCCCGCCGGGGCAAGACGTCAGTCCGTACGGTCAAGCGGGCGCTGGCGTTGCTCCAGGCAGATGAAGGACTTCGGGACCGTGAGATAGCCGGGGTGCTTTGGATCACCGTTGCCAGAGTGCGGAAGCGGTTCGTCGAGGAAGGGCTTGAGGCCGCCGTCAATGACCGGCCAAGGCCGGGCCGGGAGCGCAAGTTGGACGGCAAGCAGGAAGCGCACTTGGTTGCCATCGCGTGCAGCAGTCCACCCGAAGGACATGTAAACTGGACGCTCCATTTGCTGGCGGACAAGGTAGTGGAGTTGGAGTTGGCCGGGAGCATCTCCCTGGAGACGGTGCGCCAGATCCTCAAAAAAACGACTCAAGCCGTGGAAGAAGAAGGAATGGTGCATCCCCAAGCTGAGCGGGGAGTTCGTGGCCCGGATGGAGGACGTGCTGGACCTCTACCACCAAGAATACAACCGGGAGCGTCCGGTGGTGTGTTTTGACGAGTCCTCCAAGCAGTTGCTCGAGGATGTGCGGCCTCCTGTCAAGGCCGTCCCCGGACGGGTGGAGCGCTATGACACCGGGTACCAGCGAAACGGGACCCGGAACCTGTTCATGTTCTGTGAACCGAAGGGCGGGTGGAGGCACGTCGAGGTGACCGGGCGCCGCACTGCCGTGGACTTCGCTGAACAGATGCGGTGGCTGGTGGACGAAGCGTATCCTGACGCCAAAGTGACCCGGCTGGTCTTGGACAATCTCAACACCCACAAGCCCGGCTCGCTCTACGAAGCGTTTGCACCGTCCGAGGCGCGCCGCATAGCCAAACGCCTGGAGCTTCACCACACACCCAATCACGGAAGCTGGCTGAACATGGCCGAGATCGAGTTGAGCGTCTTCAGCAGACAGTGTCTGAACCGCCGGGTCGGCGATGAAGCGTTGCTGAAACGGGAGGTCGCGGCGCTCGAACGCCAGCGCAACGAGGCCGCCAGCATAGACTGGCGGTTCTCCACCCAGGACGCTCGCAGTAAGCTCAAACATATATATCCAATAGAATTAAATTGAAATGGTACTAGTAGTCAGTCAACTTGGTTTTAGGATTTGTTAAATAAGGGGGCCAAATAGGTTGCCCTGTCTGGCAGGAAGAGTCGATGGCGGAGGTGGCGGTGATGGTAAGGGACAAGCACGCGGTGCGGCTGACGCCGGAACAACGGGAAGAACTCCGGCGTCTGATCCGGGTTGGGAAAAGCACGGCGCGGGTGAGCGCCAGGGTGCGGATTCTGCTAAAGAGCGACGACGGTTGGCCGGCGCCCCGGGTGACTGGACGCTGCGCCTTTTGACTGGCAAGGTGGTGGAGTTGGGGCTGGCGGCTTCCATGTCCCACGAGGGGGTGCGAAAGCGTCTTAAAAAAACGCTCTCAAGCCGTGGCGGAAGAAGGAGCGGCGCATCCCCCAGGTGAGCGCCGACTTCGTGGCCCACATGGAGGACGTCCTGGACCTGTACCAGGAACCCCATGACCCCCAAAGGCCGGTGGTCTGCTTTGACGAGACCTCCACCCAGTTGTTGGCCGAGACCCGGCCTGCTTTGCCGCCCCGGCCGGGACTGCTGCGGCGGGAGGACTATGAGTACCGGCGGGAGGGAACCCGCAACCTGTTCCTGGCCTGCGAGCCCTTGGCCGGCTGGCGGCAGGTGGAGGTCACCGAACGGCGCACCATGCAGGACTTCGCCACCGGATGCGCTGGCTGGCGGACGAGGCCTACCCGGAAGCCCAGGTGGTGCGAGTGGTCCTGGACAATCTGAACACCCACCGCACGGCGTCTTTGTACGAGACTTTTCCGGCGGCCGAGGCCCGCCGCATCGCCAAGCGTCTGGAGTTCCATCACACTCCCAAGCACGGCAGCTGGCTGAACATGGCGGAGATAGAGTTCAGCGTACTGTCCCGCTGTTGCCTCAGCCAGCGGCTCCCCAGCGAGGAGGCCCTGCGGCGGGAGGTCCAAGCCTTGGTCACGGAGCGAAACGCCGCCCAGGCCGCCATCAACTGGCGGTTCAATACCCAGGACGCCCGAACCAAACTTCACCGTCTTTACCCTTCCGATTTCACGGTTGACTGACTACTAGTGCAGCCATCCGGCTGGCAATGTGAACGTATCTCTGGACCATGCCAAAGATTCGTGCCCCAGGTTCTCTTGCAGCAGAAATACGTTTCCTCCGTTCAGCAGGAATCTGGTCGCATATGTGTGGCGAATCAGGTGGGCATGCAGCCGGGGAACATCCGCCGCCTTGGACAGTCGTTTTATGAATGACCGGACTCCGTCTGATGACAGAGGATGGCCGTCGATGCAAACGAAGAATGCTTCGGCTTCCCCCTTTCGACTTGCAATACGGAAATTCTCCACGTATTTGTAGAGGCTACGCCGACATTCGGCGCCGAACGACACAATGCGCTCCTTGTCGCCCTTCCCCAATGCCTTGACGTATCCCTTATCCAAGTGAACGTCATCGTATTTCAGGGTCCCAACCTCGCTGAGGCGGAGGCCTGTGTCCAGCATCAACGAAAATATAGTGTTGTCACGCCCGCCAAGGGGGGTGTCCGGATCCAAGCTGCTGAAGATACTCTTGATTTCCTCATCGGTCAGGATTTCGATTTCCTTCTGCCTCGGCTTGGGGACCTCTAGGTCTTTCAGCCTGTGAGTTTCGGTATATCCTTTCCGGTTAAGCCAACCAAAGAACACCCGAAGCGACCTGACCCGGTTGTTGACCGTGTGGCTCGAGGCGGGACCTTTAACCCCTGGCCTGTTCTGTAGATGAATTGTGAAATACCTGGTTTCATCTTCTCCCAGATCGTCAAGGCGGGTTGATCTCCCCTCTGCCCTCAACCAATCCAGGGAAATGGACAAGGCCTGGTTGTGCACCTCAACGTCTTTGGTGACTTCCCGGCCGACCTGTCGTGGAGTTCGAACTGTTCTATCAGGTACTTGAGTTCCAGTTGGCCCTTGTTCACGTTCCGGCTCCGCCTTCTGTTTCTTGCTCTCATAGTACGTACTTGCCTCGATTCGGATAAGTGTCTGTCAGGCAAGCAGGGAAACCGGAACCGGACTCGTGAGTGAGAATCAGGCGGCGAATTGGAAGCGTCAATACCAAAGAAAAAGCCGCCCGATCCGGCGACTTCTTGCCCTCAGGACCTCGCCAGTTACCGAGGAACCTGAGCATAATTCGTAGCTAAAGTGGCGTCCCAGGCAGGATTCGAACCCGCGACCCGCTGCTTAGAAGGCAGAGCTACGAGTTATTCGTCAGCTGGGGAAAAACAGCTACGAAAAGAGGCAGAAAATCAACAACCCCCCACGATTAAACGAGTCGGAATTCACCATCCTCCCGGATTGCTTGCCTCATTATACACCCTTGACGGTCGGGCAAGCATTGCCAAAATTACGACCTACAGGGGCCATAGGCACCGATCGCGGAACTGTTCGAATTCGCACCCTCACGAGACTCGGATCGAATTGCCTATCTCAAGAGATTGCACGTACCCCAAGTACGGCAACTGGTTCGAGTCCACTTAGTACTACAGCCGCACTAACACAAACTCGGTACTTTCAGTCTCAAATTCAGCTTAGTTTCATTAGGATCGGAGACGTTGGCCGTAGCTAGACGTTGCGATTTCAGGACCGTCCAACACCCCAAGCGACCATCTGCGGCTGTAGTATTAGTACTACAGTTGCAGATATGTGGTGAGGAGTTTCAGGCGGCGTCGGTAATGACAGCGCCGGGCCGTTGCTTGGTGCCGCCGTCTCCACTGGGACCACCGCAGCACTGATTCGTTCGTAGGGTGGTGTCTCCATATCAGCCGGTAGAGTAACCGCCGAACCTCGGGCACCGTCAGCGGTATCAGCCTTTCGTCCAAACTGGGGCAGCCCCCTTTTCTCCCAAACGGCCCTGCGACGATGCCTGGTGCCGTACCACCGCCAGATAGGCGTGGGCCAGCATCGCCAGGGTGATGTGCCGGTACCAGCCGTCCCACCGGCGCACCTCGTACTGGTCCAGTCCCACCTGTCCCTGGGCCTCCTCAAAGCATTCCTCAATGGCCCACCGGGTTCCGGCCACCCGCACCAGTTCCTCCAGGGTTGTTCCCGCCGGGCCGTAGCACACGTAGCAGGCCAGTTCCTCGGGCTTGGCCACGCTGCGCCGGGCCAGCAGCCAGTACCCCTTGCCAGGTTCTCTCAGAGGCCGAATATCCACCAAGGCCCAGTCGTAGACCCGAGGACCCTTGGCCCCATCACCGGCGCTCAGCCGGACCCAGCCCGACTCTTCAACCCCAGACGCCAGCCGGTCAGCCCGCGCTTGGCGCGGACCCTGGTCCGTCCAAGCCCACAACTTCTCATTGCTCTTGATGGCCAGCACCTGGGGAACGTCTCGCCGCTCCAGCCACAGCCGCAGGTTGCGGTCATTGCCGTAGACCTCGTCCCCAGTGGCCCAGCCGAAGGGGACTCCCGACTCCACTGCCCGTTCCAGCATCCCCCGGGCCAGTTGCGGCTTGGTGCGGAACGCCACTTTCTCCGGCACGCCAGCCTCCTCCCTGCGTTCCTGGTCATCGGCCCACACCTGAGGCAGGTAAAGCTCCCGGTCCAACAGGGTCCTCCCCTTGGCAGTGGCGTAGGTCAAGAATACCCCAATCTGGCAGTTCTCGATCCGTCCCGCCGTGCCGCTGTACTGCCGCTGCACCCCCACAGACTTGTTGCCCTTCTTCAGAAACCCAGTCTCGTCCACCACCAACACCCCGCTGGCGTCGCCCAGGTGCTCCACCACGTAGTCCCTGAGATCATCGCGAACCAGGTCCGCGTCCCAGATGTAGGTTGACAGCAGATGCTGCACCCCATAGGGTGTGGCGTCCCCTGCCTGCTCCGCCAGTTGCCAGCCGTTCTTGCGCTCCACCGGACTGAGCAGCCCTTTCAGATAGTCCAGCGATCGCCGACGTGGTTCGGGACGCCGGAACCGCCCCGCTATGCACTCGTGTACCCGTTCGATACCCTCAGCCCATCGGACGACCTCCGCCACCTCATCTCTCCCAACAAAAACCACCGCCTCACCTCACCATCGCTGGAATGCCTCAATTCTACCCACTATTGTTCTGCAACTGTAGTACTAAGAGAGCTGAACATTCCCAGGAGCACCTACTACCGGTGGCTGAGGCAGAGGGAACGGCACCAAGGACTTGAGGACCATCCAGGAGGAGGTAATCCCCCACGGAACAAGCTTACCTCTCAGGAAGTAGACTCTGTTCTATCGGCAGCCAGGGATATGCCAGACCTGAGCTGCCGGCAGCATGGACCACCGATCACATGGGCTTCTCTGTATCAGAGTCTACGGTCTATCGCATCCTGCGCAGGGAGGGGCTGGTGAAAAGGACTGAGATGCGACTGGCTGCGGGTAAGCCCGAATCCACCGAAAGGAGGGCGCCGGGTCAGCGACCTGAAGCCGCAAGAAGGTGCTCCTGTGCATCTGGGATAATGGTTTGTAACAGTAAACCGGCCCCAGAACAAGGAGCACCCAATAGACGCTGCCACGCCACCACCCCGGCCGGGTCCAAATCACCCGCAAGGCCCGTGGCCTCACTCTGCATCTCCCCAAGGGCTGGCCCTGGGAAACCCAGTTCCTCTCTGCCCTAGCGCGGTTGCGGGCCATTCCACTCCCGGCTTGACGCCACCGGATGCAACCAATTTGCCCATCAACCAATTGAATGTCCCCGCCAACTCGCACCAACCAGGTCAGCGAGAGTCCTCTGCTGACTGTCGTCCCACGGTCCGTATTACCCAGGGCCACTCCGGGCCACCATTGCCCCCGTCTTCCGGCCAATGATTCCACCATTGGCCCTCCCATCCCACTAATCTCCCACTCAAGAGCCCAAATAACTCCCTATCGGTGGATTCGGGATAAGGCATATTCAAGTGGAAACGGCCCTAAACTAAAGCCAAGGTGGGATGTGCATTTGGGGTGTGGCCGGAATCGCTCTGGGAAGCTTGCGCCAGCCCTTCCGCCTTGGATTGCAGGATGGTGCGGCAGCGGCGTTTGACCTCCTCCCTCCGGCTGGCCAGGGCATCGAGGAAGTTCCCGACCCTCTCCTGCACCCGGGACTTGGTCCCCAAGCACAGGTTCCCGGTCGCTTCCTCCCTCGCCCAGCCCCAGATGGCCTCATCGGCGTTGAAGTCCGGGCTGTAACCCGGCAGATTCATCAACCGCAGGCCCAGGCCCGGCGTCCGCAGATACTCCCTTACTGCCTCGCCGCGGTGCGCCGGGGCGTTGTCCCAGATCACGTTCAACGGCCCGGCTTGCCTCTCTCTCAATTGCCTCAGGAACATGGCCGATGTTCCTGAGTTGCTGTTCCCCTCCAGCTCCATCCACTCCACCTCGCCGGTCTCCAGGCACACCGCCGAGTAGTAGCTGGCCTTCTCGCCATAGCGCGGGCTGCTCGAGTCCACCAGGCCGGGTTCTCCCTTCAGCACCCACTTGCCACGCAGTTCGGCGTCGGCACGGAAGTGGGCCTCGTCGGCAAAGAAGACCTTGGCCCCGGTCTGCCGGGCCTCCTCCCTCAAGGCCGCGTACTCCGCAACGAAGGCCTCCCTCCGGGACTCGTTCGCCTTGAGCAGGCGTTTCTTGGGACGCTTGAAGGCGAATCCCAAACGGTGCAGGCAGTTCAGGCAACTGCTCCGGCTCAAGCTGACGCCGCAGCGCTCCGAGACATACTGCCGAACCACCTTCCAATACCAGTTGGCCAATTCAATACCCGACGTGGCTGGCGGTTGCTGCACCGCCCCTTTCAACTCCTCCTGCTGCGCCTGGTCCAGGGCGGGGGGGAACCACCGGTCTGCTCGAACATCAGGGCCGCCGGTCCTCCCTCGCCGAAGGCCGACGCCCATCGCCCGATGGTGTGCGGGTCCCGCTCCAGGGCCTCCGCCGTGGCTGCTGCCGTCCAGCCCTGGGCCAGCAGCAACATGGCGTACCATCTCTCCCGCTCCCGGGGCGTGGGCGCCAGAATCATCCGCCTCCGCAAGTCCTTCACTCCCATCTGCCATTGTTCCAGAGACCGGTCTATCTCTCTCACGCCCATCACCTACCCCTCGCAACTCCTGAGACCAGCTAACCCAGTTCCCTCCCAAATTTACCCTATCCGTCTGCGCATTTCACCTTGGCTTTGGTTTAGGAGCTTCATCTCCCCAGGAAAAGCAGCCGAGTACACGAGAATTCAGAAGGGCGACATCCTCTTTCCGACCTCAGGAGAAACCATAGAAGAAATAGGAAAATCGGCAGTCAACCTGATGGACTCTCCAGTGTACTGCGGAGGAGACCTGATCATATTCCGGTCAACAATCCCAGTCGAACCCAAGTTCGCAGGTTACGCCTTGGATTGCCCCCACTCACAGGGTCAGAAGTCGAGAATGGGACGTGGGGTCAGTATCATACACATCTACAGCAACCAGCTGAAATATCTCTGTTAGCTCTCCCCCCGCTGGGCGAACAAGCCGCCATCGTCCGGTACCTGGACGACGCCGACCAGCGCATCCGGGCCTACGTGAGCGCCAAGGAGAGGCTCATCGCCCTGCTGGAGGAAGAGAGGCAGGCCATCATCCACAAAGCCGTCACCCGGGGTCTGGACCCCAACGTGAAACTGAAGCCCTCCGGCGTGGAGTGGCTGGGCGACGTGCCGGAACACTGGGATGTGGCTGCTCTTTACCACAAGTATTCGCATAGTCTAGGCAAAATGCTGGATGCCAAGAAAGTGGTAGGTAACCACCTACTTCCCTATCTCCGAAACACTGACATTCAGTGGGACCGAATCAACGTCGATGACCTCCCAACTATGGACATTTCACCCGACGAATATGAGAGGTATACAGTCCGGCCTGGCGATCTACTTGTGTGTGAAGGCGGAGAAGTGGGCCGAAGCGCTATATGGTCCGGAGAGCTAGCCATCTGCGGATTCCAGGAAGCACTCCACCGACTCCAGTCCGTACGCGGGGACATACCTCGTTTTCTGTACTATGTACTTCGCGTAGCATCGGACAGAGACGTGTTCGACGACGGTCATGTGAGTACTATCGCACATCTGACGGGTGAAAAGTTAAAAGTACATCGCTTTCCGTTTCCACCTACCTCCGAGCAAACTACTATTGTCGAGTACCTTGACAAAACTATTGCTGAAACTGACGGCTCCATAGACCGCGCTCGCCGCCAGATCGAGCTCATGGGGGAATACCGAACCCGGTTGATTGCCGATGTGGTTACAGGCAAACTGGACGTGCGGGAAGCCACATAGGAACCTCGTCGATGGACGCACAGTGATGGATAAGCGGCACAAGCGGGGCCGGAAAAGACGACTTCAAAGGCGCAGAGAAAGATGGAGGTCAACCCAGAAATCCATCCCAGAACACCTGCCAACCGAAGAGAATGTAAGATACAAGGACTTCGAGAGAACTCTGAGCGAGTTCCTCATAGCTCAAACGGAATACACAGAACAGCTAGCCAAGACGAGGGCCCCGGTGATCGCAACAGCCCTTATAATGGCAATCCAAGTGACAACATTCGGCATAGCAAGGCTTGACTCCACCCCGCTGGAACAACTAGAAATCTGGCCGAAAAGTGGTGGGAGCCGGGTGAGCGGCTATACTTGGGGTCAACAAGCATAGCGAGGGCTGAGAATGCTGGGAGAGCGATCCGATCAGAGGGGGCTTTGGGAAGCGGACCGGCTGTACCTGGATCACGTGGGGCGGGAAAGCTTCTACGGCCTGCTGGCCTCGCTGCGGGGCCGGCTGTTCCGGGACGCCGACTTCGCCCAATTCTATTGCCCCGACAATGGCCGGGACAGCGTGCCGCCCAGCCTGCTGGCCACGGCGCTCCTGCTCCAGTCCCACGACAAGGTGAGCGACGCCGAGGCCAAGGCCAGAGCCGACTTCGACCTCCGGTGGAAAGTGGCGTTGGGGATTGAGGTGGAAGAGCGTCCCTTCGCCAAGAGCACGCTGCAGGTGTTCCGAGCCCAGCTGGTCCTGCACGGCAAGGTTCGGGAGGTGTTCGAGTCCAGCCTGCGTTTGGCCCGGGAGCCAGGCTGCCTGAAAGGGCGCGGGATGCGGGTGGCGTTGGACACGACCAACATCCTGGGTCGTGGCGCAGTCAAAGACACCTACAACCTGTTGGCGGACGGGATAGTCAAGCTGCTGCGGGCATTGGCTGCGGTGGAGAAGTCCACCGGTAGAGAATGGGCCAAGGCCCGGGGATACGGGCGGTACCTTGCCTCCAGCGTGAAAGGCGAAGCCGCCATCGACTGGAGCGACCAACGGGCCCGGAGGGCGCTGCTGGCTGGGATTGTGGCTGACGCGGACCGGCTGTTGGAGTTGTCGCGGCAGGCGCAGGGGGAACTGAGGGAGGAAAGCACTGAGCGGCAGCGGATTGTGGCGGCGGCGGAACTGCTGGGGCAGTTGCTGCTCCAGGACGTGGAACGGGCTGAGGGCGGAGTGAGCCTCAAGGACGGGGTAAGCCGGGACCGGATGATGCCGGTGCATGACCCGGAGATGCGCCACGGCCACAAGAGCAGCAACCGGCGTTTCGACGGACACAAGGCGGCGATTGTGGTGGACACCGGCTCCCAGTTGATCACCGCGGTGGAGGTACTGCCCGGCAACGCTCCGGACAATCTGGGGGCGCTGGAACTGGTGGAGGCGAGCGAGGCCAACACCGGCGTGCCGGTGGCGGAGGCAATGGGCGATGCCGCTTATGGCGACGGCGATACCAGGCAGGCCTTCGCCGACGCGGGCCGCACTCTGGTAGCCAAGGTGCCGGGGCGTCCCAACCGGACCCACTTTCCGAAAGAGGACTTCCATATTGACTTGGAGGCGGGTTCCTGCACCTGTCCGGCGGGGAATGTTACCCGGACGATGGTGCCGGCGGGACGGCGCACCGGCCAAACGGGTCGGACTTACCGTTTAGAGGCCTTCCGGTTCGACGCGGCGGTCTGCGGGGTATGCCCGCTGCGGCCCCGGTGCGTGGCGGCAAAACCGGGTACGGGACGAACGGTGCAACTGCACCCGCAGGAGGCGCTGTTGCAGCAGGCCCGCGCCCTGCAGCAGAGCGAGGCCTTTGCCGGGTACCGGCAGCGCCGCGTGGTGGTGGAGCACCGGCTGGCGCGGCTGGTCCAATTGGGAATCCGCCGAGCACGCTACTTCGGCCGCATCAAAACCCGGTTCCAGTTGTACTTGGCGGCCACCGTGGCCAACCTGACCCTGGTGGCCGCCAAAGCCGGGTTGACGGGAGAAACCGGCTCCGGTCCCAGCACCAGTGCCCCCAAGGTCCTCGGCATCGTCGGCTCCGCCGCCAAAGCCGGCGTTGCGTGGCTCGGGCAAATTTGGACCCTCACCTTGCTCGCGTTGGCCTTACTGCCCATATCTCCCTTCCCAAACATGGGTTTCCGTCCAGATTTCTAGGGGGAATCAAGCTCAAAATCATGAACAAGTACACCGGCAAAGAGTATCGGAAATGGGTTTCATGGGTCACCAAAGCGGCTTTTAAGAGTAACGAAGACACGGATGAATAAGAACTCCGAGACATGGTCACCGACATGAGCGAAAAGGGCCTCGAGGCCCTGATCTCCAACTCCCTGACCAGCAACGGACGGCTGCTCGGCGAACCGCCGGAATACGACCGCATCCACTGCATCGACCTGAGCCACCTGTCCACATTCCCACAACAACCAAGCCGGAAACGACAGTCGCGCTCTCAGTAGACACCGACACCCCAAAGGAAGGCAGTGCCCTCGGCCAGCAGCTTTTAGTCAACCCTTCGAAGAAGAGAGAAGCCATTGCTATGGACCTGGGACCCAGCCAAGGACAGAGAAAACCTGAGGAAGCACGGCATCAGTTTCGCGGAAGCTGTCCTCGTATTCGAGGATACCAACAACATCTCAGTGGAGGACCCGTACCGCTACGAACAGAGATGGCGGACAATTGGCTCAGTCGGGCCTGCCATCATAATAGTCATACACACTTGGGAACAGACCGGGGACGGGGGCTTCCACGGGCGCGTCGTCAGCGCCAGGAGAGTAAACAGCCACGAAAGAGCGCAGTATGAAGAAGGCTGATACCAGACTGACAGAAGAACAATGGGCCAGACTGGAAGCCCTAGAGGACTTGCCGGACGACCAGATCGACTACTCCGATATACCACCGACAACCGATTGGTCCAGTGCCCGCCGGGGACGGTTTCAACTGCCAAGAGGAACAGAGTCGAACCGGAGAGTCCAGCCAACAGCCACCGACACCAGCGAACAGGGACTCGAAACCCGGATTTTCAACCTGCTCCTAGAGTCCGGCTGGTTCCCAGGAGATAGCCAAGACTATCTCCCAGCATCCTGTGTGGACCTGGCCCACCTCACCACATTCCTGCAAGACACACAGCCGGAGACCGCCCAGGCCCTCAACCTAGACGCTGACACTAACACCCGCCAGCGGTTCCTGAGACGGCTCCACCGGGAGACCGGCAGCCGAGGCATCATCGACGTCCTCAGAAACGGAGTAGACCACGGACAGCATAGCGTCAGGCTCTTCTACGGCACCCCGTCCCCGGGCAATCAGGTAGCCGGGGAGCTTCACACCAAGAACAGATTCTCCGTGACCCGGCAGGTCCACTACAGCCCCAGGAACTCCAGCCTGTCCCTGGACCTGATCCTATTCATCAACGGCCTGCCGATCATCACCTTCGAGCTTAAGAACAACCTGACCAAACAGACCGTGGAGGACGCGGTCGAGCAGTACAAGCGGGACCGGGACCCCCACGAGGACCTCTTCCGCCCGGGGCACTGTGCTGCCCACATGGCGGTCGACGAGAACCGTGTAAAGTTCTGCACGGAACTGGCGGGCCAAGCATGCGTTTTCTTGCCCTTCGACAGGGGACACGACGGCGGAGCCGGCAACCCGCCGAACCCCCAAGGCCTGCGGACCGACTACCTCTGGCAGGAGACTCTGACACCAGGGAGCCTCACGGACATCATCGAGAACTACGCCCAGCAGGTCCGGGGGAACCAAGTCTGGCCCCGCTACCACCAACTGGAGGCTGTGCGACGAATCCTCCACGACGCATCCCTGCACGGCGCCGGGCGACGATACCTCATCCAGCACTCCGCGGGAAGCGGCAAGTCCAACTCCATCGCATGGCTGGCCCGCCAGCTCATCGGGCTCCAGAAGGACGGCGAGACCATCTTCGACTCCACCATCATCGTGACCGACCGGGTGGTGCTGGACAGCCAGATCAGCGAGACCGTCAAGCAGTTCACCCAGGTGAGCTCCACCGTAGGGCACGCTGAGAGCTCCGCGGACCTCAGGAAGCTCATTACCGAGGGCAAGAAAATCATCATCACGACCGTCCAGAAGTTCCCCTTCATCCTGGACGCCATGGCCCAGGAACACCTGGACAGGAACTTCGCCATCATGATCGACGAAGCCCACTCAAGCCAAGGAGGGCGCACTTCGGCCGTCATGAACATGGCCCTGGGGGACCTGCCAGAAGGGCACGAGGACGATGACACATTTGAGGACCAGATCAACAAGCTCATCGAGGGCCGGAAAATGCTGGCAAACGCCAGCTATTTCGCATTCACGGCCGCCCCCAAGAACAAGACCTTGGAGTTATTCGGGGACGCATCACCCCAGACCGACGGAACAGTGAAGCACCTCCCATTTCACAGCTACACGATGAAATAGGCCATCCAAAGAAGGCTTCATCCTGGACGTTTTGGGTAACTACACGAGCATCCGGAGCTACTTCAATCTCGTCAAGAAAATCGACGACGACCCCGAGTTCGACTCCAAGCGCGCCCAGCGGCGTCTGCGCCACCATGTCGAGGAGCACGAGTACGCCGTCAGGACCAAGGCCGAGATAATTGTGGACCACTTCAACGAGTCGGTGTTCGGCCCAAAGCTCATGGGAGGGAAAGCCCGCGCGATGGTCGTAACCGACGGCGTGGACCGCGCCATCGACTACTATCTGGCCATCAGCGAATACGTCAGCGAGAAAGAACTGCCCTTCCGGCCCATTGTGGCGTTCTCCGGGGAACGGGACCACAACGGCACCAGAGTCAGCGAGGCATCTCTGAATCGCTTTCCGTCGAGGCAGATACCCGGGAAGGTCCGAGAGGACCCATACCGGATCCTCATATGTGCAGACAAGTTCCAGACGGGGTACGACGAGCCGCTGCTGAACACCATGTACGTCGATAAGACCTTGGGAGGAATCAAGGCAGTTCAGACCCTCTCAAGGCTGAACCGGGCCGCGCCCAACAAGGACAGCGTCTTCGTGCTGGACTTCATGAACGACCCGGACGCCATCCAGGCATCCTTCGAGGACTATTACCAGACCACCATCCTGGCCGACGAGACCGACCCGGACAAACTCCACGACCTCCGGGGCACCCTGGACCAGCACCAGATTTACTCCTGGAACCAGGTGGATGGGTTTGTAGAGGCCTATCTGAACGGAGCCGACCGCTCCGTGCTGGATCCCACCCTGGACCTCTGCGTGGAAGGGTACCTGAAACTCGACGAGGACGGGCAGGTGGAGTTCAAGAGCTCGGCCAAGGCTTTCGTCCGGCTCTACGCATTCCTCTCCCAGGTCCTGCCCTACGGGAACGCCCGGTGGGAGAAACTCTCAATCTTCCTGAACTTCCTGGTCACGAAACTGCCGGCACCGGAGGATCCGGATCTCTCACGGGGCATCCTGGAAGCCGTGGACATGGAGAGCTACCGAACCGAGAGACAGGCGGCACGGAGCATCAGCCTCGCCGAGGAGAACGTGGAGATAGACCCGGTACTTACGACCGCGGGCGGACAGCCCCGCGAGCCCGAGATGGACCGGCTCTCCAACATCCTCGCGGAGTTCAACCGGATGTGGGGAGGGAAATTCACGGAGCCCGAGCGGGTCAACGAGGTCATCAACCGGATGCCTGGCCAAGTCCTCGAGGACGAGGACTACCAGAACGCCAAGATGAACTCCGACCGGCAGAACGCTCAGATCGAACACGACTCTGCCGTGAGAAGGCTAATCACCGCCATGGTCCGGTGCCAGACCGAACTCTACAAGGCGTACACGGGGGACGAGGAATTCCGGGAATGGCTCAACGGGGAGATGTTCAGGCTGACGTACCAAGACCGGCCATAGAACCCCAAAACCCACCAGCACTCCAACCATGCAACCATACCCCCATCGCCAGAGTGCCTCCAAGGGCCCAAGCGCTACTAGTAGGCTGCCACTGTTGAATTGATGGCTGGCGGAGTATTATGGGTTGGTAATCCGAGAATTTTGGGAAGCGGGGTTGAGGTGATGGTCAAGAAATACCGTGTGGGACTTACGCGGGAGGAACAAGAGGAACTGAAAGGGATGGTGTCCCGAGGGCGGGCGGCGGCATACAAGCAAACTCACGCCCGTATCCTGCTGCTCAGCGATGAGAACCAGGCTGGCGGGGCTATGAGGGACCAAGACATAGCCCAGTCCCTGAGGGTGGGCACCGCTACGGTGGAGCGGGTGCGCCGCCGGTGCGTGGAGGAGGGTTTGGAAAGGGCCCTGGGACGCAAGGAGCAGCTAAACCGTCGCCCCAAAAAGCTGGACGGTGAGGGCGAGGCCCACTTGGTGGCCTTGGCCTGCTCCCAACCGCCCAGCGGCCGGGCTGGTTGGACGATGCATCTGCTGGCTGACCAGTTGGTGGAAAGGGAGATAGTGGACCGCATCAACCCCGAGACGGTGCGCCGGTGTCTGAAAAAAACCGGTTCAAGCCTTGGCTGAAGGAAAGCTGGTGCATCCCGCCCAAGGCCAATGCGGAGTTCGTCTGTGCCATGGAGGATGTGCTGGAGGTGTATCACCGTAAGTTCCAGGACAACGAGGTGCTGGTGTGCCTGGACGAGACCAGCAAGCAACTGGTGCAGGAGACCCGCAAACCACTCCCGCCGCGTCCCGGGGCTGCCATGGCCTACGATTACGAATACCAGCGTAACGGCGTGAGCAACCTGTTCATGCTGTTTGCGCCCCTGGAGGGATGGCGGCGGGTGGAGGTGACGGAGCGGCGTACCAAGGTGGACTGGGCCCGGGTGGTCAGGAAACTGGTGGACGAGGACTATGCCGACAGGGAGCGGATAGTCCTGGTGATGGACAATCTGAACACGCACCATCCGTCATCCCTGTATGAGGAGTTCGAGCCTGCGGAGGCGAGGCGCATAGCGGAGAGGCTGGAAATTCACTATACGCCGAAGCACGGCAGTTGGCTGAATATGGCCGAGATCGAACTGGGAGTGCTGGCCGGGCAGTGCCTGGACCGCCGGATACCCAGCCAGGAAGTCCTGACACAGGAAACTGGGACTTGGCAGGAGCGGAGGAACCGGGAAGCAATCCGGGTGGACTGGCGCTTCACCACGCAGGACGCCCGCATCAAGCTGAAGTCTCTTTACCCATCAATTCAATAGCGGTGCTCCACTAGCTAGGCCAGCCCCCTGCTGAGCACAGCGACGCACGGAAGGAGAGGGATAAACGACGGCCGTCTCAGACCCGAGGCGTCGGCCGCCGCGCCACAGGAAGAAGGAAACCACTTCCAGCGATTCGGGGACGGTCCCGGGACTCCCGGAGCCCGGGCGCCAGCCGAGGGCCAGGATGACCCCGGTCAGGCGCCACAGCGCACGCAGAAGAGTATCGTGGAGCGCTTCCAAGGCAGCCTCCGCAAGAGCTGGGAGCTTGGCAGGCTGCTTGCCCAGCGACCAAGTTGAGACCCACACCATCACAGGCCGCCCCATGAATCCGTGAAGCAGGGCCGCGGCCTTCCGGCAGAGACGGCCACGGCCGCGGCCCTGGCGCCAGACGAGAACCAAAGGGGTGGGTCAATACTGGCCCGCCCCAACCTTTTGCCTAGAACCAAAGGACTAAAGTCAAGGCACCAGACGCGACACCCCAGAAATCAGGACCACCCGAACGCAGGGACAGGCAAGCGCCCGTCCTTTGTCTTTTGCAGAACGGAGGAGGCAAAATGGCGCGGGAAGACCACCAGCAATGGCCAAGATAAGAGGCTTGGATAATCTCAGTGATCAACGACAATTAGTTTTGCCGACCTGGCAAAAGGTGGCCGCCGCGGAAATCCGCAGAGACCCGTATCTCTCCCCGCGAGCGGGACGTCCCCGCCGAGATGAGCCGGCCCATCCCGGAGCCGGCTGCAACGCCAAACAACGAGGTGACAAAGTGTCAACCGAACAAACCCGGTCCTCATTCACCGAAACCTCCCCCGCGCCAGCCGGACACGGCGCCAGCCCTGGTCTCCTGTTCGGCCTGCTCCCCCTGAGCAGCGCGGCCCTGGGCGGACTGACGGTGGGCGGATTCTTCTTCATCATTGCCGCCCCGGCCTTCCTCTCGGACCGCGCCGGGTACGGCACGGCCCTCTCCATCTACGGGACGGTCATCACCCTGCTGCCCGTCTTCATCGTCTGGGCAGCCCTCCGCTGGACCCGGGCGAGGCTCGGTCCGGATTCCGCCGGCCTGACGCGGACCGGGATTCCGACGTCTTGGGACCGGCACTGGGCTGTCGTGACCTGGTGGACCGCAGCCATAGCCACCGGCTGGCTCGGCATAGCAGTCCTGATGGCGGGGCTTCCGGACCTCACACCGCAGGGCGGCAGCGGCTTTCCCACCCTCTTCGAACTGGTTCCCGCCGGGCTCGCCGCCCTGGGGGCAACCCTGTACGTGGCCATCGCCGCAACCGCCGTCCTGGCCGTCCTTGTCCCGGTCAGCGCCGGTCCCGGACGGCAGGAACCCAAACGGGGCCTCGCCAAGGTAGTCTTCACGCTGTTTTTCGGGGAGGTGACGGCGTTCGTCGCGGCCGCGGTTGTCAAGATGGGCGGCAACCTGGTCATTGCGCATGGAATCAGCTGACCGCACGCCGCGTAGCGGGCCGGACGCCGCCACCTTCGCTGACGGTCGGCACAACGGCATCAGCCGCCATGATCGTCCTCGGCATCCCGGTCCGGACGCATAATGCGAGAGGCCGCGCTTCACCAAGGCCGCATGGCGAACAGGGGCGACATGCCGGTCACGTCGTGGAGCCAGTGCTCCTGGTTGGAAGACCCTTTCGAAGAGGACGAGGAATGAACTGGCAGGACCTCATGGCAATAGCCCGGACTATGGCAAAGGCTGCGGTGCAGTCGCCCACCGGCCGGCTGCGCCAAGCGGAACTGCGCTTGGCCTAATTCACCCGCTCCACGTATCGGGACAGCCTTGCACCTCAGGGTCCCGGAGAAGGGATCTGGTGAAGTTCCGGCCGGCCGTGAAGACGGCCCCAGGCTGATAACCGGCAAGGCGTGTGTGGACCATGAGCAGTTGTCCACCAGCGAATAGAGACGGCGGCTCGAACGCAGATGCTGATAACAGGCTGAAGCTAATCTTCCAAGAGTTTGAGTTCGAGTCCAGTCTGGTGGGCCTAAGAAGACCGAATTGCGAACTTTTCGTTGGGATGTCCATATATAGAGGCCAGTAGAACGGCCCCAAAACGCCCAGCGGACCTCCGTTCTGCCAGTTCTGGGCACACTTAACGGTTGCCACCACGGGCGGCTGACCGTTCTTCACGCGCCTGTCGTTGATACGTACGCTGGTTACTCCCAGTTCTTGACAACCATTCCTCGAGGACCTGTTCTTGTGCAACAGGCCGCCTTGTCGATTCACGCTCCAGCCCCGGTTTGACATGGCCTGGATGCGGGGTTAAGCAGGGGCCATTATGGTGTTCGCTACACAAAAACTCGCAAGGCATTACCCCTAAATGGCTATTCTAACAGCTATCTTACATATGCCTAACCTATCGACAGGAGAGGACGGCGCAGGCAATTCCGAGGCTCTGTCATGCGGGGGCGCCGGGTGGTGATGAGTTGGTTGTAGAGAGTGGCAGTCCATCGTTTGAGGAGAGACAGATGAATGGACAGAGATTGACTTTGGCTTTGCCAACGCTAGTATAGGGTCACCTTCACCGCCGATCAGCGCGGGGACGTCAGTGGTGGTCATTGGAGGACTGTAGGATGAATAAGCTCCACTTGACGCTGGTTTCGGCAATAGTGTTCGGGATGCTTGCGGCAACGGTTGGTGTGTTCGGGTCGGATGGAGCGCCTTCGGTCTCCGCTCAAACCAACTCCAATTCTGCGGCTACCGGCGCCCCGACGATCAGCGGCACGGCGCAGGTGGGACAGACGCTGACGGTGATTACGTCAGGGATAGCCGACGCAGACGGGCTGTCCGGCGTGTCGTTCAGCTACCAGTGGCTCGCCGACGACGGCGACATCGACGGCGCCACCGAATCCGGCTACACGCTGGTCCTGGCCAACCTCACCAAGACCATCAAAGTGCGGGTGTCGTTCAGCGACGACGCCGACCACGCGGAGACGCTCACCAGCCAGGCGGTGGGCCCCGTCGATCATCGGGGCGGCCAGCAGCAGCCCAACGGCGCCGGCGACCCGTTGACTGCCGAGTTCAGCAATGTGCCCGCGTCCCATGACGGTTCGGAGTTGACGTTCAACGTGACGTTCACGCCCGATCCCGACCTCAGCTTCGTCACGCTTCGAGAACATGCCTTTTCGGTAGCCGGCGGTACCATCACCAAGGCCAATCGCACGAAGCGCAACAAGAACAACAATAAGGAATGGGCCATCAGGGTCGTGCCCGACCTCGACTCCAACGAGAACCCCGCCGGGCCAATCACCGTCGCGCTTCCGCCCACCACCTCGTGCATCGTCCCGTCCGCGATTTGCACATCCGACGATGTCCCGCTGTCCAATAGAACCGAGGTCACGATTCCGGTTTCAACGGATGGGCCGGACCGGCCGGGCCAGCCTCAAGACGTCACCGCGACGCCGGGCCCGGACATCGGCGAGATCACGTTGAGCTGGACGGCGGCCCCGGTCGACAGCGATCCGGAGGCAGCCGTGCGGGGCTATCGCGTGCGGTACAACTGCGGTGGCGAAGCCAAGACAGCCCGGCTCGGTCCCGGCTCCCGCTCGTTCAAGATCGGGGGAATCGACAGGAGCACGACCTGCCTGCTCAATGTGGCCGCCCGGAACGACGGTGGCTACGGGCCGGTCGCATGGGCCGGAAGCGACAGCGCCTATCACCCGCCGATGAACCCGCCTGAGGCGCCCGCCCCGATTACCGTCGCCGCCGACCCGAACAGCGACGGGACCAAGGTCTCATGGACGGCGCCGGCACAGGGCGACACACCCACCAGCTACCAGATCTCCTATTGGGACATCGACGTGGGGCAATTCCAGTATATCGACCACGGCAGCACCACCGATCTCGAAGCGGTCATCGACGTGGCGCCCGCCAATCTCAGGACCGTCGCGGTGCGCGGCCACTTGGGCAGCGTCGCCTATAAGGACCGGGGGGTCTGGGGTGCCTGGGCGGTCGGCTGGCACGAGTCGGCCACCCCGTCGAGGCTGGACGCGATGACGCAGTCGTCGTTTCTGGGCCTGTCGCTGGTCCATTCCGACAACGACGGGACCGCGGGGAAGAAGATCAGCTTCAGCAAAGATGCCAACCTGATGTGCCCCAGCATTGGCGGCGTGTACGTGGACCCCGCGACCAACACGGCGTGGATTACGGACCCATGCAGCGCATCGGTGAATGCCTTCGATATCGGCTCAGACGGCACACTGACCCACAATGTCGACGCGTCGCTGACGAGGGACGAGTTGTACCCCCCGGAGGGGGTCGGGATCTCGAACCCGACGTACACCCCTATGACCTTGTGGTCCGACGGCGAGGTCCTGTGGGTTGGCGAACGAGACATCGGAATGCTCCTCCCGTACCGGCTCTCTGACGGCGAACTTCTCTTCGCCCGGCGAATCCTCCTGGGTCCCCACAGACCGGAACTCGGACATACCTATCTGGCAGTCGCGGCCGTGTGGTCCGACGGCAAGACCGTGTGGGTGGCCGACGCCATGATCGGTCAGCATATCTTTGTGGCGAAACTCGAGCCCGGGCGCTGGCTTTCCCATCCGCAAGATCTCTTCGTGCCCAGCGCATTCGACAACTGCTACATCCCCGAAAAGCCCCGAGTGAGCGACTTGATGCCCTCAGCGACATGCACGAACGAAACGGCGGTGCGGGATGCTCTTGACGATCCGGGCTACGACTTACACGTGGGAGCGTACTCCGACGGCCGCTGGCTATGGGTCGCAGTGGACTACTACAAGGACGACAGCAAGGTGAGCCGGTTGTTGGCCTTCAACCTGCTGTCGGGCGAACGCGCCGCCAGCCGCGACATCACCCTGCACGCCGACATCAAGCGTCCCATCGGCATGTGGTCCGACGGCGAGAACCTCTGGGTGTTGGACGAAGCCACCGAGAGGCTGTACACCTTCACCATTCCCGCCCGGACCTCGCAGCAGCAGGCGGCCAACAGCCCCGCCACGGGTGTGCCGGCCATAAGCGGCACGGCACAAGTGGGCCAGACACTGACGGTGGGCACCTCCGGCATCGCCGACGCGGACGGGCTGGACAACGCGACCTACAGCTACCAGTGGCTGGCCGACGGCGTAGACATCTCAGGGGCCACCGGCGCGAGGTACACGCTCACGGACTCGGAAGCAGGCAAAGCCGTGAAGGTCACGGTGTCTTTCACCGACGACGCGGGGAACGAGGAATCGCTGACCAGCGCGGCGACGGCTGCGGTGGCGGCAGCGCCTATCCCACTGACCGCGAGCGTTCACGACGCGCCGGATAGCCACGACGGTGAGAATGGCTTCACCTTCGAGCTGCGCCTGAGCGAAGACCCGGGTTCGTCCTTCAGTTACACTACACTGCGCGACCACGCCTTCACCGTGACCGGAGGCGAGGTGACGAACGCCCAGCGGCTGGATCGTCCTGGCAACGTCCGCTGGGAGATCACCGTGACGCCGGACGGCGACGGCGATGTGACCGTTGTGCTCCCCGCCACCACCGACTGCGCTGGCCAAGGGGCCATCTGTACCGGAGACGGCAGGATGTTGTCAGCCGAGGTGACGCTGGCCGTCGCCAGCCTCAGCCTGGACGATTTCGATGCCGGCGACGGCCAGGATGTCCTCGCCAGCGCACTGGTCCAGGTGGGCGACCGGGGACGGAAGGACAACTATACCCAGGACCGCGCCTGGTACGCATCGGATACCTCTGCCTGGCACGCCTCCGGCGAACTGCGGGACGGGTCGCTTGCGTGGAACGGCATGACGTTGACTAGGGTGGTCTACTTCTCGGAAACAGGTATGTTCAGGTTCAACGAGGCCGACGACATCCACATCGGAGATTCCTTCGCCGCAGGGGGCGTCAACCGCGAGCTGACGGTCTGGATTCAGACGGAGACGGAGGCGGTGTCGTTCCTGGCGAAGGACAACATACTGAAGTCTGGCTCGGGCTATATCAGCTTCGAGACGCCAACGGGTATCAGGCCGGTGTTGGGCGGAGTGTCTAAAGGCGACCTGGTCATCATCGCCATCTCGGCCCCGGCGGGGTCATAGGCTAGACCCGCCCGTAACCGCTGGTTGGTCGACCGCGTTGGCCTTACACTTGATAGTAATGGTGTGGAGCTAGAGGATTCCGATGTACTGGGCGGATCTCAGTCATACGCCATGACCGAAGAGTTCGAATCCCCGATAGGTCTAGCTATAAATGAGTGGGCCATATAAGACTGAATTGCGAACTTTTCGCTGGGAGGTCTTCTTATAGGGAACTGGTAGAACGGCCCCAAAGCGCCCAGCGGACCTCCGTTCTGCCAGTGCCGGACGCACTTAACAGTTGCCATCACCGGCGTCTGACCGCTCTTCACGTGGCTGTCGTTGATACGTACGGTGGCTACTCCCAGCTTTTGACAACCGTTCCCCGAGCGCCTATCCTTGCGCAACCCGCCTTCTCGATTCACGCCCCAGCCCCGGTTCGACGTGGCCTGGATGCGGGGCTGAGCAGGGGCGGTTATGGTGTTCGTTACACTTAACTCACAAGAAGTTACCCGCAAATGACCATCATTCTAACAGCGATCCTACATGCACCTGGTAAGTTATAGAAAGAAAGGTCGACGTAGGCACTCCCGAGGCTCTGTCAAACGGGGGCGTCGGGTGGTGATGAGCTTGAAGTGCCGCTGCGCTGAACATTGGTCTCGGCAAAGGCATCAGGGAGGAGCAGGAAAATGCGGACAGTCAGCACGGCCGACACCGTGAGCAGTGACCGTTCGATGGGAAGGAAACATGCCGCCATCCGGCGAGCGGGCAGTTGGGTAGCTCTCGTCCCGGTCCTGCTCGTTCTGGCCGTGCTGCTGACCAGCGGCGATTCTCAGTTGACAGGCGGGGACGTGGCGCACGCGCAGTCTGCCGACCCTCCGGCAAAGCCCACCGGGCTGACCGCATCGTCTGTCTCCCACGACAGCGTGACCCTCACCTGGGACGACCCGGGCGACGACAGCATTACGGGCTACCAGGTGCTCCGCCGCTCCCGCGACGGATCGACATATGGAGATGGTCGTGGCGTCGGGGGGTTCGTCGTGATCGTGGATGACACAGGGTCGGCGACTACGACGTACACCGACACGTCGGTGAGTCCCCGCACCAGGTACATCTACCGCATCAAGGCGAAGAACGGGAACGGATTAAGCGAGCGTTCCACCTACCTGAACGCGGAGACCCTCACGGCGCTGGCAACGCCCACCGGGCTGACCGCATCGTCTGTCTCCCACGACAGCGTGACACTGACCTGGGACGACCCGGGCGACGACAGCATTACGGGCTACCAGGTGCTCCGCCGCTCCCGCGACGGGAACGAGTACGGTGATGGTCAGGGTGCGGCAGAGTTCGTCGCAGTAGTGGATGACACGGGGTCGACGGCTACGACGTACTCCGACACGTCGGTGAGTCCCCGCACCGCGTACATCTACCGCGTCAAGGCCAGAAAACTCCAGCGCCTGAGTGAGGCATCCGATGCCGCCAACGCCGAGACATCGGAAACTCCGGTTTCGCAGCCCGCCCAACTGTGTGAGGACGGTTACGTTCCTCCCACGCCCCATCCGTGGCCGTGACGGCAGTTCCCATCGTGGTCGCATCCACGACTGCGGATTACTTCGTTCTCTACGCCTCCTTCGAGGTGGACAGCACGACAGTGGAGTATCCGGTGCTTGTGAAGAAGGGCGAGGACGGAGCGACCACGCTGGCCGAGAACGTGGCGGCGCTGCCGGCGGACCGCTACCGCGTTGAAAAGTACGCCGTGTCCGCCCCGGCGGATGTCGATGGAGACTGCACTGACGACATCACTGAACTCGGGGACCCGGCGGGCACGAACCCGGTGAATCCCGCCGGCACCATAGACCTTAGTCACGGCGCGGTGGTGATACCCGACTTTGAAACATTTGACAGGCTCTCTTTCGACTATGACGACGGGGATTCTGTAATCAAATTCCTGGTGACGGGGCGGGAAAGCGAACAGCTACAAATCTATTTTATGGACACCGTGAAATTCAATGAGCATTGGCCGTTCTTATCAGTCATTGGTGTCGAAATAGCGGATGTTGTCCGTGGCAGGCTCATCTATGACCAAGACTTAGTCGCTGACGACGGCAGCCCTGGAGTATATCGCTACCGATTCATGAAACAGATCGAATCTTTCAGTTTCACGGAGCGTGTCCATACGTTGTTGGCCGCCAATATGCCGCTGCTCGACGACAACCTGGCAATGTGGATAAAAAAATAGGAAGCTTCGGGAGTTTCAGGACGATCTTCCGCTGTACCGATCTTCTCGGATCGACATCGTGTTTGACGACGATGTTTACGGTGAAACCGACTTCCTGGCGCTCAACCAGGCAGCAGGGTACGGCTTGCTGCGGGAACTGGACGCCGACGAGCGTCCCCATCCCCGCGACGTGGTGATCTACGAGGCACTGCCCAACGAGTTGCCCCGTGTCGCCGGCATCATCAGCACCGTGCCGCAGACGCCTCTGTCGCATGTCAACCTGCGCGCACTTCAGGACGGCGTTCCTAACGCCTTCATTCCCGACGCCCTAGAAAACGATGACATCAGCGATCTCATCGGCAGCCACGTCTATTACGCAGTAACTGATTCGGGATACACAACTCGGGCCGCCACCCAGGCGGAGGTGGAGGCACACTTCGCTTCATCGCGTCCGGCACGGACTCAGACGCCGCAGAGCGACCTGACAGTGACCACGATCACGCCTCTCAGCGATATCGACTTCGATGACTGGGACGCCTTTGGTGTGAGAGCGGCCAACGTCGCCGTGCTGGGGACGCTGGAGTTCCCGGAGGGCACCGTTCCCGATGGGTTCGCCATTCCGTTCTACTTCTATGACGAGTTCATGAAGCACAACGACCTCGACGATGACATCGAGGATATGCTGGCGGACTCGGACTTCCAGACCGACTACGACACCGTGGCGTCGGAGCTGAAGAAGTTGCGCAAGAAGATCAAGGAGGCGGAGGTCCCCGAGTGGATCGAAACGGCGCTGACCACCATGCACGGCACTTACCCGGATGGGCAGTCGCTTCGCTACCGGTCCAGCATCAACAACGAGGACCTGCCCAACTTTAACGGGGCAGGTCTCTACGACTCCAAGACGCAAAACCCAGAGGAGACGGAGGAGGACGGCATCTCCAAGTCTCTCAAGCAGGTGTACGCCAGCCTGTGGAACTTCCGGGCGTTCTTGGAGAGGGACTTTCACCGCATCGACCATCTGTCGACGTACATGGGCGCGCTGGTGCATCCCAACTATTCGGACGATCGGGTAAACGGTGTAGCAGTCAGCGCTGATCCGGTCGCCGGCACATGGAGCAGCTATTACGTCAACGCGCAGGTTGGCGAGGACCTGGTGACAAATCCCGAGGTGAACTCGGCGCCGGAAGAACTCCTGTTGAACCCCCGCGGCAAATACACCCTTCTTGCGCTATCCAACCAGGTCCCGCGGGGCGACCTGCTGATGACCGACGATCAAATGGCGCAGCTGCGCCGGCGCCTCGACACGATCCACGATAGATTCAAGGAGCTATACGGTGTCAGGTCCGGCGAATCGTTCGCCATGGAGATCGAGTTCAAGGTCACCAGCGACAATGTGTTAGCCATCAAGCAGGCCAGACCCTGGGTTTTCCCCCCTCTAACCGGGAGATTCGACTTGGACATTGCGGCTCATGGTGGAAGCCCCTTCACAGTCAGGATCCGATTCAGTGCGCCAACAAACATCATTCGATCGAATCTCAGGGACCGTGCAGTGTCTGTGACGGGTGGCAGGGTTACAGGCGCGCGACGAACGACATATTCGCCAATATCGGAATGGTGGGAGATTGATGTCACTCCGGATTCTCTCGGTGATGTGACGATAGCGGTGGCACACAACCGTCCCTGCAATAACGTCGCCGCCATTTGCACCTCCGACGGGAAACGCCTGTCGAACCGCCTCGAACGCACTATCAAGGGATATCTCAACAACCCCGCAACGGGGCTGCCCACAATCAGCGGCACAGCGCAGGTGGGCGAGACGCTGACGGCGGACACGTCCGGCATCGACGACGGCGACGGGCTGAGCAACGCCACTTTTGCGTACCAGTGGATTCGGGACGACGGAACCACTGACTCCGACATCCAGGACGCGACCGGTTCGACTTACACGCTCACGTCGGACGATGAGGGCAAGACCATCACGGTTCGTGTGACCTTCACCTACGACGCGGGCAACGCCGAGACGCTGATCAGCCAGGCGACGGCCACGGTTGCAACCAAGCCGAACAACCCAGCCACCGGTGTTCCGACCATCAGTGGTACCGCGCAGGTAGGCGAAACGCTGACGGCGGAAACGTCCGGCATCGACGACGACGACGGGCTGAGCAACGCCACTTTTGCGTACCAGTGGATTCGGGACGACGGAACCACTGACTCCGACATCCAGGACGCGACCGGTTCGACTTACACGCTCACGTCGGACGATGGGGGCAAGACCATCAAGGTTCGTGTGACCTTCACCGACAACGCCGGAAACGAGGAGGCGTTGACCAGCGATGCCACCGCGGTGGTCGAGGCTGCAACCAAGCCGAACAACCCTGCCATCGGCGCCCCGACCATCAATGGCGCCGCGCAGGTGGGCGAAACGCTGACCGCGGACACGTCCGGCATCGACGACGACGGGCTGAGCAACCCCACCTTCAGCTATCAGTGGATACGCAGCGACGGGTCCACTGACTCCGGCATCCAGGACGCGACCGGTTCGACTTACACGCTCACGCCGGACGATGAGGGCAAGACCATCACGGTTCGTGTGACCTTCACCGACGACGCGGGCAACGAGGAGGCGTTGACCAGCGATGCCACCGCGGTGGTCGCGGTTGCAACCAAGCCGAACAACCCAGCCATCGGTGTTCCGACCATCAGCGGCGCCGCGCAGGTAGGCGAGACGCTGACGGCGGACACGTCCGGCATCGACGATGACGACGGCCTGAGCAACCCAACCTTCAGCTATCAGTGGACTCGGAACGACGGGTCCACTGACTCCGGCATCCAGGACGCGACCGGTTCGACTTACACGCTCACGTCGGACGATGAGGGCAAGACCATCAAGGTGCGGGTGTCCTTCACCGACGACGCGGGCAACGAGGAGGCGTTGACCAGCCCGCCGCTGGACCCGTCCCGGCCCTATGGCCTGACCGCCACCGCCTCGGGCCGCACGGTGGTCCTAAACTGGAAGCCGCCCGCGGTGTTCCCCTATCTGTACGACTACCAGATTCTGCGCCATCGCCCCGAGCTGGGCGAGACCGAGCCATTGGTGTACGTCGACACTGGGACCGATGAGACCACCTATACCGATACGGACGTGGAGCCTGGGGTGCTGTACGTGTACCGGGTGAAGGCGGCGAACTTCTTCACCCGGTTAAGCAAGGCGTCCGAGCCGGCGGAGATCCGGACTCCGTCTTGGACGCCGGTTGAGAACAGTCCTGCCACCGGCGCTCCAACCATCAGCGGCGCCGCGCAGGTGGGCGAGACACTGACTGCCGACATGTCCGGCATTGCCGACGCGGATGGCCTTGCAAACGCAACTTACAGCTATCAATGGCTGGTCGACGACATCGACATAACTGGAGCCACCGGCGCGAGCTACACGCTGGCCGACTCAGATGAGGGCAAGGCCATGAAGGTTCGTGTGACCTTCACTGACGACGCGAGGAACGAGGAGTCCTTGACCAGTCAGGCGACGGCCGCAGTTGAGGCCAGGGCAAACAACCTGACCACGGGTGTGCCCACCATCAGTGGCACGGCGCAGGTGGGCGAGACGCTGACTGCCGACACGTCGGGCATCGACGACTCGGATGGCCTTGCAAACACTGCATTCAGCTTCCAGTGGACTAGGAATGACGGCAGTGCCGATGCGGACATCCAGGACGCGAGCGGTTCGACTTACACGCTCACGTCGGACGATGAGGGCAAGACCATCAGGGTCCGTGTGACCTTCACCGACGACGCGGGCAACGCCGAGACGCTGACCAGCGATGCCACCGCAGTGGTCGCGGCTCCAACCAGGCCAAACAACCCTGCCACAGGCGCTCCAACCATCAGCGGCACGGCGCAGGTGGGGCAGACACTGACGGCGGAAACATCGGGCATCGCCGACACCGACGGCCTCGACAACGCGACCTTCAGCCTCCAGTGGACTCGGAACGACGGTAGTGCCGACGCGGACATCCAGGACGCGACCGCTTCGACTTACACGCTCACGTCGGACGATGATGGCAAGACCATCAAGGTGCGCGTGTCTTTCACCGACGATGCGGGCAATGCCGAGACGCTGACCAGCGATGCCACGTCAACCGTGGCGGCTGCGCCTATCCCACTGACCGCGAGCGTTCACGACGAGCCGGGGAGCCACGACGGTGAGAATGTCTTCACCTTTGAACTGCGCTTGAGCGAAGAGCCGGTTTCGACCTTCAGCTACGGGACACTTCGCGACCACGCCTTCACCGTAACCGGAGGCGAGGTGACGAAGGCGCGGCGTCTGGAGGATCCCAGCAACATCCGGTGGGAGATCACCATGACGCCGGACGGCGACGGCAATGTGACCGTAGTGCTCCCCGTCACGCAGGACTGCGCTGACCAGGGGGCCATCTGCACAAGGGATGGCAGGATGCTGTCAGCCGATGTGACGCTGGTTGTCACGGGCCCAGGGGATGAAGAGGAGCGGAACAGCCCGGCCACAGGCCAGCCCGCTATCAGCGGCACGCTACAGGTGGGTGAAACTCTAACCGCATCACCCTCAGGCATCGCGGATGCCGACGGACTGGACAACGCGACCTTCAGCTACCAGTGGCTGGCCGACGACGTCGACATCTCAGGGGCCGCCGGCAACAGCTACACGCTCACGGACTCCGAGGAAGGCAAAGCGGTCAAGGTCACGGTGTCTTTCACCGACGACGCGGGGAACGAGGAATCGCTGACCAGCGTGGTCACGGCAACGGTGGCGGCCAGACCTCTCAGCCTGGACGATTTCGATGCCGGCGAAGGCCAGACTGTTCTCGCCAGCGCACTGGTCCAGTTGGGCAACCGGGGACGGAAGAACAACGGGAACCAGGACCGCGCCTGGTACGCGTCGGATACCTCTGCCTGGCACGCCTCCGGCAAGTTGCGGGACGGGTCGCTTGCGTGGAACGGCATGACGTTGAACCGAGTGGTCTACTTCCCGGATACCGGCGTGTTTCGGTTCAACGAGGCCGACGACATCCACATCGGGGAGTCTTTCGCCGCAGGGGGCGTCAACCGCGAGCTGACGGTCTGGATTCAGACGGAGACGGAGGCGGTGTCGTTCCTGGTGAAGGACAACATACGGAAATCTGGCTCGGGCTATATCAGCTTCGAGACGCCAACGGGTATCAGGCCGGTGTTGGGCGGAGTGTCTGAGGGCGACCTGATCATCATCGCCGTCTCTGCCCCAACAAACTCCTAGGCTAGACCCGCCCGTACTGCCTGGGTCTGACTTAGCCCGAATCCACCGAAGGGATGTGGTCATGCCGGTGGGGCGGGGGATGAGAGGCGCCGGAGAAAGGCGGCGTTGCCTTGACCACAATAGATCGAGCTGGATGCAGGGTGAGTCAGGAGCGCCAAGGGGATGTTGACGGCCCGGGACGGCGGCGCTGGGCAAGATTGGCAACGCAGGCCGCAGCAGGAGACACGCGGGATCAAGCCTGACGCGGATTTGCCAGGCGGTTGGGTAGTCTGCCAGGGCAATCGCGTTTTAATTCGTAACTCCCGGTTGCTCGGTTTTTTTGCGTCTTAACGCTCAAGAAAACCGCTACAACTCCCTCAGTTACTGGAAATCGGACCGGCTTGAAAGGCAAGAGGACTCTGGGACAAGCAAGTTTGGCCCAGAAATGTCGACAATCTGGAAGTATTATCAACACTTGTGATGGAAATTATCCCACAGAGTTAGAGCGCGATTGCCCTGAATTGGACAGACTTTCTCACCACAATATCTCCCATTATAATTTACAATCCGGTTATCGGTGAGGCGCGTGCTCGCAGCCCCTGGGGCACTCTGCGCGCCGGGGTCGCGCCAGCGGCCGCCGGACAGGGTTCACCGCCGGGGAGGAGGGACCGGATGAGACGCCACCAGTTGCTCCCAACACGGATCACGGGCCGCCTCGCGCTAGTCCTGGCCGCTCTCGCCTCGGTCCTGCTCTGGGCGGGTCTGGCCGCGGCGCAGACGTAGTCTTCGGATACCGGCATCAGCAGCATCACCGTGGACGGAAGCCGGCTCCTCGCAGTTAGTAGTGACTTTTGGGGCATTGGCGTCTCGGCGGAAACGAGTCAAGTGACCGTCGTCGTCACAACCGCTGACGATGACGCCTCGTTCCTCATAACGCGCCGTGACGCGGACAGCAACACGGATGGTCACCAGATCAACCTGTCCGCGGGTAGGAACGACATGACCATTGAAGTCACTGCCGAAGACGGTAGCCACCAAGAGCACTTCTTCGATGTGTTTCGCGCTGTGACCACCGTGTTCGGTCACCAGGCCGATGCTTCCCTGTTTGGGATGTACGAAGCGGGCCACAGCGATATCAGTGGTATCTGGTCGGACGGCGAGACCCTCTGGGTGGCGGACACGGAAGACGACAAGCTCTACGCCTACGAGCTGGCCGGCGGGGCCCGAGACGAGAGCAAGGATTTCAACACGCTCAGCGCCGCCGGTAACCAAGACCCCGCAGGCATCTGGTCGGATGGCGAGACCATGTGGGTCGCCGACTCCGAGGACGACATGATCTATGCCTACCGGATGTCGGACCGGACCCGCAAATCGTTCCGCGACATTGAATCGCTCGGCGATGCCGGCAACCGCGATCCCGCAGGCCTCTGGTCGAACGGTCGCACGACCTGGGTCTCCGACCCCGGGGACGACAAGCTCTACGCCTACCGCCTGGCCGACGGGAGGCGGCTCCCGAAGTCCGACTTCAACACGCTCCACGCGAGCAATGTCGATCCGCAGGGAATCTGGTCGGACGGGGTCACGATGTGGGTGGCAAATACGCGAAGGTCGCCGTCTCGCACCCTCAAGATCTTTGCCTACCGGATGTCAGACGGAGTGCGCGATTCGGACAAGGACTTCAGCACCCTCGCCGGATCGGGGAACAGGTTCCCGCGCGGTCTCTGGTCGGACGGCGAAACGATGTGGGTGGCGGATACCTCTTTTAACTTGATCTATGCCTACAACCTGACCGTCGCGGGCGAGCTCGACCTGGGCTCGATCACGTTCAAGGGGACGGCGGTCTCCGGCGTCTCCGCCGACCAGCGCTCCTACACGATCAGCGGCACGGTGCCGCTCACCGCCGACGTCACGATCGCGGCCACCGCCTCCGCAACCGATTCGTCGGTCGACTTCAGCTATCCCGATCTCTTCTCCGGCGCCACAGGACACCAGATCGGGCTGGACGAGGGCGACAACCTGATCCAGATCTTCGTCCGCGGCGAGGCGACCTACCGGACCTACGAGCTGAGCGTCACCGCCGGCGACGCGCCCCAGGACTCGATCAGCAAGGCCGGGATTCCGGTCGACGAGGACGACGACGGCGCGGTACACCAGTTCCACGGCACGATCCGCGAGCTGGAGGACGGACGCGACTTCGACTGGATCAACGTGTCGCTCGAGGCCGACACGCTCTATGCGGTCATCCTCAAGGGCCGCGAGTTCGGCGAGACCGACCGCACCCTGGACGTGCCCTACCTGGGCGGTCTGCTCATGATGAGCGTCTATCAGGACGGCACCGACGCGATCGGCAGCTTCGTCACGAGCGGGATCGACGGGCTGGCCCGAGTCCTGTTCAAGCCCGAGAGCAGCGGCGTTTACCAGGTCGTCGTGGCCGGCGCGCTGGCCGAATACACCGGCAGCTACGACCTGCGCGTGCGCCCGTATGAGGACGACCACTTCCCCAACAGCATCGAGTCGGAATCCGAGATCAGCTTCCCCGCGAGCATGGACGATGCGGAGAGCTATCCATCGGCCAGCGCAACCGGCAAGATCGACTACGCCCTCGACAGCGACTGGTTCAAAGCCTCCGGCCTCGTCGCCGGCGACGAGTATGTGATTGAGGCCCGCCACGGGCGGCGCTTTCTGCTGATCACGATCTTCGACACGGATGGTGATACGGTCGAGGCTGGCTATGAACAGGGGCGGACCATGTTCGTAGTCCCGGCCAACGGGGATTACTTCATCCGCGTCCGTCCGATCAACCGCTTCAATCGCGCCAGATACACGCTCTACATGCACACGCTGCCGCTCAGCGGAGATCTCTACCCCGGCTCGGAGCTCTCCGTGTCTTCCGCCAACATCACGGACCCGGACGGCGTCAGCCGGGCAACTGCCGCCAACCGGTGGGCGTACCAGTGGTACAAAATGCATCCGAACGGCTTCGAAACGCTCCTCCCCCGCGCCACCAGCTCCACCTACACCCCCACCAATGATGACAGCCGCCTGCGGTTCAGAGCCGAGATCTGCTACCGCGACGACAACTCGAGCGTGGCCCTCGAGTGCCGTTCCACTCGCATCTCGACGCCGGTACAACCCCTGATCACGGTCCCCCACTACTGGAACCGCATCCCCAGGGGGCTCAACGCCGGCGATCGGTTCCGGCTGCTGTTTGTCTCCGAGGACAAACGAAACGCCACCGCACACCTTATCTGGACATATAGAACTTGGATCAGGTCACAGGCCGGAAAAGGCGACGCGTCGATTCAGGAGTACAAAGACCACTTCACCGTCCTCGGCAGCACCTTAGGTCATTCGGCCAAGGACCACGCCATCCTCAACTTCAACGACCAGTACGCGGGCGTGCCCATCTACTGGCTGGGCTTTTTGAAGGCCGCCGACGACTACGCGGACTTCTGCGACGGCTCCTGGGACTACAGCAGCCGGGGCCCCAACTCAACCGGCTGGGTCATCACCTTCAACGATGGGGACCTGATCTACACCGGAACCCTGAGCACCTGCGAACGAAGCCCCAACAATTACTTAGGCGCCACCAACGTCACCGTGGGGCAGCCGAGCGGCGGCAGGGGCAGTGAGTTGCAGGAAACTACACGCTCACGCACAACTAACCGTCCCCTGTACGGCCTCTCATACGTGTTCGAGGTCGGCGAGCCGCCGATCTCGATGCAGCAGCAGCAGGGCAACAGCCCGGCCGAGGGCAGCGTCGTAATCTCCGGCACGCCGCAGGTCGGCCAGACGCTGCTGGTCAACTCGGCGATCTCCGATCCGGACGGCACCTCCGGGGCCTCCTACGCCTACCAGTGGTACGCCGGCGACAGCGAGATCGCAGGCGCGACCGAGTTCTTCTACACGCTGACCACGGCCGAGCGGGGCAAGCGGATCACCGTCGCGATCACGTTCACCGACGACGCCGAGAATGAGGAAATCCTGACCAGCGAGCCGACCGCCGCCGTGACCAGCCTGGCCAACAACGCGGCCACGGGCCAGCCGACGCTCACGGGCACGGCCCAGGTGGGCCAGACGCTGAACGCCTCGACCAGCGCGATCGCCGACGCCGACGGGCTGACCAACGCGACCTACGCCTACCAGTGGCTAACTGACGACACCGACATATCGGGGGCTACGGGATCGGCCTACATCCTCACCGACTCCGACCAGGGCAAGGCCGTCAGGGTGCGGGTGTCCTTCACGGACGACGCGGGCCACGAGGAGACGTTGACCAGCGAGTCGATTGTCGTCCCGGTCCGGCCCCACGGACTGACCGCCGCAGTCTCGGACGGTGCGGTGGTCCTGACCTGGAACCCGCCCGTGGGATTCTCCTACCTGTACGACTATCAGATTCTGCGCAACCGCCCCGAGCTTGGCGAGGCCGAGCCCCTGGTGTACGTCAACACCGGGACTGCTGAGACCACCTATACCGATACGGACGTGGAGCCTGGAGTGCTGTACGTGTACCGGGTGAAGGCGGCGAGCTACTTCGCCAGGTTCACCGAAGCGTCCGGGCCGGTGGAGATCAGGACAGCGGAGGCGACGGCGAACACCCCGGCCACCGGAGCGCCCGCCATCAGCGGGGACCTGGTGGTCGGGCAGACCCTGAGTGTAGACACGTCTGCCATAGAAGACGACGACGGGCTGACCAACCCTGCATTCGTCTACCAGTGGCTGGCCGACGACACGGACATATCGGGGGCTACGGCCTCAAGTTACACCCTGGTGGATTCAGATGAGGGCAAGGCCATCAAGGTCACGGTGTCCTTCACCGACGACGCGGGGAACGGGGAGAGCCTGTCCAGCGCAGCCACGGCTGCCGTTGAGCCGGCGCCCACACTGCTGACGGCGGAGTTTCTGGACGCCCCGTCCTCCCACGACGGGGAGACGGCTTTCACCTTCGAGCTGCGCTTCAGCGAGGAGTTCGAGCTGAGCTACAAGACGCTGCGGGACCATGCCTTCACAGTGACCGGAGGCGAGGTGACCACGGCGCGGCGCCTGGAGGAGCCCAGCAACATCCGCTGGGAGATCACGGTTGCGCCGGAGGGCAACGGCAGCGTGACCGTCGTGCTGCCCGCCACAACGGACTGCACAGCCCAGGGGGCCATCTGCACCGGGGACGGGGAGATGTTGTCCGGTGAAGTAACGGTTACCGTTGCCGGACCCGAAGGGGAGGAACAGCAGCAGACACCCCCCGAGAACACCCCCGCGACGGGCGCACCGGCCATCAGCGGCACCGCCCAAGTGGGCCAGATCCTGACGGCGGACACCTCCGGGATTGCCGACAGCGACGGTACCGGCGACGCGGCGTTCGCCTACCAGTGGCTGGCGGACGACACCGACATATCGGGGGCCACGGCCTCAAGCTACACCCTGGTGGATTCAGATGAAGGCAAGGCCATCAGGGTGCAGGTCAGCTTCACCGACGACGCAGGCAATGACGAGACGCTGACCAGCGCTGCGACCGCTGCGGTGGCTCCCCGTCCCAACACTCCGGCCACGGGAGCGCCCACCATCAGCGGCGCGGTCCAGGTAGAGGAGACCCTGACCGCCGACACGTCGGGCATCACTGACGAGGATGGCCTGACCAACGTGTCCTTCAGCTACCAGTGGCTGGCGGACGACACCGACATATCGGGGGCCACGGCGTCAAGGTACACCCTGGTGGATTCAGATGAAGGCAAGGCCATCAAGATCCGTGTGTCCTTCACCGACGACGCCGGTAACGCAGAGTCGCTGACCAGCCTGGCCACGGCAGCCGTGGCTGCTGCACCTGCGCCGCTGACGGCGGAGTTCCTGGACACCCCGTCGTCCCACGACGGGGAGACGGCCTTCACCTTCGAGCTGCGATTCAGCGAGGAGTTCGAGCTGAGCTACAAGACGCTGCGTGACCACGCCTTCACAGTGACCGGAGGCGAGGTTACCACGGCGCGGCGCCTGGATCGGGACAGCGCCACCCCCAACATCCGTTGGGAGATCACGGTGAGGCCGGTTGGCAACGGTGGCGTCACCATCACCCTGCCGGAGACCACGAACTGCTCGGATACGGGAGCCATCTGCACCGAGGACGGCCGGATGCTGTCCACCCGGCTGCACTTCACCGTCAGCGGCTCATAGGTCCGTTGCCGAGGAGGGAACCACTTCGCCTCGAAGTCTCAGGCGTTGTAGAGACATTCTCTGCCCACTTCCCCACTGGGCCACAGGCTTACTGGACTCGAACTGCCGGGAAGCAGTCCATAGAGCCCTGCAAGCCCGTGCAGTTGGGCTGGTGGGCCTAAGTGTACCGTATTGCGAACTTTCCGGTGGGAGGTTGAGATATAAGAACCCTAAACTAAAGCCAAGGTGAAATACGCATAAAGTGTAGGTCCAGTGGCAGAGCCAGACCGTGCTACAAGTACGAGAGCAAGGTCTTCACCGGATCAGCCAGGATAATTCTTCATCGCCCCACAAATGTAGATTCCACCTTGGTTTCAGTTTAGTCTGGGAAGCTATATGCTAGTTCCGTTCTAACTTGTTCACGTTGGGATTTCGGTTGCCGATAGCTAGCGCTGCCAGATTTTTTGCTGACGGGTCGGACCCATCCACCGGTCCACCGACAAAGTATGTTGTTCCATGTCGGGTACGCTGCCTTCGACCGCCAATTCGGCAAAACATTCACGCTTTGTCTTACACGAATACTCGGATATCGTTTGGAACGTGTTAGAACCCCGTCTGTGCGTGGGCATCCGGACGGTTCCGGAGTTGATTGGAGAAAGCGTTATCTTGGTTGCATACTGTTCGACCAGCGAACGGGTGCAGACAGTGAGTACGTCGTGAGGCCTGTCCCGGTGGGATCTGGCCTTTAAGAATGATATCAGTCGATCTTCCGTAGACCAGAAAAACACCTTTCCGTTCAACAGCTTGTACCATTCCGGAGGGTTCATGTCTGTCAGGGCTTGGCCCAGTTTGTTCGGATGCATTGGAGTCTGGTCTCGGATAACCGCACAACCGTAGTCGCTGTGACGGACGACTTCGCGGGTTCTGCGGTAACTTGACCCGATAGCGGACCGCTTTGGCTCACTCACGTCGAACAGTTTTAGCAACGCCGCCGTCCTGAGCAACCCATGTCGCTGGATGTTTTCCCACGCCCCTGCTTCAGCCATGTGATACAGCAACGGATGCTGAGTGATTATTGTTTCTTGCTCCGCCATGTTTTCCACCATTTAACTATCGGGCAGCTTTGCCCAGTGTACCTGCAAATTCGTTTGAAAATCGGTCCCGGCACCCTGACTACCCAGCCTAGGCACCTAAAACCTGTGCGGTACTCAGGTTCTTAAAGCAACGTGTTCTAGTACCGTTTCAATTTAATCATGATGGATAGATATGTTGGAGTTTACTGCGGGCGTCTTGAGTGGAGAACCGCCAGTCTATGACGGCGCCAGCATCGTTGCGCTCGCGTTCGAGGGCGGCAACCTCCTGCCGCAGCAGCACTTCATCGCCGACCCGGCGGTTCAGACACTGTCTGCTGAAGACGCTCAACTCGATCTCGGCCATGTTCAGCCAGCTTCCATGGGTGGGAGTGTGGTGCAGCTCCAGACGCTTGGCTATACGACGCGCTTCGGACGCTCCAAATGCTTCGTAGAGCGAGCCGGGCTTGTGGGTGTTGAGATTGTCCAACACCAGCCGGACGACCCTGGCGTGGGGGTACGCCTGGTCAACCAGCCAGCGCATCTGGTGAGCAAAGTCCACAGCAGTGCGGCGCCCGGTCACTTCGACGTGTCTCCATCCGCCCTTCGGTTCACAGAACATGAACAGGTTCCGGGTCCCGTTTCGCTGGTACTCGGTGTCATAGCGCTCCACCCGTCCGGGGGCGGCCTTGATGGGAGGCCGCCCATCCTCGAGCAACTGCTTGGAGGACTCGTCAAAACACACCACCGGCCGCTCCGGGTCGTACTCTTCGTGATAAAGGTCCAGCACATCCTCCATCCGGGCGACGAACTCCCCGCTCAGCTTGGGGATGCGCCATTCCTTTTTCTTCCACGGCTTGAGTTCGTTTTTTTGAGTATCTGGCGCACCGTCTCCAGGGAGATGCTCCCGGCAAACTCCATCGCCACTACCTTGTCCGCCAGCAGATGGAGCGTCCAGTTTACATGTCCTTCGGGTGGACTGCTGCACGCGATGGCGACGAGGTGCGCCTCCTGTCTGCCGCTCAGCTTGCGCTCACGGCCTGACCGTGGCCGGTCGTTGATTGCGGCTTCCAGCCCCTCCTCGACGAACCGTCTGCGCACTCTGGCAACAGTGGCGGCGCTGAGCGAAACCGCCTCAGCCGCCTCACGGTCTAAGAGTCCTTCGTCAGCTTTCAACAGCGCAAGGGCCCGCTTTACCGTGCGGGCCAACGGCTTGCCACGGCCGGATGTTTCAATCAGAGCGAAGCGTTCGGATTGGGTCAGTTCGACTTTGTATTTGGAGACAGGCATATCAGGTACGGCCTCGCTAAAGGATTTTACTCAAGCCTACCTGATCTCCCTTATGATTGTAAGACTTTCTGGAAACGGTACTAGGAAAGATAGGTCGGTCCTGCTGGACCTTTTCCGGGATGGTCTGGGCACTCAACCAGGGTGAGGAACCATGACCCCGCTGGAACAAACTAGGAAGGCCCGCAGCTTACAGCCAGTGAGTTCCTCCGGAAATTCCGGGCATTCACAAATCCTCACCCTCTCCTGATTGCTGTCTCCAGCTAATTCCGGTTCACCCGGAAACCAGTTCAGATGATTCTCGGACGGCCTGCTAGTACCCAGTCAAACTCGCATTGTCAGATATTCCATGCGCCAGGTTTCGATGGTACCTTTGGGAGAGGAAGCAGTGTTGTGGGAGGTGGGGCATTTATGGTGCAGGAGAAATTCGCAGTCCGGTTAGCCGCCGGGGAAAAGGGTCGGCTCAGGCAGATGATCAGGGGTGGCCGGAGTTCTGCCCAAGCAATCGCGAGGGCCCGTATCCTGCTCAAGACAGACGAGGGCTGGAGCGCCTCGCAGGTGGCCGCCGCCCTGGACATCTCGGAGCGGACCGTATTCCGCACCAAGCGACGGTACGCCGAGGATGGCTTGGATGAGGTGCTCAGACACCGCAACCAGAGCACCCGCCACCGGAAGCTGGACGACCGGGCGGAGGCGCATCTCATCGCCCTGGCCTGCAGCCCGGCGCCCGAGGGCCACGACCACTGGACGTTGCGCGTGCTGGCGGGCAAGGCGGTGGAACTGGGACTGGTGGAGTCCCTCTCCCACGAGACGGTGCGGTTGCGGTTGAAAAAAACGCACTCAAGCCGTGGCGGAAGAAACAGTGGTGCATCCCGAAAGTGAGCGCGGAGTTCGTGGCCCACATGGAGGACGTGCTGGACCTCTACGCCGAGCCCTACGACCCCGAAAGGCCGGTGGTCTGCTTTGACGAGACCTCCACCCAGTTGCTGGCCGACCTCACGCCGCCCATCCCGGCGAAACCGGGGCGGCCCAGGCGTCAGGACTACGAGTACCTGAGAGCGGGAACGAGGAACCTGTTCCTGACCTGCGAGCCCCGGGCGGGCTGGCGGCACGTGGCGGTTACCGAGCGGCGCACCATGCAGGACTTCGCCCATCAGATGCGCTGGCTGGTGGACGAGGCATATCCCGATATCCCTGTGGTCCGAATGGTGCTCGACAACTTGAACACACACCGGATAGCGTCCCTCTATGAGACCTTTCCGGCGGCTGAGGCCAGGCGCATCGCCAAACGGCTGGAGTTTCACCACACGCCCAAGCACGGCAGCTGGCTGAATATGGCCGAGATCGAGTTCAGCGTACTGGCCCGGGCCTGTCTCAAGAAACGGAACCCCGATGAGGACGCCCTGCAAAGGAACATCAGCGCCTGCGAGGCAGAACGCAATGCGGCCGGTGCCATCATCAACTGGCGTTTCACCACCAAGGATGCCAGAACCAAAATGCGCCGCCTCTATCCTGACACTTCAACCTTGACTTAATACTAGTACCGTTTCCAGTTAGATTTATTGATACTGGAAGGCTGCCTCTAACTCTGGATTCCTGCTTGCGCGGGAATGATTAACAGATATCCGATATAAGGCATATTCAAGTGGAAACGGTACTAAACCAATACCAAGGTGGGATGTGCATTTCGGAGGTCTTGAAGACGACCTAAAGGACTCCACGGCACTTCATCTCACCTTTACGTCCCAACTGGGGGCGACCGACAGTGCGGTCTAGCGATATGTACATTTCACCTTGGCTTTAGTTTAGTAGACCAACAGCTTTGAAATGAGGCATGAAGGATGTATTCTCCCAAGCATAGGGATTAGTGGATTGGAGCAAGGGAGAATCGTCATGCCGGCCAAGAAATACCGTATCCAGCTGACAACCGAAGAGCAACAGGAACTGAAGGCGTTGGTTTCCCGCGGGCGTGCGGCGGCGTATAAGCAGACCCATGCCCGCATCTTGCTGCTGAGCAATGAGGCGCAAGCAGACGGGTCCCTGAAGGACGAAGAGATTGCCAGAGTTCTCAAGATTAGCAGCGCGACGGTTGAAAGGGTGCGCCGTTGTTGTGTGGAGGAAGGGATTGAGGCGGCGCTGAACCGTAAGCGGCAACTGCGCCGCCGTCAGAAGAAACTGGATGGCGCCGGGGAAGCCCACTTGATTGCGTTGGCCTGTGCGGAACCGCCGGAAGGCCGCGTGCGTTGGACGCTGAAGTTGTTGGCGGACCAGCTGGTCGAATGCGAGATAGTGGAGAGCATCAGCGGCGAGACGGTGCGCCAGGCGCTTAAAAAAACGAACTCAAGCCCTGGCTGAAAGAGTGCTGGTGCATCCCGCCTGAAAGCAACGCGGACTTTGTGTGCGCGATGGAAGATGTACTGGAAGTCTACCAGCGCTCCTACGGGGACAACGAAGTGCTGGTGTGCCTGGATGAGACCAGCAAACAGCAAGTGAAGGAGACCCGGGTGGGGCGGCCGGCCGGGCCGGGCGCGGCGGCGGTGTACGATTACGAATACGAGCGCAATGGCGTGAGCAACCGGTTCATGTTGTTTGCGCCCTTGGCAGGATGGCGGCGGGTCGAAGTGACGGACCGCCGCACGAAAGTGGATTGGGCGCGGCAGATCAAGAAGCTGGTGGATGAGGACTATGCTGGCAAGGACCGGATTGTGCTGGTGATGGACAACCTGAACACCCACCATCCGGCCTCGTTGTACGAGGCGTTTGAGCCTGCCGAGGCGCGGCGCATCGCCGAACGGCTGGAGGTCCGCTACACGCCGAAACATGGGAGTTGGCTGAACATGGCCGAGATTGAGATCGGGGTGCTGGCCCGGCAATGTCTGGACCGGCGTATGGCCAGCCAAAGTATCCTGCGCCGCGAGGTCAACGCTTGGCAAGGCCGACGCAACCGGGACACGATACAAGTGAACTGGCGCTTCACCACCGAGGATGCGCGCATCAAACTGAAGTCTCTATATCCAGCAATTCAAGGTTGTTGAACTACTAGTGTGGTGTAACTGAAGTTAGTAGTAATAGTGTTGGCAATGAGGTATCCTTTCGATCACCGAGTCAGGAGAAGGATGATCATGGCGATCGGAAGGCCAATGCCGCCGCTGATATTGGACGACACCGAGAGGGAAACGTTGGAACGGTGGGTTCGTCGCCCCAAGACGGCCCAGGCCCTGGTGCTACGGGCCAGAATGATTCTGGCCTGCGCTGCAGGTCGCAGCAACATTGCCGTGGCTGCCGACTTGGATGTGTCCGACGAAACGGTGGGGAAGTGGCGTTCCCGGTTCTTGGAACGGCGATTGGACGGCCTGTCGGACGAGCCCCGCAGCGGCCGACCGCGAGCGGTTACTGATGCAGACGTGGAACGGGTGATTACGCTGACGCTGGAGTCCACCCCCAGGGACGCCACCCACTGGAGCACCCGGTCCATGGCCCAGCGTTCCGGTCTGAGCCACACCACTGTCAGCCGCATCTGGCGCGCCTTCGCACTGCAACCGCACCGCACCGAAACCTTCAAGCTGTCGGCGGACCCCTTCTTCATTGAAAAGGTGCGGGACATTGTGGGACTCTACCTTGATCCGCCGGACCGGGCCTTGGTCTTGTGCGTGGACGAGAAGTCCCAGATTCAGGCCCTGGACCGCACCAGGCCGCTGTTGCCCCTGCGCCCGGGCCAAGTGGAGCGGCGCACCCATGATTACGTGCGCCACGGCACCACGTCCCTCTTCGCCGCGCTGGACGCCAGAACAGGCCAAGTGATTGGCCAGTGCCACCGGCGCCATCGGGCCGTGGAATTCCGCAAGTTCCTCGATGCCATCGAGTCCGAGGTGCCCGCCGGGTTGGACGTGCACCTGATTGCGGACAACTACGCCACTCACAAGACGGCGTTGATCCGGAACTGGTTCGCCAAACGGCCCCGCTTCCAGATTCACTTCACGCCCACCAGCGCCTCCTGGCTGAACCTGGTGGAGCGCTGGTTTGGGCTACTCACCGAAAAGCAGTTGCGCCGTGGGGTGCACCAGAGCAGCGGCGAACTGGAAGCTGCCATCTACCGTTACCTGGACGTCACCAACGAAGACCCCAAGCCCTTGGTATGGACCAAGACCGCTGACCAAATCCTGGCCAGCTTGGCCCGTTTTTGCCGACGCACTTTAGATACAGGACACTAGCTGCGCACCGACACTTCGTCATGGATCACTCTGGAGAGTCAGCTGCGCCAAGGCCCACTCAAGGGAACTGGAGCAGTTCTCCGGGGATTGCAGCGGCCGCGCTGTTTTCAGTCATCCCAGCAGAGAGAGGGGACTGCATTCCCGGTGCATTCCCGGGCTCAGCGGGCGGGGCAGCGCTTCATTCTCCCCGGTCAGTGGCAGGGCCTGCCCAAGGGGGATGGCCGGTCCCGCCGGGAGGCGGTGCAGGTACCGGCGGGTGAGGTGGAGCTACGCTCCCTGGAGGTCTACGAACTGGCCGCCCTGGGAGGCGACGGATGATCGCCCTGGAGCAGGCCCGCCAGCACCTGGAGAGTCTCGGACTGAAGCAGGCGGTCGAGGCCTTGGACACCGCCGCCAGCAAGCAACTGACCTATCCCGATATGCTGGAACAACTGCTGGGCGCCGAGGTGGCGGCCCGGAGGGAGCGCTATCTCTCCACCAGGACCAAGATGGCCCACTTCCCCTTCCAGAGGACACTGGAGCAATTCGACTTCGCCTTCCAGCCCTCCATCGACGAGCGGCAGGTCAAGGAACTGGCCAGCCTGGCCTTCGTCGCCGAAGCCACCAACATCCTGCTGCTGGGGCTGCCCGGCGTGGGGAAGACGCACTTGGCGGTGGCCTTGGCCAAGAAGGCCATCGACCGTGGCTACGGGGCCTACTTCGTCCGGGCCTACGACTTGATGGAGGACCTGCGCAAGGCCCGGGCGGAGCACAACTTGGACCGGCGGCTGCGCATCTACCTGGTGCCCAAGGTGCTGGTCGTGGACGAGTTCGGCATCTGGCCCTATGACCGGGACGCCGCCACCGCCTTCTTCACCCTGGTGTCGGCCCGCTACGAACGGGGCAGCATCATCCTGACATCGAACAAGGGCTTCGGCGAGTGGGGCGAACTGCTCGGCGACACCGTCATCGCCTCGGCGGTCTTGGACCGGCTGCTGCACCACAGCCACGTGCTGAACATCCGGGGGGAGAGCTACCGGCTCAGGGAGAAACGCCAGGCGGGGCTGTTCCCGTCGCAACAGCATCTCGCCGCTTCGCCGGAGGAGGCCGGCGACAACTACGCGGGCTGACAAAGTCGCAGACCAGAACCAGGTGGGTCAGTTTTAAGTTGCTACGAATGTTGACATTACCCGACTTGGAGCAGTAGGTAACCCAGGCAAAGGGCAAAGACACCGCGCCGGGGGCGAAGATAGGAGTGTGGACCCCTGCACCGAGGCAGGAATGCAGCTGCACCCGGATTTTACGTTTTCAGCTACGGCCGAACCGGAATCTCCAGATAACCCCCCATGGGTAGGTTAGGGTCGCAAACCGCTTCCTGGCCCGCACCTAAATTTCCAACTTTCACGATGCCGTCAGGTTGAAGCTTCACCTCCTGAGTCGGCTGCAAACCTGCACCCGTTTTCGGAAAGCGGAAAATGCGCCTATATCAGGGTCACCGGCCGTCCCTCAACCTCCACACGGTGCCCAGCCCATGTAACGGGCCACGCCTGACGTCCCGCAAGGTGCTGGTCAGCATCCGTATCCCGTGAGCCTGTCTCTGAAAGCGCGCCTCCACCTCCGGCTTTTCGACGATGAAGATCACTGGAGCGAAGACACCCGCGGCGCGCGCCTCCCGGTACGGGTCAATCTTATCCGCAACCCTTTCTGGGCTCGTCGCACTGCGTTCAACCTCAACGTAGTAGAGTCCTGCACCCAACAGGGTTTCCGCCACTAAGACCAGGTCAGGGGCCAACTGCGTGCTTTGCAAGTCCCGAACAGCCCTCCACCCTGCCCAGGCCTCGATTCCTGCTTCATGTAGCCGGAGCATCACGTCGTTGACCGCGATGGTATGGCGGCGGCGAGGGGCAACGGGCAGGTGGTCCGACCTGATGTCGTTGGCCACTCTGGTCCTGACGATATCAGGGGAGACGCGGTCACGGCGCGCCACGTAAAGAATACCCCTCTCCCCCAGATAGAGCATGCCCGCCGCTTCCTGCAGCCACTTGGATTCCAGCATCTCATCGGCTGCGGGGTCTATGAATTTCTCCCTGCTGCGTTTGAGGCGCCGTGCATTCTGCTTCCGCGTGAGCCCCGGCCACTCAGCCACCAGGTCGACGACGTTGGCGTGAACCATGGACCCCATGAGGTCTTCGGGGTCCGGAGGAGCGTCGGGACGCACCACCCTCCGGACATTGCCCAATGCACGCCGTCGAGGCGGCCAATCGGCGACCCGGTCATGGGGGCGCGGTGTCAACACCCCCTCGTAATGACCCTCCAATGTCTTGGCGTTTACAAAGGCAAACGGCTGCCGTGCGCCGCGATACCCCGCTCTGGGCAGATTCAGATGGGCAGAGAGGTACGCCCAATGGTCACCCCCCGCTACCAGGAACCCCGACGGCCAGGGCCTCGGGTCATAATCAGGGTCTCTCTGCTCGTATAACCAGTTCCGGCCGCGATCCAGGTATTCGTCCAGAGAGTAAGTGTCCAGCCCGTTAAACCTGACCTCCCACTTCTTCAACATCTCCGGCACTGTCACGCTGGTCCCCACCCAGCAGTAGAAAATGTAGAAGCCCCCTTCGAATTTGAGGATCGCCTGGATCAAACCAGACCGCTGTCTTCCACGGCGTCCTTGCGGACCCCTGATGAGCCGGTATTCGAGCAACCGGGGTGCGCGCCCCTCCGGCCACCACCCCTCCCACGGCTCCTTGGAAAGAAGTGGGATGAGACGGTAAAGGGTGCTGAGGATCTCCACTCTCTGCTTCAAGCGCTGCATGTTGGACGCCATATGCAACCAGGGCACGTCCCCATCGGGATATCGCCTCTCCACTCCCAAGGTCGTAGAACACCACCTTTGCTCGCGGTGGCCACCGCGTCCCACGAAACAGTATGTGGCCAGACCTTCATCTCGTAGCCTTTCGAATCGCCTACGCGCCGTGGTCTCAACGACACCCATGCGGCCGGCAGCCTCCGGGATGGAAACCAGCGGGCATTGGTCCAGGACATCTTCCGCTTCCATCACTCTGTTCCCCATCAAGATTTTGACCATAAGCAGAACACCTATCTGCCAGCAACCCATTTTCTGATTTGACCGAGAGCGGATTTCTGCACGACGCCCGGCGCCTCCTCTGGAGTCTCGGGCGAGTCCCTCTGTGGTGCAACGGGAACGGCTGCAACCGGCCGAAGTTGGTGCGGGAGCACCTCCTCAAACGCACAGTAAGGCTCGTCGCGTGATGGAGGTGCTTCCAGCCTGCGCAGACAGGCCCGACAGACGGGGATGGACTGCCTCGCCCACTTGATCATCTCGTCCGCACCACCGCCGCAGTTGCCGCACATTCGCCGGGCCATCCGCCTCGCTCGCTGGAGTTCAGCCCGTCTATACAACTCTCCCCCAGAACTCATCGAAATCCACCTCCCCTCTCTTTCCACAGTACAAGGCGGTGTCAAAAACCCACTCCAATGAAACGACGGCGACGTCAGTAGCTTGCGCGCGGGACTAAGATACCCTTTTGTTGCCATGGGCATTCGAGACGGAGGTTGCCAACCGGCACGTTAGAACCGGGGCCCCTGCAGAGAGCATTTCCCCCAGTCGAGTCCAAGCCAGCACTGCCCGTGAGGAGGACCTGCGGAAAAAGGACCAGGATTCTGGGTGGAGATGTCCGGGTTAGCTGAAGAAAAGCGCAGGCCTCCACGGACCTCCTGATCGGGCGAATTATCAGGGTCTAGTAAAGAAGGCCGACAAAATCCGGAAACTTCTGTGCTGTCAACCCCAGTGTTAGCTGAATCGGGGTTTCATCGACGGAGGCGAGTGTATCCAGCCGCAGTACAGGGCCGCCTACCGCGAGAGGCCCAGGAGCCTCTTCATCCTCACCCAGACACTGGTGCGCATCGCATCCGGCTCTACGGCCGCCTTGAGGTCCTGATAACCCGCGTCCATCACCTTACCGACTGCTGCCCTGACTGCCGCCTGGAGTTCCTCAGGGCCCACCTTGCTTATTTCACCGAACGCCACCAGATAGCCGGCGAGTCGCAGTGTTTTTAAACACATGCTGCAGATAGCGATCGACTGTCGATTCCATCCAATCATCAAGTCCGCATCGCGCCAGCAATTGCCGCAGAGGCGGCCAGCCATCTCCCGCTCGCCGCGACGCTCCCGCTGCTTCTCCTTTTCAGCAACCCTTCTGAACGCCGCAGCTTCCAGGCGATCAATCACCGCCCATTCGTCCCGGTTGAAGTCTTCGCCGTAGGCCACCATCACACCTCACTGTGGGTAGACTCACGATCATGCTATGGCAATGGATGTGGCAACGGAGCGCCATCTGCCGCAAATCTGGCCCAATTCCTCGACGGTTCGACCGCCGTTATCGCCGATGTCAAGGGCGGCGGGATGTTGGGCCATCCGGGTGTCGATGTCCAGCAAAAGCGTCCTGACTAACTGGCCAGCGAAAATGTCGCACCATGGAGAATGTGACATTGACTTAGAGAGAACAGACCAGACTTCAGGTCCTAAACAGCTTCCTCACGGAGCACACCACCCTGGACCAGGCGGCTGAACTGATGGGAGTTACCCCGCGCCACGCCAGGCGCACCTTGGCGGCCTACTGGGAGAAAGGCGCTGCCGCCCTCGCCCATGGCCACCGGGGCCGCAAGGCGCCCAACGCAACACCCGAGGCCGTGGTGGCCGATGTGGTTCACCTGGCTCACAACAGGTACGCTGGGCCAACCACACCCATCTGAGCGAGTTGCTGGGTGAGAGAGACGCCATCGACATCGGAAGGACCACCCTGCGGCGCATCCTGGTCAACGCCGGGCTGAACAGGCCGCGGAGAAGGCGTCGGCCCAAGCACCGTGTCCGCCGGCGGCTCATGCCCCGGGAGGGCTTGCTGATCCGGATGGGCCCGCGTCGCAGGGAGCGCCGAGCGCCTGCCACACTCGGTCAGAAGGTCCGCCCGGCTCGCCTGAAATACGGTGGATATGCCACCGCCTCAACTACAAACCGTCCGGCGGGCCCCAACATGCCGGCGCCACCACGCCACGATTCCAAAAAAGGGGCCGGACTGACAGACCGGCCCGGAACTTTTCCGTGAATTACTTTTCCGTGAATTTAGGAGAATGACATGAGCGCCAGCGAAGGAAACCATGACGGCCGGTACAACCGGACCCAGAACGCCCAGAACCGCCTGCAGTCGCAGTTCAGGGCCGTCCTTGACCTGTTGCTGCCCGGGAATGGCAACGACATCCTGCCTATTGGCCAGGGCGGCTGGCCCGACTGGCCCGGCCTGAAGGCCGAAATCCTCACGTGGATGGATGAGTCCAGAGGACCGGGCTACGAGGCGAGGCAGGTGAAGCTCTTCGGGCCCGGAGTGATCCTTGCTGAGGTCACCACCCAGCAACTGGTCGGCGACTTCTGGCTGGTTAGCACCCAGCACGCCGGGGTGAACGAGTGGGGACGGGTTGAAGTGGTGATTGGACCTCCCGTGGCGCAGGCCATCCTGCGCTTCCGGAGAGCGGGAGCCGGGTGCAGAAAACCTGCCGAATGCGGTCTCTGAGGGTCTATTTCCACGAGTGCAAGCTGATTTCCTGGTTTTGGAGCCGACACCGCCCCGTGGGTGAACCAGAACGGCCATGCCCGAGCGGCGGCGGCCAGAGTGATGGCGAACGCGCCGGTTGTTCCAACGACAATGGCGACGGCAGTTGCCCACAGATTTCCCCGGCTTTTCCCCACGGGTCTCAATGGGCATCCCCAAGGCGATTGGCTCCTTGTCATCAAAGCGAGGACGAGGTACTCCGTAAACCGCCAGAACGCAAATGGAGAAGTCAAGCCGTATTTTAAAATCTAGTACCGTTTCCAGAAAGTCTTACAATCATAAGGGAGATCAGGTAGGCTTGAGTAAAATCCTTTAGCGAGGCCGTACCTGATATGCCTGTCTCCAAATACAAAGTCGAACTGACCCAATCCGAACGCTTCGCTCTGATTGAAACATCCGGCCGTGGCAAGCCGTTGGCCCGCACGGTAAAGCGGGCCCTTGCGCTGTTGAAAGCTGACGAAGGACTCTTAGACCGTGAGGCGGCTGAGGCGGTTTCGATCAGCGCCGCCACTGTTGCCAGAGTGCGCAGACGGTTCGTCGAGGAGGGGCTGGAAGCCGCAATCAACGACCGGCCACGGTCAGGCCGTGAGCGCAAGCTGAGCGGCAGACAGGAGGCGCACCTCGTCGCCATCGCGTGCAGCAGTCCACCCGAAGGACATGTAAACTGGACGCTCCATCTGCTGGCGGACAAGGTAGTGGCGATGGAGTTTGCCGGGAGCATCTCCTTGGAGACGGTGCGCCAGATACTCAAAAAAACGAACTCAAGCCGTGGAAGAAAAAGGAATGGCGCATCCCCAAGCTGAGCGGGGAGTTCGTCGCCCGGATGGAGGATGTGCTGGACCTTTATCACGAAGAGTACGACCCGGAGCGGCCGGTGGTGTGTTTTGACGAGTCCTCCAAGCAGTTGCTTGGGGATGGGCGGCCTCCCATCAAGGCCGCCCCCGGACGGGTGGAGCGCTATGACACCGAGTACCAGCGAAACGGGACCCGGAACCTGTTCATGTTCTGTGAACCGAAGGGCGGATGGAGACACGTCGAAGTGACCGGGCGCCGCACTGCTGTGGACTTTGCTCACCAGATGCGCTGGCTGGTTGACCAGGCGTACCCCCACGCCAGGGTCGTCCGGCTGGTGTTGGACAATCTCAACACCCACAAGCCCGGCTCGCTCTACGAAGCATTTGGAGCGTCCGAAGCGCGTCGTATAGCCAAGCGTCTGGAGCTGCACCACACTCCCACCCATGGAAGCTGGCTGAACATGGCCGAGATCGAGTTGAGCGTCTTCAGCAGACAGTGTCTGAACCGCCGGGTCGGCGATGAAGTGCTGCTGCGGCAGGAGGTCGCCGCCCTCGAACGCGAGCGCAACGATGCTGGCGCCGTCATAGACTGGCGGTTCTCCACCCAGGACGCCCGCAGTAAACTCCAACATATCTATCCATCAGGATTAAATTGAAACGGTACTAGTAGTTCAACAACCTTGAATTGCTGGATATAGAGACTTCAGTTTGATGCGCGCATCCTCGGTGGTGAAGCGCCAGTTCACTTGTATCTTGTCCCGGTTGCGTCGGCCTTGCCAAGCGTTGACCTCGCGGCGCAGGATACTTTGGCTGGCCATACGCCGGTCCAGACATTGCCGGGCCAGCACCCCGATCTCAATCTCGGCCATGTTCAGCCAACTCCCATGTTTCGGCGTGTAGCGGACCTCCAGCCGTTCGGCGATGCGCCGCGCCTCGGCAGGCTCAAACGCCTCGTACAACGAGGCCGGATGGTGGGTGTTCAGGTTGTCCATCACCAGCACAATCCGGTCCTTGCCAGCATAGTCCTCATCCACCAGCTTCTTGATCTGCCGCGCCCAATCCACTTTCGTACGGCGGTCCGTCACTTCGACCCGCCGCCATCCTGCCAAGGGCGCAAACAACATGAACCGGTTGCTCACGCCATTGCGCTCGTATTCGTAATCGTACACCGCCGCCGCGCCCGGCCCGGCCGGCCGCCCCACCCGGGTCTCCTTCACTTGCTGTTTGCTGGTCTCATCCAGGCACACCAGCACTTCGTTGTCCCCGTAGGAGCGCTGGTAGACTTCCAGTACATCTTCCATCGCGCACACAAAGTCCGCGTTGCTTTCAGGCGGGATGCACCAGCACTCTTTCAGCCAGGGCTTGAGTTCGTTTTTTTAAGCGCCTGGCGCACCGTCTCGCCGCTGATGCTCTCCACTATCTCGCATTCGACCAGCTGGTCCGCCAACAACTTCAGCGTCCAACGCACGCGGCCTTCCGGCGGTTCCGCACAGGCCAACGCAATCAAGTGGGCTTCCCCGGCGCCATCCAGTTTCTTCTGACGGCGGCGCAGTTGCCGCTTACGGTTCAGCGCCGCCTCAATCCCTTCCTCCACACAACAACGGCGCACCCTTTCAACCGTCGCGCTGCTAATCTTGAGAACTCTGGCAATCTCTTCGTCCTTCAGGGACCCGTCTGCTTGCGCCTCATTGCTCAGCAGCAAGATGCGGGCATGGGTCTGCTTATACGCCGCCGCACGCCCGCGGGAAACCAACGCCTTCAGTTCCTGTTGCTCTTCGGTTGTCAGCTGGATACGGTATTTCTTGGCCGGCATGACGATTCTCCCTTGCTCCAATCCACTAATCCCTATGCTTGGGAGAATACATCCTTCATGCCTCATTTCAAAGCTGTTGGTCTACTAGTACCGTTTCCAGAAAGTCTTACAATCATAAAGAAGATCAGGTAGGCTTGGGTAAAATCCTTTAGTGAGGCCGTACCTGACATGCCTGTCTCCAAATACAAAGTCGAACTGACCCAATCCGAACGCTCCGCTCTGATTGAGGTATCCCGCCGGGGCAAGCCGTTAGCCCGCACGCTAAAGCGGGCCCTTGCGCTGTTGAAAGCTGACGAAGGACTCTCAGACCGCGAGGTGGCTGAGGCGGTCTCGATCAGCGCCGCCACTGTTGCCAGAACGCGGAGACGGTTCGTCGAGGAGGGACTCGAAGCCGCCATCAACGACCGGCCACGGCCAGGCCGGGGGCGCAAGCTGAGCGGCATACAGGAAGCGCACCTCGTCGCCATCACCTGCAGCAATGCGCCCGAAGGACACACGAACTGGACGCTCCAGCTACTTGCGGACAAGGTGGTGGCGATGGAGTTTGCCGGGAGCATCTCCCTGGAGACGGTGCGCCAGATACTCAAAAAAACGAACTCAAACCATGGAAGAAGAAAGAGTGGTGCATCCCCAAGGTGAGCGGGGAGTTCGTGGCCCGGATGGAGGATGTGCTGGACCTGTACCACGAAGACTACGACCCGGAGCGTCCCGTGGTGTGTTTCGACGAGACCTCCAAGCAGTTGATCGAGGACGTGAGGCCGCCCATCAAGGCCAAGCCCGGACGGGTGGAACGCTATGACACCGAGTACCAGCGAAACGGGACCCGAAACCTGTTCATGTTCTGTGAGCCGAAGGGAGGATGGAGACACGTCGAAGTGACCGGGCGCCGCACTGCTGTGGACTTCGCTCACCAGATGAAGTGGCTGGTTGAGGAGGCGTACCCCCACGCCAGGGTCGTCCGGCTGGTGTTGGACAATCTCAATACCCACAAGCTGGGCTCGCTCTACGAAGCCTTTGGAGCGTCCGAAGCGCGTCGTATAGCTAAGCGCCTGGAGTTTCACCACACTCCCGTGCATGGAAGCTGGCTGAACATGGCCGAGATCGAGTTGAGCGTCTTCAGCAGACAGTGTCTGAACCGCCGGGTCGGCGGTGAAGTGTTGCTGCGGCAGGAGGTCGCCGCGCTCGAACGCGAGCGCAACGATGCTGGCGCCGTCATCGACTGGCGGTTCTCCACTCAAGACGCCCGCAGTAAACTCCAACATATCTATCCATCAGGATTAAATTGAAACGATACTAGTTAAGATGAAAATGGCTGGCTAAAGCCGGAGCGCGCATGTCGTCCATAAACCTTTCGGAATTTTCCGCCACTTTGAAGCAGCTGAGGAGAAAATCGGGAAAGTCCCGTTACCGGCTGGCCCAGTACAGCGGGATAAACGAGGCCTACCTTCTGCGGCTGGAGTCCGGCGAACGGCAGAATCCCTCCAGGGACGTCGTCATGAAGCTGGGGTTGGCCCTTGTCGCCAATTCCCCGTCCGTAAGCCTCGACGACTTCAACGAACTCTTGCTGTCGGCAGGCTTCGTGCCCCTGCGGGGCAGGGGGGAAGCATTTTCCCTCATCTGACGATTGAGGGCCTCGGTCCATGCCTGGGCGGGAGAATCGCACTTTTATCCATCCCATTTCCGGGTCGGCTTTCCAGAGTTAGGGTAAATCTGCCCGCGCCAACCCCCGCCGTTGAAGCTGTGCCGGACACCCCTGGGACTTCGCATTTCGAACCGGTCCAGGGGAGAGAAGTCCTGGCTCACTTGGGCGGCCATCCGGCTGGCTATGTGGACGTACCTCTGGACCATGTCCAGCGTGGTATGCCCCAGGTTCTGTTGCAACAGGAACACGTTCCCACCGTTAAGAAGAAACCGCGTCGCGCAGGTATGCCGCATCAGGTGGGGATGCAGCCTCGGTACACCAGAGGACCTGGAGAGCCTCTCCGTCAGGGACCGGAGAGCGTCAGGGGTCATGGCATACCCGTCTATGCACAGGAAGAAGGTGTCGGCCTCCGGCGCCTCCTTTTCAAAACGGTAGTGGTGAGCGTAGTTGTTAAGGGCTTTCCGGCAGTTGGCGCCGAAGGCGACGATGCGCTCCTTGTCTCCCTTCCCCAGCACTTTGACGTAGCGGTTGTCCAGGTGAACATCTTTGAACTTCAGGGTAACGACCTCGGTGAGCCGCAGACCGGTATCCAGCATCAGAGAGTATATGGCCGTGTTCCTGCCCCCCATGGCGGTGTTGGGATTGATGCTGGCGAATATCCGCTCTATCTCCTCGTCCGTCAGTATCTCGATCTCCTTCTGCCGCACCTTGGGCGGCCTCAGGTTTTCCAGCCGGTGAGTCCCGGTGTAACCCTGCCGGTACAGCCAGTTGAAGAACGCCCTGAGCGCCCTGACCCGGTTGTTCACCGTTTGGCTGGAGGCATCGCCCCACAGGCCCTTCCTCCCCTGAAGATGGAGAATGAAAAGCCTCACCTCGTCCTCACAGAGGTCATCAAGGCAAGTTGACATGCCCTCCCGCCCCAGCCAGTCCCCGAAGACCTCCAGTGACTGGTTGTACCACTCCACGGTCCTGGGGGACTTTCCATCCGATCTGGTGTGGACCTTGAACCGCTCTGCCAGCCTGGCCAGCTCCAGTTTTTCCGTGTTCACCTTCCGGCTCCGCCCTCTCGTTATAGCTCTCATACTAAGTACTTGCCTCGATTCGGATAAGTGTCTGCCAGGCAAGCAGGGGGAATTGAAACCCAACACGCTATGTGGGCAGGCAGCGGGCCGGATGTGCCTCTTGGCAAAGAAAAAGCCGCCCAGTTCGGCGACTCTCTGCATCCCGGACCAGCCAATCTGTAGCTGAGACCGGGCTATTTCGCAGCTGTTGTGGCGTCCCAGGCAGGATTCGAACCCGCGACCCGCTGCTTAGAAGGCAGCCGCTCTGTCCCCTGAGCTACTGGGACGTGTGGGCCCCGGCGTTGGGCCGGGCATTTTGGTGCGGAGGCCCCAGAACCATCTTACGAACGGCGCGCCGGTAATGTCAATGCACGGTCGTCCCGGCGGCAGGGTCTTTTAATTGTCCATGCGGATGGCGAAGTGCCCAGGGCAACACTCGTGGTTGCCCCTATGGGGTAACGTGGTGTTGGGTGTGGCGGCGGCCATTGTGGAATCCTTGGACGGACAATTAAAAGACCCTGGTCCCGGCGGCAGGGTCTTTTAATTGTCGGGGGATAGGCCGATGAGGGTCAGGGTCTCCCAGGGTTTCCAGCCGTAGTGGCGCAGGGCCGCCGCTATGTTTTTCACCCCGTTCAGCCGCGGTACGCCTATCACCAGGTTTCGCAGCGCCGCCAGCAGTTGCGGCGCCGACCCGCTCCGCACCTGGCTTTGGTCTTCGCCAAAGACCACATCCCTCACCCAGTGCGCCTGGTTCTCAATCCCCCAATGTCCCCGCCATATCCCCAGCAGCCGGGCAGCGTCCGCCCGCTCCACTGGCAGGCTGGTGATGGCATAGGTCCGCTCCACCGGCTCTTTCCCCTTGTGCCTCCTGACCCGTGCCACGCAGCACACCTGTGCCAGTCCAGTCCAGGTATTCGTTCAGGGCCGTTACGGACCACAACCGGCGGCGTTCCCGCCGGTCTCCATGCCGGCCCTCCCGGCTCGCCGCGCCAAAGCGCTCTCCCCATGGCGGCTCCTCGAACAGCAGGCTCACCGCCTCTTTCACCCCGGGCTGGTTGTCCTTCACCGCCCAGAAATAGTCTCCGCCCAAGTCCAATACCCTCCGGCTCAACTCACGCTGGGCGTAAAGCGCGTCCCCGGCAACCACCCTCTCCCGCAGGTGCAACTCGGCCAGCAGCCTGGAGACCACCTCCAGTTCACGCTCCTTGCCCTGTAACTGTTCAGACTTGAGGGGAAATGAGCAACCGGCGGGTTTCCAGGAAGGGGTTGAGGCCCTTGGCCCGCCAAGTGCCGAAGAGGGACGCCAAGGTCATTTTGCTGTCGCTGCCCGGCCCCGAGCGGGTCCCGCCGCTGATTTTCCGGCTGACCACCAGGTGGCGGAGACTGCGTTCGGCGGCATTGTTGTCCGAAGGCGTCTGCGGGTGCGACACGAAGACAAAGAGTTCCTTGATGTGCCGTTCAATCCGCCGGCAGAGCTGGGCTTGCACTGCCACCGGGTCTTCCAGGAAAGGGCGGCACAGCGCCAGCAACCCCTCTTCCAAGAGCAACTGTCCCCGGGGCGGGGGCCGTCTGCCTTCCGCCGCCCAAGCCCGGGCCTTGACCTAAAGCCGCCGCACTCCCAGCGCCCATTGAGCCAACCCGCCGTCTTCCGGGTACCGCGCCTTCAGCTTGTGGATGTCCCGCAGCAGGTGAGCCCAACACCGTTGCTTCAATCCGGGGTAGTGGTCGTAGGAGGCGTAGAAGTCGCTGACCAGAATCCCCTCGAAGGAGTCGCCCAGCACCTCGTCCACCACCTCCTTGCCCCGGCCCCGGCGCAGGAAATACCGTTCCGTGGCAGTGCTGAAGGTCCAGGCGTAGCCGTTTCTCCCGTTCTCCCGCCAACCCGTTTCATCGGCGTGGACCACCGGGCTGGAACGGATGCGCTCCAGCGACTCGCTCACTTCCGGCCCGGCCTGCCGGGCGACCTGATGCACGGCCCGGACGATGGCCCCGACGCTCAGCTTCAACTGATGAAACCTTCCCAGATACCATTGGATGGTCCTTACGGGTGGATGGTCCTTACGGGCAGCCGGGCCTCTTCCCGCAGGGTCACTATCAGGCTTGCCAGGTTGGCTCCCAGGCGCTGGCGGCCTACAGCCAGACCTTTCAGAGGGCCCCGGGGCCGCCGCCGTTGCCGGCACAATGGACAGGTCCGGGCTATGAATACGTGCTCCGTGACTTCCGCCGGGACTGCCGGAATGTCTATGACCTCCCGGGTCCGCTGCGGCCATCCCCCGGTGAGAGCGGTATGGCATTCGGGGCAAGACTCCGGGGCGTGGGTCACCCGTCTGGCGGGTTCCATCCGCCGCCGGGCAAAGCCGTGGGGATGCTTCTTTCGCGGCTTCTTTTCTTCCGCTGCGGGCTTCCTGCGCCTGGCGGCCGGCTTGTGGCCCGGCATCCCAGCCCCCGGCCCGCCGTTGGACAGCCGGGTTTCCAGGCTTTCCACCCGCTGACGCAGTTCGGCGATAATCTCCAGCAGCGTCTCCCGGCTCGCCTGGTTCAGGTCCACTTCCGTTTCCATAGTTCCCTTATGCCACAATCGCGCCCCGGACACCAGCGTTTTTCACAGAAGCGGTTGAATTCGCTCAATTCACCTCATCGAGTCTGAACACTTACTGCGCCCTGACCCCTGACCCCCCTGTTGTCCCACCACCACGCCGCTTTGCCGGGCATAGGCCGCCACCAGCCGCACTCCAGGCAATTCCGCCCCGTGCATCCCCCTAAGGGCCTTGCCGTCAATGGCGGCGATGGCCGCCTCTCCCTCTCCCATGGGCTCTTGGGCCCAGCGGCTGAGCGCCGACTCGAAGGCAGCCACGTCCAACCGGCGAAATACGTGATGCAACGCCGCCGCGCACGGGGTCTGCTCCCGGCTGAATCCCAGCGATTGGGCCATCTGGGGATGTTCCCGGCCCCACTGGGCGATGGCGTACAGGCTCCCGGCGCCTCCCAACATCGCGCACACCGAGAGCCCCACCCCAGAATCGCCGGCCAGGGATGCCCTACTCCCCGGGGCTTCCTGGGATCCTCTATCCGGCTCAGTGCCTCCAGCAATCCGGGACCCCACCCCCCAACTCTCTCCTCCCGCACAACCATCCTCCACACTCCCAAACTCTCCCCTTATTGTCCAATACCCTGCACAGCCTCTTCGACTATCATAAGACCCTGTGATACCTCCGGCGAATCCTGTTCATTCTGTGCATCCATGTTAAAATTCCGGTGTTGTGTTGGATTACCGGCAACGGCCCACCCTTGGCCGTAGGATGTTAACGCCATGAAGTTGTGCTTCTTCCACCTGATGCCCTATCAGGGCTTGCCCGCCAATTTTGAACAAGATTACCACAGCGTGTGGGTGGACGTACCGAACTCGCTGTTCGACCCCCGGCAAGGACACCGGCTATACAGCGATTACCTGGACGAACTGGAGTTCGCCGAGGCGATGGGCTTCGACGGCATCTGCGTCAACGAACACCACGCCAACGCCTACGGCCTCATGCCCTCGCCCAACATCATGGCCTCGGCCATGGCCCGGGGCACCTCGCAAGCCGCCATCGTGGTCCTGGGCAACAGCCTGGCCCTGTACAACCCCCCGATACGAGTGGCGGAGGAATTCGCCATGCTCGACGTGATGAGCGGCGGGCGTCTGATCGCCGGGTTCCCGCTGGGCACTATCTTCGGCTACGGACAGGTGCCCATCACCCTGCGGGAGAAGTACCAGGAAGCGCACGATCTGGTCATGCGGGCCTGGAAGGAGCGGGAGCCCTTCTCGTTCAACGGCAAGTACAACCAGCTTCGTTACGTCAACATCTGGCCCCGGCCCTACCAGCAGCCCCATCCGCCGGTATGGGTGCCCGGCAGCGGCAGCCTGGAAACCTGGGACTGGACGATCAAGAATGACTACGTCTATTGCTACCTGAGCTATTCCGGCTACAAGGTGGGCAAGAGCGTGCTGGACGGCTTCTGGGAGGAGATGGACCGGCAGGGCAAGGAATTCAACCCCTACCACGCCGGGTTCCTGCAACTGGTGGCGGTGTCGGAGACCGATGGCCAAGCCGAGGAGTACAAGGAGTCCATCGAGTATTTCTTCAAGAAATGCCTGCACATCCACCCCGGTTTCGGCAACCCGCCGGGCTACCGCACGGTCCGCAGCAACGCTTCCCAAGTGGCCAGCACCACGCTCCAGTCGCGCGAGGAGCAGAACAGGGAATTCACTTGGACCGACTACCTGGAAGCCGGAAACGTGATTGTGGGTGGCCCCCAGACGGTCCGGGAGCACCTGACCCACGCCATCAAGGAGCTGAAGGTCGGCAACCTGATGCTGCTGCTCCAGTTCGGCGACATGCCCAAGGAGCTGGCCATGAAGAACACCGAGCTGTTCGCCAGGGAGGTCATGCCCCACGTTCGCGGCCTCTGGTCCGACTACGAAACGCGCTGGTGGCCCGAAGGAGTCGCCAACCCCAACGCGCCCGCGCCGGTGATGGCGGGCTAAATTCTTTCTCTTCGTAAAGAAAGCCAGGGTGAGGGGGACGAAAAAGCGAACGCTATGACCATTCCCGTAACAATCATCGCCGGGTTCATTGCCGCCGCGGCTGCCGTTTTGATTGCCGTCATTACTGCTTGGGGCAGTATCAACAGCAGGCTGGGGAAGCTCGAAAAGGGCCAGGAAACGCTGGCAGTGGAAATCCGGGCCACGCGCGAGCGCTCTGATATGCAACACACGGCGGCGGAGGAACGAGCCGACGTCCGCCATGCGGCGGCGGAGGAACGAGCCGTCGCCGGCCACGCGGCGGCGGAGGAACGAGCCGTCTCCCGCCACAACGAACTGCTGACCGAGATTCGGCTGTGGCGCACTCACGGCCACGATGCCGACGGAACGATATTCTTCCGAGTCCCTGAGTAAATGTCAGCCGCTAACGAAATTCCCGCCCGCGACCCCTACACTCGCCGCCGCGTCGACGCCGCCGGCGTGGAGATAGCCTACGTGGACGCGGGATCGGGCGATGCCATCGTGTTCTTGCACGGGAATCCTACGTCGTCGTACCTCTGGCGCAACGTGATTCCCCACTTGGAGCCGCTGGCCCGTTGCTTGGCGCCCGACCTGGTGGGCATGGGAGAGTCCGGCCCCACCGCCGACGGCTCCTACCGTTTCGCCGACCACGCGCGTCACCTGGACCACTGGTTCGACGCGGTTATACTCGACGGCCCGGTCACGCTGGTGGTGCATGACTGGGGTTCAGCCCTCGGGTTCCACTGGGCCCATCGCCATCCCGCCCGTATCAAGGGGTTGGTATACATGGAAGCCATCGTCAGGCCGCTCACTTGGGACGAGTGGCCGGAGGCGGCCAAGCAGGTGTTCCAAGGCTTCCGCTCGCCTGCCGGGGAGGGCATGGTGCTGGAGCGCAACATTTTCGTCGAGCGGGTCCTGCCGGGCAGCACGCTGAACGGGGTCAGCGACGAGGCGATGGAAGTGTACCGTCGGCCTTACCGGACGCCGGGGGAATCGCGCCGCCCAACGCTGACCTGGCCGAGGGAGATTCCCATCGAGGGAGAACCGCCCGACGTTACGGCCATCGTGCAGGACTACTCCGCCTGGCTGTCGGAGACCCGGACGCCCAAGCTGTTCGTCAACGCCGAACCGGGCGCCATCCTGACCGGCCCCCAGCGCGAGTTCTGCCGCGCCTGGCCCAACCAGCAGGAAGTAACCGTCCCCGGCGTCCACTTCATCCAGGAAGACTCGCCGGACGAGATAGGCCAAGCCATCGCCGCTTGGTACGGTGGGCTGTAGCCTACTGACACTTGCCGGTTGTGAAGCCCCCGGCGGTAGCTTACCGTTTGTCGGAGGAATTGAATCCACTTCCGCCACACTCGATACCAAGAGCCTAGGTAAGACATGGCCGCTAAAACAACAACTTGGACCCTCGAGGGACACACACAAGGAAAGTATCTTGTCCTCACAGAATATATGGGCGCGTGGCTGCCCATCATGACAAAGTGGAATGGTAGGGTGTTGTTCATCGAGGCTTTCGTCGGCCCCGGTGAATACTCTGGTGGACCTGTTCCACACCCAAGTTCCGGACCATTTTGTGCAGGACGTTTTCCACGTGATGGCACAAGCCCACTGGCGCCGCTTTTCTTCAAGCAGTGGGGCGGCGTTTTCAAGAAACGCCACGGGCGGCTGCTTGACGGGAGAATTTGGGATGAGATGCCTGGCTTTGAAATCCATTAGTCGCCATGTAACCCCGTATCCAAATCACACGGAGAGTACGGTCTTTGTCTAGTGAAACCCTGGTGGAGTAACCATGCCTGAGACCCTGACACTCGAGCTGCGCGGCGGCGACTTTCGGGCCGAGGTCCTGCGGGGCGGGAGCGGCCCGCCGCTGCTCTACCTGCACGGCGCCATCGGCCAGAAGGGCTGGTCCCCCTTCCTGGCGCGGCTGGCGCGGCAGTTCACCGTGTACGCGCCTTATATGCCCGGCTATGGCAACTCCGGCGGGTTGGAGCACTTGGAAGACCTGCACGATCTGATCATCTATCACTTTGCGCTGCTGGACGCCCTGGACGTGCCCCGGTCCCACGTCGTCGGTCATTTCCTGGGCGGGATGATCGCCGCCGAGATGGCGGCGATGGCCCCCGGCGTGGTCGACCGGCTGGCGCTGGCCTCTCCCGCCGGTCTCTGGCGGGACGAGGACCCGGTAGCCGACCTGCTGGCCCTGAACGCCGACGAATTGTTGGAGCGCCTGACCGCAACGCCGGACGGCGCGATATGCTGAGCCGGGACCGGATGCAGGACATCGCCGCCGCGGGCAAGTTCCTGTGGCCCATCCCCGACCGGGGGTTGAAGCGCCGGGCCTACCGCATCAAGTCTCCCACGCTCATCTTGTGGGGCGGCGAAGACCGCATCAATCCGCCATCCTACGCCGCCGACTTCCAGTCCCTGATCACCGGTTCGCGGACGGCCACCCTGCTCAACGCCGGCCACTTGCTGATGCTGGAACAGGCCGACGCCTTCGCCGACGCAGTGGCGGGGTTTCTGGGCGGGGAGTAATATGAACGTCGAAGTGAGCCAGATGTCTTCCGACTCTCAAACACAACTCTCCTCCCTGGAAGCCATCATCAGCGAGATGGGGTCGGTAGTGACGGCTTTTTCGGGAGGTGTGGACAGTACGCTGGTGGCAGTGGCCGCGCACCGGATGCTGGGGGAACGAGCTCTTGCGGTGACCGCGGTCTCGCCGGCGTTGGCCGCCCGGGAACTGGACGAAGCCACACGATTGGCGGAAAGGTTCGGTTTCCCGCACCGTATCATCCGCACGAACGAGATGGAGCGCGAGGGCTATACCGCCAACTCTCCGCAGCGCTGTTACTTCTGCAAGACGGAACTGTACACTCACCTGTCTGCACTGGCCGAGCGCGAGGGCTACGAGTGGGTGGCTAACGGGGCCAATACCGACGACCTGGGCGACTACCGGCCAGGAATGCAGGCGGCGTCCGAACACCGGGTGAGAAGCCCGATGGTGGAGGCGGGACTGGACAAAGCGGCGGTGCGGGCCATCGCCCGTAGCTTGGATATCCCGGTCTGGGACAAACCAGCCCAACCCTGCCTGTCCTCCCGCGTCCCCTACGGCACCCCGGTCACCGCAGAAACCCTCTCCAAGATTGAGCGGGCCGAAGACCTGCTGCACGGCCTCGGCCTTCGCGAAGTACGGGCCCGCCATCACGACCGGCTCTGCCGGGTGGAAGTGGCCGAAGCCGAACTGGAGCTTGCCTTCCAACAGCGGCGCGAGATCGTCGCGGGACTGAAGAAGATCGGCTACCTGTGGGTGTCCCTGGACTTGGCCGGGCTGCGTTCCGGCAGTCTCAACGACCAGCTCAAGGGCGCGACGCTGGCAGCCGGATAGCCCGGGGCCGAAGGTCGAGAAATGCGGGTCGCCTACATCCAGTCCATCGGCGGGGCCAGCGGAGACATGCTGCTCGGCGCGCTGGTCGATTTGGGCCTGCCCTTGGAGCGGTTGCGGGAAGGGCTGGCCTGCCTGCCCATCAGCGGCTACCGGCTCGACGCCAAAGAAGAGACGCGCTGCGAGGTGCGCGGCACCCACTTGAAGGTTGAGCTTGAAGACCGTTCCCGCCATTCTCCCGCCAAGCTCTTGGAGACCGTCGAGTCAAGCGGACTCGGCCCACGAGTGAAGCAGGACGCCACCCGCGTGTTGCGCTCGCTATGGCAGGCGGAAGCACGAGTCCACGGCGAGGCTGCGGATTCCTTGGAACTGGAAGAATTGGGGAGCGTCGACACCCTGGTGGACGTGGTTGGTTTCTGCCTCGGCGTCCACCTGCTGGAAGTTGAAGAACTGTACGCCGCGCCGCTGGTGCTGGGTGCGCCCTCGCCGCCCCGTCGCGCAGGGGGCTACTCCAACCCGGCCCCGGCAACCTTGGAGTTGATCGCGGCGGCCGGCGCTCCGGTAGCGGCCGACAGCCCCGTATTCGCAGGCGCAGGCGAGCTGACCACTCCCACCGGCGCGGCCCTGATCACCACATTATCCCAATTCCACCGGCCCGCGTTCAGCGTGGCGGGCGTGGGCGTGGGTCTTGGCACAAAAGACCCGCCGGGGTTCCCCAACGCCGTCCGCGTCTGGCTCGGCGAGCTTTCCCAGCCTCAGGGCGAACACGAAGAGAAGGGCCGTCCGTCCATCTACCAACCGGCCCACGTCGTGCTGCTGGAAACCAACCTGGACGACGTGCCCGGCGTGGTGCTGGGCTACGCTCAAGAAAAGCTGTTCGGCCTGGGCGCACTGGACGTTTGGTACACGCCGGTGCAGATGAAGAAGAACCGGCCCGGCACGGTGCTGTCGGTCTTGGTGCCGAAGGAATTGGAGCAGGCCGCGTTCGAGCTGATTCTCCGGGAAACGCCGACCTTGGGCATAAGGACCCGGCTGGTTGACCGCTACGTGGCCCAGCGTCACAGCGTCACCATCGAGACCAGCCTGGGGCCGGTGAGCGTGAAGGTGAAGTCGCTGGAGGGTTCGCCGGTCAGCGCCGCGCCCGAGCCCGACGACTGCCGCCGCATCGCTTCCGAGACCGGCATCCCCTTCCAGGAAGTTTACCAGCGGGCGATGGAAGCGGCCCGGCGGCAGCTTCTCTAGGCGGGGATGTTATCCAACAGAAGCGGCAACAGGACCGGCTGCGAGAGACGTTGGAAGCCTTCCGGGCCGACGGCATAAGCGTCGACGAGGCTCTGGCCCGGTTGCGCGACCTGCCCTATCAGGACCTGGGGTATGCCAAGGTCGATCACCACCGACCGTTGCGCACCGGGTCGCCGGAGGTGGTGCTGGGCAAAGGCAAGTCGCCGGAACAGGTGGCCGGAATCGTCGCCGCGCTCAAGGACCGGGGCCATCCCGTGCTGGTGACCAAGACCGGCCGCGAGACCCATGACGCCGTCCTCCGCAACACACCCGAAGCCGAGTTCAACGAGCTTGCGGGGGCCATCGTGGTGCCCGCTCCCCAAGACACCCCGCGTCAGACCGGGGTGCTGGTGTTGACCGCCGGCACGGCGGACCTGCCGGTGGCCGAGGAAGCCGCCCTGACCGCCCGGCTGATGGGCCAAGAGACGGAGCGGATCAACGACATCGGCGTCGCAGGACTGCACCGGCTGCTCGACCAACTGCCGGCGATCCAGCGGGCGCGGGTGATAGTCGTCGCCGCCGGAATGGACGCCGCGCTGGCCGGGGTGGTGGCGGGCCTGGTGGCCGTTCCCGTGATAGCCGTGCCCACCAGCACCGGCTACGGGGCCAGCTTCGAGGGGCTGGCCGCGCTGCTCAGTATGCTCAATAGCTGCGCTCCTGGCGTCGCCGTGGTGAACATCGACAACGGCTTCGGCGCCGGTTACCTGGCCGCCCAAGTCAACCGACTGTCTCTACCATGACCTCGCGCTACGGCTGCATGGCCCTGATGGTGTTGCTGGCGATGGTGTTGTTGCTCGTTTTTTTCGCCTGCCGGTTGTCGAGCCCGGTCTAGCCCTCGACCGCGTTTTCCAAGTGCTCCACGCTGAGCAGCTTGCCGCGCTTGTCCAGGTAGATACTGATAAGGTCGATGCGCCAGACGGCTTCGGAGGCTTGACCGTCCGGTAGTTGGGTTTGCAGGTAGTGTTGGGCCGCGGCGGTTAACCTTGACGCCTTGGCGGGCGTGATGGACTCTTCGGGAAGACCGAAGTCGCCGCCGCGGCGGGTCTTCACTTCGACGAAGACGATCTCCTTGCCCTGCATGGCGATTATGTCGATCTCCCCCTGACGGCAGCGGTAATTGGTGGCCAGCACCCGGTAGCCTTGGGCTTCCAGCCGCAGCCGGGCTTGGACTTCGCCCCACCGGCCCAGACGGCTCCGGGCGGAAGTCACCGGCCTCGACCCGATCCCGGCGGGACCGGCGCGTCGGACAGCCGCAGCCGGGCCTGCGCGACCGGAGCGAAGGAGCGGCGGTGGATGACGCATGGCCCTAGCTCCCGCAGGCGTTCCAGGTGCAGGGCGGTAGCGTAGCCCTTGTGCTGGCCGAAGGAATAGCCGGGGTATTCTTTCTCGTAATCGCCCATGATGCGATCGCGGGTCACCTTCGCCACGTTGGACGCTGCGGCGATGGAGTAGCTGCGGGCGTCCCCCTTGACTACGGTGTCGTAGGGGTAAGGGCACTGCCGCACGTGGATGTGGTCGAGCAGAAGGTAGGCCGGTTTCAGGCGCAACCGCGACACCGCCAGCAGCATCGCTCTCAGGGAGGCGTTCCCAATCCCGATGCGGTCTATCTCCGCCGGGCCGACCTCGCCCGTGGCCCAAGCCAGAGCGTACCTGCGGACAGCCTCGAATGCCCGTTCGCGTTGGAGTCGGGTCAGCCGTTTCGAGTCGTCCAATAACTCCAGCCATTCTTCGCCGCCGGTCAGGCCGGGAGGAAGAATTACCGCTGCCGCCACCACCGGACCCGCCAACGGGCCGCGTCCCGCTTCGTCGACACCCGCCACCGGGCGCAGATCCCGGGCCAGCAGCTCCGACTCCAAGCTAAGGTTAGGACGCGGCGGCCGTCTTTTCTTCGGATATTTGAGTGGTATCTGCAACGGTTCCTTCAATCGTACCTCCACCCAGCAACACTTCTCCCTGATAGAAGGCCGCTGCCTGTCCGGGCGTAATAGACCGCTGCGGGGCGGAGAACCGCACCACCGCTTCATTGCCTTGAGGATACAGCATGGCCGCAGCCTCGTAGGACTTGTAGCGTATCTTCACGGCCACGGGCGTCGGCTCCGTGGGCGCGGCTCCGCTGATGTAGTTCACCCTCGATACCAGCATCTCGTCGGCATAGAGGGCCATCTCCGGCCCCACCACCACGCGGTTGGTAGCAGCGTCCAAGCGGATGACGTACCTCGGTTCGCCCAGCGGATTGCGCTGTGAAATACCCAAGCCACGGCGCTGCCCGACGGTGAAATACTCGATACCATAGTGTTCGCCCAAGACCGAGCCTTCCAGATCGACGATTTGCCCCCGATTGGAGCTGGTGCGTTCTCTCAGAAACTCCCGGTAGTCGCCGAGGGGGATGAAGCAAATGTCCTGGCTGTCGGGCTTGTCGGCGGTGACCAGCCCAGCCTCCAGCGCCATCCGCCGTACCTCGTCCTTGGGGAAGGCGCCGACTGGCATCAGCGTTCGGGCAAGCTGGGCCTGGTCCATGCCATACAGCACGTAGGACTGGTCTTTCGATGGGTCAACCGCCTTCTTGAGCGCCGCGCCGCCGGGGCCATGCTCGACCCTGGCGTAGTGCCCGGTGGCAACGTAGTTGGCATCCAAGGCATCGGCACGGTCCATCAGGCGGCTGAACTTTATCTTGTCGTTACAGGCGATGCAGGGATGGGGAGTGCGCCCGCGCTGGTACTCCGACACGAAGTAGTCCATGACGTAGGCGCGGAACTCCCGCTCCATGTTCAGGACGTAGTGGGGGATTCCCAGGCGACGGCAGACGGAGCGGGCGTCCTCGACGTCGTCCAGCGTGCAACAGCCTTGGTGGCCGGCGGGAAGGGCCGCCTCGTCCAGGCTGTAGAGCTTCATGGTAATGCCAATGACTTCGTAGCCCTGCTGGCAGAGCAGCCAGGCGGCCACGGAGGAATCAACTCCCCCGCTCATCGCAACCACTACTCGTTGATGTCGCGCCATATTCGTGGATTATCCTCGCAATCAGACCCCGAAGACAGACCGGGGCCCAAAACACAGCCTAGCATAACGGATTCCGTCAAACAACACGGCGTTGTCTCAGCCAAGCCCGAGGCCCTTCGCTCCGTTCCGGGCGACGGGCGGCTAGTCGAGCATCTTGTCCGGAGTCAACAACTCCATGAACTCAATCCGGTGGTTCTCGACATACTCACGTATCTGAGCTCCGATCTCCAGGACCTCTCTGGGCAGTTCGTTGCCCGCCCGCATGGGCGACTGGATCGTGCTGTCGGTCCATTCCAGCACCACAACGTCCTGCTCACCCGGAAGGGTGAAGCCGTTGAAGGCAACGCGGAACTCACCCCGCTGCCCAGCGTCGTGGTAGACCTGCACCTGCTTCTGCACCAGGCTAGCCACCCGCCGGGCCTCTCCGGGCTTCGTCTTGAATATCCTTCTGATCAAGTACATGCTTGTCTCCGTGGTAGCATAAGTGTAAGACCGTAACGGTCATATTGTAACTTACGAGCGCGATTAACAGGCATGGGCTAGGATCGCGCACGTTTGACCAAAGGCGATGTAGCCTGACAGAATCGGAGGTAGCGGAAGCATATCAGGAGCCCGACATGACGAACACCATTCCACCGCTACCTGAGCCGGGAGACTCAAGCCCCGAGGACCGGGTAGTCATGAGCCGAAGGTTCATCCAGCAGGCGCGCAAAGAGCAACAAGAGGGAGACCGTACCCAGGCCGGGGAAAAGGCTTGGGGCGCGATTGCCCAACTCGTTAAGGCCATCGGCGACACACGCGGTTGGGACCACGGAAGCCATAAGCAGGTCGAGGACATCGGCCGCCATCTCGTGAAGGAATACGACGACGCAAGGATAGGGACTGGTCTGGCGGACGCCTACTTCCGAGGCCACAAGAATTTTTACGAAAACACCGAGACTGACGAGGAGATCGAAGTAGTTATCGAGTCGGTCGAAGTTGCGTTGCCGCTCTTGGAAAACATTCTGGCCGGACCCCCGCACCCCTTCATAATCACGTCCCGGAGTGACATAAGGCGCTTGGTCCGGATCACCGGGAGGGACGCCGACGATTTCGCCATCGGCGAGACGTCGCCGGTGGGCTTCTCCAACACTCACGCCCCGCCTGTCTGACCCCGGGGCCTACGCCGGCGGGTAGTTTTCTTTCCACCAGCGGGCTATTTCCAGGCGGCTGGCGAACCATACGCCCTCTTTTTCTGAGGCGTATTTCAGGAACTGGTCCAGTCCGGCGACCCGGCCCGGTTTGCCGATTATGCGGCAGTGGAGGCCCACCGACATCATCTTGGGGTGAGTGGCCCCCTCTTCATACAGCGTGTCGAAGGATGCCTTGGCCACCTCGAAGAAATGATTGGGCGTGAGCAGGTCGCCCCGCCAGAACTTGTAGTCGTTCACCTCCAGCGAGTAGGGCACCACCAGCCACGGCCTGCCGTGAACTTGGGTGTAGTAGGGCAGGTCGTCGTTGTAGGAGTTGCAGTCGTACTCGAACCCGCCTTCCTCAACCACCAGTTCCCGCGTATTGACGCTGGGGCCGTAGCGGGTGTACCAGCCCAGCGGACGCTGCCCGCAAGTGCGGGTGATCGACTCGACCGCTTGGCGGATCGCCTCCCGCTCGGCGTCCCGGTCCATCTTGTAGTATTCCTCCCAGCGGTTGCCGTGGCCCATCACCTCGTGCCCGCGGCGGACGGCCTCCGGCCCGACCTCCGGGTTGCGCTCCAAGGCCAGGGCGCAGGCGTAGAAGGTGCCCTTGACGTTGTTGCGGTCGAGCACGTCCATGATCCGCCAAACCCCAACCCGGCTGCCGTACTCGAAAAACGACTCGTTGGCCAAGTCGCGCTCCCCGGGACCGGCGGGCGAGGGCGATTCACCCGAGGTCTCGCCGCTGGGATCGCCGTCCAGGATGGAATACTCGGACCCCTCTTCGTAGTTCACCACCACCGAGACGGCGATTCTGGCCCCGCCGGGCCACCGCACCTCCGGCGGGTTGGCCCCGTAGCCCACAAAGTCTCGTTCCTGCATTAGACGCCTCCGTCAATGAACTCCGGCAATTTGGGGCGGCAGCGGGCGTAGGAGCTGTTAACCGTAACGCTCTATCAGTTCGACAAGACCAGTCCGATTAATTCTCCAACCCAGCCCGAGAGCGCCATACGGGGCACTGCTCTGAATGCTAACCGAGATGCAACTAAGGCCGATGGTGCCGGGAGTGGGACTCGAACCCACACACCCGCAAGGGTAACGGATTTTAAGTCCGCCGCGTCTGCCATTCCGCCATCCCGGCTTAGAGACTTCTCAAACCTAAATATGGGGCTACTCGGTTAAATCAGCCTCCGGTTTGCCATTCCCGCGCTCCACGCATCTCCAAAGCGCTCAGCCGCCCTTTCTGCACCGTGGACTGAACGTGGGAGTACAGATTCCCGGTCATAGTAATGCTACTGTGCCCCGGTCTCTCCGACGTGACCTTCAGATGCACTCCTTCAGCCAGCATCAGGGAGGCGTGGGTATGCCGCAGATCTCGGAGCCGGAGGTCCCAGATCCTCGCCTTCCTCGCAATTCTCTTGAACTCCTTGGTCACCCGGTCCGGGTCCAGTTGCCGGTCACGGTGGGTGCCCAATGCTTCCACCGATTGCACCGGCAGGACCACGGTCCGGCCCCGTCCCGACTCGGGGCCGTCAGCTCCGTCCCTCGTGACGGCAGCTTGACCCAGGCCCGCTGCACCGACAGAACGCCAGTCGATAGCTCGATGTCCCGCCACTGCAACCCCACGAGTTCGGCCCGCCTCAGCCCGGTTTGAAGAGCCAGCAGAAACAACGTCCAGAACAGGGGATCGGCAACCTGTTCCACCAGGCGGTGAACCTCATCCCAGGTCAGGATCCGGGTCTCGCGCCGGGTAACCCTGGGCGGCTCCACCGCACCGAAGCACACATAATAGGCCAGCTCCCCGGGCTTGGCAATGCTGAGCCGGGCCAGCAGCCAGTAGCCCTTGCCCGGCTCTTTCAGCGGCCGTATGTCCACGGTGGCCCAGTCGTAGAATCTGGGACCCTTGGCCCCGTCGCCGACGCTCCATCTGATCCAGCCGGTCTCATCAACCTGCGATGCGAGCCGGTCCGCACGCACCTGATGGCCCCTTGCCCGTCCAGGCCTACAGTTTCTCGTTGCTCCGGATGTCCAGCACATGGGGAATACCCTTATGTTCCAGCCACAGCCTCAAGTTGCGGCCGTTGCCGTAGACCTCGTCCCCGGTAACCCAGCCGAAGGAGACTCCCGATTCCACTGCCCGCTCCAGCATACCCTGGGCCAGTTGCGGCTTGGTACGGAACACCACGTCCTCCGGCACCCCGGCCTCCCGGCGGCGCTCCCGGTCCAGCAGGGTCCTTCCCCTGGCCCAAGCGTAGGCTAGGAATACGCCAACTTGGCAGTTCTCGACCCGCCCCGCCGTGCCGCTGTACTGCCTCTGCACCCCCACCGGCTTGTTCCCTTTCTTGATGAAGCCGGTCTCGTCAACCACCAGCACCGCTTCGTCATCCCCCCAGGTACTCCACCACGTAGTCCCTAGAGGGGTCCCGAACCAGACCAGCGTCCCAGCGGCAGGTGGACAGCAGGCGCTGCACGCCGTCCGGGGTGGCGCCGCCCGCCTGCTCCGCCAGTTGCCAACCATTCTTGCGTTCCACCGGGACCGAGCAGCCCCCGCAAATAGTCCAGCGCCCGCCGGCGGGGCTCCGGACGCCGGAAACGTCCGGCGATGCACTCATGCACCCGCTCCAGGCCTTCGGCCCAGCGGGCCACTTCCGCCACCTCATCCCTGCTCGTTGCCACCGCCACACCTCATCATCCAGTGATGGCTTATTCTACATCGTTAATCTGCGACTGTAGTACTAATCCAGCAGCGGCGGAGTTGGCCCAAGGCCACGCTGCCAACCTAGCAGCCTGTCCGAGAATAAATTTTCACTCCGAATATCGTTGACACGACTTTACGAACCTATTGTTATCGACACTATGTGAACCAATTTGTGCGCCATGAACGAAAAGGAGACGATTATAGTTGCATGCCAGTATTTCTCGGACGGGCTGCTAGTAGTCCATCAGGCTTGTATTGATGGGTATAGAGACTTGAGTTTGATACGCGCATCGGCAGTGGTGAAGCGCCAGTCTACTCGTATCCCGTCCCGGTTCCGCTGGTTCTGCCAAGCCCTGGTCTCTTGCTCTAATATCTCTTGGTCTGGAATCCGGCGGTCCAGGCACTGCCGCGACAGCACACCCAACTCTATCTCCGCCATATTCAGCCAACTGCCATGCTTGGGCGTGTAGTGAATCTCCAGCCGTTCGGCGATGCGCCGCGCCTCGGTGGGGTCAAAGGCCTCATACAACGATGACGGATGGTGGGTGTTCAGGTTGTCCATCACCAGCACTATCCGGTCCTTGTGGGCATAGTCTTCGTCCACCAGCTTGCGCACTACCTGCGCCCAATCGGCTTTGGTCCGCCTTTGGGTTACTTCCACCCGCCGCCACCCTTCCAGCGGGGCGAACAGCATGAACAGGTTGCTCACCCCGTTGCGTTCGTACTCGAAATCATAGATGCCCGCTGCTCCGGGGCGTGGTGGACGGGGCTGCCGAGTCTCCTTCACCTGCTGTTTGCTGGTCTCATCCAGACACACCAGAACCTCATTCTCCTGGTATTCACGGTGATAGACTTCCAGCACGTCCTCCATGGCGCAGACAAACTCCGCGCTCCCCTGCGGCGGGAGGCACCAGCACTCTTTCAGCCAAGGCTTGAGTTCGTTTTTTTCAGCGTCTGACGTACCGTTTCATAGCTGATGCTCTCCACTATCTCGCATTCCACCAGGCGGTCCGCCAGCAGTTTCAGCGTCCAGTCGGCCCGGCCTTCCGGCGGCGCTCCGCAGGCCAGGGCAACCAGGTGAGCCTCACCCGAACCATCCAGCTTCTTCGGACGCCGGTTCACTTGTTCCCTGCGTCCCAGCGCCGCCTCAATTCCTTCCGCCACGCAGCGCCGGCGCACCCGTTCTACCGTCGCAGCCCCTATCTGGAGCGACCGGGCAACATCCTCGTCTTTCATGCCTCCTTCCCCTTGGGACTCATCGCTCAGCAGCAGGATGCGGGCGTGGGTCTGCTTATAAGCTGCCCCACGGCCCTTGGACACCAAGCCCTTCAGTTCCTGCCTCTCCTCCTCACTCAGTCGCACCCGGTACTTCTTGGCTGGCATCCCTCTTCCTCCCTCAACCCAATCTATTTGCTACTTTCCCACATAGCATATCCCATTTATCATTTCAATGCTGATAGACTACTAGTCAGGCTTGTGCATCGGAACATCTGATTACTCCTTCAATCAGATGGGTTGGTTAAAAGGCACCATATGCCATACTGAATACGCGCGTCTAATGTGGCTTTATAGACCGTATACCGTAATTATTTAGAATAATAGAGCGAAACGTATAGCAGTTGACGCGCGCGAGATAACCTTTTAGAGTTCAATGAATTAAAAATGGCCATGGAGATTAGGTTGATCATGGTCTGGCACCGGTTGTAGCTTGCCAGCGGAAGTAACTCCAGCCTCTGCGCGTGGCTCTTAGGGAGTGTCTAAAAGCGTCCGGCCTGTGGGAGTCGAGAAGTTGGTGGAGGTCACACGACGGTGGGATGAGCCGACAAGCATGTTCCAGCGATTTGAGCGACCGCGAGTGGCAACTGTTGCCCGCTCCCAAGCTTGGTGGCCCTCCAGTCAAGTACCCACGGCGGGAGGTGGTCAACGCTATCCGGTACGATTTGTGCACTGGGTGCGCTTGGCGGATGCTACCGCGCGACCTGCCTCCTTGGCGTACCGCGTTCCACTACTTCCGCACTTTGCACCGTGATGGGATCTGGCAGGGAGTGTCAGTTGCTTTTTAAGCGCCCTCTCAGTCTTGAGAGGCCTGAATAGTTACCAGTTTTGGATTGCCGCAGAATCGGGTAATCGGCAAACGGAGGAAGTCTGTAGATGGAATATCGCAGGTTCGGCCATACAGACATGACGACATCGGTCTTGGGCTTCGGCTGCTGGGAAATGGGTGGGGGTTACGGCGACATTAACGAGTCTGAAGTTATTGACGCGGTGCACCGTGCCATAGACTTGGGAATCAACTGCTTTGATACTGCGCCTGCCTACGGACGGGGTGAGTCAGAGACTATGTTGGCCAGGGCCTTGGGGCCGAGGCGGAAAGATGTTTTGGTGGTGACTAAATGCGGCGTAGGCTACGAAGGCCGGCCCAAGGGACGGGATAGCCGACTGGTGTCCATCATGGAGTCCATCGAACGGAGCTTGCGGAACCTTCAAACGGACTACGTGGATGTTCTGCTCGTTCACTGGCCAGATGTCAATACACCCTTCGATGAGACGATGACGGCTCTGGACAATATAGTCCAACAGGGGAAGGCCCGAGCGATCGGGGTGTCCAATTTCACTCTGGAGCAGATCAAAGAGTGCGTGGAGACTCGGCGAATGGATGTGGTCCAGTACGGGCTCAACATGTTCGACCGACGGGTTCAACGAGAAATTTCCCCCTATTGCCTGGAGAATGGGATAAGCGTGATGGTGTACGGCCCATTGGCGTTTGGCCTGTTAACGGGAGCCTTCACCACAGACACGACCTTCGGAGAGAACGACTGGCGGGCGACCGGCGGCAGGCCGGGATGGAATGTGGGGGTGTTTGCCGAGGAGAATTTCCAGCGCAATGTGCGAGTAGTGGAGGAACTGATGCCTATTGCCGAGAGGCGAGGCAAGAAAATGCCGCACCTTGCCTTGAGGTGGGTGTTGTCCAACCCGGCGGTGAGCGTGGCGCTGGTCGGCACCCGCAGCGTTCGGGAAATAGAGGATAACATGGAGGTGCTGGATTGGGCGTTATCGGGCGTGGATTTAGCAGAGGTCGATCAGGTGTTTGCCCAATACGGCGTAAACACTTCACCGGACATAGTTATAGACCCGGACGAATAGCAATCGGTTAGGCTCAGCAGACTCTGTGGATTGAAGGAAAAGCCCGGCTAAGACTCACAGAGCTAGCGCCATTTGCGATAGACCTTGAGTGCAACAGCAGGATAAGAGACAGAGATGCAAAGATATATCACAATCCGGTTGATCCAAGCCGTTTTTGTCTTGGTTGCTGTCTCTGTGATTGTCTTTGGCCTGGCGCGGGCATCCGGCAATCCAGTGCTTCTAATGTTGCCTATCGACGCTGGGCCGGACGATTTCGAACGCCTGAACAAGTTCTGGGGCCTGGACAAGCCCTTGCACGTACAATACTGGAAATTCCTCAGTAACGCGGTGCAAGGGGACTTCGGCGATTCCATCAAGTGGCCCGGGCATAGCGCTATGGACATGGTGGGCAGCAGAGTAGCAGCCACTCTGCAACTGGCCGGGACCGCAATGGTCCTCGCGGCGGTGATGGCTGTAACTCTCGGCGTGCTTACCGCGGTCCAGAAAGATACTCCCTTCGACTTTTTTGGCAAGATTTTTGCCCTCTTCGGCCAGTCCGCCCCGGCCTTCTGGATCGGGATAATGCTCATCTGGATTTTTGCCGTTGAATTGGACTTGTTCCCTACCTCAGGGCGCGGCGGATTGTCGCATATGGTCTTGCCGGTGGTCACCATGGGATGGTTCGAGGTAGCGGCGATAATGCGCCTGGTGCGGTCTTCAATGCTGGACACGATCGACAGTGAATATATCAAGCTGGCACGCCTCAAAGGGTTAGCGGAATGGAAGGTGGTGTGGAAACACGCCCTGCGCAACGCGGGCATCGCACCCCTTACCTACTTCGGCATCATCGCTGGCGCCCTGGTGCTGGGGTCGGTAATAGTAGAAACGGTTTTCTCTTGGCCTGGCTTGGGAATGCTGACTGTTGAGGCCGTCCTTGCGCGAGACTTCCAAGTGGTGCAGGCGGTGGCGATGGTCTTTGCCGTCGGGTTTATCGGACTCAACCTCGTAGTAGATATTCTCTATGCTTACTTGGACCCTCGGATACGGTATGGATAATCATGGCGGACAACGCTGATGGTTGAGGAGTCTGAACTTTAATGGCTAATATTTCTCAAGTAGGGCAGCGGATTCGCTACACCCCAGCAGCCGTGGGCCGGTCGGTCAAAGCTGCGCGCCAATACCCTGTTCTGCCGATGTTTATCATGTTGGTCGTACTCATCTTACCTTCTATTTTTGCGAATCTGGTCGCCCCTCACGACCCCATCCAGGCCGATCTGTCGCACCGGTTAGAGCCGCCAGCTTGGATAAGCTCCAAGTCCACCGTCAAAACAGTATCGGAGAGTCGAAACAATAATGAGCTAATTTCCGTCGGCAGGGCCCAGGGCCTCAAAGTAGGCCCAGCTGCCGGACAAACCAGCAATCCGAATCCGGAACTGCTGTCTGTGGGCGATGAGGTGGAGATTGTCGACCGGCCAGGCGGTAACTGGGACCGTCCCTTAGGAACCGACAAGCTGGGGAGAGACCTGCTGACCCGGATGCTCTACGGCGCCCGATACTCGTTATATGTGTCCCTGGCGGTCATTTGCATCTCAGGAGTAGTCGGCACATCGTTGGGCATCATCGCGGCCTACTTCGGTGGTTGGGTGGATTACCTTATATCCAGGTTGATCGATATCTTCATGGCGCTGCCGGGCATCCTGATCCTCCTGGTGCTGGTAGTAGTAATTGGGCCGGGTCTCACTGCGTTGATTGCCGTTATTTCAGGGCTTCTCTGGTCCCGGTATGCGCGGTTGGTCAGAGGGGAGGTATTGAGCATCAAGAATCAGGACTATATAGCAAAGGCGCGTGTTACCGGGTCATCGCACGTTCGTATCATGATCAAACATATCTTCCCCAACGTGTTTAATAGCCTGGTGATCCTGGCAACGTTGCAGGTGGGATACGTCATCATCATCGAGTCCTCCGCCAGCTTCCTTGGCGCGGGGATCCCCAGGCCCACACCTTCCTGGGGGGCTATCGTTGCGGATGGCAGGGACCTCATCGTTCAAGCCGCCTGGTGGATATCCCTGTTCTCGGGTCTGGCAATCGTTATGACGGTGCTGTCGGTGAATCTGGTGGGTGACTGGCTCCGGGACAAGTTGGACCCCAAGCTGAGGCAGATATAACGCTAGCGTTGCCTGACCATTCCAATGTAACCACCGATATAACTATGGGGCATTGACATCATGATTCAGGAGGAAACTCAAATTGAGACAAGGTAATTTGGCGCGGCTGTTCATTCTCATCACCCTGGGTTTGGTAGCGCTGGTCCTGGCCTGTGGTGGGGCTGCGACCCCCATCGTACAGCCAACCGCCGTAGCCGCCACAGCCGCGCCCGCCGCCGGTGAAACCCCGGAGCCCATTCCCACCTCGACTCCGGCTCCTACAAAGGCCCCATCGGCTGATGCCTCCGCAAAACGGCTCAGGGTAGCCGCAGCGATAGAACGGGAGGGTAACGACCCGACCAGGGTTGTACCTCAGTTCGGCTTTCAAAATACCCCGATGTATGAGGGCCTGACTCGAATGGGCCTTATGGGGGAATATGAGCCTCAGTTGGCTACCTGGGAGGTCAGCCCCGACTTGAGGACATGGACGTGGCACCTGGAGAAGGATGTCCAATGGCACCGGGACTTTGGCGAGTTTACCGCCCAAGACATTCTACATTCCATCGACAAACGTATCGAAGAACAATCGGTTTCGGCCTTCGTGCGGTTCTACCAAGCACTGCATGACTCGGATGGCGTGGACGTGGTGGACGACCACACAGTGGTCTATAACCTGTCTGCGGCCAAGCTAGACATGTGGGCTCTGGAAAGCGGAGACTTCTACCATTCCATCCTGAGCAAGGCCCATTTCGACGCTGAAGGTCAGGAAGGGATCGAGAATAACCCGGTTGGCACCGGCCCCTACCAATACGTCGAGCGGGTCTTGGGGGCCCACGTTTTATTCGAACGGGTGCCCTATGACCACTATCGGGTCGACCCGGACTTCGATGAGGTACAGATTTTACGGGTGCCCGAGCACTCCACCCGGTTGGCGATGCTCCTCGCGGGCGAGGCCGACATCGTCATGTTGCCTCGGGACCTGGAGCCTACCGCCATCAACGCTGGCATGGAAGTCATCGAGGGAACCATTCCCAGCGTACCTGTATATACCATGTTCGGTGGCAACTACCATCCTGATGGCGTAATTCGGGAGGGAAGCAAGCGGGAAGGAATACGGGAAGAGTTGCCCTATTCGGATATCTTCCACCCCGTAACCGAAGTCCCTTGGGTCCACAGGAAGGTACGGCAGGCCCTGAACATGGCGGTCAACCGGGATGAGATTCTGGACACCCTCTTCCGCGGGCAGGGGGAAAAGATGGCCGTGACCTTCTACCACTCCAGCCTGCCGGGTTGGAACCAAGAGTGGGCAGACAACTTGGAAGAGAATTACGGGTACAACCCGGACCGGGCCAAGGAATTGCTAAAAGAGGTTGAAGACGAGATCGGACAGCCTCTGGACTGGTCCAAGACCACTTACCTCCTGACCATTCGCCCGGAGTTGCCTGAGCTGGCCGACCTGGGGGAGGCGATCGTCAACTACTGGCAAGCCATCGGAGCGGATGTGGAGCTGGAAGTGAAGGAACTGTCCGAGTGGCGGACCCACTACCTGTCGGGGACTATGGGCGGCGTCGCCTGGACCGATGCAACCTTGCGGTTCAATGACCCCCGAATTCTGGAGATAATCTACTACAGCAAAAACAATATCTGCTGCCACTTCTTTGAAAGGGATGTCATCGACGAGATTTACGAACGGCTATCGCCGGAGACAGACTTGGCCAAGCGGGACCAGTTCCTGCGGGATGCGGGAAACTACATCTATGATGAGTATGGAACACTCCCGCTATTCTGGTTCGCGGCCACCTTCACGGTAAACCCGGACGTGGTGGGAGCGTACCCCAACCCGGGTCACTTCCCGCCGCGGGACTTCGAATATGTCGTTGCGGCCAAGTAAAGGAAGTTGAGCAGTGTCTTCCCACATTCCTTTGTCCCCTGCTGCGAACCTAAAGGGGACAAAGGAATGTGGAACTGGACCGGTTTGAAACTTTTCAAGAGAGGGAGATCCATGTTAAGCCAGCGTAAAATCCACGCACTATTGATTGCCGTAACTTTGCTGTTGCTTGTGGTCGGCGTGGCCTGTGGCACGTCATCAACGGCAACTTCCCCTCCACCGCCGGCGACTGCTTCGGCAACGGTGGCTGGTGAGGCTCCTACGGCAGTTCCAACGGCCACGTCGGCGCCAGCAGACGAAACACCGGCCGGAGCAGGTCGATTGAGAGTAGTGGCCGCGCTGGAGCGGGAAGTAAACGACCCATACATGGCCAGCATAGACGCTTGGGTTCAGGCCGGGTCGGTGTTTGAAGGCTTAACCGAGGAACCCCCGGACCTCGACTATAGGCCGATGCTCGCCACCCAATGGGAAATGAGCGAGGATGGCAAGAGCTGGGCCTTCAGTCTGAGAAAGGGGGTCCCCTTCCACTTTGACTGGGGAGAGTTCACTGCTAAGGATATAGTGCACTCCTTCGACCGTTACCTCCGGGACGACGCAGCCGTGAGCGAAAAGGATAAGTTTCAGTATTGGCGAGATAACATGGAAACACCCGATGATTACACCGTGGTGTTACACACTTCCGGCATTGAGCCCACTCTCTGCTGCGATAAAAAGATTGTGTACCGGTATTGGGGCGCGGTATTGAGCAAGGACCACTTTGATGCCGAGGGTCAGGCAGGGGTGGACCGCGAGATGGTTGGAACAGGCCCCTACCAGTTCAAGGAGCGAGTTCTGGGGGCTCATGTACTGTACGAACAAGTCCCCTATGACCACTGGCGGATAACCCCGGATTTTGATGAGATTCAGCTTTTCATCGTCAAAGAGCCTTCCACCCGATTGGCGATGATGCTGGCGAAGGAAGCGGATATCGTCATTTTGCCCTTTGAGCTCCAAAAATCGGCGATTGACGGGGGGATGGAAGTGGTCGAGGCGGTGTCCAAGACCATGCCAATTTATGTGGAGTTTGGCGGGAATTACCTGCCCAGCAAACCCCATTACGACCCCACGATTCCTTGGAACAACCGCAAGGTGCGCGAGGCCCTGAACCGGGCAGTTAATCGAGAGGAGTTGCAAGATACCATCCTCGGAGGGAGGGGGGAACTGATGGCGGTCAGCTTCTTCCACTCCTCACTGCCGGGCTGGAACCAATCGTGGATCGATAACTATGAAGAGCACTTTGGGTACGACCCAGAAAGGGCCAAAGAGTTGCTTAAAGAGGCCGAGGCGGAAATGGGCGCGCCTCTGAATTGGTCTGACACCCGCTATATCATAACGCCACGTCCGGAACTGCCCGAGCTGGAAGACGTTGGTGAGGCGATCCAGAACTACTGGAAGGACATTGGCGCCGAGGTCAAGCTGGAGCAATGGGAGTTTGAGCGCTTTAGGGACAAAATATATGGCGACAGCGTGGAAAACCACCATAATAACCTGGCTTGGACCGACGCGACGATTCGCTTCCCCGACCCGGCGATGCTCCGCATAATCTACTACAGCGGCGGGTGTTGCCACTTCTTCGAAAGCGAAACAATAGACCGGGTTTACGAGGATTTGCAGGTAACAGCCGATCCCGCCGCCCGGGACGCGCTGATGCGAGAAGCGGGCGACCATATCTTCGAAGAGTATGGCACCTTGCCCCTGTTGTGGCTCTCCCAAGAATTCGTGGTGAACCCGGCGGTTGTGGCGGAATACAAAACTTCCGGTCTCGGCCCCCCACGCCAATTGGAGTACGTCAAGGCAGCGCGATAAAACCCACAATATTGACCTGATCCCCTGAGGGAGCGGCGGTTAATAACGCCCGTAAGTAAAAACTTCCGGGCGTGAGGGCCGCAATTCTTCTTGGAGGCCGGGTTCTGGAGATGACCTACAACTAAACTCTTCACCCGCTTGCCGGGTGCTGTATCAGTAGCCTGCTCAGACACCGTGGACAGAGGTTATTTATGAGGCAGCTAAGCGTTTCCCGCGGACTAGGCATTCTCATTGTTTTAGGGTTGCTTGCGGCAATCGCCTGTGGCGGGGCATCGACGGCAACATCTCCCGCACCCACGGCTGCCGCTTCGGCGCCGACAGCCGCGCCCGGTGAAACCCCGGTCGCCGTCCCTACCACGGCTCCCACGGTCGCCCCACCGCCAGCGGCCGGCGCTCAGCCGGTGGCGCAGCGGTTGAGGGTGATTTCCAGATCGGAACGTGAGAGCAACGATCCTGCTCTAGTCATATCACACCACATGCACCAGTTTGACAACGTGTATGAGACGTTGTTTTATGATGACCAATTCTTCAAGTTCGTGCCTAATCTTGTCACCGAATGGAGCGTGAGCCCAGATGGGAAGAATTGGACCTTCGAGCTGCGAAAGGGGGTCCCGTTCCACGGTGACTGGGGAGAATTTACCACCAAGGATGTGGTGCATACTATTGAGCGGTTAACTCGATCTGACAGTGCAAATACCCGGATAGATGATTTGAAGATGTTCCTGGGAAGTCATGAGGTGGTGGATGACTATGAGATGGTCTTCCGCCTGCCCCAGCCTTTTTTGGATGGCCCCTTCCTATTCAGCGGTCAAGTTCAAACCCACATTATGAGCAAGGAGTTCTTTGACACCAAAGGCCAGGCGGGCGTGCAAGAAGAGATGATAGGTACCGGACCCTACCGGTTCGTAGAACGGTCGTCCGGCGCATATGTCCTGCACGAGCAGGTGCCATACGAACACTGGCGGGTAGCACCTGATTTCCAGGAGCTACAATTCTTCTTTGTGATCGAGCCTTCCACATCACTGGCCATGTTATTAGCTGATGAGGTGGATATTGGTGTTCTACCCTTCGATCTCCAAGCTACCGCGCTGGGCCAGGGCCTTGAGGTGGTCCAATCCACCGCTCCAACCATTGTGGTGTATGCCGAGTTTGGTGGGAATTATCTGCCGACCTCAGAGTATTACGACGACACCATTCCCATTCCTTGGGCGCTCCCTGGTGAGGCTGGGCGTAAGGTGCGGAAGGCCTTGAACCTGGCAATAAACCGAGAGGAAATTCAAGACACTATTCTGGGTGGTAGAGGAGAGACGATGCCGATTACGTTCTGGGCCTCTCACCTGCGAGGGTGGGACCCGGGATGGATTGAGAGATTTAAGGTGGATTACAGGTATGATCCCCTGCGTGCCAAAGAGTTGCTGGCCGAAGTTGAGGCGGAGCTAGGGGAACCTCTAGACTGGTCCCAAAGCATCTACTTGCTTACTCCACGCCCTGAGCTTGGGGAGCTGGCGGATATCGGTGAAGCTGTTGCCAACTACTGGCGGGATGTTGGAGTGCCTATAAAGCTAGAGGAAAGGGAGTTCGCCTATTTCCTTGAGAAATTCCTCGCAGGGAAAATACACGGCATAGCCTGGACCGATGCAACGCCGTGGCGCTCCACCGATAGGGAGCAGATCAGAGTGATCTACGTTAGTAAGAGTAAGGATGGCCCTGTCAATTTCTTCGAAAGCCAGTTCGTTGAAGACAAGTACGATGAATTCTTAGCAACCGTGAACCTGGATGAGCGGGACCGAATCCTGAGAGAGATAGGCGAGCATCTCTTCGTTGAATATGCCACCGCACCCATGTTTTCCATCCACAGTGAGTATGTTATAAACCCGCGGGTTGTGGCGGATTATCAAACCTCAGGTCTCCGTCCCCCACGGCATTTGGAGTACGCCAAGGCGGTGATGAAGTAGGGGGAATGGCGGCGAAGTGAGTTACTTTCCAGAATCGAATGCAGGAGGATCTAAGTAATGGCTGACTACAGAATCATATCGTCAGACAACCATGTGGCTGAGCCAGCAGACCTGTGGACCAGCAGAGTCGAGCCCAAGTTTAGAGACCGCGCCCCCCACGTCGAATCCATGGAGGACGGAGATTTTTGGTTCTGCGACGGCTCAAGGTTCGGCGGTCTCTCTGCCTCCGGCGCCAACGTGGGCTTGCGGTTTGAGGAGCCGGAAAAGTTAAGTACCAAACATCGAATTGAAGAGTCCCGGCCCGGTGGGTACATTCCCGAGGAGCACGTAAAAGACATGGAGATCGACGGGGTGGATGTAAGCATAGTCTACCCTACTATCGGTCTTTTCCTGTACCGGGTGCCAGACAGTGAGCTTCTAACATCCCTCTTCGGGACATACAATGACTGGCTGGCGGAATTCTGTAATCCCTTCCCGGAGCGGCTCAAGGGTATCGCCATGCTCAATGTAGACGACGTGTCGGGGAGCGTAAAGGAGTTGGAACGCTGCGCGAAGATGGGGCTTGCGGGAGGCATGATCACTGTGTATCCGCCCTCTGGGAGGGGATACTATTTACCGGAGTACGACCTTCTCTGGGCAGCAGCCCAAGACCTGGAGATGCCCCTTGGTCTCCACTTGGTCACAGAGCGTCCGGGTCAGGACTCCGGGGCCAACATTGATCGTGGTTTCTCCAGGCCCGCCGCAATTACCAACGCGGACCACTGGATACGGATGGCTACTGGTGACATGATCTTCAGTGGAGTCTTCGAGCGGTATCCAAAACTGCAAATAGGAGCGGTGGAGTTCGAGCTGTCCTGGGTCCCCCATTTCCTGGAACGGATGGACTTCAATTACAACGAGAGGTCTGCCAGAAACGAGATGTACCGGTTTAAGGAGGATATGCTCCCCAGTGACTATTTCCACCGGAACGTATTCCTGGGTTTTCAGGAAGATGCCCTAGCGATAAAGCTTCGGGACATCATAGGAGTGGATCAGCTCCTGTGGGGCTCAGATTATCCCCATACCGAATCCACCTTCCCAAGAAGCCGGCAGATTCTGGAGGAGATTCTGGCCGATTGCACCGAGGAGGAGAAGGCCAAAATCGCAGGCGGCAATGCTGCTAGGGTGTACAAGGTATAGAGGACCAATAAAAACCCGAAATATAAGCGCAAAGGTCACAGGGATTGGCCACTAAGTTGCGGTGGGAAGGTCTTAGATCGTCTCGCGTTGATTTCGCCCGGAGGTTCCTACTTCCGGGCGTGAGGGCCGCAATTCCTCTTGGAGGTCGGGTTCTGGAGATGACCGGCAACTGAGCTCTCCACCTCCTTGCCGGGTGTTGCATCAGTAACGTACTCAGAGACTAGTATTGTTTCAATTTAATCCTGATGGATAGATATGTTGGAGTTTACTGCGGGCGTCTTGAGTGGAGAACCGCCAGTCGATGACGGCGCCAGCATCGTTGCGCTCGCGTTCGAGCGCGGCGACCTCCCGTCTCAGCAACGCTTCATCGCCGACCCGGCGGTTCAGACACTGTCTGCTGAAGACGCTCAACTCGATCTCGGCCATGTTCAGCCAGCTTCCATGTGTGGGAGTGTGGTGAAACTCCAGGCGCTTGGCTATACGACGCGCTTCGGACGCTCCAAAGGCTTCGTAGAGCGAGCCCAGCTTGTGGGTATTGAGATTGTCCAACACCAGCCGGACGACCCTGGCGTGGGGGTACGCCTCCTCAACCAGCCACTTCATCTGGTGAGCGAAGTCCACAGCAGTGCGGCGCCCGGTCACTTCGACGTGTCTCCATCCTCCCTTCGGCTCACAGAACATGAACAGGTTTCGGGTCCCGTTTCGCTGGTACTCGGTGTCATAGCGTTCCACCCGTCCGGGCTTGGCCTTGATGGGCGGCCTCACGTCCTCGATCAACTGCTTGGAGGTCTCGTCGAAACACACCACGGGACGCTCCGGGTCGTAGTCTTCGTGGTACAGGTCCAGCACATCCTCCATCCGGGCCACGAACTCCCCGCTCACCTTGGGGATGCACCACTCTTTCTTCTTCCATGGTTTGAGTTCGTTTTTTTGAGTATCTGGCGCACCGTCTCCAGGGATATGCTCCCGGCAAACTCCATCGCCACCACCTTGTCAGCAAGTAGCTGGAGCGTCCAGTGCGCGTGTCCTTCGGGCGCATTGCTGCACGCGATGGCGACGAGGTGCGCCTCCTGTCTGCCGCTCAGCTTGCGCTCACGGCCTGACCGTGGCCGGTCGTTGATTGCGGCTTCCACCCCCTCCTCGACGAACCGTCTGCGCACTCTGGCAACAGTGGCGGCGCTGAGCGAAACCGCCTCAGCCGCCTCACGGTCTAAGAGTCCTTCGTCAGCTTTCAACAGCGCAAGGGCCCGCTTTACCGTGCGGGCCAACGGCTTGCCACGGCCGGATGTTTCAATCAGAGCGAAGCGTTCGGATTGGGTCAGTTCGACTTTGTATTTGGAGACAGGCATGTCAGGTACGGCCTCACTAAAGGATTTTACCCAAGCCTACCTGATCTTCTTTATGATTGTAAGACTTTCTGGAAACGGTACTAGGGACAGAGGTTATTTATGAGGCGGCTAAGCGTTTCCCGCGGACTAGGCATTCTCATTGTTTTAGGGTTGCTTGCGGCAATCGCCTGTGGCGGGGCATCGACGGCAACTTCCCCCGCACCCACGGCTGCCGCTTCGGCGCCGACAGCCGTGCCCGGTGAAACCCCGGCCGCCGTCCCTACCACGGCTCCCACGGCTACGCCACCGCCAGCGGCCGACGCTCAGCCGGTGGTGCAGCGTCTGCGGGTGGCGGTGGCGATAGAACGAGAGAGCAACGACCCTCATCAGGTACCCCTTTCTGCCTCGGCCCAGAATTTGCCCATGTACGAGGCCTTGGTCCGGTTTAATAAACTCGCAGAGTTCGTTCCCATGTTAGCCACCGGTTGGGAGGTCAGCTCTGACCTGAAGGACTGGACTTTCGACCTGAGAAAGGGCGTCCAATGGCATCGGGGCTTTGGCGAGGTCACCACCGCAGACGTGGTGCACAGTATCGAGCGCCATACCCGGGAGGAGAGCATATCGGCTGATGCCAAATTCTGGCGTGAGAGCGTAATAGACAACATAGAAGTGGTGGACGACTACCAGATCGTTTACCACCTACCGCAACCCAAGCTGGATATCCCCGAGATTTCCATCACTCACAGGCATACCTGGATACTAAATAAGGCCCACTTCGACGTGGAGGGCCAGGAAGGTATAGAGAGCAATCCTGTGGGTACCGGACCATATCAGTTCGTGGAGCGGGTGGGGGGAGCCTATGTCCTGTACGAACGGGTCCCTTACCAACACTGGCGTAAAACTCCCGATTTTCCGGAGCTTCAGATTTTCTTCGTCAAGGAGCAGTCCACCCGGCTGGCCATGCTCCTGGCGGGTGAGGCCGACATCGTCACACTACCCTCAGACCTGGAGTCTACGGCGGTGAGCAATGGCATGGAGGTGATTCCGGCAAGGGTGGGAACAGCGCCCCTCTACCTGATGTTCGGCGGCAATTTTTATCCGGATAAACCTGTTGGCACACGGAAGGGAGAACACCCAAACTTACCCTTTTCCGATGTTTTGCATCCCGTAACGGAAGTCCCCTGGGTGGACAGAAGGGTGCGGGAAGCGCTGAACCGGGCAGTGAATCGGGAACAGCTTCAAGCAACCATCTTGGGCGGGAAGGGCGAACCTATGCCGGTGCCCTTTTATCATGCTTCGATGCGGGGCTGGAACCCGGAGTGGCTGGAGCGCTACGAGGAGAACTACGGGTATGACCTGGAGCGGGCCAGAGAACTGCTGGCCGAGGTGGAGGCCGAGATTGGGGAACCCTTGGACTGGTCCAAGCTGGTTTTCCTGATTACTCCCCGTCCGGAGGTCACCGAGCTAGCCGATGTAGGGGAGGCCATCTCAAACTATTGGAGAGATATTGGAGTTGATTTAAAGCTTGAAGTACAGGAATTCGCCACGTTCCGGGAGCATATTATCCGAGGAAGCGTTGGCGGTGTCGCCTGGGCTGATGGGACCATCAGGTTTGAAGATCCTCGAATGCTGGAGGTTGTGTACTATAGCGGGCGAGATCCGGCCGTTGGAGGTATTTGTTGCCACTTCTTCGAACGGGACACTATAGACAGCGTTTTCGAGAAATTAGTCCCAGCAACGGATTTTGATGTTCGTGACCAGTTGCTCCGGGAGGCGGGTAATTTCATCTATGAGGAATACGCCTTGCTTCCCCTGTTCTGGATGACGGCTAGCTTCACCGTAAACCCGGAAGTGGTGGCGGATTACCCCACTACAGGATTCAGAGGAGCACAGGACCTGGAAGACGTGGTAGCCGTGAAGAAGTAGGGCCACTCTTGGCATGACCCCTTGAGGAGGCGTGAGTAGACAGCGCCCGGAAGTAAAAACTTCCCGGCGTGAGGGCCGCAATTCTTCTTGGAGGCCGGGTTCTGGAGACGACCTACAACTAAACTCTTCACCCGCTTGCCGGGTGCTGTATCAGTAGCCTGATCAGACACCGTGGACAGGGGTTACTTATGATGCGACTAAGCGTTTCCCGCGGACTAGGCATTCTCATTGTTTTAGCGTTGCTTGCGGTAATCGCCTGTGGCGGGGCATCGACGGCAACATCCCCCGCACCCACGGCTGCCGCTTCGGCGCCGACAGCCGTGCCCGGTGAAACCCCGGCCGCCGTCCCTACCACGGCTCCCACGGCTACGCCACCGCCAGCGGCCGACGCTCAGGCGGTGGTGCAGCGTCTGAGGGTGGCCGCTCTATGGGACCGGGACACCAACGACCCTGCCCTGGTGACCATATCCCGGAGTAATCAGTATCTTCCGATGTACGAAGCCCTGGTGGAATACGATGAGTTCGCGCAATATGTACCCATGCTGGCTACCGATTGGGAGGTGAGTCCGGACGCTAAAGTCTGGACATTCAATCTGCGCAAGGGAGTCCAGTGGCACAAAGGCTTCGGTGAATTCACGGCTAGGGATATAGCTCATACCTTTGAACGATATATCCGGCCTGATACCCTCGCAGCAGATGCGTCAACGGTGTTCAAGCCGATCGCAGAAAAGGGCAGTCTCGACGTCATCGGCGACTACAAGATAGTCTGGCGCCTAGATGTCCCCAGAGTGGACTGGAACGAGACTCTGGCCAGTAATTGGTTCTTCCAGATTCTCAGCAAAGCCCACTTTGACGCTGAGGGCCAGGAAGGAGTAGAGATAAGCGCGGTGGGAACAGGCCCATACCAGTTTGTGGAACGGACAACCGCCTATGTCCTGTACGAGCGGGTACCCTACAAACACTGGCGAGTCACGCCTGACTTCCCTGAACTGCAATTGCTTAATGTGGCCGAGCCTGCCACCGTCTTGGCCATGGTACTGGCTGGCGAGGCGGATATTGTCCAGCTTCCCACGGACTTGTTAGAGACCGCCATATCAAGGGGGATGGAATCCATCACCGCGAGGGTCCCAACAGTGGCCATCTACAGCATGTTCGGTGGAAATCTCCGCGAGGATACGCTGGGCACCAGGAAGGGGGATAAGCCGGACCTACCCGGCTCCGACATATTCCATCCCGCCTCGGAAGTCCCTTGGGTGGATAGGAGGGTGCGAGAGGCCCTGAACCGGGCAGTGGATCGGGACGAGCTTAAAGCAACCATTTTGGCCGGCAGGGGCGATCCCATGTACGTGACCTTTTGGCAACCAGCAATGAGGGGCTGGAACGAGGACTGGGAGAACCAGTTTGATGACAAGTATGGCTACGACCCGCAGCGGGCCCGAGAGCTATTGGAAGAGTTCAGGGCAGACGTTTTTGGCGATCAACCAATAGATTGGTCCAAGACAGTTTTTATGATCACCCCGCGTCCTTCGTCCCAGGAGACCGAGGACGTAGCCGAGGCCATAACCAGCTACTGGCGCGATGTCGGGGTGGAGATAAAGATAGAGACGAGAGAACAGGCATTCGTCATCGAGAAGCACATCCTTCCGGGAGCCATGGGGGGCATCGCCTGGACCGACGCGACCCGACAATTCAGTGACCCGTTGATGCTGGGGATAATCTACTGGAGCGGGAACTTTTGTTGCCACTTCTTCGAATCCAAGGAAGTGGACGATATCTACGATAAGCTGGTGCTGGAAACAGACCTCAATGAGCGAGACCGACTCCTGAGAGAAGCGGGCAATTTTCTCTTCAGTGAGTACGCTACTGTTCCCCTATTCTGGCTATCCGCCGAGTTCGTGGTGAATCCCAAGGTCGTGGCCGACTACCCTACCAGCGGTCAGTTCCCGCCCCGCGACCTGGAAAAAGTGAAGGCGGTGATGAAGTAAGCCCACTCTTGGCATGACCCCTTGAGGAGGCGTGAGTAGACAGCGCCCGTAAGACAAGAACCTCCGGGAGAGGGGAAGGAAATCCATTGGGGGTCAGGATGACTCAGGGCTTAACCTTGATCATCGACATGCCGGGTGTTGCATCAGTAATGTACTCAGAGACTAGTACCGTTTCCAGAAAGTCTTACAATCATAAGGGAGATCAGGTAGGCTTGAGTAAAATCCTTTAGCGAGGCCGTACCTGATATGCCTGTCTCCAAATACAAAGTCGAACTGACCCAATCCGAACGCTTCGCTCTGATTGAAACATCCGGCCGTGGCAAGCCGTTGGCCCGCACGGTAAAGCGGGCCCTTGCGCTGTTGAAAGCTGACGAAGGACTCTTAGACCGTGAGGCGGCTGAGGCGGTTTCGATCAGCGCCGCCACTGTTGCCAGAGTGCGCAGACGGTTCGTCGAGGAGGGGCTGGAAGCCGCAATCAACGACCGGCCACGGTCAGGCCGTGAGCGCAAGCTGAGCGGCAGACAGGAGGCGCACCTCGTCGCCATCGCGTGCAGCAGTCCACCCGAAGGACATGTAAACTGGACGCTCCATCTGCTGGCGGACAAGGTAGTGGCGATGGAGTTTGCCGGGAGCATCTCCTTGGAGACGGTGCGCCAGATACTCAAAAAAACGAACTCAAGCCGTGGAAGAAAAAGGAATGGCGCATCCCCAAGCTGAGCGGGGAGTTCGTCGCCCGGATGGAGGATGTGCTGGACCTTTATCACGAAGAGTACGACCCGGAGCGGCCGGTGGTGTGTTTTGACGAGTCCTCCAAGCAGTTGCTTGGGGATGGGCGGCCTCCCATCAAGGCCGCCCCCGGACGGGTGGAGCGCTATGACACCGAGTACCAGCGAAACGGGACCCGGAACCTGTTCATGTTCTGTGAACCGAAGGGCGGATGGAGACACGTCGAAGTGACCGGGCGCCGCACTGCTGTGGACTTTGCTCACCAGATGCGCTGGCTGGTTGACCAGGCGTACCCCCACGCCAGGGTCGTCCGGCTGGTGTTGGACAATCTCAACACCCACAAGCCCGGCTCGCTCTACGAAGCATTTGGAGCGTCCGAAGCGCGTCGTATAGCCAAGCGTCTGGAGCTGCACCACACTCCCACCCATGGAAGCTGGCTGAACATGGCCGAGATCGAGTTGAGCGTCTTCAGCAGACAGTGTCTGAACCGCCGGGTCGGCGATGAAGTGCTGCTGCGGCAGGAGGTCGCCGCCCTCGAACGCGAGCGCAACGATGCTGGCGCCGTCATAGACTGGCGGTTCTCCACCCAGGACGCCCGCAGTAAACTCCAACATATCTATCCATCAGGATTAAATTGAAACGGTACTAGGGACAGAGGTTATTTATGAGGCGGCTAAGCGTTTCCCGCGGACTAGGCATTCTCATTGTTTTAGCGTTGCTTGCGGCAATCGCCTGTGGCGGGGCATCGACGGCAACATCCCCCGCACCCACGGCTGCCGTTTCGGCGCCGACAGCCGTGCCCGGTGAAACCCCGGCCGACGTCCCTACCACGGCTCCCACGGTCGCGCCATCGCCAGCGGCCGACGCTCAGCCGGTGGTGGATCGCCTGAAAGTTGCTGTGGTGTCCGATACGGAGGGCAATGATCCTCATTTGCTCCTTATCCCCTTTCACCCGCAAATCTTGCCTATGTACGAAACTCCCACCCGTCTCGATGAAATGGGCCAACGTGTCCCTATGCTGGCCGAAAGCTGGGAAATCAGCCCAGACCTGACCACCTGGACCTGGCGCCTGAGAAAGGGTGTCCCGTTCCACAAGGGCTTCGGCGACTTCACCAGCAAAGACATGGTGCATACCAACGAACGCCACGCCAGAGATGAGACCACGACCTCTTACACCGGTTTCTACCGAGACCAGGTAGTGCCCCATACAGAGGTCGTAGATGACTACACGCTCATCTATCGCCTGCCGGAGGCCAGGCTGGACTTGGATTACATTGAGTCCAGCCTGTGGTACCAGAAAATGCTGAGCAAGGAACACTTTGATGCCGAAGCGCAGGAGGGTGTTGCGAATAATCCCATAGGCACCGGTCCGTACCAGTTCGTCGACCGGATTTTGGGCTCCTCTGTCCTGTACGAACGGGTCCCTGACCAACACTGGCGGGTCACCCCGTCCTTCCGGGAGCTTCAGATCTTCTTCGTAAAAGAGAACTCCACCCGGCTGGCTATGCTCCTGGCCGGCGAGGTACATATCACCCGATTGCCCCCAGACTTGGAAACCACCGCCGTCGACCGGGGCATGGAGGTGATTTCCTCGAGGATCCCGGTCGTGCCCCTCTACACGATGTATGGCGGCGTGTTCCATGACTATCCCGCCGGCACGCGAAAAGGCGAATCCCCGGACCTCCCCTTTTCCGACGTGCCCCACCCGGTGACTGAACTCCCCTGGGTGGACCGTAGGGTGCGGGAGGCCCTGAACCGGGCGGTAAACCGGGAGGAAATTCAGGCCACCCTGCTAGGCGGGAAGGGCGAGCCTATGCCGGTGCCCTTTTTCCATTCTTCACTGCCCGGCTGGAATCCGGAGTGGCTTGAGCGCTACGACGAAATGTACGGGTATGACCCGGAGCGCGCAAGAGAGCTACTGGCGGAGGTGGAGGAAGAGATCGGGCAACCCCTGGACTGGTCCGGCACGATCTTCGTGCTCACTCCTCGCCCGGCGCTTCCCCAGTTGGTGGATGTTGGGGAGGCCATCAACAACTACTGGAGAGCCGTAGGGGTGGACATAAAGCTCCAGGAAATGGAGTTTGCCACCTTCGTCCCAGCTATTATCGAAGGAAGGATGGGCGGCATCGCTTGGACTGATGGCACTCGGAGAATGTGGGACCCAGACATGCTTAAGACGATATATTATAGCGGGCGAGACCTATACGCCCACTGTTGCCATTTCTTCGAGAGTGACGTTATTGACGAACTTTACGAGAAATTAGTGCCAGAGACCGATTTCGACATTCGCGACCAGATCCTACGGGAGGCCGGTAATTACATCTACGACCAGTATGTTACCGTTCCCCTTTTCTTCCTCAATGCCGATGCCACGGTCAACCCCGAGGTGGTGAAGGATTATCCCACCTCGGGTTGGTACGGGACCCGTGATCTGGAATATGTGGTGCCGGCGAGCAACTAAGCCCAATCCTGGCTTCCTGAAGGAATAGGAATCAAATTGCCGCCCGGAAGTAAGGACTTCCGGGCGTGAGAACCGTAAACTGTCCGGGGGACAGGCCCTGGAGATAAACTAGGACCGAGCCCACACTGGATTGCCGGGTGTTTCATTTGTAATATGCTCAGAGACTAGGGACAGAGGTTATTCATGATCCGACTAAGCGTTTCCCAAGGACTTTGTATTATCGTTGTTGTAGCGTTGCTTGCGGCAATCGCCTGTGGCGGGGCATCGACGGCAACTTCCCCCGCACCCACGGCTGCCGCTTCGGTGCCGACAGCCGTGCCCGGTGAAACCCCGGTCGCCGTCCCTACTGCGGCTCCCACGGTCGCGCCATCGCCAGCGGCCGGCGCCAAGCCGTCGGCGGGCCGCTTGCTGGCGGCTGTGGTTATCGAGCGGGAGACTAACGACCCGCACCAGGTAACTGCGGTACACCAGTCGCAGTTCTTGCCCATGTACGACGACCTGGTGCGCTACGATGAAAACGCCGAGTATGCCCCTATGTTGGCGACTAGCTGGGAAGTAAGCCCCGACCTGAAAGACTGGACTTTCAATCTGCGGAAGGGCGTCCAGTTTCACAAAGGCTTTGGCGAGTTCACGGCCAGAGACGTGGTCCACACGGTAGACCGCCACGCCAGGGAGGGAAGCATATCGGCCCACGCTACCTTCTACCGTGATGAGGTGCTGGCCAAGGGCAGTATCGAGGTGGTGGACGACCACCAGATAATCTACCATCTGTCGGTGCCCAAACTGGACATGGAGGTATTCAACGCCAACCGCTGGTACAACCACATGCTGAGTAAGGACCACTTCGACGCTGAAGGGCAGTCTGGTGTCGAGAATAACCCTATAGGCACCGGGGCTTACCAGTTCGTGGAGCGAGTCTTGGGCGCCCACGTCCTCTACGAGACGGTGCCATACGATCACTACCGTATAACCCCCGATTTCCCCGAACTCCAAATGTTTTTCGTCAAAGAGCATGCCACCCGCTTGGCGATGCTCCTCTCCGGTGAGGCCCATATCGCGGCCCTTCCCCCGGATCTCGAGGCGACGGCGCTGAATAATGGCATGGAGGTGATTTCCGCCAGGACCCCAACCGTACCCCTCTACGCCATGATGGGCGGCAATTTCTATGAGGAGTTGTCCGGCACCAGGACGGGCAACACCCCAGACCTGCCCTATTCCGATGTCTTCCATCCGATAGAGGAAGTTCCTTGGGTACACAAAAAGGTGCGGGAGGCCCTGAATCGCGCGATAAACCGGGACGAGATTCAAACCACGCTGTTGGCCGGGAAGGGGGAGCCGATGCCCGTCCCCTTCTATCACGAGTCGCTGCGCGGCTGGAACCCGGAGTGGCTGGAACGCTACGAAGAGAAGTACGGGTATGACCCGGAGCGCGCCAAAGAGCTGCTGGCCGAGGTTGAGGCCGAGATTGGAAAGCCCCTGGATTGGTCCAAGGTAATCTACTTGCTCACCATCCGGCCGGAGTTGCCCCAACTGGCAGACATAGGAGAGGCCATTGTCAACTACTGGAGAGCCATCGGGGCCGATGTGTCGTTGGAGGAGAGGGAGTTCGCGTGGTTCAGGGAACACATCCTAAAGGGAGAAGTGGGCGGTGTCGCCTGGACTGATGCGACCATAAAGTTCGAGGACCCGGACCAGTTGAGGATAGTGTACTATAGCGGCCGAACGCTCCAGGGCATTTGTTGCCACTTCTTCGAAAATGAAGGCATTGACGAGGCTTATGAACAGTTGGTGCCCGAGACAGACTATGACAAGCGAGATGAATATCTGCGGCAAGGGGGTAATATCGTCTTCGAAGAATATGGGCTTCTTCCATTATTCTGGCTTTCCGCAGACTTCGTAGTGAACCCTGAGATTGTGGCGGATTATCCCACTTCGGGCCTCTTCGGGATGCGAGACCTGGAATACGTGGAAGCGGCGAAAGAATAAACTTCCGGTAGGACCCCGCGCCGGTCTTCCTATCACCGGACCCCGGCGCGGGGTCCCGAATTGCGCTCGCTGACCGTATCTTACGGTTGGCTTTCTACGGCGGAATGTGCTAACGTAGCCGAAACAATGCTAGCTAAAGCAATGCTAGCCCAAGCAATTGTCATAGTGATTTAGCAAGGAGGTTGAGTATGCCGGTACAGCGATTTCCGAGCATGAGCAAGGACTATGCGACCTTTGACTGTGATGCCCACATTACAGAGCCCGCCGAGATATGGGAGCGGGCCAAAGACAACCTGACCAAGGGGGAGTTGGAGGCTCTCAAGGCCACCATGTGGTACGACGCCGAGAGCAGTCAACTGATTGTCAACGGGAAGGCTGGCGTTGGAATCGGCTCCCAGCGTAGAGGGGGGATTCCCGGTATGACGCGGTCCATCACCACCGCCGGGCCTGGCGTCAAGCATGACATCCAGCGGGCCCTCAACGTGCGCAACCTCGACCCCGAGACCGCCCTCACCCAAGATCAGGTTGCTTACCTGGACCACGATGGGTCCTATGAGCCCAAGCCCCGTCTGCGCGATATGGACGTTCAGGGCATCGACCAGGTGATGATCATCCCTTCCGACATTGACACCTACCCTTGGCTACAGAACGCAATGGGGGCCAAGGCCGCCTGCAAAGCCTACAACGACTGGGCTTATAACTATACCCTGGAGAACCCGGAGCGGCTCTTCTTCGGCGGCTTGCTTCCCATGCAGAATCCTCAATACGCAGTGGAGGAAATCTACCGCCTGGCTGAGATGGGATGCCGTGTAGGCCTCATTCGCCCCATGGACGCTTGGGGCAACTATCCGGTCCAGCCCAAGTACGAACCAGTCTGGAACGCCTTGGAGGAAACCGGCTTGGTGTACGGAATGCACCCCTTCCCTGCCAGCGGGGGTCTCAAGCCAACCGGCTACAGCGAACAGTACTCCGGAGCTGAGTTGATTCGGCGGACCATCTCGACATCGGGGCTGCCTCATTCCTTCCTGTCGAATGTCCAGAACTTCCAGGCCGAGGCATCCCTCTGGGTCACCATGGTGTTGATGTCCGGCTTCTTCGAGCGGCATCCCAAGATCAACGCCGCCGTCTTCGAGGCCTCTTCCACCTGGCTGAGCTTCGTGTTGGACGAGTGCGACAAAGCCTACAAGCTCTATCGCAACGATCGCCGCATGGCCCCGCTGACCAAGCTGCCCAGCGAGACCTTCTTCCAGCACTGCATGACCGGCTTCGAGGGCGATGAGGCCCCGCCGTCTCGTTTCCCCGAGTTCTACCGGGACATTTTGATCTGGGCCTCGGACGTCTATCATCACGATGGCGACGATGCTTGGAGGGCAATCGGTACGATGCAGCAGTGCGAACTGCCCGTTGCCGACCAGTCCCTTTTCATGGGGGGCAACGCCCGCCGCCTGTATAACGTCAAGCCGCCCAAGGACATCATACGCCAGCGAGTAACGGAGATTGAGCGACCTGACTGGTGGCCCACTGAGGACGAAATCAGCCAGGCCCTTATACCTGAGTCCAGCGTCATCCGTCGGTAGAGTCAGGGGAAAGGAGCATTTGCCAAAAGCCCCTCCATTGAGGGGCTTTTTGGTCACTGAATGCGTTACAAGTACCCGAATGCTCAGGAGATGAGAAGGAATGACAACGAACAAGCGCTTTGCGGTTTTTGACAGCGACTCCCACGTGGTAGAGCCCCGGGAGTTATGGGAAAAATACCTCGAGCCTGAATACCGGATTCTGGGTAAGTCTGCGCTGTGGCGGGAAGAGGGGAAGACCAACTCCTATCTCAAGGTCAACGGTAAGGTGTTCCGGGACACCAATAACCCCAACATCCCCCGGCACGCCATCTGGAAGCCCGGGATGACATGGGAAGCGGTAGGAGACCTGGACCCGGATATTCGACACCCGGAGAGTGAGGGCGCTTCGGACCCCCAAGCTCGGCTCCGTGACATGGACGTCATGGGCGTGGATCAAGCCTTCCTCTACCCTACTTGGTTCGCCGAGGGATTTCACTTGGTAGAGGACCCGGATGTGGCCTATGCGCTGGCGAGAGCCTACAACAACTGGATTGCCGATTTCTGCAAGGCGGCTCCTGACCGGCTCTTCGCGGCGGCCATGTTGCCCCTCCAGGACATTGACTTGGCCCTTGAGGAGCTACAGCGGGTCTCCAGGATTTCCTGTTTCCGCGGGGCCTTTATCCGGCCCATGTTTCTCGAGGGACGCTACTTCACCCATCCCTACTTCGACCCGCTCTGGGCGGAATTGGAAAACCTCGGGGTGTCGGCCGCCGTCCATCCGACGCCTGGTCTGTGGAACCCGGAGTGGACCTCCCACGGCCAGTTTATGGAGAAAGTAAAGGGACGGCTCAATCTAGTACCCTTCGATTTGGGAGGGGGAGGGGGACCCTTCGCTGGGGGGGGTACCGGCGAGAGCCGCCCATTCATGTATGCGGGGATGCCACTGGGACATCCGATTGCGCCGATCATCTCAAATTGGCTAGATAATCACATGTTCGTGGCTTCCACCTTGATCGGTTTTACCGTGATGCAACGATACCCGCAAATGAAGGTGGTGGTAGCTCACGGCAAGGCTTCGTGGATGGAAGAGGTGCTCGAGAAGATGGAAGCTTCTACCCGAGTTATCACGCTGCTCCACCACTATCCAGTCCGGACGGACCCCGAAGAGATGTGGGAGGAAGGCCAGGTGATGCTGGGCTTCGATGCCGAGGAGCGGCTTATCCAGAAGCTGCCTCACGACTTCGCAGCGAAGGTCGTCTGGGGCTCCCGCTATCCCCATCAAGATACAACGAGCGCTTGGGACGCCATTCAGGCTCTGAGCGAGGCGGACGTAGAAGAAACCACCATCGCTCGAATGTTGGGTCATAACGCCGCTCAACAATATGGCATCGAACTGGTGCAGAAGGTAGGGGCCTAGCTGAACGGGGAGGCTATGCGCTCGGGGAACGAGCGAGTGTTGTTGAACTTGAACGGATCTTCCTTGACCATGCGGCGCATCAAGTCCGATGCGTCGCAGCCTGAACCCCGGGCGGCTAAACTTCTTGATTAGCACTCCCGGCATGATGGTCTTCTAAACCAAAGCCAAGGTGAAATGCGCAGACGGATAGGGTAAATTTGGGAGGGAACTGGGTTAGCTGGTCTCAGGAGTTGCGAGGGGTAGGTGATGGGCGTGAGAGAGATAGACCGGTCTCTGGAACAATGGCAGATGGGAGTGAAGGACTTGCGGAGGCGGATGATTCTGGCGCCCACGCCCCGGGAGCGGGAGAGATGGTACGCCATGTTGCTGCTGGCCCAGGGCTGGACGGCAGCAGCCACGGCGGAGGCCCTGGAGCGGGACCCGCACACCATCGGGCGATGGGCGTCGGCCTTCGGCGAGGGAGGACCGGCGGCCCTGATGTTCGAGCAGACCGGTGGTTCCCCCCCGCCCTGGACCAGGCGCAGCAGGAGGAGTTGAAAGGGGCGGTGCAGCAACCGCCAGCCACGTCGGGTATTGAATTGGCCAACTGGTATTGGAAGGTGATTCGGCAGTATGTCTCGGAGCGCTGCGGCGTCAGCTTGAGCCGGAGCAGTTGCCTGAACTGCCTGCACCGTTTGGGATTCGCCTTCAAGCGTCCCAAGAAACGCCTGCTCAAGGCGAACGAGTCCCGGAGGGAGGCCTTCGTTGCGGAGTACGCGGCCTTGAGGGAGGAGGCCCGGCAGACCGGGGCCAAGGTCTTCTTTGCCGACGAGGCCCACTTCCGTGCCGACGCCGAACTGCGTGGCAAGTGGGTGCTGAAGGGAGAACCCGGCCTGGTGGACTCGAGCAGCCCGCGCTATGGCGAGAAGGCCAGCTACTACTCGGCGGTGTGCCTGGAGACCGGCGAGGTGGAGTGGATGGAGCTGGAGGGGAACAGCAACTCAGGAACATCGGCCATGTTCCTGAGGCAATTGAGAGAGAGGCAAGCCGGGCCGTTGAACGTGATCTGGGACAACGCCCCGGCGCACCGCGGCGAGGCAGTAAGGGAGTATCTGCGGACGCCGGGCCTGGGCCTGCGGTTGATGAATCTGCCGGGTTACAGCCCGGACTTCAACGCCGATGAGGCCATCTGGGGCTGGGCGAGGGAGGAAGCGACCGGGAACCTGTGCTTGGGGACCAAGTCCCGGGTGCAGGAGAGGGTCGGGAACTTCCTCGATGCCCTGGCCAGCCGGAGGGAGGAGGTCAAACGCCGCTGCCGCACCATCCTGCAATCCAAGGCGGAAGGGCTGGCGCAAGCTTCCCAGAGCGATTCCGGCCACACCCCAAATGCACATCCCACCTTGGCTTTAGTTTAGGTGCCCGGATAGTCCGCTGGGAGAGGCGAAGCCGCCGCCTCAGCATGACTCACATGCAGAGGGGATTTGATGCCGCAAAGGCTTAATATCAGTCGTGTGTACCGCCAGCACCGGGTCAAATAAGGGAGCCAAAGCGAATCCTCGGGGCTTCGGAAATGAGGCCGAGCAGGGCGTTGTTTCCATCGAAGCTCCATAGTTGCCTATGTTCCACGATTTAGAGTCTTTCCGGCCGCGGTTGCGCCGAAGGGGAATCAAGCCCTGCATCCCGTAGCGCCGGAGCAAGCGGCTCCGGCGCAGCCGGAAAGCGGAGGTCTCTAATTGCAGGTACCTCTGGAAGGTGGAACGGACCTTCAACTGGCTGCACGACTATCGCAGACTGTTGGTCCGGTACGGGAGACTGGCCCACGTCTCCTTCTCCTTCATCCTCGCAGCCTCTATTCCCCTGTGCTCCAGCAGACTCTTGAAATGACTTCTAGGGCGGAGTCACCGTACCACATGACTTTAGGGGTCGTTGCCAGACTATCCGTGAGGACGCCCCGCACGGCGGCGTTTGCGCTAACCTCTTCGAGCTCCATTCCGGTGCGCCTTTGCAAGAGTGACGTGGGAATCTAGCAGTCCGTCCGAGGAATGCCTTACTGGCGTAGAATGAGCTCGGACCAATTGACGACATTCGTGATTGGCAATGGCAAGCGCCAATGTTCCAGTAGCCTGGCTAACACCCAGGTGTTGATGCCCAGAGCAAGCCTCCCATTGTGCCGGTGCGCCCTTTAGCAGGCAACTTGGCCCCAAAGCGGGGGTGTGACTAGAAGTCGTTGGAATCAGTTCCAAAAGGCTTCCCACCGGTTGTTGGCTCGCAGGGACCTCAAGGCCAGCATAGGGTTCACCGTCTCCTCCTTCCACCATGTGCCGGGCAACTTCAATCGATCTTGAATCACCGGGCGATGCCCTCCTTTCACCGCACCGCTGCCGATGGGCAGACCTTCCCGGCGGGCGGCGGCGTAATCCAGCTGTCCCTGCCGGTTCTCCAGGTATCCCGCCAGCCGGTGCAGCGGATGCCCGGCGTTTGCTCCCGACCGGCTCCGGCATTCGGCTACCACCCCGGACACTTCGCCCTGGTCAATGCGGCTCGCCTGCACTCCGGCCCAAGCCCTGGCCGCTGCGGCGTCGCCCGGCGACAGGGCAGACGCCCCCTCATGCAGGTGTTCCAAAAGATGGTAGCGGTCCAGCAGAAAGCGCTGCCTGGGGAAGACCGACGCCACCTGCTGCGCAATCCAGGGCGCCCCGTCTCCCACGCCATGCACCCAAGTGCCGTCCCCATACCCCTGCTGGAGCGCCAGGGCAAACATCTGCTCTCCCGTCCGTTGGGGAGGGCCTATAGCCGCGGCGTAGCGCCGTTCCCCTCCACCCAACGTCTCCACCAGGCTCAGCCGCACTTCCCGCCACTGGGTCTTTCTGACCCGTTTGGGACGCCCCCCAAGACTCACTCCACCCGCCGGGCCGGGCTCCAGCTCCCAGTGCGCACCATGCTGCCATCGGTCTCCACGATCAGCCACGGCGGCCCAGGCCGGTAGCTGCGCTGCCCCTGGTAGCTGGCAATAGCCTCCCGCTCCACAAATCCGCCAGCTCTTTCCGCTTGTTGCAGCACCACCTCCCGGACACTGCTGCGGTGCAACCGGACGCCGTAGTGTTCCTTCAGTTGCCGGCTGGCCCGCTCAAAGGACCTTTCCGCCCCAAAGTCGCTTAAGGCCCGTTGCAAGGCCAATGACTTGCCTCGACCCTGCAATCCGGTCAACTCTTGGAAAGGCCGGTGGCCCACCGCCGGCGGAGGCTCCTGGGGGCAACGCAGATAGGGGGCTTGCACTTCAATCCGTCCGAAGAGGCTTAACCACGCCAGGGGTTGCCACCGGTGCAGATGCCGCCTTCCCCCGCAGCCGGGACAAAAGGGTCCTGAGCTTTTGCTTGCTCAGCCTTCACCTCAGCCCAGGTTTGCATCATCCGCCGGCCCATTTGCCGGGTGAACTGGATGACCTCTTCCTCCCAAGCGTCCGGGTCCCAATGCCCAGCTTCCCCATCGTCCACTTCCTGGGCCAGGGCTTCCCGCATCTCCCCAATGGCTCGTTCCATAATCTCCTGCATTATCCGCTGCATCACCCCTCCATCCGCATTGTTTCCATTTATCAGCAGACTGCCAATCCTGGCCTACTTTGTAAACTCCCTTTCCCAACCACTTTCAGTCACACCCCCAAAGCGGAACAGCTTGAGCAGGTTGTGGCCGGTGCAGATGAGCCGCCACTCCCCGCTTACCTTCTCTAGGCCCAGCAGCAGGAACTGCCGGAACCCCCGGGCCCGCTTGATCTGACCGAACACCGGCTCTCCCGTCTCCATTCGCAGGGCGTATCGCTCCCTGCCCAGTTTCGTCCGCAACTTCCGGCGCATCCGGTCCCTGCCCTTCCATGGCGGGTCTGGTCCGGCGCAATGTAGGGGTTCACGCCCAGAGCGTGCAGGCTCTCAATCGCCTTGGCCGAGTAGTAGCCGGCGTCGGCGGAAATTTTCCTCGGGATTGCCCACGGCGTTGCCGATGGTTTCCTCCACCATGCCCACGGCTTGTCCCTTGTCCGAGGTCCGGTTGGTGGCCCGGGCCGCCAAGATCACCTGATGAGCGCAGTCCACTACTGCCTGACAGTTGTAGCCCTGAATGAAATCCCGGTCTCCCGGCGCCGGCATGATGCGGGATTCGGCGTCGGTGAAGTTGCGCTGCGCCCGGTCCTCGGGCACTCCCGGATGATTTCGGCCTTCGCTTTCGGCCTGTTCCGCCCCAGACCGGGCCTCGGCTTCCAACTCGGCCATGGCCTCCCGTATCTTTCGCAACCGGCTCTCCCGGAAGGCCAACTCCTCCGGCAGCTCATCACCCCGCTGGTCCTTGCCGTACCTGCGGTCTTCCTCATCGTCCACTTCCTGGGCCCGCCGCAGTAACTCGGCCACCTCAGCGGCCAACTGCGTTTCCTTCTCTTTCATTCTGCCGTAACTCATCGCCTTGTGCCTGGACGCGTTGGCCTTGACCTTGGTGCCATCCAGCGCCACGTGGCCCAGCTTTGCCAGACCCGCCCGCTGGCACAGCACCAGCACCTGCAAAAACAGGCCGGACAGCGCCGCCAGATTATCCTTCCGAAAGTGAGATGGTGCGGAAGTCCGGTGTGTTGTTGGCTGCCAGCACCCTGAAGGCGATGTCCTCATGGAGCCGTTGGGCGATGCGTCGTGAGGAGGACACCCCGATGCAGTAGCCATAGGGCAGCACCTTGACCATCATACGAGGATGGCAGGGTGGCCCGCCCCGGCCTCCTGTCCATAATGAGCTTCTATGGCCGACAGGTCCAACTGGTCCACCACGTCGGAGATGAAGTAGGCCAGATGGTCCGGTGGCAGCTACTCCCGCAGCGCCGCCGGCAACGGCAACTGCCGGTTGGGGTCATAGCTACGGTAGGTCTTGCTCATCAACGGCTCCGCACACCAAATGCTCGCCCCCATCATACCGGCAGCGGCTTATAAACGGTGTTTCTCGGACGGGCTGCTAGTATTACAACGACGCTTCATCAAATTGGGTGCCTCGTGAGTAGAAATTGCACTTGGGAACGGTCGGGCGGGAAGCTGTCGTGAAAGCTGGCCTATATCCGGGAAGGGACTCCCAAGAGCCCTATCACGCCAACCGTCGTTGTAATACTAGTACCGTTTCCACTTGAATATGCCTTATATCGGATATCTGTTAATCATTCCCGCGCAAGCAGGAATCCAGAGTTAGAGGCAGCCTTCCAGTATCAATAAATCTAACTGGAAACGGTACTAGTATTACAACGACGGATTGTAGAAAAAGACTATTTATGGTTCCTGTCTGACCACGAGCAATTCACTGTGTGAGGCCCGCGCCCGTTCGGCGGCAGCTTCAATTTCGGCGTGGGTATTGCCGTCGGCACTACCGTTGGAACCGGTGTAAGCGTTGGTGTTGGAGTCAGCCCAAGCGTCGCCATCGGTACCGGCGCGGGATTGTTGGCAGACTCCGGTGTAAGCGTCAAAGTGGGCGTCGGCGCAGTTCCCTCCGGCCCGCAGATGGGCAGCTTCACGCTGCCCATCTGCCCGGCCTCGTTGGTGGTGCCTCCATAGCATAGGTTCCTGCGGCCAACCCGTGCTCTATCCTGGAGTTTCTGCTACTGGAGCCTTGTGAATGCAGGACTGCGCCTCTCCTTCCCTCACCTTGCAGCAAGTATAGGTAGGTGTAGGTGTCGCTGGATTCCAAAGTGATGAATGCCTCCGACTCCGAGACCAGGGTGAACGGGAAGAAGCGGGCGCACCTGCCGGGCCGGTGCTGGACTCACAGTTTCTGCTCCAAGTGCCACTGATAGTGGCCTTGCCTTAAAAACGCCCCTTTGCCCCCAAAGTCAACATCTTGCCCCAATAGTGATGTCGTTGTGACTGCTTAAAGACAAAAACTCTCCATTGTCTATCCTTCCTCCACAACGTCTCTGTAAAGGGACAAGGTTTCCCGCGCCCAAACTACCAGGTCAACCGCTCGTTGCCCGGTCGGTTGGGACAGGTTCCACAGTTCCAGATTCTTAGTACTACAGCCGCAGATAGTTCTTGGTAGAATGGAGTTACTTCTGGGAGTGGTAGAGGTGAAGTGGTGGCAACTGAGCGGGACGAAGTATTGGAAGTGGCCCGGTGGGCCAAAGGCATTGAGGAAGTTCATGGGTGCATTGCGGAGCGGTTTCACCGTTCGGAACCCCGCCGGCGGGCCCTGGAGTATCTGAAGGGGCTAATTGCTCCGGTGGAGCGCAAGAACGGCTGGCAACTGGCGGAGCGGGCGGGCGACGTTAGCCCCGACGGGGTACAGCGATTACTGTCCACCTATCGCTGGGATGCCGACCTGGTTCGGGACGACCTGCGGGCCTACGTGGTGGAGCATCTGGGGGAGACCGATGGGGTGCTGGTGGTGGACGAGACCGGCTTCCTGAAGAAGGGTGTCAAACCGGTGGGGGTGCAGCGGCAGTATAGTGGGACGGCGGGACGGATTGAAAATTGCCAGATAGGAGTTTTTCTGACCTATGCCACCGCCCAGGGGAGAGTGCTGCTGGACCGGGAACTGTACCTGCCCCAGGTATGGGCCGATGCTGGACAACGCCGTGGGGAGGCAGGGGTGCCGGAGGAGGTAAGGTTCCGAACCAAGCCCCAGTTAGCCCGGGAGATGCTGGAGCGGGCGGTGGAAGCGGAAGTTCCCTTCCGCTGGGTCACTGGGGATGAAGTGTACGGTAGTGACCGCAACCTTCGGCTGTGGCTGGAGGGGGCGGGGATTCCCCACGTGCTGGCCATCAAGAGGAACGAGAAGCTGTGGGCTATGACGGACAAGGGGCCGCGTCAGGTACGGGCGGACCGGCTGGCGTCGCAGTTTGAGGAATCCGCATGGGTGCGGCTCAGTGCTGGAAAGGGAGCCAAGGGCCCCCGGGTCTACGACTGGATCAGGGTGGCGATACGGCCTCTGCGGGAACCTGGCAAGGGCTACTGGCTACTGGTTCGCCGCAGCATTGCCCAGCCTGAAGAGTTGGCCTATTACGCCTGCTTTGGTCCAGCGGACACAACCCTGGAAGACCTGGTGCGGGTGGCAGGTACCCGCTGGGCCATAGAAGAGTGCTTCCAGGAGGCCAAGGGACAGGTGGGGCTGGACCAGTATGAAGTGCGGAAATGGGATAGCTGGTACCGGCACGTCACCCTGGCGATGCTGGCCCATGCCTATCTGGCGGTGGTCCGGCAACAGGCCAACACCTGCCGCAACGGCAAAAAGGGGGAGAGTCAGAGTGGGATGAAACCCTGATACCGCTGACGGTTCCCGAGGTGCGCCGGCTGCTGTACCGCTTGATCTGGCAGCCCAGATCCAAGGCGAAATCGGTACTGAAGTGGTCCCGATGGAGGCGGCGCCATCAAGCCAGAGCCCGTCTCTGCCATTACAAACGCCGCCTCACCCTCTATCTGCGGCTGTAGTATTAGAACCTGTTTACAATCTTTTCAAGAGCAGGGCAGCAAAGGCGAGAACCACCATTTGCAGGCTGGTATTGAGCTTTCCCTCGCAGTTCTTCCAGAGGCGGCGGCACTTCTCCAGCCAAGCGAAAGACCGCTCCACCACCCATCGTTTCGGCAGCACCGAGAAAGTGTGCAACTCGTTGCGTTTGACCACTTCCACCGAGGCTCCCAACAGGTTCTGCACCTCCGCAGCAAAGGGCTTCCCAGTGTAGCCCCCGTCGACCATCACATTCTGCACCCGGTTCAGGTCTCCCCGGCGTTGGTCAAACATCGCCAAAGCCCCGGCCCGGCCGGTAACGTCGGCGGTGGTCACGTGAATCGCATGGGGCAACCCTTGCGTGTCCACCGCGATGTGCCGCTTGATCCCGGACACCTTCTTGCCCGGGTCATAGCCCTTGTTCCCGGCGCTGTCGGTGTTCTTTACGCTCTGGGAGTCCACGATGCAGAAGCTGGTCTGCTCGGTCCGCCCATTGCTTTGCCGGGCCGCGCCAACCCATTTTTTTTAAGACCTGCTCCAGAATGGACTCTTTCTCCGGGCCGGGCCGTTCACTCCATTGCCGGAAATACTTGTAGCAAGTGCGCCAGTCCGGGAAGTCCACAGGGAGCATCCGCCACTGGCAACCGCTTTTCAGGAGGTAGAGCACGCCGCAGAAAACGTCATACAAGTCCACGGTGCGAGGCTTGGTCCGTCGCCGGGCCGATTCCAAAAGGGGAAGAATCCGGGCGAATTGCTCCCGGCTGATGTCGCTGGGATAGGAATGAGACATGATTACCCTCCCTTGGTAATCGTCTCAACTTAACATATCAAAGACATCGTAGACAGATTCTCAGGCCGGTTGTCGCTCTTTATGCCGTTCTTGTGGTGGACGTTCTCATGGGGGAGCAACGGGCGTCCAAGCATCTGTTCCATGACCACCGGTGAAGGTACTCGCCAGCGTACTCTCCGCCAGTTACATGACATAACCTTGCGGAAGTTGCACGGTTCCTCTACTCGCCCCCCATTGCCCCTTCGCCTCAATGGGAGGAGTCATGTCCTGCCCTTTCAGCCATCGTTGATAGTGAGCAGACCAGTAGCCGCCCTTGTTGGCGCGTCTTTGGCACGTTGGGATAGCGCAACCTGTGTCCATGCTTAGCAGTCCGACAGGTTGGCCAGGTTGGTTGTTGATATGCTGTCCGCAATGGCAGTTAGGTACTCCCGTCCAGCTGGTCCCGCTACTATGACAGAAGCCGTTACCCCACCCTCACGGACATAACAGTTATGAATCTCGTGTCTAATCTGGTGAATCGCTCTGACCTTGCCGACATGAACCAAGACGGACCTGGTGCCCCATAAGCCGCAGATTCCGGTTATGTCGCCGTCTATGGCTTTGCTGGTGTGAGCTACCCGTCGTCTTGCCATTTTGTATCCTCCTCTACTGGCCAATCAACGATAGCCATGAGTGCCTCCCACGCCAGCGCCACGAGTGATACCACCGCCACGACCACCACCCACAGCGCTCCGGCCCGTCCAAGCCTCCGAGGAACCCCATGCGTCGCTCTCACGTCGCTCAGCATAACCGGGACAGATTATTGTGCCTATAACGCCTACACTGGCGGGGAAACCCTGTTAACCCCGGGACCGAAACATATTGCGGCCACTGCGGGAGACGGCTTCAGAAAACCCTGTCCTTTTTCCCTGCCCTCAAGCCATAATGATTGTGACGTGATAAACTATGTTGACGTAGGTCAACGTTAAGAATACGGTGGTGCCTGTGCGGGCGATAGCCCATCTATAATTGGGGAGCGAGAAACCATTGGCGCATACCACCTCGGAGTGAAGGAGGTACGATAGGAAACCGTAATCGTCAGGTTGCTGCCGGTAAACGACCGAGGATAATGTATTCAGGAGGAGGAAGAATGGCAGACAAGGACATCGCTTTAATGGCCCACTTGATGCGCCGCGCCGGTTTTGGCGCGACGTATGAAGAGCTGGAGGCCCGTGCCGCCAAGGGCTACGAGGCCACTGTGGAGGAGTTGCTGCATCCCGACACGCAGCCCCCTATCGAGCGGGACGTGCTGATGCGCTATCAGCCGCAGTGGGTGTCCCAGGCGGGACTGGAAGGCCAGCAGGAAGAATGGACCTTCCGGATGATCAACACCAAGCGCCCGCTGGAAGAGAAGATAGCCCTCTTCTGGCACCAGATCTTCGTCACCGGCCACGCCAAGTGCGAGTATCCACGGCAGCAACAGATCGAGTTCGACATGTTCCGCACCATGGGAATGGACAACTTCCAGGACCTGCTCATGGGTCTGTCCGCCGACCCCGCGATGGTGTTCTACCTGGACAACTGCATGAGCCACAAGGACGCCATCAATGAGAACTGGGGCCGCGAGCTGCTGGAGCTCTTCTCCATGGGCGTCGGTATGGACGGGCAGGCCAACTATTCCGAGGATGACGTCAAGGAGTGCGCCCGTGCCTTCACCGGTTGGACGGTGACCAACTCGGTCCCCAGGTACCCCTATGGCAAGTACGAGGCCGCCTTCATCTACGACCCGTCAGACCACGACTATGGCGAGAAGACCTTCCTGGGCGAGACCGGCAACTGGAACGGCGAGGACATCGTCAGGATTGTCGCCAGGCAGCCCGGCACGGCCAGGTTCATCGCCAGGCACCTGTACAACTTCTTCGTCGCCGACGAGCCCCAAGTCCCGGCATGGCAGAACACGCCCCCCAGGGAACCCGAAGCCATCAAGATGCTGGAAGACGAGTACTTCCGCTCCAACTACAACATCCGCTCGATGCTGCGGGTGCTGTTCAACGCCGACTTCTTCAAGGACGCCCGCTTCACCAAGGTGAAGAGTCCCACCGAGACCGTGGTAGGGACCATGCGCCTGGTCGGCGACTTCGACCTGCCCAAACCCGGCATGAACGCCATGACCCTGACCATCCGTTACATGGGCCAGGACCTGCTCAACCCCCCGACGGTAGAGGGCTGGCATACCGGCAGGGAGTGGATCGACAGCGGCACCCTGGTCGAGCGCATCAACTTCACCGCCGACGCCGTGGGCAACACCGGCCACCGCGGAGTCCAGGCCATCATCAACCGCCTGGGTTCCGAGGGAGACACCATCTCGCCGGAGCGGTTGGTCGACGGCTGCCTGGAAATGCTGGGAGCCTACGAGTTGGCTGATGTCACCCGCACCGAGTTGGTGTCCCTGGCCCGCAGCGAAGGCGAGTTGCGGACCGGCACCGAGGAGTTCGGCCAAAGGGTCGGCCAGATGCTACAGTCCATCGTGGCCACCACCGAGTACCTATTCGCATAACAAAGGAAGGGGAAAGAAATGACATCCACCAAGAAAGACCCGGTGCTGGTGGTCCTCCAGTTGTCGGGGGGCAACGACGGGCTGAACACCATCATCCCTTACAGTGACTCCCTGTACCTGGACAACCGGCCCAACGTGAGGATCGAGACCGACAGGGTTATTCCCATCAACGACCAGATCGGCTTCAACCCGGCGATGGCGCCGATGAAGCGCCTGTACGATGAGGGCAAGCTCGCCATCATCCAGGGCGTGGGATACCCCAACCCGAGCCGTTCCCACTTCCGCTCTATGGACATCTGGCACACCTGCGAGCCGGACGAGGTGGGCGATGAGGGCTGGCTGGGCCGGACCGTGCGCGACTTGGACCCGGCGAAGGAAAACGTGCTGACCGGCGTCAACTTCGGCAGGGGTCTTCCGAGGTCCCTGGTGGCCCCCGGCGTGCCGGTGGCTTCGGTGGGCAACCTGGAGACCTACGGCGTGCTCACCGGGATCGAGATCGAAGAGCAGCGGACCAAGGCCCTCGACGTGTTCTCCAGGGTCTACTCGCCGATGATCGGCCAGGGCCCGGTGTTGGACTACCTCGCCCAGACGGGCCTGGATGCCCTAGAAGGGGCTGACATTCTCAGCACCGCCCCCGGCATGTATTCCTCGACCGTGGAATACGGCAGAGACGACGTTGCTCAATACATGCGCAACATCGCCCAAGTGCATCTGGCGGGTTTGGGCACCAGGGTGCTCTACACCACCGCGCCCTACAACAGCTTCGACACCCACGCCGGCGAACTGGCGAACCACACCAGGCTATGGATCGAGACATCCGCCGCCGTCGCCGACTTCTACGACGACCTGAAGGAGCACGACGCCGGAGACAACGTGGTGTTGCTGGTCTTCACCGAGTTCGGACGCAGGGTCCACGACAACGGCTCCGGCACCGACCACGGGTCGGGCGGCGTGGCCTTCGTGGTGGGCGAGTCGGTCAAAGGCGGCCTGTACGGTGAATATCCCTCACTGGCGCCGGAAAAGCTGCTGGAGGGGGACCTGCACTTCAACAACGACTTCCGCGGCCTCTACTCCACCCTCCTGGAGAAGTGGATGGGCCTGGATGCCAAGCCCATTGTGAACGGCTCGTTCGAGCAGATGGAATTCATTTAGTCAACCACCGTTAGTCAGACACCATGAGGTGAATATGACCCCCACCAGAATATCGCACGTCCAGCTTCAGTACAGCCACACCATCGGGCGCGGCGAGCAGTTCGGACCGGGTTTCACTTACCCGGTCCACATGGCCCGGGGCGAGGACGACCTGATGTACGTCCTGTGCCGGTCTCCGGAATACCGGCCCGAGGGCACCCGCATCACGGTCTGCACCGTTGACGAGGAATACGTCAACGCCTTTGCCCGCGGCGTCTCCCAGCAGGGGCCCCACGAGTACAACTTCGACGACGGTTCCCTGGTCTGGCCCGTGACCGTGGCCGTCGCCAGCAATGGCAACGTCTACGTGTCCGATGAATGGGTGCATCGGATATCCATCTTCACCAGGGATGGGGACTACGTCGGCAAGTGGGAGGAGCGCGTCGGCAGCGGTGACGGCGAGCTCGACCGGCCCGCCGGCCTGGCCATCGACAAGGACGACAACGTCTACGTCGTCGATAGCATGAACCACCGTGTCCAGAAATTCACTCCTGACGGAAAGTTCCTGGCCAAGTTCGGGATCTACGGCGATGGCGACGGCGAGTTCAATATGCCCTGGGGTATCTCCATAGACAAACAGGGCAACGTATACATCGCCGACTGGCGGAACGACCGGATCCAGAAGTTCACCGCCGACGGCCGGTTCTTGATGAAGTTCGGTTCTTCCGGATCGGGCGAAGGCGAGTTCAATCGTCCCACCGACGTCGCCGTCGACAAGGACGGCATCATCTACGTCGCCGACTGGTTGAACGACCGCCTTCAGGTCTTCGACCCCGACGGCGACTTTGTCACCCTCAAGACCGGTGATGCGACCATCTCCAAGTGGGGCAAGGACAAGTTGGACGCCAACCCGGAGATGTGGGGAGAACGGGAGCGCTCGCCGGGACTGGAGCGGGAGAAGGACTTCTGGGCCCCCAGCGGGGTTGAGGTGGACGATTCCAACACGGTGTTCGTCTGCGAAGGACCTCGCAACCGCATCCAGGTATACCGCAAGCAGTCTTCCACCTTCATGGGGCCCCGGCTGTAGCCCCTGACGGCGCTAGACCCTTTGGGAAGGCCCCCGAAGCAGACCGGACGAAAGCCTCTGACCACGGCTTCTCCGGCGATGAACGGGGGCCTTCTCAGTGTTGCAGGCGGGCATCCACACTCGAACCCAGCCATCTAGCTTTCAGGAAGTTGGTCTTTGCCATGCCCATCAATGTAGCCCGGATACCCAATCTGGAATGCGAGGCGTTCTATTTCGACATGGAGCGCCGCGGCATTGAATTGCGAAACATGGAACCCAACGCGGTGGCTGAGGCCCTTGAGCAGGGTGAAATAGACGCCGGGCCGGTATCCTTGGTGGATACTTTCCGGCTGGCGCCAAAGGCCGTCCCCATTTCAGGGTTCTGCGTCGCGTCGGTTGCCAGGGCCACGTCCAGCGTACTCCTTTCCAAGACGCCCATAGAAGCCTTGAGTGGCGGTCGCATCGCCCTTGGCGACGGCGATGCCACGTCGGTGAGCCTGCTTCAGGCGCTGCTGACGTTGAAGCACGAGGTCCGCCGGGAGGTTTTCGTCGATCAGCAATCGGACCACGATGCTGTCCTGTTGACGGGCAACCAAGCCCTGCGCGGCCGCCGGCGGGCGCGCGGCTTCCCGCACCGGTACGACTTGGGGGAGGAATGGCAGGCGTGGACCGGACTGCCCTTCGTCTTTTCCCGGTGGATGGCCAGCTCGGAAATGGAGCGCCGGGACTTTGTGTTGCTGGAGGATGCCCTTTTCGTTGGGCAGGAGGACTGGATCAACAACCTATACAGGGCCACTGGGCCCCGCGACGACCTGCTTATGCTTCCCAGGGAAGTGCTGGAGTACGTTCAGGGACTGAGATTCTTCATTGGAGTGCCGGAAGAACGGGCCATCGCGCTGTTCCAGGAGAAGATGGCGTTGCTGGACGATCCCTCAGCGTAGTCCCCTCCCGTGATATATGTCGGCTCGTTGAGAGTGTTGGCATTCCATGTTCGGAACCTGGGGTTTGCAAGAACGCAACCCCAACCAAGCCTCGCACTCCCTCCTCTCCAAACCCGACCTCGCCCCAGTCTGAACATTTGCGCTTCGCAATAATAGAGGCCTTGGACAACGCCCAAGGCCTCTGCCATTCCTGCGCTCTTGGGGTTGGTGGTTCGGTCTAGTGGCCGCCGCAACCCCCGCTGCCGCAACCACAGCCACCGGACCCGCATCCGCAGCCGGACCCGCAACCGCCGGCGCTGGCGAACAGCGGGTTGTTGATGACGAAGCCGACCTGACCGCCGAAGTTCTCGACGTAGTCGATGGTCGCCTCTTCCAGGAACGGAGCGCTGTCGGAGTCCATCAGAAACGTGACGCCGTCCATCTTCAGCACGGTGTCATCGTTCTGGGTCTCGTTTTCCATGGTCAGCATGTACTGAAGTCCGCCGGTTTCGGCGGGCATGGCGATGACCCGCAGCGACCCGTCCTGCTCACCCTGTTCCTCCATGACTTCCCTGAGCTTTTCGATGGCGAGCGTGGTTATTTCCATTACTTGTACGCTCCTTGCGTTTTTCTAAGCGGCGATTCTTCGGCGCTATTTGCTTTCGCTAAACTAACACGAACGGGAATTCCCGGTCAATGGCTAGCGACGCCCCTACAGTATACCGCAGGCGCGCGTGTTGCCTGGCGGGGCGGCGGGGCATACAATGACGGCAGCACATTACCAACTTTGGGATTCGGAGGCGCCCCGGCTGGCCGGGGCAACGGGGAAGCCGGTGTGAGTCCGGCGCGGTCCCGCCACTGTAACCGGCATCGCCTCGCGTTCGGAATGCCGGGAGCCAGGATACCTGCCTTCGAGCCTGACTTGACGCGCTTCGTGGATAGAGGGCAAGAGTCGCAACGCAACTTGCGCCCGGCTTTCACGCCGGGCGTTCTTTATTCCTGGTCATTTTTTTGTGACACCCTGAAGGAGTCGCCCATGCTACGCCAACTGCTGGAAGAATGTGAGCAAGACCGGTTCGCCGAGGTGGTGTTGATGCTTTCCAACGCCGCCACCACCGCCGAAGTCTACACGATGTTCGAGGACCTGCGGTTCACCGAGGACGGCGACATCGTGACTTTCATGGGCGAGGGCGGAACTCACCTGCACCTCAAGATGGACGAGGTGAAGTCCGGCAAGCTGGTCCACACCACCAACCAGCAGGGCCTGCCCAGCTACTCGCTGTGGCTGCTGGACGGCGAGGAACAGCCCCTGCTGCGGGTGTACCTCCGCAAATCGGACGACGACGAAACAAACCCGCCGCGCCACGACAACTTCCTGGCCCTAGTCGAGAAATACGGCGAGACTTTCCCGGTGAGCGTGTAGGCCCGATCCTGCGGCCAGAGCGAGACGAAAATGACCAGGCCAACCGTCGTCATAGCCGGTGTTCGCAGCGGGGTGGGCAAGACCACCATCGCTACTGGAATCATGGGCGCCCTCGCCCGCCGGGGCTACGCGGTGCAGCCCTTCAAGGCTGGGCCGGACTATATCGATCCGTCCTATCATCAACTGGCCTGCGGCGTGCCGAGCCGCAATCTGGACACCTGGCTGCTCCCCCATCCCACGGTGCTGGAGCTATTCCAAAAGGCTGCGGGCCGCCGCCAAATCTCGGTGGTGGAAGGTGTGATGGGGGTGTTCGACGGGCACTCCAGCTTGGACGAAGAGGGTTCCACGGCCCAATTGGCCAAGCTCTTGGGCGCGCCGGTCATTTTGGTCGCCGACGCCGCCAAGGTCGCCCGCAGCGTGGCCGCCGAGGTCTTGGGCTACCAGCAGTTCGACCCCGGCTTGCGCATCGCCGGCGTCATACTCAACGGGGTGGGCGGCCCGCGCCACCTGGAGTTCTGCCAGCCCCAGATCGAGGCGACCACCGGTCTGCCGGTCTTGGGCTACCTGCCGCGACGGCCCGACTTCGAGCAGCCGGAACGCCACCTGGGGTTGATCCCCACCGTCGAAGGCACCGTCGCCCGCAACTGGTACGAGTCCCTCATCGCTCAGGTGGAAGAGACCATCGACGTCGACCGGATAGTCAAGCTGGCCGAGACGGCCGCATCCCCGGCCTTCGAGGTGCAGGTGTACCCCAAGGAGCCGCAGCCGCGCCGGGCAATCATTGCAGTGGCCCAAGACAAGGCGTTCAACTTCTACTACCAGGACTCGCTGGACTTGCTGGAAGCCTGGGGCGCGGAAATCGCGCCCTTCAGCCCGATGGAGGACGAGTCGTTGCCCGAGGGCGCGAGCGGTCTCTACTTGGGCGGCGGCTTCCCGGAGCTTTTCGCCGCCGAGCTGTCCGAAAATCGCCCGATGCACGACGCGATAAAGGCCGCGGTCGGTCGAGGAGTGCCGGTGTACGCCGAGTGCGGCGGCCTGATGTACTTGGGCCGCAGTCTGGCCGACTTCGACGGCAACGCCCACCCGATGGTGGGGCTCATTCCCGCCGTTTCCGCCATGTCCCAGAGCCGCCTCACCTTGGGCTACCGGGAGGTGGAGGCTTGTTCCGACGGCCCTCTGCTCCGCCGGGGCCAGCGGGTGCGGGGCCACGAGTTCCATTGGTCGACCCTGGAGCGGCAACCGGACCCCGACGAGTCAGTATACAAAGTCATGGACCAAGACGGCCGTCCCGACGGCTTCCGCGCCGACAGCGTCTGGGCTTCCTACGTCCACGTCCACCTTGGCAGCAACCCCGGCCTCGCCCCGCGATTCGTGGAAACTTGCGCCCAATCTCAATCATCCCCGCATTCGTCCAACTGAGAGTTAGCTGATGAGTACAGAGCAGACCGCCCGGGAAGAGCCGGGACCGCAGTCGGTCAAAGGCCCCCGCATCGACAAGGGCCTGGTGATCGTCAACACCGGCAACGGCAAGGGCAAGACCACCGCCGCGATGGGCGTGTTGTTACGCGCCTGGGGCCGGAACATGAAGGTCATCATGCTCCAGTTCATCAAGCACTCCACCGCCAACTTCGGCGAGCAGCGCGCGGCCCAGAGGATGGGCGTGGAGATGCGGGCGATGGGCGACGGCTTCACCTGGCGCTCCAAGGACCTGGAGCACACCGCCGATTTAGCCCGCGCCCACTGGGAGGACTGCAAGGAGGTGATCGCCAACGGGGGCTACGACGTCATCATCCTCGACGAGTTCACCTACCCGATGCACTACGGTTGGATCCCCGTGGAGGACGTCCTGGAGGCGCTGCGCAACCGCCCGGAGATGCTCCATGTGATCATTACCGGCCGCAACGCGCCCGAAGCGCTGGTGGAGTACGCCGATCTGGTCACGGAAATGAACGTGGTCAAGCACCCCTACCACCAGGGCATCAAAGCCCAACCCGGAATAGAGTTCTGATGGACTACGAGACCTCTTTTGACAGGGTCTGGCAATTACTTCACTGCCTGGAAGGTGAGGGAGTGTCCACCTTTGCCAGACGCAAACGCTACCGTTACAAGATTGTCCGGGTCAAGCCCGGCGGAGTAGTCAGACGGGCTGAACAAACCGGGGAATGGGCAAGCGAATCTCTGGTGGGCAGAGTGTATTTCCAAAGGACCTGGGAGCGTTTGGCCCATGTCGGCGTTTGTGACATGGAAGGTCGCCACGCTGGTTTCGTGGCCGCCTGTTTCAGCCGCCTGCCGGAGCTTGACCTGTGGTATGCCAACACGGGCAAGGGTTGGGACTACCGCACTTTGGTGATTCTGGGGGATCCAGCGTCCAGGGATGGCGTAACCGGAGGCTCTGGCCCAGTATCGCACGCTTGGGAGTCTTCTCGCGTAGTGTCAGACCCGAAGATTTGCAGCGGCACGCCCACGATTAAAGGCACGCGGATTATGGTTGGCAACATCCTGGGAATGTTCCACGGGGGCGCAAACACAAACAAAATTCTGGAAGAGTATCCTATGGTTATCCATAGAGGACGTGAAAGCTGCCCTCGAGTACTCCAGGGTGGAAATGGACAGGGAGCAGCCGGTTGCCGGAAGTTGACGAGCCGCCGCCTGTCAGAGCGCTGCTTGACCAAAATACGCCACTAAGCACCCGCGAATGGTTGCAGGCAAGAAAACCGTCTTGGGAAGTAGTACACACATACGACGTCGGGTTGCGTGGCCGGTCCGACGCGGAAATATTTGATTGGGCACAACTTAATGGTCACCTGATAGTCACTTTTGACGTCGGATTCGCCGACACTCCGGAGCATTCATCCGAACACAATGGCGTTATAAGGTTGAGAGTGTCGCCTACAACAGCGGACGAGGCTGGAAGCGCTCTTGAGCGGTTATTTGCTGAAGTTGACGATTCCATATTGTCGAGGTCGCTGGTAATAGTCAGGAGGTCGAGTATCAGAGTGATCCCAAGGGGCATTCGGGAATCTGGTTAGCGGAGGCGGGGGTGACTATATCGGCGTTAGTTGATGAGACTGTGGGCCGCATCCTGCCCCTGAACGCGGCGGCGATGGAGGCGGCGCGGGAGCGGCAGGACAACCTTACCAAGCCGCCGGGCAGCCTCGGTCGCCTGGAGGAGTTGTCGGTCCTGCTGGCCGGAATCTTCGGCGAGCCGCAGCCGGCCATCCGCCGCAAGGCGGTGATCATTGCCGCCGGCGACCACGGCGTGGTGGCGGAGGGGGTCAGCGCATACCCGCAGGACGTGACTCCCGCAATGGTTATGAACTTCCTCCACGGCGGCGCGGCCATCAACGCGCTGGCGCGGCACGCCGGGGCCGACATCGTCGTTTTGGACGCCGGTGTCGCCGCCGACCTCCCGGAACACCCCGCCCTGCGCTCGGTGAAAGTTGGCCGCGGCACCGGCAACATCGCCGTCGGCCCAGCCATGACGCGGGCGCAGGCGATTGCCTGTCTGGAAACCGGCATCGAGGCCAGCCGGGAGCGGGTCGCCGATGGTGTCGACCTGATTGCCACCGGCGATATGGGCATCGGCAACACCACGCCATCCAGCGCCATCACCTCGGTAATCACCGGCGCCGACCCCAGTGTAACCACTGGCCGCGGCACCGGGCTGGACGATGCTGGGGTGGCGCGCAAGGCGGCAGTCGTCCGCCGCGCCATCGAGACCAACCGGCCCGACCCAGCCAACGGCGTGGATGTGCTGGCCAAGGTCGGCGGTTTCGAGATCGGTATGCTGGCCGGGGTGATGCTGGGCGCGGCGTCGGCGGGCCGTCCGGTCATCATCGACGGTTTCATCTCCGGGGCTGCGGCGCTAATCGCCTCCGCCATTGCCCCCGGCGCCAGCCGACGTTTCATCGCTTCTCACCGGTCGGTGGAACCGGGACACCGCATCGCGCTAGAGTGGTTGGGGCTGTCGCCGTTGCTGGACTTGGAAATGCGGTTAGGGGAGGGCACCGGGGCGGCGCTGGCGATGCACATAGTCGAAGCCTCCGCCAAATGCCTGTCGGAAATGGCCACCTTCGCCGAGGCCGGCGTCTCCGGGAGAACCGAGGATGACGATAATGGAGAGGCGTCCCACTGAGCGAGCGCTCATCGCTTCCCATGATGCCCGAGGCGTTCCGGGTGGCAGTCAGCTTCCTGACCATCCTGCCAGCCTCCCGCGGCTTGGTGCCCGACCCGCGCACCATCAGCAACTCCAGGGCCTTCTATCCTGTGGTTGGCCTGCTGCTGGGCCTGCCGATTGTCGCGGTGGGACTCGTGCCGATTGTGGACTGGCCGTTCTTCCCCAAGGCCGCTTTCGCCTTCCTGCTGTTGTTGGTGATGACCAGAGCGTTGCACCTGGACGGTCTGATGGACGTATGCGACGGAATATTTGGGGGACACACGAAAGAGCGGCGCTTGGAGATCATGAAGGACCCTCATGTCGGGGCCTTCGGGGTAGCCGGGGCCATTGCAGTCTCGTTCTGGAAGCTGTCCGTCTTGGGCGGCGTCGTGGGGATTGCCAGCTTTACCGACCTCGCCGCCGGAGCGACATGGACGGTGCTGCTATTCCCGGCCGTATCTCGCTGGGCGATGGTAGTAGCCCTGTTTGCCTTTCCCTACGCCCGGGAAGACGGGCTCGGCTCACCCTTCCATCAAGGCGGTACGCTGGCGCCTACACTAGCGGCGGGGGCTATTGTTCTGGCCGCCTCGGTCCTCTTGGGAGGCTTTGGCGGGCTTGGAATTCTGGCTGGGGCGACGGTGCTGGCCCTGCTGCTCGGCTTGGCAATGTCAAGGGCCCTGGGGGGCCTCACCGGCGACTGTTACGGCGCAATCAACGAAGTGACCGAAGCGGGGGTGTTAACGGTAATGACGGCCTTGATCTGGCGGCGATGGCTGGAACCGCTGCCCAACCTGCTGGACCGGTTCTAGCGTGATGTGGCCCGGCTACGAAGAGCTGGCAATGCTGGCGGTAGCCGTAGCCCTCGACTTGGCCCTCGGCGAGCCGCCCAATTGGGCCCATCCAACCGTGTGGATGGGGCGAATGACGGCGTTCCTGGAACGGCGCGCTCCCAAATGGGGCACCCCCGGCATCATCGCCGGGGCGTTCATCACCCTCGGGCTGGCCGCCGCTTGGGGCGCCGCAGCCTATTTCGTGGCCCAAGGTTTGCAGTCGGTACATGTTGCGGCCTATATCCTCGTTGGAGGCGTGTTGCTCAAGTCGACGTTCTCGGTGAGGATGCTGCACCGGGAGGCCGCCAAAGTCAGGGGGTTCCTGGCGCGAGAGGACCTGGCCGGTGTCCGGGGGCAGATGCCCGCGCTGGTCAGCCGCGACCCGTCCCGCCTCACCGCAGAGCAGGCCACTGCCGCCACCGTGGAGTCGGTCTCGGAGAACATCTGCGACAGCTTCTTGGGGCCGTGGCTGGCCTTTGCCCTGTTCGGGCTGCCCGGCGCTTTCGCCTACCGCGCCATCAACACCCTGGACAGCATGATCGGGTATCACGGCGCTTACGAATACTTGGGCAAGGCGGCGGCCCGGCTCGACGACTTGATGAACCTGCTCCCGGCCCGGCTGGCCGGCCTGCTGCTGGTCGGGGCCAGCGCGCTTCTGCCCGGTCAGCGCGCGGCCAACGCTTGGCGCATCATGTGGCGGCACCACGGCCGCACCAGCAGCCCCAACGCCGGTTGGACCATGAGCGGTATGGCGGGGGCCTTGGGGGTGCGGCTGGAGAAGGTGGCCGCGCAGGGCGGTTACAGTCTGGGTGAGGCCACCAGGCCTCTGGAACCCCAGGACATCACACGCGCCGTGCAGTCGATGTATCTGGTGGCGGCTTTCGGCTTGGCGCTGGCGTTGCTCATCGCCTACGGTAGGACCAGGGTGCTCTAGCAGGCCATGTTTACTTGAGCGAGGGTGGTTGTTCCGTGAAAGACTCTCCCGCCGCCTCGGCCGCTATCCGGCGCTGGTTCCATGCCTCCCACTGCTCCCACGCCTCTGACCGGCCTTCCGACCGTGCTGCTTCGAGCCTCTTCAATTTCCTCTCTTCGAGTTTATCCGCCAACCAGTCGCCGACCACCATGACGAACCCCCACGCTTCTAAGATAGCAACGGTCATTGCTGCTGCCGCAACAGCCACCGTGCTTATACCTTGAGTTATTCCCAGGACAGTTTCAACCGCTCCAGTTTCTGTCCGGTGGCCTATCTCATACCAGCATACCAGACCGGCTCCAGCCAGAGTCTGAACGGCGAAGAGGCCGAAATAGAGTGTTCGCCGGGACGCCGGAATACTCCAGATAGACTCCCGGCGATCCACGCCTGCATTATGACCTTCATTCACCTACTATACACCCACCCTGCCGACACCCACCTGCCGCAGTAACAAAAACGCATAACGACGAGGTTCCCCGGATGGAACGCCGAGCCCCAGGCTATAATCGTGGGAGCGAGCACGCCTTGGCAGTCTGGCAGTGTATGATACCAGAGCATGAGATTCGAAGCTGACAGCACCGGCCCGGCAATGTACGAGCCGGGCGCAGGCCCCCGCCCCGTACACGGGTCGATCCGTCCCGGCGAACTGCGGGCGCTGGGGCTGCGGCCCGAGGACGTGCTGGACTTCAGCGCCAGCATCAGCCCCCTCGGCCCTCCCGGTGGAGTGTGGAACGCGATGCGCCGGGTCGATCTCGCCACCTATCCCGACCCCGAATGCCTGGAATTGCGGGAGGCCATCTCCCGGCATCTTTCCGAGTATCCTTCCATTGGGGGCCGCGCCGTCCCCTGGGCCATACCAATAGAACGTATACAGGTGGGCAACGGCTCGACCGAGATCTTTCACCTGCTGGCCCGCGCCTGGCTGTCGCCATCCCACAGGGCGGTCATTCTCACGCCCACCTACGGCGAATACTTGGGTGCTTGCCAGTTGACCGGCGCGCCGGTTGTGATGGTGCAGGCGGATACCGCCGGAGACCTTCGCTGGGACTTGGGGCAAGCCGCCTCCGTGATCGAGGAACACTGCCCTGCTCTGGTCTTTCTGTGCAACCCGAACAACCCCACCGGCGTTTATCTCCGGGAAGCCGAGGTTGCGGGCTTGGCGGACGCGGCGGAGCGGGCCGGCGGGCTGATGATCGTGGACGAGGCTTACCTCTCCTTCGTGGGAAAACCCTGGGACTCGCTGAAACTGCTGCAACGGGAAAACGTGGTGCTGGTCCGCTCGATGACCAAGGACTACGCCCAGACTGGACTGCGCTTGGGCTACGCGGTGGCTGCCGAGCCGGTGGTGGCGCGACTCCGCGCATTTCAACCGGACTGGAGCGTGAACAGCCTGGCCCAAGCCGCAGGCATCGCGGCCCTCGCCGACGCTGAATATCTGCCGCGGGCCCGGCAGGCCGTATTCCGGGCCAAGCTCTACCTGATCGAATCGCTTGCCTCGCTGGGCTTCGAGACGCCCCCTTCCGAGGCCAACTTCATGCTGGTGCAGGTCGGCGACGGCCCCGCGTGGCGTTCCCGGCTGCTGTCCCGCGGCATTGTCGTCCGGGACTGCACTTCCTTTGGACTGCCCGAATACATCCGCATCGGCATCCGTTCGCTTCCCGATTGCCAACGCTTGGCCGAGGCCATGAGCGCTCTATCAGAAAGCTTGGCAGCGGGACTGGAAAATGGGTGACCGGCTTGCGTTCGCCTCCGGCCCGGCTGGCGCGCCCAAGATTGGCACCGAGCCGAGGCGAAGCAGGGCCTTTCAGTTTTCGGCGGACGATAGCCGAATCCACGGGCAACCACAAGGGTTGCCCCTACCATACACTCCGCCACCAAGCGTAGGGGCAGCCCTTGTGACTGCCCTGGGTGGACTGAAAGGCCCTGGGAGGCGAAGGCCCAACCCTTGCCCGCTTCATCTTGTGAAAGTAGAATCTAGGGCAACCATCCGGTGAGGAGGCTTGTATGACTACCGTAGAAAAACCATCAGCCGAAGAGTCGGTGAGCGCAAGCGCGTTTAACGAGCAGTTTGGAGCGCCGTCCGAACGGGCCGTGACCAAGCTCAAGGGCCACCTTACCCCGTGGGTGCAGGAGTTCGTCCGCAACGCCCCCTTCGCCGTAATGGCGACTTCTGACGCCGAGGGCCACTGCGACGCTTCCCCCAAGGGCGGCAAGCCAGGCTTCGTCAAAGTGCTGGACGACACGCGCCTGCTCTTCCCTGACGTCGCCGGTAACAAGCTGTTCCAGTCCTACCAGAACATCGACGCCAACCCGCGCATCGGCCTCATCTTCTTCATTCCGGGCATCAACGACACCGTGCGGGTGAACGGCAAGGCTTCGGTGGTCACGAAGGAAGAGCTCGACCGGCAGAACATCGAGCTTGACCTCTACGAGTACGACGACAACTCCAAGCACCTTCAAGGGATGCTGATCGAGGTGGAAGAGGCCTACGGTCACTGCCCGCGGGCCCTCAAGTTCTCGAAGCTGTGGGACACCGGCGAAATCTCTCAGAACCGTGAGAACCCGCCCCTTCCCGACCGGACCGACGAGAACTACTACAAGCACTTCGTCGGGGCCTAGCCGGGCCGCTGCCGGAGGGGCGATACTGGATCAGGAATGATAACCGGCCCGATGCGCCGATTTGGGGGAGGCACCTATGGGCAGTTTCCGGGTCCCGCTTGAGGTAGGGGGCCTTAACAGCAAGCACACCGAAGCGGTGGACGCCCTGGTCGATACCGGCGCCACTTTTTCGATGATACCGGCCACGATGTTGCGGCGAATGGGCATCGAGCCGGATGCAACCCTTGCTTTCCGTATCGCCACCGGGGAAATCATGGAGTACGCGACGGGTGGGGCATCATTGGCAGCGGCGGGCCGCCGCAGCAATTGCCGGGTTATCTTCGGGGCGGAAGATTACTACACAATGGGGTCTACGTCATTAGGGAAAACGCTGCTGGCCGTGGATCCGATGGACCAATGCCTCGTCCCCGGCGAAGGGTCGCTGTCACGCTGCCATGGACACATTTAGAGTTACGCTTCAAGTCGGCAGCCCGGTTAACGGGCTTGTCGAGACTGTGCAGGCGCTGGCCGGCACCGGCGCAGCCTTCACGGTGGCGCCGGCGTCGTTGTTGCACCGCTTGGGTATCGACCCCGTTGCCACCGTCAAGTTTTACATCGACAACGGTAAGACCGTTGACTACCCAACCGGCTGGGCGTCGTTCGCCGCCGAAGGCCGTTGCGGCATGGCCAGGGTCGTGTTCGGAACTGAAGACGATTGCTGGGTGGGCGCGACCACGCTGGGAGATATGCTGCTCGCCGTGGACCCGGTGGGCCAGCGGTTGGTCCCTGTCGAGGGCTGGTTGTAGCACCGCCGGCCGTCCGCATTGGAATCACGCCGCGAAAGGCTTGGGGTAATCGCTTATAGGCACGTTCCGAGTCCCGCTTCAGGTCGGCAACCCCGATAATGGGCTTGTCCAAACCGTCGAAGCGCTGGTCGAGACCGGCGCGACCTTCTCGATGATGCCGTCATCGTTGCTGGAGGAACTCGGCATAGAGCCTGTCCGGTCCGTTACTTTCCGAATCGCCAGCGGGGAGGCGGTGGAATATCCGACCGGTGTGGCCTCCTTTGCCGCGGAAGGCTTGGACGGAGTAGCGCGAGTCATCTTTGGACCGGAGGACCATTATCTGATGGGCGCAACCACGCTGGAAGACCTGTTGCTCGTCGTGGACCCGGTGGGCCGGCGTCTGGTCCCGGTCGAAGGCTTGTTGGTGTAGCAAGGACAAAAGGACAAGTGAAATGGGTATCATCAACGTACCATTGGTGGTAGGTAATCCATTTAATCAGGCTACGGAAACGGTCGAGGCGATGGTGGACACCAGCGCAATTTACTCGATGATGCCAGCGTCGTTGTTGCATCGCTTGGGTATCGACCCCGTTGAGACCGTCACGTTTTACATCGCCAACGGCGAGACGGTTGACTACCCAACCAGTTGGGCGTCGTTCTCCACCGATGGCCGCCTCGCCATGGCTCGCGTGATCTTCGGACCCGAGGATGAATACCTGATGGGCGCGACGACACTGGAGGACATGAGGCTGATGGCGGACCCGGCGAACGAGCGCCTCGTTCCCGCGAGGGCGCCGTTGATGTGACCGCCGCTCTTTATGGCGCGATTTGCCGCCCGCGCTGATATAACGTCCCCAAACGCATCCGAAAAGGACGACTGTAATGGTAACCATCGCCTTCGACCAGCATAAGCTCTCCAATGGACTCGACGTTATCCTGCACGAGGACCACACCATCCCCTTGGTGGCGGTGAACGTGTGGTATCACGTCGGTTCCAAGAACGAGGAAGTCGGACGCACCGGCTTCGCCCACCTCTTCGAGCACGTGATGTTCGAGGGCACCAAGCACCACAACCGCAGCCACTTCGAGCCGCTGCAAAAGGCCGGGGCCAATCTCAACGGTTCGACGACCACCGACCGCACCAACTATTGGGAGGATGTGCCGTCCAACTATCTGGAGCTCGCCCTATGGTTGGAAGCCGACCGCATGGGCTTCCTGTTGGATGGACTGGACCAGCAAAAGTTCGACGTTCAGCGCGACGTGGTGAAGAACGAGCGGCGCCAGTCCTATGAAAACCGGCCCTACGGCATGGCATTCGGCCACATTCAGTCGGCCCTGTTCCCCCTGCCCCATCCCTACAACTGGATGACCATCGGCTCTCAGGAGGACCTGGACGCCGCCAGCCTGGACGACGTTAAGGACTTTTTCCAACGCTACTACGCCCCTTCCAACGCCAGCCTGGCCATCGCTGGCGACTTCAATCCCGGCGAAGCGCTGGAGCTGGTGCAGCGGTACTTCGGCGACCTTCCTCCCGGCGAGACCGTGGCCCGCACCGGCCGACAGGACTCCGCATTGTCGGGCCGCGTCGAAATCGACATGCAGGACAAAGTTACCCTGCCCCGCCTCTATATCTCTTGGCCCGCCCCGGCGGAAGGCCATCTGGACGACGCGCCCCTGGAGCTTTACCAGACCATCATGTCGGACGGGCTCACCTCCCGGCTCCACCGCTCGCTGGTTTACGAAAAGCAGATCGCCCAACACGCCTTCCTCCGCTACATGCCCTCGGAGATCGCCGGGCAGTTGATGGTCCAGGTCACCGCCGCCGAAGGGCACGGGCTGGAAGAGATCGAGGGAGCCGTCGAAGCCGAGCTGGAGGGACTCCTGCGCAACCCGCCCACCGACGAGGAGATCGCCCGCGCCAAGAACCGCATCGAGTCCAGCCATTTCCGCCAGCTAGCCCGCATCGGAGGGTTCGGAGGACGGGCCGACCAACTCAACCACTTCAACGTGTTCGAGGCGGACGCTGGCCTCATCAACACCAGCCTCGACCGTTGCCTCAAAGTCGAGAAGGAAGACATCGTCCGGGTCGGCGAGACCTATCTGGGCGAAAACCAGGTCCGCCTGCGGGTGCTGCCGGAAACGGCCTTGTCGCCCGCGGTCACCACCATCGACCGGAACATCATGCCGGGACCCCGCCGGGAGCCGGAGTTCACGCCGCCGGTACCGGAACGCGCCCGGCTTGGCAACGGCATGGGCGTCACCGTGGTCGAGCAGCGCGGTATGCCCATCGTGGCCTTCGGCTTGGCCCTGAACGCCGGGGCCTCCCGCGACCCGGAGGACCTTCCGGGTCTGGCCGGTTTCACTGCCCAGATGCTCGCCGAAGGCACCGAAAGCAAGTCCAGCCAGGAGCTCGCCTCCGCCTTTGAATTCATCGGCTCGCGGCTGTCGGTGGACGGCCGAAGGGAGTATTCGCTGGTGTCCGCCGAGACGTTGTCCAAGCACTGGGCCACCGGGCTGGAGCTGGTGGCCGAGGTCCTGCAAACACCGACCTTCCCCGGCCACGAGTTGGACCGGGTCCGGCGGGAGCACCTGACCGACCTGCGCCGCGGCAAGGACGAGCCGAACGTCGTCGCCGAGCAACTGATGTCGGGCTTGGTCTACCCGCGTTCCACCGGCTACGGCCACTCCATCGCCGGCACCGAGGCTTCGGTGCAGGCTCTCACCCGCGACGACCTGGTCGGCCAGTTCCGCCGCGACTACGGCCCGGCCAATGCCAACCTCATCGTGGTCGGCGACGTGGACATGGACGAGGTCATGCGAAGGGCGGAGGCCGTATTCGGCTCGTGGAACGGCGGCGAAAACCCGCCGGACGCCGCTCCGGCCGACATAACCGGCGACGGCCAGCCGACCACCATCTACCTGGTCGACCGTCCCGGCGCTCCTCAATCGGTGATCCGGTCCTTGCAGACCATGATGCCCCGCCGTCACGCCGACTACTTCGGCATGACCCTCACCAACTACGCTTTCGGCGGCCAGTTCTCCGCCCGGCTGAACCAGAACCTGCGCCAGGACAAGGGGTACAGCTACGGCTACCAGTCCCACATCCAGTGGTACCGGCGCTCCTCCCTGCTGGTGGCCGGCGGCTCGGTGCAGACGGGCGCGACGAAAGAATCGGTCATCGAGACTCTCAAGGAATTCAACGAAGTCTGCGACGGCCGGCCCATCACCCCGGAGGAACTGAGCGGCGCACAGGACGGCCTCCTGCGGGCGTATCCCGGCAGCTTCGAGCGACCCGGTTCGGTGCTGGGACAATTGTTGCAACTGGTGCAGTTCGACCTGCCGGACAACTACTTCCGCGCCGTCCGCCCGGCCATAGAGGCGGTTACCCTGGAAGACGTTCACCGCATCTCGCGGGAGTGGCTCCGGCCCGGCCACCTCAAAATGCTGATCGTCGGCGACCGTGAAGTTGTCGAACCGGGCTTGCAAGAACTGGGCCTGCCCATCGTTCACTTGGGCGTCGACGGAGCGGAAGTCAGCTAAGGTTAGAGTCTACAGACCCCGGATGGCTTCCCTCTGGACGCGGAAAATAGGCTCCATGCCGCGGGCGGCCAGCGCCAGCACCTCCGGGACCAGGTGGCGCGGGAACGGGCGGGCTTCGGTCGCGCCCTGCATCTCCACCAGCCCGCCCTGGGCCGTCAGCACCACATTGAAATCGACGTCGGCGTTGAAGTCCTCGGCGTAGCAAAGGTCCAGCAGCAGGCTGTTGTCGATGATCCCGACGCTGACCGCGGCCACCGGGCACACCAAGGGCACTCTCCCAAGCACTCTTTGGCGCACCAGCATCCGTAGGGCTTGGTGCAGCGCGACGTAGGACCCGGTAATCGCGGCGGTGCGGGTGCCGCCGTCGGCCTCGATAACGTCGCAATCGATCTGAACGGTGCGCTCCCCCAGGGCTTCCAGGTTGGTGACGGCCCGCAGCGAGCGCCCGATGAGCCGCTGGATTTCTTGGGAACGCCCGCTGGGACGCCCGCTGTCCCGCTCCCTGGCGGTGCGGGTGTTGGTGGCGCGGGGCAGCATGGAGTACTCGGCGGTGACCCAACCCTTGCCCTGGCCCCGCAGGAAAGCTGGCACCCGCTCTTCCAGCGAGGCCGAGCATAGCACCTTGGTGTGGCCCATCTCGATCAGGGCTGAGCCCTCGGCGGACCGCTGGTAGCCGGTCGTGATTGTAGTGGGCCGCGGCTCGTCCCAGCCTCGCCCGTCGGTACGTTTGCTGGCAGTCACTCTGCACTCCCTGTGCTGATGGTACGCAGGCCGCGGTCATTCGCGGATATGGCCTCACCGGCGGCCCGGCCCACTGTAACATAACTCGATGAGTCCATGCGCTCGGCTTGGGGTTGGGCGGTTTCGGCCCAGAGGCGGCCGCCGTCGGTGATCAGTTCCACCGTGCCCGCTTGATCGGTGCGGTACACGGCGGCAGCGCCTAGCCTCTCTTGGAGGCGCTGAATCACGGTGGGATGGGGATGCCCGAATTGGTTGTCGCGTCCCACCGAAATCACCGCAATGGCCGGGTCCACCTGCTCCAGGAAGCGGGGCGTCGAGGAAGTCTTGCTGCCGTGGTGCGGCACCTTCAGCACCGTGCTGGCCAGCCGCCAGCCCCGGGCGGACAGGCGTTCCTCCGCTTCGGCCTCGATGTCGGCGGCCAAGAGGAAGCTGACCGACCCGTGGACCAGGCGCACCACCACTCCATCGTTGTTGGGGTCCACCGCCCCGGACTGGTCTGGAGATGGGTTGAGCACCTCCATCGCCACGCCCGGCTCCAACTCGATTCGGTAGCCGTCGGATACTGGCGCCGCCTCGATTCCCCCCCTTGAAAGCGCGCTGTCCCATTGGGCGTGCATCGCCGCGCCTGGCGAGTCCCGGCCCACCAGCACCGCCCCGATGTTGAACCGCTCCACAATTTCCAAGAGTCCCCGGCTGTGGTCGGCGTCTAGATGAGTCAGGACCACGAGGTCGAGGCTGCGGTCGCCCGGTGGCAGCGCCTCCGAAAGGGCGCGCGCCGCGCTCTCTTGGTCCGGCCCGCCGTCGATCAGGACCTGTCGGCCCGTCGGCGTTACGATCAGGATGCTGTCTCCCTGCCCGACGTCCAAGAAAAATACGTGCAGAAAACCGTCGGGCTCGTAGCCGGTCCGCAACCACAACAGCCCGGCTGCCGCCGCTGTGGCAGTCACGGCCAAGAGGAGCGCCGGCAGTTTGGGCGGGAGGTCCGGTGAGGACAATTTCGGTAGAGAAAGACGTGGCCGCCAGGACTTTACGTGCTCCCAAAGTTGTTGCAGCCGGTGCGGCTGTCCGGCCACCAGCAGCAAGCCGAGCCCTCCGTACCAGGCCGCCAAGAGGGCTTTTCCGGTGCCGCCCACCGGCCAGACCCATGACGGAAACGCCGATATAATTTCGATAAGGTACGTGACCGGAAGCGCCGCAATCCAGCCGACGAACATACCCAGAGGCGGGCTAACCACCGCGGCCAGCGCCGCCGCCAGCGTCCCGCCGATGATCAGCGGCATTGCTGGCACCGCCGCTAAGGAAACCGGGATGCTCAGCAGGGCGACTTGTTGGAAATGCGCCGCCGCTAGCGGCCAAGTGGCCAGCGTCGCCGCCGCCGAGATTGCAGTCAGCGACGCCACCGGCTGCAACACTCGCATCCGCCAGCCGGCGTTCGCCTCGCCCATCGCCGCTAGCCGGTCGCCAACCAGGGTGTGCGCCAAGGCGATGCCGCCCACTGCGGCAAAGCTAAGCTGGAAACTGACGTGCCGCAACAGCCCCGGCGAGAATGAGGTCATCAAAGCCGCCGACAAAGCCAACGCCGGGAGAACGCTGCCGGGCCTCCCCAAACCCAGGGCCGCCAGGTACACCGTGCCCATTGCCGCCGCCCGCAACACCGGCGGCGAGCCCCCGGAAATCAGCGCGTAGAGCCAGATCGCGGCCAGCGGGACCAGCAGGTAGTAGTTCCGTTGCCGCCCCAAGGCCCAGGCCGCCGCCCCCAAAACGGCAAACATGAGGATGCCAACGTGCAGTCCGGAGATCGCCAACAGGTGGGCAGCTCCGGTGCCTCGAAATTTGTCGGTCAGCTCCGCAGGCAGGCTTCCCCGTTGGCCCAGCAGCAGCGCCTGCCCCAGCGCGCTCTCCGGGTAGGGGAACGCCTTTTCAATGCCCTCGGACAGGCCGCGCCTCAGCGAGTAGATTACGCTCCGCCAGCCTCCGCCGTCTTGCGCCAGCAATTCCACCTCCCTTCCCCACAACACTCCGGATATCCCCTGTGACGCCAAGTAGCCCGTATAATCGAAGCCGTCGAACGGTTCCGGTTCGCGCAGCACGCCCGCCACCATCAGCCGGTCGCCGTGCTTGAAGAACGGCGGGCCCCGTTCGTAGGCCAAATCCGCCGACGGCTCGGCGTAAGCTAACAGGCGCCCCTTCGCTGGCTCCATGCCGCCGCCGCGGTCGATGCCGGTGACCGACAGCTCGAAGCGGGTGCGGCGGCCGGTGGCCTCGGGATCGTCCGCGATACGCCCCTCGACCACCACTTGCTGCTCCGCTTGGGTTGCCAAGGGTTGGGCGCTGGGTTCCGATGCTTCGGCCCGCCAAACCCCCAGGACCAACACCGGCAGCAACAAGGCTGGCAACCACGGCGCCCCCAGAGCGCGGGCCGCCGCTCCGGCCAGAACGGCCGCGCCCAGCAGCAGGTAGAGGGCCGCCGGGGCAAAGTTGGTCTCCAAGCCCAACAGGACTCCGCCCAACCAGCACACAGCAACGAGAGCCAGCCTCAAGCTACGGCGCCCCCGACACCGTTACCAGATCCCTGATCTTTTCCAAGGTCTTGGTGCCGATCCCGGGCACCTCGGTAATGTCGTCCACCGTTGCGAATGGGCCGTCGCGCTGGCGGTACTCCACGATAGCCGCGGCCAGCGCGGGGCCGATTCCCGGCAGCGACTCCAGTTGTTCGGGCGAGGCGCGGTTCAGATTGATGGGGCCGTCCGGCGTGACTCGCGGGGCCGTCGAGGATTTGCCGGTCAGCGGGCTGGTCGCGGCCGCTTCGCCGAGGGCCGGGATGTGGTAATGTTCCTCGTCTCTGACGCGCTGGGCCAGGTTGATCGCGGTCAGGTTGGCGTTGGCCGTCGGGCCACCCGCCGCCGCTATGGCATCCATTACCCGGTCGTTGGAACCCATCGAATAGACGTTGGGGAAGGCGACTGCGCCGCTCACGTGGACCCGTATTTCGACGGTGGGCGTCGGCGGCTGAACGACGGCTTCGGTGGTGGAGGGGGGCGTGATGGTTATGGGGGCCACGTCGTTGCCGCGCAAGATCAAGACCACGGCGGCGATGACCAGAGCGAGGGAGGGCAAGCCCAGCGCCACCGCCACCACTTTCCAACTTATCCGGCCACCCATCGTCAGGCTCCCCATTACCTGAATTGCCGGTAATGGTAACGGGGCACAGCCGAATTTGATACCAGCTTCTGTCAGTAATTTTAGAACTTGTATAAAAAACTGCAAAGGTTGTCTAGGTGCGGCGGCCCATTTATAATTTACGCCTACACTTACCCGAGGGGATGTACATTGAGCACGCAGAAAACTTCCGCCGACGGCAGTCAGCAACAGCTATTCGCTTTCTTTCGGGGTGAATACGTGCCGCTGGAGGATGCCAGGGTGAGTGTTATGACGCACGCCCTCCACTACGGGACGGGCGTGTTCGAGGGCATCCGCGGCAACTGGAACGCCGACCAGGGCAAGATGTTCATCTTCCGGCTCCGCGAACACTACGAGCGGCTGTTGCGCGGCTGCAAAATCTTGCTGCTGGACATCCCCTACACCGCCGACGAGCTCTGCAAGATCACGGTGGACTTGGTCGAGCGCAACGCCCATCAGTCGGACGTTTACATCCGGCCCCTGGCTTTCAAGAGCGCGGAAGTCGTCGCCAATCTCAAGCTGCAGGAGCTTGCCAGCGACTTCACCCTGATCTCCGTTCCCTTCGGCAACTACTTGGGCACCGATGTCCTACGCTGTTGCACTTCGTCCTGGCGTCGGGTGGACGATCCGATGATTCCCACGCAAATCAAGAGCTCAGGCATTTACGTCAACAGCATTCTGGCCAAGACCGAGGCGACCCTGGCCGGGTTCGACGAAGCGATCATGCTGAACCAAGACGGTCACGTCGCCGAGGGTTCCGGCGAAAACATATTCATGGTGATCGGCAACCGGCTAATCACGCCGCACCTGATGGACAACGCCCTGCCCGGCATTACCCGTGAGACGGTGGGCCAACTGGCGCAGGCCGAATTGGGCATGGAACTGGTGGAGCGGCGCATCGACCGCAGCGAGCTATACTTGGCCGACGAGGTGTTTCTCAGCGGCACGGCGGCCCATTTAACGCCGGTCGTCTCGCTGGACAGCCGCCCCATCGCCGACGGGGAGCCGGGACCGGTCTCGACCGCGCTCCAGAAGATGTACTTCGACGTGGTTTTCGGCCGTGACCCCAAATACCTCCACTGGTGCACCGCGGTGGTGCCTCGCTTGGTGGCCGCATAGACGGCGCAGTTCTGCCTTGGGTGGCCGCCGGACTCCTGGCCTATGCGATAGGCAGCATTCCGACGGCCTTTCTCGTAACCCGGTACTTCCTAGGGCGGGACATTCGTGGCCTCGGCGACCGCAACGGCGGCGCCGCGAACGTATTTCGCAACGTCGGCGCCAAAGCCGGGCTGATGGTCGGCGCCATCGACATCATCAAGGGCGGCGTCGCTGTCTTGGCGGTCAAAGCCCTGTTCGGTCACACCGGCATGGAAATCATGGGCGGGTTTCTGGCCGTGGTGGGTCACTGCCTGCCCGTCTACCTCCGCCTGCGAGGCGGTCGCGGCGCAGCCACCGCCGTCGGCGTGTTGATCGCCATGTTGCCCCTGATCACGTTGCCCATAGGCGCGTTGTCGCTGGTGGCCCTCTATTACACCCGGAAGTCCATCGTCGCGCTGGCCATGTTTCTGATCGCCGTGCCGCTTCTCGCTTGGCCTGCGGGATACCCTTTGGAAGTCGCGCTGTATGCGCTGGCCGTCCCGATAATGGTGGGAGTGAGCCACTTTCTCTTAACCCGGGTCGTCCGACCACGCTTGGAGGCTAGGACTTCGGCCGCCGGAGAATGATTCAGGCAACCGGAGCGTGTAGCCATGTCCAACATCGAAATAATTGGGATGATCGGGGTCAACCGTGAGCGTGACTCCTCCCGCGGCGTCACCGTCAGCCTCTTTGGCGGGGGCATCAATCCTGCCGACGAAATCCCGGCGGGCATCGACCCGGAGTACATCGCCGAGTTCTCCCAGGCACACGAAGACAGCGGGTTCGACAAGGTGCTGTTGGGCTACTCCTCGGCCACTCCCGACGGGTTCGCTGTCGCCGGGTATGCCGCCTACCGCACCAACACCCTGGGCTACCTCATCGCGCACCGCGCCGGGTTTATGGCCCCAACCCTGGCCGCTCGGCACCTCGCCACCCTCGACCAACTGACCGGCGGACGCATCGCCATCCACGTAATTTCCGGCGGCAGCGACGAAGAGCAGCGCCGGGACGGGGACTGGCTGGACCACGATTCGCGCTACCGCCGCACCGACGAATGGATGGAAGTGGTGCGCAAGACCTGGACGGAATTGGCCCCCTTCGACTACGAAGGGGAGTTCTTCCAGTTGCAACAGGCCCACAGCCAGGTCCGCACCCGGCAGAAGCCCCACGTCCCGCTCTACTTCGGCGGCGCGTCGGAGGCGGCCAAGGAGGTCGGGGCGCGCCGGGCCGATGTTTACGCCCTGTGGGGAGAACCGCTGGCCGCAATCAAGGAGCAGATCGCCGACATCTCGGGCCGGGCCGCCCGCTACGGACGCTCGGTCCGGTTCAGCGTGTCCGTCCGGCCGATTCTCGGCGACACGACGAGCGACGCTTGGGAGCGCGCCCACCGGGTGCTGGACCGGGTGAAGGGCTCGGTGGGGGAGATGGTGGGCCCCAACCGCCCGGCTCGCTTGCAGTCGGTGGGGTCGCGCCGCCTCTTGGACTTCGCCGCGCAAGGAGAGGTCCACGACCGTCGCCTCTGGATGCCCATAGCCGCGGCCACCGGCGCCGCCGGCAGCACCACCGCCCTGGTCGGCACCGCCGAAGAGGTGGCCGAGTCCCTGCTCGACTACTACGACGCGGGCTGCTCCACCGTCCTGATCCGCGGCTTCGACCCCCTCCAAGACACCATCGACTACGGCAAAGAGCTAATCCCCATCCTCCGCGAGGAGGCAGGCCGGAGGGCCAGAGGCTAGCGCGGGGTCAGGTGGCCGCGGACTGGTTGGGGACGACTACCGATTAAACGATAGCGGGTCAGAACCTATGAACCAGACCTGATTGGCCCATTCTCCTTCGAGTCCAAACCGGACCATGTTTTCCAGAACGTCGATCACTTGAGCGACGGTTGCCGAATTGGGGACGGCCACAATACCGGGCATGGCCTGTCCGCTCCTGATTCGTTCGTTGGCGTAGGTCCGCATAGTGGAGACGTCGCGCGTTACCACGATACGTTCGTTTCTGGCCGCCCAATCAAGGATGATGCGGTCGTCCGTAGCAGCCAGGCCGACATCCTGGGCCCGGACGATATTGACTTTTAGGGGCCGTTCCCTGAGTTGATTGACGATGAAACACTCCAGGTTCTCATCGGCCAAGAAGCTAACCAAGGGCTTTACGCGCTCGCGCTTTTAATCGCTCTTCCCAATCGGTGGGGGCGAAACCGTTCGCCTCCAGCTCTGCCTTGAGCTTGTCTGCACGCCTGTTCACCTTATCCAATACTGCTCCACCTCTTGCTTTCGCCGTAGATAGTAGGCGATTACGTGGAACGCATCGGCAGTATCGAGGCTGAAGTCGAGCGCGATCTGTTCGGGCGAAGACCCGCGTCGAAAGGCTTCTACGACCGTCATCAAGGTTACTCTGGTTCCGCCAACGCGAGCTATTCCGTCTCGATCCAACTTCAAGGGCGAAGGTTCGGGCGAAAAGTCGATTGGCGGGAGGCCAGCGAAGATTTCTAGTCCCATGAGTTCCCTCCTTGGCGGTACGATCTTACCGTCCGAGCCTCTGGTCGCGCCACCGGCAATCATGGCGCCGGGAAATCACCACCCAAACGACTCCCACAACGCGCTGTGGAAGCGTTCGGCATCCACCTCGGCGGCCACCGAAATCGGGCCGGTGGCGCCGGTGACCGTGGTCTCGCCCCAGTGGGCGTCTTGGGATGTGCCAACGCTTACGGCGGCTCGTCTCGTGGTGACGATGCCGGGGTCGAGGGCTACCGCTATGGCCAGCGGGTCGTAGAACTCGAAGCGCTGGCGGGCCGGGTCGCGGCGAAACCAGTTCTGGACCAGCCGTCCCGCCAGTTGTCCCAGCGGGTGCGGAGAGTGCAGACGCCCGGCTTGCTCCCGGTCCACCCACACCTGACGGCAGGCAGCGAGGTCGACCAGCGTTGGGGGCACGCCGCACGACAGCACCTCGCGGGCCGCGACGGCGTCGCTGTGGAAGTTGAACTCCGCCAGCGGAGTTACGTTGCCGGGGGTGTCCACCGCTCCGCCCATCACCACGATGTGGGCGGCCAGCTTGAGCGTCCCCGGACTTCGCCGTTCCAGACGCGCCAGGTTGGTCAACGGCCCCAAGGCTGCCACCGTGATCTCGCCGGGCCGCCGGGCTAGCCGTTCCCCCAGGAACTCTATGGCATTGGTGCCGACCACGCCGAGGGACGGGTCCGGCAGGCGGACCGACAGTCCCCCGGGCCCGTGAAACGCCACCGATGGCCGGAAGCGCCCACGAAGCGGCCGCGCCGACCCTCTGGCCACCGGGACCTCCGGCCTCTCCGCGGCCGCCAGCAGCGCCAGCGCGTTCCGGGTCGCTCTGGCCAGCGGAACGTTGCCGCCCACAGTGGTGAGCCCAAGCAGCTCGGCCTCGGGCGCGGCCAAAGCCATCAGAATGGCAACGGCGTCATCAACGCCGGGATCGGTGTCGATTATCAACGCCAAGGGAGGAGTCATGCTTTTGCTACCCAGCCTTACGGCCTACCGTGTTCTCGCGCGAGCCGCCGTAAGGCAGGAATCAATACCGGAATATCGTCTTGGATGATGCTCCAGACCAGGTCATCGTCAATCTGAAGATAGCCATGAATCAAGCGATTGCGCGTCCCAATTATCGACCGCCAGGGTATTTCGGGATAGCGGGTCCTGAATTCTGCGGGGATATGGTTGGCTGCTTCGCCCAGTAGCTCAAGGTTCCTGAGCGTTGCATCGTAGGTCCTAACATCCGACAGGAAACCGGTCTGGTCCATGCCCTCGGTGAAGGACAATACCTTGGCCGCGCAAGTGATCATGTCATCGACGTAGAACTCCCAAGTTCGAGGCGGCCCACCTGATTCACACAAGGATGGCCTCGCTTTCCACTTGGAGCCGGAGTTCGGGGCGTAAGGCCCGGTCCGTGACCAGGTCTACGGGCCGGTCGAGCAGGTCTTCGAGATAGAACTGGACTCCGAAGTAACTCTTCGATGTAGCCGGGGCGTCGAATTTTACCAGGATGTCGACATCGCTCTCGGCGTTCGCTGCGCCGCGGGCCATCGATCCGAACAGCGAAAGTTCGACTACACCGAACCGCCGGGCCAACAGCGGCTTGTGCTTCCGTAGCAGCTCCAGCGTTTGATCCCTGTCCATCGCAACTGCTCCCTATATATACCCTGCGATTATACCGACACGAGGTCTTGGTAAAGGTAGCTGGCGTTGGCGAAGGCGGTCAGGGTTTCTTGGGCGGTGTGCCGGAAGCGGTAGCCTGTGGTGTGGTGGAGGCGGGCGTTGCTGAGCAGGATGGGCCACCGGACCATGTCCAGCACGCCGGGGGTCGCCTCCCGTTGCAGCCGCAGGTTCCAGGCCAGCCGGGCCGCAGGGTAGGCCAGGAAGTCCGGCAGGTCCACCAGCCTGCTCTGAATGACCTGGGCCAGCTCCCGGTAGTACACCACCCCTTCCCCCGCGACGTTGAATATCCCCGGCAGCCCCTCCATGATTACCAGGCACAACACCCGGGCCAGGTCGTCGACGTAAACGAACTGCAACGGCGGGTCCGCGCCCGATATTCCCAGCAGCCAGGGGTGGAAAAAGGAGTTGGTGACCAGGTTGTTTCCATCCGGCCCCAAGACCACGCAGGAGCGCAGGATGGTTATCTTCAAGTCGGGCACGGCTTGTTGGAACTCTTGCAGCGCGCGCTCGGCCAAGAACTTGTTATAGGCGTAGGGAACGTCGGAGGCAGGGCGGAGCGGCGCATCTTCGGATATAGGCATGGGGTTGTCGGCGTGGGCGCCATACACCGTATGCGAGCTCAGGTAGACCAGATGCTCCACCCGGGCGCGGACGCACGACTCCAGAACCCCGCGCAGCATCTCCAGGTTCTGCTCCCTGACGGTGTCTACCTCCCGCCGGTTTGCGCCCCGGCGGGGGTTGAACGCAAGATGCACCACGGTGGTGATGCGCTGTTGCAGGAGGTCCTGGTCGATGGGGGTGGAAACGTCGCGGCGGAAGGCGGCGATGTTGTGGATGGGCGCCGACAGCGGCTCGGTGTCGAAGGCGGCCACCTTTCCCAGACCGGGTTGGCGTTCCAAGTGCTCCAGCAGCTTCCGGCCGATGTAGCCGGAAGAGCCGGTGACGGCCACCACCTTACCTTGGGAGGTCATGGGGCCTAACCGGGGGAAGCGGGGAGTCCCAGCATACTGCCCAGCCATGCTTGGGCCATTATTCGGACCTTCTCTGCGGTGCCCAACGAAATCCGCTGCCCGCCCAGCACATCGTAGCCCGACGCCTCAATCCTGTCCAGCACCCGCGAATAGATCGCCCCCAGCGCGGCGGGGCAGGCCCGGGAGCGGCGCGACAGATGCGGAAGCAGCCGCAGGCCGTTCTTGAAATAGCCGCGGGCGCGCTCCGCCTGAAAGCGCGACAGCTCGATGAACGCCTCGTTCTTGACCCCGCCGCGCAGACATTCTTCCGAATATCCGAAACGCGCCATCTCGTCCTGGGGCAGGTAGATGCGGCCCATGCCCAGGTCTTCACGAACGTCGCGGAGGATGTTGGTCAACTGCATGGCGAGGCCCAGGTCCACCGCGTAGTCCTTGGCCTCGGCGCCCTGGTACTGGAAAATCTGGAGGCACACCAGCCCGACCACCGACGCCACACGGTAGCAATACTGCCGAAGCTCGTCGAAGTCCCGGTAGCGTTGCTTGACCAGGTCGCTTTCCACCCCCAGGATAATTTCCCGGAAGTAGTCTTGGGGTATGTCGTAGCGGCCGGAGGTATCGGCCAAGGCCATGAACACCGGGCTTTCGGGACGGCCGCGAAACGCTTGGTCCAAGCCGGATTGGAGCGTGGCCAAAGCCGCGAGCTTGGCCTCGGCCGTGCCCTGTTCGTCCACCGAATCGTCGCAGTGGCGGCAAAAAGCATAGGCGGCATAGATGGCCCGCCGCTTGTCCGCAGGGAGCGTGAGGAAGGCGTAGTAGAAGTTTTTGGCCTCCCGCCGGGTGATGGACCGGCACTCGGCGTAGGCGAGTTCCAAGTCGGTCGGCATCGCAGTGGGGGCGCGGGGGTTACTCGCCGACCACTTGGACCATTACTTCTCGGTTTCTCGGATGGTCCAACTCGATGAAGAACACGCTCTGGTAGGTGCCGAACTGCATCTGCCCGTCGATGATCGGCACGGTCTCGCTGGTGCCCAGCATCAGATGTTGCAGGTGGGCATGGGCGTTGGGCGACTCGTCGGGCGTCATGTTGACGGTGCGAATCTCGAAGTTGTTGTGCTGGTAGCCACTTTGCCGGGGGGAGATCTTCTCCAGGAACTCGGCCATGTCCTCCAGCAGCAACGGTTCGTTCTCGTTGATCTTCACCGCCGCCGTGGTGTGCTTGGAGTACACCACGGCAAAGCCATTATTGATCCGCGAGTCGGCCACGCAATCGGTCACCCAATCGGTGATGTCGATGAACTCCGGTGCATATTGGGTCTTGATCTTTCGGCAGAACGATTTGGCGATCATGTTTACGCGCCCCCTTGTTCGGCTAAGCGCCGACGGTCTCCCTTGTCTGATTCGGACATGGCACGGGCGTAACGGCCCAAGGCCAGCAGCGGCCAGTAGTTCCGGTACATGTGGTAGTTGAGCATGAAGCCCGCCGGCATATCCAAACCTTGAAAGCCGGGCTCACCGGGCTTGGGAGCGTCCTTGGGCGGTTGACCGACGCCATAGCCGGGGAACCCTGTGCCGGTGAAATACGGTTCGTCCCAACTGCCGTCGCCGAGTTGGGTCTTCACCAGATAGCAGACTCCCCGGCGGCAGGCGGGAGAATCGGCCTCCCCGGCGGAGATCAGGGCCAAGAGCGCCCAAGCGGTCTGTGACGCGGTGCTGGGGCCGACCCCCCGCAGGGACTCGTCGACGTAGGAGCCGCAACTCTCGCCCCAGCCGCCGTTGTCGTTTTGAAGTCTCAGCAGCCACTCGACCGCGCTTCGGACGCAGGGTTGGGACATATCTTCGCCCACGGCTTGCAGGGCGGGCAGCGCCGCCCCGGTGCCGTAGATGTAGTTGACTCCCCAACGCCCGAACCAGGGGCCGTCGGCCTCCTGCTCTTTCTTGATGAACTCGAGCGCGCGCTGCACCGGCGGATGACTGGCGGTGTAGCCGAGCCGCCCGTACATCTCCAGGATATGGCCGGTGACGTCGACGCTGGGCGGGTCGAGCGTCTCCCCGAAGTCGGCGAAGGGTATCTTGGTCAGGTATTGCTTGGTATTGTCCTTGTCGAAGGCGGCCCAGCCGCCGCCCTTGGACTGCAACCCTTCGATCCACTCGACCCCTCGCTGAATCGCCTCGAAACATCTCCCGTCGTCGGCGGAACCTAGGCGGGCCGACTCGAGGGCGATGATCACTTCGGAGGAATCGTCGATGTCCGGGTATTTCTCGTTATGAAACTCGAACGCCCACCCCCCTGGAGGCGTGTTCCGGGCGCGCACCTGCCAGTCCCCGCCGGCCAGTATCTGCTGGTCCAGCAGCCATTGGCTGGAGCGTTGCACCATCGGGTCGCCGGGAGCGATCCCGGAGTCGAGCAACGCGATCTGGGCCAGGCAGGTGTCCCACACCGGTGAGATGCAGGCCTGGACGCTGTAGGTGTCGTCGTCTTCGATGGCAAAGCCTTCCAGACCGTCGAAGCCCCGGTCCAGTGCCTCTCGCGCCTCCTCGAACCCCAGGTGGTGGAGGGCGATCAGCGAGTAAACCCACGGGGGCTGAATGCCGCCCCATGCGCCATCGGCCTCCTGATGCTCCAGTATCCAGTTCAGGATCTTCCGCCGGGCCAGGCCGCGCAGGGGCTGGAGGGGGATCTTGTTGTAAATGCCCATCAGCCGGTCGGCCCGGTATAGCCACTTGGCCCAACCGCTGTCCGGCATGGGCAGGGAGAAGTCGGTGGAGTCCCGTCCGTTGGGATAAAGCTCGTCGATTCTTGCCTCGTCGGGCACGGGACAGTGGGGCTGGTCGGTGAGAATGATGAGCATGGGCACGATGGTGGCCCGGGCCCAACTGGAGAACTCGTAGATGTTGAACGGGGCCCACTGCGGCAGGAAAATCATCTCCGGGGCCATGTTGGGTGTGCCCTCCCAGTCCCACTGCCCAAAGAGGGCCAGCCAGATCTTGGTGAACACCCGCACGCCCGGCACCCCGCCCCGGCCCAGGATGAACTCTCTGGCGCGGGCCATCGGCTCCGAGTCTGCGCGGCGCCCGGCCAGCTTCAGGGCGAAGTAGCACTCTACGGTGGTGCTGAGGTCGCCGGGGGCTTCGAAATACTGACCCCATGAGCCGTCATCCTGTTGCTTGCTCAGGATGTAGTTGGACACCTTGCGCCAGCGCTCCGGGTCGTTGCGCCCCAAGAACCAGCACAGCATCAGGTACTCGGCTTCCATCGTGGGGTTCGACTCCAGCTTCCCCCACCAATAGCCGTCCTCGTGCTGCGCCGAACGGAAATAGCTATGAGACCGGCCGACCGCTTGGTCGACCGGTTCCGTCAAACTGTCCCGCACTCTTGATTCTGACTTGATCAACGTGTCTTCGCTCGTCTTAATTTTTTCTGGGCCTATTTTCTCGCGGGGTTAACGTAACCGTGCCCGGAGAACCAATCGATTGCCTGCCGGAGGGCGTTTTCCACCGGGCTTTGCGGTAGTCCCAACTCCCGGACTGCCATCTCGCAGCTAACGTAGGCCGGCTTCTTTGAAGCGATCACGCCTTCCAGCGGGATGGCCGGCTGCCGGTGGAGCAGTCCTGTGGACACCGCTTGGTCCACGTATCCGGCCCCTACCACTAACCAATAGGGCAGCCGAAGCCTCGGGGCCGCAAGACCCGTTTGTTCGCTCAGGATTCGGAACATCTCTTTCAGCGTTACGTTCCTGTTGCCCAGAATGTATCTTTCGCCCGTTCGCCCCCGCTCCAAGGCCAGGATGTGTCCCGCGCAAACATCGGCCACATCCACCAGGTTGAGGCCGGTGGCCAGGTAGGCCGGTATCCGGCGTTTCAGGAAGTCGAGCACGATCTTGCCGGTGGGCGTCGGCTTCACGTCCCAGGGCCCCACCGGCGCCGTGGGATTGACCACCACCACATCCATGCCCTCCTCGGCCAGCTTCAGGACCTCCCGCTCAGCCTCGTACTTGGACTGCTTGTAGTGTCCGTGGAGGAACTGCGGCGACAGGGGGGTGCGCTCGTCGGCCAGCCCGTCCCCGGCAAAGCCAATGGTGGAGACGGTGCTGGTGTAGACCACCCGCGAAACCCCGGCTTTACGCGCTGCCTCCAGTACGTTGACCGTTCCTTCCACGTTCGTCCGGCGCACCGTTTGCGGGTCTTGCGACCAGAACGTGTACGCGGCGGCGCAGTGAAAGACGGCCTCGCAGCGGCTCGCGGCCCGCTCCACCGAAGCGCGGTCCAGGATGTCGCCCGTTATCCTTTCGACACCGGTGTCTTCGATTGTTAAGAGGTTGCTGCCGGGACGGACCAAGGCCCGCACCGTATGTCCCCGACGCCATAGCTCCCTAGCCAGATTGCCGCCGATGAACCCGGTTGCGCCAGTGACCAGGACCTTCATGCGCCCACGGCCTGTCTTCCGGCCCCTAGTACGGCACCTTGACGGCCGCCTCGGCGCTGGAGCTGCGCTCCTTCTCGGCCTCCAGTTGCAGGTAGGCGATTCCGAACCGGGTCAGCACGGCCTGGCACAACTGCAACTGGCTTTTCAACCGCCACAGCGTTGGGATGCGCCACGGCATGGCGACCACCTTGGTCAGGATGCCGTGCTTGGTCTTGGAGATTCCCGGCAGGTAGCCCGGAAGCCGCTGGCTCGCCGGGTCCAGGACAACCCGCGCCGACAGGAAGGGCGCCCCGGCCCGTCGGGCTGCCTGCGCCACGGTGTAGTCCTCCATATTGATGCTGTCCGCGCCGTACTTGTCCCACATCGCCTGCCGTTCCCAAGGCTGCCCGACCAAGTGGTCGACGGTCACCGACACCCCAGCGTGTACCGGCATCCCGGCAGCGGAGGCCGCCGCTTCCGCCTGCTCCAGCATGGCGGGGTCGGGCGTCATCGCCTCCGGGGAGTCCTCGACGTCAAAAACGTAGCGGCGGGGCAGCAACAGGTCGCCGGTGTCCAGTCCGGGGGTAGAGGCCCCGGCCACGCCCAGCAGCAACACCCCGGAGGGCGCGGCGTTGTTGCGCGCGCCGCGGGCGTTGGGGTGCGTCAGCGCACCGGCCATCGACGCTCCGGCCCGGTGGGGGCCGATGCCCAGCAGATGGAACTCCACCGGGAATCTCACCCCGCGCGTCTGCTGGTATTCCACCTCGCGGCGCAACCCGGCCAATTCCTCGCCCATGCTGGCGGCTACGATGAGCAATTCCGTTCCTTCACTCGACCCATCCTCCTTGCTACAGGACGCTGCTACGCGGCGGTTATCCCGCCCTTGTGGGCCGCGCCGGACTTGATCAGGGTCGCCCAGTCTCTAGGGGTCTGCACAGCGGTGAAGATGGTCGCCGACTCGAAGCCGCAGTGCATCATGCAGTTGGCGCAGCGGGGGTCTTTCCCGACGCCGTAGTTCTCCCACAGCGACTCGTCGAACAACTCGTCGACGTGCTCAACGTGTTCGTCGGCCAAGGGGTAGCAGGGCTTTCGCCAGCCCATCACGGTGTAGGTGGGGTTGGACCAGGCCGTGCATTGGTAGTCCCTTTCCCCCTTCAGGAAGTTAAGGTATAGAGGGTTGTTGTAGAAGCGCGCCCCGTCCGACTGCTTGGGGTCCAGCAGCTCTTGAAACTTCGCGTGGGACTCCTTGCGGGTCAGGAAGATTTCCTGATCGGGCGCGTCCACGAAGTCGTAGCCCGGCGAGATCATGGAGCCTTCGACGCCGATGCCACTGACCAAGCGGAACATCTCGGAAAGGTCTTCGACGTCGCTGCCCCGGAAAACCGTGGTGTTGGTGCAGACGCGATACCCGCGGTCGAGGGCCTGCTCCAGCACCGCTACCGCCTTCTGGAACACGCCTTCCCGGGCCACCGACTCGTCGTGCTTCTCCTCCATTCCGTCCAGGTGAACCACCCAACAGAGATACTTGGAGGGGGGCACCTTATTCATCACCCGTTCCAGAAGCAGGCCGTTGGTGCAGCAGTAGACGAAATACTTCTGTTCCACCAGCGTGTTGATGATCTGGTCTATTCTGGGATGAATCGTTGGTTCGCCGCCGGCGATGGAAACGATGGGCGCGCCCGATTCCTTGACCGCGCCGAGAGCTTCGTCCACAGGCATCATCTTGTCGAGGACGGGCTTGTACTCCCGGATACGTCCGCAGCCGATGCAGGCCAGGTTGCACATCTCCAGCGGTTCAAGCATCGTCACCAGCGGGAACTTCTTGCGCCCTTTCAGCCGGTTCTTGAGAATGTAACCGGCAAGGCGGACCGACAACTCCAGGGGACGCTTGGCGCGTTTCATACGAACATAACCTCAGTAACCCATAACCCTAGTATTCCCGGCGGGCGAGAAAATCGACCAGCTCATCCGCCTCGGCCCGGGCCCAGTCGGGCAGTTCGACGTGGGCCAGAGCATCCAGCGCTTGATTGGCCGACGCTTCGGTGAGCAGTTGAGCGTTGGACTGAGCGCCGACCTCGTCCAGCACGGCCAACACGCGCTGCACGTCGTCTTCTTCCAGCCGCTCTTGATTGTAAATGCGGCGCAGGTCGTCCATCGCCGCCCCGTTGGCCCGCTCGAAGGCGAACACCACGGGGTACGACTTCTTGCGGCGGCGAATGTCGTTTCCGGTGGCCTTGCCCAAGGTCGCCTCGTCGCCCCAGATGCCCAGGTAGTCGTCCCGGATCTGGAAGGCCCGCCCCAAGTAGGAGCCGAAGCTGGCGAAGGCCCGCACGGTGTGCTCGTCTTCCGTGGCCAGCATCGCCCCGATCTCGACGCCGCAGCGGATGAGCGCCCCGGTCTTGCAGGCGATCATGTGCAGGTATTCACCGGTGGCGATGTCGGTACGGCCCTCGAAGTCCAGGTCGAGGCATTGCCCTTCGATCATTTCCAGGTAGCTGCCGGTCAGGATGCCGGACACCTTCACCGCCGTATCCGGCCCCGGTCCTATTAAAGGTTGGCCCTCGCCCGCCATGTTCCCAGCCACTCTCAGACACGCCAGGTCTCCGGCGCACTGCATTGCGTTCCCGGCGGTGAGCGCCCGGGGGACACCCCAAATGTGCCAGGCGGTGGGCCGATGCCGCCGCTCCAGGTCGCCGTCCTGAATGTCGTCGTGGAGCAGCGAGAAGTTGTGGATCAACTCCAGGGCCGCCGCCGCCGGCACGGCCCGGGAGTAGTCGTCCGCAAGAGCGTGGCAGGCGAACAGGCAAAGGGTGGGGCGCAGGGCTTTGCCTTGGGAGGCGGTCGATTGGGCAGGGGCGCCGTGGCGGTCGGTCCAGCCCAAGTGATAGCTGAGCAGCAAATAAGCGTCGGGGAGGCCGGTCTCGGCCACAGCCCGGTAGAGCTCCTGCTCCACCGAGTCCTTATAGCGGACAAACATGCCCGGGAGGGTGGGGCCGGGTCTTGGCGACTCTGGCGTACTCTGGTCCGGGGCTAAAAGCATCCGCGCTACCTAACGTCTTTATGTCTCAGCAGAGACGTGGATACCCCCATCGGAATCCGATGTATGGCCCCGATACTATCGGGGCGGGGGATACGGTGTCAAGGGCGATTGTTCTACTGCTATAATTAAAGACGCCGCCGTTGCCCCGGCGGACTACGCAGGGAGCCAAATGAGGGCAGCCACCGGCGGCGTCCGGTGAAGCCCGATGACATATGGTGAAGCCCGATGACATATAAAGTGTTGACACCCCATATTGCTTGAAGTATATTCTTTCCTTGTAATCAATGTTACATAAGGATGGCGCTCCCGGCCCGTAGCTAGCAGTGGGCCGGTGCGCTCTCTTCATGTAACCGGCGCACCCCGGCCCGATGGGCCGTGGGACTGAAAAACGAAACAAATAATATAAAGGAGGAGCACATGGCTGACCAGGATATTGCATTGGTAGCTCACCTGTTGCGACGTGCCGGTTTCGGGGCAAGCCGGGACGATATCGAAGCAGCGGCAGTGAAGGGCTACGACACAGTGGTCCAAGAATTGCTGAATCAGAGAGGCGGCGTCGAAGACGACCTGATGATGCGGTACAACCCTTCCTATCACGAACCCGGCGCCATCGAGGTCAACACCCAGATCTGGTTGTACCGGATGATCAACAGCCCCAGCCAGTTGCAAGAGAAGGTCGCTCTCTTCTGGCACATGATCTTCTGCGCCGGCCACAGCAAGATCGACAGCGGCCAGGAAATGGGCATCATGGTCAACATGTTCCGGCAGCACGGCATGGGCAGCTTCCGGGACCTGCTGGTCCGGCTGTCCACCAACCCAGGGATGATGTACTACCTCGACAACACCGAGAGCCACAAGGCCAACCTCAACGAGAACTATGGCCGGGAGCTTTTGGAGCTGTTCTCCTTGGGCGTCGGCATGGACGAGGGCTTCAACTACTCCGAGGACGACGTTAAGGTCTGCGCCCGCGCCTTCACCGGCTGGAACGTGGCGCCGTCCTACCCGCCGTTCCCCCACGGTCGCAGCCCTTGGGAGTTCCGCTTCGACCCGGCGGACCACGACCAGACCGAGAAGACCTTCCTGGGCGAGACGGGCCCGTGGAACGGCGACGATATCATCGATATCATCTGCAAGCAGCCGGCCACCGCCCGCTTCGTTTCCCGCCACATGTACAACTTCTTCGTGGCCGACGAGCCGCAGATCCCGGCTTGGCGCTTGACCCCGCCGCGGGACGTTGAGGCCATCAAGGCCCTGGAGAAGACCTACTTCGAGACCAACTACAACATCGGCGCGATGCTCGAGACCCTGTTCACCTCGGACTTCTTCAAGGACGAGGCCGTCCGCTACGCCAAGGTCAAGAACCCGGCGGAGATGGTCGCCGGACTGTTGCGCATGGTCGGCGAGCACCGGGACATCAAGCCCGGCCTGTTCGAGCTCTCCCAAGAGCCGAAGTACATGGGCATGGACCTGATGAACCCGCCCACCGTCGAGGGTTGGCACACCGGGCGCGAGTGGATCGACAGCGGCACGTTGGTCGAGCGCATCAACTTCGCCGCCGACATCCTCGGCAACACCGAGTTGCCGGGCATACAGTCGCTGGTCAGCCGCCTCATGGACCACGGCGAGATGACTCCCGAACAGTTCGTCGACGGCTGCTTGGACCTGACCGGGCCGCTGGTTGTGACCGCTGACACCCACAGCCAGCTGGTGACCCACGCCCAGGGTGAGGGCAACGTCTCTACCGACGACAGCGCCGATTTCGCCCGCCGCACCGGCGAGATGTTCCAGATGATCGCCGCCACGGCAGAGTTCCAGTTCGAGTAAGCGCCCAATAGCCCGGCCCTCTCCCGGCAAGGAGAGGGCCGGCAGGCAAAACTCTAAAGCGCGAAGATTAAGCAGAGAGGAGAAGTCATGGTAACTACCGCGAAAGACCCTGTCCTGGCAGTGCTGTCGCTGTCGGGCGGCAACGACGGCCTGAACACCGTCATCCCCCGCAACAGCTCGCTGTACCGGGACTACCGGCCCACCATCGGCGTTCCCGAAGACCAGATCATCCCCATCACCGACGAGCTGGGCCTCCACCCGACCATGGGCCCCCTGAAGAAGTTCTGGGACGCCGGGCAGTTGGCCGTTTTCGTCGGCATCGGCTATCCGACCCCCAGCTACTCCCACTTCCGCTCCATGGACATCTGGCACACGTGCGAGCCGGAAATCATCGGCACCGAGGGCTGGCTGGGCCGGGCCACCAAGCTGATGGATCCCAACGCCGAGAACGTGCTGACCGCCGTTAACTTCGGCCGCGGCCTGCCCCGCGCCCTGGTAATGGACGGCGTGCCCGTCGCCTCCGTCGGCAACCTGGAGACCTACGGCCTCCTGACCGGCATCGACGGCGAGGATCAGCGCAATTCCGCCCTGGACGTCTTCGGCCGCATGTACTCCCCGGCCATCGGCTCCGGCGCGGTCATGGACTACATCCACTCCACCGGCACCGACGCGCTGAAGGGCGCTGACATTCTGGCCAGCGCGCCCGACATGTACACTTCCAACGTCGAGTACTCCGGCACCGCCGTCGGTCAGTACATGAAGAACATCGCCCAGACCCATCTGGCCAACTTCGGGACCCGGGTCCTCTACACCACGTCGCCCTACAACGGCTTCGACTCCCACGCCAACCAGGCCCAGGCCAACGCGGCGCTGTGGACCGACGTCTCCAACACCGTAGACACCTTCTTCACCGATCTGCGCGACCACGACGCCAGCGACAACGTAACGCTGTGGATATTCAGCGAGTTCGGCCGGCGCGTCGCCGACAACGGCTCCGGCACCGACCACGGCGCAGCCAGCGTCGCCTTGGCCGTCGGCGAGCACGTCAAGGGCGGCATCTACGGGACCTACCCGTCTCTGGTGCCCTCCGAGCAGGAATTCGGCGGCAACCTGAAGTTCAACCTGGACTTCCGGTCAGTCTACTCCACCATCCTGGAGGACTGGTTCGGCCTGGAGGCCGAGCCCATCGTCAACGGCAACTACGAGCGCGTCAAGTTCTTCAACTAGGCCGCCGGACCGGCGATAACAGCCGGGACCAGGAAGGCGCTCAATAATGAGAGCGCCTTCCTGCCCAGCGCCTCCCGAAGTAGCCCGCAAGCAGCGGGCCACCTTGGGAAGCCCAACAAATCACGACGAGGTTAGCTTATGGCTACACATTTCTTCGGTCTCACCGACCGGACCTTTTACCATAGCCACGCCATCGGCCGGAACGAGTTCGCAGGCACGGGGTTCCGCAATCCGGTGGACATGGCCATCGCTCCCGACGGCTCGGTCTACGTCGTCAATCGCTCCTATGAGAACCGGCCCGACGGCGTGCACATGACCATCTGCACTCTGGACGAAGAGTACGTCTCGGCCTTCGGCGAATTCGGCGAGGGCGACGGCCAGTTCACTTGGCCCACCTCGGTGGCCTTGGACAGCGCCGGCAACGTCTACGTCGCCGACGAGTGGCTGAACCGGATCACCAAGTTCACCGCAGACGGTGAATTCGTCAGCAAGTGGGGCGCCAGTGGCTCCGGCAACGGCCAGTTGGACGGCCCCTCCGGCTTGGCCATCGACTCCGATGGCAATATGCTGGTGGTCGACAGCAAGAACAACCGCGTTCAGAAGTACACCACCGACGGCCAGTTCATCAGCCAGTTCGGCTCCGCCGGTAATGGCCCTGGCCAGTTCAACCTGCCTTGGGGCATCGCGTTGGACAAGGACGACAACGTCTACGTCGCCGACTGGCGCAACGACCGCATCCAGGTCTTCAACAAGGCTGGCGAGTGGCAGCAGTCCATCGGCTCCAGCGGCGATGGGATCGGTCAGTTCAACCGGCCCAACGGCCTCTGCGTCGATGCCGACGGCGACATCTACGTGGCCGACTGGATGAACAACCGGGTGCAGGTCTTCGCTCCCGACGGCCGCTTCGTCACCCAGTTCGTCGGCGACGCCGCCCTCTCCCAGTGGGGCAGGGACAAGCTGAATTCCAACCCGGACATGATCCGGCAGAGGAACATAGCTTTCGCCAACGACCCCACCTACGAGAAGCGGTTCGCCCACCCCTGCGGGGTGAGGATCGACAACCAAGGCCGCATCGCCATCATCGACCATACCCGCGGCCGCATCCAGGTCTACGTGAAGGAAGACGAGCCGGTCCTCCGGTAAGCCAGCCTCCACAAGCGCCCACAGGGACCAAAAAGAGGACCGGTTAACGCCGGTCCTCTCGGTTTATTGGACTGCTCGGACGCACCTTCCGGTGCTTCTTCACTCCCGGGTCATCGGCTCCAGTATTTCCAGCAGAAGCTCGACCCGGTCCAGGCCTTCACTGATTGCCCCGGCATCCAAGAAACGTTTACGCCGGTAGAAAAAGCCGTGCAATTCGTTCGCCCGGGCCCGCAGGTCCCCTAGCCTGGAATCGCCGGACAATCGAATCGCCCGGTTCATAACGTCGAAAAACTCGTCGTGCCTTTCATACCGCCAGCCCTGGTTCTCTGCCACGGCTTTCGCCATCCACGCCGCGGCGCCCCATCCCTTTTCCGACGCCTGGTGCAGGTCGTCCTCGGCCAAGTACTGTCGGCTCTTGGCCAAGAAATATCGCGACTGCTGCCGGTAGTCCGACACTACGGCATCTTGTTCTTCGAAAGGCTGCATTTGTTCACTTTGTTTCGTTGAAGTCATTCCAGGAAGTCACTCCGGCCCTTTGGGCATTCCGGCGTCAATCCAGGCCACGATTTCCGAGACCTCGTCGGGCGGCATGAATGGGCCCCGCAGCGGCATCCGGCCGGAAGTGCCCACGCTGCGGGCCAGCGACCGCACCAATTGCGTTTGCCGCCCCGGCACTCCCGGCTCGATGGCCCGGATGCCCGACAGCACCGCCTCCTGCAACTCCTCCGGGGTCTCCCAATAGTAGGCGTGGATGCCCGGCAGGGGCTCACGGCCCCAGCGCTCCTTCCACCGGTCCATAATGTTGTCCAAAAGCTCCTTGACCCTCGGCCAGTAGACTACTTTCTCCTCTGCGCCTTCGCTCATGCTCACAAACTCGATTCAGAATTTACCCGCTGGAATCTATCTGGGGTGTTCGTTCACCGTCTCCCGGTGCAACAACTCCAGGGCGTGGGGTATTACCGGCATCACCACCTCCAGGCACTCCCGCACCCCCTTGGTGCTGCCCGGCAGGGTAATGATCAGCGTGCTGCCGCGAATGCCGGCCACCGACCGGCTCAGCATGGCCATCGGCGTGAACTTCAGGGTCTCGGCCCGCATCGTCTCGGCCAACCCCGGCACTTCCTTGTCCAGGATGGACAGACACGCCTCGGGCGTCACGTCGTAGCGGCCCATGCCGGTGCCGCCGGTGGTTACGATCAGGTCGACGTCCGGCGAGTCGGCCCATCCGGCCAACCGCCCGGCGATGACCTCGCGGTCGTCGGGCACAATCTCCGAGCGCACGACCCGGAACTGCTCCCCTTCCAGGAAGTCCCGGATCGCCTGTCCGCTGGTGTCCTCCCGGTTGCCCTGGGAGCCGGACGTGCTAACAGTCAACACAGCTAGACCGAACATAAATTCCTCCGCAGGAAAAATAATACCATACTGCTGTCTGCCGAACACGGGCCATTCCAGCATCCTTCCGGGAGAGCGGGCGGAAGCTGGGACCGGAATGACGGGGTTTGCGGCTAGGGAGCGAGGAAGCCGAGGTCACGAATCTCCAATAGCGACAACCATGTCATGCCGGGATCTGTGGTGGGATTCCCTAACGGGCATCGAACGGTCAAGATGGAGCCGGCGCCGTCGATGTTAACCGTCGAAGTGAGCGGGCCGCAGATTTCGTCATACGGTCTCTTCGGCCATGCGGCCGCCAGCGTCCGAGCTTCGGGCCATATCTGGGGGACTATAGTGGAGTAAGTCTGTATCCGGCGCACCAGTTCACCGGCGTCCGCATCTGCGTGAGCCGGGTCCTCATAGTAAAGGGAAAGAGCCAGCCACGAGCGCCCCTCGAAGACCTCGTAACCGGCCCCGAAGAGTTCCCAATCATGCAAAGGACCCCAGCCCGGCTGTCGGTCAAAGGCCAGGGGCCGGCCGGGCAATTCGAAGACTGACTCGCGGGTAAGAATCGCTGCCGACAGAGGGTCCCGGAAAGAAGAGGCTATCCCCTTGACGCCAGGGTCGTCGGCCAATGAAGGCTTCGCGCCTGCCCAAGCCTCCAACATGCTCACCATTAAATCGGTCGCCGGGGCTGCGACCAGGGTCTCGTTGTCGATGTATACCCGGTTCATGCTGCTTAGAGCCAACCGGGTCACCGGGTCGCGAAGGTCTCCCTTGTAGTCCTCATTGTGAGCATAGTAAGTGCGGCCGCCGGCTTCCCGGCTCTCGTACCCCAAATCTATCAGGCGCTGATGGACAAGGGCTGCATCGAAGTTGCCTTTGATGTAGGCCGGTTCGAGTGGCGACGATATTCCACCCCCGAAGCCCAAGCCCGAAGTGATGTTGATGGGGCTCAGACCGAAGGTCTGGACCCATTCCTGGGGCTGGTCCCGAAAGCCGTGAATCCACCCGGATACCCGAACGACATCCCGCCATGCCCGAAAGTAGGCTTCCCGCTCGGCCTCGTCCAATGCTCTGAGTTCTTGCAAGGACTGGGGACTTGGAGCGTGAGACAATTCCAACGCCCGGGCGTTATCGCCAAACCAAATGCCCCTTTCCTTAAAGGAGAGGGGCATTCTCTCCAGTAACTCCATGAGCCGAGACTCTGAAGCCGTGGAGATGGTCGGCACGGGAGTGGCCGACGGCGCGATGGTTGCGGCAGGGGGCGCAGGCGTGGGCGGACTGTTCGTTGGAGTCAGGATAAAAGGGGTAGCAGACGGCGCGATAGTCGCTACAGCCGGCAGCGGAGTGGCCGGAGTATCGGTTGCGGGAGCAGCAGTCCCGCAAGCCGCGGTTGCGAACACGGCAATGCAAAAGAATAAAACAGCTATCCTCGGAGTCATGGCCTACATCGTCCCTGACAGTCGTTGACAACGATTTCTGCCCCAACTATAGTCATAACACGTACCGTCCGTCCCGCGTTCCGCCGCCGAGTTTAACAACGATTCTCATCTTCGGTTCCCGTGTGCGGTTGTGCCCGTGATCGAATGAAGACCGAACCCAACTGCGTTTTTTGCAAGATTATTGCCGGGCAGTCTCCGGCGCGAGTCCGTTACTTGGACAACGATCTCGTCGCCATCGTGAATCTGCTGACCTGGGTGCCGGTGATGCTGCTGGTGATGCCCAAGGAGCACCTCTCCCAGATGGAGATGTGGAGCAGCGGGCTGATGCAACGGCTGGGCGCGCTGGCGGTGGACATGGGCGCGATGTACTCGCCCGGCGGCTTCCGCATCCTCTCCAACTTCGGGCACGACGGCTTGCAGAGCCAGAGCCACGGCCACCTGCACGTCATCGGCGGCGCTTACCTGGGACCCTACGCCTAGACCGCACAGGAGTGATTACCCTTGGCTGAGACAGTCCTTTACGAAAAGCAGGGCAACATCGTAACCATCACCCTCAACCGCCCCGACTCGCTGAACGCGATCAACCGGGAGCTTCGCGGCGACCTGGCCGACGCAATCACGAAGTTCGACGGCGACGCAGAAGCGTTCGTGGCCATTGTCACCGGGGCTGGGCGCGCCTTTTGCGCGGGCCGCGACCTGAAAGAGCGGGCTGAGGACAACGCCGAAGGGGTGCAGGCGCGGGCCTTTCACAGCATGAGCCCCGACCGGCCCTATATGTGGCCCCAGACCTGGAAGCCGATGATCGCCGCGGTCAACGGGTTCGCGTTGGCCGGCGGCTGGTCGATAGCCCAAATGTGCGACCTGCGCATCGCCTCGGAGGACGCCAGGCTCGGTATTACCGAAGCGAAGTGGAGCCTGCTGCCGCCCTTCGGCACTATCCTGCCCAAGATGATTCCGCTCTCGGCGGTGCTGGAACTGGTGTTCACCGCCCAGCCCATCACGGCGCAACGGGCCTACGACATCGGCTTCCTCAACAAGGTGGTGCCCGCCGAGGACCTGATGGAAGAGGCGATGGGCATGGCCCAGACCATCGCCGAGAACGCGCCGCTGGCGGTGCAGTACTTCAAGGAGTTGGCCTACCGGGGCCTGAACATGTCCACCCAGGACATTTCCTCCCTGACCTACCATATGTACGACCAACTGCTCACCACCGAGGACTCGAAAGAAGGCCCGCGAGCCTTCGCCGAGAAGCGCCGCCCAGAGTGGCAGGGCCGTTAGCTGCCTGCTGCCCCGGCTATCTGCGTGACCAGTGCGCCGAGTCTTGTTTATGGTAGTCGGCGCACTCCGCGTTTATGCTCAATCACCCGGCGCGTTGCAGGCCCTTCAGGTAGGCGATATGGCCTTGATGCTGGTAGACCTCGCCGATCACCTGCCGGAAGATGGCAGCCACTGACATTTCCGGGCGCGCCGACCGGGGCACCACGGCTAGGTCTTCGGCGGTCACGCCTCGCAGGTATTCCAGGGTCTCGGCCCGGACCGCGTCGCCGTAGCTGATCAACTCCCGGATGTCCAGCGCCGGGAAGTTGGCCACCTGCTCGGCCGTGTGGCCGAACCCGTTGTCGCGGGTGGGCAGGCCGAACTTCTCGTTCCAGCCGTCCCGCTCCCAAATCTCGCTGTTGCGCTGGATGAAGAACTGGAACCACATGTCCTCCACCCGGAGCATGTGCCACAGGATCCAGACTATGGGGTTGGCTTCCGGCCCCGGCCGCCACACCGCCTCCTCGGGGGTGAGGTCGCTCAGGGCGTCCATCAAGAACTCGTGCTCTTTGTCGAAAGCGTCCTCGATAAATTCGTTCAGCGTCACCGGCGTCCTCCTCTATGTTAAACTCCTGAGAATTTAACCACAGAGAGCACGGTGAGCACAGAGAAACAGGACTGAAAAACCTCTGTGTTCTTCGCGCTCTCTGCGGTGAAAAATACTCCCGGAGGCAAAAGGTGGCCGAGAACCTGATAACCGCCGAGGTCCGTGCCCTCATCGGGCAGGAGACACCTCCCGAACGGAACCGCTTCGCCATCAGCGAGGAGATGGTCTACGATCTGGCCGACGCCACCGAGGACCCCAACCCGCTGTACGTTGACCGCGAGGCGGCCGAGGCCAGCCGCTTCCACGGCCTGATCTGCCCGCCGCTGGCCACCTGGAAGGACATCGCCCCGCCCATCGGCTATTTCGGAGCGGGGCAGGAGTCGCACTTCGAGGTGCCACTGCCCTTCAACAGCTACGGCCTGAATGGAGGGAGCGACTGGCAATTCCTCCGCCCGCCCTACGTGGGCGAGTGGGTCACGCGGCAGTTCCGCATCCTCGACATCTATCAGAAGCAAGGGCGGTCCGGCCCGTTGGTGTTCGTGGAGCGGCTGGAAACGCAGACCAACCAGAACGGTCACGTCATCCTGCTGGCCCGGCGCATGAGCATCCACCGTGCCTTGAGCCAGGATGCCGACTCACCGCAGCCCGGCGCGACCGTCGCCGCAGACTTGCAGACCGTCGCAATCTCTCCTCCCGGCCCGGACGAAGAGGTGGCCCGGCCCCAGCCCTCAGACCGGCCGCAACTCTTCTTCGAGGACGTTGCCGCCGGGATGGAGCTTCCGCCCGTTGTGAAGGGCCCGCTGACCACCACTCATCTGGTGCGGTGGGCCGCGGCCAACGGCAATTACGCCCGGATCCACTGGGACCTGCCCTTCGCCCAACTTCAGCAAGGGCTGGAAAACGTGGTGGTGAACGGCTCGCTAAAAAACCAGTACGTAGGCCAACTGCTGGTCGATTTCGCTGGACAGGGCGGCTGGCTCAAGCGCTTCTACGTGCAACACCGGGGTATGGACTATCCTGGGGACGTGCTGACGGCCAGCGGAATCGTCACCGGAGTCCGCGAGGTCGATGGCATCGGCCACGTCGATTGCACGGTCGTCCTCACCAACAGCCGCGGCTACCAGACCGCATCCGGCGTCGGCACCGTGGCTCTCCCCGGGCACGGCCAAGAACTGCCGCTGATCTGGCAAGCGGAGGACTAATTGCTGAACGGTCTGCGCGTTCTCGACCTCGGCCCCGGCATTGCCCCGTCTTTCTGCGCCAAGCTCTTGGCCGACTTCGGGGCCGAAGTCATCAAGGTGGAGCCGCCCGGACGGGGTGACCCGGCGCGGTGGATGGGGCCCTTTGCGGGCGACGACCCCCATCCCGAAAAGAGCATCCCCTTCCTCTACCTGAACACCGGCAAGCGGGGCATCACCCTTGACTATTCCGGTGAGTCGGGCCAGGCCGTGCTGTCGAAGCTCTTGGACAACGCCGACGTGGTGGTCGAGGGATTCCCACCGGCTCAGGCTAAGGAAACGCCCCTCGCCTACGAGGAACTGGCCCGCAGTCATCCTCTGCTGGTGGTCACGTCGGTCACGCCCTTCGGCCAAGACGGGCCTTACCGGGACTTTCAGGCCACCGACATCATTACCTGCGCCATGAGCGGGCTGATGTACCACTCCGGCGATTCCGACCGCGAACCCCTCCGGAACGCCCTCGACCAGTCGTTGTACGTGGCCGGGGCCAGCGCGGCGGCGGCCACTCTGGTCGCCGTCTTCGCCCGGCTCACCAGCGGTCTGGGCCAGCACGTCGACGTCTCCGTGGCCGAGTGCCTAGCCGCCCACTTGGTGCAGCCCGTCCCCTACTACAACTACATGGGCGCCAACAAGGGCCGCCGCCCGGTGCGCGGCAGCGGTTTTGAGGAGTTGATGCCCGCCCGCGACGGCTACGTGGTGCCGTCGGTGCAGGGCTCCCAGCCTTGGGAGACCGTTGCCGGTCTCATCGGGCTGGAGGAATTGCACGACCCGCGTTTCGCCTCGGGCGCGGGCCGCATCGCCAACGGCGAGGAATTGAAAGCCCTGCTCATCGAGGGGCTGGCCCAATGGGACCGGCTGCCGTTGTTCGTCGCCTCCGGTGAGCGACGGCTGGTGTTCGGCATGGCCCAAGACGCGGGCGATCTGGTCGCCTGCCCCCACTTGGCCGCGCGGGGGTTCTTCCAGGAAGTCGATCACCCCGTCGTGGGGCGAGCCGCCTATCCCGGCATGGGCGCGGCGATGTCCGAGCTTCCGGTCCGCGCTCCCGCACCCGCGCCGTTGCTGGGGCAGCACAACGCCGAAATTTACGGCGAAGAAATGGGCTACGGCGGCCCGGGGCTGGCCGCGTTGCGCTACGCGGGGGTCATATGACCCGGCCGCCGCTGGAAAACATCCGCGTCGTCGACCTGAGCCGGGTCTTTGCCATGCCCTTCGCCGGGGCGCAACTGGCCGACCTCGGAGCCGCGGTGATCAAGGTCGACACCTGCCAGGCCCAGTTCATGGAGACTACCCGCACCATCACCGGCCCCTTCCCCGGCAACCGGCCCGGCGAGTTGTGGTGGGAGCAGGGCGGCACCTTCCAAACGCTGAACCGCGGCAAGCGCAGCCTGACCCTCGACCTGCGCTCGGCGGAAGCTCAAGCAATCGTGAAAGACCTGGTCTCGGTGAGCGACATCGTCCTGGAAAACTTCACGCCCAGGGTGATGGCCCGCTTCGGGCTGGACTATGCGTCTTTGCGCGCTGTGAAGCCCGACCTGATCATGGTCTCCAACACCGGCTACGGACACACCGGCCCGTGGAGCCGCTTCGGGGCGATGGCCTCGGCGCTGGAGCCCACTCACGGCACCGGCGCTTTTATGGGCTACTTGGAGGACGACAGCTCGGGTCGCCTGCAACCCGGCAGTGTGCCCAACAAGGTGGGCAATTCTTACACCGACTTTCTGGCGACATGGACCGCGCTGGTCTCGGTGATGGCGTCACTGCTCCACCGGGCGAGGACTGGCCGGGGAACCTGGACCGACCTGGCTATGTACCAGGCCGGGGCATCCTTCGTCGGTGAGGGGCTGCTGGCCTACGCCTTCAATGGCCGCCGCACCCGGCGCATCGGCAACCGCCACACGGGCATGGCCCCCCACGGTTGCTACCCCTGCCGGGGCGACGACCAGTGGGTAACAATCGCCGTGCGCGACGACACCGACTGGCTCACCTTTTGCGAGGCCATCGGCGCTCCGGAACTTGCCGCCGACCCGCGCTTCGCCGCCGCGCCGCAGCGGCTGGCCAACCAAGACGCGCTGGACGCCATCGTCGCGGGCTGGACCAGCGAACGCCGCTCGTATCAGGTGATGGAGACGCTGCAAAACGCGGGCGTCCCCGCTGGGCCGGTACTGACCGCCGGGCAGGCCCTGGCCGACCCCCACTTTCGGCAGCGTGGGTTCTTCGAGAAGGTGACTCATCCCGACGAGACCGGACTCGGCGTGAAAGAATACATCGGCCGGGGCTGGAAGTTCTCCGGCAGCAAGGCCGCCATTGCCGGCCCCGCTCCGCTGCTCGGCGAGGCCAACAGCTACGTGCTCCACGACGTGTTGGGGCTGCCGCCGGAACAGATCGAAGCCTTGGCCGGGCAGAGCATAATCGGCTCGGAGCCCATCGACGGCCGCCCGCCGTCCTCCGTCCCCATGCAAACCCAGGTCGACCTCGGCTGGATCGCCGCCTACGAGCCGGAGTTCGAGGGTTAGATGAAACATGGATGGACAGGATTAACAGGATAGATTCCTAATCCTGTCTATCCTGTTAATCCATGTAAATTCCGGTAGCCGTCCAAGCCGATCTCCAGGGCAGTCCAGGGAAGCAGGGCGCACTTGATGCGGACGGGGTATTCGCGGACTACGGCTAGGGCGTCGAGCTCGCCGAACCCGTCGGGAGGGGACTCGCGGCCGGCCCGCATCATCGAGTGGAAACGCTGGCCCAGATCGTCGATCTCTTCCAGCGAGCGGCCTCTCAGGGCGTTGGACATCATCGAAGCCGAAGCCTGAATTATCGAGCAGCCTTCGGACAGGGCGCATACTTCGCGAACGCGCCCATCCTCGGCCAATTGAATTTGCAGATCTACGCGGTCGCCGCAGAAGGGGTTGAGTTCGTGCGCCTCGATGTGGGTGATGCCCAGGGGGTTGCGGTTTCGTGGGTTGCGGAAGTGGTCCAGGATCAGGTCGCCGTATAGGCCGTCGAAGGCGGGGCCGGGCAGTTGGGTCATCTGAGCTACGCCGGCGGGCCGGGCCGTCTACTCGGTGGTCACGGTCGTCCCTTCGTTCTTCAGGGCCGACCGCATGGTGTGCCAGGCCAGGATGGCGCACTTGATCCGAGTGGGGTATTCGTTCACCCCGGACAGGGTTTCCAGGTCGCCGAGGGTCTCGTAATCCGGCTCCGCGCCGGGGTGGGTGATCATGTCGTGGAAGGCGTGGAATATTCCGTCGGCTTCCGTTAGGCTCTTGCCCTTGATGCTCTGGGTCATCATCGAGGCGGAGGCGCGAGAGATGGCGCAGCCCACACCCTGGAAACCGACGTCGTCGATCACGTCGTCCACCACCTTCAGGTAGAGGGTGATCTGGTCGCCGCACAGCGGGTTGTAGCCCTCGGCCGTCTGGCTGGCCTCTTCCACCTTACGGAAGTTCTTGGGCTTGCTGTTGTGCTCCAGGAGGATTTCTTGATAGAGATCGCCAAGCATCAGCTGAATACCTCGATTACCCGGTCGATGCCCCGGACCAGCGCGTCTATGTCTTCCTTGGTATTGTACATCGCCAGCGAGGCCCGCGCCGTGGCCGGAATCTGGAACCGCTCCATCACCGGCTGGGCGCAGTGGTGCCCGGTGCGCACGGCAATGCCCTCGGCGTCGAGGATCGTGCCGATGTCGTGGGGGTGGACGTTCTCCAGGACGAAGGACAGGATTCCCGCCTTGTTGGAAGAGGTACCCACAATGCGTACCCCGCCGATGGATTCCAGGGCCTTGGTCCCGTATTCCAGCAGTTCCGACTCGTGGGCCGCGAAGTTGTCGAACCCAATGGACTGCACATAGTCCACCGCTGCTCCCAGTCCGATGGCCCCGGCGATGTTGGGAGTGCCCGCTTCGAATTTATAGGGCAGGTCGTTGTAGATGGTCTTTTCGAAGGTGACGGACTTGATCTGCTCCCCGCCGACTTGGTAGGGCGGCATGGCGTCGAGCAACTCCGCTTTACCGTAGAAGACGCCGATGCCGGTGGGGCCGAACAGCTTGTGCCCGGAGAAGACGTAGAAGTCGCAGTCCAGCTTCCGCACGTCCACTGGCATATGTGGGACGGCCTGCGCGCCGTCCAGCAGCACCGGCGCGCCTTGCGCGTGGGCCATGGCGATAATCCGCTCCACCGGCAGGATGGTGCCCAGCGCGTTGGAGACGTGGGTGATGGAGACCAGCTTGGTGCGGGGCGAGAGCAGCTTCTCGTACTCGTCCATTAGCAGTTCGCCGGAGTCGTCGATGGGGACGACCCGCAGCACCGCGCCCTTCTCCTCGCAGAGGACCTGCCAGGGGACGATGTTAGAGTGATGCTCCATGTTGGAAACGATGATCTCGTCGCCGGGCCCGATGTTGCGGCGCCCGTAGGTATGGGCCACGAGGTTGATGCCCTCGGTGGTGCCCCGGGTGTAGATGATCTCGTGGTCGTCGCGGGCGTTCAGGAAGGCCCGCAGCTTGGCGCGAGCGCCCTCGTAGTCCTCGGTCGCGTTTTGGCTCAGGGTATGGACGCCCCGGTGGACGTTGGAATTCTCGGTCGTGTAATAGCGGACCAGCTCGTCGATGACGGCCTGCGGTTTCTGGGACGTTGCCCCGTTGTCCAGGTAGACCAGCGGCTTGCCGTTGACCTGTTGCTGCAAAACCGGGAAATCGGCCCGCACCCGGTGGACGTCGAAGGCGGGAGCCGGGGACGGCGCCCTGTCGGCTTCAGTCGTTCCAGCGGTCATTTACGCACTCCCGACCGGCAGGCTCTTGTTGCCGATGGACCGGTCGAATAAGGTGTCCAGGTATTCCCGTAGCGGCCCGGGTTTCACCGAGTCGATGATTTCCCGGGCGAAAGCGTGGACCAGGATCCGGCTGGCCTCTTCCAAGTCCAGCCCCCGGCTCCGCAGATAGAAAATGGTGTCGGCGTCGATGTGCCCGGCGGTCGCGCCGTGGCTGCATTTAACGTCGTCGGCGTAGATCAGCAGGCTGGGCTTGCTGTCGACCTCGGCTTCTTCTGACAGCAGCAGGTTCTTGTCGCTCTGCTGTGCGTCGCTTTTCTGGGCGTTCTCCCGCACCAGCACCTCGCCGCCGAATACCGCCCGGGACCTGCCGTCCAGAATCCCCTTGTACTTGAGGCGGCTGGTGCAGTTGGGCATGGCATGGTCGATGCTGATGAGGTTGTCCATGTGCTGCTGGCCGGTGGTGTGGTAGAGGCCGTTGAGCGAGCAGTAGCACCCCGGCGCGCCCAACGTCACGGAGAAATCGTTTCGCCCCAAGGACGTACCCAGCGAGAAGGCGGACGACTCGAAGAAGCTGTCCTTGCCCTGGCTGACCCGCGTCGTGCCGACATGGTAGGCCGCCGGGCTTTCCAGCAACAAACGGTAGTGATCGACGTGAGCGCCGTCGCCCACCACGATTTCGCTGACGGCGTTGGTGAAGTAGCGGGGACCGGCGGGGCCGACGTAGGACTCGACCACGGTGAGGTTGGTGTTTGCACCGGCAATAATCAATGTGCGCGGATGGGTTACGGGAGGCAGACCCTCGGTGTCCGCCACCGAGTTGCCTCGGCTGACATGGTTAACGCACACCTTGACGGTCTCTTCGTAACCGTCCGGCACACACACAAGTGCCACGTTCTGCAAGAATGCCGTGTTCAGAGCTGTAAAGCCATCATCGCCAAAGCGGGCCAGACTGCCCAGATGCTGCCGTATTTCTCCCTCGTGTTCCTTATCAAACTCAGAGACCGCAGAGACCACAGGGAAACCGAAAGTAAACTCTGTGTTCTCTGTGCGCTCTGTGGTTGAAAAGGGATAGACGAAGCTACCCCTGGCGATGGGGGCGACGTTGGTGTACTTCCAGCGTTCGTTGCCCCGTCGCGCGGTGGGGAAACCAAGCGCGTTGAACCGCTCCCAAGCCGAGGCACGGAGTTCTTCAAGCCAAGCCGGGCCGTCAAGCGCCTGCTGGCGCAGGGCCATATAGTCGTCGTAATAGCGTTGGTAGCGGACGGTCTGCGTACTCATCGAAAATCGCGGCGAACCGGACGGCTAACTATCGGACTCGACCGAATCGCGAATCCAGTCGTAGCCCTTTTCTTCCAATTCCAAGGCCAGGTCGGGACCGCCGGAGCGGACGATACGGCCGCCGAACAGAACGTGGACGTGGTCCGGCTTGATGTAGTTCAAGAGCCGCTGGTAGTGGGTAACCAGCACCATGGCGTTCTCAGGGGAGCGCAGCTTGTTCACGCCCTCGGCCACGATGCGCAGAGCGTCGATATCCAGGCCGGAGTCGGTCTCGTCCAGCAAGGCCAGCCGGGGTTCCAACACGGCCATTTGAAGAATTTCGTTGCGCTTCTTCTCGCCGCCGGAGAACCCCTCGTTGACGGCGCGGCGCACCAACTCCGGGTCGATCTCCACCATCTTGACCTTTTCTTGCAGCATCCGGTCGAAGTCGCGGGCACTGAGTTCTTCCTCGCCGTTGTGCTGCCGCTTGGCGTCCACCCCGGCCTTAAGGAACTGCCAAGCGCGGACGCCGGGAAGCTCGACCGGGTACTGGAAGGCTAGGAAGATGCCCTTGCGGGCCCGAATCTCCGGCTCCAACTCCAGCAGGTCCTCCCCGTCGTAAACGACTTCACCGGCGGTCACGGTGTAGTCGGGGCGGCCCGCCAAGACGTTGGCCAGGGTGCTCTTGCCGGAGCCGTTGGGTCCCATGATGGCGTGGACTTCCCCGGCGTAAACCTCCAGGTCGACGCCGTTGAGGATTTCCAAGTCTCCCGCCGAGGCTTGCAGCCCGCGGACGAAAAGGAGGGGTTGGTTATTGGTCATTGACTCATCCGGTTCTGGTCTAGGAGTTTTAATACTGAATCAAGCAGCTCGTTGAAGACGTCGAGTTTCAGTCTGGCAGCGGGTCTGATAATCAAGGTCTCGTTTCCGGTGAACAGCTTATTGGGCCGAAAGTAGCTGACAGAACGGAGGAACCCCCGGTCGAGGCTGTCGTTCGTCAACTCTATTGCCAAGTTGTCTATATCAGCATTGCTGGTAACCTGCCCGAGAACCCAATCCCCGCGCCCTGCGTTTGCTAACACGACCGCCGGCCGGATCGGCCAGTTGGTCAAGTCTGAAAAGGGGAACCTCGCTATTACGATGGCACATATTTCAACAGATAGGCCCACGCTTCATCCTCTTGCAACTCTTCGCGGAGCCGTTCCTCTGACAGGCCGGTCTGGCCGGACGTTCTCATCAGCGCTGTCAGGGAATCCCTGTCTGCCACGGTGATCAGGATATGAGTGCCTTCCTTGAGCTTGACCGGCTCCCCGAGGCGAATCGTGCCATCGTCATCGACTATGGCCCTGTAAGTGCTCAGCATGGCTGAAGAACAGGTGGACTGGTTGTTGATGGCAACCGCGTCTTCGAAGAATTTCAAAATGGACCCGGCTCTGAAACCCTGCACGATCAACTCGGGGTTACGCCGCGCAGCCTCTATTAGCTCATGCGGCCTGTCGTCGTCCGTGAGTCTTCCTCTCTGTGCGCGTTGGATCATAGATTTCGCTCTCATGTCGTGACCCGACACGAAGCGGCTTGTAGGTTGCTTGTCATCACGGCCGCAACCGCACAAGCACTTGGCGTAGATGATCTGCCCAGAAGGATTTCTCGGTGTCGGTTGCGTTTTGCATCTCATTAGCGCAATCAGCGTATCTCTGTCCGCAACAGTAGCCAAAATATGGGTGCCTTCCTTAAGCTTAACCGGCTCCAAGAGACGAATAGTGCCTTCGTCATCGACAATGGCCCTATAAGTGCTCAGCATAGCTGTCTGCCCTCACGCTAAACCTCTCCCTCCGGAGAGGGGACTTTTTGCATGTATGCCAAGTCTCCGGTTACCCCACCGCCCCTTCGAGGCTGACCTTGAGCAGTTGGGACGCCTCCATGGCGAACTCGAAGGGCAGCTCCTGGAAGATGCCCCGGCAGAAGCCGTTGATGATCATGAAGTGGGCGTCTTCCACCGACATGCCGCGCTGCTGGCAGTAAAAAAGCTGGTCGTCGCTGACTTTGGAAGTGGAAGCCTCGTGCTCCATCTGGGCCGTCGGGTTCTTGACCTCGATGTAGGGCACGGTGTGAGCGCCGCACTGGTCGCCGATGAGCAGGGAGTCGCATTGGGTGAAGTTCTTGGCCCGGTCGGCCGAGGCGTTCATCCTGACCAAGCCCCGGTAGGTGGCGTTGCCCTTGCCGGCGGAGATGCCCTTGGCCACGATAGTGCTCTTGGTGTCCTTGCCGATGTGGACCATCTTGGTGCCGGTATCGGCTTGCTGGTAGTTGTTGACCAAGGCCACCGAGTAGAACTCGCCGACGGAGTTGTCGCCCTGCAAAATGACGCTGGGATACTTCCAAGTGATGGCCGAGCCGGTCTCCACCTGGGTCCAGGAAATCTTGGAGTTGCGGCCGGCGCACTTGCCCCGCTTGGTGACGAAGTTGTAGACGCCGCCCTGGCCGTCCTTGTCGCCGGGGAACCAGTTTTGCAGCGTGGAATACTTGATCTCCGCGTCGTCCAGCGCCACCAACTCGACCACCGCGGCATGAAGTTGGTGGGACTTGCGCGCGGGCGCGGTGCAGCCCTCCAGGTAGCTGACATAGGCGCCTTCTTCGGCCACTATGAGAGTGCGCTCGAACTGGCCCGAATCGGCCTGGTTGATGCGAAAGTAGGTCATCAGCTCGATGGGGCATCGGACGCCCTTGGGGATGTAGGCGAAGGAGCCGTCGCTGAACACCGCCGAGTTGAGGGTGGCGAAGAAGTTGTCAGCGTAGGGCACCACCGAGCCCAGGTACTTCTGCACCAACTCGGGGTGGTTCTTCACCGCCTCGCTCATCGAGCAGAAGATGATTCCGGCCTTTTCCAGCGTGTCCTGGTAGGTGGTGGCCACCGACACGCTGTCGAGCACGGCGTCCACGGCCACGCCGGCCAGTCGCTCCCGCTCCTGCAGGGGGATGCCCAGCTTCTCGAAGGCTTCCAGCACCTCCGGGTCAACCTCGTCCAAGCTCTTGGGACCTTCCTTGGTGGCGGGGGCCGCGTAGTAGTAAATGTCTTGGTAGTCGATCTCTTCGTGGTGAATGTTAGCCCACGCCGGTTCCCGGTACTGTAGCCGCTCCCAGTGCCGGAAGGCTTTGAGCCGCCATTCCAGCAACCACTCCGGCTCTCCCTTCTTGGCGGAGATGAGGCGGACGACATCCTCGCTAAGGCCCTTGGGGGCCAGGTCCGAGTCGATGTCGATGGTGAAGCCCCATTTGTAATCGGTGTCCAGCTCGCTGGAGGTGGTGTCGCGAGAGATGACCCTGGGCGTGGTCATTGGCTACTCCTAAGTGACATAAGGGAAGTCCGGCCAACACCGTAACATTGTCGACCTATTTGGTCAACAATTATGCTACCACCGGCAAATAGGGGTGTCAACGAGATTCAACGGGGGTTCTGCCGGCTGATGGGGCTGGGCTGGGAGTGTACTGCACATGGGCTTTGAGGTGGCTAATTACTCTAGCGATCTCTAGCGATTTGATCCATACCCCAACAGGAAATCGTCGCGCATTTGGCACTCGACGCTCCCATGTTCTCTAACGGCATCGAAGAGCGTCTCGTCAGTAGTAACCAGCAAGTCGGCGCCTGAGGCAACATATGATTCGATTAGGTAGACATCTTCGGAGGGCACCCAATAATACGAGCCTTCGGGCACTGCCGGTATGTCCCCAAGTCGGAGACGAATGGTCCTAGCAGAATCATAGAACAGACCAAGAAATAACTGACAGGCTTCCCTTTGAACGGGTAATGTCACTGTCTCTAGCTGGAGAGCTTTTCGCCTCCAACGCTCCTCATTTGGCTCAACTATCGTGTCGGCAGAATGAGTTAGTTTTGCCACAAGTATCGCTGTTTCTCGAAAGTTTGCCGACCCATTTTCACCGAGCAGGTCGTGGAAAATCCACTCATTGATTACCAAGAGCACGTTTACCAGTCCTATTCGCCGGACAGACCCAGGAAGTCCATAAGGTCCTTTGCCTCTGATGCCATAAACGCTCGAAGTCCACCTTCAATCTGACCGTTCCGGGTCGCCTTCTGCTGGGTCAAGACGGTACTGCCGTTTGGGTTCTCCGCCAGTATGAACGACACATCGTTTACGTTGACTCTGCCTGACGCGATCTGGGACAGTAGGGCCACGACGAAGGTCTCGCTGTGAGTCGATACGATCAGGCTGCGGTCCTTTTCCACAGCTATTTCAGCCAAGGCAATAGCCAGTTCGCGGACCATAGACGGGTGGAGATGGATTTCGGGTTCCTCTATGGCCACTATCTTGTAGCGAGAATACAGGCAAATTGTCAGCAGATAGACCAACTGGTTTATACCGAAGCCCTCGTTGACAATTGAAGCCGGTACACCTGTTCCGGTAGGAATGGAGTCAATGGTGAATGTGGATGTACCTATCTGTGCTTGCGTATGGATTCGGCGATTTGCAATTTTCTCAACATATCTACTGATTTCGTATTGTCCGAATCGTTCGGCGGGTGTCGCAAGCAGCGATGCAACTTCGTCTTCGTTGCTCAAGGCAGGCGTCACATTGGTCAAGTTGTATGTAGGCTTGGAAAATCCCCGTCGGAGTGGCACGAACCCAGTTTGTCTGGCCATTTCCAGTGGGAGGTTGGATCTCTCGTTCAGCTGCCCAATCACATCTGAGTATTCTGGAGCATTCGCATTCAGACGGGCGGCGAGCGTTATGCCATTCCAAATTACCTTACCTGAAACTTCGGCCGGATCTGCACCTCGAGGTATTTCCTGGACGGGACGATGAGCATCTATTCGAAAGCCACTGTCTATCTGCTGGCCTGCATGATAAGGGATTGCTATCTCCAAATTAAGGGATTGAGGCCATATTGCAATCCTCTGATCTTTTCGAACGCCAGAGCGATCGAAAGATAAGTCTGCAGCTCCGCCTGATTCACGTAGCGTAAGAGTGAACTTGGTGGAAAGCTCTTGGGGGTTGGAGGTGCCGATGGAAAGGGCAACACTCTTATCTGGTAAGTGCCGATGGACAACTTCCTGGCGCCCACCAAGGGAGATTGATGGGTAAGAAAAGAGGCTTGGGATGTTCTGGTTAGGGTTGGTAAGAAAATTCCTTAACGTCAGCAACCCATAAAGCAGCGACGATTTGCCTGAACCGTTTGGCCCGTAGACTACCGTCAGAGGCGCCACCTCAATCGTGGCGTCCTCTATTGACCGGAAATTCTGGAAACTAATAGTGTAAGTGTCAGACATTTCGCTTCACCTTAGCTACCATTCCGGCCCCGCTCGGAATCTCTCAGGCGCTACAGTCTCATTCTATCAGGATACAGGAACCGACCCGAGCAGTAGGCTCGCCGTTTTCCTTAAAGTTGACCGCCTGAGTACGCCGTAGCTATGATTCGGAGAATACGTCTGGACGATTGGAGCGCGCGATGACCGAGCCGCTTTTGTTTGGCGACTGCCATACTCACCTTGACCAGTACGATGCTTCGGAGTTGCCGGACATTCTGCAACGGGCCGGCGATGTCGGCGTGTCCTTCGTCATACTCGCCGGTACGACGCTGGAGTCCACGAGGGAGTGCATCGGGCTTACCTCCATCCACGACGCGCTGTACGCTGGCGTGGGCATCCATCCCTGCCAGGCATACAGCCCGGTGGACGACGCGCTATACGAGGAGTTGGAGTCGCTGTCCAACTCCTCGCCCAAGGTGGTCTGCATCAGCGAGGTGGGGCTGGACTACCTGCCCGAGTCCCCCGACCATGCGGTGCAGGACCAGGTGTTCCGGCAGCACATCCGGCTGGCCAAGAGCCTCAACCTGCCCATCATCTTCCACTCGCGGGAGGCCCATTCCGCCGTCTTCCGGGTGCTGCGGGAGGAGCAGGCGGGCGACGTGGGCGGGGCGATGCACTACTTCCAGGCCGACGAGGCCACGGCGCGGGAGGCCATCGACTGCGGCTTCTTCATCTCGCTGGCCCGCCCGCTGACCCGGCTGCCGGAGGTGCAGGAAGCGGCTCGCGCCATCCCGCTGGAAAACATCGTGCTGGAGACCGACGCCTTTCCCCAGCCCTTCAAGAAGTACCGCCACAACTGGACCGAGCCGCGGCACGTGGCCGAGGTCGCCCAATGCCTGGCCGAAGTCAAGGGGGTGTCGGTGGAGGAAGTGGCCGAGGTGACCACCGCCAACCTGAGAAAGATGCTGAACCGGAGACAGACGTTTATATGACCACTCAACACGACCATTCTGAGATCCATTCGCACCCGGAAGCGCCGGAGCAGATCGTCCCGCAGAGCCTGAACGACTACCTGGAAGTAATGACCAAGGCCGTGTTCCAGAGCGGCCTGTCATGGCAGGTGGTGACCAGCAAGTGGCCCGGCTTCCAGGCCGGTTTTCAGGGCTTCGACGTGGAAACCGTGGCCAGCATGGGCGAGCCGGAGATCGACGTCCTGGCCGCCGATACGGCCATCGTCCGCAACCGCCGCAAGATCGTTGCGACGGTGCACAATGCCCAGCGGCTCATCGAGCTGGATGACGAGTTCGGCGGCATCCGCAACTACCTCCGCTCCCACGAAGACTTCTACTCCGTCCTGAAGGACGTTCGCAAGCAGTTCAAGTTCATGGGCGACACCGGCACGTATTACTGGCTCTATGTGGTCGGCGAGGAAGTGCCCGACTACTCCGAGTTTTGCAACCGCGGCAAGTAAGTGTGTTAACATCAAACTACCGCCGCAAGGCGACCCACCCTCGGAGGATGACGCGATGAGCGCTCCCGTCACCTGTCAGATGGCCCTTAAGGAATGGGCCGTCACCTGCCAGGCCCTGGCCCGCGGCGAACAGGTCCTGTTGCTGCGAAAGGGCGGCATTCACGAGGACGGCAAGGATTTCCGGGTGATTCACCGGGAGTTTTTGCTGTATCCCACTTACGAGCATCAGAAGGCTGACCTGCTGCGAACGGAGCATCAGCCTGCGCTGTCGGCGTTGCTGGAGCAGCCGCGCGAGTCGGACAAAATCACCTTCTCGCACTTCGCTAAGGCCGAAGAGGTGCTGGAAGTCGCGGACCAAGAGAAAGTAGACGACCTGGGACCCCACTACATCTGGACCACGGCCTACGCCCAGTCGCGGCTGCACTGGAAGCCGATGCTGCCCCTGTCGGTGATGCTGTTGCGCACCTACCGCATGGAGGCCCCGATCACCGTGCCGTGGCTCCCGGAGTACGGCGGCTGCACCTCCTGGGTAGAAGTCCTGAGCGATGTGCCCCTCGGCAATCTGGAGCCGGTGTTGAGCGACGCCGAGTTCCGGGCCAAAGTCGACGCCATCAAGGGGAGTTTGGGGCTGGCAGTTGCGGCGGGCTAGGATATGCTGGCATCCCGCGTCATTCCCGATATGGCCTCATTCCGAACTGAGCTGCTAACGACGCGAGGCCCACTATGACTATCGGACGTCCATTGAAAACTTCACCTCGTCCGTCTGAGCACCCCGATCCGCTGCCCGACCCGCCGCGCGTACCTGACATGGAGCAAAACAAGCACATCACACGCGCCGACCAAACCCTGGAAACCTGGTTCCACGGACGACGCGAGGGCGTCCTGGTCAACGGGCAGGGCTACCTCTGCCCTGACCGGCGGAACGTCCGCCGGTGCCCGGTGCCCGACTGCGTGGTCGCCTTCGACGTGGACCCGGAGCGCATCACCAACACCAACGGCTACGTTATAAGCGAGGTGGGCAAGCCGCCGGAATTCGTCCTGGAAGTAGCATCCCGCACCACAGGACGGAATGACTACACCACCAAGCGCGACTCCTACGCCTCCTTGGGCGTGGTGGAGTACTGGCGCTTCGACCACACCGGGGGGCGCTACCACGACGCCGCCCTGGCCGGAGACCGGCTGGTGGGCGGGGCTTATGTGCCTGTCCAGATTATTCAGGAATCGGATGGGCTGCGATGGGGCCACAGCGCAGTCCTGGAGCTTGACCTGTGCTGGGACAACGGCGAGTTGCGATTCTATGACCCGGTCGGCAGGGCATACTTGCCCCGGCCGACGGAGTTGAAGGACCAGCGCGACGCCGCTCTGCGCCAGCGCGACGATGCCTTGAACGAAGTCGATAGGCTCCGTCAACTGCTGCGCCAACAGCCGACGGATTAGCCGCGTGGAGTGACCAAGAAGATACAATGAGTGTACGCTTTTCTCTTTGGAAGCAGGAGTCATCCCAATGACCGCTTTACTCTCATTGCTGGAGCGAGAAAGCCTCCGTCGGCAGCTTGTTGCCGACGGCGAGGGCATTACCGCTGAGCAAGCCTTTGCTTTAGTCCGGGATATGCCATACCGGCGGGCAAGCTCTCGAAAGCCGGAGGCGATTATCGAGGAATGGCGCGGCACCTGCTCGGGAAAGCACTACGTTCTCGCCGATATATTCCGCGAATTGGGGCTGGAATCTCACGTGATAATGTGTACGCATCGTTTCACGCCGGGCAACACTCGGCATTTCCCCGCCGAGCTTCGGGACCTGGTAGCTGTGAGTCCCGTCCCGGACGTGCATACTTACTTGCGAGTGAACACGGACCGAGGCTGGACGGTTGTTGACGCTACCTGGCCCAGCAGGGCCGAGGCCTTGGGCATGATCGTGAATCACGTTTTTCAGCCGGGCAGCGATATGACGCTTGCTTGCGACCCTATCGAGACACTGCCGGTCCCGGAAGGGCAGGACCCGCAGGAATTCAAGGAGCAACTAATCCAAGAGTTCTGCGGCGCCCAAAGCCAGGTGCGGGACCAGTTCATCGAAGGCATGGGCCGCTGGCTGGGCGAATCCACCTGAAGGCAATACTTCATGACTACCCAAGAACAGATGGCGGACCGAGCGCTGGGCCGTCTTGAAGCCAACGTGGAGAACCTGCAAACCGGCGTTGCTGACCTGAAATCTGGACTTCAACAAACCAACACCCGCATCGATCAGACCAACTCTCGCATCGACCAAACCAATGGAAAGATTGACCGCCTGTTTTATGCCATCATCGGCATCGGAGGCGGCATTATTGCCGCTTTAATAGCCTTGATGCTAAAGGGCCTCTGATGGCCCCGCGATACCCATTCCGGGGGTCATTGGGCTGCTGTCCGGGCGAATAACCAAGTTTTAAGTAGCGAGGGAGCAGGCAAGATGAAGTTCCGACAACTGCCGCGAACCGACCTTACCCTGTCCGAAGTGGGCTTCGGCGTCTGGACCGTCGCCACCAACTGGTGGGGGCGCATCGAGGACGCCGAACGGGCCGCGCTGCTGGAGAACGCGGTGGAGTTGGGGGTCAACTTCTTCGACACCGCCGACACCTACGGCGACGGCTACGGCGAGGAAATTCTGGCCAAGGTGCTGGGCCACAAGCGCAACGACATCGTCATCGCCACCAAGTTCGGATATGACATCTACGACCCCACGCCCCGCGACGGCCACCGCGAGCGACCGCAGAAGTTCGACCGCGACTTCGTGATGTACGCCTGCGAACAGAGCCTGCACCGTCTGAACACCGACTATATCGACCTCTACCAAGTCCATAACCCGCGGTTGGACGCGCTGGAGCGCGACGAGCTTTTCGAGACGCTGGAGCAGCTCAAGTTCGACGGCAAGATTCGATATTACGGCGTGGCGCTGGGGCCGGACATCGGCTGGTTCGAGGAGGGCGAGACCTCGATGCGCGACCGCCATGTCGACAGCCTGCAAATCATTTACAGCATCCTGGAACAGGAGCCGGCCATCGACTTCTTCCCCATCGCCGAGGAATCAGAAACCGGGCTGCTCTCCAGGGTGCCTCACGCCTCCAACACCCTTACCGGTGAGTTCACCGAGGTTCCCGCGTTCGACGAGTCAGACCACCGCGCACACCGCCGCGCCGAATGGATGCGGGAGGCGCTGGCCAAGGTCGAGCGGGTGCGCTTCCTGGCCCAGGAAGACACCCGCACCCTGGGGCAGTCGGCCATCCAATTCGTGCTGAAGAAGCCCCAAATCGTCTCGGTGCTGCCCAATTTCACGAGGATGGACGAACTGCGGGAATACACGGCCGCGGTCGAAGTCCCGCCCCTGACCGACGACGAGCAAGACTACATGGAAGAACTGTGGCAAAACAAGTTCTACATAGTCGACCTCGAGCCGGAATTCCGGGAAATCTAAAAGAGGTTCCTCCCCATGGCAACCAGACCCGCCCCGGCGGTTAAGCACGTCTACCGTTTTGCCGAAGGCGACGCCACTATGGCCGACCTTCTCGGCGGAAAAGGCAGCAACCTTTGTGAGATGGCCCGGCTGGGACTCCCGGTCCCTCCCGGCTTTGTTATCTCCACGCAGGTCTGCCGTGACTATCTGTCCAACGGCTATACCCTCCCTGATGGCTTGGAAGCGGCCATCAGGGAGCGCATAAGCGAATTGGAGCAGTCCGTGGCCCACCGGTTCGGTTCGGCGGCCAACCCCCTGCTGGTCTCGGTGCGCTCCGGCGCGCGGGTCTCCATGCCCGGCATGATGGACACGATTCTCAACTTGGGAATCAACGACGAGATCGTCGAGGGCCTGGGCGCCATGATGGGCGACCACCGCCCAGCATACGACGCCTACCGTCGCTTCGTGCAAATTTACGGAGAGGTGGTCCAGGAAGTCGAGTCCTCGCTGTTCGAGGAATGTCTGGCCGGGCACAAGGTTAGGGCAGGAGTGGAGTTGGACTACGAGCTGACCGCCGAGCAGCTTCGGGCGGTCACGGCGGACTTCAAGGGCATCGTCCGGGAGGCAACCGGCGAAGAGCCGCCCACCGACCCGTGGGAGCAGCTATTCGCGGCGGTGGAGGCGGTGTTCCGCAGCTGGAACAACCCCCGCGCCATCGTCTACCGCGACCAGTATGGCATCGACCACGACATGGGCACCGCCGTCACCATCATGGGCATGGTCTACGGCAACCTGGGCCCTACCAGCGGCACCGGCGTGCTGTTCACCCGAGACCCTTCCACCGGGCGGCGCGAGGTATACGGCGAGTTCCTGACCAACGCCCAAGGCGAGGACGTGGTTGCCGGGGTGCGCACGCCCGAGCCGCTGTCCGCGCTGGCCGATACCATGCCGGAGCGGTCGGTCGAACTGCTCGGCCTGGCCTCGGACCTGGAGAAGCACTACCGTGACGTGCAGGACGTAGAGTTCACGATAGAGGAGGGGCGACTCTACCTGCTGCAAACCCGGAACGCCAAGCGCACGCCGCTCTCCGCCGTCAAGACCGCGGTCGACATGGTCAAGGAAGGGATGATCGACCGCGCCCAAGCGCTGAACCGGGTCAACGCCGAGGAGATCACCCAGTTGCTGGTGCCCCAGTTCGCCTCCGGTCTCCCCCAGGAAGAACTGGAGGAGAAGCTGTTGGCCAGCGGGGCCGGGGCCTCCCCCGGCGCGGCCTCCGGCAAGGCGGTCTTCGACGCCAACGTTGCTGAGGACCTGGCCCGCCGGGGCGAGACCGTGATCCTGGTCCGCCCCGAGACCAAGCCCGACGACATCCACGGCATCATCGCCGCCGCCGGGGTGGTCACCAGCCGCGGCGGCGTCACCAGCCACGCCGCAGTCGTAACCCGCGGGCTGGGCAAGCCCTGTATCGTCGGTTGTGAGGGCCTGCAAGTCGACCTGGAATCGGGGGAGATGTCGGGCAACGGCCGCACCGTGCGCGAGGGCGAGAGCATCAGCATCGACGGGACGCTGGGCCAAGTCTACGTGGGAGAGCTGGCCACCGTTAACCCTCGGCTGGAGGACCTGCCCGAGGCCAACGAATTGCTAAGTTGGGCCGACCAGACCCGCCGCTTGGGCGTCATGGCTAACGCCGACACCCCTGCCGACGCCCGCCAGGCCATCATCATGGGCGCGGAGGGCATCGGCCTGTGCCGCACCGAGCATATGTTCCTCGACCCCAACCGCCTGCCCGCCGTGCGCCAGATGCTGCTGAACTCCGAGGCCGCCGAGGAGTGGCGGCGGGAGCACGGCGACCGGCCCATCGATCCGCTATCCAATCCGTACATGAACCCGGACATTGAAGACATTCCGGAGGCGGTCATCCGCTTTCACGAGGCGCTGGAGCAGGTGCGGCGGCTACAGACCAACGACTTTCGCGGAATTTTGCGGGTTATGGCCCGCCGCCCGGTGATTATCCGCCTGCTGGACGCCCCGCTCCACGAGTTCCTGCCGCCCTATGATGAGCTGCTCACCGAGTTGACCGCCCTTCGCCTCAGCGGCGCGCCCGCCGAAACGCTGTCGGAGAAAGAAGCGTTCCTCCACCGGGTGGACTCGCTGCGGGAGACCAACCCCATGCTGGGGCATCGCGGCTGCCGCTTGGGGCTCTCGTTCCCGGCTATCTACCGGATGCAGGTGGAAGCCATCATCACCGCCGGGGCGCAACTGGTCTCCGAAGGCGTGGCGGTCAACCCGGAAATCATGGTGCCGCTGACGGTGGACGTGGAGGAGATGCGCCGCCTGCGCGCCGACCTGACTAGGGTGGCCGCCGAGGTCCAGGAGCGGTTGGGCGTTGAGGTGCGTTACAAGTTCGGCACGATGATCGAGACGCCCCGCGCCGCTCTCACCGCCGGGGCCGTGGCCGAAGAGTCGGAGTTTTTCAGTTTCGGCACCAACGACCTTACCCAGATGACCTACGGCTTCAGCCGTGACGACGCCGAGGGCAAGTTCCTGCGTACCTACATAAATGAAGGCGTGCTGCCCGCTGACCCCTTCGCCTCAATAGACCGCGACGGTGTTGGGGCGCTGGTGCGGATGGCCGTGGCGTCGGGACGGAAGGCGCGGCCCGGCCTGGAAATCGGCATTTGCGGCGAACATGGCGGCGACCCGCAGAGCGTCTTTTTCTGCCACGAGGCGGGGCTTGACTACGTTAGCTGCTCTCCCTTCCGCGTCCCCGTAGCCCGCCTTGCCGCCGCCCAAGCCGCGCTGGCACAGTATTAACGCCGAGCGCGCAGAGAACACAGAGAGTTATATGGGAATCTCCAAAATCTCTGTGTGCTCCGTGTTGAAAAATTAAAGGAGCAAATTGTGGTTGCTACGTCAGAAGAGGCCCGGTCCCAGATCGTCAGCCTGGTGCGCGACTTCGTGCGCCGGGAAGTGGAGCCGGTGGCCAGCGAGTTGGACCGGGAAGACCGGGTTCCCCATGACTTGATCAACCAGATGAAGGAACTGGGCCTGTTCGGCATCACCGTGCCCGAGGAATACGGCGGGATGGGGCTGGACTACACCACCTTCGCCAACATTTTCGAAGAGCTCAGCAAGGGGCTGATGAGCCTCAGCGGGGCCATCGGCACCCACCACATCCTCACCTACGTGCTCGCCCACTACGGCACCGAGGAGCAGAAGCAAAAGTTCCTGCCCGACCTGGCCTCCGGGCGCAAGCGGGGCGGGCTGGCTCTCACCGAGCCGGGCGGCGGCACCGATGTGGCCAACCTCCAGACCACGGCCACCAGGGACGGCGAGGAATACGTCATCAACGGCACCAAGATGTTCATCACCAACGGGCGCTACGGCGACATGTTTTGCCTGCTGGCCCGCACCGACCGCGATGCCGCGCCGCGCCACCGGGGGCTGAGCGCCTTCGTAATGGAAAGGGGTGAGCCGGGTTCCGGATTCGAGGTGGGCCGCGACCTGGACAAGCTGGGCTACCGGGGGCTGGACACCGTCGAGCTGAACTTCAACAACTACGCCATCCCCGCCGAGAACCTGGTGGGCCAAGCGGAAGGCGTAGGCTTCGGGCAGGTGATGAGCGGGTTAGAGACCGGGCGCATCAACGTGGCGGCCCGCGCCGTGGGCGTGGCCCAGGCTGCCTTCAACGCCGCCATCCGCTACTCCCAGCAGCGCGAGACCTTCGGCAAGCCCATCGCCGAGCACCAGGCCATCCAGTTGAAGCTGGCCGACATGGCCACCAAGATTCAGGCGGCCCGTCTGCTGGTCTACGACGCCGCAGCCAAGAAGGACGAAGGCGGCCGCATCGACCTGGAGTCCGGAATGGCCAAACTATTCGCCAGCGAAGTCTGCGGCGAGGTCACAATGGAGGCCATGCGAATCCACGGCGGCTACGGCTTCATCAAGGAGTCGCCGGTGGAGCGCTACTACCGCGACGCCCCGCTGATGATCATCGGCGAAGGCACCAACGAGGTCATGCGCCTCGTAATTGCCCGCCAACTCCTCCGCCGGCCGGAGTACCAGGTATAGGCGCCCAGTCTCGCAATTGCTTCCTTCTCCCACAGGGAGAGGGTTAGGGTGAGGGGAATAAAGGATGAAGCCAGCCAAGTTCGACTATTACGCCCCTACTACCCTGGACGAGGCCCTGGAGTTGCTAGGGCAGCACGGGGCGGACGCTAAAGTGTTGGCCGGGGGGCAGAGCCTGATGCCGATGATGAACCTGCGGCTGGTCCGGCCCGCGGTGATCATCGACATCAACCGCGTGGCCGGTCTGGCCGGCATCGCCGTTGGGGACGGCGCGATCACCGTCGGGGCGCTCACCCGCCAGCGGCAGTTGGAGCGATCTGGCGAAGTGCAGCACGCCTTTCCGGTGATGACGACTGGCATTGCACAAATCGGACACTTCCAGATACGCAACCGGGGCACCGTCGGCGGCAGTCTGGCCCACGCCGACCCTGCCGCCGAGATTCCGGCGCTATGCACCGCGCTGGACGCCGAACTCGTCGCCGCCGACAGCAGCGGCGCGCAATCGGTCGCCGCCGCAGACTTCGCCATCGGCCCGCTGACTACATACCTGGAGCCGGAGCAGTTGCTCACCCAGGTCCGGCTGCCGTTGCTGCAAGGCGACGGCTGGCATTGGGGTTTCCGGGAAGTAAGCCGGCGTGACGGAGACTTCGCGCTGGTGGGGGCCATCGCGATGCTGCGGCTGGACAGCGACGACGTTTGCCGGGAAGCGCGCATCACCATGTTCGCCGTGGGCGACGCTCCGGCCCGGATACCGGATGCGGAAGAGTCGCTGGTGGGCCGCGTCGTCGATGCAGACGCCCGGGCCGAGGCGGCCGCGCTGGTCTCGGAGGCGGTCGATCCCGGCTCCGACATCCACGCCTCCGCCGAATACCGCAAGGAAGTCAGCGCGGTGATGGCGCGGCGGGCGCTGGAAGACGCCGTTGCAGGCTGAAAAGGATGGTCTCATGAGCCCCTTGATCGACATCAAGATGACGGTAAACGGACGGGAATACACGGGGCGAGTGGAGCCGCGGCTCACCCTGGCCGACTTCCTGCGGCAGGAACTCGACCTCACCGGCACTCACCTGGGCTGCGAGCATGGCGTTTGCGGGGCTTGCACCATCCTGCTCCAGCGCCTGCCCTGCGATCCCAGCCAAGCAGGCGTCACTTACGATGCGGTCCGTTCCTGCCTCCTGCTTGCGGTGCAGGCAGACGGCGCGTCGCTGATGACCGTCGAGGGGCTGGCCAACGGCGATGAGCTCCACCCGCTGCAAGCGGCGTTCCAAGAGAACCACGCCCTCCAGTGCGGCTTTTGCACCCCCGGCTTCCTGATGACGGCCTACGCCTTCCTCCAAGAGAACCCCAACCCCACCGAGGAGCAGGCACGGCGGGGCATTTCCGGCAACATCTGCCGCTGCACCGGCTACGCCCCCATAATCCAGGCCATCGTCCAGACCGGGACGGTCTGAGTTTCACGCGGACAGCGCCGAGAGAACGCGAAGGTCGCGGAGCATACCATGACTACGAAAGTCAAACTGATAACCGCCGACGAATTGCTGAAGATGCCTCGCGGGGATGGCAGGCGGTACGAGCTTATCCGGGGAGTGTTGGTTGAGAAGATGCCTGCTGGGGACCCGCACGGAGATGCAGTAATGAGGAGTGCCCTTTTAATAGGCAACTACGCCGAGGACAATGACTACGGCGTTGTCCGGGCCGGCGAACCCGGCTACCGGCTGGACCGCGACCCGGATACGGTGAGGGCTCCCGACGTGGCCTGGATTGCGCCGGGCCGCATCCCCGAAGGGACTCAAGGATACCCGGAACTGGCCCCTGATCTGGTCATAGAGGTGAAGTCGCCCAGCAACTCGAACCCCGAGATGGCGGCCAAGGCCCAAATGTGGCTCTGCTACGGCTCGCGTCAGGCGTGGGCGCTCAACCCGGAAACCGTCACCGTGACCATCCACCGGCCCAACGCCGAGCCGGTCACTCTGGGCGAAGACGACGTGATCAGCGGCGGCGGCCTGCTCCCCGGCTTCGCTTCCCACGTCTGGCGGTTCTTCCGCAGGCCGCGGTCCTCACCCTAGCCCTCTCCCGGTGGGAGAAGGGACCAGAATGGAGCGCGCGATGGCTAGTCACGAAGACGTTGCCCGGCCGGAGCTGGCCCGGATGGTCCGGGGGCGCGGGCGGTTTCTGGATGACGTGAAGCTGCCGGGGATGTGCTACGCCGCCTTCGTGCGCAGCGAGGTCGCCCACGCCAACATCAAGTCCATCAACGTCGCCGAGGCGCTCAAGGTGCCTGGGGCCATCGGCGTCATCACCCCCGACGAGGTGCTGCCCCACGTGAACCCGGTGCGTCCGGCCGCGCCCGGCTCCAGCGACTTCGCCCGCCCCTACGACCGGTACCCCATGCCGCCGGGCAAGGTGGCCTTCGTCGGCGACCCCATCGTCGCCGTGGCCGCCGTCTCCCCCCATGCCGCGCAGGACATGGCGGAGGCCGTCGTCGTCGAGTACGAGCCGTTGCCGGTGGTGGGCGGCGTCGAGCAGGCGATGGCCCCCGGCGCGCCGGTCATTCACGCCGGGATGGACGACAACATCGTCTTCTACCGCGAGTTCGGCGGCGGCGACACCGACGCGGCCTTCGCCCAAGCCGGCCTGGTGCTGGAAAAGACGTTCAACTTCCCCCGGCAGACCGGCGTTCCTCTGGAAGCCCGCGGGGTGATCGCCGACTTCGACCGCGGCCAAGACCGGCTGACCGTCTGGGCCTCCTGCCGCTCGCCCCACCTGGTCCGCACCACCATCTCCAACGTGATGGGCCTGCCCCAACACGCGGTGCGGGTCATCTCCCCCGACGTGGGCGGCGAGTTCGGCATCAAGGGCGCGGCCTACCCGGAGAGCATATCCTGGCCTTCCTGTCTCGCAAGATCGACCGGCCGGTGAAATGGGTCGAGGACCGCATGGAGAACCTGCTGGCCTGCGGTCACGCCCACGAGATGGCCATCGACGTGTCCGTGGCCGCCGACACCGAGGGCCGGGTGCTGGGCATCCGGTCGCGGGTGTTGGTGGACCAGGGCGCGCACACCCTGGGGCCGACCTCGGCGGGGCTGGAGCCCATGACCGCCGGGCAGTCCATCGTCGGCCCCTACCGCATCGACAACTTCCAATGCCGCGCCTACGGTGTCCTGACCAACAAGTGCCCCGGCGCGGCCTACCGCGGCGTCGGCACCGTGCAGGGCGTGTTCGTCATCGAGCGGGTTATGGACATGATCGCCGCCGAGCTGGGGCTGGACCCGGCCGAGGTCCGCATGAAGAACTTCATCCAGCCCCACGAGCAGCCCTTCGAGACCTCGGCGGGCCGGCTCTACGACAGCGGCGACTACCCGGACACGCTCCAGAAGCTGCTGGAAGTCTCCGGCTACCAGGGTCTGCGCCATGTCCAAGCCGAGGCGAGGGGCCGGGGCGAGCTTACCGGCATCGGCATCTGCTGCTTCGTCGAGCATTCCAGCACCGGCTCGCAGGACTACCGCAAGCGCGGCGTCTACGGGCTGCCCGCCTTCGACTCCGCGACGGTGCGGGTGGACGCCGGAGGGAACGTGCTCGTCGCCGTCAGCGCCAGGTCCACCGGGCAGAGCCACGACAGCGTGTTCGCCCGCTTGGTCGCCAGCGAGTTGGGCGTACCCTACGAAACGGTGAGAATCCTGGAGGGCGACACCGACGCCACCCCCTTCGGCTCCGGCACCGGGGTCAGCCGCAGCGCGGTCAGCACCGGCGGGGCCATCCGCTTGGCGGTGCAGGACATCCGGCGCAAGGCCGTCGAGATCGCCCGCTTCTTCCTGGAGTCCGAGGGCGACGAGCTGGCCATCGCCGACGGCCAGGTCTACGCCGCCGCCGATCCTTCCCGCCGCGTTCCCTTCGCTGCCGTGGCCGCCGCGGCCCACGACGCTTCCAGGGTTGTCTCCCTGCCCGAGAACATCGAGCGCGGCCTGCAATCGACCCGCACCTTCGACCCGCCGCACCAGACCTTCGGCCACGGTGCGCACCTGGCCGTGGTGGCGGTCGACCCGGAGACCGGCCTGGTGAGGGTGGAGCAGTATTTCTGCGTCGAGGACTGCGGAACGATCATCGACCACGTGATCGTTGACGGGCAGGTGGTGGGCGGCGTGGCCTTGGGCATCGGCAACGCCCTGTTCGAGGAGCTGGTCTACAACGAGGGCGGCGACCTGCTCACCGGCACCCTCATGGACTACCTGGTGCCCACCGCCGCCGACGTTCCCGCCATCCAAACCCTGCACACAGAAACGCCCTCGCCCTTCACTCAAGGCGGCGTCAAAGGCGTGGGCGAAGCCGGCACCGTGGGAGCCTTCACCGCCATAGGCAACGCCGTGGCCGACGCCCTCCTACCCCTCGGCGTGGAAGTAACCGAGCCGCCGGTAGGCCCCCGCCGGGTCTGGCAATTCATCCACCGCAGCGGGGCTTTTACCGCAGGGTCTTTCCATTCTCCCTCTCCCGTGGGGGAGAGGGGTGAACCATGTAAAAACACAACTTCTGACCGATACCTTCCGTTACGCCAAGCGAAACAGCAAAAAGCAGAAGCCTGGATTAAGGGCAGATAATACCAAAACAAGGAAGCTCAAGACACCGAAGGAGCCCGTCCCGAAGCGAATCCCGCTAACGCCGGAGGAAAGAAGAGAAAGGCAACGAACCGCCTTCAAGGAGAAACTCGAAAAGGCGAAGTCCCGCGGATTCTGCCGCCACTGCGGCGAACCGGCCATCGACAGTCAGACAAGGTGCGACAGCTGTGCAGAGAAGCACCGAATATCACGCCGGGAGCATGACAGGAAAAGGCGCTCAACTGAACCACCGACCCTCCAGACTACGCCGCCGGTCCCCCCAAGCGAGGCTCCGGAGCCCGCCAAGGCAGCGAACCAACGCCGACCAAAGCGGGCCACGGAACCGTCCGCCCCACCACGCAGACAGCAACGCCCGGAGCGCCAGGAAGCCGGGAGGAGGAGCGCGCAGGAGAACCGGCAGCGGGCCAAGCAGCTCGGCTTGTGCCGACATTGCAGCGCCGAGGCCATACCTGGCCAGACCCGGTGCGAGACGTGCGCCGAGAAGCACCGGCAGGCCCGCCGGAAGTCGGACGCCGCCAAGGCCGCACGGCAGAAGGCACAGCGGGAGTTGAGCAGCTAGGTGAGAACACGGAGTCCGGTATCAGCCGGGCCTTTCTTCGATTCCTCAATACCCAGGCAAAAGTTGTCCCAAAACCGATCCGACCCAAACACTGAGGTGGACCCGGGAAATCGGACAGGTAGCTAAGTGAGAGTCCTGCTCCTAAACTAAGGGCAGCGGTAGCTGTCGGGAGGGAGTGGGAAATGTCGAAAGGACGCAGGAAGCACAGCCCGGCTTTCAAGGCCAAGGTGGCACTTGAGGCGGTGAAGGGCGAGGAGACGGTGGCCCAACTGGCCGCCCGGTACGAGGTCCACCCCGGCCAGATTCAAGCTTGGAAGAAAGCCCTTGTGGAGGGCGCCTCCGGCGTCTTCGGCAACGGTAAGGAACAGAAGTCCAGGAACGACGCCACGCTGATCGCCCGGCTGTACCAGGAGATCGGCCAGTTGAAGGTGGAGCGGGATTTCTTGGCGGAGAGGTCCGGTCCATGAGTCCGGGGCGGCGGCGGAAGATGGTGGACCGGGAACACCCGAAGTTGCCGATAGTGCGGCAGTGCGCCCTGCTGGCCGTTAGCCGTTCCAGCCTTTACTACCGTGCCAATGGGGCTTCCGAAGCGGACCTGTCCCTGATGAGGGAGATGGACCATCAGTACCTGGAGACCCCCTTCTACGGGTCGAGGCGGATGAAGGCCTGGCTGGACCGGCAGGGCATGCCGGTAAGCCGGAAACGGGTGCAGCGGCTGATGCGCATCATGGGGCTGCAGGCCATCTACAGGCGTCCGAGGACCAGCCAACCGGCGCCGGAGCGTCGGGTCTATCCCTACCTGTTGAGGAATGCCAGGGTCACCTGGCCCAACCAGGTGTGGGCCGCCGACATCACCTACCTGCCCATGGCGCGGGGATTCGTTTACCTGGTGGTCGTCATGGACTGGCACAGCCGCTACGTGGTGGCCTGGCGATTGTCCAACACCCTGGAGGTCGGCTTTTGTGTCGAGGCCCTGACTGAGGCGCTGGCCTGGGGCAGGCCCGAGGTGTTCAACACCGACCAAGGCAGTCAGTTCAGCAGCCGGGAGTTCACCCAGGTCCTTCAGGACCGCGGCGTGAAGATCAGTATGGACGGGAAGGGCCGGTACGCCGACAACATCTTCGTGGAGCGGTTGTGGCGGACGGTGAAGTACGAGGAGGTCTACCTGAAAGCCTACGTCAATGCCGTCGAGGCCCGACGGGAACTGGGCGCCTATTTCCGGTTCTACAATAACCTGAGGCCCCATCAGGCCCTGGGCTACCGGACCCCGGCCGAGGTGTTCCATGGGGATCCGACAGTCCGGGAGGAAGAGTCAAAGGACAGGAGGTGTTCAGACGGATCGGTGTTGGGATCATATGCGGGAGTAACGGGACCCTCACTTAACTCTGCCTTAATTCTGACCAACTAACCGGGTCCATCTCAACGCTGAACACTCTGCCTTAATTCTGTCCGACTAACCAGGTCCACCTCAATCATCCTCTCCTACAATAATTTGTTCAGTGCATCGAATGCTTGCTGAAAGCGATTGAGGTCTGACTCACTCAGTTCATTCGCAAGTGAATTAATGTTGCTGCTAAAATGCTGAGCCGGTCGATAGTGGTTGAAGTTTGCATCGTTGGGAAGTGGCTTCTCATCTAGGTACCGCTCAATGCGGCGGAGGATTCTAGGATGTTGCACGGGCAGGTCAGCCATGCTAATGGACGATCCATAAGCTCCATTCACTAAGCGCAGATAGAAATCAGGATCAAACATATCTTCGATGTCAGCTTCATCGCCTGAAACAAAGTCAGCATACGTAACTACATGGCTCTTGCTAAGCAACTTCTTCTTGTACAAGTTCGCGATGACCTGCTGGTCTTTCTTCTGGTAATCCATAAGCACTGCAACGTTTAAGCTCCTCTGCGCACCAATTAAAGCGACAAAGGTTGGAACTTTATCGGAGCCTCCGACCGGGGTGATCGTCCACTCGGCGCTTAGGCCAACCTTCCCTATTTCCTGAAGAAGAGCTGATATGGTCTGGATGTAAAGCAAGTCCGACACACCTTCAACGACAAGGCTGTTCGGGCCAATGAATAGGGTTTGATAGATCTCGTAACCAAGAGCGCCTTGGAGCGGGAATAGACTATCCGGCGTTGCATCAAGGACTTCAGTGATGACCTTCGTTCCTTGCTCCTCTTCAGGCAGGTCATCTGAGTTTGACTCAATGCTCAGGTCCTGCACGATACGCACGCGATCAAAACGCGCCGGGTCAACCATGAACGGTGAATGAGTAGTGTAGATGAGTTGGTGATGAGGTTTGAGTTCCTCTTCGAAGTAGCGAAGCAGATCCGCCTGCGCCTTGGCATGCAGAGAGAGACCCGGTTCGTCGAGAAGCAAAAGGAGGTTCTCTCCTTTTTGACGAAGCTGAGAGTACCAAGCGAGGAAAGAAAAAAACCAGACGAAGCCTCGGGAGCGGGTGCCGAGCCCTGTGCTAACCATATGTTTTGTATCCCTCACTCGGCCCCAGATATTCATCCCGGAGGTCATTCCCAGAGGGTCTTCGGGTTGCGCCTCCCGAATGTCGAATGTCATGCGAAGGTGCAAATTCTGGGACCAATACGTGAGGGCCGTCTGAGTAAGCGTGTTTTCCGCAGCCTCAAGTCTAGCGAGCAGAGTTTCGGTCCTCCTCGGCTCGGCGAGTTGGTCGAGATCAAGGCGCGCGAGCTCGAGCAGTCCTAAGAGCGGATGGTCTGAATCCTCAAGAGCATTCTGCTGAAGACGCTGTCTTAGCGCGTCGACGTTGTCTTGTCCTTTCATTTGATAGTACTCGTCGAAGTAGAGAAATTTCGGGATACGGTTACTGAGGATCGAATTATAGATGACGTACGGGACGTTGTTATCCGCAATTTTTTGCAGTGTCGGTAAGAGGTTCTGCACAGCTTCCGTTTGCTCAGCCGCAGTCAAAGCTTCCACAATGTCTCCAACCGAGTCTAAAGCATGTGTCTGCTCAGCGAGCGTCTGCGGGAGGTCAGCAGCTTCAACAAGGTGCTTTAGTGTCGCTTTGCTGTCAACAGCTAAACCATCAAAACTGCGTCTGTTTTCGTACCCCCTCTTGACCGTCACATCTGGAATTTCGCTTACAAGACAGTCAGGTCCGAAAACCTGCTTGACGGCTGCGATATCGTCGGGTTCAAGCGCGTAGGTAGCTGCAACAACCTGCGCTGGCTGGCTGTGTCCACCTGCAACTGCAGTTTCGTAATCACTAACGGCTCGACGGGGGTAATCATCTGTAGGATCAAAATGAGCATCTGCTTCAATAATGGGGTTCAAGCGGTAGAGTGCCTTCAGCAGTGCAGTCTTGCCCGCTTCATTTTTGCCAACCAAACAAGTCACGTCGCCAATGTCAAATTCAGTCGAGTCGTGGATGCTCTGAAAGTTCGTGATATGAACCTTTGTAAGTCGCATACAATCTCCAATTCGGGGTGGCGCAATACTTTTCAAGACTTCGCCAACTGAAACTGAGGGGTCTTCCCGAGGCCGGTCTCCATCTCCAAGTCCAGCCACAGCGGGATACTCGGAAACTAAGCCGAGGAACTCGCCTCCGTCCGACTATCGCGATCTGGGGTCTAGTTTGGTGGGCCTACGTGGATGGTAGGTAGTACCATCTTCAAGATGTGGCTAGGGGTGCTGTGAACCTACCGAGGCCCTTAAGCATTATGGCGTGACAGGGCGGAGGAACACAATGAGCGTCACGGTGGCCCCGCCTCTGGCTTTCGGCTCTGTCACGCCTCCTCTTGCCCCGGCGCATCACCCTTCGCCATCCGGTATCCAACGCTCAGCCCGGTGAGGATGTAGTTGGGATTGTCGGCGTCGTCCCCCAGTTTGCTGCGGAGCTGCTTCGCCGCAGTGGGCACCCGCTGCGAGTCGTCGAAGCAGTCCGTGTAGCTAGTCATCCAGCAGCCCGTTCCGCACCGCCCAGACCACCATCTCCTGCTTCGAGCCGAGTCCCAGCTTGCCCTGGATGGCGTAGATTGCGTTCCGGATGGTCACCGGCTTGACCTCCCTGGCCTCCGCTATTGCGCGATATGACATGCCCCGGCAGAACGACGCCAGTATCTCCTGGTCCCGCTCCGTCAGTCCGCCCAGGACCTGCTCCTCCCGCTCCGGCGCGAATTGCGGCGAAGACCCGCCGCACCACGTCGGCGGGGTGCAGAGGACATCCACAACCAAGTCACCGACGCGGACGAATGCCGCTGTGAGTGCCTGTTCCAGGGCTCAACGTCGACGCCGCAGTGAAGCCGTCAGACTACTCTCGCGCCAAGCACTCCGGCAGCCCCGATCCCTTCACCGCGGTCCGACAAGCTGGCGATGTATACTCCCACCATCCGCGAAGCGGTTGAGCTCAAACGGCACCCTTGGCAGGAGAAACCGCGATGCCCAATATCGTCTACGTCCTGACCAACCCGGCGATGCCGGGACTGGTCAAGATAGGTATGATCGACAACCACGACGTTCAACGCAGGATGAGAGACCTGTATTCCACCGGAGTGCTCCCTTCCCTTCGAATGCGTCACAGCCCGCGAAATAGAGGATAGAGAGGCGGTGGAAATCGAGAGGGCGCTGCACACCGCCTTCGGTCCGAACATGATAAACGGGTCCAGAGAGTTCTTCCAGATCGAACCCGAGCAGATCCAGGTCCTCTTGGGGGTGATGCCCGGCAGGGACGTGAACCCTCAGACCGCCAGCCAAAATGCTGACGCTCAGGATGAAGATCAAGCCGCCGCCAGCGAGTACAAGAAACGTCAGGCACGGACGAACGAGTTGGAGTTCATGGAGTCCCTGAACGAGCATGGGGCCGTCATCTATCAGAGGGTCCTGGCCTTGGGCAATCATGAAGGGATGCGGGTAAAGTGGGCCACCGGGGCCTTCTCCTTAAACGTAGTTTCCAACGGGATCCTGGTCCCGGTCTGCTGGGGAAATCCCCCGCGTCCTCTCAACTTCAACCGCTCCGGCAACCCCACACCTAGCCCTGACCTGGACGCCCTAGCCCTGTGGGACGACAACGGGAACGGCCGGATCACATGCGGAGAGGCCCGTGCCCACAGCATCGCGCCGGTCCACCGCAGGCACCCGGCCTATCAACACATACGCGATGCCGACGGAGACGGGGTGGTGTGCGGATAGAGGGAGGTGCGGAGGATAGAGAGCACTCCTGCTGCACCGGAACTGGAAAGCCACCTGCCGGACTGAAGGAGGGTAGCCCCGTGTACGGGTCCGTGCGACGAGAGTACAGGGTAGCCGCGGAGGCGGCCGTAGATTCCCACAGCAGTTGGTCCCCAGCGCCCGGGACGGGGACGGAGACGGAGACGGAGATGGTGTAGTATGTGAACGCTAAAAGCGAAATCCTCGGAGAGAACAGAGTGCAAGACAGTCAGCTCGCCAGCATATCCAACTTCATCTGGGGAGTCGCCGACGACCTGCTCCGAGACCTCTACGTCCGGGGCAAGTACCGCGACGTGATACTCCCCATGACCGTGCTCCGGCGCCTCGACACCGTGCTGGAGCCCACCAAGCAGAAGGTCCTGGACGAGAAGAAATGGGCCGACGATGCAGGCATAGATGACCAGGCCCCGATCCTCGAGGACGCGGCCGGCCAGTCTTTCTACAACACCTCCCAATTCGGACTTAAAGACCTCACATCCCGGGCATCACCGCAACAGCTGCGTGACGACTTCAACGCCTACCTGGACAGCTTCTCACCAAACGTCCAGGACATCCTTGAGAAGTTCGAGTTCCGCAACCAGATAGGCCGCCTCTCCAACGGTGACGTGCTGGGCAACGTCGTGACGCGGTTCCTATCGCCCCAGATCAACCTCAGCCCGGAACCGGTCCTCAACGCCGACGGCTCAGTCCGGCTCCCCGGCCTGGACAACCATGCCATGGGCACGATCTTCGAGGACCTGGTGCGCCGCTTCAACGAAGAGAACAACGAAGAGGCGGGGGAACACTGGACGCCCAGGGACGCGGTGGAACTCATGGCCCAGCTGGTCTTCCAGCCCATCCGGGACCGGATCGAGTCCGGCACGTACCTGCTCTACGACGGCGCCATCGGCACGGGAGGGATGCTCACCATCGCAGAGCAGACTCTCAAGAGCATAGCAGAGGAAAACGGCAAGCGGGTCTCCACCCACCTGTACGGGCAGGAAGTGAATAACGAGACCTACGCCATCTGCAAGGCCGACATGCTCCTCAAGGGGGAGCGGAACGTCGACGACAACATCCTGGGAGGTCCCCAGCACTCCACCCTATCGAGCGACGCCTTCTCGTCCCAGACCTTCGACTTCATGCTGAGCAACCCTCCTTACGGTAAGAGCTGGAGCAGCGATCTGGACAAAATGGGAGGGAAGAAGGGCCTCAAGGACCTGCGCTTCCTGATAAGCCACTGCGGGAACTCCGAGTACTCCCTGGTGACCCGGACCAGCGACGGCCAGATGCTCTTTCTGGCGAACATGGCCAGCAAAATGAAGCACGATTCGCCCTTGGGAAGCAGGATAGCGGAGGTCCACAACGGCAGCTCCCTCTTCACCGGAGACGCCGGCCAGGGCGAGAGCAACATCCGGCGCTGGATCATCGAGAACGACTGGCTGGAGGCCATCGTGGCCCTGCCGCTCAATATGTTCTACAACACCGGCATCGCCACCTACGTCTGGGTCCTGGCAAACCGGAAGCCGGACCACCGGAAGGGGAAGATCCAGCTAATCGACGCGACCAAGTGGTTCACGTCCCTGAGGAAGAACCTGGGCCAGAAGAACTGCGAACTCTCCCCGGAGAACATCCGGCAGATCTTGGACGCGTTCATGGAATTCGAGGACACGGAGCAGTCCAAGGTTTTCCCGAACGAGGCCTTCGGGTACTGGAAGGTGACGGTGGAACGACCGTTGAGGCTGGCCGGAACGGACCCTGAGCGGGTCTACAAGGCCAGCGAGATCAAGAAGCTGAAGGCAGAGAACGAGAAGGACGACAACGCCGCGCCCATCATCAGGAAGGTGCAGCCGGCCAGCGCCGATGCCAACCCCCTGGAAGGGAGGGTCGAGGTGACGCTGAAGGGCAAACCGGCGGTCGTGGAGTACGAGCCGGACACCGACCTGCGGGACACCGAGCAGGTCCCGCTGCTCCACCCCGAGGGAATCGAGGCCTTTCTCCAAGAGGAGGTCCTGCCCTACGAGCCGGACGCCTGGTACAACCCCGAGGCCGTGAGGATAGGCTACGAGATCAACTTCAACCGGCACTTCTACAAGCCCCAGCCGATGCGGTCCCTGGAGGAGATCCGGACCGATATTCTTGCCCTAGAGCGGGAGACGGAGGGGCTGCTGGCAGAGGTCATTGGAGCTGCGCCTTCATGAGCTTTATCCCGTCCTTCCAAGAAGGCAGCATTGAGTCCCTTGCCAAAGTGCTGGAGGAGTGTGGCTCCGGTTCAGACATTAGTCGAGTTCTAGCTGATCGCGGCATTCATGACAGCTCTACCCAGTCCACGAAATGGCGGAGACTGTATTCGACATTCCTGGAGATTCAGCGGCAGGATGGGTGTGCTAACCGAATACTCGATTTCATCCAATCGTTCCTTACGCCTGCCCGTTTCGTGGGTAGAAACGATGAATTCGAGTCACATCGCTCCGAATTGAACATAGTCTTGGCGCTATCTGGATTTGAGTACGGTGCTGACGGCAAGCTCCGTAACCGACCAGCGGCAGCGACTCTCACCGAAGCAGAGAGACGAGTAAAGACAATCCAAGCAAAGTTTCAGGGACGACGTATTCATCCCGAAGTGCTGAGGTATTGCCGGGCCGAACTAATGCAGGATAACTATTTCCATGCTGTTCTTGAGGCTTCGAAGGGTCTTGCCCAACGGATTCGTGATGAGTCAGGTCTTGAAGGGGATGGTGCCAACCTCGTAGACAAGGTTTTCTCAGTCAATAGACCGGTCCTAGCATTCAACACTCTACGGACCGAAACAGAGAAGACTCAACACATAGGATTTGCCGCTCTACTGAAAGGCTGTTTTATGGCAGTCAGGAACCCTCTCGCGCACGAACCGAAGATTATGTGGGATGGTGAGGATGATGCGGCGGATTACTTCACATTGATTTCACTTCTCCATAGGAAACTCGACGACTGCGTACACACTGGAATCGGAGGTGGCCCGTGACCTCGGTTCTGCGCCCATACACCTCCCTCAAGCCCTCCGGCGTCCGTTGGCAAAGCGATGTACCAAAGCACTGGCATGTGCGCCGCCTGCGCACCGTAGCCGAAATGCGGGTCAGCAACGTGGACAAACACACCAAGGAGGAAGAACTTCCCGTCAGGCTCTGCAACTACGTTGACGTATACAAGAATGACAGGATCACTCAGGGAATCCCCTTCATGTCTGCCACGGCGTCCCGAGACGAGATCGAGAAATTCCGGCTGAACCGGAATGATGTAGTTATTACGAAAGACTCCGAGGCCTGGGACGACATCGGAGTACCATCGCTCGTCACCGAACCAGCAGACGATCTAATCTCCGGGTACCACCTCGCGATTCTCCGCCCCAGGGAGGACACATACGGTCCGTACCTGTTCTGGACCCTGCAGAGTAAACCCACAGCCTACCAATTCCATGTTGAAGCCAAAGGAGTGACCAGATACGGACTAGCTCACCACGGAATCCAGTCCGCTCTCATCCCTCACCCCCCATTGCCGGAACAGCAAGCCATCGTGCGGTTCCTCGACCACGCCGACGAGCATATCAGCCGCTACATCGCGGCCAAGGAGCGGCTCATCGCCCTGCTGGAGGAGCAGCGGCAGGCACTGGTCCACCAGGCCGTCACGCGGGGTCTGGACCCCAACGTCCGGCTCAAGGACTCCGGCGTGGAGTGGTTAGGTGAGATCCCGGTGCATCGGGAACGTCGGCGATTGAAAACAATTCTTGAACCGATAGATCGAAGGTCTAATACCGGCACGGAGACCCTCTTGTCACTACGCCGGGATTATGGAGTGGTGGTCTACGATGAACACTTTGAACGTCCGCCCCAGAGCAAGTCTCTGGTGGGATTCAAGCTAGTTAGTACAGGCCAGCTAGTAGTCAATCGCCTGCAAGTCAACAACGGGTTGGTCTTCAACTCAAACTTGGACGGCCTTGTAAGTCCCGACTATTCAGTGTTTCAAGAAAAATCCCCTCTACATATGCGGTTCTTGAGTGATTTACTGAGAACCTCCGTCTACCGAACATACTTTCGCCAGAACGCTACAGGCCTAGGCACAGGAACCTCCGGTTTTCTACGTCTTTACGATGACACTTTCCTTGATACGCCGGTATACTTGCCATCCCTCGCTGAACAACACGCCATCGTTGGACACCTCGACCATGCCAGGGCTGACATTGACACTGACGTCTCCAGAACACGCCGACAAATCGAGCTAATTAGGGAGTACCGAACCCGGCTCATCGCCGATGTGGTGACGGGACAGCTAGATGTGCGTGAGGCCGCCGCCCAACTGCCGGCGGAGCCCCGGGAAACCAACCTAGCGGATGACATCGTCATTACTCAGGGGGTATCGGAACCGTGAACGTATACCGCTACGAGAAGGACCTTGATTCTCTGCTCCACAAGGGGAACCGGTTGGAATACGCGATGCTCCACGAATGTTCGCCTCTGGAGTTCGCTCGTACCGCCAAAGAACAGTTAGGAGAACAAGCGGAAAAGCTAATCGAAGGACTTCCGTCGTTCAAAGAGGATTATCAGGCCTGGTACTCTGAGGCTAAAGCTTTAGTCCGGCAGTTGCTTCCAGACAGGCTTTCAGACTTCACCCGGTACTATGAAAAACCAAGGTCACGCAGAGAGATCACATATGCGAGATATGTGATCGAGGACTATCTCGAGGGACTTACCGTCACGAGGTCATGGGACAACAAGGTTGTCGGGCCAGATGCAGCGATTCCCCGTTTCAAGCAACAGCTGAGTATCGTCCAAGGGATACGAGACCGCTTCCGAAGTTCCCTTTTCGACATCCGCCAAATGGCACAAGCTGACCTCTTCGACTCTGAATTAGATGCAGCCAAAGAGCTTGCCAAGAACAGGTTCACCAGGGCAGCAGGCGCAGTGGCTGGAGTAGTCCTAGAGCGACACCTGAAGGAAGTCTGCGGCAATCACCAAGTAACGGTTAGGAAGAGGAACCCTCAGATCTCCGATATGAACGATGCCCTGAAAAGCGCCGCGGTTCTCGACACCCCTCAATGGCGTTCCATACAGCAGTTGGGCGACCTGCGTAATCTGTGCGCTCACGACAAGGAATCGGAGCCGACACAAGATCAGATCGACGACCTCTTGGCAGGAGTGGCGAAGGTAACCAAGACCATCTTTTGACGACGAGCGGACCCCAGACAACCATGCGGAGGAACAGGCGAATTGCGTTGGACCTGGGACCCAGAAAAGGACCGGGAAAACATCCTCAAGCACGGCATCAGCTTCAGCACCGCCCAACTGGTGTTCCAAGACTCCTTCTTCACAAGCAGAGAGGACCCATATCCCCACGAGCAACGGTGGCGGACTACCGGGATGGTCGGACCCTCTGTCATAATAGTCGTCCACACTTGGCCCCAAGAAAGCCCCGGCAGAATCATCAGTGCCCGTAAGGCCAACAGGACGGAGAGAAGGCGCTACGAGGAGACAAATGGTTAAATTGACCGACGAGCAGAGGGCAGAGCTCGAGGCCCTAGAGGCCATGCCCGATGACCAGATCGACTACTCGGACATCCCCGAAATGACCGGGGCGGAATGGTCCAAGGCCAAACGCGGAATGTTCTACAAGCCCTACTGGCAGGACATCACCCTCCGGCTGGACCAGAACGTCATCGACTGGTTCGAGGAACGGGCCGAGACCTCCGAGGAAGCCCACCAGGACATCAACCAAGCCCTGATGGAACACATCAGAAGGGTGAGATTCCCAGGCAGGAAACCGGCCAAGGATGCCGCCGACTAGTACTCAGTCATGCCAGAAATGACAGTTACTGAGAGGCAAGGTTTAGGGAACTGAGAGGGGAACTGACTGCCACCCGTGAAAATCATCATGCCAATTCAAACGTGACTGAGTACTAGGGAGCAACACCCCCAGAAGTGAGAGCCACGCCGATGCCCACCGACACCAGCGAGAAAGGCCTGGAAACCCGGATTTTCAACCTCCTCCAGGAGTCCGGCTGGCTTCCAGGAGGTAACCATGACTACCTCCCGGCATCCTGTGTGGACCTGGCCCACCTCACCATCTTCCTGCAGGACACACAGCCGGAGACCGCCCAGGCTCTCAGCCTGGACTCCGACACCAATACCCGCCAGCGGTTCCTGAGACGGCTCCACCGGGAGATCGGGAGACGGGGCATCATCGACGTCCTGCGGAACAGAATAGACCACGGACAGCACAGCGTAAGGCTCTTCTACGGCACACCGTCCCGGGGAAATCAGGCCGCCGAGGAACTCCACGCCAGGAACCGCTTCTCCGTAACCCGGCAGGTCCACTACAGCCCCAAGAACCCCAGCCTGTCCTTGGACCTGGTTCTCTTCATCAACGGCCTGCCGGTCATCACCTTCGAGCTCAAGAACAACCTGACCAAGCAGACCGTGGAGGAAGCGGTCGAGCAGTACAAGCGGGACCGGGACCCCCACGAAGACCTCTTCCGCCCGGGACGCTGTGCTGCCCACATGGCGGTCGACGAGAACCGCGTAAAGTTCTGCACGGAACTGGCGGGCCAAGCATGCGTTTTCTTGCCCTTCGACAGGGGACACGACGGCGGAGCCGGCAACCCGCCGAACCCCCAAGGCCTGCGGACCGACTACCTCTGGCAGGAGACTCTGACACCAGGGAGCCTCACGGACATCATCGAGAACTACGCCCAGCAGGTCCGGGGGAACCAAGTCTGGCCCCGCTACCACCAACTGGAGGCTGTGCGACGAATCCTCCACGACGCATCCCTGCACGGCGCCGGGCGACGATACCTCATCCAGCACTCCGCGGGAAGCGGCAAGTCCAACTCCATCGCATGGCTGGCCCGCCAGCTCATCGGGCTCCAGAAGGACGGCGAGACCATCTTCGACTCCACCATCATCGTGACCGACCGGGTGGTGCTGGACAGCCAGATCAGCGAGACCGTCAAGCAGTTCACCCAGGTGAGCTCCACCGTAGGGCACGCTGAGAGCTCCGCGGACCTCAGGAAGCTCATTACCGAGGGCAAGAAAATCATCATCACGACCGTCCAGAAGTTCCCCTTCATCCTGGACGCCATGGCCCAGGAACACCTGGACAGGAACTTCGCCATCATGATCGACGAAGCCCACTCAAGCCAGGGAGGGCGCACTTCGGCCGTCATGAACATGGCTCTGGGGGAACTGCCAGAAGGGGAAGAGGACGATAACACATTTGAGGACCAGATCAACAAGCTCATCGAGGGCCGGAAAATGCTGGCAAACGCCAGCTATTTCGCATTCACGGCCACCCCCAAGAACAAGACCCTGGAGCTATTCGGGGACGCATCACCCCAGACCGACGGGACAGTGAAGCACCTCCCATTTCACAGCTACACGATGAAACAGGCCATCCAAGAAGGCTTCATCCTGGACGTTCTGGGTAATTACACGAGCATCCGGAGCTACTTCAATCTCGTCAAGAAAATCGACGACGACCCCGAGTTCGACTCCAAGCGCGCCCAGAAGCGTCTGCGCCACCATGTCGAGGAGCACGAGTACGCCGTCAGGACCAAGGCCGAGATAATTGTGGACCACTTCAACGAGTCGGTGTTCGGCCCAAAGCTCATGGGAGGGAAAGCCCGCGCCATGGTCGTAACCGACGGCGTGGACCGCGCCATCGACTACTACCTGGCCATCAGCGACTACGTCAGCGAGAAGGAACTGCCCTTCCGGGCCATTGTGGCGTTCTCCGGGGAACGGGACCACAACGGCACCAGAGTCAGCGAGGCATCTCTGAATCGCTTTCCGTCGAGGCAGATACCCGGGAAGGTCCGAGAGGACCCATACCGGATCCTCATATGTGCCGACAAGTTCCAGACGGGGTACGACGAGCCGCTGCTGAACACCATGTACGTCGATAAGACCTTGGGAGGAATCAAGGCAGTTCAGACCCTCTCAAGGCTGAACCGGGCCGCGCCCAACAAGGACAGCGTCTTCGTGCTGGACTTCATGAACGACCCGGACGCCATCCAGGCATCCTTCGAGGACTATTACCAGACCACCATCCTGGCCGACGAGACCGACCCGGACAAACTCCACGACCTCCGGGGCACCCTGGACCAGCACCAGATCTACTCCTGGAACCAGGTGGATGGGTTTGTAGAGGCCTATCTGAACGGAGCCGACCGCTCCGTGCTGGATCCGACCCTGGACCTCTGCGTGGAAGGATACCTGAAACTCGACGAGGACGGGCAGGTGGAGTTCAAGAGCTCGGCCAAGGCTTTCGTCCGGCTCTACGCATTCCTCTCCCAGGTCCTGCCCTACGGGAACGCCAGGTGGGAGAAACTCTCAATCTTCCTGAACTTCCTGGTCACGAAACTGCCGGCGCCGGAGGATCCGGACCTCTCAAGAGGTATCCTCGAGGCGGTGGACATGGAGAGCTACCGGACGGAGCGTCAAGCTGCTCGGAGCATCAGCCTCGCCGAGGAGGACGCGGAGATAGACCCGGTGTTGGCGGCCGCCGGCGGGCAGGCCCGCGAACCCGAGATGGACCGGCTCTCAAACATCATCGCAGAGTTCAACAGGCTGTGGGGAGGGGAGTTCACTGAACCGGAGCGAGTCAACGAGATCATCAACCGGATGCCTGGCCAGGTCCTCGATGACGAGGACTACCGGAACGCCAAGATGAACTCGGACCGGCAGAACGCGCAGATCGAGCACGACTCGGCAGTGAGACGGCTTATCACCGCAATGGTCCGGTGCCAGACGGAACTCTACAAGGCATACACGGGGAACGAGGGATTCCGGGAATGGCTCAACGGGGAGATATTCAGGCTGACGTACCAAGACCGGCCATAGGATACCAAAACCCACCAGCAGCTCCAACCATGCAACCATACTCCCTATCGCCAGAGTGCCTCCAAGGGCTCAAGCGCTGCTAGCTAAACCAAAGCCAAGGTGGAATCTACATTTGTGGGGTGATGGAGGACAGGCTAAGGCACCCCGGTGAAGCTCTTCCGCTCGCACATCCAAGGTGGACCGCTACCGTCACTGGCCCTCCGTCATATGCACATCCCACCTTGGCTTTAGTTTAGGAATACCCCAATCTGGCAGTTTTCGATCCGTCCCGCCGTGCCGCTGTACTGCCGCTGCACCCCAACCGACTTCTCCCCTTTCTTGAGGAACCCGGTCTCGTCCACCACCAGCACGGCGTCAGCGTCGCCCAAGCACTCCATTACGTAGCCCTTCAGGTCATCACGGACCAGGCCGGCGTCCCACCGGCAGGTGGACAGCAGGCGCTGCACCCCATAGGGGGTGGCGTCCCCCGCCTGCTCCGCCAGTTGCCAGCCGTTCTTGCGTTCCACCGGACTGAGCAGCCCCCGCAGGTAGTCCAGCGCCCGCCTACGCGGCTCGGGACGCCGGAATCGTCCCGCAATGCACTCGTGTACCCCTTCGATTCCCTTGGCCCAACGGGCCACCTCCACCACATCTTCTATCACGCCTGCCACCGCCTCACCTCTCCAGCCCTTGACTGCCTTGATTCTACCCGCCTTTGTTCTGCAACTGTAGTACTAAGCGTAACGTGCTTCAGGTGCAACAAGGAAAAAGGGAATACCCTTCCATTTGGATTAACGGCCAACGACCCGCGCTGGGACAATTACACTTCTTCCAACGGCCTCTTTATTCCTAACAAATCAACAACCTCAAGACCCGGGACCTAAACTAAAGCCAAGGTGGAATGTGCATTTGTTGAGGGTTGGGAATCGGGGTTGGAGTTCCGCAGGAGCCCCTTGGCCCTTGCCTGCAGGACGGTCCGGCAGCGCCGCTTCACTTCCTCTCTCCGGGGAGTGCCTCAACAACCGGTCGGCTCCGGCCACTGTGGCCGGGAGACTGGTAATCCGGTAGCTTACCGCCACCTGATCCAGCTCTTTCACGGTCCGCCGCCGCTCCACCTGGCATACCTGTTGCAAGTGCGGCCACGCTTCCCCGCCGTTCCGGAGTTGCCCGCATAGCCGTTTAACTCCAAGTCGGCTAAGGCCCTATCTCCCGGCACCCCAAGCACCCATGACGCCGCTTGAGGGAGGCATCCACCCACACCGACAGCTTGGTCTCACGCGCCCGCCACTCCCGCGCTTGCCATGCCACCGCGGCGGGCCCCTGTCCCCCTCAGTTTCCAGTGGGGAACAAGCCTCCGCCAAGTCCTGATACAAAGCAGGCTGATTCTCTTTTACCGGCAACACGACAGGTAATCCCCGCCACCGGCCACAATCTGCTGGCACACCTCCCTTTGCGTCAGCAGAGCGTCCGCCACCACTACCCGGCCCTCCAGAGATAGCTGATTCAGCACCGCTTTGGCCGCCGCCAGTTCCTGACCCTTCCCTGGCGCAGCCACTTGGGCCAGCACCGTCCCGCTCCGGGTGGCATAGGCCGACACCGGATGCACCCCGGGTATCCCCTCCCCGTGAATCCCCCGCAGGGTCTTGCCGTCCAAACCTGGGCGCGAACGGCCCGGAGATTACGCTGGGCATGGGTTCCCCACTGCGGAGTACAAGACACACGGAGAATTGTCGAGCATCTGGCACAAGGCCGTCTTTGTTCGAAAGGTGAATCCTGAAAGGGGATTGCACGAGGATTAACCAAGGGACGAGACAATTACAATAAGCAAGAGGCGAGCCGTAGCCCGCCTCCCCATTTTGTGCCAAGGCTTGTTAACGGAACCTCCCCGATCTCCCATCGGATATAATGCCGCCAGAGCCTCTCGGCAAGAGCCATTTGACTTTATGAGTGTATCACCGGCCCAACTTTCCGAGCAAGTAGTGATGTCATGACGGATGCAAACGGCAAAAAGTATCGCCTCGGCCTTGACCTCGGGACCAACTCCATAGGTTGGGCCGCAGTGATCCTCGACGATAAAGGCGAGCCTTCCGGGGTGCTGGACATGGGCGTCCGCATCTTTCCCGACGGGCGGAACCCTACAGACAATACGTCCAATGCCGTGGGCCGCCGTACGGCGCGCGGCCAGCGCCGACGCCGGGACCACTACCTGATGCGCCGCGGCCAGTTGATGCAGGCCCTCGTCGAATTTGGCCTCATGCCGCCGGACACGGAAGAACGCAAGGGAGTACAGCGCCTTGAACCTTACTTGCTCCGGGCGCGCGCCCTCGACCAACCGCTTGCACCCTTCGAATTGGGCCGCGCTTTGTTTCACCTCGACCAGCGGCGCGGCTTCAAGTCCAACCGCAAGACCGGCGGCGATGAAGAGCCGGAAGGCAAGAAGCTGGGGGCCGCGATTGACGCGCTGCGCCGGAGCATCGAGGAAAGCGGCTCACGAACCTTGGGCGAATTCCTGGCGAGGCGGCACGCGAAGCGGGAGACGGTCCGCGCCCGGGAGAACTTGGGACTCTACCCGGACCGGGCCATGTACCAAGAGGAGTTCGACAAGATTCGGGAGAGGCAGGAGGAGCTCCACAAACTCCGCCCAGCGCACTGGGACAAGTTGCACGACATCATCTTCTTCCAGCGTCCCTTGCAACCGGTGGATCCTGGCTGGTGCCAATTTGAGTTTGAAAACGAGCAAAGACGGGCGGCCAGGGCCTTGCCGGTCTTCCAAGAATTCCGAATGCTCCAGGAGGTCAACAACCTGAGAGTGCGGGCCGGCTCGGGGCCGGAGCGTCCGCTCAACGAGCAGGAGAGGGAGCGCGTTCTGAAAAGACTGCGTTCCGGCAAGGACATCGACCTCCAGAAGCCCACCAGAGATTTGGGCCTGCCTTCAGGGGGCACCTTCAACCTAGCCCGCGGTGGACGCGAGAGGGTCAAGGGTGACGAAGCGACCGCCCGCCTGGGCAGGAAGGAACTTTTCGGCAGCCGTTGGCCCATCCTCTCCTTGCAGGAACGCAATGAAATCGTAAAGTCGCTGCTTAGCATAGAAGAACCGGAGACCGTCCGGTGGAAGGCCACAGAAGAGTGGGGCTTGAACGAGTCACAGGCCGAAGGCGTTGCCACCGTCTCCCTGCCACCCGGCTACGGCGACTTGAGCGAAAAGGCTATAGCCAAAATTCTCCCCCACTTGGAGAGAGGGCGGATATATTCGGATGCCGTAAAAAACGCCGGTTATCTCCACCACTCGGACTTTCGCAACGGCGCGGCCCTTGAACGCTTGCCCTATTACGGCGAGGCGCTGCCACGGGATGCAGTGGGCGCGGACCCGAAGAAAGACCCGGAGAAAGACGGCGAGACGGCCCGCTATGGCCGCTTCCCCAATCCCACCGTTCACATCGGTCTGAACCAACTCCGCCGGGTGGTCAACCGGCTGACAGCGACTTACGGCAAGCCCGAGGAGATAGTGGTCGAACTGGCCCGCGACTTGAAGTTGAACCGGGAACAGAAACAGGAGTTACTCAAGCAGCAGCGGGAGGGCGGGGACCGCAACAAACGGTTTACGGAATGGTTGGAATCGGCGGAGCAGGAGCCAACACCAGACGTGCTCCGTAAACTCCGCCTGTGGGAAGAACAGGGACCAGCCCATGCGCGCCTCTGTCCCTACACCGGGCACTCTCTTTCCTTTGATATGGTGGTGTCCAGCCAGACCGAAGTGGACCACATCCTGCCGTTCTCTAAAACCCTGGACGACTCCATGGCCAACAAGGCCGTCTGCATTGCCCGCGCCAACCGCGACAAGGGCGACCGGTTTCCCTACGAGGCATTCGGCCACAGCCCGGCGGAATACGACTACCAAGAGATACTGGCTCGTGCCGCTAAATTCCCGCCGAACAAACGCTGGCGCTTCAGCCCGGACGCAATAGCGCAATTCGAGGCAGAGGACAGGTTCCTGGACCGCCAGTTGAACGAGACGAGCTACCTTTCCCGCACTGCCCGGGCCTACTTGTCACACCTGTACGATGAGAAGGGTGAGGGCCGCTTACGTGTCCGGGCCGCGCCGGGAAGACTGACAGCGCTGCTACGGCGGGGTTGGGGACTGGAGGGTATGCTTCGCGTCCCGGATGCGGGTGATTCCACCCGCAAGCAGCGCGACGACCACCGCCACCACGCCATCGACGCCTTCGTGGTGGCCAACACCACGCCGGGCCTGCTCCAGCGATTCGCGCAGGCCGCTGCGTCCAACCATCACACTGCGGTGGGGAGGCTGGCCTCCCTGACTCCGCCTCCGTGGGAAGGATTTCATCGTGACCAGTTGAAGGCGGTCCTAGATCGCCTGGTGATTTCCTACAAGCCGGATCACGGGACGCGCGACGTAAAGGGAAATACCACCGGCCAACTGCACAACGAGACAGCCTATGGACTGGTCGAGTTGTCGGAAAACGGCCCGTCTCAAGTCGTAATCAGAAAGAAACTGTCCACGTTCAAAAAACGCAGCGACCTGGATGCGGTGCGCGATCCAGCTATGGGCAGCGCGTTGGCGGAACTGTGGAACCAGGTTGAGTCGGACATCAGGGCCGAAGGCGGCAGGGCGTCCGAGTTGGCCGCCAGGTTTGCGGAACAGGCAGCCAAGGAAGGTGTGCCGCTGGGGGGCCACCACCAGATGGTGCGGCGTGTGCGTGTGGTTGAACGACAGAATGTCATACCAATCAAGGACAGAGCAGGAAAGCCCTATAAAGGCTACATTCGTGGAGGCAACGAGTTCGCCGACGTATGGCGGATGCGCGACGGGAGCTGGAAGATAGCCATCGTGCCTACATTCGACGCCAACCAACCCGGCTTCGACCTCGAAAATTTCCGTCCCGTAGACAAATTCGGCAGGAAAGACCCCACGGCCAAGCGCCTTATGCGGCTTCAAATCAATGACATGGGCGCTGTGGGCGAGGGGGCGAGCCGCCGCATTATGCGCGTAAGAAGTTTGTGGAATGAGATCGGGCGTCCTCGGGTCGCACTGGACGGAGACAATGAAGCCAACGCCAAAGAGAGGGGATACTCGGCGCGGCAACTTCAACGGCAAGGCTTCCGCAAGGTTGGCGTGGACGAAATCGGACGTGTGCTGGACCCAGGCCTGACGTCATGATTGGCCGGGTCATCGAAGTAGCCAGCGAAGGGCGCCATTTGGCCCGCAGCCGCGGCCTGATGACGGTATCCCGGAACGGTGTAGAGGACGGGCGGATCCCCTTGGATGACATTGGCGTCCTGCTCTGCAACGCGCGTGGCCTGACCTATTCCAACGACCTGATGACAGAGCTGGCCCACCGAGGCGCGGCAGTGGTGTTGTGTGGCGACAATTATCTCCCCGTGGCGTGGCTCTGGCCTCTGGAAGGCCACCATGTCCAAGCGCTGCGGATGCGGCGCCAGATGGAGGCTTCGCTGCCTCTGCGTAAACGGCTATGGCAAACCGTAGTAAAGGCGAAAATCGCCCAGCAAGGAATAGTGCTGGAGTTGCTGGGAGTGCTCGGAGGCAGGTTGGACGACCTGATTCCACGGGTCAAGTCCGGAGACCCGGACAACGTGGAAGCGCAAGCCGCGCGGAGGTACTGGCCGCAAATATTTGGTCCTTCCTTCCGGCGAGACCGGTTCGGTCCGATGCCCAACCCACTCCTCAACTATGGCTATACGGTGCTCCGAGCCGCCGCAGCGCGCGCTATCGTGTCCGCCGGCATGCACCCCTCCCTGGGCATCCACCACAGCAACCGCGCCAACAGCATGTGCTTGGTGGACGACCTGATGGAGCCGTTCCGTCCGATGGTGGATTATACGGTTGCCGGACTCGTCTTCCACCAGCGGGAAAACATGAGCATTGAAGTCAGGCGAGACCTGGCCGCGGTCTTGGTGATGGATCTGGTCACCGAGCGGGGAACTACCCCCCTTCAAACCTGCTTGGAGCGGGCCGCCCAATCGCTGGCCCAATCCTTCGAGACTGGAAAACCGGCGCTGATTCTTCCCGAACGGCCACACCCCGGCGCAACTTCAAAGACCGGCTAAGGAACGAACCGTGCTCTCTGGTTACCGGCTCATGTGGATGATGGTGCTTTTCGACCTGCCGGTGCTCACTGAGAAAGAGCGGCGGGAGGCCAACAATTTCCGCAAGTTCCTGCTGGACCAGGGTTTCGACCGCTGCCAGCTATCCGTCTACCTGCGCTTCTGCGCCGGGAAAGAACAGGCGCAGGTCTACACCAGACGAGTCCAAGCGGTGCTGCCGGAGTCGGGCAATGTGCAGGTCATCCTTTTCACTGACAAGCAGTATGAGAACATCATCAGCTTCGATGGGCCTAGGCGGCGGCCAGCCAACAAAAATCCAGAGCAATTCACTCTATTTTGACGCCGCTAGCGCCGTTTTCTTGGCGATTGACGGCCACCTATCCGAACCTGTCTCCAAGCTGGTTCGGCAATCGTCTATTATAGCCGATGGGAGATCGGGGAGGAGCCGCAACAGTAGTTGTAACGGGTGCGTTCGTCCCAGTATTATAGCCGATGGGAGATCGGGGAGGAGCCGCAACTCCATTGCTTCAGAGGCCGTCATCTGACTGGATTATAGCCGATGGGAGATCGGGGAGGAGCCGCAACTCAGGGTCAGCCCGCGAGGCATAGTCCTCATTATAGCCGATGGGAGATCGGGGAGGAGCCGCAACATGAGGATCAGGTCGTTGATGGCGTTGGAGATTATAGCCGATGGGAGATCGGGGAGGAGCCGCAACTCCGCGTTGGAGCCCCCGAAGGTAAAGAACATTATAGCCGATGGGAGATCGGGGAGGAGCCGCAACGTATCCGGATGAACCATGGCGGCGGCAGCGCATTATAGCCGATGGGAGATCGGGGAGGAGCCGCAACTCCTTGTTCATGGTGGAAATAACGCAGTCGAATTATAGCCGATGGGAGATCGGGGAGGAGCCGCAACGCGGTCATCTGTATCTCGCGCTTCCACTTATTATAGCCGATGGGAGATCGGGGAGGAGCCGCAACGGTTAATACGAGGGCCATTCTATCCCAGTTATTATAGCCGATGGGAGATCGGGGAGGAGCCGCAACACCGAGATCCAGGGGGGTATATCCACGTATTATAGCCGATGGGAGATCGGGGAGGAGCCGCAACGGGGAGAGTGGTATGGGCCTCGTCGACCAATTATAGCCGATGGGAGATCGGGGAGGAGCCGCAACGCGGGCAGGGCCGGGTAGCCGCGCCCCTCGATTATAGCCGATGGGAGATCGGGGAGGAGCCGCAACGCGACGGCGGCGGTGCAGTCGGCCCTGGGATTATAGCCGATGGGAGATCGGGGAGGAGCCGCAACTTAACAGGGCGCCGGGGAACTGCCATTCGAATTATAGCCGATGGGAGATCGGGGAGGAGCCGCAACCAGGCGTCGCCGTTGGCGCTCGTGTGGGGAATTATAGCCGATGGGAGATCGGGGAGGAGCCGCAACGACCGCATCTACCAAGAGGCCCGCGACCGAATTATAGCCGATGGGAGATCGGGGAGGAGCCGCAACGCTTGGAACCGCTGTTGTGCGGCCCGTTGATTATAGCCGATGGGAGATCGGGGAGGAGCCGCAACGATGATCGAGCTGGGGCGGTGGATCCCCCAATTATAGCCGATGGGAGATCGGGGAGGAGCCGCAACCGGCGCCATCCCAGGACGATTGCAAAGTCAGGAAGCTCGTGAGTAGAGGCGGTCGATGGTCTGCGTTGGGCGGAAGGCACAGGTCTTGGCCCGCAAGGGCATGGACATCTTGGGAGGAAACCATCCCTCCAGGCGCAGGGCGCTCAGCCCAGTGTTGACCAGGGTGGCAAATACCTCACCCAACCCTGGACGGCGCAGCGTGTGGACATCCTCATCCCAACTGCGGTCCTTAACGTGATGCAGGCTGTTCTCAACCTCCCAATGGTTGCGGAATAACCTCAGCAGTTCCTTTGGTCCGCACCGCCGGGAAATCCGGCTGGTCAGCAGATACCAACGCTCCCGGCTCACCTCCCCAGTGGCTATGTCCACCTTCTCCTTCTCCACCATCGCCCCCTGCCGGGCCCCAGGGAATCCCAACTCATCCCGGATATAGTCGGCCAGTGTCTCATCGGTCCAGATGCGCCGTCTCTCGATCACACCCGCTTTTTCCCCACGGTCTCCGCCCCAGGCTCCCCCAGTTCCTCCCCGGCAAACCCGTCTGCCAATGCGGACAGCGCCTGAGGCTGGTTCCCCTTGATTCGCACCAGGTAGTCCCGTCCATGGCTGACAATGGCTTGGCACAGATCCCGCTCCGCATAGAGGGCGTCCATGGTCAGCAGCCGCAGGCCGGGATAGCCCTCAAACAGTTGGGCCAATTGTTCCCGCAACACCCCAGGCTCGTACCGCTTCTCCGATGCCGGCCACTGGGCCAAGCACAACTTGAGGTCATGGGCCAGCACGTTCACCATCACCAGGGGATTGCCGTTGGTGTCCTCGGACTGCTTGGCCCACTTGCCGTCCACCGAGGCACTGAGTTCCTGCTCCGCCACCACCTGAGCCACCCAGCCACTCAGGGCACCTTGCAACTGCTCAGGCGAGACCCCGGCCAGCGTGCGCGAGATGGTGGTGGCGTGAGGAGGATGGTCCCGAACAAACCCCAGAGGCTCCTTCAGCATCGGCCAGTGCATCCTGGCGAAGAGGGCGATGTGGGCCATGGTGGTCTGACCGCAGACCAAGCCCAGCAGGGTCAAGCGCAGGATGGCCGGAAAGGGATGCCGGACTCCCCTGGCCTTCCTGGGATCCGCCACCTGCTCCAAGCACTTGAACAGAGATTCTGCCGCCTCCATATCCACACACTCCCATCTCTCACTTTCCTGTCTTTATACAACTCCTCTCCCTGACTTTGCAATCGTCCTGCACCCTGGGGACCTTCCTGCGCAGCTTTCGCTGGGGCACGTCCGTCAACTCGACCGCGTGAGCCGCCAGTTCTGGCACGCGCATGGAAGGCCGGGGCCGGACCCGGCAACTCGCCTTTTACCATCGACCTGGACTCGACCATCTGCGAGACCTCTGGACTGGCCAAGGAGGGGGCACGCCACCACGGCTATACCGGCGCCCGTGGCTATCACCCACTGTTGGCCATCGCCGCCGGCACCGGGGACGTGCTGATGGCCCGGCTGCGCGAGGGCCGCGCCAACACCGCCCGCGGCGCCGCCCACTTCCTGCGGGAGACGGTGGGGCGGGTGCGCTATGCCGAGGCCAGCAGGCAACTCACGGTGCGGGCCGACAGCGGCTTCTACACTCATAGCGTGGTATCCGTCTGCCGCAAGCTGGACCTGCGCTTCTCCATCACCATCCGCCAGCACCAAAGCCTGCGCAATCTCATCGAGGCGATACCAGAGGAGGACTGGACGCCCATCCCCTACTGGATGGACGGCGCCGCCGATGTGGCGGAGACCACCTACACCCCCTTCCGGAGTGAGCCCGATGCCGCGCCGGTGCGGCTCATCGTCCGGCGGGTGAAGCCCACGCCCGGTTCCCAGTTGGCCCTCTTCGCCACCTACAGCTATCACGGCTTCATCACCGACCGGGACGGAGAGACCCTGGAACTGGAGGCTGACCATCGCCGCCACGCCGAGATCGAGAATGCCATCCGAGACCTCAAGTACGGCGTCGGGCTGAACCATCTCCCCTCGGGCCGCTTCGCCGCCAACGCCGCCTGGCTGGCGGTGCAGGTGATGGCCCACAACCTGGCCCGCTGGACAGCGAGGATCGGCCTGGGCGAGCAGATCGTGACCACCAAGACTCTCAGACGACGCTTCTTCGGTCTGGTGGGACGGCTCACCCGCTCGGCGCGCCGCCTCACTTTGCATCTGCCACAGCGCTGGCCCTGGGAAACCCAGTTCAGCCGCGCCCTGGCACGGCTGCGCACTCTGCCTCTCCCAGCCTGACGGCAAGGCCGGTGTCTGAGTCATCCAACGGACAACCGAACGTCCCCGCCAACTCGCGCCCGCCCGGTCCGTGAGAGTCTCTTGCTGCGTCCTCTCCCTACTGTCTCGCCCCACCCAACGTCCACAGACGGTCACAAGGTCTCCCTGCGGCGAGTGAAGCCGGACAACGGCCCCTCTACCCGAAATCGTGCCAGGACCATACACTCCTCTTGCCCCTCATCGCCCATTCCTCTGCTGTAACCTCATCCCTTCGGTGGATTTGGGCTTATTCCCCCAAAATGAGCCTCTGGAATCGAAAAAACCTGACTCGTCCATAGACGATATCCTCACCATTCCGTTATTGATTTTGGCGCATCCGTGCTTCACCTCATCAAATGGCTTGGGATTTATTCGGTCTTCCATAGGTACCATCATTGTCCATTCCAGCGGTTCAATTTCCCCTGGCGATAGTGAATGCCCATGTCACCCGCCCGCGCTACCCATCTATTACAGCACGTACTTCCCGCACAGGCGACAAGCAACTGTCAGCAAAATCAGAGGCCCCGAATCACCGTGCGACCGCGCTACGATTCGGGGCTTCAAGCCGAGTCCACCACCACCATCAACGCCAACAGACAGCGGCCAGAGCGAGCTTTAATCCCCGATGCGGTAAAGGGAGCCGAGCCCATCGCAGGAGAACCGCACTTGCCCGAGGTACTCATAAAACCTGAATGTGAAGTGCCCTCCGTAAGGTAGGTCAACTCTAACTATCTTATCATTGTTATAGCCCTCGTTCTCAAAGTTGGTTCCCAACCTGCATTTCTTTGGCAGGCGGTTGTCGCCTAACTCTCCGCGATATTCATAAAGGCCAGGTAACAGCATCCCGCCCTCAGTCCCAACTTCTGTAATGCGGTGGTAGCTCCGTGAGTTCGGTATTACGCCCTGAGGAAACATAGAATCGGGATGATTTCCTCTGTTGAGTACGCAATAATTGACCCCTTCATTTGCGGAAAGTCGAGGATGGCTGGGTGCATCTGGGTTAAAGTCTGTTCGGTAAGGCCCATGACCTAAGTGGTTGCCCTGCTTCACCCACTCCAACACCATAGCCTCCCATTCTTCGCAGAACGTACCCGGGAGCGGCGTGGGCGTCGGAGTCGGCGGCAGGGGCGTTGGCGTCGGTTCCGGCGTTGGCGTGGGTGTCGGTAGCGGCGTAGCTGTCGGCAGCGGTGTTGGCGTGGGTGTAGGTGTTATCGTCGGGGTTGGAGTCGGGGCGGGCATATGTGTCGGCGTCGGCGAGGGCAGCTCGGCGATGCGGGTGGCTTCCAGCGAGGCGGCGTAGCGGTCGGCTTCCTGCTGGGCTTCGGTAGCGGCGCGGGTTGCCTGTTCCGAGGCCCGCTGGTGGGCGTCCATTGCCTCTATCGCGGCTTTGGTGGCTTCGATGTCGGGAGTCGGCGGAATTGTCGGGATAGGTGTAGAGGTGGCATTCGGCGATGCGTTGCCTGACGCGGCCAGTCCTCCCAAATCCCGCTGGACAGCGTCAATGGGGATGGCGAAGCCGATGCCGGTAACCGGGCGGCCGGTTTCGGTGCTCTCCACCCTGAAGGTAATCACCCCGATTACGTTGCCATTTGTGTCAAGCAGCGGGCCCCCGCTGTTGCCTGGGTTCAGCGATGCGTCAGTTTGCAGGTACTCGTCCCGCTTGGCGGATACGATGCCACGGCTGACGGTGGGATCCAGCCCCAACTCATCGCTCAAGGGGTATCCGATGGCGATGACGGACTCGCTGACGCGCACTTCGCCGGGGTCGCCCAAGGGTAGGGGTGTGAAAGTCCGTGTGGCATCAATCTCGACATAGGCCAAGTCAAGGGCGGAATGCCTTTGAACGACGTTGCCGCGATATTCCTCGCCCGTCGCAAGGCGTATGGCAACCCGCCGCTCGCCTTCGACCACGTGCTTGTTGGTGACCACCAGGCCGTTATCGCTGACGATAAACCCCGTCCCTGAGCCGGAAGCCGTGATGATTTGGACCACGCTGGGCAGCGCGTTCTCAATGACGTCCGTGGGGGATTCAGGCGCAGGCGTAGCTGACGTGACGCAAGCCAACGTTGCTAGGATAAACAGTAACGCCATAATTGCCGAGAGTATGCCGCCGATTTTCACAGCAATTCACTGCCCGTACCGAAGCTGTTAGAAAAGCCGCATTATACAATGTCTAATCCCACCGCCCCGGCAACGGCCTGTTGTGAGTCGTTTTCACAGTGGTTGGGCTGTAATGAGAAATGAATCGCATTGTACTGTGCAATATAGGCCATTTCCAAAGGTGAATCAGGGTCGTTTCGGTGTTCCGGCGGGCGAGTCCTCCGGCCCGATTGCGGGGCTTCCGGAAGTACCTGGCCAGCAGTTTCAGCCTCGCTTTGGTTATCGGCCCGGTAGTTGGGTCGGGGCGTCCGCCCCGCCGGTGGGCAGCAGCAAGAGCGGCCAGGCAGTTGCGGATGTTAACCATCGCCTTACCATAGTTGTGCGCCAGGTGTTTTAGGTAGAGGGCCACGCGGGCTGTGTCTGCAGGGCGGCCGGGGCAGCGGCGACTTGGTTGTGGGGCTGGAGCGATGCGTTGGCGGATGACTCGAAGGGCAGCGGGAGTCTCTCGTTCTCTAGCATTCCTCGTGTACCGAGGCGTCTCCGCCCATGTCCGCGCAGACGTCTCCATACACCAACTCGTCCCCGCTTGCGCGGGAATGACGGGCAGGTGAAACGGGTATCCGGTATAAGGCATATTCAAGTGGAAACGGTACTAAACTAAAGCCAAGGTGAAATGTACATATCGCTAGACCGCACTGTCGGTCGCCCCCAGTTGGGACGTAAAGGTGAGATGAAGTGCCGTGGAGTCCTTTAGGTCGTCTTCAAGACCCCCGAAATGCACATCCCACCTTGGTATTGGTTTAGTCCGCCGACCAGCCCGATACTGCTCCATACCCCTGAAAGGCTTCCGGTGACAAAGCTGCCGGTGATTGGGCCGTTATTCTCGCCGACTAGTCCGCCTGAAAAGCTGCCGATAGCATAGCTACCGGTGATTGTGCCACCATTCCTGCCGACCAGCCCGCCGACTAGTCCTTTCCCTGAAACACTGCCGGTGACATGACTGCCGGTGATTGCGCCATAATTCTCGCCGACCAGTCCGCCGACTGCTGAATTGGCCGTTACACTGACATCGACCAGCCTTGTCCGCCTGACAACACTGAGACCGCCTGCCGAACCGAAAAGTCCGGTGTTACGAGGGGCGTCGAGTTCGGTGGGGCGGTTGATATGCAGGTTGGAGATGGTGTGTCCGTTGCCTTCGAAGGTAGCGTCAAAACGTTCGCCGCCGACACCGATGGGCAGCCATCCGCTCCCTTCCGTCCATTTTTCGTTGACCGTATTGGAGGCGTAGCTGGCCCGGTCGCAGAAGTCCAGGGGCCTGGTCAGTTCATACCCGAAGCAATTGTTGCCGGGGCAGACCGTTCCCGCCGCTGCGTCCGGAAATGCTGCCGCATAGGCCTCCGCGCTGGAGTCGCGGTCCGGCCGGCCGTCGCCGTTGAGGTCATAGCGCATGGCGTTCAACTGCTCCAGGTTGGAGACCTCGATCAGGCCATCGTTGTCCGTATCGTGTTCACCATTGGCCGCTTGAGAATTGGCAATTCCCAGGAACGCTATTCCCGCAACCAGCAGTATGATTGCCAGGGCCAAAGTCGCTGATGCCCACTGTCTCGCCATGTGGTTTTTCCAGCCGGTTTCTCTCGTCGCTCGCTTCTGGTCGTTACCACCAGAAGCGAGCTTTAGCGGACTCATGCCGCGTTGACTGCGCTCACCACGTGTACGTACTCAACCTCTGGGCGGCACTGCCGTATCCACGCAGGTGGTTTATGTGGTGCCGCCGGCGTCTGCCACAAATGGGTAAGGTGTCTCGAGGAAAGCCCTCTGAGCCGCTCCAGTTGGTCCTGGGACATATTGCGCCGGTCCAAAACTCCCTACAAGGGGACCGGACCGAGCTTCACCTTCCAGGGGATGACGGATGGTCGATGGTTTGATCTCAGCCGGACGTATTATGGAAGCCGGACCTAATATTACAACGACGCATTGCCGAATAAGATGGTTGACGGTTCTTGTCCAGCTACGAATCAGCGATCGTGGGAGAACCGCAGCGGCGCTGTGCCAGATTCAATTTCCCCGCAGGAATCACCTTGCCAGTTAACCCGTCGTTGTAATACTAATATGGCGGTCGGAAAGTATAGCTCGGCACCTTGATTGCCGCCAACTTAAATATTCTCATCAATAAGCCATCAATTGTACTTGTGCAACTTGTTAGCTACGCCACAGACTTTTTTCGCACCAAATCCGCTGCTTTTTAGGACACTTCATCAATTACCCATCAATTAAAATTTACGCCCAAGAAGGAACGTACTTCATTAGCCTGCGAGGGGCGTCTTCGTCAAAGGGTTTAATGAAGCCAGATTCAATCGCTTCTTTAATATAGCGAGACACAGAGGCTTTGTTCTTTTCCTCCACACCGAAACGCTCTCTGAGAGAAGCATTCGTCAGAAAATCTCTTTCGACGTACTTCAAGCACGCGTGGAAATAGCAGGCCCTTACCCGGGCAACCTTGTCCATTCCATTCAGGGATTTGCGAGAAAACAAAACGGCCCGTGTAAATCCCTCGGGAGTCTCAAATAAAGGTGCGGGCAACTGCGAAAGTTCTACCTCCCTAACTACCTTGTCTATACCGCTACCACGCTCCTCACATATACCAAAACGTCGCATCAGAGAAGCGAAGGATTCGTTTCTGGATTTCGGAGGTGTATCCAAGAACCGCGTAGTGTCCATCAACGGCGTACCAGGATTTGTAATTTCGACACGATCGTCAAAGACCTCCACCATTGGTCCCGTACCGGTTGCGAAGAAATCCTGGTGTATTAGCGCATTCGCGACAAGCTCACGGACAGCCAGCTCGGGGAACATAGACACATCTCGGCGCAACCCCTGGACGATGACTTCGTTGCTTGGCAAAATGCCTGATATATAGCTAATTAACCCCTCAAATCCTGAGGCGTATCCCTTGGTGCCCCCTTGTTCTTTCAAGGTCTCGGTACGACCCGCCCCTTGGTATTGAATTACCCTTATTGCCTTACGCCTCAGTTCAGGAAAATCGTTGAGTGATTTGGCTAACAGCATCGCCCCCATATTTGTTATGTTCCACCCACCCGCTCCACAAGGATGTATGAGCCTTTCCGAGTCCAAAGCAGATAGGATCCGGTCCCTACTATCAGGGAGCGGGACGTTCAACAGATCGAAGTACGAAGGATAGTCAAGCAATTGAAGCGCTTCATCAGGATCCTGATGCTCAGCAGCAACGCCTTCCTCAAACGGCGTATGGTCAAAAATTCTCCACAGCTCACGCTCCTTCTCAGGAAAATCGCGCAGCATCTTCTTGTAACTGCCTACCCTTAGGAATTCCATACCCCGAAATCTCACAGGATGTATTGAAGCCCTCGGAATTTCGAGCAGAACTACCGAAAGGTCATCCAAGGAAGTGGGCAGAAAGGTGAAGTCTATTTTGGGATCCAACGATCTCAACAGCCAGTTCTCTAATTCCTCGTTGCCCTTTCTCTCTTTCTGAGGATTGAACGAAGTGCCAACCACTTCATGGCTCGAATCATTTATCCCCCAAGCAATGTAGGCATGGGCCTTGCCCTCCAAGGCCGCTGAATTGGCCAATGCGGAGATGTATTCGCCGATTTCCTGAGGGTCAGAGTTATTTTCCTTGAACTCAACCCACTCGGTTTCAGTGGGCAATTTGCAGAGTTCACGGATCAGTCCACCTAGGTAATCGTCGGAGCGCTGCGAACTCACAATGTCTGCCTCCGGGAAATTAAGGCTGAGTCTCCTAAATCCCTCTTGCGTGTAACGACTGAGCACCTTTTAGGTGCCGCAATAGCCCTTTTTCCGTCGCGCGAGTGGCTACCCTTTCCAACCCCGATTGCTGCTGGCAGCGAGCGGATGGAATAGGCAATGACATCGTAAATTAACGGGGATCAAGGGTCAATTTACAGAGGACTCCTCACAGTGCGGACTAGGGCCCCAAAGGTCCCTAAAACTATCCGTACCTATCTGAAAATCAACCCCCCGCAACGGCTGTGTCCTCCAACCCCGCCTGCGGGAGCCTTCTTCCATCCCAACCCCAGCATGGCCCCAACCGGTTGCCCCCAAGCCGCGATTCCCGGCAGGCTCCCGCCTCAAACCACCCCAGACACCCGGCCCCTCAAAACGCGGCGCCAGCTTCTACACAGCAACGTCCAGCCAGAAGCGCAGGCGCACCGCCGAACTCACCCGCTTCACCCACAAGATGCTCCCCGCCGGCGCTCCCCACCGGCACTCCGAAAACGCACACCCCGCCAGGGGAGCCCTTGCCCGGCGCCGGGACAGGGCCCGCCTGAAGCCCATCCCCCTGCGAAAACGCTTTTGTTAAAACGGGGCAAGAGATCTCCGAGTTATATTGAAAAAAGATACGCAAAGAGGGGAAGAAAACCGGCGACCCTGCGGCAGTCGTCGACCTGAGGTCCAGCGAGAACATCAAGCTGGACCGCGTCAGGCTCAGGGACGACGCCCCCGCGGACGCCGGGGCGAGACCCGGTAAGCCAGGCGGCTGAGCGCCCCCGGTAACACGCTGGGGCGCATCACGGTGCAACCCCCAGGGAGCGGGGACGCCGGGACCCGGCTCCCGGCCACAACCACCTGCCGCAGCGGCCCGCAGGCCCGCATCCGCTGCGGGGAGAAACAGAGCGCACCCAGGCTGAGGAAACAGGCGCCTCAGGAATAGACCATGCCCCGGCCGCCGCAGTACGGCGCCGGGAGACTTCAGAAACGGCCCGATGGGCCGGAGAAGGACAGGAAGATGCTGATACGAAGGACCCGCGCCACGATGACAGCCGCCGTCATTGCCACGATCATCGCCCTGCTCGCGGTGATTGCCTACCAGGGAGCAGCGGCCGCGCAAAGCCAACCGCCCCCGGCTCCCCAGAACCCCATGGCCCACCTGATAGCGGGCGACGGCCAGGAACCGCAGGTCAGGGTGAGCTGGGACGCCCCCGCCCAGGGGACGGCGGCCAGCCACGTGGTCAGCCGGAACGACAGTGAGAATTTTGATGTTCCCGGCGGGGCCACGACCTACTCGGACCGGGCCATCCTACCCGGCACAGCCTACTCCTATAATGTGACAGCCGAGAACGCGGCGGGCTCAAGCCCCGCGTCCGCTTCGGCGACGGCCCAAGTGCCGCCGGCCCCATCGACGCCCGGCAACCTCGCCGGCTCCGTGGCGGAACCCCAAGCCGCCGCCGAAACCGCCACCGTCGCCCTGACATGGACCGCCTCGACTGTCCCAGAAGCCGCCAGCTGCGAGACCGCCTACCCGCTGACCGGCTACACCATCGTCCGCTCCGGTGGAGACCGGGAAACCGAACTCGGGACCGCGGACGCCGGCGCCACGTCGTTCACCGACAGCACCGCCGCCTTCAGCACGGACTACACCTACCGGGTCATAGCCCAGAGCGCCATCGGCGCCGGCCCAGCCTCCGAAACCCCGGTAAACGTATTCTCGCAACCCGTGCTCCCACCCACGGGGCTCACCGCATACGTCACCGACCCCTTCGACGGCAACATATCGCTGTCCTGGACCGCGCCAAGCGAAGGAGCGGACATCGTCCAATACTCAGTACACCGGTACCTGGGCCCGGACCCCTACGAGGGGACCGACATACCCGTCACCATGATGGTGACGGCCCCCGAGACCTCCGTGGTGGACGACACCGCAGAGGCCGGAGTCACCTACTCGTACTTGGTCATAGCCCACAGCGCGTTCAACGTCAGCCTGCCGTCCGACACCACCAGCATCGAGGCCCCGGCGCCAGCGTCCGGACTGAACGCCACGGCCGGCGACGGCGCGATCGACCTGTCCTGGAACGCCCCCGCGGCGGGAACGCCGGGCGACTACCGGGTGGAACGTCAGCCGCTGAACGGCGAATGGACGAACATCGCCGACACCACGGCGGCCAGCCATTCCGACAACACGGTGCAGCCCAACGCGGCCCACCGCTACCGGGTGCAGCACCGCAACCGGCACGGCGGCTCCACCTGGGCCGAATCCGGCGAGGTCATGCTGCTGGCCGTGCCGGGCAAACCCACCGGCCTGACGGCCACCACCGAGGGCAACGACAACATGATCGCCTGGACCACCCCCGACAGCCCCTTCATCGACGGCTACCAGGTCCGGCACCGCACCGGCGACGGTGACTGGCGCATCCTCGCGGAGGAAGTGACCGGCGCCGGCTACACCCACCGGGACGCTGCGGCCGACGTGACCCATCACTACGCCGTGCAGGCCTACAACCAGGCCGGGAACGGTCCCTGGTCGGAAACCGCCTCCACCGGACGCATCACGCCGGCAGGAGTCCCGCGGAGCGTATCCGTCCACCTGGAAGGACAGGACATCGTGATGTCCTGGGAACGCCCCGGCACGGTCCACATCAGCGGCTACACGATCCGCCAACAGGCCGGCGACGCTCCGTACACCGAGAGCGAACGTCTCCCCGAGGGACAGACCAGCTTCCGCATGACCGGCGTGGCCGGCGACACCATGTACCGCATATCCGTCCGCGCCCACAACGATGCCGGCGACAGCCCCTGGTCCGACGAGCTCGAGATCATGCGCCAGCTCGCGCCGTCCACGCCAACCGACGCCTCGGTCGGCGTCGGAGAGGCAGACATCGTCCTCTCCTGGAGTGCGCCGGCAACCGGCGCCCCCGACGGATACCACGTCGAGCACGGCGCCCTGGGCTCCGGCGAACTGGCAACCGAGGAGCTGCCCGCCACGCAGACATCCTTCACCCACTCCGGCAACATCGAGGGGGTGACCTACCGGTACCGCGTTCGGGCCCACAACGCCGCCGGGGAGAGCCCGTGGTCGGAGACCCTCACCGCCAGCCGCACGCTGGCCCCGCCGGCACCCACCGGCCTCACGACCGAGGTGAGCGGCTCCCTCATCACCCTGTCCTGGACCGCCCCCACCACCGGCATCGTGGACTCCTACGAGGTCGAGTACGGCGTCCGAGACTCGGGCGAGACCAGCGCGTCCATCATTGACGCCGACGGGACCGGTGACGCCGACGGGACCGGCTTCGAGCACATCGGAGCGCAGGGCGACGTCACCCACCGGTACCGGGTCCGCTCGGTCAACTCGGCTGGAGCCAGCCCCTGGGCCGGACCCGTGGAAGCCAGGTAGATAATGCCGCCCGGCGCGCCCACCAACGTCAACGCCGACACCGACGGCGACGACATCCTGGTGAGCTGGAACCGGCCCGGCAGCGTGTTCCTCGACGAGTATCACGTCGATCAGCGCCAATACAACACCCAGGACTGGACCCGGACCGCCGTTGCGGCGGACCAGACCAGCCACCGCCACATCGGCCCGACCCCGGGAACCACCTACGAGTACCGGGTCAGGACGGTCAACGCCGGAGGCGTCAGCGAATGGACCTCCGCCGTCACCGGGGTCTGGTACGACACCGCCGCACCGCCGGCGCAGTTCATCTACACCCCCATCGGGACCGACCGGATACTGGTCAAGTGGACCGCGTCGCCCACGCCGGACATCCAGCGTTACCAGCTCCGCCACAACGTGGACGGCGGCGACTGGACCGAGGTCAACGTCCCGAAGCGGAAACCCTACCACTTCGCCAACTGGACCACGGAACAGGAGTACCTCGAGTTCCAGATCCGCTCCCGCAAGGACGGGCAGTACGGCGACTGGTCGCCGGTCTCACGGGCCTACGTCGCCGTTCCGGACGCCGTGACGTCCCTCAGGGCCAACCCGGAGAGCGGCAGCGGAGTCCGCCTGCACTGGGAACACCCCGCAAGCGGGATCCCGCACACCTACCGTGTCCAGAGGCTCCAGGACGACGGCGGCTACGCCGACATCGGCGTGACCGCCGCCGGCAGCCGGACCACCAGGAGTTTCCTGGACACCCCCGGCGCCACCAGCGCCTACCGGGTGGTGGCCGTCAACCACGCCGGGCTCACGGGAGAACACCCGGAGAGCGCCACCGCCACCGTGACCGTCCCCGAGACAGTCCACGTCTGGCCCGACATGCCCCGGAACCTGACGATCATGATGCTCGACCCGGGCACCGTCAGGCTGACCTGGTATGCGCCCGCAGAACGCGCCAGCGACGTGGACGCCTACCGCATCTACCGAAAACGGGCCGACGACAACCGCGCCATGGGCGCCTCCTATCAGCACCACGTCCTGGTTGCCCTCACCGGCAACGCCAACACGCACCACATCGACCACACCGCGCAACCCGGCGTCACATATGAGTACGGCGTCGCCGCCTACTGGGACGGCGCCTATCACCCGCTGGGCCAGATTTCCAACCGGGCCTACGCTCGGCCGTGGGAATAACCGGACCGGACAGAAGGGGATCTCGCCGGGATGGCGGGATCCCACACCAGTCACGGAGGCCAGATACGCCAATGGCAGAGAGCCACGCCTACCTGAACCGCTGGCCCAGGGCGGCGGCCACGCTGATCGACTTCGCTATATACCTGGGACTGGTCGTCGCCATCGCCACGGTCAGCGTGGCCACCGGGCACGAGTTCAACCAGCTGGCGATCCACATCTTCACGCAAGCCGCCAGCGTGGCCTACCACGCCGTCACCATCCACCGCTACGGCGGCACCCCCGGCCACCTGGCCGTCCATGCCCAGGTGGTCAACGACGGCACCGGGGAGAAACTCTCCATCGGGCGGTCCACCGCCCGGGCGCTGCCGGGAGCCCTGGACTGGCTGTTTGTGCCCATCTGCATCAACGCCGCCCTCGTAATGACCAGGCCCGACCGCCGGCACATCTACGACCTGATCACCGGCACCGTCGTGGTCAGCCAGCCGGAGACCGGCGCGCGGAACGCGCCAGAGACCGCGAGCGGCCGCGCTAGTCTGTAAACAAAAATCCGCCCGGGTCGCCGCACGACCACAACCACACCGGCCAATAACTGGAGAGAACCATGGCCCACGCCAGCACAGGCCACCAAGAACCATTCCGACAGGAGAACACCCGCTGGCGCATCATGCCGGGCCTGGCGATCTTGACCGCCCTGGTCATCGCCATCTGCGCCGCCGTGATCGCTCCGCTACAGACTCATGGCCCCACCTCGGAACAGGACGTATATGACAACTTCGACTGGGCCTTCATGGGACCGCGGTAAGAGCGGACTCGCCGCAACACGAGCCGACTTCGGTGACACGATGCGGTACCGTCGCACGCGCCTGAAACCGCGACAGTAGACCCCAAATCGGCAGGCCATCACCAATCAACCACCGATCGAACGAAACTCAAGGGAGAACTCGCAATATGCAACCCACCCACAGAACCCTCCTGCCCCTGGCAGCGCCGGTCGTGATACTGATGCTGGCCGGCGGCGGTCGCCGCGCGCGAGGGAACCGCCATCATCATCAGGGTCACGCTGAAGGCGGACGGCGGCACCCTGAGCGAACGGGTCCTCCACGTATACGGCGGCGACACCGAGAGCCGTTCCTTCTCCACGCAGCCCGACCAAGACAGATCGGCCCGCCGGAACCTCTTCACGTCCCAAGAGTCCCAGTGGGCCATAAATCCCGGAAATAGGCCATCTGGAGAGATTCCGCCCGGTCCCATGCAGAACCGGCTTTCTGTGCTAACCGCTCAGTTTCACATGGAGAGACGGCGCTGAGCCGTCTCTCTTCACCAAACGGCAAACCCGGATATCTGTTCCGAATTACGTCTATCCCACCAAGGACCTGGTAAACAGCTTCCGAGAACGCCGGAACCAAGCCCGGAAGACCGGCCCAGACACCACCACGTTCAATGAAAATCCCGGCCTGCGGAGTACTTCTTTCCTCCAGGCGGCCGGGAGTGGTAGCTAAACTATACCAATGTCCCTACGTGAATCGTCCTGCACCGGGGGCACTCGCGCAGGGCTATCGCATTTGGAATGCCAACGGCCTGGTCGAGTTGAAATGTGCAAGCTCCGTCGATATATTTCGGCCAACTGTGGGCTAGAATCTCCGGAATCGCCTAGAGTGACGGGAGTTCAGGCCCGAAAATCCGAGGAGACTCGCCGGTAGCGCGGCCTGCAGACCTGGAAATTTCCTAATGCGATAGCCCTTGGCACTCGCGCCAAAGCTTGTAGTACAGTACCGCTTGGTCCACCACCGCTTACGGTAGATACCACCATCTTCGAGATGTGGCTCGGCAGCCTGTCGACGCACCAAGGCCTCTCGATTCCCGTAGTGTGATGCGTCGGGACGGAGGGACGGAAGGGGCGTCACGCTGGCTCTTAACTACCAACTGTGGCAAGCAAACGATATAATTCCCGCGCCCCCAGCGGTGCAACTGGCCGCCTGCGGAGACCTTCGTTGCCGCGGAAGATTCTACTGTTCAGGTGACGGCATGCCGGAAGTCCTCTACAAGTACATGACGGCGGAGCGGGCATTAAGCTGCCTGCCGGAAGTCGGCGACGGCACACTACGTGCCACCCAACCCGCCGCCCTGAACGACCCTTTCGAGTGTGCTGTGCAGATGGGGGTGGTTATGTCAGAAGACGACGATCGGCAGCTGGCAGAGGCACTGAGCAACATTCACGGCGCCGCCCCTGTCACGGAGCAACAAGTCAGGAAGGAAAAATTCTACAGCGGCAGTCTCTATCTTCGGAACCTGCTGACAAAGCAGCTTTCCCACCGGTTCGGAATCGTGTCTTTCGCTACCGACCCCCGGCACCCCTTGATGTGGAGTCATTACACACGTGATGGGTCAGGGTTCGTCGTTGGGTACGAGACGGACCGCCTTGCCAGCCTGACCTCCTACCAGGGAAGGTTGCGGCAGTTGACGTACCGCGCCGAGATGGAGCGCCTGTTCGGGTACAACATTCTCAATGACTCTGAAGAAAACTTGCTGGCCGCGTTGTCGCTGAAGAGCGACCATTGGAAATACGAGCACGAATGGCGACTCATCGTCGAACTCAGGGAGACCATTGGAACCGGCCAGACGGATGAATTGGGTCAGCCGATAAACCTCGTTAGGGTGCCGAACGAAGCGGTTGTGAGCGTGTTCCACACCGAGCGCACTCCACCGGAAACTGTCAACCGCCTCCGAGAACGGCTCCAAGACACCAACAATCGGTACGGCACCCAAAGCTTAACTAGGCTCTTGATGGCGGCGACCCGCTACCAATACGAGGACGAGGACCCCGACAGCCCCCGTGGGGTCCCTATGGTCTACTGACATCGCTTACGGTTCCGTTTACGCGTGTATACCACTGCCAAAGCACCGCTGCGTCGGCTGGGAGGATGCAGGTAGTACCTATCTCCACCGTCACGGTCCCGGTTCTCTCTGCCCCTCCCCCTTGGTCATCCGGTACCCCACCCTCGGCTCGGTGAAGATGTAGATGGGGTTGTCCGCGTCGTCGCCCAGCTTGCGGCGGAGCTTGCTTACGATGGTGCGCATGGGCCGCACGTCGCCGCTGCTCCTCTCGCCCCAGACCCGTTCCAGCAGATGCTCGTAGGTCAACAGCCGCCCGGCATTGGCCGAAAGCTCGGCGAGCAGCCGGTACTCCATCGCTATCAGCGGGAGCGGACGACCGGCAAGGGTCACCCGGCGTTCGGCATAGTCGATTTTCAGGTCTCCCAGCACGTAGGGCTCTGACGGCTCGGACGGCGCCCGCTTGCGCAACGCCGCCCTGATCCTCGCCGCCAGCTCAGTCGGCGAGAAGGGCTTGACGACGTAATCGACGGCCCCCATGTCAAAGGCCCTGGCGATGAGCTCGTCCCGGCCGTAGGCCGACAAGAAGATGACCGGCACGTCGCCCGCCCCCAGGATGTCCTTCATCAGCTCGATGCCGTCGGTCCCCGGCATCATGAGGTCGAGCAGGACCAGATCGGGCTTCTCCTCTCCCACGAGCCGGAGCGCCTCCTCCGGGTCCCCGGTCACAACCGGCGTGTAGCCCGACTTCAAGAGGGCGTCGCGGACGTACCTGAGCGCCTGGGGGTCGTCGTCCACCGCCAGGACGCGCACGTGTTCCCCCGCTTGCGCCACCGCCCCCCGGGCGGCGGAAGTGGAGACGGCCGTGCCGCTCCCAGCCTCCTCGACCGTCGGTATCGTGAAGGTGAACCGCGCTCCCATGCCCGGCCCCTCGCTCTCGGCCCATATCCGGCCCCCGTGGGCCTCCACTATCCCCTTGCAGATGGCGAGGCCCAGGCCCGACCCGGCGACTCCGCTCCCCAGGTCGTCGCCGTCGGTCCGGGTGAACTTCCTGAACAGGTACGGCAGCCGCTCCGAAGGTATGCCCCTCCCCTCGTCGGCCACCGAGACCGCAACGTGAACGTCCTCCCGCACGGCGCTTATGCGGATGACGGACGACTCCGAGGAGTGTTTGGCCGCGTTGGACAGCAGGTTGCCGACGACCTGGACGATGCGCCGCCTGTCGGCCATCACCAGGGGCAGGTCGGGGGGAATGTCGATGGCGAGGTTGTTCCTGCCCCCCGCGCTGGTGAAGGTGCTCCTTGCCCGGTCGACCAGCACCGCGACCTCCGCCGGCTCGGGAGTGACCGGCAGCGTGCCCGTCTCGATGCGCGCCACGTCCAGCAGGTCGGCAACCAGGTCGTGCATGTGGTCGGCTTGCTCGTCGATGATCCGGAAGAACTGGCGGACCACGGCCGGGTCCAAGTCGGCGGTTGAACCAAGCACGGTGGCGGCGGAGCCCTTGATGGAGGTCAGGGGCGCCCGCAGCTCGTGGCTCACCATGCCCAAGAACTCGGCACGGAGCCGGTCCAGCTCCTCCAGCGCCGTCATGTCCTGGAGGGTGACGACCACCGACTCGACCTGTCCCTCCTCCGAGCGGATGGCGGTGGCGTTGAGCAGCACGGAGACGCTCCGGCCGTCGGGGACGCCGATGACGATCTCCTCGGCCCGCACCGTCTCGCCGGTGCTCAGCGCCTCTGCCAGGGGGAACTCCCGCAGCGAGATTTCCCGCCCGTCAGCGCGCCGGAAGGTCAGCACGTCGAGGAGCTGCTCCGCCGTCTGGCCGGGGTTTGTGAGGCCGTCGACAAGCCTTCTCCCCTCCCTGTTGAGGGACACCGGGACGCCGGTCCCGGCGTTGAACACCACGACGCCCACCGGCGAGGTGTCGATCAGCGTCTCAAGGTAGGCCCTGGCCCGCTGCTCCTCCCGGTGCCGCCGCGCATTGGCGATGGCCATCGCCGCATGGGAGGCGAACATCGCCAGGGTCTCCTCGTCATCCTGGGTGAACTCCCCTCCGCCCTCCTTGTCCGATAGATAGAGGTTGCCGGCGCGTGCGCCCCGGAGACGGATGGGCGCGCCCAGGAAGCTGCCCACCGGTCCCAGGGGCGGGCCAATCCCGGGCAGGCCCAACGCCGTTGTATGGGCGGAAAAGTCGGCGAGCCGCAGCGGTTCGGGCAGGCTGCTCAGGTAGGCGAAGAACTCCGGTCCCCCCGGCAGGTTGACGAATCGCCGGTGGTCTTCGTCGGTCAGGCCGGAGGTGATGAAGTCCTGGAGCTGTCCTGCGTCGTCGAGGATGGTGACGCCGCCCATCCTTGCGCCGGTCAGGGAGCGCGCCCCGTCCAGGACCCCTTGCAACACGGTATCGAGATCGAGGTCTTCGGTGATGTGCAGGCTGGCCTCGCTCAGCCTGGAGAGCCGCTCCCTGAGCGCCGCTATCTCCCGCATCGGGTCGTCCGGTCGATTCAACTCGTCACCTCGATTGGCTGCGGAAGGCCGCTGCTCCCGCCCTCGCTGACGGGCGGGATTCGGGCCAAGCGGGGCAATTATGCCATTCTCCTCGAAAGGTTACAAGAAGTCATAGACAAACGGCCAAAAAGTCACGGCTATATTACACGCGGATTGTAGAATGCGGAGCAGGATTGCCCATTGACGGGAGATACCTGTATGTCGCTTGACAGGCAACAACCTGGACTGGAGAAAGCGTGCACGCCGACGGCTGAAGCCGCCGTAGCGACTGCGCTTGAGCCGTCCTCCACCCACAACGGTTTCGCGCCTGGGTTCACCGACTTCCCGCAGCGCCTGAAGCGTTTCAAGGAGGAGTCGGGCCTATCGTGGGCCGGGAATAGCCCGGAGACTCGGCGCCGACCCCAAGACCGTCAGGCGGTGGCAAAAGGACGGCGTCCTGCCCAACGCCCACTATCTCCTGGCCCTACAGGACCTGGCCGCGGGCTACGGGCTCGGTCACCTGTTCACCGAGTTACACACAAAAGGGCTTGCAAATGACAGTAGGCACATACGTCAATAGGGGGAAGTTCGCTTGGCATTTGAGCGGCCAGTACTCGCGCTGAATACACCGGGCGCACCGGCGGCGCAAGCCGCTGCGACAACCGCGTCTGAGGCCGTCTTCGCCTGCGGGGAGAAGGAATGACTCTCCCACGGGCCAACCGGCGATTGACCTTGCGGACCGCGCCAGTCCTGCTGGCTCTTGTGGCGCTTGGCCTCCTGCTCACCGCAGCTCTTCCCGTTTACGCCGCAGGCGGCGATCCCGAGAAGCCTCCCGACACACCCGAAGGTCTCGAGGGAACGGCCATCTTCGTCGGCGGGGTGGACCTTGAGTGGACCGACGTACCGGGAGCGGAGTCCTACGAAGTCCAGCAATTCCGAAATGTCCAGTGGATCGACCTGCCGGGAGACGGCGTTGAAATCGCCTTCTACGGGGCAGGGGCCATCATCAGCCAACTGAACCACGATGGTTACACGTATTGGTTCCAAGTGCGGGCCAACAACGCCAAGGGGTCGTCAGAATGGTCGGACCCGTACCTGATGCAACCCACCTACCATTTTGAAGCAGGAAGGAAGGAAAGGCCCGAGAACGTAGTTGCTACGGGCGCGCCCGCCATCAGCGGCGATGCCGTTGTGGGCATGACCCTCACAGCGTCGGTATCGGCCATCGACGACGAGAACGGCCTGGATCGCGTGAAGTTCAACTACCAGTGGATTTCCAACGACGGGACTGCGGACAAGGAAATCAATGGTGCGAGCGCTTCCAGGTTCACTCCGGTCCCGGACCAAAATGGGCATACCGTCAAGGTGCGCGTTTCGTTCACGGACAGGGGCGGGTATGAAGAGTCCCTGACGAGCGACTACACGCCGCAAGTAAAAACACCCCCGAGCCCGCCTCTGAACCTCCAGGTTACGGTCACCGGCGGTCGAGAGTTGACAGCCTCTTGGGACCCTCCCGCCAGCGACGGTGACTCAGCGGTTACCGGATACAAGGTGCAGTGGAGACCGGATTCCCAAGAATACGACGAGTCAACCACGTCAACCAGACAGGCAGAAACCACCGACCTTACAGACCCGTCATACAGAATCGTCGGTTTGACCGACGGGGTCACCCATTACGTGCGGGTGATGGCAACGAACCAGTGGGGATACGGCGCCGCATCCGCCGAGGCAGCAGCCACGCTGCCGGACATCACGCCGCCCGAGTTGGCATCCGCGACGGTTGACGGAGCTGCGCTTACGCTCACCTTCAACGAAGCGCTGGACCAGGCATCGACACCGCAGACAGACGCCTTCACCATTACGGTCAGCGGTTCCGTAAGCGAGGTCACCGGAGTATCCGTCGCCGGAAGCGAAGTGTCGTTGACCCTGAATCCGCCGGCGACGTACAACGCTGCCGTCATACTGGGCTACGCCGCACCCGAAGGCAGCGGGGTATCCGGCATCACGGACGCCGCCGGCAATGCCGCCGCGTCATTCCACGACGAGCCGGCAACCAACCTCACGCCGATGCCCAACGTCCCGGCCACGGGAGCTCTGGTCATCGAAGGCGTGGTCGAGATTGGCGAGACGCTGACCGCCTCGAAATCGGCAATCCAGGACCTGAACGGCCTGACGGGAGTGCTCTTCAGCTACCAGTGGGTTTTCGGGGACGGCATCCCGGAAACGGAGATCGCAGGGGCCACCCAGCGCTCCTACACCATCGTCGAGGCGGACGAGGGGAGAACTCTCTGGGCGAGGGTTGAATTCACCGACAACGGCGGGTACTCCGAGACCCTAACCAGCGCTCCGACGACAGTGGTACCTGCCTTTGACGACCACGGCGACACGCCTGCGACAGCATCGTTGTTGCCTTCCTATCCGATACAAATCAATGAAGGCACGATTTACCCTTTTGATGACATCGACTATTTCTGGTTTGAAGTCTCTTCCGAGCAAGCGGGATATATCGACATCAGCGTTGCAACTCAGTCGGACGACCACCACATAAAATATTACTCCACGGCGCTGTTCGACGAAAATGGACATTGTGTAAGACGGTATTGCGACGTGACAGGGGGCTACCCACACGGCACAACGGCGTACCTAGAACCCGGAAAGTATTACCTGCGTATTACCGGGCCCGGACACAACGGCTACCCTGATTCTGTACAACACAATCGAACATACCACGCGTGGTGGCACGACTGGTCAGTGTACGAATCTCGTATCGAGCGTTGCACCACAATTGAAACTGATTTTGAGGATCCCTGGTACGGATGCCAGGAATATCTCAAAAACAGAACGTATCCGGGTGAAGACATAAACGTGGAACCGGTCTGGGACGAGAACAACCTGGGAGAAGGCATCAACGTGGTGGTGGTGGATACTGGAATAGACTATCTCCACGAAGACCTCCTGCATAGTGTGGACGTTGACCGGATTGTCCCCCCTGGTGAGAGCCATCTCGACCCAGGAAGGCCGAGCTTCTCGCACGCCACTATGGTTGCGGGAATGATCGCAGCAGGCCACAACGACGTTGGGATACGCGGAATTGCACCCCTGGCCACTCTTTACAGCTACACTCTGCCGCGCCTCCTTGTGATTACAAAAGCCCAAACCTGGGAAGTCAACGCCATGACACACCACCACGTGGATGTGGCCGTGTCAAACAACAGTTGGTCTTACCCTTCAGGATCTGTACCAACACGCATGGGCGAAAATTTTGAGCAAGCGATCATCAAAGGGATCACGGAAGGGTTTTATGGTAAGGGCACCTCATACGTATTCATTGCCGGAAACACCTTAGAAAACGCCAATTTCTCCGAGGTAAAGAACTTCTACGCGGTAATCAACGTTTGCGGAGTCGGCCTCGATGGCGATGTGTATAGGTATAGCGGGGGTTGGTCTTATGGAGACAACCTCTGGGTGTGCGCACCTGGCGGAGGTTACACCTCCCTGGCCCTGGACTTTTACCAGAGCGCATCGGGCACATCATTTTCGACAGCAATGGTGTCAGGCGTAATCGCGCTGGTGCGGGGGGCCAACAAAAACCTGACATGGCGCGACGTCAAGCTGATCCTGGCGGAGTCCGCCCGCAAGAATGACCCCGACCACCCCGACTGGGAGGTCGGCTCCCTGCACTATCGTTCCGACGACCAGCGGTATTCCTATAACCACTACTTCGGCTTCGGCGTAGTCAACGCGGAGGCAGCAGTGGACCTGGCCAAGGAATGGACCAACCTGCCTGCCATGAAAACGGTCAGCGCGGACTCCGGCCAAATCGACCTGACAATTCCGGACCGGAAGGTCGACGAAGACCCAACCACCACGGAGTACCAACTCACCATCGAAAGGGAAGACGACGCTCCTACCTTCATCGAACATGTGGAGATCAACATCGAGTTCGACCACCCGTCTTTCCGCGACCTGGAGGTTGAGTTGGTCTCACCCAGTGGCACCGTCTCTACCCTGGCCGACCCAGACGACGACCTCCGGGGTAACGAATTCACCGCCGAGCATCGCTTCGGCTCCGCGAAGAACATCGGCGAGAACCCCGTCGGCACTTGGACGCTCCAGATCACCGACCACGTCTCGGATTACCAGGGCCAGCTCAAGAAGTGGAGCGTCATAGTTCGAGGCCACCGATCGGAGGCCGTTTCCGGTCCCACCATCGTCGGCGCTCCGCAAGTAGGTGAGACGCTCACGGTGGACACCTCCGGCATCGACGACGCCGACGGAATGAGCGGTGCGGTGTTCAGCTACCAGTGGCTTGCGAATGATGCGGAGATCACGGGCGCAACGGGCGACACCTACACCCTGGTCGAAGCCGACTTTGACAAGGCCGTCAAGGTGCGGGTGATCTTCAACGACGACGACGATAACGAGGAGACGCTGACCAGCGAACCGACAGCGGAGGTTGCGGCCAAGCCCAACAGTCTGGCCACCGGAGCGCCGACCATCAGCGGCACGGTACGGGTGGGCGAGATCCTAACCGCGCACACGTCGGACATCGCCGACCCGGATGGCTTGAACAACGTGGAATACAACTTCAATTGGGGCGCCGGGGACTATCTTCGGGTCATGGGCGATTACAACACTTACAGGGTTCAGGCCCGCGATGTGGGGTTGACTATCAGGGTGTGGGTGGGCTTCACGGACGAAGAGGGCAACTTAGAGATACTTACCAGCGTAGACACCGTGGCAGTCGTGGCAACGACGCCGGCTGCGCCGCAACATCTCAACGTCTCCCACCACGGTACCGGGGCGCTGGACCTGTCTTGGGAAGCGCCCATTGCGGACTGGATGGGCGAGATTGACGGAAAGGGAACACACGGAGACGGCGGCTCGGCCATCACCAGCTACAAGGTGCAGTGGAAGTCAGGCACCGAGGACTACGACGGAAGCGCCGGTTCAACCCGGCAGGCGGAGATCACCGACCCGGCAAGCCGGACCCACACCATCACCGGACTGACCGACGGCGTGGAGTACACGGTCAGGGTCATCGCCGTCAACGACGTGGGCGACGGGCCGCCGTCAGATGATGTAACAGGAACGCCGCGCGAGACCACCCCGCCGGAGCTTTCGACCACTACGGTGGATGGCGCAACCCTGACCCTGACCTACGACGAGGACCTGGACGAGAACTCAGAACCTTCGTCAGACGCCTTCTCGGTAGCCGTCGGCGGCACGGGCCGGGCGGTTGACGGGGTGTCGGTGTCCGGCAGTTCGGTGATACTGACTCTGGGGTCGGCAGTGACGGCAGCGGACACGGTAACGGTGAGCTATACCTCGCCGACGGATGCCGCCGCTCCCCGAATCCAGGACGAGGCGGGCAATCCTGCCGCGTTCTTCAGCGACCAGGCGGTGGTGAACAACACTCCCCCGCCAGCCAACACTCCGGCCACGGGAGCGCCGATCATCAGCGGAACGGTCCGGGTGGGCGAGACGCTGACGGCGGAAACCTCGGCCATCGCCGACGCTGAGGGGATGAGCGGCGCGGTCTTCATCTACCAGTGGCTGGCCGACGATGCGGACATCGCAGGGGCGACCAGCGACACCTACACCCTGGTAGAAACCGACGTTGGCAAGGCCATCCAGGTGAAGGTGTCGTTCAGAGACGACAAGAACAATCAGGAAACGCTGACCAGCGCGGCTACGGCGGCGGTGGAGCCGAGGCCCAACTCTCCCGCCACGGGAGCGCCCAGCATCAGCGGGACGGCGCAGGTGGGCGAGACGCTGACGGTGGATACGACGGACATTGACGACGCCGACGGGATGAGCGGGGCGGTGTTCAGCTACCAGTGGCTCGCCAACGGCGCGGAGATCGCAGGCGCAACCAGCGACACCTACACCCCGGTTGCCGACGACGTTGGCAAGGCCATCAAGGTGAAGGTGTCGTTCAGAGACGACAGGAACCACCAGGAATCCCTGACCAGCGAGGCGACGGCGGCGGTGACGGCGGCGGATGACTCCTCCATCTGGTCGGCGACGCTGACGGTGGGGAGTTACGAACCGTTCCTGGGTTACTACTCGTTCACCCGCACCGGAAAACTCGATCCTGCCGAGTTCAGCCTGGATGGCACCGACTATACGGTCCAGTCGCTGGGCGACAAGGGCAGCGAGTGGTTCGAGTTCGGGCTGGCCAACACCATCCCGGGCGACTTTACGCTACAGGTGGGCGGGACCGGCTTCGATTCCGCAGACGCCACAATCGTTGACTACGGCCTGGGGTACATATACCGCTGGGACGACCGGACGGCGAGCTTGTCGGAAGGCGACACCGTGGAGGTCAGCCTTACCCTGGCCGAGTGACCTGCCGCCGGGCCGTCGGCGCGGACAACACGGTTGAGTTGGGAACGGATCCTAAGAGGACTTCGGGCAACAAAAAGGACCGCATAGAAAGGAACACAGAGGGCAGTCGTAGGTAGGTTCGGGGAACCGCTTCTTGGATAGAGCGGCTGGCTGCCCTCTTGAAGGACCCGGCTCTATGCCGCGACAGCGTACACAGTACAGAAGAAGGACCTATCGCCCCACCGACTTCCCGGAGCGGCTGAAGCGCTTCCAGGAGGAGTCCGGCCTGTCGTGCTCGGAGATCGCCCGCCGCGCGGTGGGTTGAAGGCCGGGTGCGGCCCAACGTGAAACACATGATGGCGCTGATGGCGCTGACCGAGGACCTGGGCCTCGACTACTTCTTCACCGAGTAGGGAACGGCGCGCCGGTGAAGAGGCCCGCGACCGCAGGCCCTGAAACGCAAGAAGGGCCTCATGCATAGCCGCGCACGGGGAGTTCACGAATCACGGCGTTCCTCCCCCAGTGTGTTGTGGTCTAACGTCTCGCGCCGACCGGCTGATGCCGCCCATCCTTGCGCCGGTCAGGGAGCGCGCCCCGTCCAGGACTCCTTGCAACACGGCATCGAGATCGAGGTCTTCGGTGATGTGCAGGCTGGCCTCGCTCAGCCTGGAGAGACGCTCCCTGAGCGCTGCTATCTCCCGCATCGGGTCGTCCGGTCGATTCAACTTAGCGCCTCCGATTGGGCTGCGGAAGGCCGCTGCTCCCGCCCTCGCTGAGCGGCTGAATTCGGGCCAACCGGGGCAATTATGCCATTCTCCTCGAAAGGTTACAACAAGCCATAGAAGAACAGCCAAAAAGTAACGGCAATATTACACATGGGTTGTACAGTGCAATAGAGATTCGGATTGCCCATTGACGGGAGATATTCACTTGGCGTTCGACAGGCCGATACCTGCAATAGAGACAGCGGGCGCACCGGCGGCATCAGTTGCCACGACCACCGCGCTTGAGGCGTCCTGCGCCCACCACGGTTTCGCGCCTACGTTCAACGATTTCCCGCAGCGCCTGAAGCGTTTCAAGGAGGAGTCGGGCCTGTCGTGGGCCGAGATAGCCCGGAGACTCGGCGCCGACCCCAAGACCGTCAGGCGGTGGCACAAGGACGGCGTCCTGCCCAACGCCCACTATCTCCTGGCCCCACAGGACCTGGCCGCGGGCTACGGGCTCGGTCACCTGTTCTCCGTCCGAGCGACGCCATACCAGACATGGGAGTCGGAGCGTAGAGAGGAGTCCGGACAAGGCCCCGCAGATCGCACCACCGGGGGCGAACAGAACGCCGGGCGGCCGGACATTCCCTTGGAAGAGGGACTCCGGCTGTCCCCCCGAAGGATCAGCGATGCTATGCCTAGACAGCGCACACACCACAGCATCGGTGAAGCGACCATGAGCCCAGGTAGATACAAAGCAAGCTCGCATATTTGGACACTCGGGGAGAGTCCTCGCGCCGTCCAGTCGAACCTTCTCAGCACTTGCAGGAGGGGCAGCGACGGAGGATCTCCTATCGCATCGCTGCCGGAACTGTCCGGCTCGCTCACGAAGCGCTTAAGGGGGAGTGAGTGACCCTCCCTTCGGCTAACCGGCGTTGGACTCTGCGATCCGCCGTCAGCGTGCTGGCGGTGGCGGGGTTTTTCCTTGTGTTCGCCGGAAACCCACCCGGCACCGCTGCGTCTCAGGCCGAGGTACCAGGCGTTCCTAAACTAAAGCCAAGGTGGGATGTACATTTAAGTGGCGATGGTGATCAGCTGGGTTGCGCGGGTGAATCCCTCTCATCCGTACTTGGAGAATGACCCGGCTCCGTCGTCTGACCCTCACCATCTGCGCATTTCACCTTGGCTTTAGTTTAGTCTAAATAAGACCCACAGGACGACAAAGCAACACTACGAATGGTGCAGGTAAACGAGAATATCATCTATCAGCCGGATGAGCGCCCAAGCCATCCGGTATCTCTGGTCCACGGATTCCAAAGTGTCATGGAGCCCATGGCGGCAATGGCTGCCGCGGCGTCGATCATCGCTGTGGCGGGCGGACAATCCGAGGGTTATCTGTCCTGGATCCTCTTTTCGGCCCTCGTGGTTTGCGGATTAGGCGGTATCCTGCAGACCTTTCGAATCTGGAGATTCGGGTCGGGGTATTCCCTTGGCCTAATTTCCGCATTCGCCTTCATCGCCATCTGTATCTCAGCGCTGCTGGCCGGCGGCCCGGCGCTGCTGTCCAGCCTGATCGTCGCCTCGTCGTTGATACAGTTTGTGTTCATCTCCCGGCTCTCCTGGCTGCGGCGTGTCATCAGCCCGGTGGTTGCCGGCACGGTTCTCATGTTGCTGGCCTCGACGATAATAACCGTCGTACTCGGCAGGCTTTCTGATTTGCCGGAGGGCGCTCCCCCGGTGGCGGCGCCCATCCTGGCAGGAGCGACCCTGTTCATCCTGATGATGCTGAGGCTGTTCGCGTCGCCCAAGTGGCAGCAATGGGCGCCAGTCGTCGCGATCGTGGTGGGTTGCGCAATAGCGGTCCCGTTCGGCGCTTACAACTGGCAGTTGGTTGTGGAGGCTCCCTGGATTGGATTTCCCAGCTATCCCTGGCCGGGATTCGACCTGAGCTTTGGCGCGACCTTCTGGGGGCTTTTGCCGGGATTCGTGATAGTGAACATGGCGACCACGATCAATTCGATAGGCGACAACGTGGTGATTCAGCAGGAGGCATGGCGAAGGCCGAAGGCGACTGACTTTCGGGTGGTCCAAGGGGCGCATAACCTGTTGGTTTTGACTAATCTGCTGGCTGCGGCGCTAGGGACAATCCCCAACATGATTGGAGCGGGCAATTCCGCTCGAGTGACGCTCACCGGCGTTGCAGCGCGGCGCATGGGGGTCTACGGGGGCTTGGTTATGATATTGGCAGCCTTTTCCCCAAAGCTGATAGCACTGATTGTCGCTGCGCCGCGCCCTGTCCTGGTCGCCTACATCATATTTCTGTTCTCGCTCCTCTTTGTGCAGGGTATGAGGACCGTATTCAGGGACGGAGTAGACGGGCGAAAAGCCGCGGTGATAGGAGTGTCACTCTGGATGGGCATTGGTTTTCAGAACCAGGTGATTCTGCCCGATCTCCTGACGGGAACTTTGGGGACTCTGCTCAGCAACGGCATGACCACCGGCTCGGTGTGCGTAATTTGTCTCACTCTGCTGATGGAGTTCACTTCCAGGCGTCGCAGGCGGTTGAATGTGGCCATGAACCTTTCGTCGCTACCCAGAATTGACTCCTTCCTCCAGGGATTCGCAACAAGCGCCGGCTGGAATGAGACATCAATAAACCGGCTCAGGTCAGCCGGGGAGGAAACTCTGTCGAGCCTGCTGTCGCAGGATGAGGAGCCGGAAGAGGATGTCAGGAGGCGCCTCATTGTTGCTGCCCGTCGTGCCGACGCCAGCATTGAAATGGAATTTGTGGTGACCACCGAGGGCGGGAATCTGGAGGACAAGCTGGCCTATATGAACGAACAGCCTGAGATACAGGACGAGCGCGAAATTTCCTTCCGCCTCTTGCGTCATTACGCATCCTCGGTCCAGCACCATAAGTACCACGACATAGATATCGTTACGGTGCAGGTCTCCCCCTCGTCCTAGTGCCGCTGGGGTGGCCAGCCGTCCTGCCCGGTTTAATTCGCCGGTTTGCTGAGACTGAGCATACCCTCAATTCCAACAGGAAAATGCGAGACGCCGATCCCCAGTTGAAGAGTGAGTCGGTGGTCCACCCTTTGTGTCATTCCGAGAACCGTCGTTGTAATACTAGCGTGGTCGATCAGGAGATAGTTTCCACGCCCCCGGACGGGTCGGCCTATCGCATTGGCGAAACGATTGAGGTCGAGGTGGAATTCAACCACGAGGTCACTGTCAGCAACAATCCCGTCTTGCCGCTCACCATCGGCGGTGTGTGGAGGGGCGCCAAGTACGAGAGCGGGAGCGACACGACCAAGTTGCGCTTCGCATACGACGTGCAGTTGGGCGACCTAGACAGAAATGGAATCGATATACGAGGGAGAAGTTCAACGGGGCTCGGCAACGGGAAGATCAAGATGTTGGGCTTTCCCGACCGCAACGCGGACCACGCACACGGTGGGCACACGAACATCGAAGGGCAAAAAGTCATTGGGGTGCCACACGTTACAGGTGAGGAGATGGTTTCGACCCCGATCAACGGGGACACCTACCGGGTGGGCGACGTTATCGAGTTCGCCATAACCTTCAGCGGCAAGGTGGATGCGACAGGCGCCGGCACCGGCATGACCTTGAGCGGCGATTACAAGACGGCCAGATACCGGCGCGGCGCGGGCACCGAGACCATCGTATTCGGCTACACGGTGAAGCCCGAGGATAGTGACACCAACGGCATCAGTGTGCGGGACGGCGGCTACAGTGCCGGCGGCGGTACCTTTGGCTTCTGGAACATCACGGCCAGGGGCACGGACAAAGCGGCATACGCCAAATTCAATGGTCTCAGTAACCTGTCGGGCCACAAAGTAGACGGTGGCCTCGCCCCCCGTGTCACCGATGTCAGCGTCGGCTCCACCCCATCGGGCGGGGGCGTGTACGGTCTGGGCGAAACCATCTTCGTAGATTTGACGTTCGCCGTCTAAGTCAAAACCACAGCCACCCTGGTGCTCAGCATCTCGTTCGACGGCACGGGCCAGGACGTGAGCAGGGACGCCGCATACCACAGCGGGAGCGGGACCAAGACGCTCCGGTTCGCATACGACGTGGTGACCGGAGACCGCGACAAGGACGGGCTGACCATCGAAGCTCAGGACTCGGACGGTCTGGGATCCGGCAATATCGTGGCCGCGTTTGACACGAATCAAGAGGCCGACCACACCTATTCGGCGAAGAACGACGTGGCCAGGCACACGGTGTACGGCTTGGACCGGCCGACCATTGAGGGAATAGAGGTGGTCTCCACCCCATGGGATGGGAAGCACTACCGCAGGGACGAGCAGGTACTCATCAACGTGGTGTTCAGCCGCGAGGTGGAGGAAGTCTTCTGGCACATTCCGCATGACAAGCATTACTACCACTCCGACCTGATCCTCCACATCGGCGATTCGCAATCGCACACGGTCCGCTACGCCCCCTATCGGCTCACCGAAGGGAGACCCGAGAGAGGCGGCACCAGCGGCAGCGACCGGGTTCAATTCATATACTACGTGAAGGCCGCCGACCTCGACCTCGACGGCGTGACCATCAATGGGCTGGGAGAGGCGAAGGGCCGTCCCATCCGCATCCAGGCAGTGGACGTCAATGATGCGTCGGTCGACCACGCCGCCTACACATGGCCCGTCAGTCTTCCGGACCTCCAGGTCAACGGCAACCTGAAGCGTGACCCGCTGACGGCGGGGTGGGACGGTGCGCCGGAGAGCCACAACGGCAGCAGGTCCTTTTCCTTCCATGTTGCCTTCAGTGAGAACGTTGTAATCGGGCATAACACCGGGTTGAAGCCCTCCTTGACAGTGACCAACGGGTCGGTCCAAGACCAAGCAGGTAAGCGGTCGCAAAGACCTGTGGGAGGTCACCGTCAAGCCGGACTCCGACGCCGACATGACCGTCTCCCTCCGCGCCAAACAGCCCTGCAGTGACTGGGGGGCCATCTGCGCCAACAGTGACGAAAGGAGTCTGTCCGAAGGGCGGGAGTTGACCGTGCTGTTTGTGGCTGAGCCGCTGACGGCGGAGTTGAAGGATGTACCGGCAAGCCACAATGGTTCGAACGCCTTCACCTTCCGCATCGCCTTCAGCGAGGACATTGACATCAGGTTCAAGACCCTCCGGGACCATTCCCTGGAGACGACCAACGGATCGGTGACCAAGGCCAAGCGGGTAGACGGTCGCAACGACCTGTGGCGGATCACCGTCAAGCCTGGCTCCAACGCCGACGTGACCGTCGTCCTGGCCGCCGACCGGGCCTGCGACGTGGAAGGGTCCATATGCACCGGCAGGGGTGGGCGTCTGTCCAACCGGCTGGAGTTGACTGTAAACGGTCCGGGTGGGTAAGCCCAGCGGATTTCGGGCACCCAAAGAGCCCGCATACATGGACGGACGGCGCGGTTGGAACGCGAAAGGAGCCGCATACGAACTGTCCCTGTCCGCCGATGCCGAACGGCCTGAGCGCTCCCTTTGAGGAGAGTCCGGCGAGTCCTCTGGGAGGACCTACGCCATGCCGAGACAGCGCATCTACCACAGCAGAAGGACCTATCCCCCGACTGCCCTGAGCGGCTGGGGCGTTTCAAGGAGGAGTCGGGGCCAACGTGGTCGGAGTTGAAACCGGCGTCTCAGCATCCATCCCTACTCAATGAGGCGCCGGGTCAAGGGCCGGGCGCGCCCCAGCATGCGGCACATGATGGCGCTGCTGGAGCTGGCCGAGGAGCTGGGCTTCGCCCCCCTGTTCACCGAGTAACACAAAAGGGCTTGCATCGGATCGTCCGGTCGCTTCATCCCGTCACCTCGATTGGGCTGCGGAAGGCCGCTGCTCCCGCCCCCACTGAGCGGCGGGATTCGGGCCAACCGGGGCAATTATGCCATTCTCCTCCAAAGGTTACAAGAAGTCATAGAAAAACAGCCCAAATGTCACGGCTATATTACACGCGGATTGTACAATGCAGAGCAGGATTGCCCAATTGAGGGAGATATTCACCTGGCGTTCGACAGGCGACTACCTGCAATAGAGACAGCGGGCGCACCGGCGGCGGAAGCCGCCGCGACAGCCGCGCTTGAGGCCGTCTTCGCCCGCTGCGGTTTCGCACGAATATTCACCCCCTCGATTATCGTCACCCTAGCCATAGCCGGCCCGATCCAATTCGCTTTAAACCCCCTCGCCTCTGCCGCGTCACTGCATGTCCGGACCACAAGCCGCTTTCGGGCAGTGCACCCATCGCGCCCAGGGAGTGGGCAAGGATCTTGCCGACCGACTTCGCCCAGTCCGCCGTCTCTCATGAAAATCGGCAAGCGCGCCCCGCCCTCCACCTCCTGAAGCACGGTGTCCAGGTCCTTGTCCTCGGTGATGCGTATGCTGGCCTCGCTCAACCGGGAGCCGCTCCCGCAGGGCCTGATCCATGCGGACAGAATCGCTGAACAACAACAGACCAGAAGGAGAAACGATGACTCTCACCAGTAGGCCGCGACTCCTGATCCGGATCGTCGCCCTGGCCGCGTTGGCGCTGGGCGGCGTCATGCTGGTCCTGCATATTATCGGCGCCCTGCCGGTCGAAGCGCAGGACGGCGCCGTCCCGGCCCAGCCCACGGGGTTGTCCACCGAGGCGTCTCACGACTCGGTCATCCTGACCTGGGATGACCCCGTCGACTCCAGCATCACCCACTACCAGGTGCTGAGGCGGGACCGGAATATGCATGCTACTGGCGAGTTCGTCACCATCGACTCCAACACCGGCTCGGATGCGACCAGCTACACCGACAGCACCGTGGAGCCTGAGAAGCGCTACGTGTACCGGGTCAAGGCCGTGAACCAGCACGGCGTCAGCCATTGGTCCAGTTTCGACCGGGCCAACACCCCGCCGGAGCCGACACCTGTACCTACGCCAGTACTCACGCCGGAGCCGGTGGTGTCACCAACGGCGGTACCACCGACAGATCCGGAGATTTCAGGGGCTTGGACCAGCGCAGTCGCGGATTCCTGGGCCGTAATTGAGGTCTCACTGGAAGACACCGATGGCGACCCCTTGACCGTCTACGCAAGGTATAAGTCGACGTCCGACACGAGTTGGACTGAGGCCACGCCGGTGACGACCGCGACCGACGGGGCGGAATTCACGTTGAGAAACCTGACCGCCAAGACCGACTACCAGTCAGAGACTTCTTTGGATAGCGGGTTCGCCGGCAACGATCTGACAGTCGGCTTCAGCACTCGGAGGGAATTCGAGGATAGCTTCTACCTTGCGTTCGACGCCGGTACATACGGCAACTGGTCGGACGGGACAACGATGTGGGTCGCCGGTGGGCTCGATTGCCGTATCTTCGCATTCCGTATGTCGGACAAGAGCTACGATGCCGAAAAAAGCGTTGACCTGGATTTCGAGGACTGCTTCCTCACGGGTCTCTGGGCAGACGGCGCCACCATGTGGGTAGCGAACGATTTGAACGGAGCGGAAAGAATCCACGCCTATAGTATGTCTGACTGGAGTCGAGACAGCGACAAGGATATCTACCCGGTAGCAGGCAACTACATGCCTGCCGGAATATGGTCGGACGGAACCACTATGTGGGTGGGGGAACATGGCAGTGAGATTCGCATCTTCGCCTACAACCTCGCCGCCGGTAGCCGCGACCCGGATAAAGACTTCACTCACTCGTTCCTTTCGACCTGGAGGCACTACTACCCTTGGGCGCTATGGTCGGACGGAACGACCTGGTGGATCGGCAACGTCCTCGAACGCATCATTTTGGCCTACAAAGTGTCTGACAGGTCGCGTCTCCCATTCCAGGACATCGTCATCAGAAGCGGCAACGGCTCCTTTGTCGGACTGTGGTCGGACGGCGAAACGATGTGGGTTAGTGACTGGGTTCGGGACAAAGTTCACGCCTATCGATTGCCTGGCCCACCCGAGGTTTCAGCGATCTCGATGGTTGACATCGACGAAACAGGGGGCACTGCGACGCTGACCGTTCCCAACCCGAACGCCAGGGAACTGACCATCCATCTGCGTTACAAGTTGAGTTCCGACACTGCCTGGACTGACTTGGACCCAGTGAAATCCACGGGGGAGACGGTAGAGTTCAACCTGAGCGGGTTGACTCCGGGCAGTTCGTATGACGTGGAGGCATCGCCATATAGCGCGTTCGATAAAGGCGTGGCCAGCGCAACATTCAACACCGCTGCCAGGGAGACCACTCCGCCGGAGCTTTCGACCGCTACGGTGGATGGCGCAACCCTGACCCTGACATACGATGAGGCCCTGGACGAGGCATCTGGACCGGCGGCGGACGCCTTCTCGGTAACCGTCGGCGGCACGGGCCGGGCGGTTGACGGGGTGTCGGTGTCCGGCTGTTCGGTGATACTGACTCTGGGGTCGGCAGTGGCGGCAGCGGACACGGTGACGGTGAGCTATACCGTGCCGACGGATGCCGCCGCTCCCCGCATCCAGGACGAGGCGGGCAATCCTGCCGCGTCCTTCAGCGACCAGGACCTGGAGAACAACACTCCCCCGCCGGCCAACACCCCGGCCACCGGAGCGCCCACCATCACCGGGACGGCCCAGGTGGGGGATACGCTGACGGCATCCACCTCAGACATTGACGACGCCGACGGGTTGGACAACGTAGGTTACAGCTACCAGTGGCTCGCCAACGGCACGGAGATCGCAGGCGCAACAAGCGACACCTACACCCCGGTTGCCGATGACGTTGGCAAGGCCATCCAGGTGAAGGTGTCGTTCAGAGACGACAGGAACCACCAGGAATTCCTGACCAGCGCGGCGACGGCGGCGGTGACGGCGGCGGCGGATGAGTCCTCCATCTGGTCGGCGACGCTGACGGTGGGCAGCATCGCCGGTTATCTCGGTTTCTGGAAGGACTGGACCGGATCACTCGCGCCCGACGGGTTCAACATCGACGGCAGCGACTACACCGTCATCTCATTGATCAATTATAGCGACCTGATGTTCGTCTTCGTGCTGGACCGGGCCCTTCCGGGCGACTTCACGTTGCAGGTGGGCGAAACCACCTTCAGGTCGGAGGAGGCCGGGGTCGACACATCCCCCTCCTCCTACACCTACCAGTGGCAGAACAAGATGCCGGACCTGTCGGATGGGGACACCGTCCAGATCGGCCTGACCCTGGCCGAGTGACCTGCCGCCGGTCTGTCGGCGCGGACAACACGGTTGAGTTGGGACGAACCGGCCTGCGACCGCAGGGCCTGAAACGCAAAAAAGGCCGCATACAGAGTTGCAGGGGGAGGACACCGAATCGCGGTGTCCTCCCCCGTGTCTTGCGGTCCAGCGTCCCGCGCCGACCGGCTCCCGCTCTTGCTCCATGTTGAGCGCCCACTCGAACACCGGGTAGGTGGCGGGCTGAGGCTTGCGGCTGCGGCCCGTCGGCTTCACCGGCAGGATTCGGGCCAACCGGGGCAATTATGCCATTCTCCCCGAAAGGTTATAAGAAGTCATAGAAAAACGGCCAAAAAGTAACGGTAATATTACACGCGGATTGTATAATTGGGGCCGAGTTTGCCCATTGACGGGAGATATTCACTTGGCGTTCGACAGGCGACTACCTGCAATAGAGACCGCGGGCGCACCGGCGGCGTCTGAGGCCGCCGTCGCCTGCGGGGAGAACGAATGACTCTCCCACGGGCTAACCGGCGACTAATCTCGCGCTCAACCCTAGTCCTGCTGGCTCTGGCGGTGCTTGCCATTCTCTTCGTCGGCACTCCGACCGCATCGGCTGATGAGCCGCCCTCTCCTCCCCGCGCCGATCCGCCGGAGGCCCCGAGGGGCCTTCGGGTCTATCCCGGCGGAAGCGAGGAACTGGTTGCCTCCTGGAGAGCGCCCTACGACGACGACGGTTCACCCATCACTGAGTACAGGGTGCAGTGGAAGTCCGGTTCCGATGACTATGACGACTCGGCCTCGTCGCCCCGTCAGGCGGTGATTGCCGACACCGCCCGACCTACGTACACCATCGGGGGCCTGAGGAGCGGGACCGAGTACACGGTGCGGGTCATCGCGACCAACATCGCTGGCGACGGCCCGCCGTCCCTTGAGGAATCGGCAACGACGCGTTCGGAGTCCGGGCCGAAGTCCGGAGATGAGGCGGATGGCTCAAGGGTGGGCTACGGCGGGGACGGGGTTTACACCTGGTGGGACGGCGACAGGGAGATGAGGGTCCGGATTGAGCCGGATGAAGACCCGCAGAGGTACGGCGGCGGCGAAGGCGAACCGGTCTTTCGCTCAGATTCGGGCGGCGGCGTGATGACTCTCCCCGGCGGCGTCCTGTTGGCGCTCGACCCCACGTGGAGTTCTTCCCAGGTGGACGCGTTCTTCTCGAAGAACAAGATCAAGCGGAACAGAGTATCGGAGCTCGGTTTCCTCGACAACGCCTTCTTTGTGGAGACTGAGCCGGGCTTTCCGTCACTGCAATTGGCCAATGACCTCGCTGCTCAGGAGGGAGTGATCATATCGACGCCCAACTGGGCAAGCGAAATCGAGACCCACCAGACTCCGCCGGAAGACGAAGACGACCACGGCGACACCATCGACACGGCCACCGCCCTGCCGTTGAATACCCGGATGTCCGGCGTGATCAACTCGGACGGTGACATGGACGTCTTTTCGTTCCAGGTCTCTGAATCCACTCTGGTCGCAGTCGGCAACTTCAAAGAGGGGGAAGGGGTAGGTCTCGACGCCCTGGATGGAAACAGTTTTACGGTCGTCGACGCCTCTGGATCGATACTGAACTTTTTTGTCCACGGCTACAACCTTGTTCGACTGGAAGCCGGGACCTACTACGCCAAGGTGGACAATAAGTCCTACACGCCAGACACGAGCCGGTGGGAGTACAACATTGAGGTCAGGACGATACCTGACCAAGGGGACACCATCAAGACGGCGGCGGATATTTCCGTACAGAGCGACTATAGCGTCTTCGCAGACTTGCACTCTCTCCGCGACGTGGACATCTTCAAGATTGTCGTAGATACCCCGACCGAGGTGATCGTTGACGCCGATCTACGACCTTGGATTTGGATATTATTCTTCGGAGGAGGTGGGGGCGCCATCGTCCCCATCAACGTGGACCTGCTGGACGGTTCCGGCGACTTGCTCCATCTCCCGAGCGATGGCTTTCCGGGAAGCAGAGCGTACCGCCTGGACCCTGCCGGCACCTACTACCTTCGCATATCCGCCAGCTCCTACCTTCGTGCATCCGACGTAAGGCCCTACGTCATTCGACTGTTTGAGAATAGCGAATACACGGAATATATCGAAGGCTGTGCCGATATTACAGCCGACTCTATCGACCCCCTATTCGGGTGCCAGTGGCATCTCCATAACGACGGGGACAACGAGGGGACGCCGGGAAACGACATCAACCTGGGCGACGTATGGCAGACCACCAGGGGAGAGGGAGTAAACGTAGCCATCATCGATCAGACCGTGGAATCGGACCATGAGGACCTGACCGAGAACTGGAACGCCGATCTCAGCCACGACTATAGATACAGTGCAGATACCCTATCCGACCAGGACCACGGTACCGCTGTGGCGGGAATCGTGGCGGCGCGGGACAACGGCGAGGGGATAATCGGGGTCGCGCCCCGCGCCTCCATCGTCGGTTATAACTTTCTGAGTGGCTACCCTTCCCTGGCAACAGCCCTTGACGCCTTCACACGCAATATGGAGGACATCGCCGTATCGAACAATAGCTGGGGTCACTTATACGGCAGCTACCTTATGGCTTCGCAACTCTGGACTGAGGCTCTGAAGGCGGGAGCAACCAGAGGAATGGATGGCAAAGGCATTTTCTACGTCTTCGCCGCCGGAAACTCGCACGAGTACGGACATCACGTTAACCTGGCCGAAAGCAAGAACTCATACTTCCAGACCCTGGCCTGCGCCGTCGATTCGGACGGCACCCGGAAGTACTACTCGGAAACAGGCTCTGCGCTGTGGGTCTGCGCCCCCTCAGCCAGTGTGACGACGGACAATCTGAACCGCTACAGGCACGACTTTGGCGGCACCTCCGCCGCATCGCCCGTCGTGGCCGGCGTGGCCGCGCTGGTGCGCAGCGCGAACCCGAGCCTCACCTGGCGCGACGTGAAGCTGATTCTCGCGGAGTCGGCGCAGAAGACCGACCCTGACAACGCCGCGTGGAAAGAGGGCGCTCTCGAGTACGGCTCCCGGACCGAGCGGTACTTCTACAACCCGGAGTACGGCTTCGGAGTGGTTGATGCCACAGAGGCCGTGGCGCTGGCGGAATCCTGGACCAACCTTCCGCCAATGGAATCGGTCAGTGCGAGCTCGGGGTGGATCGACCTCCCCATCCCCGACTTCACGGATGAGGACGGCCCCACCACGGTATCCAGGGAGTTGCTTCTCAGCTCCGAAGTGGGCTTCACGGAGTTCGTGGAGATCACCGTTGAATTTGACCACCCATCGTTCCAGGACCTTGAAATAGAAATCCAGTCACCCGCGGGAACCGTCTCCACGCTGACCGTCCCAAGGGAATCTGGAGGCAACACCGAGTTGGACACCTGGTTCCGCTTCGGGTCGGCGGCCCACTTGGGGGAGGACCCTTCGGGAGTGTGGACTCTGCGCCTGGCCGACCACGCCGCTGGACGTAAGGGAAAGATCGCGGCGTGGAGCATCAAGGTCTACGGACACGGTGAGGGAGTTGCCGTCCCGAGAACCCTGATATTGCCCGAGGACCGGGACTGGGTAGAAGCGCCCGAACTGACCGCACCCGAAACACCCGGTCAGACGGTCGTCAGTCCCGGGGATGGGCGGCTCACCGTCAGGTGGCTTGCCCCCGAGGAGGAAAATGGTTCTGAGGTTACGGCGTACACGGTGCGCTGGAGCGCATGGGACGCCCCCGCCGATGTGTTCGAGGTGACCGTCACCGACCTGACTAGCCTTACCGATGGGGACGAGTACGCGGTGCAGATCCCCTGGTTGACCAACGGCATTGAGTACACGGTGCGAGTAATCGCCGTTAGCGGGAACGGAGAGAGGGAACTTGAAGAAGTCAGGGCCATACCGGCAATACCAGGCGTTGCAGGCATTCCTGTGGACATATGCAACCGCACCGAGCAGGTCCGCGACGCGATCCTGGCCAAGCTCTGGGACACGAACGACTGCTCGCTGGTTACCAGTGTGCAGCTGCAGAGCCTGAGGGGGGAACTCGACCTGCGCGACTCCGGCATTGACTCGCTGCTGGTGGAAGACTTCCGGTACCTCACCAACCTGGAGATTCTGTACCTGGACTACAACACTCTGAGCGGATTGCCCAATGGCGTGTTCGACAGCCTCACCAACCTGTGGTTGCTGCGCTTGTCCGGTAACAACCTCAGCACTCTGCCCGATGGCGTCTTCGACAACCTCACCAATCTGGAAGTCCTGGACCTGTCCTGGAGCTTCTTCCTCACCACGCTGCCCGATGGCGTCTTCGACAACCTCACCAACCTGGAATACTTGGACTTGTCAGTTAACCACCTGAGCGCCCTGCCCGACGGCGCCTTCGACAACCTCACCAACCTGAATAACCTGTACTTGGACGGGGGCGACCACAGCACTCTGCCCGACGGCATCTTTGACAACCTCACCAGCCTCTATTCCCTGCACCTGGAAAACAACGGCCTCAGCACACTGCCCGACGGCGTCTTCGACAGCCTCACCAGCCTGGAGCGGCTGGACTTGGGCGGGAACGATCTCAGCACACTGCCCGAGGGCATCTTCGACGGCCTCACCAGCCTGGAGCGGCTGGACTTGGGCGGGAACGATCTCAGCACACCGCCGGAGGGCATATTCGACGACCTTTCCGGTCTGGAGTATCTGAGCTTGCGAGCCAACGGACTTAGCACGCTGTCCGATGGTGTGTTCGACAACCTCACCGAACTGAGAAGCTTGGACCTGACGAGAAACGCGTTCAGCGCCCTGCCCGACGCATTCGACAACCTCCCCAACCTCAGGTGGCTGCGCCTTGGATGGAACGGCCTCAGCACCCTGCCCGAGGGCGTGTTCGACAACCTTACCAACCTGCAAAGCCTGTACTTGAATGACAACAACCTCCACGTCTCGTCCGACGCATTCGACAATCTCCCCAAACTGTGGTCGCTGTACTTGGACGGGAACGGCCTCAGCACCCTGCCCGACGGCGTGTTCGACAACCTCGTCGGTCTGAAGACTCTGCGCTTGGATGACAACGAGTTCAACGTCTTGCCCGATGCATTCGACAACCTCCCCAACCTCTATTCCCTGCACCTGGAAAACAACGGCCTCAGCACACTGCCCGACGGCGTCTTCGACGACCTCACCGACCTGAAATACCTGTACCTGAGCCGGAACAGCCTCAGCACCCTGCCCGACGGCGTGTTCGACAACCTCTTCGGTCTGGAGGTACTAAGGTTGACCGATAACAGCCTCAGCACGCTGCCCGAGGGGGTGTTCGACAACCTCACCAGACTGAAACACCTGCACCTGGAATACAACGGCCTCAGCACCTTGCCCGAGGGGGTGTTCGACGGTCTCATTGGCCTGTACGGCCTGCACCTGCGCGAAAACGGCCTCAGCAGCCTGCCAGACGGCATATTTGACAACCTCACCAGCATCAGGTCACTAAGCTTGTCCGAGAACTACCTCAGCACCCTGCCCGACGGCGTGTTCGACGACCTCACCGACCTGTATATGCTGTATTTGCAGGAAAACGACCTCAGTGTCCTGCCCGAGGGGGTGTTCGACGGTCTCACCAGACTTGAACTACTCCATCTGTACGACAACGATCTCAGCGCCCTGCCCGACGGCGTGTTCGACGGACTCACGAAGCTGGAATTACTGTCCCTTTCCGGCAACGACCTCAACGCCCTGCCGGAAGGGGTGTTCGACGGACTCACGAAGCTGGAATCACTGACATTGTCCCACAACGACCTGGCCGCCCTGCCGGTGCGTGTCTTCGACAGCCTCTCAAACCTGGTAGACCTTCATCTGTATGAGAACGACCTGAGCGAGTTGCCGGACGACCTATTTGAGGATTTGCGCAACCTGAGACGGTTGGAATTGCGGGACAATCCAGGAGAGCCCTTCACCTTCATGGCTGAACTGGTGCAGGAGGGTGAAGACGCCGTGGCGATAGAGACCGGCCAGGCGGTGCCATTCGATATGGCGGTCTCCCTGTCAGGCCAGGGAGGCGCCCTGTCCACAGCCTCGGTCACAGTGTTCGCAGGTACATCCCGAAGCGAGGAGATTCAGGTCACCCCGGACGCTGACGAACCGGTGACGGTCACAGTGGCATCGGCTGTCTTCGAGCCCTCTGCTCCCAGTGGCATAGTCTCAGTCGAAGCACCCTTTTTCAGGGACTTTGAGTACGACATATACCGTTTCGATGGAATCGAGGCATCTATTGGCCCGGCGCTGACCCTGGGAGACATAGTAGCCAACACTCCTGCCACCGGAGCGCCCACCATCACCGGCACGGCCCGGGTGGGCGAGACGCTGACGGTTGACACTACGGCCATCAGTGACGCCGACGGGCTGGACAACGTAGGTTACAGCTACCACTGGCTTGCCGACGACACGGAGATCTCGGGCGCAACGGACCCCACCTACACGCTGGTGGACGACGACGTGGGCAAGACCATCAAGGTACGGGTAACGTTCACCGACGACGGGGGCAACCAGGAGACGCTGACCAGCGCGGCTACGGCGGCGGTGGACCCGGACCCGGGTCCGATCACTGGATTCACCGTGGTGGACGCCTCCGACCAGTCGGTCGAAGGCACCCTGGCTGACGGCGGCACCCTGGCTCTCGACGACCCGGTCGGCGGCAGCTTCGGTATCCGGGCCGACCTGGAGTCCGGCGCGACCATCGGCAGCATGCGTCTGCAACTCACCGGGGAAAAGACCCATGACCAGACGGAAAACATCACGCCGTACTCGCTGTACGGTGACAGTGGCGGCAACCTGAGCGGCGAGTCGCTGCCCGTTGGCGAGTACACGCTGACGGCGACCGCCTACTCCGAGGCGCGCCTGGGCGGGGACCTCCTGGGAACCCTGAAGGTTTCGTTCAGCGTGACCGGACCCGCAACACAGCCGACCAACACTCCAGCCACCGGCCTTCCCACCATCAGCGGAACAGCGCAGGTGGGCGAGACGCTCACCGTGGACACCTCCGGGATTGACGACGCAGACGGCATCGGCAACGCCACCTTCTCCTACCAGTGGATTGCCGGAACCACCGACATCGCGGGCGCAACGGACCCCACCTACACCCTGGTGTCCGACGACGTGGGCAAGGCCATTAGGGTGCGGGTGTCCTTCATGGACGGGGCCAGCAATGTAGAGACGCTGACCAGCGAGGCCATCGCTACCGTAGTCACGCCGCTGACGGCCGAGTTCCAGGACGCGCCGGACAAACACGACGGAACGGGCGTTTTCACCTTCAAAATCGCCTTCAGCGAGCCCATCTCCATCGGCTACGTCACATTGCGGGACGACTCCCTGGAAGTGACCAACGGCTCGGCTACCAAGGCCAAGCGGGTGAATGGTCAGAGCGACCTGTGGGAGATAACGGTCGAGCCGGACTCAGACGCCGCCGTGACCGTCGTCCTGCCCATCACCGAGGACTGTGCATCTGATGGGGCCGTTTGCACCAGGGACGGCACGAAACTCTCCAACCGGTCTGAGCTGACCGTTCCGGGTCCGGCTGCTGCCAACACTCCCGCCACGGGAGCGCCCATCATCAGCGGAACCGCGCGGGTGGGCGAGACGCTGACTGTGGACACGTCGGGCATTGACGACGCCGACGGAATGAGCGGTGCGGTGTTCAGCTACCAGTGGCTCGCAGACGGCGTAGATATCGCAGGCGCAACAAGCGACACCTACACCCTGGTGGATGCCGACTTTGACAAGGCCGTCAAGGTGCGGGTGATCTTCAACGACGATGACTATAACGAGGAGACGCTGACCAGCGAGGCTACGACGTCGGTAGCGCCGAGGCCCAACACTCCAGCCACCGGAGCACCCACCATCGGCGGAACGGCGCAGGTGGGGGAGACGCTGACGGCGGACATCTCCGGCATCGGCGACGACGACGGGCTGGACAACGCCACCTTCTCCTACCAGTGGATTGCCGGAACCACCGACATCGCGGGCGCAACGGACCCCACCTACACCCTGGTAGATGACGACGCTGGCCTGACCATCAAGGTGAAGGTGTCGTTCTTTGACGACAAGAACAACCTGGAGACGTTGACCAGCGAGGCCACCGCTACCGTAGTCACGCCGCTGACGGCCGAGTTCCAAGGCGCGCCGGACAAACACTTGGGAACGGGCGTTTTCACCTTCTACATCGCCTTCAGCGAGCCCATCTCCATCAGCTACAAGACCCTGCGGGACGACTCCCTGGACGTGACCAACGGCTCGGCTACCAAGGCCAAGCGGGTGGATGGTCAGAGCGACCTGTGGGAGATAACGGTCGAGCCGGACTCAGACGCCGCCGTGACCGTCGTCCTGCCCATCACCGAGGACTGTGCATCTGATGGGGCCGTTTGCACCAGGGACGGCACGAAACTCTCCAACCGGTCTGAGCTGACCGTTCCGGGTCCGGCTGCTGCCAACTCTCCGGCCACGGGAGCGCCCATCATCAGCGGAACCGCGCGGGTGGGCGAGACGTTGACTGTGGACACGTCTGGCATTGACGACGCCGACGGGATGAGCGGTGCGGTGTTCAGCTACCAGTGGCTCGCAGACGGCGTAGATATCGCAGGCGCAACAAGCGACACCTACACCCTGGTGGATGCCGACGTTGGCAAGGCCGTCAAGGTGCGGGTGATCTTCAACGACGACGACGCTAACGAGGAGACGCTGACCAGCGAGGCGACGGCGGCGGTTGCAGCCGAAACAGCGGTGCCTGATGCTCCGCGGAGCCTGAACGTCTCCCCGGACGACACCGGCACGCTGGACGTGTCCTGGGAAGCCCCAGCCAGCGACGGCGGCTCGGCCATCACCGGGTACAAAGTCCAGTGGAAGTCAGGCACCGAGGACTACGACGGAAGCGCCGGTTCAACCCGGCAGGCGGAGATCACCGACCCGGCAAGCCGGACCCACACCATCACCGGACTGACCGACGGCGTGGAGTACACGGTCAGGGTCATCGCCGTCAACGACGTGGGCGACGGGCCGCCGTCAGATGATGTAACAGGAACGCCGCGCGAGACCACCCCGCCGGAGCTTTCGACCGCTACGGTGGATGGCGCAACCCTGACCCTGACCTACGACGAGGACCTGGACGAGAACTCAGAACCTTCGTCAGACGCCTTCTCGGTAACCGTCGGCGGCACGGGCCGGGCGGTTGACGGGGTGTCGGTGTCCGGCAGTTCGGTGATACTGACTCTGGGGTCGGCAGTGACGGCAGCGGATACGGTAACGGTGAGCTATACCTCGCCGACGGATGCCGCCGCTCCCCGAATCCAGGACGAGGCGGGCAATCCTGCCGCGTCCTTCAGCGACCAGGCGGTGGTGAACAACACTCCCCCGCCAGCCAACACTCCGGCCACGGGAGCGCCGATCATCAGCGGAACGGTCCGGGTGGGCGAGACGCTGACGGCGGAAACCTCGGCCATCGCCGACGCTGAGGGGATGAGCGGCGCGGTCTTCATCTACCAGTGGCTGGCCGACGATGCGGACATCGCAGGGGCGACCAGCGACACCTACACCCTGGTAGAAACCGACGTTGGCAAGGCCATCCAGGTGAAGGTGTCGTTCAGAGACGACAAGAACAATCAGGAAACGCTGACCAGCGCGGCTACGGCGGCGGTGGAGCCGAGGCCCAACTCTCCCGCCACGGGAGCGCCCAGCATCAGCGGGACGGTCCGGGTGGGCGAGACCCTGACGGCGGAAACCTCGGCCATCGCCGACGCTGACGGGATGAGCGGCGCGGTGTTCATCTACCAGTGGCTGGCCGACGGCGCAGACATCGCAGGCGCGACCAGCGACACCTACACCCTGGTGGATGCCGACTTAGACAAGGCCGTCAAGGTGCGGGTGATCTTCACCGACAATGCCGATAACGAGGAGACGCTGACCAGTGAGGCTACGGCGGCGGTAGCGCCGAGGCCCAACTCTCCCGCCACGGGGGCACCCATCATCAGCGGAACGGCGCAGGTGGGAGAGACGCTGACTGTGGACACGTCGGGCATTGACGACGCCGACGGGATGAGCGGGGCGGTGTTCAGCTACCAGTGGCTCGCCAACGGCGCGGAGATCGCAGGCGCAACCAGCGACACCTACACCCCGGTTGCCGACGACGTTGGCAAGGCCATCAAGGTGAAGGTGTCGTTCAGAGACGACAGGAACCACCAGGAATCCCTGACCAGCGAGGCGACGGCGGCGGTGACGGCGGCGGATGACTCCTCCATCTGGTCGGCGACGCTGACGGTGGGGAGTTACGAACCGTTCCTGGGTTACTACTCGTTCACCCGCACCGGAAAACTCGATCCTGCCGAGTTCAGCCTGGATGGCAACGACTATACGGTCCAGTCGCTGGGCGACAAGGGCAGCGAGTGGTTCGAGTTCGGGCTGGCCAACACCATCCCGGGCGACTTTACGCTACAGGTGGGCGGGACCGGGTTCGATTCCGCAGACGCCACAATCGTTGACTACGGCCTGGGGTACATATACCGCTGGGACGACCGGACGGCGAGCTTGTCGGAAGGCGACACCGTGGAGGTCAGCCTTACCCTGGCCGAGTGACCTGCCGCCGGGCCGTCGGCGCGGACAACACGGTTGAGTTGGGAACGGATCCTAAGAGGACTTCGGGCAACAAAAAGGACCGCATAGAAAGGAACACAGAGGGCGGTCGTAGGTAGGTTCGGGGAACCGCTTCTTGGATAGAGCGGCTGGCTGCCCTCTTGAAGGACCCGGCTCTATGCCGCGACAGCGTACACAGTACAGAAGAAGGACCTACGAATTCCCCGACGACTTCCCGGAGCGCCTGAAGCGCTTCCAGGAGGAGTCTGGCCTGTCGTGGTCGGAGATCGACCGCCGCATCGGGACCTATCGCCACAGGCACGGCCAGAGGCCGCATCCGCCGGCCAAGCCCGGCCAGACCCCGCCACGCCCATCGACGACCAACGGCTCACCGTGGAGTGGCACCATTTCTACACCGGCAGAAAACTGCTCCAGGAGACCGGGATGAGCCAAAACACGGCAGCGTCCTACACCCGGATTTCCCCAGACGACCAACAGTCGGTCATGACACAACTCGAAACGATCCGCAGGTTTGCGGAAGAAAATGGCCTCGAAGTGGCCCATGAGTTCGAAGACGAAGGACACCGGGGAGCTACGGACAACCGGCCCGGGTTCCAAAAGATGATCGCCGCCGCCCTGTCGCCCGAAAAGCTCTTCGATTCCATCATCGTCTACGACCTCTCCAGGTTTTCCGGGAACGCCTCAGCTGGACTTTACGCATTTCAGGCGGCATGAGCGAGGGAATCTGAGAGTGGATGATACAGAGCGACCGGGAGTTCCTGAACATCAGTGTCGGCTGCGGACAGTGAAAAACCTCTCGAGGCCAGCCACAGGTGGCGCCGCGCCAGAGCGAGGGCGTCCATCGCTCTTTCTAAATTTTGCGTAAAGTCCAGCTCAGATCTCACACGGTACAGGAACCAGCTCGAGGAGGTAGGAGTCAGGGTGCTGAGCGCCACCGAATCTGATACGTCCTGAACCGCGGAGGGTGTGTACCGGATCCGGGAAGCCGGGAAGCACCAGGGTCAGGGGCCGACTGCTGCGCGTGATGCCTCGGGACCACTGTCAGACGGAGGAGAGAAACGGGACGGGCAGCGCGTAGAATAGAGAGTGGATTCCACGAAGAAAAAGGGAACTCCCAGTGCTGAAACCGTTCTTCCCGGCAACGCTCATAGTCCTGGTACTCCTGGCGACCCTAGCAGCGTGTTCCGGCCCGACACCGGCACCGGAGACCCTGACCCCGGCGGCCACACCGACACCGACCCAGACGGAGACTCCGGTGCCCACGGAGCCGCCGACAGAGAGACCCACGGCCGCGCCAACGGCGTCGCCGAGCAGTACTCCGACCTCGGCACCCACAACGACCCCTGCTCCCGGCGGAAGGCTCGCTCTCCTCCAGCCACTGGACTCCGGGGCAATGTTCTCCGAGCTATCCGACGCTGAAAAGGAGTGTATCGGCGATAACCCCGAGAGACAGACCAGGTACATCGGGTGTCTCGAAGACGAGACCTTGGCACGGATTTTTCTCGCCGGGTTCGTACCGGGTCCAAGGCCGCTCAGCCAGGAATCCTCCGACTGCGTCCGGGCTGCTTTTGAGGTCATCGACCCCAGGGAGGTCATGACCGCTGGCCTTGAAGGAGACCCAGGCAGGGCCATGGCCGGGAGCATGGCGGCGTTCTCTGTAACGATAGCGTGCCTGAACGATGAGGAGTGGGAGGCCACTGCCCCAGAGATGGGGTTACGGCCGGAGGAACGGGTGGGGATGCAGTGCCTCCTGGACCAACTGGGCGGACCGGGCCCGATGGCAGCGGCGATGACAGCGGCGCAGGAGGGAGAGTTCGCCGACCTAAACAGGGCGAGCGCGGATTGCGGGCTGGACATGGGACCCACTTCATGGCAGACGCCAGCGCCAACGGCGACCGCGGAGCCACCCACGCAGGTCTCCACACCGGGGACGACCGGGTCAACGCCAACCACAACGGCAACGAGAACACCGTCAACACCGGCACCGACGCCAGCGGCCAGCCTGGTGATCACCGTGGCCGAAATACCGGCGAACATCCCCGAGTACGACCGGGGCGAGTGGAAGCACTGGGTGGACGAGGACCGAGACTGCCAAGACGCCAGGCAGGAAGTCCTGATCGCGGAGAATCTGGAACCCATCACCTACGAGACCGCCAGAAAGTGCCGGGTGGCCACCGGCCAGTGGTGGGCGCCGCACCTGGGACATCACCTCGGGAACCCGGGCCACATCGACGTGGACCATCACGTGCCGCTCAAGAACGCTCACCTGTCGGGAGCCTGGGCTTGGTCACTGGAAATGAAAGAGGAATACGCCAACTTCCTAGAGGACCCTGATCACCTGGTGGCGATCAGCTCCCGGCATAACCGCTCGAAAGGGGCGAGAGGGCCGGAGGAGTGGGCGCCGCCGGACAATGCTATGTGGTGTGACTACGCCACTGACTGGGCGCAGATAAAGGAAAAGTGGAACCTTACTACGACGGTCGCGGAGGCGGAGGCTGTGATGGGGATGCTGGGGACGTGCAAGGATCCGCCGACGGTGGAGTTGGAAGCCTCGGGGGACGTGATGATCGTGCCGGGGAAGGATAAGCCGACGGAGGAGCCGGGGAACCCGGTATACGGGTCATGCCAGGAAGCCGTTGCAGCTGGGGAACAGCAGGTGCAGGGGAGCCAGGGCGGAGGACAGGGGTTCCCGGCGGAACTGGTACCGAGCGCGCGGGACGGAGACGGAGGTGGGGTAGTGTGTGAAACGTAGGAACCAGAACGGGCCAAGAATGAGCAACAGGATTCTAGATGTTCAATCGACAGATCCCGGAACCCCGGTAGGAGCAACGGACACTTTTCCAGAGCCGACCAAACCGGCCTTCAAGGACTGTGCCGGGTGTTGACATCCAATTCCCCGGCGTCTACCGTACCCTCTACTGAATTCCCGGCGATCATCTGCGGTCCTTGCACTGAAACGCCAGTTTCTACGGAAAGGCTCAAGAGCTAGGGCGAAAAGAGGACTTGACCCACGAGATAATGAGTGGTCTGATAAATATAGTGGGACATGGCTGCAAAGATCGAAGACATACTACAGGTCAATTTGGTTCTCGTTGGCTTCAGTTTGGTCAACACTCACGAAGAGACTCAAGCCTTTCGCAGAGAAGTCGGAACAGAGATAGCAACTGTTGAGGCCGGCATCGGTCCAGAGGTGATGAGTCGGACTCACACGCTGAATCGAGATCGAATCACGGTCGTGAGCAATCCAGACAGAACCACCGTCGCCCGTGAATACCCCGACGAGGAGGGCACTAAGAGATTGGCCTCTGTAGCGGGGGCGGCGGTGAAGGTTACCAATCTCAGTGAACAGCAACTGAGAGCATTCGGATACAACCTCGAGCTAGTATTCGAATCAGACCCGCAGGAGCGTGCTTTACAATACTTAGCGACCAGGCTCTTCAGGGCCGATCTTCTAGGCAACGAGGAAATAAGCTTACTGGGTGGATCGGGCAAACTTTTCTTTCATAAACACGGCTACCTCTGGCAGGCCGCACTTGAGCCAAGGCTGAATGACCTGAATACGACCAGGGTTTTCCTCGGACTGAACTTGCACAAGGAGGAAGCCGATCACACAGTTCTTTCAGAAGAAGAAATATTGGGTTCGCTGACGCTGCTGACCTCAGAAGCTCGTAACCTTGTGGAAAAGATTGATGGGATAGCCCCGTGATGACCAGAGAACATACAGCCACACTGAACGAAAGGGCAAACAGAATGCCTGGCACTCAGGAAGAGTGGGCGTTCCGTGGTAACGAACTTGCGCTTGATGAACCCGAGTTCACTAGGGGGCAGGTATGGGTCGCCAACGCAACGAATCGTCAGCTTTCAGCAACACCGCAGTTGACCATGTCCGAACAAGAAGTCTACGCTTTTTCGTTCGCACCTCCTTACCGGGAAAGAACTCACGTAGAAGATGTCCGGTCCTACAACCTCGGCGGTCATTTGGATGACACCGACGAAGCAGTACAGCAGGCTCTAGGCGAAAGTGTCCGAAGAACATTAGACTGGACACCGATGATTGGTTCCCATAACAGAATCACGACAATACGATTCACACCCACAGACGCGGACGTCGTGGTTATTACCAGACGTGGAGCGTCAGATTTCACCTTTGAGTCTCGTCCAGAGACTCTAGAGGCAGAATGGACTGAAAAATCGCTAAACCTGCTTGTGCAGGGACCTGCCGAAGCCATCAACTTCGCCCTTACTTTGTCAGATCTCAAAGCCGCAATCATCTCCGACCCAGCGAACATGATAACCGGGGTCAACCCATCGTACCTACACGGGCAAGACATATCTTGGAATTTGCCCGTAATGACGCCAAACGGAAGGGTGTTTCGAGTCCGCAGGATCGGAGAGTTAGCTCCAGAAAGCCCGCTCGGCGAATCATGGGAGCGGCCACAGAAATTCACCCATCCTGCTGTCCAGGCATTCTCCAAAGGATTCGGAAACAAAACTCCTACAGCAGGCGCGCTGGAAATCGCATCACGTCTTGCGGAGGCAGCAGAGACAAAGGCAAAGGTAAGCGAGATAGAAGTTGACGAAACAGACGGCATGTTTTCCTTCGAGATACGACTGGCCAACGACCGCTTGGTGGTAGGAGAATTGAGCATAGAAGGCGATCTACATGTCAATGTCTATTACGACGAGCATCCAGATCCAGACGCCGACCTTGACGAGATCTGGGAAAAGCATATGCCGCATGCGTCCGCGGCAGACGTGATTTCTCTTCTCTAACCCCTGCCACTCCATGCCAGTCCCAAAAAGCGACGTCGTTTGTCGGTTCATCCGAACCTGTGAATGGTCATCCGTCGAAAAAGCACCCAAAAAGAGACGCCTAAAAGAACCGGATATGTCTGTCTGGAGCATCAACCGCTTGGCAAAGATGTCAGAATCTCTGGCTAACCTTCAAATTCATCACCTTGAGGGTTCTGGGCAGCTCAACCTCGCAGTTCAGGACTACCTAGAAATCGCAGACAAGGTCGCTTCAAAAACAGGAAATCCCTTTCAGATCCAGATCGAGTGGAGATCAGGGGACGATTACGTTACAGAACCATGGAGGAAGTGGCGAGACGCACACGCTCAGGTAGAAATGGTAGAGAGTTCGTCGAACCATTTCCCTCCCGAATTCCGAGACCTGGTGGTCATCGTGGCCAAAAGAAAGGAATCAATCATCCCACCTGAAAAATTCGCTGCGGAAAACTGACAGAACCCGGAGATAGAGAAAACAAAGAAATTCAAAAGCACATGGACGAGGCGCCGAGGAATAATCCCTCGGCGCGTTTTCTTTACTACCTGCGAACCCGCCGAACGCCGGGACGCAACCTCGCTTGGCCCCTATTCTGCTTCCACCTGATTAGCTCCTTGACATTCGGAGGAACCAATGAAGGCTTTTCACCAGCCACAGTGGGTGCCATGCCACCAGAGTTGCGATCTAGGCACTCCCCACAGGTCACCCCAGGAAGGGACTCATGGTAGAGGAACCTTACCTCCCGGGACGCCAACACATGCGCGGTGACACAGGGAATGACATAGTGGACCGCGAGTGGATCTAACGGACTCTGCGGACGCTGATTTACGGGATACATGTAACCTCCGTGTTCTCATTGACATGGGAACCCAGAGAACCCACGCCAATCAACAGCGTAAACTCTTTCCTGAAAAATCCGCGAAAGGGGCAGGACGTGGAAGGCGAAGCTGAGTCAACTGCGGAAAACACAGCCACAGAACAGGGGGAAGACGGCTGGCTGGAGGCCAGTAAGTACATCTGAGGGATTCCCTTGATGTTACTCACCACGGACGCGGAATCGTACGAGGCAGCCGACGGCAGGCTGAGGTGATGGGAAGGGCCGTGGGCCACCTGAAATCCCAACCCTTAGGCTAGTTGAAATATCTTCAATAGTGCCAAGAGAATGTGCAGGTGGCAGACGGAATCGAATCGCTCAATCTCTCCCAAATATGGACGGTGGCAGCAACCCTTGGAGGGTTTCAGGTCGTAGCCCTCGCGTGGAGGATCAGCCGGGAAGTCTACATGGAGGAGAGGAACGAGACTACTTGGCTGACCCTAGCAGACGGGCTCGTAGCACTGTCCTTCCTTGTTCTCATCGGCGGAGTATTTCTATCTCCGATGTGGGGAGTTCCCACCACCGACGCTGTAAAGCTATTGGGATTGGCGTTGGTCATATTCGCACCGTCCGTCTTCGTACTGGCAGGCCACTACAACCTCTACTGCGATTGGGGCGTAGAATATGACGAAGACGGAGACAAACTTCCACGCGATCCATGCACCAAACAAGAAGGCCTTCTAGCCATCATTGCGGTGATGATCATAGCGACCTACGGTATCTTGGCTTGGACCCCAGCATTGGGATAACCAGGGCACCAAGAAAAATCGAAGAGGCGGCGGCCACACCAATGCCCATCAGGGGATGCTCATGCCCCTCTCCAACCTCCTGAAATCAGCCGCCGGCACCTGCCCCTTTTGCAACCAGAAGGCCGGCATCCTCAGCCGCGAACACCCGGAGTGCCGCCGGGCATACGACGTCGGCTGGCACGAGATGGTAGATCTCGCCGCCGATGCCGCCGGGTCCCCGGACTTCGACGAAGGACACCTGCGGCTCACCCTGTCCGCCGTGGCGAAGATCTCCTACGGGAACGAGGACACCGTAAACCAAGCCCTGGAGGAAGGCTGGAAACAGGGCGTGGCCCACTCAATGGCCGACGGCATTATCACCCAAGACGAGGAAGCCCGCCTCAGGGAGTTCAGGGACCAACTCGCCCTGGGCAGCGACACCGCCGACTCAGGGGCAATGACCCACCTGGACAGAGCGTCCCAGGACCGGCTGATGCTGGACGCCAGGCTCGCCGCCATCGCCGTCTTCGACGGCGGAGCCCACCTACAAGCCTCACCGAGACCCTCAAGCAGTCAAGCCTGTATAAAGACGAGCAATCCATGCTCCTGGTCCAAGCATGGGAAGCCGCCATCGAGGGAGCTCTCGAGGACGGGCTCTTCACGCTGGACGAGGAAAACGCCCTCACCCGGTACATCAACCACTTCAACCTGAGCCAATCCCAGCTCGACGCCCATGGCGTCCACACCAGCCTCATCAAGGCAGCGGTGCTGCGGGAGATCGCCGAGGGCGTGGTCCCTGACCGCCAGCAGCTTAGCCCAAATCCACCGAACCGAGTGGTTTGGACACTGGAAGGGGACATTTTAGGGATGGAGAGGGGTCGTCCAGGCGAATTTCGAGTGGATAGCGCCCGTAGTGGGCCTGTTGTCGGCGATGGGAGCCGCTCATGGAGCGGCCAAAGGCAGCGAGGAACACTCGCTGGCCTAGGTGTGCGGCGCGAGTTGGAGAGACCTTTGACTGAGTGGCGGACGATTGCGGGGGTGGTGAGCAGGTTGCTAGCACTGCGGTCAGGAAGGGAGTGGCAGGGCGCGCAATCGGGCCAGGGCCCGGCTGAACCGGTCTTCCCAAGGCCAATGCCGAGGGAGATGCAGGGTGAGGCGGCGCGCCTTGCGGGTGATGCGTCCGGCCAGTGAGAAGAAGCGGCGTCTGAGGGTCTTGGTGGTCACCATCCCCTCGCCCAGGCCGATTCGCGCGGTCCAGCGGGCCAGGTTGTGGGCCATGACCTGCACCGCCAGCCAGGCGCCGTTGGCGGCGAAGCGCCCCGAGGGGAGATGGTTGAGTCCCACGCCGTACTTCAGGTCCCGGATGGCGTTCTCGATCTCGGCGTGGCGGCGATGATCGGCTTCCAGTTCCAGGACATCCCCGTCCCGGTCGGTGATGAAGGCGTGATAGCTGTAGCTGGCGAACAGGGCCAGTTGGGAGCCGGGGGTGGGCCTCACCCTCCGGACGATGAGCCGTACCGGCATGGCATCGGGCTCACCCTTGAAGGGAGTGTAGTTGATTTCAGCCACGTCGGCGCCGCCCTTCATCCAGTAGGGGATGGGCCTCCAGTCCGCCTCGGGTATGGCCTCGATCAGATTGCGCAGGCTCTGGTGCTGACGGATGGTGATGGAGAAGCGGACCTTCACCTTCCGGCAGACGGCGACGATAGCGTGGTTGTAGAAGCCGCTGTCGGCCCGCATCGTGAGCTGTCCCGTGGCCCCGGCGTAGCGCACCCGTCCCACCGTCTCCCGCAGGAAGTGGGCGGCGCCCCGGGCGGTGTTGGCCCGGCCCTCCCGCAGCCTGGCCATCAGCACCTCGCCCGTTCCGGCGGCCACGGCCAGCAGTGGGTGATAGCCCCGCTGACCGCTGTAGCCGTGGCGGCGCGCTCCCTCCTTGGCCAGGCCGTAGGTTTCGCAGATGGTGGAATCCAGGTCGATGGTCAACGGCCCGTCGCCGGGTCCGGCGCCGGCGGCCCAGGTCTGGGCCAGAAGTTCCCGGCTCACCCGGTCCAACTGGCGGACGTGGCCCCAGCGGAAGCTGCGCAGGAAAGTGCCCAAGGTGGATGGCGCCTTGACCGTGCAGCCGATGACGCTGGCCGTCCCGCCGCTACGCAACACGTCGGCATCGTCGATGCAGTCGCCACCCGCCAGGGCGGAGACCACCAGGGTCATCAGCTTGTCGCCGGTGTTGGCCCGGCCCGGCGCATGGCCCAGGTCCAGACACCGGTCAGCCAGTTGGGGCAGACCCAGACGCCGGGCCAGGGTGGCGGGAAGCATCAGCCCGGCGTTGGCCACCAGGCGGTGATCGTCGAAGGCGATTTGGATGCGGTCGGGGTGGCTGCGTGGTAGCATCTAAAAGGTGCTCCTTCTCTGGGGTCGGTTTTTCGATCAAAACCATTATCCCAGATACACGGGAGCACCTTTTTACCCCCACAAACCTCCTCAACACCTATCCCTTCGGTGGATTCGGGTTTAGTTTAGTAATGGCCGGCACTGACAGGAGGTCCCGAAGTTTCGCTAAACATTCCTTGGTGAGGCAACAGCACCGGCTAGAATAGTTGGCCCCGATCAAGGGCGAAGATCACGACTGGCATAGCTAAGACGAGGGCTTTCCATTTCGTTCCCGAGTGGTTAGGAGTTGCAGTTGCGGTGGTGAAGATCAGGTAGGAGATATGGTTAGAGAGACTCGATAGAGTCCACAGCACGACCAATAATCTGGCGGCAAAGATCGACACCCGTAAGGTTCATTGGAACATCTCCGATTTCAACGATTACTCTGTAGGTTCCTGCGTCTCCTGACCGTCGGCGCGCCGTAGGGAACTCTCCAAGAACTCGATCTAGCCTAGTATTCAAGATGCCCCGGGCTCGTTCGTTCGTGGTCCCTGGAATCTGTAGAGTCCCATGCACCAACGTGATTTCTATCTGAGCCATCCCATCTTCAACTTTAGGTTCCACAAGCTCGATGTCAGTGCGGCCAGACCGAGAAGTCACGACGTGGGAATCACCTTGTTGCTGAGCGAGCCCAGCGAGGGCGAAGGCTAACTCAGGAATAAATCTATCGCCTGTAACAGACTGTTCCGATGTCCTTTCGGCTAAACTGCGGTGTATACGGTACAAAGTTTCGCTCAGAGTTCTGAAGTCTTGTGGCCGTTGCCTAGGATTCCGCTGAGTGCAAGATTCGTACAAGGCACGAAATTGCTCGGCTGCCTCCAGGTTGCCCCACGAGCCCAACCTCTCGCTAAGTGCTCGGCCATTATCAGCCGCGTCTAGCGGAACTGGATCGCTCCCTGTGGCTAAAAAGAATGCGAGTTGCCCGAAGGCAAATATATCAGTAGTCTTTGCGTGAGCTTCCGCAGACTCTGGTTTAGCGAGTTGTTCGGGCGCGGCGTAGAAGATTGCGCCGAACGCATCACGCGTAACTTGCGTCGCAGTCGAGTACCACGCGAGGTCAAAGTCTGTCAGGTAGGGCTCCCACCGCGAGTGTTCCATATCAAAGGTGACAAGTACGTTCTCCGGCTTTACATCTCGGTGGATAACATTGCGGCCATGAGCGTGTTGAAGTGTCTCAGCGATCACCAGTAGAAGAGCAAGTAGGTCCACGGGCTGATCAGCTGTATACCCGAAGTCACGGAGGTTCGGACCATCGATATAGTCCATATAGAACCCCACAGGGCTCTCGGAATAACGCACGACCTTGACAATGTGAGGGTGATCTAAGAGGGCCATAGCCTTGTAGCCACGCTGGAATCGCACGAGCTTCTCCTTCACCTGTAGCTCGTGAGGATGGTATATTTTCAGAGCCACTTGTGGACGACCTTCACCGGGGTCAACTCGCCAAACCGTCCCAAATGCCCCTGCCCCAAGGTAGTGAACAACTTTCCCGTAATCAGTTACCGTCCCCTCGCTCAACGAACCGAGTTGTGCTAGCCGAGATCGTGCTTCAGCTCGCGCACGTGAGAACGTATCCCGCGAGGAGACATCGGGGTATTCTTGAGCGGTGCGGTCGAACCATCTCAGAATCGGACTGAGTAATTGGCTCGCGGCTTTGTATCCTTGCGATTGCCATTCGTCTAGTGGTACCGCGATTTGCTTGATATATTCATCGAGGTGCTTTCGGGCCTCAGCATCAAGACTCTCCAGTAAGGCAGTCGCTCCGCCCTCGATATTCTGCACCAACTGACTTGAGAATCCTTCCCCCAAGACTACTTTACCTAATTGCTCTCCCTTGAATACGGGAACTTGCCACCCTGATTCTTCAAACTTGCTGACAACATAGTCGAATAGCCCTAAAGGAGTGATTATCCCTTCCCTGTTGGCAGCCTCTCCAAGCAACCCCTCCAATACATGGAAAGTGAATACGCCTTGACGAAGGTCTCTCGATTCTTCTGCAATCCCATTCGATGCAGTCGCCGCTAATAGAAACCTCGATTGCACGAGTTCGGGGAGCATTTTATCGATATCCGCAAGACGAAGCGCGCTGAATACTCCATCACGGACAGATGCAAGCCCTGCCCGGCAGCAATCAAGAATCACAATGACGGTACCACTGGCACCGACGATCTGGTTCCGGAGCCATCCTAGGCTGATTCCAGGTGTGAATCCCAAACCGTCTGGGGTGACAAGAAACCCGTCATCTTCTGTCGCCGCTCCATGACCTGCAAAATAGAGCAGTTTGAAACTGGCGGAACCCCTCATGAGATTGGTGATGGCATCCTCTGCCGACTGTCTCATGGCTTGATCGTTCAGTAGTAGGAGTTGGTCATCAAAACCGAACTCCGGCATGCTGAGGGTCGTGGCGATCGCGGTCGCATCACTTACGCAGAAATCCAGCGAAGCAGCCGAAGCGTATTCGTTGATCCCTATGCACAGCAATGACCGCGAGATTGGTGGTTTGCTCTCTTGCATGGCACACCCTGTGATGGTCTCCCATCGAGATGAACTGCTTGTGTTGGTGAACCGTATCAGAATTGGGCAGACAGGTCTACCATGCAAAATGCGAGGACTGCGGTGGGCCTGCTGGCCCCTCATAAGGGAGCATCGGCATAGACCGTAGGAAGAAGGAGGGGCACTGAGGTTTTTCGCAGTCGGCGGCCTGGGCTCCTAAGAGGCCGGTGCGGATGCGTCGGAAGGGTTACTGGGAGTCCGTTATGGACGATCTCGCCCGAATCCTGGTCCGTGGTAGGTTCGTCTTGGCGGCGTCGTGGAAGTAGAAGGTGAGGAGGCCCTTTCTGGTGATGAGGAGGTCAATCATGATGGTCGAGAGGTCCGCGAGGCTGCCTGTGGGCGGTCTCGACGTGCTCCATGAGTTCCCGGTCTGCGTCGCTCATATCCGGAGGGAGGTCCGCGTTGCCGTCTTGGGGGTTGGTGCCGGGCGGTGCTGAGGTCATTGGGGAAGCTCCCGTTTCTGGATGCGTTTTTCCGCCGCCCGTAAATCATATTGTGAGTATCTGGGAAGTGCATCTTTTCGGTACGGTATATGTAGGGGTCATTCGGGGCGGTTTTCGCCCCCGGATGGGTTCTCTGGCGGACCGGCTGGCCGGTCCTCTGCGGATACTGGAAAACTCCCTTTTGATCGGGGTTTGCCCGCACTTTTGGGGTCGGCCGGTGAGTTTTCGCACGTCCTTTTTGATACTTGAGGGAGTTATCCGGGGATTATTGGGGGAATCCTCCCCGGTTTTTGGCCGGACCTGGAGATTTTTTCGGGGTGGATAACCCTGCCCTGCCGGGAGGACGCCAAACGACCGATGAATTTCATGGAGGAGGTGCCAGACGAGTTGATGCGCCGGAGCCGCTGGGAATCTGGTCTTTGCGGGCTTCTGCGGCTCGCCGCCCGACTTGGCTGGTCCCACCTTTCCAAGGACGGGAAACTTAATTGTCGGGGAGCTGTGCTCATGGGGATGTGACAGGGCAGTGTCGGGAGTCGGTTGCCGAAATTGGCGAGTCTGGCGGGTCGGCCTTGGAACATATAACTGACGGCGTGACCTCTCTCCTCTCGGAGGAGGATGAACTCGTAGATACGTGGCGGTCCGTCTTTGAGTTGGCCTCAGACCGCGGTTGTGAATGCCGTCTTGGGCACCTTGGATCTGAGGCGGATCGTCAGTCGCTCCACGTGGCCGCACCTCAATGCGTTTCCCGAGCGGTCCCGGGGGTATATCGACCAGCGCATGACCAGTGTCGCTATTCAGGTTCTTCAGGCCAGTGTTATGTTGATGTTCTACGATTCGGTCACCCTGAACACCCGTGGTTTGCACTTGTATCAGTTTGTGGTTGGGGGCTCTGTGAGCCTACCCGGGCCTATGCCCCGGCATTATTGTGCGGCATGGCTCAGGATTCAAGAAGCACGCGGCCAGGCCCTGTGAGTCTCGGAGGAGGTGCGGTAGCAACATAGCCACCCCGGCGCGAGTTCGCCGCTCTGCCGCAACTCCTTCGACTCCCTAATACTACAGCCGCACATATTCGGTGAGGTGTCGGAGGCGGCGCTTGTAGTGGCAATGGCGGGCCCGGGCCTGATGGCGCCGTCTCCACCGGGACCAGGCCAGCACCGATTTGGTCAACGGCATTGGCCGCCAGATCAGCCGGTACAGCAGCCGGCGCACCTCGGGAACCGTCAGCGGTATCAGGGTTTCATCCCACTCCGCTTCTCCCCCTTTTTACCGTCGAAGCATGCATTGGCTTTTTGCCGGACCACCGCCAGGCAGGCATGGGCCAGCATGGCCAGGGTGATGTGCCGGTACCAGCCCTCCCATTTCCGCACTTCATACTGGTCCAGCCCAACCTGCCCTTTGGCCTCCTGAAAGCACTCCTCGATGGTCCACCGGGTTCCCGCCACCCGCACCAGGTCTTCCAGGGTTGTGTCTGCTGGACCGAAGCAGACATAATAGGACAACTCTTGCGGCTGGGCAATGCTGCGGCGAGTCAAAAGCCAGTAGCCCTTGCCAGCCTCCCTCAGAGGCCGTATCCCCACCCTGGTCCAGTCGTAGACCCGGGGACCCTTGGCCCCCTTTCCAGCGCTGATCCGGACCCAACCCGCTTCTTCCACTCTGGACGTCAGTTGGTCCGCCCGTACCTGCCGTGGCCCTTTATCCGTCCGGACCCACAGCTTCTCGTTGCGCTTGATGGCCAGCACATGGGGAATCCCGGCCCCCTCCAGCCACAGCCGCAGGTTGCGATCACTGCCGCAGACCTCGTCTCCAGCGACCCAGCGGAAGGGAACTCCCGCTTCCGCCGCTCGCTCCAGCATCTCCCGGGCCAGTTGCGGCTTGGTCCGGAAGGCCACCCCCTCGGGTACCCCAGCCTCCCGCCGTCGTTCCCCGTCCTCGGCCCACACCTGGGGCAGGTACAGCTCCCGGTCCAGCAGGACCCTCCCCTGAGCGGTGGCATAGGTCAGGAATACTCCTATCTGGCAATTTTCAATCCGCCCCGCCGTCCCACTGTATTGGCGCTGCACCCCCGCCGACTTGGTCCCCTTCTTCAGGAACCCGGTCTCGTCCACCACCAGCACCGCGTCATCGTCACCCAGATGCTCCACGACGTAGGCCCGCAGGTCGTCGCGAACCAGGTCGGCATCCCACACGTGGGTGGATAGCAACCGCTGCACCCCATCGGGCGTGGCGTCGCCCACCTGCCCCGCCAGTTGCCACCCGTTCTTGCGCTCCACCGGAGAAAGGAGTCCCTTCAGATACTCCAGCGCCCGACGGCGGGGTTCCGAACGGTGAAACCGTCCGGCTATGCACCCATGAACTCCCTCAATGCCCCTGGCCCACCGCGCCACTTCCAACACTTCGTCCCTGTCCGTTGCCACCACCTCACCTCACCCACTCCCTAAAGTAGCTCCATTTTACCAGGAACTATCTGCGGCTGTAGTACTAAGCAACCTTGGCCATCGCCACTGGCGGATTCAGTAGTCTCCGGCTATTCGCGGCGGCACAGATGTCGGGTACCCAGCATCAATCCTCGTTGGAGAAGCCAGCGGCCTTCCTCGCGTCGTCTCGTTCATTGCCGCGCAGGGACGATCTCAAGGGCGGAACGGATGGTCCCGGCACGGAGGGCGTTGTCGGCGCTGGAACCGCAACCGGTGTTGGCCGGCAGGCCAGCCTTGGCGGCAACCAGGGTCAGGTTGGCCACCGTGGCCGCCAGGTACAACTGGAATTTCGTCTTGGCGCGCCCGAAGTAGCGGGACTGACGGATTCCCAGTTGGACCAGCCGCGCCAACCGGTGCTCCACCACCACCCGCCGCTGCCGGTACTCGCCAAAGGCCTCACTCTGCTGCAGGACCCGGGCCTGCTGCAATAAAGCCTCCTGCGGGTGCAGTTGCACCGTCCGTCCTGTGCCCGGCGCCGCGGCGACGCACTGGGTCCGCAGCGGGCACACCCCGCAGACCGCTCCATCGAACTGGAAGGCCTTCAGTTGGTGAGTCCGGCCTGTTGCTGCGGTGCGAGTACCCAAGGGCCGGATTCTCCGGGTAACGTTCCCCGCCGGACAGGTGCAGGCGCCTTCCTCCAGGTCGATATGGAAGTCCTCTTTCGGAAAGTGTTTCCGGTTCGGACGCTCCGGCACCCTGGCAATCAGAGTGCGGCCCGCGTCGGCGAAGGCCTGCCTGGTATCGCCGTCCCCGTAGGCGGCATCGCCCATGGCCTCCTCCACCGGCACACCGGTGTTGGCTTCGCTCCGCTCCACCAGTTCCAGCGCTCCCAGGTTGTCCGGAGCGTTGCCGGGCAATACCTCCACGGCGGTGATCAACTGGGTGCCGGTGTCCACCACAATCGCCGCCTTGTGCCCGTCGAAGCGCCGACTGCTGCTCTTGCGCCCATGACGCATCTCAGTGTCGTGCACCGACATCATCCGGTCCCGGCTCACCCCGTCTTTGAGATTTACTCCGCCTTCCGTTCGCTCCACGTCCTGGAGCAGCAACTGCCCCAGCAACTCCGCCGCCGCCACTATCTGCTGGCGCTCCTCACCGTTCTCGGGCAACTCCCCCTGCGCCTGCCGCGACAATTCCAGCAGCCGGTCGGCGTCTCTCACAATCCCGGCCAGCAGGGCCGTGCGCGCCCGCTTGTCCGGCCAGTCGATGGCCGCCTCGCCCTTGATGCTGGAGGCCAGGTACCGCCCGTATCCCTGGGCCTTGGCTCATTTCCCGAGGCTGATTCCCTCAACCCGCGACAGCGCCCGCAGCAGCTTGACCATCCCGTCGGCCAACAGGTTGTATGTGTCCCTCACCGCGCCCCGGCCCAGGATGTTGGTCGTGTCCAGCGCCGCCTTCATGCTCCGCCTTTTCAGGTAGCCCGACTCCTGGGCCAGCCGCAGGCTGGACTCGAACACCTCCCGCACCTTGTCGTGCAGTATCAGCTGGGCGCGGAACACCTGCAGCGTGCTCTTGGCGAAGGGCCTATCCTCTACCTCGATCCCCAACGCCACCTTCCAGCGGATGTCGAAGTCGGCCCGGGCCTTGGCCTCGGCGTCGCTGACCTTGTCGTGAGACTGGAGCAGGAGGGTAGTGGCCAGCAGGCTGGGCGGCACGCTGTCCCGGCCGTTGTCGGCGCAGTAGAACGCCGCGAAATCGGCGTCCCGGAACAACCGGTCCCGCAGTGATGCCATCAGACCGTAGAAGGTGTCCCGCCCCACATGGTCCAGGTACAACCGGTCCGCTTCCCAGAGCCCTCTCTGGTCCGAACGCTCTCCCAGCATTCTCAGCCCTCGCTACGCTTGTTGACCCCAAGTATAGCCACTGGCCGGCCGACGTCACTTTCCGGCCAGATTTCTAGCCTTTTTGGTAACTGTTCAGACTGGGGCGAGCCGGGGTTGGGCGAGGATGGAGTTCAGGGCATGGCAGGGGTTGCGGCCCCGCAGGCGCCATGTGCCGAATAGGGAAGCCAGAACGCTCTTGGTGTTGCTCCCCTCCGGTGAACGGGTCCCGCCGCTGATCTTCCGGCTTACCACCGTAGGGCGCAGGCTCCGCTCCGCTCCGCTGCGTTGTTGTCCGCCTTAGCCCGGGGCTCGGCGACGAAGGTGAACAGCTCCGGCAGGAAGCGTTCCACCCGTTGGCACAGCACGCTCATGGGCGCATCGCTGCCAAGGTAAGGCTTGCAGATGGACCATAGCCGCTGCTGACACTGCTGTTGCAGCTTTACCCGCTGGGCCCGCTGCACCGTTTCCGGCAGCTCCGGGTCGGGACCTCAAGGCCATCACCGAGTACGGGGGGGTGAGCGAGCGTTCCCGCTGGTTCCACACCCACACCCCGGCGGCCCCGTAGCAGGTATCGAGGACTACGAAGGCGAGGGAGCCATCGGCACGAGCGACGGCAGAAAGTTGTCCAACGAGTTGGTGCCGACCGTCAGCGGTCCGGGCCAGTAGAGGGCAACGAAAAAAGCCCGCATGCATGTGTGAAGCTGGGGAGGCCGCCGGAGCCTTTGGACAAGCCGAGCGGCGGGGGGCCTCCCCCAGGGCTACGGGTTGGACTGGCTGCGGGCGCTTGCGCTCCGCACACCGTCCTTCCTGGGGATTCCGGACGGCCCGGACATCGCAGTTGGAGGGAGATTGCAGCCGTCCTGCGGAAGGAACGGCCAGATGGCCACGACAGCGCACACAGTACAGGAGAAGGCCGCACGCCTTCTCCGAGACTTCCCGCAGCGGCTGAAGCGCTTCAAGGAGGAGTCCGGCCTGCCGTGGGCGGAGATTGCCCGTCGCCTCGGGACCTATCCCCACACCGTAAAGCGGTGGTGGAAGGAAGAAGCGCGGCCCCATTTCCGGCATCAGGTGGCGCTGCTGGACCTGGGCTGACAGCCTTGGACCAGGCCATCTGTTCACCGACTGAGGCGGCGCGCCGGGGAAGCGGCCCGCGACCGCAGGGCCTGAAACGAAAAAAGGGCCGCATACATGGCCGTACAGGGGGAGGCCATCGCGTGAGCGGCGGTGGCCTCCCCCTTTTCATCCCGGCCCAGCGACCCGCGCCGACCAGTTCTTTCTCCCGCTCCTGCTCAAGGGCGAGCGCCCACTCGAACAGGGACGTGGAAGCGGGCTTGGGCTGGCCGTTCCGTCCCTGAGACTCCGCCGGCTCCCCGGCCATGAACTCCGCCCAGGAGAACAGCGGCCAAGTGGGAGCGCATCCGCGCGTCTACAGGGCCGTCGTGGCCGACTCCATGAGCATCCCGAAGGCCCCCAGGGTGTTCGGACTGCGCCGGGACGCCGTGAGCAAGATGGCCCACCCGGTCCAGCAGGAGTAAAGCCTGCATGAGCCGACCCGGTCTGGGACCAGGCCGGGTGGCGTGTCGGCACCACCGCACTAACGAAATGGCAAACCGGCTTTCAAGAGAGCCCCGCTCCAAACCAAGAACTTGGCCGCATCCCCAGGATTGAGGGGCCGCTCGCCTGAAAAGTCGGGCGGCCCCTCAATCGCAGAGCGGCCGGAGCATCCGGCCCCGTCAGGGCCAAACCGGCCAGCTGCACCAATCCAAGGACGGGCAAGCGCCCGTCCTTTTTCTTTGGCAGAACGAAGGAGGTAAAATGGCGGCGCCCAGAATCTTACCCCTAGGATTCATCGACAGAGCCACCGGCGACGGCGCAATCATCATGCTCACCAAGCCCAGCGATTCCCACAACCTGAAGCCCGAAACGCCTGTGACCCTGCTGACAAAGAGCGCAGGAGAAAAGCCTTCATCAGCCAGAGTCCGAGGCCTGATAACCTCCGTGGGGTATGCGACAGCTTCCTTCAGGGTCGTGGAGACACGCACACACGGCAACTGGCCGGAGGGGGAACAGATCCTGCGCCGGGGCACGCCCGTCTACCAAGCCCTCCCGGGCAGTTTTAAGCGCGATCCCCAAAGGACCCTCAGCAAGGATGAGGCGGAGAGCCTGAGACGCCTGGCCGCCCGCTACCGGGAAATCACGAACCCGCGGCGACCGACGTCCGGCAGACCGCCCGGGCCGCCCAGAAACGGCGTGTCCCCCGACCGGTAGAGGCACGGATACTCAGTTCGAAACCTTGACGAATAACCGGCATTCTGAAAGACTATAAGAACAATGGAGGCGAGAGACCCATGGTCAACAGAACCGCCGACACCAAGAGCAAGCCAACACTGGATGGAATGGTCTTCTGCGCCAACTGCGGCTCGGAGATGACCAACTCCGGACTCCAGTACATCTGCCCCAACAGTGCGGCCAGCGCCGGTGGGAAGTGCGCCGCCAGGCCCGTGGCGGTCCAATACCTGCTCAACGGCGTTGTCACCCAGATGGTGTACAGGCTGACCACGGACGAAACCGTCCAGGAAGTCACAGACACCATCATGGACATCACCGACGCGAACGCCCGCATCCAGCGCCAGAGAATGGAGCAGGCCGAGGCCTCAATCGCCGAAGCCAATGCCCGCAGGACTGCGGCTCTGCAGCCCGTGGAACACGGCGCAAAGACCCATGAAGATGCAGCCGAAGCGATGAGCAAACTGGAGCAGGTCACCGCAGGGCTGGCCTACGAATCCCTAGTGGCCAGGAACGAGCTGGACAAGATCGACTTCATCCGCGACGAGGAAGGCATCAGGGAGACCGCCCGCAACCCCGAAACCTACCTGGGAGGCAACAACGACGAAGAGACCCAGGAACTGCTGCAGCTCCTGGTCCGGAAAGTCGTGGTGGGCGCCGGCGCCGGGGCTGCGAAGATCATCTACGAGGTGGGCATGCCCTCGGGCGAGCATCCGGAGGGCGTCCACGAGGACCTGCTGGAGTTGGACCCGACCATCATAACCTGACGCGAACTCGCCAAGCACAAGGCCATAAACAAAGAGCAACTCTCCGGTACAGAGAGTTGCTCATCTCTTATTCAATTACGTGGCACCTTTATTCAATTGTGTGGCACCAGCAGTTCCTGCATCAGCGGAGATGCTCTTCAGCAGGCGGTCACACCGCCGTAATCATCAAACTCCGTCTCCGCAGCTTCAAGGGCCGGGTCACCGTCCACGAGGGAAGCCTCATGTTCCCTGGCCATCCGGGGCATCTCGCCCCAAGAGCCAGAAGCGGTCTCTCCAACCTCCGAGTCCTGCAAAGCCCGCGCCCGGATTTTGGCCTTCATGGCCAGCCTCTCCTTGATGACCGCCTTGGCCGTCACCTCATGAGCGCGCTTCAAAGCCGGACCGTTCTTGTCCAACTTTACAATGTCCCTGTTATCCTCCCCGCCTAGGCGGATGTCTCTGTTCCTCTCAGTCATGTGCTACAATCTGTCCGAACCTTGGTCCAGCATGCCTCCGTCAGGTAAAAGTCGGTACACTTACCGCTATTTGCATTATAGCAAACGGGGCACCAACCCGAAACTGGCGGAACCGCAGTGAGTACAATCGCCTGAGGACAAGGTATAATGGTTATTGTAGAACAAAAGTACCAAGACATTCAAGCTGAACGTGTCATAGCCGGGGGCGCAAGGCTGGTCAAAGGCGCGGAGAACAACCCCCGTGAGCGCCCGCCCATAGGAGAGCTCCTGAGGAAGCTGAGGGGCACCAAGACCCTCCGCCAGGTGGAGGCCGACACCGGCATAACCAACGCCTACTTGAGCAACATCGAACTAGGCTTGAAGAAACCAGGGGTAAAAACCCTTGCCAAGCTGAGCATCTACTACCGGGTGCCCCTGGACCACCTGTTGCAGGTGGGCGGACTGGCCGGCGAAACGCCGGAACCGGCCCAACAGGAGTCGGTCCTCGACCTCCGGAGAGCCTACGACTTCGTGTTGGGCGACCCCAACGTCTCCCAGTACCCGAAGCCGGCGGAAACCCCGTCCACGGACATGCAGAAGTTCGTAGTCCAGCTGTACCAGCACTTCACAGGAAGAAAGTTGATGTAGCCGGGGAGGACATACGTCATGCAGTCGACCAAGGAAAGAAAGGCACTGGGTTACAGACGAGTATCCGGCAAGACACAGAAGGACAACTTCTCCTTGCAGACGCAAGATGCAAGAATCAGGGGATACATAGATAGTTTAGGAATTTTCCTCGTGGCGATGCTCACGGATGTCGGAAGCGGACTCTCTGTCAAGCAACGTCCCAACTTCGTCAAGCTCATTGACTATGCGCTCGACCCGAGAAACGGGATCACCGACGTGGTCTTCCACGTGCTGGACCGGTATACACGAAACATCCTGGACTTCCACGTCCTCACGCAGAAACTTCTGGACGCAGGAATCACAATACACTTCGCAAGGGACGCCGAGGTGTATGACTACAAAACGGCGAACAAGTACGAAGAGCGACTCTTCCATGCCTCGAGGGAATCGAGAGCAACCTCGGAAAGGACGAAGGAAGGGCAAAGAACGGCCACGATGCTGGGCCTGCACATTGGACCGCCGCCCTGGGGATACAGGCTCCTCCATGACTCGGAGTTTCGGAACGAAAACGGCGAACCGTTCCAGTGCGGCAGGCTGGAGCCGGATCCTGAAACATGGCACCACTGCCTGAAGCTGTGGAGCATGGCCAAGGACGGCTCCACTCCCATGCGGATAGCCATATACAACCGCCTGCACAATGTCCCCTCTCCCAGCGGCGAAGATTGGACGGACGGGTGCGTGCGGTACATCCTGAAAAACCCGAAATATCACGGACAGCTATTCCGGGGAGTGAACCCCCAGTCCATAATCCCGGGCCCCAAGGAGAACGCGCCGCCCATAATAATCGAAAACAGGCACGATGCAGCAGTCGACTACAAGGACTGGCTGAAGGTTAACAAGGGGATCAAGAGCAGACACAGAAGCCAGGGTCCAACCCGATCCCATACCAGCCCCAACCCCCTGAGCAACAAGCTCAAGTGCGGGTACTGTGCCGTCCAAGGACAGAACAGCAATCTGGAGCTCACCGGCAATAAGAACGACGTGAGACGGCTCCGGTGCTCTTGGAAGAAGGATCACGGTCGCGATACCTGCGTCTTCACGGGCGCCAGACTGGACAGCGTCCTCGTGGCGGTTTCTGACAGACTGAGGAATCACTACCTCACCGAAGACACTCTCGAAAGCATCATCGACGGAGTCGCCGAGATGAGCAGGGAGTACCTCGAGGAACAGGAAACCAGCAAGTCAGGCATCAGCGACCGTCTGAAGGTGGTCAAAGGCAAAATTGAGAGCGGCAACGAAGCGCTCCTGGAGGCCAGAAAGAGACGCAAGACCCTGAATTCACTCATCGACGAGGTGGACGAACTCGAAAGGGAAAAAGCGGAACTGGAAAAGATGCTTGAAGGAATCGCGGAAGCTACCGAAGAAGCACTCCTTTACGTAAACGACAGGGAGGGAATCATCGAGACGGTGATGAGCCGTAAGATGTTCACAGACCCCGAGGATCCCGAAGCCGTGAGAGATCTGATCGACATCTTCATCGAGAGAGTGGAACTCTTCCAAGACGGACACGGGGTCATCTACTATCACCTGCCGGTCCGCTCCGAAAGACCGGAAGGCATTCCGGCCAAGGAGACCATCCACTTCGAGAAGAGAAATACAAAAGGCCCCGTCGCGATTCAAAGTTGTGTTTTAGAACATAGCACGGGGCTGGGGTGAGGGACAATTCTCCCTGCCATAGTGGTGGCTGTGGCAAGTCAGTTTGCCGGGGGGACGCCCTCACCCTAACCCTCTCCCAGAGGGAGAGGGGACACTTTTTCCGAAAATGAAAAGCCTCCGCGTTATCTGCGGTGAACAAAAAACCTCTGTGCGCTCTGTGGTGTAGACTAATGCAGAGGAATTATGACGCTTATTTCTGAACACCCGGAAACTCGAATTAAAGAGTTGGAGGCTCAGGTCGCCGCGCTGCAAGAGCAACTCGCTCTCTACGAGGCGAGTTCCCCGGAGCGGGTGATTGTTCTCCGCACCATCAGCGAGGAAGAGGCGAAGGCCGAAATTATCGGCCTCTTCGCCACCGGCGAGACGCTGTACTACTCCGACATTTCCGAGCGGCTGCGGATCGACCTGCCGGTGGTGGTGGAAATATGCCGGGAGTTGGAAGCGGCAGGGGCCATCGGCGTCGATGACGACCCTGTTTAACGCCGGCGACGCCCTGCGGGGCGAGCGCATCGCCATCAACGCCCGGCGGTTGAGCGGCCCCAGGCTGGTCAACCAGTCGGGCCGCCACAAGGCCAGCAGCATCACCGCCCGCGACAACGTCTACTGCGTGATCGAAAAGCCCCTCTCGGTCCGCCCCAAGAAGCCGGTTTAACGCAAAGGCCTTTTTCACCGCAGAGGACGCGGAGTAAAACAACAAAATCTCCGCGTCCTCCGCGGTGAATAAAAAGGGCTTTGCCGTTATAGCAGCTTGATTAGGGCGACTGCCAGCCCGGCGACACCCGCAACCAGCCCGGCAAGACCCAACATGCTCGCTATCATCCAGCGGACCAGCCGGCTCTCCATTTGGTAGAGGTCGGCCTTGGTCGCCAGATGCTCATAAGACGCTTCCAGACGGCTGACCCGTTCCTCGACAGGCAATGTATACATGGTTCTCCCCCCAAATACGGCCCTGAGTGGAAGCCTTATTTTACCACGGAGGAACGCGGAGAGCGCGGAGTAAAACAAAAAATCATCCGCGCCCTCTGCGGTAAACCCCCCGTCTTTGCTGGCCGGCGTCCCGGCGTAATATAATCCTGCCATGTTCGACACCTATAGAGCGGTTGCCTCCCTGAAAGAGGTCGGCTTGGAGGAAGAAGTGGCCGTGGCCGTGGTCAACGCCATTGCCGACGCCATGACCGGCAACGTCGCCACCAAGGCCGACCTGGTCCAGTTGGAGGCCGCCCTAAAGGCCGACCTGGTCCAGTTGGAGGCCGCCCTAAAGACCGACCTGGTCCAGCTGGAGGCCGCCCTAAAGACCGACATCGCCGAAGCGCGTGTGGAACTCAAGACCGACATCGCCGAGCTGCGCGTGGGACTCAAGACCGACATCGCCGAGCTGCGCGTGGAACTCAAGACCGACATCTCCCAGCTTGAGGCGAGTATGTTCAAGAACATGCTCTTCGGGGCCATTGCCATCATCACCTCTGTTGTCGGCATCAACACCGGCATCACCTTCGCCTTGTTGAAACTCGTGGGCTGACGGGTTTCTTTTCACCACAGATCCCGCGGAGAGCACAGAGGTTTTTTGAGAATACCCCAAATCTCTGCGCCCTCTGCGCTCTCTGCGTTTAACCGTCCCCCCGGCCCCACGTAATTCTCTCGTAATTCTTGGCGGGGTTTAATGGGGGTGTTGCATTTTGCTTTTTGGCTGGCCTGAGAGTCATTGACAAGCCGAAAAGCCGGGATGCACACTGGCATTAACCTATTTCCAGCCGGGGACGGTGGGTTCGCGGCGCGAGGGGATGGCGTTGCTTCCGGCGCGCACTACTTCTTCTTTCCCAGCGCTATTCCCTCCGGCGTCCCCAGGCTGCTACGGGGGTCGGGTATGTAGCTAAACCCCATCCGCCCGGGGCGGAACACCAGCGGCCAACCCGCGTGGGGCGAAGCGGCTTTCACCAAAATCGACCGTTCGGGCTTCGCTTCAGCCAAGAGGTACAAGGAGAAAGGACTAAATGAGCACAAAAACAGGCAAAACCTTCGGCCTGGCCCTGATCATGGCGGTGGGCATCCTCGCCGTCCTGTTCGCGCTGGGCACTTTCAGCTCCCAACAGGCGGGGGCGGCGACTTCCGGCGTATCCCTAAGCGTTGACGATACCAAGCCCGGTGCCGAAGATGTCGAAGTTACCGTCAAGTTCACCGATAGTGAGGCGTTAAGCGGTGGTGCAACTCCAGACCCAGACGAAATTGTTGTCGTGCTCACAGGCTTTACCGTCACTACTGATAGTGACGTTGATAGCGTGACAGTCAGCGGCACAGATTCCGAAGGTGAGGACGTGATGTCCACGATCACCTCCGGCAATGGCACTATAGCTGTAGATACCACTGCAGCGGTGGTAGAGGATCCCAACACTGACGCGATTGAAGCGATGGCTGCTTTCACGACAGTGACCATAACGCTCTCGAATGACATCGATGATGTCACGGACGGGGACCAGCCGTTGACGTTCAAGGCCAACACGGAAATCACACTCGTGTTTGCGGATGGAATCGACAACCCCGACACCCCTGTGTACGCAATGGCCACGGTAGACGGGGAAGAGAGCAACGAGGTCGGTCTGGGCGTCCACCTTGACGTCAGTCCGAAGGGCGCTGGGGCCGCAGCCCGCGTCATAGTCGAAATAGGGACCGAGGAGGGGTTGGACACCGCCGGTGCCGAGGGAAACAACTTGGAAGAGATAGTCATCGACATGGGGAGTTTTGGGCTGCCCCCCGTTATCGACATCGATGACGTATCTTTGCGCGGCTTAGCTTCCAACGGTATGACAGAGACGATGAGAGGGACACCGGACGACGTTCAAATTTCGGGATCCATGGTTACGATAACCGTGGATGATATGGACCAACGTGACGAAACTGCTGCTGCTGGCTTCCAAGGCTTGAGCCCGCACTTCAGGATCATATTCGAACGGAGTGCCGGGATAACCGTCCCGACGACGTCGGGTAGTTACTCGGTAAAGGTCGTACAAGTGACAGATGAGGCCAGGGAGGACACCCCGTACGACCCCGCCGTGGCAAGCAATGCCATCATGGTCGCCGAGTCCCTGAGCATCAAGCCGGACAAAGGGCCGACTGGGACCGAGGTGACGGTTACCGGCAAGGGATTTGGGAGCGACATTACCTCGCTGTTCATCGACACCGTTCGCCAAATCGACGATCCTGCCGACGATGGCGATATGATCGACGACCCCGGCACTCCTGACGGCAAGCCGGAGAACGACGAGCATGAAATCGCAACCACCATCGACGTTGATAAAGGGACGTTCTCCTATACCTTCACCGTCGATAGTAACTTCTCGGATGTCAACTACATCAACGTCCTGAAAGCCAACGGTACGTCCTACAGGACCGGCGCTCACAACGCTGATGACAATGCCTATCCGACGTTCACCGTCACCGGAAAGATTTCACTGAGCACGGTCTCCGCCAAGCCCGGGCAAGAGATCACCGTGACCCTGGCCAACTTCAGTGAAGGTAGGGCCAGCGCCACCATTGGCGGCCAGGAGCTATTCCCGAGTGAGGGCACGGACGGGTCGGACGATATCGAGGCCGTTATCCCTGTCGACCTGACCATAGGCAAGCACCAAATCAAGGTAACGGTTGTCCCGACTGATGGCGGCGACGACGAGACCGGCACCGCCGACATCACCGTCGAGGGCCTGCCGCTGGACGTGAGCCCCACGTCGGCTGTTCCTGGACAGGATATAACGATCAAGGGGTCCGGGTTCACCAAGCAGGCTAAGATTTTAGTGATCATGGTCGGCGGCGAGACAGCCGACTTACCCGACACCTCTATCCTGGTCAACAGTTCCGGGAACTTCGTCGCGAACATCGAGATACCCGACAGCGTCACCGACGAGGGGGATGATGTCTTGGTCGAGGTCCGGGAGAGCGATACAGACGCCGATCCCAACCCCGGCAACAACCGCCAGGGCGTGGCCCGCATAACCATCCCCAAAGAGACCCTAACGCTGAATCCGGAGACCAGCCGCCCGGATACGACCGTGGTGGCCAGCGGGACGGGCTATGTCGCCGGTGCGGTAGTCGAGATCGAATACGATGGCAAGACCGTGGTCTCGGTCAACGCCGACAGCACCGGTAACTGGACCAAGGCTTTCGTAGTCCCGACTGACAAACCGGTCGGAAACGAGTACACCGTTAAGGCGGTGGGTGACAATGACGTTGCTGCGAAGAGCGCCAGCGAGACCCATACCATTCCTGGCGGCGGGCTCACGGTTAGCCCCCTGCAAGGCAGGCCCGGAACTTCAGTCAGCATTACCGGGGACGGCTTCACCGCGTACCGCCCGGTCAGTTCCATCACGGTCGGCGGCCTCGGCGTGCTGACGGGAATCATCAACACCGACGCGGATGGCGACTTCTCGGCGACCATTCTTCTACCGGCCCTGCCTGAGGGTACTCACTCGCTGGTCGTCAAGGTCGGCGACGACACCGAGAGTGTCGTGTTCACCGTCGGCGAGGCCGGCGCTGCCGTCCTGCCCACTGGTGAGGTGTTCAAGGCGCTGATCGATGCGGACAACCTGGAACGGGTCTACCACTACGTCAACGCCACTGCCGAGTGGCTCGTCTACGACCCGCGCCCGGACTTCGCGGAGTTCAACGACTACACCGAGTCCACCAGCGGCCAGGCCGTTTGGGTCAAGGTGACCAATGCCGCGCAATTCCAGGGCGAGCCCCTGTTCGCAGGCTGGAACCTCATCGTCCTGCGGTAAGGGCAACCTTCCGGCAAGGGACACTCGGGGCCGTCCGGCGGGCGGCCCCGCCCACCACACCGCGTGTGACACTAGGAGGACCGAATGACCAAAAGTAAATTCTTGGCCTTGTTCACGGCCATGGTCCTGTTGCTCAGCCTGCCGGCGGCGGCGGCGCTGGCGCAGGTGCCCGCTCTTCCCCACACCTTCGTAGGAAGCGTGATGATGGGCGAGGAGATGGCGGCCGAAGGCACCATGGTGGTCGCCATGATCGACGGGGAGAAGGCGGGCAACGCCGAGGTGATGATGGACGGCAAGTACCGTCTGCAAATCATCCTCGAAAGCGCCCCGGCCGACGACACGGTGAGCTTCATGGTCGGCGAAATGGACGCAATGGAAACCGGCATGTACATGGCGGGCGACAACGTGATGCTCGACCTGACCTCCGACGCGATGATGATGCCGGAGCCCGACAAGCCGATGATGATGGTCGGCCCGCAGGGCGAAAGGGGTATGCAGGGCGAGGCCGGCGAACCCGGCGCTGACGGCCCGGCGGGCGCAGTCGGCAGGGCCGGAGCCGCCGGTCCCGCAGGCCCGGCGGGCTCTGACGGCTCTGACGGCTCTGACGGCGCGAAGGGCGACACGGGAGCCACCGGCTCCGCAGGCTCCGACGGCAATGACGGCAATGACGGCAATGACGGCGCCGCCGGGTCCGCGGGCGCTGACGGCACGGCCGGCGCGAAGGGCGACACGGGAGCCACCGGCCCCGCAGGCGGCGGCATCCTGGGCATCATTGCCCTGATCGTCGGCATAGTGGCCTTGGTGGCCGCGGGCGGCGCATTCCTGGCAGGCCGTCGCAGCTAACCACCACCGCCGCACACCCCGGCAACCCCAAGGGCGCCCCCACCAGGGCGCCCTTGTTTATTAAACGCCGGGAACGCCCTTCCGTTCCCCCTCTCCCTGGGGAGAGGGCTGGGGTGAGGGGGAAATCCTTCGCATGAGCGACGGTTGGACTGCGGGGGGACGCCCTCACCCTGACCCTCTCCCAGAGGGAGAGGGGACTTTTGGACGCGCCCCCCTCGGCGCTCTCGGCGTTTAATAAAACTAGGTGGCGCGGCGTTGGACGGTGAGGAGGACGAGGCGGACGTCGGCGGGAGTGGAGCTGGGCGTAACCTGTAGGCGGGCTTGGGGCTGCACGGCGTCCAGGCCCATGCGGCGGAGGAAGGCGTCGGCGGGGTCGAGGGGCACGTTGACCCGCTCGTGGGCGTGGTGCATGGGAACGACGATGCGGGGGTCGAGGTCCTGCACGGTCTGGTGGACTTGGTCGACGCCCAGGGTGCAGCGGCCGCCGGCGGGGACCAGCAGCACGTCGACCGGCTTGAGATCGTCGACCTGGCGGGTGGCCAGCGGGGCGTCGATGTCGCCGAGGTGGCAGATGTTGACGCCGTCGATCTCGATGGAGTAGGCGACGTTGCGCTGTTCCTGGGGCCGTCCGGGGGCCAGCGGGGTCATCACGCCCCGGACGGCAATGCCGTTGTACTCGTACTCGCCGGGGGAGCGGAAGACCTTGGGCTCGCCGGCGACGCCCTGCCAGTTGGAGTGGTTGGGGTGGGTGTTGCTGACGGTGACGACGGAGGCGGGGCGAACGTCGGGACGCAGACCAAGCCCGGCCGGGTAGGGGTCGGTGACCACCACCATGTCGGCCGAGCTGAGCCGAAAGCAGGAATGCCCCAGCCAAGCTATGTCCACAAGCCCAACCCCGAGTAACGCATAGACCAATTAGAACACAGAGAACACAGAGAACACAGAGATTTTTCGGGTTAAATCTAAAAAAACTCTGTATATCTCTGCGCCCCTCTGCGCTCTCCGCGTTAAACGTCCCCCGCCACCCCGCGTTTGACAGTGGCGCGAGGGCGGTGCTAACGTGGCGAAATGACGCTGGCGATAACCACCAGGGCGCTCCCGGAGGCGTTGCTGCATTTCCGCGCGGCGCTGGCGGCGGGCGCGCCGTGGCACCGGGCGCTGCTGGAGGCGATGGCGCTGTGGACGCTGCCGGAGGAGACGTTTCAGGGCCGCACGAATAAGTACATCATCGGCGGCGAGGCGTTCGACTGGCTGCTGCTGGCGCAACGGCTGTGCGCCGAGGCCGACGGCGCGATTCCGGCGGAGCAGGAGGAGTCGCTGCTGTTCGAGGGCCGGCTGCCGGAGCGCTTGGACGACGGAGAGTTCCGCGACCTGCTCGGCCCCAGCAAGTACCGCGCCTATCTGAATTACCACTACGGGGTGGTGCTGGAGGAGGCGCTGCAACTGGACGCCGAGGAGGAGGCCCGCAAGCGGCACACGGCCCGGGGCTACGCCGACAGCGAGGGGCTGGTGGAGGAAGCCTTCGCCCACCTTTACGCCAAGTCGCGCACCGAGCTGCTGGACCAGTTCCGCCGGGAGGCGGGCATGGACCGGCGCCGCCGCCTGTCGCTGACCGACCTCAAGGAGTTCACCTACTGGCTGCACAAGCGGCGCATCCACCAGTGGGACCCGGCCCGCGTGGCCAGCGACACCCGCAAGGCCATCAAGCGCCTGGAAAGATTAACCACAGAGAGCACAGAGGGCAATTAGGAATCTCTGTGTTCTCTGCGCTCTCTGTGGTTAAATAAAAACATGGAGAGATTTTCGCCGATGATGCCCCCGGCCTATAACGCCGCCGACGTCGAGCAACGCATCTACCGGGAGTGGGAGTCCCAAGGCTACTTCCACGCCCGCATCGAGAATGGCCGCGAGCCCTACGTGATCATCATGCCTCCGCCCAACGTGACGGGGGAGTTGCACTTGGGCCATGCGCTGGAAAAGGCGCTGGAGGACGCGCTGGTCCGCTGGCGGCGCATGAGCGGCCAGCCGACGCTCTGGCTGCCGGGCACCGACCACGCGGGCATCGCCACGCAGTGGGCCGTAGAGCGCCGCCTCGCCGAGGAGGGCAGCCCCGGCCGGCACGAGTTGGGCCGGGAGCGCTTCCTGGAGCTGGTCTGGGACCACGTGGACAAGTTCGGCGGCATCATCCACGAGCAGTCGCGCCGCTTGGGCATATCCGCAGACTGGGAGCGGCACAAGTTCACGCTGGAGCCGGGGCCGAGCAACGCCGTCCGCACCACGTTCGTCAACCTCTACCGCAAGGGACTCATCTACCGCCACGAGCGCATCATCAACTGGTGTACCCGCTGCGCCACCGCCCTGTCGGACCTGGAAGTCGATTACCAGGACGTTGACGGCAAGCTCTACTATATCCAGTACCCCCTCGAAAACCCTCTCCCTCCGGGAGAGGGCCAGGGTGAGGGCGTTACTTGCCTGACCGTCGCCTCGACCCGCCCCGAGACCATGCTCGGCGACACCGGCGTGGCCGTCCACCCCGACGACCCGCGCTACGACGGCGTCCGGGGCCGCAACGCCGTGCTGCCCATCATGGAGCGGACCATCCCGGTGGTGGGCGACGCGGCCATCGACCCGGAGTTCGGCACCGGCGCGTTGAAGGTGACGCCGGGCAACGACACTCTGGACTTCGAGATCGGCCAGCGGCACAACCTGGAGTCCATCGACATCGTGGGCCTCGACGGCAACCTGACCCAGGCCGCAGGCAAGTATGCCGGGGTGGAGCGCTTCGAGGCCCGCCGCTTGGTGGTGGAGGAACTGGAACGCCTCGGGCGGCTGGAAAAAATCGAGGACTACGCGCATTCGGTGGGCCACTGCCAGCGGTGCAACTCGGTGGTGGAGCCGCTGGTCAGCCTGCAATGGTTCGTGAACGTGGGCAGCCACGAGCAGCCGGACAGCATCGCGGGCCGGGCCCACGCGGCGGTGGCCACCGGCGAGATAACGCTGGTGCCGGAGCGGTTCACCCGCGTCTACCTGAACTGGCTGGAGAACATCCGCGACTGGTGCATCAGCCGCCAGCTCTGGTGGGGGCACCGCATCCCGGTCTGGTACTGCGCCGCCTGCCGCCACATGACCGCTGCGGTGGACGACCCGGCAGCCTGCGAGTCCTGCGGCTCGACGGAGTTGGAACAGGACGCCGACGTTCTGGACACCTGGTTCAGTTCCGGGCTGTGGCCTCACTCGACGCTGGGCTGGCCGGAGCAGACCGAAGACTTCGACTATTTCTACCCGACCACGGTGCTGGAAACGGGGTACGACATCCTGTTTTTCTGGGTGGCCCGCATGATCATGCTGGGCATCGAGAACACCGGCTCGGTCCCGTTCCGCACCGTCTTCCTGCACGGGCTGATCCGCGACGCCACCGGCGCGAAGATGAGCAAGACTCGCGGCAACACGATGGACCCGCTGGAGCTGGTCGAGAAGTACGGCACCGACGCCCTGCGTTTCGCGCTGACCACCGGCACTGCGCCCGGCAACGACCTGCGCTTCACCGAGAACCGGCTGGAGGCGGGACGCAACTTCGCCAACAAGATCTGGAACGCCGCCCGGTTCGTCATCTCCGGGCTGGAAGGACAGTCGGGCCTGGAGGGCTGGAGCGACCTGCCCGCCCCGGAACACCGGGAGGACCGCTGGATCGTCAGCCGCCTGGACCGGATGACCGCCGACGTCAACCGCTCGTTGGAGGGCTTCGAGTTGGGGGACGCCCAGCAGCGGCTCTACGAGTTCATCTGGAACGACTACTGCGACTGGTACATCGAGATGGCCAAAGTGAGGATGCGCGCCGGTTCCGGTCCGTCGCCATTGCCCACGCTGGCCCACGTGCTGGAGCGCACGCTGCGGCTCCTCCATCCCTTCATGCCTTTCATCACCGAGGAAATCTGGCAGGCGTTGCACGCGGCAAATGACGCTGGCGCGCGGGTCGGGGCCACCGCCGCTGATGGGGATTCCCTGCGTCCGGCGTCCATTATGCTGGCCCCCTATCCTGTTTCCGGCGGTCGCATCGACGACGAGGCCGAAGAAGAAATCGGGCTGGTGATGCAGGCCATCCGGGCCGTGCGCAACACCCGCGCCCAACTCCGCATCCCGCCCGCCCAGCGACTGGAGGCGGTGGTGGAGGCCAACGGCCGCCGCAGCGCAATCGAGGGAGAGGCCGACGTAATCCGCGCCCTCTCCCGCGTGGAGCCGTTGCGCATCGTAGCCGAGGGGTCCGGCGCCCAAGACGCGCGGAAGGGGGTGACGCTGGTAGTCAACCCGCTGGTGGTAAGGCTGCCATTGGAGGGCGTAGTCGACCTGACCGCCGAGGGCGAGCGCCTGAAGTCCGAGTTGGCCGACTGCCTCAAGAACCTGGAGCGGGTCGAGAAGCTGGTCGCCAATCCCAACTTCCGCAGCAAGGCCAAACCTGAAGTCGTCGAGGCCGAGGAAGGCCGCCTGAACGACCTCCGGGACCGCAAGCAGCGTTTGGACGAAATCTTGGAGCAGTTAGCCAGCTAGCCAAGTGCGCGATGGCGAGCGACGCGAGTCAATTTGGAGCGTCCCGGAATCGAGGCGGGCCCTCTATTTCGCGCTGTTCTCCGTACTGACCCTGGCCGGGAGTGGTCTGGTATGCTGGTATGAGATATTCCGAGGCGCCGGGGGCGGCCCGGTGGAGATCGTACTGTCCATTGCACGGGGAGTATCCATCGTGACCTTGGCGTCGGCGGGATTATCAGTCTCCTTAATAGAAGGTGGGAGGCTCATCATGGTAGTAGGCGACTACTTGGATCGCTGGCTGCAAGACAGGCGAACGAAGCGAATCCAGAAAGCCCGGAACGAAGGAGCCGAGGAAGGGAGGGCGCAAGGGAGGGCGCAAGGAACTACAGAGGGACAAGCGCGGACCCATGCGATGTGGGAAGAGTGGAACAACCGCCGAATGGCCGCCGAGGCCACGGGCGCAAGGTTCGATGAGCTGCCGCCAACGGTCCAAGCCAACGGCCGCGAAGAGTAGCCACGCCGTGACGCAGCGACTGGGCATCATCGGCCACCCCATCGGTCATTCCATCTCGCCCGTGTTCCAGCAGGCCGCGCTGGACCACTTGGCCATCGACGGCGTGTACGAGAAGTGGGACGTGGTCCCGGAAGGCGTGGGCGCGTTCTTGGACGGGCTGAGAGCGCCGGGGACGTTGGGGATTAACGTCACCGTTCCCCACAAGGAAGCCGTCGTGCCGTTCCTGGACGAGGTGGACGACTGGGCTTCCGCTGCCGGGGCCGTCAACACCATCGTCAACCGGCAGGGCAGGCTCACCGGCCACAACACCGACGGCATCGGCTTTCTACGGGCGTTGCGGGACGGCGCGGGGTTCGACCCGACGGGCAAGCGGGCGCTGATTCTGGGGGCTGGCGGAGCGGCGCGGGGGGTTGTGCTGGCGCTGGCCAGGGCCGGGGCTGGGTCGATGGTGATCGCCAACCGTACAGAGGAGCGGGCTGGGCGTTTGGCTGGGCTGTCCGAGAGCAACGGCGTGTCCGCGTCGGCGTGTTCACTGATAGACGCTGCCGGGGCCGCTGAGACTGCCGACTTGATCGTTAACTGCACTACCGTCGGGATGTCCCACGGCCCCGACGAGTCCGGCTCGCCCCTTTCCGCAGAGCAAATCCCGTCCGCCTGCTTGGTCAACGATTTGGTCTATAACCCGCTGGAAACTCCGTTGCTCCGCGAAGCCGCCCGCGCCGGAGCGTCGGTCTTGGGCGGAATTGAAATGCTGGTCTACCAGGGGGCCGCCTCCTTCGAGATGTGGACGGAGCAGCCCGCTCCGGTGCAGGTGATGTTGAAGGCAGCCATCGCCGAAATGCAGGCGAGAAGTTAAACCACAGAGAGCACAGAGGTATATGGTCCGTTTTACCACTGCTGGCGAGTCCCACGGCCAGGGTCTTGTGATTATTGTCGAGGGCGTCCCGGCCGGGTTGCCCGTCGACGAGGACTACATTGGCGTCCACTTGGCCCGCCGTCAGAAGGGTTACGGGCGTGGCGGCCGTATGCTCATCGAGCAGGACCGCGCCCATATCATCTCCGGCGTCCGGCACGGCATGACCTTGGGCAGCCCCATCGGGATGACCGTGGAAAACAAGGACTGGGCCAACTGGGAAGAGGCCATGTCGGTGCGCCCCCTGGACGGCCCGCCCGAAAGCCCGCGCACCCAGCGAATCACCCGGCTCCGGCCCGGCCACGCCGACCTGCCCGGCGCGATGAAGTATGGGTTCGAAGACGTCCGCAACGTCCTCGAACGGGCCAGCGCCCGGGAAACCGCCGCGCGGGTTGCCGCGGGCGCGGTCGCTCTTCGGCTGTTGCAAGAGTTTGGCATCGAAGTCCACAGCCACGTCGTTTCCATCGGCGCAGTCCAGGCCAGCCCGCCCCAGAGAATTGATGCCATCGACTGGGTTGCGGTGGAGGAATCGCCGGTCCGTTGCGCCGACGCCGCCGCCGCCGGTCGCATGGCTCAGGAAATCGACGGGGCGAAGGACGCGGGCGACACCGTTGGCGGCACAGTGGAGATCATCGCCGAGAACGTCCCCATCGGGCTTGGCTCCCATGTGTCGTGGGACCGCAAGATCGACGCTCAAATTGCCCAAGCGTTGATGTCCATCAACGCGGTGAAGGCCGTATCCTTGGGGCCAGGCTGGGAAATCGCCGAACGCTTCGGCTCCCAGGTGCAGGACGTCATCCAGCCGGTAACCGACCCCGACCGTCCTTGGCAGCGCCAGACCAACAACTTGGGCGGCACCGAGGGCGGCATGACCAACGGTATGCCCTTGGTGGCCCGCTTCGTCGTCAAGCCCATCGCCACTATGCTCAACCCTCTGCCCTCGGTCGACTTGGACACCGGCGAAGAAGTGCAGGCCCATTACGAACGCTCCGACATCTGCCAGGCCCCTCCCGCCTGCGTGGTGGGAGAGGCGATGGTCGCGTTGGTACTGGCGGGGGCGTTCATGGAAAAGTTCGGCGGCGACTCCATCCCCGAGACGCGCCGAAACTTTGAGGGCTACGTCAAGACCGTTGGCCCGCGCCGGGTCTACCAGTAACCCCATGAAGTTCGGCGTCACCCTTCTGCCCGACGGCCTCGCCTCGCTCCGGGGTCGTGCCAGGCTGGCCGAGGAGATGGGCTTCGACTATATCGGTATCGGCGACTCCCAGTCCCTCTTCCGCGAGCTTTACGTCTCTCTGAGTGTGGTCGCGACGGCTACTTCCAAGGTCCGGCTCGGCCCAACGGTCACCAACCCCCTGACCCGCCATCCCGCAGTCACCGCGGCCGCCATCGCCTCGGTGAACGAGCTTTCCGGTGGGCGGGCCTTCCTGGGAATCGGCACCGGCGACAGCGCGGTGCTCAACCTCGGCCTGAAGCCCGCCCGCATGGCGCAGGTCCATGACTACCTGCAAGCGGTTCGCGGCGTCCTCTCCGGCGAGCAGGTAGACTACTGGGGTGACCGCATCCACGTGCGTTGGCCGGAGGGCCCGGTGCCGATTGCCATGTCGGCCGAGGGGCCGCGGACACTGGCGTTGGCCGGATCAGTCGCCGACGCCGCCATCGTGCATACTGGGCTCACCGGCGAAGTGCTGGACGATACCGTTGCCCGCATCCGCGAGGGAGAGCGGGCCGCCGGACGTGCCGAGGGATCGGTGGAGGTCTGGGCCTTCGCCAAGTGCAACATTGCCGACAGCCGCGAGACCGCTATCGACGAGATCAAGATGGCCTTGGCGGCGTCCGGCCATCACGCCTTTCGCTTCACCCTGGACGGCAAGAACGTGCCCGCCGAGCTGCGCGAGCCGGTGGCCCTGCTGCAAAGGGAATACGTGGCGGCGGAGCACGAGCAGGTGGGCGACACCCGCAACGCGCGACTGACCGACGAACTCGGCTTGACCGATTACTTGGCCGACCGTTTCGCCGTCGCCGGCACCCCCGGCGAATGCTTGAGCAAAGTCCACGCCATCGCCAGCCACGGCGTCGACGTCCTGCTGATCACCGCCATCGGTCCCCGCCCCGACGAAATCATCCGCCGCTTCGGCCAAGAAATCATCGCCCGCTTCTAAACGGCGTCCGACGTGAGTCCGTTGGGGCTTGATTCGGGGGCGGAATGCGTTAAACTAGGGACGGCTCAAGCTCGAATATTCGTGGAGGATTTACATGGAAGGCAAAGTCCAGATTGAGATTACCTACTGCGTTAGTTGACAGCATCTCGGAACGGCCACGTGGATGGCCAACGAGTTTTTCCGGCATTTCGGTCCTGACGCAGCCGTGGCGATTTCCCCTCGCGGCCAGAGCATCATGGAGGTGTTCGTGGACGGTGAGCGCATCTTCGACAAGAAGGGCGAAGGGAACATTTTCCCCGACTTGGGCCGGGTTCGCAAAATGATGGCTTACGTGCGTGAGAGGATCGCCAATCAGGAGCTGGTCGCCGCTGACGACTAGGCAACTTCTCTCTTCCCTCAGAGATCTTTTCACAACCGGAAGGGGCGGGTCCGAAACCCGCCCCTTTACTATATTCTAGTCTGAGAGAGGGTCAAGGCTAGTGCTCCCAAGCTCCTCCGCCAGCGGAAGGGGCCAGTTTTTTGTTTGACAGTGAACGTCCCCATGCTTCATCATTTTATTCACTGCGGGCAGGCCAACGCAGAAACCGGAGGCAACGATGCTGGGGACCGAACGGGGCAGGGCCGTGATGGCTGACGCTTGGGCCCTCTATGACGACGCGATGGAGATGCTTGAGGAGGGTCGTATCCGCAACGCGGCGGAAAAGGCTTGGGGCGCCACCAAGCGGGCCACCGACGCCATGGTGCTGGAAATCACGGCGCAGGAACCGCAGTCCGCCGGGCAGGCGCGGAGTGCGCTTTTGGTACTTAGTAGGAGGGACCCGGAGTTTGTATCTCTGCGGGGCCGCTATAACAACAGGTCTGCCGACCTCCATGTCGCTTGTTTCTACGACGGCAGTTGCGAGCCGGAGAGCCTGATAATAGAGGAAATCCGTGAGACCGCCGACTACATCCGAGACGCGGAGCGACTGGCGGAATCCTGGAAGCACGGCGGCAATTCAGCCTAGTCGCAGCTCTAGGTCGAGGGGCAGCGTTTCGGTCTCGGCGGCCTTGGGCAGCCTCGGGCCAACGGCGTCCCAGATTTCCTCAGCTATTTCGCTTTGGGAGCGCCGGGCGTCCAATATCAGCCAGGTGTCCCGGTTTTCCTCGGCAGTTGCCCTGTAGCCTGCGCGAACCAGGGCGTGAAAGTTCAGCGGTTGGTCCTCGAAGCGGCGGTGCCCCTCGACATCCTCTCTGCCAACGGCGTCGCTCCGGCCTCCCAAGTCCAGCGGAAGCTGCGCACTGACCCTGGCCAGCCCTTGCGCTGGTTCTATGTCGAGTAGGATGGTCAGGTCAGGAGACAAGCCGGACGTGGCGAAGTCGTTGAGCCGATGCACTAGATCAAGCTCTATTCGCCGGCCGTAGCCCTGGTAGGCCAAGGACGAGGCGGCGAACCGGTCGGCGATAACGACGTATCCCCGTTCCAGGGCTGGCCGTATCTCGTCGGCAACCAACTGTGCCCGGGCGGCCTCGAACAGCAGCAACTCCGCCTCTTTGGTCAGCGGCTGCTTGCTCTTGAGGTAATTGCGGAGGTACTGGCCCAAGTTGGTGGTGCCCGGCTCGTGGACCAGGACCGCCTGATACCCGTGTTCTAGCAGGCGCAGGCGCAGGCCCTCGGCCTGGGTGCTCTTTCCTGACCCCTCGCCGCCCTCGAATACTATGAACAGGCCGCGGGACTTCATTGAATGGTCCGGTACAGATAGCGGATGTCCCACAGGCCGTACAGGGTGGCCGTATGGTTGCCGAAGATGTTGCGGACGGCCCCCAGCCGTTCCGACTGCGTCGTGTAGATGACCGGCACTTTCTCGGCAGCGATTTCCTGGGCGCGATGGTACAGGGCCACACGCCGGTCACGGTCCAGTTCCTGGCTGCCCATGACGTATAGGTCGTCGATTTCGGCTTCCCACTCCGTTGCCGGCTCCGTCTGGTTCGGGTGCCATAAGTGCAGGTCTTCGCTGCTGTGCCAGAATCCGATGCCGCTGTACGGGTCGCTCCCGCCCCCAAAGCCCACGACCATCGCCTCCCAGTCATAGGAAGCCGTCAATCGGGAGACTAGGTCGCCGAACTCGATCAGCTCGAAGTTGGCCTTGACGCCGATGTCCGCGAGGCCTTGCTGGATTAGCAGGGTGACCTGTTCCCGCACACTATTCCCGGAGTTGGTCACCAGCGAAAACTCGATGGCGTTGCCCGACTCGTCTTCGCGGATGCCGTCCCCGTCGGTGTCCAGCCAACCGATACCGTCCAGGATTGCGTTGGCCTTGTCGATGTCGTATTCGTACCGGCTGACGTTCGGGTTGTGGAAGTCGCCCGCGGCCGGGCTGATAGAGGACCACTGCGGGTAGCCGAGGCCGTCCTGGATCTCGTTGATGATCGTTGTCTTGTCGACGCTGTGCGCCGAGGCTTGACGGAAGCTGGTGTTACTGAACCATTCCAGCTTCTCCGGGGAAACGTAAGGCTCGCCGGTGTCCGGGTCCGTTCCGGGGTTCATGTTGAATCCCAGGAACGTCGTCCCGAAGGTTGGGCCGCGCCGGTATAGGGTGAAGTTCAGGTCCTCTTGCAGTGGCTCCAGGGAGGCGAATTCCTCGCCCAATAGACCGTGATAGTCGGCCTCGCCCGACATGAACAGGGAGAGCTCGGCCTCGAAGTCGGGGACGATAATGTAGCGGACCTGGTCCAGGTACGGTAGGGTGTTGCCGGCATCGTCCTTCAGCCAGTAGCCCGGGTTGCGCTGTAGGACGACTCGCTCGCCGAGCTCATAGCTTCCAATGGTGAATGGCCCCGTGCCTATGATTTCGGCGGGGTCGGTGTAGATGTCCCACGTTTCGGCGAACGTGCCGTCATCGACATGCTGCTCGAGGATGTGCTTCGGGTATACGGACGTGCCCATGGAGCGGAGGAAGGGGGCGAAGGGCACCGGGAGGACGACGCGGACCGTGTAGTCATCCAGCGCAGTGACGGTCATCTGCGCTTCCCGCCATTCGCCGCTGGCCGCGTCAGGAAACCGGAAGTTGAACGTCGAACGGCTGCTGGCCGGAATGTCGTCGTTGTAGAGAATCCGGTTGAAGGTGAAATCAACGTCTTGGGCCGTGAAAGGCTGCCCGTCGTGCCAGGTTACGTCCTTCCGAAGGTGAAAGGTCCAGGTCAGGCCGTCATCCGAATGCTCCCAAGACTCCGCCAGCGCTGGCTCCACCTGATCGGTCAGCCATGAGATTTCGGTCAGTCCTTCGAAGAGGTAGCCCAGGATGGCCGACGACGATGATTCGTTGGTGATGGCAAGGTTGAAAGTAAGCGGCTCGGATATAGTGGCGAAGGTCAGGGCTCCGCCCGGTTGCCCAATGGCGTATTCAAACCCCGCGGCGTTCTTCAAGAGTTGCCTGACCACACCCTCCTGAGGGGCAGACGGTTCCGTCGGCGCTGGAGATGGTGCGGGAGTCGGCGCCGGGGTTGGCGTGGGAGACGGCACTGGGGTTGGTGTAGCAGTCGGCGTGGAAATTGTCGTTGGGGACGGAGCCGGGGTTGGAGTCATAGTCGGCGACGGAGAGGGCGCAAGCGCCAGTGTTGGGGACGGCACAGGAGTTGAGGTCGGAGGCGGGTTGGTGGGAGGGGGCGTGGAAGTGCTCGCCGGACCGCCATCGCAACCGATGATGAGAAGAAGCAAGGAGACTAATAGAAGGGCAACAAGCCATTTGGTATAGGAAAGCATTGAAACCTTCTGTATTTCCGGTCTTGGGGGATGACGAGGAAATATCGGCGGACCACCCTACACCCGGTAGAACAGGACGGCCCGCTCCGGCTCCCGGCCTTGGCTGACCGACGCTACGTTGTAGCGTTGGCCCAGCATGTGTTGGAGCCGCCGGATGTGCGAGCGTTGTGGCGCGAGTTTTACCGTGGCTTCCCCACCGAGGATGCGGTTTGCGGCTTCCTCCGCCTCTTGCATCGCCTTGTCGATTGGCGCCCCGGCCGGCCGCTCGCCGAGCTCCGGCACCCGCCCGCCGTTGCGGCCCCACTCGGAGACCACCGTGCGCAGGAATTCCTGAAGCTGCGGCAGCGAGTTCTTGCGCAGAACGCAGACCGGCTTGCCGTTGGCCTCGGCGATCCTGACCAGTTGGGAGCCGCGCCGGTAGTGGGTCTTGGTGGTCAGCACCAAATCGGCCCGGCGTAGCTCGTTGACTACTTGCACCGCCGTACCGGCTTCCGCGGCGGCGGCTTCCAGCTTGTCGCGGCCCACGCCGAAGAGGAACACCCGGACTTCCGAGACCTTCTCCTCCTCTTCGTCGGCCGCTACGTCGGCGCTGGCCGGGGCGGGACGCCGGCCGTTGGCGCGGCCCTCGGGACGCCACGGGGCGGGCGTGTCCTCGCTGGTCCGGGCTTCGGTCTCCTCGTGCCGCACCGCGCCTAACTCGTCCAGCCAGCGCACTTCCGGAGATATGGGATAACCGCGCAGCCACTGGTCCACCACCTGGGCTACGTTGTCGTGGACGGCCAGCCGCTCCCAGCTCTGTATCTCCACCACCACGTCGAAGGTGGGCGGCGCTTTCCGCTCCAGCACGCTCTTCTGGGTGCCCCGGTAGCGCGCCTCTTGGTCGCCGAGGGTCACGGTCTGGATGCCGCCGACCAGGTCGGACAGGGTGGGGTTCATTATCAGGTTGTCCAGGGTGTTGCCGTGGGCGGTGGCGATCAGTTGGACGCCCCGCTCGGCGATGGTGCGGGCGGCGGTGGCCTCCTGCTCGGTGCCCATCTCGTCGATGACGATGGCCTCGGGCATGTGGTTTTCCACCGCCTCGATCATCACCCCGTGCTGCAACGACGGGGTCGGCACCTGCATCCGGCGGGCCCGCCCGATGGCCGGGTGGGGCACGTCGCCGTCGCCGGCGATCTCGTTGGAAGTATCGACGATGATGACCCGCTTCCCGGCCTCGGAGGACAGCACCCGCGCCATCTCCCGCAGCATGGTGGTCTTGCCGACGCCGGGCCGCCCCAGCAGGAGGATGTTCTTGCCGGAAAAGGCCAGGTCTTCGATCATCTTGATGGTGCCGAACACCGCCCGGCCCACGCGGCAGGTGACCCCGATGGCCCGGCCCCGGCGGTTGCGTATGGCCGAGATGCGGTGCAGCGTGCGTTCGATGCCGGCGCGGTTGTCGTCGCCGAACTCCCCCACGCGGTCGATCACTGCCTGGAGATCGTCGGCGTCGACCTCCCGCTGGTCCAACGGCGCATCGCCGCTGACGAAACGGGCTTCGGGCAGACGCCCCAAGTCCAACACCACCTCTAACAACTCTTCCAGGTCATCGCGCTGCCGCAGCGCATCGGAGACCCGAATGGGCAACACATCGAACACCAGTTCCAGCTCTTCTCGGACCGTGTCCAGCACTATCGCCAAGTTCACGCCTCCACCAGGGAAAACTGGCTTTCGGATACCGGTACCGCCACCGTCTTGATCAACCTGGTATACTGGCCGGCCTCACGAAACCCCTCGCACTGCAACGCGCTCGACACGGATTCCTGGAATTCCGGCACCAGCCAGCTTTGTTCGCCGCCCTGTCCGAGCGCCAAGCTCAGCAGGGGGCGAATCAACTCCGGGTTTTCCGGGCGGGTCAGCAGGCTCCCGGAGCTGACGCCGCCGCCGATGATGTCTAGGCCCAGCCAGCCAACCAGGCGTCCGCGCTCCCAGGCCGTCCATGCCCAGCAGCGGTGGGCGGGGCTTGGCCTGCCGTCGCGCCACTGGTCGAAGGTCATGCTCGTCCCGGCCCGTACCGGCTGGGGGGTCGCCGCGCAATAAAGCTGGAATAGCGCGAACTCGTCCTGTGGGTGATAGGGCCGGATGCTAGGGTCGGTTCGTTCGCCGTTACCCGGCTGGCCGGAGCCGCGCAAGTGCAATTCCCGGAAGTAGGGGAAGAACCCGGTCTGCTGTGCCGCCGACGCTACCGGGCTGTGGGAAGCGACCCGCAGGAACACCCGCTCCGCCCCGTGCCGGCCCGCCTCCCGGCTCACGTCTTCCAGCAATTCCAAGGCGACGCCGGGCCCACCTGCCTCACTGGCGACGTGCAGCCGGTCGACCTGCCATGACCGCGGCCCCGACAGCATCCGGGCTGACGCCAACCCTCTCAGGCTCAGGCCATCCCACCGGGTGACGACGATTGCGGCGTTGTTGTATAGCGACTGTTGCCACAGGCTCGCCTTGCGCAGCGGGCGCGAGCGATGGATGACCTCGGCGGGGAAGGCATGGTTGACGCCGCCGGGCGCGTTGGCTAACACGCAGCGCAGGGTGTCTCCCAAGCGAGAAGCGGTCGTCATTTCACGCCCTTCAGCTGTTTTCCCCTTCGGTCTGGACCTACGGAAATGGTCATCCTTGTTCCACGATGCTGATGAAGTACCGGTGGAAACGGAGATCGTTGGTCAATTCGGGATGGAACGCGGTGGCCAAAAGATTCCGTTGCTGCACCGCGATGGCACGGCCGTCTTCCAGTGACGAAAGGACTTCGACGTCTTTACCCACACGGGCCACCACCGGAGCGCGGATAAAGATGCAATGGAAGGGTTCCGGCCCCAGCGCCTCGATGGCCAACGACTGTTCGAAGCTGTCCACTTGACGCCCGAAAGCATTGCGCCGCACGCCTATGTCCATCAACCGCAAGGGGACAGGGTCCTGCTCAGTGATCTCTTGGGCCAGCATGATCATGCCGGCGCAGGTGCCCCACACGGCCCGGCCCTCACGGGCCATTTGCTCTACGGGTTCGCGCAGTTTATAGAGGGACATCAGGCGGCTGAGCGTCGTGCTTTCGCCACCGGGAATGACAAGCCCGTCCAGACCCTTCATCTGGTCCGGGAGGCGTACTTCCCGGGCCGCGACGCCGAGTTTTTTCAGGACTGAGATATGCTCGGCGAAGTCGCCTTGTACCGCTAAGACGCCTATTTCCAACTCGTCTTGCCGGTCTACCCTCTATTATTGGCGCGGTGTGCTTAAAGGCTCCGCGGGGCCAGGAGGTCCGCCTCGGGGATGGACTTGGCGCTGATTCCTACCATCGGCTCGCCCAGGTCTTTGGAGACCTCGGCCAGTATCTTGGGGTCGTTGTAGTGGGTGACGGCCTGAACGATGGCGTGGGCCCGGCTCGCCGGGTCGCCCGACTTGAAGATGCCAGAGCCGACGAACACGCCGTCGGCGCCAAGCTGCATCATCAGCGCGGCGTCAGCCGGTGTGGCCACGCCCCCGGCGGCGAAGTTGACCACCGGCATACGGCCCATCTCCCGGGTCTGCTGGAGCAGGTCCAAGCTCACCCGCATATCGCGGGCCTCGACCACCAACTCGTCGTCGGGCATGGTCTGGAGCTTTCGGATGGCGTCCTGCACCGCCCGCATATGGCGGACGGCCTCGACGACGTCGCCGGTTCCGGCCTCGCCCTTGGTGCGGATCATCGCCGCGCCCTCGGAGATGCGCCGGAGCGCCTCGCCCAAGTCACGGCAGCCGCAGACGAAGGGTACCTTGAAGTCGTGTTTCCAGATGTGGTGAACCTCGTCGGCCGGCGTCAGCACCTCGGACTCGTCGACGTAATCGACGCCGATGGCCTCCAGCACCTGCGCCTCGACGAAGTGGCCGATGCGCGCCTTGGCCATTACCGGGATGCTCACTGCGTCCATGATCTTGCAGATGATTCCGGGGTCGGTCATGCGGGCGACGCCGCCGTCGGCGCGAATGTCGGCCGGCACCCGCTCCAAGGCCATCACGGCCACGGCGCCGGACTCCGCGGCGATCTCCGCCTGCTCCGCATTCACAACGTCCATGATGACGCCGCCCTTGAGCATCTGGGCGTGGCCGCTCTTTACCGTGAAAGTCCCGGTCAGTAGGTCTACCATGACAGCCTCCCGCCGGAAGGGGCCGTCCCCGGCGCTTCCGGCACTATCCGCATTAACCGCCAGTCTGGTCAACATTATACGTGCCGCTATCAGGGTTATCAATCTGGCCTGTTTCAATCCTGTCTATCCTGTCCATCCATGTTACAAAACCGTAAGTGTTCAGACTCGATGAGGTGAATTGAGCGAATTCAACCGCTTCTGTGAAAAACGCTGGTGTCCGGGGCGCGATTGTGGCATAAGGGAACTATGGAAACGGAAGTGGACCTGAACCAGGCGAGCCGGGAGACGCTGCTGGAGATTATCGCCGAACTGCGTCAGCGGGTGGAAAGCCTGGAAACCCGGCTGTCCAACGGCGGGCCGGGGGCTGGGATGCCGGGCCACAAGCCGGCCGCCAAGCGCAGGAAGCCCGCAGCGGAAGAAAAGAAGCCGCGAAAGAAGCGTCCCCACGGCTTTGCCCGGCGGCGGATGGAACCCGCCAGGCGGGTGACCCACGCCCCGGAGTCTTGCCCCGAATGCCATACCGCTCTCACCGGGGGATGGCCGCAGCGGACCCGGGAGGTCATAGACATTCCGGCAGTCCCGGCGGAAGTCACGGAGCACGTATTCATAGCCCGGACCTGTCCATTGTGCCGGCAACGGCGGCGGCCCCGGGGCCCTCTGAAAGGTCTGGCTGTAGGCCGCCAGCGCCTGGGAGCCAACCTGGCAAGCCTGATAGTGACCCTGCGGGAAGAGGCCCGGCTGCCCGTAAGGACCATCCACCCGTAAGGACCATCCAATGGTATCTGGGAAGGTTTCATCAGTTGAAGCTGAGCGTCGGGGCCATCGTCCGGGCCGTGCATCAGGTCGCCCGGCAGGCCGGGCCGGAAGTGAGCGAGTCGCTGGAGCGCATCCGTTCCAGCCCGGTGGTCCACGCCGATGAAACGGGTTGGCGGGAGAACGGGAGAAACGGCTACGCCTGGACCTTCAGCACTGCCACGGAACGGTATTTCCTGCGCCGGGGCCGGGGCAAGGAGGTGGTGGACGAGGTGCTGGGCGACTCCTTCGAGGGGATTCTGGTCAGCGACTTCTACGCCTCCTACGACCACTACCCCGGATTGAAGCAACGGTGTTGGGCTCACCTGCTGCGGGACATCCACAAGCTGAAGGCGCGGTACCCGGAAGACGGCGGGTTGGCTCAATGGGCGCTGGGAGTGCGGCGGCTTTAGGTCAAGGCCCGGGCTTGGGCGGCGGAAGGCAGACGGCCCCCGCCCCGGGGACAGTTGCTCTTGGAAGAGGGGTTGCTGGCGCTGTGCCGCCCTTTCCTGGAAGACCCGGTGGCAGTGCAAGCCCAGCTCTGCCGGCGGATTGAACGGCACATCAAGGAACTCTTTGTCTTCGTGTCGCACCCGCAGACGCCTTCGGACAACAATGCCGCCGAACGCAGTCTCCGCCACCTGGTGGTCAGCCGGAAAATCAGCGGCGGGACCCGCTCGGGGCCGGGCAGCGACAGCAAAATGACCTTGGCGTCCCTCTTCGGCACTTGGCGGGCCAAGGGCCTCAACCCCTTCCTGGAAACCCGCCGGTTGCTCATTTCCCCTCAAGTCTGAACAGTTACCGGCCGAGACCACCCAGGCCTTTCTGGGGGAGTCCCACAGAGCGTCCTGTATGACAATACCAAGCTGGCGGTGGCCAGGATATTGGGAGACGGCCGGCGCCAGCGCACCCGTGCCTTCACCGAGATCCAGTCCCACTACCTGTTCGACGACCGGTTCGACCGCCCCGCCAAGGGCAACGGCAAGGGCAAAGTGGAGGGTATGGTGGGCTACGTGCGGCGCAACTTCCTGGTGCCCATTCCGTCCTTCGAGAGCTTCGCCGCACTCAATGCACATTTGGAGCGGCGCTGCCTAGAGCGGATCGACGCCAAGCTCAGGGGCCATGCGGAGACCATCGGGCAGCGGATGGAGCGGGACCTGGATGCCCTGCTGCCATTACCGTCAGTTCCTTACGACGCCTGCGACAGACAGCCTGGCTGGGTGAGTTCGCTGTCGTTGGTCCGGTACCGGACCAACGACAATTCGGTGCCCGTGGCCTATGGGCACCGGGACGTGCTGCTAAGGGGCTACGTGGATGAGGTAGTCATCAGCTGTGGGTCCGGAGTAATTGCCAGACATCGCCGCTCCTACGACCGGGACGACTTCGTGTATGACCCCATCCACTACCTGCCGCTCTTGGAGCAGAAGACCGGCGCCCTGGACCAGGCGGCGCCGTTGCAGGGCTGGGGTCTGCCGAAGGAATTTGGCACACTGCGCCGCCTGCTGGAGTCCAGGATGGGCCGACAGGGCAAAAGGGAGTACGTGCAGGTGCTGCGTCGGCTGGAGACCTTTTCGATGAGCGAGGTGCGCTCCGCTGTCAAGGACGCCCTCCGGCTGGGCGCAGTCAGCTTCGACGCAGTTAAGCATCTGGTGCTGTGTCGGCTGGAAGGACGGCCGCTCCGGCTGGACGTGGAGCTGTATCCCTACCTGCCCCGGGTGAGAGTGAGCACGACCTGCACCAGGGACTATATGAGCCTTCTTTCCAGGAGGGCGGCATGACCGGCAAGTCCACTCTGCTATTGGAACACCACCTGAAGGAGCTGAAGCTGCCCAGCTTCCTGAGAGAGTACGGCAAGATGGCGGCCCAGTGCGCCGCCGGGAATGTGGACCACCCCGAATACCTGCTCCGGCTGGCCGAGCTCGAGCCCATCGACCGCCACCAGCGGATGGTGGAACGCCGGGTCAGAGCGGCCCGTTTCCCTGCCGTAAAGAGTCTGGACACCTTCGACCTCCTGGCCATACCCTCGGTGAACAAGGCCCTTGTGATGGAACTGGCCCGTTGCGAATACGTCGAGCGCCGTGAAAACGTCATCGCCGTCGGCAACAGCGGCACCGGCAAGAGTCACATCGCCCTCGGTTTGGGCTTGGCCGCCTGCCAGCGCGGGATGTCCGTGGGCTTCACCACCGCCGCAGCCCTAGTGCATGAACTGATGGAGGCCAGGGATGAGAGGCGTCTGCTCAATCTGCAACGTCAGCTAGCCCGCCTGAACCTGCTGATCATCGACGAACTGGGCTTCGTGCCCCTTTCCCGCACCGGAGCGGAACTGCTCTTCGAGATCTTCAGCCAGCGCTACGAGCGGGGCTCCACCCTGGTAACGGCCAACCTCCCCTTCGACTAGTGGACCGATGTCTTCGGCTAGGAACGCCTCACCGGCGCGCTGCTGGACCGCCTCACTCACCACGTCCATATCCTGGAGATGAACGGCGAAAGCTACCGCCTCAAGCGCAGCAGGGAGAACGCTGTGCCCCAAGCTCCGGACGACGTCTAACCCTCGCGCAACACCCAGTCGGCTCACATCCTCTGATTCCGTCTCCAACTCTCCCTGCCCAGCCAACTGCCACCACGCTGGTGGTCCACCATTCCGCCGCCCTAGTGGCCCGCTTTGCCGCCGCCATTGACAAAGGACCGAGGAAACGCTCTGCGAAGTCAAGCAGCGATACATCACGTCCATCGAGTATGCCGGAACTCTGGCAGTAACCTGTATTACGGTCAATTCTCCGTCGGCAATGATGTTGGCTGGGAGGGCGATGATCCCGGTGATGACATCGGGAAGGTGGATCCCGTGATTACCCATCTTCTGCCGTCAGGACATCTGAGTGTCTCAGCCTTCAGAATTCTGTCCCTCTTGACCTTTATGCCAACGGAGGGAGTGGCGTTGCCTCCGGATCACTACCTGACCGCTGTTAGTCTCGGCGATTATCCTCGGTTTCAGCACGCTCCAGATCCCGAGCAAACTCATGCAGAGTTTCCAGTAGGACCAATTTTCTCCGTCCCATGCGGAAATAACGCAAAGCCCCCGATCTCAAGTATTCTCCAGTGTTGAAGGCGCAACGCCTAGTATTACAACGACGGTTGTCGTGATAGGGCTCTTGGGAGTCCCTTCCCGGATATAGGCCAGCTTGCACGACAGCTTCCCGCCCGACCGTTCCCAAGTGCAATTTCTACTCACGAGGCACCCAATTTGATGAAGCGTCGTTGTAATACTAGGAGGGTGGCCGCCTGCTCGACCGACACGGCAACCGGGAGAGGAGTAGCAACCAGGGTCTCCCTGTGGCGGCACAAATCTGCCTCGTCAACCAACGTACCGATCCGGCACAGGATAGCCCTAAGCCGCCGTTCTTCGGATCCAGTTTCCCTGCCCATATGAGTTCATAGCCTCCGTTTGCTCCGCGCCTCTCCCCGTACATTCACCTTTGCCGATGCTTTTTCACCCAACCCGAGGTTGTACTGCACCCGTGGCTACAATGAAGCTTGCCTGCATCGACTCCGCTGTTTCGAGCCGCTGTTCATCCAAATTCCTTTGCTGGGGTGATATAGCGCCAGGATGGACTCCGCTGTGGACTCAACGACATTCCGTCAAGCCAGCCGGCTTCGATGGTCTCAAGTGATCCATCGGGTTCATGACCACGAAGTCATCAAAGTCCTTATACAACGAGTTCTGGTATACAGGGTTTGTTGCTAACGGGAGAAACCTGGCAAGGTCTGTTCAGTTTCACGTCGAGACGTTGGGTCTTACAGCCCCTGGGCCGTCTCCCGCATTTATCAATTCAGCAATCAAAAAGAAGAGGGTAATGAGATGAGAGGACACATTCGAAAACGGGGGGATCGCTCTTGGGCTATCGTCGTCGACGCAGGCTTTGATGCCGACACTGGGAAGCGCCGGCAAAAGTGGATTAGCGTGAAGGGCACAAAAAAAGACGCTGAAAAGAAGCTCGCCGAAGTAGTCCGTGATTTGGACACCGGCACCTTGGTTGAACCGTCGCGTATAACTATGTCTTCGTATCTGGATCAATGGATGCGGGACTATGTGGCCACTTCAGGCCGGCCTAGAACAGCAAGAGGGTACAAGACGATCGTGAAGCGCCTTCAGCGCGGTTCGCTGGGTCGAATTAAAATGACCGGGAATTAAAATGACCGGGTTGAAGGCCACTCACGTCCAGAGGTATTATTCCGAACTCCTGGAAGAAGGGCTGTCCGCTCAGACAGTGCACCATCACCACAGCCTGCTGCGGGAGGCACTTGGCCAGGCAGTCAAGTGGGATACGCTGGCCCAGAACGTGATGAGTCGAGTGACCCCTCCGAAGGTGTCCAGGCCGGAGATTCGGACTCTGACGGAAGCCGAAGTTCGCCTGCTAATGGAACAGGCAAAGGGAACTGACTATCACCTCCCCATTCACATCGCGCTTCATACCGGTCTGCAAAGGTCGGAGATATGCGGACTCCTCTGGACCGATGTGGGCCTGGCAAGGAATTCGCTCTCCGTTGTCCGTACGATGGTCTCGATTGAAGGAGACCCGACGCATTTGGACGAGCCGAAGTCCCAGCGTTCCCGAAGGGTGGTTGCTTTCGGACCGAATACCACGGCTCTATTGAGGGAGCGTAGGGAGATGGTGGAAAAAGTGGGGCTGGCGGACAGGTCGCAGGTTTGCGGCCGGCGAGACGGCGGTAGTATGATACCTGATGTCGTGCCGCGAAAATTCAACGAAATTGCAAACGCCTGCGGGATTTCCGACGTGCGCTTCCATGACCTCAGGCATACTCACGCGACTCACCTGCTCACATCAGGGGTGCTGGTCCATGTTGTATCGGCTAGGTTAGGGCATGCCAGCATACAGACTACGGTGGACGTTTACGGACACGTTCTCCCGGCCTCAGACGTGGAAGCAGGGCTGGTTATGGAGCGTCGGCTGGCGGAGTGACGTTTGCAAAATGTTTGCAAAACACGACGCAGCATAGGGAAACCTCTCCATATTCGTATCTGAAGCCGGTGTAGCTCAGTGGCAGAGCAGCGGTTTCGTAAACCGCAGGTCAAGGGTTCGAATCCCCTCACCGGCTCCATCAATGTCATATACGCGCACGAAGCCCCGACATCGACCGGGGCTTTTGCTTGCGGGATTTCAGGCAACCGCCCCGAACTCTCTCCCTGCTATAATGACGCAACTATAGCTTTGGATAGGGGCGGGATTCGCTTATGAAATTTGGACTCTTTTACCAGATTCAGGTGCCCAAGCCCTGGAGCGAGCAGAGCGAGGCCAAGCGCATTTGGGAGGCGCTCGACCAGATCGCCTTCGCCGAGGAGATGGGCTACGACAGCGTTTGGTTCTCCGAACACCACTTCCGGCCCGAGTGGTCCCACAACAGCGCCCCCGACCTGACGCTGGCCGCCGTCACCCAGCGCACCTCCCGCATCCGCATGGGCATCGGCGTGGTACTGGCCCCCATTCACCATCCGCTGCACACCGCTGCCCGGATGTCCACCCTGGACATTCTCAGCAAGGGCCGGGTGGACGTGGGTTTGGGGCGCACCGGCTATCCGTACCAGTTGACTCCTTACGGCACGAATCTGGAAGACACCCGGGGGATGTGGGAGGAGTTCGCCCACGTTCTGCCCCGGATCTGGACCGAGGAGACGGTCAGCCACGAGGGCGAGTATTACCAGATCCCACCCCGCCAGGTGCTGCCCAAGCCGTTGCAGAAACCCCATCCACCCCTGTGGTCGGCCTGCGCCAGCGAGGAGACCACCCGCCGGGCCGGAGAGATGGGACTGGGCGCGCTGGTGGGCAGCGAGGGAGGCCCGGACCGCGTCGGCAGCACGCTGGAGCTATACCAGAAGAGTCTGAAATCGGCCAAGCCGAACGGCGGAGTCATCAACAACCAGAATGCGCTGATGACGGCGGGTTACTGCCACGAAGACGCCGCAACGGCCCGCAGCCGGGGCACCGAGTTGGTGACCTGGTACCTGCACCAGCAGCGGGAACGCGCCCGCTTGGTGTGGCGGGGCGTCGACCCGGAGACCGTCCCTCCCGACTATCAAGGCTACTACCAGCGCGACATGCGGCTGGCCGAAGGCCCTCACCCCGGCGACCCCACACCGGAGGACGTGGTCAAGGCCGGAACGTCGTTCTGCATGGGCACGCCCGACGACTGCATCAAGTTCGTGGAGAATTACGAGGCCATGGGCATCGAGCAGGTCTTCTGCCTCAGCGCCATCGGTCCGGCGACTCACGAAGAAACGATGAACACGCTGGCCATGTTCGGCAAGCACGTCATACCCCACTTCAAGCAGAAGGAAAAGGCCGCTTAGGAGCTGAACTATGAAAGCAGGCGTGGTATTTCCCCAGACTGAAATCGGGGCCGACCCGGCGGCGGTTCGCGACTACGTGCAGGCTGCCGAGGGCTTGGGCTACTCTCACCTTATCGTCTACGATCATGTGCTGGGGGCCGACACCAGCAAACATGAGAACTGGGTTGGAGGCTACACCCTGGAGAGCATGTTTCACGAGCCTTTCGTGCTGTTCGGCTACCTGGCCGGCATAACCACTTCCCTTGAATTCGTCACGGCGGTCCTGATTCTGGGGCAGCGGGAGACGGCCTTGGTGGCGAAGCAGGCGGCGGAGGTCGACGTGCTCAGCGGTGGGCGCTTGCGTTTGGGCATCGGCGTGGGCTGGAACCACGTGGAGTACGAGGCGCTGAACAAGAACTTCAACGACCGGGGCCGCCGTGCCTCAGAGCAGATCGAGCTGCTGCGCGCGCTCTGGACCCAGGATGTGGTCGACTTCCACGGGCGGGACCACGACGTGACCCACGCGGGCATCAATCCGTTGCCGATTCAGCGGCCCATTCCCATTTGGTTGGGCGCGGGAGGACGGGCCAACCCGGTGCCCACCGACCGGGTGCTGCGCCGTGTCGCCCGGTACGCCGACGGCTGGTTCCCCCAGATGCAGCCTGTCGCTGACGCGGAAGCGACGGTTGCCCGTCTAGCCGGGTTCGCCCAAGGGTACGGGCGGGACCCGTCGGACATCCAAATGGAGGCCAGAATCAATGCTGGGGACGGCGACCCCGAGTTCTGGCAGGAACAATCGGCCGCCTGGCAGGGCTTGGGCGCAACCCATATTTCCATCAACACCATGCGCGCCGGCTACCAGTCGCCCCAGGACCACATCAACGCCATCCAGCAGTTCCGCGAGGTGGTTGGATAGAGATGGGCGCTGAAGCAAGACACATTCCGGCTGACCAGCGGCAGCCACCAGTAGAGGTATCCTGGTTCTCTGGAATCACAATCGAGATGTGCTTCGATGCCCATGACCCTCCACATTTTCACGCCACATACGATGACCAGCAGGCCGTGATCGGGTTGGAAGGCACAGTTTTGCAAGGTTCGCTCTCCCCGCGGTGCCTCGAAGACGTGCGCGAGTGGGTATCGCTCCGTGAGACTCAACTCCGGGAAGCTTGGGAGCGGAGTCAGCGCGGCGAGCACCCTGGCCCGATACCTTCCCTGGATGAGGATGATGAATTGGTAGGGCCGGGCGGATTCCAACCCAAGCCAATCGAAGTAAAGGCCCTTCCAAATCACCGCATTTGGATAAGCTACGCCGATGGCCCTTCCGGAGAGATCGACCTGTCTCACCTGGCCGGTAAGGGTGTTTTCAAGGCTTGGGACGATCCCGAGTTTTTCAAAGCGGTTTATATCGAACCCGATTTCGGGGCAATTGCTTGGAGTGATGAGATTGACCTCTGCCCTGACGCTCTCTACCTGGAACTAACAGGCATGTCGGTGGAGGAACTATTCCCCAGCCTCCGCGGGCAATCTGTAGATGCCTGAACTGTCGCGGTTCAACGGCATTATTATACGTATGTTTACTAACGACCACGGCCCGCCGCATTTCCATGCCTTACACGCCGGAGTTCAGGCAAAGTTCTTTCTGGGAAGCTCCGAATTGAGCAAAGGTAGGCTACACCCAACCGCCCATGGGCGAGTGCTTGAGTGGGCCAGGCTACACCAAGACGAACTCCAGGATGCTTGGGCGCGGTGTCGAGCACAACTGCCGCCCGGCCGCATCGCCCCACTGGAGTAACACTATCGTGTGCGGCAGGTTCACGTTGGTCTCCAACATCAGCGAGTTGCAGGGGCGTTTCGGCTTCCTCAGCGAGTACACTTCGCTGGAGCCGCGTTACAACATTGCGCCCACCGACCAGGTGTTGACCGTGACCAACGACGGCTACCGGAAGGGCGAGATGATGCGGTGGGGGCTGGTGCCATCGTGGGCCAAGGACCTCAAAGTCGGCAGCCGGATGATCAACGCGGTGAGCGAGACCGCCGCCGCCAAACCCGCCTTCCGCACCGCCTTTCGCAAGCGCCGCTGCTTGGTGCTGGCCAGCGGATTCTACGAGTGGAAGAAGGACGGCAAGACGCGCATCCCCCAATACATATTCCTGAAGTCGGGGGAGCCAATGGCCTTTGCCGGGTTGTGGGAGCTCTGGAAATCGCCCGCTGGCGAATGGGTGCGATCATGCTCCATCCTCACCACCGCCGCCAATTCCTTCATCGAGCCGGTGCATAACCGGATGCCGGTAGTCCTTTCCGCCGAGACCGAGTCCCTGTGGCTCGACCCGGTGACCGAAGACCCTGAGACGCTCCAGCGTCTGCTCATACCGGCCCCTTCGGAGTCGCTGGACTCCTACGCCGTCTCCGGCGCGGTCAACAACGTGCGCAACAAGGGGCCGGAGTGCTTAGGCCCGGCGACCGCTCCTTTGAAGACCGAACCGGCGCAAAGCGACGGCCGGCTGTTCAGCTAGCAACTGAAGCATCCGGGGCGCTCATGGGGCGGCGGCGGCTTTTCATGGCGGTAATGACGCTGGCCGCCCATTTGGCCGCCGGGCTCAACCTTTTCGCCGTATCGCCGCTGCTTCCCCTGGCCATCGAGGAATATGGCATCAGCCGGGCGGAGGCTGGACTGCTGGTTTCCATGCCCATGCTGCTGGGGGCGGTTATCGGGATCCCCGGCGGGATGCTGGTGGCCCGAATTGGACTGCGGCGGGCCTACCTGTGGGGGTGGATCGCAATGGCCCTGCTGGCCCTCACGGCGGTCGCGCCCAACTTCTACACCCTGCTCATCTTACGGCTGGCCTACGGGGTTGGACTGGCGCTCATGGTCGCCGCCACCGGACCATTGGTGATGCAATGGTTCCGGCCCAGGGAAGTGCTGCGCATCAACGCCCTCAACACCGCCATCCTCAGCTTGGGCATAGCCATCTCCGTGGCCGGGGCGGTCCCTCTGGCGGGACTGATGGGCTGGAAGATGACTCTGACCGTGTTCGCCGGCATCGGAGTCCTCGGGGCCATCATCTGGCCCGCCGCCCCCAAGGACAACTACGCAGGGCCAAGACGGCATATGGGCATTTCCTTGCGGGAAGTATTCACCGTCCTGCGGGGGCGAGCGGTGGTGTTGCTGGTGGCCGCCGATGCCGGAATTTTCATCCAGTACACTGCGTTGACCACATGGCTGCCCACCTTCTATAAAGAGGAACGGGGCATTTCCTTGTCGGAAGCGGGCTTCGTGACGGGGATATTGCCCTTCGTTGGCATGGTCGCGGTATTGGCCGGAGGGACGATCCCGCTGCGGTTCCAATCTTACCGGGGCGTGCTGGTCTTCTCTGGGATTCTGGCCATCCTGGGCGGGTTGGGCTCATTCCTCTTCGACCATGCGTTGGGCATCTACGCCTCGGTCGTATTGCTGGGAGTGGGGTCCTGGCTATATGTGCCCACCTTGCTGACCCTGCCCATGCGTTTGGCCGGAGCGACCCCAGAACGGGTGGCGGCGATCTGGGGATCGTTTATGACTTTCTCCGGCCTGGGGATGTTCATCTTCCCTATCCTGGTCGGCGAGCTCCACGACACCACCGGCTCATTCTTCCCCGGATTCGCCATCTGCGCTGTGGCAAGCTGGACGCTGCTGCTTGCCGGTCTCTTCATGCCGCGCAATGCGGCCGCCCCAAGAGCCGCAGCCTAGGCCCAGCCTGCCCCGGATTGACAAGGCAAATGCTGGCGCGTAGGGTTAAGCCGAAATCGCCCCTTATGATTCTGGGAGATATTCCGGGAGGTAACGATGGCCAGAATTCCGGCTGCAACCAGGGAGAACGTACCCCAAGACCAGGTGGAGACCTTCGAGCAGATGGTCCAAAGCTTGGGAGCGGTGCCTGTGCACGGCCCAGGTTCGGTGATGATCCACGTCCCCAAGGCGCACCAGTTGGCCACGGCGCTGAACGGCTACCTGCGCAACGAATCGTCGCTGCCCGACAAGGCGCTGGAACTATCCATGTTGGTGACTGCTCGGGAGAACAACTGCGAGCACATCTGGAACGCCCACGCCGGCGCAGCCCGAGCTGCCGGAGTGCCCGACGCCGTGGTCGACGCTCTGCGCGACCGCGGGGCGCTGCCAGCGCTGGCCGACGACGAAAGGGCAATAATCAACTACGGCCAAGAGTTCTTCCGCACCCGCCGGGTTAGCCGCGGCGCGTTCCAGGCCGCCTTGGAGCAGTTCGGCAAGCAGGGACTCATCGAGTTGACCATGACCATGGGCAACTACGCGCTCCTGGCTTTCCTGATCAACTCCTTCGACCCCGACCTCCCGCCAAACCGCACCGAACCCGTCCTGCCCGGCTAGGGAGCCACCGACCACAACCCCCTCTGAGAGAGCTAAAACCAAAATCCCCTCTCCCTCAGGGAGAGGGTTAGGGTGAGGGTGAAAAGCACGAATGCCCAACACCACATCAAAACCCCGCCGCCTGCGACAACAATCAACAGATGCCGAGAATACCATGTGGTATCTCCTTCGCAACCGCCGATTGGCAGGCTACAAGTTTCGGCGGCAAGCGCCCATCGGCAAGTACATTGTTGATTTTCTATGCTATGAGCGAAGGTTGATTATTGAACTTGACGGTGGGCAGCATCAGGAACAGGCTGATTACGACAATGAACGCACAAGATGGCTGGAATCGAAGGGGTTCCGGGTGATCAGGTTCTGGAATAATGAGATGTTGCAAGAAACTGATGGGGTGCAGGAGGCTATTTTGACCGCGTTGCAGGCGGGGAGTTCACCCTCACCCTAGCCCTCTCCCTCAGGGAGAGGGGACTTCCTTTGTCGTTGATCACCCTCTCCTAGTGGGGATGGGGCTTTCTCTCTGAGGTTGGGTGGTGCATAAGATGGCAACTGTACCATTAAAGCAGGAGAATATACGATGCCGGCAGAATCCTTCACTATCAACGTGCCCGATTCCGTTCTGGATGACCTGAAGGCCCGGCTGGAGCGCACACGCTGGCCTGACGAGCTTCCGGACACCGGATGGGACTACGGGACCAACATGGACTACCTGAAGGAACTGGTCGAGTACTGGAAGACCGGTTTCGACTGGCGCGCCCAAGAGAGGTTGATCAACGGGTTCTCCCACTTCAAGGCCGACGTCGACGGCTTGGGTATTCACTTCATCCACGAGAAGGGCAAGGGGCCCAACCCGGTCCCGATTGTCGTCACCCACGGCTGGCCCGGCACTTTCTTCGAGATGCACAAGATCATACCGTTGCTCAGCGACCCGGCGGCCCACGGCGGCGACCCGGCCGACGCTTTCGACGTGGTCGTTCCTTCAATGCCCGGCTACGGATTCTCCGACCCTGCTCAGGAGCGGGGCATGGACGTGCTGAGCGTGGGCGACGTGATGGCCAAGCTGATGAAGGACGTGCTGGGCTACCAGCGCTTCGGGGCCCAGGGCGGCGACTGGGGCGCGAGCGTCACCGCCAAGCTGGGCCATTCTTACCCGGAGAACCTCATCGGCATTCACACCACCTCGGTGACCCGCCCCACGCCCTACATGGGGCCAGGATCGGAGCCGTTGAGCGAGGCCGAGTTGGGGCTGCTCAAGCAACGGGAGGACTGGACCGCGGCCGAGGGCGGTTACTCCCACATTCAAGGCACCAAGCCGCAGACCCTGGGCTACGGCCTCAACGACTCTCCGGCGGGTTTGGCCGGCTGGATCGTGGAGAAGTATCGCACCTGGAGCGACTGCGGCGGCGACGTAGAGTCGCGCTTCACCAAGGACGAGCTGCTGACCACGGTCACCATCTACTGGGTCACGCAGACCATCAACTCCTCGACCCGGCTGTACTACGAAACGCTGCGCAAGCCGTGGGACTTCGCGCAGGGCGAGCGCATCAACGTGCCGGTGGGCGTCGCGGTTTTCCCCGCCGAAATCAGCCGACCGCCCCGCGAGTGGGCCGACCGCTCCTACAACGTGCAACAGTGGACGGTAATGCCCAGCGGCGGCCACTTCGCCGCGCTGGAGGAACCGGCCCGCTTGGTCGACGACGTTCGCGACTTCTTTCGGCCCTTACGTTAGGGCGAAGAGAGCCGAAGCGCGCCGCAACCGCGGGGGAGACAAGCATTTTGCCCTTGTGGTTGCCGCGCTCTCGCCCGTTAAACGCCTGATGAACACCCGATGAAGGTTGGAAGGATCGCCGGGCTGGCCCCGGACTGGCTCTTCACCTACACCGGAACGGTCCTGCTGATGGCCCTGCTGGTCAACTTGGGCACCAGCTTCGCCAGCTACAGCCACAGCCTGACCCTCCCCTCCATGGAGGCATCCCTCCACCTGTCCCACACCAAGGCGGGGTTGCTCATCACCGTGCTGGGCGCCGTTCGGATGGGCAGTTCCCTGGCTTCGGGCACGTTGGCGCCCCGCTACGGCAGCCGGATGATCATCGGCTTCGGCACCCTGGCGACCGGCGGCACGATGCTGCTTCTGGGATTTTCCCAGAACTACGCAATGGCGATGGTCGCGCTGGCCGGGATGGGGCTATCCACCGGTGCGGCCCTTACCCCCATGATGGGGCTGCTCTCCTCATCGTTCCGGTTTCAAGACCGGGGGCTGGCTGCCGGTCTGGCGGCTACGGGCGGCAGCGTGGCGTTCATCATCGCCGGGGTGGTCGTGCCGGTGCTCACCGGCAACAACGAGCTGGACGGGTGGCGTCACAGTTGGCGAGTGTTCGGGGTCTTGGTGGTGGTCATCGGTGTGATAACGCTGGTATTCGTCCGGGAGCGTCCCGGCGCCCCTCCCGGCGCGAGAGCGTCCGGCCCGGCGGGCGGCCCCCGCCAGGGCGCTTGGCCTGTAGCGGCCTTCACCAGCCCGGCGGTCTGGCTGGTGACCAGCCTCGCCTTTCTTTCCGGCTGGTCGCAGAACATTTTCACCACCTTTTTCGGTCTCTACCTGTCGCAGGAAAACGGCGTCAGCCTGGCCACGGTGGGGCAGTTGGTGGTGCTCATGGGCGTATTGAGCATCGTGAGCGGAGTGCTGTGGGGACGGATGTCCGACTATCTGGGGCGAGGCAATGCGTTCATGTGGTCATACGCCATACAGTCCGCCGTCTTTGCGTTGCTGGCCTTTGCTCCGGGCATGGCGTCGTTTATCGTGGTGTCAATCCTGATGGGAATCACCCTGCGCGCGGCCTACACCGTTTGCGCGGCGGCCTCGGGAGACTACGTGCCGGTGCAGTTCTCGGCGGCGGCGTTTGCCCTGATGTCGGTGGGCGCTTCCCTGGGCAGCACCATCTCCCCCACCATCGGCGGAGCGGTGGCCGACCACATCGACATGAAATGGAGCTTCGGCCTCGGCCTGGCTGGCACAGTCATTGGAGCGCTCGGCGGGCTGTACCTGCAAACGCGAAAGACGGTGACGGAGCAAGCGCAACCGGTGTCGGCTGATTAGGCCGGACGTCAGCCCACTTCTCTGCTTGGGTGAGAATGCGACGCCGTCCCCGTCTTTCCGGCGGATGCCTGAATCTAGAGAAACTCCGGGAATCGAAACTCGTTGGCCGAGGCCGCTCGAATATCGTTGAGTAATCAGACCTGGCGTTTGGGCGGGATGTCTCTCTCGTCTGCTCCGGCGCTAAAGACCCAGTTCCTGGAGGCCCAACCGGGCCAAGTCCTCGTCTTCCTGGGCGGACAGCCCACTCACGCCAATGGCCGCAAGCACCGCTCCGGTGGAGGGATGGAGCACCACCACCGCGCCTTGGGCCGACACCAGGTTGGGGTTGCCCATGTCGGCAACGGTGCGGCCTTGGGACTTTAGCTGCTCGGCGTAGGCCGCAGAGTCACGGCCCGACATGGCCGAGGTGTAGGCCTTGCGGACGGCAAAAGCCTGGGGGTTGGTCCGGCAGCCGTCCATCCGGGCGTAGTTGAGCAAGTTCCCGGCATCGTCCACGATGGCGATCGCCACCGGGCGGCCCGGCTCCTGAGTAGCCTTGTCCAGCATAGCGTTCATGGCCCGGCGAATCTGGTCCAAACTGAGCATCGGTTTGTCGTACATGCGCGCGCTCCAAGAGGGGATTTGGGGGGATTAGAGCGATTCTACGCCCGGTCCCCAACAGGTGGCAAGGGAAGGGGGCTTAGGCGGGGCTCCACGAGACCAGGCAGGGCACGAGGGGTTCCGAGCCTTCGATGGTGTAAACACCTCCGGTCTCTCGCAACAGACCGGGTAGGAGCGCCTCCAAGCGTTCCATCTCGCGGGAGCCGGGCGAAACGTAGAGACGGCGGACCAACTGGTCCCGCGCTTCTTCCACGCTGTCGAACCCCCGCGGCGTTTGCCCGGGAAGAGGGTCGATAGCGGGGCGGACACCCAACTCGGCCAACACCTCCTCGAACTCCGGCAGGCTGGGCAACGGCAGGCGGGGCGTACCATGCACCTGCTCCCACAGCGGGTAGGTCTGGGACTGGGGCGGGGCTTGAAACACTACCACCAGCACCAGCCGGCCAGCCGATTCTTCCAGCTTGCGGACGAACGCGCCGATGTCCTGAATCGTGTAGACGACATGGCTGCAAAGAACGACGTCCGCCCGCTCGACGGCGGAGTTCAACCAGTCCGATTCGACCACGGTAGCGTTAGCGATGCCGTACTCGTCGGCGGTCTCCCGCAGCACCGCGCACATGCTGGGCGACGGCTCCACCGCCACCACCCGGCGGCAGCGCAAGGCCAAGGGCAGGGCCAGCCGCCCCCCGCCGGCGCCCACGTCGATCAGCGTATCCTCTGGCGTAACCCGCCCCGCGAGCAGGTCCAGCAGCGCGTCGTCCTCCCGCCGCGGGTCGGCCTTGAACTGCTGGGCGTAGGGAGTCCAATGGTCGGCCGGACGAGGCCCCGGTCTCATACCGTCCGACTGAGCGTGTTCTCGGACTACCATGTCTCGCCAGCGTTCAATCGCCGTCATATCCAGCCGCCGGAAACCTGAATTGAGCCTGCCCCGGTTGATGTGTATGATTATCACACATGAAGGTGAGAAATGCGCCAATGGCTAGTATTCATGTACGCGGCGGGCCACCATCACCCGGCATGAAACCCTAGCTGATTGTCTCCCAGATGAGCTTGATTCTCGCGGCGTGGGCCATTGTGATGGCCGTCGTTTCGTTGTCGGTCGGCTGTAGTGAAAATGCGCCGCCTTCGTCATCTCTAACTTCCACACCGCCCGCGCCCGCCGCGCCGCCGCTGGAAACTTTGCGGCTGGAGCCGGTATTGGGCGGGATGGAGTTTGAGTCGCCCACCAACCTGGTTCAGGCGGCCGACAGGCGGGTGTTCGTCAGCGAACAGGCGGGCCGGGTCTTGATGTTCGACGGTTCGGGGCTGCGGGATGAGCACGTTTTCTATTCCGTGTTCCTGGACATCCGGGACCGGGTGAACGATTTGGGTTCGGAGGAGGGCCTGCTGGGGCTTGCTTTCGATCCGGGATTTGCCGACAACGGGTACTTCTACGTGTATTATTCCGCATCCGGCCCGCGACGCTCGATTGTGTCCCGTTTCGCCATGAAAAACAGCAGACCAGAAACAGCAGACCCGGACAGCGAACTGGTGATTCTGGAAGTGGAGCAGTCCTACCCCAACCACAACGGCGGGCAGCTTGCCTTCGGGCCGGACGGCTACCTGTACGTCGGCCTCGGCGACGGCGGCTCCGCGGGCGACCCGCAGGGCAACGGGCAGGACCCGGCCACGCTGCTGGGCGCGATTCTGCGTATTGACGTTTCCCAAGCGACGGCGGAACGTCCTTACATCATCCCGCTGGACAACCCTTTCGCTGATGGAGGCGGACGGGGAGAAATCTGGGCCTACGGACTGCGCAACCCGTGGCGGTTTTCCTTCGACCGTGCGACGGGCGAATTGTGGGCCGGCGACGTGGGCCAGAATCGTTGGGAAGAGATAGACCTGATTGCGCCGGGCGGAAACTACGGTTGGAACACGCTGGAAGGCGCTCACTGCTTCGCCCCCCGCGAAGACTGCGAGCGTGAGGGGACGGTTCCGCCGGTCTGGGAATACTCGCTGGAAGGCGACGCCTGCTCGGTCATCGGCGGCTACGTGTACCGCGGCGGCACCGTGCCGTGGCTAACCGGCGTCTACGTTTACGGCGACTACTGCTCCGGGAGAGTTTTCGGGCTGCGTTATGACGGCGGCGAAGTCACCGCGCATCAACAACTCGCCGCCACCGGACTGCGCATCACGTCCTTCGGGCAAGACAACGACGGCGAACTATACCTGCTGTCGCAGCGGTCGGGAATCTACCGAATTAGGAATTATGAGTGAGGAATGCGGAAATAATCTTGGCCCGCCGTCATACATTCCACACTCCTAATTCCACATTCCAAATTTACCGCAAGTGCTGGCCGTAGAACTCCAGCACCCGGTGCCACATATCCTGTGCTGGGGCGGCGCGGTAGCTGGGGCGGTAGTCGGCGAAGAAGGCGTGGCCGGCGCTGTGGTACATCACCCACTCGTAGGTCTTGCCGTGCCGGTCCAGCTCGGCCCGCAGCCGCTCGGCCTGCTCCGGCGTCGGGTTCTGGTCCTCGATGCCGAACAGAGCCAAGAGGGGGCAGGAGAGGTTGGCCACCATGTCGATGGGGTTGACCGGGCGCAGGTCGGTGATTTCCTGGTCGGCGATGTGGCCGCCTGCGGAGTCCACGGCGGCATCGATGTTGCTGCTCTGGCAGCCCATCATCAGGGTGTAGCGTCCGCCGGAGCAGAAGCCGATGATGCCCACCTTGCCGTTGCTATGGGCCTGCGACTTCAGGAACAGCGCCGCACCGTCCAGGTCGTCCATGGTCCGCGCGTCGGGACTGCCGAAGAGCGTCGCCAGCACGTTCTCCGGCTCCGGCGTCCCCTCCCGCGTGTAGAGGTCGGGGGCGATGGCCAGATAGCCCTGCCCGGCGAAGCGCACTGCGATGTCCTTGTGGTGGTCCATCAGTCCCATGCCTTCCATGGTGACGATGACGCCGGGATAGTTGCCGGCTTCGGCGGGCCGGCTGTAAAAGGCGTTCATCGTGGTCCCGTCGCGGCTGGCGTACTGAATTGTGCCGGTCTCAAGTTGCTGCTCTGCCAATACCATCATCCACCTCTAATTATTGCATAACTTGGTTTAGCCGACGCCGGAGCGGGCGGCGTCAGACGCGCGGAGCGGGCTCGCCCTCCAGGATTTTGGCGATTTCCGGCGTGATGGCTATGCCTTGCTGCTCCAACACCTGTCTAATAGACTGGCGAATGCGCTCCCGTTCCTCCTGACGGCCTATCAGACGGCCCTTTTCCATCGCTTTTCTCTCAACTGCTTCTTTGGCGGCGAACCACATTTTTAACCCCCAGTAGAAAAAGACTGTCGTTGGGAACAGCAACAGCGTGGCTAATGCTATTACCCCTGCGTTCTTGTCGGATAGCTCCTTGAGAAATCCGATGAGCCAGATACCGTGGCAGGACTGGCAGTTGTTGATTAGCACTGCCAGCAACATACTGCCGCTGACGGCAAGCGCCCCATCAACCAAACCCCAGATGCGATCCCTAGTTTCCCTCATTCTACCACCCCAATAGTGTTCGTGGACCGGCGCAGTTCAGCGGTTGGCGCGCGCCACCGCCGACTCTAGCAGAAAAACGCTGCCGCACAGCAGCGTTGCGGTCGGCGTTTTAACCGCTTTAGGCATCGTGCGTTGGCCCTGCGTCCGGCGGCGATTCTAGGCTGGCCTTTGGTTGACAAGATATGGGGCCTTTGCTACCATCGGGCAGAGCCTGGAGCTTTCGTCTCAGGCTCTTTGTCTATCGTCTTTCGGGGCAGCCGGAGCTTGCGCCGGTCCCGCCGGAAACCTTGATTTTCAAGCGCTACCCGGCTCGTTTGTCCGGCTCGTTTATTAGGAGGACCAAGGCCCGTGGCGTTCGTTAGTGGACTCAAGTGCCGGGAGTGCGGCCGGGAATCACCCGCCGAGCCCCTCAATGTTTGCGACTTTTGCTTCGGACCGCTGGAAGTGGTCTACGACTACGCGACCATCTCCGAGGTAATCAGCCGCGACAGTATCAGCCGGGGCCCGCTCAGCATCTGGCGTTACAGCGACCTCTTGCCCGCCGAGAGCGACGACCCGGTCGACATCATGGCTGGCTTTACCCCCTTGATTAAGGCCCGCAACCTGGGCAAGCGGTTGGGGTTGAATAACCTCTACATCAAAAACGACAGCGTCAACCCGTCCTTCTCCTTCAAAGACCGGGTTGTATCGGTCGCGGCCACCAAGGCGGTGGAGTTCGGCTTCGACACCCTGGCCTGCGCCTCCACCGGCAACCTGGCCTGTAGCGTGGCCGCCCATGCCGCCCGTGCCGGTATCCGGGCCGTGGTGTTCATCCCGTCGGACCTGGAGCGGGGCAAGATCATCGGCGCCGCTGTTTACGCGCCCACGCTGGTCGCCGTTGACGGCACCTACGACGAGGTCAACCGGCTTTGCAGCGAAATCGCCGACAACTACCCCTGGGCTTTCGTCAACATCAACATGCGCCCCTACTACGCCGAGGGCAGCAAGACCCTGGGCTACGAGGTGGCCGAGCAGTTGGACTGGCGGCTGCCGGACCACGTGGTGGTGCCCTCGGCCTCGGGGGCGATGTTCACCAAAATCTGGAAGGGGTTCAACGAGTTGGCCTGCCTGGGCCTGCTGGAGGGCGTGGAGGCCAGTTCCTTCGGGGTCGACCAGAACACCGTGCATCACCCCGCCGTGACCACCAAGATGCACATGACCCAGGCCGAAGGCTGCGCCCCCATCGTTCACGCTTGGGAGAACAATCAGGCCCGGGTGATGCCGGTGCGCCCGGACAGCCTGGCCAAGTCGCTGGCCATCGGCAACCCCGCCGACGGCATCTACTCGTTGCGGGTGGTCAACAATTCCGGCGGCACCGCCTACGCCGTGCCCGAGGATGAAATCGTCAACGGCATCAAGCTGCTGGCGGAAACCGAGGGAATCTTCACCGAGACCGCCGGGGGTGTCACTGTGTCCGGGCTGGCGCACTTGGCCAAGTCCCAGGCCATCAAGCCCGACGAGTTGACGGTGGTGTACATCACCGGCAACGGGCTCAAGACCCAGGAAGCGGTGGAAGAGGTGGTCAATCCGCTATCGGTGCGGCCCACGATGGGCTCCTTCGAGGGAGCGTTCTTGGGCGGCAAGTAGGCGCCGGGCATTTCCTCTCCTACGTGGAGAGGCTTGGGGCGAGGGTAGTTGTGATGGACGGCTGGGCCGTTCGCCGACAATTTAGGAGGGTTTTCCTGATGAGCGTCATGGTCCGGATCCCCACCCCGCTGCGGCGGATGACCAACGGCAAAGACAAGGTCGAGATGCAGTCCGGCAATCTTGGCGATTTGGTGGAGAAGCTGGACGGCGAGTATCCAGGCTTCAAAGACCGGCTGATCGACGAAAACGGGGACCTGCGCTACTTCGTGAACATCTACCTGAACGGCGAGGATGTCCGCTTCCTGGACGGCCTCGACACCACCACCAACTCCGGCGACGAGGTTAGCATAGTTCCCGCCGTAGCCGGCGGCTAGACTCGCCACCGGCCGGGAGGCTCCGGTTATCGCAGACCGAAAGAGCGCCGTTATGGCGCTCTTCTTGCTATCAGCCCAACAGGGTGGTGTATCTTTGTTATCAAGGCGTCGGTTATCACATGGAGCGGGGTAAACGACTGTGACGACACGGGCCGAAATAGCTGCCGATCAGCACGTCCGGACAGCCTTGACGTTCTTGGATCACTCGGGCCGGGAGTCCGCTGACGGGGATGCTATGCAAGGCTCAGAGAAGCTTTGGGGAGCCGCTTCCCACGCCATCACAGCCGTGGCCAAGCAACGAGGCTGGCCTTTCGGCAAGTACCGGGCGCGCGCCGAAGCCGTAAAGAGGTTGGCCCAAGAATACGACGATCCACTACTGGACGCCTATTTCTCCGTCGCGCGGCAGTTCCACAACAACTTCTACCGCGATTTCATGGAAGACGATGACATAGAGGACGACCGCCCGAAGGTGCACAATTTCGTCCATCGGGTCGTGGACATAGTGAGAGAATACCGCAACGAGGAAGGATAGCCTCGAGAGGCCCACCACCCTTCGACTCTCACCCTATCCAGAGACTGGTGCTGGGCAGCAACCGCGTCACTTGTTCAGCAGAACGTGAAACTGCTCTGGGTCTTGGCTAAATCGGGTGAGCAGTTGTTCGCAACGTCGTGCAACGTCTTTCGGACCCCAGTTAAGCTCTATGTATAAGCCGTTCGACAGTTGCCTAAAGCCTTTGGATGGCTGTCCGTTCCGATGATACGGTGTCGCATGAATCAAGTACCTGTTGGCCATGTTTCCGACAATGACCGGACAGGTAGCCTCAGTCAGCAATCTCTCTCTTACCAACCACTCGGCTGTTTCAGCTAAAAGGTTGGTCCAGCCCGTGATGGACATTTCACCTCCCCGCGGGTCGCGGAGGCGATCAGGCCAAACTGAATGCCCTACGACTGGCTTTTCGCGACTCCACGCGGCGAGACGAGCGATTGTCATCCAGCCACTGGAGTCGGATGAAACAGGAAGAGAATTCGACTCGACCGAAGGCAGTGCTGTCCCCGCTCGAAATTCTTCCGTCACATGCAGCCCCATTTCTCGCGCTTCGGCCTCGAACAGCCGTAACAGATGCTCTCTGGCGTTGTTGTAGATAAGGCGTTTATCTACCGGACGGGCTTCCAATCCGGCAAGTTCGTCTTTCCATTCTGCAAGTTCCCGTATGATGCCGTCTTCCCACTCGCTGTAGAGCCGGTACTTTTGCGGGGCAGTCCGCGGGCGTTCCCACAACGGCAGCGAGACAAGATACTCCTCGAAAACTTTGGCAAGTTCGTTGTCGTCGGACAACTCCGATTCTCTTGCTGCGATAGTGGCGCGCAAGTCTTTCTTGCGTTCTTCGTCTGCGCCGCCAACGTGTCGCATCTCTTCTTCCAGCAGTTCCCGCAGGAAGGGATTGGATACCGGCTCATGTTCAATGGGCATCTCCTCAGTCCCCGAATCACCTAATTCGGCCAATGCCCGCAACTCATCGTTAATTGGCAACCGGGCTTGGATATGGGCGTCCAAGTGGCAATAGTCGCATACCAGTTCATGGAGGTCGCCGCAGTGGGTCTCGTAGCTCCAGCGCATCCAGGCCCGCCACACGCCGCACCGCAGACAGTCCTTGCCAAAAGGCGTATCACAATGGAGACAATTGTGACTGGCGGCGGGCGATACGCCATCGCATTTCTCGCACCGGACTACCGGCGCGTCACCGGCGGGAATACTCCCGCGGGCGTGTAGGAACCACTGGCGGCTTTCTTCCGGCAGCCCGTGGATTTCGGCGTTGCCCGCCAAGTCGAGGATCAGGCAGTTGCCGCCGTCGGACTTGGGGCGCAGACCTCGGCCCACCATTTGCAAGTACAGCGCAAGACTCATGGTAGGACGGGTAAGGACTATGCAGGAGGCGTCGGGCAGGTCGAACCCCTCCGTAGCCACGGCCACGTTGACCAGTGTCCGGAGGGTCCCGTTGCCAAACGACTCTATGGCCTTGGCCCGTTCTTCCGGCGGCGTGTCGCTGAGCATGGCGGCGGCAGGTATTCCGGCATCGTTAAAGACCGCTGTCAGGTTGCGGGCGTGGTCCTGGGAGACGGCGTAGACAACGGTCTGGCGTTCGGCGGCGTGGAAACGCCAGAAGCGGAGGGCGCCGGCGGTCATAATATCGGGGTGGTCCTGGTTGGCCTGCTGGATTCCCGATTCGTTGTAGTCGCCGGTACCGGCAACGGCTCCCCCGCGTATGACTTCATCCGGCTGAGGCATGAGCACCCGGGCTTTGCAGAGCCAGCCGTCGTCCTGCAATTGTTTAACTTGCGGTCCGCAGAGCAAGTCTCCAAACAGCCGGTCGAATCCCTCCGTCTTTGACAGACGCCAAGGAGTGGCGGTGAGGCCCATGATCCGTCCCGGCCACTGGTCGATGGCCCGCCTCCAACCGTCGGCGGCGGCGTGATGCGCCTCGTCGATTACCAGCAAGTCGGCGTTGCTATACCCGCGCCAGATCTTCCCGCCTGTGGTACGCCTTCCGACGGTTTGCGCCATCAGGACGACCACGCCGTTGAGAATGGCCGGAGCCTCGGACCGGGCCGCCCAAGTCTGCTGGTTGATTGCCGATAACCCGGCGTCGGCCAGCATCCGGCGGGTCTGTTCGGCGAGTTCCGCGCGGTGAGTCAACCAGGCGGCTTTGCGCCCACCCTGCAGCCAGCGGGCAAGCAACGCCCCCGCGATGTGCGTCTTGCCGCCGCCGGTAGGTAATTGCAGCATCACCCGTGCTCTGGGCGGTTGCAGGGCGGCTTCCGCCTCCTCCAGGAGTTCCTGTTGGTAGTCGCGCAATTCGGACATACTCGCTCCCTTGATCAGGCGACTGTACGTGGGACAGTGCCTACGCCCCCCGCTCTTGCAGCCAGCGGAGCTTTTGCTCTTGGCGGGCCGCCTCGTTGGTGGGGCGGTAGCGGGCGAGGAATTCGCGGCGGAAGGACTCGAATCGGCCTTCGATGATTGCGGCCCGTATCCGCTCCATCAGCCGCAGCACGAAGCGGAGGTTGTGTACCGACGCCAGCCGTAGCCCCAGCAGTTCCTTGGCCCGGAATAGGTGGCGGAGGTAGGCCGCCGAGTGGTTCCGGCAGGTATAGCAATCGCACTCCTCGTCCACCGGCCCGGCCTGACCGGCGTAGCGTTGCTTCGTAACGTCGACGCGCCCGTCGGGGGTGAACAGCGCCCCGTTGCGGGCGACGCGGGTGGGCAGGGCGCAGTCGAACATGTCGATGCCGCGGGCGACTCCCTCCACTAAGTCTTCGGGAGAGCCGACGCCCATCAGGTAGCGGGGCTTGTCTGCTGGGAGTTGGGCGGTCACCCGTTCGGTGAAGCCGTATAGCTGTTCCTTGTCCTCGCCGACGGCCAGCCCGCCCACGGCGTAGCCGGAGAAGGGGATGGCCGTGATGGCTTGCGCTGACTCGTCCCTCAAAGCCTCGAACGTGCCGCCCTGCACGATGCCGAACAGGGCCTGCCGGTCCGCGGTCCCGGAGTCCCGGTGGGTCTGGTAACACTCGCGGGCCCAGCGGTGGGTGCGCTCCATGGCCCGGCGCACTTCGCCCTCGTCGGCCCCGTAGGCGATGCACTGGTCGAAGCACATGATGATGTCCGCGCCCAAGCGTTCCTGGTTGCGGGTGGCGAGCTCCGGGGTGAAGTGGTGTTCGCTGCCGTCGACGTGGGAGCGAAACCGGATGCCGCTGTCGTCCACCTTACGCAGGGCGCCGAGGCTGAACGCCTGGAAGCCGCCGCTGTCGGTTAGCACCGGGCCGGGCCAGCCCATGAAACGGTGCAGCCCGCCCAACGATTCGACGGTGCCGACGCCGGGCCGCAGGCAAAGATGGTAGGCGTTGCTCAAGACGACCTGCCCGCCCACCTGCGCCACCTCCTCCGGCGTCAGCCCCTTCACCGTGGCCTGCGTCGCCACCGGCATGAACAGCGGCGTGGGCGCGCTACCGTGCGGAGTGCGAATCTCCCCGGCCCGCGCCGGGCCGTCGGTGTGCTGAAGCTCGAAACCGAACCCATCCATCCGAGGCAACGGTCAGGCCAGGACCCGGTAGCGGTAGCTGGACTCCAGCAGGTCGCCTTCCTGGAAGCGGCTGTAGCGCAGGGGAGTTATGTCGATGGTCGACGCCGCGCCCTGCACGATGAGTTCGGCCATGGTCAGCCCGATCATGGGCGACAGCTTGAAGCCGTGGCCGCTGAAGCCCACGGCGCAATACAGCCCCTCGACTCCCGGCGCTTGGTCCAGTATCGGGTGCCAGTCCGGGGTGGTGGTGAACAGGCCCGACCAGCCGCCCCGGAAGTAGGCGTCGGACATCGCCGGGATGCGCCGTCGCAGCCGTTCCAGTGCGTCGGCCATGTCGTCGATGTTGACCGTCTGGTTGTAAGTCTCCAGATCGGCCTCCTCGTCGTCGCCGAAGCCCATCAGCGTCATACCGGGGCCGTCGGGACGGAAGGAGAATGACTGGGCGATGTCGCCCACCGTCGGGTGGAGCGGCAGGCGGTCCACAGGGCGGGTCAAGGACGCCACCTGGTGGCGCACCGGCACCAGCGGCAAGTCGATTCCCACGCGGGCCATTTCGGCCTTGGACCACGGGCCGGCGGCCATCACCACCGCCGCGGTCTCGATCCGCCCCTGCCCGGTTTCGACGGCCTTCACCCGGCCTCCGGAAACCTCGATCCCGCGGGCGGGCGTACGCCGGTGTATCTCCGCCCCCAGTTCCTCGGCCCGGTTGGCGTAGGACGAGGTCACCAGGTAGGGGTCGGCGTAGCCCGACTGCGGCTCCCAGCCCATCGCCTCGTCCTCCGACACCGCGATCATGGGCGCGATGTCGCGCAGGTCGGCAGCGGTCACCACCATCGTGTCGATGCCCAGGCCGTACTGCATGGCGACGTTCCGTTCCAGGCCGGGCCGGTCCTCCTCCTTCACTACGACCAAGTAGCCGGTCTCGACGAAACCGGACTTGCCGCCCACCACCTCGTCGAAGTGACTGAACACGCCCAAGCTCTCCCAAGCCATGTTGGCCGTGACCGGGTTGGAGTAGTGCATCCGGCAGATGGCTTGGGAGCGGCCGGTGGAGCCGGAGCCCAGGGCGTCCCGCTCCAGAAGCACGGTATCGGTTATGCCCAAGCAGGCCAGGTTGTAGAGAATGCTGCACCCCACAACCCCGCCGCCAATCACCACCACGTCCGCCGTAGTTTTCATGCGCTGGAAGCCCCCTTTCGCCACCGGAGTTTTCAACCCCATTATGGCGAAATCCCCGCCACTGGCAACCCTGACGAGGGCCGGGGTCCGCCGGGTGGCCGGGGGCCGGTCAATCCCCGCCGCCCGACGGCTGCCTTGCCCCCTAGCCCGGCCCGCGGCGTTGGGCGCCGAACAGGAATACTACCGCGCCCAACAGGGCTAGCACGGCGCCCAGCAAGTACACGTCTTTCAGGGCTTTGATAAAGGCCGCTCCCTCGGGGTCGGCCAATGCGGCTGTGGCGAGTAGGTGGTGGTCGCTGCGCCAAGCGAACACGCCGCCAAGCACTGCGATTGCCAATACCGAGCCTACCGCCTGGCCCAGGGACAATGCCGCTCCCGCGGTCCCGAAGCGGTCCTCCGGCACGCTTTTCATCATCAACGCGAAGGCCGACGCTTGGAACAGCCCTTGCCCGACGCCCACGATCGACACTCGGAAGGCGACGTCCCCTAGCGAGGATTGCAGGCCGAGGAAACCCGTGTAGGCGAGCCCCGCTGCTATCAGCAGCATCCCCGTAACCCCTACCGGAGTTGTGCCGGTGTGGTCGCTCAACCACCCGCCGACGCCGGAAAAGGCGGATATCATCAATGCGTTTGCCCCCAGCAGTATGCCTACCGTCGCCGAACCACGACCCAAGCTGTCGGCCACGTAAAACGGGAAAATGAACCAGAGGACGAAGACGCAGAAGTAGGAGAGAAACATGGTGGCGGTGGAAACGGCGAACCCCCGGTTGCGAAGCAGATGCAGCGGCAGCACCGGCCACGGCGCGGTCCGCTCCAGCCGCCAGAATAGCCACAATAGGACGGGCACCATCGGCAGGAGTATTAGCACTGGCGCCGAGTCCCACCCGATGGAACGCCCTAGACGCAACCCTATGACGAAACACAGCACCCCGGCCACCAACGAGAACGCGCCGGCCATGTCGAACGGCGAGGCCGACTCGCCGCCGCCCGGTCCGCCTTTGGCGGGACTCCGCTTCAGGTAGACGAAAGCCAGCACGAGGGCCACTCCCGCAAAGGGCACCCGCCCCAAAAAGGTCCACTCCCAGCCCAGCCATCCGGTCAACAGCCCGGCGCCCAGCGTCCCGGCCAGCATCCCCAGGGCCTGCGTCCCCGCCGTGAACCCCATGCCCAGGCCGCGCCGGTGGGCGGGGAACACGTTGGCGGCAATGGCCGGGGCGACGGCATACAGCGCGCCGGTGCCTATTGCCTGCACGACCCTGAAGCCCACCATCGTCGGCAGGTCGGGCGAATAGGCGATGCAGAACATAGAGACGGCATAGGTCCCGGTGGCCCACAGGTAGACCGGCCTCAGTCCGAAGCGGTCGGCCAGACTGCCTGCGCCCATGGCGATTCCCGCCCGGGTGGCGATGAATACCACCAACAGCCATTGGACGCTCTGCAAGTCTGCGCCCAATGCCTCGGTCACGGCGGGCAGGGCCACGTTAAGGGAGAAGTCCAGCGTCGCTAGGAACATGCCCAGCCCGGCCAGCGCCGCCAGAACGACGTCGTTCTGGCGGCCGGCCGCAGGAGCGCCGGAGGCGGTTATCGGACTGCCGGAAGAACTCATAGCCCATGAATTCTACGGCATAGGCGGGGAACGCGGTGGGAAGGTCGCCGACGGCTGCGGGCCAGTCGTTTGCCCCAGCCGTTTACAAGGGGGTTAGCGTGTGCTACAAATGCCGGAGAGGGGTCAGGAATCGAAACCCCTGAATAGTTACGCCCTTAAGGAAAAGCAATGCCCCGGAATCGTCACCGACTCCCACAGGAATCGGGATAGGATCGCCCGGGGCTTACGCATCAATAGTAGCATCTTGGAAGGCAATAGTGCAAGAAGAACATTTCAATCAATTGCGGAGGGCAATTTCGGGCAGTCGCCTAACAGCTTATAGCAGCGGGGGACGTTTTCTAACCTACGGAACATACGCTTGGAACATCGCAATTTGCGAGAGTCTATATCCGGGTTTGCATTGCCTCGAAGTGACCTTGCGCAATAGCATTCAAGAGGCTGCCTCGAAAGAATTCGGTGACGAATATTGGTTTCGCAATCATTTGGCGGCGGGAGAACAAGACAGGGTGGCTAGGCTAACCCGGGACCTTAATAGCCAAAGCAAGCCATTAAGAGTTGGTGATTTTGTATCGGGTCTCACTTTCGGGTTTTGGGTGAATCTGTTCAACAGCAACTATGAGCAGTCCCTTTGGCCGCAGTTGGTCCGGCCCGTTTTTCCGAATGTTCCCAGGAGTCAACGCGCCCGCCATCACATTTTTCATCGACTGAATACGATAAGAGAGTTGCGCAATCGGGTGTTCCATCACGAGCCGGTTTGGCATTACCCGGACTTGTAACGTCAGCACGGGCTTATAATAGAGACCATCGGCTGGATCAACCCGGCCATGCGGCGGTTCGTTGAAATGTTGGACCGGTTCCCTGAGACGTATGCCAAGGGAGCCGGACACTATGAGCAAGGACTTGTTTCAGCTTTCAAGGCTGACCAGAAAGAGAATGTCCAAGCCGGAGGGTAACTTATGGTAGAGAACTCGGGAAGCATCGACGCACTGCTTCAGGAGGAGCGCACCTTTCCTCCACCTGGGGATTTCGCCAAGAATGCCAACATGGCCGACGCAGACATCTACGAGAAGGCCCGGCAGGATCCGGAGGGGTTCTGGGCCGGGCTGGCAGAGGAACTGGACTGGTTCCAGAAGTGGGATAAGGTCCTGGATTGGGACCATCCCTTCGCCAAGTGGTTCGTCGGCGGGAAGCTGAACGTCTCCTACAACTGCATCGACCGCCACGTCAAGAACGGGCGGCGCAACAAGGCCGCCATCATCTGGGAGGGCGAGCCGGGCGATTGGAAGGTTTACACCTACTGGGACCTCTACCGTGAGGTCTGCCGCTTCGCCAACGGCCTCAAGAGCCTCGGCGTGAGCAAAGGCGACCGGGTCACCATCTACCTGCCCATGACCCCGGAGTTACCCATCGCCATGCTGGCCTGCGCCCGTATCGGAGCGCCCCACAGCGTGGTGTTCGGCGGGTTCAGCGCCGAATCGCTGCGGGACCGCATCAACGATTCCGAGTCCAAGCTGCTGATTACTGCCGATGGCGGCTATCGTAGAGGCGGGATAGTTCCGCTCAAGCAGAACGCCGACGACTCTCTGGACGGCTCCCCCAGCATCGAAAAGGTCGTCGTGCTGCGCCGCACCGGCAGCGCCGACGACAAGATGGTCGACGGGCGCGACATCTGGTGGCACGACCTGGTCGAGGGCCAGCCGCAGACCTGCGACCCAGAACCGATGGACAGCGAAGACATGCTGTACCTGCTGTACACCAGCGGCACCACCGGCAAACCCAAGGGCATCGTCCACACCACCGGCGGCTACCTGCTGGGAGTACAGGCCACCGCCAAGTGGGTCTTCGACCTGAAGGAAGACGACACCTACTGGTGCACTGCCGACATCGGCTGGGTCACCGGGCACAGCTACATCGTCTACGGCCCGCTGGCCAACGGCGCGACCTCGGTCATGTACGAGGGGTCGCCCGACTACCCCGACCGCGACCGTTTCTGGGATATCGTGGCCAAGTACGGCGTCTCTATTCTGTACACCGCGCCGACGGCCATTCGCACCTTCATGCGCTGGGGGGAGGGCTACCCGCAACGCCACGACCTCTCCACCCTGCGCCTGTTGGGCACCGTGGGCGAGCCCATCAACCCGGAAGCTTGGGTCTGGTACTGGCAGAACATTGGCGGGGGCAACTGTCCCGTTGTGGATACCTGGTGGCAGACTGAGACCGGCAGCATAATGATCGCCCCCCTGCCCGGCCTGACCACCCTCAAGCCGGGCTCGGCCACCAAGCCCTTCCCCGGCATCGAGGCGGAGATATTGGACGAGGCCGGGAACGCCGTGGGGCCTGGCGGCGGCGGTTACCTGACCATCAAGCGCCCGTGGCCCGCCATGCTACGCAACATCTACGGAGACCCGCAACGGTTCAAGGACACTTACTGGTCGCGGTTCCCCGGCATCTACTTCACCGCCGACGGGGCGAAGCTGGACGACGAGGGCTACTTCTGGCTCCTGGGCCGGGTGGACGACGTGATTAACGTCTCGGGCCACCGCATCGGCACGATGGAAGTTGAGAGCGCGCTGGTGGATAATCTCAAGGTGGCCGAGGCCGCTTGTATCGGCAAAGACCACGAGGTCAAGGGCCAAGCCATCGTGGCCTTCGTAACCCTGAAAGACCAAGTGGCGATGTCCGACGACGTAATCACCGAACTGAAGGCCCACGTAGCCGGGAAGATCGGCGCCATGGCCCGCCCCGACGACATATACTTCGCCGCCGAGCTTCCCAAGACCCGCAGCGGCAAGATCATGCGCCGCCTGCTCCGCGACGTGGCCGAGGGCCGCGCCCTGGGCGACACCACCACCCTCGCCGACCCTGCGGTGGTAGACTCGCTCAAGAGCCAGTACGGCGACGAGGAGTAGGCACGCCGGGAAACGGGACGCATCCTGATTGGAGTGTGTGTAATGGCATCCTACAAGAAGCGCGAGGCCCAGGAGTGGGCTTGGGAGACTTTGAAGGGCCAATGGACTACGCTGGTAACCCCCTTCACCCCCGACGACCGGTTCGACGCCGACGGGATGCGGCGCAACATCCGGCATATCCGCAGTCTGGGCACCTCCGGCGCCGGCTGCACCTGGGGCATGGGGGAGTTCTGGAGCCTTACCCACGATGAGCGCATCGACGTTATGGACACGGTGGCCGAAGAAGCGGCGGGCGACTGGCTCATCGCGGCCCACGTCACCGACTCATCAGCCCCGGAAATGGTGTCGCTGGCCCAACACGCCCAAAGGCAGGGATTCGACCTTCTGGTCGTCGCTCCGCCCTTCATGGTGACCAAGACCGAAGACCAGGTGGTTGAGTACGTCCGGCTTCTGGCCGAGAACACCGACCTGGGCATCATGTTCTACAACTCGCCCCAGTTCGGCATCGTGATGAGCACTCACGGCCTGGAACGGCTCTGCGCCATTCCCAATGTTGTCGGCGTCAAAGAGGCCAGCTTCAACCAGCAAATCTCCATCGAGGCCCACCTTACGTTGGGCAAAGAGTCCATTATCAGCACGCCCGACGAGTGGATATTCTTCAAGGCCCAGGAGTTGGGCTTCCAGCAACAGGTGATGTTCTCCAACACCTCGGACTGGCGCTTCGACGTGCCTGGGGCCAACTATTACGTTCAGTTCATCGACCGGGCCACCAAGGGCGACCTGGACGAGGCGTTCTACGAAAAGCACATCCGCCGGTTGAACGAGCTTTCAGACACTTGGTGGACCCGCACGCTGGACAAGTACAACGGCGCTTTGCCCGTCTCGATGGTCAAGCACTGGGCGGAGTTGATGGGCTTGGCCGCAGGCCCGCCGAGGCTGCCCCTGATCGACCTCACTCCCCAAGAGAAAGAGCAGCTGCGGGAAGAGCTGGAGCCCCTGAAGCCGCGGGTGCCCGTGCCGGTGGCGGCCCAGCCGCGGGCGGCCTGGCTCGACGGCAACAACAACTTCGCCTCCGGGATGCTGTTGATGGTCAGCGTGCAGGACGTGGAAGAGGCGCTGGAGGCGGAGCAGGGCGGGGCCGACGTCGTCGACGTGAAGAACTTGCAGGAAGCCCTGGTCGGGTCGGGACACCCCTCAATCGTCCGACAGATACGGGGCATCATCCCGGTGGAGAAGCACGTCAGCGTAACGCTGGGCGTGGTGCCCAACCAGCCCGGAACCGTGGCGATGGCGGTGTACGCCGCTGCCATGATGGACGCCACCTCGGTCAAGGTGGGGTTCCGGGTCGCCGACTACGACACGGCGGTAGAAGTCCTGCGGGAATCCCGCCGCGCTTTGGACGGCTTCAATACCAAGCTGGTTGGCTCGCTGTTCGCCGACAACGAGCTTTACGAGGGCGGGCTGGACCCTCATATCATGGTGCAGTTGGCCAAAGAGAGCGAGTGCGATGGCTTCCTCATAGACACGCTCACCAAGGACGGTCGCAATCTATTCGACTTCATGCCGGAACCGGTGTTGCGGGACATCGTGCTCCAAGGCAAGCAGCTCGGCATGAGCACCGCGCTATCCGGCCACCTGAAGATCAGCGACCTGGACGAACTGGCCCGGATCAACCCCGACATCGTTGGCGTGCGCGGCGCGGTCTGCGCCTCCGGCGACCGGGGGCGGGCGGTGGCTTGGGAAGCGGTGGCCGAGTTCAAGCGCCAGTTGGACCTGCGCAAGAGCGGCGAGATCGCGGTGCACAGCGACATGGCCCCGGTGATCAGCAACGGCGACGGCGGCTGGGTGGTAATCGATGGGCGGGGCAAGAGTTGCGCCGGAGTCATCGCCGCCCTGACCTACCAGTTGGACCACGACCGCCAGTCCTTCGTCGAGGCCATTCTGGCCGACGCCCTGAACATCTACGACGTAGTGCTGTGGTCGGAGCAAGCCGGTCACAAGCTGCTCACCCAACGCAAAGACACCGATGGCTCGGTACGGGTGCTAATCCAGCCGTAGAATGTGTCCAATAAGCTCCTTCTCCCTTGAGGGAGAAGGTTGGGATGAGGGGGAAGGGCTGTTTGGCGGCGGTCCGGGCCCCCCGCTAGACCATGAATACCGGGGCGGCGTCGCGGTTGATGCGCGTTTCGGCGCGCAGGGCTTGGCGCAGGTACTTGGGGAGGGCGAACATGCCCCGGTGGGTCTCGGCGTCGTAGTGCTTCAGGCCTTTGCCGATGCGCTCGGCCAGCGTTTCGTCGATGGCGTTCTCGGAAACGCGAAACAGCGGGACGTCCGAGGCGATAGTGAACCCCCATAGCGTCTCGAAGGCGGGCACATGCACTTGGGCCGCCGCAGCGTGGGCGAATACCCCGCCCAGGGTGTTGAAGATCGTAGAGAAGCACTCCTGGCAGTTGGTCAGTCCGGCCGGACCGGACTGCGTCACCAGCACGCCTCCGGGGTTCAGCCGGGCCTTGGCTATGCGGTAAAACTCGTCGGTGTAGAGCAGGTAAGCAGTGCCACCCTCCAGCGGGTCCACCAAGTCGAGCACGATCACGTCGAACCCGTCTCCCGGTTCGGCCAGGAATGCCCTGGCGTCTTGGTGCAACAGGGTCGTCCGGGGGTCGTCGAAGCTGCCCTCGTGGTGCAACGGCAGGTGTTGGCGGCATAAATCAACCACTCCCTGGTCCAGGTCCAGCATGGTGACCGATTCCACCGAGTTGTGGGCCAAGACCTCTCGAAGCGTACCGCCCTCCCCGCCCCCGCCGATGAACACGGTCTTGGGGGCCGGGTGGCAAAGCATCGCCGGATGCACCAAGGACTCGTGGTACACGAACTCGTCCTTCTCGGTAGACTGGGTCTTGCCGTCCAAGACGAGGCTGCGCCCGAATTCCTCCGAGTCCAGGACCTCCACTTTCTGAAAGGCGGTATGGCCGGAGTAGATGACCTGCCTCAACCGGAGCATAACGGCCAAGTCGGGAGTAACGCTCTCAACGAACCAATTACCGGCTAGTTCCATCGGCCGGGGCGCCCGAACCCGTTAGCTTACGACGGGTTGAGGGATCAAGCCCCGCTGAATCTCCTTCATTTCGGGGTCCCGCGATTGCAACTGGTCGACCAGCTTGGCGGCGGCTTCCCTGGGATGGAACGACGTTCCGCAAGAGAATATGTCCGCCGCGGCGTAGCCGTATTCCGGCCATGTGTGTATGGAGATATGGGACTCCGCAATGGCCAGGATTCCGGTGACCCCTTGAGGGGTGAAGCGGTGGAAGGACTCTCCGACGACTGTGGCGCCTACGTCTTGGGCGGCCGTCAGCATCGCCTGACGTATGAAGTTGAGGTCGTTGAGTAGTGCGGGGTTACAGTCCTTTAGCTCCAGCAGGAGATGACAACCAAGAACATTCAATCACCTGTCCTCCTCTATGTCATAAGAAAACGAGTCGCTCCTTAAAGGATAGGGGTTGGGCGACAATGAAATATTCTATATGGCCGCCCACGAGTAATCAATACCCAATTTGCTAGCCAGATCCTTTTGGCCGTCCATTGCCAGCATTCGAGTGACAAAATCCCTGACCGCATCCATGCTTGCCAAGAGTTGCTGGTCGGTCAGGTGCGCCTTGTCAAAATAGACGTGGAGTCGGGTCCTTGCCATGAGAAAGCCCTCGGTTAGGTCGTTTCTCCCGTCAGGGTATCCGGATAGAAGTCTTACTGCCGCAAGTTTTCGTCGGTAATTGCCGTGGGACAGGTTTCGTTGCATCGCAACGGCGTTCACGGCGTGGATGGCCGCTCCCCAAAGCGCTTCCGCCGCCAGCATCTTATCGTTGTCTGCCAAAAGCCGGTCCGAAAGGTCCGACATTCTCCGAGCGGTAGCGACGTGTTCCGAGGCAATCATCCCTGGCCGGTAAGCGGTTCTGCCTGTTGCAGCAAATAGTCTATGAGGCTAACAACGCTTTCACGGCAGGGTTCTATCTCGAAGTCCTTGAGGATGTCCGCGGTGGCGTTATATTGGAAAGTTTCCGCTATGCCGAATTTCGTCAGCAGGGTAAGCCGGTCGCCGTATTCTTTGTCCAGCAGGCGGGCGGCCTCTCTTAGGTCATCGTCGCTGTCGCAGGGCCAGTTTCTCTGCGGGGCGACGGCGGTCATGGCCTGCTTCGTCGCCTTCCACATAAGCTCCGAGCCCTTGAACGGTTCCCCGTCCGCAAACTCTCGGTCGGCGGCAGCCAGCAGTTCAGCCACGACCGTTGCATTGTCCTGCGTTAACATTACTCTCTCCGTATTGGAAGGCCCTCTGCAACCAATTGTACTACCTCTCCGGTGCCGTCTCGCTGTGTCCGGAATCTCCCGCGGCCGGGCCAGCAGTTAGTTCCGGGCCGGTCCCTACGCTGGCCGGGAGGCGGTACTAATCGGCCCTGTCAGGCCGGGGGATTTTGCGGTGCCGCCAGCGGATCCTCAGCAGGTCCAGGGTCATGGCCAAGGAATCGCGCAGGGGGCGGACTTTGCTGTGCTCCTGGTAGTACCAGTCCACGCCTACCTCGGCGATGGAAAGTCCGAGCCGCCGGGCCAGGTATAGCAACTCTACGTCGAAGGCGAACCCGTCCATCGTCTGCCGGTTGAAAAGCTTGGCGGCTGCTCCGGCGCGGAAGCACTTGAAGCCGCATTGGGTGTCGGCCAGGCCGGGCGCGGCCAACCGGCGCGCTAGGCCGTTGTACACCCGCCCCATGACGTGGCGGCCCCCCGGCTCGCCGTACCGCGCCGCGCCCGGCGCTTCGCGGGAGCCAACGGCGATGTCCACGTCCGCGCCCGCCGGGGGCATCAGCCGCTCCACCTGCTCGATGGGTACGGAAAGATCGGCGTCGCAGAGCAGCCGGTAATCCCCCGTCGCGGCCAGCATTCCGTTACGCACTGCCCAGCCCTTCCCCCGGTGCTCCAACGACAGCAGACGGATCCAGGGCGGTCCTCCGATGCTGGCCACGGCCTCGGCGGTGCCGTCGGTGCTGCCGTCGTCCGCCACGATCAACTCCCACGGGTAGTCCTGCCCGTCTAGGTAGTCCACGATGCGCCGCAGGGTGCGGGAGATGCGGGCTTCCTCGTTGTAGGCCGGGACGACTACCGAGAGCCGGGGCGGAGCCAAGGGCGGGCTACACCCGGTCGAGGCCGAAGGCTTGGTGCAGCGCTCGCACCGCTTCCCGGCACTGGTCTTCCCGGATGATGCAGGAGATGCGAATTTCCGAAGTTGTGATCATGTCGATGTTCACGCCGGAGTCGGCCAGCGCCCGGAACATACGGGAGGCGTAGCCGGGGGTGTTCTGCATCCCCGAGCCGACAATGCTCACCGACGCCAGGGCGTCGTCGCTGGACACCCCGGCGGCCCCGATTTCGGGGGAAAGCTGCTTCACCATGCGCACCGCGGCGGGCAGGTCGGTCCGGATTACGGTGAAGCTGATGTCGGTGGTCCGGGCCTCGCTGGTGTTCTGCACGATGGTGTCGACGCTGATGCCCGCGGCGGCCAGCGGCTCGAACAGCGCGGCGGCGATGCCTGGCCGGTCCGGCACGCCCCGAACGGTGATCTTGGCCACGTTGGAGCTGTGGGCTATCCCGGTGACTTTGATCCTGTCTTCCATAGAACCGTCCGGCATAGGGCTGTCTTGAGTGGATTGTGATGCCGGGTATATGTACTCCGGGTCGAGTCCGCCGGCGCCGGCGTCGCTGCTCCAGTCTCCGTCGATCAGAGTTCCCGGCGCGCTGGTGAAGCTGGAAGCCACGTAGATGGGCATACGGAACACCGCGCCCAGCTCTATCGAACGCGGGTGCATCTTAGCGCCCAGATAGGACAGTTCCAGCATTTCCTCGTAGCCGACCCGGTCGAGCTTGCGGGCTTCGGGAACGACGCGCGGGTCGGCGGTGTATATGCCCTCGACGTCCGTGAAAATCTCGCAACGTTCGGCCCGCAGGGCGACGGCGAGGGCGACGGCGGTGGTGTCGGAACCGCCGCGGCCCAGGGTGGTGATGTCCTCCCCTTCGGTCGCGCCCTGAAACCCGGCGACGACGACGATGCGGCCTTGGTCCAGTTCCCGCTCCATGCGGCCGGTGTCCACCCGGCTGATCCGGGCGCGGCCGTGGCTGGCGTCGGTCAGGATGCCGGCCTGCGGGCCGCTGAGGCTGATGGCCTCGTGGCCAAGGTCGCGCAGGGCCATGGTCAGCAGGGTGCAGGAGACCAGCTCGCCGGTGGATAGCAGCAGGTCCAGCTCCCGAAGGTTGGGTTCCCTGGAGACCAACGACGCCAGCGCGATCAGGTCGTCGGTGGTGTCGCCCATAGCCGAAACCACCGCCACCACGTCCGTCCCCGACTCCTTGACGCCCCCGATCCGGCGGGCCACGCTGATGATCTTGTCGGCGTCGGCGACCGAGGAGCCGCCGTATTTCTGGACGACCAGCGGCATACTACTCGTCCGCCTCGACCTGATGCGCGCCCAGTTCCGTCGGGCGGGTCACTCTGACCGCGCCTTCCACTCCCGCCTGTCGCGCCGCCTCGACCATCTCGTAGGCCACCGTCATCTCCCGGCCTTGGGTCAAGGCCAACACCGTTGATCCGCTGCCGGAGAGGAACGCCCCCAGAGCGCCCGCATCCATTGCCGCCTTGAACAGCAGCTTCATGGCCGGAAACAACGGCTGGCGGTAGGGTTGATGCAGGCGGTCTTGGGTCGCCACCGCCAGGTATTCGGGGTGGTTGGTGGCCATCCCGACGACCAGCAGCGCGGCCCGGCCCATGTTGTGTACGGCGTCGGCCACCGGCGCCTCCCGCGGCAGGACGGCCCGGGCGTCGGCGGTGGCGATCCGGGTCTCCGGCACGAACAGCACGGCGTGAATTCCCGCCGGAACGCTGACCGGAACAGTGTACAGGGTGCTTTCGTCGGTGATCACCAACTGCAATCCGCCCATCACGGCGGCAGCCACGTTGTCGGGGTGGCCCTCGATGGTGGCCGCCATCTCCAGCAGGTCGCGCGCGCTGAAATCCGCGCCGGAGACGAGATTGGCGGCGGCCAAGCCACCGGCGATGGCGGCGGCGCTGCTGCCCAGCCCACGGGCCAACGGAATCTCGTTGTAGCACCGCACCCGCACCGGCGGCATCGGGCGGGCCGCTTCCCGAAACAGGAACTCCATCGACCGGTACACCAAGTTTTCCGGCCCGGCTTCCAGTTCACCGGCCCCCTCTCCATACACCTCGACCGCCCCGTCTGCGCCCGTCGGCAGCGGCTCCACGTCTATGGTGTTCCACAGGTCCAGGGCGAGACCGAGGCAGTCGTAGCCAGGGCCGAGGTTGGCGGTGGTCGCGGGCGCGATGATGCGAATCTTGGTCATGGCGGCGGTGCGGCTAGCCTAAGACTTCGTCCAGAAGATAACGGCCAACGTCCCGATTCTGCGTGAAGCGGCCCGCCCGCGCCTCCGGTCCTAGACCGGGGCCGCAAGCGATGATGGGCACGTCGGCCTCGTAGATGGAGCCGTGTGATCTCAAATTCGGAGGCAGGTCGACTTCCGCCGGGTCGCCGAACACCACGTCTTCCGCCCCCAACACCATGATGTCTCCGATACGCTCCTCCATCAGGCGGAACCGCCGCGCCGCCTGCTCACGGGGGATGGCTTCGTCCACGCCGTTCAGGTCTTGCAGCACGTCCAAGGCTTGGGAGAGGTCTGCGCTCCGGTCCAGATGCACGTAGATGCAGCCGCCGAGGTTGGAGTGATGCACCGTGTAGCGGTCCTTGATTATGGGAACGGCCCGCGCCCGGATGCCATACCGCGCCAGCGTTTCCGGCAGATAGAGCATCCGCGACTTGGCCGACATGCCGTGGTCGGCGGTCACCAGGATGCGCGCCTCCGGACGCAGGGCCATCAACTCGCCGATAGCCTCGTCCAGTAGGGTTACGTGGCGGGCCGACTCCGGGTGCTCTGGGGCGTAGGCGTGCATCGCGTAGTCGGTGGTGGTCAGGTACACCACGTCGAAGTCCTGCTGCGACAGGATGTACCGGCCAGCGTCCAGCACCCAACGGTTGACTTCCAGCGAGTAAATTTCGGGCGGCTCCCCGACCGCGCTTACAACCCAGCCCGGCGGCTGTTCCGACGAGACGCTGACCGTCGCGCCGTCGGACAGGAGCCGGCGCAGCTTGTCCTTCGCCGTCACCAACAGCGACCGCGCGCCGACGGCGGCGGCCCGCTGGAACACGCTCTGGGTCTGGATGTAATCGCCGGACTCCATGTAATACTCGACGTCCTGCTCCCGGTCCAGCAGGTAGTTGGAGGTGATCCCGTGGACCTCCGGGTAGCTTCCGGTTAGCAGGGAGACGTTGTTGACGTTGGTGACGGTGGGGATCATGCCGCGGGCCTCGGCCCGGAACCCCCGCCTGGCGATTTCGGACAGGTTGGGGTGGGGGCAGGCCGCAAGGTACTTCGGGTCCAGCCCGTCAACCATGATTACGATGGTAAGCGCGTCCACGTTCCCCCGTTCCCGCAATTGCCTGCTTGAGCTAGACTACTCCATATGCCCGCAAGCGGCAATCCACCCGGGTGGCCGGATCGAACGGCATGGAGGGATAGCCAGGCAAGTAACGGGAGGTGACCAAATGGCGAGTTGGGAAACTTGCGAAGCCGTCGAAAGTATTCCAGACAGGCTCAGCGGCGCTTGGGTGTTCAAAGGGACGCGCGTGCCCGTGGCCGCCTTATTCGAGAATCTCAGGGACGGCGCGACAGTTGGGGAGTTTCTGGAGTGGTTCCAAGGCGTGGAGGCCTGGCAGGTGGAAGCCGTTATGGACCATGAAATTAAGGAATTGGATTGGCCGTACCGGCCCGTTCGTGAAGATTCTCTTCGATAACGGCACTCCTGCACCCTTACGGCGTTTCTTAGTGGGTCATTTGGTGGATACAACTGCTGAACGAGGATGGGCGACTCTGGCTAATGGCTCATTGCTCGATCGAGCCGAGGAGTTTGGTTACGAACTCCTGATCACAACCGACCAAAGTATGCAGTACCAACAGAATCTAGTCCCTCGGCCTGTGGCGGTCTTGGTTCTCCTATCGACTGCGTGGCCACTGATTCAGTTGCGAGTTGACGACATCCTGGCTACCGTAAACGAGATGGGGGCGGGAGACTTCAGGGAATTCCCGGTATGAAGCGTGCCGTGCCATGCCGCCATCAATTACGCGAGGAACAGCCGAAGGCTGGTGCGGTTTATTGTGCGTGAGCGTGAGCGACTTTTAGGTAGTCGAGGGCCAGTCGGGGCAGCAGGAACCGCTGGCGCACGCTCTCCTTAGCGGCGTCGCCCATCCTGGCCCGCAAGCAGGGGTCCTGGAGCAACTCCACCAGACGGGCGGCGCATTCCTCGGGTGAAGAAACCAGATAGCCGCTCGCTCCGTCCTCTATCTGAGCGCGAATCCCCCCGGCGTTGCCGCCGATCATCGGCGTTCCCTTCCACATGCCTTCGGTGACGGTCAGCCCAAACCCTTCACGGGTGGACTTTTGCATCAGCGCCAGCGAGGCCACCTGAAAGGCGTTGACCACCATGTCGATGGTGTCGGGAATGCCGCTGGGGTCGTAGTACATGTGAATGTCGGGGTCGCCTGCGGCATGATCCCTGACGCTGGCCAGAACGTCCAGGGCATCAGGGTCATCCGTCGCTTGGGAAAGGCCAAGCAAAGCCAACTGCAGGCCGGGGACCGACTCGCGCGCGGTCCGGAATGCGTCTATCACGCCCCACGGGTCTTTCCAGAAATCGAAGCGTGAGATCTGGGAGACCAGCGGGCGGGCCGGATCGATTCCCATTGCGCCGACGATTTCCGAGGCCCGTTTCGCGCAGACGGGCGTGTTCTTCGGGCTGAGCGGGTCGATGGCCGGAGGGGCGATGTAGACGGGCATCGACGCTGCCAAGCCCTCGGGCACGTAGTCCTGTAGCGAAAAGACCAAGTGGTCGTAGTGGCTGTTCAATGGCAGCAGGGCGTCGAGAGCGCTGGGGTTGGGGGCGGTCAAGTCGATGTGACAGACCCAGATCCAAGCGCCGTTGTCGTCCTTTCGGAGCAGTCGCGCCAAGGGCAGCAACTGCGGATCGTGGAGTATCCAGATGTCGGCGGCGACTTGGGCATGTTTCATTCCCTTGGCTACGTCTTCGATGCAGCCAAAATAGACCGACAATTCCTGGTCGGTCAGCGTTCCTTCGGCCCCCTGCAGCAGATTGTGAATCTTCTTGGTGGCCTGAAAGAACTCCGGGACGTCGGGGTTGATTACGATGCGCTCGGTCTGAATGCCCAAGGCGTTGCAAAACGGCACCATGGATTGCAGAATCTCGGCCACCCCCCCGCCCGTTGCGGTGCTGTTGAGGTGGGCCACCCGCAGGTGGGACATTTTCCCGGCCAGCTCAGTCAGTTCCTTGGCCAATTCGGGCGTCATGTAAGGGGCGTAGGCGTCGAAACATACGGGTGGGTGGTCGAGTTTGAGGAACATTATTCGTCCTTGGTGAGGGGCTGGGATACCTGGGATATATGATTTCAGCCTGGTCGGGTTACTTCAATAGCTGCGCCGACCAGTGTGCGCGATTTTAGGCCGTCCTACTCCACGGTCACTGATTTGGCCAGATTGCGGGGCTGGTCCACGTCGCACTCACGCAGCAGGGCGATGTGGTAGGAGAGCAGTTGCAACGGGACCGTGGCGAGGATCGGAATCAGGTGGTCGGCGGCCTCGGGGATGAAGATGGCGCGGTCTACTTCCGACGACAACGTGGCGTCGCCTCGGGTCAGCACCGCCAGCACCGCCCCGTCCCGCGCCTTGACCTCGCGGATGTTGTTGGCGACCTTGTCGTAGAGCGCGTCTTGGGGCGCCAACGCGACGGTACACAGGCCCGGCTCGATGAGCGCGATGGGGCCGTGCTTCAACTCGCCCGCCGGATAGCCCTCAGCGTGGATGTAGCTGATTTCCTTGAGCTTCAAAGCCCCCTCGGAGGCGATGGGCGCGGTGAACCCGCGGCCCAGGAACAGGAAGTTCTTGTAATCGTAATACTCCCGCGCCAAGTATTGATAGACCGCCGTGTCCGCCAACAGCTCCCCGATGAGGCGGGGGCACTCCGCCAAGCCGTCGACCAGGTTCCGGCTTTCTTCGGCGTCCAAAAATCCGCGGGTCCGGCCCAAGAACATGGCCAGCAGCTCCAGGACCGTCAACGACGCGATGAACGTCTTGGTGCTGGCGACGCCCACTTCCAGTCCGGCCCGCATGTAGAGAACGCCGTCGGCGATGCGGGCCGCTTGGCTGTCCTCCCGGTTGCAGATGGTCAGCAGGGCGGCGCCCTTCTCCTTGGCCAAGTGCATCGCGGCGATGGTGTCGGCCGTTTCGCCGGACTGGCCGATGGAAACGACCAGCGTATGCGGCCCGATGATGGGGTCGCGGTAGCGGAACTCGGACGCGCTCTCCGACTCGGCGGGGATGCCGGAAAGCCGCTCGATGAGGTTCCGGCCCACTTGGGCGGCGTGCAGACTGGTGCCGCACCCAATCAGCACCACCCTTTCCAGCGCCTCGATTTCCTCTACCGACAGCGGGAACTCCGGCAAGTCGACCTGCCCGTTCTCGAAATCGACCCGCTCCCGCATCGCCGCGACCATCGCCTGCGGCTGCTCCATGATTTCCTTCAGCATGAAATGGGGGTAGCCACCCTTGTCCACCAGCACGTCATCGCGGTAGACCAGCCGGGACTCCTTGTCGATGTGGTTGCCCTCGAGGTCCTCGTAACGGACGCCGTCCCGGTCGACGATGGCGATCTCGCCGGTTTCCAAAAATTCGACGCCGCCGGACTTGGACTCGCCCTCCAAAACCGGGAGCAGGGCGGGCAGGTCGCTGCTGATGATGGCTTGACCCTCGTGTTGCGCGACCACTATTCCGCCGGCGAAACCGAGGCGTAGGGCACAGATGGGCCCGCTGCCGTCTTGCAGAGTCGCCGCTATCGCCTGGGGCCCTTCGATCAACCGGCCCATGCGGCGAAACGCTTCCTCGAAGCCGAGGCCCCGGGCCATTCCCTCCTCGACGAGGTGGGTCAAGACCTCGGTGTCGGTCTCCGACCGGAAAACGTGACCGGACTCGGTGAGCCGGCGCCGGAGCGGCAGGTAGTTCTCCACAATGCCGTTGTGGACCAGCACAACCTGGCCTTGGCAGTCGACGTGGGGGTGGGCGTTGGCGTGGGAAGGGCGCCCGTGGGTCGCCCAGCGGGTGTGCCCCAGTCCCAGCGAGCCTTGGGGAGGCGCGCCATCGACGGACTCCTCCAGCCCGACGACCTTGCCGACGGTCTTCCGCAGGTGGAGACGGCCGCCGCGGTCGACGATGGCGATTCCCGCGCTGTCATAGCCCCGGTACTCCAGGCGCTTGAGCCCTTCGTAGATGATGGGCCAAGCGTCGTTGTCCCCCATATAGGCCACTATCCCGCACATGACCGCTACCCCTCCAGCGCCCGGAGCAGGTTCCGCGAGAACTCTTCCAGCGTCGTGCGCGCTTTGCGTCGCACCACCGGCTGGCCCAGTTCGCTCAGCCGTCCGATGAATGTCGTGTCGGTGCTAATTTCCACCTCAGTCTCCCCGGCATCGCGTGGAATGACCCGCATCAGCATGTCGGTCTTGACCCCGCCGCCGACCCGGCGGTCCGAAGCCTCGACCAAGAACCGCGCTTCACCCTTCTCCCGGTCCGACTCCAAGACCGAAATCGTGCCCGAAAGGCTCATGCTCATCGGGCCGACCTTCGCTTGCAGGGTAGCCCGGTACTTGCCATCGCCTTCCGGCGTGACTTCACGGACGCCGGGAACGCACATCGCGGCCTTTTCGATGTCCACCAAGAAGTCCCATGTTGCGGCAGGCCCGGCGGGCGCCAAGCAGCGGTTTTCCAGTTTCAAGGCCGCTGGCCCTTTGCGGCGGTCACGGCGCGGCGGGTGAACACCTCGGCCATGTCCCGCTTGTACTCGGCCGAGCCGCGAAAGTCGTCCAGCGGATCGACGGCATCCCGCACCGTAGCGGCGGCAGCCCGGATAATTTCATCGCTTAGCGGGCCGCCCCGGAGCAGGCTTTCGGCCTCGTAGGCCCGCACCGGCGTAACGCCCACCGAACCCAGGACTATGCGGGCGTCCCGGCAGGAGCCGTCGGCCTCCCGGCTGATCACCGCCGCCACCGACACCGTACCATAGTCGTCGGCCGTTCGGGGCAGGAACTTGAGATAGGCCCAGCCCGATTCCGCAGGCTGAGGCGGCACGGTCACGCTGGCCAGCACCTCGCCGGGCTGCACGTCGGTCTCGTAGTAGTCTCGGAACAGGGCTTCCACAGGGACGGTTCGGCTGCCAGCGGACGAAACCAGCTCCACCGATGCGCCCAAGGCGATGAGGCTGGGAGGCGGGTCCTGATTGGGGTCGCCGTTGACCAACCCTCCGCCGATGGTCGCCATGTTCCGGATCCTGGGCGTGGCGACCCTGCCGAGGGTTTCGGCCAAGAGCGGCAGGCGCTCCTTCACTAGCGGGCTGTCTTCTACCTTCCGTTGGGTGCAGAGAGCGCCGATGCGGATGCCGTCGTCCGTTTCTTCAATGGCGTTAAGGGCGTCAAGACCGGCGAGGCGGCGCATACCGACGACGTGGGACGGTTGAGCCAGCCGTTGCTTCATCTGCAAGACCAGAGCCGTGCCTCCGGCCATAAGCCGGGCATCTTCCCCGTACCGCTCCAAGAGGCCGAAGACCTCGTCCAGCGATTCGGGGCGGTGGAACTCGAAATCGATCACCGGGCTTCGCCGCGGCCGCGCGCAGCGGCAACCGAGTTCACGATGCCGTAGTACCCGGTGCAACGGCACAGATTACCCATCATCCATTCCTTGATCTCATCCTCGGACGGGTCCGGGTTCCGGTCCAGCAATGACTTGGCGGCGATGACCTGGCCCGGGGTGCAGATGCCGCACTGGAAGCCGCCGTAGTCGATGAACGCCTGCTGCACCGGGTGCAGAGCGCCGTCAGCGGCAATGCCCTCGATGGTGGTGATCTCCGCGCCGTCCACCGCCGCGGCCAGGGTGATGCAGGAGGCGAACATCTCGCCGTCGACCAGCACGGCGCAAGCGCCGCAAACGCCGACGCCGCAGCCCTCTTTCGTGCCGGTAAGGCCCAGGTCGTAGCGGATGCAATCGACCAGCAGACGGCGAGCGGGAAGGTCGAGTTCCCGCGCGACGCCGTTGACTTTCAATGTGACGGTCGTGACCATTGGGGAATCTTCAAATCACCAGTGGAAAACCCACCCAATGTTATACTTTCCCCCTGCCCGTGACAAGGCGGACCCGCATCGCCGTCGTCACACGCAGACCGAAAAACACACAGAGGAGGCCCGAAAATGACCCAGGAAAACGGCGCTCACCCCGTTCAGCACATCGGCAGCACGGTCATGGTGGTGATGATGGACGTCGACCCGGCCGACGAAGAGGAGTTCCACCGCTGGTACAACCAGCAGCACATCCCGGAACGCCTGGAGATTCCCGGTTACGTCAGCGCCCGGAGGTTCCAACTGGAGAGCGGCGATGACGGGATGCTCAAGTTCATGTGCCTCTGGGAGATGGAGGACTCCGTCACTCTCCAGCACGAGATGTACAAGGCCCAAAACGCCGACCCCACCGCCCTCTACGAACGGGTGACCAAGACCGTGAAGGCCCGCTCCCGCGCGATCTACACCCAAATCTTCCCCGACACCGCCGCCTACGAAGACAAGACCGGCTTCCACCCCCGCCACCAGGAGATTTCGGCGTAGGAGGAATGGCGATGGGAGCGGTTGTGAATTAGAATGATTGCTTAGGAGATGGGATTTTTCGGAGATAATTGGGGGAGTATAGCCAGCGTCCTTGGAGTGATTGTCTCCGCAATCGGGCTGTGGTGGGCTGTGCAGCGAGCGGGTCAAGCCCGTGACTCTGCCAAAGCGGCAGAGGCGGCTGTACTACAATCACTGGTTGTAACTGATCTCGAACGGGCGATAGCACTGATCCAACGAATCAAGCTGTTGCACCGGGACGGTAAGTGGGAAGCCAGCCAGGAACATTATGCTCCCCTGCGGAGAATGCTGACGGATATCAGCGAAAGACATTCGTCGCTCGGACCCGACGACTCCGCCGTCCTTCGTGAAGCTATTACACAGATTACAGTTATTGATATTGACGTAAATGAGTCGTTAAGAGCATCACGTGAACCGTCCGAAATTAGCCGGGCCGACCGAGTTCTCAGCGAGGCGCAAGAGAAATTAGAGGTGGTCGCCAGTTCCAGCGTTCGTGATAGTTGACAAAGGAACGAGAGTGATATGGCCGATCTGACGCAGGTTGTCGAGAAACTAGCTGAGCTTACCGCTCAGGGCAAAGTACCTTGGAAATCTACTGCCAATCCGAACTCCTTTGCAGCAACAATAGGCAGGTTATCGGTCGTAATCTCTGGCCGCGTCGGTCTAGTCGCTTCACCATTTACCGACAGAATAAGGCTGGCAGTCCTCGATGAAGAGGGTAGGGACATTGATCACTTGGATCATGACCTTGGTGATCCTAACAATCCAGGCCATGGCACTAGGTTGCCAACACTGTACCAGTCCGCTAAACGGTCTGCGTTAGGGGTTGACCAACGGTTGGAAGAATTGTTATCCGATCTTGAATCCGTCTCCTGATCCGGTGGGATGAACTCGGAGAGTACCTTTTCATGCTAAAAATAGGTCAGCCGCAAAATCTCACCCACGTCGGCCACCTCGTCCAGCCGCCACAGGCGTTCGAGCAGGGCATTGGTCTGTTGCGGGGAGAGGTGTTCTTGGGCCAGGGCGCGGAACTTGTCTTCCACCTCGGCGTCCGTTAGCGGGTTCTTGTGGTGGCCTTTGTGGTAAGCGACTTGGGAGGCGTAACGCTGTCCTGAAGTCGTGACCACCTCGAGGTCGCAGAGCATCGCTTCGGGGACGCGGCGGTTGGCCTCTTCCGAGACCGATACGTTTACCTTGGAGACTAGGTCCAGCAGTTCCCGGTTGGCCAGAAACTCGTCGTCGAAGTGGCGGCTCTCCACGCCGCCGTAAAGAAGCGCCACCGCCGCCGTGTAGGGCATCGAATGGTCGGCGGTCTCCCGGTTGGCGGGCCGCCATTTCTCCGGGTCTCCGGCCATGATGTTTACGGCGGTCTGTAGTGTGCTGACGTTCACCTCGGCGATGTCTCCCGCAACGCTCACCTCCGGGGCCATCTGTTCCCGCACCTCCAGCGCGGCTTGCGCTACCGTCTGGGAATACTGGCCTAGCGGAAACCGCTTGATGCTGCACTCGTCGATCTTGAACGGCTGGCCTGCCCCGCCCATCGGCGCCAATTCAAATGGCTGCCCAGCGACGGCGTGGAAGTAGCCCCCGGCCCCCTCGAACACCGGCGACGGGCCAGTGATGCCCCGCTGGGCCAGCATCGCGGCGAACATGGCGTTGCGGGTGGCGTTGGCGTAGGCGCAGCCCTTCCACATGGAAACGTCGCCGATACGGGTCTGATAGAGGGCCAGGTTCGCCGCTACGTGCAGGTTGAGGGCTTGCAGGGCCTCCGCTTCCGTCAATTTCAACGCCCTCGACGCGGCCAGCACGCTGGCAATGCCGCCCACGGTTACGTGATCGAAGCCGCGCGGCTTGATGTCGACGGTGTCGCACATCCGGCAGAAGACCTCGTAGGCCAGCACTGTCGAAAGAATGAACCGCCTGCCGCCTGCGCCCGCCGCCTCGGTCGCCGACAGAGAGGCGGCAATGCTGTCGCTTGGGTGGCCCGACTCGTTGCTGGTGTATCCGTCGTTGAAGTCCAGGTAACGTACCATCACCCCGTTGGCGAACGCGGCAAGGTCGAGGCTGGTCTGCTGGCCGCTGCCCAAGACCGTCACCGGCTGGGTGCTGGTGACCATACCTGCCATCTCCCGGGCCACCCGGCCGGGCACGCTGTCGTAGCCGCCCAGAGCGCAGCCCAAGGTGTCGATGATGAAGCGCTTGGCGTGGTGGACCACGTCGGAGGGCAGGTCTTCGTAGCGCAGGTTGACGGCGTAACGGCTCAGGCTCTCGGCCAAGGTAGTCATGTCATGCCTCCGGGCTGGCTGTTTCGGGCTTGGCGGAATTATTCCACACAACGGCCAAGCCCGCCAAGTGAGGCCCCAATTGTCCCCAATAGTCAGCTGATGGGGCGGCTGCGGCGGGAGCGGGCTTGGTATAATCCTGCCGGGAGGGGCTATGCCCGCGTTCGTGCTCTACGGCGACAGTTTCTTGGTGCCGCGGCGGCAGGCTGAACTGGTGGCCGAGTTGGGCGCCGGCGATGTGCTGGAAGCCAACCGGCACCTGCTTTCGGGCAGCCAACTCCGGCCCCAAGAGCTCATCGGCGTCTGCAACGCCTTCCCGTTCATGGACTCGATGCGCGTGGTGGTGGTGGAGGGGCTGCTGGCCACCGCCGAGACGCGCGGCGGCGGACGGGGCCGCGGCGGCCGTCGGCGGGAGCCGTCCGGCGCTTCTCCGGCAGCCCAGTGGCAGCCGCTGGTCGAGGCAATCCCCGTCATGCCCGACACCACGCTGTTGGTGTTCACCGACGGCCCGCTGGCGGCCAACAACCCCCTGCTTCGCCAGCTTCGGACCGGCTGCCAAGTGGAGGAGTTGTCGGCCCCCGCCGGCGAACGGCTGGCCCGCTGGATCAAGGAGACGGCCGAGGCCAAGGGGGCCTCCATCAGCCCGGCCGCCAACCGCTCCCTTGCCGACCTCGTGGGCAACGACCTCTGGACACTGGACCAAGAGCTGGAGAAGCTGTCCCTGTATGCCTTCGGGCGGGAGATAAACGAGTCCGACGTGCAACTCATGGTGTCGCAGGTGAGGGAGGCCAGTATTTTCGTGGCCGTCGACGCCATGATCGACGGACGGCCCGCGGTGGCATTAAAGCTGCTGCACCAGTTGAAGGAAGACGGCAAGGAGCCGTCCTACATCATCTCGATGGTCGAGCGGCAGCTACGGCTGCTGGCCCTGGCCCGGGACTCCATGGACCGCGGGCTGCCGTCGGGCGAGATGGGCAGCCGCTTGGGAGTGACCTCCGACTTCGTGGTCCGCAAGACGGTGGACCAAGCCCGCCGTCACTCGATGGAAGGCATCGTCTGGCGCTACAACCGGCTATTGGAAACCGACCTCGCCATCAAGCAAGGCCAACTGACGCCGGAACTCGCCCTCGAGCTGCTGGTAGGGGAATCCGCGCCGGTCAGGTAGATGCGTCAAAAGGGGCCGAGCGGCACGGTTAGTCCGGTGGCAACACCGGGTTGTAGCAGGCTACCAGGTGGTCCGGTTCGGTCTCGGCTAGGGGTGGGATGGTGTCGTGGCGACAGCGGCCCAGGGCCTTGAAGCAACGGGGCAGGAAGGGGCACTGGCCGGTCAGGTTCACCATGTCCGGCGGCGCTCCCGGCAGCGGCTGGATTCTTCGCCCCGGATCGTCCAACCGGGGCAATGACTTTAGCAGCGACCAGGTGTAGGGGTGCTGGGCGCGGTGGAACAGCGGCACCACGTCGGCGTGCTCGACCAGGCTTCCCGCGTAAATCACCCCCACCTTGTCGGCCATCGACGCCACCACGCCCATGTCGTGGGTGATCAGCAAGACCGAGGCATTCTGCTCCTTCACCAACGCCCGCAGCCGCTCCAGGATTTCAGCTTGAAGCGTCACGTCCAGCCCGGAAGTCGGCTCGTCGGCGATGAGCAGCTTGGGGCGCAGCACCAAGGCGATGGCCATCATCACCCGCTGGCACATTCCGCCACTCAAGGAGAACGGATACGCGCCCATGACCCGCCGGGGGTCGGGCAGGCCCATCTCGAACAGCATGTCTTGGGCCATGCGGTTGGCGTTGCGCAGGGAGATGTTGCTGTGCTGGAGGATCACCTCCTCCAGTTGGGAACCGATGGGTTCCACCGGGTTGAGCGCGGCTTGGGCGTCCTGAAAGACCATCGAAATTTCGTGGCCGCGCAGGCTGCGGACGTATTCCGGGCTGGAATGAAGCAGGTCGATGCCGCGGAAGTACACGCTGCCCTGCAACACCGACGCCGCTTGAGGCAGCAGCCCCATCACGGCCAAGGCTAGGGTGCTCTTGCCCGCGCCGCTTTCCCCCACCAAGCAATAGGTCTGGCCCTCGTCCTGGACCAAGTCCACGCCGTTCAGGGCGTTGACCGTTCCGGCGGGGCTGCGAATCTCTACGTGGAGGTTCTCGATTCTAAGGGCTTCCGCCATACTGCTCCGTTGTGCAGGGCCACCGGGTGGAAGCTGCCTGCCCGCAGTTGCGATACCAGATCATCCAAGCATTTTACCTTACCGTGGAACTCCGTGGCAGCCGTGCCCAACTGCGGTACGCGGTGGGCGTCGCTCCCGGCGGTCAGGCCGGTTCCCAACAGGCGGCCCAAGTCGGCGGAAAAGCGGTTCTGCTCCTCGGTGCCGCGCCCGTTTAGAGATTCGATCCCGTCACAAAGACCGAAAAATCCGTCGTCGTGGGCCTTCTGCAGCATCTCGGCCCGCGCTTCAGGACGGCGGGCGGGCTCTTCCAGGAAACGGCGGCGGTAGGGATGGGCGGCGATGATCACGCCGTCCACGCGGTCGACGCACTCCCGCAGGTACTCCGGCTTGTGCATCCCGAACTCATACTGCTTCAGGCCGAACGCCAGCACATGTCCCATGTCGGTGTTGATCTCGCTGCCGGGAAGCACCAGGAAACCGTGACGCTGGCAAAGCTCATCGACTTCGCGCTTGCTCCAGAAGGCGTCGTGGTCGGTCAGGCAGATGCCGTCCAGCCCCAGGGCTTTAGCGCCCTCGATGAGCTCGTCGACGCTCATAAAGCTGTCGTCGGACTTGGGGTAGCTGTGGGAGTGGAGGTCAATGAGCAAGAGGGAACCCGCAAAGTGGAAAGGATGGCTAATCTTAGCAAACCGGCGGGCGAACTGTAAAAGGCGCCCGCCCCGGCGCGTTCTGCGATACTCTTTGGCTCCGGCTGGGCATCATTCGTCGTCCCGCGGCGGACGGCGGCGGTGATGAAATATCTCGGCCAGGGGTATGGACAGGCCGGGGAGCAACGGCGTGGTCACTGTGCCGGCGGCGTCCAGCAACGCCCGTTCGACATATTCCCCGTCGCGCAGTTCGAGCAGCCGGACGCTGTCGTTGCGCTGGTCGAAAATCCAGTATTCCGGTACGCCGGCTTCCGAGTAGAGTTGCCGCTTGCGCCCCAGATCGCGGTTGCGGCTGTTGGGCGATATGATTTCGACAACGATGTCCGGCGCGCCTTCGATGTAGCCGCGCACGATGACATGGGACCGGTCGCGGAGAACGACGACCACGTCGGGAATGAGAACGCGCCCCCGCTCTCGGGACAGGATGGCAACCCCCTCGTGCCACACGTCCGCCGGTGGCTCATCGAACCCGTCCAGATAGCTCACAAAGTGGAGCATGATTTCCAACTGCAAGTACTGATGCGGCCGCCTGGGTCTGGGCATGATAATAAGTTCTCCGTCGTCGAGCTCCAAAATAGGCTTGTCGTCGGTCTCGTCCAAGTCGAGGAACTCGTCAACGGAAAGCCGTGTTCCGGCGGACAATTTCAGCGACGTCATAGTCAATACTCCCGCGCTATTGTCCTGCATTGTAAACGAAACGGGCGGCGCCAACACGCCGCCCGTTTCTGTCGCAGGTCTCCTTGGGGCCTTCCGATGCCGCGTCGGAAAGGGTGTTCCGGTTAGCCGACCAGGAAGCCCTCTTCTTCCAGTTCTTCGATTATTTCCGTGGCCTTGCTGCCGCCGATCTTCAGGCGGCGTTCGAGGAACGACGAGGACGTTTCCGGGTTTCGGGCCGCCAACTCCCGCGCCTGCTCCATTAAATGGGGGTCGATGTTAGAGGGGCTTTCTTCCTCCTCATCGTCGGGACCCATGATGTTGACGGCAGGCACGGGCGGCCCTTCCTGCTTCACCCAGAACTGCACCAACTGTTCTATTTCTTCGTCGTAGACCAACGTCCCCTGCACCCGCTGCGCTTTGGGCGACTCCTTGTGCAAGAGCAGCATATCGCCCTTGCCCATCAGTTTCTCGGCCCCCACCGAGTCCAGGATCACCCTGGAATCCACCTGCCCGGCCACGGCGAAGGCGCAACGGGCGGCGATGTTGGCCTTGAGCAGGCCGGTGACCACGTTCACTGACGGGCGTTGCGTGGCCAGCACGAGGTGGATGCCGGTCGCCCGCCCCAGTTGGGCCAGGCGCACGAGGTTCTGCTCCACCTCGAACCCGGCGACCATCATCAGGTCGGCCAACTCATCGACGATCAGCACCAGGAAGGGCATCTTTTCATCCGAGCGTTGGTTGAAGCGCGCGATGTCTCTCGCGCCTAGCTCTTCCATCAGCTTGTACCGCCGCAGCATCTCCCGGATCATGCCCCGCAGCGCGCTGTTCACCTCTTCGGCGTCAACAATCACGGGGCCCACCAGGTGGGGGATGCCGTTGAACGGCGTTAATTCCACGCGCTTGGGGTCGACCATCAGTATGCGGAGTTGGTCGGGGGAATTGGTCAGCAGGAAGGAAGCGACGATGGAGTTGATCATAACGCTCTTGCCGCTGCCGGTCGCTCCGGCGATCAGCATGTGGGGCAGTTCGGCGAGGTCCAGGGTAACGGCGCTGCCGCCGGTGTCTTGGCCCATGGCGATGGGCAGTCCGCCCTTGGACGCGACTTTCTTGAAAGCCGGGGTCTCCATGACCTCCCGCAGATGCACCTTGCTGGGGGAGGGCGTCGGGACTTCCAGCCCCACCAGCGCCTCGCCAGGGACCGGGGCTTCGATGCGCAGATAGGGGGTCTTCATGGCCAGCGCCAGGTCCTTTTCGCGGGTGAGGATGCTCTGCACCTTCACCCGGCTGCGCTCGCCGGGCGCCGGGTCGTCCTTCGACGCTTCTCCCTTCCGGGTTACCCAGCCGGGCACGAGGCCGAAGCGGACGATGCGCGGGCCGGCGATGATGTCGGTCACATCCACCCGCACCCCGTGGTCGGCCAGGGTGGTCTCGACCAGCCGGCCCATTTGATTCAGGGCGTCCGTGGGAGCGTGATGCTGGTCCGGTGGGGCCAGGAGGTCTACGGACGGCAGGCCCCAGCCCGAGCCCTTGGCTCCGGCGGACGCGCCGTTTGCGGTTGCGGGCGGCACCGATTGCCACGGCTCTTCGGCCTTGTACGCGCCGTTGGACTCGTGCTCCGGTTCTGCCCACAGTTCGCCCAGCCCGGCCGCAACAACTGCGCTGGAGTCCTGACGTACTGCGGCAGTTGCCGGTTCCGGCTGGCCGCGCCCATCGGCCCGGCGGCTCTGTGCCCCGGCCCGGATCTTCCGCATTTGCCGGTCGACGGCGTTGGCGAGGCGCACAAACCCGGCGGAGACATGGGTCAGCGCGATATGCAGTCCGTGGAGCGCAACCCTCAAGCCACGCCAATAAATCCGGCCCAACGAACGCGGATAGAGCAACAGCGGCAGGACGACGGCTATCCCCGCCAGCCTCGCGATGGCCAAGGGCAATGAGGGACCGGCAACCGCCGAGCCCCAAACGCCGCCGAGGCTGGCGTCTTCAAGCACGCCGCGGGAAGGGTTGACCGTGGAGAGTGCGCCGACCGTAATCGCCACCGCGCCGGCAGAGACGGCCCACAGCCTCCAGTGCGCGAAGAACAGCTTTCGCCGGGCTAGCAGCGTGAGTAACGTGGCCGCCACCCATCCGGCGACCGGGGCCCATCCATACCCCAACAACTGAAAGACCGATTCCATGAAACCAGCCACGACTTTCCTCCAGTGGCGGGGGCTGTTTAGACCTCCGTAACTACAGGAATTATCATAGGCGAACGTCGGGTGGCGCTGCCTATGAAGCCGCGGGCAGTTTCGCGGACTTTCGTCTTCAGCTCGTCGTGGCTGTCCCAACCGTCGGCGGAAAGTTTCTTCACCAACGCGACGCCCAAGTCCTCGAAAAGCTGCCGGGTTTCCGACTCTTCCATGAAGCCGCTGGCCACGGTCAGGGGCGCGCCTGCGGGTCGGTGCGTGTCGCCGTCTACGGGCATCACCACCACGACGACGCCGTCTTTGGACAGGCTCTTGCGCTGGTCGAGCACCGGGCTTTGCATGTCGCGGGCGGAGATGCCGTCAATGAAGATCGGCCCCACCGGGATATGCTCCTCAGAGCGGGCGCCCTCGCCGCTTATCTCCAGCACCTCCCCGTCTTCCAACACGAAGATGCCCTTCTGGGCGACGCCCAAGTCCCAAGCGAGTTGGGCGTGGGCCCGCAGGTGGCGGTATTCTCCATGCACCGGCACGAAATAGCGGGGGTTGACCAGAGTGAGCACCAGCTTGAGCTCCTCCTGGCTGGCGTGGCCGTGAACGTGGACGGTGGCGATGCGGTCGTACAGGACCCGCGCCCCCTGCCGCAAAAGGTTGTCGATGGTGCGGCTGACCGGCAGTTCGTTGCCGGGAATCGGGGTCGCCGAAATTACCACGGTGTCTCCGGGAACGACGCTAACGTCCCGGTGCGCCTGGTTGGAGATGCGCACCAAGGCCGAAGTCGGCTCGCCCTGGCTGCCGGTGGTCAAGAGCACCACCTGTTCCGGCGGCAGCCCGCGGGTGACGTTCAACGGCACCAGCAGTCCGGGCGGGATGGTCAGGTAGCCCAACTCGGTCGCCACGGCCACCGTATCGACCATGCTGCGGCCCACGATGCTGACCTTGCGGCCGTAGCGTTCGGCGGCGTCCACCACCTGCTGCACTCTGGAAACCAGGGAGGCGAAGGTGGCCACCATCACCCGGCCTTGCGCCTCTCCAATGGCCCGGTCCAGCGCCTCACCCACCACCTGCTCCGAAGGCGTGTAGCCTGGCACCTCCGCGTAGGTGGAGTCGGACAGCAACAGCAGCACCCCGTTGGATCCCCGGTCGGCTAGCGTGGCTAGGTCGATGGTGCGGCCATCGACCGGCGTGTGGTCGATCTTGAAGTCGCCGGTGTGAATCACCGTGCCGAGGGGGGTGTCGATGGCGATGCCCATAGCGTCGGGGATGCTATGGCAGACGCGGAACCAGGTCGCGGTGAAGCTCTCGCCGAACTTGTAGGCGACGCCCGGCTCTATCGGTTCCACTGGATTGTCGCGGGCGGCGCGGCGTTCCTTCAGCTTGGCGGTGATGAGGCCGCGGGCCAACTGCGGCGCGTAGACGGGGACCGGGAGTTGGGGAAGCACGAAGGGCAACGCGCCGATGTGGTCTTCGTGCCCGTGGGTGATCAGGATGGCGCGGACGTGGTCGGCGCGCTCGACCAAGTACGAGACGTCGGGGATGATCAAGTCCACCCCAAGCATCCCTTCTTCCGGGAATTGTACTCCGCAGTCGACGACGATGATGTCGTCGCCGTACTCCAGGGCCAGCATGTTCTTGCCGATTTCGCCGAGTCCGCCTAGTGGAATAACACGTAATGTTGATGGCACCTTGGCTCAATTTCCTAAAATAGAGTTAGCTGTTCCGGTCCGGGTTCTTGGGTATCTTCTTCCGTTGGCGGCTCTCCGGACACTGCCGCCACTGTGGCCGGCGGCGGCGCGGCCCCGAAGGTCAACTGCTCCGCCGCGTATTGGGGCGGCGTTTCCGCGATTCCAACGGCGGGCTGCTCCGGCTTGGCATAGGCGAGAGACGGCCTTTCCGAGTCTTCCAGCAGGCCTGCTATGGAGCGGAAGTCCTCCACCAGCGCGCTCCGCAGTTCCGCCCGGCGGAGCGCGGCGGCCGGGTGCAACACCGGGAACACTCGCCGCCCGTCCTTCTCGCGCACCTTTCCACGGACTCTGGTGATGCTCTCTCCGGGGAAGAACCGGCCCAAGGAGAAGCGGCCCAAGGTAACGATGAGCTTGGGGTTTATCAGCTCTATCTGACGGTCCAGGTATTTGGAGCAGGCCGAGATTTCGGCCGGCGCTGGGTCACGGTTGTCCGGGGGTCGGCACTTGACCATGTTGGCGATGAACACCTCGTCCCGGTTGGTGCCGATGGAGGCCAGCAGTCCTTCCAAGAGCTGGCCGGCCGGCCCGACGAACGGGCGGCCTTGCCGGTCTTCGTGGAAGCCGGGACCCTCGCCGATGAACATTACCTCCGCCTGCGGGCTGCCCTCTCCTGGGACGGCGTTGGTTCGGCCGGTGTGCAGGGGGCAATCGGTGCAACTTCTGACCACGCGGGCGACTTCGTCCAAGTTTTCCATGACCGCCCTGCCTCCCCTTGGGTGGATACCTTTTGGCATAACATAACGGCGGGTACACTCATACTCAAGGGGTGAGGCCAGCGCACGAAGCCGCTAGTGGAGATGGTGATTACGTCCGGCTTTACTCGCCCGCCCGGCCCGATCCATCCAACCCGCGTGGAGGCCGCGTCCCTGCGCCTTCCGATGGGTGATGGGAGACGGGTTAGCTGTCTTCGATGCCGCGGCCCTTGAGGTAGGTTACGGCGTCACTGACCGTGGCGATGTTTCCGGCGTCCTCGTCTGGGATCTCCAACTGCGCGTCGGGGCTGGAGAATTCCTCCTCGAAGGCCATAATCAGCTCTACCAGGTCCAAGGAGTCGGCGTTGAGGTTTTCGATGAACGAGGCTTCTTCCGTGACCAGTTCTTCATCGACCCCAAGTTTGTCGATTACAATGTCTTTGACCCTTTCGTAGACGGTTGGCAAGGACTCATCTCCCTTCAGGCATAGGCACGGTGGTAGTTAGCTCGCCGGATTCCAGGTCCGCCATCACTGATCCCAGCACTCCGTTGACGAACCTGGCGGAGCTGTCGCTACCGAATACCTTGGCCAACTCCACGGCCTCGTTGATGGCCGTTTTCTTGGGAGTCGCTGCATGGTGCAACAGTTCATACAAGGCGATGCGCAGAATGTTGCGGTCGATGAGGGATAGCTGGCTTACCGGCCAGGCCGGGGCGAACCGCCCGATGAGGCCGTCCAGTCCGGCGCAGTGGATGAATACGCCTCGAACCAGCCCGTTCGCAAACTCCAGCGCGTTCTGGGCTATCTCCTCGTCCAACCAATCGAACGACGGCGTCGTCCGTATGTCTCGTATGTCGGCGGCGAACAGGGACTGCAAGGCCACAGTTCTGGCGGTCCGCCGATGGTCAACAGGCTTAACCATGATCCTGACTCAACGGGGTTCTAGGCAGTCGATTCGGCTAGTTTCCTCATAGATTCGGGGTCCGACACCGCCGCCACCCCGACTTCCCCGTCAATTCGCTTGATAAGGCCCGCCAGCACTCCCCCGGCCCCGAACTCGACGAACCGGTCGACTCCGGAGTCGATCATCGACACCACGGAGTCCTTCCATTGGACGCACCGGCAAAGCCCGGAGACCAGTTCCTGGCGCACTTCGGCGCTGCTGGTCAAGGCTCGTGAATCGCAGTTGGCGAATATGGGTATCCGGGGTTCCCGGAAGTGTAGGCCCTGCATGGCCTCGGTGAGGCCGACCTCGGCCTCGTGCATCAACGACGAGTGGAACGCGCCGCTGACCGGCAACGGCACCGTCTTCCGCGCGCCCCGCGCGGCGGCCAAGTCCATCGCCCGGGCCACGGCGATCTTGTCGCCGCTAATCACGATTTGATTATCGGTGTTGATGTTGGCCAGCTCCACCCCGGTCTCGCCGCAGACTTGGGCCAAGGCCATCTCGTCCAAGCCCAGTATGGCGGCCATCGACCCAGGGCGGTGTACCGACGCCTGCTGCATCAACTCCCCGCGCCGACGGACCAGCTTGACCGCGTCGGCAAACTCGATGACGCCCGAGGCGACCAAGGCGGTGTACTCGCCGAGGCTGTGCCCGGCCACGGCCCTGGCTTCCGCCGCGGCGGGGCCCATGAGCTCTTGCCAAGCCCGCCAAGCGGCTATGCTCGTGGTCATTATGGCCGGTTGGGAATTGACCGTGTTTTGCAGGTCTCCCCCGGGCCCTTCGAATATCATGCGAGACAGGGGGAAGCCCAAACTGTCGTCGGCTTCCTCGAAGGTTTCCCGGGCTGCGGCGGAGTATTCGAAGAGCATAGCTCCCATGCCAACCTTCTGCGAACCCTGCCCAGGGAACACATATGCCCGGCTATTTGCTACAGGCGTACTCGTGACGGCCTCCGAATCATCGACAAGTTTGGAGAGAACCTAAAAATAATATAAAACAACACGGAGTTTCACAACTTGTTTGGAACGGTCTTTCCGCCAGTATTAGGCCTCCACGACCTGCCGCCCCCGGTAATACCCGCAGGTGGGGCAAGCGGTGTGGGGGCGCTTGGCGCTGCGGCAACGGGAACACAGGGCCGAATGCTGCGGCTTCAGCTTGTAGGCGGTGAGCCGGCGTCCTCGCCGCGCCCGGGTCAACTTCTTCTTGGGTACTGCTCCCATTGCTGTGGGTTCCTCCTTAGAGTTATCGGCGGGTTATGGGTGTTGGCGGGGCCTCAGTCGTGGCCCTCGGCAAGCAGCCCCGTCAATGCGCCCCAACGGGGGTCGACGGGCGCTGCGCTGCACCTGCATTCTTCTTGGTTCAGGTCTGCCCCGCACTCTTGGCAAAGCCCCCGGCAATCCTGACGGCACAGGGTCTTGATCGGCGCGTCGGTGAGAAGGTATTGGCGCAAGACATCGGTCAGGTCCAGGACTTGCCGGGCGTCGATATGCACCACCCCTTCCGATTCCTGGGGTGGGGACATCCTTCTCCCGGAGCCGGGGTCTAGCGTTGGAAAGCACTCCTCTTCGACGTTCAAGTTTGAATCACGGGAGAAGTCCGTCAGGCAGCGGTCGCAGGTGGCGCTCACCCGGACGCCGATGTCGGCGGTTACCAACACCCCGTGGTGCGTTCGCAACAGGCGGACGGTGCCTCTTGCCCGGTCCGCAGGCCATTCCGGCAAAGCGGCCAAGTCTTCGTCGACCTGGTAGCTTCTCGTCGATCCGATGGATTCCATCAGAAGCTGCGAAACATTGTAGTCCATGCTAACTTGCCGCTCCTGAATAACGGTGGCAATTATACGTTCGTTCCCATCTCCTATGTCAAGTGGAGCAGGCCACCGCAATCTGAATGTCCGGTTGCTCTGCTCCCGATGGGAAAGGCTATGAACTGACCGATTCCCGTATAAACTCCACGATTTCGCCGGTGGACGTGCCCGGCCCGAAAACTTCGGTAATGCCCATGTCCTTCAGTGGTTGCCGGTCCACCGCCGGAATAATGCCGCCGACCACCACGAGCACGTCGTCCATGCCCTGGCCTCGCAGCAGCTCCATGACCTCGGGGAGGATCTCCAAGTGGGCCCCGGAGAGGATGCTGAGGCCCAGGACGTCCACGTCTTCTTGGGCGGCGGCCTGAACGATCATTTGCGGGCTCTGCCGGATGCCCGTGTAGATGACCTCCATCCCGGCGTCACGGAGCGCGCGGGCGATCACCTTGGCCCCCCGGTCGTGTCCGTCGAGTCCGGGCTTGGCCACCAGCACCCTCACGGGCCGGTTATTGTTTTGCATAGGTTACAGTCCCGGTTGCGTTAATTTCGTCGCTTGGATTTTATAGGGTGGGCGCAGCCTAGTCGGCCTTCAGCAGGCCCGTGAAACGCCCTACTCCTTTGCTTCGTCATCATCAGGCAAAAAAAGCTCCAGGGCCTCCGCAGCTAATTGGCCGCTTTCGACCAGTCGCCTAACCCGTTCTTCTTGAGTTTTCTGAGCCTCGGTGCGTCCTTCGTCACGCCCTGTCTGCCGCGCTTTCTCAATGTCCCTTTCGCGGTTCTTTCGGATTCTCTCTTCCAGCCAATCGCCGACTACCACGATAATCCTCCGGCTCTCGATTGCGGAAATGGTGGCTACTGCTGCGGCAGCGCCCCTACGTCCCCTCTTCGCTTTCGTCACCAACAAGCAGCTCCAAGGCTTCTCTTGGTAATTGGCCGCTTTCGACCAGTCGCCTAACCCGTTCTTCTTGAGTTTTCTGAGCCTCGGTGCGTCCTTCGTCACGCCCTGTCTGCCGCGCTTTCTCAATGTCCCTTTCGCGGTTCTTTCGGATTCTCTCTTCCAGCCAATCGCCGACTACCACGATAATCCTCCGGCTCTCGATTGCGGAAATGGTGGCTACTGCGGCGGCAGCGCCTGCCGTTGGTATGCCCTGGATGATGGCCTGGACCGTCCCGACCCAATTATCCTCCGTTTGGTAGGCGATTTCATACCAGAATACCCAGCCCATCCCGGCCAGGCTCAGAAGCGTAAACAGTCCGAAGTATAGCGTTCGCCGTGATTCCGGTATGCTCCAGATAGACGTGCGTGGTTCGGGACCAGTCATCTTCTAGTTCAGGAAATCAGACCGGGTACTGGGCCAATAGCTGGCGGGCGATGAGCAGTCTCTGCACCTCCGACGTGCCCTCGTAGATGGTGGTGACCCGCGCGTCGCGCAGGATACGCTCCACCCCGGCTTCCTGGAAGTAGCCCGACCCGCCATGTACCTGCACGGCCCGGTCCGCGGCCCGGATGCACATCTCCGATGCCATCAGCTTGGCGATGGACGCCTCTTGCAGGTAGGGCAGACCGTTGTCCTTCAAGGTGGCGGCGTTCATGGTGGTCACGCGGGCGGCGTGTACCTCGGCGGCCATGTCGGCGAGCATGAAGGCAATGCCCTGATGCTGCGCGATGGGCTGGCCGAAAGACTGCCTCTGCTGGGCGTAGCGCACCGCGGCCTCCAGGGCCGACTGGCCGATGCCCACACTCTGCGCCGCGATGATGATGCGGCTGGAGGTGAGTATCTCCATGGCTTGGTTGAACCCACGGCCCTCCGTGCCCAGCAGATTCTCCGGGGAGACCGGCGTGTCCTGAAACACGATCTCGTCGGTGGTGGAGCTGCGCATCCCCAGCTTGCCGTGCATTGGGTTGATGGTCAGGCCCGGCGAGCCCTTTTCCACGATGAAGGCGCTCACGCCCTTGTAGCCCATAGCCCGGTCTTGAGTGGCGAACACCACGATGGACTGGGCCACGGAGGCGTTGGTGATGAACATCTTGCTGCCGTTCAGGAAGTACACGCCGTCACGGTCGGTGGCGGTGGTCTGGAGGGCGGCGGCATCGGACCCGCCGCCGGGCTCGGTCAGGCCGAAGGCGCCGACACCCTTGCCGCTGGCCAGAGGGGGCAGCAACCGCTGCTTCTGCTCGTCGTTTCCAAACTGGTTGACGCTGGCCACGCCCAGTGCAAGGTGGGCCAGCCAGCTAACGCTGGTCGAGGCGTCGCCCCGGGCCACTTCCTCGGCGGCGATGGACACCTGCCGGTAGCCGGCCGGGCCGCTGCCGCCGTACTTGGTCTCGACGCCCAGACCGGTCAGGCCCAGGTCGGCGAGCCCGCGCCATTGCTCCCACTGGAATTCGGCGCGTTCGTCCGACTCCTTGGCCTTGGGCGCGATCTCCCGGTCGACAAAGTCCCGGAGAGTAGTCTGGAGCATTTGCTCCTCTTCGTTGAGCATCAAGTCCGGCATGTGTAGTTCTCCACCCGTTTTGCAAAGATAGTAGTCTGGATTATGTTGATAGCCCACCTTTGCCTGTTGCAGGCCGGCTCATGGTCCGGCCATCCCGCCAACTATGACAAGCCCCAGATTCGGATGGGTTATTGGCCTTGCAGGCTGCGGAGTTGGCCGCGCAGCCGTTCCACCTCTGCCTCGGACGCCTCGCGAGCGGCGCGTTCCGCGTCCAGTTCGGCGGCGGCTTGGTCGCGCTCTGCGGCGGTTCGCTGGTGGGCGGCCCGCTCCTCGCCGATGCTATTCAGGTAGCGTCCGGTCTTGCGGTCGTAGAACCGCAGCCGCCGGTTCTGCCAGCAGAGGCAAAGGTCCAGCGCGGGACTGTAGCCCCAGATCGTTCCGTCGGCCTCGGTCGCTATGGGGATGGGCAGGGAGACGCCGTCGGCCAGCCGGTCCGCCGCCAGCGCAAAACCGTAATACTGGCCGCCGGTGACGTCGAACATCCAGTATTCGCCAACCTCGATTTCGCGGTAGCGGACGCGCTTGTCGCCGGTGTCCGCCCGATGGGTGGTTGGAGAGGCTACTTCCAAAGCGAAGTCCGGCGCTTTGCCCGCTTCCGGAATGCTGTAGCCGTTGCGGCGATAGACGGTGCGGGCGTCGACGCCAAAGGATATGTAGAGGTCGGGCCGGATACGCCGGTTGAGGTTCATCGCGCTGAAGAAGACGAAGCCGCCGGAATCGATAAATATCTCGGGGTGGTTGTCGACGTCGAAATGGTGCCGGAGCAGGTGGTCGGCTTCTGCAATGGTGGGGGCCTGTATCATATCCCTCGGCCAACAATCGGGGTCGTCAGGTTCGGGCGGGTCGGGGTAGACGAAGTCGACCGGCAACAAGTATGTGTACGGGATGAACGGAGCGGCGGGTTTGGTCAATTCGGAAGTCATTTCATCCTGTCTCCGGCCCGGTTTTCAGGCAATGATTATATTCCCCTTTCAAGCAACGAGCGCCGGTCTCCCTGCCTCTCCGCGCCTAGAACGCCGCCGCCTCTTCCTGTTCGCCGAAAACGTTGCGGAATACCTGGCTTACCTCCCCCAGAGTGCAGTAGGACTCCACGCACTCCAGGATGACGGGCACCGTGTTTTCGCTGGAGCGGGCCACGTCCTCCAGCCTCGCAAGCGCGGCCTTGACCGCCGCCCCGTCGCGCTCCCGGCGCAGCCGTTCCAGCCGCTCCAGCTGCTGCCGGGCGGCTTCCTCGTCCACCCGCATCAGTCCTTCCACCGGGGGCGAGTCGGTGGCGTAGCGGTTGACGCCCACGATCACCCGGTCGCCCGACTCCACCTCCTGCCGGTGACGGAAGGCGGCGTCTCCGATTTCCCGCACCTGGAACCCCTGCTCGATGGCGGCCACCGACCCGCCCATCCGGTCGATGCGTTCGATATAGTCCATGGCTTGGGACTCCAGTTCGTTGGTGAGCTTTTCCACGTAGTATGAGCCGCCGAGCGGGTCCACCACGTCTGCGGTGCCGCTCTCGTAGGCCAGTATCTGCTGGGTGCGCAACGAAAGCTGGGCCGACTCCTCGGTGGGCAGGGCCAGGGCCTCGTCGCGGGAGTTTACGTGCAGCGACTGCGAGCCGCCGAGGATGGCGGCCAAGGCTTGCACCGTGCAGCGGATGAGATTGTTGTCGGGCTGCTGCGCAGTGAGAGTGACGCCGGCGGTCTGAGTGTGGAAGCGCAGCATCATCGACCGCGGGTCCTTGGCCCCGAAGCGGTCGCGCATGAGCTTGGCCCAGATACGGCGGGCCGCCCGGAACTTGGCCACCTCCTCGAACAGATTGTTCTGGGCCACAAAGAAAAAGGAGAGTCGGGGGCCGAATTCGTCGATCTTGAGTCCGGCGTCCAGCGCCGCCTGCACGTAGGCGATGGCGTTGGCGAAGGTGAAGGCCAACTCCTGCACCGCCGTGGCCCCCGCTTCCCGCATGTGGTAGCCGGAAATGCTGATAGTGTTCCAGCGGGGGACGCTTTCGGCGCAATACTTGAATACGTCCACCACCAGCCGCATCGAGGGGCGCGGCGGGTAGGCGTAGGTGCCCCGGGCGATGTATTCCTTCAGGATGTCGTTCTGCAACGTGCCGCTGATTTGGTCCTGCTCCACGCCCTGCCGTTTGGCCGCCGCGATGTAAAAGCACAGCAACAACGACGCCGTGGCGTTGATCGTCATTGAGGTGCTGACCCGGTCCAAGGGAATGCCGTCGAACAGAGTTTCCATGTCTTCCAGGCTGCAGATGGGCACCCCGACCTTCCCCACCTCGCCCTTGGCCAGCGGATGGTCGGAGTCGTAGCCGATTTGGGTGGGCAGGTCGAAGGCGACCGACAGCCCGGTCTGCCCCTGCTCCAAGAGATAGCGGTACCGGCGGTTGGTGTCGGCGGCGGTGGCATAGCCCGAGTACTGGCGCATGGTCCACACGCGCCCCCGGTAGGTGTTGGGCTGCACCCCCCTGGTGTAGGGGAATTCTCCGGGAAAGCCGATGGCGTCGCCGTAGTCCGCGCCCGGATCAGCTAGGTCCTCCGGCGTGTACAGCGAATCTATGCCGAGGCCGCTGTCGGTCAGGAACGACTCGCGCCGCTCCGGGAACCGCTCCACGGCGGGCTTGAGGGTGTCCTGTTCCCACTGTTTCTTACTGTCGCTGGGCATTTCAGCCCTCCTGGGCTGCGGGGCCGAAGCCCTCGTAAATACGCAGGTGACTCGACCAAACATTTTACTCCCAACCTGGGAACGGCTCAAGGCGACGGAAGTGCGGCAAAAGGCCATGAAAAAGCCCGGCAGCAGGAAATAGTAGTAGAATATAATCCCGCATATCGAGAAGTGAGGCGCAGTCGGCAGAGGAGAGATTTCAATGACGCTGGGGAATTTCGGCAGAAATATCAGGGACGCGCTGGTCGGGACGATCAGCGGCGCGGGCGACGTGGTCGAAAGCACCATTGAGGCCGCTCGCTCCACCACCGCGGCCGCCTTGCGCGGCACGCGGGATACGGCAACCGGGTTTCAAGGAGTGGTCGCTGATGTCATTAAGGGGGCCATCCAGGCCACCAATGAGGTCGGCACGGAGTTGGGCTCGACCGCCAAGGGGGCGGTTGTGGGCGTCATCCGGGGGGCCGGTGAGGTTAGCACCGTGACCGTCGGCGTCTTCAGCGACACTGTCCGGGCCGCCATCAAGGGCACCGGAGAGGTGGGCGGCGACGTTGGCGCCGTGGCCAGGGGCGCGGTCGAGGGCGCCATGGAGACCACCAAGAGCGTTGGGTTGCGGGCCGAGGACATGGCCTTCAGTGTGGCCCGCGGCGCCATACAAGGAACCCGGGAAGTGGGCGGCGACTTGGGCGCAACCGCTAGGGACAGCATCAAGGGGACCGTCACCGGGACCCAGGAGGTGGGCGGCAGCGTGCTGGAGGCGGTCGAGGAAAGCACCCGCGGGCTGATCAGAGGCGCATCCGAAGTCGGCGGTGACGTGGCGTCGGTAACCCGCAACGCCGTGGAAGGGGCGATCGAGGCCACCGGAAGCGTCACCGTCCGGGTGCAGGACGTGGCCTTCAGCGCCGCCCGCGGCGTGATTCATGGCTCTCAGGAGGTGGGCGGCGAGCTGGGCGCTGCGGCCAGGGACACTATCAGCGGCACAGTCATCGGCGCCAATCAGGTGGGCGGCAACGTGTTGCAGGCCATTGAGGACAGCACCCGTGGACTGGTCAAGGGCACCGCAGAGATTGGAGGCGACGTCGCAGGCGTGGCCCGGAGCGCAGTCGAGGGGGCCATCGACTCAGCCAAGAGCATTGGGCTGCGCGCCGAAGACGCTGCATCGGCCGCCGCCAACGGCGCTGTCAGCGCGGTAGGCTCTTTTGGGGAGACGGCCTCGGCCTCAGTCAGCAACGCGGTCAGCGGCACCATCTCCGGCGTCCGGGTGGTGCTGAGGGCGCCGTTCCGGGAGCCTGAAGAAAAGAACCAATAGGTGTATCCGGGGACTCTGACGGTGGCCGTCATTTCCCCGATTAGCCGTTGCGTGTAGCTTTGCGTCTCCCTGCGAGCCAGCTATGGCATAGCCTGTCGGCCCGGTTGACCGCACGGGCCCAAGGGCCGGTCAAGTACCTTCGCGCGAAAGAAACCAAGATCCAAGGCCGGCTCCTGACGATTCCGGCCTTCGCGCTGTTGCTGCGCGTCGTCCGGGAATCGAGCGCGGACGACGCGACCCATATGGCCGCCGGAGTGGCCTACTACGCCATCCTCTCCCTGTTCCCCATGGCCATCGGACTGATTGCGCTGCTCAGCTTGGTCCTGGAAACCAGCACGGTCAGGGCCGACTTGCTGGAGTTCTTCCAGACCTATATGCCCGGCTCCACCGGCGCGTTGGAGTCCAATATCAGTACCGTCGGCCACGTCAGCGGCTTTCTGGGAGTCCTGAGCGTATTGGGGCTTTTCTGGACGGCCAGCTCGGTCTTCGGAGCGATCAGCCGCGCCGTGAACCGGGCTTGGGATGTTCACCGGGACCGTCCGTTCTACGTGGCAAAGCTCCACCACTTGGTCATGGCTTTCTCGGTCGGGCTGCTGTTTCTCCTCTCGATGGGCGCCACTGCCGCAGTGCAGGTGCTGGGCAGCATTGACCTGCCGGAAGTGGGCCAACTCGTGGTTCTGGAGAACGACGGCATCAGCGCGCTGACCCGGCTGCTGCCGTTCCTGTTCACTCTGACCATTTTCCTGCTGATCTATAAGGTCGTCCCCAACACCCGCACTTGGTGGCGGTACATCTGGCCCGGGGCATTGCTGGCGGCCATATTATTTGAAATCAGCAAGAGCGTCTTCGTGTTCTACCTGGAGAACTTTGCGGACTACGAAAAAGTGTACGGCTCCCTGGGCTCCGTGATTGCCTTGTTGATCTGGACCTACGTGTCGTCCTTCATTCTGATCATAGGGGCTGAATTAGCCTCGGAATACGGACGGATGCGGGAAGGAGTGGCCCAAGGCAGGCTCATAGATTCCAGAGGCCGGGAAGAGCGTGACCTGGAAGACGAGGAAGAATTGTGGTGACAACCGAGAGGCGCTGACAGGACCGGACTTTCTCGTGGAATAGCTGCCTTATCTATCCCAAGAACACCTTGACCCCTATTGCAACCATGCCGGCAATGATTGCGCCCCCCACCCCAAACAGCGAGAAAATCAGTTTGTCCAGACGCCGATTTATTTCGAGGATCTGCACACTCATCTCGTGCATACGCACGTCCGTCTGGGCCTGCGTCTCTTGCATACGCACGTCCGTCTGCGCTTGCATCTCGCGCATACGCTCGTTCATCTGCGCTTGCATCTCGCGCATACGCTCGTTCATCTGCGCTTGCATCTCGTGCATACGCTCGTTCATCTGCCCTTGCATCTCGTGCATACGCACAGTCATATGCTCATACGTCTCGCGTATGCGCTCGTTCGTCTGCTGTTGGTGCCCTTCCAGCGCGCCTATAGCGCGCATTATGTCTCTTGTTGCCTCTTCCGTAACCATTAGTTCGCTACTCCCCCCAACTGTACTTGGGATTATAGCGCGTAACGGTCAGCCGGTGAAACGCCCGACGGGGACTTTCGTTTGCGGGCGTATTCTTGTTCTGCCGTAGCCCCAACCGGCCCAGGACGATTGCAAAGTCGCCTTTCATCACCCCAACCCAACAGTAACTCCCCAATCCCCTTGCCAACCCCGAATACACCTCCCTAACATAATATCCGTCACCCCAGACCCAACCCGCCACCGAGGCAGCACGGTATCCAATGCCCATAAACGACCCCGCCCGCCAGCCGGAACGTTCGTTGCCTTGTAGGGCAGCCCTTGTGGCTGCCCTTTGGACTGGAGGAAATGTCCGGTAATGTCCGGTAATGTCCGGGGAATAGAAAAATCCCCAAATGAGCCCCGCTAGGAGAACCTTAACCAATGAACGACCTGAGACGTCGCGTCAACGCCCTGCGCCGTAAAATGGCCCGCGCCCTTGCCGTCGTCCGGCTCCGCCCGTTGGCCCAGGAATTTTGCGACCAATGGGACTCGGACCTCTCCGGCTCCCGGCCCCTGCCCCAGTCCCATGCCTTTATCCGCCGGGTGGCCCAGGCCGGATTCCGCCTCACCACCTTCATGGCGGCCCACCGCTACCTGGAGCGGTGCCGCCGCCAGAACGCCCTTCCCGGCTGCCATGAGCTCGTCCGCTCCCTTCTCCCCTGGGCCGCGGACCTCGTCCCCGCAGGGTAGGGCAATTGCCAAGCCGGTTGACAGCGGTATTGCAGAGTTGAAATGCTGCCTGACGCCAGCCACGGTAAAGCTGTTCGTATATGTCAGTACGTACAAGCCATGAAGTGACTTTGCAATCGTCCTGCCAAACGGCCAGCGCGCCTTGCGCTTGTGGGACGGCTCTCGATATACTCAGCGCCTACTCCCGGATGGCGCGGATTCGCCCGCGCCGGGTCCGTTGCCGGGGCAACCCAGTTCAATCCGAGCCAACCCCGAAGGGGGCAGACTTGACCCAGCCCTACATCGGTTCGCCGGTTCGACGACGGGAAGACGTGCGGTTCCTCACCGGGCAGGCCAGCTTCCTGGACGACATAACCCGCCCCGGTATGCTGCACGCCGCTATCCTGCGCAGTCCCCATGCCCATGCCAGAGTGCTGGGCATCGACGCCTCGGCGGCTTTGGCCATCGAAGGAGTGGAGGCGGTCTTCACTTACGACGACATCGCTTCCCTGGCCAAGGCCATCCCGGTTCGGGTGTTCGAGCTGCCGGGCATGGACCGCTTTTTGCAGGAACCGCTGGCCAGCGACACGGTGCGCCATGCCGGGGAGGCCGTGGCGGTGGTAGTGGCCGAAAGCCGCTACCTGGCAGAGGACGCTCTGGACGCCATCGAGGTCCAATACGAGGCGCTGCCCGCGGTCACCGACGTCAAAGACGCCCTGCGGGACGCCGTTATCCTCCATCCCCAGAACGGCACCAACCTCACCGGGCATACCGAAGTGTCCACCGGCGACGTGGCGGCGGCGTTCCGTGACGCCGAGTACACCCGCAAGGAGGAGTTCCGCACCAACCGCCACACCGGAAACCCGATGGAGACCCGTGGGCTGTTGGCCAGCTACGACGACGCTTCCGGCGAGCTGCACGTTTGGGGCCCCACCAAGGTGCCCCACTTCAACCGCGGAATACTGGCCCGGCACCTCGAATTGCCCGAGGAGAAGATCCACTTCATCGAGCCGGACGTTGGCGGCGGCTTCGGCATCCGGGGCGAGTTTTATCCCGAGGACTTCCTGATTCCCTTCGCTTCGGTGGAACTGGGCCGGCCGGTGAAGTGGGTGGAAGACCGGGCGGAGCACCTGATGTCGGCCAACCACTCGCGGGAAGTGGTATGCGAGGTGGAAGTTGCCGCCAGCCGGGACGGCGCCCTCTTGGGTCTGCGCACCGTTGTCTACGGCGACATGGGGGCCTACGTGCGCACTCACGGCAGCGTGGTACCGGCGCTGACCGCCGTAATGCTGCCGGGGCCGTACCGCATCCCTGCCTTCGAAGCCTCCATCAACTGCGTGGCAACCAACAAGATGGGCGCGGGCACCTACCGTGCGCCCGGCTTCTTCGAGGGCACGTTCGTGCGGGAGCGGCTGCTGGACCTGGTGGCCGCCGACCTGGGGCTGGACCCGGCGGAACTACGGCGCAGGAACCTGATCGAGCCGTCGGAGATGCCCTACACCGTAGGCCCGACCCGGTTGGACGGCAGTCTGACGGTGTACGACAGCGGCGACTACCCCAGCGCCTTCGAGCAAACGCTGCAACAAATCGGCTACGATTCCATCAAAGACCGGCAGGGACCCGACAAGCAGGGCCGCTACCACGGCGTTGGGCTGGCCAGCTACGTCGAACCAACCGGGTTCGGCCCTTTCGAGGGCGCGCGGGTTGTGGTCACCGAAGCTGGGGCCGTCGAGGTCTACCTGGGGACGACCACGATGGGCCAAGGCCACGAGACGGTGATGGCCCAGATCACCGCCGATTCGCTGGGCGCGGCAATCGATGACGTGCAAATCTTCCACGGCAGCACCGACTATCTGCCCGCCAGCATCGGGACCTTCGGCAGCCGCGCTTCGGTGATGGCCGGCAGCGCCATCCACCTCTCCTGCCAAACGCTGAAAGCCCGGCTTCTCGCCCTTGCCGCCGGATACCTGGACACCCAACCCGAGGCCCTGGACCTGCAACGAAGCGTCGTTGTCCGGTTGGGCAACGGCGGAGGGCCGACGGACTTGACCCTGCCCCGGCTGGCCGAACTGGCCGAGTCGGTCCGGCAGTTCGACAGCCCGGAGGCGGTCCCAGGATCGGATTTAGAGGCCACCGAGTATTTCCGTATCGAGCAATGGACTTACGCCTACGGCAGCCATGCCGCCCACGTGGCCGTCGACCCGGAGACAGGCAAGATCGACCTCCTCCGCTACGTCGTGGTGGAGGACGTGGGCCGCTGCCTCAATCCCTTGACCATGCACGGCCAGTCCGTCGGCGGAGCGGCCCAAGGGATCGGCGGGACCCTGCTGGAGGAGCTGGTCTACGACGGGAACGGTCAGCTATTGGCCGGGACGTTCATGGACTATCTGCTGCCGACCAGCCTCGACGTGCCGAACATCGAGTGCGTAATCCTGGAGGAAGCGCCGTCGCCCCTGAATCCATTGGGCGTCAAGGGCGCGGGAGAAGGCGCGATTCTGGCCACCGGCGCCGCCCTCGGCAACGCCGTCGCCCATGCCCTTTCGTCCTTCGGGGTACAGGTTAACAGCCTCCCCTTGAGTCCGGGCAACATCCGCGATTGGATTCGCTCGGCCCAAGCAGGGGCAATTGGCGAATAGCCGTTGGGCGGGCGCCCCGCAGGCCCTGCCTAGTACCGTTTCAATTTAATCCTGATGGATAGATATGTTGGAGTTTACTGCGGGCGTCTTGAGTGGAGAACCGCCAGTCTATGACGGCGCCAGCATCGTTGCGCTCGCGTTCGAGGGCGGCAACCTCCTGCCGCAGCAGCACTTCATCGCCGACCCGGCGGTTCAGACACTGTCTGCTGAAGACGCTCAACTCGATCTCGGCCATGTTCAGCCAGCTTCCATGGGTGGGAGTGTGGTGCAGCTCCAGACGCTTGGCTATACGACGCGCTTCGGACGCTCCAAATGCTTCGTAGAGCGAGCCGGGCTTGTGGGTGTTGAGATTGTCCAACACCAGCCGGACGACCCTGGCGTGGGGGTACGCCTGGTCAACCAGCCAGCGCATCTGGTGAGCAAAGTCCACAGCAGTGCGGCGCCCGGTCACTTCGACGTGTCTCCATCCGCCCTTCGGTTCACAGAACATGAACAGGTTCCGGGTCCCGTTTCGCTGGTACTCGGTGTCATAGCGCTCCACCCGTCCGGGGGCGGCCTTGATGGGAGGCCGCCCATCCTCGAGCAACTGCTTGGAGGACTCGTCAAAACACACCACCGGCCGCTCCGGGTCGTACTCTTCGTGATAAAGGTCCAGCACATCCTCCATCCGGGCCACGAACTCCCCGCTCAGCTTGGGGATGCGCCATTCCTTTTTCTTCCACGGCTTGAGTTCGTTTTTTTGAGTATCTGGCGCACCGTCTCCAGGGAGATGCTCCCGGCAAACTCCATCGCCACTACCTTGTCCGCCAGCAGATGGAGCGTCCAGTTTACATGTCCTTCGGGTGGACTGCTGCACGCGATGGCGACGAGGTGCGCCTCCTGTCTGCCGCTCAGCTTGCGCTCACGGCCTGACCGTGGCCGGTCGTTGATTGCGGCTTCCAGCCCCTCCTCGACGAACCGTCTGCGCACTCTGGCAACAGTGGCGGCGCTGAGCGAAACCGCCTCAGCCGCCTCACGGTCTAAGAGTCCTTCGTCAGCTTTCAACAGCGCAAGGGCCCGCTTTACCGTGCGGGCCAACGGCTTGCCACGGCCGGATGTTTCAATCAGAGCGAAGCGTTCGGATTGGGTCAGTTCGACTTTGTATTTGGAGACAGGCATATCAGGTACGGCCTCGCTAAAGGATTTTACTCAAGCCTACCTGATCTCCCTTATGATTGTAAGACTTTCTGGAAACGGTACTAGTAGTCAGTCAAGGTTGAAGTGTCAGGATAGAGGCGGCGCATTTTGGTTCTGGCATCCTTGGTGGTGAAACGCCAGTTGATGATGGCACCGGCCGCATTGCGTTCTGCCTCGCAGGCGCTGATGTTCCTTTGCAGGGCGTCCTCATCGGGGTTCCGTTTCTTGAGACAGGCCCGGGCCAGTACGCTGAACTCGATCTCGGCCATATTCAGCCAGCTGCCATGCTTGGGCGTGTGGTGAAACTCCAGCCGTTTGGCGATGCGCCTGGCCTCAGCCGCCGGAAAGGTCTCATAGAGGGACGCTATCCGGTGTGTGTTCAAGTTGTCGAGCACCATTCGGACCACAGGGATATCGGGATATGCCTCGTCCACCAGCCAGCGCATCTGATGGGCGAAGTCCTGCATGGTGCGCCGCCCGGTAACCGCCACGTGGCGCCAGCCCGCCCGGGGTTCGCAGGTCAGGAACAGGTTCCTCGTTCCCGCTCTCAGGTACTCGTAGTCCTGACGCCTGGGCCGCCCCGGTTTCGCCGGGATGGGCGGCGTGAGGTCGGCCAGCAACTGGGTGGAGGTCTCGTCAAAGCAGACCACCGGCCTTTCGGGGTCGTAGGGCTCGGCGTAGAGGTCCAGCACGTCCTCCATGTGGGCCACGAACTCCGCGCTCACTTTCGGGATGCACCACTGTTTCTTCCGCCACGGCTTGAGTGCGTTTTTTTCAACCGCAACCGCACCGTCTCGTGGGAGAGGGACTCCACCAGTCCCAGTTCCACCGCCTTGCCCGCCAGCACGCGCAACGTCCAGTGGTCGTGGCCCTCGGGCGCCGGGCTGCAGGCCAGGGCGATGAGATGCGCCTCCGCCCGGTCGTCCAGCTTCCGGTGGCGGGTGCTCTGATTGCGGTGTCTGAGCACCTCATCCAAACCATCCTCGGCGTACCGTCGCTTGGTGCGGAATACGGTCCGCTCCGAGACGTCCAGGGCGGCGGCCACCTGCGAGGCGCTCCAGCCCTCGTCTGTCTTGAGCAGGATACGGGCCCTCGTGATTGCTTGGGCAGAACTCCGGCCACCCCTGATCATCTGCCTGAGCCGACCCTTTTCCCCGGCGGCTAACCGGACTGCGAATTTCTCCTGCACCATGAACGCCCCACCTCCCACAACACTGCTTCCTCTCCCAAAGGTACCATCGAAACCTGGCGCATGGAATATCTGACAATGCGAGTTTGACTGGGTACTAAACTAAAGCCAAGGTGAAATGTACATATCGCTAGACCGCACTGTCGGTGGCCACCCATTTGGGGCCCAAAGGTGAGATGAAGTGCCGTGGAGTCCTTTAGGTCGTCTTCAAGACCCCCGAAATGCACATCCCACCTTGGTATTGGTTTAGTACTCAGTCACGTTTGAATTGGCATGATGATTTTCACGGGTGACAGTCAGTTCCACTCTTAATTTCCTAAACCTTGCTTCTCAGCAACTGTCATTTCTGGCATGACTGAGTACTAAACCAATACCAAGGTGGGATGTGCATTTCGGGGGTCTTGAAGACGACCTAAAGGACTCCACGGCACTTCATCTCACCTTTACGTCCCAACTGGGGGCGACCGACAGTGCGGTCTAGCGATATGTACATTTCACCTTGGCTTTAGTTTAGTAGACCAACAGCTTTGAAATGAGGCATGAAGGATGTATTCTTCCAAGCATAGGGATTAGTGGATTGGAGCAAGGGAGAATCGTCATGCCGGCCAAGAAATACCGTATCCAGCTGACAACCGAAGAGCAACAGGAACTGAAGGCGTTGGTTTCCCGCGGGCGTGCGGCGGCGTATAAGCAGACCCATGCCCGCATCTTGCTGCTGAGCAATGAGGCGCAAGCAGACGGGTCCCTGAAGGACGAAGAGATTGCCAGAGTTCTCAAGATTAGCAGCGCGACGGTTGAAAGGGTGCGCCGTTGTTGTGTGGAGGAAGGGATTGAGGCGGCGCTGAACCGTAAGCGGCAACTGCGCCGCCGTCAGAAGAAACTGGATGGCGCCGGGGAAGCCCACTTGATTGCGTTGGCCTGTGCGGAACCGCCGGAAGGCCGCGTGCGTTGGACGCTGAAGTTGTTGGCGGACCAGCTGGTCGAATGCGAGATAGTGGAGAGCATCAGCGGCGAGACGGTGCGCCAGGCGCTTAAAAAAACGAACTCAAGCCCTGGCTGAAAGAGTGCTGGTGCATCCCGCCTGAAAGCAACGCGGACTTTGTGTGCGCGATGGAAGATGTACTGGAAGTCTACCAGCGCTCCTACGGGGACAACGAAGTGCTGGTGTGCCTGGATGAGACCAGCAAACAGCAAGTGAAGGAGACCCGGGTGGGGCGGCCGGCCGGGCCGGGCGCGGCGGCGGTGTACGATTACGAATACGAGCGCAATGGCGTGAGCAACCGGTTCATGTTGTTTGCGCCCTTGGCAGGATGGCGGCGGGTCGAAGTGACGGACCGCCGCACGAAAGTGGATTGGGCGCGGCAGATCAAGAAGCTGGTGGATGAGGACTATGCTGGCAAGGACCGGATTGTGCTGGTGATGGACAACCTGAACACCCACCATCCGGCCTCGTTGTACGAGGCGTTTGAGCCTGCCGAGGCGCGGCGCATCGCCGAACGGCTGGAGGTCCGCTACACGCCGAAACATGGGAGTTGGCTGAACATGGCCGAGATTGAGATCGGGGTGCTGGCCCGGCAATGTCTGGACCGGCGTATGGCCAGCCAAAGTATCCTGCGCCGCGAGGTCAACGCTTGGCAAGGCCGACGCAACCGGGACACGATACAAGTGAACTGGCGCTTCACCACCGAGGATGCGCGCATCAAACTGAAGTCTCTATATCCAGCAATTCAAGGTTGTTGAACTACTAAACCAATACCAAGGTGGGATGTGCATTTCTGGGGTCTTGAAGACGACCGAAAGGACTCCACAGAACCTCGTATCACCTTTGGGCCCCAAATGGGTGGCCACCGACAGTGCGGTCTAGCGATATGTACATTTCACCTTGGCTTTAGTTTAGTAGACCAACAGCTTTGAAATGATAGGTGAGTGGAGTACCCTACCGGGGACAGGGCCAAGCAGATTGAGTAGTTGGAGGAAGGGGATGTCGGCTAGGAAGTATCGGGTGCAGTTGAGCACGGAGGAACGGCAGGAACTGAAGGCGTTGGTGTCCCGGGGGCGGGCGGCGGCATACCGGCAGACTCATGCCCGCATCCTGCTGCTGAGCGATGAGGCTCAGGGGGACGGGGCCATGAAGGACGAGGAGATTGCCCGGTCCCTTCAGATCGGCAGCGCGACGGTGGAGCGGGTGCGCCGCCGCTGCGTGGAGGAGGGGGTTGAGGCAGCGCTGGGACGCAGGGAGCAACTGCGCCGCCGGGAGAAGAAAATGTACGGTTCGGGTGAGGCCCACCTGATTGCTCTGGCCTGCGGAGAACCACCGGAGGGACGAAGCAGCTGGACGCTGAAACTGCTGGCGAACCGGCTGGTGGAGTGCGAGGTCGTGGAGAGCATCAGCCCGGAGACGGTGCGGCAGACACTGAAAAAACCGAACTGAAGCCTTGGTTGAAGGAGTGCTGGCGCATCCCGCCGCAGGGGAGCGCGGAGTTCGTATGCGCCATGGAAGACGTGTTGGAAGTCTACCATCGCCAGTATGGGGACCGCGAAGTTCTGGTAGGCCTGGACGAGGCCAGCAAACAGCAGGTGCAGGAGACCCGCCGGCCGCGGCCGCCATGCCCCGGGGCCGCCAGGGCCTGCGATTACGAATACCGGCGCAACGGCGTGAGCAGCCTCTTCATGCTGTTTGCGCCGTTGGAAGGGTGGCGCCGGGTGGAAGTCACGGACCGGCGTACCCGGGTCGATTGGGCGCGGGTGGTCCAGCAACTGGTGGACGTGGACTACGCGGACAAAGACCGGATAGTGCTGGTGATGGACAACCTGAACACCCATCATCCGGCCTCGCTGTACGATGCGTTTGAGCCCGCCGAAGCGCGGCGCATCGCCGAGCGGCTGGAAATCCACTACACCCCCAGGCATGGGAGTTGGCTGAACATGGCGGGGATAGAAACCGGGGTTCTGTCCCGCCAATGTCCGGACCGCCGCATCCCCGATCAGGAGGTCCTGCGGCGGGAGGTGGAGGCGTGGCAGGGCCAGCGCAACCGGGAGGCTGTGCGGGTGGACTGGCGCTTCACCACCGAGGACGCCCGCATCAAACTGAAGTCGCTTTACCCATCAATACAACACTGACGCACCACTAAACACTAATGTGCAGCATTACGTAGCCGTTTCGCTTGGGTAAGGCGGCTACCCACGAAATCAAAGCGGCTCGCCCGCCGGGTTGGATTTGGTTGGCGTCGCACCAATTGACGGCGCGGGGCATCAGACCATCACTTTCGCACTCGAACAATCCGCCCTCAGCCCAGAAGGCGCCCTCGTCATCGTCGTTTAAGCCAGTGTAGGGGTCCGACGACAGGTCAACCAGAAAGTCCCTAACCGGCGGTGCGGGCTGTTCAAGATATTCGATGCTGACCACGCCAACGCTCAAGCTCACGCTAACCTCCCGGTGTTTCGTACTGCAAGGGAACCAACTGAACGGGGACCAATAATAGCCGAGACCAGCCGGGACCGCTACCAGCAGCCGTCAGCAATCAGGGTCTTTTAATTGTCCATGCGGATGGCGAAGTGCCCAGGGCAACACTCGTGGTTGCCCCTATGGGGTAACGTGGTGTTGGGTGTGGCGGCGGCCATTGTGGACGCCTTGGACGGACAATTAAAAGACCCTGCGTCAGCAATCGTGTATGCTGTGGTTGCAGCCGAGAATGAGGCGTAGTCCAGAGACCGAAGGCGAGCCGACAAGGAGGGCGCTAGCCATGGTTAAGAGCAAAAATATCAGCGTCGTCGGAAGGGCCATCTATCAGAAACTGCTCCCACGCCTTGCCGACACTGCGAAGAAGGGCCAAATCGTGGTCATCGACATCAACAGCGGGGACTACGAGATCGCCGATGATGACATTACAGCTACGGACTTGTTGACGAAGCGGCGGCCGGACGCGATAACCTGGGCCGGGCGAGTCGGTTATCCTGCTCCTTACCGGATGAGCGCCAGAGGATTTTTCCCGGAAATATGCTCCAAGGAGAAATAAGCCCGAATCGGGAACTGCTATTCACGGTCGACATCAGCAATAGCGATCGGAGTTTCGAGCCAGTAGTCGTCATGTTGGATACCGGGTTCAATGGCTGGTTGGCTCTGCCCGGGGCAGTCATTCAGCAACTCGGTCTCGCTTTCGACCACAAGCGAGAGGCGATCCTTGCAAACGGAATAACAGAAGAGTTCAATCTCTACCGGGCCACAGTGCTTTGGCATGAGCGAGAACGAAGGATTGTAGTCTTTGAATCCGGTGGAACGTCTCTGCTCGGTATGTCTATGTTGTGGGGAAGCAGAGTCACGTTCGATGCCCTGGAGGACGGCAGAGTGACCATTGAGGAGATTGAGCAGCGCCGCCCCAGCGCTAGCCCCTAATCCCCCGGCGCGGCGCTTTCCTGCTCGCTGGTAGTCGGACGCGGCGCCGTCTCCCAGGCCGGTTGAGGTTCGCTCCGGCGCTTGGGGTTGCCTTGGAGGAACGACACCGTCGCCGAGGCCAGCACCAGCGCGATCATCACGTAGAAGGCGTAGCGCATTCCTACGGTAAAGGCGTTCTTCACCCCTTCTACGGTGTCTCCCCGCACCGCCTCCAGGCTGGGCTCGAAGCCCAGGGAGGCCATCGTGGCCGTGACGATTGTCGTGGCGATGGCCAGGCTCACCACGTTGGCCGAGTTCCGCACCAGGTTCAGGAACCCCGACACCACCCCGTAGCTCTCCCGCCCCACCGCGCTTAGCACCGAGCTCGAGTTGGGCGAGTAGAACGTGCCCATCCCGCAGTTCAACAGCACCAAAGCAGGCATCACCAGCCACAGCGACGATGTTTCGGTCACCCGGCTCAGCGCCAGCAGCCCTGCCGTCGACAACAACATGCCCCCCACGGTGAACCAGCGCCATCCGAAGCGGTCGGACAGCACTCCGGCGACTGACCCCATCGTGGCCATGCAAAGCGCGGCCGGCACGACCACCAGTCCGGCGACCTTCGGGCTGTAACCCAGCACGTTTTGCAGGTAGAACGGCATCAGGAACAGCACCGACGACGAACCGAGGAAGGTCAGGAAGCCCGCCGCCACACCGAAGGAAAACACCCGGAACCGGAAAAACCGCAGGTCCAGCATCGGCGAAGGGCAACGCAGCTCCCACCAGATGAAGCTCAGGAACAATGCGGCCGACAACACCAGCGCTATCAGGATCATCGGGGACGCCCAGCCCGCCTTGTGGGCGCTGGTCAAGCCTAGCAGCAACGACACCAGCATCCCGGAGGACAGGGCCGCCCCCACCCAGTCGAAGGAGCTACCGGACGGGGCCCGCTCCGACTCCCACCCGCGCAGCACCGCCAGCGTCGCCGCCACGCCGACCAGCCCCAACGGGATGTTCACGAAGAACACGGCCCGCCAGTTGAACCAGTCGACCACCACGCCGCCGATGGCCGGCCCGAACACTGCCCCGACACCGACGGTGGTCATGAGCAAGCCGATGGCCCGGCCCCGCTCGTGCGGCGGGAACACTTGGGTCATAATGGCCATTCCGGTGCCCTGGGTCATCGCCGCGCCCAATCCCTGGAACACTCGCGCGATGAGCAGCCAGGTCAGGTTGCCGGACAACCCGGCCCCCACGGCCCCGATCATCAGGACGAACGAGCCAAGGATGTAGACCCGCTTCCGCCCGATCAGGTCGGAAAGCCGCCCCATGGGCAGCAGGAGAGCGCTGATGACCAGCGCAAACCCGATGACCACCCACTGAACGCTGGGCAGGTCGATGTGCAGGGCCGAGGCGATGGAAGGCAGGGCGACGTTGACGCTGCCGTGGTCGACCACCGAAGTAAAGAGGCCAATGGCTAGGGCAAAGAAGACCCAGTACTTGTATTTCGCGCTGTTTTGAGCCATGAAGGGAATAGTCCGTTACTGACAACCAGAAGCTTTTGGGCCTTGCTATTATAGGCGTTGGATGATGCCTAAGCCCCATTTTGCAGAATAGGCTTGTCCGACAACTACTTTCAGGAGGTGCACGAATGGCAAGAATAGAACCGGCCCGGCGAGACACCGTTCCCGCCGATCAATTGGAGGCCTTCGACGAATACGTCGCCCAGCGAGGCAGCGTCCCCGACGCCGGGCCTCTGTCGGTGATGATCAACGTGCCGGAGCTCATCAAGCGCGGCGAACACCTGCGGGCTTACTTGCGTAGCGACGAGTCCAGCCTGCCGTTGAACGTCCGCGAGTTGGGTATGCTGGTGACGGCCCGGGAGATGGACTGCCAGTTTATCTGGAACGCCCACGCCGCCATGGGCCGCCGTTCAGGACTGTCGGACGAACTGGTGGACAACCTGCGGGACAAAAAGGAGCTTACCGGCCTTTCACCAGAGGAGTCGGCGGTGGTCAACTACGGCCGGGAGTTCTTCCGCACCCACAAGGTCAGCGATGCTGCCTTCAACGAGGCCATGTCCCACTTCGGCGTCCGGGGCACTGTGGAACTGACGACCCTGATGGGCTATTACTCCTGCCTGGCCTTCAACATCAACGCCTTCGAGGTCGGCCTCCCCGCCGAAATCACCGAGCCCCCGCTGCCGGTGTAGCCGCCGGTCAGCCGACTGTTGAATATTCAACAGTCGGGCAATGTACAAACCGCCGTCGGAACGGTTAAAATTCCCCGCAAGCTCTCCTCCCCAATGCTCCTTAATGGATACGGCAGTATGAACAAGGCCGTATCGGCAAGATTGGGGCGGCATCGCCCGGACGCTGTTAGTTTCCCCGGATCGGTCTCCTGGCAAATCGAGTTGCGGGGGTTACAACCTTGGCGGTAACAGCTACAGAGGCAGCGCAAAAGTTATTTGACCGGGTGGGGGATTACCTGCCCGAAGAGGCTGCGAGGGTCGTGGAGGAGGCGTATTTCTACGCCGACCGTTGCCACGACGGCCAACTCCGCAAGTCCGGTGAGCCCTACATCGCTCATCCCCTCGAAATCGCCCTCTACCTTGCCGAACTCAACCTCGACGACCAGACTATCGTTGCATCCCTTCTCCACGATGTCGTCGAGGACTGCGACGTCTCACTCGAACAGATCAACGAGCGGTTCGGCCCCGAAGTCACCAAGCTGGTGGATGGCGTCACCAAGCTGACCCGCATGGACAGCCGGCTTCTCGACCCGGCCCACGACACCGGCGAAGGGCAGGACGACCCCGACAGCCTGCACGCCGAGAGTCTCCGCAAGATGCTGGTGTCCATGGCCGAGGACATCCGGGTCGTGTTGATCAAGCTGGCCGACCGGCTGCACAATATGCGTACCCTGGACGCTCTGCCCCCCGACCGGCGGCGGAGCATCGCCCAAGAGACCCTGGACATCTACTCCCCCCTGGCCCACCGCCTGGGTATCTGGGAGATCAAGTGGCGGCTCGACGACCTGGCCTTCCGGCACCTCGACGAGCAGAAGTACCGTGAAATCTCCAAGACGATGGCGTCGAAGCGGAACGAACGGGAAGCCTACGTCGATGAGGTGGCCTCCATTCTGCGGGACCAGTTGGAGCAGACCGGGATCGAGGGTGACGTTACCGGCCGTCCCAAGCATATCTACAGCACCTACCGCAAGATGCAGAAATACGAGGAGCAGGGGAAGGAACTCCGCGACATCTACGACCTCTTCGCCCTCAGGGTGCTGGTCGATACCGTCGCCGACTGCTACCGGACACTGGGGACCGTACATCAGTTGTGGCACCCCATCCCCGGCCAATTCGACGACTACATCGCCAACCCCAAAGAGAACATGTACCAGGCCCTCCACACCACTGTCATCTGCGAGGGCGGCACACCGCTGGAAGTCCAGATCAAGACCCACGATCTGCACCGCGTCGCCGAATACGGCGTCGCCGCCCACTGGCGCTACAAAGAGGGCCGGAGCAGCGACATCCGGTTCGAGGAGAAGATGACCTGGCTCCGGCAATTGCTGGAGTGGCAGCGCGACGTCACCGGCACTGCTGAGTTCATCGAGTCGGTCAAGCAGGACATCCTGCCCGACCAGGTGTTCGTCTACACCCCCAAGGGGCGCATCGTGGAGCTGGTCTCCGGCTCCACCCCGATAGACTTCGCCTACAAGATTCACACGGAGCTGGGACACCGTTGCGTCGGGGCCAAAGTCAACGGCAAGCTGGTCTCGCTGGATACGGCGCTGCAAAGCGGCGACACCGTGGAAATCATGAGCTCCAAGTCGGATCGCGGCCCTAGCCTCGACTGGATGAACCCCAATCGGGGCTACGCCCGTTCCGCCACTGCCCGGCAGAGCATTCGCCAGTGGTTCCGGCGGCAGGAGCGCGGCCCCAACATCCAACGGGGCCGGGAGATGCTGCGCCGCGAGCTGCGCCGCTTGAACCAGAAGCTCAAGGACAGCGAGATTCTGGACCTCTTCAAGTACGACTCTATGGACGAGTTGCTGGCCAATCTGGGATCAGGCGGGCTGACGGAAAACCATCTGGCCCAACGGCTGGCCCAAGCGGTGCAGGTCCCGGAGCCCCCGCTGGCCCAGAAGCGCACCGACCTGCCCCTGTCCAGCCCAAGCTCCGGGATCACCGTCTTGGGCGTGGGCGACCTCCTCACCCGCATGGGCCGCTGTTGCAACCCGATCCCGGGCGACTCGATCACGGGGTTCGTCACGCGCTCCCGGGGGGTGACGGTCCACAAGCAGGACTGTCCCAGCGTCAAACACGAAGACGACCAAGAGCGGTTCGTGAAGGTCGAGTGGGGCCAGGCGCGGGAGCTTTACCCAGTGCGGGTGATGATGAAAGCCTACGACCGGGTCGGACTGTTGCGCGACCTGACCCAAATGGTGTCGGAAGAGGGGGTGAACATCGCCTCGGTGATTACCACGGAGCTCACCGACGGCACCGTCACCATGGCCCTCACCGTCCACACCACCGGATTGGAGCAGCTGGGTAAGCTGTTCTCGAAGCTGGAGGGTGTGCGTGGCTGCATCTCGGTCCACCGCGACCGTTCCGCCACCGCAGCCGCAAGCGTCTAGGTCGGCCCGACGGTTCCCCCACTATCAGAACTCGTCATCATCCCTGAGTCATAGTTACCGGCTGTTAGGGCTGTCAAAGGGCTCTTGCCCGAAGATTCGATAATGAATACTATCAGTAGCGCTCTAGACTCGGCAGGGGTGAGACTGTGCAGCAGGCTAACCGGTTGCAAGAGGTAATTCGTGCAATAGGTCAACCAGCGTTCCAGGCTCCTGGTGTGCTCATATATAATGCCGATTCATTGGCCGCGATGCCCCGATTGCCGAGGGGAGTATTTGATCTAACAATCACGAGTCCGCCGTACAATATCGGTAAAGAGTATGAGACCACCCTACCGTTAAGCGATTATTTGGAATGGACCGCTAACTGGATAACTCAGGTCTATAGACTCACTAGCGCATTTGGGGCATTCTGGCTAAATCTTGGCTACATAGAGGTGCCGGGTCGCGGACGAGCGGTACCCTTACCATATCTGATATGGGATAAGGTGCCGTTTTATTTGCTTCAGGAGATCGTGTGGAATTATGGAGCTGGTGTTGCAGCGAGGCGCATGTTCTCACCCAGAAATGAAAAGTATTTGTGGTATGTTAAATCAGGGAACCGTTACACGTTCAATCTCGATGAGATAAGGGATCCGGACGTTAAGTATCCGAATCAGAAGAAGAACGGCAGACTGCGGGTGAACCCGATTGGAAAGAACCCTACTGATGTATGGCAGATTCCGAAAGTAACGACAGGCGAAGGATTAGTCGGACGAAGGGCGTCTAAAGAGAGGACAGCCCACCCGGCACAATTTCCGGAAGCAATCATCGACAAGATCGTAAAGGGCTGTAGTAATCCAGGGGATCTGATTTTAGACCCCTTTGTTGGGTCTGGTACGACTGCGAAAGTTGCATTAAGTAATCACAGGCTCGTCGTCGGCTTTGACTTGAATCCTGCGTATATTGAGATCGCAACCCGCCGAATAACCAAGTCCTTGGCCTTCGAAGAGCAGTCGCAAGCTCAGCCTAAACTATTTGAGCAGGCTGAAGGATACAGTAGTATTAACTTGTAGAGATTGGCTTCCTTGCTAAGTCGAGCTTGTTGCCCAGTTGCTGCCCTTTGCCCAATCCAATCCTCTTGGTCAAGCCAGCCGAAACGAATCCGTGTGATTTCAGGAGGAATAGCCTCACCAGGTGCTACTCTAGGAAAGTTAACCGCCAGTGTGTATCCTGATTTAGATTTCTTTGCGGTTGATCCACGTTGAGTGTAACTTCGGTTCCCAAAAATGTTCCTGGGATTCGAGGAAGTCTTTATTTCGATTGAGTAACGATCGTTCGGTGCATAGATGATGTCTTTCTCGCTTGCCGAGTCGCCTCTGCGAAAATTTGGGTGGGTCAAGTTAAGCTCGAGGGGGATCAATTCATGGAGGAGGAAACCCATGATCTGTGGTTGAGGAAATATGTGGACACCTATCGCGAACGGTCTCGAACCTATCGCAGATTCGAATATACCTTTCCATGCCTCAAGTGTTACTTTGACTATCTCCGTTACGTTTAAAGGGTGCTCTTCAATTAGACGACGGGTAATTGGAAGCCAGTCGTCAGGAACAACACCTTCGTATGGCGATTCCTCAGACCCGTTAGGCAACATCTCTTACGAGGGTCTCTAATGGTATTCTGAGAGCCTTGGATAGCCGGATCAGGTTCAGCAAGCTGATATTCCTTTCTCCGCGCTCCACGGCTCCGACGTAAGTTCGGTGGAGCCCTGCAAGATCCGCGAGTGTTTCTTGGGAGACGCCTAGATCTAATCGCCGAGCTCTAACGTTCTTGCCCAAACGAACTAGCTGCACGCATTGCATAACGGAATGATGAAATCTTGATGACAATAAGTCTACATACAATGAGTATCATCATGATGCAGCCGCTACTACACACCAAATAGGGAGGAGATACCCATGCCTGAGAGACAGCCGATAATTCCGCCGGGAGTATCGCCCAACCCCAATCTTTCCCCCGGCATCCGCGTTGGAGACTTCCTGTTCGTGTCCGGCCACGTCGGCACCGACGCCAGCGGCAACGTGGCAGTTGGCGACTGCGAGGCCCAGTCCCGCCAGGTGATGGCGAACATCCGGGGCGTGGTCGAGGCCGCCGGGGGCAGGATGGAAGACGTGGTCAAGATCACCTGCTTCCTGACCAACATGGACGACTACCCCGCCTACGCCAAAGTCCGCCTGGAAACCTGGACCAACGACCCGCCCGCCAGCTCGACCGTCGGCGTTAGCACCCTGGTTCGTCCGGAGCTATTGGTGGAAGTAGAGGCTGTGGTAAAGCTGGGGTAGCAAGAACGGAGGGTATCCATGTCAGCAGAGCAGAAACTTAAGGACATGGGGATAGAGCTTGGCGAGCCCAATCCCCCGGTGGCCAACTTCATCCCCTCGGTGCGTACGGGCAACCTGCTTTACGTGGCCGGGCATATCGGGCGAATGCCCGATGGGTCGGTCCTGCATCAAGGCAAGGTCGGGCGGGACGTAACTGAGGAGCAAGGCTACGCCAGCGCTAGGCAGGCGATGATCAACTGCCTGACCGCCGTTAAAGCCGCCACCGGCAGTATCGACAAGGTGACCCGCGTCGTGAAGCTGCTGGTTATGGTGAACGCCGATCCCGACTTCGAGCGGCATTTCATCGTGGGCAACGGCGCATCGGACCTGCTGGTGGACCTTTACGGAGACCAAGGCCGCCACGCCCGGTCAGCAGTGGGGATGGTCGGCCTCCCGCTGCGGGCCCCGGTCGAAGTCGAGATGATTGTAGAGGTATCCGACTAACGGAATAGAGAATTTGGAATAAAGAATGGTGAATTGGATAGCGTAAACGCGAATTTCTGAATTCACAATTCTCCTTGCCGGTAGCGGTTTACGATGGGCAGGCGACGGTCACGGCCGAAGGCGCGGGGCGTTATCTTCACCCCCGGCGGTGCTTGGCGGCGCTTGTATTCGTTGCGGTCGACCGCCGTGATCACTTGGCGCACCACGGCCGGATCGAACCCCTGCTCCACCATCTCCGCATAGCTGCGGTCGTCCTCGACGTAGGCTTTGATCACCGGGTCCAGGTCCTCGTAGGGAGGCAGGCTGTCCTGATCGAGCTGGTCCTCCCGCAGCTCGGCGCTGGGGGCCTTGTCGATGATTGCTTGGGGGATGACGTGGTCCGGGCCGCCGAAAGTCTCGCCGTGCTCGTTGCGCCAGCGGCACAGGTCGTAGACCGTCGTCTTGGGTACGTCCTTCAGCACCGCGAATCCGCCGGCCATGTCTCCGTAGAGTGTGGCGTACCCCATTGCCATCTCCGACTTGTTGCCGGTGGTCAGCACGATCCAACCGAACTTGTTGGAGATGGTCATCAGCACGTTGCCGCGGGTGCGGGCCTGCACGTTCTCCTCGGCCACGTTGGGCTTCGTGCCCCGGAACCGCTCCTCCAGCATGTCCGTGAACGCACGGTGGGCAGGCTCGATGGGCACTTCCCATAGCTCGATGCCAAGGTTGTCCGCCAGCGCCTTGGAGTCGCTGATGCTGCCCACGGACGAATACCGGGATGGCATGGTGATGCCCACGACGTTGGAGCCTCCCAGTGCGTCGGCGGCGACGGTCGCGGTGAGGGCCGAGTCCACCCCGCCGGACAGCCCGACCATCGCCCGGCTGAACCCTGTCTTGGTCAAGTAGTCTTTCGTGCCCATCACCAGCGCGTGATAGACTTCCTCCACCTCGCTCATGTCGGCGATTTCTCCGGCGGCCTCCAACGGCTCCCGGTTGGCGGACCGGTACCCGGAAACGGACACATGCTTGGGGCGCCCAACCTCGGCAATCAGGCGGCGGTCGATGACGCGGGCGCTGTCCTGGGCGGGCACGGAGTCGATGTCGAGGTCGGCGATGATGAGCGCTTCTTTGAAGGCCGGCCCCTTCGCCACCGTCCGGCCATCGGGGTCGCAAACGATGCTGTTGCCGTCGAACACCAGCTCGTCTTGGCCCCCGACGGTGTTCAGGTAGGCCACGTATAGCCGGTGGTCGCCAGCCCGCGCTGCGATCATGTCCCGCCGGAAAGCGCCTTTCCCGGAATGAAAGGGCGAGGCGTTGATGTTCACGATCAGTTCCGCGCCCGCCTCCCGTTGCACCGTGGCCGGCCCCTCGGCGTACCAGATGTCCTCGCAGACGTTCACGCCGATCCGCACCCCGTTTATCTCGTAAACCGGGCAGACTGAGCCTTTCTTGAAGTAGCGTTCCTCGTCGAACACGCCGTAATTGGGCAGGTAAATCTTGTGATAGGTGTCGATCAGCCGCCCGTCGTATCCAACCGCGGCGGCGTTGGTCAGGTCGTCGCCCGTCTGCACGTAGCCCAAGATCACGGCGATGCCTTGGGATTGGGCGACCACCTCCTCCATCGCCGCGATATTTTCGGCAACGAACGACTTCTTGAACAGCAGGTCTTCCGGAGGGTAGCCGGTGGTGGCAAGTTCGGGGAAGGCGACAAGATCAGCCTGGCGCTCCCGGGCCCACCGGAGGTAGTCCGCCATCTTGGCGGCGTTGCCCCGCAGGTCTCCCACGGTCGGGTTTATCTGGGCCAGCGCTAATCGGAAAGTCCGAGCCATGCTGGTTCGAGTATACATTTCGACGGGCCAGGTTGTCACCGAATCAGAGCGGGCGGCGGTGGGGCGCTCCTGTTACACTGTTTCGGCCTACCATGCTTTCCAGAGACACAGACTAGATGCGGGCGAGGCTGGCCCGGCGGCTTCCGTTTTATTACGGATGGGTCATCTTCGCCATGGCATCCCTGCCCAGCTTTGGGGCGCGTCCAGTGGCGTCGGTGGCCGTGCTCTCGGTATTCATCGTGCCGATGACCGAAGAGTTCGGCTGGTCCCGGGGCTTCCTCTCCGGCGCGGTCAGCTTGGGCGCGGTCTGCGGGTTGATCGTTTCCCCCGTGTCCGGGGCGCTTATAGACCGTTACGGCTCCAGCGTCATGGTGGCGGGAAGTTCGGTGGTGGTGGGAGTATGCGCCCTGGGGTTGGCGGCGGTCTCCCCCGGGTGGTCTTTCTACGCCATCTACGTTCCGGGGCGGGCGGCGTTTTCCAGCCCCCTGGAACTGGGCACCTCCACCGCCGTGAGCAACTGGTTCCTGCGCCGTCGGCCCATGGCCCTGGCCTGGTTCAACGCCCTGCAGGGTATTGGCCTAGCGTTAGTCCCGCTGGCGGCGGCGGTCATAATCGGCGGCTGGGACTGGCGCGTCGCCTGGGTCTGCCTGGGCGTGTTCACCCTGGCCACCGGCATCGGACCACCCTTGCTGCTCATGGCCCGGCGTCCCGAAGACATGGGGCTGGAGCCCGACCCGGCCCCGGAGCCCGGCCCAACCCCCGTCCGGCAGGCTGCTCCCGGCAACTTCGAGGCGGGGAGTTCCGCAATCTGGAGCGAGACCAACTACACTGTCCGCGAGGCCCTGGGCACACCGGCCTTCTGGATTCTGGCCTTCTTCTCCATGGTCGGGTTCATGGTTCAAGCCGGAGTAAGCCTGCACCAAGTTCCCCACTACATCGGCGAAGGCGTGCAGCCTCACCTGGCGGCCCTCACCGCCACCTCCTTCGCCGTGGGGCAAATCCCTGGCGGGCTCTTCTGGTCCATGTTTGCCGCCGGCTTGCCTGGCGTCGGTGGGTCGGCGGGGGGCCGCCGGGCGCCGGTGCGGGCGCTGTTGTCTTTTTCGGCGCTCACGGTGGCCGCCGGCTCCGTCTGGACCGGCTATAGCCATACGCTGGCTTGGGGCATCGCCGCGGGATTCGTTCTGGGCATTGGCGTGGGCGGTCTGCACACGCTGCTGCGGCTGGCCTGGGCCGACTATTACGGACGCCTACACTTGGGAAGCATCCGCGGGCTCACCCTTCCGGCGCAAATCGGGGGGCAGGCCATCGGCCCGGTGGTGGCCGGGTTCATGTACGACTCCACCGGCGGCTACCGGGAGCCCTTCTTCATCTTCGGAGTGGCGGTGAGTCTGGCCGCCGTGTTGGTGCTGGCTGCCGCGCCGCCCAGGAGAAATTAGGAATAGTGAATTGGGAACGGCAAACTCCTGACTTACCATTTCCTATTCGCTATTCTCAATTCCAAGTTCACCCTTGCGGCTGGTGACGGCGAACATGGGGTCGCCGGGCGGGCTGTCGGCGGGGTTCAGGAGCGTGCCCTGTATGTCCTCGAAATTCCCGGCGGCTTCCATGTACGTCCCCACCAGGTCTACCCGGCCCCGGTCGGAGGACACGCGCCAGATGCGGACCGCCTTCGTCGGGAACATCCGGTTGGAAAAGCTGACGATGAACACGCCCCCGGACTTCAGAATCCGGTTTACTTCCTGGAACGTTTCAACCGGGTGGGTCAGGTATTGGGCCGACACGGTGATGAGCACGGCGTCGAACGTGTCGTCCTCGAAGGGCAGGGCCAGGTCCTCGTTCACGTTGTGGACCACCGCCTCGTCGAGGTCGAAGTTGTCCTGCATCTCTTCCAGGTTGAGTCCCAGACCGACCATGCGCTCCTTGGGATGGCCCTCGGGCCAATGCGAGCGCCAACTGCTCATCAGGTCCAACACCACCGAGTTTGGCGGCACCATCTCTTGGAAGAACCGTCCGATTGCGGCGATTGCGCCGTCGTCGATGTGGACCACCTTGCGGGGCTGGAGGTAAAACAGCCGGTCGTCTGCGTTGTCCTCCCTCTCGAAGTACTGGGGCGAAAACTCGGTCACGGCCGCAACCTCCCGCTTGGTGAATACGAAACTCGACTGCCGGATTTTACCACCCTCCGGCCCAGTTTGGGGCGGCGGGAAAGCTGGTGGGCAGGCACGGCAGCGAGTAAAATCCCTTCCATTCGGGTCGAGGTCTGGCAGGTAGATGACACAGCAAGAAGCGCGCACTGGGCATCCTTATTTCATGTACGAGGCCATCATGGAGCAGCCGGCAGCTATGGAGGCGGTGCTGGGCAAGCTGTCGGCCCGAGTGCCGGCGGTGGCCGCCGAGCTGGCCCGCAAGCGCAGGGTCTACATCGTGGGCATCGGCACTTCCTGGCACGCGGCGCTGGTGGCGGGGCACTGGTTTCGGAAGTTCGCCGGGTCTGGGCCGGTTATCGAGGCGACGCACTCCTTCGAGTTCTGCGCCTACCCGCCGGACCTGAGCAGCGACGACGCTGTAATCGTGATCAGCCACCGGGGCACCAAGACCTATTCCTTCCTCGCCCTGGAAATGGCCAAGAGTCATGGGGCCTACACCGTAGCCATCACCTCGACCGACCCCGGGCCTCGGATAACTGTCGCCGACGCACAGCTCAACACCGTGCGCCAGGAACGGTCGGCAGCCTTCACCGTCAGCTACACCGCGGCTCTGACGGCGTTGGGAATGCTGGCCGCGGCGATGGGCGCGCTGACCGGCCAGGGCGACGACGCGGCGCAGCTCAGGGCCAGCCTGGATGAAGCGCCCAAAGCCGCGTCCCAAGTCTTGGCCCGACGGGACGAGGTGGAGGATGCGGCGGGCCGGTTCCAAAGCCGGGAGAGGTTCATCTGCGCCGGGTGGGGCCCCAACACCGCCAATGCCTACGAGGTGGCGCTGAAGATCAAGGAAACCAGCGCCTGCGATAGCGAGGGGCTGCAAATCGAGCAGCTTCTCCACGGCCCGTTCTGCTCAGTGGACGACAAATGCCTGGTCACGCTGATCGCCCCGCTCGGTGCGGGCTACGAACGGGCCATGAACGTGGCCCGGGCTTCCGGGGAGGTCGGTGCGCCCGTCTGGGGCTTGGTGCAGGAGGGCGACGCCGCGCTGTCCGGCCTAACGACGCAGAGCTTCGCCATGCCGACGGTCCCGGAGTTCTGGAGCCCGCTGGTCTACGTCCTGCCGTTGCAGTTGTTCACCTACTACCTGGCTGTGGCCCGCGACGCCCACCCGGACCTGTTCCAGCAGAACAATCCCCGGCAGGCGGCGGCCCGTCGGCACTACGAGCTTTGATTCGCACGAAAAGGAGTAACCGATGTCTTCCGACAACGCACAGGAATTCCTGGAGCACACCGCCCAAAACCGGGGCTACACCCTGGAAATGCACCGGATAATGGCCAACGTGGACCTGGAGTGGGCGCAGAAGTACAACCAGTTCATTGAGGCCACCTACACTGGTGAACGCACCCTGGACCGCAAGACCAAGGAACTGCTACAGGTGGCGGTGGAAGCCGCGCTGCGGGCGGACGTGGAGCAGATCCAGGCCCACGTGAGAGTGGCGCTGCGAGAGGGCGCCACCCCCACGGAGATACTGGAGGCCCTGCAATGCGTGATCATGCCGATGGGGGCGCTGGCCTTCCGCCGCGGCCTCCAAGCCTGGGCCGCGGAGACTGGCAACAGCGTTTAGCCGCGCTGCCGGGGTTCACCGCAGAGGGCGCAGAGGATTTTTGGGGCGTTCTCGCGGCGGCGGCTATTTCTGCCAGTTGACCTTGTTGGTTAGGGTGCCGATGTCGCTGATCTCGATCTCGCAAACGTCGCCGTCTACCATGTTCTCGGTGGCGCCTTCGGTGCCCATCCAGAGGATGTCTCCGGGGACCAGGGTCAGGTACTTGCTCATCTCGCTGATGTAGGTGCGGACGCCGAAGAGGGCGGTGGCGACATCGTACTCGCCGACGACTCCGCCGTTGACCCGGATCGTCACGTGCAGGTCGTCGGGGTTGAGGTCGGTCACGATCCAGGGTCCCATCGGCTTGAAGGTGTCGGTGTTCTTGGCCCGCCACATGGTGCGGTCGCCCCGTTGCCAGGTGCGCTCGCTAACGTCGTTGCCGATGGTGTAGCCGAGAACATAGTCCAGCGCCTCTTCCTCGGATACGTTGCGGCAGGTCTTGCCGATGACGGCCACCAACTCCCCTTCGTACTGCAACTGCTCGGTGGCGTCGGCGGGCACGATGATGTCATGGCCGTCCGGCACTAAGGCGTTGACGGCCCGGTAGCCAACATCAGCCTTCTTGGGCAGGTCTGGTTCCTGCCCGCGCATGTGAGCGGCCCAAGTCACGTGCTCCGGGTAGTTGATGCCTGCGGCGTAGAACGTGGGCGGAACGACCGGGACTTCCAGTTGCACCGAGCCAAGTTGGTGGGTCTTGGAAGTCTTGGTGTAGCCGTCGAAGGGGCTGCCCTCGACCGCGGTTACCGTATCGCCTTCGATGATGCCGTAGGCGGTTGACCCGCCGGCAGTAAATCTGCACCACTTCATGTTGACCACCTCGTTTGAATTTAGAATTTGGAGTGCTGAGTTAGGAAATTCTGGCACCCGTCCCCAGCCGGGTCAAGGGCCGTCGGCGTACAGGCCAGGGTCTTTTCATTCTCCCTCTCCTCGAGGGAGAGGGCTGGGGTGAGGGGGTAAGACTTCGCATCAACGATTGCTTCCTGCGCGGGGACGCCCTCACCCTAACCCTCTCCCAGAGGGAGAGGGGACAATTGAAAGACCCTGCTCCCTCAAAGGAGAGGGGGTTTTCCGAGAATAGAAAGACCTTGGGCGTACCGGCAGGGCCTTTCGATTCTCCGGGCAACCGGGGTGGCCTGCTCGTGGCGAGCTCCTCGAACCATGAGGGGACGGCCCTTCGGCAAGCCTGTCTTGAGCCGGCCGGAAGACTCAGGGCCTGCCGGGGACGGACGGGGCAGCGTTTCTCTCCAAGCGATTTGCCCTCACGCCGGGGGACGGTTTAACCGCAGGCCGGACAGAAGGCATAGGGTAACTCCATGCCTCCAGTGCGCTCCGCGGCTATTCTTGCCGGGGTGAGAGCATATAGCCCGGCGCCTCACTCGGAGCAGAGGAGAGGGCTGGGGTGAGGGGGTAAGACTTCGCATCAACGACTGTTTCCTGCGCGGGGACGCCCTCACCCTAACCCTCTCCCTCAGGGAGAGGGGACTTTCCCCGAGAATGAAAAGGCCGGGCATTCCCCCACCGGCCAATGGACCAGGGTCTTTCGGTCCTTGTCGGCTACCGGGAGTTCGTTCGTGGTGAGCCTGTCGGACCAGGAACGAACGGCCGTTCGACAGGCTCATGGCGAACGAGAGAAATCGGCATCAGGCGGAGAACCGAAAGACCCTGGCGTACAGGCGGGCAGTGGTAGAATTCACCCACCAATAATCGAGAGTGAGGGGCCGTATGCGACTCGAAGGAAAAGTTGCCTTGATCACCGGGGCCAGCCGGAACATCGGCAGGGAAGTTGCCCTGACCTTCGCCCGGGAAGGGGCCGATCTCATCCTGAACACCCGCAGCAGCGAAGCCGAGTTGGAAGCGGTCGCCGCCCAATGCCGGGAGTTGGGAGTCCGGGCCGAAAGCGCGGTCTGCGACGTGGCCGACGCCGACGCCGTTTATGGCATGGTTTCCGGCGGCATCGAGGCCCTGGGCAAGATCGACGTTCTCGTCTCCAACGTGGCCATCCGGCCCCACAAGCCGATACTGGAGGTGTCCGACGAGGAGTGGCGGAACGTCATGGACGTCAACCTCTCGTCGGCGTTCTACCTGTGCAAGGCGGTGCTGCCGGGGATGCTGGAGCGGCGCAACGGCAGCATCATCGCGCTGGGCGGGCAGTCGTCGGTTACGGGGCGTCCCGACACCACGGCAGTCACCGCCTCCAAGACGGGCCTGCTGGGGCTGATTCGCTCCATCGCCGCCGAGGTCGCGCCCTACAACGTGCGGGCCAACATGGTGAACCCCGGCTCCACCGACACCTCCCGCGCCCACCCGGAATGGTACCCGGAGTTCCAGGGGGAAACGACCCGTGGGTCGAGCGACCACCTGAAAGGCCTGCCCATGGGCCGTCAAGCCACGGTGCAGGACATCGCCAACGCTTGTCTCTTCTTCGCCTCCGACGAATCGGCCTACATCACCGGCGACCGGCTGAACGTGATGGGAGGGCGGTACATCGTCTAGGAGCCGTGTCCAAGAGCGGTCAGCCGTCCAGTTGCCGCCAGGACGCGGCCGCAGCGCCCAGCATCCCGGCGTTGTATCCGAGGCCGGAGGCGACGAGGCGGAAGTCCTTGTGAAGCTCGCTCATCGAGCGGTCGAGGATGCCTTGGCGGATGCGGGGGAGCGCCCCCAGCGCGGCCAGCCCCTCGGTAACGCCGCCCCCCAAGACGATCATGTCCGGGTTGAACAGGTGCAGGGCGTTGGTGAGGCCGATAGACAGCCCGCGCAGGGCCCGCGAGAGCACTTCCTGTCCCAGCGCGTCGCCGCGCCCGGCGGCCTCGAAGACCATGACTGAGGTTAGCGTCTCCGGGTCGGCGGCGGCCAGGTCAGAACTCTCGTAGCCGCCTCCGGCCAACAACCCACGGGCGGCCCTGGCGATGGCGGTGCCCGAGGCTGCGGCCTCCAGGCACCCTCGGTTGCCGCAGTTGCATTGGGGAGCGTCGCCGCTGGAGTCGACCGTGGTATGGCCCACCTCGGCGGTGAGGCCGTTCGCGCCCAAGAAGAGCCTGCCCCGCTCCACGACACCCCCGCCGATGCCGGTGCTGACCGTCACGTAGAAAAGCGTCTTCACCGGACTACCCTGCTCCGCCGCTTCCTTGCCCGCCCCGTAGTAGAACTCGCCCAAGGCGGCGAAGTTGGCGTCGTTGCCGATCACCACCGGGAGGCCGAAGTCGCGCTCCCACTCCGCCTTGAGCGACACGCCGTCCAGGCTAGCAAGGTTGGGCGGCTGGTAGAGGACGCCGCTTTCGGGTTCGACCGGACCGGCCACCGCGACGCCAATTCCAACCGCCCCGCCCCGTCCGTCGTCTCTGGCCGCTCGAATAGCGTCGCCGAGCACTTCCCCGGCCAGACTCAGGTAGTCGGCCTGTGTTCCGCCTTGGGGATTGGCCTCCCGTCGCTGCCAAAGCGCCTCTCCTTGCCGGTCGATGAGGGCCGCCCGAAACCAGGTGCCGCCCCAGTCTACTGCCACGATTGACTGCTCTTCCGCCATACTCAGCCTCGTTTCGTCCCTATTTGCCTTCTCCCAGAAGCCCTTCCAGTGTTGCTCTCAGGAGGTCGGCGGTCAGCGGGCCGACGAATTTCTTGGATACCGCGCCCTCGCGGGTGACGAAGTATTTTTCGGGGATCCCCCGGACTCCGTAGCTGATGCCAATCCAGCCGTCGGCGTCTATTCCAGCGGGGTAGACTTGGCCCTCCTCTTGCAGGAATGTCTCTGCTTGGTCCGGGGTGTCCCAGATGTTGACGCCGATGAACTCGACGCCCCGGTCCCGGTATTCCTCATAGACTTCGGCGAGGACGGGCGCTTCCTGACGGCACGGCGGGCACCAGGAAGCCCAGAAGTCGATCATCACCACCTGCCCGCGCAGGCTGGCAAGCCGGACGCTGCCGCCGCCGATCAGCTCCAACTCGAAGTCCCGCGCCGCTGCCGATTCGACCGGCTCCTCCAGCGCCGTCGAGTTGACGGCCCGGCCGCTGCCGCCACCGCCGAAGCTCAGCGAGGCCCAAGCCAGGATGGCCAGGAACGCCAGCACCGGAACGCCCACGCCGACGATTATCCAGCCGCGCCGTCCCCAGCCCCATCGCTCCAAGGCCGGTCCCCGGCGCCGGGATGGGGCCGGGGCGGGCTGTTCTGCGCCTGGTTCCGCCATTAGTCTTCGGGCCTCTCGTCAGCTTCAACTTCGCCCAACGCCTGCGCCACCAGCCGGTCGCGCTGCCGCCGGTAATCGGCCTCCGGGATCGCGCCGGACTCGAACCGCTGGTCCAGCGCCGCCACTGCCAGCACCAAGGAACGGCGGTCGCCGGATCCCGGAGCATCGTCGGCTGACTGGCCTGCGGCAGTGACTATTGGCCGAGAACGGCGGGCCAGGCCCCATACCAGCATTGCGACCAACGCCGCGCCCAGCGCGCTGGGGATGGCCGCCTGCCAGAACGCGCCGCCGCCCACCGCTCCGGCAAAGCTGTTCCAGACCCCCGGCTGAGGCAGCCCGGTGACTTCCAACTGCACTCCGGGGCCGGGCGGGATGCCCCGGCGCTCCCACGCTTTGTAGGTCGTGTCCTGTATGGCCACCAGAGACACGGGGGCCAGGTTGGCCACGCCAACGCCGCTCCAGTCCTGGGGCGCGAGCACCTGGAAAATCTCTGCGCCTTGGGGAAGGCTCTGGCGGTAGGACAGGCTGCCGGACTGGTAGGGGAAGGTGTAGGAAAAGTCGACGCTGTGGGCCCCCGGCGGCACCGGCGCGGTAAGCGCAAACCCGGTCCCAATGGAGATAACGTCGCCGCCGCGCAGGTCCGACTGCACCGTCAACTCGGCGGCTTCAGGCGGCAGGGCGAACCGCAGAAAGCTGATCACCCCCTGCATCGTCAGGTCGGGTTGAAGGGTGCGGTCGGAGTTGTTGACCAGCCGGACGAACTCCGTCGCGCTGGCCATTCGTTCGCCCTGATCGACTTCCGAAATCACCATGACCTGACGCTCCACTTCCAGCACGGTTACGTCCTGGGTGGGTTCGTACACCGTGAGAGCCAAGTCTTGCGTCAACTCGCCCAAGGCCAGCGTTTCGCCGTAAAAGACGCCGCCGTAATCGACGCTCACGAGGTAGCTGCCGCCTTCCACTGGCGCGACCTCGTCGAACCGGAACCGCCCATCGCCGTCGGCCAAGACCTGCCCGGTGCCCCGCAACTGGCCGTCCGGTCCAGTGACCAGCATCAGCACGGTTAGATCGTCCGGGGGTGCGGCCCCGCCGGTGCCGTTCACCACCCGCCCTTGAATGTACAGCGGTTGTTGCGCCGCGGCCGGTCCCGAATCTACCCACAGCGCCAGGCCCAGCATCGCCGCCGCGCCGATGACGAATATCAGCCCTGCAAGTCTCACCGCGCGCTCGCTGCCCCGTCTGAATGGACTGGCGGCGCGGCCAGCTCCGCGCCGCAGCCGGGGCATACGCCCGACTCCGGCGGGGCCTGCTCGCCGCACTCGGCGCAGGTGGTCGCCGCGCCGTTGCCCAACGAATCGCGCGCCGCCAGGACTTCATGCTCCAGCAGCAGCTCGGGGCCAGCGTTCCCGCTCTCGATCAGCCGCTTGACTGCGGCCGCGGCCTGGAGTCGGTACGACTCAAGCTGCTCGTGGTACTGATTTTCGGGCACGTTGCCTAGCTGGTAGTCCAATTCCAAGGTGTCGATTGACTCGTAAATCGAGTCCAGGCCGACTTCGCCAACGTCATTAAAATCTTGGGAAGCGGGTTCATGCCGAACATGGGAGTCCTCTTCCGGCGACTGTCCCCGCAGGAAGGCGGACCCGACCACGAGCAGGCTGAACGCCGCCAAGGCCACGCCCATGATGATAGAAAGAACGGTCTCGGCGTCCATACAGCCAGTTTAGCAGGAATTGACTGCGCCCCTGCGACTCAAACGGCCAACGCCGGGGCGTTTCGTCAGGCCGCGGTAGGCCGGGCCGCTCCGGCTGCTGCCCGCGCCGGGACGGGGACCCGGCTTGGTTGGGGCCACAGCGCGATCACCGTTCCCAAGACCAACACCGGCCCGGCCACCCACATCCACCAGATGAGCGGGTTCACCAGGATGCGGAAGCCCACGTTGCCGTCGGGCAGGTTCTCGCTGGGCACCACGTACAGGTCCTCCACCGGCGAAGACCGGATGGCGGCGCGGGTCGAGGCCATGTTGAAGTTGGGATAAAACGCCCGGTTGGGGCGCAGCGTGTCTATCAGTTCGCCGTCGCGATAGACCTCGACCGCGGAGGAAAACTCGGTCCGGTTGCCGAAAGTCCGTTCGGTGGTGCCCAAGTAGAGCAGTTCGTAGTCCGCAACCGAAGTCCGCTCGCCCGGCTCCAACACGATGTCCTTCTGGGTATTGAAGAACGAAGTGCCGACGATTCCCAAGGCCACCATGATCACCGACAGATGCACGATGTAGCCGCCGTAGCGGGGGCGGTTGGCCCAGACCAGGCGCGGAAAGGCCAGGGCGTAGCTTTCCCCGGAAATGCGGCTCCGGGCGCGGGTGCCCCGGTACCATTCCATCAGAATCCCCGACGTGACAAAGGCGGCCAGCCCGAAACCGATGAGGGCGTAGGGCTTGGTCAGCCCCAGGACGGCCAGTATCAGGACGGCGGCCAGTCCGGCGGCCACGGGCACGGTCAGCGCCCGGCGCACCGCGGCCAGGTTCGCCCTGCGCCACGGCAGCAATGGCCCCACGCCCATCAGGAATATCAGCGCGAGCATGAGCGGCCCGTTCAACTGGTCGTAGAACGGGCGGGCCACCGTGACTTCCTCGTCGCTGACCAGCCGGGAGATCAGCGGGTACACCGTCCCCCACAGCGTGATAAAGGCGATGCACAGGAGCAGCAGGTTGTTCACCAAGAAGGCGGCTTCCCGCGACAGCATCGAGTCGAGGTTTTGCGCGCTCTTCAGCAACGGATAGCGCGAGAAGAAGATGACGAACGGGACCAATACCCCCAGGCACAGGAACATCAGGAACACCCAGCCCAGGCTCGATGCGCCGAAGGAATGGACCGACGGCACCGAGCCGCCCCGGTTCATAAACATGCCGTATAGAGCCAGCGCGAAGGCGACGTTCACCAGAGCGATGTTCCACATACGGAACATGCCACGCCGCTTCTGCACCATGATGGAGTGGATGAAGGCGGTCAGCGCCAGCCAGGGCATGAACGCGGCGTTTTCCACCGGGTCCCAGAACCAGTAGCCGCCCCAACCGAGGATGGTGTAGGCCCACCATGAGCCCAGCAGCAACCCTCCGGCCAGCAACGCCCAAGTCAAAATCCCCCAACTGCGCCCCGCGTCCACCCATTCGTCGCCCGTCTTGCGAGCCAGCAGCGCCCCCAACGCGAACGAGAAGGGCACGGCTATGCCCACCAGTCCGGCCATCAAGGCCGGGGGATGCACGAACATGCCGAAGTGAGTCAGCAGCGGGTTGATGCCCTCCCCGTCGGGCGGCACGAAGGACAGCTTGTCGAAGGGGTTGGCCATCACGGCCATCACGGCCACGAAGAAAGCCAGGACCAGCATGAGCGCGCCGGTAGTGAAGGGTAGGGCGTCGCGCATACGTTCCGGCGCGCGCCACACCGCCACCGCCGCCATCACCGACAGCACCATCGCGATGTAGAGCAGGGAACCCTCGTTGCCAGCGTAGAAGGCTACCCAGGTGTAGCGGTCGGGCATGGCCAGGTCGCTGTGGAGGGCCACGTAAGCGATCTCGAAGTCGCGGTTGACGAACAGGACAACCAGGCTGAGGGTAGCCACCAAGAGCACGACCACGGTGGCGTACATCGCCGTCTGCGCGCTCTCGACCAGCGCCGCCGAACCCCGCAGCTTGCCCGCAATCGACCCCACCGAGGAGTAGCCGGCCAAGGCCAAGGCGATCCACAAGCTGATTGCGCCGAGGTCGCCCATTCTAGGCCGGTCCTTCCGGCTCTTCCGTCTGACTTTCCGGCGCTCCGGTGGCGGGCCTGCCAGACGGGGTGCGGGCAGCGCGCCGGGAGGCCAGGCTCCGGTCGACAATTTGCAGGTAGGGACGCAGGCCCGGGTCTGTCGCAGGATCCGCCGCCGGGCCGGTCATCGCTCCTGCTACCGCCGGTTGCGCCCGGTTGGTCATGGCCCGGACCACTAGATACACCCCGGCCAACCCCGCGGCCACGCCCACTATCGGCAGAATCCAGACCAAGAGATTGGCCCCCGATTTGGGAGGGGCGGCCAGGATGTCGGCCCCGTAACGGTCGGCGAAGTATTCCAGTATCTCGTCGCGGCTCCTGCCCTCGGCCAGCAACTGCCGCACCAAGGCCCGCATCTGGAAGGACACTTCGACCTGGGCTTGGTCGATGGTCTCGGCGGGGCACACCGGGCACATGATCATGCGGTCGATGGCCTGCGCTTCTTCTTCCGAAAAGCTGCCGGGCGGCGACTGAGCGCCAACCGCTGGGGCGAGGGCCAGCGCCAACAGCAGGGAGGCGAACAGGAGAAGGGCTGCCATTGAAATGTGGACGATGGAACGATTCAGCATCAAGGACATCAGCGTCAGGTTATAATCGGGCCGAGCGGCCTGGTTCAGGTCGGGCGGCGGGACAGTGGGGCGATGCCGGCGAGGGCGCTCATGCCATTTTCGCCAGATTCTCGGCGTCCTGGACGTAGTCTCTAGTCTCCCGGATGCGACGTTCCGTGTCGGCCAGCGGCTCGCACAATCCGAGATAGAAACACTCGCCATGCAATGCGCCCTGCCTGGAGTAATAGCGGCCCACCAAGGGCCGGACCGCATCGTCCAGGGCAGCCAGTCTTCTCAACTCCGTGGATGTTAACGGCGTCCTCTCCGGCTCATCGCCGGTACGGGCCAAGACCAGGGCGTCCGTGGCCCGCTTGGTTGCGCCCCAGGCCTTTTCCGCTGCGTTGCGTATTCGGCCCTGCGCCAACATTTCCAAGGCATCATCCTGAAGGGCCCGGGCATCCTCGAAAATCTCTCTCACCCGCCCAGTCGTGGCCATCAATACCCCCATTATCGCTTATCAAAGAAGTTACAGGATAACGTATCGGTCGCCTCTGTCTCAAACCCTTTCCCACGGGGGAGCCCCTCACCCTAGCCCCCAGGGAAAGGGGACTCTTGGCGACAACTAAAAGGCCCCGGGCCATGCGCTACCTGGGCAGGGAGTCGATGTAGTCGGCGATGGCGTTTCGCTCGACGTCGTTCAGCAGCTTGCCGAAGGGCGGCATAACCGAAGTGGGGCCTAAGGGCCTTTCCTCGCGGCTCAGCGTATTGAGGATGGTCTGCCTCGGCCGGTTGGTGATGTTGACGTCCACCAGCGGCTTGTAGCCGTACTCGTTCTGCAACACCGTCAGCACCGGTCCGTCGCCGGTCGCGCCGGGGCCGTGGCACATCTGGCAGTTCACCTTGAACAGCGCCGCCCCCGAACTGTCGGTGGTGGAAAGGGGCGATGGATAGAAGGCCACCGCGTCGGCCACTCCCGCGAGGCGCGGCGGCTCGTGGGACTTGTAGGACTGCTGGTAGTGTTGCTCGTAGAAGATGTCCACCGGGTAGCTGCCCGAAGTACAGCCCACGGCGGCCAGTCCGGCGAGGACGGCGAGTCCAATTAGAATGGTGAATGGTGAATGGCGAGTTTTGAAAGCGCTTCTCACCATTCTCAATTTACTATTCACTATTATGCCGCCTGCCCCCGGTTTTCCCGCACCACGTCGATGGCGCCCGCTTGGGTCAGGATGACCCCCACCTCGTTGAGCTGCTCTTCCTCGGCGTTCACCAGCAGCCCGATGTAGCCCTCGGTGATGCGGGTGTCGTACAGGCCTTGCTTGAAGCTGGGCAGCCGGGACTCGAAGATGATCCCGATGATGGTGAAGATGATGGCCGTCAGCATGGTGCTCTCGTAGGTGACCACGGCCATCGGCGGCAGGGACAGGATCGGCTTGCCCGCCTGCACCAATGGGTAGGCCATCTGCGTCATCGAGGTCAGGATGATCCCGATGGTGAGCCCGAGCAGGGCGCCGCACAGCGGAAAGACGTACAGGCGGTGCCCCTCGTGGCGCTCACCGAAGGCCCCTTCCGGGTACGGAGTATCCGTCAGGAAGTCGTAGTCGGTGGGCGCAACCCCGGCCCGCTGCAACGAGTCCCCGGCCTCGGCGGCGTAATTGGCGTCCTCGAACAGCCCTAGTATGGGTCGTTTAGCCATGTCCTGTTTCCCTCTAGCCTAGTCCTCCCGGTATACCGCCGGCACTGTCACCCGGCCGATCCGGACCTCGGAACGAAGGATTTCCGCTTCTTTGATGTCGTACAAGGGTATCAACGGCACTACTCGCGCGATGATCAGCATCAGCATCGAGACCAGTGCGAAGGTTGCGCCGATGATCGTCCATTCCACGGGGCTGGGAACGTATGAGTTGAACCAGGTGAAGGTGAACACCTGTTTGTTTTGCAGCCCCGGCACGATGATGATGAACCGCTCCAGCCACATGCCGATGTTCACCGAGATGCAGGCGGTGGACATAATCCAGAGATTCCGCCGGAACATCCGGGGCAGCCATAGAGTGACCGGCAGGAAGTAAGTCGCGAACACGAAGACCATCATCCAGATGTGCCACGGGTTTTGCATGAACTGCAAGTCGCGGACCGCCAGCTCGTCGGCCTCCCGCCCGTAGAACCCGAAGATGACTTCCATGACGAAGAAGTAGAACCAGCCGGTGGCCACCACTATCAGGAGCCGCCCCAAGGCGTCGATGTGCTCGTGGCGGATGTAGTTCTGCCAGCCGTAGATGTAGCGGAGGATGATCATCACGAGGGCGACGGCCGACACCCCGGAGTGCACCGCTCCCACCACGAAGTAGGGGGCAAAGATCGTGGAGTGCCACGACTTCACCGCCACCGCCATTCCGAAGTCCCAGGACACGATGCTGTGTACCGAGACGAACACCGGAAGGATCAGCGCGGAGAGCAGCACGCCGGCGATGATTTGCAGCTTCCATTGCCGGGGGTTGCCCTGCCAGCCCATCGCCAGCAGGGTGTAGATGCGGTGGTTCATCCCGGTGGTGCGGTCGCGGAGCACGGCGAAGTCGGGTATGAGCGCGACCAGCACGAACAGGATGCTGGAGGTCAGGTAGGTGTAGACCGCGCTGGGGTCCCACACCAGGGGCGACCGAATGTTGGGCCAAATGCCGCGGGCGTAATCGTAGGGCGCGAAGGGAATGGTGTAAATCCAGTAGACCAGCCGCCAAGGACGTCCGGTGTGGATCAGCGGCATCAGCATCGCCGTCATCAGCGAGAAGACGGTCAGAATCTCCGCCGCCCTGGTCGCGGGGCGGCGCCACTCGGCCTTGGACAGGCGCAGGATGGCCGACAACATCACCCCGGCGTGACTGATGCCGATCCAGAAGACGAAATTGGTGATGAAGAAGCCCCACATCACCGGACGGTTCATCCCGGTGATGCCCAGCCCCTTGTTGACCATCAGGCCGGCGGCGCTCATCGCTCCCAAGACGATCAGGCCCAGGATAGTCACGGCAATCCACCACCACTTCGGCGAATTCAGTATCGACCGAAGCAGTTCCGCGTTGATTTGTCTTGTAGGTAAGGCCCTGCCTTCCTGCATTACGGTTTTCAGCGCAGAGTACGCAGAGGAGACGCAGGGGGCGCAGAGTTTTTTATCATATCAACTCTGCGTTCTCTGCGTGTTCTCTGCGCTCTCTGCGTTTAACCTCCTTATTCCGGCTTGGCCAAGACCAGGTATTCGCCGCGTATGTACGGCGCCATCTTTTGGTACAGCGCACCCTCTTTCATCTCCCACACCGACAGTATGGGCAGGAGCTTGGTGGCCAGCATATACACGAACACCGCCGCTCCGATGCCTCCCGCCAGCATGAACACGTCCCAAACGTCCGGGTAGACCGGGGGCGGGACGGTCTCTATGAAATGGGCGTACACGTTCCCCGAGTTAAACCCGCCCACAAAGACGCGGACGCTGAACATAAGCGCGCCGATTGCCGCCGAAAGCCCGGCCAGCGGCGGGCCCCAGGCGCTGCGCCGCATCGGGTTCCAAAGCAGTATCAGGAACGGTATGGCGAAGCTGAACGCCAGGTTCGCCGCGAACAGCCAGCCGTAGGACTGCGTGAACAGGTACTTGATGATGTTCTGCTCCACCACCAGCCGCCCGTACCAGTAGGTGATGAAGAAGGCGAACAGGTGGTAGGCCCAGAGCAGGGTCAGCCCCAGCTGCACCTTGCTGGCCGCCCAGAAGGGAGAACGGCCGTAGTAGTCCTGGAAGCCGCCCCAGCGCCGCAGGATGTACAGGATGATCAGGCAGGTCCCAAGCGCGACCTGTAGCGAAGTCAGGCTGTAGAACACCGGGAATATCGAGTCCTTCCACCCCGCAATCATGCTCTGGCCGTAGTCGGAGCTGATGATGAAATGCACGTAGATCAGCAGCATGAAATAGAACGCGCCCAGCATGGCCAGCCCGGCCTTCTGAGCGTTCCACTGCCGCTTGGTGCCGTACCAGCCGCCCGCCAGCCGCCGGTATAGCCAACCCCGGAGTCCGGTGGCGGTGAGGCCCCCGTTGTACAGAAGTTGGGCCATGTCAGGCTTGGCCGAAATCCACAGGATGGCCAGCGCGGTTACCGCCAGGAAGATGACCCCCAGCAAGTCCCAGGCGTGGGGAGCCCCGATGGGCCCTTCGAACCAGATGGTGCGCCGTACTTCGAGATCATGCCCCGAAGGGTCCGGGTTGGCTATGGGCGGAAGCACGAACATCATCGGGATGAACATGACCAGGTTCAGGATGCCGACCACCGCGAACAGCTCGGAGATACGGGAAAGGGGCCTGCGCCAGTGGCTCTTGGTGAACCGGAAGGCGACGGCCGCGATGGGAGCCGCGCTCGTAACCATGAACACGAAGGAGAACACCGCCATGTAGTAGCCCCAAGGGGCGTGGTCGTCGAACCCGTCGGTGGCGGCGCGGGCGACAAACCCCACTATCCCCAGAACGAACAAGGCCCCCGCGACCAGCAGGGCCATGTTGAACAGCCGCGGCATGGCCGCGATCTTGCCCGACATGTCCTGCGTTATTACGCGCGGGTTGGGGAAAACCCACATCCCGGGATAATGCCCGCCGGAGATTCCCCCGTGGCCCTCGCCGTGGGCTACCCCGTGATGCAGGTGTTCGCTCTCGCTAGCTGACATGCCCGTTGCCGCCGATGGGGAATTGGTCGACTTTCTTCAAGTAAATCACGTTTGGCTTGGTGCCCATTTCTTCCAGGAGACGGTAGACGCGGGTGTGACTCTCGTCCACGTGCTCGCCGTGATGCCGGGCGTCGTACTGCTCGTTGGCTTCCTCGAAGTATTCGTACACCGGCCCGGTCGAGTCGCCTTGATCGCCGAACATCAGCGCGTTGGTGGGGCAGGCTTGGGCGCAGGCCGGCAGGAAGTTGCCGTCTTTCATGCGCTGGTAGTTCAGGTAACGGTCGGTCAGCGGGATTCTCTCGCCGGTCATGGGCTCGACCCCGCGCCGCTCCACCGTCACCTCGCCCCGGCGGATGCGCTGCACGCAGAAGGAGCACCGCTCCATGATGCCCCGGCTGCGAACGGTCACATCGGGGTTCAGTTGGTTCCGTAGGCTCTCCGGCCAGGTCGGCTCCCACCAGTTGAAGAACCGGACCTGGTAGGGGCAGTTGTTGGCGCAGTAGCGGGTTCCCACGCAACGGTTGTAGACCTGAACGTTCATGCCCTCGTCGTTGTGATAGGTGGCGAAGACCGGGCACACCGGCTCGCAGGGCGCATTCTCGCAATGCTGGCACATGATGGGAATGAACCGCGCCTTGACGTTGGGGAAGTCCCCCTCCCAATACCGCTCGATGCGGATCCATTCGTAGGCCCGCCGCTGTTGGAAGTAGTCCTTCGTGTTGATGGGAATGTTGTTCTCCGCCTGGCAGGCGACGACGCAGGCCTGGCACCCGGTACACCGGTCCAGGTCCACGACCATTCCCCACTTGTGATCGACTCGGTTCGTTACCATCTACGCGCCTATTTCCAGTTGTTGCTTACCCATTTTCTCTGACTCGTTTAGTTCGACGGGGCCGCGATGATTATAGACGACTAGAGGTCGTCCGGATGAATCGTCTTGATGATTTCCTCGGCGGCGCTGAGGGCGACCTCCACGGCCCGGGCGTTACCCTCCAGCTTGGAGACGTTGACGCTGTCGCCGGTGCGGTGCAGGCGCACCATCGTCCCGGCCCAAGCCAACGAGCCGGTGCCCGCCACCTTGGTCGGCTCCAGGATGTCCATGACGTTGGAACTCTCGTTGCCCAGACGGTCGGTGGCGTAGTCCGAGCCGTAGCGCCGTCCGCCGCCGAAGGGCACCGCCACCACGTCGGGAGGCACCGCCGGGGTCAGGTAGGCGAGGGCCCGGACGGAGCCTTGCGAGGACTCGATTCTGATGACGTCTCCCTCTTTCACGCCGAGGCTGGCCGCGGTGGAATCGTGCAACTCCACCCAGGTCTGCCAGGTCACACTGGTCAGCGGGTCCGGCGCGGCCTGTAGCCACGGCAGGTGGGCGAGGGCGCCGTCCTGAATGGTGTTGTGGGAGAACGGCACCAAGTAGTAGACGCCGGCGCCTTGCGCGAGGCCAGCGAAGGCCGGGCTGGAAGCCCCGTCGGCGATGCGCCGCAACAGGCCGGGCTCCGGACTGTCCGCCGTCGGACCTTGGCGCGACTCGTCCGACCAGACGCCGCGCTGGAGCAGGCTGTTCCAGAACTCGTCGGCCGACGCGGCGTCGATGGAGCCACGCCCCTCGGCGAACAAGCCGTCGGCGCTTTCCCGCAGCATGGCGAGGTAGTTATCCCACGGCAGGTCCGACTCCCGCCCTATCTCTTGGGCCAAGGTCAGCATCACATCGGGGAAGCTCAACGGGTCCAACTCGTAGAGCGGGTTGACCACGGGCTGCTGGAAGCCGACCACCTGATAGCCGGGGCCGGGTTCGGGGATGTCGTCGCCCCAGTCCTCCAACGCCGCCCGGTCGGGCAGGATGAGGTCGGCCAAGGCGCTGGTGTCGTCGATGAACGACGAGAAGCTCACGACGAGCAGGTCGTCGGCCTGAACGATGGCGTCGTGCAACCGCAGCGAGTCGGGAGTGCCGTGTACTAAGTCGGCGTTGTGCAGGAGCAGCATGGTGGTCTCGCCGCTGCGGATCTGGCCGGCAACCCGTTCCCAGTCCTCCAGCGAACCGGCCTTCGCCCCGGCGGGCACCCCTTCCCAAGGGCTGCCGGGGTTGAACTTCACGCCGCCGCGCGCGCCCACGCTGCCCACCAGGTAGTTGAGCATGTAGATGGCTTCGAGGTTGAACAGCCCGTTGGTGCCCGACCCGGCCGAGCCGCCGCCGATGGCGATACTGGGACGGTGGGAGGCGAAATCACGGGCCAGATGCTTGATGAACTCCACCGGGTCGCCGCCGGCCAACTCGCGGGTCAGGCCAATCTGCGCGGCGGCCACCTCTGGCCGGAAGGTGTCCAACACCTGGCGTCCGCCCTCGCCGCCCAGCAGGTTGTCGGCGTCGATGCCGGGGGCTTGCAGGCCCTCCGCGATGATCACTTGGGCCAAGCTCATCGCTAGGTGGCCCTCCCAGCCCGGCTTGATGGGGACCCACTTGTCGGCGTTGGCGGCGGTCATGGAGAAGCGGGAGTCGACCTGGTACAGGGTGCCCCGCGCCCGGTCGCGGCCTTGCCGGAACTCGCCATAGCCGCGGTTCCAGCGGGTGGGGGAAACCCAGGTCGAAAGAAAGTCGGCCCCGAACGAGAGAATGAAGCTGGCGTTGTCGATGTCGAAGTCGGGCAGTACGTCCTGCTGAAAGACGTTCTTCACCGCCGTCCGCAGGGTGTTGTTGTCTACGGCCTCGAATCCCAAGTGTTCGCTGCCCACGGCCCCGGCGAAGCGTTCCACCAACATGCCCATGTGGCCGCGCAGGGGTTCGGTGGCCATCACCGAACTGCGGCCGCGGATGCGGAGTTCGTCCCGCAATATGTCGATGGCTTGGGGCTGCCAGGATATGGAGCTGAACTGCCCGCTGCCCCGGGGGCCGCTGCGCCGCAGCGGCGAAGGCACCCGGTCGGGGTGGTACAGCGCCTGCACACCGGCCTCGCAACGGGCGTGGCTCTTGCCCTGATTCGTGGGGTAGAAGGGGTTGCCCTGGACCTTCTTGGCCCGGCCTTCCATGACCCGGACCAAGATGCCCTCGCAGGACGGACAGTTGCGGCACAGGCTGGCGTACCAGTTGTCCTTGCCCCGCACCAGGTCCTCGGGCAGCGCGACCGGGCTCTGGATGTCGAGCTCGCCCTCGCGGATGCCGAAGCCCTCGCAGGCCACTGCGCCCACGGCGGAAAGGCCGGCCCAGGACAAGAAATGTCGCCTAGTTAACTTCATCTACGTCCGTTATTCCGTTTGCGCTGATGCTCTCTAAAGGCTACTTATGGCAGATCGTGCAGTCGGTGGGCACGTTGTTGGCCCGGTGGCAGTCCAGACAGGTGCCCATCTTGAGGGATTGCCCGGTCTTGGGTTGCACTTCCTCTTTGTTGGCCACGTCGCCGTGGCAGATCGCACATGTTTCCGGTACGTTCAGCGGCCGGGAGATTTCGTCGAGGTCGATGTCGAACCGGGGGGCGTCCATCTGCTCGCTGGTGAAGAACCGGATGTGCGCCTCGTGGATAAACCGGACGTGATCGGGCAGGCGGTGGACCCGCTCCCAGTCGATGGGTTGGCCGTCGTCGAAGCTCTGCCGCACCTTCTCGATCTCGGCCTGGGCGGTGTCGGTCTCCCCGGTGATGTTCTTGTGGCAGAACACGCAGAGCTCCACGGCCGGCACAGTGGCGGCATCGCCCTTGGTCACGTTGCGATGGCAAAACTCGCATTGAATGTTGTTGTCGGCTACGTGGACGGTATGCGGGAAGGCCACCGGTTGAGCCGAGGCGTTCCCCAGCCCGAAGGGGGGGTTGGAAAACCAGGAAATGAACAGGACTACGAGAATGAAACCGATGACGACGGTTACGATTCCCCCGGCTGCCATCAAAGGCAGCATTTTGCCGCGGGGCACCATTCCTACAGGTCCAAGTCCATTTAGCGCTGGTGTTCCTTACTCTTGCCGATGATTACGCAATTGGATGCCTAGATTAGCAACCGGTCCCAGAAGTTCCGCACGTCCAAGGTCTGGTTGATTCCCAAGATTAGCATGACGACCGCCGCCACCAAAATCAGGAAGGCGAAGACGGTGAGAGGGAGCCGCAGCCGGTTGGCCTTCTCCGGCAGATGCCCGGTGGCCACCGCCGAGGGGATCAGGGCGTAGGCCGTCAACATGGTAACTGCAAAGGTGGCGATCAACGGGAAATAGATCCAGAACCATTGCAGGAACAGGTGAATGTTTTCCCAGTCGGCGGTAGTTAATGCTTCAGGATCCATCAAAAAAGCCGATGCAAATCCGGCCCAATCGAGGCGTTAATAGCGGGCGGACATTCCCATGCCGCCCCTGTCCAAAACCTACAGGAAATTATCACAGCGTTATACGGGTGTCAAGGGGATTTAGCTACGCCACCGGCCGCCTTCTCGAACATGGATGTACAGGATAAACAGGATTTAATTAGGGCAGGGCAATCGCATCTCAGCAAATCGCTGTGGCTTTCCGCTGTGGCTCTCCGGGGACGGTCCTTCATGGTCGCTATCGTTCCGTCATTCCGGGTGCAGCGAAGACAATAAAATCCTGTGCATCCATGTTCGGAAGCTCCAATCAGACCGGCGGGTTGGCCTTGTACCAGTCGGTGATCTCGGACCCGGTAGCTGCCCACACTCCCTGGCGGCGGACCATCTGCCCCAGCGCCTGGTCCAGGAAACCGATGCGGAAGGGCTGGCCGATGAGCCAAGGGTGCAGGTTGAACGCCATGAGGCGGCCCCCTCCCCCCACGCTGCCGCCCGCCCGTGGGGGGCCGTACAAATGGGAGTCCTCGTAGAGCGTGTCGAAGCTCTCTCCGAGCAGGCGGGCGTAGCGGTCGATGGGCACCTTGCGGTCCCACAGGGCGTGGATGTCGTCCAACTCCCACATCAAGGGCAGGGCCGTCAGTTCCCCCTGTCCGGGCGTCATGGGATAGGGCTGCTCGTCGTTGACCCAGTCGCAGACATAGCTCAGGCCGGCGGCGGCGAGGATGCCCGGCGTGCGTTCCGACTCGCCGTACTCCGGCCCCAACCAGCCCTGGGGTTGCGCGCCGGTGGCCTGCCGGAGGGCTTCCACGCTGGAGTGAACGTACTCCGCTTCTTCCTCCCCGGTCATCCGCCCGGTAATCATCCGGCTTACGGATACGCCGTGGCCGATGATCTCCGCGCCCCGTTGCAGGCAGTGGTCGACGAGGTACGGGTTGGCCTCGGCGGTCATCACGTCCATGGCCACGGTGGGCCGGATGCCGTGCTTCTCCAGCACGTCCAGCACGCGGAATATGCCCACGCGGTGCCCGTATTCGCGGTGGGACACGCGGGCGTAGTCGGGGAAGGGGCGGTCGGCGATGCCCCCGGCCAGCGAAACGGTGAAACTGTCCGCTGGGGCTTCCCATTCCATCTTTTCGAGGGTGACGACCACGCATAGGGCCACGCGGGCGTCACCGGGCCAGCGCAAAGTCCCTCGCTGGCGCATCGGGGACCAATCGTAGTGCTCGTGGTCCATTCCGGGGCGGCGTTCAGCCGGCATCTTCCACCTCTCCCTGGCGTTGGCAGTCGAATCTAAGTTGGATCAGCCCTGAATCCGGTATTGCTCCGAGTGGGCCACGACTTCGTCGTAGTGGTTGGCGATGTAGTGTTCCGCGATCTCGTCGGCGGTAGTCTGCCAGACGCCGTCGTGGGCCATGATGTAGCCGAGAATTTCGTCCAAGTATTTGATCCGGTGGGGCTGGCCGATGAGGAAGGGGTGCAGGGCAATGCACATCACCCGGCCGCTTTCGGCCCCCTCGGCGTACAGTTGGTCGAACTGGGCCTTGCAGATGCGGGCGAAGTATTCGCCCTCGAAATTGCTGCGGAACACCGGAACGTCGTTCAGCTCGAAGCTGTAGGGCACCGACACCAGCTTCCCCGACTTCACTCTGATGGGCACCGGCTGGTCGTCGTGTACCCAGTCCGTATGATAGATGAGTCCGGCCTCGGCCATCAGGTCGGGTGTCCGGTCGGTGCCGGAAACGGCCGGGCCCAGCATTCCCTTCAGCGTCTTCCCGGTGTGCCGCCGCAGGGTCTCGATGGAGTCCCGGTAGAACTCCCGCTCTTCCTCTTCGGTGTAGGTGTTCAGGTAGCGGGTGTTGTAGATGCCGTGGCTCATAAAGTCCCAGTCCCGCTCCACCATCGCCTCGGCGATTTCCGGGTAGTGCTCCAACACCGCCAGGTTCAGCGACACGCAGCACTTGATCCCGTGCCGGTCCAACGCCTCGGTCATGCGCCAGAAGCCCACCCGGTTGCCGTAGTCGCGGTAGGAATACTGTTGCGCGTCGGGGATTGGCACGCGGGGCCAAGCGGTACGCACGCCGTCGAAGTCGGGCAGGTATTCGTAGTGCTCGATGTTGGGGGCGATCCACAGCGCCACCCTGGCGCCGCCCGGCCACTTGATGGGAGGCCGTTCGATGATTGGGCTATAATCGACCCGGTTGGGGGCTTCGGCCACGATTCGGACCTCCAAGTTGTTGACTGGTCTTTCAGACCGGATGTTGGGGGCGGGTCTGCGGCTGTTGTTCCGCAATCCCCGTCATTCTAATGCCATTCTAATGCCATTCTAATGCCATTCTAAACCGCAATTCGCCGAACACAAACAACCAATCGCAGCTTCGGGAGGACCCGCCATGCCAGCCAGGACCGGACAACAGTATATCCAAGGACTCAAAGACCGGCCTCCCGCGCTCTACCTGCGCGGCGAGAAGGTCGAGGACGCCACCACCCATCCGGGACTCACCGGCGGCATCAAGACCGTGGCCCGGCTCTACGATCTCCAGCACGACCCCGCCGCCGGCAGCGAGATGACCTACACGTCGCCCACCACCGGCGACCCCGTCGGCCTTTCCTTCATCACTCCCAAGACAGCCGAAGACCTGCTGGCCCGCCGCAAGATGATGGCGCACTGGGCCCGGGTTAGCTGCGGGATGATGGGCCGCACGCCGGACTTCCTGAACGTCAGCATGATGGCGATGGCCGCGGCCGGCGACTACTTCGGCGAGGACCGGCCCGAGTTCAAGAAGAACATACAGGACTATTACGAGTACGTCCGGGAGAACGACCTGGTCCTCACCCACACGCTGGTCAACCTGCAACGCAACCGCGCCCCGCAGGCCCAGTTGGGCGGGCACCCCGCAGGCCCTGCCATGCTGGCTGACCATACCGAGATCGCCCTATCGGTGGTCAAGGAGACCGACGCCGGAATCGTGGTCAACGGCGCGCGCCTGCTGGCCACCCTGCCCATCGCCGATGAGATCGCGGTTTACCCGGCCCGCTCCCACCGCCTGCCCACCGGCGCGCCCGGCCGCACCTCGTTCGCCTTCGCCATTCCCTGCGACGCCCCCGGCCTGAAGTTCCTGTGCCGGGAGAGCTTCGACTTGGGCCGCTCCGCCTTCGACCATCCCCTCGGCTCGCGCTTCGAGGAGATGGACGCCCTGGCCTTCTTCGACAACGTGTTCGTGCCGTGGGAGCGGGTGTTCCTGCTGGGCGACCCCGACCGTTGCAACAACATGTCGCGCCGCACCCACCAATACCTGCACTCGGGGCATCAGGTGGTGACCAAGAACGTCGTCAAGTGCGAGTTCGTCCTGGGCCTTGCCAACCTGATGCAGGAGGTTCTCGGCTCGGCGCAGCAGCCGCAAATGCTCCAGATGACCGCCGAGATCATCGAGAACCTGGAGACCACCAAGGCATTCTTGAGGGCGGCCGAGGCCGACGCCTGGATGGATGAGTGGGGGGTCATGTGCCCGGCGGATATGCCGCTGACCGTGGCCCGGCAGCTCTTCATCCGCATGTATCCCAGGATGGGGGAGATCTTGCAGCTAATGGGTTCCAGCAGCCTGATGGCCCTGCCCACCGAGGCCGACCTCTCCGGCCCGATGGCGGACCACATCAGGAGCTACCTCGATACCGAAACCGCGTCGGCGGAGGAACGGGTACGAGTGTTCCGCCTGGCGTGGGACACCTGTTGTAGCGCCTTCGGCTCCCGCCAAATCCTCTACGAGCGCTTCTTCCAGGGCGACGTAACCCGAAACGTGGTGCTTCTAAACACCATCTACGACAAGGAACCGGCGACGGAGTTCGTGCGGGACTTCCTGGCGGGGGAGTAAATGCAGAGAGCGCCGAGATTTTAATGCAATCTCTCGGCGCTCTCTGCGTACTCGGTGTTTAACTGTCCCTACCCATCGCCGTCACCGCCGGCGGGCGCTGGGGAAGGGGTAGGCAGGGGTGCGGTGCGAGGCACGGGCTTCTTGACCCTGGCCTCCTCGGGCAGCGACTGCTCCCAATTGGGAATCAGTGTACGGGAGGTGTCGTCGAGCAGGGCGATCACCAGCACGCCGCCGAGGCTGAACGCCATCGACAGGGCCATGACCATGTTGTAAGAGCCGGTGACGTAGATCACCAGCCCGGCTAGCGACGTGGCCACCGCGTGACCCATAAGCGCTCCGGTGGTTTGCCAACCGTAGATGGTGCCCATTGGGCCTTCGCCGTAGTATTGACGGTTGATCACCAGGTAGCCGGTCCACTCCCCGCCGAATCCCAGGCCGAAACTGGCGGCGAACAGGTAGAACGCCCACGGGTCCTGCGCCCAGAACAACATAACCACGGTGAGACCCTGTATGGTGAGGCTCAACGCCATCATGCGCCGAGTGCCGTACATCTCGGCCAGTATCGGCGTAATGAACCGGCTGAGAATGCTGACCAAGGAAAGAATGGTGATAATGATGCCGGCCTCGCCGAGCGACGAAAAGACTCCCCTCTCGAAGGCCATCGGAATAATCCAGATCAGGATTATGCCGTGTCCGGCGCAGCCCATTCCGTGGATCAGCGGCAGGTTCCAAAACGGCCTGGTGCGGCGAATCTGTTGGTTGAACACCTTGAGACGCAGCCGCTCCAGTTCCTTCCCCAACCTCAGCGGCGGCGTATCGCCGGACTTGGCCCCGTAAGGCTCGATTCCCAAGTCCGCCGGGCGGTTGCGCAACAACGGGACCATCACCAGCATCGAGATACCACCGACCAGGCCGAGGGTCATGAAGGTACCCTCCCAACCCACGGCGTCGATGAGGTAGCCGATCACCGGGGCCAGCACGGCCGTGCCAATGCCACCGGCGGCCCACAGGATCCCGGTGCCCAGCCCCAAGCGGCGGCGGAACCAGCCGCTTACCGCGGCCATCAGCGGCACCATGGCCAGCGACTGGGTCAGGGAGAGCAAAACGCCGAAGAACAGGAGGAATTGCCAGAACTCTTGCACCCGCCCCAGGAGTATCATGCTGACCAGGAACATGGTGGCGCTGGCGGCCAGCATCTTGCGGGCACCGTACCGGTCGCCCAGCCATCCGGTGATGGGGGCGTAGATCGCGCCGAAGAGGTAGTAGGAGGCGATGCCGATACCGATGTTGAATTTACTCCACTGGAACTCGCCCTCGGGGTCGTTCAGCGGAGTGACCATGATCCCGGCGGCCATGCTGATAGAGCTGCCGAAGATCTGCACCGTCGCCAGAATGGTGACGATAATCCAGCTATAGTGGAAGGGAAGGCGGGCCACGAACATATTTACCAGCAGCCAGGATGATTAGAGAAAATGACGGGCCGTAGTATATAGCTTTTTGATGATGTTTTCAGCCCATTATCGGGAAATGGCCCGATTCACGGCATGATGTTCATCTGGCGAACAATGGCTTCCCCCAGGGCAGCGTCCCCTTGCACTTGCACCCGCCCAGTGTGCAGCATCTCGTCCGGCTCCCAGCGGCCGCAACCCAGGCAGCCGAAGGTCTCGGCGTCCATTTCGATGTGCACCGTGGCCTCCGCGGGCGCTTCGTCGGCCTCTCGGGCGCGGTTGCCCTCGACCACCACCGGCAACACGCGGCCGGCCGGGCCGGAAACGTCGAACACCACGGTTGCGCCGTCGGGGGCTTGGGCCCGGCGCGCCACCACGAAGGGCATAGCCCGGAGGATCCGGCCCAAGGCATGGGCGGCGGTAGGTCCGTCCAACTCGCCGGGCCGGCCCAGGGCGCGGCGGATGTCCTGCTCGTGCACCCAGGCGTCCATGATGCGGATGCTGATGAACTCCGAGACCGGGGCTGGGCCCAGGGGCGTCTCAGTCTCGGCGGCGAAGTCCTCGTCACTCAGCGCCCGCAGGTCCGTCATGCGCTGGCCGGTCAACTCCCGGAACTCGTCCAGGACCTGCCGCCCCGTCCAGGAACGGCGGTAATCGACCACCACCTCGTTGCTCATCCCGCCCTCGCTCTTCACGTGGCCGGTCTCCGCCGGGGTGTGGTCGGGCGCGGGGTTGCCGAGAATGCGCGATTCGGACCCGCCCAAGTGGGCCACCTGGTCCTGCACCGACCAGCCCGGGCAGTCCGTGGGGATCTTCCATTCTTCTTCGCTGAGGGACTCACAAAGGCCCTCGATGGAGCGCCAAACGTGCGCCATCATGTCCACCAGTTCTTGGTTCGTGGGCATCAGTGTCCTTCCTCTTCCCGCCGCCGGTTTTCCCTGAAAGTAATGGCGCGCGTCGCTTCCTCCGGCGCCATGCGGCCGATGGGGCCCGAGGCGTACATCGCCCCCAGCACCACACCGCCCCGGCCCAGCAGAAACTCGGTGGGCTGAATGTAGCCGCCCCGGTCGTCGGACCACCAGGACCCGATGGCGTCGCCGTCTTCCTTGGTGGCCCCGTAGGCGACCGGGAAGCTGAGGCCGCCGTCCTTCACTTCCTGGGCCTGCTCCTTGCTGTCGGCGCTAACGGCGATGATGGTCAGCCCGAGTTCGTCCAGCTCTGCCTTTGCTTGCTCCCAAGCGGCCAACTGCCGCCGGCAGTAGGGTCACCAGTGCCCCCGGTAGTACAGCAGCGCGGTGTACCGGCTGGGAGCGTCGTCGGGCAGGGCCAGCGAACGGCCGTCCAGCAAATTCAGCGTAATGCTGGGAATGCGGTCGCCTTGTTGCAGTTTTTCAGCCATGGCTATTCTCCAAGCGCGCAATTGGTTCAGGTGGAACGAGAATCTGGCATGTAGGCCCACTTGCACGAGCCAGCCTGCGGTCAAGCGTCACCAACGGGCAGTCCAGTGATTCGGCTAGAGCAACATACCAGGCGTCGTATGCTGTTACGCAGTTCCCAGATTCGGTCGGAATACTCACGAAATGGGTGTACAACCAGATCCAGGAGTAACAGCTCGCGCCGTGCTGCCTCTGCTTGCGGACTGGAGATTCGCCTGATGAGCTCCATTTGGCGTCGGGTATTTGTGGCTTCCGCCAAGGCCAACTCCGGCACGTTGAGCGGACCTTCCGACATAGCTTCGCGGGACCAATCAGCATTTGGAGGCAACCTTGCTATCGACGACGCCAGCAACCGACGCATCGACGACTACGGTCATATGCGGCCTATGTCGCGGTGCCAGAGGAGTTCTTCGGTAGTGAGTTTGACTCCCCGCACCTTGCGGCGCTTCGCAATCTCCTCCATCAATTCCGGGGCATGGGTGGGGAAGACGATTCGGTCTATCTCGAGCAGCAGAAAATCCTCCAAGGAACGATACTCGGATGCCGCCCTCGCCTCCAGTTCGTCCCGGATGAACTCGGGTACTTCAATCGTTATCTGCACCGGCATGATTTCACTCGACAATTTTCGACAGCGGTTGTCAGTACCCCCGGTCACTCCTCCCGCTGCGCTTCGTATTCCTTGACGGCGGGGATAACCTCTTGGGTCATCAGGTCGATGCTTCGCATGGCTACGTCGTGGGACATGGGGCCCTCCCGGCCCCAGAAGATCAGGTAGCCGGGGTCGATGATGTCGATCAGATGCTTGAGCTTCTTGATCACCGTGTCGGGGTTGCCGGTCACTATCTGGTAGGTTTCCTGCGCTTCCTCGTAGGGCAGCGCAGGCCCGCCCGGAACCACGGTCTGCACCGCCCGGCGGGCCTGTTCCCGGGCTCCGGTGGCGGCGGCGCGGGTCAGATAGCCCGGCGGGGCCAGCCAGTGCTGCGGGGTCACGCCAAAGGAAGTGCCCAACTGCCAGTAGAAGTTCTTCCCTTCCTCGTAGGCTTTCTCGTCCGAGTCGGCCACGTTCACCCGCACCGCGTAACCCCGGTTGGCGGCGGTTGGGGTCCAGCCGTCCTCCTCCGCCGTCCGCTCGTACAGGTCGTAGATGTCGGACAAAAGCTGCAAGGGTGGAGCGAGGGCCACGTAGGGGTACTTGTGGCGGGCCGCCCAGATCACCGACTCGGGCGAGGCCACGCCTGGTATCCAGATCGGCGGGTGGGGCTGCTGCAACGGCATGACCCAAGGGTTGACCACCCGGTAGTGGTAGTGCTTCCCCTCGTAGCGGAAGGGCCCCGGAGTGGTCCATGCCTTCACGATGACGTTGTGGGCCTCGTCGAACCGCTCCCGGTTGTAGATCGGGTTGGTGTTGGTGGCCATGCTTTCCTGGCCGATGCCGCGCACGAAACCGCAGACCACCCGGCCGCCGGAAAGGATGTCGATCATGGCCACTTCCTCGGCCACGCGCAGCGGGTTGTCGTGGATCGGCAGCACGTTGCCCAAAAAGACGATCTTTCCCTTCTTGGTAGTGCTGGCCAGCACCGAGCCGATCACGTTCACCGAGGGCATCATGCACAGCGGGTTGTTGTGGTGCTCGTTGATCATAATGCCGTCGAAACCGGCTTCGGTGCAGTACTGTAATTCCTCGAAGTACATGCTGTAGAGCTGCTTGGCCTTCTCGGGGCTGAAGTGCTCGTTGGGGAACATCAGGTTGTTGTAGCCGCGCTCCTTGGCCTCGTCCTGCGGATAGTGGGTGTAGCCCATCTCGGTGAAAAAGAATACTTCCCTTTCCATGGCTGCCCCTTTTCCCCGATAGCGGATTTGGGTCGGTGCGAATTGACGCAAGTATGTGTTTGGCTGTGCGAGGTGTCAATGGCGGCCGCCTAGCGTATGGGCCGCCGCGGCAGGCAACGTCTCGTTCGCCTATGCTACCATATACAATAGTCATGCTCTTGTATCGCACTCCGGCTGAAACACCGGCCGAGTCCAACCCGACCCATGGCGCGAGGCCCGCTTTGACCTCCAAACTGAGCCGCCCGGCCATCACTTCCATACCCTACCGGGCAGTCCTGCCCGAGGGATTCTTGTGCCCAGACCCCTGCCACAGGCCGGATAGTATGCAACAGAACCCTGCCATCAACGAGTGCGAACAATTGTTGCAGGACCATTTCGCTGAGCGGGCCGACGTGTTCGTAGATTCCGGCGGGTTTGTTTTCTACGATCAGCGCAGCCTGAATATACGTGTCAGGCCGGACCTCTACGTCGCTTTCGGCGTGGACGCCGCCGCCATTTTCGCTCGCAACGGCTACGTCGTCTGGGAGGCCGGCAAGCCGCCGGACTTCGCCCTGGAAGTGGCCTCGGAGAGCACTTTCACGGTGGACACTGACGACAAACCCGGACTCTATGCCGGGATCGGCGTCGCGGAGTATTGGCGCTTTGACCCCACAGGCGGCGACTTCTACGGCTACGCCTTGGCCGCCGAAGTTCTTGTTGACGGCGCCTACCAGCCCATTCCGATCACGACCGAGCCTGACGGAATAACCTGGGGCTACAGCCCGGCCCTCGATCTAAACCTGTGCGCGCAAGGGCGCCGCCTGCGTTTTTACGACCGCAAGACTGGCCGCTATCTGCACAACATCGCCGAAAAGCGGGCCGCGTACCGGCAGACGGCAGCCGAGCGAGACGAGGAGCGGGCGGCGCACCGTCAGACGGCGGCCGCCCGCCATGTGGCGGAGGCCGAAGTCGAGCGGCTGCGAGCCGAGCTGCGCCGCATTCAAGGGCAATAACGTCGGCGGAACGGCGCGAGCCCAGGTTCAAGGGCCAATAGCGAGGACGCATGGCAGACTCCCTCTTGGAGCGGTTGAAGGCTGCTATCGGGCAGGAGTTGGTTTTCCACGCACCCGACGAGATCGGGCGGACTGCCTTTCGCCAATACGCGCTGGCCATCGGAGATTTCAATCCCCTCTACTCCGACCGGGATTTCGCCGCCGCCCACGGCCTGCCGGATGTGATGGCCCCGCCTACGCTGGTCTGCGATACCTGGCAGTACGTGGACAGCGACATGGACGAGCGCGGCGATCTCTTGGGCCGGGGGCCCTTTCGCGAGCTGGCCGGGCTTCGCGCAGGCAACGAGTACGAGTTCTTCCAGCCCATCCACCCCGACGACGTTCTCACGGCGCGGTGGCTGGTCAAGGACGTTTACGAACGCACCGGACGCTCCGGCTCGCTCGTCTTCCAGGTCATCGAGGCCACCTTCCACAACCAGCGCGGCGAGCTTCTGGCCCGCAACACCGAAACGCTGTTTTACCGGGAGGAGTCCTGAAATATGGCTTCCAACGGCAATAAGGGCAGGTACTTCGAGGACGTATCCGTGGGCGAGGAATTGACGCCTCTTCACAAAGAAATCGACCTGCCCCGCATGATGGCCTACGGAGCGGCCACCTGGGACTTCATTCGAGTCCATTACGACTCCGACTACGTCCGCGAACAAGGGTTTGCCGCTCCTTTCGTGGACGGTCAAATGCTGGGCGGTTTCTTGGCCCAGCACGTCCAAGACTGGGCGGGACCTGGGGCCTTTCTGCGAAAGTTGGGCTTCCGCAACCGGGTCATGGTCTATCCTGGCGATTCGCTGGTGTGCCGGGGTGTGGTCACGCGCGTATACCGGGAAAGCGCCGGTGAGGACGGGCCGGGCTTGGCCGAATGCGACCTGTGGATCGAGAACCAGCGCGCCGAAAGGGTGGTCGATGCGGCTAGCGCGGTGGTGCGACTCCCGGCGCGCCCGACCGGGATGATGGCCCAGTGACGCTATCCGCGGCTCTCGCCGGCATCAAGGTGGCGGAGTACTCCGGACTGGCCGCCGCGTCGTTCTGCGCCCGCCTGCTGGGCGACGCCGGGGCTGATGTGGTGAAGGTGGAGCCGCCGAGAGGGGACCGTTACCGGCGGCACGGCCCCTTCCCCGACGGGCGGCCCGACCCGGACTGGAGCGGGATGTTCCTGTACCTGAACGCCAACAAGCGCGGCGTCTGTCTGGACTTGGACGACCCGTCCCAGACCGCCGTGCTTCACCAACTGGTTGCCCGCGCCGACATACTGGTCGTGGGCGGACAGAGCGCCGAGGTGGACGCGCTGGACCTGCGCCGCGCGTCCCTCCAACACCTGAACCCCGGCCTGATCGTCGCCGCCATCACGCCCTTCGGCTTGTCGGGACCCAACAGCGCCCATGTGGGCGACGAGCTTACCGCGGTGGCCGCGGGCGGGCTGGCCTTCAGCACGCCGGGCATCCCGGACGGGGTGCAGGACCCGGCGTTGGAACCTCCCTTGACCGTGAATACTCCCATCGGCGAATTTGCGACCGGGGTGCAAGGCTCGGTGGCCTGCGTCGCCGCCCTGTTGGCGCGGCAGTTCAGCGGGCTAGGCTGTGAGATCGACCTCAGCTTGCAAGAGGGCGTGGCGGCGGTCATGCCCTTCGAGCTGGCCCACGCCGCCTACCACGAGCCCAAGAAGCGGGAGCCGTCCGTTTTCGGAGTGATGCCAAACGTTTACCTGCCCTGCAAGGACGGCTACGTCGTGATCATGGCGGTCATCGAGGCCCACTGGCGGCGCTTGATGGAAGCTGCCGGCAACCCCGACTGGGGAGAGTTGGAGGTGTTCGCCACCGCAGGGGAACGGGCCCGGAATTGGGATGCCCTGGAGCCGTTGGTCTTGGAGTGGACCATGTCCCACACCGGCGAAGAAATTGCCCGCTTGGCACAAGAACGCGGCGTTCCCTGCTTCCCTGCCTACACCGTGGGGCAGATGATGGAGTCGCCCCACGTCGCCGAACGCGACTTTCTTCAGGAGTTCACCAGCCCCGGCGGCGGGAGCTTCAAGCTGCCCGGCTATCCCATCCGCATGAGCGCCACGCCGTGGCAGTCGTTCCGGCCCGCGCCCGGTCTGGGCGTACACACCGCCGAGGTGCTGCGCGACTGGCTGGGCTACTCCGATACCGAAGCGCAGGCCCACGCCAAATCATTCTCGAAGGCAGCCGGGGCGGGCGGCTGATGGACCCGCTTCCGTTGCAGGGTATCCGCGTCGCCGACTTCGGGCAGATCATCGCCGCGCCCTTCACGTCTCAAATGCTGGGCTGGCTGGGGGCGGAAGTGGTGCTGATCGAGACCGAATCGCGCATGACCACCCGGGTGTGGCCGCCCTTCGCCGACGGCGAGTTCGGTATCGACCGCAGCGGCGGTTTCAATCTGGTCAACAGCAACAAGCTGAGCTGCACCCTGGACCTGCGCCACCCGGAAGCGCTGGAATTGGCCAGGGACATCATCCGCATCAGTGACGTGGTGGTGGAGAACTATTCCACTGGGGCGATGGAGCGGATGGGCCTGGGCTACGATGCCGTGAAGAAGCTCAGGCCGGACATCGTATATATGTCCCTGGGCGCGTTCGGGCGAAGCGGCCCGTTCAAGGACTTGACCGGGTTCCACAGCGTCATCAATCTGTTCAGCGGGCTGGCGGCGGTTACCGGTCACCCCGGGTCTCATCCAAGAATCATGGGCGGACTGATCCCCGACGCCTACAGCGGGTGTTACTGTGTGCTGGCCGTCCTGGAAGCGCTGTACCACCGTTCGCGCACCGGCGAAGGCCAGTTCATTGAGGCGTCGATGACCGAGGCCCTGACCGGACTGATTCCCGAAGCGGTGATGGAGTATTCCCTGACCGGCAAGGAGCAGGAACGGGTCGGCAACCGGGACGGACGGAAAGCGCCCCACAATATGTTCCGTTGCTTGGGCGACGAGAAATGGGTGACGATCTCCGTGGAGACGGACGCGCAGTTCCGCGCCCTGTCCCAGGCCGCCGGTCATGCCGAGTGGGCCGACGACGCCCGGTTCGTCACTGCCCCGGCGCGTTTGGAAAACCAGGACGCCCTCGAACCGCTTTTGCAACAATGGACCGCCGAGCTCGAGGTGGCCGAGGTCGTCGCTTTACTGCAAGCTGCGGGTGTTCCGTCGGCCCCGGTGTCCGATACTGCCGCGGTGCTGACCGACCCGCATCTGGTGGAGCGGGGTTTCGTGGCCGGGTTGGACCACCCGGTCGTGGGCGTCCGGCCCATCCCTACCCTGCCGTGGGCCGCCGACGGGCGGAGAGTAAGCGATCTTCGGCCTGCCCCCCGCTTCGGCGAGCACAATCCCTGGGTTCTGAAAGAACTGCTCCAAGTGTCCGACGAGGAATACGAGCGTCTGGTCGTATCGGGCGCGATAGGCTGAATCCCCGGCAACCACGGAGACGTTATGGCCAGAAACATATCTTTCCTCTTCGCGTATAGCGTGGTTGCCATACTGGTTGCCTTGTTGCTGGCGTGTGCTGGTGAGCCGCCGCTAATTCCCACTCAGCCAACTGCGCCGACCAGCGAGCCGACGCCCTCGCCCGGGCAGCACGCCACCCCGACAGTCGCGCCAATCAGCGCAGTCACGCCAACCAGCACGCCCACGTATACACCGGCTCCAACTCCGACGCCAACCAGCACGCCCACGTATACACCGGCTCCAACTCCGACGCCCGTGCCTATTCCGACGCCAACACACCGAACACCGGCGACTGATTCAACTCCGACGCCCACCAGCGCACCACCGCGGACACAGGCGCCGACCAGCACGCCACCGCCGACGCCAGTTCCTGTTGTCAATCTGGAAATGGACTCAGAGCCGACAGTGACCGGGTACTATTCCGACGGCAGCGCTAACGTCGAGTTGACCGTGTCCTTGCACAATACAGGCGATCTTCAAGCAGAGGATTCTCAAAGAATCTCGTTGACGTGCAGTTGGAGCGGCGAGACCGTGAGCAAGTGCGGAGAAGAATTCACCGTGACGCTGCCTGACGGGTTCGGGCCGGTTTGGAAGACGCTGACCCGGCGCGTCCCGATGGGGACATCCTCGTTTGAGTTCGACTATGGCAGAACCGCGGCGTTCGCACTGGCAGTTGATGTGCCGGAACGGATCGTAGGTGTGGAGCAGGAGGTGTGGGAGTGCTTCAGCGACAGAGAGGGAGTTACAGGCGCCTGGCATCCCTGCGGAGGTTGGTTCTATAACACTATCTTTAAGTGGGACCAGGATAGGCCAGTAATAATTTGGGCCAACACCGCCGGAGACCCTGAATATATTCGCCTCCTAAGCGAGGTGCTGGCTGAACTTTCCCTGATGTTGGACCTTGAATTCCAGCTAACTTCTATTCCGGGTGAGGAGGACGTCAGAGCCCATGTAGGAGTCAGCAGGTCCTTGGCGGAAAGGATAATTGACGAGGTTAATTTCGACTGCGTGGACGCCGGTGGATGCGCCAGTAGCCCCGGCTTTGGTGACAAGTATCATCAAGATGGCGTTGTGCACAGCGGCTGGCTGATAGTCTGGAAGAGAAACAAGTTCGATGAGCGCGGGGTAAGGGGAGATATCCTTCACGAGGCGTTGCACGCTTTGGCTTCCATGGGCCATCGCCACAATGACCCGACGAGCATTATGAGTTATTACTCGGTGGTGGATAATTCTGCTCTTTCTTTCATGGACGAAGCCTTGGTTCGGCTGCACTCCCATCGCCTCGTCAAGCCCGGGATGACGATGGACGAGGTTCGATCGCTTATAGTCTTCAGTAGCGAACTGTTGGACGAACCAGAACACGCGGCCTCGACTCCCGTGCGGATGCTGGAGCGGGCGTATCTCAGGCTTCTGGACGCGGGATCGGCACGCTTTACTATTTCCCGTTCGGAATCGAATTGCCGCGAACTCGGCCCGGCAAACTACACAACAGCCAACTATTGGTTCGAGGGGCCACGGTGGATAAAGATCAATGACGGCTCCTATCAATACTACATCGTCCAGCACTCAAATGACGAAATCGAGATGTGGAGCAACCGTGCAGGACAGTGGCGAAAGGTGGAGCAGGAGCAGACGGACCTGAGGGGTACGCTCAATCTTTACGCCGAATCGGGCCCTCACAGGGCGCTGATAGGAATTCTGTCTGGACGTGATACGTCCGATATCGAGGTCTTGACCCGTGCGGACGGTGAAGTGACGCTCAAGATAAATCTTCCTGACGCAGGCTATTTCCCTGCGTCAGCTGAAATAGTCGTGATCCTCAACGAACAGAGCTTTGAGATCCGGGATTACAGTATGCGGTGGGTTGCACAGGATTGCGGCGTGATAGAAACGTGGGCCAAGAACGGACAGTACGGGGTAGAAGTCGAGTTCCCCGACGCTATCGTAGAGAGATCAAGCAGCTTGGGAAGCTGTGATTCGATGACGCTTGGCACTCTATTCGGAGTTATTACTTCGGAGGGCGTACTTCCGGGATGGTGCGGGCCTGACCCCGCATCAAATGCGCGTCAATACCATTTCAACCTGGATGCGCCAGGAGGCCTGGTCACCGTCAACGTTGAAGAGTTTACTGGTCCGTTTCGGCTGCGCCTCTCGAAGGGCGATGAGATTCTGAAGAGCACCACAGCCGCAAGGATAGCGGCCGTATTGGAGAGAGGCGACTACACCGTAGAACTAGCGACATTTCACCCTCTCGTTTTGGGATCGTTCAATCTTGAGGTCAGCCTAACGCAGGTAAGCAGGGCGATTTCAGTCAGCAGCGGCAGGAACCACACTTGCGCCCTGGACACAGAAGGTCTCCTGTTCTGCTGGGGATTGACAGACTACCTGGAGATAAATCCCGATAATCAAGAGCGGTTTCAACTTGTCGGAGGCGGCCCGGGTGCTTGGCACACTTGCGGGCTTCAATCCGACGGTAAGCCAATATGCTACGGAGCGACTGTTTTTGGGGAGACATCTCCGCCCGAGGGAGAAAGATTTGCGGCCATCACCGGCGGTGAGAGGGTAACCTGCGCATTGCGTGAGGACGGCTCTGCTGTCTGTTGGGGTTTGGAAGGGATACCTCATGGCCGTACTAGAATATCTCCTCCATCCAATCAGACATTCTCATCCATTAGCGGCGGCGATTTCCATACGTGCGCCCTGACTACGGAAGGACGCCCTGAGTGTTGGGGCAGTGACTTTTTTGGCCAAGCCTCGCCTCCTGCTAACAAAGCTTTCGTATCCATTAGCGGCGGCGGATACCACACTTGCGGTCTGGAAGCCAACGGCATTCCCGTATGTTGGGGCAGAGATGACAAAAGTCAGTCATCACCCCCAGAAGTAGCAAGGTTGACCGCCATAAGCAGCGGCGGAGACCACACGTGCGGTCTCACACACGAAGGAGCCATTCTCTGCTGGGGTAGCGACGAATTTGGCCAGTCCTCGCCTCCAGAAGGAGAAAAGTTGACCGCTATCAGTAGCGGTGGACGACATACGTGCGGCATCACGCACGGCGGCGCCGTTCTCTGCTGGGGCAGTGACAAATCTGGACAGTCGTCGCTCTACGGTTAAACCGTTGAAAGGACAGTCAAATGCCCAGAAACATCATCGAAGTAAACCCGGCGAAATTCCCTTGGCTGGACCTCAATCGCTACACCTTCTGCTTGGGAGCGGAGAACGCCGGGATCTTATATCTGGCCGGGCAGACGGCCAGCGAGTACGATCCGGCCGCCGGTGCAGTCGTTTGCAAGGGCGACTTGCTGGACCAGACCAGGGTCATCTACGAAAAGCTGGGCGTTGTGCTGGAAGCCGCCGGCATGTCCTTCGCCAACGTGGTGCAGACCGTCGACTACATCGACCCTTCGGCCTTGCCCCAATACCGGGAGACCGGCGCAATACGCCGGGAATTCTTGGGTGGGACTCCGGTCGGCTCCACCGGCATCTGCGTGGAGCGGCTGCTCCGGCCCGACGCCTTGCTGGAAGTGAGCGCGGTGGCCGTGCGCGGGGAGAAGCGGGCGGTCAACCCCGGCTACGACCGCTACGGCGCCCTCACCTACGTGCCCGGTGTAATCGCCGGCAACACGCTGTGGACGTCCGGTTTCATCGGCAGCGACGAAGGGGACGGTCAGGCGTCCTTCCCTCAAGACACCGCCCGCCAGATGGGACTGACCTACGGCATCGTGGGACAGGTTCTCGAAGCCGCCGGGGCCGCGCCGTCCGACGTGGTCAAGACCCTCGAATACGTGGCTCCCCAGGCGCTGCTCCAGTACGAGACGGGCGCGGCGGATGCCCGCCGCCGATTCTTCGAAGGCGCCTACCCGGCCACTACCGGAATCCCGGTCAACCGGCTGCTCCGCCCAGAGGGCCATGTCGAGGTCGAGGTGGTGGCGGCGCTGGGCGGGGTCCGGGAGGAAATACACGTGCCGGGATGGGAGGCCAGCTACGGCGGGGCCACTTACGTTCCCGCCGTAAAGAAGGGGCGGATGCTGCAACTATCGGCCCAAGCGGGCGTCGACCACACCACCGCGTCCGGTGTCGGCCCCTTTGACATCGTGGCCCAAGCCGAACAAGCCTACTCCAACCTGGCGCGGGTGCTGGCCGAAGGCGGCTACTCCATGGACGATGTGGTCAACACCATCGAGTGGGTACCGCCCAACGGCCTGTCCGCCTACCGGCGCGTAGGCGAGGTCCGCCGCAAGTTCTTCAGCGACAGCTTCCCCTCGGCCACCGGCGTCTCGATGCACCGCATCAGGCGGCCCGGCCCGCCCGAACGGATGCTGCCAGAGTTGCTTTTCGAAGTAACGGCGGTGGCCATCGTCTAGAGGTCTTGGCCCGCCTCGTCTTCGTCCTCTTCTAGTCCGGCGGTGGCAACTTGGGCGCCTGCCGCCCCTTGCTGTTGGGCCATCCAGTTTTGCAGCCAGCGGCGGAACTCGTCGAGCGCGGGCGGCGATACATAGAACACCTCGATGTCGGCGGGAAACTGCACCTGGTGCCGTTCGCTGATCATCAGCAGTCCTACCGCGTCGTCGCCCAAGGTGTCGTCAATTACCGAGGCGATGTACTCGTAGCGCTTCCGGTTGCTCTCGGCGTGCCACTCTTGGAGCCGAGACGCCACCGAGGGGCTCGCCAAGGGAATCATCATGCACCGCTGCAAGTCCAGCGTCTCCAGCAGGACTTCCAGGTTCTCGGTGGCCGCCAAGTCCGCCCCGGCCTCGCACTTGGCGGCGACGAAGGCGTGGCTCCGCTGGTCGCCGGCCCGCAGGAGTTCTAACCCTTCATCCCCGCCCGCGGTAACGCTTTCGTGATAGACGCACTGCAGGCCGCCCAAGGCGGACTCCAAAGCCGCCACCTGGACTTGCATTTGTTCCCAGTAGTTCTGCAATGCCGCCGCGCCTTCCTGGTCGTTGGCCTGGGGACTGTAGACCAACGGCACCAGCAGCAGCTTGCGCCGGCCCGCGTATTGGGCGGCGGCGGGCCGGTTGATACGGCCCAATTCCTGGCTCATCCGGCCACCTCCGAATCGTCGTAAGCGGGGTAATCATAGCAGCCCGCGATAGCGTCGGAAAATCAGGGCGAGGGGAGCCAAACTGCAGTCGTACGTCCGTAGGTAGCTCAGTTGTCAGCGCGCGCCTTATCTACCGGCCAGAGAGGTCATCCCTTCACGCCGGCTCCGCAACGAACACCGGAATCCTCCGCGTCGTCCGGTTCTGATACTCCTCGTAGGGCGGGAACGCCGCCACCGACAGCTCCCACAACCGCGCCCGTTCTTCCGCATCCTCAACCTCGCGGGCCCGCATCGTGTACACCTCAGTCTCGTCCCGAATCTCCACGTTGCCGTCCGCCCGAAGGTTGTACACCCACACCGGGTTCTTCGGCGCGCCGCCCCGAGACCCTACCAGGACGTAGTTGTTTCCGTCCTTGACCCGCATCAGCGGCGTCTTGCGGATTGCCCCGGTCTGGTTCCCCCGGTTGGTCACGATGATGACGGGCAGTCCGGTATCGCGCAACGTCGTTCCTTCCGCGCCCCCGCTGCCCTCGTAAAGTTCCACCTGATCGCGCACCCAATCGGTGGTTGACGGTATGTACTCGGCCATAGTTCGCTCCTGCCTCCTGATTGCCGGGTGCCTGTGGCTGATCATAACCCGAATCGCCGCAATCCTCTACCGCTGCCACGTCGTCCCGCAGGGTCTTTCAATTGTCGGCGGACGATAGCCGAACCCGCAGGGCAACCAGGAGGGTTGCCCCTACCATACGCCCCGCCCGCAAGCGTAGGGGCAGCCCTTGTGGCTGCCTTGGGTGGACAATTGAAAGACCCTGACTACCAATGAATGATATAAGTTGGTAAGCCGGGCGTATGATAAACTGGCCGTCAGTTGACCATGACCGTTAGAGGAGAAGCGCATGATCTACGAAGTACGCACCTATGACCTGAAGCCCGGCGCGGTGCACCAGGCTGAGGAAGCCTTCGCCGAGGCCCTGCCCTACCGGGAGAAGTATTCTCCCATCGCCGCCTTCTGGCATACGGAGATCGGGCCGTTGAACCAGATCATCCACGTTTGGGGCTACGAAAGCCTGGCGGAACGGGAGCGTATCCGGGCAGAGGCCAGCAAAGAGCCCAACTGGCCGCCGAAGATCACGCCGGGCAACATCCTGAACATGAACTCGGAAGTCTGGACGCCGGCCCCGTTCATGCGCCCGATGGGTGGCGACCAAGCCTTGGGCGACATCTACGAGATGCGGGTGTACACCTACCAGCCCGGCTCGATCCCCGAGCTGCTGCGCCGGTGGGCCGATTCCTTGCCCTACCGGGAAGAGTTCTCCCCCTTGGCCGCCGGAATGCACACCGAGTTCGGCGGGCTGAACAAGTGGATGCACGTCTGGCCCTACAAGGACCTGAACCACCGGGCCGAGGTCCGGGAGGCCGCCAGCAAGATCCCCCAGTGGCCCAGCGGCGCTCCGGGGCGGGTCAGCCAGGAAAACAAGATCATGGTCCCGGCAGCGTTTTCTCCGATGCACTGACCCGGCCGATGCGCTGATCCGATTCTTCCGTACCTGATACTGCTCTCCTCTCCCAATGGGAGAGGCTTGGGGTGAGGACATGAAGCTCCTGACTTACGACACCGGCGTTGGCCCTCGTTGCGGGGTGCTCCAAGACGGCAACGTGGTCGACGTGACGGCCCTGCTGGGCGAAGACCGCGCCCTGCGCGACGTTCGCGCCCTCCTGGAGTTGGGTGACGGGGCCATCGATCGGGTGGGCGACGCCCTGGCGGGCGGAGCGTCGGCCCCAGCGGCGCCGCTGGCCCAAGTGCGGCTGCGCGCGCCGGTGCTCCAACCGCCCACGGTGCGTGACTTCATCGTTTACGAGGAGCACGCCAGCTCGCAGGGCACCCGCGTACCCGACGAGGTCTGGTACCGGATGCCGGTCTTCTACTTCTCCAATACCCTTTGCATCTACGGGCCGGACGACACCGTGCCCTTCCCCTCAACGTCGGAGCAGTACGACTACGAGATGGAAATCGGCTGCATCATCGGCCGCGCCGGCTCCGATGTTGCCCCCGGAAACGCCCTGTCCCATATCGCCGGGTTCTGCATCTTCAACGACTGGAGCGCCAGGGACGTGCAGTTCGACGAGATGGCTTTCGGCCTTGGCCCGGCCAAGGGCAAGGACACCGCCTCATCCATCGGCCCGTGGATGGTGACCACCGACGAGATGGCCCCCTACATCCGGGACGGCCGGCTCGACGTGAAATGCCAGGTGCGGGTCAACGGCGCTTCTTGGCTGAGGGACGGCGAGGCGGCCATGGCTTACTACACTTGGGGCGAAATCGTGCAACGGGCCTCCAAGGACAGCCGAATTGCGCCGGGCGACATCATCGGCAGCGGCACCGTCGGCGGCGGCTCCATCCGGGAGGCGATCCGCAAGGGCTACGAGGAGGCCCGGTGGCTGGAACCCGACGACGTTGTGGAGCTAGAGGTGGACGGGATAGGCGCGCTAGTAAATACCATCGGCCCGAAGACGGCCGATCCGTCCTACCCCTTCCCACCCAATAGCCCGACCGCCACCCCGGAACGCTCCACCCACCGCGACTACCGCTACGAACTGACTCGTAGCTGAGAGTCCGGGCAAATTCCGGCCGGGACGTCTTCGGTTTCGCTTGGGCCGAACGGATAGGGAACGGCGAAGTTTCGGGATGGTTTCTTAGCGGTCGGCGAAGCCTGCTTCCTTGTGCTTGCCGTCGCAGAGGGGCTTGTTGGAGGAGTGACCGCACCGGCAGAGCGTGACCCGGTTGCGGGCCTCGAAGGGCTGACCGTCGCTCCGCTCGACGGGTATGCCGCCGCTGACCCACAGCGCCCCATCCGGCGTCACGGCGATTTCCCGGGGTAGGTTGGGCTCCACCGGTTCGCCCTGCGGCTCTAGTCCGAATGAGAGGGCTCCCGACGGGCACTGCTCGACCATGGCCATAACCCGCGCTCGTACTGCGGCATCCGCCGTGTCCCCCACCAACTTCCAGACGTTGGTGACCCGGTTGCCGCAAAAGCCGGCGTGCATACACAGCGACCGGTCGTCTTTCACCACCATGGACTCTCCCTCATAGGTCGTGGACCGTTCCGAAACAGGTCCCGTCGCCGCTGTCTCGCTGCCGTCGAAGTTGAAGGACAGGTGAGCGCCGTCGCAGAAGGGCTTGACGGCCGATTTCCCGCACCGGCAGAGGGCATAGTTAGCCATCGACGTGACGACCTCGCCCCGCTTCCAACTGAGGGGTTCTCCATGCTCCGACATCACCGGCTCCTTGCGTACCAAGGGAACGCCGCCGCGCACCACGTAAGGGCCATTGAAGACGACGATGATTTTTTGCTGCTGTTCCTGTTCCACCATGTTCCTCCGGCGGGAAGGCCCCGGCCATTCCAGCCAAGGCTTGGTTTCGCGCTTCTGGTGGCGGAGAGAGTGGGATTCTAACCATTTCAGTTTCGTAGCTAAATTAGCGTGGTGGAGACAGGACTTCGGTAAATTTCCCACATTTATTCCCACATCAACACGCGGACTATATGGCATGTCCTGGGACTACACTACCAGAACTCGACCCCACGATTGCACCGCCGTTATGGATTATACCTCAGGCTGAATCCCTTGCTCCAGTGATCTCAAGCCAGAAATCCGGCTCGCCAGGGAGGCGCTCAAAGCCGGCAACATTCCGGACCTGTCCGCAGTCCCGGTGGGATTCCTAAACTGACCCGAACGGCTCCATCGGAGCCGACCACCAGAACCCCTCTATCCGCCTCATTCTTCTTCGATACCTCTCCTGCGGCAGTCGACTGCATCATGCCAGGATCTGAGCGGCGCTTGGAGCCCTGCCATCCGGTTGGGAGAAGACCCACCATCTCCTCCTGCACGGCGAGGAAATAGTGCATGATCCAACCGTGGAGGAATCTCTGCCTAGTTTCGACGCTCAGAAAGGACCACCGCTTTCGCATAGCCGCAGCGGCTGGCTGAAGGTCCCATCAGCATTCAATAGCAGGATAGGGCCAAGCGCTTGTCGCACTAGCGCAGCGCGTGGCGCAACCACCGGGGGCAGGTCACTGCCATATGCCCGGCGGCTTGTCGTCCCTGGCGTTCATCCAAGCCGTTACCTCCGTCAACCGCCATCTGGACGAGCGCTCTCCCACAAGGACTTGCCGGGGAAACTTTCCCTCGGCCATGAGGCGATAGAGGTGGGACCTGCTGAGGCCGCAGAGTTCGAGCACCTCCTCCAGCCGCAGAAACCGGTCTTCGTCACCCACTGGTGGACCTCCCAGGCGTCATAGACGCCAACCAGAATTCTTGTCTCCCTTATTAGCATAAGAATCAACTTGCGCTCCGAAATCGGGAGACTACTTGGTATGCCGATGCACATAAACCGCAACTAAAATGGCGCCGCCGTATCTGGGATGGCCTGGAAATAGGGGGTGAAAAGTTTTCAATCTTCGGTTCAAACGCCGACTAATGGATCTCATATGCAAAACGAATATTCAATATTCGTTATTTGGGGGCAATGACCGGCTGGAAAAAAGGGGTCCGAAGGTGCGTGGACTGGTTGAGAAGGTTGCCGGAAAACCCCTTCCTGCCAGATTGGGGGAACCCGGAAATGCAGTCCCCTCTCTCTGCAGGGATGACTGAAAACAGCGCGGCCGCTGCAATCCCCGAAGAACTGCTCCAGTTCCCCTGAGGGGGCCTTGGCGCGGCTGACTCTCCAGAGTGATCCAAGACGAAGCGCCGGTGGTCCCTGCCCACCGCCGATTCGAATGACGCGCCGGTCCGTGGTTCAAGAGCAAACATTCAGGCCGGGGGACCTCCGACGGACGGCGTCTGTTCAGCGTCAGCCAACCTTGGCCGCCCGGCGACGGGCGGTCACGTCTCTGACGTGCATCAACCCGGAGCGGGAGATAGCCGATTGTCTGGTCCTGCAGCCTTGGCTTCCACGTTCCTCCATATAGGCCGGGGTCTCAAATTTCAGGCTCAGCCAGTGGGGCAAGCCGATTGGACCTATGGGCGGTAGCTCGTTCCCGTCGAAGGGCGGCAGCAGGTAAAGCACGGTGCGAACCCGCCCCCTCAGTTCCCCGAGGGCATGATGAATCCGGTGTAATCCCGAAGGAAGTTTCCCCGGGCCACGTTCATTGCGTTCTACTTTGTACCTGAAAACCCAACGGGCCGGATACTTCATCCGGCCCGTCGATTATTCGGAGCGTCGCGGTCTCGCCGGTAGCAGGCGCTCGCGATTGAGTTGGCGGTCGCGCCGCTCTAAACTAAAGCCAAGGTGGGATGTGCATTCGAGGGGCGATGAAAATTGGCTTGGTTGCGCCAGTGAAGCCCTCCCATCCGTACTTGAAGAATGATCCGGCACCGCCGCTTGACTTCCACCATCTGCGCATTTCACCTTGGCTTTGGTTTAGGTGAGGCGTGCGGACTCTGGGCCGGTCCGGGGCATCTGGTCGCCGCTGCCCACAATGCGGGCCACGGCCATTCCCGGGTCACGGCCGGCATCCCCGTCCGGGAACTCTGGGATTTCCTCGTCCGCCTCATGGAAGACGACGTTGAAGACGGAGACCTTCCAGTGGTCGTCCAGCAGGTGCTTGGCGTGGACCCAGACCATCCTGCCGTTATCCGGCAGGACTTTCCTCCGCCGGTACTGATTCCCCTCTTCGCCGTCCGGGCCGCCGGCCAGCCATCCGATGATCTCGGGCTCGAGGGCCGGCGAGTGGCGCCAGTCCCCCAGGGTGAGCAGCCGGTGCCCGTCGCCGGGGACGATCAGGTGGAGGACGTCGTCGAAATCCTTGTTCAGGTCCTCCTTTTCCCCGATGTAGCGGACCATCTCGTCGAGAGCCCCCTTGACCCGCTCGACGCAGTCCTCCATGTTGGTGGTGATCCTGGTCATCATGACCTCCTTGTGTCGTCGTGAGTGTTGTGAGTTTGGTTGGCGCTCCGTCCTGCGCCGCGGCCTTCTGCCGGAGCGCCGGACGGGCGGTGTCCTTCCGTCGTGGAAGGGGATGTCGCGGGCGAGGGCTGCAACACGCAAACGGGCCGGAACTGGGTTGCCCAGTCCGGCCCGTGAGATTGCGCTCAGTCCTCGCGTTGGCGGCGCAGGAGCGCCTTACGGGTGCCTGATTACATGAATTTCACCTCCCTTGATGGGGATGCCGGCATCTGCGAGGCGTGGGTTTCCCGGGCCGGGGCCGCCCGCGAGACCCTGGGACGCGGGCGGCCCCGGCTCAATCCCGTCGAAGGTTGAGAAGCCCGAGAGGGCCTCGCCCCTGAGCTCTCTCCTCTCGGTACTCCAGGTGTTCAGAGTCAACTACTTCCGCCGGTGAACAACGACAATTAACTTTGCCGGCGCATTGCCTCACCCAAAACATTACCCAACGTAAGTGGTTGCCTCAAGTAATCTGCTACCGAAAATTCGGGAGGCAGCCATGTGGGCGGAGGCATCAGCAAGATGGCGAAGCAAGAACTTGTGACGACGATCATGACCATTGTCAGCCTTCTCTGAAGACGCGGTCTCAGCCGCGCCGCCGTCCCAACAGTGCAAGACGGCTCCGCCCGGGAATCGCACCCGGGAACACCGAACTGGTCCCCGCTCAAGCCACCACCCCGGTCAAAACCCGGTTGACAGCCTGAACCGGATTGGGTCGGCCGCGCGGCCTCCCCAGCCGGTGTTGCGCTGCAAGCGCCGGTCTCAGCTGCCCCCAGACCGCGCCCCAGTACGTCCACACGTGCTTCGCTCGCTTCCTCGCGGGTACGGCGAAGGCGACATGGGCGCCATTGCCGACGGGACAGACCCGCCGGCGGGGGATGCGCTCGGAACAGCCGAGCAAACGACGGGCCAGCACCAGGGCCGCAGCCTGATGGACGCTGAGCCCGTAACGCTCCATGAACTTCACCCGGCCGATGACCGAACTGAAAGCCGGGTTGACCTGATCTATCTCCACTCCCTGACGGCAGCCGCGGGACAGGAAGTATGCCTTGACCTTTCCGTAGCTGAACGACGAAAGCATCCGGCTGTACTTGCGGGACTCACCCTCCAGAGCGGCCTTCTTCTGCCGGAAGTCCAGCCTCTCGATGACGATGGGCTTACCGGCGGCTCTGGCGTACTCAACCACGCCGGCCACGGCATCCCCAATGATGGCCTCAGCCTGACGCCGGGACCTGCCGTAGGTGACCAGCGGCACCCGCCAGGCGTTCAAGCAGTTGCCGCTACTGTTGGTCTCGGCCACCGCCAGATGGCCGGCATTCAGGTCCACGCCGATGGCGCCGCGCCGCCGGTCCGTAGCCACGGGTACCTCAGCCATATTGGTGGTGACGAACACCCGCCATCCCTTTCCGTCCCTCTTGAACCGGTAGCTGACGGCCTGGCCCAAGCCGGCGGCCCGAGCCTCCTTCTCCCCATGACGGCGCCGGTGCCCGGCATACTCGGCATTGGACTGCATTGCCGCCAGCACCTGCTCATGGCCGTAGGCGAACCTCACGCCTTCGATGACCAGGTATTTGCCATGCTCCCCAGCCAGGCAATCCGGCATCCGCAGCCGGAGGGTCAGCGTGCCGTCTTCGGCAATGGCGGCCACGCACAGCTGGCAGCCCCCGGTCTCATCCCGGCTCCCCAGCACGAAGAACTCCCCGTTTCGGGCATCCCGCCAGTCTTGGACCCATTCCTCATGACTGGCATAGCCGTTGGCCTCCAGGTGATGCTGCTTGCGCCACAACCGTTTCGATCCGAAGCACAATCGCATCTTCCCGCCACTCATGTCCGATTCCAGGGCCGCCAGCCGGCCTCGCAAATTGCCCAACCGTCTCCGCTTCTGATGGACCTGCTGCCCCCGGCCCTGCTCCGCGGCATCGGATATCTGACGCTCTGCCCGGGCTATGCGGCGCTGCAGGGTATCTTGGCGCAGCTTCTGAGCCTCCCGGACCGAGGCTATTTTGCCCTCCAGCGACACCCTCACCCCGTTGAACATCCGCGCCGGTATCCGGTACTCCCGCAGATAAGCGCTCTTCAGGGACGTGGCGGACCGCCCCGCCGCCACGTCGGCGAACAGCTTCCGTTCCACCCGGCCGTACAACTCGCCATAGGCCGACAGCGCAGCTTCACCGTCCCCACGGTCCATGCCCCGAAAAACGGTGACGCGGGTCTGGTATGCACCTATCATCAAGCAGTCTCCGCAGCCGCCGCTGCCGACATTGCCCGTTCCGCCCGCCGCCGCGCCGAGCGTTTCCCGTACAGGCGGGCGCAGAGCGAGGTCATCACCTCGGTAACGTCCCGCACCAGGTCATCCTCAAGCTCCCCTTCGTCCATCACCACGATCCGGGCTCCCCGGCCGGCCAACGCCGCCTCCACGTACTCGAAGCCGAAACGGCACAGCCTCTCCCGGTGCTCCACCACTATGGTCCGCACCGTATGATCTCCCACAACACGGCGCAGCTGCCGGCGGTCCCCGTTCAGTCCGGAGCCAATCTCCTTGACCACCTCATCGGGACGATGTCCATGCCGGGTGGCCCACTCCACCACCCGGCCCACCTGGCGGTCCAGGTCTTCCTTCTGATCCCCTGAGGACACCCGGGCATACACCACGCAGCGGCCTTCGCCTTCAGGAGGCACCACCACATAGTACCGCCCGGTGGGCAGCCGCTCGATCTGGAGTTCCGGGGGCAACTTGCCAGCGAGATGCAGGCGGGAGGTGGTTGCCTTATCGAAGCCGTAGAGCCTGCCCCAAGCGGTCAGACTGATGCGTTTACTAACAACATCCATAATAGACTACATTATACTACTACTTCAGCTGTTGACAACCCCTAGAGGCTGCTTCGCCCCATCTGGTGGAGTCCATGGAGCGGCATGGCCACCTGCACCTGGATCTCGAGGGGCGTCAGCGTCTGCTGGCCGCCAGTGCGGCGACCTTGGACCGCCCCCTCAAACCCGTCAGATCCAAAACCGGAAGCCGGCGTAAACGCAGGCGACGACCGAATCCTGGCCGCCACATTCCGGTGAGGACCTTCGCCGACTGGGACCGGCCGCCACCGGGTTTTCTGGAGATCGGCCGGTGGCCCATTGCAGCGACAGCATGTGGGCCTTCTTTAATATGCAGCCTGGTGGCCTCCGACGTATGCACCGGGTGGATCGAGGCCGTTCCCCTGCTGGCGAGGGAACAGTCCTTGGTGGAGGCCATCAGCAGGCAACTCCCTTTTTCCATACAGGGCATCGACTCGGACAACGACAGTGCGTTCATTAACGAGACCCTGACCAAGTATTGTGCTGACGGGACATCGAATTCACACGCTCCAGGGCCTACCGCAAGAACGATCAGGCCTGGATTGAACATAAGAACGGGGCGGTGATCCGCCGCTTCGGCGGCCATGGCCGTTACTCCGGACAGGTGCGGGACAGACCCATGGCCCCCTGTATGGGGCGATGCGGCAGTACGTGAACTACTTTCGGCCTTCATTCAAGCTTGTCGAGAAGACCCGCAATGGATCGGCGGTGGTGAAGCCATTACACCCGCCGGCCACGCCCTGCGACCGGGTCATCGCCCACGAAGTGGTAAAGCCCCGAGGTGAAGGCCAGGCTGGTCAGACAGCGGGCCGAGATTGACCATGTGGCGCTGCTGCACTCTATCCGGGAAGCCGGGTCGGCCTTGGCGGCGATCGTATCCCCGGAGCTCAGGCCGACGCCCCGCGGCGAGAGCCTATCCTCTGTTTTGCACAAAAAACGATTTGTATTTCCGATTTATTGTGCAGGTTTCTTCGGAATTGCCTGTGGCTCCGATGTTCCGGCCTTCCTCTCCGGCGTGTTGTCGTTTTCGGATGCCCGTCTTCGGGCGCTTGTTCAAAGCATCGTGAGGAGTTCCCGGGTTCCCTCCACGGTGTCCTGCCTGTGGGTTCGCAGTTCCCCGCCCGGCAGGTTGCCGTGGTAGAAGTGGTAGTGCAACCTTTCGGCTGAACCGAAGCGGGAGCGCCACTTGTTGCCGCCGTCGCTGGCGTCCAGGTGCTGGGCGGTTCTCTGGAATGCCCCGTGGCTGTCGTGGGGCAGTCCGTCGTTCAGGGCCACGGTTATCAGGCAGTGGGCGAAGGCTCCCCACAAGAATTCGGCGGCAATCCGTTCGTTGCCGCCGTCCCTTGTCTCTTCCTCGGCCCGTCTGGCCAGTTCCCGGGCCTCCAGGGTGTGCTCCGCTTGGTTCATGCTTTCGCGGGCTCCTGCTCCGCGAGCCGGTTGGCCAGTTCTATGGTCGTCGTGGCGAATAGGAAGCCGTCCTCTTCCGGCCCGTCCGGGTTCTCCGCGTAGACGCCGAACTTCAGCATGTCCGGTCGTCCCATGCTGGCTCCTAGGGCGGCGCCGAGGTTCTTGCCTTCTTCGGATCTGTTCATGAGCGCCTCGTCGAACTCCTCCATTGAGTCCGGCCATGGGCGTCCGCTTCCCAATGCTGCTGCGATGCTGTAGAGGTTCTCGTGGGTGCTGTGGGACCAGTTGCGCACGGCGGCGATGTGCCCCAGTGTCGCCCGCACGGCGTCGGTGAGGGTTTCCACTCCTTCGAGGGGTTCCCCTTTCTCGAAGCTGTTTCTGGCGGCCTTGAAGTATTCCTCGACGACTTCCTCCACTGCTGGCCGCCAGGCTTGGGACACGGTGATTTTCCAGTTGTCCGCATCCTGGCCGGCGCAGTTGCTGGCCGCATGGGCGGCGGCGGTCATGGCGTCGTTCATGGGCCTTCTGCTGTCCGGGACCGGCCATCCTGCCTGGAAGGCATCTTTGAGTTTCTCCGGTTGGAGGGGCGGCTGTGCCGCGGAGCCGACCTTCCGCAGGGCCGTCAGGGCAATATCTTCCGCCACCTTTTCCATTCTGGTGTTCAAATCCAGGCTCCGGTTGTTCTGCTTCGTTGGATGTTATTTCCCTGTGTCTGCGCGGTCAAGCGTGGGGTGTTCCGGCTTGGCTGCCCTCGCCGTGTTGCGGCGCGCGTGTGAGAGGGGATTTATTGTGCAGGAAAGTTTTTATTTTCCTCTGCATTCCATTTTTTGTGCAAAGCCCCAAGCCTCCTCTGTTTTTTTCCCCGCCCCTGACCAATTCTCTCTGGCTTGGTTTTGTATCGCTGTTGAGACCTCGCTCGAATTCCCGTTATCAACAAAGCACGGCGTCAACGCCCTATGAAATATGGAACAGGGGCGGCGAGCTTTTCCTCTGAGTCCTATTTTGAGGCTTTTTCGTAGCTGAAGGCCGTTGGTGGTTGACAAACGCTTTACGTTGAAAGAGAGGGAGGCTGACAATGGAGACTGCTCATCAGGAGCGAGGGACCCGTGCCGCCCAGCAGCGCCAGCGTCGCACTGAACGCCAGCGCGAGCGCCGGGAGCGCGAGCGCATATGTGGCTACTGCCGACGGCGGGCAGACGTGGGCCTCATCGACTGGGCCGGCCGTGGCAGCCCTCTACGTATCCCTATCTGCTGCGCCTGTCGGGGCAGGTTGGCTGGCAGCTGGCGCGAGATGGACCAGACCGGCGCTTGGTGCCCGATTGACGCGGAAAGGCCCTGTGGCGATTGCATATCAGAGGCGGCTGCAGAAGCCGAGGCGCGGAGGTCAAAGGGCGGTATGCTCCGTCGGATATTCCGGGGGTGACAGTCCTTGAGAAGGACCGCCCAAATGAAAAAGCGTTTGTCAAGTCGCTTGATATTCCAGGTCAGACTCTACTGTGCAGGAGGGCTAATGCCGACACCACTCGACTGGCTCGTGATGACTGGGTGGCCGACCGTAGGTGAACTGGCCAGGTTCTCGGGCGTCGCTCGGAGCACCATTTCTCGTCAGCTGAATGGTGTACCTGGTGACCCGGAGCGGCTTGGCTGGAAGGATAACGGGCTGGTAGTCTCCCGTTCGGCAGGACGCTTATTGCGACCTGCTGAGCGCTTACTGGCCACTTCCAAGCTCCTGGGTCAGATGTATGAGCAGCGGCACACGCATCCTGGCCCAGATGACTATCATGTTCATCATCCGTTCTATCCTGACGATTGGGACCATCTACACCCGACGCATTTCAATGGGAAAGTCGGGGCGGAGTTCCAATATGAGTCGATTTCAAAATTAACCTCTTGGTGTGAAACACCTCTCCTGTGACGGATATCGATCACACCATGTCGCGTTGCGCAGTTCAGCTCTACAGTTGAGCATTTGCTCTGATTACGATGACATCAAGGGGAATGGTTCACATATTCGGAATCACGGCTTGCGCCGGAGCAGGGCGGTTTCCCGGGGACTCTGCGTAGCACTGGTGTGTTGGTCTTGGCCTGCATCGCCGTGACGTCATTGTAGGGCATCATATCTGGGCCGAGGGAGTGCTGGCCCACTAGGCCCTGGATCTGGGCTTTACGCAATTCAAGCGGCGTAGGCGAGGGAATCCACAAGCCGGTGGTACAGAGCGACCGGGAGTTCCTGCGTGTCAGGGTCGGCGGTCGACCGTGAAAAACCCTCCGGCGCCAGCCACAGGTGGCGCCGCACCAGGGCGATGGCGTCCACGAAGGCCGGCGACGGCTTGTCGTACCAGGCCGCCCTGCGCTGGGTCATGGGGCGCCGTTTTTGCAACCCGTGGGCGGCCAGGGTGGTCCAGGAAAAGAGACCCGGCAGGATGGGCGTAGTGCGTGCGATGGCTAGGTCCAACCACTGGCGCTGGGTTTCCACGCCCAGATGGGTCCGCACCTCCTGACAGGTGACCTCCAGTTGCCAGCGCAGCACAAACCATTCCAGGATCCGGGCCGGGTCCGCCGATGTGTCGGTGCACAGCAAAGCCTGCGAGGCGAAGGCACCCTGGGGGTCTCGGATCAGCACCCAGCGAATGAGCACGGGGGGCTTGCCGGAGCGGTGCCAGACCGCCGTCCGGGAGGTGAGTTCCACGGTGCGGGTGGTGCCGTCATACCAAGCCGCGGCGGCGGTGGTCCAGGTTACATCCGTCTGCTCAAGGAAAGCTTTCAGCGACGGTCGCCGCGCGCCTTTCAACGGTGGACGGCCGTTCTGGCCGGGCAGACGCGCCGGCGCGGTTCATAGAGGCCCGCGTCCAGACGCAAACGGGTTATGAAGGTAACCGGTTGCGGCAGCGATTGGCAGAAGTGCAGCAGGTCCAGGACGGCGTAGCCGCTGTCTCCCACCAGCGCCAAGGGACGGCGGGGCAGCCAGCGCCGGAGTTGCAGAATCATCTGACGGGCCCGGCCGGTGAGCTTTTGGGGAGTGCGTCCTCTCTGCCGGAAATACCGTTCCGGGGGCGCCAGCACCGTGAGCACCGGCAAAGCCCAATAGCGTCCGGCCCAAGGTACGTGGCCCAGCCACATCATGGAAATCCAGCGCAACCCGCTGGCCTTGATCAGTTGGTGGCGGCTCGAACGCACCGCGTCCCGGTAGATGCCCCGGGCCTTGATCTTGGTGCCGCGACGCCGTTCCAGGGTCTCATCTTGCTAACCATGCCGTCGGCTGGTGCCACAGTCCTGATTGGACTTCCTGTCGCTGCCCGTGAGGCCTTTCCCGACGCTCTTCGCATGGGTGCCTGTGTGCTTGACGTTCAAGGGGGTGAACCATACAGAAGGACAAGTATTTCAATACACCATCGACCTCAATCGGAAAGTGAGGAAGAGGCGCAGGCAGCCCGACCTGGACGAGATAAAGGCTCCAGTCAAGACCATAGCCAAAGAGCAACCGCTAAAGCCAGTCCCCAGCAGGACGCCCGAGGATATAGCGGCGGCCGAAGAGAAAAGCCGGGTGGCCCGCAGGGAGTACGACAAGAAAAGGAACAAGGGCCAAGAGCGCAGGGAGTACCACCGGCGCTATGCCCAGGAACAGAGGCAAACCGCTAGGGAACTCGGCAAGTGCCGAGACTGCAGCAAACCGTCCATCCCGGACCAGACACGCTGTGAGAGCTGCGCCGAGAACCACAGGCAGTCCCGAAGGCACCGCGACGCCAGCAGAAGGGCGGCGAATGAGAAGGCAACAACCTGAGAAAATTGCAAAACCTCCGCCGAGGGTCTTGACGGCGATGGAATTCTGTGATTGGCAGGACTCCAAGCGGGCGCAGAAGTTGCTCTCTAATACTACAGTCGCAGATTGAAAACGGCTAGAATTGGGGCAATCAGAGGGTGGTGAGGTGAGGTTGTGGTTGTTGTGAGGGATGAGGTTGCGGAAGTGGCTCGGTGGGCCGAGGGCATCGAGCGGGTACACGAGTGCATCGCGGGACGGTTCCGGCGTCCGGAGCCGCGGCGGCGGGCGCTGGACTATCTGAAGGGGTTGCTCAGCCCGGTGGAGCGCAAGAACGGCTGGCAACTGGCGGAGCAGGCGGGCGATGCCACTCCCGATGGAGTGCAGCGCCTGTTGTACAACTACCGGTGGGACGCTGACCTGGTTCGCGATGACTTGAGGAGCTACGTGATCGAGTATCTGGCCGACGCTGACGCAGTTCTGGCGGTGGACGAGACCGGATTCCTCAAGAAAGGGGACAAGTCGGTTGGGGTGCAGCGTCAGTACAGCGGTACGGCGGGGCGGATCGAGAACAGTCAGATTGGCGTATTCCTGGCCTATGCCAGCGCCAGGGGGAGGACACTGCTGGACCGGGAGTTGTACCTGCCCCAAGTGTGGGTGGAGGACCTGGAGCGGCGACGGGAGGCCGGTGTGCCGGAGGGGGTGTCATTCCGGACCAAGCCGCAACTGGCGCAGCTCATGCTGGAGCGGGCGGTGGAGTCGGGAGTGCCCTTAGGCTGGGTGGCCGGGGACGAGGTCTACGGCAACGACCGCAACCTGCGGCTGTGGCTGGAACGGCGGTGCGTTCCCCACGTGCTGGCCATCAAACGCAGCGAGAAGCTATGGGCTTTGACGGACAGGGGACCGCGACAGGTGAGGGCCGACCGTCTGGCCTCAGGGGTTGAGGAATGCGCTTGGGTGAGGTGCAGCGCCGGGGACGGAGCCAAGGGGCCCCGGGTTTACGACTGGGCCACTGTGGAAATACGTCCCCTGAGGGAGCCTGGCAAGGGCTATTGGCTGCTGGTCCGGCGCAGTCTGTCCAACCCCGAGGAACTGGCCTACTACGTCTGTTACGGTCCGGCGGTAACGACCCTGGAGGAATTGGCGAGGGTCGCCGGGACCCGGTGGGCCATTGAGGAATGCTTTGAGGAGGCCAAGGGACAGGTGGGACTGGACCAGTACGAGGTGCGGAGGTGGGATGGCTGGTACCGGCACATCACCCTGGCGATGTTGGCCCACGCTTATCTGTCCGTGATCAAGCATCAGGCCATTGAACAGGGAGAAAAGGGGGCTGCTACGGTCCGGATGAAGAACTGATTCCCATGACAGTGCCGGAGGTACGCCGGTTGCTCACCCGCCTCGTATGGACAGAGAACCAACCGCCTGATTTCATCCTGTACTGGTCATGGTGGAGACGGCGCCACCAAGCCAGAGCCCAGAAATGCCACTACAAACGGCGCCTGTATGATCTGCGACTGTAGTACTAAGGCCTGTTTACATTCAGGGTGAAACATGCAAAGACCGCCGTCCATAAGACTCGAATGGTTCCGCCACCCGACAGGCCGCTGGAGCAGGCTCGCCTTCATCGACCCGGACCTCACCCCAAGACCCTGGGGCGTCCTGGTGGTCTGGCAGGAAGCCCGCACCACCACGGTCGCGGTCGCCTACGGCTCCATCCGGGACCTCGTGGCGCAGCTCCGCCAGAACCCGCTGGTCCGGGCCTTCGGCTCCGAGTCCCTGCTGGTCAGCTGGGCCCCGGCCAGCCCCGGCGCGGCCCGCTACCTGATGGACGCGATGAAACCCGCCGTCCGGATCCCGGACCCGCTCAACGCTCGGCCGGTCCATTGCAACACCCCCAATATCATCTGAATTGGCGGTTCTCTCTATGAAAACCGGTAGGTCAGCCGCAGCCTGTTCGGTATGATGGGGAAAATGAGAGGAGGCTTCGTGATGCCCAATGATCTTCAGTTGCCTTGGGGCCGGAGCGCGGTGCAGCGCCTCAATCCTGGTACCGTTAACTTCGAGGGCGTGTTCGTCGTCCGGAAGAAGGGCGTCGTTCAGCGGGTGGGGATAGGCAATGTCCGGGACCACGTCCACCGGATTCAGCGGGGCTCGGACGTAGGCGACTTTACGATCGCCTACGCACCCGTCCCACCCTACCACCTGCTCGGGATCGCCCGGTTTCTGACCGAACGGCTCGACCCTGTGGAACAACCCCCGGGGATCAGCACTGTTTCGCCGCTCAGGTGCTCCATCCCCCGTTAGCTGACCGCCGCCGAGACGGGCTCGTGGGGGTGTGTGTTATGGAAGATCAAATGCCTCACCCAGAAGACGGGCAAGTTTCATGGCTACCGGCTCAGGCAGTGAGCAAGGCAACCACTGGGGAACCCCGTCCTTGTCCTGTCTGTGGCGGAATTGGACCAGAAACACGGGTGTACCGTCCATTACGTCAGTCGCCCACAGGCCATCCACGTCCTGTATCGGATGTGCAGCGGTAGGCTCTAAATTTCCGTTCCCGGTTGTCATTTCATCGCCTATCGGTCAGATACTCAGCGCAGAATTCCACGCGGGCCTCCGGCGGGATCCCGCCCAGCGCCCCTGAAATTACGGCAAGCTCCTGGGGATTGATCGGGTCCAGTTTGCGGAACATCGGACCGATCCCCAACCGCTGTACCAGCACGGGATCGGTCAGGACGGGAGGCCAGTCGGCATACTCATGTATGAGGCAGGCATTCATCATCTGTTGCCTTGTCGGGTCTATTCCATAGTGGTCGAGGGTTGCCTGCACTGAATCCTCCCACGGAGAAGCCGGCACCGTGGGGGAAGACTGCACCATTATCTGAGGGGTGGGAGTCAGCACAGCAGTGAGAGGTGCCGGGGCCTCCGGCAGTTGCGGAGGTGCTGAGTACATGACGGGAGGCTCAGGATCAGGCATCAGGAGCAAAACGACCACGGTTGCGGTTCCGCCAGACACAAGGGCTACAGCCAAGATGCCAAGAGTTGCTATCATTCGAGCATTGATGAAGCCTCCCCTGGCAGGTCGGATGGACACTCCCACAAGCGGGTCTAGGGTAACGCAAATCCGAACAATGTCAAATCCGGACCAACGGAAGGGTGTGATCAAAAGTGGTTGGGATTAGTGCCAAAAGGCTTCCCACCGGCCGTTGGCCCGCAGGGTTCTCAAGGCCAGCATGGGGTTCACCGTCTCCTCCTTCCACCAGGCCCCGGGCAACTTCAACCGGGCTTGAATCACGCGGCGATGTCCCCCTTCCACCGCGCCGCTGCCGATGGGCAGACCTTCCTTCCGGGCGGCGGCATAGTCCAACTGCCCTTCCCGGCTCTCCAGGTAGTTGGCCAACCGGCCCAAGGGATGCTCCCCGTTGGTTCCAGTCCGCTCCCGGCATTCAGCCACCACCGCAGCAGCCCAACCCTGGTCAATGCGGTTCACCTGCCGGCAGACCCATGCCTTGGCGAATTCCACAGTGCCTTCCGCCAAGGCGGATGCTCCCTCATACAGGTGTTCCAACAGATGATAGCGGTCCAGCAGGAAGCGCTGCCGGGGAAAGACCGCCTCTATTTGCTGCGCAATCCAAGGAGCGCCGTCTCCCACGCCATGCACCTGAGTGTTCTCGCCATAGCCGGACCGCAGCGCCAGAGCAAACATCTGCTCCCCTACCCCTTGAGGAGAACCCAACGCCGCCGCATATTGCCGCTCCCCATCCCCAGGCGTCTCCACTACGCTCAGGCGCACTTCCCGCCACTGAGTTCGCCGGCTCCGCTTGGGGCGGCGTCTTACCGGACTCACCCCGCCCTCCGAGTCCGGCGCCAACTCCCCGGTGCGCACCATGGCTCCGTCACTCTCCACGATTAGCCACGGCTTCCCCGGCGGAAAGCTCTGCTGATTGCCGTAGCCGTCTATGGCGGCCCGGTCCTCCCGGTCCACAAATCCGGCGGCCCTTTCCGCCTGTTTCCGCACTACTTCCCTTACGCTGCTGCGGTCCAACTCGACTCCATAGTGTTCCTTGAGTTGTTCGCTGGCCCGCTGGAAAGACTTCTCCGCGCCAAAGTCCGTTTTAGTTTTTATTCGCAAGATTTCCGCAGTTTGTCCAATTCCTCTTGGCCCTCGCCAGGTCAGGCACCGAGCGAAACGCCGCCCTCTCTTTGTATGCCTGAGTCTAGCACTTATGTTCGTAGCTGGCAATAGGCGGGTGCCAAAAGCATACCAGATGCTGCGCCTTCCGAATCAATCTTGGCGAGTTTCCTACAGGTTCTGGTATGGGGGTTCCAGAAGCGGTCAATCCGAGCCATCTTATAGCAGTTATGGTAGGTCCGAGATGCCGAAAAGCTCCCGCACGTCGGGAACCCACTCCCGAGAGCGGTTTTCCAGTTTAATAGGTTCTTCTACGGAGTCCTCTGGAGGAGAGTAGTCCTTCAGTCGGTAGACTCCAGGTTCGACCCACTCCCAGGTTTCTTCGTCAGATGTAAATCCAGACAGCGTTGAGACCAATCCACGCTTGGTTCCGTTCGTTTTTCCTGCTGCGATGATGATGTCGGCTGCGGAGCTGGGGTTGGCTAGCCCCCCACTGAGGCGGGCGATCTCCTGCAGGGCCGCATTTTGGCTTGTGCAGTGCGCGACCTGATCGGGTTTAATGTGTCCGTGTCTGTCGGATCCGATTATGGGAGGATTGTCCCTGTTCCACTCAGAGACGTTGGACATTATCTGGGCCACATTCTGGATTTTCTTATCCACGCAACTCAACTGCTTTCGGAGGTCTGTTGCTTGGTCGTGCAGACTTTTCAGGTACCGGAGGAAATCTGTGCTTGTAAACTGTGCGGTCATAATCAGGTCTCCGTGTCAGGAATGATTCAGGTTTGTTATCCAAGCACCGTACTGAGTACAATCTGGTGGTGGAGATGCCGGGAGTTGCACCCGGGCAGCGTTTGGCTTGTCAGCTACGCCCTAACGGCCATCCCCACAAGTGCGCTGGGTGGGATTTGAACCCACACTGAGACGGCTGGCGACCGACTGCCTCTGCCCTTTGGGCTACCAGCGCATACATACAGGACGGTCCTCCCTTGAGAGGCTGTTCTGGTTGAGTGCCCGTGGAGTGCTTTCTGACGGCCTCTCCACGGGCTTATTGTATTTGAGGGTTTGCTGGAGCGGCAACCCCTACCGCTCCAGATTCCTAATCAATCTTGGCGAGTTTCCTACAGGTTCTGGTATGGGTTTTCCGGCCAAGCATAAACCGAATTGGTACTTTTGCAATTTTCTCAACAACCTAGTAGTCCAACGTCTTTGAATTGAGGCACGAGCGGTGTATTCTGTCGGCATTGGCGAATTGCATCCAAGGAGAAGCGTCGTGCCGGACAAGAAATACCGTATCAAACTGACCACGGAAGAACGGCAGGAACTGAAGGCCCTGGTTTCCAAGGGACGGGCAGCAGCGTACAAGCAGACCCATGCGCGCATCCTGTTGCTGAGCGATGAAGCGCGGAAAGACGGAGGCATGACCGACGAAGAGGTTGCCCGGTCCCTCCAGACCGCCAGCGCCACCGTGGAAAGGGTGCGCCGCCGTTGTGTGGAGGAAGGGATCGAAGCGGCCTTGGGGCGCAGGGAGCAACAACGCCGCCGGCCAAAGAAACTGGATGGCGCTGCCGAAGCCCACTTGATTGCGCTGGCCTGCGGGGAACCGCCGGAAGGCCGGGCCCGTTGGACACTGCGATTGTTGTCGGAGCGGTTGGTCGAGTGCGAGATAGTTGACAGCATCCACCCCGAGACGGTGCGCAAGACGCTGAAAAAAACGAAGTCAAGCCTTGGCTGAAAGAGTGTTGGTGCATCCCGCCGGAAGGCAATGGGGACTTTGTGTGCGCGATGGAAGACGTACTGGAAGTCTACCATCGTTCCTATGCAGACAACGAAGTTCTGGTCTGCTTGGACGAGACCGGCAAGCAGCAGGTGAAGGAGACGCGGGCGCCGCGGCCGGCTCGGCCCGGGGCGGTGGCGGCCTATGATTATGAATACGAGCGCAACGGGGTCAGCAACCTTTTCATGCTGTTCGCGCCGTTGGAAGGATGGCGCCGGGCCGCAGTGACCGGCCGGCGGACGAAAGTGGACTGGGCGCGCCAGGTGAAGCAGTTGGTGGACGAGGACTACCCGGACAAGGAACGGATCGTGCTGGTGATGGACAACCTGAACACCCATCATCCGGCCTCGTTGTACGAGGCGTTTGAGCCGGTGGAAGCGCGGCGCATCGCGGAACGTCTGGAGATTCACCACACCCCCAAGCATGGGAGTTGGCTGAACATGGCTGAAATTGAAATCGGAGTGCTGGCCCGGCAGTGCCTGGACCGCCGGATTCCAGACCAGGAGACGCTACGCCGGGAGGTTGACGCCTGGCAGGACCAGCGCAACCGGGACATGGCGCGAGTGGACTGGCGCTTCACCACCGAGGATGCCCGCATCAAGCTGAAATCCCTTTACCCAGCAATCCAAAATAGCTGAACTACTAGACCAGGCTTACCATAAGTATCACGCCGTGATACATTGCTTCCCAGTGCCCAGAATACCAACGGCAGTGGCCCGTGGACAGTTTCGATTCATCCTCGACACATTCGAGCAGCCTTACCTGCACGTCTGGGTGGACAACAGGACACATGCCCCATCAACCTGCGCAGCAGAGCCTTTATCGCAAGGCCCCCACGCGGCACCTGCAGGGACATCATGGCAGCAAACAGTACAAAATCACCGGCTGATAAGGGGAATCCGGGAGACCATCCACGGGAGCGGGCAATGAGCACCGTGAGGGTCAGAAACGCGGACCGGATGATGATCGCCGTGACGCCCGGTGAGGATGGCATCAGCACCAGCTTCGCCGACGGATACTGCGGGACGGTCCCCTTCGGGGACATCCCGGAGATCGGAGATGCTTCCGGGTTGAACAACGTCGAACTGCCGAACCCATACGAGGTCATACTGACGACCACCCAATACGAAAGGGTGGAACTTCCGTGGGACTTCGTCAGGCACTACTGCGACCGGAACTACCGTCCGAGAATGGAAATGATCGCCGCCGAGGGGAGACAGGTCCTGGGGACCAGAGTAAGGGCGTTCAGGGAAGCCGCCGGGCTCACTCAGGAGTCTCTTGCCCGAGCCGCAGGCATCGGGCGCGTCACGCTGGTACGGCTGGAAAGCGGAAAACACACGCCAAAGGTCAGCACGCTGACAGCCATAGCCCAGGTCCTGGAACGGTCAGTCGAAGACCTGTTTGCTGGTCCTGACGAATCCAGATTGATGGAGTAACAGCCACTGACTCAGCCAGCACCGCGCATAACCGACTGAACCCACCGCGGAGGGAACCAGCGAAATGTCTATCGCCAACATCAAGGACGCTCAAGAGGTGGAAAGCAGCCTGCAGTCTATCCTCGAAGCTCCTGACACCAATACCCGGATCCAAGCGATCCGCGTCCTGTTCGTCGAATCCCTGGACTACGGCCAGGACGACCGGCGGGTGCCCCTGGAGACGGCCAACAACGACCAGTTGCCGGGGGAGGCTCATGTCGTCGCGCGGCGCGACGGTGTAAGCGTAGTCTATGTCCCGCTGGACGGCGCCGACAACAACCGGATCAGCGGCGCGATGGCGTCGGCCGCCGCCAAGGCCGTCGGCAATGTACTGGCCGACGACCTCCTGCTCCTGTTTACCAACCGGGACTGCGACCAGCTGCACATCATCAATCCGGACCTCACCGGGAGTCGGCCCAGGCTCCAGCGGATGGTGGTCCACCGGGGTCAACGCCCCCGCACCGTGGTCGAGCAAATCTCCAATATGTGGGACAACTACGGCAACCGCGGCAAGACGGTCCGCGAGGCCATCGCCATCGCCTTTAACGTGGAGCCCGTCACCAAGCAGTTCTTCGAGACCTATCACCTGCTTTTCAATGGCGCCAAGGCGCAAATCGAAGGGTTCGGTGACGACGAAGAAGAGCAAAGACATCTCTTCACCCAAACCTTGTTCAACCGGCTCATGTTCATCTACTTCCTCTCCCGCAAGGGCTGGCTGAAGTTCCAAGGTGACGCCGATTACCTCAACGCCCTCTGGCGGGACTACCCCTCCCTGCCGGGTGACAGCAACTTCTATGCCAACCGGCTGGACCCGCTGTTCTTCGCGGGGCTCAACAACCCTCAGTCGCTGGACCTGAACGTGGATAATCCCGGCCTCCACGCGCTAATCGGCCGGGTCCCCTTTCTCAACGGAGGTCTGTTTGAGAGGAACGACCTGGACCAGCGCGACGGCATCACCGTCCCGGACAGCGCCATCGAGCGGATATTGAGCGGCCTGTTCGACCGGTTCAACTTCACCGTGATGGAGTCCACGCCCTTCGATGTCGAGGTGGCGGTGGACCCGGAGATGCTGGGCAAGGTGTTCGAGGAGCTGGTTACCGGGCGCCACGACTCCGGCGCCTACTACACCCCACGTCCGGTGGTGTCCTTCATGTGCCGCGAGGCGCTTAAGGGCTACATGGACGGGCAGGACACCGGGGTGGACGCCGACGCCATCGCGCAATTCGTCGACCGGCAGGACCCCTCCGGCCTCAACCTGGCCGCCGCCCGACGGATAAGCGAGGCCCTCACCGAGGTGACGGTGGTTGACCCGGCCTGCGGCTCGGGTGCCTACCTGCTGGGGATGATGCAGGAGCTGATCGAGCTGCAGACCACGCTTTACAACGTCGGCGTGGACTCCAAGGCGGTCTACGAGTTGAAGCTGGAAATCATCCAGCGCAATCTCTACGGGGTGGACATCGACGAGGTCGCCATCAACATCGCCATGCTGCGGATGTGGCTGTCGCTGGCCATCGACTACGAAGGGGCGACGCCGGAGCCGCTGCCCAACCTGGACTTCAAGGTGGTCTGCGGCGACAGCCTACGCGGCCCGGATCCCAGCGCCGGCGTGGAAGTGCAGGGCACTCTGGGCCAAGACACGGCGCAGATGCGGCGGCTGGGCGAGTTGAAGGGGGAATACCTGCGTGCCTCCACCGGCGCAGACAAGGAACGGCTGCGGCAAGACATACAGGAGTTAACCGGCCAGATTCGCGACGCCTTGGGCGTTACGACGATGGACGGCGTGGTGGATTGGCGGGTCGAGTTCGCCGAGGTCTTTGCCAACCGCCGCGGGTTCGACGTAGCCATTGCCAACCCGCCGTATGGAATCACCGTCAAAGACCGACGTAGTGCCGCCATGGGACATGCTGATTCCTACACCAACTTTATGGGATTGGCTGTCGAAATTGCGTCCAACGGCGTAATGGCTTATATCACTCCCACATCGTGGGAAACTGGTGAACGGTTCCAAAAGTTTCGTCAATTTCTGTTCGGAAAAATGGCGCTACAAAGCGTAGTCAACCTCCCCTATGACGTGTTTGATACGCCATACGTAGATACAGCCATTACGATTGGAACGATGGGTCAGCCGCCTAAATGGTTCGGGATAGCTACCCTTGAAAAGCGGACGGAATTGGACTTGACGCGGATCGGCGATTATATGACACGCGTTGATTGGTCAGTTGTATCCGGCGACTCGGGACTAAGGGTGCCTATGCTGGATTGGGCGGTAAACTTGTTTGGCCGGGTGGGTTCAAACGCAACGCCTTTGGGACAAATTACATCTTCAAAGCGAGGAATCGAAGCGTACCAGTTTGACATTTTGACCCGTGCAGAACCCGACACTTTGCCATTCTTCAGCGGACAGGTGCAACGATACGAAATTCAATCGCCTCTTGCTGATAACTTCGTAGCAGTGAGCAACCGCGAATTGACCTATCATCGTGGACCACGCATTTGGACACGGCGAATTGTAAACCGCTCCAATCGATTGCTGTCCGCTCTCACCAGCGATGACTTCGTGGTGAAAAAAGACATATACGTAACCAAGTCAAGTTTTGACGACCGGCACAAGATTTCGGCATTATTGGCAATCCTGAACTCCAGCTTGATGTCTTTCCTGTACTTGAGCCGTTCAGCGGCGGCAGTAAAGGATGACTTCCGGCAAGTAACGCTGTCGGGGTTGCGGGAACTACCTATAATTTTTCCCGATAGAAAGGGGACGCAAGAATTGGCGGAGCTAGTCGCCGCCCGCGAGCGTCAAGAGAATGACATCGAGGATTTGGAGCGTCGGATTGACAACATCGTCTACCGCACCTACGGCATAACCGACGCCGAACAGGAAGCCATAGAGACTTGGCTGGCGCGGTCAGGGTAGAGACGCTAACGCCATCGGTTGTCCTGTGGTAGTGTGGAGCGGTAGGGGATAGATGCGCTGCATCACCGCAAAGAGCCAACCACTGAATGAGCAAAACCATCCGCCACTACATCAACGGCCTGGGCCGCGACGGCAAGCAGGACTGGCCAACGCGCATCGCCCACGACAACCGGGCAACCGGCCTCAGAGACCACAAGCGTGATCGCAGACTGGCCAGGGCCTCCCTGAGGTCGGGCACAGAGGACGACTTGCCCAACGGTAAGCGCCGCCGCTACAGCGACCGCTACGGCTCTTATATGCTGTAGCCGCGATCGTCTGTCTCATCCGGCGAACTCACGCCGCACAGGCGATCGAAAAACCACATACGGCTGCCAAGCCTACGGAGATCAGTGGTGTCAGGAGGCGCACAGCGGAGGGCTACCACTACCGCATCAGAATAGGCGACCATCACATGGGCGTCACCATGGACGATGAGACGGCCGTGCTGCGCCGGTTCCTGCCCCGGGGCGAATTCTACCGCTGGTTTCCGTGAGCGGGCGGGTAACTGCTGGGTAACCGCAAAGGGCTAGCTGACAGTAGGTATTAGCATCACATAAAGGATTGAGCACCAAGCTTGGAGGTAGGAATGGTTTTTAACTCTGGACCGGGGCCAGAAACCATTAGTTGCCCTATTTGGACTGACTTTCAGGCGAGTGTGTACGGTCGTGCCTCGGACAACGGCACATTGTTTGTCGAGTCCAACCGCGCTGGTGGAAACTATGGCATTTCGTCGGACACCATCGCCCGACTAGAGAAGAAACGGACGTTCCGCCTCAAAGGGCAAGAAATGATTTTCCCACAAGTATCCGACTATGACAGAACAAGACTGACTACGTGGCTGGTCGACCAAAGGCTGGTGGGGGAATGGGAGCCGATGGTAACCCCAGAGGTAATTTCTTCGGTTAATCGCAAAGGACGCTTGCCAGTTCATGAGCGGGCGAATCGGTTGCTGCGGTTAATCGCCAATGAGACTCGCTACATTGGCAATGCAATACCCTTCGAGGAATCGGTAACCTCAACAGGAACTCTTCCGGTCAACTTGAAAGCGTGTGCCTGGTCAGAGTCGAATAGTTGGCGAGAGGTGGAATACCTAATTGAGTACCATGTTCAAAATGGTCTGTTGCAGTTTGTAGGCAACACCGACTTTCGCTTTCCGTCCTACATGGTTACGGTAGATGGATATGCTGAGATTGCCCGCCAGGTCACTGCAACCGATTCCGCCAAGGCGTTCGTTGCCATGTGGTTCGACGAGAGCATGAGAGATGCTTACTACCAAGGAATTGAGCCAGCAATCAAAGAAGCTGGTTACGATCCCGTCCGTGTAGATACCGTCGAGCACGCTGGACTAATAGATGATGCGATTATTGCAGAAATCCGGAAGTCTCGGTTTGTGATAGCAGATTTAACCCAAGGCGACGACGGTGCGCGAGGAGGCGTCTATTACGAAGCAGGGTTTGCCCATGGCTTGGGGCTTACAGTAATTTTTACTTGCAGACAGGAGAAATTCAAGCTCGTTCACTTTGACACCAATCATCAGGCCCACATCTTATGGACCGACTATGAAGAACTAAGAACTAGACTACGCCAGCGCATAGAGGCCGTCATAGGACCAGGACCTTTGGAAGTATACGCCGACCAAGAGGCAGATTGTTGACCCGAATATATGCGTAGCGCCCGGACACCGACGCCGCGCTAATAGAGGAGGAGGAACCGTAGCTGCTATGCCCGCCTCCAACATCCTGCACGCCACCACCGACCCGGACCTGCTGACCCGGCTGCGGGAGATGCTGGACAGATCCGCCAGCGCCGAGTCCGTATCGGTTAAACTTGTTCAACCCGAACAGGCGGTAAGGGAATAAAGGAGTAGTCCGTATGGCCGTCAGGAATGACGACGCAGAAATAGACGTATCGGCCGTTGGGAAGACCATCTACGAAAAGCTGCGGGGCCGGCTGGAAGCCACGGAGAAAGGCAAGGTGGTGGTCATCGACGTCAACAGCGGGGACTACGAGATTGACTTGCGCCAGGCGGACGCCAGGCAACGATTGGTGGCGCGCCGCCCCGGAGCGATTACCTACACGGAGCGGGTCGGATACCCAACGGCGTTCAATCTGGGCCTCGGATCCTGGTCTCGCATCAATGATTAGAGGCAGAGTTTCCCCGGAGCTGCGCCCGCTGGTCACCATTGACATCGAAAACGGAAACGGCGTCTTGCAATCCTTGGAAGTTATAGTCGATACCGGGTTCAACGGAGACTTGACGTTGCCTTCCGGCTTGATCCGGCGGCTTCGCCTGCCCTACAGCGGACAAGACTTTGCGAACTTGGCTGACGGGCGACCGATACGGACCTACAACTACGCCGGGGTAGTGTCCTGGCACGAAAAACCCCGTAACGTGACTGTCATCGAAACCGACGGCGAGCCCCTGCTTGGAATGTCCCTCCTGCTGGACAGCAAGCTCACGGTCAGCGCCCGGCCAGGCGGCGAAGTGGTAATAGAAGAAGAGGAACCGGGACAGCCATGAACATCCTCCACGCAACAACCGACCCGGACCTGCTGACCCGGCTGCGGGAGATGCTGGGCAGCGCGGCCCGCGCCGACATCGCCGTGGGCTACCTCTTCGTCTCCGGCTTCGCCCAGGTGGCCGACAAGATCTCCCGCCTCCGGAAGACCCGCATCCTGGTGGGCCGCACCGACCGGCCCACGCTGGAAGCGGTCGCCGCCGGCCTGTACCAGACCGGGCCGCTGCGGGCCAAGCTGGACGCCGACCGCATCATCTCCCGCAGCCAGCGGAGGGACATCGCCGCCCATGCCTCTTCCGGCATCGCGGAGAACGTGGCCGCCCTGCCCCAGACGGACGAAACCCAGAACGCCGTGGAACAGATGCGCCAGTTGGTGGCCTCCGGCCTCATGGAGATACGGACCTACCCCCGTGAGTTCCTCCACGCCAAGGCCTACCTCTGCTGGTACGAAGGCCACGCCGAGCCGGGGGCCGCAATCGTCGGCTCCTCCAACTTCACATTGGCCGGCTTCACCGGCAATACCGAACTCAACGTCCGCATCACCGGGGACGCCGACATGGCGGAGCTTTCCCGCTGGTTCGAGGCCCTCTGGGCGGACTCGGTGGACATCAGCGACCAGGTGACCCGGGTCCTGAACGACAGTTGGGCCGTCAAGCAGTACCCGCCCTACCTGGTCTACCTGAAGGCCCTGTACGAGCTCCACGGCAGGGAGCTGGACAGCGGCGAGCCGCTTCCGCTGGAGCCCGCCCGGCAGGAGAACCTCGCCAACTTTCAACTGGACGCGGTGCGCCGCGGGCTGGACATGGTCCGCAACCACGGCGGCTGTTACATCGCCGACGTGGTGGGCCTGGGCAAGACCTTCATCGGCGCCGAGCTGCTCAGGCAACTGCGCCAGAGCTACCCCAACGAGGGCAACCCCCTCATCATCTGCCCGGCCGGACTGGTCCCCATGTGGGAAGGGTTCAACGAGCGTTACCAACTCGGCGCGGCCGTACTCTCCCAAAGCCGCATCGCGGCACCGCCCCAGTTGGTCTTCAACCCTGAGACCGAGGACTACGAGGAAGCTGATTCCAGCCAGCACGGCATCCTACTGGCCGAAGAGTATCCCCAAAGGGGACCGGTACTGGTCGACGAAGCTCATGGCTTCCGGAACGACAACCAGCGCTCGCGCGGCCTCCGGGACTACCTGGAGAGGGGAGACCACAAGGTCATCCTGCTGAGCGCGACACCTCAGAACCTGGGCCCGCGGGACATCTACCGGCAGATCAGCCTGTTCATGGACGAGAGGGACCACGGCCTGCCCATCGAACCTCTGGCGCTTGAGGACTACATCGCCAGCGCCGCCTGCTGGCAGGAGTACCGCGAGGATGCTGACGCCTATGCACAGGAACTCGCCGAGTATCTGAAGAATGGCGGCGAGGGTCCAAAGCCGGTGGAACCGTCAAGGCCCGACACGCCTCCAGCGGACATAGCCGAGGTCCTGACCCCCATCTTCATACGCCGACGCCGCAAGGACATCACCGAACTGTACGGGGACACCGCGACCATCCGCGGAGAGCCCATCTCATTCCCCGAACCGAAGCTGGAGAACCTGGAATACCGGCTGGACCGGGTCTACACCAAGGCGGGCGATTTCAGAGACCTGCTAGAGACCCTCGGACAGTACAAGGCGGTCCGTTACAGCCCCACCGAGTATCTGAAGTCGGGACACCATGACAGCCAGGAGTACGCCGGGCTGTTCCGGGCACGGGGGCGCATCGCCGGGATGATAAGGCACCTGCTGCTCAAGCGAATGGAGTCAAGCATCGCCGCGTTCCGCTCCACGCTGGAGTCACTGATAAACAGCAACCAGAGCTTCACGGCGGCGCTCGAATCCGGCTATGTGCCGGTGGGAAGCGTGGCGACCCGCCTGCTTGCGGGCCAGAACTTCGACCCACAGGAGGCCTTGGACATTCTGGGAAAGGAAGAGACCCGACACAGGAGGCAGCACACGTTCAACGCCGATGACTTCGAAGTGGAACGCTGGACCGAAGACCTGGACAACGACTACTCGATACTGTGGGACTTGGCGGACAGGGTATCCGACATCAGCCCGGCCGATGATGACAAGCTGGAAACCCTTAAAGCCTTCCTGAAACGCCCCGAAGTCGCGGGGGAGAAACTCCTCATCTTCAGCGAGGCCGAGACCACGGTGGACTACCTGCACCGTGAACTCAACCCCGGCAGTGAGGACAGGACCATCGACCACCTGAGCGGCAGCCGCCGAGACGTGGCCACCGGCATCATCAGGCGGTTCGCACCCAACGCCAACCCGGCTGGGAGCCAACCTCCACGAGGCCCCGAAATCCGTGTGCTGATCGCCACCGACGTGGTCTCGGAAGGCCAGAACCTGCAGGACTGCGCCCGTGTGCTGAACTACGACCTGCACTGGAATCCGGTGCGCCTGATCCAGAGGTTCGGGCGCGTTGACCGAATCGGCTCGCCCTACGACCAGATTCACCTGCACAACATGCTGCCCGACATGGAACTGGACGAGACCCTGGGTCTCACGGACCGTTTGGGAGACAGGATCCAGGCCATGCACGACATCATAGGCCTGGACAACAAGGTCCTGTCCGAGTCGGAAAAGCTAAACCCCACGGGCCTCGGCAGGATCTACGACGACCGGGAGCTCCCGGAACTCGACGATGAGTTCGATGAGCTGACGGCAAACCAGCGAGCCATATCGCTGCTGCAACGCATCAGGGACAATGAGCCGGGCCTCTGGAAGACCATCACCGAGCTTCCGGACGGCATCCGGTCGGCCCTGACCGCTCAGGGCAACACACCCGCCGGTGTAGACCAGCCGAAAGCCGGGGAAAGCATCGTGATGATGGCCACAATAGACACCGTCCGTTGCTATGCTGTGGGAGATGACCTAGCGCCGCGGCCGATCAGACCAGCCCAGTTCGTCAGCGGGGCGGAATGCCCGCCTGGGACACCGCCCCAGCCTCTGCCGGGGAACACCAACCGGAGAGTCAATGCCGCCTCGGAACTGTTCCAGCAGGACCTGAGCCGCATCCTGGGCAGCAACAGGCGCAGGACCGCAGGCAACCTGAGAAACCGGCAGTTTATCCGGCGTCAGCTAAACGGCGTGCCGGAAGAGATAGCAACACCCCAGAGGGTGGACACGCTGAGACGTGTGTTCACCGACGACCTGCCCACGGTGGTGGAGAACGAAATTTCCGAACTGAGGCGGCTTAACCTCGGGGGGCGCGAACTGGTGCTGAGGCTTGAACTGCTACAGGAACGCTACCGGCTGAACCCTGCTGATCAGAGCGATGAAGGTACTATCCAACACCAGACCACACGCATCGTCTGCTCAGACGGCCTCCTGTAAGCGCCTTCCGGCGGCCCATGCCATCGACCGAGCGACTCGGTCAGTTCGCAAACACTCGTGTTACGATAACTGTTGGACGTCAAACGGGCACTCGACGAACTCCGGCTTATTCAGAATATGGGCCCCTTCCAACGACGTGCTTGGCGTCAAACGACTAGGGAGAGAACTTGCACGATGAAAAAATGCTGGATTTGCAACCAGTGTTACGACGACCTGTCTGAAGAACACATCATACCTCGCCACTTCGGAGGAAGCGTATCTACGGAAGACTTTTCATGTGAGAAATGCAACCAAGATATGGGCAAGGTCGAACAAAAACTCAATCAGATCAGCGTTCTCATGCACAACCTAGATAGCGCTGACGGAGAACCAAAGACTGTCACTCCGCTGCGAGGGTCACGGAACCGGGAAACGAAGTGGTCTTATGGCGACGACCCATCCATCCAACTATCCACCACTGGACATGTACAGTCAGACGGGTGGGAGCGGCCACCAGGCAAAATTGCATCCGGCGATAAGATATGGATACCAGGGCAAATACCCATAAATCTGCCAAAACAAGATGTCCACACAAGTATGTTGAAGGCAATAGTGGCGCTTGTATGCCATGTTGGCATGCCGAAACACCTATTTGAGACCCCTCTGGCATATCTGTCAGGCGACCACAACGTTCTTAAAGACATGCAACCTACAGACCTTTGCCTCGCGCCCCGCGAAATATTCGCCCGGGTCTGGATACTGGCCCCACCAACAAGGCAGACCATGACCATATATGGCGCTGTCGTCTACGGGCCGATAAGCAATATTTATAGGCTCTGTACAGATTTAGAACCCATCGGTCCCTTCTGCTGTGAACTAAGGGCATACTCCCGCCAGTGTCAGTCTCACTTCGAGCAGACCAATTACATGAAATGGCTGTCAACAACCCTTGAAGAACTGGGACCTAGGTCCCAGTTTGACTACGTTGGCCGCATTGGACCTTTCATGGAAAAACGATCCCGTAACAGCGGTCTGGTGGCACTGGAAGCATCGCCATCTAGTGTGTCTTTGGGGGTTCCACAAATTTATGCGCCAATGGACCCCCTTGAACTAACACATGGACTAGCTAACCGCTTTGGAAACTGGCTGAGATCAACTTTGTCAGAGGAAAGCCACGCCAGATTTCTGGCAGATGTCAGAAAATTGGATACGACCCACCAGCAGGGGTGAACCATTCCCATCGCTGTGAGGCAAAAATTCAACCAATCGCCATCCTGCTACTCACCCGGATGTGGGCCATGCCGACGTAGAGAACCCTCTTCGGGTTCTCTTGTTGTAAAGAGCCTGTCTGACCTCTCCAGAACTCAGATCAGACCTCACCACTTGGATCAAACCACGCGACATCAGGACAAGACTAAGCCCATAGCAAATTCCTGCTCATCCAGCTTTCCCACATGCCGGAACAAGCCACCGGACCGCCTCCAGATACGCCATGACCGATCTTCGGCACCTGTGCAGCATGCCGCCACGCCGAAACTATGCCAGCGCCCTCTGTGCAATATTGGCCCGGCCAGCCGAAACCACCCCACGGCATTTTGCACAGCCTTAGCTACGCGGGCAATATGCTCCTACTATCCCATCCGTTAATCGATACTTTCACCCCGAGTATCCTCCCGGCCTGTGCCTCTCCCCGCCTACGGCCGGGACACTTCACCGAATGGACAGCCTGTAAGACCGCAGACTACACCGGAACAACTAACTTACGGGGGTCAAAGAGCCTGCCAAAATGGGCATAACTCCCCAAATCCGCAAGCTGCGACGGTTCCAAGGACTTGACGGAATCGCAATCCGTAAACGAACATATTATGCAGGAGCCAACAGAGAGGCCATGTACTTGACAAGAATCCCCCAGGACATCCGCCTTGCGCTCGCCGGACTGGCCTACTGCGCCAACTGCCACGCCGCAATGGTACGCCTGGGTCCGAACTACACCTGCCCCACCAGGGGGAACCTGACGCCGGACAGCTGCCCGGACAGCACCATCAACGCTGACCGGCTCCTGAGACTGGTGGTCAGCCAGTCCGTCAACGCCGTGATGATCGACCCGACCATCAGGAAGGCGACGGAGATCATCCAGAAAGGTGCGGAGGAAACGTCCGCCCGACTGCGGGAGCACCTAGACGAGACCGAGTTCGCCATAGGGGAACTGGACAAACGCAAGGACGACCTCTTCACAGTGGACAGGGAGACCGGCAAGGTCACAGCCCCTCTGAAAGAATCGCTCGACATTGTCAACAAGACGATAGCACTGGCATTCGAGGCCGGCACCACACGCAGGGAGATCGACGCCCAAGCCTTTATAAGCGACGAGGACCGCATCCGGGCCAACGCCCTGGACGTGGACACCTACCTGGACGAGGCAAACCCCCGGCAGACCATCGAGTTTATAGAGAACATCGTGGAGTCCGTAGGAGTCGGCCCCAAGCACATCTCCATCAACTACAAGTTCCCCATACCGTCCGAAGAACACCCAGAGGGGAGACTCACCGACGTGGTCCCGAGGCCTTAAGGCGGCCAGACCGGCGAGGCCGCGGACCGGCCCGGAAACTCCAACTCCCAGACAAACAACTCCGCCTGACAACCGGACGCCGCAGCACCGGCACACACTTCCCACTCAGACTTCCCGGAGAAACCCGGCACGGGGCCTTCCCCGGATGCCGGGGAGCTCCTAAATTAGGGCGAGCCCATGTTTAGGGGATGATGGTCGGAACCGTCCAGTGGGTTCAACCAATTCGACTCAAATTAACCTGAAACCGCGTGGGTTGTCACTTTGCCCTGGCGGCCTTATGAGACTGCATGCTCATGTCTTCCGTTTGATGATGTCGATCGTCTTCGTCTGAATCGACCGTAGCAGAGTGCCGTCTATCCGGTCCACGCCGCGGTGTGCAATCAGATTTCGATGGTCGCCTTCGTCGCTCAAGCCTTCTTGATGCCCCAGTTGAAGACCCGGGCGACACTGCTCCCCGAACTTTTCGAGCCGGTCGTAGAGTTGCAAATACCAGAGCCTCCAATACGCGTGGTCCCTGGTTTCGTCTAGCTGTAAAACCTCGGTCAGTTCCTCCAACGACACACCGAAGTTGGGTCTACGGCCCTGTTGGGCCCCACTATACGGTGCTTGCATACTCTTCTCGATCTGTGAAGCAAGTGCTGCAGCAGCACCAGCCCTGTTCGCCACTTCTTTAGCGTCTATAGGTGTAGTGACTGTGACCGTGGGTTCACTGAGCTTTACTCTATACGGGTGGACACATTGCCCATCTTCCGCTCTGTAACAACGGGTGTTGAAGCACGGTTCCATTCCGTTGGTTATGCCGAACTCGCCTCGTACCGCTGTCAGAACAGCGTTAATCGTCCGCATCCTCTCGTTGGGATTGGGCGTATAGGGCTCGCCGCACTCGACCAATAAGAATCTTTCAACGCCGTCGGAGCCGATCCTCCGGCATTGCCCGTCTACCGCGGCAAATGAGTTCAGGTCCTCTTTGAATTGAATTACGAGGTAGAGAGGCACCTCAGCATCTGGCGCCGGCGCTGGACATGCCTCGTCCAGCGCAAGCTGGAAATTGTCCTCGAACTCAAACTGGTCAGATATGCCTTCGTCTCTCAGGTAGGCGAAGGGGTCGACGACCACTGAGGCTCTGAATTCCGGCTCGTCGAATATGATGCACGCGGCGGTCTTGGGCTCCTTTACCTTCAGGCGCGGGATTTGGTAAACGATGGTACGCATGTACTCGACCAGATGGCAAGGAAAATCGGCGCCTATCATTCTGGCATACCATATCGTGATCGGCATTGGTATCTCTCCAATCGAGGGCATCGTAGTATCTGGTTTCAACCAAGGACTCCACCCGTCAGGGACACTGCCTAGAACCGGTCGGTGGTGGCCACCGGGGGTTGCTGCTCCTCCACTCGCTCGGGACGGTCAGCCGAGTTGATGTCGCAGAAGCGGCACTCCCCGACGCTGGCCACCCCAGTCTGTGGTATATAGGCCTCGACAATAGCCTAAATTAGACACAGCCGGAACCCCCCATCCCGGTTAGAAGAACGGGATAACATCACCCCAGGAGGCCTCCGCCTCTCCACCGTCATCCACCTTCTCCTCATCCGCTTGGCTGTCCAAAAGAACCACGGCCTCCGGCCTGCCAACCTCCGCAGATTCCACAAACTCGAGGGCGAGAGGCTCAGACCCGGATAATATGCGGTGATCGCCGTCGGACGGCGGCCGGTCGTCCTGTTCAACGCCCAAAGCATCCACATCGTACGCGTAGCTGTTCGCGGCGATACCTTCCTCCAAGTCCTTCCTGTTGCGCGCAGCAATCATCCTGGAAAGGGATCGGGCCACCTCCGGCGGCAACCAGCTGTCCACGTCTGCCAGGTCTATTTTGCTATATGTTTCGTTGTCTCCACCAGAGTTTGCCTTCCCAGTTTTCATTCTGTTACACTATGAGCCGAGCCTGTAAACCCGCGCATCCATCCTTCTCTATTCGGCATAGCACCGTATCTCATTGTACCTACAATACTACCACAAAGGCAACGGCCAAATGACACAGCAGAATGATTCGCCAGCCAATCAACTACTGGAAGAATCTCCGGAACCGGACCACGGTGAGGACGAAGGGGCCGGCAGACGGCAGAGGCCTCCCATCGGAGAACTCCTCAGAAGCCTCCGCGGGAACCGGACCCTCCGGGAGGTGGAGAGAGGAGCGGGCATACCCAACTCCTACTTGTCCAACGTGGAAAGCGGAACAAAGAGACCGGGGCTGAAAACCCTCTCAAAGCTCGCTGATTACTTCGGAGTGCCCTTGGACGAACTGCTTGAGGTCGCCGGTCTGCCCCACCGGAAGAGCATCGATGAGAAAGCAATGTCGGCGCTCGATATACACAGGGCCTTCGACTTCCTCATGGCCGACCCGGCACTGGGACAGTACGAGAGGCCATCGGACCGGCTGTCCACCGATACCCGACGGTTCATCGTCCAGCTCTACGAACACTTCACCGGAAAGCGCCTTCTTTAGGAGACAGGTATGAACATGTACGGACACACCCCCAATAGAGGCAGGGCGGCCGTCTACGCTCGGAGATCCCATTGGGATGATGGGGTAAGCCTGTCAGTCATAACCCAAGCCGCCAATGGCCGCCGCCAGGCAGAACTTATGGGCTTTACCGTGGGCGACGAGGACGTCTTCTTGGACGACGGCGTCAGCGGCATGACGGACGACAGGCCCGGCTTCAAGGGCCTGCTACTGAAGATCTTCTCGCCGGAAAGACGCTACAAGGCTATCATTGTCACCGACATAAGCCGACTCAGCAGAAGCAGCAGCAGCTACTTCGAATACGAGGAGATATTCGCCGAAGAGGGCATCGAGCTCATATCGCTCATGGAGCCGCCCAGTAACCCCCAAGTAAAGATCGACAGCAACCGGCGCATGAAGGCCGTCATGAACGAGGATCAAGTCGTCAATGTGGCCGTGAAAACCCGCGCCTCCCAAATGATGGCCGTGGAGGCGGGTTTCTACATCGGGTGGGTCGCTCCCTTCGGTTACCGCAAGAAGAAGGCGATGTGGAGAGGGGAGGAGCACACCAAGCTGGAGCGGGATCCCGAAACATGGCCCCACCTGCTCCACATCAAAGATATGGCCAAGACCAACTGCACCCTGAGCCAGATACGTCAATACCTGGAAGGAACGGGCTTGAAACATCCGGCCGGCAGCATCGACAAGAAAAAGAACCAACAGGAAAAGGGCGGGAAGCGCGGCACCGGAAGATGGACCAACGACAACGCCAGCTACCTGCTGAAGCACCTGGCCCTGCTGGGCTGGACCTTCCGAGGAGGGGAACACTCGGGGTCGAAGATCCTCCATAAGTCCGACCAGGTGATTTGCCGGGATGCCCACGAGGCGGCCATGACCGAGGAGGAGCGCGAACTGATCATCAGAAATCTCGCCAGCCGGAGAAGAGAGGTCAAGAATTCCCGGATCCACAGGAGTCCCAACCTCATGGGTGAACTGACGGCCTGCGGGATGTGCGGGGCCACAATGAGGATGCACACGGAAAATGGCACCCAGAGGCTGATCTGCGCCAACCGGCGAGAATACAAGAAGGGCGAGGCCAACTGGTGCCCCAACCCATCGGTCAGGCTCGACGTACTGATGGAAAGGGTCATTGATGCCCTCCTAGGGCACATACTGACTCCAAAGGTACTACAGCACCAAGTGAGGCTGGTCGCCAAGGAGAATAGGGGGTTCGCGGCGACCCAGGAAAGCCGCAAGAAGCAGTTAGAGAAGCGCATCCAGAAGCTGGAACAAGAGATAGGCAATTTCATGGCCGCCATTGCAGAGTACGGTCCCAGCAACCCGGGCTACGGCAGAGAAATAGACCGGAGACAGGAAGAAACGGCACTCCTCCAACGGGAACGCGACATGATAAGCAGCGAACTCCAGAAGAAGCTGGCCTTTGTCAACGAGCCAGACAGGATAGTGGAGAACGGCCTCAACATGCGAACCTACCTGGAAACCGAGGACCAGCATAGCCTGAAGGAGATGCTGAAGTCCCTAATCAGGAAAGCGTCAATCGTCAACAGGGTGGCAACTTTGGACTACACAGTGCCCCTGCCCCGGAACAGGACGGAAGAGCCGATCTTGATGGAGAAGCTCGGCTTGGACAAGAAAACTTGTCCTTCTGTCGGATTGACGGGGGTGCGGGCTAGACCGCCGGCCCTGGTTACCAGGGTGGTCTTGGAACGTCGAGGAGCCCCCTTGCTGACGGTAGCGAAGGACTTGCCACAGTACCCCCGCCCTAACGATGCTGCAAGGGGGCGAGCCGTTATATTATCATCGCCCTTAGTCTCCGGCGCCACAGTTGACTGTCTGCCGGTGCCGTCTCCGGGCGTTGGGTGGAGTGGGGCTGTGCTGCTTGTGACGGTTGGGGACTGGGGGTTCTCGTCAGCCAACAGGGTACCGGATCATCTTGGCATTCCCTTGGTTGATGAGCCGGGTGGCCTCCTCGTCGGCGGACTGGCCGACGACCACCGTGGTGGTGGTTGTACCGGTGGCGGTGCTGATTGTTCCGGCTCTTTGTTCTGCCCTTGTGACGTCGTTCTTGTTGATGGTGACGGAGATTTCGATGGCGACGTGCTGGGTTTCTTGGTTCTCGGTATTCACTTGGGCGATAATGTCCAGCAGGAACGCGGCGTTGAGTTCTGGCTCTGTTATGAGTCCGTTTCGTCGGGCGGTTTCCAAGTCTTCGGCCAGCTGTTCGGCGATCTCCCGGTTTGGTCCCTTCAGGATGCGGGCGTTCCTGAGGTTCAGGTGCTCTCTGAGGAGGCTTCTGAGATTATTCGCCACCTTTGCTTCGTATGCTGGTCCCACCGCGTTGTCGACCGAGCCCTGCATTGACGCCACTCTCTGTTCCGTTCGTTCTTGTCCTTCTCTCAGGGAGGCGAGTTCCTGCGCCGTCCTTTCTGCCGATGCCTCCGTCCGGGCGATGGCTTCGTATATCCGGGCAGCGGTGCTTGCCATCTCGTTGGCGCTGTTGGCCAAGGCGTGCATGGCGTCCCTAACGGTTATGGCCAGTTCGGCTTGTCTTTGCATCGTCCCGGTGCTGGATTCGAGGATGCCTTGGAGCGCGCTGGTGAGTTGCTGTCCCAGGATTCTCTCCCGGAGGGCGTCGGCAAGGTCTGGGTCCCTGTCCATCTCCTCGATGATCTCGGAGATCCGGTTAGGTGCTGTCATTCCGAGTCCGTCCTGCGGGCCGATTCGGTCCCCGTTGTGGTTTGGGATTCTACCGGTGCTGGTGCTGCCGAGCAACCGCGCCGGTTTCTGTGGAGTTCCTGAGGGTAATTGACCAAAAATGTTGTCTCAGACCGGTGGCTGCGGTGGCCAGTCTAGGGCCGAGGTCTTAACCCGAATCCACCGAACGACGGCGTGTGGGAGGCCTGCCGAAGAAGCAAAAGGGTGCACCTCTGAATCTGGGATAATGGTTTTTGGACACAAAACCAAGCCCAAACCAGGAGCACCCAATAGCAACTGTCTTGAAAGTCAACAGGAATGAGCGACGACTGGCTGAGTTATATCGCACCAAGGGGAGCCATGTTTGAGCATGGCGTTGAGAATAACCAGCAGTTTGCGCATGCACGCGACCAGCGCCACCTTTTTCGGTTTGCCAGCTGCCAGCAGCCTCTGGTAAAAGTCCCGGATAGCAGGGTTGTGGCGGCTGGCTGCCAACGCTCTCATGTAGAGGACGGCCCGCACCCGGGAGCGTCCGCCCCAGACGGCGCGTTTGCCCCGCAGGGTGCCGCTGTCGCGGTTGTAGGGAGCCACGCCCACCAGGGCGGCGATCTGCAGGCGATTCAGCGTGCCCAGCTCTGGCAGATTGGCTAGCAGAGTGAGGGAGAGCTGCTCCCCGACACCGGGAACCGTGCGGAGCAGGTCGTCCTTCTCACGCCACACTGGACTCCGGCGCAAAGTCTGACGTAGCCCCTTGTCCAAGTCGCTCAACTCTTGTTCCAACCACGCGATGTGGGCTTCAATGCGGGGACTAACGGCGCCGATGGCGGTGCCCAGCCGGTTCTTCTCGGAGACCAGCATGGTCATCACCTGGCGCCTGCGGGCAGTCAGCGAGTTGAGGACCTGGGTCTCGGCGTCCTTGAGGGGACGCACGTCAGGACGGACAACGTCGGCGAAATGGGCCAGGCCCCCTGCGTCCAGAGCGTCGGTCTTGGCCAGCGTTCCGGTGGCCCTGGCAAAGTCCCTGACCTGGCGTGGGTTGACCACCACCACAGGCAGCGCCGCAGCGGCCAGGGCGGCCACCAAGGGCAACTCCAAGCCGCCCGTAGCCTCCAACAACACCAGGGCGGGCCCCAGGTCCACCATCTGGGAGACCAGTTCTTCGACACCAGTCTCGTCGTAGGACACGACCCATCTCTGTCCCGTAGGCCGGACAGCAACGTCCACCTGCGCCTTTGAGACATCAATGCCTACGAACCTCGGTTCTCCTCCCATCTATACCTCCTGTTTCAGTGTTGACCCTTCCTTGCACGATGCGGGCTCGATTGGCCCAGGCAACTGTCCGGGTTCTACCGTTAGGGAATGCGGCGACCCTTGCTATTGGACGGTCTGCCATGACCCAGATGCTACCGGTCTGCCGCGCTCCGGACCACCACGGATGAGCTATTGTCGCAGGCCAAAGTCAGGATACAAGATGCTGCCACGCAACCACCCCGGCCGGGTCCAAATCACCTTCGACGGCCACCGCCTGGTGGCCAATGCCGGGCTGCTCCTGTCCGGCCACCCTGGCCCTGCGCCTTGGCCTGCCCCAACTCCTCCGGAAGCACCTCGACCTCGGCGGCGTGCCGGGTCGGGCGAACACGGGCGACAAGATGATGACGCTGGTGGCCTCCGCGCTGGCGGGCGGCGACTGCATCGACGACGCCGATGCGTTGCGCACCGGCGGGACCGTCCGCGTTCTCGGTTTCACGGCCAAGGCGCCCTCCACCTTGGGCACTTTCCTGCGCAGCTTCAGGTGGGGCCACGTCCGTCAACTGGACCGGGTGAGCCGCCAGTTGCTGGCCCGGGCATGGCAGGCCGGAGCAGGACCGGGCGACGCGCCATTCACCATCGACCTTGATTCGACGATCTGCGAGACCTCCCGACTAATACCGTTTCAATTTAATTCTATTGGATAGATATGTTCAAGCTTACTGCGAGCGTCCTGGGTGGAGAACCGCCAGTCTATGCTGGCGGCGGCCTCGTTGCGCTCGCGTTCGAGCGCCGCGATCTCCCGTCTCAGCAACGCTTCATCGCCGACCCGGCGGTTCAGACACTGTCTGCTGAAGACGCTCAACTCGATTTCAGCCATGTTCAACCAGCTTCCGTGATTGGGTGTGTGGTGAAGCTCCAGGCGTTTGGCTATGCGGCGCGCCTCGGACGGTGCAAACGCTTCGTAGAGCGAGCCGGGCTTGTGAGTGTTGAGATTGTCCAGGACCAGCCTGATCAGTGCGGCGTCAGGATATGCCTCGTCCACCAGCCACTTCATCTGTTGAGCGAAGTCCACGGCAGTGCGGCGCCCGGTCACCTCGACGTGCCTCCACCCACCCTTCGGTTCACAGAACATGAACAGATTCCGGGTCCCGTTTCGCTGGTACTCAGTGTCATAGCGCTCCACCCGTCCAGGGGCGGCCTTGATGGAAGGCCGCACATCCCCGAGCAACTGCTTGGAGGACTCGTCAAAACACACCACCGGACGCTCCCGGTCATACTCTTCGTGGTAAAGGTCCAGCACGTCCTCCATCCGGGCCACGAACTCCCCGCTCAGCTTGGGGATGCACCATTCCTTTTTCTTCCATGGCTTGAGTTCGTTTTTTTGAGTATCTGGCGCACCGTCTCCAAGGATATGCTCCCGGCCAACTCCATCTCCACCACCTTGTCCGCCAGCAGATGGAGCGTCCAGTTCACACGTCCTTCGGGTGGACTGCTGCACGCGATGGCAACCAGGTGCGCTTCCTGCTTGCCGTCCAACTTGCGCTCCCGGCCCGGTCGTGGCTTGTCGTTGATGGCGGCCTCAAGTCCTTCCTCGACGAACCGCTTCCGCACTCTGGCAACGGTAGCGGCGTTGATCAAAAGCACCGCGGCTATCTCATCGTCTCGAAGTCCTTCATCTGCTTTGAGCAGCGCCAGCGCCCGCTTGACGGTGCGGACTGACAGCTTGCCCCGGTGGGAAACCTCATTGAGACGGGAGCGTTCGGATTCAGCCAGCTTGACTTTATACTTGATGGCAGCCATGTCTGGATACTCCCTCACAGAAAGATCATACCCAAGTATGGCTGCCTTCTCATATTCTTGTAAATCTATCTGGAAGTGGTACTAGCCTCTGCTTTGCACAAAAAATGATTTGTATTTCCGATTTATTGTGCAGGTTTCTTCGGAATTGCCTGTGGCTCCGATGTTCCGGCCTTCCTCTCCGGCGTGTTGTCGTTTTCGGATGCCCGTCTTCGGGCGCTTGTTCAAAGCATCGTGAGGAGTTCCCGGGTTCCCTCCACGGTGTCCTGCCTGTGGGTTCGCAGTTCCCCGCCCGGCAGGTTGCCGTGGTAGAAGTGGTAGTGCAACCTTTCGGCTGAACCGAAGCGGGAGCGCCACTTGTTGCCGCCGTCGCTGGCGTCCAGGTGCTGGGCGGTTCTCTGGAATGCCCCGTGGCTGTCGTGGGGCAGTCCGTCGTTCAGGGCCACGGTTATCAGGCAGTGGGCGAAGGCTCCCCACAAGAATTCGGCGGCAATCCGTTCGTTGCCGCCGTCCCTTGTCTCTTCCTCGGCCCGTCTGGCCAGTTCCCGGGCCTCCAGGGTGTGCTCCGCTTGGTTCATGCTTTCGCGGGCTCCTGCTCCGCGAGCCGGTTGGCCAGTTCTATGGTCGTCGTGGCGAATAGGAAGCCGTCCTCTTCCGGCCCGTCCGGGTTCTCCGCGTAGACGCCGAACTTCAGCATGTCCGGTCGTCCCATGCTGGCTCCTAGGGCGGCGCCGAGGTTCTTGCCTTCTTCGGATCTGTTCATGAGCGCCTCGTCGAACTCCTCCATTGAGTCCGGCCATGGGCGTCCGCTTCCCAATGCTGCTGCGATGCTGTAGAGGTTCTCGTGGGTGCTGTGGGACCAGTTGCGCACGGCGGCGATGTGCCCCAGTGTCGCCCGCACGGCGTCGGTGAGGGTTTCCACTCCTTCGAGGGGTTCCCCTTTCTCGAAGCTGTTTCTGGCGGCCTTGAAGTATTCCTCGACGACTTCCTCCACTGCTGGCCGCCAGGCTTGGGACACGGTGATTTTCCAGTTGTCCGCATCCTGGCCGGCGCAGTTGCTGGCCGCATGGGCGGCGGCGGTCATGGCGTCGTTCATGGGCCTTCTGCTGTCCGGGACCGGCCATCCTGCCTGGAAGGCATCTTTGAGTTTCTCCGGTTGGAGGGGCGGCTGTGCCGCGGAGCCGACCTTCCGCAGGGCCGTCAGGGCAATATCTTCCGCCACCTTTTCCATTCTGGTGTTCAAATCCAGGCTCCGGTTGTTCTGCTTCGTTGGATGTTATTTCCCTGTGTCTGCGCGGTCAAGCGTGGGGTGTTCCGGCTTGGCTGCCCTCGCCGTGTTGCGGCGCGCGTGTGAGAGGGGATTTATTGTGCAGGAAAGTTTTTATTTTCCTCTGCATTCCATTTTTTGTGCAAAGCATCCCTACGCCCGCCTTCGGGCCGTGCAACAGCGACTAACAGGCGTGGCCATGGGTAGGTGTAAGATTGGGCGTGGCGTGTCGCCGGACCAAGACCGACTCGGCATTGGTGCATGACGCCCGGTGCAAAGCATGGTCCGGGAGCCTTACGGCTGCATCATTGGTGACGCCTTGACCAGGACGTTCCCGTTCGATAGATTGTGCGCTTTCAGTGGCCCCTTCCGGCGGCGCGCCTACGCAGCAATGAGGGGCGGGATGATGAACGCGAGCAAGGGGAGTGAAAAGCCGGAGGCGAAGAAAGGCGGGGGAGCTGCTCAGCGCCTGCCGGCGGAGTTGTCCCGGGTAAACCTGAACGCCGCTGGCATCGACGTGGGCGCCAGCAGCCACTTCGCCGCGGTGCCCCAAGACCGCTGGGAACAACCGGTGCGCGAGTTTGAAGCCTTCACGGCTGATCTTTACCGCCTGGCCGACTGGCTGGCGGAGTGCGGGGTGGAGACCGTGGCCATGGAGTCCACCGGGGTGTACTGGATACCCCTGTTCGGGGTCCTTGAAGAGCGGGGGTTTGAGGTGTTGCTTGTGGACCCCAGCCGCATCAAGAACGTGCCCGGCCGCAAGACGGACGTGCTGGACTGCCAGTGGCTCCAGCGGTTGCACACCTACGGGCTGCTGTCGGGATCCTTTCGGCCAGAGGGTGAGATACGCCGCCTGCGCAGTTACCTGCGACAGCGGGCCATGCTGGTGGAGTACGCCTCCCATCATATCCAGCACATGCAGAAGGCGCTGACCCAGATGAACGTGAAGCTGCAACATGTCATCAGCGACATCACGGGCAAGACCGGCATGAAGATCATCGAAGCCATAGTGGGGGGCGAGAGGAATCCCCGCAAGCTGGCACAGTTGCGCGACCCGAGAACCAGGGCAACCGAGGCGACCATCGCCAAGTCCCTGCAGGGACACTGGCGGGAGGAGCACATCTTCGAACTGACCCAGGCGCTGGAGCTTTACCGGACCTATCAGGACAAGATCGCCCAGTGCGACCGCGAGATTGAAAGGCAGTTGGAGCGGTTTGAGGACCGCAGTGATGGCGCCCCTCCCGCCGGGGATGGCGGTAAGCGCGGCCAGGGGAACGCGCCCCGCTTCGACCTTCGGAGCCACCTGTACCGGATGACGGGAGTGGATCTTACCCGCATCGACGGAGTGGACGGATTCACGGCACTGAAAGTGATCAGCGAAATCGGCACGGACATGACCCGCTGGCCGACGGCCAAGCACTTTGCTTCCTGGCTGGGATTGAGTCCCAACAACCGCATCACCGGCGGCAAGGTCATCAGCTCCCGGACCAAGGCCAGCGCCAACCGGGCGGCAGCGGCACTGCGGCTGGCCGCCAATGCACTACACCGCTCCAACAGCGCCCTGGGCGCCTTCCTCCGCCGTAAGAAGGCCCAGTTGGGAGCGCCCAAGGCCATCACGGCGACGGCGCACAAGCTGGCCCGGATCATCTACTCCATGCTGCGCTATGGTCAGGGATACGTGGATGCTGGAGCTCAATACTATGAGAGTCAGTACCGGGAGAGGGCGCTGCGGGCCGCGAAGCGGAGAGCGGCACAACTGGGCCACCGGCTGGTGCCGATGGTAGACGCTCAAAACCTTACACCCGCACTGGCCACGCCCACGCCGGCTCCCGGTGCGTGACAACATTTGTTAGTGGGTAGCCGTACTGCGTGTCCGCTTTATCTGCCGGGCCGAGGGAGTCCCTCCTGCTAATACTGGCCCATGAACTCCAGCACCAGGCCGTTCCAGACCTGGGGCCGCTCCCAAAATCCGGCGTGCCCGGCATCGGGAAGGGAGACGAACCGGGAGGTTGGTATATGTGCCGCCAGCATCCGCATCAGCGCAGGAGGCGATAGCAGGTCCGCCTCGCCAGACAGGACCAGGGTCGGAACTCTCATTGTCTGCAACCGGGCGTAGGTGATGGGCTCCCGGAGCGGCTGCGCTGGCCCCGCTCCGCCGGGCCTGCTGGCCATTTCGATTTCCAGCCAGCGGCTCGCTCCTTCGGGGTTCGTGCCCCGGTAGGAGGGGCCGAGCTCCCGCAGTTCCACGGGCAGATTCTGGATTTCCAGGGGACGGAGCCGAAGCTGCACTTCCAGATAGGCTTCATCCTGTACGCCGCCGATGGTGTTGGCGGCCACCAGGCTGCGGACCCGCCCCGGGTGGGTCAGGGCGTAATCGAGAGCTGTGATCCCGCCCGCCGCAGTGGCGACCAGATGGAAGCGCTCCAAGGAAAGACTTTCTACCAAGGCGTGCAGGTCGTCGCTGGCGAAGCCCGGCTGCTGTTCGGGGCCGGTAGCCATGGAACGGCCCCAAGTGCACCGGTCGTAGGTGACGCAGCGGTACCCGGTCCTCCGGTGTCCTCATGCCACAGGTCGACTCCGGGCAGGGAAAGGTAGGACATGGCGGTCGACCCTCCGGGAATGCCTGATCGAACCTGGTGAATGTCCTCAGCCGCTGGTGAACCTCGGCATCACCTTGGTGGCGAAGTTCTCCAGGTTTTTCAGCGTCCTCCCCAGCGGCATCCCCGGATGGGTGAACTCCACCAGCAGGTAGTCTAGGTTGCAGACCTCCCGCAGTTCATGCACCTTCTCAGCTACGTTATCGGGAGAGCCGACGAGCAGGGTGCGCGGTTCCAGGAAATCCCAGTCCAGCTTCACTCCCGGGTCCAGTTCCTCCCCCGGGTTGGTGAACACCTGCCGGCCCCGGAACGGGTCGTTGTAGGTGAAGGACGACATGATCGCCGCCTCCGCGTCCCTTCTCGCCTCTTCCATCGAGGAGGCGACGTAGGTGGAGCGCATCACCGCCTGCTCCTCTCCCAGGCTGAATGGCCTGCCTTCCAGCTTGGACCTGACCTCGGCGTAGAGTTCCATTCTCTGCCGGACCCTGAGAGGGGGCGGCTGCCAGTAACAGGCTCCCAGTCCCATCTCGGCGGCGGTGGCAACCGAGTTGTCGGTGGATACGGTCATCCACAGGGGAGGGTGGGGCTTCTGGTAGGGCTTGGGCGTCACTCTGAGCTTGTTTACTCTCTCTCCGTCCTGCCAGGCTGGATCCGGGGGAATGGACGGATGGGAGAACACGGTGCCTTCGGCGGGAAAGGTGTAGTTTTAGTCGATTTCAAAATTAACTTGATGTTTTGAGCTTCTGGCATTACCGGCCGGTTCGCTCAGCGGGCGGCCCTTGGGCCACATCGACTCCCCGCCTCCGCGGTCTTTCGCAGGATCTCCGGCCGGGCTGTTGTCAAACTGCGGTTGCGGCGTATTCCCTGAGCCTCCGCAGGCCTCGCTGGGCGATGATCCTGCTGGCGTTGACGTCTGCGTTGTCTTGGTGGCCGCAGCCGGTGCATTCAAACTCAGCCTGGGTTTTCCGGGACTTCGGGTCCACTCTGCTGCACCGGGAGCAGGTCTGGGAGGAGCGGGCGGGCCAGACTGAGGTGAGGCGCAGGCCCGCTCTGCGGGCCTTGTAGGCGAGCATGGAGATGATTTCGGCCCAGCCTTGGCGAAGGATGGAGCGGTTGAGGCCGCTCTTGGCCCGGACGTTTCTTCCGGGGTTGGCGGCTGTGCCTCCAGCGGAAGCGGTCAAGTTGGGGATGAGCAGGTCTTCGACGACTATCAGGTCATTGCCTTTGTCCAATGCCGTCTTGACTATTTCGGAGGTGATGGCGTGCCGGAAGTTGCGGCGGAGTGAGTTGCGTTTGTCATGGAGCCTGTTGAGGGTTTGCTTGGCCTTGAGGAAGGACTTGGTTGGCGCTTGCAGCCAGACCAGTTCTCTTCTGGGCCTGTCCCGCTTGGAGAGGACCTGTTTGTTGCCTTCGTCCAGGACGGCTTTGAAGCCGCAGAATTTTAGTCGCATGGCGGCTGCGGTGTGTTTTGATAGCTCCTTCTGGACGAGTTTTATCTGGCCGGTGAGGTGTTGCTCATTTGGTGAAGTGTAGGTGAGGCCGTTGGAGGCGGCGACGGTCAGGGCGACGCCTAGGGGGTTGTTCACCTGGTTGATGGGGACAAGCCTTGGGTGTTTGGGCTGGTCGTAGACCAAGCGGATTTGGACTCGTCCGTGCTTGAGGGTGACGTGGACGGCGGCGGGTTGCTGGCCCGTGGGCAGTTCCTGGGTGGTTCGGAGCCTGATGGCGGGAAGGCCCTTGGTCCTGAGTTTCAGGCGCGTTCCTTTGGGAGTTCCTTCCTTTGGTTGGGTCTGAAAGAGGACTGGTGCGTCAGGGGAGAATAGGGAGATGGTGCGGAAGCGTTCGGGTGATTTGGTCCGTGGTCTGCCTGCGGGCGTTTCGGAGTCTTTGGGAGCAGCGTGCCGGAGGTGGTTGGTGATGGCGCGCTCCATGGTGGCATCGGAGAGTTTTCTGAGGACGTTTGCGTGGGTTGGGAGCTCTTTTCTGAGCTGGGTGAGCTCCTTGCCGGCGAGGTCCCTGAGGATTTTGGGGTCGGTTTCGGGCCGGTATTGGAGCCAGGTGAGGGTGGAGTTATAGAGGACGCGTTGGAGTTCCATGACGTCTTTGAGCCGGTTGAGGCCGCCGTTATTGAGCTTGCCGGTGGCCTTGAGGGTTAGTTGAGGAGCGTTGCGGGCCATGGTTGGTGTACCTCTTCGGTGGAAGTTCATTTAGTGCTGTTGATTGTGGGTTGCCCGGTGGCTTCAGATGGGTTTAATTTTGAAATCGACTCAGTTTGGTCCTTGGTGGGAGAAGTACGGTTCGGCCCATATCTTCCTTACTATCTGAACGGTCTCCCTGAACAATTCGCGGTTCTTCTCGTCCCTTCTGGGGTCGGCGTTGCGGTGGAACTGGGGGCCCTCGTAGGGCCAGATCCCCCTGCCGAACCCGACTTCGATCCGGCCCCTGGTCATGTTGTCCAGGATGGCCAGGTCTTCGGCCAGCCGTATCGGGTGCCACCAGGGAGCGATGTTGGCCATCTGGCCGATGCGGATCCTGGAGGTCCGGGCTGCCAGGTCGGCGCCCAGCAGTATTGGGTTCGGGAGGTCCCCCACCCCGTAGGGGCCGAAGTGGTGCTCTCCCAGCCACATGGCCTCGAAACCGAGCTCCTCTGCCAGGATGGTCTGCTGTCTGAGGTTGTCCAGCACATCGGCGGAGTTGGCGGCCTCGCCGGCGGAAGCCGCCACGGTGGTGAACGCTCCGAACCTCAAAGTGCCGCCTCCTTTCTGCTGGGACGTCGCCCGCTCCGGGTTTGCTTCGGGACGATTGCAAAGTCCCCTTTCATCACCCCAACCCAACAGTAACTCCCCAATCCCCTTGCCAACCCCGAATACACCTCCCTACCATAATACCCGTCACACTCAAACCCAACCCGCCACCGAGGCGACAGGTATCCAATGCCCATAGACGGCCCCGCCCCATTCGTAATTCCCATCCCATCTCCGCCAGCGGCCCGGAGCGGGAGAAAATGGGGGAAAATGGGAGGGTAATCGAAAAATCCCCCAATAAACCTCAAACCTCGCTAGGTGAGTCCTGCCCATAAACCACCCCGCCCCATTCGTGATTCCCATCCCATTCCCGCCAGCGACCCGGAGCGGGAGAAAATGGGGGAAAACGGGGGAAAATGACCGGGAAATCGAAAAATCCCCAAATAAGCCCCGCAAGGAGAATCTTAACCGAATGAACGACCTGAGACGTCGCGTCAACGCCCTGCGCCGCAAAATGGCCCGCGCCCTTGCCGTCGTCCGGCTCCGCCCATTGGCCCAGGAATTTTGCGCCCAATGGGACTCGGCCCTCTCCGGCTCCCAATCCCTGCCCGAAGCCCATTCCTTTATCCGCCGGGTGGCCCAGGCCGGGTTCCGCCTCCCCACCTTCATGGCAGCCCACCGCTACCTGGAGCGGTGCCGCCGCCGGAACGCCCTTCCCAACTGCTATGAACTCCTCCGCTCCCTTCTCCCCTGGTCCGCGGCCCTCGTCCCGGCAGGGTAGGCCGATTGCAAAGCAGGTTGACAGTGGTATTGCAGAGTTGAAATGCTGCCTGACGCCAGCCTGGGTAAAGCTGACCGCAGTTCTCATATGTCAGCGCGTACAAGCCATGAAGCGACTTTGCAATCGTCCTGGGTTTGCTTCAGGACGATTGCAAAGTCAGGAGGCTTGACCGCAGAGGCGGGCGATGGTCTGCATTGGGCGGAAGGCGCAGGTCTTGGCTCGCAGGGGCATGGACATCCGGAGGGGAAACCATCCTTCCAGGCGCAGGGCGTTCAGCGCGGTGTTGACCAGGGTGGCGTATACCTCACCCAGTCCCGGACGGCGCAGGGTGTGGACGTCCTCATCCCAACTGCGGTCCTTCACGTGGTGCAGGCTGTTCTCAACGCTCCAGTGGTTGCGGAACCCTCGAAGCAGTTCCTTTGGTCCGCACCGCCGGGAACTCAGGCTGGTCAGCAGATACCAGCGCTCCCGGCTCACCTCCCCGGTGGCTATGTCCACCGCCTCCTTCTCCACCATCGCCCCCTGCCTCGCTCCAGGAAAGCCCAACTCATCCCGGATATAGTCGGCCAGTACCTCATCGGTCCAGATGCGCCGCTTCTCGATCACACCCGCTTTTTTTCCAGGGTCTCCGCCTCAGGCTCCCCCAGTTCCTCCACGGCAAACCCGTCCGCCAATGCCGCCAGCACCTCAGGCTGGTTCCCCTTGATTCGCACCAGATAGTCCCGTCCGTGGCTGACTATGCCCTGGCACAGGTCCCGCTCCGCGTACAGGGCGTCCATGGTCAGCAGTCGCAGGCCGGGATAGCGCTCGAACAGTTGGGCCAACTGTTCCCGCAACACCCCGGGTTCGTACCGCTTCTCCGACGCCGGCCACTGAGCCAAGCACAACTTAAGGTCGTGGGCCAGCACGTTCACCATCACCAGAGGATTCCCGTGGCTGTCCTCGGACTGCTTGGCCCACTTGCCGTCCACCGAGGCATTCAGCTCCTGGTCCGCCACCACGCGGGCCACCCAGCCGGTCAGGGCCCCCTGCAACTGCTCATAGGGCACCCCAGTCAGGGTGCGCGAAATGGTGGTAGCGTGGGGCGGATGGTCCCGGAGAAACCCCAGAGGCTCCTTCAGCACCGGCCAGTGCATCCTGGCGAAGAGGGCGATGTGGGCCATGGTGGTCTGGCCACAAACCAGGCCCAGCAGGGTGAGCCGCAGTATTGCCTGAAAGGGATGGCGCACTCCCCTGGCCTTCCGGGGGTCCGGCACCTGCTCCAAGCACTGGAAGAGAGATTCCGCCGCTTCCATATCCTCACACTCCCATATCTCATTTCCCTATCTTTTAAACCTCCTTCCCCGACTTTGCAATCGTCCTGGGTTTGCTTCGGAGGGTTGGAAACTGTTAGCTATATAGTATATAATAGTTAATTATGGATGTTGTTAACAGGCGGATCAGCCTCACTGCTTGGGGCCGTCTTTACGGGTTTGACAAGGCCACGACCTCCCGTCTGCATCATACTGGCAAGTTGCCTTCCGAGCTTCAGATCGAGCGGCTGCCCACCGGGCGGTACTATGTGGTGGTGCCTCCGGAACAGGACGGCCGTTGCGTGGTCTATGCGCGGGTTTCCTCCGGTGACCAGAAGGAGGATCTGGACCGGCAGGTGGGCCGGGTGGTTGAGTGGGCAACTCAGCAGGGTTGTCGGCCGGACGAGGTCGTGAAGGAGATCGGGTCCGGGCTGAATGGCCACCGCCGCCTGTTGCGGCGGTTGGTGGCGGATCATACGGTGGGTACGGTGGTGGTGGAGCATAGAGACCGTTTGTGCCGTTTCGGTTTTGAGTACGTGGCGGCGGCCTTGTCCGGCCGGGGAGCGCGCGTCCTCGTGATGGAGGATAGGGAGCTTGAGGATGACTTGGTGCGGGACGTCACGGAGGTGATGACGTCATTATGCGCCCGGCTCTACGGGCGGCGTTCTGCCCGGCGTCGCGCGGAGCGGGCCTTGGCGGCCGCCCGGGAAGCGTGATGATAGCCACCTATCAGACCCGGCTCACCAGCTACGCTGGTCTGGATCGTGCTGCTGGCGATGCCGCGCTGTCGGCCTGCGCGGAGCTGTATGGCAAGGTGGAGCGCAAGCTGCTCGCCGCGGTGTCCTCGGGGAGGTCTGCGGCTTCCTTGAAGAAGACGTACATCAAGGAGGAGAAGATACCGGCCCGGATGTTCAACGCGGTGCGGGTGTCTCTGGAGGGGAAAATTTCCGCGGTCCGCGAAGGGCGGAAGCTGCAGGCGGACAGCCTGGGGAGGCGCATTTCCCGGGCGGAGGCGCAGGTTTCCGAAGCCGAGCAGGATGGCCGCTTGGATCAGGCCCACCACAAGCGGCGGCGTTTGGCCAACCTGAGGCACCGGTTGGCTCGGCTTGAGTCCGATATTGCCACGGGGCGGGTCCGCCTGTGCTTTGGGTCGAAGAAGCTGTGGCGCAGGCAGCATTGCCTTGAGGCCAATGGCTACGGCAGCCATGAGGATTGGCTCAGGGACTGGCGGGATGCCCGGAGCGATGAGTTCTTCGTGTTGGGGAGCCGGGATGAGACGGCGGGCTGCCAGCTCTCCGTGGCCCGGGTGGCCGACGACGGCTCCCTGACGCTGCGGCTGCGGATGCCGGATTGCTTGGCTGATGAGTACGGCAAGTACCTGGTCATCGAGGGTGTCCGGTTTGCTTACGGGCACGAGCAGGTGCTGACGGCGCTTCAGAGCAATGCTGAGTACGCGGCGTACCGTCGGCAGCATGGTGAGAAGGCTGCGCGCGCCACTGGCTTGGGCCAGGCGGTCAGCTACCGGTTCAAGCGGGACGGTAGGGGGTGGCGGGTGTTCGTCGCCACTGAAATGATGGACGTGCCGGTAGTGACGGACCGGAGTCAGGGTGCTGTCGGTGTGGATCTGAACGCGGACCACCTGGCGGTTGCGGAGACTGATTCCTCGGGCAATTGCATCCACGCTTTCAGTGTCCCTTTGGTTACCTGCGGGAAGTCGGCTCATCAGGCAGAGGCGCTCATCGGAGATGCGGTGGCTGGGGTGGTTGAGCGCGCTAGGCAGGTGGGCAAGCCGATTGTCATCGAGAAACTGGACTTCCGGCAGAAGAAGGCTGTCCTAGTAGTCTATCAGCATTGAAATGATAAATGGGATATGCTATGTGGGAAAGTAGCAAATAGATTGGGTTGAGGGAGGAAGAGGGATGCCAGCCAAGAAGTACCGGGTGCGACTGAGTGAGGAGGAGAGGCAGGAACTGAAGGGCTTGGTGTCCAAGGGCCGTGGGGCAGCTTATAAGCAGACCCACGCCCGCATCCTGCTGTTGAGCGATGAGTCCCAAGGGGAAGGGGGCATGAAAGACGAGGATGTTGCCCGGTCGCTCCAGATAGGGGCTGCGACGGTAGAACGGGTGCGCCGGCGCTGCGTGGCGGAAGGAATTGAGGCGGCGCTGGGACGCAGGGAACAAGTGAACCGGCGTCCGAAGAAGCTGGATGGTTCGGGTGAGGCTCACCTGGTTGCCCTGGCCTGCGGAGCGCCGCCGGAAGGCCGGGCCGACTGGACGCTGAAACTGCTGGCGGACCGCCTGGTGGAATGCGAGATAGTGGAGAGCATCAGCTATGAAACGGTACGTCAGACGCTGAAAAAAACGAACTCAAGCCTTGGCTGAAAGAGTGCTGGTGCCTCCCGCCGCAGGGGAGCGCGGAGTTTGTCTGCGCCATGGAGGACGTGCTGGAAGTCTATCACCGTGAATACCAGGAGAATGAGGTTCTGGTGTGTCTGGATGAGACCAGCAAACAGCAGGTGAAGGAGACTCGGCAGCCCCGTCCACCACGCCCCGGAGCAGCGGGCATCTATGATTTCGAGTACGAACGCAACGGGGTGAGCAACCTGTTCATGCTGTTCGCCCCGCTGGAAGGGTGGCGGCGGGTGGAAGTAACCCAAAGGCGGACCAAAGCCGATTGGGCGCAGGTAGTGCGTAAGCTGGTGGACGAAGACTATGCCCACAAGGACCGGATAGTGCTGGTGATGGACAACCTGAACACCCACCATCCGTCATCGTTGTATGAGGCCTTTGACCCCACCGAGGCGCGGCGCATCGCCGAACGGCTGGAGATTCACTACACGCCCAAGCATGGCAGTTGGCTGAATATGGCGGAGATAGAGTTGGGTGTGCTGTCGCGGCAGTGCCTGGACCGCCGGATTCCAGACCAAGAGATATTAGAGCAAGAGACCAGGGCTTGGCAGAACCAGCGCAACCGGGACGGGATACGAGTAGACTGGCGCTTCACCACTGCCGATGCGCGTATCAAACTCAAGTCTCTCTACCCATCAATACAAGCCTGATGGACTACTAGAGGGCGAGTCCCGGAAGTACAGCCGGATGCTGTCGTCGTTCAGCTACGGCAGGGTCAAGGCCTATTTCCTGTCCCGGGGTTACCGGGAAGGTGTGGCAGTACATCGGGTGAACCCGGCCTTCAGCTCCGTCGTTGGCCGGGTGAAATTCATGGAACGTTACGGGCTCAGCGTCCACCAGGCGGCTGCTCTGGTGCTGGCCCGGCGTTTGCCCGGCTGCTCCGAGCGCATCCCCCGCCTGCAGGTTGCTCCCGTGGGCAATGGCGTTCACGTCGCCTTCGTCGTCCCTGTAAGGAAGCGGGTGAAGCACGTGTGGGCGTACTGGGGTGCGATTTTGAGGCAGTTGAGACCGGCGCTTGCAGCGCAACACGGGCTGGGGAAGCGTGAACGTGGACCCAATCCGGTTCGGGCGGTTGTTCGGGCTTCGGCCCGGGGATTGGCTTGAGCGGGGATCAGTTCGGTGTTCCCGGGTGAGGTTCCCGGGCGGAGCCGTCTTGAACAGTTGGGACGTGCGGCGCGGCTTGGACCGCGTCTTCAGGGAAGGCTGACTGGGTCTTGATGACTAAAGTCAACCTTTTTTACAACGGTATCACACCGTGCGAAACTTCTACCGAGGGAGCTCTCTCGACTTCAGAAGCGCCGCCGCCACCCGGAAGGCCTCCCCAAGGCGATTCACATCGTGGAGCGGTTTGGCGGACGGTGAAGTATGAAGAGGCCTACCTGAAGGCTTACATGGGCGCCGGGAAGGCCCGTAGGGCACTGGTTGCCAATAAACAATCCCTCAAAATCGCACGAGCAGCCCAACCAAGTCCCTTTAGAGCTACCCCTCTTCCGGCAGAAGCACCACCCGCACGTACCGGTCTTCAGTGAAATAGCTCTGCGCTACGGCCGCGATATCCTCCAGAGTCAGCTCATCCAACAATTCATCGAAGCCGACTATCTCTATGAACGACTCACCCCTCTGCACAGCAGCCCTGATCTGACTGAGCCAGAATCCGTTTTCCCGCAGCTGTTCCTCTCGTGAGGTACGCAGAAGCTCCTTGACTTTATCCAGGTATTCCTGCTCGCCACCCGCGCGCAGCCATTCCACTTCCTCCAAGACCTCGCCAAAGAGCTCTTCGGTCCGGGAGGGGTCGCTGCCGAAAATGACGGAAACCAGGTACTCGGCGTCCGGAAGGCTGGAGCCACTCGCGTTCACCCCAATGCTGTAGGTGCCGCCCAGTTCCTCGCGCACTCGCTCGCGCAGACGAATCCCGAACATCTCGCCGGCAACGTTGAGCTTGAGCGCCTCCCGGCGGCTCCACTCCATATCCCCGGCAAACAACAGCACCGTGTTGCTGCGCGGCTCAATGCCGCTGCGGACGACATGGTCCTCTATTCCCATCGGCGGGTCGATTCCGACGTCCCGCCACTCCTCGGCCCGCTCCGTAGTCGGCAGGCTGGCCAGGTATGTAGCAGCCAAAGAACGCAGGTCGTCCCAGTCGAATGCGCCAACGAAAACAAAGGTTGCATCGCCCAAGTCCGCGAACCGTTCGGCGTACACAGCTTCCGCGCGCTCCATGCTCAGCTCCTCAAGCAGTTCGACTTTAAGGGGGCGAGCACGGAAGTGGTCCTGGCGACGCACAGTATCGACGGTGTCGAAGAGAATCGCGTCCGGCTGGGCTGCGCGAATCTCGGCGACGCTACGCAGCTGCGCCTCGTACCTCGCGAAGAAGGCCGGGTCCAGACGCGGCGCGGTGGCATAAAGTGCAATCAGTTGGAACATGGTCTCCATGTCTTCAGGAGAAGCGCTGCCGCTAAAGCCTTCAAACAGCTCCCCGATGTAAGGGGACACCGAGACTCTCTTGCCGGCCAGCAGCTTCTCCAGGGTTACGTTGTCGTGCGGACCCACGCCGCTTCCGCCAATCAGCTGGGCCGCATATGTGGCGGATACATGGTCTTCATCTGCGGCCAGCGAGTGCCCGCCAGGACTGAAGGCCCTGAATTCCACTTCATCGTCGCGGAAGTCCGTCTGCTTGGCAATCACGGTAATGCCGTTGGATAGCGTCCATCTCTGAGCGTCTATGGACTCTATTTGCTCCTCACTGGTGATGCTCCCAGGAGCCGGGAGCGTAGCCAGCAGCGGCACGTCACCCAGGACGTCCGCGTAGGGCTCCACCTCCAGTGTGTTGGCCGCCTCCAGTTGCGCCAGGGTCGCCGCGGTCAAGTCATCATCAGAGCTGGCTTCGGTCTCCGCGGGTCGCACGACCAGCAGCGCCGAGTCCTCTGACCTGGTCCAGGATTCTGCCACCTCATCGAACTCCGCCAGGGAGATCAACGGCAGCAACTCCTGGTACAGTTCCCATTCGGCCTCGATGCCAGGAGATGGCGTACCACTCAGGAAGTGGTCCGCGTATTCGTCGGTGAAGTCCCGCGAAGGAATCTGGTCGCGCTGCTTGTACAGGCTCTCCACCGATCTCAACAGGTTGCTCTTTTCTCGGGCCAATTCACTTTCGGTAAAGCCGTAAAGTCTAGTGCGCTGCCTTTCCTCCAGCACAGCAGCCAACCCGGCCTCGATGCCGCCCGGATTCACCCAGGCTGAGAATGTGATGATGTCCAGTGGTTCTACATACGGCGAACGACCGGCCTCTGCTAATAGATAGGGGGGATCAGCGACCTGGGCTCGCTCAAAAAGTCGCGCGTTCAGCATCATGAAGGCAAGCCTTTCGACCACAAAACGCCGAAACGCCGCCTGGTCTTGACCCATGTCAGGGGTCAGCTTTCGGACGAGGACGAACTGGGTGCCGGGCGACTCTGCATCGGTGAACACTTCGATCCACGGCGACTCGTGGCCCGGTATATCGATGCTCGGCCTCTCAGTGGAGGGCGCTACAGCGGCGCGCTCCTGGTTGGCCTCGCCCTCCGGCGGCGGAGCAAAGTGCTGTTTCACCTTGGCCTCGATCAAATCAACGTCAAAGTCACCTACGGCCACCACCGCCATCAGGTCAGGCCTGTACCAGCGCTCGTAGTAGTCTCTAAGCAGCTGTACTGGCGCTGTCTCGATGACCTCCGGCAGGCCGATGGGACTCCGGTGGGCGTAGAGCGAGGAGCCGAAAAGCAGTTGGAGCAAATTGTCTTCAAGGCGCGAACTGAAACCCTGATACACGCGCCACTCCTCCAGCACAACGTCCCGCTCCAACTCGACCTCGTCTGGGTCGAAGGATATTGCGTAGGCCCAGTCGCTGAGAATCTGGAACGCGGTCTCGGTGATCTCAGGGTCGTCGGCCGGAATCTCCAGAAAATACAGGGTGTCATCGAAGCCGGTTCTTGCGTTCAGGTCAGCGCCAAAGCTGCTGCCGATGGACTCAAGGTAGTCGACGATCTCCTGCTTGGCGAAGCGTTCGGTCCCGTTGAAAGCCATGTGCTCCACGAAGTGCGCCAGCCCCCGCTGGTTCTCCTCCTCGTGGATGGAGCCGGCCTTTACCACCAGCGCAATGTGCGCCCGGTCTCGCGGCTCCTCATTGTGCCTGATGTAGTAGCTCAGGCTGTTGGAAAGGGCGCCGCGAACCACCAGGGGATCAAAGGCCAGAGGAGCGTCGGCTTCCGGCTCCGGTGTAGCTGTTGCCTTGGGTTCCGGTGTTGGAGTGGGCGCCGGAGTCGGCGTTGGCGTGCTTGCTACCGGCGTGGCAGTGGGCTCCGGGGTTTGAGTCGGCGTTGGCGTGCTTGCTACCGGCGCGGCCGTGGGCTCCGGGGTTGAAATCGGCGTTGAGATCGCCGTGGCCGTCGGCTCAGGAGCGGCAGCAGCCGTAGGCGCCGCTGTGACAGTGGGCTCCGGAGTTGGCGTGGATGTGGGTCCCGGATCGCATGCCACTAAGGCAGCCGTCATCAGGCCAATCAATACAGCTACTATCGCAGGCTTGAGTTTTCCGCTCATCTATCTCCTTGTCTCTTGGTCTCTTGGTTACCACTCCAACGCTTCTGACCCTGTGGATGTTGGGAGTTATTTTCCCTTGTGCTCGGCACAATTATTGCCTGTCCATTCCGCCGCTGTCGCAGATTGGACAGGCCTGATCCCATAGTGCCATCGACACGTTAGTCTGGCAAGCGCCATAGCTGTCCAGCGCCTGAATCGTAGAGGAATCTAGAGTCGATTTCAAAATTAACTTGATGTTTTGAGCTTCTGGTATTACCGGCCGGTTCGCTCAGCGGGCGGCCCTTGGGCCACATCGACTCCCCGCCTCCGCGGTCCTCCGCGGGATCTCCGGCCCGGCTGTTGTCAAACTGCGGTTGTGGCGTATTCCCTGAGCCTCCGCAGGCCTCGCTGGGCGATGATCCTGCTGGCGTTGACGTCGGCGTTGTCTTGGTGGCCGCAACCGGCGCATTCAAACTCCGCTTGGGTTTTCCGGGACTTCGGGTCCACTCTGCTGCACCGGGAGCAGGTCTGGGAGGAGCGAGCGGGCCAAACTGAGGTGAGGCGCAGGCCCGCTCTGCGGGCCTTGTAGGCGAGCATGGAGATGATTTCGGCCCAGCCTTGGCGAAGTATGGAGCGGTTGAGGCCGCTCTTGGCCCGGACGTTTCTCCCCGGGTTGGCTATTGTGCCTCCGGCGGAGGCGATCATGTTGGGGATGAGCAGGTCTTCGACGACTATCAGGTCTTTGCCTTGGTCCGATGCCGTCTTGACTATTTCGGAGGTGATGGCGTGCCGGAAGTTGCGGCGGAGGGAGTTGCGTTTGTCATGGAGCCTGTTGAGGGTTTGCTTGGCCTTGAGGAAGGACTTGGTTGGCGCTTGCAGCCAGACCAGTTCTCTTCTGGGCCTGTCCCGCTTGGAGAGGACCTGTTTGTTGCCTTCGTCCAGGACGGCTTTGAAGCCGCAGAATTTTAGTCGCATGGCGGCTGCGGTGTGTTTTGAGAGTTCCTTCTGGACGAGTTTTATCTGTTCGGTGAGGTGTTGCTCATTTGGTGAGGTGTAGGTGAGGCCGTTGGAGGCGGCGACGGTCAGGGCGACGCCTAGGTCGATGCCCAGGGGGTTGTTGACCTGGTTGATGGGGACAAGCCTCGGGTGTTTGGGCTGGTCGTAGACCAAGCGGATTTGGACTCGTCCGTGCTTGAAGGTGACGTGGACGGCGGCGGGTTGCTGGCCCGTGGGCAGTTCCTGGGTGGTTCGGAGCCTGATGGCGGGAAGGCCCTTGGTCCTGAGTTTCAGGCGCGTTCCTTTGGGAGTTCCTCCCTTTGGTTGGGTCTGAAAGAGGACTGGTGCGTCAGGGGAGAATAGGGAGATGGTGCGGAAGCGTTCGGGTGATTTGGCCCGTGGTCTGCCTGCGGGCGTTTCGGAGTCTTTGGGAGCAGCGTGCCGGAGGTGGTTGGTGATGGCGCGCTCCATGGTGGCATCGGAGAGTTTTCTGAGGACGTTTGCGTGGGTTGGGAGCTCTTTTCTGAGCTGGGTGAGCTCCTTGCCGGCGAGGTCCCTGAGGATTTTGGGGTCGGTTTCGGGCCGGTATTGGAGCCAGGTGAGGGTGGAGTTATAGAGGACGCGTTGGAGTTCCATGACGTCTTTGAGCCGGTTGAGGCCGCCATTATTGAGCTTGCCGGTTGCCTTGAAGGTTAGTTGAGGAGCGTTACGGGCCATTATGGTGTGCCTCTTAGTTTGGGATTGATGTGACACTTTTCATTGCCGGTTACTTGTAGTCAGTCACGTTTGAAATGGCAGGATGATTTTCACGGGTGACCGTCAGCTCCACTCGTGCTTCCCTGAGCCTACTCTCTAAGCAACTGTCATTTCTGGCATGACTGACTACTTGTTATTTTCAGGTCGGTTTAATTTTGAAATCGACTCAAGTATTGGATGGCGCCGTCAATCACAGGCCTAGCCATGAAATCGGCGGCCCAGTCGTACGCGGGAGTAGAGTCGGCGTGGGCGTGTTCGTTGGAGTCGGGCCAGGTGCGGATGTAGGCGTTGGCACCGTGAGGATGGCGAAGAGGGGCAGGGGCGGGCATCTGGCAAGGCACGGGGCGCGCCTTGCCAGATTTGATAGACAGCGCTTTTAGACCATAGCCAATTTACCGACTTGCTTTCCCCATCGCCATTCGCTTGCCGTCGGCCGGGACTCCCGGGGATCTCCTCCGGGTCCCTCCCTCGTCGGGGCGTTCCCGCAGGTGCTTCAATGACCTGGGTTCCTACCGGTGAATATACTCCTTGCCATTACTCCGGAGATTGAGACTGCCGCAGGTCTTATGGAGGATTCGGAGCAGGCCTGGACTGTTCGTCAGGCCCAGCGTCCGAAAACCTTGTCATTGCCGTGCTGTCAGCCTCGCTAGAGGAGACGACGAACCTGGCGGATCTCCGTATCCAAGCAGTGTGGCCTCGAGGAAAGAACCCGGCGGACTGCCGCCCCCCATTTCACTGTGATAGGCTTGCCACAGGCTCCGCAGGGCAACTCTCCCCGAGCGGCCGCTGACAGGGGTATGTATTTGATTTGGGACTTATGCAGTTGAACGTGAGACCGTATAGTAGGGCAGGCTTGATCAGATACTAAATCGCCCCGAAATGCTCACTATCGGGCCCATTCTGTCATTCCGGCGTAGGCCGGAATCCAGGGGTGGCGGGGCCGGTTCGTAGCTATAATCTCGTTTTTACATACCCTTGTCAGCCGAGCGGCCGGGAGTTTGAAGCGACGCCGCCGGAGTGAACTGACGGCTGTGGGCAACCGCAGATCGTTCGGGATCACGAATAGCGTGAGGAGGAGATGATGGACCTGGTAATTCGCAACGTCAGACTGATCGACGGGACAGGGTCGGCCCCCCTTCCCTCCGTGAGCCTGGAGGTTTCCAACGGCGCAATCACCTGGATAGGAGAGGAACCGGCCCGGCCGAAACGGCCCTGGCACCAGGAGGATATCAACGGGCAGGGCCTGACCCTGATCCCCGGCCTGATTGATTGCCATGAGCACTTCACGGGCGACGGCGGCATGGACTCCATGGACCGCCTGCTGAACGACACCGCCGAGGAATTCACCCTCAAGGCCGTGGGGAACTGCCGCCGGGCGCTGATGTCCGGCGTCACCTCGGCCAGGGATGTCGGCGCCCGCTACGCCATCAACATCAACATCGCCCGGCAGGCCGCCGCCGGGGCCATTCCGGGGCCGCGGATCATCGCTTCGGGGGAATGGTTCCAGTTCCCGGGAACGTGGCCCGCCGGCCTTACCAGGACCACCGAAACCCCCGAGGAGCTGCAGGAAGGCATCCAGGACATGATCCGGAAGGGCGCCGGCCTCATAAAGGTGGGCGCCACAGGGTTCCGCCCCAACGGCGATCAGTTCGCCAGCATGAGCCGGGAGGCCCTGGATGTTGCGGTACGGGCGTCTCACGAGGCCGGCCTCAAGATCGCCGCCCACTGCCACGGCTTCGAGGGGACCCGGCTGGCCGTCGAAGCCGGAATCGACTCCATCGAGCACGGGACCTATGTGGACCAGCCCACCGTGGGACTCATGGCAGAGAGGGGTACGTACATGGTGCCCACCATGTCCACCTGGGACGCCAGGGAGCGCCTCGCAGCCCAGATGGGCTGGTCAAGGGACCAGATGGCCGAAATCTACGACCGCAAGGAGAACTCCATCGCCAGCTTCAAACGCGCCCTCCAGGCCGGAGTTCGCATCGCCACCGGCACCGATGCCGGCGGGTCTCCCGCCCGCCACGGTTTCGTGGCCCGGGAGGTGGAGTTGATGGTCGAAAACGGCATGACGCCCCAGGAGGCGCTGGAAGCCTCCACGCGAGTTGCCGCAGACCTGCTGGGCATTCTGGACCAGGCTGGGACCATCGAGGTTGGGAAGCAGGCGGATATGGTGCTCGTAGACGGAGACCCCCTGTCGGACCCGGGTGCGCTCAGAAACGTCTGGGCCGTCTTCCAGGGCGGCAGGAGGATCCGCTGATAAGCGGACATGGCAAGCCGTTCCTTGACGCTTCCGAACTGTCTTGGGGCTTCCTCAGGGATGGGAGAGTTCGCCCGCGGAGGCTCGCCTTGGACGCAGGGAGCAAATGACTGGCCGGCCGGGACGGTTACGGTGTGGGCGCCGTCCTGGCCCTCGAGGATGGCCCCGACGGTGACCTGCTCGTTTCCGAAGTAGAGCGTGGCGACGGCCGGGCGGTTGCTAGGTGTGTCCGTTGGTGGTCCGAAGCGTCACGTTCGCCGTCTGGCCATCGGCCAGGTTGCCCCGGGAGAGGCTCAGTTGCCAGGCAGCCCCGGTGAGGTCGATGGAGGTGGCGCTCAGCTCCTCCGCGTAGTTGTCGCCGTCGGCGTTGGAGTTGGCGCAGTTCTCACCCGACCGCTGGTAGGAGAAAGTCCCCAGGTCGTTGTCATCCTGGATGGTCGGCGTGTTCGCGGTAGGGGTCTCGCCCGTCTGCACCGTGCCGTCGATGGTGCCCTGGCCGGCGGGCGGGTAGTTGGGCACGTAGGTGGAGTCGTTGACGGCGTTGACGCTGAAGGTTTCCAGGTCGTTACCGGCTCCAAGAGCGTCCGTCTCCTGGTTAGTGCTACAGCCGCAGTCATTTGCCGAAGAGTTTCAACCGCCTCTGGTAGTGGCAGTGCTGGGATCAGTCCTGGTGACGCCACCACGCCGCACCGAGCCGACCCAAGCAGTTTCGCTGGTTTGTCCGGCTCCTGTTTGCAGGGAAATCGTCCGTGAGGAGAAGGCTGTGGCCGCGTAGCCTGTGCGGCAGGGCTTCAGAGACTGTTGAGCCGCCTGATCTCCTCCTCCAGCTCTTTGATGCGGGCCTCCGCTCTGGTCCGGGCCTCGTGTTCCCTGTTGCGATCAGCCTCCGCCCATTCGGCGCGTTCCAGCATTTCGAAGAACTCTTCATGACCCGGGACATCGGGCAACACGATGCTTCGGGTCCCATCGTCGTCCATTCTTTCGTGACAGTCGGCCGCCGTGATGTCGCATGCCCAGCATTCGTCCGGGCTGGGAACGCGGGCGAGCGGTTCTCCAGAAGCTAGGCGTCCCGCCTGTATGTATAGGTTCTCGATGAACTCCCGGTCGACCGAATCGGCCGGGATGTCCACCAGTTCCCTCCAGTAGGCCACCTCCCCTCTGGGAGACATACCCCGGAGCCGCTCCACAGCCCTGGGCAGGGCTTACATGTGTGTCATGACCTGGAGTGCATGGGAGCGGTTCGGTTCGCCTCTGGGGAAGTCGATTACGATGCAGTCATTACCCTTCGTGGCAATCACGTCGGGTCTGCCCGACAGCACGGCTCCGCCGACGCTGAGGACGTAGGCGTTCGGTCCTCCGTTGGACACTGTGTAGCCTTGTTCCTCGTAGCGTTTGATGCAGCGGTTGAGCCGATAGGTGTAGTCGACTGGCCAGTCAAGGCCGGAAAGGCTGGGCATTGGACCCGGTTTCCAATCCTCTTGGTGAGTCCTGAACCAGGAAGCCCACTCGCAATTGGCCTCTCCGGCCAGCAGCCCAGCGAGCCAGACCGGCGAGATGCGGGGGCCGTTTGTGCGGGCCTGGGCCATGGGGTCCTCCTCAATCCAGAAATTCTCGGTAGCTCTAATGAACCAGGCCGGTGCCTTCCTTCACAGGTCGTCGCGAACCAGGTGGCCATCCCACCATTAGGTGGACAGCAACCGCTGCACCCCGTCGGGAGTGGCGTCTCATGCCCGCTCCGCCAGTCGCCAGCCGTTCTTGCGCTCCACGGGGCTGAGCAGCCCCTTAAGATACTCCAGCGTCCGCCGCCGCGGCTCGGGAAGCCGGAACCGTCCGGCCATGCACTCGTGCACCCGCTCGATACCCCCGGCCTACCGGGCCACCTCCACCACGTCATCCATCACAGCAGCCACCGCCTCACCTCACCACCAGTTGACTGCTCCAATTCTACCTGCCCTTATTCTGCGGCTATAGTACTTGAGACTTTTTCCTTTTGCCGGATGCTTGGCTGATGATTTCAGCCCACTCTCTCCATCCCTGTGGAGCAGGCCCCATTATGTTCTGATGAGCTACCAGGTCTTCTCCATCCGAATGAACTCGACTCCTTCCTCTGCGGCCCGGGCGGCGGCCTCATCGGAGATGTCGTTCCCGATGGTCGCGGGTATGGTTCTGCCCCCCCGTTATTCGGTGCGGGAGTCCGGAGACCTGCTTGGCCGTGGCCACGTCTCGTTCGGTGACGGTGTAGGACGCCTCGCCCACGACGTAGACCTGTTCGTCCTCTTCGGTGGTTCCGGATACTGCGACGTCGTCGGAATCCAGAAGGACCTCTTCGTCGAAGCTGACGAGCCCGTTGTCGCCGGCTTGTTCTATCGCCGGCGATAGCGGGTTTTCATCGGGGTTCTTGCCTGGACCATGGACTAACCGAGAACCTTGGCCGTAGACTCGAAGCTCAAAACCGCGAATTCGACGACAAACCGAATTTTGCAATTTTCTCACTCTCCATGCTCTTCTTAGTAACATCAATAACATAGTAGAATGTTCCAAGGAGCCGGAGATGCGATTGAAGCCGGTAGGCTCAGTGTAGCTGCTGTGGGGGGCAGTACCGCTACTGCCCCCCACAGCAGATGGTTACGAGGCGCCTTAGACCGCGTTCGACGTTAGAGTGAGGTTGCCCCCAATTCTACTGGACGACGACCTTCCTCTGGTAGTCAGCGATGGGGGCAAACCCTTCATTCGAGGAGAAAGCCAATGCAGTTCCGGATCACCATCGTGGGCAACAGCCCTATCATCATGCACGACGTGAACGGAACGATGGACACCACCAGCGAGGCCAACCGCGAGAAATCCGCCATCACCAGCAAGCGCGGCGGACGTACCGAATCGGAAGAAGCCCGGCTCCGGGAACTGGAAACGCTGACCTCCCTGTGGTTCACCTTCCGTAACGAGTTCGGCATACCGGAGCGGGCCTTGCGGTCGATGGTCGAGGCCAGCGCTCGCACCCGTAAACAGGGCGCTGAGGTACGCCAGGGCTTGCGCGTGGTGCAGTCGGACTTCCATTACGACCAGGATCGGTACGGCGTGACTCCCGAGGAGCTGTCCAAGACGGCGCAGTTCACAGTGCCGGTCCGGGTGCAACGCAACACCATCAACCGGACGCGAGCGAAGATCGACCCACCGTGGAGTTGCGTCTTCGTCGTGGACGTTGCCGAGGAGTTGGTGGACAGGAGCCGTCTGACAAACTGGCTGGAGGTCGCTGGGCGGCGCATCGGCATAGGCGACTGGCGTCCGGCGACCAGCGGCTCCTACGGGACGTTCGACTTGGTGGAAATCGAGGACGCTTGCTGACATCACGGCAGGGCAGGGCAAGTTGAGGCTAGGTAGAGGCAGGGCACCGCAAGGCAGGGCAGGGTTATACCCCCGTAATACTTCAGTAACTCTTGGGGTAAGACACTGGTAACGTTCGGCTCCATAACATGGCTTTTCAGCACGGGGCTACCGGGGGCGCGTTGGACTTATCGTTCATTTCGGACCTGGCCTTGGAACGGCCCCAATCTGCTGCGGGGGATTTGAGTATGTAGGGAACAGAGAGGCCGCCCTGGGGCGGAGATACCAATAGCGAAAGAACCAGGAGGAAAGGAAAGAAAAATGAACACTAAAGCAGGCAAAACTTTCGGCTTGGCGCTGATCATGGCGGTGGGCATCCTCGCCATCATGTTCGCGCTGGGCACTTTCAGCTCCCAGAAGGCGGGAGCGGACGGTCACATAACCAACATCGGCATATCGCCGACTGACCCAAGCCCCGGGGCCAATGTCGAGGTCAAAGTAACATTTGACACCGATGGCCCATTAGACAATTTCGAGAGGGTCTTCATTAAGTTGGAGGGCTGGGGGCTTCCGAGCGATATCGAACCCAGAGATGTGCTGCTTCACGAGTTGGGCAGTAATGGTGATATCACCGGAGACAGCGGACTCCCGAGGGACGCTAGTATTTCTGGGGGGGAGGTTGTCATCGAGTTCAATAGTGATCCGGCTGATGACACCTTCGGCATCGACGACGCTAACGGCGGTACGGTGCAAGTAGTTATCCGCAAGCGTGCCGGTCTCACCGCTCCCACGAAGGCCGGTATGTACGACGTAACGGTCGACGGAGTAACAATGGCGGATGCTGTCACCGTTAGCGCATCTCTGAAGGTCGACCCGAAGAAGGGTGCCGGCGGGACCGAGATCACCGTAACCGGTAAGGCCTTCGCGAGCGGCACCGGATCGCTCTACTCACAGGCTTCAGACGCGGATGGCAATACAACCGGTGATCAGAAAAAACTCACGAGTATCAATGTTGGCAACGGCTCCTTCTCGGTAACGGTGACCGCCAAAGACTTGGCTAAGGGTGACATGGGCTACAGCCAATTGTCGGTCAAGGACGCCGAAGGAAGCGGAGCAGACACCACCGCGATGTTCCAGGTGACCGGCACCACGACGGTCTCGCCCGAATCGGTCGACAAGGGCAAACTCGTCAAGATCAGCCTGTCCGATTGGATTCAGGCCCTCCCCGATAAAGTAAAGATCGGGGGAGAGGACGTGCCCATCACCGACGAAGACGGCAATGAGATGGTGGACGGCAACGCCGTTATGGTTGGTGCGCTCGACGACGGAGCGGTGACCTTCTACGTCAAGGTCAGCGCGAGCGTAGACCTTGGAACCAAGACCCTCGTTCTGTTAGCCGGTACGACGCGCCTGGATTCCACCAGTATCGAGATCACCAGCCTGCCGCTGACCGTCGTTCCCACGACCGCCGTGGCTGGCCAGGAAATCACCGTCGAAGGGACCGGCTTCTCCGGCGGGGACTACGTGAGTTCGATCACGGTTGGCGGCATAGCCCAGAATGCACTGAGCAATGGGAACCTGCTCAGCGACGAGGACCGGCGGACGCGCGCCACCAGCAGCGGCCGGGTCGTTCTCACCTTCATGGTCCCGGACGGAGTGACCGATGGCAGCAAGTCGGTACAGGTTACCGATTCGACCGGCAGGATCGGCTCGGTCGACCTGACCGTGCCCGAGCCTGCGGTTACCCTGGACCCGGCTTCCAGCCGCCGCGGCACCACCGTTGTGGTAACCGGCAGCGGATTCCCAGCCGGCGAGTCCATCGACATACTCTATGATGGGCAGAGGGAAGGCAGCGCCAGGTCGGACAGCACCGGCGACTGGGCGGTCATTCTCAACATTCCCAACAACGCCGTGATCGGCGGCAGCCCCGACGTTGAGGGTAATGTAGTCATTGGCGACGTTACCTACAGCGCCAAGGCGAAACACACCGTGCCGGGTGAGGAAATGACCTTGAGCCCGGAGATGGCTCGCGGTGGCGACACCGTTACCATTACTGGCACAGGTTTCCCGGCATACCGCCCGGTGAGTGTGAAGGTTGGCATCCTCTCGGAGATAAACACCGGCACAAATACCGATGGAAACGGCGACTTTAGCACCTCCATCCTGTTGCCAGCCCTGGACGTGGGGACCCACTTGGTGCAGGCTTCGGTAGGCGACAGCAGCGCCACCAAGGTGCTCACGGTCCCGTCCGCCGACATGGCGGCTGTGACCACCGCCACCGATGTGGTGTTCGCCGACCTGATCTCCGCGGACAACCTGGAACGGGTCTACCACTACGTCAACGCCACCAGCACGTGGCTCGTCTTCGACCCGCGCCCGGACTTCGCGGAGTTCAACGACTACACCGAGACCACCGGCGGCCAGGCCGTTTGGGTCAAGGTGTCCGATGCCGCGCAATTCCAGGGCGAGCCCCTGTTCTCAGGCTGGAACCTCATCGTCCTGCGGTAAGGGCAACCTTCCGGCAAGGGACACGCGGGGCCGTCCGTCGGGCGGCCCCGCCCACTACACCGCGTGTGACACTAGGAGGACCGAATGACCAAAACTAAATTCTTGGCCTTGTTCACGGCCATGGTCTTGTTGCTCAGCCTGCCGGCGGCGGCGGTGCTGGCGCAGGTGCCTATTCCCCACACGTTCGTAGGAAGCGTGATGATGGGCGAGGAGATGGCGGCCGACGGCACCATGGTGGTCGCCATGATCGACGGGGAGAAGGCGGGTAGCGCCGAGGTGATGGACGGCAAGTACCGTCTGCAAATCAGCCTTGAAGGCGCCCCGGCCGACGACACGGTGAGCTTCATGGTCGGCGAAATGGATGCTATGGAAACCGGCATGTACATGGAGGGCGCGGCCGATGTGGTCAACCTGACCTCCGACGCGATGATGATGCCGGAGCCCGCCAAGCCGGTGATGATGGTCGGCCCGCAGGGCGAAAAGGGTCCGCAGGGCGAGGTCGGCGAACCCGGCGCTGACGGCCCGGCGGGCGCAGCCGGCAGGGCCGGGGCCCGAGGCGCGGCAGGCGCTGACGGCGCCGACGGCTCTGACGGCTCTGACGGCGCGAAGGGCGACACGGGAGCCACCGGCTCCGCAGGCTCCGACGGCAATGACGGCGCGAGGGGCGCCGCCGGAGCCGCCGGTCCCGCGGGCGCTGACGGCGCGGCCGGCGCGACCGGCCCGGCGGGAGCCACCGGCCCCGCAGGCAGCGGCATCCTGGGCATCATAGCCCTGATCATCGGCATAGTGGCCTTGGTGGCCGCAGGCGGCGCCTTCATGGCAGGCCGTCGCAGCTAAACACCACCGCCACATACCCAGGCAACCCCAAGGGCGCCCCCACCAGGGTGCCCTTATGTATTAAACGCCGAGAGCGCCGAGGCCTTTTTGATTAAACGCAGAGGTTTGTAACAGTTCAGAGTTGAGGGGAAACCAGGAGTCTGCGGCATTCCAGGAGGGGATCGAGGCCCCGGGCCCGCCAGGTCCCGAAGAGGGATGCCAGGGTCATTTTGCTGTCGCTGCCCGGCTCTGATCGAGTCCCTCCGCTGATTTTACGGCTGATCACCAGGTGGCGCAGGCTCCGTTCCGCCGCGTTGTTGTCCGGGGGCGCCACCGGGTGGGAAACAAAGACAAACAGCTCCTTGATGTGCCGCTCAATCCGCCGGCACAGTTTTCCCTGGACTGCCAACGGGTCTTCGTTGCACCGTTGGCAGTCCAGGGCGGCACAGGGCAAGCAACCGCTTTTCCAGGGCCAATTGCCCCCGTGGGGAACGGCTTCCGGCCGCCGCCCAACCCACGGCCTTGGCGTAGAGCCGGTGCACTCCGTTGGCCCACCGGACAAGGCCCGCGTCCTCCGGGTACAGCGCCTTCAGCTTGTGGATGTCCCGCAGCAGGTGGGCCCAGCACCGCTGCTTCAAGCCGGGGTAGTGGTTATAAGCCACGTAGAAGTCACTCACCAATATCCCGCCGAAGGACTCGCCCAGCGCCTCGTCCACCACTTCCCGGCCCCGGCCACGGCGCAGAAAGTACCGCTCCGTGGGTGTGCTGAAGGTCCAAACGTAGCCGTTGACTCCGTTCTCCCGCCAGCCGGTCTCATCGGCGTGCACTACCGGGCTGGAACGGATGCACTCCAGCAACTCGCTCACTTCCCGTCCGCCCTGCCGGGCAACCCGGTGGACAGCCCGGACGATGGCCCCAACGCTCAGCTTCAATTGATGGAACGTTCGCAGATACCATTGGATAGTCCTTACGGGCAGCCGTCCCTCTTCCCGCAAGGTGACAATCAAGCTCACCAGGTTGACTCCCAGCCGCTGGCGGCCCACGGCCAGACCCTGCAGAGGATCCTGTGGCCGCCGCCGCTTCCGGCACAAAGGACAGGTCCGGGCTATGAATACGTGCTCGGTCACTTCTACCGGGACCAGCGGAATTTCGATGACCTCACGGGTCCGCTGCACCCATCCCCCGGCCAGGGCGGTATGGCATTCGGGACAGGACTCCGGGGTATGGACCAATCGCTGGGTGGGTTCCATCCGCGGCCGGGCAAAACCGTGGGGCCGCCGTTTACGGAGCTCCTTTTTCTCTGGCGGCGTCTTCCGCCGCTTGGCGGCCGGTTTATGCCCCGGCATCCTGGCCCCCGGCCCACCGCCGGACAGCCCGGCTTCCAGACTCTCGACCCGTTGGCGCAGTTCGGCAATGATCCCCTGCTGTTTCCAGATAACCGCCAGCAGAGTTTCCCCGCTCGCTTGGGCCAAGTCAACTTCCGTTTCCATTCTTCTCTTATGCCACGTCTGGGCCACGGACGCCAGTGTTTTTCAGCAACGCTGCGCCCTCCGGCAAATTCACCTCATCTACTCTGAACTGTTACACCTGGTCAACCCGGCCTTCAGTTCGGTGACCGGCCGGGTCAAATTCATGGAGAGGTACGGGCTCAGCGTCCATCAGGCGGCCGCCCCGGTGCTGGCCCGCCGTCTGCCCGGCTGTTCCGGGCGCATCCCCCGCCGGTGGGTGGCCCCCGTCGGCAATGGCGCTCACGTCGCCTTCACCGTACCTGCAAGGAAGCGGTTGAAGCACGTGTGGACGCACTGGGGCGCTGTTTCGGGGCAGCTGGGACCGGCGCTTGCAGCGCAACACCGGCTGGGGAAGCGGAGACGCGGACCCAATCCGGTCCAGGCTGCCCTTCGGGCAGAAGCCCGCGGAGCGGCTTGAGCGGGGATCAGACCGGTGTTCCCGGGCGAGAGTCCCGGGCGGAGCCGTCTTAAACTGTTGGGGCGGCGGCGCGGCTCAGACCGCGTCTTGAGGAAAGGCTGATCATGGTCTTGCGACTAAAGTCAACCCTTTTTACAACGGTGGGCTGCAACGTTGCCATACCCCTGTTTTTGTCAAGATATTTCTTGACTATACCGCCAAGTCGCACAATAATAGAATAAAACTGCCAGGAGGAATTGGCGATGGTTGCAACGCGGCAAAAGTTTTCCAGCCAGGTTAACCCGGAGTTGCTGGAGGGGATGAGAGAGATCGCCCGCAAGGAAGGAAGGCAGTTTCAAGCTGTCCTGGAAGAGGCTATGGCCGGCTACATCGAAAGCAAGGCGCGTCCCAATGTGCGCCCTGAGTTCATGGCCCACTTCCGGGCCAGCCTTGAGCGAAACCGCCGTCTCGGGGAGCTGTTGGCCAAATAATGAGCAGTATCTTCCCATCCACCGATGAAGTTATAAGGGCGCATGACACACTTATCGCCGAGTTGGGTGGTTCCTTCGGGTTACGCGACCTCGGAGCGTTGGAGTCGGCGCTTTTCCGCCCGCAAATGGGGTACTACGACGGCATAATCGAGGAAGCCGCGGCGATGATGGAAAGCCTGGCTATGAACCACCCCTTTGTAGACGGCAACAAGCGCACCGCTTTCTTTGTCACAGATTCATTTCTGCGCGACAATGGGCACTTCATCGACTGCGACAATGATGAAGCTTACGCCTTCTTCATGCGCCTGTTCGATACCAACTCCTTCCGGTTCGCCGAGTTGAAGGTCTGGCTGGAGGGGCACGTCAAGCCGCTGCCGGGCGTAGGGTAGCGCTTCGGGAGGCTGCAATTCCGGACGCCGAAATCGTCTTCCAAGTGCGTGAATCCTCCGAGGGGAGCTACGAAGCCCGCGTCGCCGGATACAGCATATTCACCCAGAGCGACGACTGGGATGATTTGATATACATGATGCGGGACGCTGTGCTGTGCCACTTCTACGACGGGGAAGCGCCCCAGGCGATTCGCGTCCATCTGGTCCAAAATGAGGTCATACCCGTGTGAAGTTGGTCCATAGAATTTCCAAGATGTAATTGGCTTAGGAGTTACGCAGTTGGATGGAGAGTGTACTTGGGATAAGCCAGGTAATCTCGTAAGGCCGACCGGATGATGTTGGCTTTGGACTCGTACCAAGGACTCCGGCGCTCAAGCGGTGGGCTTCCAGCCGCAGGAAGGCTTGGAGGGACAGGCGGATGTGATTCCGCTGTCCCTCTGCCGTACGCACTTGGCATTTCTCCACGCCACAACATTGTTTGAGGCCCCGGTGGCACGTTTCGATTCCCCAGGCTTGGCGCGCCAGGCTTTCCCGTTGTTGCTCCGTCATTTCCAGATCATTGGTGGCCCAGTGTTCCACGTCCCCGTCTTTGGAGACCGTCCGAAACACCCGGATAAACCCATAGCCTCGCAGATGCACCACCTGCCGGCCTTCCTGGGGTATCGCCACGGTGGCCAAGGGCAAGTTCCCGTTCCCTCGGGATTCACCCGCCGGTTGGACCGCAATTGGCTCAGCCAGAACCATCCCTTATCCCTGATGGCTTTCAAATTCTCCAGGCTGGTATACCAACTGTCGAACAGCACCAACGGGGCTGAAAGCCCCGCCCCTCCGCCACCTCCAGCATCCGCCGGAAGTGATCGTTCTTGGTCAGTCCGCTCAGGGGACGGTCATAGACCCGGAAATCGCAGGGTATCAGCGCATTGCCATCAGTCCACAACAAGGTCAGCAGGTTGATGCCCCACACCACTCGCTTATGCTTGCCGCTCCAATGCCGCGACACCAGTTCCATCCGCTTGGCGCAGGGCTTGTCCAGGGTGGTGTCGTCCAGCACCAGCACCCCCTCCTCCCGCCACACCAGTCCCTGGGTTTCCTGCCACAGCGCCTCCGTGCCGGGGGGCTGTCTCCGCAGCAGACGGGTGAATGCGTCATGGGCTGGAGCTTGCGGTGATTCCGGTTGACACCGCGCCGCTTCGCTGCAGGTAAATCTCTTCTGGGCTGCCACCAAGAACTGAATGTAGTCCACCGCATCACACTTGGCCGGGTTCATCTCCCCCACCTCCGCCTCACTCCTTCTATCCCATCCCATCCCCAGCCATAGCCCTCTCAACTGCGTAACTCCTATGACAGTGAGCTGGACCGGAGAGATAAACCACAAGCTGGGCGGAAGAAAGACAGTGACGTCCACCGGCGGACGGAGCATGGACCGGGACCACAACGGCGCACGCGGGATATTCCTGCGCGCTTTGGGAGATACCCCCCGCTCGCCGGGGCGGCGCCTGGTTGCTCTTGGACGAGACGCCGGCCCGGCTTTCCCTTGGTTCCAGGACCCGACAGGGCTGTGCCGCGGCCCGTAGCGGTTGCCTGTCCACCCGCGCCTGTGCCGGACCGCGGACCGCCTCTGCCTGCGCCGCCCCCGCCGTGGAGTAACGGTCAAAAGTGCTCAAAAGTCGTGGAGGCGGCACGAAGCGTGAAGTATTCGGGTGATGTTATGTTATTCAGGCTAGCCGGGGACTCATGAATTGACAGTTGCCTGCCAGCAACCTGAGTGGCCGGGAGTGACGGCGGCCGTCCCCTCCCAAGCCTGGGCGGAGATCCGGTATTGGATGCTCGACGCCCTGCGTGTCCGGGACTGGGACGGAGCCAGGTCCGCGTTGCAGCGTGTGGCGGGCCGGTCTCTCCGGCCGAATACGATTCGGGCGCGGCGCGGTGGCAGTGAGAGACGGGAGCAGACGCCCGGCCCCACGTGCCAGCACGTTCCAGGTCCTTCCCCGCCTGGACGTGGAGCGCGCTTTTCCCAATTTGGGCTCCCAGGGGAGTGTGAGGAAGGGTATGCATCACAGAACACTCATTGGAACGATTGCAATGCTGGGCTTCATTGCCCTCGCCGGCCTGTTCTCGGCGCTCTCACTCTCCCTTTCTTCGCCCAGCCCGGCCTACGCTCAGGCAAACAGCCCGCCGCAGTTCCCTCCTGAAGAGATCACCCTCGAAATGGAAGAGAACATGCCGCCGTTCGAGAGCATCGGCGACCCGGTCACGGCCTCCGACGACGACAGCGACAGGCTGACCTACTCGCTGGAACACGCCCGCACACTCCCCTTCACCATCGACACGTTCACCGGTCAGTTGCAGACCGGCGCCCCCTTGGACTACGAGACCAGGAACTCCTACACGGTCAAGGTAATCGCCACCGACCCGTCTAAGGCCAAAGACACCATCATCGTGACCATCAACGTCACCAACGTGGATGAGGATGGGAAGGTCTCGCTGACGTGGACCAGGCCCCACGTGGGTACTTTAATTGAGGCCAGCCTGGCCGACCCGGACGGCAGCGTTTCCGGCGTGACGTGGCAGTGGGCCAGGGCCGATTCCAGTAACGTCAACTACACCGACATCAACGGGGCCACCTCAGCCACCTACACGACCCAGTCCGGCGATGAGCGCAAGTACCTGCGGGCCACCGCGACCTACACCGACCTTCTGGGGCCCGGCAAGAAAGTATCCTCGGCGGCCGCGTATGTGAAGCCAGATCCGAACCCCAACCGACCGCCGGACTTCCAAGCGCATACCGGTGGTGGCTATGATTGTAGCCGGCAGGGGTGGGAAGGGGTTAGCGCAGATACCTGCCTGTATATCAGTAGGAGCGCCCCGGCCGGCTCCGAAATCTACTACCCGGGACATGTAACCGATCCAGACCGCGACGAGGTCCGCTACTCTCTGGGAGGAACGGATGACGAGTTGTTCCACATTGATCCGTTGCGCGGCGATCTGTACACGACGGATGCTTACGACTACGAGGAACGAGGGGATGACGTCAAATTCGAGATAACCATAACCGCCACCGACCCTTCGGGCCTATCCGACAGCATCACGGCGGCCCTCAAGCCCTCCGGCTCATCAGAGAACCCTGCTGTAAATGGTCCCAGTAACATCACTTACCCCGAGAACGGCACCTGGCCGCTGGCCACCTACACCGCCACCAACCAGGGCGGCCCCACCAGAGGCTGGATAATCGGTGTTGAGCCCGGCGGCGGCGACGGTGACTTTTTCGACATCGACGATGACGGCGTGCTTACCTTCACGCAGCCGCCCGACTACGAGGACCCGGCGGATGAGAATGGGGACAACAAGTATTCGTTCACAATCATGGCCTACGACAGCAATCCTACCAGTGGGCAAAGACCCGGCCAGAGTTTCTATAATGTGAGTGTCACCGTCGTCGACGTGCCGGGCGAAGTGCTGGAGATACACGGCCCGACTGCCCTCGATTACCCCGAGAATGGCGCCGATGCGGTGCACACCTACACCGTGTCGAATGCGGATGGGCCGGTCTCTTGGTCTTTGTCGGGGGACGACGCCGGTAAATTCTCCATCAGCAACAGCGGCGAACTGACCTTCAACACGCCGCCGGACTACGAAAACCCGACGGACGCGGATGGGGAAAACGATTATCTCCTTTCGATCACGGTCATCGAAACTGGCGATGGCGGCGACCAAGCAAAAATAGAACCCGTGCGGGTCGAAGTCACCAACGTGAACGAACCGCCCACGTTCGATGAGGGGGAGACCGCCACCCGCAGCGTGGGCGAAAACGCCAACTCCGGAGACCCCATCGGCGACCCGGTGGAGGCCACCGACCCCGACGGCGACGGCTTGACCTACACCCTGGGGGGCACCGACGCTTCCTCCTTCACCATTGTTGATTACTCCGGCCAGTTGCAGACCAGCGCCCCGCTGGACCACGAGACCCGGACCAGCTACACGGTGATGGTGACGGTCAGCGATGGGAAGGATGCAGAGGGCAACGCTGACACCACCGCGGACGATACAATCACGGTCACCATCAACGTCACCGGCGAAAACGAGCCACCGGAGTTCCCCGGCCAGACTGATACCCGCACCGTCGCGGAAAACACGCAGCCGGGCAAGGACATCGGCGCCCAGGTCGCGGCCACCGATCCGGATGATGGTGACACGCTGACCTACTCCCTGGAGGGCACAGACGCCGCTTCCTTCCACATTGTTTCCGACAGCGGCCAGATTCAGACAACGACCGGGGTGACCTACGACTACGAGACAACGCCCAGATACACGGTGACGGTGAAGGCTAACGACAGCAACGGCGGCACCGACACCATCGACGTGACCATTACCGTGACCAACGTTAACGAAGCAGGGACGGTCACTCTCTCCCCGGATCAGCCCTCGGCCCGCGCTGAAATCACTGCCACTCTGACCGACCCCGACGGCGGCGTTACCGGCACGTCATGGCAGTGGGCGAAGTCCAGTGACGGGACCACTGGTTGGGTCAACGTCGGGACCAACTCCCCCTCCTACACGCCGGTTGACGACGACATGGGGCATTACCTGCGAGCCACGGCGTCCTATACCGACGACCTGGGGCCGAACAAGAGCGCGCAGGCAGTAACAGCCCAGGCGGTCCAGGCTGGAGCAAACCGCCCGCCGGAGTTCGACGCGGCCACCGCCACCCGCGAGATCCCCGAAAATACGGAGGCAAATACCGACATCGGCGGCCCGGTCACGGCCACCGACCCGGACGATGGCGACACCCTGACTTACACGCTGGGCAACGTTGGTTCCGAGTCTTTCAGCATTGACCAGTCGTCCGGTCAGTTGCGGACCAAGGCCGCCCTGGACTACGAGACCAGGGCCAGCTACAACGTGACCATAACCGCCACCGACCCGGAGAACGCCTCCGACACCATCGACGTGACCATCACCGTATCCAACGTAGAAGAACCAGGGACGGTTACGCTCTCCAACAACCAGCCCTCGGCCCGCACCGAAATCACTGCCACCCTGACCGACCCCGACGACGGCGTTATGGGCGAGACCTGGTCTTGGGAGCGTTCTATGGACAAGAACGCCTGGGACCCTATCACCGGAGCCACGTCAAACGCCTACACGCCGGCTGACGGAGACGTGGGGCATTACCTGCGAGCCACGGCGTCCTACACCGACGGGGAGGGGCCGAACAAGAGCGCGCAGGCAGTAACAACCCAGGCGGTCCAGGCCGGAGCAAACCGCCCGCCGGAGTTCGACGCGCCCACCGCCACCCGCGAGATCCCCGAAAATACGGAGGCAAATACCGACATCGGCGGCCCGGTAACGGCCACCGACCCGGACGATGGCGACACCCTGACTTACACGCTGGACAACGTTGGTTCCGAGTCTTTCAGTATTGTCGAAACATCCGGCCAGTTGCAGACCAAGGCCCCCTTGGACTATGAGACAACGCCGAGCTACTTGGTGACGGTGAAGGCAGACGACGGCAACGGCGGTACCGACACCATCGCGGTGACCATCACCGTGACCAACGTGAACGAAGCTCCAGCATTCGCTTCTGAGACGGCTACCCGCTCCGTCGCCGAAAACACGGGTGCAGGCCAGGACATCGGCGCCCTGGTAGAGGCCACCGACCCGGACGATGGCGACTCTCTAACCTACACCCTCGACGACGCCAGTGCCGAGTTCTTCGACATCGACTCAGCAACCGGGCAGTTGCAGACCAAGGCTGACCTGGACTTTGAGACCCAAGACAGCTACACAGTGACGGTTACCGTCACTGACTCATCCAATGCCTCCGACACCATCACAGTAACCATCACGGTTACAGGCGTGAACGAAGCCCCGGCCTTCCCGGTCAGCGAGACCGGCTCCCGCAGCGTCCCAGAAAACTCGCCGCCCGATACCAGCATCGGCGCCCCGGTCACGGCCACCGACCCGGACGGCAACACCTTGACTTACACGCTGGAGGGGGGCACAGACGACGCTTCCTTCCAGATTGTTTCCGCCAGCGGCCAGATTCAGACAAAGACCGGGGTGACCTACGACCACGAGACAACGCCGAGCTACTCGGTGACGTTGAAGGCTGACGACGGCAACGGCGGCACCGACACCATCAACGTGACCATCACCGTATCCAATGTGGAAGAGGCGGGAACGTTAACCCTGTCGTCGGGCCAGCCCCAGGTGGAGGTGGCGCTGACCGCCACACTGAGCGACCTTGACGGAACTATTTCCGGCGTTACTTGGCAGTGGGAGAGTTCAGCGGACGGAAACACCGGCTGGACCGCTTTAAGCGGGGCTAGCAGCACAGTTACGACATCCAGCTACACGCCGGTGGATGGCGACGTGGGCGAGTTCCTGCGGGCCACGGCGTCCTACACTGATGGGCATGGATCGGGCAAGACGGCGGAGAAAGTGTCGACCGTGGTGCTGGCGGCGCTGGTGGCCAACAGCGAGCCAGCGTTCTCCGGGACCATCACCACCCGTTCGGTGCCCGAGAACACGGCGGCAGGCCAGAACATCGGCGCGCCGGTTACGGCCGCTGACACCGTAGGCGACACGCTGAGCTACACTCTGGGCGGGACCGACGCAGCCTCCTTCGACATCGTCGAAACGTCCGGCCAGTTGCAGACCAAGGCCGCGCTGGACCATGAAACCAAGCCCAGCTATTCCGTGACGGTCACCGCCACCGACTCTTCCAACTTGGCCGACACCATTACAGTGACCATCACCGTGACCAACGTGGAAGAAGACGGAACGGTCACCCTGTCTCCCACTCAGCCCACGGCCCGCTCCCCAGTCACCGCCTCCTTGACCGACCTCGACGGCGGCGTTACCGGCACGTCATGGCAGTGGGCCCGTTCCAATACCCAGAATGGCAACTATACGAACATCAGCGGCGCAACGTCGGATTCCTACACTCCCCCTGATACCGACGTGAACCATCATCTGCGGGCCACCGCATCCTATACCGACGGCCACAGTGCGAACAAGACCGCGAAGGCGGAAACTGCCAGCGCGGTCCAGACTGGAACAAATCGTCCGCCTACATTCGACGATGAGCAGATCACCACTCGTCAAGTTGCCGAAGATGCAGCGGCAAACGCCAACGTCGGCGCCGTGGTCGGGGCCACCGACGCGGACAACGACTCGCTGACCTACTCCCTGACCGGCACCGATGCAAGTTCCTTTACCGTCGACAACACGGGCCAAATCAAAGTGGGCGCTACCACGACACTGGACCACGAGGCCGTGAAAAACAGCTACACGGTGATTGTGCAAGTCCACGATAACAAGAACGCCGGTGGAACTATAGACACAACGATAGATGACACCATCGTAGTCACCATCAACGTCACTGACGTGGACGAAGCGGGGACGGTCACCCTTTCCACCTACCAGCCCCCGGCGCGTGCGGAAATCACCGCCACTCTCGCCGACCTCGACGGCGGCGTTACCAGCCCTACTTGGCAGTGGGCCAGGACTACAGACCCAACAAATTTGAACACTCACCCGTGGGAGAACATAACCGATGCAACGTCGGCTTCCTATACGCCGGTTGACGGAGACGTGGGCTACTATCTCCAAGCCACAGTGTCCTATACCGATGGACAAGGAAGTGGCAAGAGCGCAAAGGCGGAAACAACCCAGGCGGTCGGGGCCGGAGCAAACCGCCCGCCGACCTTCAGCAGCGGTACGGTCACCCTGACGGTAGCAGAAAACTCGGCCGCGAATGTAAATGTGGGCAGTCCCGTAACCGCTACAGACCTGGACACCGGCAACACACTGGAATACTCCCTGGACACCACGGGCGCAACATTATTCGATATTGACAGCGCCAGCGGTCAGATCAAGACAAAATCGGGTGTGGCCTACGACTACGAAACAAAGCAGACCTACTCGGTAACGGTGAAGGCGGACGACGGCAACAACGGCACCGCCACCAAAGCCGTGACCATCAACCTCACCGACATGGAAGAGGACGGTACGGTTACTCTCTCCAAGACCCAACCCACGGCCCGTACGCAACTCACCGCCACTCTGGCCGACCCCGATGGCAGCGTCACCGGCACAACTTGGGTGTGGGCCCGTTCCGATGCGCAGGATGGCACCTATACCGGCATCAACAGGGAAACGTCGGCTACTTACACGCCTGATGATGCGGACGTGGGAAAGTTCCTGAAGGCTACGGCAACCTACGAAGACAGTCGAGGTTCGGGCAAGACCGCGGAGGGAGTATCGGACAATGCCGTCGGGTCCGGGGCAAACCGAGCGCCGGAGTTTCCCGATACGACCGCTACCCGCGAGGTCCCCGAAAACACGGCGGCCAATACCGACATCGGTACCCCGGTTACGGCCACAGACCCGGAAAGTGACACGATGGCCTACTCCCTGGAGGGCACGGACAAGGACTCATTCCAGATTGTTTCCGCCAGCGGCCAGATCCAAACGAAATCAGGGGTAACCTACGACCACGAGACCAAAGACAGCTACTCGGTCACCGTGAAGGCGGACGACCGCGAAGGTGGCACCGACACCATTGCGGTGACCATCACCGTCACCGACGTGGACGAGCCGCCGGTAGTCACGGGCTCAGACAGCGTAAATTACGCCGAAAACCGCGTCGATGCAGTGTATACCTACACCGCCACCGACCCGGAAAGCGGCACGATTACCTGGTCCTTGTCGGGGACCGACAGCGGCGCCTTCTCCATTACCGGCGGAGTGCTGACCTTCGATACACCGCCCGATTTCGAGGCACCATCGGACCAAGTCGAGAACAACGTATATCTGCTGACAGTTGAAGCCTCCGGCGGACCCAACAGCGATACGTTGAACGTGACCATCACCGTCACCGATGTGAACGAACTGCCGGCTTTCCCATCCACCGAGACCGGCACCCGCAGCGTCCTAGAAAACTCGCCGCCCGATACCAACATCGGCCCGCCGGTCGCGGCCACAGACCCGGACGATGGCGACACGCTGACCTACACCCTGGGAGGGACGGATGCCGCGTTATTCAACATAGTTACATCATCCGGCCAGTTGCAGACCAAGGGCGCCCTGGACTATGAGACCAAGCCCAGCTACTCCGTCATAGTGTCGGTCAGAGACGGCAGGGATGCCAACGGGAATACCGACACGACGACCGATGCCACCACGCCCGTGACCATCGTGATCACTGACGTGAACGAACAGCCTACCTTTGCCTTGGAGACGGATGTCCGTACGATAGACGAGAACACGGCGCCGGAGACCAACATCGGAACGCCAATCGCGGCTACCGACCCGGACAACGACTACACGCTGAGCTACTCCCTGAGAGAGGCAGATGCCGAGTCCTTCCGCATCAACGCATCAACCGGCCAGTTGCAGACCAAGGGCGAGCTGGACTTTGAGGCCACGCCCAGCTACACCGTCACCGTTTCGGTCCACGACGGAAAGGCTGACGATGGCAGTCCCAACCAGGCAACGGATGACACCATCAATGTAACCATCACCGTCACCGACGTCGAAGAGCCCGGAACGGTAACCCTGTCGTCGGTGCAGCCACAGGTTGGCATCGAGTTGACAGCGAACCTGGACGACCCCGACGGTAGCATTACCGGCATCACCTGGTTATGGGAGAGTTCCCTGAACAAGAGCTCCTGGACCCCCATCAGCGGGGTTACGTCAGCCACCTACACCCCGGTTGCTGGCGACCTGAATAAGTACCTGCGGGTCACGGCCACTTACACCGACAGAAGAGGGGCCGGCAAGACCGCGCAGGCGGTATCAACAAATGAGGTAGAGGCCGCGCCGCTTACCAACGACCCGCCGGCTTTCTCTGCGGAGACTGCCGACCGCACCATCCCAGAAAACACCGCCGCGGATACCAACATCGGCGACCCGGTGACGGCCACCGACCCCGATAACGATGCCCTGACCTACACCCTTAGCGGTACTGATTCTGCTTCCTTCGATATTGTGCAGGGGTCGGGCCAGTTAAAGACCAAGGTTGCCCTGGACCACGAGACCAAGGACAGCTACACAGTGACGGTAACCGCCACCGACCCGTCCGGCGAGTCCGACGAGATCACGGTGACCATCACCGTAATCGACGTGAACGAAGCGCCGGAGGTGACGGTAACCCCGACGGTATATTTCGCTGAGAACGACTCCGGGCCAATAGCCACCTACACGGCAACCGACCCGGACGATAACCCGGTTACGTGGTCCCTGTTGGGAGCCGACGTTGAGGACTTTTCTATCAGCGAAGGGGTGTTGACCTTCAAGTCGCCGCCAAACTATGAGAACCCGGCGGACGCTGACACGGACAATGTGTATCCGGTAACGGTTAAAGCCTCCGACGGGACCAACACCGTCACGCTGGGCGTCACCGTCACCGTCACCAACGTGGAAGAGGCCGGAACGGTGACCCTGTCACCAGCACAGCCCCAAGCCGGGACTGCTTTGACGGCTACCCTGGACGACCCCGACGGAAGCATTTCCGGCGAAACCTGGAAATGGGAGAGGTCCCCAGACAAGAATTCGTGGACCCTCATCAGCAGCGTAGTGTCAGATACCTACACACCGGCTGTCGGTGACGTAGGCAACTACCTGCGGGCCACGGCTTCCTATGCCGACGGTCAAGGGTCCGGCAAGACCGCGCAGGCGGTATCGGCCAACGCGGTGGAGGCGGCGCCGGTAACCAACATGGCGCCAGACTTCCCCCCGCAGCCTGCTACCCGGACCGTCCCAGAGAACACCGGGGCAGGCCAGAGCATCGGCGAACCGGTTGCCGCCAACGACCAGAACGCCGGCGACACGCTGACCTACACCCTGGGAGGGACGGATGCCGCGTCATTCAACATAGTTACATCATCGGGGCAGTTGCAGACCAAGGCCGCCCTGAACTTCGAGAGCAAGAACAGCTACACGGTGACGGTTACTGCCGCCGACCCGTCCAACACCTGGGACATTATCACGGTGACCATCACCGTCACCGACGTGAATGAAGCACCGGCCTTCGCCGCGGAGACTGATACCCGCACCATTGCCGAAAACACGTCGGCGGGCCAAGACATCGGCGCCCCGGTCGCGGCCACCGACCCGGACACCGGCGCCACGCTGACCTACATCCTGGGCGGAACTAATGCCGGAGACTTCAACATCGACGCATCGTCCGGTCAGTTGCAGACCAAGGCCGCCCTGGACTATGAGACCAAGCCCAGCTACTCCGTGGAAGTGTCGGTCCGCGACAGCAAGGCCGCCGACGGGACCGGCGATTCTGCGGCGGACGACACCATCACCGTTACGGTCACAATCACCAACGCCGACGAGGCCGAAACGGTAACCCTGTCGTCGGTGCAGCCGCAGGTTGGGACCGCTCTGACCGCCACCCTGGAGGACCCCGACGGCGGCGTTTCCGGGGAAACCTGGGTGTGGGCCCGTTTCGTCGACCCCAACAGCAACTGGACGGACATCACCGGCGCAACGTCAGACAGCTACACTCCGGTCGACGACGACTTGGGCAAATACCTGCGGGTCACAGTGTCATACACCGACGGGCACGGGTCCGGCAAGAACGCGCGGGAGGTATCGGACAACCCTGTACGGGCTGCGCCGGTAAACAACGTTGCGCCCGCTTTCTCTGACACGAGCACCACCCGCTCGGTTGCGGAAAATACGGTTCCCGGCACCGACATCGGCGACCCGGTCGCGGCCACAGACTCCAACAGCGATCCGCTGACCTACACCCTTAGCGGTACGGATTCAGCTTCCTTCGATATTGTGCAGGGGTCGGGCCAGTTAAAGACCAAGGTTGCCCTGGATCGTGAGACCAAGCAGACCTATACGGTGACGGTTACTGCCGCCGACCCATCCAACCTGTCCGACACCATCACGGTGACCATCACCGTCAGCAACGTGAACGAAGCCCCGGTAATCGGGTTCGCTGCCAGTATTGATTACGCCGAGAACCGCAGGGACAGGATAGCCACTTACACCGCCACTGACCCGGAGCAAGACACGATAACCTGGAGTTTGTCGGGAGATGACAGCGGGGACTTCTTCATACGCGGCACGGGGGAACTCACGTTCAACACGCCGCCGGACCACGAGGCCCCGGCGGACGCCGACACGAACAACAGGTATGAGATAACGGTGCAGGCATTCGACGGGACCAACACCAGCTACTTGCCACTGACCATTACCGTCACCGACGTGAATGAAGCACCGGCCTTCCCTGTTGGGCCGCATACCCGCACCATTGCCGAGAATACGGAAGCGGGTGAGAACATCGGCGCCCCGGTCGCGGCCGTCGACCCGGACGCTGACGATACCCTTATCTACACCCTGGACGGGACGGATGCCGCGTCCTTTGACATCATCGCATCATCCGGCCAGTTGCAGACCAAGGGCGCCCTGGACTATGAGACCAAGCCCAGCTACTCCGTGGAAGTGTCGGTCCGCGACAGCAAGGCCGCCGACGGGACCGGCGATTCTGCGGCGGACGACACCATCACCGTCACGGTCACAATCACCAACGCCGACGAGGCCGGAACGGTAATCTTGTCGTCGATCCAGCCCCAGGTTGACACCCCTCTGACCGCCACCCTGGGGGACCCCGACGACGTTAGGAGCGTCACTTGGAGGTGGGAGAGGCCTTCAAACCAGGGGTCCTGGGACCCAATCACCAGCGCAACGTCAGCCAGCTACACGCCGGTCGCCGCCGACGTGGGCGACCACCTGCGGGCCACGGCGTCCTACACCGACGGGCACGGTCCCGGCAAGAGCGCGCAGGCGGTATCAGACAACGCGGTATCAGACAACGAGGTGCGGGCCGCGCCGGTTACCAACGGCCCGCCTACTTTCTCTGCGGAGACCGCCGGCCGCACCATCGCCGAAAACACCACTCCGGATACCAACATCGGCAGCCCGGTTACGGCTACGGACCCGGACACCGGCGACCGCGACAAGCTGACCTACAAACTGGGCGGGACGGACGCCAAGTCCTTCAGCATCGTGGCGGCGACCGGCCAGTTGCAGACCAAGGCCGCCCTGGACCATGAGACCAAGAACAGCTACGAGGTGACCGTGTCGGTCCGCGACAGCAAGGATGCCGGCGGCAGTGCGGACACGGCAACGGATAATGCCATCGCAGTGACCATCACCGTCACCAACGTGGAAGAGGCCGGAACGGTGACCCTGTCACCAGCACAGCCCCAAGCCGGGACTGCTTTGACGGCTACCCTGGACGACCCCGACGGAAGCATTTCCGGCGAAACCTGGAAATGGGAGAGGTCCCCAGACAAGAATTCGTGGACCCTCATCAGCAGCGTAGTGTCAGATACCTACACACCGGCTGTCGGTGACGTAGGCAACTACCTGCGGGCCACGGCTTCCTATGCCGACGGTCAAGGGTCCGGCAAGACCGCGCAGGCGGTATCGGCCAACGCGGTGGAGGCGGCGCCGGTAACCAACATGGCGCCAGACTTCCCCCCGCAGCCTGCTACCCGGACCGTCCCGGAGAACACCGGGGCAGGCCAGAGCATCGGCGAACCGGTTGCCGCCAACGACCAGAACGCCGGCGACACGCTGACCTACACCCTGGGAGGGACGGATGCCGCGTCATTCAACATAGTTGCATCATCGGGGCAGTTGCAGACCAAGGCCGCCCTGAACTTCGAGAGCAAGAACAGCTACACGGTGACGGTTACTGCCGCCGACCCGTCCAACACCTGGGACATTATCACGGTGACCATCACCGTCACCGACGTGAATGAAGCACCGGCCTTCGCCGCGGAGACTGATACCCGCACCATTGCCGAAAACACGTCGGCGGGCCAAGACATCGGCACCCCGGTCGCGGCCACCGACCCGGACACCGGCGCCACGCTGACCTACATCCTGGGCGGAACTAATGCCGGAGACTTCAACATCGACGCATCGTCCGGTCAGTTGCAGACCAAGGCCGCCCTGGACTATGAGACCAAGTCCAGCTACTCCGTGGAAGTGTCGGTCCGCGACAGCAAGGCCGCCGACGGGACCGGCGATTCTGCGGCGGACGACACCATCACCGTTACGGTCACAATCACCAACGCCGACGAGGCCGAAACGGTAACCCTGTCGTCGGTGCAGCCGCAGGTTGGGACCGCTCTGACCGCCACCCTGGAGGACCCCGACGGCGGCGTTTCCGGGGAAACCTGGGTGTGGGCCCGTTTCATCGACCCCAACAGCGGCTGGACGGACATCACCGGCGCAACGTCAGACAGCTACACTCCGGTCGACGACGACCTGGGCAAATACCTGCGGGTCACAGTGTCATACACCGACGGGCACGGGTCCGGCAAGAACGCGCGGGAGGTATCGGACAACCCTGTACGGGCTGCGCCGGTAAACAACGTTGCGCCCGCTTTCTCTGACACGAGCACCACCCGCTCGGTTGCGGAAAATACGGTTCCCGGCACCGACATCGGCGACCCGGTCGCGGCCGTCGACCCGGACGCTGGCGATACCCTTATCTACACTCTGGGCGGGACGGATGCCGCGTCCTTTGACATCATCGCATCATCCGGCCAGTTGCAGAGCAAGGGCGCCCTGGACTATGAGACCAAGCCCAGCTACTCCGTGGAAGTGTCGGTCCGCGACAGCAAGGCCGCCGACGGGACCGGCGATTCTGCGGCGGACGACACCATCACCGTCACGGTCACAATCACCAACGCCGACGAGGCCGGAACGGTAATCTTGTCGTCGGTCCAGCCCCAGGTTGACACCCCTCTGACCGCCACCCTGGAGGACCCCGACGACGTTAGGAGCGTCACTTGGAGGTGGGAGAGGCCTTCAAACAAGGGGTCCTGGGACCCAATCACCAGCGCAACGTCAGCCAGCTACACGCCGGTCGCCGCCGACGTGGGCGACCACCTGCGGGCCACGGCGTCCTACACCGACGGGCACGGTCCCGGCAAGAGCGCGCAGGCGGTATCAGACAACGAGGTGCGGGCCGCGCCGGTTACCAACAACCCGCCTACTTTCTCTGCGGAGACTGCCGACCGCACCATCGCCGAAAACACCGCTCCGGATACCAACATCGGCAACCCGGTTACGGCTACGGACCCGGACACCGGCGACCGCGACAAGCTGACCTACAAACTGGGCGGGACGGATGCCGTGTCCTTTGACATCATCGCATCATCCGGCCAGTTGCAGACCAAGGCCGCCCTGGACCATGAGACCAAGCAGACCTATACGGTGACGGTTACTGCCGCCGACCCGTCCGGCGAGTCTGACACTATCACGGTGACCATCACCGTCAGCAACGTGAACGAAGCCCCGGTAATCGGGTTGGCTGCCAGTATTGATTACGCCGAGAACCGCAGCGACAGGATAGCCACTTACAACGCCACTGACCCGGAGCAAGACGCGATAACCTGGAGTTTGTCGGGAGATGACAGCGGGGACTTCTTCATAAGCGGCACGGGGGAACTCACGTTCAACACGCCGCCGGACCACGAGGCCCCGGCGGACGCCGACACGAACAACAGGTATGAGATAACGGTGCAGGCATCCGACGGGACCAACACCGGCTCCTTGCCACTGACCATTACCGTCACCAACATCGATGAAGCCCCGGAGCTAACGGGGAAGGCCAGCATAACCTATGCCGAGAACAACGAGAGACCGGTGGCCACCTACACCGCCACCGACCCGGAGAACGGCGAGATTACTTGGTCTTTGTCGGGAGATGACAGGAGGCAATTCTCCATTAGCGATCAGGGGGTGCTGACCTTCAAGGCGCTGCCGGACTATGACGCGCCAGCGGATGCCGACACTGACAACATATACGAGGTAACGGTTAAAGCCTCCGATGGGACCAACACCGATACGTTGAATGTAACCATCACAGTCATCGAGGCAAACGACCCGCCGGTTTTCCCCGATCAAGGCCCGACCCCCGGCGATCAGAACGACCAAACAAGAGGCGATCAGAACGACCAAACAAGAAATGTAGCCGAGAACACGGCGGCGGGCCAGAACATCGGCGCTCCGGTTGCGGCCACAGACGACGACAGCGACACGCTGACCTATTCCTTGGGCGGGGCGGATGCTGCCTCCTTTGCCATCGTGGAAACGTCGGGGCAGTTGCAGACCAAGGCCCCGCTGGACTATGAGACCAAGTCCAGCTACACGGTGACGGTAATCGCTACCGACCCATCCAGTGGGGCCGACACTATCACTGTAACCATCACCGTCACCGATGAGAACGAACCGCCGGAGGTGATGGGGGATGCCACCGTAGATTACACCGAAAATGGCGATGGCCCGGTAGTCACTTACACGGCGACCGACCCGGAGAACGGTGCGATTACCTGGTCGGTGGGGGGAGACGACAGCGGTGACTTCTCCATCGGCGAGGCGGGGGAACTCACTTTCAACACTCCGCCCGACTTCGAGTCCCCGGCGGACGACGACACAAACAATGATTACCTTGTAACGGTGCAAGCCTCCGATGGGACCAACACCGGAACCCTGGATGTGACCATCGCGGTCGTTGACAAGAACGAACCGCCGCCCGCCCCTGCCGCGCCTACAGTGGAAGCGGCCTCCACCAGCGGGCACAACAAGCTAACCGTAAGTTGGCAAGAGCCCGATGCCACTGGCATCCCTGCCATAACCGGCTACGACGCAGAGTACCGGAAGAAGGACACTACGGAGGTCTGGGGCGCGGACAACGTCGTGGTTTCCGGCGCCAGCGCCACCATTACCGGCGTGACGCCCAATACACTCTACGAGGTGCAGGTGCGGGCGAAGAACGACGAGGGCGAGAGCGGATGGTCGTCTCCGGGAACAGGCAGTACCGGAACAGCCCCCACCCGCGGCAACAGTGGCAGGGGCGGCAGCAGTAGCAGCAGCAGCAGTGGAAGTGGCGGGGGTAGCTACTCACTACCAGTGAACAACCCGCCGGTGTTCACGGAAGGGGACAGCGCGGCCCGCTCGGTGGCGGAAAACACGGCGGCGGACCGGAACATCGGCGACCCGGTCACGGCTACCGATCCTGACAAGGACCCGCTGACTTACGCCCTCGGAGGCGCCGACTCGGCTTCCTTCACCGTCGATGAGGATTCCGGTCAGTTGAAGACCAGGTCGGCGCTGGACTTCGAGTCCAAGTCCACCTACACGGTGACGGTAACCGCCGACGACGGCAAAAAGGGCGTTGCCACCATTGACGTGACCATTGCGGTGACCGACGTGGTCGAGGCGCCCATCGAAAACCCGGAAACGGTGTCACAGCCATTCACCCAGGTCCCAGCGCCACTGCCCGCGGCACAGCCGGTCGCTGTGGCGCCTGTTGTAATAGTGAACGAAAAGGGTGATCTGGGTTCTCAAGGCCCGCTAGGCCGGCAAGGTCAGCAAGGAGAGACCGGGCCGGCCGGCGTGGCCGGCCCGCAAGGCCGGCAAGGCCAGCAAGGCCAGCGAGGAGAGACCGGGCCGCCTGGCGTGGCAGGCCCACAAGGCCCACAAGGCCCGCGCGGCAGCGCCGGCCCTCCGGGTTATAATGGCTCGAGCGGCGTAGATGGCCCCCGCGGGCTGACCGGAGAGCAGGGACCACCGGGAGGCGATGCGTCGACTCGGACGAAATACATCGCTCTCATCGTCGCGGTGGTCACCCTGCCCCTGGTCCTGCTCCTCTGGGTTTGGAACTGGCTAAGAACGCCTAACCGGCCCCGAAACCGTCGCCTGACCGGCCGCAGGCCCCGGCCAACCCAGACCGGCCGCCCGGCCCATCCACACGGGGAAGGGCCGGAATAGGCAGACAAGCATGACTCAGGATCATGTGCCGCAGGGCGTGGGAGTTCGAGTCTCCCACGCCCACCTAACTGGATAAAATCAAGAACTTTCGTATTGAGGTTTTTTCTGGAAGTGTAAGCAACTACCTTGGCGTCGTCAGGGGAAAGCGCATTACGAGAGGCCCCTGCTTGTAAAGTAGGGGCTTTTGGTTTGTCCAGTACCCGTCACTGGCGAGGGTTGCCGAGATAAAAACCGCCCCAGCCCCAAGCGGGGACGGCGCTGGCCGCCGAGCTTTCCGACCCCGACGGGACCCTTTCCAGTGTCACCTGGCAGTGGGCCAGGGGTGTCACCACCGGCCCCTTTACCGACGTCAGCAGCGGGGAGACCTACACGCCGGTGGATGACGACGCGGGCAAGTTCCTGCGGGCCACGGCGTCCTACACTGATGGGCATGGATCGGGCAAGACGGCGGAGAAAGTGTCGGCCGTGGTGCTGGCGGCGCCGGTGGCCAACAGCGCGCCAGCGTTCTCCGGGACCGTCGCCACTCGTTCGGTGCCCGAGAATACGGCGGCGGGCCAGAACATCGGCGCGCCGGTTACGGCCGCTGACACCCCCGGCGACACGCTGAGCTACACTCTGGGCGGGACCGACGCGGCCTCCTTCGACATCGTCGAAACGTCCGGCCAGTTGCGGACCAAGTCCGCCCTGGACTATGAGGCCAAGTCCAGCTACACTGTGGCCGCGTCGGTCCACGACAACAGGGATGCCAGCGGCAATACCGACACGACCGCCGACGACACGATAGACGTGACCATCACCGTGACCAACGTGGACGAGCCGGGTACGGTGAAGTTGTCATCGTTACAGCCCCAAGTCGGAACGCCGCTGACCGCCACGCTGGCCGACCTGGACGGTACTCCTTCCGGAGTAATCTGGCAGTGGGCCACATCCACCAGCGAAAACGGCAGCTTCACCAACGTCAGCAGTGGGGTAGATCCGGACCGCTACACGCCTGGTGCCGGCGACGTGGGCAAGTACCTGCGGGCCACGGCGTCCTACACCGACTCGCAGGGCTCAGGCAAGAACGCGAATCAGGTCTCGACCCACGCGGTGCGGGCAGCGAAGGCGACGAACGATGCGCCGGTCTTCTCGGCGGACACCGCCGTCCGTTCGGTAGCTGAGAACGCCGCACCGGGAACCGACATCGGCACCGCGGTAGTCGCTACCGACGCCGACAGTGACGACATCTTGACCTACTCTCTGGGCGGAGCCGACGCGGATTCCTTCGACATCGTACCCGGCAGCGGGCAGTTGCAGACCAAGACTGATCTGGACTACGAGGCAGCCAGGAATTCGTATATGGTGAGGGTCACCGCTACCGACCCATCCGGGGAGAGCGATAGCATCGAGGTGACCATCGCCGTGACCAACGTGGACGAGCCGGGTACGGTGACGCTGTCATCGCTCCAGCCGTTGTAAAAAAGGTAGACTTTAGTCACATGACCATTGTCAGCCTTCTCTGAAGACGCGGTCTCAGCCGCGCCGCCGTCCCAACAGTGCAAGACGGCTCCGCCCGGGAATCCCACCCGGGAACACCGAACTGGTCCCCGCTCAAGCCACTCCGCGGGCTCCCGCCCGCCGGACCGCCCGAACCGGATTGGGTCGGCCCCGCGGCCTCCCCAGCCGGTGCTGCGCTGCAAGCGCCGGTCTCAGCTGCCCCAGGACCGCGCCCCAGTACGTCCATACGTGCTTCGCTCGCTTCCTTGCAGGTACGGCGAAGGCGACATGGGCGCCATTGCCGACGGGTGCGGCCCGCCGGTGGGGGATGCGCTCGGAACACCTGAGCAAACGACGGGCCAGCACCATGGCCGCAGCTTGATGGACGCTGAGCCCGTATCGTTCCATGAACTTCACCCGGCCGATGACGGAACTGAAGGCCGGGTTGACCTGATGTATCTCCACTCCCTGACGGCAGCCGCGGGAGAGAAAGTACGCCTTGACCTTGCCGTAGCTGAACGACGAAAGCATCCGGCTGTACTTGCGGGACTCGCCCTCCAGGGCCGCCTTCTTCTGCCGGAAGTCCAGCTTCTCGATAACGATGGGCTTGCCGGCGGCTCTGGCGTACTCAACCACGCTGGCCACGGCATCCCCAATGATGGCCTCAGCCTGACGCCGGGACTTGCCGTAGGTCACCAACGGCACGCGCCAAGCGTTCAGATAATTGCCGCTGCTGTTGGTCTCCGCCACCGCCAGATGGTCGGCGTTCAGGTCCACGCCGATGGCGCCGCGCCGCCGGTCCGTAGTTGTCGCTACCGCCATCATCTCTGTGGTGGCGAACACCCGCCAGCCCTTGCCGTCCCGCTTGAACCGGTAGCAGACGGCCTGTCCCAAGTTGGCGGCCCGGGCCGCCTTCTCTCCATACTGCCGCCGGTATGCCGCGTACTCGGCATTGCTCTCCAACGCCGCCAGCACCTGCTCGTGGCCATAGGCGAACCGTACGCCTTCAATGCTCAGGTGCTTGCCGTACTCCGCGGCCAAGCAATCCGGCAGCCGCAGCCGCAGGGTCAGTGTGCCGTCTTCGGCCACGTCGGCCACGCACAGCTGGCAACCGCCGGTCTCATCCCGGCTGCCCAGCACGAAGAACTCATCACTGCGGGCAGCCCGCCAGTCCTCGAGCCATTCCTCATGGCTGCCATACCCGTTGGCCTCCAGATGATGTTGCTTACGCCACAGCCGCTTCGACCCGAAGCACAGCCGGACCCGGTCCGCGGCCAGGTCGGCCTCCAATCCCGCCAGGCGAGACCTCAGATTGGCCAACCGTCTCCGCTTCTGGTGGACCTGGCGCCATTGAGCCTGCTCCTCAGCCCGGGCAATCTCCCGCTCCGCGCGGGCGATGCGCCGCTGCAGGCTGTCCTGCCGCAACTTCCCGGCCTCCTGGACCGAGGCTATCTTGCCCTCCAGCGACACCCTCACCCCGTTGAACATCCGGGCCGGTATCCCGTACTCCCGCAGATAAGCGTTCTTCAAGGACGTGGCGGACCGGCCCGCCGCCACGGCGGCGAACAGCTTCCGTTCCACGCGGCCGTACAACTCGCCATAGGCCGACAGCGCAGCTTCACCGTCCGCCCGGTCCATGCCCCGGAAAACGGTGACGCGGGTCTGATATGTGCCGGTCATGAGCCTTCCCCTGCCGCTGCCAACGCCCGTTCCGCCCGGCGTTTTGCCGAGCGTTTCCCGTACAGGCGGGCGCAGAGCGAAGTCATCACCTCGGTGACGTCCCGCACCAGGTCATCCTCAAGCTCCCCTTCGTCCATCACCACGATCCGGGCTCCCCGGCCGGCCAACGCCGCTTCCACATACTCGAAACCAAAACGGCACAACCTCTCCCGGTGCTCCACTATTATCATTGCGACAGTGGGATCCCCAACGATGCGGCGCAACTGCCGCCGGTCCCCGTTCAACCCGGAGCCAATCTCCTTGACGACCTCATCGGCACGATGCCCATGCCGGGTGGCCCACTCCACCACCCGGCCCACCTGCCGGTCCAGGTCCTCCTTCTGATCCCCTGAGGAGACCCGGGCGTATACCACGCAGCGTCTATCATTGCCGGGAGGCACCACAACGTAGTAACGCCCATTGGGGAGCTGCTCGATCTGGAGTTCCGGGGGCAGCTTCCCGGTGCGATGCAGGCGCGAAGTTGTGGCCTTGTCGAAGCCGTAGAGACGGCCCCAAGCGGTCAGACTGATGCGGCGACTAACGACATCCATACATCTCTGTTATATACTATAATGCCAGCTGTTGGATACCCCGGTCCGTGGGGTTGGGGCCGGTTTTTTCCCCCGCCCAAGGGGGATTTGGTCATGGCCCCGTCCATACTCAGCCAGCTCCAGTCTATACCCTTCAACTCATCGTAACGTTCCAGCCCCGTCCGCCATAGCTCCAGGAACATCCCGGCGGCGGCCCACTCCTGGAAGCGCAGATGGGCCGTGGAGCCGGAGCAGATGCCGGTGGCGTCCAACGCCTTCCACTGGCAGCCGGTGCGCAGCACGTAGAAGATGCCGTTGGCGCAGGTCCGGTCGGGGACCCGGGGCCGGCCTCCGCCCAAGGGATGGGTGTTCACCCGCTGGGGAATTAGCGGGGCCAATATTTCCCACAGTTCATCGGATACCTGAAAGGAGCCGGTGGTGGGGTTGACCGGAGTGGCTGGGCCGGCGCGGGGCGGTCGAGGCGGCTTGGGTTCTTTCGCTTTCGTCATTCCCCAAGTTTAGCCGCTCCTCTGCCTCCTTCCCCATTCACTACTCAGCGGGTTTCACCAGTTTTTAGGATAGGCTCTAATACTACAGCCGCAGATGGTCGCTTGGGGTGTTTGACGGTCCTGAAATCGCAACGTCTGGCTACGGCCAACGTCTCCGATCCTAATGAAACTACGCTGAATTTGAGACCGAAAGTACCGAGTCGGTGTTAGTGCGGCTGTAGTACTAAGTCGTCAGAGAGGGTTGCGCCAGCGGAGCCCGGGAAACCGGCTAAAATCGGTGTCGTTGGAGTGAACCTCTGCTTGATACTCCATCGCCATGGCGGCGATGTGGGCATCGGTCACCAAGTTAGCGCCAACCCCCGCCGCGACCAAGTTCCGGCGGAAAAGGGTCAAATGGTCAGCACCTGGGTTGATCGGGATTACCTGAGGAAAGCGGAACCACGCGGTTACGAAGTCCACCGTTTCAGCCGGTGTCGCCGGGTGAGCCAACACCCTGGGGTTCGTCATCAGCCGCACAAACCCTGTTGCGACGACCCACGGAACGCCCACTCGTTCGCTTCCGTTGACCAATTCTTCCCACCAACGCCTGGCCAAGGGGTGGAAGGGCGCTCCGTCGTTGTGTGCATATACCAGCAGGTTGAGGTCCGGGATTATCACCCCGCACCAAGTCGGCCAAAAGCGTCCGACTCCAGTTGATCGTTAATTTGGTTGAGCCTCAGCGGGTCGATGCCGGGAGCAAGCTCGCTTTGGTGCGGTACGAGCCGGTACCCTGTCAGCCTGGCCTCGTTGGCTTCGGGCGACAACCCGCGCCTAAGGGTTTCGTTGACCACCTGCTTGAAGGGAAGGTTCAGCAGCCGGGCTCGTTCCCGCAATGCACGGGCTACATCATCGTCCAGTGTCAGCGTAGTTCGCATGGAGACATCGTAGTGTTCCTATTTAGTGATGTCAAGATGCTTAGCAACTCGCTTGCATTTATCCGCTTGAAGTATCTGGTTGATCCCGGAAATGCTCATTACCGTTGTAAAAATGGTTGACTTCAGTCACATGACCATTGTCAGCCTTCTCTGAAGACGCGGTCTCAGCCGCGCCGCCGCCCCAACAGTGCAAGGCGGCTCCGCCCGGGAATCCCACCCGGGAACACCGAACTGGTCCCCGCTCAAGCCACTCCACGGGCATCCGCCCGCCGGACCGCCCGAACCGGATTGGGTCGGCCCCGCGGCCTCCCCAGCCGGTGTTGCGCTGCAAGCGCCGGTCTCAGCTGCCCCCAGACCGCACCCCAGTACGTCCACACGTGCTTCACTCGCTTCCTCACGGGTACGACGAAGGCTTATGGTCAATCCGATCCGTCGTCCACATAGTCGCGCCTCCAGACCAGGCAGCGCTCCTGGAGGCTGCGCGATGCTGTCCCTGCTGCTGGTTGGCGCTCCTGACGTCAGCTGGTTTTGCCGGGAGGTGTACTCGGTGCCGCGAAGCGCCCGGCCGCCTGAGGTGGTCAGGGCCGCCACGGCCCCAACCCGCGAATCGCGGGAGTCTTGTGGGCCCGGTATAAGGCTGCCAAGGGAGGCGGGAGAAATGGACTGGTTGGCCCGGAATCGCCGTGGAAGCCCGCTCCTTCTTCACGCCGCAGGTGTGGTTATCGAGTATAGCTCCCAGCAGGCGGCGGAGCCGTCCCGCCTCAGCCCGCAGGTGTGGTACTCCCCCGGCGCTGACGAGAGGCGGCCCACTCACACGGCGCGAGTTCGCCCGCCTCGTCACTGGCGTACCCGGAAGGACCCCTTTGAAGGCGTGTGGTGCGACGTGCTGCTGTGGTTGCAGAAAGACCCCGACACCAACGCCAATGATCTGCTGGCAAAATTACGCGAGGCTTATCCGGGCCGGTTCGGAGATGCTCAGCTGCGAACGCTGCAGCGCAGGGTGAAGGACTGGCGTGGCGTCATGGCCAAGAGGCTTGTCTACGCCGCAACTGATGGACCTGCATCGGAACGGAGCGAGAAGGTGGAATTAGTCTTGGTTGGGGTGGTAGAGTAGATAAGTGCTAGAATTTCGGTAACATTTTCTGGTGAGGCAACAGGCCGGCAAAGTTAATTGTCGTTGTTCAGAAGCGGCGTCCGTCCGTCTCCGGCTCGGTTTCCACCCATGCCAGATGTTGCGGAGCCCTCATTTTGAAGACCTCAATCAGATGGGGACGGACATCACAAGCCAACCAGTTGCGACCTGCTCTGATAGCGGAGAAAATTGCGAAACCCAGACGGCCGAGAATTGGCTACGAATAGCGCAACATGGATGGCTGTACCCGTATTCTGCAAGAACACCATTCCGCCCCCGCCAAGCTGGAAGGAATCCCTCTTCGCCCAGCCGTGGCTTACTGCGAACGCTCTACCCCGGAGAAGTAGCTGTCCACGGCGGCCCAGACGTGGACTAGGTCAATCCGGTGGGAGAAGTAGTCATCTATGACATTGTAAACTTCGCTCAAGCCGATCTGGCCGTCCCCGTCGTCATCGTAGGGGATGCCCAGAGAGAGCAGGAAAGCTTCGTTCTCATTGCCATCCCCGTCCGTGGCGGCCCCGGCGGGTATCTCAACAGCCACCTCGCCGATAGCGGCAGGTGTTATATCAAACGTGTAGGCGGAGTCGCCGTCGCTTCCGGCGAAGTTGCTCACTGCCGCGTTCTCCGCGCTCAGATCACTTGCGGTGAAGCCGGTCACCGGCTTGGAGAAGGTGAGTGTCACTGGGATGGGCTGGTCAATCCGCACCGGGGCTAAGTTGGTGGCCACGCCAATGCTGGTGATGGCTGGACTGGCGGATATGACGTCGGCAAGCGGGAGAACGGCGAACCCGTGGCCCCAAGTGTTGTTGGGGTCTAACTCCTCCCGCTGCTCCGCGTGGCCCTTCAGGTAGGCCGCAACTTGGGCCGGGGTCAGGTGCGGGAAGCGCTGGCGCACCAAGGCGGCCATACCCGCCAAATGGGGCGCGGCTTGGCTGGTCCCGCAGAAACCTATCCCGTATGGCCCCAAGGGCACCAGCGCCGTTCTCCCGCAGGTCGCTCCGACGATGTCGGGCTTGACCCGGCCATCGGGTGTCGGGCCACGGCTGCTGAAGGGGAGGACAGCGCCTACGTCATCCCAGTGGGCCGCCCCGACCGCCAGCATACCGGGGTTGGCGCTTTCCGCCGGGTTCACAATACTGCCATATAAGGTGTGGTGCTCAATACGACTGCCCCGGACCGTGACTTGGAGCCAGTCAGGGATGCCGCCACCATCGTGGGCTACCACCACGGCATACAGGCCATCTTGGGGAACTAGGTATATCAGTTCTTCGTTAGGGACTTGCCCGGCCCTCCCGGTCTGAAGGTCGAAACTGGCCGCCACGATATCCATAGTAGCAAAGTCCCAAAGAATAAGGTCAAAATCTCGCCTTGCTGCGCCCCAACTATCGTCCCACCGCAGCTGGACCCTTATGAGATCCCCGGCTGAAAACACTACGTCGTTGAGGGCGTCAACACCATCGAACACGAGGAATGTAAATTCACCCACGTCCACGGCGGAGTACGGTCCGAACCAAGTCTCCTTGGCAGCATTCCCCGCCGCACTGAGCCAAACGGCGCCTTCGCTCACCGCCCGGTCCACAGCCTTTAGGGGGCTGTCCCCGAATGGAGAGGTGCCGTCACCGGGACCGTCGAATGGCCAGCTTATCGGGTAGACTATGACAGACACGCCCTGAGAGACCATCCAATCGGCCGTTGCAGCGTCGTCTCCCTTCGACCAAGGACTGGCTATGTACAGGGCCGCATCCGGGGCGATGTCCACGACTGCCTCCGCAACCAGTGTGCCATGGTCATCGCCAACGCCGAGCCGTGAACTTTCGCAGTCCCGCAGATCCTGGGTGAATACGCCGATGTCCGTATAGCACCGGGCCACCACGGTGGACGGCAGGTCGTTCCCCATCAGGGAACCGAAGCTCTTGAAGCCGAAGGGGCCGTCAATCACTCCCACTTTGATGCCTTGGCCACCGTAGCCCGCTTGGTTCCACACCGTAGACCCGTGCACCAAGGGACCCTGTCCCCGGACGTACTGGGCGAGCCGCACCTGTTGGGCAGGGACAATCTCCCGGACCCGGACGACGCCGGGCAGCTCCGACACCGCCCCCAGTAGCGCCACCGGCACGTAGGCTTCGACGTACCCGTCCCCGACGTTCCGGGGCGGCGCGCCGTTCTCCTCCAAGAACGCCACCAACTCACCGGTCTCGCCAGACAGGTAGATGGTTACGGCGACCGCCCCTGCCCTATGTACCGGGGCGCTCTCGGCGGCTTTCTCGGCGGCCCGCCCCGCCTCAACGCTGGCGATCAATTGGTTGAGGCTCGAGCCGAGGTTGGGGTATGGCTGCTCGGTCTTTTCGGGGACGGGGTATTGGGAGTCGCCATCGTCGGCGTGCACGGGACCGGCGAGTAAGACCACCAAGGTCAGCAGGATCGCCAAGGCACTTAGCCTTTTGGAAGAAACCATAGGGCCGATACCTTTTCGCTAACTAACGCCAACAGCGTAGTCGCCGATGTGCTCCTGCGCGGCTTCGCGCAGGGCAGGTGTATCTCCCAAAGCCCGCAGGAATATCCCGCGGGCGCCATTGATGTCCCGGTTGACCCGGACACCATCCGAACCGGCCACCACCCGGCGGCCTCCCAGGTTCAGGATGATCTCTCCGCTCCAGCTGCAGGTTTTGCTGGTATAAGCCTCGTTGACCAGCACCACGTCTTTGCCCGGCTGCCATGCTTTCCAGACCAGGAACTGCTGGAATCTGTAATGGGCGCAGGTGAGCAGGGAGCGGACGGACTTGGAGCGCAGCTTGCGCGCTCCCCGCCGGGCCATAGCAGAGCTCTCGAAGGTGGGCAGCAGGATGATGTCGAAGTTGTCCACCAGCCAGCGGGCAGCCTGGTGGTGCAATTCATCAATCAGGTTGCCGATCCTGGTTCTCATCCGGCTGACCGCCCGGTGCTTGTTGCGCTTTGCCAGCCGCCGCGTTTCCAGTTTGGCGCGGGAAAGCAGATCGTCCAGGTGGGCGCAGAGACGTTGAATCTTGCCGAAGGCTCCGGGTGCGATGTGGCCGGTGCCGGTTTCCGGGAACCAGGTCAGAAACGAGCGGATACCGGGGTCCAGCGCAACGGCGCGGGCTTGGGTCTCGCTGACGCGCCGTTGCGCCGGCATGGTCACGACCAGATGATACTGGCCATTGTGCAGAGTCAAGCGGCTGTCGCCGTGGTTGGCCGGCAGCGTTTCGGCCATCCGCAGCTTGCCCAGAATCGTGTAATAGGCTCCGAGGTCCGTAACGGCGCGCTCCGGAATGAAGCAGCCCTGGCGGGGAGCTTTCCGGCTGCGGAAGTTCGCCCGGCGCCAGTCAACCTCCAGGTGCTGGCCTCGGGCCTGCTCGGCTTTGAGTTGCCGGTTGCGGCGGCGGACCTCCGAGATTGCCCGGCAGGCGTCTCGGACCGCGATGCTGCGGACCTGGTAAGGCGCGGCTTTGAGGCGTTCCGGTACGGCGTGGATGATGCCGGTCTTGATGGCCTTCCAACTGGCCGCCTCCCCGGTTCGCCTCAACCTCGCCACTGTTTCGTTGTAACACCACCGGGCGGCATCAAACCACAGCCTGAGTGTCCGGCGCTGCTCCCCGGCCGGATAGACCCGGATCCTCCTTGATCGCGTTGCGGTATCGCCGCAAGCCGTGAAGCCGGCAACTGAAGGTGTGAAGGATGGCGAGAATATCCTGGGTGAGTTCCTGTTCGGGGCTGTAGTCCGTGTTGTCGAGAACCACGACCCCGCCGCCGTTCTGCTCGGCAAGCCACTGGATGAGCTCGAATCCGAACCGGGCAAGCCGGTCTCGGTGGGCAACCACAATGCGGAGCTTATCGCCGCGCTGAAGTCGCTCCAGTAAGGCGACAAGTCCCTTTCGCCGGAAGTTGAGCCCGCCGCCGGTGTCGGAGACGATTTCGGCGTTGGGGTAGCGTTCCCGCATGAAGGCGACCTGGCGGGCGAGGCCGTCCCGTTGCTTGGCGCTGCTGACCCGGCAGTAGCAGACAAGGGCGGCGTCGGCGGATTGGCGCAAGAAGGCGTCAACATCGTACCGGCGTTGTCCCGATGCCGTTCTGATTGTCTGTATCCGGCCTGCATCAGCATATCGCCTGAGAGTGTTCTGGTGGATTCCAAGTTGCGCCGAGGCTTTGCGTCCTGGAATGTATGCCATAACGTGTAGTATAGCATTGGATAGCGTTAGTTAGAGAACCATTATCTCGTAACTAGTAGTCAGTCATGTTTGGAATCGAAGGGATAGAGGCGATGGAGCTTGGTTCGGGCATCCTTGGTGGTGAACCTCCAGTTGATGGTGACCCGCGCCTCGTTTCGCTCTCGCACCGAGGCTCTGACCACCCGTTGGAGCGATTCCTCGCTGGGGAGCCGCTGGTTGAGGCAGGAGCGGGACAGTACGCTGAACTCGATTTCGGCCATGTTCAACCAACTGCCGTGCTTGGGCGTGTAGTGAAACTCCAACCGCCGGGCAATCCTCCGGGCCTCCGGCGCCGGGAAAGTTTCGTACAGGGACGCCGTACGATGAGTGTTCAGGTTGTCCATGACCACCCGCACCACCGGGGTCTCCGGGTAGGCTTCGTCCACCAGCCAACGCATCTGATGGGCGAAGTCCTGCATGGTACGCCGCTGGGTCACCGCCACCTGCCGCCAGCCCGCCAATGGCTCACAGGCCAGGAACAGGTTGCGGGTTCCCTCCCGCCGGTACTCGTAGTCCTGCCGCAGCGGAAGTCCCGGCCGGGGCGGCATCGGGGGCCGGGTCTCGGCCAACAACTGGGTGGAGGTCTCGTCAAAGCAGACTACCGGCCGTTGCGGGTCATAGGGTTCGGCATAGAGGTCCAGGACATCCTCCATATGGGCCACGAAGTCGGCGCTTACCTGGGGAATGCACCACTCCTGCTTCTGCCACGGCTTAAGGACGTTTTTTTCAGGTGCAGCCGCACCGTCTCGTGGGACAGGGACGGCGCCAGCCCCAGTTCCACCACCTTCCCAGCCAGCAACCGTAGAGTCCAATGGTCATGCCCCGCCGGCGCCGGAGTGCAGGCCAAGGCGATGAGGTGGGCTTCGCCCCGGTCGTCCAGCTTCCGGTACCGGTGGGCCTGGGGCCGGTCTTGCAGCACCCCAGCTAATCCCTCCTCGGCAAAGCGGCGCTTGATGCGGAACACCGTGCCCTCGGCCACATCCAGGGCTTGGGCCACCTGGGGCGCAGACCAACCCGCATCGGTCTTCAGCAAAATCCGGGCCCGAGTAGTGACCCGGGCGGTGCTTTTACCTGCCCGAACCAGGTGTTCCAGTTGGTTCCGCTGCTCCGGTGTCAACCGGACTCCGTACTTTTCCCTGACCATATCATCACCTCACTTCAACTCGATCCAGAGTCAGGATAGCTCCTTTGGTCAATCTTTCACATTACCATCTAAATCAAGTTTGACTGACTACTAGTACCGTTTCAAGTTAATCTTGATGGATAGATATGTTGGAGTTTACTGCGGGCGTCCTGGGTGGAAAACCTCCAGTCTATGACAGCACCGGCGTCGTTGCGTTCGCTTTCCAGAGCGGTTAGTTCCCGTCTCAGCAACGGTTCATTGCCGATCCGGCGGCGGTTCAGACACGCCCTGCTGAAGACGCTCAGCTCGATCTCCGCCATATTCAGCCAGCTTCCGTGAATCGGAGTGTAGTGAAACTCCAGCCCTTTGGCTATGCGACGCGCTTCGGAGGGTTCAAATGCTTCGTAGAGCGAACCCAGCTTGTGGGTGTTGAGATTGTCCAACACCAGCCGGATCACGGTGGCCTCAGGATACGCTTCATCCACCAGCCACTTCATCTGTTGAGCGAAGTCCACCGCAGTGCGGCGCCCGGTCACCTCGACATGTCTCCATCCGCCCTTCGGTTCACAGAACATGAACAGGTTCCGGGTCCCGTTTCGCTGGTACTCAGTGTCATAGCGTTCCACCCGTCCGGGGGCGGCCTTGATGGGCGGCCTCACATCATCCGTCAACTGCTTGGAACTCTCGTCAAAACACACCACCGGACGCTCCGGGTCGTGGGCTTCGTGGTAAAGGTCCAGCACGTCCTCCATCCGGGCCACGAACTCCCCGCTCAGCTTGGGGATGCACCATTCCTTCTTCTTCCACGGCTTGAGTTCGTTTTTTTGAGTATCTGGCGCACCGTCTCCAAGGAGATGCTCCCGGCGAACTCCATCTCCACCACCTTGTCCGCCAGCAGATGAAGCGTCCAGTTTACATGTCCTTCGGGTGGACTGCTGCACACGACGGCGACCAGGTGCGCTTCCTGTCTGCCATTCAGCTTGCGCTCCCGGCCGGGCCGCGGCCGGTCGTTGATTGCGGCTTCCAGCCCCTCTTCGGCGAACCGTCTCCGCGTTCTGGCAACAGTAGCAGCGCTCATTGAAACCGCCACTGCGGCCTCCCGGTCTGACAGTCCTTCGTCAGCCTTCAACAGCGCAAGGGCCCGCTTTAGCGTGCGGGCTAACGGCTTGCCCCGGCGGGATACCTCAACCAGAGTGGAGCGTTGGGATGGTGTTAGTTCGACTTTGTATTTGATGGCAGGCATTTCCGGGTACAGCCTCCTTGGAAGATCATACCCAAGCCTACTCAATATCCCATACTATGGCAAGACTTTATTGGAACAGTACTAGCCTCCTAAATTGGGCGGAGGCGGGTCGCATAAGGAACCCCCTCCCAGCAGACTGAGGAAAAGGCGCTTACGATAGCTGCCCGGTTCCCGTACGGCGGCTGAAAGGGGGTATCCAACAGCTGCCATTATAGTATATAATAGAGAAGTATGGATGTTGTTAGTAGGCGCATCAGCCTGACGGCGTGGGGCCGTCTCTACGGTTTCGACAAGGCCACAACTTCGCGCCTGCACCTCGCCGGGAAGTTGCCCCCGGAACTCCAGATCGAGCAGCTCCCCAATGGGCGTTACTACGTTGTGGTGCCTCCCGGCAATGATAGACGCTGCGTGGTATACGCCCGGGTCTCCTCAGGGGATCAGAAGGAGGACCTGGACCGGCAGGTGGGCCGGGTGGTGGAGTGGGCCACCCGGCATGGGCATCGTGCCGATGAGGTCGTCAAGGAGATTGGCTCCGGGTTGAACGGGGACCGGCGGCAGTTGCGCCGCATCGTTGGGGATCCCACTGTCGCAATGATAATAGTGGAGCACCGGGAGAGGCTGTGCCGTTTCGGCTTCGAGTATGTGGAAGCGGCGTTGGCCGGGAGAGGCGCCCGGATCGTGGTGATGGACGAAGACGAGCTTGAGGATGACCTGGTGCGGGACGTCACCGAGGTGATGACGTTGCTCTGCGTCCGCCTGTACGGGCAGCGCTCGGCAAGACGCCGGGCGAAACGGGCGTTGGCAGCGGCAGGGGAAGGCTCATGACCGGCACCTATCAGACCCGCGTCACCGTTTTTCGGGGCATGGACCGTGGGGACGGTGAAGCTGCGCTGTCGGCCTACGGTGAGCTGTACGGCCGGGTGCAGCGGAAGCTCTTTGCCGACGTCGCGGCGGGGCGGTCCGCCACGTCCCTGAAGAACGCGTACCTGAAGCGGTACGGGATACCGGCTCGTATGTTCAACGCCGTTAGGGTGTCCTTGGACGGCAAGGTTGCGTCGGTCCGGGAGGCCCGGAAGTTGCGGCAGGAGAGCCTGCGACGGCGCATCGCCCGCGCGGAGCGTGAGATATCCGATGCCGCGGAGCAGGGCCGGCGGCAGCAGGCTCATCAGAAGCGTCGGCGGTTGGCCAATCTGAAGTCTCGTCTGGCGGGATTGGAAGCCGACCTGGCTGCGGACCGGGTCCGGCTGTGCTTCGGGTCGAAACGGCTGTGGCGCAAGCAGCATCACCTGGAGGCCAACGGCTATGCCAGTCATGAGGAATGGGTCCAAGACTGGCGGGATGCCCGAAACGGGGAGTTCTTCGTGCTGGGGAGCCGGGATGAGACCGGGGGCTGCCAGCTATGCGTGGCCGCCATTGCCGAAGACGGCACGCTGACCCTCCGGCTGCGGATGCCGGATTGCCTGGCTGGGGAGCATGGCAAATACCTGGTCATCGAAGGCGTGAGGTTCGCCTACGGCCATGAGCAGGTGCTGGCGGCCCTGCAGTCCAATGCCGAGTATGCCGCCTGCCGGCGTCAGCGCGGTGAGCAGGCGGCGAGAGCCGCCAATCTGGGCCAGGCCGTCAGCTACCGGTTCAAGCGGGACGGAAAGGGCTGGCGGGTGTTCGTCACCACCGATATGGCTGAGGTACCCTTGGCTACTGACCGGGGGCGCGGCGTCATCGGGGTGGACCTGAATGCCGACCATCTGGCGGTGGCCGAGACCAACAGTAGCGGCAACTACTTGAACGCCTGGCGGGTGCCGCTGGTCACCTACGGCAGGTCCCGGCGTCAGGCTGAGGCCATCATTGGGGATGCCGTGGCCGGCGTGGTTGAGTACGCCAGAGCCGCCGGTAAGCCCATCGTCATCGAGAGGCTGGACTTCCGGCAGAAGAAGGCCGCTTTGGAGGGTGAGTCCCGCAGGTACAGCCGGATGCTGTCCAGTTTCAGCTACGGAAAGGTCAAGGCATACTTTCTCTCCCGCGGCTACCGTCAGGGAGTGGAAGTTCATCAGGTCAACCCGGCCTTCAGTTCGGTCATCGGCCGGGTGAAGTTCATGGAGCGTTACGGGCTCAGCGTCCATCAGGCTGCGGCCCTGGTGCTGGCCCGTCGTTTGCTCGGCTGTTCCGAGCGCATCCCCCGCCGGCGGGTCTGTCCCGTCGGCAACGGCGCCCATGTCGCCTTCGCCGTACCTGCAAGGAAGCGAGTGAAGCACGTATGGACGTACTGGGGTGCGGTCTGGGGGCAGCTGAGACCGGCGCTTGCAGCGCAACACCGGCTGGGGAGGCCGCGCGGCCGACCCAATCCGGTTCAGGCTGTCAACCGGGTTTTGACCGGGGTGGCGGCTTGAGCGGGGACCAGTTCGGTGTTCCCGGGTGCGATTCCCGGGCGGAGCCGCCTTGCACTGTTGGGGCGGCGGCGCTTCCCCCTTCGGGTAGCGTCTCAGGGAAGGCTGACCCTGGTCTTGTTACCAAAGTCAACCTTTTTTACAACGGTGCGAGTGCCTCAGCTTGCTGGTCATGGCGTTCCTCGTTTGGCGGTGGGTCGGATGAGACTTGCCGCCATTATAGGGTACCTGGCCTTGGACGCGTAATGAGCACTCGGTCACGTCCGGGCGAGGTCGGCGGCCGGGTTGTGGACGGAGAGAGACGCTGCGAGACGGTAGACGGCGGCCACTGCGTCCATCCGGCGGATGAGAAGCGCCAGCCACTCCTTGGACACGGGGTAGGCGCGCACGAAGTCCGAGCGCGTGGCAAAGCCGAGCGACTCCGCGGCCTGTCTGATGCCATTGGCCGTCAGGTAGTATCTTTGGCTCGGGAACGGATTCGAGACGCGCCGGGCCCGGTTGGTCTTTACGATGCCGTCCGGGCAATACCGTCCGGGCACAAACTGACAAAATCCTGGGACACGAGAAAGGCTTAAATAACACACCGTTGTAAAAATGGTAGACTTTAGTCACATGACCATTGTCAGCCTTCTCTGAAGACGCGGTCTCAGCCGCGCCGCCGCCCCAACAGTTCAAGGCGGCTCCGCCAGGGAATCTCACCCGGGAACACCGAACTGGTCCCCGCTCAAGCCACTCCGCGGGCTCCCGCCCGCCGGACCGCCCGAACCGGATTGGGTCGGCCCCGCGGCCTCCCCAGCCGGTGCTGCGCTGCAAGCGCCGGTCTCAGCTGCCCCAGGACCGCGCCCCAGTACGTCCATACGTGCTTCGCTCGCTTCCTTGCAGGTACGGCGAAGGCGACATGGGCGCCATTGCCGACGGGTGCGGCCCGCCGGCGGGGGATGCGCTCGGAACACCTGAGCAAACGACGGGCCAGCACCATGGCCGCAGCTTGATGGACACTGAGCCCGTATCGTTCCATGAACTTCACCCGGCCGATGACGGAACTGAAGGCCGGGTTGACCTGATGTATCTCCACTCCCTGACGGCAGCCGCGGGAGAGAAAGTACGCCTTGACCTTGCCGTAGCTGAACGACGAAAGCATCCGGCTGTACTTGCGGGACTCGCCCTCCAGGGCCGCCTTCTTCTGCCGGAAGTCCAGCTTCTCGATAACGATGGGCTTGCCGGCGGCTCTGGCGTACTCCACCACGCTGGCCACGGCATCCCCAATGATGGCCTCAGCCTGACGCCGGGACTTGCCGTAGGTCACCAACGGCACGCGCCAAGCGTTCAGATAATTGCCGCTGCTGTTGGTCTCCGCCACCGCCAGATGGCCGGCGTTCAGGTCCACGCCGATGGCGCCGCGCCCCCGGTCCGTAGTTGTCGCTACCGCCATCATCTCCGTGGTGGCGAACACCCGCCAGCCCTTTGCGTCCCGCTTGAACCGGTAGCAGACGGCCTGTCCCAAGTTGGCGGCCCGGGCCGCCTTCTCTCCATACTGCCGCCGGTATGCCGCGTACTCGGCATTGCTCTCCAACGCCGCCAGCACCTGCTCGTGGCCATAGGCGAACCTCACGCCTTCGATGACCACATATTTGCCATGCTGTTCGGCCAAGCAATCCGGCAGCCGGAGCCGCAGGGTCAGTGTGCCGTCTTCGGCCACGTCGGCCACGCACAGCTGGCAACCGCCGGTCTCATCCCGGCTGCCCAGCACGAAGAACTCATCACTGCGGGCTGCCCGCCAGTCCTCGAGCCATTCCTCATGGCTGCCATACCCGTTGGCCTCCGGATGATGTTGCTTACGCCACAGCCGCTTCGACCCGAAGCACAGCCGGACCCGGTCCGCGGCCAGGTCGGCCTCCAATCCCGCCAGGCGAGACCTCAGATTGGCCAACCGTCTCCGCTTCTGGTGGACCTGCCGCCACTGTGCCTGCTCCTCAGCCTGGGCAATCTCCCGCTCCGCGCGGGCGATGCGCCGCCGCAGGCTGTCCTGCCGCAACTTCCCGGCCTCCCGGACCGAGGCTATCTTGCCCTCCAGCGACACCCTCACCCCGTTGAACATCCGGGCCGGTATCCGGTGCTCCCGCAGATAAGCGTTCTTCAGGGACGTGGCGGACCAGCCCGCCGCCACGGCGGCGAACAGCTTCCGCTCCACCCGGCCGTACAACTCGCCGTAGGCCGAAAGCGCAGCTTCACCGTCCGCCCGGTCCATGCCCCGAAAAACGGTGACGCGGGTCTGGTATGCACCTATCATCAAGCAGTCTCCGCAGCCGCAGCCGCCGACATTGCGCGCTCCGCCCGGCGTCTTGCCGAGCGTTTCCCGTACAGGCGGGCGCAGAGCGAAGTCATCACCTCGGTAACATCCCGCACCAGGTCATCCTCCACCTCGCGGCCGTCCGCCAAAAGGACACGCGCACCCCGCCCTGCCAACGCCGCTTCCAAGCACTCAAAGCCGAAACGGCACAGCCGGTCACGATGCTCCACCAAAATCGTGCTGCCAGTGGGATCCCCCACAATACGGCGCAACTGCTGCCGGTTCCCGTTCAGCCCGGAGCCAATTTCCTTGACCACCTCATCAGGACGGTGGCCATGACCGGTGGCCCATTCAACCACCCGGCCCACCTGCCGGTCCAGATCCTCCCCTTGGCCGCCGGAAGACACCCAGACATAGACCACGCAAGGTCCGTCATTGCCGGGAGGCGCAACGGCGTAATAACGCCCGTTGGGAAGCTGCTCTATCTGGAGTTCCGGTGGCAGCTGGCCGGTACGATGCAGACGAGAGGCCGTGGCCTTGTCGAAACCGTAGAGCCTGCCCCAAGCGGTCAGGCTGATGCGTTTACTAATAACATCTATACTACACCAATATATACTATAATACCAACTGCTGTCAACCCTCAATACCAGCGGCCAGGACGATTGCAAAGTCGGGGAAGGAGGTTTAAAAGATAGGGAAATGAGATATGGGAGTGTGAGGATATGGAAGCGGCGGAATCTCTCTTCCAGTGCTTGGAGCAGGTGCCGGACCCCCGGAAGGCCAGGGGAGTGCGCCATCCCTTTCAGGCAATACTGCGGCTCACCCTGCTGGGCCTGGTTTGTGGCCAGACCACCATGGCCCACATCGCCCTCTTCGCCAGGATGCACTGGCCGGTGCTGAAGGAGCCTCTGGGGTTTCTCCGGGACCATCCGCCCCACGCTACCACCATTTCGCGCACCCTGACTGGGGTGCCCTATGAGCAGTTGCAGGGGGCCCTGACCGGCTGGGTGGCCCGCGTGGTGGCGGACCAGGAGCTGAATGCCTCGGTGGACGGCAAGTGGGCCAAGCAGTCCGAGGACAGCCACGGGAATCCTCTGGTGATGGTGAACGTGCTGGCCCACGACCTTAAGTTGTGCTTGGCTCAGTGGCCGGCGTCGGAGAAGCGGTACGAACCCGGGGTGTTGCGGGAACAGTTGGCCCAACTGTTCGAGCGCTATCCCGGCCTGCGACTGCTGACCATGGACGCCCTGTACGCGGAGCGGGACCTGTGCCAGGGCATAGTCAGCCACGGACGGGACTATCTGGTGCGAATCAAGGGGAACCAGCCTGAGGTGCTGGCGGCATTGGCGGACGGGTTTGCCGTGGAGGAACTGGGGGAGCCTGAGGCGGAGACCCTGGAAAAAAAGCGGGTGTGATCGAGAAGCGGCGCATCTGGACCGATGAGGTACTGGCCGACTATATCCGGGATGAGTTGGGCTTTCCTGGAGCGAGGCAGGGGGCGATGGTGGAGAAGGAGGCGGTGGACATAGCCACCGGGGAGGTGAGCCGGGAGCGCTGGTATCTGCTGACCAGCCTGAGTTCCCGGCGGTGCGGACCAAAGGAACTGCTTCGAGGGTTCCGCAACCACTGGAGCGTTGAGAACAGCCTGCACCACGTGAAGGACCGCAGTTGGGATGAGGACGTCCACACCCTGCGCCGTCCGGGACTGGGTGAGGTATACGCCACCCTGGTCAACACCGCGCTGAACGCCCTGCGCCTGGAAGGATGGTTTCCCCTCCGGATGTCCATGCCCCTGCGAGCCAAGACCTGCGCCTTCCGCCCAATGCAGACCATCGCCCGCCTCTGCGGTCAAGCCTCCTGACTTTGCAATCGTCCTGACCAGCGGCTGGCCCAATGGGCCCACTGGCCCAATGGGCCCAACAGGTGCGGGAGGTGTATGACCAGGCCCAAGCCTGTCCCGGTCCCGACCCGGAGCTGCCGGAAACGGTGCAGCGGGCCCAGCGGGTAAAGCTGCAACAGCAGTGTCAGCAGAGGCTATGGTCCATCTGCAAGCCTTACCTTGGCAGCGATGCGCCCATGAGCGTGCTGTGCCAGCGGGTGGAACGCTTCCTGCCGGAGCTGTTCACCTTCGTCGCCGAGCCCCGGGCTAAGGCGGACAACAACGCAGCGGAGCGGAGCCTGCGCCCAACGGTGGTAAGCCGGAAGATCAGCGGCGGGACCCGTTCACCGGAGGGGAGCAACACCAAGAGCGTTCTGGCTTCCCTGTTCGGCACATGGCGCTTGCGGGGCCGCAACCCCTACCAAGCCCTGAACTCCATCCTCGCCCAACCCCTGCTCGCCCCAGTCTGAACAGTTACGTGAGTAAATATCTGGACCAGGCCACATCGTCATTCCCGCGAAAGCGGGAACCCAGGTGGGATTCCTGCCCAGGCCTGCGGGAAGCCGTCCAGGGAGTTGCCGGGGAGTTGCCGGGGAGTTGCCGGGGAGTTGATGTGGTCATGGCAGGCGCGCTCTGGCTGGGCCGGCCGGACCGGACAATACGCTGTATGGCGAGGCTGAGTATAGCAGACGGTGCTGGTGATGGATGGCCGCTGATCGGACTGATTCGGGCTTCGCCGGTCACTACGGGGAACGGCGCCGTTGCGCCCGCAGGAGGTCTTATTGCGGCAGGCCCGCGCCCTCCGGCAGGCGGCCCGGCATTTGCCGGGTATCGTAAGCGCCGGGCGGTGGCGGGGCCCCGGCTGGCATGGGTTCTTGGGAGCGCCGGGCATACCGCCGTTTTGCCCAAATCTGAGCAAAACCGGCCAGCATTGCCAATTGACACTAGCCTTTCCAAATGCTAAGTTTCGGAACGTGTGAAACCGGGCGACTCGGTAAGAGTCGTACTATCCAAGATCGGCGATGTGAGGCTTCAAATGTTAATCCGGCCCTTTAACTCAGTAACAACACGGGTAGTGGTCGTCGGCGCCTTTTTGGCACTGGCGGCATTGCTGCTACTGTCCGGCCTTTCATCAAATTCGGCATTTGCCCAGGATGCCGGAATAATAAGCTACGCTGAGAACGACATGGACCCGGTGGCGACCTTCACGGGGACTGACCCGGAAGACCGGATGATCTACTGGTCGCTGCTGGATAACGCCTCGGGTGATCAAGACACCGACGGCGACGGCACTGACGATGTGGAAGACGCCGATGCCGCCGACGCCGACCACTTCATGATCAGCCGCGACGGGGTGCTCAGCTTCAACTTCTCCCCCGACTATGAGATGCCGAGGGGATTGGCGTCAGACAACACCAACACCAACACCTACAAGGTGGTGGTGGTGGCCTCCGACGACCCGCCCGGCGCCGGGGACGCGATCATGATGGGCTACAAGAAGATCACCGTCATGGTCACTGACGAGGACGAGCCGGGTATGGTCACCCTGTCGGTGCAGAAGCCCCAGATTGGTGAGGCACTGACGGCTACCCTGACCGATGATGACGCGACTACTGCCCAAATTACCGCTGCCGAGTGGATGTGGGAGCATTCCGATTCCAAGAATGGACCGTGGACTCCTATCCTTACTGCCACGACTGATTCATACTCGCCGCTGGGTGTCGTGGATAAGTACCTGCAGGTCACAGCCACCTATGACGACGGGCATGGATCTGACAAGTCCAAGATGGTAATGTCGGCCAATATGGTACGTGCGGTGCCTTCCGCTGCTAACGCCCCCCCTACGTTCCCTATGGGGTCTGGCGCAAGAAGCGTCGACGAGAATTCGCCTCCGGGTACCAACGTAGGTAAGCCGGTTGCGGCCAATGACGTCCCTGGCGACACATTGACCTACACACTGAGTGGGAATGACGCCGGCAGCTATGAGATTGACCGGGCTACGGGGCAGATCACGGTCGGGCCCCGGACAGCGCTGGACCACGATACCAACGAGGACGACATGGTCATGGTCAGGGCCACCGACCCGTACGGCGATCCCAATGCTCCCTTTTTAGAGGCTGCCAACGCCGTCGAAGTCGAAGTGACCATCACCATCAGTGACGTGAACGAAGCTCCGATGATTACAGCAGGAGCCACGAAGGCACCCGTTCCGGAGAATACCCTTATTGCGACGGCTGTTAGCACCTACATGGCTACGGACGTTGACCAGACTGAAGCTGTGGATTGGTCGGTAAGCGGCACTGACGCGGGCGACTTCGAGATCAGCACCGAGGGGGTACTCACTTTCAAGGAAGCCCCCAACTACGAGATGCCTGCGGACGCCAACGGGGACAACGTGTACATGGTGATAGTGGTTGCCACTGATGCTGGTGTAGACAGCAAGAACAAGATGACCGCAGAGCGTACCGTGGTCGTCACCGTCACCAACGTGGAGGAGGATGGGACGGTTACCCTGACGTCGTTGCAACCCAAGGTTGGAATCCCGTTGACCGCCTCCGTGACCGACCTTGATGGCGGTGTGAAGGACGTCACCTGGCAGTGGTACGACGGCACCATTGTGGAGAACGACCTTACTAGTACCGCCATTGCTGACGCCACTTCGGACACTTATACGCCTGTTTCGGGCGATGTTGGCGACAACCTGTCGGTGAGAGCGATGTACACCGACGGGCAGGGTTCTGACAGCGCGTCCTTAGCGGTGACCAACGCGGTGGTAGTAAACACAGCGAACGTCGCTCCGAAGTTCCCTGATACGGAGAGCGGTATTAGGAAAGTGGCCGAGGGAACAGCGGCGGGGACTGATATCAACGATGCCGCCGGTGACACCGATGCCGACCCTGTTGCAGCCACGGACGCCAACCCGGCCGACACCAACCTGACGTACACGCTGGGTGGCGCTGACATGGTGTCGTTCGACATCGTCAGGACGTCCGGCCAGTTGCGGACCAAGGCCAAGCTGGACTACGAGACCAAGAAGAGCTACATGGTGACGGTCACAGTTGCGGACCCGAACGGGGCCAGCGCGTCCATTGACGTGACCATCATGGTCACCAACGAGGACGAACCACCGGTGATAGCCGGGGATGACATCACCAAGGACTACCCGGAAAAAGGGACGGCGCAGGTGGCGCGGTTCACCGCCGACGACCCTGAAGACCGGATGATCTACTGGTCGCTGCCCACTACCGCACCAACCCCGTTGCCGACTGGCTTTGCAGGTGCTGATTTCACCAACAGCGACGCCGCCGATTTCAGCATCAACAGCGACGGCGTGCTGAGCTTCAACTTCCCACCCGACTACGAGATGCCGATGGGCGGCGGCACGGGCGGCACCTCTAATACCTACAATGTGGTGGTGGCGGCCTCCGACGACCCGCCCGGCGCGGGGACTGCGATAATGGTGGGCTACAAGAAGGTCACCGTCAACGTTACCAACGTGCAGGAGACCGAGACGATCACCCTGTCGGTGCACCAGGGTCAGGTTGGGGTGTCGGTGACGGCTACTTATAATGACTTGGACAATGAAAGGGCCGCTAACGGTGACCCCGCTCTCACGTGGACGTGGTATCTAGGCGGGTCGCCGATTTCTGGTGCTGGTGGCACGGGTACCGACCTCACGTCGAGTTATGTCCCGGAGAACAGCGGCTCTCATAAGGTAGAGGCCAGCTATACCAGAACAGACGGCAGTGCAAAAACAGTGTCGAAGACGATCAATGTCCGTACGGAGCCTACCGTTGCTAACGCCGCCCCCGTGTTCCCTACGGGGTCTGGCGCAAGAAGCGTAGACGAGAATTCACCTCCGGGTACCAACGTAGGTAGGCCGGTTGCAGCCAACGACGTGTCTGGCGACACATTGACCTACACACTGACTGGAACTGGCGCGAGTTCGTTTGACATCAACCCAGCCACTGGCCAGATCACGGTGGCCCCCGGGGCGACGCTGAACAGGGAGGACACTCCTACGGTAACGGTCACCGTCACGGCCACCGACCCGTGGGGTGTGGGGGCTACGCCGAGTGGTGCTACCGAGCAAACCGTGGCCATCACCATCAATGACGTGAACGAAGCCCCGATGATAACCGACGGGTTTACTAGGAATTCGTGGGAGGAGTACGACGCTGACGACGATAGAGGGCAGACAGGAATTGACGCAGCCAAGACGGTTGACACCTACATGGCTACGGACGTTGACCAGACTGAAGCTGTGGATTGGTCGGTAAGCGGCACTGACGCGGGCGACTTCGAGATCAGCACCGAGGGGGTACTCACTTTCAAGGAAGCCCCCAACTACGAGATGCCCGCGGACGCCAACGGGGACAACGTGTACATGGTGACAGTAGTTGCCACTGATGCTGGTGTAGACAGCAAGAACAAGATGACCGCAGAGCGTGCCGTGGTCGTCACCATTACGAACGTGGACGAAGACGGGACTGTCACCCTATCGTCGGAGCAGCCCAAGGTAGGAATCGCGCTGACCGCCACCCTGGAGGACCCTGACGGCGTTGTCGCCGACAGCGTTAAGTGGACGTGGCACGATGTTGCTGCGGACTCTGTTACTGATGACAACGCCATCGCGATGGCCACGTCAGACACCTACACGCCAGAGGAGACAGGCGAGCTGTCGGCGAAGGCGAGCTACACCGACGGCCACGGGGCCAATAAGGAAGCGACAAAAGAAGCGGCTAATGATGTGGTAGCGAACACTGCGAACGTCGCCCCGAAGTTCCCTGATACGGAGAGCGGTGTAAGGAAGGTGCAGGAGGGCCCGGCTCTACCGGTGCGCCCCATCAACATCAGTGACACGGAGGACAATGCAGACAATCCAGACCTAGACCTCGTTGGGGCCACGGACGACAACACGGGCGACGTCCTGACGTACGCCCTGAGTGGCACTGACATGGCGTCGTTCGACATCGTCAGGACGTCCGGTCAGTTGCAGACCAAGGCCAAGCTGGACTACGAGACCAAGAAGAGCTACATGGTGACGGTTACGGCCACGGATCCGGACGGCGCCAGTGCGTCCATTGACGTGACCATCAAGGTCACCGACATGGACGAAGCCCCGATGATCATGGTCGGCGGCCTGGCAATCTCGGGTATGAGCAGAGTCAGTTACGCCGAGAAAGGCACGGATGCCGTGGCCTCCTACAGGATCGCTGGCCCGATGGCGGACATGGCTACCTGGACGCTTGAGGGCGACGACGCCGGCGACTTCAGGATCAGCGGCGGGATGCTCACCTTCAGGAATTCCCCCAACTACGAAATGCCCATGGACGGCAACACGGACAACACCTACATGGTCACGCTGAAGGCCAGCGACGGCACCTACATGGACGACCACGACGTGATGGTAATGGTGACCAACGAGGACGAGCCGGGTAGGGTGACGTTCTGGAGAGACGGAGCGGACGCAACAACCGCCGCGATAGTGGTTGGGGACGAGCTAGGTGGGGCGGTGGATGACTCGGATGGGAACCCGAACGACACGTTCCCGATAGCGATGTACACGAGGATAGACAACGTCACTTCCTGGCAGTGGGCCAGGTCCATGAACATGACGGACTGGGAGAATATCGGGACAGACGGCATGTACACCGTGATGGTCGGCGACGCCGGATATCACCTGCGGGCAACGGCGATGTACGACGACGGGGAAGGCAGGGGCAAGATGGCCTCGATGCAGACCATGATGGTGACCATGAACGCCTCCCCCATGTTCGATGACGAGACCGACACAAGAGAAGTCGCGGAGAACACGGCGGCGGGCATGGACATAGGCGACCCGGTGACGGCCACGGATGCTGACAGCGACACGCTGACCTACGACCTGGGCGGTACAGACGCGGCCAGCTTCGGCATCGACTCGGCCACCGGTCAGTTGATGACCAAGGGCGCCCTGGACTACGAGACCAAGGACAGCTACGAAGTCACGGTCACGGCCACCGACCCAGAAGGCGCAAGCGACATGATCACCGTGACCATCACCGTGACCGACGTGGACGAAGAAAGCACCCTGCTGGAGCGGTATGACGCGAATGGCAACGACAGGATTGACCTGGATGAGGTCTTCAAGGCCATAGACGATTACTTCGACTATGACGACCGGCTTACCTTGGAACAGATAAACGAACTCGTCGACCTGTACTTTGAGAGCTAGCACTGGATGCGGGGATGTGGCGTAGAATTGGACAGAACGGGAGGACATAAACTTGGCCAATAAAGTGTTAGCCCTCTTGATGGTAGTCGCGGTTGCCGGGGTAGCCCTCGGCAGCCTGTGGCTAATGGCTCCGGGGGATGCGGATGCTTCGGGTCACAGCGCGACACGCTCGTTCTCAGCGACCTCGGTGGACCCGGGCGAAACGGTGACGGTAACCATCGTCGCCAGGGATTACGGGCGCTTGGGCAGGATCGTAGAGACCGTGCCTGACGGGTTTACCACGTCAGACGGCGGCCAGACCGAGAGGATTAGGTTGTTGTCTGCTGGCCCCCAGACCGTAACTTACACCGTCACCGCTTCCGATAGCCCTGGCTCTTACACCTTCTCAGGAACGCTCGCGGATGAAGGCAGGGAAGAAAGGTCGATAGTCGGAGCGGATACAGTGACGATTACGGCTACGCCGTCAACGCCGGCGCCTACGGCTACGCCGGATATGGAGCCCACCAGTGCGACACGCTCATTTTCCGCAACGTCGGTGGACCCGGGCGAAGAACTAACGGTAACCATCCAGGCCAACAACTACGGTGGTCTGGGGCGTGTTGTGGAGACCCTGCCTTCCGGCTTCACCAGCCCGGATGCGAGCGGCCAGACCGTGACGATTAGGTTGTTGTCGGCTGGCCCCCAGACCGAGACTTACACCGTCACCGCTTCCGATAACCCTGGCTCTTACACCTTCTCTGGCGTCCTTGAGAGTGAGGACAAGAGCAAGACACAGGTTGACGGGCCTAGGACCGTGACGGTGAATGCTCCGCCGCCAACGCCGGAGCCCAGGGCGACACGCTCATTTTCCGCAACGTCGGTGGACCCGGGCGAAGAACTAACGGTAACCATCCAGGCCAACAACTATGGTGGTCTGGGGCGTGTTGTGGAGACCCTGCCTTCCGGCTTCACCAGCCCGGATGCGAGCGGCCAGACCGTCACGCTCCGGCTACTGCAGGAAGGACCGCAAACCCGCAGCTATACGGTCACCGCTTCCGATAACCCTGGCCCTTACAACTTCTCTGGCGTCCTTGAGAGTGAGGACAAGAGCGAGACACCGGTTCTCGGGCCTACGACCGTGACGGTGAATGCTCCGCCAGGCCCTAGCGCCCGGCGCTCGTTCTCAACGACCTCGGTGGACCCGGGCGGGACGGTAACGGTAACCATACGTGCCAACAACTACGGTGGTCTGGGGCGTGTTGTGGAGACCCTGCCTTCCGGCTTCACCACCCCGCCCAGCCCGGATGCGAGCGGCCAGACCGTCACGCTCCGGCTGCTGCAGGCAGGACCGCAAACCCGCAGCTATACGGTCACCGCTCCCGATAACCCTGGCTCTTACAACTTCTCTGGCGTCCTTGAGAGTGAGGACAGGAGCGAGACACCGGTTCGCGGGCCTTCGACCGTGACCGTTGCGGCTGAGGTGACGCCGCCCGCAAATCGGGCACCCGCATTCGCCTCGGCTACGGCCACGCGGTCCGTCGACGAAAACTCGGCACCTGGCGCAAACGTTGGCGACCCGGTCAGGGTCACCGACGCCGACCGCGACAGGCTGACCTATGCCTTGGGCGGTACTGACTCTTCTTCGTTCACCATCAGCAGCAGCAACACAGGCCAGATCCAGATAATGGTTGGCACGGACACGATGTTGGACTTTGAAGACAAGGACAGCTACATGGTCATGGTGGAGGTCCGGGACAACAAGGACGGCGACGGCAACTCCGTCACCATGGAGCCGTACGACGATGTCATCACCGTGACCATCAACGTCACCAACGTGGAGGAAAAGGGAACGGTGACCTTGGACTCTGAACAGCCCATAGTCGGCACGGCGATAGCGGCTGCCCTGGAAGATCCGGACGGCGGCATCACCGGCATGACTTGGCAGTGGGCCAGTTCCGATGCCATGGACGGCGACTTTACGGTCATATCCGGGGCGACGGCAGCCGCCTACACCCCGGCAGACGCCGACGTGGGCAACTACCTGCAGGCCACCGCGTCCTACGACGACGCCGAAGGCTCCGGCAGGATGGAGATGGCGGTAACGGTCAACGCCGTCACAGCCGAGGAAGTGTTCAACGCTTATGACCTCAACCAGGACGGCCAGATCGACAGGGATGAGTATCTCAGAGCCATAACCGCCTACTTCGAACCCGGGAGCAACGTTTCCAAGGCCGAGGTAGAAACGGTCATTGATCTCTATCTGGGATTCTAATGAAGCTAACCCAGTTGGTTAGGAGGGTATAGAGGCTTTGAGCAAGGGAGGAGGACACTGGATAGGAAAGACGTTGGCCCTGTTCGCGGCTGTAGGCGTTGTCGGCGCAGCCTTAGGAGTGGTCGTGGTGTTGGGATGGAGCGGCGTGAACGCGCAGCAGAACGGTCCCAGCGCCACCCGGTCCTTCTCCCTGGCTACGGCGCCAGCGGGCGGTCAATTGGTGGTGACGGTCGCCGCCAGCAACTACGGCGCAGCCGGTTTTGTCGAAGAGAGGCTGCCCGCCGGGTTCAGCTATGTATCCAGCACTCACCCGGATGGTGATGTCAAGGTGGTGGATGACCGGACGATCAGATTCCGCTTGTTCACTTACGACACCTTTACCTATACCGTCACTGTCCCTGACATGGGGGGTTCTTTTGATTTCGACGGATTTTTGAGGGACGATTTCCGAATGGACCATACGGTTGGCGGGGATAAGACAGTGACGGTTGAGGCCACGGAGGCTCCCGGAATGTCACCGGAGGCTCCCGAAGTGTCACCGGAGCCCCCGGCCTTGGAGGCCAGCGCCACCCGGTCCTTCGACGCGGCTACGGTGCCCGCAGGCGGGCAATTGATGGTGACGATCACGGCCAGCAACTACGGCCGCATCGGTTCTGTCGAAGAGAGGCTGCCCGCCGGGTTCAGCTATGTATCCAGCACTCACCCGGATGCCGGGGTGACGTTCGCCGGGCAGGCTGTAAGATTTGCCCTAGCTCAAGGAGACAACAGCCTTACCTATACGGTTACTGCTCCTGACATGGGGGGGTCTTATGATTTCGACGGATCTCTACAAGACTTTGATCGAGGAGTGCACCTGGTCGGCGGGGCTACCAGGGTAACGGTTGAGGCCGCGGAGCCCCCGGCCTTGGAGGCCAGCGCCACCCGGTCCTTCGGCGCGGCTACGGTGCCCGCAGGCGGGCAATTGATGGTGACGATCACGGCCAGCAACTACGGCCGCATCGGTTCTGTCGAAGAGAGGCTGCCCGCCGGGTTCATCTATGTATCCAGCACTCACCCGGATGCCGGGGTGACGTTCGCCGGGCAGGCTGTAAGATTTGCCCTGGCTCAAGGAGACAACAGCCTTACCTATACCGTTACCGCTCCTGACATGGGGGGGTCTTATGATTTCGACGGATCTCTACAAGACTTTGATCGAGGGGTGCACCTGGTCGGCGGGGCTACCAGGGTAACGGTTATGGCTGCTGTCACGCCGGAGCCTACCCGGCGGCGGCGGCCAAGCACGGGCGGCGGCGTCGGAGTTGTGGCCGCACCCACAGTGGCGGCTCCGACACCAGCGCCGACAGTGGAGCCAGTGGTCGAGCCGACGATGGAGCCCGCCACGCCCGAACCCACCGTGGACATGATGATGATGATGGGCCCGGAGGGCGAGCAAGGCGCGCAGGGTGAACAGGGTGAACAGGGCGCGCAGGGCGATCCTGGACCCAGGGGCGAGACCGGCGCCCGCGGGCCTGATGGACCGCAGGGAGCGGCCGGTTCAGACGGGAGCGCCGGCGCAATGGGCGCCGCCGGAGACCTAGGCGCCGACGGCGCCGTGGGACAGGACGGCGCACGAGGCCCGGCCGGGCAGATCGGCGCGGCCGGGCAGACCGGCGCGGCCGGCGACGCCGGCGCCACAGGCGCGTCTGGTGGCGTCAGCGTCCTCCATATAATCGCGCTGATCATCGCCGTCGTGGCGCTGGTGGGCGCGGGCGGGGCCTACTTGGCCAGGCGCAGCTAGCTCCAACAACCGGGCCAATCAGCACCCCACGAAAGAGGCGCCCCCGATGGGGGCGCCTCTTTCGCGTCCAGCCCTGGCCGAAGCATTTGGGAGGACCCGGAGCATTCGGTCAGATGTTGGTCGCCGCGTCGAGGTTAGCGTCCAGGTTCAACCCGCAGCGTTGGCAGGAATAGGTCTTTCCCCTCCTGTTGCCGGGTTCAACCGTTTTGCACCGGCAGCAGGTCGTGGAAATGTTCTTGGGACCCGCCTGAACCAACTGCTTACCGGCCCGCCCTGCCTTCTTGTAAGCAAGCTGCTGGCGGATGATTCCCCGAGTCTGCTCCGTTATGCCCTTCGGCTTAGCCTTCTTCGGCTTGGGGTTCACGGAGAACGGAGCCACCGGCGGCGATTTCTTTCCTCTGTTACTGGCCTTCACCTTCTTCGACTCTTGGGCTTCTAGTACCGTTTCCAGTTAGATTTATTGATACTGGAAGGCTGCCCCTAACTCTGGATTCCTGCTTGCGCGGGAATGATTAACAGATATCCGATATAAGGCATATTCAAGTGGAAACGGTACTAGGTATTCTCTCACCACGTCCAGCACAGCCCTCTCCGACTTAGATTTCGGTCCAGTCTTCTTTGGTATAGTAGTCTGAGAGATAACCCTGATTCCCTCGTAAAAAGGGCCTTTCGGGTTGGTTCTGCGGCGTGAGGGCGGTTAGGCGAGGGATTGGGTTTGTTCCGGTCGGGGCTTGTGTTGTGGCCGATGAGGTCGTTGTGGCGCGCCATACCCCGTCCGGGTAGGCATCAGCGGGCTCGCAACGGCTCCTGTAGCTTCATGCAGCGGTGGGAGCGGCCGCCAGGGCAGCCGGCCGGGCCAACATCTCGGCCATCCCGGTCAGCCGTGCCCGGACCATGCGCTTGACGTTACACGCCAGGGCCTTGAGGTAGACAGCGAGCCGGACCCTCTCACCTCCACGTACTCGAAGACGGCCAAGACCATGGCGCCGTTTCAACTCCGAGTTCGTACCCTCTATCCCCGCACGCAACCCGTACCGTTTACGCCATTGTCCATCCGACTCGGCCCGCCGCCTCCGTCCGATGTTCACCCTGGCCAGGTCCGCACTCAGCACGTAGGCTCCTCTCGGCGACCACTCTCCCCCGAGCTCAGGGCGCCGCCGCCACCTCACAGGACACCGGGAACGCAGCGAGCAGGATTCACACACCTCCCGGGCGAAGTGCATCTCCACTCGCTCGGGAGCGTCTTCATCCTCGTACTCGGACACGGCCTCATGTCCCGCAGGACACACCGCAGCCCTCCTTGCCGTAACGTCGATGTCAAAGTCAGCAGCCGTCAGCCTGACCAGCCCATCATTCTCATCGGCCTCCCCCGGCGCCCGGCCCCCGACAGGGCTCACCAACTCCGTCCCCCTACGCTCTGCCTCCCATCCGTTGTGTCCGGATCCATACGACGTGTCGCACCACAGCTCCGAAGGACCGATCCCACGCTCCCTCAACCTGTCTATCGCCCCCACCGTCACACCGGCGTCGCTGCCGCTCGATGGCGTGACCTCCACGTGGGTGATCATCTGCACGGCGTTCCCTTCTTCGCACGTCTCAGACACCTGCACCTCGTACCCCTTCCCCTTGTGTCCGCTGTAGGTCACCTCCGGGTCGTGCGGCGTCTGCATAGAGCTTGACCGCACCTCCTTCGCCTCCCTCAGCGCGACCGGCACCTTCCCCTCTGCCGCATCGTCGTCATCGGCTCCGGGACGACCGTCCCTGTGCCGGCCCACGTGGCACTGCTCATGCAAAAGCCTCTCCAACAGTCCGTACTCCTCCATCTTTGCCACCGCCGTCCCACGGAACCTATCCACCAGCCGGTACACGTCTCGCGCACACACCGAGAGCCGGCGACGCCCCTCACCTGAACGTGCGTCCTCGTACCCCGATGCTTCGCCGGTCTCCTTGAGGTACCGCTGGGCCAGACCATCCCCAATCCCTTCACCCAGACCAGGGTGCTCACGGCTCACCGCTAACAGGAACACTCGGACCGTCTCGCAGAACAGACCCAACCGCGTCAGCACCGCGATATTGCTCATGACATGCGTCGAGTCCAGGCGCTGCTTGCCTGTCCGCAGTCCCAGGGCCTCTATCATCCGGTCCGTCGTCTCACAGAACGCCAATCGCCCGCCGTCGTGCTCCATCAACCGCACACGGAAGTTGTGCAGCGTCTTCTGGGCAAAGTGCGCCTCCTCCATCTCCAGCCGCAGCGCGTGGTGCCACAGCAGATTGAACTCCAACTCTTCCAACGCCTCCATGTCCGTCAGATCGAACATCTCCTTGAGCACCAGCACTCCCAGCACCGTCTGCACCGCACGGTTCGGCCTGCCCATGTCCGGGCTGTACATCGGAGCGAACCGCTCCTCCTCTATGAGCACCAGAGCCTCGTTCCGGAACACCTCCGCCCAGCTCCTCCGCATCAGCTTCGCCTTCCTCGGCGTGATCAGAAACTCCGACTGCCACAGGCTCTCCTGCGGTTCCCGTGCTTGAAACATCGACCACCTACTCCTGAGCGTTCACTCCTCCACTTTCATTGGTCCAATTATCCCTCACTTCCAATACCCTCGCCCATGACTTTTTACGAGGGAATCAACCCTGGGTTCGGCTACTTCGCCACCAAGACGGGCAATGTCCTCCCAATCCTTCCAAGGGACTTGTTGGGCTACTCCGGCTGCCTCCGCTGGCGAACCTCCCCGGTGGGCCTCGTGATCCTTGAAGTGGTTGTAGTCGAACGCCCACCCACGCATGTATTCGTTGGCCGTGCGCTGCATTTCCAGACCGCGCTGGGTCTTGGTACGTTGCCGGAAGCTCCCTTGTAAGCGTTCGCTAAGGTTGTTGTTGACCGGCTCATAGATGCCCTCCGAGACGATGTGCTTGGTCTTCGGAAAGACCGCCCTCACCGCATCCAAGTAGGAACCCAGGCCATCGGTGGTGATTGATTTCGGCTCCCGCGCTGCGTTCATCTTCGCCTGCTCGAACAAAACCATAGCGTCCTCGGTGTTGCGGGTTGGACTGACTCGCACCGCCAGGATATAGCGGGTCTTCTTGTCCATGATGTTCCAATTCCACATCTTCCTGCCACCGACGCGCACCACCATTTCGTCGGCAACCCACTCATCTCCCACGTAAGCCTTGATCCGCTTGCCCGTGGCCGTAGCACTTGTCCCGTCCGATCCGACCTTACCGCGCATGTAGTCCAGTGCGAGACGGGTGTAACCCTTCACCCAAGCGTGGACTGACCCCTTCGATGGCTCTGGCACGTCGTAGTTATCCTCCATATGCTCCGCGACTTGTTTGTAACTCATCCCTGAGTAGTACATATCGAGAGCGGCACCAATATGGTCGGCTGGGAATTGCTTGTAGAGGGCCTTGCCTTCTGCGAAGAAGTTGTTGCCACATGCCTTGCACTCGTATCTCTGCTGTCCGTTCTTGAATCCATCTCTGACTACCTTGTGTGGTGTAGGACATCCTTTCCTCGGACACTCGATGGTTAATATCTGCCGGGCCTCGTGCTCTGCCATTTTCTCACCCTCCGGTTATCGGTACTATCGCATCCCAATAAAAAAATGACGCGACGGAGACTGTCAACCGATGGTAAGAGAGCCGGCAAGGAAGCAGGCCAAATCCCAGAGGTCCTTGAGAAGGACAACCAAAGTTGCCACCTTCTTGGTGGTGGCGAGCCTAACAACGGCGGGTTTTGATAGGCGTGGTTGCTTGCAATTATATGGTGAAAACGGAGGGTCAATACCACTTGCACCAGGGGCTAACGCTGGTGCAAAATACTGATACGGGGCTGCCACCACGATGGTAATTGTGGTACGGTTCCTGCGGCACCGGCGAATACACAAATGTCTCCCTCCCGTGTTGTCTACAGCAAAAAGCTGCTGGGTTGGTGCTCTAAGGACGATCCGGGTCAGACGATGCCGGTCTGCTGGTTGAGCCGCGAGTTGCATCTCGCGGCTCTTCCTTTTCGTCCGTCTTCCGTTATGCTACGACGCTCCGGCTATTGAGCGCAATTGTTTTTTGTCTAGGCGTTGAGAGGTTTTGGTTTTCTTCTGGCTGGGTTTTGTTCGGGTCTTAAAGGGTTTATCCACCCAAGCTGAACGGCACCCTCGATGACAATGGGCTTGCCGACTTCCCGCGCGTACTCCACGACGCTGGCCACCGCGTCGCCGATAAGGGCCTCAGCCTGGTTGGTGTTCTTGCCGTAGTTCACTAACGGCACCCGCCAGGCGTTCAGATAATTGCCGCTGCTGTTGGTCTCCGCCACGGCCAGGTGGTAATTGTTCAGACTGGCTAAATTATCTGTAGACTACAGGCATGGACCTGCCGGTGGATCTAGCTGTGGCCTCCCGCGAAGAGTTGATTGAATTCATTGGTCACCTCTTCAGCCATAATCAGGCTCTAGAAGCCCGAATCGCTGAGTTGGAAGGCCGGCAAAAGGCTCCAACAGAGGGCGGGAAGGAGCGGAAGCCGCCCTCCTGGGCCAAGGCCAACCGGCCGGACCTCCCCAGGAAGGAACGCCAGAAGCGCGCCCACGGCTTTGCCCGGCGGCGGGAGGAGCCCACCCACCGGGTGGAGCACGCCACGGCCAGTTGTCCGGACTGCGGGATACCCCTGCCAGGCGGGAGGGTGCGCGGAAGCCGCCAGATTATATCCATACCCCGGGTGCGGGCGCGGGTGAGTGAGCATGTGGTGCTGGAGCGCACCTGCCGGAAGTGCGGGCAGCGGTGGTCTCCCGAACCGGATTGGAGCGCCCTCGTGGTGGGTCGGCAACGGGTGGGAATCTCAGTCCAGCAGGAAGTAAGCGTGCTCCGGGAGGAGTGCCGGCTTCCCTATGGGGTGATTCAACGCTACCTGAAGTGGCGCTACAGACTGGGCCTTAGCGTGGGGGAACTGGTGGCCTTGGTGCGTGGAGTGGCCAGGCTAGGCCAGGAGGAGTACAACCAGCTACAGCAGAGATTCGAGCCAGCCCGGTGGTGTACGGGGACGAAACAGGCTGGCGGGAAGATGGCCGCAACGGGTATCTGTGGAGCTTCAGCAATCCGGAAGTGCGTTGCTTCCTCCGCCGGGGCAGCCGGGGCAGCAAAGTGGTTGAGGAGGTGTTGGGGGATGAGTTTGACGGGGTGCTGGTCAGTGACTTCTACGGCGCTTACAACGTGCATCAAGGGCTGCATCGGAGATGTTGGACCCATCTCTTGCGGGACATCCACCAACTGAAGGAGCGATACCCTCAACACCAGGGTCTGGCCCAATGGGCCCAACAGGTGCGGGAGGTGTATGACCAGGCCCAAGCCTGTCCCGGTCCCGACCCGGAGCTGCCGGAAACGGTGCAGCGGGCCCAGCGGGTAAAGCTGCAACAGCAGTGCCAGCACCGGCTATGGTCCATCTGCAAGCCTTATCTCGGCAGCGATGCGCCCATGAGCGTGCTGTGCCAGCGGGTGGAACGCTTCCTGCCGGAGCTGTTCACCTTCGTCGCCGAGCCCCGGGCTAAGGCGGACAACAACGCAGCGGAGCGGAGCCTGCGCCCAACGGTGGTAAGCCGGAAGATCAGCGGCGGGACCCGTTCACCGGAGGGGAGCAACACCAAGAGCGTTCTGGCTTCCCTGTTCGGCACATGGCGCCTGCGGGGCCGCAACCCCTACCAAGCCCTGAACTCCATCCTCGCCCAACCCCTGCTCGCCCCAGTCTGAACAGTTACGCCAGGTGGTCGGCGTTGACATCCACGCCGACCGCGCCGCGCCCGCGGTCCGTGGTCATCTCCACTTCCGGCAACCGGGTAATAACAAACACGCGCCAGCCCTTGGCTGGACTTTGCGCAATTCAAGCGGCGTAGGCGAGGGAATCCACAAGTCGGTGGTAAAGAGCGACAGGGAGTTCCTGAATATCGGGGTCAGCGACCGACAGTGAGAAACCCTCCCACGCCAGCCACAGGTGGCGTCGAACCAGGGCGATGGCGTCCACGAAGGTCGGGGATGGTTTGTCGTACCAGGCCGCGGTGCGCTGGGTTATGGAGTGCCGTTTTTGCAACGCGTGGGCCGCCAGGGTGGTCCAGGAGAAGAGGCCCAGCAGGATGGGCGTGGTGCGGGTGATGGCCAGGTCGGACCACTGGCGCTGGGTCTCCATTCCCAGGTGGGCCCGCACCTCCTGAAAAGTGACCTCCAGTTGCCAGCGAAGCACAAACCATTCCAGGATCTGGGTCGGGTCCGCTGCCGGGTCGGTGCATAGCAAGGCCTGGGGAGCGAAGGCCTCCTGGGGGTCGCGGATCAGCACCCAGCGAATGACCGCCGGGGGCTTGCCGGAGCGGTACCAGACCGCCGTCCGGGAGGTGAGTTCCACCATGCGGGTGGTGCCGTCGTACCAGGCAACCGCGGCACTGGCCCAAGTTACCTGGGGCTGGTCAAGGAGGGCTTTCAGCGGGGGGCGCCGTGGGCCTTTCAGCGGCGGGCGGCCGTTCTGACCTGGCTGACGGGGCGGCGCTGGCGCATAGAGGGCCGCGTCCAGACGCAGTCTGGCGATGAGGGTGACCGGTTCACGGAGGGACTGACAGCAGTGGAGCAGGTCCAGCACGGCATAGGCGTTGTCGCCCACCAGCACCAGCGGGCGCTGGGGCAGCCAGCGGCGCAGTTGCAAAATCATCTGCCGCGCCCAGTTGGTGAGGTTTTTGTGCCGGCGTCCCTGCTGCTGGTAGTACCGTGTCGATGGCGCCAGCACCGTGAGCACCGGCAAGGCCCAATGGCGTCCGGCCCAGGGGACGTGGCCCAGCCACATCAGGGAGATCCAGCGCAGGCCACTGGCCTTGACCAGTTGGTGGCGGCTGGAGCGCACCGCGTCCCGGTAGATGCCCCGAGCCTTGATCCTGGGACCGCGACGCCGTTCCAAGGTCTCGTCGATGCCGAAAATCAGAGGGCCGTCGCCACCATCCAGGTGCTGGAGCAGCAGCGCCAGCAGGATGCGGGCCGCCTGGCGGGGCGACCACACCGCCCGGTTGAGCACCTCATGGTAGCGGGCGTAGTCGCGTTGAGCGCTGCGGCCCATGACCCGCAGCGCTGCCGCCACGGTACGTTGGCCCGGGGTAAGTATCGCGCCGACCAGCAACACCTGGGCTTTCCGCCAGGTCGGGGTGCTAAACAGCGTTGCGAAGGGAATGAGAACGGATACAATGGCGTCGGGCAGGGTGAGCATGGCTGGACCTTTAGTGAGATTTGGGTCAGCCCAGCTTACCCTGTTCTTTTACTTTTCTAAATTTTGCGTAAAGTCCAGCTTGGCGTCGCGCTTGAAGCGGTAACAGACGGCCTGTCCCAAGTCGGCGGCCCGAGCCTCCTTCTCCCCATGATGGCGCCGCTGCCCGGCATACTCGGCGTTGGACTGCAGGGCAGCCAACACCAGCGTCCCGCCTTGGCCCGATAGCGCCAACGCCAGGCGGTGGCGGGGCCCTGGCTGGCATGGGTTCTTGGGAGCGCCGGGCATACCGCCGTTTCGCCCAAATCTGAGCAAAACTGGCCGACATTTAGAATTGACAGTAGCCCTTACTAATGCTAAGTTTTCAATCGTGTGACTTGGGCGGCTCAGGAAGAGCCGTACCATTCAAGTTCGGCGTAGTGAGGCTTCGAATGTTCATCCGGCCCTTTAACGCAGTAACAACACGGGTAGTGCTCGTCGGAGCCTTGTTGGCAGCGGCAGCAGTCTTGTTGCTATTCGCCCTTTCATCCAATTCGGCCTCCGCGCAAGTCGGGGGGCCAATAAAGTACGCCGAGAACGGCGAGGGGCCGGTGCGCACCTTCGCGTCGACGGACCCTGAGGGCGCCGGGATCGCCTGGGACGTGACCGGACTGGACGCCGAAGACTTCACGATCGACGCCAACGGCGTGCTCGGGTTCAAGAAATCGCCCAACTACGAGAACCCGACGGACCGGGCGCGTAATGAGTCGGGAACCGCCGACAACATGTACCAGATAGTGATACGGGCCACCGAGAAAAGGCCCGTCGGCGCAACCCGTCGGGCCCTGTCGACCGAGACGGACGTCACCGTCGAAGTCACCAACATGAACGAGCCCGGGATGGTGGAACTGCAATGGTTGCAGCCCGAGGTTGCAACCCCTATAACGGCTACTCTGACCGACCCGGACGGCGTCACTGCTGGCACCGTTATTTGGATGTGGACCGTGTCCACGGTTGAAGACCCCAGAGCTGGCGCTGACAGCGATTGGAGAGTGGCTACCGGGACCACCTCTGAGTCCACTGGGGGTATCGCTGGTGACACCTATGCCCCGTCCGGGGACTGCGTGGATGGTAAAGGGGCGTCCCCTACTTTCCCCGAGTGTTCCCCCACCACCGATCCCGATGCCCCGGTAGACGAGGACAAATTCCTGCGGGTGACGGCGAGTTATACGGACGGTTCTGGCGCGAGCAGGACCGCGGTTGGGGTATCGGCCAATCCGGTGCGGGCCGAGGTGTCCTCGGAAAATGACGACATTGCGAATCCCGAGAATGGTTCCCCCGGCTTTCCCCCCTCCGGCGACTACGCCAGAAGCGTGCCGGAGGACACGGGCATGGCTATGTCCGTGGGCAGCCCGGTTGTAGCCACTGATCCGGACATGGACATACTGACCTACGAGCTGGCAGCGTCTACTGCACCCGGTGCTGTGGCGACCGATGTTGACTACTTCAAGATAGACAAGATGACGGGCCAGATTACGGTGGCTAAGACGCTGGACTATGATGAAAATCCCAACAAGTCCAGTCCCGATGGAATGTACATCGTCACCGTCCAGGCCACAGACCCCAGCGGCGAGTCCGACGACGTCACCGTAACCATCACTGCCACCAATGAGAACGACGCCCCGAAGATAAGCGGGTCGGCGGAGCTTCGCGTAAACGAGCACGACAGCTATGGTATGCCGGGCATGCCCGTTCGCACAGAATCCTCTACAACCATTCAAGCCAACACCTACACGGCAGCCGACCAGGATGAACCCGACCAAGTCAACTGGATGACGTTGGAGGGAGAGGACGCGCACCTCTTCGAGATCATCTCAGACAATATCAGCGGACCTAGCGCCCCCCGCGACCTGAAGTTCAAGCAACTGCCCGACTATGAAGCGCCGAAGGACGCCAACGGGGACAACGTCTACAAGGTGATTCTGGTTGCCGGAGACGACGGCGGTCCGGAGACTATGGCGGATGCGCTGGAGGATAGGAGGGCAGTAACGGTATTCGTCGACAACGTCCAGGAGCCCGGGAGGATAACTTTGTCGATGGACCAGCCTTCTACTGGAAGTGAGGTCACCGCTACGCTGGAGGACCCGGACAACCCGGAAGGAGACGTGGCCAACGTCACGTGGCAGTGGTTCACAGGCCCCGACGATGTCCCCGGTACCGACTTTACGCCTATACAAGGCGCAACGACGAACAAATACATCCCGGTGGCAGCCAACGAAGGCATGTTCCTGCGGGCGGAAGCGACCTATACGGACACATTGAGTGCCTCCGACAATTCGGAAACGCCGCGACTGGACGAACGCGTCCAGAAACTTGACAACACCACCGTAGTCGCCAAAGACCCGGCGCTCGGGGACGACCTCCTGTACAAGGTGGGGGCTACATCGAAGAATGCGGTGAAGGGTGGGGATCCAGAAACTCCCACCGACCCGGCAACGCCGCTGCCCCCTGCGTTCACGGCGCAGGCCTTCGAGAGACTGGTGGCTGAGAATGCAAGGGTGGACGACCGGGTGGGCGACCCCGTTGTGGCGACAGGCGCCACAATAGGCTACACCCTGTCTTCCGGCAACGACGAGGACCACAAGCCCTTCAAAATCCATGCATCAAGTGGTCAGATCACGGTGGCGGACGACGATACTACTCCTACTCCTGCTGACGTGACTACCCGCCCGGACCTGGACTACGAGGTGAAGAATATCTACGTCGTGGAAGTTACGGCCACGGACGATGCAGGAAGAACAGGCTCCGCCACGGTGACCATCAGCCTCATAGACCTGAACGAGTCCCCGTATCTTCCTCAGGACTCCCGGGATAATAATGAATTACCCTTCCCTGAGAACCGCACGGGTGCGGTGGAGAACTACCTGGCGACGGACCCTGAGGGGAGCGGGATCCGCTGGGAAGTGACCGGCCCCGACGCCGACGACTTTGAGATTACTGGCGGCACGCTCAAGTTCAGGACGCCGCCCGACTACGAGAACCCGACGGACAGAGACCTGAACCTCAACCCCAGTGAGGACAATGACACACAGGAGGACGGCGAATTCGAAGGCGGTGACAACATCTACCAGGTAACGGTGAGGGCCACCGAGATGAGCTCCGTCGGCGGCGGCCCGGCCAAATCGGCTGAATTGGCGGTGACCGTCACCGTCACCAACGTGGACGAAGACGGGACGGCAAGTCTGAATTGGCTCCAGCCCGAGGTTGGCACTGAGATCACGGCTGCGGTGACCGATCCTGACGGAAACGTCACCAGCCCCAATCACCAATGGTACAGGTCCAAGGTCGACCCCCCTGACCCTGACCCTGACCCTGCCGCTAACAATTTTACCGACAAATGGGAACTGATTACTGGCGCTACTAGAGAGAACTATACGCCGGTTGCGCCCGCAGACGAGGGTAAGCACCTGCTGGTGGTGATTAGTTACACAGACCCCATCGATTCTGGCAGGAGCGCGGTTGCGACATCGGCCCATCCGGTACAGGCGGACGTGCCCGACGATATTAACAATTCCCCTGACTTCAGCGAGGCCATGACCGACAGAACGGTGCCGGAGAACACCGGTGTGGGTGAGGCCGTGGGCGCCCGCGTTGTGGTGGACATAAATGAGGACGACGACACTCTGACCTACGAGATAGTGGCCACAGACAGGGGAAACGACGGCAACAGCGCTGTTGTCACTGGAGATGTGGAGTACTTCTCCATCGACAAGGAGTCTGGTCAGCTCAGGGTGAAGAAAACGCTGTCTCACGAAGCTAACGATGGTCGGGATTACACTGCAACCCCCTCACCTGGAATGTACACCATCGTCGTAAGAGCCACAGACCCTTCCGGCGAGGGCGACAACGAAAACCGTGACGACATCACGGTGACCATCATCGCCACCGACGTCAACGAGGCTCCGCGGGTGGTTTCAGGAATGGCGGAGATCTCGATTAATGAACTCGACGAGGGAGATTTCATAGGCCTCCCGAACCCGCTGGCTAACGACCCGGGTGACAACCCGGCTGATCCGGACTACCCGACCTCCACTGAGGCTAACTACCACGGCGACCCGGACATGAACCTCTATAAGAGGGAAGATGAAGACAGCAATGAAAGTCATACCTGGGAACTGAAGGGAGACGACAGTGCTCTCTTCCAGTTCGGTACCCCGCACGACGGTATCGGTCGCCGGATTTTCTTCAGAAATGCGCCCGACTACGAGGACCCGAAGGATGCAAACCGGGACAACGTCTACGAGGTAACGGTGGTTGTCATCGACAACGATGGCGCCCGCGGTGAGAAGGCGGTGAGGGTGGAGGTCAGGAACGTCGACGAGATGGGTAAGCTGAAGCTGTTGCCGAAGCAGCCTATCCTTGGAGACGAGATAACCCCTGCTCTGGAGGACCACGACGGCATCATGACCGCCAGTGACGGTGACCAGACCATCACCTCGTGGCAGTGGTACTGGACCACCACTGACATCCCTCTACCCGATTCTGATGGAGATGGGGAAGTCGACCAAACCGCTGTGGATGCAGGGACGGCAGGCAAGTATCTTGGCACCACCGAAGATACCTACATGACAACCGACGCCGACGTAGGCAGGTACCTGCATGTCAGGGTGACCTACAGGGACGGACACAACAGGGAAGACGATCCGGTCACCCCAATCATCACCCTCGACGAAAGGGACGGCGATTCAACCGCCAGCCCGGTAATCCCAGCCGACCCGGACCGGGTGCTGACCGCGAAGACGGACAATGCGGTGCTGCAGGAGGCGCCCGGCGGGCCTCCGGTGGTGCATGTGAATGCTGCCCCTGCGTTCTCTGCCGGGCCCTTCGACTTCTGGGTGGCGGAGAATACTCCGTCAACCGGCTACGTGGGCGCCCCGATTGTGGCCACGGACGCCGAGGATGACGCCGCTGGCACTGCACTGGACTACGACATAGGCGGCCCCGACGCAGACACGTTCACCCTCGCTCCTATCGATGATGGTGACCCCACCAACGGTGATGAGGATGCTGCGTACTACGCTGACAGCGTGGAACGGAACACTGGCCTCGGCCAGATCGTGGTGAAGCCGGTGACCCACTTCGACTACGAGTTCGAGCAGGAGTATACCGTCGAACTGAGCGCCATCGATTCTGACGGCGAGAGGACTACCACCGAGGTGACCGTCTGGATCACGAACGTGAACGAGGCCCCGTCGGAGCCGAAGGCCGCCACCGCCGGCTTGCCCATAACGGGGCCGGCCCAAGTCAGCTACGCCGAGAATGGCACGGGGGCGGTGGAGACCTACCAGGTCGTGGGCGCGGAACTCCGCAGGCTCACCTGGTCGCTGCTGGCGGGCGACGACGCTGCCGCCTTCACCATTACCAGGGAAGGCGAGAGTGAAGGCGTGCTCACCTTTAAGACGCCGCCCGACTTCGAGAACCCGACGGACGCAGACGAAAACAACAGCTACCAGCTAACGGTTACAGCCAGGGTGACAACCGGTCAGTTTATCGAAGACTTGGTCCCGTTGCCCGTGACCGTGACCGTCACCAACGTCGACGAGGAGGGAGGGGTAACCCTGTCGGCCCTCAACAATGCCGGAGGCGAAGTATCCCTGGGGGCCCTCGACGAGGCTGGACAGGAAACCATGGCGGGGGTGTCGCCTGTGGCTGGCAGGGAGGTAACCGCCACCCTGTCGGACTATGACAAGGTAACAGTAGGCGCGACGACGTGGCAGTGGGCTATAACGGACGCCTTGGACCTCCGCTGGACCGACATCGCAGGGGAGACGGCGGACAAATATACCCCGGTAGACAGCGACGTCGGCAAGTACCTGCGGGCCACGGCCAACTACACCGACGGGCATGGGTCCGGCAAGGCCGAGTCTGTGATTTCGAGCCCGGTGGTCTCGATCACCTCCCCCGCGTTCGCCTCGGCTACGGCGGCAAGGGAGTTGGCCGAGAGCGCGGCTGCTGGCGAGTACGTCGGCGACCCGGTCACGGCCACGGACGCCGACGGCGACATGCCGGTCTACGCCCTGAGCGGCGCTGACGCGGCCTTCTTCGACATCGACAGCGCCACGGGCCAGATTATGGTCGGCAGCGGAACGACGCTGAACTTCGAGGACAAGGACACCTACGTGGTCACCGTGGAGGCCCGGGACAACAGAGACGGCGACGGCAATACCGTCACCGGGGAAGCGGCCGACGCCACCATCGACGTGATCATCGAGGTCGTAGACGTGGACGAAGCCGGGATCGTAGCCTCGTTGGATCGGCCAGTGGTTGGCACAGAGCTGACCGCCGACGTGCAAGACCCCGACGGCGTGAGCGATGAGCTATGGCAGTGGGCCAGGTCCGATGCCGCCAATGACGGCAGCGATGAGAGCCTCTGGGATGACATCAACGGGGCCCAGTCGCCTGCCTATACCCCGGCAGAAGCCGACTTCGACAAGTACCTGCGGGTCCTGGTGAACTACACGGACAATCATGGCAAACCCAAGCGCGAGTTTGCGGTCTCGGGGCAGGTGGTCATGGTCAGCTCCCCCGCATTCGCCGAGGATATGGCTGCAAGGGAGGTGGCCGAGAACACGGCTGCTGGCGAGTACGTCGGCGACCCGGTCACGGCCACGGACGCCGACGGCGACATGCCGGTCTACGCCCTGAGCGGGACTGACGCGGCCTCCTTCACCATCGACAGCGCCACAGGCCAGTTGATGACGAGTGCAGCGCTGGACTTCGAGACCCAGGACACCTACATGGTCACCGTGGAGGCCCGGGACAACGAAGACGCCGACGGCAACGCCGACATCGGGGAGGCGGCCGACAACACCATCACAGTGACCATCACCGTCACCAACATGGACGAAGACGGAATGGTGGCCCTGTCGGCGGCGCCGGTGGTTGGCATTGAGCTGACCGCCACCCTGGAGGACCCGGACGCCGAAGTGACCAATATCACATGGCAGTGGGCCAAGTCCGACATGGCCGATGGGACCTACGCCGACATCGAGGGTGCCACCTCGGAGACCTACACCCCGACGATGGACGACTTGGACATGTACCTGCGGGTCATGGCCAGCTACGACGACGGAGTCGGGGACGCGGATACCGCGATGGCGGCACCGGACAACGCAGTGGTCTCGTTCAGCTCCCCCGAATTCGCCGACGGCGCCGCTACTGCAATCGACGTGGAGGAGAACACGGCTGCGGGTGCGGTCATCGACAGCCCCACGGCCACGGACGCGGACGGCGACGCTCCGGTCTACACCATGAGCGGGACTGACGCGGCCTCCTTCGACATCGACAGCGCTACGGGCCAGATCACGGTTGGCAGCGGAACGTCGCTTGACTTCGAGACCAAGGACACCTACATGGTCACCGTGGAGGCCCGGGACAATGAAGACGCCATGGGCGAACCCGCCCCGGAGGAGGGTGCCGACAATTCCATCGACGTGACCATCAACGTCACCAACGTGGAGGAAATGGGAACGGTGACCTTGGACTCTGACCAGCCCATGGTCGGAACCGCCCTGACCGCCAGCGTGACCGACCCCGACGTCGCAGACCAGGGCACCGTCATGTGGCAGTGGGCGAGCTCCGCTACCATGGCCGGCCCCTTCACGGAGATCAGCGGAGCCACCACCGACGCCAGCTACACCCCGGTTGCCGGCGATGCGGGCATGTACCTCCAGGCCACGGCCACCTACAACGACGGAGAGGGCTCCGGCAGGATGTCGATGGCGGTAACGGTCAACGCCGTCACAGCCGAGGAAGTGTTCAACGCTTATGACCTCGACCAGGACGGCCAGATCGACAGGGATGAGTATTACAGAGCCATAACCGCCTACTTCGAACCCGGGAGCAACGTTTCCAAGGCCGAGGTAGAAACGGTCATTGATCTCTATCTGGGATTCTAATGAAGCTAACCCAGTTGGTTAGGAGGGTATAGAGGCTTTGAGCAAGGGAGGAGGACACTGGATAGGAAAGACGTTGGCCCTGTTCGCGGCTGTAGGCGTTGTCGGCGCAGCCTTAGGAGTGGTCGTGGTGTTGGGATTGAGCGGCGTGAACGCGCAGCAGAACGGTCCCAGCGCCACCAGGTCCTTCTCCCTGGCTACGGCGCCAGCGGGCGGTCAATTGGTGGTGACGGTCGCCGCCAGCAACTACGGCGCAGCCGGTTTTGTCGAAGAGAGGCTGCCCGCCGGGTTCAGCTATGTATCCAGCACTCACCCGGATGGTGATGTCAAGGTGGTGGACGACCGGACGATCAGATTCCGCTTGTTCACTAACAATACCTTTACCTATACCGTCACTGTCCCTGACATGGGGGGTTCTTTTGATTTCGACGGATTTTTGAGGGACGATTTCTTAGTGGACCATACGGTTGGCGGGGATAAGACGGTGACGGTTGAGGCCACGGAGGCTCCCGGAATGTCACCGGAGGCTCCCGGAGTGTCACCGGAGCCCCCGGCCTTGGAGGCCAGCGCCATCCGGTCCTTCGGCGCGGCTACGGTGCCCGCAGGCGGACAATTGATGGTGACGATCACGGCCAGCAACTACGGCCGCATCGGTTCTGTCGAAGAGAGGCTGCCCGCCGGGTTCAGCTATGTATCCAGCACTCACCCGGATGCCGGGGTGACGTTCGCCGGGCAGGCTGTAAGATTTGCCCTAGCTCAAGGAGACAACAGCCTTACCTATACCGTTACTGTTCCTGACATGGGGGGGTCTTATGATTTCGACGGATCTCTACAAGACTTTGATCGAGGAGTGCACCTGGTCAGCGGGGCTACCAGGGTAACGGTTGAAGCCGCGGAGCCTCCCGAAGTGTCACCGGAGCCCCCGGCCTTGGAGGCCAGCGCCACCCGGTCCTTCGGCGCGGCTACGGTGCCCGCAGGCGGGCAATTGATGGTGACGATCACGGCCAGCAACTACGGCCGCATCGGTTCTGTCGAAGAGAGGCTGCCCGCCGGGTTCAGCTATGTATCCAGCACTCACCCGGATGCCGGGGTGACGTTCGCCGGGCAGGCTGTAAGATTTGCCCTAGCTCAAGGAGACAACAGCCTTACCTACACCGTTACTGCTCCTGACATGGGGGGGTCTTATGATTTCGACGGATCTCTACAAGACTTTGATCGAGGGATGCACCTGGTCGGCGGGGCTACCAGGGTAACGGTTGAGGCCGCGGAGCCTCCCGAAGTGTCACCGGAGCCCCCGGCCTTGGAGGCCAGCGCCACCCGGTCCTTCGGCGCGGCTACGGTGCCCGCAGGCGGGCAATTGATGGTGACGATCACGGCCAGCAACTACGGCCGCATCGGTTCTGTCGAAGAGAGGCTGCCCGTCGGGTTCAGCTATGTATCCAGCACTCACCCGGATGCCGGGGTGACGTTCGCCGGGCAGGCTGTAAGATTTGCCCTAGCTCAAGGAGACAACAGCCTTACCTATACGGTTACTGCTCCTGACATGGGGGGGTCTTATGATTTCGACGGATCTCTACAAGACTTTGATCGAGGAGTGCACCTGGTCGGCGGGGCTACCAGGGTAACGGTTATGGCTGCTGTCACGCCGGAGCCTACCCGGCGGCGGCGGCCAAGCACGGGCGGCGGCGTCGGAGTTGTGGCCGCACCCACAGTGGCGGCTCCGACACCAGCGCCGACAGTGGAGCCAGTGGTCGAGCCGACGATGGAGCCCGCCACGCCCGAACCCACCGTGGACATGATGATGATGATGGGCCCGGAGGGCGAGCAAGGCGCACAGGGTGAACAGGGTGAACAGGGCGCGCAGGGCGATCCTGGACCCAGGGGCGAGACCGGGGCCCGCGGGCCTGATGGACCGCAGGGAGCGGCCGGTTCAGACGGGAGCGCCGGCGCAATGGGCGCCGCCGGAGACCTAGGCCCCGACGGCGCGGGCGGACAGGACGGCGCACGAGGCCCGACCGGGCAGAGCGGCGCGGACGGGCAGACCGGCGCGGCCGGCGACGCCGGCGCCACAGGCGCGTCTGGTGGCGTCAGCGTCCTCCATATAATCGCGCTGATCATCGCCATCGTGGCGCTGGTGGGCGCGGGCGGGGCCTACCTGGCCAGGCGCAGCTAGCTCCAACAACCGGGCCAATCAGCACCCCACGAAAGAGGCGCCCCCATCGGGAGCGCCTCTTTCGCGTCCAGCCCTGGCCGAAGCATTTGGGAGGACCCGGAGCATTCGGTCAGATGTTGGTTGCCGCGTCGAGGTCAGCGTCCAGGTTCAACCCGCAGCGTTGGCAGGAATAGGTCTTTCCCCTCCTGTTGCCGGGTTCAACCGTTTTGCGCCGGCAGCAGGTCGTGGAAATGTTCTTGGGACCCGCCTGAACCAACTGCTTACCGGTCTTCAGGGAAGCTCACCGTTGTAAAAATGGGTGACTTTAGTCACATGACCATTGTCAGCCTTCTCTGAAGACGCGGTCTCAGCCGCGCCGCCGTCCCAACAGTGCAAGGCGGCTCCGCCCGGGAATCCCACCCGGGAACACCGAACTGGTCCCCGCTCAAGCCACTCCACGGGCATCCGCCCGCCGGACCGCCCGAACCGGATTGGGTCGGCCCCGCGGCCTCCCCAGCCGGTGTTGCGCTGCAAGCGCCGGTCTCAGCTGCCCCAGGACCGCGCCCCAGTACGTCCACACGTGCTTCGCTCGCTTCCTCACGGGTACGGCGAAGGCGACATGGGCGCCATTGCCGACGGGCGCGACCCGCCGGCGGGGGATGCGCTCGGAACACCTGAGCAAACGACGGGCCAGCACCAGGGCCGCAGCTTGATGGACACTGAGCCCGTATCGTTCCATGAACTTCACCCGGCCGATGACGGAACTGAAGGCCGGGTTGACCTGATGTATCTCCACTCCCTGACGGCAGCCGCGGGAGAGAAAGTACGCCTTGACCTTTCCGTAGCTGAACGACGAAAGCATCCGGGAGTACTTGCGGGACTCGCCCTCCAGGGCCGCCTTCTTCTGCCGGAAGTCCAGCTTCTCGATAACGATGGGCTTGCCGGCGGCTCTGGCGTACTCAACCACGCTGGCCACGGCATCCCCAATGATGGCCTCAGCCTGACGCCGGGACTTGCCGTAGGTCACCAACGGCACGCGCCAAGCGTTCAGATAATTGCCGCTGCTGTTGGTCTCCGCCACCGCCAGATGGTCGGCGTTCAGGTCCACGCCGATGGCGCCGCGCCCCCGGTCCGTAGTTGTCGCTACCGCCATCATCTCCGTGGTGGCGAACACCCGCCAGCCCTTTGCGTCCCGCTTGAACCGGTAGCAGACGGCCTGTCCCAAGTTGGCGGCCCGGGCCGCCTTCTCTCCATACTGCCGCCGGTATGCCGCGTACTCGGCATTGCTCTCCAACGCCGCCAGCACCTGCTCGTGGCCATAGGCGAACCGTACGCCTTCAATGCTCAGGTGCTTGCCGTACTCCGCGGCCAAGCAATCCGGCAGCCGCAGCCGCAGGGTCAGTGTGCCGTCTTCGGCCACGTCGGCCACGCACAGCTGGCAACCGCCGGTCTCATCCCGGCTGCCCAGCACGAAGAACTCATCACTGCGGGCTGCCCGCCACTCCCGGAGCCATTCCTCATGGCTGCCATACCCGTTGGCCTCCAGATGATGTTGCTTACGCCACAGCCGCTTCGACCCGAAGCACAGCCGGACCCGGTCCGCAGCCAGGTCGGCTTCCAATCCCGCCAGGCGAGACCTCAGATTGGCCAACCGTCTCCGCTTCTGGTGGACCTGCCGCCACTGTGCCTGCTCCTCAGCCTGGGCAATCTCCCGCTCCGCGCGGGCGATGCGCCGCCGCAGGCTGTCCTGCCGCAACTTCCCGGCCTCCCGCACCGAGGCTGTCTTGCCCTCCAGCGACACCCTCACCCCGTTGAACATCCGCGCCGGTATCCGGTACTCCCGCAGATAAGCGTTCTTCAGGGACGTGGCGGACCGCCCCGCCGCCACGGCGGCGAACAGCTTCCGTTCCACGCGGCCGTACAACTCGCCGTAGGCCGACAGCGCAGCTTCACCGTCCGCCCGGTCCATGCCCCGGAAAACGGTGACGCGGGTCTGATATGTGCCGGTCATGATCCTTCCCCTGCCGCTGCCAACGCCCGTTCCGCCCGGCGTCTTGCCGAGCCCTTCCCATACAGGCGGGCGCAGAGCCAAGTCATCACCTCGGTAACGTCCCCTACCAGGTCATCCTCAAGCTCCCCTTCGTCCACCACCACGATCCGGGCTCCCCGGCCGGCCAACGCCGCCTCCACGTACTCGAAGCCGAAGCGGCACAACCTCTCCCGGTGCTCCACCACTATGGTCCGCACCGTATGATCTCCCACAACACGGCGCAGCTGATTCCCATTCAGTCCGGAGCCAATCTCCTTGACGATCTCATCCGGACGATGCCCATGCCGGGTGGCCCACTCCACCACCCGGCCCACCGGGCGGTCCAGGTCCTCCTTCTGATCCCCTGAGGAGACCCGGGCATACACCACGCAGCGGCCTTCGCTTTCAGGAGGCACCACCACATAGTACCGCCCGCTGGGCAGCCGCTCGATCTGCAGCTCCGGGGGCAACTTGCCGGCGAGGTGCAGGCGCGAAGTTGTGGCCTTGTCGAAACCGTAGAGACGGCCCCACGCCGTCAAGCTAATGTGCCGACTAATAACATCCATAATTCACTATAATATACTACTACTTCAGCTGTTGACAACCCTCTCTCAACTGGCGCAGTTCCTCTTCCATTCTCATGGCCCTTTCCTCCGCTCGAATACGGGCCTCCCGTTCTGCCTCGGCTCTGGCGTCCGCTTGAATACGGGCCTCCCGTTCCGCGTTGGTTCCGGCCTCGGCTCGGGTGCGGGCTTCTCGTTCCACGCCCTCCCTGGCCTCGGCTTGCAGCCGGGCCTCCCTCTGGTCCTCGTAGGTTGGGATGGGGGCTTCGGTGTTCGGGTCCCACCAGAGCAGCTGGCCGTGGTCCCATCTTATGATGAGGTTCAGGGCTGCGCTGTACCGTTGTATAAAAGGTTGACTTTGGTAACAAGACCAGGGTCAGCCTTCCCTGAGACGCTACCCGAAGGGGGAAGCGCCGCCGCCCCAACAGTGCAAGGCGGCTCCGCCCGGGAATCGCACCCGGGAACACCGAACTGGTCCCCGCTCAAGCCACTCCGCGGGCTCCCGCCCGCCGGACCGCCTGAACCGGATTGGGTTGGCCCCGCGGCCTCCCCAGCCGGTGCTGCGCTGCAAGCGCCGGTCTCAGCTGCCCCAGGACCGCGCCCCAGTACGTCCATACGTGCTTCGCTCGCTTCCTTGCAGGTACGGCGAAGGCGACATGGGCGCCATTGCCGACGGGTGCGGCCCACCGGCGGGGGATGCGCTCGGAACACCTGAGCAAACGACGGGCCAGCACCAGGGCCGCAGCTTGATGGACACTGAGCCCGTATCGTTCCATGAACTTCACCCGGCCGATGACGGAACTGAAGGCCGGGTTGACCTGATGTATCTCCACTCCCTGACGGCAGCCGCGGGAGAGAAAGTACGCCTTGACCTTGCCGTAGCTGAACGACGAAAGCATCCGGCTGTACTTGCGGGACTCGCCCTCCAGGGCCGCCTTCTTCTGCCGGAAGTCCAGCTTCTCGATAACGATGGGCTTGCCGGCGGCTCTGGCGTACTCAACCACGCCGGCCACGGCATCCCCAATGATGGCCTCAGCCTGACGCCGGGACTTGCCGTAGGTCACCAACGGCACGCGCCAGGCGTTCTGATAATTGCCGCTGCTGTTGGTCTCCGCCACCGCCAGATGGTCGGCGTTCAGGTCCACGCCGATGGCGCCGCGCCGCCGGTCCGTAGTTGTCGCTACCGCCATCATCTCCGTGGTGGCGAACACCCGCCAGCCCTTGCCGTCCCGCTTGAACCGGTAGCAGACGGCCTGTCCCAAGTTGGCGGCCCGGGCCGCCTTCTCTCCATACTGCCGCCGGTATGCCGCGTACTCGGCATTGCTCTCCAACGCCGCCAGCACCTGCTCGTGGCCATAGGCGAACCGTACGCCTTCAATGCTCAGGTGCTTGCCGTACTCCGCGGCCAAGCAATCCGGCAGCCGCAGCCGCAGGGTCAGTGTGCCGTCTTCGGCCACGTCGGCCACGCACAGCTGGCAACCGCCGGTCTCATCCCGGCTGCCCAGCACGAAGAACTCATCACTGCGGGCAGCCCGCCAGTCCTCGAGCCATTCCTCATGGCTGCCATACCCGTTGGCCTCCAGATGATGTTGCTTACGCCACAGCCGCTTCGACCCGAAGCACAGCCGGACCCGGTCCGCGGCCAGGTCGGCCTCCAATCCCGCCAGGCGAGACCTCAGATTGGCCAACCGTCTCCGCTTCTGGTGGACCTGGCGCCATTGAGCCTGCTCCTCAGCCTGGGCAATCTCCCGCTCCGCGCGGGCGATGCGCCGCTGCAGGCTGTCCTGCCGCAACTTCCCGGCCTCCCGCACCGAGGCTATCTTGCCCTCCAGCGACACCCTCACCCCGTTGAACATCCGGGCCGGTATCCGGTGCTCCCGCAGATAAGCGTTCTTCAGGGACGTGGCGGACCGGCCCGCCGCCACGGCGGCGAACAGCTTCCGTTCCACGCGGCCGTACAACTCGCCATAGGCCGACAGCGCAGCTTCACCGTCCGCCCGGTCCATGCCCCGGAAAACGGTGACGCGGGTCTGATATGTGCCGGTCATGATCCTTCCCCTGCCGCTGCCAACGCCCGTTCCGCCCGGCGTCTTGCCGAGACCTTCCCATACAGGCGGGCGCAGAGCCAAGTCATCACCTCGGTAACGTCCCGCACCAGATCATCCTCAAGCTCCCCCTCGTCCACCACCACGATCCGGGCTCCCCGGCCGGCCAACGCCGCTTCCAAGCACTCAAAGCCGAAACGGCACAGCCGGTCACGATGCTCCACCAAAATCGTGCTGACAGTGGGATCCCCCACAATACGGCGCAACTGTCGCCGGTTCCCGTTCAGCCCGGAGCCAATCTCCTTCACCACCTCATCAGGACGGTGGCCATGACCGGTGGCCCACGCCACCACCCGGCCCACCGGGCGGTCCAGGTCCTCGCGCTGGTCAACGGAGGAGACCCGGGCATACACCACGCAGCGGCCTTCGCCTTCAGGAGGCACCACCACATAGTACCGCCCGGTGGGCAGCCGCTCGATCTGCAGCTCCGGGGGTAGCTTCCCGGTGCGATGCAGGCGCGAAGTTGTGGCCTTGTCGAAGCCGTAGAGACGACCCCAAGCGGTCAGACTGATGCGGCGACTAACAACATCCATACATCTCTATTATAGACTATAATGGCAGCTGTTGGATACCCCTGCAGGATTTCCGGCGCCACCGCTTCAATGGGGACCGGCAGGTATGAGTCCTCCTGCAGCATGTCCCCGGCCAGCCTGGCGCCGTGCAGGTCTCCGGTCTGGTCGAACCGCCAGTACTCCGGGATTCCCAGGGCGGCGTAGTCGTCCCTCTTGGCGCCGCTGTCCACGTCGGCCGTGCTCTCCGAGGCCACTTCCATCACGAAGTCGGGCGGCTTGCCCTGTTCGGAGATGATGTAGCCGTTGCTGGCTGCGTAGTCCTCGGGGCTGACGTTGAAGGCGATGAGGAGGTCGGGTCTTCTGGCCCGGGCCCGGTTGTCCTCCGGGGATGCGATCACCCACCGGTCGTATTCGACCAGGGTGGTGTCGGGGTTCCCGAAGTGCAGGGCGAGGTACCGGTGGCTGGCGTATTTGTAGACGTGGTCGTAGGCGGTCATCTCGTCGGGTTCTCTTGGTGGCGGGTCGGGAAGCCTGAACCTGCCCGCCCTCTGAAGGGTGTTTTCCGTGGTCATCTCACACCTTGTCCGATACCTTTTCGCTAACTAACGCCAACAGCGTAGTCGCCGATGTGCTCCTGCGCGGCTTCGCGCAGGGCAGGTGTATCTCCCAAAGCCCGCAGGAATATCCCGCGGGCGCCATTGATGTCCCGGTTGACCCGGACACCATCCGAACCGGCCACCACCTGGCGGCCTCCCAGGTTCAGGATGATCTCTCCGCTCCAGCTGCAGGTTTTGCTGGTATAAGCCTCGTTGACCAGCACCACGTCTTTGCCCGGCTGCCATGCTTTCCAGACCAAGAACTGCTGGAATCTGTAATGGGCGCAGGTGAGCAGGGAGCGGACGGACTTGGAGCGCAGCTTGCGCGCTCCCCGCCGGGCCATAGCAGAGCTCTCGAAGGTGGGCAGCAGGATGATGTCGAAGTTGTCCACCAGCCAGCGGGCAGCTTGGTGGTGCAATTCATCAATCAGGTTGCCGATCCTGGTTCTCATCCGGCTGACCGCCCGGTACTTGTTGCGCTTTGCCAGCCGCCGCGTTTCCAGTTTGGCGCGGGAAAGCAGATCGTCCAGGTGGGCGCAGAGACGTTGAATCTTGCCGAAGGCTCCGGGTGCGATGTGGCCGGTGCCGGTTTCCGGGAACCAGGTCAGAAACGAGCGGATACCGGGGTCCAGCGCAACGGCGCGGGCTTGGGTCTCGCTGACGCGCCGCCCTGCCGGCATGGTCACGACCAGATGATACTGGCCATTGTGCAGGGTCAAGCGGCTGTCGCCGTGGTTGGCCGGCAGCGTTTCGGCCATCCGCAGCTTGCCCAGAATGGTGTAATAGGCTTTTGGGCGGTCCTTGCCCTGATTTGTCCGGCGTTTTCTGTTCGCGGGTTCCTTGGATTTCCGCCCGCTGTTGGTCCTGTGCGGGCTGGTTTACACGGTGCTTTGCCGGGGATTTCTGCGTTGCAGCGGATGTGCGGAAGGGCGAGCCACTGGAGGCTCGCCCTTCTTTATGTGCAATTCGATCTTGTTCCGTTCAGGTTCTCTCCCGGAAAAAGATGTGATTGGCCAGCTCGTACCGTTCGGCGGATTGCACTCCGAACAGTTGAGTGATGGCGTCCTCCGCTTGGTCAATGAGGTTGTTGGCCTCGTTGGCTGAGAACCGGGATTGGGGGTCGTAGTCGGCTGAGTGCCGACGTTCCTGCAGGTAACGGAAGGAGCTTCCGAAATCGCGTATTGCCGCGCTGAATCTCGCCAGCTGGGTGTCCGCCAGTTGACGGTAGGCGGTGCGATGCTCCAGTGCGCGGTACGCTAGATGCCAGCCTCTGGTTGCCTGAAGTTGCGGGTCGCTGGCCATGGCGCCGGCATTGCTCTCGCTGAGGGCGTGAAACATCGCGTAGTATGCTGCGCTCACTGCCTTGCGGCGGTGTTCGTTGGCGGTTTGTTGGTCGATTTGGGAGGTGATGCTCGTGCTGGTCAGGGTTCTGCTGACTGCGATCAGTGTCTGCCAGCTCATGGGTTGTGTTCCACCTCGTTTCGTGCGGCCAGGAGGTCTGACCACGGTCCGTCTTCGCTGATGTCGGCGTATGAGTGGCCGATGAGGCATTCGATGCCGTGTTCGAGGAGTTGGGGTCGCATCTTGCGGTAGAGGCTTACCATGGTCTCGGGCGACGGCGTGTGTTGTTTGCTGTCGTACAGAACGTAGACTTGGAAATATTGGTCGCCGTACTGGCCGGTTCTGGACTCTGCTACTACGTCGTCGAAGGTGAACTCGCGTTCTAGGACCCGGCGGGTTATGTCGGCTACGGTCTGCGCCAGTGTGGCGTGGGCGTTCATGGAGCAGCGTCCTCCGCTGTTTGTTGGTCGTCGAAACCATGTAGTGTGCTTTGTTGGGTACAGGGTACAGGTTACGTGTCACGCCCCCGTGTCTGCAAGTGATGGCCCGACTTCAGTGAGTGTTCCGTTCGGCGCGGGTAGGTCGAATTCGTCCTCAAACTCAAAGGTACTGCTTGGTGCCCGCCTCTGGGAGCGGGTCGGGCGCGAAAACGTTGCGGAGGGCCTTGCCGTTCTCCTCTTGAACTTTCTTGATCTTTTAGCCGTAGGGGCAAAGTTATCGGGGTAGTAGCCGCGCATGGCTATCTGGTGCTGACCACGGCGGACGTCCTAAACCAATACCAAGGTGGGATGTGCATTTCTGGGGTCTTGAAGACGCCCTAAAGGACTCCACGGCACCTCATATCACCTTTACGCCTCAACTTGGGGGCGACCGACAGTGCGGTCTAGCGATATGTACATTTCACCTTGGCTTTAGTTTAGGAACCGTTGCGAGTGGTGCGGGGTCCACAACTACACCCTCCGCGAAGACACGTGGGCGGTCGTGGTTCTGACCGCCGCCCACGTGTACGACAAGCGGCCGGAGGCTTGCGGTCTGCTCAACCTGGCGGCCCTCTGCCAGCGGTGTCACCTCCGCCACGACGCTAAGGACCGCGTCCAGGGCAAGCGGGAAAGGGCCCGCGGCCCGCAGCTGGCGCTGGCGATCTGAAACGCCCGTTTGGTGAGCAGCCTGCTGGGCTAATAGCGTGTCGCGACACGATAGAAAGATCTGATCGAAGCCGATATGCCTGAAAACGAATTGCGCCGCCGCGCAGGTTGTCCTTGGGGGTCTTTTGCGAACCGGCGTTGTGGGTGGAATTACTGACAGTCGGGGCCTTGTGGAGAGAAGGACGGAAAAGGTATCGTCAAACCCTCACTTTTTCCACGAGGGCTTCGGCCATGGCGAACGCAAAGTGCAGGTCCTGCGATCATGCCGCCGACGCCGGCGCTTACTGCAGCTCGTGCGCCGCGGACATCATGGCTAAGGCCCTCAACCCCTTCTTCGGAGGAGGCGAAAAAAGTTCCCCCGGCCGGCTGCACGTGGCGCGGCCCCAGTCGGACCAGGCGGCCGGGAGCGGTGCTCTACCTGGTCCCCGCAGCCGTTGAGTCCCTGATGGCCACGGCCCCAGAATACAGTCATCGACCCGGGCTCCAGCTTCCTCTGTCTGTCCGCTAGCCAGATCTCGCGGAGGATCAAGGCGGCCACTCAAGTGGCGGGCTTAGGAGAAGGTTTCAGCGCCCAACTCGCCCCGGGTGGACATGGCCCAGGACCTGAGCGCTGCCGGGGCGGAACTGCCTGAGATGATGACGGCCGCACAATGGGACAGCCCCACAATGCCTGCCCGGTACGCCGACGGTGAGGCCGCTGGCAGGGTGGCGGTGGCCCAATATTACAGCGCGACCCTGAGTCTCTGAGCCGTGCCTGTATTGTGGGACTGGTAATGATATAACCCCTCTGGTTATAATCCTTATATGTACCGTTTGGATTTTCATATCCGGCCCAATGGCTTATGCCCATACGATGAATACGTAATGAGCGTGTTTCAATCGGGCAAGAAACAGGAGGCTGCAAAAATCAGGGCTACCGTGGACCGGCTCATGCAATCAGGATCCGACGGCCTCGTTAAGCTGCAGCGAGCGGAGAAAATGAACGACGTTTGGCAACTCCGTGTTGGTATGCACCGCGTTTTCTATTTTTGGCATGGGCCTGCCCGGACGTACGTCATTCTGAACGGCTTCCGGAAGCAATCGCGTAAAACCCCACCCGCGGAGTTACAAAGAGCGGAAGCTTTGCGGGTAGAACATCTTGCAGGAAGAGGAAAATGACTCAAGAGGGTGACGGCCATGATTCTCACACCTTATGGCTCAAGGATATTGAGTATCGAAAAGAGTTCGGGTCTGAGAGCGCCAAGTTAGAAATGGCGGCAGCCTTGGTGCATGCGCGAGAAGTGATGAACATGACCCAAGCGGCGCTGGCAGAGCGGGCAGGCACTTCCCAGGCGTATATCGCGAGGCTGGAGAGAGGCGACGCGAATCCCACAATCGGGAATATCGGGCGGTTGTTCGCCTGCATGTGGTTGAAACCGCGCATCGAACCTACACCGATGGAACCGTTCGAGTCCCTCGAATCGATCGTCATTGAGAACCTGAGCACTTCAGAGGCCAGCGTCGATTATTCTCGACCTTTTGTCCCGTCTGATTCGTACTATTCGGTACGAATCAGCGGATAGCTGGAGGAGACCTACGCAGACCGAAACGGGTAAAGAGGAATAAGAAATGGCGCAACAAAATAGGTCAACTACCAGGCAGAACAAGCCACCCGTTTCTTGGGATGGAACGGAAAAGACGTTCTCTATTGTGCTGAGCGGATTGAAAGGCTTGGGAGCCAAGGACAGCGTCGAGGCAGAATGGAAACCACCGGCTACGTATGTTGTTCGGATCAGGGAGACGAACTCCGGCAGCTGGAGTTTTGGATTCGAGACTCCACTGACTTCGTGTGGCTTTGTTGATTTAAAGCCTGACACCGAGTACGAAGTAGAGGTCCGCTCCAAGAATTCCAGCGGGGAGAGTACCCCAGTGCTGGTCAAAGTTCGTACGAGCCCCGAAGGCGGCATGGCCGTCTAACAAACCGCGCGGAGAATCTACTGTATGGAATAGGTCAGCTTCGTTAGATCGCCGATTCCCTGCCCCCGTGTCTTGAGCGGGCGATCCGAAGAAGCTATCGGGCCCGTTAAGGTTGACGCATGCCTTCCTCAATTGAATGGACCGATGAGAGCTGGAACCCAGTTACTGGCTGTACTCGCGTATCGCCGGGCTGCGACCACTGCTATATGTTCGCTCTTTACCCACGCCTGCGGGGGATGGGCGTCCCAGGGTACGAGACCAGCCCAGATAATGTTCGTTTGCTCCCCGAACGGCTGCAGACTCCGCTGTCATGGAAGAAGCCTCGTCTAGTTTTCGTGAACAGCATGTCCGACGTGTTCCATCCAAAGGTGCCCTTCGACTTCATTCTTCAAATGTTCTCAGTAATGGCAGAGGCCGCAGCACAGCGTGGGCATGTGTTTCAAGTTCTGACCAAGCGGCCCGGAAGAGCGGTTGAATGGTGGGAGCAAAACCAACAAAGCTTTCCAGAGGGATGGCCACCGATGATATGGATTGGCACATCGGTGGAAAGCCAAAAATACGCTCCGCGGCTCACGGTGCTGGAGCGTCTTCCAGCGTCTGTCCGTTTCGTATCTGCAGAGCCGCTACTCGAATCCATTGATCTCCGGCCATGGCTGGAGAAGGGTGTGCTGAACTGGGTCATCGCCGGTGGCGAGAGCGGGCCGGGCGCCCGGCCAATGGATCTTGACTGGGTGCGGGACCTGCGCGACCAATCCGTCGACTCCGGTGTTGCTTTCTTCCTGAAGCAGCTCGGAGGTGTCAGGAACAAACGCGGAGGAGCCGACGCAGTCATGGACGACGGCGAAGAGAGCCGGCTTTGGCGAGAAATGCCTATCCCGGGTCGATGATGTGAACCCCGGTAACAGAAGGAGCGTAATTCCCAGTGACTATCAGGAACCGAGGGCAGGAACTAACGAAAGCCTCAGATGGGTTGCTCGCTTTGAGTGTTGCCGAACACGCCAAGGAAAAGGAATTCGCCCTCAAGAACATAACAGGCATCTTTACTCAGGCGATGAAGAACAAGTGGCCTGGACGACTCTACTACGTGGACTTGTTCTGTGGGCCCGGCAGGTGCGTCATCAGGCACTCGGATGCCGAAACAGAAGGGTCTCCGCTGATCGCCGTAGAAGCACCCTTCACCCATTATTACTTCGCGGACGTAGATGAGCCATCCATCGATGTCTTGAGGAAGCGAGTAGCCGGAATCGATTGTTCGGCGAAACGGCTTCATTACTATGCTGGTAAAGCAGAAGAAACCGTAGATAAGGTCTTGAGGGATCTCCCACACCCAAATCGATCGCTTGGGCTCGCTTTCCTTGACCCTTGGGCCTGGGACTTCTCGTTTGAGGGCCTCAAGAGACTGACCAAGGGCCGCCGACTGGACATACTGATAAATTTCAATATCGGGTACATGAAAAGAAATTGGCGGTATGAGTCTCCGGAACTGGACTCGTTTCTGAACCTGCCCATGGATCACCGAGAGTTCTTCAAAACGAAGGCGCAGGGAATTCCAGATACTCGCACCCTGCTGGACCACTATGAGGACGAATTACGAAAGATCGGCTACGAGCACACCGCCGATGACAGACCCGTTACGAACTCAAACAACACGCCACTCTACCACCTTATTTTTGGCAGCAAGAACAAGCTTGGGAAAACGTTAAGAGATGCCGTATCCCAGAAGACTCTGAACGGACAGCTCACGATGCTCGGATAGCAATTTGGGTGAGGCAATGCGCCGGCAAGAATAATCTGCGTAAACCGGCAGATCTAATTGTCGTTGATCACAAGCTGTTGATAATCCTCAACTCCATGCTCAAGTACGGCTCATCCTGGAACCACCCGGTCACCAAGTCCTTCACCCATTCCAATTGACTTTCAAGACAGTTGCTTGACAACTGGCCTGATGACCCTGAATAACCACAGTCCTCCCGCATATACTCCCTGCGAAACTGGTCAAGTCACTATGTACCATAGATATACCGACGAGTGAGGAACGGTATGAGTCGAGAATCCTGGAACCCCGAAGAACTGGTCACCAACATGATTCGACACGGGGCGAGAAAAGTCGAAATGAAGGACCTCTTTCGAGAAGGGGTGTCAAGGGCGGCGGCCCATCGTCCAATGGTGTGAGGATCCCGTCCCAAAGCTTGCGCCGTACCCGAAGCTGTCCAGCCTTGGGACAGCAGCCAGATGGCGTGCCATCGTTCCCGTTCCCTGGGCGTCGGCGCCAGAATAAGCCGCCGGTGTAGATCCCTGGCATCCATCTGCCATTGTTCGAGAAACCGGTCAATTTGCCTCACACTCACCACCATCCCCTCCCCAACCCCATATCGGGCTAACCCAGTTCCTCCGCAAATTTACCGCATTACCCTGCGCATTTCACCTTGGCTTTGGTTTAGGCCTCTGGGGGCTCTTTCATCCGGTGTGGGGATTCTCAGATTTCCTGAGAAGTCGGGAGGTCCTGGGCTCGGGACCTTCTCGGGGTGAATGCGGCAAATTCGACAGCGCGATCTTTCGCCTGCGTTGCGGCTTCGTCGGCGATGGCTTCGCCTATGACGAGGGCGTGGGTTGTCGCGCCGACGGCGCGCTGTAGCAGTTCCGCTCTGTCCTTTGCCCGGTCGACGTCGTCTTTGAGAACGGTGATGGACGCTTCGACCAGCAGGTAGACTTCGGTTCCGTCCGGGGCTTTGCCCGCAATGACAGCATCTGCCTGTTCCACCAGAGCGGCGTCGTCCTCGTTGAAATCGCGGGAGGCGTCTTCGGCCGCGTCGTCGAGCATCTGCTTGAGGGTGCTGTCTCCGACATGGTCGGCATGGTGCACCAGGCTGGTTGGTCGGAGGTGAAAGTCCCTCCTGGCCACGCGGACTGCGAAGTTTGCGGCACGCCGCTGGAAGTAGGATCCGGACAGGTTACCCAAGTCTCCTCGCATTCCGTTAACGGTGGTCTGCAGGCCGTTGACGGTAGTCTGGAGCTGGGCTTGTCCCTGCTTGAGTTCGTCCTGGCCTGCTTCGAGGCTTTCCAGTCTCCGGTTGGTGGTTTCTGCGTGCTCCCGGAAGGCCCTGGTGAGGGCGGCGACTTCCTCGGGTAGCCTTAGCAGTTCCTGGGAAAGCAGCACGCTTCGGACGGCGTCGGCCCATGCCGGGTCGTCTCGCAGTATCCTGATCAGGTCCGATATGTCATTGATGGTGGTCATCTGTCCCTGCTTGGCTTCCGATTTTATCATTTCCCTGGGGTTGTCAACAGCTGAAGCAGTAGTATAATGTAGTCTATTATGGATGTTGTTAGTAGACGCATCAGTCTGACCGCTTGGGGCAGGCTCTACGGCTTCGATAAGGCAACCACCTCCCGGCTGCACCTCGCCGGCAAGTTGCCCCCGGAGCTGCAGATCGAGCGGCTGCCCACCGGGCGGTACTATGTGGTGGTGCCTCCTGAAGGCGAAGGCCGCTGCGTGGTGTATGCCCGGGTCTCCTCAGGGGATCAGAAGGAGGACCTGGACCGGCAGGTGGGCCGGGTGGTGGCGTGGGCCACCCGGCATGGCCACCGTCCTGATGAGGTGGTGAAGGAGGTTGGTTCCGGACTGAACGGGAACCGCCGGCAGCTGCGCCGTGTTGTGGGGGATCATACGGTGCGGACCATAGTGGTGGAGCACCGGGAGAGATTGTGCCGTTTTGGTTTCGAGTATGTGGAAGCGGCGTTGGCCGGCCGGGGAGCCCGGATCGTGGCGATGGACGAGGGGGAGCTTGAGGATGACCTGGTGCGGGACGCCACCGAGGTGATGACTTCGCTGTGCGCGCGCCTTTACGGGCGGCACTCGGCGCGGCGGCGGGCCGAGCGCGCAATGTCGGCAGCGGCGGCTGCGGAGACTGCTTGATGATAGGAACATACCAGACCCGCGTCACCGTTTTTCGGGGCATGGACCGTGGGGACGGTGAAGCTGCGCTGTCGGCCTACGGCGAGCTGTACGGCCGGGTGGAACGGAAACTGTTCGCCGCCGTGGCGGCGGGGCGGTCCGCCACGTCCCTGAAAAGCGCTTATCTGCGGGAGTACGGGATACCGGCCCGGATGTTCAACGGGGTGAGGGTGTCGCTGGAGGGCAAAATAGCCTCGGTCCGGGAGGCTCAGAAGCTGCACCAAGATACCCTGCAGCGCCGCATAGCCCGGGCAGAGCGTCAGATATCCGATGCCGTGGAGCAGGGCCGGGGGCAGCAGGTCCATCAGAAGCGGCGCCGGTTGGGCAATTTGCGAGGCCGGCTGGCGGCCCTGGAATCGGACGTGAGTGGTGGGAAGGTGCGATTGTGCTTCGGGTCGAAGCGGTTGTGGGGCAAGCAGCATCACCTGGAGGCCAACGGCTATGCCAGTCATGAGGAATGGGTCCAAGACTGGCGGGACGCCCGAAACGGGGAGTTCTTCGTGCTGGGGAGCCGGGATGAGACCGGGGGCTGCCAGCTGTGCGTGGCCGCCATTGCCGAAGACGGCACGCTGACCCTCCGGCTGCGGATGCCGGATTGCCTGGCTGGGGAGCATGGCAAATACCTGGTCATCGAAGGCGTGAGGTTCGCCTACGGCCATGAGCAGGTGCTGGCGGCCCTGCAGTCCAATGCCGAGTATGCCGCCTGCCGGCGTCAGCGCGGTGAGCAGGCGGCGAGAGCCGCCAATCTGGGCCAGGCCGTCAGCTACCGGTTCAAGCGGGACGGAAAGGGATGGCGGGTGTTCGTCACCACCAATATGGCTGAGGTACCCGTGGCTACGGACCGGAGGCGCGGCGTCATCGGGGTGGACCTGAATGCCGGCCATCTGGCGGTGGCCGAGACCGACCCTTCGGGCAACTGGGTCCGCGCTTGGCGGGTGCCGCTGGTCACCTGCGGCAAGACCCGGCGTCAGGCTGAGGCCATCATTGGGGATGCCGTGGCCGGCGTGGTTGAGTACGCCAGAGCCGCCGGTAAGCCCATCGTCATCGAGAGGCTGGACTTCCGGCAGAAGAAGGCCGCTCTGGAGGGTGAGTCCCGCAGGTACGCCCGGATGCTTTCGTCGTTCAGCTACGGAAAGGTCAAGGCATACTTCCTGTCCCGCGGCTGCCGTCAGGGAGTGGAGATAGATCAGGTCAACCCGGCTTTCAGTTCGGTCATCGGCCGGGTGAAGTTCATGGAGCGTTACGGGCTCAGCGTCCATCAGGCTGCGGCCTTGGTGCTGGCCCGTCGTTTGCTCGGCTGTTCCGAGCGCATCCCCCGCCGGCGGGTCTGTCCCGTCGGCAATGGCGTACATGTCGCCTTCGCCGTACCCGCGAGGAAGCGAGCGAAGCACGTGTGGACGTACTGGGGCGCGGTCCTGGGGCAGCTGAGACCGGCGCTTGCAGCGCAGCACCGGCTGGGGAGGCCGCGGGGCCGACCCAATCCGGTTCAGGCTGTCAACCGGGTTTTGACCGGGGTGGTGGCTTGAGCGGGGACCAGTTCGGTGTTCCCGGGTGCGATTCCCGGGCGGAGCCGTCTTGCACTGTTGGGACGGCGGCGCGGCTGAGACCGCGTCTTCAGAGAAGGCTGACAATGGTCATGTGACTAAAGTCTACCTTTTTTACAACGGTGGTCGTGATGCTCGGATGCGGTTTCTCTGAACGGGCCGCTTGACCGTTTCGATTAGGCTCATTCGTTGTGCAGAAAAAATTTCATGTGCATCCTTTCGGATTTATTGTGCAAAGCCAATCATGCGACACTTTGGAATGGCTTTGTTGCATGAATATTGGCAGCACATGAAATGCCCCAACACCCTTTGAATCGAGCTATGCTACTCGATAGCTATCCGGCATTCCCAGGTGGGTCATCCGATTCAAAGCGGCACACTTTACCTTGGCTTCCACCTTCTGCTGCGGCAACTTCCTGGCCTGAAGATAGGAACCAAAGATGGTCTTGAACCGGAACATGGCAGTCTCGGCCAGGGAACGCCGATGATAGCCCGACTCTTGTTTCCACCGCTTACGTCCTACCTTCCGAATCCTTCTCAGGTTCTCGTCCCGCACCAGGGGCGGGGCGGCACAGTTCCCATGCTGCCAGATACGGGCATCCTTTCGAGGTGGAATTGCTACCCGCCTGATACCTCTGACAGCGCAGCCCTCATATACCTTCCTTTTGTCGTAGGCCCCATCGCCACCCACCTGCTCCACTGACTCGGTGCTCTGGTCCAGAAGTTCGGGCACCGCTCCCGCATCGTCCAGGCTGGCCTCGCTCAGTACCACGGCCTGGATCTCCTGGGTTTCACTGTCCACGCTTAGATGGAGCTTTCCTCCAGGTGCGCCGTTTGGTATAGCCATGCTGACGCACCTTCCATTCTCCCTCCCCAAAGACTTTCAACCCGGTGCTGTCCAGTACCAGGTGCAAGGGCCCAGCAGCTTTCCTGAGCAAGGAAACCGCCAGGCGCTTGGCCCGCTTGCAGAGGGTGGTATAGTCCGGCACCGGCAGCTCCCACTCCAGCAAGTGAAACACGGACCGGAGAAACCCTTCGGCAGCCCTCAGGGTCAAGTGGAAGACGCTGCGCACCATCAACAGACACTGGATTGCTCCATCGGAATACTGAAACTGCCCACCGCGCTTTCGGGGGCCGCCGGGCTTCCAGGCCCCAATATCCTCTTCGCTGATCCATAGGGTTATTGAACCCCGCTGGACCAGGCTTTCGTTGTAGTCATGCCAGTTACGTATCCGATACTGGGATTTCCTGGTGGTGGTGCGTTTCTTGGGACGAGCTTTGGAGGCTTGCGGTGTTCGCTTCATGCCTCCAGCTTAACACTACCTCCCATTCATGCAACAAAGCCCTTTGGAATTGTACAGTTGCCCATATTGGCGCTCCTCGTCTCCGCCGCGTTGATATACCTGGTGGTGACGGTCGGTAGCCTCTTCGCCGCTGTCTCCGTGGGTAGCGCTAACACGGCGCCCGAAAGCTCCTTTCATGCGGTGCCCATTGGTGATGACGGGGATTACGTCTACAACTGGGACTTCGATGGTACTTCTATTGAGGCGGCGACCGCGGGGCCTGGAACGGCTGGCGGTCCCACCGGGTTGCTTTTTCCCTGCTCTAGCGGCTGACTAAACCAAAGCCAAGGTGGAATGTACATTTACGGGGCAGCGTGAATCGGGCCGGGATACCCCGGCTAGTACCCAGTCAAACTCGCATTGTCAGATATTCCATGCGCCTGGCTTGGATGCTACCTTTGGGTGAGGAATCAGTGTTGTGGGAGGTAGGCGTTCATGGTGCAGGAGAAATTCGCAGTTCAGTTAGCTGCCGGGGAAAAGGGTCGGCTCAGGCAGATGATCAGGGGTGGCCGGAGTTCTGCCCAAGCAATCACGAGGGCACGTATCCTGCTCAAGACTGATGAGGGCTGGAGCGCCTCGCAGGTGGCCGCCGCCCTGGACATCTCGGAGCGGACCGTGTTCCGCATCAAGCGCCGGTACGCCGAGGATGGTTTGGATGAGGTGCTCAGACACCGCAATCAGAGCACCCGCCACCGGAAGCTGGACGACCGGGCGGAGGCGCATCTCATCGCCTTGGCCTGCAGCCCGGCGCCCGAGGGCCACGCCCACTGGACGTTGCGCGTGCTGGCGGGCAAGGTGGTGGAACTGGGACTGGTGGAGTCCCTCTCCCATGAGACGGTGCGGTTGCGGTTGAAAAAAACGCACTCAAGCCGTGGCGGAAGAAACAGTGGTGCATCCCGAAGGTGAGCGCGGAGTTCGTGGCCCACATGGAGGATGTGCTGGACCTCTACGCCGAGCCGTACGACCCCGAAAGGCCGGTGGTCTGCTTTGACGAGACCTCCACCCAGTTGCTGGCCGACCTCACGCCGCCCATCCCGGCGAAACCGGGGAGGCCCATGCGTCAGGACTACGAGTACCTGAGAGCGGGAACGAGGAACCTGTTCCTGACCTGCGAGCCCCGGGCGGGCTGGCGGCACGTGGCGGTTACCGAGCGGCGCACCATGCAGGACTTCGCCCATCAGATGCGCTGGCTGGTGGACGAGGCATATCCCGATATCCCTGTGGTCCGAATGGTGCCCGACAACTTGAACACACACCGAATAGCGTCCCTCTATGAGACCTTTCCGGCGGCTGAGGCCAGGCGCATCGCCAAACGGCTGGAGTTTCACCACACGCCCAAGCATGGCAGCTGGCTGAATATGGCCGAGATCGAGTTCAGCGTACTGGCCCGGGCCTGTCTCAAGAAACGGAACCCCGATGAGGACGCCCTACAAAGGAACATCAGCGCCTGCGAGGCAGAACGCAATGCGGCCGGTGCCATCATCAACTGGCGTTTCACCACCAAGGATGCCAGAACCAAAATGCGCCGCCTCTATCCTGACACTTCAACCTTGACTTAATACTAGGGGTTCGGCCCTCGATTGAAGGACGGTCCGGCACCGCCGTTTCACCCCCTCTTTCCGGCAGGCCAGCCGGTCGAAGAAGTTTCTGACCTTCTTCTGCGCCAGGGCCTTGGTCCCCAGACACAGGTTCCCGGTGGCTTCCTCCCTAACCCAGCCCCGGACTGCCTCACCGGCATTGAAGTCAGGACTATAGCCTGGCGGATTCACCAGCCGCAGGCTCAGTCCGGGCGTCCTCAGATAGTCCCCCACGGCCTAGCCCCGGTGCGCCGGACCGTTGTCCCGGATCACGGTCAACGGTCCGTGGCGCTTCCTCCGCAGTTGTTTCAGGAAAGCGGCCGAAGCCTCTGCAGGTTTCACCTTGGCTTCGGTTTAGGTGTAAAGTCGGGGACGTATTACACACTGCGTCGAATGTCTGCTAATCTGGCGTAGAAGCCCGATATTTGCCAGCCGGACGGCCCGTAGAGTACCGGGATTCTGGACGCAGGCATCAGTAGCCAAGGTCGCTGGGATCCATCGGCCTCGTTCTCAAAGGATTGGGCATGAGATTGACAGTCCGTCGCCCTGCCCCCGGATTCTTCGTTCTCTTGGCCGCGGCAGCTGTCGCCGCCCTCGTATTGTCCTCCTTCCTCACTTCCCCGCCTTTTGTCCAGTCAACGGACAGCCCACCGGCAGTAGCCATGGACATTGCCGCCACGGTCGCCCAGGTCAGGATTAACGAGCCCATTCCGGTGACGGCCACCTTCAGCAAGCCGGTTTTCGGCTTTACCGTGGACGACATTACCGTAGGTAACGGCGTTGCCGGCAGCTTTGCCGGCAGCGACGGCGACGCCGTATATGCTTTTGACGTGACGCCGAACGCCATCGGCCTGGTGATAGTGGACATTGCCGCTGGCGTGGCGGCAGATACCGGCGGCAACGGCAACACGGCGGCCGCCCGATTGCCGTTGGGCCTTCCATATGACGACGACCACAACAGTGCAATAGACAAGAATGAGGCTATTGCGGCCGTACAGGACTACTTTGCCGACAAGATTAGCAAGAACGAGACGATAGGGGTTATCCTAATCTATTTTTCCGGTCTTTCCCCTGACCCCGGGAAACCAACCCTGCCCCCGCCCGCCTCGACGGCCACCCCGGCCAGGCCGGGTGCGCCGACGGGATTGACGGCGATGGGGAACGGCCAGACTCAGATTGACCTGTCGTGGGTCGCGCCTTGGAACCACGGCGGGACGGCGGCCATCACAGGCTACCGGATTGAGGTGTCGATGGACGGCTCCAACTGGAGCGACCTGGTCGCCGACACCGGTTCCATCGCCACCACGTACTCCCACACCGGGTTGACGGCGGGGACTACGCGGCACTACAGGGTCTCGGCCATCAACATCAGCGGAACGGGTCCGGTATCGAACATCACCACCGGGACCACGGCCTTGCCCGCGCAATCCGCCGATAGAGCCGCCCTGGTCGCGCTCTACCACGCCACGGATGGGCCGAACTGGCAGCACAAAGGCAACTGGCTAAGCGAGGAACCCATCGGGGACTGGTATGGCGTGACCGCCGATAGCAGCGGCCGCGTCACCAATTTGTCGCTCAGTTACAATCAGTTGAGCGGGGAGATACCGGCGGAGTTGGGCGGCCTGGCCAACCTGACATGGTTGGATCTCGATGGCAACCAGTTGAGCGGGGAGATACCGGCGGAGTTAGGCGGCCTGGCCAACCTGACAAGGTTGCATCTCTATAACAACGAGTTGAGCGGGGAGATACCGGCGGAGTTGGGCGGCCTGGCCAACCTGACATGGTTGGATCTCGATGGCAACCAGTTGAGCGGGGAGATACCGGCGGAGTTGGGCGGCCTCGCCAGCCTGGAACGGCTGGACCTCCAAAGCAACCAGTTGAGCGGGGAGATACCGCCCCAGTTGGGCAACCTCGCCAACCTGACAGGGCTGTACCTCAGCGGGAACGAGTTGAGCGGGGAGATACCGGCGGAGTTGGGGGGCCTTGCCGACCTGGAGGAACTATACCTGAGCGGGAACGAGTTGACCGGAGCGATACCGGTAGAACTGGGCAACCTGGCCAACCTGACAGTGCTGGAGCTCGGCGTGAACGAGTTGACCGGAGGGATACCGGTAGAACTGGGCAACCTCGTCAACCTGACAGCGCTGGGCCTCGGCGGGAACGAGTTGACCGGAGGGATACCGGTAGAACTGGGCAACCTCGCCAACCTGACACTGCTGCGCCTGAGCGGGAACGAGTTGAGGGGGGAGATACCGCCGGAGTTGGGCAACCTCGCTAACCTGGGAGCGCTGGACCTCCAAAGCAACCAGTTGAGGGGGGAGATACCGCCGGAGTTGGGCAACCTCGCCAGCTTGGAACGGCTGTACCTCCGAAGCAACCAGTTGAGCGGGGAGATACCGGCGGAGTTGGGCGACCTGGCCAACCTGACAGGGCTGTCCCTCAGCGGGAACCGGTTGAGCGGGGAGATACCGCCACAGTTGGGCGACCTGGCCAACCTGACAGGGCTGTCCCTCAGCGGGAACCGGTTGAGCGGGGAGATACCGCCGGAGTTGGGCGGCCTGGCCAACCTGACAGGGTTGTCGCTCGATGGCAACCAGTTGAGCGGGGAGATACCGCCGGAGTTGGGCGGCCTGGCCAACCTGACAGGGTTGTCGCTCGATGGCAACCAGTTGAGCGGGGAGATACCGGCGGAGTTGGGCAACCTCGCCAACCTGGAAGTGCTGTACCTCGAAAGCAACCAGTTGAGCGGGGAGATACCGCCGGAGTTGGGCGGCCTGGCTAACCTGACATGGTTGTGGCTCGATGGCAATCAGTTGAGCGGGGAGATACCGCCGGAGTTGGGCGGCCTGGCCAACCTGACATGGTTGTGGCTCTCCGAAAATCAGTTAAACGGAGAGATACCGCCGAAGTTGGGCAACCTCGCCAACCTGAAAGGGTTGCAGCTCGATGGCAACCAGTTGAGCGGGGAGATACCTCCGCAGTTGGGAAACCTCGCCAACCTGGAACAGCTGCGGCTCGTCGACAATCAGTTGAGCGGGGAGATACCTCCGCAGTTGGGAAACCTCGCCAACCTGACATCGCTGAACCTCGGCGAAAACCAGTTAAGCGGGGAGATACCGCCGGAGTTGGGCAACCTGTCCAACCTGACATCGCTGGTCCTCCTCGAAAACCAGTTGAGCGGAGAGATACCGGTAGAGTTGGGAAACCTCGCCAACCTCAGGTTGCTATCAATGTTCAGAAACCAGTTGAGCGGGGAGATACCTCCGCAGTTGGGAAACCTCGCCAACCTGACAAATCTGTACCTCTCCACTAACGAGCTGACCGGGGAGATACCGGTAGAGCTGAGCAACCTGTCCAACCTGACACAGCTGGAGCTCCACTGGAATCAGTTGAGCGGGGAGATACCGCCGGAGCTGGGCAACCTGTCCAGCTTGCGAGGAGGGCTGTTCCTCGGCGGGAACCAGTTGAGTGGGGAGATACCGCCGGAGCTGGGGAACCTCGCCAACCTGGAACGGCTGGACCTCTACGAGAACGAGCTGACCGGGGAGATACCGGCGGAGTTGGGCAACCTGGCCAGCCTGAGAGGGATGAGGCTCTTCGGGAACCAGTTGAGCGGGTGTGTGCCAAGCAGTTTGCAAGGCCAGTTGGAATGGGCCTATACCGACTTGGGCGGTCTGCCGTTCTGCGCGGCTACGCCTCCGCCAACGCAAACCTTGCCCGAAAGAGAAGCGCTGGTCGCCCTCTACCACTCCACTGACGGCCCAAACTGGAGGAACAACACAAACTGGCTGAGCGAGGAACCCATCGGGGACTGGTCTGGCGTGACCGCCGACAGCAGCGGCCGCGTCACCAAGTTGTCGCTCGGTAACAACCAGTTAAACGGGGAGATACCGCCGGAGTTGGGCAACCTCGCTAACTTGGAACGGCTGGACCTCGCTGACAATCAGTTAAACGGGGAGATACCGGCGGAGTTGGGCGGCCTGGCCAACCTGACAGAGTTGGCTCTCCATAACAACGAGTTGAGCGGGGAGATACCGGCGGAGTTGGGCGGCCTGGCCAACCTGACATGGTTGTCGCTCGATGACAACCAGTTGACTGGGGAGATACCGGCGGAGTTGGGCGGCCTAGCCAACCTGACAGGGTTGCGGCTCTGGGGCAACCAGTTGAGCGGGGAGATACCGGCGGAGTTGGGCAGCCTGGCCAACCTGACAGGGTTGGCTCTCCATAACAACGAGTTGAGCGGGGAGATACCGGCGGAGTTGGGCGGCCTGGCCAACCTGACATGGTTGTGGCTCCATAACAACGAGTTGAGCGGGGAGATACCGGCGGAGTTGGGCGGCCTGGCCAACCTGACAGAGTTGTCGCTCGAAGGCAACCGGTTAAGCGGGGAGATACCGGGGGAGTTGGGCGGGCTGGCCAACCTGACATGGTTATCGCTCAGTTACAACCAGTTAAGCGGGGAGATACCGGCGGAGTTGGGCAACCTGGCCAACCTGACAGAGTTGTCGCTCCGTAACAACCAGTTGAGCGGGGAGATACCGGCGGAGTTGGGCGGCCTGGCCAACCTGACAGGGTTGTCGCTCGAAGGCAACCGGTTAAGCGGGGAGATACCGGGGGAGTTGGGCGGGCTGGCCAACCTGACATGGTTATCGCTCAGTTACAACCAGTTAAGCGGGGAGATACCGGCGGAGTTGGGCAACCTGGCCAACCTGACAGAGTTGTCGCTCCGTAACAACCAGTTGAGCGGGGAGATACCGGCGGAGTTGGGCGGCCTGGCCAACCTGACAGGGTTATCGCTCAGTTACAACCAGTTAAGCGGGGAGATACCGGCGGAGTTGGGCGGCCTGGCCAACCTGACAAGGTTGAATCTCTATAACAACGAGTTGAGCGGGGAGATACCGGCGGAGTTGGGCGGGCTGGCCAACCTGACATGGTTATCGCTCAGTTACAACCAGTTAAGCGGGGAGATACCGGCGGAGTTGGGCAACCTGGCCAACCTGACAGAGTTGTCGCTCCGTAACAACCAGTTGAGCGGGGAGATACCGCCGGAGTTGGGCAGCCTGGCCAACCTGACAGGGTTGTATCTCGGTGGCAACGAGTTGAGCGGGGAGATACCGCCGGAGTTGGGCAGCCTGGCCAACCTGACAGGGTTGTATCTCGGTGGCAACGAGTTGAGCGGGGAGATACCGGCGGAGTTGGGCGGCCTGGCCAACCTGGCAGATTTGGAGCTCAATAACAACCAGTTAAGCGGGGAGATACCGGTGGAGTTGGGCGGCCTGGCCAACCTGATATGGTTGTTCCTTTCCGGCAATCAGTTCAAGGGGTGCGTTCCCGAAGAGCTGGCGGACGTACCATACAACGATATCTCTTCGCTCGGCCTGCCGTTCTGCGGGCCATAGAGCGCCGTCGTTGACCCAGCCCAGGGTCAGAGGGCTGACAAGGGTATGTAAAAACGAGATTATAGCTACGAACCGGCCCCGCCAACCCTGGATTCCGGCCTACGCCAGAATAACAGAATGGGCCCGATAGTGAGCATTTCGGGGCGATTTAGTATCTGATCAAGCCTGCCCTACTATACGGTCTCACGTTCAACTGCATAAGTCCCAAATCAAATACATACCCCTGTCAGGGGTCAGAGGGGGGATGCAGTAACCGTTAACCGGCAACAACCTTGACGCGGCCACGGAGGTGACCGGGATAACCATTGGGGGCGTTTCGGTCCTCCCGGACCCAGCCCCAACTACCGGCGGAGATGGGAATTTCACCGCCGACGTGGTTGTCCCCCAGTTGGATGCCGGGAATCAAGTTGTCGAAGTGACCGTCGGCAGCACAACAACCGTTACGGCATTCACGGTGGTCGCGGGCTGACCGCCGGTTTCCGGGGAGCCCCGAATTCCCATGACGGCTCAAACCCCTTTACCCTCCGCATTGCCTTCAGCGAGGTTATCTCGATGGGCTTCGCAGACTGAGGGACGATTCCCTGGAGGTGACGGGCGGCCCGGTGACCGTCGCCCTGCCAGCGGACCTAAACTGAAGCCAAGGTGGAACCCGCATTTATGGGGGGATGAAAATCAGCCTGGCTGATCCGGTGAGGACCTTGCTCTCGCACTTGTAGGACGGTCTGGCTCCGCCACTGGACCTCCGCCATATGCGTATTTCACCTTGGCTTTAGTTTAGTAGTTCAGCTATTTTGAATTGCTGGGTAAAGGGATTTCAGCTTGATACGCGCATCCTCGGTGGTGAAGCGCCAGTCCACTCGCACCATGTCCCGGTTGCGCTGGTCCTGCCAGGCGTCGACTTCCCGGCGCAGCGCCTCTTGACTGGGAATCCGCCAGTCCAGGCACTGCCGGGCCAGCACTCCGATTTCAATTTCAGCCATGTTCAGCCAACTGCCATGCCTGGGGGTGTAGTGAATCTCCAGACGTTCCGCGATGCGCCGCGCTTCCACCGGCTCGAAGGCCTCGTATAATGAGGCTGGATGATGGGTGTTCAGGTTATCCATCACCAGCACAATGCGGTCCTTGTCCGGGTAGTCCTCATCCACCAACTTCTTCACTTGGCGCGCCCAGTCCACTTTCGTCCGCCGGTCCGTAACTTCCACCCGCCGCCGCCCTTCCAATGGCGCAAACAGCATGAAAAGGGCGCTGACCCCGTTGCGCTCATACTCGTAATCGTACCCGCCCGCCGCTCCGGGCCGCATTGGCCGCGGCGCCCTCGTCTCCTTCACCTGTTGTTTGCTCGTTTCATCCAGGCACACCAACGCTTCATTCTCCCCGTAGGGACGCTGCTACACCTCCAGCACGTCCTCCATGGCGCACACAAAGTCCGCGTTGCCTTCCGGTGGGATGCACCAGCACTCCTTCAGCCAGGGCTTGAGTTGGTTTTTTTCAGCGCCTTGCGCACCGTCTCGGGGTGGATGCTGTCAACTATCTCCCACTCGACCAGCCGGTCGGCCAACAACCGCAACGTCCAACGGACCCGGCCTTCCGGCGGTTGGGAGCAGGCCAGCGCAATCAAATGGGCTTCCTTAGCCCCATCCAGTTTCTTTGGCCGGCGGCGTTGTTGCTCCTTGCGCTCCAAGGCCGCTTCGATTCCTTCCTCCACGCAACGGCGGCGCACCCTTTCCACGGTGGCGCTGGCAATTTGGAGGGACCGGGCAACCTCTTCGTCTGTCATGCCTCCGTCTTGCTGTGCTTCATCGCTCAGCAACAGGATGCGCGCATGGTTCTGCCTGTACGCCGCCACCCGTCCCCTGGAAACCAAGGCCTTCAGTTCCCGTTGCTCTTCCGTGGTAAGTTTGACCCGGTATTTCTTATCCGGCACGACCCTTCTCCTTGGGATGCAATCCGCCAATGTCGATAGAATACACTGGCCGTGCCTCATTTCAATGACGTTTATATACTAAACTAAAGCCAAGGTGGGATGTGCATATGGCGGAGGGCCAGTGACGGTAGCGGTCCGTCTTGGATATGAGGGCGGAAGAGCTTCACCGGGGTGCCTTAGCCTGTCCTCCATCACCCCACAAATGTAGATTCCACCTTGGCTTTGGTTTAGGGCTTCCCCGACAGACCTCCCGCCTTTCCTCCCCAAGGTATTCCGTTGGAGTACCATGTCCCGCTTCAGGGGCATACTCCGTGCGCCAATCGGGTAATTTCGGCGGGAATTCTGACTTTGTCTCGTAATCTCTTTGGCTTCAAACCGGTCCTTCTTCTGTTGCTTTTGATGGCCCTGGCGTTGCCGCTGGCGCTGGCAGGCTGCGGCTCCGGCGGCTCCGACCTTCCGGCGCTCAAGGTCGGCGGCATTCCCGATCAGCACACCGCCCGCCTGGCCCGGCGGTACCAAGGGTTCGCTGACTACCTCTCCCAAGAGTTGGGCGTCACGGTCGAGTACGTGCCCAGCGTGGACTACGCCGCGGTGGTCACGGCCTTCACTCAGGACGAATTGCAGATGGCCTTCTTCGGCGGGTTGACCGGCGTTCAGGCCCGGCTGCGCAACCCTGGCGCCCTCGCCATCGCGCAACGGGAGCACGACGCGGTGTTCCACTCCAAGTTCATCGTGCGGGCCGACCTGGACATAGACTCGCTGGAGGAACTGGCCATCCATGCCTCCGGCCTGACCATCACCTTCGGCAGCGAGAGCTCCACGTCGGGCCACCTGATGCCCCGCCACTTCCTGACCGAGGCCGGGATCGACCCCGATACCGGCTTCCGCAGTGTGCCCAACTTCTCCGGGTCGCACGACCTGACCTGGTCGCTGGTGCAGAGCGGTTCCTTCGATGTGGGCGCGCTGAACGAGGACGTTTGGGACCGGGCGGTGCGGGAAGGCAAGGCGGACCCGGCCAAGGTGCGAGACTTCTACACCACCCCGGACTATTTCGACTACAACAGTGACCGTCCAGGACCGGAGCATCCGTCTCCCCAGGATTGGCGCTATCCGCCTACGCGAGGACCTCCGGTTTGACGGTGAAGTCCTCGAGGTGACCGTCAAGCGGGAGGCTGGCCGGTGGTTCGCCTGTGTGACGGTTAGGACCACCGAGGTTTCCAACACGTCCAGCCGATCCGGAAGCATCGGCGTGGACGTCGGGATCAAGACCCTGGCGGTGTGTTCCGATGGGACCACCTTCGAGAATCCCAAGGCGCTGAGAAAGGCGCTGGGCCGGATGAGGCGTCTGGACAAGGCCATAGCCAGATCCAGGAACACCCACGGACGGAATGTTCACAGCAACCGCAGAGAACGGAAGTGCCGTCTCCGAGAGGCCGCCCACCTGCGAGTCAGGAATATCAGGAATGACGCCCATCACAAGGCCGCATCCGCCATCACGGCGAAGCCCGTCGGCAAGGTGGTCGTGGAAACCCTGAACGCCTCCGGGATGCTGAAAAACCGCCGCCTGGCCCGCGCCCTGGCCGACGCCTCCCTGGCCGGATTCCTCTCCAAGTTGGAATACCGGTGCCAGTGGAACGGTACTTCCTTTGAGAAGGTGGACCGTTGGTACCCGAGCACCAAGACCTGTTCAGAGTGTGGTGCAGTCCGGCCCAACATCACTCTGTCGGAACGGACCTTCGTCTGCCGCAGTTGCGGCGTCATGCTGGACCGCGATCTGAACGCGGCCCGCAACCTGGAAAACGCCGAGAGCTTCCCGGGGTCAGCACGTGGAGCGGAAGTAAGACCGGGAGGCTCAGTCCTTCCGGCAGCTGCTGAGAAGCGTGAAAGGACAGCCACTGAAGATAATCGCAGGTTATCCATCATTGGCATAGGTTCTTAGGAGCGGCCGAAGTTAAAGAAACGGCAACGATGAACTAAGCAAACCAGTGAGCGGCGAACAGGGTATAATCCCCACCGTGACGACCATCAACTCCCTCGACGACTTCCTCCGAGCCCTCGACGCCAACCCATCCTGGCGGGAGGCTGTCCGAGCACGCATTCTGGGCGAGGAACTGCTTCAACTCCCGGTCAAGTTCGAGGCCTTTGTCCAAGAGCAGAGGACGAGTCATGCGAACATAGACGCCCGGCTGGATCGCATAGAGGGCGACACCAGTACCCTCAAGGGAGACTTCGCCAGAACCCGGACAATCCAGGATGCCCAGGACATCGCGTCCGACATGGGTCTGGAGTTCGTCCGAACCCTCAGCGCCAGGGACCTGAGCGACATGGCAGGAAACGGTTTGCCCAGAGACATCCACCGCAGCTTCAGGAACGCCGACCTGGTGATCGAAGCGACGGACGGGACCGACACCAGGTACATAGCGATGGAGATCTCCTTCACCGCGGACCGGAGGGACTGCGACCGGGCTATCCGGAACGCAGGGCTCATCACCCGGTTCACCGGCAAGCCTGCGCAGGCTGCCGTTGCCAGCGTCAGAAATGATCGTGACGCAGCGGAAGCGGTGGACTCCGGGGCGGTGTACTGGCACCCGCTGGAAGACCGGACGCCGAGCCCCGAGTAAGCTACGAAGAGTCCACCTATCCGTAGAGAAACCGCGACTGTTCCAGATGGACATACCAACTGATGACATAGTTCGAGAACCGATTTACCGTTGTAAAAATGGTTGACTTTAGTCACATGACCATTGTCAGCCTTCTCTGAAGACGCGGTCTCAGCCGCGCCGCCGCCCCAACAGTGCAAGGCGGCTCCGCCCGGGAATCCCACCCGGGAACACCGAACTGGTCCCCGCTCAAGCCACTCCACGGGCATCCGCCCGCCGGACCGCCCGAACCGGATTGGGTCGGCCCCGCGGCCTCCCCAGCCGGTGTTGCGCTGCAAGCGCCGGTCTCAGCTGCCCCAGGACCGCGCCCCAGTACGTCCACACGTGCTTCGCTCGCTTCCTCACGGGTACGGCGAAGGCGACATGGGCGCCATTGCCGACGGGCGCGACCCGCCGGCGGGGGATGCGCTCGGAACACCTGAGCAAACGACGGGCCAGCACCAAGGCGGCAGCCTGGTGCACCGTCAGCCCGTAACGCTCCATGAACTTCACCCGGCCGATGACCGAACTGAAGGCCGGGTTGACCTGATGAACTTCCACTCCCTGACGGCAGCCGCGGGAGACGAAGTACGCCTTGAGCTTTCCGTAGCTGAAACTGGACAGCATCCGGGAGTATTTGCGGGACTCGCCTTCCAGGGCGGCCTTCTTCTGCCGGAAGTCCAGCTTCTCGATGACGATGGGCTTGCCGGCGGCTCTGGCGTACTCCACCACGCTGGCCACCGCGTCGCCGATAAGGGCCTCAGCCTGGTTGGTGTTCTTGCCGTAGGTCACCAACGGCACGCGCCAAGCGTTCAGATAATTGCCGCTGCTGTTGGTCTCGGCCACCGCCAGGTGGCCGGCGTTCAGGTCCACGCCGATGGCGCCGCGCCGCCGGTCCGTAGTTGTCGCTACCGCCATCATCTCCGTGGTGGCGAACACCCGCCATCCCTTTGCGTCCCGCTTGAACCGGTAGCCGATGGCCTGCCCCAGATTGGCGGCTCTCGCCGCCTGCTCACCGTGCTGACGCCGGCAGGCGGCGTACTCGGCATTGCTCTCCAACGCCGCCAGCACCTGCTCGTGGCCATAGGCGAATCTCACGCCCTCAATCACCACATATTTGCCATGCTGTTCGGCCAAGCAATCCGGCATCCGCAGCCGCAGGGTCAGGGAGCCATCGTCTGAAACTGTGGCCACGCATAGCTGGCAACCGCCGGTCTCATCCCGGCTGCCCAGCACGAAGAACTCATCACTGCGGGCTGCCCGCCACTCCCGGAGCCATTCCTCATGGCTGCCATACCCGTTGGCCTCCAGATGATGTTGCTTACGCCACAGCCGCTTCGACCCGAAGCACAGCCGGACCCGGTCCGCGGCCAGGTCGGCCTCCAATCCCGCCAGGCGAGACCTCAGATTGGCCAACCGTCTCCGCTTCTGGTGGACCTGGCGCCATTGCGCCTGCTCCTCAGCTCGGGCAATCTCCCGCTCCGCGCGGGCGATGCGCCGCTGCAGGCTGTCCTGCCGCAACTTCCCGGCCTCCCGCACCGAGGCTATCTTGCCCTCCAGCGACACCCTCACCCCGTTGAACATCCGGGCCGGTATCCGGTACTCCCGCAGATAAGCGTTCTTCAGGGACGTGGCGGACCGGCCCGCCACCACGTCGGCGAACAGCTTCCGTTGCACCCGGCCGTACAACTCGCCGTAGGCCGACAGCGCAGCTTCACCGTCCCCACGGTCCATGCCCCGGAAAACGGTGACGCGGGTCTGGTATGTTCCTATCATCAAGCAGTCTCCGCAGCCGCCGCTGCCGACATTGCGCGCTCCGCCCGCCGCCGCGCCGAGTGCCGCCCGTAAAGGCGCGCGCACAGCGAAGTCATCACCTCGGTGGCGTCCCGCACCAGATCATCCTCAAGCTCCCCTTCGTCCATCACCGCGATCCGGGCTCCCCGCCCTGCCAACGCCGCTTCCAAGCACTCAAAGCCGAAACGGCACAGCCTCTCCCGGTGCTCCACCACTATGGTCCGCACCGTATGATCTCCCACAACACGGCGCAGCTGCCGCCGGTCCCCATTCAGTCCGGAACCAACCTCCTTCACCACCTCATCAGGACGGTGGCCATGACCGGTGGCCCACGCCACCACCCGGCCCACCGGGCGGTCCAGGTCCTCGCGCTGGTCACCGGAGGAGACCCGGGCATACACCACGCAGCGGCCTTCGTCTTCAGGAGGCACCACCACATAGTACCGCCCGGTGGGCAGCCGCTCGATCTGGAGCTCCGGCGGCAACTTGCCGGCGAGGTGCAGCCGGGAGGTGGTTGCCTTATCGAAGCCGTAGAGCCTGCCCCAAGCCGTCAGGCTAATGCGCCTACTAACAACATCCATACAACTCTATTATATACTATAATGGCAGCTGTTGGATACCCCCAGCATGCTATGGAGCCGTCGGTCCCCAGGGCGCAGGTATGCAGGCGACCGGCACTGATTTCGGAAAAGGTCAATTCCTCGGGCGGGGATGACTGTCCGAAGGAATTGCCTCCCCAGCAGACTGCGGTCCCATCCGCCCTGAGACCGCAGGTATGCCACCAGCTGCTGGAAATCGACGTAAGCACCGCATTCTCCGTTGGCGGTACCGTTTGTCCCTGGTATATGTCGCTTGCGTTGGCCCCCCAGCAGACCGGAGTGCCGTCCACCCTCAGGCCGCAGGAATGGAAGGTTCCGCTGCTGATGGCTGCCAGGGGTTCCTCGGGCGGGGTAATCTGGCCGAAGTCTGATTCCTCCAGATCAGCTCCCCAGCATGCGGGCATGCCGTCATCCTGCAGTGCACAGGTATGCCAGCCGCCGCTGCTGATCGAGGTGAAGCTCATATCCTCTGGTGGAGAGGACTGCCCCACCTCGTCGCTCCCCCAGCACATGGCCAGTCCCTCCAGGGACAGGATGCAATTGTGGGCTCCCCCGGCGCTCAGGGAGAGCGGGTCCGCTGCCATTCCGGTCTCCAAAACGGCGACCGCCGGTGGGCTGCTGGTTGGCGAGTGCTCCGGGACGGGGGTTTCTATGTCGGTGGGCCCAGGCGTTGAGATGGGTGGCTCTTCCGTTGACAGGTACTTGGCCCTCGGCTGATCGCAATCGCTGTCCAGCCAGCGGCCGTTCTCATACACCATCAGGCTTCGAGTCATACCAGAGATGTTCTCCCCATTGAGACGTGGCCATGTTGACACGATTACCGCGTCGCTGGTTTCAGGCAGCCTTATGACATCCATTACCTCGTTGGTTAATTCTCCGAGCTGAAGAAGAATGAGAAGCTGGTCCACCTGAGCAGCAAGTTCATCGGGGTCCGGCTGACAGGCTTCCGAATATGTGGCCATGGCCCGCTCCAGGTCCGGGCCCGGTTCGGCCCTGATGGCATCTAGGAACTCCTCGCCCAGGTTGGCCGCGATTTCCGCCAACTCCTCATCCATATAGTCCCCGGGCTCCCTCTGACAGGGGTAGGCAAAAACGAGATTATAGCTACGAACTGGCCCCGCCGTCCCTAGATTCCGGCCTACGCCAGAATGACGGGATGGGCCCGATAGTGATCATTTGGGGGCGATTTTGTATCTGAGCAAGGCTGACCTACTATACGGTCTCACGTTCAACTGAGTAAGTCCTAAATGAAATGCCTACCCCTATCAGGACGCCCCCCAGGACTCGCTCCCCCCGCCGGGTCCCGCGCCAACTCCCCAGTGCGCACCATGCTGCCGTCGGTCTCCACGATCAGCCACGGCGGTCCAGGCCGGCAGCTGCGCTGCTTTTCGCAGCCGGCAATCGTCTCACGGTCCTCCCGGTCCACCAATCCGGCGGCTCTTTCCGCCTGTTTCAGGACCACTTCCCGGATGCTGCTGCGGTGCAACTCGACTCCATAGTGTTCCTGCAGTTGCCGGCTGGCCGGCTCAAAAGACTTTTCTGCGCCAAAGCCGGTCAAGGCCCGTTGCAAGGCCGAAGACTTGCCTCGACACTTCAAGCCGGTCAACTCTTGGAACGGCCAGCGCCCCGCGGCCGCGGGGCGCTCCTTGGGGCAGCGCAGATAGGAGGCTGACACTTCAATCGGTCCGAAGACGCTTAACCACCGCAGGGGTTGCCACCGGCGCAGCTGGCGTCTTCCCCCGCAGCCGGGACAAAAGGGTCCTGAGCTTTTGCTGGCTCAGCCTTCACCTCCGCCCAGGTCTGCACCATCCGCTGGCCCAACTGCCGGGTAAACCGGATAACCTCTTCCTCCCAGGCGTCCGGGTCCCAATACCCGGCCTCGCCTTCGTCCACTTCCTGGGCCAGGGCTTCCCGCATTTCCCCAATGGCCTGTTCCATAATCTCCCGCATCGTTCGCTTCATCACCCCTCCCCGCTGAATGCTTCTGCCTTCAGGAGATTGCCATCTCTTGCTTCTCCTCTAAAATCCTTTTCCCAACTGCTTTCAGTCACACCCCTTTACCAAACTTTGGCCCTTTCCCGATTAGCAGAGAATGACTGCGAAAACAGGAATACCCCCAAAGCGTAACAGGAATATTTGATGGAAGAGTTGCGGAAGGTCGTTTAGTGGTTCGTGCTACGGTCGAGGTTCGAGTCCACTCAGGTGGCCCGCACAAGGACCGGATATGACACGTTCACTGTAAAAGTCGCGTAGGCAATACAGATAGCCGTGGATACGTCTGCGTGGATGCTCTTGTGGACACCGGCGCCACCTGTTTCTTGTTCCCGGAATATTTCCTGAACGATATTCAGATAGCGCCGTTCGAGTGGACAGTGGATGTCATCCTTGCCGATGGGACCAGTAGCAGCAAGTGTATCGGCCCGGCGCACCTGCAATTACTGGACAGGGAAGGCCCGGCTTTGCACAACGAATAGGAATTAAGGGAAAATAAAACAATTCCTGCACAACGAACCGGAATCAAAAAAGGCTCCATTGTGCAAAGCACCACCAGACCTTGACCACCCAAAGCCGACGCAATAGCATCGAATACAAGCCACTCACAATGGGAGACTCGAATGCCGATAACCGAAAGGGAACTTCAGAAGGTCAAGGACATCTTCCTCGAGCAGGCGAGAGCACACTTCCCGCCCAGCGTCCAGTTCAAGGAGGCCAACGCCTCAGTCACGACGGACCCATACGACGAGGAATGGATCAGAATAGACCTGCTCTACACTGCACAGGACCCCGTCCTCGACGGCAACTTGATGAACACCCTCTACAGGCGGACCGACGAACCCATGCTCGCATCCGGCGTCACAGGGCTAACCATGGTCCACTACGCAGACATAAACGACCCCACCCGGCTACGACACAGCAAAGCGGCATCCACGCCATGATAGACCCGCAGGAACTCATGGACACCTGCCGCAAACTGGTGACTCCCCCAACCTCGGACGCGGACATCCGGCGAGTAATCAGCACCGCATACTACGCCCTCTTCCACACTCTGGCAGCATCCAACGCCGAACTCGTCGCCGGCCAACCCAGCTCCACCATGTCCGCACATGCTTGGAACCGGATATACCGGCGCCTCGAGCACGGCAGGGCCCGGAACAACCTGAGAGCAGACCGCAACCTGCTCTCCCAGAACGGACACGACTTCGTTCGCCTCTTCACCGAGGCGCAGGGACACCGCCTGCAAGCTGACTACGACCCCAACGCGCAGCTCAACCTTTCCCTCGCCCTCAATGTCATCACACGGGCTGACGCCGCCGTCAGAAGCTTCGCCCAGCTGACCGAGGAGGAACGAAGGTTCCTAGCAGCCCAGTCAATGTTCGACAGCCGTTGACATACACGCATGAGCGGAGACACCGCCACCGCAGAGGCGGAAGGATACGCCAGAGTGGAGGATATGCGCCAGCGCGACATGGCGAACGCCCAGCGGCTGGCGGAGTTGGACTTGCTGCAGGTCACGGACACACGGGAAGGCGCCCAATCAGGAGACAATGATTCGCGGCTTTGCACAACGATTCGGGATTAAAAAAGATTCACTGTGCAAAGGCGGAAGGCCCCTGTGTCGCCATGTTTGGCAATCCCGATGTATTCTTGACAGGCGCCACAACCTTGGAGTCTCTTGGGCTTGCCGTGGACCCGGTTAACCAGCGTCTGATGCCAACCGTTGTCAATGGGCGGCCATTCCAACCGTCATACGGCCGGGTACATTCCACCATCCCCAGCCGGTGCTACAATACTCCTCAAATGACCGACCCTGCTGAACAATCGAATGCCGGGCCGCCCCAACCGCTTAGCGGTTACCGGGTGTTGGACCTGGCCGGCCCGATGGGCGTCTACTGCGGCAAGCTGATGGCCGACATGGGCGCCGACGTTATCAAGGTCGAGCCGCCGGGTGGCGACCCCATGCGCGGCATTGGCCCCTTCGCCGACGGCCAGCCCGGCCCCGGCCGCAGCTTGTATTGGCTCCACTTCAACACCAACAAGCGCAGCGTGACCCTGGATATAGACTCACCCGAGGGCGCAGCCCTGCTGCGCAAGCTTGCCCTCACCGCCGACGTCGTGCTGGAGACCTGCCCGCCCGGGTACATGGACTCTCTGGGGTTGGGATACGAGAGCCTGGCGGCGGACTCGCATGGACTGGTGTACGCATCCATCACACCCTTCGGACAGACCGGCCCCTACCGCGACTTCAAGGCGTCCGACCTGGTGGGCATTGCCATGGGCGGGTACATGTACGTCACCGGCTGGCCCCATACCCCGCCCACCCGGTTGTGGGGTTCGCAAGCCTACCACACCGCCTCGAACCGCGCCTACATCGCCATATTGCTGGCCCTGTACCATCGCATGATGACCGGGGAAGGACAGTACATCGACGTTTCGATGCAGGAGGCGGTGGCCGCCACCACCGAGCACGTCAACACCACCTACAACTACACCGGCGAGCCGGCGGTGCGCTGCGGCTTCCGCCACGGCGGCCAGTTCATCGCCACTTGGCAGTGCAGGGACGGCTACGCCAGCATCACCACCAACACCCAGCAGGCATGGGACGACCTGCGGGCCTGGATGGACCGGGACGGCATGGCCGGTGACCTGATGGACGAAAAATACAACGACCGCTTCATCCTGCGGGGCGAGCATTCGGACTATATCGAGGGCCTCATCCAGCAGTGGGCCCTGCTTCACACCAGGCAGGAGATAACCGAGTTCGGCCAGTCTAACCACCATCCGTGGGGTCCCGCCGCCATGCCCGGCGAAATCCTGGATAACGAGCAGCTATGGAGCAGGGGATACCTGACGACAGTCGAGTCTTCGAACGGCGGCCCGTCCATGGTATACCCTGGCGCACCGTACCGCCTGACCGAGTCCCCCTGGCAGTTGCGCCGGACGGCTCCCGCCCCCGGAGAGCATAACGCCGAGGTCCTTTCCGGCATTCTGGGGCTCTCCTCCCAAGAACTGGAACGCCTTTCCGCCTGAGGTTGAATGGACTTGAACAGCGATTCGCATCAGACCGGCCTCGCCCTCCAGGGCATCCGGGTGCTGGACTTCACTTGGATTCACGCAGGGCCTTCGGCCACGCGGATTCTCTCCGACCAGGGCGCGGAAGTAATCAAGGTCGAGTCCAACAACGCCCTGCCGGTCATCGGCGGCCCGGCGTCCGCCACAGCCAGGGGGTTGGGCCAACGCCACAACTGGAACGCGGGCAAGCTGTCCATCTCCCTGAACATGAAGACTCCCCAAGCCATCGGCATCGCCAAGCGGCTCGTGGCAGTGTGCGACGTGGTGGCGGAGAACTTCAGCGGGCGGGTGATGCCCTCTTGGGGCCTTGACTACGACTCTATAAGGGCCATAAATCCCAGCATAATCATGCTGAGCATGTCCGGATTTGGCCGCACCGGGCTGTGGAAAGACCGGGTCAGCTACGGCCAGACCCTTCAAGCTTGGTCGGGGTTCACCCAGTTGACCGGGTTCCCGGATACCAGCCCGAGCGGCCCGGCCAGCGCCTACAGTGACGCCGTGGGCGGGATGGCCGGGGCGCAAGCGGCGCTGCTGGCCCTGATTCACCGGGCCAAGACCGGGCGCGGGCAGTGGCTCGACGTTTCCCAGTTCGAGTCCCTGTCGTCCCTTCTGGAAACCCTGGTGTTGGACATGAGCGCCAACGGCCCCGCCGCGGCCTCGACTCGTGCCGGCAATCGCTTGCCCCACGGCGGCGGCGCTCCCCACGGCGCGTACCGCTGTTTGGGAGAGGACCGGTGGGTGGCTATCTCCATCTTCTCCGACGAAGAATGGCGCGCCTTCGCGGACGCCATCGGCAGTCCCCGATGGGCCGAAGACCAACGCTTCGCTACCGGCAATGACCGTTGCCGCAACGCCGGCGCGCTGGATTCCTTCGTGGATTCCTGGACCATCCAACACACTGCCGAAGACGTGATGGGCCTCCTTCAAGCCGCGGGCGTCGCTGCCGGGGTGGTGCAGACCGGGGCCGACCTGTCACGCGACCCCCAGTTGAAAGAGCGGGGCTTCTTCCGCCCTGTCCTGGACCACCAGGGAGAGTACAGGACCATAGAGAGCGCGCCCTACAAGCTGTCCCGCACTCCGGGCAGCGTTACCAGGGGTGCGCCCGCCTTCGGAGCAGACCTGACCTACGTGCTGCGGGAAGTGCTGGGCATGTCCGGCGACGAGTTGGCCGACTGCGCCATCGCCGGCGTGTTCGACTGACCGGGACGATATACCCTCAGGTTGCGCAGCGCAGGCCGCGCCACCCACAACAGGAAAGCCACGGCCATGAACGCGATGGCCCCGCCGGTGATCGCAACCCTCCAGTCGAACAGGTCCGCCACCACTCATTCGACGCATCCATTCTTCCGGTTGCTCCCCGGCCCGTACCTTCCCCTCCCGAGGGAAGCGTTTCGGTCCCAGTCGGCAATATGCCGTGGTTGCAATGAGTTAGAGTCGGCAAATTTGGGAAAGCCCTGCCGGCCCGGGTGGAACGGTTGCGCCCGCCGGGATGCCGCCGTACACTGTCGGCGTTTGGAATCCGGGCACACGCGCTATGGAGGCACGCCATGAGTGAACTGGACGACCGCTACGAACGCGGACAGGAAACGCGGAGGATGTTTGGCGGCGGCCAAATCACCGGCGGGCTGTCGCCTGGGGCGTGGGACATTGCGCCGGACCTGGAAAGGATACTTGGCGAGGCATTGTTCGGCACCATTTGGAAGCGGCCGGCGCTGACTCCGGTGCAGCGGGAGATGATCACGCTGTCGTGCCTCATAGTCATGAACCGCGAAGTACAGCTGAAGCGGCACCTAGGCAACGCGCTGAACGTAGGATTGACGCCGGACCAGGTCGTGGAGTTGATCATTCACGACACCTGGTACAGTGGAGCGCCGGCGGGCATCCAGGCGCTGACGCTGTGCAAAGAGGTTTTTGAGGAGCGCGGGATAGACTTCACGCCGGCCCGCATCCACGATGCCAGCGAAGACCCCGACAGCCTGTTCCAGCGGGGCGACGAATTCCGGCGCAGCTACATGGGAATCACCTCCGCGGCGCGGCCGGCTCCGCCGACGCAAGCTGAGAGGGAGCTGGGTCGTACTACCGGAGAATACTACTGGGGAGCGACCTGGACGCGGCCGGGGCTTGATCTCCCCAGCCGTTGCCTCTGCACCATGACGTGCCTGGCGGCGTTGGGCCGCGAAGGGCCTCTGCGGAGCCACATCCGGGGCGCGCTGAACATCGGGTTGACGCAGGACCAGATCATAGAGGTGTTCGGCCACATGACGCTATACGCTGGGATACCGTTCGCCCGGGGTGCGATGGACATTGCCAACGAGATTTTCGCCAGCGCGTGACGATACTGCCGCGTGTATGAAGCGGTCGGGAGACCTGCGGTGAAGGGGAACATGGCGGCGATGATCAGCCAGTAGGGCCTGGAGGTGGGTCTCCGCCAGGGTGAGCCACATAGTGGCCTCCTCCCGGATCTCCTCCGGTGTGGGCTCTCTTTCCGGCCGGTAGTTCAGGCTTTTGCCCTCGGGGGTTACGCCGTGGCGGGCGGCCTGTCCTGCCATGGACTGGGCCAAGGGTGCTGTGCCCAGGAACTTTTCCCGGGTCATGGTGATCACGTTCACCACCGGCGTGTCGTACTTCCCCTCAAGGAGCAGCCTGAGGGTCTCGTCCGCCTCCCTCAGAGTGGCCTCGTCCGGGGCAATCGCCATCAGGTCGACGTCGGAGTCCGGGCGATGGTCTCCGGCGGCCCGGGAGCCGCACAGGATGACGGTGGCCGGGGCCACGGCTTCCTGGATTCCCTTGGCGATCTCCAGGGCCAGCGGGTCGGGGGTTCCTGCCTGCGGGCTTGTCCCTTTTTCTGGTTCCGGCGTCAGTTCGGTCATGTTGCGTGTCCTCGTTGCTGGGGGCGTGCTGCGGGCCTTGCGGATCCAGCGGTTGCCTTCTTGGCTGTCGTTTCCGGTGTGGATTTCCTCGTGGGGTCGCGGAGCGGGCGGGCGTTGGGCTGGATTTGCGACCGGTCCGGTCCGGGTCTATGGCGGAGCGAAGCCGGGCGTCCAGCGGCATACCCCGGCCAGTGTCCTGGTAATTGCCCTGGTTTTCCTGCCGGTGATGTTGCAGTGTCCCGGGTCCCCGGGTAGGTCCTCCCGTTCCACGTCCAGACTTTGGTTGCGCACCTCGGCGACGGTGAGTTCCGCCACGAACGTGCCCGGGTGATCGCGGATGATGAACTCTGCCGTGGCCTCGCTGGCCAGGTAAACTGATACGTTTCCATCGGGGCCGCCCTGCCGGAAGGCGCTGCTGATGGGTTTGGGGTTGCCGTCCGCGTCCTGGGTCACCTCTCTTGGTCTCACCCCTGCCACCTCGGCAGCACCAGCTCTCACTGCCGCGCCGGAAGTACCCACGCCCTCCCAAAGTCCGGAACCCACGGCCACGCCCGCCGCCCCTCCAATGGTACCTACGCCCACTGCGACGCCGGCGCCCGCTGCCACGCCAAGTGCGGAGCCCACGGTTACTGCAACCCCAGAATCCACCGAAGCTCTGGCCTTCGACTCCTCCGTTGTTCGCGGAACCCTTTCCAACGGCCTAAGCTATTACATCAGGCACAATGAGGAACCACGCAACCGGGCCCAGATAGCGTTGGTGGTAAAGGCTGGGTCGATCCACGAAGAGGAGGACCAGCGAAGTCTGGCGCATTTCGTAGAGCACATGGCCTTCAATGGGACCGAGCGCTTCGCCAAGCAGGAGATCGTTGAATACCTCGAGTCCATTGGCAGTACGTTCGGCGTCGACCTGAACGCCCGAACCGGCTTCGATGACACTCTGTACTGGCTGGAGATTCCCACCGACGATCCCGAAATCACCGAGACAGCGTTTCAGATTCTCAGTGACTGGGCCTACGCAGTGGCCTTCGACCCAGTTGAGGTTGAGCTGGAGCGTGATGTGGTTCTGGAGGAGTGGCGCCTATATCAGGGATTCAACTCGCGCCTTCAAGAAAACTTGCTCCCACTGCTCTTCGGCTCCTCGCGCTACGCCGACCGGAATCCTATAGGTCTGACGGAGGTCATCGAGAACGCGCCTGTAGATCTCCTCAGGCAGTTCTACCAGCGTTGGTACAGGCCTGACCTGATGGCCATTGTCGCTGTGGGTGACTTCGATTCTGAGTTGATCGAGGTCAAGGTGAAGCAGCACTTTGCGCCGCCGCCCGAGGGCGAGGCCAGCCAGGGGCGCGCCGCTGCCGCACCCTTCACAGATAGGCCGCGTCTCGACATTCCGGGCCATGAGGTGCCGCGCGTCGAAGTGTTCACCGATGCCGAGTCGCCCGGTACCCAGTTCGTCCTGGTCCGAAAGCTTGCCCCCGACATCGGTCAAGACCTAGCGGCGTTTCGGCGCATGGTGGTGGAAAGGCTTGCATTCATGATGCTGAACGCGCGACTCTTCGAGCGAGGCCAGATGGCCGATCCCCCTACCTCTCCGCTGGAGCTGGACGGTCGCCTTATGTGGAGCCCCTGGACATCGTTACGTTCTCAGCATGGGTAGAGCCGGCCGGCGTCGAGCACGGTGTGGCGGCGGTGCTGGAGGAATTGCAGCGCGTCCGGCAGCACGGCTTTACCGACAGCGAACTGGCCCGAGAGAAGAGCAACCTGTTGAGCTCGGTGGAGAGCTTGTACAAGCAGCGGGAACAAACGTCGTCGGCAGACCTGGTCGACTCGTACATAGACCACTTTCTCAGTGGGATACCAACTCCCGGCATCGAGGCTGAGTGGGAGCTGTACCAGGATCTGCTGCCGCAGATCTCCTTGGCGGAGTTCGATGACCCGGCGGAATCCTGGACTCAGTTCGTGGATACGGCGCTCTTGGTCGTCCGGCCCGAAGCGACCGGCTCCAGCTCAGATGGCGATCTGGCCACGGCGGCGCTTGCACAACTCGAAGGCGCCAGCACACTGGAGGTGGGTCCCTACGAAGATGTCCTCGACGATGTCCCGTTGCTGGCAACACTTCCGACTCCGGGGAGCATCACTGATGAAGAGCGAGCAGAGTCCATCGATGTCCTGAGCTGGATGCTGTCCAACGGCATTACCGTAATCGCGAAGCAGACCGATTTCCGCGATGACGAAGTGGTGTTCGGCGCCTTCAGTCGTGGCGGGCACTCGTTGGTAGCGGACGCGGACCATGTGTCCGCACGGTACGCTGATGAGCTGGTTTCCGGCAGTGGCGTCGGTCCCCACGACAATGTGACCTTGGACAAGCTGCTGGCCGGCAAAAGGGTTTCGGTGTCCCCTTACATTGGAGAGTTGTTCGAAGGCTTCAGAGGCAACGCCTCTCCTGAGGACCTGGAGACCCTGTTCCAACTGATTGCACTGTATGCGACCGCGCCACGGCTGGATCCGGTCTACTTCTCAAGGTACGAGTCCAGTCTGCGCAGCATCGCTGAGATTCGCGCCGCCCAGCCTGACGCGATTCTCAGCGACACCGTAAGTACCGTGCTGGGCCAGAACCACTTCCGCCAGCGGCCCCTTAGCATAGAACTGCTGGAGGAACTGAGCCTGGAGCGTGCGGAAGCCGTGTACGCCGACCGGTTCGCAGACCTGGGCGACGCAACCTTCGTTTTCGTGGGCGCCTTCGACTGGGAAACCCTGCGCTCGTTGACCGCCACGTACCTGGCAAGCTTGCCTACCACTGGACGCGCCGAGCAGTGGCGGGACGTCGGGATCGACCCGCCGATGGAACTGGAGGACCACGTTGTACGCAGCGGCATCGAACCACGCAGTCGGACGGTGTTGGTGTTTGCCGGAGACATGGAGTGGAGCCGCCAGGAGGCGCTGACGCTTACCGTGGCAGGCGAGATGCTCGGGATCCGTTTGCGCGAGCGGGTGCGGGAGGAGCTGGGCGGCACCTATAGCATCAGTGTGAACGCAGACAATTCCAGGCTTCTACCCGATCCCGAATACCGGGTCTCCATCGTTTTCGGCAATGACCCCTCCCGCGTCGAAGAGCTCTTGGAGGAGGTGATGCAGGAAGTGGAATGGCTGCGCGCCGGGGGCGAGCAAGGGTATCTGGACACGGTCAAGGAGCTTCTGCGTACGTCCCGGCAGGAGCAACTGCGGGACAACGACTTCTGGCTGCGTCAGATCCAGTCTGCAGTGCAGCGGGGCGAGTCATTCACGGAGATAGTCGGCTTCGATGAATGGCTGGAGGCGTTGACCCTGGAGCAAGTTGCGGCCGTGGCTCATCGCTACCTCACTGAGGACCGCTACGTGCGGGTGGTGCTGCTCCCGGAGGAGGAATAGCCACAAGAGGATCTGAGAGCCTTGTTCGCGCGGCGTAATGATTGGGAGACGTCACAGAAGCTGGCGGTGGTAGGCATCGGAGATGGACGCCCTTATCTCCGCCGATTACATGTATCCCTGTGCACTTCAGCCCGCCCCCATGTCGAGGCCCAGCAGCCGTCGCGCGTTGCCGTGATTGATCAGCTCGCGGTCGGACTCCGGGCAGTCCAGCCCGTCCACCATCTCGTTGAATATCTCAAGATTTGGAGGCCCGAAGGGATGGTCGGTACCGTAGAGCAGCCGGTCTGCCCCGAACATCTTGTAGCAGTATTCCAGGGCAGCCGGGCTGTGGGCGACGGTATCCACGTACAGTTTGTCGAAGTAGAACTGGGAGGACCGGTCCAGGTCGACCCAACCTTCAGGTGAGGTCCATTCGTCGATCAACCGGCCCACGCGGCCGCGGATGAAGGGTACGAAGCGGGTGTGACTGAAAGCAGTTGGGAAAAGGATTTTACAGGAGAAGCAAGAGATGGCAATCTCCTGAAGGCAGAAGCATTCAGCGGGGAGGGGTGATGAAGCGAACGATGCGGGAGATTATGGAACAGGCCATGGGGGGCTTTGCACAATGAATGGGAATTAACACGAATTAAAAAAGATTCATTGTGCAAAGCCCCGAGAAGGAGGGCCCAGCTCTAGCTGGGCCTTTCTCATCATGAACTCGAGGAACGTGCTGCTTCACTCTGTATAATTGCAAAAGCAACAGATCCCGACTGCCGAATAACCAAAAGCAGACTACACTGGCTTCCCAGCCACCGGAGGGGAAGATGAACGAGGAAAAGACCGCCCAGGCCCTCACCAAGGACGACTTCATGCAAGCAGTGGCCCAGGCCGGAGGACCCAAGGCAGTACAGGCAGCCTTTGACGGCCTGCGGTTAGCCAACGACCAGCTGGACAAGGAGTACAACCGCATCCTGGAACAGTACCCCCGGCACTGGATCGCCATGGGGCCTGACGGCATGATAGCCAACGTCCCGGTCCCCGAGGACTCCTCGGAAGAAGACGAAGAACAAGCCCTAGAAAGGCTGTTTGACCTAATCGGCGAGTCCGGGAGCAACAGGAACGGATACCTGGTCCGGTACATCGACCCGGAGGGAGGAGCGTTGATTCTATGATCGAGGGATACTTCGACCCTGCCGGGCGCCCGTATGTCCGGGCCTACGTGGTGGTCCCCGGCCGGCAGCCGGCCCCGGAGGCGACCGCGCTGCTGCTGGACACCGGCGCAGACAACACCTTCATCCAGCCCGCCGGGGCTAGGATACTGGGAATAAGCGCGCAGGACCTGAGCCCGACGGGCACAAGCAGGGGAATCGGAGGCACGATCAGCTACGCCACGGTGCCAGCCTTCATCGCATTCCAAGAGAGACCCTGGCCCTGGCGAAAGACAAGACTGGTCTACTTCCAGACAGAACTGGCGGTAGCGGTGCCCGACCGGGGCAACAGAAACCTGCCGTCTCTACTGGGCAGGGACGTGATCGACCGTTGCCGGCTGCTGTACGACAAGACGAGAGGCAAGCTCCAGCTCACTCCGCACCTGGCGGACGGGACAATGAGCCTCTGACAGCAACGGGCTTGACGCCTAGGACACCTACTGACCAGGGATGAAGAGCTCCAGCAGCACTCCCCAACCCGGCTCCCCGGACGGAACACCGGACCAAGGACCCTTGGAAATCTCCCACCACGGCCAGCACGGGCGCCAACCACCACCACAGTTTAGGCCCACCAAGCGCAGAGCTATCACCGTACCAGGCCCAGCATTGGCTGGGCCCTTTGCATCGCCTAAACGAAACAAGGTTTGAGACCGACCAGATCAACAGCACGACAAAGCCGAGTTACCTGCCTCGAGGCTTGGCACAATGAATGGGAATTGGCATGAATTAAAAAAGATTCATTGTGCAAAGCCTTGGGAGATGATTCAGTTGAAGGAGACGACCGATACGATGGCGAGAGATGCAAGGAGCCGAACGAGTTCGGGGGCCAGGACCTGTCGGAACTGTGGTGCCTCGGTGGAGGGGTTGTATGAGCGGACTTGGGAGGGTGTGGTGATGTGCGACTTATGCCAGGCATTCCTGGCCCTCGGTTACGCAGTGGAGCTTTCCGGTCAGATAAATAATCTGAGTCGGGAAGACGTCAGGGGAGAGGCCGCCAGGATGATCGCGGCGGCGATGGAGGTGTTGACGGGGCCTGAGTATGTGCGTCCTGTGCTCTGGGAGGAGGAGGAAGAACGGAACTGACGTGGTTGTTTTCGCCCGCCGTGGACTTCCTGGTCTTGGAATTCACATTCTTTGCTTTTCGGAGCGTCGCGAAGTACGGCTTTAGTACCGCGTGTGACCCTGCAAAGCTGACTCCGACGTTTCATCCGTGTCGGTATTTGACAGCGCCTTGTACTGTGGAAAGAGAGGTAAGTTGGAGGAGTTCGATGAGGACTCAGCAAGAGCTCGAAAGTCGGGCTGAGCAGCAGCGGACGAGGCGGATGGCCCGGCGGGTTTGCGGCCGCTGCGGCGCGAAAGCCGACGAGATGATCGTCTGGAACGGCCAGACCATTGCGATCTGCGGGACCTGCCAGGGGAAGCTCGACACTGAAGCGATTGACCGGCGCTGTGCCTTTGAGGAGGCGCCCTTTCACAAGCTCAGGCCTGTGTTGGCCGTCCCCCGTCTACAACAGCCAAAGTCTCCCGAGGCTTCGGAGGGGGCCGACTTCGCTGGGCAGGACGCCCCCGACGTACCCAGGAAGACGGAGGAGGTCGAGCTGGAGTCTGGTCCGGCTCGACTCTGGAACCGGCTTCGTGGGCGATAGGCTTCCCTCGCCTACTGGCAAAGACTTTCGGGTCGGGAGGACGAGCAAATGTTGGAGCGGCTCAGGATGGTTCCCATAGCTGCAGGAGATGCGGGCGCACGTAGGATGAGCGCCGAGGACGTTCTCGACTATCACCCGCTGATCTCGATCGAGGAGGCGGTGGGCATCATGGAGGTGTCCGAGTCGACGGTTCGCCGTGATTTCGAGGATCTTCATACCCGGGGGCTGGCATCGTACCGGCTCGTGGGACGGCGTGGACATGTCGATCAGCGCTGGTGTTATACGCCGTTGCAGGTGCAGCGGCGATACCCCGATGGAGACGTCCCTTGGTGGCATGTAGAGGCCTATCTGCCGGGATTGCTGCAGAGAGTGGAGATGCTGAGCGACCTATACCGTGTGATCCCGCTCCTCCGTGCTTGGTGGCCGGACGGTAGTGCGCCTCGGCTGTTGCGATGCCGACACATCAAAGGCCCACGGGGACGGCATTCAAGGCAGCGCGTCGGCCTGATCCAGGCGGTCCTGGAGTACGACGATGGCTGCCGGATTTTCTACTGCCCGGTGGGAGCCACCGTCACTGTGCCGGAGATGCTGAAAAAGTGGGAGGTCAGAACCCGCGGACTATGGACGTACTCGTTGGACGAGCACCTCGACCGCGGCCGGGACCATCGGTACGAGCAGATCGACCCAGATTTTGACTGGATGCCCTGGCCCTCGGGGGTTCTGGTGGTGGCGGCCGATTGGTGGGTATATCGCTGCGCCGACAGAAATCTCCCCCGGGAGGGATACCGCGGCGACGCTGTGCCGTTTGCACTCGCTAATGCCCAGACTTTGGAGGTCTATTTCGAGGATGTGCTGCGGCCCCGTCCCGAAGAATATCTCGCCGACTGGCCGTTTCGTCGGTCCAGCTTTCCCAGAAGGCCAAAGGTGGTGCGTCCTGATGCGCCCGCCACTGCCGAGGACCTGATGGGCGCCACGGTTCACGCCCGCATCGTCGATCTGGCGGCAGAGTGGTCCGGTCTCAGGAGGAAGGATCTCGCTCGTCGGCTCAAGCGTGGCCGACGCACAATCATCGACCCAGCAGTTGATGAGTTGCTCGGAGCCGGTTGGTTGCGGGAAGTCTCGGGGATGCTCTACCTGGGCGGTACGGGAATCCTCTACGTGGCGCGTCGAGACCGCACCTCTCCGCACATGGTCCGGACCAGAGTCGAGGCGGACATCAGATGGGACCACCAGAAAGTTGCCCCGCGCCGGCTCCATACCATCGCGGTCAACCGGGTGATGATCTGGCTCCACGAAAACAATATCCAAGCCTATGCCGGATGGAGGGCCGTGCGAAACCTGGAGGGCACACAGCTGGCCCCGGACTTAGTCATTCTGGCGTGGACGCTGTTGGGTCGGGGAACCCATGAGATCGAGGTGGAACGGACCGCCGTCCATCCTGAGCAGGTGGCGGATAAACTAGACCCCTGGTGGGTAGCGGTTGGTCTGGGGGTTGAGGCTCGCGTCATTTTCATAGTCGAACGGCCGGAGGTGGAAGCCCTCTTTCAAGCTCAGGGCGCCGGGTTGCCCATGCTGACCAGCACGCTGCGAGACGTACGGCGCGGCCCGCTGTGGGGGGAAGACACGGCGTGGCGTTTCGAGGGGCGGCGGGTAAACCTCTTGTAGCCTCGCTTTTGAATTTCCGAAACCGGGTGCAGAGTTTCGGGTTGGCGCAGGAGGTGAAGCCTCAACGTGCCGGCACTTGGAAATTCAGAAATCCGGGTTCAGCCGAGGAAGGGAGTTGCCTCCATAACCCACCTATGGGGGGTTATCAAGAGAATCCGGTTCCGCCGTAGCTGAAAATATGAAATCTGGGTTCACACCGTTCGCGGCCCCCAGTCCGTTCCGCGGGGCCTTCAGCTCCTCCGCCGGCAGGCGACCTTCGAAGCATGAACGGCCAAGGCCTCCTCGGGGCCGTCGGCTCGGTGCCGGGCACCAGGCGTTCCAGGAGGTCCCCATGGGACTCGGTCTGGCGTCTTTCCTCTTCGACCAGGTCCATGCCCTCTGCGAACGCCCCGGTGCGCGCCATTGCCTCGTTAGTCGGCTCGTCAGTCGGATGTGTAGAACTCCGGCAGTTCCGGCCCGCCGCCAAGCAGCCAGCCTGCGAAGAGCTGCCCTACGCCGTTGTCGGCCGGCATGTAGTTTTAGTCGATTTCAAAATTAACTTGATGTTTTGAGCTTCTGGCATTACCGGCCGGTTCGCTCAGCGGGCGGCCCTTGGGCCACATCGACTCCCCGCCTCCGCGGTCTTTCGCAGGATCTCCGGCCGGGCTGTTGTCAAACTGCGGTTGCGGCGTATTCCCTGAGCCTCCGCAGGCCTCGCTGGGCGATGATCCTGCTGGCGTTGACGTCTGCGTTGTCTTGGTGGCCGCAGCCGGTGCATTCAAACTCAGCCTGGGTTTTCCGGGACTTCGGGTCCACTCTGCTGCACCGGGAGCAGGTCTGGGAGGAGCGGGCGGGCCAGACTGAGGTGAGGCGCAGGCCCGCTCTGCGGGCCTTGTAGGCGAGCATGGAGATGATTTCGGCCCAGCCTTGGCGAAGTATGGAGCGGTTGAGGCCGCTCTTGGCCCGGACGTTTCTCCCCGGGTTGGCTATTGTGCCTCCGGCGGAGGCGATCATGTTGGGGATGAGCAGGTCTTCGACGACGATCAGGTCTTTGCCTTGGTCCAATGCCGTCTTGACTATTTCGGAGGTGATGGCGTGCCGGAAGTTGCGGCGGAGGGAGTTGCGTTTGTCATGGAGCCTGTTGAGGGTTTGCTTGGCCTTGAGGAAGGACTTGGTTGGCGCTTGCAGCCAGACCAGTTCTCTTCTGGGCCTGTCCCGCTTGGAGAGGATCTGTTTATTGCCTTCGTCCAGGACGGCTTTGAAGCCGCAGAGTTTTAGTCGCATGGCGGCTGCGGTGTGTTTTGAGAGCTCCTTCTGGACGAGTTTTATCTGTTCGGTGAGGTGTTGCTCATTTGGTGAGGTGTAGGTGAGGCCGTTGGAGGCGGCGACGGTCAGGGCGACGCCCAGGTCGATGCCCAGGGGGTTGTTGATCTGGTCGATGGGGACAAGCCTTGGGTGTTTGGGCTGGTCGTAGACCAAGCGGATTTGGACTCGTCCGTGCTTGAGGGTGACGTGGACGGCGGCGGGTTGCTGGCCCGTGGGCAGTTCCTGGGTGGTTCGGAGCCTGATGGCGGGAAGGCCCTTGGTCCTGAGTTTCAGGCGCGTTCCTTTGGGAGTTCCTTCCTTTGGTTGGGTCTGAAAGAGGACTGGTGCGTCAGGGGAGAATAGGGAGATGGTGCGGAAGCGTTCGGGTGATTTGGCCCGTGGTCTGCCTGCGGGCGTTTCGGGGTCTTTGGGAGCAGCGTGCCGGAGGTGGTTGGTGATGGCGCGCTCCATGGTGGCATCGGAGAGTTTTCTGAGGACGTTTGCGTGGGTTGGGAGCTCTTTTCTGAGCTGGGTGAGCTCCTTGCCGGCGAGGTCCCTGAGGATTTTGGGGTCGGTTTCGGGCTGGTATTGGAGCCAGGTGAGGGTGGAGTTATAGAGGACGCGTTGGAGTTCGATAACGTCTTTGAGCCGGTTGAGGCCGCCGTTATTGAGCTTGCCGGTCGCCTTGAAGGTTAGTTGAGGAGCGTTACGGGCCATTATGGTGTGCCTCTTAGTTTGGGATTGATGTGACACTTTTCATTGCAGGTTACTTGTTATTTTCAGGTCGGTTTAATTTTGAAATCGACTCTGTTTAGGTTGCTGCAGCAGTTCCAGAAACCTGCTTCCGGTGGGGCATGGTCCTCTAGAGACCGGCAGACTGCCAGCCGGGTAGACGGAGGCTCGTGAGCGAGGTTGCCAGCGGAGCTATTCCTTGCGAAGCCGCTGTTTCTCCTCTTCCAGTTCACCGATTCGGGCTCTGGCGGCGTCAGCGCGGGCTCTTTCGGCATCGGCGCGGGCTCTGGCGGCATCGGCGCGGTCGCGCATATCCTCGTAGGTCAGGATGTGCCGCATGGTCGTCGGGTCGATCCACCGCAACTCGCCCCTCTCCCACCGGATATACAGGTTGAGGACGATGCTGTATCCCTGCCAGATTTCGTCTCCCAACCGGTGAACGGTTATGGGCTGATACTTCCCATCCATTAGGTGGTCCGCCGCCAGCAGGGCCTCGTTGTATTCCCCGGTGGGGTCAAACCGCCAGTATTCCGGGACACCCAAGTCCTCGTAGAAGTCCCTTTTCACCGTGTCGTCCAGGCCCCCGGAGTAGCTGGAGGCGATTTCCAGCACGAAGTCGGGCGGCTTGCCCTGCTCGGAGATGACGTAGCCGTTGCGTCTGCGGTAGTCCTCATAGTCGGCGTTGAAAGCGATGAAGAAATCCGGATGGTGGAGGCCGGTGGCGTCGTTGGTGACCACCGGGCTGATGTACCGGAAGTTGCCGGTAAGCAGGTCGGGAGCGTCGCCCAGATGTATAGCCAGATAACGGGCGTTCCCGTTTCTGGATAGATGGTCGTTGACCATCCCGTCCCTTGCCTCCTCAGGCGGGTCCGGCAGATGGACGGGGAACAAGGGCTTGAGGAAAGAGTCCTCTCCGCTGTCGGCGGTCATGTCGGACCTCCAGGTACCCGGCCCCGGCTGGGGTGGTTTGTCGGCGAGCCGGTCCGGCAGGGACCATCATAACTGTGCGAGTTTCGGATTGACTACGGCGCGGCACGACCTCCACAGTGCGAGGCACAGGCCGCAACTGTACAACTGTGGGCGACGGAGCTGCTGCGGTGTCGGGTTTTGTTATCCTTTGATTTTGCCTCTTTGGTTGAACAACTACTACCATTGCTACGGAAAACATAACATCGGCGTGAGGTGCCGAGAGCACGGCCATATCAGGGCGGAACGGCTTGAAGAACTGGTCTGGGGTGAGGTTAAGAAGATGCTGGAGAACTCGGGGTTCCTGAGCGGAGGCGGCCGGGACAACCTGCAAGTGGACCTCGCCCCGGACCTGCCGCCGGTCATGGCGGACCGGCGGCGCATCGTCCAGGTGCTGGGCAACCTGCTCTCCACCGCAGCCAGGTACTCGCCCGAAGGGTCCCCCATCCGTGCGACCGCCGTGCGGGTGGGCGTCCACGTCGCGTTTTCCGTTGCCGACGAGGGCCGGGGCCGTGCCTGCGGAGCAAATGCCCCACCTGTTCCGGAAGTTCTCCCGCATCGACGGCGACGACCGGGGGAGCGGCATCGCCGGGTCGGGGTTGGACCTGGCCATCTGCAAGGGGATAGTGGAGGCCCACGGGGGCGCATCCGGGCCGAGAGCGACGGGCCGGGGCAGGGAGCGCGGTTCACCTTCACCTTACCGGCGGTGGAAGAGGCCCGGAGCGGCGCAGGGACCGGAACCAGTCGGCTCTCAACCGGCTCCCCGTTGGGAGTGGAAGGGGAAGACCCCGTGCGGATACTCGCCGTTGACGACGACCCCCAGGCCCTCCGGTACATCCGGGACGCCCTCTCCAAAGCGGGCTACACGCCGGTGGTGACCGGGGAACCGCAGGAGGCGTTCCGCCTGATGGCGGCGGAGATGCCCCGGTTGGTCCTGCTGGACCTGATGCTGCCCGGCGCCGACGACATCGAGCTGATGCAGTCCATCCGCAGTGTGGCCGACGTGCCGGTCTGTAAAGGGCGGAGATAAAGTGGACCGTGCGGGTGGGTAGGCGCGGACATTCGGGCTGCACCGGGACACCGTGCGCAAGATGCTGGCGTACTCCGTGCCTCCGGGGTACCAGAGACAGACCCCGCCCCGGCGTCCCAAGCTGGAGCCCTACACCGGCGTCATCGACCGGATCCTGGAGGATGACTCAGGCGTCCCAGAAAACAGCGCCACACCGCCAAGCGCATCTTCGAGCGGCTCAGGGACGAGTACGGCTACGACGGCGGATACACCACGGTCAAGGACTATGCAAGAAAGCATCGCCGTCAGACCAAGGAGATGTTTGTGCCGCTGTCCCATCCGCCGGGCCACGTGCAGTGCGACTTCGGCGAGGCTCTGGTGGTCATCGGCGGGGTGGAGCAGAAGGCCCACTGCTTCGTCATCGACCTGCCCCACAGCGACGGCTGCTTCGTGAAGGCCTACCCGGCGGAGACCACCGAGGCCTTCCTGGACGGACACGTATCGGCCTTCACCTACCTGGGCGGGGCGCCCCAGAGCATTCTCTACGACAATACCAAGCTGGCCGTGGCGAAGATACTGGGGGACGGTCGTCGTCAGCGCACCCGCGCCTTCACCGAGCTGCAGTCTCACTACCCGTTCGAGGACCGGTTCGGGCGTCCCGGCAAGGGCAATGACAAAGGCAAGGTCGAGGGTTTGGTGGGGTACGTGCGGCGCAATTTCCTGGTGCCCATACCGTCCTTCGCGAGCTTCGAGGCCCTGAATGCCTACCTGGAGCAACGATGCCTCGAGCGGATGGACCGCAAGCTCAGGGGCCACACAGAAACCATCGGTCAGCGTATGGAGCGGGACCTGGACGCCCTGTTGCCGCTGCCGCCAGTAGCATACGATGCCTGCGAGAAACAGGCGGGCCGGGTGAGTTCCCTGTCGCTGGTAAGGTACAGGACCAACGACTACTCGGCGCCAGTGGCCTACGGATACCGGGACGTCCTGGTAAGGGGCTACGTTGATGAGGTGGTCATCAGCTGCGGGTCCGAGGTCATCGCCAGGCACCCACGCTCCTACGAGCGGGACGATTTCGTCTACGACCCCGTCCACTACCTGCCGCTCTTGGAGCGTAAACCGGGTGCCCTGGACCAGGCCGCACCCCTGCAGAGCTGGGAGCTCCCTGATGAGTTCGGGACGGTGCGGCGTCTGCTGGAGTCCCGAATGGGACGGTGGGGTAAGCGGGAGTACGTGCAGGTGCTCAGGCTGCTGGAGACTTTCTCCCAGCAGGAGGTGGCTGCGGCGGCAAAGGACGCCATCCGGCTGTGAGCCATCAGCTTCGACGCCGTGAAACACCTGGTGCTGTGCCAACTGGAGGGTCGGCCGCTCCGGCTGGATCTGGACCTCTATCCCTACCTGCCCCGAGTGCGGGTCAGCACCACGTCCGCCGGGGACTACATGACTCTCCTGTCGGGGAGGGCGGCATGAACGACCGGTCGACGCTGCTATTGGAACACCACCTGAAGGAGCTGAAGCTGCCCAGCTTCCTCAGGGAGTACGGCAAGATGGCCGCGCAGTGCGCCGCCGAGGGTGTGGATCATCCCCAGCACCTGCTCAGGCTGGCGGAACTGGAACTCATCGACCGCCACCAGCGCATGGTGGAACGGCGGATCCGGGCGGCCCGTTTCCCTGCGGTGAAGAGTCTGGACACCTTCGACTTCCCAGCCATACCGTCGCTGAACAAGGCACTGGTGATGGAACTAGCCCGCTGTGAATACATCCAGCGCCGGGAGAACGTCATCGCCGTCGGCAACAGCGGCGCCGGCAAGACCCACGTGGCGCTGGGACTGGGTTTGGCCGCCTGCCAGCGGGGCATGTCCGTGGGCTTCACCACCGCCGCCGCCCTGGTCCACGAGTTGATGGAGGCCAGGGACGAGAGGCGTCTGCTGAATCTGCAAAGGCAACTGTCGCGGCTCAACCTGCTGATCATCGACGAACTGGGCTTCGTCCCACTGTCCAGAACCGGGGCGGAACTGCTCTTCGAGGTCTTCAGCCAGCGCTACGAGCGGGGATCCACAATGGTGACCACCAACCTGCCCTTCGACGAGTGGACCGAGGTCTTCGGCTCGGAGCGCCTCACCGGAGCCCTGCTGGACCGGCTCACCCACCACGTCCACATCCTGGAGATGAACGGCGAAAGCTGCCGACTCAAGCGCAGCCGGGAGAACGCAGGCTCGCAGGCTTCAGAAGAACCCGACGACGCCTAGCTCACACTGACGCTGTCTCCTCTCGCTCCCAGAACAGTGGCTACTCTACCTGCCTACGGCCCCAGGTCATCGGGCAGGTGGTACACGATTCCTCCGCCCCAGTGGCCCAACTTCTCGGCGCCATTGACAGACAGGAGCGGTGACGCCATCGTACCGATAGCCTCCGTAGGCGCCGGCCAGATTCTTTGGGGCCCCACATCCGGTCGATCGGGTTGGATGCCCCATCGACGCTATACGATCAGCTACAGGGCTTTTGTGCGGAAGTCCAAGCCAAGCTGGTGGGTGGAAACGCCGCGGCCGTCTTCAACCTGAACTGAAGACAATTGACCGTCTTCGGCCTGGGTAATATCGCGGTCGAATACACGGCCGGGGGAATTCCCGGCGACATCTTCCAGCCTGGGTCCGATAACCAATTGATAACTGCCCTCGATCCAGGGGAAGGCTGGCATGAACCGCCAACTCTCTTCCGCCGGTCCGACCTCTTCCTGGCCCTGCAACGGGAGGCCATTAGAATCGCAGACCAAGAGGCGGTGCTGTAGCAGCGCATAGTCCAGAGACCGGTCGAACTTGACTATCAGCGGGTCGGCCGAGTCGGCTTCGGGGACGGTCAACTGCCAACAACCCGGATTGATCCGCGCCCTGATGGCAGGGCCGATCCGATAGCTCCTCTCGGCACTGACCGTTAGTGGCTGCCCTGAGGCGTCGCGGAACTCGGGGCCGATAACTAGCCTGACCGGCACTCCCTCTATCAGGGGGTAGCCGACTTCCTGGTTGGGGATGAGCCCGCGCTTGATGCGGCCCGGGTCCAGCAACATTGTGAGCCGCCGCCGCGCCGGGTCCCACAGCTCCGGATCCGGGGGGAGGAAAGCCCCCTCCAATACCTCGCCCGTGTCCTCACGGTGAAGCCGTACTGTCCGAGCCGCCCAACCCTCGCTCATCGGGCCGGAAAAGTGCACGTATATCCTGAGCAGGTTGACCGGCAGCTCGGGAGCAGTAGGGTAGATTGCTACGACTCCCGTGGCAGGAGCTGAAGCTGGGGACGAACGCTGAATGGTCCAGACCTCCGGGCTCTCAACTCCACCGCCGGAATCAACCAACAATGAATAGCTCATCCCGTTGACGAACGGGAACCGGGGGACGAAATAGATCGAGTCGGATTCAAAAGTAAAACCGCCGGCGACGGGAGGGATTAATCTGAAATCGCCGACGGTTTCCAGGACTTCGCTCGGCAGGAGGGCCAACCGCTGGCCCAGGCCGCCAACGGTCAGCCCACCCAATTCGCGTAACTCGATCTCAGTCCAACCGCGGACCCGGAGGAATGTCCGGCCTTGTTCCTCCGCCCATTCCAGGCGCAGTTGGCGGCCTTGGGTCACAGCGTCGCGGTAGCGTAGGAACGCAGGTGGGTGTTGCCGTCCTCGTCTTGTTGCAACATCAGTACGCCACTGCCGTTGAGGTTGGCCATCCGCTTGACACCGGGATGGGGCAGCAACTGCCGGGGCACGCCTACCCCCGGAGTCACCGGGTCGGCGGGGTTTTCATCCAGCGAGTCGTCCGGCACCGTCAGAGCCCCCTGCCCGTCGATATCCTTGCAGGCGATCTTGAACAGCGGGTGCCGGTCGTTGCACACCAGCAGGTATTCCCTACCGTCATGCTCGTAAGAGACCAAGTCCAGCGGCCGGTTGTGCGCGCCGAGTTCGGCGACGGTTCTGCCCTTGGCCTGTTTCCCCGGCTCCAGGTCAGCCAAGGAGAATTGCACCACCGGAGTGCAGGTGTAACTGGCGAGGATGCTGGTGTTCCCTTGGTAGGGCACGAAGGCGCGGATGGGGGCCGCCGTCTCGTACTGGCCGTGGGACACGTGGAATATTTCCAACGAGTTGGACTTGACGTCGCCGTTGAACGGGAAGGGAATACGCCGCAGGGTCGAGGAGAACTCCTCGTTGGACGTCCCGGCCACCAGCAGCAACCCGTCAACGTAGGACATGTCGGTGACCGTCACCGTCCGCAGCTTTACGCGGGTAACCAGGCGGGGGTCGTCCTCGTCCGCCGCGTCCTCGATGACCGTCTGAGCAAAGGCCACGTTTTCCAGGGATACGTCGCTGATGGCCCCGCCTTCGGAGACCTTGATTATCACGGGGACCGCGGCGTCCCCGCTGCCCCGCATGACGGAGAAATAGAGGTTGCCGGAGGTGGGATGGACGGCCATGTCCAGGATTGCCACGTCGTCGCGGGAGCAGCCAAGATAGGACGCCAGCGAGGTGTCGAAATTGTCCAGGCTCACGGCTTCCGGTGGGCTGCCGCCGCCAGAGTCGCCAACGTCGACGGCAAAGATGGCCGCACCGACGTTATCCCCAATGAACAAAATCCCCTCCGGACCAAAGGCCAGTGGCCCCACCGACTTGATCCCAGGCGTACCGACTTCCAGACCCAAATCGTCGAGACTTATCGCGGTCCCGTAGTCGACCATGAAAACCTCCTACGCTTTGCAAACTTGAATTCCAGGCAGTGTAGCATTCCGCCCAACGCATTGCCATGCAGGAGCCCGAAGTATCAGGGCCTGTGCAAAGTCGATTGACATAAGCAAGGCCTTCCCCATAGATAGGAATAACCACCACCTATCTGATGGAGGAAGGCCGTCATGGAGTATAGCCGGGCAGGGTTTGATGTCAATGGTGAGGTCCAAGGGTTCATGGTGGACGTGGGCAGCCTGTATGATTTTCTGAGCCGCTTGGAAGACCGGCGGGACGCCCGGGGCATACGCTACAAGCTGGCGCATATCCTGGTGTTTGTGGTGCTGGCCAAACTGGCCGGGGAAGACCGGCTGACAGGTATATCGGAATGGGTGCGGCACCGGAAAGAAGCATTGGCCAAGGCGCTGGGGTTGAGGCGCCCCCAAGCGCCGCACCGGACGACTTACAGCCGGATATTCGGAGAGAAGCTGGACGTGGCGGAGTTCGAGGAGGCAATGAGCAACTTCCTGGCCAGCGTCCCAAGGGATGGACAACTGGTGCAGGTAGCCATAGACGGCAAGGCTTTGCGGGGCAGCATACCTGCTGGTCAGACCCAGGGAGTGCATCTGATGGCGGCCTATCTTCCCGGTGAGGGGGTGGTGCTGGCCCAAGTGGAGGTGGACGGCAAGGAAAACGAAATCAAAGCGGCCCCGCGGTTGCTTGAAGCAATAGATTTACGCAGCAAGGTGGTTAGCGGGGACGCCATGCTGGCGCAACGTCAACTTTCGTCGCAAGTGGTGGAGGGCGGGGGAGAGTATGTCTGGGCCGTCAAGAAGAACCAGCCCCAACTGCGTGAAGATATTGCCACACTCTTTGCAGACGAAGACGTTCCGGAAAATGGAGCGGCGGCGGAGACCGTGGACAAGGGGCATGGCCGCATCGAGAAACGCAGTTTGAGGGCAAGCACCGGGCTGAATGACTACTTGGACTGGCCCTATGTGCAACAGGTCTTCCAGGTTGAGCGGCGCTTTGAATACGTCAAGGAAGGCAAGACAACCCATGAGAGAGTCTACGGTATAACCAGTCTGGGAATAGACCAGGCCACCCCCCAACGTCTGCTGGAAATCGTTCGGACCCATTGGAATATCGAGAATGGCTTGCACTACCGCCGCGACGAGACCCTGCGGGAAGACTGGTGTCATTTGCGCTTGGGACACGGGCAACGGATGATGGCGGCGGTCAACAACCTGGTCCTGGGGCTGTTGTTGCGGCGCGGAGTCAGCAACGTGCCCCAGCAACGCCGCTGGTATGCTGCCCGGTGGGACGAGGCCCTCAAACTCATTACATCAGTGTGATTCGGACTTTGCACATGCCCTGCCCGAAGTATGCCTCTTGGAGCTGGAGAGGGCGCTAGCGATTTGCCCTTTCGAGCCGCCCTTGATACGAAGACTTAGCGGCCACCACATAGTTTCCGAATTGAGAGATGCGTGTTCTCTCATGCCCGCTGGGGATTAGTCTAGCGGTAGGACGCCTGACTCTGGATAAGGTAGCGTTCCGAGGGCTTGGAGAGGGCGGGTGGGCCCGGGCGAAACTTCCGAGTATCAGCGGCGTGGACGACCAGGGGATGCACCACTGTTCCATCGGTGGTGGTCCTGGACCGGCAAATTGTTCGGTTTAGTATCGACTGTGGGCCAGACTAAAGTATCCGGTAAGGGACAGTTATCGGACTCTGCACCAAGCCTCTTGACTGCTAGTCGATCCGGATCAACAGATGGTTTGGGTCGATGAAATCCCGCAGCCCTTTGCTGGTGAACTGGAACAAGGTGGAGTCTCTCCGGTGCCGGTCCAATGGCTTCAACATCCAAGTGCCCTCCAACAACTCATCTGCCCAGCATTTTAATGCGGCCCCTCCAAATTCATCACGTCCAGCCAAGCTTTTTCAACAAGCCGTAGAATTCGGATTTAGCACTGGCGGTGCTGCACGGGGCAGGTCGCAGAAGGTGCTAACGCGGGGGTGAAGCCTGGCCCTGCTGGTCAAATCCCCAGCACAGCGCCGTGCGGTCCAGCCTGACGCCGCAAGTGAACAGCGTGCCGCCACTTATACCGACGAATCTCTGGCCCGCTGGAGGATTCGACTGCCCGTACTGGTCGGAGCCCCAGCATTCCACCGTACCATCGGCCTGTAAACCGCACGTGTGGTCGAATCCGCTGGTTATGGCAGTGAAACGGGCATCCTCCGGCTGTGGTGAGTCGTAGTCCTGGTAGCGGCCCCAGCACAGTGCCTGGACTCCCGACTAAATTAAGATGTCACGCCGTGACCGCTGGGACGGACTCACCAGTTAGTCGCCTCTGCACGGCCCGGGCACGGGCATAACTCTGCTTTGTACAAAACATAGACAAATGAAAAGGACAGGGTAGGCTGGTAAGACCGTTGTAAAAATGGTTGACTTTAGTCACATGACCATCGTCAGCCTTCTCTGAAGACGCGGTCTCAGCCGCGCCGCCGCCCCAACAGTGCAAGGCGGCTCCGCCCGGGAATCCCACCCGGGAACACCGAACTGGTCCCCGCTCAAGCCACTCCACGGGCATCCGCCCGCCGGACCGCCCGAACCGGATTGGGTCGGCCCCGCGGCCTCCCCAGCCGGTGTTGCGCTGCAAGCGCCGGTCTCAGCTGCCCCAGGACCGCGCCCCAGTACGTCCACACGTGCTTCGCTCGCTTCCTCACGGGTACGGCGAAGGCGACATGGGCGCCATTGCCGACGGGCGCGACCCGCCGGCGGGGGATGCGCTCGGAACACCTGAGCAAACGACGGGCCAGCACCAAGGCGGCAGCCTGGTGCACCGTCAGCCCGTAACGCTCCATGAACTTCACCCGGCCGATGACGGAACTGAAGGCCGGGTTGACCTGATGAACTTCCACTCCCTGACGGCAGCCGCGGGAGACGAAGTACGCCTTGAGCTTTCCGTAGCTGAAACTGGACAGCATCCGGGAGTATTTGCGGGACTCGCCTTCCAGGGCGGCCTTCTTCTGCCGGAAGTCCAGCTTCTCGATGACGATGGGCTTGCCGGCGGCTCTGGCGTACTCCACGACGCTGGCCACCGCGTCGCCGATAAGGGCCTCAGCCTGGTTGGTGTTCTTGCCGTAGGTCACCAACGGCACGCGCCAAGCGTTCAGATAATTGCCGCTGCTGTTGGTCTCCGCCACCGCTAGGTGGCCGGCGTTCAGGTCCACGCCGACGGCGCCGCGCCGCTGATCCGTAACCACCGGCACGTCCATCATCTCCGTGGTGGCGAACACCCGCCATCCCTTTGCGTCCCGCTTGAACCGGTAGCTGATCCCCTGCCCCAGATTGGCGGCTCTCGCCGCCTGCTCACCGTGCTGACGCCGGCAGGCGGCGTACTCGGCATTGCTCTCCAACGCCGCCAGCACCTGCTCGTGGCCATAGGCGAATCTCACGCCCTCAATCACCACATATTTGCCATGCTGTTCGGCCAAGCAATCCGGCATCCGCAGCCGCAGGGTCAGGGAGCCATCGTCTGAAACTGTGGCCACGCATAGCTGGCAACCGCCGGTCTCATCCCGGCTGCCCAGCACGAAGAACTCATCACTGCGGGCAGCCCGCCAGTCCCGGAGCCATTCCTGACGGTCGCCGTAGCCGTTGGCCTCCAAGTGATACTGCTTATGCCACAGCCGCTTCGACCCGAAGCACAGCCGGACCCGGTCCGCGGCCAGGTCGGCCTCCAATCCCGCCAGGCGAGACCTCAGATTGGCCAACCGTCTCCGCTTCTGGTGGACCTGGCGCCATTGCGCCTGCTCCTCAGCCCGGGCAATCTCCCGCTCCGCGCGGGCGATGCGCCGCTGCAGGCTGTCCTGCCGCAACTTCCCGGCCTCCCGCACCGAGGCTATCTTGCCCTCCAGCGACACCCTCACCCCGTTGAACATCCGGGCCGGTATCCGGTACTCCCGCAGATAAGCGTTCTTCAGGGACGTGGCGGACCGTCCCGCCGCCACGGCGGCGAACAGCTTCCGCTCCACCCGGCCGTACAGCTCGCCGTAGGCCGACAGCGCAGCTTCACCGTCCCCACGGTCCATGCCCCGGAAAACGGTGACGCGGGTCTGGTATGTTCCTATCATCAAGCAGTCTCCGCAGCCGCCGCTGCCGACATTGCGCGCTCCGCCCGCCGCCGCGCCGAGTGCCGCCCGTAAAGGCGCGCGCACAGCGAAGTCATCACCTCGGTGGCGTCCCGCACCAGATCATCCTCAAGCTCCCCTTCGTCCATCACCGCGATCCGGGCTCCCCGGCCGGCCAACGCCGCCTCCACATACTCGAAACCAAAACGGCACAACCTCTCCCGGTGCTCCACCACTATGGTCCGCACCGTATGATCTCCCACAACACGGCGCAGCTGCCGCCGGTCCCCATCCAGTCCGGAACCAATCTCCTTCACCACCTCATCAGGACGGTGGCCATGACCGGTGGCCCACGCCACCACCCGGCCCACCTGCCGGTCCAGGTCCTCCTTCTGATCCCCTGAGGAGACCCGGGCATACACCACGCAGCGGCCTTCGTCTTCAGGAGGCACCACCACATAGTACCGCCCGGTGGGCAGCCGCTCGATCTGGAGCTCCGGGGGCAACTTGCCGGCGAGGTGCAGGCGGGAGGTGGTTGCCTTATCGAAGCCGTAGAGCCTGCCCCAAGCGGTGAGACTGATGCGGCGACTAACAACATCCATAATAGACTACATTATACTGCTACTTCAGCTGTTGACAACCCCTCTCTGACAAAAGGTCTCGCCATGCTTACCCTGCCCGAGGCGATTCTACCTGTTCTCATCCCCTTCGCAACACTTTTTCGCGGCCCGACCCCCGGTCGGGGCCGAGGGCAGGCTTGGCGGAAAGCCCAAATCCTGTTGGTTGGTGCCGTACTGGCCCCTGGCCAGCGCACCGTGGCATCGGCGCTGCGTGTCATGGGACTGAGCGACGATCGCAACTACGCCCGCTACCATCACGTGCTCAACCGGGCGGCATGGTCTCCCCTGAAGGTGTCCCGGATCCTGCTTGGATTGCTGATCCTCTACTTGGATCGGGGCGATGGTCCGTTGATCTTCGGCATCGACGAAACCCTGGAACGGCGCCGTGGTCCTAAAATCAAATCCCTGGGCATCTACCGCGATGCGGTGCGTTCCAGCCGGAGCCACCTGGTCAAGGCCAGCGGTCTGCGCTGGATTTCTCTGATGTGGCTGGGCCAGATCCCCTGGGCGGGACGCTATTGGGCCTTGCCCTTTCTCACCGTGCTGGCGCCCTCGGAACGCTACCACCGGCAGCGCGGACGCCGCCACAAGAAACTCACCGACTGGGCTCGGCAGATGATCCTGCAACTGCGCCGCCGGCTGCCCCACCGCCCCCTGGTGCTGGTGGGCGACAGCAGCTACGCCGTCCTGGACCTGCTCCACTGCTGCCAATCGTTGGCTCAACCCGTTACCCTCATCGCCCGCTTGCGCCTGGACGCCGCCCTTTATGAACCGGCCCCACCCCGTCAGCCCGGTCAGAACGGTCGGCCTCCGCTGAAAGGGCGGCGGCTGCCAGCGCTGAAGACACTCCTGGACTTGCCCACCGTGTCTTGGGCCACCGTGTCGGCAGCCTGGTACGACGGCACTACCCGCACTTTGGGACTCACCTCGCAAACGGCGGTCTGGTACCGATCGGGCAAGCCGCCGGTACCCCTGCGCTGGGTCTTGGTTCGGGACCCCCAAGGCGAATTCACTCCCCAGGCCTTGCTCTGCACCGACCCGTCGGCGGATCCGACGCAGATCCTGGAATGGTTTGTGCTGCGCTGGCAACTGGAGGTCGCCTTCCAGGAGGTGCGGGCGCATCTGGGCGTGGAGACCCAGCGCCAGTGGTCGGATCAGGCCATCGCTCGCACCACGCCGATCCTGATGGGGCTCTTCTCCTGGACCACCCTGGCGGCCCATCTGCTGCGGCAACAACAACCCGCAACCCATCGCACCGCGGCTTGGTACGCCAAACCGTCGCCGACCTTCGTGGATGCCATCGCCCTGGTGCGCCGCCACCTGTGGCTGGCGTCCGAGGGTTTTTCACTGTCCGCCGCCGACCCTGATATACGGAAAGTCCCGGCCGCCCTGTACCACCGACTGATAGATTCGCTTGCCTACGCGGATTGAAATGTGCAAAGCCCAGCAAAGGGAACCGGACGGAGTGAAGGTGAATTGCGGGGATTGGACGACAACGACAGTCGCTTCTTTTACCTCACCGCCACTTCAGCGCCAGTCGTGGGCACCGGGCATGGGGACTCGGGGGTCTATGGCCCGGATGTCAGAGACGACCAGGCTGGTGGTGCCGTCCCAGCGGGATACGGCGCCACGGGCCAGGATGACCTGGCTCTGCAACTGGCGCCGGCTGCGGAAGAAGACCTGGGGCCATAAGATGAGCTGCACGTCGCCCTCCTCGTCCTCGATGGTCACGAACACCGTGCCTTCCTGGCCCTTGGGGTGCTGGCGGGCGATGGGCCAGCCGGCCACCAGCGCCCCGGCGCCTTCCTCCAGCCCGTACACCGCCGTGGTGGGCAGCACATGACGGCCCAGGCTGGGCCGCACGAACTCCATCAGGTGGCCTTGCGGGTAGATGCCCATGACCTCGTACTCCCCCGCCATCTTTTCGTAGCCGGTGAAGTCGGGCAGTTCGGGGGCGTCGCCCTCCGGGGACAGGGGCAGCGCAGCCTGGCCGTTGCGGCCGGGGCGGGTGGCCAGCCCTGCATCCCACAGAGCCGACCGGCGGTTGGGGGCGACGCCGTCGAAGGCCCCGGCCTTCACCAGCGAGAGCACGGCCTGGGGCTTCAGCCCGGTGCGGCGCACCAGGTCGCTGGCCCCGGCGTAGGGGCCGCATCGCTCCCGCTCAGCCACTATCTGACGGGCCGACTCCGGCCCCACGTCGCGGATGAACTGGAGTCCCAGCAGCACCGAGCCGCCCTCCCGGCCCTGGTTGACCGGGATGCACCGCTCCGCGCTGCGGTTGACGCAGGGATTGAGGAAAGGCACCCCGAAACGGCGGGCGTCCTGCTTCAGGGTCTCCATGGGGTAGAAACCCATGGGCTGGTTGTTAATCAGGCCGACGAAGAACTCCACCGGGTGGTAGCGCTTCAGCCACGCGGCCTGGTAGGCGGTGACGGCGAAGGCGTGGGAGTGGGATTCGGGGAACATATAGTGGCCGTTCAGCTTGGCGAATATCCGGCGGGCGGCGTCTTCAGGCACGCCGTTGCGCTGCGCTCCCTCCAAGAACCGCTGCCAGTGGCCTTCGATCAGGTGCGCGTTGTTGGGGCGGGCGAAGGCCCGGCGCAGCTCATCGGCCTGGGCGGCGGTGAAGCCCGCCACGTCCATCACCAGTTGCACCACCTGTTCCTGCCAGACGATGATGCCGTAGCCCCGCTCCAGGGCGCGCTGCTCCAGCGGGTGGTCGTAGTCCCACGGGGCGCCGTGGCGGTAGCGCTCCACGAACTGGGAGACGGCGCTGCCCTGCACCCCGACGCCAGGGCGGATGAGGGCAACCTGGTAGGCCAAATCCAGCAGGTTGCGGGAGTTGAGCCGCTGGCCCATCTTGAGCTGGGCCGGCGACTGGAGCAGGAAGACTCCCTTGGCCTTTCCCCGGTTAATCAGGTCGTAGACTTCCGGGTCTTTGGGGTCTATGCGCGAGAGGTCGGGGCGCTGGCCCTCTCGCTCTTCGATGAGGTCCAGGGCCTCGTCCAACTGGTCCAGCACCGGCAGGGAGAGCAGGTCAATCTTGGCGAAACCGGCGTCGGCCACGCTGTCCTTGTTCCAGTCCATGATGTAGCGGCCCTCCATGGCCCCTGCCCTGGTCGGCACCATCTCCGGGATGGGGGAACTGCTGAGCACCAAGCCGCCCACGTGCTGGCCCAGCGACCGGGGCGCGTGCATCAGCTGGGGGGCCAGCTCTATCAGGTCGCGCCATCCGGGGGCGCCCACCCGGTCGCAGAAGGCGGGAAGTTCCCGCATCTCGAACTCCAGCGCGGCGGCGTCATGGGAGTGCAGTTGCCTGGACAGCAGGGACAGCTCCTCCTTTGGCAGCCCCAGGGCCTTGCCGAGGTCCTGGATGATGCCCTTGACGCTGTAGGTGGAAACTGCCCCGGCCAGCACGGCGAACTCCGGCCCGAAGCGTCGGTGCACCCGCTGGATGAGCTCGTCGCGCAGTTGCCGGGGAAAGTCCAGGTCTATGTCGGGCAACAGGCTGGTGTCTTCGGATATGAAGCGCTCCAGCGTCAGGTCCCACTCCAGGGGGTCGACGTGGCTGATGCCGATGAGGTAGCCCACCAGCAGGGCCACCGAGGAGCCGCGCCCCCGGCCCGGCGGCCGCTCCTCCAGGGGCGTTTCGGGTTGGGTCAGCCCCTTCTCCTCCATGATTTTCTGGGCCAGCAGGACAATCTCGCGGTAGAGCAGCAAGAAGCCGGCCAGGTTGTGCAGCTCTATCAGCCGGAACTCCTCCCGCAGCCGCTCCGCCACCTTCCGCGGCACCGAGCCGTAGCGCCGGGTAGCGGCTTCGTAGCAGAGCTGTTGCAGGTAGCTGTCCGGCGTGTAGCCCTCCGGCACGTCGGCGTCGGGCAGGGCGTAGCCCAGGTCGGCGCTGAGGTCGAACTCGCACATCTCCGCGATGCGCCGGGTGTTGGCGATAGCTTCGGGGCAGTGGCGAAAGAGCTGCTCTATCTCTGCGGGCGGCTTCAGGAAGAGATGATGATTGGGGCGGATGAAGCGCAGGGCCTGGTCGATGGTGGTGTTGTGGCTGGCGGCCACCAGCGCGTGTTGCAGCCGGTAGCGTTCCGGCGCGTGGTAGTGGACATCGTTGGTCGCCACGACGGGCGCGCCAACCTCGCGGGCCAGAACGGTCAGGTCGCGGTTGCGCCGGGTGTCCCCGTTCAGGAAGTTCTGTTGAAGCTCCACGAACACCGAGTCTGTGCCGAACCATTCCCGGTAGTCGTCCAATAGCCGCTTGGCGTCGGCGATCCTGCCCTCCGCCTTTAGCTTGGAGAGCGGCCCGTCCCGCCCGCCGGTGAGCAGCGCCAGTCCCTCGGCGTGTTCGGGAAGAAAGCGGGGATCGAGGCGAGGGTTGCGCCGGTCGGCGGCGTTGGCCAGGGAGAAGAGGCGGGAGAGGTTGCCGTAGCCCTCCCGCGTCCGGGCGAGCAGGGTCAGCCGGGAGCCGCCGGTCAGGGTCAGCTCGCCGCCGGTGACGGGCTTGAGGCCGAGGCCGTTGGCCTGCCGGGCGAAGTCCAGAGCGCCGCAGAGGTTGGTGTCGGTCAGGGCCAGGCAGTCGCAGCCGTACTCCACGGCCTGGGCCAGCAGCTCGTGAGTGTGAGAAGCGCCCAGGCCGAAGGAGTAGAAGCTCTTGGCGTGAAGCTCGACGTATCCGCCATACATCAGGGTTTCCCGACGCTAATGCCCCTGCTGGTACCAGCAGTCATCATGCTGGTCCCGGAACAGGGTGACCTGTCCCCCATCCTCTCGCTCCACCCGGTAATAGGTCCTGGTCAAAGGTTTGGGCAGCCACCACAGGTCGAAAGTCCACGAGTCCTCGATTCGGGCCACCCGCCGCCACTCTCCCGAATCTGCTTCGCTCAAATGCCATCCACCCCTCTGCCGCCCTGTTGCCGGCGACCTGGCTCCGCCTCCGGGTTGCCTGATGGCCTTGGGCAGGTGGTTCTCGTCCTCCTGAACTGCAATTTGCTCCGGGACCAGCAGGGGGCGGATGCTGCCGCTCAGGGGGTCCAGCGACGTCTGCACGGCCCGCATCTCCGGCGCCGGATGCCAAGGGGCGACTTCGACCACCCGGTGGAGAGCCGGATTGCCCGCCGCCCGCGCCTGCAATCGCCGCTCCACCTCCACCAGCCGGCTCCGCCGGTAGTCCCGAACGTCGGGCAGCAGGCCCAACTGCGCCCCCGACTCCCCGGTGAAGCCGGACAGGGTCAGGGTCAGGCCGTCTATGGGAACTTCGGGCGGTTCCGCCTCCAGCCTGCTGCGGACGATGAAGGACGCCCTCTCCCATCGCCCGGCGCCCTCTTGGAAGTTGACCGTCTTCTCCCAGGGCGCGGCCCCGAACACCGGGCATTCCAGGGCGGCCTGCCGGGCGAACCGGCCCCGCATGACGGGACGGGCGTAGGCGCGTTGGAGCAGGGAGTCCACGGCCACCAGCAACATTTCCAAGGATGTTGAGGAAAAGGGCAGCGAGGTATGCTCCGTCACCGTTTCCTGGTGCTTGAGGGGTATCAGGGGCCGGTCGTCGCGCCCGTTGGCGAGGTTCCAGATCCATCCGCCCTCCGGCCCGAACTGGTCAATCATCCGGGCCTGGTCCATGGTGGCCACCTGGCCCAGGGTATGCAGCCCGAACCGGCGCAGGGCGGATATAATCTCGCCGGGCACCGGAAGCAGACTCACGGAGCGGGATGACAGGAAGGCCGCGGGATCCTCCGACGCCTTGACGGCCCTCAGCGGGTCGCTGCTGCGGGCGGCCACCAGTGCCGGGAACTTGCCCTCGCCGATGCCGGCGCGCGGGAGCAGGGTCCGGGGTACGGCGTTCAGCAGGGCGCAGACCAGTCGCTCCTCTCCACCGTACATGGTTTCCAAGCCCTCCGTTGCGACGTAGGCGATGCCCAGCCCGGCATCCTCCACCCGGTCGCCAATACCTTGCAGGGCGCCGAGGACCTGCCGGAACACCCGGCGGTAGTGGGGTTCGTCCGTTTCCAGAACGACGGCCCCGGCCTGGCGCGACAGGGCCTGCTCCAGCGGCATCCCTGCCGATACCGCCACGGCCACCGGAAAGTGGTCAACCACCACCTTCCCGGATTTTCGTCCGCTCCGCGCAAAGGCTGTCCGCTCCGCTGTCGCCCCGTTCCCGGCGGCTCCGCTCCGTTCCCGGCGGCCGACAATCAGGGCAGGCTGGTCTTTCAGCTGGGGCCGGCGCTGCATTTCGGCCTTGGCCCGCAGGTGGGTGATGAGCACACAGGCGACCTTCAAGGCGCCTCCGGGTCGGGAAAGTCCGGCTGAACCGGCAACGCCGGATATTATAGAACATTTGTTTTCCTGTCAACACGGCAATGGGGACATCGAGGCGGACGCCAAGACGATTGCAAAGTTGGCGAGGGAGGTTTGAAAGGGCAGGTAGTGAGAGACGGGAGGGCGCGGATATGGCGGCGGCGGAATCTCTGTTCAAGTGCTTGGAACAGGTGCCGGATCCCGGAAGGGCCAGAGGGGTCAGACATCCTCTGGCTACTTGAACAAAGGGGGTTGTGCTGAAGGCTTCGCCGGTCCCGGGCGTGGGCCTTTCTTCCACTGGCCGTGGAAGTGCGGCATGAGGGCCTTGGCCATGATGCGGTCGGCGCAGCTCCGGCAGTAGGCGCCAGCGTCCGCGGTGCGGCCGCAGTGCCGGCATTCTCGCTCTCCCATCCCCGATACCTCCTCCCGGGGTTTCTGGGTTCACGATACCTTTTACGCCACCCCCCCACAAGGCGCAACTGTCACCAATTCCGCCAGTGGCGGAATACGGGCGTTTTGCGACACCATCGATGGATCTCTCAAAACCGGTCCTCTGGAGTCGGGATTGTCCCGGTGGTTGTGCCTTATCCTCTCTCGGTGAATCACCGGTACATCACTGAGAGAGTCATGATGGTTCAGCGATTAAGCAAGCTCGAGGCTGCGAGAGTTCTGCAGGTGCATCACTCCACCATCGACCGGATGATACAGCGGGGCGAACTAGATGTTGAACGGGAAGGGGGTGGGAGGAAAAGCAAGGTGTGGGTACTGGTGGATGATCCACCAGGCGATACACCAAAGAGTTCATCAAATACTCAGGCTGCTTCATCAAACGGTTCATCGCCTGCTGCAGTTGGTCAACCAGGTGAGGTAGGGCGGAAGTTGACGTTGCGACACTGAGGGAGCGGGTCAAGAATCTTGAAGAGCTGGTTGAGTATTAGCGACAGCAGCTTACGGATGCCGACTGGCGCTATCAGCAACTCTTGGAGCAACTCGCCTCCAGTCAGCGGATCTCCGAGAACCTGAGCCGGCCACTGCCCGCAGCGGAATCCACCGGTGAATCAGTCCAACACCGGCGATGGTGGCCCTTTCGGAAGGTCCAGAATTGATATGGGGTGACTCTGTCAATGGCGCCGAGAATGTGGGCCACTGGGGCGGCGGAATCGTGTACCACCGACGTGACGACTGACGTCAGTAAATCAGGCAGAGTGGCGACGTTAGGAGTAGGAAGGGACGGCGTTGACGGTGCGGCCTATTCCTCGTCAGGCTCGTCCGGGGCTTGAGCTGCAGCGTTCTCCCGGCTGCGCTGGAGGCGGTAGCTCTCGCCGTTCATCTCCAGGATGTGGACGTGGTGGGTGAGGCGGTCCAGCAGGGCTCCGGTCAGCCGCTCCGAGCCGAAGACCTCGGTCCACTCGTCGAAGGGCAGGTTGGCGGTGACCAGGATGGAGCCCCGCTCGTAGCGCTGGCTGAAGACCTCGAAGAGCAGTTCCGCCCCGGTGCGTGACAGGGGTACAAAGCCCAACTCGTCTATGATCAGCAAATTCAGTCGGGACAGTTGTCGCTGCAGATTCAGCCTCCGCCTCTCGTCTCTGGCCTCCATGATCTCGTGGGCCAGGGCGGCGGCCGTAGTGAAATCCACGGACATCCCCCGCTGGCAGGCGGCCAGGCCCAGTCCCAGGGCGAGGTGGGTCTTGCCGGTGCCGGTGCCCTCAGGCCGTTTCGCCCAGCCCGGCTCAGTCTTCGCCCATTCTGACAAATACCGCCGCCGGACGGCATGAGGAGACTGCCATGACCCGCGCAACCGATATCACGCCCCTGCTCAAACGGCTCCACTGGGGCCCATGGCCGCCACCCTGCCCGAGCGCATCGCCCTGGCCCGCAGGGAGCAGCTGGACTACGCCTCCTTCCTGGAAATCATCCTCAGCGACGAGGTCAACCGCCGGCCCACCGGCGCATCGAACTGCGGCTGCACAATGCCGGCTTCGAGGAGACCTGCCGCCTGGAGGACTTCGACTGGTCGGCGTCAATTACGCTCGACCGGCGCCTGCTGGACGCCGTCTTCTCCCTGGAGTACCTGGACAAGCACGAACACGTGCTGCTGGTGGGCCCGGCGGGAGTCGGCAAGAGCTTCCTGGCCTAGGCCCTGGCTATGCCGCCGTCCGCGCCGGACACACCGTCCGTTTCATTCATGCCGACGGCTTCTTCCGGGCCCAGGACCGGGTGGACAACTCCCTGGACCGCGCCTTCCGGTCCTTCCTGACGCCCGACCTGCTCATCCTGGACGACCTGGGACTGCACCGGCTCACCCCCCAGCAGTCGGCCGACCTCTACGAGCTGATCCTGAACCGGCACCGGGCCTCCAGCTTCATCATCACCAGCAACCGGGCCGTGGACGAGTGGCTGAGCCTATTCGACGACCCCATCCTGGGCAACAGCGCCCGGGACCGCCTCGCCAATGCCAGCTACCAGATCGTCATCGAGGGGTCCAGCTATCGGGAAAGGCTGTCGCCCCACCAGGCACTTAGGAATGCCCAGCAAGGAGGTAATTGACCGGCTAACCGAGACCTGATGTTACTCAAACCACCACGCCTCCAGGGTGGACTGATGTTCGTGAAAATGCTGGCTAATCACCCTGAAAATTGACATTTAGCGCCGCCGTTTACACGCTGCAGGTATCCAGTGCCGGGGGACGACGCCCAAGGCGTCCTTGCCGGACACACCACCTGGTTCTTCGTGACAAATTGGTACACAATCCCGGTGAGGGTGGCCGGAACCAGGTGGGCCATCGAGGGATGTTCTGAGGAGGCCAAAGGAGAGGCGGGGCTGGACCAGTACGAGCTGCGGCGGTGGGACGGCTGGTACCGGCACATCACCTTGGCCATCCTGACGCACGCCTGCTTGACGGTAATCAGACGTCAGGCGATGGGAGGGATAGGAGAAGGGGCCACTACGGTGCCGATGAAGAACTGATTCCCGCGACTGTACCGGAGGTGCGACGGCTGGGTACTGTATCAGTTTGAAATCGACGAATTTCTAAGCCAAAGTCTGCGCCAAAGCCGCCCCAGCAACCCACCTTCAGGGCGCTTGGCCCTCCGGGATCGGCGTGGACGTCGGAGGGTGTGCTCGCCCCGTACTTTGTCCTGGATTTCGTCATCCAGCATTTGCTGCCGATGAATAAGGCAATACCGGCTCCCCGGCACGGCATATTCCCTGCAACCGCGCCCAGTCCACTTTCCGAGAAACTGACACTTTATTGCATAGCTATTTGCCATTTGACCACCCCCAATTGCGAATCTGAAGCTTCACGTTCGCTTCTTGTACGCCATTGATAACAGGCGACTCAACCGGAGTTTCTGGATCACAATATCAGAACTGGAGCGAGTCTGTCTCTCCTAGAACCCGGCCACCTGGCCAAGTTTCCAGTAGGAAGGAAGGCCCCGGACGATCTCCGGGCCCTTCAAATTTCAAACTGATACAATACCGACGGCTGCTAACCCGCTTGGTATGGACAGAAACCCAAGTGTCTGAATTCATCCTGTCCTGGTCGTGGTGGCGACGGCGCCACCAAGCCAGGGCTCTCCAGTGCCATCACAAACGCCGTCTTTCTAATCTGCGGCTGTAGTACCAGCGAAGCGGAAACGTCTGGTTCCCCCGCCCGCTGTTATCATCCTGTGCCGCGCCCCAGAACCAGGTCGCCCATGGTCACGATACCCAATGGGTTCCGGTCGCGGTCCACCACCACGGCGCGGGAGATGTCGAACCGCACCAGCAGGCGCACCGCGTAGCGGGCCAGCATGTCAGGGGGCAATGTGACCACGGGCTTGGACATGATCTCGTAGACGTTGACCCGCTCCGGCGAGCGGTTCGGCCCGGTCACCTCGCGGGCGATGTCGGAGACGGATACCAGCCCCACCTCGTCCGTGTCATCACGCCGGTTGACGGCCAACGAATTGACGCCGTGCCGCCTCATCAGCTCCATCGCATCAGCCACGGTTGCCAGTCCGTCGATGCTGCGGAGTTCGTGGACCATAAGGTCTCCCACAGTCGCAAGCCTGCTCCGGCTCATAACTCACGCTCCAGCTCCTCCCGGATGACAGGCATTTGGGTGCCAAGGCCCACCGCGTCCTCGATATCAACCTGGAATGCGATGCCCGCCCCGCGTTCCGTCTCAAATTTCCCCGCGTCCCGGATGCGCTCCAGGATGTCGCGGGCCTTGGTCTCGACCACCAGAAACATGACGACATCGCGCCGGGACTCCAGACCCAGCCCGAAGAAGGTCTTCTCCGGACGCAGTCCCTCGCCCCGCACGCTGGTGATTACCGTAGCGCCGGTCGCGCCGCTGGACCGGGCGGCGTCGATCACGGCATCAGTCTTATCGTCGTCGACCAGGGCGATAATCAGTTTCAGCCTCATGGCTCAAGGCCTCCTACTTCCCGGATTGGTTGGCTGAACGCCCGGAGTTGCGCCGCTGGCTCCACCAGGACGCCGCGATTGCGTAGCCCAACACCGACATGATGGGGAATACACTGGCAAAGGCAATGAGACCGAATCCGTCGATCAACGGGCTGCGGCCCGGAATACTGGCGGCGAGCCCCAGTCCCAGCGCGGCCACCACGGGCACCGTAACCGTCGAGGTGGTCACCCCTCCGCTGTCGTAGGCGAGGGGCACGATTGTCTTGCTGGAGCGGAAGGTCTGCACGATGACGATAATGTAGGCGGCGATGATATACCAGGGCAGGGGCGTCCCCGTGACTATGCGGAAGCAACCCAGGGCCACGCCGACGGCCACTCCCACCGCTACGGCAATCCGCAGGCCCAGGGCGCGCACCGCGCCGCCGGACACCCCTTCCGCCTTGAGCGCCACAGCGATCAGGGATGGTTCCGCAATCGTTGTCGCAAAACCGATGGCTGCGGCAAAGGCGTAGACCAGGCCATACTCGCGCCAGTCAACCCCACTGGCCAGGTCCTGCTGACCGATGGTCCCGGGGGCGGTAAGCTGCTGCGCCATGGTCTGCCCGATGGGGAAAAGGGCTTTCTCGAGGCCGACGAGGAAGAGGGCCAGTCCGAAAAGCACCATCACGAACCCGATTGCCATCCGGCCCGGGTTGGGGAGCCGTCGCCGCAGCACGGCCACCTGGAACACGACCAGGATACCGGCGATGGGCGCGACGTCCAGCACCGTGGACAGCAGGGCGTCTATCAGTCCAAACTCGAAGATCACGCGATCATCCCGTAACCCATGACACAGATCATCGGGGTAAGGCTGGCAAAGGCTATGAGACCGAAGCCATCGACCATCGGGTTGCGTCCCCGGACCGATGTGGCAAGCCCGACGCCCAGAGCCGTTACCAGCGGCACGGTAATGGTGCTGGTGGTCACTCCCCCGGAGTCGTAGGCCACGCCGATGATCTCATCGGGAGCAAAGGCGGTCATCGCGGTGACCAGCACATAACCCCCGATTATCAACGGATGGATGGGCCAACCCCGCAGGATGCGCAGCACACCCAGGAGGATAGCCGCACCCACCGAGAAGGCTACCACCATGCGCAGCTCGAAGGCATAGGTGGCCCGGGCTGAATCGGTGGCGTCAATCACCCCGGCCTCAGCCGCGACATCCGCTGCCTCGGCAGTGATGGCAATCAGGGCCGGTTCGGCGACGGTGGTCCCGAACCCCAGGCAGAAGGCGAAGGCCAGCAGCGCGACGAGGCTGCCCTTTCTGGCGAAACCCTGGGCCAGCACCTCGCCCAGCGGGAACAGCCCGCTTTCCAGTCCCTGAATGAAGAGGGTCAATCCGGCCACCACGCATAGCAGACCCAGGGTAACGTTCCAGATGTCGGGAAAGGGCTGTTGCAGCACCACAACCTGGAAGAAGGCAATAACCAGGATGATGGGCGCCAGGTTGCGCAGCGAATCGAGGGTCCGCCGCAGCATTGCGGTGACCACCCGGATGCCCTGCTGCATCCGAGGCCTTTGGAGGTTATGGATTCCGGTTTTCACGGGAATCCACGGTCGGAGTGATGGATGTCCGGCAGTACCAGGGAAATGTCGACAGACCTGCTACAACGGTTGGGGATGATGGGCCAGGGTGAACGACAGGATCAATCCGGCATTGGCCAACAGGCAGTGGCCGTCAAAGGCAACGTGGATCCGGTCGGGGCGGCTCAGGTGATAGCATCAATTGGGTGCTCCGGGTCTGGGGGCGGTTTTGTCTTCCCGAAACCATTATCCCCAAAGCCTGGAGCGCTCTCTTACCTCTTCAACCCGCCGACACACGCATCCCTTCGGGGGATTGGGAATAAATCATCAACAGTACCTCTTGGGTGTGGTCAGACGAGATGCCGTCGGCAGTCTAGCAGACAGGAATAATTGGCGGCAAGGCGGTTATGACTTCACATGCTCATTGAACCATCCCAAGATCGGGGTCGATTCCGGTAGGGGGCAGAAACGTACGCCAAGGGGAATGACGCCGGTTGAGCGTGCGATAGACGGTTGGTCTTGAGACGGAGAAGAGCTCGGCGAGATCGCTGATGGAATACTCGCCGGTGGCATGCATGCGGCAGAGTTCCCGCTGCTGCCGGTCGGACAGTTTGGGCTGCTTGCCGCGCAATTTCCCCCTGGCTCGGGCGATGGCCATGCCCTCGCGGGTGCGCATGCGGATGAGATCAGCCTCGAACTCGGCGAAGGTGGCGAGGATATTGAAGAACATCTTTCCCATCGGATCGTCCGGGTCGTAGAGCGCCCGTCCAAGGGCCAGTTTCACGCCTCGTTCCCGAAGCTGATCAGCGATGGCGCGCGCATCCGGGACGGACCTGGCCAGCCGGTCGAGTTTCGGCACGACCAGCGTGTCGCCTTGGCGCACGGCGGCGAGGGCCTGGTCGAGGCCGGGGCGGGCGCGGGGCGTGCCGGTGAGGCCGTGACCGGTGTAGATGCGATCCTCGGCGACACCCAGTTCCAGGAGCGCCTGGCGCTGGGCGGCCAGATCCTGCTGGTCGGTGGAACAGCGCGCGTATCCGATGAGCGTTGCCGTCATGGGGGAAGTGTACGTATAGGGTCCCGCTTCCGCAATTGTTTCCGTACCATTCATATGAGATGCTCCCGGCTGAGATGCTCCCGGCCTTGGCTTGGCGGAGGTCTAAGCGACAGGCTGCGCCGTACGCTGGACGATCCCCTTACGGACAGCGCCGCGCCTGCCGGTATGAACGGATAGCGGAGAGGTGGAACATGCCGAGACGAAGCATCTGGAGCGCGCGCCAGCGCGCGGCCCTGTTCGACCTGCCCACGGACGAAGCTGCCCTGCTGGGCCATTACACGCTGTCCGACGACGACATTGAGCATATCCGGGTGCGGCGCGGGGGGCACAACCGGCTTGGCTTCGCGCTCCAACTTTGCGTCTTTCGATATCCGGGACGGCTTCTGGCGTCAGGGGAGGCCATTCCCCTGAACGTCCTTCGCTTCATTGCCGCACAGCTTGGCATGCGTGCCGAAGGCCTCGATGGCTATGCTGTGCGGGAGGAGACCTGGAGGGAACACCCCGCCCCGCCGAGATCCGGCGCATCTACGGCTACCGGATGTTCACGGGGCGTTGCGCCCGGGACCTGAAGATCTGGCTCGAGATCGAGGCGGAAGCGGCGCGCTCGAATGAGGGGCTGGCGCGGCGGTTCGTTGAGGAGTGCCGACTCCGGCAGGTGATCCTGCCGGGATTATCGGTCCTGGAGCGTCTTTGCGCGGACGCACTCGTTGCCGCAGAGCGCCGGATAGAGACGCGCATCGCCTCAGGCTTGGACCATGCCATGCGCATGCGTCTCGACCGGCTGCTTACCGAGGAAGTCGACGGCGGTGTGAGCCGGTTCGTCTGGTTGCGCCGGTTCGAGGTGGGCCGGAACTCGGCCGACATCAACGGCCTTCTCGATCGCCTGGAATTCCTGCAGGGCTTCGATCTTCCCTCCGGTCTGCTGGAGACCGTTCCTCCGCATCGCATTGCCCGTCTTCGCCGACAGGGGGAGCGCTACTTCACAGACGGGTTGCGCGACATTTCCGGTGATCGCCGTCTCGCCATCCTCGCCGTCTGTGCCGTGGAGTGGCGCGGCGCTATCGCCGATGCCGTGGTTGAGACCCACGACCGGGTCGTCGGCCAGACCTTCCGTAGTGCGAAGCGGCACTGCGATGAGCGCATTCAGGATTCGAGGGCGGTACTGCATGATACCCTGGACGCCTTCAGGACCCTTGGAACGGCCCTTCTCGAGGCAAAAGGGGAAGGAGGGCCGCTGGAGGGGGCCGTCGCGGCTGCCGGCGGCTGGCAGAAGCTCGAAGGCGTTGTCGCTGCGGCTGAGCAGCTGAGCGGCACGATGTCTGCCGATCCCCTGGCTCACGTTGTTCAAGGCTGGCCCCGGTTCCGGCGTTATGCGCCACGCATGTTGCGCGCACTCGAGATCCAGGCTTCCGGAGCTGGCGAACCGATCCTTGCAGCGTTGAAAGCCATCGCAGCCGGGTCCCACGACATGTCCCGGACCTTCCTGCGCCGTAATTCGAGGTGGCATCAGCATCTCAACGCTCGCCTGCCGGTGATCGCCGGCTCTGGGAAGTCGCCGCGCTTTTCCATATGCGCGACGCCTTTCGCTCCGGCGACGTCTGGCTCGCGCACTCCCGGCGCTACGGCGATGTAAAGCGCGCCCTGGCGCCGGTCGAAGCAGTGCATGCAACGGCCCGGCTGGCGGTCCCCTTCGAACCGCGGGAGTGGTTGGCCGAGCGCAAGGCGCGTCTGGTCGAGGGCCTGGATCACCTCGCCGATGCCTCGTACCACGGCAGGATATCCGGCGGCGCCATCGAGAATGGCGAACTCAGGATCAGCCGGCCCGCCACCGCAATGCCGGAGGATGTCGATGAACTCGTGCTCGACCTCTATCGTCGCCTGCCCGAGGTACGGATCACCGGTATTCTGCTGGAGGTGGACGCCGCCACCGGTTTCACCGGCGCTTTCACGCACCTGCGCACGGGTGCGCCCTGCAAAGACAGAATCGGACTCCTGAACGTCCTCCTCGCGGAAGGGCTCAATCTGGGTCTCAGCAAGATGGCCGAGGCCTCCAACACTCATGACTTCTTCCAGCTCTCGCGCCCCTCGCGCTGGCACATCGAAAGCGAGGCGATGGACCGGGCCCTGGCCATGGTGATCGAAGCGCAGGCACAACTGCCCATGGCCAGCCACTGGGGCTTGGGCCTTACCGCTTCCAGCGATGGGCAGTTCTTCCCGGCCGCACGCCAGGGTGAAGCGATGAACCTGGTCAACGCCCGCTATGGCAGCGAACCGGGGCTCAAGGCCTATACCCATGTCTCGGACCGGTTCGGACCGTTGTAAAAATGGTTGACTTTAGTCACATGACCATTGTCAGCCTTCTCTGAAGACGCGGTCTCAGCCGCGCCGCCGCCCCAACAGTGCAAGGCGGCTCCGCCCGGGAATCCCACCCGGGAACACCGAACTGGTCCCCGCTCAAGCCACTCCACGGGCATCCGCCCGCCGGACCGCCCGAACCGGATTGGGTCGGCCCCGCGGCCTCCCCAGCCGGTGTTGCGCTGCAAGCGCCGGTCTCAGCTGCCCCAGGACCGCGCCCCAGTACGTCCACACGTGCTTCGCTCGCTTCCTCACGGGTACGGCGAAGGCGACATGGGCGCCATTGCCGACGGGCGCGACCCGCCGGCGGGGGATGCGCTCGGAACACCTGAGCAAACGACGGGCCAGCACCAAGGCGGCAGCCTGGTGCACCGTCAGCCCGTAACGCTCCATGAACTTCACCCGGCCGATGACGGAACTGAAGGCCGGGTTGACCTGATGAACTTCCACTCCCTGACGGCAGCCGCGGGAGACGAAGTACGCCTTGAGCTTTCCGTAGCTGAAACTGGACAGCATCCGGGAGTATTTGCGGGACTCGCCTTCCAGGGCGGCCTTCTTCTGCCGGAAGTCCAGCTTCTCGATGACGATGGGCTTGCCGGCGGCTCTGGCGTACTCCACCACGCTGGCCACCGCGTCGCCGATAAGGGCCTCAGCCTGGTTGGTGTTCTTGCCGTAGGTCACCAACGGCACGCGCCAAGCGTTCAGATAATTGCCGCTGCTGTTGGTCTCGGCCACCGCCAGGTGGCCGGCGTTCAGGTCCACGCCGATGGCGCCGCGCCGCCGGTCCGTAGTTGTCGCTACCGCCATCATCTCCGTGGTGGCGAACACCCGCCATCCCTTTGCGTCCCGCTTGAACCGGTAGCCGATGGCCTGCCCCAGATTGGCGGCTCTCGCCGCCTGCTCACCGTGCTGACGCCGGCAGGCGGCGTACTCGGCATTGCTCTCCAACGCCGCCAGCACCTGCTCGTGGCCATAGGCGAATCTCACGCCCTCAATCACCACATATTTGCCATGCTGTTCGGCCAAGCAATCCGGCATCCGCAGCCGCAGGGTCAGGGAGCCATCGTCTGAAACTGTGGCCACGCATAGCTGGCAACCGCCGGTCTCATCCCGGCTGCCCAGCACGAAGAACTCATCACTGCGGGCTGCCCGCCACTCCCGGAGCCATTCCTCATGGCTGCCATACCCGTTGGCCTCCAGATGATGTTGCTTACGCCACAGCCGCTTCGACCCGAAGCACAGCCGGACCCGGTCCGCGGCCAGGTCGGCCTCCAATCCCGCCAGGCGAGACCTCAGATTGGCCAACCGTCTCCGCTTCTGGTGGACCTGGCGCCATTGCGCCTGCTCCTCAGCTCGGGCAATCTCCCGCTCCGCGCGGGCGATGCGCCGCTGCAGGCTGTCCTGCCGCAACTTCCCGGCCTCCCGCACCGAGGCTATCTTGCCCTCCAGCGACACCCTCACCCCGTTGAACATCCGGGCCGGTATCCCGTACTCCCGCAGATAAGCGTTCTTCAGGGACGTGGCGGACCGTCCCGCCGCCACGGCGGCGAACAGCTTCCGTTGCACCCGGCCGTACAGCTCGCCGTAGGCCGACAGCGCAGCTTCACCGTCCCCACGGTCCATGCCCCGGAAAACGGTGACGCGGGTCTGGTATGTTCCTATCATCAAGCAGTCTCCGCAGCCGCCGCTGCCGACATTGCGCGCTCCGCCCGCCGCCGCGCCGAGTGCCGCCCGTAAAGGCGCGCGCACAGCGAAGTCATCACCTCGGTGGCGTCCCGCACCAGATCATCCTCAAGCTCCCCTTCGTCCATCACCGCGATCCGGGCTCCCCGGCCGGCCAACGCCGCCTCCACATACTCGAAACCAAAACGGCACAACCTCTCCCGGTGCTCCACCACTATGGTCCGCACCGTATGATCTCCCACAACACGGCGCAGCTGCCGCCGGTCCCCATCCAGTCCGGAACCAATCTCCTTCACCACCTCATCCGGCCGGTGGCCATGTTGGGTGGCCCACGCCACCACCCGGCCCACCTGCCGGTCCAGGTCCTCGCGCTGGTCACCGGAGGAGACCCGGGCATACACCACGCAGCGGCCTTCGTCTTCAGGAGGCACCACCACATAGTACCGCCCGGTGGGCAGCCGCTCGATCTGGAGCTCCGGGGGCAACTTGCCGGCGAGGTGCAGCCGGGAGGTGGTTGCCTTATCGAAGCCGTAGAGCCTGCCCCAAGCGGTGAGACTGATGCGGCGACTAACAACATCCATAATAGACTACATTATACTACTACTTCAGCTGTTGACAACCCTTCGCAACGCAAACAATTCCAGCCACGGTCAACGAAGCGCCCTATATTCTCGACGGGTTGTTGATGACCAGGGCCGGGCGTCGCATCCGCGAGCAATACGCCGACACCGGCGGCTTCACCGGCCATGTCTTCGCCGTCACATCCCTGCTCGGCTATCGGTTCATCCCGCGCATCCGGGACCTGCCATCGAAGCGGCTGCATGTCTTCGAGCCCAGACGCGTTCCGAAACCCCTGACCGGATTGACCGGCAACTAAATCCGGGAGGACGTGATCGTGCGCAACTGGCCGGACATCCTGCGGGTTGCTGCCACCCTGACCAGCGGCGCCCTTCCGCCGAGCCAGCTGCTGCGAAAGTTCGCGGCCTATCCGCGCCAGCACCAACTGGCTGTCTCCCTCCGCGAAATCGGACGGGTCGAACGAACGCTCTTCATCGTCGACTGGCTGCTCGACGCCGATATGCAGCGCAGAGCCAACACCGGCCTGAACAAGGGCGAGGCTCATCACGCGCTCAAGAACGCGCTCCGCATCGGGCGCCAGGGCGAAATCCGCGACCGCTCGAGCGAGGGCCAGCACTACCGCATGGCCGGGCTCAACCTGCTCGCCGCCATCGTCATTTACTGGAATACCGCCCATCTCGACGAGGCGGTGAGGCAGCGAAAACACGCCGGCCTGACAGCCGAGCCCGAGCTCCTGGCCCACATCTCGCCCCTTGGGTGGGCCCACATCCTGCTCACTGGCGAATACCGGTGGCCAAAGCGCCGATAGCGGCCTTAGCGTACGATTCTGCCCTCTACCTGAGTCGACCCGAGTTCGGGGCGCGCTGGGTTTTGGCTTGAAGGCGGTGGCCACCGCCTTCCATTCACTCGGCCTCATCGAAACGGACTGGGCCGATAGTCCTATTGACGGATTGGGGGCGATGGTCGGCGCGTGGCGCTGCGACGAGGAAGCCAAGGAACAAGCCGTGCCGATGGGCCAGTTGCCGCTGATGAATGAGATTGCTCGCTACGTAAGTGTTCAGACTCGATGAGGTGAATTGAACGAACTCAACCGCTTCTGTGAAAAATGCTGGCGTCGGCTTTGCACAATGAACCGGAATTAAAACGAGTAAAAGGATTTTTGCACAACGAATCGCCCCAAGGCCAAGACCGCGAAGACGCCGAGCTTCCGCACCGGAGACGGCTGGTTCAGATACAATCCAGCCCTGAGGCTCGCGCAGACGCAGAGGACAGGAATGGGAACTTTCCAGATAACAGTTGAGATAGGCGACCAGAGCGGCCAGAGGTTCCAAGAGTTGGAGGCGTTGGTGGACACCGGGGCCACATTTACCAAGGTGCCCCGGTCCATCCTGGAAGCCCTGGGCATACCCGCCGACCGGACCTACACTGCCCTGCTAGCCGACGGACGGCGGGTGCCCAGAGAGCAGGGATGGGCAATCATCCGGCTGGAAGGGCAACAGTTTCCCACGCCGGTCGCCTTCGGCGAAGAAGGGGAGCCAACTCTGCTCGGCGCCATGGCCTTGGAACACGCCCTCCTAGCCGTGGACCCGCACGGACAAAGGCTCATCCCCGTGGATGCCCTGGAAATGACCAGCACGGGAGAGTGAACAGGGAAAACTCCAGCACGGGCTGAAACGGCGAGCAACCGAATGTAAGGACGAAGGCACCCGGCGAGCGAGGGCCAAGCCTCTCAGTTTCCGCCTCAAACCCCTCCAAAGCCGCCGTCCCTCGGACAGGGGACGGCTGGTTCACCTTTAACCCGGCCGTCAACTTGGCACAGATGAGACGGAAACCCTGCGCCGTCAACCTCCAGAATCCCAAACAAATAAATCTTGCACAATGAATCGGAATTAAAAAAAGATTCATTGTGCAAAGCCGCTGGCGTCCAGGCGCGATTGTGGCATAAGAGAACTATGGAAACGGAAGTGGACCTGAACCAGGCGAGCCGGGAGACGCTGCTGGAGATTATCGCGGAACTGAGGCAGCGGGTCGAAAGCCTGGAGGCCCGTCTGTCCAGCGGCGGCGGGCCGGGGGCCAGGATGCCGGGGCATAAGCCTGCCGCCAGGCGCACGAAGCCGTCTGTAAAGGAGAATAAGCCGCGAAAGAAGCGTCAGCACGGCTTTGCCCGGCCGCGTATGGAACCCGCCTGGCGGGTGACCCACGCCCCGGAATCTTGCCCCGATTGCCATAGCGCTCTCACCGGGGGATGGGCGCAGCGGACCCGGGAGGTCATGGACATTCCGGTAGTCCCGGCGGAAGTCACGGAGCACGTATGCATAGCCCGGACCTGTCCATTGTGCCGGAAACGGCGGCTGCCCCGGGACCCTCTGCAAGGTCTGGCTGTAGGCCGCCAGCGCCTGGGGGTCAACCTGTCAAGCCTGATAGTGACCCTGCGGGAAGAGGCCCGGCTGCCCGTAAGGACCATCCAATGGTATCTGCGAACGTTTCATCAGTTGAAACTGAGCGTTGGGGTCATCGTCCGGGCTGTGCATCAGGTTGCCCGGCAGGCCGGGCCGGAAGTGGGCGGGTCGCTGGAGCGCATTCGTTCCAGCCCGGTGGTCCACGCCGATGAAACGGGTTGGCGGGAGAACGGGAGAAACGGCTGCGTCTGGACTTTCAGCACGCCCGCGGAGCGGTTCTTCCTGCGCCGGGGCCGGGGCGGGGAGGTGGTGGACGAGGTCTTGGGCGAGTCCTTCGAAGGGATTCTGGTGAGCGACTTCTACGTGGCCTATCACCACTACCCCGGACTCAAACAGAGATGTTGGGCCCACCTGCTGCGGGACATTCACGCGCTGAAGGCGTTGTACCCGGAAGACGCTGTACTGGCCCGGTGGGCTCATGGAGTGCAACGGCTCTACGCCAAGGCCGGGGAGTGGGCGGCGGGGGGACGGCCCTCACCCCGGGGACAGTTGGCGCTGGAGGAGCGGTTGCTGGCGCTGTGCCTGCCTTTCCTGAAAGACCCGGTGGCAGTGCAAGCCAAGCTCTGCCGGCGGATTGAGCGGCACATCAAGGAGCTGTTCGTCTTCGTGTCGCACCCGGAGGCTCCATCTGACAATAATGCCGCCGAACGGAGCCTGCGCCACCTGGTGATCAGCCGCAAAATCAGCGGCGGGACTCGCCCGGAACAGGGCAGCAACAGCAAAATGACTCTGGCATCCCTCTTCGGAACCTGGCGGGCCAGAGGCCTCAACCCCTTCCTGGAATGCCGCCGGCTGCTCATTTCCCCTCAAGTCTGAACAGTTACCTCGCTACAACGAAGTTGACTGCAAGGTAATGATGGAAATTGTATGTTATCTGCGGGCGAGCCATTAGATGGGGGAAGACTTGACCGGATTGGGATCGCGATGCTTCGGGGGCTGTCGCCGGAGCGTTTGGCCGTTCGCCGGCAGGGTTCTGGGAGCGTAACTGGGTCAGGCTGCCAACTGGCCATGCTTCGTGCAGAGGCTGCAATGTCCACCCAACCCCTGCCCGTCCACCTGTTGGATGGTCCAGCGGCTGACCTCCAGGCGCTTGGCCAGTTCCCGCTGGCTCACTCCCTTCGACCGCTCCACCCGGATGTACTCCCGTTGCTGCTCGGTCAGGCTCGGCCTCCGGCCAGGGAAACGCCCCTCGGTCCGCGCCTTCGCCTGCCCCGCGACCGAGCGCTCCCTGATGGAGTTCCGCCACCACTCGCTGAAGGCGAGCACCATCGCGAGCTGGAGCTTGCCGGTGGCCGTGGCCGTGTCGAAGTCTTCCGACAGGGACCGGAACTCCACTCCCGCCCGGTGCAGGCCCTCGATCACCTACAGCCCGCAGGTTAGCCCTGTAAGCGGCGGCGCTAAAGTGGACCGTGTGGGCGGAAGGTCGGTGACATTTGGCGGTTGAATCCTGCCAGCCTGCCCCGGCGGTGACACCTGAGCAGGGCGGTCTTCCGACCAGCTTCTGGTCAGCTCCGGAGCGGTCCGTGTGGATGAGTCGCCCTGGCTGGGTGGTTCACAAACGCGCGTTTGTGACACTGGGCCACAATTCATTCCCTTCAACGCTTGGTGTGGAATAGGTGATGTTACCAAGCAAGCAAGTCAGCAAAAGCCAGTGATGAGCGACCCAGTTGCCGGTTCAACCAGATACAGAAATTGTGCAACGCGGCTTTGGCCGCCACCCTGGTTTGAAAGCCTTCCAGTTGGTGCGGGCGTTCCCAGTCCAACCTGAAGGCATGGTGGAGCTTGTCGAAGACAGTCTCCACCATCTGGCGTACCCCAGCCAGCCATCGGCGTAATTCTTTGGGCCAAGGATTCCTACTGTTGCGCCTGGGCGGACAGATTACCCGGGCTCCATAGCAGTCTCGCCACCGCTGTGCCGCCGCCTGGCCCTCAAAGCCTTTGTCCACTACATACCAGCCCCGGGCTGGCTCCCCCAAAGTGGGCAACCTGGGATGGGGAGTATGCCGGAAGGCGAAGAAGTCTTCGGCCAGGGTCTGGTCTTTGACGCTGGCTGGGGCAAAGCTGAAGCCGGTGATGACGCCCTCGGGATTGACCGAAAGCAGCAGGTGGAAGCCTTCATACCAGCCCAGACGGTTGCTCCAGCCAATGTCAGCCTGCCCGGCCAGCCAACCGGCGCCCCGGCGTTTGGCCGACCTGGTGGGAACACCGGAACTGTCCAAGGCTTCGTAGAGACCGCGCTGTCCTTGCAGCAAGTCCACCAGGTGACGGGAGAAAGCCACCTGGGTTCCGTAGTGGCGCCGGGTCAGCCGGTTGAACTGGCTCCGGCGGGGGAGCGCCGGGAAAGCTGACCGAAGTCGGCAGACGGCATGACGATAGAAGTCCCTTTCACTACGGAAGCGTGCCCACTGACTGAAGATGACCAGGGTAACTACCTCGCTCCTGGTCAGAGAAGCCCTGGGGCCGGGGGTACACTCGGGCTGGGATTGGCATTTGCAAAAATCATCTGCCATGACATAGAGTGTCGTGAGGAAGGTGTCCGTATTCACCATAGCTTGGCCTCTTTCTTGACTGGTTAGAAGCTAACTATCGTCTATGGATGCCTTCCTTTTCAAATACCAGCTTACAATTCACACCAAGCGTTTCAGTGTTGACGTTATACGATTCGGTCACCTTCTAATTGTTCAGCGCCATTGACACGATGCTGCGCCACGGACAGCAATACGCCGACGCCGGGGCGGACTACTACGAGGCTCAGTATCGTCAACGAGCATTACGCACGGCCCAGCGCCGTGCCGCTCAATTGGGTTACAGTCTAGTAGACCAACAGCTTTGAAATGAGGCATGAAGGATGTATTCTCCCAAGCATAGGGATTAGTGGATTGGAGCAAGGGAGAATCGTCATGCCGGCCAAGAAATACCGTATCCAGCTGACAACCGAAGAGCAACAGGAACTGAAGGCGTTGGTTTCCCGCGGGCGTGCGGCGGCGTATAAGCAGACCCATGCCCGCATCTTGCTGCTGAGCAATGAGGCGCAAGCAGACGGGTCCCTGAAGGACGAAGAGATTGCCAGAGTTCTCAAGATTAGCAGCGCGACGGTTGAAAGGGTGCGCCGTTGTTGTGTGGAGGAAGGGATTGAGGCGGCGCTGAACCGTAAGCGGCAACTGCGCCGCCGTCAGAAGAAACTGGATGGCGCCGGGGAAGCCCACTTGATTGCGTTGGCCTGTGCGGAACCGCCGGAAGGCCGCGTGCGTTGGACGCTGAAGTTGTTGGCGGACCAGCTGGTCGAATGCGAGATAGTGGAGAGCATCAGCGGCGAGACGGTGCGCCAGGCGCTTAAAAAAACGAACTCAAGCCCTGGCTGAAAGAGTGCTGGTGCATCCCGCCTGAAAGCAACGCGGACTTTGTGTGCGCGATGGAAGATGTACTGGAAGTCTACCAGCGCTCCTACGGGGACAACGAAGTGCTGGTGTGCCTGGATGAGACCAGCAAACAGCAAGTGAAGGAGACCCGGGTGGGGCGGCCGGCCGGGCCGGGCGCGGCGGCGGTGTACGATTACGAATACGAGCGCAATGGCGTGAGCAACCTGTTCATGTTGTTTGCGCCCTTGGCAGGATGGCGGCGGGTCGAAGTGACGGACCGCCGTACGAAAGTGGATTGGGCGCGGCAGATCAAGAAGCTGGTGGATGAGGACTATGCTGGCAAGGACCGGATTGTGCTGGTGATGGACAACCTGAACACCCACCATCCGGCCTCGTTGTACGAGGCGTTTGAGCCTGCCGAGGCGCGGCGCATCGCCGAACGGCTGGAGGTCCACTACACGCCGAAACATGGGAGTTGGCTGAACATGGCCGAGATTGAGATCGGGGTGCTGGCCCGGCAATGTCTGGACCGGCGTATGGCCAGCCAAAGTATCCTGCGCCGCGAGGTCAACGCTTGGCAAGGCCGACGCAACCGGGACACGATACAAGTGAACTGGCGCTTCACCACCGAGGATGCGCGCATCAAACTGAAGTCTCTATATCCAGCAATTCAAGGTTGTTGAACTACTAGCTTGACGCCATCATTGACGCCGCCTCTCTGTCTGTCTTAACATAGAGACACAAAAGAAGCACCACCCCCGTCGATAGATGGGCGAGCGAATTATAGCCAATTTAAGGTGCTGAGCTATAGATTCGCTTGTCTTTCGACGGGGGTGGTGCTTCTTTTGTATTCTGCGGGGATGTGCCTGAGCGGACCAAAGGACTCGATTTTCAACCGAGCGGGGTGCCACTAACACCCCCGTGGGTTCGAATCCCACCATCCCCGCCATTACGACCAGGAGAGCGTACCCCGTGGCCGTGCCGTAATTAGAAACCAGGCTTGGTTAGGCTGTCAATATATGGAAGATTCCATTATCTTCCTACGATTCCCACGGCCATTGTACGCTTTCTGTATACCGAATCCACATACCTCAATGCGAAGGAAAGGAGAGCGTCATGGCCGAGTTCCAACAGACCATCACGGTGGATTGCCCACACTGCGAGTCCGCAAAGGTTATCAAGAAAGGAACCCGCAACGGCTACCAGCGATACGAGTGCAAGGACTGCCGGAGAAAGTTCAACACCACCGGCAACGCCTTCGGGAAGTGGTTCGAAGCTGAGCATATTGGCGCAGCAGTGGATATGTACTATTCGGGGATGTCCTACAAGCAAATAGCCGAACTGATTGGGAGGAACTACAACCTCCCGGAGCCGGCAAAGTCGACCATTGAGGATTGGGTACACGAATACTCGGATATGGCCGGGATCATCGTGTCCGGTCACGTTCCTGAGACATCCGACCATTGGGTAGCAGACGAGATGCAACTCAAAGTTGGTGGTGAGCGGATGTGGAATTGGAACGTGATGGACTTCGACACCCGTTACATTCTCGCCTCGCATCTTTCTCCATACCGGGGTGAGAGGGACGCTATTAAGGTGTTAGAGAAGGCACTGAAGAACAATGGTGGTGTAATGCCCAAAACGGTAACTACCGACGGTCTCGGTTCTTATGGGATGGCAATAGCCTTGACCTTGCCACCACCGTACACGAGGCACATCGTCTCCGAGGGTATCTACGAGGAAGTCAACAACAACCGCTCGGAGCGACTGCAAGGCACCTTTCGTGATCGAACCAAGACAATGCGCGGGTTGCAGGGACAACGGAGCGGACAGAGGTACCTGGACGGGTTCGTGATTGATTACAACCTATTCCGCGACCACGAGGCGCACGATGGTGAAACGCCAGCTAATGCGGCGAAGGTCGATCCGAAGCTCGACGAATGGACTGACCTCGTACACGCGGTGAGCGAGTTCAGGGCGGCATCGAACGCAGCCGAACGGAGGGTGAAGGCACAGAAGAAGGCCGAGAAGAGAGGGGTCAGCAGTGACGGAGTAATGACCTTCCAGAGCCAGAGGCAACCGAAGAACGGTGGGCGTGGGAAGAAGGGGATGAGACTCTGATATAGAACCGCCAGGACGACAGGGGATAGAGGCAGCACGGGAGCCGGTGAGGGCGAGAGGCGGGGGCTTGCGCGTGTGCGCCCACGTATTTTTTAATTTCTTATTAGTGGTCTACCCTACCAGAGGAGAGACGCCAACATGAATTTTGAGGGCCCGCCACCCATGTGGCTAATGACCTTAACCCTGATTGTCGGCCAGTCGCTTATAGTATGTTATGCCTTCTCTTTCAGAACCATGTGGGAACGATATAATATGCGAGATAGGCTTCGAGACCGATGGACGGTAATACTAAGGCGAGTTTGGCGTAACAAGGCCACTCACGACCACACCAGCAACAAACCCTAATAGCTCCTACGCACAACATTCCCACGATCACTAACAACAGCACATTGAATGCAAACCCTATAAACAGGACAAGAATTACCAACCCCAACCCAAACGTAATGATTACTATTTGCATCTGATGTTATCTCAGCAACTCAAGGATTGCGACTAGGTCGGTGGCTCCTATAAGACTCCCGGCCAGAGAATCGTAACGCTCCGATAGCAAGCCCGCCCAACACATCCACAGGCGGCTCAGTGTATCAGAGGAACCATAAGGGCAGAGCGGCATCGTTTTGTCTGCGTCCACACCATCACGGATTCGCCTCACACCAACCGGAACCCGCTACGAATCACCGACCTTCCTCCGCCGAATTGTGTACATAGAGAGCGTCCGCTACTTGACAACACGCCCCTCTCGATGCTAGCATTTGGGCTGCGATAGTCATGGTCGACACCCCCTTTCAGATGAACACGCGAGCCACGTTGATGGCTCACAGCAGGGAGGGCGCTCCTCTTCATGCCCCCTTGCTGGTTCATCTGGGTGTTGGTGACTATCGCAAGTGACCTAACCTGCTAGCAAGGGGGCACCCGCGATGGTTGACATCCGCCTCTGTATCAACAACACCGTTCCCGGTCTCACTCTCTCCGGCATCGTCTCCCTCATCCTTCTCGTCCTGCTGTTCTTGCCCGTGCATGAGAACACAGCGTTGACGGCATAGACGTGGAGGTGAGTGATGAGAAACCAATGGGTAGGCGAATCCGCGGACTTCGGCAAGTACGCTCTTCTCAATGCGCTCTGCCAACCAGAGCCGAGAGACGAGGACGAATATTCGGCGTTGTGCTTGGGCGTGGTCTGGTACTGGCGACCAGATGTCCCAGATGTCCCACCGAGAGAGGATGACGGCAGAGAACCGCCCGCGACTTTCAATTACCTAAAGTCAGAACATCAGGAACACTTCCGGCCGTGCGATCCCGACCTCTACGACAAGCTCAAGAGGATTGTGGAATCCAAGCACCCACAGACAGCCGACGTAGAGGCTGGCGGGATACTTCCCAAAGACACCGCCTACTATCGTAAGTCCGTACCAGACGGGACGGGTAAGCAGGCCGAGAAGGAAGAAGCGCGAGAAGAGTGGGCGCGTGGTGCATTGAAGAAGGTCGCCGGATGCGGCCTCGTGTTCGTTGACACCGACACCGGCATCTGCATTCCATCAAATCCGTTCAGCCCCAAACACACCCGCATTGAAGAATTAAAACAATTCGCGGAGCGAGGACAGGAGCGGGAACGGAGCTTGGTTGTCTACCAGCACCAGTCCCGTGGGACCTACGGGAATATAGTCAGCCGAGCCTACGAGGAACAAGACCAGATAAAAGGGAACATAGGCCCCTCGTTCGCAATGGTCTGCTGTGGTGGTGGTTCGCCTCCCACAACCTTCCACATAGTTCCAGCCGATGGACAACGGGAATGCCTGCTATCTCGCGCCAGGTTCATGCTCCGGGGCAAGTGGGCGCAACATTTCATCATGGTTGGAGAGCAACGATTCCTAGAATGGACGACAGGGAGAACCGGCTAAGCTCCCACCGCAACGTAAGGCTACGGAACACGTCCAACAAATCCTTGCGGTGGGGTACTCTCTATGTGCATCACGCGACTGGTTCTCGGCTTTCTTTCCTCTGCGGTTCTCTGTTCTGCGGTCTTGCTCACCCTTCTGGCTTGCTCGTCTCCGGGGCCAACTCCAAACATTGAAGCTACGGTGTCCGCCGAGGTTGAGTCGCGGCTGGCGGCAATGCCGACCCGGACACCCGCGCCTACTTACACTCCGTATCCCACGGCAACGCCTCGAATTGTCGTGGTAACAGCAACGCCGAGAGCGACACCCAGAGCAACGAAGTCTTCCTCCATATCTTACCCCGTACCTGTCCCCCTACCTCTCCCGACCGTGCCACCGACTTTGTCAGTGATAATCCCGATTCCAACCCTGCCGGTGCCGGTGGTTCCGCTAACATATGCCCCGGAGCCTGTGTTAGTTGATTGGGAGGCAAGCGGGAACTGGCACCGTAACGCCGATTACGAGTGGGGCCTGAACGTGGCCTTAGACAACCGAGGCGGTGACCTGCGAGCCTACGTTGCCACCTTAGATGCTTCGGCAGATACATGGGCGAGTGACCTGAGTTTGTCTCTCGGTTGCATTGGCGAATCCAAGGTGATGTACCTAACTCCTTATTGGCATGATGTCTCTGTTTCGATAGATACCTACACCATTGGAATATGGAACAACGAAGCAGGAGAATGGGTAGAAGACCAACGTGGACTATATAACAATCCCGGACTCACCGATGACGGGTCTGCTATCTACATCGCAAACGACGCGCAAATACGTGAGATTGTGGACATTATCCAAGAAGCCAACACGAACCAGATTCCAGAACAGGTGTTGAATGTGGGTATGTGGAACTCGGAATCAGAGGATGAGGATTTGTGGGGGAACATGGACCCTGTTGGGCTGGAAGATGCACTCAGCTATCTGCCCTGCTTCTGATTCTTCCACTCCGTCAAGTGACCGGCATCTCCGCGTCTATCTTGACCGCAAGGTGTTGCGTAGTACAGAATAAAGTTGAATAGCCAGTGTTGATGCACTGGCTATTCGGGAGACCGGCCCGGAGTCTAAGGCCGCACAACCACGGCCATTATAGACGCCCCGTCGGCCCCGCATAAAGTATAAATGACGGGGGGTCAATATATGGCCGGCTCACTCCAACCCTTCGACGTCCCTAGACGGACGCCGTTGCTTATACCTCCAGAGTTACGAGAAGCGGTGCAGGAATTTGAGCGGCACGAGGCCGAACGCGAACAGCGCCGAGTCCTCTGGAAGAAACGCCCGTCGTCGACCAGAAGGCAAGAACGGCGCAAGAAAGGTCGCGGCGGTTGGGAGTTCAAGCATCCCCCGTTTTAAGCACTCCCGCCTCCGTCTGCGCTCTCGTCTGGACGTTGGGACGGGCTTTAGGTGGGTTTCCCGTTCGATATGCACAGCACCGCAAGCGAACATTCGGGCCACTGAGTTATAAGGCTAGCCCCGACCAGTCTCAAAAGAGGAACAAAGTCCCAACCTGTGTCATGTGAGACTCACCCCAAGACTCATCCAAAACCACGCCCTAAATGTTCGCTCTAAAATCGTCAGGCCCCAAATAACTACGGCACCCTCCAAGAAGGCTGAAAACAGGGGCCGGCCAAGTCATGGCCGGCGGGATCGTGACCCAAGCCCACAGCCTTTCAACAACGAGAGCCAAGCACCGGAACGGCCCACTTAACCAACCGGGCAAATCACGCTAGAATCCATCCAGCAAGAACCGCCCAGCCCAAGAGGCCAGCCATGACCACCAAACCCCGGACGCTCCTGCCACTGCCGGACCCGCCGGAGCGCGAGCCAGACGACATGACCAGCTTCCGGAACCTCACCAAAACCGGCAACGTCTACCTGCTCACCAACTACCTCGGCAACCCGGACACCACCATCGTCGACGGGGAAAGATTCATCATCCCCGAGCCCGGCACACCGCCCAGCCAGTGGATCTACCCAGACATGCTGGTCTCCTTCAACGCCAACCCAATCCTCTACGACCAGGACAACAGCTACGTCATCTCCCGGCAGGGCAAGCCCCCCGACCTGGTAATCGAAATAGCTTCGGGGAGAACCGGCCGGAACGACGTCGAAAACAAACCGGCAAGGTACGCCGCTCTGGGCATCCCCGAGTACTGGCGGTTCGACGAGACCGGCCAGTTCCACGGGACCAGGCTGGCCGGGGACCGTCTGGCGGAAGGGCGGTACGAGCCCATCGCCATCGAAGAGCTCGAGGAAGGCGTCCTGCAGGGCTACAGCGCCGTGCTGGGTCTGCTGATCCGGTGGGAGCACGGTCAGCTCCGGTGGCACGAACCCGAGACGGAAGAACACATACCCACCTTCGAGCAGGAGCGGGAAGGCAGGCTGGCCGAACGGGAAAGCAGGCTGGCGGCCGAGGCCCGGGTCAGCGAGCTGGAGGTGGAACTGGCGCGGAGGGAAGAAGAAGGATAAACAGAACTCCAAGTCATACCATCCAAAGTCCCAGTCCACGGCCCCAGTGGCAACCAAGCACAGAAAGAGAATGCGGCGGCCGCCCCCGTCCTAGAGCGAGTGGTCGGCCGCAACACTAGGGACAAGGACTCCGCGCTCAGGGATGACAAGGTGCTCAACAACGCGGGGACGCTTCTTCAGAATCACCTCCTCGACGATGAGGAACGAATATCGACCGGCGACCGTCGGCATACCGGCCCTGCTCAACAAGCACATCTTCAACAGAGACCCCAAAGGCGTGAGAATTTTCGGGAGGATACGGAGCAGTGAACTTCCAGCAAAAGATGTACATCGCCTTCTGGGCGGCAATGGCCATGCTAGCAGCAGCCTGCATACTGGCCATTCTCAACGGCCGCAAAGTCGAGGGGACAGCTTATTGGCTGATCATTGCCGCCATGATCCCCTTCACCGCAGGTCTCCCCGCCGTCATCAACCAACACCTCCACATCTGGAAGGACGGCAATGAGAAGGAGCAATGAAGGAATTCCTGAAAAAAGCAGGCTGGCGGCCGAGGCCCGGGTCAGGGAGCTGGAGGCGGAACTGGCGCGAAGGGACGAAGAAGGATAGGAAGCACGCCAACCCAATGCCCTTGACACCGATAATTTCCGAACCGCCCCAGAAGCCAAGGACTGACAAAAGGCGGCCGGCTCCGCCCGTAACAGGGGTGCCGGCCGCCGTAGAATTTTCGGTAACATCATCAGGCAAGGCAATCTGTGAGGCAACAGGCCGACGGAGATAGTTGACGCTGGACACCCTCCGCCATCCGGTATCCGACGCTCGGCCCGGTGAGGATGTATGTGGGACTGTCCGCGTCGTCCCCCAGTTTGCGCCGGAGCTGCTTCGCCGCAGCGCGCACCCGCTGCCAGTTGCCGGAAGCAGTCCGTGCCGATAGTCATCCGGCAATCCGTTCCGCACCGCCCAGACCAACACCGCCTCCTTACCGTCCCCTGCGTCCCCGGCCACCTCGAACTCCCCGGACCCCACCGCCATTGACACCCGCTACTCTCAGCAAAGGGTTGAAATGGAAGTTATACCCCGTAAAGGCCAAGGCCAAGAATATAGCCACAGCTGGCACCAAAACTACTTCTGAATATTCAAGCTCAGAAAAAGAAGTCCTGAGTAATGGAACCAAGTACAAGACGAGCAATCCGACGCTTTCCCTGTCCGCAACCTCCACGCTGTTGATGCGGAGCTTAAACTCCTCCAGATGACTTTTGACGAAACTCAGCAGGGATATCCCGACCCCAACCAAGAGGAACCCTACCCCGGCAACAGCCGCTGCTGCGACGAATTCACCCTCCAAGAGTGCCACAACTGCATACACAAACAGAACGGGGGCCAAAGCGGTACCAGTCATTATCAGGTTGCTGAGAAGACTCACTCCGCGACCTCCGAGTATACTGTTACCGACCCCAAAGAGGGTGTCTTGCGGATGAAACAGATAGACCCAAGTGAACCGCCCCCATTATATCCGGGAGTCGGAACCTGATATTCTCGCCTGAAGGTGAACGGCGAAACCCATGCCCTCTCCAACCTCCTGACATCAGCCGCCGACATCTGCCTCCACTGTGGGCAGAAGGCCGGCATCCTCAGCCGTGAACACCCTGAGTGCCGCCGGACCCGCTAAACCGGCCTCGAAGAACAGAAAATGCCAGCCAATCCCGTAACCGTAAACGAGGTGACGCATGATCGACTGGAGCACCTGCCCCGGCGTCGAGAGCATCCCCGGCAAGCACAGCGGCGACTGGCTCTTCACCAAGACGAGGGTGCCCGTCGCAACCCTCTTCGGAAACCTTGCCACGGGAGCAACCATGGAGGAATTCCTGGACTGGTTCGAAGGCGTCGAGGAATGGCAGGTCAGAGCAGTCCTGCAACACGTGGCCGACAACATCGACACCAAGGTGCCCCATGAGAATCCTGTTTGACCATGACGTCCCCAGACCGCTCAGGAGGTACCTGCCTGGACACGAGGTGGACACCGCCAGGCAAAGAGGATGGGAGGAACTCAGCAACGGGGACCTGCTGAGCATAGCGGAACGTGAGGGCTACGAAGTATTCATAACAGCGGACCAGAAGATACCTTACCAGCAAAACATCAGCCGCCGACCGTTCGGTGTCGTGATCCTGCTTTCCAACAACTGGTCACAGGTTAGAGAAAACACCACCGCCGTTCAAAGCGCCCTGGAAGGGATACAGCCCGGCGAGCTGAGGGAAGTGCCCATACCGTAATGGGACGCGAGCCAGCGGCGGCAGAACTCAGTGGGAAAGGATCGAAAACATGGGCACAGAAACAGTTGAAGCCGCCAGGCAGTTCATCGTTGCGACCGCGGTCCTGCCGGACCACGAAAGAGACCAGGCCAGGGCCGAGGCCTTGAACTACGCCCGACTTGGGGAGTGGCACAGGTTCCCTCTGTCCCTGGCGACCTGGTTCCGGCAGGTCGTCAAATACCTGGACAGCGAGGGCCCTGAGCCAGAGTACTGGCCGGAATCCACACCCTGGTAGCACCCAGCCAAGACCGCAGAATCTTTAGGATAAGGCCGGGCGCTTCGGTCCACGGCCCGCGTGCGCCCGGCTCTCATGCGACCCAAGATGGAAGGCGAGGCCCGCGTCTCGCGCCACTGGCGAAATCCACATCAGACCAACGCTTGGGAAATCAACACTTGTGCGGAGCGACCACCCTGTCCCGCGATGCCCCACGGAACCCCGGCAACAGGCGACCGGCCCAGCCGGAGCAACATAAGGCCCTGCGAAGGGAGCGGGATTACCCGCTCCCTCAGTTTTTGGCTCACCCACTCCTGAGCAACCTCTCCAGGGCGGCGGTACCACCGGCCAGAAAGGCCACCGCGACTATCGCCAGGGGAGCGGTCATCATGGCAATGACAGCGTTCGTGACCGAGAGACCCCGGAGAAGGTCGCCCCTCGTATTCCCCATCCGCTCGTCAACGGGACTCACGGGGAAGTCAGCCCTGCTGGCTCAGGTCAGGGCCATTTCGGCACACCCCAGGCTGGTGGACCTGGTAGGCACTATGCCTCAATCAGACATGGAGACAATCTCCGACCGGTTCATGACGTTCATGGAATTCTAGACCCGCCCGAACCCGGTCCTCAAACCAGCCGGAAGGCAACCAAGGGGCCTGGCAACAGCCAGGCCCCTTCCTTTTGCATACAACCCGAGTAGGAGAAGGGAATGATTCCTCAGTACCTGAACCCCCTGGGCTTCGTTGACAAGCCCAACGAAACAGGCGCAACCTTCATCCTGACCAATCCCAAAGATTCCAAGACCCTGGAACCAGGCACCCCTGTCACGATTTGGAGATACTCCCGGAGACTCCTGGCACTGGACAGAATCCAAGGCGAGATAACCAGGGTGGGTTACACCACGGCAGTCTTCATAATCACCGGCCGCGAAACCGACCCCAGATGGCCTGAGGACCAAGAGATCCTCAGGGAGAAGACCCCGGTGTACCTGGGACTAAAAGACTCATTCGAGCCCGATATGAGCCGGATGCTCACCCCGGGCAGACCGCGGCGATAGCAGAGCACGCCCGGAGGCACCCCGACCTCAGCAACAAACACAGAACGACAGAAATGGCAGGTCCAAGACCAGCCAGACACTTGACGAATACCAATTATCCTGAAAGACTAGGAATGGAACACCCCAACCCGAGGAGACTAATGACCAGCAGGATAACTGACCAAGAAAACCGGCACACCCTGGCCGGAATCGTAAAATGCGCCGCCTGCGGGGCCACGATGGTCAACGTCGGCGGAGAATACGTCTGCCCTAGAAACGTCACCAGGATGCAGGAACCCTGCTCCACAATGACCATAAACGTCGACAGGCTGCTCCGGCTCGTCATGACCCGCTTGGTGGATACCCTGAACACCGAGGACACCGCCACCAACGTCGTGAGCTTGATCCAAGATCAGGCGCAAACCCTTTCAGTACCAACCAGGAGCTATCTGGACGAAACCGAACTGGCGCTCATGGAACTGAATGAACGGAAGCAGATCCTCCGAAGCCGAGCCGCGGATGACCCTCCGGCCCAGGAAGCCTACCAATGGGAAATCGACCAGATGGACCAGCCGACCGCCGCCCTGGCCTACCAGGCCCGGATCTCCCGCAGAGAACTGGACGGGCACCAGTTCGCGAGCGACGAGGAACGCATCAGGAAAAACATGACCCAGGTCGAGACCTACCTGGACGAAGCCGCCCCGGCAGACACCGCCGAGATGATCAACCTTCTGGTCCAAAACGTCACCATCGGTCAAGATCATGCCGTGGTCAACTACAAGGGTCCCCTTCCAAAGGATGGATACCCTGACGGAGTGACCTCCGAGCGGATACCGCTGGACTGATACCGGAGAAAACCGGACCGCCAGAAGTACCAAGGGAAGACCGCCCCTGCACTGGCAGGAGCGGTTTCGTTCAACCGGGGAGAGACATCAGTAGTAGTGGACCGAACCGGCCTCGTGGCCGCCCGGAGGGCCATCGCCCTCCAGATCCAAGGGACCGATTGATTCAGGACCCTCCGGGCCAACCGGCCCTTCCAGATCCTCAAAGTCCGCATCCTCAACCCTGTCCTCGATGATGGACCGGTGGAAGGAAGACCCCACCTGGGGCATCTCCTCCAAGTCAAGAACCTCTCCGCCGAGGGTCGGATCATGGTAACCCGAAGAGCCAACGCTCTCCGCATACTCCTTCCAGATCCGACTGGCATTCAACCGGGCCATAAGCTGGTGAGCCTCCCCCATCAGCAGGAATTGACTCCGCGAGCCTGCTATATTTTCGTTTGCTTCTGTGTTTGGCTTGTTGCTGCTTTTCCTGTCTGACATTTCCGTGATAAACTGTACCAGAATCCAATACTACTTTGCATCGGATGCAACCAGTGTTCCAGTTCTCCTTGAATGTCGGTAACATATACCGCAAAATAAGTATAGCATTTTAGACGCCAGAGGTCAAGCACAAAATGACACTGAAAGAACGTACGTTCGCCTCAGAATTGAATGGCGTTACGCCAGACCAAGGGACACCGGACAGTGTTCCCGCCATAGGGGCCCTGCTCAGAAGGCTCAGGGCAACCAGGACGCTACGGCAGGTGGAGTCGGACACCGGCATACCGAACAGCTACATCTCCGCCATCGAGAAGGGACACAAGAGCCCGGGGCTGAAGACCCTCACCCGGCTCGCAAGCTACTACGAGGTGCCGCTCCAGGACCTCCTGCAGACGGCCGGCCTGACCCAGCCGATTCCGTCCCAAGCCGACGAGACCTCAGTCCTCGACGTGGAGCGCAGCTATGCCTACGTCGTCGCCGACCCCAACCTGAACTTCGTCAAGCCAGCCAGACACATGCCCATCGACGCGCAACGCTACGTCGTGGAGATGTACCAGTTCTACACCGGGAGAAAACTGCTCTAGGAGACCGGTATGAGCCAGAACGCAGATGAGCGCAGCCTCTCCATGTCCCAGGAGGACGAACGGCCCGGCTTCCGGCAGATGATCGCCGACGCGTTGCCGGACGAAAAGCCCTTCGACACGATCATCGTCCATGACCTCTCCAGATTCTCCAAGAGCGTCTCTGACCTCAACCAGTACAGGAAGCGGTTGGAAGAGGCAGGGGCCGGGATCATGAGCGCCACCGAACCCGACGCATCCTGAACGGACCAGGAGTCAGGATGACTCCGCGGAAGAGGAACACCAGGATAAACGAAAAGGAAGGCCCGATAAGAATTCGGGCCGTATCCTACGTCAGGATGTCCACGGAGGGCCAGGACGACCTGCTGTCCCCGGAAGCCCAGAGACGCAGAATCGACTCCTTCGCCGACAGGGAAGGAAGCATCGACATGGTTGGAGAATACGAAGACATCGGCATCAGCGGCTCCACCATGTCGAAACGCCCCGGAATACAGAGGATGATCAGGGACGCCACGTCTCCGGAGCATCCCTTCGACATGGTCATCGTCTACGACATCTCGAGACTCGGCAGGAACACCCGCGAATTCCTGAACCTCGTGCACATGCTGTCACAGTACGGCGTCAGCGTCCAGTCCGTAGCCGAACCCCACCACGGGGACGCCGCCTCGGACGAGCACTGGACTCACGTTTCAGCCGGCAACCAGACCATGCTGACCGGCACTGCCATGAAAACCAGGGACAGCCAATTCGAGGCCGTCAGGAGGGGCTACCACCCTGGAGGAGTCCCCTCCTTCGGGTTCATGACCAAGCCGATAGTCGTGAAGACCGAGAGGCAGACCCCTGGCGGGACCACCAGGGTCCGGGAGAGAATCCACTCCATCCTGGTACAAGACCCCGAGACCGCCCCATACGTCAAAAAAATGTACGAAATGAACGAGGAGGGCTACTCGACCACCGACATAGCGGAATACCTCATTGAACAGGGTGTGAAGACCAAGGAAGGAAACGACTTCACCCCAGGCGCCGTCCTCAACGTCCTCCACAACCGGCGGAACTACGGCTACCAGGAGAGAGGAAGAGAATCCAACTCGCAATACCTTCCCCACGACGAGATGGCAATCAATGAGCAGGCCCACGAGGGCATCGTCTCCCCAGACGTATGGAAAAGAGGCCAGGAAATCCTCGCAGCACGCAAACCGGAATCCAGATCCCCCAACAGCCAGTCTAGCCCCAACAGGTTCACCGACGTGGTCGAATGCGGCGAGTGCGGAAGCTCAATGGTCATCGCCAAGCAGGGCGACAAAAGAAGCCTCGTATGCTCGCGGAAAAAGATCAGGGCCGCCTACTGCCCCAACAGCCACCGCGAACCTCTGGACGACGTCCAAGAACCCGCCATCAGGGTGCTCACCGGAAACCTCATGGCCGAGGAATTCCTGAACGAGCATGTCGACCGGGTGGTAGAACTCAACAAGGTGCTGGTCAAGGAACAAAAGAAGCGGCAGACCACCATTGACCGGAAAAAGAAGGACCTCCAACAGAGGATAAAGAGCCTGCTTGACACAGCCGAGGAGGCGGAGAGGAAGAACCGGCGGGCGGACGAGATATTCGACCGGCTCGACGAACGGAGGACAGAGCTGAAACAGTTGGAAGCAGAAGAGAGGGAACTTGTGTCAGAGTCGGAAGGTCTGATGTCCTACGTCAACGACCGGGAACACATCATAGAGAACGCCTTGGACGCGAGGACAATCATCGAAGCCGACGAACCACAGGTCGCCAACCTCTTCATCCGACTGTTCGTCGAGAAGCTGGTGATCAAGGACCACATAGGCATCATCCACTTCACCGTGCCCCCGCTGAGCGAAGGTCCTTACCGGCCCCCGGAGTCATTTGTCATCGGAAAACACCTTTTTGCACACCCTATGGGGGTATGTATAGGGTTTTTATGCGGGGGCATGGCGGGTGACCTCCAGGTTGAGCTTGGGTTCTGGCCAGGGTTCGGGCAACAGCCAGACCCGGTTCCAGAGCCGGCCCCGGAGCAGCAACCGCCTCAGCCAGTCGATGCCGTGGCGGATTACGCTGACGGTCCGGCCCGGCCTGCTCCAACTGCTGTGGTGAGTGGACGCCAGGTGTTTCGGAGGCGCTCTCAGGCTGCCGGGGGCGATCCTCCGGTCATTGGAGTCTTCCACCCTGGTCCCATAGGCCAGGGTCAGCAGCGTCGCCACCGGCAGCACCAGCCAGTGCCGCGAGATGCGCGCCGGGCCGGTTCTCCTGGTCTTGTCCCATTTCCATCCCAGGCTCTTGACCGCTTTGAACCCCAACTCGATCCAGAAGCGCAGCGCGTACCAACTCACCCCGACTTCCTCCGGCGGAAGGTCGGTCAGGATGATCCAGGGCTCCTCCTGTTCCACGTGCCAGACCGCCAGCAGGGTGCAACGGCGTTTGGCGTTGGCCCCGCCGAAAGCGGTTCCCCGGCCAATCCAGGCGGTGTCGGGACGAGGAACGAAGGCGCGGGCCGGCAGTCGGCGGCCTTTCCCGGCGCAGAAGGTGACGTTTTTCGGATACCTCATGTAGGGATGCCAGCCCTGAGCGCGTATCTGCTTCCACAATTTGGGACTGGCCAGGCCCCGGTCGCACAGCACCATCACGGTCCTTTCCCTGGGGACCGCCGGGGCCAGGTCCCCCAGCAGTTCCACTATCGGGTCCATCCAGGACCCTCGCTGGGTGGCGCGGCGGATGCGCCAGGCCACGGGAATGGCGCAACTCCGGCAGACCACGCTGATGACGATGGCGGTGGTTTCGTCCCCTTTCAACGTGGGGTCAACCGCCAGGGCCAGCCAGCCGGAACGCCACCAGGCCAGGACCCATCGGAGCAGCGGCGCGAAGCAGAGATTCACGTCCAGTTCGGTCTGGCAGGGACGGGCCCGGTCGCTGCCGTCGTACAACCACTCCCGGAGATACTGGCGCAGGTTGTTCCAGGCGCCCCAGGGCGAGAGGGCAGAGGCCACGGCGTTCTGGCAGGCGCTGCCAGCCAGAATAGCCCCGCAGACCCACAGGACCAGCCCGGCCAATTGAGCCTGAGTGAGGTGGGGCAGATGCGTTTCAATCATCTGCTGCATCTGATAGCATTCCCTGGGAAGGCGCATGGGACCCCTCCGGCTTCTGGTTTCGTCATAGCTGCCAAGATGCCGGATTCCCGTGCGCTTTCCAAGTTCTCAGACCAATTTCACTCCATACATACCCCTGTCAGCCCCCCCCCCGCCTGACAGGGGTAGGTAAAAACGAGATTATAGCTACGAACCGTCCCCGCCACACCTGGATTCCCGCCTACCCCGGAATGACCGAACGGGCGTGATAGTAGGCATTTGAGGGCGATTTATATCTGCGCACGCCTAACCTGCTATCCGGTCTCACGATCAACTACGTAAGTCCCCAAATACAATACCTACCCCTGTCAGCCCCCCCCCCGACCGTCGAGGAATCTTTGCGGTTTCGATCAACAGGTTTCGATGCTCAGAAAGGACCACCGCTTTCGCATAGCCGCAGCGGCTGGCTGAAGGTCCCATCAGCATTCAATAGCAGGATAGGGCCAAGCGCTTGTCGCACTAGCGCAGCGCGTGGCGCAACCACCGGGGGCAGGTCACTGCCATATGCCCGGCGGCTTGTCGTCCCTGGCGTTCATCCAAGCCGTTACCTCCGTCAACCGCCATCTGGACGAGCGCTCTCCCACAAGGACTTGCCGGGGAAACCTTACCTCGGCCATGAGGCGATAGAGGTGGGACCTGCTGAGGCCGCAGAGTTCGAGCACCTCCTCCAGCCGCAGAAACCGGTCTTCGTCACCCACTGGTGGACCTCCCAGGCGTCATAGACGCCAACCAGAATTCTTGTCTCCCTTATTAGCATAAGAATCAACTTGCGCTCCGAAATCGTGAGACTAATTGGTATGCCGATGCACATAAACCGTAACGAAAATGATGCCCTCGTATCTGAGATGGCCTGGAAATAGGGGGTGAAAAGTTTTCACTCTTCGGTTCAAACGCCGACTAATGGATCTCATATGCAAAACGAATACTCAATATTCGTTATTTGGGGGCAATGACCGGCTGGAAAGAAGGAGGTCCGAAGGTGCCTGGACTGGGTGAGAAAGCTACTGGAAAACCCCTTCCTGCCGGATTGGGGGAACCCGGGAGTGTAGATCCCTCTCTCTGCTGGGATGACTGAAAACAGCGCAGCCGCTGCAATCCCCGAAGAACTGCTCCAGTTCCCCTGAGGGGACCTTGGCGCGGCTGACTCTCCTGAGTGGTCCAAGACGAAGTGCCGGCGCCCAGGGGCCACCGGCGATTCGAATGACGCGCCGGTCCGTGGTTCAAGAGCAAACATTCAGGCCGGGGGACCTCCGACGGACGGCGTCTGTTCAGCGTCAGCCAACCGTGGCCGCCCGTCGCCGGGCGGCCACGTCTCTGACGTGCATCAACCCGGAGCGGGAGATAGCCGGTTGTCTGGTCCTGCAGCCTCGGCTTCCACGCTCCTCCATATAGGCCGGGGTCTCAAATTTCAGGCTCAGCCAGTGGGGCAAGCCGATTGGACCTATGGGCGGTAGCTCGTTCCCGTCGAAGGGCGGCAGCAGGTACAGCATGGTGCGAACCCGCCCCCGCAGTTCCCCGAGGGCATGATGAATGCGGTGTAATCCCGAAGGAAGTTTCCCCCGGCCACGTTCATTGCGTTCTACTTTGTACCTGAAAACCCAACGGGCCGGATACTTCATCCGGCCCGTCGATTATTCGGAGCGTCGCGGTCTCGCCGGTAGCAGGCGCTCGCAATTGGGTTGGCGGCCGCGCCGCTCTACGTGAGGCGTGCGGACTCTGGGCCGGTCCGGGGCATCTGGCCTCCGCTGCCCACGATGCGGGCCACGGCCATTCCCGGGTCATGGCCGGCGTCCCCGTCCGGGAACTCCGGGATTTCCTCGTCCCCCTCATCCTTCCAGTGGTCGTCCAGCAGGTGCTTGGCGTGGACCCAGACCATCCTGCCGTTATCCGGCAGGACTTTCCTCCGCCGGGACTGATCCCCCTCTTCGCC